>NZ_CP015318.1:60000-4860000 GCF_001686985.1 Mesorhizobium amorphae CCNWGS0123 | reverse complement strand
TCGATGATGACGCGCATCATCCGCGCCCGCATCGACGAAACGCTCGAGCTTTTGCGCGACCGGCTGAACAAGTCCGGCTACGGCAACGCCGTCGGCAAGCGTGTCGTGCTCACCGGCGGCGCCAGCCAGCTTTCCGGCCTGCCGGAAGCGGCGCGCCGCATTCTCGGGCGCAATGTGCGCATCGGCCGCCCGCTCGGCGTGGCGGGCCTGCCGGAAGCGGCCAAGGGGCCGGCATTCTCGACCCCGGTCGGGCTGCTGATCTATCCGCAGATGGCGAACTTCGAGAGCCATCCTGCGAAAGGAATTTCCGGTCTCAGGATGACCGGAACGGGTGGAAAACTGCATCGCATGAGTCAGTGGTTGAGAGACAGTTTCTAAAATTGACGGGGACAGCCCCATAGGCGGCCGCAGCGGCGAAGCGGCGGGAAAGGCAAAGGACGGAGACAATGACGATCAATCTGCAAAAGCCGGACATCACCGAGCTGAAGCCACGCATCACCGTGTTCGGTGTCGGCGGCGGCGGCGGCAATGCCGTCAACAACATGATCACCGCCGGCTTGCGCGGTGTCGAATTCGTGGTGGCCAACACCGACGCCCAGGCACTGACCATGTCGAAGGCTGAGCGGCTGATCCAGCTCGGTGCGCATGTCACCGAGGGGCTCGGTGCCGGATCGCAGCCGGAAGTCGGACGCGCGGCGGCTGAGGAATGCATCGACGAGATCATCGATCATCTCTCCAACACCCATATGTGCTTCGTCACCGCCGGCATGGGCGGCGGCACCGGCACGGGTGCTGCGCCGGTGGTGGCGCGGGCCGCGCGTGAGAAGGGGATCCTCACCGTCGGCGTCGTCACCAAGCCGTTCCATTTCGAAGGCCAGCGCCGCATGAAGACGGCCGACCTGGGCATCGAGGAACTGCAGAAATGCGTCGATACGCTGATCGTCATCCCCAACCAGAACCTGTTCCGGCTGGCCAATGACAAGACCACCTTCGCCGATGCCTTCGCCATGGCCGACCAGGTGCTCTACTCCGGCGTCGCCTGCATCACCGACCTGATGGTCAAGGAAGGCCTGATCAATCTCGACTTCGCTGACGTCCGTTCGGTGATGCGCGAGATGGGCAAGGCAATGATGGGCACGGGCGAAGCTTCGGGCGAGGGCCGCGCCATGGCCGCCGCCGAGGCAGCGATCGCCAACCCGCTGCTCGACGAGACCTCGATGAAGGGCGCCAAGGGCCTGCTGATCTCGATCACCGGCGGCCGCGACCTGACGCTGTTCGAGGTTGATGAGGCCGCGACCCGTATCCGCGAAGAGGTCGACCAGGACGCCAACATCATCCTGGGCGCCACGTTCGACGAAGAGCTCGAAGGCGTGATCCGCGTCTCGGTGGTGGCAACCGGCATCGACAAGTCCGCGGCTGAAATCGCCGCGGCACCGATCTCGATCCGCGCCGCGCCGCAGAAGCCGGTCAGCCGCCCGGCAGCCGCGATCGCGGAAAGCCGTCCGGCACCTGTCCAGCAGGCGGCCTACGAGCCGCGCGCGGTGGATCCGGTGGCCGAGGCCATCCAGCTTGCCGAGGCCAATGCGGCCGCCATGGCGCAGCCGCGTCCGGCTGCCCACGCGGAAGAGTTCCGCCCGCAGAGCAAGATCTTCCAGGCGCCGCCTGCCCAGCCGCAGCCGGTGGTTCAGCAGCAGGTCGTGCAGCCCGCACCGCTGCGGGAAATGCCGCAGCCGGTCGCCGCCGCACCGCAGCGTATGCCGCGCGTCGAGGATTTTCCGCCGGTGGTGAAGGCGGAAGTGGAAGCCAAGAGCCGCCCGGCCGACCACCATGAGAGCGGCGGCCCGATGGGCCTGCTCAAGCGCCTGACCAATGGGCTGACGCGTCGTGAGGAAGAGCCTGCACGGTTGCAGCCGGCGCAGCCGCGCGAACCCAAACTGCGCCAGGCGGCACCGGAAGTGCGCCGTCTTGCCAGCCAGGATCCGCAGCTCTACGCGCCGCGTCGCGGGCAGCTGGACGAGCAGGGCCGGCTGACGCCGCAGAGCCGGGCTGTGCAGGAAGACGACCAGCTGGAGATTCCGGCTTTCCTGCGCCGCCAGGCCAACTGACCTGTTAACGGTCCGTAACAATCGTTAACAGGCAGACAAGCGATTGTTTGCCTGTTAACGCAAAAAGAAGTTGTAAAACAGAGTGTTACGAGAGGTGTCTCGCTCCAGGTCGCGGTTACAGCAGGAAAGAAACCGTGATTTGGAGTCTCCCACCCGGACCACTATCTTCGCCCGGATTACCTTCGGTTTGCCGGGATTCGGGGAGTTGGCCCTGCCTGCCGATCACTTCAAGAGCCGCGCGCCCTCAGGGCTGATGAAGCGGACGATGGCAGTTTGGGCTTATGGGGTTTGTCTTGCAAGACTATCAGACGACACTTAAATCGCGTGCGACGCTGACTGGCACCGGCGTTCACAGCGGCAAGCCCGTTACCGTTCAATTCCTGCCCGCGGACGCCGACACCGGCATCCTTTTCCAGCTTACAAATGGCGGCGAGAGCCGCGAGTTCCGCGCCCTTGTCTCCGAAGTCGGCGCGACCGACCTCTGCACCATGCTGGGCGATCCGGCGGGCGAGCACATCGGCACCGTCGAGCACCTGATGGCCACGGTCTTCGGCCTTGGCCTCGACAATCTCATCATCGAGATCGACGGCCCCGAAGTCCCGATCCTGGACGGCAGCGCGATCGCGTTCGTGGAAGCCTTCGACCAGGCCGGCGTCGAGACGCTGCCGGTCAAGCGCCGCTACATAAGGGTGGTCAAGCCGGTTCGCATCGAGAACGGCGCGTCCTGGGCGGAATTCCGGCCCTATGACGGCACCCGCTTCGAGATCGAGATCGATTTCGAAAGCCCGGCGATCGGCCGTCAGCTGTTCGCGTCCGACATTAATGCCGACATTTTCCGCCGCGACATCGCGCGCGCCCGCACCTTCGGTTTCATGAAGGATGTCGAACGGCTGTGGGCGGCCGGCTACGCGCTCGGCTCGTCGCTGGAAAACTCGCTGGTGATCGGCGACGACAACCGCGTCATCAACATGGGCGGCTTGCGCTATCCCAATGAGTTCGCGCGCCACAAGACGCTGGACGCAATGGGCGACCTGGCACTGGCCGGCGCCCGCTTCATCGGCTGCTTCCGCTCCTATCGCGGCGGCCACAGGATGAATGCGGCGGCGTTGCGGCGGCTTTTGTCCGACCGTTCGGCATTCGAGATCGTCGAAACGACACGCCGCGAACGCGGTCGGAGCGCTGAGATGAGCGCCGTCAGCGCGCCCGTCTATGCGCCCTGGATGATCTGATTCTTAACGATTTTCTGGCTTGCTGGCCGCCGGGCTGTGTTGCATGGATGCATCACGGGTTGGTGAAATCATACGGTCACGGGCCTACCGCCAAACCGCCACAAAAATGTGCGATTGGCCGGAGATAGCGTTGCCGGGCAAGGCGGTTATGGTTTATGGCTGCTGCCCCAGACCCGAAATGACGACTGAAATGACGCCGAAAGGGCGGAATCCAATCATGTTCTTCAAGCGAGTTGGTCAATCGAAAGCGCCGCATAGGGCTGTTTTCCTGGCGCTTTCGGTGGTTGTCCCATCGCTCTTCCTGTCGGCCTGCATGTCGTCCGAGAAAGACGTCGACCTGTCGACCTATGTCGACCAGACCGAACCGGCCGACGTTCTGTACAATCAGGGCCTGGCCAATCTGAACGCCGGCCGTCTGGACGAGGCGAGCAAGAAGTTCGACGCCGTCGACCGCCAGCATCCCTATTCGGAATTCGCCCGCAAATCGATGGTGATGGGCGCCTTTGCCGATTACCGCGCAGGCCACTATGACGAGGCGATCGGCTCGGCCAAGCGCTATCTGACGCTTTATCCGTCGACCGACGATGCGGCTTACGCGCAGTACATCATCGGCCTGAGCTACTACCGGCAGATCAAGGACGTCACCCAGGACCAGAAGGAAGCACGCCAGACCGTGCAGACCATGCAGGATCTGGTGACGCGCTGGCCGACGTCCGAATATGTCGACGACGCCAAGGAGAAGATCCGCTTCGCCACCGACCAGCTGGCCGGCAAGGAGATGCAGATCGGCCGCTACTATCTCGAGCGCCGCGAATACATCGCCGCCGTCAAGCGGTTCCGCAATGTGGTCGAGAACTATTCCAACACCCGCCATGTCGAGGAAGCGTTGGCCCGCCTGACCGAGAGCTACTATGCGATGGGGCTGACGTCGGAAGCGCAGACCGCGGCGGCAGTGCTCGGCACCAACTATCCCGACAGCCAGTGGTACAAGGATTCCTACAAGCTCCTGCAGAGCAACGGGCTTCAGCCGCGTGAGAATGCCGGGTCGTGGATCTCCAAGGCCGGGAAGCTGATCACCGGCGCCTGATGCTTTCCAGGCTGTCGATCCGCGATATCGTTCTGATCGAGAAGCTGGACATCGACTTCTTGCCCGGCCTCTCCGTGCTGACGGGCGAAACTGGCGCCGGAAAATCCATCCTGCTTGACGCGTTGTCGCTGGCGCTCGGCGCCCGCGGCGACGCTTCGCTGGTCCGCCACGGCGCGGCACAGGGCCAAGTCATCGCGGTGTTCGACGTGCCGCGCAATCATCCGGCCCGGGCGCTGCTCGCCGAAAACGCCATCGAGGACGACGGCGACATCATCCTGCGCCGGGTGCAGACGGCCGATGGCCGTACGCGCGTCTTCGTCAACGACCAACCGTCCAGCGTCACCCTGATGCGCGATATCGGCCATGCGCTGGTCGAGATCCACGGCCAGCACGACGAGCGGGCGCTGGTCGATCCGGGCGCGCATCGCGACTTGCTCGACAGTTTCGGCGGCCATCTAGGCGCCGCGCGCGCGACAGGCGAGGCGTGGCGCTACTGGCGAAGCTGCGAGCAGGACTTTGCCAAACACCGCGCCAAGGTCGAGGCGGCGGCGAGAGAGGCAGACTATCTGCGCGCCTCGGTCGCGGAACTGGCCAAGCTCGATCCCCAGCCCGGCGAAGAGTCGCAGTTGGCGGAGCTGCGCGCCACGATGATGCGGGCGGAGAAGATCGCCTCGGAAATCCATGATGCGCAGGACGTGCTGTCGGGGCCATCCTCGCCCTTGCCGCAACTGGCCAGCCTTTTGCGGCGGCTGCAGCGCAAGGTGACGGAAGCGCCCGGTCTGCTCGACGATGTGGTCAAGTCGCTCGACGAGGCAATGCTGTCGCTTGACGCAGCGCAGTCGGGTGTCGAGGCAGCACTTCGCGCCACCGAATATGACCCGCAGCGGCTGGAGAAAGCGGAAGAGCGGCTGTTTGCGCTGCGCGCCGCCTCGCGCAAGCACAGCGTGGCGGTCGACGATCTGGCGCAACTGCGCGACACGATGGCCGCCGACCTCGCCGATCTCGATGCTGGTGAAGAGCGCCTGCACGGACTGGAGAAGCAGGCCGCCGCCGCGCGCGAGGCCTACGATATTTCCGCCGCACAGCTGTCGTCGCTTCGCCATGCCGCGGCGATAGGGCTCACCAGAGCCGTGATGGCCGAATTGCCGGCGCTGAAGCTCGAACGGGCCGAGTTCATCGTTTCGATGACCAGCGACGCCGAAAGCCGGATGGAAGAGGGCATCGACCAGGTCGAGTTCTGGGTGCGCACCAATCCCGGCACGAGGCCGGGGCCGATGATGAAGGTTGCTTCCGGCGGCGAGCTTTCGCGTTTCCTGCTGGCACTGAAAGTGGCGCTGGCGGACCGCGGCTCGGCACCGACGCTGGTCTTCGACGAGATCGACACCGGGGTTGGCGGCGCGGTGGCGGACGCCATCGGCCAGCGGCTGGCGCGGCTGTCGATGCGCGTTCAAGTGCTTTCGGTGACGCATGCGCCGCAGGTGGCGGCGCGCGCGGCGACGCATTTCCTGATCTCCAAATCCGGCGGCACCGACAAGGTCGCCACCGGCATCGCCGAGATGGACCGGGCGGCGCGCCAGGAGGAGATCGCGCGCATGCTGGCCGGCGCCACCATCACCGACGAGGCGCGCGCCGCGGCTGAACGGCTGCTGCGCGAGAATACGGCCGCGGCTTAGCCACACGCCATCCGGAGCTGAAAGCCCGGTCTTTCGGACAGAGTCAGGATATGGCTCCATCCCGCTGTTCAGGAATGATTTTCCCGTGCCAGGTCTCTCCCTCATGAGAGAATCCTGTTCTATTGTGTCGCGCCACGTTCAGGGAAGAAAAGCATGTCGGAAAAACCTGTCGATTCGCTCAGCGAAAGCGAGGCAGCCAGCGAGCTGGAGCGGCTGGCGGCAGAGATTGCCGAGCACGACCGGCGCTACCATACCGAGGATGCGCCGACGATCTCGGACGCGGAATATGACGCGCTGGCGCGGCGCAACCTTGCCATCGAGGAACGGTTCCCCGGTCTGGTCCGCGAGGATTCGCCGTCGCGTCGGGTCGGCGCGCCGCCGGCGGAAGGCTTTGCCAAGGTGCGCCATGCGGTGCCGATGCTCAGCCTCGCCAAGGCGTACACAGACGAGGACGTCACCGACTTCATCGAACGCGGCCGTCGGTTCTTCGACCGCGACAAGGATCTGGACATCGCCTTCACGGCTGAGCCGAAGATCGACGGGCTGTCGGCTTCGCTGCGTTATGAAGGCGGCGTGTTCGTGCAGGGTGCAACGCGCGGCGACGGCGCCGTCGGCGAGGACATCACCGCCAATCTCAAGACGATCGCTGACATCCCGAAGACGCTGAAGGGCTCAGGCTGGCCTGAGACGATCGAAATACGTGGCGAGGTCTACATGACCTACGCGGAATTCGAGGCGCTGAAGCAACGCTCGGCTGCAGCCGGCGGTCAGGACTATGTCAATCCGCGCAACACGGCGGCCGGGTCGCTGCGCCAGAAGGATCCATCGGTCACCGCCAGCCGCAACCTCAAATTCTTCGCCTACGCCTGGGGTTATACGTCGGAGGATCCCGCTCCGACCCAGTATGAATCGGTGCAAAAGTTCGCTGATTGGGGCTTCAAGATCAGTCCGCTGATGGTGCGGGCGAAATCGGTAGAGGAACTGGTCGCGCACTACCATTTGATCGAGGAGCAGCGCTCCTCGCTCGGCTATGACATAGACGGCGTCGTCTACAAGGTTGACCAGCTGGAGCTGCAGCGCAGATGGGGCTTCGTCACCGGCGAACCGCGCTGGGCCGTCGCTCACAAGTTTCCGGCCGAACAGGCGATGACGACAGTGCAGAAGATCGACATCCAGGTCGGCCGCACCGGCACGCTGGCGCCGGTTGCACGGCTTGCCCCCGTCACGGTCGGCGGCGTGGTGGTCGAGAACGTCACGCTTCACAATGAGGACTACATCAAGGGTCTGGACAGCACCGGCCAGCCGATCCGCGACGGCATCGACATACGCATCGGCGACACGGTGGTGATCCAGCGGGCGGGGGACGTCATTCCGCAGATCGTGAGTGTCGTCATCGACAAGCGTCCGTCCGATGCCGCGCCGTACGAATTCCCGCATAGCTGTCCGATCTGCGGCTCGCCCGCGACGCGCGAGATCAACGAGAAGACCGGCAAGGAGGATTCCCGCCGGCGCTGCACCGGCGAGTTGATCTGCGCCGCGCAAGCGGTGGAAGGATTGCGCCACTTCGTGTCACGCGGCGCCCTGGACATAGAAGGGCTGGGCGCCGAGAACATCGACACTTTCTTCAATGCGGGATTGATCAAAACAGCCGCCGATATCTTCACGCTCAAGGATCGTCGTCCCGCCGTCACCAAGGCGCTGGCCGAGCGGCGTGAGGAGCAGGCCAGGCAGCGCGAGGCTGCATCGGGCAAGACGCGCAAGAACGTGCGCAGTGTCGAGGACCGCAACTATGAAGGTCTCGACAAGCTTTTTGCAGCCATCGACTCCCGCCGCGAACCGGAACTCGACCGTTTCATCTTCGCGCTGGGCATCCGCCACATCGGCGATACGACGGCCGCCGTGCTTGCCCGGACCTTCTCGACCATCGAGGAGCTGATCCGCATCGGCAAGGAGACAGCGGCGGCGGCCGATCCGCACAGCGTCTTCCCATCGATCAACGGCATTGGCGATACGGTGATCGGCGCGCTTCGCGATTTCTTCGGCAATGAACGCAATGACGATGTGCTTGATGCGCTGCTCAAGCAGGTCAAGCCGAAGCCGTACGTCGTGGATGTCTCGGCCGGCAGCGAGGTCGCCGGCAAGACGATCGTGTTCACCGGCACGCTGGAAAAGGTGACGCGCTCCGAAGCCAAGGCGATGGCCGAACGTCTGGGAGCCAAGGTCGCGGGCTCGGTTTCCGCGAAGACCGACCTGGTGGTGGCGGGGCCGGGCGCCGGCTCCAAGCTGAAGGTTGCCACCGATCTCGGCATAGAGGTGATCGACGAAGACACCTGGCTGCAGCGGATCGGCAGGGGCGGCTGATGGCCGGCGCGTTCAAGGGGTTCGGGCAGAAGGCCATTCCATTCCTGAAGGCGCTGGATTTCCACCAGAGCCGGGAATGGTTCCAGGAGAACCGGGCGCTCTACGAAAGCGACCTGCACGAGCCGTTCTGCGATCTCGTCGAGACGCTGTCCGAACGCTTCCTGGCGGCGGGCCTCGGCCTGCGCGGCGACCGCAAGAAATCGCTGTTCCGGATCAACCGCGATGTGCGCTTTTCCAAGGACAAGCGGCCCTACAACCAGCACCTTTCCGCCATCCTGTCACCCGACGGCACCAAGATGGAGCAGGGCGTGTTCTTCGTTTACATAGGGGTCGACCGCTGCTTTGCCGGCGTTGCCTGGTGGCAGCCCGGCCCGGAGCTGCTCCAGGCGATGCGCAAAGCCATTACGGCCAAGCCGGCTGTATTCCGCGCCTTGGTGGCGGCACTGAAGAAGAACCGTCTCGAGATCGACACCGAAGGCTGCCTGAAACGCGCACCGCGTGGGTTCGAGGATGTCACGGACGCAGACCTTGCCCAGGCGATCCGCAACCGGCATTTCGCCGTCCGGCACAATTTCGATCCCGCGACGATCCATACGCCGGCCCTGGTCGACGACCTCGTCGATTTCACCATTCGCGCCAGGCCGCTGCTCGACTGGGGCAGGGCGATCCAGGGGAAGGCTGGATAACACCACCGGCGATCATTTCCGCTTATCGTTTGGCTCAAGCGAATTGGTGTGACAAGAAAGCCGGCTCTCCCTACATACCACCCCTCTGGCAGGAGTGGCCGATGGCTGTGGAAGCGATCTCCGAGGGTAGCGCAAAAAGCGATTTCTGGGACGGCGTGCGGCTCTCGATGCCGGTCGTGGTGGCGTCGGCGCCGTTTGCCTTGCTGTTCGGGGCGATAGCCGTCGACAACGGATTTTCCGTGCTCGAGGCCTTCCTGATGAGCGCCCTGGTCTTCGGCGGCGCCAGCCAGATGGTCGGTATCGAACTGTTCGGGCAGCATGTCGCGCCCTGGTTGATCGTGCTGTCGATCTTCGCGGTGAACTTCCGCCATGTGCTCTATTCCGCCGGCCTTGGCAGACGCATCTCGCATTGGCCTGTGATCCAGCAGGCGCTTGGCTATTTCATCATGACCGATCCGCAATACGCCGTGGCCGAGGCCAGGGCGGCGTCCGGCAAGGCGGTTGGCTTTGTCTGGTATCTGGGGCTTGGCCTGCCGGTCTATGTGTTCTGGGTGGTCGAAAGCGCGCTCGGCGCGGTGTTCGGCAAGCTCATTCCCGACACGCATGCGCTGGGCATCGATTTCCTGCTGCCGATCTATTTCCTCGGCCTGGTGCTTGGTTTTCGCAAGCGGCCGCTCTGGCTGCCTGTGGTCATGGCCAGCGCCGTTGCCTCGATCATCGCCTACAAGACGGTGGGTTCGCCTTGGCACGTTTCCATCGGCGCGGTCGCCGGCATGCTGTTGGCGGTCATCCTGCCGCCGCACCATAGCGGCGTGGGGGAACGGCCATGAGCACCACCTTGTGGATCATCATCGCCGGCGCGATCGCTACCTATCTCACCCGCGTCGGCGGGCATCTGGTCATCTCGCGTTTCGAAAACATCCATCCGCGCGTCGAGGCGGGCCTGAACGCCGTGCCGGCGGCAGTGCTGACGACGCTGGTCGCACCGGCCGCACTTAGCGCCGGGCCCGCCGAATGGGCCGCGTTAGTCGTGACCGCGCTGGCGTCGCTGCGCGGCGGCCTGATGGCGATGTTCTTGGCCGGTACGGCGGTGCTGATCCTGGCGCGGCAGTTCGTCGGGTAGTTCCCGAAACTCAGATCTTTGCGTCGTGCGGCAGCGGTGCCGCCGCCTTCTCCAGCCAGGCCAGCGTTTCGCCGTCGAGCATCGGGCCGATTTCAGCCAGCACGCGTGCGTGGTACTGGTCGAGCCAGTGCAGCTCGTCGCGCGTCAAGAGGTCGGTGCGTATCAATCGCTTGTCGATCGGTGCCAGCGTCAGCGTCTCGAAATCGTGCACGGCGATGTCGCCGCCCTCAACCTGCTCGGCAGGAGTGATCAGCACGAGGTTCTCGATGCGGATACCGTAGGCGCCTTCCTTGTAGTAGCCGGGCTCGTTGGAGAGCATCATGCCGGCGAGCAGCTTCTCGGTACCGGTGCGGGCGATGCGTTGCGGGCCCTCATGCACGGCGAGATAAGAGCCGACGCCATGCCCGGTGCCGTGGGCGAAGTCGCAGCCATGCTTCCACAGCGCCATGCGCGCCACAGCGTCGATCTCGGAGCCGCGCGTGCCAGCGGGAAAGCGCAGCATGGAAATGCCGATCATGCCTTTCAGCACCAGGGTGAAGCGCTCGCGCATCTCCTCTGTCGGCGCGCCGATCGGCACGGTGCGGGTGATGTCGGTGGTGCCGTCCTGATATTGCCCACCGGAATCGAGCAGGAACAGCTCGCCATCGGCGAGTTTGCGGCTGGTGGCGCGCGACACGCGGTAATGCATGATGGCGCCGTTCGGGCCGGCGCCCGAAATGGTGTCGAAGGAGACGTCGCGCAACGGCATTTGCGTCTCCTCGCCGGTCTGCCGGCGTGTCTCCTCAAGCCTGGTGACGACCGCGATCTCGTCGAGCGAGCCCGGTTTTTGCCGGTCGAGCCAGCACAGCAGCTTGGCGATGGCGGCGCCGTCGCGACGATGCGCGGCGCGGCTGCCATTGATCTCGGCCTGGTTCTTGGTGGCGCGCGGAATGCGGGCCGGGTCGGGCGCGGCAACGACAGTGCCGCCATTGTCCTCGACCAGCATTTTCAGCTTTTCCGCCGCCAACACCGGGTCGAGCGCGATTTTTGCACCACCCTTGGCCAGGGCAGCGATGGCCGCCTCGAACTCGCCGGGCTCGTGCAATTCGGCAAGCTGCGTCAGATAGGCCGCGACGGTGCGCGAGAATTTGCGTTGGTCCATGAACAGCTGGTGCTTGCCGTCAGCGGCAAGCACGGCAAAACCGAGTGCCAGTGGCGTGTGCGGCACGTCGCCGCCGCGGATGTTGAAGGCCCAGGCGATCGAGGACGGGTCGGTCAGCACGGCGTGCGTGGCGCCGTCCTTGCCGATCGCAGCCGCCAGTCGTACCAGCTTGTCCTTGGCCAATTCGCCGGCAAAGCCGATCGGGTGGATCTCGACCGGCGCCCGCGGCGGTTCGGGCTGGTCCTTCCAGATGACGTCAATCGGGTTCCTGTCGAGCGGCACAAGTACCGCGCCGGATTGCTCGGCCGAGGTTTGCAGCGCCTTGACCTCACTCAGCGTGTGCAGCCAAGGGTCGAAACCGAGCCTGGCGCCCTTGCCGAGATTGTCCTTGATCCAGGTGGCCGGCGGGTTGTCGACGAGGCTCTCGATCGCAAAAATGTCGAGATCGACCTCGCTGCGCACCTGTAGGGTGTAGCGCCCGTCGACGAACATGAAGGCGCGGGCGGCGAGCACGACGGCGGCGCCGGCCGAACCGCTGAAGCCAGTCAGCCATTTCAGCCGCGCCGAGCGGTCGGCGACATATTCGCCTTGGTGCTCGTCGGCGCGAGGCACAATGAAACCGTCGAGGCCGTTGGCCGCCAGCCATTGGCGCAGCAGCGCCACACGCGGCTTGCCGACAGCCGGATCGCCAGCGGAATCAAAGGTCTGGAACATGGTGGCGTCTCCGTCGAATGCTCGCCGCGACCGTAGCGCATAGCCCCGGAAACCGGAATCGATTTCAGCAGGGCCAGATGGGTCGGATCGGGGTCGGATTACCGCTTGAGGTGGATCGTCACCCAGCCTTCGCGGTGCAAGGTCCGGACATGGCGGAACTGCTGCCCGACATAGGCCGAGACCACCGCGTCGCGCTGGCGGTCGAGAATGCCGGAGAGCACGATCGAGCCGCCCAGCGATATATGCCTGGCCATTTCCGGCGCCAGCCGCATCAGCGGCCGCGCCAATATGTTGGCGACGATGAGATCGAAGGGCGCGCGCGCGGCAAAGATCGGGTGGTGGAAGCCCGGCGCCGTCACCGCTTCGACCAGCGCCTTGACGTGGTTGAGGCGGGCATTGCCGGCAGCGACCTTGACGGCGACCGGGTCGATATCGGTCGCCAGCACCGGAATATGCGCGAGTTTTGCCAGCGCGATCGCCAGCACGGCGCTGCCGGTGCCGAGGTCGAGTGCGTTGCGTGGCTGCTCGCGTCGCACGACCTGTTCCAGCATTTCCAGGCAGCCGGATGTGGTGCCGTGATGGCCGGTGCCGAAGGCAAGGCCGGCCTCGATCTCGATGGCGAGGTCGCCGCTGCGGCGGCTGTCGCGGTCATGCGCGCCATGGACAAAGAAACGTCCGGCGCGCACCGGCTTCAGCCCTTCCAGCGAGCGCGTCACCCAGTCGACATCGGGCAGCGTTTCGCGTTCGATCGGTTTTGGCAGCGCGAGCCCGGTAAGGGTGTCTTTCAGCCTTGCCTCGACCACATCGACGTCGCCGTCGGCATAGAGCGACACTTCGTGGATGTCACGATCCTCGTCGACCTCGATCACGGCGATCGGCAGGCCCTCGTCTTCGAAGGCGACTTCGAGCGCCGCGAAGATGCACTCGGCCTCGATCTTGCGGGCGATAAAGTAGAGACGCGTCTGGGTCATGAGCGGTGTCAGCCTGCGGCCAGCCGCTTCAGCTTGGCTATGGCGGTGTCGGCGCTTTCGCCATAGGCGATGGTCCCGGAGAATTCGCCCCTGGCGTTCAGCAGCAGCACCGAGGCGGTGTGGTCCATCGTGTAGTCGCCGTCGCCGGTGTCGACCTTCTTCCAGTAGATGCTGAAGCCCTTGGCCATGGCATGGACCTTGTCCGGATCGCCTGATATCCCGACGATGCGGTCCGAGAAATTGCCGACATAGGTGTTCATCACCGCGGGCGTGTCACGCTCGGGGTCGACGGTGACGAAATAGGCATTCAGGTTCTTGCCGCTGTCGCCCATCGTCTTCAGCCAGCCGGCCAGTTCGAAGAGGGTGGTCGGACACACTTCCGGGCAATGGGTGAAGCCGAAGAAGACGACGCTGGGACGCCCCCTGAACGCTGCTTCGGTGATCGGGGCGCCCTTTTGGTCGACCAATGTGAACGGCGTGCCGAACGGCTCGCCGCCATAATGGCCGCGATACCAGTCGAAGGTGAGCCAGCCGATGCCCGCCGCCATCAGGACGAGAATGCCGACCAGTATTGAACGCATCATCAATGGGTGTCCGTCGTGATTGTCATGGCACGCGCCGGATGGGCGCGCAAAGCCCTTGTTCGGTGAACACTCTTACCGGTTTGGCGTGGCGCACGCAAAGATGTCGCGTTGCCGCAACCGACAGGCGGCGCACACACGATCTGCTTGCAAAGTCCCGCTGCCCGTCCCACCTGAGGTCGGCAAAACGCGAACCGCAGGAGGCTCATTTGCGAAAACTGATCGGCGGCGCCCTGGCCGCATGCCTTGTCCTCGGCACCGGTGTGGCGGCGGCAGACGAAGTGGGCAAGGTCGGCGTCGACTGGCTCGGCAACGACATCATCGTCGAGGCGATCAAGGATCCGAAAGTGGAGGGCGTCACCTGCCACGTCTCCTATTTCGATCGCGGTGTGATCGACCGCCTGCAGAAGGGCAACTGGTTCGAGGATCCGTCGGATTCCTCGATTTCCTGCCGCCAGACTGGCCCGATCACCATCGGCGACATCGACATGAGCGAAGGCGGCGAGGAAGTCTTCAAGCAAGGCATCAGCCTGATCTGGAAGAAGCAGGTGGTGAACCGCATCTACGACAAGACCAACGAGACGCTGATCTATCTGTCGCATTCGCGCCAGGTCCAGGATGGTTCGGCGAAGATGTCCGTCACCACCGTGCCGCTCTACGGCCAGAACGTGGTGTGGACCAAAGGCAAACCGAAATAGACTCTGGGCTGTTTGGCGGCGCGACAATTGCTTCCGCCTTGCGGCAGCAATTGCGCGGGGGTAAAGCCGCCACATGGACCGTGCCGAAAATCTTGTCCTGAAAGACCCGGAACCGCGCATTCATCCGACCGCGGAATTGAAGGCGTGCAAGCTTGGTCGCTATGCCTCGATCGGCGAACGGGTGATCCTGCGCGAAGTAACGGTCGGCGACTTCTCTTATTTCGAGCGCCATGCCGAGGCGATCTACACGACGATCGGCAAGTTCTGCTCGATCGCCGCCAACAGCCGGATCAATGCGCTGGAGCACCCGATCGAGCGGCTGACGCAGCACAAGGTCAGCTACCGGCCGAACGAGTATTTCCGCTGGCTGGGCGTCGATGCGGGCTTCCGCGAGCGGCGGCAGGCAAAGTCGGTCAGCATCGGCCACGATGTCTGGATCGGCCACGGCGCGGTGATCATGCCGGGGGTGACGATCGGCAATGGCGCGATTGTCGGCGCCAATGCGGTGGTGACGCGCGATGTGCCGGCCTATGCGATCGTCGCCGGCGTTCCGGCGAAACCGCTGCGCCAGCGCTTCGCCGCCGACATTGCGGCGCGCATCGAAAGCCTGGCGTGGTGGGACTGGGCTCCGGAGAGGCTGGCCCGGGCCGTGCCTGACATGCAGGATTTGCCGATCGAAGCCTTCCTCGACCGCTGGGAAAACGACGCGCCTTGATGCTGGGAAAATAACCCCTTCCGCCATGCGGGGGTGGCGCAGCGGAAGGGGCAGGAGTAGACCGCCGCAAGGCGGAAGGAACAGGCTTTTGACCTGCATCGGCACTATGGCAACAAACCCATAAGGCGGTTTTTCCCGGAGCCACGCTTTGTGCGTGCATTCGATTGTGGCCAGCGAAATCGCGCCGGCCGGGAACCGGAAGCGGCTGCCGTTGGTTTCTGATTGCGCAATGAATTCTACCTTCAGCCGAACTCATGTCGCTCAATCGTCGAGGTCCTTGGATGATCGAGAAGCTTTTTACCCGGATCGCCAACGCGGTCGCGCATCTTGCCGGGCTGCCGCTGACATTTGCCGCCTGCTGCCTGGTCATCGTCGTCTGGGCGGTGACCGGGCCGATTTTCGGCTTTTCCGACACCTGGCAGCTGATCATCAACACCGGCACCACGATCGTCACCTTCCTGATGGTGTTCCTGATCCAGAACACCCAGAATCGCGACGGCGCGGCGATCCAGGCCAAGCTCGATGAGTTGATCCGGGTCGGCCGGGCTCACAACACCTTCATCGGTATCGAGCATCTGACCGAAACCGAGGTCGAGGAGATCCGCGCCAAATGCGAACAGGCGGCAAAGCGGCATGACAAAAAGATCGCCGACATGGCGGCGAGGAAGGCGGTGGCCCAGAAGCGCGGCGCCAAGAGCCAGGCCGCGTGATCGTCAGTCGTTCATGAAGGAGGCGAAGGCGTCCTTGTGGTCCGGGTGCCAGCGCGACAGAGCAGGGCGGTTTTCGATGATGTCGCCAATCGCCCAGGCCATGCGCTTTTCATCCGTCGGCCGCGCCACCTCGTTGTCGGGACACAGGATGTAGAAGTCGCCCCGCTTGAGAGATGCCAGCATGAAATCGATGACCTGCTCGCCGGTCCAGGCGCCGGCCGGTTTTTCCACCGCGCCTTCGGTCAGGCCGGTAAAGGTGAAGCCGGGGATGAGCAGATGGGCCGAGAGCCTGGCGCCCGGCTCGTTGCGCAGGGCATGCGCAAGGCCCTCGGTGAACGTCTTCAGGCCGGCCTTGGAGACGTTGTAGGCGAGATTGCCGGGCGGCGTGGTGATGCCTTGCTTGGAGCCGGTGTTGACGATCAAGCCAGGCTTACCCGATGCCAGCATGGCCGGCGAGAAGGTTTCGACGCCGTGGACGACGCCCCAGAAATTGATGTCGAGCAGCCGCTTCCAGGCATCGCGGTTTTCCCAGGGTTTTCCCGGATTGTCGCCGACGCCTGCATTGTTCATCAGCAGCGACACGCCGCCGAAGGCGCTGTGCGCCTTTTGCGCCAGCCGGTCGACCTCGTCCGCCTTGGCAACGTCGGTGGCGACGGCGAGCACGCCATCCTCGCCGGCGATCGTGGCGATCGCGCGGGCAGCCGCGTCAAGGCGCGCGCCGCCGATGTCGGCGAGCACGATCTTCATGCCCATGGCTGCCAGCCGCTTGGCCGCGGCAAGGCCGATGCCACTGGCGCTGCCGGTGATGACGGCGACGTTGCCGGAGGCGAGGGCGGGCAAAGCGGTCTGGATTTCGGCATCGCTGGTCATGATTTTTTCCTTGTTCGGGGTTGCGCCGAACTTAGCGTCCGATGCGCCCGAGGCAAGTCCGGTTCGACGTCTTCGGGTTGACCATACTGGCACGCGCTGCGCATGTTGCGCGAACAGAGGAAGGATTTGCCGATTGACCGACTGGATCGAGATCCTGAAGGAGCAGACCGCCACCGGCGACCAGATGGGCCGCGAGGTGCCGCAGATGCTTGCCAATCCCGACATCAGCGAGGCGCAGGTGAAGACGCTGTTTTCGGCGCTGGAAAAACAGGCCGAGTTCGTTGAGAAACTGCGCATGGCGCTGGAGAAATTCGGCCATGATTTCCCGATCATCAAGGCGGCCGAACGGCTGGAAGAGCGCTATGCCGACCTTGCCGCGTCGGTCGCCGAAAAGCTGAAGGCGATGCGCAGATAGCGGCTGCTTTTTTCGACCAGCCTTTCGAAGCGCCTGTCCGGCACGAACCAGATACCGCCACCGCCACGTGCATGGCGACGCCGCCATGCTGCCAAGATTGTCAGGAGAGCATTCGGCAAGGGGAACGGCCGTCCCTAAATGGGCATTAGGCGGGTATCCCCCAAAAGCAAAGCAGAGGTCGAAATGACCACCCACGCTGAAACCATGACGAGAGACAATGGCGGCACTGCCGCGATGACCGCCGTCGCCGCCATGATCGCGGTGCTCTTCGCCGGCAGTACGGTGCTGACGCCGCTTTACGTCATCTACAAGCAGGCCTTTGGTTTCTCGCAGATCACGCTGACGCTGGTTTACGCCGTCTATGTGGTCGGCAATCTCGGAGCACTGCTGATGTTCGGACGATTGTCCGATGTCATTGGCCGCCGTCCTGCCGCGCTGGCATCGATGGCGATCGCGGTGGTCAGCGCATCGTTGTTTCTGCTCGCCGAGAATGTCGCCTGGCTCGATGTGGCCCGGATACTGAGCGGCCTCGGCATAGGCATCGGCGCGGGAACCGGCACTGCCTGGCTTGCCGAACTGATTGCCGGCGACGACAAATCACGCGCCGCCACGATCGCCACAAGCACCAATTTCGTCGGCCTTGGCCTTGGCGCGCTGGTGTCGGGATTGTTGGCCGAATACGCGCCCTGGCCGCTGCGGCTGACATTCGCCGTCTACCTGGGGGTGCTCGCCGTGGTCACTGTGCTGATCTGGCGCACGCGCGAGACCGTTGCGCGTCACGGACGACTTGCCGATGTCTCCATGCAGCCACGCCTCTCCGTTCCCGGCGCCATCCGCGCGCGCTTCGTGGCACCCGCGGTGACCGGCTTCGGCGCCATGGCGCTGGTTGGCTTCTATGCAGCTCTGGCGCCCAGCATCCTGGCACAGCAGCTGCATGCGACCAGCCATGCCGAGGCTGGCGCACTGTTTTTCGAACTGTCGATCGTGGCTGCGGCAACCATCCTGGCAACGACGCGGTTTTCAAGCCGCGCCACCATGCTGGCAGCGCTGGTGCTGATGATCCCGACGGTCGCCTTGGTCGTCGCCGCGCAATTCTTCGCATCCATGCCCATCATGATTGCAGCGACAGCTTGCTGCGGCGTGGCGGCGGCGCTCGGCTATCGCGGCGGCCTGCAAGTGGTGAACCAGATCGCGCCCGCCGACCGCCGCGCCGAAGTGGTGTCGGCCTTCTTCATCTGCTGCTTCTGCGGCAATGCGCTGCCGGTCATCGGCATCGGGCTTCTGTCGAGCTGGACAGGTGCCACGACGGCAAGCCTCGCCTTTGCCGGTATGATCACCATCTTCTCACTGGTGGCGCTCGGGTTTGGCGCGAAATACGCGCGCTGAGCATCAGCCGTTCGGCGTCTCCGGTGCCATGTTTGCGCGCTGGCGCGGCACGCCGAGGCCGGTGTCCGGCGGTTCGCCGGCAGCCGGCCTGTTCTCGATCATGTGCATGGTTCGCCAGCCGCCGAAACGGTAGTAGGCGGCGGCGAGCGCCAGCGAGGTGATCGAGCCGGCCGGAAAGCTCCACCACAGCGCTTCCTCGCCGATCACGCTGCGGAAGAAGTAGGCAAAGCCGGTGCGCACGATCAGCACCGAGATGACAAGGATGATCAGCGGCGGCATCACCGCACCGGTCGCGCGCACCGTGGCGAACAGCACGATGGTGACGCCGAACAGGATGAAGGACCACGACGCGACATTGTTGATGTGGGCGGCGATGTCGATTGCCGCGCTGTCGGTGCTGAGGAACAGGCTGAGGATCGAGCGGTCGAAAAGGAACAGCAGGTAGACCAGCGCGCCGGTTAGCACGAGGTTGAAGCCGACGCCGGAGGCGGCGATACGGCCGATGCGGTCCCAGCGCCCGGCGCCGACATTTTGGGCCGCCATTGAGGAGACGGCGGCGCCGATAGCCAAGGCCGGCATCTGGATATAGGTCCAGAGCTGCGCGGCGATGCCATAGGCGGCGGCGACCTGCGAGCCGTAGGAATTGACGATGCCCATCACCGTCAGCGCCGCCGCCGAGATGACGATCATCTGCAGACCCATCGGCACGCCCTTGAAAACGACGATCCTGAGCAGCGTCGGATCCGGCCGCAGCAGAGCGAGATTGGCGCCGGCCAGTCGCAGCGGATGCTTGCGCGCATAGAGCACGACGAGGATGGCGATCACACTCACCGTCTGGCCGATCAGCGTTGCGGTCGCCGACCCGGCAATGCCGAGTTCGGGGAAGGGGCCGATGCCGCGGATGAGCAGCGGGTTCAGGACGATGTCGAGCACGACGGCCAGCGCCATGAAAGAGAAGGGCGTGCGCGAATCGCCGGCGCCGCGCAGCACCGTCATGACGAAGGACAAGAGGTTCATCATCGGCACGGCGACGAAGATGATGCGCAGGTAGGAACGGGCGAGCGGCAAGGCGTCGGCCGGCGTTCCCAACGTGTTGAGGATGGCGTCGACCCAGACCCAGCCGCAGACCGCCAACAACACCGAGATGAGGAAGAAGAAGGTGGCGCTGGTGCCGACGACGCGCCGCGCCTCGGCCAGGTCGCGGGCACCGACCGATTGCGCGACCAGGATGGTGGCCGCCATGCCGATGCCGAACACCGTGCCGAGGATCAGGAACAGCACCAGATTGGCATTGGAGGTTGCGGTAAGAGCTGCCTCGCCGAGGAAGCGGCCGACCCAGACGGCGTTGATCGAACCGTTGAGCGATTGCAGCACGTTGGAGCCCAGAACCGGCAGGGCGAACAAGAGCAGCGTGCGCGGGATCGGGCCGCTGGTGAGATCGGCCGGGCGCCGGCGCGCGGGTATTTTTTCGTCCATGGCTGGCAACTCGGCGAAGGCGTATCAGGGGCCGGTCCGCGACGATTGCCGATTCAACGGGACAGGTCGATGCGGCGCCGGAAAAGGTTGGCCTAAGGTCTTCTGGCGAGCCTCGATCTAATCATGTTCTCAAAGCTCCCGGAATGGGATACTGGTCCTTGTGGCGTGGGGCCGCATCCTACTAGATGTTATGATAAGCCGGGGGGTTCATGTCCGATAGTCCGCTGTTTTTTGAGCGCCTGAACCGGCGCGCGTTTCTCGGTGCGTCCGCTCTGGGCGCGGCCTCCGTGGCTCTTTCGGCATGCACCACGACGGACGTCGTGACGCCGCCGCCAGTGGCAGCGCCGCCGCCGCCAAGCGAGTCGGCTTTCGGCGCTGCCGCAAGCATGTATGCGGCACGCGTCGACGAGGGCTATCAGCTGCCGGCAATCCCGGTAGACAAGCTCGATCCGAAGTTCGTACGCCAGATCGTGTCCGATCCGACCGGAGAAAAAGCCGGTACGATCGTCGTCGATACCTCCGAGCATTTCCTCTATCTGGTGCGCGGCGGCGGCGAGGCCATCCGCTATGGCGTCAGCCTGGGCAAGGCCGGGTTCGGATGGACCGGCAGCGCCGTGGTTCAGGCGCGGAAGAAGTGGCCGGTCTGGACGCCGCCGCCGGAAATGATCCAGCGCCGACCGGAACTGGCGAAATACAAGGACGGCATGCCGCCCGGCCCGCAGAGCCCGCTGGGCGCGCGGGCGCTGTATCTGTTCCGCGACGGCAAGGACACGATGTACCGGCTGCACGGCACGCCGGAGTGGGATTCGATTGGCAAGAACGCTTCGTCCGGCTGTGTGCGCTTCATGAACCAGGACATCATCGACCTCTACAGCCGGGTCAACGGCGTCGCGCAGGTCTATGTGCGCCCGAACCTGTCGGCCGCCGGGAAGATGACCGCCGTGTCGAACAGGACCGCCGAGCCTATCGATGCGGGCGTGCCAAGGGACGCCGAGATCTTGAAGTAGGCGCCCTTATGGCATCGGTGATCGTCGACAAGCGACTGCAGGCGGACGCGCTCGACGCGTCCGCCTTCTTGTCTGGAGCTAGTTCGTGACGAGCTTCGGCAGCGTCACCTGATAGACCAGGAACATGGTGTCGACATCGGCGCCGTCCTCGGCCTTGTAGACCGCGCCGACCTGGAAGCCGTCCTGGGTCATGAAGTCGTTGTCGTTGGCGACGAACAGGAAATAGTCGTCGGGCAGCTTCGGATCGAGCACGCTTACCAGCGACATCGCCTCCCACTTCTCCGAGAGGTCGTTCTTGTCGTTCGGCGCGCCATTGTGCAGGCCGAAGCGGCCAAGCTCGGCCTTGTCGTTGATGTCGATGAACGGCGTCAGCTTGGCCGGCGTCACCGACGGGTCGAGCACGCCCTTGGGCGCCACCGGCTTGTCGGCGGCGTCGAACGGGCCGCCGGCGATGTCGGTCGCTGCCGAGAGATCGACGATATTGATCTTGCGCAAGAGCGACTCATCGCCCTTCAATCCCTGGCCGTTGCCGCTGTCGCGGGTCAGCATCAGGAAGGTCTTGTCCGAGAGCGCGACGATCTCGCTCTGCGCCGCCACCTTGGTCTTGTCCTTGGCGTCCTTGAACACCGGCAGCGGCACGATGTATTCGTGCGCCAGCTTGAGGTGGGCGAGGTCGGAGGCGTCATAGACCAGCGCCCTGGTGTTCTGGCGCGTCGCACCGGAATCGCCGCCATCCTGGCGGGGTGCGGATTGCAGCACGGCAATCAGGAACTTGCCGTCCGGCGTCATCGCCATGCCTTCGAGGCCCTGGTTGTTCTGGCGGCCGGTCTCGGGATCCTTCGGATCGGGCTCGGCGGCACCAGGGCCTGGATTGTCCGAGGCGAAGTTCGGCTTCCCATGGCGCATCGGCACGAGTGCTGCCGGCGGCTGCGTCGCCGACAGCAGATGGCCATCGGCCGAGAAGCGGTAGATGTTCGGGCCATATTCGTCGGAGATGAACATGGAGCCGTCGGGCAGGCGCACGATCGCTTCGTTGTCGAGCGCCAGCTTGCCATTGTCGGCCTGCGGCAGGATCGGCATGTCGCCGGCGGCGGGACGAACGCCGTTGAGCGGGTCGAGGCCGGTGGCATCAGTGCCCTTGTCGTCGGTCAAAAGCATGGTGTCGGCGAGCGTCGCCTTGACGCCAGACTGTTCCTGGCCGGCGGCGGGAGCGGCACTCGGCGCTACCGGGGAAAGCTCGATCGCAATGGTGTTGAGGCGCGCCCGGTAGTCGGTGGTGCCGACGACGTTGTAGCCGCGGTCCGGCAGCAGCCACAGCGAACCCTTGTAGCCGGCGCCGTCACGCGCCCAACCCTTGACGTCGATCGCCATGCCGGAACCGGAGCCGAAGGTCTCGCCGAACTTGTCCTTCTGATTGGCCGGAATACGGCCGACGCCGACCAGCCCCTTGTTGACATAGGCGACGCCATCAGCGAGCGCCGGCGTCAAGGCGGTGAACAGAGCAAGTGCCGCGCCAAGCGCGACGGTTCGGTTGAGATGTTTCATGGATTTCCCCTTGTGACGAAGCAGCCCGGAGCCGGCGCCGCATCGACTTTGCCGCCAGCGCCTTTCCGCCAAGCGGTCTAGGACGCGAACATGATACTTGCGTGACAGGCAGGGGCTTCTTCCTTCTCCCCTGTGGGAGGAGGTGGCCGAGCGAAGCTCGGTCGGATGAGGGGTGTTGGCAGGATCGCCGCATTGAAGAAACTAAGCGCTTAAGATTATCCCTCGATGTTTCACGCTGCGTTTCTTCCGGCACTCCTCATCCGTCTCGGCGCTGCGCGCCGATCCACCTTCTCCAACAAGGGGAGAAGGAAGAGGCGTTCCCGCTCAATCACTCTCCCGCGCGATCAGCTCCAGCGGCCAGACCTCGTGCATGATGTGCGGGCCTTCCTCACCGGCGAAGGCGGGGAGCGAGGCGAGCAGCATCTCTGCCAGCCGCCGGCCCATGGGCTCCAGCGACGGACGGAAGGCGGTCAGCGCCGGCGAAAAGTAGCGGCAAAGCGGCGTGTCGACGATGACGATCACCGCGATGTCGTGACCGGGCCTGATGCCCATCTCGGCCAGCGCCTTGCAGCCGCCGAGCGCCATCGCGTCATTGTTGAAGATGATGGCTGTCGGCCGGTCGTTGGAGAGCATCACGCGCGGCGTCACCTGGTAGCCGCCGGCCTCGTTGATGAAGCCGTCGGCGATCAGGCCGGGGTCGACCTCGATGCCGTGGCGACGCAAGGCCTTGCGGTAGCCGTCGAGGAACAGATAGCCGAAATTGAGATCGTGCGACGGGCGGATGGCGGCGATGCGGCGGTGGCCGCGCGCCACCAACCGGTCGACGGCTTCATCACCCGCCCTCTCGAAATCGATATCGAGCGAAGGATAGGTGTCGCCGCCGGATTGACTTCGGCCAAGCGTGGCGAAGGGAAAGCCGGCCTTGCTGAGATAGTCGATCCGATCGTCTTCCCGCCGTGTATTGGCCAACACGACCGCGTCGGCCCGGCGCGTCTCAACCACGCGGCGCAGCCTCTCCTGCTGATATTGGCCGGGCTCACCCATGACGACCATCAGATCTAGGTCATACTCGGCGAGCCGCGCCTGCAGCCCGGTCAGGAACGGGATGAAGAACGGCTCGCCATATTGCTGGTCGCCGGGATGCGGTTGCAGCATGAAGGCGATTGAACGGGTGGCGCCCTGGCGCAGGCTGCGGCCCGACTGGTTGGGCGAATAGTTGAGCTCCCTGGCGGCTTCCAGTACGCGCTTGCGCGTGTCGGCGTTGACGTCGGCGCGGCCGTTCAGCGCCCGCGACACGGTGCCGATCGAAATGTTCAGGTGACGTGCAAGGTCGTGGATGCTGGACGCCAAAAGACTTTCTCCCCGACCTTCGCTAGCATTGGCCGCCGCTCAGGCCAAGGCGGTTGATGACGATTTTCACGAGCGGCCAATTGACATTCTACGCTATCGGGTGTGTTGTCGTAAACGTTTACGGAAAAACGTTTACGGTGATGCCGTGAGTGCCGTGACTTCGGTCTGGAGGGGCCGGACGGGAGGAGGAGCGCTGGATGTTCAATGTCGTCCTCGTCGGCTGTGGCGCGATGAGCAAGCATTGGCTCGATGCCGTGAAACAGATCGATGGGCTCGCCATTGTCGGCCTTGTCGACCTTGACGCCGAGCGGGCGAAGGCGAGGGCGCGCGAATACGAGCTGACCGGCGCCGTCATTGGAACCAGCCTCGACGCGGTGCTCGACCAGACCAGGCCCGACGCGGTGTTCGACATCGTGGTCCCTGCTGCCCGGCGCGACGTCGCGCTTTCCGCCTTTGCCCATAATTGCCACCTGCTGACGGAAAAGCCGTTGGCCGACAGCCCGGAGAATGCGCGCGCCATCGTGGAAGCGGCACGCCGCGCCGGGCGTGTTCATGCCGTCGTGCAGAACCGCCGCTATGTCGCCAATGTCAGGCGCATCCGGCGCTTTCTGGACTCCGGCGCCATTGGTGCCGCGACAAGCATCCATGCCGACTTCTTCGTCGCGCCGCATTTCGGCGGTTTTCGCGAGGAGATGGCACATGTCCTGCTGCTCGATATGGCGATCCACACCTTCGACGCCGCCCGCTATATGGTCGGCGGCGAGCCGGCCAGCGTCTATTGCCAGGAATGGGAGCCGGCCAGTTCCTGGTACCGGCAGGGATCGTCGGCCAGCGCCGTCTTCGATCTCGGCGGCGGCAAGGTCTTTACCTATGCCGGCTCCTGGTGCGCTGCCGGTTTCCGCACCAGTTGGGAGGGCAGCTGGCGCATCGTCGCCGAGCACGGCAGCCTCGCCTGGGACGGCCATGACGCGCTGACGGCGGAACTTGTGCTGCCGGTCCGCGACGGCCTTTTCGACAAAACCGAGCCGGTCGAGGTGCCGCCGCTCGACCCCGCCGACCGCGTCGACGGCCATCTCGGCATCATCCGGGATTTCATGCACGCCATCGAGACCGGCACCCAGCCGGAAACGCGCGGTGACGACAACATCAAGAGCGTGGCCATGGTCTTCGGCGCCATCGAAAGCGCCGAGACCGGACGTCGCGTGGCGATCTCAAAGGAAGCACAATGACGCCAAACCCGCTTCTCGACATCCGGATCGGCACCATGGTGCGGGCCAATCTCGACGACCCGGCGGCCTACATCAGAGAGATCCTGCCACTCGGCTTCGAGAGCATCCAGCCCTTTTTCTGGCAGACGCTGGGCGGCAAGGATCTGCCACGGCTGGCCGGCCAGATCCGCGAGGCGATCGGCGATGCCGACGTCACCGTGTCTTCGATCGGCGTGTTCGGCAATCCGTTGGAGAGCGGCGAAGTCGACCGCGGCGTGCTGAAGGCATGGGAGACGGTCATCGACCATGCGCATCTGTTCGGCGCCTCCACGGTCAGCGGCTTCACCGGGCGCATTCGTGGCAAGCCGCTGCCCGAGAGCCTGCCACGCTTCCGCGAAGTGTGGGGGCCGCTGGCCAAGCGCGCCGCCGACAAGGGCGTGCGCATCGCTTTCGAGAATTGCGCCATGGACGGCAACTGGGCCGCCGGCGACTGGAACATCGCCCACAATCCGGATGCCTGGGAGCTGATGTTCAACGAATTGCCGGACGACAATCTCGGCCTCGAATGGGAGCCCTGTCACCAGCTCGTCTATCTGATCGATCCGATGCCGCAGATCCGCAAATGGGCGCCGCGCATCTTCCACGTCCACGGCAAGGACGCGACGGTGCGCTGGGACGTGATCCGCGAACATGGCGTGTTTGGCCGCCTTCCGTTTGTTCAAATGCGCACGCCGGGCTTCGGCGACAGCGACTGGACGCGGGTGATCAGCGAATTGCGGCTGGCCGGATACAAGGGCGCCATCGACATCGAAGGTTGGCACGACCCAGTCTATCGCGGCGATCTGGAGATCACGGGCCAAGTCCGCGCGCTGGAATACCTCCAGCAATGCAGGGGAGGTGTCAGCTACCTGCCAAATCCGATGTGAGGCCAAATCTGATGTGAGGATTGCCCGGCGGGAGGAGCCGGCCGGCCAGGAACTGCGGCGCCAAGCCGAAGCCATCGTCGAAAACCCCTCGGCTTGCGAGGGACCAAAAGGGAGGAACGTGCATGAGCATCGCGATGAGAACGACACTTCTGCGCTCGAGCGTCGTGGCGGCGGCCACGGCACTGTGCGCCGCAATCTCCACTCTGCCGGCGCAGGCGCTCGACGCCCAATGGTGCAAGGACGTCCATATCCGCTTCTTCGTCGGCGGCGCCGAGGGCGACGCCTTCGGCACCATCGTCTATAATGGCGCCAAGCAGGCGGCGGCCGATCTCGGGCCGAAGGTCGACTACATCTTCTCCCAGTGGGACGTAGAGAAGATGGTGCAGCAATTGCGAGAAGCCGTCGCCGTGAAGCCCAACGGCATCGCCATGATGGGCCATCCGGGCGACGCCTCGATCATGCCGCTGGCCGAACAGGCGCACAAGGACGGCATCAAGATGATGTACCAGAACGTACCGGTGCCGAAGGTGGTGGCGGCGTTCGGCGGCGGCTATGTCGGCGCGCAGCAGGAACAGCAGGGCCGCGCGCTCGGCGCCGAGGCGTTCAAGCTGGGCGGGCTCAAGGCCGGCGACAAGGCGATCATGATCGGTCCGTTCGAGAACGAGAACCGCGGTGCGCGCGAGCGCGGCACGGTGGCGGCGCTGAAGGAAGCCGGCGTCGAGGTCATCCAGCTGTCGTCGCCGCCGAGCGGCGAATGGGCGTCCGACCCCAATCTCGCCATCCCGGTGATCACCGCCGCACTGCTTAACCACCCCGACGTCAAGGCGGTCGGCTATCCGGGCGGACAGATGCTCGGCAACGTTCCCACCTATATGCAGGCGGCGGGGCGCAAGCCCGGCGACATCTTCAACTTCGGCTTCGATACCAGCCCGCAGATCGTCGAGGGCTTCAAGGGCGGCTGGGTGCAGCTGACAGCCGACCAGCAGCCGTTCCTGCAAGGTTACCTGCCGATCCTCAGCCTCTGCCAGCAGGTGGTGCTGGGCCTGGCGCCGATGAATGTCGACACCGGAGCCGGCTTCGTCACGCCGCAGAATTACGAGATCGTCTCCGAGCTCGCCAAGCAGGCGCTGCGCTGACCATTTGAAACTCTGCCGGCCGGAAAACCGGCCGGCAGCACCGTCGGCATCCTGAAAACGAAGCGAGGACCGCCATGGCCGAACGCATCATCGAACTGCGCGACATCAGCAAATCCTACGGCCAGGTTTATGCGCTTGGCGGGGTCAATCTCAGCGTCGACCGTGGCGAGGTGGTCGGCCTCATCGGCGACAACGGCGCCGGCAAGTCGACGCTGATCAAGATCCTGTCCGGCGTGGTCAAGCCGACCAGCGGCGAGATCCTCGTTCGCGGCAAGCCGGTCACCGGGTGGAGTGCCGCGCGCTCACGCGACGCCGGCATCGAGACGGTGTTCCAGGACCGGGCGCTGGCCGTGCAGCAGACCATCGTGCGCAACATCTTCATGGGCCGCGAACTGACCAGCTTCATGGGCTGGCTCAAGGTCGGCAAGGAGATCGAGGAGGCGACCCGGCTGATGCGCGAGATCGGCTTCACCTCGAAAGTGTTCACGCCACACTCGATCGTCGGCCAGCTTTCGGGCGGCGAGCGCCAGGGCGTGGCGATCGCGCGCGCCATCTACAAGCAGGCGGAGCTGATCATCCTTGACGAGCCGACGACGGCACTGTCGCTGACCGAGACCGCCAAGGTGTTTCATTTCGTGCGCCAGGTGCGGGCGAGCGGCCGCTCGATCCTGTTCATCGGCCACAACATCCACCATGTCTTCGACATCGCCGACCGTTTCGTCGTGCTCGATCGCGGCAAGGTGGCACTGACTGCGGACCGCAGCGAGGTCAAGTCGGCCGAGGATCTCATCAACTTCATGGAAAACGTGGCACACCCAGGCGGACTGGCGGGGCTGCATGACGCCGGCGAAACGGAGCAGCGAGTGCGATGAGCAAGACCATGGAACCCGATCTGCAGAGCCCCCTCGGCGGCACGCACGGCGAACCGGCCCGGACAGAGTGGAAACACCCATCCGACCACTGGCTGCGCGGTTTCGTCATCGACAACCGCGCTTCGCTCGGCACGCTCGGCGTGTTCATCGTCATGATGGCGGTGTTCATGATCGCCAACCCGACCGTCTTCACCACCTGGTATCTCTACAGTTCCGTGCTGACCACGCTGCCGGTGGCACTGTTCGTGGTGGTGCCGCTGGTCTTCGTCGTCACCTGCGGCGAGATCGACCTGTCGTTCCCGGCAACGATGGGTTTTGCTTCCTGGGTCTTCGCGTTGGTGGTGCAGGCCGGCTACGATCCGTTCCTCGGCATAGCCGCCGCAATCGTCACCGGCACGCTGCTTGGCTTCCTGGTCGGGTCGCTGGTCGTCTATGGCGGGCTGTCGTCGCTGATCGCCACGCTCGGCATGAATTTCCTGCTGCGCGGCCTGATCCAGATCATCAACGAGGGCAAGTCGATGGCGCTGACCGGCCTTGCCGACAGCCGGGCCTACACGATCTTCTCCAGCCAGGTGTGGGGCATTCCGGTGCAGATCTTCTGGGCCATCGGCTTCGTCGTGCTGTCGGCGATGCTCTACAACCGCCACCGCTTCGGCGCGCAGGTGAGGGTGGTCGGTGACAATCCTGACAGCGCTCAGCAGATGGGCATCGACGTCAAGCGCGTGCGGGTGAAAGTGTTCGTCTTCGTCGGCATTGGGGCTGCGATCGCCGGGACCTTCTCGGTGATGATCAACTTCACCTGGTGGCCGACCGCCGGTGACGGCTATCTCCTGCCTGTGCTGGCCTCCGTGTTCGTCGGCGGCACGCCGACCTGGGGCGGCATCGGCACCGTGGTCGGCGGCGCGATCGGGGCGGTCACCGTGTCTTTCATCCAGACAGGTGTCGTGGCGGCGGGATTGAGCGGCTTCTACGTGCAGTTCTTCAACGGCCTGATCATCATCCTGTCGCTGCTTGGCCATAAATGGAACCAGGCGCGGTATCGGTGAACGCAGGTATTTTCAGGCTGCTCACACCGCCGCGACAAACCCGTCCAGCACGCGTTTCTGGCCGGCCTTGTCGAAGTCGATGGTCAGCTTGTTGCCTTCGATGGCCGAAATGTTGCCATTGCCGAATTTCTGGTGGAAGACGCGGTCGCCGACGCTGAAGGCCGACGGCTTGTCGGCAACGGATTTGGCGACCAGCTCGCCGTCGATCGTGCGGCCCTTGACCGAGGTGCGTCCGGCGCCGTGGCCGGAGTCGGTTTCGCCATAGCCGATACGCTCGACCTGATGGCCGGAGCGCGAGCCCCAGTTGCGGTCGGTGGCTTCGGTGCGGTTGGCCTGCGCGCGCTGCCAGCCGGGCGTCGCATAGGTGTTGGAGAAGGATTTTTCCTCGGCAATATTGTCGAAGCGCGAGGCGCCGTAGGGATTTTGCCGGCCGCCACGACCCCAGGCGAATGAGCCGCCGCCATAGTTGTTGCCGTAGCCGCCGTAGGAGTTGCCGCTTTCGGCGACGTCGACATGGGCTTCCGGCAGTTCCTCGAGGAAGCGTGACGGGATGGTCGATTGCCAAAGACCGTGGATGCGGCGGTTGGAGACGAACCACAGATGCAGGTTCTTCTTGGCGCGGGTCAACCCGACATAAGCCAGCCGGCGCTCTTCCTCCAGGCCGGAGCGGCCGCCTTCATCCAGCGCGCGCTGATGCGGGAACAGGCCTTCCTCCCAGCCGGGGAGAAAAACGGTCTCGAATTCGAGGCCCTTGGCCGAATGCAGCGTCATGATGTTGACGGCATCGAGCTCGGCATTCTGCTCGGCGTCCATGACCAGCGCGACATGTTCGAGGAAGGAGCGCAGCGACTCGTATTCCTCCATGGACCGGATCAGTTCTTTCAAATTCTCCAGCCGCCCCGGCGCCTCCGCCGAGCGGTCGTTCTTCCACATGTCGGTGTAGCCGCTCTCCTCGAGGATGGTCTCGGCGAGTTCGGTGTGCGGCGTGGTTTCCAGCGCCTTCTGCCAGCGTTCGAAATTGGCCGCGACCTCGCGCAAGGCGGCGCGTGGCTTTGGCTTCAGCTCGTCGCTCTCGGCGAGCTTGGCGGCCGCCTCCAGCATCGGAATGCGAAGCGCCCGCGCCGTGTCGTGGATCTGCCGGATGGTGGCCTCGCCAAGGCCACGTTTCGGCACGTTGACGATGCGCTCGAAGGCGAGGTCGTCGGCGCCTTGCGCGACGACGCGGAAGAAGGCCATGGCGTCGCGGATTTCGAGGCGTTCGTAGAAGCGCGGGCCACCGATGACGCGGTAATTGAGGCCGAGCGTGACGAAGCGGTCCTCGAATTCGCGCATCTGGAAGGAGGCGCGGACAAGGATCGCCATGTCGTTGAGATTATGCCGGTTCCCTTGCTTGTCGGGGCGCTGGTAGGCCTCGATGGTCTCGCCGACGGCGCGCGCCTCTTCCTCGGAATCCCAGGCGGCATGGACATGCACCTTGTCGTCCTCGGGCTCGTCGCGGTCGGTGAACAGCGTCTTGCCGAAGCGGCCCTCATTGTGGGCGATGAGATGTGAGGCGGCGCCGAGGATGTGCGCGGTCGAGCGGTAGTTGCGCTCCAGCCGGATGATGGTGGCGCCGGGAAAATCCTTGTCGAAGCGCAGGATGTTGTCGACCTCGGCGCCGCGCCAGCCGTAGATGGATTGGTCATCGTCGCCGACGCAGCAAATATTGACGGTGGCGCGAGCTTCAGCCGAAGCGCGCCCAATCTCCCCCCTTGTGGGGGAGATGTCGGCGAAGCCGACAGAGGGGGGCGCTGTCCCGCCAGCCTCTCCGCCACGAACATTGGAAGCGCCGCGATCCTTCGCGCCCCCCTCTGTCCTGCCGGACATCTCCCCCACATGGGGGGAGATTGGCTTGCCTTCCGGCCGCTGCGCCAAGAGCCGCAGCCACATGTATTGGGCGGTGTTGGTGTCCTGGTATTCGTCGACGAGGATGTATTTGAAGCGCCTGTGGTATTCCTTCAGCACATCCGGATAGGCGCGGAAGATGCGGATCGGGTGGCAGAGCAGGTCGCCGAAGTCGCAGGCGTTCAGCGTCTGCAGCCGATCCTGGTAGGCCTTGTAGAGCTCGCGGCCCTTGCCGTTGGCGAAGCTGCGCGCGTCGCCCTCAGGGATGTCGGCCGGACCTTGCCCCTTGTTCTTCCAGCCGTCGATCATCTGGGCGAACTGCTTGGCCGGCCAGCGCTTGTCGTCCAGCCCTTCGGCCTGGATGATCTGCTTGATCAGGCGCACGACATCGTCGGTGTCGAGGATGGTGAAGTCGGATTTGAGTCCGGCAAGTTCGGCATGGCGGCGCAGCAGCTTGACGCCAATCGAGTGGAAGGTGCCGAGCCAGGGCATGCCCTCGACATTGCCTTCGCCGATCAGGAAACCGATGCGCTGCTTCATCTCGCGCGCGGCCTTGTTGGTGAAGGTGACGGCGAGGATCTGGGAGGGGAACGCCTTGCCGGTGGCGAGGATGTGGGCGATGCGGGTGGTCAACACACGCGTCTTGCCGGTGCCGGCGCCAGCCAGCACCAGGACCGGGCCTTCGGTGGTTTCCACCGCCAGCCGCTGCTCGGGGTTCAACCCTTTCAGATAGTCGGGCGCGCTGTTCTGACCGCTGCGGGCAGCCATGGCACGCGCGGCGATGCCGGACGGGGCCGCGGGCCGCGCATTCGGTTCGTCAAAAAAGGGCATGTCTTCCGAAAAGCCGGACATCGCCCCGAATGTAGTGATTCGGCAGCGAAAGGCCAGAAGTGTCTCCGTTTTGTTCTCATTTGTCAGCGCAATTGCCGGGCGCCGTGCGAATATTGCCGCCCCGGCGCCCGACTATGCGTTCAAAAGCCCGTCCGTCAGCCCTTACCGGGCGGCCGCCCGCATCCGTTCGCCGATCTTGTCCGCCACATAGCCGGCATCGCGAGCCGCGCCATGGATCATGGTGGACGAGGTCGAGTGCTGGAAATGCAGGCCGCAGACATAGAGGCCGGGTTCGCCCTCCACCGCGCCGCGATACTGCTTCACCCGGCCGCTGTCGTCGAAGATCGGCAGCTTGATCCAATCCAGCCCGGCCCGGAAACCGGTGCACCAGATGACGTTCGAAACGTCGAGAAGCTGGCCGTCGTCGAGCATCGGCTTGCCGTCCCGGACGCCGGCGACGCGGGAGACCCGGCGGACGCCGGCGGCATCCAGATCTTGCGGCTTGACCCGGATCAGCGGCAGGCCATGCGACAGCTGCTGCGGCTTGGCCTTTCGGCCCATCGGTGTGTCGACCGTGAGCAGGCGGTGGAAAACGATGCGGAGGACGACCGGCAGCACTAGACGCATGGCAAAATAGCCATTGTAGGCGACGGGGATGTGGCCGGGATGCCGGCCGGCCAGCCAGACTTGATGCGTAGCCGCGAGATCCATGGCGATTTCCGCACCGGAATTGCTGGCACCAACCAGCAGCACGCTGCCCGGATTGAGCTGCCCAGGGTTCTTGTAGACGCCCGAGTGAAATTGCCGGATCGACGGATCGAGCGACGCCGCGAAATCCGGGATCTTCGGCTTCTGGTAGCTCGAGGCCGCGGCCACGACATGCCCGGCGACGTACCGGGTCTGGCCGGCAGAGACGATGTAGCGGTCGCCGGAACGGGTCACCTCGTCGACCTTGAAGCCGGTGCGCACCGGCAGGGAAAACTTTTTCGCATAGACTTCCAGATAGTCGGCCATGTCGTCCTTGGTCGGGAAGGAATAGCGTTCAGCGGGGAAGGGCATGCCGATCAGCGCGTCAAAGCGTGCCGGCGTGAACAGGCGCAGCGAATCCCAGCGCGAACGCCAGATGTCGCCAACGCGTTCGCGTGCCTCCAGGATGACGAACTTCACGCCCTTGCGGGCGAGATGGTAGCCGACGGACAGGCCGTTCTGGCCGGCGCCGATGACGACGACGTCGACATGCTCTTCCCTGAGCGCGGGCCGCCTTTCTTCGTCCGATGGTACTTGGCTGCCCGCTGCCTGCAGGGCGCCAGCCTCCAGTTGCATGAACGCTGCTCCCGGTTCCAGCAAGGAACCGGCGCGCGCCCTGGTCTGGGTGATGCCGACGCGGCCGTGCGGTTTCAGTACGGGGCTTGAAGTCGGGCGAGGTGTCGAAATCTGGTTCATGATCGCTCCATGCGGTTGTCGTCAGCCATGGAGCGAAAATAGCGATCCGACGCGGCGGCGCTTCGGGGAGATACCTCACGACGGAAAAGAAGCGGCATGGGGATTTTCCCCCATGCCCCACGCGCGATCTCGGATCGTCGCGCACGCGATCTCTTGGATCGTCGTGCACGCGATCCTTCGGACTTCAGAGCAGGCCGTTCTGGAAGGCGTAGGCTGTCGCGGCGGCGCGCGAGTTGACCGCCAGCTTGTCGAAGATGTTGCTGAGATGTCGGTCGACGGTCTTTTCGCTGAGGCCGAGGTCTGTGGCGATCAGCCTGTTTGTCTTGCCTGTGGCGACAAGGCCGAGGACCTCGATCTCGCGCCGCGTCAAGCCATGCGAGGGCGTAGAAGCCGGCTGGATCAACTGATCGACACGGGCGAGGTCGGGTGCCGCGCCCAGCGCGGTGAAAATCGAGCTGGCGGCCTCGAATTCCAGTTCGGCGCCGTCCTCGTCGCCAAGCATGCGGCAGGCTTGGCCGGCCAGCACGCGCAGACGCGCCTCAAGATAGGGAGCGCCGGCGCGCTGCCAGGTCGTCAGGGCGGCGCGGAAATGGCCAAGCGCCGCCGCGGCATCACCTCCAGCCATCTCGATCTGGCCTTTCGCCTGCGCGGCCATTGCGGCCAGGATGTCGGTGGCGAAGCGGCCGGCGATCATCTCCAACTCTTCGCAGGCTTCATGCGCTTCGTCGGCAGCGCCCGCGGCCATCGTGATCTCGACCAGCGCCGGCAGCAGACGGGCACGGCCGAGCGGCGCCTTGGTCGTGGCAAGCACGCGGCGAATGGTTGCCGCTGCCTGCTCGGCCCGGCCCTGCATGAGGCGCAGCAGCGCCATGCCGGGCTGCGGCTCGAGCCCGAGCCGGCTGGCGGCGCGATAAAGATCCTCGGCGGCGGCGAACTCGCCACGCAGCCGATGGATTTCGGCCTCCTGGTAGGCCGCGCCAGCTGCCGCTTCGTTGCCGCTGGAATGGGCAAGCAGGCGCGTGGCACGCCGCGCCTCGGCAATCGAATCCTGCCAGGCGCCGTTCAACTCCATAATCTCGGCACGGTGCAGCAGACAGACGCCGTTGAACTGAACCAGCTGCGGCTGGGCTCCGCACCAGTTCGACAGCGCCTCGGTCCATTCGCGCGAACGATCGAACGCATAGACTTGCCGGCATGCGGCGATCAGGTTGCAGTAGACGAGGCCGGTGACAACGGGTGACAGCTTGCCGCCGGCAGCCGGCAGCATGGCTTCGTCGAGCGAGGCGATGCCTTCCTCGACCCGGCCCTGCCGCACCAGCGCGCGGCCGAGATAGCATCTGGCGAAGGCGATCAGGTCGATGTCGCTGCAGCGTTCGCCGATCGCCAGCGCCTGTCTTGCCAGCGCCTCCGACGCCGGGTCGTTGCCGGTCATCAGTTCCTTTTGTGCCGACAGCAACAACAGATAGCCATGCGCCGCGCACTCGCGGCCATAGCCATCCGCCAGGCGCTGCGCCTGCTGGATAATGGCAGTTGCGTGGCCTTCCTCGCCCAACGTCAAAAGCCGGAAGCCACGGAAGAACGCCCAATATGCCGCCTGATCGTCGCGGCCGGCTTCGATATGCATGTTGAAGAGACGCTCGCCGGCGGCGAAGATGTCCTGATCGCGGTCCAGCATGCCGGCCGTCCAGAGCAGCCGTTCGAGGTCTTCAGCGACGAGAGGCGTGATCTCGTCGGTTGCCCGCAGCAGCTCGAATGCATCCGCCCATGCCCGCTGTCCATAGGCGTGGCGGGCCCGTTCGAGCAACGAGGCGGCATCGGCTTTCATAGGCAAAGCATAGCATCGCCCGACAACGGGCAGAAGAATGGCAACCGGCATCCCGGTCATTTCGACGTGAACAGCAACAGGGCCTAAGCACATGCCGGAACGATGCCCGCGGTATCAAAACATACTGTCCTGCTAATTTGACACCTCGCGCGAGCGGGCGGAAAACTGCGGCGGCGAGATGAAACAGAATCGAAAGCGGGCTGCGTTTCCATTTCGAGACGGCGGTTTTCGGCCGCTCGCCTGCTGCGCCTGAAGGAGTGTCGTTATGGCAACCATCCTCACCGCCGTGGTCCTTGCTCTCATCGGTCTGATTCTCGGCGGCGGCGGCATCTGGTTGGCGTCGCTCGGCGGCAGCTGGTACTACGTCATTACCGGTCTCGCTTTCCTGCTCGCCGGCTGGCTGCTCTACAGGCGCAAATCCATCGCGTTGTGGCTCTACGCGGCGATCGTCATCGGCACGCTGTGCTGGGCGGTCTGGGAGATCGGCTTCGACTGGTGGGAGCTCGGGCCGCGCGGCGGCGTCATCGTGCTCCTGGCGCTGTGGCTTTTGACGCCTTGGGCGAGGCGGGGGCTCACCGGTCCCGACGGGCGGGCGCCGCTCATCCTGGCGGTGCTGGCCTCGCTTGCGGTGGCCGGTTACTCGATGACCGCCGATCCCAAGGACATCGCCGGTCAACTCAGCGCCGACAAGGTGACGCCGACGGCCGATCTCGGCGGCAATGTGCCTGCAGGCGAATGGCACTTTTACGGCCGCACGCAATATGGCCAGCGCTACTCGCCGCTCGACCAGATCACCACCGACAACGTCGCCAATCTGCAGCCGGCCTGGACCTATCGCACCGGCGACATAAAGGGCCCCGACGACATCGGCGAGACGACCTATCAGGTGACGCCGCTGAAGATCGGCGATGCGCTCTATATCTGCACGCCGCATAATTTCGCCATCGCCATCGATGCCGCGACCGGCAAGGAGAAATGGCGCTACGATCCCAAGATCAAGCTGGACAAGGACCGCCAGCACCAGACCTGCCGCGGCGTGTCCTACTATGCCGACGCCAAGATCGCCGCCGGGCAGCCGTGTGCGGCGCGCGTCTATCTGCCGACCTCCGACGCGCGGCTGATCGCCCTCGACGCCGCGAACGGGGAGATCTGCCCGTCCTTTGCCGAAGGCGGGACGCTGAACCTGCTGACCGGGATGCCCTATCCGAAGTCGGGCTATTACTACTCGACCTCGGCGCCGCTGATATCGGGCGGCAAGATCATCGTCGGCGGTGCGGTCAACGACAATTACTCGACCGAGGAGCCATCCGGCGTCATCCGCGCCTTCGATGTCGACAGCGGCGCCTTGCTGTGGAACTGGGATTCCGGCAATCCCGACCAGACGACGCCGTTGCCGGCGGGCCAAACCTACACCAACAACTCGCCCAACATGTGGTCGACACCGAGCGCCGACGAGAAGCTCGGCCTGCTCTATGTGCCGCTCGGCAACCAGACGCCGGACCAGCTCGGCATGGGCCGCAGCGCCAATGTCGAGAAATTCTCCTCCTCGATCACCGCGCTCGATCTCAACACCGGAAAAGTGCGCTGGGTGCGGCAGACCGTGCACCACGATCTGTGGGACATGGACGTGCCGGCGCAACCAACGCTGGTCGACATCACCACCGCTGGCGGCGTCGTGCCGGCGCTGGTCGGGCCGACCAAGCAGGGCGACCTCTATGTGCTCGACCGGCGCAGCGGCGAGCCGATCGTTCCGGTCAAGGAAGTGCCGGCGCCGGGCGGCGCGATCGAGGGCGACCACACCTCGCCGACGCAGCCGGAATCGGATCTCTCCTTCAATCCGAAGCCGCTGACCGGCGCCGACATGTGGGGCATCACGATGTTCGACCAGCTGGCGTGCCGCATCGAATTGCAAGGCCTGCGCTATGAAGGCCGCTATACGCCGCCGTCCGTGCAGGGTTCGCTGATCTATCCCGGCAATTTCGGTACTTTCAACTGGGGTGGCGTCGCCGTCGATCCGGTCAGGCAGGTGATGTTCGGCATGCCGACCTATCTGGCGTTCAAGTCGCAGCTCATCCCGCGCGACCAGGTGCCGCCGCCGGATGAAGGGCGCGGCAGCGAGCAAGGGCTCAACCGCAACGAAGGCGCGCCCTATGCGGTGGTGATGGGACCGTTCCTGTCGCCGCTCGGCATCCCCTGCCAGGCGCCGCCCTGGGGTTATGTGGCTGGCGTCGACCTCAGGACCGGCAAGATCGCCTACAAGCACCGCAACGGTACCGTCTACGACATGACGCCGCTGCCGCTGCCGTTCAAGGTCGGCGTGCCCGGCATTGGCGGACCGATGGTCACCGCCGGCGGTGTCGCCTTCCTTGGGGCGGCGGTCGACGACTATCTGCGCGCCTATGATCTGACTTCGGGCAGGCAGCTCTGGAAAGCCAGACTGCCGGCCGGCGGCCAGTCGACGCCGATGACCTATACGGTCGCCGACGGGCGCCAGTTCGTGGTCATCGTTGCCGGCGGCCACGGCTCGGTCGGCACCAAGCCAGGCGACTATGTGATGGCCTACACGCTGCCGAAATAGATTCAGGTGAGGCCGGCCTGCGAACGGTGGTTTCCTACGCTTCCGGTGCTCACGTACTTAAGTACGCTCCGCTCCGGTTCTCGGAAACCGCCATTCTCGACTCAGCCTGACCTGAATCTTGGCGTGCTATCGTCTACGCAACAGCCTGCGCAGGCGCTGCAAGCGCGGTTGCGGCGATGCCGTTGTGGCCATGCATCAGCGCGAAGATCTCGCCGAACGGCGCCGGGCGGCCAAGCAGGTAGCCTTGCGCCTCGTTGCAGCCTTCGGCGCGCAGGATCGACAGCTGGCTGTGCGTCTCGACGCCTTCGGCCAGCACCGGGATGTGGAGGCTCTGGCCAAGCGCCAGCACGGCGCGGATGATAGCCTTGGCCTGCGGGCTTGTCTCGACCTCGGACATGAACGAGCGATCGAGCTTGATCTTGTCGAACGGGAAGGCTCGCAGCGTTTCCAGCGAAGAGTAGCCGGTGCCGAAATCGTCGATGGCGATGGTGACGCCCAGCGCCTTGATGCGCCGCAAGATGGTCAAGGTGCGGTTCTTGTCGGCAATGATGGTGGATTCGGTGATTTCCAGCTCGAGCCGGTTCGGGCGCAGGCCGGTCTCGAGCAGGATCTCGTGGACGAGCTTCGGCAGGTCGGCATGGGCGAACTGCACCGGGGAGAGGTTGACGGCGACCTTGTAGGGGTGCTCCCACGAGGCAGCCTTGGCGCAGGCGGTGCGCAGCACCCATTCGCCGAGCGGCAGGATCAGGCCGTTTTCCTCGGCCAGCGGGATGAATTCGATCGGGGGAATGTTGCCGCGCGTCGGATGCTTCCAGCGCAGCAGCGCCTCATAGCCGCGGATGTCGCCGGTCGAGACCGAGGTCTGCACCTGGTAGTGCAGGTCGAGCTGGCCGTTCTCCACCGCTTCGCGCAGGTCGTTGGCAAGCGCGCGGTTGGCGCGGACGGCCTCGTCCATGGCCTGCTCGTAGAAACAGACGGTCTGCGTCACATTCGCCTTGGCGCGGTACATCGCCAGATCGGCGTTGTTGACGAGGGTTTCGCGGTTGTGCGCGTCGGTGGGATAGATCGCGACGCCGAGGCTGGCGCCGGCAGCGGCTTCGAAATCGTCGATCCGGATCGGCGCAAAGAGTGCCGCTTCCAGCCGCGACACGAAATCCAGGAGGTCGGCCTGTCCTTTCATGCGCTTGATGGCGGCAAACTCGTCGCCACCGAGACGGGCGACGAATTCGCCGTCCTGCAGCAGCGCGCTCATCCGTCCAGCCAGGGTTTTCAGGGCCAGATCGCCGGCGCCATGGCCCCAGAGATCGTTGATTTCCTTGAACCGGTCGAGGTCGATGCCGATAATTGCCACCTTGCCGCCGAGTTCCCTGGCGCGGTCGATCTCGCGGTCGAGATACTCGTTGAAGTTCGCCCTGTTTGGCAGGCCGGTCAGCGTGTCGTTCATCGCCAGATGGTGCAAGCGGCGAAAGGCTTCCGAGCGCGTGCGATCGTCGATCAGGTAGCTCGCGAGGCCGGTGCCGATCACGATAAGCCCGGCGACGGCGACACCAAGCGCCATGGCCCGCAGGGCGGCGGGGTTGGTGTAGTCGCCGTGCAGTGCCAGCGGCGTCACCTGCATTGCCGCCATGGCGGTGAAATGGAGGCTGACGATGGCCGCGACCAGAATGGCGGCAGCCAGGTATTTGTGCCCGGATATGCGGTCGTTCAGGGCGACGTTGATCGCCAGGCACGAGAACAACACCGAGAGCACGACCGAGACGACGACATAGGTCGTGTCCCACTCGACAATGCCGTCGACATGATAGGCGGCCATGCCGGTATAGTGCATGCCTGAGATCGCCAGGCCGAGGATGATGCCGCCGACGATGGGAGCAATGCGGGGGGCATGGCCGGTCGCGGCGATGAAGCCGGCAGCGGTGCCAGCCATGGCAAGGAACAGCGAGGCGATCGTCAGCACCGGATCGAAGGCGATGGGCGCGCCCGGGTCGTAAGCCAGCATGGCGACGAAATGTGTGCACCAGATCGACGACCCGGCGCTGACCGCGGTCAGGAAATGCCAGCCGATCTGCTGCAGGCCGGTGGCCTCATGAGCGCGCAGGAACAGTCTGATCGTCGCCCAGGAACCGGCGCTGCAGACCAGCGCGGCGACAAGCACCAGCCAGAGGTTGTGCTCCATTGTCACACAGGAGATGACGCGCATCATGATCGTGACGCCTTCTTCTTGACGGAGGGCCGGGCCTTCTGCCGATCAATTCGCCGCCCGGCGTCCGTCCGTGAAAGACCGACATGCCATGTCCAAGCAGGGGTTTTGACAAAGGCGAGAAGGGCAAGCCGCCCCCAAAATGCGGTTGCCGATATTCAAACCCTACCCTGAGTTTCAACTTCTAATAGGTGGTTAATTGCATTAGGCGGCGCTTGCGCGTCTCGATGCATGGTTTCCAGAAAGTGTAGGATACCTTCGGATGATCGATAATATCGATATTTTCAGACTGAGATAAGGAGGGTTTGCACCTGCCGTTTTTTTGACGTGCCGCCGAAGCCTGGTTCGGCGCCTCAAGGCTTTCGTGCCGAAACCAGCAGATAGGACTTTGAGACCGCACCGAAATAACCTGCGATGAGGCGGCAGACAGCGGCGCTGGCAAGACTGGTGGTGAAGCTCATCGCACCTTTGCGGTATTCCGACCCTGGCCATGCGACGAGGCTGCGGCGGAAGCCGCCGAGGCACTGATCGGTAGCGTCCTCGACGGCGATATCGGTGAAACCCAAGGCGCCGAACTGCGCCTTGTAGGACGGAATGTCGGCGACGAGATTGGCTTTTGGCACGCCGAGGCGGTCGGAAACTCCGGACGCGAACAACCTTCGGAACAGGATGTCGGACAGGACAAGCGCACCGCCGGGCTTGAGCACGCGATGGGCCTCGGCGAGGAAGGCCGCGCGGGTGTCGAAGTGGAAGGCCGCCTCGACGCAGATCACCGCGTCGAAGCTTTCGTCGGCAAAGTCGAGCTTGACTGCATCCATCTGCAGCACCGTCGCGCCGGGAGCATTTTGGCGAGCTGTTGCGACTTGAGCGGCCGAGATGTTGATGGCGGTGACCGCCTGCGGCGGATAGGAGAGCAGCAAATGCCTGGTCGAGGCGCCAAGCCCGCAGGCGACGTCCAGGATGGCGCCGCCCTTGCCTGGCAGCCGCGCCAGCAGCGTGTCGACCAACGCTTCGCTGGCCTCGCGCTGCGATGCCGCGCCGGTCGCCCAATAGCCGAAATTGTAGAAGCCGCTTCCGCCATAGTAGCGGCGCTGCTTGCTGCTTTTCATGACCCGGTCATAGATGCGGACCATGTTTTGCTGCGCGGTCATCGGCGGTTCCTATGTTAGCGCTGGAAGCGCGACCAGTTGGCGGAAGCGGCCGCGCGCCTGATCCGTACGGACAGGCTCACCGCGCTCTCGCATGATCACGTCAATGTTGCCAGTCGGCGCCAGTGTTATCCTGGTGCGATAAGCGATCCGCGCGGCGGGCGATAGCGTCACCGAGCGCTTCGACAGGATGGTCGCCAGGGCGATCTTCATCATCTGCAGGCCGAAGGTGATGCCAGGGCACATATGGCCGCCGGCGCCGAAGACGGGGTACTGGAACGGCGACGGTTTGATCGAGGCCCAGCGCCCCGGATGAAAGCTGTCGGGGTCCGGATAGAGCGAAGCATCGCGGTTGATGGTGAGCGCGCTGATTAGCACGCCTTCGTTCATGGCGATCGATTCGCCGCCAAGCATCGTTGCCCGGGTCGCCTTGCGCATCATCAGCGGCACCGGCGGGAAAAGCCGCATCGCCTCCTTTATCGTTGCATCGAGCAATGGCAGGGTCCCGATCCGGTCCATCGTCGCGGGCCTGTCGCCGAGGGCGCCGTCTATCTCGGCCACCAGGCTTGCCATGGCGTTGGGGTGCTGGGTGAGCAGGATCAGCGTCCAGGCCAGTGCGTTCTGGCATGTGTCGTAGGCGGCGCCGAAAACGAAGCTGACGATGCCGCCGATCAGCGCCACGGAAGGCGGTCGGCCCGCCTCGTCGGTGTTGTTGACCAGGATGGACAGGATGTCTTGGGCATCCTTGTCGCCGCGCTTTTCCTCAGCCCAGGCCAGGATGGCGCGTTCCTGCGCCTCGGCTTCCCTGATCCAGCTGAAGAAGGCCGGACCCGGAACGATCCAGCTCGCCCGAATCTGGCGTGCGATCATCTCGGCGATAGGCATGGCGCGTTCGTGGTCGTCGCCGAACAGCAGGCCGATCGCCAGATGCTTGGCCATCGTCTTGGCGGCTTCGGTGAGCGCGAACGGCGTGCCGACCGGCCAGGTTGCGACCTGATCGGCGGCGATGCGCGCCATTTCCGGGCTCATTGGCATGATTGCCGGGCGCTTGAGCGGTGGCGCGAACAGCTTGCGATAGTGCTCGTGACGTTCACCGCGCAGCCGCGTCATGCCATAGGAGAGCCGGTTCGAAGCGTGTCCGCGTTTGCCGCGCCCGTTGATCTGGATGTTGCGCCAGGTCACGGTGTCGGACAGCATGGTGCGGTAGAGGCCGGCGTCGGCGATCATGAAGATGCGGCGCGGCTTTGCCGCGGTCGAATGCGGGTAGTCGATCCGGATGAAAGGGCCGAAGGCGCTATGTGCGCTATGTGCAGCCGTCAGCGGTTCGGTCGCGAAATGGGCCATCAGCCCAAGCGTGCGCCATTTCCCCACCCTGTTTGCCAGCATATCCCACCCAAGCTCGGCATAGCCGCAAGACTACGGCTGTTCCCCCCACCTGCACCCTACAGCATCGTCTGCGAAAGTCGGAACCGATTTTCGCAGACGCAACGGGAGAATTGCGGGCCTTGGTTCAGGACAACCCAACTGACGTTGCGGTTTACTGCGACAACCACCTCACTGATCCGGGACTGGACCATGCCGGCCCCGACCCTATCTTGCGCAGCGAGGTCATCCCAAAATGAGGAGTACGCCGTGACAAGATCAGCCACCGGCCCCGGAACCGCCAGGCCTGCCATCACCCAGGCGATGATCGATGCCTATGACGAATACACGCATCTGACGCTCGACCGCCGCCGTTTCATGGAACAGTTGACCAGGCTTGCCGGATCGGGCGCCGCGGCCGCCGCGATCGTGCCGCTGCTGGCGGCAAATTCCGCCCAGGCGGCGATCGTGGCCGATGACGATCCGCGGGTGAAGGGGCAGGACATCACCTATCCCGGCAGCGGCGGCGAGATGAAAGGTTATCTGGTCAAGCCGGCGGACCAGACCGGCAAGCTCGGCACGGTCATCGTTGTGCATGAGAACAGGGGACTCAATCCGCATATCAGGGACGTGGCGCGGCGCGTGGCGCTGGAGGGGTTCGTGGCACTGGCGCCGGACTTTTTGTCGCCGCTCGGCGGAACGCCAGGCGACGAGGACAAGGCGCGCGACATGTTCACGAAGCTCGATCCGGCGCAGACAGGAGCCAATGCCGTGGCAACGGTCGCGTTCCTCAAGGGCGACAAGGACGGCAATGGCAAGGTTGGCGCCGTCGGTTTCTGCTGGGGCGGTGGTACGGTGAACACGCTGGCTGTCAATTCGCCGGACCTCAGCGCCGGGGTCGCCTATTACGGCATGCAGCCGAAAGCCGAGGATGTGCCGAAGATCAAGGCGGCGCTGCTGCTGCATTATGCGGGGCTGGACGGGCGCATCGATGCCGGTATCGATGCCTACAAGAAGGCGCTCGATGCGGCCCATGTCAAATACACGGTCTATGTCTATGACGGCGTCAATCATGCCTTCAACAACGACACCTCGGCGGCGCGCTACGACAAGAAGGCGGCGGATCTGGCCTGGGGACGGACGGTAGCTTTCCTGAAGGAGAAACTGGCGTAGCCTCGCGGCGGATCACTTTGGCGCCGGTCTGTGCACGGCGACGCCGGCGACCACAAGAGTGATGCCGAGGCAGTCGGTGAGGCTGGGGATCTGGCGAAGCACGACGACGCCGATCAGCGTCGCGGTGACCGGCAGCAACGACATCATCAGCGCGAAGCTCGCGCGCGGCAGCCGCGACATTGCGAGCTGGTCGCAGATGTAGGGGATGACCGACGAGCAGACGCCGACGCCGATGGCGGCGAGCAGCAGCGGCGGCGACGAAAAGGCCGGCAGGGCGTCGATGAGGCCGATGGGCAGCACCATCAGGAAGGCGATCGCCATGGCCGCGCCAAGGGCGGCGATGCCGCCGCCGGCGCCCGAAGCGGCGATGCGGTGGCCGAGCACGATGTAGCAGACGAACAGCGCGCCGTTGAGGAAGGCCCAGAACAGGCCGACCGGATCATCCGACCATTTGACGTCGATCAAAAGCAAAGTGCCGATGACGGCCACGGCAAGCGCGGCGACATTGCGTGGGCTGCGCAGGCCGACGAGTGCTACGCCGATGGTGCCGACGAATTCGATCGCCGCCACCAGCGAAATCGGCAAGCGGTCCAGTGCCAGGTAGAACGAACAGTTCATCACCGCCAGGCAGGCGCCGAAAGCCAGAAGCAGCAGCCGTGCCGACCGGTCGGCGCGGGCGAAGACCGACCACGGCCGGGTCAGCGGCGCAAAGACGAGGGCCGCGGTCGCGATGCGCAGCCACGCCATGCCGAGCACGCCGACATGCGGGAAAAGCAGCACGGCAAAGGCCGGCCCCAGATAGTGGAACACCGCGCTGACGCCGAACCAGACATGCGGCGGCATGGAGGCCGCCATCCTGCCGAAGGCAGGGCCGGCGAGGGCAGGGTGCGTGGCCGGGGCTTGCGTTCGAACTTTCATGCGATCAGTATCGCAGGTGGATTTCTCGATTTATATGGATGATGATCGACTTTCTTGATCACTATCTTTCTGGACGCAAGGAGTTTTCCCTGAAACGCCTTCGAAACGAAAATCCCGAACCCGACGCTGCGGACCTGAAGATCCTGCGCCTGCTGGAAAAGGATGCGCGCACCAGCACGGCGGAGCTGGCGCGTGCCGTCGGCCTGTCGGCGCCGAGCGTGGCCGAGCGCATCAAGCGGCTGCAGGAGAACGGCGTCATCGAGACCTATACGGTCCGGATCAATCCGGCCGCCCTCGGCATGAAGCTGTCCGCCTGGCTGCGAATCAGGCCGGTACCGGGACAATTGGCTGTCGTTGCCGACATCATCGACGACCTGCCCGAGATCGCGCAATGCGACCGGGTGACCGGCGAGGACTGCTTCATTGCGCTCGCCCATGTCGGCTCGGTGGCCGAGCTCGAACGCGTGATCGACCGCATAATCCCCTACGCGATGACCAACACCGCGATCATCCAGTCGTCGCCGGTGGTGGCGCGTTCGCCTTTGGGAGCGCTCAAGCGCCAACCTTGATTTTCAGGGAATGAAATGAACGCCTGCAGCAGCTAAACATGACCGCGTTTCATGCGCGCCTGCTTCAGGATGGCGCGCCAGCGGATCATGTCGAAGGGGATCGGCTCGTTGTTGTTGGCGATATGAAAGATCTCGTTGTTGACGTTCTTGAGCGAGCGCCAGAAATCATAGTCGGTGATGCGTGGATCGGCCGCCAGCCTGTCCACTTCGACCTTGATGTCGGTTTTCATGCACGTTCCTCGAACCGCCTTGCCCGCCGCCGGTACCGCAACCCGATGCGTACGTTTTCAAACGCCTCACTGAGTCGTTCAACGACTCAATTGGCTTGTTCACGTTAAAACCTCGGTAAGGTTAACGTGGGCGCCAGGCAGCTTCAAGCGCTCTTGCGGCGAATCCCGATCGAGCGGCCGGCGCGTTCGGGCATCGGCAGCGCGGCATGGGCTGATCGCATCGCTTCCACCTTTGCAAGCACGTCGGCCGGGAAAGGCGCCACCTTCGGCCCGGACATGTCGACATGCAGCGACAGCGATTCGGAGGTGGCGGCGAGCCAGCCGTCGACATGGCGGATCTCCTGGTAGACGCGGAGCCGCTTGTCGTCATGGTCGATGAGCTGGAAGGAGACCACGACCTTGTGCTCCAGGTGCAGTTCCTGGACGTAGCAGACGTGGACTTCGGCCGTGTAGATGGTCAGCCGCCGCTCCTTGGCGTAGTTCGGCCCCATCCCCATCATCTCGAAGGCGTCGTCCGAGCAGCGGTCGAACAGCACGTTGTAATAGGCCATGTTGAGATGGCCGTTGTAGTCGATCCAGTCCTTCTCGATATCCATGGCCCGAGATACGAACGGGGCGGGGTTTGGCATCTTGTTTTCCTTCTGGATAGCTGGACAGGGCGTGGCAGGTGAGACTACGCATCCATAGCTGCACAACAAGGGTGGCCGCTGGTCCATTCGCGGAGGAATTCATGGCTCTGAGCGACCTCAATCCGGTCAAGCGCAACGAGGAGGGCATCGCCGCCGTGCTCGGCATCCTCAAGCAGACGCTCGGCGAGCGCTTCCAGACCGGCGAGGCGATCCGCGCCCAGCATGCCCACACCACCACCTATATCCCGACGCAGGCACCCGATGGCGTCGCCTTTGTCGAGACGACGGCCGAAGTGCAGGAGATCGTGCGCGCCTGCGCCACGCACCGCGTTCCGGTGATCGCCTTCGGCGTCGGCTCGTCGCTCGAGGGACACACCAACGCGCCGGGCGGCGGCATTTCCATCGACACGTCGCGGATGAACCGCATCCTTTCGGTCAACCCGCAGGACCTCGATTGCACGGTCGAGCCCGGCGTGACACGCGAGGACCTTAACCGGCATCTGCGCGATACCGGCCTGTTCTTCCCGATCGACCCCGGCGCCAATGCCTCGCTCGGCGGCATGGCGGCGACACGCGCGTCCGGAACCAACGCCGTGCGCTACGGCACGATGCGCGAGAACGTGCTGTCGCTGACGGCGGTCATGGCCGATGGCGAAGCGGTGACGACCGGCAAGCGGGCGAAGAAGAGCTCGGCGGGCTACGACCTGACGCGGCTCTTGGTCGGCTCGGAGGGCACGCTTGGCATCATCACGGCGCTGACGCTGAAGCTGCAGGGCATCCCGCAGGCGATCTCCGGCGGCGTCTGCCCATTTCCCAGCCTGGAGGTGGCCTGCAATGCGGTGATCGCCACCATCCAGATGGGCATTCCGGTGGCGCGCATCGAGCTGGTCAACGCGCTGCAGATGCGGGCGATGAAAAATTACTCCAAGCTCGACTATCCGGAGAGCCCGTGCCTGTTCGTCGAATTCCACGGCAGCGACGCGGGCGTCGCCGAGCAGGCCGAGACCTTCGGCATGATCGCCGAGGAGAATGGCGGCGGGCCGTTCCTGTGGACCAGCGTCGCCGAGGAGCGGACGAAACTTTGGAAGGCCAGGCACGATGCCTACTGGTCGTCGCTGACGCTGCGGCCCGGTGCCAAGGGGCTGTCGACCGATGTCTGCGTGCCGATCTCGCGCTTTGCCGAATGCGTCACCGAGACCGAGGCCGATATCGCCGAGATGGGGCTGGTCGCGCCGATTGTCGGCCATGCCGGCGACGGCAATTTCCATGTGCTGGTGCTGATGGATGTCGACAACCCGCAAGAGATCGCGCTGGCGGAAAAATTCGTCGCCAGGCTCAACATGCGGGCGATCGCCATGGAAGGCACCTGCACCGGCGAGCACGGCATCGGGCAAGGCAAGATCGGCTTCCTGCGCCACGAACTTGGCCACGGCGTCGACATCATGCGCACGATCAAGCAGGCGCTCGATCCGCTTAACATCATGAACCCGGGCAAGATATTGCCGGGCACCGAACACTAGATGTCGACGGCCGAGACACTGCTGCCGATCGAGGTGCCGCCGTCGTCCGCCGGTGCTCCGCTGCCTCACATCTTCGCGGATGAAGGCAGGCTGCTCATTGCCTATCTCGCCAACGTGCCGGATTCGTCGTTCGATGGCACGAATCCGCGCTCGGTCTCGGCTACCACAGGCAACCAGTCCGTCGCGATCCTGACCGCCGATCCCTATCTGGCACTTCAATTCGGCCCACCGAACGATGAAGCCATCAGCGGGCACCGTCTCTATGGGCTGGGCTTGCAGCCCTATTCCGCATTCGAGGTTCTCAACTCGTCGTAGATCGGCTCCCTGGAAAAGGCAAATCGGGTTCATTCGTCCCACACGCCGGGACTGTTTTCCGGCTATCGGCATTTCATCCTGACGTTCCACGACTCGACACTGGAATTCATCACCCAGAGTTTTTCTGCCAGCCTTCACGCAGGGGCAGTATTGACCGTGCTGATGGAGACTGTCGCACGCTGCCGAATTGCCTCTTTATAGACACGCGGATGCGGGTAGAGTGCGGCTGATTTTCAATCAACCCAATCGGAGCAGATGCTCGCACGCCTGTTCGTGATCTTCGGTGGCCTTTTCGTGCTGGTGCTGTGCGCGGCGCTGGTGGTGCCGCATTTCGTCGACTGGACAGGCTACCGTGCCGATTTCGAGCGCGAGGCGAGCGCCATTCTCGGCCGCAAGGTCACCGTACAAGGTGACGCCACGGCGAGGCTGCTGCCGTTTCCTTCTGTGACCTTTTCCAATGTCGCGGTTGCCGGCGGCCCCGGCGGCCAACCGGCGATGACCGTCGAGACATTTTCGATGGATGCGGAGCTGGCGCCGTTCCTGAGCGGCGAGGTGCTGATCTTCGACATGCGGCTGGTGCGGCCGAAGGCGACGATCGATATCGCCGCCGACGGCACGGTCGACTGGGCGATGCGGCCGACCTCGCCCTTCGACATCAACCAGATTTCAATCGAAAAGCTGACGGTGACCGAGGGAGAGGTCGCGTTGCGCCATGCCGCCGGCGGGCGCGATCATCTGATTTCCGAGATCAACTCGACCATCTCGGCCAAGTCGCTCGCCGGGCCTTGGCGGATGGACGGCTCGCTGCGCTTCGACGGCCTGCGCACGGAGGTCATCGCGTCGACCGGCAAGGCGGAGGGCAATGGGCAGATGCGGCTTCGGCTCAAGGCCGATCCGGACGGCTATCCGCTGGTCATCGAGGCCGATGGCAATGCCGGCATCGTCAAGGGTGCGGCGGTGTATTCGGGTCAGTTCAAGATCTCGGCCGTCGACAAAAACGGCTCCGACAAGAATGGCTCCGGCAAGAATGACGCCGACAAGAATTCGGCCGAGCTGCGCGGCACCGATGGCGAGCCGGTGAAGGCCTCGACCGGCAAGCCGGATCCGGGCTTCCGGCTCAACGGCAAATTCTCGCTTGATCACCACAGACTTTCCTTCGATGAGTTCCGCTTCGAGACCGGGCCGCTCGACAATCCCTATACGGCCGACGGCAAGGCTTCGGTCGATCTCGGGATCGATCCGCGCTTCGCGATCGAAGCCAATGGCGCGCAGGTGCAGTTCGACGAGGCCGTGGGTGCGGCGGGCGCCGGGCTGACACTGTCGCAGCGGGTCGACGCGCTGGAGCGCGCGCTGCTGCAAATGCCGAAGCCAACCATACCAGGCACCGTGGAGGTCAAGCTGCCGGCGGTAGTGGCTGGCGACACCACGGTGCGCGACGTGCACCTGTCGGCCGAGCCGACCGATGGCGGCTGGTCAGTCAAGTCGCTGGCCGCGACGCTGCCCGGCCGCGCCACGCTGGAAGCCAACGGCATGCTCAGCGTACAGGACCACTTTGGCTTCACCGGCTCGCTGCTGCTCGCCGTGGCGCAGCCGTCCGGTTTCGCCGCCTGGCTGTCGAAAGATGTCGACGAGGCGATCCGCCGGCTGCCCGCCGCCGGCTTCAAGGCCAAGGTCGATCTCAGCGAGAAGCGCCAGGCATTCAGCGATCTCGAACTGATCCTCGGCAAGGCGAAGTTTTCCGGGCGTATCGATTCCAGCCAGCCCGACGACGCCAGACCGTCGGTGCTGATGCGGCTGCAGGGCGGCGAGCTGGACGTCGACGGGCTGACGGCCTTCGCCTCGATCTTCGTCAGCGACAAGGGCGCCAACCGCTTTTCAGACCGCGATCTCGATTTCCAGATCAAGGCCGGGCCGGTCAGCGCCGGCGGCCTGACCGCCGACACGGTCGACACGGCGCTGAGGCTGCGCCAAGGCCTGCTTGAAATCGATAGACTGTCGGTAGGCGGACTGGCCGGCGCCTCGATCAGCGCCACCGGCCGGATCAAGGATTTCCCGGCAAGCCCGACCGGCAAGCTCGACGCCTCGGTGGTCGCCGTCGATCTGAAGCCGCTGGTCGATGTCGCCACGCAGCACTATCCTGGCAACGAGGTGCTGAAGGGCCTGGCGGCCCGTGCAGCCGCCTATCCTGAGCTGTTCCAGGACGCCCGCATCGATCTGGTGACGAGTGCCGCCGACAATGGCGACGGCACGACGGGGCTGGCAGTGAGCGCACAGGGCAAGGCCGGCGGCTCGGCCTTTTCGGCGTCGCTTTCCGGCAAGGGGGCGGCCGACAGGCTTCTCGATGCGCCGGTGATGCTGACCTTCAATGCCAGGAATGCCGACGCCACGGCACTGCTCGCGCTTTATGGTTTGCCGGCGCTGCCGCTTGGCATGCTTGGCCAGGCAACCACCGAAATCTCGGCGAAAGGCACGTTTGGCGGTGGCCTTGCGACGAGCTTCACCCTTACGGGCGACGATTTCCGGGCGGCGTTCGAGGGAACGGTTGCCGAGACGCCGCAAGGGGCGACCGCAAAGGGCAAGATCAGCCTCGACGCCGCCGACATCGAGCCGTGGCTGATGACGACCGGCGTCGGATTGCCCGGCATGGGCACCGGCATGTCGGCATCGCTCACGTCACAGGCCGACTATGGCAGTGGTCTGCTGGTGCTGGACGAGTTCAGCGGCGCCCTCAACGAAGCGGCGGTTTCCGGCGACGTCAATGTCGAGGTGAAGGACGGTGTGCCGCATCTGGCCGGGGCGCTGGCGCTCGACGAACTCGACCTCGACCCGATGGCGGTGGCGCTGTTCGGCGACCAGTCCTTCCTTGCCGGCAAAGGTCCCTGGCCGACGACGCCGTTCAGCCAGAAGCCCAACCTGCCGTTCACCGCCGATCTCGACCTTACCACCGCGGCACTTGCCGCCGGCCGGTTCGCCACCGCCTATGACGCAGCGCTGTCGCTGAAGCTCGACCAGGAGGGCATGCGCGTTTCCGACCTCAAGGCCAAGCTCTTCGGCGGCGCGCTGACCGGCCTGTTCGAACTGAAGAACAATGACGGCACCGGGCTTTTCTCCGGCCAGATGAAACTTGCCGGCGGGGATCTCTCGGCCGTGCTGCCGGGGGCCGGCTTGAGCGGCAGCGGCGATGTCTCGACGACGCTGTCGACCAGCGGCAAATCGGTCGATGCCATGGTGGCGGAGCTGTCCGGCTCGGGCACGGCGGCGCTGAAGGGCCTCGCCATCGCCGGCGTCAATCCGGATGCCTTCGGCGCCTTCATCGCCAAGGCCGATACGATCGGGCGCGATATCGATGCGGCCAAGACCGCCGGCTTCGCGCCTGAGATCGCCGCCGACGGCAGTTTCGCCGCGGGTGACACCGACATTGCCTTCACGCTTGCCGGCGGCATTCTGCGGGCGCCGCCGATCAGTCTCGAAAACCCGGCGGCAACGCTGTCCGCCGACATCTCTGCGGACCTGAACGCGAGCACCGTCGACGCAAGAGGGTCGATCACCTATCGGTCCGGCGACGAGGCGCTGGTCGGCTCCGACCCGGCGGTGAACTTCAGCGTCGAGGGCCCGCTCGGCGCTGCCAAGCGCCAGTTCGACAGCGAACCGCTGGCGCAATTCCTGACGCAGCGCGCGCTGGAGAAGGAGCAGCAGCGGGTCGAAGCGATGCAGGCGGCGCTGCTGGAGAAGCAGCGGCTGCGGCGCGAGGTGCGCTACTACGCCGCCCTGCAGACCGAACGCGACAGGGCGGCCGAGGAATTGCGGCGGCAAGAGGAAGAGGCGCGGCTGCAGGCCGAGGCCAAGGCAAAAGCCGATGCCGAGGCAAAAGCCCAGGCCGAAGCCGAGGCAAAAGCCAAGGCGGAGGCTGACGCCAAGGCGCAAGCCGAAGCGGATGCCAAAGCCAAGGCCGATGCCGAAGCCCAAGCCGAGGCGGACGCGAAAGCCAAGGCCGATGCTGAAGCGAAGGCCAAGGCGGAGCAACAGGCGGCCGACGATGCGGCCAAGGCACAGGCCGCTGAGCAGGAACGTCGGAAGGCGGACGAGGCGACGCGGATCGCGTCGGAAGAAAAGGCCAGGCTCGAGGCCAAGCGCAAGGCCGCCGAGCAGGCGTCAAAGGTCGACCGCTCACTGCCCGGCGTCAATGACGGTTCTGCCCCAGAGCCACAGAAGCCCAAGGCCAATCCGTTCACGATCGACAATCTGCTGAAGTCGCTGGACGGCGGCTAGCAATTTCCAGGTTTGATCATTCGTTGAACCGCTCTAAGCCGAACCGCTCATCCCATGCTTCGCCCAGTCCAGCACATGCAGCCTGAGCGCGGAGGAGAGGTTGGCGTCGCGGGGGCGGGTTTCGTCGATTTCGGCGACCAGCGCAGCCAGCGTCAGCTTGCGCGCCGCCGCGATGGCGACGAGATCATCGTAAAAAGGCTTTTCGAGCGAATAGCTGGTGCGATGGCCGCGGATCGTCACCGAGCGTTTTTCGACCGGGCTCATTTGCGCTAGGCGTCCGGGTCGCCGGACTTCTCGCGGCGATGGCCGGCGATGAATTTCTCGGCCTTGTCGGACGTCAGCCGGTCACGGTCCCGATCGGCCTTGGACCGGCCGTGCAGCACCCGGTTCTGTTCGGCCAGCCGTTCTTTCTCGCTCCGCGCCTTTTGCTTGCGGGCCTGGCGGAGATTGACGACGTCGCCCATGTCGCGCCGCCTTTCGGATCACTTCTTGCGGAAGGCGTCGAGGGATACGACGTCGGCGCCCTTGCCGGCGGCATCGGCCGCGGCAGGCTTCTTCTCGGCCTCGGCTGCAGCCTTCTTCTTCGACTCGGGCTTCTTCTCGACAACGGCGAGCGGTTCGGGAGCCGGTGCCGCCGGCTCGTCCTCTGCCGCGCCATCCGTCTTGACGTCGAATTCGAGTTCGAAATTGACGGAGGGATCGTAAAAGCCGCGCACGGCGGAGAAGGGGATCTCGAGTTTTTCCGGCACGTCGGAGAAGGACAGACCGACCTCGAAGCCGGTGTCGGTCACTTTCAGGTCCCAGTACTGGAACTGGATGACGATGGTCATCTGCTCGGGATAGCGCTCGCGCAGCCGCGAAGACACGCGCACGCCCGGCGCGCCGGTGAGGAAGGTGATGAAGAAATGATGGTTGCCGGGAAGGCCGGTGCGCGCGACTTCGGCCAGGACCTTGCGCATGACGCCGCGCAACGCCTCCTGGGCCAGAATGTCGTAGCGGATGTGGTCGTCGGCCATGTGGCGGTCGGGTTCCGTTGAATCGTGCGCCTAGCTGTAATCAAGCTTGAGCGCGGCGTAAACCGGATATAGATCGCAGGCGCCTCGAAGCGAAGGCTATTGGCGACGATTTGACGGCTCAGGCGCTGACCAGAGCGCTTTTTCTGGCCGTGTGACTCGCGCTCTTTTGTCTGCCGAAGGCGCTGAGGAAGGTGCGTACGCCATTGGTGGCGGACTGAAGCACCTCTTCGTCCTCAGGTATTGCGCCGAGCATGAAGGATGTCTGCAACTCGGCGTTGATCAGCGCGAGAAACTGGCGTGCCGCCACGTCGGGATCCTCGATCGCGAGGTGACCGGCATAGGCAAGACGGGCGAAGCGGGCGGCAAGCGCCGACCAGGTTCGGCCCGGCCCCTGTTCGCGCCATTCGGCAAAGAGTTCGGGATAGCGCTCGCCCTCGGTCTGGATCAGCTTGCGCAGGAACCTGCCGTCGCGGTTGCAGATGCAGTTGCGGTTCATGCGCATCGCGAAGCCGATCAGATCGGCTTCGAGGTTGACGGGCTGGTCGGGGAAGGTGGCGATGGTGGCGAATATGCCGGCATTGCAACGCTCGGTGAGGTCACGGACGACAGCGACGAAGAGTTTCTCCTTGTCGCGATGGTGGTTGTAGACGGTCTGGCGCGACACGCCGGCCTCGGCCGCGATCAGGTCGATATTGGCGCCGGCAAAGCCCTCGCGGCAAAAGACCGAGGCAGCAGCCTCGACAACCGAATTGCGTTTCGCCTCGTGGCTACGTGGCGGGAAAGTGTCAGGAGAAACGCCGATCTTCATAAAAATCTATATAGCGGTGATTGACGAATTAGACAAGACTGTCTAATTTTGTGGACATAACATAAGGACATTTCGCGTCGGAGAGACGAACAAGTTCGCTCTAGAGACGAATGAATTCGCTCTGAGGTGTCGAAATGTCACGGGATGGAACGTCCTGGGGTTAGACGCCGGGTTCCCGGCGGCAACCAGAAAGAAGCCTTTATCATGAGTCCCAAATTCCTCCGCATCGCGGTCGTGCTTGGCCTGTTGTCCGCCATCGGCCCGTTCGCCATCGACATGTATCTTCCTGCGCTGCCTTCGATCGGCGAGGATCTGCACGCCGGTACCTCGGCCGTGCAGATGAGCCTGCTGATCTTCTTCCTGTCGATGGGTTTTGGTCAGATTCTGGTCGGGCCGATCTCCGACATGGTCGGGCGCAAGCTGCCGCTCTATGGTGGTCTGGCACTGTTCATGGTTGGCGGCGTCGGCTCGGCACTGGCGCCTTCGATCGAGTGGCTGATCGCCTTCCGCTTCCTGCAAGGGCTCGGTGCCAGCGCCGGCATGGCCGTGCCGCGCGCCATCGTGCGTGACCTGCACACCGGTAATGAAGCCGCCAAGCTGATGTCCCTGCTTATGCTGGTGTTTTCGGTGTCGCCGATCCTGGCGCCGCTGACCGGCAGCCAGATCATCGAGACGTTCGGCTGGCGCGCCGTGTTCTGGACGGTGACCGGTGCGGCAGCGCTCGCCACGATCCTGCTCGCAACCTCGCTCAAGGAGACGCGTCCGGTGGAGGAACGCGCCGGCTCCTCATTCGGTACGGCGCTGTCCGGCTACAGGTTCCTGATGGGCGACCGCAATTTCCTTGGCCTGGTGGCGATCGCCGGCTTCGGCATTGCGAGCTTCTTCGTCTATCTGTCGAGCTCGTCCTTCATCCTGATCGACCATTACGGGCTGTCGCCTTCGGTCTACAGCGTGTTCTTCTCGATCAACGCGGTCGCCTTCATCGGCATGTCGCAGTTGACCGGAATGCTGGCCGAGCGGTTCGGTCTTAGGCGCGTCGTGCGTGTCGCGGTGACCGGCTATGCAACCACAATGGTGGTGCTGTTCGCCATCATGGCGACGGGTGTCGACCGGCTCGACGTGATGGCGGCGCTGCTGTTCGTCGGCTACGGCTTCCTCGGCCTGGTCATCCCGACGACGTCGGTGCTGGCGATGGAAGAGCACGGCGAGATCGCCGGCACGGCCTCGGCGCTGATGGGCACGCTGCACTTCGCCATCGGCGCGCTTGCCATGGGCGTCGCCGGCCTGTTCTTCGACGGCACGCCGCTGCCGATGGTGGCAGGCATCACGCTATGCGCGGTGATTTCGTTCAGCCTGGCCAAGGTGACGCTCGGCCGTTCGCGCGAAGCTGTGGAAGCGCCGGCGGAATAACTGACATCCATGGAAGCGAAGAGGCCGGGTCTTTGCCGGCCTTTTTTGCGCCTGCCGCGACCGTGTCTCACCCAGCGGCAAGCGAGCAACGCCGACCCGTGTCAGGCTTTGGCTAATGCATGCATTGAAAGGGAGAAGTGGAGGTTTCTGTTGCCAGGTACCTCCGAACCCCGCCTAGAAGTGCGAACCTCTAGGGCTTGATTTGAAGCGTTCGCACTGCATTAAGCAGCGAGACGAGCTTCCGCATAGTTGTCGTTGGCAACTATAAGTTTAGCCCGATGACGGTGGTACAATGCCGGGCAAAAGTACGATCTTTACACCTTCGTCGATCCTATTTCGCCCCCAGCAAAAGCCGCTCCTTTGAAAGAGCGGTTTTTGGTGGAGGCGCCGGGTACCGCCCCCGGGTCCGAACGGCTTATTTCATCGCCCATTTATCGCCATAGTCGGTCAAGCCGACAAAACGAATATAGGGGCCGATCGTGGAAAATGAAAGGCCGCATCGGACTTTCTCCTCATGTCAAAATGAACCGCCGAGGGTTGACTTGCTCGCGCGCTCAACCGAAGCTTTGCAACGGTGAGGAGTTGCTACCTAGCGCACAAGTTGCGTCAGCGCGCCACAACCCTCATCGACCGGATCCGTGGCGCCGACGAGGGGAATTTTTCATGGCCGACTATCTCGCAGACGTGAAGAAGTACGACGCCGGTGCCAGCGCCGATGCGGTCGACAAGATCGTAAAGCACCTGGGTATCGCGCTCCGGAACAAGGATTCTTCGCTGGTGTCCTGCACCGACCCCAAGGAACTCGATCGCGTCAAGGCGAACTGGGTTGCCAAGAAGCTCGGCGTCAGCGACGACGGCAAGGCTAGCGCTTCGGTCGAGAAGGTCTGCAAGGCGATGGCCGCCGACAACACCAAGAGCCGGGTGACCTTCTACTATCTGGTCGCGAAAGACCTGGGCAAGCTCGGCGCTCTCTGACGATTTCGCTGCAAACGTAGATGCGGGCGCGATTTTCGCGCCTGCTTCTGTTGACGGATTCGGATATGATCACGGCAATCCCGAATCGAGGCCAAGCCGATGCGCCAGTATCTCGACCTGTTGAAGCATGTGCTGGAGAACGGCGTCGATCGTGGCGACCGCACCGGTACAGGTACGCGCGGGGTGTTCGGCTACCAGATGCGCTTCGACCTGTCGCGCGGCTTTCCGGTCACCACCACCAAGAAGCTGCATCTGAAGTCGATCATCCATGAGCTTCTGTGGTTCCTGGCCGGCGATACCAACATCAAATACCTCAACGATAATGGCGTCTCCATCTGGGACGAATGGGCGGACGAGAATGGCGATCTCGGCCCGGTCTACGGCAAGCAGTGGCGCTCCTGGCCGGACGGGCATGGCGGCGAGATCGACCAGATTGCTGGCCTTCTGAAGGAGATACGCAAGAATCCCAATTCGCGCAGGCTGATTGTTTCGGCGTGGAACCCGGCCGAGGTGGAGGCGATGGCGCTGCCGCCCTGCCACTGCCTCTTCCAGTTCTACGTTTCGGAGGGCAGGCTGTCCTGCCAGCTCTACCAGCGTTCGGCCGACATCTTCCTCGGCGTTCCCTTCAACATCGCCTCCTATGCGCTGCTGACCCTGATGGTGGCGCAGGTGACGGGGCTGAAACCCGGCGATTTCGTCCATACGCTCGGTGACGCGCATCTCTATTCGAACCATTTCGAGCAGGCGCGCGAACAGTTGCAGCGCACGCCCAAGGCGCTGCCGACGATGTGGATCAATCCGGAGATCAAGGACCTCTTCGCCTTCCGCTTCGAAGACTTCCGGCTGGAGAACTACTTCGCCGACGCGTCGATCAAGGCGCCGATCGCGGTCTGATCGGAAGCGCCAGGCTTTGCCTGGTGCTTTGCGGACGATCCATCAGTCGATGCCGACCATGACATCCGATGCCTTGATCACGGCATAGGCTTGCTTGCCCCTTTCGAGCTTGAGGTCGTCCACCGCCTCGTTGGTGATCGACGCGGTGACGACGGCGCCGCCAATGTCGATGCGGACATGCGAAGTGGTGGCGCCCTTGACGATCTCGATGATCGTTCCCTTGAGTGTGTTGCGGGCGCTGATCTTCATGGAAGGCTCCTTCGCTCTATCCGGCAAAGGTCATCGCAGGTCGAGAAAACCCAGGCATACAATGCAGCAGCCTGCGAAAGGCCTTTCTTTGTTATATTCATCCGGATATATCGATTGCGGGCTTTCAGCCGAACGGATTTTCAAACCCTGGGAGAATTTTGCATGCTTGATTTCAGGTTGAAGGCGATCGTCATCGGCGGGCTGGTGGCAATTTTGATGGCAGCAGTGCCGACCGCGCGTGCCGAAGACAAGGTGGTGGTGTTTGCCGCTGCCAGCCTCAAGGACGCGCTCGATGCCGTCAACAAGGCCTGCGAGGCCGATGTCGGCGAAGCGGCGACCATCTCCTACGCTGCAAGCTCGGCGCTGGCCAAGCAGATCGAGGGGGGCGCGCCGGCCGATGTGTTCATCTCGGCCGACCTCGACTGGATGAAATATCTCTCCGACAAGAAGCTGACCAAGCCTGACACCGAAGTGAAGCTGCTCGGCAACCAGATCGTGCTGGTGGCGCCGAAGGATTCCAAGGCCGAGACCAGGATCGAAAAAGGTTTTGATCTCGCCGGGCTGATCGGCGACGGCAGGCTCGCCATGGGCGATTTCAAGGCGGTGCCGGCCGGCAAATACGGCAAGGCCGCACTCGAATCGCTCGGCGTCTGGTCCGCGGTCGAAGGCAAGGTGGCGCAGGCCGAAAATGTGCGCGCGGCACTCAAGCTGGTGTCGACCGGCGAAGCTCCGCTCGGCATCGTCTATGCCACCGACGCGCATGCCGAAAAGGGCGTCAAGGTGATCGGCACCTTCCCGGAGGATTCGCACCCGCCGATCGTCTATCCGGTTGCCCAGACCGCGGATTCGAAGGACAAGGACACACCGGCCTTCCTGAAATGCCTTGAGTCCGCCAAGGCGGCCGAACTTTTCAACGCGCAGGGTTTCACTATCCTGGCGCCGAGCAACTAGGCACGACACCAAGGCATGAACTGGCTGCTGGACCTCACTCCCGACGAATGGAATGCGGTCCGGCTGTCGATCAAGGTGGCGACGGTGGCGATGATCGCCAGCCTGCCGCCCGGCATATTGATCGCGCTGGTGCTGGCGCGCGGCCAGTTCTGGGGCAAGACCTTGCTCAACGGATTGGTGCATCTGCCACTGATCCTGCCGCCGGTGGTAACCGGCTATCTGCTGCTGCTGACCTTCGGCAGGCGCGGTCCGGCCGGCGCCTTCCTGGCCGAGCATTTCGGCATTGTCTTTTCCTTTCGCTGGACGGGCGCAGCACTGGCCTGCGGCATCATGGGATTTCCCCTGATGGTGCGGGCGATCCGGCTGTCCGTCGAGGCGGTCGATCGCAGGATGGAAGCGGCGGCCGGCACGCTCGGCGCCAATCCGGTCTGGGTGTTCACCACCATCACGCTGCCGCTGATCCTGCCCGGGCTGATCGCCGGCGCCATCCTGTCCTTTGCCAAGGCGATGGGCGAATTCGGCGCCACGATCACCTTCGTCTCCAACATCCCGAACGAGACGCAGACGCTGCCCTCAGCGATCTACACCTTCACGCAAGTGCCGGGCGGCGATGAAGGTGCGCTCCGGCTGACGCTGATTTCGATCGTCATCTCGATGGCCGCCCTTGTCGCCTCGGAGGTGCTGGCGCGGCGCATCGGCCGGCGGATGGACATCGAATGACGGTCCTGGTCGACATCAGCCATCGGCTCGGCGATTTCGCGGTCGACGCCAGCTTTGAGAGCGCCGGGCGGCTGACGGCACTGTTCGGGCCTTCGGGCTCGGGCAAGACGACGCTGATCAACCTGATCGCCGGGCTGATCCGCCCCGACAGGGGCCGGATCGCGGTCGATGGACGCGGGCTGGTCGATACCGACGCCGGTCTCTTCGTGCCCAAGCACAGACGCCGCATCGGCATGGTGTTCCAGGATGCGCGGCTCTTCCCGCATATGAGCGTCGCCGGCAACCTTCGCTATGGCCGCTGGTTCACGCCGGCAGCGGAACGCTATGCGGATTTCGATGCGGTCGTCGAGTTGCTCGGCATCGGCCATCTGCTGGACCGGCGGCCGGCAAAGCTTTCAGGCGGCGAGAAGCAACGCGTGGCGATCGGCCGGGCGTTGCTTGCCAGCCCGAAACTGCTGTTGATGGATGAGCCGCTGGCTTCGCTGGATGAAGCCCGCAAGGCCGAGATCCTGCCCTATATCGAGCGGCTGCGCGACGAGACGAAGATCCCGATCGTCTATGTCAGCCATTCCGTCGCTGAGGTGGCGCGGCTGGCCAGCGACGTCGTGGTGCTGGCGCAAGGCCATGTCGTTGCCTCAGGAGCGACCGGAGCGATCATGCAGCGGCTCGACCTTTTGCCCGCCGAAGAGCGCGGCGAGGGCGGCGCGGTGCTGGACACCAAGGTGCTGCACCACGACGAGGCCTTCGGCATGAGCGTGCTTGGCTCCTTGGCGGGCGATATCCGTGTGCCGCGTTTGGCGGTGCCGGTCGGGGCGCCGGTCCGCATCCGCATTCGTGCCCGCGACGTGATGATTGCCACCGAGGCGCCGGTTGGCCTCAGCGCGCTCAACATATTGCCGGGAATGATTGTGGCCGTCAGGCCGGGCATGGGGCCCACGGTGGAAATCGCCATCGACTGCAATGGCGCAATCGTGCTGGCGCGCATCACCGAGCAGTCGAAACACACGCTGCGGCTCAGGCTTGGCGGCAAGGTCTTTGCCGTGATCAAGACGGTGAGCTTCGACAGCGCGACCACCGGCGCCGGGCTGCCGGTCGAGGCCGATGGGTGACCAAAGCACAATACCGCTATGTTGCTTTGGAATAGCGATGTGGCTGCAGAAGGGCTAATCTGTACGTGACAGCGGAGAACAGGACATGCCGTCGTTGAGTTTGCGCATAAACCTCGATCCGGATGGGCGCGTCGGGCCCGGCAAGATCGAACTTCTGGAGCAGATCGCCGCCTTCGGCTCGATCTCGGCAGCGGCGCGCCGCATGGAGATGTCCTACAAGCATGCCTGGGATCTGGTCGAGGATATGAACCGGGTGTTCGGCAAGCCGCTGGTGGCGGCGCAGACCGGCGGCAGGAAGGGCGGCGGCGCCCAGCTGACTGCGGTGGGCCTGGCGGTCGTCAGCCGCTTCCGGGCGATAGAGCGGGCGGCGACGTCGGCTGCGGCGACCCATATGGAGGCGCTGCAGGCGGAAATCGACGCGGGCTGAATGGCCTGCAGGGGCAGGTGAGGGGTGACCCGAAGGGCACCCCTCGTCCGACATCACTCCGAAAGGGTGAACGGAGCGGTGTATTTGTCGACATTGTCCTTGGTGATGAGCAGGCAGTCGAACAGCTGCTTTTCGGTCGCGGCACCGGTCTTGCCGGTCTTGATGAACGAATCTGCCTGCTGCACGGCCTTGGCCGAGTAGACGGCCACCGGCTGCAGCACCGTGTATTGGAGTTCGCCCGCCTTGATGGCGGCGACGGCGTCCGGCGAGCCGTCGAAGCCGCCGACCTTGATGCTCGACAGCTTTCCGGCTTCCTTCAGCGCTGCGATCGCGCCGAGCGCCATCTCGTCATTGCCGCTGGTCACGCCGATGATGTCGGGGTGGGCCTGTAGCAGGCTCTGCATCTTGTCATGGCCCTGGGTGCGGTCCCAGTTGGCGACTTCCGAGCCGACCTTCTTGAGATCGGGATACTGGCTGATCACGGTCTCGTAGCCGTTCGAGCGCGTGGCGGCGTTGTTGTCGGAAGGGGCGCCGAGCAGTTCGACATAGTTGCCCTTCTCGCCGATGTCGGTCACCCATTGCTGGCCGCCGAGCGCCGCGCCCTGTGCATTGTTCGAGACGAGCTGCGCCTTGGCCAGACCCTCCTGGTTGATCTCGGCATTGACCAGGAAGACCGGGATGTTGGCGGCAATCGCCTTCTTCACCGCGCCGATCGAGCCGCTGGCGTCGGCGGGGTCGAGGATGATCGCCACGGATTTGTTGGTGATCGCGGTGTCGATCAGCTTGCTCTCGGTATTGGTGTCGGCCTTCGAGGCGCCGACGGTCGCGGTGTAGCCCAGCTTCTCGGCTTCGGCCTTGGCGACGTTGCCTTCGGTGAGCCAGTAGGGGTTGGCGGGATCGATGACGATGATCGAGATGAGGCCTTCGGCCGATGCCGCGGTTACCGATCCGGCGAGGATCGGGGCGGCGAGGGCGAACGTCGAGAGCATCAGAATTCTGGCACTGCGATACATGGAGTTCCTCCTTTGGTTGGCAATCGTGCCGGTCAACCGGCAGTCTTCTCGAGAGCGGGATCGGCCGTTTGGGCCTTGTCCTTTTGTGGAGAAGTCGGGGGGCTGCCGGCCGAGCTCGGGAGCTTGACGCGGCGGCGATACTGGATGGCGTTGAGCAGCACCGCCAACACGATGACCGCGCCGGTGAACACTGTCTGCCAGTAGGCGGAGACGCCGATGATGACGAGGCCGTCGGACAGGAAGCCGATGACGAAGGCGCCGACCAGGGTGCCGCGGATATTGCCGCGGCCGCCGGTGAGCGCGGCGCCACCGATGACGACAGCGGCAATGGCGGTGAGCTCGTATGAGGTGCCGGCGGTCGGTCCGGCCGAGGTCAGTTCGGACGACAGGATGAGGCCCGCCACCGAGGCGCAGATGCCGGAGAGCATGTAGACCGAGACTTGCACTCGCTTGACCGGCACGCCGGAGAGTTCGGCGGCGCGCTCATTGCCGCCGGAGGCATAGAGCCAGCGGCCGAAAGCGGTGCGGTTGAGGATGATGCTGCCGATGAGGGCGATGACCGCCATGACAAGCACGCCGACGGGGATGTCGAGCAGACGGTTGAAGCCCAGCCACTCGAAGCCCGTGTTGCCGAGTTCCGGCTTGCCGCCGAGGTCGTTGTAGGTGAGGCCGTTGGTCATCAGCAGTGCCGCGCCGCGCACCACATAAAGCATGCCGAGCGTGGCGACGAAGGCCGGCACCTTCAGCCAGGCGATGAGCACGCCGTTGACCAGGCCGACAAGTGCGCCGAGCACGCAGACCAGCACCGCGACGACCCAGACCGGCGGGTAGAGGATGACGCCGAGCGCGGTCAACTGCACGCCCTGCATGAGGAAACCGGCGATCACGCCGGAGAAGCCGAGCGTGGAACCGACCGAGAGGTCGATGCCGCCATTGAGGATGACCAGCAGCATGCCGACCGCCAGGATGCCGAAGATGGCGACATGCGAGGCCATGGTCAGGAAATTGGCGACCGAGAAGTAATAGGGAGACAGCAGCGAGAAGACGATGATGATGGCGATCAGCGCGAAGAAGGCGCGGCCCTCCAGCAGCAGCTTGGCCAAGCTGAAACCGTCGCCCGATGCCCTCGGATGGGAGCGGCTGCGATCGGGGCTAGCGTCGGTCACGGTAATGGCTCCTGTGTTCTTCGTGGTTGGAGAGCACGGCTTCGCCGGAAGCGGCCATGATCTCCTCCTTCGTGGCATCGGCGCCGAATTCGGCCGAGATCCTGCCGCGACGCATGACGATGATGCGGTGCGCGATGCTCAGGCACTCGGTGACTTCCGAGGTCGAGAACACCACGGCGAGACCATTTGCCGCGCGCTCGCTGAGCAGCCGGAACACTTCCGCCTTGGCGCCGATGTCGATGCCGCGGCTGGGTTCGTCCAGCAGCATGACCTTTGGGCTGGTGGTCAGCATCTTGCCGATGACGACCTTCTGCTGGTTGCCGCCGGACAGCGATCCGATCGGCGCGCCGCCGCCCGCGGTCTTGACGCGCACGTCGCGGATGGACCCATCGACCAGAGAGCGCTCCTGCGAGCGGGACAAGAACATCCCCTTGACGAAGGCGCCGATGCTGGCGAGCGACAGGTTCGCACCGACCGACATCGTCTGGACAAGGCCATCGCGCTGGCGGTCCTCGGGCACCAGCACGAGGCCCCTTGCGATGCGCTCGGCAATGCTGAGGCGGGAGATGTCTTTGCCTTCAAGCAGGATGCGCCCGCCGGCGGCCGACAGGCGCCCGGCAATGCATTCGAGCAGTTCCGTGCGTCCGGCGCCCATCAGCCCGTAGATGCAGACGATCTCGCCGCTGCGGACGTCGAGCGACAGCCTGTCGACGACCAGGCGCTCCGAACTCGTGACATCGGCGACGCTGACCTCGTCGACCGACAAGGCAATCTCGCCGAAGGCATGGCCGGTGGGTGGCGTGCCGAGGTCGAAATTCTCGCCCACCATGTTGCGGACGATCCATTCGAGATTGATGTGCCTGGCATTGGCGGTCGCGGTGATCGCGCCGTCCCTGAGCACCACGGCATGGTCGGTGATTTGCAGCGCCTCTTCGAGGTGGTGCGAGATGTAGACGATCGAGACGCCACGGGCCGTCAGGTCGCGGATCACCTTGAACAGCACCTCCACCTCGGTCGCGCTCAGCGCCGAGGTCGGCTCGTCCATGATCAGGATGCGGGAGTCGACCGAGAGCGCGCGGGCGATCTCGACGATCTGTTGCTGCCCCAGGCGCAGGTCCTGTACCAGCGTCATCGGGTCGATGTCTTCCTCGAGGTCTGCCATCAGCAGTCGTGTCTGGCGGGCCTCCTCGGCGAAATCGACGCCGGTCGCGCCGGGTATTTCCCGGCCCATGAAGATGTTGTCGCGCACGCTCAGATTGGGGGCGAGGCTGAGCTCCTGATGGATGATCGAGATGCCGCGGTCGCGGGCATCGGAAGACGAGGAGAAGGTGACGGGCTGGCCGTCGAGTTCGATGCTTCCCGATGTCGGCGTGGTCACACCGGACAGGATCTTCATCAATGTCGATTTGCCGGCGCCGTTTTCGCCGAACAGTGTCGTTACCTTACCGCGATGGATGTCGAAATTGACCCCTTTCAGGGCATGCGTGCCGCCATAGGTCTTTACGATGTTGCGGGCCGCGAGCACGGTGTCGCCGGCCGCAGGCTCGAATTCGGGCGCCGCATTCATTGGACGCTCAGCTTCACGGGCGTGACCAGCCAGCCCTTGGGATTGATCAGCTTGAAGACGCCGACGACCGAGATCGTCTTGCCGCTGAGCTTGGTGTTGTCGATGGTCGACAGAACCTGCTTCTTCATCTCGTTGTTCAGGGCCGAGCCCGCGTTCTGATACTCGATCTGGTTGACGAACTGGCCGAATGTGATGGCGCCGGTGGCATCGCGCAGGTCGGTGCCGTTGATCGCCGGCCCGGTCTGGACGCGAACGATCAGGGTGTCGGGCACGTCGGCGATCTTGACTGTGTAGATGCCGGACTTTCCCTCGCCGACGACGCCTGAGAATTTGACCGAGAATTCAGTGCCGACATTGGCAGGCACGCCATACTGCTTCTCCGCCGCCGCCTTGTCCTTGGCGATGGCCGAAGCGAGCGTGGGGGCATCGACGGCGCGCTGCTCGACGGCGGCTTGGACGTTCGGGAATTCAGCCTTGCCGAACGCCTCCGGCGAAAAGGCGGCCTTGCGGGTGTCTTCGTCCGAGCCGATCGTGACCACCTTGGTGTCGAGGATCATCGCGGCGAGCACGACCAGCACCCCGGCCGCAAGCGCAATCCAGCGAACATTCGAGGCCGGTCGCCGGTTCATCGTTGGGGTGGCAGGCTGCGAACTCATGATGTGACGACCCGTTCTGTCGCGGCGATCAGGGATGGCATTTCGTTGCGGTGGCGCGAGGCGCCGCTGTGCGGGCAGCCCGCTTGCACATCAAAAACCTCCCGCGTTGCGCTCCCAATACGCAATCGACCATACCGTGATGTTAAATTACCGTCAATGACTGTGATACTTTCCTCATATTGTAACATATGCGTGAGCAATCTTTGATTGCAATCCAATTTAACATTTTGTTTTTGTTCATTTTTTATAAGGCGTGATAATATCTCACCAGTGTTGTGATGCTGCGCGCTCTGTGGTCGTGATGAGGCCATATCGACCTCAGGCCTGTTTGGCGCGGCCGCCCACGCCTCGCGCGTGGCGGTCGGGTTGCAGTCGCATCAAATTGCTGCCGCTGAGCTGAGCGACGACGGCGTCGATCTCCTCATCCATGCGCTGCGGACTCCAGCCGAGCGCCTGGCCGGCAACCGAGGCGATCTGCTGCAGCTCGCTTGTCGTCAGGGAGCCGCTGATTGCCAGGGTCGTGCGCCGCATGACGATGTCGGCGAGATGTTCGACGAATTCGTTGCGGACGATGTAGTCGATCTCGGACAGGCTGTAGTCGTTCGAATCCGGCAAGCGGTCTTCATTGCCGGATGCGCTCCGGTGGCGCGCAATCAGCGAAGCGCTGGCTCCGTAGCGCGACAGCAACTGGTCGAGGCGAGCCACGTCGATGCCGCTGGCCGATGCGGCATCAGCCAGCCAGGTTGCGCGCGCGGCTGCGTCCATCGGAAAACCCTTGCCGCCACCGATCGGCATCGATTGCGTGCTCGCCTTGCGCTTGCTGCCGAGCCGATCGAGCACGGTGTCGGCGACTTCCTCGGCGAAGCCGCGAAACGTCGTCCATTTGCCGCCGATCAGCGAGATGATCGGGAAGGGCCGTGAGGGATCCGGCTCGGCGACAGGCGCCGAATGATCCCGGCTGATCAGGCCGGGGACCAAGGCGTCGGATGAGGGCAGAGGCCTGATGCCGCTATAGGCATAGACGATCTGGTCGCGTTCGAACTTCATGCCCGGTAAAAGGGTGCGCACGCTTTCGAGCAGATAGTCGATTTCCTCGGGCTCGCAGCGGACGGTGTCTGGGTTGTCTGCCGGAAGGTCCGTCGAACCGACAAGAGCCTTGCCGAGATAGTCGTAGACGAGACAGATGCGGCCGTCGTCGGCCTCGAAATAGAGCATGCGCCCGGCCAGGCTTCGCACCAGCGCGTCGTGCTTCAGGAGGATGTGCGAGCCCTTGGTCCCGCCGATCATTTTCGACGGCGCGCCGAGCGCGGCGTTGACATGGTCGATCCATGGGCCGGCGGCATTGACGACCAGCTTCGGCCGCAGCGAAAAGGCGCCGCCATTTTCCCGTTTGAACGTCAGCACCCCGTTCGAGGCGGAGATCAGCGACGTGTAGTTGGCCGCGCCGGAGCCGGCATTGGCCTCCAGCCCGTCGGCGACCAGCTCGACCACCAGCCGTTCGGGGTGGCTGATCTTGGCGTCGTAATAGGTGCCGGTGGCGACGATCGATCCGGTCAGGGCCGGCATGTCGCGCAACGCCTTGCTTCGCCCGACCAGCCTGTGGCGCGGCATCACCCGGTGCCGCGAGCCGTAGAAATCGTAGATCATCAGGCCGATCTTGATGAGGATGGCGCCTCGGCTGCGCGGCGCGCTGGTCGAGCCGAGCAGCGTGCGCAGCGCCGCCCACATGCCCTTGCCCCAGGAAAAGATCGGGATGACTGTCGGCAGCGGGCTGACATAGTGCGGCGCGTTCTTGAGCAGCAGGTTGCGCTCCAGCGTCGACTGCGCCACCAGCCCGAACTCGCCGGTCTCCAGATATTTCAGCCCGCCATGGATCAGGCGCGAGGGCGCGGCGCTGGTGCCCGAGCCAAAATCCGCCTTGTCGACGACAAAGCAATTTATCCCTTGAGCGCAGAGATCGCGGAACAGGCCGGCGCCGTTGATGCCGGCACCGAGAATGACGACATCGACATCGCCGGCCTTGCCGGCCAGCGTGTCCTCCCGGGTTTCGTCGGGCTGCTTCATGGCGTCTTTGTCTTGACGATGCGCAGTCTGACGCCGGCCTGCTCAAGCTGTTGCGCATGCTTGTCGCTGATGCCGTCGGTGACCAGCACCGCCTCGAAGCTGGTCAGCTCGTCCAGCACATGCAGGGCGACCTTGTCGAACTTGGAATGGTCGACAAGCAGCACGCGCTTGATCGCAGCGGCCATCATCGCCTGCTTGACCCGCACGACATGCTGATCCTGGATGAAAGCCGTGGTGCCGCTGATCGCCGACGCCGAGCAGATCAGAAGGTTAGCGCGCAGCCGCGAAATCGCATTCTCGCAGACGATGCCGATATAGGCGTTGTAGGTGCGATGGTACTGGCCGCCGAGGCAGATGAAGTCGATGTCGTCGACATTGGTCAGGAGTGCCGCGGTCGAGACGCTGTTGGTGATGACGGTCAGCGGCTTGACCTCGAGCAGCAGCGGCGCGACGGCGTTTGCCGTGGTGGAATCGTCCAGGATCACCGCCTGCCCGGGTTCGACATAGTCCATCGCGGCGCGGGCAAGCGCGTCCTTTTCGGCCCGGCCCACCGTCACCCGGTAGCGGAAGGCGCTCTCGTAGAGGCCGGACGGCTGCACGGTGACCGCGCCATGCAGCTTTCTGAGCACGCCCTGATGCGCCAGTTGGTCGATGTGGCGGTGGATCGTCATGCGCGACACGCCGAAATGCTCGACGAGATCGTCGATACGCACCTGGCCGAGCTTGATGACGTATTCGGCGATCTCTTCGCGCCGTTCGTCGGCCTTGATCATTCCGTGCCCCCCATGCTTTGCCCCGCAAGGCTTTCGATCTCCGCCCATTTCGGCCTGAGCTGCTCGGCGATGCGGCCATAAAGAGAATACCGCTCGTCGAAAACGGCGCTGCGCCCCGGGTCCGGCTGATACTGCCGGCTCACCGTGCAGGTCGCGCGAGCGCCCTCCTGCGGCGAGGCGAACAGGCCGACCGCCGCACCGGCGCAAAGTGCGGCGCCGAAGGCCGCCGCCTCATCGGTCGAGGTCACGCTGACCGGAACCTTGAGCACGTCGGCGAACATCTGCGCGAGGGCCGGATTGCGCGAGCCGCCGCCGGTCAGCCGCACCTCGCGGACGGCAAAGCCGTCGCGCAGGGCTTCCACGTGGGTGCGGTGGTTGAAGACGATGCCTTCCAGCACCGCCTTCAGCATGTCGCCGCGGTCGTGCCAGCCGCGCAGGCCAACGAAGCTGGCGCTGGCGGCATTGCCGTAGGGCGAGCCGAACAGATAGGGGTGGAAGAGCAGGGTTGACGGCTTGTTCAGCGCCGCATCGATTTCCGCCGCCAGCCTTTCGTGGATGGAGCCACCGGTCCGTCTGGCTTCTTCCTGCTCGGCGCGGCAGAGCGTGTCGAGGAACCAGTCGTAATTGGCCGTCGAGGCCGGCGAGATCGACATGTTGTTCCAACGCCCGGGATCGATGGCGTTGCGGCAGAACCAGCGCTGGTCGACGCGCGGTTCGCTGGAAACCACTTCGTTGATCGAATAGGTGCCGGCAACGATGCTGACCACGCCGTCCTCATGGCCGCCAATGCCGAGCGCCGAGGCCGTGACGTCATGCAGGCCGCAGGCGACCGGCGTGCCTTCGGCGAGCCCGGTCAGTGCTGACGCCTCGGCGGTGACGTAGCCGGCGATGTCGGCCGGATGCAGAGCCGGCGGCAAGGCCGCGAACAGCTCGTCCAGGCCGAAGACGCGCATCGCCTCGGGCACGTAGTTTTGCGTGCGCACATCAGTGAAGGAGGTGCTCGCCTCGGTCAGGTCGGTGGCAACAGTGCCGGTCAGGCAGAAGCGCAGCCAGTCCTTGCAGCCGACGATATGGCCGATGCGGTCGAAACGCTCCGGCGCGTGCTTTTTCAGCCAGGCGAGCAGCGCCGAAGGGGCGGAGGCATGCGGGACCTGGCCGGTGAGGGTAAGCGCCTCGGAGAAAACCGGGCCTTTTGCCCAGTCATCGACGATTTCGCCGGCGCGGCTGTCGAGCGACAATATGCCGGGGCCGAGCGGCCGGCGCTCCTTGTCGAGCAGATAGAGGCCGTCGCCATGCGCAGTTGCCGCCACCGCCTTGATGTCGCGCGCCGGCCTGCCGCTGAGCGCGATCGCTTCGCCGACCGCTTCAGTGGTCGCTTGCCAGAGGCCTGCCATGTCGCGCTCGACCCAGCGCGGTTGCGGCATCGACTGCGGCACGCGCCGCCGCGCCACCGACAGCTGCGAACCGTCGGCGTCGAAGACCACCGCCTTCGTAACCGTCAGGCCGTTGTCGATCCCAAGCAGGCTGGCCATGATTTTTCTCGGTCAGCGCCTGCCGGCAGGCATTGCGAATTGATGCCGAACGATGGTGGCGCTGAACATCATGGAAATTATCCTCGCCTGGATTCGCGGCTGCGATCGCGACCGCCGGACAGATAGCGGCGGGATTCGAAGCAGAACAACTGACCATACAATTCTGTGAATTTAACGTCAATATGTGTGATATCTGCCGGAAAGCTGCATTCCGCGAGGCAAGGATATGATTATCAAACTGGTATAAAATGCTGTTTTTTCTAGCTCTTGCGCGTTGTCGGCCCATCTCGCCGATCGTGTTACCCCGCGCGCGACCACGAACTGCGCAAGGGAGGCCCTCGCTAATTGTCCTCCGGCTCGCCGGGTTTGCGCAGCAAATAGGTGTCCATGATCCAGCCCTTGTCCATTCGTGCCTTTTCCCGGACTTCGGCGATTTCCTTGCCGACATCGCCGAGGCGGCCGGACATGACGATCTCGTCGGGCGTGCCGAGATAGGCACCCCAGTGGATGATCAGGTTCTTGTCATCAAGCGTGTTGAAGGCGCATTTGCCGTCGAGCATGACCACCGTGCTGCCGGCGTTCTCCGGCATGCCTTCCTGTGTCAGGCGGCGGCCGGTGGTGATCAGGACGGGGTCGCCAATGCGGTTCAGCGCCATTTTGTGGCTGGCGGCCAGCGCCTGGACGGCGGTGATGCCGGGAACGACCTCGAGTGCGAATTCGACATTGCCCCGCAAGCGAACGCGTTCGAGGATGCGCAGCGCGCTGTCGTAGAGCGAGGGATCGCCCCAGATCAGGAAGGCGCCGCAGCCGTCTTCGGCAAGCTCGTCGCGGATCAGGCCCTCGTAGATCGCGGCGATCGCTTCGTGCCAGTCATCGACGGTGGCGCGGTAGGAGGGCGACGGCTCGGCCCGCACCGGCACGTCGAACTCCACCCGGCGCGAATTGGGATTGGTGACGAAGCGGTCGCAGATCTGGCGGCGCAGTTCGGCGAGATCGTTCTTCTTCGCGCCCTTGTCGGGAATGAACAGCACCTCGGCGCGGTTCAGGCCGTTGATGGCCTGGACCGTCATGTGTTCGGGGTTGCCGGCGCCGATGCCGATGACGAGAAGCTTGCGCATGGCGACGTCCTGCCCGATCGGGACGCCGGTGTCCAGACTGCGTGGGACAAGCGTCCGCGACTGCGCGAATGGCTTTGAAACGCCACATTGAAACGGCTAGATGTGAGGCGCATCCGGGGTCATGCCCTGGATTGTCGCCAAAGGGGGGCCATGTTCCGCACTATCCTGACCGCAGCGCTGGCGCTTTCGGCCGCGCCGGCCTTCGCCTTCCCGATGCCTGAGCATGACATCGACACATTGCTGCTGGAGCCGTCGGACGACAATGGCGGCGCAAGTGGGAACGGCGGCTGATGGACATCGCGATCTACGTTGCCATCGCCGAAAACGGCGTGATCGGCCGCGACGGCGGGCTGCCGTGGCGGCTTTCCACCGATCTCAAGCGCTTCAAGGCCGACACGATGGGCAAGCCCATCATCATGGGCCGCAAGACCTATGAAGGCATCGGCCGGCCGTTGCCTGGCCGTCTCAACATCGTGGTGACGCGCGACAAGGCCTGGCGGGCCGAGGGCGTCGAAATCGCCAACTCGCTGGACGAGGCGATCAAGCTGGCGACCCTGCGCGGGCGCTGCATGGCCGGCGCCGACGAGATCTGCGTGGTCGGTGGCGGCGAGATCTACGCCCAGGCGTTGCCGCTGGCCGGCCGCCTGCATGTGACCCATGTGCTGGCTTCAGTCGACGGCGACGCGCATTTCCCGCCGATCGTGTCCGAGACATGGCGCATTGTCAGTGCTGACGACATTCCGGCCGGCGAGAAAGACAGCCACGCGACACGCTATACGGTCTATGAACGGCGCCGCGACTAGGCATTGAAGACGACAAAGGGTCGCGAACCGCCCAAAACGGATGGCCGGGCAGCAGATCGCGTTGAAAGCGAGGCTTGGCGTCCCTATAGAAGAACAACATTGGATTTTGCGCCATCAGGCTGGCGCCGAGGGAATTCCAAGCGAAAGGACATTCATGCCCTGGAACGACAAAAGCGGCGGCGGCGGCCCATGGGGTGGCGGCGGCAATCAGGGACCCTGGGGGCAGGGACCCAAGGGACCGAGCGGCCCGCAGGGGTCACCTCCCGATCTGGAAGACATCATCCGGCGCGGCCAGGACAGGCTGCGGCGGGCCTTGCCGGGCGGCGGCGGCGCCAGTCCGGCCGTATTCGCGCTGATCGCAGCGGCACTGGTGGTGCTGTGGGCGTTCAAGGCGGTCTATACAGTGCAGCCGGATGAGGTCGCGGTCGAACTGCGCTTCGGCAAGCCGAAGGCCGAGCTTTCCCAGCCCGGCCTGCATTTCCATTGGTGGCCTGTCGAAACGGTCGAGACCGCCAACATCGCCGAACAACTCGTCGATATCGGCGGCGGCGGCGCGACGAGTGGCAACACGTCCGGGCTGATGCTTACGGGTGACCAGAACATCGTCAACGTGCAGTTCTCGGTGGCCTATCAGGTCTCCGACCCGAGGGCGTATCTGTTCGACGTCTCCGATCCGGACGGCATGCTGCGCCAGGTGGCCGAAAGCGCCATGCGCGAGGCCGTCGGCCGCCGGCCGGCCCAGGACATTTTCCGCGACGACCGCCAGGGCATTGCCGCATCGGTGCGCGAGATCATCCAGACGACGCTGGACGGCTACAAGGCCGGCCTCAACGTCAACGCCATTTCGATCGAGGATGCGGCGCCGCCGCGCGAGGTGGCCGATGCCTTCGACGAGGTGCAGCGCGCCGAGCAGGACGAGGACAAGTTCGTCGAGCAGGCCAACCAATATTCCAACCAGAAGCTCGGCCAGGCGCGCGGCGAGGCGGCCCAGATTCGCGAAGACGCGGCCGCCTACAAGAACCGTGTCGTGCAGGAGGCCGAGGGCGAGGCGCAGCGCTTCATCTCGGTCTATGACGAATATGCCAAGGCGCCGGAGGTGACGCGCAAGCGGCTCTACCTGGAAACGATGGAGAGGGTGCTGAAGGATTCGAGCAAAGTCATCGTCGAGCAGGGCAGCGGGCAGGGGGTCGTTCCCTACTTGCCGCTGCCTGCACTACAGCAGAAGGCGCCGCCGCCGGCCCCCCTGGGCGCCACGACGGGAGGAACCCAGTGATGGCCAACCGTCTCCCCATCATCGCCGTCGTCGCGGCGGTCATCCTGTTCCTGATCTATTCGTCGGTCTTCGTGGTCAATGCGCGTCAGCAGGCGCTCGTGCTCAGGTTCGGCGAGATCGTCGACGTCAAGAATGAACCCGGCATCTATTTCAAGGCGCCGTTCGCCTTCTTCGATGCCGACAGCGTGCAACTGATCGAGAACCGCGTGCTGCGCTTCGACCTCGACAACATCCGCGTCCAGGTGTCGGGCGGCAAGTTCTACGAGGTCGACGCCTTCATCGCCTATCGCATCTCGGACCCGCGCGTCTTCCGTGCGGCGGTTTCCGGTCAGATCGAACTGGCCGAGGCACGGCTGCGGACGCGTCTCGACGCGGCACTGCGCCGTGTCTACGGTCTGCGCGATTTCGAAGCGGCGCTCTCGGAAGAGCGCGCTGTGATGATGCGTGAAGTGCGCGATCAGCTGCGGCCCGACGCCACGTCGCTCGGCCTGCAGATCGAGGATGTGCGCATTCGCCGGACCGATCTGACCGCCGAAGTTTCGCAGCAGACCTTCGACCGCATGAAGGCCGAACGCCTGGCCGAAGCCGAGCGGCTGAGGGCGCGAGGCAATGAAGCGGCGCAGCGCATCAAGGCCCGCGCCGACCGCGAAGTGGTGGAGATTGTCGCCGAGGCGCAGAAGGAATCGGAAATCCTGCGCGGCGAGGGCGAAGCCCAGCGCAGCGCGACCTTCGCGGCGGCCTACCAGCGTGACCCGGCCTTCTTCGATTTCTACCGCTCGATGAATGCCTACGGTACAGCACTGGACAACACCGGTACGACGATGGTGCTGTCGCCGGAATCCGAGTTCTTCCGCTACTTCCGCGATCCAAGCAGCAAGGAAGCACCGGTGGCGCCAACAGCGCCCGCCGCGCCGGCGGCGCAGCCGGGCACCGGCCAGTAACGGCCGGTGCAGGATTTTCTGGCAGCCATAGGTCTGGTCCTCGTTGTCGAGGGCCTGATCTATGGCGGCTTTCCGAACCTCGCCAAGAGACTGGCAGGTGAGGTGCTGTCGATGCCGGAGAATGCACTGCGCATAGCCGGGCTGGCGGCGATCGCCATCGGCGTCGGCATCGTCTGGCTGGTGCGCGGCTGACGATGGCGACGATGGTCATGGGTGTCGGGGAAATGAGTCCCGGCGTAAACGGAGGATTTATCCTCAGCCGATAGTCATAGCCGCAAACGTGCCGTATTTTTTGCCAACATGACGCAACGCGGCGTTTTTGCGAAAGCGCTCTTCTTTTCAGAAACATCCGGAGGCCCTCGATGACAACCAAGACCGTTCTGCGCGCTGCGAGGCGGACATTTGTCGCCGGCGCCGCCGCGCTTCTCGTCGGCTCGCTTGCGGTCCCGTCTTTCGTCACGCCGACGATCGCCGCCGACGGACCGGCTTCGGTCGCCGACCTTGCCCAGGGGCTGCTTGGCGCCGTGGTCAACATCTCGACGTCGCAGACGGTGAAAGGCTCGGAGGGGCCGGGCGCGGTGCCGATGCCGCAACTGCCCGAAGGCTCGCCCTTCCAGGATTTCTTCGACGACTTCTTCAAGAACCGCGGCGGCGACAAGGATGGTGGCGCCCAGAAGGTCCAGTCGCTGGGCTCGGGCTTCGTCATCGACGCCGAGCAGGGCATCGTCGTGACCAACAACCACGTCATCGCCGATGCCGACGATATCGAGGTGAATTTCTCAGACGGCGTGACGCTGAAGGCGACGCTGGTCGGCACCGACACCAAGACCGACGTCGCGGTGCTGAAGGTCGATCCGAAGGGTCACAAGCTGACGGCGGTGAAGTTCGGCGATTCCACCAAAATGCGGGTCGGCGACTGGGTGATGGCGATCGGCAATCCGTTCGGCCTCGGCGGCACGGTGACGGTCGGCATCGTCTCGGCGCGCAACCGCGACATCAATTCCGGCCCCTATGACGACTTCATCCAGACCGACGCGGCCATCAATCGCGGCAATTCCGGCGGACCGCTGTTCAACAGCGTCGGCGAGGTCATCGGCATCAACACGGCGATCATCTCGCCGTCGGGCGGCTCGATCGGCATCGGCTTCTCTATTCCCGCGCAGCTCGCCTCGGGCGTCGTCGATCAGCTTCGCCAGTTCGGCGAGACGCGGCGCGGCTGGCTCGGCGTACGCATCCAGCCGGTGACCGACGACATTGCCGAGAGCCTCGGCATGGCTACCGCCAAGGGCGCGCTGGTGGCAGGCGTGATCAAGGGCGGACCGGTCGACAACGGCACCATCCTGGCCGGTGACGTCATCATCAAATTCGACGGCAAGGACATCAACGAGATGCGCGACCTGCCGCGCGTCGTCGCCGAAAGCCCGGTCGGCAAGGCGGTGGACGTTATCATCGTGCGCAAGGGCGTCGAGCAGACCGTGAAGGTCACGCTCGGCCGGCTCGAGGATGGCGAGAAGCTGGCCAGCGGCGAGGACGGCAGCAATACGGACCAGGACAATGGCGACAAGGCGCCTGCGGTTTCGACGGCATCCGTGCTTGGCATGACGATCGGCGAGCTCAACGACGAGACGCGGACCAAATTCGGCATCGCCGCCGATGTGACGGGTGTCGTCATAACCGATGTCACCAAGGATTCGGCCGCGGCCGAGCGCGGCATCCAGCCCGGCGAGGTGATCACGGAGATCGCGCAGGAATCGGTTGCCACACCGAAGGACGTCATGGACCGGATCGGCGCGCTGAAGGAGCAGGGCCGCAAGAACGCGCTCTTGATGCTGGCGTCGAAGACGGGTGAGTTGCGGTTCGTGACGATCCGGATGGATTGAGTCCGGAAAGGCCAGCAATAGTCTGATTGAAAAAGAAAAAGGGCGGCTAACGGGCCGCCCTTTTTCTTGCCTGCCAGTCCTGGCGCGACAGCCGGTAAAGGACATGCCGCTTGAGCGAAGGGTGGCTGTCGGGAATATCGGGATGGTCGAAGTCGCCGGCCGGGTCGGCGCTCATGCCGAGGCGTTTCATGACGGCGGTGGAGCGATGGTTCTCGGCCACAGCAAAGGAGACGATCTCGTTGACGCCCAGCGCCTCGAAGCCGTAGGCGAGCCAGGCCTCCGCCGCCTCGGTGACATAGCCCTTGCCCCAGAATTCAGGCGCCAGCCGCCAGCCGATCTCGATCGTGTCGGCCGGCAGGGAGGGCACATGATCGGTTTCGAGGAGGCCGACAAAGCCGATGCACTCGCCGGTGGCCGCGATCTCGGCGGCGGAAAAGCCATAGCCGTCCTCGGCGATCCAGGCGCGGAACTCGTCCATCTTGGCATCGGCAGCAGTACGGTCGCGGCGAAATGGAAAAAATTCCATGACGCGTTCGTCGGAGTTGATGCGGTGGAACAGCGCGCGGTCGCGCTCCTCCCAGTTGCGCAGGATCAGGCGCTCGGTGCGTATCGGTTTCATTCGGCGAACTCCTCCCGGCGGTAGCCTTGCAGATAGAGCAGGGCGGTCAGGTCGGCATGATCGATGCGGACCTTTGCCTCGGCTGCTACGGTGGGCTTGGCGTGCAGGGCGACGCCGGTGCCTGCGAGGCGGATCATGTCGAGGTCGTTGGCGCCGTCGCCAACGGCAATGGCGTCGGCCGGCGTCAGGTCGAGGCGGGCAGCAATTTCGAGCAGCGCTTCAGCCTTGGCGGCGCGGCCAAGGATCGGCTCGGCGACGAGCCCGGTGAAGAGGTCGTTCTCCTCGATCAGCCGGTTGGCGCGGTTTTCCTGGAAGCCGAGCCTGGCGGCGATGCGACTGGTGAAGACATCGAAGCCGCCGGAGACGAGTGCCGTCCAGGCACCGTTGGCCCTCATGGTCTGGACAAGCGCGCGCCCGCCGGAAGCCAGCGTCAGCCGGTTGGCGATGATGCGGTCGACGACAGCCGTGTCGAGGCCCTTCAGCAGGCTGACACGCTCGCGCAAGGCCGGCTCGAAGGCGATCTCGCCGTTCATCGACCGCGCCGTGATCGCCGCGACGCGATCCTTGACGCCGATCTCGTCGGCCAGCTCGTCGATACATTCCTGGTCGATCATCGTCGAATCCATATCGGCCAGCAGGATCTTCTTTCGCCTGCCGTCGGCCGGTTGCACGATGATGTCGACCGGTTCGGAGGCCAGTGCCGTGCGTAGCCTGGCGGTCATTTCGCCGGCTTCGGCTTGCTCGGGCAAAACGAGATCGCAGGCGATGTCTTCGGCCAGCCAATGAACAGCGCTTGCACCGACCGACCGTGAGGCCATATTCGCAAGCGCGGCCGACACTGCGCGGCCTTCGGGATGGGACACAAGCGTGGCAATCAGCGGCATCGAAAATTCCGGTGGGCAGGCGGGCGAGGGCCGCGTGAAGAACGCGACCCTGATAGCCGGGCCGACCGCCAGCGGCAAGTCGGCGCTTGCGCTCGATCTCGCCGAACGCAGCGGCGGCGTCATCGTCAATACGGATTCGATGCAGGGTTATTCGGTGCTCAATGTGCTGACGGCGCGCCCGAGTGCCGCCGAACTCGCCCGCGTGCCGCATTTTCTCTACGGCCATGTCCATCCATCCGTCGCCTATTCCACCGGCGCCTGGCTGCGCGACGTGACGAAGCTGATCGACGACGGCACGTTCTCCGAACGACCGGACGGCACGCTCTCCGAACGGCCTGTGATTTTCGTCGGCGGCACCGGGCTTTACTTCAGGGCGCTTGCGGAAGGGATTTCAGACATGCCCGAGATTCCGCAATCGATCCGCGACCGCTGGCGCCATGAACTCAAGGAGCAGGGCGTGGCCAGGCTGCACAGCATCCTGCTGCGCGAGGATTCGGCGGTCGCAATGCAGCTGAAACCAACCGACAGCCAGCGCATCGTGCGGGCGCTGGAAGTGCTCGACGCCTCGGGTCGCTCCATTGCGGACTGGCAGGTGGCGCGCGGCCGGCCGCTGATCGACCGCCACAGCGCGCGCTTCCTGGTGATCGATCCGGACCGGGCGGAACTGGTCCAGCGGATCGAAGCGCGGTTCGACCGGATGCTGGACAAGGGTGCGCTGGACGAGGTCAAGGGGCTGGTGGCTCTCGGCCTCGATCCGGATCTCCCGGCGATGAAAGCGATCGGCGTTCGCGAACTGCAGGCGGCAATGGCCGGGCGATTAAGTTTTCCCGAGGCGATCGAGCGCGCCAAGATCGCCACGCGGCAATATGCCAAGCGCCAGGCGACCTGGTTTCGACATCAGTTAGGCCCCGAATGGCAACGATTGCATCAGTCCGACGGCGCGGTGCTCCCGGTCTGATGCCGCGTTCCTAATGCAATCAGAAAACTGAAAACAAAACTTGCGTTTCCCGTTCAGGTTGTTCTGATTAACCCTCCGTAAGGCGGCAGCATGTCATAAGGCCGATGGGCAGTTTTGCTACGGGGAGCAAATGCGTTTCCATAAAGCGGAATCCGCATTTTTCGTGTTTATTTTCGTGATCCTGGCCGCCGGCCTGGTGACGCTGCATGCCTATGGTCTTCTGCAAGGCATCGCTACAGACCTGGATACGGCCTCGCGCATCGAAAAGATCGTCTATCTCAACAAGTTGTTGTTTGCGACCGGCGTGCTTCTGGCAACGGCGCTGTTCTTCGGCGTCTTCTTCATTTACCCGATGATCCGCGGTCAGGCGACGGAAGAGGGCAAGCTGCGCGCCATGACCGTCTCGCTCAGCGCACGCTCGGAGACGCTGGAGCACGCAGCGCTGACTGACGGCCTGACCGGCATGCAGAACCGCCGCTATTTCGACGATGCGCTGAAGGAATATCTCGAGGAATTCCGCCGCATCGAAAAGCCGGTTGGGCTGATGATCCTCGACCTCGACCATTTCAAACAGGTCAACGACACGCATGGCCACGATGTCGGCGACGAGGTGCTGAGGGCGGTCGCCGGCTGCCTGAGGGGCATGACCCGCTATCACGACGTGGTGGCGAGGCTCGGCGGCGAGGAGTTCGCCGTGGTGACGCCGAACATGGACGCCGAACTGCTCTCCAAATTCGCCGAACGCATCCGCAAGGCGGTCGCCAACATGTCGGTTCTGTCGGGCAATGTCCGGCTGAAGATCACCACCAGCGTCGGCCTCGCCGTCTGGGACCGCAAGGAAACGGCAGAAGATTTCTACCGCCGCGCCGACCGCCAGCTTTATGAAGCCAAGAGGCAGGGACGCAATCGCGTCTGCGCCTAAAATCCCATCATTGAATTCGTGAGGCTGGCCGCCTGGCGCTGTTTTCTGTGCTTCCGGTGGTCAAGGACTAACTGTCCGCTCCGCTCCGGTTCTCGAAAACGACGCCATTCGACTCAGCCTGACGAATTCCTGACGGGATTTGTCCAGGCTGGCCGACGAGACAGAGCCGAAAGGATCTAACGCTATCGGCTCAGTCGTTCTGCGGGCGCAGCCCGAAGGTCGACGGCTTGAGGCCGTAGCGCAGGTCGAAATCGTCGTCCGGCTGCATGCGCGGGGTTGTGGTGGCTGGCTTGCGATAGTCGGGGTCGCCGGCCTGCCGGCCGCTATCGACGACCTCGGCGAAGGCCATCTGCTGCTGCGGCTTCGGCACGTTGCGCAGCCGTTCGACGATCGCCGCGAGATCGACGTCGTCGCCGGTCTCGGACGACGAGGCCTGCTCGCGCTTGCCTGTGCCGGGGATCAGATCCTGCGGCAGTTTTTCGAATTTCAGCCGCATGGTCGTCGCCACGCCCTCGCCGAAGGCGATGGCCTCGCGCTGGCCCATGGAAGACAGGAAGGCGAGCGTCGAGGCCGAGGAGTCGGCGATCGCCGAACGGATGATCGCCTGGTCCTGCTCATTGGCGAGCCGCATGGCGAAGAAGGTCGAGCATTGCGACAGGATGGTCGGATCGAGCTCTCCCGGGCGCTGGGTGACGACGCCGAGATAGCAGCCATATTTGCGGCCCTCCTTGGCGATGCGCGACAGCGCGTGCCTGGTCGGCGCAAAGCCGAGGCGCGGATCGGCCGGCATGTAGCGGTGCGCTTCCTCGCACAGCAGCAGCAGTTGCAGCTTCCCATCGCTCCACAAAGCGAGGTCGAAGGCCAGGCGCGCCAGCACCGAGCAGACGGAGTTGACGACTTCGGACGGCATGCCGGCCATCTCGAAGCAGGTGACCGGGCGGCCGTGGTGCGGCACGCGGAAGATGTTGCCGATCGTTTCGTGGATCGTGTCCTCGATCAGGCGCGAGTTGAACATGAAGCGATAGCGCGGATCGGACGCCGCCGATTCGATGCGGGTCTTCAGCGATTTGAGGATGGGGCGGTCGTTCTTGCTTTCCAGCATGCCGATACGCTCGTCGATCTGCTTGATGAGATCGGCGATGCGGTAGGGCACCGGCGTATCGGCGGTCAGCGCGTCGCTGCCACGCCTGAGATAAGTGCCGGAACCAGGGTTGCGATAGAGGTTCTTGGCGGCGGGGATGAGATCGCGCAAGGCATCGACTTCTTCCGCCACCGTCTCGCGGCCGCGAAACAGCACCTCGGCGAATTCTTCGAGCCTGAACATCCAGAAGGGCAGGTCCAGCGTCTTCGAATCGACCCTGACGCAATGTTCGGGCAGCGAGGCGGCAAACTCGTTGTGCGGGTCGAGGATGAGAATGCGCAAATCGGGCCGCGCGGCGATCGACTTGCGCAGGAGCAGCGAGACGGCAGTCGACTTGCCGACGCCGGTGGTGCCGACAATGGCGAAGTGACGCGCCAGCGTGTCGTCGATGGCGATGTTGGCATCGATCGCCTCGTCCTGCGACAGCGTACCGATGGTGATCGAATGACGCCCGGCGAGATCGTAGACCGCCTGCAGGTCGCGGCTGCGGATGCGGTGGGCGATGGCACCGATATGCGGATAGGTGGTGATGCCGCGATCGAAGACCGGCTTGGCGCCGGGCTCGGTGGCATCGCGCACTTCACCGATGAGCTCGATGCTGACCTCGATCGGGTTCTGGCCTTCATTGCTCCAGGCGCGGTCCGACTTGCCGATTTCATAGACAAGGCCGACGGTTCGCGTCGAGCCGAGATTGATCGAGATCATCTTGCCGACCGTCCACAGGCCGGTGATCGCACCTTCAATGTCGTCGGCATAGGCGCTGATGGTGGCACGCGCGCCGTCGCATTGCACGACATTGCCCAGGATGCGCTTGTCGTTCTGTTCCGCGTGGCGGCGCTCCTGCGAGGTCGGTTCTCCGACGGAGGCTTCGCGTTCGACAAACATAAGCGGTCTGATCCCCATTCCCAGCAACGTCCACCCTACACAAATGGGGTTAAAGCCGGGTGAGGTCGGATGGTGTAGGCGGCGTTAAGGCCGGCGCGAGAATCCAATCTATCGGGCTCTTTTCCTTGCGCATGAATTTCGCTATATCGAACCAATGGATGATATAGCGAACGACATTTCTTCCAGCATCGGCAAAAGGATACGCTCCGAAAGGGCGCTGCGGGGCTGGTCCCTGGCGGAACTCGCGGAACGGTCGGACGTGTCCAAGGCCATGCTCAGCACGATAGAGCGCGGCAAGACCAGCCCGACGGCGACACTGCTGGTGCGCATCGCCGCCGCCTTCGGCATGACGCTTTCCACACTCATTGCGCGCGCGGAACTGCAAGGCGGCGGCCTGTTGCGCGAAAGCGAGCAGCCGGTGTGGCGCGACCCCGCTACCGGTTATGTCCGGCGCCACCTCTCGCCGGTCTCTGACATGCCGCTCGAACTGATCAAGGTGCGGCTGCCGGCGGGCGCCAGGGTCAGCTTCCCGGCAGCGTCCTATGCCTTCATCAAGCAGCAGATCTGGCTGATCGGCGGGCGGCTCGATTTCACCGAGGGCGACGTCGTGCACTGTCTGCGGCCCGGCGACTGCCTGGCGCTCGGCGCGCCGTCCGACTGCACCTTCCACGCCCCGGGACCGGAGGCAGCCGACTATGTGGTTGCGCTGGTCAGAGGGTGATCGCGTGGCGAGACGTCCCAAGCGCTCCGACAATGGCGGGCCGCCGCTCGACGACTATGACGGCCCGCCCTGGGGCAAGGGTGACGCCTATGTCTTCCTCGCCTGGCAGGCCGCCCATGCGAAAGCCTGGAAAGCGCCCAGCCGCGAAATCATGCTGATGCGGCTCGACAGGGCCGAGCGGCTCGGCCTGACCTATGAGGAATACACGCTCGAAATCCTCGAGCGCGGCCGGCACCTGCAGGAGGAAGACACCGAACGCATCGCTGAAATCCGCCGGGCGCGGAAGCGAAGGCGCTTCAACCACTTCGAATGACGCCGACCTCGAACTGCTCCCACCGCACCAAAGGCATCCGCTGCTTCAAAGGGCATACGGCAAAGCATGAGCTCCATCGAAATCAAGGTTCTGAACCACGATGCGGAAATCGAGAAAATGCTGGCCGACCTGCTGGTCGAAACGGTTGCAGCCGGCGGATCGGTCAGCTTCATGCATCCGCTGGCGCGAGAAGCGGCGGAGGCATTCTGGGGCCAGTCATTGGATGCAGCAGCGCGCGGTGAAAGAATTGTGCTGGGCGCGTGGGATGGCGAGGCTCTGGTCGGCACCGTCACCTTGCTGCTCGACTATCCTCCCAACCAGCCGCACCGGGCCGAGATCGCCAAGCTGATGACCCGGCTCGCCCATCGCGGAAAGGGCGTGGCGACCCGGCTGATGCGGGCCGCGGAGGAGCTTGCCGTCGAGATGGGTCGCACGCTGCTGGTGTTGGACACGGCGACAGAGGAGGGCGCCTCCCGCCTCTACGAGAAACTCGGCTTCACGCTCGCCGGTGAAATCCCGGACTTTGCGTTGAAGCCGCATGGCGGACTGACCGGCACGCTCATCTATTGGAAGCGCATCGGCGAGCGTCGCTGACCTTATGTCGGCGTCGCGCCGGCGAGGCGCGACAGAAGCCACTGCCGGAAGTCTTGTTCGGCGCGCGTCAACGGTGCGGCCGACGCTCGTGTCAGGAAATGCCCAAAACTGCTCGAGAGTTCGAAGTCGGAGAGCCTGACCAGATGTTTGCCGGCGAGCGCGGCGTCGATCAGCGGCCGCGAACCCAGTAGCACGCCGGCGCCGGCCCTGGCCGCTTCCATGGCAGCAACGAAACTGTCGAAGCGGTGCGAGCGCCTCGGGTGTCCCGGCACGCCGGCGGCGGCGAACCATTCCGCCCACATTTCACGCGCTCCGGCGACCAGAAGCAAAGGCAGCGATGTCCAGTCGGGATTGCCGGCGAGGGTCGGGGAGGCCACCGGCACCAGCCGCTCGACGGTCAGTCTGTCGGCTTCGCGGCCGGGAAAGGCTCCGTTGCCGAAGCGGATATCGAGCGCCAGGCCCGGCTGATCGTAATCGGTCGGCCGATGGATCGTCACCATGTCGAGCTGGATCTGTGGAAGAGCCTTCGCGAGATCGGGTAGCGAAGGCACCAACACCAGCAACGCAAAGGAGATCGGCACCCGGACGGTGACAGTCTGGATGGCGCGCGGCCCGAACAGTTCCGTGGTGCTGTTTCGAATAGTGGCGAATGCCGACTGGATGTGAGGCAGGTAAGCAGCGCCCTCCGGCGATAGCGCGACGCCGCGCGCCAGCCGTGAAAACAGCCGGACCTTCAACCGTTCCTCGAGAGACCGGATGTGCTGGCTGACGGCCGCCTGTGTCAGGCCAAGCTCGGTTGCCGCAGCCGTGAAATTCGACAGCCGCGCCGCCGCCTCGAAACTGCGCAGCCAATCGAGAGGAGGTAAAGCCGGAGTTCGAGGCATTAGCTCTCTTTGGTCATTGGCCGAAAAATCATAATTTGAATTATGCCTGTCAGGCGGCCAGCATGCAATCGAACCCTGCGGACCAAGGCAACAGGAACGGATCTCCATGCTGACCCACGCGCTTATCGGCGACGAAGGAAGAACGATCGAACTTGGCTGGGAGAATGGGACGCGCGCCCGCTTTCACGCAATGTGGCTGCGCGACAATGCGCTCGACGACAAGACGCGCAGCGCCGGCAACGGCCAACGGCTGATCACCATTCTCGACGTTCCCGCCGATACGCGCATCGGCGCGGCCCTGATCAAGCCCGGTGCCCTGGAGCTTACCTTTGTACCGGAAGGAAAGACGGTCAGCTTTCCAGCGGAATGGCTTGGCGCGCACGCCTACGACCGCGTCGAGTTGCGCAAAGGAGGCTGGACGAGCGATGCGGTCGAGCGCTGGACCAGGGCGACGATGCAGAATTCGGTGCCGCGCGCCGGCTACGCCGCCGCCAGTCATGATCGCCAAACACTGCGTGAATGGCTCTCGGCTGTGAGGCGCTTCGGTTTTGCGGTGATGGATGGCCTGCCGGCCGAATCCGGCGCGCTTTGCAAGGTGTCCGACCTGTTCGGCTATATTAGGGAGACCAATTACGGTCGCTGGTTCGAGGTGCGCGCCGAGGTCAATCCGAGCAACCTCGCCTACACCAATCTCGGCCTGCAGGCGCACACCGACAATCCCTATCGCGATCCGGTGCCGACGCTGCAGATCCTGTCCTGCATCGAGAATACGGTGGATGGCGGCGAGTCCAGTGTCGTCGACGGCTTCGCGGTCGCCGAGGCACTGCAGACCGAGAACCCGGAAGGGTTCCGTCTGCTGAGCTCCTATCCAGCGCGCTTCGAGTATGCGGGCTCGTCCGGCGTGCGGCTGCAGGCCAAGCGGCCGATGATCGAGCTTGGGCCGGATGGCGAACTCATCTGCATTCGTTTCAACAACCGCTCGCTGGCGCCGACGGTCGACGTGCCCTTCGCCGAGATGGGCAAATACTATGCGGCCTATCGCCGGTTCGCCGAACTGATCGAGGATCCCCGTTTCGAAGTGACGTTCAAGCTCGAAGCCGGGCAGGCCTTCATCGTCGACAACACCCGGGTCATGCATGCGCGCAAGGCGTTTTCCGGAACCGGCAAGCGCTGGCTGCAAGGCTGCTACGCCGACAAGGACGGCCTGCTGTCGACGCTCGCGGCGATCGAACACGGTTTCCGGGAGGCGGCGGAATGAGCGGCCAGGATCTGAACGCGGACAACATCGTCGAGTTCATCGCCGACATCTTCGAGCGCCGGGGTGCCGAATCCTATCTCGGCGAGCCGGTGACGATGTCCGAGCATATGCTGCAGGGGGCCTGGCTCGCCGAGCAGGACAGCGCGCCCGACGTGCTGGTGGCGGCCGCGCTGCTGCACGATATCGGCCACTACACGAGCGAGTTCGGCACCTACTCGCCCGACGATGTCGAGGACAAGCACCATGACGAGGCCGGCGGCGAAGTGCTGGCGCCGTTTTTTCCGCCCGTCATCGTCGAATGCGTCAGGCTGCACGTCTCGGCCAAGCGCTATCTGTGCGCCACCGATCCGACCTATTTCGGCAAACTCTCACAGGCTTCGGTTCATACCCTCTCCCTGCAGGGTGGGCCGATGAGCGCTGAGGAAGTGGCGGAGTTCCGCAAGAACCCGTTCCACGAAGAAGCGGTACGCGTCCGCATCTGGGACGAGGGCGGCAAGGTCGCCAACATGAAGACGCGGACTTTTCGCGACTACGTGCCGCTGCTGCAGCGCGTTGTTCGCGAGTTTCGCGATCGCGCCTGACGCAACCCTGACTGGAGGAGACGGCCCATGTGTTTTTGCTTCGACGGCGAAAGCGTGGTGACTGCATCCTGGCCGGATGACTGCCGCGAGCGCCTGCCTGCCGCAAGTGCTCCCGCCTCGCTGCCGACCGCTTCCCGCGGCGAGCCCAGCGCCGCTGCCGGCTCGTTCGAAGCCGCCGATGCCAGGCACGTTCGCGGTCTTGCTGCCGCGCTTGTTCCGATGTATTAGCCGCGCCCGGCATGCGACCTGCCTTTTCATTGGCCGCATGGTATCGACCACGCTTTTGATGGAGGCGACGATGAGATCTTGTTCACGCATTTTGCGCCTCCGCGGCGGACGGTCGGGCTGATCCGCGCCCACAGCGGGTTTCTCACTTCCTGACGATCTGAGGACCGCCGCGCTGCGATCGTGGTTGTCGTCTGGTTCGCAATGCAGCGACGTTCCGTCAAAACGGTGGAGAGCTGAGAGCTCTCCGCCGACGATGGCGGCTGCCCGAAGGCCTGAGATGCGCTTTCGTAACACCTATCATCACATTGTAAACATTGAAAGAATGGCTCTTGCGCCGAGTTCGCTGCGAGCGTAGAGACGCCGCCCATTCCTAACCCGTCTTCCTGAAAGGAGACCCGTCATGTCCCGGCAATCCAGAGCGACACAGTCCGTGCCGACGCTGGAATTGCGTGCGGCTGACAGGGTTCCAATCAGGAAGAACGGCCATGGCAAAGTCCATGATCCAGCGCAGGCAGGACGCCGAGCGCGAACGCATTGAAGCATATGCCGCAACGCTGCGGCGGGTTTCCCACGTCCCGCGTCCCGCTCCGGATTTCGAGCGGGCGCTTGATGAGGCACGCCGGGGCTTTGCCGGCGTCGCGATCCGCGACGGCGCGCTGTGGCGTCCAAAGCTGAAGACGCGCGACCGCGCGCGCTTGCGGCTGGCTGCCGCGCGTCATCTCTATGCGCGCTACCCGGTCTCGGTCGCGCTCGAGGCCATCTGGCTCGACGCTTCGGGGCTGGATGCCAATGAGGTAGCGCTCCGCAAGGCCTGGTATGTCGCGGTCGCGCGTGGCGACTCGCTGTACAAGGCGGGCGCCAGTGCGTGGCTGTCGCGCAAGGAGGTGCATTGCTTCCTGAACGTGGCCGGCGATTTCACCTTCGACGAGGCGTTCTGGTTGGCGATCGCCCGGTCCTACACGGATGATCCCGGACTGGCCGCTCGCATTGCGCGCACGAAGATCGCCCGCACGCCGCGCGGCGAGCTGGCCTTCTGGCGCGAGGTGACGCGGTTTTTCTGCGGGCATCCGGCGTCGAAGGAGGAGATCGACGATCTCTGCGATTTCATCGGCGCCATGCACCAGCGCGACGCAGCCTATAGCCTGAAGGGCCGCACGCTCGCCTCGCTGCGCCGGCAGATGCTGGAATGGCACCGCGACATTGCCGCGATCGAACGCATCGAGGCGATGCGTCGCCGCGCCGCCGGGCGGGCTCCACGTACTGCCGGACCGCAGTCGCAGAGCCGCGCCTGGGACGGCTCGCGTCTCGAGGACTGGGAGTGGCGGCCGTCGGCCAAGGAGGCGAAGGCGCATGGCGAGCGCTTCTTCGTTCGCCAGCTGAAGACGGCCGAGGACCTGGTTGCCGAGAGCCGGGCGATGCATCACTGCGTCTCGATGTACGCGGCCAAATGCATCGCCGGCCACGCCTCGATCTGGGTGCTACGGCGCACGGCGCTCGGCAAGATCGAGCGGCTGCTGACGATCGAGCTCGATCCGCAAAACCGTGCGGTGCAGGTGCGCGGTTTCGGCAATCGCGTCGCTTCGCCGGAGGAGCGCAAGGTCGTCGAGCGCTGGGCCAAGGCGAGGGGCGTGGTGCTCAGGGCCTGAAAAACGGAAGACCCCGCGCGGCGGAAAGCGCCGCGCGGGTTATGCCTTCCTGGTTGCACAAGCGGGATAGCGGACTACCCTTTGTGGTGCACCTGCTGCAGCCCGTAGACCGGCGTCGGGATGCCTTCACGCCGCGCCTTGAGCTGCAGCGACAGGAACTGCGAATAGTGGCGTGACTGGTGCAAATTACCGCCATGGAACCACAGCGCTTCCTGCTGCGTCGGCTTCCACATGTTGCGCAGTTCGCCTTCCCAGGGGCCCGGGTCCTTGGTGGTGCTGGAGCCGAGACCCCAGCATTTGCCGACCTTGTCGGCGATCTCCCGGGAAATGAGGTCGGCCGCCCAGCCGTTCATCGAGCCGTAGCCGGTGGCGTAGACGATGAGGTCGGCCGGCAGTTCCGATCCGTCGCTGAGCAGCACCGAATGTTCCTTGATCTCCTTCACCTCGGCGCCGCTTTTCAGCTTGATCGAACCGTCGATGATCAGGTCGGACGCGCCGACATCGATATAGTAGCCGGAGCCGCGCCTGAGGTACTTCATGAACAGGCCGGACTCGTCATCGCCCCAGTCGAGCATGAAGCCGGCCTTCTCCAGGCCCTTGTAGAACGCGGCATCGCGCTTCTTCATCTCGGCGTAGGCCGGGATCTGGAATTCATGCAGGATCTTGTAGGGCAGCGAGGCAAAGATGAGGTCCGCCTTGGCCGTGGTCATGCCGCCTTGCACGGCCTTTTCCGAGTAAAGCGCCCCCAGCCCGATTTCCATCAGCGTGTCGGATCTGGAGATATGGGTGGTCGAGCGCTGCACCATGGTAACATCGGCGCCGGCCTCCCAAAGGGCCGCGGCGATGTCGTGGGCTGAATTGTTCGAGCCAATGACGACGGCGCGCTTGCCGGCATAGGCGTCGGGGCCGGGATGCTTCGAGGAATGGTGCTGATCGCCCTTGAAGCTCTCCATGCCCTTGAAGTTCGGCAGGTTGGCCTTGGCCGACATGCCGGTGGCCAGCACCAGCTGCTTCGGCTTCAACGTGATGTCCTTGCCGTCGCGGTGGACGATGACGGTCCATTCCTTCTTCTTGTCGTCATAGGTAGCGCTCTTGGCCTCGGTCGAGGACCAGTAGTTCAGCTCCATGACCTTGGTGTACATTTCCAGCCAGTCGCCAATCTTGTCCTTGGGTGAGAAGACCGGCCAGTTCTTCGGAAAATCCATGTAGGGCAGATGGTCGTACCAGACCGGGTCGTGCAGGCAGAGCGACTTGTAGCGCTTGCGCCAGCTGTCGCCGGCACGCTCGTTCTTCTCGACGATGATGGTCGGCACGCCAAGCTGGCGTAGCCGCGCGCCAAGCGCAATGCCGCCCTGGCCGCCGCCGATGATCAGCGTGTGCGGCTGCGTCTTGAAGCCGAGCTCGGCGGCTTCCTTCTCGCGCTCTTCCTTCCAGGTCGGGCGGTTCTTGCCATGGCCATGCTTGGCGCCCATCGGCCGGGCGAAGCCGGCCGGCTCCTCGTGGCCCTTCAACTCGACCATGGTGGTGAGCAGCGTCCAGATCTTGCCGTCCTTCAGCCTGATGTGGCCGAAGCCGCGCGCCACTTCCGTTTCGAAGCTGATCCAGCCTTCGAGCAACCCGTCGCTTTCGGTGGCGTCCTCGCCTTCGGCGATCGCCCAGTTCGAAGGTTTCGTTTTCGCCAGCTGGCTGACCAGCATATCGCGCACCTGGTCGCGGCCTTCCATGGTCTTGATGTTCCAGGTGAAGGTGACGAGATCGCGCCAGTAGCAGTCGTCCTGAAAACAGTTGACTGCCTTGTCGATATCGCCGGCGGCGAGAGCCTTGCCGAATTTGTCGAGCAGGTCGGCAAGTTTCTTGTTCGGGGCCTTTTCCAGCATCAGTTTCCTCCGGGTCTTGGGATCGCTTCTTGGGTGAGCGCGTGGCGGGCATTGTTCGGCGCGGCGAAAGTATTTCGCCAAAACCACCATCGCGTCACGCCCTCCAATAGTTTGGCGCGTTTTCAAGGGCTTGGTGAATGCAGGCGGTTTGCGCCGCTTCTTGTGGGCACTGGGCAGGCGGTGCTTGAAAACAGGATGAACGTCCTGTTGGTCGCGAGATCGTGATTGCCATGTGCCGCAATGCAGCCACGCTGAGCGCTGACAACCGAGAGGCAGGGACGATGCGGGCACGGGGCGGTTCGTGGATGCGGAAACTCTGGAGCGCGTCATGGAGATGTCTTCGATCAACCCGGTCGCCTTGCGTGCACGCGCGGCGGCCATCGCCCTGGCCCTGGCGCTCGCTGGAAGCCTGGGCAGTTCGCTGGTCGTGCCGGCCTGGCAGGCCGCGCATGCGGCCGTGGTTTCCGTGACCGTCCGTGAACGGCTCTCAAACTATGGTGGATGGCGAACCTCCAACCGCTTCGGTGAAGTGTGGGTTCCGTCCGTGCGGTCGGAATGGCGGCCCTACACCGAAGGCAGATGGGTCTGGACCGACGACGGCTGGTATTGGCAGTCGGCCGAGCCGTTCGGTGCCATCGTCTACCACTATGGCCGCTGGGCCTACGATCCCGAGTTCGGCTGGGTGTGGATCGCCGGCGACGAATGGGCGCCGGCCTGGGTGGTCTGGCGCCAGGGCGCGGACGATATCGGCTGGGCTCCGGCGCCGCCGCCTGAAGTCGATGTCGCGTATGACGACGGCTGGTGGAGCTTCGCGCCGGTGGCGGCGATCGGCGCGGCCGACCTTGTCACCGTGGTGCGGCCCGTCAGGGAAAACGTCACCATCATCCGCAACACCACGATCATCAACCAGACCGTGGTCGTGAACAATGCGCCGCGCGTGCGACTTGGCAACCAGGTCGTTGCGATCAATGCCGGACCCCGCCTGCAGCGGCTTCCGCCTTCGGTGGTGACGTCGATCAAGGCGGCGAAGGTGGTTCCGCCGCGCAAGGGCGTCTTTGCCGAGGCCCGGCTCGACCCGTCGAAAGGCGAGGCGATCAAGAGGCTGAACGGCAACGCGATATCCGCAGCGCCTGCAATCGCCAATGTGCCTGATGCCTCCGGCCAAGGGCCGAAAAAACTGTCGAATGGCAAGGTGATTTCGCCTGCGGGTTCGGTTGCCGAGGCGGTGCAGAATCCGCATGACAATAAGCGCAAGCGGATGACGGCCGGCAACAATGTCGAAGCTCAGATGCCGCAGGCTCATGGCGGACGACACGTCCATGTGCAGTCGGCTCCTGGAAAGGTGGCGCCGCAGCAGCGTCTGGCGCATGCGCCCAAGAAGCAGTTCAACCACCAGCAAATGCTGGCGATGCACGCACCGCAGCATCATGGCCCGCAGAGGGTCGCACCACATCGCCCGCCCATGGCGAAGAAGGTGCAGAAATGCGATCCGCGTGTTTCGCATTGCAAGCCGCCGCGATGATTACCGGTCAGGGCAGTGGTGCGGCATGCCGGCCAAATGCGGCGGCACGCAGCGGCATCGCCGCCGTGGCTCTCATGCAGCGGATGGCCTTGGCGGCCGGTGTCATTTTTGCCGTTGACAGGCTGCCTTTCCCGCCTCTAGTGTCCGCGACCATGAAAACGGCACTCATTCTCGTAGGAAAGCGCGTGGGCAAGGCGGTGTAACCGCCGGGCGAAAACCTCCCATGCGCAACACACAGGCTCCCTCGGGGGCCTTTTTTATTGCCCGAAACACGACTAAACGACCAGCAACGCCCAAATGGCGACAGTACGGGACCAGACCGATGAGCAATGGACAGAGTGAGCGGCGCGAAATGACGGGCGCCGAAATGGTTGTGCAGGCGCTGAAGGACAATGGCGTCAAGCATGTCTTCGGCTATCCGGGCGGCGCCGTTCTCCCGATCTACGATGAAATCTTCCAGCAGGACGAGGTCGAGCACATCCTGGTTCGCCACGAGCAGGGGGCGGGCCATGCCGCGGAAGGCTATGCGCGCTCGACCGGCAAGGCCGGCGTCATGCTGGTGACCTCGGGGCCTGGTGCCACCAATGCGGTGACGCCGCTGCAGGATGCGCTGATGGATTCGATCCCTCTGGTCTGCCTTACGGGGCAGGTGCCGACCTCGCTGATCGGCTCCGACGCCTTTCAGGAGTGCGACACGGTCGGCATCACGCGCCCCTGCACCAAGCACAACTGGCTGGTGAAGGACGTCAACGAGCTGGCCGCGACCATTCACGAGGCCTTCCATGTCGCGACGACGGGTCGTCCCGGTCCGGTCGTGGTCGACATCCCCAAGGACGTGCAGTTCGCCAAGGGCATGTACGTGCCGCCGCAGACGGCGCCGCGCACCAGCTACCAGCCGAAGGTCCAGGGCGACCTCGACAAGGTCAAGGCGGCGGTCGAACTGATGGCCGGCGCCAAAAGGCCGATCATCTATTCGGGTGGCGGCGTCATCAATTCCGGCTCCGAGGCCAGCCATCTGCTGCGCGAACTGGTCGACCTGACCGGCTTTCCCATCACCTCGACGCTGATGGGGCTTGGTGCCTATCCGGCTTCCGGCAAGAACTGGGTCGGTATGCTCGGCATGCACGGCACTTACGAGGCCAACATGGCCATGCATGATTGCGATGTGATGATCTGCATCGGCGCGCGCTTCGACGACCGCATCACCGGCCGGCTCAACGCGTTCTCGCCGAACTCGAAGAAGATCCACATCGACATCGATCCGTCGTCGATCAACAAGAACGTCCACACCGACGTGCCGATCATCGGCGATGTCGGCCGGGTTCTGGAGGATCTGGTGCGGCTGTGGCGGGCCAGCGCCAAGGCCGACAAGAAGGCGCTGCACCCCTGGTGGGAGCAGATCGCCAAATGGCGCGCACGGGACTCGCTCGCCTACAAGATGAGCCACGACGTGATCATGCCGCAATATGCCATCCAGCGGCTCTATGCGCTGACCAAGGACATGGACACCTACATCACCACCGAGGTCGGCCAGCACCAGATGTGGGCCGCGCAGCACTATCATTTCGAGAAGCCGAACCGCTGGATGACGTCAGGCGGGCTGGGCACGATGGGCTATGGCCTGCCGGCCGCGCTCGGCGTGCAGATCGCGCATCCCAAGGCGCTGGTCATCGACATCGCCGGCGATGCTTCGGTGCAGATGACGATGCAGGAGATGAGCACGGCGGTGCAGTACGATGCGCCGATCAAGATCTTCATCCTCAACAACCAGTATATGGGCATGGTGCGGCAGTGGCAGCAGCTGCTGCACGGCAACCGGCTGTCTCATTCCTACACCGAGGCGATGCCCGACTTCGTCAAGCTGGCCGAGGCCTATGGCGGCCACGGCATTCGCTGCGACAAGCCGGACGAGTTGGACGACGCGATCAAGGAGATGATCTCGGTGAAGAAGCCGGTGCTGTTCGACTGCCGCGTCGCGACTCTGGCCAACTGCTTCCCGATGATCCCGTCGGGCAAGGCGCATAACGAGATGCTGCTGCCCGACGAGGCGACCGACGAGGCTGTGGCCAACGCCATCGACGCCAAGGGCAGGGAACTGGTGTGATAACAGCCGAGGCAGGGCTGTCGGAAGAAGCCGTGCGGAAACAGAGAATTAGCTCAAAAGTCTGAAATCGAGATTCATGTCATGAACGCACAGCTACAGCCGACCGGCTCCGCCTATTTCATCGCCAAGGAAACGGAAAAGCCCGAAAACCACACGCTTTCCGTGCTGGTCGACAACGAGCCGGGCGTGCTGGCCCGGGTCATCGGTCTCTTTTCCGGGCGCGGCTACAACATCGAGAGCCTCACCGTCTCCGAGACCGAGCACGAAAAGCATCTGTCGCGCATCACCATCGTGACGCGCGGCACGCCGCATGTGCTGGAGCAGATCAAGCATCAGCTCGAGCGCATCGTGCCGGTGCACCGCGTCGTCGATCTCACCGTGCGCTCGCACGAGCTTGGCCAGGAGCGGCCGCTGGAGCGCGAACTGGCGCTGGTCAAGGTCGCCGGCACCGGCGATTCCCGGGTCGAGGCGCTCCGGCTCGCCGACGCCTTCCGCGCCAGCGTCATCGACGCCAACACCGAGCATTTCATTTTCGAGATCACCGGCAAGGGCTCCAAACTCGACCAGTTCATCGCCATCATGAAGCCGCTCGGCCTGGTCGAAATCTGCCGCACCGGCGTGGCGGCAATGAACCGCGGCCCGCAGGGCATGTAGGCATGATGCGCGCGGCGGCAGTTATGGCGGGTGCCGCTGCAATCGTGGTTTCCGTCACTTTGGCGGCTGCCGGCCAGCAGCCGGCGTTCGACAAGTCGGTGCTGCCGAAACTGTTTGCAGAGATCGAACGCAGGGTTACGCCCAGCTATTATTTCCAGCAATGCCCGGCCGATATTTGGCGCGAGGCGGTCAGCATCGGTGACGCGCTGTTTTCGCCACCGACGATAAACTACGAAAATTGTGCAAGGGACGTTCTGGCCTGCGCCAAGCTCTGTTTCGAGGGACGCAGCGGCGAAGCCTGTTTCGAAACCGCCAGGGTCATCCAGGAGAACACCCCAGAAGACCAGCAATCGAAAACCCAGGCGATGTTCGCCCAGGCCTGCGCTACCGGCAGCGCAGGCGGCTGCACCAATCGCGGTGCGGGAATCCTCCATGATCGGCTTGTGCCGGACAAACTGCGCGCGGACGGTGATGCCGAGAAAGCTTGCACGTATCGCACATTCAAGTTGAGTTGCGATGAGAGTGACGCTTGGGGTTGCACTATGTATGGCATAGTCCTTCAACAAGGCGAAGGCGTTTCCGAGGACGAAGCCGGGGCTATTGCCGCTTACAAAAAGTCTTGCGGGATCGCTGCAGACTTCGATGCCTGCCAATACGCCAAGGCACTTATGAAAACCTTGGAAAGCCGCTAGTGCTTATCACGCTCGCCTAAGTACGATCTTTGTGCTGCCCGCCTCGGCCAAGTTCCTTGCTTTCCCGCTTGATCGGGCGCGACACCGGGCAGACGTCCTGAACGAAGCCGTTCAGCGTGTTGACCAGATTGTTCTGGACCAGCGAGTAGTGGATGAATTGTCCCTGCCGCTCTTTCGCGATGAGGCCGGCCGTCTCCAGAATGCTGAGATGCTGCGAGATCGACGGCTTCGACATGTCGAAGCGGGCCGCGATCTCGCCCGCGGTCAGCGAGGAGTGCGCGAGATAGGCAAGGATCTTGCGCCGAGGCTGCGACGACAGCGCTTCGAATACGCGCTGTATGGCGCCGTTCGCGCCGGCGCTCGTTTCGCTATCTGAATTGTTGTCTTCAATCACCGTTGCCGCCTCAGGGGTCGCGAAGGCGCCTGCGCCCTCGGGCTGTTTTATGCGTCCTGCATTTAGACTATTGCCTAAATACCTAATCCGATATAGTAGATAATTAGCTTATTGCCTAAATAGGCGCCGACGCGGCGAAAGGCAAGGCTTTGGTTCGGAAAATGTTTCCCGCAGGGAGGTACCGATGAAAACCATATCCACAGGCAGAATGATCTCGCAGCCACTGAGCGACGCCGAGGACGGCGATGTCGTCTGGATGCCGGCCAAGTCGATCTGGGTCGGCGCGATGACGCTGATCGCTCTGGTGTTCGGGCCGATGACGTTCAGCTGGAGCGCCTTGGCTTTGTTCGTGGTAACGACGGCGGTGACGATCTGCGCCGGGCATTCGGTCGGCATGCACCGCCTGCTCATCCACCGATCGTTCAAGGTGCATATCTGGATCGAGCATGCACTGGTCTATCTCGGCACGCTCGTCGGCATGGCCGGCCCTTTCGGCATGATCTATGCGCATGACATCAGAGACTGGGCACAGCGGCAGACGGCGTGCCATGATCTCCACGCGCACCGCCGACCCTTCTTCACCGACGCTTTCCGGCAGATGCATTGCGCGGTCGCGCTACGCAATCCGCCCGACTTCGTTATCGAGCCGTCGATCAGGAACGACCGCTTCTACAGATTTGTCGAGCGCACATGGATGCTGCAGCAATTGCCCTGGGCGATCCTGTTCTTTGCCCTTGGCGGCTGGAGCTGGGTGGTTTGGGGCATCGCGGTGCGGGTCTCGGTGTCGCTCACCGGGCATTGGCTGGTCGGGCATTTCGCCCACCGCAGCGGGCAGCAAGGCTGGCGCGTCGATGGCGTCGCGGTGCAGGGCTATAATCTGCCGCGTTTCGGCCTGGTGACCTTCGGCGAAAGCTTTCACGGCAATCACCATGCGTTTCCCGAATCCGCCAGGCTTGGGCTTGAGCGCGGGCAGATCGATCTCGGCTGGATATTCATCCGCATCCTTGCCGCGCTCGGCCTGGCGCATTCGGTAAAGCTTCCCGAGAGCACCCCTAGGCGAAAAGGCCTGCGGCGTGTGGCCGGCCATCAAGAGACGACTGCCGCTCCCAGCCTGTTGCCGGCGCAGCCTCACGGCAGGTAGGGTGTGCTGGCCGTGGCTGGGCCGGCTAGGGAATAGACGGATCACGGCAGGGCGCATTGGACCAATCGAATGAAGTTGCATCGGGCACCCGGTCTATTTAAGTCAGTATTACTGACCTTTGTGAGCCGTCATGTCCCTGGACGCTTTCCTTGCCCTGCTGGTCTATGCCTTCGTCACCTCGATCACGCCGGGGCCGAACAATCTCATGCTGCTGGCGTCGGGCGTGAATTTCGGCATCGTCAGGACAATTCCGCATATGCTGGGCATCGGCATCGGCTTCCTGGTGCTGCTGATAGCCGTCGGCCTCGGCCTGGGTGCGTGAGGCAGAGGCGCGGCCGATGCGCTTCATCAATGCGGCGGCGTTCCAGTGGGTCAATCCCAAGGCCTGGGTGATGGCGATCACCGCCATGGCCGTCTACACCAATCCCGACCATCCGTTCCTGTCGGTGGTGCTGATCTCGATGGCGTTCGCCATCGTCAATCTGCCGAGCGTTTCGGTGTGGGCTGGATTCGGCACCGCGCTGCGCGGCTTCCTGTCCGATCCGGTGCGGTTGAAATGGTTCAACATCGCCATGGGCGTGCTGCTGGCGGCAACGCTGTGGCCGATGCTGCGCTAAGGCGTGCCGATATTCAGGTGATGCCGGCCTGACCTGGGTCTCAGCACACCTTGGCTCAGTTGCTTGGTTATTGTGCAGTGCACATTAAATCTTCGTAATGCCGCGTTTTGGCCCTTTTCCGACAAAGGCGTGTCCTATCTATTCGGCGAATTCGCGGCGCGGAGCCGTGATTTGAGCTGGAACAAGACCACCGGGTTCGGCGTGTCGGATGAGAGGACTTGTTGTCTATGCGCGGAAAAATCCTCTTTGCGGTGATTGCGGTGGCCTGCCTGGCGGGGGCTGGTCTCTATCTTTCGCCCACGGCCATGGGCAAGGTCCAACAGCTGATTTCGGGTCAGCAGCCGGCGGCGGCGGACAAGACCGCCAAGGCATCGGACAAGCCCGCAGCCGGCGCTCGTTCGGCTTCGATTGTTTCAGCAACCGCATCAACCGCGGACTTCCCGATCCGCCGCTATGCCATCGGCTTCGTGTCTTCGCCGGCGGTGGTCAGCATCAACGCCCGGGTATCCAGCCAGATCGTAGCGATCGCGGTCAAGGACGGCCAGATGGTGAAGGCCGGCGACCTTTTGTTGTCGCTCGACGACCGCGCCTTGAAGGCACAACTGGCCAAGGACCAGGCGACGCTCGTCAAGGACCAGGCGCTGCTCGCCAGCGCCGCGGCGGATCTCCAGCGCGCCAAGGACCTCGTTGCCAAGCAGGCCGGCACGCAGCAGACCTACGATCAGGCACTGGCGGCGCAGAAGGCCGCGGCCGCAACCATCGACGCCGACAAGGCTACGATCGATGCCGATACCGTCCAGCTGAGCTACGCCACCATCTCGGCGCCGATCTCCGGCAGGCTCGGTGCCGTCAATGTCGCTGTTGGCGACCTTGTCACTGTCAGCAATGGCAACAGCAGCACGGCGACCCCGCTGGTGACCATCACCCAGATGGACCCGCTGCAGGTGAACTTCACGCTGCCGGAAAGCAATCTTGCCTTGCTGCACAAGGCGCTTGCAAACCCGCAGCAAGGGGCGGTGACGCTGACCAAGGACGGCGACCCGACGCCGATCGGTAAGGGCACGCTCGATTTCGTCGATTCCAGTGTCGACACCGCGTCGGGCACGATTGCCACGCGGGCAAGCATACCAAATGCCGATCTGTCGCTATGGCCGGGCCAATATGTGAATGTCATCCTGGACGCCGGCATCATGCCGCAGATGACTTCCGTTCCCACCGTCGCGGTGCAGCCCAGCCAGAAGGGGCCATTCGTCTATGTGGTCAAGCCGGACAACACGGTCGAGATGCGGCCGGTGCAGGTGGCGCTGACCGAGGGCGACAACAGCGCCATCAGCCAGGGGCTGAAAAGCGGTGAGAAAGTTGTCACCGAAGGCCAGACAAGGCTGAAGGACGGCGCCGCCGTGCACGAAGGCAAGGCCGCGACCAACGGCGATCAGGCAGCTCCCAAGGTGGCGCAAGCCGACAAGGCAAGTGGTGCCGACAAGGCCGGCGAGGCGGCCCAATGATCTCCGAATTCTGTATTCGCAGGCCCGTCGCCACCCTTTTGATGTCGTTCGCCCTCGTGCTGGGCGGACTGTTTGCCTACAAATTCCTGCCGGTGGCGGCACTGCCGAGCGCCGAATTTCCCGTCGTCAACGTGTCGGCCCAGCTGGCCGGCGCCTCGCCGGAAACCATGGCGACTTCGGTGGCGACGCCGCTGATCAAGCAGTTCGCCACCATTGCCGGCATCGATTCGATTTCGACCACGAACTCGCTTGGCCAGACCTCGATCGCCATCCAGTTCGTACTCAATCGCGATATCGACGCGGCCGCCGCGGACGTGCAGGCGGCGATCGCGCGCACGCAGAAATCATTGCCGCCGCAGATGACGGCGCCGCCGAGCTATCGCAAGGTCAATCCGGCCGACGCGCCGATCCTGCTGATGTCGCTGGTCAGCGATACCGTTCCGATGACCGACCTCGATGCCTTCGCCGAGAACGTCATTTCGCCGTCGCTGTCGACGATCGACGGTGTGGCCCAGGTTTCGATCTACGGCCAGCAGAAATACGCAGTGCGCATCCAGATCGATCCGACCGCGCTTGCCGCGCGCGGCATCTCGATCGATCAGCTGCAGGCGGCGATCGCGTCTGCCAACAGCAACACGCCGCTCGGCGTGCTGCAGAACGATAAGCAGCAGCTGACCATCACCGCCAACACCCAACTCGACAACGCCGCTGGGTTCTCCAACCTCATCATCGCCACCAAAGACGGTCACCCGGTGCGGCTGGGCGAGGTGACCCGCGTCGTCGATTCGGTCGAGACGACGACGACGGCGAGTTGGTACGATGGTACCCGCGCGATCATCATGGCCGTGCAGCGCCAGCCCGATGCCAACACCGTCGACGTCGTCGACAAGGTCAAGGCGATGCTGCCGTCCTTCCAGGACCAGATGCCGGCCGCCGCCTCGATCAAGCTGCTCAACGACCGTTCGACCTCGATCCGTCAGGCCGTCGACGACGTCCAGTTCACGCTGCTGTTGACCATCGCGCTGGTGGTCATGGTGATCTTCGTCTTCCTGCGCCGGGTGACGGCGACCATCATCCCGGCGGTGGCGGTGCCGATCTCGCTGATCGCCACGCTTGGCGCGATGTTCCTGTTCGGCTTTTCCATCGACAACATATCGCTGATGGGCCTGACGCTTGCGGTGGGCCTCGTCGTCGACGATGCCATCGTCATGCTCGAAAATATCTTCCGCCACATGGAGGAGGATGGGCTGTCGGCCTTCGACGCATCGCTGAAGGGCGCACGCGAGATCGGCTTCACCATCATCTCGATCTCGATCTCGCTGGTGGCGGTGTTCATCCCCGTGCTTTTGATGGGCGGCGTGATCGGCCGCATCTTCAATGAATTCGCCGTCGTGGTGACGGTTGCCATCCTGGCGTCGATGTTCGTCTCGCTGACGCTGACGCCGATGCTGTGCTCGCGGCTGCTGTCGGTCACGAAGGCTGATCGCGACAAGCATGGTCCCGGCCACAAGCAGGACCTCGTCACACGCAGCTATGACGTGGTCTTGAGCTTCTGCCTGCGCCACACCTTCCTGGTGTTCCTCGTCTTCATCGGCACCGCTGCGGCGTCGGTATGGCTGATCGAAGTGTCGCCGAAGGGCTTCTTCCCGCAAGAAGATATCGGCCAGATATCGGTGACGACCATCGCACGGCAGGACATCTCGTTCGACGCTATGGCCAAGCTGCAGGGGCAGGTGGCAAGCGTCTTCTCGCATTCGCCCTATGTCGACCATGTGGCGTGGTCGGCAGGCAGCGGCAACAATGCGCTCAACCAGGGGCAGCTCTTCGTCCAGCTCAAGGGCAAGGACCAGCGTCCCGATATCGAGAAGGTGCTTTCGGATCTGCGCAAGCAACTGTCGGGTGTGGCGGGCATCGAGACCTACATGCAGCCGGTGCAGAATCTGAGGCTCGGCTCGCGCTCGTCGGCCAGCGCCTACCAGCTCGTCGTCCAGGGCCTCGATACCGGCCTGACCGATCAGTGGGCACAGAAACTGAATGACGCGATGGCGGCCGACCATGCGACCTTCACCGACGTCACCAGCGACCTGCAGAACAATGCGCTGCAGGCATCGCTGGTGGTGGATCGCGACAAGGCCGCCCAGCTCGGCATCGACACCGACACGCTGCGTTCAGCCCTCTATGGCGGGTTCGGCACAGACCAGGTTTCGACGATCTTCGGTTCGGCCGACAGCTACGAAGTCATCACCGAGCTCGATCCCAAGATCGAATGGTCGCCCGAGCGGATGCTCGCCATCCAGATGAGGACGGCGAGCGGCAGTCTGGTTCCGCTTGGCGCCTTCGCCCGGGTCGATCGCACGGCCGGCGCCTTGACGGTCAACCAGCTCGGCCAGCTTCCGGCAGTGACCATCTCCTACAATCTGCCGCAAGGCGTGGCGCTCGGCGACAGCGTAACCCGCATCAACGCGCTCAAAGAGCAGATCGGCATGCCGAAGGCGATCTCGACCACCTTCGCCGGCACGGCCAAGACCTTCCAGGATTCGCTCGCCAATCAGGGCCTGCTGATCGGCGGCGCGATCCTGACCATCTATATCGTGCTCGGCATTCTCTATGAGAGCTTCATCCACCCGCTCACCATTCTCACCGGCCTGCCGTCGGCGGTGCTTGGCGCCGTCGTTGCGCTGCGCTTCGCAGGCATGGATCTGTCAGTGATCGCGGTGATCGGCATTCTGATGCTGATCGGCATCGTCAAGAAGAACGGCATCATGATGGTCGACGTCGCGCTGGAACTGCGACGAGAAGGCATGTCGGCGACGGCGTCCATCCACAAGGCCTGTCTGATGCGTTTCCGGCCGATCATGATGACGACGCTTGCTGCGCTGATGGGCACGTTCCCGATCGCGCTCGGTACTGGCGCCAGCGCCGAGCTGCGGCAGCCGCTGGGCGTTGCGGTCGTCGGCGGCCTGCTCGCCTCGCAGGCGCTGACGCTGTTCGTCACACCGGTGATCTATGTTTACATGGAGAATTTCTCGGGCTGGCTGATCGGGCTCATGCCGAAGAAGAGCCAACCGACGCTCCAGCAGGATGAAGCTGCGGAGCAGCCCTCGCTGTTTGATCCGGAGGAAGGACGGGTTGTCCGACTCCAGAAAGCTGCGGCCGAATAGTTCGACCCCCAGGCATGTGAACGGCTCGTTTCTGATAAAGACGCGGGCCAGATCGTGGCGGCGCTAGTGGTCAGACTCAGGACACTTCGAACCCTCAGAGCGGCTCACGCGGGGCGGTTTGCGTAGGGCAGCTTTGCGGACGAACCTGCCGTAGGACGATACGCCGTTCCGACCTACACCGATCATTCACTGGGAACCGACTTGCTGCAGCACAGCTGCGGCATTCCTGCCATTCGGGGTCGGCGCGAAGTATCGATTGAGGTCATCTTCTGTGCGTGGGAGCCGGCGCACGCGCATGTTTGACAATCGGCTTCACGCGGAGGCTTGTCGCTGCATCCAGCGAAGCAAGGCTTCCAAGGCCCCGCGCCTCGGGTGCTCGGCCCGATAGACAAAGTAGAAGCCGTAGCCGGGCAGAACGATATCGCTGACTCGCAGAAGACGGCCATCGCGAAGCTCCCGTGCAACGAGCACGTCACTACACAGCCCAAGACCCTGTCCGGCTACGATCGCTTCGATCCCGTGGTGCTCTTCGTGGAATTTCAGTTGCGGTGGGCGGACGGTGCCGCTGATTCGGTGGCCTGCCGCTCGGGCCGCAGTCTCCCAGTGACGCCAAGTGGGCGCACCTACGTCGGTCAGGGGCCAGCCGACCTCGACACGTGGCAGATTGAGGATCGCCTGAGGCTCGATCATGCGGACGCCTCCCTGAAGAATCGACGCCGCCGCAACGACGTGGAAGGTATCGCGAAGTAGCTCCACCGCGACTCCGTCTGTCGGGGATCGCCGCGCATAACGGATCGCAACGTCAACTTCGCCCGTGCGAAGGTTCAGTACCGTATCCGTTCCGACAAGGTCGAGCGTCGATCCCGGCGCTTCCGCTCGCCAGCTTTCCAGGCGCGGCAGCAGCCAGCGCGCGGCGAAGGCGCTGGTTGTCGTCACCCGAAGATGGCCGATCGGGCTGCCAGGGGTAAGGCGGGCAAGCTCGTCCGAGATCGACAGAAAAGCGTCCCGGACAACCGGCAGAAGCTGTGCGCCCGCAGTGGTGAGCTGCAACGGCCTCGGCTGGCGCTGAAAAAGGGGCTGGCCGCAATAGCGTTCCAGTAGCCGTATCTGGTGGCTGACGGCTGTGGGTGTGACGGACAGTTCCTCGGCCGCCTTCCTGAAGCTCAGAAGGCGGGCCGCGGATTCGAAGGCCTGAAGCTCTCGAAGAGGCGGAAGGCGGTGCATGCGTCGAATTCTAGATGAATTGTACTCACCTTGCCTCGAATTCTTTGCTGTTGCCCCACGTCTCATCGAGTCCGACCATTCCGGCATTCTGGAAGGAGATCATCATGCTGGACGGACAATCGGCATCGACCGCTGCAACCATGATCGAAAGGTTCGAACAGATCCGCCCTTTGCTGGCAGGGCAATCCGGGCGCTTTGACGCGGATCGAAGGCTGTCGGACGAGGTGTTTGGTGCCTTGAGCGAAGCGGGGTTCTTCCGCCTTCTGCTGCCGGCTCAACTGGGCGGATGCGGGCTTTCGCCCCTCGACTTCATGACCGTGGTCGAGCATGCCGCAGCAGTCGATGGAACAATCGGCTGGCTCGTCGGAAACGGAGGCGGCATTTCGCGCGCTGGCGGCTATCTGCCGTTGGACGCCGCACAGAAGGTGTTCGGGAAACCGTCGGCCTTCGTCGCCTCAAGCACAGGCGCGATTGGCAAGGCGGTCCCTGCTAAGGGTGGATACCGCATCACAGGCCGGTGGCCTTTTGCCAGCGGCGCACCACACGCCACGACCTTTGCCCCGCTTTGTGAGGTGAACGAAGGCAGTGGGCGGATCGTTCTAGCGTTCTTGCCCCGTGAGGCCGTCAATCTGATCGACAACTGGCATGTGTCAGGGATGAGAGGCACCGGAAGCTGGGACTTCGAGGCAGACAACGCGTTCCTGCCAGCCGAATTCGTTTGCGACTTTCAGCCAAATCCTACCCACGCCGGTGTCGTCTATCGCCTTCCGGGCATTTCCGCCTTTGTCTGGACTGTTGCCACAGTGCCGCTTGGGATCGCGAAGGGCGCAATCGACGCGCTCATCTCGTTAAGCTCCGGCCACCGTCGTCAGGGCATGACCGTCCCCGTCGCAGAACGCGAACTGGCTCACGCAGAGATCGGGCGCTGCCTTTCGCAGTGCAGGGCGGCTGGCGCCTACATGCGGTCAGCCATGTCGGCCTTGTGCGCGTCCGTCGAAAGCGAGGGCTCTGATCTGGTTGCGGCCCGGATCAACTACCGGCTTGCCTGTTCTCACGCCGCTGAAGTCGCAGTGAGCGTCGTACTGCGGGTGAACGATCTGATCGGAGCCCGGGCCCTTGCCGAGTCCCAGCCCTTCGAGAGGCGCGAACGCGACGTTCGCGCGGCGGCCAAGCACATCGCCATGAGTGCCGAGCAGTTTGTGATCGGTGGCCGCTACGCTTTTGGCGGCGATATCAGCGGCGCAAGCTTCTAACGATCAGCGCGCGCTGGTCCCGACGTAATCCCGTCGCGTCGGTCAGCTGTAGAGCTGCCGGGGCCGCACGCGCCGTCCAATGGGTGGCTTCATGCCGCGGTGGCCTGAGCGTCATCTCGACAATGGCCTTGGTGCGGTCATCCGCAACCGGTGCCCTTCCAGGCGGACGGGTCTTGTCGCGCAGCAGGCCTTCGATGCCCTCCTCCATGAACCGTTCCTGCCAGCGCCAGACGGTCGTCTTCGCTGTCCCGGTTGCCGCCATGATGGCTTCGTTCCCAGGCCTTCCGCGCTGAGCAGCACAACCCGGGCGCGCCAGACACGCTTCTGGGCCGAATTGCGGTCAACGGTGATGCCCTCAAGCCGACGACGATCAGCATCGCTGAGTGTGATGGAAATCCCAGTGCGCATACCGCAGACTCGCACACGCCGCCATCTGACGGAATCCCTTCGGGACTCATCCGTCTCGGTCATACCACTAGCTTCTGACGGCCTCGTCAATGACAGCTATCGCGTCGACCTCTATGAGATAGCCTGGGGACATTATCGCAACCCCGACCACCACATTCGCTGGTTTGTGATCTCCAAACAGCGAAATCTGCGCGTCTTCGATGATCGGAACGTGTTCATCGCGCTTATAATCGACAATGTAGATTGTGATCTTGCAAACATGCTCAGGCCGTGCACCTGCCGCGCTGAGCGCTCGGCCGAGATTGCCGAATGCCAGGCGCGCTTGCGCCGCAAAATCACCATGCCCAACGAGCCTGCCGTGTATGTCTTCGGGCTGCTGACCTGAGACGAATACCAGCTTGGAACCCGTCGCGACGACAACCTGTGTGTACATCTCTGGAATTGGCAGATCATCTGGGTTGATGAGTTCGAGCGACATCTAATAAATCTCCTGCTTCGTTCGACTGAAATCGACATTGGTGATCGACGCCGCGTTGCTGGCAAGCAGGACGATGGCAAAGCGTCGGCGCTGGTGCGCGTGGCGGTCCGCGGCATGGTGAGACGCCGATGAACATACGTTACCGGGTCGAGCTGAGACAAGCCGAGCGCGACGATTGAATACGCTCCTGATGGCGGCAAGCATGCCGCGAGCAAGCTCAGACGAGCCCAAATCCAAGAGTCACAATCACTGTGAAACGGTGCTAGTCTGAGGTCATGTCCCATGATCATGACCACGACAACGAACTCGACCCCTTCGCCGCGCGGGTGCGCGCGCTGGAGACGATCCTGACCGAGAAAGGCCTGATCGATCCGGCCGCCATCGACGTCATCGTCGACACCTACGAGATAAAAGTCGGCCCGCGCAACGGCGCCAGGGTGGTGGCGAAGGCCTGGGTCGACGCGGAGTTCGCCGCCTGGCTGAAGCGCGATGCGACGGCGGCGATCGCCTCGCTCAGCTATACCGGCCGGCAAGGCGAACACATGCAAGCCGTGTTCAACACAGAGGAGACTCACAACCTCGTCGTCTGCACGCTCTGCTCCTGCTATCCGTGGTCTGTGCTCGGCCTGCCGCCGGTCTGGTACAAGGCGCCGCCCTATCGCTCGCGCGCGGTGATCGATCCGCGTGGCGTGCTGGAGGAATTCGGGTTGACCTTGCCGGCCGCTACAAAAATCCGTGTCTGGGATTCGACCGCCGAGCTGCGCTATCTGGTGGTGCCGATGCGGCCGGAAGGCACAGAAGGCTGGAGCGAGGAGCGGCTGGCCGAACTGGTGACGCGCGACGCGATGATCGGCACCGGCCTGGCGAAGGAACCGGCATGAACGGGCCGCACGATCTCGGCGGGCAGATGGGTTTCGGGCCGGTCGCGCCCGAAAGGGACGAGCCGTACTTCCACGCCGCCTGGGAGAGGCGGGCGCTCGGCGTGACGCTCACCGCCGGCGCCATGGGTGCCTGGAATATCGACGAGAGCCGGCATGCGCGCGAATCGCTGCACCCGGCCGACTATTATGCCTCGAGCTACTACCAGATCTGGATCAAGGCGCTTGAGGTGCTCTTGAAGCGCCACGGCTTTGTCAGCGAGCGCGATCTCGAGGCCGGCAAGGCAGCTGATCCAGCCGCAACCCCCAAAAGAGTGCTGAAGGCCGAAAACGTGCCGGCTGCACTGGCCAAGGGCGGTCCCTGCGACCGGCCGGTTGCGACGCCGGCGCGGTTCAAGGCCGGCGATCTGGTGCGCACCAAGACTTTCCATCCGACCGGCCACACGCGGCTGCCGCGCTATGCACGCGGCAAGCAGGGAACGATAGACGCGGTGCGCGACGGCTTCGTCTTTCCCGACAGCAACGCGCATGGCCGGGGCGAAAACCCGCAATGGGTCTATACGGTGGTTTTCGACGGCGCCGAGATCTGGGGCGAGGGCGCCGACCCGACGCTGACCGTGTCGATCGACGCCTGGGAGAGCTATCTTGAACCGGCATGAAGGCGCATTGCCGGTGGGTTTCGACGAGCCGGTGTTCGCCGAGCCGTGGCAGGCGGAAGCCTTCGCCATGACGGTGGCGCTGCACGACAAGGGCCTGTTTTCCTGGAGCGAATGGGCCGATGCCTTATCCGCCGAGGTCAAGAAGCCCGGTGCGGCAAGCGACGGCCACGACTATTACGAGCACTGGCTGGCGGCGCTGGAAAGCCTGCTGTCGGCCAAGGGCGTCGCCGGCAAGAGCGATGTCGATGCGCTTGCCGCGGCCTGGGAACGCGCCGCGCATGCGACACCGCATGGCAAGCCGATCCTGCTGGAGAACGATCCCGGACCGACCGCAGGTCGTATCCGGACCGCATAGTTCGAGCGCGTGCTCGTTGCTGGGTCAATCGGGAAAACGGTGACCCATGGGATGCATTTAGTTTTCGACAACCATACCCTCGTCGTCGCCGTATACGAACAATTCAACGAACGGAAATCGCTCGCGGTCCTTAGAAATCGCGACAAAGCCATTTCCACTCAGGTGCAGGATCACTTGCTCATTGCTGATCTCAACACGTTCTATCGCTCTCGCATCTATGTCCGACAGGCAGGTCGTGATTTCGGAATGTACCGTAAACCCAGCGCCATCAGACAGGGAAATGGCGATGCCGTAACCCGGTTCGCCGATTTCGATGCTCTTTATCGACTTTCCTACCAGCCTATCTGCGAACGGCCTCATGAACATTCTCGTTAATAGGACCGCGCTTGGCTTCCCGGCTGCCTCGCGTCGATCGGTTTTGACCGAGCCAGCATATGATGTTGCAAGGCGACAATTCAAAGCCTGGATTCAGTCGGTCCGTGGCACACACTGGTTTGTTCCCTTTACGTTCCGATGCGCACCTGATAGTTTGCGCCACTGAAGGCGGTCGGCGGCGCCATCTTCGGCATTGATGGTGGCGGCCTTGTCTTTCCCTTGCGAATCCGGTCTTTCGCGCTGATGGAATTCTCTCCCCAACAGGATGATGCCCTGAAGGCGGTCGCCCGCTGGCTCAAGGAAGGCCGACCGCAGCTGTTCCGGCTGTTCGGCTATGCCGGTACCGGCAAGACGACGCTGGCGCGCTATTTCGCCGAGCATGTCGACGGCCAGGTTCAGTTCGCCGCCTTCACCGGCAAGGCCGCACAGGTGCTGCGCTCCAAGGGGGCGACCAACGCCCGCACCATACATTCGCTGATCTACAGGCCCAAGGGCGAGGAATCGGTGTCGGACGAGGTGACCGGCAAGACCTCGATCTCGCCGACCTTCTCGCTCAACCGGCAGAGCCCGATCTCGCGCGCCAAGCTGGTCATTATCGACGAATGCTCGATGGTCGACGAGCAGCTTGGCCGCGACCTGATGAGCTTCGGCACGCCGATCCTGGTGCTCGGCGATCCCGGCCAGTTGCCGCCGATCTCGGGCGGCGGTTTCTTCACCGACCACGAGCCGGATGCGCTGCTGACCGAAATCCACCGCCAGGCCCGTGACAACCCGATCATCCGGCTGGCGCTCGACGTACGCGAAGGCCGCGAATTCATGCGCGGCGACTACGGCACGGCGCAGGTCATTGGTAAGGAAGACGTCAACCAGGAACTGGTGCTGAAGGCGGACCAGGTGCTGGTCGGCACCAACCGCACGCGGCGACGCTACAACCAGCGGCTGCGCGAGTTGAAGGGTTTCAATGCCGAGTATCCGCAAGCCGGCGACAAGCTGGTCTGCCTGCGCAACGATCCGGCCAAGGGCCTGCTCAACGGCTCGCTGTGGAAGGTGATGACCTCGTCGCGCGAGACGGTGAAGCCGGGCATCAACCTCTTGGTCTCGCCGGAAGAGGACGATCCGGACCGCGGCGTCGCCAAGATAAAGCTGCTCAAGGCGGCATTCGAGGATCCGGATGCCGAGATTCCTTGGCAGCAGAAGAAGCGCTTCGACGATTTCGACTATGGCTATGCGCTGACCGTGCACAAGGCGCAGGGCTCGCAATGGAACGAGATCGTGCTGTTCGACGAAAGCTGGGCGTTCAAAGAAACCCGCCAGCGCTGGCTCTACACCGCGATCACCCGCGCGGCCGAACGGCTGACGATCGTCAGATGATCATGGCGGCTTGGCCGGCCTGGCGTCGAGCCAGCGCCATGCCGCCGCTTCGTCCTCCCGGTCGAAATGCCTGAGTTCGAAAGGCGGCGGCGTGGCGAAGAAGCCCTGGGCGTAGGGGATCCAGTCCGGGTCGCCGACCGCGGCACAGCGGCGGACATGCTCCAGGGCATGGGCCGTGCCCTGCCTGGCGGTTTCGTCGGACACGTGGGGCCAGTCGACGCCGTCGTGGTCGATCAGGCGCACCAGCACGTCCAGTTTCGGATGGAGCGCATAGGCCGCCTCCAGCAGTCCGAACAGGTTTTCCGCGTCGGCGGCCGCGACATGGCCGACGATATCGACAGCGAAAAGGTCTTCACGGTCGGTGTCGATGCGGCGCACCGCCGGCACGGCGTCGAGAAAATTCAAGGGCTGTTCCTTTCGCGGTTCATCCCCTTGGAACACCCAAAACCCTCTGTCTGTTCCCGACAAAGGCGCTATAGATGCGCCCCGTCTCGTGAAACTGGACCCGATGCCATGCCCGCAAAGCTCTCCGTCAACCTCAATGCCATCGCCATGCTGCGCAACCGGCGCGACCTGCCATGGCCGAGCGTCACCGGACTCGGGCGCCTTGCTCTTTCCGCCGGCGCGCATGGGCTGACGGTGCATCCGCGACCCGATGAGCGGCATACGCGGCATTCCGATTTGCCGGAGATCAGGGCCTTGATCGATGACGAATTTCCCAAGGCCGAGTTCAACATTGAGGGCTATCCGTCGGAGGATTTCCTGGCGCTTGTGGAAAAGCACCAGCCGGAACAGGTGACGCTGGTGCCCGACGACCCGGCACAGGCCACGTCGGACCATGGCTGGAACTTTGCTACGAGCGCCGCATTCCTCACTCCGATCGTCAAACGTCTGAAAAAGGCAGGTGTGCGCGTGTCGTTGTTTTCCGATTCGGATCCGGACGGCGCCAGGATCGCGCGCGAGATCGGTGCCGACCGGATCGAGCTTTACACGGGGCCATATGGCAGCTGCCATTCCGATTTCGCCAAGGCGGCCAAGGAGTTGGAAAGACTGGGAAAAACTGCGGATGCAGCGCTTGGGGCGGGGCTGCAGGTCAATGCCGGGCACGATCTCACGGTGAACAATTTGCCGGCGCTGGCCAAGCGCATTCCGGCATTGGCCGAAGTGTCGATCGGACATGGGTTGACAGCCGATGCGTTGGAGTATGGCATGGCCGGCACGGTGGGGCGGTTTCTCAGGGCTTGCGGGTGGTAGAGACGCAAGCCCCGCGTTGCCGGCATGGAAGCCATAACGTCGGGGCACTTGATATTGCATTGCAGCAAGCGTAGAGCACCGCGCGTTTATCGGAGTGTCGTTTATGGCCCTTGCCAACACTGGTAGTGAGGCAGAACCCGTCGACCAATCGAGCCATCCTGAAATCGAGCAGCATAGCACCAAGGTGCTGATGCTGGGCGCGCTCGGCGTGGTCTATGGCGACATCGGCACCAGTCCGATCTATGCGTTTCGCGAGGCATTGCATGCTTCGTCCGGCGGCAATGTCGCCGAGCGCGGCGATATTCTTGGCGTGCTGTCGCTGATCATCTGGTCGCTGGCGATCATCGTTACCATCAAATACATCATGTTCGTGCTGCGCGCGGACAACCGCGGCGAGGGCGGCGTGCTGTCGCTGATGGCGCTGGCGCGCGGCAGTCTCCCGGCGCGGTCGGCGGTCATCCTCGGCGTCGGCATTGTCGGCGCCTCGCTGTTCTTTGGTGACGCCGTCATCACGCCGGCAATCTCGGTGCTTTCGGCGGTCGAGGGCATGAATGTCGTCACGCCAGCGTTCCAGCCCTATGTGGTGCCGCTGACGTTGCTCATTCTCGCCATGGTGTTCGCGGTGCAACGGTTCGGCACGGGCGGCGTGGGCCTGGTGTTTGGCCCGGTGACGGCCGTATGGTTCCTGGCCATCGGGCTTTCCGGCCTGAACCACATCGTCGACGACCCGGAAATCCTGCTGGCGGTCAGCCCGCACTACATCGTCGCCTTCCTGATCAATTCGCCTGACGTCGCCTTCGTGACCATCGGCGCCATCTTCCTCGCCGTCACCGGCGCCGAGGCGCTCTATGCCGATCTCGGCCATTTCGGGCGCAAGCCGATCGTGCTCGCCTGGCTGGCGATCGTGTTCCCTTGCCTGCTGCTCAACTATGCCGGGCAGGGCGCGTTCGTGCTGGCGCATGGTGGTGTCGTCGGCCATCCGTTCTTCGAGATGAACCAGGGCTGGACGCTTATCCCGATGGTGGTGCTGGCGACGGCGGCAACCGTGATCGCCAGCCAGGCGGTGATTTCCGGCGCCTTTTCACTAACCAGGCAGGCGGTGCAGCTCAACATGCTGCCGCGGCTCGAAATCCTGCACACGTCGGAAAAACAATCCGGCCAGATCTACATGCCGCGCGTCAATCTGCTGCTGGCGCTGACGGTCATGCTGCTGGTCGTCGGTTTCGGCGAATCGAGCCGGCTTGCCTCGGCCTACGGCATTTCGGTCACCGGCAACATGCTGGTGACGACGGTGCTGCTCTTTGTTGTCATGACCCGTATCTGGAAATGGCGGCTCTGGGTGGCAATTGCGATGACGGCATTGTTCGCCTTCATCGATATAGGCTTCTTTGCCTCCAACATCGTCAAGGTCTTCGAAGGCGGCTGGGCGTCGCTGGCGGTGGCCTTCACCGTCGTGCTCGCCATGTGGACCTGGGTGCGCGGCAGCCGCTATCTGTTCGACAAGACCCGCCGCAACGAGATCCCGCTCGATTTCCTCGCCGGCAATCTGCTGAAGAAGAAGCCGCAACTGGTGTCGGGCACGGCCGTGTTCCTGACCAGCGATCCGCTGAGCGCGCCGACCGCGCTGATGCACAGCCTGAAGCATTACAAGGTGCTGCACGAACAGAACGTCATCCTTTCGGTGGTGACGGCGCCGCAGCCGGTCGTGCCCGACAGCGACCGCGTCAAGATGGAGACGGTCAACGAGCTGTTCATGCGGGTGACGCTGAACTTCGGCTATATGGAACAGCCGAACATTCCGCGCGCGCTGGCGATCTGCCGCAAGCAGGGCTGGAAGTTCGACATCATGACGACGTCCTTCTTCCTGTCGCGGCGTTCGCTCAAGGCCTCGCCCAATTCAGGCATGCCGGTGTGGCAGGACAAGCTGTTCATCGGCCTGGCGCGCACGGCGGCGGATGCGACCGAGTATTTCCAGATTCCGACCGGGCGCGTTGTCGAGATCGGCACGCAGGTGGCGATTTGATGGGCTCGAACTAGATCATCGAGGAGGCGGGCATGAGCGGCGAATTGGTGCTTGTGTCCGGCGGGTCGGGCTTCCTCGGCGCTCACTGCATCCTGGCTCTGCTGGATGCAGGCTACCGCGTTCGCACGACCGTGCGGTCCAGCAAGCGTGAAGCCGATGTCCTGGCGATGCTGAGGGTCGGCGGCACCGAGCCCGGCGATGCGCTCTCCTTTGCCCATGCCGATCTCATGGCCGACGCAGGCTGGGCGCAGGCCGTTGCCGGTTGCGACTATGTCCTCCATGTCGCCTCGCCGTTTCCGCCCGGCGTGCCGAAACATGAGGACGATCTGATCGTTCCTGCCCGCGAAGGCGCATTGCGCGTGCTCAGGGCCGCGCGGGACGCCGGCGTCAGACGGGTGGTGATCACCTCCTCCTTTGCTGCCGTCGGCTACGGCCAGACGCCAATTGCCGGACGTCCGTTCACGGAGGAGAACTGGACCAATCTGGCGGACAAGGTGAGCGCCTATGTGAAATCGAAGACGCTGGCGGAGCGGGCAGCGTGGGATTTCATTGCCGATCAAGGCGGCGCATTGGAGCTGGCAGTCGTCAATCCGGTCGGGATTTTCGGACCGGTTCTGGGTCCCGACCATTCGACCTCGACAGATTTCATAGGACGCCTGCTGGACGGTGCGATGCCCGGTCTGCCACGCATGCTGTTCGGCGTGGTCGACGTGCGGGACGTGGCGGATCTGCATCTGCGCGCCATGACCAACCCCGCCGCCAAGGGCGAACGGTTCCTGGCTATCAGCGGGGATTTCATGACGATGCTGGAGATCGCACAAACGCTGAAAGCGCGGCTGGGCCATGCAGCGTCGCGCGTTCCGACAAGAGTGCTGCCGGATTGGCTGGTGAGGCTCGTCGGCCTGTTCGACGGGCAAGCGGCCCAGATCGTGACGGAGTTGGGCAAGGCCAGGAACGCAACGAGTGCGAAGGCCGTGCGCCTGCTGGGCTGGGCACCGCGTTCGCGCGAAGATGCGCTGGTTGCGACCGGCGAAAGCCTGATCCGGCTGGGGCTGACCAAGACGTCGAAATAGCGGCGCGGGAAGCCGACCTACCTGGCTCCCGCACCGCAGATCTCAGCCGGCCAAGGCGGCCTTGTTCGCCTCGAGGAACGCTCTCAGCGTTTGCGGCTTCCTGCCTGAAAGCGTTTCGATCGCGTCAGTCACCATGGCGATGCGGCCGGAGCGCGTGTTGGCGTCGAAGGAAACGATGACGCGCGCGAATTCCTCGGGAACGCCGGCCGCCTTCACGCCCTCGGTCAAGGCCTCGTCGGGCAGCTGGATGACGTCCAGCTTTTTGCCGGTGACTTCGCTGACCAAAGCGGCGATCTCGGCTGTCGTATGGGCCTGCGGGCCGGTCAGCGTGTAGGTCTTGCTTTCGCTCGAGCCGGAAGCGAGGCCGGCGGCAATCGCCGCCGCCATGTCGTCGCGCGCAGCGTGGGCAATACGGCCATCGCCCGCTGACGTGTACCACTGTCCCGAGGCAATCGCGTGCGGCAGCGCCATGAACAGGTTCTCCTGGTACCAGCCGTTGCGGAAAATCGTATAGGGGATGCCGCTGGCCTTGATCGCCTGCTCGGTGCCGTAGTGGTCCCCGGCAAACAACACCGGCGATACCGGTTCGGGGTTGGGCATCGAGGTGTAGAGCAGGTGCGCAACGCCGGCCTTCTTGGCCGCGGCGACGGCAGTCTCGTGCTGCTTCAGGCGCTTGCCGGTTTTGAGATCGAGATCGCCGGTCGAGATGATCAGCACCCTGTCGGCGCCCTTGAATGCGCTTTCCAGCGAGGCTGCGTCGCTGAAGTCGGCGGCCCTGACAACGACGCCGCGCGCCGCCAGATCGGCCAGGCCCTCCGGATTGCGCGTCGTGGCGATGATCTGCCCCGGCGGAATTTTGTGCGCGTCCAGGAGATAATGGATGACGCCGCGGCCAAGCTGGCCGGAGGCGCCGGTGACGAGAAGGGTTTCGGTCATCGGGAGATCCTGATTTTGCGCCGAAGCGGCGGGTGCTGTGGTGGTCTCAAAAGGAGACCAGCACTAAAATAGGAATTGACCTGTTGCCGTAAAGAAGGCAGTTTTTCGGGAGGTAGGCACACGCAGGGAACCAGCGATGGACGGCAAGATCGTCAATCTGAAATCGAAGCTAGAGATCTACAAAGCCATGACGGCGGGCGCCAATTTCGCCGATTGCCCGGTCCGCGACGTCATGCGGGGCATCAATGGCAAATGGAGCCCTTTGCTGGTCATGGCGCTGGCGGAAAAGCCCTATCGCTTCGGTGAGTTGCGCCGGCTGGTTCCCGACATCTCGCAGCGCATGCTCACGCAGACGCTGCTTGAACTGCAGCGCGACGGCTATGTGCATCGCAAGGTGTTCCCGACCAAGCCGCCGAGCGTCGAATACAGCCTGACCGATCTTGGACGGTCGATGTTCCATCCCTTGTATCAACTCGTCCAATGGGCCGAGCTCAACCATGAGGCCGTGCGCGACGCGCGGACGGCTTTCGACGCGCAGGCCTGACGTTGTTGACACCGGTGGCGCAGGCTTGATTTGGCCACGCCCCTGAAGGATTGTCCGGCCACTCCGGTTTGGGCGGGCAATGGAAAAATCTCTCGACATCGCGATTGCCGGCGCCGGGCCTGCGGGGCTGGCCACGGCGCTCTATTTGAAACGCGCCGGGCACCGCGTCACCATCTTCGAGCGCTTCGACGAGCCGAAGCCCGTCGGTTCCGGGCTGATCCTGCAGCCGACCGGGCTGACCGTGCTAGCCGATCTCGGCCTGCTCGACGACATCCTGGCGCTGGGCAGCCGTATCGATCGTCTGCACGGGGCGGATGCCAGGAGTGGCCGCACGGTGCTCGCCGTCCGCTACGATGCGCAGCGCGGCCGCCGGTTCGGGCTGGCGGTGCATCGTGCGGCGCTGTTCGGCGTGCTGTTCCGTGCCGCCAAGCGTGAGGCGATCGCCGTCGAAACCAGTGTCGAGATCGACGCGTTGGAGAGCGGCGAACGTGTGATGCTCGCCAGCGCCAATGGAAGAAGGATCGGACCCTTCGATCTGGTCGTCGACGCCAGCGGTTCGCGCTCGAAGCTGCGCCAGTGCCTGAAGGGTCCGGGCGAGACGCGCTCGCTGGCCTATGGCGCGTTCTGGGCCTCGCTCGGCTGGCGTGGCGAGGGCTTCGACGAAAACGCGCTGCTGCAGCGCTACGACAGGGCCAGAATCATGGTCGGCGTGCTGCCGATTGGCCGGCCGGAACCCGGCGCCGAAAGAATGGCGGCCTTTTTCTGGAGCCTGAAGCCGGCGGACGCAGAAAGCGTACGGGCCGCGGGGCTCGAAGCCTGGAAGGCGAGGGTGGTCTCGCTGTGGCCCGAGTGCGAGGCGTTCACCAGTCAGATCGACAGTTTCGACCAGCTGTCGCTGGCGCGCTACGGCCATCATACGATGAGGCTGCCGGCCGGCCGCCGGCTGGCGATCGTCGGTGACGCGGCGCATTCGACCAGCCCGCAGCTCGGGCAAGGGGCGAACATGGCGCTGCTCGATGCGGCGGCGCTCAGCCACGCGCTGGCGCGGACCGATAGCGTCGACGCCGCCCTGGAGGCCTATGCAAGGGCGCGGCGCTGGCATGTGCGGATATTCCAGGCGCTGTCGCTCGCGTTCACGCCGTTCTACCAGTCGGACTCCGCGGCGCTGCCATTCATTCGCGACCGGCTGGTGGCAACGATCGCAAGGATCCCGCCGGCGCCTCAATTGCTCGCTTCGATGGTGGCAGGGACGGTGATCGATCCGTTCAGGCCGATCGGGCTAAAGGAAGCGAAGTGGCCTGATCGCTCCTCAGGATGAGTTCCGAAAGATGCGAGCCCTTCGCCTGCAGGAAGGCATGCAGCCGCAGCGGATAGTCTGAGGCAACCGCGTCCCGTACCGAATGGCGCTCGCTCAATGCCTTGCGCCACGCCCGGACAAGCGGCTTTCCGCCGAGAATGCCGAAATCGCCGATCCGGTCGAAGACATCGAAATAGCGGAAGATCGGCCCGTAGACGGTATCGACGAGGGAAAGGCGCTCGCCGGCGAACCACGGTCCCGGGGAGGTGCGATCGGCCAGTTCTGTCTCGATCCGATCGAACATCGCCGCCAGGCCTTCGCTCTCGGCCCGGAAGGCGGCCTCGCCGGCAGCGGAATAGAACCGGCCGACGGCGTTGAGGATGGCCGAGCCGAACTCGATCCAGGCGCGGTGTCGGGCGCGGGCATAGGGGTCGGCAGGGTGGAGCGGATTGGCCTCGGTCTCTTCCAGGAATTCGAGGATGACGGCCGATTCGAAAATCACCGTCTCCTGGCCGTTCTGCCGGACGCGCAGCAGCGGCACCTTGCCGAGCGGCGATATCGCCTCGAACCAGGCAGGTTTGTTGGCGAGGTCGATGGTGATGCGTTCGAACGGCACGCCCTTTTCGGCAAGGGAAATCGCCGCGCGCTGCACATAGGGGCAGAGATGATGGCTGACCAGGATGAGCTTGTCGGTCGTCCTATCGATCAGGCCGCCCGTATCCGGGATGTCGGTGATTTTGCGGATTTCGCGTTTCATCGGCTGTTTTCCAAGGTTAATGCATATGCATCTATATAGATGCGGAAGCATCTATCGTCAAGCTTGATGCAATTGCATCTATCGCCTATGCTGCTCGCATGAACATGAAAGCCGCCCCTTCGCCCGAGGCCATCAAGGCTTGGGCCCGCCTGATGCGTGTTTCGCGCCAGCTCGTCGAGAAGGCTGAGGATGCGCTGAAGGAGGGCGGCCTGCCACCGCTGGCCTGGTACGACGTGCTGCACGAGCTTGCCGAAGCGGGCGAGGGCGGGTTGCGGCCGTTCCAGTTGATCGAGCGGACCCTGTTTGCGCAATACAACATGTCGCGGCTGCTGGCGCGGCTCGAAGCCGACGGGCTGGTCGAGAAACTGCCGGTCTCGGATGACGGCCGCGGCCAGACCATCCGCATCACCGGCAAGGGACGCGAAACGCGTCGCCTTATGTGGGCCGTCTATGGCAGGTCGATCGCGGAGCTGGTCGGCGCCCGACTTCCGGCCGCAGACCTCGAAACACTGGCGGCCCTGCTTGGGCGGCTGCGCCATCCGCTCGCCGGCGACTGAGCCTGGCCAGCACTGGTCGGCTATTGCGCGCTGTTCGCGGTCTGTCGCCGATTATTTCCATTTTGGCTCTTGCGTCAGGGTCGGCTTTGCGCAATATGCCGAACCGTAACGTACGGTACGCCATGTGATCGACTGGCTATCATCGGGCAGGAAGAAAAGTTTTGTTGCAGGCAAGCGCCGATATCGACACCAGCGAAGCGCTGACGGAGCGGCAGAAGGCCGTGCTGGATGCAGCACTTCGCCTGCTGGTCGAGGAGGGCGATAATCTGACCATGACGGCGGTGGCGCGCCGGGCGAGCTGCTCCAAGGAAACGCTCTACAAATGGTTCGGCGACCGCGACGGGCTGCTGACGGCGACGGTGCAGTGGCAGGCCTCGAAAGTGCGCGTGGCGCCGGTCGACGGCAAGGGGCTCGGCCTCGCCTCGCTGACCGCGAGCCTGGAGCGCTTCGCGTCCGATTGGCTCAACGTGATCTCAAGCGACACCTCGATCGCGCTGAACCGGGTGGCGGTCGGTCATGCCGGATCGGGCAAGGACAATCTTGGCGCCGTTGTGCTGGAGAATGGCCGCTTCGCTTTGGCCCGGCGCCTGAAGCCGGTGCTGGAAGCAGGTCGTCAGGCCGGGCTTCTCGACTTTTCGGATGCCGAAACGGCGTTCCGGAGCTTTTTCGGGCTGGTCGCCCGCGACGTGCAGATCCGTCTGCTGCTCGGCGACCGGCTGGAATTGACTGAGGCGACAATCGGCGGCGATGCCGCCCGGGCGACGCAACAGTTTCTCGCTCTTTTCGGAGCAAAAACCGGGCCGCAAGGCCTCTGATACCAAACGGGAAGGAAGACGAAAATGCGTGTCTATTACGATCGCGATGCCGATCTCAACCTGATCAAGGGCAAGAAGGTCGCCATCATCGGCTATGGCAGCCAGGGCAGGGCGCACGCGCTCAACCTCAAGGATTCCGGTGCCAAGGACATCGCCATCGGCCTCAAGGCCGGCTCGGCGACCGCCAGCAAGGTCGAGGCCGACGGTCTCAAGGTGATGAGCGTGGCGGAAGCCGCCAAATGGGCCGACCTGATGATGATGGCGACGCCCGACGAATTGCAGGCCGACATCTACAAAAACGAGATCGCGCCGAACATCCGCGACGGTGCCGCGATCGCCTTCGCGCACGGCCTCAACGTGCATTTCGGCCTGATCGAGCCGAAGGCGTCGGTCGACGTCGTCATGATCGCACCGAAAGGCCCGGGCCACACGGTGCGCGGCGAATACCAGAAGGGTGGCGGCGTGCCGTGCCTGGTCGCCGTCAACCAGGACGCTTCGGGCAACGCGCTCGACCTGGCGCTGTCCTACGCCTGCGGCGTCGGCGGCGGTCGTTCGGGCATCATCGAGACCAACTTCCGCGAGGAATGCGAGACCGATCTGTTCGGCGAGCAGGTGGTGCTGTGCGGCGGCCTGGTCGAGCTGATCCGCGCCGGCTTCGAGACGCTGGTGGAAGCCGGCTACGCGCCGGAAATGGCCTATTTCGAGTGTTTGCACGAGGTCAAGCTGATCGTCGACCTGATCTATGAGGGCGGCATCGCCAACATGAACTACTCGATCTCGAACACCGCCGAATGGGGCGAATATGTTTCGGGTCCACGCATCATCACCGCCGAGACCAAGGCCGAGATGAAGCGCGTGCTGAAGGACATCCAGACCGGAAAATTCACCTCGGAGTGGATGCAGGAATACCGCGCCGGCCTGTCGCGCTTCAAGGGCATCCGCCGCAACAACGACAGCCACCAGATCGAGGAAGTCGGTGCCAAGCTGCGTGCGATGATGCCGTGGATTTCCAAGAACAAGCTGGTCGACAAGGCCAAGAACTAATTCGCTGCTTATGGTTGCTGCGAAAGCCGGTGGAGCGATCCGCCGGCTTTTTCTTTCCGCTCAAGCGGTGGAGAGCCGGTTTGCCGAAGGCCGACGTTCAGCCGTAGTGCCAATGCGGCTTCGGCTCAGTGCCGGTGAACTCGACGCCGATGCGATCCTCGCGGCGCCAGCGGACCACGGCCTTGTAGCCAATGCCGTCGGCCGGCACATAGAGCAGGAACTCGTCCGGCACGCGCGCGCCGATCGGGACTTTGAGTTCGGCGCCGCCCGCATGCATGTTGCGCAGCGTGCATTTGACTTCGGAGTTGGAGATGCCGGTCAGGATCGACGCGCCCTTGAGCACGCGCTGCCGGTGCCTGTCTCTGTTTTCGTCCTCGGCCATCATGCGAAATCCCAGGGGCGATCGTCGCTCGGGGAGCGCTCCGATCAGATCAGTCGATAAACCGGCCTGATAAACAGAGCGTTAGCGTCGATCGGCTTTGCCGGAACCTGTCGCCGAAAGCGAAGCGGCGCCGCATCGTGCGACGCCGCCGGGCATTCCCATATCTGCCGCTCAGCTATAGGGCGACCAGCACTGCTGACGGGGACCATTGTAAGGCTGGAACGTATTGTCCCAGGCCCGGTAAGAGCGGTAGCGATCGTAGCACCACTGGACATGGGCATTGGACGACCGGTATATGCGCCGCGGCTGAACGTAACGCGGATAGGGATCGTAGTAATTGCCGTAGGCCAGGCTGCCCAGACCCAGGCCTAAGCCCAATCCCAGAAGGGCCGCGTCACCGCCACGGAAATGGCGGCGGTGATGGTGACGTCTCCAGCGCCAGTTGTCGCCGTTGTCCCAGTTGCGGGAATAACGACGCTCGCGGAAATTGCCGCCACGGTTGCGCCAACGCCAATCCTGATAGACCTGCCGGTCGTTGCCGCCAGCCCATTCGTCGCGCACGGGTGTGATTCCGGACGCCGCGGAATTGACCGAGACCGAAAGATCGGGTTGCGGGATCGGGCCGGCCAGCGACGGAGCCGTCAGGCCCGCCAAAAGACCAAGGGTCACCAGACCTCTGACAGAAGACAAAAAGAGCGGTTTCATGGCACTCTCCGAAGAACAAGGCCCCACGCCCAGATTACCCGGGAAGAAGCCTATTGATGGACCTTTCCGTCTGAACGGAGGATGAACGGAAAGGTTCCGTCAACCATGGCGATCAACCATGGCGGGCAGAGACCGGGCCCCTTGTCTTCGTGCCCGCTTGCGGGCAAAGGTCACGGCCATGTCGCTGCGCCTTGCCACCTTCAACGTCGAGAACCTGATGAACAGGTTCGATTTCTCCGGCTATCGCAACCAGCTCAACGAGGACCGCACACTGGCGCTCTTCGATATCAAGAGCGAGGCCGAATACAGGATGCTGGAGCAGGCCCGCGCCATCGCCCAGTCCGACGACACGCGCCAGCTGACGGCGCTGGCGATCGCCGCCACCCGGGCCGACATCATCTGCATGCAGGAGGTCGACAATATCGAGGCGCTCAAGGCCTTCGAATACGGCTATCTGTTCAAGATGGTGGGGGAGGGCTACCGGCAGAAATACACCACTGCCGGCAATGATTCACGCGGCATCGACGTCGCCGTCATGATGCGCAACGAGACCGCGCAGGGACAGCCGATCGAATTCGTGCGCATGACCAGCCACGCCTATGTCACCTACGAGCAGTTCGGGCTGCATACGCCGGAACTGGCTGCACTCGGAAACGATGCCAATGAGCGCATCTTCCGGCGCGACTGCCTGGAGATCGACGTGACCGTCGGCGGCGTGCCGCTGACGCTCTATCTCGTGCATTTCAAATCGATGGGGTCGCCGCGCAACGGGCTCGACGGACGCGAGGCAACGATGCCGATCCGCGTCGCCGAGGCGCAAGCGGTGCGCCGCATCATCGAGGAGCGTTTCGGCAAGGATCATGCCGCCGACAAGCGCTGGGCGATCTGCGGCGACATGAACGATTACCGGCAGCGGGTGAAGATCGAGGGTGACAGTTTCGACGGCTACCGCTTCCAGGTGATCGACGAGAGCCAGTCCTGCATCAACGTTTTGACCGCCGGCGGCTTTTGCGAAAACGTCGTCGAACGGCGGCCGGAGATGGATCGCTGGAGTTTCTATCACACGCGTGGTCCGCAGGAGCGGCATCTGTGCCAGCTCGACTACATCCTTTTGTCGAAGGGGCTGGCGGCGAAGAACGCGACGGCCGTTCCCGACATCATCCGCAGCGGCCAGCCCTGGCGCGTCATCTTTCCGGTCGGCCAGGAGGTCGACCGCTTCCCGCGCGCCGGCTGGGACCGGCCGAAGGCATCCGACCACTGCCCGGTGGCGATCACGCTGGACATGGCCTGAACGTGAGCTTCGACCTGCCGCGCAACATCATCCTGCCGGTCGACGCCGTCGACGTTCGGCTCGACCCCGGCCCGCATCCCTTTGCGCGCGACAACGAACGGGCGATCGCCGAGAACTGGCAGCGCGAGATAGAGGCCAATCCCGCGCTTTTCGATGGCACGGTGGTGCTGCTCTCCGCACTTGCCTATCGCGACCGACGCCTGGTTGGCCGCTGCCATGCGGTCAACTACTCCACGTTCATGCTCTGGCGTAAGCGGCGTGAGAATTCGGGTGCCGAGCATGCTTATGCCCATGCCATGCTGGTCGCTGGCGACAATGCGCTGGTGGCGATCCGCATGGGTCCGCACACGGTCAATGCCGGCCGCGTCTATTTCGCCGCCGGCTCGTTCGAACCCATCGATTTCCGCGACGGCCTCGTCGATGTCGATTTCAACATGATGCGCGAAGTGGGCGAAGAGACCGGGATCGATCTGTCGGGTGCGCAACGCGGCCACCGCTACTACGCGTTATCCTCGCCGAGCGGCACGGTGATCTTCCGCCACTATAGAGTTGCCGAGCCAGCCGACGAGATCGCGCGGCGCATCAGCGCCTTTGTTGCGACCGAAGCGGAGCCGGAGATCGAAGGCCCTGTGATCATTCGCCATGCTTCCGACCTGCCGGAAGGACTGATGGGGTACATGAAGCTGCTGATCGAGTGGCACTTCGCGGGCAGCGGCCAAGACCCGAGCGGCGCCCCGTCGTTTCGTTGACCGCCTGAACGGAAGCCGGATTACGGAAAGAGCGGCGGTAGGGCGTCGTGTCTCGTGCTTTCCCCAATGCGAGGTTCGCCCACAGGGACAGCAGCCGGTTTCCGACGGTTTGGAAGGGTGGGGCCGTCGTCCTTGTAGTAGTAGCTGTAGCCATTGATGGCCGGCGCGCCACCGAGATGCGCGTAGAGAATCCTTGAACCCTCGGGGAAAAAGCCTTTCCTGGTCAGGTCGATCAGGCCCTGCATCGACTTTCCCTCGTACACAGGATCAGTGATCATGGCCTCCGTGCGGGCCGCCAGCCGGATCGCGTCGTTCGTAGCGTCCGACGGAACACCATAGGCGGGATAGGCATAGTCGGGGTTGATGACGATTTCGTCGTCGCGGACGGCGCGGCCGAGCCCGACGAGGGCGGCGGTGTCGTCGACGATGCGGCGGACCTGGGCGCGGGTCTGGTCGAGCGTCCCGGAGGCGTCGATGCCGATCACCCGGTCGGCGCGGTCTTGCGCGGCGAAGCCGACGATCATGCCGGCCTGCGTCGACCCGGTTACAACGCAAACGATGACATAGTCGAAAGTGAAGCCAAGTTCGGCTTCCTGCCTGGCCACCTCCTCGGCGAAGCCGACATAGCCCAACCCGCCGAACTTGTGCACGGAGGCGCCGGCCGGGATCGGATAGGGCTTGCCGCCGGCGTCCTTCACCGACTGGATCGCGTCCTCCCAGCTCTTGCGGATGCCGATGTCGAAGCCGTCGTCGATGAGCCGGCTGTCCGCGCCCATCAGGCGCGTCAGCAGGATGTTTCCGACCCGGTCGTATACCGCATCATAGTGGGGCACCCATTTCTCCTGGATTACAACGCACTTCATGCCGATCTTGGCTGCTGTCGCGGCGACCATCCGCGTGTGGTTCGACTGAACGCCGCCAATCGACACCAGCGTGTCGGCGCCGCTGCGAAGAGCGTCCGGCACGATGTATTCGAGCTTTCGCAGCTTGTTGCCGCCCATGGCGAGCCCGGAATTGCAATCATCACGCTTTGCGTAAACCTGTACTTTCCCGCCTAACGCCGCGCTCAGCCGTGGCAGAAGCTCGATAGGCGTCGGGCCGAAGGTCAGCGGATAACGTTCAAACTTTGCGAGAAGTGACATCGATATTAGTCTCCGCCGGGGTCATTTCTATGGATTGATTATAGGCGGACTCCTGCGAAAGGTGCTCTCGAACTTGCTAATGAAACTTACACACATCTCACACAATTGCCGTATGATTGACCTGATCGTCCACTTGAGAGCCTATAAATGGAAGAATCTTCCACCGAAACTCTGGACCGCATCGACGTCAGGATCCTGCGCGCCCTTCAGGCCGAGGGACGGCTGAGCAATGCCGACCTGGCGGCCCGCGTGAATGTCAGCGCCGCCACCTGCCATCGGCGCACGCAACGCCTGTTTGAAGAGGGCTACATCACCGGGGTCAGGGCGGAGATCGCGCCCGCTGCGGTAGGGCTTGGCGCGCTGGTGATGGTCGGCGTCGTGCTCGACCGCTCGACACCTGAAAGCTTCGCTGCTTTCGAAGAGGCCGTGCACAAGCTCAAGGAAGTCCTGGATTGTAATCTTGTGGCCGGCGACTTCGACTATCTGTTGAAGATAAGAGTTCGCGATATGGCGGATTTCAACAAGCTCCACGGGCAGAAGCTGATCGCGCTACCAGGCGTTCGGCAGACCCGGACTTTCTTTGTCATGAAGGAGGTCAAAGAAAACGCGCGACTGCCGTTTTGACCGGCCGCTGGTCCCTGTTTCCATGTTTGGCTGACGGTCAGCCTTGCCTCTTGCCCTGCGCTGCCTTGCGGTCGTTGCGGGCGGCGACGAAGAACAGGATGAAGCCGAGGCCCAGCAGCGCGCCCATCGCCATTCCCATGGTCTGGCCGACAACTTCCTGGAAGTTGGGAGCGACGCGATCGGGATTGGCCAGCCCGTAGCGGGCCAGGTACCACCAGAGACCGGCAAGGGCAGCCTCGATGATCACGAGCATGATCAACACACGGGCTTTGCGGCTCACCGGCTCTTCCTTGCTTCGATCGCGTGGTGCAGTGGCATGACGATTATCCAATTGCCGTCCCACGCGCTAGCACTGCCGGCTTGGCGACGATAGGGATTCTGGCACGGCAGGCCCCAAAGATTTCCAAGTCCGGCTGGTCGATCGGCATTTTGCAAGTGGCTCTTTCTGCAAGAGCAGCCCCCAACTAATTCGGGTGCAAAGCAGCGGATGAAGCCTCGCGAAAAGTGAAATGGAATGACAATGGAAGCGAGATCGGGGCTGACGCGAGCGGCAATCATGCTCTCCGCCGGTATGGCTATATCCGGTACGGCCGGTCTCTTTTCCATTGAGTCAGGCCAACCAACGCTCAATGTCATCTTTTTTCGCTGTGTCTTCGGTGCGATAGCCCTCGTCGGATGGACCTGCCTGCGGGAGGGATGGAAGAGCCTCTTCATCACGCAAAGGGCGCTGTGGCCGCTCGTGCTGGTCAGCGGCGTCTGCCTCGTCTTGAATTGGCTAGCCCTGTTCGAGGCCTTCAAACTGACCTCGATCGGGTTTGCGACGATCATCTATCATCTGCAACCATTCTGGATCGTGCTGACCGGGGCGTTGCTGCTCAAGGAGAGGCTGTCGCGGGATAGGCTGGGATGGATCTGCGTCGCGTTTCTCGGCCTCATCCTCACGATCATCCCGAAACTCGGCGTCATGCGGGCGGATCACGACTGGCTGATCGGCGTCGGCCTGGCGCTTGTCGCGTCGCTGTTCTACGCCGCCACCACCTTGACCACCCGCGCCGTCAAAACGGTGAAGCCTAGCGTTCTCAGCGCCATTCACTGTCTGATTGGCATCGTCGTTTTTGCGCCCTTCGTCGATTTGACCGCGCTCCAGGGCGCTGGCAACGGCATGTGGGGCTGGCTTGTCGGCCTCGGCGTCATCCATACCGGCGTCGTGTATATCTTGCTCTACTCTTCCTATCCCAGGCTTCCGATCACGGTCATAGCGGCCGGGTCGTTCCTGAATCCGGTTGCCGCCTTGCTCTCGGACTTTTTCGTATTCGGCCGCTCGATAAGCGCCATGCAGGGCGCCGGCCTGATCCTGATCCTGCTGGCGGGACTTGCTGTGAACCTTGGCTGGCCGTTCGGTTTTGGCTCAGCACGCAGAGTTGCGCCGTCGCAAGAATCCTGACGGTCGATCTCGCCAGGGGGCCCTATTCGTGCCGCAGCGCGTCGATCGGGTCGAGCCTGGCGCCACGCAGCGCTGGGAAGAAGCCGAACACCATGCCGATCAGCGCCGAAAAGCCGACGGCAAGCAGGATGACCGCCGGGCTCGGCGCAAAGGGGATGGTCAGCGCCACCGAGGCGATGCCGGCCAGCGCCAGGCCGATCAGGATGCCGATGATGCCGCCGAGCAGCGACAGCACCGTGGCCTCGACCAGGAACTGGATGAGGATGTGCTTCTCATGCGCGCCGATGGCGAGCCTGATGCCGATCTCGCGGGTGCGCTCGGTGACCGAGACCAGCATGATGTTCATGATGCCGATGCCGCCGACCAGCAGGCTGACGCCGGCGACGGCGCCGAGCATGCCGGTCATCGTCGTGGTGGCGCTGGCCATGGCGTCGGCGATCTGGGTCATGTCGCGGATCGAGAAATCGTCATCGCGGTCCGGCGTGATGCGGCGCGTGTCGCGCAATATGTCCTCGACGCGCGGCTGCAATTCGGTGGTCGGCGTCCGCTCGTCGGCGGCGATGTAGATGTTGTCGATGTCGCGGTTGCCGGCGATGCGGCGCTGGTAGGCGGCAAGCGGCATCAGCACGACATTGTCCTGGTCCTGGCCGAAGCCGGTATAGCCCTTGGGCTCGAGCAGGCCGATGATCTTGCAGGAGGTGCGGTTGACGCGGATGATCTCGCCTTCGGGGTCGCCGGCGCCGAAGAATTGCTGGCGCACCGTCTCGCCGACCAGGCAGACGCCGGTGCCTGAGCGTGTCTCGGAATCGCTGAACGGACGGCCGGAAACCAGCTTCCAGTCGCGAGCATCGAGATAGGCGCTGTCGGTGCCGGTGATGCCCGAGGTCAGGCTCTCGGTGCCGAAGATGACGCGCACCTGTTTTTGCGAGGCGGGCGAGATGGCGCGCGCGCCGCTGAGGTGGGCGACCAGTGCGGCGAGATCCTTTTCGGCCAGCGGACGCACCACCTGGTCGAGGCCGCCTGGTCCGCCGGGACCGGCCGGGCGGCCGGAGCGGACGACGAGCAAATTGCTGCCGAGCTTGGAGATGTCGGCCTTGACCTTCTCGGTGGTGCCGGAGCCGATGGTCAGCATGGCGATAACCGCGGCGACGCCGATGACGATGCCGAGCAAGGTCAGGAACGAGCGCAGCACGTTGCGGCGGATGGAAATCAGAGAGAGGCGGACGGTTTCCCAGATCATTGTCTAGGCCACCTCAAGGCTGGCCGTGTCGGAGGCGACATGGCCGTCGAGGAAGCGGATGGTGCGCTCGGCATAGGCGGCGACGTCGGCTTCGTGCGTGACCATGGCGATGGTCAGGCCAAGCTCGCCGTTCAGCCGCGTCAGCAGTTCCATGATCTCATGCGTGCGGGCGGTGTCGAGATTGCCGGTCGGCTCGTCGGCGACAAGCAGCGTCGGCCGTGTGACGATGGCGCGCGCGATCGCCACGCGCTGCTGCTGGCCGCCGGAGAGTTCGGCCGGCGTATGATGCTCGCGGCCGACAAGGCCGACCTCCGCCAGCGCCTGCATGGCAAGCTTGTGGCGCTCGCTTCTGGCGACGCCGCGATAGATCAGCGGCAGCTCGACATTTTCGGCCGCCGTGGTGCGCGGCAAGAGATTGTAGCCTTGGAAGACGAAGCCGACATAGAGGTTGCGCAGCAGGGCGCGGCGGTTGCGGTCGAGCCGTCCGGCATCGATGCCTTCGAAACTGTAGGTACCCGCCGTCGGTGTATCGAGGCAGCCGATGATGTTCATCGCCGTCGATTTGCCCGAACCGGACGGGCCCATGATGGCGACGAACTCGCCCTTGCGAATGGCCAGATCGACGCCGGCCAGCGCATGCACCCGCGCCTCGCCCTGGCCATAGGTTTTCCAGACCTTGTCGAAGCTGATGAGGACGGGGCCCGGCACGGGGTCAGCTCCGCAGCTGCGAGCCGGTGATGACCTGAGCGCCCTCATCCAGGCCCGAAATGATCTCGGTCAGCTCGCCGTCGGTGGAGCCGATCTTGACGTTGACGGCACGCGGCCGGCCGTTTTCCAGCACGTAGAGCGTGCGCGAGCCGTCGGTCGGGGTCGTCGTGGCCTGGCGCTGGCGGTTGCCGCCGGGGCGGCCCATGCGGCCGGTGAACAGGTCCCTCAGGCTCCAGCTGCGGGCGGCGGCTTGCGCCGGCCGGTAGCGGAAGGCGGTGGACGGCACGGTAAGCACGCCCTTGGCCTGTTTGGTGACGACCGAAACGGTGGCGGTCATGCCGGGCCTGAGCAGAAGCTCGTTGTTGTCGACCTCGAGGCGCGCGTCATAGGTGACGACGCCATCGGTGGTGACGGACGCGTAGGAGATGTCGCGGATCTCGGCGTCGAAGGGCCGCTCCGGGAAAGCGTCAACGGTGAAGCGCGCATGCTGACCGGTCTTGACCGCGCCGATGTCGGCCTCGTCGACAGCCGCCTTCAACTCCATGTTTCTAAGATCGGCCGCGATGATGAACAGCACCGGCGCCTGCAGCGAGGAGGCGACGGTCTGGCCGGGATCGACCGAGCGCGTCAGAACGATGCCGTCTATGGGGGCATAGATGGTGCTCTTGGCCAGATCCGTCTGCTGCGCCTTGAGGTCGGCACTGGCGATGGCAAGATTGGCTTCGGCGCTGTCGAGCGCTGCCTTGGAGCGGTCACGCGTCGCGGTGGCCGCTTCGAGCGACTGGTCCGTCGCCATGCCGCGCTTGGTCAGCGCTGCCGCGCGGGTGAGTGCGCTTTCGTTTTCCTTCAACGTTACCGTCGCGTCCTCGAGACTCGCCGCCGCTGCCTTGGCGGACGCCTGGGCACGCTCGATCTGCACCTCCAGCTTGGCGGTGTCGAGCGCCGCCAGCACGTCACCCTTCTTCACCTGCTGGTTCTCGTTGACCGAGACCGAACGGACGACGCCGGACAATTCGCTGGAAATGTCGACCTGGGTGAGGGGCTGCAGCGTGCCGGTGGCCGAGACCACGACGGTGAGGTCTGCGACGGCGGCCGGCACGGTCGTATAGTCGATCTTGGCGGGTGCGCCGGCATACCATTGGTAGAGGCCGATGCCGGCGGCGATGGCGACCAGCGCCAGCAGCGCGTAGAGCCAGCCACGGCGGCGTTTCTTCCGCAGACCGCCCCGATCAAGCCCAAGCGCCGTTTCGATGGCGGAATCCGATTCCGCCTTTGGCGGATTGACAAGCTGGTCCAAGCCGGACCCCTATAATGCGCAATGTCCCTATCTGTGCACAGATCAGGCTTTGTGGTTCAAATTTCAAATTAAATTTCGCCCATGTTTGGATTGAGGCAAGAATGCAAACCCGGAACTACTTGCTTTACGATGTGTTTACGACCGAGCGGCTGGCCGGCAACCCGCTGGCTGTCGTGCTGGATGGCAAAGGACTGGACACGGCCGCGATGCAGGCCATCGCGCGCGAATTCAACCTGTCGGAGACGGTCTTCGTGCTGCCGGCCGACAATCCGAAGCATCGTGCCCGCATCCGCATCTTCACCCCCGACTACGAAATGCCGTTCGCCGGCCACCCGACCGTCGGCTCGGCAATCGCGCTTGCCGAACGGGCCGGCGACAGCGAGGCCGCCGGCATCTTCGTGCTGGAGGAGAATATCGGTCCGGTGCGCTGCGCCGTCAGCAAACACGATGGCGCCACCTTCGCCGAGTTCGACCTAGCGAAGCTGCCGGAGCGGCTGGAACTGTCGGCCGACCCGGAGGCGATCGGGGCGGCACTTGGGCTCGGGCCGCACGAGCTCGGCTTCGAGAATCACCGTGTCTCGTTCTGGTCGGCGGGCGTGCCTTACGTGACTATCCCCGTTGCCAGCCTTGAAGCGGCGGCGCGGATCAGGCTCGACAACCAGGCCTGGTCGGAGCTGGCGCCGCGCAAGAGCGACTGGGCTTTCGCCAGCCCCTATGTCTACTGCCGCGAGACGGTGAACCACGAAAGTGCCTTCCATGTCCGCATGATCGTGCCCGGCAGCCCTTCTTATGAAGACCCCGCAACCGGTTCCGCCGCGGCCGCCTTCGCCGGCGCGATCATGCATTTCGACGGCCCGACGGACGGCATTTCGCAGCTGTGGATCGAGCAGGGGCTGGAGATGGGGCGGCCTTCGCGCATCCGGCTCGAACTCAATGTCGAAGGCGGAAAACTGGCGTCCGCCCGCATCGGTGGCCATGCCATCAGGGTGGCGGAAGGCAAGCTTTTGGTCTGATCGCGAGCGGCTTGGTCGATTTGTCGGGAAATGATTCCGGCAGGGCTGGACATCCCCGAGATCGGCGGCTATATGCCCGCCGACGCCGGTTTTCCGGCCGAGTGGGTGCGTAGCTCAGTTGGTAGAGCAGCTGACTCTTAATCAGCGGGTCCACAGTTCAATCCTGTGCGCACCCACCAAATTTTTCAAAAAACTTGGTGGAAAAGACCCTGGAACGATGGGACGTGAGGCGACTCGCGTCAACGTGACCGTTCTTGTTCAAAAGCAGCGTTTTCCGGGTTCAAAAACGCGGCCGAATCGAAAAGCGATATTGGCGTCCGCAGGCAGCGGTCTCGTCGCGATGAACGGGGGAGGCGGCCCGTTGGTCGCTGCCTGAGCAAACCGTGGTCGCTAACTTTAAGGTTATGCAGTAAGGTTAATCGCACGTATGGGTTGCATACGGAATATTTTGCTTTAAAAGTAGTGGTCGCGCTAGCCTTGGCGGGGCTTGGCTGGGTCCGAAAAGCCAGCGCGACCTCTACCCGACGATCTGCGTCGGATGTCTCAAATTAGGACAGCGTGGCTAACGAACGGTTAACGCTGTTCTTGGTCCGTGATCGGCTGTGCGCCGGACCTGTTCATCCTGCGGAAGCGTGGTCGCGAGTAGAGCGGCCACGCTCGCTGTCTTCAAATGCACCAGCAGCGTTGAAACTCCGACCGGGTTTACTTTTCCGACACGCCGGCTTCCGCAAAGCTTGCCATGCGGGCGTGGCATTCGAGCGCCGAGCGGACGATGTTGACCGCCAGGCAGGCGCCGGAGCCTTCACCGAGCCGCATGCCGAGGTCGAGCAGCGGGGGCAGGCCGAGCGCCTCCAACAGACGACGGTGGCCGGATTCGGCCGAGACATGGGCGGCGAGCGTGTGGGCGAGCCCGGTCGGGTGCAACCGAGCCAAAGGTGCGGCGGCGGCGCTGCAGACAAAGCCGTCGAGCAGCACCGGCACATTGTTGTGGCGCGCGGCCAGTGTCGCGCCGAAGATGGCGGCGAGTTCGCGGCCGCCCAGCGTGGCGGCGATCTTAAGCGGGTCGGTTAGCGCGTCGGCGTGGCGCTTCAGGCCAGCCTCGATTGCCGTGACCTTGCGCTTCAGGCCGGCATCGTCGACGCCGGTGCCGCGGCCCGTCCATTTCTCCGCGCCGCCACCGAAAAGTGCCGCCGAAATCGCTGCCGCCGGCGTGGTGTTGCCGATGCCCATTTCGCCGAAGCAGACGAGGTCGATATCGTTCGTCACCGCATCGTAGCCGGCCGAGACGGCGGCGAGGAATGCCGTCTCGTCCATCGCCGCGGCTTGCGTGAAGTCGCCGGTCGGATGGTCGAGATCGAGGGGAATGACGTCGAGTTCGGCGCCGGCGATGCGGGCAAGCTGGTTGATGGCGGCGCCGCCGCCGGCGAAGTTCGCCACCATCTGCACGGTGACTTCGGACGGGAAAGCCGAGACGCCCTGCGCGGTGACGCCGTGGTTGCCGGCGAAGACAAAGACTTTGACACGATCGAGCTTCGGCATGTCGCGGCCCTGCCAGCGGGCGAGCCAGGCGGCGATGGTCTCGAGACGGCCAAGGCTGCCTTGCGGTTTGGTCAGCGTGTCCTGGCGGCGGGCGACAGCATTGGCCGCCGCATCGCTGCCGGCAGGCAGGTCGAGGCAAGCGGCGCGCAGTTCATCAAGCGATTTGAAGGGCATGGGGGCAAAGTCTCCGGGGAAGAGTCAGGATAGGGAAACGGAAGCGACGAGCAGGATCGTGATCTCGCCCAACTGCTGCAGGGCGCCGACCGTATCGCCGGTCTGGCCATCGATCTGGTTGAGGCAAAGGGCGCGGAACGCGGCAAACAGCAGGCCGAGCAGGATGACCGCGACAACGGCGCCTCCGGGCCCGAGCAAGAGCAGCGGGACCGCGCCGAGCACGGCACCGGCTATGGCTGTTTCGACCGAAACGGTGCCGGCGCCGGCCGAAAGGCCGTCTGACCGCGCCGAGGGCAAGAGATGCATGAAGGCGCCGAGCAAGCCGCGTGAGGCGGCATGCGCGGCAATGAGGGCGAAGAGCGCCTGCGTGGGGTCGGCGAGTTGCGAAAGCACGCTCCAGCGGATCAGCAGCGACAGAGCCAGCGCCGATGCGCCGTAGGCGCCGATGCGGCTGTCGCGCATGATCTCCAGTTTCAGGCCGCGCGTCTTGCCGCCGCCAAAGCCGTCGGCGACATCGGACAACCCGTCCTCGTGCAGGCAGCCGGTGGCGAGCAAGGTCGCCGCGAGCGCAAGGGCGGCCGCCGGACCCATGGCAAGGCCAAATCGTTCCGCCGTAGCGTAGACGACCGCGCCGATCAGGCCGACGGCAAGGCCGGCGACAGGTGCGGCCCAGATCGCGGCGGCGAGGCTGCGGCCGCGAAAGTCGAAGACGGGCAGCGGCAGTCTTGTGAAGAAGACCAGGCAAAGCGCGATGTCGTCGAGGATCTGCCGGGGCGAAAGGGTCGAATTCCAAAGCTTCATGCGCTAGCCCCTCGCAATGGCATGGAAGAAGGTGCCGCTGACATGGCCGCGCCGGTAGCCGGAGGCACCGAGCGGATTGCCTTGGCCGTCGGCGAGGTCGGCGAGCGGCTCGTCATTGCCGGCAGCAAGCATCTGCGCATAGTGGAACTCATGGCCACGGACCAGCGAGCCCTGGCCTCCCAGCGGACAATCGGCGCGCAGCCGCGCCTCGCGGTAGCCGAGGTTCATCTTGCGCTTGGCGAAGCTGGTGGAGTGGCCGAGCAGGCCGAGCATTTTGTGCGTCTGCCCCGACGCGTCCTCCAGCGCTTCGCCCAGCACCATGAAGCCGCCGCACTCGCCATGCACCGGTTTCGCTGCCGCGAAGCTCGCCATGCCGGCACGGAAATTCCGGGCATCGGCAAGGCGGCCGGCATGTAGCTCGGGATAGCCGCCCGGCAACCAGCAGACGTCGCAGCTGACGTCAGGCGCCTCGTCGGCGAGCGGCGAGAAGGGGACGATCTCGGCGCCGGCCTTGCGCCAGTAGGTGGCGACATGCGGATAGAGGAAGGTAAAGGCGGCATCCTCCGCCAGCGCAATGCGCTGGCCGGGCGGTTGCAAGGCATCGCCGAAGCCGCCGGGAGCCGGCGCGAAGGGTGCGGCCAGCGCCATGATGGCGTCGAGATCGAGCGAGCGCTCGGCCATGTCGGCCAGAAGGTCGAGATGTGCCATCAGGTTCTCGTATTCGCCGGCCTGGACGAGGCCGAGATGGCGTTCGGGCAGGTTGAGCGTGGGATCGCGCAGGATGGCGCCGACGACGGGCAGGCCGAGCGCCTCGATGGCGTCGCCGCAGAGCCGGCGGTGGCGTTCGCTGCCGAGCCGGTTGAGCACGACGCCGGCCATGCGCACGTCGGGGTCATAGGTGGCAAAGCCCTTGGCGACGGCTGCGGCAGTCGTCGACTGTCCGGACACGTCGAGCACCAGCAGCACCGGCAGGCCGTAGAGCCGCGCCAAGTCGGCGGCCGATCCGGAGCGCCCGGCCGGCGCGGGAATGCCGTCGAACAGGCCCATTGCGCTTTCGAGGAAGACGAAGTCGGCATCCTCGGTCGCGTTGCCGGCGAGCGCGTTGAGCAGAGCCGGCGACATCGCCCAGCTGTCGAGATTGACGCCGGACAGCCCCGTGGCGGCGGTGTGGAAGCCGGGGTCGATATAGTCTGGCCCGGACTTGGCGCCGCGCACCTTGACGCCGCGCCGGGCAAGCGCGCGCAGGATGCCGATGGTGACGCTGGTCTTGCCCGAGCCCGAGCGCGGTGCGCCGATGATAATGGCGCGGGTCATGGCTCGCCCGCCAGTGCCGCGCGCATGGCGACGATGCCGCCGACGACGATCAGTGCCGGCGCGGTCAAACCGGCTGCGGCCGCGTCTTCAGCGATGGTGGAGAGCGTGGCGACGACGATGCGCTCCTGCGGCGTGGTCGCGGACACGATCACCGCCGCCGGTGTCGACGGTGCCAGGCCGCCATCGAGCAGCGAAGCGGCGATGACGGGCAGATTGGCCATGCCCATATAGACGACCACGGGCTGGCCGGTGCGGGCGATTGCCGCCCAGTCGAGGTCGTCTTCCGTACCAGCGGCGTGGCCGGTCGCCAGGATCACCGCCTTGTTGATGCCGCGCATGGTGGCGGGGATGCCGGCCGCAGCGAGTGCGCTAAGGCCCGACGTCAAGCCGGTCAGGACGCGGAACGGGATCGCTTCACGCGCGAGCGCCAGTGCTTCCTCGCCGCCGCGGCCGAAAATATAGGGATCGCCGCCCTTCAGCCTGACGACGCGGCGTCCCTCGCGCGCCAGCCGCACCAGCAAGGCGGTGATGTCGTCCTGTTTCATCGACGGCTGGCCACCGCGCTTGCCGGCATAAAACAGCTCGGCGCCCTCGGCGACAGCAACGACATCGGGCGAGACCAGCGCATCATAGACAAGCGCGTCGCATTGTCCGAGTGCGGCCAGCACCTCCAGCGTCAGGCAGCCGGGATCGCCGGGGCCGGCACCGGCCAGCCAGACGTGTCCGGGCTCCAGCTCCCGCGGCTTGAAATTCAGCCGCGCGAGCGCCTGCTCGACCGTTGCGTTTCCGCTCTTATGCTTGGCGCTGCCGCTCACAATCCGTCCCGTCCGCGAAAACGCCGCTGGTAGTGGGCGTCGTAAAGTGAACTCTCGCCGAAATCCTGTGCTGCCAGCGAAGTGCCGACGAAGATGATCGCCGTGCGTTCCATCGGATTTTCGGCGAGCTGTGCCTCGATGGTCGCCAGCGTGCCGGTCATGACGCGCTCGTCCGGCCAGGAGGCGCGGAAAACCACCGCCACCGGGCAGTCGGCGCCATAGAGCGGCGTCAGCTCGGCGACAACACGGTCGATGGCATGGATGGCGAGATGGATGGCGAGCGTGGCGCCGGTGCGGCCGAAGCCCGCAAGTGTTTCGCCGGGCGGCATCTTCGACGCACGGCCGGAGACGCGGGTCAGCACCAGGCTTTGCGCGATCTCGGGAATGGTGAGTTCGCGGCGCAATGCTGCGGCAGCGGCAGCGAAGGAGGGCACGCCCGGCGTCAGCGTGTAGGGGATGCCATGCTTCTCCAGCCGCCGGATCTGTTCGGCCACCGCGCTCCATACCGAGAGGTCGCCGGAATGGAGGCGGGCGACATCATGGCCGGCTTTGTGAGCGGCCAGATATTCGGCCTCGATCTCGTCCAGCGACATCGGCGCGGTGTCGATTATCTTTGTCCCGGGCGCGCAGTGCTGCAGCAATTCCGGGGCGACGATCGATCCGGCATGGAGACAGACCGGGCAACTGGCCAGCAGTTTTGCGCCGCGCAAGGTGATGAGGTCGGCAGCTCCGGGGCCGGCGCCGATGAAATGGACGGTCATGGCGCATCTCCGCTGATGGCGATGGCGCAGGTGACCGCGCCGAGCACGGTGCGCGGGCCGAGCAGTTTTGCGCCCTTGCCGGCGGCGGCGAGGGCCGATGCTTCCGAAACCGACGGCGTGCCGGCATGCGCCTGCGAAAGTTCGGAGCGGCTGAGCGTGCGGGAGGATGCGGCCTCGAGGGCATCGTCCGCGACAACGATCACCGGGAGGGCAAGGTCGCGGCCCGCGGAGAAGATTGCCGGTTCGTCCTGCTTGAGAGAGGCGGTCGCCAGGGCGGACAGCGCCGTCGTCGCCAGCCCGTGTGCTTCCAGCGCGGTTTCTATCGCCGCAAGCACCTCGCTTGCGTTGACGCCTTTGCGGCTGCCGATGCCCGCGACCATCATGGCTTCACCCAGCTCCATTGGGTGACCGGCATGGCCGGGCGCCAGGCCTGCATGGAGCCGACAGGGGAGGCGCGCGATATGGCGATGCGGGTCAGATCGCCGCCGTGCCTGGTGTGCTGGGCAAGCAGCAAGGCCTCCATCTCCAGCGTCACGGCATTGGCCACCAGGCGGCCACCGGGGCGTAGTGCCTTGATGGCTGCATTGAGCACGCCGGCATCGCTGCCGCCGCCGCCGATGAAGATCGCATCGGGCGTTTGCAGCTTGGCTAGCACCTTCGGCGCCGAACCTTCGACGACGACAAGGCCGGGGACACCGCAAGCAGCAGCGTTGCGATGAATGCGGGCGGCACGGGTCGAATCGGCCTCGATAGCGACGGCGCGCAAGGAAGAGTGCGCCAACATCCATTCGATGCCGACCGAGCCGGAGCCGGCGCCGATATCCCACAGCAATTCGCCGCGCCGCGGCGCCAGCGCTGACAGAGTCATGGCGCGGATCTCGCGCTTGGTAATCTGGCCGTCATGGTCGAACAGATGATCGGCCAAGCCTGATGTCAGCGGCAGGATTCGGGCATCCGGAGTTGAGTCAACTTCGATCGCCAGCACGTTGAGCGGATTGATGGTTTGCAGTTCGAATGTATTCGCGCGCGCCTCGCGGACTTGCTCGTTTCTGCCACCCAGCGCCTCCAGAACGGTCAGCTTCGATTTGCCGAAATCGAGTTCGGTCAGCAGCCGCGCGATCGCCGCCGGCGCTTCGGCGTCGGAGGTCAGGGCAAGGATGCGTGTGCCGGGGTGCAGCAGCGGCCGGATCAGGTCGATCGAATGGCCATGCAGGGAAATGGTCTCGATGTCCTGCAAGGCCCAGCCGAGGCGGGATGCGGCCAGCGAGACGGACGATGGCGCAGGGATAACATGCATGTCCTGCGTCTTCACCTTGCGGGCGAGGGTGGCGCCGACGCCGTGGAAGAACGGGTCGCCGGAGGCCAGCACGCAGACGCTTTTGCCGGCAAGCGCCAGCACGTCGGCCATCTCGGCATCGAAAGGAACCGGCCAGGGCCGCGCCTCGCCCTTGGCGAAGGAAGCGACCAGCGCGAGATGCCGCTTGCCGCCGAAGATGACTTCGGCTTGCGCGATCCGCTGCTTGGCCTCGTCGCCGAGACCCGCTACACCGTCCTCGCTGATGCCGACGATGGTGAGCCATCTTGAGTTGAGCTTGGCGCTGCGCGGACCCTCAGCAGGCATGATGACCCACCGCATTCTGATCCTCGGCGGAACCACCGAAGCCCGGCAGTTGGCGGGAAAGCTGGCTCTTCGCGCCGATCTCTCGGTTACCCTGTCGCTGGCGGGCCGCACCGAGAGCCCTGTCGCGCAAGGCGTGCCTGTCCGCACGGGAGGGTTCGGTGGTGCGCACGGGCTGGCGGCGCATCTCAAGCAAGCCGGCACGGATCTGCTGATCGACGCCACGCATCCCTATGCGGCGCGCATCTCCGCCAATGCGGCGCAAGCGGCGCGGCAAGCCGACGTGCCGATCATGGCACTCAGGCGTCCCGGCTGGGAGCCTGTCGAGGGTGACCGTTGGACGCTGGTCGATAAGGTCGCCGATGCGGCGCAGGCCCTGGGAGCCGCGTCGCGCAGGACCTTCCTGGCGCTTGGCCGGCAAGAGGTCGCCGCCTTCGAGGCAGCACCGCAGCATCACTATCTCATCCGCAGCGTCGATCCGGTCGAACCGAAGCTTACGGTGCCCGATGCGATCTATCTGCTGGCGCGCGGGCCGTTTCGGGAAGCCGACGAACGCGCGCTGCTTGTCGAGCACGGCATCGACGTTATCGTGTCCAAGAACAGCGGCGGCGAGGCGACCTACGGCAAGATCGCCGCGGCTCGAGCGCTTGGCATCGAGGTGATCATGGTGCGCAGGCCGGCGCTGCCGGACGTTCCGTCGGCTGAAACGGTCGAGGCGCTCGCCGACATGGTCGATCATTTTCTGGTCGGTCATTTTCCTGGGCCCGTCGCGGAGCGCGGCGTGTAGACCAGCGACGGCCGCTCGCCGCGGCGGATGATCCTGGTTTCCGGAGAGCCGATGATGATGCAGGTCGCCATGTCGGCCTTTTCCGCATCGGCGTCGGCAAGCAGAAAAACCTCGATGCGCTCGTCGGGCCGGCCGGCGGCGCGGCCGAAGATGACCGGCGTCGTGCCGGGCAGGATGGCCGTCAGGCATTCGAAGGCGCGGCCGAGCTGCCAGGGGCGCGCCTTGCTGATCGGGTTGTAGAGCGCGATGACGAAGCCGGCGCCGGCTGCCGCCAGCAAACGCAGTTCGATCAATTCCCACGGCTTCAGATTATCGGACAGCGAGATGGCGCAGAAATCATGGCCGAGCGGCGCGCCGATGCGGGCGGCCACCGCGAGCATGGCAGTGATGCCGGGCACGACGGCGACGTCGACGGCGCGCCATTCGGCAGGGCCGGCCTCGATCGCCTCGCAGACAGCCGCCGCCATGGCGAAGACGCCGGGGTCGCCGCCGGAGACGACGGCGACATCATGGCCTTCGGCGGCTTTGATCAAAGCATCCTTGGAGCGGGCGAGCTCCTCGCGATTGTCGGAGGCGACGCGGGTCTGGTCCGGGCGCAGCTCGAGCCGGTCGAGATAGGGCTTGTAGCCGTAGAAGAATTTGGCTTCCGCCACGGCGCGGCTCGCTTCGGGCGTGACCTGGTCGGCATTGCCTGGCCCAAGGCCGATGACGGTGAGGCGGCCGCTCATGGCTTGGCCCCCGCCGCGCCGGGCCGGGCCGACCAACCGGCCACCAGAACGATGGCGAAGTAGGGCGCCTTGTCGTCCTGCTTGTCGGCCAGCCGCATCGAGACGCTGCCCGGCATGGTGCCGCGCTCGACATAGACGGCCCGCGTCAACTTGCCGGTCGCCTGCAGCGCGCGCCTGATCTTGGGCAGGTTGCGGCCGACCTTCATGATGACGGCGGCATCGGTGTCGGCCAGCCGGCGCGTCAGTTCGAACTCGCTCATCGTGCCCGGCAGCACGGTCAGCACGTCGTCGCCCTGGACGATCGGCAGGCCGGTCGCGGACCAGCAGCCGGACATGGCGGTGACGCCGGGAATGACTTCTGTGGGGAAACGGTGCGCCAGCCGGACATGCAGATGCATGTAGGAGCCGTAGAAGAGCGGGTCGCCTTCCGACAACACCGCGACCATCCTGCCGGCATCGAGATGCCCGGCGACCGCCTCGGCCGATTGCTCGTAGAATTCGGTGATCTGCGAGCGGTAGTCGTCGTGATCCTTGTCGATCTCCGTCGTCACCGGATAGAGCAGCGGCAGTTCCAGCATGTCCGGCCGGAAGCGCGCCTCGACGATGGCGCGCGCATTGCTGTTGTTGCCGCGCTTGGCGAAGTAGGCGACGACATCGGCCTCAGCCAATGCCCGCGCGGCCTTCAGCGTCAACAATTCGGGGTCGCCGGGACCGGTGCCGACGCCGACAAGACGGCCTTTGGGAAAAGCGTTCACAGGCCGGGCCTCGCCAATGCGTTAAGCGCGGCGGCGGTCATGGCGCTGCCGCCCAGCCTGCCGCGCACGATGGCGTAAGGCACGCCATAGGAGTTCTCGGCCAGCGCGTCCTTCGATTCGGCAGCACCGACGAAACCGACCGGCATGCCGATGATTGCCGCCGGCTTCGGCGCGCCGTCGCGCAGCTTTTCCAGCAGGTAGAAAAGCGCGGTCGGCGCATTGCCGATGGCGACGACCGAACCGGCCATGCGCTCGCCCCACAGATCGATGGCGGCGGCCGAGCGGGTGTTGGCGATCGCTTTGGCGATTTCGGCGGTGCGCGCGTCGCGCAGCGTGCAGATCACCTCGTTGCCAGCCGGCAGCCGGGCGCGGGTGACGCCATGCGAGACCATTTCGGCATCGCAGAAGATCGGTGCTCCGGCAGCCAAGGCGGCGCGCGCGGCGGTGACGAAATCGCTGGAAAAGACAAAATGCTGAGCGGCCTCGACCTGGCCGCAGGCATGGATCATGCGGATCGCGACATCGGCCTCTGCCTCCGAGAAGCGCGACAGGTCGGCTTCGGCGCGGATGATGGCGAAGGAGCGCTCGTAGATCGCCGTGCCGTCGTGGATGTAGTCGTAGGCGGCCATGCTCATTCCTGTCGGTAAGCTTCTGCGATGCCGGCCGCGCCAAGCCTTGCCAGGCAGGCAGCGGCGGTCTCGCCCCGAAGTCGTTCTTTGCGGATTGCCGCTGCAACGCCACTGACACCGCGCGCGGCGTCATAGCCCGGCCTGTATCCGGCAGGAAGAGCTTTTGCCGTCGCGTCCACGACAAGTCCGGCTCCGTTTTCGTCACCGACCAAGGTCAGCGCTGCTTTGCCCGGATGAGCGCAGCCCTTGGCACAGCCGGAAATGTGCAGGGTGAGGGAGGCATCGAGGATGTCGGCGGTTTCCGAAGCGACCGTCTCGGCGATGTCGCGGGTGACTATTTGGCCGGAGGCGCAGGCCGGCGTGCCGGGGCAAGCGGCGATGCGCGTGCGTGGGTCGGCGGGGGTTGTGACGAAGCCGAGGGTGGTGGCGGAGTTCTGGAGCCAGGGGCAGGCGGATAGCGGCATGCCGAGGAAAAGAAGTGCCCGGCCCGGCGCCAGGCGGATTTCGGTGGTGCCTAGGGCGAGGGCCTGTCGTATGAGGTCGATGAGCTTTTCTGCAGGCATGCTGCCGAAGGGCAGGCCTATGCCGAGGGCGACGCCGGCTGTGGCCAGGTCGAAGACGCCGACGGGCGAGCGGGCCGAATGTGTCAGCGGAAAGCGTTCCTTCGCGCCCCCCTCTGTCCTGCCGGACATCTCCCCCACGAGGGGGGAGATTGGCAGCTCAGGCGCCGGCCCCCTCACTTCAATAGGTTCGACAGGCGGCAGGGCAACGGTGGTGATTGGCGAAAGCGGTGATGACAGCGCAATCTCCCCCCTCGTGGGGGAGATGTCCGGCAGGACAGAGGGGGGCGTGACGGAGTGCCAGCTTGCGAGCGAGGCCAACTGCCTCTCCGACAAATCCCTCGCATGGGCTTCGCGGCCCTTCTCGGCAACCATTCTGAGCGCCGCAACGGCAATGTCGCGCGCGGCATCTTCATCGACCGCTGTAAGCGGTATCGCGCTTTGGTTGTCACCGGCAACAGATACAGCCCACAGGACGTCAGCGCCGGTCCGCACCGCGATCAGCCGCACATCGGCCGTCACCGCATCCATGGCCAACTGCCCGCCGCCGTCGACAACGACCGAGACCTTCGGCCCCAGCCGCTGCGCCAGCCCGGCTTGATCAACCGCTGCACGCACGCTTTCCGCCAGCGGGCGTGGGTCGGCGACTTCCTGCGGGTCGAGCCCCGCCAGCGGTCCGGTCTCGATCGGCACGCCGGTGCGCACGGCAATGCCGAGCGCATCGACCTCTCCGGCCAGCAGCCGCGCGCTCTCCGGCGTCAATCCCCGGATCTGTAGACTGCCGCGCGCGGTGACTTCCATGATGCCGTTGCCGTGCCGCAAGGCGGATTCGCCGAGTCCGATCAACGATTTCGGGGCAAGTCCTCCAGCGACCGGATTGAGCCGCACCAGCAGTCCGTCGCCGGTCTGCATCGGCTTGCTGAGCGCAGGGCAGGCGCCTCGGCGGGAGAAGGCGTTCATGCCGCCACCCCATGGGCTTCGGCGATCAAAGCGGCGAGATCGTCGTCGATCGAATTGCGCAGCGGATGCCAGAGACCGCGCCGCCGCGCCGACTGGAAGCGCTCGGCGATGACTTTGGCCGCCGCCGGGTTCTCGCGCAGGATGAAGGCGCGAACTTCTGCGTCGCCGAGATAGGCGTCATGCACGGCTTCGATCAGCGTGCCTGAAATGGCCTGGGTGGTTTCGGCAAAGCCGACCAGCCGGTCGACGGTCTCGGCGAATTCCGAGGCGCCGCGCGGGCCATGGCGCATCTGGCCGGCGATAAAGCGCGGGTTGACGGCGCGGGCGCGCACGACGCGCGACACAGCTTCGCCGACCGAACGCGGCTTCGGTTTCTGCGGGTCTGTGGTGTCGAGCACGATGACGTCGGCATTCCTGCCGAGGGCCGCAAGAGCCGCCGAAAAGCCGCCGATGAAGGCGACATCGGCTGAGCCTTCCAAAATGTCGCGGCCGGGGTCGTCGCCGGTGTGGACGAGGAGGTCGGCCTCGGCGATACGGGTCTCGAAGGCGCCGGGCGCGGAGACCGCTTCGCCGTCGGCGCCGCCATAGGCATGCGAGGTGGCGTCGAGATAGGCGCGGCCGATTTCTTCGCGCGCCACCCAGTCGCCGCTCGACAAGAGATCCTCGACGCCGGCGCCGTAGGTGCCGGGCGAGGTGCCGAAAATGCGCGGGCTGATCTTGCCCTCGGTCCGGGTCCTGGCCGCCAGCGGGTTTTCCGAATCCTCCTCGTCGCGGGTGGCAACGGCATTCGCCGCGGCGTCGATCAGCGCGATCTGGGTCGGGAACATGTCGCGGAACAGGCCCGATATGCGCCAGGTGACATCGACGCGCGGACGGCCGAGCGAGGCCGGCGGCAGCACCTCGATGCCGGTGACGCGGCCTGTGCCGGCATCCCACTGCGGCCGGCAGCCCATCAGCGCCAGGCCTTGCGCGATCTCCTCGCCGCCGGTGCGCAGCGACGCCGAACCCCAGAGGTCGATGACCAGCGAGCGCGGCCAGTCGCCATGCGACTGCATGTAGCTGCGCACCACTTCCTCGGCCGCGGCTCTGCCCAGATCAAAGGCAGTCGGCGTCGGCATGGTGCGCGGGTCCGAGGTGAACAGGTTGCGGCCGGTGGGCAGCACGTCGGAGCGGCCGCGCGACGGCGCGCCGGCCGGCCCGGCCTTGATGTGGCGGCCGTCGAGCGCCGCGAGAAGCGCTGCCTTTTCGGCCTCGGCACTTTGGCGGCGCATGGCATCGGGCTCGTCGTCCGGTGCACGGCCGTAGATATGCAAGCCGTCCTTGATGGCGAAGTCCTTGAGGTCGCAGAGCCAGGCGTCGATGCGGCGCAGCGCCTCGTCGGGCGCGTCGGTCCTGGCAACGCCGGCTTCGGAGGCGAGGCCGGTCTTTTGCGCTGTGTCGACGATCAGCTTGGCCAGCCGGTCGCGGCGGCGGCGGTCGAGCCCGTCGGCCTGGGCATATTCGTCGACCAGGCGTTCAAGCTTGTGCTGGTTCTCGTCCAGTCCGGCGCCGGCCAGCGGCGGCGGCAGATGGCCAAGCGTGACGGCGGCAATGCGCCGCTTAGCTTGCGCCGCTTCGCCGGGGTTGGAGACGATGAAGGGGTAGATGACGGGCAGCGCGCCGGTGACGATTTCCGGAAAGCAGGTCTCGCTGAGCGCGACGGTCTTGCCGGGCAGCCATTCCAGCGTGCCGTGGGCGCCGACATGGATGAGGGCATGGACGCCCAGCGATTTGCGCAGCCACAGGCCGAAGGCGATCAGTTCATGGCGCGGAGGGAGTGTCGGGTCGTGGTAGTCGGCGCGGCGGTCGGCTGAACGGCCGCGATCGGGAGCGAGCGCCACGGTGACTTTGCCGAAGGTGGCGGCGCGGAAGGGGAAGCGTTTTTCGGCTACCGACCGCCAAGGTTTGCGTTCTGTCGCGCCCCCCTCTGTCCTGCTGGACATCTCCCCCACTTGGGGGGAGATTGGGCCCTCATCTCGGCTTTCGCCAATCTCAAACGTTGCAGGAAGAGAGCCGGCAATGGAGCTGCCAATCTCCCCCAAGTGGGGGAGATGTCCGGCAGGACAGAGGGGCGCGCCTTGATGTGAGGGTCGTTATTGGCTTTCCCCCACGCTGCTTCCATCGCTTCGCGCGCGGCTTCGGGCATCTCCGAAAAGGCGAGGTAATCCTCCAAGTCGAGCCCATGGCCTCCCGCTTCCAGCGCCTCCAGCAACTCGCGCGGCGATTGCGGAATCCCTTCAACGGCGTAGCCCTGTTCCCTCAGGTCGTGCAGCATGGCCAGCACGCTGGAGGGCACGTCGAGGCCGACCGCATAGCCGGTGCGGCCGGGCGCGCTTGGATAGTCGGGGATCAGGATGGCGAGCTTGCGCTCTTCGCGCGGCGCGCGCTGCAGGCGGATAAACGCCTCGATGCGGTTCGCAACTTGCGCGACGCGGTCCGGCTCCGGCCGGTTGGCGAAGGCGCGGAAGGCCAGAGCGGGATCGGTCTCGCTTTCGCCTTTGAAGGAAATGGCGCCGGCCAGGATGCGGCCGTCGAGTTCGGGCAGCACGACATGCATGGCAAGGTCGGCGGGCGCCAGGCCGCGCTGGTTTTTCTCCCAGACGTCGCGCCTGGTGGTGGCGACGATGACCTGGAAGACCGGCACGCCGGCGCGGTCGAACAGGGTTTCGATGCCGGGCTCGGCGCCGGAGGCGAAGGCTGTGGCGGTAACGATGGCAGCGGAGTTCAGGTTTGCCAGTGCATTCTCGACAAAGGCGAGGGAAACCGCGTCCTTGAGGCTCGAGACGAAGATCGGCACGGGAACCATGCCGCGCTGGTGGAGCTCGTCAAAAAGTGCGTCGATCGGCGCGACGTCGGCGGCGAGCAGCATAGAGCGGTAGAACAGGACGGGGATGACGGCGGCGCCGACATTCGAGAGGTTAGGCTTCTCCACGACGCCCTGTCCAGGCTCGTAGTAGCCGGCCTTCGGCACCGCAACCGGCTCGGCAACCGCCGCATCCGACCCAGCCAGCCGCGCCAGCCTCCGCACCAGCGCACTCATATTCGCCGGCCCGCCCTCACGGAAATAGCCGAGCAAGGCGTCCAACTCCTCGCGCGGCAGCGTCGAACCTTCGATCAGCCGCAGATCCTCGTCGTGGCTCTCGCCGGGCAGCAGCGCCAGTTTGATGCCACGCTCGCGGGCGATCGCGGCAAGCTGGTCGCAGCCATAGCGCCACCAGTCATAGCCGCCGAGGATGCGCACCAGGATCACCCTGGCATGTCGTGCCACGCTGTCGACCCAGAGATCGACGGACATCGGATGGCGCAAATCGCGAAGTGCGGCGAGCCGCATCGACGGCAGGCGCGCGGCATCCGCCTTCCACGCCGCCGCCAGTCCGGAGAGATCGCTGTCGGTGAAGGACAGCGCCACGATATCCGCCGGCGTCTGCCGGAGATCGACAGGCTCGGCAAGGTCGTCGAGCGAGGCGGATGTGGTGGTGAGGATGTGCATCGCGGTTCGGTTTTGCCTCAGCCGGCGAGGATACGCTCGATGGCCGGGCGGTTCAGCCCCTTCAGGCCGATGACGACGAGGCGCGAGCGGCGGTCGTCGTCGGCCGTCCAGGCACGATCGTAGTAGTGGTTGACGCGTGGGCCGACGGCCTGCAGCAAAAGCCGCATCGGCTTGCCGCCGACCTCGACGAAGCCTTTCACGCGCAATACGTTTTCCTCTTCGGCGGCGGTGGCGACGCGTTTCGCCAGCTCATCGGGATTGGCGATCGAGGGAATGTCGACAATGAACGTGTCGAAGTCGTCATGCTCGTGGTCGAATGCGCCGTCATGATGGGATTTGCGGTTCTCGATGTCGTCTTCGACGGCGAGGCCGAGGCCGAGCAGCACCGACGGATCGACCTTGCCTTGCGACGTCGGCACGATCTTCACGGCGCGGGCGGAGTGTTCGTTGATGATCGCGTTGGCGCGGGCCGAGCCGGCGGCGTCCATCAAATCGCTCTTCGACAGGATGATCAGGTCGGCGCAGGCGATCTGGTCCTCGAACACCTCCTCGACCGGGTCGTCATGATCGAGCGTCTCGTCCTGCGCGCGCTGCGCCTGCAGGGCGTCCATGTCGTTGGCGACGCGGCCTTCGGCCAGTGCCGGTCCGTCGACCACCGCGATCACGCCATCGACCGTGACGCGACTTTTTACCGTCGGCCACTGGAAGGCCTGGACCAGCGGCTTGGGGAGAGCAAGGCCGGAGGTCTCGATCAGGATGTGGTCGACCTTCGGCGTCAGCGACAGGATCTGGTCCAGCGCAGGGACAAAATCGTCGGCGACGGTGCAGCAGATACAGCCATTGGCTAGCTCGACGATGTTTTCCTCCGGGCAGGTGTCGATGCCGCAGCCTTTCAAAATTTCGCCGTCGATGCCGATGTCGCCGAACTCGTTGACGATGATGGCCAGCCGCTTGCCGCCGGCGTTTTCCAGTAGATGGCGGACCAGCGTCGTCTTGCCGGCGCCGAGGAAGCCGGTGACGACGGTGCAGGGGACACGGGAAACGGAGGCGGTCATGGTCAGTCCTTCAGGATATCGAGGGGAGGGATGCGGGCGACGAGGCCGCGCTTCAAGGAATCCGGGCGGCCGCGCCAGGGGATGAGGCCGTCGGTCGAGGTGGCGAAGAGCTTTGCGCCGGCGACGAGGTCGGCGCCGCTGGTCGTGGTCAGGTCGCCGAACACGTAGCTCCAGCAGCCGTCGCGCAGGATGGCGGCGCTGAGGCGGCGCTTGCAATTGCCGAGGCATTCGACGGTGCGGATGCGCAGGTTTTCGTCCGAAGCGGCAAGGCGCGTGTCTTGCGCCAGCAGTTCGCCGGCGCGGGGATGGGCGTCGGAGCCGGTTTCGTCGCGGCAGGAGGCGCAGACGATAATGGTGACGCCGGCGAGGGAATCGTCGCCGCCGGACAATATGTCCGCTGTCTCAGCCGGAAAACTGCTGTCGCGCTCCAAATCAGGCTCCTTGCCCGGAAAACCCGCCAGGCGATCGGATTCTTTATGTCTCAGACGGCAGGTCTCCTGGCTCGCGGGTCATCGCCTCGGATGCCGCCTTCCCGGGAACATCCCAGTGGTTTTCGGCTGAGGCTCGTCGCTTACAGTTGCGGGGACAGCCGCGGATTTGAGATCTTCAGATCCCGCACCGCATTCCCTCTTGGCTCCTCCCTTTGCCGAGAGGAGACCGTCTGCAGCGGATTTAGGCTTGTAGGGACAGCCGTGTCAACGCGCGTCTACGACACGGCGATGTCGGCCAGCGCCGGGCCCAGGTCGCCCGCGGGCGTCACCTCGATGCGCTCAAGTCCAAGCCAGCCCTGCATCTGCTTCAACTCCTCGAAGAGCTGAGCGGCGGTTTCGGGTGGCGCGCAGGCTTCGGCGTAGGCGGCGTGGACGCGCAGCACGCTGGCCGGGCGATCGGCCTTCAAGTCGACGCGGGCGACGATCCGGTCGCCGAGCAGGAACGGCAGCACATAGTAGCCGTACTGGCGTTTTTCGGCCGGCGTGTAGATCTCGATGCGGTAGCGGAAGTCGAACAGCCTCTCCGCCCGCGCCCGTTCGAAGACGACCGGGTCGAACGGCGCCAGCAGGGCGCGCGCCTCGATCCGGCGCGGCAAACGGGCGTCCTTGTGCATGTAAGCCGGCTTGCCCCAACCCTCGACACGCACTGGCAGCAGCTCGCCCGTTTCGACCAGTTCCTCGAGGCGGCCCTTCATGTCGGCTGGCGAGAGACGAAAGTAGTCGCGCAGGTCGCCGGCGGTGGCGACGCCATGGGCGCGTGCGGACATGCGCAGCAATTCCCGGTGCGCATCCTCGGCAGCCGGCACGGCCAAGTCGAGGATCGCCTGCGGCAGGACGCGTTCGGGCAGGTCATAGAACCGTTCGAAGCCGCGACGCGACGCCGTGGTGATGCGGCCTGCCCAGAACAGCCATTCGAAGGCATGCTTGGCGTGGCTCCAGCCCCACCAGCCGCCCGAGCCCTTCTGGCCCTCGAGCGCGGAAGCGGCGATCGGGCCGCGATCGACGACACTGCGGTAGATCTCCTCGATATAGCCGGCGTGTTCGCGGCCCCATTTGGCGAGCCCCAGATACATCTCATCACCTTGCTCGGCCCGCTGCATGCGCCAGCGCATCAGCGGGTATGTCTCGACCGGCAGGAAAGACGCCTCGTGCGCCCAATATTCGAACACCGTGCGCTTGCGCGTCACGGCGGCATTGTCGAGCAAGGCGAGCGGGTAGGATCCAAGGCGTGAATAGAGCGGCATATAGTGGGCGCGAACCACCGCGCTGACGGAATCGATCTGCAGCAGGCCGGTACGGCTAAGCACCCGGGCCAGGTGGCGCCGGTCCGGTGTGCCGCCCGGTCTCGGGTCGGTGAACCCCTGCGCGGCGAGAGCGATGCGCCGGGCCATGCCGAGCGAGATTTTTTCCTTCATAGAGACGTCGCCCCGATGCTGTTACAGCCAAGCAAAAACCGATGATTCCGGGTCATGCTAGCAGGGTTTTGGCGGGATATATGTCAGGAGAGAAAAGTGGAGTAAAAAGTGAAGGAAATCAAACAGGAGCGGATCGGACCAGTTTTCCGGGATATGCCGTCCAGCACCGCGTTTTGAACAAGGTTTGACTTGCTTCGCCGAAAGCGCTGCGCTAACCCTCGCCGCGTTGCAGCATAGGCCACCTAAAACGGTTCAGCGGTTAATCTGTCACGCTTCCGCATTAAGGTTGGTTGCTGTAATCAAAGTGGATTGACCGCCAACGGAAAGCCGCAGCATGAACGCACTTTTGAGTTCGTACCTGCCCATAGTCCTCTTCATCGGCGTGGCGCTGGTCGTCGGCCTGGCGCTGATCATTGCGCCGTTCCTGGTGGCCTACCGCAACCCCGATCCGGAAAAGCTCTCCGCCTACGAGTGCGGCTTCAACTCCTTCGACGATGCCCGCATGAAGTTCGACATCCGCTTCTACCTGGTGTCGATCCTGTTCATCATCTTCGATCTGGAAGTGGCCTTCCTGTTTCCCTGGGCGGTGTCGTTCTCGAAGATCGGCATGCTCGGTTTCTGGTCGATGATGGTGTTTCTGGCGGTGCTGACCATCGGCTTTGCCTATGAATGGAAAAAAGGAGCGCTGGAATGGGATTGAACGACAGTTCCGGCACGCTCGTCGCACCGAAGCCCAAGGGCATCATCGACCCCAATACCGGTCGACCGGTCGGTTCCGACGACCCGTTCTTCCTTGAGATCAACAACGAGTTGGCCGACAAGGGCTTTCTCGTCACCTCGACCGAGGCGCTGATCACTTGGGCGCGCAGCGGCTCGCTGATGTTCATGACCTTCGGTCTGGCCTGCTGCGCCGTCGAGATGATCCATACCTCGATGCCGCGCTATGACAGTGAACGCTTCGGTGTTGCTCCTCGCGCGTCGCCGCGCCAGTCCGACATCATGATCGTAGCCGGCACGCTGACCAACAAGATGGCGCCGGCGCTGCGCAAGGTCTACGACCAGATGCCGGAGCCGCGCTACGTCATCTCGATGGGCTCCTGTGCCAATGGCGGCGGCTACTACCACTATTCCTATTCGGTGGTGCGCGGCTGCGACCGCATCGTGCCGGTCGACATCTATGTGCCCGGCTGCCCGCCGAGCGCCGAAGCCCTGCTTTACGGCATTCTTCTGTTGCAGAAGAAGATCCGCCGCACCGGCACGATCGAACGGTGACCCCATGAGCCAGTCGTTGAACGAACTCTCGACCTATCTGGGCGAGAAGCTGACCGGCAGGGTCGACAACGCGGTGCTGGCCTATGGCGAGCTGACCGTTTCGGTCGAGCCGGGCGACCTGATCGAGGTGGCGACCTTCCTGCGCGACGACCAGCGCTGCCAGTTCATCTCGATCATCGACGTCTGCGGCGCCGACTATCCGTCGCGGCCGAAGCGCTTCGACGTCGTCTATCACCTTTTGTCGCCGAAGCAGAATGTGCGCATCCGCATCAAGGTTCAGGCCGACGAGGAGACGCTGGTGCCGTCGCTCACCGCCTTTTATCCCGGCGCCGACTGGTTCGAGCGCGAGACCTACGACCTCTATGGCGTGCTGTTTTCGGGCCATCCCGACCTGCGCCGCATCCTGACCGACTATGGTTTCGAAGGTCACCCGCTGCGCAAGGATTTCCCGCTGACCGGCTTCGTCGAGGTTCGCTACGACGACGAGGCCAAGCGGGTCATCTACGAGCCGGTCGAGCTCAAGCAGGAATTCCGCAATTTCGATTTTCTCTCGCCATGGGAAGGGACGGACTACGTCCTGCCGGGCGACGAAAAAGCCAAGACGAATTGAGGCGCCAGAATGGCTGAAACCTCCGTCCGCAATTTTAACATCAATTTTGGACCTCAACACCCTGCGGCGCATGGTGTTTTGAGGTTGGTGCTTGAGTTGGACGGCGAAGTCGTCGATCGCGTCGATCCGCATATCGGGCTCTTGCATCGCGGCACGGAAAAGCTGATCGAGCATAAGACCTATCTGCAGGCGGTGCCTTATCTCGACCGGCTCGATTATTGCGCGCCGATGAACCAGGAGCATGCGTTTGCTCTGGCAGTAGAGCGCTTGCTCGGCATCGAGGTGCCTAAGCGCGGCCAGCTGATCCGCGTGCTCTATTCCGAGATGGGCCGCATCATGTCGCACATTCTCAATGTGACGACGCAGGCGATGGACGTTGGCGCACTGACGCCGCCGCTGTGGGGCTTCGTCGAGCGCGAAAAGCTGATGGTGTTTTATGAGCGTGCCTCCGGCTCGCGCATGCATGCGGCCTATTTCCGGCCGGGCGGCGTGCACCAGGACCTGCCGCAGAAGCTGGTCGAGGACATCGGCAAGTGGATCGATCCGTTCCTGAAGTCGATCGACGACCTCGATGCGCTGCTCACCGGCAACCGCATCTTCAAGCAGCGCAATGTCGACATCGCCACGGTGTCGCTGGCCGATGCCTGGGCCTGGGGTTTTTCCGGCGTCATGGTGCGCGGCTCGGGTGCGGCCTGGGACCTGCGCAAATCGCAGCCCTATGAATGCTATTCCGAAATGGATTTCGACATCCCGATCGGCAAGAATGGCGACTGTTTCGACCGCTACCTCGTGCGCATGGAAGAGATGCGCCAGTCGGCCAAGATCATGCGCCAGTGCGTCGATCTGCTGCTCGGCAAGGAAGGCACCGGTCCGGTGTCGAATCTCGACGGCAAGGTGGTGCCGCCCAAGCGCCAGGCGATGAAGCGCTCGATGGAAGCGCTGATCCATCACTTCAAGCTCTACACCGAGGGCTACCGCGTGCCGGCCGGCGAGGTCTACGCCGCCGTCGAAGCGCCGAAGGGCGAATTCGGCGTCTATTTGGTCTCGGACGGCACCAACAAGCCCTACCGCTGCAAGCTGCGCGCGCCCGGCTTCGCACATCTGCAAGCCATGGACTTTTTGTGCCGCGGCCACATGCTGGCCGACGTCACTGCCGTGTTGGGTTCACTCGATATCGTGTTTGGTGAGGTTGATCGCTAAATGTCAGTCCGCCGTCTCGCAGAAGCCAGCGTCCAGCCAGCGTCCTTCGCCTTCAACCGGGCGAATGCGGCGGCGGCCAAGCAATGGATCAAGAAATATCCGAAGGGCCGCGAGCAGTCGGCGATCATCCCCTTGCTGATGCTGGCGCAGGAGCAGGAAGGCTGGGTGACCAAGGCGGCGATCGAGACGATCTCCGACATGCTAGGCATGCCTCGAATCCGTGGCCTCGAAGTCGCGACCTTCTACACGCAATACCAGCTCAATCCGGTCGGCACGCGCGCGCATATCCAGGTCTGCGGCACGACGCCCTGCATGCTGCGCGGCTCGGAAGCGCTGATGGATGTCTGCCGTTCCAAGATCCATCACGACCAGTTCCACACCAACGACAAGGGCACGCTGTCGTGGGAGGAGGTCGAATGCCTCGGCGCCTGCGTCAACGCGCCGATGGTCATGATCTTCAAGGACACGTTCGAGGATTTGACGCCGGAGCGGCTGGCCGAGATCATCGATCTTTACGGCGCCGGCAAGGGCGCCTCGGTGACGCCAGGGCCGCAGAACGGCCGCACCACCTCGGAGCCGATCACCGGCCTGACCACGCTGACCAGCGAGAAGGCGATCCTCAAGTCGACACGCGACAAGGAAGCCAGGGCGGCAACAAAGGCCGCCAAGGCGGCGCCGGATGCGATCGTCGCGGCGCCCGTGCCGGCGCCGGCTCCCGTTGCGCCATCGAATGCCGGCAAGCCGAAGACCGACGCACCCGAAACCAGCCCGGCGCTGAAGTCGCCGTCGGCCAAGAAGGTCGCACCCGCGGCGGAAAAAGCAGCGAGCGTCTCCGCCCCGCCGCATTCGGCCGCCAACGCCAACAAGGCTGCACCTGAAGTCGAAAAGGTTTCGAAGCAGCGCAGCGGTCCCAAGAACAAAGCTGAGCCGGCTTCTGCCTTCAAGGCGCCGGAAGCCAAAGTGCCGGCGGCAAAGACAGGCGCAGGTTCAAAGACGGGCAAGCCGTCGCTCGACGACAAGAACCGTCCGGCCGGCATCGCCAAGCCGGCGCTGGTCGACGATCTCAAGCTGATTTCCGGTGTCGGGCCGAAGATCGAGGGCACCCTGCACGAGCTGGGCATCTTCACCTTCGCGCAGGTCGCGTCCTGGAAGAAGGCCGAGCGCGAATGGGTGGACGGCTATCTGAGCTTCAGCGGCCGCATCGAACGCGACGACTGGGTCAAGCAGGCCAAGGCGCTCGCCAAGGGCGGGGTCGACGAATACATCCGCGTCTTCGGCAAGAAGCCGGTCTGAGGGACGAACAATGCTTCAGGACAAAGACCGCATCTTCAACAACATCTACGGCCGCTTCGACAAGTCGCTGGCCGGCGCGATTTCGCGCGGCGCCTGGGACAACACGCCCGGCATCATCGCCAAGGGGCGCGATTGGATCGTCAACGAGATGAAGGCGTCGGGCCTGCGCGGCCGCGGCGGCGCCGGCTTCCCGACCGGCCTGAAATGGTCGTTCATGCCCAAGCAGAGCGACGGCCGGCCGAGCTACCTCGTCGTCAATGCCGATGAATCCGAGCCCGGCACCTGCAAGGACCGCGACATTCTGCGCCACGACCCGCATACGCTGGTCGAGGGCTGCCTGATCGCCGGCTTCGCCATGGGCGCAATCGCCGCCTACATCTATGTGCGCGGCGAGTTCATCCGCGAGCGCGAGGCGCTGCAGCGCGCCATCGACGAGGCCTATGAGGCCAAGCTGATCGGCAAGAACAATACGTCCGGCTACGATTTCGACATCTACATGCATCACGGCGCCGGCGCCTATATCTGCGGCGAGGAGACCGCACTGCTCGAAAGCCTCGAGGGCAAGAAGGGCCAGCCGCGGCTGAAGCCGCCATTCCCGGCCAATGTCGGCCTCTATGGCTGCCCGACGACGGTCAACAATGTCGAGTCCATCGCGGTGGCGCCGACCATCCTGCGCCGTGGTGCGGCCTGGTTCTCGTCCTTCGGCCGGCCCAACAATGTCGGCACCAAGCTGTTCTGCATCTCCGGCCACGTCAACAATCCGTGCACCGTCGAAGAGGCGATGTCGATCCCGTTCCGCGAGCTGATCGAGACGCATTGCGGCGGCATCCGCGGCGGCTGGGACAATCTGCTTGCGGTCATCCCGGGTGGTGCTTCGGTGCCGCTGGTGCCGGCCGAGCAGATCATCGACACGCCGATGGATTTCGACGCGCTGCGCGACCTGAAGTCGGGCCTCGGCACCGCGGCCGTCATCGTCATGGACAAATCGACCGATATCGTGAAGGCGATCGCCAGGCTCTCGTATTTCTACAAGCATGAGAGCTGCGGCCAGTGCACGCCGTGCCGCGAAGGCACCGGCTGGATGTGGCGGGTGATGGAACGGCTGGTGCGCGGCGAGGCGCAGAAGCGCGAGATCGACATGCTGCTCGACGTCACCAAGCAGGTCGAGGGCCACACGATCTGCGCGCTGGGCGATGCGGCGGCATGGCCGATCCAGGGCCTGATGCGGCATTTCCGCGGCGAGGTGGAACGGCGCATCGACGAGTTTTCGCGCAACGCGCACCGGGCGGAGCCGGTGATGGTGGCTGCGGAATAGAAATTGAAATGCGGGCGAAAGCCCGAGACCAGGATACCGGGCGGGGCATACGAAGAATCGACCAGGAGACGACCGATGGCGCCGTATTCGATACCCTACCCAATGCCCGACATGGACCAGTTCGAGAAGATGAACCAGGACTTGACCAGGATGATGCCGAAGGAGATGGCAAGTGCCGTCAACCTCTTCGCTCATCCTGTCGCGGGTGCCGCGGCAATGTCGGCGCTCGGCTTCGGCCTTGCCAACCACGCCCTTGGCGTTTGGCTCGGCGCGCTCTCCGGCGCGGCCGAGGCTTCGCAGCGGCTGTTCCAGCCGACCGTCGATGATTTCGAGCCAAGAAGCGAAGAGTTTGCGGACACCGCCGAAAGCGCTACCAAGGCGCGCAAGGCGACTAAGACGCTGATTGCCGAGGCGCAGACCTTCGCCAGGGATGTGACCGACATTGCCGCCAACACCGTCGAGATGGCGCAGGACACTGCCGGCGCCGACACGGTGGCAGGCAATGCGGCAACCGGGTTGATGCCTGAGGATTTCAGGCAGCCCAAAGCCATGGAGCGGCCGGCGAAACCGTCCGATCTCAAGGCGATATCGGGCATCGGTCCGAAGCTGGAGAAGGTTCTCAACGGCCTCGGCATCTGGACCCATGGGCAGATCGCGGCCTGGACGCCGGAAGAGATCGCCTGGGTCGAGGACTATCTGTCGTTGGCGGGCCGCATCGGCCGTGACGACTGGACCCGCCAGGCGGCTGCACTTGTGCTGGCCGCCAAGGCCAAGAGGCAGGGGTAGGGCATGGAGGTCCACGACAAGCGTGACGTTCTCGATGTTCGCAATGCCATCGTCGCCAATTCGAGCTTCGATGACGTGAACATGTCGAACACGCAGTTCCACAACGTCAACCTGTCGGCGGCCAGGATCCGGCGCACCAATCTGACCAACGCCAAGGTGGAAGACGCAAATCTCTCGAATACGTTTTTCACCAATGTGAACATGAGCAACGTGAAGATAGAAAACGCAGAAGTCGCCGGCATGATGATCAATGGCATCAGCTTTGGCGACCTCATCCAGGCATATGAGACGGCGAAGACCGCCGGGGGCAATTGATGGCAAAGCTCAAGGTCGACGGGAAAGAGATCACTGTACCCGACCACTACACGCTGCTGCAGGCGGCCGAGGATGCGGGCGCGGAAGTGCCGCGCTTCTGCTTCCATGAGCGGCTGTCGATCGCCGGCAATTGCCGCATGTGCCTGATCGAGGTGAAGGGCGGGCCGCCCAAGCCGCAGGCGTCCTGCGCCATGGGCGTGCGCGACCTGCGTCCGGGCCCGAACGGCGAGGCGCCGGAAATCTTCACCAACACGCCGATGGTCAAGAAGGCCCGCGAAGGCGTGATGGAGTTCCTGCTGATCAACCATCCGCTCGACTGCCCGATCTGCGACCAGGGCGGCGAGTGCGACCTGCAGGACCAGGCGATGGCCTTCGGCGTCGATTCCTCGCGCTATCACGAGAACAAGCGCGCCGTCGAAGACAAGTATATCGGGCCGCTGGTCAAGACGGTGATGAACCGCTGCATCCACTGCACGCGCTGCGTCCGCTTCACCACGGAAGTTGCCGGCATTTCCGAGCTCGGCTTGATCGGTCGTGGCGAGGATGCCGAGATCACCACCTATCTCGAAAGCGCCATGACCTCGGAATTGCAAGGCAATGTCATCGATCTTTGCCCGGTCGGCGCGCTGACCTCGAAGCCCTTTGCCTTCCAGGCGCGGCCGTGGGAACTGACCAAGACCGAATCCATCGACGTCATGGATGCTGTCGGTTCGGCGATCCGCGTCGACAGCCGCGGCCGCGAAGTGATGCGCATCCTGCCGCGCGTCAACGAGGCGGTGAACGAGGAGTGGATTTCCGACAAGACCCGCTTCATCTGGGACGGCCTGCGCACGCAGCGCCTCGACCGCCCCTATGTGCGCAAGGACGGGAAGCTGGCACCGGCAAGCTGGGCGGAAGCCTTCGCCGCGATCAAGGAGCAGGTGGCCAAGACCGCGCCGGAAAAGATCGGCGCCATTGCCGGCGATCTCGCTGCGGTCGAAGAGATCTATGCGCTCAAGCTTCTGATGGCCGCGCTCGGCTCGAAGAATACCGACTGCCGCCAGGATGGCGCAGCCCTCGATCCGTCGCTCGGCCGTGCCAGCTACATCTTCAACCCGACCATCGAAGGCATCGAGCAGGCCGACGCGGTGCTGATCATCGGCGCCAATCCGCGCTTCGAGGCCTCGGTGCTAAACGCCCGCATCCGCAAGCGCTGGCGGATCGGCAATCTGCCGGTCGGCGTCATCGGCGAGGTCGGCGACACGCGTTACGAGTATGAGCAGCTGGGCGCCGGTCCGGATTCCCTGAAGGACTTGGCCGACGGCAACGGCAAGTTCTTCGAGGTGCTGAAGAAGGCTACGCATCCGCTGATCATTGTCGGGCAGGGCGCTCTGGCGCGCGCCGACGGTGCGGCCGTTCTCGGCCAGGCGGCGAAGCTGGCGGCCGCCGTCAATGCCGCCCGGGCCGACTGGAACGGCTTTGCCGTGCTGCACAATGCGGCTGGCCGCGTCGGCGGCCTCGATCTCGGCTTCGTGCCGGGCGAGGGCGGCAAGAACGTCGCCGGCATGCTTGGCGGGACGGATCTCCTGTTCCTGCTCGGCGCCGACGAGATCGACATGGGCAAGACCGGCGGCGCCTTCGTCGTCTATATCGGCACCCATGGCGACCATGGCGCGCATCGCGCCAACGTCATCCTGCCGGCCGCCGCCTACACCGAAAAGTCGGGCACCTACGTCAACACCGAAGGCCGGGTGCAGCAGACCAACCGCGCCGGCTTCGCACCGGGCGACGCGCGCGAAGACTGGGCGATCCTGAGGGCGCTTTCGGATGTTTTGGGCAAGAAGCTGCCATTCGATTCCCTGCCGCAACTGCGCGCCAAGCTTTACGGCGAATATCCGCATCTTGCCCGCATCGACCATGTCGAGGCCGGCAATGCCGACGACATCGCCAAGGTGGCGAAGCTCGGCGGGTGGCTGAACAAGGGCAGCTTCACCTCGCCGGTGAAGGATTTCTACCTGACCAACCCGATCGCGCGGGCCTCTGCCGTGATGGCGGAATGCTCGGCGCTGGCCAAGAGCGGCTTCAAGCAGGCGGCGGAATAAGCATGGACACGTTCTTCTCCATCTACGTACTGCCGGCGCTGATCATCCTGCTGAAATCGGTCGTGCTGATCGTTGTGCTGCTGATCGCGGTCGCTTATCTGCTTTATGCCGACCGCAAGATCTGGGCGGCGGTGCAGCTGCGCCGCGGCCCGAACGTCGTCGGCCCCTGGGGCACTCTGCAGGCCTTCGCCGACCTTTTGAAATTCGTGTTCAAGGAACCGGTGATCCCGTCCGGGGCCAACAAGGGCGTGTTCCTTTTGGCGCCGCTGGTGTCGGCGGTGCTGGCGATCTCGGCCTGGGCCGTCATCCCGGTCAACCAGGGCTGGGCGATTGCCAACGTCAATGTCGGCATCCTCTATGTCTTCGCCATCTCCTCGCTCGAGGTCTATGGCGTGATCATGGGCGGCTGGGCGTCGAATTCGAAATATCCGTTCCTCGGTGCGTTGCGCTCGGCGGCGCAGATGGTGTCCTACGAAGTCTCGATCGGCTTCGTCATCGTCACCGTGCTGCTCTGCGTCGGCTCGCTCAATCTGTCGGACATCGTGCTGTCGCAGCAGGATGGGCTGGGCACGCGAGTTGGCCTGCCCAACACTTTCATCGACTGGCACTGGCTGTCGCTGTTCCCGATGTTCGTCGTCTTCTTCATCTCGGCGCTGGCCGAGACGAACCGTCCGCCGTTCGATCTGGTGGAGGCCGAGTCGGAGCTGGTTGCCGGCCATATGGTCGAATATTCCTCGACGCCGTTCCTGCTGTTCTTCCTCGGCGAGTATGTCGCCGTCGTGCTGATGTGCGCCTTGGCCACCATCCTGTTCCTCGGCGGCTGGCTGCCGCCCTTCGACTTCGCGCCCTTCACCTGGGTGCCGGGGCTGATCTGGTTCGTGCTCAAGGTCTGCCTGATGTTCTTCATGTTCTCCATGGTGAAGGCCTTCGTGCCGCGCTACCGCTACGACCAGTTGATGCGGCTGGGCTGGAAGGTCTTCTTGCCGATCTCGCTGGCGATGGTGGTGATCGTCGCTGCCTTCCTCAAGATCACGGGGTTTGCGTGATGTCCGCTCTTTCCCAGGCTGCAAAATCGCTGCTGCTGCAGGACTTCGTCAGTGCCTTCTTCCTGTCGATGCGCCAGTTCTTCGCGCCGAAGGAGACGATCAACTATCCGCACGAGAAGGGGCCGATCAGTCCGCGCTTCCGCGGCGAGCATGCGCTGCGCCGCTATCCGAACGGCGAGGAACGCTGCATCGCCTGCAAATTGTGCGAGGCGATCTGCCCGGCGCAGGCAATCACCATCGAGGCCGGGCCGCGCCGCAATGACGGCACGCGGCGCACCGTGCGCTACGACATCGACATGGTGAAGTGCATCTATTGCGGCTTCTGCCAGGAAGCATGCCCGGTCGACGCCATCGTCGAAGGGCCGAATTTCGAGTTCGCGACGGAGACGCGCGAGGAACTCTACTACGACAAGGACAGGCTGCTGGCGAATGGCGACCGCTGGGAGCGCGAACTGGCGCGCAACATCGCGCTGGACTCGCCCTACCGCTGACATTTGACGCATGGACGGGGCGAGGGGCCTCGTCTAAGGACAACGCGGCTTCGGCACCGGAGGCGGAACGAAGCCAGAGAGAACGAAACAGGACGAACGTCCTGTTTCGGACAGGAACCCGGGGGAACCCATGCTGAGTGGACTAGAGGCGGCCTTTTTCTACCTCTTCGCCTTTGTCGCCGTGGCATCGGCGTTCATGGTCATTTCGTCGCGCAACCCCGTGCATTCGGTGCTGTTCCTGATCCTGACCTTCTTCAATGCCGCCGGCCTGTTCATGCTGACCGGGGCCGAATTCCTGGCGATGATCCTGCTCGTCGTCTATGTCGGTGCGGTCATGGTGCTGTTCCTGTTCGTCGTCATGATGCTCGACGTCGACTTCGCCGAGATGAAGGAAGGCGCGCTGCAATACGCGCCGATCGGCGCGCTGGTCGGGCTGATCCTGGCGGCTGAACTGATCGTCGTGCTCGGCGGCTACACTTTCGCGCCGCAACTGGCGGCGAGCGTGTCAAAGCCCATTCCGGACCTGGCCACGCGCTCGAACACGGCGGCATTAGGCGACATCCTCTATACGGACTACCTCTACTACTTCCAGATCGCCGGGCTCGTGCTGCTGGTCGCCATGATCGGCGCCATCGTCTTGACGCTGCGCCACAAGCCGGGCGTCAAGCGGCAGTCGATCGCGGCCCAGGTCGGCCGCACGCCGGCCACCGGCATGGAAATCCGCAAAGTCAAATCGGGCGAGGGCATCTGAGATGGTCGTCGGCATCGCACATTTCCTCACCGTATCGGCGATCCTGTTCACGCTCGGCGTGTTCGGCATCTTCCTCAACCGCCGCAACATCATCGTCATCCTGATGTCGGTCGAACTGATCCTGCTCGCGGTCAACATCAATTTCGTCGCCTTTTCGGCAGCACTTGGCGATCTCGTCGGCCAGGTGTTCGCGCTGTTCGTGCTGACAGTCGCTGCCGCCGAAGCCGCCATCGGTCTTGCCATTCTTGTCGTCTTCTTCCGTAACCGCGGCTCGATCGCGGTCGAAGACGTGAACATGATGAAGGGTTGACGGAAACCACCATGTACCAGGCCATCGTCTTCCTTCCGCTGCTCGGCTTCCTGATTGTCGGCCTGTTCGGCAATTCGCTCGGCGCCAAGGCCTCCGAATACATCACCTCCGGCTTCCTGGTGATCTCGGCGGTGCTGTCGTGGGTCGCCTTCTTCTCGGTCGGTTTCAGTGAGGGCGAGGTGTTCACCGTGCCGGTGCTGCGCTGGATCCAGTCGGGCGGGCTCGACGCCGCATGGGCGCTGAGGATCGACACGCTGACGGTGGTGATGCTTGTCGTCGTCAACACGGTGTCGGCGCTGGTCCACATCTACTCGATCGGCTACATGCACCACGACCCGAACCGGCCGCGCTTCTTCGCCTATCTGTCGCTGTTCACCTTCGCCATGCTAATGCTGGTGACGGCCGACAATCTGGTGCAGATGTTCTTCGGCTGGGAAGGCGTGGGCCTTGCGTCCTATCTGCTGATCGGCTTCTGGTACAAAAAGCCGTCGGCCAACGCCGCGGCGATCAAGGCCTTCGTCGTCAACCGCGTCGGCGATTTCGGCTTCGCGCTCGGCATCTTCGGCGTGTTCGTGCTGTTCGGTTCGGTCAATCTCGGCACCATCTTCGCCAATGCGGCGACATTCATTCCGGCCGAGGGCGCCGAGCACGGTGCGGCCGTGCTCACCTTCCTCGGCTATGCGCTCGACAAGCACTCGGCGATGACCGTGGTCTGCCTGCTCCTGTTCATGGGCGCCATGGGCAAGTCGGCACAGGTGCCGCTGCACACCTGGCTACCGGACGCCATGGAAGGCCCGACGCCCGTTTCCGCGCTCATTCATGCCGCGACGATGGTGACCGCCGGCGTGTTCATGCTGGCCAGGCTGTCACCGCTGTTCGAGCTGTCGCACACGGCGCTGACGGTGGTGACCTTAATCGGCGCCTTCACCGCCTTCTTCGCGGCAACCGTCGGCCTCGTCCAGAACGACATCAAGCGCGTCATCGCCTATTCGACCTGCTCGCAGCTCGGCTACATGTTCGTGGCGCTCGGCGTCGGCGCCTATGGCGCGGCGATCTTCCATCTGTTCACGCATGCCTTCTTCAAGGCGCTGCTGTTCCTCGGCTCGGGCTCGGTCATCCATGCCGTCTCCGACGAGCAGGACATGCGCAAGATGGGCGGCTTGAGGACACTCATTCCGAAGACCTACTGGATGATGGTGATCGGCACGCTGGCGCTGACCGGCGTCGGCATTCCGGTGACCGTCATCGGCACCGCCGGCTTCTTCTCCAAGGACGCCATCATCGAAAGCGCCTTTGCCGGCCACAACATGTTTGCCCCGACCGCCTTCGTCCTGCTGGTCATCGCCGCCTGCTTCACCTCGTTCTATTCCTGGCGGCTGATCTTCATGACCTTCCATGGCGAGCCGCGCGCCAGCCACGAGGTCATGCACCATGTCCATGAATCGCCGCCGGTGATGCTGGTGCCGCTGTTCATCCTGGCGGCGGGCGCGCTGTTTGCCGGTATCATCTTCCATGGCGCCTTCATCGGCGAGGGCTATGCCGAGTTCTGGAAGGCGTCGCTGTTCACGCTGCCTGACAACCACATCCTGCACGATATCCACGAACTGCCGCTGTGGGTCGAACTGGCGCCGTTCGTCGCCATGATCATCGGCTTTGGCGTTGCCTGGAAGTTCTATATCCGCTCGCCGGAATTGCCCCGGAGCGTCGCCGCCAACCATCGCCTGCTCTACGCGTTTCTGCTCAACAAGTGGTATTTCGACGAGCTCTACGACGTGCTGTTCGTGCGGCCGGCAAAGGCCCTCGGCAGATTCCTGTGGAAGACCGGCGACGGCACAATCATCGACGGTCTCGGGCCTGACGGTGTTTCGGCGCGCGTCGTCGACGTCACCAACCGCGTCGTCAAGCTGCAGACCGGCTACCTCTACCACTATGCCTTCGCCATGCTGATCGGCGTTGCCGCACTCGTCACCTGGATGATGCTCTGATGACCGCCGTGCCAATCCTCTCGCTGGTCACCTTCCTGCCGCTGGTGGGTGTTCTGCTCATCCTGTTCATCAACGATGACAGCGAGAACGCCCGCCGCAACATCCGCGCCATCGCACTGTGGACGACGAGCATCACGTTCATCGTCTCGCTGTTCATCTGGACCGGCTTCGACAATTCGCAGGCTGGTTTCCAGTTCGTCGAGAAATTCGCCTGGCTGGATTCCGGCATCTCCTACCATCTGGGCGTCGACGGCATCTCGATGCTGTTCGTCATCCTGACCACCTTCCTGATGCCGCTCTGCATCCTGGCGTCGTGGGAATCGATCGAGAAGCGCGTCAAGGCCTACATGATCGCCTTCCTGCTCTTGGAAACGCTGATGATCGGCGTGTTCTGCGCGCTCGACATCGTGCTGTTCTACGTCTTCTTCGAGGCCGGCCTGATCCCGATGTTCATCATCATCGGCGTGTGGGGCGGAAAGCGGCGCGTCTATGCCTCGTTCAAGTTCTTCCTCTACACGCTGGCCGGCTCCGTGCTGATGCTGCTCGCCATCATGGCGATGTTCTTCCAGTCCGGCACCACCGACATCCCGACGCTCTTGACGCATAACTTCCCGGCCAGCATGCAGACCTGGCTATGGCTGGCCTTCTTCGCCTCTTTCGCGGTGAAGATGCCGATGTGGCCGGTGCACACCTGGCTGCCCGACGCGCATGTCGAGGCGCCGACGGCGGGCTCGGTCATCCTGGCCGCCATCCTGCTGAAGATGGGCGGGTACGGCTTCCTGCGTTTCTCGCTGCCGATGTTCCCGCTGGCGTCCGAAATGTTCGCGCCGCTGGTGTTCACGCTGTCGGTCGTCGCCATCATCTACACCTCGCTGGTGGCGCTGATGCAGGAGGACATGAAGAAGCTGATCGCCTATTCCTCGGTCGCCCATATGGGCTTCGTCACCATGGGCATCTTTGCCATGAACCAGGAAGGCGTGCAGGGCGCGATCTTCCAGATGCTGTCGCACGGCCTCGTCTCCGGCGCGCTGTTCCTGTGCGTCGGCGTCATCTACGACCGCATGCACACGCGCGACATCGACGCCTATGGCGGCCTGGTCAACAACATGCCGAAATACGCCACCGTGTTCATGGTCTTCACCATGGCCAATGTCGGCCTGCCCGGCACCAGCGGTTTCGTCGGCGAATTCCTGACCATGCTCGGCGTGTTCCGGGTCAACACCTGGGTGGCGTTCTTCGCCGCCACCGGCGTCGTCCTGTCGGCCGCCTACGCGCTCTGGCTCTATCGCCGGGTGATCTTCGGTGCGCTGACCAAGGAGAGCCTGAAGGGCCTGCTGGACCTGTCGCCACGCGAGAAGGCGATCATCTACCCGCTGGTCGTGCTGGTCATCTTCTTCGGCGTCTATCCCGCGCCGGTCTTCGACGCGACGGCCGAATCGGTCAAGGCGCTCGTCACCAATGTCACTGCATCCATCGGCTCCGCGCAGACCGCGGCGGCGAATTAACCCAAGGGTTTTGCGAACCATGACGCCGGACCTTCTCTCCAGCCTTTCGCTCTCGACGCCGGAGCTGATCCTCGCCGTCGGCGCGCTGGCGCTCTTGATGGTGGGCGCCTATTCGCGCTCCGACAGCACCAACACGGTGACGGGTCTTGCCGTTGCCATCCTGGTGATTGCCGGACTTTGGCTCGTCACGTCCAGCGGGCAGGGCACCGCCTATGGCAGCGCCTTCGTCCAGGATCCGTTCGCGCGCTTCATGAAGATGCTGTCGCTGATCGGTTCGGCGGTGACGCTGGTCATGTCGATGCGCTTCGCCAAGCAAGAGCATTTCGACAAATTCGAATATCCGGTGCTGATCCTGCTCTGCACGCTCGGCATGATGCTGATGATCTCGGCCAACGGCATGATCGGGCTCTATCTCGGCCTCGAACTGCAATCGCTGGCGATCTATGTGCTGGCGGCGATCAACCGCGACAATCTGCGCTCGACCGAGGCCGGCCTGAAGTATTTTGTCCTCGGCGCGCTGTCGTCGGGCATGCTGCTTTACGGCATCAGCCTCGTCTACGGCTACACCGGCAACACCGGCTTCCAGGAGATCGCCACCGCGCTCGGCAGCGGCGAGCGCCAGCTCGGCCTCGTCTTCGGCCTGGTCTTCGTGCTGGCCGGCCTTGCCTTCAAGATCTCGGCGGTGCCGTTCCACATGTGGACGCCCGACGTCTATGAAGGCGCGCCGACCCCGGTGACGGCCTTCCTGGCGGCGGCGCCGAAGATGGCGGCGATGGCGCTGATCGTGCGCGTCACCATGGGCGCCTTCAAGCCGATCGCTTCCGACTGGCAGCAGATCATCGTCTTCATCTCGATCGCCTCGATGGCGCTTGGCGCCTTCGCGGCGATCGGGCAAACAAACATCAAGCGGCTGATGGCCTACTCCTCGATCGGCCATATGGGCTACGCGCTGGTCGGCCTTGCCGCCAACAGCCAGGCCGGCGTGCGCGGCGTCGCTATCTACATGCTGATCTACCTGGTGATGACGCTCGGCACATTCGCCTTCATCCTCGCCATGCGGCGCAAGGAAGGCAATGTCGAACAGATCGGCGATCTCGCCGGGCTGTCGTCGACCAACCCGGTCATGGCGACGATCCTCACCATCCTGATGTTCTCGCTGGCCGGCATCCCGCCGCTCGCCGGCTTCTGGGGGAAGTGGTACGTCTTCTTCGCCGCCATCAACGCCAACCTCTATGCGCTGGCGATCATCGGCGTGCTGGCCTCGGTGGTGGGTGCCTACTATTACCTGCGCATCATCAAGATCATGTGGTTCGACGAGCCGGTCGGCGGCTTCGTGCCGATGGCGAGCGAACTGCGCCTCGTGCTCGGCGTCTCCGGCGCCTTCGTGCTGTTCTATGTGCTGATCGGCGGGCCGATCGGCACCTATGCCGAAGCCGCCGCCAAGACATTCTTCTGACGGGATGGCATTTCGGCTGGCTCCAACCGCAGCGTCGGAAGGCTTCCGGCTCGAGGCCCATGACACGGTCGGTTCGACCAATGCGCTGGCGCTTGCCCATGCGCGGGCGGGCGATCCGGGAAAGCTCTGGGTCGTCTCCAGGAAACAGGAAAGCGGGCGGGGCCGGCGCGGTCGCGTCTGGGCAACGCCCGAAGGCAATCTGGCGGCGACGCTGCTCGTCGTCACCGGCGGCGAGCTTCGGCTTGCCGCGACGCTCGGCTTCGTCGCCGGGCTGGCGCTGGCCGACGCGCTCGACGCCGTCGTGCCGCAAGGCAGGATCGCCATCGGGCTCGATGGCGGGAGCCAGGGGAAGAACCGCTTCGAGCTGAAATGGCCCAACGACGTGCTCGCTTCCGGCGCCAAGCTTGCCGGCATCCTGCTGGAATCGGCGATCCTCGAAGGCGGCCGCTTCGCGGTGGCGGTCGGCATCGGCGTCAATGTGGTGGCGTACCCCGAGGATTTGCCTTATCCCGCGACATCGCTCAGAACATTGGGGGCGACCTGCGACGCCGAGACATTGTTCCTGGCGCTGTCGGATGCCTGGAGCGAGAACGCCCGGCTGTGGAGCGAAGGGCGCGGACTGTCGGCGATCCGGCAGCGCTGGCTGGCGCGGGCAGCTGGCCTGGGCAGCCAGGTTGCTGTCAGAATTGACGGTAATGTGGTGCGCGGGACGTTCGAGACCATTGACGAGGACTGTCGTTTCGTGATTCGCGACGATGAGGGGACTGTTGTGACGATCGCCGCCGGCGACGTGCATTTCGGTGCCGTTGCGTCGGCGGTTTGACCGGCTTGGGTTTGACCGGCCAGGAAGGGAATATCATGGCGAAAGCGGAAAACGCCGAACTCGTCTTCGTGCCGCTTGGCGGCGTCGGCGAGATCGGCATGAACTTCGCCCTCTACGGCTACGGGCCGGCCAATGCGCGCGAGTGGATCGTCGTCGATGTCGGCGTCACCTTCCCGGATGCCGCGCATCCGGGCGTCGACCTGATCCTGCCCGACACGCGTTTCATCGAGGAGAATCTCGACAGCCTGCGCGGCATCGTCATCACCCATGCGCATGAAGACCACTACGGCGCGCTTCTCGACCTGTGGCCGAAGCTGAAGGCGCCGGTGTGGATGACGCCGTTCAGCGCCGGCCTGCTGGAAGCAAAGCGGCAAGGCGAGCAGGGCGCGCCGAAGATTCCGCTGACGATCTACCGGGCGGGCGAGACATTCAGCGTCGGTCCGTTCGAGATCGAGGCCATTCCCGTCGCTCACTCCATTCCCGAACCGATGTCGCTGGCGATCACCACGCTGGCCGGCACCGTCATCCACACCGGTGACTGGAAGATCGATCCGGAGCCGACGATCGGGCCGAAGACCGACGAGGCGCGCTTTCGCGCCTACGGCGACAAGGGCGTGCTGGCGCTGATCTGCGATTCCACCAATGCGCTGCGGGAAGGCGAATCGCCGTCGGAAGTGGCCGTGGGCGAGGGCCTCAAGGGCGTCATCCAGGGCGCCAAGGGCCGCGTCGCCGTCACCACCTTCTCCTCCAATGTCGGGCGCATCGTCTCCATCGCCAAGGCGGCGCGCGATGCCGGCCGCCAGTGCCTGGTGCTCGGCCGCTCGCTGAAGCGCGTTATCGATGTCGCCGGCGAGCTCGGCTACATGGACGGGCTGCCGGAATTCATCGCCGAGGAGGATTACGGCTTCATCCCGCGCGAGAACCTGGTCATCATCTGCACCGGCAGCCAGGGCGAGCCGCTGGCCGCACTCGCCAAGCTGTCGCGCGACGAGATGAAGTCGGTGTCGCTGACGGCAGGCGACACGGTGGTGTTTTCCTCGCGCACCATTCCCGGCAACGAGAAGGCGATCCTCGAGATCAAGAACCGCCTCATCGATCTCGGCATGAAGATCATCGAGGATGGCGACGCGCTGGTGCATGTCTCCGGGCATCCGCGCCGCAGCGAGTTGCGCAAGATGTATGAATGGGTGCGGCCGCAGATCGGCGTGCCGGTGCATGGCGAAGCGGCGCATCTGGTGGCGCAGGGATCGCTGATGTCGATGTCCGGCATCGGCCAGGTGGCGCAGGTGCGCGACGGCGATATGCTCAGGCTCTCTCCCGGTGCCGCCACGATCGTCGACCAGGTGCCGTTCGGCCGCATCTACAAGGACGGCCGCCTGATCGGCACTGACCAGGCGATGGGCATTCGCGACCGGCGCAAGCTGTCCTTTGCCGGCCATGTCGCGGTCAATGTCGTGCTCGACGATAAGTATGAACTGGCCGGCGACCCCGACCTGGTCGCCATCGGCGTCGCCGAGGCCGACGCCAGCGGCGAGACGCTGGAAGACCTGATGCTCGATGCGGCAGTCGGCGCGGTGGACTCCATCCCCCGCCAGCGCCGAAAAGACCTCGACCTCGTGCAGGAGGCGGTGCGCCGCGCCGTGCGCGGTGCCGCCAACGAAGCGTGGGGCAAGAAGCCGTTGGTGACGGTGTTCGTCACAAGGTGAGGGAATAGGGATTGGGCAGTAGGCAATCGCAGAAGGCGGCCCAACTTTTTCCCTACTGCCTACTGCCTAATCCCTGAGGATACTGCCAATGCTCGGACGCCTGAACCATGTCGCGCTTGCCGTGCCGGATCTGGCCGCGGCGACGGCGGCCTATCGCGACACGCTCGGCGCTCGGGTGAGTGCGCCGCAGGCGCTGCCGGAGCATGGCGTGACGGTGGTGTTCGTCGATGTCGGCAACACCAAGATCGAATTGCTGGAGCCGCTGGGCGCGGGCTCGCCGATCGCGGCGTTCCTGGCGAAGAACCCGTCGGGCGGCATGCATCATGTGTGCTATGAAGTGGACGACATCCTGGCGGCGCGCGACAGTTTGCAGGCCAGCGGCGCGCGCGTGCTTGGCGACGGCAACCCAAAAACCGGCGCGCATGGCAAGCCGGTGCTGTTCCTGCATCCCAAGGACTTTTTCGGCACGCTGGTCGAATTGGAGCAATCATGAGCTGGGTTTCATTCGCCGCCCTGTTCTTCGCCACCTGGTGGGTGGTGCTGTTCGCCGTGCTGCCGTTCAGCGTGAAGACGCAGGACGACGACCATGATGTGACGCTGGGTACGGTTTCGAGCGCGCCGCGCGGGCCGCATATGCTGCGCGCCGTGATCAGAACGACGATCGCCACCGCGATCCTGATGGGTATTTTCTACGGCCTGACGAGAGGGCTGGGGCTCAGCCTCGACGAGGTTCCGCACATCATCCCGGAAGCCGCGCAAACGCCGTCACAATAGGCCTTGGACGACAGTTTCGTGACGGGCGGGTCGGGCATCGAGCCCGGTCAAGGGCAACCGGCCCGGGATTGTGAGCCGGCGCACTGACGCTACGTCATGCGATTTGAGAGCTGTTTGCGCTAAGCAGATGTTTGCACAAAAAAAATGCAAGGCACAAGGCCTTGCAATTTAAACGCGTCCGATCTGTTTCCGGTGTCCGGCGGCAGCGAGTAACCGCGCCTAGATCGCATCCTCCCAAGACTTTGACCGCGTAGGAGAGCAGATTTTTCTCTGCCCTCTCGGTTATCGGGGCACACTAGCCTAAGCCAGATGAAAATGTCACGAAGAATTTTGCCCGGAAACAGGCAATATCGTGCTGCACTGCACAATAGTGCGGCAGCCCTTGCTTGTAAATCGATCAACGCAGCCGGCGCAACATTGCCGCGGCCTGGAGCGCCGCGCATCTTTAGCCGCGCCAAGGGCGCTCCAACGCTTTCCATCTCCGCATCGCGTTTCCGAACCGCAAGGCCAGAGCGGTAAAAAAAATCGATTCCCGATTGCGGGCCGAGGCGGCAGGTCGGGTTTCCATTCCGTCATGAAATAGCTATGAAGCCGGGGCAAGCAGCCTGCGTTGCGCCGATTCCGGCGCGGCCATCCTCTCTCACGGACCAGTCCATGCGTTTGTCGCGCTATTTCCTGCCTATTCTCAAAGAAAATCCGCGCGAGGCCGAGATCGTCTCGCACCGGCTGATGCTGCGCGCCGGCATGATCCGCCAGCAGGGGCAAGGCAGCTTTTCCTGGCTGCCGCTCGGCAAGCGGGTGCTGGACAAGGTCTGCCGGATCATCCGCGAGGAACAGGACCGGGCAGGGGCGCTGGAAATCCTGATGCCGACCATCCAGTCGGCGGAGCTGTGGCGCGAAAGCGGCCGCTATGACGACTACGGCAAGGAGATGCTGCGAATCAAGGACCGGCAGGAGCGCGACATGCTCTACGGCCCGACCAACGAGGAGATGGTCACCGAGATTTTTCGCGCCTATGTCAAGTCCTACAAGGATCTGCCGCTCAACCTCTACCACATCCAGTGGAAGTTCCGCGACGAGGTGCGGCCGCGCTTCGGCGTCATGCGGTCGCGCGAGTTCCTGATGAAGGACGCCTATTCCTTCGACCTCAACTATGAGGGCGCCAAGGCTGCCTATAACAGGATGTTCGTGTCCTATCTCCGGACGTTCACGCGCATGGGCCTGCAGGCGATCCCGATGCGCGCCGACACCGGCCCGATCGGCGGCGATCTCAGCCATGAATTCATCATCCTGGCGGATACCGGCGAGAGCCAGGTCTACTGCCATCGCGACTATCTTTCGCTGGATGTGCCGGGCGCGAACACCGACTTTTCGAACGACGCCGAGATCGCCGACATCGTCAAGACGTGGACGACGCCCTACGCCGCCACCGACGAGATGCATGACGAGACGGCCTGGGAAAAGGTTGGCGAGGGCGACAGGCTCTCGGCGCGCGGCATCGAGGTCGGCCATATCTTCCATTTCGGCGACAAATATTCGAAGCCGATGGGCGCCAAGGTGACGGGGCCGGACGGCAAGGATCATTTCGCTTCCGGCGGCTCCTACGGCATCGGGCCCTCGCGCCTGGTCGCGGCGATCATCGAAGCCAGCCATGACGACAACGGCATCATCTGGCCGGAAGCGGTGGCGCCGTTCGATATCGGCCTCATCAACATGAAGGTTGGCGACGCCGATTGCGACCGAGTCAGCGGCGAACTCTATGCAGCGCTCACCGCTGCCGGCAAGGACGTGCTCTACGACGACACCGACCAGCGGCCGGGGGGCAAGTTCGCCACCGCCGATTTGATCGGCCTGCCGTGGCAGGTGATCGTCGGACCGCGCGGCGTGGCCGCCGGCGAGGTCGAGATCAAGAATCGCAGGACCGGCGAGCGCGAGACGCTGCCAATCGCCGAGGCGAGAAAGCGCTTGGGTATCGCCGCATGAGCGAAACGGCTGCAGCCAAGGCCCCGGCCGCCGGCGCCTTTTCGGTGTTCGAGCGCATGGTGGCGTGGCGCTATCTGCGCTCACGGCGCAAGGAGACGGTGATCTCGGTCATCGCCTCGATCTCTTTCCTCGGCATCATGCTTGGTGTCGCGACCTTGATCGTCGTCATGGCCGTGATGAACGGGTTCAGAGCCGAACTTTTGACGCGCATCCTTGGCGTCAACGGCCATCTGATCGTGCAGCCGCTGGACTCACCGCTTGAGGACTATGCGCAGGTCGCCGGCCGCATCAACGGTGTGCCCGGCATCAAATACGCCATTCCGCTGATCGACGGGCAGGTTCTGGCGCAAGGCAATGTCGGCGGCGGCACCGGGGCGCTGGTGCGCGGCATACGCGGTGAGGACCTGGGCAAGATCTCGATCGTGGCAGGCAACATCAGGCAGGGCACGCTTGACGGCTTCGACGGCGGCGAGGGCGTGGCCATCGGCAAGCGCATGGCCGAAAACCTCGGCCTTGTGCTCGGCGACACCATCACGCTGATCTCGCCCGACGGCGACGTGACGCCGCTGGGTACGACACCGCGCATGAAGGGCTACAAGATCGCGGCGATCTTCGAAGTCGGCATGTCGGAATATGACAGCTCCATCGTCTACATGCCGTTTTCCGAAGCGCAGCTCTATTTCAACTTGGACGGACGGGCGCAGACGATCGAGATCTATGTCGACAATCCCGATGATGTCGATGCACTGAAGCCGCTGGTCGAGCAGGCGGCGCAGCGGCCGATCGACATCGTCGACTGGCGCCAGCGCAACGAGACGTTCTTCTCGGCGCTCCAGGTCGAGCGCAACGTCATGTTCATGATCCTGACGCTGATCGTGCTGGTGGCGGCGCTCAACATCATTTCCGGCCTGATCATGCTGGTGAAGGACAAGGGTCACGACATCGCCATCCTGCGCACGATGGGGGCTTCGCGCGGCGCCATCCTGCGCATCTTCCTGATGACGGGGGCGGCGATCGGTGTCACCGGCACCATTGCCGGCGTGCTGCTCGGCATCGTCATCTGCACCAACATCGAATCGATCCGCCAGTTCTTCTCCTGGATGACCGGCAGGATCCTGTTCAACCCCGAACTCTATTTCCTCAGCCAGCTGCCGGCGAAGATGGATCTGCGCGAGACGACTTATGTCGTCATCATGGCGCTCGTGCTCTCCTTCCTGGCAACGGTGTTTCCGGCATGGCGGGCAGCACGGCTCGATCCGGTCGAAGCCTTGAGGTACGAATGAAGGCCGAGATTCTTATCGAGCTGAAGAGCGTCGAGCGGCACTATGTCCAGGGACCGCGCAAGCTCACCATCCTCAATGGCGCCGATTTTTCGCTGAAGCGCGGCGAGATGGTGGCGCTGGTTGCGCCGTCGGGCACCGGCAAGTCGACATTGCTGCACACGGCCGGGCTGCTGGAGCGGCCCGACGCCGGCGACGTGATCCTCGCGGGCCGCGCCTGCGGCCGGCTGTCCGACGAGGACCGCACGGCGATCCGCCGCAACGATGTCGGCTTCGTCTATCAGTTCCATCATTTGCTGCCGGAGTTTTCCGCCTTGGAGAACATCATGATGCCACAGCTGATCAAGGGGCTGTCGCGCAAGGAGGCCGCCGAGCGGGCGGCGCAGCTACTCGACTACATGCAGATCGGCAAGCGCGCGCAGCACCGGCCGTCGGAACTCTCCGGCGGCGAACAGCAGCGCGTCGCCATCGCGCGCGCCGTCGCCAATGCGCCGCTGGTGCTTCTGGCCGACGAGCCGACCGGCAATCTCGACCCGGTCACCGCCTCCTATGTGTTCGAGGCGCTGGAAGCGCTGGTCCGGCAATCTGGCCTGGCGGCGCTGATCGCCACCCACAACCACCAGCTGGCCTCGCGCATGGACCGGCGGGTGACGCTTGCCGAGGGCAAGGTCGTCCCACTTTAGGGCACGTCGAGATTCGGGTGAGGCCGGCCTGCGAAAGGCGGCTTCCTGCGCTTCCGGTACTCACGTACTTTAAGTACGCTCCGTTCCGGTTCTCGGAATCCACCATTCTCGACTCGGCCTGACCCGAATCTCGACGTGCCCTGGCTCATCGCCAAAGCTGTTGGTTAGCGGAACAGCCGGTCATTCTGGCCGTCAACCTTTCCTTAACCGTGCCGATCTGATCGCCGGAGATTCCATCGCCGGCCCGGATTCCGATCGTTGACATTCGAACAAAAATAGAACAAAATACGAACATACTAACAACTGGAGAGAGTTATGACCGATCTTGTTCAGGATGTTGTGTCGCTCGTGTGCATGAGCACGTTTCTGATTTCCATGGCGATCTGGATCGGAGCCATGTGAGGAGGGGGCTAAAGATGTGCGCCAACGCTGACGCCCCCTCTCCCCGTTCTCCACGGGGAGAGGGTAAGGGTGAGGGGCAGCGCATGCGTGGACCGGAAATCGAGACAACGAAGCGGGCAAGACGCTTGCGCCAGTCGGACAACGACGCCGAAAGCGCACTTTAGCTCGAACTGCGCGGCCGCAGACTGAACGGCCACAAATTCGTGCGGCAGTTTCCGATAGGCAGTTACTTTGCCGATTTTGCCTGCAGGGAATGGGCGCGGCTGACGTGAGCCGCTAATCCAGAACGGTTCAACGTTTGATAGAATCGTTGAACCGCTACGCACTTTTCCTGGAACTGCTCCAGGGAAAACTTCAGCCGGCCTTGCGGGCCGCTTCGACGCCCAAGGTCGTGGCCGGGCCGAACACCTCCTCGAAGGCGGACTTCAGCGCCAGGTCGAGGTCGGCAATCGTGACGGGAAGGCCGAGGTCGACCAGGCTGGTGACGCCGTGATCCGAAACGCCGCAGGGCACGATGCCGCTGAAATGGCCGAGCTCCGGCTCGACATTGATGGCGATGCCGTGAAAGCTTACCCAGCGCCGCAGCCTGATGCCTATTGCCGCGATCTTGTCCTCGGCCGGCGAGCCGTCGGCAAACGGCGGACGGTCCGGCCGCACCACCCAGACGCCGACGCGATCCTCGCGCCGTTCGCCGCGCACGTTGAAGGCGGCGAGCGTGCCGATGATCCACTGCTCGAGCGCCGCGACGAAGGCGCGGACATCCTCGCGCCGGCGCTTCAGGTCGAGCATCACATAGGCGACCCGCTGGCCGGGGCCGTGATAGGTGTATTCGCCGCCGCGCCCGGCGGCAAAGACCGGAAAGCGGCCGGGCTCGATCAGATCCTCGATGCGGGCGCTGGTGCCGGCCGTGTAGAGCGGCGGATGCTCGACCAGCCAGACCATCTCGCCGGCGGCACCACTGCGGATCGCATCGGCCCGCGCCTCCATGAAAGCGAGCGCGTCGGGATAGGCGGTGAGGCCAGGTTCGACGCGCCATTCGACCGGCGCGGAGCCGGGCAAAGGCAGGAACGACGTGGCGATCTGGCTGCGTTCTGTCATGGTCTGTCTCGTCTGAGGCGTGCCTGATGAGACTGCGCTGCAGAAGTTTCCTGTGCCTGTCGCATTGCCAAAACCGCTCGGCGCTCAGGGGCGATATGCATCAGCCCCTCATATGGCTGCAATCGGCCGAAACGTCCAGTTCCCCGCATTTGCCGGGGCTGTGGAGCATTGCACCGATCCGCGGCGATTATTCCGCGCCGCGCACTTGTTTCGCCGGAAACGATTTGCTACAGGCCCCGAGCCGGTTCGTTCCGGCTCCTACCACGTGCGGTCGTGGCGGAATTGGTAGACGCGCAGCGTTGAGGTCGCTGTGGGGCAACCCGTGGAAGTTCGAGTCTTCTCGACCGCACCAGAACATCCCTGACAATTCGCTTCTGGCAAGCTTGCGGGATCGGAGCTGCAAAGCTCACAGTTGGCATGCCAGGGCGCCATGCCGCCGCCTGCCTTTTCCGAGGATCGAAACGAAAGCGGCGCGCCACATGGGCGCGTTACCGTTTTCGCTTTTGCAGGCGCCCGCAGGACAGTGTGCCCTTGGGGATCGCGCAGCCTTCTTCGTCCGCGCCAGCGTGTCCGCGCGGTGGACGATGAGCCTCGAACGATGACGCGAGGTGGCGTTGGCAGCTCGACGAAAACCGGGCCTATCCTGTCCACCCAAGGCCAGCCGAGATACAATTGATCGATACGAGCAGGGCGTCGGTCGCCCGCTTTCGATCCGCCGTGACGGTATTTGCCCGAACTTCACGCAGCAGCTCGACCTGCAGCCGGTGAATGTCGTCCATCTGTCGCCGCAGATTGTCGAAACGTCGCTTGAACATCGGGAAGCGCGCGGAAAGATCGCCTCCCGTGAGGTCACCAATCAGGCGTCGCGTCAACTCGTATTCGGCGGCGATGCGGGCATAGATGCGTCGGGCCGCATCGCTGTCGGCCACCAGGCCGGCGTAAAGCCGCGCGATCTCCATGTCGGACTGGTAAAGTGTCTTCTCGGCCTCGTCGACGATCAGGCGGAAGAAGCGCGAGTGCTCGAACATGCGGGCCAGAAGTTCGCGCCCGGCCTCGCCGCGCACCGCGACGAATGCGCTGAGTGCGCTGCCGATACCATACCAGCCGGTCAACAGATGACGGTTCTGGCTCCAGGCGAACACCCATGGAATGGCGCGCAGGTCGGCAATGCCGCTGGCGCCGAAACGGCGATCCGGCCTTGATCCCATTTTCAGGAGCGCCAGTTCCGCGACCGGGCTCGCCTGGTTGAAATAATCGAGGAAGCCGGGCTCGGCCATCAGCCTGGCATAGGATGCCTGCGACATGCCTGCCAGCGCTTCCAGCGCTTCGTCGAACTCCGGCGTTTCCTTCGGCTCGACATCAGCGGGCGATCCGACACTGTGGGCCAGCACGCCGGCGGCGAGAACCTCGAGCTGGTGGAGGCCGGTGCCGCGATTGGCGAATTTCGACGATACGACCTCGCCCTGCTCCGTCACCCGCATGGTTCTGGCGACGGTGCCTTGCGGCTGTGCCGCGATCGCCCGGCCGGTCGGCGCACCGCCACGGCTGACGGAGCCGCCGCGGCCGTGAAAGAAACTGATCCTGACCTTGTGCTTGCGCCCGACCGCAGCGAGGCGCTTTTGCGCTTTTGCCAGTTCCCAATTGGAAGCCAGGAAACCGCCGTCCTTGTTGGAATCCGAATAGCCAAGCATGATTTCCTGGCGCGCGCCGAAATCCCGCACCGTGCGCCTCACGAGCGAAACGCCGAGCAATCCATTCAGGATGCCGGGGGCGGCCTGCAGATCGGCGATGGTCTCGAACAATGGCACGATCCGCAGCCCGATTGTGCCGCCGCCATCGGGCGCGGTTGAAAGTCCGCAATACTGCGCCAGCAGATAGACCGCCAGCAGATCGTCGGCCGAGCGCGTCATGCTGAGAACGAAAGAGCCGACAGCGTCGGCATCCGCGCTCGAGATATGCTCGCGGATGACGGAGAATGTCGAAAGCAGTTCACCCGCTTCAGGCGACAGCCGCTCTGGGTCGATCTCCAGCCGCTCCCCGTGGCTGAGGGCGGCGCGGATGCGCTCCGACCATTGCGGTGTGCCGGCTGGGACCGGATGGGCGGGGTTGGTCAGCGCGAACAGCTCGGCCAGCACCCTGTTGACGACCGTGGAGTTCTGCCGGATATCGAGCGAGATCGTACGGAAGCCGAAGCTTCCGACTTGCCAAAGCAGAGGCTGGACGAAACGCCTGGCTACCGCGCGCCCGCCGATCGCTTCGAGAACGCAAGACAGTCCGTTCAGATCAGCGCGAAACGCGTCCGCCGAGAGATACGCCGCTGCACCGCCGTCTCGCGTGGCCACCAGCCGGGCAAGCAAGGCCGACGCGAACTGGCGAAGCGGTTCGTCGGGGTTGCGGGCGGCGATCACGTGCGCCTCGCCGCTTTTATCAAGCGCCGTTTGCAGCACCGGCTTGAAGCTGGCCGGCAGGTCAATGACGTTCGAGCTGGCGCTGAGCACCGTCACCAGCCTCTGCATCTGCGTCAGATACCAGCCTATGGCGGTATTGCGGTATTCGGCCATGGCGTGAGCCGTGACTGCGGCCGTCACATTTGGATTGCCATCACGGTCGCCGCCGATCCACGACGCGTAGCGCATGAAGGCGGGAATTCTGACCGGCTCTCCCGGATAGTGACGCTCGAAGGCGCCTTGAAGCTTGCCATACAGCTGCGGCGTTGCCTCGAAGATGACTTCGCGAAAGAAATGCAGGCCCCAGGCGATCTCGCGTTCGACCGTCGGGCGTTCCAGTCGCAGCTCGCCCGTCATCCACAGAAGCTCGATCTCGCTTTCCAGATCGGCGACCAACAGGTCGCGTTCGCGCGGCGCCCAGCGCGGCTGGTCGAGCTCGGTCAGCTTGCGATAGATACGGCGGTGGATCTCCAGCACCGTGACGCGTTTGGCCTCCGTCGGGTGCGCGGTCATGGTCGGGCCGACGCAAAGCTCGTCGAGCGCTGCCTGGACTTTCTCCGCCGAGTGGCCGTTCGCTGCCATCTGCGCGATCACGCTGGCGAAGGATCCGGGCACTTCGTCGACACCCGCGCCTTGTTCGAGTTCGCGACGCGCCCGCATGGCAAGCAACTCGTCGGCAATCGTCAGCAACTGGAACCATACGCCGCTCGCCTGCAGCGCCGGGATGCGCTGCTCCGCGGCGAGGGAGACAAGCGACCTGCGTCCGCTCAGAACGGCGGCGATCTCGGGCTCGCGCGCGCTTGCGACCTGAAGCAGCAAGCGCAACAAAAGGCTGCGCTCGTCCTCACGAAATTTGATGCGTCTGCTCTGCTCCAAAGCCGCTTCCTCCTCCGCATCGATTGCCGCTGTAGCCGACCCTCAATCGAGAGCGCCGGCTGTCAGGCACATTTTGCGCAATGCGGCCTTCGCCGGTCGGCCGTCACGCCGCCTTCCTGGTCCGCGCCAGCGTGTCGGCCACGACCTCGCCGAAGGAGGCGGGGGTCGGCACGATGACGACGCCGGCTTCCTTCAGGATTTCGACCTTTTCCTGCGCCGACTCGCCGAAGGCGGAGATGATCGCGCCGGCGTGGCCCATGCGGCGGCCCTTCGGCGCCGAAAGCCCTGCAATGTAGGCGATCAGCGGCTTGCGCATGTTGTCGCGCGCCCAGATCGCGGCTTCGGCTTCCTGCGGGCCGCCGATCTCGCCGATCATCACCACGGCGTCGGTGTCCTCGTCGCGCTCGAAAAGCTGCAGGATGTCCTTGAAGGACGAGCCGTTGATGGGATCGCCGCCAATGCCGACGCTGGTCGACACGCCGATGCCGAGCGCCTTCATCTGCGAGGCCGCCTCGTAGCCAAGCGTGCCCGAGCGGCCGACAATGCCGACGCGGCCGGGGAGGTAGATGCTGCCCGGCATGATGCCCATCAGCGCCTGTCCGGGCGTGATCACGCCGGCGCAGTTCGGTCCGACGAGGCGCATGCGGTCCTCGAAGCGGTAGCGGCGCATGTAGCGCTTGACCTGCATCATGTCCTGCGAGGGGATGCCGTCGGTGATGCAGACGCAGAGCTTTATCCCGGCGTCCGCCGCTTCCATGATGGAGTCGGCGGCAAAGGGCGGCGGCACGAAGACGATGCTGGCCTCGGCGCGGGTCTCGCGCACGGCGCCCTTGACGGTGTTGAAGATGGGCAGGCCGAGATGGGTCTGGCCGCCTTTGCCGGGGGTGACGCCGCCGACCACCTTGGTGCCGTAGCGCTTCATGTCCTCGGCGTGGAAGCTGCCGATCTTGCCGGTGAAGCCCTGGACGATGACGCGTGTGCTGCGATTGAGCAGGATTGCCATTTTTTCGACCTCCCTCAGGCTGCTTTTTTCTTCTTGGCGGCCGCGCGCCAGGCGGCGACGGCCTTTTCGGCGGCTTCGGCCAGCGTCTCGGCGACGATCACCGCCTCGCCGGAATCGGCCAGGATCTTGCGTCCTTCCTCGACCTTGGTGCCGGAGAGCCGCACCACCAGCGGCACGTCGACACCGACCTCGCGGATCGCCTTGATGACGCCTTCGGCGACCCAGTCGCAGCGGTTGATGCCGGCGAAGATGTTGACCAGGATGGTCTCGACATTCTTGTCGCCGAGCACGGCGCGGAAGGATTTTGCTACCCGCTCGGGCGAGGCGCCGCCGCCGATGTCGAGGAAGTTGGCCGGCTCGCCGCCGGCGATCTTGATCATGTCCATCGTCGCCATGGCGAGACCGGCGCCGTTGATAATGCAGCCGATATTGCCTTCGAGGCCGACATAGGAAAGGCCGCGGTCGCTGGCGAAGGTCTCGCGCGGGTCTTCCTGGCTCTTGTCGCGCAGCTCTGAGATCTCGGGTCGGCGGAACAGCGCATTCTCGTCGAACGACATTTTCGCGTCGAGCGCGACGAGGCTGCCGTCGCGGGTCACCACCAGTGGATTGATCTCCAGCATCGAGGCGTCGTAGTCGCGGAACACCTGGTAGCAGCCGAGGATTGTTTCGGTCGTCTTGCCGATCAGATTGCTCTCAAGCCCGAGGCCGAAGGCGATCTCGCGCGCCTGGAATCCCTGCATGCCGACACCGGGATCGACCGTGGCGCGGATGATCGAATCCGGCTTCTTTTCGGAAATATCCTCGATCTCCATGCCGCCGGCGGCCGACGCCACGATCATGACGCGCTCTTCCTTACGGTCGAGCACGAAGCCGAGATAGAGCTCCTGCGCGATGTCGACGGCCTCCTCGAGATAGAGGCGCGATATCAGCTTGCCGCGCGGGCCGGTCTGCTGGGTCACCAGCTTTCTGCCCAGCATTGCCTCGGCGGCGTTGGAGATATCCTCGTCGTTGGCGCAGAGCTTGATGCCGCCGGCCTTACCACGCGCGCCGGAATGAACCTGCGCCTTCAGCACCCATTTCGAACCGCCGATCTCCCTGGCACGGTAGGTCGCCTGCTCGGGGCTGTAGGCGAGGCCGCCGCGCGGGACATGGACCCCGTGGCGGGCGAGCAGTTCCTTGGCCTGATATTCGTGAATGTCCATTTTGTCCTCCCTGAACGGTCAATGCGTGGCGACGCGCGACTGGCTGGCGCGTTCAATCGCTTCGTTGACCACCAAAACATTGCGCGCCATGCGCTCCGACGCAGCGTCGATCATCTTGCCGTCGAGGGCGGCCGCTCCCTTGCCCGCTGCCTCGGCCTCCTTCAGCACTTCGAGGATGCGCCTGGCGCGCGTGACCTCCTTTTCCGGAGGCGAGAAGACGTCGTTGGCGAGCGCGATCTGCGAGGGGTGGATCGCCCATTTGCCCTCTATGCCAAGTGCGGCGGCGCGCCTTGCGCCGGCGATGTAGCCCTCCGGATCGGAGAAATCGCCGAACGGCCCGTCAATGGCGCGCAGGCCGTAGGCGCGGCAGGCGACCGTCATTCGCGACAGGGCAAAATGCCATTGGTCGCCGGGATAGTCGGGGTTCAGCCCGCCAATGTTGACGGTGCGCGCCTTGCAGCTGGCCGCATAGTCGGCGACGCCGAAATGCATCGCCTCCAGCCGGCCTGGCGTGGCGGCGATCGCCTCGACATTGGCCATGCCGAGCGCGGTTTCGATCAGCGCTTCGAGGCCGACGCGGGTTTTGAAACCCTTGGCCATCTCGATCTGGTTGACCATGGCCTCGACCATGTAGAGGTCGGCCGGAACGCCGACCTTCGGCACCAGAATCGTATCCAGCCTGTCGCCGGCCTGTTCCATCACGTCGACCACGTCGCGGTACATGTAATGGGTATCGAGGCCGTTGATGCGCACCGAGACGGTCTTGCCCTTGGCGCGCCAGTCGATGTCGTTGAGGGCCTGGATGATGTTCTTGCGGGCGCGTTCCTTGTCGGGCGGCGCGACGGCATCCTCGATGTCGAGGAAGACGAAGTCGGCGGCGCTGTTCGCCGCCTTGTCGATCATTTCCGGGCTGGAACCGGGAACCGCCAGTTCGCTGCGCTGCAGCCTCAGTTTCTTCAGGTGGTTGATGGTGTGGCTCATGTCGCGCTCCAGGATCAGGCGGCTTCGGCGATGACGGGCTGCTGCGAACGGCGGAAATGCGCGATCGCGGCACCGACGCCGGAACCCGGCGCCAGCTTGACGCCGCAGTCGAGCAGCGCCAGTTCGGCGGCGGACAGCGAGGCCAGCACCATGACCTCGTTCAGCCAGCCGAGATGGCCGATGCGGAAGACCTTGCCGAATACCTTGTTGAGGCCGCCGCCGAGCGAGGTCTGGTACTTCTGGTAGGCATGTTTGACGACGTCGCCGCTGTCGATGCCTTCCGGCACGAGGATGGCGCTGACCGTGTCGGAGTGCCATTTCGGCGCCTTGGCGCAAAGCTTCAGGCCCCAGGCGTCGACCGCCTTGCGCACGCCTTCGGCCAAGCGATGATGGCGGGCGAAGATGTTGCCCAGCCCTTCGTCGGCGATCAGGTCGAGCGAGGCGCGCAGGCCGCGCAGCAGCTGCGTCGCCGGCGTGTAGGGGAAATAGCCGGCGTCATTGGCGCGGATCATGTCCTCGAAGGAGAAGAAGCAGCGCCGGTGGGTAGCCGTCCTCGAGGCGACCAGCGCCTTCTTGCTGACCGACAGGAAGCCGAGACCGGCAGGCAGCATGAAGCCTTTCTGCGAGCCGCTGACGGCGCAGTCGACGCCCCATTCCTCCTGGCGGAAATCGATCGAGCCGATCGACGACACGCCGTCGACGAAGAGCAGCGCCGGGTGGTTTGCGTCGTCGAGTATGGCGCGGCAGCCGGCGACGTCACTGGTGACGCCGGTGGCGGTCTCGTTCTGCGTGCAGAAGATCGCCTTGATGCGGTGCGCCTTGTCGGCCTTCAGCCTTTCCGCGTAGAGCTCGAGCGGCACGCCGGTTCCCCATTCGCAGTCGATCACATCGACCTCGAAGCCGAGGCGTTCGGCCATGTCGACCCACAGATGCGAGAACTGGCCGAAGCGCGACATCAGCACGCGGTCGCCGGGGCTGAGCACATTGGTCATCGCCGCTTCCCAGGCGCCGGTGCCGGACGAGGGGTAGATGAAGGCGCGGCCGGTTTCGTTCTTGAAGACTTTCTTGATGTCTTCGAACAGCGGCAAAGTGAGATCGGGGAACGAAGCGGCGCGCATGTCCTCCATCGGAAGGTTCATCGCTTGCCGGACCTGTTCGGGGATGTTGGTTGGCCCCGGAATGAAAAGATGGGTGAAGCCGGCCATGCTGCGAACTCTCCTCTGATCCAGCAAAACTGATGAGGGGAGTCTCGTTTTTACGGCGGGCGGCAACAACACCTTGCCGGGTAAGATCTCGCCGCGTGCGGGTGGGACAAGCCTACCCGATCGGCCTACCCGGTCGGCCTACCCGAATTGCCCTGACTGCGGCGCTTCTCGCTCGAATAGAGCGCGACGGCCATCGCCCGGTTGCGGACGTCGAGCTTGTCGTAGAGATTCTTGAGGTGGTACTTCACCGTGTTCTCGGAAATCCCCGTCCGCGTTGCGATCTGCAGGTTGGTCCAACCGTCGGAAAGCACCGCCAGCAGTTCGCGTTCGCGAACCGTGAGCTGCGACAGCGGCGTGTCGTTGACCTTGTTGATGTCGATATAGGGGATGCAGATACGGCCATGCGCGACCGCCAGGATCGTCTCGAAGATGATCGGAGGGTCGTCGAACTGGAAGCAATAGCCATGCGCGCCGAGCCGCACGCATTGCTTGAGGATGCCGATATCATGGTCGTTGGAAAACACCGTGATCCGCACGTCGAGCCTGCGGCTCTGGATCTCGGCCAGGACGTCGGCGCCGTCCATGTCGGCGAGCTTCCAGCCGATGACGGCGACGTCGAATTGCGGCTCTGCCGCCAGGTCCAGCAGCTGCTTGCCGCTTTGCATGGAGCCGAGAAACTCGAAGCGCCCGTCGCACTCCAGCATTTCGCGCAGCGCCGATACGACGAGCGGATTGCGTTCGGCGACGATCACGCGGACGCGCCGCTCGCCGATTGCCTCACTCGTTCTCTGCGGCTTGATCTTCAAGGGCTTCCGGTTGCTCTGGGCCAATTTGCGGGTGTGGCGGGTTCCGTTGCGTCTCCGGATCCCGCGACGGCAATTCTGCCCCAACGGCAAATGGGTGCTCTTTCCCTAGCGACATGCATTGTCGCGCCGCTTGAACCCGGTTTTGCGTCTGGGCAGGCTATCGACGACGGCCTGGCGCTGCAGAAAATGGTCGATTTCGTCGGGGCTTCCCTGACCGCTCAGTAACGCAAATGTAAGGTCGGCACGCTATTGCTCACTTGGTCACGCATGTTCAATTTCGGCAGATCAGCATGTCCTTATCTTCTGAAGTCTCGGACTACAGTCCGGCCGGCAAATGGTCGGTGAGGCTGGCCTTCTTCATCGGCACATACGTGCTGATCTCATTTTTCTTGAGTCCGGCGACTTTTCTCACCCTCGGCCTGATCTACGTCGACAAGTTCGCTCGTGCGGTCCCGATATTGCTGGTTGGCAGCGCCGCCGTCGCAGGACTGCTTTATGGCCGGGACGCGCCGACGAAATATGCAATCAACTGGGTCCGGACACGGTGGTGGAACTGCCTGCCGGTGCTGCTGTTCTTTCTCGCCGGCGTGACGGCGTTCTCCAACTTCAAGATCCTGATTCCGACGGTCCTTCCGTTTTATGCCGACACATGGTTTGCCGATCTGGACGAGTGGATACACCGGGCAGCGCCGTGGGAATTGGCGCATCGCCTCGACAATGGGCTTTGGGCGTTCTTCATCTTCAATATCTATGAGGTGGTGTGGTTCGCGCAGTGGTTCGGCACGATCCTGCTGGTGGGCATGTGGTCGAACCCGATCGCACGCATCCGCTATCTTTGGGCGGTGGCCCTGACCATCTCGATCGTCGGCACCTTGCTTGCGCTCCTGCTGTCGTCGGCCGGTCCCATCTACTATGATCACTTCGTCGGCGGCGATCGCTTCGGCGGTTTGAAGGTCGCCCTGTCCAGCCTGGAGTCCAGCGTCGTCGTGCGTGAATATGCCGACTATCTCTTGATGCTCTATACGACCGGCAACACAGGCCTGGGGGGCGGCATTTCGGCCATGCCCAGCCTGCATGTGGCGCTTGTCGTGCTGAATGCCTTTTTCCTGTCGTCCCTGAACCGTTGGGCTGGCGCTGTCGGCTGGATCTTCGCGGGTCTGATCCTGTACGGGTCGGTGTATACCGGATGGCACTACGCCGTTGACGGCTATGTCGCCATCGCCGTGGTGTCGGTGATCTGGTGGGCGACCGGGCGCCTCGTGCGCGAATAGTGAGCGCGGCATTGCCGACCTCGAAACGCTGGCCACGCGGGGCAGGGCGCGTTTCGCTTGATATTCCCATGCGTTAGAGCAAAAGCTTCTCAAGCCGAATCGCGCTGCCGCCCTATCTTGCGTCCGAGCATCGGATTTTCCCAAAACCGGTTTCCCCTTTGGGTCCAATGCTCTAGACCTGACAGGCACCCTTTCCGGAATCGTGGTGGCGGGAGGCGCTGGTGGAAGGCCAGGACGAACAGGAAATCCGGTCCGCCGAGGGCGCCGATATCTATGGCGAGGACGGCGCCGTCCAGTCGTCGTTCCTGGCGCATGTCGGCGCGGCGATCGCCGATCGCGACACGCTGACGCTGAAGCGCGAAGTCGGCGACCTGCACCAGTCGGAACTCGGCGATCTGCTCGAAGCGCTTCATCCCGAGCAGCGTCGCGCGCTGGTCGAGCTGTTGGGCGCCGACTTCGACTTTTCCGCGCTGACCGAAGTCGATGAAGCGATCCGCCTCGACATCGTCGACAATCTGCCCAACGCACAGATCGCGCAGGCGGTGCAGGAGCTCGATTCCGACGACGCCGTCTACATTCTGGAAGACCTCGACCAGGAGGACCAGGACGAGATCCTGTCGCAGCTGCCGTTCACCGAGCGGATCAGGCTGCGCCGCTCGCTGGACTATCCGGAAGAGACGGCCGGCCGCCGCATGCAGACGGAGTTCGTCGCGGTGCCGCCGTTCTGGACGATCGGCCAGACCATCGACTACATGCGCGAGGACAAGAACCTTCCCGATCGCTTCAGCCAGATCTTCGTCATCGATCCGAGCTTCAAGCTGCTTGGCGCCATCGATCTCGACCAGATCCTGCGCACCAAGCGGGCGGTGAAGGTCGAGGAGGTCATGCATGAGACGAGGCATGCCATCCCGGCCACCATGGACCAGGAAGAGGCGGCGCGGGAATTCGAGCAATACGACCTTCTCTCCGCCGCCGTCGTCGACGAGAACGAGCGGCTGGTCGGCGTGCTGACCATCGACGACGTGGTCGACGTCATCCAGCAGGAGGCCGAGGAGGACCTCTTGCGTATGGGCGGCGTCGGCGACGAGGAATTGTCGGATACCGTCGCCGCGACATCGCGCTCGCGCGTGCCCTGGCTGCTGGTCAATCTTGGCACCGCCTTCATCTCGGCCTCGGTGATCAGCATGTTCGGTGCGACGATCGAGGAAATGGTGGCACTTGCCGCGCTGATGCCGATCGTCGCCTCGCTGGGCGGCAATGCCGGCACGCAGACGATGACGGTGACCGTGCGCGCGCTCGCCACACGCGACCTTGATATCTACAATGCCGGCCGCGTCATTCGCCGCGAGGTCATGGTCGGCATGCTGAATGGCATGGTCATTGCGACGATCCTCGGACTGGTCGCCGGCCTCTGGTTCCACAATCCCGATCTCGGTCTCGTCATCGCGGCGGCCATGATCCTCAACATGCTGGCCGCGGCACTCGGCGGCATCCTCATCCCGCTGTTCCTCGACAAGCTTGGCGCCGATCCAGCGATTTCGTCATCGATCTTCACGACGATGATTACCGACGTCATCGGCTTCCTCGCCTTCCTCAGCCTTGCCACATGGTGGTTGCATCTGGGCGCGGGAACCAGCTAGGGCGTCTCAATTGACTTTTACGTAAATGCCGTGCGAGGCTCGCGCGGGGTTTATGCCGATTCCAGCATGGAACGATCGGCATGGCAGGCGGCTGCGCATGGCGGGCGTCCTGGCCATCCAGTATTGGGAGCGAGAATGCGGGAATATTATTCGATCACCGAACTGACCCGCGAATTCGATGTGTCGACGCGGACGCTGCGCTTTTACGAGGACGAGGGCCTGGTCCAGCCGGTGCGGCGCGGACGCACCCGGCTGTTTCGTCCGTCCGACCGGCATCTGATCCGCCAGATCATGCGCGGCAAGCGGCTCGGCTTCTCGATCAACGAGATCCGCGAAATCATCCAGATGTACAAGGAGCCGCCCGGCGAGGTCGGCCAGCTCAAGCTGATGATCAAGCGCATCGAGGAAAAGCGCGAGGATCTGAGGCAGAAGCGCCGCGACCTCGAGGAGACGCTGGCCGAACTCGACCAGGCCGAAGAGTCCTGCGTCGAGCGGCTGGTGGAGCTCGGCGTCAACACCTGAACGCGGCCGTTTTGATTATTCTACTCCAGCGCCCTTGGTGAGCCCTGAGCTCAAATCCAGCGCCGCACGCGTTTGGCGTAGTCGCGGTATTTCTTGCCGAATTTTGCCGCCAGTATCTTTTCCTCCTTTTCGATCGCCAGCTTCTGCGTCGCAAAGGCGGCGATGAAGGCGAACAGCAGGAACCAGACGATCCCAGTGATAAAGGCGACGCCGATCAAAAGCAGCGTGTTGGCGAGATACATCGGGTTGCGGCTGACCGAGAAGGGGCCGGAGGTGACCAGATGGTCCGGCACGGCGTTCGGATTGAATGTGGTCTTTGCCCGCAGCATGACGCGGATGGCGGTGAACCACAGCGCGGCGACGCCGAACAAAGCCACCCAGCCGGCGGCGAAGAGGATCTCGCCCAGCAGATCGCCGATCCACGGCAGCGGATAGAGCAGGCCGAGCACAACGCTGATGATGATTGCCGCGACATAGATCAGCGGCGGCCATGGGATGAGCCCGGGTTTCGGGGTGACGTCGGTCATTGTTGGCCTCCCTCCATCGTGCTTTCGGCTACGGCCGTGCAGGTTTTGCCCAGTTCGATAAGGTGCGCTTGCAGTGCCTCCTGCGTCGGGTACTGAGTTTTCTCACCTTTCAGGGTGTCGATCATACATGTGCAATAATTCGAGCAGAGCTTGGCATCATTCGTCTGCTCGCAGACGGCTTGGCACTGCCTAAGCTCAGCTTCGCCTGGCCAAACCTGAGAGTACAGTGACACGGCACCGTACAGCAGCGGCTGGTGGATCAGATAGAAGGCGAGGCTGTGCCGGCCGATGAAGACCAGCGGGTTCGACCAGCGGCCGGGTGCAAGGTCGGCCAGCCGGGCAAGCAAGCCGGACGTTGAAGCGAGCTTCGCCGCGGCTATGCCCAAAAGTACGGCGCCGAACCAGGGGAACAGCGGCACATAGTCGTTGGAGCGCGGATTGGTGGCCGACAGGCCGACCCACCACAGCGCCGGATGGTCGAAGAATTCTGACCGCAGATAGAATGGCGCCGCAATGACGAGCGCCGCAACGACGATCGTCAGCAGCGCCGGCAGCCGCAGAAAGGCAAGGCCGAGCAGGCTGGCCAGCGCGATCTCATGCAGGATGCCGAAGAAGATGACGCCGCCCGGCGTAACGAAGTGGGTGACAGCCGATATGGCGAGCGCCGCCGCGGCGACCATGGCGAAACGCTTCCAGAAGCCCGGCCAGCGGATTTGCCTGCCATGGGCGAGGAACAGGCTGACGCCGACCAGGAACAGGAAGGTCGAGGCGATGCAGCGCGCATAGATCTTCCACCAGCCGAAGGCGGTGAGGCCGGGATCGGTATAGCCGAAATTCTCGAGATCCCAGGTGAAATGGTAGCTCGCCATGGCCAGCAGGGCGATGCCGCGCACTATGTCGATGGTTGTGATGCGCCTCGGCTTCGACGGGTCCTGAACGGGTTCTGCCGGCGTTTGAAGGCTCATCGTCTCGCATTCCGATTCACTGGTGCCAAACGACTATCACGGTTGCACAGGGCAACAGAAGGCGGGCCGCCGCCGCTTCCGCGTCAATCTCCCGTTTGACGTCTTCCTTCCGGTGCGAAGCCGCATCGGAATTCGCTTTAGGCCAGTGGCGGAAAGCCTTTGGCCGGTTTCGCTTTTCGGCTTGAGCGGGTCGATTTCCTGCTACCGGCTAGTCACTGGTCCGGCCAGATTTGACCGGCGATTCCACGGCCGGAGGGTCAATGTCCACCCATGTGCGCCACCCGATCTGGCTTCCGGCTCTCAGGCCGGCGGATGCGCGCACCTTCGCCTCGCTTTATGCGGTCGAGTCCTTCGCGCGCGCCACGATTTCCAGCGTCATCCCGATCCAGGCCTACGAGATCCTGCACAACGAGCAGATCGTCTCGATCCTCTACACCATCGTGGCGCTGCTCGGGCTGTCGGTGACCTTGTTCATGCCGATGCTGATCCGACGCTTTGCCCGGCGCTGGGTCTACACCGCCGGCGCCTGCCTGCTCGCCATAGGCTCGCTGTTCTTCGTCACGCATACGCTGACCGGGCAGCTCATCGGCATGCTCTGCCGCGTCATGGGCGCCAGCGCGCTGTCGATCACGCTCAACCTCTACATCATGGACCACATCCGCAAGTCCGACTTCATGCAGGCGGAATCGTTGCGCATGGCGTGGTCGATGTTCGCCTGGACCGGTGGACCGACGCTGGGAATCTTCCTCTACACCAGCTTCGGCATCTATGCCGCGCATGGCGCGGTCGCGATCTTTGCCCTGGCGCTGCTCGTGCTGTTCTGGACCTACCGGCTCGGCGACAACCCGTCGATCCGCCCCGGCAAGAGCCGACCGGCCAACCCGCTTGCCAATATCGGTCGCTTCGTCGCGCAACCCAGGCTGAGGCTTGCCTGGCTGATCGCCTTCGGCCGCTCCTGCTTCTGGACGACGTTCTTCGTCTACGGGCCGCTGTTCATGGTGATCACAGGCGAGGGCGAACTCGCCGGTGGCCTGCTGGTGTCGGCCGGCAATGCGCTTCTGTTCACGGCGATCTTCTGGGGCAGGGCCGGCAAGCGCTTCGGCGGCCGACGGACGATGACATTTGCCTATTTCGCCATGTCGGCCACGCTTCTGGCGGCGGGTGCGGTGGGCGAAACCGTGCCGCTGCTCACCGGCGCCTTCCTGCTGTGCGGGGCCTTCTTCGCCATTGCGCTCGACGCACTCGGCTCGACCGCCTTCATGCGTTCGGTCAGGTTCTACGAGAGGGCGCAGATGGCGGCGGTCTACCGCACCTATCTCGACTTCTCCGAGCTGACGCCGCCGCTGGTCTATTCGGTGGTGCTGGCGTTTTTCGGTCTGGGCTCGGTCTTTGCCACGCTCGGGTTACTTGCCGCTGCCTGCGGGTTCGTCACCTGGCGCTATCTGCCCAAATCGCTTTGATGTTCAGGCCTTGGGTGAGACTGCGCTGTGACGCTCGCGCACCCACTCGTGAAAACGGTGCAGGTCATACTCCTCGGGCATCAGCACGCCGGCCTCGTGGCGCAGCGAGCGCAGACCCTTCTGGTTGACCTCGCAAATCGCGGCGTCTTCCTCCAGCACCTGCCGGCCGAAGGCGACGATGTTGTCGATGTCGGCCTGGGGCGCCGCCAGCGCCTCGGCCGGAAACAGCCATTCGGCGGTGAGTTCGGTCTGCTCCGGGCCAAGCGGCACCAGCCGCACTGTGCGGACATAGTCGACATGGCCGACGATGAACATCGACGGCAGGCTGGTGGCGTAGGTCTGCCCGGCGGCGCGTTCGGCCGACGTCAGGCCGGCAAAAACCGGACCATGCGCCTGCCCGTCGCGCGACCAGGTTTCGGCGCCGGCGCGCAGGCCGCCGGAAAATTCCGGTGCATCATTGTCGGCGTGAAGGGCCCATTCGGGGTCGTCGTGCCTGCCCATCAGGCCGCGGCCATAGATCGGCACCAGCCGCGACAGGTCCTTGTGGACGCCGGGGCAGTGCAGGCATTCGTTGAAGTTCTCCCAGAAGATCTTCCAGTTGCAATTCATGACCTTGCGCAGCACATGGCCGCTGGCCAATGTCTCAAGCGGCCAGTTGGCAAGGTTGCCGGACGCGGGATCGAAGGAGGTTTCCGCCGAGCCGCCGGCATCTTCGGCCAGATTGACGAAGACGAAACCGCGCCATACCGACAGCGCCACGCGGTAGAGCGGATGATCGGCCTTGTCGAAGCCCTCGGGCAGCGACTTCGACGGCACGCGCACCAGATCGCCGCGCAGCGAATAGGACCAGGCATGGTAGGGGCAAGTGATCAGTCGTGCCTTCAGCCGGCCCTCGCTCTCCTGGCAAAGCTGCGAACCACGGTGACGGCAGGTGTTGTGAAAGGCACGCAATTCGCCGGTGTCGTCGCGCAGCACGACGATCTCCTGAGTGCCGACACGAAAGGTCCTGAATGCCAGCGGCTGGCCAAGGTCGGCCTCGCGGCAGACCAGCAGCCAGCTTTTGTACCAGATGGCGTCGAGGTCGCGCTGGTAGGCATCGGCGTCCCAATAGGCCGGCGACGGCAGCGTCGGCTCAAGCCGCGTCAGGCCATTGTAGAGGTCGCGTTCGCTCTGATCGGGTTGCATGGCTGGCTCCCTGGATGGAGCAGCCGACACCCGGCCGGGACCTTTGTCAATTGGCGCGCGCCGCCGCCATTGTGGCTCGCGATCGCGAACTTTATGGTCGATTCATCCTCTCCGGTATTCCGCCGGTCGCCCAGGTCGCAAGTCATGTCCGCAAGAACAATGTCGCTCACCGAGGAGTTGGTCGCCCGTTGTTTTCGCGCGGTCGAGGACACCGGACCGGACCCGGACGCGGCGCATCTGGACGACAGCGACTATGAGGCGATGGTGGACGCGCTGGAGGCAAAGCTGCCTGCGACGGAACCACTGTGGCTGTTCGGCTACGGGTCGCTGATCTGGAAGCCCGAAATCGATCATGTCGAGGAGCGGGTGGCGGTGGCGCGCGGCTGGCACCGCTCCTTCTGCATGAAGATGACCCGCTGGCGCGGCACCAAGGACCAGCCCGGCCTGATGATGGCGCTGGATCGCGGCGGGCAATGCAAGGGCGTCGCCTTCCGGCTGGGCGATGGCGATCGGCGCCAGCAACTCGACAAGCTTTTGCGGCGCGAAGTGACGCTGAAGCCGACCAGCTACCATCCGCGCCTGCTCACGCTGGCGAGCGACAGCGGGCCGCTCAAGGGCCTGGCTTTCGTCATCAACCGCAAGGGCACTACCTATGCCGGGCCGCTCGACGAAGACGAGGTGGTCGAAAGGCTGGCGACGTGTTGCGGGCACTGGGGCTCCGGCGCCGACTATCTCTACAACACGGTGAAGAACCTCGAGCAGCGCGGCATTCACGACCGCCATCTGTGGCGGTTGCAGCATCTCGTGGCTGAGCGGATCGCTGCATTGCGGGGGTAGAGCCATGCGCCGCTTTCACGATGGCCGGTGGCGGAATTTGGTTTGCCGGGCGCGGCGATTCTCCGTATAGTCACAAACTGTCGTCGGTTCCGTTTGGAGCCAAGAGGGAATGCGGTGCGGGCAAAAAAACGCCCAATGCCGTGGCTGCCCCCGCAACTGTGTGCGGTAGTCCTCTCCATAAGCCACTGAAGATTTTCTTCGGGAAGGTGGGGAAGGGCGCTGATCCGCGAGCCAGGAGACCTGCCGGCGACAGGAACTGACTTCTGTGCCCTCGGGTGGAGGGCGAAAGGACAAGACATGAATACCGCTTCGGTCTCTCTCGGCGCTTCCGTCTCCTCGCAGTCGCGCTTCACGCAGCTCGTGCTGAGCGCGTTTCTGGGCATTTTCGTCATCGGCGTTGTCGGCTTCTCGCATATCGAAGCGGTCCACAATGCCGCGCACGACTATCGCCATTCGATGGCGTTTCCCTGCCACTGACGAGGGTCTGAGATCATGAATCTGTTTCGCAACGTCGTGTTCATCGCGGCGATCGCAGGGCTCGTGGCCGGCGTCGTTCTCGCCTGCATGCAGGCCTTCGCCACCGTGCCGCTCATCCTGAAGGCCGAGGTCTATGAACAGGCCGGAGGTGGCCACCAGCATGAGCATGCCGCGGCGCCGGCAGCGCCGGCCGCCAACGCTACGGATACCAATGCCATGAGCAGCGCCGCACCGGCGCCGGCTGAGGCGGCGGCTCCGGCGGAGGACGAAGGCTGGGCGCCGGCCGATGGATTCGAGCGCTTCGCCTTCAGCGTGCTGGCCAACATCGTCACCGGCATCGGCTTCGCACTGGTCCTGGTCGCGGTTTCGGAGTTTGCCGGCGGCATCGGCAATTGGCGCCAGGGCGTGTTCTGGGGGCTGGCCGGTTTTGCCGCTTTCACGCTGGCGCCGGGCCTCGGCCTGCCGCCGGAACTGCCGGCCATGCCGGCGGCCGACCTCACCGAACGCCAGATCTGGTGGTGGGCAACGGTGGCGGCGACCGCGGCCGGTCTCGGCCTGATCGCCTTCCGCAAGTCGCTGCCGCTGGCGATCCTGGCCGTGGCCTTGATCGTCGCGCCGCATATCGTCGGCGCGCCGCAGCCCGACAGTTTTGAGACGCCGATCCCCGAAGGCCTGCATCACCAGTTCGTGGTGGCGGTGACGGTGACCAATCTGGTGTTCTGGCTGGTGCTCGGCGCCGTCGTCGGCGTGGTGCGCGGACGATTCACCGGCACGGCGACCAGCCTGCGCGACAGCTTTGCCTGATCGCAAAGGATTGACCTTCATCATCGGCGGTGCGCGCTCCGGCAAGAGCGCGCATGCCGAAACTCTGGTGACGGCAGCGCCGGCGCCCTGGACCTATATCGCCACCGCGGAAGCCTATGACCAGGAGATGCGCGAGCGCATCGCGCTGCACCGCTCGCGGCGTGGCGAAGGCTGGGCAACAATGGATGCGCCGCTCGATCTTGCCGGCGCGCTCGCCGCCTTGCCCGACGGACAGCCGGTGCTGGTCGACTGCCTGACGCTGTGGCTGACCAACCATATGCTGGCCGAGAACGACGTCGAGGCCGAATGCCTGCGGCTGACGGATGTGCTGTCGCGGCCGCGCGGGCCGTGGTTCGTGGTGTCCAACGAAGTCGGCCAGGGCATCGTGCCGGACAATGCGCTTGCCCGCCGGTTTCGAGATGCCGCGGGCCGCCTCAACCAGCAGGTTGCGGCAATTGCCGACACGGTGCTGCTGATGGTGGCGGGGCTGCCGCTGAAGGTGAAGTGAGATGACCGATATCGATCCCAAGGACGAGGAACGCCATCGCGCCAAGATGGCCAAGCGCAAGGCGGTGCAGGATGCCGAGGTGGCGGGCAAGACGATCGAGAAGGGCCTGCTGATCGTCAACACAGGTCCGGGCAAGGGCAAGACCACGGCCGCTTTCGGGCTGGCGCTCAGGATGCTCGGCTACGGCAAGCGCGTCGGCGTCGTCCAGTTCATCAAGGGCAAATGGCACACCGGCGAGAAGGAAGCCTTCGCTGCCTTCGGCGACCGCGTCGTCTGGCATGCGATGGGCGAGGGTTTCACTTGGGAAACGCAGGATCTGAAGCGCGATATCGCCGCCGCCGAGGCGGCCTGGGCCAGGGCGCTGGAACTGATGGCCGATCCGTCGATCAGCCTCGTGGTGCTCGACGAACTCAACATCGCGCTGCGCTACGACTATCTCGATCTCGACAAGGTGGTCGCGGCGCTGAAAGGCCGGCGTGAAGGCCTGCACGTGGTCGTCACCGGACGCAACGCCAAGCCGGCGCTGGTCGAGGTGGCTGATCTCGTCACCGAGATGGGTCTGACCAAGCACCATTTCGCGGCGGGCGTGAAGGCGCAGCAAGGGATCGAGTTCTGAGTGCCTTACCCTCCCACAAGGGTGAGGGTAAGGCGCGGCTCAGAACGTCAGGTAGATGAGCACCACGGATAGGATCGCAAACAGTCCGATCAGCAGATAGTCGGCAACTTGGTACAGCTTCAGAGCCCGCCTGATATCGGTGCTGTCGGCCTCGCGCCGGCCGCCTTCGCCCATGAAGGCATCCTCGACCACGACGCCGCCATAGCTGCGCGGTCCGGCCAGCGCCAGACCAAGCGCGCCGGCCATTGCTGCTTCCGGCCAGCCGGCATTGGGCGAGCGGTGCTTTCTCGCGTCGCGCCGCACGGCCTGCCAGGCGTTGCGCGGGTCGGCGCCTTTGACGATGAAAGCGGCAAGCACGATCAGCAGCGCCGTCAGCCTGGAGGCCGGCAGGTTGATGAAATCGTCGAAACGGGCGGCAGCCCGGCCGAACGCCTCGTGGCGTGGGGTGCGGTGACCGATCATCGAATCGGCGGTGTTGGCGGCCTTATAAGCGACGCCGCCGGCCAACCCGCAGACACCCGTCCAGAAGGCGGGCGCGACGATGCCGTCGGAAAAATTCTCGGCCAGGCTCTCGATTGCGGCGCGGGCAACGCCCGGCTTGTCGAGCTTTTCCGGATCGCGGCCAACGATGCGCGAGACGGCGATGCGGCCGAGCGTCAGCCCGCCTGTATCGAGTGCATCGGCCACTGCCTCGACATGCTCGGCCAGGCTCTTCTGCGAGAGAAGCGACGATGCCAGGATTGCCGTGACGAGCAGGCCGGCGGGAAAGATCTGCCAGAGCAGGATTTGCACGGCGAAAGCCATGGCCGCCGGCACCAGAACGATGATCAGCAATGCCCTGACGCCCCGGCGGCGACGCAGCGCGTCGGAATCAGTGGCGTGGTTGAGCCTGCGGTCGAGAAAGGATATCAGCCTGCCGAACCAGGTGACGGGATGGCCGATGGCGCGGAACAGCCCGTCCGGGTAACCCAGGATACGTTCGATGGCTAGCGACAGGAAGGCAATCAGGATCGACATGAAGCTTCTTGATGGAGCGATGGCTGCGGTGGATCATGGCGGGAGCCTTGGCCGGGCGAGCGCGCTCTTCCCTCACGCGCCACAGCCTTTCGTCGACCTCTCGACGGGTATCAATCCGCTCTCCTACCCGCTTTTCGAACTGCCCGCTACCACCCTGTCGCGATTGCCTGAAACCGCGCGAGCCCGTGAACTGGCCGAGGTCGCGGCGCGCGCCTATGGCGCGCCGTCGGCCGCACACGTGGCGGCGGCGCCCGGCACGCAGATCCTGTTGCCGCGCGTCGCCTCGCTGGTGAGGCCCGGCAAGGCTCTCGTGTTCGGGCCGACCTATGCCGAGCACAAGCGCGCGGCCGCGATCGCCGGCCATGCGGCGGCTGAGGTCGACGATTTCGCGGCACTTGCCGCGGCTGACCTCGCCATCGTGGTCAATCCCAACAATCCCGACGGACGTGTCGTCGAGCGCGGCAGGCTGCTCGATCTTGCCGGAAAACTGCGTGGCACAGGCGGCCTGCTGGTCGTCGACGAGGCTTTCATGGATGTCGGCCCACGCGCCGAAAGCCTGGCTGGCGATGTCGGGCAGGGCGGTATCGTGGTGCTGCGCTCCTTTGGCAAGTTCTTTGGCCTTGCCGGCCTGAGGCTCGGCTTTGCCTTGGCCGACACGCTGACCGTCGAGAGGCTGGAGGCGCAATTGGGGCCGTGGGCGGTCGCCGGCCCTGCGCTCGACTACGGCATCCGCGCGCTGGCCGACACGGATTGGCAGACCGCCATGCGGCTGCGCCTGGCGCAGGATGCGGCCCGGCTCGACACGCTGTTCGGCCGCTTCGATGTGCCTGTCGCCGGCGGAACCGCGCTGTTCCGTTATCTTCGTCTGACCGATGCGGCCGGGTTGTTTTCGGCGCTTGGCGAGCGCGGCGTGCTGCTTCGGCATTTTGCCGACCGGCCACAGGTGCTGCGCGCCGGGCTGCCGGGTTCCGACGAGGAATGGCAGCGGCTCGAATCGGCGCTTGCCGACTGGGCCGCACGGCGCGACGATGGGCCGAAGGAGATCGCGCGATGATCCATGTCTGTTCGCTGGCGAAAGTCGAGGAGACCGTGGCGAGAACCGGTGCCGAGCGGCTGCTCTCGTTGCTTGCCGCCGGCACCGAGGTGATACGGCCAACCTCGATCGCCAGGGAGAACCATCTGCATCTGGTGATGCACGACATTGCGGTGGCCCAGGAAGGCATGACCATGCCGGGCGAAGAGCATGTGCGAAACCTGCTCCAGTTCGCGCGCCAATGGGATCGCGTGAAGCCCATGGTCGTCCACTGCTATGCCGGCATCAGCCGGTCGACGGCGTCGGCCTACATCATCGCCGCAGCGCTGGCACCGAAGCGCGACGAGGTTGAGTTGGCTGAGACGCTGCGGGCGCTGTCGCCCTCGGCTACGCCCAACCCGCGGCTGATCGCCGTCGCCGATGCCTTGCTCGACCGCAATGGCCGCATGATCCAGGCGATAGAGGCGATCGGGCGCGGCGCTGATGCTTTTGAGGGCACGCCCTTCGAGTTCAGGATCGACTAAAGCGCGTCGCGCCTGAACGGCCTCATGCGACGCGCTTTAGGTTATTGTTTTTATGCATGTCGTTATCCCAAAGCCGCTGCACATTTTTGGGCGACATGCATTAGTTCCGATCAGGCCAGCCAGTCGGCGAGCTTCGCCTTGCGGACATCCTGTAACAGGCTGATGAAACCGTCGGCCTGATGCTCGGCGGTCAGCCGGCCTTTCTCAGCCGTGGCGATGCTGGCGTCGCCGACCACGCCGTTCGGGTTGAGGTCGCTGGCGATCCAGGCGAAGGCGTGCGTGCCGGTGTGGCGCAGCAGCCCGAATTCCTTTTCCGCCCGGCCGACATTGGAAGCGAAGTTGGCGGCCTTGCCCATGTCGACGAGGTCCGGCCGGAAATGCAGCATCAGCGAGGTCTCGACATCGCCGCCATGGATGCCGTGGCGGTCCTCCAGTTCGGTGTACATGCCGGCCGGGCGGCCAAAGCGCTGCCAACTGGTCTTCACCGCCAGCATCCTGGCGCGCACGCGCAGTTCGCGCGTGATGATGCCCATGATCTCCTCATTGCCGCCATGCGAGTTGACGACGATCAGTTTTCGCACGCCGGCGCGGGAGACCGACAAGCCAAGCTCGGTCCAGGCATCGACCAGCGTCGTCGCCGGCAAAGTGAGTGTGCCTGGCGCATGCAAATGCTCGTTCGACTTACCCACCGCTTGCACCGGCAGGATGCGGATGTCGAGCTCGCCGGGCAGGCGGGCGATCACGGTTTCCAGCATGCCGTTCATGATCGAGGTGTCGGTCGAAACCGGCAGATGCGGCCCGTGCTGTTCGATCGCCGCCACCGGCAGGACGGCGATCGTCGCCTCCGGGTCGATCGTGGCGTATTCGGTGGTCCGGTAGTCACCCCACCACACGCGTCTGTTTGCAACGGTCATATTTGCCTCTTTCATGTGACCGAGACCTAGCGCGCCAGACAGCGCCTGTCGATCATCCAGCCGCGATGACCTCGATCTCGACCTTGAATTCGGGACGGGCAAAACCAGAGACGATCATCAGCGTCGAGGCCGGCGCCGGGCTGGAAAACAGCCGATCGCGGACGTCCATGTAGGGCCTGAGAAATGCGCGGTCGGTGACGTAGGCGTTGATGCGCACGATATCCCCGAGCCCGAGCCCGGCTTCGCCGAGGATCGCCGCTATATTCTGGAGGCAGAGTTCGGCCTGGGTGCCGGCATCCTCCGGGATCTGGTCGTCAGCGGTAATCGCGACCTGGCCGGAACACAGCACGAGGCGTTTTCCTGCAGGCACTTCGACGCCATGGCTGTAGCGGGCGAAGGGCGGCTTGATCGACTTCGGCATGAGGAATTTGAACATGGCAATCTCCGGTTTTCGGCAGCTAAGGCCGGATCGCACGCCGCTTCAAGATGCAGTGCATGTGATCGGGGCGATTGTGGACAGGCGTTCAAAAAATAGGCACGATGCCTCCCATACGGCATGACCCGTCATGGCTTGGCGCACGCCTGCTGCGCAGGCTGGCGGCCCCCGGCGGTGGCATGTGTCTTGCTTCTCGAAACAATGGTGTCCAGCCCGGCGCGCGGCGCGCCGGAGCAAACAGAGGGTGGTGTCGATGTACGGAAAAGAGAAGATCACGGCGGGCGCAATCGTCCTGCTTGCCGCCAGCACGCTTGGGGCTGCGGCGAACGAGAAAGTCACCTTCGGCACCAATTGGCTCGCCGAGCCCGAGCATGGTGGCTACTACCAGGCGGTGGCGGACGGCACCTACGCCGCCTGCGGCCTCGACGTCACCATTTCGCAGGGCGGTCCGCAGGTTAGCGGACGGCCGTTGCTGCTAGCCGGCAAGCTCGATTTCTATATGGGCGGCAATCTGCTGTCGGCATTCGATGCCGTGCAGCAGGGCATTCCGATGCGCGTCGTGGCCGCCGACTTCCAGAAGGACCCGCAGGTCATCATGTCCCAGCCTGGGCAGGGGCTGGACAAATGGGAGGATCTGAAGAACGCCGAGCAGTACATCCTCGGCGATGAGGGCGCGCAGACCTTCTTCCAGTGGATGGTCACCGAGCTCGGCTTCGATGCCGCCAAGCGCGTGCCCTACACGTTCAATCCGGCACCCTTCATCGCCAACAAGAAGTCGATCCAGCAAGGCTATGTCACCTCCGAGCCGTTCGCCGTGCAGAAGCAGGGCGGCTTCATGCCGAACCAGTTCCTGCTCGCCGACTATGGCTGGGACACTTATGCGACCACTGTCGAGGTGATGCAGGAGACGATCGACAAGCGGCCGGAGGTTGTTCAGTGCTTCGTTGATGGCTCGGCCAAGGGCTGGTACAACTATCTCTACGGCGACAACAAGGCCGCCAACGACATGATCAAGAAGGACAATCCGGACATGACGGATGAGCAGATCGCCTTCTCGATCGAGCAGCTGAAGAAATTCGGCGTGGTCGATTCCGGCGATACGGAAAAGCTCGGCATCGGCGCGATGACCGAAGCGCGCATCCAGAGTTTCTACGACAAGATGGTCAAGGCCAAGGTCGCGCAGCCCGGCATCGACATCAAGAAGGCCTATACGCTCGCCTTCATCAACAAGGGTGTCGGGCTGGACCTGAAGAAGTAATCGTGAAGCTGGAGACAGTGGCGCAGGCGCCTGCAATGGCATCGGGTGAAGGCCCGATGCTTTTGGCGCTGCGCAGTGTCGGCAAGGTCTTTTCCAACGGCGTGACGGCGCTGAGCGACGTCGATCTCACCATCCGGGAAGGCGATTTCCTCAGCCTTCTCGGACCGTCCGGCTGCGGCAAGTCGACGGCGCTGAGGCTGATCGCCGGCCTGTCGACGCCGACCTCCGGCGTGCTCGACTGGCGCGGTTCGATCGACCGCTCGAATATCGGCTTCGTCTTCCAGGAGCCGACGCTGCTGCCCTGGGCTGATGTGTTCGACAATGTCTGGCTGCCGCTCAGGCTGAAGGGCGTGTCACGGGCCAAGGCGGCGCCGGCGGTGACGGAGATGCTGGAACGCGTGCATCTGACCGGCTTCGAGAACGCCGTGCCGCGCGAGTTGTCCGGCGGCATGAAGATGCGTGTCTCGATCGCCCGCGCCATGGTGACCAAGCCGCGCATCCTGTTGATGGACGAGCCGTTTGCGGCCTTGGACGAGATCACCCGCTTCAAGCTCAACAACGATCTTCTGGAACTCTGGCAGGACGAGCGCTTCACCGTTGTCTTCGTCACCCACAGCGTCTTCGAGAGCGTGTTCCTGTCGAACCGGGTGGTCGTCATGGCGGCGCGGCCTGGCCGCGTTCATGCCGAACTTGCCATCGATGCGCCCTATCCGCGCGACGAGGCGTTTCGCACCTCGCCCGATTACGCCGCACTCTGCCGGCAGGCGTCCGACGTGCTGGTCGGCGCCATCAACTCAACCGCCGGACCGCATCATGACGGCCATTGAAGAGACTGTGCTCAAGCTCGACCCAGAGGAGGCACGCCGCGTGCGCCAGGAGCGGCTCGAGCGGATCGGCCGCTGGGTGCTGCCGCTGGCGATCATGATCCTGGCGATCTGGCTGTGGGATCGCGTCTGCGTCTGGAACGAGATCCCGAAATACATCCTGCCGCGCCCCGGCGTCGTGCTGCAGACGCTCTACGACGATGCCGGGCTGCTGTTCTCGTCGCTGCTGGTGACGCTCAGGATCACCTTCCTCAGCCTGCTTCTCGCCGTGATCGGCGGCGTTGGGCTGGCAGTGCTGTTCGCGCAATCGAAATGGGTGGAAATGTCGTTCTTCCCGTTTGCCATCGTGCTGCAGGTGACACCGATCGTGGCGATCTTTCCGCTGATCAATATCTATGTCGACAACCAGACGGTGAAGCTTCTGCTCTGCGCCTGGATCGTCGCCTTCTTCCCGATCCTGTCCAACACCACGCTCGGCCTCAATTCCGTCGACCGCAATCTGCGCGACCTGTTCAAGCTCAACGGCGCGACCCGCTGGCAGCAATTGCGCTACCTCAGGCTGCCGGCGGCAATGCCCTATTTCCTCGGCGGGCTGAAGATCGCCGGCGGCCTGTCGCTGATCGGTGCCGTGGTGGCGGAGTTCGTCGCCGGCGCGCAGGGACAGTCGTCCGGGCTTGCCTCGCGCATCATCGAGGCCGGCTACCGGCTCAACGCACCGCGCCTGTTCGCGGCGCTGATCCTGATCTCGCTCACCGGTATATTGATCTTCCTGGTGCTGTCGCTGGTGTCGCATCTCATTTTGCGGCGCTGGCATGAGAGCGCGCTGAAGCAGGAGCGATAGGGTGGTTGCCTTTCTTATCCTTGGGGGCGGAACTTGATCCCGGACGCTGCCTCGTATCGCCTTACCAATGTCCGGCTTCACGCATCGCTGACGTCGGGCCTGGCCGCGACCTTCGATAGCGACGGCTTCGCGCTTGCCGACATCACCGTCGCCGACGGCAGGATATCCAGCATTGTCGCGCATGGCCGGTCGAAGACGCCGGCTGATGCCGTCGACCTTGGCGGCCGTATCGTCCTGCCCTGCTTCGTCGACTGTCACACCCATATCGACAAGGGCCATATCTGGCCCCGAAAACCCAACCCCGACGGCACCTTCATGGGCGCGCTCAACGCTACGGGGGCCGACCGCGCCGCGCGCTGGAGTGCCGAGGACGTCGCGCGCCGCATGGATTTCTCGCTACGCTCGGCCTACGCGCACGGTACCAAGGCGCTGCGCACGCATCTCGACAGCGTCGCGCCGCAGGAGGAAATCTCCTGGCCGGTGTTCGAGACGATGCGGGACAAATGGCGTGGGCGCATCGAGTTGCAGGCCGCCTGCCTGCTCGGCATCGAAGGCGTGCGCGAGACAAAATGGTTCGAGAAACTGGCGAAGCGTGTCGCCGACGCCAAGGGTGTGCTCGGCGTCGTCACCTATATGGTGCCTGACCTCGAGGAGCTTCTCGACAAGGTGTTTTCTGAGGCGATCAAGCACGGGCTTGACCTCGATTTCCATGCCGACGAGACCGACGACGTTGCGGCGATCTCGCTGAAGAAGATCGCCGAGGCGGCGCTCTGGAACGGTTTTGAGGGCAACATCCTGGTTGGCCATTGCTGCTCTCTGGCACGCCAGCCCGATCTCGACGTGCTCGACACGCTGGACAAGGTGGCGAAGGCGGGGGTCGCCGTGGTGTCGCTGCCGATGTGCAACCTCTATCTGCAGGACCGGCGAGGCGACAACACCACGCCGCGCTGGCGCGGCGTGACGCTGCTGCATGAGATGAAGGCGAGGGGCATCCCAGTCGCGGTGGCATCGGACAACACGCGCGATCCGTTCTATGCCTATGGCGATCTCGACATGCTCGAGGTCTACCGTATGGCGACGCGGATCCTGCATTTCGATCACCCGGTCGGCGACTGGCCGCAAGCGGTGGCGTCAACGCCGGCCGAGGTGATGCGGCTCGACGGTTTTGGCACGCTTGCCGCCGGTGGTGCGGCGGACTTTGTCGTCTTCAAGGGCCGGAGCTGGACAGAATTGCTGTCGCGGCCGGAATCGGATCGCATCGTGGTGCGCGACGGCAGGGCGATCGAACGCAAGCTGCCCGACTATGCCGAACTCGACGAACTGATGGTGGGATGATGGACATCGCAGCGCTGAAGCGCGACCTCGACGGGCTGAAGATCGACGACCATCCGGCGATCGTCCAGCAGAAGAGCCGTGACTTCTACTGGTACAGCCCGGTGCTGAAACAACAGCTCGACCACGTCACCGGCGACCTGATCGTGACGCCGAAAAACGAGGACGAGGTGATCCGCGTGCTCGCCGCCTGCCACCGGCATGGCGTGCCGGTGACGCCGCGCGGCAGCGGCACCGGCAATTACGGGCAGGCAATGCCGCTGTCGGGTGGTGTGGTGCTCAACCTCGCCGAGATGAACACGGTCAAGACGATCGCGCCGGGCCGCGTCGTCACCGGACCGGGCGCGGTGCTGGCCGACATCGACAAGGCGACGCGTGCGCATTCCGGCCAGGAACTTCGCATGTCGCCGTCGACCTACAACACCGCCTCGATTGGCGGCTTCGTCGCCGGCGGCTCGGGCGGCGTCGGCTCGATCCGCTGGGGCGGGTTGCGCGATCTCGGCAATGTCATTCGCCTGCGGACCGTGACAATGGAGGCCGAGCCGCGCGTCATGGAGCTCACCGGCGAGGACGTGCTGAAGGTCATGCACGCCTATGGTACCAACGGCATCATCACCGAGGTCGAAATGCCGCTGACGGCCAGCTATGACTGGATCGACGTCATTATCGGTTTCGACGATTTCATGGACGCCGCCAGCTTCGGCAACGACCTCGCCATCCAGGACGGCATCTTGGCGAAGCTGATCACGCCGATCGCTGCCCCAGTCCCTTACGACTATTTCAAGCGGCACCAGAAATTCTTCCGGCGCGAGCAGAGCATCGTGGTGTGCATGATCGCGCCGCATGCGATGGACGCCTTTGTCGCCTTCGTCAGGAGCAGCAAGGGCGAGATCGTCTTCCGCGCCGACCAGGAGGCTGACCTCAAGGGACTGCCGCCTGCCTATGAGCTGACCTGGAACCACACGACGCTGCGCGCCATCAGGGTCGACCCAACGATCACCTATCTGCAGGCGCGCTATCCGTCGCCGGATCATCTCGCCCACGTCAAGGCGATGGTCGACCGCTTCGGCGACGAGGTGCCGGCGCATCTCGAGTTCATCCGCTTCGACGGCGCTATCGGCGCGGCCGGCCTGCCGCTGGTCCGTTTCACCACGGCGGAGCGGCTGGACGAGATCATCCGCATCCATGAGGACAATGGCTGCTGGATCTTCAACCCGCACCGCTACACGCTGGAAGAGGGCGGCATGAAGCGGACCGACGATGTCCAACTCGCCTTCAAACGCGAGACCGATCCGCAGGGCTTGCTCAACCCTGGCAAGATGATCGCCTGGGAAAATCCGGACTACGATTACCGTTCGGGCAAGTCGTTCCTGTTCAAGGGGCTGCAAAAGGCGGGCTGATGAAGATCCTGGTCCTCTACGCGCATCCGGTCGAGACCAGCTTCAATGCCGGCCTGCACCGGACGATCGTGGAGCGGCTGACGGCGGCCGGCCATGCCGTAGACGATTGCGATCTCTATGCCGAGGATTTCGACCCGCGGCTGACACGGGCCGAGCGGCTCGGCTATCACGACCAACGCGGCGAGGGCGATGCTGCCGCTGGCTATGTCGAGCGCCTGCTGCGGGCCGAGGCGCTGGTGCTGTCCTATCCGGTCTGGAACTTCGGTTTTCCGGCGATGTTGAAAGGCTTTTTCGACCGCGTCTTCCTGCCCGGCGTGTCTTTCAGGCTGGTCGACGGCAAGGTGCAGCCGTCGCTGCACAACATTCGCAAGCTGGCCGCCGTCACCACCTATGGCGGCAGCCGGTTCCGCGCCATGCTGATGGGCGATCCGCCGCGCAAGCTGGTCAACCGCATGCTGCGTGCGACGATCAAGCCCGGCGCTTCCGTCTCCTATCTCGCGCATTATTCGATGAACCTGTCGACCGACGAAACGCGCCGGGCATTCATGGCCAAGGTCGGCGCGAGCATGGACGCGTTCTGATGCGGGTGCTGGTGGTCTATTGCCATCCGGTTCCCGAAAGCTTCTGCGCCTCGATCCGCGACTGTGCCGTCGAGGTGCTGAAGGCGAGGGGCTGGGAGGTGCGGCTGCTCGACCTCTATGCCGAGAATTTCAATCCGGTGATGGGCTGCGACGAGCGGCGCTTCTACAATGAGCGCGCGCCGCAGGATCCGGCGCTCAAGCCGCATTTCGATCATCTCGGCTGGGCGCAGGCGATCCTCTTCGTCTATCCGACCTGGTGGTACGGACTGCCGGCGATGCTCAAGGGCTGGCTCGACCGGGTGTGGGCGACCGACGTCGCCTTCAAGCTGCCGCCGGGAAAGGGGCGGATCAAGTCGCTGATGACGCATGTGACCAGGGTCGGCGTCATCACCACCTGCGGCGCGCCGACCTGGTGGAGCGTCGTCGTCGGCCAGCCGGGACGCAAGACCATCCTGCGCGGCATGCGGGCGCTGTGCGCGACGCGATGCCGGACGTTCTTCCTGGCGCACTATCTGATGGATTCCTCGACACCGGCGACCAGGGCGGCGTTTCTGACAAAGGTGCGGCGCAAGCTGGAGCGGTTCTAGGCTGCTTGCCGTATCGGCTGCGGACTTCGAACGTTACAGTCCGAACCAGCGGGCACGGCGGCTCGATCCAAAAACCTCCTTGTCCGCGCGCAAGGCAACTGACGGCTCGTGGTAGGTGCCGGTCGGCTTTGGACCGGAAAAGAAATCGACTTCGACCTTGCCGATGCGTCCGCCGCCGAACTCGATATAGCAGGTGCCGAACCCATCATACTGCGTTCCGCTGCCGGTCTTGCGCAGCCTGGCGATCAGGTCGCTGGCCACGGCGCGCGCGGCCCCTTCGGCGAACACACCGGCCTTCGGCGTGCCGGTGTTGGCGCCGTCGCCAACTGCGTAGACGCCGGGATAGCGGGTTTCCAATGTCCGCGGATTGACCGGGATCCAGCCGTTCTCGGCCATGCCGCTGTCAATCACCACGTCGGGCACGCGGTGCCTGGGGACGCCGAGGAACAGGTCGAATTGCATCTCGACCCCGTCATCGAGAATGGCGACTTTCCGGGCATTGTCGATCGAGGCGACGCGGCGGCCCGGGATGAAGCCGATATTGCGCTCGACGAAGGCCGCCACCAGCGCTCGCGACGTTTCCGGCGAGGGTGGCACCGGGCTCGGCAGCGGCAGCACGAAGTTGATCTCGCAGGCACCGCGCACACCGCGAGTGACCAGATAGTCGTGCAGCATAAGGGCGCATTCGCTTGGCGCCGGCGGGCATTTGTAGGGCGCGCCGCAGACTCCGACGAGGGCCTTTCCCCCGGTGAAGGTGGGCAGCACGTCGCGCAGGCGCTCGGCGCCCGCGACCGTATAGAATTCGTTGGCGCCCGCCAGCCCCGGCGTGGCGTCGAAATCATAGTCGGCACCGAGCGCCACGATCAGGAAGTCGGCCTCATGGACGCCGCCATCGGTGGTGACCCGCCGCTCTTCGGCATCGATGGCGGTGACCGTCTGCCTGAGCAGGCGCACGCCTGGTTTCACGAAGTTGCGGTACGGCATGCGCACGGCATCCGCCGTCTTGTGGCCGAACATGACGTCGAGCTTTGAAAAACCGAAGACGAAAGCGCCGCTCTTGTCGATCAAGGTCACGTCGATGTCCGCACCGAAAGTCTCGGACAACAGGGTGGTGAGTTCGAGGCCGCCGAAGCCCGCCCCAAGGACAAGGACGCGCGGCATGCTTGTTGTGTTCATTTTTCCCCTCCGTTGTGTTGCCGCATGCAAAATGCGGCCCTGCGGCCGTCCGGCGTTATGCGATGCCGGTTGGGCCAGGACAGCAGCGTAGCAGTGTCCTCGGCAAAGTTCACGGTAAGGAAATTTTCGATCGGCGTGGAAGGGGCGCAGCCAGCTGGGTGATGCTACATGCGCACCCGTTCCGCCTTCGGATCGTACATCGGCTTCAGCGATGCTTCCACCGCAAAGCGCTCGCCGGCGATCTCGATCTCGTAGGACGAGGCCAGCACGTCCGTCTCGCTCTCGTCCTTGCAGGGCACGTAGCCCAGCCCCACGGCGCCACCGAGATGATGACCGTAATTGCCCGAGGTGATCGGGCCGACGATCTTGCCGTCGCGCAGGATCGCCTCGTTGTGGAAGAGCAAGGGTTGCGCGTCTTTCAGGCGGAATTGCACAAGCCGCCGTGATAGGCCGGCCTCCTTCTTCTTCAGCACCGCATCGCGGCCGAGGAAATCGCCCTTGGCCGTCTTCACCGCGAAGCCGAGACCGGCCTCCAGCACATGGTCCTCGTCGGTGATGTCGTGGCCGAAATGGCGGAATGCCTTTTCGATGCGGCAGGAGTCCAGCGTATGCAGGCCGCAGAGTTTCAGGCCGACATCGGCACCCGCATCGGCGATCGCCTCGAAGACATGGGCCGCCTGATCGGTCGAGACATAGAGCTCCCAGCCGAGTTCGCCGACATAGGTGACGCGATGGGCGCGGGCCAGGCCCATGCCGATTTCTATCTCCTGAAACGTCCCGAACGGGTTGGTTTCGTTGGAGAAGTCGTTCGGGCTCACCTTCTGAATCAGTTTTCGCGCATCCGGTCCCATCAGGCAGAGCACGGCCTCGGCGGCGGTGACGTCGGTGATGACGACAAATTCGTCGGCCAGGTGCTTGCGCAGCCAGGCGAGGTCGCGCTGCAGCGTCGCGCCGGGCACGACGAGGAAGTAGGCGGTTTCAGACAAGCGCGACACGGTGAGGTCGCTCTCGACGCCGCCGCGCTGGTTGAGCATCTGGGTGTAGACGATCTTGCCCGGCGCGACGTCCATGTCGTTGGCGCAGAGCCTTTGCAGAAAAGCACAGGCGTTGCGGCCCTCGACGCGGATCTTGCCGAACGAGGTCATGTCGAACAGGCCGACGCCGTTGCGGACCGCGAGATGTTCCTCGCGCTGGTTGTCGAACCAGTTCTGCCGTTTCCAGGAATAACGGTATTCGCGCTCTTGGCCGTCACGGGCGAACCAGTTGGCGCGCTCCCAGCCGGCGACCTCGCCGAACACGGCGCCGCGCGCCTTCAGGTGTTCGTGCAGCGGCGAACGCCTGACATTTCTAGAGGTCGCCATCTGGCGATACGGAAAATGGTCGGCATAGAGCAGGCCGAGCGTTTCGGAGACGCGCTCCTTGAGATAGCGGCGGTTCTTCTGGAACGGCTGAGCGCGGCGGATGTCGACTTCCCAGAGGTCGAACGGTGCTTCGCCGTCGTTGATCCACTGCGCCAGCGCCATGCCGGCGCCGCCCGACGAAACGATGCCGATCGAATTGTAGCCGGTCGCCATCCAGTAGCCAGACAGCTCCGGCGCCTCGCCGAGGTAGTAGCGGTCGTCAGGGGTGAAACTCTCGGGACCGTTGAAGAAGGTGTGGATGCCGGCGGTCGCCAGCATCGGCATGCGGTTGACGCCCATTTCGAGGATCGGCTCGAAATGCTCCATGTCCTCCGGCAGCTGGTCGAAGCAGAAATTTTCGCGGATGCCGTCCATGCCCCAGGGTTTTGCCACCGGCTCGAAGGCGCCGAGCATCATCTTGCCGGCGTCCTCCTTGTAGTAGGCGCATTCGTCCGGCACGCGCAGCACCGGCAGGCGCGAGAGGCCGGGGATCGGCTCGGTGACCAGATAAAAATGCTCGCAGGCATGCAGTGGGATGGTGACGCCATTCTTCGCCCCGAGCTCGCGCGCCCACATGCCGGCACAGTTGACGACGATGTCGGCCTCGATCGTGCCTTGCTCTTCGCCCTGCGCCCAGGACACGCCGCTGACGCGGCCATTCTTGGTGTGGACCTTGGTGACCTTCACATTCTCGATGATGGTGGCGCCGCGCTGGCGCGCGCCCTTGGCCAGCGCCATGGCGATGTTGGCCGGATCACACTGGCCGTCGAGCGGCAGGTGCACCGCGCCGACGACATCCGAAATGTTCAGATATGGGTACATCTCTTTGACTTCATTAGGTGAAATCTCGCGCACGTCGACATCGAAGGCGCGCGCCAGTGATGCCTGGCGGTAGATCTCGTGCTTGCGCTCCTCGGTCAGCGCCACGGTGATCGAGCCGACCTGGCGCATGCCGGTGCCAACCTCGGTCTCGGCTTCCAGCTTGACGTAGAGGTCGGCCGAATATTTCGCCAGCCGCGTCATATTCTGCGAGCCGCGCAACTGGCCGATCAGACCGGCCGCGTGCCAGGTCGTGCCCGATGTCAGCTGCTTTCGTTCGAGCAGCACGATGTCGGTCCAGCCGAGCTTGGCCAGATGGTAGGCGACCGAACAGCCAGAGACGCCGCCGCCGATGATGACCGCGCGGGCTTTGGTCGGGATGGTCTTGGCGCTCATGCGGCCTCGCGGCGATAGCTGGACACGAAACGGCGCAGGCGCCGTGCTGCTTCCAGCAGCACCGGTTCGGGCTGGCAGAGGCTGACCCGGATATGGCCGGCGGCGGCCTCGCCGAAGCTGGAGCCAGGCATCACGCTTACCTTTTCCTCATCGAGGAAGGCAAAGGCGAATTTCTCGTCGTCGGGCTCGATGGCCGATATGTCGAGCATGGCAAACATGCCGCCTTCCGAACCGTGCACGGTGACGTCGTTCATGCCGCGCATGGCATCGAGGAAGACGGTACGCCGCGCCGCATAGCGCGCGGCAATCTCCTTGACTCCGTAGCCGTTTTCGAGCGCCTCGGCACAGGCGATGCTGATGAAGGCCGGCAGGCCGTAGGTGGTCACCAGGTTGAGGTTGACCAGCAGCGAGATCATCTCTTTTGGGCCGGTCAGCCAGCCCATGCGCCAGCCGGTCATGCCGTGGCTCTTGGACATCGAATTGATGACCAGCGTGCGCTCGGCCATGCCGGGCAGGGAACGCGGGGACAAATGCTCGCCACCCCCCAGCGTCCAGTAGACCTCGTCGGACAGCAGCCAGAGGTCATGCTCCCGGCAGACCTCAGCCAGCTCTTCGAGGTGCTGGCGCGAATAGACCGCGCCCGTCGGGTTGTTCGGCGTATTGATGAGGATGGCGCGTGTGTTCGGCCGGATTGCCGCACGAATGCCGGCGGCGTGTGGCTGGAAACCATCCTCGGCGGGGGTCTCGACGACGGTGAAGTCGGCGCCGGCTGCGCTGAAAGTGTTGGGATAGGTCGCGTAGTAAGGGGCGACCACGATGGCATGGTCGCCCTTGTCAAGCACGGCCTGCACGGCGGCGTAGAGCGCTGCCTGCCCGCCGGGTGTAGCGATGACCTGGTCGGGGCTTGTCGTGATGCCGGTGCAGGCGGTCGAGGCCGCCGCCATTGCCTTGCGCAGGCGCGGCAGGCCGGGCAGCGGAGTGTAGTGATGGTTGCTGCCGCGAACTGCGGTCACGCAGGCTTCGATGGTCTGGTCCGGCGTATCGAAATCATGGTCGCCGACCGACAGCATGATGATGTCCTCGCCGGCCTGCTTGCGGGTCCAGGCCGTGAAATGAACCTCCCAGCCATCCTTGCCCGAAGGCACGATGCCGGTAATGCGGGACGATGGTCTGGGCATCATTGAACTCCCGAAATCTGATAGCCGGCCTGTTCGAGCCGGTCGTGCAAGGCGGCGATATGGGCAGGGCCGACTTCGCAGCAGCCGCCGACGATGCTTGCGCCGGCCTCGACCCAGCCGATCGCCTGATCGGCATAGGCCTCCGGATCGAGGTCGTGGCGCGCATGTAGCACCTCGACGGTGCCGCCATGTTTCAGCGCCTCGACCGAGGTGAAGCCGTTGGCATAGGCGCCGACCGGGCCGCCGAGTGCGATCAGTTCGGGGAGCGCGGCGCTGACGGCTTCGGGCCGGCAGCAATTGATCAGCCTTGCAGCGAGCGGCATGCCGTCAAGCGCGCCGGATGCGGCCGCGATCGCTTCGCCGCTGCGCAGGCGTGGTGCACCGTGGTCGGCGAGCGTCCAGGACACCCAGACCGGCTTACCGCTTTCCGATGCCGCGGTGACGGCGGCGCGGGCCTCGTCGGTCGAGGCCATGGTTTCGCACAGGAACAGATCGACGCCGTCGGCCTGTTCCGCGACGATGCGGCGATAGGTGTCGAGCGTCTCCTGGTAGGAGATGGTCAGCGCCGGCGCATAGCTGCCGAACAAAGGCGACAGACAGCCGGCGATGGTTGCCTCTCCGGCTTGCTCGCACGCTTGCCTAGCCAGCTCGATGCCGCGCTTCTGCAACTGCTTGAACAGGTCTTCCGCGCCTTCGCGCACCAGCCGCTCAGGCGTCGCAGAGTAGGTGTTGATGGTGATGACGCAGGCGCCGGCACGGATGAATTCCGCATGCAGGTCGCGCACCAGATCCGGTTCGTCGATCAATACCCTGGCCGACCACAGCGGCGTCGGCTCGGACTTGCTGCGGCGGACCAGTTCCTGGCCCATGCCGCCATCGGTGAGGACGACTTTCTTCATGCTCTCAGTCTTTCGTTCTTCGGATCCCACAGTGGTTCGTCCTTCTGCACGACCGCCTGAAAACGGTCGCCGAAGATCTCCAACTCGACCGCGGTGCCGGGTTCGGTCAGGTCGGCGCGCAGCATGCCGAGCGCGATCGACTTGTCGATGCGATGACCCCAGCCACCGGATGTCGTCTCGCCGACGATCTGGCCGTCATGCCAGAGCGTCGACATATAGGGCGCATCGCAATCGCCGGGGTTCTCGACGACCAGCGTGACGAATCGCTTCTTTACGCCCTGCTGCTTTTCGTTCAGCAGAGCGGCCTTGCCGCGGAAGGCGGGCTTGTCCCATTTGACGAAGCGCTCCAGCCCACCCTGCAGGATCGAATAGTCGGTCGACAGGTCGCCCTTCCAGGCGCGGTAGCCCTTTTCCAGCCTGAGCGAATCCAGCGCGTACATGCCGAACGGTTTCAGGCCGTGCTTCTGGCCGGCAGCCCAGACGGCGTCGAAGACCGTGGCGGTGTCGCCAACTTTGGTGTGAATTTCCCAGCCGAGCTCGCCGGCGAAGGACACGCGCACCAGCTTGGCCCAGCGTCCGGTGATGCTGGTTTCCTGATGGGTCAGCCAGGGCAAGGCAAGATCGGCGGCGCAGACCTCGGCGAGGATTTTGCGCGAGTTGGGACCGGCGAGGATCTGTGTCGAGTACTCCTCGGTCCGGTCGATCAGCGTGAATGGCGCATTCTTCGGCATGCGCGACTTCAGCCATTCGAAATCGTGCCACTGCGCGACCGCGGCGGTGATCAGCGTCATCTGGTCCTCGCCGTGGCGCACAACCGACATTTCGGTGACGATGCGACCCTTGTCGTCGGAGAAATAGACGAGGCCGATGCGACCCGGCTTCGGCACCAGGCCGGTGACCTGGAGGCTCAGCCAATCGGCAGCGCCGGGACCTTCGAGGTTGAAACGGGAGAAGCCCGGCAGGTCCAGAATGCCGGCGGCATCGCGCACCGCCAGGCACTCTTCGCGCACGCGGTGCAGCCAGGGTCCGTCGCGGCGGAAGGTCAGCGTCGATTCTTCCGAGACATCGTCGCCAGCTTGAGCGTACCAGGTGGCGCGCTCCCAGCCATTGTAGGCGTCGAAGCGGCCGCCGAGCGCCTTGATGCGATCATGCAGCGGCGACAGCTTGCGGTCGCGTGCCGCGGGCCAGGCATGGCGCGGGAACTGGATGGCGTATTCGTTGCCGTAGATCTCCATGCCCTTGGCGACGCAGTAATCGGGTGCGGCGGCAAAGCTGGTGAAGCGGCGCGGGTCGCAGGACCACATGTCCCATTCCGTCTGGCCTTGCGTGACCCATTCGGCCAGGACCTTACCGGCGCCGCCGCCTTGCGCGATGCCGAAGGTGAAGACGCAGGCCTCGAAGGCGTTGGGCACGCCGGGCATCGGTCCGATCAGCGGGTTGCCGTCCGGCGCATAGGGGATCGGGCCGTTGATGACCTTGGACAGGCCGGCGGTGCCGAGGACGGGCACGCGCGCTACGGCATCGGCGAGATAGTGCTCGAGACGGTCGAGGTCGTCGGGGAACAGCTGGAAGGAAAAATCCTCCGGCATCGGATCGTTGTGGGTCGCCCAGTGCGCGCGGCAATTGCGCTCATAGGGCCCGAGATTCATGCCGGTCTTTTCCTGGCGCAGGTAGTAGGACGTGTCGACGTCGCGCAGCAGCGGTAGTTTCTTGCCCTGTTCCTTCGACCATGCCGCCAGTTCGGGGATTTCCTCGAACAATATGTATTGATGGCTCATTACCATCATCGGTACTTCGCGGCCGAACATCTTGCCGACCTCGGCCGCACGGTAGCCGGCGGCGTTGACGACGATCTCGCAGCGGATTTCGCCCTGCGCCGTCTCGACCACCCATTCATCGTTCTCGCGGCGCACGCCGGTGACCGGGCAGAAGCGGATGATCTTTGCCCCCATGTCACGCGCGCCCTTGGCCAGCGCCTGCGTCAACTGCGCCGGATCGATGTCGCCGTCGCTCGGATCGTAGAGCGCGCCCTTCAGCTCATGCGTTTCGATGAACGGGTAGCGGCGCTTGATCTCGTCGAGGCCGACAACGTCGATGTCCATGCCCTGGTAGCGGCCCATGCCCTTGGCGCGCTGGAATTCCTGCATGCGCTCGCTTGTGTGGGCGAGCCTGAGCGAGCCGGTAACGTGGTAGTTCATGGGATAGTCGACCGCGTCGGCAAGCCCGCGATAAAGCTCGGTCGAATAGCGCTGCATGTTCATCAGTGACCAGGACGAGGAGAAGGTCGGCACGTTGCCGGCGGCGTGCCAGGTCGAGCCGGAGGTCAGCTCGTTCTTTTCCAAGAGCACGCAGTCGGTCCAGCCCGCCTTGGCAAGGTGGTAGAGCGAAGAGGTGCCGACGACACCGCCTCCGATGATCACCACGCGTGCCGTGGTTGGCAAACCGGCCATGTTGCTCTCCCAAATATTCACTCAATAGACAGGCGGCGAAACCACCCAGATGACCACCGCCGGCTCGGCGCCGGGATTGCGCCAGCGGAACGGCTTGCCGTCGAAGCGAAACGAATCGCCCTCGGCAAGCCGGTGCCAGACGCCCGATATCTCTATGTCGAAGGTGCCGGACGCGACATAGCCGGCTTCCTCCGTCGGCCGACGCGCCTCGGTCTTCAATTCAGCGCCCGGCGCGAAGACCGAACGCAGCATCTCGAAGCTACCGCCGAGATCGGGCGACAGAAGCTCCTCCACCAGTCCGGAATCGCTTGTGCCAAGCCTGCGCCGGTTGCCGGCGCGCACGACGACGCCGCGCTCTTTTTCAATCGGCACGTCGTGGCTGAAGAACAGACTGACCGGCACGCCGAACAGGTCGGCGAAGGCCCTGAGGTCACCGAGCGAAGGGATCGACAGGCCGCGCTCGACCTGGCTGACCCAGCCGACGGAACGGCCGAGCCTGAGGCCGATCTCGGCCAGAGTCAGCCCGCGCGCCTTGCGCAGCGCGCGGATGTCGCCAGCCAGCAGCCGTTCGCTGCTCTCCTGCTCCGATCTGACGGCGATTGAGGCCAAGCCATTCTCTCGATGAAAAATCCCAGACAAATTTCATGAAAGGCCAGCTCTATGAAAAAATCAAGGGGATTTTCACAAGACCACAAGATTTGCTTGCGCCATTTTGACGGTTCATGCAAAGGCTCGGCCACGAACGGCGGGTGGGGACGTCCGATCGAGGACCAGGGTATTTGGAATTCGCGCATGGGTCCTGTCCGGAAGCCGGTCCCGGTTTCCCAAGGCCATGCGTCAAGGGACGGCCCATGCTGGAAAACAACGCCCGGATTGCCAAGGATGCGGCGATCGTAGACGAGGCGATCACATCACGCCGATCGGTGCGCGCCTTCCTGCCCGAGATGGTCGACGACGAGACGATCCGGGACATTCTCGCCGTTGCGGCGCGGGCGCCTTCGGGCACCAACATGCAGCCTTGGCGGGTCTATGTGACCAAGGGGGAAATCAAGCAGCAGATCACGGACGCCATCCTCAATTCGGGCATCCGCGCCGAGAAGGCCGATTGGGACGAGTATCGCTACTATCCCACCCAGTTCTTCGAGCCCTATCTCACCCGTCGCCGCGCCAACGGTTTCGGCCTCTACGGCGCGCTCGGCATCGGCCGGCGCGAGGTCGACAGGATGCGCGCGCAGCACGACCGCAACTTCGTCTTCTTCGATGCGCCGGTCGGCATGATCTTCACCATCGACCGGCGGCTAAACCAGGGCTCGTGGATCGACTACGGCATGTTCCTGCAGAACATCATGGTGGCGGCGCGGGGCAGGGGCCTGCACACCTGCCCGCAAGCCGCCTTCGCGCCTTATCACCGGCAGATCAGGCCGGTTCTCAACATTCCCGACGAGGAGATCGTCGTCTGCGGCATGGCACTCGGCCATGAGGATACGTCCAAGCCCGAAAACGAGTTCCGCACCGACCGCGTGCCGCTGGAGGAATGGGTGACGTTCAGCGAGTGAGGTGTGCCTCGGCCGGACGGACAGCCACATCACACCTTTCCTGGAATTGCTTTAGTCCACGCTCATTTGCGCGCCATGGCCGCTGACATGGGCGCCGTCCTGCGGCGTCAGCCTGAGATAGGCGAACAGCGCGCACAGCGTGATGACGCCTTCGATCACGAACAGGATGCGGAAGTCGTTGGTCACGGCCGGGCCGCCGCCGGCCAGGAAGGACAGCAACGCGGCCGCCAATCCGACGCTGATCGCCACCGCCAGCTGCCAAAGGATGTAGTAGAGGGCGCTGAAGCGGGCGAGCTGTTCCGGCGCGATGTCGGAATAGGCGAGGTTGCCGGTCGAGGCCCACTGCGCCGAGCGCAAAACACCGAAGGCGAAGATATAGGCAAGCACGATCCATAGGGGTGTGGTCGCCTGGATCAAGGCGAAGCCCGCAACCATCGCGGCAACGATCGGCGTGTTGATGACCAGCACACGGCGGAAGCCGAAGCGGTTGAGCAGGCGCGGCATGAAGACACGCATGATCAGCGATCCGATCGCGGCAATGAAGGTCAGCGATCCCGCCTGCACCGCGCTCATGCCGAAGCCGAGCTGGAACATCAGCGGCAGCAGGAAGACGACGGAGCTAAGACCGATCGTGTCCAGCCCGCCGCCGGTGAGAAAGGAGATGCGGAAGGTGCGGATGCGCAAGAGCTTCAGGTCAAGCAGGGGGTTGCGGGCACGCAGGCAGTAGAAGGAGGCAAGCGTCAGGATGACGATCGCCAGTGCCAGCTCGGCCGCGATCATGCTGCCGGCGGCATCTTTCGCCGCAAGCGAGTCCATGCCGAAGACCAGCAGGACCATGCCGCTGCCGACCAGCAGGAAGCCCGCAAAATCGAACGGCGTGCGCACCGGTTTGGTGACGGTCGGAAACAGCGAGGCGGCAAGGACGGCGGCCGCCAGCGCGAATGGCACGTTGATGAAGAAGATCCAGCGCCACGAAATGTAGGTGGTCAGCGCGCCGCCGACGAGCGGGCCGACCAACGGTCCGGACTGCCCGGCCAGCGAGATATACATGTTGATCTTCAGCGTGCGGCTGCGCGGGAAGGTCGACAGGATAACGACCTGGCCGAGCGTACCCATCAATGCGCCGCCGAAACCTTGCAACGCGCGGGCGCCAACCAGCGTCCAGATGTCGTTGGACAGCCCACAGAGCGCCGATGAAGCGGCGAACACCAGCAAGGCAAAGCAGTAGACGTTGCGCAGGCCGAAGCGGTCGGCGGCCCAGCCGCCGAGCGGCATCGATATGATCAGGCTGGCGACATAGACGGTGATCAGAAGCCCAAGTTGGCTCGGTGGCCGGGAAAGGCTCTCGCCGATGCCGGGCAATGCGGTGACCACGACATTCTGGTCGAGGCTGGTCATGAAGACGCCGCAGGCGACCGTCGCCGGCAATAGCATCGACGCCTCGCCCGCCGGGGCAAAGCGGGTTGTGGCCGTCGCCGAAGTCTCTGCGGTCATGGAAGGATATTGTCGAGCCGGTTGCCTGGACGGGGCATGCCTAGGCATGTGCCCGTGATTCCTATCTATCCTCCCCGCTGGCCCACGGCTCAAGCAGCAGTTGTGCCGGTCGATAGTGCCAAGCGGACAGCCGGCAGAGTTCTATTGCACCTCGTAGCCGACTTCCTCGCTGGCATGGCAGAGCGCCTTCCAGAACGAGCGGGCAAAGGAGCGGAACACATAGATGTCGAACTGGTCCGCGCCGGTGCGCTGGATTTGGGCAAAGACGTCATGATGGGTGGTCGAGCGGCCGGCGCCGACCGGGAAGGCCGGCAAAGCGAAGTCGATGGCGAAGAACTTTGCCAGCACCCATTCGGCCTTCGGGCCGGCGATGCGGATCGCGGTGCGGCCATGCGACAAATCGGTGACGGTGCCGATGTTCGGGGTGATGACACCGGCAAAAGCCGAGGCCAGGCCCTCGGCTTCGTCGACCACGGTGAACTTTCCCGGCGCAAAGCCGAACGCAGCCTTGACGCCGTCGGCGACACCGCCGCCTGCGCCGTCGGGCAGAGCAAGGCCCGCAACCTTGTATATGCTCGACATCAGCCGCTTCTCCTCACCCGGCCATGCCGCGAGCTGCAGGATCGAGCCCGGCCGCGTTTCGGACAGGATGATTTCGACGCCGTGCTCGAAATTGCCATGCGAGCCGGGGTGGAATTCCGGCTCAAGCGGTGATTGGCGCTCAACCATGCATGCGGCTCCCGTCCGGATCGTAGAAATGGTTGGAGACGATCTCGATCGGCCCGAACCGGTTGCGCAGCGGATCGGAGACGAAGGCGCGCGTGCCGTGCCGCGCCTTGCCGCCGCTTACCAGCGCCAGCGCGATGTGCTTGCCGAGCGCCGGCGAGTAGCAGCAGGCGGTGATGTGGCCGATGGAACCGTGCGGATTGGCCTCATCCAGTTCCTCGACGATGTGCGCACCGCCGTTGAGCGGCCGGTTGTCGAGCGAAACCAGGCCGACGAGCTGCAGCCGGTCGGGTGCGATCAGGCCCTCGCGGTCCATCATCGCCGAGCCGATGAAGGTTTTTTTCTTCGACAGCATCCAGTCGAGATGCAGATCGCGCGCCGTGGTGCGGCCGTCGATCTCGGCGCCGGTGACGTGGCCCTTCTCGATGCGCATCGTGCCCAGCGCTTCGAGCCCATAGGTGACCAGCCCGAACGGCTTGCCGGCCTCGATCAGGGCTTCCCAGACATGGGCGCCGTAGCCGGCGCCGGAATAGACCTCGAAGGCCATTTCGCCGGAGAAGGAGAGCCGGCAGATCATGACGGGCACGTCCGCGATCTTGCCGTGCACGATGCCCATGAACGGCAGGGTGGCATTGTCGACGGCCGTACCCTTGACGCAAGCGGCGAGGATTGCCCGCGCCTTCGGCCCGCCGATGGCCGCACCCGCCCATTCGTCGGTGACCGAAGTGACGGTGACCTTCAGCTCCGGCCAGATGACGTCGAGGAAATATTCCAGGTGCTGCATCACCTTGCCGGCATTGGCGGTGGTGGTGGTCATCAGGAAATCTTGTTCGCCGAGCCGCCAGGTGGTGCCGTCGTCGAAGGCCAGCCCGTCCTCGCGCAGCATCAGCCCGTAGCGGGCCTTGCCGACGGCGAGCGTCGAGAACATGTTGGTGTAGACGCGGTCGAGCAATTCGGCCGCGTCCGGCCCTTGCACGGCGATCTTGCCCAGTGTCGAGACGTCGACGATGCCGGCACTGTCGCGGGTCGCCTTGGCTTCGCGCACATAGGCCTGCTCGATCGTCTCGCCGGCAAGGCCGTAGATCATCGGTCGGTACCAGAGGCCGGCCGAGTACATGGTCGCGCCGTTGGCAAGGTGCCAGTCATGCATCGGCGTCAGCCGCTCGGGCTTCAAATCGCCGAAGCGCTCCGCTGCGAGCGAGCCGATCGACACCGCCGAATAGGGCGGGCGGAAGCGCGTGGTGCCGACTTCGGGGATCGGCTTGCCGAGCGCCTCGGCCATGATGGCGAGGCCCGGCACGTTCGAGCTCTTGCCCTGGTCGGTCGCCATGCCGAGCGTGGTGTAGCGCTTCAGGTGCTCGACCGAGACGAAGCCTTCGCGATGCGCAAGGCGCACATCTTCGGCAGTGACGTCATGCTGGAAATCGACGAAGCTTTTTCCCTTCGCCTTGATCTCGAACACCGGCGCCGGATCGGGGTCGCCGGGTGCGGCTTCGACGACCGGCAAGATCGTCGGCGCACCCGTTGCCCCGGCTGCGGAAAGACCGGCGGCGCGGCCCTCGGCGATGGCCTCGGCGGTCGAGAAGCTGCCGGTAAAGGCGCCGGCGCCGACCCATTTCTGCGTCGGCTTCGGCGGCAGGAAGGCCTGGCGCGCGGCGTCCCACTCCGCCCTGGCGCCGGCCTGGCTGGCGAGGTGGATGGTCGGCGACCAGCCGCCCGACATCAACAGGCAGTCGGCATGGATGCTGCGCGCATCGCCGGTCAGCGCGCCGCTCACCATGTCGAAACGCTGCACCTTGAGGCCGGTAAGCGCCTTGCCGCCTTCGGTGGCGACCACGGCATGAGCGGACAGGATCTCGGCCTCGGCATCGGTGGCCAGCTTGCGCATCTCGCTCGACAGGTCCTGGCGAACATCGATGATGGCAACGATCGCAGCGCCCGCCTTCTTCAGCGCCAGCGCCGAGCGATAGGCGCTGTCATTGTTGGTGAACAACGCGATCCTGTCGCCGGGCAAAACGCCGTACTCGTTGGCGTAGCGCTCGGCGGCATGCGCCAGCATGACACAAGGCCGGTCGTTTCCGGGAAACACCAGCGGCCGTTCGAAGGAGCCGGTGGCAAGCACCACCGACTTGGTACGGATCGCCCAGTAGCGATGACGCGGCTCGCCCCTGGCCGGGGCTTCCTTGTGGTCGGTGACCCGTTCCAGTGCTGCCAGCGTGTTGCCGTCGTAATAGCCCCAGACCGTGGTGCGCGGCAGCAGACGGACATTGTCATGGCCTTCGAGCTGGCCGACGGCCCGTGCCGCCCAGTCGGCCGCCGGCGTGCCGTCGATGGTCTCGCCGGACCAGTTGGCCGAGCCGCCGAAATGCGGCTCCAGCTCGCAGAGGATGACGCGCTGGCCTTGGTCGGCGGCGGCTTTTGCCGCCATCAATCCGGCCGGGCCGGAGCCGACGACCAGCACGTCGCAGAAGGCGTTCATGCGCTCATAGCGCTCCGGATCGGCAGCGGTGCCGGCTCTGCCGAGGCCGGCGGCGCGGCGGATGAAGTGCTCGCAGAACATCCAGAAGCGGGTGCCTTTCAGCGGGCCGATCACCGGACCCATGAAGGTCTTGTAGTAGAAGCCGGCCGACAGGATCTTGCCGCCGAGCTGGTTGATGGCGTTGACGTCCCAGGCAAGCGACGGGAAGCGGTTCTGGCTGACGGCCACCAGCCCGTCATAGATCTCGACCATGGTGGCGGCGATGTTCGGTTCGCGAACCTCGCCGCGCAGCACCGTTACCAGTGCGTTCGGCTCCTCGACGCCGGCGGTCAGCACGCCGCGCGGGCGATGGTACTTGAACGAGCGCCCGAACAGCGTGACGCCGTTGGCGAGCAGTGCCGAAGCCAGCGTGTCGCCGGCATAGCCGGTGTAGGGCGTGCCGTCGAAGGTGAAGCGGATGGTGCGCAGCCGGTCGATGCGACCGCCGGTCTCGGTGCGGCGCGGGCTCACGACTTGGTCTCCAGTCTGTGCCGGGCGGCCTTGTGGTCGCCACGTGCGAAGCCGCTGCTCGAGATTTCATGCGTAAGCGTGTTGCGCACGACCCTGAGATGGGCGCGGCAGCCGCCGGAGTGCTGCCAGATCTCGTTGTGGTCGCCGGCCGGGTTCAGCCGGTCGTAGACATAGGCGTTCCAGGCGTCGAGGTCCTGCGAAGAAGGTTGCGGACGCTGGCGGTTGCCGTCACCCTGATAGGTGAATTCGATGACGTCGCGCGGGCCGCAATAGGGGCAGGTGATCAGCATTTTTCTTCTACCTAATGCAGCCGGGGCGTCGCGCCCTGGCCTTTGTCGTCGATGACAAGGCCGCGATAGAAACGGTCGAGCGTGAAGGGCGCGTTGAAGTCGTGCGGCTCGTCCTTGGCGATAGTCCAGGCAAAGCACCAGCCGGAGGCCGGCGTTGCCTTGAAGCCGCCGTAGCACCAGCCGCAGTTGAGATACATGCCCGGCAGCGGCCCGGTGGTGATGATCGGCGAACCGTCCATCGTCATGTCGCAGACGCCGCCCCATGAGCGCAGCATGCGCACGCGGGCGAGACCCGGAAACAGCGCCAGCATCTCGCTCATCACCTCATCGACGATCGGCAGACTGCCGCGCTGGGCGTAGCTGTTGTAGCCATCGAGGTCGCCGCCATAGACGAGGCCGCCCTTGTCCGACTGCGAAATGTAGAAGTGACCCATGCCGAAGGTCAGGATCGTATCGATGATGGGTTTCAGCGATTCGGTCACGAAGGCCTGCAGCACGTGGCTCTCGATCGGCATTTTGTCGATGCCGGCAAGCTGCATGACCCGACCGGTGCTTCCGGCGACCGCAAGCGCCACCTTCTTGGCGCGGATTTCGCCGCGCGTCGTCGACACGCCGGTGATGCGGTCGCCGTTACGCAGGAAGCCGGTGACCTCGCAATTCTCGATGATGTCGACGCCGCGACGGTCGGCGCCACGCGCGTAGCCCCAGGCGACGGCGTCGTGGCGGGCGCTGCCGGCACGCGGCTGCATCAGCCCACCCAAGATCGGGAAGCGCGCCGACCCGGAAACGTCCAGAGCCGGGACCAGCCGTTTGATCTCGGCCACCGTCATCAGTTCGGCATCGACGCCAAGATGGCGCATGGCGTTGCCGCGCCGGGCGTAGTCATCGAACTGGGCCGGCGTATGCGCGAGGTTCAGGCAGCCGCGCTGCGAGAACATGACGTTGTAGTTGAGGTCGTGCGACAGGTTCTCCCACATCTTCATCGAGTGTTCGTAGAAGCGCGTGTTGGACGGCAGGAGGTAGTTGGAGCGCACCGCCGTGGTGTTGCGGCCGACATTGCCGGAGCCGAGCCAGCCCTTTTCCAGCACCGCGACATTGGTGATGCCGTGCTCCTTGGCGAGGTAGTAGGCCGTCGACAACCCGTGACCGCCACCGCCGATGACAATGACATCGTAGGACGCTTTAGGGTCCGGCTTGCGCCAGGCGGGCTTCCAGTCCTTGTTTCCGGTGAAAGCGTTCTTGAGGAGCGAAAGGGCTGAGTATTCGGCCATTCTTTGGAGCCTGTCATGAGCTTCGGATGGGACCGCGTTGCAGCCATCCGTTTGTGCGATGCGGCAGACTATAGAGCAGGCCGCTGCCGCAAAGCCAAGATTACGCCATCGCTTTTCGACTGGCCGACTCCGAAAGCGCGCCGCCCGGGATGGCTTGCCCCATCATATCAGCGTCTTTATCAAGGATGGGTTTTCTGAACCGGCCTTTGCCGCGAGTCGCCAGACCACAGATGTTTTTTCGATTGCTCCGCCTGATCCTGATCCTTGCGCTTGTCGTCGCGGCGCCGCCGTCGTTCGACGCGCTGGCGCAGGCGATCGGCCAGGGCGCGGCCGGTTTGATCACCGACCAGCAGAAGGCCATCCAAGATCTGACCGCCAAGACCGACGGGCTCGAGAAGAAAATCCAGGAGGACGGCGAGGACGACGCCTCGCTGGTGGAAATCCGGCTGCAGCTGGAGGAAATGTCTCGGGCAGCGCTGACCAGCGCGCTCGCCTTCCGTTCAAGGCTCACCGACATCAACAACCGGATCGAGACGCTCGGGCCGCCACCGGCCGCGGGGCAGCCGCAAGAGCCCAACATCGTCACCGGCGAACGCCAGGCGCTGGCCTCGGAAAAGGCCGAGATCAATGCCGTCATCGCGTCTGCGCAGAACCTGTCGATCCGCATCAACGGCCTGATCGACAAGATCGGCAATATGCGCAGCGAGCTGTTTCGCAATCTGCTCACCAAGCGCTACGAATTGTCCGATGCACTGAGCCCGCAGGTCGTTTCCGACGCTCAGGACGAATACGTCAACCTTTACAAGGCTGTGTCGTCCTGGCTGAGCTTTGCCTTCAAGTTCAAGTTCAAGGCGATGCTGGCGGCGACCTTCATAGCGCTGGCGCTAGCAGTGGTGCTGCTGGTCGGCGGCCGCCGCCTGTTCGGGCGTATCTTCGAAGCCGATGCGTCGATCGAGGATCCTTCCTATCTCAGCCGGTTGTCGGTGGCGTTCTGGTCGACATTGCTGCCGACACTGGCCGTCGGCGCCTTCCTCGCTTCGACGGTATTCCTGTTCAATTATTACAACGTCCTGCGCGGCGATATCGGCGTTTTCCTCAACGCGCTGGCTGCCGTCATCGCTGTGGTGTTCTGCGTCAACCGGCTGACCAATGCGGCGCTGGAGCCGCGGCTGCCGAACTGGCGCCTGATACCGGTCGAGACCGGTCCGGCGCGTAGGCTGGTGCGGCTGACAACGGCCATGGCGATTGTCATCGGCGTCAACAATTTCCTGGCGGTGGTCAATGACAAGATGGGCTCGCCGCTGTCGGTTACCATCGTCAGAAGTTTTGTCGCCACGATCATCTTCGGCGTCATCCTGATCCTGATGGCGTTGCTGAAACCGTTCAAGGCGCGCGACGAAAGCTGGCGCCCCTGGCCTGCGTGGCTGCGCTACACTGCCATTGCGCTCGGCCTTTTCACCATTACGGCGGCGCTGCTCGGTTATATCGGCCTGGCCCTTTTCGTCGCGCTGCAGGTCGTGGTCACGGGCACCGTCTTGATCACTGCCTATATCGGCTTCCTGTCGGCGCGGGCGATCGGCGAGGAAGGCGGCTTCGCCGACACCTCGGTCGGGCGCTGGCTTTCGACCAATTCCAGCTATGAGGAAACCGCACTCGACCAACTAGGCCTGGTCGTAAGCATCGCCATCAACGTGATGATCGTGCTGGTGTTCCTGCCGCTGATTCTTTTGATGTGGGGGTTCCAGCCGGGCGACATCCAGGCCTGGGCCTACAAGCTGGCGACCGGCATCACCATCGGTTCGGTGACCATTTCGGTCCTTGGCATCCTCAGCGGCATCGTCGTTTTCGTCATCGGCTACTTCCTGACGCGCTGGTTCCAGGGCTGGCTCGACGGCTCGGTGATGGCGCGCGGCCGGGTCGACACCGGCGTGCGCAATTCGATCCGGCTGGCGGTCGGCTATGCCGGCGTCGCGCTGGCAGCACTCGTCGGCGTCTCGGCGGCGGGCATCGATCTGTCCAACCTGGCGCTGGTTGCCGGTGCGCTTTCCCTCGGTATCGGCTTCGGCTTGCAGAATGTCGTGTCGAACTTCGTTTCGGGCCTGATCCTGCTCGCCGAGCGACCGTTCAAGGTCGGCGACTGGATCGTTGCCGGCGAAATCAGCGGCACCGTCAAGAAGATCAGCGTGCGCGCCACCGAGATCGAGACGTTCCAGCGACAGTCGGTGATCCTGCCCAATTCGAACCTGATCAACAACGCGGTCGGCAATTGGACGCACCGCAACAAGCTCGGCCGAGTCGAAATCAAGGTCGGCGTCGCCTATGGCAGCGACGTCAAACGGGTACACGCCCTCCTGCTCGACATTGCACGCAACCATCCGCTGGTGCTGAAGAACCCGGAGCCCTTCGTGCTGTTCACCAATTTCGGCGCGGCGGCGCTCGAATTCGAGATCCGGGTGTTTCTCGCCGATGTGCTGAACGGCGCCATCGTGCAGAACGACATCCGCTTCACAGTTCTCGATGTTTTCGATAGCGAGCATATCGAGATCCCCTCGACGCCGCGCGCCGAGGTCAAGAAGCACGAGGCATGGCCGATCGACGACGACAAGATCGAGGCCGAGTTCGCTGAGCGCGAGGAGGCGGAAGCCGCAGCCGCGATCGAGCGGGAACGACTGGCGAAGTCGAAGCGCAAGAGCCGCAAGCCCGACCCGGATTAGGTCTCTTGATCCCGGCCCGCGAGCCCGCCTTCTCGTGCCACCAAACCAATTGCGGCATGAATGCGGCATTCAGTTGCGGTTCAGCTTGCAAGTCATATAAGCTCGCATGCAAAGGGCGAGAATGCCTTGCAAAATGCAACCAGAGGCGGTGTTGAAACACCGATATTGCAAAATGTGGAAGTCTGTCGTCGCCGCCATCGCTTTTCTTGCCTTGGACGGTTCGGCTTTCGCCGCCAGCGCGATCAACAAGGACGCCGAGACCCGGACGCTGATCGTGACCGAGGGCGGCGGCAAGACGGAGCTGGCGCTGGCCGCCGGCGAGACCGTGGAATTCTGCCCGAACGGCTGTTTCGTCACCTTGCCCAATGGTGACCTCGAAGCCCTGACCGGCTCCGAAACGGTCGAGATCTCGGGCGGCGTCGCCCGCATCAAGTAAACGTCGGGCAGCATCTCTTGCAAGGCCGGGCAATGCCCGGCCTTTTATTGTTTCCGGTAGGACTTGTTTAACAATGACGCGGGAAATACCGGCGCGCCGCTCGGCCACAACCGGGCGTTTTAACGATCGTTACGTCATCTCCCGCTATATCCGATACGAAGACGCCGAAACAGGGCGCGGGTGTATCTGCGCATGACTCCATCCGAACCGGCATTCGGTGTCATGCGCTTCAGGCAGGGCAGGAAAAATGGACGCGAGGTCGGACAGGAACGCGATCCCGCTTGCGGTCGATCTCGACGGCACGCTGATTGCAACGGACCTTTTGTGGGAAGGTCTGTTCATCCTTCTCAAGAAGAATCCGCTCTATGTTTTCCTGGTGCCGTTCTGGCTCGCCGGCGGCCCGGCACGGCTGAAGCAGGCGATCGCCGACCGCATCGACATCGATCCAGCCTCGCTGCCCTACCGCGAGGTCCTGCTCGAGCGGCTGCGCAAGGAGCATGGCGAAGGCCGCAAGATCGTGCTGGCGACCGGTACGCCACGCAAATTCGCGGAGGCGATCGCAGCCCATCTCGGCATTTTCGATCGCGTGCTGGCGACCGACGGTCCGCACAACATGACGTCGGGCAGGAAGCGCGCCTCGCTCGTTGCCGCCTATGGCGATGGCGGCTTCGACTATGCTGGCAACAGCCGGCACGATGTCAGGGTGTTCGATGCGGCGCGCAGCGCGATCGTCGTGGCGCCAGACCGTCACGCCGCGCGCTGGCAAGCCGCCCATGGCGCCGAGATGGTGCCGACGCCGAAACCGACGCTCAAGACCTTCGTCAAGATGCTGCGTGTGCATCAATGGCTGAAGAACGTGCTGATCGCGGTGCCGATGGTGCTGTCGCACGAATACTTCAACATCGATATGATCTGGGAATGCGCGGTGGCGTTCGTTTCGTTCTGCGCGGTGGCGTCCGCCATCTACATCCTCAACGATTTCTTCGACCTCGCGCTGGACCGCAGGCATCCGACGAAGCGCAACCGACCTTTCGCCAGCGGCGCGCTGTCGATCCCGTTCGGAATGGGCGCGATCCTGGTGCTGCTGTCGATCGGCATCGCCGCCGGCCTGTTCCTGTCGCTTGAGTTCCTTGGCGTGCTCGGCGGCTACATAGTCGTCACGACGGCCTACTCGCTGTCATTCAAACGCATGCTTCTGGTGGACGTGCTGACGCTGGCCGGCCTCTATTCGATTCGCGTTCTGGCGGGTGCGGCGGCGACCGGTGTCGACGTCTCGTTCTGGCTGCTCGCCTTCTCGATCTTCTTCTTCCTGTCGCTGGCGCTGGTGAAGCGTTATGTCGAATTGCGCACCACCGCCATTCCGGCCGGCGAGCGCATTGCCGGTCGTGGCTATCGCACCGAAGACCAGGAGATCGTCGCCCAAGCCGGCATGGCCTCGGCCTTTTCCTCCGCCCTGGTGCTGGCTCTCTATATGGACAGTGTCTCGGTGCGCGAACTCTATCCGCATCCCTGGCTGGTCTGGCCGCTGGCGCCGATCGTGCTGTATCTCACCATGCGCGTCTGGATCCTCGCTCGCCGCGACGAAATGCACGACGATCCTGTCGTCTTCATCATCCGCGACTGGCGCAGCCAGATCGTCGTGCTGATCGGCGCCGCGCTGCTGGTCGCCGGAGGCTGGTAGGGATGACGGCGGAGCGCTTCGGAAGTTTCGGCCGCGCCACGCTGCCGGCGCCGCGCGTGATTGCGGCTAATGACGCCATCGCGCTGCTCAAGGGCCGCGCGGCGAAGAACGGCTCGCTGCTCGGCTATGGCAATGGCCGTTCCTATGGCGATTCCTGCCAGAACGAGGCGGGCTCGGTCGTCGACATGCGGCCGCTGAACCGCATCCGCGCCTTCAATGTCGAGACCGGTGTGCTCGATGCGGATGCCGGCGTGCTTTTGTCCGACATCATCGCCCATGCCGCGCCCTACGGCTTCTTTCCGGCAGTGGTTCCCGGCACCCAGTTCGTGACGCTCGGCGGGGCGATTGCCAATGACGTTCATGGCAAGAACCACCATCGGCGCGGCACGTTCGGCTGCCATGTCGTTTCCTTCACGCTGCTGCGGTCGGACGGGCGCAGCTACCGCTGCTCGGATGCAAGCAATGCAAGGCTGTTCCGGGCGACGATCGGCGGCATGGGGCTGACCGGCCTGATCCTGTCGGCCTCGATCCGGCTGATGCGGGTGCCTTCGCTCGACATCGTCGAGAAGGCGACGCCGTTTCGCGATCTCGGTGAGTTCTTCGACCTGGCGGAAGCCGCCGACCAGGCCAACGAATATGCCGTTGCCTGGATCGACCAGCTTGCCGCCAGCCATGGTCGCGGGCGCGGCCTTTTGTTCACCGGCAACCATGCCGAGCATGGCTCCCACAAGGCCTCTCGCGCCGGCGGGCGCCTTTCGGTGCCGTTCCAGCCGCCGTTCAATGTTCTCAACCGGCCGTTCCTGACCGCCTTCAACGCCGCCTATCGCTGGAAGAAGGGCCGCTCGCCGGCGCCGCGCCAGGTCGGCTACCAGGGTTTTTTCTTTCCGCTCGACGGCGTCGGAGACTGGAACCGGCTTTATGGTCCGAAGGGGCTTTTCCAGCACCAGAGCGTGGTGCCGGAAGATGCTGCCCGCCGCGCCGTGCCGGCGCTGCTGGAGGCGGCGAGACGGGCCGGGCAGGGGTCTTTCCTCACCGTGCTCAAGCGCTTCGGCACCGTCCGCTCGCCGGCGCTGCTGTCGTTCCCTCGACCGGGCTTTACGCTGACGCTGGATTTCCCCAACCGGGGTGAAAAGACGCTGGCGTTGCTCAGGGAACTCGACCGTATCACCGTCGAGGCGGGTGGCGCGGTCAATCCTTACAAGGACGCCCGCATGGGCGCCGAAACGTTCGCGGCATCTTTTCCGGAATGGCAGCGGCTGGAAGCGCTTCGCGACCCTGCCTTCATGTCTGACTTCTGGGCGCGGACGGCGAAGAAACTGGATGTGCGGCGAGGAACGGTCGAGGCTGCGGAATAGATAGAACTTGAATAAATCTTGGTAAATCAAACGTAAATATCGAGGTTTACTCAGAACTTTCTTGTGACTTCACGAAATCTTTGCAGGTTTGTAGTAGGACCGCTGCAGGGCGGGTGGCAACCATGAAATACATCGTCTTCATTCTTTTTACAGTCATGACCAATGCCGCGGCGCAGCTGATGCTGAAGCAAGGCATGATGTCGCTCGGGCCGATTTCGTTCGAAGGCACCAATCCGCTTTTGAAGCTGCTGCAGATCGTCTTCAGCCCTTGGGTGTTCTTTGGGCTGTGCACCTTCGTCATCTCGATGGCCTCGCACCTCTATGTGCTGTCCAAGGTCGAGCTCAGCTTCGCCTACCCGTTCCTCAGCCTTGCCTATGTCGCGGTCGCGATCTTCGCCTATTTCGTCTTCCGCGAAGACCTCAACAGTTGGCGCATCGCCGGCATTGCCTGCATCTGTGTCGGCACGGTGCTGATCGCGCAGAGTGGTCGAGGGCATGAGGAGGAAACGGCTTCCCTTTCGTCCGACAAGATTCACAGCGAGATCGTTCGATGAGACATGTGATTTTCGGAGGCGACGGTTTCGTCGGCCGTCATCTTGCTCCCAAGCTCGTGGCCGACGGCGAGGAGGTGGTCGTCGCCGACATCGTCAAGAGTGACCTGCCGCACTACCGCCCGGTCCGCTTCGTCAAATGTGACGTGACCGATCCGGCCTCGGTCGCCGCTGTTGGGCTCAAGGGCGACGACATGGTCTACAACCTCTCGGCGAAAATGCTGTCGCCGATCCAGGTGCGCGCCAAGCGGCACGATTTCTTCTTCCCGGTGAATTTCCACGGCACCGAACACATCATGCAGGCGATGGACAAGGCCGGCGCCTCGAAGCTGGTCCACTACACGACCGACATGATCTACGGCCATACGGTGACGATGCCGATGACCGAGGAGCACCCGGTCGCGCCGCTCGGTGAATATGGCTGGTCGAAGCAGAAGACCGAGGAACTGGCGGCCGAATGGCGCAAGCGCGGCATGTCGATCTCGCTGTTCAGGCCGCGCCTGATCATCGGCCCCGGCCGCCTCGGCATCCTGGAGAAACTGTTCAAGCTGATCGACTGGAATTTTCCGGTGCCGATGATCGGCTCGGGCAGGAACCCCTATCAGTTCATATCGGTGTTCGATTGCGCCGAAGCGGCACGCGCCGCCTGGAAGGCCGGCGTGCCGAACGAGGCCTACAATCTGGGCTCGCTCAACCCGCCTCCGGTCAAGAAGCTGCTCGGCGACCTGATCAAGCATGCCGGGTCGAAATCGCTGCTGGTCCCGACACCAGGCTGGGCCGTCAAGCGCACGCTCGACCTGCTCGACCTCATGAACCTGCCGATCATGGATCCTGAACAGTACCTGATCGCCGACGAGGAGTGCGTGCTCGACGTGTCCAAGGCCGGGCGCCAGCTCGGCTGGGTGCCGCAATATCGCGACGAGGACATGCTGATCGCCGCCTACAGCGAATACCGCGCCAAGAAGGACGGCCACGCCGTCGCCACCAAACATGTGCCTGCCGAATAACGGGCTCCGCCGAACAGAGGATTCTTGAGATGACCGTCATGGCCAAACCCGAGCACACGAACGCGCGCACCATGGTCGACGCGCCGTCGCTGTCGCCCGCCACCATTGCCAAGCCCGACCTGATCAGCGTCGAGCAGGCAAAGACGATGGACGTGGCGCGGATGACCGACCTGTTCAAGGCGCATCTCAATCCGGGCCAGCTGCATTTCATGAAGCTGCTCGGCTTCCACAAGATCAAGATCGAGCGTGCCGAAGGCATGTTCTACATCGACCAGAACGGTCGCAAGATCCTCGATTTCTTCGGCGGCTTCGGCTCGCTGGCCTTCGGCCACAACCATCCGCGCATCCTCGAAGCGCGCCGCAAGTTCCAGGAGGAAAAGCGCCAGGAAATCGCCATCGCGTTCATGTCGCAATATGCGGCCGCACTTGCGCACAACATCGCCAAATGCTCGCCCGGCGACCTCGACATGGTGTTCCTCGGCTCGTCCGGCTCGGAAGCGATGGAAGCGGCGGTCAAGCTCGCCGAGCGCGCCGCCGGCCCGAAGCGGCCGAAGGTCGTCTATGCCGAGAACTCCTTTCACGGCAAGACCAAGGGCGTGCTGGGCATCACCGACGGCCAGCTCTACCGCGCCGAGTTCAAGATGGCGGACAATACGGTCCGCATCCCCTTTGCCGACATCGAGGCGGTCGAGCGTGCGTTCCGCAACGATCCCGAGATCGGTGTCATCGTGCTCGAAACCATCCAGGGCGGTGGCGGCATCATCCAGGCAGAGGCGCAATACTGGCAGAAGCTGCGCGCGCTGTGCGACCAGTATGGCGTGCTGTGGGTCGCCGACGAAGTGCAGTGCGGTTATGGCCGCTCTGGGCGCTTCTATGCTTTCGAGCATTATGGCGTCGTTCCCGACGTGACGGCGCTGGCCAAGTCGCTCGGCGGCGGCAAGGCGGCGGTCGGCGCCATGATCGCCCGGCGCGAAATCTACATGAAGGCCTATGGCACGCCGAAGACGGCGATGATCCATGCCATGGCCACCTTCGGCGGCATGGGTGAGGCCTGCGTCACCTCGATCGAGGCGCTCAATGTGCTCTATGACGAGGGGCTGATCGACAATGCCGCCGCCACCGGCGACTACCTGCTGCAGCGGCTGCAGGCGCTGAAGGAGAAATATCCGAAGATCATCAAGGACGTGCGCGGCAAGGGCCTCATGGTCGGGCTCGAGTTCCACGACTTCTCGCAGACCTTGCCGATGGTGCTGCGGCCTATCGTCAGCGTGCTCGACGACAAGCTGAAGGGTTCGCTGTCCGGCTTCGTGGGTGCGCTGCTGCTGCGCGACTACGACGTGCTCGTCGCCTTCACCGAATACAACCGCAATGTCATCCGGCTCGAGCCGCCGCTGATCTGCCGGCGCGAGTATGTCGATGGTTTCGTCGATGCTTTCGACAGCCTGCTGTCGCGCGGTATCGTGTCGATCGTGAAGGATTTCGTCAAAAGCCAGGTTCGCTGAGTTCGACAATGCTGACCAAGTCGCCCGTTCCGAACAACCCGCTCGACCGGCTTACCGAAGCCGGCCTGGCGTGGGGCGAGGGGACCTATGCACGGTTCGCAGCACCGATCGGGGCCGTTGCCTTTTCGCTCTACATCCTGCTGACGGCGATGATGGCGTGGATCATGCCCGACGCCAACTGGGACATGCTGCCCTATCTGGCGATCGCCGAGGAAGGCAACTATCCCGACCCGCAGGCCTTGCACGACTATGCCTACAGCACGGTCAAGGCCGGCGTCTCGGCGGCCGACTACAAGATGCTGATCGATGATGGCGGCGGCTACCGCAGCCACATGGCGGAGAACGCCGCCGATTTCCATTCGCTGCTCGGCATGTACCGGATCAAGTTCCTCTATGCCGAAATACTATCGACCATGAGTTCGGTCATGTCGCCGGTCGAGGCTATGCGGGCGCTACAGGTATTCTCGGTGCTGTTGTTTGGCACTATTGTGCTGCTCTGGCTGCGCGCTGAGGGCGCGCTGGCGCTGGCGCCGGTGGTCGGTGCGGTGCTGATCATGGCCGAATTCGGCGACGCGGCGCGGGCAGCGACGCCGGACCTGCTGTGCTCGGCGCTGTTCCTCGGCGGGCTGCTTGCCTATGTGCGGGGACGCGAGGCGGCAACCGCGATCCTGCTCTTCCTCGCCTTCATGGCGCGGCCGGACAATATTGTTTTCCTTGCCATCTTCGCCGTGCTGCTGATCGCGTTCCGGCAGAGGGCGTGGGGCGCGTTGGCCGGCTTTGCCGCGTCCTTCGTCGCCTACTTCGCCATCTCGCACTGGGCTCATCATCCCGGCTGGTGGCCGCATTTGTGGTTCTCCAGTATCGAGCAGCACTACAATATGGACGGGTTCGAGCCGCCATTTTCGCTTGCCGCCTATTTCAGGGCGTTCGCCGTTTCACTGCTTCGCGCCGTCGACATGAACAGCTGGGTCGGTGTCTCGGTGCTGGCCCTGGCCGGATGGTATGGGTTGGGCCGCGCCGGTTTCCGCCTCGACCGTCGCGCCGGCATCCTGCTCGCGGCACTGGTGCTCGGCGTGCTGGCGAAGTTCGCGGTGTTCCCGATCCACGACACGCGTATCTATTTTCCCAATCTGCTGCCACCCTATCTGCTGCTTGCCGGCCCGCTGATGGCATTGTGGGCATCGGCGAATCCTCGCCGCGCTGCGCTCCACGCAATTCCCGGAGACAACCCATAGGTTCGAGCCCAGCTGGGCTCCTCGATCGCGGACCCTCGCTGCACGGCACAAAATTCCTCGCCAAGGCGGCGCTGAAGGCGCGCTTCTGAGGCGGCAGACCGTGCCAGACGGTCAATGTCGGCGCCCGCGAAGCCTCTGACATCGAGCTTGTGGGCAGGGTCGCGCCGTACCTGCGGCGTGTCGCAAACAGGCGGTAGCTCAACCGCCGTCCTCTGCATATTGTGCGCCAATCGAACGGGCGCCGACGCGCCCGCATGTCATCTTGGAGTCGCGGGCAATGGCAGGGTTTCCGGAAAAGGCGAAGGTCGTCATCGTCGGGCTGGGTGGGATCGTGGGCGCATCGGTCGCCCATCACCTGATAGAGCGCGGCTGGAGCGATATTGTCGGCATCGACAAATCCGGCATCCCGACCGACATCGGTTCGACGGCGCACGCCTCCGACTTCTGCTACACGACCAGCCATGATTTCCTGTCCTGCTGGACGACGCTCTATTCGATCGATTTCTATGAGAAGATGGGCCACTACGCCCGTATCGGCGGCCTTGAGGTCGCCCGCGTCGGCGATGACGGCCGCATGGCCGAGATCAAGCGCAAGATCGCCTCGGCCAAGGCCTTCGGCACCCGCGCCCGGCTGATCGAGCCGGCCGAGATCAAGCAGAAATTCCCGCTGATCGAGGAAGAGATGGTGCAGGGCGGCCTGTGGGATCCCGATGCCGGTCTCGTCATCCCGCGCTCGCAGACGGTGGCCGGCAAGCTGGTCGACCAGGGTGTCGCCTCGGGCAAGCTCCAGGCTTTCGCGAATACGTCCGCCAAGTCGCTGATCGTCGAGAATGGCCGGATCAAGGGCGTGGTGACCGAGCGCGGCACGATCATGGCCGACTATGTCGTGGTCTGCACCGGCATATGGGGCCGGCTGACCGCGGAACTGGTCGGCGAGGATCTGCCGGTCATGCCGATCGACCATCCGCTGACCTTCTTCGGCCCCTATACCGAGTTCGCCGGCACCGGCAAGGAGATCGGCTGGCCGCTGCTGCGCGACCAAGGCAATTCGGCCTATATGCGCGACACCGGCGACCCCAAGACCGCCGAAGGCGGACAGATTGAATGGGGCTATTACGAAGAGACCAATCCGCGCCTTTGCCATCCGCGCGACCTGCTGGAGAAGGACCAGGCGCGCCTTTCGCCCTCGCAGCGCGACCTCGACATGGAGCAGATCCTGGCGCCCCTCGAGCGCGCCATGGAGCTGACGCCGATCCTCGGCGAGCTCGGCTACAATGAGAGCCATTCCTTCAACGGCCTGCTGCAGGTGACGACCGATGGTGGCCCGTCGATGGGCGAAAGCCAGAAGGTGAGGGGCCTCTGGTATGCCGTCGCCATCTGGGTCAAGGACGGCCCCGGCATGGGCAAGCTGATCGCCGACTGGATGACGGACGGCCGCACGGCGATCGACCACCACGCCATCGACTACTCGCGTTTCTACCCGCATCAGATGAAAGAGCAGTTCATCTGGGATCGCTGCACCGAGACGGCGATGAAGGTCTACAATCCGGCCGTGCATCCGCGCGAACCCTTCTCCAAGGGCCGCAACATCCGCCGTTCGCCGTTCTGGGAGCGCGAGAAGGAACTCGGCGGCTACTTCATGGAGCTCGGCGGCTGGGAGCGCGCCCATGGCTATGCCGCCAACGAGCACCTCCTGGAGAAATACGGCAACCGCGTTCCGGTGCGCCAGGACGAGTGGGACAACCGCCATTTCTGGCGCGTCTCCAATGCCGAGCATCTCGCCATGAGCGAGGATTGCGGCATCGTCAACCTGTCGCATTTCTCCATGTACGACGTCGAAGGTCCGGACCATGTCGCGCTGCTTGAGTGGCTGTGCGCGGCCAAGGTCGGCGGCGACAACAACATCGGCAAAGGCATCTACACCCACTTCCTCGACGAGGAAGGCATGGTGCGCGCCGACTTCACGGTGATCCGCATGGCCGATCGCTGCCGGGTGATCGACGGCGCCGATGCCGGGCCGCGTGACTTCCAGTATATGCGCCGCACCGCGCAGGATAAGGGCTTTGATGTCACCATCACCGACGTGACGGAAAAATTCGTCACCATCGGCATCTGGGGCCCGAATGCGCGGACGACCCTGCAGAAGGTGGTCGAGAATCCGGACGGGCTCTCGCTCGAAAACTTCCCCTTCGCGGCGATCAAGCCGGTCAGGATCGGCGGCAAAGATGTCACCGCCTTCCGCATCTCCTATGTCGGCGAGCAGGGCTGGGAGCTGCATATGCGCTACGAGGACGGGCTTGCCGTCTGGGACGCGCTGCGCTCGACCGGCGTGATGCCTTTCGGCGTCGAGACCTATGCCAACACGCGCCGCATGGAAAAGAGCCTGCGGCTGCAGAACGCCGATCTGCTGACCGAGTACAATCTGCTCGAAGCCGACCTAGCCCGCCCGAAGGTCAAGGAGAATGATTTCTGCGGCAAGGCCAAGCACGTGGAGTATCGCGCTCGCGAGCACCAGCCGGCCATGCTGTGCACGCTGGTGATGACGAGCAATACCGATTCCACGGGCGTGGCCCGCTATCCCGTGGGGACCTTGCCGGTAATGGACCCGGACACGGGCGAAACGCTCGTTGACGAGCTGGGCCGCCGGTCCTTCACCACGTCGATCGCCTATGGCCCGACGATCGGCAAAAACATCGCGCTCGCCTATTTGCCGTGGGCGTATTGCCAGGAAGGCCGCAGGCTCAAGGTCGAGTATTTCGGCGAGACCTATCCGGTCGAGGTCGTTTCCGTCGGCTACAAGCCGCTCTACGACCCGGAGAATCTGAAGCCGAGGAGTTAAGCCTCGACAACAGCGGAGCTGTTTTGGCGTGGATGCCAAGCAAGCACATGAAAGCCCGGCTCTCTGCCGGGCTTTTCTCTTTTTAAGCACGCAGTTCTCGCCTACCGTCGCTTCGGGCGGAGTGAAGCATTTGCGGCGATTTGGCTGGGATCGAAAGAACGATGCGCTGGTGTTCAGCCTGAAGGGGAACATCCCGGTTCGCGTCAGCTGGACCTTTGCCATTCCTGTTGTCCTGCCCTTTCTGCATGAGTGGTCGGCGCGTCCCAAAGCCGCGCTGATCCACACATCGATCTTTGCCGCGCTGTTCTTCGTATCGGTGTTCCTGCATGAACTGGCGCATGCATGGGCTGCCCGCCGGCAAGGGATCGGCACCGACAGGATCGAGCTCTATCTGTTTGGCGGGCTTGCCTACTTCAGACGCGGCGCAACCTCGCCCTATGGCTGGGCGTGGATTGCATTTGCCGGCCCCTTGGCCAACATCCTGCTGGCGGCGTTTTTTGCTGCTTCCTATTATCTGATCGCCAGACCTTTGGCGCCCGTCGAAGCGGACAGCCTCTTTAGTGCGCCGCCACCAATGCCGATAACTTATCTGGCGTGGACGCTGTGGGTCGGCGCCTTGTTGAATGGGGTGCTGGCCATTCTCAACATTCTACCGGCATACCCTCTCGATGGTGGAATGATCGCCGGGCATTTGCTTGCGCAGCGCTTCGGCGAGGGGCGGGCGGCGCGGATCGTCGGGTTCTGCGGTGTCGTGCTCTCAATATTGCGTTTTGCTGTGATCCTGCCGGCCGCGGTGGCGGGCATCCTGCTGTGGCTGCCGCCGTCATTCAAGCCGAACTGGAGGGCGCTGCGCGGCACCGGCAGAAAGAAGACCGGTTCACGCCGGGAAGCGGCAAAAGCCGCTGGTGACGAGGTGGAATGGCGCGGCAAGGGAGGATGGCCGGTCAACCAGGGAGTTGAGCGGCAAGACGACTAACAATGATACTTGTTCTGACGCCCCAAATTGTCAGAAGCGATGCGCAAGCATAGGGGAGGCTCTGATGGCCGGGATCAGCAGACGTCAGAGTTTGGCCCTTGGAGCCGCGGCACTTGGTGCGGCCATGCTGGCGCCGCGGGCAGTCTGGGCGACGGTGAGCGACGCAGCTGATGGTCTCGACCTTTCCAAGGCAGGCTCAGACGAGGAATGACAATGCAGGAGCCCGGCTAGGCGCCATCTTTTGCCTTTTTTGCACCATGTTGCCGCCGCAAGACCCATGTCGAATTGGCTGTTCGACTTGCGGCCCGTTGTTTTCTCTAAAATAAAGAGTACTATTTTACATTGCCCCGCTCTTCTGGAGCTGCGGATATTTTGCCCCGGGGGGTACAATCATGCAGTGGCTGACCGCGTTGCTGGCATTCGCCACGACGATGCTTATGTTTTCGATCGTCGTGTCGACACTGGTGGAAATGATCCACCGCATCTTTGGGCTGCGAGCCAAGGGTATGCAGCTCATGCTCGGAAATCTCTATTCGCGGGTCATCTTGCCAAAGCTTACCAAGTCGGAGGGGGATGCGAAGGAGTTGCTGACACCGCAGGAATTCGCCGCGCTGATCATGGAAAACCGGGCGACCACCGAGAAGGGCGATCCATCAACCGGATGGATCAGCGGATTTCTGCGCTGGTTTGTCGATTGGGCCGTGGTGACCGACATTCCGGTGGAGGTGTTTACACAAAAACTCGCCTCCAGCCGGCTCGTGGGCGCCGCCGACGTTCTGACCGACGAAGTGGTCATGGATATTTCGCAGAAATACGAGGCATTCGGCAAGGAAGTCAGCCTGTATTTCGAAAGCCGGGCGCGCCTGTTTTCTGTCTGCGTCGCGTTCTTCGTGGCCTGGACGTTCTACGTTCACCCTTACAAGCTTGCCGTCGCTTTTCTCAAGAATCCTGAAATCGCCGGGGCCGTTGCCGAAAAGGCCGCGGACGTTCACGCCCAATACGCCGTGCTGATGGAGAAGTTGAACACCGCTGCCGCGGCTAAGCCGGAGACCGGCGCCGGAAGCACGGAAGACCTGAAAGGCGCGATTGCCGCGCTGCAGGAAAAACTGACGGAAGCTGAAAACCAGACCAAGGAACTCAGGACCCTCGGCGCGCCGGTGGGTTGGGAAGTCAATCCCGCATTGAAGTCCTGCGCTTTGGGTGCCGTCACCGTGGATTGTTCATTTGGCGCCTTCGGCACCAACTGGACCTTGCCCTCGATCGCGAACGCCTTCTGGCTGCTGGTCGGCGGGCTTCTGGTTGGATTGGGAGCGCCGTTCTGGGCGCAGGCGGTGTCGTCGCTGACCGCATCCCGCGATGTGAGCCGCCGGATCGCCGAAATCGTTGCTCCCAACGGGGTCGCGACGGCGAAAGCGGCTGTCCCGCAGGATGCCGCGCCGCAGCCGGATTCCGTTCCCGTCACCACGTTCAAGGTTGCGCGCGCGGCCGGACAGAAGAACGTCGCAAAGTAGGGGCTTCCAGCGAGTTCTCATCAGGAGAAGTTGCCGGGGCAAGACCGAGTCTCGGTCGGGCGTTTTCGCTTTGTAGCGCAACGATTCTCGCTTACCGTTGCGTCATGTCCGCTTCTGGTCATGCAGGGTATTTTCTCCCGAGCGCCGCCGTATTGGCGCTGTTGCTCGGCATGACCTCGCGAACCCTCGCAGCGGAACCCGTCGACATCGAGCTTGTGCTGGCCGTCGATGTTTCGCTGTCGATGTCGCCGGACGAACTCGAAATCCAGCGCCACGGCTATTCGGCGGCGTTGACGCATGACAGTGTTCTGAAGGCCATTGCCGACGGCGCCTATGGCAAGATCGCCGTCACCTATGTCGAATGGGCCGGCGCCACCTGGCAGCAGGTCGTCGTGCCATGGACGGTGATCGCCAGCCGTGCCGATGCCGAGCGGGTGGCCGCGCAGCTTTCCGCTCATCCGCCGGGCAGCGCCCGGCGTACATCGATTTCCGGCGCGCTGCAGTTCGGCAGCGACCTTTTCGCCGAAAGCGGCTTCCAGGGCGTCAAGCGCGTCATCGACATTTCCGGTGACGGTCCCAACAATCAGGGCGCGCCGGTCAATTTGATCCGCGACCAGGTGGTCAGGCAAGGCATTACCATCAACGGGCTGCCGCTGATGACGCGAGGCGGCTTCAGCGGTGCCTATGACGTCAACAATCTCGATCGCTATTACAGCGATTGTGTCATCGGTGGCCCTGGTGCTTTCATGATCCCGGTCAATGACTGGACGCAATTTCCCGAAGCGATCCGCCGCAAGCTGGTGCTGGAACTTGCCGGCCCGGCCTCGCCGCAATGGGCGGCGGAAGAGGCTGATCATCCGCCTGTTGTCCTGGCGCAGGACATACAAGTCGCCGATTGCCAGGTGGGTGAGAAGATGTGGCGCGACCGCAGCTGGATGTTCGACGCCCGCTAGAGCAGTTCCAGGAAAAGTGCGAAGCGGTTTTCCGTCCGGAATTGCGTCAAAACAAAGAGATGGAGCGGTTCTGCGTTTCCGTGAAACGCTGAACCGCTCAAGCGCGTAGAGCGGACACGCTCAATCTGCGCATGCTTCCGTTCTTGGCTGATGCGGTGGGTTGCCTGTTTGGCCCGCGCAATGGCAAACTCGCATGCGCAGGGCGAGATCAATGCGGTTGAGGAGAAGAATGCTTATGAAGAAACTTGTCATCCTGACGGCTATTGCCTCGATGCTTTGTGCCGGCACCGCCAGCGCCCAATATGAGGGTGAGACCGGCTGCGTCATGTTCGAGCATGCCAATTTTCGCGGCCGCGCGATTGAGATGGGGTCCAACGACTCGGTGAGTTTTCGCGGCGGCCAGTTTTGGAACGACCGCGTATCGTCGGTGATCGTGCGCCGCGGCTGCACGTTCGTCGCCTATGAGCATTCGAGGATGCGGGGCGAGTCGATCGAGCTCAATCGCCGGGTCCGCGATTTCGGTGGCAGCGGCTGGAACGACCGCATCTCCTCAGCCGAGTGTTATTGCGACGACCGGTATTGAGGCAGGCCGCTGCACCTGAATTGACCAAGGTCTGGCAGGGCTAGAGCAGTGCTCTAGGCCGCCAGCAACTGCTTGCGGTCGACGCGCTCCTGCTGCGGCGAGCGGGCGTAGAGTTCGCGGTAGCATTTGGAGAAGTGCGACGCCGACACGAAGCCGCAGGCGACCGCGACTTCGACCACCGGCAGCGACGACTGGATCAACAGGTGGCGGGCTCGGTCGAGGCGGATCTCCAGATAGTAGCGGGCCGGCGAACGGCCCATTTCGGTGCGGAACAGGCGCTCGATCTGCCGGCGCGACAGGTCGACATGGTCGGCGATCTCGATCAGCGACAGCGGCTCGGACAGGTTTGCTTCCATCAGTTCGATGATGGTCAGCACCTTGGAGTTCTGCACGCCGAGGCGGGCGCGCAGCGGCAGGCGCTGCCGGTCGGTCGGGCTGCGCACGCGGTCGGTCAGCACCTGCTCGCACACCCGGTTGACGAGACTTTCGTCGAAGTCGTCGCCGATCAGCTTCAGCATCATGTCGAGGGCGGCGGTGCCGCCGGCGCAGGTGTAGATGTTCTGGTCGATCTCGAAAAGGTCGGCAAAGACGTTGGCCTTGGGGAAGGCCTCCGAAAAGCCGGGCAGGTTCTCCCAATGGATGGCGCAGCGCTTGTTCGACAGCAGCCCGGCGGCGGCCAGGATGTGCGCGCCGGTGCAGAGCCCACCGACGGCGACGCCGCGATTGTACTCTTCGCGCAGCCAGGCAAAGGCCGACTTGTTCTGATAGCGCTCGACATTGGTGCCGCTGCAGACGATGGCCATGTTGGGCCGGTCCGGCCCGGCCATCTTCTTGCGCTCTTCCTCAAGCGAGGTGTTGACGGCGCATTCGACGCCGTTCGAGGCGCGCACCGGCTTGCCGTCGATGCTGGCCAGGCGCCAGCGATAGGCCTCGTAGCCGAGCATCCGGTTGGCCGACCGCAGCGGGTCGAGCGCCGTCGCAAAGGCGATCATGGTGAAATCGGGAACAAGGAAGAATACAAACGATCTTCTGATCGGATGCTTTACGGCATTCACGGGAAACCTCACGCGGCCATGACGCGAACAGGATGTCGCGAACAGCATAGCGTCATCAGGAAAAACCAGTCCTGTCAATCGGGTAGAAGGCTTAGCGGCAACTAAATTTGCGACATGGGTCGCAAATGGGCAATTGTCTTGCGCGACGGGCAGGCCGTGCCAGCGGATCGGGCAATTGCCGAACCGACTGGCCGAAATAGAACGCCGCCCCGGCAGGACCGAAGCGGCGTCAACCTCGAAGCAGCGGCAGGGAGCGCTGCGCTTGAAGTCGGTATCTCAGGCGACGAAGCCGAGGCGCGCCGCATTCATGGCGCCGGTCTGGCCAGGCATGGTCTTGGCAAGGCGCTGGCGCTCGAGGGCGGTCGTCAGGTTCATCTCGCGGCGGGCGAAGAGGCGGGCAAAAAGCTTCATGTTCATCTCCATTCGGTTGCTCAGACGGGTCGCCTTCGCTTGATGGAGTGGGGCAGCTCGTTTGCTGGCGCTGATATAGGCTTGTGTGAGCAAAAACTAAATCGCAAATGCGAAGCACTTGATATGAAAAGCGACACGGATTGCGACATTGTTGGGCAAACTGCCCAGAATTTACGATTATTTACAATGCGTTAATTCGAAAAATGGGCTGTTATGCAAGCGGCTCATATGCGTCATGCAACGGCGACATGGCTGCAGGAATCGTTTGAATGCAAATAAAAAGGCCTGCCGGATCTCTGCGGCAGGCCTTCAGACTTTGATACACACGATTTACTTTGCTCCAGCCCAGGATCCGACACCGAGGCGCGAACCGGTTCTGGTGTCGGCGGCTTCAGGCCAGCCGATGTCCTTCTGCAGTTCGATCGGCAGCGAATGGATGGCGCGTTCGGTCTGGTAGCGGGCGCGGGCTGCGCTGAATTCGGTCGCGAGGCGACCAATGGATGACAGGATGGACATTTCATTTTCCTTCGTGTTGGGGCCGGGACGGGCCGGCATGTTTCAACTTCATTTCATGTCGATTGCAGGTCTGCGTGGTGGTCGTTTCGTGACCGCTTTCGATGCCTGCTACTTCGATGGAGTTGACTATCCTCCCAAAGTGATGTTCAATCAAACGAAATGGAATGATCGTTCACATCAGAAAAATTGAAGGTCGATCCCGATGAACGCCCCACTCAATCATCCGCTGCCGCTGCTCGATCTCGATGTCCTGCGCACGTTCGTGGCCATTGCCGAGACGGGCAGCTTCACCACGGCCGCCAATGCGGTGTTCCGCACGCCGTCGGCCGTCTCCATGCAGATCAAGAAGCTCGAGGACATCCTCGGCCGTTCCGTTTTCGCGCGCGACGCGCGTTCGGTGACGCTGACCACGGATGGCGAGATGCTGCTAGGCTATGCGCGCCGGCTGCTTTCGATCAACCGCGAGATAGTGTCGAAGTTCATCATCCCCGACATTGTCGGCGTGGTGCGGCTGGGCTCGCCGGACGACTATGGTGAGCGTGTGCTGCCGCATGTGCTGAAGCGTTTCGCGCAGTCGCATCCGTCGATCGCGGTCGACGTCACCATCGACCAGAGCAGCAATCTGCGCCGGCGCATGGACGACCGCGCGCTCGACATCACGCTGCTCACCAATTCCTACAAGACCAGCGCGCTCGGCGCCGAGATCCTGCTCACCGAACCGATCGTCTGGGCCGGTGCCAAGGGCGGCTGCGCGCATCTGCGCGAGCCACTGCCGGTCTCGCTGTGGGAAGAGGGCTGCGCCTGGCGGGCAGGGGCGCTCGAGGCGCTCGGCCGCGAGGGCCGCAACTATCGCATCGCCTATATGAGCGCGCACACGGCCGGCCAGCGCGCCGCCATCATGTCCGACCTGGCGGTGGCGCCGCTGCCGAAATCCTTCCTCGGCAACGACATGGTCGAGCTTTGCCCGAAGGACGGCATGCCTGACATCGGCACCTACAATCTCGCCATGGTGGTGGCACCGGATGCCAGCGCGCCGGTGAAGGCTGTCGCCGACCACATCCGGGCGACCTTCGAAGTGTTCAGGGAAACCGGCAAGTTCTGAATTTTTTGCGCTGCTACGAAATAGCCCGCCTCGGCTCGATCGGGGCGGGCTTTTGCCAAAGTGGTAACCTGGACGGCGCAGTTGGCCCGTGATGGTCAGGTCGCGGCCTGACCTTGCAGCGACCATTGCCCGGCTTTCGCCCGCCGTGTCCTGGCCTCGCCGGCCAAAAACGTCACGATACTGTCCCTGGCACGCCGCGTTTCGGGCATCTCGATCAGCGGCCAGACGTGGAACATGCCTTCCTCGTAGACGACCTCGACCTCGACGCCGGCGGCACGCGCCTTCTCGGCGAAGATCAAATTGTCGGGGCTGAGCAGGTCATGCGAGCCGGTCAGGAGCAGCGTTTTCGGCAAGACCGAGAGGTCGCCGTAAAGCGGGCTGATATGCCAGTCGCTGCGATCAAAGCCGGCGCTGTAGAGCCGGACTGCCTCCATCCCGCCCGAAATGCCGAGCCAGGGATCATTGCGCTCGGCCTCGAACACTTCGGGGTTGGAGAGCGACATGTCGAGCCCGGGTGAGATCAGAACATGGCGTGACGGGAGAGCAAGGCCATTTTCCGCTGCCATCATGGTCAGCACCACGGCCATGTTGCCGCCGGCGGAATCGCCCATGAAGACGATGTCTTCTTCCGTCTCGTCGAGCATCTGGCGGTAAACTTCGCTCACCATGCCGAACATGGCGTGGAAATCGTGTTCGGGCGCGATCGGGTAGATCGGTACGGTGATGCCATAGCCCAGCCGCTCGGCCATCTCGGCGATCAGCCCCCAATGATAGGAGGTGATCTGGAAGACATAGGCGCCGCCATGCAGATAGAGGATCCGCTTGTGCTCGCCAGCCTTGGGCGCGATGTCATAGACGGGGAAGCCATTGACGCTGCGCTCAGCTATTTCGAGGCGGTAGCGCATCGACGCCGGCGGATGGTGGTCCTCGGTCTTGCGCGCATAGGCGATCCAGCGCTGCAGGTTTTCCGGGCTGGAAAAAGCCTTTTTGCGGCTATGCCTGAGGACAAAGGAAACGACGTGGCTTTTGAAACTGGGCATGCGGATACACGGACTTCGGCCGGAGCCGACTAAAAGAAATCCCCCACTCATTCGAAGATCGTATCTCCGCGAAAAATGTCAAGATTTGCGCCGGAAACAACACGCTGGTGTGATCCTGCCGGCGATACGCGGCAGTGCTCAGCGCCGCGGCAGCAGCGCGGCGCGCAGCTTGTTGTTGCTGGCCGCCGAGGCCGAAGGACGACCCCGGCGGGTGCCGAGCAATTTGCATTTGTCGGCGAAGCTCATCAGCGCGCCGAACCCAGAAGCAGGGCCGAAAGGGTGGCCTGCACGTCATTGCGCGGCGACACCCTCCAGCCGATGTCCTTCTGAAGTTCGGGCGGCAGGCTGTTCAGAGCGCGGATCGACTTGCTCCTGCTGTGTGCATGCTTGATGGCCGCGCCATAGCGGCCGAGGCTTTCGAACATCGACATCTTCATCTCCCTCGGTTGCGGCGGCTGAAAGACATTTCCTGCCTGCCGTTCGATGCCGGTTGTATGCCCCGTGCGTGTATCTGGTGGATTTCACGAAAATGGCGGTTTGTTTCAGATCGAGCTGATCTGGAAACATTCGCATGCAAATGAAATTGAACGAACCTGCCGGCTTACGGCAGACGGCCTATTCCCGCCCGCGCCGTGCAGCGTGGCCTTCGCGCGAACGCCGGCGCGGCGTGGCGTCGCCGGCAATGCCGTCCTCGCTGACGGTTTTCCTGGGCGGCAGTTTGACCGCCGCCGACAGTTTCGGAAACGGGTCGACCTTGTTCGGCAGCGCCATGGCGTAGACGAAATGCTCCTGGAATTTCGGCTCCAGCGCGGTCTCGATCTTCTCGATGCGGCTCACCGTTTCCTCGATCTCGCGGCGATAGCCGCGATTGAGCAATGCCATGCGCGCACCGGCGCCGGCGGCGTTGCCGACGGCCGAGACCTTGTCGAGGTCGCAATCGGGGATCAGGCCCAGCACCATGGCGTATTTCGGATCGATAAAGGAGCCGAACGCGCCGGCGAAATGGATGCGGTCGACATGGTCGGCGTTCTGCTTTTCCATCAACAGCTTGGTGCCGGCATAGAGCGCCGCCTTGGCAAGCTGGATGGCGCGCACGTCGGTCTGGGTGATGGTGATCTTGGGTTCGCCCTCCTTCAGCACGTAGGAGAAGGTGCGGCCGTTGGCGACGACGCGCGGCGAGCGCGCACCCAGCGACCCGTCGAGGACGCCGTCCTCGGAGATGATGCCGGCGAGATACATCTCTGCCACCACTTCGATGATGCCGGAGCCGCAGATGCCGGTGACGCCGGTCGCCTGCACGCTGTCGAGGAAGCCGGGTTCGTCGGACCACAGTTCCGAGCCGATGACGCGGTACTTCGGCTCCAGCGTTTCGGGATCGATGCGCACGCGCTCGATGGCGCCGGGCGCGGCGCGCTGGCCGCCGGAGATTTCCGCGCCCTCGAAGGCCGGGCCGGTGGGCGAGGAGGCGGCCACCACGCGTGTCTTGTTGCCGAGCACGATTTCGGCATTGGTGCCGACATCGACGATCAGCATCATCTCGTCCTGGCGGTGCGGGCCCTCCGACAGCGTCACAGCGGCCGCGTCGGCGCCGACATGGCCGGCGATGCAGGGCAGCATGTAGAGACGCGCGCCCTGATTGAGCTTCAGGCCGATATCCGACGCCTTGATGCGCACCGCGCCGGAGACGGCGAGCGCAAACGGCGCGCCACCGAGTTCGGTCGGATCGATGCCGAGGAACAGATGGTGCATGATCGGATTGCCGACGAAGACAGAATCCAGGATGTCGCCGCGCTGCACATTGCCTTCGGCGCAGACCTTGTCGACAAGGCCTGACACCGCCTCGCGCACCGCCACCGTCATGCCTTCACGGCCGTCCGGGTTCATCATCACATAGGAGACGCGGCTCATCAGATCCTCGCCGAAGCGGATCTGCGGATTCGAGGTGCCCGATGAGGCGGCGACGCGGCCCGACAGCAGCGACACCAGATGCATGGCAATCGTGGTCGAGCCGATATCGCAGGCGAGCCCATAGGCCTCGTTCTTGAGGCCGGGCCAGAGTGCTATGACGCGGGCGATGTCGCTGTCGGCATCCTTGTGGATGGCGGCGGTCGCGGTCCAGTTGCCCTTGCGCAAAATGCCCTGCACCTGCGGCAACAGATAGAAATCGAATTCGAGGCTCTTGAAACCCCAGTCCTTCATCAAAGCGATCTTGAGGCGGTCGAGATCGCCGAGCGGCTTGTGCATGTCGGGTTCTTCGATCTCGACATAGCACATGCGGATCGCCGAATCGCGGGCGATGACCCTGGTGTCAGCATCCTTGCGGATGGTCTGCGCATTGATGACCGTGTCCTGCGGCACGTCGATGACGAGGTCACCGAGGATCTGCGCAGAGCAGGACAGGCGGCGCCGTTCGGGCAGGCCGCGGACGCGCTCATAGCGCTCTTCCTTGGCGCCCTTGGGCGAGATGTGGTCGTTGGAGGAGGTGATCTTGTGCTTGGCGAAATTGCCTTCCTGCACCTCGATCTGGCAGCGACCGCACGTGGCGCGACCGCCGCACACGCTCTCGACATAGACACCGAGCTGGCGCGCGGCATCGAGCACCGGCGTGCCGACCGGAAACCGCCCGCGCTTGCCCGACGGCATGAACAGCACGAGCGGATCGGTGATGTTGGCAGGCGAGTTCACGATTGCGCGCTTATCCCCTGGCCATGCGGGCTTCACGTCCGCCGCGTCGGCGGCCGCCATTGCCGCCGCCTTCGCCCGGTGCGTTGACCGCGGTGGGCGCTGCGACCGCCTGGCCGCCTTCGGCCGGCTTGTAGTCCTTGTAGGTCCTGATCCAGTTGGTGCAGTTCTCGTCGGTGCCGTTGAGCACATTGGCGCCGCGCACGGCTTCCATTTCCTGCGGGCGCACCGGGTTCATGATCGCCGAGGTCATGCCGGCGCCGATCACCATCGGGATGAAGGCGGCATTGATGCCGTGGCGGTGCGGCAGGCCGAAGGAGATGTTGGAGAGGCCGCAGGTGGTGTTGACCTTGAGTTCTTCGCGGAGCCGACGCAACAGCGCGAACACCTGGCGGCCGGCATCGCCCAGCGCGCCGATCGGCATGACCAGGGGATCGACGACGACGTCATGCGCCGGAATGCCGAAATCGGCACAGCGCTGCACGATCTTCTTGGCGACGGCGAAGCGCACGTCCGGGTCCATCGAGATGCCGGTCTCGTCATTGGAGATGGCCACTACCGGGACGTTGTACTTCTTGACCAGCGGCAGGATGGCTTCGAGCTTTTCTTCCTCGCCGGTGACGGAATTGACCAGCGGCCGACCCTTGGCGACCTTGAGCGCCGCTTCGATTGCCGCGGTGACCGAGCTGTCGATCGACAGCGGCAGGTCGACCAGGCCCTGGACGATCTCCAGAGTCTGCACCAGGAGGCCGGGTTCGGTCTCGTTCGGGTTGACCGAGGTTACGCCGGCATTGACGTCGAGCATGGTGGCGCCGCAGGCAGCCTGTTCCAGTGCGTCCTTGATAACGGTCTCGAAATTGCCGACCACCATCTCGGCGGCGAGCTTCTTGCGGCCGGTCGGGTTGATGCGTTCGCCGATCACGCAGAAGGGCTGGTCGAAGCCGATGATGATTTCTCGTGTCGCCGAGGCGACGATGGTGCGGGTCATGAAATCTCTCCGTCGTGATATAAAGAGTTCTTTATATCGTTATCTGATTTCGTTCAAGCGAATGGTGACCGTTGGCGCCGTCAATGCGCGGTCTTCACCATATCCACCTGGGTTTCGGTAATTTCGTCGTGCAGTATGTGGCCGAGCCGGTCGGCGACCATCTGGTCGTCGCGACGGATCTCGCGCTTCCATGGCTGGCGGCCCTTGAGCACGCCCGATTCATCGACGATCTCGGCGACATATTCCTCCTGGCGGTAGGCCATCACATGGACGCCGGATATGCCGGGGATTTCCTTCACCTCGTTGATGATGTCGATGCAGAGCTGCTTGCCTTCCTTTTTCTGGTCCTGGGCCCCTTCCAGCCGCTTGACGATCGCGTCGGGGATATGGATGCCCGGTACGTTGTTGCGGATCCATTTGGCCGTCTTGGCCGAGGCCAGCGGGCCGACGCCGCACAGGATGAATACCTTTTCGGTGTGGCCGAGATCGCGCGCCTTCTGCATGAAGGTTTTGAACATCGGCACGTCGAAACAATACTGCGTCTGCACGAACTGCGCCCCGGCGGCGATCTTCTTGCCGAGATGGATGGGGCGGAAGTCGAAGGGCGGCGCGAACGGATTGACGGCGGCGCCGAGGAAGATCTGCGGCGGCGTCGTCAGCTTACGGCCGGACAGGAACTTGCCGTTGTCGCGCATGATGCGGCAGGTCTCGAGCAGCGACATGGAATCGAGGTCGAACACCGGCTTGGCGCCCGGCTGGTCGCCCGCTTGCACGCCGTCGCCGGTCAGGCACAACATGTTGGCGACGCCCATCGCAGCACCACCCAGCACGTCGCCCTGGATGGCGATGCGGTTCTTGTCGCGACAGGCGATCTGCATGATCGGGGCATAGCCCATGCGGGTCAACAGCGCGCAGATGCCCACCGAGGACATGTGGCAATTGGCGCCGGAGGCATCGACGGCATTGATGGCGTCGACCCAGCCGTCGAAGATTTTCGCGCGGTTGTAGACGTCTTCCGGATCGGCGCTGTCGGGCGGGTTGAGCTCGGTCGTCACCGCGAATTCGCCGCGCCGCAGCACGCGCTCCAGCCGGCCGCGCGAAGAGTGGCCGGGCAGGGGATCGAGCGGCAGGTGGATGCCGGCGGGGTTCTCGTCGAGCTGGCGGGCGATCATGCCGAGGCTCCGGTCTTGGGCGCCTGGGCGGCTTCACGCGCGGCGGCTGCCTGTGCGGTCACCCGCAGCCAGGCAGAGGTTTCGCGCAGCGACTGGTCGACGGGCTTTTGCACGTCGAGGATCTTGTCGCCATGCACCATGTTCTGCGAGCCCTCCCAGGCCTTGACCCAGACGCAGGGCATATCGGGCTCGACCTCGCAATTGCCGTTGGCGCGCACGCCGCCGCAAGGGCCGTTGCGCAACTGCTTGGGGCAGTTCATCGGGCACGACATGCCGGTCGAGGACAATACGCACTGCCCGCACATGCGGCAGTCGAACATGAAACCCTTGACGCGCTTTTCGACGAACTTGATCGGGGCTTCGACGCGGCCGTAGCCGATGCCCTTCCACAGCGGATGCAGCAGCAGGAACATGTCGGCGAAGCGGGAATAGAACCATTCGAGCAGGCGGGAATGGCGGATCGACCAAAGCCGCACTGCGAACGAGCGCTGCACGCGCCGCTGCGGCGATACGTCGGCCGGCTTGTAGTCGGACTTCGGCGCTGCCTTCTTGACCAAAGTGGCCTGGGTAACCGCCGGCTGAGGCTCAGACATGTTCTTTCCCGCCTGCCTTGACCAGAGCGACCAACCGCTCGCGGTCATATTTCGCATCGAGCTCCTGAAAAGCCTTTTCGACCTCGGCTTCGAGATCGTCGCCGACCGGAACCGGGTCGGCTTTGCGCCATTCGGCGAGATAATCGTCCGTGCCGCCGGCGCCGGTGCGCATGGCGCACATATCGATCGCCTCGGTGAAACGCAGCGGCAGCTCGCGCTTGGCGTTCTGCCGGCCCTTCTTGACGATGACCTGGGCGGGGATGTCGCGCCAGTACACGACGATCAGATCGGCCATGAAATTCTCACTCCTCTAAGCATCGAGCATTGCCGCATGCGCATGGGGGCCGCTTGTTATGGGACGACGCGCGCGCATTCAAAAGCGACGCTATTGAATGCTGCAGTGGAAAGGCGAGATTCTTGGGAGTGATGTGGCTACCAGACCCGCTTGGTCACGCCGGTCCAAAGATAGAACCAGATCGTCGGATGGTACCATTGTTTCGAAGGCAGATCCGGATCTGACGTGGCAAGTTTCCCCGCCAGCGCGTCGCTGAGCGCCTCGAAGCAGATGTCGCGCGAGAAAGCCGCCTGACGCAGCGCATAGCTCGAAATGGTGTCGCCCGGCTCGGGCCTGCCACGCGCCTGTTTCAGCACGCCGCCGGTGTCGACGCCGGCGTCGACCAGATGCACGGTCGTGCCGAAGTTCTGCGCATCGCCTAAGGCAAGGGCCCAGTAGCCGCCATTCATGCCGCGATATTTCGGGGCGATGCCGGCATGATAGTTGAGCACCGGGCAAGGCATCTTCGCCAGCGTCTGCCTGGACAACAGGCGGCAGCCGGCAAGCAGCACCACACCTGGCTGGAGGTCCGTGATCGCCTGCAGGCATTCCGGCGCGTTTGCCGACGGAACGTTGATGGTCTTCTGGCCCAGCTTCGGCTCGGTCTGAAGCTTCTGGTCGACAATCAATCGCGCCGCATGGCTGGCGAAAAAACGCTTGCCGAGCCGGGTCAGCACCATCGTGCCGAGTTGACCTACGGCCGAGACCCAGCCTTGGCGGCGGGCGCGTCCAAGCAGCAATTGCTTTTTGGATTCAGGTGTTTCGAGGACGACGCTGACAGGGCCAAGCCGGTCGGCGATGGCGTTTATGATGGCCCAGATATGCGGCCCGCCTTCGGTGACGACGACGATCGGCCGTGGGTTTGCTTTCGACGGTTCCATGGTTTTCGACGTGCCTGGGGATGACCTGCTATCGGCAGGCCGGATGCTAGGCTGTCCGGGTTAATCCTTGGTGATTGCCACCCGCCACCGGGTTGCGTCGCCGATCAACGCTTGAATTCCATGATGTCGAGCTTGGATTCGTAATTGGGCGCCGGAAATTCGATGCGCCATTCGCTGGCGCTGTTGCGGAAGGCATAGCCGACCTGGTCGCTCTGCGGACCGCTGCCGTAAGGCTTCGCCGGATCCTCGTTGACGGTGAAGGAGCCGAGATAGATGGCGCGCTTTTCGCCGTCGTCGAAGAAGCGGCCCTTGGTGCGCTGCGAGCCGCTTACCTTTTCCAGCCGCCAGCCGGAGCCGTCATCGCTCACCTTGCACTTGAACCAGCCATAGATGACGAGCGGGCTCAGCCCACCGGCCTTGATGGTGCGGCACTTCCAGTTGCCGGTCAGGTCCTTGTCGGAAAACGCCACCAGCGGCTTTGCCAGCAGAGCATCGAGCTGCTTGGCCTCGGCAGGGTCGCCGGCCTTGGCCTCATCGAGGGCCGCCTTGCGCGTCTCGCCATATTTGTCCAGCCGCGCCTTGTCGGCCGCGGTGATCAGTTTTTGCACCTCGCCGTCGGCGTGAGCCGGCAGGACAGCGCAGACGCCCAGGCACAGAGATAGAAGCAACGGCCGAACAGACATGGGATTTCCCCCTCTTGGTCAGTGTCTCAGGCGACTGATGAGGCCTCTGCCAGCTCTTTCGTCAGGTCGCCATAGCCAGTCGAGCGGCGCTCATAAGCGAGGCCGAGCAGCTTCGCCGCCTTCTCGGCAACCTTGTCGAGCTCCGGATCGTCGGTCTGGGCGATATAGACCAGCTTCTCGTAATTGCCGAAATAGTCCTTGATCAGCTCCGGGTGCTTGTCGAGGCCGAGCGGCTTCATGAAGAAGGCGTCGAACTGCCGGCACAGGAAGTCGGTCATGTAGAACGACATCATGTCGTCGTCGGCGATCTTCGCATAGGCGTCCATGCCCTGGTAGAAGGCGAAGCAGTGCGGGCCGGCCATGCGCTCGACACCGTGCTTCTCGCAGATGCGGTCGAGCAGGCCGCCGGTGCCGCAATCGGCATAGCCGACGAAGATGTGTTCGTAACCGTCCGCCTTGGCCTTCTCGATGGCCTTGTCCATGGCCGGCGGGATGCGGTCCGGATAGAAATGAAACTCCGCCGGCAGGCAGGTCAATTCGAGATGATCCAGTTTGAGCTGTTCCTTGACGGCCAAAACTTCGCGCGCAATCATCCCGCAGGCGATGACGAGCAGCCTGTCCGTTTGATTCGGTTTCGTTTTTTGTATCTTGGCCATGGAACCAGTCGAACCGGCCTTCGTTGCTCTAGGGCTAATTTATCTATTGAGGGAGACACCGTCCATGAAACTGCTACGCATCGCGCCGATTGCCATCTTGGCCTGCGCTCTGGCCCTCACGGCATGCGCGAACACCGTCCGCGGCGTCGGCAAGGATATCAAGTCCACGGCCAAGGCCGTTGACGACACCGTCACCAAACCCTGATCCGCGCCCAGCCTTCTTCATCATCTGGGTACAAAAAAGCCGCGCTGCAAGGCGCGGCTTTCTCCATTGTCCGTGCCGGATTGGGCTAGATCAGGCCGAAGCGCGCACATTGTGCTTGCGCTTCATGAAGTCCTTGGCGGTCTCGACCGCCACCGCCGCGTCGCGGCAATAGGCGTCGGCGCCGACGGCCTTGCCGAATTCCTCGTTGAGCGGTGCGCCGCCGACCAGCACGACATAGTCGTCGCGGATGCCCTTTTCCTTCATCGTGTCGATGACGACCTTCATGTAGGGCATGGTGGTGGTCAAAAGCGCCGACATGCCGATGATGTCGGGCTGGTGCTGTTCGATGGCGTCGAGGTATTTTTCGACCGCGTTGTTGATGCCGAGATCGATGACGTCGAAGCCGGCGCCCTCCATCATCATGCCGACGAGGTTCTTGCCGATGTCGTGGATGTCGCCCTTGACGGTGCCGATCACCATCTTGCCCTGCTTCGGCGCGCCGGTGGCGGCAAGCAGCGGGCGCAGGATGAACATGCCGGCCTTCATTGCGTTGGCGGACAAAAGCACTTCCGGCACGAACAGGATGCCGTCGCGAAAATCCTCGCCGACGATGCGCATGCCTTCAACCAGCGCCTCGGTCAGCACCTTGTAGGGTGCCCAGCCGCGCTCGAGCAGGATCTGCGTGCCTTCCTCGATCTCTTCCTTCAACCCGTCATAAAGGTCGTCGTGCATCTGCTGCACCAGCTCGTCGTCGGAAAGCTTGGAAAGGATGATCTCGTCGTCGGCCATTTTGATCCAGCTCCTCACGGCATCGCGACTGCGTCGCAAGGCACAACATATTTGCGTCCATACCTAACCCGCTAGGGGCGGGTATCCATAGCTGATTTGCGACTTCCCGCAAAAGGAAAGCGACCGCAAATCTATTGGAATTCTTGTCGATTTTGCGACAGGCGTTGGCGCTGGCTGGCCGTTTCGAATAGGGTGCATGGCTACGATCCGGGCAGGAGCGGCAAGATGCGGCCGCAGCGGATTTCAGACAAGAACAGATTTAGGGAAGAACCACCATGAGCGAACACGCGGCAGTCGACCAGGAAGCGTCAAACGCGCGGCGCGGGCGTGGCGCCAGCGGCGGAGCGGCTGCCCGGCGGGCGGCGCGCTCGGGCGGCGGCCCAGGCACCCAGCTCACCTACATCAAGCGCAAGATCAAAATCTATGAGGTGCTGGACGAGGAAGGCCTGGCGCTGATCGAGAAGAACACCGACACGGTGCTGGAAGAAATCGGCATCATTTTTCGCGATGACGCCGAAGCGCTGCAGCTCTGGAAAGAGGCCGGCGCCGACGTCAAGGGCGAGCGCGTGCATTTCCCCAAGGGGCTCTGCCGCTCGCTGCTCAAGACCGCGCCGTCGATCTACACCCAGCATGCCCGCAACCCCGAGCGCTCGGTGCAGATCGGCGGCAACGCCACCGTCTTCGCGCCGGTCTACGGGCCGCCCTTCGTGCGCGATCTCGACGGCAACCGCCGCTACGCGACGATCGAGGATTTCCAGAATTTCGTGAAGCTCGCCTATATGGCGCCCTCGATCCACCATTCGGGCGGCACGGTGTGCGAGCCGGTCGACGTGCCGGTCAACAAGCGCCATCTCGACATGGTCTACAGCCACATCCGCTACTCGGACAAACCGTTCATGGGCTCGGTGACGGCGCCGGAGCGGGCCGAAGATACGGTTGCCATGGCCAAGATCGTGTTCGGCGACGATTTCGTCGAGAACAACACGGTGCTGACCAGCCTGATCAATGCCAACTCGCCGATGGTGTTCGACGAGACGATGCTCGGCGCGCTGAAAGTCTATTCGCGTCACAACCAGGCCTGCATCGTCACGCCCTTCATCCTGGCCGGCGCGATGAGCCCGGTTACGGTCGCCGGCACGCTGACGCAGGTGCTGGCCGAGGTGCTGGCCGGCGCTTCGTTCACGCAGTTGATCCGTCCCGGCGCGCCGGTGCTGTTCGGCACCTTCGCCTCGTCGATCTCGATGCAGTCGGGCGCGCCGACCTTCGGCACGCCGGAACCATCGCTGGTGTCCTATGGCGCTGCACAGTTGGCGCGCCGGCTCGGCCTGCCGTTCCGCACCGGCGGTTCGCTCTGCGCCTCGAAGATCCCGGATGCGCAGGCCGCCTATGAAAGCGCCAACACGCTGAATTCGACCATCCTTGCCGGCACCAATTTCGTGCTGCATTCGGCCGGCTGGCTCGAAGGCGGGCTCGCCTCCTGCTACGAAAAGTTCATGATGGATATCGACCAGCTCGGCATGACGCAGAAGTTTTCCGAGGGCGTCGACCTGTCCGAGAACGGCCAGGCGATGGACGCCATCCGCCAGGTCGGTCCGGGTAGCCACTATCTCGGCTGCGACCACACGCAGGCCAATTTCCAGACCGCCTTCTACCGCTCCAGCATTGCCGACAACAATTCCTACGAACAGTGGCTGGCCGAGGGCCAGAAGACGGCGCCGCAGCGCGCCAACGAACTCGCCCGCCGCTGGCTGGAGACCTATGAAGCGCCGCATCTCGATCAGGGCATCGATGACGGGCTGAAGGACTTCATCGCAAGGAAGAAGGGGTCGATGCCCGACGCCTTCACTTGAAAGGAGCCCGAGTCAGGCGGGGCTAAAGTCGCCAACATCATCCACAAGGAAGTCTGGCGGAGCGCCTTCTCCGATCCGGACAAGAAGGGATGATGTTTGCGGGACGCGATCGAAAGCATCGTATCGGCGCTGGCGCATAACGGCCTGGTCTTGCGCGGCGGCTTCATTTTCGCCGATGACGAGGAGGCCCCTTCCGGTCCGACAGGCCTGTCGGCCAAATCTGCCCTCCTGGTGGGGCAGGCGGGTGCTGCGCCGTGGCCGCATTTCCTGCGCTGGCGCGAGAGGCAACCGCAGACCATGGCCAACCCGCTCGACACCTGGGCGCGCGAGGTGATTGGCGCGGTCGCGAAAGATTTTGGCGCGCGTGCCGTCTCGCCTTCCGACCGGCCCTATCTGCCGTTCCAGCAATGGGCGATGCGGGCGGAGAAGCTAAAGCCGTCGCCTCTCGGCATCCTCATGCATCCGCGCTACGGGCTATGGCATGCCTATCGCGGCGCGCTGTTGTTCGAGGATGGGATCGCGTTTCCGGAAATTCAGGAAGCGATTCACCTTTGCGACGCATGTGTCGAAAAGCCTTGCCTGAAATCCTGTCCGGTCGACGCCTATTCCCTGGATGGCTTTGCCTATCAGGCTTGTCTTGCACATGTGCGGGGCGCGAATGGCGCGCCGTGTCGGACGGGTGGTTGCCTCGACCGCAATGCCTGTCCCTACGGCACGGCCTATCGTTACCCTCCGGAGGTTCAGGCCTTTCACATGGCAAGTTTCGCTGGCCTCTAGTTCAGTTCCCCCATGCCGCACGAAATCTTGAATGGCACGGCCAGCTTATGACTTGCCGTGCAAGCCTGCGCGGATATCTATCGCGCAGCAAAGGCAATGGAGCGCGTGATGGCGAAGCAGGAAATTGAGATCAAGACGCAGGACGGCTCGGCCAGAGCGGGGCTGTTTCGTCCGGCGGCCACAGCCAAGGCTGGCGTCATCCTCTACATGGATGTTTTCGGCCCGCGTCCGGCGCTCGACCAGATGGCCGAGCGCCTCGCCGGAAATGGCTATGCCGTGCTGGTGCCCGATCTCTTCTATCGCAACGTGCCCTATGGCCCGTTCGATCCCAAGACGGCCTTTGCCGAGGAAAAGAGCAAGGCTGGGCTGTCGGCCTTGAGCGGCGGCACGACGCAGGACATGACCATTCGCGACGGCAGCGCCTTCCTCGATGCGCTGGTTGCTGAAGGTGTCGCCGGGCCGGTTGGTGTCGTCGGCTATTGCATGGGCGGCGCGCGGGCGCTGAATGCTGCGGCGACCTATCCCGATCGCATCGTTGCCGCGGCCAGTTTCCATGGCGGCAATCTGGCCAGCGATGCTCCCGATAGCCCGCATCGCAAGGCGGCGTCGATCAAGGCGCGTGTCTATGTCGGCACATCGGGTATCGACCGCAGCTTCCCGCCGGAACAGTCGGCGCGACTGGCCGAGGCATTGCGGGTGGCTGAAGTCGACCATGTCATCGAGAACTATGTCGGCATGGGGCATGGCTGGTGCGTGCCGGACCACAGCGTCTATGACGCTGCCGGCGCCGAGCGCCATTGGAAGCGGTTGATCACACTGTTTGCGGAATCTTTAGGGTAGCCGCGCAGCCCGTTTCATCGACGTCGCACCGACGTGTTCAAGGCCACGGCGGCGCGGATGAGCGCCTTTAGGGCTTCCTCGTTGATCGTCTCGCCTTCATGGAAGTCGATGGCGCGCCTGGTGTTGCCTTCGAGGCTGGAGTTGAAGAGACCGGATGGGTCTTCCAGCGCCGCGCCCTTGGCAAAGGTCATCTTGACGACAGCCTTGTAGGTCTCGCCGGTGCAGATGATGCCGGCATGTTCCCACACCGGAACGCCGCGCCATTTCCATTCCTCGACCACTTCGGGGTCGGCCTGCTTGATGAGCGCTCGCAGCCTGGCAAGCATCTCGCCGCGCCAATCACCCAGCTCCTCGATTCTCGCATCGATGAGCTGAGAGGGAGACTTCCCACTGGTTCCTTCCGTCGAGCCGCTCTTCTTCATGGTGTCGTCGATTCCTCCTTTGTTGTAGCGCCGCTCACATTCGTTCGCCGGGCAATTGGCTGGCTTGCTTCACCCAAGCGGCGAACTGGGCTTCGTCGAGCTCGTCGTCCACGTGGATGTCGAGGTAGCGCGTTTCCTTGGTCTTGGAAGCGCCAGGCGGGACGGGATGCAGTGACGCGCCGCGGAAGAAAGCCACTTTGACGTATTTCGTGAAGCAATGGATGCCGAGGAACCAGCCCTGGCCCTCGATGCCATAGAGCGGCGAGTTCCATTTGACTGCCTTGTGCACGACCGGCACGGTGCGCTCGATGAGCGCGTCGAGGCGGCGCCCGACGTCGCTCTTCCAGCCCGGCATGGCTGCGATGTAGGCCTGCACCGGGGCGTCGCCATAGGCCTTCGCGATCTGCGGATTGCCTCCCGAAAGCAGGGCCGGCTTCGTGCCGACCTGCTCGGGGGACGTCGATTTCCGGTGTGCCTTGGCCATCGTGCCTCCTATCCGCCCGCGCGTTGCTCGTCAGTCGACCGGGCGACATATGGCAACACGAACATGTACAGGCCGGAAAACAGCAGCAGGAAGAGCGGCAGGAGCGGCGAATAGACCACCCAGGCGGGAGGCTCCCCCAATCCCATGGCGACGAAGTTGGCGATGACGGTCAGCGTAAAGATGATCGACAGCCAACGGTGAATCTGGCGAATCCACTTGCTAAAGTTCAATGCGACCTCCTCTAAAAACGAATGTCGGGCCGCCCTACCAGCGCGCCAGCTGAGTGATCTGGACGAGGTTGCCGCAGGTGTCGTTCAACTGGGCGATGGTCGAGCCGGTCACTTCGGTAGGCGGCATGGCGAAACCGGCGCCGCGCCCCTTGATGCGCTCATAGTCGCCCTTGACGTCGTCGGTGAAGAACATCAGCGCGGGCTGGCCCTGCTTGAATATGGCCTGCTGGTAGGCCTTGGCCGCCGGATTGTCGTTGAGCGCCAGCTGCAGCTCGGTTCCTTCAGGCTCGTCAGGTGAAGCCACGGTCAGCCAGCGATACGGCCCGTTGCTGAAATCGGCCTTCTTGGTGAAGCCCAGCACGTCGGTGTAGAAGCCCAGGGCTTTTTCCTGGTCGTCCACGTAGACGCTGGTCAGCTTGATCTTCATCGTATCTCCTCCATTGGTCTCGTCAGCGGTGTACCGCTCTGTGAACACGGTGTGTGCTTTGAATTCAGTCTATCCGCGCCAGGACCTGCTCAAGGGCGGTAAGGAATCGTTGCCACCCGACCGTGGCGCCCTGGTAATATGGCCGTTGATCCGCCCGGAAGCCCGTCTGCTCCATGCGCAAATGGGTCCCAGCGCTCGTAGGCGTGAGCGTCCAGGTGACCACGCTCTCGAGATCCTTGGTGTCCCACGTGTAGGACAGCGTCTTGTTGGGCTCGACTGTCTGGACCTGGCAGTCGACGGCGCCCCAGTCCGCGCTAAGACTGAAACGATGGTCCACGACCGGCTTGAAGTTGTTCTTCATGAGCCACTCCCCGATCAGGTGCGGTTGGGTGAGCGCGCGCCAGATCTTTTCCGGCGGAAAAGGGATTTCACGTTCGACAATGACGGCGCGGGTTTCGGTCGCAGTATTGGTCATTGGTCCATTCTTTTAAGCAGGTCTTCGAGTTCGTCGAACCGGGTTTCCCAGAACCCGGCCATCTGGCTTGTCCAGTCGATCAGCGGCGAAAGCGCGCCGAGCTGGGCGCTATAATGGGTCTGTCGTCCTTCATGGCGGTCGCGCACCAGCCCGGCCTGCCTCAGAAGGCCGAGATGCTTTGAGACGGCTGGTTGCGAGACTCCGGATTGAGACGTCAGTGCGCCGACAGTCTGCTCTCCTTCCCGGCACAGGCGCTCGAAGATAGCGCGCCGGGTCGGATCGGCCAGGGTTCTGAAGAGGACATCATGAGCGTTCGGCATCTGTGATCGATAACCTGCTGGCTATTGATTGACGTATAACTGTCGGGATATGGATATGTCAAGCGGGAACGGGTTCTGGGCTGGTCAGGGACACGACCCGACCGTTTCCGAAAAAAATCTTTCCATCACCCCAAGGAATCGCCATTAGCCTGCGTCCAACAGGCAAATGATGGCGATGATGCTCGACGAAAGCGAAGCCTCCGACGCCGAATTGATCGGGCGGGCGAAGGGCGGAGACAGGGGTGCCTTCGGCAAATTGCTCGAAAGGCACTACGGCTTCGTCTATCGCGCCGCCTATCGCTGGTGCGGCAGGAAGGCCGACGCCGAGGATATCGCCCAGGAAGTCTGTGTCAGGCTCGGCCGCGCGATCCGCGACTATCATGGCCGCGGCGCCTTCACGACATGGCTCTACACCATGACGCTGAACGCGGCGCGTGACATGATGCGCAAGACCGCCCGCGACACCGCAAAGACCGAAGCCTATGGCGTGCACGCGCTGATCTCGGGCGAGGCCGAAGACGATCCGGAGGATCCGGCCGAGGCGCTGTGGGTAGCGGTGCGCAAGCTGCCGGACAAGCAGCGCGACGCGGTGCTTCTGGTCTATGGCGAAGGCTTGAGCCACGCGGCCGCCGCCGAGGCGATGGCGATCTCGGAGACGACGGTTTCCTGGCATATCCATGAAGCGAAGAAACGGCTGAAGATCTTGATGCGTTCAGCCGGGGAAGTGTGACCATGGTCGACGACAACGAACTCGAGAGGCTGCGCGACATCGCAGCACCGGCACCCGGCGAGGACGCCAAGGCGCGTGCCTTCGCGGCCGCCATGCGCGCCTATGATTTGGAAGAAAAAACTTTTGCCGCCGCCCAAGGATCGGTTGGCGGGCTTCGTCTCACAGAGCGAGCACAAAAGCTCTGGAGAGAGATCATGCAAAAGAAACTCATCGCCACGCCGGCCCTTGCCGGGCTCGTCGCCCTGCCGATCGCCGGATACGCCACCTTCCACATGCTGAGGGAACAGCCGTCGACATTCGCCGGCGACGAGAAGATCACGGAGACGCTGGCCGACAAGCCGGCGACCAACGGGCCGGCGACGGTGAAGCCGGTGCCTGCCGAGGCCGACAAGCTGAAGAAAGACACCGACAGCGAAAGCCGCGACGCTGCGGAAGAGCTGGGCGCGCCGGCTTCGCAGCCGAAATCCGAAGCGCAGGAAGTGGGTGGCCTGGTGCGGCAGGACGCGCTTCAGCGCACCGAGCCGGCGCCTGCGCCGACGGCCAACGGCGTGGTTGCCCTCGATGGTGGCGCCTCGGCCCCGGCGGATGCCGCGCGGGGCCGCATCCCTGGCACGACAGCCGAGTCCAAGTTGATGGTGCAGCCGTCGACCGCGCCCGTGGATCAGTTGCTGCCGCAACCGGAAAACAACGATCGTGTCGAGGGCTTCAAGAGCAATCCGGTGCATGCCGCACTCGAGGATCCGGTTTCGACCTTCTCGATCGACGTCGACACCGCCTCCTATTCTTTCGTGCGGCGCTCGCTGAAGGAAGGTTATCTGCCGCAAGCCGATACGGTCCGGGTCGAGGAGATGGTCAACTACTTCCCCTATGATTGGAAGGGGCCGGACTCCGCATCGACTCCGTTCAACTCGACCGTCAGCGTCATGCCAACCCCGTGGAACGAGCACACCAAGCTGATGCACGTCGCCATCAAGGGCTTTGACGTCAAGTCGGTCGAGCAGCCAAAGGCCAATCTGGTGTTCCTGATCGACGTGTCGGGCTCTATGAACGAACAGGACAAGCTGCCGCTCTTGCAGTCGGCCTTCCGCCTGCTGGTCAGCAAGCTGAAGCCTGACGACACCGTCTCGATCGTCACCTATGCCGGTGATGCCGGCACCGTCCTGGAGCCGACCAAGGCTACCGAGAAGGACAAGATCCTCCATGCCATCGACACCTTGACGCCCGGCGGCAGCACAGCCGGTGAGGCGGGTATCAAGGAAGCCTACAGGCTGGCGCAGAAATCCTTCGTCAAGGACGGCGTCAACCGTGTGATGCTCGCCACAGACGGCGACTTCAATGTCGGGCAGACAGATGACGACGACCTGAAGCGATTGATCGAGCAGGAGCGCAAGACCGGCGTCTTCCTGTCGGTGTTCGGCTTCGGTCGCGGCAATTTGAACGATCAGATGATGCAGACCATCGCCCAGAACGGCAACGGCACCGCCGCCTATATCGATACGCTCGCCGAGGCCGAGAAGGTCCTGGTCGAAGACGCGTCCTCGACGCTGTTCACCATCGCCAAGGACGTGAAGATCCAGGTCGAGTTCAATCCGAACAAGGTCTCGGAGTACCGGCTGATCGGCTATGAAACCCGCGCGCTCAATCGCGAGGACTTCAACAACGATCGCGTCGATGCGGGCGACATCGGTTCCGGACATTCGGTGACGGCGATCTACGAGATCACGCCGAAAGGGAGTGGCGGCGAGCAGATCGACCCGCTGCGCTATGGCCAGGCAACGGTGAACAATGGCGGCGTCGCCAATGCGGACGAATATGCCTTCGTCAAAATCCGCTACAAACTGCCCAATGAGGACGTTTCGAAGCTGATCACGACGCCGGTCACCTCGGCCAATGAGGTCGCGTCCTTCGACCAGGCCGGCACCGACCAGCGCTTCTCCGTCGCTGTCGCAGCCTTCGGCCAGAAGTTGCGCGACGAGGATGCGACCGCGAAGTTCGGTTACGACAAGATCATCGAGATTGCCACCGCCGCCCGAGGAGCCGACCCGTTTGGGTACAGGTCGGAATTCCTGTCGCTTGTGCGCCTTGCCTCGGCGCTGGGCGGTAACCGGTAGTGGCAATGAGGGCCGGTTCCATTCAGACGGGATCGTTCTGATAGGGGGAGCCGGCCTACGGGCGGGTGAGGCAGGCCGGCGAGGGTTCTTCCCTTGCCGGCCTTTTTTTCGACTGGCGCTGCCGGCAATCGTTAAATTGCGCGGCATTTCCGGAACAGGATCGCAATTCCCTCTTGTTATGCAGGGCTAATGTACGGGCTTGTGGGGGCCGGAATTGCTGATCAGAGACATTGCGACTTCAATGCCGGCTGCACGGGACGTTCAGTCGACCGCTTCGCAAGCGCCTTCGCCGGAACTCAGACGCATCAGCGATGATGTCGCCGCCGCCAGGAACACCGCAATGTCGGCACTGAACAATGACCGTTTCCGGGTCATGCTGGAGCAGATCAGCGACCCACAGTCGTCGGGAGCCCTGATGACGATGCGCAGCGATGCGGCCGGTACGGATTTCAAGTCGGCTCAGTCGAGCTACGCCGAAAACAGCGAATAGCCGAAACAGCGAACAGTCAGGCCGATCGGATCAGGCCCGGCCGCGACGCCGTTCGCGGCGGGCTTCGCTGGTCTCGGCGGTGTTTGCGGTCGCCACCTTGTTGCGCATCGGGCCAATGCGCTCGACGATCGTTTCGACGGTCGGCCGGCCTTCTTTGGTGTGTGCGTCGAGCGCCTTGCGCATGGCGGCAAGATGCTGGAACGAGGTGCCGCAACAGCCGCCGACGATCCTTGCGCCGGCATCGACGGCGAGCCGGACATAGTCGGCCATCAGCTCCGGCGTGCCGGAATAGTGGATCTCGGTGCCGCGGAATTCCGGAATGCCACAATTGCCCTTGACGATCACCGTCGCCTCCGGCTTCGCGTCGGTCATGTCGAGCAGCGAAGCGAGGATATCGGACGCGCCGACGCCGCAATTGGCGCCAACGCCGAGCGGGGCTGTGGACAAGCCGTCGACGACGCCGTGGATGTCCTTCGGCAGCAGGCCCATCATGGTGCGGCCGGCGGTGTCGAAAGAGCCGGTATAGGTGTAGGGCAGGCCGACGCGGATCGCCGCTTCGGCGGCGGCGCGGATCTCGTCCGGCGCCGACATGGTCTCGATCCAGGCGACTTCGGCGCCGCCGTCCTTGAGACCTTCGATCTGTTCGGCAAAGGCGTCGACCGCCTCGTCATAGGTCATGGCGCCGAGCGGCACCAGAAGTTCGCCGGTCGGGCCGACCGAGCCGGCGACGATCACCTTGCGGCCGGCCTTGTCGGCCACCGCGCAGGCGATCTCGGCGGCGCGCTTGTTCAGCGCATGCACGCGGTCCTGCGCATGGTGCAGCTTCAGCCTGTGGCGGGTGCCGCCGAAGGAATTGGTCAGGATGATGTCGGCGCCGGCATCGACAAAGTTCTGGTGCAGGCTGGTGATGGTGGCGGGCGCGGTCTCGTTCAGCAGTTCCGGCGCTTCGCCGGCCTCGAGCCCCATCGCGAACAGATTGGTGCCGGTGGCGCCATCGGCGAGCAGAACGCCTTTCTCGGCAAGCAGCGCTTCGATCGGATTGGTCATGATGGCATACGCCTTCCAGGATTTATTGAGATAACGATATAAAGAACTCTTTATATGACGTCAATGAAAACCGGGGTAGACACGCATCAAAATCGCATATCGGCCAGCCTTTGCGCGAAGGCAGCCGATTCATGGGCGTTGATGTCGGCGGCGCGGATCAGATTGTCGAAATGGCTGGTCAAGGTACGGATCGGCTGCGTCGCGTTCAGCACCAGATACATGTCGCCGACATAGATGGCGGCGCGATAGGGTCCAAAAATGGTGTAGGGGATCGAATAGCGCATGCGCCCGTCATAGAGGAACAGGCGGAATGTCGGGTAGAGGTCGTCGAGCAGCGTCGCCATGTGCAGGAGCTGCTGGCGGCGGTCCGTCTCGGGGAAACGATCCCACACACCAAGGCCGCGCGCAAAGATCTCCAGCGTGTGGCGAGGCATGCAGACTTCCATGTCGGTCTCCGGCCGCCGGTTGTAGTCGATGCGGTACTGTGTCTCGCCGGCCTGCGCCTCGCGGCTCTTGTTGGTGATGCCGGCCTCGTAGTCGACCAGCGCTTCGGTGCGCAGAAGGTCCGGAATGCCGGCCGGCACGTAGCGTATCTTGGTGCCCGCGGCCTCGGCATGCCATTTGGCAAGCAGCGTGCGGTCGAAGCCGTCGGGGGCTTCCTCGATCTCGAGGCTCTCGCGGATTTCGCCGGTGACGCCCTCGTCCTGGCTCAAGCCCAGCAGCCAGTCCAGCGACACTTTGAATTCGGCGGCAATGTTGAGCAGCGTTTCGGCACGGGGCAGGCGGGTCGAGGCGCCTGAGAGGAGCTGCGATAGCGCCGAACGGTCGATGCCGACCGCGGTTGCGAAGGCCGACTGGTTCAGATCCGACCGTGTCAAGAGCATTTTCAGGCGCTCGCGGAAGATCGTCGACAGGTCACGTTTGTCCATAGTTTCGCTCCAGTATGAGGGAGGAAAAATTTGCTCTGTGGCCGCCGGGATCGCGGTTCAGGCGTAAATGAATCCCTATGGCTGTTTACAATATATAACATGTGCGGCTGAAAATGCGCAGTCTCAACAGTTTGTGCGCATTGTCGCGTTGCTGCAACCCGACACTCCTGACACAATGCTGTCAGGAATCAGAGGGGTTCCGGCGACTGAAAGGCAGTGGTCGATAGCATGACGAGCATAGGCAAGAGACGCAGCAGTACACCGGCCATCGAATGGCCGACCGTGTTTCTCACCCTTTTCTGTTACGGCGTCTGGCTCGTGGCCGGCTTCCTTGTCTGGCCCTCCTATCCGATCCTTGCCCTCGCCATCCTGGCTTTTACCGCCGCTCTGCAATCATCGATTATGCACGAAGTGCTGCACGGTCATCCGACCCGCAACGCACGGATCAACGAAGCCTTCGTCTTCCTGCCGATCGGCCTTGTCTGGCCGTTCCGCCGGTTCAAGACCATTCATCTGCGGCATCACGCGGACGAGCGGCTGACCGATCCGCTCGACGATCCCGAAAGCTATTATAAGGCGCTCTGGCACCACGACGACTTGCCGCCGGCGATGAAATTCCTGCTGAAGATCAACAACACCATGGTTGGCCGCTTCTTCCTCGGTCCCTGGCTGTCCTGCATCGGCTTCTTCATCGACGATGCCAAGCAGATCGCCGCCGGCGACAAGGCGATCCGCAAGGCCTGGCTGCTGCACGCAATCGGCCTCGCCGTGGTGTTGCCGGTTGTCCAGTTCGGCTTCGGCATTCCGATCTGGCTCTACATTCTGGTGCCGGTGTGGCTCGGCCAGTCGCTGATTTCGATCCGCACCTATGCCGAACACCAGTGGTCGGAACATCCCGAGGGCCGCACGGTGATCGTCGAGCGCTCGCCGCTGTCCTTCCTGTTCCTCAACAACAATCTGCATTTCGTCCACCACAAGAGCCCGACAGTGGCCTGGTACCGGCTGCCGAAGCTGTTCCGCGACCGTCGCGACGAGTGGCTGCGGATGAACAATGGCTATGCCTATCCGAACTATTTCGCCCTGCTCAAGGCCTATGCCTTCAAGGCCAAGGAGCCGATCGTCCACCCGGTGCTGCGGCGCGCGCCGGAGCCGGGCCGGGCGTTCAAGCCACGCGTCAGGGCGCGCAGCCTCTCGGGGCTTGGCAGTGCGCCGGTTCCCGCCGAGCCGCCGAAGGAATGATTTCTGCGGCATTGCCGGCGGGATAGCCGGGCGCTTGGCGTCCATGATCTTGTCAGTTTCCAACAATAGCGGTCCAATCCCGGCATGAGCGAATTCGTTGCGGCGTTGCCGATGTATGACTGGCCCGAAATGCGGAGCGAGGTCGATGCCCGATGGGCGCGGCTGCGGGACGCCTTCCGGCAGCGAGGGATCGATGCGCCGGAGACGATCGCGCGTGCCAATGGCGATCTGCCGCCGGTGCCGGGCGGCATTCGTGACGGCGACGGCATGGTCATCGCGCCCGATCCGGCGACGCTGCCGCCGGACGAACTGGACCTTCACAAGCTCTGGCTGCACCCGGCGCTGCTCTTCGGGCAGACCTGCTGGGGGCCGATGGAGCTTGGACTCGCCGAACACGTGCAGGTGGTCGCCCAGCCGAGCTACGATGCCTATGAAGGCGGGCAGGGCGAACTCTATTCAAGCGCGCTGGTGATGCCGGCGGATGGCGGCCCATCGGTTGCGTCGCCGGATGACGGCGCTCCGCTGATCCCGCTCGATCTCCTGCGCGGCAAGCGCTTCACCTTCAACGACACGGGTTCCATGTCGGGCTTCCTCGGATTGAAGCGCGATCTTGAAGCGATGGGCGAAAGCCTCGACCTCTTTGCATCGCGCAGCCTGAGCGGCGGCCACCGGTCCTCGATCGTCGCCATCGCCGAGGGCAAGGCGGATGTTGCGGCCATCGACTGTGAGAGCTGGGCGCTGGCGCAGCGCTTCGAGCCGGCGGCGCGGCACGTGAAGGTCGTCGGCTGGACGGGCCGGCGCAAGGGCCTGCCGTTGATCACCGCCAGGACGACGCCGGAGAAGACGGTGGCCGCCTTGCGGGAAGCCGTCGCGGGTCTCCGATAGGCTCAGCCCAGCAGCCGCTCGTCGAGCGGGTAGGTCGACAGCTGCTCGTTGCCGGTCTCGGTGATCAGGATCTGCTCCTCGATCTTGACGCCCTCGTGCCCGCCCAGCCGGCCTATATAGCTTTCGACGCAAAGCACCATACCAGGTTCGATCACGCCGTCCGGCGTATCCGCCGTCCAGTCGCTCGCATGCGGCAGCGTCGGATACTCGTCGGCCAGACCGACGCCGTGATAGAGCACGCCGTAGCGGGTCGGAAAGCAATCGCCAGGCGGTACCGCGGAGCGTACGACAAGGTCGCGGAAGGACGTGCCCGGCCGCATCAGCGCGGTGTTGTGGGCAATCTGGTCTGCGGCGATGCGGTAGAGATCGCGTTGCTCGTTCGTCGGCCGCCCGTCGCCGCAAAGCCAGGTGCGCGACAGGTCGGCGCAGAAGCCGTAAGGGCCGATCAGGTCGGTGTCGAAGGCGACCAGGTCTCCCGCTTCGATGACACGCGACGAGCATTCCTGGAACCAGGGATTGGTGCGGGGACCTGATGACAGCAGCCGGGTCTCGATCCATTCACCGCCGCGCGCGATATTGCCGCGGTGCAGTTCGGCCCATAGTTCGTTTTCGGAAATGCCAGGCTTCAGCGCGTGCTCCATCTCGCCCATTGCCGCCTCGCAGGCGACGATGGCGCGGCGCATGGCGAGGATCTCGTCTGATGATTTTATCAGCCGCGCATTCTCCATCACGGCTTCACCATTGCCGATGGAGATGCCAAGGCGGGCAAGTTCCTCGACGCCTTCCGGATTGATGTGGTCGACCGCGATGCGGCTGTTGCCGCCGCCATGTTCCCTGACCAGATCGGCGATGCCGGCGGCCCAGCGGCGCACTTTCAGCTCCGTCAGTTCACCGCTGTAGAGATACATCCATGACACGGCCGGGCGTACTTCGTCGACGACGCCCGAATGGTCGGACAGGTGCTCGCAGGAAAAATAGTCGAACAGCACGACCGGGCCTTCGGTGGCGACGAAGCAGTGGCGGGTCGGATTGTGCGCGACCCAGAGCTGCATGTTGGTCGAGTCGGTCGCGTAGCGGATGTTGACGGGATCGTAGAGCAGGGCGCCGGCATAGCCACGACGCTTCAGCTCGGCGCGGATGCGCTCGAGTCGGTATTTGCGCATCGCCGGCAGATCGGGCGCGGCAATGCCTGCCGCTGCCCACTCGTCTTCGGCAATCGCGCCGTAGCCAAGAACATGCTGGTTGAGCGAAGCCGCCTTCTGGCGCGAGTCCTCGCGCAGCGCCTCGATCGAGCCGGGCTCGAACGGCATGATCTTGCGATGCCGGCCGAAGCTGCCCTTTGGCGCCGCGCTGTCCATGGTCGAAACCTCAGGTCCGCATCTTCTCGCCGCTCGGATCGAAGGGAGCTTCGACATTGATGCGGGCTGGGCGACGGTGGCCGAGGATCTCGATCTCGAACAGGCCGGCGCTTTCATCCTCGGACAGCGCTGCCGGAACGTAGCCTTGCGCCATCGACTTCTGCACATAGTGCGCATAGCCGCCCGACGTGACCCAGCCGACCACGCGCCAGTCGCCGTCGACGATGCCGCGCACCGCCGAAGCGCCTTCGGCGGCCTTCGAGCCGCGCACTTCCGTGCCTGATGTGTCGAAGCGTGGCGCGCCGTAGCCATGCGGCTTTTCCACCGTGCCGTAATCCTTGCTGACCTTGGCCCAGATCGGTTCGTCGCCCATGACGTCGGCGTCCGCCGCGTCGACGATGAAGGAAACGCGGCGCAGTTTTGGTCCTTCGGCGTGCTCCTTCGCCGATGCCTCGCGGCCGATGAAGTCGTTCTTTTCCAGCTTGATGAAGCGGTCCATCGAGCCTTCGAACGGGCCGTAGATCGGCCGCAACTCGCGGAACCAGGTCGGGAAGTTCTTCTCAAGGCGCATCGACAAGAGCGCGCGCATGCCGAAATCGACCAGGCCGAATTCCTCGCCGGCGTCCTTGATGGCCTTGTAGACCAGGCGCTGATAGGCCGGCGCCATCCAGATTTCGTAGCCGAGATCACCGGTATAGGTGATGCGGTTGACCATGCAGGGCGCACCGCCGACCGCCATCTCGCGGAAATCCATGAAGCGGAAGGCCTTGGTCGAGATGTCGACATCGACCAACTTCTGCAAAAGGTCGCGGGATTTCGGTCCGGCGATCGAAAGACCCACCAACGTCTGGTCGAAGCGGTGGATGCGCACCGAACCGTCCTTCGGCAGATGCTTTTCGAACCAGCGCATATGGTACTTCTGCGCGGCGGACGAGCCCCAGATCATGAAGCGGTCTTCACCGGCCTTGGCGATGGTGAAGTCGCCGATCAGCTTGCCGAATTCGTTGACCATCGGCGTCAGCACGATGCGGCCGATCTTGGGCATGCGGTTGGTCATCAGCCTGTTGAGGAACTCCTCCGCCGCCGGTCCGGACACTTCGTATTTGGCGAAGTTGGCGATCTCGGTGACGCCGACGCGCTCGCGTGTGGCGCGCACTTCCTCGCCGATCGGGCCGAAATCGTTCGAGCGGTGGAAGGAGACGATGTCCTTCGGCTCCTTGCCCTTCGGTGCGAACCAGAGCGGTGTCTCCAGGCCCCAGCTGTCGCCCATCACCGCGTTGTTGGCGAGCATGGTGTCGTAGAGCGGTGTCGTCTGGGCGGGTCGAGCGGCCGGCAATTCCTCGTTGGGGAAGCGGATCGAGAAGCGGCGCGAATAGTTTTCACGGACCTTGGCGTTGGTGTAGCGCAGGCTCGCCCATTCGCCGAAGCGCGCGACATCCATGCCCCAGACGTCGAAGCCGGGATCGCCATGGACCATCCAGTTCGACAGCGCGAGACCGACGCCGCCGCCCTGGCTGAAGCCGGCCATGACGGCGCAGGCGCACCAGAAATTGGTCAGGCCCTGCACCGGGCCGACCAGCGGGTTGCCGTCGAGCGCGAAGGTGAAGGGGCCGTTGATGATCTGCTTGATGCCGGCCTTCTCGATGCCGGGGAAATGCTTGAAGCCGATCTCCAGCGACGGCGCGATGCGGTCGATGTCGGGCTGCAGCAGCTCGTGACCGAAATCCCACGGCGTGTTGACCGGCGACCACGGCTTGCAGGCTTTCTCGTAGGTGCCGAGCAGGATGCCGTTGCGTTCCTGGCGGGTGTAGATCTCGCCCTTGAAGTCGAGCACGCCGATCATCTCGCGGCCGGTCGACTTGTTGAATTCCTCGACCTCCGGCATCGGCTCGGTGAGCAGGTACATGTGCTCCATGGCCAGGACCGGCAGTTCGACGCCGACCATGCGGCCGATCTCGCGCGCCCACAGGCCGCCGCAATTGACGACATGCTCGGCCTTGACCGTGCCTTGCTCGGTGACGACGTTCCAGGTGCCGTCGACCTCCTGCGTCAGTTCGACAACGCGGTTGCGCAGCACGATTTCGGCGCCGAGCTTCTTCGCCGCCTTGGAGTAGGCGATGGTGGTGCCGGAGGGATCGAGATGGCCTTCGACCGGGTCCCACATGGCGCCGACGAAATTGCTCTCGTCCATCAGCGGAAACATCGCCTTGGCTTCAGACGGTGTGATCAGTTCGGTGTCCATGCCGAGATAGCGACCCTTGGCGTGGGCGAGCCGCAGGAAGTCCATGCGCTCGGGCGTATCGGCCATCATCACACCGCCGGTGAGGTGCAGCGAACAGGACTGGCCGGAAATCTCCTCGATCTCCTTGTAGAGCTGCACCGTATAGGCCTGCAGCTTGGCGACGTTGGGATCGCCGTTCAGCGTATGGAAGCCGCCCGCCGCGTGCCAGGACGAGCCGGAGGTCAGCTCCGAACGCTCGATCAGCATGATGTCGGTCCAGCCGGCCTTGGCCAGGTGATAGAGCACCGAGCAGCCGACGACACCGCCGCCGATGACAACCGCTTTAACGTTAGATTTCATGAAGATAGGTCCGTCTTTGCGTAAATTGAATCAGGTTATTGGTCAGCGATGCGCGCGCCTCGAAACGGAAGTCAACGTGCCGCTACTTGTCGGTCAGAAATCGGTCGGCGCGCCGCCTTCGGCGCGGCGCTTGTCGACGAAGTCGTTGAGTTCCTCGCGGATCGCCGGGTCGATGTAAGGTTCCTCATAGGAAGCCAGCCGCTCCTTCCAGACCTTGTTTGCCTTCTCGATCGCGGTCGGCGATCCAGCTTCCGCCCAGGTCTCGAAATTGCGCCAGTCGGAAAGGATCGGCGAATAGAAGGCGGTCTTGTAACGGTCCTGCGTATGCTGGGTGCCGAAGAAATGGCCGCCCGGGCCGACCGACTGAATGGCGTCGAAGCCCAGCGCCTCCTCGGACAGGTCGAGCGGGGTCAGGAATTCGGCCACCATCTGCAACAGGTCGATGTCGAGGATAGTCTTCTCGTAGGAGCAGCGCAGGCCGCCTTCGAGCCAGCCGGCCGCATGCATCATCAGATTTCCGCCGCCCTGGATGGCGCCCCAAAGCGAGAACACGCTTTCATAGGCGGCCTGCGCGTCGACCGTGTTGGCGGCGCAGGTGTTGGAGGTGCGGTAGGGGATGTTGTAGCGGCGGGCGAGCTGGCCGCCGACCAGCTGCGCCTTCATGTATTCGGGTGTGCCGAAGGCCGGCGCGCCGGACTTCATGTCAACATTGGAGGTGAAGCCGCCATAGCCGACAGGCGCGCCCTTCCTCACCATCTGCGCGAAGGCGATGCCGGACAATGCCTCGGCGTTCTGCTGCACCAGCGCGCCGGCGATGGTCACCGGGGCCATCGCGCCGGAGAGCGTGAACGGGGTGACGATGACGACCTGGCCCTTGCTCGACATCTGGATGATGCCTTCCATCATCGGCACGTCGAGCTTGAGCGGCGAATTGGTGTTGATGATGGTGAAGACCGACGGTTGCTCGAGCAACTGTTCGTGGCTGATGCCGCGTGCGATCCTGGCGATCTCGATGCCGTCGACATTGCGCTCCTTGCCGAGCGAATAGATGTGGAACACCTTGTCGGTAAGCAGGCTGAGGTCGCGGATGCATTCGAGGTGGCGGACCGACGGATGGATGTCGATCGGTTCGACCGGGTAGCCGCCGGTGCAGTTCAGGATGTTGTGCATCTGCGTCAGCCGCAGGAAGTTGCGGTAGTCCGCCTGGTTGCCGGGCCGGCGGCCGCGATCGATATCGGAGCAGTTAGGCGCCGACGCCATCATCGAGATGATCAGATTGTTGCCGCCGAAGCGCACATTGTGCGCGGGGTTGCGGGCATGGATGGTGAATTCAGACGGGCAGTTCGAAACCAGCTCGAGGATCATGTCGCTGTCGAAGCGCACCCGCTCGCTGCCTTCGCGCACATCGGCGCCATGGGCCTTCATGATGCGTCTTGCTTCGTCATGCAGCACGTCGACGCCGATTTCCCTGAGCACCCGCAAGGAGGCGAGGTGGATCGATTCCAGCTCGTCGTCGGAGACCAGCTTGGTCGGCGTCAGAGGGTTTCTGAGCTGACGAAAGGGCGGCTGCTCGAACGCGGCCGAGCCGCCGGCGCGCTTTCCCGCGCGGCCGCCGCGACGGGCGCGGTCGGTTGCCAGTGCCGGTTCGGCGGGATGAAGGGCGGCGGTCATGACAGGCCTCATGGAATGCGAAAGTGGGCGGCATAATGGACCGGCGGCAATGCTGCCGGTACGGAGGCGGCGACCACTAGGGCGATGGAAGCGACATGCCGGAAGGGCAGCAGGATTGCTGGTACCTGCGTCGCCCAGGTGACTTGGCGCAGCGGATTTGCCGGGGCGGCCCTTCCTTTTCCCAGATCGAACCGCTAGCCGGATAGCTTACCGGCCGCAGGTAGGCGTTTTCACAGGGATGGCAGCATGGTCGCGACCGATTCGCGAGATGGCGAGGCGGCAACGCAATGGGCGGCGCTTGCCGGCGTCACTGCGGCGCTCGCCATGTTCGGCGCCGCGCAAGGGCTGAGCTATCCGCTGTTCACGCTCTTGATGCAGCGGCAAGGCATGTCGCCTGCGCTGATCGGGCTTTCCGCCGCGATGATGCCGGTTGGCCTGATTCTCTCGGCGTCGTTCGTGCCGGCTGCCGTGCGGCGCTTCGGGGCGCGCAATCTCGCCGTCGGCTGTTCGCTGGCCGGCGCGGTGTGCTTTTTGGCCATCGGCTATCTGCAGGATTGGGTTGCGTGGTTCATCCTCCGCTTCCTCGTCGGCGTGGTCATCAACCCGCTCTATGTGCTTGGCGAGGTCTGGGCGCTGTCGCTGGCGCCACCGTCGCGCCGGGGCAGGGTGATGGGGGTGTTCAACGCGCTGATGGGCGCCGGCTACGCGGCGGGGCCATTGATCCTGATCACCGTCGGCGCGTCGGGATGGCCTCCTTTCATCGCCGCGATTGCAGGTTTTGCGCTCTGCGCGCTGATCCTGCGCGCCGTGTCGTCGAAGCTCACCGGCTTCGAGGAAGACGGCCAGGCCTCCGGCGGCCTTGTCGGCTTCGCCAGGCTGGCGCCGGCGCTGCTGCTGGCGGTTCTGGTTTCGGCGGCGGTGCAGCAAAGCACTTATGCGCTTATCCCTGTCTTCGGTACCGGCTACGGCTTACCCGAGGCGAAGCTGGCGGCGCTGGTGACGGCGCTGTCGGCCGGCAACATCCTCTTGCAGATCCCGCTTGGGCTGATGGCGGAACGCTTCGGCGGCCGGGCGATGATCGTTTTTTGCGCGCTGGCGACGGCGGCTTGCGCGCTGTCGCTGCCGGTGCTGATCACGACGCCGCTGGTCTGGCCGGTGCTGGTGGTGATGGGCGCGGTCGGCTACGGCGTCTACACGATGGCGCTGGTCGAGCTTGGCAGTCGCTTCAGGGGAACAGCGCTTGTCGCCGGCAACGCCGCCTTCGCGCTGATGTGGGGTGCCGGCGGCATCGTCGGCCCGCCCGGCGCGGGCGCGCTGATGCAGGCGATCGGCCCGCTCGGCGTGCCGGCGGTGATCGCCGGGCTCGATGCGGTGTTGATTGCCTTCGCGCTGTATCGCTCGGCCAGGCGCAAAAACTCCTGACAGGCTTTGGCTGGAGCAAGCGGTTTTCGCCGGCGGGGCTTACGACCGTCGAGGCGAGCCGCTAAGGCTGCCCACATGGATTTGGCGGAAACGAGCAGAGACGAGCCGATGCAATGGGCGGCGATCACGGGTGTGATCGCGACCGTTTCCGTCTTCGCCATCGCGCAAGGGCTTTCCTATCCGCTGCTGAGCTTCATCCTGCAGCGCCAGGGCGTCTCGCCGGCCATGATCGGGCTTTCGGCGGCGATGACGCCTGTCGGCTTCATCCTGTCGTCGCCACTGATACCTGGCCTGGCACGGCGGTTCGGGGCAGGGCGCACGGCGCTGACCTGCGCAGCCCTATCCGCACTCGTGCTGGCGTTGATCGGCTGGACGCAGAACGTCTATCTGTGGTTCCCGCTGCGCTTCCTGATCGGCGTGGTCACCAACCCGCTCTATGTTCTTAGTGAGATCTGGGTGATCGCACTTGCCCCACCGTCGCGGCGCGGTCGCGTCATGGGCGTCTATTCGACGATCATTTCGGCCGGTTTCGCCGCCGGTCCGCTCTGCCTGCTTGCCGTCGGCACCGAAGGCTGGCCGCCGTTTCTGGTGGGGATTGCCGCCTTCGTTTTTTGCGGTGGCTGCCTGGCGCTGGTGCTGCCTCGGTTGCCTAAGGTCGACGAGGCCGGGCACGGGGTTTCGGTGATGGGGTTCATGCCGATGGCCTGGCTGCTGCTGTCGACGGTCGTCGTGGCCGCCGGCTTCGAGCAGGCGGTTCTGGCGCTGCTTCCGGTCTATGGCACCCATTACGGCATTGCCGAAGTCCGTATGTCGGCGCTGCTGTCCGTGATGATTGCCGGCAACATCGCCATGCAGGTGCCGCTCGGCCTGCTGGCGGAAAGGCTGACAGCGCGGCTGGTGCGGTTCATCTGCGTGTCGCTGACCGTGCTCGGCTGCGCGCTGTTGCCGCTGCTCATCGAGACGCCGCTGATCTGGCCGTGCGTCTTCCTCTGGGGCGCGGTTTCCTATGGCATCTACACGATGTCGATCATCGAGCTTGGCGAGCGTTTTACAGGCTCGGCGCTGGTTGCCGGCAATGCCGCCTTCTCGCTGATGTGGGGCGTCGGCGGCATTCTCGTGCCGCCGCTCACCGGCGGCGTCATGGATGTGATCGGCGCGCCCGGCCTGCCGTTCACGCTCGGCGCTATCTGCCTGGCGCTGGCGGTGGCTACCATCTTGCGTCGGCGGATGGTGTAAGGCGAGGTGGGGCAGCCCCTCAGTCGTTTTGCCGTCTGAAAATGGCCCAAAGATCGCAATCGGCGTGGTGTTCCGGCGGATAATATTTAGTGCGCAGCGCCCGCTGAATTTCCACGGCGCGCTCAAAGTTCGAGATCAGTCCGACGCTGGACAGTTCCGAGTTCGCGAATGCTTCCGGAAAGCCTCCGCAATTGGTCAATGCACTGTTGCCGACGTCCTTGTCCATAAGGTCGTACCCAAGGAATACGAACCCGTCCCAATCAAGCAAGCTTACATCCGCCGAAGGTCGTCGGATCACACCAAGAATGTTCAGATTGATCGTGTCGTCGAGCTCGGAAAGGAGGAAGTCCAAATCCACGAAGAAATTGAGCATGTTGTCTTCGTGAACGATATGGGGCCAGTGAGTGTCTTTCGTTTCCGGGAGTGCGAAGTGGCAGAGCATACCATCGAGTGTGACGACCTCGGTGAGTTGGGTGAGGCCCGACCACTCGACGTACTTTTTCCATCCAATGCCGCCGGACGGGCCAAATTTTTCGACTGCGATGTAAAGCCGTTGCATCAGGGTTTCTTCGCTGCTCGGGCAGATGGCAGGGTGTAATCGTTTTTACCTGTTCCGGTTGAATGTCGGTAGCGCCATGCCGATGTTTGTGGCACCCAGCTGACGAATTTTTCCGGAGGCCACATGACCAAGTCGATCGCACCGAGGCTGCAAGAGCCAGCCGGGGAGACCCAGGACCCCTTCCTCTGGCTGGAAGACCGGACGAGCAAACAGGCGCTCGACTGGGTGCATCGCCAGAATGAAGTGACGGTCGGCGAATTGCAGGGTGACCCGTCCTACCAGGCGGCGTTCGAAACCGCGCTCGACCTGATGACGGCCGAGGACAACATCGCCGTTGGCGCCGCGCTCAATGGCCATGTCTACAATTTCTGGCAGGACAGGACCAATGTTCTGGGCCTCTGGCGCCGCACGACGGTCGCCTCCTACAAGACCGACAAACCGCAATGGGAAACGATCATCGACTTCGACGTGCTCTCGGCCAAAGAGGGCATCAAATGGGTGTTCAGCGGGGCGAGCCGCCTCTATCCCGACTTCACCCTCTGCCTGGTCTCGATGTCACCGGATGGCGGCGATGCCAGCGAGATGCGCGAGTTCGACATCGCGGCGAAATCCTTCGTCGAGGACGGCTTTCGCGCGCCAGCCTCGAAGTCGGGCTTCTCCTGGCTGGACAGGGACACTGTCATTGTCTCGGCCGCCTTCGAGGAGGAGGACAAGACCCAGTCCGGCTATCCACGCGTGGTCAAGCTCTGGCGGCGCGGCACGAAACTGGAGGACGCGACGCCGATCTTCGAGGCCGAAAAACAGGATCTCGCGGCCGGCGGCGGGGTCGAGATCGACGGCGACAGGCGGCATTTGTTCCTCGCCCGCACCATCGACTTCTTCTCCTCGCACAGCTTCCTGCGGCTGCCTTCAGGCGAGAACAGGCGCATCCCGCTGCCGGACGACGTCACCGACACGGCTATCTTCAAGGGGCAGCTCATCTTCGGCGTGCGCAGCCCGTGGACTGCACCTGACGGCACGCACTGTCTGTCCGACGCTCTGTATTCGGTGGATTTCGAGCGCTGGATCGAAACCGGGGTGCTGGGGCCTGTCGAAACCGTGCTCGAACCGGCGCACCGGGTCTCGATCGCCGGGCTCGCGCGCACAGAGGAGCGACTGTTCATCAATCTGATGGACAATGTGCGCGGCAAGGTCATCGCCTGCGACCGCGTCGGCAGCGGCTGGTCGCTGAAGCCCGTCGCGCTGCCCGAAAACGGCAATGTCGGCATCAGCCATGCCGAGCATTTCGGCGCCAGCGTGTCCTTCTCCTTCACCGATTTCCTGACGCCGAGCTCGATCATCTGGTCGGACAATGATGGCGAGACGCTGGCGACGGTGAAGGCGCAGCCGGCGCGTTTCGACGCTTCGCCCTATGTCTCCGAGCAGTTCGAGGCGCGCTCGAAGGACGGCACCATGATCCCGTATTTCGTCGTCCGGCGGCGCGACCAGAAAGGGCCGGTGCCGACGCTGCTCTACGGCTATGGCGGTTTCGAAGTGCCGCTGCTGCCCGGCTATGCCGGCGTGCGCGGCAGGCTCTGGCTGGAGAAGGGCAATGCCTATGTGCAGGCCAACATCCGCGGCGGTGGCGAGTTCGGCCCGGCCTGGCACCAGGCGGCGCTCAAGGGCAACCGCCAGAACGCCTTCGACGACTTCGCCGCGGTTGCACAGGATGTCGTCAGGCGCGGCATCGCCACCGCGGCTTCGCTCGGTATCCAGGGCGGCTCGAATGGCGGCCTGCTCACCGGCGTTTCGCTGACCCAGCGCCCTGAGCTATTTGGTGCCGTCATCATCGACGTGCCGCTGCTCGACATGCTGCGCTACACCGAACTGCCGCCCGGCGCTTCCTGGATGGCCGAATATGGCGATCCCTCGAAGCCGGAAGAGGCGGCGTGGCTTGGCGCCTACTCGCCCTACCAGCATGTCGAGGCCGACGCCGCCTATCCGCCGGTGTTCTTGACCACCTCGACCGCCGACGATCGCGTCCATCCCGGCCACGCGCGCAAGATGGCGGCGCGGCTGCAGGCCGCCGGCCATGCGAAAGCGCTGTTCTTCGAGGAGACCGAGGGCGGGCATGGCGGGCGCGGCGATCGCCGGCCGCAAGCGGCACAGGCCGCGATGCGCTATGTCTTTCTGCAGCGGGCTTTGACCGCGACGGCTTGAACACAAGGCCTCGGGCGGCTTAAGGTGCCGCCATGGCTCTGATGAAGACATCCAGCGCATTCGGGGTGGCGGTGACGCCGTCACCCCGCACGCTGCGTGCCGAGCTTCTGCGCCTGTGCGCCCGCATCGGCTATTCGCCACCGGTCTTCCTCTGACGAATCCGCCCCGGCTCCTGCCGGATTGGTTCCAGAGGAAAGACCAAAATCATGACCTATCAGAATTATTCGCTGAAGCAGCTTCAGCAGATCGACGCCGCGCACCACCTGCATCCGTTCACCGACCACAAGGAATTGCGCGAGGCCGGCTCGCGTATCATCACCCATGCCAATGGGCCGTTCATCTACGACGCCGACGGCACGGAAATCCTCGACGGCATGGCTGGGCTGTGGTGCGTTAATGTCGGCTACGGCCGCGACGAGCTGGCCGAGGCCGCCTATACCCAGATGAAGGAGCTGCCCTACTACAACTCCTTCTTCAAATGTTCGACACCGACGCCGGTGCTGTTGTCGAAGAAGCTCGCCGAACTGGCGCCCAGGGGCGTCAGCCAGGTGTTCTACGGCTCTTCGGGCTCAGAGGCCAACGACACGGCGCTGCGGCTCGTGCGCCACTACTGGGCGCTGGAAGGCAAGCCGGAGAAGAACCGCATCATCTCGCGCAAGATGGGCTATCACGGCTCGACCATCGCCGGCACCTCGCTCGGCGGCATGGAGCCGATGCACAAGCAGCTCGGCGGCGCGGTGCCCAACATCGTCCATGTGATGATGCCCTATGCCTATGAGCTGGCGCTGCCCGGCGAAAGCGACCACGATTTCGGCCTGCGCGCGGCCAAGGCGGTCGAGGACGCCATCCTCGAAGCCGGCGCCGACAAGGTCGCGGCCTTCATCGGCGAGCCGGTGATGGGCGCGGGCGGGGTGAAGATCCCGCCGATGAGCTACTGGCCGGAAGTGCAGCGCATCTGCCGCAAATACGATGTGCTGCTGATGCTGGACGAGGTCATCACGGGCTATGGCCGCACCGGCGAGTGGTTTGCCGCGCAAACCTTCGGCATCGAGCCCGACACCATCACCACGGCCAAGGCGCTGACCTCCGGCTATCAGCCGCTGTCGGCGCTTCTGGTCGGGGACCGCATCGCGGCGACGCTGGTCGAGAAGGGCGGTGAGTTCTACCACGGCTACACCTATTCCGGTCATCCCGTGGCCTGCGCGGTGGCGCTGAAGAACCTCGAGATCATCGAGCGGGAAGGCCTGGTCGACCGCGTCAAAAATGACACCGGACCTTACTTCGCCCAGGCGCTGCAGGAGCGCATCGCCGGCCACAATCTGGTCGGCGAAGTGCGCTCGATCGGATTGATGGGGGCGATCGAGATCGTCAAGGACAAGGCGACGAAGGAGCGTTACCTACCGTCGGGCAGTGCGGCCGTCGTCGTTCGCGACCACGCCATCGCGCAAGGCATGATGCTGCGCGCCACCGGCGACACGATGATCCTGTCGCCGCCGCTGATCTGGACGCGTGAGACGATCGACATGGCCTGCGAGCGCATCGCCAAGGCGCTCGACCTGGCGGAGGTGGATCTGCGCAAGCGCTGACCTGTACGGCCGGGCGTCAAGCGATAACGCCCGGCTGATTCCATTGCCGGCTATCATGGTCTAGAACCCGCAGTGCAATTTTGCCGATACGGAGGATCATGGCCGTACACCGCTCAACCAGCCCGCGATCGAAGGGTCAAAGCGCCGATCATCATGGTCAATGAAGACCATGTAGCGATTCCGGACGCGGCAGTCGGAATATGAGACTCGCCAGTTGAGCCGGCGGAAACGCAAAAACCGCGCCCCACCGGGAACGCGGCTTTGCCAGATACGCATGGCGTTTCGCCAACAAAACACTTGCGAAACTTACGGGCTCCGGTACGCGAGACCTGATCCGGAGCGCCGGGCGGATGCGATATGTCCGCCTCGCTGTCCGTTTTATAGGCACATCGTTACCGGCCGGTTATCGAGAACTTAAGCAAATCTAAATTTGCGCTCTTTCCGCCGAGAAAAGCGAAAAAAGCGCTGTGAAATTCGAAGCTTAATTGGAAGCGCCGCGCAGGAAATTTATAATGCCGGAAAAATCGGCGCCAGCATTCCCCTGCGCGTTGAACAGCGCGTAGAGCTGCGTCGCCTCGGCGCCGAGCGGCGTCACTGCGCCGGCGCCTTGGGCGGCCTCCTGCGACAGCTTCAGGTCCTTCAGCATGAGTGCGGCGGCAAAGCCGGGCTTGTAATCACGGTTGGCAGGTGACGCCGGAACCGGCCCTGGCACCGGGCAGTAGCTGGTCAGCGACCAGCATTGGCCCGACGAGGTGGACGCGACATCGAATAGCGCCTGGTGCGAAAGCCCGAGTTTTTCCGCCAGCACGAAAGCTTCCGCAACGCCGATCATCGAGATGCCGAGGATCATGTTATTGCAGATCTTTGCTGCCTGGCCGGCGCCGTCGCCGCCGCAATGGACGACGCGACCGGCCATCGGCTTGAGGACCGGCTCGGCCGCCGCGAATGCGTCGTCCGAGCCGCCGGCCATGAAGGTCAGCGTGCCGGCGGTGGCGCCGCCGGTGCCGCCGGAGACCGGCGCGTCGATCGACGCCAGCCCATGCCTGCTGGCGATGGCATGCGCCTTGCGCGCCGATTCGACGTCGATGGTCGAGGAATCGATGAACAGCGCGCCTTTCTTCGCCTTGGGTGCGATGTCCTCATAGACCGAGAGCACATGCTTGCCGGCCGGCAGCATGGTGATGACCGCATCGGCGTCCTTCACCGCGGCAACCGCATTGGCCATGATCACGACGCCATGCTCCCTGGCGACGGTGAGGTTCTCCGGCAGCAGGTCGAAGCCGTGCACTGCATGCCCAGCCTTGACCAAATTGGCGGCCATTGGATTGCCCATGTTGCCGAGGCCGATGAAGGCGATGGTGGTCATCGAAATGTCTCCGGTTCTGCTCAGCGGCCGATCAGCGCGCGGGCGATGATGACCCGCATGATCTCGTTGGTGCCTTCGAGGATCTGGTGGACGCGCAGGTCCCGCACCAGTTTCTCGATGCCGTAGTCGTGCAAATAGCCGTAGCCGCCATGCAACTGCAGGGCCTCGTTGGCGACATTGAAGCCGGTGTCGGTGACGAAGCGCTTGGCCATGGCCGACCATTTGCCGGCGTCGGGTGCCTTGCGGTCGAGCTTCGAGGCGGCGGTGTAGAGGAACATCCTGGCCGCCTGCAGCTCGGTCTCCATGTCGGCGAGCTTGAACTGCAGGGCCTGGAACTGATTGATCTTCGACCCGAAGGCCTTGCGCTCCGCGGTGTAGGCGAGCGCCTTGTCGAGCGCCGATTGCGCGCCGCCGAGCGAACAGGCCGCGATATTGAGCCGGCCGCCATCGAGGCCGGCCATGGCGATGCCGAAACCGGCGCCTTCGCCCGAAAGCAGGTTTTCCGCCGGCACCTTGCAGTCCTCGAAGATGACCTGGCGGGTCGACTGCATGTGCCAACCCATCTTGTGCTCGTTGGCGCCGAAGGAAAGGCCCGGCGCATCCTTTGGCACGACGAAGGTAGAGATGCCCTTCGGCCCGTCGGCGCCGGTGCGCGCCATGACCACATAGAGGTCGCTGTCGCCGGCGCCAGAGATGAACTGCTTGGCGCCGTTCAGCACATAGTCGCTGCCGCTTTTCACCGCACGCGTCTTCAGCGCCGCTGCGTCCGAGCCTGAACCTGGTTCGGTCAGGCAGTAGCTGGCCAGCCACTCCATTGAGGTCAGTTTCAGCAGGAAGCGCTGGCGCTGCTCCTCGCTGCCGAAGCGGTCGATCATCGACGCCACCATGTTGTGGATCGAGATGAAGGAGGAAAAGGCCGGATCGGCGCGCGACAGCGCCTCGAAGATCAGCACGGCGTCGAGCCGCCCCAAGGCCGAGCCGCCCACATCGTCGCGAACATAGATACCGCCAAGGCCGAGCGGGCCTGTCTCGCGGATCACATCGGCGGGGAAATGCTTCGCCCGGTCCCAGTCAAGCGCATTCGGCGCGACGCGGTCGGTGGCGAAGGCTTGTGCCATCTCCTGGATGGCACGCTGCTCCTCGTTGAGTTCGAACTGGCTGGTGCTCGCATCGACCGCGGCGTCCATGGCGTGCTCCCTATGTCCTTGGCCAGCCAGTCGGCTGGCCTGTCGTTTTTGGCTTTGCGCGCCGCTCAATCTAGACCAATGATGCCGCCGCGCAACCCAGCCTGCTGCGCAGCGGCTGTGCGCGAATGGATCAGCGGAGCATAGCGTGCCGACACATTTCGATGACCTCCTCGATGGCTTCCGTGGCTATCTGGACACGGTGGACAGTCCGCTGGTGCGGGAAGCGGTGGCGCGGATCGAGTGGAACATGCCGGCCCGTGCACTGGCGCCGCATGCGCTGCCTTGCCTTCGTTACCTCGACCGTATCGTCGAGCTTGCTCCGGCCAGTGCCAAGCCGCTGGCGCGGCTGCTGGCCCGGCGCCGGAACGAATTCCGCTGGGGGCAGACCTACAGCGTGACCGATTTCGGCGCGGCATTCCTGGAAAAATATGGCTGGCTGGAGGTGTTCGGCACGCGCGGCCATTTCGCCAATGACGAGGTCGCGGCCGGCCTGTTGATCCTTGGGCCTGGCATCGTCTATCCCGACCACAATCACATTGCCGAGGAGATCTACGTTCCGCTGACCGGCGGCACGGAGTGGCGCACGGGTGAGGGCGGCTTTGAAGTTCGTGAGGCCGGCGAGGTGATCCACCATGCCTCGAATGTCAGCCATGCCATGCGCACGGCCGAGGAGCCGCTGCTGGCGCTCTATATCTGGCGCGGTGGGCCGCTGGCGCAGAAGTCCGAAATCACCGGCACCGTCGCACAGGGCAGGGCGTGATGGCCAGGGCGATCATGCTGCAAGGCACCGGCTCTGATGTCGGCAAGACCGTGCTGGTCGCGGGTCTCTGCCGCGCCGCGAAGAAACGCGGGCTGAAGGTGCGGCCGTTCAAGCCGCAGAACATGTCCAACAACGCCGCCGTCGCCGACATTCCCGGCGACAACAATGCCGGCGGCGGCGAGATCGGCCGCGCGCAATGGCTGCAGGCGGTCGCCTGCGGTGTTGCGCCGTCTGTCCACATGAACCCGGTGCTGCTCAAGCCGCAGACCGATATCGGCTCGCAGGTGGTGGTGCAGGGCAAGGTGTTCGGCGAGGCCAGGGCGCGCGACTATCAGGCCATGAAGGGCCGGCTGATGGAGGCTGTGCTGGAGTCCTGGGACGAGGTCGGCGAGGGCGCCGACCTCGTCATCGTTGAGGGCGCGGGGTCGCCGGCCGAAATCAATCTCAGGAGCCGCGACATTGCCAATATGGGCTTTGCGACGCGCGCCAACGTGCCGGTGATCCTGGTCGGCGACATCGACCGCGGCGGCGTCATCGCCTCGGTCGCCGGCACGCATCTGATCCTGCCGGAAGACGACCGGCGCATGATCGTCGGCTACCTCATCAACAAGTTCCGCGGCGATGTCTCGCTGTTCGACGACGGCATCAAGGCGATCGAAAAATTCACCGGCTGGCCCTGCTTCGGCGTCGTGCCGTGGCTGAAGGCTGCGGCGCGCTTGCCTTCGGAGGATTCGGTGGTGCTCGAACGGCTGGCATCGGGCGAGAAGCGTGCGCTGAAAGTGGCCGTGCCGATGCTTGGCCGCATCGCCAACTTCGACGACCTCGATCCGCTCAAGGCCGAACCGCAGGTCGAGGTGGTGTTCGTGCCGCCCGGACAGCGGTTCCCGGAAGCCGCCGGGCTGGTGGTCATTCCCGGCTCCAAATCGACGATCGGCGATCTGCTGAAATTTCGCGAGAATGGCTGGGATCGCGACCTTCTCGCGCATCGCAAACGCGGCGGCCATGTCGTCGGCATCTGCGGTGGTTTTCAGATGCTGGGCCGCATGGTGCGCGATCCCGACGGCATTGAAGGCAGCGTCACCGAAACAGAGGGCCTTGGCTTGCTCGACTTCGAAACGGTGATGGAGCCGGAAAAGATCGTGCGCAATTCCAGCGCCCGGTCGGTACAGTTCGACCTGCCGCTGGAAGGTTACGAGATCCATCTCGGCCGCACCACCGGTCCCGACATGGCGCGACCGTCGGCGATCATCAATGGCGTCGAGGACGGAGCGGTTTCCGCCGACGGCAAGGTGATGGGCACCTATCTGCACGGGCTGTTTTCCGCCGACGCCTTCCGGACGAAATTCCTGGAAAGCCTCGGTGTCAGGGGCGGCGGCATCGACTATCGCGCTGAGGTCGAACGGGCGCTGGACGAGGTCGCAGTCGAGCTGGAAACCCACCTCGACTGCGACGCGATTTTCGCGCTGGCACGCTAGGCGCTAAGCCTTTTCCCCGGCCTTCGGCCAGTAGGTGCCGAAGGACCAGACATTGCCTTCGGGATCGCGGCAGATGAATTCACGGCTGCCGTAATCGCGGTCAACAAGTTCCTGGATGATCGTGGCGCCAGCCTTTTTGGCCTTGGCATAGGCGACGTCGGCATCGTCGACGGCGACGTAGATCGATTTGCCACCGCCTGAGCCCGGCTCGCCAACCATCTTGCCGTAATCGTCCTCGCGCGCGGTGCCCAGCATGATCATCGAGGAGCCGAAGACGAGTTCGGCGTGGTGCACGACGTCACCCTCGCCATAGCGGGCGCGAACGGTGAAGCCGAACGCATCGCCGAGCCAGTCGATCATTTTTGCCGCATTCTTGTAGCGCAAGGCAGGGTAGAGCCGGGGTGCTTCGCTGGTCGTGGGCATTGGGGAACCTCCTTCAACTAGGGTTGGTCGATAACCCAGTCTGGGCAAAGGTCGCTGCGGCGTCTTGAAGAAATGTTACCCGGCGGCGATTGCGGTCGGCGTCTCGCCTGCGAGGTCGCGGAACTCGCGCACCAGATGCGCCTGGTCGGCATAGCCGCAATCGGCAGCGATGTCGGCCCAATCGCTGTTGTCCTGTCTCGAGAGGCCAAGCGCGCGGTTGAAGCGGACGATGCGCGACAGTGTCTTCGGGCCTACGCCGACCGCGTCGGAAAATTTTCGCGCAAGGTGCTTGCGGCTCCAGCCTAGTCTTCCGGCCAGCGTGGCGACGCGGGTGCGCCCGCCGGAGGCGATGATGCTGTCATAGGCCCAGCCGATTTCGGCCTGCATGGGATCCGTCGAAGCCAACCGGGCAGCGACGAAGCTCTCGGCAATGGCGAAGCGAGCGCTCCAATCCCGCGCATCGCCGAGCCTTTCGCGCAGCGTGTTGCCCTCGAGGCCAAGCACATCGTCGAGGCCAACCATGCGGTCAGTCAATTCGCTCATCGGTTGGCCAAAGAAACGGCGGGCGCCGAGCGGCGTGAAGTTGATCTGCACGCAGCAGGCGCCGCCGAAGGATTCGATCATCACCGGCCCGGCAAAAAGGCCGGCGGCAAAGCTGGCGAAGCGGTCGTTGCCGCCAGGGTTCTTGCCCAGACCGATGGCGAAAGGCTCAGCGAAGCTGATGACCAGCGGCACGGTCAGCGAGGCATATTCGACGCTGCGGAAATGGCCTGAAATCGTCTCGCGGTAGCCGCACATGTCGGTGACCGCGCCCTGAAGCTGCGGGCCGGGTAGGCGACGCACCATCTCGAACCGGCTCGGATAAGGCTCTTCGCTATCGGTGGCCACGGCGTCTCCTCCGGCAAAGGAAACTAGCAGACCATGCGTCAAAATCAAAAGCGCCCGGCTTGGGACCGGGCGCTTCGCGGTTACCTGAGATCTTGAAGTGCCTAGGCGCCGCGCATCATGCAGCCGCCGGCAAGCACGATGTAGGCGATGAGCACGATCCAAACTGATGCGAGGGGAATGAACGCAAGAACGCCAAGAGCAGCGAGAACGCCGATGATGGCGATGACAAGGGCTATAATGAAAATAAGCTGAGTGGGTGCACTAAGATTCATGTGTGGCTCCTCCAACATGATTCGTACGCCGGCATTCTAACAGGCGCGGGGTCATACACCAATCAAGGTGCGCAGCGGGTTCGCCGCGTCGGCTGGGCGCTTTATCGCGAACGCCACGCGGGCGAGGAGGATTTTGCCCGTCGAAAGAATTGTGCGCGTTCGACCACCGCTACCCCGTTTGCGCAAGGCCGATTCCGCGCTACCTATTCTACAAGAATCGGAAAAGGGGCTCTGATGGCGTTCGCATTGCTTGACCAGATACGCTCGATCTTCGAAGGCGATCCCGGTGTGCGCAAGGTCGCCGACGACCCGGTACTGTCAGCGGAACTCTTGATGCTGTTTCGCATGATCCTGGCCGACGGCTCGGTCTCGGAGAGCGAAATGGTCGCCTTCCGCCGCATCTGCAAGGAGGCCTTTGGCATTCCCGAGGCCAGCATCGACAACGTCATCGAGTATCTCAACGAATTCGGCTACGAGACCAACGGCTCGCAGGCCGTTGCGCAATTCCGCGATCTCGACGTCGAGCGGCGCAAGCTGCTCGCCCGCCATATGGCCGAGATCGCCAAGGCCGACTCGCAACTGGCCGAGAGCGAGGTGCGGCTGTTGCGCCGCACGCTCGACCTGCTCGACATCAGCCCGGTCGATGTGGTGAAGCCGGAAGAATAGGCTTTGTTTCGACGGTCGCCCGTTCGGGTCCCCGCTGCTTCGCAGGACCCCGGCGCTCGCTGACCTTTCATCGTGCCACCTCCACGATGAAATCGCTTCGCGAGCCGGTCGCTCACCCTTGCTCCTGCAATCGCCGCGCGATGGCCCGATGCAAGTCGGGAGCGGCGGCGACCAGGGCCTTGGCTGCCTCCGATTGCGGATGATCCAGGACCTCGCTCGTCATGCCGCGCTCGACGATCCTGCCGTCATGCATGACCAGCACCTCGTCGGTGATGGCGCGGGCGACGGTCAGGTCGTGGGTGATGAACAGATAGGCGATGCCGAGCTTCTGGTTGAGCTCGGCGAACAGGTCGAGGATCTGGGCGCGGATCGAGACGTCGAGCGCCGAGACCGGCTCGTCGGCGACGACCAGTTTCGGGCGGGTGATGATAGCGCGGGCGATCGACAGGCGCTGACGCTGGCCGCCGGAAAATTCATGCGGGTATTTGTCCATGTCGCGCGGGCCGAGGCCGACCTCGTGCAGCGCATGCGCCACCATCTCGCGGCGCTCCGCAGGCGCTGGCTTCTTGTCCAGCACATGCAGCGGTTCGGCTACGAGTTTTTCGACCTTCTGGCGCGGATCGAAGGAGCCGTAAGGATCCTGGAACACCACCTGCATGTCGCGCCGCGCCGGCTTGAGTTCGGTCTCGCTCTTGCCGGTGATGGTCTCGCCGCGAAAGCGGATCGTTCCTGAAGTCGATCTGTCCAGCGCCAGGATCATGCGGGCGAGGGTAGACTTGCCGCAGCCGGATCGGCCGACCAGCGCCACTGATTGGCCAGGCGCGATTGACAAGGACACGTCGTCGACGGCGCGGACCGGTGTGGCGCGCTTGAACAGGGACATGCGCCGTCCCGGGTAATCGCGCGTCACGCCTTCGACCTGAAGCAGTGGCTTGGCCGAGCCAGCAGCGTGCGTTTTGGGGCGGGCCGGCACATGCATGGAGGCCTGCGCCAATTGGCGCGTGTAGGGGTGGAGCTGTTCGGACAGCGTTCGCGCGGTGTCGCCGGCCTCCATGACCTCGCCATGGCGCAGGATGGTGATGCGATCGGCCATCTCCGTCACGACCGCGAGATCGTGCGAGATCAGCAGCAGGCCCATGCGGTTTTCTGCGACAAGGTCGCGCAAGAGATCGAGGATCTGCGCCTGCAGCACCACGTCGAGGGCCGTCGTCGGCTCGTCGGCGATCAAAAGCTTCGGCTTCAGCGCACAGGCGATGGCGATGACGACGCGCTGGCGCTGGCCACCGGAGAGTTCATGCGGATAGCGCGACAGCGGGAATAGTGCTGCCGGCAGGCCGACCCGGTCGAGCATTTTTCGCGCCCGGTCCTCGGCCTCGGCGCGGCTTGACCTTGTATGCCAGCGGATGCCCTCGGCCACCTGTTCGCCGATGGTCTTGACCGGGTTGAGCGCGGTCATCGGCTCCTGGAACACCATGCCGATGTCGTCGCCGCGCAGCGCGCACATCTGGTCCTCGCTGGCGGCGAGAATGTCGATGCCGTCGAAGGTGACGCGTCCAGTGGCGCGCGCCGCGAAAGGCAGGAGCTGCATCACTGTTAGCGCCGTCATCGACTTGCCGGAGCCGGATTCGCCGACCAGGCCCATCACCTCGCCGGGCGCGACGGAAAGCTCGACACCTTTCAGGATCGGCGTGTCGCCGATCGCCAGTGAAAGATTCTCGATCTCGAGCAGGCTCATCGCTGCCGCCGCGATTTCGGGTCGAGGATGTCGGCGATGCCGTCGCCGAGCAGGTTGAGGCCAAGCACGGTGACGACGATCGCCATGCCCGGGAAGATCGCCATCCACGGCGCCACCACCATGCGGGTCTGGGCGTCGAACAGCATGCGGCCCCAGCTCGGCATCGGCGGCTGGGCGCCGAGGCCGACATAGGAAAGCCCGGCTTCGGCGAGGATGCCGAGCGCGAACTGTATCGTGCCTTGCACCAGGAGCAGCGTGGCGATGTTCGGCAGAATGTGCTCGATGGTGATCAGCGTGCTGCCCTTGCCGGCGGCGCGCGCGGCGAGGATGAATTCGCGCGGCCAGATCGCCAGTGCGCCGGCCCGCGCCACACGCGCAAACACCGGGATGTTGAAGATGCCGATGGCGATGATGGCGTTGATGGCGCCCGGCCCGAAGATGGCGGTGATCATGATCGCCGACAGCAGGGCCGGGAAGGCGAAGACGAGATCGTTCATGCGCATCAGCACTTCGTCGATGAGGCCGCCGCGCGCCGCGGCAAAGGCGCCGAGCGGCACGCCGACACCCATGCCGATGCCGACCGCGACCAGGGCCACCGCGATCGAGTTGCGGGCGCCGACCATGATCATCGACAGGATGTCGCGGCCGAAATGATCGGTGCCGAACCAATGCGCCAGCGACGGGCTTTGCGTCTTGTCCGATATCACCAGTCTGGTGACGTCGTAGGGCGTCCAGACATAGGAGAGGATCGCCACCGCCGCCACCAGCGCGGTGATGGCGAGGCCGATGAGGAACGATCGATTGCGCAACGCCTTGGCCAGAATGCTGGCAAGGGTTTCTTCGGGGATGTCGACGTGCAGCGTCATTGCCTGCTTCTCAGGCGCGGATCGACCACCGCATAGGAGAGGTCGACAAGGAGGTTGACGGCAATGACGGCGGCGACCAGCAGCATGACGACGCTTTCGACGACGATCAGGTCGCGCTGGGTGATCGCCTGGAAGACCAGGCGTCCCAGGCCGGGCAGGTAGAAGACATTCTCGATGATGATGGTGCCGGCGAGCAAAAAGGCGAACTGCAAGCCGAGAATGGTCAGCACCGGGATCATGGCGTTGCGCAGCGCATGCCGCCAGAGCACGGCACGGTAGGGCAGGCCCTTGGCGCGGGCGGTTCGGATATAGTCCTCGTTGAGCACCTCGATCAGTGCCGAGCGGGCGACACGGGCGAGGATCGCCGCCTGCGGCAGCGCCAGTGCCACGGCCGGCAACAGCAGCGATTTCAATGCCGGCCAGACGCCGGCACTCCAGCCCGGAAAGCCTCCGGCCGGCACCAGTCGCAGCCAGACGGCAAAGAGGTAGATCAGCATCAGCGCGAACCAGAAGTTCGGCACGGCGACACCGAATTGCGTGACGCCCATGGCAATCGCATCGCCGGCCCGGCCGCGGCGGCTGGCGGAATAGAGCCCGACGGGAATGGCGATGATCGTGGAGAGAGCGAGCGCGATCAGCGCCAGCGGCAGCGAGACGACGATGCGCTCGCGCACGAGATCGATGACAGGCACCGAATAAGTGTAAGAGCGGCCGAAATCGAGGCTGAGCAAGCCGCCGGCCCAGTGCAGATAGCGAATGGCGAGAGGCGCATTGAGGCCCATCTGGTTGCGCAGCACCTCGACCTGATCGGCGCTGGCGTTCAGGCCCAGCATCAGCCGCGCCGGGTCGCCGGGAATGATCTCAAGCACGGCGAACACCACCATGGAGGCCAGCACCAGCGTGGCGAGTGCGATGATGAGGCGTTTGAGGAGGTAGGCGGTCATGGCGGTGTGAGAGAACGCAAGTTTCGCCTTTGGCCAGCAGCCGTCACTCGCTCCACTTCACCTTGGTCAGGTCATTGGCCTGGATCGGCGCATTCTCCCAAAGCCCCTGCAGCTTGGCGTCCCAGACACCAACCTTCGGCAGCTCGTAGAGGAAACCGACCACGGCGTCGTCGGCGAGGATCTTCTGCGCCTGCCCCAGAAGCTCCTTGCGCTTGGCCTCATCGGAGGTGAGGTTCAGATCGGCGATGATCTTGTCGAAGGCCGGATTGTCGTAGTTGAAGTAGTAGTCCTTGCGCGAATAGATATCGATGTCGTTGGGCTCGGTGTGGGAGACGATGGTCAGGTCGTAGTCCTTCTTGGTGAACACCTGATCCAGCCACTGCGCCCATTCGACCGGAATGATCTCCAGATCGATGCCGACGTCGCGAAGCTCCGAGGCGATGATCTCGCCTCCGAGCCGCGCATAGGAGGGCGGCGGCAATTTCAGCGTTGCCTTGAAGCCGTTCTCGAGGCCGGCCTCCTTTAAGAGTTCCTTGGCCTTGGCGACATCATGCGGATAGCGACCGGTGAGGTCGACATAGTCCTTGTTGGCTGGCGACATATGCGAGCCGATCGGCACGCCGAGGCCGGCCGAGGCGCCGTCGATGATCGCCTTGCGGTCGAGCGCGTAGGAGATCGCCTGCCTGACCTGCAGCTTGTCGAAGGGCGGCTTCTTGTTGTTGATCGACAGGATAGTCTCGCCCTCGGTCGAGCCGATCACCACCTTGAAGCGCGGATCGTCCTTGACCTGGGCGACGCTGTCGGGATCGAAGAACGGGAAGGCCTGGATGTCACCGGAGAGCAGTGCCGGCACGGCGGCCGCGGCATCCGGAACGATGCGGAACTCGGCCTTGTCGAGCGCCACGGGCGCGCCCCAGTAATTGTCCGATTTGACCAGCGTGATCGACGACCCCTTGGCCCAGCTCTGGAACTTGAACGGGCCGGTGCCGACGGGCTTTTCCTTGTTGGTGTCGGCGGACTCCGGCGCCACCATCACCGCGTCGCCCCAGCCCATATTGTAGAGGAAGGAGCCTTGCGGGTTCTTCAGCGTGACTTTCACTGTCGCCGGGTCGACCACGTCGACCTTGTCTATGGCCGCGAACAGGCCCTTCTGCGCATTGACCGAATTGTCGGCTCTGGCGCGGTCGAGCGAGAATTTTACGTCGTCGGCATTGAAATCGGTGCCGTCGTGGAATTTCACGCCAGCGTGCAGCTTGAAGGTGTAGACCTTGCCGTCATCGGAAATGGCCCAGCTCTCTGCGAGATCAGGCAGCACCTCGCCGTTTGGGCCGATGCGGGTCAGGCCCTCGAACACGTTGGCGTAGAGCACTTCATCGATCGCCGCCGCGGCGCCCGCGGTCGGGTCGAGATGCGGGGGTTCGAGCGGAATGCCGATGACCAGGTCGGTGCGCGCGGCAAATGACGAGGTGCTGGCGGCAAGCGCCAGGGCCGCAGCGGCCAGAATGGTTTTCCACAATTTCATCGTGCAACTCCCATATGCTCAAACCGGGTGGATAGAAGCGTGATTTCGAGGTGGAGTAAATTGCGTTTCGTGCTGCCGGGCAGCACCAGGGGGAATGTTTTTCCTGTTGGCATTGCGTAGCCGATTAGCGCTTATCCCCTTTGTCGGCGGACTAATCCGTTGCCGTGCCGCGCAGGAGCACGTTGAGCCCGATCGCCATCACCTTGGCCGATTCCACCATATCGGCAATGCCAACCCATTCGTCGGGCCGGTGCGCGAGATCGAGAATGCCCGGACCGTACGCGATGCAGTCATAGATGTGGCCGATGCGGGCAACGTGCTTCTGGTCGTAGGTGCCGGGCGAGATCACATAGTCCGGTTCGCGGTCGAAGATCGCCATGATCCCCTGCGCCACCGCCTTGACCACCGGCGCGTCGCGCTCGGTCATCAGCGGCAGCACCTCCATCAGGTCACGAATCTCGTAGTCGAATTTCTTGCGCTCCCGCTTCAGCCGCTCGAGGATATCGGTCACTTCGCTTTTGACCGTGGCAAGATCCTCTTCGAGCAGGAAGCGGCGGTCGATGGTCAGTCGGCAGGAATCGGGCACGTTGGGTGAGGGCAGCCCAGGCCGGAAATCCTCGGTCTGGCCGCCATGGATCGAATTGATGTTCATGGTCGAGCGCCTGGCGCCTTCGGGCACCACCGGCATGCGCGTCATCTTGCGGTCAAGTGCGGGAAACAATTCATCCTCGAAGGCCTGCAGCACGGCGCCCATGTGGCGCACGGCATTGTCGCCGAGGAACGGCATCGAGCCATGTGCGATCTCGCCCTTGGTCTCGATCTCCGCCCACCAGACGCCGCGATGGCCGAGACAGATGCGGTCCTTGTTCAGCGGCTCGGGAATAATGACGTGGTCGACCCTGGGCTTCGAGAAATAGCCGAGCTTGGCCAAATGGGCGACGCCGCCGAAGCCACCGGACTCCTCGTCGACCGTGCCCGATATTTCGATGGCGCCCGGAAAGTCCGGGAAGATCTCCATGAAGGCTTCGGCAGCAATGATCGAGGAAGCCAGGCCCCCCTTCATGTCGCAGGCGCCGCGGCCATAGACCTTGCCGTCCTTCACCAGGCCGGCGAAGGGATCGACGCTCCAGCCGTCGCCGGCCTCGACGACATCGATATGCGAGTTGAAATGCACGCAGGCGCCGGGCGAGCGGCCGTCGAAACGGGCGACGACATTGACACGAGGATAGCGGTCGGTGTCGCCGGGTGTGCCTTCGGCGCGGATGAACTCGGTTTCGAACCCGTGCTTCTTCAGTCGCGCGCCGATGTATTCCGCGCACGGCCTGTAGGCCTCGCCGGGCGGATTGATGGTCGGAAAGCGGATCAGCTCGGCGGTCAGTGCAACCAGGTCGTCGACCCGAGCGTCGACGGCCTTGAGGAGTCGTTCGTTCATTCCCGGAGTTGAGCAGCGAACTGGGTCATTTTGCAAGCATGATGCTGAGGCCGCTGAACCTGCGTGTCACAGCGGCAACTATGACGGGAAAATCGTTCAAATTCGCTGCTTTAGATTGGCGAATTTATCAATGAGTGTGTGTTACTTCATTCACCTGCCATTAAAAGCATGAAAAATAGCGTGATGGCAGCGGGCAAGGGCAATCAAAGGGGTTTGATCGCATGAAAAAGACCGTTCTCATGGCGGCGATACTGGCAACGGCGCTGTTCGGCACTTCAATCGAAAGCAAGGCAGCCGCTCTCGTCGCCAACATCGACATATCTTCGCAGACGATGACCGTCAGCCGTTATGGTCAGGTGGTTTACCGGTGGAGCGTGTCCACCGCCCGCAAGGGTTACATCACGCCGCGCGGCAAGTACCGCCCGCAATGGACGGCGCGGATGTGGTATTCGCGCAAATATGACATGTCGCCGATGCCCTATTCGGTGTTCTTCCGCGGTGGCTACGCCATCCACGGCACGGGTGCTGTGAAGTATCTTGGGCGCCCGGCCTCGCATGGCTGCGTGCGCCTGCACACGGCCAATGCCGCGACCTTCTACTCGATGGTGCGGGAAGCCGGCTACGGTAACACGCGGATCGTCGTCACGGATTAGGTCCGGGCCCGACGCTTGTGGTTACTGGCGGGTAGCGTCCGTTGCCCGCCCGCGCTGGCGGCGACGCCGGCCACTGATTTCCCATCGCTTGTGGAACCACATCCACTGTCCCGGATCCTCGCGCACCCAGCGCTCGACCACGTCGGCGAGTAGCTGGGTGGTGGCCGGCACGTCGACGCTGCCGCCCGCGGTGCGCGGCAAGGTCAGCTTGTCCTCGATATCGAGGCGGAACCGGTTGCCCGGCAACCTGACGCAGCGCGCCGGATAGACGTCGCAATCATAGTGGCGGGCAAGCATGCCCAGCACCGGATTGCTCTGGCACGGGCGGCCGAAGAAAGTGGTCTCCAGCCCGCTCGAGAATTTCTGGTCGACCAGCACGCCGATATTGCCGCCATTCTCCAGAATGGCGGCGAGGGCGAATGATGCGCCGGTCGATGAGGGCAGCAAGGCCCCCATCGTCGAACGGCGGGTCGAATGGATGTAGTCGGCCAGATAGGGATTGTTGGGTGGACGAAACAGCGCCGTGATCTTCATGCCGAAGGTGGCGGCAGCCACCGGCAAAAGTTCGAAATTGCCGAGATGGCCGGTGAACAGGATGTGCGGCTTGTCTTCGCCGGCGATCTCAAGGAAATGCTCTACGCCGCGGACCTCGACCCGACCGGGCGTCGTCGCTTTCGGATCATAGTCGAAAAGCGCGTCGAGGAAGATGTACTCGGCGGCGAGGCGGGCCATGTTGCCCCACATGTCCAGGGCGATGGCCTCGATCTCGGCGTCGCTCTTCTCGGGATAGGCGAGGCGCAGATTGCTTGTCGCGACGCGGTGGCGCCCAACCAGCGGGCCGATGCGGCGGGCGACGCGGTCGGCGAAGTTGAGCGCACTGTCGGGCGGCAAAAGGCGCAGCAGCGAAATGATCGTCATCGCGACGCGCGCGACCAGCCAGTGCTCCATCTGGCGAAGCCGCCGGCCATAGCGAAACGCCAGGTCCCTGCGGACTTTCTTGAAGGCTTTGGCGACCATTCCTAATCGACGCGCAGGATGATCTTGCCGAACACGTCGCGGCCTTCCATGCGCTTCAGCGCTGCATCGATGTCGTCGAAGCCGACTTCGGTGTCGATCACCGGCGCGACGAGGCCCGCCGCCATCTTCTGCATGGCGTCGGCCATATTCTCCATGCGGCAGCCGAAGGAGCCGAGCAGCTTCAGCTGCTGCTGGAACAGCTGCATCAAATTGATTTGCGTCGACACGCCCGACGTAGAGCCGCAGGTGACCAGGCGCCCGCCGCGCTTCAGGCACAGCATCGAGGCGGCAAAGGTGTCGGCGCCGACATGCTCGAACACGACGTCGACGCCCTTCTTCTTGGTCAGTTTGCGCACGACGCCCTCGAAACGGTCGTCGCGGTAGTTGATGACATGGTCGGCGCCGAGCGCCTTGGCCTTGTCGATCTTGTCGTTCGAGCCGACCGTGGTGATCACGGTACAGCCCATCTTCTTGGCCAGCTGGATGGCGGCGGAACCGATGCCCGAGCCTCCGGCATGGACGAGGATCGTTTCGCCCGGCTGCAGCCTGGCATTGTCGAACAGCATGTGCTCGACCGTGCCGAATGTGACAGGCGCGACAGCGGCGCCGATCTCGCTCACCCCGGGCGGAGCCGGGACCAGAAGCCGTGCCGGCAGGTTGATCTTCTCCTGCGCGAAGCCGTCCAGGTGGAAGCCGTGCACACCGGAGACATGCTCGCAGAGATTGTCGCGGCCTTCGCGGCAGGCGCGGCAAAGGCCGCAGGTGCGCGCGCCGTAGATCGACACCAATTGTCCGGGCAGGAGGCTGGATACGCCGGGGCCGACGGCTTCGACCTCGCCGGAGGCCTCGGCGCCGACGACCAGCGGCAGCTTGCGCTTGGCGAAGGCCATGCCGCGCCAGCCCCAGACGTCGATATGGTTCAGCGCCACGGCCCTGATGCGCAGCGTTACCTCGCCGAGCGAGGGCGGCGGGGGAGGCGGCAGGTCCACCGTCTCAAGACGGCGGTCCTCGATAAGTTGCAGTGCGCGCATGGAGCCTGTCGGTTCTGTTGAGCGGAAAGCGCTCGCTTAGACCGGTTCCCGCGCCATGACAAGGCAAGTGTTCTGGCCGCCGAAGCCGAAGGAATTCGACAGGACCGTGCCAACCTCGGCATTGCGCTTCTTGTTCGGTACGACGTCGAGCACGATCGCCGGATCGGGATTGTCGTAGTTGATGGTTGGCGGAATGACACTTTCACGCATCGTCATCAGCGAAAATGCCGCCTCGACGGCGCCGGCGGCCGACAGCGTGTGGCCGATCATCGACTTGTTCGACGAGATCGGCATCGAGCCGATCCGCTCGCCGAATACGGTCGACAGCGACAGATGTTCCATCTTGTCGTTTTCCGGCGTCGAGGTGCCATGCGCGTTGACATAATCGATCTCGTCTTCGCCAAGGCCGGCATCGGCGAGCGCGGCGCGCACCGCCGCGATCGCCGGCGAACCGTCGGGCTTCGAGCGGGTGCGGTGGAAATCGTCGGCCTTCTCGCCGCAGCCGCGCATGATGCCGAGAATGGTGGCGCCTCGGGCAAGGGCGGCCTCCAGCGATTCCAGCACCAGCGCACCGGAGCCTTCGGCGAGCACAAAACCGTCGCGATCCTTGGAGAAGGGTTTTGAGGCCTTTTCCGGGATGTCGTTGTGGGTGGACAGCGCCGACAGCAGCGAGAAACGGATCAGCGCCTCGGCAGTCGCCGAGCCGTCGGCGCCGATCGACAGTGCCTTGTCGCATTCGCCGCGGCGGATCGCCTCGACGCCGAGCTGGATGGCGGTGGCGCCGGAGGCGCAAGCGGTCGACAGCGTGATCGGCAGGCCGCGGGTGCCGAACCTGTCCGCCAGCCGGTCGGCGATAGAGCCGAACTGCGTTGTCTCGAAGATGTCGAGTTCCTTCAGCGCGCGCGCCACGCGCAGCAGTCTTTCGGCGCCGGCGTCCTGCTTGTCGGAATTGTAGAGCGAAAAGCGGTCGGCCCAGTCGAGCTCGACCGGCGGCGAGGCGAGGAAAAGCGGTCCGCCGAAATCGGCGGATTCGAGGCCGGCTTCCGCGACGGCTTCACGCGCGGCGGTTTCGGCCAGTTCGTAGGTGAGGTGGCTGGAGCCCTGCGAGCTCGACGGCAGGAAGTCGACCATGCCGGAGATGCGGGTGTTGAGATGATCGACCGGAAAGCGGGTGATCGGATGGATGCCGGATTTGCCCGATGTGAGCGCCGCCCAGTTGTCGGCCTTGCCGACGCCGAGCGACGTCACCACGCCGATACCGGTGACGGCGACGATTGGCCTGCCCATGTGATCGTTCAGATTGGCCATGTTTTGTCCTAGGTCGTAGCTCAGGCGGCTTTTACCAGCCCCATGCCCTCGAATTGGTGATAGCCGATCGCCGTTGCAAGCACGGATCTGGGAACGCCAACGAACGGCTTTTCGACCGTGGCATCGAAGGCGGGATAGGCGGCCTTGCGGTCGACGGCCAACGCTGCCAGCGCCACCGCGAAGGGGAACTGCGCTTCCTTCATGTGGCCGGTCAGCGTTGAGAACGCGCGCGCTGCAATCGCCGGATGGGCGTCGAAAGTTGCTTTCTCGGCGGCGGTCGCGGCATGAGCGCCGGAAGCACCTGAGATCGCCAGCAATTCACCGTCAGGCGATGCAGCCTGGCTGAGCAGTGAGGCGATCTCGGCGTCGAGTTCGCCGAGCCGCCGCCTGGCGCGTCCGGAGACGATGTGGCCGAGTTCGGCGTAGATCTTGCGGCCACGGCTTTCAGCGTGCTCGCGCTGCTCCAGCACCAGGAATGCGCCCCCGGAGCCAGTCACCACGCCGCCGCCTTCGGCACCTTGCCTCTGCCAGACCGGTTTCCAGGCGCCGCGATGCAGATAGCCGGCCAGCTCGTAGCCGAGCAGCATGTCGGAATGTTCGGTCTGGAACGCGCCGCCAACCAGCACATGCGTCGACTGTCCGGAGCGGATGCGCGCGGCGGCGGTCTCGACGGCAGCGACGCCCGCACCTTCCTCGCCCATGAAGGTGCGGGAGGAACCGGTGACCTTGTGGACGATCGAGATGTTGCCGGCGAGCAGGTTCGATAGCTGCGCCAGGAACAAGGTCGGCCGCAATTCGGTGGTCAGTTTCTCGTTGAGCAGCACGTCGCGGTCGTTGCGGCTTTCCGAAGCGGCGAGGATCGCGGCATCGACCGCCTCGTCGCGCTCGCCACCACCTGCGGCCACCACCATGTCCATGGTCGCGCAGAGCTCGTCATTGCCCTTGATGCCGGCATCGTCCAGCGCCAGGCCGGCGGAATAGGTGCCGAGCCGCTGCCAGGTCTCCATCTGCCGCTGGTCGCCGCGCTTGGCGATCTGCAGGTTCCAGTCGATCTCGGGCAGCGGGTGGATGGTGTAGGGCGCAAAGCGCGCGGCCTCCAGCACCGGCTGCAGGCCCGGCTGGGCGAGCTTCTGCCAGTGCGCATCCGGACCTTCTCCCAGCGAAGAGACAAGGCCGATGCCGGTGATGACGACGTCGCGGGGGCTGCTCATGGGCGGCTTTGTGGGTTAGGCGGCAGAGCGCGTCAAGGTCACGCGCTCAACTGACGTCAGGCTGTCTTGGCGGCGACCAGCGCGTCGATCTTGGCGCACAGGTTTTTCATGACGAAGTAGTCGTCGGTCGAGGCCTTGCCGTCATTGACCTCCTGCGTCCACTTCTCCAGCGGCACCTTGATGCCGAATTCCTTATCGATGGCAAAGACGATGTCGAGGAAATCGAGGCTGTCGATGCCGAGATCGTCGATGGTGTGGCTTTCGGGCGTGATCGTCTCGATATCGATCTCGCTGGTGTCGGCAATGATCTTGGCGACTTTGTCGAACGTGGTGGACAAGGGCTCTTCCTTCGGTTGCGGGCGGAATCTGTCCGCATCTTGTTTGGGCGCTGTCTAATCGGTTTTTCCGGGCAGGAAAAGGCCTGATACGCCGGGCGCAGATGGGATGCCTGCCTTGCAAAGACAAGAAGGGCCGCCGGTTTGTCCGGCGGCCCTTCCCATTTGACGCAAGGTCAGCTCAGTCGCGGAGCTTGACCAGGTCGTTCAGCAGCCCGCCCGTTCCGTTGTGGACGGTCAGCCGCTCGACCTTGCCGGCGATGGTCTCCAGAGCCTCGAGCTCCTTCAGACGCAGCATCACCGGGTTCTCGGCCATCACCCGGGCCGTGTTGAGCAGCGAACGCGTCGCGTTCGTCTCCTCGCGGCGGCGGATGACGTTGGCCTCAGCCTGCTTTTCGGCCGAAACCACCTGGTTGAGGATTTCGCGCATCTCGCCCGGCAGGATGACATCCTTGAGCGCGATATCGCTGACCTCGACCCCGATCTCGGCCATGTCGGCGCGGACCTTGCCGGCGGCCTCCTCGTCGACCGTCACCTTCTTCTCGAGGATCTGGTCGAGCGTCAGCGCGCCAAGCGTCTTGCGGAAGGCGTACTGCAGGGCGCGGTAGAGGGCTTCCGCGAAGTCCTTCACAGCACTCGCCGCCTTGACCGGATCGACGACCCGGTATTCGGCGGCGATGTTGACGCGGATCGTGACGCGATCCTTGGTCAGCACTTCCTGTCCGGCGACATCGAGCGACTGGCGCTTGAGGTCGACGACCTTCACCTGCACCATGCGTCCGACATTCCAGAACGCATGCACGCCCGCCGTGAGCGTCCGCAAAAGGACACCATCGACGAAGAGCAGTCCGGCCTGGCCGTCGACGACCGGATGGACGGACATCAGTTCCGTCTTCCGGGCCTGGCCGAGCCGGCGCATCACCGCAGGCTCGATCGCCAGTTCCGCGGCCGTGTCGACCAGCGTCACCTTCCACGGTCCGGCATCCGTCCACAGCACGAGCTTGCGGTCCGGCGCCAGCACGGCATGGAGGTTGCCGTCACGCTCGATGACGGCGACATCCATGCGCCCGGTGCGAATGACGGTGAAATGACGCGCGGCCACATCCGGGAGCTTGTCGAACAACGCCTTCTCGTACGCCGAAACGAATTCCGGGTTCTTCAGATCGTGCCGCGAGACTTCAAGGCTCTGGCGCCGGTTGGCGAGCCAGTGCTCGCCTGGCATCAGGACAGCCTTGATCTCACCCTTGTAGAGGGTGACGGCACGCTCGTTTTCCTTAACAAGGACGCGCTCGCGTCCCAAAACCTTATCGAGAATGGTCATTGTCTTACTCCTGTCGGGCATGGCCCCATGCGAGGCGTCACGTCATGCGTCGATCTTCCTTTTCGTTTCTCGTTTCGCTTCGTCTCTTGCTTCACGTCCCGGCACGATGATCCAGGGACCGGTGGCATCAATTCGCGGCGGACCTTCGGGAGCGGATCGCGAGGCAGCGAAGCGGGCGCCGGAAGCCGAAGCTTCCCTTGCCGGCGACGCTGCGCCTTGATCGTCACCGCGGGCCTGGCCGCGAGCCGACGGCGTCAGACCTTTCGGTGCGGTCTCGGCCCGAAGGCTTCGGCCGTCCGTCAGGTCTTCAGCATTCCGGTCCCCGGACCGTTTTTCAGATAACACCGTGAAAGGGTGGTGGCCTATCAGCCATTGGAGAAGGATTCGAACCTTCGACCGTCAGATTATGAGTCTGATGCTCTACCCAAACTGAGCTATCCGTGGTGCAGACAGCAGGATTCGAACCTGCGACCTCCGGACCCAAATCCGGCGCTCTCCCCCTGAGCTACATCCGCGATCCCAACCCCGAAACGGCGCCGTACACAGGACGGCAAAGCCACCTGCGCGGGCGGAGGCGAAAGCTCCAACCGTTGTGCTCGCTTCGGTTTTCGTGACCGGGAGCGCGCCTATAGCCCCTGCGACGGGTTGTCGCAAGCGGCATTGTCGCGGCATATTTGCGGCTTCCCTCGATGGTGGCATTTCGGCAACACTCGCTCTGCGCCCGGGCAGGGCCTTCGGTGCCGTCAGAAGGTGACGCGGCCGAGCACGCGCAAGCCGTCGCCCTGCGGCTCGACCACCACCGCTTCGCCTTCGCGCGGCGACACGCCGGTCAACGCCACAATGTTCTCCAGGTGGGTGACCAGGACCAGATTGTCCGAGCCGGAATAGCCGCGGATCTCGGTCATCACCGCTGTGAGCTGCGCGGCCTTCTCCGCCGGATCGGTCTTCAGCAGGTCAAGCGGCGCGAAGGGCTCCGGCTCGGCCTCGAAGGCGATGCGAGCAGTGTCGAGGCAACGGCAATAGCGGCTGGACAGAACGCGTTCGATCGGGGCGGCGCGGGCGGCGAACAGCGCACCGATCCGGCTTGCCTGCTGTTGGCCGCGCGCCGACAAGTTGAGCTGGGTCGGGCATTTGGCGATGTCGAAATTGGCCGGATCGGTGGTGCCGGTGACCATGGCGTGGCGCAGCAGCACGACATGTCCACCGTCACGCAGCAACGCCCAGCCGGCATCCGTCGCGTGGGCTGTGGCGGGAGCGACGAGCAGGAGCAGCGCCAACAGAAATCGAACCATCAGTTATTTTTCTCCCGATCGCCGGCAGGTGGTCCGGTGACCGGCATATAGGGACGGCAAAGCCGGCTGAAAGACAAGTACGGGTCAAAGGCCCGTTTCCTCGCCATGCGGTTGAGAAGCGCAGGGCGATTGCGCCGCACTCAGGGCTCGCCTATCACGGAAAAAATGTCTCCGCTGACCGAAACTGTCCTCTTCGTCTTCAGTCTTGTCGCGCTCGGCTATCTGGCTGGGCTCACCGGCTATCTCAAGCCGGCGAGTGGCGAGGGCATCTCCGAATTCGCCATCAACGTGGCGATGCCGCTGCTCTTGCTCCAGACGATGGTGAAGTCGGATTTCCATGGCGTCGCGCCGTGGTCCCTGTGGGGCGCCTATTTTACCGCGGCCGCCATCACCTGGGCCGCCGGCCATCTGGTCACCACGCGGGTCTTCGGCCGCGACGCCCGCGCCGGTGTGGTCGGCGGCGTTTCGTCGGCCTTTTCCAACGTGGTCCTGCTGGGAGCTCCCTTCATCCTCGGCGTTTTTGGACAGGATGGGTTCGAGGTGCTGTCGCTGCTGGTTTCTGTGCACCTGCCGGTCATGATGGCGGCCTCGATCATCCTGTTCGAGATGTTCGGCCGCGGCAGCGAGCCCATGCATCCCCTGCGCGTCATCCAGAGTTTTCTCAGGCGCCTGTTCATCAATCCACTGATCATCGGCATCCTGGTGGGGCTCGCCTGGCGCATCACCGGCGCGCCGCTGCCCGATCTGGTCATGCGGCTGGTCGATGCGCTGGCTGCCACCGCAGCGCCGGTAGCGCTGTTCGCCATGGGGCTCAGCCTGCGCCGCTTCGGCATCTCCGGCAATGTCCGGCCGGCGCTGGCGCTGTCGGCGCTGAAGCTGTTCCTGATGCCGGGGCTGGTGCTTGGCCTGGTCTGGCTGCTCGGCCTGCCGCCGCTGACGGCGAAGGTGGCGGTCGTGGTGGCTGCGATGCCGTCCGGCATCAATTCCTATCTCATCGCCGTGCAGTTCAACACCGGCCAGGCGCTGGCGTCGAACCAGATGACCATCGCCACGGCGAGCGCGGTCTTCACCACGGCGTTCTGGCTCACGGTGGTCGTCTACATTTTTGGGTAGAATCGTGTTCCCGGACGGGAGCCTGGCGAGCGCTGCTCTCGCCTTCTCTGGCCTAACCCCTATATGCCATATTGCGATTGCTTGCGGGGCTTGGCCTAGGTAAAGAGCAGTGCCCCAGCGTGCCGGCTCCGAGGCCATTGCGCACGCTCCACCGAAGAAATCCAGCGACCGGCCCGCCACTGCGCCGAACGGAGGTTAGACCATGCTTCAGAAAACCAGCCATTTCATGCGGCAGGCCAATCTCATCAACGGCGAATGGGTGCAGGCCGATAGCGGCCAGACGATCGACGTCAACAATCCGGCGACCGGCCTCAAGATCGGCACCGTGCCGAAGTCGGGCAAGGCGGAGACCCGCCGTGCCATCGAAGCCGCCCATGAAGCCTTCAAGACCTGGCGCAAGACCACCGCGCTCGAGCGCTCGAAGCTGCTGCGCAAGCTGCACGACGCCATGATGGACAATCAGGACGTGCTCGCCGAACTCCTGACCATCGAGCAGGGCAAGTCGCTGTTCGAATCCAAGGGCGAGATCGGCTCGGCCGCGTCCTACATCCTGTGGTTCGCCGAAGAGGGCCGCCGCACCTATGGCGACGTCGTGCCGTCGCCGTGGGCGGACCGCCGCATCCTGGTGACCAAGGAGCCGGTCGGCGTCATCGCCGCCATCACGCCGTGGAATTTCCCGTCCTCGATGCTCGCCCGCAAGCTCGGCCCGGCGCTGGCCGCCGGCTGCACCGCCGTGGTCAAGCCGGCGACGCAGACGCCTTATTCCGGCCTGGCCTGGGGCGCGCTCGCCGAGGAAGTCGGCTTCCCGAAGGGTGTCGTCAACATCCTGACCGGTGCCGCCGCCGAAATCGGCGACGAGATCTGCGCCAATCCGCTGGTGTCGAAGATCACCTTCACCGGCTCGACCGAGATCGGCAAGATGCTCATCCAGAAGTCGTCGGTGACCGTCAAGAAAGTGTCGATGGAGCTCGGCGGCAATGCGCCGTTCATCGTCTTCGACGACGCTGATATCGAGCGCGCCGTCACGGGCGCGATCACCGCCAAGTACCGCAATTCCGGCCAGACCTGCGTTTGCACCAATCGCTTCCTGGTTCAAGCCGGCGTCTATGACAAGTTCGTCGAAAAGCTCGCCGCCGCCAGCGACAATCTCAAGGTCGGTTCCGGCCTCGAAGAGGGCGTGCAGCAGGGGCCGCTGATCGACGAGAAGGCGGTCGAGAAGGTCGAGGAACTGATCGCCGACGCGACCTCCAAGGGCGGCAAGGTCGTCGCCGGCGGCAAGCGCCATGCGCTCGGCGGCTCGTTCTTCCAGCCGACGGTGATCGCCAACGCGACGCCGAAGATGCGCTTCATGAAGGAAGAGATCTTTGGACCGGTCGCGCCAGTCTTCAAATTCGAGACCGAGGAAGAGGCCGTCGCGCTGGCCAACGACACCGAATTCGGCCTTGCCTGCTATTTCTACACCGGCGATCTCGGCCGCGCCTTCCGGGTCATGGAAGGGCTGAAATACGGTATGGTCGGCGTCAATGAAGGCCTCATCACCACACCGGAAGCGCCGTTCGGCGGCGTCAAGGAATCGGGCCTCGGCAAGGAAGGCGGACATCAGGGCATCGAGGATTATCTCGACACCAAATATGTCTGCATCGGCGGCCTCGGCCTCTGATAGCCATCGGAAGAGAAGGGCAGGCGCAAGCCTGCCCTTTCGATACGTCAAACCCGGCCGAAAGACGCAACCGGCCGAAGTCGATAGATCAACGAACTGACTTTCGGGCATGACGATGAAGGACGGCGAGGTCTTCGGTACGACGCAGGCGGGCGACGCCGTCCGCCGCTTCACCATCCGTGGCGGAGGCCTCACCGCCAACATCATCGGGCTGGGCGCGATCATCCAGGACTTGCGCCTCTCCGGACACGATGCGCCGCTGGTGCTGGGCTACGACCGTTTCGAGCCCTACGAGACCGACAAGGCGTTCTTCGGCGCGGTCGTCGGGCGCTATGCCAACCGCATCCGCGACGGCCGCTTCACCATCGCCGGCAACCGCTACCAGACGGAACGCAACTTCCTCGACAAGCACACATTGCATGGCGGCTCTGAAGGCTATTTCCACCGGCCATGGACCGTCTCGCTACACGGCCGGGACTTCGTCACGCTGTCCCTGCATGACCCCGACGGCACGATGGGCTTTCCCGGCGCGCTCGACGTGACCTGCACCTACCGGCTGAAGATCCCGGGCACGCTCAGCGTCGAACTGACCGCGACCTCAGAGGAGCCGACGCTGTGCAATCTCGCGCAGCATTCCTATTTCAACCTCGACGATGGTGGCGCCGGCGATATCCTCGACCACCGGCTGATGCTCAATGCCGGCGCCTACACGCCGATCGACGGCGAGATGATCCCGACCGGCGCGGTCAAGCCGGTCGACGGCACGCCCTTTGACTTCCGCCAGGCGCGGCCGCTGCGCATGGAGAGCGAGGGCGAGCAGCTTCCCTACGACCTGAATTTCTGCCTCGCCCCGACACGCGGACCACTGAAGCAGGCATCGTGGGCGCAAGGCGCGACTTCCGGCGTCGAGATGGAGGTCTGGACCACGGAGCCCGGTCTGCAGCTCTATACCGGCCAGTATTTGACGCCGTCCTCAGCGGGACTGGAGGGGCGCCAATATAAGGCGTTTTCGGGCTTCTGCCTGGAGGCGCAAGTCTGGCCGGATGCACCGAACCGGCCCTATTTCCCGCAAGCCACGCTGTGGCCCGGGCAGATCTATCATCAGGTCACGGAATACCGTTTCAGGTTACCTTAACCTTCGAAAGCAGCCCTTAGGGTCTCGAACGGCGCCAGTGCGCCGCGCACCTGCACGACAGCAGCGGCGACACGATGCGCGCGTTGTGCGGCCGCTCCGGGAGCGTGACCTGCAAGCCGGGCGGCGAGGTAGCCGCCATTGAAGGAATCGCCGGCGCCGGTGGTGTCGACGGGGGTCGCGACATGGACCGCCGGAACCGGCTGAAAGGCTCCTTCCGTCGCGATCAGGGCCGCTTCCTCGCCGTTCTTGACGACGACTTCGCTGACCAGCTTTCCCAGCCGCTCCGCGGTCGCCTCCGGCGTCAAGTCCCCAAACAGCATCTGCTCGTCCGGAAAGGTCGGTAGGGCGATGTCGGTGACGGCAAGCGCTTCGAGGATCGCGGCCTGCGCGACCTCGCGATTGCGCCACAGGCGTGGCCGGTAGTTGGGATCGAAGGCGACAAGCGAGCCGGCCGCGCGGGCCTTGGCCACCGCCGCCAGCAATGTCTTGCGCGCGGCGTCGTCCAGAATTGCCAAGGTGATTCCGGAAAAATAGACAAGCGCCTGATCTTCCAGGCTTTTTGCCAGGGCGGCTGGATCCGAGGCGAGTTGCCTGGCGGCCGCGTCGGCGCGCCAGTAGGTGAAGGCGCGTTCGGCGCCGGTCAGCGTGATGGCATAGAGGCCGGGCCGGGCGCCCGTGATGATCGGGCTCTGGCCGATGCCGATGCCGTTTTCCGCGAAGAAGGCAATCTGTGCCTGCGAGAACGGGTCGTCGCCGAAGGCCGAAACGTAGGTCGCCGGCCGGTCGTCGCTCAGCGCATGCAGCGCCCACAGCGTGTTGAACGTGTCGCCGGCAAAGCCCATGCGCCAGTTCGGCCCGGCCTGGCCCGACAGTTCGAGCATGCACTCACCGATCGAGGCGATTCCCGTCATGTATCTCCCTCCAGACAATTTTGCTGCTGTAGCTTTTTGCGACCGGCAAGGCCATGCTTGGCGCAGGCCGATTTTTGCGCCAGAAGCGTTTTTCCCGTGGGACGCGATCCGCCCGCTGTAACGTTGTCTTGGAAAAGGAACCGGTTTGGCATCCCTATGGCGTTATCTTCTCGCGGGTCTCGGTTTGGCCGCCTTGCTGGTCGGCATCCTGGCGATCGTCTATCTGACCGCCCCGCAGACGGCGCCTGGTGCCGACACGTCGCGCTCGAAGACGACGGCGAACGGGCTGTTCGTCGCCAGTTTCCAGCCGGAGCGCGGCGTCATCAGGCAGGGCGAATTGCAGTCGTGGCTGCTGACGCTGAAGACGGTCAAGGGGGCTCCTGTGGAAGGGGCGGCGATCACGGTTTCCGGCGGCATGCCGCTGCACAATCACGGCCTGCCGACCAGTCCGCAGGCGACCGACTATCTGGGCGAGGGCCGCTACCGCATCGACGGGCTGAAATTCACCATGAGCGGCTGGTGGCAGCTGCGCTTTGCCATTTCCGCCGCGGCCGGCTCCGATTCGGTCGTCTTCAATGTGGTGCTGTGAGCAGCCGATGAGGCGCCTTGCCAGAATTTCATGCGTTTTTGCTCTTGGTGCGTTCGCCGTGCTCATCGGCTGCAGCGAGCCGCAGTTCAGCGATGGCGAGAAGACGACCATCGCCTCGCTGGCGCTGAACACGCTGCCGGCGCTGAAGCCCGACACCACCAACCGTTTTGCCGACGTACCTGCCGCCGCGGCACTGGGCTCGACGCTGTTCTTCGATCAGGGCATGAGCCGCGACGGGACGGTCTCTTGCTCGACCTGCCACAAGATCGATCGCCAGTTCCAGGACGACCTGCCACAGGCAGTTGGCATCGGCCGCACCAACCGGCGCACCATGCCGCTGGCGGGTGTCGCGCGCGATCCGTGGTTCTTCTGGGACGGGCGCCGCGACAGCCTGTGGGCACAGGCGCTGACGCCGCTCGAAAATCCGCTCGAGCAGGCCGGCAACCGCGCCGCCTTCGCGCATTACATCAAGAAGCGTTTCGGCGAGCGCTACGAGCGCATTTTCGGACCGCTGCCCGACCTTTCGAGCGTGCCGGCCAATGCCAGTCCGCTCGGCACCGATGCCGAGAAGGCAGCCTGGAATGCCATGCCCGACAGCCAGGCCGAGGACGTCAATCGCGTCTTCGCCAATATCGGCAAGGCGATCGCCGCCTTCGAGCGATCCATCGAGCCGCCGCAGACGCGCTTCGACCGTTTGGCGATCGACCTGGCGTCGGGCGCCAAGCCGCAGGCCGACGATGCCTTCTCGCCGGAGGAGATCCTCGGGCTGAAGCTGTTCATCGGCAAGGCCAATTGCGTGACCTGCCACAACGGTCCGCGCTTCACCGACAACAGCTTTCACAACACCGGTGTGCCGCCGGTTGCCGACCTGCCGCCGGATCGCGGCCGCGTCGACGCGATCACTCAGGTCGAGGCCGATCCGTTCAACTGCTTCGGCGCCTTCCGCGACGGCGACGACAGCGCCTGTCGTGAGCTGCGCTTCATGGTCAAGAGCGGGCCGGAATTGGTGCGTGCCTACAAGACGCCGTCCTTGCGCGGCGCGGCCACCCGTCCGCCCTATATGCACGCCGGCCAGTTTTCCTCGCTGGATGAGGTGGTGGCGCATTATTCGAAGGCGCCGGCGAGTGTCGAAGGCACGTCGGAAGTCCATCCGCTACAGTTATCGGAGCGCGAGCGTGCGGCGCTGGTGGCGTTTTTGAAGACGCTGGCCGAGTGAGTTAGCGGTCCTTGACGGTCTCCATCGCCACGAAGGTCGAGGTTTGGGCGACGTGCGGCAGCGCCGATATGCGCTCGCCGAGCACGCGGCGATAGGCGGCGATATCGGTGGTGCGGACTTTCAGCAGATAGTCGAAGCTCGACGCCATCATGTGGCATTGCTCGATCTCCGGCACCGCCTGGACGGCGCGGTTGAAGGCGTCGAGGGCGGCCGAGCGCGTATCCGACAATTTCACCTGGACGAATGCGACATGGCCTTCGCCCATGCGCTCGCGGTCGATGATTGCCTGATAGCCGCGGATGAAGCCGTCCTTCTCCAAGCGTTTGACCCTGGCCTGCACCGGAGTCTTCGACAGGCCGACCTTGCCGGCCAGTTCCGACATGGAAAGCCGACCGTCGCGTGCCAGCGCCGACAGGATATTCCGGTCGATGCGGTCCAATTGGTCTTCGATCATCGGTTTTGTGGTCAAATTGGTGGGCATTTGGCGCAAATGATAGATCAATTGGCCTCCCTTGTCGATTTCTTTGGACCGACCGAAATCCGCAATTGTGCTAGCTTGCGCCATTCGGTCCGGTGACCGCCGGCCCGCTCCCTCTTGCTCGTTCACAGGACCGTCATGCCAGCGCTCGATGCCATCCGCCAGCAGATCCGCTCCAACTATCTGCCCAATGAAGACGCGGCCGTGAAGCGGCTGGCCGAGGCGACAGAACTGTCGACGAAGGACCGCAACGCGATCTCGACCCGTGCGGCCGATCTTGTGCGGGCGGTGCGCGGCTCGTCCGATCCAAGGCTGATGGAAGTCTTTCTCTCCGCCTACGGCCTGTCGACGAAGGAAGGCGTGGCGCTGATGTGCCTGGCCGAGGCGCTGCTGCGCGTACCCGATACCGAGACGATGGACGATCTGATCGCCGACAAAATCGCGCCGCATGACTGGTCAGCGCATTCGGGCGGCTCGAGTTCGATCTTCGTCAACGCCTCGACCTGGGCGCTGATGCTGACCGGGCGTGTGCTCGACGAAGGCGAGGGCGGTATCGAAGGCACGCTGCGTTCGATGGTGCGCAGGCTGGGCGAACCGGTCATCCGCAAGGCGGTCGCCGCCGCGATGCGCGAAATGGGCGAACAGTTCGTGCTTGGCCGCAGCATTGCCGAGGCGGTCAAGCGCGGCCGGCCGATGACGCAGAAGGGCTATCTCTATTCCTTCGACATGCTGGGCGAGGCGGCCCGCACCGAGGCCGACGCGCTGCGCTATCACAAGGCCTATGCCGACGCCATTTCCTCGCTCGACTCCGGTTCCAACGGGCCGGACATCCGCCAGAACCACGGCATCTCGGTCAAGCTGTCGGCGCTGCATCCGCGCTATGAAGTGGCGCAGAAGGAAACGATGCTTCCGGTCATGGCCGAGCGACTATTGTCGCTGGCGCTGGCCGCGGGGCATTCGCGCATGGGCCTCAACATCGATGCCGAGGAGGCCGATCGCCTCGATCTGTCGCTCGACGTCATCGAGCGTGTGCTGGCCGAGCCGGAACTCGCCGGCTGGAACGGCTTTGGCGTCGTCGTCCAGGCCTATGGCCCGCGCGCGGCTTTCGTCATCGACTGGCTCTACGCACTGGCCAAGAAGAACGACCGCACCATCATGGTGCGGCTGGTCAAGGGCGCCTACTGGGACACCGAGATCAAGCGGGCGCAGACGCTCGGGCTCGACGGCTATCCGGTCTTCACCCGCAAGGCCAACACCGATGTCTCCTACATGGCCTGCGCCAAGAAGCTGCTGTCGATGACCGACCGCATCTATCCGCAATTCGCCACTCACAACGCCCATACCGTGGCCGCCATCCTGTCGATGGCGACGAACCGCGATGCCTTCGAGTTCCAGCGCCTGCACGGCATGGGCGAGGCACTGCACGAGACGGTGCGCCAGGCCGAAGGCACGCGCTGCCGCATCTATGCGCCGGTCGGCGCCCATTCCGACCTGCTGGCCTATCTGGTCCGCCGGCTGCTGGAGAACGGCGCCAACTCCTCCTTCGTCCACCAGCTCACCGACGAGGAGGTCGAACCCGAGGACATCGCCCGCGATCCATTGGAAACGGTCGAGAAGCAAGGTCCGGCCGCCAATCCGGCAATCGCCCGGCCCTTTGCCATCTTCGGCGGTGGACGCCGGAACTCCAGGGGATTCGATATCACCGATACGGTGACGCTGGCCGCGATCGAAAAGGCGAAGGCGGAATTCGCCGGGTCGGACCGCTGGCACGCCAAGCCGATCACCCGTGCCGCGGGCTATGGCAAGCAGCGCCCGGTCACCAATCCAGCGAAGCCCGACGAAGTGGTGGGTTCGGTCCACGAGGCGGACGCCAAGCAGGTCGCGACCGCCGTGCGCATCGCAGTGGAGGCCCAGTCGGCCTGGGCAAAACGCCCCGCCGCCGAGCGTGCCGCGATCCTCAACCGTGCCGCCGACCTCTATGAAGCCAATGCGGTCGAGTTCTTCGCGCTGGCCACCCGCGAAGCCGGCAAGTCACTCGCCGACGGCGTTGCCGAGGTGCGCGAGGCGGTTGACTTCCTGCGCTACTACGCTGCCGAGGCGGTCAATGCCGAAAGCGGCACGCAGGCACGCGGCGCCATCGTCTGCATCTCGCCCTGGAATTTTCCGCTCGCCATCTTCACCGGCCAGATCGCCGCGGCGCTGGTCACCGGCAATACGGTGATCGCCAAGCCGGCCGAGCAGACGCCGCTGATCGCCTTCCGCGCCGTCGAAATGCTGCGCGAGGCCGGCGTGCCCGAAGACGTCATCCAGTTGCTGCCGGGTGACGGTCCGTCGGTCGGCGGACCACTGACCGCCGATCCGCGAATTGCCGGCGTCTGCTTCACCGGCTCGACCGAGGTCGCCAAGCTGATCGAGAAACAGCTGGCCGAGACCGCCGCGCCCGACGCCATGCTGATCGCCGAGACCGGCGGGCTGAATGCGATGATCGTCGATTCCACGGCGCTTCCCGAACAGGCGGTGCGCGACATCCTTGCCTCGGCCTTCCAGAGCGCCGGCCAACGCTGCTCGGCACTGCGCGTGCTCTATGTGCAGAAAGACGTCGAGAAGAAGATGCTGGAAATGCTGAAAGGCGCCATGGAGGCGCTCACCCTCGGCAACCCCTGGCAGATTTCGACCGATGTCGGTCCGGTCATCGACGACGAGGCGCAGGCGTCGATCAGCGACTATTGCACGAAAATGGGCCTGCAGGGCCGGCTGATCGCCAAGCTCGAAGCGCCGAAGGATGGCCGCTTCGTCGCCCCGCACGTATTCCGCGTCAAGGGCATCGAGGAGATGGAGCGCGAGGTGTTCGGCCCGGTGCTGCATGTCGCCACGTTCGACGCCGACGAGATCGACGCCGTCATCGCCGCTATCAACCGCAAGGGCTATGGCCTGACCTTCGGCCTGCACACTCGCATCGAGGGTCGCGTCCAGCATTTCGTCGACGGCATCCACGCCGGCAACATCTATGTCAACCGCAACCAGATCGGCGCCGTTGTCGGCTCCCAGCCCTTCGGCGGCGAGGGGCTGTCCGGCACCGGACCGAAGGCCGGCGGGCCACATTATCTGAGGCGCTTCCGCAAAGGGCCGGAGGCTGGCACGCACCTCGATGACGGCCACAAGGTGACGGCGACCGAGCTTGCCGACAATCTGCCCGATCCGACGCTTGGCGGCTGGTCGACGCGGCCCGATCGTGTGGCCATCCTGCGCAAGCATCTGCGCGGCAAGGGTGCGGCGGCCATCGGCGCTGCCGCCGGCATCGATTTCGGCCAGGTCGACCTGCCCGGGCCGACGGGCGAAGCCAACACGCTGTCGCTGTCGCCTCGCGGCCGGGTGCTGTGCCTAGGGCCGGACGCCGATACACTGCTTGCCCAGACGATCCAGGCGCTCGCCGCCGGCAACGCCGTGCTTGCAGTAGCGCCAGGAGCGCCGGCGGCGCTGTCGGCGCTGACCGGCAAGGGCCTGCCGCTGGCGGCTATCGACGGACGCCCTGATCCGGTCGAGGCCCGTTCGCTACGCGTCGACGTCGTCGCCTTCTCCGGCACGCCTGAGGCCGCGCGCATCGTGCGCAAGGTCATCGCCGACCGCAGCGGCCCGATCGTACCCTTGGTCAGCGAGGTGCTCAACCCGGCGGCCTACGCACATGAGAGGGCTGTCTGCGTCGACACCACGGCGGCGGGCGGCAATGCCAGCCTGCTGGCGGCCGCCTAGGTTTTCGCACTTCGCTCGGCTGCGTCGAGTTGCAAAGGAAAAGCTGCCGGATGAACATGGGTGGCAATTCGAGCGGGCGAGGCCGATCAGATGGAAGACACGTCCCCACCGTTTGAGCTGCCGCGCGTGGCGGTGGTCATCACCTGCTACAATTACCGCCCATACGTCGAACAGGCGATCCGCTCGGTGTTGGCGCAGACCTACCGGAACTGGGACTGCGTCATCGTCGACGATGCCTCGAGCGACGGCTCGGCCGAACATGTCCGCGAACTCCTCCAGGCGATTGGCGACCCGCGCCTGCGGCTGCGGGCGCGCTCGGAGAATGGCGGGCAGATCGCGGGATTTCGCGATGGCTTTGCCGCGACCGACGCGCCTTTCGTTGCATTCCTCGATGCCGACGATATCTGGCTGCCGAATTTCTTGCTTGCGCATCTGTCGGCGCATCTGAACCCGACGCGAACGGCGTCGCTATCCAGCTCGGATGTTTTCTTCGTCGATAGCCAGCGGACCTTGCTCGCGAGCACCTATGTCATGCTGCGCAAGCCGCGACCGGAACCGGAGGCGGCCGGGATCGGCATTCCGGCCTTCAGGCAGCTTGGCGCGATGGCTGGCGAGCTTGCCTATCAATCGGACCATCCGGTGACCTATTTCGGACCTAGCGCCTATGGCTGGATGTGGGCGCCGACCTCGTCGATGGTTTTCCGGCGCGGTGCGCTGGAACCAGTTCTGGCGTTCCCGTTTCGGGTGAAGACAGGGACCGACTACTTTGCCGCGACATGCGCGCATCTGGCCGCTGGCAGCCTGATCCTGTCCGAGAGTCTCGGCCTTTATCGTCTGCATGGCGCCAACGCATCGGCCGGCGCCGCCTATGCCGGCGGCCATGTGCAGCAATCGCCGGCCTATCTTGCCCACGAGGCGACCATGGGCGCTGATGTCCTCGATTATGTGCTGGCCCATGCGGAGCGGCTACGCGCCATCAACGGCAGGGATTTCGTGCCCGGGTTCCTTGCGCAGCATGTCCGGCGGTTCGGCGCTCTGGCCGCCGATCCCCGGCTGACGCCGTTTCTCAGTAGCAAGAACCGCCGGCGACAGTTGCGCAAGCGCTTCACGCGGAGAGTGCGGCGCCTGTTCGGTTGGGCGCCACGCTGACACGGGTTGCCCGGCGAAGCTTCAGATATCCTCGGGCGCGCAGCCGAATTTCAGCAGATTGCCGTGCGGGTCCCGGACGTAGAATTCCTTCATGTTCCATGGCCGCACGGTGAAGGGGCTGAGCTTCTCGACGCGGCGCGCAGAGAATTCGGCGTGCAGCGCCGGCACCTCGCCACCCCTGATGTAGCAGGACGAGACTTCGGGCAGTTTGCGGTCGTCGCTCTTCCAGAAATGGCTCTCGATTTCGCCGCGGCGCACGATCAGATAGTCGTCCATCTCCGGCCCGACGATGCCGAAACCGAGCTCATCGCAATAGAAATCGCGCGTCGCCGCGATGTCGGGCGAGGGCAGGACCGGAATGCTGCGGGCGGGATCTTCGGCAGTTGTTGCCATGTCAGGCGCCTTCGACGACGGAAAAGCCCTCGAATTGCGGATGGCCGAGATAATGGACTTTCGTCGTGCCGGTGTTGCGGTGCGCGGCGCGGAAATTCTCCGACTTGGTCCAGGCGACGAAATCATCGTGGCTCGCCCACACCGTGTGCGAGGCAAACAGCGTGTAGCCTTCAGCTTCGTTGACGGGGCCACGCAGCAGATGGAATTCCCGAAAACCTTTCATCTCCGAAAGGCTCGAATCACGGTTCTTCCAGACGTCCTCGAAGGCGGTTTCCGAGCCGTTCTGGACCTTGAAGCGGTTCATGGCGATGTACATGGGGTTCCTTTCGGGATTGCGAATTGTGCTGTTTGATGGAGGTCTGAAACGACGAGGCAGAGGCTCTTAAAACGGACCGACCCGCGCTTTGAACACCCAACTTGACCTGCCGGTCTCGGGTGGAATGGGAGGGAACGGGGCTTGCTGGCGCACAAGGGTCAATGCGAATTGATCGAGCTCGGCAGATCCCGAGCTTTCGGCAAGCTGCAGATCGCTGATGCTGCCGTCGGCCATAACAACGAATACCACCCTGGCATTGTTGCGAGCCTTCGCTTGCACGGATTTCGAAACGCGACGATTGGCGCGGGCAAGCTTCTTCTGAATTTCACCGCTGTAGCGGGATTCCATCGCATTGCCTGCCGCGGCCTGCTTTTTGCCCTTGCTGGAAACCACCGCTTGGTCGCGTTCCTCGCCATCTGCCGCGCCACGCGCATCGTTTGTCTGGCTTGTTCCTCCAAGCCCGGCTGTTGCGCTTGGCCTCGCGGTTGGGACCGGTGGCTTGGCAACAGGCAAAGCGGCAGGAGACTCATCGACAGGAGGCGCCTCGGTGCTTTGTGTCTGAGTTGCGGGCGATGCCGGCGCTTCGCTGCTTGCAGCGACATTCTGGTCGTCCTGGCGCGGGGTGGCGGCCGTCAGTATGTCGGCAGCGTCGATTGGTTGTTCGGCAGCTTCCAGCGGAGGGTTGGTCGTGGCCTCCCTGGCTGGTTGAGGCGTGTCGGTTGGCGGCTTGGGTTGAACGGCCTCGGGTTTGGCTGGCCGCGGATCGGGCACCAAGGTCACGTCCATCACGCCGGGCGCCTGGCCATCCAGGGCGCTGCCCACCACGTCGGCGCCCGATTGATCGGCGCCTTCGGACTGTATTGCGTCCCCGGTATCGAATGCCCCGGCGGGTGCGAACAGAAACGCTGCCGCAGCAGCGGCATGGAGCAGGCAGGAGGCGATCATCGCCACCGCCCATTTGCGGTTCCAGGCTGATGGCCGCGCGGGTGCAATCGGCTTGGCCGGCGGGATCGCCAGCTCGCTGCCGGCGTTGGGGAGGGGGCTGATTTCTTGCATGTCTCGCGCCGAGAACTGCCGCGAGCGACGTGGTATTGTCAAATCAAGATCGATTGCCTGCCATGGCAGCGGACCGGAGATGGGCCAAGTCACTGCGTCTTGCATGAAGGCGGGATGCAGTCCCCCACTGTCGCCCTCAGACCCCGAAAGCAATGCCGGTCTTTGTCTCGGTCTTCAGCTTGCGCATGCATGCGCTTGGCTCGACGCCGCTGCTGGCGCATTCGGTCGCGCTGTTGATCAGCACGCGCCTGACCTTGGCACAGTCCGTTCCTGCCAGGTCGAAGCGCGTCACCTTGGTCTTGCCGTTGGGCAGGTCCTTGAAATCGAGCACGGTCAGCCGGTCGACGACGCCGGCGTCGTTGAACAGCGCAATCTCGAACGCCGCCTTGGTAAGGTCGGCGCCGAGTGCATTGTTGACGACGAAGGTCAGCCGGCAGCCCTTCTCGGAGGGCTGCGCGCCGTTGAGTTCGAGCGTGAGGACAGGGGCCGGCGCGGACTGGGTCCACGCCGGCACCGTTGCAAGCGACATCGCCAGCGTCGAGGTCAGCAGACGAAGCGATGCCGTCAAGCTCGTCATATAGTCAGCCTCCAAAGCGCATGGTTGCCGCCAGCTTCAGCGTGACGCCGGGTTCGTAGAGGACCGCGGTGGTGCTTCCGTTCAGCGGGTTGGTGTATTTGACATCGAACAAATTGTCTGCGCGGAAGTCCACCTTCAAATTGTCGGTCGCCTGGTAGCTGGCAAAGGCGTTGACCAGCGTATAGTCCTTGGCCACTGGATTGCCCTTGGGCTTGCCGTTGTATTGTACTTCGCCGCCGACGGTCAGCTTGTCTTCGAGGAAGCGAACGCCAAGCTGCGCCGTCACCTGGGAGGACGGGATGCTGGCAAGGTCGGCCCGCTCGCCTTCATACGAGATGGTGTGACCGTTTATGATCGAGGCCGAGAGCCCGGCATAACCCCAGCCGGCGTCGTAGACGCTTTCCAGTTCGAAGCCGTTGATCTTGGCCTTGGCGAAGTTCTGGTACTGGAAGCAGATCGGGATGCCCGGGCCGAATGGGCAACCGCTGGTCGGGTCGAAGGGCGACAGGATGACGCCGTCGATGTAGTCGTCGACATTGTTGTTGAAGTAGGCGGCCTTCAGTCGCAGCGCGTCGCCGGCTTCGAGAATGTCGTTCTGCTTGTAGTTGACACCGAACTCGGTGGTCTTGCCGGTTTCGGGCCGCAGATTGGGATTGGGCAGGAACGGGAAGCTGACGCCGGCCGGATGGTTGCCGCTGATCAGCGTTTCGGTCAGCGACGGCGACCGGTAGCCTTCCGCGTAGGTGCCGTAGAGCTGCAGACCCGCGAGGCCGGCGCTTTCGAATGGCGAGACACCGACGGTGATGCGCGGCGACAGCCTGTCGCCGGATGTTTCGTTGCTCGTGTCCTTCAGGCTGTAGTTGTCATAGCGCAGGCCTGTGATGACTTCGAGCCAGTCCCAGGTCAGCTTGTCCTGGATATAGGCGCCGGAGACGTTGCGCTTGCCCGACGGCGTGTAGAAACTGTCGCCACCGGCCGTGCCGCCCGTCTCGACATTGTCGCCCACCCAGTCGCCGCCATAGGTCAACTCATGCGCGATGCCCGCGGTCTCGAAGCGTGACGTGTTCCAGATGTCGATGCCTGTGGTGCCGACATCGAAGGTCGATATCGAGCCCGCCGGCAGCACCACGGGAAGGCCGGTGACCGGATCGAACCGGTTTTGCGCAACAAGGGTCGTCAGATCGAGGTTGGTCTTGTTGTAGGAGGCGTTGATGTGCAGGTCGAGCCAGCTCTTGGCGTCGTCGGTGATGTTGTAGCGAGCGGTGAAGGTGTTCGACTTCAAGTCGACATCGTTCGCCGGCACGCCGCCGCTGGTCTCTGTCCATCCGTCGCTCGAGCCGACCCAGCCGAGCTTCAATTCGCTGTTTTCGCTGGGGCGGATCGTGGTCTTGAGCAGGCCGCTCAGCACGTCGAAGCCGGTGCCGGCAACGGTGTCACCGCCGCCATTCTTGTAGTCGTCATAGTTGCGGTAGACGATGTTGCCCAGCACATCCCAGTTTTCGTTGAAGCGATAAGCGCCGCTGGCGCTGGTGGTCCAGCCCTTGCCGTTGCTTTCGTAGCGCCCGGTGACGGAGCCGGCCCAGGTTTCCTCAGGCTTGAGGAAGTCCTCGGCATCCTTGGTGTCGAAGAAGACGACGCCGCCGATGGCGCCGGAACCATAGGTGTTGGCGACCGGGCCGCGGATGATGTCGACGGACTTGATGAGTTCGGGATCGACGTAGAAGGTCGATTGCGTGCCGTGGTCGGAGCGCTGGAAACTCTGTCGGGCGCCGTCGACGATCACCGCGACGCGGCCGAAATCCTGCAGGCCGCGGATGTTGATGCTGGAGCTGACGCGCCGCGCGTCGGCCTGCACCGCGACGCCCGGCACGCCGAGCAGCATCTCGTTCGGCGTCGTCGCCATGCGGCGGTCGAGCTGTTCGCGGTCGACGTGGCTGGCCGAGGCCAGCGATTCGATCGCCGTTTCGCCGGTACGGCTTATGACAAGGATCTTGTCGAGCAGTGTTGCGGCTGCCTCGGCGGGCTTGGGCTCGTCCGTCTTTGCCTCATTCGTCTGGTCAGCCGCTGGTTGGGCCGCCTGCTGGGCATTGGCAGGCGGTGCGAGCAATGCGATTGCCGCCGCGCCAGCCAGCAATGTGGCCATTCCCTTTGCCATCGACCGATGCGCCGGGCCAGCGCTGTCCGCCAGACCCAGTCCCCAATTCGCCAACCCCATGCCCCAACTCCAAAAATCCAGGTTCGATGCTGGCTGGCCCGGGGCTCGCTGGCATTTTTCATCGCGTCCGGCGTCTTAAATGTTGACTCATTTAGTCCGGTATTGCACTGACTAGTAAACATGATTATTCAAGTCAAGAAATGAATCGGCATTTTACGCAGGCGCCCGGCCAGGTGGCCGGCACAGGAAAGGGACCGACCAGATGAACACGCACAATCCCAGTGACTTCCGCTATCGCGTCCGCCGCTCCGACGACACGTCAGCCCGTTTCGACCGGGTTCCGCTCGCGGTGCGGACGCTCTCCAGCAACACGCTGTTCCAGGGCGAGCACGAGATCGGCATCGAGCATCATGGCGCGCTCTACCGGCTGAAGATCACCCGCCAGGGCAAGCTTATCCTCAACAAGTAAGGTACCGACATGGACCAGCGCGTGAAACCTTCCCCGCATGAAATCCGGCGGGCGCGGGAAGACAATCCCAAAACGCGCGAGCGCGATCTCGCCGCCGAGCTCGGCATTTCGGAGGCCGAACTCGTCGCGGCGCATTGCGGCGAAGGCGTCGTTCGCGTCGAGCCGCGCGTCAACGATCTCCTGACCGGCCTCGAAGCCGTTGGCGAGGTGATGGCGCTGACCCGCAACGAAAGCGCTGTGCACGAGAAGATAGGCATCTACGACAAGGTCGTCACTGGCAACCACAATGCCATGGTGTTGGGCGAGAACATCGACCTGCGCATCTTCCCGAAGGTCTGGGCGCACGGCTTTGCCGTCGAAAAGCGCGATGGCGGCGACATCCGCCGCAGCCTGCAGTTCTTCGACGCGGCCGGCGAAGCCGTGCACAAGGTGCATCTCAGACCCGCATCCAACCTCTACGCCTATCAGAAGCTGGTGGCGGGGCTGGAATCGTCGAACCAGGAACCGATCGTGGCGGTCTCGGCAATCGGCGCCGAGGAGGAGAACGAGGTTCAGGGTGCCGTTGCCAGTGTCGACGATCTGCGCGATCAGTGGAGCAGGCTGACCGATGTGCACCAGTTCTTCGGCATGCTGAAGACGCTCAAGCTCAGCCGCCGCCAGGCAGTGCGCATGGTCGGTCAGGACTATGCCTGGCTGGTCGACAACGACGCTGTCAGCGCCATGTTCCATCATGCCGCCGCCGGTGAAATGCCGATCATGTGCTTTGTCGGCAATCGCGGCTGCATCCAGATCCATTCCGGCCCGGTCAAGTCGATCAAGCCGATGGGACCGTGGATCAATGTGCTCGACGAGACCTTCCATCTGCATCTGCGGACCGACCACATCCACGAGGTCTGGGCGGTGCGCAAGCCGACCAAGGACGGCCATGTGACTTCGCTCGAGGTTTATGGTGCCGACGGCAAGATGATCATCCAGTTCTTCGGCAAGCGCCATGAGGGCGAGGGCGAGCGCGACGACTGGCGCTTCCTGGCCGAGAACCTGCCGCGCATCCCAAGCCCGACCGTGGCCTAGAGCGGTTCAACGTTTGATATAGAATGGTTGAGCCGCTCTAACTCTTTGTTTTTACGCAATTCCTAGCGGAAAGCCCGCTAGGCGCTTTTCCTGGAATTGCTCTAAGGAAACATGACGATGATTTCATTGCCCCGGTTGTTTCGTGCGACGCTCGTCCCGGCGATCGGCCTTTCGCTGCTTCTCGCCGTCTCGCCGGCTCGCGCGAGCGAAACCGTTGCCGCCTTTGCCGACACATCCAGGATCGCGGCGATCGGCGGTTCGATCACCGAGATCGTCTATGCGCTTGGCCAGCAGAGCCATTTGGTCGCGCGCGACTCCACCAGCCGCTACCCCGAGGCGGCGCTCCAACTGCCTGATGTCGGCTATATGCGTCAGCTGTCGCCGGAAGGCGTGCTGTCGGTCAATCCGTCGGGAATCCTGGCGCTGCACGGCAGCGGCCCGAAGGAAGCCGTCGACGTGCTGAAGAAAACCAGCATCCCTTTCATAGAGGTGCCGGAGCGCTACAGCCATGAGGGCATCCTCGAAAAGATACGCATCGTCGGCAAGGCGCTCGGCGCTGAGGACAAAGCCGAGACACTGGCGGCCGAAGTCGACGCCAAGCTGAAGGCGGCGGAGAAGCAGACCGCTTCGATCAAGGAGCGCAAGCGCATCCTGTTCGTACTGTCGATACAGGGTGGCAAGATCCTTGCGGCCGGCAGCGAGACCGCCGCCGACGGCATAGTCAAGCTGGCCGGCGCCGTCAACGCGGTCGAGGGCTTTTCCGGCTACAAGCAAATGTCGGACGAGGCGATCGTCACCGCCAGGCCTGATGTCATCCTGATGATGAAGAATGCCGGACCGGCCGTATCCGACGACGAGTTGTTTTCGCACCCGTCCATCGCCTCGACGCCGGCGGGGATCACTCGCAAGGTGGTCCGGATGGATGGCGGTTATCTGCTCGGCTTCGGGCCGCGCACGGCCGACGCCATCCATGACCTCGCAGTCTCGCTTTATGGCGGCCAGGTCACGGACTGAGCGGATGGCGGATCAGTCGATCGCCGGCGTGGCGGGCGGGATGGCGACGGCAGTCGAAGGCGACCGCTCGGCGCGTGCGCGCCTTGTCATCCTGCTTTTGTGCCTGGCGCTTGGCGTCTCGATTTTTCTGTCACTGACCTCAGGCGCGTCCGATGCCTCGGCCGTCGGCGTCATCGGCGACTGGCTGTTCGGTTCGGTGCCTGGCGACGCGGCGTTGAACGCCCGCGACCAGCTGATCGTCTGGGACATCCGTATGCCGCGCGTGCTGCTCGGCGTGCTGATCGGGGCGGCACTCGCCGTGTCGGGCGCGGTGATGCAAGGGCTTTTCCGCAATCCGCTCGCCGACCCCGGCCTCATCGGCGTTTCGGCAGGCTCCAGCCTCGGCGCGGTTGCTGTCATCGTGCTTGGCGCGACAGTCCTGGCGCCGGTAACCGCCTTGCTCGGTACGCTTGCGCTGCCGCTGGCGGCCTTCGTCGGCGGTCTTGCCACGACACTGGTGCTTTGTCAGGTTGCCACGCGGCGCGGGCAAACCTCGGTTGCCACCATGCTGCTCGCCGGTATCGCGCTGGCGGCGCTTGCCATGGCGCTGACCGGTATCCTGATCTTCATGGCTGATGACCGGCAGCTGCGCGACCTGACTTTCTGGCAGCTCGGCTCACTGGCCGGCGCGACCTGGCAGAAGATCGGTTCGGTCGGGCCGGTCATCGGGCTGGCGCTCGCGGCGATGCCGTTCCTGGCGCGGGGCCTCAATGCGCTGGCGCTCGGCGAGGCGACCGCCGGCCATCTCGGCATTCCAGTCCAGCGGCTGAAATACACGGCGATCGTCGGTGTTTCGGCGGCGGTGGGCGCCTCCGTCGCGGTCAGCGGCGGCATCGGCTTCGTCGGCATCGTGGTGCCGCATCTGCTGCGGCTTTTGATCGGGCCCGACAATCGCTATCTGCTGCCGGCCTCGGCCTTGCTCGGCGCCTCGCTGCTTTTGCTGGCGGATGCCGTAGCCCGCACCATCGTCGCGCCCGCCGAACTGCCGATCGGCATCGTCACCGCGATCGCCGGCGCGCCATTCTTCCTCTGGATCCTGCTGCGCAAGCGCGGCATTGTCGACCTGTGAGGCCTGGATGATCGAGGCAAGGGATGTTTCGGTGGCGATCGCGGGCAAACCTATCGTTGCCGGTGTCGATTTCGAGGCGCGGCCAGGCGAAGTGGCAGCCATTGTCGGACCCAACGGGTCCGGCAAGACGACCTTCCTCAAGGCCCTGTCGGGAGAGCTTTCCTATACGGGCAGCATTGCTCTCAACGGCCGCGACATGTCGGTAATGAAGGCGGTCGAGGCCGCGACGCAGCGAGCGGTGCTGCCGCAGGCGACGACGCTGTCCTTCCCGTTCACGGTGCGAGAGGTGGTCAAGCTTGGCCTTGTCGGCGGCCGCTCGGGCGTCTTGCCAGGCGAGGATGCGCGGCTGCCCGAACGGGCGCTGGCGCGCGTCGACCTCGAGGGTTTTGCCGGGCGTTTCTACCAGGAGCTTTCGGGTGGCGAGCAGCAGCGCGTCCAGCTTGCGCGCGTGTTGTGCCAGGTCTGGGCACCGGTGCTGGACGGCAAACCGCGCTACCTGTTTCTCGACGAGCCGGTTTCCAGCCTCGACATCAAACACCAACTGATCATCATGAACATCGCCCGCGACTTCGCCAGGCGCGGCGGTGGCGTGATCGCCATCCTGCACGACCTCAACCTGACGGCCATGTATGCCGACCGCATCCATGTCATGCATCGCGGACGGCTCGCCGCCGCCGGCGCGCCGCAGGATGTGCTCAGCGACGAGCTGATCGAAAAGGTCTTCGATTGCCGGCTGAAGGTCGGCGTGCTGCCGACGGGCAACGTGCCGTTCGTGCTGCCGCAGTCGGCCGCCTAGCGACAGGCCAGAGGATCAGGCGGCCGGAGCGCGTTGCACCAGCATGTCGATGCCAAGCAACTGGCGCACATTCGGGCGCGCCGCCACCAGGTCGGCGATCGTATAGCGCGACAGCACGGCAAAGAACGCGTTGAGCGCCTCGCGCAGCGCCGAATTCAGCGCGCAGCTGTCGACCAGCGGGCATTCGGCCGCATCGTTCTCGAAGCACTCGGCCATGGCGAAGCTCTCTTCCGTCACCCGCACGACGTCGAACAGGCTGATCTGCTCGGCGGCGCGGCCAAGCCTGACGCCGCCATTCCTGCCGCGCACCGTCTCGACCAGACCATGCTCGACCAGGGGCTGCAGGATCTTGAACAGGAAAAGCTCCGACACCGAATAGGCGGCTGCGATCTCGGGGATGCGGCTCAGCCGATCGCTGTTGGCGGCGCAATACATCAGGATGCGCATGGCGTAATTGGTCTGGCGCGTAAGCCGCATTTTGTCCTCACGAAGCAGTAGCTTGGGTTCAATATGGCCTATACCTTGGAACAATTCCAGACTGGCGGCGCATAATAGATGAACAAGTTCGTCAACTTTATGTGCATGACCGCGCGCATTTGTGACCCGGATGGCGTGTCGCGGGCATTTGGCCGGGACCGATCCTAAATAAGATCGCAACACCGATCAGGAGCGGCTCGACCCATGTCACCACCAGTCCAGGTTCTTGCCCCGGCTCCTTCCGTTCGCATCGACATCGATGCCGAAGCGAAGCTCTCGGCGCTGAGGCGTACCAAATTCGCGGCCACCGCGGCGCTGGTGCTCTGCGTCCTCGTCTTTGCATCGGCCAAGTCGTTCGAGGGCACCTATCCATGGCTTGGCTTTGTCGCCGCCTTCGCCGAGGCGGCGACCATCGGCGGGCTGGCCGACTGGTACGCGGTGGTGGCGCTGTTCAAGCGGCCGCTCGGCCTGCCGATCCCGCATACCGCCATCATCCCGGAGAACCAGAACCGCATCGCCGACAATCTCGGCCGCTTCATCGAGGTCAATTTCCTGGCGCCCGAGCCGGTGCGCGAGAAACTGGCCGAGGTCGACTTTTCGGCTTTGGTCGCCGACTGGCTGGCGGATGCCGAGCGCGCCGCCGGCCTGTCGCGCTTCGTCGCCCGTCTGGTGCCGCAAACGCTCACAGCGGTCGAGCAATCCGGCCTGCGCGGTTTCGTCACCAGCCGCATGCTGGAGCAAATCGACAAGGTGCCGCTGGCGCCGCTGGCGGCCGAGTTGCTGTCGGCACTGACCGACGACCGCCGCCATCAGAAACTGTTCGACGAATTCACAAGGGTGATCGGCCGCTTCTTGAACGACGAGGAGGCGCTGGCGACCATGCGCGAGAAGATCCGCGAGGAACTGCCGTCGCTTTTCAACCTGTTTCGCGCCGACGCCTATCTGTTGAAGAAGATCGTCGCGTCCGCCGGCTCGCTGCTCGACGAGGTGCGGGCCGATCCCGATCATCCGATGCGCGCCGAATTCGACCGCTTTGCCCGGACCTTCATCGAGCGGCTGCGGACGTCGAAGCAATATGCCAGGCGTGCCGAGCAGCTGAAGCGCGATTTCCTGGCCCGGCCGGAGATGAAGGCACTGGCCGGCGACATGTGGGAGAGCCTCAGCCTGTTCATCGAGCAGGACGCCAAGGCACCGAATTCGATGATCCGCGCCCATCTCGCGGCGATGTTCGTCGAGGTCGGCCGCCATTTGGCCAGCGACGCGCAGATCAGGGCCGATATGAACCAGGGGTTCGTCGTGGCGCTGTCCTCCTTCGTCGAAAGCCAGAAGAGCGGCGTATCGAAATTCATCGCCGACCAGGTCAGGCGCTGGGACCTTGGCCAGCTCACCCGGCTGATCGAAATGAACATCGGCCGGGACCTGCAATACATCCGCTTCAACGGCATGGTCATCGGCGGACTTGCCGGCATAACGCTTTATACGGCAGAGCGATTGTTCCTCGTCAATTGACGCGGGCGCGTCATGCTCTATTCTTCAATGAGGGTTAGTATTCGCGGCAGACTGGGGAGCAAACGACTATGGCAAAACAACCGGAATCCGACTCGTTCCTGGACATGTTCAGCAGATTCGGCCGTGACCTGAAGGTGCCGAATGTCGATATAGAAGCGATCCTCAGCCACCATCGCAAGAACCTCGAAGCGCTAGAGAAGTCGGCGAGAGCCGGTGCCGCCGGAGCGACCTCGCTGTTCTCCAGGCAGCGCGAGATGCTGCAGGACACGCTGCGCGAAGTCGCCGACATGGCGCAGAACTACCGGGCGCCGGGCAATCCGCAGGAACTGATGGCCAAGCAGGCGGAGTTCGCGCGGAAATCCTTCGAAACCGCGCTGAAGAATGCCGGCGAGGTGTCCGAACTGGTCAGGAAATCCGGCACCGAATCCGTCGAGATCCTGCGCGAGCGCATCAAGGATGCGATGGCGGAAATCCGCTCCGGTTACGAGAAGAAATAGTCGTTTCCGTACCAAAGCCGTTTTTCCCTGGTTCGACGATTGCCCTCGAAACTTGGGATGAAGACCATCGCGGCACCTGGAAATGTTCAGCCGCGGGCTTTTCGTGCGCGGAAATGAACCCTGACGCGGCCTGAGCATGATGAAGTGGAATCGCTCGTGGCGAATTGACAGAGGCTGCCGGTTCGTGGTCCGGAGACAGGCGGAACGATCGGGAATGCAGGAATGACGGAAACACGGCCGAGGACGCCGCCGACCTTCGAGCAGTTGAGGACGATGGCCGGGCAGGAGCTTGGCGTGTCGGAGTGGACGACGGTCGATCAGCACCGCATCGACCAGTTTGCCGAATGCACGGGCGATCATCAGTGGATCCATGTCGACCCTGAAAGAGCGAAACGGCAAAGCCCGTTCCGCACCACGATCGCGCATGGCTATCTGACGCTGTCGATCATCGGCGCTCTGGCGCTCGGCATGGGCATCGTGCCCGAAAACACGCAGGCTGCCTTCAATTACGGCTTCGACAAGGTGCGCTTCCTGGCGCCGGTCCGGGTCGGCGCGCGCATCAGGCTGCGCACGACACTCCTGTCGATGGAGGACAAAGGTCCCGGCCAGTATCTGATGAAGGCCGCCAATACGGTCGAGATCGAAGGCGAGCCGAAGCCGGCCTTGACCGCCGAGACGCTGGTGATGCTCTACGAGCGCCGCAAGCGGGCAGGGGCCTGAGGCCCTATGCCTGCGCCTCGCGCTTCGCGACGGTGCGCCAGGAGAGCACCGCCAGGCTGAGCGCGACCAGCGCAAGCACCGTAGCCGCCTGGAAGGTGACCTGCATGCCCCGGGCAGCTGCCGCAGAGCCCAATATCGTCTCGTCCGTCCCGCCAGCCGATGCTGCGGCGAAGATGGCGCCCATCAACGACGCACCGGTGATCAGACCAAGATTGCGTGACAGGTTGAGCAGGCCGGAAACGACGCCACGCTCGCCGGCACCGACACCCATCATCACGGCTGCATTGTTGGACGTCTGGAACAGCGCGTAGCCGACGCAGGTGACGCTGATAGGAACGACGTAGCTGACAATGCCGAGTTTCGTCATGGCCAGCGACAGCAGGAAAGTGCCCGTGGCGAGGCCGAGCAGGCCGGCAGTCATCATCCTGTGGGCTCCGAAGCGATCGGCAAGGCGTCCGGCCACCAGCGCCGACAGGGTCGAGATCAGCGGGCCGGTCGACAGCGCAAGACCGACCATTGCGGCATCCAGCCCGAGCCCACGAGACAGATAGAAGGGGGCAACGACCAGGGTCGCCATCATCACGGTGGCGACGATGAGGCTCATGCCGAGGCTGGCGCTCAGCTCGAGGTCACGAAAGCTGGCGAGCTGGATCAACGGGGTTTTCACCTTCGCCTGCGCGCCGGCGAACAGAAGGACGCCGATGCCGGCGACAGCCAGCAGGCCGATATTGAGGGAGCCGAAGCTGCCTCTGCCAAGCGTCATGGCCAGCGCATAGGCGGCCAGCGTCAGGGCAAGCAGGACGGTGCCTATCGCGTCGAACTCGCCTCGATCGGCTTGCGCGGTCTTGCTGCTTGCCGGCAGGGCACGCCAGGCGAGAGCGAAGGTCAGCACGCCAAGCGGGACATTGACGAGGAAAATCGCCCGCCAGCCGAAACCGGCGATCAACAAGCCGCCGAGCGAGGGGCCAAGTGTCGTGCCGATCGCCGACATGGCGCCGATTAGGCCCATGGCGCTGCCGGTCCTGGCCTTGGTCACCGTTTCGGCGACAAAGGCCAGCGTCAGCGCCATCATCAGCGCCGCACCAAGCCCCTGTATGGCCCGCGCGGCGATCAGCTGCCAAAGGGTCGGCGCCAGGCCGCACAGCACCGAGGCGAGCGTGAACAGCGCTATGCCGCCAAGCAGCAACGGCCGGCGACCGAACATGTCGGCGAGCCGTCCGGCGCTGACGATCAATGTGGTGATGGCAAGCAGGTAGGCGAGAACAACCCATTGCACCGACTGGAACGATGCGCCGAAATTTTGCATCAGCGAGGGCAGGCCGACACTGGCGATGCTGGTTCCGAGCGAGGACAGCAGCGTGGCAAGCGAAAGGCTTGCCAGCGCCGAGCCTGCGGATTGGGTCTGTTGCGGCGCCGCTACGCGCTCGTCCCGATTTTGCTCAGCGATTGCCAAGGCGATCTCCTTTCTGTTCGCTCCAAACCGGAGCTGTCGGAGATCTAGTCTTCTGGCTGATGTGGCGGAAGGCGCAGCATTTGCATCTTATCCATGCATGGAACGCCATGTCATGCTATGGTCCGCCGATGACACTGCCCGATCTCAATTTGCTTTTCGCTCTCGACATTCTGCTGACCGAGGGCAGCGTGGCGCGTGCCGCCGATAAGCTACGCCTCAGCCCCTCGGCAATGAGCCGGACGCTGGCGCGCCTGCGCGAGGCGACGGGCGACCCCTTGCTGGTCCGCGCCGGGCGCGGCCTGGTGCCGACGCCGCGGGCACTTGAATTGCGACAACAGACAGGACGTGTGGTTCAGGACGCGGAAGCGTTGTTGCGTCCGGCGAGCCTGCTCGACCTTTCACGTCTCGACAGGACGTTTACGCTGCGCACCAATGAGGGCTTCGTCGAGGAGTACGGTCCGCGGCTTGTCGCCCGCATTGAAGCGGACGCGCCAAGCGTTCGGCTGCGCTTCGCACCAAAGTCCGACAAGGACGTCGCCTCACTGCGCGAAGCGGCTGTTGACCTGGAGATCGGCGTTGCCGGCGAGACCGGGCCCGAGGTGCGGATCCAGGCGCTGTTCCGCGACCGCTTCATCGGTGTGGTGCGGGCCGGTCATCCGCTGGGCCAGGGCGCCATCACACCGGAGCGCTTCGCGGCCGGCCGCCACATCAGTGTTTCCAGGCGTGGCCGCGAAAGGGGGCCGATCGACGAGGCTTTGAGCCAGTTCGGATTGCAGCGGACCTTGGTGTGCATGGTTTCAGGCTTCTCGGCCGCACTTGCCATGGCGCGTGCTTCCGATCTGATCGCCAGCGTTCCCGAGCGGCATTCGCAAGGGGCACGTGCCGGCATGTTCAGCTTTCCGTTGCCGGTCACCACCGTGGAGGTCACCATCTCCATGCTCTGGCATCCGCGCCTCGACGCTGATCCGACGCAATGCTGGTTGCGCGATTGCGTGCGCGAGGTTTGCGCGTCTTCGCGCTGACTGGTGATCACGACATCAACGCGACGTCGCCGCTTCGAGCGCGGTGAAAATCCGCTCGTCTCCCGACTGGGCAACGTTGAAGCGCAAGAAACGGCTAGCGGTCTGCGACAGGCTGAACGCATTGCCGGGGGCGAGCACGATGTTGGCGGCCAAAGCACGGCGGGCCACTTCTGTCGCATCCACCCCATCCGGCAGGCTGCACCACAGGAACAGGCCGGCCGGCTGCTCGATCCAGGGCGTGATGCCGATCGCCTTCAGGCGGGCGCTCGTTTCGCCCATGGCGCGCGAAAGCCGCGCTCGCAGCAAGTCCATGTGCTTGCGATAGCTGCCGTCCTTGAGCAGCGTCAGCACCAGTTCGGCCGCGAGCCGGCCGCCGCCGAAGGTTGTGGCGATCTTGAGGTCGGTGAGTTGTTCGATCCAGTCGTGGGGTGCTGCGATGAAGCCGCAGCGCACCGATGCCGAAAGCGTCTTGGAGAAGCTGCCGATATGGACGACACGGCTCAGGCCGTCGAACGCCGCAAGGCGCGGGGCAGGCGCGTGCTCGAAATCGGCGAAGATGTCGTCCTCGATGATGGTGAGGTCCGACTGGTCGGCGAGCTTGAGCAGCCGGTGCGCGGTGACAGGCGACAGGATTGCGCCGGTCGGATTGTGGATGGCGGAATTGGTGATGTAGAGGCGCGGCCGGTGCTCGGCCAGCGCCTGGGCGAACAGTTCGATGTCCGGTCCTGACGGCGTATAGGGAACGCTGACGACCTTGGCGCGGTGGGCGCGCAGCAAGGCGTGGAAGTTGAAATAGCAAGGGTCGTCGACCAGCACCGTATCGCCGGGTTCGATCAGGAACCGGCACAGCAGGTCGATGGCCTGCGTGCCCGATTCCGTCAGCATGATCTGGTCGGGCGAAGCTTCGATGCCATGGCCGGCCATGCGCCGCGCCAGCAGTTGGCGCAGCGGCGGCAGCCCGAGTGGCGTGCCGTAGTCGGCGAGCGCAACATCATCGGCACGCGCTGCCGTGCGCAGCGCCCGGCGCAATCCTGCCTGCGGCATCCATGAAGCCGGCAGCCAGCCGCAGCCGGGCTTCAGCACGTCGTCGCCTGCTTCCAGCGACTGGCGCGAGACCCAGAGAGGATCGACGGCGCGGTCGAACCGGGGGCCGATCTCGGCCAGTGACAGTGGCGCCAGCGGTCCGGCGGCATAAAAGCCCGAACCAGGCCGGGAACGGATCGCGCCTTCGGCGGCGAGCCGTTCATAGGCCTCGACCACCGTAGACTTGGACACCTGCATCGTGCCGGCAAAGGCCCGGATCGACGGCAGCCGCGCCCCAGGCGTCAGGGTGCGCGCGGCGATGCGCTGCCTGATCGCCGCCATGACCGCTTCGACAAGCGTTCCTCCGCTGTCCGTTTTTGGAGCAGGCGTGTCCATCTGTACTCCCCGATGAACCATAACAGTTTTGCCAAACTGTACCGCATTGTCTCTGGCGGCGCCATCCCCCGAGCCTGTACGGGGAGGGCAAACGGAGCAGATCATGGACAAGAGTTTGAACGGCTGGGTGAACGGCTTCATCGGCGTGCTGATTTTCAGCGGCTCGCTGCCGGCGACGCGCGTGGCGGTGATGGACTTCGATCCGACATTCCTGACGTCGGCCAGAGCGGCGATTGCCGGACTGCTTGGCCTGGCAATGCTGCTCCTCTTCCGGCAGAAACGTCCGGAGCGCGGCGATCTGCTTTCGCTGGTGATCGTAGCACTTGGCGTGGTTGTCGGCTTTCCTCTGCTGACCGCGCTGGCGCTGAAGCACGTCACCACGGCCCATTCCATCATCTTCGTCGGCCTGCTGCCGCTGGCGACCGCGATCTTCGGCGTGCTGCGGGGTGGCGATCGGCCACGGCCGGCGTTCTGGCTGTTTTCGTGCCTGGGCAGCGCACTTGTCGCAGGCTTTGCCCTGACGCAGGGCGTGACGGCCTCAGCGGTGGGCGACGGTCTGATGCTGGCCGCCATCATCGCCTGCGGGCTGGGTTATGCCGAGGGCGCGGCGCTGTCGCGCAAGCTCGGCGGCTGGCAAGTGATCTGCTGGGCGCTGGTGCTCTCGCTGCCGATCATGCTGGTACTGACCTTTGCGACGTTGCCGTCGTCCTTTGCCGGCGTCGGCTCCAGCGCCTGGATCGGTCTTGCCTATGTCTCGCTGTTCAGCATGCTGATCGGCTTCGTGTTCTGGTATCGCGGCCTGGCGCAAGGCGGCATCGCCGCGGTCGGGCAATTGCAGTTGTTGCAGCCCTTCTTCGGCCTCGCGCTGGCGGCAACGCTGCTGCACGAACAGGTCAGCCCGCTGATGATTGTCGTCACGCTCGGCGTGGTCTTGTGCGTGTTCGGAGCGAAGAAGTTTGCCAAGCAGGAAGCGCCGCGACCCGCGACTGTTGGGTGATAGTGCCGGCCGCAGCTAAAATTTCGTCACCACGCCGATGCCGATGCCTTCGAAGCCTCCCATCGCCATCAGCGCGGCGGGCGCCTCCTCAAGGCTGATCTTCTTGCCGACCAGAAGTTCGGGCTTCAGCTTGCCGGTACGGATCATCTCCATCATCGCCGGATAGCGGTAGGCCTGCATGCCGTGGCTGCCGAGGATCTCGAGTTCGAAGGCGATCACCTTGTCCATCGGCACCTGCGGCCTGGCATGCTCGGCGAGCATCAGGCCGACCTGCACGTGACGGCCGCGCCGGCGCAGATTGGCGATCGAGTTGAACGAGGTCGTCGGATGGCCAAGCGCGTCCATCGACATATGCGCACCGCCATTGGTGATCTGCTTGACCGCCTTGACCACATTCGTCGTTGTCGCGGCATTGATCGTGGCCACCGCGCCGATCTTTTTCGCGAAGTCCAGCTTCTCGTCGGTGAGGTCGATGGCTATCACATTGGCGCCCATCGAGCTGGCGATCATGATCGCGGACAGGCCGACGCCGCCGCAGCCATGCACAGCCACCCATTCACCTGGCGTCACCCGGCCCTGGTCGACAATGGCGCGGAACGAGGTGACGAAACGGCAGCCGAGGCTGGCGGCTGTGGCGAAGTCCATCTCGTCCGGCAGGCGCACGAGGTTGGTGTCGGCATGGTCGATGGCGACATATTCGGCGAACGAACCCCAGGCAGTGAAGCCGGGTTGCGTCTGGTGCTCGCAGACCTGGTGATTGCCCGAATTGCATTCGAAGCAGCGGCCGCAGCCGACGGCAAAGGGCACGGTGACACGCTCGCCGGCCTTCCAGCGGGTCACCCGCTTGCCGGCGGCGACGACGACACCCGCCAGTTCGTGGCCCGGCACATGCGGCAGCGTGATGCCGTCGTCATGGCCCATCCAGCCATGCCAGTCGCTGCGGCAGAGCCCGGTCGCCTCGACCTTGATGACGACGCCTTCCGGCGCCGGCTTCGGATCGGGCACGGTCTGGATCGTCGGCGCCTCGCCGAATTTCTCGAAGACGACGGCTTTCATCGGCAACTCCCTATACTCTGCCCCAATCCTATGCGGCTATTCCGCGTCTATCTGATTCTCTGGCGCCGCCTTCTGAAAGGCCGGCAGCGCCATGCAGGCGGAATGAATGCGCGAGATCGTGGGGTAAGGCGTCATGTCGACGCCGAAGCGGGCATTGTTGATGACCTGGGCGACCAGGCAGATGTCGGCCAGCCCCGGTGTGTCGCCGTGACAGAACATGCCCGTCTGCGGCGACGAAGCCAGAATCTTTTCAAGCGGCTGGAAACCTTCGTTCACCCAGTGCCGGAACCAGTTGACGACATCCTGGTCGCCGGCGCCGAACAGGGTGCGCAGCGAGGTCAGCACGCGCAGATTGTTCACCGGATGGATGTCGCAGGCGATCATCTGCGCCAGCATCCTGACATGCGCCCGGCCGAGCGCATCCTTCGGCAGCAGCGGCGGCTCGGGCTTGGTCTCGTCGAGATATTCGATGATCGCTAGCGACTGCGTCAAAAGCGTGCCATCGCCCAGGATCAGCGCCGGCACCAACCCCTGCGGATTGACCGCGAGATAGGCCGGCTCCAGATGCTCGCCATGGCGCAGATGATGCGGCACGTAGTCATAGGTCAGGCCCTTCATCTCCAGCGCGATCCGCACCCGATAGGAGGTGGAGGAACGGTAGTAGTTGTGAAGGACGAGGTCGCTCATCGGATCACGCTGTCGGCTGGCCGATGGTCAGTTCGATCGTGCCTGTCCCGTCGACGCCACTCAGAGCCCGTAACGGCCAGCGAAAGGGTTGCGGGCAAGGGGAGGACGAACTCTGTCATGCACGGTCTCTGCCAAAGCTATTGTTTTGTTTACCGGCACATTCGGCCGATTTGCACGGCCGGGCAAGCGCCAGCCAAATATGGCGATGTACTATCTTGCAATAATCTGGCCATGGTCGGCGGATTATCCTATTCTGAGCGAAGTGAAGCGACCTCACCATGACCGCAGTCAACGATCGCGCCCGGTTTCTGATCATCGACGACCATCCGCTGTTTCGCGAAGCGCTGCACAGCGCCGTGCAGATGGCCTATCCGGATGTCGACACGGTCGAGGCGCGCTCGATCGCCGAGGCGCTCGATCTCTTGGCCGGCGCAAAACTGTTCGACCTTGCGCTGCTCGACCTCAGCATGCCCGACGTGCATGGTTTCGACGGACTGCTGCAGCTCAGGACCCGCCATCCGCGCCTGCCGGTTGTCATCGTCTCTGGCTATGAAGAGCCTCGAATCATCTCCGAGGCGTTGTCCTACGGCGCTGCCGGCTTCATCCCGAAATCGGCGCGCAAGAGCGATCTCGCCGCCGCCATCCGTTCGGTGATGGACGGCGCGATCTATGTGCCCGAAACCTATGAGGGCCAGCCGCCCGACGCCGACAGCGCCGACCGCGCCGACATGCTGCAGCGCCTGTCCAGGTTGACGCCGCAGCAACTCAGGGTGCTGCAGATGCTGCGCCAGGGCATGCTCAACAAGCAGATCGCCTATGAGCTGCAGGTTGGCGAGACCACGGTCAAGGCGCATGTCTCGGAAATCCTGCGCAAGCTCAATGTGTACAGCCGCACGCAAGCAGTGATCGAAGTGTCGAAGCTGGACAATGCGGAGCTGTTTCGCGATCAGGCGGGGTTTTGAGTCTTTTACCCTTCCCATCGAGGGGAGGCATTGAGCTAAGCCAGCAAATGCGCCAGAAGCGCGCGCAGTTGCGCGGGCTTCAGCGGCTTGCGCATCAGCTCGATGCCGTCGGCGCGGGCGGCCTTGGCGACAATTTCTGAAGCGTCGGCGGTGACGATCAGCGCCGGAACCGGGCGACCGAGATAGTCGCGGACCTCGGCGATGGTGGCGGTTCCGAGGTCGCCGCCGTCGAGATGCTGGTCGGCAATGACGATGTCCGGCACCCAGTCGGTGTCGCCGAGCATGTCGAGCGCATCGTCGGTCGAGGTTGCGGCGCGCACCACGCATTGCCAGCGCTCGAGCAGGGACGTCATCGCCTGCAGCACGTCGGCGTCGTTTTCGACCAGCAGCACCTTGGTGCCGAACAGGCCGTAGCCGCGCGGTCGCTCCATGTCGGTGGTGCCGGCAACGGTGTCAGACGTGGCGCCGATGCCGACCGGCACGTCGATGTGAAAGATCGTGCCGCGGCCGACCTTCGACGAAAACGTCACGGGATGGCCAAGCGCTGCCGCCATGCGGCGCACGATCGCGAGACCCAATCCAAGCCCGCCGCCGGAAAGCCCGGTATCGGTGAGTGCGGTTCCGCCGCGGTGGAATTCCTCGAACACCGCCTCGCGCTGGTCGGCGGGGATGCCGCAGCCGGTGTCGGCGACGTCGATGCGGATGGTGTCGCCACGATGCCTGGTACCGACCAGCACGCCGCCGGAGCGGGTGTAGCGCAGCGCATTGGACAAGATGTTCTGCAGGATGCGGCGCAGCAGCGTGCGGTCGGAACGCACGACGGCGTTCACCGGCCGGAATTTCAACGTCAGGCCCTTCATCTCGGCGACGGGCAGGAAATCCGAGCGCAGCGAGGAGAACAGCGTCTCCAGGCTGACGTCGCCGATGTCGGGCTGCACGACGCCGGCGTCAAGCTTGGAAATGTCGAGCAGCGTGCGCAACAGGTCTTCCATCGTCTCCAGCGAGCGTTCGACCTGGCGGACGAGTTTCTTGCCTTCGTCGCTGGTCTGCAGTTCGGCCAGCGCCGAGACGGAGAGGTGGGCGGCGTTCAGCGGCTGCAGCACGTCATGGCTGGCGGCGGCGAGGAACCGGGTCTTGGACAGGTTCGCCAGTTCGGCGGTTTCCTTGGCGGCGCTGAGGTCGATGTTCGACTGTTCGAGCCGGCGTAAGGTCGAATGCAATTCCTCGGTGCGGGTGCGGACCCGGTTCTCCAGCGAAATCGCGGTCTGGAACAGCGAGAAGGCATTGCCCTGCTGGTCCATCGAGCGCTCGACGCGGCTGACCAGCGCCGCGTTGATCTTCTTCAGCTTTTCCAGGTCGTTGATGTCTCTCAGCGGCATGGAGAAAAGATCCTATTCCGCCGCCTGGCGCTCGCCGAAGGCGATGCCGGTAAAGGTCTGGTTCAGATGCATCGACCGATACTGCTCGCCATAGGTGCCGAAGCCGATGACGTTGTTGACCCGGTAGAGTTCCGAAATGTCGCGAAAGACCTGGCGGTTGCGGGCGTCGAGCCGTCTCAGAACGCAGTCGAAACCGAGGATCATGTCGATGCCGCCGAGCTTTTCCTCGACATCCTTGAGGGCGGCGCGCGTCGCTTCCACCATGTTCTTCGGCTGGGCGATGGAGAGCACGACGCCGTCGTCGATGGCGCAGAAGAACGACAGCGAGCCGTCGGCATGCATCCTCTGGATCGAGCGGCAATAATACTCGCCGCCGACCTTCACCACCACCGGATGCGAGGCGAAGCTGAGCGGCGTCAGCGTCTGTGGGATGATGCCGACCGAGGCGGCGTATTCTTCCGCGGCGTTGATGGCGTTGAACTCGCGCACGATGCGGTGATCGGGATCGGACGCGGTCACCACCAGCTTCTCGTCGGTGGGGATGAAGTTGTCGGTCTTGAAGACGTGGAACGGAATTTCCGTGGTGATCAGCACGATGATGGCGCTGTCGGAGGCGACCTTGCCGTTCGAGATCAGCCTGGTCGTCTCGAATTTCAGATCGTCGCCGGCCGAGCCGCCGATCAGCGGAATGTCGTCCAGCCCCCAATGGATCGCGGAGGTCACTGCTTCCTCGGCATAGGAGAGGCCGTCGATGAAGCAGAGGGCGAAGGTTCCCTTGGCCAGTGCGTGCCCGACGCGGCCGCGCAGCAGGCGCCTGAGCGCGGCGACTTCACCGGTGATCCTGTCCATGCCCGACGAGGAGAGGTTGTCGACCATGATGCTGACGGTCGAAAACGACGCCGAAGGCAGCAGCAAGGCGAGGATGTGGCCTTCCTCCAGACCTTGCGGCGTGATCTCGCCGGCGGTCGAACAGCCGGCATAGGCAAGCGAAGGCGCATGCGCCTTCAGCGCCTGGGACAGGGCTGTCGCGTCGACCAGGCTCTGGGAGAAGAACAGCAGCGCGAAGCCGGCGTCGATGGCTGCCGCTTCCGCCGCGATGGCCTGGGCGAAAGCGTTGGCGTCGGGCTCATCCGTGGTGAGCGCCGAGAGGCCGCATGCGTAGCGCGTGCTCGAACTGGCCAGCTGCCTTCCTCCTGCAGGGTCCTCCAACGCGTTCTTGTGCGTGTCCGGCACGCAGGCGTTGCAGGGCATTGTTGTCTTCGGGGGTCGCTTTGGCAATGGGCGGGCCCCGTCAGGCGTGACCGAAAGTACAATATGCGGCGTTTCGGACGAACTGCATTCTCGCGTCGTGGAGGGCGCAAGGCACTTTTTCCCGTGCTTTGTGCGGAATAGGAATAGGCCGATATCCGCAGCGTCCGAGCAACACCGGCGCCGGGACGACCAAGGTAAATTACCCAGGGAGGTTTCATGTCGGACGTATCGTTGATGGTGAACGGCAAGCGGGTCAGCGGCACGGCCGAAGACCGGACGCTGCTGGTTCATTTCTTGCGGGAAAATCTCGGCCTCACCGGGACGCATGTCGGCTGCGATACCTCGCAATGCGGCGCCTGCGTCGTGCATGTCGACGGCAAGGCGGTGAAGTCGTGCTCGATGCTCGCGGTGCAGGCCTCCGGGTCGAACATCGTGACGATCGAAGGGCTGGCAAACGGCGCCGACCTCCATCCGGTGCAGGCGGCGTTCAAGGAACATCACGGCCTGCAATGCGGCTTCTGCACGCCCGGCATGATCATGACCGCGACCGACATGATCGCGCGCCATCCGGAAGGCCTCGACGAGGCAACGGTACGCGCCGAACTGGAAGGCAACATCTGCCGCTGCACCGGCTACCACAACATCGTCAAGGCGATCCTCGCCGCATCGAAGACGATGGCCAAGGGAGCCAAGGGCAAGGCGAAGCAAGCAGCATAAGGCAAGGGAGTAGGGAGTAGGCGATAGGGGGTAGGGCAAACGGCCATACGGATCCGAGCCTTTTCCCAACTGCCTAATCCCTACCTACTACTCACCTAAATTCGGGAGGAATTTCTGATGGGCATTGAAGGTGTTGGCGCTCGGGTCGCGCGCAAGGAAGACAAGAGGTTCATCACCGGCGCCGGCCGCTATGTCGACGACATGGTGGTTCCCGGCATGAAGCATGCGGCCTTCGTACGCAGCCCGCACGCGCATGCGCAGATCAAGAAGATCGACGTCAAGAAGGCCCAAGCCATGCCCGGCGTCGTCGGCGTGCTGACCGGCAAGCAGCTCAAGGCTGACGGAATCGGCAATCTCATCTGCGGCTGGATGATCCATTCCAAGGACGGCTCGCCGATGAAGATGGGCGCCTGGTCGCCGCTCGCCGTCGACAAGGTCCGCTATGTCGGCGACGCGGTCGTCATCGTGGTGGCGGAAACCAAAGGCCAGGCGCGCGACGCGGCCGAAGCTGTCGAGATCACCTACAAGGAACTGAAGGCGGTCGTCGACGCGACCAAGGCGCTGGAGAAGGGCGCGCCGCAGATCCATGCGGAGGCCGAGAACAACCTGATCTTCGACTGGGAGATCGGCGACGCCAAGGCGACCGACGCGGCGATCAAGGCTGCCGCCCACGTCACCCGCATGAAGATCGTCAACAACCGGCTGGTGCCCAACGCCATGGAGCCTCGCGCCGCCCTTGGCCATTACGACAAGGCCGAGGACCACTATACCTGCTGGACGACGTCGCAGAACCCGCATGTCGCGCGGTTGGTGATGAGCGCTTTCTACAACATCGCGCCGGAAAACAAATTGCGCGTCATTGCGCCCGATGTCGGCGGCGGCTTCGGTTCCAAGATCTACATCTATCCGGAAGAGATCGTCTGCCTGTGGGCTTCGAAGAAGACCGGCGTGCCCGTCAAATGGGTCGCCGACCGCACCGAAAGTTTTCTGTCGGACGCGCATGGCCGCGACCATGTCTCGACGGTGGAGATGGCCTTCGACAAAAACAACCGGATAACCGGTCTGAAAGTCGACACCATCGCCAATCTCGGCGCCTACATGTCGCTGTTCTCGTCCTGCGTGCCGACCTATCTCTATGCGACGCTGCTGTCGGGCCAGTACGACATCCCGGCAATCCACGCCAATGTGCGCACGGTCTATACGAACACCGCGCCCGTCGATGCCTATCGCGGGGCAGGGCGGCCGGAAGCCACTTATCTGCTCGAGCGCACCATGGAGGCGGCGGCGCGCGAACTTCGTGTGTCGCCGGCGGAACTGCGGCGCACGAACTTCATCACCTCCTTCCCGCACCAGACACCGGTGATCATGAATTACGACGCCGGCGACTATGGCGCCTCGCTCGACGCGGCCACGAAGGCGTCCGACTATGCCGGCTTTGCCAAGCGCAAGGCAGCCGCCGCCAAGAAGGGGCTGCTGCGCGGCATCGGCATGAGCTGCTACATCGAGGCCTGCGGCATCGCGCCGTCGGCGGCGGTCGGCTCGCTCGGCGCCGGTGTCGGCCTTTGGGAATCGGCGGAGGTGCGGGTCAACGCCGTCGGCACGATCGAGGTGCTGACCGGTTCGCACAGCCACGGCCAGGGCCACGAGACGACCTTTGCGCAATTGGTCAATGAGCGCTTTGGCGTGCCGATCGACAGCGTTTCGATCGTCCATGGCGACACCGACAAGGTGCAGATGGGCATGGGCACCTATGGCTCACGTTCGGGCGCCGTCGGCATGTCGGCTATCGCCAAGGCGTTGGACAAGGTCGAGGCCAAGGCCAAGAAGATCGCAGCTCATTTGCTCGAAGCCGACGAGGGCGACATCGTCATCGAGAACGGGGCGCTGAAGGTCGCCGGCACCGACAAGAACATACCGTGGTTCCAGATGGCGCTCGCCGCCTACACCGCCCATAATCTGCCAAGCGGCATGGAGCCGGGGCTGAAGGAGACGGCGTTCTACGATCCGGCGAATTTCACTTTCCCGGCAGGCTGCTACATCTGTGAGGTCGAGATCGATCCGGAAACCGGCACAACCGAGATCGTCCAGTTCGTCGCGGCGGACGATTTCGGCAACATCATCAACCCGATGATCGTCGAGGGTCAGGTGCATGGCGGCATCGCCCAGGGCATCGGCCAGGCCTTGCTGGAAGGCGCGCATTATGACGCCGGCGGACAATTGCTGACGGCGAGCTACATGGACTACACCATGCCGCGCGCCGGCGACCTGCCGTCGTTCAAGGTCTCGACTTCGAACACGCCGTGCCCGAGCAATCCGCTCGGCATCAAGGGCTGCGGCGAGGCGGGCGCCATCGGATCGCCGCCGGCGGTCATCAACGCCATTACCGACGCCATCGGGATCACCGACATTGCCATGCCGGCATCGCCGTCCACGGTCTGGGCAGCGATCCGGGCGGCGACGAAGCACTGAGGAGGAACAGCCATGTATTCGGTCAACTACCACCGCGCCACCTCGGTCGCCGACGCCGCCAAGCTGATCAAGAGCGGCGATGCCAAGTTGTTGTCGGGCGGCATGACGCTGATCCCGGCGATGAAGACCCGGCTCGCCGCACCCTCCGACCTTGTCGATCTTTCGCGGATCAAGGAGCTGCAGGGCGTCAAGGTGTCGGGCAAGACCGTCACCGTCGGTGCGGCCACGACGCATTACGATGTCGCCAGTGACGAGAAGCTGAAGAAAGCCTGTCCGGCGCTTGCCCAAATGGCGTCGCTGATCGGCGACCCGGCGGTACGCTACAGGGGTACGATCGGCGGTTCGATCGCCAACAATGATCCGGCCGCCGACTATCCGGCGGCATTGCTGGCGCTGGGGGCAACGATCGTGACCAACAAGCGTCAGATCGCCGCCGGCAAATTCTTCACGGGTCTATTCGAGACGGCGCTGAAGGATGGCGAGATCATCACCGCGGTAAGCTTTACCGCGCCGGCCAAGGCTGCCTATGAGAAGTTCCGCAATCCGGCTTCGCGCTACGCGATCGTCGGTGTGTTTGTCGCCAAGGGCAAGGACGGCGTCAGCGTCGCGGTCACCGGTGCCGGCGACGACGGCGTCTTCCGCTCCAAGGAGATCGAGGCGGCACTGGCGAAGAATTTTGCCGCATCGGCGCTCGACGGCGTGAAGGTGCCGGCGAAGAATCTGATGAGCGATATCCATGCTTCGGCAGACTATCGCGCCAATCTGATCGCGGTGATGGCCAAGCGCGCAGTGGCTGCCGCCAACGCCTGAGTGCTCGTGATGCGATGAATGGAAAGGGGCCTCGCGGCCCCTTTTTGCTGGTCAGGCCGCTCTGCCATTTTTCTGCGCCAGGTAGCGGCGCAGGCCGGCTTCGCCGCGCGGCGTGGTCCAGCGATGGTTCCAGGCGAAGGCGTGGCGCAGGATCGGCGCCAGCAGTTTCAGGATAGGCCTCAGCACCGTCACCTGCCAGATCAGCTTGACATGAGTGCCTGTTCCGGACGGCGACAGTTCCGCCCGCCAAAGCCCGTCGAAATCGCCAAAAGTCTTCACCACCACCAGCCGTCCCGGTTCGAGCTCGGCTGCCTCGACGATGAAGTTCAGCTCGTAGGGCAAGGCGCCGCGCGCCCGGGCCTTGGCCCGCGAGCCGACCACGCCCTTGCCCTTCCTGTCGAGCGGCACGACCTCCTTGTAGACGTCGCCCCACCAGAGCGGCAGCAGTTCGGCGTCGGAAAGCACCTCCCACACCTCTTGCGGCGTTGCCTCGGGAATGTCCCAGCTCTCATCGAAGCGGAAGACGTTGCTCGGCATGGTGTTTCGCCTGGCTGGCGGAAGCGGCTACTTTAGCCTTGGCTTGTTCATGGCGCCAGTACCGGTTGATGCCGCGTTAGCCGGTGATCTGCCTGGCGTAGTAGCGCACTGCCTTCTTGCCGCCATGGATCACCGCACCGCCGACCTCGGCAAAGCCGAGCGCGGCGTGAAACGCATCCGAAGCCGGATTGGGTGGCTCGGCATTGACCTCGCAAGTGACGATGGTGTGGCCGGCGCGCGAAACTTGGTCGAACAGATCCTCATACAGCCGGCGGGCATGGCCGCGGCCGCGCGCCTGCGCCGCGACGACGACGCGGTCGACATAGACGAAGCGCCGGTAGCGCTCGCGGAACCAGAGGAAGTTCGGGCTGTCGTATTGGGCATCCTGGTCGAAGGTCATGATGAAGGCTTCGAGCGCGCCGATGCGGCGCGTATAGAACGCCTCGCCGATCAGGAAGGACAGCCGCTCGGGTTCGAGCCACGACAGTTCGGCCGCATGCTCGTTGTTGAGCGTCAGTATGGCAGGTTCGTCTTCGGGCAAGACCCGGTCTATCGGCAAAGGTTCATTCATGGTCATGCCCTGACCGCCGCGATAGTCGCCGCCACCAGGGCCTCGTCGGTGACGGTGGTGCGGTATTCGCGGTCGAGGTTGGCGCCGCCCATGCCGACACGCGGATTGCGGTAGGCCATTGCACTCGGCACGTCGGCGAGCGCGGCGAAATGCATTTCGCTCAGCCCGGTTTTCTCGAGCACTTTGGCGATGTTGTCGGGGGCGAGCGCGCCGCAGCCGAGGATGATGATGCGGTCGCCAGCCTGCCGGACAAGTTCCGCCAGCAGGTCCGCCCCTTCCAGCGCCGTGTCGCGCTGGCCGCTGGTCAGCACGCGGCCGACCTTGCAGCGGATCAGGGCTTCAAGCGCCTCGACCGGATTGCGCGTCATGTCGAAGGCGCGGTGGCAGGTGACATTGAGCGAGCCGGCCGCCTGCACCAGCCCGCTCATGCGCTGCTCGTCGATGCTGCCGTCCGCGTTGAGGCAGCCGACGACGACACCGGCGGCGCCAAGATCGCGGAGCGCGCTGACATCGGCCAGCATCGAACGGTATTCGGTCTCGCTGTAGAGAAAGTCACCACCGCGCGGCCGCACGATGACATGGAACGGAACGGTAGCAAGCTCCAGTGCCGCGCGCACCGTGCCGAGGCTCGGCGTGATGCCGCCTTCGACCAGGCTGGCGCAGAGTTCGACCCGGTCGGCGCCGGCAGCTTGCGCTGCGAGCAGGCCATCAATGCCTTCGACGCAAAGTTCGATCAGGGGCAGGCGGGCATTTCTGGCCAAGGAGACGATCCGTTCATGATTGCAGACGGCCAGCCCTAGCATCGGGCCTGCCGTCGTCAAAGCAGCAATGATCGGTCCAACACGCGACAGTGGGGGCGCCAATTCAGGGCCAGACGCCCGCTTGACATATCCATAACCGACGAGTTATGGATAATCCATAGCCATTTGGTTATTGATTTCGCGGCCGACGACAGCCTGCCGAAACCGATTTGAAGGAGACCAATCATGCAAGCACGACTGAAAAACCCGGTGATGCTCATTCCCGGCGCCTTGCAGGCGCTGCTGGCGCTGGACAAGTCGACCGAAGCTGCCGATGTGCCTTATGTGACGCGCAAGCTCGTGCACCTGCGTGCCAGCCAGATCAACAGCTGCAGCGTCTGCGTCGACATGCATGCGCGCGAACTGAAGAAGGCCGGTGAAAAGGACGAGCGCATCTTCGCCGTCTCCGCCTGGCGCGAAACGCCTTATTTCAACGATGCCGAACGCGCCGCCCTTGCGCTGACCGAGGCCACGACCCGGTTGAGCGACCGCTCCGATGCGGTGCCCGACGATGTATGGGACGAGGCCGCCCGGCACTATGACGAGAAAGGGCTGGCCGCGCTTGTGGTCCAGATCGCGCTCATCAATGCGTTCAACCGCCTCAACGCCGCCACCAGACAGCCGGTCGGCGCCTGGGGCTAAAAGCAGTTCCAGGAAAAGTGCGCAGCGGTTTTCCGTCCGGAACTGCGTGGAAACAAACCCCTTGGAGCGGTTCGTCGATTCCATCAAAAGCTGAACCGCTCCAAGCGTGGCTACTGGCGCAGCACCGTGTTCTTGGCGCCTTGCTCGACCTGGTCGATGACCAAAAGCTTGACAGGGCCGTCGCCGACATTGGTGGCCTGGTGCCACTGGCCGATCATCTCGATGATGAAATCGCCCGTCTTGTAGGTGTTGCTCTTGCCGGTCTCGACATTCGTCACTTGAAGCGTTCCCGCCTGCACATAGGCGTAGCGGGGAAACGGATGCTTGTGCACCGGCAAGGTCGCGCCAACTGCGATGTCAAAAGTCGAGACGATGACCTCTACGTTCTTTTGCGGCAGCGTGATCGGCTGGCCAGAGGCCGTCTCGGTGCGATCGGCAAGCGGCGTCACGACGACCGGCGTGCCGGTACTGTCCAGCGCCGCGGCGGTGTCCGCGCAGAGCGCGGCGCAAAGCAGCAGCGCCGATGCCAGGATGTTTCGCATGGTTCCTCCCAAAGATACGGTTGCACCATCGCCCGGCGGGCATGTGCGTGCAAGCGCCTCTCGCAGGCAGAGCCGAACAGGACTTGGGTCGCAATCTGAAATCGGTCCGATCGATCGATCGCCGGTTTTCGAGGATGGCCGGCGCTGCAGGGGGCGGGGAGATTGGGGTTGCCTGGGAGCGCCGGCCACGCGGCGTCAAGACCGCCGCTGAGCCAAGCATAGCAAAGTCCGCCGGATTGATTATTGCGCGATCGCGTAAGCCGGCCCTTCGGCCCTTGCGTAGCGCCACGGGGTGTCGCTCAAATCATTGCCCCGTTTTGCCTGCCCAGCGCCTCAGGCCTCAATCACTTCACCCGTGCCCGGTATTGTCGCTCATGGCATTGATGTGCGGCGTTACTCCTTGGGAGGGGCGCTCAATCGCCGGTAAGGGACGCCGTCGAAGACTGCCGTCACGAAGTCGGCGACCGACATCTTGCGCTTGCGGCCGTCGCTGCATTTGTAGACCGGCCAACCGTCATCGCTGCATTCGCTGGCGGAGCAGATGCGGGCAAGGCAATTTCCGGTCGTCAGCCGGAAGCCGCCCGTGCCGGCAAAACCCTGCAACAGGCTGCCGTCCGCCGCCCGCCACGTTCGCGCACGGAATTCCGCGCGCAGGAGCCTTGGCTCGAGCGGGACCGCAAGATCGCTTTCGCCGCCACGCGCGGTCAGATTGAGACGATTGCGCGCCATTCCCGTCGTGTAGGCGGTCACCAGGTCCGATTCGCCTGAATAGGCTCGCGCCATGTCGGAGCGGTCGAGCAGGTGAGACACCCGCGCGTCTGCCGCGACCGGCATTGCCGCGTCATTGGCGCGACCATCGGAGATGAAGGCGTGAGCAGCCAATAGAGCCAGGGCGTGCCCTGCAAACCGATACCTCACCATGGTCCAATGCCCCCATTGCATCCATTTGACATGGATTTAGGGCAATAGTTGCAGGAAACCGCCAGGAATCAAGGATTGCTTGTTCGTTTCACTCGAGGGAACTGAGGCCTCCGACTGACCCAAAGTTGACTTTGACCTTCTGGCCGCCAGTCCTGTCGTTCGCAAGCGTTGCTCGTCAGCTGGCAGTGACCGGCATTGTCGTCCTTGCGCCCTTCGGCTGCTCGCCGAGGGCAAAGACAGCGCTTGCTTCGCTGACGATGGAGACGTGATCCTTGGCAGCCTTGCCAGCGGCATTGCCGTCGCCACGCATGATTGCGGTGACAATGGCGTCGTGCTCCTGCCAGGATTTGGCGAGACGCCCCGGCAGCATGAACTGCGCGCGGCGGAACGGCGCCAGCCGGCTCCGCGTCATCACTGTCATTTCGTAGATATGGGCATTGTGAGCGCCGCGATAGAGCCGCGTGTGGAACTCGGTGTTGAAATACTCATAGTCCTCTTCGGCACCTAGCTGCACCAGTCGTGCCGAAGACTGATGCTCGATCTCGAGCGAGCGGCGCTCGCCGCTGGTCATGCGCGCAGCCGAGAAGCGAGCGCATATCGCTTCCAGTTCGGCCATGCTCTCGAACATCGAGGCGAGATGCTCCTGCGTCACCACGGCGACGATGGCGCCCCGGTTCGGCCGCCTTTCGACCAGGCCCATGGCGCTCAACTGGCCGAGCGCTTCCCTGACCGGCGTGCGTGAGACGTCGAATCGCGCGGCGAGCGAGGTTTCGTCAAGCTTTTCGCCAGGGCGCAGGAAGCCGGTGACGATCCGGTCGCCGATCGCCCTCACCATCTGATCGACTGTCGTGCCCGACCGGATCAAGCTGCGCTTCCCCGACAAATTTCCTCCGTCGTCTTCTTGTGGAGTCGGTCGGCCCGTCGGCTTTCTCGACTCGATATAGCTCTCTATGCCTCAATTTTAATCCGTGTGTCAAACTGGCTGTTTTCAAGGCAGAAAGTGCATGCAGTTGCCCGCTGCATGAGCAGACGATTTTGAAAGCGTGACTGATTTTGTTCAATAAATTGCACCAAGCCAAATGGCACGGTGATTGCATGCACTTTCCTGAGAAGCCATCAACCGACCCGGAAAAGGGTCCTACAGGGGAGCTTAAGAGATGACCGACAGATTCATGCTTAGCCGCCGCCAGTTGCTCAAGACCTCCGCCGCCGGAGCCGCACTTGGGCTGGCCTCGGCATCCTTTCCGATCGGCAGGGCGTTCGCCGCCGCGGCCACTGTCGGCTTCATCTATGTCGGGCCGAAGGACGACTATGGTTACAACCAGGCGCATGCCGAGGGTGCCGCCGCGCTGAAGGGCGTCGAAGGCATCTCCATCGTCGAGGAGGAAAACGTCCCCGAGACGGTCGACGTCCAGAAGACGATGGAATCGATGATCAACCTCGACGGCGCCTCGCTGATATTCCCGACCTCCTTCGGCTATTTCGATCCGCACATGCTCGCTATGTGCGCGAAATTCCCCGACGTCCAGTTTCGCCATTGCGGCGGCATGTGGAACAAGGACAAGCATCCGATGAATGCCGGATCCTATTTCGGCTATATCGGCATGGGCCAGTATTTGAACGGCGTCGTCGCCGGCCACACCTCGAAAACCAAAAAGCTCGGCTTCGTCGCCGCCAAGCCGATCCCGCAGGTGCTGCTCAACATCAACTCCTTCCTGCTTGGCGCGCGCTCGGTCGACCCGACCATCACCTGCCAGGTGATCTTCACCGGCGAGTGGTCGCTGGCGGTCAAGGAAGCGGAAGCCACCAACGCGCTGGTCGACCAGGGCGCCGATGTCATCACCTGCCATGTCGACAGTCCCAAGGTGGTCGTCGAGACCGCCGCCGGCCGCGGCGCCTTCGTCTGCGGCTACCACGCCAACCAGAGCCCGTTGGCGCCCGAGAAATACCTGACCGGCGCCGAATGGAACTGGGCCAAGGTCTACAAGATGTTCGTCGACGACCTCATCGCCGGCAAGCCGCTGCCCAATTTCACCCGTGGCGGACTGGCCGACGGCTTCGTCAAGATGAGCCCGCTCGGTCCCGCCGTCTCCGAGCCGGCGCGCAAGCAGTTCGACGCGACGCTGGCCGAAATGATGAAGGGCGGCTTCTCCGTCATCAAGGGCCCGCTGAAGAGCAACAAGGGCATCGTCGTCGCAACCGAAGGCCAGGCATTCGCCGAGACCGCCATCGAGCTTGAAAGCATGGACTATCTCGTCGAGGGCGTCGTCGGCTCGACCGCCTGAACCGGACGGAGGCGGCAATATGTCAGACACGGTGGCAGGCGCGCCGGCGACGTTCGGTGCCAAGGGGTATCCGGCGGCGCTCGAATGGGTCGCCCGGCGGGCGGAAGCCTTCGTCATTCCGATCGTGGCGCTGATCGTCGGCATGGTGCTGTTCAGCCTGTTCATCCTGGCTGTCGGCAAATCGCCAATCCAGCTGTATGAAACGATGTGGCGCGGCGGCTTCGGCTCGTGGTTCTCGGTCCAGAACTCGCTTTCGCGTGCTGCTCCCTTGCTGCTGGCGGCGCTCTGCGTGGCGCTGCCGGCCCGGCTCGGCCTCGTCGTCATCGGCGGCGAGGGTGCGATCGTGCTCGGCGGCGTCGCCGCCGCGGCAGCCGGCACGGCGTTCAGCGGCGCCCCTTCCTTCATCGTCATTCTCGTCATGGGCGTGGCGGGCATGGCCGCCGGCGGCATCTGGATCGGTGCCGTCGGCGCGCTCCGCCATTACCGCGCCGTCAACGAGACCATCTCCAGCCTGCTGATGGCCAACATCGCCATCGCCCTGATGAACCAGCTGGTCGAAGGACCGCTGCGTGACCCGGCCTCGCTCAACAAGCCCTCGACCCAGCCGCTGGCCGACATCTACCGCATCGGCAACATGCCGGGCATGGAGGTGCATTGGGGTCTTGCCGTCGGAGTCGTCGCCTGCGTGCTGTCCTGGGTGCTGATCGAAAAGACCCGCTGGGGCTTTGCCGCACGGATCGCCGGCGGCAATGTCAGGGCGGCACAGGTGCAGGGGCTCGCCGTCGGCTCGCTGATCGTCGGTTTCACCGGGCTGGCCGGCGCCTTCGCAGGCCTCGCCGGCATGCTGGAGGTCGCGGCGGTGCAGGGCAGCGCCAACGCCTCGCTCGCCGCCGGCTATGGCTATACCGGCATCCTCGTCGCCTTTCTCGCCCGCCACAATCCGCTGGCCATCATCCCGGTCGCCTTCCTGCTTGGTGGCATCGATGCGTCCGGGGGGCTGATCCAGCGCCGTATGGACCTGCCCGACGCCACCGTGCTGGTGCTGCAGGGTATGCTGTTCGTCGTCATCCTGTTCAGCGAGACCCTCTACGGCCGCTTCAAGGCCTTCAATCCCGATCTCTGGCAAAGGAGCAGATGATGGACGCCACCGAGATCGGCCTCTGGGGCGTACCGCTCGCCATCCTCGGCGGCGCGATCCGCGTTTCCACCCCCTTCATCTTCGTGTCGCTCGGCGAAGCCATCACCGAGCGTTCGGGCCGCATCAACCTTGGCCTCGAAGGCACGCTGGTGTTCGGCGCCATGAGCGCCTATGCGGTCGCGGTGATGACCGGCTCGCCTTGGCTCGGCTTGCTCGCCGCCGCCTTCGCCGGACTCTGCTTCGGCCTCTTCCACGGCTGGATCTGCAAATTCCCGAAGGTCAACGACATAGCCATAGGCATTGCCCTGATGCTGTTCGGCTCGGGCCTCGCCTTCTTCTTCGGCAAGCCGTTCATCCAGCCTTCGGCGCCCGACCTGCCGGCCATTCCCTTCGGTGCCTGGTCGGACATTCCACAGGTGCAGGCAGCACTCGACGTCAATGTGCTGTTCCTGATCGGCGCGGCCCTGGCGGCGTTCCTGTGGTGGGCCTTCCGCAACACCCGCGCCGGCCTGATCCTGCGCGTCGTCGGCGACAGTTCCGACGCCGCGCGCGCCATGGGTCTCAATCCGAACACGGTGCGGCTCGCCGCCACCGGCGTCGGCGGCGCGCTGGCCGGCATCGGCGGCGCCTATCTGTCGCTGTACTATCCGGGCAGTTGGACCGAAGGCATCTCGTCGGGGCAAGGGCTGATGGCGGTGGCGCTGGTCATCTTCGCGCGCTGGAACCCGCTCGGCTGCTTTGCTGCAGCACTCCTGTTCGGCGGCGCCGGCGCGCTCGGCCCCGCACTACAGTCGGTCGGCGTCACGCAAGGCTACTACCTGTTCTACGCCGCGCCTTACATCCTCACCCTCGTCATCATGATCGCCACCTCGTCGCCGAGCCGTTCGCTCGCCGGCGCGCCGGGCGAACTGTCGATCACCAAATGAGATCGGAGGTTTTGCCATGAACGCCAGAACCGGGCAGCGCTACATCGAGGCCAATCCCTATCCATGGCCCTATAATGGCGATCTCAGGCCCGACAACACGGCGCTGATCATCATCGACATGCAGACCGATTTCTGCGGACCGGGCGGCTATGTCGACCACATGGGTTACGACCTGTCGCTGGTCCGCGCCCCGATCGAGCCGATCAAGTCGGTGCTGTCGGCGATGCGCGAGAAGGGCTACACGATCATCCACACCCGCGAGGGCCACCGGCCCGACCTTGCCGACCTGCCGGCCAACAAGCGCTGGCGCTCGCGCCGCATCAATGCCGGCATCGGCGATCCCGGCCCATGCGGCCGCATCCTGGTGCGCGGCGAGCCGGGCTGGGACATCATCCCCGATCTCTATCCGGTCGAGGGTGAGCCGATCATCGACAAGCCGGGCAAGGGCTCGTTCTGCGCCACCGACCTGGAGCTGATCCTCAACCAGCGCGGCATCGACAACATCGTACTCACCGGCATCACCACCGATGTCTGCGTCCACACCACCATGCGCGAGGCCAATGACCGCGGCTTCGAATGCGTCATGCTGGAGGATTGCTGTGGCGCCACAGACTACGGCAACCATCTCGCCGCCATCAAGATGATCAAGATGCAGGGCGGCGTCTTCGGCGCGGTGTCGAACGCGGCCTCGCTCGTCACCCAGCTGCCGTGAGGACACCGCGATGAGCGCAACCATCTCCAAAAAGGCGGTCGGCGTCGAGACCATCGGCATGACCATGCGCTTCGGCGCCTTTACCGCGCTCGACGATGTCTCGGTCAAGGTGTCGACCGGCTCCTTCCACGCCCTGCTCGGCGAGAACGGTGCCGGCAAGTCGACGTTGGTCAAATGCATGATGGGTTTTTACCATCCGACCTCCGGCGACATCCTCGTCGATGGCCGCGAGGTGACGATCGCCAGCCCCAGGGATGCCTCGGCGCTCGGTCTCGGCATGGTCTACCAGCATTTTACGCTGGTGCCGTCGCTGACCGGCGCCGAGAACCTGGTCATCTCGCGCGAAAAAGTGCCTGGGGTCATCGACTGGCGCAAGGAGCGCGCCGCGCTCGCCCAGTTCATGGAGCGGATGCCGTTCAAGCTGCCGCTCGACGTCAAGGTGGCCGAGCTTGCCGCCGGCGAGAAGCAGAAGCTGGAGATCGTCAAGCAGCTCTATCTCGGCCGTTCCTTCCTTGTGCTGGACGAGCCGACATCGGTGCTCACGCCCGGCGAGGCGCAGGAGGTACTGGGCCTGGTGCGCGCCATGACCAGGGCTGGCGACCTCACGGTGCTGATGATCTCGCACAAGTTCCATGAGGTGACGGCGTTCGCCGACGACGTCAGCGTGCTGCGCAAGGGCAGGCTGACCGGCACCGGCTGCGTCACCGACCTCGACCACAGGCAGATGGCGACGATGATGATCGGCGACCAGCCGATCGCGGCCCTCGACAGCCGCGCCGAGCCGAAGCCGGACGCCGAGATCGTGCTCAAGGTCAAGGCATTGAAGGCACCGGACCGCACCGGGCTGAAGTCGATCCGTATCGAGGATCTTGACGTGCGCTCGGGCGAGATCGTCGGCATCGCCGGCATTTCCGGCAACGGCCAAAAGGAATTCCTCGAAGTGCTGGCCGGGCAGCGCCCGCGCGATGCCGGCGAAGTCACGGTGCGCGGCACCGCCTATGCGGCGACGCGTGCCGAGGCGCGTGCGCTCAATGTCCGCCTCATCCCAGAGGAGCCGATGAAGAACGCCTGCGCGCCGAAGATGACGGTGGCCGAGAACATCTCCTTCCGCACCTTCGACATCGACGGCAACGGCAAGCCGGTGAGCTGGATCAGCGCCAGCGCGATCAGGTCGTTCAGTGCCCGCCTGGTCGAGCAGTTCAAGGTCAAGACCGCCTCGTTGTCCTCGCCGATCGCCTCGCTGTCGGGCGGCAATGTACAGCGCGCCGTGCTTGCCCGCGAACTCACCGGCGAGGTCGACCTTTTGATCGTCTCCAACCCCTGCTTCGGTCTCGACTTCTCGGCCGTGGCCGAGATCCGCGCCCGCATCATGAAGGCGCGCAATGCGGGCGCCGCCGTGCTCTTGATGTCGGAGGATCTCGACGAGTTGCTGGAGCTCTCCGACCGCATCGTCGTCATGTCCGACGGCGCGCTGGTCTACGAGACGCCGATTGCGCAGGCGAGCGTGCAGACGATCGGCGAGCATATGGCAGGGCATCACTGATGGCAGAAATCGCAGCACAGCCCTTTGCCTTCGGCTTCAAGCCTGAGACCACGGCGCTTATCGTCATCGACATGCAGCGCGACTTCGCCGAACCGGGCGGCTTCGGCGCCAGCCTCGGCAACGACGTCAGTCGGGTCGTGGCGATCGTGCCGACGGTGAAGCGTCTGATCGACGGCTTTCGCGCCGCCGGCCTGCCGGTGATCCACACCATGGAATGCCATAGGCCCGACCTTTCGGACCTGCCGCCGGCCAAGCGCGACCGCGGCAATCCGTCGATCCGCATCGGCGATATGGGCCCGATGGGACGTCTACTGATCGCGGGCGAACCCGGCACCGCGATCCTCGATGAGCTTGCGCCCTTGCCCGGCGAGATCGTCATCGAGAAGCCCGGCAAGGGCGCCTTCTATGCGACCAGCCTCAGCAACGACCTCAAGTGGATTGGCGCCCGCCAACTCGTCTTTGCCGGCGTGACGACCGAAGTTTGCGTGCAGACGACGATGCGCGAGGCCAACGACCGTGGCTATGAATGCCTGGTCGCCGAAGATGCTACGGAAAGCTACTTTCCCGAATTCAAGGCAGCGGCCCTGGCCATGATCAGGGCGCAAGGCGCCATCGTTGGCTGGACGGCAACGACCGACCAGGTGCTCGAGGGAATTGCCAATGCCTAATCTTGCCTTTGCCGGCCTGCTCGACGGCGGCTGGCACGAGCTGGCGCTCGAACATTTCCGCGACGGCATCACGGTGCATTGGCTGCTCAAGGGCGGGCCGGTCGAGCCGTCGGTCGCGATTCTGAAATACCGGCCCGGCGCCGGCGTGCCGCGCCACCGCCATGTCGGGCTGGAAACCATCGTCGTGTTGGAAGGCACCCAGAGCGACGAGAACGGCGACTATCCTGCCGGCAGCGTTATCCTCAATCCGGTAGGCACCGAGCATTCGGTGTGGACGAAGGACGGCTGCGTCGTGCTGATCCAGTGGGATTTGCCGGTGATCATTCTGGGGGAGGCCAAATGAGCGACATTCACTTCGACGTCGGACGCCTGCACGAAGCCTATCGGGGAGGCCTCGCCGTTGGCGACGTGATCGCGACGATCTACACCCGCATCGAAGCGGCCGACGACCCGGGCATCTTCATCCACCTTGCGCCCAAAGAAGATTTGCTTGCCGCAGCCGAAACACTCGGCCCGTTCGATCCCGTGGCTAGGCCGCTCTGGGGCATTCCTTTCGCCGTCAAGGATAACATCGACGTCGCCGGCATGCCGACGACGGCGGCCTGCGCCGAATACACCTACCGGCCCGACAAGGACGCCACCGTGGTGGCGCGGCTGAAGGCGGCCGGTGCGCTGGTCGTCGGCAAGACCAATCTCGACCAGTTCGCCACCGGCCTCGTCGGCGTGCGCACGCCGTGGCCGATCCCGCGCAATGCCATCGATGCGGAGCTGGTGCCGGGCGGCTCTTCCTCCGGTTCGGCCGTGGCGACGGCGCGCGGCATCGTCTCCTTCGCACTCGGCACCGACACTGCGGGCTCCGGCCGCATCCCGGCCGGCCTCAACAACATCGTCGGGCTGAAACCGACGGTCGGAGCACTGTCGGCCGCCGGCGTCGTGCCGGCCTGCCGCACGCTCGATTGCGTCTCGGTGTTCGCCCTGGCCGTCGACGACGCCTATAGGGTGTTCACGGTCGCCGCAGCGCGCGACGCCGCCGATGCCTATTCGCGCGACATCGCCGTCCAGCCGCTGGCTGCCCGCCCGCCGGTGCTGAGCGTCGGCATCCCGGCAAAGGCCGACCTGAAGTTCTTCGGCGATGCGGCGATGCAGGCCGGTTTTGAGGCCTCGCTTGCCATGCTGTCGCCACTCGGCTGCCGGCTGGTCGAAATCCCGTTCGGCGATTTCTACGCCACCGCCAACCTCCTCTACGAGGGCGCCTGGGTGGCCGAGCGTTATGCGGCGATCCGCGATTTCATGGATGCCAACGAAGCGGCCATGCACCCGGTGACGCGCAAGATCATCGGCGGCGCCAGGAACCTGTCGGCGGTGGACGCCTTTCGCGGCCTCTATGCCTTACAGGCCTACAAGGCGAAGCTCGCCCCGGTCATTGCCTCGGTCGACCTGTTCTGCGTGCCGACCGCGCCGACGCACTATGCGCTGGACGTCGTACTGGCCGACCCGATCACCACCAACAGCCGGCTTGGCACCTACACCAATTTCGTCAACCTACTCGACATGTGCGGCATCGCAGTGCCTACCGGCAAACGCGGCGACGGCCTGCCGATGAGCGTCACCCTGCTGGCGCCCGCCGGCCGAGACGCGCTGACGGCGATGCTCGCCCGCGACCTGCATGCGGCGAGCGGCCTTCCGCTCGGCGCCACGGGCTGGCCGCAGCCCGGCCTCCAGCCGGCCGCGGAGACTGCCGGCGATGGCGTGATCGATTTGGTGGTGGTCGGTGCGCATCTGTCGGGCATGCCGCTCAACGGCCAGCTACGGAATCTAGGCGCCCAATTCTCGAGAGCAACGAGAACGACGCCTGCCTACCGGCTCTACGCTCTTGCCGGCCAGTCCACGCCCAAGCCAGGCCTCGTCCGGGTTGCCAGCGATGGCATGCAGATAGACGTCGAGGTCTGGCGGCTTGATCCGGACGCCTTCGGACGGTTCGTCGCCGCCATCCCGCCACCGCTCGGTGTCGGAACGATCGAACTCGAGGATGGCAGCGTGGCCAAGGGGTTCCTGGTGGAAACCGCTGGCCTCTCCGACGCGTCCGATATCTCCGCCTATGGTGGCTGGCGCAGTTTTATTAGACGCGACCAAGTAGTGGCCGATCAAACTGACCTTCGGTAAAATAGAACCGCTGTCTCCCAACGCAAATCGAATGAACCCAGAATTCGGGTCGACCTTGTTGGCTTGCGAAAACGAGTCGTGGATGCCAGGTTTGCCAACGATAGTCGGACCGTTCCCCGGTTTCAGCTTCGGCCGCTGATCATACCGCAATTGCAGTATCTGGCCCGCACCTCACGGCGGCGGGCCTTCTTGTTAGCCCACCACCCTCCGGCTGAACCGCAGGCGTGTGGTCTCGATGTCATCACGGGAAATCCCGATTGCTTTCTACCGAAAGCAAGGTTTTCAAGTCGTCGGCGAAACTGAGCTTCCTCCCGCCGGCGACTTCGATGATAACATCGGTTGGATAATGGAGCGCGTCCTGCTCTAGGCTCCGGCAGCTATTTCCGCAACCTCACGCCGGCGCCGCCGCGCGGCTTCTCACGCGGCTGCGCCGGCCCTGTGCCGTTCCACTGGATGAATTCGGCTCTTGCCGGTGATCGTCTCGATCGACTTCAGGAGCGGCTCATGGACCTCACGAAGCGCGCGGTAGTGCTCGCAATGGGCAAACCGCCGTCGCTTTCGAGTGTCAGCAGATGTGGTAAGGTTGATTGTCGGCGAGTAGCAGAGGTCCAGCAACAATGACTTTGAGACGAACCAGAGCTTACGGTACGTCCGGCTTGGTTCTAGCGGTTTGCATTGTATTTGCTTGGCCGAACGCCACTGCCGCTCAAAATTGCGACGCAGCCGCGACGCCTGGCGTCAATTGGCAGGACTGTGACAAAAAGCTTCTCATCCTAAAAGGACAGGACCTGAGCGGGGCGAACCTGATCGGTGTTGATTTCACTTCGACCGACCTCAGGAACAGCAACCTCCTTGTGGCAAATTTTGAGAAGGCAACGCTTGTGCGTGCTTCCCTGGCCGACTCGACCGCCAAAGGCGCCCGGTTCGACAAAATCGAGGCCTACAGGACCGACTTCAGCCATATGGACGCGCAGGGCGCTGTGTTTACGAGCGCGGAAGTGCAGCGCTCGAATTTCCAGGACGCCAATCTGACCAATGTTGATTTCACAAAGGCGGAATTGGGGCGAGCGCAGTTCCATGACGCCGATATCAGCGGCAGCCGCTTTTCGTTTGCCAATCTCGCGCGGGCGGACTTCCGAGGAGCGAGGTTCACCGCGCCGATAGACTTTGACCGCGCTTTTTTCTTTCTGACCCGTATCGAGGGCCTCGATCTTTCCAATTCGGCGGGTCTGTCCCAGTGGCAGCTCAACATGGCTTGCGGAGACGCCCGGACCGAATTGCCTCCTGGCTTGACGAGGCCTGAAAATTGGCCCTGTCAATTCCAGCAGGAATAGTTGTCGGCAAGCGAACTGCGGCGATGCTGCACCCGACAGGATTCGAACCTGTAACTCCTGCTAGATGGCGGCATACGACCTCCTCCTTCTACTAAGCGGATAGCGCCTTTGCGATCGTCCGCCGGCCGTCTTTGGTGAGCTTGCCGTCGGCTGCAAACATTGCGCTGTCGTTGTCGCTGGCCACACCCTTAAGATCAAGCTGAAGGCCTTCTTGGGCCTCGAGACGAATCGCCTTCTGGAGCCCAGCTTCCTTTCCTTTCATGATTTGGCGGAAATCCACGGCGCGCCCTTTTGATCAGGGTAGCAGATCGATCGGACGTACATATATCGTACATAGGCCGACCTCTCGACCTTTCCGCGTTCCACTAAGTCTTTGAAAAGATTGGCTCCCCGGGCCGGATTCGAACCAGCGACCAACCGGTTAACAGCCGGTTGCTCTACCACTGAGCTACCGGGGAACAGCGCTCTCATGTGAGTGGCGCAGCCTATAGCAAACCCGTTTCGCCTTTGCAAAGAAGCATTTCGTATTTTTTTCGGGCTTTTTTGCATGACGATTTCTGGCAATCGCCGGCGGGGCCCCTCATATGAGCGGTTCTGCTCACTGCCGTGGAGCGAAAAGGCGGTTGCGGCATTTACCGGCGGGTGTCTTTAATGACTGGAATTGGGTCTGGCTTCGACATGACTGCAGCAGGCGAACACGCACCGGCGCGGAAAATCACGGTCTTTGGCCGCGAATTCACCATGCCGCGCTCGCGCGCTCTCAGAATCGTCATCGGTGTCGTTCTGATCCTGGGCGGCATCCTCGGCTTCCTGCCTATCCTGGGCTTCTGGATGATTCCGATCGGATTGCTGGTGCTTTCCTATGAATTTGCGCTGGTGCGCCGCCATCGGCGCCGGTTGGTCGTGTGGTGGGAGCGCCGGCGCCGGCCGGATTGACCTGGCAGGCACAGCTTTCCTGACCCGCTGCGGATATATTGAAGGCTTCGCCCGGAATCGAACCGGGGTGCAAGGATTTGCAGTCCTGCACAACGCTGCCACCAGGAGCGAGGTTGCGTGAGCAGTAGGCGCCTGTTGCCTCGACGCGGAAAGCGTCGGGAATGATGTGCGAGCGCTTGACGACTTTCTGCCGCCAACATATTGAGTCCGCTCGGAACGCCGGGAGCAACGAGGCCTCGTGGCGGAGTGGTTACGCAGAGGACTGCAAATCCTTGCACCCCGGTTCGATTCCGGGCGAGGCCTCCAGTTGCCTGGGCTCCCTTGGGAGCAGGGGTTCCGATCGAATGAGCCGCGGTCCTGGCGCGGCAAGCGCATTGGTTTTGGGCGCATTGGTTTGGGCGGATTGGTTGGAACATGGGCGCTGATTTTTCCGAACGACGCGTGAAGATGGTCGACGGCCAGGTCCGCACCACGGACGTGACCAGCGCGCCGCTGCTCGATGCCATGCTTGCCGTGCCGCGCGAGGCCTTTGTCGGCGCGGACCAGCGCGATCTCGCCTATGTCGACGCAGACATCCGCATTTCCGACGGTGCCAGTGGCGGCGCGCGCTACCTGATGGAGCCTTCACCACTCGCCAAGCTGCTGCAGCTGGCCGAGATCGGCGCCAGCGAGTCGGTGCTCGATGTCGGCTGCGGCACCGGCTATTCGTCGGCCCTGCTATCGCGGCTCGCACGCTCCGTGGTTGCGCTGGAAAGCGATCCGGCGCTGGCGGAAGCCGCCGGGTCGACGCTGTCGGCGCTGGGCTGCGACAATGTGGCGGTGGTCACCGCGCCGTTGGCGCAAGGTCATGCCGCCAAAGCACCGTACGACGTGATCTTCGTCGGCGGCAGTGTCGAGGACGTGCCGGCCTCGCTGTTTGACCAGCTTTCCGAGGGCGGGCGTCTTGTCGCAGTCGAGGGACAGGGCAATTCGGGTGTAGCCCGGTTATTTTTCAAAACCGGGGGGGGTGTAACCGGAAGACGGGCCTTTAATGCGGCAATTAAGCCACTACCCGGATTTGAACGTATTCATGCGTTTGAATTCTGAGCGGTTTTGCCTTGCAGCGAAGGCGATGTCATGATCGCTTGCATTTGAACAATCGTTGCTGATTTGCATAACCGGGTATTTTGGGGGCAGTCAGCGGGGGAACGATAAAAACGCGGCGCCAGTTGATCGGAAAGAGAGGCTGGTGTGGCGCAGTTCCCATGCAAAACGAATGAGGGATATCACGTGCCGTCCGTACGCAAGAGTGTTTTAGCCGCCATCCTGGTTTCCGCGACCGCGCTTACGCCGCTGGCTGCCTCCGCCGAAACCATCACCGGCGCGCTTGCCAAGGCCTACCAGAACAATTCGCAACTGAACTCCAGCCGTGCCGGCGTCCGCGTCACCGACGAGGGCGTGGCCATCGCCAAGTCAGGCTGGCGCCCGACAGTCGTCGGTTCGGGTGATATTGACTACTCCAGCAGTCATATCAACGGTACGAACAGCAGCGCCCGCCTGACCACCGGCAATTTCGGCGTGCAGATCAATCAGACACTGTTTGACGGTTTCCAGACAAGGAACAATGTCGCGGCCGCCGAGGCGCAGGTTCGCGCTTCGGTCGAAAGCCTGCGCAACACCGAAGAGAACACCCTGTTCAATGCGGCAAGCGCCTATATGGATGTGATCCGCGACCGCCAGGTGGCGGTGCTGACCGAGCAGAACCTGCAGTTCCTGACCGAGCAGGCGCGCGCGGCGCGCTCGCGCTTCGAGGTCGGCGAGGGCACGCGCACCGATGTCGCCCAGGCCGATGCCTCGCGTTCTTCGGCGGTGGCGCAGTTGAGTGCTGCCCGCGCGCAGGCGCTGGCCAGTGCCGCGACCTACCACCAGATCGTCGGCGACGAACCGGGCAAGCTCAAGGCGGCCTCGCCACTGGCGAGGCTTTTGCCGTCGAGCCTTGAGGCGGCGATCACGATTGCGTCCGCCGAGCATCCGGCCATCCTCGCCACCCAGCATCTGGTCGATGCGGCGGCGTTTTCGGTCAAGTCGCAGGAAGGCGCGCTGCTGCCGCAGCTTTCCGCTAATGCCGGCGTTTCCAGCGCCTATCGCAACACCTCTCCCGGCGGCTCCCTACAGGACGGTACCACCAATTCGGCCAGCATCGGCGCGACGCTCACCATACCGATCTACTCGGGCGGTCGTACGTCCGCGCTGGTTCGCCAATCGAAGGAATCGCTCGGTCAGGCCCGCATCGAAGTCGATGTCAACCGCGACCAGGTGCGCCAGGCCGTGACCTCGGCATGGACGCAATACATCGCCGCGCAGCAGAGCGTCGCCGCCAACAGGGAGGTGATCGCCGCCGCGCAACTGGCGCTGAACGGCGTCATCGAGGAGCGTAACGTTGGCCAGCGCACCACGCTCGACGTGCTGAACGCGCAGAACGCGGTGATCAGCGCCAAGATCAACCTTGCCAGCTCCGAGCACGACGTGGTGGTGGCGAGCTACGCCATTCTTTCCGCAATCGGCCGCCTGTCGGTCGAGCGGCTTGCGCTGAATGTGGTGAAGTACAAGCCGGAAGAACATTACAACGCCGTCAAGGACAAGTGGATCGGCCTGCGTACCCCGGACGGCCGCTGACGCCACCACAGCCTGGATTTAAAGGAGCGCCGCGTGTCCATGGATGCGCGGCGCTTTTTCATTGTTGAGCCCCTGCTCGACTCGCGGTCCTTCCAGTTGGGCGCTTGAGCTAATCTGTTGAAATCCAACATCTCCCCAGATTGGGGATTCTCGGATGACGATCCGTCGGCTACCCTGTGGCCATGATTCGAATCCGGCCTTGCCGGAACGGAAATCGAGAATAGGTCACAAAGGCGGCGGATGTGACGATGGCAACGGCAAGCAGCGCTCAGCGCGAACCTTCCATGGAAGAAATACTGGCTTCCATCAGAAGGATCATCGAAGACAGCGACACCGGCCGCAAGCAGCCCGGTGATGCCGGCGAGTTGCGACAGGATCTCCAGCCTGCGCCAGCGGCGCCGCCGGCGCCGGAAGTGGATGCGTTCCGAGCCGAGCTGCGCGCCGAAGCAGAGACCAGGAAGCCGGTTTCGCTGGCTGAGGTGCAGGCGCAGCTGGCGGCAGAGCCGGTCATAGCCCGCATGGAAACGGCCCGCATGGAAACGAAGGTGCGCCCGGAGGTGGCTCCGCCGGTCACGCCAAAGGCGCCCACGACGCTTGCCGAAGTGAGCGCCAGCATCGCCGGCGAGCCGGGTTCGGACGAGCCGGCGCCTGCCGCCGAAACCAGCGATGCCATCGTAGCCGACTGGCGGCGCGAAATTGCGGCCGTGGGCGAAACGGCGAAGGTTGCGGGTACGGCCAGACCGGACAAGGTCGAGGCGCGGACGTTTGATGCCGCACCGGAGGTCGAGATCGCCGAAGACGAACTCGCAGATGAACCTTTTTTCGAACCTGCCGGTTCCAGTGGCGGCATGGCCCGCCAGCCCGATGCCGTTGCCGCCCGTCCGGCGATCCTTTCCGAACATGCGGGCCGGCAGGTTGCCGCCGCCTTCGGCGAACTTTCCGATGCCTTTGCCAGCCGCAGCAAGAAGACCTTCGACGAGATGGCCGAGGACATGCTGCGGCCGATGCTGCAGGACTGGCTGGACAACAACCTGCCGACGCTGGTCGAGCGGCTGGTGCGCGAGGAAATCGAGCGCGTAGCGCGCGGCGCGCAATAGCGTTATAGGCCGATCCCCGGATCAAGGCGCCGCCCTCGGGCGGTGTTTTTTTGAGGCTTCTCAGCGATCGATCGATTGAGACGATGGCATCGAAAAGCCGCGCCGACGACGATGCTGACGATTGCGGGACGCAGTCAGATCGTCTTCGCGAGTTGCCTTGAGTTGCTCCGCCACTATCTATTGGTCGTCGCCGTCTGTCAGTTGCCCGCGGTTGACTTGCCAACTGCCTTCCGATTTACACCGGACCCAGCAAATCCCGACAGCCCGGACCTCTTTCCATGCTTGAAAAAACCTACGACGCCAAAACCGTCGAGCCGAAGATCGCCAAAATCTGGGAAGAGGCCGACGCCTTTCGCGCCGGCGCAGGCGCGGAGGAGGGGGCGGAGGCGTTCACCATCGTCATCCCGCCGCCGAACGTCACCGGCTCGCTGCATATGGGCCACGCGCTCAACAACACGCTGCAGGACATATTGGTGCGCTTCGAGCGCATGCGCGGCAAGAACGTGCTGTGGCAGCCCGGCATGGACCATGCCGGCATCGCCACGCAGATGGTGGTCGAGCGCCAGCTGATGGAAAAGCAGATCCACCGCCGCGATCTTTCGCGCGAGGACTTCATCGAGAAGGTTTGGGAGTGGAAGGCCGAATCCGGTGGCGCGATCTTCAACCAGCTGAAGCGGCTCGGCGCCTCTGCCGACTGGTCGCGAGAGCGCTTCACCATGGACGAGGGCCTGTCCAAGGCGGTGCTCGAAGTGTTCGTGACGCTCTACAAGGAAGGGCTGATCTACAAGGACAAGCGCCTTGTGAATTGGGATCCGAAGCTGCTTACGGCGATTTCCGACCTCGAAGTCGAGCAGCAGGAGGTCAACGGCAACCTCTGGCATTTCCGCTATCCGATCGAGGGCGTGGCCTTCGATCCGGAAAACCCGAAGACCTTCATCACCGTGGCGACGACACGCCCGGAGACCATGCTTGGCGACACGGCGGTGGCAGTACATCCGGACGACGAGCGCTTCCGGCATCTGGTCGGCAAGAACGTCGTGCTGCCGATCGTGGGGAGAAAAATCCCTGTGGTGGCGGACGAGTATTCCGATCCGGAAAAGGGTTCGGGCGCGGTCAAGATCACGCCGGCGCATGATTTCAACGACTTCGAGGTCGGCAAGCGCCATAAGCTGCCGGCGATCAACATCCTGACCGCCGACGCGGCTGTTACGCTCAAGGACAATGAGGATTTCCTCGCTGGCCTCGACGTGACGCCGGAGCGCCAGGCCGTCTGGGACGAACTCGACGGCCTTGACCGTTTCGTCGCGCGCAAGAAGGTCGTCGAACTGATGGAGGCCGGCGGCTTCCTCGACAAGATCGAGCCGCACCGCCACACCGTGCCGCATGGCGACCGCGGCGGCGTGCCGATCGAGCCGTTCCTGACCGAGCAGTGGTATACAAACGCTGCCGAACTGGCCAAGCCGGCGATCGCTTCGGTGCGCGAGGGGCGGACCAATTTCGTGCCCAAGAACTGGGAGAAGACCTATTTCGACTGGATGGAGAACATCCAGCCCTGGTGCATTTCGCGCCAGCTGTGGTGGGGCCATCAGATCCCAGCCTGGTACGGGCCGGACGGGCGCGTCTTCGTCGAGAAGACCGAGGAGGAAGCGCTCGCCGCGGCCATCGAATATTATCTGGCGCTGGAAGGGCCGTGGAAGGCCTGGGTCGAGGACAAGCTCGAGAACTTCAAGCCTGGCGAGATCCTGACCCGCGACGAGGATGTGCTCGACACCTGGTTTTCCTCGGCGCTGTGGCCGTTCTCGACGCTCGGCTGGCCCGATCAGACGCCGGAGCTCAAAACCTACTACCAGACCGATGTACTGGTCACCGGCTTCGACATCATCTTCTTCTGGGTCGCCCGGATGATGATGATGGGCCTGCATTTCATGGACGAGGAGCCGTTCCACACCGTCTATGTGCATGCGCTGGTGCGCGACAAGAACGGGCAGAAGATGTCGAAGTCGAAAGGCAACGTCATCGATCCGCTTGACCTCATCGACGAGTATGGCGCCGATGCGCTGCGCTTCACCTTGACGGTGATGGCGGCGCAAGGCCGCGACGTGAAGCTCGATCCGGCCCGCATTGCCGGCTACCGCAACTTCGGCACCAAGCTGTGGAACGCGACCCGCTTTGCCGAGATGAACGAGGTCGCGCGCAATGACGAATTCTGGCTGAACGACGCCAAGCTGGCGGTCAACCGCTGGATCCTGACCGAGCTGACGCGTGCCGCGCGTGAGGTCACCGACGGCATCGCCTCATACCGCTTCAACGAGGCGGCGGGCGCTGCCTATCGTTTCGTCTGGAACCTGTTCTGCGACTGGTACCTGGAACTGCTGAAGCCGGTGTTCATGGGCACGGACGAGGCCGCCAAGGCCGAGAGCCGGGCCTGCGTCGCCTTCGTGCTCGACGAGATCTACAAGCTCCTGCATCCGATGATGCCGTTCATGACCGAGGAACTGTGGGCCGAGACCGCGGGCGAGGGCAAGGAACGCGCTTCGTTGCTTTGCCACGCCGCCTGGCCGTCGCCGGACTTCGAGGATGCGGCGGCCGCCGCCGACATCAACTGGCTGGTCGATCTCGTCTCGGGCATCCGCTCTGTGCGTTCGGAGATGAATGTGCCGCCGGCAGCGGTCGCGCCGCTGGTGGTGGTCGGCGCCAGCGAGGAAACGCACCAGAGGCTCGACCGCCATGCCTCCGCCATCCAGCGGCTGGCACGGGTCGGTGACATTTCGCTGCAAGATGCCGCCCCCAAGGGCTCGGCGCAGATCGTGCTCAACGAGGCGACGATCTGCCTGCCGCTTGGCAACCTGATCGACCTGACCGCCGAGGCGGCGCGGCTGCAGAAGGAACTGGCCAAGGTGACCGAGGAGATCGCCCGCCTGCACAAGAAGCTGTCCAACGACAGATTCGTTGCCAGTGCGCCGGCCGAGATCGTGGAAGCGGAGCGTGAAAAGCTCACAGAATATCGCGAGGCGCAGGAGAAGCTTTCGGTGGCCCTCGCTCGCGTCCGCGATGCCGGCTGAGCGGCAGATTCGTGACCTGCCGGAACGGCCTTGGCCGGCCGTTCCGCTGCCTTAAAAACAAACATTCCGCTACGTTAATGTTGACGTAAACGGAATGTTTTAGCCCCATTGTTGCCATAATGTAACAATGGGGCCAAATACCCGCAAAACCAGCTGTTTTTGGGTCTTTTGGGGCCGATTTTCCAAATTTTTTCGACCGATTTGCGTCGATGAGGCCATTTTAAGCCCGTGCCGTAACGTCCATCACTTTGTCGAAAATGCGTTTGGCAAGGGTGTACATGTACGCCCTGCGAATTCGTTGTTGCGCCGTTAACCCGAATTGGTTCTAGCTTGGTGCACCAGTATTTTCGGGGAGGAATTTATGAATTATTTGCGTCTCAAAGCACTGCTGGGGGCAGGGTGCTTTTCGATGGCTTTGATGGGGGCGGCGATGCACCCGGCACATGCGGGTGGCTTGGAGCGCGGCGGCTACGACATCGATCTTTTGTTTGATCCGGCTCCGTTCGCTTCAGAAGCCGAAGCAACCTATGTGATGCCCGACCGCAAGTACAAGAATGCGCGCGGTCCAGGGGGGGCCGACCTCGGCTTCGGCACCACGGCCGACGGAGCCGAGAATTATTGGGTGCCGCGCATCGGCGCCAAGGCCCAGATCGTTCAGGGGGTCGACTGCATGGTCGACTATTCGCAACCTTGGGGTGCGCATACAGCGCCCGGCATCTGGAACGGTGCGTTTTCCAATATGGAAACCGACATCAAAAGCGATAACTACGCGGCGACCTGCTCCTACAAAATGGATGCGGGCAAAGGTCAGCTCCGCTTTATCGGCGGTGTTTTCTATCAGAAGGTCTACGGCTTCAAGGAAAGCTTGGTGTCACCATTGGTGCCCGATTTCGGCGGCACGGGCCGCGTCGATCTGTCGACCACCGGCTGGGGCTGGCGCGCCGGTATCGCCTACGAAATCCCCGACATCGCATTGCGTGCTAGCCTCGTCTACAATTCGAAGGTCAAGCTCGACAACCTCTCAGGTACGCTCGATTTGACGAACGTCGGCGGGGTCGTTCTTCCGATCTACGGCTCAACGCAGTACATGCCGGATGTGGTGGAATTGAAGTTGCAGTCTGGCATCGCGCCAGGCTGGCTCGCTTTCGGCGCGATCAAATGGGTTAACTGGAGCGTTCTGCAAAGTGTTCCGATCTGTCCTGTAGGTGTTCCTTCGGCGCTCTGTTTTACTGGTGACGCCGCATCTGGTTCGCAACAGGTTACCTCGCTAGACCTGATGTATCGAGACGGTTGGACGGTTTCGGGCGGCGTCGGCCACAAGTTCAACGATCAATGGAGCGCCGCCGGTCAGCTTACCTGGGATCGCGGGACCTCGCATGGCTATGGTTCGCAGAGCGATACCTGGACGATTGGCGGCGGCGTCGCCTACACGCCGAAGCCGAGCATCGAATTTCGAGTGGCTGGCGCGATCGGCGTCATGACCAGTGGGCATTCCGGTACCTTGGCCGGTGAGAACGGCTACGTTGCTGGTTTGGACAACAGCTACGATTTCGGTAACGACCTTGTCACGGCGATTTCTGGCGGCCTTAAGGTCAAGTTCTAAGCCTCTGAAAATTCAAATAAAAGGCCGGGCAGCGCCCGGCCTTTTTCGCGTGGATTGACGCCGTCCGCCCATAGCGGCGGGGCTCTGCGTTGCATGAAGGCCGCACCCCCTTGGTCTTCCGCGATTGTGACGTTTTAGCAACACTTTATGAACAACCCCCACGCTACAGTTCCGGTCGGAGGCATTGCCTATTTCCCGCCATAAACCCGGCGCACCTCGAATATGTCTCGGGACACGCGCCAAAAGGCTCGGCGATGGGGCAGGCCGCACCGCCCGCGGCAAGGACGAGTATGGACGCCAAGGTAATCTCCAAGGCCAAGCTTCCCAGTCGCCACGTGACCGTCGGTCCGGAGCGTGCGCCGCATCGTTCCTATCTCTATGCGATGGGACTGTCGGCGGCCGAGATCGCGCAGCCTCTGGTCGGCGTCGCGTCTTGCTGGAACGAGGCGGCGCCCTGCAACATCTCGCTGATGCGCCAGGCGCAGGTGGTCAAGAAGGGCGTGGCGGCAGGCAACGGCACGCCGCGCGAATTCTGCACCATCACTGTCACCGACGGCATCGCCATGGGCCACCAGGGCATGAAATCGTCGCTGGTGTCGCGCGAGGTCATCGCCGACTCCGTCGAACTCACCATGCGCGGCCATTGCTATGATGCACTGGTTGGGCTGGCAGGCTGCGACAAGTCGCTGCCCGGCATGATGATGGCCATGGTGCGGCTCAACGTGCCGTCTATCTTCATCTATGGCGGCTCGATCCTGCCCGGCAGCTACCGCGGCCGGCAGATCACCGTGCAGGACGTGTTCGAGGCCGTCGGCCAGCATTCGGTCGGCTCAATCAGCGACGCCGAACTGCTCGAGATCGAACAGGCTGCCTGTCCTTCGGCCGGCTCCTGCGGCGCGCAGTTCACCGCCAACACCATGGCCACCGTCGCCGAGGCGATCGGGCTGGCGCTGCCCTATTCCTGCGGCGCGCCGGCGCCCTACGAGATGCGCGATCGCTTCAATTTCGCCTCCGGCGAAAAGATCGTGGAGCTGATCGCCAAAAACATCCGGCCGCGCGACATCGTCACGCTGAAGGCGCTGGAGAACGCGGCGACGGTGGTGTCTGCCACCGGCGGTTCGACCAATGCGGCGCTACACCTGCCGGCGATCGCGCATGAGGCCGGGATCAAGTTCGACCTCTTCGACGTCGCCGCGATCTTCGAGAAGACGCCTTACATCGCCGACCTCAAGCCGGGCGGCAAATATGTCGCCAAGGACATGTTCGAGGCCGGCGGCATTCCGCTCTTGATGAAGACGCTGCTCGACCACGGCTATCTGCATGGCGATTGCCTGACGGTGACTGGCCGCACTTTGGCCGAAAATATGCAGCATGTTGCCTGGAATGACAGCCAGGATGTGGTCCGTCCCGCCAACCGGCCAATCACCCAGACGGGCGGTGTTGTGGGCTTGAAGGGCAACCTTGCCCCCGAAGGCGCGATCGTGAAGGTCGCGGGCATGTCGGAACTGAAATTCTCGGGTCCGGCGCGTTGCTTCGATTCGGAAGAGGAGTGCTTCGAAGCGGTCACGCAGCGCAACTACAAGGAAGGCGAGGTTCTCGTCATCCGCTACGAGGGGCCGCGCGGCGGTCCGGGCATGCGCGAGATGCTGTCGACGACGGCGGCTCTCTACGGCCAGGGCATGGGCGGCAAGGTGGCCCTGATCACCGACGGACGCTTTTCGGGCGCGACGCGTGGCTTCTGCATCGGCCATGTCGGGCCGGAAGCGGCCGTGGGCGGACCGATCGGGTTGCTGAAGGACGGCGACGTGATCTCGATCGATGCGGTCAACGGCACGATCGAGGTCGATCTGTCCGATGCGGAACTGGAGACGAGGGCGAAGAGTTGGAAGGCGCGCACGACCGACTATCAGTCGGGCGCGATCTGGAAGTATGCGCAGACGGTTGGGTCGGCTCGCGACGGCGCGGTCACCCATCCCGGCGGTGCGAAAGAAACACATTGCTATGCGGATATCTGAGGTGTTGAGGTCGTCTGTCTTTTCGGCACTGGTCGCGGTAGCGACCTTTGGCGCCGTGGGCCAGGCCATGGCCTTCGACGACAAGGTGTTCGACGACAAGACCGGCGTGAAGCCGCAATCCAGCCCATGGGCGGTGTTCCAGTTCGGCTTCTCCGCCTACAAGAGCGGCCACAAGGAGCAGGCGGTCGAGGCCTATAAATATGCCGCCGAGAACGGCCAGATTGGCGCCACCTGGAAGCTCGCACGCATGTATGCCGAGGGCGACGGCGTGACGCGCGACGACTATGCGGCCTTCAAGTTCTTCTCAGAGATCGTCGACCAGGATGTCGAGCCGGGCTCGCCCGAGGAAAGCTACGTGTCGGACGCCTTGGTGGCATTGGGCGACTATTTGCGAAAAGGCATTCCCGGCAGCCCGGTCGAGGAAAACGAAGTGGCGGCGCAGGAATATTACATGCGCGCGGCCGCCAATTACCGCAATCCGAACGCCCAGTTCGAGATGGGCCAGATGTTCCTGAAAGGCGAGGGCGGCGTCAAGGCAAGCGTCAAGCAGGCCGGACGCTGGTTCCAGCTCGCCGCCGAAAAAGGCCATGCCGGCGCCCAGGCGACGCTCGGCAACCTTCTGTTCCAGAGCGGCAAGATCGTGCGTGGGCTGGCGATGATGACGGCCGCGCTTGAACGCGCGGCACCGGCCGACCAGCCCTGGATCCGCAACATGCAGGAAGAGGCGTTTGCCGCTGCCGGCGAGGCCGACCGCCGCACGGCCATCTCGCTGGCCGACGACATCCTCACCAAGGGCGGCGGCAACCAGTAAGCGGGCTGCCGCTGGTCCAGGACGTCCACTTCTCACTCGCTGGAAATCAGTTCTGTGTCGGCTCCGCCGGCACCCGGCCTGGCGCCGGTGTCGAGATCGACGTCGGGTGCACCGGCGGCGGCTTGGTTGCCGGGCAATCATCGTGGATCTTGGTCCACGAGGTGTTGTTGAGCACCATCTCGCAGCGGGCGAGGTGGCTCTCGTCACCCAGTGTCAGGCAGGCGACCTGACCAACCTGGAATGATTTGCCGTTGGCAAGGCATTCCTGCGCGGCGAGCACCGGCGTGGCTGTCGCCATCGCAAGCGTGGCACTTGCCAGCACGAGCCGGCAGGCGATCGGGCAGAGATCGGATCGGATGGTCATGGAACCCCGGCCACCATGATGATTTCGCATCAAACGCGCGATTTGTGGCGATATGAGGTCCGCTCGGGCTGTGCTGGCGGGCGCCCGGCCGGGCCGCTCAGGCCGGCTGCAGCGCCAGGTCGATCGCCACCGGCACATGGTCGGATGGCTTTTCCCAGGCGCGGACGTGTTTTTCGATCGAGGCCGAGGAAAAGCGATTGGCGGCTTCGGGCGACAGGAGCAGATGGTCGATCCGGATGCCGTTGTTCTTCTGCCAGGCGCCGGCCTGATAATCCCAGAAGGTGTAGACATCAGCATTGTCGGTGACGGTGCGCACCGCTTCGGTGAAGCCGAGGTTCTTCAGCCGACGGAAGGCCTGCCGGGTCTCGGGCTGGAACAGTGCGTCGCCCAGCCAGTTTTCCGGGAATTTTGCGTCGATCGGCTCAGGGATGACGTTGTAGTCTCCGGCCAGCACCAGCGCCTCTTCCAGCAAAAGCCGCTGCTCGGCCCAGCGTTCCAGCCGCGCCATCCAGGACAGCTTGTAGGGAAACTTCTTCTCGTCATCGACCGGGTTGCCGTTCGGCAGATAGAGCGAGGCAACGCGCAAGGCGCCCTGGTCAGTCGAGAACACACCTTCGATGAAACGCGCCTGCTCGTCCGCATCGTCGCCCGGCAGGCCTCTGATGACCTCGTCGAAACGCAGCTTCGACAGGATGGCGACGCCGTTAAAACCCTTCTGGCCATGGGTCTCGACATTGTAGCCCAGCGCCTCGATCTCGGCGCGCGGGAACTGTTCGTCGACCGTCTTGATCTCCTGCAGGCAGACGATGTCGGGCGCGCTTTCCGTGAGCCAATGGGTGAGGTTGCCGATGCGGGCGCGAACGCCGTTGATGTTCCAGGTGACGATTTTCATGGCAGCCTCAGGAATCCGGCGGAAGACGTTCGACGAGGCCGATCGTATTGCCTGCCGGATCCTTTAGAAAGGCCATCCATTCGCTTTCCCCTGCCGGCCCGAACTGGCCCTCCGTGTCGCGATGGACAAGTGACGGCGGCGCGGTGAAAGGAATGCCTGATGCTTTTGCCTCGGCGTGAAAGGCTTCGAGGTCCGCTATGTCGAGATAGACGATCCCCGCCGGCACGCCGTCGGTGAAAAACAGCCGCACGTCGCCGGCCATGATGAAGGCGATGCCGGGTGGATCGTAGCGGGCGTGAACGCGCATGCCGAGCACGTCGCGCCAGAAGGCGAGCGTGGTGTCGAGATCGCGCCCGGCCGAGAGCGCGACCTGACGGACCGCGCCGATGGCAGGCATCGCGATTGTCGCTAGACTGAGAAGCTGGTGCCGCAGCCGCAGGAGGCGACCGCGTTCGGGTTCCTGATCTGGAACGACTGGCCCATCAGGTCGTCGACGAAATCGATCACCGAGCCGCCCATATAGACCAGCGACAGGTCGTCGATTAGCACGGTGGCGCCGTCCTTCTCGATGGCGACGTCGTCGTCGTTGCGCGTGCCGACCAGATCGAACTTGTAGGAGAATCCCGAGCAGCCGCCGCCTTCGACGGAAACGCGCAGCGCCGTCTTGCCGGCTTCGCCAGAGACGATTTTCACGATCCGCTTGGCGGCGGACTCGGTCATCTCGACTTTCATGGCAGTCTTGGCATCAGCGCCCATAGGCGTCACCTTGCTTTCGGTTTCACATGATAGGTATGAAGCGGGAAGGGGCAAGTCAACTGCGGCGGCATCAGCCATGACAAATGAGCTTGGCGACATTGGGTTCGGCTATCGGCCGCGCGCGGCCTATGCCAGCGATCCGGCCAAGTCGCGCGGGCGGCTGTTCGACGAGGTGGAGAGCCCGACCCGCACGCCGTTCCAGCGCGACCGCGACCGCATCATCCATTCGACGGCCTTTCGCCGGCTGAAGCACAAGACGCAGGTATTCGTCGCCCATGAAGGCGATCACTATCGCACAAGGCTGACGCATTCGATCGAGGTGGCGCAGATCGCACGCGCTCTGGCGCGGGCGCTGCGCGGCGACGAGGATCTCGCCGAGGCGGTGGCGCTGGTGCACGATTTCGGCCACACGCCCTTCGGCCATACCGGCGAGGAAGCGCTGAACGAGAAGATGGCCGCCTGGGGCGGCTTCGACCACAATGCGCAGTCGCTGCGCGTGGTGACGCGGCTGGAGCGGCGCTATGCCGAATTCGACGGGCTGAACCTTACCTGGGAAACGCTGGAAGGGCTGGTCAAGCACAATGGACCGCTTACGGATGCGAACGGAAAGGGGCTGAAAGGCCCGGTGCCGCAAGCGATCCGCGACTATTCGGAGTTGCATGACCTGGAACTCGACCGTTTCGCCGGCATCGAGGCGCAATGCGCGGCGATCGCCGACGACATTGCCTACAACACCCATGACATCGACGATGGGCTGAGATCGGGCTTCCTGACGCTGGACATGCTGGAAGACGTCACTTTGCCGGGCTCGATCCTGAAAAGCGTGCGAGCACGCTATCCGGCGCTCGATGACGTGCGCACCGGACACGAACTGATGCGCCGGCAGATCACCATGATGGTCGAGGACGTGATTGCCTCCACCACCGCCAACCTCAAGCGCCTCAAGCCTGAAACCGCCGATGCGGTGCGGGCGGCGGGAGAGACGATGGTGACCTTCTCGGCCGATATGGCGGCGACCGAGAAGGGACTGAAGGCCTTCCTCTACAAGCACCTCTACCGCCACAGCGAGGTGATGCGCGTGCGTGGCGACGCCGAACAGATCGTCAGGGACCTGTTCGACGTCTATTTCGCCGACCCGCGCGCCATGCCCGATGGCTGGCGCGAAGGGCTCGATAGGGCGCAGGACCGCATCAAGGCGCGCAGCGTCGCCGATTTCCTGGCGGGCATGACCGACACCTATGCCTTGAAGGAACACCGCCGTTTGTTTGACCATACGCCGGATTTAAGCTAGGGCGGGCGCGATTTTGCCGGCCAACGAGCCGGTCACCCCGCAAAGCCGCCAGAGCCATACCCATGAATATCTTCGCCGATTTCACCGCGCGAATCATCAAAGCTGTCGAAGCGCTTGATTTGAAAGACAAGGACGGCGCATCGCCCGACCTGTCGCGCATCGCTGTCGAGCCGCCGCGCGACGCCAGCCATGGCGATCTCGCGACCAATGCGGCGATGGTGCTGGCCAAGCCCACCGGGCAGAACCCGCGCGCGCTGGCCGAAAGACTGGCCGAGGCGTTGCGCACCGATGCCGACATCTCGGCCGCCGACGTCGCCGGTCCCGGCTTCGTCAATCTCAGGCTCAAGGACGGCTTCTGGCAGGCGCATCTCACGGCCTTGCTCGGCGAGGGCCGCAACTATGGCCGCTCGACCATCGGCGGCAACAGGAAGGCCAATGTCGAGTATGTCTCGGCCAACCCGACCGGCCCGATGCATGTCGGCCACTGCCGAGGCGCCGTTGTCGGCGATACGCTGGCCAATCTGATGGCCTTCGCCGGCTACGACGTGACCAAGGAATATGTCATCAACGATGCCGGCTCGCAGATCGACGTGCTCGGCCGTTCGGTGATGCTGCGCTACCGCGAGGCGCTTGGCGAGGCGATCGGCGAGATACCACCGGGTCTCTACCCCGGCGACTATCTCGTTCCGGTCGGCCGGGCGCTGGTCAAGGAATTCGGCGGCAAGCTGCTGCAGATGCCGGAGGACGAGGCGCTGGCCATCGTCAAGGACCGCACGATCGACGCCATGATGGCGATGATCCGTGGCGACCTGGCGCTGCTCAACGTGCATCACGACGTGTTCTTCTCCGAGCGCACGCTGCATGCCGACAATGCCAGGAAGATCCGCGCGGCGATCAGCGACCTGACGCTGAAGGGGCATATCTACAAAGGCAAACTGCCGCCGCCCAAGGGCGAGAAGCCGGACGATTGGGAAGACCGCGAGCAGACGCTGTTCCGCTCGACCGCGGTCGGCGACGACATGGACCGGGCGCTGGTCAAGTCGGACGGCTCGTTTACCTATTTCGCCGCCGACGTCGCGTATCTCAAGGACAAGGTCGACCGCGGCTTCGTCGACCTGATCTATGTGCTGGGCGCCGACCATGGCGGCTACGTCAAGCGGCTCGAAGCGCTGGCGCGTGCGGTTGCCGGCGACGAGGTCAAGCTCACCGTGCTGCTCTGCCAACTGGTGAAGCTGTTCCGCGACGGCGAACCAGTGCGCATGTCGAAACGGTCGGGCGATTTCGTTACGCTGCGCGAAGTGGTGGAGGAGGTCGGCCGCGACCCGATCCGCTTCATGATGCTCTACCGCAAGAACGATGCACCGCTCGATTTTGATTTCGCCAAGGTCACCGAGCAGTCCAAGGACAATCCAGTGTTCTACGTGCAGTACGCCTCGGCGCGCTGTCATTCGGTCTTCCGGCAGGCGAGCGAGCAGCTGGGCGAGGCCAATTTCGACCGCAACCGGCTGGCCGCGGCAGTGGCGTCGCTGACCGACGAGGGCGAAATCGGCCTGATCCGGAAGCTGGCTGAATATCCCCGGCTAATCGAATCCGCGGCCCTTGCGCTGGAGCCGCACAGGCTGGCATTCTACCTCTACGATCTGGCGTCCAGCTTCCATGGACATTGGAACCGGGGGACCGACAATCCCGACTTACGTTTTGTTAAGGTTAACGACCGACAATTGACGTATGCCAGACTAGGGCTGGTGCAGGCTGTATCGGACGTTTTGACGTCCGGCCTAACGCTTATTGGGGCTGATGCGCCCACGGAAATGCGTTAGGTTTGACTAAAAAACCTGTCACCTTTTGCCCACATTGCGCTGGTATGGGCCAACCCTGCGCGACGTCCATGGCGTCCGAATGTGTGCGAGTTCGGGAACAATAATGGCAGACAGAACCCAGCTGAGAACAGCCGACCATAACGACATCGCTGACGATGATCCGTTCGCGGAATTGACCCGGATCATGGGTTTCGACCCGCGCCAGCCGGTAAAGCCGCAGGCGCCTGCCGCGCCGAAGGCTGCTCCGGCCGACCAGCTTGCCGAAGAGGGCGATTTCGATATCGACCTCGAGAAGGAGCTGATGGGCGAATTCAGCGCCGATGAGGGCGCCGCGCAGCGCCAGGAGCCGGCTTTCGAATCTGTTGCCGCCAGGATGAACGACGAGCTTGCTGCATCGCTCGAACAGGATTTCGTGTTCGACGACCCTGCGGATCACTTTGCGCCCGTCGCCGAGGTTGCTGCGCCGCAGGTCGAGGCTGCCTTCGGTGATGATTTCGATCAGGCGGTTGCCAGCTCGCTGGAAGACGTGTCGCCGCTCGACGACGACATGCCGATGGACGCCGAGCTTGCCGCTTCGCTCGATCAGGAATTCCAGCTCGACGATCATCCCACGGCCGACACGGCTGAACATGAAGCAGAGCACGCCGCCGCGGAGCAGGTCGCGCCGGCGGTCGAAGCCGCATTCGACGACGATTTGGACAATGCCGTATCCCTGTCGCTTGAGGACGAGCTGACGCTCGACGATCACGCGCCGCTCGACGATGAAGTGCCGGCAGAAGATCATCATCACGCAACTGCCGCCGCTGTCGAATATCCGGCGCCGGTCCAGATTGCCGAGGAAGCCGACCGTCAGATTCCCGAAGCGGAGTTTTCCGACCATTTCGACGAGGCGATGGCCGATGTCGAAATGGATATGGCCGACGTCGATATGGATTTCGATGTCCGTGCCGAAGAACCGACCGAAATCGATGAGCCTCTGGCTGTCGAAGCGCCTGTCGAGGCTGTCGAAGCACCTGTCGAGGCGGCTTATGTCGCCGAAGCCGACAATGATGATGTGCCCGAGATTGATGCTCGCGAGGTTGCCGCGCAGGGCGCGTTTGACGACGATTTCGACCTCGGCATCGACGAGGGGCCGGCCGAGGCGGCCGAAGAGCAGGTTGCCGAAAGCGCCGCCGCGGAGCCGACGGTGCCCGCTGCGGTTGCGGCCGAGCCGGCAAAACCGGTTGCCGCAGACGATCGGAGCCTGGAAGACGAACTGAACGCGCTGCTTGGCGCCATGACCGCGCGGCCGGTTCCCGTCGCCGCGAAGGAGCCCGAGCCGGTTCAACAGCCGGCTGTCGTGGCGGAAACGGCCGCTGCCCAGCAGGCCGATCCCATCGAAGAACTCGATTGGGATCTTGACGAACATGAGCCTGCTGAGACGCAGCAGCATCATGAGGCGGCCCAGGCTGCCGACGCCGATCTCGACATTGATCTCGCCGGCGAGCTCGATGGTGAGGATTTCAGGGCTGAGACTGTGACAGCTGCCGACGTCGCGTTCGACGACGAGGCGTTCGATGCCGCCTTTGCCAAGGGTATCAACCTTGGCCAGGAATCGGACCTTGGTCACGATGTATCGGACCGTGGTCACGACGAGTCGGACCCTGGTCACGACCAGTCCGACCTTGGCCACGACGGATCGGACAGTGGTCACGATGTATCGGACCTTGGTCACGATGAAGCGGGACGCACCGCTGTCGGGGAAGGCTTTGCCCATTCGGCGGACTGGATGCGCTCAACGCCGCCAGAGCCGGCCCGTTCGTGGAGCCGGGTGACACCGGTCGCCGCGCCCCCTGTGCAGGCCTCGTTCTCGGCCCAGCCTATGGCCTCGGCGCCGCCGGTTGCTTCAGCGCCGGCTTCCGCGGCGCCCGCGTACCAGCAGGAGCCGGTCGAAGAGGTCGCCGCCCAAGTCGAGCCCGAGCCGGTGCGGCACGAACAGCCTCGCCATGACGAGATGCCCGATGTCGAGACGGTCGATGTGCCGGAGCGCGTCGTCGCGCTGGCCGACGACCTCGATATTCCCGAGCTCAATTTCGAGGAAGATCAGCCGGCTGCGTCCGCCTATGACGACCTCGAAGCCGAATTCGCCGGTCTGCTGACCGAGATGAACGCCCCCGAGGTGGCCGCGACGCCGGCGCGCAGCACGACCTATGAAGACGACACCTACAGTGCCGGGTTCAAGCCGGGCTATGACCGCGACGAAGCACCCGCCTATGCGGCGAAGCCGGCCGAAGTGCTTGCCGCGACGGCGGCCGCTTCCCACGCTGCTGCAGCGAGCAGCTTCGACATGGACAATCTGCCCGGCAGCAAGCCGGTTTCGCAGGCTGACGATTTCGCCATCGACGAGCTCGACTACGATCCTGAACTGGACGAGGCGATGTCGGTGCCCGGTCTGGCTGAGCGCGAGGCTGCAAAGCCGCGCAGCCGCGGCCTGATGGTGGCCGCGATCGTCGGCGCGGTGGCGATCGCCGGTGGCCTCGGCGCATTTGCCTTGTCGCTCGGCGGCAAGGGCGGCAGCGAAGCGCCCGTGATCGTCAAGGCCGACAACGCGCCGATCAAGGTCAAGCCTGAAAACCCGGGTGGCGCCGTGGTGCCGAACCAGGACAACAAGGTCTATGACGCGGTGGCCAAGGGCACCAAGCCGGCTGAACCTGTGCAGGAGAAGCTGGTCACCAACACCGAAGAGCCGGTGGACGTGAAAACCAAGGAGCCGGAAAGCCGCGTCGTCGATCTTTCACCCGACGATACCGATGCCGCTCCCGGCACGGATGCAGCGGGTAATGCCCCCGCGGCCGCGATGCCAGGCGTGGATACTTCCGGGAATGCCGATGCCGCGCCGGCGCCGAAATCCGAGGACCGCATCGCGCAGGTTCTTCAGGAGGCCGACAAGGGGACCAACCCGGAAGTCGCCGCCGTTGCGCCGCGCAAGGTCAGGACCATGATGGTCAAGCCCGACGGTTCGCTGGTTCCGCGTGAGGATCCGGCGCCGCAGGTTGCCGCAGCCGAGCCGACCGATCCAGCACCGCAACTTGTCGCTCCGGCGGCGCAGTCCGACGCGGAGCAGACCGGCACCGTGGCGCCAGCGACCGATCAGGCAAGCGATCAGCCGACCGATCAGGTTGCTACCGATCAGGCCGAGACCGCCAGGCCGCTCGAGCCGGCGGCAGCCCCCACGCCGAAGGCCGAAGCCAAGGCCCCGTCCGCCAGCACGCAATCGGCGAATACGTCGGCCACGGTTCCAGTGCCGCCGCAGCGCCCGTCCGATCAGCCGGTCGACGTGGTCGGCGAGGTCAAGCCCGACCAGGTCGCCTCCATATCGCCGACCGCAGCAGCGACAGGCGGTGGTTCGTGGTCGATGCAGATCGCTTCGCAGCCGACGGTCGAGAGCGCCCAGTCGACCTATCAGGACCTGCAGCGCCGCTATGGCAGCGTGCTTTCCGGCCGCACCGCCAACATCGTCAAGGCCGAGATCGCCGGCAAGGGAACCTTCTACCGGGTTCGCGTTCCGGCGCAGTCGCGCAACGACGCGATCAATCTGTGCACCAGCTACAAGGCGGCCGGCGGCAACTGCTTCGTGTCGCGCTGATCAGTTGAAACCACACGAAAACCGGCGCGGCCGAATGGCCGCGCCGGTTTTTTCATGTGGAAGCTCCCGGGCATTCCGAGGCGGGCGATCCGGGATGATTCCCTTTGTCCGCATGAAGCTCTAAGCTTGTTGTCATGACCGAATCAAAATCCATGATCCTCGGCTGTGCCGGGAAATCGCTGACCCCAGACGAAATCCGCTTCTACCGCGGCGAGCGGCCCTGGGGTTTCATCCTGTTTGCCCGCAACATCGGCGAGCCCGAACAGATCCGCGATCTGGTCGCCTCGATGCGCGACTGCATCGGGCGTCCGGACGCGCCGGTGTTCATCGACCAGGAAGGCGGCCGGGTGCAGCGCCTGCGGCCGCCGCTGGCGCCGAACTATCCGGCCGGCGGCGCGCTTGGCGCACTGTGGCGGAACGACCGTGACGCGGGCACGCGCGCAGCCTGGCTGATGGCGCGGCTGCATGCTTTCGATCTGCTGCGCCTCGGCATCACCGCCGACTGCCTGCCGGTGCTCGACGTGCCGATCGAGGGCGCCAGCGACGTTATCGGCGCGCGCGCCTATGGCAAGGAGCCAGGCGCCGTCATCGAGCTTGGCCGCGCGGCCGCCGAAGGCCTGATGTCGGGCGGTGTGCTGCCGGTGATGAAGCACATTCCCGGGCACGGGCGGGCCTTTGCCGACACGCATTTCGAACTGCCGACCGTCGATACGCCCATGGACGAGTTGCGGCGGCATGATTTCGCCCCGTTCAAGGCGCTCAACCATCTGCCGATGGCGATGACGGCGCATGTCGTCTACAGCGCCATCGATGCGAGCAATCCGGCGACGACCTCGGGCAAGGTCGTCAACGACATTATCCGCGGCGACATCGGCTTCGACGGGCTGTTGATGAGCGACGACACCTCGATGAAGGCACTTTCTGGGGATTTCCCGACAAAGGCGGCCGCGATCCTTGCGGCGGGCTGCGATCTCGTCCTTCACTGCAATGGTGTTTTCGAAGAGATGTCCGGCATTGCATCACGGACGACGGGGCTTCAAGGCAAGTCGCTTGCGCGCGCGGAGCGCGCACTGACCTATATAAAGGACCGCGACGCGGCTGAAGAAACCGCGATACGCGCCGAGTTTGCCACCTATTTCGATGCGGTGGCCTAAGCAGAGGAAGAGACAAAGGCAGTGGCGGAAACATTGGACAGCAAGGCCGCGAAGGCCGCACCGATGGACCGTCTGTGGGCCGAGAACGACGATTCCCGGCTGACTGGCGATCCGTCGCTGGTCGTCGACGTCGCCGGTTTCGAAGGCCCGCTCGATCTGCTTCTGCACCTGGCGCGCAACCAGAAGGTCGACCTGGCGCGCATCTCGATCCTGGCGCTGGCCGAGCAATATCTGGCCTTCGTCGAGAAGGTGAGAGCGCTGCGGCTGGAGCTTGCCGCCGACTATCTGGTGATGGCGGCATGGCTTGCCTTCCTGAAGTCGAAGCTTCTGATCCCCAAGCAACCGGGCGAGGAAGGCGAAAGCGGCGAGGAACTGGCGGCGGTGCTACAGTTCCGCCTGAAGCGGCTGGAAGCCATGCGCGACGCCTCGGCGAGGCTGGTCAACCGCAACCGGCTCGGCCGCGACGTGTTTGCGCGCGGCATGCCGGAAATGGTGATCATCGAGAAGCGCAACGCCTATTCGGCCTCGCTCTACGATCTCTTGACCGCCTATGCGCAGCAGCGCCAGAAGCAGGCGATCAACAATGTGACGATCGCCAGGCGCGGCGTGTGGTCCCTCAAGGACGCGCGCGACATCCTGATCAGGCTGGTCGGGACGTTGCCTGACTGGACCTCGCTGGACTCCTTCCTGATCGAGTATCTGTCCGCCCCGGAAGATCGGCGCACGGCGGTCGCCAGTTCGTTTGCCGCGACGCTCGAACTGGTGCGTGAAGGCAAGATGGAGATGCGGCAGGACCAGGTGTTCGCGCCGCTCTATCTGCGCGGTCGCGCGCAAGGCATCAAGGCAGTCGAGGTGGTAGCATGAGCGAACGCGCCAACGCTTCGGTCATTCCGTTCAAGGTCGACGACGAGACCGAGGAAGGCGCCGTCGAGCAGGGGATGGTCGAGAACCCGGCCGAGCGGCTGCTCCTGTCGGAAGCTGTGCGCATGGCCGAGGCGATCATCTTCGCCAGCGCCGAGCCGGTCAGCGAAAAACAACTGGCCGCGCGCCTGCCGGACGGCATCAGCATTGCCGCGGCGATGGAGGATCTGCAGCAAATCTACGCCAAGCGCGGCGTCAATCTGGTGCGCGTCGGTGATGCCTGGGCCTTCCGCACTGCTGGCGACCTCGCCTTCCTGATGAGCCGCGATACCGTTCAGCAGAGGAAGCTTTCGCGCGCGGCGCTCGAAGTGCTGGCGATCATCGCCTACCACCAGCCGGTGACGCGCGCCGAGATCGAGGACATCAGAGGCGTCGAAACGTCAAAGGGCACGCTGGACACGCTGATGGAGACGGAGTGGGTGCGGATGCGTGGCCGGCGCAAGACGCCCGGCCGTCCCGTGACCTACGGCACCACCGAGAGCTTCCTCGACCATTTCGCGCTGGAGGAGATCCGCGATCTGCCCGGCATGGAGGAACTGAAGGGCGCCGGGCTGCTTTCCACCCGTATGCCGTCGAATTTCTCGGTGCCGCTGCCGCCGGCGGACCCGGATGCGCTGACCGAGGACGAGGATCCGCTGACCGACATCGACCTCGAGGAACTCGGCCTGCTGACGCCGCGCGTCACGGAAGATTGACTGCAAGCCGCTGTCAAAAGTCGCGTTCCGCCTGTAGATGCGCCGATTGGTAGCGGGCCGCACCGCCGAAAATGCGTGACATCCGGCGCGCCTTCATAAACTTTGTCGCGGTTCTGTTTGAATCCCAACGCGAATGCGCATAGATCATCGCCAGGGAAAACGTTCGAGAGAGATTTGCAATGGGTTCATTTTCGATTTGGCACTGGCTGATCGTGCTGGTGATCGTGCTGCTGGTGTTCGGCCGCGGCAAGATTCCCGAGCTGATGGGCGACATGGCCAAGGGCATCAAGAGCTTCAAGAAGGGCATGGCCGACGACGAAGTTGCCGACGACAAGCGCACCGTCGAGCACCGGGCCGACGAAACCGTTTCGGCGGCGAAGGAAAAAGCCAGCAAGAGCTGAGCCCAAGGTTGTTGCTTTGTGCATGTCGTTGTCCCAAAACCGCGTCGCACTTTTGAGCGACATGCATTAGTCGGAACAGATTGCCATGTTTGAAGTCGGCTGGACCGAGATGCTGGTGATCGCGATCGTCATGATCGTGGTCGTCGGGCCGAAGGATTTGCCCAATATGCTGCGCACCTTCGGCCGCACGACGGCAAAGCTGCGCGCCATGGCCGCCGACTTCCAGAAGCAGTTCAACGAGGCGCTGAAGGAAGCCGAACTAGACGACGTCAAAAAGTCGGTCGATACCCTTCGGGGCCTCAATCCGGCGGCCGAGATCCGCAAGCAGCTCAACCCGTTCGAGCAGGCGGCAGCCGATGTCCGCGCCGGCGTCGACGCGGCAATGAAGCCGAAGCCGGCCGTCGATCCCGCAGCGCCGGCGGCGGAGACGCCGCAGGCGGCCGAGCCGCTGAAGAACGGCGCCACGGTGATGCCCGGTGTCAACGGACCGGAAACGGTGCCGGCCGCTCCGATCTTTCCGGCGATGACCGACGATGCGGTGGTGACATCGGCAGTGGCTGCAACGCCAGCGCCGCAGAAGGCACCGGTGAAGAAGCCGGCGGCATCGAAGCAAGCCAAGGCTGCGGCGGCCAAGGCAGCACCGGCTAAGCCAGCGCTTGCAAAAGTTGCCAAGCCTGCAGCCGCCAAGGCGGCGGCAAAGGCTGAGCCGAAGCCTGCGCCGGCGAAAAAGCCGGCGGCCAAGAAGACGGCGGGAGCCGCCAAGTGAGCGTTTCGGATACGGAAAAGGACGAGATCGAAAAGTCGTCGGCTCCGCTGATGGAGCATCTGATCGAGTTGCGCCGGCGGCTGATCTGGTCGATCGGCGGCTTCTTCATCGCCTTCCTCGTTTGCTTCTTCTTCGCCAAGCGGCTGTTCAACCTTCTGGTCGTCCCGTTCAAATGGGCGACGCAGTGGGCGGGGCTCGACCCGCACAAGGTCGAGCTGATCTACACGGCGCCGCAGGAATTCTTCTTCACCCAGGTCAAGCTCGCCATGTTTGGCGGCATGGTCATCGCCTTTCCACTGATCGCCACGCAGATCTACAAATTCATCGCGCCCGGCCTCTACAAGAACGAGCGCAACGCCTTCCTGCCGTTCCTGATCGCCTCGCCGATCCTGTTCCTGATGGGTGCGTCGCTGGTCTACTTCTTCTTCACGCCGATGGTGATGTGGTTCTTCCTCGCCATGCAGCAGGCCGGCACCAACGACCAGGTGCAGATATCGCTGCTGCCGAAAGTGTCGGAATATCTCAGCCTGATCATGACGCTGATTTTTTCCTTCGGCCTGGTGTTCCAGCTGCCGGTGGTGACCAGCCTGATGACGCGCGTCGGCATGCTGTCGTCCAAGGCGTTGGTCGAGAAGCGCAGATGGGCGATCGTCATCGCCTTCGTGGTGGCGGCCGTGCTGACGCCGCCGGATCCGATGAGCCAGATCGGCCTCGCCATTCCGACCATCCTGCTCTACGAGGTCGCCATCTGGTCGGCGCGGCTGATCGAGCGGAGCAAGGAACGGGACCGCCTGGCGCGCGAGAAACAGGACGCCGCGGCGGAAGCGGCGGAGAAGGCGGCGGACGCGTCCTCGACGCAGGCTCCAAGCTAGGCAGAAGCCGAAAAAGGTGACGGGCGTGTTTCGCCCGTCTTGCATCGTCAAGGGATGCGGTTTACGCCCTCTGGCCTTAGCCAGGGACGAAACAAACCATGCTTGACATCAAATGGATTCGCGACAACCCGAAGACCCTTGTCGAGGCGCTGGTGAAGCGCTCGTGGTCGGGTGATGACGCGCAATCCACCGTCGATGACCTGATCGCCAGGGACGAGGCGCGGCGCGAGCATCTGACAGAACTGCAGACCAGGCAGGAACGCCGCAATGCCGCCTCGAAAGAGATTGGCAATGCCATGCGTTCGGGCGACGCTGCCCTTGCCGAAAAGCTGAAAGCGGAAGTCGGCGAGATCAAGGCCTTCATCCAGAACGGCGAGGCGCGCGAACGCGAACTCGACAAGGCGCTGAACGATGCGCTGGCGGTGCTGCCCAATGTGCCGCTCGACGACGTACCGGTCGGCAAGGACGAGCACGACAATGTCGTCACGCGTACCGTCGGCACTGTGCCGACGCGGCCGAACTGGGTGAAGGAGCATTTCGAAATCGGCGAAGCGCTAGGCATGATGGATTTCGAGCGCGCGGCAAAGCTGTCGGGTTCGCGCTTCACGGTGCTGAAGAGCGGGCTGGCGCGGATGGAGCGCGCGCTTGGCCAGTTCATGCTCGACCTGCACACGACCGAGCACGGCTATGAGGAAGTGATCCCGCCGCTGATGGTGCGCGATGAGGTTCTGTATGGCACCGGGCAGCTGCCGAAATTTGAGGATGACCTGTTCTTCACGCCGCACGGAGACGGCAAGCTGGGCTTGATCCCCACCGCCGAAGTCCCGCTCACCAACCTCGTACGCGAGGACATAACCGCGCATGAAAAGCTGCCGCTGCGCTATACGGCGCTGACGCCGTGCTTCCGTTCAGAAGCAGGCTCGGCTGGGCGTGATACGCGCGGCATGCTGCGGCAGCACCAGTTCTACAAGGTCGAGCTGGTGTCGATCACCGACCAGGAATCCTCGCTGGCCGAGCACGAGCGGATGACCGCGTGCGCCGAGGAGGTGCTGAAGCGGCTCGGCCTGGCGTTCCGCACCATGACGCTGTGCACCGGCGACATGGGTTTTGGCGCGCGCAAGACTTACGACATCGAGGTCTGGCTGCCCGGCCAGAACGCCTATCGCGAAATCTCGTCCTGCTCGGTCTGCGGCGATTTCCAGGCGCGGCGCATGGACGCCCGCTACAAGGACAGGGACGGCAAGGGCAACCGCTTTGTCCACACGCTAAACGGCTCGGGCACCGCCGTCGGCCGCGCTCTTATTGCTGTCATCGAGAACTACCAGAATGAGGATGGCAGCGTAACCATTCCTGAAGCGCTTCGGCCTTACATGGGCGGTCTGGCAAAGATCGAATCGAAATAATGCGCATCCTGCTTACCAATGATGACGGTATCCATGCCGAGGGCCTGGCGTCGCTCGAGCGCATTGCCCGCACGCTGTCGGACGATGTCTGGGTGGTGGCGCCGGAGCAGGACCAGTCCGGCTACGCGCATTCGCTGTCGATCTCGGAGCCGCTGCGGCTGCGCAAGATTGGCGAAAAGCACTTTGCCGTGCGCGGCACGCCGACCGATTGCGTCATCATGGGCGTGAAGAAGATTCTGCCGGGAGCGCCGGACCTGATCCTGTCCGGCGTCAATTCGGGCGCCAACATTGCCGACGACGTCACCTATTCCGGCACCGTCGCCGGGGCCATGGAAGGCGCGCTGCTCGGCATCCGCTCGATCGCGCTCAGCCAGGCCTACTCCTATGTCGGCGAGGATCGCGTCGTTCCCTACGAGACCACCGAGGCGCTGGCGCCGGCGCTCCTCAACAAGCTTGTCGCCATGCCGCTGCCGGATGGCGTGCTGCTCAACGTCAATTTTCCGAATTGCCTTCCCGAAGAAGTCGCCGGCACCGTCGTGACCTCGCAAGGCAAGCTTGTGCACAGCCTGTGGGTCGATGAGCGACGCGACGGGCGCGGCCTGCCTTATTACTGGCTGCGCTTCGGCCGCGAGCCGGTCGAAGGCAAGAAGGGCACGGATCTCCACGCCATGCGCAACCGGCTGGTGTCGGTGACGCCGCTGCAGCTCGATCTCACCGCCCACGAAATCCGCGACCAACTGACCAAGGCACTTTCATGACCCTGCCACTCGACGACCGCGAAGGTTTTGCCGCCTTCCTGCTGCGCTTGCGCGGCCGGGGCGCGGTGCCGAAGGCATTGATCGCGGCTTTCGAGGCGACGCCGCGGCGCGGCTTCCTCTCCGGACAGTTTCATTCCTTCGCCTGGTCGGACGGCATGCTGCCGATCGAGTGCGGTGAGGCGATCGAGGGCGCTGACCTGCAGGCCGCGGTGATTGCGGCTTTGGCCATCGAGCCGGGCAACCGGGTGCTCGAGATCGGCACCGGATCGGGCTACACGGCAGCGGTGATGTCGCGGCTGGCAGCGCGCATCGTCACCATCGACCGCTACAAAACGCTGACCGAGCAGGCCAGGCAGCGCTTCGAGGCGCTCGCCATCGGCAATGTCGTTGCCCGGCAGGCGGACGGTTCCAATGGATTGGCCAATGAGGGACCGTTCGATCGCATCGTCGCCTGGGCGGCCTTTGACAGCCTGCCACGCTTCCTGCTCGACCAACTGTCGAGCGGCGGCATCGTCATCGCGCCGATCGGCCCGGAAGAGGGTGAGCAGGTGGTGGCCAAGCTGACCAAGGTCGGCAGCCGTTTCGAGCGCGAGGACATCGGCATCGTGCGGCTGCAGCCGATCCTGCGCAGCGTCGCTGCTGTGATCTAGCAGCGCACTCGAATATTTTAAGAAAATTTTCGCCAGATTCTAAGGGGTTAACCGGCCAGTAACATTAACGCGCTTTAATCATGCCTAGTTTGTACCGGGTCTGTGCGGGTTAGTGCGATGCAATTCAGTGTTTTGAAGGCAAACGGACGCAATCTGGCGCGTGGCTGCGCCGTCCTCATGATTGCAGGCGCCGCCGCGGGATGCAGTTCCCAGGTGGCGCGATTCAACGGTGTCGACGACGTCTTCACCTCCTCGACCAACAACCAGCGCGCCATCATCGACAAACAGGACGCCGCCCAGCCTTATCCGGGCGATGTCGCGGCATCTCCCGCACCGGTCGATGGCAGCCACACCCAGTCGGTCAGCCGCTCCAGCCTGGAACCGGTCTCGGTGCAGCAGCTGCCGCCGGTCTCGCAGACCGCCCCGGCCGCCGCAAATCCGGTGCGCACCGCTTCGGCCCCGGTGCTGGCGCCTCCCGCCACGCATGTCGACAGGACGACCACCGGCACTGTCGCCCCGGCGGCAAAGCCGTTCAAGGACGCGCAGCCCGACGAGCCGAAAATGGCGACGGCGGCCGCTACGCCGCACGCAACCGAGATTGTGGTCAGGGACGGCGAGACGATTTCCGGCCTGGCGCACCGCTATAAGGTGCCGGCCGATGTGATCATGAAGGTCAACGGGCTGAGCGCGACCAAGGGATTGAAGACGGGCCAGAAGCTGGTCATCCCGGCCTATGCCTATTCAAGCAAAGCGACGCAGTCGAAAGTTGCCGACACGAAGCCGGCGAACAGCCCCAAGCCGCCGGCTACCGCGCCGGAGAAACTCGCCGTGCTGCCACAGCAGCCGAAGCTCAAGGACGGCAAGTCCGCCGCGCAGGTCGACGCATCGGCCGCCGCGAGCGATCCGAAGAACGCCAAGCCTGCAATGCAGGCGGTCGCGGCCAAGCCGGCAGGCGCCGGCGGCACCTACACGGTCCAGCAAGGCGACTCGCTGTCCGCCATTGCCAGGAAGACCGGCGTCAGCGTGACCGCGCTCAAGCAGGCGAACGGCATGCAGGACGGCCTGCTCAAGATCGGCCAGACGCTGAAGGTTCCGGCCGGCGGGACAGTGACAGTCGCCGCCGCCAAGCCGGTCAAGGTCGACCCGGTGACGACCGCGACCACGCAGCCGGCGGCCAAGCCGACCGAAACGCTGGCGTCCTACACGCCGCCGAAGAAAGATGCCAAGGTCATCCAGCAGGCCGAGGATGACGACGCGGTGGCGCCGAATGCGACGGGCATCGGCAAGATGCGCTGGCCGGTGCGCGGCCGCGTGATCTCCGGCTTCGGTTCCGGCAAGGACGGCGTCGACATCGCGGTTCCCGAGGGCACGCCAGTCAAGGCGGCCGAGAACGGCGTCGTCATCTATGCCGGCGACGGCCTCAAGGAGTTCGGCAACACTGTCCTGGTGCGCCACGAAAATGGGCTGGTCACCGTCTACGGCCACGCCAGCTCGATCGAGGTGCAGCGCGGCCAGAAGGTCAAGCGCGGCCAGGAGATCGCGCTATCCGGCATGAGCGGCACCACCGACTCGCCGAAGCTGCACTTCGAAGTGCGCAAGAACTCGGCCCCGGTCGATCCGTCGGGCTATCTGGAATAGAACAATAAACGATTGCGGGCCGTCTGACCTCCAGTCCGGCTTGCCGGCTCAGCCCGCTCCGCAAGGGGCGGGCTTTTTCAGCGGCACACGGCATCGGAGCCGCGTTGGGCAAAACGCAGTTTCGCGACAGATACTCGGCGACTCTCAAGCCTTCGTCGATCCGGTGAAGAAGCCCTCCAGTTCGGCGAAGCCCATGGCTTGTTCGGAAAACCGGAAGGTGCCTGCCGATCTCATCTCGCGCGCGGCGCGCACGAAGCTGCCGAAAGCGAGCCGCGCCAGCGCCGAGCCGACACTGATGCGCTTGACACCGGCGTCCGCCAGTTCGGCCACGCCAAACGTCGTGCCAGGCATGCCCATCACGACATTGACCGGTTTCGTCACGGCGTCGCAGACGGTGCGGATCATGCCGAGGTCGTGCAAGCCGGGTGCATTGAGCACATCGGCTCCGGCCTTCTCGAAGGCCTGCAATCTGCGAATGGTGTCATCCAGATCGGGCCGCCCCCACAGGAAGTTCTCGCAGCGCGCCGTCAGGACGAAATCATCCGGCAGCGCGCGGCACGCCTGCGCGGCCGCCGCGATCCGTTCGACAGCGAGTGCAAAGTCGTAGATCGGGTCGCCGCGTCTGCCAGTATGGTCTTCGAGGGAACATCCGGCCAGGCCGATGCCGGCTGCGGCCTGGATTGTCTCGGCGGCACTTTGCGGACTGTCGCCGAAGCCTTTCTCGAGATCGGCCGAGACGGGGAGCGGTGTTGCGGCCGCGATGGCCCGGCAATGGTTTAGAGTGTCCTCCAGCGACACCTGTCCCTCGGCGACGCCGAGAGAGAACGCCATGCCGGCGCTAGTGGTGGCGAGGGCACGAAAACCCATGGCTGCCAGAATCCGTGCCGTGCCGACGTCCCAAAGATTGGGAATGACGAACGCGCCCGGTTGCTCATGAAGCCTGCGAAACGCTGCGCCCTTGCTTTCCAATTGCATTTCCCTTCAGCCTTTCGAGTCGTCGGAGCCTGATGGAAAATGGCACAAGTTCTGGAACGAATAAAGAACATTACCCTCAGCACTCAGGCGCTTGCGATGGCCTGGCCGTATGCCTTGGTCTCGGATAACCGTTGCTAGTCCTTGAGCGGCTTGCCGAGCCGGCCGGCCAGGTCCTGGGTGAATTGCCAGGCGACGCGGCCCGAGCGGCTGCCTCGCGTCGTTGCCCATTCCAGTGCTTCGGCGCGCAACGTCTCCGGATCGATCTCCAGCCCATGATGGCGGACATAGCCGTCGATCATATCGAGATACTCGTCCTGCGAACATTTGTGGAAGCCGAGCCAGAGGCCGAAACGGTCGGAGAGCGAGACCTTTTCCTCGACCGCTTCGGACGGGTTGATGGCGGTGGAACGCTCATTGTCGATCATGTCGCGCGGCAACAGATGCCGCCGATTGGACGTGGCGTAGAAGATGACATTGGTCGGGCGGCCCTCGACGCCGCCTTCGAGCGCCGCCTTCAGCGACTTGTAGGACGTGTCGTCATGGTCGAACGACAGGTCGTCGCAAAACAGGATGACGCGGAAGGGCGCCGCCTTCAGCAGGCCCATCAGCTTGGGCAGCGTGTCGATGTCTTCGCGGTGGATCTCGATGAGCTTCAGCGGCAGGTCGGACTTGGCTTTGGCGTTGATCTCGGCATGCACCGCCTTGACCAGCGAGGACTTGCCCATGCCGCGCGCCCCCCAAAGCAGCACGTTGTTGGCGGCAAAGCCGGCGGCGAAGCGCTCGGTGTTGTCGACAAGGATGTCGCGCACGCGATCGACGCCCCGGATCAGGCCGATGTCGACGCGATTGACCTTGCGCACCGGCTCCAGATAGCCGGGATCGGCTTGCCAGACGAAGCAATCTGCGGCGGCAATATCCGTCTGCGGCACCGGCGGCGGGGCGAGGCGGGCGACCGCCTCGATCAGGCGGTCGAGCTTCCGGTTCAGGGCGTCAATGGTGCTGTCGGTCATGTCTGGTCTTTTTGTTCTGGCTTCACGGGCACGCAGAGCGCAAAATCCACTCTTTCGCGGCGGGATAAGAACCGGTTCCAACCTTCTGTCGGAGCGTGATCTTTTCCAGAAGTCGCGTCCGGCTTTCGGCGACCATGCTCTAACACGGTGCCAACGGCCGGAAAAGCGGCGGATTTGCCCGCTAGCGCAGTTGCATTGGGAACTTTACCGACTATATTCCGGCCAAATTTCGCGGGCCCGCCTTGTGGCGGTTTTTCACCATTCAGGAGTTCTTGATGTTCGTTACACCGGCATACGCCCAGGGCGTCGGCGCCTCGCCAGACATGTTCATCAGCATTTTGCCGTTTGTCCTGATTTTCGTGATCATGTATTTTCTAATCATCCGGCCGCAGCGCACGCAGCTGAAGAAGCGCCAGGAAATGCTAGCGGCGGTGCGTCGCGGCGATACGGTCGTGACCGGCGGCGGCTTCGTCGGCAAGGTGACCAAGGTGATCGACGATAACGAGCTCGAGATCGACCTCGGCGGTGGCACCAAGGTGACCGCATTGCGTTCGACGATCGCCGACGTGCGCGTCAAGGGCGAGCCGGTGGCGAACCAGAACGCCAAGAAGTAATCCAATTCCAGGCGGAACGCTGCCGCTTGTACGCCTGAACGGACGACAGACATGCTCTATTTCTCGCGCCTGAAGATGATCCTGATCTGGCTGGCCGTGGCCGCCACAGTGGTCCTCGCCGCGCCCAATCTGTTCCCTGCCAGCACGTTGGCCAAGCTGCCCGACTGGGTGCCGAAGCGGCAGATGACGCTCGGCCTCGATCTGCAGGGCGGCTCGCACATCCTGCTCAGGATGGATCCGAACGATCTGATCAAGGACAGGCTGCAGACGACGCGCGACGAGATCAGGACGCTGCTGCGCGACGCCAAGGTCGGCTATACCGGCCTGTCCGGATCGGGCCGCACCGTGCAGGTCCGCATCTCCGATCCCGCTCAGGTCGATGCCGCCAAGACGGCGCTGAAGCCATTGACCACTCCGGTGGCGGCGGGTCTGTTCACCGGCGGCTCCGTCCAGGAAATGACGCTGGATGACTCCGAGCCCGGGCTGCTCAAATTCTCGGTCACCGACGCCGGTATCAAATACCGCACGTCGACGGCGCTGACGCAGTCGATCGAGGTCGTCGAGCGCCGCGTCAACGAACTCGGTACGACGGAGCCGATCGTCCAGCGGCAAGGCGACGACCGCATCCTGGTCCAGGTGCCGGGCCTGCAGGATCCGCAGCGGCTGAAGGAAATCCTCGGCCAGACCGCCAAGCTGACCTTCCAGTTGGTCGACCAGTCGATGCCGGTGCAGGATGCGCTCAACGGCCGTCCGCCGGCTGGCTCCACGGTGCTCTATTCGCAGGACGATCCGCCGGTCCCGTATCTGATCGAGAACCGCGTCATCGTCTCAGGTGAAAACCTGGCCGATGCGCAAGCGACGTTCAACTCCCAGACCAACGAGCCTGTGGTTTCGTTCACCTTCGATTCCAAGGGCGCGTCACGCTTTGGCCAGGCGACATCCCAGAATGTAGGCAAGCCGTTTGCCATTGTCCTCGACAATCAGGTGATCTCGGCGCCAGTGATCCGTGAGCCGATTCTGGGCGGTTCCGGACAGATTTCCGGCAATTTCACGGCCCAAAGCGCCAACGATCTGGCAGTGCTGCTGCGCGCCGGCGCGCTGCCGGCGACACTGACCGTGATCGAAGAGCGCACCGTCGGTCCGGGCCTCGGTCAGGATTCCATCCATGCCGGCAAGGTTGCCGGTATCATCGGTTCGATCCTGGTCGTGGCTTTCATGTTCGTCGCCTATGGCTTCCTCGGCTTCCTCGCCAACGTCGCACTGGCGGTGCATGTGGCTATGATCATCGCGCTGTTGTCGTTGCTGGGCGCCACACTGACCTTGCCTGGCATCGCCGGCATCGTGCTGACCATCGGCATGGCGGTCGATTCCAACGTTCTCATCTATGAGCGCATTCGCGAGGAGCGACGAAGCGGCCGCTCGGTGATACAGGCGATCGACACCGGTTTCACCAAGGCTCTGGCGACCATCGTCGATTCGAACGTCACGGCGCTGATCGCGACTGTGGTGCTGTTCTGGATCGGCACCGGACCGGTGAAGGGGTTTGCCATCACCTTCGCCATCGGCATTCTGACCACCGTCTTCACCGCCTTCACCTTCACCCGGCTGCTGGTGTCCATCTGGCTTCGCCGCGCCCGCCCGAAGGAATTGCCGCGGGCACCGGTGACCTTCGTTCCGCCCGGCACGAAAATACCGTTCATGGGCATCCGCCGCTGGACGTTCGCGCTGTCGACTGTGCTGTCGATCCTGTCTGTCGTCCTGTTCATGACCGTCGACATCAATTACGGCATCGACTTCAAGGGCGGCTCGCTGATCGAGGTGCAGGCCAAGAATGGAAACGCCGATCTTGCCGATATCCGGAGCAGGCTGACGGAACTGAACATCGGCGAGGTGCAGGTGCAGCAGTTCGGCGAGCCGACCGACGTGCTTATACGCGTCGGCACGCAGGACGGCGGCGAGAACGCCGAACAGACGGTTATCGACAAGGTGCGCGGCGAATTGCAGGACCAGTATGATTTCCGCCGCGTCGAAGTGGTGGGGCCGACTGTCTCCGGCGAACTCGCCAAGCAAGGCACCATCGCCATGCTTGTCGCGCTGTTCGGCATCCTGGTCTATGTCTGGTTCCGCTTCGAATGGCAGTTCGCGGTCGGCGCCATCATTGCCACCGTGCACGATATCGTCATGACACTTGGCTTCTTCGTCATCACCGGTCTCGAGTTCAACCAGTCGTCGCTGGCGGCGATCCTGACCATCATCGGCTATTCGTTGAACGATACGATCGTCGTTTATGACCGTGTCCGCGAGGATCTTCGAAAATACAAGAAGATGCCGTTGCCGCATTTGTTGAACAACGCCATCAACGAGACGCTGTCGAGAACGACGCTGACCGCGGTGACAACGATCCTGGCGCTACTGGCGCTGGTGTTGTTCGGCGGCGAGGTGATCCGCTCGTTCACGCTGGCGATGCTGTTCGGCGTGGTCTTCGGCACCTATTCGTCGATCTTCATCGCCGCGCCGCTGCTGATCCTGTTCAAGTTGCGGCCGCAGGCCTCGACCGCCGACGAGGAGAAGCCGGTGAACGGCGGCAAAGCCGTGGCGACCTGACGGCCACGCCAGTGGCCAAAGGCATCGTCATCCGCGAGGCGCATTTCCCTGGCCGGGCGCCGATCGAGGCCTACGGCAATGGCGGCTTCCGCTTCGCCGATATGTCGCATCGCGGCTCGCTGCTGTGCCTGCCGTCCGGCATCCATGGCTGGGAGCCGGCCGATCCGCTGGCGCTGACGGCGGCTGATTTCGACAAGCTCTTGGCCGAGGCCGGCAAGGTCGAGATCCTGCTGGTCGGCACCGGCAAGGATCTGAGGCCATTGCCGGCGGCGCTGCGTGCAGCGTTGAAAGAGGCTGGCATTTCGGCGGACCCGATGTCGACCGGAGCAGCCGTGCGGACCTACAATGTCCTGCTGGCCGAGGAGCGCGCCGTCGCCGCAGCGCTCATCGCCGTCGACTGACCGTGTCCGATACCGCCAAAATCGTCATGGACGCGGTGCGTGCCGCCGACCACGACCGCTATGTCAGTGCGCTCTACGCGCCGGCGGACAGGCGCGACGCGCTGTTTTCGCTCTATGCTTTCAATGCCGAGATCGCTGGTGTCCGCGACCGCATCCACGAGCCGCTTCCGGGCGAAGTGCGGCTGCAATGGTGGCGCGATGTAATCGCCGCCGAGGGCGAAGTCACCGGCAACCCGCTCGCCGATGCGCTGAAGGCGGCGATTTCCGTCCACCGCCTGCCGAAGCCCGCCTTCGACAACATGCTCGAAGCGCGCATTTTCGATCTCTACGACGATCCGATGCCGTCGCGTACCGACCTCGAAGGCTATTGCGGCGAGACGGCGGCTGCGCTGATCCAGCTTGCGGCGATGGTGCTCGATCCCCTCGAAGCGCCGCGTTTTGCAGAACTCGCGGGCCGGGGCGGCTGTGCGCAGGCGATGACCGGTCTTTTGCTGCTGTTGCCATTGCATCGCAAGCGTGGGCAGTGCTTCGTGCCGATGGATGTGCTTGCGGCGGCGGGCTCCTCGCCGGAAGAGTTCGTCAAAGGCGACGGCGGTCCCGGCGCGCAACGCGTCGTGGCAGCGATGATCGCGCTGGCGCGCGAGCATCTGGCGGCTTTCGAACAGGGCGCTCAGGCCTTGCCTGCGTCGCTGCGCCCGGCCTTCCTGCCGCTTGCCCTGACACGCGCCTATCTCGACAGGATGGAAAGCCATTCACCGCTCGACGGCGTCGCGCGGCTGTCAGCCTTGCGCCGGCATTGGCTGCTGCTCCGCCGCGCCTCGAAAGGCTGGCCGCCCCTTTGACGTAAACGTCAATCATGGTAGGACTCCCGCCGGTCGAAGCCGAGTGCGAAAACATCCGCCGGCCTGGAGGAGATCGCTTCATGAGCCTGCCTGTGCTGGTCGCACTTGTCGTCTTCGGCATTGCGCTGTCGGTCGCGGCCGTGCATTTCACCGGCGGCACCAAGACCGCGACGCTCGCTGATGCGGATCAGGCATTGCGCCGTTTCGCGGAGGATTTTCCCGACGAATTGGTGGCGACGGTTCGGCTGACGGCGGACGCCAGGACGGCGTTTCTCGATCTTGGGAATGGGCGCACCGGCATCGTCCACAGCATTGGCGACTGCTTTTTGACCCGCATCGTCTCGGCCAGCGACATTGTTGCCCTGGATGTCGACGATCGGGGCGCCATCCTTCTCAAACTCGCAGACTTCACCTGGAAGGGCGGCCGCTTCGTCTTCGCCGACAGAACTGATGCCAAGACCGTCGCAGTGGCGCTTGGGCTTGATAATCCGAGGCTGGCCAGGGAGGCCGCGTGATGGACGACTACAATTTCCCGCAGGTCACGCAGCTTGCCATCCCGTTCTTCGTCGGTGCGATCCTGATCGAATTGTGGCTGGTGCGCACCGGCCGCGCCAAGGGATCGTTCGAGACGCGCGATACGTTGACCAGCCTGATGATGGGGACAGGCAATGTGGTTGCCGGGCTACTGCTCGGCGTCGTCTCCTACTGGGCGCTGCTGTGGCTCTGGCAGTTCCGGTTCTTCGATCTCGGCCTCTCGGTCTGGGTGTTCCTGGCGGCCTTCCTGCTCGATGATCTGCGCTACTATGTCTACCACCGCATCGCGCACCGGGTGCGCTGGGTGTGGGCCGAGCACGTCAACCACCATTCCAGCCAGCACTACAATCTGTCGACGGCGCTCAGGCAGAGCTGGACCGGGCTGTTCACCTTCATGTTCGTGCTGCAGGCGCCGCTGGTGCTGCTCGGCTTCCATCCGGCGGTGATCGCCTTCACCTTCGGCTTCAACCTCGTCTGGCAGTTCTGGATCCACACCGAAGCCATCGGCAAGATGTGGGGCTGGTTCGAATTCATCTTCAACACGCCTTCGCACCACCGCGTCCATCACGCCACCAATCCGCGCTATCTCGACGCCAACTTTGCCGGCACGCTGATCGTCTGGGATCGCATGTTCGGCACCTTCGTCGAGGAACTGGAAGAAGACCGGCCGCGCTACGGCATCGTCAAGAACATCGGCACCTTCAATCCGCTGAAAGTGGCTTTTCACGAGTGGATCGGCATGTTCGCGGATGCCTTCGCGCCGGGGCTGACACTGCGTGAACGCTTCAATTACCTGATCATGCCGCCGGGCTGGAGCCATGATGGCTCGCGCGACACGTCGAAGACGTTGAAGGCAGCGTATGTGAGGCGGAACCCCGGCGAGGCGGGAAAGCCGGGCTTGCCGGCGGCGGGTGCCGAGCCGGCGGAGTAGTGGTCTGCGCCTAATCGGTGATCGTGAGCTGTACCATTGAGCCGTCAGGCAATCCGCTCAACTGACGATGAACGTCAGCTATGGCGATAAATTGCTCGCTGACTGAAACTACGAACATGTTCTCGATGTCGAATTTGCCCTCGGGCAATATAGTGAAGCCGTAGCATTCTCCCACCTTCGGCTTCTTCCCTGCGGCTCGAAGACGTTCGACCAGCGGCGGAAGGAACCACTCGTCAACGAGATCAGGAGCACTCCTGATCATCTCGTCGAAGTCCGTCCGATTGCGAGCTACCTGCTCGACCAAGCCCGTTCCTGTGTCGAGCCAATGAACCTCATTGGTGGGCCGCTCGACAAACACGCCTCCCACCATAGAGCAAACAATCGGATTCCAAGGTTCAGGCAAAAGCCACGACCACGCTTTCGCCGTCGCCTGCGCGACATCTGGTTCAAGTTGGAAAGCTATCTCTTGCCAGGTGACGTCAGCCATTAGGCTACTCTGCGGCCTCCGCCCGCGCGGGCAAGCCCAGCCATTCCCTGCAGTCTGCCAGTGCGCGCGACGTCACGGCCCGCCGCTTGGCGACCGTCTTGTCCTTGCCGCGCAGGCGTTTGCCCTCGGCTTTCGGCGCTTCCACCGGCGGAAACAATCCGAAATTGACGTTCATCGGCTGGAAGGAGCGTTTTCCTGGCTCGTCGTCGGAAACGATGTGGCCGCCGGTGATGTGGTTGAGCAGTGCGCCGAAGGCGGTGGTCAGCGGCGGCAGCGATGGCTGATGGCCGAGCCTTTCGGCGGCGGCGAAGCGTCCTGCCAGCAGACCGATCGCGGCGCTCTCGACATAGCCTTCGCAGCCGGTGATCTGGCCGGCGAAGCGCAGGCCGGGCCGCGACTTCAGTTGCAGCGATTGATCGAGCAGGGTCGGCGAATTGATGTAGGTGTTGCGGTGCAGGCCGCCCAACCGGGCGAAGTCGGCGTTTTCCAGGCCGGGAATGGTGCGAAACACGCGCACCTGCTCGGCATGCTTCAGCTTGGTCTGGAAACCGACCATGTTGTAGAGCGTGCCCAGCGCATTGTCCTGCCGAAGCTGCACCACGGCATAGGCTTTTACGGTCGGATTGTGCGCATTGGTCAGCCCCATCGGCTTCATCGGGCCGTAGCGCAGCGTCTCGACGCCGCGCTCGGCCATCACCTCAATCGGCAGGCAGCCGTCGAAATAGGGTGTGCCTTCCCATTGTTTGAATTCGGTTTTCTGGCCTTCGACCAGCGCTTGCACGAAGGCCAGATACTGCTCCTTGTCCATCGGGCAGTTGATGTAGTCCTTGCCGGTGCCGCCGGGGCCGATCTTGTCGTAGCGCGACTGGAACCAGCAAATGTTCATGTCTATCGTGTCGAAATGCACGATCGGCGCGATGGCATCGAAGAAAGCCAGGGCGTCGGCTCCGGTCGCCTCGGCAATCGACTGGGCGAGCGAAGGCGCGGTCAACGGGCCGGTGGCGATGATCGCCTGGTCCCAGTCCGCCGGCGGCAGGCCTTGCACTTCCTCGCGCTGGATGGTGATCAGCGGGTGCGCCTCGAGCTTCCTGGTCACGGCCTCGGAAAATCCGTCGCGATCGACGGCTAAAGCGCCACCCGCCGGCACCTGGTTTGCGTCGCCGGCGCTCATGATCAGCGACCCGGCGAGCCGCATTTCGGCATGCAGCAGGCCGACAGCGTTGCTTTCGGCGTCGTCGGAGCGGAAGGAATTGGAGCAGACCAGCTCGGCCAGCCCGTCGGTCTTGTGCGCATCGGTGCCGCGAACCGGACGCATTTCATGCAGCACGACGGGAACACCGGCTTCGGCCGCCTGCCATGCCGCTTCGGAGCCGGCGAGACCGCCGCCGACGATGTGAATGGGGTTTTTGCTCATGAGCGCCGGAATAATCGCTTGCAGCTGCGATTGCAATTGGCCGGCTGGGAGCGTGAGGACCGCCGGGTCGGAAAACCTGGCGCCGAAAACACAACACCCGCCGGGGGAGGAGGTCCGGCGGGTGTCGTTTTGGTGGTCGATCCTCGGGAGGAGGTGAAGATCGACCGTATTCGTCATCGCCGGGGAGGAGGTCGGCTTTGACGAAATCTCTTTTCGCCTGAAGACGAAATCTCTTTCGCTTCGTGAAAAGGGGCGAAACCCTTGGAAGACGAACTGCGTTCGCTTCGGAAACAACGCCCGCCGCGGGAGGAGGTGCGGCGGGCGCCGTTTTGCTGGTCAACCCTCGGGAGGAGGTGAAGGTTGGCCGTATCCGTCAGGGTCGGGGAGGAGGTCGACCCTGGCGAAATTCTTGTATTTAGATCGCCTTGCGGGCGACGGTCTTGATCTCGTCGCGGACGATGCCGAGATCGTGGAGCTGGCGGTTCGAAAGGCGACCCAGCTCGTTAACGGTGTCGCGGTAGACGCGCCAGTTACGGTAGTTGCGGATCAGGTTCATTGTCGTTCTCTTTTCAAAACTGGTTCGGACCATTTGCGGTCCGAAGCGGATTAGACCGCTTTGCGGGCGACGTAGTGGATGTCGCTGCGGCCGATGCCGAGGTCGTTCAGTTCACGGTTCGACAGGCGGCTCAGCTCGGACACGGTGTTCCGGTAGCGGCGCCAGTTGCGATAGTTGCGGATCAGGTTCATGGTAGTCTCGTTTCGTCTTTCTTTCGGATCATTCCGTCTTTCTGTATGCCGTGAAGATAGGTGGGGTCATATCGATTTAAAAGCGCTATCGCTGCATGGCAGCAATGCAAATTGTGCAATGCACCATTAACGCGCGTTCACCTCTTGAACACAAACAAACCCGAATCGGAAAATGCCGTAGCGGCAACGGCTTGGCCGGTTCGGCTGAAAAAAAGACCAAACCGGGGGAGAAGACATGGCGAGCTATGCATCACGGGCCAGATCGGACATTGCGCGATGGCTCGAGGCTGGCCTGATCGACGGGCCGACGGCCGACGCGCTGAGGCGCGACATCGAGGCCAATGAACGCAGATCTCTGAGCTTCGGTTCGATCCTGGCGATGATGGCGGCACTGCTGTTTGGCGCTGCCATCCTGATCTTCGTCGCCGCCAATTGGGAGGCCATTCCGCGGCTGGCGCGGGTCGCCGCACTCTTCGCCATCATCCTTGCCGGATATGTCGGTGGTGCGCTGCTGAAGACCCGCGATCACGCGGCGATCGGTGAGGCATTCTGGATCATCGCGGCGGCGGCGTTCGGCGGGTCGATCGCGCTGATCGGCCAGATGTACCATCTGACCGGCGACGAGGCGTCGGCGCTGATCACCTGGGGTGCCGGCACGGCGCTGGCGGCGGTGGCATTGCGCTCGAACCCGCTGACCGTCGCTTCCGTCGGCATCGCCGATGCCTGGCTGTTCGTCAAAGGATTCGACTATTTCAAGCGTACGGAATTTCCGCATTTCTTCGTCGTCATGGCCATCGTGCTGTTCGCCATTTCGTTCTGGACCCGCAGTCAGGCGGCGCGGCACCTGATCATCCTGTCGGTCCTCTGCTATCTCGTGCTGTTCGTGATTGACTATGACACGCTGCAGGTCGCCATCCCGTTGGCGATCGTCTCGGCGCTGCTCTTTGCAGTGGCGGTCTTTGCCGCCGAGCCCGTCGACCGGATTGTCCAACTCGGCGGCCGGTTGCCCTTGCACGCCTTGATCGGCTTCCTCACAGGACTGGCGATGCTCCAGATGGAGCTCGCCGGCGACGCCAGCTACAACAGCGGCTTCGCCATTGCCTCGGCGGTTGCACTGGCCGGTATCGTCGCGGCGATCATGCTGGGTGGCCGCGAGAGCCGGGGCCTACGCTGGGTTGCCTATGCCGGCTTCGCCTTCGAACTCGCCATCATCTATGTGGTGATGCTGCAGTCGATGCTCGACACCGCTGGCTTCTTCCTGGCCGCTGCCGTGCTTCTCGGCATCCTGGCGTTTGTCATTATCCGCATCGAGAAACGCATGAAGGCGCCGCGCGCCGAAGGAATGGCAGCGTGATGACCGGGAAAAGACTAATCATCTCGGCGCTGGTGCTGGCGCTCGTCCAGATCGGCTTTTTGAGCTGGATCATCGCCGGCAGGGCAGCGATCCTGCGCGACGGCAAGGAAGTGCTCTTGAAGGTCGAGCCGATCGATCCGCGCGACCTCTTGCGCGGCGACTATATTCGCCTTGGCTACGATATATCGCGTATTCCGGTGAAACTGATCGCCAACATCCCCGCCGACAAACTCTCGAGCGACGACACCTCGATCGTGGTCAGGCTGAAAAAGGGCGCCGACGGGTATTGGCAGCCGACAGCGGCCTGGTTTGCCCAGGCGCCGACGCCTGCCGCCTCCGATGAAGCCGATATTGTCGGACATGTTGGCGAGGGTTGGAGTTTGCGCGAAGAGGGAGGCTCGATCGCGCCGGACTACGGCATAGAGCGCTTCTATCTGCCGGAAGGCGAGGGCATGGCAATCCAGAACGACATGCGGGTGCGGCCGTTCGCCGTCCGGGTCGCGATCGCTGCCAACGGCACTCCGCAGATCAAGGCGCTGATGGACGGCGACAAGACGTTGTTCGAGGAACCACTTTATTAGACACGGCCCGTCGCCGCATGCTCGTCGCTCTTCGCCAGTCTCCGTGACCGTTCGTCTGGAACTCGAGTGAAGTATGACAATTGAACTGACGGCGCCGGCACGACATCAATGTCGACACTGTTTTGCGCGTCGCCTTAGTCGTAGGGGGGCATTTGGCGAGCCAATGCTCTGTTTTTGGTGCGGATGAAGGGACTCGAACCCCCACGCCTTTCGGCACTGGAACCTAAATCCAGGGCGTCTACCAATTCCGCCACATCCGCGTCGCCCGGCAATCCCATGTAGTCATCATTCTGTCAATGTCGGAGCCAAAATGCCGGTCGAACACGGAAACGCGAAGAGAGTTGAAAATTAGCCTCGCCTGTGACAAAAGGCGTGTCGAATGTGACGGGATGCGACGATCCGCTTCTGCAGAATGTGATAAGAAGTAGGAAAAACAAAGACTTATTCACATTTTGGAGCGCAGTTTGGGAGGATTTGACTACGGTCAAGTCGCCAGGTTCCGTACCAAAAGCCATTTCCGGCAGGATTATACCGGCAGGCTGTGAACGGCAGAGGCCGTGGCAGTCTCATTGGTGAAAACAAAGGTTTTACGATGCAGGTCACCGAAACGCTCAACTCCGGTCTCAAGCGCGAGATCAAGATCACCGTGCCGGCCGGTGACATGGAAGCCAAGTTGATGGCGCGGCTGTCGGACGCCCGCAACAAGGTTCGCATCAACGGCTTCCGTCCCGGCAAGGTGCCGGTGCAGCACCTGCGCAAGGTCTACGGCAAGTCGTTCATGGCCGAAGTGGTCAACGAGATCCTCAATGATTCGACCCGTTCGATCATCACCGGGCGCGGCGAAAAGGCCGCCATGCAGCCCGAAGTGATCATGACCGAGGACGAGAAAGAGGCCGAGAAGATCCTGGCCGGCGGCGCCGACTTCGAGTTCCGCCTCAACTACGAGATCATCCCGGCGATCGAGATCAAGGATTTCTCCGACATCAAGGTGACGCGCCAAGTGTTCGACGTTCCGGACACCGAGATCGACGACCAGGTCAAGCGCATCGCCGAATCGGCGCGCAGCTACGAGCCGAAGACCGGCAAGGCCGCCGAGGGCGACCGCGTCAGCATCGACTATGTCGGCAAGATCGGCGGCGAGGCCTTCGCTGGCGGCGCCGGCAACGACCAGCCGCTGGTGCTCGGCTCCAAGGAATTCATCCCGGGCTTCGAGGACCAGTTGATCGGCGCCAAGGCCGGCGAGGAGAAGCAGGTCACCGTGACCTTCCCCGAGAATTACCAGGCGGCGCATCTGGCCGGCAAGGAAGCCACCTTCGACGTTACCGTCAAGGAAGTGGCCCAGCCCGGCGCGCTGGAGATCAATGACGAGACGGCCAAGAACCTCGGCCTGGAATCGCTGGAGCGCCTGCGCGAAGTGGTGCGCGGCCAGATCGAGAACCAGTTCGGTTCGATGACGCGCCAGAAGGTCAAGCGCCAGTTGCTCGACCAGCTCGATGCTTCCTATTCGTTCGAGGCGCCCTCGAAGCTGGTCGAGGCCGAGTTCAACAACATCTGGGGCCAGGTCAACCGCGATCTCGAAGCCGCTGGCCGCACCTTCGCCGACGAAGAGACGACGGAAGAAGAGGCGCGCGCCGAATATATGCGGCTTGCCGAGCGCCGGGTGCGCCTCGGCCTGGTCCTGGCCGAGATCGGCGAGAAGGCCGGTGTCACCGTTTCGGACGAAGAATTGCAGCGCGGCCTGTTCGAGCAGGTGCGCCGCTATCCGGCGAACCAGCAGCAGGAAGCCTTCGAATTCTACCGCAGCAACCCGGAAGCGCTGAACACGCTGCGCGCGCCGATGTTCGAGGAGAAGGTCGTCGACCACCTGCTCGGTCAGATTTCGGTCACCGACGTCAAGGTCAGCAAGGAAGAGCTGATGGCCGACGACGAGGAGGCCGAGACGGCCACCAAGGCCAAGCCTGCGAAGAAGGCCGCTGCAAAGAAGGCCGAGAAGCCTGAGACGGCCGACGACGCGGAAGAACCCAAGAAGAAGGCAGCGCCGAAGAAAAAGGCGGCCAAGGACGCCGAGTAATTCGGCACGTCAGTCAAATCGTGAAAGGCCGCCTTCGGGCGGCCTTTTTCGTTGCCGCGCCCTGTGGCTATGGTGCAACAGGGGCGTCCTTGAATGATGCCAGGCGGCTGGCGATGCGAAACCTTCATCACTATCTGCGCTTGTGTTGCAAACCCGCGGGTGTTGGAGGCATCGTTGAGGCTGTTCGTCGAAATGGGCGGCGTGGTGGCTGCAGCGCTCGTTCTTGCTTCGCTGTGCGGCACGGCCGAGGCCGGTCTCGACAACTGGCGTTTCGACACCGGCAGCGACGGCTTGGTGACCGCCTCGCTCTATGCCAGCAACAAGCTCATCACCGGCGGCGGCGCGCTTAGCTACAGCCCGATCCTGACCATTGCCTGCCGGGCGAACGGCGAGCCGCGCTGGAGCGAATGGCTACAGCTCAACGATGCCGTCTCGGCCAGCCGCAAGATCACCATGTCGATCACGCTCGACGACGGCGGCAAGTTCGATGAAAGCTGGTCCGTCGGCACGCGCGGCAGGCAGTTGGTCAGGGACGGCGCCGACGGCGTCAAGCGGCTGGTTTCGGCAAACCGGCTCCTACTGTCCTGGCGGTTCGGCCTGCTGGCGGGGAGGGGCGAGGCCGACTTCGACCTTGCCGGGCTTGGCGAGGCGGTCGACCAGATTGCCGGGACCTGCAACACCGATCCGCCTTGATGCCGCGTATCCCCAACCATTGATTGAGTTCTCTACCTGCCACCCAGATTCTGTGGTATGCAGATCCCGCAATTCCACAAGGGAGGAGCGGATATTCCGCTCTGTGGTGCAAGGGGCGCCTGCCGGCGAACTGGCACGCGCAGATCGTCCGAGGTGTGTTGACGATCAGGGAGGAAATGCCATGCGCGCAGTCGCGTTTTTAGCCGTCGTTTTCGTCGCAACCTTCTTCGCAAGCCAATCGCAGGCACAGGACGCCGCCGCGGGCGAGAAGGTCTTCACGAAGTGCAAGGCCTGCCACGTCGCGGACGAGGACAAGAACAAGATCGGTCCATCGCTGCATGGGGTCATCGGCCGAACGGCCGGCACGCATCCGGATTTCAAATATTCCGAAGCCATGGTCGCGGCCGGCACATCCGGCGTCAAATGGGACGAACCGACGCTGGCGAGCTACCTCCACGATCCCAAGGCCATGGTGAAAGGCACCAAGATGGTGTTTCCAGGTCTCAAGAAGGACGAGGACGTCGCCAACGTCATCGCCTATCTGAAGCAGTTCTCCCCGTAAGCCTGATCTTCACCGGCCAACATGTCGACCCGGGAAAGCCACCTCGAGGATACCGGCACCCGCCTCTCGGAAGCGACGGCCGGGGATTTCTTCGCGCTTTTGAAACCGCGCGTCATGGCGCTTGCCGTTTTCACCGCTTTCGTCGGCCTGATGGTGGCGCCGATCGTGATGAACCCGGTCATCGCGGTGATCGCCATCGGCGCCATCGCGGTTGGAGCCGGCGCGGCCGGGGCGCTCAACATGTGGTACGACGCGGATATCGACGCGCTGATGTCGCGCACCGCAAAGCGGCCGGTGCCGTCCGGCCGTATCACGCCAGGCGAGGCGCTCGGCTTCGGCCTGGTGCTTTCGGCGCTGTCGGTCATGACGCTCGGCGTGCTGGTGGGATGGCTTGCCGCGTCGCTGCTGGCCTTCACCATCTTCTTCTATGTCGTGATCTATACGATGTGGCTGAAACGCTCGACGCCGCAGAACATCGTCATAGGCGGGGCCGCGGGCGCTCTTCCTCCTGTCATCGGTTGGGCGGCGGCCACCGGCGCCGTCGGCGTCGAAAGCCTCATCCTGTTCCTGATCATCTTCCTCTGGACGCCGCCGCATTTCTGGGCGCTCGCGCTGTTCAAGTTCGGCGACTACGCCGCCGCGGGCATACCCATGATGCCGAATGTCGCCGGCGAGGCGTCGACGCGAAAACAGATTTTCGCCTATTCGCTCGTTTTGGCGCCGATCGGCGTGCTGCCGTGGCCCTTCGGTTTCGCCAGCGTCTATTTCGGGATCGCTTCGGCCGCATTGGGCGCCGGCTTCATCTGGCAGGCGTGGAAGGTTCTGGCGGCTCCCGGCCAGGAGATGAGGCCCGCCAAGACGCTATTTGCCTATTCGATCCTCTATCTCTTTGCGATCTTCGCGATGCTGCTTGCCGACACGATCGCAACGCGCGCGCTTGTTTCAGCCGGCGGCTGACGGCACGAGCGGTATTGCTGGTCGGCACTTGCTGCACGAAGATCTTGCATCCGGGCTCTCATCACATCGGCAGAGCGCAGAATCCCAGCAGCAACAGAATCACGATGCCGAGGCCCAGTATGAGAACAGTCCTTGTGTCCATGACATGACCTTCACCGTTCACCGGCATAGAATATCGAAGAAGAGCCTCCAGAGCTAGCGTGGCCGCCCCAGCCATCTTCAACAAAGGGCGACAAATCCCCTGCAGGAGAGTATGTTGTTTGCGGTGCAGGTCGCGGTTCGCGTGGCCAGTCACGCTGAACGATGCACCGTGAAACCGCGGCCTTACCGGACCTGGTCTGGAGGAAACGGGCATGACAAGTTTTCACGTGATAGCAGGCGCCAGCGAAACGCTGGAACATACCAAAATTCGAAAAATCGGTGTTTCCGACCTTTTTGATGCGCTCAGGCGTGGCGTCGATGATTTCATGATCAAACCGTCGCACATCGTTTTTCTCTGCCTGATCTATCCGCTGGTGGGCGTCGTGCTTGCCGCCTGGACATCGGGCGCCAATGCGTTGCCGCTGCTGTTTCCGCTTGTGTCCGGCTTTGCGCTCATCGGCCCGTTCGCTGCAATCGGCCTCTATGAGATCAGCCGCCGGCGGGAAGCCGGGCTCGATACTTCGTGGAGACACGCCTTCGAGGTCAGGAATTCTCCGGCGCTGCCGGCCATCGCGGCGGTCGGGATCATGCTGTTTTCGATCTTCATCGCCTGGCTTTTGACCGCGCAGCTGTTCTACCAACAGCTCTTCGGTCCGGCCCCGCCTGAATCGATATCCAGCTTCATCAACGAAGTATTCGCCACCGGACGCGGCTGGACGCTGATTATCCTGGGACACGCCATCGGCTTCGCTTTTGCCGTGGTGGTGTTGTGTACAACGGTGGTTGCTTTCCCGCTGCTGCTCGACCGCGACGTCGGCGCCTACGAAGCCATCCACACCTCGGTGCGCGTGGTGCTGGCCAACCCGATCGTCATGGCTGTGTGGGGGCTGATTGTCGCCGTCGCGCTGATCATCGGCTCGCTGCCGGTGTTCGCCGGGCTGGCCGTCGTGTTGCCGGTCCTCGGCCATGCCACCTGGCATGTCTATCGCAAGGTGGTGGATTCGTCGCCGCCTGCCAGGCCTGCCGATTGAAGACATTCCGCCAGCCAGCGCGGGCGAGAAGGCCAGTGCTGGCGGGCGGCGTAGCTTTCAGTAAGCCGGGTGGCTGAAGCGGGCTTGGCGTGCGTCCACGGTCAGGTCTCGGAAATCCTTGCCGCTTACATGCACCAGCGTCCTGTGGTCGCCGCCCTCGAAATAGACATCGTCGGCGGTACCAAGGCTCTCATCGACGATGACGGGCACATCGTAGGCCGCGCCGATCGGCGGCACGGCGCCGATGTCGCAATCGGCGAAAAGCGAAACCACCTCGTCTTCGGAGGCGAGCCCAAGACGCCTGTCCATGACGTCCTGCAACGCGCCGAGTTCGATCCTGTGGGTGCTTGGAACCACGGCCAGCGCATAGCCAAGTTCGTGGTGAACGACCACCGATTTGGCCATGATGCTGCCCGGTACATGCGCAGCTATGGCGGACTGCCTGGTCGTGGATGTGCGATGATGCGCGACGGTGTCGTAGGAAATTCCCTTGCCGTCGATATAGTCCTTCAGTCTGTTGGCGATCGTCATCTTGGGCCTCCCTTGCCGGAGTTCGCGACGCACGGAGAACGAGAGCAATCATTCTCCCGATATCGCTTCCGATATCTGGAAAATGGACCAGCCGCCGGTTGTTTCAAGGCAGCCGAACGGCAAGCAGCATCCGCGCACAACTGAAGTCGCGGCTGCTGGATCTCACCCGGCTCTAGATCTCAGGGCCCGGCCCCGAAAAATGTCACCCGGGTGAGAAGCGTGTAGTCGGCTTCGAGGACCATCATGGCCACGAACACCAGCACCAGTATCGGCGGCAGGATGATCGCGTAGGTCAACGCCAGCCGTTCCCAGGCCATATGCATGAAGACGGCGACGATCAGCCCTGCCTTGAGCATCATGAAGATCAGGATCAGCGACCACCTGAGATAACCGTGAAGGCCAAAATAATCGACCATGTAGGAGCAGGCGCTGAGGACGAACAGCCATGCCCAAACCACCAGATAGAGCTTGATCGGGTGTTCCTGATGGACCTCGGCAGGGGCAACGCCGGCAGTGGCTGCGTCATGCGCATGCCCCGCGTTCAGGTGGTGTTGTCCGAGGCCGTTTGCGGTTGCTTCAGCCATATTTTCCTCTCACCACAGATAGAAGAAAGCGAAAATGAACACCCAGACCAGATCGACGAAGTGCCAGTAGAGCCCCATGATCTCGACGCTCTCGTAGTGACCCTTGCGGCTGGTGAAAAAGCCGGGCCGTCCGGTGTCATAGTCTCCGCGCCAGACCTTGCGCGCCACGATGATCAGGAAGATAACCCCGATCGTCACATGCGTGCCGTGGAAGCCGGTGATCATGAAGAAGGTCGAGCCGAACTGCGCTGCGCCCCATGGATTGCCCCAGGGCCGGACCCCTTCGGTGATCAGCTTGGTCCATTCGAAGGCTTGCATGCCGACAAAGGTCGCGCCCAACAACGCGGTCAGAAGCATCAGGATTGCGGTTTTGCGGCGGTCGCGGCGATAACCGAAATTGACCGCCATAGCCATCGTCCCGCTGCTCGAGATCAGTACGAAGGTCATGATGGCGATCAGGATCAGCGGAACATTCGAGCCGCCTATGTGCAGCGCAAAGACCTCGCTCGGGTTGGGCCACGGCACGCGTGTCGACATGCGCGCGGTCATGTAGGAGAGCAGGAAGCAGCCGAAGATGAAGGTGTCGCTGAGCAGGAAGATCCACATCATGGCCTTGCCCCAGGACACGTTCTTGAACGCCCGCTGATCCGAGGACCAGTCGGCGGCAATGCCTTGCCAGCCCGCAGGCCGGGGCTCCGTTTGGCTGCTATGCGTCAGTGTCGTCTCGGACATCCGCTTGATCCCTTAGGTCAGCAATTGTCGGCAAATGTCGATGAACGTGGCGGCCCAGCCGGCCAGCAGCGCGAAGATGGCGAGCCAGACGAAAAGCAGGAAATGCCAGTACATGGCGCACAGTTCGATGCCGAGGCGCAGCCGCTCCGGCCGGGCTCCGTTCCAGGCGCCCGCGGTCGTTCTACCGAGACCGACCAGCCCTCCCAGTATATGCAGGCCATGCATGCCGGTTATCAGGTAGAAAAAGCTGTTGGCCGGATTGGAGCTCAGCAGATAGCCCTCGGTGCTCAGTTCCCGCCATGCCACGAGCTGCCCGACCAGGAAGGCGAGCGCCGTGATCCCGGCCGTGACGAGGCCGAGCTTGACCGTCTCCAGTTGACCTCTGCGGGCCGCGACCGAGGCGCATTGCAGCGCGACGCTGCTGAGCACCAGCACGCCGGTGTTGAGCCAGAGGAGGCGCGGCAGCGGCAGCGCCTGCCAATCCGACAGCGCCATGCGCATGAAGTAGGCGCTGGTGAACAGCGCAAACAGACAGCCGACAACGGCGAGGAAGACACCGAGGCCGATCTTGGCCGTCGGCAGCGCCGAGCGGTCGAGGGCGACAAAATCCCCGGCCATGCCTTGCTCCAGCCATGGCTTCGACATCAGCCTTTGATGGGAAAGCCACCATCCGACAAAGCCGACGACCACGAGCAGGAAGACCAGGATGACGCTCATGCCGGCTCCTTGGAGGTGCCGAAGGAGCCCGGCACGTTCTGCGGAATGAAATCCTCCTTGGCGCCCGGCACGCTGTAGTCATAGGCCCAGCGATAAACGATCGGCAGCTCCTTGCCGAAATTGCCGTGGACTGGCGGTGTTTCGGACGTCTGCCATTCCAGCGTCGTTGCCCGCCAGGGATTGCCGCCGGCCTCGCGGCCATGGCGGATGCTCCAGATCAGGTTGAACAGGAACACCAGCTGAGCAAAGCCGACGATAAAGGCCATGATGCTGATGAACGAGTTCAGGTGGTGGGCCGATTCCGTCATTATCGTCATGTCGGTCAGTTCGGCGTAGCGCCGTGGCAGGCCCACCAGGCCAAGATAGTGCATGGGGAAGAAAATCAGATAAGCGCCGAGGAACGTGACCCAGAAATGGAACTGGCCGAGCGCCTCGTTCAGCATCCGACCGGTGACCTTCGGGTACCAGTGGTAGATCGCGCCGAAAATCACGAGGATCGGGGCGACGCCCATGACCATATGGAAATGAGCAACGACAAACATCGTGTCCGACAATGGAACGTCGACGACGACGTTGCCGAGAAACAGGCCGGTCAACCCGCCATTGACGAAGGTGACGATGAAGGCCAGGGCAAAGAGCATCGGTATGGTGAGATGGATGTCGCCGCGCCACAGCGTCAGCACCCAATTGTAGACCTTGATGGCGGTCGGCACGGCGATGATCAATGTCGTGGTGGCGAAGAAGAACCCGAAATAGGGATGCATGCCGCTGACATACATGTGGTGCGCCCAGACCACGAAACTCAGCGCGCCGATGCCGACGATCGCCCAGACCATCATCCGGTAGCCGAAGATGTTCTTGCGCGCATGTGTACTGATCAGGTCGGAGACGATGCCGAAGGCCGGCAGTGCGACGATGTAGACCTCGGGGTGGCCGAAGAACCAGAACAGATGCTGGAACAGGATCGGGCTGCCGCCGCTATGCTGCAGCTGTTCGCCCATCTCGACGATCGCCGGCATGAAGAAGGAGGTGCCGAGCGCACGGTCGAACAACATCATCACACAGGCGACGAACAGCGCCGGGAAGGCGAGCAGCGCCATGACGGTGGCGGTGAAGATGCCCCAGACCGTCAGTGGCAGGCGCATCAGCGTCATGCCGCGCGTGCGGGCCTGCAGCACCGTCACGACATAGTTCAGGCCGCCCATGGTGAAGCCGATGATGAACAGGATCAGCGAGACCAGCATCAGGATGATGCCCCAGTCCTGGCCGCCTGGCGTGCCGGTCATGATGGCTTGCGGCGGGTAGAGCGTCCAGCCGGCACCCGTGGGTCCGCCCGGCGCAAAGAAACTCGATACCAAAACCAGAACGGCGAGCAGGTAAATCCAATAGCTCAGCATGTTGACATAGGGAAAAACCATGTCGCGAGCGCCGACCATCAGCGGGATCAGGTAATTGCCGAAGCCGCCCAGAAAGAGAGCCGTGAGCAGGTAGATCACCATGATCATGCCGTGCATGGTGATGAACTGGTAATAGGCTTCCGGGGTGATGAAGTCGAAGGTGCCGGGGAAGCCAAGCTGCAGCCGCATCAGCCACGACAGCACCAGCGCCACCATGCCGATTGCCGTCGCCGTCGCCGAATACTGGATGGCGATGACCTTGGCGTCCTGCGAGAAAACGTACTTCGTCCACCAGCTGTGCGGGTGGTAAAGCTCCATTTCCCCGACTTCGGCAGGCGGGACTGCATCTGCAGGCGTGATATCGACCATAGGAACACCTCCGTGTCCTTTCAGCGGGCCTCGACCGTTTCGAGCTTTGCCGAAATCTTCGAACCGGGCGCGAGGGTTCCTGCCGCCGCCGGGTCTGCCGATCCTGTCTGCTGGGGCGCCGACAATTGCGCGAAAGTCTGCTGCTCGCCGAGCCAGGCGACATAATCTTCCTGCGTATCGACCATGACCACGCCATTCATCAAAGGATGCCCTTGGCCGCAAAGCTCGGCGCACAGGACCTGGAAGGTGCCGGTCCTGGTCGGGGTGAACCAGAAATAGGTGACCGAGCCGGGGATCATGTCCATCTTGGCGCGGAATTCCGGTACGTAGAAATCATGCAGCACATCGATCGAGCGCAACAGCATCTTGACAGGCTTGCCGACCGGCAGGTGCAGATCGGCCGCCTCGACCACGACATCATCCTGGCCATTGGGATCGGCGGCGATGACGCCGAGCGGATTTTCAGCGCTGACGTTGCTGGTGTCGGATGTGCCGAGCTTGCCGTCCTTGCCGGGCAGGCGGAAGCTCCACTGCCATTGCTGGCCGACGACTTCGACCTCGGTCGCGTCGCTCGGAACGTTGACGAAACGGCTCCAGACGAACAGGCCGGGGACCAGCAGGGCCGTCACCCCGACCGCGGTGACGATCGTCAGCCACGATTCGAGCCGCTTGTTCTCGGGTTCGTAAGCCGCGCGGTTGCCTTCCCGGTGACGGAAACGGAACACGCAATAGGCCATGAATAGAACGACGGCGGCGAAGACGACGCCGGTTATCCAGAAGGTTATGATGATGGTGTGGTCGATATAGTCCCAGTTCGAGGCAATCGGCGTCCACCACCATGGGCTCAGCAAGTGGAACAAGACTGAGCCCACAACGACTAAAACGAGTACAAGCGCTACGGCCATGTCCCGTTCCTCCCGGCATTCCAGGGGCGCGAAGCCGTCCGGGGAAATGCCACGGGCATCATAGCTTGATTTGCAATCGAAATTCTAGAGCCGGTTGTGGATGAGGCGAAAATGTCGACTTTGCCGCTGCCAATCTCTCGGGATCAAATCAGCAGCAACCCCTTCATCGAGGCGTTGCCCTTCCTGCCGATGATGATGTGGTCGTGGACGGCGATGCCGAGCGGTTTGGCGGTGTCGATGATCAGCTTGGTCATCTCGATGTCGGCGCGCGATGGTGTCGGGTCGCCGGAGGGATGGTTATGCACCAGGATGACGGCGCTGGCCGAGAGTTCCAGCGCCCGCTTGACCACCTCGCGCGGATAGACCGGCGTGTGGTCGACGGTGCCGATCTGCTGCACCTCGTCGGCGATCAGCACGTTCTTCTTGTCGAGGAAGAGGATGCGGAACTGCTCGCGGTTCTCGAAGGCCATGGCTGATCGGCAATAGTCGAGAAGCTGTGTCCAGTTGGACAGGACCTCGCGGCCGCGGATTTCGCTGCGCGCCATGCGCTGCGCGGCGGCAGTAATCACCTTCAGATCGACTGCCACCGATGGGCCAATGCCCTTCACCTCCTGAAGCAGCGCCACCGGCGCGCCAAGCACCTCGGCGAACGTGCCGAAGCGCGAAAGCAGCGCCTTGGCGATCGGCTTGGTGTCGACGCGTGGGATCAGGCGAAAGAGCAGGAGTTCGAGAAGCTCGTAGTCGGGCAGGGCGTCGGGCCCAGCCGCCGTGAACCGTTCACGCAGGCGGTCGCGATGGCCGTGATAGTGCGGCTTTTCCACCGCCGCGGCCTTGGCCGGCGGTTCGCTCCACCGCTCGGAGAAGAACCCCCGCTCGTCGTCGCCGCTTTTCCCCATCGAACGCCCATGTCCACCTGACCGGAACAGACAGTAGACCATGATCCTAAAAGGGGAAACCGGCTCGCGATGGTTTTCAAAAGAGCCGCCAGATGCCGATGAGCTTGAGCCTCGGTCCGCGCAGTCAGTCTCGGCGCGCAATGATCCAGTCGGCTGCCGCCGCGAGATCGGCGAAGGTTGCGGTCGGACGCGGGTCAAAGCGTCTTTCGTCGCCTTGCTGGTATTTGCCCGTCCGCACCAGCAATGCGCTCGAAATTCCGGCGCGCAGGGCGCCAGCTATATCGGCTTCGGCATCGTCGCCGACCATGATCGCCTGATCCGGCGGACAGTTCATGCTTGCCAGAGCCGACAGAAAGAATGTCGGCGACGGCTTGCCGAGAACGGTTGCGCGTTTCAGGGAGGCATATTCCAATGCCGTGACGAACGGCCCTGCATCGAGGCTGAGCGCACCGTCGGCATCCCGAAACGCGCGGTTGGTGGCGAGGGCCAGCAGTTCGGCCCCCGCATTCAACTCGCGGAACGCATCATTCAGGACCGTATAAGTGAAGGCCTCTCCGGCATCGCCGACGACGACGGCGCGCTTGTCGCGAACCGGCAATTCGAAAAAGTCCGGCTCAAGGCCCGGATGAACCAACAGATATGGCGCACGGCCATTGCGAAGAAGCCATTCGCGCGCCGCGTGCGCCGGCGTGAAAACATCCGCTTTGGTGACGGTCAGTCCCAGCGCTTCCAGATGTTGGAGGACCGTCTGTTTCGACGAACGTGTCGTATTGCTTACGAAGCGCACGGCCAGGCCGGCCTGGCGCAAACGCGCAACGGCATCCACCCCGCCTGGTATGGCGGTCTCGCCATCATAGATGACGCCTGCGAGATCGAGCAGCACGCCTCGGGTCATCGCCTCAGCATGGCGAGAAGTTCGCCCTGCGTCAAAGCCGGGCGGATGTCAGTCAAAGCTTTTGGGCGATATTTATCAGCCCAGCAGGCCGGGGCGGTCGAGTTTTTTCGGCGACAACGTGAAGATCTCGCAACCGGTCTCGGTGACGCCGATCGTGTGCTCGTACTGAGCCGATAGCGAGCGGTCGCGTGTCACGGCAGTCCAGCCGTCCGACAGCACTTTTACGTGCGGGCGGCCGAGATTGATCATCGGCTCGACGGTGAAGATCATGCCCGGCCGCATTTCTACGCCTTCGTTGGCGCTGCCATAGTGCAGGATGTTCGGCGCGTCGTGGAACAACTGGCCGACGCCATGGCCGCAGAAATCGCGCACCACCGAGCAGCGCTCGGCCTCGGCATAGGTCTGGATGGCGGCGCCGATGGCGCCGGTGCGGGCGCCCGGCCTGATCGCCGCTATGCCTCGCATCAGGCATTCATGGGTGACCTCGAGCAGCCGTTCGGCCGCGCGCTTGATGGTGCCGACCGGATACATGCGCGAAGAATCGCCATGCCAGCCGTCGAGGATATAGGTGACGTCGATGTTGACGATGTCGCCGTCCTTCAACGGCTTGTTGTCGGGGATGCCATGGCAGACGACGTGGTTGATCGAGGTGCAGGACGATTTGGTGTAGCCGCGATAGTTGAGCGTCGCCGGCAACGCGCCGTGGTCCATGCCAAATTCGAAGACGAAGCGGTCGATTGTCTCCGTGGTGACGCCCGGCTCGACCATCGGCACCAGCTCGTCGAGGCAGCGCGCGGTGAGGTCGCAGGCCCTGCGCATGCCGGCAAAACCGTCTTCGCCATAGAGGCGAATCTGGCCGGTGTTTCTGAGCGGTGCCGTGGCGGCGTCGAGATAGGTGACCATTCTTGTCCGTCTGTCGATTGGGTGGCTGCAAAAATGAGCCGGCGCGAAAATCTCCCCAGATTTGGCATTGGAAGCCGCAAGGTTCAAGGAGGAACTGCCGGCGGCAGGCGTAGCCTGGCGATATTCTTGCCCTTATGGACCCCAGACTGTCCGGCTGCTGCGCTTTCCTTTTGCGGCCCTGTGGGTTAGGGCGGAGGCAACATTCGGAGACCCGTGCCCTGATGGCGTCCAAGCGCGCAACATCATTTCTGTCGCCGATCAGGGCCGCCTGCTCGGGCCTGATGGCGCTGCTGTTGCTGTCGTTGGTGTGCCTGGCCCAGTCGGACGCGACGGCTTCCACGAAGGTTGCGTCGAGCGGCGCCGGCATCAGCGTGGCCCGGCAGGGCGACGCGGTGGCGCTGCTGCGCGTCAGCGGCAAGATGAAGGCGGCCGAAATCCGGGCCGCCCGGCCACTGCCGGCCAAGTTCGTTGGCGGTGACGCGAACACCCTTCGGCTGGAGGCCGGGTTCCTTCCGCTCGATCAACTCTCTTCGGCCTGGGCAGTGCTCGTATCGGCGTTCGTGCCCGCGCAGCGCAAGCGAGCCAACCAGCCGCGCGCGCCGCCTTCAGTATAACTGGCGGTCGCGGACCGCGCTTTTCGGACCCCATCCATATCCTTTTCGCGTCGTGACCCGTGCGGCGGCCCTGGCCGTGCACTGGCCGCGGGGCGCGTCATTTCCGGAGCCTCCAGATGCAACGTATCAAAACCTTCAAAACCCTCTCGCGTGCCGTTTCGGCCGCCTCGTTTCTCTCGGTGCAGGCGCTGATCTGCATTGGCACCGTCTATTGGGCGATCGCCGAAACGCTTGGCATGACAGGAACGGCGGCGCTGGTCTTCGCGGCGATCTTTGCGGTGCCGACATTCTATGTCCTGACGGTCGTTGTTCGCATGGCCTATGACGCCGAAACCGACCCGGCAAACCAATGAGCCCGCGGTTCGGCCGGGCTTCTTGCGGCTATCGACCGCACTGACGACACATTCCTGCGCCAGAAGCCGGCCAGAGCAACCTTTCACGACGACCGGCGTTGCCGCGCGGTGATGCCGGTTCGGGAGAGATGGAATGGACAGATTGCAGTTCGAGGTGCCGGTGCGCATTGCGCCCGCGCCCGGCTTGCCGGTCGAGGAAATCTACAGCGTCGAACAGGCGCTCGATTTCCTGCAGAATTGGCCGGCGCGTCGGCAGGGCAAGATCCATGAGGCCGCCTTCAACGCCTGCTTCGGCGCCACGGTGGACGTGGTCAAGACCGAGGACGCCTGCCGGGCGTTCATGACGTTCTGCCGCGTCAGCGGTCTGCTGGCCAAGGACATGATGGTTCCCGGCAAGCGCGGCGGCGAGGCGAGGGGACTGAGGATCTAGGCCGGGCAATTGGCGCTCCAGTCGTCCGTCGGTTGCGATTGTCTCGGCTTCGCGAACCTTCGCAAATTGAACGATGGACCTCGCCGTTAAGGTTCTGTTTCCAACCTCGCAGCTAGGCCTGTGACCGTAGAGCAGCGTGTGATTCGTTGCGTCAGTGTCGTGGTCCAGAAGATGTCGTCAGCAAACGTGCGAGCCTTTCCAATAGACCGGCAGATGGTCCTGGTTCGCGAGGTTGCCGCCAAGCTCGGCAATTTGCATGGCGACACGGCCACATCCTTCTGGAAGGCTACGGCGCGTGAACTCCTCGACCTCGCGATCGGGTCCGGCGGCGATCCCGCTTCCGCCAGCAACGAGGTCCGCCGATTTTTCGCTGCCGTTCAAAAAGAGATGCATGTTCTGACAGGTGAGGTGGCTTAGGCTACTGTCCACCTACGGGGTCATCGCCAATCTGAATTGCCCAGCTGCGCTGACTGCGAGAGTCGATCGGCTATCCCTGGATGTCCTTGTTCTTCCGAGGCTGTGATGCCAGCCGCGGTCCGGTCTTGGCGTCAACGATTTCCGGCCTTGAACTGTCGATGGCGCCGTCCCAGCCGCCGCCAAGCGCCTTGTTCAGCGCGATATAGTCGGTGGCGATCAGGACACGGCTTTGCAGAAGAGCGTCCTCGGCCGAATAGAGCGAGCGCTCGGCGTCCAGCACATCAAGGAGACTGGTTTCGCCGGATTTGTAGAGCGTCCGCTCGAGACTCGCCGCGTCGCCGTAGGACTTCGCGGAAGAAGCCAACTTGCCGTTCCTGATGCGCTCCTGCGTCAGCGAAACGCTGGCGTTTTCGACATCCTCGAGCGCCGTCAGGACGGAGGCTTTGTAAGCGATGAAATATTGGTCGCGCTCGGCCTTGGCGATTTCGACAGCGGCTTGCAACTTGCCGGCGTTGAACAGCGGCATGCTGAGCGTCGGCCCGAAGGACCAGCCGATGGTGGAGTTCTTGCCGAGATCGCCGAGCTTGAAGGCGGAGGTGTCGATGTCGCCGGTCAGGCTGACGCTCGGATAGCGCGCCGCCTCGGCCTGGCCGATCCTGGCGGTGTACTCGGCATATTGCCGCTCCGCCATGCGCACGTCCGGCCGCGAGAGCAGGATGTCGGCGGGAACGCCGGTCGGGATCGGCAGGCGCGGCGTTGGTATCGGCGCGCTGCGCTTCAATCGCTCGGTCAGCGCGGCCGGCGGCCGGCCGGTGAGCACCGAAAGGCGGTGTACCGCTTCGGCATAGCTCGCCTCCAGTGTCGGGACGTCGGCCTCGGTGCTGCTCGCCTGTCCCTTCGCCTTGGCGACATCGGCCGCCGTCGCCGTGCCAGCTTCGGCCATGGTGCGGGTGAGCTCCGCCGTCTGCTTCTGCGACGCGGCCGCGCGGCGGGCGAGTTGGACACGCGCCTGATAGCCACGCGCCTGGGTGTAATTGGAGGCGACATCGCCGACCAGGGTCAGCAGCGTTGAGCGCAGTTCCTCTTGGGCGGCATCCAGCCCGTAACGGGCGGCCTCGACGCTCCTGCGGTTGGCGCCGAACAGGTCCAGTTCCCAGCTGGCATCGAAGCCGGACTGGAACTGGCTATACGCATCGCTGGCGGTTCCGCCCGAAGTGGTCGCCGCCGTCTTGTTGCGCGTGGCGGATCCGGAGCTGTCGGCGGACGGGAACAATGTCGCGGCGCTCTGGCGGTAGCTGGCACGGGCCTCGCGAATCCTGGCCTTGGCGGTGGCGACGTCGAGATTGCCGACGACGGCTTCATCGACAAGCGCGTCAAGCTCGGGGTCACGCAGCCGCTGCCACCATTTCGACAATTGCGCCGGTTTGACGGGTGCGGTCTTCTTCTGGCTGCTCCAAGCCGCTGGCATCGCCAGAAAGGGTTTCTGATAGTCCGGGCCGACGACGCAGCCGGCTAGTGTGGTCGCTGCCAGCGCCACGGCGCTCACCTGCCTCCAGGTCGACCGGCTGGCCGGTGCCGAGCTTCGGCCGGTCGTCCGGCTCTTGGAGTCCTTACGCGTCATATCTTACCCTCAACTTGGATTGGTCATGGCCCCTGCCTGGTATCCGTCGATACGGCCGGGGCATTCGTGAGGCCGCTGTCGGGCGACAACGAAGCCATGATTGGGCGGGCTGCCTTGATTGATGTCCAGTCAGCCTGCGGTGTTGGCGTCCGCTACCTGCTGGTCGGCGTCGGATCGCTCCACCAGCAGCTTGCCGAGATGGCGGGCGAGGAAGCGCTGGATGTCGTCCATGAAGGTGTAGACCACAGGCACATAGACGAGGCTGAGCACGGTCGAGGAGAGCAGCCCGCCGATCACGGCGATCGCCATCGGCGCGCGGGTCTCGGCGTCGGCGCCGATGCCGAGCGCAATCGGCAGCATGCCGGCGCCCATGGCGATCGACGTCATGACGATCGGGCGCGCGCGCTTGCGGGCGGCGTCGAGCAATGCCTCGAAGCGGCTCAGGCCGCGCTCCTTCTCTGCCACCAGCGCATATTCGACGAGCAGGATCGAGTTCTTGGCCGCGATGCCCATCAGCATCAGCAGGCCGATCAGCGGTGACATGCCAAGCGCCTTGCCAGTGATCAGCAGCAGGCCGAGCGCGCCGCCCACCGAGAGCGGCAGCGCGACCAGGATGGTCACCGGCTGCACGAAGCTGCGGAACAGAAGAACCAGCGTCAGGTACATCAGCAGGATGCCGGCGGCGATCGCGGTGGCAAAGCCCGTGAACAGCTCCTGCATGCGGGCGGCGTCGCCGCGCGCCAGCTCGTGTACGCCGGCCGGCAGGTTTTGCATGACCGGCAAGGCACGGATGGCCGTGGTCGCCTCGCCGAGGGTCAGGTTGGAAAGGTCCGCCTCGATGGTGGCGCTGCGGCTGCGGTCGACCCGCGTGATGCTGTTCGGCCCGGCGTTGAAGCCGATATCGGCGACTGCGCCCAGCGGCACGGTGCCCTTGCTGCCGGTCAGCGGCAGCATGGCGAGCTTCGCCGGATCGTCGATGGCGCCGTCGGGCAGTGTGACGACGATCGACACCTGGCGATCGCCGAGATTGAATTTCGCCAGGCTGGTGTCGGTGTCGCCGATGGTGGCGATCTTCACCGTCGCGGCGATCTCGGTCGGCGTGACGCCGAGCTCTGCCGCCCTGGCGCTGTCGGGGCGCACGATCAGTTCCGGCTTGTTCGTGGCGGCGGTCGAGGTCGGGTTGGTCAGGCCCGGCATCGACTTCATCTGGTCGATCAGCGCGTCGCTTGCTTTCTCAAGTGCTGCGCCGTCGTCGCCAACCAGGGTGATCGAGACCTTGGCGCCCGAAAAACCGTCGGCGCCGAACTGGATGCGCGCGCCCGCAATATCGTTGAGCTTCGGCGACGCTTCGGCCTCGAATTCCTGCTGGCTGAGCGTGCGCTCAGTGCGCGGCTTCAGATTGACGGTGACGTTGGCGGTGCGCACCTCGGCCGCCGTCGAAGCTGGATTCGGGCCGCCGCCCGAGGCAGCCGCCGTACCGATCGTGGCAAAGATGCTGTCGACCGCCGGCTCCTCCTTGAGGCGCCTGGTGATGCCTTGCACGACGGCCGTGGTCTGCTCGATCGTCGAGCCCGGCTGCAGTTCGACGGAGATCATCGAGCGGCCGCGGTCCGCCGCCGCCATGAACTCGGTCGGCAGCTTGGTCGCCAGCGCCATCGAGCCCGCGAAGAAGGCAATGCCGGCGATGAGCGTGATCCAGCGGTGGTTGAGCGCCTTGCGCAGCAGCCAGAGATAGGCTGGCACCCATGTCGGCGTATCCTCCTGGCTATGGCCGCCGGCGCGCACCAGATAGGCGCCCATCAGCGGGGTGAGCATGCGCGCCACCAGCAGCGAGAACAGCACCGAGACGCAGACGGCGACGGCGAAGGAGAAGAAGAATTTCCCGGGAATGCCGGGCATGAAGGCCACCGGCAAGAACACGGCGACGATGGTCGCGGTGGTCGCCACAACGGCGAGGCCGATCTCGTCGGCGGCCTCGATCGCCGCCTGGTAGGCGCTGCTGCCGGTCTGGCGCATATGGCGCACGATGTTCTCGATCTCGACGATGGCGTCATCAACGAGGATGCCGACCACCAGCGACAGAGCGAGCAAGGTGATGTTGTTGAGCGAGATGTCGAAGGCCGCCATGACGGCAAAGGTCGGGATCAGCGACAGCGGCATGGCGACCGCCGACACCAGGGTCGCCCTGATGTCGCGCAGGAACAGCCAGACGACGCCGACCGCAAGCAGGGCGCCCATCCACAGCGCCTCGAGCGCGGCATCGTAGCTTTCCTGCACGAAACCGGACGAGGACGTGACCTCGGTGAATTTTGCAGCGGTGGTCCTGGCACCGATTTCGGCGACAGCAGCGCGCGCGGCCTTGACCACGTCGATCTCGCTGGAGCCGACCGACCTGTAGACATTGAAGGCAACGACCTCCCGGCCGTCGAGATAGGCGGCCTGGCGCGGCTTTTCCCAGCTGTCGACCACGGTGCCCAGATCTGAGAGCTTGACGTCGCCGGCGCCTGAGAGTGCGATGCGGGTGTCGGCCAGGGCGTCGACGCTCGTTGCGCTGGCCAGCGTGCGCACCGACTGTTCCTGGCCGCCGATGGCGGTGCGGCCGCCCGGCTGGTTGACGTTGTTGGATGCGAGCGTCTGGCTGACGTCGCCGGCGCTGATGCCGAGTGCCGCCAGGCGGTCGGGATCGAGCTCGACACGGATCACCCGGTCGACGCCGCCCGAACGGGTGATCTTGGAGACGCCGTCGACACCGAGCATGGCCTTGGCCACATCGTTGTCGATGTACCAGCTCAGCGCATCGGGCGACATTGTGGGCGCCTCGACGACATAGGTCAGCACCGAATTGCCCGTCGCGTTGACCTTGGCCACCACCGGCGCCTGGGCGGCGGCCGGCAGGCTGGATTGCACGCCGGACACCGCGTTGCGGACGTCGTTGGTGGCGGTCTCGGGATCGGTGCCGAGGGTGAACTCCACCGTGGTGACGGAAGATCCCTCGCTGATCGAGGTCGAGACGTCGTCGACGCCTTCGAGCGTCGCCACGGCATTTTCGACCACGCGCGCGACCTGCACCTCCATCTCGCTCGGCGCGGCACCAGGCTGCGCAACCGTCACGGTGACCGTCGGCAAGTCGATGTCGGGCATGTTGTTGGTGCGCAACTGCATGAAGCCGTAGAGGCCGGCAATCGTCAGAGAAAGGAACAATACGATGGTCGGAACCGGGTTGCGGATCGACCAGGAGGAAATGGCGTTCATTGGGCTGTCTCCGTCGAGGGCGCGGAGGCCTCGGCAGAGGCGATGCGAACCAGATTGCCGTCGCTGAGGAAGCCGGCGCCGGCGACGACGACGCTGTCGCCTGCCGACAGGCCGCTCTCGATGGCGACGCGGCCGTTCTGGCGTGCGCCGGTTGCGACGGAGCGCGCGCTGACCTTGCCTGCGCCATCGACGACGAAAACCGCCGGCTGGCCGTCATGCCAGACGAGGGCCGCCTCGGCGACGCTGAGCTGCTGCGAGGCAGCGGTGGCTATCGACACGCGGGCAAACATGCCGGGCTTCAGGCCGGAGCCTTCGCCGAGGCCGACATAAACGGTGGCAAGCCGCGTGGTCGAATTGACCGTCTCGGCAATGGAGGAAACGCTGCCGGCAAAGGCGCGGCCGGAAGCGTCGGTGATGCTTGCCGTCTGGCCAACCGAGATCGCCGCCAGGTCCTTTTCGGGGACGAGGACGCCGACCTCCAGCCTGCCGTCGCGGATGATCTTCATCAACTCGGTGCCGGCCTGGACGATCGAGCCGGCGACAGCGGGCTTGCTGGATACGATGCCGTCGAAGGGGGCGCGGATGGTCGTCCGGTCGAGTTCGGCCTGCAATCTCTCTGCAGCGGCCTCGGCCTGTTCGACTTGCGCCTGGCCGGTCTTGACGGCAGTCGCTTTTTCTTCCGCCGTCTCTGCGCTGACCGCGTTGCTGGCGAGCAGCTTGTTGGAACGGGCAGCGGCGGAGATCGCTGACTCCAGAGTCGCTTGGGCCTGCGTGACCGCGGCCTTCTGCTCGGCGAGCTGAGCCTTGAGCAGTGAGGCGTCGAGGCGCGCGACGACATTGCCCGCCTTGACGTGGTCGCCCTCGGCAACCAGCACGTCGGTCAGGCGCAAGCCGCTCTCTTCCGCGCCGATCGTTGCTTCCTGCCAGGCAGCGACCGTGCCGGTGGCACTGACGGAAGATTTGATGGCAACGGAACGGACCGTCTCGACGGAAACAGTCAGCGTGGCAGCCTGAACGGGCGCGGCCGTTTGCGCAGCCGGTTCGGCCGTGCCGTGGCCATACGCGTTGAGCACCGCGACAACGCCGGCTGCGACCAGCACGGCTACAAGGAGAAGATGGCTCTTACGCAATTTTCTGGTCATGATCTTCGGTGCTCAAACGTGCGGAAATCGGAAGCGACAGGCGGTAGGCGGCAAAGCTCAACCGGACCGCGCCCCTTAGCGTGTCGGCCGGCAGGGCCGGCGGCATGGCGCGACCGACATGATCGATCGGCAGGACCGAACCGATCGGCAGGGACGCCGGTCGCATCGACGCGATCAGCCGCAGCATCATCAGCGCTTCCCACATTGTCGTGCTTTCGTTGCTCAATGGCGGCCGGCAAACCGGCCGCCATTTTGGGAGAAGAAACCGGCCGGCCCGAGAACGGGTGGGTCAGCGGGCCGGCCGGCGCAGCCAGTCAGAGTTGCTCGCCATCGCGAGGCGGCGGGAGCTGTCTGCCATGGCCAGGGAGACCTCCGGGACCGGCTGCGTCGTCCGGCGGGCCGCCCCAGGGACCGGGGGGTGGTCCATGCGGCCGTTCCGCCGAAGCGAGGATTTCGAGCTGTTCCGGCGTCAACTTGGCGCGGAGTGCTGCGATCGCATCCTTCAGCTTGCCGGCCGAAACCGCTCGTTTGGTGATGTCGTCGACGAGGCTTTCCTGACGGGCGAACGGGTCGCGCGGTGCCTGAGCGGCGCTGCCATCGGGGCCGGGCTTTCCGGCGTCGGGGCCGCGTCCACCGGAGCCGCCCGGGCCATGATCGGGCAACGGTGGCGTCAGCGTCTCCTGCAGCGCGCTGGTGTAGTCGCGCCAGGCGTCGAGCTGCTCCGTCCGAATGCCAACCTTGGTCTCGAGCGCGGAAAGCCGGGCTGCCAGCATGAATTCCGGCGGCGGTCCCATGCGCTGTGCGCCGAAGCGCTGCGGGCCAAAACCTTCCGGCCGGTGTCGCATCGGTCCATGCGGACCGGGTTGCATCGGGCCCTGGTCCGGGCTGTCCTGCATGGCCACCACTGGCGGTTCGTCGCCGGAGGGGGCACCAGGGTCGGCTTGCTGCGCCAGCGCAGGATGAATGGCGGCGACCGAGAAGAGGCCGAGGGCAAAAAGTCTGCTTCGCATGTTGTTTTTCCTTTCCCACATGCTTCGGATGGCTGGAGGATAGGAGGCGTCTTTTGCCGCTTTGCTTCGGCGCGTTGCCGAAGGTTTCCACAAAAGGGAGATTTGTTTCCGAATGTTTCTGTTCGCCGGCCGGAAACATTCGGTTGCAATTTTCCATGCCGTTCGCCTGCGGCTCTCCCTATAATCGAAAGCGAACAGGCAACCGGACGAAGAATGCAGACGCAACCCCATATCCTTGTCGTCGACGACGACCGCGAGATCAGGACTCTTCTCGGGCGTTATCTCGACGGCCAGGGCTTTCGCGTCTCGGTGGCGGCCGACCGGCGCGAATGCGAGCAGAAGCTCGGCACAGGCCAGTTCGACCTGATCGTGCTTGACGTCATGCTGCCCGACGGCTCCGGGCTCGATATCTGTCGCTCGCTGCGCGACCGCAAGCCGCATATTCCGGTGATCCTGCTGACGGCGCTGAAGGAAGACGTCGACCGCATCATCGGGCTGGAGCTTGGCGCCGACGACTATCTCGGCAAGCCGTTCAATCCGCGCGAACTCACCGCCCGCATTCGCGCCGTGCTGCGGCGCTCGGCGCCGGAAGAGGCCGCCCCGCCGCGCGTGCGCGTCTACCAATTCGCCGGCTACAGGCTGGAACCGGACACGCGCAAGGTGACGGATGCCGAGGGCGCAACAATCGACCTCACCGGCGCCGAGTTCGACCTGCTGCAGGTCTTCCTCGACCGTCCCGGACGGCTCTTGTCGCGCGACCAGCTTCTCGACCTGACACAAGGCCGCGAGCGCGATCCGCTCGACCGTTCCGTCGACGTGCTGATGAGCAGGCTGCGGCGCAAGTTCGGCGACACCGGCGAGGGGCCTCTGTTCAAGACGGTGCGCAATGGCGGCTACCAGCTCACTGCCCGCGTCGAGACAGCGGAGGCCGAGGCATGAAATCGCTGCGCCGGCGCCTGATCATCCTGCTGGTCGTCTCGATCGTCGGCGTTGTCGGCCTGGCAACGATCGTCGCCATCAAGGTGCTTGGCGGGCCGTCACCCGAGTTGAGCATGGGGCCGGTGGCTCGACAGATCCAGTTGATGGTGCAACTGGTCCCTGGCCACGTGCCGGGCGCCGGCGACGCGCCGGTCAATCTCAGCGATCAGCCCGCCGATGGCGACGAGGACCAAAGGCATACCCGTGTGCTCAACCACATCATGCACGAATTGGGCCTTGATGTTTCGGCCGTCGTCAGCCGCAATGTCGGCAGACCCGGCATGGTCGCTTCGGTCGCGCTGCCCGACAATCGCTGGATGATCGTCGATGTCCCCGATTTCGGACCGCCGCGAGATGCCTGGTTCGTGCTCTCGGGCTGGATCACGCTGATCGTCCTCGGCGCCACGGCCGTGTCGGTCTATTTCACCGCCGTGCTGGTGCGGCCGCTGGAGATGCTCGAGACCGCCGTCGGCAAGATCGGCTCGGACGGCGTTTTAGCGGCGGTGCCTGAGGAAGGGTCGGCCGAGGTCAGGGCGACCGCGCATGCGCTCAACCAGCTTTCCGCCAGGCTGAAAACGGCGATGGAAAGCCGCATGCGGCTGGTCGCCGCCGCCGGGCACGACCTCAGAACACCGATGACGCGGATGCGGCTGCGGGCCGAATTCCTCGACGACGATCGCGACAAGTGGCTTCACGATCTCGACGAGCTCGACCGCATCGCCGACAGCGCCATCCGGCTGGTGCGCGAGGAGGTGAACCAGGATGCGGTCGAGCCGGTGGAGCTGGCGAAGCTGGTCCGCGAAATCGCCGCCGAGGTGCGGTCGCTCGGACATGCGGTATCGACCGATCACTTGGACAAGGTCTCGATCAGGGCAGGTTCGCTCGGCCTTCGCCGCGCCTTGCGCAATCTGATCGTCAACGCCGCCACGCACGGCAAGGGTTGCAGCGTCTCGCTGGCCGCCGCCGGCGATCAGGCGGTGCTGACGATTGCCGACAGCGGCCCCGGCATCCCGCCGGAGTTGCTCGCCAAGGCGTTCGAGCCTTTCTTTCGCGTCGATCCCGGCCGCCGCCAGTCCGTTCCCGGCGCCGGCCTCGGCCTCGCCATCGCCAAGGAGATCATCGAGCGCTACGGCGGGAGCATTACGCTGGAGAACCGGACGGGTGGCGGGCTTGCGCAGAAGGTGGTCTTTGCTGCGGTTTCCTAGCGGAATGGACGCTAGGCAACTCGAAACCGCTTACTTCCGCAGATGTGAGGGTCCCGGCGTCACTTGACCTGTTCAATCTCCGGAGCCGGCGTCTGGTCAATCACTGGAGCCGGCGTGCAATCTTGTCCCTTGCATGCCTCGACAGTGTCCTCGGCCGGCGGCAGGCAATTTTGCCCCTCGCAATGAACTGGCGGCACCTCTGGCGCTATTTCGTTAGTCGCCGCAGCAGGCTGATCTTCAGCGCGAACGGCCGCTGGTCCTACCAGGCCGATGGCCGTGCACAAGAGCGCTATGCGAAGCAAATTCATTTCCGCCTCCGTGGCTGACAGCAAGCAGAACTTTACGCTCTTGATCCGAGGCCGACATCCTGTCACCCGCGAACGACGTTAACAGCGCGTTTCCGGGCAAGGAGACGCGCTCGCTGACATTGGTCGCCCTCGTCATTGTCGTCGTATTGCGCTCAGGTCAGCCGCGACAGGCCATCCCGCTCAACTTCCGCACTTAGGGCTGCAGTGGGTGGGTTTGTGTTGCTGCGCCATCCGCCGCCGTTTGCCCTGGCGGGCCCTTTGCAAGGTCAGTCTCGCAACAGCCAGCACGGATATCATTGAACCGTCACCAGAGGAGGTCTCAATGGTTTCCGCGATTGCAAGTCAACATCGGCATGTACCGGAAAATCAACTGAAAGCGGGAAAGCCGGAAACAGGTGAAGGATTTGCGCCGGGCAACAGCGCCGACAGCGTCGGACATCGCGCCAAGGCGATGGTTGCCGAAACCGGCGACACGGATCCTGGTGCGCAAGGTCGGGCGGCATCGACGATCGCCAGAATGGACATCACAGTCCTGACGCCGCCACCGGAAGAAGCACCAGCGGAGTAGGCTGGAGGGACTGCTACTGGCCAAGACGTGGCGCTTGCAAGGATGAAGACCGGCCTTCAGCGCGTGCTCACGCGGCGCGCGCAGGCCGGACCGGGGCCGCGCATATAGTGAAGTTCTGGCCGGTAGCGCGGTGCAACGAATTCGCGAATGGCCGATGCCAACCGAGTGGTCAAAGCCCACCACTCCATGACACAATCTCTGCAATACGCCGTTGCAGAGGGCAGTTCATCTCCAGTTCTTGTCTGGGCTATCCACAGTCTCGCGGCCATCGATGCGCTCCCTTATGACCTTGTGACGCCCGGCGGGCATGGTGGCACAGTCCGCGACGCCGACGCCGATACGGTCCCGGGTGGTGGACCGCTTGAACAAAAGACCGAACCGGATTGGGTCGCAGCCAGAAATCCCCATGAGGTGACGGACGACCAGAGGGCTACCCCCAAGGCGGTGGCCAAGAACACTGCGGGAAGGGCGAACAGAAGCTTACGCGACATCATTGTCCCAACCTCACACGCCGGTATCGATGTGGAACAGGTCTTCGCGCCCGGCGTGCCTGAAGCTGTTGGAGCAAGAACCGTGCCACGCTTGCCCGCGGCAGCTGTCAGGTCTCGCATGTCGGCTACGTCGTCACCCGAAGAAGCACCAGCGGAGCAGGCCGGAGGACCGCTGAGCGGGCAGTAGGTCGGTCGGTGGAACAGCGGACTGTCCTGGAATGGGTCATTTGCCGCTGGCACCACAATTGCAGTGTTAAAAACGCCGGTGTTGGGACCGGCATTTGGGGCGGTTGGGGGCCTCGCCGCTCCGCAAATGGAGCGGCGAGGTTTTCCGCTCTATTTTGGTACGCCGATAAAGCGCGGACAGCCGCTCACCGCATAGCTTGGTGTCGTGAACTTCCCCGTAAGGCCCTTCTCTTCGTGACAAAGAACGCCTGTCGGGGATGGCGAGCATCGCGCCAATTGCCCCCGCAAGCAGAACTATCACTAAGCCGAGCCCGGTGACTGCGTTTCGCATTGTCCTGCATCCCCTGCGACATCCCAGGATAATAAAAAGGGAACGCAACTCAGCGCGTTAGCGTTCATAGGCGATGACGTTAAGTGGGGCTGCGTATGAGCTCTCTTCGTGAAAAGCCTACTCTAGCGTTCCATGCAGAGGCGGAACGCCACGCTCGTCTCGAAAAGAACGCCCGCCTGAGGGAACTTCGGTCTCATGCGTCATGGCTGGTGCTCGATCCTCATGCACCGTTTCACGATGAGATCGATTGCTCAGCCATCCTTGAAGAGAAGAGTTCCCGCTAAGCGGTAGCGTTCTGCCTCTGGGACTGGAAGTTAGCCAAGGCGCCGGTTTTGCCGCGCCTTGCAGGATTTTCGGGCAGAGTGAGACGAAGCCGCTCTGCAACGGAACGCAACTGAAGCTGCAGCGTTCAGTGTCTCGGCCCGACACGTCAGCCAGCGGATTTCGGAACCAGCAAATGAAAAAAGCCTACGAAAAGCCCACGCTCGTGAAGCGCGAGAAGCTCACCGAGATGACCGCTCAAATCGTCGTTTCAGGGGTGACCATTTTCTCGGCGATCGACCATCGTGATGGCGGCTCGGCGGGCTGATCAGGCCTTGCGCTTCGCGGCAGGGCCAACTCACTTTTCGTCTTTATAGGATTTGGCGGCCTCGTCGATCTTTCGCCAATCGTTGCCGTGTCGACGCACAAGCTCTCTTGCCTGGTCCGGCGAGACGTCATGCGTTTCGACAATGTGGCTCACTTCCGCCTCCTCGCCTTTTAGCGGGCGCGTGCGTGGCTTCCTGGGCGGCCGAGCCGTGTGATCTCGTCTTGGCATGAACACTCTCTCCTGCTCCGGGTTAACCGGCCAGCATTAGAAAGGTTTCACATAGGAGACGAACCATGTCTCGCCGGTAGCCCCAGCACATGATCGCGATGGCGGGGCGGGTACTGGGTTCTGGTATCGTCGGCGAAAGGCCCGACACCCGCTGCAGTGTTAACCACGTTGCTATGTTGGGTCGAACCCACTGTGTGTCGTTGCCGTTGCGGACCATGGAAGATCACAAAGCGAGTTTCCGCTATCGCCCCGAACCGTCGGGTATTTGGAGGGAGCACTTCCTTATCGGTAGGACCTGGCAGCGCGCCAAGGCGGCCTGCGACCGACTGAGGCGCATCTACGACAAAAGGCGGAAGGCTCGATCGCAGGGCAGGAAGCCCCGAGCCGATCCGGCAGACCGTGTCGACGATCTCATTTCATCTATCCGAAAGAGCCGCAGCTAGCCGAAACCGACGCGGATCATGGAAGATGGCCGGCGCCCGTTGGGCGGGGGGCTTTGGGGTAAAGGCGCCGGCCAGGCGGGCAATCAAGTCCGCCGCCTGGGCAAGCTAGCACATGGGCCGCCAGGACGTATGGCGTGATCGCGGAAGTCGACCATGCCGCGCTGCTTGTAGCCAGACGGCGCCGACGAACATTAGAGCGGTGATGGCGGCGAAGTAGACGCCGACGACGGTCACCAGGCCATGCCCGCCCTTGGAACAGCTTCGCGACCTGTATCGCAAACCAGAAGAAGGGCGCCGACGGGAACGGAAGTGCGGCGATCCGGTTTCAGAATTGGAGGAAACTGGACATGCAAAACAAGATCAAAGATCCGCCACCGAAGCCCAACCCGAAGAAAGGGACACCTCCCGACAAGGAAGCGTCGCCAGAGCCTGAACATGTCGACCCGCCACCGCGAGACGTGCGAGAGGCGCCGGTGCCAAATCCGAACGGCGATAAGAAGTCCTGACCGCCTAGCACCCGTAGCGAGCGCGTGCTGGCTTAATGGGGAAAGGAAATTGCTCAAACGACAGGCGAGAAGAATATTCATCTGAGTGCTTGAAAGATCTGGTACGCCCAAGGGGAATCGAACCCCTGTTACCGCCGTGAAAGGGCGGTGTCCTGACCGCTAGACGATGGGCGCGCTCAGATGAGCGGCTTATAATTGCGTTGTTCGCAACCGGCAACCCGTCTGCAGCCGCCTGCGACAACTTTTTTCAACAGTGGCAAAAACAGCGTTTTTGGCTGTCGGGCCGCGGCTTCGCAGCATTGCCCGGTCTTCGGAAACGTGTCCGGCAGAGTTTGCGGTGGGCGGCGAAAATCAGCCGGCGCTGCGCCTGCGGCAGCGCCAGTTCCAGTCGCGCTCGGGGCCGACGTCGACATGGACGGATTCGGTGTGGCAGTAGGTGCCGACGCCGCCACGACCCGGCATGGTGCGGATGTAGTTTGCCAGATCCCATTTGGAGACGCCGGGAACCTGGATGTCGGCGGCGGCGCAATACATGTGCAGCGAGTTCTTGGCGCCGTTGGCGCGGCGGTTGCGAGCCGGGTCGCGATAGCCCGAGGTGACGACCATCTTGCGGCCGTAATGGCCTTCGATCGTCTTCAGCACGCGCACCAACGAGGGTTTCAGGCAGGCGACGTCGACGCTCTCGTTCTGCTTCAGCAGGCCGTTGGGCGCAAGGCGGGCAAGGCCGGCGGCAGAGGCCACCTGGTAGGCGCCGCCCTCGTCCTCGTTCAGATCGACGTCGCTTTCGTCGTCGAGGCCGGATTTGCGCTTGATCTCGAACAGCGCCGTCTGGCGCACGCCGGGCAAGGCGTCGGCACCGGTGATGTGGTTACTATCGTCGCCGATCGAGGCGAGCTGCACCGGCTTTTCGGCCGGAGTGGCCGAAGCCAGCGTGACGATCGGCTTCGCGGGCGCCGCGGCCTTGGCCTGCACAGGCTGGTCGCCGGAGCGCGCGTTGATCAGCGGCGCAGGTGCCGCCGAGGCCGGCGTGGTGCTGAACAGCGAGGCGAGGAAACCCTTCTTCGGTGCGTTGATCTGCTGCGGCGCCGTCTCGCCGGCCGTCACATAGACGGCGTTGTCCACCGCAGGGGCGGCGACCTTGGCGTCGGCTTTCGGTGCCGTCGTGGAGGCATCGGCAGCGGCGACCTTCTGCGCGACGGCGTCGGTCTCGGCGGCTGTCTGCGCCGGCTGCACCAGCGGCTGCGGCGTATTGCCGGCAATGGTGTCGGAACCGGCAGGCACGTTGATGGGGAAGGCTGCGCCGGGCTTGGTCACCGGCACAAAGGCGACCTTTTCAGGCAAGGGTTTGTCGCCCTCGCTCATCACGGTTGATGGCTCCGAAGAGGCTGACGTCGCCTGCATTGACGAATCGGCCGCGGTTGCCGTTGTCGCGCTGGAGGCCGCATTGATGTCGGCCGAGGTGGCGTTGTAGCCCGGCATGCCGACGGACATTGTCGGGTCGCCGGCGGAGGTGCAGGACGCCAGAAGCACGGAGAAAAGCGCTGCCGCAATGCTGCGGCTTTCCCCCCGTGTGAGACGCCAACCTGCTGATCTCAAAACAAAATTCCCCCTCGGTATCCGGCCGGTCATCGTCGACTCGGCGCCTCGCGCTCCATCGCAATGCCCCCTTGTTCCCCAACCGGAAACGGGACCTGTGTCAAATCTGCAAGCCTCGGATTTATTCGTTTGTAGAAGGCGAATTGAGGCCGCCGGATGGTTGACGACACCATTTCGGCCTGTTTTGCCAAATCGTCAACTCACCAGACATTACAGTCTGTTACACACGCACCTTGACATAGGTGCCCGGCGCATCGCCCAAAGTTTTCATACGCTTGCCCGGTTTGCGGGCTGCAACGCGGGTGTTGTCCTGGGTCTCGATCCAGCGCTGCCAGTGCGTCCACCAGGAGCCGGGATGCTCCATCGCCGAAGCGAACCACTGACCAAAGTCGCCCACCGGCTTGCCGCCGGTCCAGTACTGGTACTTCATCGAAGCCGGCGGGTTGACGACGCCGGCGATGTGGCCGGAGCCGGCCATCACATACTCGACCGGGCCGCCGAAATACTTCGACCCGAGGAACACCGAAAGCGCCGGTGCAATGTGGTCTTCCTTGGAGGCGAGGTTGTAGACCGGAATGGTGATGTCGGCGAGCGACACAGTGCGGCCGGCAAGTTCCATCGTGCCTTTCGAGAGATTGTTCTCGAGGTAGCAGTTGCGCAGATAGAAGGAATGGTTGGCGGCGGCCATGCGGGTGGAATCGGCGTTCCAGTAGAGCAGGTCGAAGGGCAGGGGATCCTTGCCGCGCATGTAGTTGTTGACGACATAGGGCCAGATCAAGTCGCCCGAGCGCAGCATGTTGAAGGCTGTCGCCATCTTGGTGCCGTCGAGGTAGCCCTTCTCGTTCATCGACTTCTCGACGGCCGCGACCTGGTCTTCGTCAACGAAGACTTTCAAGTCGCCGGCATAGGTGAAATCGACCTGAGTGGTGAAGAAGGTGGCCGATTTGATGCGGTCGTCGCCCTCTTGCGCCAGCAGCGCCAATGCCGCCGCCAGCAGCGTGCCGCCGACGCAGTAGCCGATGGCGTTGACGTCCCTTTCGCCAGTGGCCTTCTCGACCATGTCGAGGCCGTATTGCAGGCCCTCGCGGATATAGGCCTCCCAGCTCTTGGTGCCGTGGCGCTCGTCCGGATTGATCCATGAGATGACGAAGACCGTGTGGCCCTGCTCGACCGCCCAGCGGATGAAGGATTTCTGCGGGTTGAGATCGAGGATGTAGTACTTGTTGATCCAGGGCGGGCAGATCAGCAGGGGACGCTTGAGCACGGTCTCGGTCGCCGGATCGTACTGGATGATCTCGGCGACATCGCTGCGGCCGACCACCTTGCCGGGCGTTGTGGCTACGTTCTTGCCGATCTCGAAGGGCGAATAGTCGGCCTGCCTGAGCTTCAGGTCGCCCTTGCCGGCGGCGATGTCCTCGGCCAGCATCTTCATGCCGCGCACCAGGTTCTCGCCGTTGGAGGCGACCGTTTCGCGAAACAGCTCCGGATTGGTCAGGATGAAGTTCGACGGCGAAATCGCATTGGACACCTGCTTGACGTAGAAACTGGCCTTATGGCGGGTGTGCTCGTCCAGCCCCTCGGCATGCTCGACAAGGTCGGCAGCCCAGCGCGAGGTGACGAGATAGGCCTGCTTGAGGAAATCGAAGAAGGCGTTGCGGCCCCATTCGGGATCCTGGAAGCGCTTGTCGCCGCGCTCCGGCTTGACCGCGTCGTCAGGTGCTTCGGCGTTGGGGCTGACGCGCTGGATGGCATTTGCCCAGACGGTCATGTAGCCGGCGAACAGCCGCGTCTGCGCCTCCAGCGCACGCTGCGGGTCGGCAAGCCAGTATTCGCTGAGCTTGGAGAAAGTCTTGACCATGTCGACCACGGGTTCGGCTACGTGATCGCGCACCTCGCCCTTCTCGCGCGGCTCGGCCCAGGCGGAGGCGGCCTTGCCGGCCTGCTCGACCATGCGCGCCATGTTCAGCGCGAAGCGTTCCGGGTCCTTTACCAGATATTGCTCGACGGTCGAAGGTCCGCCATCTTCCGCTTTGCCCGAATCGGGTGTCTTGGACATGGTTCTCGGGGTTCCTCCCGGAGCGTTTTCTTGACATAGTATCATGGGACATTCGGCCGGGTCCAACACGCTCTAACCCGGCTGCCAGGAAAACAATATGACGATTAATGTCGGCGAGACCGTTTTTTCGAGCGCTGTTGGTATTTGCCGCATCGCTGCCGCGATGGCCTTGCTGGGGGGCACCCTGCTTGCGGGCGGCGGCTGTGCCAGCAGCAACACCGGCAACACGACGCCGGTCGCAACCACCGACGGCCCGAAGGACACCGGCTCCTATCCGAACCTCAACATCCCGCCGCAGGTGGCCGCCAAGCAGCTCACGCCTGAGGAGACCAAGGCCAAGCTTGCCCAATTGAAGGGCGACCAGCAGGCGCAGCTCGGCAAGAGCGGCGGCACCGGTGGGAGCAATCCGGCGGCGCTGAACTCGCTGGCGAAGACCCATGGCGACGATACGCTGAAGCAGATCGAGACCAAATGCGATCCCGCCCTCGACCCTACCTGCAATTAGGGCTATATCGCGCGCCGAAAGCGTCTCTTTGCCAAACACGTTTAAATGTCTGGAACTGACATGGAAGAATTTCACAAGGTCCGCCGGCTTCCGCCTTATGTTTTCGAGCAGGTCAATCGGCTGAAGGCCAGCGCCCGCTCGCGCGGCGCCGACATCATCGACCTTGGCATGGGCAATCCGGACCTGCCGACGCCGAAGGCCATCGTCGACAAATTGTGCGAAGTGGTGCGCGATCCGCGCACGCATCGCTATTCGTCGTCGCGCGGCATTCCGGGGCTGCGCCGCGCCCAGGCCGCCTACTATCAGCGCCGCTTCGGGGTGAAGCTCAACGCGGACACGCAGGTGGTGGCGACGCTGGGCTCCAAGGAAGGCTTCGCCAACATGGCGCAGGCGATCACCGCGCCCGGCGACGTGGTCCTTTGCCCGAACCCGACCTATCCGATCCATGCCTTCGGCTTCATCATGTCGGGCGGCGTCATCCGCTCGCTGCAGGTCGAGCCCGACGACGGCTTCATTCCGGCGGTCGAGCGAGGCATCCGCCATTCGATCCCGAAGCCGCTGGCGCTGATCCTCAACTATCCGTCGAACCCGACGGCGCTGGTCGCCTCGCTCGACTTCTACAAGGACGTGGTCGCCTTCGCCAAGAAGAACGACATCATCATCTTGTCCGACCTTGCCTATTCGGAGATCTATTTCGACGGCAACCCGCCGCCTTCGGTGCTGCAGGTTCCGGGCGCCATCGATGTCTGCGTCGAGTTCACCTCGATGTCGAAGACGTTTTCCATGCCCGGCTGGCGCATGGGCTTCGCCGTCGGCAACGAGCGGCTGATCTCCGCGCTGACGCGCGTCAAATCCTATCTCGACTACGGCGCCTTCACGCCGATCCAGGTGGCTGCGGCGCATGCGCTGAACGGCGACGGCGCCGATATCGCCGAAGTGCGCGAGGTCTACCACAAGCGCCGCGACGTGATGGTGGACGCCTTCACCCGCGCCGGCTGGACCATCCCGGCGCCGGCGGCCTCGATGTTCGCCTGGGCGCCGATCCCGGAACCGTTCCGCCATCTCGGCTCGCTCGAATTCTCGAAGCTGCTCATCGAGCACGCCGACGTGGCGGTGGCGCCGGGCGTCGGCTTCGGCGAGCATGGCGACGATCATGTGCGCATCGCGCTGGTCGAGAACGAGCACCGGATCCGGCAGGCTGCCCGCAACATCAAGCGCTTCCTGGCGTCCAGCGCCAAGCAGCCCAACAATGTGGTGCCGCTCTCCGCGCACCGCTGAGTTTGCCTGACATCATCGAAACGAATTTTGAGGGGCGTCGCCGGACATGGCTGAAGCGTTGCGTGTTGGAATTGCCGGTCTCGGCACCGTCGGCGCCTCGGTGGCGCGCGTGCTCGGCGACAAGGCAGCGGAACTGACCCGCCAGTGCGGCCGCGACATCGTCGTTACTGCTGTCTCCGCCCGCGATCCGAAACGCGACCGCGGTGTCGACCTTGGTTCGGCGACTTGGTTCGACGACGCCGTGAAGATGGCTGAGAAGGCCGATATCGATGTCTTCGTCGAACTGATCGGCGGCGACGAGGGGCCCGCGCTCGCGTCCGTGAAGGCGGCACTGGGGGCCGGCCGCCATGTGGTGACCGCCAACAAGGCGCTGCTGGCCAAGCACGGCGTGCAGCTTGCCGAGATCGCCGAGAAGAAGGGTGTGCTGCTCAACTACGAGGCGGCGGTGGCCGGCGGCATCCCGGTCATCAAGACGATGCGCGAGGCGATGGCCGGCAATTCCGTCACCCGCGTCTTCGGCATCCTCAACGGCACCTGCAACTACATCCTGACCCGCATGGAGGCCGAGGGCATTTCCTTCGACGCCTGCCTGAAGGATGCGCAGCGCCTCGGCTATGCCGAGGCCGATCCGACCTTCGACATCGAAGGCCATGACACGGCGCACAAGCTGTCGATACTGACCAGCCTTGCCTTCGGTACGAAAATCGCCGCCAACGACATCTACATGGAAGGCATCTCCAACATCAGCCAGGCCGACATCCGCGCCGCCGGAGACCTCGGCTACCGCATCAAGCTGTTGGGCGTCGCACAGCGCACCGACAGCGGCATCGAGCAGCGCGTGCATCCGACCATGGTGCCGACCGCCTCGGTCATCGCGCAGGTGCATGGCGTCACCAATGCGGTGGCAATCGAGACCGACATTCTGGGCGAACTCCTGCTCTCCGGCCCCGGCGCCGGCGGCAACGCCACGGCGTCGGCCGTCATCGGCGATATTGCCGACATCGCCAAGAGCCGGCCGGGCTTCCAGCACGGTCCGGTCTTCGGCCGCCCGGCCAAGGAATTGAAGCCCTACAAGAAAGCGCAGATGCGCAGTCATGCCGGCGGCTATTTCATCCGGCTGACGGTGCATGACCGCATCGGCGTCTTTGCCGCGATCGCCAAGCGCATGGCCGACAATGATATCTCGCTGGAATCGATTGTCCAGCACGCCTCCGGCCCGGAAACGGACGCGCAGAAGACCGTCATCCTGGTCACTCATGAGACGACAGAAGCGGCGGTGCGCAAGGCCGTCGACGGCATCACCAAGGACGGCCATCTGACCGACAAGCCGCAGGTCATCCGCATCGAACGCGCCGGATAAATTCAATCATATTTCGCCTTTAATCGATTGATATTGCTACGATATCGAAAAATTGACGTGGCAAGTCTTGCCGTTGTCATGGAGCTTTGACACAAGAAGCGGGCCCCTTGGCGGAGGCGGCATGCCAATGAGGATTTCCCATCGATGAATATGGCCCAGAACATTGTCGCCGGTCTCGACCGGATACTCACCATGGAACTGGTGCGCGTCACCGAACGGGCCGCTGTCGCCGCCGCCAGGCTGCGCGGACGCGGCGACGAGAAGGCCGCCGACCAGGTCGCGGTCGACGCCATGCGTGAGGAGCTCAACCGGCTCGCCATCAAGGGCACAGTGGTGATCGGCGAGGGCGAGCGCGACGAGGCGCCGATGCTCTATATCGGCGAGGAAGTCGGCACCGGCAAAGGACCGGCGGTCGATATCGCGCTCGATCCGCTGGAAGGCACGACGATCTGCGCCAAGAACCTGCCCAACGCGCTTGCCGTCATCGCGATTGCGGAAAAGGGCAGCCTATTGTTCGCGCCCGACGTCTATATGGACAAGATCGCCATCGGCCCGGGCTATGCCGAAGGCGTCATCGGCATCGACGCCTCGCCGGCCGAAAACATCGCGAGCCTCGCCAGGGCCAAGGGTGTTGCGGTGTCCGAGATCACCGCCTGCATCCTCGACCGGCCGCGCCACGGCAGACTGATCGAGGCGGTGCGGGCGACGGGCGCGGCGATCCGGCTGATCGGCGACGGCGATGTCGCCGGGGTCATCCACACCACCGATCCGGAAGAGACCGGCATCGACATCTATCTCGGCACCGGCGGCGCACCGGAAGGTGTGCTGGCGGCGGCCGCGTTGCGCTGCACCGGCGGCCAGATGCAGGGCCGGCTGATCCTCGACACGCCGGAAAAGGTGGCGCGCGCGGCCAAGATGGGCATCGCCGACCCAAAGCGGATCTACCGCGCCCAGGACATGGCGCGCGGCGACGTGCTGTTTGCGGCAACCGGCGTCACCGACGGCAACATGCTGGACGGCGTCAAGTTCGGGCCCACCTACATCACCACGCACACCATCGTGCTGCGCTCGTCGTCGCGCACCGTGCGCGAGATCAAGGCACGCCATCAGGATCTGGAAAAGTTTTGATTCCTTCCTGCTTAGCCGTCGCCTATTGATGTCGTGACAGATGGCAATAGGCGGGCGGCACGTCATATGACGGGCGAGAAGAGGCTTTTCCTCGACGTAAGGCAGTCGGCCACCGGTGTCTCCTGGGAACACCGGCTGACCGAGCGGCAGGACATGACCGCACTTGCCATAGCGCAAGGCTACGGCGTGCCGGATATCGTCGCGCGGGTGCTTGCCGGGCGCGGCGTGACCGCCGAGCAGACCGAGCGCTTCCTCGATCCGACGATCCGCGATCTGTTGCCGGATCCGGCATCGCTGACCGACATGGGGAAGGCCGCGGCCCGCATCGCCGGGGCCATAATCGCCAAGGAAAAGGTGGCGATCTTCGGCGACTACGATGTCGACGGAGCCGCGTCGTCGGCGCTGCTCAAGCGCTTTCTCGGGCATTTCTCGGTGCCGTCCGAAATCTACATACCCGACCGCATCTTCGAAGGTTACGGCCCCAATCCGGAGGCCATGCGCGACCTCATCTCGCGCGGAGCGACCCTGATCGTCACTGTCGATTGCGGCACCAACAGTGCCGTCTCCATCGACGCGGCGAGAGAGGCCGGCGCCGATGTCGTGGTGCTCGACCACCATCAGGTCGGCGGTCCGCTGCCGGCAGCCGATGCGGTGGTCAATCCCAATCGCGAGGACGATCTTTCCGGGCAGGGCCATCTTTGCGCGGCCGGCGTCGTTTTTCTCACCCTGGTGCAGACGGCCAGGATCCTGCGCGGCCGCTTGCCGGATGCCACGTCACCGGATCTGCTTTCGCTGCTCGACCTGGTGGCGCTGGCCACCGTTTGCGATGTGGTGCCGCTGACCGGCGTCAACCGCGCCTTCGTGGTCAAGGGGCTGCAGGTGGCGCGCCAACAGAAGAACGAGGGGCTGGCCGCCCTTGCGCGGGTGTCGCGCATCGGCGAGCCGATCAGCACCTTTCATCTTGCCTATCTGATCGGGCCGCGCATCAATGCCGGCGGGCGCATCGGCGACGCCGCCCTCGGCAGCCGGCTGCTCGCCACCGACGATCCGGTCGAGGCCAACACGATTGCCGAGACGCTCGACCGGCTCAATCAGGAACGCCAGCAGATGGAACTGGAGATGCTTGCGCAGGCGCGCGCCGAAGCCGATGCCGAGCTTGCCGGCGGCAATGGCCCGGCCGTCGTCGTCACCGCCAGCACCACCTGGCATCCGGGTATCGTCGGCCTGCTCGCCTCGCGGCTCAAGGACCACGCACGGCGGCCGGCCTTTGCCATTGCCTTCAACGCCAATGGCGTCGGCACCGGCTCGGGACGCTCGGTGTCCGGCTTCGATCTCGGACGGCTGGTGCGCGAGGCGGCAGATGCCGGGCTGATCGTCAAGGGCGGCGGCCACGGCATGGCGGCCGGCATCACGGTCGAGCGGGCAAAACTCGGGGCGTTGAGGGCCTTCTTCGAGGAGCGGGCGGCGGCCGAAGTGTTCCGGCTGCAGGACGAGGAGAGCCTGGCCATCGACGGTGCGCTGGCCGCCGAGGGCGCGACGCTCAGCCTGCTCGATGCCCTGGAAAAGGCCGGGCCATTCGGCGCCGGCCATGTCGCGCCGGTCTTCGCTCTGCCGCGCCACAAGCTGGCGGATGCGCGGCCGGTCGGAACCAACCACATCCGCGCCGAGCTGCAGTCGCAAAGCGGCGGTCGCATCCAGGCGATCGCGTTTCGCGCCGTCGATACGGCGCTTGGCGAATTCCTGTTCAAGAACCGGGGCAAGACGGTGCATGTCGCCGGTTCGCTGTCGGGCAATTACTGGAACGGCAATCGCACGGTGCAGTTCCGCATCACCGACGCGGCGATTGCCTGAAATCTGTTTGATCGTGGGTTAGGCGAGAACCGTCTGCAGCCGGGCGAGTTCGCCGATCTGCGCCATCGTTGCCTGATAGCCGAGGCGGATCGCTTCGTCGGCGCGATGGAACTCGGTCAGGCCGATATGGCTGAGTTTGGGTTGCAGCGACATGTCGGGCGGGTCGCCCGCCAGCCTCGCGCGCGAAATGCGATCCTGGATGATGTTGAAGGCTTCGACCATGACGCCGGTGATGCCGAGCCGCGTTTGGTGCGACTGGCGCTCGGCGTCGATGTGGCCGGCTCTTGGCGCGTCCTTCTCGATGACCAGTTCACCGGCGCTGTGCTTGATGACGGCGGCGCGGCCGAACAGGTCGTAGTGAAGGTTGACCGCGACAACCAGCGGCTGCTCGTAGGCGCGGCAGACCGAGACCGGCACCGGATTGACCAGCGCGCCGTCGACCAGGACGCGGCCGTTGCAGATTACCGGCTCGAACACGCCGGGCAGCGCGTAGGAAGCGCGCATGGCGGTGATCAGCGAGCCGCTCGACAGCCAGATCTCATGGCCGGTGCGGATTTCCGAGGTGACGCAAACGAAAGGCTTGGACAGGTCTTCGAAGCGGATGCCGGCCATGTGCTCGCGCAGCCTGGCGTCCAGCTTCATGCCGCCGAACAGCCCGCTGCCGCGCAGATTGAGATCGAGAAGGCCGAAGAGGCGCCGCTTGGTCAGGCTCCTGGCGAATTCTTCGAGATCGTCCAGTTTGCCGGCAAGGTAGCAGCCGCCGACCAGGGCGCCGATCGAAGTGCCGGCGATCATCGACACTTCGATGCCGGCCTCGTCGAGCGCACGCAGCACGCCGATATGAGCCCAGCCGCGCGCGCAGCCACCGCCGAGCGCCAATGAAATGCCTGTTTTCTTGCCAGGCTTCGTATCGGATGCGCCGCCCGACGAGGAGGGGCCGTTGGCCTCTCGAACGTCTGGTCTGCTACGCAATGACGCCCATTCGAGCATCACAATCTCCCCTTGTCCCACATCCCTTCTACAGCAAGGATGTTCGAGAATAGTGAATATGAGTGGTTTGTGAATATTGAATGGTTCACAAAGGCTTCCGATACGCTTGTTCCGTATCGAACAGCGGTTTGCTGCCGTCGTCGACAAGCGTCACCTTGCCGTCGTTCAACCCCACCGTCCGATAAAAGCAGGAACGCCGGCCGGTGTGACAAGTTGCGTCGTGGCCCAACACTTTCACGCGCAGCCACAATGCATCCTGGTCGCAATCGGTGCGCATCTCGACGACGGTCTGGAGATTGCCGGAGGTCTCGCCCTTTTTCCACAGCGCGTTGCGCGAACGCGACCAGTAATGGGCGATGCCGGTTTCCAGCGTCAGCGCCAGCGCTTCGGCATTCATATGCGCGACCATCAACAGCATGCCGTCGGCAGCATCGGTGACGACGACAGTGACAAGGCCACTGGCGTCGAAGCGCGGCGAAAGGACAGTGCCTTCCTCCAGCGCTTTCTTGTCTGACGGAGCTTTCGGGAATTCCAGTGCCGACATCGCCGGATCTTCTTGTTTGACCATGATCTTGTCCAAAAACCGGTTCCCACTTTTTGGGATCATGGTCTAGCGGCCGGCGAGGGCCGATCAGACCCCGCCGCCGCGCACCATGGTGACAAAGCGGACCTGTTCTTCGGGTGTGTCCTTGAAGACGCCGGTGAAGGTCGAGGTCAGCGTGGTCGAGCCCTGCTTGCGGATGCCGCGCATGGCCATGCACATGTGCTCGGCCTCGATCATTACGGCGACGCCGCGCGGATTGAGCACGTCCTGGATAACGCTGGCGATCTGCGCGGTCATCGCTTCCTGCGTCTGCAGGCGATGGGCGAAGATGTCGACAACGCGCGCGATCTTGGACAGGCCAACGACCTTGCCGTCCGGCAGGTAGCCGACATGCGCCTTGCCGATGATCGGCACCATGTGGTGCTCGCAATGCGAATGAAAATTTATGTCCCTGACGATGACGAGATCGTCATAGCCGGCGACTTCCTCGAAGGTCCGGCCAAGCTCCTCGGCCGGGCACATGTCGTAGCCGTTGAACATTTCGAGGAATGCCTTGGTGACACGCTTCGGCGTGTCGATCAGGCCCTCCCGCTCCGGATTGTCGCCGGTCCAGCGCAGCAGCGTGCGCACCGCGGCCTCGACCTCGGCCTCGCTCGGCCGGTCGGTGACCGGCTTTTCCATGTAAGTCGAAGAGGGCATGAGTTTCTTGATGACGGCATCCATAAAGGCGTCTCCCGTAGTCCCTCTCACAGGAGGGACGAGTTGAACGGACCACGACCTTTCGGGTGTAAGAAACTCGCGGTTTCCAGCCCTCAAGCGGCGTGAATTGATTTGAGCAAAGACGTGGCCTTCGGCTGCCTTGTCGATGCTCGACTGTCAGCATTATATATGGTCGTGCCGAGCGAATGAAAGACGCATCAGCGGCAATCGCTGTTCGCTGGGCGGCGACAGATTGGAAAAATATGATCGACGACGTCTACAATGCGAAAATTCTGGGTTTTGCCGGAAATATCGCGCGGATCGGCCGGCTCGACCATCCGGACGCGACAGCACGCGCGCATTCCAAATTATGCGGATCGACCGTGACCGTCGATCTCAAGATGGATGACGGCGTCGTCACCGATTTCGCGCATGATGTTAAGGCCTGCGCGCTCGGCCAGGCGTCGTCCTCGATCATGGCTGAGCATGTCATCGGCGCCAGCGCGGACGAGTTGCGCGCAGTGCGCGAGACCATGCTGAAGATGCTGAAGGAAAACGGCGCGCCGCCGGAAGGCCGCTTCGCCGACCTGCGCTATCTGGAACCGGTGCGCGACTACAAGGCGCGCCATGCCTCGACCATGCTCACCTTCGACGCGGTCGTCGATGCGATCGGCCAGATCGAGAAGAAGCGCGCCGAAGAAGCAGCTTAGATTTCTTGCAGAGAACGCCGGCTTTCGGCAAATTCTGCGCGGATCCAGTCCGCAAAAGCCTTGGCCGGCTCCGGTAGACCCTTCAAGCTTCTTGCCACCAGCCAGTAGGCGCCTGACGCGACGTCGATGTCGAAGGGCTTGATCAGCGCGCCGGATGCCAGTTCGTCCCTGACCAGCATGAGATCGCCCAACGCCACGCCATGGCCGAGCAGCGCCGCCTGCTTCGAAAGCGAGGTATCCGCAAACATAGGGCCGCGCGCGGGCGCGGCGTCGGCGGGCACGCCGGCCGCTTCGAACCAGCGCGCCCAGCCCTGGCGATTTTCCTCATGTAGCAGCGTGTAGCGGCCGAGGTCGATGGGCTTATCCAGCGGCGGACCCGAGGCAAGCAGCCCCGGCGACAGGACCGGCGAGTCGACGGTCAAGGCAAGCCGCTCGGCTTCGCTGCGCGGCCATGAGGTGTTGTGTGCGCTGAAGCGCAGAGCGAGTTCGGCCTGGTCGCTGCGGAACTCGATGGGCCGTGGATCGACTTCGACGGAAACGTCGATATCGGGTCGCAATTCACGAAATCGATTGAGTCGTGGTACCAGCCATACGGCTGCAAGGGACGGTTCCACGCTGACGCGAACCACGGATTGGGCGGGAGCGGCCAGGTCCGAGAGCAGCCTGTCGATGTCGTCGAAACTTCTGACCAATTGATCGAGCAGGCGGCGGCCTGCCTCGGTCAGCTCAACGCGGCGGTGGTGGCGGAAAAACAGCGGCTGGCGAAGGAAATGCTCGAGCTCGCGGATCTGCCGGCTGATCGCTGCCTGTGAGACGAACAGCTCCTCGGCCGCCCGGCTGAAGCTCAACTGTCGTCCGGCCGCCTCGAAGCTCCGTAGCGCCGTCAAGGGCAGGCGTCCGCGTTTCATTCTGGAGCCTTCAGCCAGTCGACGAACTTTTCGTTCAGTTTGACGATAGGCACGAGTCTAGCTCCTTTTTCCGAGTTTACATCAAGCACACAAACGACGCGAAATAGCCCTACGGCCCGCTCAACACAGCAAGCTTGAAGCCGCCGCGGCAAAAGCCATATCGCATAATGATTTCATATAGTTGCATCGTTGTCATGCAGCCGGGCACACTTCAATACGCATAATCTAAAGTTATCCGATGTGGAAATTATACTCGTTTGAAGACGAAGGCCAGCGGCAGTCTAATCGATGCCAAAGGAGATACGGCCATGATCCAGTTCCTGGAGATTTTTGGCGACGTCATGCGGATCGCGACGTTTCAATGGTATGGCGAGAAGCGGCCCCAGGCCGGACGCCGCGAACAGGGACCAACCAGCCCCACGCGCTGGGTATCTCCGGCAGATCGGCGCACATTTCACCGGTGAAAGGCAGGACGGCCAGCATCGACAGGCGGCATCACCAAGGGCCAGCATCAACGGGGATTGCGTTCTCTGCTCGAAGTCCACATTTATCCCGGGGCGAAACGCGATACGGAGAATGCGGTGCGCGACCACCATAGGCATGCGCATGCAGCAACACCGGCCCGGCGCGGGCGCAATTGGCCAGGCCCCTGGCGCAAGACGCCTGGCCGCATCCTCGGAACGTCGCTTGTCCGCTTCTACCAGCTGACGCTGTCCGGTTTCGTCGGCAATACCTGCCGCCATCTGCCGACCTGTTCCGAATACGCGCATGAGGCGATCGCCCGCCACGGCCTGTGGGCCGGCGGCTGGATGGGGCTTTTCCGGGTGCTGCGCTGCGGCCCGTTTGGCACGCATGGCATCGACCGGGTGCCGGAGACGCTGGCCGGATGCTATGTCTGGTTCATGCCGTGGCGGTACTGGCGGATCGGCAAGAAGCGCGGCGAGGTCTGACTGCACCCACCGGTCTCGGCTCCGGCGGTCTTTACGATCTGGTAGGGTTAACGCAAGCCTGCACAAAGACTGCGAATTTGAGACAAAATCGAGACAAGGCGCCTCGCTAAGTCCTCTCCTGCCCACCCGTCAGGAGAGAGATTTTACATGCGCCAGATAGACCGCCTTCCGTTCGTTTTTGCCATCGTTCTCTTCCTGCTGGCCTGGCTGCTTGGGTTCCCGATGCGGGCGCAGTCGGCGCCGCTTGGCGATGTCGAATGCACGCTGATCGAGGATGCGGTAAGCGGCGAGACGCTCTATCGAGACGGCGTCTGCGATCAACGCTTCAGCCCGGCGTCGACCTTCAAGGTGCCGCTGGCGCTGATCGGCTACGACGCTGGCATTCTGAACGACGAGCATACGCCGAGCTGGGACTACAGACCTGAGTTCAATGCGGTGAAGCGAGACCGGAAGACCGTCGATCCGACGATCTGGGAGCGCGATTCCGTTCTCTGGTATTCCCGCGAAATCACAAGCAGGCTCGGCAGCGAACGATTTGCCGGCTATGTATCGAAATTCGGCTACGGCAACATGGACGTCTCCGGCAGCGCCGGCAAGAATGATAGCCTGACCCATTCCTGGGTGAACTCCTCGCTCGAAATATCGCCGGTAGAGCAGACGGCCTTCCTGCGCCGGATACTTGCCGGCAAAATGCCGGTGTCGGCCAGGGCTCATGCGATGACCAGGGCGATCCTTCCGAGCTTCCAGGCCGGTGGCTGGGCGGTACAGGGCAAGACCGGCAGCACGAGGCTAGGCAATGCCGGCACGGATAAACGATCGCTTGGCTGGTTTGTCGGCTGGGCAGAGAAGGATGGCCGGCGGATCGTGTTTGCCCGGCTGGTGGTTGACGAGAAGCCAACCGACACGCCCAAGGGTCCCAAGACACGGGCGGGGTTCTTGAAAGACCTGCCTGGCTTGATCAAATAGGCGGAACGAGCGCTTTACGGCGCCGGAATCTGCCCATAAAAGACTGCCGCCGGACGCATCCGGCATTTCACCACCCGCGCTCGTTTGCGGGACTGGATAGGAGATAACTATGCTGAATTCCGTTTCCCTGACATTTCCCGATGGCTCCGTCCGCGACTATGAAGCGGCGATGACCGGTGCCGGCCTGGCCGAATCGATCTCGAAGTCGCTGGCCAAGAAGGCCGTCGCCTACGCCATCGACGGCGTCGTGCGCGATCTGTCCGATCCGCTCGGCAAGTCCGGCAAGGTCGAGATCATCACCCGCGAGGACCCGCGCGCGCTCGAACTCATCCGCCACGACGCAGCACACGTGCTGGCCGAGGCCGTGCAGGAACTGTGGCCGGGAACGCAGGTGACCATCGGGCCGGTGATCGAGAACGGGTTCTATTACGACTTCGCCCGCAACGAGCCCTTCACGCCCGACGATTTCCCGGTGATCGAGAAGAAGATGCGCGAGATCATCCAGCGCAACAAGCCGTTCACCAAGGAAGTCTGGCCGCGCGAGAAGGCCAAGAAGGTGTTTGCCGACAAGGGCGAGCGCTACAAGCTGGAACTGATCGACGCCATCCCTGAGGACCAGGATCTCAAGATCTATGCGCAGGGCGACTGGTTCGACCTTTGCCGAGGCCCGCACATGGCTTCGACCGGGCAGATCGGCAATGCCTTCAAGCTGATGAAGGTGGCCGGCGCCTATTGGCGCGGCGACTCTAACAACCCGATGCTGACGCGCATCTACGGCACGGCCTGGGCGGACCAGGCGCAGCTCGACGCCTACCAGACGATGTTGGAGGAAGCCGAAAAGCGCGACCACAGGAAGCTCGGCCGTGAAATGGACCTGTTCCATTTCCAGGAGGAGGGCCCCGGCGTCGTCTTCTGGCACGCCAAGGGCTGGAAGATGTTCCAGAACCTGGTCAACTACATGCGCCGCCGCCTCGACGAACAGGGCTATCAGGAGGTCAACGCACCGCAGGTTCTCGACAAGAGCCTGTGGGAGACGTCAGGCCACTGGGGCTGGTATCGCGACGCCATGTTCAAGGTGACGGTCGCCGGCGACGACACCGACGACGACCGGGTGTTCGCGCTGAAGCCGATGAACTGCCCCGGCCATGTGCAGATATTCAAGCATGGGTTGAAATCTTATCGCGACCTGCCCGTTAAGCTTGCGGAATTCGGCAATGTGCACCGCTACGAGCCATCCGGCGCGCTGCATGGGCTGATGCGCGTGCGCGGCTTCACGCAGGACGACGCGCATATCTTCTGCACTGAGGAACAGCTTGCCTCCGAATGCCTGCGCATCAACGATCTGATCCTGTCGACCTATGCCGATTTCGGCTTCGACGAGATCAGCGTCAAGCTGTCGACGCGGCCGGACAAGCGTGTCGGCACTGACGAGGCCTGGGATCATGCCGAGGCAATCATGAGCGGCGTTCTGGAGACGATCCGGACGCGTTCGGGCAACCGCATCAAGACCTCGATCAATCCGGGCGAGGGCGCCTTCTATGGTCCGAAATTCGAGTATGTGCTGAAGGACGCCATCGGCCGCGAATGGCAGTGCGGCACCACGCAGGTCGACTTCAACCTGCCGGAACGCTTTGGCGCCTTCTACATCGGCTCGGATTCGGAAAAGAAGCAGCCGGTGATGGTGCACCGCGCCATATGCGGTTCAATGGAGCGTTTCCTCGGCATCCTGATCGAGAACTATTCCGGCCATTTCCCGCTGTGGTTCGCGCCGCTGCAGGTGGTGGTGGCGACGATCACCTCCGATGCCGACGACTATGCGATGAAGGTCGTAGGCCAGTTGAAGGCGGCCGGGCTGCTGGCGGAAGCCGATCTGCGCAACGAGAAGATCAACTACAAGGTGCGCGAGCATTCGCTGGCCAAGGTTCCGGTCATCCTCGTCTGCGGCAAGCGCGAGGCGGAGGAAGAGACGGTCAACATCCGCCGGCTCGGCTCACGCGACCAGGAATCGCTTGGACTCGTCCAGGCGATCGCACAATTGAGCGAAGAAGCGATAACGCCGGATCGCAGGCGCAAGCGCGCTGCCTGATCTACGACGAAATGGCGGTGGAGCGATCCACCGCCATTTTCACATGCCTGTCACGCCAAGCCTGTAACGAGCCATCAATGCTCAAGCTGAAACTGCGGGAAAGACCGTTTCCCGAGCTTTCCTACGCCAGTCCGCATCAGCCGGCGCTGACGCGCTGGTTCATCCATTCGATCGAAGGCCTGTCGGGGCGCGACCGCTTTGCCGCGCTCTATGATTTCTGGCGCCGTCAGGTGGCGCCGAGCGGCGAGCGCGTGTTCAGCCGCATGCTGGAACTGATCGACGTCAAGGTGCGGAGCGCCGATCAATGGCCGCCGGCAAAGCCGCCCGACACACCGCTGGTGATCGTCGCCAACCATCCGTTCGGCATCGGCGACGGCATCGCCGTGCTGTCGCTGGCCGAGCAACTCGGGCGGCCGTTTCGCGTCATGATCCACAAGGACCTGCTCAAGATCCGCGAAATGGAACCCTATTCGCTGCCGATCGATTTTTCCGAGACCAAGGATGCGCTCAGGAACAACATGGCGGTGCGCCATGAGGCGGTGCGGCTACTGAAAGAGGGCGTCACCATCGTCGTCTTCCCGGCCGGCGGCGTCGCCACCGCGCCGAAGGGCTTTGGCCGGGCGCGCGACCTGCCGTGGAAGATGTTTCCGGCCCGTCTCGTCCAGGACGCCAGGGCATCGGTCATTCCGATGCATTTCTCCGGCCAGAACGGGCGGCTGTTCCACCTGGTCAGTGGTCCGATGAACATGGCCGAGCGCGATGGGCGGGTGGCGAAATTCGTCGGCAAGGCTTCGCTGACGCTGCGCATTTCTCTGCTCATCCACGAATTCGCGCGGCTGTCGGGCAGGTCGATCGACGTGCGCGTCGGCGACGTTCTGAGCTGGAGCGAACTGGAACCGTTGCGCGATCGCAAGGCCTTGCTCGAGCGTCTCTATCGCGGCGTCTTCGACATGGCGCCGGCCGCGCCGCGCGGCCGCGTCCACTTCCTACCGCGCCGGATGCGCAAGGCAGCCTGATCGCCGGTCAGTCAGCGCCTTCCTCGGGATCGATGGCCGAGGCCTCGGTGGCGAGAACCTCGATCTCCTGGTTCTGACCGGCAACGACGGTAAAATCCTTCTGGTAGATGCGGTCGCGGTTCTTGGCGATGATGGTGTAGTCGCCTTCGGCCAGCACCATCGAGGCGAAGGCGCCGACGGTTTCCTTGATCGGATCGCCGGATTCGTTGAGCAGCGACCAGGACGTGTCGGCGATCGCCTCGCCGCCGGTTTCGCGCACCAGCTTCATGGTCATCTCGGCCGCCCGGTGCTCGACGGTAGCTTCGGTCAGCTTGCCAGCCTCGACGCGGATGTCGGAGCGGATCACGGCATTGACCGAGCCATAGTTCGAGACGACGTGGTAGGTGCCGGCATTCAGCCGCACGACGCTGTTCGGTTCGACATCGGGGATGATCAGCGCGTGCTCGCCATTGGCTTCGGTACGGCCTTCATAGATCGAGAAGCGCAGTTTTTTCGGCGGTATGTGCGCCCCGCCCGACAGGACAGCGTCGAGCTTGAGGCCGCCGGCATCGAGCACCAGGCTTTCGCGCCTGGCCTCCTTGCCGACGGTGATGCGCTTGGTGGCGCCGGCGCGTCCGTAGGAAGCGTGCACCAGATAGCTGCCGGGCTCGAGCTGGAACACGGCGGTGCCGCCATGGGCGGAAGCCACCATAGGCAGCTTGCCGTCGCTCGCGGCTTCAGGCTTGAAGACGCGCCAGACGATACCGCGCGTGATGTCGGTGCCTTTGTCGGTCAGCTGCGCCGACAGCGTGATTGCGCCGCCGCTTCCCAGCGCCAGCGACGTCTCGTTCCTGGGTGACGAATAGTTTGCGATTCCGGGAAGTTTGAGGTCGCTGATGCCATCCCTGGTCTGCGCGGAAGCAAGCGAAACCGGCGCCATGAACAGCGCGGCGGCGAGCCAGACCAGGAAAAGACGCAAGTTCCCCTCAAACATGCCTTGCGTTGAAGCCCAAGGCGGTGGCAATTTCAAGGCTTAAGAGTCTGATCCGCTCTGCCGGAGGCTCTTCCTTCCGGCGCGCCGCGCCAATGCCCGAGCCGCCCGAATTCCCGATGGCGCGCTTCAGCTCACAGTTCAGGAGACTTGCGCCCATGGCGTCGCCGATCATCGACTTTCTGCTGACCCGAAATTCCGCGCCGATTCCCGAGCTGAAGGAGCCGGCGCCCGGCGATGCCGAGATCGCGACGATGATCGCCGCCGCCGCACGCGTGCCCGACCACGGCCGGCTCGAACCATGGCGCTTCATCCTCTATCGCGGCGAGGCGCGCGTCGAAATCGGCAAGCAGCTGGCGGCACTCGCCGAAGAGCGCGAAGGGCCGCTGCCGGAAGGTCGCCGCAACCAGGAACTGGCGCGCTTTTCGCGCGCGCCGCTGGTGATCGGCGTGGTATCGATCCCTCGGGAGAACCCCAAGATCCCGCAATGGGAAATGTTCCTGTCCGGCGGCATGGCGGCGATGAACCTGATGATCGCGGCCAACGCGCTGGGCTATGGCACTAACATGATCAGCAACTGGTATTCCGACGTGCCGGAGGGCAGGGCGATCCTCGGACTGGCGCCGCAGGAGCGCGTCGTCGGCTTCGTCCATATCGGCTCCTACCAGGGACCGGCGCCGGAGCGGCCGCGGCCGGATCCGGCAAAGCTCTATGCCGACTATCAGGGGCCGTGGGCCGGTTAGGGAGAAAATGTTCTACGAGCCGGCGAAAGGGCACGGGCTGCCGCACGATCCGTCCAAGGCGATCGTGGCGCCACGCCCGATCGGCTGGATTTCGACCTTGAACAGGCAGGGCAAGATCAACCTCGCGCCCTATTCCTTCTTCAACGCCTTTTCGACAAGACCGTTCATCGTCTGGTTTTCGTCCGAAGGCGAGAAGGACAGCGCGAGCTTTGCCGAAGAGACCGGCGAGTTCGTCGCCAATCTGGTCAGCCGCGAACTGGCGGAGAAGATGAACCGCACCGCTGTCGATGCACCGCGCGGCGTCAGCGAGTTCGACTATGCCGATCTCGCCATGGCACCGTCGCGCCTCGTCGCGCCGCCGCGTGTGGCGGCGGCACCGGCGGCGCTGGAATGCCGGGTGACGGAAATCCTGCGGCCAAAGGCGCTCGACGGCACGCAGACCAGCGCCGTCGTCGTCGCCGGCGAAGTCGTCGGCGTGCATATCGACGATGCCTACCTCAAGGACGGCAGATTCGACATCGTCAGGGCGGGCAATGTCGGCCGCCTCGGCTACATGGACTATTCAAGCATCAGCGACATATTTTCGATGCGGCGGCCGCGCTGGGGGAAGGATTAGCGAGGGCAGGAGGCATCTCATGATCTCGAAGTTGATCCTGCAGACATTCGTGTGGTTCGGCGGCATGGGCGCTTTGCTGTTCCTGTCGGCCGGCACGCTGCACTGGCCTGGAGCTTGGGCGTATCTGGTGGTGATGGTGGGACTCAGCCTCACCTTGGGCGTGTCCCTGGCGCGGCGCAATCCGGGCCTGATGAATGAGCGGCTGGGCCCGCCCATCCAGAAGAACCAGCCGGCGGCCGACAAGGTCCTGCTGTCCATACTGCTGCTCGCCATCTTCGGTTGGCTGGCCCTGATGGGGTTCGACGTCCGCTTCGGCTGGTCGAGGGTTGCTGTCTTGGCACAGGTGATCGGCGCGCTGGTCGTGCTGGTCGGGATCTGGATCTGCTACCGCACGATGCTGGAGAACAGCTTCGCGGCGCCCGTGGTGAAGATCCAGGAAGAACGCGGACAGCACGTCATCACCACCGGCCCATACGGCTACGTCCGCCATCCAATGTATGCCGGCGCCATTCTCTTCTTCGCCGGCACAGCGCTCCTGCTTGGCTCCTGGTGGGGGCTGGCATCGGTGCTCGTCTTCATCGTACTGCTCGCCATCCGCACCTTCATCGAAGAAAAAACGCTGCGGACCGGCCTGCGCGGCTATGACGACTATGCGGCGACTGTCCGCTACAGGCTGATCCCGCTGGTTTGGTAGCAGGCCTGAGCTTTACGCGGAAATCCCTGCCGCCTTGGCGCGCGCCAGAAGCCGCTCGGCCAGCCGCAGATGTGGCCTGTCCACCATCTTGCCGTCGATGCCGACCACGCCGGGATTTCCGGCTGCCGCGAAGGCCTCGACGATCGCCTGGGAGTGTTTCACGGCTTCGGCCGACGGTGTGAAGGCTGCGTTGATAACCGGCACTTGCGCCGGGTGGATCGCCATCTTGCCGGTGAATCCGTCGCGCTCGGCCTCGATGCATTCGGCTTCGAAGGCGCTCATGTCGCGGAAGTTTGGAAAAACCGTATCGATCGCCGCGACCTCGGCGTTGCCGGCAGCAAGGATGGTCATGGTGCGGGCAAGGCGAAAGACATCGGTGTAGCGGCCCCGCTCATCGCGCGCGGCGTGGGCGCCAATGGCTGCCGACAGATCTTCCGCGCCCCAGGTCAGGCCGGCAAGCCGCGCGCTCGCTCCGGCATAGGTCGCGGCCGCCAACACGCCGGCGGCCGTCTCGGTGATGATCGGCAGGATTTTGATCCCGCCATCCGGCAAGCCGTTCTCGGCCTCGTGCACCCTGAGTTTGGCCGAAAGCTGCTGCACATCCTGGCCGCTGTTCGACTTCGGCAGCATGATGCCGTCCGGTTTCGCCGGGACCAGGGCCGCGAGATCATCGTCGGTCAGGCCGGTCGATAGATCGTTGACCCGCACATAGATGGCAGGCCTCGTCTGTTGCCCTTGGCTGGCGATGAAGCTCTTCGCAATCGCGCGTGCCGACGCCTTGTTCGCAGCCGCGACGGAATCTTCAAGGTCGACGATGACCACGTCGGCGCCGGCGCCAAAACCCTTTTCCAGTTTCTTTTCGGAATCGCCTGGAATGAAGAGCAGCGAACGCATCGCTCAAGCCGCCTTTTTCATCATCATCGCCTGCCTCGTGCATTTGGCGACGAGCACATCGTCCTGGTTATAGGCGCGGTGCTCGAACTCGACGATGCCGCGATCCGGCTTGGATTTGGACTCGCGCACTGAAACCACCGTGGTCTCGACGCGAATGGTGTCGCCATGGAAGACCGGATGCGGAAACACGGTTTCCTTCATGCCGAGATTGGCGACGGTGGTGCCGACGGTGATGTCGTTGACCGAGATGCCGATCATCAGCCCCAGCGTGAACAGCGAATTGACCAGCGGTCTGCCCCATTCGCTCTTGGCGGCGAAGTCGAAATCGATATGCAGCGGCTGCGGGTTCAGCGTCATCACCGAAAACAGCATGTTGTCGCTTTCGGTGACTGTCTTGCGCAGCGTGTGCCGGAAGACATGGCCGACGACGAACTCTTCCAGATAAAGCCCGGCCATGGTCGATCTCCTCGTTCCCGTTGCTTGATAGGCGTTGGCCGCGGCTCCATCAAGCCGGTTAAGGAACATGGTGAACGCTTCGTAAACCATTTCAGGCCTACGTTTCCATCGGGGCCAGGCGCGTTCTGGCAAGGGGCGTAAGCAGGCGGCATGGTAGTTTCGCACTTTCTGAAATGGATTGACACGGCGCGGGTCTCCGAGCGCGCCGCCGCTGCCAGTGCGTTGGCACGCGCCTACATCAATTCCGACCTGCCGTTCGAGGATCGCTGTGCCGCCGAGGCGGCGCTGACGCTGCTGCTCGACGATGCCTCGTCGAAGGTGCGGCTGGCGATTGCCGAAGCGCTGTCGATGAGCCACCACGCGCCGCTGCAGATCATCAGTGCGCTCGCTTCCGACCAGCCGGAAGTGGCCGCCATGGTGCTGGCGCGCTCGCCGCTGCTTACCGACGCGGACCTGATCGACCGGGTTGCCGGCGGCCAGAAAGCGACGCAGAAACTGATCGCCGACCGGCCTGTCGTGTCCATGTCGCTGGCAGCGGCCATCGCCGAGATCGGCGAGCCGGAGGCCTGCGCCGTGCTGCTCACCAACAGCGGCGCCGACATCGCCTCGCTCAGCTTTCGCCGCATGGCGGAGCGGCACGGCCACCTCGCACTGGTGCGCGAAGCGCTGATATCGGATGCGCGGCTACCCGCCGACTGCCGCCATATGCTGCTGGTCAAGCTCGGCGAGACGCTCAAGACGTCGCCGCTGGTGGTGGCGCTGATGGGCGCTGCCCGGGCCGATCGCGTCATGCGCGATGCCTGCGTCAAGGCTTCCGTGACCTTGATCGAACGCACGCGCGCCGAGGAGCACGCCGCGTTGATCGAGCATCTGCGGCTGCGCGGCGACCTCACCGCAAGCTTCATCATCCGCACCATCGCGCATGGCAAGGTCGACTTCTTCGGCTCGGCGCTGGTGGCTCTTGCCCAGCAGTCCGAGCAACGGGTGAGGGCGCTGCTCGCCGGCGGGCACGACGTGGCGCTGCAGGCGCTGTTCCGCAACGCCGGCCTCGCCGCCGCCACCCATGGCATCATCCTGCGCGCGCTGAAGGTCTGGCGCGAGGTTGCCAACGGCAAGCGCGTCGCCGGCGTGCAGGAAGTCAGCTGGCTGATGCTGAAGGAACTCGGCGGCCAGTCCGCCGAAGGCGATCTCGCCGGGCTGGTGAAGTCGATCCATCTCGAGGCACTGCGCGAGAACGCACGCGGCCACGCACTGGCGATCGCAGCGGCATAGGCTGGACCCTAGACCCGACCCTTCGCAAAGAAATCCGGAAAGTCCTCGATCGCCGCTGCAATGATGCGCAGCGAGGCCGCGACCTGCAGCATCTCGGCCGCGTCACTGCGCTCAGCAATGCCTGCCGCATATTGCCTGGCGACGGCGACGGTTGCCGTTTGCGGCTCGCCTGGTCTGCGAAACAGCAGCTCGCGTGCCAGCCCGCGCAGGAAATTGGTGATCGAGAGCACGGTCTCGGGCGGGATCGCCGCACTTTGCTGGGCGCCACGCAGCCGCAGGATCTCCAGTCCGACGGTGACGGCGGCGATGCTGCCGCCCAGAACGGCATCGCCTTGCCTGCCGGTGCGCTGCAACTGCGGCATCAGCTGGTTGACCCGGTCGTAGGCAAGGCTTTCGAAGGCCGACCGCCTCGGCACGCGCTCATGCAGGCAAAGGCGCGCCAGGTCCTCCCGCATGGCGTGCAGGATGTGGTTGACCGTGACCCAGGGGTCGGCGGGCAGCACGACGATGAAGACACCGACCGCCAGCAGGATGCCGACCAGGATCGACACCGAGCCGGCAAAGAACGGGCCGGGGTCGTAGGTCATGGCCTGATGCGGGCTAAGGAAGGCGAAGAAGTTGATGGCGAAGGCGGTCGCCACGCCGACATGGCGCGGATTGGCCATGCCAAGCGCTGCCGGCACCATGATCGGCACGACGAAGACGACGAACCAGCCGAAGCCGGGCAGGGCAGGAAGGGCGATCTGGCCGACGAGAAATGCAAAGGGCAGGGCCAGCAGCGTGCCCTTGAAGAACCCCCAGGCCGAGTCGACGGGATCCGGGCGGGCGGCGAACAGGCTGGAGACGACGGCGACGAGAATGACCGTGCCCGCCGCTTCCGACCATTTCGTCGTCAGCCAGAAGGCCGCCACCAGCAGCGTGGCAAGAGCGGCGCGCACGGCGTTGCGCCATGCCGCTTGATAGTCGCGGTGCACGACCAACGCCGGCTGCCGCCGGTCGCGCGAGGGGCGGGAAACGGGCGAGCGGAGCGCGTCCAGGCCGCGCAGCACCTGCTTCAACGCCTCGGCGAAGTCGGCGGCGATGGTGAGGCGGGTGATTGTGCCGACCCTGTCGCCATCGGGATTGGCAGGAACGTCCGGCATTTGCCGCGCTTTGCCGGCGATAGCATCGAGCCGTGCGACCCACGGGACGGTGTTGTCCAGCGCGCCCGGCTTCGCTGCCAGCTCGCCGATAAGTGCCTGCAATTCGCTGCGCACCGGAATCAGCGCGGCGTTCTTGGGCGCGGCATGGGAGTGCAGTGCGCGTGCCGCAGAGAGCGCCCACAGAAGCTGTCCGATCGTACGCCTGACCGGGTGGGCGCGAGTGGCGAAGCTCGGCGCTTCGAGCCTGGCGTAGGTGCGCATTTCGGCGAGCATCTGGGCGTCAGCGATCAGCTTGCGTTGCAGCCCGGCAAGGATCGCAGGATCGCCGCCGGAAAAGGCGCCTCCGGCATAGGTGGCAAGATCGAGAATGCTGCGCTTCAGCCTGGAGATGATGGCGTCGGCCGCCAGTTTCGGCAGGATCAGCCGGCTGGTCACGCCGGCGCAGACAATGCCGAGCACGATTTCGGCACAGCGGGCGACGGCCAGATCGACGACGAGGTGCGGCTGTCCAAAGGCCGGGAGCCCGATGATCATGGCGGTATAGCCGGCAAGGGCCGCACCATAGGCTTCCGGATTGCGCAGCAGTGACGAGACCAGCGTGCAGAGGCCGATCCACACCGCAAGCGCTGTGACCAGCAGCCAGGGATTGCTGCCGAATACCGAGGTGATGCCGATCGCCGCCAGGCCGCCGGCCAGCGTGCCGAGCAGCCGGTAAAAGCCTTTCGCCAACACCATGCCGGCGACCGGCTGGGCGACGATGAACACAGTCATCATCGCCCATTGCGGATGGTCGAGCTTGAGAGCGTAGGCAGCGAGAAGCGCGATCAACCCGGCCGAAACGGTGCGCAGGGCGAAAATCCAGTCCGAGCGGGTCGGTCGTGTCAGGTCCGCGAATGTCGTACCGAAGTAATCGTTCAGCCGCGTCCAGATCACATGCTCGTCTCCTAGAACGGCAAGCTAGAACGGCAGACGCTCAGATATCCAGAACGTCCGTCTCGGCGAATTCGGCGCGTTCCTGGATGAAGCGGAAGCGTGCCTCGGGCTTGGTGCCCATCAGCTCATCGACCCTGTCTTTGGTGGCTGAATCGACTTCGTTTACATCGACCCTGAGCAGCGTACGCTTCCTCGGGTCCATGGTGGTCTCCTTGAGCTGCGCTGCCATCATCTCGCCCAGCCCCTTGAAGCGGCCGATCTCGATCTTGGCGCGCCCGGTGAATTCGGTGCGCAGAAGTTCGTCCTTGTGCGCGTCGTCGCGGGCATAGGCGACCTTGCCGCCCTGCCGGATGGAATAGAGCGGCGGCACCGCCAGATAGAGATGGCCGCCGCGGACCAGGTTCGGCATTTCCTGGTAAAAGAAGGTGATCAGCAGCGACGCGATGTGGGCGCCGTCGACGTCGGCGTCGGTCATGATGATGACGCGGTCGTAGCGCAAATCCTCGTCGCGATACTTCGACCGCGTGCCGCAGCCCAGCGCCTGGACCAGGTCGGAGATCTGCTGGTTGGCGGCAAGCTTGTCGTTGCCGGCGCTGGCGACGTTGAGGATCTTGCCGCGCAACGGCAGAACCGCCTGGCTGGCGCGGTCGCGCGCCTGCTTGGCCGAGCCGCCGGCCGAGTCGCCTTCGACGATGAAGAGTTCGGCGCCGGCGGCGGCATTCTGCGTGCAGTCGGCGAGCTTGCCGGGCAGGCGCAGCTTGCGCACCGCGCTCTTGCGCGACACTTCCTTTTCCTGGCGGCGGCGTACCCGCTCGTCGGCGCGTGCGATCACCCATTCGAGCAGTTTTGAGGCTTCCTGCGGATTGTCGGCGAGCCAATGGTCGAACGGGTCGCGGATGGCGGTCTCGACGATGCGGACCGCCTCGATCGTCGCCAGCCTGTCCTTGGTCTGGCCGACGAATTCGGGTTCGCGGATGAACACCGACAGCATGCCCGCCGCCGAGATCATCACGTCTTCCGAGGTGACGATCGACGCGCGCTTGTTGCCGATGAGATCGGCATAGGCGCGAAGCCCGCGGGTCAGCACGTTGCGGAAGCCCGCCTCGTGCGTGCCGCCTTCTCCGGTCGGAATGGTGTTGCAGTAGGAGTTGATGAAGCCGTCGCCGCCGAACCAGGTCACCGCCCATTCGAGCGAGCCATGGCCGCCCTGCTTGTCGCTCTTGCCGGCAAAGATTTCGCGCGTGACCTGGAATTCGTCGCCGAGCGATGCCTTGAGGTAGTCCTTGAGGCCACCGGGGAAATGGAACTCGGCCTTGGCCGGCGTCTGGTCCTTTTCCTTGATCAGCGAGGGATCGCAACTCCAGCGGATCTCGACGCCGCCGAACAGATACGCCTTCGAGCGCGTCATGCGGTAAAGCCGCGCCGGTTCGAACGCCGCACCCTTGCCGAAGATCTGCTCGTCGGGATGGAAACGGATTTTCGTGCCGCGCCGGTTGTGCACCTCGCCGAGCTGCTCCAGGCCGGTCACCGGAATGCCGCGCGAGAATTTCTGCCGGTAGAGCTGCCGTCCGCGCGCGACCTCGACTTCGAGATGATCGGACAGCGCATTGACCACGGAGACGCCGACTCCATGCAGGCCGCCGGAAGTTTCATAGACCTTGGAGTCGAACTTGCCGCCCGAATGCAGCGTCGTCATGATGACTTCGAGCGCCGGCTTCTTGAATTTGGGGTGCGGGTCGACCGGAATGCCGCGGCCATTGTCGGTAACCGAGAGATAGCCGTCGGCGGAGAGCTCGACATCGATGAAGGTCGCGTGGCCGGCAACCGCCTCGTCCATCGAATTGTCGATGACTTCGGCAAACAGATGGTGCATCGCCTTGTCGTCGGTGCCGCCAATATACATGCCCGGCCGGCGCCGCACCGGCTCCAGCCCTTCCAGCACCTCAATGTCGGCGGCGCTGTAGCTCTCGCTGCCGTCGCGCGAGGCGGCCGGACGTTTCGCCGCCTGCACCAGCGGATCGGCAGGCCGCGCCGGTGCGCGAGCCGGTGGCGACTGCTTGTCGAGGGTGCCGAAAAGATCGTTATTGTCGTCCATGCTCGCCATAAATTCCGGTGCTGCGAATCATCCCGAGATACTGCCACGCTTTTGGCGGGCGAACGAGGTTCCTGTTCCGTTCAGGGATCAAAGTGTCTCTTATTCCAAAACCATTCGATAACCAAGCCGTCGGAAATAGGTCGGCGCGCGCATTGTGGCGTTCCTGATTCTTTAACAATGACGCCTAGCGTAAGCGTCAACGAACAAAAGACCACGGGCGTCAGGGGTTTAGCGTGAGGGGCAAGGCCATTACCATGATCGGCATCGCCGCCGTTTTCGGCGCGATCTCGATTTTCGCTGCGGATTTCTGGGTCAAGAGCCAGGCGAAGGCCGATTCCGAGGAAAAAACGGCGTCGATCGTGGCGCCGGCTGCACCCAAGGTCGAGTTCAAGACCATCGTGGTGGCGAACGCCCCGTTGCGCTACGGCATGCAGCTCGAGCGGGCTCAGCTCAGCGAAATCCCGTGGCCGCAGGATTCCCTGCCGCAAGGCGCCTTCACCACCATCGGATCGCTGCTTGACGAAGGCAGCCGCGTGGTGTTGTCGCCGATCGAGATCAACGAGCCGGTGCTGCTCACCAAGCTGTCCGGGCCGAACGGCCGCGCGACGCTGTCCAACATGCTGTCGCCCGGGATGCGGGCGGTGACCATCCGCACCGACGAGATCGCCGGTGTCGGCGGCTTCGTGACACCTGGCGACCGGGTCGACGTGGTGCTGACGCGCGATGCCGGCGAAATCCAGGAAGTGGCCAAGAACGCGCAGGGTGCCGCCGGTTCGACCATCACATCCGAAATCGTGGTGTCCGATGCCAAGGTGCTGAGCGTCGGCCAGGGCGCCGACGAGCGGCAGACCGCCCCGCAGGTCGCCAATTCCGTGACCCTCGAGGTGACGACCGACGGGGCGCAGAAAGTGGCGCTGGCCCGCACCGTCGGCACCTTGTCGCTGTCGCTTCGCTCGGCCAGCGAAGACGGCGCTGGCAAGGATAGCCTGACCACCATATCGTCCTTCGGCGGGTCGGTCGCAGCCAACGTCCAGGCAGCCGCAGGGTCGCTGTTCAATGCTGCCACCAAGGAGCCGGAGAAGCCGAAGTTCAAGACGATCATCGTAACGCGCGGCACGCAGGCCGAGGAATACAAGGTTCCTTCGAAGGACCTGAAACAATAACCGGTGGGGACCGGACGGGGACAGACAATGCTTGGGCTGAACATCTATCGCTTGACGAAGGGGCTGCACCTCGCACGCGCGCTCGTCGCGGCGGCCTCGCTGGCCGCTTCCGGAGTGCTTGGCCTCGGTGGGCCGGCCATGGCCAACAACGACGTCGTCTATGTCTCGGCGACCAAGAACACCTCGATCAAGGTGGCCAAGGGCAAGCCGAAGACGATCATGACAAGCGCGGCCTTCTACCAGATCGTCATCGGCGATCCGGAGATCGCCAACGTCAATCCGCTGACCGACAAGTCCTTCTACGTGCTGGGCAACAATCTCGGCACCACCGGCATCGCACTGTTCGACGAGAACAAGCATCTGGTCGGCACCATCGACATCGAGGTGACTTTGGACACCGACCAGTTGGCGAACACCATTCGCGCCAGCGTGCCGGACGCCAACATCAAGGTCGGTTCGGCAAACGGCCGCGTGGTGCTGTCGGGCGAGGCCGATGACGCGGTTGCCGCCGAGAAGGCAAACAAGATCGCCACCCGCTTTTCCGGCAATGAGGAAGTGATCAACTCGGTCAACATCTCCTCGTCGCAGCAGGTCCAGCTCAATGTCCGCTTCGTCGAGATCAACCGGCAGGCCGGTCAGGACCTCGGCGCCAAATACAGCGCCAACTTCGCCTACGGTATCGGCGGGCGCGAGGTCAGCATTGAGCCGGGCGAGCTACCGGCGGCGGGGACCGGCGAAATCATCGGTCGGCTGTTGTCGAACGGCGTGTCGATCGACATCGCCATCAAGGCGCTGGAACAGCGCGGTCTCGCCCGCCGGCTGGCCGAGCCGAACCTGATCGCCCGTTCGGGCCAGACCGCGAGTTTCCTCGCCGGCGGCGAGTTCCCGATCCCGGTTTCCGAAGAAGACGGCAAGATCAGCGTCAGCTACAAGAAATACGGGGTCAGCCTGGATTTCACGCCGACCGTGCTGAAGGACGGGCTGGTGGCCCTCGACATCGCGCCGGAAGTGTCCTCGATCGATGCCTCGGCGTCCTACAATATCGGCGATATCTCGGTGCCGGGCTTCATCGTGCGCCGGGCCAGGACGTCGGTCGATCTTAAGAACGGCCAGAGCTTCATGATCGCCGGCCTGCTGCAGTCGCAGAACGACATCACCACCTCGCGCCTTCCTGGCCTCGGCAAGCTGCCGGTGCTTGGGCCGCTGTTCTCGTCGAAGTCCTATCAGCGGCGCGAGACCGATCTGGTGATCATCGTCACGCCCTACCTGGTCAAACCGGTCGATCCGTCGAAGAAGCTCGTCGAGCCGACCGACGGTACGCAGCCGGCCAGCAACGCCGATTACTTCCTGAACAACACCGAGGAAGTGAAGGCCTCCGACCCGAACCGCGCCCTGGCAATGGCCGACGGCCGCGTCGCGCAGCCTGCCGCAGCCACCACGGCCGGCCATTTCCTCGACCTGCCGAAGGATTGAAGCCATGCGTCTGGCCCCAGGATTGTTGCTTGCCCTGTCGCTTGCCGGCCTCTCCGGCGGCTGCACCAGCGACGACTATGTGCGCAGCGAAGGCGTGACGCTGGCCGCCGGCAACGCGCAGGCATCCAATACCGTCATGCAGATGGTCGATCCGTGGAAACACGGCGTCCAGAACACCAGGCTTCTGGTGCCGGCCAAGCGCGACACTCCCGCGAGCGGCGGCGCCGACCCGGCAGCCAGCGCGACGACGGCACCGACGTCCACAACCAATTGATTTTGATTTGTTATTGACCTGACGGGCTGACGACATGGCAAGCGGCATCAAGACCAAGAAGATACTGCTCGTATCCACTGACAGGACGTTCCTGCAGGATACGCGCACGGCGTTCGCCGCGTCGGAAGTCATTGAGCTTTCGACGGTCGACAAGAATGTCACCGAGCTTCGCGGCGAGGTTCAGGAAGTCGAGTTCGGCGCTCTTATCGTCGACATGGATGCGGCCAAGCTCGAGGAGATCGAGTCGCTGCAGCGCATCATGCGCCGGCTCGAGGGCCGCGTTCCGGTTGTCGTCGTCACGCAGGAGTTCAACGCCGCGGCTGTGCGCATCCTGGTGCAGCTCAAGGTCGCCGACTTCCTGGTCAAGCCGATCACCACCGCTGACCTGGTGCGCTCCGTCATCCGCGCGCTGCAAGGCCCGGGGCGGGAGGAGAACACCGAGTCGCAGATCTATACTTTCATGCCGGCCGCGGGCGGCGTCGGCACCACGACACTGGCGTTGCAGACCGCCTTCCAGCTTCATCATTCGGTGACGCGGGGCGCCTCGACCTGCGTGGTCGACCTGAATTTCCAGCAAGGCGCCTGCGCCGAATATCTCGACCTCGAACCGCGTTTCGACATTACCGAGATCGAGAACCAGCCAGAGCGCCTAGACCGGCAACTGCTCGATGTGATGCTGTCCAAGCATGCGAGCGGGCTCTGCGTGCTGGCGGCGCCGACACGCCCGTCTGAAATGCGCTCCTTCAAGACCGATGTCGTGGTGCGCATGCTGGACCTCGTCTCGGCCTATTTCGACAATGTCGTGATCGACATGCCGCGCACCTGGTTTCCATGGACGGAAACGGTGCTGCTCGGCTCCAACAAGCTCTACATCGTCGCCGAAATGACGGTGCCGTGCCTGCGTCACACACAGAGGCTCATCCAGGCGGTCTACGAGACGGCCGGCAAGGAAGTGAAGCCGAACGTCATCGTCAACCGCTTCGAGCAGAAGATGTTCGACAACGGCATCAAGCATGCGGATGTGCAGGAAATCCTCGGCGAGCATTTCGTCGGCGGCATCTCGAACAATTATCGGCTGGTGCGCGAGGCGGTCGATCGCGGCGTGCCGCTGCACGAGATCGACCCGAACGCCAATGTCGTCAACGATCTGAAGAAGATCATCCTGCCGGAAGAAGCGGTCGCGGCGCCCGAGAAATCGCGCTCGCTGTTCGGTCTCGGCAAGGGATTGCTCAAGAGGAAGGTCGGATGACCAGCCGCTTTTCCACCCTGCAGAACCGCGACGCGCGCCCGCTGAGGGCGCCCGAGACCGCGCCGGTCACCCAGCACGCCGTGGTCATTCCGACGACCCGCAAGCCTGTCGCGCCAAAGCCGGAGGCCACACCGGCCAAGAGTGGCAACAAAGTGGGCGACGCGCGCGTTCGTATCCACCGGATGTTGCTCGAGGAGATCAACCTGGTCGCGCTGGAGCGGCTGCCAAAGGACGAGATGCGCCGCCAGGTGCATGAATTCGTCTCCGAAAAGGCCCGCCAGGAGCGGATGGCGATCAACACTGTCGAGCTTGAGGCGTTGGTCGACGACATCGTCGACGAGATGGTCGGCCTCGGTCCGCTGGAGCCGCTGCTGAAGGATCCCGAGATCAACGATATCCTGATCAACGGCCACCAGAACTGCTTCGTCGAAAAACGCGGCAAGCTGCAGCAGGTGCACATCCCATTCAAAGATGAGGCGCATCTGCTTCGAATCATTAACAAAATCGTCGCAGCCGTCGGCCGCCGCGTCGATGAATCTCAGCCCATGGTCGATGCGCGCATGCTCGACGGCTCGCGCTTCAACGCAGCCATCCGGCCTGTTGGCGTCGACGGACCGCTGGTGTCGATCAGAAAGTTCTCGAAGAACAAGCTTGGCCTGCACAGACTGGTCGAGTTCGGCGCCATCACCCAGAACATGGCCGAAGTGCTGGCGGCGGCGGTGCACGCCCGCAAGACTACCATCATCTCGGGCGGCACCGGCACCGGCAAGACGACCATGCTGAATGCGCTGTCGGCCTTCATCCCCGAAGACGAGCGGCTGATCACCATCGAGGACGCGGCCGAGCTTCAGCTGCAGCAGCCGCATGTCGCGCGCATGGAAACACGCCCGGCCAACATCGAAGGCCATGGCGAACTGAAACAGCGCGACCTGGTCAAGAACGCGCTGCGCATGCGCCCCGACCGCGTCATCCTCGGCGAGTGCCGCGGCGAGGAAGCGTTCGACATGTTGCAAGCGATGAACACCGGCCATGAAGGCTCGATGGCGACCATCCACGCCAACACGCCGCGTGACGCCATCTCGCGCCTGGAGCAGATGCTGGGCATGACCGGCATGCCGATGACGGTGCAGTCGATTCGCAGCCAGATCGCCAGCGCCATCGACATCATCGTCCAGCTGACGCGCCTGTCCGACGGCAAGCGCAAGGTGACCAGCGTTGCCGAGGTGACCGGCATGGAAGGTGATGTCATCCAGATGCAGGAGATCTTCCGCTTCGTGCGCACCGGCATGGAGGCCGACGGCAAGATCCTCGGTCACTACGAGGCGACCGGCATCCGTCCGCGCTTTCTCGAGGATCTGCGCGCCATGGGCATCGAGTTCCCCGGACGCTATTTCGAGCCCGGCCGGCCGCAGGAGTAGCAGGTGTTCGAGGGCTTCAGCGCGATCTACGTCGTCTATGCCGCGGCCGCGCTCACCGGCATCATGATCGCTGAGGCCTGCTATCTGCTCTATGCCGGCCGCAGCGACAAGCGTACGGCGATAAATCGGCGCATGAAGCTGCAGGAGAACAAGATCAGCCAGGAGCAGGTGCTGATCCAGCTGCGCAAGGAGCGCGGTCTCGAGGCCGGAGCATCGCGGTTTTCGCTCGACCAGTTCCGTGCGCTGCGCACCCAGTCCGGCATGGTCATGCCGTTGCCCAAATTCCTGACGATCACGTCCGGCGTGGCATTTGCGCTGGCGCTGGTTGCTATCTGGTATGGCCTGCCGCTGCTGATGGGCCTGCTGCTTTTCGTCGTGCTGCTGCCGGTGATGCCGGTGATGGTGATGCGCTCCCAGCGCAATCGCCGGCTGAAGCGGTTCGGCATGCAGTTGCCAGAGGCGCTGGAGCTGATCACGCGCGGCCTGAAGGCTGGCCATCCCGTGCCGGTGGCCATCGCCATGGTGTCGCGCGAAATGCCGGACCCGATCGGCACCGAATTCGGCGTCATTGCCGACGAGGTGACCTATGGCTCGGACCTGGTTTCGGCGCTGAACGCGCTGTTCGACCGCGTCGGCCACGAGGACCTGCCGCTGTTCGTCACCGCCGTGTCGATCCAGACCAGTTCGGGCGGCAATCTGCGCGAGATCCTGGATGGGCTGTCGATGACGATCCGCGACCGCGGCAAGCTGCGCCGCAAGGTGCGCGCCATTTCGACCGAAGGTCGCATGTCGGCCTACATCCTGACGGCGGTGCCGGCGCTGCTGTTCGCCGCCATCATGGTGCTGATGCCGCAGTTCTATCAAGATGTGTGGGGTGAGGCGAAGACCTGGTATCTGCTTGGCGGCTCGATCTCCTGGCTGATGCTTGGCAACCTCATCATGTTCAAGATGTCGAACTTCAAATTCTGACATGCAAAACGTCATCGAATTCCTCGCCTCACTTGCGCCGACCTCGCTGATACCGGTGGCGCTGCTGTTGCTTGTGCTGGGCGGCGGCGCGGTGGCGTGGCCGCTGGTCGCCGCGCAAGGCGACCGCAACGACGTCAAGCGCCGGCTGAAGGTGGAGGACGGCCAGGCGGTCGAGCGGACCGAAGTGACGGCGCCCAGGAAGAACCCCAGCGTGGTGCGCGAGAAGGCGGTCAAGCGAGCGCAGGAATTCTACGCCAAGAGCGATCCGGAAAACGTCGCGCGGCTGCGCATGAAACTGATCCAGGCCGGCTACATGGAGCCGCGCGCGGTGGGCACGTTCTTCCTTGTCCGCTTTGCCGCCTTTGTCGGCGCTGCCATCGGTGCGTTTCTGATCAACCAGTGGATGGCCAGCGCCGATGCGACCATGACCAGCCGCTGGAGCTTCGTCATCCTGTCGGGAGCGGCCGGCTATTTCCTGCCGGGCCTGGTGCTGAGCCAGAAGGTGCGCGAAAAGATGCGCGAGTACCGCAACGGCTTTCCCGACTTCATGGACCTGATGATCGTCTGCTCCGATGCCGGCATGAGCATGGAGGCCGGCATCGAACGGGTTTCGAAAGAACTTGCCAAGACCTATCCGTCGCTGAGCCATAATCTGCAGATGGTGTCGCTGGAGCTGAGGGCCGGCCGCAGCCTCGACGACGCGCTGAAGGCGCTCGCCGATCGCCTCAGTCTGGACGAGGTGCGTTCCTTCGCCACGCTCCTGCAGCAGTCCAAGGAGCTTGGCACCAGCCTGTCGGGGGCGCTACGCGTGTTTTCCGACGAAATGCGCCACAAGCGCATGTCGCTCGCCGAGGAGAAGGCGCATGCCTTGCCGGCCAAGATGTCGGTCCCGGTGACGGTCTGCATCCTGCCGGTGGTGCTGATGATCGCCATCATTCCGATCATCGTCAAAATGACGGCGAATTAGGATTTCGTTTTTGCGACAAATGCGATCCTTGCTCGAAACCAAATTTTAGGCGCGTTTCGGCACCGAAGGTTAATCGCCTTCTTGTACGGTGCTTCCTGAAGAACGACCCGGCAAATCGGGCGATTGGGGCAGGGGCAATGCGTCACAGAATTCTCACGGCAATGGCCGCAATGGCTGCCGTCTTGATGATATCCGGTTGCACGTCGAGCAACGTCGACACGACCAAGACCACCGCCATCCAGCCAACGGCAAAGGACGTCAGCGCGTCCGACCTGGACCAGGGCAAGGCGCAGTTCCGCGAGGCGAATTACGGCCTCGCCGAAAAGCACTTCCGCAAGGCCGTCGAGCTGAAGGCCGACAATGCCGAGGCATGGATGGGGCTGGCCGCTTCCTATGATGAACTCGGCCGTTTCGACTTCGCGGACCGCGCCTACGACCAGCTGTTGAAGGTTGCCGGTCGCAAGCCGCAGATCGTCAACAATATGGGCTATTCGCAGCTGCTGCGCGGCAACAAAAAGAAGGCGAGGCTGCTGCTTCTGGAGGCCAAGGCCCACATGGCCGACCAGACGGTGGTCGACGCCAATTTGGCGCTGCTGGCCAAGAGTTGATCCGTTTCGTCTCGCATCCGTAGCGTGCAGCGGTCGCCGGGGCAGGACATCAGTTCTTTGTAAACCCTGTCCGCAGGTTGGGCGGGATACCTGACCAAAAATGGTACCTGCGGGCCGCCCCTGGCTTATGATGCATTGCAACCAAGGATCGCAAAGGCTGCCGCGCACATATGTTGGATTTCAGTTCGCTCCTGCTCGCGGCGGCTCTGTCGGGTACGTGTCTCAGCATAACCCTGCTTGCAATCTGGTTCACCACGCCGATGGCGCGGTTCGTGCTGACGGTGGCCTGCGGCATGCTCGTCCTTGTGGCGCATGTGGTGCTGTTCTGGCAGTACGGCAGAGATCCAGGCCCCTGGCTGTGCCAGGCCGTGCTTGCGCTGCTCAGCCTGGGCTTTCTGATCATCTGCCTGTCGGCCATGCAGTATCTCGGCGTTCGCCACTATCGAAGCGTCGTGCTGCCGACCGTTGCGGTGATGGCCGTCTGCGCGGCTGTCACCTATTTCGGCCTCGATGGCGTCGGCTTCATCCTCACCTACGTTGCCGTGACGGCGCTGCTGACGGTGACCGGGGTGCTGTTCTGGATCCAGGGCGGTCATGATCGCCGGATTCTGCTGGTCGTTTCGTTCCTCAGCGGCACCTGTGCACTGTCCTTCGGACTTTGCGCCGTGACGCTGGCCGTCAAGGGACAATGGGTGCTCGGCGTGGCGCCCGACAACTGGGCCGAACGATTGAATTCCGTCGTGGCGGTCGCGTGCATGACCGGTCTCGGCGCATTGACGCTCTCGCTGCACCATTTGCAGGCGCAAATCGAATTGAAGGCCGAGACGTTGACCGACCCGCTGACCGGACTGATGAACCGGCGCGCCCTGACGTCGCTCTATGGCGAGCGCGCCTTCGGTCCGTTCATGGCGATCGTCATGTTCGACCTCGATCATTTCAAGCGGACGAACGACGTGTTCGGCCATCCGGTCGGCGACAAGGTCCTGTGCCGCTTCGCCGCGGTCATCCGCAAGTATGGCCGGACCGGCGTCGACGCCTTTCGGCTGGGCGGCGAGGAGTTCGCGCTGGTCATGTCGCGCATGACGGAAGAAAAGGCCTACGACTTTGCGAGCAAGATCGGCGTCGCCTTCGGCGCCGAGGTCGTGCCGACCCCGCGCGGCCCCTTGCGCAGTACGGTCAGTGGCGGCATCGGCTTTGGCGAGGTCGGCGGCCGCAGCCTCGAGGACGTGCTGGCCGAGGCCGACAGAGCGCTCTACGCGGCCAAGAACGCCGGGCGAAACCGCGTGCTTGTCCTGGACAGGGCGAGCAAGGCCGACGCGCCGGCTTTGCGTTCGGCCTGACCCGTCGCCCGAATTACTCGGCGGCGCCCAGATATTCCGACAACGGCGGGCAGGAGCAGACGAGGTTGCGGTCGCCGGCGACATTGTCGATGCGCGATACCGGCGGCCAGTATTTTGCCGCGCTGTCGGCATCGCCCGCCGGATAGGCCGCCTCCAGGCGCGAATAGGGATGCGACCATTCGGCGGCGAGCGTCTCGGCCGCGGTGTGCGGTGCATTGACCAGCGGATTGTCCGCAAGCGGCCATTCGCCCTTCGCCACCTTGGCTGCCTCACCAGCAATCGCGATCATCGCCTCGCAGAAGCGGTCGAGCTCGCGCTTCGGCTCGGATTCGGTCGGCTCGACCATCAGCGTGCCGGCAACCGGGAACGACATGGTCGGCGCATGGAAGCCATAGTCGATCAGCCGCTTGGCGATATCGTCGACGCTGATACCGGCGCTCTCCTTGAGCACGCGGGTGTCGAGGATGCATTCATGAGCGATGCGATCGTGCCTGCCCTTGTAGAGGAGCGGGAAGTGCGGTGCGAGCCGCGTCGCCACGTAGTTGGCCGAGATGATGGCGGTTTCCGTCGCCTGCTTCAGGCCGGAAGCGCCCATCATGCGGATGTACATCCAGGTGATCGGCAGGATCGAAGCGCTGCCGAACGGTGCGGCCGCCACGGCATGCGCCGAGCCCTCGGTGACATGACCGGGCAGATAGGGCTTGAGGTGGGCCTTGACGCCGATCGGGCCGACGCCCGGACCGCCGCCGCCATGCGGGATGCAGAAGGTCTTGTGCAGGTTCATGTGGCAGACATCGGCGCCGATGTCGCCAGGGCGGGCGAGGCCGACCAGGGCGTTGAGATTGGCGCCGTCGAAATAGACCTGGGCGCCATGCTCGTGAATGAGGGCGCAGAGGTGGCGCGCGCCTTCCTCGTAGACGCCATGCGTCGAGGGATAGGTGAACATCAGCGCCGCGAGATTCTTGGAATGCTCATTGGCCTTGGCCCGCATATCGTCCATGTCGATATTGCCGTCCTCCGAGCAGCGCACCACGACGACGCTCATGCCCGCCATTGCCGCACTGGCCGGATTGGTGCCATGCGCGGAGGACGGGATCAGGCAGACGGTGCGATGGCCCTCTCCGCGCGAGCGGTGATAGGCGCGGATGGCAAGCAGCCCAGCATATTCGCCCTGGCTGCCGGCATTGGGCTGCATGCTGACCGCGTCGAAACCGGTGATCTCCGACAGCCAGCCCTCCAACTCGCCGACCATGGCACGGTAGCCGGCCGAATGGCTGCTAGGTGCGAACGGATGCAGATTGGCGACGCTCGGCCAACTCACCGGCATCATCTCGGCCGCGGCATTGAGCTTCATGGTGCAGGATCCCAGCGGGATCATGGCGCGGTCGAGCGCCAGGTCCTTGTCGGCCAACCGGCGCAGGAAGCGCATCATCTCGGTTTCAGAGTGGTTGTCGTGGAAGACCGGCTGGCTGAGAAACTCCTTGCCGCGCGGCTTTCCGGGCAGGGTGCCGGCATCGGCCGCGCCGGCCTTGGCGCCGAACAGCGCGGCAATCGCTTCCAGATCGGCCTCGGTCGAGGTCTCGTCGAAGCTGATGCCGACATGGTCGGCATCGATGGGGCGCAGCAGCCGACCGGTTTTTTCGGCGGCGGCGGCAATCGCCCTGGCCTTGCCTTTCACTGCAACTGTAACGGTATCGAAGCGGCTGGCGCCAAGCACCGAAACGCCTGATGCCTCTAGGCCGGCAGCCAGGCGGCTGGCGAGCGTATGGACGCGTTCAGCAATCGCCTGCAGGCCGGCGGGGCCGTGCCAGATGGCATAGGCCGTCGCCATATTGGCGAGCAGCGCCTGCGCCGTGCAGATGTTGGAGGTCGCCTTGTCGCGGCGGATATGCTGCTCGCGCGTCTGCAAGGCGAGCCGGTAGCCGGGGCGGCCTTTGCTGTCGGTCGACTGGCCAACGAGGCGGCCGGGCATCAGCCGGGTCAATTTGTCTGAGACGGCGCAGTAGGCGGCGTGCGGGCCGCCAAAGCCCATCGGGACGCCAAAACGCTGCATCGGGCCGACGGCGATATCGGCGCCAAGCTTGGCCGGCGCGTCGGTGAGCGTCAGGCCGAGCGGATCGGCGATGAAGATGACCAGCGCACCAAGGGCGCGGGCTTTTTCGATCGCTGCCTTGTGGTCGCCATAGACGCCGAAAGTATCCGGCCAGGAGACGAGCAGGGCAGCGGTATTGTCGTCGATGGTCTCGCCGTCGACTTCGGTGCCAAGCGGCTCGGCACGGGTGCGCACGACGTCCAGCGTCTGCGGATGCGGCGTGCCGGCGAGCGCCACCTTGGTGCGCTTGTCGCGATGATGGCGCAGCGCAATGCCGACGGCCTCGGCGACGGCGGTTGCCTCATCGAGCAGCGAGGCCGACGCCACCGGCAGGCCGGTCAGTTCGGCGACGAGGGTCTGGAAGTTGAACAGCATTTCCAGCCGGCCCTGGCTGATCTCGGCCTGGTAGGGTGTGTAGGCCGTGTACCAGGCCGGATTCTCGAACAAATTGCGCTGGATGACCGGCGGCACGTGGACGCCGTGATAGCCGGCGCCGATGAAGCTCTTCAGCACCGTGTTCTTTGCCATGGTCGCCGACAGTTCGGCCAGCGCTTCAGCTTCGCTGGCCGGCGCGGGCAGGGTCAGCGGCAAGTCGAGGCGGATCGATCTCGGCACGGCCTGGCTGATCAGCGTCTCGACTGAGGGAACGCCGATCGTGGCCAGCATGGCTCGGACATCATTGAGACCGGGGCCAATATGGCGGGCGGAGAAGGGGTAGGGTGCTGCGCTCATTGTCATGATCCTGCTGTCAGCCGATATGGGCCTTGTAGCCCGCCTCATCCAGAAGGCCCTCGAGCTGACCTTCATTGGCGAGCCTCATCTTCCACAGCCAGCCGTCGCCGGTTGCGGCCGAGTTGACCAGCGACGGGTCCGATGACAACGAAGCGTTGGCGTCGGTGATTTCGCCATCGACGGGCGCGTAGACGTCCGAGGCCGCCTTGACGGATTCGACCACGACCGCCGTATCGCCCTTGCTCAGTTTCTTGCCGATTTCGGGCAGTTCGACGAAGACGAGATCGCCGAGCTGCTCCTGCGCGTAGTCGGTGATGCCGACCGTGGCGATGCCGCCTTCGACGCGGAGCCATTCGTGGTCTTCGGTGAAATAGGTCTTTGCCATCGGGACTTATCCTTTGCGGTAGCGATGAGGTGTGAAGGGGAGCGAATTGATTTCGATCGGGATTTTCGTCCCGCGCACGTCGGCGAAAAGTCTTGTGCCGGGCTTGGCCAGCGCAGTGTGGATATAGCCGATGGCGACCGGATGGCCGGCGGAGGGGCCGAAGCCGCCCGAGGTGACGTGGCCGGCCGGATTGCCGTCGGCGTCGAACAGGGCCGCTCCCGCGCGCACCGGCTGGCGGCCTTCCGGCTTCAGGCCGACGCGTTTTTGCGCCGCGCCGCGCTCAACGATTGCGCGCAGCGCGTCGGCGCCGATGAAATGGCCCGCGGCGCGAACATCCTTGGGGATTGCCCACATCAGCCCGGCGCTGGCCGGATCGATCTCCGGCGTGATGTCCTGGCCGTGCAGGCAGAGCCCGGCCTCCAGCCGCAGGCTGTCGCGGGCGGCAAGGCCGATCCACAGCACGCGCTCGTCTTCGAGCAGCTTCGCGACCAGATTCCGCGCGTCCGCTTCGGGCAGGCCGATCTCGAAGCCGTCTTCGCCAGTATAGCCGGAGCGGCTCATGAACCAGTTCTGCCTGGGCTCGATGCCGTGCATGAACAGGAGCGAACCGGTCTCGATGCCGGCGCGGGCAAGGGCTGCCCAGGCTTCTGGACCCTGGATGGCCAGGAAGACGCGGTCGAGCGCGTCCACCTTTGCGTCGAAATCCTCGGCCAGCGCGCGCAGGTGTTTTTCGTCGGTGACGGCGTTGCCGGCATTGGCGACGACCATGAAGCGCTCGTCGCCGAGGCGGGTGACGATCAGGTCGTCGATGATGCCGGCGGCCTCATTGAGGAAGAAGGTGTATTTGGACTGGGAGATCTCAAGCGCACCGGCATCCAGCGGGCAGGCGCGGTTGAGAAGTGCCGCGGCAGCGGAACCGCTGACCTCGAACAGCTTCATGTGCGAGATGTCGAACAGTCCGGCATGCTCGCGGGTGTGGAGATGCTCCTTCATGACGCCGGCCGGATAGGTGAGCGGCATCGACCAGCCGGCGAACGCGCCAAAGCGCGCGCCTGCGGCCGTGTGCAGATCCTCGAGAGGGAGGTGTTTGGTGTCTTCGCCCGTCATGTCTTCTCCAGAGTCGCACGCAATCGGCCGCTGATGGCGACCAGTCCGTGCCCCTCTGTCTGAAGCCTGAGAGACTCGCGCCCCGTAACTCTGTCGGCAGCGCTTACACCTTCGGCGCGGGGGCAAGCCCCGACTTTCCAGAGTGTCTTTCCCGTCTACGGTTCTTTTGCCTGAGAGATTTCGGGCGATTTCCCCTTCGGCGGCAGCTCTCGCTGCTCTCTCCCGCAAACAGGTAGGACTCAAACCGTGAGCCCTCGACTCGTCATCCATAGCCCGTGAACGACACCTTGTCACCTGCCAGCGACATGTTCCTGACAAGTCTTCGCTAACCACGCCGTTTGCCGGATTCTCAAGACACTGCTGATATGCTGGTCGACATGGTGGCTTGCGACCGGCGGCTGCCGGCGCGGACGGGGACAAGAAAATGGGCGAAGCTGATCATGAGCGCACCGGTGGCGGGACTGACCTCGAAGAACCGCATCACGGCCGAGGATGTAACGATGCTGCGCCGCGAGGTGTTCGGCGACGGCGTGGTGAGCCGCGGCGAGGCCGAGGCGCTGTTCGCGCTCGACGCGACGGCTCGCGACAAGTGCCAGGAATGGCCTGAATTCTTCGTCGAGGCGATCACCGACTACATCGTCCACCAGGAAAAGCCGGCGGGCTACATTTCCGAGGACAATGCCGACTGGCTGGTCCAGACGATCTCGCGCGACGGCATGGTCGACAGCCGCACCGAGCTCGAATTGCTGGTGCATGTGCTGGAGACGGCGAAATCGTCGCCGAGCAAGCTTTGCGCCTACGCGCTGGAACAGGTCAGCCATGCGGTGATCGACGGCAAGGGTCCGCTGATGCTCGGCGGTGATCTGGTCCCCGGCCTTATCGCCAAGGCCGAGGTCGATCTGTTGCGCCGCATCCTTTATGCCTATGGCGGCGACGGCAACATCGCCATCACCCGCGCCGAGGCCGAGGTGCTGTTCAAGATCAACGAGCGGACCGCGGCGGCCAGCAACGACCCGACCTGGAACGATCTGTTCGTCAAGGCGATCGCCAATTTTGTCATGTGCTCGGCCGGTTACGAGGCGCCGACGCGCGAGGTGGCGCTGCGCCGCGATAGCTTCTTCGAACAGGCGGATGCCGAAATCGGCGGCTTCTTCGCCCGCATGGTGTCAGGCGGTCTTGCCGCCATCATGGAAGCCTATCGCGCGCCGGATGATATCGAGACCGAGTGGGAAGCAAGGAACCGGGCGTCCGAGGCACTCGCCCGCCGCGCCGAGACGATCGACGCCGGCGAAGCGAAATGGCTGGCCGAGCGAATCGGCGGGGACCGGCCGCTACGCGACAACGAGCGCGCGCTGTTGACGCTGATCAAGCACGCCTCGCCGGAAATCCACCCGGCGCTGAAGCCGCTGCTCGACAAAGTGGCTTAGACGTCAAATCATTGATCGGAAACGGTCGACGGCTTCAAATCCCGGCGTACCAGTCGTAGCCATTGTCCTCCCAATAGCCACCGCGGCCGCCGCCGATCGCGGCGAAGCTGTCGACCAGCTCGATCCTGTAGAGGTATTTCGGCATCTTGTAGCCGAGCTGTCGTTCGACGCGGACGCGCAGCGGCGCACCGTTCTCGACCGGCAGCGGCTTGCCGTTCAGACCATAGGCCAGGATCGTCTGCGGATGGCGGGCATCGATCAGGTCGATGGTGCCGTAATATTTGATATCGCCGGCGAGACTGCGGTCGATCGTGTCCAGGCAATGGAACATGACGTAACGCGCCTGCGGCTTGACCACGGCCTGGTCGAGCACCAGCGACAGCGGCGTGCCGGTCCATTTGGCGATGCAGCTCCAGCCTTCGACGCAGTCGTGGCGGGTGATCTGGGTGCGGCTCGGCATGTTCTGAAGCTGCTCGCGGGTCAGCGACAGCGGCTTTTCGACGAGGCCTGAGACTTCCAGCCGCCAGTCGGCGAAATTGTTGGCGAGCAGGCCCTTGTAGGTGTCGTCGTCGGGCGCGGTGACGCCGTTCGGCCGCTGCGGCTGGCGGATGTCGGCCTCGGTGAATTCCTGGGCCAGCGCGTCGCGGCCTGCGAGCCAGCGTTGCGCGCGATATGTCAGGCCGTTGGCGCCTTCGAGAAAACTGCGCAAGCCGTCGCCGACGCCGAGCCCACTGTCGAAAGCATCGCAACCCGACAGCATGATGCCGGAAACGCCGAGGCTGGCGGAGGTCAGGAATTTTCGGCGACTGATCTCGAACTTCGCCATGTCAGGCGCTCCTCTCGGGCGTGTTGTCGCTATGCGCCGGCGGATCGGTGCGGTACCAGCCGGTGATGATCGAGCGCAATTCGTTGATCGGGCCGGCGGCGAGGATCATCAGCATATGGATGATGAAGAAGCCGACCAGCAGCACCATGACCACGAAATGGATGGTGCGCGCCGTCTGCCGGCCGCCGAGCAGGTCGTTGAGGAAAGGCAGCACCGAATTCATGCTCGGCGACATGGCAAGGCCGGTGATGATCATCAGCGGCAGCAGCACGAACAGCACGCCGCCATAGGCCGTCTTCTGCAAAGTGTTGTATTCGCGGGTGTGGTGGAATTTCAGTTTGGCGTGGTTGACGATGTCGCGCGGCAACCGCTTCAGGTCATCGATGCGCGGGGCGAGATCGCGGCGCAGATGGCCGTTGATCACGCTGGCGACGAGCCAGACGACAAGGGTGGTGCTCAAAATCCAGGCGAAGAAGAAATGCACCACGCGGGCGGTGCCGAGGTCGTAGTAGGACGGGATCGTGGCCCAGGACGGGAAGCCGCGCGCTGTTTCCTGGCCGGCCGGTCCTGACCAGCCAAGCACGCCCGTGGTGTCGAAACGTTTGCCGAAGATCTCCGTATAGCCGCGCGTGCCGGTGGCGGTGTTTTCGGCGCCAATGGCGAAGACGGTGTTGTTGTAGTCGAACCCGGATTCCTTGCCGATGTAGAGCTGGGGGCGGGCGTTGAAGATCTGCAGGCCGGAAAGCAGCATGAAGAACAGCGAGATCGCCCACAGCCAGTGCGTCAGCCGCGTCCAGCGCGACTGCCGGTAGATCAGCGTCGCATCCTTCGGCGCGGCATCCGCTCCGGCGGTTGGTTGGCTCCTGGCAACGGTTTCCATCGTCTTTTGTACTCCCGGCCGCGCGTCCCGTCGCGGCCTCTCTGCTGTTCGTTCTCCTCTCAATACGTCGCCGACCCAAGCGATGTTTCACACGATCACGTTTTTATTACGGGCTGCCGAGGCTGACCGCCAGGTTGACCGCGGCGGCGACGATGACCGTGTTGAAGAAGAACGCCAGGATCGAATGGACAAGCACGACCCGGCGCATATGCGAGGTCGTGATGCCGGTGTCGGCGGTCTGCGCCGTCATGCCGATGACCGTCGCGAAATAGAGGAAATCCCAGCCTTCCGGCCGTTTGCCGCCGGGGAACTCGAGGCCGCCGACCGGTATCTTCTTCTTGGTCGTGGCGTCGATCTCGTCGCCATCCATCCAGTAGACATGCGCGTAGTGAAGGGCCGCCATGGCATGGATGGCAAACCAGCCCAGCGGAATGGACATCATTGCGAAGACGAGCTCCAACGGGTGCGCGCTGTCCTTCTGGTTGATGAGCTGAAAAAGCGAACCGATGGCGATACCGACGACGAACAGCGTGACGGCAAAGATCACCAGCACTGGCAGGTCCGTGGCGCGCGCGTTCTTGCTGAGATAGGGGCCGGTAAGCCGTGGCATCAGGGCGAGCACGAGAACGACGTAAGCGGCAAAGAACGCGTTGGCGCCGATCGAATAGGGGAGCGGCGCATCGAGCAGCAGTGCAACGACGAGTGCGACGACGCCGATGACAGCGGACACGGCGAACTGCTTATGCCGGGGCATCGGCAACTTGGCGGATGTGTCGTCAACCATGGCCGGGCCTCTGAAGGGCGCCTGAAGTCAATCCGGTGTGGCGGATTTGAGCGCCCGCCGCAAGATGCGGTCGAGCTCGCCGAGGAAACGCGAGCGGTCCTGCGGCATGAAGCCGGCATTGTAGCCCTTGCTTTCGCCGGTCTCGCGCAGATGCTGCTTCAAATCGCGCATCGCCACCGCCATGCCGATCGTCTCGGGGGTGAACGGGCGTCCGGTCGGGCCGAGCACATGGGCGCCGAGCGCCACCGCGCGGGCGGCGAGCGGGATGTCGGCGGTTACCACGACATCGTTGGGCCTGGCATTGTCGACGATCCAGTCGTCGGCTGCGTCTGCGCCCTTGGAGACGACGACATTGCGGACCATCGGATCGCGCGACGGGCGCAAGCCGCCATTGGAAACGAAGGTGGTGACGACGCCATGGCGCTCGGCGACCTTTTCGACCTCGGCTTTCACCGGGCAGGCGTCGGCGTCGACATAGATGGCGGGTGCGGGCATTGTCTCTCCAAAACGAGCATGGGGCCGAGACTTGCCCGGCCCCATGCCTGAAATCGAACAATTGTCAGGCCGGCAGCGCGCCCGACTTCTTCGCGGTCCAGGTGGCGATGTAGTCCATCAGGCCGGGGTTGAGGCAGTCATAGGGCTCGAGGCCGATTGACTTCAACTGGGCGCGGATGCCGTCCATGCGGCTTGGATCGACACCGGATTCGATGATCGATGAGACGAAGGCGGTGAAGCCCGGCGGCGACCAGCCGTCCTCCTCGAAGCGTTCGGGATGGATGAAGCTCAGCCCCTTGAACGGATGATCGCGTTCGACCGGACCGTGCATGTGGACGCCGCAGCCGGTGCAGGCGTGACGCTGGATCAGCGCGCTCGGATCGACCACTTTCAGCTTGTCGCCATTCTCGACGACGGTGACGTCGCCGGTGCCAGCCACGGCCACGACCGAGAAGATCGCGCCATCAGGCTTCCAGCACTTGGTGCAGCCGCAGGCGTGGTTATGGGCGATCTGGCCCTTCACCTTTACCTTCACCGGCTTGCTGGTGCAGGCGCAGACCAGCGTGCCGCCGGCAAAGCTCGCGCTTTCCCTGGGCAGGCCATTGTCGATTTTCGGATGCAGTTTTTCCGGCATTTATTCCTCCCTTGTTGAACCTGTGCAACTTCAGTCGTTGGCCCTTCGGTCGGCGGCTTTCCTTAGTAAATCACCACACTCCTGATCGACTTGCCCTCATGCATGAGGTCAAAGCCCTTGTTGATGTCTTCGAGCTTCAGCGTGTGGGTGATCATCGGGTCGATCTGGATCTTGCCGTCCATGTACCAGTCGACGATCTTCGGCACGTCGGTGCGGCCGCGCGCGCCGCCGAAGGCGGTGCCCATCCAGGTGCGCCCGGTGACCAGCTGGAACGGCCTGGTCGAGATCTCCTGCCCGGCGCCGGCGACGCCGATGACGACCGACTTGCCCCAGCCGCGATGCGAGGCTTCCAGCGCCTGCCGCATCACCTTGGTGCTGCCGGTGCAGTCGAAGGTGTAGTCGGCGCCGCCGATCTGGTCAGCGCCACGCTTGGTCATGTTGACCAGGTGCGGGACGATGTCGCCGTCGATCTCCTTCGGATTGACGAAATGCGTCATGCCGAACTTCTCGCCCCAGGGCTTCTTGTCGTTGTTCAGGTCGACGCCGATGATCATGTCGGCGCCGGCTAGTTTCAGGCCCTGGATGACGTTGAGGCCGATGCCGCCGAGGCCGAAGACGACCGCCGTGGCGCCTTGCTCGACCTTGGCGGTGTTGATCACCGCGCCGATGCCGGTGGTGACGCCGCAGCCGATGTAGCAGATCTTGTCGAAGGGAGCGTCGGGATTGACCTTGGCCAGCGCGATCTCGGGCAGCACGGTGAAGTTGGAGAAGGTCGAGCAGCCCATATAGTGGAACAGCTTGTCCTTGCCGATCGAGAAGCGCGACGAGCCGTCCGGCATCAGGCCTTGACCCTGCGTGGCGCGGATGGCGGTGCACAGATTGGTCTTGCGCGAGAGACAAGACGGGCACTGCCGGCATTCCGGCGTATAGAGCGGGATGACATGGTCGCCCTTCTTGACCGAAGTGACGCCCTTGCCGACATCGACAACGACGCCGGCACCTTCATGGCCGAGAATCGCCGGGAAGAGACCCTCGGGATCGGCGCCTGACAGCGTGAACTCATCGGTGTGGCAGATGCCGGTCGCCTTGATCTCTACCAGCACTTCGCCATCGCGCGGGCCGTCGAGGTCGACCTCCATGATCTCCAGCGGCTTTCCGGCGGCGACAGCGACAGCGGCGCGGGTTTTCATCAGGCAGTTCCTCCCAAGGCAATCGACAGAATTTCAGGTGGTGGCCGACTTGTTGAGCCTGCCCGGCGAGGTGAAATGCCCGCCAGCCCTCCGCAGCGACCCCACACCACCTTATAGGCTTCGGCGATAGTGGCCAACTTCCCTTGCGACGTTTTTCGACGCACCGGCCATAAGGCCCAGCGCGGACCGCCGGGGCACTTGAGACATGGCTGGAGAGTCCATAGAACTGGTTCCTCCGGAGGACATGAATTCAGTATGTTCAAGAAGATCCTGATCGCCAATCGCGGCGAGATCGCCTGCCGTGTCATCAAGACGGCGCGCAAGATGGGCATCGCCACGGTCGCCGTCTATTCCGATGCCGATCGCGATGCCGTGCATGTCGAGATGGCCGACGAAGCGGTGCATATCGGGCCTGCGCCGGCCGCGCAGAGCTATCTGGTGGCCGAAAAGATCATCGCCGCCTGCAAAGAAACCGGCGCACAGGCTGTCCATCCCGGCTACGGCTTCCTGTCGGAGCGTGCGTCTTTCTGCGAGGCGCTGGAGAAGGAAGGCATCGTCTTCATCGGGCCGAAGCCGAAAGCCATCAAGGCGATGGGCGACAAGATCGAATCGAAGAAGTTCGCCAATGCCGCCAAGGTGTCGACCGTGCCTGGCTGGCTCGGCGTCATCGAAAATGCCGATCATGCCGAACAGATCGCCGGCGAGATCGGTTATCCGGTGATGATCAAGGCCTCGGCCGGTGGTGGCGGCAAGGGCATGCGCATCGCCTGGAACCAATCGGAAGTGCGCGACGGCTTCGACCGGGCACGTTCCGAGGCGAAAAGCTCGTTCGGCGACGACCGCGTCTTCATCGAAAAATTCGTGGTGGATCCTCGCCATATCGAAATCCAGGTGCTGGCCGACGGGCATGGCAACGCGCTCTATCTCGGCGAGCGCGAATGCTCGATTCAGCGCCGCAACCAGAAGGTGGCCGAGGAGGCGCCGTCGCCGTTTCTCGACGCCAAGACCAGGAAAGCCATGGGCGAGCAGTCGGTGGCTCTGGCCAAGGCGGTCGACTACCAGAGTGCCGGCACGGTCGAGTTCATCGTCGACAAGGACAAGAACTTCTATTTCCTTGAAATGAATACAAGATTGCAGGTCGAGCACCCGGTGACCGAGCTTGTCACCGGCATCGATCTGGTCGAACAGATGATCCGCGTGGCGGCCGGCGAGACGCTCGCGATCAGGCAGGGCGACGTGAAGCTGAACGGCTGGGCGGTGGAAAGCCGGCTCTATGCCGAGGACCCGTACCGAAATTTCCTGCCGTCGATCGGTCGGCTGACGCGATACCGGCCGCCGGAGGAGGGAACGTTCGGCGATATCGTCATTCGCAACGACACCGGCGTCACCGAAGGATCGGAGATTTCGATGTTCTATGACCCGATGGTGGCAAAGCTCTGCACCTGGGCGCCAACGCGGCTCAAGGCCATCGACGCCATGTCGGAGGCGCTGGACAGCTTTGTCGTCGACGGCATCGAGCACAACATTCCGTTCCTGGCCGCACTCATGCAGCATCCGCGCTGGCGGGAAGGGCGGTTGTCGACCGGCTTCATCGCCGAAGAATATCCCGATGGCTTTGCACCGATCGTGCCGGACAAGGACGAGAAGGCGGTCCTGGCGTCGATCGCGACCGCCGTCGAATTGCTGCGCCGCGACCGGCTCGACCGGCTGGGCGGGCGGCTGGCACCGCATTCCGGCATCCTGAAGCGGGACTGGGTGGTCAAGATCGGCGCCGACTATCTTTCGGCCGCCATCATCGAGGGCATGATCTCGATCCCGATGGAACTCGACCTGTCGATCGACGGCGGCAAGGCGCTGACCGTTGCCTCCGACTGGCGGCCCGGCGATCTGATCTGGCGCGGTACGGTGGACGGCCGCAGGATTGCGGCACAGATCAGGCCGGTGCCGAATGGTCTGCGCATCGCCTGGAAGGGCATGTCGGTGACGGCTCAAGCCATGCTGCCGCGCATCGCAGAGCTTGAAAGGCTGATGCCGGAAAAAGTGCCGCCGGATACCTCCAGGATGCTGCTTTGCCCGATGCCCGGCCTTGTCGTGTCGATCGCCGTCGCTGAGGGGCAGGAGGTCAAGGCCGGCGAGACGCTGGCCGTGGTCGAGGCGATGAAGATGGAAAATGTGCTGCGCGCCGAGCGCGATCTCACCGTGTCGAAGCTCAACGCCAGGCCCGGCGACAGTCTCGCCGTCGATGCGGTGATCATGGAATTCGCATGACGAAGCCGCTTAGCTGTTAACACGCCACTGCTGGACTCGCATCGTCCGCTTCCGGACAATACATCTAGGCGATTGAGTCTCCTTAGGCGGCACGGACACCATGGCCGACGAAAAACTTCCACGCGATCCCCTGAAGCGCGAAGCCGCGATTGCAGCCGCGCGTCCGGAGGCGCCGGCGCGGCCCTTCATCCATCTGCGCGTGCACTCGGCTTATTCGCTGCTTGAAGGCGCCTTGCAGATCGGCAAGATCGTCGGCCACGCGGTCAAGGACGAATGTCCGGCGATCGCCGTCACCGACACCAACAATTTGTTCGGGGCGCTGGAGTTCGCGCAAAAGGCGGTCAAGGACGGCATCCAACCGATCATCGGTTGCCAGATCGATCTTGCCTTTTCCGGTGAGAACAGCGACGGCCAGCGCGACCGCCGGCGGCAGGGACCGGAGATGCGCGCCGTGGTGCTGATTGCCGCGACCGAGGCCGGCTATGCTAATCTGGTCCGGCTCGTCAGCCGGGTTTATCTCCACACGCCGCCCGGCGAGCCTGTGCACCTGACGAGCGACATGCTGCAGGGGCAATGCGATGGCCTGATCTGCCTGACCGGCGGGCCACGCGGTCCGATCGGCAATGCTTTGAAGGAAGATCGCCGCGATCTCGCCGAGGTACGGCTGCTGACCCTCAAAGCGCTGTTCGGCGACCGGCTCTATGTCGAGCTGGATCGGGTTTCCGGCTATGACCGGACAATCGAGAAGTCGACGGTCGATCTTGCCTACAGCCACGACCTGCCGCTGGTCGCCACCAATGAGGCGTTCTTCTCCGCCCGCGACGACTACGAGGCGCATGACGCGCTGATCGCCATTGCCGAGGGCTCCGTGGTCGCGGCCGACAACCGCCGCCGGCTGTCGCCTGACAATTTCCTGCGCAGCCAGGCCGATATGGCCAGGTTGTTTTCGGACCTGCCGGAAGCGATCGACAACACCGTCGAGATCGCGTTGCGCTGCTCCTACTACCCGAAGAACCGCAACCCGATCCTGCCGCGCTTTACCGGTGGCGATGGCGCCGACAATGAAACGGCGCTGAAAGCAGAAGCCGACGAACTGCGCCGCCAGGCCCATGAAGGGCTCGATGCGCGGCTGGCCGCGCATGGACCCACCGCCGGCTATACTGACGAACAATATCGCGAACGGCTGGATTTCGAACTCGGCATCATCGAGAAGATGAAGTTCCCCGGCTATTTCCTGATCGTCGCCGACTTCATCAAATGGGCGAAGTCGCAAGGCATTCCGGTCGGGCCGGGCCGCGGTTCGGGTGCAGGCTCGCTGGTAGCCTATTCGACGACCATCACCGACATCGACCCGCTGCGCTTCTCGCTGCTTTTCGAGCGCTTCCTCAACCCGGATCGCGTCTCGATGCCCGACTTCGACATCGACTTCTGCCAGGACCGGCGCGAGGAGGTGATACGCTACGTCCAGCAGAAATATGGCCGCGACCAGGTCGGCCAGATCATCACCTTCGGTACGCTGCAGGCGCGCGCCGTGCTGCGCGACGTCGGCCGCGTGCTGCAGATGCCTTACGGCCAGGTCGACAAGCTTTCCAAGATGGTGCCGCAGAACCCGGCCAATCCGGTCAAGCTCGCCGATGCCATCGCCAACGAGCCGCGCTTTGCCGAGGAGGCGGAGAAGGAGCCGATCGTCCAGACGCTGCTCGACACCGCACAGAAGCTGGAAGGGCTCTACCGCCACGCCTCGACGCATGCCGCCGGCATCGTCATCGGCGATAGACCCTTGTCTGAACTGGTGCCGATGTACCGCGATCCGCGCTCGGACATGCCGGTCACCCAGTTCAACATGAAATATGTCGAGCAGGCCGGGCTGGTGAAGTTCGACTTCCTCGGCCTGAAGACGCTGACGGTGCTGGAGACGGCGGTCAAGCTGATCCGCCGCCGCGGCATCGAGATCGATCTCGCCCGCATTCCGCTCGACGATCCCGACACCTATGCCATGCTGTCGCGCGGCGAAGTGGTCGGCGTGTTCCAGGTGGAAAGTGCCGGCATGCGCAAGGCGCTGATCGGCATGCGACCCGACTGCATCGAGGACATCATCGCGCTGGTCGCGCTCTACCGTCCGGGCCCGATGGAGAACATCCCGACCTACAATGCCAGAAAGCATGGCGAGGAGGAGATGGCCTCGATCCATCCCAAGATCGACCATCTGGTGAAGGAGACGCAAGGCGTCATCGTCTACCAGGAACAGGTCATGCAGATCGCGCAGGAACTGTCCGGCTATTCGCTCGGCGAAGCCGACCTTTTGCGCCGCGCCATGGGCAAGAAGATCCGCGCCGAGATGGACAAGCAGCGCGAGCGGTTCGTCTCGGGCGCCGTAGAGCGCGGCGTCGGCAAGCCGCAGGCCGACTTCATTTTCGACCTGCTGGCAAAGTTCGCCGACTATGGTTTCAACAAGTCGCACGCCGCGGCCTATGCCGTGGTGTCCTATCAGACTGCCTATCTGAAAGCGCATTACCCGGTCGAGTTCCTGGCAGCGTCGATGACGCTCGACATGGGCAACACCGACAAGCTCGCGGATTTCCGCCAGGATGCGCTGCGCCTCGGCATCCAGGTGCTGGCGCCGTCGGTGATGAGCAGTTTCCGCGACTTCGAGGTCGGCGAGAACAGGATCTTCTATTCGCTGGCGGCACTGAAAGGTGTCGGCGATGCGGCGGTCGAGCACATCGTCGCCATGCGCGGCGAAAAGCCGTTCAAGAACCTTGCCGATTTCTGCGAACGGGTCGATCCGAAGATCGTCGGCAAGCGCGTTTTCGAAAGCCTGATCACCGCCGGCGCGCTCGATTGCTTCGGCCACGACCGTGCCGCGATGATGGCCGGCGTAGAGCGGATGATGGGGCTGGCGTCGCTGGCGCAGCAGAATGCGGTTTCCGGCCAGGCCGACATTTTCGGCGCTTCGCTCGGCGCGCAGTCGCAGGCACTCAACCTGCCGGCGACCGAGCCATGGCTGGCCGCCGACCGGCTGCACCGCGAATTCCAGGTTGTCGGTTTCTATCTCTCGGCCCATCCGCTCGATGAATACAAGGCGGCGCTGCAGAAGATGCGGGTGCAGAACTGGGGCGAGTTCTCGGCCGCCGTCAAACGCGGTGCCGCTGCCGGCCGGCTCGCCGGCACCGTCACCACCAAGCAGGAGCGCAAGACGCGCACCGGCAACAAGATGGGCGTCGTGCAGTTTTCCGACACGTCCGGCCAGTACGAGGCGGTGTTGTTCTCCGAAGGGCTGGCGCAGTATCGCGACCTCCTGGAGCCCGGCCGTTCGGTGGTGATCACCGTTTCGGCCGAAGACAGGCCGGAAGGCGTCAACCTGCGCATCAACTCGGTGCAATCGCTGGAAGATGAGGCCAGCCGCATCCAGAAGGCGCTGCGCGTCTTTGTCCGGGACGACGGGCCAGCGTCGATCATTCAATCGCAGCTCAAACAGCGTGGCGACAGCCAGGTCAGCATCATTGTCCTCAAGGGAGAGGCGCAGGGCGAGGTTGAGATCGCTCTGCCGGGCGGCTATCGCGTCTCGCCACAAATCGCCTCGGCCATGCGCGCGGTGCAGGGCGTGGTGGAAGTGGAGTTGGTGTGATCGCTCCCGCTGGTCGCGCGCCCTGCCGATTTCGGCCATGTCCGCCATGACGGCGGATGGATCGCGGGACATTTCTGCCTTGGCGCGGCTTCGCGATGTTCTGCGCAGGCTCTATCACGGGCGGACACCGGCGGCGTTCCGGTTCCAACTGGTGGCGGTGATCATCGATCTTGCCATTATCGCCTTTTTCATCGCCACGCCGGTCCTGCAGGACAAACCGTCGTTCCTCTGGCTCGACTATTCGGTGGCAGCCCTTGTCGCGGCCGACATGATCGCCCGGCTGCTTGCCTCCAACGACATGCTGCGGCTGATCAGGCAGCCGACCTCCTGGGTCGATGGCTTCATTCTTCTGACGCTGCTGATGCCCACGGCCTTTGCCAATCTCGCCTTCCTGCGCATCCTGAGGCTGTGGTCTCTGTCGCGCAGCGGCTCGCTCTGGCGGCATTTCGAGATGCGTGGGCTGAAGCCGTGGCGCGAGGCAAGCCAGGCAGTGATCAACCTTTTGACCTTTCTCTTCGTCGTTACCGGCTTCGTCTACACCTTCTTCTTCCGCACGCAGGCAGGTCTCGAAGGCTATATCGACGCGCTCTATTTCACCGTCGCGACGGTGACGACGACCGGCTTCGGCGACATCGTGCTGCCGGGGATAGCCGGCAAGCTGACGGCGATCGCCACCATGATCATCGGCATATCGCTGTTCGTGAAGCTGGCACAGGCGATCTTCCGCCCAACCAAGGTGTTCTTTCCCTGCCCACAATGCGGACTGCAGCGGCACGAGCCGGATGCCGTCCACTGCAAGGCCTGCGGCCATGTGCTGAACATACCGGACGAGGGGAACTAACCCAGGTGGCTACGAGGTGGCGACCTCGGCCGGTTGCGGCGCCTTGCGCTGCAGATTGAGCAGATTGCCCAACAGGATCAGCAAGGCGCCGCCGGCGGTGAAGGCGTCGATCTGCTCTTGGTAGAGCAGCCAGCCGATCAGCGCCGACAGCGGCACGCGCAGGAAATCCATCGGCGAGATGACGGTGGCATCGGCATGGGCAAGCGCGCGGGCCATGCAGAAATGCGACGACATGCCGGTGAAGGCGACGAGCAGGATCCATGGCCAGAGCTCGACCGGCGGGTTGCGCCACACATAGAGCGCCGGGATGAGGCCGAGCACCGACTGGATGATCAGCATCCAGAAGATGATGCGCACGACGCTGTCCGTGCGCGTCAGCGACTTGACCATGACCACCGAGATGCCGAAGCAGACCGCCGCGCCCAGCACGACAAGATGTCCGGGGTCGACGGAACCGACGCCCGGGCGAACGATGATCACCACGCCGACCAGCCCCAGCACGATTGCCGCGAGCCTTGGCCGCGACAGTTTTTCGCCCAGGAAGCTGACGGCCAGGATCGCTGTCCAGATCGGCGTGGTGAATTCGATCGAAATCAGGACAGCCAGCGGGATCAGCGTCAGCGCATAGAGCCACGCGGCCTGGCCGGCATAGTGGACCACGTTGCGGGCAAGATGGGCCAGCGGCCGCCCGGTGCGCATCGCGGCAAAGCCGCCATTCGTCATCACCAGCGGCAGCAGGATGAAGAAGCCGATCACCGAGCGCAGCTCAACCACCTGAAAGACGTTGAGCTCGGCGGTCGTGGCGCGGCCGGCGACCGACATCGCCAGGAACGACGCGATCGACAGCGCCATCCAGAACGCGGCCTTGGGGATCGAGGGAGCGGGTGCCATGCGCGCTATGTCGCAAGCTCCGCCTTCCATCGCAACCGCTAGCAACTGCATTCGACTGGGCCAGCCGTAGGAATCCGGGCGTTAAAAAACAGTCATGTTGAAGGCGGAACCTGCCGTCTTGGCAGGCGTTCCTTGAGTCTGCGTATTGCCAGCTCGCCTGGTCGCACCCGCGTTTCCGATAAACTTCTCGGGGGAGAGTTCGATGAAATCACTTGCATGCCTTGTCCTTGCCGGCAGCCTGATGGCCGCGGCAGACGCCCGTGCCGACGATGCCGACTTCCTGCGTTCGTTCCAGGGCAGCTTCGCCGGCAAAGGGACCGTCAAGGTGACAACCGAGGCGCCGACCGTGAATGTTTCCTGCACCTTCAGCTCCGGCGCGACCGCGACCTCGCTGTCGCTCGACGGCAAATGCCGCGGCCTTGTCGTGGTGACGCGTGCCATCAGCGCCGATCTGAAATCGAGCGGCGCAGGCTACACGGGCGTCTATGTCGGGTCCCGCACCGGGCCGGCGCAGCTCGCCGGCAAACGGTCCGGCAATGCGATCAATCTCGGCATCCGCTGGGCGAAGGAGGTCAATGGCGACCGCAAGGCGCGGCTGACGGTCGAGAAAACCGGCGGCAACGGCATGCGGCTGACGGTGACCGACGTCGATCCCAAGACCGGCAAGACCGTGGTGACCAGCCGGATCGATCTCAGCCGCACCTGACCGGCGAGTCAGTCCTCGATCGGTTCGGGCGGGTTGGCACTGCGGCCCTTGCCGAAGGTGTAGCCGGTTTCCACGGCCTTCTTGCCGAACTTGCCGCGCAGCGTGTCAATGGCGCCTTCTGCAAGCGCGCGCTTGCGCGACTGGATGTCGACCAGATCGGGCGGATCGGCCTTTTCGTCGTCCGAGAGATCGCTGACGCCGATGCCGAGCAACCGGTACTTCGTCCCGTCCGCTTGCCGACGCAGCAGGTCGAGCCCGGTCTGGAAGATGCGGTCGGCCAGCCGGGTGGGATCGCCGAGCTGGCGGTTGCGGGTGCGGAGCTTGAAATCCTGCGTTTTCAGCTTCAGCACCACGGTACGGCCGGCGATGCCCGACTTCTTCAGCCGCGCCGAGACTTTTTCCGACAGCGCCCTCAGCACCGGGACAAGCTCGGCCATGGCTGAAATGTCGGTGTCGAAGGTGGTTTCCGCCGACACGCTCTTGGCGTCGCTGTCGGGATGGACGCGGCGGTCGTCCTCGCCGCGCGACAGGTGGTAGAGCCGGTCGCCCATCACGCCGTAGCGGCGCATCAGGTCGCCACGCTCCATGCGCTGCAGCTGGCCGATGGTGCGGATGCCGTCACACTCCAGGCTTGCGGCGAAGGCTTTGCCGACACCCCAGATCAGCGTCACCGGCTGTTCGGCCAGGAAGCCGAGCGCCTCGGCCTCGCCGATCACCGACAGGCCGCGCGGCTTGCGGAAATCGGACGCCACCTTGGCGAGGAACTTGCAATAGGAGAGGCCTGCCGAAACCGTGATGCCGAGTTCCTTTTCCACCGTCAGCGCGAAGCGCGCCAAAACGACGGCAGGCGGCATGCCATGCAGGCGCTCGGTGCCGGAAAGGTCGAGAAACGCCTCGTCGATGGAGAGCGGTTCGACCAGTGGCGTCAGCGCCTGCATCAGCGCACGCACCTCGCGGCCGACGCGGACATATTTTTCCATGTCGGGCGGGATGACGACCGCTTCCGGGCAGGCCTCGAGTGCCTTGAACATCGGCATCGCCGAGCGCACGCCGTGGATGCGGGCGATGTAGCAGGCGGTGGAGACGACGCCGCGCTTGCCGCCGCCGACGATCACCGGCCGGTCCTTCAGCGCCGGGTTGTCGCGCTTTTCGATGGCCGCGTAGAACGCATCGCAATCGATATGGGCAAGGTGCAGCCGGTAAAGCTCGGGATGGCGGGCAAGCCGTGGACTGCCGCAGCGCTCGCAGCGGCGCGTCTCGCCGCGCTGAAAGGTCAGGCAGTCGCGGCAAAAACCGTGATCGGGATTGTTGACAGGGGCTGCCATTGCTGCGAACATAAAGAGAACAAACGCAATGGTACGACAGCGCAGGGCCGGCAACAAGCTTGGCCTGGGGAGAAGTCATGAGCATGACCATCGCGCCGCTGGCGCCCGAACTGTGGGCGGATTTCGAGGATCTCTTCGGCAAACAGGGCGCCTGTTACGGCTGCTGGTGCACGCATTTCCGGTTGGCGCCGGCGGTGCGCCGCGCGAGTGACCGGGAGCGCAACAAGGACCATATCAGGGCGCGGATCGAAGCCGGGCCGCCGCCCGGGCTGCTGGCCTTCGAGGACGGCAAAGCGGTCGGCTGGATGCAGATCGGCCCGCGCGGCGACGTGCCCGAATGGAACAATCAGGGCAGGGGCTCCGCTCCCGTCGATCCGGCCGACGCCGCCGACCCGGGCGTCTGGGCGATCTCGTGCTTCTTCATCCGCGTCAAGGCGCGCGGCAGGGGGATCAGCCATCGCCTTGTCGAAGGCGGCATCGCGTTTGCCCGGGAAAACGGCGCGCGGCTGGTCGAGGCCTGCCCGATCGATCTGTCGCGCGATTCGCGTTCGATCGGTCTCTTCGTCGGCTCGTCGCGGGTGTTCGAGAAGGCCGGCTTCGAGCGACTTGTCGAACGCAAGCCGGGCCGCCCGCTGATGCGGTTGGTGCTATAGCTAGGAAAGCGACGGCCTCGTGTACTGGTCTTCGTCTTGCGGCTGTGATGGTATTTCCCTAACAGAAGCAAGCAGTGATTTTTGCCTGCAAAGGCCAAAGGGAGAAGCGACGTGAAGCGTATTTTGCCATTTGTTTTCGTTCTCGCGCTCGGCGCGCCTGCCTTCGCCCAGACCGTCGACAGCCAGGGCGCGAAGCAGCTTTCCGAAGATCTGTCCCGCTATGTCGGCAAACAGGCGATCGAGAAAGGCGTGCTCAAGGTCTCGATTGAAGGCGACGCTTACAGGATCACGTTTGATTTCAAGGCGCTGGTCAACGCATTGCCGGAACAGAAGCTCGTGAAGCTGGACTTTGCGCCCTACGCGATGATGGTGAAGCCGCGCAGTGACGGATCCTGGGATGTCTCGATGGAGTTCTCGCAGACCGGGTCCTTCGAGGTCAACGGGCCGGAAGGTTTGCAAAGCACGCAGTTCACGATCAAGGACGGCAAAGGCAACGGCGTCTACAATCCTGATCTGGCCGCGTTCACCAGCGGCGCCAGCACAATGGCCGGCATGACGATGACGTCCAAAGATGCCAAGCAGCACATGGACGTCAGCGCCGGCGCCAGCACGGCAAACTTTGCCGCGACCAAGTCCGCAAATGGCGGCGTCGACGTGACAATGACGCAGAAGATGTCGAGCTTCGTGGAAGCGATCAAGTTCGACGATCCTGAGAGTGGGATGAAATTTCCGGTCACCGTGAAGTCGCCGGAACTGTCGGTGGATGCAAACGGCAAGGGGGTGCGGACAAAGCCGCTGCTCGATCTGCTGGCATTCGCCGTGGCCAATGAAGACGAGGCTGCGCTGAAGGCAAACCAGGCTCAGCTCAAATCGCTTCTTCTGGCGGCTCTGCCCTTGTGGGAGAGGCTCGACGGAACCTATGGGTTCAAGGATTTCGCGGTCGAAAGTCCGGTCGGTAATTTCGGCGCCGCGCAGCTAAGCACGGCGTTCGGAATGGACGGCATCGCCCAGGACGGAAAGATCAACTATGCGATCAAGGCATCGGGGCTGACGATACCCGCGCAACTCCTGCCCAGCTGGAGCGTGGCATTGCTGCCCACCGATATCGATCTGAACTTCGGTGGCGCCAACATTGATCTCGACAGCATGACGAAGAAAGCCATCGAAACCTTTGATCTCAACAAGAATCCGCCGCTGCCGGCTGATTTCGGCGATCAGATTTCCGCCGATTTCCTGGCCAAGACGCCCAAGTTCGTCATCGGGCATAGCACGGTGAAGAACGGCAATATCGAGGTAGCCCTGGAAGGCGAGATGACCTTCCCCGGCAAGAAGCCCGATGCAAATGTGACAATCGATGTTGCGGGCTATGACAAGATCGTGGCGAGCCTGCAGGAGGCGGCCAAGACCGAGCCCGAGGCGGCGCAGTATTTTCCGATCGCATTGGCCATCAAGGGATTTGGCAAGACGCTGCCGGACGGCCGCATCGAATGGGCCATCAACGCCAAGCCGGATGGTTCGGTCACCGTCAACGGCGCCATGCTGAAGCAGGCCGATCCGGTCACGGATGACAGCACCGATCAGGATGCGAGTCCTGGCGAGGGCAACAGCGGCGGAGCAGGAGCGAAGCTGAAACCCTGAATGTTCGGGAGCTAAAGCCCGAGCGCCGCCGCGATCTTCGGCGCGGCGTCGTGCCAATTGTCGACGACGATGACGCCGTCCGGCGTCGGCGGCAGGAAGGCGCGCAGCGAGTTGTCGGCCATCAGATGGAATAGATGCGCGTCGGCAACCGAACTTTTCACCGACGCCAGATTGGACGGCTGGTCGTCGACGAAAACCACCGGCCGGCCTTTCTTGCCGCGCAATTTGGCCACCGCAGGTCCCTTGGCCATTTCGGTGGTCAGAAGCGGGTAGGGCAGCCCGAGCGCGTCGAGATGGGAGCGGCGCACGGCACGGTGCCTGTGCGGCATGGCGGTCAGCAGGACGATCTCGGCGCGGCCGCCGAGCGTGCCTAGGGCTTCCGCCGCGCCGTCGGTGATGCTTTGCCAGTCGGCCTGGGCGTCGAAGAATTCACCCAGAAGCACCGTCACCTCTTCCTGTTCGATCAGGCGGCCGCTGGCGGTCTCTGCGATGTTGCCGGTGAGGCGGAAGGAGGCCAGCGTCAGGCCGAAGCCGCGCGATTTGAGAAAATGCGGGAAGGGCCGGATGAACTCCAGCACGACATCGTCGACGTCGAGCACCAGCAGCGGCCGGTCGTCCGCGGCAAGCTCTTCGATCTGCCGTGCTGTCTCGGGATCGTCGCTCATATCGAGCGCTCATGATCGTCGTCGCCGAGCGGCAGCGCCCGCAGGGCCTTGCCGACGGCAGCTGGCGGGGTTCCGGTCTCCTCGGCGAAGCGAAGCAAGGTCGGTTCGTGGGCCAGGATGAACTGCAGCACGCCGGCCAGGAAACCCGGCTCGCCTGCCGCGCGCCGGATCGACTGCGCCTCGATGCCGGTGATCGCCAGGAAGCGCGGCAGAAGCTCCGGATCGGCCGCGACGAAGCCCAATGCCTTGACGGCAATGGTCTCCGCTTCCTCGCGCATTGACGCTGCGTTTGCCATCATTACCTTCTGGTTGCGGAATGAGTCTCTTTCCGCAGTAATGGCAAGCGTCGCTTGCGGCAAGCCATCACCGTCTCCGCGTTGGAATCCGGACAGCTTTTGCGGCGGCCGGTTTCCGTTTCGTCAATCAAATTGGCGTAGAGTGGCGAAGGGTTGGGTGCGATCCGGCAAGGACGCATAACGATGGTCTTCACGCAGGAGGCCGTCGGGACGGGAAATCGATGCCTAAGAAGGTCATGATCGTCGAGGACAACGAGCTCAATATGAAGCTCTTTCGGGACCTCATCGAAGCCAGCGGTTACGAGACGGTTCGCACGCGCAATGGCCTGGAAGCGCTGGATCTGGCGCGCCGCCACCGGCCGGACCTGATCCTGATGGACATCCAGCTGCCGGAGGTTTCGGGGCTGGAAGTGACCAAATGGCTGAAGGAGGATGACGACCTCCACTCGATTCCGGTCATTGCCGTCACCGCCTTCGCCATGAAAGGCGACGAGGAACGCATCCGCCAGGGCGGCTGCGAGGCCTATATTTCCAAGCCGATCTCGGTGCCGCGCTTCATCGAGACCATCAAATCCTATCTGGGCGATGCCTGATGTCCAGCCAAGCCGGAGCCTTGTGACATGACCGCGCGGATCCTCGTCGTCGACGACGTCCCTGCCAATGTGAGGCTGCTCGAGGTTCGGCTGCTTGCCGAATATTTCGAGGTGCTGACTGCGTCCAACGGGCCGGACGCCATCGAGACCTGCGAGAACGGCAAGGTCGATGTCGTGCTGCTCGACGTGATGATGCCCGACATGGACGGCTTCGAGGTCTGCAAGCGGCTGAAAAGCGATCCGGCGACCGCGCACATCCCAGTCGTCATGATCACCGCGCTCGACCAGGTTTCGGACCGGGTGCGCGGGCTGGAGGCCGGCGCCGACGATTTCCTGACCAAGCCGGTCAACGACCTGCAGCTGATGACGCGCGTCAAGAGCCTGGTCAGGCTGAAGTCGCTGACCGACGAGTTGCGGCTGCGCGCCTCGACAACCCGCAACATCGGCATCGAGGAGCTTTTGAGCCGCAACTTCACCGCGGCCGACACCACGCCGAAGGTTCTTTTGATCGACGAGCGCAAATCGTCCTATGAGCGTATCCAGAAGATGCTGCGCGGCAGGGCCGATCTCGACATCGCCAGCGATCCGCATGCCGGTTTCTTCCAGGCAGCCGAGACAGCCTATGAATGCGTGCTGATCTCGACGGCGTTCGCCGATTTCGATCCGCTGCGGTTGTGCTCGCAGCTGCGCTCGCTCGATCGCACGCGCTTCCTGCCGATCATCCTTCTGGCCGACGAGGGCGAGGAGGGGCGCATCATCCGCGGCCTCGAACTCGGCATCAACGATTTCCTGATGCGGCCGATCGACCAGCAGGAGCTGACCGCGCGGCTGCGCACGCAGGTGCGCCGCAAGCGCTACAACGACCAACTCCGCGCCAGTGTGACCCAGACCATCGAGATGGCGGTGACCGACGGGCTGACCGGGCTGCACAACCGCCGTTACCTCGACAGCCATCTGCAAACGCTGTTCGACCGTGCCGTGGCGCGGCGGCGGCCGCTATCGGTGATGATCAGCGACCTCGATCGCTTCAAGGCCATCAACGATCTGCACGGCCACGATGGCGGCGATGACGTGCTGCGCGAATTCGCGCGGCGGTTGCGCAAGAACGTGCGCGGCATCGACCTTGCCTGCCGCTTCGGCGGCGAGGAGTTCGTCGTGGTCATGCCCGATACTGACGGCGCTGTGGCCGAAAAGGTCGCCGAACGCATCCGTGCCGAGATCGCCCAGATGCCCTTTGCCATCGGCCATGAGGGCAAGACGATCGAGGTCACCGTAAGCGTCGGCGTATCGTCTGTGCTGAAGGGGACGGATACGGTCGCGGCGCTGATGAAACGCGCTGACCTTGCGCTTTACGAGGCCAAGAGCGGTGGCCGCAACCGCGTCGTCGCCAAGGCCGCATAGAGCCTGTTCCCTCCCGATGGAGCCGGGATGGGGCTCTATCTTTTTTGTTCGAGCATGATCTTTTCCGAAGCCGGATACCACTTTTGGGGGATCATGCTCAGGCGCCGGCGCCCGATTTCCCGGTCAAGCCAACAAGGTTAGGAATTTACCTTAATCCAAGCGATTCGCGAGGCTTGGTTAAGAAACTGTTGATTTTTATAAGGTCTTGCGCAAATGTGAAGCCATAGACCAAGACGACCGGCACGAGGGTGGATTTGCCGGTTCGATCCGAAAAATACCCCATGATGCTCAGGTCCGCCGCATCTCCTGGGTCCGTGGGGTCGGCCGGCCGGCGCTGGCACATAGTGGCCTCCTCGTACCGCTGCCAAACGCCGACCGGCCCCCTTTCTCCCAAAAAACGACATCAGGATTCCGCGCCGAGCAGCGGAAGATCTGCGTTTTCGGCGCGGGCTGGCGATCAGTCCACCAAACGAAAAACGCCGCCCGGTGGGCGGCGCTTCGGCATGCTCGGAGGAAACCGATTACTTGATCTTGGTTTCCTTGAATTCGACGTGCTTCTTGGCGACCGGATCGTACTTGCGGAACGACAGCTTGTCGGTCTTGGTACGGCTGTTCTTGCTGGTCACGTAGAAGAAACCGGTGTCGGCGGTCGACAGAAGCTTGATCTTGATGTTTGCGGCTTTGGCCATGATGTTCGTCCGTTAATGTTCGTGGAGTTTTGGCCGCTGGAGCACGGGGAAAACACCCGGACGCGGGAAACTTGGCGCGACACATAAAGAACGTGCCCGGAAAGTCAAGCCCGGCCGGGCCTCTGCCGCGCCCAATGCCCGTTGCCGCAGGCAAGGAGCGTGCCGACGGCAGCGACGTCGGCAGCTTCAGGCGTCCTCCCTGACCGGTGAAGCGGCCTTCTTCCAGTCGCCCGTGGTGTTCCACCAGCGATTGGGGTTGGCGCGGTCGTCGAGACCTTTCGAGCGGCTGGCGAGCAGCGGCTGGATGCGGATCACCGGCTCCTGATAGGAATGCGCCTGGTAGATCGCCTCAACGATTCGGGCGGCGAGCGTCTGGTCGTCGGGCAGTTCGAACGACACCTCGACCGTGCCTGGCCGCTCACGCAAGATCGTCTCGGCGCCGGCGGCAGCACCTTCGAGCGGGCGGTAGCGCTCGACGCCGCCAGCCGACTGGAAGGCGTTGCTGTCATAATTGCCCATGCCGAGCGGGTTGATCGCCACCACCGCTTCCATGATGCGGTCGACATCGGCGGGCGGTGCCTGGAAGCTGACAAGCAGCAGCAACTCCATCCGCACCGATCTGGTTTCAAATCCACTGTCGATCATCTGATATCTCCCTGCTTGTGGAACGCCGATATAGCAGGGGTGCTGCTGACACGGTGATGTCAGCAGCCTCGTGCACCGAGGCGCCTGATCGAGCCGCCCTACAGGATTTTCCGGACGAGCCTGATGCCGACCAAAGCGATATAGGCGGCGAAGAAAACACCGAGCGACCAGCCGAAGCCGGAGGGGCCGAAGATGTCCATACCGATACCGATCGCCTGCGGCCCGAGCACCATGCCGACACCATAGCAAAGCACGAAGGCGGCGTTGGCGGAGGCCAACTCATGGCCGGAGAGTTGCGAGCCGAGATGGGCAAGGCCGATCGTATAGAGCGCGGCGACCACGCCACCCCAGACGAACAGAAGCGCTGCCATCAGGTGCCAATTCGCGGCGAAGTGCGGCATGAAGACGGTGCCGGCGAGGCCGACGGTGGCGCAAGCCAGGAGCAGATGGCGGCGGTCCGAGACGCGGTCGCTGATCATGCCGATCGGGATCTGCAAAAGCACGTTGCCGAGGCCGATCATGGTCAGCAGCAGGGCGGCGTCGGCCTCGGAGTAGCCGATGCGGCTGCCATAGATAGGGAACAGGGCGAAGCCGCCGGTCTCGACGGCGCCGAACACCAGCACCGCGAAGGTGGCGGTCGGCACCAGCCAGATGTAGCGCAGGAAGTGGCTGGTCTCGCTGTCGGCAACGATCGTCGGGCTCTCGTTGCGTGCCGCCAGCACCGGTATTGCGGCCAGTGTCACCAACCCGATGATGACGCCGAAGGGCCGGAAGCCGGAGCTGCCGAGATGAGAAAACAGCCACGGCCCGGCGGCGAATCCGAGCGACAGCACGGTGGCATAGATGCCCAGCACCAGGCCGCGCCGGTGCGGCGGTGCCGAGGTGCTGATCCAGAATTCCGACAGGATGAACAGCACTGTCAGCGCGATATGCAGCACGACGCGCAGCGGGAACCACATCCAGAAGGCCGGCGCGAAATGGAAGCCGACGAAGGCGAGCGCGCCGGCGGCAATCATGGCCAGCATGGTCCAGGCGACACCGAAGCGCATGGCAAGCGGCGTGGCGAGCGGCGCGCCGGCGATCGAGGCCAGGCCGGCGACGGCCGTGTTGAGACCGATCATCGAGGCCGAGTGGCCGCGCGTCTCCAGGATGACGCTGAGCAGCGGCATGCCGAGGCCGATGGCGATGCCGACGACGCTGATCGAGGAGATCGCAGCGACCATCGGCAGCCAGTGTACGCGTTCGTCGCCCTGTTGTTGGGTATCGACCGTCATGTGATGCCTGAATTACCTATAGAATTTCGCGGATGAAGCGATTGCGGACAAGCCGGTAGAGTGGCACCGAGCCGCCCGGACGCAGCAGCGGATCGTCGGCGAGGCGCCTTTCCAGCTCCTCCAGGATCATGCGGGTAATGTCGGGAATGTCTGCCTCCCTGGCTTTGGCCAGCGGCAGCCAGACCAGCTCCTCCAGTTCATTGGTCGGACCGCCGCCCGGAAGCTCAACCGCCACGTCGCCACGCCAGGCGCTGAAGAAGCGGGTGTCGAAACGGCGTACCCGGTTTGGCGGTGTGATCGCCCGCGCGATGAAACGCAGCGGCTCCAGCGATGGCATCACACCGTGTTCGGCAAAGCCCTGCCAATCACGCCTGGTCGTCGCGAAGGCGCCTTTGCGGCCGATGAGCAGACCGGCTTCCTCGTAGGTCTCGCGTATCGCCGACAGCGCAATGGCGCGGGCGCGCGCTACGCTCGTGCGGCCAAGGCCGGCGGTCAAATTGGCTTGCACCTCCGAGTGGAGCCCTGCTGCGACGGGAATGCGGCTATCGGCTGGATCGGTACGGCCGCCGGGAAAGACGAATTTCCCGGGCATGAAGGCATGACCGGCATGGCGCCGGCCCATCAGCACCAGGATGTCATCGCCTTTGCGGTCGAGCAGAATCAGCGTCGCGGCGTCGCGCGGACGCAGCGCCCGAGCCCGTGGCGGTGCAACGCTCCGCGCAACCTTGTCGATGCCGGCCTTGGTCATCCCGTCCATACGCTCGACCTGATGCATGTCGTCCAGAAGGTTCGGGGACCAACGACCTGCATGGAAAAAAGATCTGAAGCGTGTCGCGTGAACCCGTTCATACGCGACGCGCTTTAGCGGAAACTTGTCTTGTGCGAAAGTGGCGTTCAGCCATCGCCGATTGCACCAGCCGCGACTTCAAGCCTCGGGGTGAGACTCGATGACATCCTTTTCGCCGCCGAAGCCGTGCATATAGAGCGCCCATTGCAGGCCGATGACGGCGCCTTTGACCGGCTGTAAGAGCACCACCGCGAGCAGGATGGTCAGCGGCACCCAGATGGCGATGTGCTGCCAGGTGGAGAGGGTGGAAGTAGCCTCGACGCCCATGAAGGCACCGAGCACGATGTGGCCAACAATGACGATCACCAGATAGGCTGGCAGGTCGTCGGCGCGATGGTGATGCAGTTCCTCGCCGCAATGGTCGCATTTGTCGACGGACTTGGTGAAGCCGCGAAACAGCTTGCCTTCGCCGCAATGCGGGCAGCGGCCGAGCAGGCCGCGCTTCATCGCCGTCCACAGCGGTCGTGCGACCCGGCCCGAATGAAGTTCGCCGCCGAAAACCTGGTCTTCCATCTGCAACTGTCTTACCATCATCGTCTCCTGCCGCGCGTGCCCGGACGCGATTGCGACGCGCGGGCGCGGCCCTTGGCCTTGTGGAACGACCGTTTGGAACCGGGCAGCGGCTTCGGGTCGGTCAGCATCTCGAAACGCATCGCGCCGGCCATCGGCGCCACCTCGACCAGGCGAACCTCGACGCGGTCGGCAAGCTGATAACCCTTGCCGGTGCGCTCTCCGAACAGCGATCGAGCGGTCTCGTCGTAGATATAGTAATCGCCGTCCAGACTTGACACCGGGATAAAGCCATCCGCGCCGTACTGCGGCAATTGGACAAATAGTCCCGATTTGGTGACGCCGGAGATGCGCGCGTCGAAGCGGTCGTCGATGCGCTCGGCGAGATAGGCGGCGACCAGCCGGTCGACCGTGTCGCGTTCGGCCGCCATGGCGCGGCGCTCGGTGCCGGAGATCAGCACGGAAACATCTTCCAGCCGGTCTGCCTCATTCTGCGTCAGGCCGCCCGCGCCGAGGTCGAGTGCGGCAATCAGCCCGCGATGCACGATCAGGTCGGCATAGCGGCGGATCGGCGAGGTGAAATGCGCGTAGCGTTTCAGGTTGAGGCCGAAATGGCCGATATTCTTCGGCGAATATTCGGCCTGGCTCTGCGAGCGCAGCACCACTTCGTTGACGAGACCCTCATTATCGGCGCCGCTGACACGCTCGAGGATGCCGTTGAACTGGGCCGGGCGCATCTGGGCGCCGCGCGCCAGCGACAGGCCGAGCGTCTGCAGGAATTCGCGCAGCGATTCCTGCTTGGCCAGCGAAGGTGCATCGTGGATGCGGTAGACCAGCGCCTGGCGCTTGGCTTCCAGCGTTTCGGCGGCCGCGACATTGGCCTGGATCATGAACTCTTCGATGAGCTTGTGAGCGTCGAGCCGCTCCGGCACGACGACGCGGTCGACGGTGCCGTCCTCCTTCAGCAGGATCTTGCGCTCCGGCAGGTCGAGTTCCAACGGCTGGCGCGAATCGCGACCGCGCTTGAGGATGGCATAAGCGTCCCATAGCGGCTTCAGCACCGTGTCGAGGATCGGGCCGGTCTTGTCGTCAGGCATGCCGTCGATGGCCGCCTGCGCCTGCGGGTAGGCGAGTTTCGCCGCCGACTTCATCATGACACGGTGGAAGGAATGCCTGACTTTGCGGCCGTCGGCGGAAAAGGTCATGCGCACCGCAAGCGCAGGACGATCCTGGCCCTCGCGGAGCGAGCAAAGGTCGTTGGAGATGCGTTCGGGCAGCATCGGCACGACGCGGTCGGGGAAATAGACCGAATTGCCGCGCTTCAGCGCCTCGCGGTCGAGCGCGGTGCCATAGCGGACGTAGGCCGCGACATCGGCGATCGCCACGGTGACGACCACGCCGCCAGGGTTCTTTTCGTCGGTGTCGGGCGTGGCGAACACCGCATCGTCATGGTCCTTGGCGTCGGCCGGGTCGATGGTGACCAGCGCCAGGTCGCGCCAGTCCTCGCGCTGATCAAGCGTCGCCGGCTTCACGGCCTCGGATTCGGCGATGACGTCAGCCGGAAAGATATGCGGAATATCGTGCGCGTGGATGGCAATCATCGAAACCGCCTTCTCGCTGGTCAGCGAGCCCAGCACCGTCAGCACTTTCGCGCGCGGCAGTCCGTAGCGGGAGGCCCGTGCCGGTTCGACCTCGACCAGGTCGCCGTTCTTGGCGCCGTTCTGGAATTCCTTGTCGACGACCAGTTCGGGTTGGCGCCGTTCCACCGGCTCGATCCGGAATGTGCCGTCCTTCAGCACACGAAAGACGCCGAGCACGGCATCCGTGCGCTTCTCGAAGATCTTCATCACCCGGCCGGTATAGGCAGGGCCTGTCGCATCGTCTGTGGGGAAGGTCTTGGCCAGCACGCGGTCGCCTATGCCGGGCGCCGGGCCGTTGCCGCCGCGCGACACGCGGATCGAGACGACGGGCGGCTCGCCGCTGCCGACGGTCTCGGCCGGGTGCGCCAGGAGCACGCCGTCGCCGTCGCGGCCGAAGATGTCGAGCACCGCGACATGTGGCAGGGCGCCGACGCGGGCGAGCCGCTTGCGCTCCTTGGTCAGGATACCTTCGTCCTGCAGGTCGCGCAGCATGTCCTTCAGCCAGATGCGGTCCTCGCCGCGCAGCGCGAACGCCTTGGCGATGTCGCGTTTTCCCGCGCGGTCCGGGTTTTCGGCGATGTAGCGCAGGATCTCGTCGCGCGAGGGGCGGTAGTCGTCCTTCACCTTGGCGCGGGTATCGGCGGTGCGCGGATCGCCGTGGCTTCGTCCGGAGATCCTGCGCGCCACGGCCTGCTATCCCTTTTTCTTCGCCGCCGGCTTTTTGGCGGCCGCGGGCTTCGCCCCCGCCGCCTTGCGGAACGGCTTCTTGCCGTCGCCGCCCTTGGCTTCCTTCTCGGCAATCAGGGCCAGTGCATCCTCGATGGTCACCGCCTGAGGGTCCTTGCCCTTGGGCAGCGTCGCATTGACCTTGCCGAAGTTGACGTAGGGCCCGTATTTGCCGTCGCGCACGACGATCTTGCCGCCGCCATCGGGGTGATCGCCAAGCTCCTTCAGCGCGGCGGGGGTGCCGCCATTGCGGCCGTTCTTGCCCTTCAGCTGTTTCTCGGCGATCACCGACACGGCGCGGTTGAGGCCGATCGAGAACACGTCCTCGATACTTTCGAGGTTGGCGTAGGTGCCGTCATGCAGCACGAACGGTCCGTAGCGGCCCAGCCCGGCCGAAATCATCTTGCCGCTCTCCGGATGCTTGCCGACGTCGCGCGGCAGCGCCAAGAGGGCGAGCGCCTTCTCGTGGTCGATCGTTTCGGCCGTCCAGCCCTTGGGCAGGCTGGAGCGCTTGGCTTCCTTGCCGTCGCCGCGCTGGATGTAGGGGCCGAAGCGGCCGCTGCGCAGCGTGATTTCCTCGGCTGTGTAGGGGTCCTTGCCCAGCATCTTGGTGCCGTCGTCGCCATTGCCGTTCTCGCCATTGGGGTTGGCGGCGTCGCCGAGCTGGCGGGTGAACGAGCATTCCGGATAGTTCGAGCAGCCGACGAAGGCGCCGAATTTGCCGAGCTTGAGCGACAGATTGCCGGTGCCACATTTCGGGCAGATGCGGGGGTTCGAGCCGTCTTCCCGCGCCGGGAACACCAGCGGCGCCAGCTCTTCGTTCAGCGCATCGAGCACGTCGGTGACGCGCAGTTCCTTGATGTCGGCGACGGCGCCGGAAAAATCCTTCCAGAAGTCGCGCAGCACGTCCTTCCAGGCGAGCTTGCCGTCGGAGATCTCGTCGAGCTTTTCCTCCAGCGAGGCGGTGAAATCATATTCGACATAGCGCTCGAAGAAGCTTTCGAGGAAGGCCGACAACAGCCGGCCCTTGGCCTGCGGCACCAGCTTGCGCTTGTCGATCTCGACATAGTCGCGGTCCTCGAGTGTCTTCAGGATCGCCGTGTAGGTGGACGGGCGGCCAATGCCGAGCTCTTCCAGCTTCTTGATCAGCGAGGCCTCGGAATAGCGCGGCGGCGGCTCGGTGGTATGCTGGGTGGCGTTGATCGCCTGGCGCGCAAGCTGTTCGCCGGCGCGGATCTCGGGCAGGCGGCGGCTTTCCTCGTCCTCCGCGTCCTCGTCCTTCTGGTCGGTGTAGGCGGCGATGAAACCGTCGAAGCGAACGACCGAACCGACGGCGCGAAGCTCGGCGGTGCGGGCGCCGTTGACCGCCTCGATCTCGACCGTGGTGCGCTCGATCTCGGCCGGCTGCATCTGGCTGGAGATGGCGCGCTTCCAGATCAGCTCGTAGAGCCGCGCCTGGTCGGCATCGAGATACTGCCTGACCGAAGCCGGCGTGCGCATGAAATCGGTCGGGCGGATCGCCTCGTGCGCTTCCTGGGCGTTCTTGGCCTTGGTCGTGTAGAAACGCGGCTTTTCCGGCAGGTATTTCGCACCGAACTCCTTGGTGATCGCGTCGCGCGCGGCGTCGATCGCCTCCGGCGCCATCTGCACGCCGTCGGTTCGCATATAGGTGATCAGGCCGGCGGTCTCGCCGCCGATGTCCATGCCTTCATAGAGGCGCTGCGCCACCTGCATGGTGCGGCTGGCGGAAAAGCCGAGGCCCGACGAGGCCGCCTGCTGCAGGGTCGAGGTGGTGAAGGGCGGGCCGGGATTGCGCTTGGTCGGCTTGGCTTCGACCGAAAGCGCCTTGAAAGCGGCGCCTTCGAGCATCGCCTTGATGTCGTCGGCCTGCGCCTTGTTGGCGATGTCGAGTTTTTGCAGCTTCTTGCGCTCGAAGGCGGTCAGCCGTGCTTCGAAATTCTCGTTGCGCGGCGTGCCGAGAATGGCGGCGATCTGCCAGTATTCCTCGCGGATGAAGCGCTCGATCTCGGATTCGCGGTCGCAGACCAGGCGCAGCGCCACCGACTGGACGCGGCCGGCCGAGCGGGCGCCGGGCAACTTGCGCCACAGCACCGGCGACAGCGTGAAGCCGACGAGATAGTCCAGCGCCCGGCGGGCGAGATAGGCATCGACCAGCGGCGCGTCGATCTGGCGCGGATTGGCCATGGCTTCCAGCACCGAGGACTTGGTGATGGCGTTGAAGACGACGCGGCTGACCGGCTTGTCCTTCAGCGCGCGCTTCTGCTTCAGCACTTCCAGCACATGCCAGGAGATCGCTTCGCCCTCGCGGTCCGGGTCGGTGGCGAGGATGAGGCCGTCGGCGTCCTTGACCGCCTTGGCGATGTCGGCCAGCCGCTTGCCGGACGCGGTGTCGACGGCCCAGGACATCGCAAAGTCCTCGTCGGGGCGCACAGAGCCATCCTTGGCCGGCAGATCGCGGACATGGCCGAACGAGGCCAGAACCTTGTAGTTCTTGCCGAGGTATTTGTTGATTGTCTTTGCCTTGGCCGGCGATTCGACGACGACGACGTCCATGAGGTCTCATATCAGCTGTGGGCGGCAGAAGAATTCCGCTGCGCGACGCGTTCTTTTCGTCGCTCACATGGCCGCGCTTTTGCAATCGGTCAAGGGGAAGTGGCCAAATTGCGGGGACGTCCGCAGCAATACACTCTTAGAGTGTATGGGGAACATCACAGAATTTCGGGGAAGGCCGTTCATGGTTCGAGCGACCCGAAACGACTCAGAGATACGTCGCCGGCGACCATGCAAAAACGGCCGGGTGGCGCAATAGCCTGCATAATGAAACCGGCCGCCAGGCGCATGGAGGTGCCCGGCGACCAGTCGACGTCCCGCTAGCGGCAGCACGCAGTCCGCCAGCAGGCAGGACGCTGCATTGGGAACGTCAGTCGGCCTTGACGACGTGCCAGACTTCGCCGACGCCGTCACCGGTCATGTCGCCGGCTTTCTTGTCCTTGATGAAGGTGTAGACCGGCTTGCCCTCATAGGCCCACATCTTGGTGCCGTCGGTGCGGTCGACGACTGTCCATTCACCGTCGGCTTTCGCGTCGGCCTCGGCCTTCAGCGGCGGCCAGTTGGTGGCGCATTTGTCGTAGCAGTTGGTCTTGCCCTTCTCGTCCTTGTCGTAGGTATAAAGCGTCATGCCGTTGGCATCGGTGTAGATCTTGGTGCCACCGACATCGGCTTCCTTCCACGCCTCGGCAGCGAAGGATGCGGCGGTGCTGAGCAAAAGCGCGGCCAACCCGGCTGTGATCGTTTTCATGGAAATCTCCCTGGGTATCCGGAGAAGCGCGCGGGAAATCGCGGCCTCTTTTTCCATCAACGCGTCCAGCCGTTCTTTTCTTCCCTTGTCTGTCGCTCCAGGGCCGGCGGCTTGCCACAAAATGGTGATTGGTGGACAAGGCGGTGCGTCGCTATATGCGCGCCAGCATTGTTGGAGCTTGGGAATGGCATTGGACATCGGCTATGTCAGCGCGGTCGGGGCGGGGGCGATCTCGTTCCTGTCGCCTTGCGTGCTGCCGCTGGTGCCGCCCTATCTCTGCTACATGGCCGGCGTGTCGGTCGACGACTTTCGCGGCGATGCCGGCGCCACGGCAAAGGCAGGCGCGCGTGGCGCGCTGATTGCGTCCTCGATCGCCTTCGTGCTCGGCTTCTCCACCGTGTTCGTCGCGCTGGGCGCCGGCGCGTCGACCATCGGTCATTGGCTGCGCGTCTGGCAGGAGCAGCTGGCGATGGCGGCCGGCGTGCTGATCATCCTGATGGGGCTGAATTTCCTCGGCATATTGCGCATCCCGCTTCTGTCGCGCGAGGCGCGGTTCCAGTCGCAAGGCAAACCGGCCAGCCTGATCGCCGCCTATGTCATGGGATTGGCCTTCGCTTTCGGCTGGACACCCTGCATCGGTCCGGTGCTGGGACCGATCCTGACGCTGGCCGGTGGCCGCGAGACGGTCGGTGAGGGCGCGCTGCTGCTCGCTGCCTATTCGCTCGGACTGGGCATCCCGTTCCTGATCGCAGCCCTGTTTTCCGGCGCCTTCATGCGCTTCCTCGGCAAATTCCGCGTCCATCTCGGCCGCGTCGAAAAGGCGATTGGGGCGCTGCTGGTCGTCGCGGGAGTGTTTTTCCTGACCGGCGGCGTGCAGAGCGCGTCGTACTGGCTGCTGGAGAACTTCCCGGCCCTGGGGCAATTGGGGTAGGCCGTGCTCGCTAGCCAACTCACAAGATTGTGGGGTTCGCTATTGCTTCTCACCCATCTCAAGACCTGGATAGTCGATAGGTGTCCAGCCGAGTTCGGCTTCGATCCGTCGACGATAGACTGTATCAGTCTGCCGTGGGGCATAGCGGATGTACTTTTCTGCCGCCTCGCGCGCTGGACCCGTTAGGCCCCTAAAATAAGCAACAACCTGGTTTTCTACTGAAATCCCGCCGTTAACTGCAAAGGTGCCTGGAAGATTGGTCCACACAACGCTTTGTATTTTATGACTGGCGGCCCAATCTGAAAGGCCTAGAATTTCGGCGGGGTCAGCATCTCCGGTTGACCAGTCAGCTATATCGGTTTGCGCTTTTTTCTCGCCAATGCCCTCTCGAACGCGAAGAAACTCTCTGGCCTCAACTAGGCTAGACGCATTCATGATCGCCCACATGGAGCGAATTGGTGTCGCATTTTCGTCCAATACGAGCGTAACCCGTCCATTTCTTGATTGGCGGACAAACTCGACCCTGATCAATGGTCCATCTTCAAACCAGTGCCGTTGGATGGGCAGCCCATCCAGGTTCCAAATAAGCGAGCCCCAACCTAGACATGCGAAAATGGCCATTTAGTCCTCATTTGATGAGGGAGAACCCTCCAGAAAAGTATCGACGGATCGTCGGTGACGCCACCGGAATTTAACCGCATTGGTGCAGCATGGCGCCAATGCTAGATAGTTTCGATTCCTGATCCCTTTCATACGGTTGCCCTTCCATGAGCCAGAGATCCTGCCTGTCCGTCATCCTCGCTGCCGGCGAAGGCACGCGCATGAAGAGTGCGCTGCCGAAGGTGCTGCACCAGATCGCCGGCCTGCCGATGGTTGCCCATGTGGTGAAGGCGGCCGAGGCTGCCGGCGCCGGCGACCAGGCGCTGGTGATCGGCCATGGCGCGGACGAGATGCGCAAGGCGGCGACCAAGTTTGCGCTGAAGGCAGAGACTTTTGTGCAGGAAAAGCGCTTGGGCACCGCGCATGCCGTGTTGGCTGCGCGCGACGCGATATCAAGGGGTTACGACGATGTCCTCGTCATGTTCGGCGACACGCCGTTGATTGATCCGGACGCGCTCACCGTGGCAAGGTTGAAACTGGCCGAAGGTGCTGGCGTCGTTGTGATCGGTTTCCGCACGGCCAACCCGACCGGCTATGGCCGTCTGATCGAAAAGGGCGGCAGACTGGTCGCAATCCGCGAGGAGAAGGACTGCTCCGACGAGGAGAAAAAGATCACCTTCTGCAATGGCGGGCTGATGGCGGTGGCCGGCAGCCAGGCGCTGAAGCTGCTCGACCGGGTCGGCAACAAGAACGCCAAGGGCGAGTATTACCTGACCGATATCGTCGAGATCGCCAGCGGCCAAGGGCTCGAAGTGATCGCCACCGAGGCCAGTTTCGAGAACGCGCTCGGCATCAACAACCGCGCCGAACTTGCCGAAGCCGAGGGCATCTGGCAGCGGCGCCGGCGGCGCGAAGCCATGCTTTCCGGCGTGACGCTGATCGCACCCGACACCGTATTCTTCTCGCACGACACCGAGATCGGCGCCGACACTGTCGTTGAACCCAATGTCTGGTTCGGCCCGGGCGTGAAGATCGCCACCGGCGCCAAGATCCATGCCTTCAGCCATATCGAGGGCGCCACCGTCGCCTCGAACTGCGATGTCGGGCCGTTCGCGCGGCTACGGCCGGGTGCCGATCTCAAGCAGAAGGCCAAGGTCGGCAATTTCTGCGAGGTCAAGCAGGCTGTCATCGAGGAAGGCGCCAAGGTCAACCATCTGACCTATATCGGCGATGCGAGGGTTGGAGCAGGCGCCAATATCGGCGCCGGCACCATCACCTGCAACTATGATGGCTACTCCAAGTTCTTCACCGACATAGGCGAGGGCGCCTTCATCGGCTCGAACTCCTCGCTGGTGGCGCCGGTCACGATCGGCAAGGGCGGCTACATCGCCTCCGGCAGCGTGATCACCGAAAGCGTGCCGGATGACGCGCTGGCCTTCGGCCGCGCCCGCCAGAAAACGATACCAGGCAAGGGCAAGGAATTGCGCGATCGTTTTGCTTCGGCGGCGGCGGCGAAGAAAAAGTGAATATTGGCAGGCCAAACGCCTGAAAAACCGAACGATTGCAGTAACCGGATTGCAAGAGCGGTCTGGCATGGTGCATTGCGAGCAGGACCGTTCCGCTGACACGGAGCGAAACGCAAAGTGACTTTTACGGCAGGCCGGCAATCCCTAGATAGCGCTGGGTTTCTGCAAGGAATCGGGGGCAAGCGCCATGTGCGGTATCGTCGGAATTGTCGGCCAAAGCCAAGTCGCGCCGCTCATCGTCGATGCGCTGAAGCGGCTCGAGTACCGCGGCTATGATTCGGCCGGCGTCGCCACCATCGAACATGGCGAGCTTGGCCGCAGGCGCGCCGAAGGCAAGCTGGTCAATCTCGAACGCCTGCTGAAGAACGAGCCGCTCGACGGTACGATCGGCATCGGCCACACGCGCTGGGCGACGCATGGCGTGCCGAACGAAACCAACGCGCATCCGCATTTTTCCGACGGCGTCGCCATCGTCCACAACGGCATCATCGAGAATTTCGCCGAATTGCGCGACGAACTGATCCGCGACGGCTATTCTTTCTCGTCGCAGACCGACACCGAGGTCGTCGCGCACCTGGTGGCGCGCGAACTGGCCAAGGGGCTGAAGCCGGTCGAGGCCGCGCACCAGGCGCTGAAGCGGCTGGAAGGCGCCTTCGCGCTGGCGATCATGTTCAGGGGTGACGAGGACCTCATCGTCGGCGCCCGCAACGGTCCGCCCTTGGCCGTCGGCCATGGCGACGGCGAGATGTTTTTGGGCTCCGACGCCATCGCGCTGGCGCCCTTCACCAATTCGATCACCTATCTGGAAGACGGCGACTGGGCTGTCGTGCGCCGAAACGATGTCGCCATTTTCGACATGGACGGCAACAAGGTCGACCGCAAGCGCCAGCAGTCGCTGTCGACCAGCTTCATGGTCGACAAGGGCAACCGCCGGCACTTCATGGAAAAGGAAATCCATGAGCAGCCCGAAGTGATCTCGCACACGCTGGCGCATTATGTGGATTTCGTCTCCGGCGTCTCGAAGCCGCTCGAGCTGCCCTTCGATTTCGCCAAGATCGGCCGGCTGGCGATCTCGGCCTGCGGCACCGCCTATCTCGCCGGGCTGATCAGCAAATACTGGTTCGAGCGCTATGCGCGGCTGCCGGTCGACATCGATGTCGCCTCGGAATTCCGCTACCGCGAAATGCCGCTGTCGGCGAACGACGCTGCTTTCTTCATCTCGCAGTCCGGCGAGACCGCCGACACGCTGGCGTCGCTGCGCTACTGCCGCAAGGCCGGCATGAAGATCGGCGCTGTCGTCAATGTGCGCGAATCGACCATGGCGCGCGAGTCCGACGTGGTGCTGCCGACGCTGGCCGGCCCGGAGATCGGCGTCGCCTCGACGAAGGCATTCACTTGCCAGCTATCGGTGCTGGCCTCGCTTGCGGTGCGCGCCGGCGTCGCGCGCGGAACGATTTCGCCTGAGCAGGAAAAGACGCTGGTGCGCGAGTTGTCGGAAGCGCCGCGCTACGCCAATCAGGTGCTGAAGCTCGACGGGCAGATCGAACGAATCGCGCGCGAACTCTCGCGCTACAAGGACGTGCTCTATCTCGGCCGCGACACCAATTTTCCGCTGGCCATGGAAGGCGCGCTGAAGCTCAAGGAAATCTCCTATATCCACGCCGAGGGCTATGCCGCCGGCGAGCTGAAGCATGGGCCGATCGCGCTGATCGACGAGAACATGCCGGTGATCGTCATCGCGCCGCATGACCGCATCTTCGAAAAGACCGTGTCGAACATGCAGGAAGTGGCGGCGCGCGGCGGCAAGATCATCCTGATCACCGACAGCAAGGGCGCGGCGCAGGCGAGCGTCAAGACGATGGAGACGATCATCCTGCCCAACGTGCCGGAAATCATCTCGCCGATCATCTACGCGCTGCCGATCCAGATGCTCGCCTACTTCACCGCCGTGTTCATGGGCACGGACGTCGACCAGCCGCGCAACCTGGCAAAGTCGGTGACGGTGGAATAGGCAGCGTTTAAAAACTTCGCAATTCCAAACCGCCTTGCGGTTCACTAATGTCGCGTTGCAATCAGCGCGCTGCGGTGAACCCATGTCCGACGCTCCCAAGACCTCAGGCATGACCCGGCTGCGGAATTACTTCCTGACCGGCTTCATCGTCTGCGCACCTCTGGCCATCACCGCCTATATCGCCTGGTCGTTCATCGGCTGGGTCGATTCCTGGGTGAAACCCTATATTCCGGCACGCTACAGCCCCGACACCTATCTGCCGGTCCCGGTTCCGGGTTTTGGCCTGATCGTTGCCTTGATCCTGATCACGCTGATCGGTTTCATGACGGCCAACATCGTCGGCCGCGCCATCGTCAACTTCGGCGAGCGCTTGCTCGGTCGCATGCCCCTGGTGCGCGGCATCTACGGTTCGCTGAAGCAGATTTTCCAAACGGTGCTGTCGAACAAGGGCGACATGTTCCACCAGGTCGGGCTGGTCGAATATCCGCGCAAGGGGGTCTGGTCGCTGGTGTTCGTCGCCAGCGAGAAGGAAACCGAGATCAACCAGAAGCTCGACCAGGAAGGCGATCCGCTGATCGCGGTGTTCATGCCCTGCACGCCGAACCCGACCACCGGCTTCCTGATGTATGTGCTGAAATCCGACATTGTGCTGCTCGACATGACGATCGAGGACGGCGCCAAGCTGATCGTCTCGGCCGGGCTGGTGGCGCCTGAGGTGAAGGCCAAGATCGTGACCGTCAATGGCGAGCGGATCGATGGCCCGCTTGCCAATCCGCCGCTCGGCGCCGGGCCTCAGCCGGCGCGCAGCAAGCGCACGGCCTCGTCGCGGCCGAACAGATAGAGCAATAGCCGAAGCGCCGAACCGCGCTCGGACTGCAATTCCGGATCGCGCGACAGGACCAGCCTTGCGTCGTCGCGTGCGGCTTCGAGCAGATCGGCATGCGCCTCGATGCGCGCCACCTGGAAGCCCGGCGTGCCGGACTGGCGGGTGCCCAACAACTCGCCTTCGCCGCGCAGCTTCAGATCCTCCTCTGCGATGCGGAACCCGTCCTCGGTCTCGCGCATCACCGACAGCCGGCGCTTTGCCGTCTCGCCGAGCGGGTCCTTGTAGAGCAGCACGCAGGAGGACGGCTTGTCGCCGCGCCCGACCCGGCCGCGCAGCTGGTGCAGTTGCGCAAGGCCGAAGCGCTCGGCGTGTTCGATCACCATGATGGTCGCGTCGGGGACGTCGACGCCGACCTCGATAACCGTGGTGGCGATCAGGATGCGGGTCTCGCCCTGCTTGAAGGCGCGCATCGCCTCGTCCTTCTCTGTGCCCTTCATACGTCCGTGCACCAGCCCGATCCGGTCGCCGAACAGCGGCTTCAGCGAAGCGAAACGATCCTCGGCCGACATCAGCTTGATCTCTTCGGATTCCTCGACCAGCGGACAGATCCAGTAGATTTTCTGGCCGTCGGCGACGGCATCGAGCATGCGGCCGACCAGTTCGTCCAGACGCTCGAGCGGCAGGGTGACGGTGCGGATCGGCTGGCGGCCGACTGGCTTTTCGGTCAGCTTCGAGACATCCATGTCGCCGAAGGCGGTCAGCACCAAAGTGCGCGGGATCGGCGTCGCCGTCATCACCAGCATGTCGGGCGCATCGCCCTTGGCGGTGATGGCAAGCCGCTGATGGACGCCGAAGCGGTGCTGCTCGTCGACCACGGCGAAGACGAGGTCATGGAATGTCACTGTTTCCTGGAACAGCGCGTGGGTGCCGACAACGATGTCGATTTCTCCGTTTGCAAGACCGGCGAGCGTGTCGGTGCGCTCGCGGCCCTTTTCGCGGCCGGTGAGAATGGCGATGCGCAAGCCGGCCTTTTCCGCCAGAGGCGTGATCGTCGCCAGGTGCTGCCGCGCGAGAATTTCGGTCGGCGCCATCAGCGCCGCCTGGCCGCCTGCCTCGACGGCCCGCGCCATGGCGAGCAGCGCGACCACCGTCTTGCCGGAGCCGACATCGCCTTGCAGCAGGCGCAGCATGCGTTCCGGGTCGGCGAGATCGGCGTTGATTTCGGCGAGCGCGAATTCCTGGCTGCCAGTCAGTGAATAGGGCAGGGCCGCACGCAGTTTTTCGACGATGCGGCCGTCGCCAATCAGCGGCCGGCCGGACAGGCGGCGCACCTTTGCCCGCACCAGCGCCAGCGATACCTGGCCGGCCAGCAGTTCATCATAGGCAAGCCGCCGCCATGCCGCCCCCTCGATGGCGACATCGATCGGGTCGGCCGGGTTGTGGATGCGGGTGAGCGCATCGCCGAAGGTCGGAAAGGTCTGGCGGCGCATGAAGGCGTCGTCCTGCCATTCCGGCAGGTCCGGCAGCCGGCCGAGCGCCTGGCCGATCGCGCGGCGCAGCACCTTTCCCGACAGGCCGGCGGTCAGCGGATAGACCGGCTCGACCAGGGGCAGGGCTTCGGGGTCACTGGCGAGCGCGATATGATCGGGGTGGACCATGGTCGGGCGGCCGTTGAACCATTCCATGCGGCCAGAGACGACGACATGCTCGCCCACGGGCATGGCCTTTTCGAGATAGGCGGCATGGGCATGGAAGAAAGTCAGGCCGATTTCGCCGGTCTCGTCATGGGCATAGACCCGGTAGGGCACCGACCTGTTGCCGCGCGGCGGCGGCTGGTGGCGGTCGATGCGCACTTCGAGCGTGACGATGGCGCCTTCCGGTGCGAGCGCAATGCCCGGCCGGTTGCGGCGGTCGATCACCGTGTGGGGCAAGACGAACAAGAGGTCGCCGGCGCGGGCGGCGCGGTCGCCGAGATCGGCAGTGACCACCTTCTCGATCAGTGTGCCGACTTTCGGCCCAACGCCGGCAAGCGAGGTGATCGGGACGAACAGCGGATCGAGGAGGGAAGGACGCATGATGTCAGCTTATGTCGCGACGGTCATTGCGCAAGGCTGACACCGCCCTCTATCCACGCTATATGCGCCGCTTCAGACAGGGATGCGGCACGATGACCGGAACGAAACGATCAAGCGAGGGGCTCGATGCCCGCCGCCGCAAGCTTCTGTTCCGCTCCTGGCATCGCGGCATGCGGGAAATGGACCTCATCCTCGGCAGCTTCGCCGATGCCGAGATCGGCGCCTTGACCGGCGACGAGATCGACCAATATGAGAGGCTCCTCGATATTCCCGATACCGAATTCCTGCCTTTGATCACCGGCGAGCGCGCGGTTCCGCCTGACATCGATTGCGCCGTCCTGCAAAAGATCCTGGCGTCGCGCCGGACCATGACATTCTGAACACAAGCAATTCCAGGAAAAGTGCGAAGCGGTTTTCCATCCGGAATTGCGACAAACAAGACCGTGATTTCATGAGCCTCATTCCCACAATCGGCCTGCCGAAAGGCCGCGCCGGCCAATTCATCGTCGACGGCGTCGCCGACGGGTACGAGGCCTTCGCGCTGGTGCAGACGGCGCATGAAATCGCACCCGACAGACCGGTGCTGTTCGTGGCGCGCGACGGCCAGCGCCTGCCGGCAATCATCGAGGCGCTGGCTTTTGCCGCGCCCGGCCTGCCGGTGCTGGAACTTCCGGCCTGGGATTGTTTGCCTTACGACCGCGTCTCGCCGGGTTCCGATGCCGCCGCCAAGCGGCTCGACGCGCTGACGGCAATGATAGCGCTGGCCAGAAAACCGCACCGCGCTGTCATCCTCACCACGGCCAATGCGCTCTTGCAGCGCATTCCGCCGGCCGATCTGGTCGAGGCGCAGACTTTTCACGCCAAGCCCGGCAACCAGATCGATATGAATGCGCTGGTGTCGCGACTGGAGACATCGGGTTTCGAGCGGGTGCCGACGGTGCGCGGCGTCGGCGAGTTCGCGGTGCGCGGCGGCATTCTCGACCTTTTCGCGCCCGGTTGGACGGAAGCGCTGCGGCTCGATTTCTTCGGCGATACGCTGGAATCGATCAGGGTCTTCGACGCCGCCACGCAGCGCACCACCGGCCAGCGCAAGTCGATGGCGCTGCAGGCGATGAGCGAAGTGGCGCTGACGCCCGAGACCATCAGCCGTTTCCGCCGCGCCTATATCGAGGCCTTTGGCGCGCCGCAGCGCGATGACGGGCTTTATGCGGCGGTCAGCGAAGGGCGACGTTTCGCCGGCATGGAACATTGGCTGCCGTTGTTCTATGAGCGGCTGGAGACGGTGTTCGACTATCTGCCGGACATCCCCGTCGTCTTCGACCATCTGGCGCATGAGGCGCTGGCCGAACGGCATACGCTGATCCTCGACCATTACGAGGCGCGCCGCAAACAGGCCGATGGAGCGCTGAAGGACGCCGTGCCCTACAAGCCGGTGGCGCCGGACCTGCTCTATCTTTCGCCGGAAAACCTCGTCGCGTCGCTGGGTCCGCGCGAAGCCATCGACTTCACCGCCTTCGACGCGCCGGATGCAGGCGCGAAAAAGGTCTTCCACGCCGGCTCGCGCCATGGCCGCGCCTTCGTCGAAGAACGCGCCGACCCCAACATCAACGTCTTCGACGTTGTCGTGAAGCATATCGCCGACGAGCGCGCCGCACGCCGCCGCGTCGTCATAGCCGGCTGGACCGAAGGCTCGCTCGACCGGCTCGGCCAGATTCTGGCCGAACATCATCTCGGCAATCTCGTGCCGGTGGCGACGCTTGCCGAAGCGGACAAGCTCGAGCCGGGCCAGGCGGCACTTGCCGTGCTGCCGCTGGAATCCGGCTTCGAGACGGAAAAACTGGTCGTCGTAGCCGAGCAGGACATTCTCGGCGATCGCCTCATCCGGCGCTCGAAGCGCAAGAAGCGTGCTTCCGACTTCATCGCCGAGGCTTCGTCCTTGTCGGCTGGCGACATCGTCGTCCATACCGATCACGGCATTGGCCGCTTCATCGGCCTGCGCACCATCGAGGCGGTCGGCGCGCCGCATGACTGCCTGGAAATCCACTATGCCGGCGACGACCGGCTGTTCCTGCCAGTGGAGAACATCGAGCTTCTGTCGCGCTATGGCTCGGATTCGGCCGAAGCGACGCTGGACAAGCTTGGCGGCGGCGCCTGGCAGTCGCGCAAGGCGCGGCTGAAGCGGCGGCTGCTCGACATGGCCGGGCAGTTGATCCGCATCGCCGCCGAGCGGCAGATGCGCTCGGCGCCGGCGCTGGTGCCGGCGGATGGCCTCTATGGCGAGTTCTCCGCGCGCTTTCCTTACGAAGAGACCGACGACCAGCAGACGGCGATCGATTCCGTCATGGACGATCTCGGCGCCGGCAAACCGATGGATCGGCTGATCTGCGGCGATGTCGGCTTCGGCAAGACGGAAGTGGCGCTTCGCGCCGCCTTCATCGCGGCGATGGAGGGTTTTCAGGTCGCCGTGGTGGTGCCGACGACGCTGTTGTCGCGTCAGCATTTCAAGACTTTTTCGCAGCGTTTCTCCGGCCTGCCGATCCGCGTCGCCCAGGCCTCGCGGCTGGTCGGTGCCAAGGACCTGGCCGAAACCAAGAAGGGCATTGCCGAAGGCACGGTCGACATCGTCGTCGGCACGCATGCGCTGCTCGGATCCGCGATCTCGTTCAAGAATCTCGGCCTTTTGATCATCGACGAGGAGCAGCACTTCGGCGTCAAGCACAAGGAACGGCTGAAGGATCTCAAGACCGATGTGCACGTCCTGACGCTGTCGGCGACGCCGATCCCGCGCACCTTGCAGCTAGCCTTGACCGGCGTGCGCGAACTGTCGCTGATCGCCACGCCGCCGGTCGACCGCATGGCGGTGCGCACCTTCATCTCGCCTTTCGATTCGCTGGTCATCCGCGAGACTCTGCTGCGCGAGCGCTACCGGGGCGGACACTCCTTCTATGTCGTGCCGCGCATCAGCGATCTCGCCGAAATCCATGATTTTCTCAAAGAATCCGTGCCGGAGCTGAAAGTGGCGGTGGCCCATGGCCAGATGCCGCCCGGTGAGCTCGACGACATCATGAATGCCTTCTACGATGGTCAGTACGACGTGCTCCTGTCGACCACCATCGTCGAGTCCGGTCTGGACATCCCGACCGCGAACACGCTGATCATCCATCGCGCCGACATGTTCGGCCTGTCGCAGCTCTACCAGCTGCGCGGCCGCGTCGGCCGCTCCAAGGTGCGCGCATACGCGCTGTTCACGCTGCCGGCCAACCGCAAGCTGACCGACACCGCCGAGCGCCGGCTGAAGGTGCTGCAGTCGCTGGATACGCTGGGCGCCGGCTTCCAGCTCGCCAGCCACGATCTCGACATCCGGGGCGCCGGCAATCTGCTCGGCGAAGAGCAGTCCGGTCACATCAAGGAGGTCGGCTTCGAGCTCTACCAGCAGATGCTGGAAGAGGCGGTGGCCGAGGTGAAGGACTCCGGCGAGGTGCAGGATGGCGGCTGGTCGCCGCAGATCGCCGTCGGCACGGCGGTGATGATCCCGGAGGGCTATGTGCCGGACCTGCAGCTCAGGCTGGCGCTCTATCGCCGCCTCGGCGACCTCGAAAACACCGAAGAGATCGACGCATTCGGCGCCGAACTGATCGACCGCTTCGGACCGCTGCCGGAAGAGGTGAAGCATCTCCTGAAGATCGTCTTCATCAAGGCGCTCTGCCGCAAGGCCAATGTCGAGAAGCTCGATGCGGGCCCCAAGGGCGTCGTCATCCACTTCCGCAAGCGCGAGTTCCCCAACCCGGTCGGGCTGGTCAAGTTCATCGGCGAGCAGGGCTCGCTGGCCAAGATCCGGCCCGACCACAGCGTCGTCTTCAGCCGCGACTGGCCGAGTGCCGAAAAGCGGCTGGCCGGATCGGCAATGGTGATGACGCAGCTGGCACGGCTGGTGGCTGCGTAGCGAGGCTGCTCGCGGCGTCTGGTGCATTCGCCAGCGCTGAAATTCCAGTCTAGAATAGGAAATCGGCTTCGTGTATGGAGCCGCCACCCCATATAGGGGCGGAATGGCGGGCGAGGATGCTCGCTGGAAAGAGCGTTTGGGTGCAACGATGACGAAATGGTCGCCGAATTCGTGGAGGGCAAAGCCGATCAAGCAGGTTCCTGCTTATCCGGACCTTGCCGCGCTGAAGAACACGGAAGCCCAGCTCGCCACCTTTCCGCCGCTGGTTTTTGCCGGTGAGGCGCGCAAGCTGAAGAAGCAGCTTGCAGCTGTCGCAGCCGGTGACGCATTCCTTCTCCAGGGCGGCGACTGCGCCGAGAGTTTTGCCGAGCATGGCGCGGACAATATCCGCGACTTTTTCCGCGTCTTCCTGCAGATGTCGGTGGTGCTGACCTTCGCCGGCGCGCAGCCGGTGGTGAAGGTCGGCCGCGTCGCCGGCCAGTTCGCCAAGCCGCGCTCGTCCGACAACGAGACCAAGGGCGAGGTGACGCTGCCGAGCTACCGCGGCGACATCATCAACGGCATCGAGTTCGACGCCAAGTCGCGCATTCCCGATCCCGCTCGCCAGGAGATGGCGTACCGCCAGTCGGCGGCAACGCTCAACCTTTTGCGCGCCTTCGCGCAGGGCGGCTATGCCAGCCTGGAGAACGTGCATAGCTGGATGCTCGGCTTCGTGTCCGACAGCCCGCAAGGCGAAAAGTACGAGTCGCTCGCCAATCGCATCACCGAGACGATGGATTTCATGCGCGCGGTCGGCATCACCTCCGAAACCAATTTCGCGCTGCGCGAGACGGATTTCTACACCAGCCACGAGGCGCTGCTGCTCGGCTATGAGGAGGCGCTGACCCGCGTCGATTCGACCTCGGGCGACTGGTACGCCACGTCGGGCCACATGATCTGGATCGGTGACCGCACCCGCCAGCCCGACCATGCGCATGTCGAGTACTGCCGCGGCATCAAGAACCCGCTCGGCCTCAAATGCGGCCCGTCGTTGACGCCGGACGGATTGCTGGAACTGATCGACCTGCTCAATCCGGAGAACGAGCCGGGCCGGCTGACGCTGATCGCGCGCTTCGGCTCGGACAAGGTTGCCGACCACCTGCCGAAGCTGGTACGGGCGGTGCAGAAGGAAGGCCGCAGCGTGGTGTGGTCGTCCGACCCGATGCACGGCAACACGATCGAGGCCGCCGGCTACAAGACGCGACCGTTCGACCGCATTCTCAAGGAAGTGCAGACCTTCTTCGAGGTGCACCGCGCCGAGGGTACGCACCCGGGCGGCATCCATGTCGAGATGACCGGAAAGAACGTCACCGAATGCACCGGTGGCGCCCGCGCCATCACCGCCGAGGAATTGCAGGATCGCTACCACACGCATTGCGACCCGCGCCTCAACGCCGACCAGGCGATCGAGCTGGCCTTCCTGGTCTCGGACCTCTTGAAGAAGAGCCATCCGGTCCAGCACAAGCAGGCCGCCAACGGCTGAGCCTATCTGCAGCCAGAATGGATTGAACAAAAGCGCTGGAGAAATCCGGCGCTTTTTTCGTTTCGCGGAGACGCATGACGGGCCGCGATCACATCAGCGCTTACGAAAATGTGTTCTCACACGACCATCGCAAAACCAAGATTGAGGTGGAACGCACAGCCGACTTAGTGCCCTCTCGATGCGATCGCCAGCACCATGCGTCACGAGCATGCCATCATCCACCACCGCGGGCTTGATTTCTGGTCGGCGCGCGCCGCGGTCCTCGTCATCATTTGCCTGCAGCTTCTCGTCATCAACGATCTGTCGTTCGGGCCGCGGTGGCTGGCTCCCGCGATCGAGGCAGCGCTCCTCATGCCTCTCTCGATCGCGACAGCCTGGACGCAAATGGCAACACAGAGAGCTGTCGAGCACGATCACTGGTACACGATCGGCCGGTTTCGAGTGTTCATCCGTCGGATGGCGCTGGTGATGACCGGCGTCATCAGCATCATGAATTGCGGTGCGCTGGCCTTCCTGGTGCGCGCGCTGCTGGCAGGCCATGCCGGCCCCGGAACGACGCTTCTCGTCGATGCACTGAACATCTGGGTCACCAACGTCATCGTCTTTGCGCTTTGGTTTTGGAGCACCGACCGGGGCGGGCCGCCGACCTGCGGGCTGGTCAAGCGCGCGCAGGCCGACTTCCTCTTCCCACAAATGACGCTGCCCGATCGTGAAATCCGTGGCTGGCTGCCCGGCTTCGTCGACTATGTGTTCCTGGCATTCACCAATGCGACGGCGTTCTCGCCGACCGACACTTTGCCGCTGTCCCAGCGCGCCAAGCTGTTGATGATGGCGGAGGCGATGATCTCGCTGCTGACCATCGCGCTGGTGGCGGCACGCGCCGTCAACATACTGGCTTAGCGCCTTCCACGTTCCCAGCGCAGGCCGGCAAGCCTCGGGTCGGAAAAAGCAGTCCTGGAGAACTCGATCCGCTTTTCCGGGAATTCGCAGATCGCCTGCACGCCGAAGGCGCCGAGGCGGATGCGCCAGGTCTGCGGCTCCAGCGGCTTTGGCTTGGCAAAACCCTTGCAGGTCAAAAGCGCGATGTTGGCGCCTTTGGAGTCGCGCGCCGAGCGATATCGGATCGCCTGCAGCCCGGCCGCGCGCGCGACATCGGCAATGGACTGGCAAGCGCTGTAGTCGGTCGGATGCGTCCATGCGGCCTGGTCGCGATCGAGCGGCGATCGTGTCAGGTCGATGGCGTTGGCACATTTGATGGCGGCGGCGAAGGCGGTGTAGTCGGCGGCGTCGCGCGGCCATGGCGTAACAGGGGATTCCGCGAAGAACAGCAGACGGTAGAAGGCCATTTCGGCGACCGCCGTCAGCATCGTCTCGGCGGCATAATAGACGCCCAGGGTCCTGCCGGCGCGGCGGAAGCGTGAGCCGTGCGGATAGATCGATCCATAGCGGAAAGGCGTTGCCAGCAGATAGTGAAGATGCCGGCATTCCAAGGGGATCTGCGGCTTGGTCTCCTCGATCAGGTCCTCGAGCAGGGCCTGTTCGTCGAGCGTATCGACGACCTTCAAGGTCGAGACGCGATGCTGCGCCTCGACCATGCGCCAGTACTTGCCGTCGAGCGGAACGGCCTCAGACGAGAGCGCGGCGGGAGTCCAGGTAGGCGATGACATCGACGAGCCCTGATATTGTCTGGATTTTCTCGACCGGCGCGCCGTCGAAGGCTGTGTTGGCATTCTTCAGCCATGCCCGGGCGATCGTCTCGTCACCGCCGACAATGGCGTCGAGCGAACGGAACAATCGGACGAACAGCACCGCAAGCTCGAATGGCTTGGTGCCGCGCTCCAGCAGGAATTCCTGTTTGCGCATGCGCGAAACCGTGGCTTCCGAGACGCCGATGATCGATGCCAGTATCCTGGCGGTGACGTCGAGCAGTTCAGCGGCGCGCAGCGTCGCCTTGGTCAGGACCGCGTTCTCGGCTGCGCCAGCAGCGATTTGAGGCTGTGTCATGGGCCTATCTTCCATTTCCATGGAAAATATAGGTCACGAAAATTCATATGGAAAGATGGCGGCAACACTTTTTTCTGAACTCTGGCGGGCATTCGCCCATCGCAGGAGGGCCGCCCGTGACGGCTCAGTCCTTCTTGTAGAGCAGCCAGCTTTTGCCGGCGCGGCCGGCCATCGCCGAATGGCGGGTCACGCGGTTGCGCCCGCCTACTTTCGAGCGATAGAGCGCCCGGTCGGCTTTGGTATAGAGATCCTCGGGGCTTTCAGCCTCGGATGCCATGCAGATGCCCATCGACACCGTCACGGTGCCATAATTGGTGCCGGTCTGGCTGCTGGTGAACGGCGTCTGCTCGATCAGCATGCGGATGCGCTCGGCGATCTCGTAGGTGGTGTCCTCGCTGGCGCCTTCGACGATCAGCGCGAATTCCTCGCCGCCGGTGCGGGCAACGAACATGTCGCCGCGGATGCTGGTCTGGAGGATCTCGGCGATGATCTGGATGATCCTGTCGCCGACCGGGTGGCCGTAACGGTCGTTGATGTCCTTGAAGCGGTCGATATCGGCAAGGATCAGGGCGTTGAACAGGATGCCCTTGTTGCTGTTGTAGATCTTGGTGATTTCCTTGTCGAAGGCGCGGCGGTTCCAGATATGGGTCAGGGGATCGGTGTCGGCGAGGCGCTTGTATTCCTCGAGCTTCGACTTGACGCTCTCGAGTTCGGCGGTCTTGTCGCTGAGTGTGCTCGCTACCTGCCTGCCATGGTCGATCGTCGAATTGGTGGCGGCCGACATGGCGCCGACGATCTTCTGCAGCAGATCCTGCGACAGCAGGCTGCGGTTGCTCAGTCCGCTCGATGTCTCGTCGAGGATCCTGCCGTATTTTTCGATATGGGTGCGTTCGCTTCTGAGCAACGAGGCGATGTCCTCGAGTTCCTTGGCGATGACGTCCCGGGCATGCTCGACGATGCCTGGGCCGTGATGCTGGGCAAAGAAGGTGCGCCCGATGCGATCAAGATCTTCCTGCGTCGGCCGGTTGCTCAGCGACACCACAGCGAGGCTGAGTTCATGGTTGCTGCCGCTCAGCGCCTCGTAGAAGATCTCGTAGTTGCGCGGCAGGCCCAGCACGCCAAGCTGGCGCATGGTTGCCACCACGGTGCTTGCAATGTCGGTGTTCCTGTCGGTCGGGGCGGCTGCCGGCTGCATGTTCTGTTCACTCTACCCCTAAGAGCCACCGCGGACCTGCGAGTGCCGGACGTCGCCGATGCGGGGAGTGCGACCGAAATTCCAGACATGCGAAGAGATGCGTCCCCAAATCACGACCTCCGCTTGCAGGAACAATAGATGCGAGCGCGCTAAAGTTTCCTTAATGCGCTGCATTGCAACGCATTTTCTTCTACCTCAGGATGCAAGGGGCCTTTTGGTGGCCAGGCGGCGAGGATTTCAGAACGCGTCCTTGCGGTGTCGCTTTTGTCTGTGCCTGGCCGCCGCAAAACTGGAATCCTGCCGGCGAAACTGACTCTGGCAGCGAAATCAAACGGAGGCCGAGATGAGCGACGATCACAGCGGATCATGCCTGTGCGGGGCGGTGCGCTTCAGGACGCGGGGGGCCTTGCGCGGCGTGATCTACTGCCATTGTTCGCAGTGCCGCAAGCAGAGTGGCCACTACTACGCCGCAACCAACGTCCCCGATGACAACATCACAATCGCGGGTGCCGAGAACATCAGCTGGTACGAAGCGTCGTCGTTTGCCAGGCGCGGCTTCTGCAAGACCTGCGGCTCGGTGCTGTTCTGGAAGCCTCACCAGGATGCCTATGTTTCGGTCATGGCCGGATTGTTCGATGCGCCGACCGGGCTTCAAGGTGAGAGTCACATCTTCGTCGGCGACAAGGGCGACTACTACTCGATCGACGACGGACTGCCGCAATTCGAGAAATCGACGCCGACGCTCAGGGTCGCGGACGAATGATTTTTGCGGGGTCTGCCTTATTCCCTTGATCCAGCGGTTGCGATATCCCCTGCCGGTGACTCGGAAAGGGACGTTGGGCATGCAGCGGCTGATCGATGCTTTCTACAATTCAGTGCGGGCCTTTCGAAAGCTGGCCGCCAGCGAGAAGGCCTTCCAGCAGGAGCTGATGCTGCTGGTGCTTGCCTTGCCGCTCGGCTGGTTCGTGTCGACGTCGTGGCGTGGCTACGCGCTGCTGATCGGCGCTGTGCTGCTGCTGATCATGGTCGAAGTGCTCAACACCGGCATCGAGGCGGCGTGCGACGCCTTCAGCCGCGAATTCAACGTCGACATCCAGCTCGCCAAGGATTGCGGCTCGCTGGCGGTGCTGATTTCGGTGGTGATCGTCGCCGGCGTCTGGGGCATCGCCATCATCGAGCGCATCACGGGGCTACCGATCTAGGATACTCACAAGGCATCTGGCCGATGAAGAGGACCTGATCATTCCGCTGATCCTCGACCGCGGCGACTGCGCGCTGGACCCCGACTGACGTTCACGTTTCCCCGGCATCCTTGGCGCGTTCCTTGCCTGCAACATGGTGGGCAAGGAACCAGGCAAGACCGGCCACGGCAAGGCCGATAGCCAACGCGATCAGCAACCGCTCGTGGCGATGCAGTGCCTGGCCGACGATGCGCTCGGCGCCAAGCCCGAAGACATAGCCGACAGTGCCGAACAATGCCGCCCAGACCAGCGACGAGACGGCGTTGAGGATGACGAAACGCGTTGCAGTGATGCTGGCGAAACCGGCGGCGATGCCGCCGACCAGGCGCATGCCGTAGATGTAGCGGTTCGACAGCACGAAGATGTTGGGGTGCGAGGAGACGAGACGGAAGGCGTGGCTGAACCCCGGCCTCGCCTTCAGCTTGAGGACATAGGGATGATCGGAAAAGCTGCGGCCGAGGATGAAGAAGAAGGTGTCGCCGACGAAAGCGCCGAAGGCGGCCGCCAGGAAGGCCTGCCACAACACAAAAACGTGCTGATGGGCGAAGAAGCCGCCGAGGATGGCGGCACTTTCGCCTTCCGCGACGCAGCCCAGGAAAACCGCGATCAGCCCATACTGCTCGATGAGATGATGAATCGCCTCTGTCATCAGGAGGCTTGCCGCGCCGACAGTTTCTCGTCGATCCGTTTGACCTGTTCGGCCAGGCGCAGGATCTCGTCGCGCAAGCCGATGATCTCGCTGTGGCGCAGCTCGTCCAATTTCTCGTGCAGCGCCATGATCTCGATTTCGGCCTTGAGATTGACCTCGTAGTCGTGGGCGGCGTCTATACGGTCGCGCTCGGTCTGGCGGTTCTGCGACATCATGATGACCGGCGCCTGCAGCGCCGCGACCATGGACAGCACCAGGTTGAGGAAGATGAACGGGTAGGGGTCGAAGGCATCGCGCGTCAGCAGCCAGACATTGCCTGCGGTCCACAGGATCAGAAAGGCGATGAAGCTGAGTATGAAGGACCACGAGCCGCCGATGCGGGCGATGGTGTCGGCGACGCGATCGCCGAGCGTCTGATGGAAGGCGACGGCCTTGTTTGTGTCCTTCGATATGGTGGTGCGTTCGAGCGTCGCTTGCAGGACCCGGCTTTCAAGTTTGCTCAAGGCATCCGGCCTTCGCTTCAGCCAGCGGTTTGCCAGATCTTCGACGGTCTTGTTCATGTGTTTCGTCTCCGTCAGCGTGTGCGATAGACGTAGAGGCTGCCGGTTCGAACGGGAAGTGGTAGATTGACGCGACCTGTGAGGGACCAAATGGCCGATTTCCAGAAAATCCGCGCCCGTGCGGTAAAACGCAAAGGCGGCGAGGCACCTTTGGCGTCGTTGCTTGGGCCCATGCCCGACAATGCTGCCGTGGCGAAGATCACAGACGATCGCATCCTGTCGACCATGGCCGAGCGCGTCTTTGCCGCCGGCTTCGTCTGGCGCGTCATCGAGCAGAAATGGCCTGGTTTCGAGGAAGCGTTCCTCGGCTTCGAGCCGAAGCGGCTGTTGTTCCAGCCCGACGATTTCTGGCACGAGCTGGCGTCCGACAAACGCATCGTGCGCAATCCGCAGAAGATCAAATCCGTGCGCGACAACGCCGCATTCGTCGAGCGGGTGTCGAAGGAACATGGCGGCTTCGGCAAGTTCCTCGCCGCCTGGCCGGCCGACGATCAGGTCGGGCTGATGGCCTATCTCGGCAAGCATGGCAGCCGGCTCGGCGGCAATACCGGCCAGTACTTCCTGCGTTGGCTGGAATGGGATGCCTTCATCGTCTCGGCCGACATGGCGGCCGCACTTCGCGACGCCGGGCTCGACATCGCCGAAAGCCCGACCTCGAAGCGAGACCTCGACAAGATCCAGGCGCAGATCAATACGTGGGCCGCGCAAACCGGCCTGCCGCGCCGGCACATTTCGCGCATCTTGGCGATGTCGATCGGCGAGAACCATTCACCGGACGCACTGCGCGAATATATGGGCGAGTAGCTCCTGATCGATACCCGTCACACGAGTACATTGGTACAAGCAAACGCCATTGCGGGGCGAATTCCGCCACGCTAAACCCACAGTCATGACCAAGAAGCCCGATATACTGCGCATCGCCGTTGCCCAGCTCAACCCGACTGTCGGCGACGTCGCTGGCAATCTTGCGAAGGCGCGCGAGGCGAGGGCGGACGCCGCCCGCCAAGGCGCCGACATCGTGCTCTTCACGGAGCTGTTCCTCGCCGGTTATCCGCCGGAGGATCTGGTGCTGAAGCCGGCGTTCCTGAGGTCCTGCGAACGGGCGGCGGAAGAGTTCGCCAAGGACACCGCCGATGGCGGGCCGGGCGTCATCATCGGCACGCCGCTGAAGCGCAAGAGCGGCACCCACAATTCGGTCATCGTCGCCGACGGCGGCAAGATCCTGGCCGAACGCTACAAGCTCGATTTGCCCAACTACGGCGAGTTCGACGAGAAGCGCGTCTTCCAGGCTGGTCCGGAACTGCAGGGACCGGTGAATTTCCGCGGCGTGCGCATCGGAATCCCGATTTGCGAGGACATCTGGGGCGAGGTCGCCGTCTGCGAGACGCTGGCTGAGAGCGGGGCGGAAATCCTGCTGGTGCCGAACGGCTCGCCCTACTATCGCGCCAAGATGGACGTCCGGCACCAGGTCGTCATACGCCAGGTCATCGAATGCGGCCTGCCTATGATCTATGCCAACCAGCTTGGCGGCCAGGACGAGCTGATCTTCGACGGCGCATCCTTCGCCATCGGCGCGGACAAGCGGCTTGCCTTCCAGATGAGCCAGTTCGAGGAGGCGGTCGACGTCAGCACCTGGAAGAGGACTTCGGACGGCTGGATCTGCTCCGAAGGGCCGATGTCGAAGATCCCCGAGCGGGAGGAAGCGGATTACCGCGCCTGCATGCTCGGCCTGCGCGACTACGTCAACAAGAACGGCTTCAAGAACGTCGTGCTCGGTCTTTCCGGCGGCATCGATTCGGCGATCTGTGCGGCACTTGCCGTCGATGCGCTCGGCGAGGAACGGCTGCGCGCGGTGATGATGCCCTATCGCTACACCTCGAAGGATTCGCTGAAGGACGCCGAGGACTGTGCCCGCGCGCTCGGCTGCCGCTATGACATCGTGCCGATCTTCGAGCCGGTCGAAGGTTTTCTGCACGCGCTGACGCAGATGTTCGAAGGCACCAAGGAAGGCATTACCGAGGAGAATTTGCAGAGCCGCGCCCGCGGCACGATCCTGATGGCGATCTCCAACAAGTTCGGCTCGATGGTGGTCACGACCGGCAACAAAAGCGAGATGTCGGTCGGCTACGCCACGCTTTATGGCGACATGAATGGCGGCTTCAATCCGATCAAGGACCTCTACAAGATGCAGGTCTATGCGCTGTCGCGCTGGCGCAACAGCCATGTGCCGCCGGGCGCGCTCGGACCTTCCGGCGAGGTGATCCCGAAGAACATCATCGACAAGGCGCCGTCGGCGGAACTGCGCGAGAACCAGACCGACCAGGATTCGCTGCCGCCCTATCCGGTGCTGGACGACATTCTGGAATGCCTGGTCGAGCACGAGATGGGCGTCGACGAGATCGTCGCGCGCGGCCATGACCGGGCGACAGTGACGCGGATCGAGCACCTGCTCTACATTGCCGAGTACAAGCGCCGGCAGGCAGCACCTGGCGTGAAGATCACCCGGAAGAACTTTGGCCGCGACCGCCGCTATCCGATCACCAACAGATTCAGGGATCGCGGATAGATCACCGTCCCGGCTTGGGTGCAGCCCGAACAGCAGCGGCGCGCAACCGCCCGGTTGTTGCAAAATCGTCGCACTGCTTGGACCAGTTGCGTTTTCGGTCACGGCCTGCCTTGGCGATGCGCTGCGGCATCTCTATAAGAACTCCTCCGCGCTTCCCCTTCAGGAGGAACCGAATGCCACGATTTGACATCGCTATGCGAGGCCGCGAAGCCTAGGTCCTGGTCAGCATGCCGCGAGGGTTCGCCTTCGCGACGAGAGCTGATCCGAGAACAGGCATTTGCCGCTGCAGGTCGCCGCCCCTTGTACGGGCGAGCCGCCAAATAAGCCGAACCTCCGCATTTTCCGGGCGCCAATGGCGCCAGCGCGGTTTTTTCAATTTTGACCTTACCGGGACCGGGCTCGTTTGCGCCCGGATGACATCATGGCTCGTTTTCGACTCGACCTGCGCGCCGACGCCTTCCGCAGCGTTCTCGGCTTCACGCTCATCCATTGGCGGCGCCAGCCGTGGCGGCTTTCGCTGATCATGGGCGCCTTCCTTTTGTCGACGCTGGCCGACGTGCTGACGCCGCTCTATTCGGGACGGCTGGTCGACGCGGTTGCCAGCAGCGCCGCGGCGGACGAGGTCGCCTGGAATGCCGCGATCGCGGCCTTTTCGATGCTGGTGGCGCTGGCGCTGGCCGGCGTCGTGCTGCGCAACGCCGCCTTCATGGCCATCGTCGAGCTGACGCTGAAGATGATGGCGGATATCGCCGCCGACGCCTTCCACCGCGTCCAGCGCTTTTCCACCGACTGGCACGCCAACAGCTTTGCCGGATCGACGGTGCGCAAGGTCACGCGCGGCATGTGGGCGCTCGACCTGCTCAACGACACGATCCTGATTGCGTTGCTGCCGTCGGTCGTCATGCTCGTCGGCTCGACGCTGCTGCTCGGCTGGTTCTGGCCGCTGATGGGCGCGGTGGTCGCCGCCGGATCGGTGCTGTTCATCGCGGTCACGGCGATGCTGTCGCTCGGCTATGTCGCGCCGGCGGCAAGGCTCGCCAACACATGGGACACGCGCCTCGGCGGCTCGCTGGCCGACGCGGTGAGCTGCAATGCCGTGGTCAAGGGATTTGGCGCCGAGGCGCGCGAGGAAACGCGGCTGGCGAGGGTGGTCGCCAAGTGGCGCGCGCGCACGCGCCGCACCTGGGTGCGCGGCACCGTCAACGGCACGACGCAAGGCACGATGCTTCTGCTGCTCAGGACGGCGGTGATCGGGCTGGCGCTGATGCTGTGGGCGTGGGGTGAGGCCAGCGCCGGCGATGTCGCCTTCGTGCTGACCTCGTTCTTCGTGCTGCAGGGTTATCTGCGCGACATCGGCACGCATATCCGCAATCTGCAGCGCTCGATCAACGACATGGAGGAACTGGTCGACTTCCAGTCCGAACCGCTCGGCATCGAGGACAGGCCCGGCGCCGGGCCAATCTACATCGGCGACGGCGGCATCACCTTCGACAAGGTCACCTTCCACTATGGCAACCACCGGCTGCCGCTCTATCGCGACTTCTCGGTGGAAATCGCACCCGGCGAACGCGTCGGCCTGGTCGGCCATTCCGGCTCGGGCAAGACGACCTTCGTCAAGCTGATCCAGCGCCTCTATGACGTCAGCGCCGGAAGGATCCTGATCGACGGCTAGGATATTTCCGAGGTTGCGCAGGCGTCGCTGCGCGGGCAGATCGCCATCGTCCAGCAGGAGCCGATCCTGTTCCACCGGTCGCTGGCGGAAAACATCGCCTATGCCCGCCCGAACGCCAGCCAGGCGGAGATCGAGCATGCCGCGAAGCTGGCCAGCGCGCACGACTTCATCGCCAATTTGCCGAAGGGCTACGGCACGCTGGTCGGCGAGCGCGGCGTGAAGCTGTCGGGCGGCGAGCGCCAGCGGGTGGCGATCGCGCGTGCGTTCCTTGCCGATGCGCGCATCCTGATCCTCGACGAGGCGACGTCGAGCCTCGACTCGGAATCGGAGGTGCTCATCCAGCAGGCGATGGAGCGGCTGATGGTCGGCCGCACGACGCTGGTCATCGCGCACCGGCTGTCGACGGTGCGGGCGCTGGACAGGCTGCTGGTGTTCGATCGCGGCCGCATCACCGAAGAGGGCTCGCATGACGAGCTGATCCGGCTGAACGGCGGCATCTACCGCCGGCTGTTCGAGCGTCAGGCGCTCGAGCTGACCAAGGGATTGGTGGTCTGATCGCGCAAAAAGCACCCAGATCGAAATGGTCCGGGTGCGTTCGATGGAATGGCGTCAGCCGTAATGCAGCTTCGGCTTCGGGGCGGTGCCGGTGAAGCGGACGCCGACGCGGTCAGTGCGGCGCCAGCGGACTTCCGCGCGATAGGCAATTCCATCGACCGGCACATAGAGCAGGAAATTATCGGGAACCCGCGAGTCGGGAGCAACCTTCAACTCGGCGCCGCCAGCATGCTGATTGCGCAGGGTGCAACTGACCTCGGAATTCTGGATGCCGGTGATGATCGTGCCGCCCTTGAGCACACGCTGGCGATGCTCGCGCTTGTGCTCGCCGGAATTCTCTTCGAGTGGTCGTGCAGTGTTCGTCATCGGTAAAACGCCAGAGCAGTCGAATCGACTCTAGACGCAACAGCCGCAATAGCAAAGCATTCGTCGCCGGCACCCGGCGACGTCTGGCCGGGCTGGCGCCCCTCGGCCGGTCAGCTCCAGATCAGGCGTATCCGTGCGGATCGGCGCAGAAATGGGCGATGATCTGGCAGAGGTCCGGCTCGTTGATCATGCGCACGGCCTCTGCCGAGCTTACCCATTTGCGGGTCCGCGCGCGCTTTTCCTTCCAGCGCTCGGCGACGCGGTCGACCTGCAGCGGAAAGACCAGCACCTCGCACGGCACTTCCTCGCCGGAAGCCAGCGCCTTGGCGTAGAAATAGCGACCGGCCTCGAAATGCGAGACCGTGCCGCGCAATCCGGCTTCCTCGCCGGCCTCACGCGCCGCCGCCTCGCAAAGCGGCTCCCTGGCCTCTGGCCAGCCCTTGGGCAGCACCCAGCGGCCGGTGTCGCGGCTGGTGATCAGCATGATTTCGACGCCATTCTCGGCCTCTCGCCAGGGCAGGGCGGCAACCTGCAGGCGGCACGGCACGGTGCCGAAGAGTCGCCGGACTCTTTCGACCAGGTGATTGTGCGTCGTTGGCCTCGTCAACATCGGAGAAGCTGCCCCAGCCTCCAGAATCATATGCCGCCTGATGAATCTTACGGCGTATCTTGGGCATTAAAAGTAAAAAACTTCACTCGGATTGGTTAAATTCCACCAAGGCGGGCCGATTCCACGAAATATCGTGCCCGGCAATCCTCCTTGTGAAGCAAAGGCTGCTCGCCGAGGCAGGCTAGACAGAAAAATGGCTTTCTGGCGAATCAGCCGGCGTGGTCGTCGGCGATCGGCTTCTGATAGGTAAAACCCATGTCCCACGGAAAATAGATCCAGGTGTCCTGGCTGACCTCGGTGACGAAGGTGTCGACCAGCGGGCGGCCTTTCGGCTTGGCGTAGACTGTGGCGAAATGCGCCTTCGGCATCATCGCGCGCACGATGCCCGCCGTCTTGCCGGTGTCAGTGAGGTCGTCGATGATCAGCACGCCGGCGCCGTCGTCGGCGAGCAGCGCCGGCGTGATCTCCTTCAGCACCTGCAACTGCCCCTGCGAGGTGTAGTCATGATAGGAGGCGACGCAGACTGTCTCGATGACCCGGATACCGAGTTCGCGCGAGATGATGGCGGCCGGAACCAGACCGCCGCGCGTGATGCAGACGATCGCCTTCCATTGTCCCTTATTGGCGCCGGCAAGCCGCCAGGCAAGCGCGCGGGCGTCGCGGTGGAACTGGTCCCAGGAGACCGGGAAGGCTTTTTCGGGAAGAGACATGGTCGCGCACTCCGCAGGCGCGCTGGCCGCGCGCAGTCACGATGGAATGCGGGCGGAATTAGCCGGAAAGCGCTGGTCTTGGCAAGGTGGCGGCAAGCGATGCCTGTGGACTTGAAGCGCTTCGCACACTTTTGGGCGACATGCATTACCTTGAGAGGAAGGCCGCAACCTGCACTGAGCGCAGCACCGTGCGCGTCACGCCGCCGAACAGAAGCTGGCGCAGCCAGGAGTGGCTGTAGGCGCCGAGCACCAAAAGGTCGGCGCCGGTCTCAGTGATCCTGATCTGGATGAGGTCATCGACAGAGATGCCGCCCGACTGCTGCACCGAGACGCTGACGGTCGCGCCATGCCTGGAAAGTGCGGCGGCGATTTCGGCGCCGGCGGCGTCCGGGCTCTCGTCCAGCGTCTCCGGCGGATCGATGACCAGTATGTCCGTCTTCTCGGCCTCTATGATGAAGGGCAGGGCGTCGAAGGCCGCGCGGGCTGCCTCCTTGCTGCCGTTCCAGGCCAGCAGCACGTGCTTGAAGGTGGTGACAAGAGGGCCGGCATGCGGCACGACGAGCACTGGCCGCCCGGCGTCGTAGACCAGCGTGTCGACATCGGCGCTCGGGTCGCCGCCGGTGTCGCGCTGCGCGGCTATGACCAGATCGGCGGCGCGGACGTTGGAGATGCCGGTCAACGCGCTGTCGCCGGAAAAACTCTCGAGGCTGCGCCATTCGAATGACAGGCCGGACTCCTCGATGCGCTTGAGGAAGAGCGCCTGCAATTTCTCGGCCCGCTCCTTGTTCATTTCGGCGGAGACCTGCAGGAACTCTGTGTCGGGAAAGCCCGTCGCGGAGGTGTAGGGGACGGGAAGCGCCTCGGCATGGATGCCGACGAGGTGGCTCTGGAAGCGCTCAGCGAGCGGGATGGCGCAGTCGAGCACGCGCTCGGCATCCTGTTCGTTCTGCAATATCGCGACGATGGTCCTGAAGCGCATGGGAATCCCTCAAAATCTGCTGGCGCTGGGTGCGCCCCGGGGAAACGTCAGAACGCCATGCTTGGTTCCGGGCCGCTCACGGCCCGGGGATCACGGATCAGTTGCGCTGGCGGCGGTGCCGGCCACCATGGCTTCGACATCCTTGCGCGCCGCCTCCAACGCTTCTTCGCTGCGGGCGCGGACGACGAGCTCGGTCCAGAATTTGCCGTCGCCATATTTCGGATAGGAGCCGATGATCGTATCCGGATGGGCTTTCTGGATGTCGCCCAGCGGCCCGCCGACCAAGCCTTCGCCGAACGGGCAATGCACGGTCGCCGAGAGCATTTTGGTGCCCGCCTTCAGCGTCGGCACGACATTGTCGAGCATGGCCTGGAAGATCGACGGCACACCGGCCATGACATGGACGTTGCCGATGCGAAAGCCGGGCGCGATCGAGACGGGATTGTCGATATGGTCGGCGCCGCGCGGCATGCGCGCCATGCGCTTGCGTGCTTCGGTGTATTCGATGCCGCGCGCGGCGTAGCTCGCTTCGAGCATGGCATAGGCCTTGGCGTCGTATTCGCACGGCACGCCGAAGGCCTTGGAGATCGAATCCGCCGTTATGTCGTCATGCGTCGGGCCGATGCCGCCGGTGGTGAAGACGTAGGTGTAGCGGGCACGCACGGCATTCACCGCGGCGACGATCTCGTCCTCCTCGTCGGGAACGATGCGCACTTCCTTCAGGTCGATGCCGATCGCCGTCATGATGTCGGCGAGGTGGCCGATGTTCCTGTCCTTGGTGCGGCCGGACAGGATCTCGTCGCCGATGACAAGCATGGCGGCGGTGACGATTTCAGGCATGAGAGGCTCCGGCAAGATGTCGCCTTGGGAAGACTGGGTCGCCTGAGATAGCGCGGCGGGCGGCCGGCGGCAATGCGCCACGGATCGCGCGTCGATGGCCTTGCGGTGGCACCGGCGGCAGGTATGGTGCGGGGCGTTCGCTTCGGGTGAAAAATGCTTCTGTCTGTTTTGTCGTGGCTGTTCGGCGGCCTGCTGCTGCTGGTGGTGATCGTGGTCGCCGGCCTGGTTCTGGCGACATGGTGGATCGCCGCGAAGGCCGAAAGGCTGGTGCCGGCGAACGGCAAGTTCATCGAAATCGACGGCAACCGCATCCACTACGTCGAGACCGGCGAGGGCAGGCCGATCGTGTTCCTGCATGGGCTTGGCGCGCAGCTTCACCATTTCCGGCATACGCTGTTCGACCGTTTCGGCCCCGGCTACCATCTGATCGCGCTCGACCGCCCGGGCTCGGGCCATTCGCTACGGGCCAGCGGAGCGACTGGCCGGCTGCCGGAGCAGGCGCAACTGGTGCGGCGCTTCATCGAGGCGCTTGGGCTGGAACGTCCTTTGGTCGTCGGCCATTCGCTTGGCGGCGCTATCGTGCTGACCTTGGCGGTGGAACATCCCGAGACGATTTCGGGCATCGCCTTGCTCGCGCCGTTGACGCATCCGGAAACCAGGGCGCGCCAAAAATTTGACCTGCTCTATGTTCCTTCACGCCTGTTGCGCTGGATCATGGCCTATACGGTGGCGATACCGGTAAGCTTGAAATACGCGGAGCCGACGATGAAATTCATCTTCGCGCCGCAGCCAGTTGCCGGCGACTACATGATCGTGGGCGGCGGCTGGCTCGGACTGCGGCCCACCCACTATCATGCGACTTCGACCGATGTCGTGGCGGTGGAACAGGACCTCGGCCGCATCGAGCAGCGCTATGGCGAGATCGCCATGCCGGCCGGCATCCTGTTCGGCACGGCCGACCGCGTCATTGGCATCGCTGTCCATGGCGAGCCGATGCCGGACAGGATCAAAGGGCTCGATTTCGAGGCTGTCGACGGGCTTGGACATATGCCGCAATTCGTCGAGCCAGAACGCGTTATCGCTTTCATCAAGCGCATTGCCGAGCGGGCGTTCACGGGCCGAACATCAACACAGGCTCACAACAATTTCACTGAACCTTTGGGCTGACTACCGGTTGTACCCGCGCCGCACCTTTGCGGCAGAGACACGGAGTCAACATCAATGATCATGAAAATTCTTGCTGCCTCGGCCTTGACCATCGGCCTCGCCACATCGGCACTGGCCCAGTCAGCCGAGTCAACGTCCGGCAGTCATCACAATTGGCTATTCGGCAATGAGGACACGAGGTCTGTCGATCGAAACACCACCGGCAGCATAGCGGCGGGTGGCGATGCATCAGGCCTGAACACGCTGGGCAATTCCGGTCCGGTCGGCCCCTGCGCCTCCAACACGGCTGGACCCGACGCCAATGCCGGGCTGAACGTCAACGATCATTACTGCGGCAAGTAATCAACCGCTCTTGCGAGTGGCTGGCAGGATGCTCTCGGGGGGCATCCGCAGCCGCCGCAGTCACCAACACCGGGCTAATCGGAAACTTCGGTTTGCGGCCGATCCCGGCCATCGGCCAGTTCGTCATGCCAATTGCCGTCGGCGTCCTCGTACTGGATGCCGTCCGTGGTGCCGGCAATCTGCTGCTCGGCCGAAGCGATCTCGGCGGCGCGCAGCGCATCCTGATGGCTGGGGAACGTTTCCGAGAAGGTCGAGCCGACCTTGTAGGCCCAGCCGCCATCATGCTCGACGATCTTGTAAGTCAGCTTCGCCATGAAGTCCTCCGGTTGAAAATGCCCCCGTAGTTCAATGCAGCTTGCTGTCGAGCAGCCTGTCGTCGGGAACCAGTACTTCCGATTCCTTGGCGGCTTCGATCAATGCCCGCCGCGCATCGGCGGTCGAGCGATATCCCTCCAGCACTTTGAGGCAAGTGTCGAGCGCATCACGATGCCGTGGGCCGCGGTTGAGCGGCCACACCGTCATCAGGCACTCCGCGGCTTCCCGCGTGCTGCGGATCTGGCGATATTTGCCGACATGGCCGAGTTCGACCACCACCGGCGTTTCAAAAGGTTTGCTGTCCATCATGGCCGCCAACGCAAAGCAGCCAATTTGGTTGCAATCGTGTCTGCCAGCGTGCGCCCAAACGTCTCAGTAGCCGCAATCCGACGCGATCAAAGTTGTCGACGAAGTCGATCAACCCGTTGTCGACGGAGTCGATCAACCCGTTGTCGACGGAGTCGATCAACCTGTTGTCGACGGAGTCGATCAACCCGCCGCCTTAATCCAGTGCCGCATCGTCGTTACCGAGCGGGCAAGCTGCGGCGCCGGGTGGATTTCCTCGCCGAAGGTGGCCGCCGCACGCCAGCCCCAGCGCGGATCTGCCAAGAAGGCGCGGGCCAGCGCCACCATATCGGCGCGGCCGTCGGCGATGATCATCTCGGCCTGCTGCGGATCGTCGATCAGGCCGACGGCGCGCGTCGGAATGTCGGCTCCCTTGCGCACGGCTTCCGCCAGATGCACCTGATAGCCGGGGCCTGACGGCAGCTGCTGCAATGGCGAATTGCCGCCGCTCGAACAGCAGAGATAGGCGATGCCCTCAGCCTTCAGCGCCTTGGCCACTTCGATCGCGTCCTCGACATCGAAGCCGCCATCGACCCATTCCTTCACCGACAGCCGCGCGCCGAGCATCAGCCCGGGCACGGCCTTCCGCACCGCCTTGGTGATCTCGACGACAAAGCGCATGCGGTTTTCCAGCGAGCCGCCCCAACGGTCGGTGCGCTGGTTGGACAGCGGCGACAGGAACTGGAAGATCAGATAGCCGTGCGCGGCGTGCAGTTCGATGAAATCGAAGCCGGCCCGTTCGGCCCGCCTTGCCGCCTCGGCGAAGCGCTCGATGAGTTGCAGGACCTCTCCGTCCTCCAGGGCTTGAGGCACCTGCCAGCCTGTGTCGTAGGCGATAGCCGAGGCGGAGACGACCGGCCAGGGATCCTGGTCGGCCGCGAGCGGTCCGCCGCCTTCCCACGGCCTCCTGTTGGAGGCCTTGCGGCCGGCATGGGCGAGCTGGCTGCCGAATTTCGTGCCGGGCGGGGCGACGCGCCTGGCCGCATCGAGCGTGCGCCTGGCCGCGGCCTCGTTGTCGTCGGAATAAAGCCCGAGGCAGCCATGCGTGATGCGGCCGCGCCGTTCGACGTCAGTCATCTCGACGGTGACCATGCCAGCGCCGGACATGGCCAGATTCATCCAGTGGTGGAGGTGCCAGTCGCTGGCCGAGCCGTCCTCGGCGGAATACTGGCACATCGGCGCCACCGCGATGCGGTTCGGAAAGCTGAGGCCGCCAAGCGTGATCGGCTGGAAAAGCGATGTGGTCATCGAAAGCTCCTGGAGGGCGTAGTCCGCTATTTAGTCAGGCGATGCGGCCGGCGCCAGACACGGGGCAGTGAATGACCGCCCTGGACCAATGGCTGGCCCGATTGCATGAAAAGCGGTTCGCGGCTACGCCTCGAACGCGAGCAGGGGTTCATCGGAGTTCATTATGGAAGATCGCATTCGCATCCGTTCGGAGGAAGTGCTTTCCGATGACTGGGCGGTCCTGAAGAAGACCGTGCTCGACTATCGTCGCCGTGACGGGCAGTGGGAGACCCAGATCCGCCAGACCTACGATCGCGGCGACGGCGCGGTGATCCTGCCGTTCGATCCCGAGCGCTCGACGGTGCTGCTTGTGCGGCAGTTCCGTTATCCGGCCTATGTCACCGGCCACCGCGAGCCGCTGATCGAGGCCTGCGCAGGCCTGCTCGACGAAAACGACCCGGAAACCTGTATCCGCAAGGAAGCCGAGGAGGAACTCGGCTATCGTCTGAAAAACGTCGAGCGGCTGTTTGCTCCCTATATGAGCCCCGGCAGCGTGACCGAACGGCTCTGGTTCTTCATCGCCCGCTACACGCCCGCCGACCGCATTTCGGCCGGCGGCGGCGCACCGGAGGAAGGCGAGGACATCGAAGTCCTGGAAATGACCCTTGATGAGGCGCTGGCCGGAATTGCCGACGGCCGCATCGTCGACGCCAAGACGATCATCCTCATCCAGCACCTGAAATTACACCCAATTCCGGCCTGAAACGACTGCCTGTTTCAACGCCCGCGTGCGCGGGACATCGAGCGCTTGAGGCAGCTCGGTTCTCGGATGCCGAGGCTCCCGCACAGCCTGTCGCAACCATACCAGCCGCACTTAGCATTAATAGTTTTGCAAAACCGAAGCAGGCGTCGCACTGGTGCGGCTTCGAGCATCGGCCGAGGCATGCTCCGGGAACGTACCGGCCTTGTCCTTGACTCGGACGGACCGCTATAAGCTCAAACTTGGAAATTCCTAACAGGCGTCCACATGTCAGCCGAGGTGCGGGAGATCATTCAAAATTTGGTTGATGCGGAAACCAAGGGTTGGGACGAAAAAAACATCGAGCCCTTCTTGGCGATGATCCACCCTGACATGGCCTGGCCATTTGCCCCAAACGCTGATGCGCATGACCCAATTGACTGGGTCTTCGTAGTGGGGCGTTTCGATGTAGAAGAGTGGCGCAGGGGCTATAACGGCCTATTTGCTGCACATGATTTGATCCACAATCGTCGGAAAACGGTCAAGATCGAAGTGGCCCCAACGGGGGACGCAGCATTCGCGGTGGTCGACATCGATACCCTTTGGCGCAACAAAGAGACAGGCCTGGATTTTCATTGGAAGGGACGCGTCTGCAAAATCTATTCAAAGCTCCGGACGGGCGAATGGAAGTTTTACTGGCAGACCAGTGCGCTCACCTTCCCTCCAAGGGCCTCTCGCCCCAAGCGGCGCGGTTGAAGCCGCTGCGTCGGCTCATCGCGGCCGACAACATGACGCAAAAGCCCTGACGGTGCGGGAGCGATACCCGTCGAACTTGACCTCAGCCAACCTTCGCCCTCGGGTGGTTTCTCGACGAGCGTCGGCATCAAGGGCGAGACGAACTTCACACGCATGCACATACTCGCGGAACGCAAGGCATGACGCCTAATTCTAGTTCCGAAGCATTTTAGCAAAATTGAATATTCCAATGAACGGCCTATAATTTGCCAGCCGGCAACTACCCCGTTTGCCTGTTAGGCCCGGCGGTCAAGCCCCGAGCCCCCCGCCCTGGCCGCCGGGCCGCTGGAAATCGGCCGGCAACGCTACGGCGGTATAGTACTGCAACCAGCGGAGGGAGACCTTCCCATGCGAACGGCAGCACTGCGGCTTCGATCGATCCGAGAAGTGCTATTGCCTCTGATGGGGTTTACCGACTGGCACGAAGGCGTCAGCGTTGAAGGCAGGCCCATTTGGAAACGCTATATCGCGAGAACGGATTCGTGGGAGATCCGTCCGATGACGCCCAAAGAGGAAGCCGAGGCTTTCTGGTGGTGTCATCCACCGTATTGAGCGTGCGGGAATCGAACGGCGACAAAATCTGGCAACTTGAAAGTTGAGTGGCCGACGATGCGGGCAAGATATGGGTTGGAACGTCCGCAGCGGCGAGTTCTCTGCCGTCAACTGAAGGCGCCGAAGGAACTTACGATACCGCCGCCTCCGGTCTTCGCCGCGGAGGAGGGCGCGCCTGTGGTCGAGTTTCCCAAGGTCCGGTCCGCGACCCCAGACACACCTATGCTTGCGCGCTGATCGCCTCGACGTGGTTGCAATTAGCCGCCGGCTAGGGCATGCGTCACCCGTGGTCACGCTGTCGGTCTACGCCCACCTTTTCAAGAAGTTGGACGAAGGCGCGGCGGCGGCGATCGAAGCTGCGATGAGAACGGGCGCAGAATAGTAATCCGGCCTTCGGGTGCCAATTGGGCTCTCCTGGCTGGATCTGTGGTTCGCTTAAGTGCTTGATATCGCGGCCTGCGGACGTGGCGGAATTGGTAGACGCAAGGGACTTAAAATCCCTCGATCTCTGATCGTACGGGTTCGATTCCCGTCGTCCGCACCACTATTCCCGGATGCCGCGGCTCCTACCAATGAGCAATGCAGCCGAACGGCAGCCGGCGCGCAGGTCTCGCCGGCCGCTTGGCGAAAAAGGCTTTTCACGGCCTCTCCCGAGGGGCAGCGCGTTACTTGATATAAACCAGCACGTAGCGGTTCTTATAGGGCTGGTAATACTTTGTCCCGCATTTCCAGACCACGATGCCACCGCTGTACGTGGTCTTCACGCATCCTTTGGGCAGGGTCGTGATGTAGATGGTCGTTCTCTGGATCACGACCTTCTTTGCTTCCGCCGGACTGACGAGGCGGAACGCCAAAAAGCCGTCCAGGCTGTTGCCGGCCACCGAAAAGATCGCGAGCATGCCGCAAATGGCGACCGCGCGACAGAACAAGCTGCGACTGATCATAAGCTTTCCCCTTCCTCTCCATGCCGCTCCGGCAATCTACCAGCCACGGGCAAAGCCTCAAAGGACTTTAAGATCCCTCGATCTCTGATCGTACGGTTCGATTCCCGTCGTCCGCACCAATTCCTGGCGGTTAGTCGCGCATAACAAGGGGAAAACGCCACGTCGGGGTTTTGTTGCGCAGTTGCTAATATTAGGCTTGGCCCAGCCGGCTTGCCCCCCAAGCCGGTCAGGCCCGGCAGCCAGTCCATCTCACCCCAACGGGCTGTCGGGCCGCTGCTGTTGTCCTTCGCAGCTCAGGCAGCACTCAATCAGATTGGCCGTTACCCGCGCCCTGCGACGAGGACGAGCTGACACAAGGTCAGACCTTTCGCGATGGTGGATGCTCAGAACTTGTAGCTCAAGTTGATGCCGACCGTGTTCAGTTTCACCTTCTGGTCGCGATCGACAAAGGCGTCCGGCGCGTCAAAGTGCTCGGAGCGGAAATCGTAGTAGCGATACTGGGCGCCGACGACGAATTGGTCGGTCAGCGCGTAGTCGACGCCGGCGCCAACGGTCCAGCCGACACTCGTGCGCGTCGTGGCGAATGACGTGCCTGCGTTCTGCGACGTTTCGATGCCGGCGAAGGCGATGCCGCCGACACCGTAGAACAGGAAGCGGTCCATGGCGTAGCCAGCCTTGGCGTTCACCGATCCGAGCCACTTGATATCGGTGCCGAATGTGTTTCCAGGGCCGAGTTCAGTCGAACCGTCAATGGAGGCGTAGTTGAGTTCGGCCACGGCGCCGACCACGGCCTGGTCGAACTGCCAGAGGCCGGCGACATGGCCGCCAATGAAGCCGCCGCTGAGGTCGGGCGAGGCGGTAAATGGCTCGCCTTCCGTTCCAGATATGTCGGAGCTGCCCCAGCCATAGCCGGCCTGCAGACCGGCATAGTGGCCCGTCCAGTCGAAGCCTGGCGCTGTCATCGGCAATTCGGCGCCCAGGTCCGCGGCGAAAGCCGACCCGCACATGAGGGCAAGAAAGCCGGCACTGGCAAGCGTCAAACGACGCATCGAGTTCTCCGAAATGGCGGTTCAGAAAATCCCTAGGTTGCAGGGTAACCCTATTCGCCGCAAAACGGAATCCCCTTGCTCAACAATCGAATCCGCCTGTCGGCGCAAGCGTGCCCTATTTGGCGTCGATGAAATCCAGCGCCGCCTGGCTGTATTCGTCCGGCGCCTGCAGCATGGCGAAATGACTGGCGTTGGGCAGGATGATGAGCTTGGCGCCCGGAATGGCGGAGGCCATGTATTCGGTGTGTTCGCGCTTTATAGCCTCGTCGTGATCGCCGGCGACGATCGCCGTCGGCGTGGTTATCTTGCCGAGCTGTTCCTTGGTCCATGCCGGTTCCGTTTCCCACATGTGGCTGATCTGCGCCACGAAGGCGTCATACTGGTCCGGGGTCTTGGACATCTTCTTGTAGTCGCGGCCGGAGCGGTCGATGTAGGCGGCAAAGGTCTTGTTGGTCATGACGCCCGGATCGACGCCATCGGTGGTGACGTTGGCGGCTTGCGCAAACAGCCTCGTCAGCCGTTCCGGATGATGCAGCGCGATGTCGATACCGATAATGCCGCCATCGCTCCAGCCGACAAGCGCGGTCTTGTCGATCTTCAGATAGTCGAGCAGCGCCAGATAGTCCGACGCCATCAAATCATAGCCATAAGGCTGTTCGGTACGGGTCGAGCGGCCGTGGCCACGGCTGTCGGCGACGATCACCTTGTGGGTTTTGGAAAGTGTCGCCACCTGGCTGGCCCAGATGTCGGCGTGGCCGAGGCCGCCATGGATCAGCAGCACCGGGTCGCCCGCACCGAAAACGGCGTAGTACATTTGGATGCCATTGACCGGCGCATACCCGCTCTGATCAGGTTTGGGCATGGCCGCCGGCTCCGGCAAGGTCTGCCAACGTTCCTCGGCAAGGGCAAAAGCGGTTGACGCTGTGAGCAGGAGGAGGACGGCGAACGCTTTCCAGAAACGGGTCATGGTTCCCTCTTACGGTTCCGGTTCGCGGTCAGCATTGCGTTTTAGTCAGATTAGTCAACGGCCCTGGCCACGAGCGACGGCTCATATCGGCGGGTTGCGCGTCCGATCCTCCAGGTCGCGCTGTTTCTCCAGAGGCGATGCGAGCCGGTTGAAGGCATGTTCGGCCAGCATGGAGCCGGCGACGAAGATAAGGATCGGCGCCAGCCACATCCAGAACGAATGCAGGGTGAAAAAGGCCAGGCCGGCCAGGCATGCCGACAGCACGCAAACCGCAAATCGGATCGTCTGTGCCATGGTCCACGCCAATCGAGACAGTCGCCAGATGGTGAGCCCAATTCAGAGCATTTCGGCTTGCCGGAGGAGCCGATCATGAAACGGTTCTGCATCAAGCACAATCTGGCTTTGCCAACTGGTCAAAACCCCGCTGGATTGGCACAGTGGGCAAACAGGAGTCCCCAATGGCGAGCAGCGCGAACACCACGAAACCAAAGCCCTGGACCGAGATGGCGACGCATCTGGTCGATGTCGCGATGGGGCGCAAGCCGGCCGATCTCGTCATCCGCAACGGGCGCTGGGTGAATGTCCATTCCGGCGAGATCATCGCCGGCACAGATATCGCCATTGCCGGCGGCCGCTTCGCCTATTGCGGGCCGAACGCCGGCCACGCCATCGGGCAGGGCACCAAGGTGGTCGACGCCGGCGGGCGCTATCTGGTGCCCGGTCTTTGCGACGCGCATATGCATGTCGAGAGCGGCATGGTGACGGTGACCGAATTCTGCCGCGCCGTGATCCCGCACGGCACCACCTCGATGTTCATCGATCCGCATGAGATCGCCAATGTGCTCGGCCTTCCCGGCGTCCGTCTGATGCATGACGAGGCCGTCGCCATGCCGATCAACGTGCATGTGCAGATGCCGTCCTGCGTGCCCTCGGCGCCGGGGTTGGAGCATGCCGGCGCCGAACTGACGGTCGCCGATGTCGCTGAAGCCATGACATGGGAAAACATCATCGGGCTCGGCGAGGTGATGAATTTTCCCGGCGTCGCCGCCAACGATCCCATCATGTCGGGCGAGATCGCGGCGACGGTGAAGGCGGGCAAGACGGTCGGTGGGCACTATGCCTCGCGCGACCTCGGCCTGCCGTTCCATGGCTATGTCGCCGGCGGCCCGGAGGACGACCATGAGGGCACGCGCGCCGAGGACGCCATCGCTCGCGTGCGCCAGGGCATGAAGGCGATGCTGCGGCTGGGCTCGGCCTGGTATGACGTCGCCTCGCAGATCAAGGCGGTGACCGAGAGCGGGATCGATCCGCGCAATTTCATCCTGTGCACCGACGACAGCCATTCCGGCACGCTGGTCCAGGAAGGCCATATGGACCGCGTGGTGCGGCACGCCATCCAGCAAGGGTTGAAGCCGGTGACAGCAATCCAGATGGCGACGCTCAACACAGCCCAGCATTTCAAACTGGAGCGCGAGATCGGCTCGATCGCACCGGGACGGCTCGCCGATTTGCTGATCGTCTCGGATCTTGCCGCGATGACCATCGACGAGGTCTATGGCCGCGGCGTTCGGCTGGCCAAGGGCGGCAAGCTCGATATCGATATCCCGGCCTACGACTATCCGAAGACGGCGAAGAACACGGTCAAGCTCGGCAAGAAGCTCAAGGCGCGGGATTTCGACATCGCAGCTCCCAAGGGCGCCAACGAGGTGCGGGTGCGGGTCATCGGCGTCATCGAGAACCAGGCGCCGACGCGGGCGCTGGAGGCCGATCTGCCGGTCGAGGACGGACTGGTCGCCATGGACCGGCGCAACGATGTCTGCCAGATCGCGCTGGTCGAGCGCCACCGGGGTACGGGCGGCGTCACCAACGCCTTCGTCTCCGGTTTCGGCTATATGGCCGACTGCGCCATGGCCTCCAGCGTGGCGCACGATGCCCACCACATCATTTGCGTCGGCACCAACAAGGAAGATATGGCACTTGCCGTCAACCGGCTGGGCGAGGTCGGCGGCGGCGTGGTGCTGTTCTCCAAGGGCAAGGAACTGGCGCTGGTCGAAATGCCGATCGCCGGGCTGATGTCGGACGAGCGGGCGGAAAGCGTCGCGGCCAAGGCGGAGAAGCTCACCGAGGCGATGCGCAAGATGGGCTGTTCGCTGAACAACGCCTATATGCAGCACTCGCTGCTGGCGCTGGTCGTCATTCCCGAACTCAGGATTTCCGATGTCGGCCTGATCGACGTGACGACTTTCCAGAAGGTCGACCTTTTTATCTGAGAACCAGGCGGCGCGCCTTTACTGTCCGCCGGTGGCGATGGTCAGCACCTTGAAGGGCGTGGTGATGACGATCTCGGCCATGGAGCCGACAGCCTTGCCAATGCCTTGGCCGATATTGTCGAACTCTGCCGAATTGGGTTCATTCGATCGCAAGGCGGCCGGTGTGCGCAGCCGGTCGCCCAGCAGTTGCACCAGCATCGGGTTGTCGGCGAATTTGGCGTGGTTCAGGCGATCGCCGCCCTTGGTTTTGGTCAGATCCGCCACGACCACGCCGTAGCTGGCAAGGTCGGCCGCATTGCCGTAATCGCCGACGCGTGGCTTGTCGCCCGAGATGATGGAAGACAGTTTCAACGCGCGGTCGTCTCCCGACAGCAAAATGGCGAACGGCTTGTCGGGCTTGCCGTAGCGGATCATCTGCTTCTTGAAGACGTCGACGTCGATATCGGGCGAAGCCAGGACGACGTAGCCGAGCTTGCCGTCGAGGTCGCGGTCGCCGGTGATGGCAAGCTGGCGCAGCGCCTCCATCGTCAGCCAGGTTCCCATCGAATGGGCGATGATGTCGATGCTCTTGACCCGCGTCTTTGCAAGCATGCGCAGCGTCGCCTCGAGGTCGTCGCGCGCGGCGGTCGAACTGTCCTTGTCGTAGATGTAACCGGTGGTCTTGGCGCTCGACGCCCATGAGAAAAGAACCGGCGTACCCGGATATTTGGTGTCGTGCGCGATCTGCGTCAGCCGATAGACGCCATCGTCGAAACCATTGTTGAAGCCGTGCACGAACACGAGGGCGCGGTCGCCACTTACGGCGATGTTGGCGCCGACCGCCTTGGCGAATTGCGACGCGTCCCCGTAGTGGACGACATCGGTGGCGGTGAATTGCTTGGCCGGGTTGCTGTCGGCCGAACCCTTGGCGCGCTCGATGGCGCTGACCTGATGCACCTTGGGAACCGTCACGTCGACACGGGCGTAGCCGGTGGTCAGCGAGCGATCGCCGCCGAACACCTGGCGCGGGTCCTTGGTCGCCTGCTGGCGGGTCGTCGCGACAAAGATCTCATGGGTGGCCGCAATGTCGGAGGCGGGTACCGAAACCGTCGTCTTGTTGAGCAGATCATGCGTGTTGCGGCCAGCGCAGCCTGCAAGAGCGAGCGCGAATGCCACGAATAGGAAGCTCTTCGAACGCACGGTCACACGCAGGCTCCCGCTGGTGACGCCATGCTCACGGCGTCTGCGCTCATTCGATAAAGGTACAAGGCAGCCCGGTCCAGTTCAAAGTGAGCTGAGGGGCGGCAGCCGAAGACTGGGGGCCACCTCATTGCCCGAGCAGGTTGATGCGGTCGGTCACTTCCTGGTCGCTGGCGAAGCCGTCATCGGCGCGCAGCCGCTGCCCGATCATCTTCACCAGTTCGGGATTGTCGGCGAATTTGGTGTGGTTGAACCTGTCCGATCCCTTGACGCTGGAGAGATCGACGACCGTCACGCCGTAGGTGGCGAGATCGGCAGCGTCCTTGTAGTCGCCGACGCGCGGCCGCGCACCGGCGATCAGGCCGGACAGCCTCAGCGCCCGGTCGTCGTCGGAGAGCAGCAGGATGAACGGCTTGTCCGGCTTGCCGTAGCGGCGCATCTGGCTCTTGAACACATCGACGTCGATATCGGGCGAGGCCAGCACCACGTCGCCCAGCTTGCCGCCGAGATCGCGATCGCCGGTGATGGCGAGCTGCCGCAATGTCTCCATGGTGACCCAGGTTCCGAGCGAATGGGCGACGATATCGATGCGCCGGGCGCCGGTCTGCGCCAGCATCCGCAGCGTCACTTCCAGCTGGTCGCGGGCCGCACTGGCGCTTTCCTTGTCGTAGACATAGTCGGTGGTCTTGGCGCCCGACGCCCAGGAAAACAGCACCGGCGTGCCCGGATAGCCGGAATCGTGGACGATCTGGGTCAGCCGGTAGACGGCGTCGTCGAAGCCGGTGTTGTAGCCATGGACGAAAACCATGACGCGGCCGCCGCGCGCTGCGATGTCGGCGCTCAGCGCGCTGGAGAATTTCGGCTGGGTGTCGTAGCCGACAACCTCGGAGGCCATGAAATATTTGGCCGGGTCGTTCGACTTGCCGCGCGAGCGCCGCTCGATCTGGCCGGTCTCGTGGATTCCCGGAACGGTGACGTTGACGCGGGCATAGTTCAGCGTCGCCGAACGCTCGCCGTCGAACACCTTGTTGGGGTCGTCGGACTTCTTGCGGGTGGTGGCGATGAAGATCGAGTGGTTGCCGGCGATTTCCGTCACCGGCGTGGCCACGACGGCGCTGCCGAGAATTTCCTCGGTCTTGCGGCCGCCACAGCCAGCAATCAGCAAGGCAAGGGCAAAGATGCAAATCGTCTTCAAACGCACTTTTTGAAATTCCACTCCGGCCCAACCTCCGCGACACCTCCCGGACAGGCGAAGTGCGGCAGAAGTAAGTCGTGTCCAGCCGAAATGTTGTCAGCGCCGGGCGACGGCCATCGCAGTGTTGCGCGAAAGCCAATACGGCGGCAGGAACGCCGGAATGTTGGAGAAGGGCAGTATCTCGGGCTTCAGCCGGATGCCGAGCACATCCACCATGAAGGCGCGGCGCGCCTCGATGCGGCGCCAGGCTTCCGGGTATCGCGCGGCGATCTCCTCACGCAGCGCCTCGTCGGCCAGTGCGATGCCGTCCTCGATGTTGGTGGTGAAATAGTCCGTCCCGGTTGCCGGGATGATGTCGACCTGCAGCGCCATGCCCGATTGCAGCTTGACCTCGGAACCCGAAAACACCGGCGAATGCATCCATTCGTCGATATGGACGAGATGACCTGGATTGAGCGTAACGCCGAAGAACGGATCGCCGATGCGGTCATGCACCGCCTTCCACAAGGCGCCGCCGGGAACGCCGATGCCGACCGTCTCGTACCAGTCGACGACGGCGGAAAAATACGGCGCGACCAGTCTTTCGACATAGTCGCGGATGGCATGAGGCAGATCGGCCGCGCTTTCGGCCAGAAAGCCGGCACGGGCATTGAGCGAGCCCTGGATGCCATAGGCCATGGTGATCGGGTCGCCGCGCTTGATGACGTCGAGGTGGGGGCTCGGCAGGCCATAGGGCGCCCGCTTGCCGGCTGACAGCATCGGATGGCAGCACAGGGGCAGGCCGTTGATGCCCATCAGCCGCGCCGCCTGCAATTCGCTCATGCCGGGTTCGATGCCCCTGAGGACGTTGCGCAGGCCTTGCGAGGAAAAGGTCGCGGCGAATTCGAAGGCGGCCAGCTGGTCGGCCTCGTTGATCGCCCGCAGGCCGTCCGCCGGGTTCATCAGCAGATCCGCCGCGTTCAACACGGCGCCCTTGTCGCCGGCAAGCTCGCGCAGCGTGTCGGCGATGAAGGAGGGCAGATCGAGCGTCGCCTCGCCGAAGCCGGCATCGCCGGCGCCGAATGGTTTCCAGCCGATGGCGCCGATCTTCTGGCCGGCTTTCAGGCCGCAACCGGCAAGGATGTCGGGCAGCGCGTCGGAGCGGTCGCGCGGCTGCGCCGGCAGCGAGAAGGTCTGGTAGAGGACACGTTCATAGGGCCCGTCGCAGATCTCGGCGTAGCCCCAGCCCTCATTGCCGACCAGCAGCTTCGGCGCCCTGCCGGGAAGGATGACCAGCAGCGTCTCCTCGAAACGGGGATCGTAGCCTGAGAGATAGGCGACATTGGCGGCATGCTCGCGGTCGCCATAGACGACGAAGGCATCGAAGCCTGCCCTTGAGCCGCGCGCCGCCAGTGCTTCGATGCGTGCCTCGTGGGTGGTTCGTGGGACGAGCGGCATCAGCGTCGGCTCGCCGAATTCCGGCAATGACATGGTCTTCAAAGCGACGGCCGAAACGGACATGGATGGCTCCAATGGATTTCTGCTGGCGCGTCAAGGCGGCCGCACGGCATCGGTGGCCGCAAACAGCGATTTGTGCAATAGGCTTCGCGTTCGAACCATTCGATCCAGAGGTGACGGCGCCATGAACAGTTTCTCCTCCCGCGTCGCCGCCGCCGCCACTGCGATCCGCCAGATCTTTCCGGAAACGCCGCTGCAGGAAAACGACTATCTGTCGAAGAAGACCGGGGCGCGGGTGCTCTTGAAGCGCGAGGACCTGACCCCGGTGCGCTCCTACAAGATCCGCGGCGCCTTCACCTTCTTCCGCAAGACGCTCGCCGCCGGCAATGATGCCGAGCTTTTCGTCTGTGCCTCGGCCGGCAATCATGCGCAGGGCTTTGCTTTCGTCTGCCGCCATTTCGGCAAGAAGGGTGTCGTGTTCATGCCGGTGACGACACCGCAGCAGAAGATCGACAAGACGCGGCTGTTCGGCGGCGATTTCGTCGAGATCAGGCTGGTCGGCGACTTCTTCGACGACTGCTACCGCGCTGCCTTCGAATTCACCGAAAGTGCCGGCGCGCATATGGTGCCGCCCTTCGATCACAAGGACATCATCGAGGGGCAGGCGACCGTCGCCTATGAGATTGCCGACCAGATGCCCGGCGCGCGCATGCCCGACATCATCATGTTGCCGGTCGGCGGCGGCGGCCTGGCCGCTGGCGTCACGCATTACTTCGCCGACCAGAACCGCGACACGCGCTTCGTGTTCTGCGAGCCAGCCGGAGCGCCGAGCCTGTGCGAGAGCCTGTCCACCGGAAAGCGGATCAAGCTCGCCAAGGTCGACAATTTCGTCGACGGTGCCGCGGTCGCCGAGATCGGCCGCGAACCGCTGCGTCATCTCAAGGAGTTTGCCGCCGATGCCGTGCGGCTGATCCCGGAAAACCGGCTCTGCGCGACCATGATCGAGATGCTCAATGTCGAAGGCGTGGTGCTGGAGCCGGCCGGCGCGCTGGCGATCGACGCGCTGAAGGATTTTTCGCGGAAGGAGATCAGGGGCAAGACCATCGTCGCGGTGGTTTCGGGCGGCAATTTCGATTTCGAGCGGCTGCCCGACGTCAAAGAGCGGGCGCTGCGCTTCGAGGGACTGAAGAAATACTTCATCATCCGCTTCCCGCAGCGGCCTGGCGCGCTGCGCGACTTCCTCGAAATGCTTGGGCCTGACGACGACATCGCCCGCTTCGAATATCTGAAGAAATCGGCACGCAATTTCGGTTCGGTGCTGATCGGCATCGAAACCAAGGACCGGCGCAATTTCGATCTGCTGAAGGCCAATTTCGACGCCGAGGGCGTCCAGTATCAGGACATCACCGACAACGAGACGCTTGCCGGGTTCATCATATGAGCGGGCCAGAATGAGCGAAAAAGGGACGGTTTTCGTCGCGCTGTTTTCCGGCATCAATGTCGGCGGCAACCGCATCGTCAAGATGGCGGAGTTGCGAGCCTTCTTCGAGGAACTTGGCTTTTCCGGTGTCGCCACCTATGTGCAGAGCGGCAACGCCGTCTTCCGGGCGAAGAAGGGCGACGCGGCCAGCCTGACCAAACAGCTGGAAGCAGGTTTCGAGAAGAAATGGGGCTTCTACTCGCGCATCATGGTGCGCGATCTCGGCTGGTTCGAGCGGCTGGTGAAGGGAAATCCCTATCCGCAGGTCGCCGGCGACCTGACCAAGCTCCATGCCTATGTGCTGGAGCGCGAGCCGACGGCCGAGGAGATCGCACGGCTCGCCGACAAATGCACCGGCCCGGAAAGCTTCGAGATCAAGGGCGACGTGCTTTACCTGCATGCACCGGACGGGCTCGGCAAATCGGTGTTTGCCGGACTGATCCCACGTGTGCTGAAAGTGCCTGGCACCGCGCGCAACTGGCGCTCGGTGCTGGCGCTGCTGGAACTGGCCGGCGGGGCGGGCAGCACCGGCTGACCGCCAGTCTAGGCCGCCGGAGCCAGTTTCCAGTCGAAGGTCAGTTCCTCGCGGAAGGCGAAGCGCTTGATGTGGTCGGCGACGACCGCTTCCAGGCGCTCGAGCGAACCGGCCTCATCCGATGTCACCGCGATGTGGAGGGCGGTTGCATCGGCGTCCATGACGGTGCGGCCCATGGAGAGGTCGATGGTGCCGTGGGTTGGGTCGAACTCGACCGGGAATTTGTGCGCCCAATGCTTGCAAAGCTGCTGCAGGTAACGGCTGGCATGTTCGGTGGCGACATCGGCGCGGCTGGTCGGCATGAAATGACTTCTCCTGGAGGGCAGGCGCCCGTTGCTTGATGTCGCGCCAGCCTTGCGAAGCTGGCGCGACAGCCGGGTACATAGGTGCCGTCATGCAAAACGGCAAAGGCCGCCGGGTGTCTCCGCCTGGCGACATCCGCTCAAGATAATTTGATCGGTTACCAGCTTCCGGTGTTCGGCATCGAAGCCCAGGGCTCGGCCTTGGGCTTGGCCGGGCCCTTCTGCAGCAGTTCGAACGAGATGCCGTCCGGCGACTTGACGAAGGCCATGTTGCCGTCGCGCGGCGGCCGGTTGATGGTGACGCCATTGTCCATCAGATGCTGGCATGTGGCATAGATGTCGTCGACCTCATAGGCGAGGTGGCCGAAATTGCGGCCGCCCTTGTATTCTTCCGGGTCCCAATTGTAGGTCAGTTCGAGCAGCGGCGCCTTGTCTGCGATGCCGCTCTGCTCGTCCTCGGACGCGGCAAGGAAGATCAGCGTGAAACGCCCCTGCTCATTTTCATGGCGGCGCACTTCCTTCATGCCGAGCTTGTTGCAGTAGAAATCGAGCGATGCATCGACATCGGCGACGCGAACCATGGTGTGCAGATAGCGCATGTGATTTCCTCGATATGTTGGGGTGCGGCGCAACATAGGGGCCACCCGGCCAAAGGGCAATTGCCCCATCCGGACCCGCCGGCAAACGACAAATCCGGTTTTCCTGTATTGAACCGTGAAAAAAGGCACGTCAGGCCTTGCACAGACCGGAATCCCCGGTGTTAATCTGATGTCAAGAATCAGTTGTGGTGTTCTTGAAAAAAGGGGGCGTTCTTATGGGGGAAAAGGCCTCTTTCACGGGGCGGGACGGAAGCCTTGACGACGCCTTGACGCGAGACAGCGGTGGCGACACCGCCGATCTCGTCGAAATCGCCGGTGCCATCAAGTGGTTCGACGTGGCCAAGGGCTACGGGTTCATTCTTCCGGACGATGGTGTATCCGGCGACATCCTCCTCCATGTGACATGCCTTCGAAAGGACGGGTTCCAGACCGCTCTGGAAGGCGCGCGCGTCGTCTGCCTCGTCAAGCAGGGCGAGCGCGGCCTGCAGGCCTTCCGGGTGCTGTCCATGGATGCCAGCACGGCGGTCCATCCTGCGGAGATGCAGGAGCAGCGCACCCACATCACAGTGACGCCCGAAAGCGGCCTCGAACGGGCGCTGGTGAAGTGGTTCAACCGCACCAAGGGATTCGGCTTCCTGACCCGCGGCGAAGGTACCGAGGACATTTTCGTCCATATGGAGACGTTGCGCCGCTACGGCATCACCGAGCTCAGGCCCGGTCAGGTCGTTCTGGTCCGCTTCGGCCGCGGCGACAAGGGCCTTATGGCCGCCGAAATCCACCCGGATGTGGGCACTTTGCCGGTCTCGCACTGAGGCGTGTTGATATTCAGCCGGCCTGCAATGGCTGCTTGGCCTGACCTGAATCTCAACACACCTTGGAGCCTGATCCATCCCGGTTGAATCGGGATGGGGGTCTATCTTTTACTTGACCATCACCTTTTCCGAACCGAAGTTCTGGATTATGGCCCGGGACGAATTCCGGCCGAGGAAAATGTATGGCTCCCAGGAACTGGCTGACAGCGGGCGCGATGTGCGCCGCCTTGGCTTTCGCCGCGGCAGCGAGTGCCTATTTCTATTCGCAGCAGCCGACTGCGGCGGACGGCCAGGCAATGATCCTGCCCGTCGATCCGACGCCGCTGGTCGCGGAGACGAAGTCGGGCGAGCGCTCCTTTTCCATTGAAATCGCCGATTCGTCCGACGAGCGCGAGGCCGGCCTGATGTTCCGCAAGGACATGGCCGACGACCACGGCATGCTGTTCGTGTTCGAGAGTTCCGGGCCGCTGACCTTCTGGATGAAGAACACACCGATGCCGCTCGACCTGATCTTTGTCGGCCAGGACGGCAAGGTCCGCTCGATCAAGCGAGGAGAACCGGAATCCGAGGCGGTCATCTCGTCCGGCCTGCCGGTGCGCTTCGTGCTCGAACTCAAGGCGGGCACGGCCGCCAAAGACGGCATCGCGTATGGCGACCTGTTGCGCCATCCGGCAATCGGCACCGAACCCGGGTCCGCGATGCCGCCGGCGGACAAGGGCGACGCGCCCAACATCGATTCCAACTGAGCATTTCGGATTGCCGATGCAGTTTCTTTCCCATGACGGCCTCGATCTTGCGTTCCTCGATCGCCAGCCGGCGTCGGGCCATGGCGATCCGGTGCTGATGATCCACGGCTTTGCCTCCAGCCACTATGTCAACTGGGTGTCGCCCGGCTGGTTCAAGACGCTGAACGATGCCGGCTACCGCGCCATCGCTTTCGACAATCGCGGCCACGGTTCGTCGTCGAAGAGCTACAACGAGGCTGATTATACGCCCGCAAAAATGGCCTCGGACGGGGCAGCGCTGCTCGACCATCTCGGCATCGAGCGCGCGCATGTCATGGGCTATTCGATGGGCGCGCGTATCTCTGCATTCCTGGCATTGTCCGATCCGGACAAGGTGGCGACGCTGGTGTTCGGGGGGCTCGGCATCGGAATGGTCGACGGCGTCGGCGACTGGGATCCGATCGCCGCAGCGCTGCTTGCGGACGATCCCGATGCCACGAGCCATCCGCGTGGCCGCTCGTTCCGCGCCTTCGCCGACCAGACGCGCAGCGACCGCCGGGCACTGGCCGCCTGCATCGCCACGTCACGCGAATTGCTCAGCGAGGACGACATGGCGCGCATTGCCCAGCCGACCCTGGTCGCCGTTGGAACGAAGGACGACATTGGCGGTTCACCGGACGAACTGGCGGCGCTGATGCCGAACGCCAGGGCTTTTCACATCGAGGGCCGCGACCATATGCTGGCGGTCGGCGACAAGAGCTTCAAACAGCGCGTGCTGGAGTTTTACGCCGAAAACCCCCTTTGAAGCAGCGGCGGCCCCGATGTCATCCGGGTGCCGTACCCTTCAGCCTCGGGCCAGAATTGCCATGGTCGACCTTCTCGTCACCTATATGGAGATGATCGCGCCGCCGTCCGGCGACGCCTTTGCGGCTCCCGCGCCGGGTGCGATGGTCGCGCACGAAACGCTCGATATCGCCGGCTATGAACGCCTCTACCGCGCAGTCGGCGAGCCCGTGCAGTGGGACCAGCGGCTGCGCATGGGTTCAGGCGAGCTCGAGCGGCTACTCGCGCTTGCATCGACGCATATCCATGTCCTGCGTGTCGATGGCGAGGCCGCCGGTCTGTGCGAATTCAACAGCGTCGGCCAGGCGGACGTCGAGCTGACCCATTTCGGGCTCATCCCCAGATTTCAGGGCCGCAAGCTCGGTCCGTTCCTGCTTGACCGATCGCTTCGCGCCGTCTGGTCGCATCGGCCCAGGAGGCTGTGGCTGCACACCGACACCTTCGACCACCCCGGCGCGCAGTCGGTCTACACGCGTGCAGGGTTCAGGCCCTTTTTGCAGCGCATGGAGACATTTCCGGATTAGGAATCCTTAGGGTTCGAGCGCCGCGATCGATCGCGCCATGTTGCGCCGGGCTTGCGGTTCGCACCGCTGCCGGAATTCCTCGGTGTGATAGATATGCGGGCGGGCGAGCAACGTCTTCAGGACTGCAGCGCGACCGGCCCGCCACATCGCTTCCTCGACCCAGCCATATTCGCGGCGGACCGCCTGTTCATAGGCGTCGAACACCTCGGGTGCGGCACCGAGGATCGAAAGGTCCATGTCGAGGAACAGCGCTGCGTCGCCGATGAAGTGCTCGTCGCCAAGCCTTTGAAGGCTGGGCAGTTCGTGCGTGGCGGTGGCGACGATCATCGCCGCTATGCGGCCAAGACGTTCCGGATCGGTGCGACCGGCGAGTTTTTCTCGGGCAAGCGCTGCGCTCCTGGCCTCGTTGTCCTTGGCCCGGCTGTCGTAGATGGCGTCGTGGAACCAGATCGCCGTTTCGACGGCTTCGGGGTCGCTCAGTGATGCGCGATAGTCCCCGGCCAACGCCAGCATCGCCTCGATATGGGCGAGGTTGTGGTAGTGACGGCCTTCCGCCCGATAGAGTGCTGAGAGCTCGCCTTTCAGCGGCTTGTCGATCAAGGGTTGGGTTTCCATTTTCGTCATCCACCCAGTTAATCGATCTCAGCGTCCTGGAGTCAAAGGCAATTGCTATGGATGGACCGAGTTTTCTCCGGCATCTGGCGCGCCTGGAACTACCCGATGATCCGATTGACTAAAGCACATCACGGCGAGAAGCTGCCTTGCGCGGGCAGGGCCCTAAGGAATGTGTTGCCACTCTCAAGGCACTCGAACCAAGGAGCTTGACATGACCAGTACCCGGACGCTCGACATGAAGCTCGAGGCCGTCGTCATCCCTGTTTCGGATGTCGATCGTGCCAAGCGTTTTTACAGCGGCTTGCGTTGGCGGCTCGACGCCGACTTTGTCGTCGGCGATGTATTTCGGGTGGTGCAGTTCACGCCTCCGGGGTCACCGTGCTCGATCCATTTCGGCAACGGCCTCACGACAGCCGCGCCAGGCTCGGCAAAGGTGCTCTATCTCATCGTATCCGATATCGATGCTGCGCGCGCCGAACTCGTGGCAAGAGGGGTCGAGGCAAGCGAGGTGTTCCACCGTGCAGGTCCTGGGCAGCCGGCGATCAGCGGCAGGCATCCTGAGGGACGCAGCTACTCCTCCTTCGCCACGTTCAGCGATCCGGACGGCAATGGCTGGCTGCTGCAGGAGGTCACCCAGCGATTGCCTGGGCGCGTGGACGCTCACGACACCACGGTCACCTCATCGGCCGATCTGGCGGCCGCGCTTCGGCGTGCGGCAGCGGCACACGGCGAACACGAGAAGCGGACAGGCGGTCAACGCGATGAGAACTGGCCCGACTGGTACGCCGAATACATGGTCGCCGAACAGGCCGGGACGCCGCTGCCGACGTGAGCCGCGGCCATGACGTCATCGTCATGCGGCAGCATTGACACTAGGGACCTGCTCCGACGCGCGTGTGTCGGTCGCAAGGGTTCGTTTTCCATGGCTGCTTGATTTTCCATGAACCAAATCCATTTGACAGAGCACTAAGGAAAATTGAGTTCAATCCTGCTACGATCTGGCTTATATGTGCGGCCGGAGAATAGCCGGCAGGCCGGAGACCGTCGATGAACAGCATTACGATTGCCCGTCCCAGTGTGGTGCAGCCGGTCGATCCGATCTGGCGCTCGATCCGCGATGAGGCGATGGAAGCGGTCAACCGCGATCCGCTGCTGGCGGCGTTCCTCTATTCCACCATCCTCAATCAGGAAAGCCTGGAGGAAGCGGTCATCCACCGGTTGGCCGAGCGCCTCGACCATCAGGACGTCGGCTCGGACCTCATTCGCCAGACCTTCAAGTCGATGCTGGCCGACGACAAGGACTGGCCGACGACGGTGCGCGTCGACATCCAGGCCTATTATGATCGCGATCCGGCCTGCGACCGCTTCATCATGCCGGTGCTCTATTTCAAGGGTTTTCATGCCATCCAGACCCATAGGCTGGCGCACTGGCTGTGGAACCAGGGCCGCAGGGATTTCGCGCTCTATCTGCAGAGCCGCTCGTCCTCGGTGTTCCAGACCGACATCAATCCGGCCGCCCGCATCGGCAAGGGCATCTTCATCGATCATGCCACCGGCCTCGTCGTCGGCGAGACCGCGGTGATCGAGGACGACGTGTCGATCCTGCACGGCGTGACGCTCGGCGGCACCGGCAAGGCCGGCGGCGACCGTCACCCGAAGATCCGCCGTGGCGTGCTCATCGGTGCCGGCGCCAAGATCCTCGGCAACATCGAAGTCGGCCATTGCTCGAAGATCGCGGCGGGCTCGGTGGTGCTGTCGCCGGTGCCGCACAACAAGACGGTTGCCGGCGTGCCCGCGCGGGTCGTGGGAGAAACGGGTTGCGACCAGCCTTCGCGGCAGATGGACCAGCTTCTGCCGTCGCAGACGATGGACCACGTCGTCAGCTTCGACATCTGATTTTCGCGTCCGAGCGGGCAGCCGGATTCCGGGTGCCTGCTTCGGCCGCTCAGTTCCCGCGTCATATCCCTACGGCTTGCCTTTACATCGCCATCGTCTGCGTGTCAGAAGCGCGTTCCAACGAACAAGCCCGACATTTCGGAGAAGACTTTTGAAGCCGGACGAAATCAGAAAACTGGACGCCTATTTCAAGCGCGTCTTCCAGAATCCCAAGCTCGAGGTGAAGGCACGTCCGCGCAAGGAGGATTCGGCCGAGGTCTATGTCGGCGACGAATTCCTCGGCATCGTCTTCAAGGACGAGGATGACGGCGACTACAATTTCTCGATGGCGATCCTCGACATCGATCTGGCTTGAGCCTGAATTCGCGGCTGGCCGGTGCTGCAGCGATGCGGCCCGGCCAGCCGTTTGCATTTATGAACAGGCAACGAAGGGCTTTAGCGCCCTGTCTTCAGCGCATGCGCGGTCTGGGCGGCAATCGCGGCATCAAGCGCCTGCCAGTCGCCGAGAAACTCCCGCGGAAATCGATAGGTGAGGCTGAGGCCGTCGCCGACATGGATGTCGCGCTCGCAGGGCGCCAGCGATTCCTCGGCAGTCGGTCCGCTCAGGCAACGCGCGACGAACGGGTCCTTGCCTGGGCGCTTGGCGACCGCAAGCAGCTCGTTGAGGTAGCCTGATTTTTCGGTGAAGCGATAAAGCGTCGTGCCGCCCGGTCCCGCTGTGCCCGGCTGGGCGATCAAGGCGCTGTAGATCGGGGTGAAGCGGCCGCTCATGTCGCGCGACATCATCTGTTGCTCGAACGACAGGAAGACGATGTCCCTGCTCGATCCGGTGTGATTGAAGTCGTCGCGGGCGGCGGCGCTGTAGCCGTCCATCTCGGGATAACGCAGATAGAGGTCGAGCCGCGAGGCGATGCCGTCGCGCCGCGCCTGCTCGAACCGGATCATGTTTGCCGGCACGGCGATGACATTGTTGCCGATCACCACCTCATGGATCGTCGTGTCGTCGGTGTAGCCGGCCATGGCGATCGAGCGGCCAAGCCATTTGCCGCCCAGGCTGATCAGCACCGACAACAGCGCCAGCGCCGCGAAGATATAGAACACCCGCTTCATCAGCGTGGAATCGACGATGTCGAATTCCGGACCGTTCGCGGCCGCTGCCTGCTTCATCGCAATCCCCGATGTCGTCGCCCGCAACTCCCGCAGGTGTCCTGGGGCGGCACACATGGCGCGGCATGGCTCTTGCAGCGCCCATTTCGAAACCGACTGTGCGGTTTCATGGTAAACGGGAGGTAAAGATGGGCCCTGTCGAGCTCGTTCTGTTTGCTTTTGCGGTCGGCCTGACCGCATGCGGCCTGGCCGGATCGGCGATGGAGCTGATGTCGGGTCGCCGGCTTGCCTTTGCCGAACCCTATGTCTCGCCGACGCGTATCGTGCGCTCGCTGGCCGCGACGGCTTGCGCCGGGCCGTTCATGCTCGTCAACGATGCCCTGGATGCCCGCAGGCAAGGCCGCATCTCGACCTTGGCGCTGATCTCCTGCGGCTGCACGGCCGTCGCCTGGGCGCTGGCGCTGGGCGTTGTTCTGATCGCAACTGCGTCGTGGGCGAACACGCCCTTGGAGCAGTTCAGCTTTTGATAGGATGGCTGGCCCGCTAGGCACTTTTCCTGGAATTGCTCTAGTCTCGAACGACTACGTGGCTCGAGACGATTCGGAGACGAGATGCCGGCCTATGCGATCGACGGGAAAACACCCAGCTTCGAGGACGCAGACAGCAACTGGATCGCGCCGGACGCGACGCTGATCGGCGACATCAAGGTCGGCCGCTATGCCGGCTTCTGGTTCGGTGTCGTCATCCGGGGCGACAATGAGCCGATCGTCATCGGCGCCGAGACCAATGTGCAGGAACATACGGTCATGCACACCGATCCCGGCTTTCCGCTGACCATCGGCGAGGGCTGCACGATCGGCCACCGCGCGCTGCTGCATGGCTGCACGATCGGCGACAACAGCCTGATCGGCATGGGTGCGATCGTGCTCAATGGCGCGAGGATCGGCAGGAATTCGCTGGTCGGCGCCGGCGCCCTGGTGACAGAAGGCAAGGAGTTCCCCGACAATTCGCTGATCGTCGGCTCGCCCGCGAAGGTGGTGAGGGAACTGGACGAAGCAGCGATCGCCAGGTTGCGCGGCTCGGCCGCACACTATGTCGCCAACGGCAAGCGGTTCAAGGCAGGGCTGAAGAAGGCCTGAGGTAGGTCTTCGGCTCTTCCACTATGGTTGCGCACCACCATCGAGCATCAATCGGAACCGCGCCTGCGCATCGCATCACGCAGCAATGAAGCGCCGGCTTCGAAGCCGGCCGCATCGGCTTCCGCCAGGGCTGTCGTATAGTCGTCGATGCGGGTTTTGAGCGACGGGTCGGCGCCCGCCGCCAGGAGCAGGCGGATCGCTTCGGCGTCGCGAATGGCCACCGCATAGTGGAGCGGTGTCCAGTCGTTGACGCCTCGCATATCAGGATCCGCGCCGTGGTCGATCAGGATGCGGATGATGTCGAGCTTGTCCGTCCGTTTGGTGGAGAGCGCCGCAATGATCGAAGGAAATCCGCCATGGTCCTCGTAGTTCGGATTCGAGTCCGCATCTAGCAAGGTCGAGATGAAGGCGATGGGACTCCAGTAGATCGCATATTCCAGCGGATGGCCGAGACCGAGCTCGAACGGCATCGGCTCGTCGTACCAGCGCGGCGAGCCGCCGAGGGCTTTGCCAAGGGCGTCGAAGTCACCGGCCTTGAACGCATCGTCGATGGCCTTGAACAGCCTGTGGCGCTCGCATCGGTCTTCCGGGATTTCCAGCATGGCGGCGTCACTCGGATTTGCTTTTCCCTTTTTTCGCTGCAGCTTTGATCCGTATTCGCATGGCCCCACCTTTGGGATTTTCAATCTCGAATGCGGCTGTATTCCTCACCAGGTCGCTAAGTTTGCTGAAGCCGTAGGTGCGAGGGTCGAAGTCGGAGAAGAGGTTTAAAAGCTGCTTGCCGAAGGTGCCTAGAAGCACCCAGCCATCTTCGCTTTCCATCTGGCCGATGACCTTCCGCAGTATGGGCGTCGCGGCGCTCGGCACCTCAAGTGGCCTTCTGGCCGGCGCAGCATCCTGACTATCCTCAGTGCCGCGGAGAAGGTTTTCGGTATAGACGAAACGGCGACATGCCTGCCGGAAACTCTCCGGGGTTTTCTGCTCCCCAAACCCGAACACATCAACACCTTGTTCGCGTATGCGTGCGGCAAGCCGGGTGAAGTCACTGTCGGAAGAGACCAGACAGAAGCCGTCGAAGCGACCACTGTGAAGCAGGTCCATCGCGTCGATCACGAGTGTGATATCGGAAGCGTTCTTCCCGGTGGTGTAAGCAAACTGCTGCTGAGGAATGATCGCGTGCTTCGATAAAACGTCAGCCCATCCCTTCGACCGGGCATTTGCGAAGTCACCATAGATGCGACGGACGCTGGCCTCGCCGATCTTGGCGATCTCGTCGAACAGGCCGTCGACAATCTTGGCGGAAGCGTTATCAGCGTCGATAAGGACCGCCAAGCGCGGTGATCGGGGTTCGGTCGGCATGCAGGAATTCCCGCGACTGGCGCACTCTCGGATTTCGAACTAGCCGGAGAAACCATAGCCGGCCCCGGGACTTGCTGTTGTAGCAGAGGCGGGCCGCAAACAGAAATCTGAGCTATTGAAACCGTATCTTCGGTCAGAATTTCAACAGCTTACCCCAGAAATGGCGGAGCCGGCCCGGGGACGGGGCCGGCTCCTAAAACCCGGTCGTTGGGGACGGGGAGGGTGGGGACTCGACCGGGTTTTCTCCCTAAGCGCGTCGCATTCGTGCGATGCGCTTAACCTCTGCTTTGTGCATGTCGTTATCCCAAAACCGCTGCGCACTTTTGGGCGACATGCATTGGCGTCCTCAGCGGACGCTGGCGACCGCGTCCTCGCGGCCATCGTTGATCGTCACCCAAACGCCCGAATTCTCCGTCGATTGGCGCTTCAGGTAGGTATAGTCGGTGTCGGTCCAGGCCAGCACCTTGAGCTGCAGATTGTCGAGGATGAACTCGCCGAGGCTGGTGCGCACGGTGAGCACGGCATGGCCGTCGCCGTTCGGCTGGCGCGCCACCGTCATCAGGAGGTCGCCGGCCGGAACGCCGATGTTCATCAGCTCGCGGCGCTTTTCCAGCGCATAGTCCTCGCAGTCGCCAAAACCGCTGTCGGGATAGGACCAGACCTCTTCCTTGCCCCACATTTCCATGTCGGTGCGCGGCGTGATCCTGGTGTTGACCGAATTGTTGATGCTGACGATCTTCGCCCAGAGCTTGCGGGTCAGTTCGATCGGTGCCTGCTTCGGCGTCCTTTCGGTGCATTCTCCTGGAAGCTTCTGGCAGAATTCGTAGTGGCCGACCGGCTGGGTGGTGCGGCCGCCCGTGTGCATGAAAACCGGCCCTGCATAGGCTGTAGCCAAAGCAGAAAGCTGCATCGCCATTGCCATGAGCAACAGCCCGCCCCTCGTCTTCTTCATTGTTTTAGTCTCCCCGTTTGAGGAGACCTTGTCACAGGTGGATTTATTTGACGCAAAAACCCGAAGTAGACATTGAGTAAAACGCCAATAGAATAAACATAAAATTTGAATTAGTTTGATCTAAAATTGCTTGGGCCTTGTCCGGAGCCAGTTTTTGCCGGTGTGCAACCCGTGTCTCAGCGTGGGTCATTTTGGTCGCGGGCGTCGGTGAGAACAACAAAAAAACCGGCCGCAATGGGCCGGTTCAATCGTCTGGCGGATTGCCGCTCGTCAGGAGCGCGGCGCGTTGAATTCGGAGTCCAGGGTTTCCGGGCGCTGGATGACGGCGAATTCGACGGCGACGCCGTCCTCGAAGTGACGCACCACCTGGCCGCGCATCGTGCCAAGCATGACCTGGATGCCGATCGCCGGCTTGACGTCGATCTCGATCGCCGCGCCCGACAGCGACAGGTCGATGATGCGGCACTGGTACTGGCGTCCGTCGGTAAGCTGGAGCACGCTCATCGGATTGCGCGGCGCGACGCGCTCGTGGCGGCGGTCTTCCGGCAGGTCGAGCTCATGCTTGTTGGCGAGCCAGGTCAGCTGCGCGGCGAGCTTGTCCTTCTTGCGCTCCGAGGCAATGACGGTCATGGCGAAGCCGTCCTGCGAGGTGCGGGTGACGACGCCTTCGATGCGGCCGATGTGGTCGATATAGGCGATGACTTTTTCGCCGGGCATGCCGATGCGCTCGGTGCGCAACGCGACATTGCCAGGCGACATGTCGATCACCTGGCACGGGTGCTCGGTGCGATCTTCCAGCATGAAGCGCCCATAGATCTTGACCCGGACGCGCTGAAAGTTACGCCTTTCGGCGCGGGACGGCGCGTAGTCGACCGCCGCTGACCTCATGACTGCCTACACCCCGTTGGCATTCCCGCGCGTCGATGCGAGGAATTTCACCCGGAAAAGTACAGCCATGCAGGTTAACAAAGAAGAAAAGTCCGCCATCAGCCTTAAGATAAGGCTTCAGATTTGAACTATTCCCCACGCCCACCGTCGAACACCACGAGATGGCGGATGCGGCGCGCGCGACCGAGCGTCGAAATCGTTTCGGGCGGGTCGTATTCGGAGGGGACAAGCGAGGGAACGCTGATCGCCGGCCGGTTCTTCAGGAACATCGGCTCCTTGTCCGGATCGACGACGCGGATCGAATCGATCAGCGCATCGGTGATCGGATCGGCACCTAGCCAGAACGGCCTTTCGGCGGCGCTGATGACGCCCAGGCAGCGCGGATTCTCGACGCCGCCGTCGAGCGGCAGGGCAAGCAGTTCGAATTTGTTGGAACGGCCGTTGCGGCTGAAACCCTCATAGGTGATGAGCACCACCGACTTCTGGTCGAAGACGCCGTGAACCAGCCGCGCGACGAGCCGCTGGTCCTTCTCGCGCCACAAGGAAGGGAAGGAGAACCCCTTGAGTTCGCGGCCATATCCGGCGCAAAGCCTGGTGCCGGCAAGTCGGAACACCGCTTCGCCGCGCGTATCCCTTTCGAGGATGAACGTGTCGGCAAGCAGCGATTTGATATCGGCGGGCTCCACTTCCGAACGCTTCGGGGCGGAGCGCCCATCACGCAGCCGGTTCCAATAATGGAACAGCGTGATCGATCCGTTCTGGTTCATTTTGTGCTCTTCCGCGCAATCTGTCTTTTCATGTCCCATCGGCGAACAGACAGGGCGCCCTCCGATGACTACATGCGTTGCGTTGCAGGATGCGTGCCAGCATCGTTAACACTTGTTCACGGGTCGGGGACGTTAAGGTTAACAAGTGGTTTACGTTGCTGTCCGGCGGCGGCTATGGCACACCAAAACCACTCCAAAAACGGTCGTTTCGCAACGATCGGCAGCACTTCAGTCAAGAGTTCAGGGGAGCAGGGGACTCGACCAGCCGTTCAAGGGGGGACCTTGAACGGCTTCTTTTTTGATTCGCGCCACAGCGATTCGCGGTCGGGAACTTTTCGCTGGCCGCGGTGCGGGAAACAGTCCCGATGATCGATCGCGCCAAAAAGCGCGTCGCGCCTGAACGGCCTCATCCGACGCGCGTTAGGCTGCATGTCGTTATCCCAAAACCGCTGCGCACTTTTGGGCGACATGCACTAGCTCGCCAATCCCCGGGCGTTGGTGGCAGGCGACAGCAACATTTGCCAATCCAGCGCTTCGAAAGAGAAAAATCTGCGTTCCGGGCGGTTCTGTCGCCGCTGTACCTTTGCGCATTCGCTCATCGAGGCGCGACGGCGGCGATCCCGCGGTCCGGAGACGTGCCTTGCGGACGCAATTCCTTGGGGAACCCGTATGAAGACTTCCATTCTCAGACTATTCGCCGCCAGCCTGCTCGCCTCAGCAATTCCGGTCGCGGCGGTTCACGCTGCCGGGATCGCCGGCGCTCCGGCGCCTTTCGACAAGGGCGGCGTGAAAGTGGCGCTCGTCACCTTCATCTCCGCCGGCGATTTCTTTCAGGCCTATCAGGCCGGCGCGACGAAACAGGCGAAAGCGCTCGACATCGACCTCCAGATCTTTTCCGGCCGGCAGGATGCGGCCGCGCAGCGCGACCAGATCGAACAGGCGATCAATCTGGGCGTCCAGGCGATCATCATCGATCACGGCCAGCCTGAAGCCTTGAAGGACGTTGCGCAGAAGGCGCTCGACGCCGGCATCAAGGTCGTCGCTTTCGACGTCAATCTCGACAATCCGAAAATCCCGCAGGTCGAGCAGTCCGATCATGAGCTTGCCAAGGCAGCGCTCGGCCAGGCGATCAAGGACAACGGCACGTCGTTCCAGGCAGGCTATGTCTACGTCGCAGGCTTCGCGCCGCTCGACCGCCGCGATGAAATCTGGGACGAGACCAGGAAGGCCAATCCCGGCATCGTCGAGAAGGCACGCTGGGGGACGGTCAACGACACAACGGCGATATCGACGGCCGATCAGACCAAGGCCGCGTTCCAGGCCAATCCCGACATCAGCGTCGTCTTTGCTCCCTATGACGAGTTCGCGCGCGGCGTGAAGCTTGCCACCGACGAGCTCGGTATCTCAGGCAAGGTGAAGATCTATTCGGCCGATGTGTCGACGGCCGACATTACCGAGATCACCGCCGAGGGAAGTCCATGGGTCGCCACCGCGGCCACCAATCCGGCCGTCGTCGGCGCGGTTTCGGTCCGGGCGGCGGCCAAGCTGATCGCGGGAGAGGATCCGGGCCACAATATCGTCGTCAAACCGGTCCTGCTGACGCAGGAGGACTTGCGCAAGAACGGCATCAAGACGATCGAGGAGCTCGACGCCAAGCTTCCCGCTTTCGGCCAGAGCGATGCGGCGACAGCAAGCTGGATCCCGTCCAACTGACCTTTTTCTCCCCTCCCTCGCTTGCGGCGAGGGAGGGGATATCGTCGGAAGGCTCGGGCTACTTTTCTTCCCTGGCCTAGCCTCCGCTGATCGCCGTCAGGATAAAAACCTCGGTGCCGGGCGCGAGCCTGGTTTTCAGGGTTGCCTTCTCGCCATCGACGAAGACGTTCATATGGCGGCGGATCGCAGGGCGGGAGTCGCACATGCGGTCGCGCATGCCGGGCCAGAGCGCGTCCAGCCCGTCGATCATTTCCTTCACAGTCGAGGCCGGCAGTTCGACCCGGCGCGGCGCGCCGGGAAACAGGTCGATGAGCACGCCCGGGAGCCGGGCGACAACGAGGGACAGGCTGCTGGCGGTGTCGTTCGGCATTTGCCTTACCCGCTCACCACCATTGCCTCGACGGACAGGATCGTTGGCAGATGCCGAGCGATCTCCGACCAGTTTTCGCCTTCGTTGGCACTGGCGAAGAGCGAGCCGCCGCTGGTGCCGAAATAGACGCCGGCCGGCTCCAGGCTGTCGGTCGCCATGGCCTGCCGCAATACGCCGGCATAGCAGTCTTCCTGCGGCAGGCCCTTGCGCTCGTCCAACCAGGTGGCGCCCGCATCCTTCGTCTTCCAGACAGCCGCCTTCGCGTCCGGCACGTAGCGGCCGGCACTGTCGCCGTTGAGCGGCAGGAGGAAAAGCGTGTCGGCGTCGCGCGGATGCGTGGCCGCAGGAAAACCGAAGGTCGAGGGAAGGCCCTTCTCGATGCTCTGCCAGTTCTTGCCGCCGTCGTCGGAGCGGTACATGCCGCAATGGTTCTGCTGGTAGAGCCGATCGGGCCTGCCGGGCGCCATCACCAGGCAGTGCACGCACTGGCCGAACTCCGGATAGTTTTGTCCTTCGGGCAGGAAGTCTGCGCGGGTGCCGCGGTTACGCGGTTCCCAGGTCTTGCCGCCGTCCCAGGTGTAGAACACGCCTGCGGACGAAATGCCCACCCAGATCTGCTCCTCGTCTCTGGGGTGCGTGACGATGGAATGGAGGATGAGGCCGGCGCCGCCCGGGTTCCAGTCCTTGCGGCTGGGGTGGTTCTGCAAGCCCTCGATGTGGCTCCAGGTGGCGCCGTCGTCGTCGGAGCGAAACAGGCCGGCGGGCTGCACGCCGGCATAGAGGCTGCCGTTGCGCCTGGCGAGGCTCCAAACCGCCTTGATCGGTTCTTCGCCAGCCTCATAGGCCAAGCCGTCGCTGGAATGCGTCCAGGTCTCGCCAAGGTCGTTCGACTTCCAGACCGCCGGACCGAACCATTCGTTGCCGCCGGCGCCGTAGATCGCGCCGGTCGCGGCGTCGCCTACGACATGGTTCATCGGCCAGTGCTCGCAGAACGGACCGCGCAGCTTCCACGACCCGCGCTTGCCATCGCTCTCGGCGATGAAGGCGCCTTTTTTCGTGCCGACGAGGACCAGGACTTTTTCCGGCATTTTCTCCTCCCGATTGCATGCCTTTCATCAAGGACGGCCGAGCGTGGGCCTGGCCGACAGGGTCAGGAATTTTTTTTAAGTCTAAACCCGTCGAGGCCAGGATGAGAAGATATGCCGCCTCCCTGGCTCTGCCACAGGGGACAACACGATCTGTGCTGTCGCCATCACCTCTGAGTTCATGGGTTCCGAGGGGCAGATGCAATCGTCGAATGAAATCCGCGATGGTGTCGCCGGCGGGTTCAGTTCCGAGCTACCGCTTCTTTCCAAGGCCGAAAGTCAGCGCCAGCGCGCCAACCAGCACCACGCCTTTGACGAAGTCCTGCGTGTAGTAGGGCGCGTTCAGCATGGTGAGGCCGTTGAGCAGCACGCCGACGAAGATCGCGCCGACCACCGTGCCGAGCACGTGCGGGCGGCGCTTGTCGAGCACGGCGTAGCCGATCAGCGACGCCGCCACCGCGTCAAGCAAGAGCGAATTGCCGGCCGAGACGTCGCCGCGGCCGACGCGCGAGGCGACGATCAGGCCGCCCAGCGACGCAAGCGTGGCCGAGATGACATAGGCCCACAGCCGGTACGCCTTGGTCGGCGCGCCTGAAAGATGCGCGGCCGTCTCATTGCCGCCGATCGCATAGAAGACGCGGCCCCAGCGGGTGCGTTCCATCAGGAACCAGGCGAGAAGGGCAACGGCCGCCATGACCACGACGGATAGAGGGATGGTGTCGAAGAGCCGCGAGCGGCCAAGGATCAGGAAAGCCGGATCGTAGGCGCCGGGGACCGACGAGCCGTCGGGCAGCACCATGCCGGCGGTGATCGAGCGGCCGCCCGTGGGGATGAGTTGCAGGCCTGCAAGCAGGAACATGGTTGCCAGCGTGGCAAGGAGGTCGGGAACACCGAGGCGAACGATCAGCAATCCGTTGACGAGACCGATCAGGGCGCCCATCAGCAGCACCAGCGCCATCGTCTCGGGTGCATCCAGTTGCCAGACGACCATGGCATAGCTCGCTGCCATCACCGACGAGGCGGCGACGCTGCCGACCGAAAGATCGAAGCCGTCGGCCGCCATGGTGATCGAGACGCCAACGCCGAGGATCGCCACCACGGAAACGGCTTGCAGGATCGAGAACAGATTGGCCGACCGGATGAAGGCCGGCTGCGCGTACCAGAAGCCGACCACCATCAGTGCCAGCAGCACGAACAGGGCGTATCGACGCGTTTCGCGAAAAAGCGATATGCGTGGAGCGGCCTGCGCCGTCGTCAGATCAGTCATCGAAGGTCTCCGGCCTTTCGCTCTCGACCTTGTCGACCTGGTCGGTGAGCGAGCCATGGCCGTCTCCGGCCTCGTAAAGTGAATGATTGCGCATGACGAGGATGCGGTCGGCAACCTCCAGCGCTTCCTCGGTATCGCTGGTTGCGATCAGCGTGGCGGAACCGCTCTGGCTGCCGCGGATGGCGGCGATCAGGTCGGCGCGCGCGCCGACATCGACGCCCTGGAACGGTTCGTCGAGCAGCAGCAGCCGGCAGGGAGCCGCCTGCCAGCGGGCAAGCACGACCTTTTGCTGGTTGCCGCCGGAAAGTTCGTCGAGTGTGTCGTCCGGTCCGCGCGCCTTGATGCCGAGCCGCGAGATTGCTTCGGAGCCGACCTTGCGCTCACGCGCCGCTCTGAGCAGGCCGCTCGGAAACCAGCGCTTCAGATGTGGTAGAGCGATCGTGCCGGCGATGGAAGCGCCGGGGACTTCGGGCGGCAACAGCGAGGATTGCCAGCGATCCTCGGCGACCATGAAGACGCCGTTCTTGATCGACCGCGCCGGCCCGCTCGAGAGCCAGGGCTGTCCGTCGAGCACGAAGTCGCCTTCGGCCAGCGTTTCCAGGCCAAAAAGCGCGCGCAGCAGCCGGGTCTTGCCCGAGCCGAGGGTGCCGGTGATCGCGACCACTTCGCCCGAGCGAAGTTCGAGGTCGAAGGGCTTCGCGCCGGGAACCAGTCTCGCGCCTCTGATGGAGGCGACAATCGGCGCGGTCGATATCTTGCCGTCATGGGCCGCGGCTTCCAACGTCCGGCCGATCATCGCAGCGACCGCGGCCGGGAAATCGATCGGCTTCGCAAACGCACCGACGATACGGCCGCCGCGCATCACCACGGCGCGATCGGCGATCGCGGCAAGGTCGCCAAGCCGATGCGAGATGTAGAGGATTGCCATGCCGGCGGCGCGCAACCGCCGAATGATGGCGAACAGCCGGTCTGCTTCCGTGGTTGAAAGGCTCGATGTCGGCTCGTCGAGAATCAGGACAGAAGCCTTCGCTGCGACCGCACGGGCGATGGCGATCAATTGCCGCTCCGCCGGGCGCAGATCGACGAAGTCGAGGTCGAGCGGCAAATCGAGATCGATCAGCGCCGCGATCTCACGTGCCCGCCGGCGGATCGACCTGGCCGAGACGAGGAAGCGCCCGCTCGGGCGGCAAAGTTCGTCGAGCAGCAGATTCTCGGCGACCGTCAATCCGGCGGCGCCGGCCTGATCGGTTGCCTGATGCACGGTCGCGATGCCGGCAGCCTTGGCGGCGCTCGGTGAGGCGAGGGTGCCGGTCTTGCCGTTCAGCGTGATCGTCCCGGCATCGGGCGCGTGCGTTCCCGAGAGGATTTTCACGAGCGTCGATTTGCCGGCGCCGTTGGCGCCCATCAGTGCCACGACCTCGCCGGCGGCCACGGCAAGATCGGCGCCGGCGAGCGCACGCGTCGGCCCGAAGGATTTTTCGATGCCGGTGACAGAGACGGCGATGGCGGAAATGGCAAGGGGCAAGGGGCTGGGCTTCAGTTGGGTTGGATGCAAGTTGAGGAAGAGGTTCTGCCTGCCTCCCTCTGCCCCTGTCGGGAAGGCGAAGCAAGCGGAAGGGGCGGGATCGCTTCCGTCATCCCCCATACTCCATGATCGCCAACCCGGCGTTATAGTCTGGCGAATAGACGATGCCGCTTGCGTCGACGAACACGTCGGTCGACTGGATCACACGCGGCCGGTTCGGACGCTTGTCGACCATGCGCCGTGGCGCCGGCGGAACCAGCGCGCCGGTTTCCTTCGGCCGGTAGGGATCGGAGATGTCGAACACGCGCACGCCGGCGTTCTGGTAGGTCGCGAAGATCAGCGTGTCGGACACGAAGCTGCCGGGCCGGTTCTCATGCAGATTGTGCGGGCCGAAATGCCCGCCCTTGGCGGTGTAGTCTGCCTCGTCGGGTGTCGGCAATGTGGAGATCGAAACCGGGTTCGCCGGATCGCGCACATCGAAGATCCAGGTCAGTTTGCGCCCGTCTTCCTCGTGGTCGAGCACGGCCTCGTCGGCGACGATGAGCAGGTCGCGCTTCGGCAGCGGCAGCGCCGAATGCGTGCCGCCGCCATAGGGCGGCGACCAGTTCCTGTGAGCGATCAGCTTCGGGTCGGCGCGATCGGCGACGTCAAGCACGGTCAACCCGCCATCGCGCCAGCAGGCATAGGCGGTGTCGCCTTCGACCAGCGCGTGATGCAGCGCGTAGCGGCGACCGTCGGGCCAGTCCGGCATCTCGCCGCCGGCCAGATGCATGCCCGGGATCCACCAGCGTCCGGCCTCGACCGGTCGTGTCGGATCCTGAAGGTCGACGGTCAGGAAGATGTAGTCGCTGTAGCCGTCGAGCAGGGCGGAGACATAGGCGTAGCGTCCGCCAACATACCAGATACGATGGATGCCGACGCCGTCGACCGGAAAGAAGCCGATCTGGCGGGGTTCAGCCGGTTTGGAGATATCGTAGATGGCCATGCCGGCCGACCAGTTGCGTGCCGCTCCGGCGCCGGAGGTGGTGCCGAGCGTCTGGCCGATCGACCGGGTGTAGTAGACCTTTTCGTCGAAGGCGAAGGCGGCATCGGCGAAGAGATCGCGCGCGTGGACGACCAGCAGCAGATCCTCGTGCGTCTGCAGGTGGATCGTCCAGGTATTGGGCGGTGCGGGCACGAACACAGTTGCGCCCGGGTTCCTGGGATCGCGCACATCGATGACGGAAAAACCTTGCGACCAGGGATGCGCGACATAGGCGAAACCCCGCTGCACCATCACCTGCAGTCCGTCCGGCCGTCCGCCCTGGTCGGAATGACCGATCAGGCGCATGTTGCGGGCGTAGTCGGGAGCGGGGAGGGAACTCATCACTGTCTTTCGAACGCTTGCATTCCGTCGTCCGGGGCGACCGGACGACGGAATTTTTAGAGGCCGACCCTCGGTCGATTCAGGATGGCGGCGGCCGGCGAGGGGTTGGCTGTTCAGTTCGTCGCCGGGATCCAGGGCGCCTTTGCCGCGTTGCTGTCCTTGAAGGCCGGGAACTTCGCCTGCAGATCCTCGATCGTCTTGATGTTGTTGTCGACGAGGTCCTTCTTGGTGACCAGCGTCGGCTGGATCAGCACCGAATGGCCGGGATCCTGGCCGGCGATCAACTGGGCCAGCGCGCGCACAGAGGCTTCGCCAACCACGGCCGGGTTGGTCGCGGCTGTCGCCACCCACGGGCTGTTCGGCTCGAGGATGGCCTGGATGTCCGAGGTCGAGATGTCGACGCCGTAGATCTTGACCTTGTCGGCGACGCCAAGCTCGTCGATGGCAAGCTTCACGCCGCGGGCGAATTCGTCCCATGGGGCAAAGACCACCGAAAGCGTCGGGTTGGCGGTGAGCACGGCCTTGGTCTGGTCGGCGACCGAAGCGGCGACCGTGTCGTTGACCACGCCCCAGGTGGCGATATCCTTGATGCCGGGATGTTTCTTGCCGAGATCCTTCCAGACGGCATAGCGGCGGTCGAGCGGCGCGAAGCCGGCGACATAGACAATGCCGCCGTCGAATTTCTCGCCCTGCTCCTTGACCGCCTGGTCAAGCACGAGGCGCGCCATGTCGGCGTCGGACTGCTCGACCTGCAGGATCTTGGGATTGTCGAGGTTGGTGTCGTATGCGACGACCGGAATGCCGGCGTCAAGCGCCGCCTGGGCGACATCCTTGATGGCTTCCGGCTGGCCGTTGTTGATGATGATGCCCTGCACGCCGAGATTGATCGCCTGCTGGATCAGTTGCCTTTCGGTGTTGATGTCGTTGCGCGCCTGCGAGATGTTGGCCTCGATGCCGAGCGCATCGGCCTGGCGCTTCACGCCGGCCTCGAAAGCCTGGAGCCAATCACCGGAGCCGAGGAAGCTGATCACGGCGATCTTGACGCCACCCTTGTCGAAGGGGGCTGGCGCGCCCGCTATACCTCCTGCCGAGGCGGCGGTGGCGAGAGTAGCGACGCCGGCGGCGAGAGCCAGCGAGAGGATATGCTTGATCATGTGGAGACCCTTTTGAAATCGGCCGCATTGTAGGAAGCGGGCCTGCCCCTTCCGAGAACGCCGGTTGCGAGTTTCGCGAAGGCCGGAGCATTTCCGCTTCGTTTCCTTTCGATTTCTTAGCAAGAGAAAGCGAGGCTTTGCGGGGGCCATCCCGGGAACAGAGCTGTTTCAACCGAAGCAGCCTTGCTCTAAAGCTCGCGGGACGAATCCCTGGACCAATGCGAATGAGCGAACCGGCAAGCCCCTCCGAGACCGAACCGACGGATGAAACGTCGGAGCCGCGCCGCGAGCCGGTGTTCAACCTGCCGCCGGTGGTGCTGGCGGTGATCGGCATCTGCGTCGCCGTCCACCTGATCCGCGTCTACGGGCTCAACGACGACCAGGATTTTGCCCTGCTGGTGCGGACGGCCTTCGTGCCGAGCCAGTTCGATCTCGATGTCTACGCGTTCACCAGCCCCTTCACCTATGCCTTCCTGCATGGCGGCTTCGCCCATCTGGCCATCAACATGGTGTGGCTCGCGGCTTTCGGCTCGCCGCTGGCGAACCGGTTCGGCACGTTCTGGTTCGCGCTGTTCTTCGCCGCGACCGGACTGGCGGCGGTGGTGCTGTTCTGGGCCGTGCATCCGCTCGGCCAGGCGCCGCTGGTCGGCGCTTCGGGCGCCATTTCAGGCATGATGGGGGCGGCGGCGCGCTTTGGGTTCCGCATCGACCGCACTTCGGGCAAGGCCGCCTTTGCCGGTGCGCCGCTGCCGATCGCGGAGGTGCTGCGCTCGCGCGGCGTCATGACCTTTCTCGGCGTCTGGATGGTGATCAATCTCGTCACCGGCCTTATCGGCTTTGCACCCGGCGTTGACAGCCAGATCGCCTGGGAAGCCCATATTGGCGGCTTTGTCGCCGGCTTCTTCGGCGTGCGCCTTTTCGATCGGCGCCAGCAGGACGTCCATACAGACGAGCAATGACCGCCGCACTTGAAATGCAACCAATCACGGCGCACGATGTTCACCGGAACGTGAATGCCGGTCAGGGCAGGAACCGGCAAGCAAAAGCTGAGGAGGACGCCATGACTGTTAAGGCAATTCTCGAGAAGAAAGGCCATGACGTGTTGACGCTCGGGCCGAACGAAAAGCTGAGCGAAGCTATTCGTATCCTGACCGAACACAGGATTGGCGCGCTGGTCATCACCAATGGCGACCACAAGATCGTCGGCATTCTTTCCGAACGCGACATCGTACGGGTGATCGCCAGGGAAGGAGCGGCAGCACTTGAAATCCCGGTGCGCTCGGCGATGACGCCCAAGGTGAAGATCTGCAACGAGAACCACACCGTCAACGAGGTTATGGAAATCATGACCAAGGGCCGCTTCCGTCATCTGCCGGTGGAAAGAGACGGCCTGCTCTACGGCATCGTGTCGATCGGCGACGTGGTCAAGCGGCGCATCGAGGATGTTGAGCGCGAGGCCGAGGAAATCAGGGCCTATATCGCCACCGCCTGAGCGGTGATGGGAAACCGCCGGCCGGAAGCCGACCGGCGGAGCTCCATGCTATCTGTTGTCGAGTTCGGCGCGGACGAGTTCGAGCCCACGCCGAGTGATGCGGTAGGGACCGCCGCCCGACGAGGAAACCGCCTTCTTCCGTTTCAGTTTTCGAAACAGGTCGAGACCGACGCCCGGATAATGCCAACCGTCGCGGGTCAGGCATTTGACGGAGGCGATCCGCTTCTTCTCGTTCTTTTCGATTTCGATGCGCCCGCCCTGCGCAAGCAGGTGCAGGATGCGCTGTTCAATGCGCGAAATGTCCATCTGGAGAAATTCCCGGGAAAACGAAAAATGCCGCCGCCGCGAGCATGTCGCGGCACGGGGGTTTCAGGTTTTGTCGCCCTGCCTCGCTACGAGGTCAGGGCCTTACCGGGACTGAGCGTAAGTGGACATCCACTCTCCATTGGGATGAGTGGCCTATAGGCGAAAGCGGCCGAAAAGGCCAGCCTGCAGGCTTTGCGCTTGTCTCTTTTGGTGGTTTGCACTAGCGAAGGCTGACACCCAAATTCGCGAAAATCGCAAGTTTCGTAAGCTAGAAGCGCAGGCCCCATGAGCATCATCGACACCCGCACGCCCGACGCCAAACGCCTGATCCCCGGCGCTACCGGCGATTGGGAGATCATCATCGGCCTCGAGGTCCACGCGCAGGTGACCTCGGAGGCAAAGCTGTTTTCCGGCGCCTCGACGGCGTTCGGCGCGGCGCCCAATGCCAATGTCAGCCTGGTCGATGCGGCGATGCCGGGCATGCTGCCGGTCATCAACGAGGAATGCGTCAAGCAGGCGATCCGTACCGGGCTTGGGCTGAAGGCCGAGATCAATCACAAATCGGTCTTCGACCGGAAGAATTACTTCTATCCGGACCTGCCGCAGGGCTACCAGATCTCGCAGTTCAAGCAGCCGATCGTCGGTGAGGGCAAGGTGATCGTCTCGGTCGGTCCGGACCGGCAGGGCGAGTTCGAGGACATCGAGGTCGGCATCGAGCGCCTGCATCTGGAGCAGGACGCCGGCAAGTCGATGCACGACCAGCATCCGACCATGTCCTATGTCGACCTCAACCGGTCGGGCGTGGCGCTGATGGAGATCGTCTCCAAGCCCGACATGCGCTCGGCCGACGAGGCCAAGGCCTATGTCACCAAGCTGCGCACCATCGTGCGCTATCTCGGCACCTGCGACGGCAACATGGACGAGGGTTCGATGCGCGCCGACGTCAATGTCTCGGTGCGCAAGCCCGGCGGCGAATTCGGCACGCGCTGCGAGATCAAGAACGTCAACTCGATCCGCTTCATCGGCCAGGCCATCGACTACGAGGCGCGCCGGCAGATCGCCATTCTGGAGGATGGCGGCAAGATCGACCAGGAAACGCGGCTGTTCGACCCCAACAAGGGCGAGACGCGCTCGATGCGCTCCAAGGAAGAAGCGCATGACTATCGCTATTTCCCGGATCCCGACCTGCTGCCGCTGGAGTTCGACCAGGCCTATGTCGACGCCCTGGCGAAAGACCTGCCGGAACTGCCCGACGACAAGAAGGCGCGGCTGATCGCCTCACTGGGCCTGTCGACCTATGACGCCTCGATCCTGGTGTCGGAAAAGCCGATCGCCGACTATTTCGAGCAGGTGGCCTCGGGGCGCGACGGCAAACTCGCTGCCAACTGGGTCATCAACGACCTGCTCGGCGCCCTCAACAGGGCCGGCAAAGATATTGAAAATGCTCCGGTTTCTCCCGATCAGCTGGGCGCCGTCATCGATCTCATCAAGGAAGGCACCATCTCCGGCAAGATCGCCAAGGACCTGTTCGAGATCGTCTGGAACGAGGGCGGCGATCCGCGTCAGCTGGTCGAAAGCCGCGGCATGAAGCAGGTCACCGACACCGGCGCCATCGAGAAGGCGGTCGACGACGTCATCGCCGCCAATCCGGACAAGGTCGAGCAGGCGCGCGCCAAGCCGACCATGGCCGGCTGGTTCGTCGGCCAGGTGATGAAGGCGACCGGCGGCAAGGCCAATCCGCAGGCAGTCAACGACCTCGTCAAGGCCAAACTCGGCATCGAGTAGGGCAATGTTCGTCCGCACCGCCAGCGAGCGCGATCTTGCCGCGGTGCGAGCGTTGCTGGTCGAAACCTGGCACGCGACCTACGACGCCATCTATGGCGTCGAGCGGGTCGCCGAAATCACCGACGATTGGCATTCGATCGCTTCGCTGAAGGCGCGGCTGACGCGGCCGAATTCCGAATTCCTTTTGGCCGATGACGGCAAGCGTCTCGGCGGCATGGCCTTTGCCGCGGCCACCACCGACCCGAAGATTGTCCTGTTGAACCAGCTCTACGTGCATCCATCCTGCCAGCGGCAGGGGATCGGCCGGGCATTGCTGGAAGAGGTCGAGGCCAGCTTTCCCGAAGCGCATACGCTGCGCCTCGAGGTGGAGGAAGCTAACACGGTGGCTATCGCCTTCTACCGCTCGAATGGTTTCTTGCCGACCGGCAAGACTGCCGATTGCGGCGGCCGGTCGGGCTTGCCGGCATTGATCTTCGAGAAGACGATCGGATAGGCCGCTTGCGGCCTGCACGTGCCGAGCGAGGAACAAGGCGCTTCGCGACGGTGCACGGACGGCCGCAAGCGCTGGTTGCGACGGCTCCGGGACTACGCGGCGGGAATCTCCACATTGTCGATCAGCCTGGTCTTGCCGAGCCAGGCGGCGGCGAGCAGGCGGCCATCGCGGCCGCGCCGCCAGGGAGCGAGCGTCTGGCTTTCGCGCGCGGCGACATAGTCGACCCGCTGGAAGCCCGCTTCGACAAGGGCGCGGGCGGCCGCATCGGTCGCGCCGGCTTCATCGGCGCTGCCCGTCAGCGCACTCGCTGTCCGGCGCAGGATCGCGTTGAGTTTTCGCGCTACCTTGAGTTCGGCTTCGCCGAGATAGGCGTTGCGCGACGACATGGCGAGACCGTGCGCGTCGCGCACCGTCGGCGCGCCGATGATTTCGACCGGCAGGTCAAGGTCGCGGCAAAGCTGCCTGACCACGCAAAGCTGCTGGTAGTCCTTTTCGCCGAAGATCGCATAGTCGGGCAGGGCTTGCAGGAAGAGCTTGGCCACGACCGTGGCGACGCCGTCGAAGAAGGTCGGCCTGAAGTCCGATTCGAGACCGGAGGAAGGGCCGCCGACCGAGATTTTTGTGGCGAAGCCGGCCGGATAGATTTCGGACACAGTCGGCGTAAATGCCAGATGCGCACCGGCTTCCGCCAGCCGCTCGAGATCGCGGGCCAACTGGCGCGGGTATTTGTCGAGGTCTTCGGTGGGGGCGAACTGGGTCGGGTTGACGAAGATCGAGACGAGGCAGCGATCGGCCTTTTCGAGCGCGATCCTGACCAGCGAGATATGGCCGTCATGCAGCGCGCCCATGGTCGGAACCATGGCGATGCGCAGGCCGTCCTGCCGCCAGGCGCGGATTTGCGCGCGCAAGGCGGCGACGCTGTCCACGACGATTGGTCGGCTCATGCCTTGTCCCTGCTTGGCGTAGCTGGAAAAACGTGGTCGGGGCCGGGAAATGCGCGGCTGCGCACCTCGGCGGCATAGCGTGCCGCCGCATCGGAGATCACGCCGCGCAGTGCGGCATATTCCTTGACGAATTTCGGCACGCGGTCGACGGTCATCCCGACCATGTCGTCGATGACCAGGATCTGGCCGTCGCAGTCGGCGCTGGCGCCGATGCCGATTGTCGGAATGGCGAGGCGCCGCGTGAGGTCGGCGGCGACGGTCTCGACCGTGCCTTCTATGACGACAGAGAACGCGCCGGCTTTTTCCACCGCCTCGGCGTCGCGAAACAGGGCCGCCACATTCTCCTCGGTCCGACCCTTGATCTTGTAGCCGCCATCCTTTTCCACCGATTGCGGCTGCAGGCCGATGTGGCCCATGACAGGAATGCCGGCCGCGACAATTGCCGCGATCTGTTCGGCGATGTCGACACCACCCTCCAGCTTGACCGCCTGGCAGCCGGTCTCGTCGACGACCTGCCGTGCCGAGGCCAAGGCCTGCGCGGTGGAGGTCTCATAGCTGCCGGCCGGCATGTCGACGACCACGCAGGCTTTGGCCGAGCCGCGCATCACGGCTTGTCCATGAGCGATCATCATTTCCAGTGAGGCGCCGAGCGTCGTCTTGTGGCCATGCAGCACCATGGCGACGCTGTCGCCGACCAGGAGCAGGTCGACATGGTCGTCGAGCAGGCGGGCGACGGGGTAGGTATAGGCCGTCAGGCAGACGATCGGCACGCCGCCCTTTCGGCGGCGAACGTCGTCAGGGCCGATCCGGACATCGGCGGACATTTCTGGGGCCAATCCTCACCTCCCTCAGCCGGCACAGGGCCGGGCGCCCATTGCCGGGCGAGCCGAGCTTTAGAAAGACAAGCAGTGCTTGGCAAGCCGGCTTCCGCCAACCGCGCTGCTGCATCGATTTAGCGCACGGACCATTTGCGTCGCCCGCGCGGCAAAACCCTTGCCTTCGCGAAGGCCTGACGCCATAAGCAGGAAACAGGCGCCGCCGCTGCCGCCGCGAGGATCTGGATGAAAACTTTCCTTCTGCAGTTTTTCACCTGGTGGAACAGCCAGACACTGGGAACCCGCTTCCACACCTGGCGTCACGGCAAGCAGGTCGGGCAGGACGAGGCCGGCAACGTCTACTACGAGGGCGGTGTCGATTCGGAAGGCCGCACCCGCCGCTGGGTCATTTACCGCGACTATTCTGAGGCTTCGGCCATCCCGCCGGGCTGGCACGGCTGGATCCATCACCGCGTCGATACCGCGCCGCCGAGCGAGGAGTACCGGCCGCGCGAGTGGCAGAAGCCGCATCAGCCGAATCTCACCGGCAGTGCCGCGGCCTACAGGCCGAAGGGTTCGGTGCTGACCAACCAGCATCGCCCGCAAGTGACCGGCGACTACGACGCCTGGACGCCCGGTTCGTAATCGGCCATCACCGCGCCGATCGGTCCTTTGTCGCCACAATTGACGTTTAGCTGCTTGCTGATCTGAAAACGGCGACTAGCCTTGGCGATTGAAAGAATCACCCGGGCGCAACCACCGGTATCCCTGCATGAGCATCTTCAGCCGAATTTCGATGGCCGGACTGACGGCAGCCGCCCTTGTCGCCTGCACGACGACGTTTGCCTCGGCGCAGACGCCGGCAGCGCCGGCAGCGCCTGCAGCGCCGGCCGTGGCCGAGCGCATCACCAATCCGGTCGCCGAATTCGCCGGCATCGACAAGATCACCGGCCGCATCATCACCTTCGACGTCTATATCGACGAGACGGTGCAGTTCGGCGCTCTGCAGGTGACGCCGCGCATTTGCTATTCGCGGCCGGAGACCGAAGAGCCGAAGACCGATTCCTTCGTCGAGGTCGACGAGATCACGCTCGACCGCAAGATCCGCCGCATCTTCACCGGCTGGATGTTCGCCGAAAGCCCCGGCCTGAACGCCGTGGAGCACGCCGTCTATGACGTCTGGCTGAAGGCCTGCAAGCAGAAGTCGGACGTACCGCCACCCGACGCGGCCAAGAGCGGTGCACCACAGGTCGATACGTCCAAGCCCAAGGCCGCCGCCGCTCCAGCCACGACCGAGCCGGACGCCGACAGCACCAACTGATCCCCCAATACCAATTGATCCGGGAGGAACCGCTTGGCCTGCCATACGTTGGCAAAGAGCGACCGCGAAACATTGCGCATGGAGGATCTTGCGATGTCAGCAACCAAGCAGATGACGGCCAGCAAGAAGGAATTGCTCGACCTTGAAAAGGGGTTTTGGACCGGCGATGCGGACTACTATGCCGCCAATGCCGATGCCGAATGCCTCGTGGCCTTTCCTGAGATGGCGCAGGCGATCAGCAACGCCGATCTCGCCAAAACCGCCAGCAAGCCAAACCGCTGGCGCGATCTCGACATCGACGTGAAGGGCATGGTCGAGCCGGGCAGCGACATCGTCATGCTGACCTATGAGGCCCACGCGACTCGGGAGAACGGCGAGCCCTATGCCGCGCTGGTCAGCACCGGCTACGTCCACCGCACCAACGGCTGGAAGATGATGTTCCATTCGCAGACTCCGATGGAACCTGCGAAAGGCTGACGAAACAGCCCGTTACGGAAAAAAGATCGCCTCGCCCTTCAGCGCGTCGGCCAGCATCTTTTCGTACTTGCCGCGCGGCACGTCGACCGCGCCGAAGCGCTTGAGGTGTTCGGTGGTGAATTGCGTGTCGAGCAGCGCGAAGCCGCGCGCCTTCAACCGCTCGACGAGAAAGAAAAGACAGGTCTTGGACGCGTCCGTCTCCCTGGCGAACATGCTTTCGCCGAAGAACACGCGACCCAGCGAGACGCCGTAGAGGCCGCCGACCAGCCGCTCCTCGCGCCATGCCTCGACCGAATGGCAATGGCCCAGCCGATGCAACTCGACATAGGCTTCACGGATGGGTGCGTTGATCCAGGTCGAGCGGCGTTCCTCCCGCTTTTCGGCGCAGCCGTCGATCGTCGCCTCGAAATCGAAGTCGAAGCGGATGTCGAACGGGTGCTTGCGGATCGTCTTCTTCAGGCTCTTCGGCGTGTGGAAGCCGTCGAGCGGAATGATGCCGCGCGTCTCCGGTCGCACCCAGAACACTTCGGGGTCGCTGGCGCTTTCGGCCATCGGAAATACGCCGGACGCATAGGCCTTCAGCAGAAGGTCGGTCGGGATGCGGTAGCCGGGCGCGTAGGGGCGGGTCATCCCGGCATTATAGCTTACGAGTTCGCGACCTCATCACCCTTGGCCAGGTATTTCTCCAGCCAGTGGATGTCGTAGTCGCCATTGGCGATATCGGCATTGCCGACCAGATCGCGGAACAGCGGCAGCGTCGTCTTGATGCCGTCGACGACGAATTCGTCGAGCGCGCGGCGCAACCGCATCATGCATTCGACGCGGTTGCGGCCGTGCACGATCAGCTTGCCGATCAGGCTGTCGTAATAGGGCGGGATCTTGTAGCCGGAGTAGACTCCGGAATCGACACGGATGCCGAGGCCACCCGGCGTGTGGAAATGAGTGATCGTGCCGGGCGAGGGGGTGAAGGTGCGCGGGTCCTCGGCGTTGATGCGGCATTCGATGGCGTGGCCGTTGAACTTGATGTCCTCCTGACGCACCGAAAGCCCGCCTCCGGAGGCGACGCGGATCTGCTCATGCACCAGGTCGATGCCGGTGATCGCCTCGGTCACCGGGTGCTCGACCTGCAGGCGGGTGTTCATCTCGATGAAGTAGAATTCGCCGTTCTCATAGAGGAATTCGATGGTGCCGGCGCCGGAATAGCCGAGATCGGCGACGGCGCTGGCGCAGATGCCGCCGATGCGTGCGCGCTCTTCGGCATTGAGCGCCGGCGAATTGGCTTCTTCCCAGACCTTCTGGTGGCGGCGCTGCAAGGAACAGTCGCGCTCGCCGAAATGCACGCCGCGGCCGGCGCCGTCGCCGAACACCTGCAATTCGATATGGCGCGGCTTTTCCAGGTATTTCTCGATGTAGACCGCGTCGTCGCCGAAGGCAGCACCGGCTTCCGAGCGCGCCGTCTGCAGTGCAACCTCGAGATCCTCCTCCGTGCGCGCCACCTTCATGCCGCGCCCGCCGCCGCCGGCCGAGGCCTTGATGATCACGGGATAGCCGATCTCGGCGGCAATGCGCTTGGCTTCCTTCTCTTCTGTGACCGCGCCGTCCGAGCCGGGCACGACCGGAATGCCCAGGCGTTTGGCGGTGCGCTTGGCTTCGATCTTGTCGCCCATGATGCGGATATGATCGCCCGACGGGCCGATGAAGGTGATGTTGTGCGCGGCGAGGATGTCGGCGAACTTGGCGTTTTCCGACAGGAAGCCATAGCCCGGATGCACCGCATCGGCGCCGGTGATCTCGCAGGCGGCGACGATCTGGTGAATGTTGAGATAGCTGTCGCGCGACGGCGGCGGGCCGATGCAGACGCTCTCGTCGGCGAGCCTGACATGCATGGCGTCGGCGTCGGCGGTCGAATGCACCACCACCGTCTGGATGCCGAGCTCCTTGCAGGCGCGCAGCACCCGGAGGGCGATTTCGCCGCGATTGGCGATGAGGATCTTCTGGAACATTTTTGGCTGTTCCCGGCTCTACTCGATCACGACGAGCGGCATGCCGTATTCGACCGGCTGGGAATCTTCGAACAGGATGGCCGTCACCGTGCCGGCGCGGGGCGAAGGGATCTGGTTCATCGTCTTCATCGCTTCGATGATCAAAAGCGTCTGGCCTTCCTTGACCTTCTGGCCGATCTCGATGAACGGCTTGGCGTCTGGCGAGGGCGCCAAATAGGCGGTGCCGACCATGGGCGATGGGACCGCGTTCTTGGAGACGTCGGCCGCGGCCGGTGCTGCGGCGGCCGCCGGCTGTGCTGCCGCGGAGACATAGCTGGGCTGGGGTGCGGCAATCGCATGCACGGCGGGCGCCTGCCGCGACACGCGCACCTTCAGATCGCCCAGCTCGACCTCGATCTCGGTGAGGTTGGTGTCGTTCAGTATGCCCGCCAGGTCGCGGATCAGCTGCTGGTCAACACCGGTCTTCTTTATCGACATTTTCGAGCCTTCTGTTTGTTGGCCGGTCACAGGCGTGCCGCCAGCGCCTGCAGCGCGAGCGTGTAGCCGAGCGGCCCGAATCCGCAGATCATGCCGACGGCGACCGGCGAGACCATGGAGACGTGGCGGAACGGTTCCCGCGCGTGGATGTTGGAAAGATGCACTTCGGCGACCGGCAACGGCGCGACGGAACGGATGGCATCGTGGATGGCAATCGAGGTGTGGCTGTAGGCGCCCGGATTGATGACAATGCCGGCTGCCTTGTCGCCGGCTTCCTGGATCCAGTCGACGAGGTCGCCCTCATGGTTCGACTGACGGAAATCGATTTCGAGACCAAGTGCTGCACCGGCCTGCTTGCAGTCGTCGGCGATGGCGGCAAGCGTCTTTCCGCCATAGATCCCCGGCTCGCGCTTGCCGAGCGCGTTGAGATTGGGACCGTTCAGAACGAAAACCGTTTTCAAGAATGCCGACCTTTCCCGGCGCCGGCCCCAGCCGGCGCGCTGGGCCCTCTATAATGGGCATAGACGCCTGCGAAAAGAGCGCAAGTGCGTTCTTTTGCTGTCCACAGCAGGCGGGAAACCGCCTGCCGCCTTAGATCAGAGCGCGGCTTTGGCTGCCTCGATCTTTTCGGCCAGAACGTCCTGCCCGAGTGCCCCGAACACAACCTCGTTGCCGACCACATACGAAGGCGTGCCGGTGATCGCCAGCTTGGTGGCGAGATCGTAGGTCTTGGAAATCGCCTCGTGGATGCTTGGGTCCTTCATCTTCTCGCGCAGCGCCGCTTCGTCGGCGCCGAGCGACAGGGCAACCTTGATGGCCGTGGCCTCGGTGGCGCGACCCGGGCCGCCGAGCAGGGCGTTGTGGAATTCGCCGTACTTCTCCGGCTTCATCAGGTGGAAGGCCATCGAGACGACGCTCGCCTTCTGCGAATCCGGACCCAGGATCGGGAATTCCTTGAGCACGAAGCGCAGGTCCGGTTCGGCTTTCGTCAGCGCCTGCATGTCGTCGATGGCGCGTTTGCAGAAGCCGCAATTGTAATCGTAGAACTCGACGATCGTGATCTTGCCGTTCGGATTGCCGACGACGCCGTCGAAGGCGGAGTTGAAGATCTCTTCCTTGGCGTTCTTGATGACGCCGAGCGCGGCGATCCGCTGTTCTTCCTTTTGCTTGGCTTCGAGCGCGTCCTGCACTTCGAGCAGAACCTCAGGGTTCTTCAAGAGATAGTCGCGGATGATGCCCTCGACCTCGGCCCGGTCGATCTTGGTGTCCGAGGACGCTACCTGCACGACCTGCGCTGTATCGGCCTTGGCCGCCTGCGGGCTGCCGGCGACGAAGCCGAAAGCCAGCATGGCAAGAGCGGCCGCCACTCCCGTCGTGCCGAGCAGAATTGCCTTGTTCATCATCCCTTGTCCTCTTGCCTGTTCCGTCCGCTTTTGTCGCAGTATGCCGCCGGAAGGTTCATTTCTTGATTTTGCCTGATGGCGCGTAGTTTATGATATCCTGAGCGCGAAGCCAGCCCGGCTCGCCGCGCTTCAATTTCTGCTGCGCGCGCATGGCAAAGATTTTCGCATTCTTGTAGTCGCCGGAATAGAAACGGCCTTCGGCGGTCGCGAGTTCGGCCGCCGGAATCTCGCCGAGCTCGCCATAGGCCTGGGCCAGATAGCGATACCCTTCGGCGTTTTCCTTGTCGCGCCCGAGGCCATTGTTGATCTGCACCACCGCTTTCTTCAGCGATTCGGGTGTGCCGACCGCCATCAGCGCCTGGCCATAGGCGACCGGCAGCAGCCCGGACCGCGCCGGATCGAGGCTGACCGCCTTGGCGTAGGCGTCCGCTGCATCCTTCGGCTTGTTGGCCTTCATCAGGATGTCGCCGCGCAGTTCCTGGAAATAGGGGTTTTTCGGCTGTTCCTTGATCAGCGCGTTGGTCTTGGCGAGGCTCGCGCCCAGATTGCCGTAGAGATAGGCCAGCTGCGCCTCGCCATAGCGCGAGGCAAGGCTGCCCGGATTCTTGCGCATCAGCCGCGTCGCGGGGGCCTGACCGCCCATATAGGCGGCGATCTTGACGCGCATCATGTCGTGCCGCTGCTGCAGCGCCGGCGGATCGACCTTGTCGACATAGGGGCTCTGCTTGACCAGCACTTCGAGATTGGCAATGCGCTCCCGCGGCATCGGATGGCTGATCCGGTAGGGGTCGACCTGCGCGCCGGACAGGGACAGCGCACTCTGGAAGCGGCCGAAGGTCTTCAGCATGCCCATGCCGGACTGGCCGGTGGCGTTGAGATAGGTGATCGCCGAGCGGTCGGCGGTCGTCTCTTCGGTGCGCTGATAGGCAAGGATGCTGCGCTGCGCCATCTCGCCGCCGCCGGCGGCAACACCCATGCCGGCGCCGGCGAGGCCGCGGCTGTTTGTGGTGGCGCCGGCAACGATGGCGCCGGCGCCAAGCAGGGTGGCGATGATCGCCATCGTCTTGGCGCGCTCGAGCTGCTCGCGCAATTTCTGCTGGTGGCCGCCGGCGATATGGCCGGCCTCATGGGCGATGACGCCGATGACCTCGTTGGGCGTTTCGGCCATCATCAGCGCGCCGGTATTTATGAACAGCCGGCGCCCGGTGACGAAGGCGTTGAAACTCTGATCGTTGACCAGAACGATGTTGACGCCGTCATTGGCGAGACCCGCCGCCTTGAAGATAGGCCGCGCGTAGTCGCGCACCAGCGCCTCGATCTCGGCGTCGCGCACCACCGGCACGTTTTGCGCCAAGGCGCTGACAGAGCCGGAGACCGCGACGGCGGCGGCAAGCAAAAGCGTCGCGAAGCCGCGCGCGGAAAACATCGATCTGGGTCGGCTCAACATGACAGGTCCACTGGTAGACGAGCGGGCGAAGGATGAAAAGTCGGCACCGAAAACTTCCTGCGCTTGTGATCCCCACATCAATCGGGCATTTGTGCGGCCAAAAGGGCCTGCAGCTTTGGCCGGGATCGATCCCGGTGTGATGGATTTGAAGATGGTCGTTTCCCTTTCGCGCCGCGGCGAGGTCGAGCCGTTCCATGCCATGGACATTCTGGCCGAGGCCAACCGGCTGAAGGCAACGGGCGTGCCGGTGGTGTCGATGGCGGTCGGGCAGCCGTCCGACCCGGCGCCTGTGGGGGTCAGAGAAGCTGCGGCGAACGCGCTGAAGCTCGGCCGCATCGGCTACACCGATGCGCTGGGCCTTGCCGACCTGCGCAAGGCGATCGCCGGGCATTATGGCGACCACTACGGGATCGATATCCCGCCCGGCCGCATCGCCGTAACCACCGGATCCTCGGCCGCCTTCAACCTCGCCTTTCTGGCGATGTTCGATCCCGGCGACCGCGTCGCCATCGCCGCACCCGGCTATCCGGCCTACCGCAACATCATGGCCGCGCTCGGCATCGAAATCGTCGAGATCGAGCTCGGCAGCGACGCCTATCTGCATGCCGAGCACCTGAAGACGGCGCATGCCGAAAAACCGCTGAAGGGCGTGCTCTTCGCCAGCCCGGCCAATCCGACCGGTGCGGTCATTCCCGCCGACGAGCTGGCGGCGCTGGTGAGAACGGCCGAAGAGCTTGGCATTGCTGTGATTTCCGACGAGATCTATCACCGGCTGGCCTATGCGGCACCCGACACGACGGCGCTGGCCTACGGCTCGGGCGTGACGGTCATAAACTCGTTTTCGAAATACTATTGCATGACCGGCTGGCGCATCGGCTGGATGGTGCTGCCGGAAGAGCTGGTGCGGCCGGTCGAACGCATCGCCCAGAGCCTCTACATCTCGCCGCCGGAACTGTCGCAGATCGCGGCCATCGAGGCATTCAAGGCGACGCAGGAGCTGGAGGCGGTGAAAGCGCGCTATGCCTGGAACCGGGAGCTTCTTATGAAGCGCCTGCCGGAACTCGGGTTTCCGCTGGCGGCACCCATGGACGGCGCCTTCTACGCGTTCTGCGATGTCACCAGGCATACCAATGACAGCATGGCCTTTGCGCGCAAAATGCTGGCCGAGGCGCATGTGGCGGCAACGCCCGGCCGCGACTTCGATCCGCTCGCCGGGCACCGGACCATGCGCTTTTCCTATGCCGGCAGCCATGACGATATGGTCGAGGCGATGGCGCGCATCGAGCGCTGGCTGAAATAGCGGGGACATCCATGCCGGAACTCGAACAGGCGCTTGGGGAAGTCGCCACTGAGATGGCGGAGCGCACGGATCGCGGTGATGTCGCCAGCTATATCCCGCAGCTCGGCAAGGTCGACCCGAAGAAGTTCGGCATCGCGGCCGTCACCAATGATGGCCGCGTGCTGGTGGCGGGCGATGCCGATGAGCCATTTTCCATCCAGAGCATTTCCAAGGTGTTCACGCTGACGCTGGCGCTCGGCAATGTCGGTGACGCGCTGTGGCAGCGCGTCGGGCGCGAGCCGTCGGGCAATCCGTTCAACTCGATCGTCCAGCTCGAGCACGAGAACGGGATTCCGCGCAATCCGTTCATCAATGCCGGCGCCATCGTCGTCTCCGACATCCTGCTCGCCGGCCACCAGCCGCGCGAGGCGATCGGCGAGATCCTGCGCTTCATCCAGTTCCTCGCCGATGATGAGACCATCATCATCGACCGCGAGGTCGCGGCCTCCGAGCGCGCCACCGGCTTTCGCAACTTCGCTCTGGCCAACTACATGAAATCCTTCGGTAATCTTCACCACGCGCCGGAACTGGCGCTGGGCGTCTATTTCCACCATTGCGCCATCGCCATGAGCTGCCGGCAGCTGGCGATGGCGGGCCGCTTCCTCGCCAATGGCGGCAAGAACCCGGCGACCGGCCATTCGGTGGTGTCGGCCGAGCGGGCGCGCCGCATCGGCGCGATGATGCTGACCTGCGGCCACTATGACGGATCCGGAGACTTTGCCTTCCGTGTCGGCATTCCGGGCAAGAGCGGCGTGGGCGGCGGCATATTGGGGATCGTGCCGGGCGTCGCCTCGCTCGCCGTCTGGTCGCCGGGCCTCAACGCCAATGGCAATTCCAAGCTGGGCTCGATCGCGCTGGAGAGGCTGGCGAAGATCATGAACTGGTCGATCTTCGCGCCTTAGTAGACCATCCAGATAGGAGAAACCCCGCGCCGTCCTGGCGACGGCGCGGGGTTTTCTTGGTTCAGAAAATCAACCCAAACGGCTGAAAAGCTTAGAAAAAGCCTTTCCGCTGCCACCAGCCGGCGCGCTTCGGCTTTTCCTCGACCTTGGCCTCTTCGACGACGGTCGACGAGACCACGGGCACGACCGGAGCATCGATTGCGACGGGCTTGCGGCGGGTCGGGCGTGCACTGGCAGGCGCTTCCTCCTCGGCAGCCGGGGCGGCCGGCACGGGCGCAGGCGTCGCCGCCTCGGCCGGCGCAGCATCCTCGGCTGGTGCTTCGGCTACCGTCTCGGCGGCAACTTCTGCTGCGGCCTTCTTGGACCTCGATGCGCGCTTCTTCTTAGGCTTCTCAGCGCTCGGCACGTCGTCATTGGCGGCAGAGGGAAGCTCTTCCGCCGATACCGCCGCTACAGTCTCGGCCACGGACTCGATGGCCACGGCTTCGCTTGCCGCCGCATCGGCTTCGACGCCATCGGCCGTCTCGCCCGCTTCGGCTCCGTCCTCGCCGTCCTCACGGCGATTGCGCTTGCCGCCGCGCTTGCCGCGCCGGCGCTTCTTGCCCTGACCGTCGTCCGAGGCGTCCACTGCGACGGCGACGACCGGCGCTTCGCCGCCCTCGGCGGTGATTTCATCCGTTGCGACGGCGGCGTCGATATCCGCCGGCGCCGCGACGATTGCACCTTCCGCGGGAGCGGCGTGCTCGCGATCACCATGTTCGCGATCGCGATCCTTGCCGCCACGCCGCCTGCGGCGCTTGCGGCGCTTGCGATCGCGGCCTTCGCCGTCCTCGCCGGACCTCGGCTGTTGCTGCTGGGGATGGCGCGGCTGTTCCACCTGGGCAGGTGTCTCGTCCTCCTCCTCGACGACGATTTCGTCTTCGGGCTCTTCCGGCTCGACATAGGTCGGCAGGCTGCGCACTTCGACGAAGCCCTCCGGCTTTTCCGCCAGTGCTCCGCGGAAGATCGCATAGTGCTGCGCGCCGACCGCGTCGTCGGCCTCGATCGTGATGGTCAGGCCGAAGCGGCTTTCGAGTTCGACCAGCGTGCCGCGCTTGTGGTTGAGCACGTAGAGCGCCGTCGCCGCAGGGGTCCGCACCGTGATGTGGCTGCGCGAATCCTTGAGCAGGAACTCCTCGATCGCCCGAACCACCATCAGCGCCACCGAGGAATCGGAGCGCACATGGCCGGTACCGCCGCAATGCGGGCAGGGCTTCATGGTCGATTCCAGCACGCTGGCGCGGATGCGCTGGCGCGACATTTCCATCAGGCCGAAATGCGAGATGCGGCCGACCTGGATGCGGGCGCGGTCGTTCTTGAGGTGATCCTTCAGCCGCTTCTCGACGGAGCGGTTGTTGCGGTTCTCCTCCATGTCGATGAAGTCGATGACGATCAGGCCGGCGAGGTCGCGCAGCCTGAGCTGGCGGGCGACTTCCTCGGCCGCTTCGAGGTTGGTGTGGAGAGCGGTGTCCTCGATCGAGTGCTCCTTGGTGGAGCGGCCCGAATTGACGTCGATGGCAACCAGCGCCTCGGTCTGGTTGATGATGATGTAGCCGCCGCTCTTCAGCGTCACCTGCGGCTGCAGCATGCGGTCGAGTTGCGCCTCGATGCCGTTGCGCACGAAGATCGGCGTCGTGTCGCGGAACGGCTGAACCACCTTGGCGTGGCTCGGCATCAGCATGCGCATGAAGTCCTTGGCTTCGCGATAGCCTTCCTCGCCGGAGACCAGGATCTCGTCGATGTCCTTGTTGTAGAGGTCGCGCACCGAGCGCTTGATCAGGCTGCCTTCCTCGTAAACCAGGGCAGGGGCAGTGGATTGCAGCGTCAGATTGCGGACGTTTTCCCAAAGCCGCATCAGATACTCGTAGTCGCGCTTGATCTCGGCCTTGGTGCGGCTTTCGCCGGCCGTGCGCAGGATGACGCCCATGCCCTGCGGCACTTCGAGATCGGCGACGACTTCCTTCAGCCGCTTGCGGTCCTGCGCGTTGGTGATCTTGCGCGAAATGCCGCCGCCACGCGCCGTGTTGGGCATCAGCACCGAATAGCGGCCGGCAAGCGACAGGTAGGTGGTGAGAGCGGCGCCCTTGTTGCCGCGCTCTTCCTTGACGACCTGCACCAGCAGGATCTGGCGGCGCTTGATGACTTCCTGGATCTTGTACTGGCGGCGCACCGGCTTGCGGCGGTTGCGCACTTCTTCCAGCGCATCCTCAGCACCGACCGATTCGACTTCGTGGTCGTCCGGATGCGAGGACTGGACCTCTTCCAGCATGCCGCGATCATTGTCGCTGGACGAGGCTTCGCCGCTTGCGTCGGCGGAGGCCGATTCCGGCTGCGGAGCGGCCTCGGAAATCACATCGGCTTCAACGCTGGCGGCGATCGATGTGGGCCCGCTTCCGGAAACTTCTTCGGACGCTTCTGCTTCGCCGTGATCGGCGGCTACGTCTTCGTGCCCGGCCGTTTCAGGCGAGGCGTCGGCATTTTCAGCTGTGAAATCGGCTTCGGCGGTGGTGTCTTCGGCAATTGCATCGCCGCCCGTGTCGCCATGTTCGCCGCTGTCGTCGGAATCTGCGGCACCGGCGTCGCGCTTGTGTTCGCCGCGCTCGCGGCCTTTGCCGCCGCGCCGGCGTCCGCGCCTGCCGCGATCGCGGTTCTGGCGGTCCTCGCCTTCACTGTCCTCGTCCTCTTCGTCCTGGGCTTCCTGCGCTTCGGCGCGAAGCAGGGCCTGACGATCGGCGACCGGGATCTGGTAGTAGTCGGGGTGTATTTCACTGAAGGCAAGGAAACCGTGACGGTTGCCGCCATATTCGACAAAGGCTGCCTGAAGGGAGGGTTCGACGCGCGTTACGCGGGCGAGATAGATGTTTCCTTTGAGCTGCTTCTTGTCCTGTGATTCAAAGTCGAATTCTTCAATACGGTTACCGCGAACGACGACAACGCGTGTTTCCTCCGGGTGGGAGGCGTCTATCAGCATTTTGTTGGGCATTATTTCGTTTCCCCCCGGCAGCCGTCAGCCGCAGCTTGCGAGGCAAGGCCTGCTGCTGCGTGTCTGGAGTGTGGGTGCCGGATAATTGAACGTCCGCCGGCCGCCGCTTGAGCGCCATGGCGGTGCCGCCCGCAGCCATAATGGCGCGGTCTGATGCGGACCTTTCCATGATTGCGCTTGAAGCCATCGTCACCAGCAGAACCTTTTGAACCAAAGCCCGGAAAGACCGGACCAGCTTGTTTGCTCATACAGAGCCGGCGCGGGACAAACCCGGCCGTTTTCCTCACGCAGGCGTTTCCCCCGCCACGGGCGCGCACCTGCGAAATTCATCGCGATCACCTGAAGCCTTTTCGCTGGGAAGCGAAAGGAGCCGCTTTTCATCTGACCTGTAGCAGGAAGCTGCGGAGGAAGCGGTTCCAGGATTGCAGTGATCCACCATCGCTTTTATGATTTGGCGGCATGGAAGGCAACCCCGATTTAGGATGCCGGCAAAAAGCGGTTCCGTTGGGGAAGCACAGGCTCCAATTCCTTGTCCGAAAAGGCTTGGTTAACCTTCTCTGGATACCAATCGTTAATCGAGTCCGCGGCCTAACCGGCACTTCGACGAAACGACCCGGCGCCTGGCGCCAAGAACCGGGAGCGACTGGAAAGAAATGGGACTGGTAGGCACGGCAAACAAGGGTCACGGCGCTGCGAGGCCTTTGCTGCACGCCGTCTGCGCCCTTTTGCTGATGGCGGCTTTCCTCGCTTTCGCCACCGCTTCGCACGCCACCGAGGCGCTGCTCGGCGCCACCGGCTACAAGATGGCGGGCGATGCCACCAAGATGCGCATCGTCATGAATTTCGATCGCGAGCCCGACATCAAATGGTTCCTGTTGCGCGGTCCCAATCGCCTGGTCGTCGATTTGCCGCGCACCAGGTTTGCCATCAGTGCCAGGGACGTGAAGGCCCGCGGCCTGGTCAAGGCCGTGCGTTACGGCGATCTCGGCCAGGGATCGCGGCTGATCCTCACCGGCAAGGGGCCGTTTTCGGTCGACAAGCTCGACGTGCTCAAGAACGATGACGGCAAGGGCTACCGAATCGCCATCGACATGTCGGCGGCTTCGGCGCGGGAGTTCGACGCCGCTCTAGCCAACCAGGCGCTGACCACCGGTTCGACGGTTTCGACCGACAAGGGTTCCAGGGTCGGCACCGGGCCGATCTCCAATCCGGGCCACCGCTTCACGGTCGTCATCGATCCCGGCCATGGCGGCATCGACGGCGGCGCCGAGGGGCTCCACGGCACCATCGAGAAGAACGTCACGCTCGCCTTCGCCACCGAATTGCGCGAAAGGCTCGCCGCGGTCGGCAGCTACGACGTGTTCATGACGCGCGACAAGGACGAATTCCTGCGGCTGGACGACCGGGTGCGCATCGCCCGCCAGCACGAGGCCGACCTTTTGATCTCGATCCATGCCGATACGATCAGCGTCAAGGGCATTCGGGGTGCCACCGTCTATACAGTCTCCGACAAGGCGTCCGATCCCGAGGCGCAGGCACTGGCCGATCGTGAAAACCTTTCCGACCAGTTCGCTGGCATGGAGATCAAGGACGACAACAAGGAAGTCACCGACATCCTGATCGACCTGATCCGCCGCGAGACGCACAACTTCTCGATGAGCTTTGCCCACACGCTGGTCGGTCAGCTCTCGACCAGCGTCGGCCTGATCAACAATCCGCAGCGTTCAGCCGGCTTCAAGGTGCTGAAGGCGCCCGACGTGCCTTCGGTGCTGGTCGAGCTCGGCTATCTGTCGAACGCCAAGGACGAGGCGCAATTGCTGGATGCCGATTGGCGCAGCAAGGCGGCGCAGAGCATCACCAACGCTGTCGCGCTGTTCGCCTCGGCCAAGATGGGGACGGGAGCCGGAGGCTGATATGACCGCTGCCGCCTGCAACCAGAGGCAGCGTTGCGCGACGACAACACCCGGCGCTATTATTTCCCGCACGGGAAGCCGAAGTCCCAGCGTTGCCGTATTTTGTCCACATGATGGCGACATGGGTTTTCCATTGCGGATTGGGACCGTCCCGGAAGCTTGCGCGGAAGGCGGCTTCGTTTAGGAAATTCCCGGACCACGGACTGGAGCGGGCATGATTCGTCTCATCGGCTATTTCTTTGGCATCGGCACGACGCTGGCCCTTCTGGTGGCCGCGGGCGTGGCGATCTATATCGGCCATCTGTCGAAGGACCTGCCCGACTACGAAGTGCTGGCCAAATACGAGCCGCCGGTGACGACGCGCATCCATGCGTCCGACGGATCGCTGATGGCCGAATATGCACGCGAACGGCGCCTCTATCTGCCAATCCAGGCGGTTCCGGATCGCGTCAAGGCGGCCTTCCTGTCGGCCGAGGACAAGAATTTCTACAACCATCCGGGTATCGACGTGACCGGCCTTGGCCGCGCGGTCATCGTCAATTTGCAGAATGCCGGCTCGGGCAGGCGCCAGGTCGGTGCCTCGACGATCACCCAGCAGGTGGCGAAGAACTTCCTGCTCACCTCGGACCAGACCTATGAGCGCAAGATCAAGGAGATGATCCTGGCCTTCCGCATCGAGCAGGCCTATTCGAAGGACCGCATTCTCGAGCTCTATCTCAACGAGATCTTTTTCGGCTTCGGCGCCTATGGCGTCGCCGGTGCCGCGCTCACCTATTTCGACAAATCGGTGAATGAGTTGACCGTGGCGGAAGCGGCCTATCTGGCCTCGCTGCCGAAGGGCCCCAATAACTACCATCCCTTCAAACATGCCGACCGTGCGCTCGAGCGCCGCAACTGGGTCATCGACCAGATGGTCGTGAACGGCTATGTGACGCGCGAAGAGGGCGACAAGGCCAAGGCCGAGCCGCTCGGTGTCACGCCGCGCCGCAACGGCACCTATCTGTTCGCCGGCGAATACTTTACCGAGGAAGTGCGCCGCCAGATCATTTCCCGCTACGGCGAGAATGCGCTCTACGAAGGCGGTCTGTCCGTCCGGACGACGCTCGATCCGAAGATCCAGCTCATCGCCCGCAAGGCGATGCAGAACGGGTTGCTGAAATACGACACGCTGCGCGGCTATCGCGGGCCGGTGAAGAATATCGACGTCTCCGGCGACTGGGGCGTGCCGCTCGGCAACGTCAAGGGGCTGGAAGACGTGCCGGAATGGTCCTTGGCCGTCGTGCTCGACAGTTCCGAGACCGGCCTCACCATCGGCCTGCAACCGACACGCCAGGTTTCCGGCGACATCGTCAAGGAGCGCGTCGAAGGCACGGTCAGCAAGGAAGACATGGGCTTTGCCATGCGCCATGTTGTCGACGGCAAGACGGTCAAGGCCAAGTCGCCGGCCGACGTGCTCAAGCCCGGCGACGTCATCTACGTGCAGAAGAACGAAGGTTCCGACAGCGCCTACAGCCTGCGCCAGGTTCCGGAAGTGGAAGGTGGCCTGGTCGCCATGGATCCGCACACCGGCCGCGTGCTGGCCATGGTCGGTGGCTTCTCCTATGCGCAGTCGGAATTCAACCGCGCGACGCAGGCGATGCGCCAGCCGGGCTCTTCGTTCAAGCCGATCGTCTATTCGGCGGCGCTCGACAATGGCTACACGCCGGCCTCGGTGATCATGGACGGTCCGATCACCATCCAGAGCGGCAACACGACATGGACGCCGAAGAACTATGACGGCACCGCGGCCGGTCCGGCGACCTTGCGTTCCGGCATCGAAAAATCACGCAACCTGATGACGGTGCGGCTTGCCAACGACATGGGCATGAAGCTGGTCGTGGAATATGCCGAGCGCTTCGGTGTTTATGACCATCTGGCGGCGTATCTGCCGATGGCGCTGGGCTCCGGCGAGACGACGGTCATGCGCATGGTGTCGGCCTATTCGATCATGGCCAATGGCGGCAAGTCGATCAAACCCTCGCTCATCGACCGCATCCAGGACCGCTACGGCAAGACCGTGTTCAAGCAGGACGAGCGCGGCTGCGAAGGCTGCAACGCCAACGAATGGAAGAACCAGCCCGAGCCGGAACTGGTCGACAATGCCGAGCAGGTGCTCGATCCTATGACCGCCTATCAGATCACCTCGATGATGGAAGGCGTCGTGCAGCGCGGCACCGGCGCCACCATCGCAGAACTCGGCCGTCATATCGCCGGCAAGACCGGCACGACGAATGACGAGAAGGACGCCTGGTTCATCGGCTATACGCCGAACCTCGTCGTCGGCCTCTATATGGGCTACGACACGCCACGCGGGCTTGGCAAAGGCGCGACCGGTGGCGGTCTGGCGGCGCCGATCTTCAAGGATTTCATGCGCGTGGCGCTCGACGGCACGCCCAATGTCGACTTCCAGGTACCGGAAGGCATGAAGCTGATCGCCATCAACCGCAAGACCGGCATGAAGGCAGGCGAAGGCGAGGCGGGCACCATCATCGAAGCCTTCAAGCCCGGCACCGGTCCGGCCGACAGTTATTGGGTGATCGGCATGGGCGCCGACGGTTCCAACGGCGCCGGCGGCGCGCTGTCGCCGCAAGCCACGCAGGCCATCCAGTCGGGCGGCGGCGGCCTCTACTGACGACCTCGATATCGAACCGAGCCGGCCTCCTTTGGCCGGACCATGATCTTATCCGAAAACCGGTTTCCACTTTTCGGGATCATGGTTTAGCCGGCCCATTTCGCTTTACAGGCGGCGGTGCCGTCCCTATGTATCGCGCCGACCAAGCGCCATTTTCAGCAACAGGATCGAACAGCCAGCATGCGCGCGGAAACGCAGAATATTGTCGACGAGATCAGGCAGGCGATAACCCTGCTGAGGAGGCATCTTTGACTGGGACCAGGCCATAAAGCGGCTTGAGTACCTGAATGTGCGGGCAGAGGATTCCAGCCTCTGGAACGAGCCGCTGGAAGCGCAGAAGCTGATGCGGGAACGCCAGGGCCTCGAGGAGGGCATCGCTGCGGTCAAGGGCCTGACCCAGGCGCTGGAAGACAATGTCGGGCTGATCGAGCTTGGTGAGGAAGAGGGCGACGAGGGCGTCATTGCCGAGGCCGAAGCGTCATTGCGCTCGATGCAAGGCGAGGCGAAGGCCCGCCAGGTCGAGACGCTGCTGTCGGGCGAGGCGGACGCCAACGACACCTATCTCGAAATCCATGCCGGCGCCGGCGGCACCGAGAGCCAGGACTGGGCCTCGATGCTGTTGCGCATGTACACGCGCTGGGCGGAACGGCGCCGCTTCAAGGTTGAAGTGCTGGAAGTTCACGACGGCGAAGAGGCCGGCATCAAGTCCGCCACGCTGCTGATCAAAGGCCACAACGCCTATGGCTGGATGAAGACGGAATCCGGCGTCCACCGCCTGGTGCGCATTTCGCCTTATGACAGCAATGCCCGCCGCCACACCTCCTTCGCCAGCGTCTGGGTCTATCCGGTCATCGACGACACGATCGAGATCGACGTTTCGGAATCCGATGTCCGCATCGACACCTATCGTTCGTCCGGCTCGGGCGGCCAGCACGTCAACACCACCGATTCCGCGGTCCGCATCACCCATATCGCTACCGGCATCGCGGTTGCCTGCCAGGCCGAGCGCTCGCAGCACAAGAACAAGGCCAAGGCCTGGGAGATGCTGCGCTCGCGCCTCTACGAGGAAGAGCTGAAGAAGCGCGAAGCGGTGGCCAACGCCACCGAGGCGTCGAAGAGCGACATCGGCTGGGGCCACCAGATTCGCTCCTATGTGCTGCAGCCCTACCAGCTGGTGAAGGATTTGCGCACCGGCGTCGAGAGCACCAGCCCGTCGAGCGTGCTCGACGGCGATCTCGACGATTTCATGGAGGCCTCGCTGTCGCAGCGCATCGAGGGCGGGGCCGGCGAAGCGGTGGCGGACCTCGACTAGGGTATGTTCACATTCAGTGAGACCGGCCTGCAAATGGCGGTTTCCTGCGCTTCCGGACGATCCGAGCACCCGCCCGACGGCCCACATCTTCGTCGATTCCAAGGCGAAATGGTTCACAGTCACCGACGACCTGCCGCAGTATAAGGGGTATGTGAACTGAGCTTCCGCCGGCGGGTAGGCGGAACCAGCGGGTGCGTATTTCGTTGAGTGCAATCCCTGGCCGCAGGCTGCGTTAACTGCTCGTTAACCAAGCCGGCGCACCATTTCGTATGGCAGATGTCGGCGCCGGGCTGCGGCACTATGCGCTCAGCAATTCCTTGCGCCGACCAAGGAATCAGCCCAGCATTCGGGCTGAGGGACCAAAAGCATTTATGGCCGGACGCGGCATATCTGCGACCTGACGATCTGGCCACTGGGAAGACACGTTCTGGGAACGGGCAAGCGAAACGCTTGGGGCTCGTTTGAAAGGAACATTTCCATGTCTGCTGCCACACTTCGATCGGCCGCTGCCGTTCAACCGGCTGGCCGACTTCTGTTTTCCCTGTTCGCAACCGGTGCGATCGCATTGCTGACGGCGCCTGCTTTCGCGCACGATGCCAAGCCCACCGCGGCGCGGCCGCAGGGCTGGAGCTATCCGTTCGCCTGCTGTGCCAACTACGATTGCCGTACCACGCATACGGGCGAAGTGTTGGAAAGGCCCGAGGGTTATGTAATCGCCGGCACGGGTGAGGTTGTTCCAATGAGCGACAAGCGCGTCAAGGACAGCCCTGACGGCGATTTCCACTGGTGTGCGCACCAGGCTGGTCTCGATGCCGGCAAGACGATCTGCCTGTTCGTGCCACCACGCTCATATTGAGGCAATTGCCGTCACGGGATCGGCGCGAGGGCGTGGCTTTGAGGGTTCGGCTTGGGTGCGGCAGGCATGCAAGCCTGCCGACAGGCGGTTGTCAGGAACGTTTCTTTATGTTGCCTTTGCCGCGGCGGGCAACGGAGAGGAACTCGTTCATGACCATCAAGGGAAGCTGCCACTGCAAGGCGACGACATTCGAGGTTTCGCAAGCGCCCGAGACCGTGACGCAATGCACATGCACCTTCTGCTCGAAGCGCGGCTCGCTCTGGGCCTACTACGTTCCCTCGCAATTCAAGCTCACCAGCCCGCCTGAAAACGTCTCTTTCTACCGCTGGGGGTCAAAAACCATAAAGCACGGATTTTGCGCCACATGCGGTTGCGGCACCTTCACCGAGACGCCGGACTGGTCGAGCGGCGAGCCGGATTTCGACAATCCGAAGATCAGCGTGAATTCGCGCCTGTTCGACGATTTCGATCTCGACAAGGTCGAGGTGGTCGTCATCGACGGCAGGAACCTCTGGTAGCCGGTCTCGCAGAGGCTGGCGCGGCAACGTGTGATTGAGCCTGGAAAAGCCTTGGCCGGCGCTTTCCCCGTTCCGCTTTTCGCCGTATTTCATGTACAAGTCCGGGCGAAGGGCTTGTATGCGCGGCTGCAATGGCTGCGGTTTGAAGAGGGACGATTCTATGAAAAAGACTGTGCTCGTCGTCGTGGCGACGGCTGTGCTCGTGAGCGCTTGCACCACAACCGATCCGTACACCGGGGAGCAGAAGGTCTCCAACACGGCAGCCGGCGCCGGCCTTGGCGCGCTGGCCGGTGCGGGCATCGGCCTGCTTGCCGGCGGCAATGACCGCCGCAACGCGCTGATCGGCGCCGGCATCGGCGCGCTTGCCGGCGGCGCCATCGGCGCCACCATGGACCAGAACGAGGCGGAACTGCGCCGCCAGCTCCAGGGCACCGGCGTCAGCGTCACGCGCACCGGCGACCAGATCATCCTCAACATGCCGTCCGACATCACCTTCAACGTTGATCAGGACGCGGTGAAGCCGGGCTTCTATCAGGTGCTTAATTCGGTGGCACTGGTGCTGAACAAGTTCCGCCAGACCACGGTCGACGTGTTCGGCCACACCGATTCGACCGGCGGCGACGAACACAATTTCGATCTGTCGCAGCGCCGCGCGCTGGCGGTCGCCAACTATCTGTCCGGCCAGGGCGTCGATTCGCGCCGCTTCGCCGTCACCGGCTTCGGCAAGACCCGCCCGATCGCGTCCAACGCCACATCGGCCGGCCGCGCCCAGAACCGGCGCGTCGAGATCCAGCTCTCGCCGCTCACCTGAAAACGGTGGCACTGAACGTCAAAACGGCCCCGCAAGGGGCCGTTTTTGTTTGTAGATCGAACCTGGACGATCAGACCTTGGCGACGATCCGCATGAAGGCCGGCATGTCGTCGCCGAAGCCGACGGTGGCGTCGTTGTCTTCCTGGCGGTGGCGGGCAGGGCGGTTGCTGTCGCGCTGCGGCCTCGAATCGCCCCGCTCCGGCGTACGCTGCTCGTTGCGGTCGGCCTTGCGCTCGGTGTTTTCCGAACGGATCGCTTCCTTGCGCGCCCGGCGCTCGCCGATGTCGGCAACCGTGGCCTCGGCCGCGACTGGCTGTTCATCGTGCGCCGCTTCCGGCGGCGCTGCTTCGCTGGGCTTGGCGTGACGTTCGCGCGGCTTGCGCTCGCCCTTTTCCTTGCGGTCGTCGTCCTTGCGGCCGGCGCGGCGCGGGGCGCCACGGCCACGGCGCGGTGCTTCGTCCTCGCCCTCGCTGGCGACGACTGTCGACAGGTCGCCGTCATGCCACTCGATCTTGTTGCCGATCAGGCGCTCGATGGCGTCGATGTATTTGGTGTCCGACTTGGTGGCGATGGTGAAGGATTTGCCCGAGCGTCCGGCGCGGCCGGTGCGGCCGATGCGGTGGACATAGTCCTCGGCATGGATCGGCACGTCGTAGTTGAAGACATGGCTGACATCGGGAATGTCGAGACCGCGCGCGGCGACGTCCGAAGCGACGAGGTAGCGCAGCTTGCCGTCACGGAAATTGGCCAGCATCTGCATGCGCGCGCGCTGGTCCATGTCGCCATGCAGGGCGCCGGCGTCGAAATCATACTTCAGCAGCGAGCGGAACAGTTCCGACACCTCGACCTTGCGGTTGCAGAAGATGATGGCGTTCTTCAGCTCGGCATCTTCGGCCTTCATCAAATTGCGCAGCGTCTCGCGCTTGTCCCAGGGTTTGGAGCCGGACTTGACCAGGCGCTGGATGATGCTGGTGGCGGTGGACGCAGCTTTCGAAACCTCGACACGCACCGGCGCATGCAGGAATTTTTCGGTGAGCTTGGTGATCTCGGGCGGCATCGTCGCCGAGAAGAACAGCGTCTGCCTTGTGAACGGGATCATCTCGCAGATGCGCTCGATGTCGGGGATGAAGCCCATGTCGAGCATGCGGTCGGCCTCGTCGATGACGAGGATCTCGACGCCGTTGAGCAAGAGCTTGCCGCGCTCACGGTGGTCGAGCAGGCGGCCGGGCGTCGCGATCAGCACGTCGGCGCCGCGCTCCAGCTTCTTGTCCTGCTCGTCGAAGGAGACGCCGCCGATCAAGAGCGCGATGTTGAGCTTGTGGTTCTTGCCGTATCTGATGAAATTCTCCTCCACCTGCGCGGCGAGTTCGCGCGTCGGTTCGAGGATCAGCGTGCGCGGCATGCGGGCGCGGGCGCGGCCTTTTTCAAGCCGGGTCAGCATCGGCAGCACGAAGGATGCCGTCTTGCCGGTACCGGTCTGGGCGATGCCCAAAATATCCTTGCCGAGCAAGGCGTGCGGGATGGCGCCGGCCTGGATCGGAGTCGGCTGCGTGTAGCCGGCATCGGTGACTGCGGAAAGGACCTTCGGCGACAGGCCGAGGTCCGAAAAAGTCAACGCTTCTTGAGCGGTCTGGGTGTCTGAGGACAAGTCTTGATGTCTTTGGCTGGTTCGGGGAAGCGCAACGGCAACCGTCGCGGCAAGCGCTGCGCGCCTGCAAGATCGGTAATGCGATTAGGCGCAAGCCCGCGATTTGTCAACAGAAACGGGCCGGAATGCTACGATTGTGAAGACGTAACCTTAATCGCGATGCTTAATCGAGGTCCGGTCGTTGCGCCGGCTCAATAGCGGAATTGTTCCGCCAGGATGCGTTCGTTCCACGAATGATTGGGATCGAACAGCAATGTTGCTGTCGCCGTCGGTGACTCCCGCACCGTGACCGAGGCCACCGCCTTCACCTCGGTATGGTCGGCGGCGGCGTTCACCGGCCGTTTTTCCGGCTCCAGAATGTCGAAGCGAACCGTTGCCTTGTTGGAGAGCAGCGCGCCACGCCAGCGGCGCGGGCGGAACGGACTGACCGGGGTCAGCGCCAGAAGCGGCGCATCGAGCGGCAGGATCGGCCCGTGCGCGGACAGATTGTAGGCGGTCGAGCCGGCAGGCGTGGCGATCATGACGCCGTCGCAGTTCAATTCCTCCAGCCGAATTTGTTCGTCGACGGTGATGCGGATCTTTGCCGTCTGGTAGGATTGCCGCCACAGCGCGACCTCGTTGATGGCGAGAGCCGAAACCGTCTCGCCCGCATGCGTGAGCGCCAGCATCTCCAGCGGACGGATGGTCTCGGCGACGGCCGCCGCGATGCGCTCGACGAGGCCGCCGGCGCGGTATTCGTTCATCAGGAAGCCGATGGTGCCACGGTTCATGCCGTAGACCTTCTTCCCCGTGCTCATCGTGTCGCGCAGGGTCTGCAACAGGAAACCGTCGCCGCCGAGCGCGACGACAATCTCGGCGTCTTCGACCGAAGTCTGGCCATAGCGCGCCGACAGGTTTTCCAGCGCTGCTTTGGCGTCGGTTGTGTCGGAGGAAACGAAGGCGAGACGGCTGGCGGCTTTGCTCATGGTTCCCCGATGACGACCGATTGGCGACGACCGATTGGCGGCGACCGGTCTGCCGGGCCGCGCCTGCGCCGGGGGTAGCATGGGCCACCGGCTTCTGCAAAGGGAGGCCGGGCCTTGATGCGGCACCGCGGACATGACCGCTCGCGCTTCGTGTCGCGGAACAAGGGAACGTGATGGTTAAGACGGGACTTAAGCTCTCGTAAAGCCGGATCGTTCATGTTAGCCGGCAGTGGATGGGCGGCGTGGGGGCCAACAAGTCGAGACCTGTCTATTGCCGGTGACCCGCATGATCATCGTCTTCCTGATGCTGGGAAGCTTTGCGCTCGTCTTTTCCGAACTGGTGCGCCAGTCCGAGGAAATGAGCATCCGGCCTCAGCCCACCGCCTCGCGCTGCGGCGATGCCGCCGGCATGCCCTGTCCGCAAAAGGCGCTGTAGGTTCACAAATCCGGTGATATTGACGCCGGATAGGCGGCGGGTGGCGCAGGGCACGCCGCAGGAAGCATTGTGACGAAAGACGCTGCGCCCGCGCCTTATTCGGCGGCAAGACTTTTCCTGGTGCCCGCTTTGCCATTCCAGTCCACCAGACCGGTCCCGCTCCAGTGCCCAAACGACGTTATGTCCAGCTTCGGGCGCTTCAACTGGCGCCATATGTGGATCATGTTCAGGACGCGGGTGTCGTCGAACATGACGATCGGGTTCTTGGGCAAGGTTAGAGCACCTAGAGTGTCGATGAAATTCTGTTCGGTGACGCCGTCTTTTGGGGCATCTATAAAAATGAAATCGGCCTCTGCAAAAAGGCTTCGATAGGGCTCCATCCCCTCGGGCTTTGTAACGTCAGCCAGATGTTGAACGATGCGCCCATCTGCGAAATCAGCCTGGCGAAACCAGGATCGCTTAAGGCTATTCCACGGCACGATGTCGAAAGTGACAACCCTGCCGCCTGGTGGAAGCGCCGAGGCGATCGACAGCGTTCCCATGCCCGTCCAGGTTCCAATCTCGATAACGGTCAAAGCTTCCAGGTCCGCCACCAACGCGGCGAGAAGCCGGTAGTGTTCTCCTGGCCAAGTGCGGTACCAGCGCGGCTCCTTGGCTTTTCTGCTGTCCAGGTCGGGAAAAGAAATATCGGCAGCGCGACTGGCCGCCCTAATGGCCAGATCAACCAGGCGTCGCGTTGGCTGCCAAACCTCGTCGTCCGAGCTCAAAATTATCGACTCGAGCTTATGTCTCGCCGGAGTGCGCAACAAAGCCTGTTCCATGGGAGCAAGCTCGGGACGCTTTTTTCCAAAACCAAACATGTCTGATACCCCCGCTGGAGCCGCACATACTGGCTCCTTTCAGTTCCCACAAGCCCGAGAGCTCTTGGCCAAAGCTCGCCAAGTGGTCAAAACAGGAGGTTGCTATCAAGGCGCAGTCTGAAAATGCTTCGCAACAAATATTTCTATCGGACCGGTTAGCGTATCGGCCTCTTGTTTGATCTTGTTGTCATCCCATTCCCACCAGCGGATTGCGAGCAATTTTGAGACAATCTCGTCGGCGAAGCGGAATCGGATAATTCTCGCGGGGTTCCCGGCGACAATTGCATAGGGTGGCACATCCCTGGTGACCACTGCGCCGGCGCCGACGACGGCACCATGACCGATGCTTACGCCAGGCAATATGGTCGCTCTGAAACCGACCCAGACGTCGTTGCCAATATTCACGCCGGCCCGCCTTCCGCCATTGTCGACCGGCGAGGGCTTTTTCAGCAGCTGCATGTGGACCGGAAACGATGTCGCGCAGTCCATCGAATGATTGCCGGAGCACATGATGACGACCTGGCCGGCGATCGAGCAAAAGGAGCCGACATTCAAGGGTGCCTCTGCGGACTGCATGGAGACCGTGTGCTTCGTTATCCCATAGGTGTGGCGACCAACAGTTACGTTCGCTGCCAACGGGTGCCTTGCCCCGAGGATGCGATGCTCGCGCAACCAGTTGGATAGTTTCGACAAAGGGTATCTCCAAAAACAAACGGAAACCGCTACGCACTTTTCCTGGAATTGCTCTTGCCGCGCGCGTTGTGACCGAAGAAGCGCCGGCTGGCTTTCTTCCAACTCCAGCTGATCCGTTTCAGCCACAAGTAACGAGCCGAGCCCGCGACCGAGCTTTGGAAAGCACCGTTCTGGCTTCCTTGTTCAACGATCGGCCGCTCGAACCAGAGCATTTCTATGCCCAGCTTCTCATCGATATGTTCAATCTGATGGTCGATCGGCTTTGACAGTTTGTGCTCGGCCAACCAATCGAGCCTGGCTTTGGCGACCGGGCGCGTGATCAGGTATGAATCGGCGCAGCGCGCATGGAGCCCCGGATAGAGTCTCTGGTCCTTCCGCAGCTTCCATCGAGGCACATAGTAGTTGCTGCCGCTGCCGAGATAGACGACAGCCTTCCGGTCCGCACTGCCGAACTCGGCAATGCATTCGCCCAGCTTGCCGACGAAGTCGGCGTCAAGGAACACATCGTCCTCGAACACCAGGCAAAACGGCTTGTCCGTTTCGAGAAACTCCCGCCATATGCCGACCTGCTTCAGGGCAAGTGAGACTTCGGACGGCCGCAATTTGTCCGATCCAACAAAGGATGCCCTGGTTTCCTCCGTGATATCCGCAACGTCCCAGTCGAGAAAGAAATGGACCGGCACGCCGCGCCGGCCAAACTCTTTCAGGATATGACGCTCCCGGTCCTCGTAGCCTTGTTTGACGTGGCATACGCGGACGAAGACCTTGTCGGATGGGAACTCTTGCATTTTTGCGTCTGTAAAGTTGCAGGTCTCGAAAATCCAGAGGCGCCGTTCATCCGCGGCAGTCGATACCGGATCAGGAATCGCTGGCAATCCGGTTCTGGGCGCCGCCGAGGTAGGTTTCCCAAACATAGTCGCGCAACAGTTCGCGATGCTGCGCGGTGCGGTGATGACGGGTTTTTTGGTCGGCGTAGGAGGAGCCTCCGACATGAAAGAAAGCGGCGTCAAACATCTGATGATGCTCACTGCGTTCGCCAGCCAGCACGACAGCAGCGGGTTCTTCGACCGCGGCTGAAATGTCTGCTTCCGCCAGGCGCGAATAGAGCGGCAGCCAGTTGCCGCCGCCGGTGTCCAGCCCAAGCTCCATACGCGGCCCGAAATCCAGATCCAGTCCCTCGACGGCCGCGAAGCGGAAGAAGCAAAAGCCTCCCCAAAGATGCCATTTGGGATCGTCTACAGTTGGCTTGTAGCGAAAGTTCTCGTTGGCAGGCAGCTTGAGACCATAGACGACCTTTCCTTCCATCCGCTCGGGAATGTTGAAGGGTGCGACCGGGAAGCAATCGTGATCGATGTATCCAAAGAATTCCGGCCGAAGGTGCCTGACGATGTTGTCAAACACCCAGGTCAGGGCCGTCCCGTGCGAGCGCGACCAATGGCGCTCACGACGATTGGGCAAGCCGAAGTAAGGTACGCCTCTTGCCGAGCAGATGCGTTCAATCGATTTTCTCGCCGCATCGCTGGACGAATTGTCGACGACCACGAGCGACAATCCCGGCGAGTGGATCTGCCATGCCCTGGTCAAGGCATCGATGACCCAAGGCGTGTTGAAGGCGATGGTAAAGCAAACCCTGGACAATCCGGATTTTTGCAAATGGCGCGAGAATTCCCGCCCACGGCTCGCGCCCTTGGCCTGATAAATTCGGTACGACAGTTTATCGCGGATGGATTTCGCCTTGCCGACGAAGCTGCTGGCATTGATCGCGTCGAGGGTTCCCTTCAGAATTTTTCGTGCCATCGCCTGTTCTCATTTCCGATGCGGCCGCGACAGGCTTTGACCGGCCGAGATCCAGACATAGCGTCTAGCACCAAAGCCTCGCCTCACAAGCGCCTTTCGGTTGGGAAGCGTGCTTACAAGGCGCGCCAATGGTCGCTCGCCCTACTGATCCGCATCGTCAACGGTCGCCGGACTGCCGCACGTTCAAAAAGATATTGACTGTATGTTTAGTCATAGTTATCCCTGATGGTGAGAAGTGAGTTGGTCAGCCGGCGTTCGCCGGTGAATGGCCACCAGAAAAGGGGAACATCTTGACAGCCATCCGGCCCGCCGTTGAGGCGAAGGGCGTCAGCAGGATTTTTCAGGGAGCCGGCCAGGACGCGGTCAAAGCGCTCGACAACGTCTCGGTCTCGATCCGCGAGAATGAGTTCTTCACCTTGCTTGGCCCGTCCGGCTGCGGAAAGACCACGCTGCTCAGGCTGATCGCCGGCTTCGACTATCCGACCGATGGCGAGATCCTGCTGCATGGCCAGGACATCGCGCCGCTGCCGCCGTTCAAGCGGCCGGTCAACACCGTATTCCAGTCCTATGCACTGTTCCCGCACATGACGGTGGCCGAGAACATCGGCTTCGGCCTCAAAATGCTGGGCAAGCCGAAGGCCGAGATCGCTGCACGTGTCGATGCGATGCTCAAGCTCGTCCACATGCAGGAGCAGAGGAACCGCCGCACCAGCCAGATCTCCGGCGGTCAGCAGCAGCGCGTGGCGCTCGCGAGGGCCTTGGCACCGCAGCCCAAAGTGCTGTTGCTCGACGAGCCGCTCTCGGCGCTCGACTACAAGCTGCGCAAGGAAATGCAGATCGAATTGAAGCGGCTGCAGCACGAGACCGGCATCACCTTCATCTTCGTCACCCATGACCAGGAAGAAGCGCTGACAATGTCCGACCGCATCGCGGTGATGTCGTCGGGCAACATCCTGCAGGTCGGCACGCCATGGGATGTCTACGACCGCCCGGCCGAGCGTTTCGTCGCCGACTTCATCGGCGAGACGAATTTTTTGACCGGCACAATCGAGAGTGCAGGCAACGGCCATGCGCGGATCGTCTTGAGTTCGGGCGCGAGGATCTGCGCAACCGCTGCCAAAGACTTTCAGCTGGGCAGTATGGCGACGCTTATGGTGCGGCCCGAGCATGCCAGGCTGGTCAAGGGCACCGGCGATCTGGCCGGCACGATCGAGACCATCGTCTATTTCGGCACCGACACGCACATCCATGTCCGGCTGGACGGCGGCGAGGCTTTCATCGTGCGTCAGCAGAATTCGCGCTGCGCCAATTGCGGCTTCGAGCGGGGCGACAAGGTCGGCATCCAGATCGGCGACGACGCCGCGCAGCTGCTAAAGGACTAGGGCCGATGGCGAGCGCGAAAGAGATCGCCGACAAGGCCGAGCGCGACGATATCCAATCGCGCTGGCTGCTCTCCACTCCGGCGCTGCTGATCGTCTTCCTCGCGGCGCTTGGGCCGCTGCTGATCGTGGTGGTCTACTCCTTCCTGACGCCCGGCAATTACGGCGACGTGAAGTGGCAGTTCTCGACCAACGCCTGGGTGAGCGTGCTGCTCGAACGTGACGTCTTCGACGACACGTTGTCGCTTGCCGGCGCGCATCTGTCGATCTTCTGGCGCTCGGTGTCGCTGTCGGCGATGACCACCATCCTGACCCTGATCTTCGGCTTTCCGACTGCCTATTTCATCGCGACGCGGCCCGAACACCGCCGCGATATCTGGCTGTTCCTGATCACCATCCCGTTCTGGACGAACCTTCTGATCCGCACCTTCGCCATGCAGGAGGTGCTGCGCAATGACGGCATCGTCAATTGGGTGCTGCAAGCGCTTGGCATCACCGACCACCCCGTCCAGCTCATGTACACCAACTTCGCGGTGCTCGCCGGCATGGTCTATGTGTTCCTGCCGCTGATGGTGCTGCCGCTCTATGCCAGCATGGAGAAGATCGACTTCCGGCTGGTCGAGGCGGGCTACGATCTCTATGCGACGCGGCTGCAGGTGCTGCGGCGCATCATCATCCCGCTGGTCACGCCGGGCATCGTCGCCGGCTCGATCCTCGTCTTCATTCCCTCGCTCGGCGCCTATGTGACGCCGCGCGTCTTGGGCGGCGGCACCAATCTGATGATCGGCAATCTGATCGAGCTGCAATTCGGCCAGGGGCGGAACTGGCCGCTCGGCGCGGCGCTGTCGATCGCGCTGATGACGATCGTGATGGTCGCGCTGCTGTTCTACGTCCGCAACACAACCAGATCGGATGGCAGTCATGGCTGACCGCTTCGACGTCCGGCGGCAGACAGGCTTCGCCTCGATGGCGATGATGTGTTTCTTCCTGCTCTATCTGCCGATCGCCACGCTGGTGGTCTATGCCTTCAACGACAACGAGTCGCTCGCGATCTGGAAGGGCTTTTCGCTGCGCTGGTTCCATGCCGCCTGGAACAATTCGCTGGTCATCGAATCCTCGATCCGCTCGTTCCAGATCGCCGCTGTCGCTGCAATCCTGGCGACGATCTCGGCAACGATGGCAGCATTGGCGACGACCCGGACCAAGCCATACCGGGGACTGACGTTCAAATACGCCTTCATCAACCAGCCGCTGATGGTGCCGGAGATCGTCACCGCGGTGGCGCTGCTGATCGTGTTCTCACGCATCAAGATCTGGACCGGCTATTCGGGCCTCGGCTACCTGATCCTGGCCCACACCGCCTTCTGCGTGCCGTTCGCCTATCTGCCGATCCGGGCGCGGCTCGAAAGCATGGATTTGTCGCTCGAGACGGCAGCCGCCGATCTCTATGCGACCAAATGGAAGATCTTCCGGCACGTGACCTTGCCGCTGCTCTGGCCGGGCATTCTAGCCGGGCTGATGCTTGCCTTCGTCGTCTCGCTGGACGACGTGGTCATCACAGAATTCGTCAAATCGGGCGGCCAGGACACGTTGCCGACTTTCATGCTCGGCCAGATCCGCCGCGGCGTTACACCCGAGATCAACGCGATCTCGACGGTCTTCCTGGCGCTGTCGATCGGCATCGTCACGGCTTTCTTCTTCATCAGCAGGAAACGGACCTGAGGCCGTATCGCCGACGGTCCCAACAATGGGAGCAAGAAGCATGAACTGGAAACTGACCGCGACGGCCGTCGGGCTGTCGCTGCTGACTGTCACCAGCGCGGCCCGCGCCAACGGCGAGCTCAACATCTACAATTGGGGCAACTACACCAGCCCCGACCTGATCAAGAAATTCGAGGCGACCTACAAGGTCACGGTCACCGTCACCGACTTCGATTCCAACGACACAGCACTCGCCAAGATCCGCCAGGGCGGCGCCGGGTTCGACATCGTCGTGCCGTCGGCCAGCGTCGTTCCGATCTGGATCAGCGAGGGCCTGCTGCTGGAGACCGATCCCAACACGATGGAGAATTTCAAGAACATGGACCCGAAATGGGTCGATGTGCCCTTCGATCCAGGCCGCAAATACACCGTTCCGTGGCAGTGGGGCACGACCGGCGTGTCGGTTAACAAGTCGGTCTATTCCGGCGACATCAACACGTCCGCCATCTTCCTCGATCCACCGGCCGAGCTGGTCGGCAAGATCAATGTCGTGCCGGAAATGGGCGACATCATGTACCTCGCGATCGCCTATGAAGGCGGCGAATACTGCACCGACGACAAGCAGGTGCTGAAGAAGGTGCGCGACAGACTGGTCGAGGCCAAGGCGAAATGGCTGTCCTTCGACTATGGCGCCGTCGATGGGCTGGGCAAGGGCGACATCGCGGCCGGCGTGAACTGGAACGGCATTTCGCTGCGCCAGCGGCTGCAGAACGACAAGATCGTCTATGGCTATCCCAAGGAAGGCTATCCGATCTGGATGGACAATGTCGCGGTTCTCAAGGACGCCAAGAATGTCGAGAACGCAAAACTGTTCCAGAACTTCATCATGGACCCCGAGAACGCCGCGCTAATTTCGGCCTTCGCCCGTTACGCTAACGGCATCAAGGGGTCGGAAGCCTTCATGCCGGCTGACATGAAGGGCGCGCCGGAAGTGGATGTTCCGGCCGAATTTGCGGCCAAGGGCAAATTCATGCCGACCTGTTCGCCGGACGTGCAGGCGCTCTACACGAAAATCTGGACCGACCTGCAGAAATAGCCTGACCCGGGTTTTCCCGCGCCGCGACATGCGGCGCGGCCATTTCTCGACCATCAAGCCCAAAGGCGATCCGAGGATCGCAGGAGACTTTCATGACCGATCTCGACCTTTGCTACATGCCCGCCAGCGAGGCATTGCGGCAGTTCAAGGCGAAGACGCTTTCGCCCGTCGAACTGATGCAGGCGACCATCGATCGCGCCGAGGCGACGAAGGCGACGATCAACTGTTTCACCTTCGAGCATTTCGAAGAGGCCATGGAACTGGCCAGAAAAGCCGAGGCGAAATACGCCAGGGGAGCCAGGGCCGGCGCGCTAGAGGGGCTGCCCATCGGCATCAAGGACGAGAGCTATATCAAGGGCAAGCCGACGTCACATGGCTCGCTGCTGACGAAAGACGCTGTCGGCGAGCATACGTCGACGATGAACGAGCGCGTCATCAAGGCAGGCGGCATCGTGCATGCCCGTACCGCGACACCCGAGTTCAGCTGCGCCGGCGTGACCTGGTCGAGACGATGGGGCGTCACGCGCAATCCGTGGAATCCGGATTTCACGCCGGGCGGTTCGTCCGGCGGGGCAGCGGCGACGCTGGCCTCGGGCACATCCGCGATCGCCACCGGTTCGGACATTGCCGGATCGATCCGCATTCCGGCGTCGGCCTGCGGTCTCGTCGGCTTCAAGCCGCCCTATGGGCGCAATCCGGACGAGCCGCCGTTCAATCTCGATTTCTACTGCCACACCGGGCCGCTGGCGCGGAACGTCAGGGACGCCATCCTGCTGCAGAACGTCATGGCGGGGCCGAGCCCGCTTGATATCGCCACGCTGCGCCCGAAGCTGCGATTGCCGCTCGATTACAAACCGGTCAAGGGCTGGAAGATCGGTTTCTCGATGGACCTAGGCTCCTTTGAGGTGGATGCCGATGTGCGCAGGAACACGCTTGCCGCTTGCGATGTGTTCCGGTCGCTCGGCGCCACGGTCGAGGAGGTCGACCTGGGTTGGGGCGACGAGGTGCTCAAGGCGGGCATCGCCTATCTCGAGCATCTCTTCGGCGCCTCGCTGGCGCAGCTGCTTAAAGAGCACGGCGAAGACATGACCAGCTATGCGCGGCAGTTCGCCGAGGACGGTCAAAGATCGAAGGCGACGGACTATGTCGGAACCCTGGAGGTCGCGGCCAGGATGTACCAGACACTGGGTCCGTTGCTGGAAAAGTACGACGTGCTGATCTGCCCGACGAACGCTCTTCCCGCGGTGCCGGCGGAGTTCGACCACACCAGGGACAGCGTCGAGATCAACGGCAAGCAGGTGAACCCGTCGCTTGGCTGGGTGATGACGACCCCGTTCAACATGATGAGCCGGTGTCCGGTTCTCTCCATGCCCACGGGCCGGGCGGCGAACGGCGTGCCGACGGGCATCCAGATCGTCGGCCGCACCTATTGCGACGCCGATGTGTTCCGGGCGGCTCTCGCCTATGAAACGGGGCGGGGACAATGGTATGGGAGTGCCGGGACACGCCCGTCGCTTTGATATTTGACGCGGGCCGCAAGGTTGAAAAGGCCGGATGAGATGACAGAACGCAAGGCAAGCGTGATAGCGGAGAAGCCCAAGGTTGCGATGGCTGAGGGCAGGGGGTCGGCGAACGATGCCGCCCCGAAGGACCGTCGGCGCGAACGCGGCGAGGCGAGCGTCCAGCGCATCATCGATGCCACCATCGACCTCATCGCCGAGGAAGGCCTGGCGAGCGTCACCATGCAACGCATCGCCGAGCATGTCGGCTCCTCCAATGCGCTGGTGGTGTTCCATTTTCGCAGCAAGGAGAACCTGTTTCGCGCCGTCCTGCAGTATCTCAGCGACCGGTACGACGAACTTTGGGCGACGCTGGTGCGGGCGCCCGGCCTGTCGCCGGTCGAGCGGCTGATGGGTGCGGTCGAGTGCGCGCAGCGCTTTGCTCGGCAGCATCCGAAATGGGTCTCTGTCTTTGTCGTCTTCTCCAGCGACCGCAAGAGCATGCAGATCTACAACGAGATCGGCCTGCCCAGCGATCTCGCCTACACCGCCGAGGCGCGCGAGCTGCTGATCGAGATTTCGCGCAGCGGCGGCTATGCCGGCGTCGACATAGACACCCTGTCCGAGAGCCTGAACTATCTGGTTCATGGCGCCTGGTATTGGGATCATCTCAATCCGTCCAGCCGTGACACCAACGTGCTGCGCAAGACCATGCTGCTCCTGCTGCACCAAGCGTTTCCGCGACATTTCGAATTGATGCGCTAGGTCCCGCCGGTGGTTCTGAGATGGCAGCCGGCCTGGCGCTTCTGCGCCAGATACTCGTCGATGAGCTGGCGATAGCGCACCTTGCCGAAGCTCGGGAAGTGGCCGCCATGCACGACCGAGACATCGAGGTCGCGCATGTTGAGCAGCGTTGCGACATAGTCATCAACGACCGAGTGGTAGACATCGTCGATCAGCGGGCCATCATAGATGATGTCGCCGGATAACAGGATACCCGTCCTGTTTTCGTAGAGCGCGATGCCGCCGGGTGAATGGCCAGGTGTGTGGATGACCTCGAAGGCACGGTCGCCGAGATCGACGATATCGCCGTTCTCCAGCAGGCGGCCGGCCGGTGCCGGCAGGATCTTGTAGCGGGCCGTGTCCCAGCCTTGCGGCTGGCAATCGAACATCTCGTCGGTGGCGTAGCGGTCGGCCACCGTCCATTCGTTGCGCGGATCGGCGAGGATCTTTGCTTCGGCCCGGTGCACGCAGCGCTCCGGGAATTCGTGGTGGCAGCCGATATGGTCGAAATGCGTGTGGCTGGCGACGCAAGTGAGCTTTCGCTCCGTCACCAGCGGCACGTGGGCGCGCAGGCTGAAATGGCCGAGGCCCGTATCGAACAAGAGATCGCGGTCGCGGCCGCGCACATGCCAGATGTTGCAGCGGAAGAACGGCTTTATCCACGGCTCGTGGATCAGCGTCACGCCGTCGCCCATGCGGATGGTTTCGTACCAGTCCGGAGCCTTGATGACCGGAAGTGTGCCCATGCTCAGTCCGTCAGCAGGATGATGTCGCCAGCGTTGCATGAAACGGCGATCGTGTCGCCCGGCTGGACTGTCGCCGCGGCGGGAGCCTTGACGATGAACTGGAGCGCAGGATCCTGCGTTGAGGCGGCCAAAACGCGCTTGAAGCTGCCCTGGAAGACGACGTCGCTGACCGTCGCCGTGCCGAGCGCAATCGTGCCTCCAGTCGCGCCGAGGACCAAATGCTCCGGCCGGATGGCGAGGGCGATTTTCGCGCCGACCGGCGAGGTGCCCGGTAGGGAAATCGCGCCGGGCGGCGTCGCGACCGTAACCGTCTCGTTCTTCGCCTCGGTCACGGTTCCCGAGAGGATCGTGCTTTCGCCCATGAAGGTGGCGGAAAAGCGCGTCGCCGGCCGCGCATAGACGCGCTCGGGCGGACCCTCGTCCTCGATGCGCCCGTCATTCATGACCACGCAATGGTCGGCCAGCGCCATCGCTTCTTCCTGGTCGTGGGTGACATGGATGAAGGCGGTGCCGACGCGCTTCTGGATCGCCTTCAATTCGTCCTGCATCTGCCGGCGCAGTTTCAGGTCGAGCGCGCCGAGCGGTTCGTCGAGGAGCAGCACGGCCGGTTCGATGACCAGCGCACGGGCCAGCGCCACGCGCTGCCGCTGGCCGCCGGACAATTGATGCGGCTTCTTGTCGAAGGCCGTCGCCAGTCCGACCAGCGCCAGCGCCTCGCGCGCCCTGGCCGCCCGTGTCGCGGCATCGACACCCTGCATACGCAGGCCGAAGCCGACATTGGCGCCGACGCTCATATGCGGAAACAGCGCATAGTCCTGGAACACGGTCGTCGTCGGCCGTTTTGCCGGCGGCACGGCGGTGCAATCCTCGCCGCGGATGAACACCTTGCCTTCGCTCGGCGTGACGAAGCCGCCGAGGATGGAGAGCAATGTCGTCTTGCCGGAGCCGGAGGGTCCGAGCAGGATGGTGTAGCTGCCGGGCTCGATTTTCAGTGAAACGTCCTTCAGCACCGGGTGCTGGCCGAAGCGATGCGAGACGGAGCTTATGTCGACCAGGGATGCGCTCATGCCGGCTTCCTCCGCAGCAATGTCAATTCAAAAAGCACCACCAGGACGATGGAGACGGCGAAGACCAGCGAACCAACAGCGTTGGTCTTGGGATTGAGACCGGAGCGCAAGAGGTTCCAGATTTCCACCGGCAGCGTGGTGTCGAAGCGGGTCAGCAGGAAGGAGATGACAAATTCGTCCCAGGAGAAGGTCATCGACAGGAAGAAACTCGCGAAGATCGCCGGTGCCATCACCGGCACGGTGATCAGCAGCAGCACCTTCCATTCCGGCGCGCCGAGATCGCGCGCGGCGCGTTCGATGTTGATCTGATGGTCGCCCATCTGGCTGTAGATGATGGCAAAGCAGAGCGGCAGGTTGATCACGACATGGCCGATGCCGGCGGCGAGCAGCGATTTCGGCAAGCCAGCCCAGTTGAACAGCACAAGAAGCCCCATGCCGATTATGAGATAGCTGACAGTGAGCGGCAGCGTGATCAGTCCGCGCAGCAGCGCCGAGGAAGGCAGGGTGAACCGCGCAAAACCCCAGGCGGAGAGGAAGCCGAGCGTGACCGCGGCAGCTGAGGAGAGGATGGCGACGATCAGCGAATTGACCAGCGCCGAGGTCAGCCGGGTGTCGGAGAGCACCGCGTCGTACCAGCGCAGCGACGGGCCGGTGAAAGGCGGGATCGGAAACGAGGTCGCCTGCAGCGAAAACAGCACCAGCACGATGACCGGCAGAAAGATGAAGCCGTAGACGGTGACAGCGTAAATCCAGGACGCGATGCGGACAATCTGGCGCATGTCAGGCCCGCTCGATCTTGAGCCAGCGGGCGCAGGCGAGATAGGCGACGGTGACCACCGCCATCAGGATGATCGACAGCGCCGACGCCAGCGGGAAATCGCCGCGCCGGCCGATCTGCATCATCACCAGCTGCGGCATCAAAAGCTCGTTGTTGCCGCCGAGAATCTGCGGCGTGATGTAGTCGCCGATGCAGAGCACGAAGGTGAGGAAGGCGCCGACCATGATGCCGGGCAGGGTCAACGGCAGGACGACATGCAGGAAGGTGCGCACCGGCCCGGCGCCGAGATCGGCGGCGGCCTTGCGGTAGCTTGGGCTCAACTGCTTCAGATTGGCGAAGATGGTCAGCGTCAGCAGCATGACGAAGAAATGCACGAAGCCGGTGACGGTGGCGAAACGGGTGTTGGCGAGCTGCAGCGGCTCGGCGGTGAGGCCGAGGCCGGTGAGCGTGCGGTTGATGACGCCGTTCTGCGCCAGCACCAGAAGCCAGGAATAGGAGCGCACGACATAGGAGGTCCAGAACGGCAGCACGGCCACCATCAGCGCCAGCCGCTGCCAGCGCTCGGGCACCTGTTCGGCGAGGATCCAGGCAAAGGGGTAGGCGAGCAGCACCGAGACGACGGTGACGATCGCCGTCACCTGCAGCGAGTTCACCATCGCGCGCCAGTAGGACGGATCGGTGAAGAACTGGCTGTAGTTGGCAAAAGTGAAGCCGCCGCCTTCATGCGCCGTGAGGCTGGAAAACCCCATGGCGATGAAGGGCAGCACGAAGAACAGCAATGTCCAGCCGAGCGCCGGCGTGACCAGCGCCCAAGGGAGGGCACGCCCGCTGTTGTTGACAGTGCTCATAACCGGCAGCCGCTCACTGCGCCTGCAGCATTTCGGTCCAGACGTCCTGCATCTTCTTGTCGAGATCGGCATTCGGCGCCGGATAGGCCTGGGCGCGGGCGAGGAAGTCCGGCTGCTCGTCAAAGCGCAGGACCTTCTTCTGGTCGTCGGAAAGTGCTGCCTTGGTGTTCGCCGGCATGCCCCAGTAGCAGGCAGAGGTGGCAAGCCGCGCCTGGCCTTCCGGGCTTATGATGTACTGGATGAATTTCAGCGCCATGTCCTTGTTCTTGGAATCCTTGAACATGGCGAGCGACTGCGACCACAGCACCGCGCCTTCCTTGGGGATCGAGAAGTCGAGCGCCGGGTTCTCCTTGGCGAGGCCCGCCGTTACCCATTCGCCGCCGCCGACCAATATGTCGACCTCGCCGGTGGCCAACGCGGTCTGGCTGGCGGTCACTTCGCCGACCAGCTTGGCATTGGCCTTCATCTTGAGAAGCTCGGCCTTGATGGCGGGCAAGTCGGCCTCGGTGAGCTCGGCGGTCTTCTTGCCGATGGCCAAAGCGGCCATGCCGATGACCGGCAGATAGTAATCATAGATGGCGATCTTGCCCTTGTACTTGTCGCTGGTGAGCGCAGCCAGCGAATGCATGTCGGCCGGATCGACCTTGGTCTTGTTGAAGCCGATGGTGTTGTAGCCGAATTTTTCCGTGATGCCGTAGCGCTTGCCGCCGACGACAGTCGAGGCGTCCATCTTCACCTGCGGGAACAGGTCGGCGACGGGCAATTTGTCTTCCGGCAACGGCTCGAACAGGCCCTTTTCGACGCCGCGCGGCACGTCGATGCTATCGATCACCATCACGTCCCAGTCGCCGGGCTGCGACTGCTCGACGATCGCAAGGCCCGCGCCGGTGCCTTCGAATTCCTTGACGTTGACCTTGACGCCATTGGCCTCCTCGAAAGGCTGCAGCAGGGCCGGATCGGCATGGTCGCACCAAATCAGCGCGTTGAGATCGGCGGCCTGGGCACCCGTCGTGAGCAGCAATGCCGTGGCGGCACAAGCGGCGCGCAAATGGCGCTTCAGGGCGGAAAGCGGTTTCGTGGTCTGTGCGGACATTTAGTGTTCTCCCTTGCCTTTGTGGCTTCTTGCAAAAAATTGAACCAATTCTAAAATTGAGTCAATTCTGTTTTTATGGCAAGAGGCTTTCATGAGCGGATTGCGGGCAAGGCAAAAGGCGGATCGGCACCGCCGCATCATCGAGGCGGCGGCGGCACTTTTCCGCGAGGCCGGCTATGAAGGCGCCAAGATCGAGGCGATCGCCGCGCAGGCCGAAGTCTCGATCGGCACGATCTACAATTATTACCAGAACAAGGGCGACATCCTCGGCGCCATCGTCTCGATGGAGGTCAACGAGGTGCTCAATGCCGGGCGCGGCGTGGTGGCCAACCCGCCGGCCAATGTCGGCGATGCGCTGGATACGCTGCTCGGCATCTATGTCGAGCACTCGCTGCACTATCTCAGCAAGGAGATGTGGCGGCAGGCGATGGCGATCTCGACGCAGCTGCCCGACAGCCCGTTCGGCCAGGCCTATACCGGGCTCGACCGCGCGCTGACCGAGCAGATCCGGGCACTGGTGGCCCGGCTGCAAGAGATCGGCCTGGTGCGCCAGGATATCGACGGGCCGGCGCTTGGCGAACTGGTCTTCAACAACATGAACATGATGTTCATCGAGTTCGTGAAGCGCGACGAGGCGAAGATACCGGAGCTGCGCGCGGCGATCCGGCGGCAGAACCGGATACTGGTGGCGGCGATTGTCGTGTGTGAGGAGTCAGGCGCAGACAGGAGAAATCCATGAAGTCTTCAGCGAACCGGTTGACACAGGAATTGTTGAAGACCGCCATGAGGTTTCGCGCCATCTTGCCGAAGAGACATGGCACCGGATCGGCCATAGTGAACGAATTCCACATCCGTTACAGACCGCCAGAGCGACCCTGTTCGGGCGGATCGGGAATTCGGGCCACCGCACGAGCGCGTCGTCGTGCGACGCGCTCGCGCTTCGTCGTGCCATGTGCGATCGCATGAGCGATCATATGATGAACACGTCGTGATAGGTCAGGGCCGCCCCGGCCGCTAGCTGGGCGATTTGCACCTGGTCGGCCGATTTCGAGCCATCGGGGTCATAGTACAGAATGCCCGTGGTCTGGTTGTAGAGCAGGTAATCGTTGCTGCTGGTGGCGTGTTCGCGCAACTCGAAATACGACGAGTTCACCTGCGTCGGGCTGGATAGGGAACCGGCGCCGAGCTTGGTGAAGATGGCATTGTCGAGATAAAGCGCGTCATCAGCCGCGTGGAAGTCGGTGAGTGTGTCGACATTGCCGGAGCCATAGGCCGTGTTGAACACGAAGGTGTCGTTGCCGGCGCCACCGGTCAGCAAATCGTTGCCACCCCCGCCCGACAGTGTGTCATTGCCAGCCAGGGCATCATAGCGGTCGGCCGCGCCAGTGCCGGCAAAAGTGTCGTTCCCGGTGGTCCCCTTGGCCGGGTCGCTCGTCGGTGTCGTCGGTGTCGGTGTCGGTGTCGGAAGTGTCGGTGTCGGCAGTGACGGAATTGACGGGTCGGTCCCGTCATGGGCTGCATGCCAGGCTGCCTTGGCGTTGGCCCAGTAATCGCGGGCCGCCTGGCCTTGCAAGACCGTCCAGCCGGCGGGCGGCATCGGGTAATCGGACGGCAGCGGCGTGTCAGAGAGGTTGAGGTAGTAATTGCCGTGCGACTCGACCGTCTTGTCCCAGGCCCGCTGCAGCCGCTCCATGCCGTTGTGGTCGATGTCGGTGATCGCCACCACACAATCGATAAAGCGCAGGCTGGGCACGACATCGTCAGCGCCTGTGCCCTTGTCGAGTTTGAACGGCGAGCCGTGGGTCATCTCGCCTTTGCGAAGGTACTCTCCCATGCCCAGAAGCATGCCATCCATGGTGACCGTGTTGTCAGACCCATCCACGTCACCGTCGCCAAGGCTCACTCCGGAATACACGTTGTCGAACAGGGAATCCCGGATGGTGCCGCCGATGACGTCGTCGTCCTCGACCGCGTCGTCTCGGGAGTAGCCGACATAGCAATCGTCGATGAGGAAGGTGCCAGTGCCGCCGACACGGATGCCGTCCCAGGGCTTGGTGATCGTCCAGTCGTCGATGACAAAGCTGTAGGCTGAATTTACACGGAGTGCGGCGGAGTTGATGTAAATGCTCTCCCAGTCGCCGGTTTGGGAAACCGTGCCGTTGATCGTGCCGCCCGACACCAGGAGGTTGTCGCCGGGGCCGCTGATCGAGACGGGATAGAGGTTGGTGGGACTTCCCTGATTGGCGACGATCCACGAGGCGTTAGTGGCGTCGATAGTGGTGTCGGCGGCCAGCCTGGATGGTTTGTAGTTGCTGTAGCCATAGTCGCCGCTCAAGACGATGGTGCTTCCAAGGGCCATGCTCGGCCACCTTTCACACCCCCCGCCGTTTGCGCCCAAATGCCTGAAGCCAGAATGGCCTGCACCCACCAAAAGCCCCGTTGGCGGTATCGCGCAAATCACAAAATTTAACAAAATACAAAATATCGGATGGTGATCGGCGTCTATGTCGAGCACTCGCTGCAGCGACCATCCGAGGGTCAGTGGTTCAGCGAACGCCTGCAATGCAGTGTGCCTAATTCAGAGCAGCAGGTGAATTGCCAGAAGCTCAATGATCAGCAAAACGGCCGCGCCCCCAAGGGCATAGCCCTGCCAATACTGGCGAACATCCTGATCGGTTTGGAATGCTTCTACGCAGAGCCCTGCAGGGACGCCAAGGCAAACCGGGGATCGGCATCGTAGCTGTCACGATTAAAGCTGGGGACAAAGCAGGTCGACCCGATATGCGCGGCCCTCTCGACCTCGAAGACGTCAGCATATTAGTCTTCGCTAAATAATGGCGCAACAAGCTTCCCGACTCGATCGAAGAACGATGGCGCCGATCAGGCTCGCACGTCCCTGCCGGGCCGCACTACGGCTTTTTGCTTAGGAACTGTGACTGAGAGCGGCGGTTTCGGAGGGGTAAAATATGATCAAGATGCTCTTCGAATACGGGAGGGCGCGCCATGGGAATGCTTCGACCACAACCCAAGCCAAAAAGGGTCTACCCAAATAGCGACCGTTTCGAAGAAAATGGCCGGATTGCCGCGATCTTGCTCGTCATTGCCGCCGCGACTGTCGCAATCTCTGTCATACGCTCGTTACCCTTTTAGATCGTCTCGCAGCAGGCTTTGATGGAGACGGGCGGCGCGCTCAACACGGATCAGGGTAACAGCACTTGTCGGATCGATCGAAGCCGCAGGGCTGCCGAGCGCATCGGAAGGCCCTCCATTCAGGGTCGTGAATTCCGACATGTCTGTCAGCGCTCCGCCACCAAAGCGAGGATTTCAGGCGCCGGGGTGACACGTGCGTGGGGTCTGCAGAAATCGGGGTCGATCGCCCGATATCCGAGCAGACTGGCGAGTGGCGCCAGGATTGCGAGCGCCACCCGCTGAACCGCGGGTGGAGGCTGCGTGAAGACGATCACGTCGGCAAATTCCCTGGCGATGACTGCCGCCTGAAGCAGGAAGGGTCTGCCTTTCTTATCCACCCGACCGGCATTGGCGAGGCCGAAGAGCATGCCGATCAGCAGCTCGAAGCGGTTCGAGTCGATGTGGTCCGCGCCCTGCGCCCGCTCGATTTCGATCAGGACGTGTGCTTCCTCGGTCTTGCTGCTGTTCCACCAATCGTGCACCACGCCTGCTTCGACCGTTGCGGACTGGCCGGGTCCCAGAGAAAATGTCTGCCCGGCAATGGAGGCATCGAGCCGGCCGCTGACGACGGTAAACCGTTCAATCATGTTCGGATGGAAGTGCTCGCCCACGACCGCGGCTCCCGGCCGGGCGGTCAAATGGACGATGCCTGGCCCCTGGCCGTGGTCTTCGGTGCCACGCAGGATCACGGCAAATTCGCCGGTCACCTTGTTCTCGTAGACGTCTCCACAACGTGACATGGAATGCCGGCGCATCGTGTTGGGTGGTAGGCGGTCAGCGACTCCTGCACATCGATTTGGGCACGACATCGCAAGTCTTCCTCACAATGCCAGGGTTTGGGCCGTTGAGGCCAGATCCGCAATAGCCGTTCATGCCGTCCATGCACTGCTGCACTCCGCTCGCGCAGCTGACGCTTGTCGAAGTCGTTCCGTCTGAGTTTCGATAGACTGTCGTGATCTTGCAGGTTGAATCACTGTCACTCTGCGCCAACCCGGCGGTAGAGAATAAGCAAAGCACGACTGCGATTGCGGTACGCATCTAACCCTCCCATCCTAATCAAAGATTGAAAGCACGTCTGTAAAACTCCTCTAGAACTACGATCTAGGGCCGCCGTCACCGGTTTTATCGGACAGCAGTTTCACCGCCTCGCGCTCCTCTTGGTAAGCCAGAATTGCGTTGCGAGCCCCCAAGATTGCGGCAACCAACTCTTTCGTTTCGGCATCATCGTCGGTCCCATCGTCTTCCGGCTTTTCTTCTGGCGGGGGAGGGGCGACGAAATCTATTTCTCCCCCGCTCTCGCCAAACCGGAGTAGTTTCTGAATGGCTTTGCCCAACGCATTGGTTTTGTCCCCATCGACAGCGCCCGGCACCATGGCCGCTATCTGCGCCTCGATGCGCTTTTCGGCTCCCGCTCTCGCTTCGTTCTGAAGCCTATCAAATTCGGCTTCCATAGTTTTCGTCAGGATTCTCTGCTGCCGCAAGTTTTCCAGCGCTGCTTGAAGCGATAGTACCTCCTTGGCGGTGCTAGTGATGTGCTACGCGATGGTCGCGAGAAGTCTGCTCACAGCATACGTAACAGACAGGACTAGAATTACCGAACCAGTCGAGGCGCCGATCACCTTGGCGTCTTCGGGCGCCTCTTTGCTCATCATCGCAAGCCCGCGAACGATCTGATACCAGTCGTCTGCCGACGTCTTCCAATCCTTGACATTTCGAATTGATGCGTCATTCCGAAAGCCAATTCTAACCGTTATCCGCCCATCCTCATCGGATACTTCTGCGCGATCAAGACCAAGCTGGTCGACGGCGGCCGTATATCCACTGAGCTTTTGGCCTGCAGCGGTGATTGCTTCGATTGCATCGGCAACGTTTTGATTGGTCGTCGCGGGATCGTAGGCTTCGGCCCTCACTATGCTTTCGATCCACCGCGCTCCCTCAGGCCCCACCAATCCCTGCACTTCTAAATCGCGCAACAGCGCTAACTGCTGAAGGGATAATTGGCCCATCGCTATCTCACTCAGGAATTGCACAAGGGGCGACAAGTGAGCCTCAATCGGCATTTTGGTCGGCTGAGTAGCGTTGTTGTTGGTCGCAGTATGCAATTCGGTGTAAAGAGCCCTCATGGGCTTAAGGTACGTCTTGTACCAAGTCGCCAAATCATAAAGTTCGAAGATGTCCACAGCACCCCTCCGCGTCGAGCTCTATTCATATAGCTGCATTTCTGCATGAGGGGCTAGCTAGGATATCTTCAGCACGTGTCACGCTTAGCGTGAATCAAGCAGTATCGGGCAAGTGCTTTTTCGCATCCGCGATTGCCGCCTTAAAGTTCTTCCGGCTACACCAGTGAACTCGACCGTAGCCATCGGCAACGCCCATTTGGGCGAAACCTTCAAACAAGAAATCCCCTTTCAATGGAAAAACGAAGCTGACGGTGTCACCCACTTCTACGCGTTGCGATTATTTGCGAGGGGAACTGTAATGGACAATCGGGGCCTGACCAACCTACTACTCGCAATCATCGCCGGCGTGCTTCTGTTCGGCAAAGACGCGATGGTCAGCGGCCTACAAGGTTTGTTCTTGGTCGCTGTCGCCATCTTCGCCATCTGGCTCGTCTTGGCGGGATGCGGGGCAATCCTGTCATGGATCATACGCGAATGGGGGGCCGCAAAAAGCACTGAGGAACGCGCCTCGGTTATCTTCGCCACCCTTGCCGGTTTCATCCTGACGCCGCTGGCGGCATATACATTTTGGCTGTGGTACACGGGAGTGCAGGACCCTCTTCGTGTCGCCGTGAACAGTTGGCTCGGCTGGGCGTGGGGTGCGGTCGTCTTGTCGCTGATGGCGGGATACGCGCTGTTCGGAGGATGGAACGCACTGCGCTGGCTGGCAACCAATCGTTCCGCTTTACCCGGCATGATCCTACATCGATCACGTGCAATCGTCTGGGGCTATTTCGATTTCTTGGGCGGACCGGTTACCTTTTCAATTCGGGAGTGGCGAGAGAGGAGCTTGGCTGGCGACGGCACCGCGATGAAGGTTGCTTCTGCTGCTTTTGCGACCTTCATTGGACTTATCTTTTCGCTCACTGCAATTCTCCTCACTTTTGGAGTTGTCATAGGCATCCTTTCATGGATGGGCATGCTCTGACCGCTTTTTCGAAATTGACTTTGAAATTGCCAAAAACAGACAGGTCGCCGCCCTTTTTCCTGGGTTGCGGTGACAGATCGACCGACGCGAGATGGTGCCGCCTGAGGGACTCGAACCCCGACCAATAGTTTACAAAACTACTACTCTACCAGCTGAGCTAAGGCGAATGCCGGCGCATCGAAAACAGGAGATTGACGTTCTGGCTGCGAACTGGTGCCCCCGGACGGAATCGAACCGCCGACCTTCGGTTTACAAAACCGCTGCTCTACCAGCTGAGCTACAAGGGCACGGCGCTCCGGTAGCATATTTCGTGCGCCAGTAAAGTCAAAACTCCATTCATGGTTGCTAATGGACCCTGCGAGGCGGCAGGGCAGGCATGCTGAAAACCGCCAAGTCGTTTCCTACATATGATGGAGGTGCAATCGCCTTAGCGAGGGTGTCGCATGATCAGATTCGTCATCATTCTTCCGCTTGTCGTGGTGGCCTTTCTTCTCCTGGTCAGGCTCATCAAGGATGTGAAGAACGCCAATATCGACTGGACCGGCGTCACCACCATCGTCGGCTTCATCGCTCTGGCCTTCTGGCTGCGGCATGTCACTGGGATGGGGTAGGGAGTGAATAGTGAATAGTCGGTAGTGAACCGTAGCCTGTCGTGCTCGGGGTCTCACTGCATCGCTGACAACTGCGATGCCGACAGGTCGACAGCGCGGTCCAGACATTGCCCTAAAGAACGCTTGGGCTCCCTTGGCGAAAAAATCGAAAATCCGTCGAACCTTTTTCCGGTTCGCTGCGACTGACGATCAAGAGGCGGATGGATTGCCTCTCCAACGAAACCAGGAGATCGTCATGTTCAAGCGCACACTCGTTTCCGGCCTGATCGCCACCACCGTCGCCGCCGCCACGCTGGCCGGCACCGTCCAGCCCTCGGCCGCCCACGGCCATCATCACCACCGCGAAATCGGCATCGGCATTGCCGCCGGCGTCGGCGGGTTTGTCCTTGGCAGCCTGCTCTCCCAGCAGCCGCGCCCGGTCTATGTCGAGGACTATGGCGAGTCGCGGCACGTCCGCCGCTGCCTCGCCCGCTATGCCAGCTACGACCCGTACTCCGACACTTATGTCGGCTATGACGGCTATCGCCATTACTGCCGGCTCTGAGAGGAGGTGAACCGCTTCAGGCAAATGGAAGAAGGGGCTCCTCCGTGCCCCTTTTTCCGCTGCTTCGGTGGTTCGGCTCCTGTTGGGTTGGTCGACTGCCAATGTCGGCGCTAACGCGCCCGGCGGTGTACAGCGATTTTCCGAACGTTTAATCTCTCCCCCTACGGCCAACGGAGAGGAGGGACCCTTGGACGAACAGGATCCGAAGGAAGACCTGATCGAGCCGGTTTTTCGCAACGGCACGGTCACCACCGTCGGCATCCTGCTGGCGTTTTCGCTGGGTTTCATCACCCATTGGGCCGCCAACCCGATCCCCTGGCAAACCTACCATCTGCTCGCCGTCGTGCCGATCCTGATCGGCATCGCGCTGCAGATGCGGGCGCTGTCGATGCTGCTCGATGTCCAGTCGCTGCAAAGGCGCATCTACGAGCGCGCCAACCGCATCTTCATTGCGGGTCTCATCTTCACCGCAAGCGGCGTCGGGCTGGCGATCCTGCTCGATGTCTTTGAGGTTGCGGGCAAAAGCGCGCTGCCGGGCGGTTAGCGAGTCGCCACCGCCCCCTGGGCATCCAGGCAGATATCGCACCATTCGGCGCCGACCAGCCCGGCCATGCGCTCGACGCCTATTCTTACCGCAGTATTGGTTGCGCCGGCCGCCGGCACGACCTCTTCGAAGGCGCGCAGCGATACGTCGCAATAGACCGGCAGCGGCGAAGCGAGGCCGAACGGGCAGACTCCGCCGACCGGGTGGCCGGTGATATCAGCCACCTGTTCGGCATCGAGCATGCGCGGCTTACCGCCGAAGGCATCGCGCGTCTTGCGGTTGTCGATGCGCGCGTCGCCCCGGGCGACGACGAGCAGGACCCGGTCGCCGACGCGCATGCAGATGGTCTTGGCGATCTGCCCCGGCTCGACGCCAAGCGCCTCGGCCGCGAGGGTCACGGTCGCCGAGCTTGTCGGCGTTTCGATCACCTCGATGTCGGGGGCATGTTCGGCGAAGAAGGCTTTGACGGACTGGAGGCTCATCGTCTTCAGGTGGGGACTGTCGGCTTTGGAAGGTTGGTGCAGATTTGGCCGTCACCGGCTGCGTGTCAAGGCGAGCGCGCCGCTGTGATGTCGAAGAGCGATCCCGATGCATCGGCGCTGCCTTTTGTAGACGAGTTCGAAAGGCCGCCGATCATCCTGGTGATTTCCGTCGCCGCATCGCGCACCAACGGCCCGATCTCGGCCAGCCGCTCCTGCGTCACCCGCACCGTCGGCCCCGACACGGAAACGCCGCCGATCGGCTCGCCGAACTCGTTGAAGATGGCGGCGGCGACGCAGCGCATGCCGGGATGCCGCTCCTCGTCATCGACCGACCAGCCGCGCAGCTTGATCCGCACCAGGTCGCGGGCCAGCGCCGAGATGTCGGACAGCGTGTTTTCGGTAAAACGCTCCAGCCCCGCCTTGCGCAGGATGGCGCCGACGCGTTCGGGCTCCAGATGCGCCAGCACCGCCTTGCCGATTCCCGAGGCATGGAAGGAGCTGCGCGTGCCCGGTCGGAAGAAGGCGCGGATCGCCTGATGCGTCTCAACCTGGCTGACGAAGACGACGCAATCGTCCTCGGCGACGCCGAGATTGGCGGTCTCGCCGGTCTTTTCCATCAATTCCTGCATGACGATGCGGGCACGGTCGACCAGCTTGCGGCGGCGCAGGAACGCCGCGCCCATGCGGTAGGTTTCGACGCCGATCGACCACAGCTGGTCGGTGCTCTCGAACTCGACCATGCCGTGGTTTTGCAGCGTCGTCAGCATGCGGTAGGCGGTCGACGCTGGGAGGCCGCTCTGCGCGGCGATCTCGCTCAGCGACAGGCCGGCGCCCTCGGCAACGATGGCCAGGATGCGCAGCGCCCGGTCCAGCGACTGCACCGAAGCGGCCTCGGCGCGGCCATTGAAGGCGCGGGGACGGCCGCGCTGGCGTTTTTCGCTCGTTTCCATGGAGCCATTCTTGCCGATTTCATCAAACAAGCAATGAAAAAGTTTTTCACCAGTTTGCATGGTCGAATTCTGGAAAACGGAAAACTCAACGAAATCAGTGTGCAGTCGCCTTTTTCTAGAAATGAAAAAATATTCTGAAAAAATTGAAAAATGGCGCGAACGCTGCCATTCTTGGCCATCAACACATTTGCGGAGGCTGGACATGGCCAGGATGCGCGCTGTCGACGCAGCGGTTCTCGTTCTCGAAAAGGAAGGCATCACTACGGCTTTCGGCGTGCCGGGCGCGGCTATCAACCCGTTCTATTCGGCATTGAAGGCGAGGGGCTCCGTCCGCCATATACTGGCGCGTCATGTCGAGGCCGCCTCGCACATGGCCGAAGGCTATACGCGGACCAAGGCCGGCAATATCGGCCTGTGCATCGGCACGTCTGGCCCGGCCGGCACCGACATGATCACCGGGCTTTATTCGGCGGCGGCCGATTCCATCCCGATCCTGTGCATCACCGGCCAGGCGCCGCGAGCCAGGCTCAACAAGGAGGATTTCCAGGCCGTTGACATAGCCGCGATCGCGGCACCTGTCGCCAAATGGGCTGTCACGGTCATGGAGCCCTATCTGGTGCCGATGGCGCTGCAGAAGGCATTCCATTTGATGCGCTCGTCGCGGCCGGGTCCGGTGCTGATCGACCTGCCGGTCGATGTGCAACTGGCCGAGATCGAGTTCGACATCGATGCCTACGAGCCGCTTGTCCCGTTCAAGCCGGCGATGACGCGCGCCCAGGCCGAGAAGGCGCTGGCTATGGTCAACGCCGCTGAAAAGCCGCTGATCGTCGCCGGGGGCGGCATTATCAATGCCGATGCCTCCGATCTGTTGATCGAATTCGCCGAGATCACCGGCGTGCCGGTCATCCCGACGCTGATGGGCTGGGGCGCGATCCCCGACGACCACCGGCTGATGGCCGGCATGTGCGGGCTGCAGACCTCGCACCGCTACGGCAATGCGACCATGCTCGAAGCCGACTTCGTCTTCGGCATCGGCAACCGCTGGGCCAACCGCCACACCGGCTCGGTCGACGTCTACACCAAGGGCAAGAAGTTCATTCACGTCGATATCGAGCCTACGCAGATAGGCCGCGTCTTCGCGCCGGATCTCGGCGTGGTCTCGGATGCGGGTGCCGCGCTGAAGATCTTACTCGACGTCGCCACCGAGTGGCGGACGGCGGGAAAGCTGCGCGACTGGTCGGGCTGGGCGAAGGAATGCCAGCAGCGCAAGAAGACGATGAAGCGCAAGACGCATTTCGAGCAGGTGCCGCTGAAGCCGCAGCGCGTCTATGAGGAGATGAACAAGGCGTTTGGCCGCGACACCACCTATGTCACCACGATCGGCCTGTCGCAGATCGCCGGGGCGCAGTTCCTGCATGTCTACAAGCCGCGCAACTGGATCAATTGCGGCCAGGCCGGACCGCTCGGCTGGACGCTGCCGGCGGCGCTCGGCGTGCGTGCCGCCGATCCCGACCGCACCATCGTGGCGCTGTCCGGCGACTACGACTTCCAGTTCATGATCGAGGAACTGGCGGTCGGTGCGCAGCACAAATTGCCCTACATCCATGTAGTCGTGAACAATGCCTATCTCGGCCTGATCCGCCAGGCGCAGCGTGGCTTTTCGATGGATTTCGAGGTCAGCCTCGCCTTCGAGAACGTCAACCGGGCCAACGACCCCGAAGCCGGCTACGGTGTCGACCATGTCGCGGTCGCCGAGGCCATGGGCTGCAAGGCGGTCAGGGTGAGGAAGCCGGAGGAGTTCGCCGGCGCCTTCAAGCAGGCACAGCGGCTGATGAAGGAGCACCAGGTTCCGGTCGTGCTCGAATTCATCCTCGAGCGCGTCACCAACATTTCCATGGGCACGGAAATCGACAAGATCACCGAATTCGAGGAGCTTGCCGAAAGCCACGAGGATGCGCCGACGGCCATCGTGATGCTTGATTAGGCGTGCTGATATTCAGGTGAGGCCGGCCTGCAAACGGCGGCTTCCTGCGCTTCCGGTGCTCACGTACCTTAAGTACGCTCCGCTCCGGTTCTCGGAAGCCACCGTTTTCGGCGCTGCCTGACCTGAATCTCAACACGCCTAGGGCAGGCAAAAAAGGAGAAAAAGAATGCCGCGTTTTTCAGCCAATCTGTCGATGCTCTTTGGCGAGCATGATTTCCTCGACCGCTTCGATGCCGCCGCCCGCGCCGGCTTCAAGGGCGTCGAATATATCGGCCCCTACGACCACGCGCCCGAAGTGGTCGCCGCAAGGCTGAAGAAGAATGGCCTGACACAGGTGCTGTTCAATCTGCCGGTCGGCGACTGGGGCAAGGGCGAGCGCGGCATTGCGGTGCTGCCGGACCGCGTGCCGGAATTCCGGCAAGGCGTCGCCAAGGCAATCAGCTATGCGCATGCGCTGGGCTGCGAGCAGATCAACTGCCTCGCCGGCATCGCGCCGCAAGGTGCGGATCGCTCCGTGCTGGAGGACGTCTTCGCCGAGAACCTGGCCTTCGCGGCCGAGACGCTGGAGCAGGCCGGCATCCGGCTGCTGATCGAGCCGATCAACACCCGCGACATTCCGGGCTTCTTCCTCACCCATTCCGACCAGGCGCTGGCGTTGATCGACCGCATCGGATCGAAGAACCTGTTCCTGCAATACGACATCTACCACATGCAGATCATGGAGGGGGATCTCGCCCGTACCATCGAGGCCAACCTCGGCCGCATCGCGCATATCCAGCTTGCGGACAATCCCGGCCGTAACGAGCCGGGGACGGGCGAGATCAGCTATCCCTTCCTCTACGAGCACATCGACCGCATCGGCTATGCCGGCTGGATCGGCGCGGAATACAAGCCGAAGGCGGGGACGGAGGCTGGGCTTGGGTGGTTCAGGGCGTTTGCCGGGCAGGGGAGCGCGGCGGCTTAGGCGCCAGTATTGCGAAGCATTGGCACTGCCCCTCACCCTTACCCTCTCCCCGTATAGAGACGGGGAGAGGGGGGCGCCGGCGTTGGAGCGCTTCCCTTCTCCCCGTCACTATACGGGGAGAAGGTGCCGGCAGGCGGATGAGGGGCAGCGCTAACTTTCGACGAACAAAGACTTCAGGAGAACAACAATGGAAACCATCGGCTTCATCGGCCTCGGCATCATGGGCGCACCGATGGCGGGGCATCTGCTGGATGCCGGCTACACAGTCGTCTCCAGCGATCATCGTTCCAAACCGCCGGCAGACCTGATCGGCAAAGGCTTGAAAACCGTCAGCGGCCATGACGCCGTGGCGAAAGCGGCCGACATCGTCATCCTGATGGTCCCCGACACCCCGCAGGTCGCCGACGTTCTGTTCGGCGAGAACGGTGTCGTGTCCGGCCTCACCAAGGGCAAGCTGGTCGTCGACATGAGCTCGATCTCACCAATCGCGACCAAAGAGTTCGCCAGGAAGATCAACGATCTCGGTTGCGACTATCTCGACGCGCCGGTGTCGGGCGGTGAGGTCGGCGCCAAGGCGGCGTCGCTGACCATCATGGTCGGCGGCGAGGACAAGGCGTTTGAACGCGCGCGACCCGTCTTCGAAAAGATGGGCAAGAACATCACGCTGGTCGGGCCGAACGGCGTCGGGCAGACCACCAAGGTCGCCAACCAGATCGTTGTCGCTCTGACCATTGAAGCTGTCGCCGAAGCACTTGTTTTTGCATCAAAAGCCGGCGCCGACCCGGCCAAGGTCAGGCAGGCGCTGATGGGCGGGCTGGCCGCCTCACGCATCCTCGAAGTGCATGGCGAGCGCATGGTCAAGCGCACCTTCGCGCCGGGTTTTCGGATTGAACTGCACCAGAAGGATCTTAATCTCGCGCTGGAAGGCGCCAAGGCGCTTGGTGTTTCGCTACCCAACACCTCGACGACGCAGCAGCTGTTCAACTCATGCGCGGCCAATGGCGGGGCGAAGGAGGATCACTCTGCGCTGGTGAGGGCGCTGGAGCGGATGGCGGGGCATGAGGTAGGATAGAAGCGAATAGCGAATAGCGAATAGGGTTGAAATCATGGGCTGAGATCTGATTTCGCTACTCGCTACTCGCTAAGAACTTCCTCGCCGCATAAAGGCTCACCGCTGCTGCGTTTGACACGTTGAGCGACCTGATCGCGCCCGGCATGTCTAGCCTGGCCAGCGTCGTCACCGTCTCACGCGTCTTCTGGCGCAGGCCCTTGCCTTCGGCACCCAGCACCAGCGCTATTCTGTTGCCGGCAAAGCTCGTTTCGAGCTCGGCCGGTCCGTCCGAATCGAGGCCGATGGTCTGGAAGCCGGCTTCGTGCAGTTGGCCCAGCGCGTCGGCGAGGTTCTTCACCTCGATCTGGTCGATATGCTCCAGCGCGCCGGAGGCCGATTTCGCCAGCACGCCGGATTCCTGCGGGCTGTGGCGGGCCGTGGTGATCAGCGCGCCGGCGCCGAAGGCGACCGCCGAGCGCAGGATGGCACCGACATTGTGCGGGTCGGTGACCTGGTCGAGCACCAGCACCAGTTTTGTGTCGCCAAGCGTGTCGAGGCGCTTCGGCTTCAACGGCTCGGCCTCGATCAACACGCCCTGATGCACGGCGTCCGAACCGGTGATCCTGTCGATCTCCTTCGGTTCGACCAGTTCGGCCTTGAAGGGCAAGGCGGCGAGATCGGCGAGCGCCAGCCGTTCGGCGGCGTTGCGCGTCACCAGCATTTTTTTGATCCGCCGGCGCGGATTGTCGAGGGCCGCCCGCACCGTGTGCAAGCCGTAAAGCCTGACCAGCCCGTCCGCCGCGTTCTCGCCGGGCGGCACTGGCTGGCGCGGCCGGAATTCCGGCGCGCCGCCGGCCTTCTCGTCGCGGTGGGCGCGACGCAGCTTGGCGTAATGGGTGTCTTTCGGGGTCTTGGGCTTGGTGTCGTTGCTCATGGCGGGCTTCTATAGCCGTGTCGTCGGGCCATGGATACTGGCAGAAAGCCGGCTTGCCGGGCGGGGTGTCAAATTCAGCGCATTTTGCCGAGAGGTTGCGGTTGACACCCAAAGGCCTTGCCGCCATAAGGCGCTTCGCTGATTTCGGACAAGACTAAGGTTTCGACCTGATCGGCGAGAATGCCTCGTTGCAAGGCTTCGACGGCAGGCTGGAGAGGTGCCCGAGTGGTTAAAGGGGACGGACTGTAAATCCGTTGGCTTAGCCTACGTTGGTTCGAATCCAACCCTCTCCACCACTGCCAGCCCGTGAGCCTTGAGACGATGCGGGTATAGCTCAGTGGTAGAGCAGCAGCCTTCCAAGCTGAATATGCGGGTTCGATTCCCGCTACCCGCTCCAGATTCCACCAGGATCATGAACACCGAGGCGCAGCGCGCCGGATGTCGTCGCCGGCTTCATCGGCGCAAGATCGTCAACAAAACCGGCCACAGCACTTCCAGCAACTGCCTGAAAAGCATCCCGCCCTGCGGTTGGCAGGTCCAGCCCTCACGTGTAGAGGCTGCGCGATGCCGCGGTGACTGGCGGCGTCACTGCAGGCCTCGGGTCGGGCGCTGCGTGCAAACAAATGCAGGGGGACGGCAATGGCGATTGAATCGAAAGAGCTTGCGGTCACCTACTATCCGATCCCGAAAAGCGGCAGCAGCAGCGTCAAATATGCGTTGATTGCACTTGGCGGGAAGGACATCGATTTTCCCGACCCGGACAACGAAGTCCACAGCCATCTGCCGACAAATCATGTCGATCCCTTCCACCCGCTTCGCGACGCGCACAAGCGCCGGTTCACCATCATTCGCGATCCGCTGGAGCGGCTTCTCTCGGCCTATTCCAGCCGGATCCGCGACGCCCGGGTGATGGCCAGGCCGTCGGTTGACAAGGACAAGCTCGAAGGCTTCGGCATCCCCGTCGATCCGGATCTCGATACGTTCATCCTGAACATCGAGAAATATTGTGCGTGTTCGTGGGAGGTCCGGTTCCATGTCGCGTCGGTGCGCCATTTCACCGGCAGCAACCTGTTTCAGTTCGAGCGGGTCTTCAGGTTTGAGCGCATGGACGAAGTCGGCGCGTTTTTTTCCGCTCTCGGCGGACGGGCGCTGGATCTGCCTCGCCTGCAGGCGGCGGCAACGAAATTCGGGCCATCGGACATGTCGCCCGAGGCGCTGGCCAAGGCAATGCGGTTCTGCCGCTACGACTATGGCTTTCTGGTCGACTATTACGACCCAGGCAGATGGGGAGGCATTCCCGAGGGCGATGCCGGCGATCCCTCGACGCTGAATGTCTACGGCGATCCGGCAACCTGGCGTGACGGCCGCCTCATTTTCCCCAGAACGCCGCGCAACTTCCTGCACTTCATGTCCAAGCGGCCGCTGGTCGAACGCGGCTTGGTCTAGGGATCAGGCGACGACGGTCAGCCGGCGCCTGCGCTCGTCGAGCGACACGATGGCGAGACCGCTTGCCACCACCAGCAGGATGCCGCAGACGGCAATTGCATTGGGAAACTGCCCGAACACCAGCAGGCCGGAGATAACCGCCCAGACGGTGAAGCTATAGTAGAATGGCGCCACCGCGCTCGTCGGCCCGACGCGATAGGCCATGAAGATGAAGAAATGGCCGAAGATCAGGAAGAAACCGGCGCCTGCGATCAGCGCCAGGTGACGGGCCTCGGGTATCACCCATGGCTCGGAAACCAGATGCGCAGCGCCGGCGCCCACCAGCACCACCAGGACCGCCGACATGGCGACGATCATCCCCGGAACGTCTGCCCCGACCTTGCGGCCGGCGAGATCGCGTGCCGCCGACAGCGCCGCATTGCCGAGCGCCAGCAAGGCGTAGACCGATATCCCTTGCATCGTCGGCTGCGCCACCATCAGCGCGCCGATGAAGCCGAGCCCGATCAGCGCCATGCGCGCGCCGCCGATCCGTTCGCCGAACAGGATCGAGGAGCCGACCAGCATCAGCAGCGGCGTGATCTGCCCGAGCGCGGTGGCATCGGCGATCTGCATGTTGGCCAGCGCCACCACGTAGCAAAGGATCGCCGCCAGTTCGAGCAGATTCCTGCGCAAAACCCTTTTGTCGAGGAGCAGCGGCACCTGCTTGCCATAACCGAGCAGCAGCAACAGCGGCATTCCCCACAGGCTGGCGGCGACGCCGCGCAGAAACAGCACCTCGTAGGACGGCAGCCCTTCGGTCGCGAGCTTCATCATCGTGTCGTTGACCAGGTAGAACCCGGTCGAAACGACCATGAACAACGGGCCGCGGATGTTTGTGGGAATGAACTGCATTGGCCGAACAAATCAGACCGATGCCGTGGCGGCAATGGGCCAGGCCGGCGCTGTAAATCCGGCAAGGGCAGGGGGATATCGCTTCTGATGAGCCGGGGCGCTCGCCTATTTCATTTCCCGGCTGGCGTTCCTATATCCACGCCTTATCCCCCGAAAATCGGATCGCAGGTTCGGACCGACTGAGAGAGCGCTCAGCCACAAGGCACTTGTGTTTTGCAGCCGTAGTCGCTAATCGCCCCGCATTCGACTGAACTGAAGGTCCAGGCCGTCCAAGGAAAGAGACTATGGCAAAAGGTAAATTCGAGCGCACTAAGCCTCATGTGAACATCGGCACGATCGGCCACGTCGATCATGGCAAGACGTCGCTGACGGCGGCGATCACGAAGTATTTTGGCGAATACAAGCGCTATGACCAGATCGATGCGGCGCCGGAAGAGAAGGCCCGCGGCATCACCATCTCGACGGCCCACGTCGAATACGAGACGGCCAACCGCCACTACGCCCATGTCGACTGCCCCGGCCACGCCGACTATGTGAAGAACATGATCACCGGTGCCGCGCAGATGGACGGCGCGATCCTGGTCGTGTCGGCCGCCGACGGTCCGATGCCGCAGACCCGCGAGCACATCCTGTTGGCCCGCCAGGTCGGCGTGCCGTCGATCGTGGTGTTTTTGAACAAGGTCGACCAGGTCGACGACGCCGAGCTGCTCGAGCTGGTCGAGCTCGAGGTTCGCGAGCTTCTGACCAAGAACGAATTCCCCGGCGACGACATTCCGATCGTCAAGGGTTCGGCGCTGGCGGCTCTGGAAGATAGCGACAAGACGATCGGCGAGGACGCGATCCGCGAGCTGATGGCTCAGGTCGACGCCTACATCCCGACGCCGGTTCGTCCGCTGGACAAGCCGTTCCTGATGCCGATCGAAGACGTGTTCTCGATCTCGGGCCGCGGCACGGTGGTGACCGGCCGCGTCGAGCGCGGCGTGGTCAAGGTCGGCGAGGAGCTGGAAATCGTCGGCATCCGTCCGACCACCAAGACGACCTGCACGGGCGTCGAGATGTTCCGCAAGCTGCTCGACCAGGGCCAGGCGGGCGACAACATCGGCGCGCTGCTGCGCGGCGTTGACCGTGAAGGCGTCGAGCGCGGCCAGGTCCTGGCCAAGCCCGGCACGGTGAAGCCGCACAAGAAGTTCGTGGCCGAAGCCTACATCCTGACCAAGGACGAGGGTGGCCGTCACACGCCGTTCTTCACCAACTACCGTCCGCAGTTCTACTTCCGCACCACGGACGTGACCGGCATCGTGTCGCTGCCGGAAGGCACCGAGATGGTGATGCCTGGCGACAACATCACGGTCGATGTCGAGCTGATCGTGCCGATCGCCATGGAAGAGAAGCTGCGCTTCGCCATCCGTGAAGGCGGCCGCACCGTCGGTGCCGGCATCGTCGTCACCATCAAGGAATAATCGACGCCGGCATCCGCCGGATCGAGAAGGAAAGGGCGGTCTTCGGGGCCGCCCTTTTTCGTATACTGGCTCCAGGCAGAGTAAGTATTGCGCGGTTGTTTCTAGCTATTGCAAGCACCGTTGCCGCAACTATTATAGGTTGCGTCAAGGGGGCTTTTGACAAGCGTGGCTCGGGGACGCCGTTCAGGCACTATGGCTAGGTGGTGGCACGGGCTGGTTCGCCTGGTGCCGATGCTTGCGATGGTGATAGTTGCCTTCACCGCGAAGGCCGAGGATTTTTACCCGAAGACACCGTCCGATCCGAGGACATGGAATCCGAACACCTGGTCCCTTCCAGCCATAGTGTCCAACAATTTCTCGGATATGCAGTTCGCCGTCGTGCGCAGCAACGCGGCCGGCTGCGAGCCCAACTGTCCGGAATGGATTTCGGCGGAAGGCGCCATCGCAGCCGGCACGCCAGCGCAGCTCAAGCGCATATTGAAGACGCTCGGCCGCCGCAAATTGCCGATCATCGTCAATTCTCCGGGCGGCAATGTCGACGCGGCGCTCCAGCTTGGCCGGATAATTCGGAAGAACAAGCTCGATATCGCCATCGGTACGACCAAGTTTTCCGATTGTTGGCCCGGTATGACAGATTGCCGGGCCAATGACGGCAAGGGCGCCGCTTATTTCGGCATTGCGTCTGATGGCGGTGCCATGTGCAACTCCGCCTGTCCGCTGATGTTCGCCGGAGGCGTCCGCCGCCTGGCCGGTGGCTGGGCCTATCTGGGTGTTCATCAGATTACCACCACCTATTTCCCCGCCACACGGCACTATCGAACCACCTATCGCATCAAACGGGGCAAAAAATATCGGATCACCACGGAAACCATCACTCAAGGCGAAAGCTACAAGACCTATGAAATGAGCAAGGCGTTCGCGAGGAAGCTCTCGGCCTATCTCCGGGAGATGGGTGTTGGACAGGGCATGCTGGACACAATGAAGGCGACGCCGGCCAGCGACATCCGGCAGATCACCCTCCACGATATGCTGACGATGAAATTAGCCACCAGCACGGACACTGTAGAGAAGTTTACCAGCGCAAGCCTGTGCATGCTCGACAAGTTGGCGCCGAATTGCCGGGAAATACCGGCGAATAAGCCGGGCGGCGGACAAACGGCTGCCGCCAAGCCGGCTGAGGTGGCAGCGATCAAGGCGAAGACCGGACCTTCTCAACCGGCTCAAGTCCCACTTTTTCAACCGGCCACGCAGGCGACCAATCCTGAATCCAACCTGACCTTGATGGCCTGCACAGACATGGATGGCAAATTGCGGGTGGTTGCGACGAATCCAAACCTCGGTGAAGCCTGTGACGGCCCTAGCGGGATAGGCCCGTGGCCGGCTTGGGGTGTGACGAACGGCCCGTACACACCATAGGCATGAAGCCACGATCGGCGCGTGTGCGACAGGTTGCGCCAACCTTCCGGAACAGCTGCGCTTCGCCATCCGTGAAGGCGGCCGCACCGTAGGTGCCGGCATCGTCGTCACCATCAAAGAGTAATCAACGCCGGCCTCGGCCGGAGTTCGAAATGGAAAGGGCGGTCCTCAGGGCCGCCCTTTTTCGTTCCGGCCGTGCCCTCGACCGGACGAGGCCGCACGATGTTTCAAAGCTGTTGCAAGCGCCGCTGCCGCAACTAGTATAGGTTGCATTGGGGAGCTTGCCGGCAAGTGGTTCCAGGGCATCGTTTGAACAATCAGGCGTGGTGGTCGCTGGGGCTGGTTTGCCTGGTGTCCCTGTTGGTCATGGGGCATGCTGCGTTAGCGGCGGATGCTAGAGAATCCGATCTTGGCCCGCCGATGCGGTTTGTCGTCGTGCGCAGCAATGCGCCGGGTTGCGAGCCGACCTGTCCCGAATGGATTTCGGCGGAAGGCACGATTGAAGCCGGCACGCCGGCGCTGCTCAAGCGCGCGCTCAAGAAACTTGGCGGCCGCAAGCTGCCTGTTGTTGTCGATTCTCCCGGCGGCAATGTCGATGCGGCGCTGGCGCTTGGCCGGCTGATCCGCAAGAACAAGCTCGATATCGCCGTCGGCAAGACCCGGTTCGAGGGCTGCCTGCCGGATGAGAAGGACTGCACCGACAGTGAGGGCAAGGGTGCTGGCTATTTCGGCACTGCCTATGCCGACGGCTCCATTTGCAATTCCGCCTGTCCGCTGATGTTTTCCGGCGGGGTCCGCCGTGTGGTCGGGCAATGGGCCTTTCTCGGCGTCCACCAGATCACGACCACCTACGTCAAGACGAAATTGCAATACCGGACCACCTATCGCGTGGTGAATGGCAAGAAGAAGATCATCGGCACCAAGGTCGTCAGCCGCAAGAACGCCGGCAGCTACAAGACCTACGAGATGAGCAAGGCGGTCGAGAAGAGGCTGGCGGCCTATCTGAAGGAGATGGGCGTCGGCCAGGGCGTGCTCACAACGATGAAGAACACGCCCGCCAGCGGCATCCACCAGCTGGTCCCGGAGAGCATGCTGCGGATGGACCTCGTCACCAGCCTGGATTCCGTCGACCTGTTCACCGCGGGAACCATATGCCGCGCCAATCCGCTGCCCGCGAACTGCCGGGAGATACCGGCGAACAGACCCGCGTTGCCGGCCGGGTCCGAACCAGCCGAGGTCCCACCGGCCCAACCCGAGATCGCGCTGCGTGAACAGGATATGCGCTTTGTCGTGGTTCGCGGCATCAATCCGCTTTGCAACCCCGACTGCCCGGAATGGATCTCGGCGGAAGGCGCGATTACGCCTCAGACGCCGCAGAAGCTGCGCCAGTTGCTCGCCACGCTTGGCAACCGGCGGCTGCCTGTGGTGATCAGCTCACGGGGAGGCGACCTGTCCAGCGCTCTGGCGGCTGGACGACTAATCCATGAAAAGAAGCTCGACGTCGCCGTTGCCCGCACCGATTTCGTTGGCTGCGACCCGGCAAAGGCGGACTGCCTGGCCGATGACGGCGCCTATGCCGGGCTGAGCATCGATGCGGGCGCGGAGTGCGATTCGGCTTGCGCGCTCATGCTTGCCGGCGGCGCAAGACGGCTTGTCGGTCCCCAGGCGCGGCTTAGCCTCTACCTGATGGGACAGAGGCAGGTGGTCAAGGCCTACCTGGAGGAGATGGCGATCGGTCCCGGCCTGTTCACAGCGATTGAGCGGCGCTCGGTCGAGCGCCAGCTCGAACCCGAGATGATGCTGAAGGTCGGGCTGACGACCGGGCCCCAATCGGTGGACGCGCTGACCGGCGCCACGATCTGCAATGCGTCGCCGAAACCCGACACCTGCCGCATGGTGCCGTCGCCCAACGCCCAGGCCGACGCGCCCGCCCGTCTGTAGCGCGACGGCGTCCGGACTAACCATCGAGGCAGGTTGAGCCGTGCTCGATGTTTCCGCTATCGTCCGCGGCGATCGAGAGGCGAGGATCGATATGAGCAAGGACATCCCGACATTGTTCGAATGGGCCGGCGGCACCGAGGCGCTGAACCGGCTGACGCAGACCTTCTACGACAAAGTGGGGCGCGACCCGGTCATCGGCCCGGTGTTCAAGCACATGTCGCCGGACCATCCAGCCCATGTCGCGGCCTTCATCGGCGAGGTTTTCGGCGGGCCGAAGACCTACAGCGAAAAGCATGGCGGTCATCGCGAGATGGTGATGCATCATCTCGGCAAGCATCTGAGCGAAGAGCAGCGCCGCCGCTGGATCAACCTGCTGGCCGACGCCGCCGACGAAATCGGCCTGCCGGACGATCCCGAGTTCCGCTCCGCCTTCATGGGCTATGTCGAATGGGGGTCGCGGCTGGCGAAGATGAATTCCAACCTCGGCGAGACCTGCGATCCGCAGACAGAGCCGATGCCGGCCTGGGGCTGGGGCGTGCCCGGCGGGCCATACACGCCGCCGGGCGGGAAAGCCTAACTATGCCGAAACAGGAGACGACCGGCATCGTTCGCTGGCGGCAGTGGCAGGGGCCTGGCGTCGAACATCTCGTGCTGCGGCAGAGTGCGGACGGCATATCGGCCGAGTCTGTCGCGGTCTCGGCTGATGCCGAGCCCTTCGCCGTGCACTACCGCATTGCCTGCAGGACCGACTGGCGCACGAAGCAGGTCGAGGTCAATGTCGTTGGTGGCGCAAGGGTCGTGCTCACCACGGACGGCCTAGGCAACTGGTCGAAGGACGGCGTGCCGGTCGCCGAATTGACGGGCGCACTCGATCCCGATCTCACCGTCACGCCCTTCACCAACACGCTGCCGATCCGGCGGTTGCGGCTCAGGCGTGGCGAGATCGCCGAGATCGCCACGGCCTTCATCGAATTTCCGGATTTACGCGTCGTCAGGAATCCGCAGCGCTACACCTGTCTGGAGGAAGACAGGCGTTATTTCTACGAATCCCTGGTCAGCGGCTTCAGCCGCGAGGTCGAGATCGACGGGGAAGGGCTGGTCGTCACCTATCCCGATTTCTGGCAAAGGATATGATCAGACCGCTCTTTACAGCGCGCGCGGAAGCTTTTAGGAAGCGCCTGCGCCGAAGAGCGCGTGTACGGGCATAGCTCAGTTGGTAGAGCGGCGGTCTCCAAAACCGCAGGTCGTAGGTTCGAGCCCTGCTGCCCGTGCCATTTCCCGAAATGGCCAAATTCGACGTCCTGGTCTTGTTTGACCTTCTCGGCGCCCTCCGCATTGAAAACCGGCGGCAGGCTTGCCATATTAGCGCGATTGGGGCATAAGGCGCTCATAGCCGGGACGGAACGACTGGATGGTTCCGATGCGGCGTTTGGCCATAAAGCGGACACTTGCCACTTGCGTGGATCAAGAATCGGTTTTATGTAGACGAAACAGACACGCGACGCGTGGAGCTGGGAAGCCGGCTTTACGCGTCCGATTTGCATGGGCGAAATGGTCGCGCTGATTCGGCGCCAACATGAAGCCCAGGCGGCACGTCCCGGCCTGCGGGATCATCCAGGAGACCCGGCCAACGGGTCTTGAAGACAGAGCGGCATATGGCTTCGAAAACCACAAATCCTTTCACCTTCCTCCAGCAGGTTCGCGCGGAGACCGCCAAGGTAACCTGGCCGTCGCGGCGCGAAACGATGATCTCGACGGTGATGGTGCTGGTGTTCGCGGTCATCGCGATGATCTTTTTCTTCACCGCCGACGTGGCCATGGGCTACGCGATCGAGTGGATTCTGGGGCTTGGACGTTAAGTCCGGCGATTACGGAGAAGTCGTGAAATGACTGCGCGCTGGTACATCGTCCACGCCTATTCGAACTTTGAAAAAAAGGTCGCCGAGGACATCGAGAACAAGGCCAAGCAGAAGGGCCTGTCCGCGGATATCGAACAGATCGTGGTGCCGACCGAAAAGGTCGTCGAGATACGCCGCGGCCGCAAGGTCGATGCCGAGCGCAAGTTCTTTCCGGGCTATGTGCTGTTGAAGGCCAATTTGACCGACGCGGTGTTTTCGCTGGTCAAGAACACGCCGAAGGTCACCGGATTCCTTGGTGACTCCAAGCCGGTGCCGATCACCGAGACCGAGGCGCAGCGCATCCTGAACCAGGTGCAGGAAGGCGTCGAGCGGCCGAAGCCGTCGGTCACTTTCGAGATCGGCGAGGCGATCCGCGTATCGGACGGTCCGTTCGCGTCGTTCAACGGTTTCGTCCAGGAAGTGGACGAGGAGCGGGCGCGGCTCAAGGTGGAAGTTTCGATCTTCGGGCGCGCGGTGCCCGTCGATCTGGAATTCGGACAGGTCGAAAAGGGCTGATCCGAATACCTGCGCCGAAAAGGCGTCGGGTACCCTGGCGCCTGATGGCGGCAGGACAGGCGGCGCGGTATCTCGCGCAGCCATGAACGGGTGGGAGGCGAACGTGGGCTTAGCCGGCCGCGGGAACCGCACCACCAGACTGCAACCGCCGGTGTTCCCCGATAGTGGGGCCGGCATGAGAAAAGGCAGGAAGAGAGATGGCTAAGAAAGTTGCAGGCCAGCTCAAGCTCCAGGTTGCCGCGGGCTCGGCTACGCCGTCGCCCCCGATCGGCCCGGCGCTTGGTCAGCGCGGCATCAACATCATGGAGTTCTGCAAGGCGTTCAACGCGCAGACCCAGGAAATGGAAAAGGGATCGCCGATCCCGGTCGTCATCACCTACTACCAGGACAAGTCGTTCACCTTCGTCATGAAGACGCCGCCGGTGAGCTACTTCCTGAAGAAGGCCGCGAACCTCAAGTCGGGCTCGAAGGAGCCGGGCAAGGTCAAGGCCGGCACGATCGGCCGCGACAAGGTGCGCGCCATCGCCGAGCAGAAGATGAAGGACCTGAACGCGAACGACGTCGAAGCCGCCATGCGCATGGTCGAAGGCTCCGCCCGTTCGATGGGCCTGGAAGTGGTGGGCTGAGATCATGGCAAAGATTGCAAAGCGTGTATCGAAGACCCGCGAAGGCATCGACCCCAACAAGGCCTATGCGCTCGGTGAAGCGCTGAAGCTGCTCAAGGAGCGGTCTTCGGTGAAGTTCGACGAGACCATCGAAGTCGCGATGAACCTCGGCGTCGACCCGCGCCATGCCGACCAGATGGTCCGCGGCGTGGTCAATTTGCCGAACGGCACCGGCCGCTCGGTCCGCGTCGCCGTGTTCGCACGTGGCGACAAGGCCGAGGAAGCCAAGGCCGCCGGCGCCGATGTCGTTGGCGCCGAGGATCTGGTCGAGATCGTCCAGAAGGGCACGATCGACTTCGATCGCTGCATCGCCACGCCGGACATGATGCCGCTGGTCGGCCGTCTCGGTAAGGTGCTCGGCCCGCGCGGCATGATGCCGAACCCGAAGGTCGGCACCGTGACCACCGATGTCGCCGCCGCCGTCAAGGCGTCGAAGGGTGGTGCGGTCGAGTTCCGCGTCGAGAAGGCCGGCATCGTCCAGGCCGGCGTCGGCAAGGTCTCGTTCGACGTCAAGGCGCTGGAAGAGAATGTGCGGGCCTTCGCCGATGCGGTGACCAAGGCCAAGCCGACTGGCGCCAAGGGCAACTACGTCAAGAAGGTGTCGGTCACCTCGACGATGGGTCCGGGCCTCAAGCTTGACGTCTCGACGCTCGCAGCGTCCTGATACGAATTATCCTGATCGGCCGCTAAAAGGCTGATCTGCAAAAGAATTCCGGGCCTCCGACCTGTTGGCGGCCCGGTACCGGAAGTCGAGAGGCTTCCGGACATCCTGTCCGAGATTGCAGGCGGCCCAAACGCCTTAATTCATCTGGGCCTGCATGAGACGGGTGAAGACCCGACAACGGAGCAAGTGCTCCAATGAAAGGTTCGAACCGTGTTTGCCTTTTGTCTGCGCATCACCCGGCTTGCCGGCTGATGTGGCGAAAGGGGGCAGGATCCTCGAGCGTCGTTCGGGAGATCCGTTACTGGATGGCCCGGCCGGCAAAAGGCAACCCGACGCCTGTCCTCGCATAGGGGCAGGGGTCAACTGGAGATAGGCAGTGGACAGAGCGGAAAAACGCGAACTCGTCACGGGCCTGAATGATGCGTTTACAAGCGCTGGTTCAGTCGTCGTGGCCCACTACGCCGGTATCACCGTCGCGCAAATGAACGACCTTCGGTCGAAAATGCGCGCTGCCGGTGGCACCGTCAAAGTCGCGAAGAACCGTCTCGCCAAAATCGCTCTTCAGGGCACGGACTCCGCATCGATCATCGACCTGTTCAAGGGACAGACGCTGATCGCCTATTCGGAGGATCCGATTGCGGCGCCGAAGGTCGCGTCCGATTTCGCCAAGGGAAATGACAAGCTTGTCATTCTCGGCGGCGCAATGGGCACCACCTCGCTCAACGCCGACGGTGTGAAGGCACTCGCCACACTTCCGTCGCTCGACGAGCTGCGCGCCAGGCTGGTTGGCATGATCGCCACGCCGGCAACCCGGATCGCCCAGATCGTCAATGCGCCCGCGGCTTCGGTCGCGCGTGTCATCGGCGCTTACGCCCGGAAGGACGAGGCGGCATGAGGCCGTTCCTCGCTATCACAAACACACGTTCGAACCTTATGAAGGAATACAACAATGGCTGATCTCGCAAAGATCGTAGACGACCTTTCGAAGCTGACCGTCCTCGAGGCGGCTGAGCTGTCGAAGCTTCTGGAAGAAAAGTGGGGCGTTTCGGCTGCTGCTCCGGTTGCGGTTGCCGCTGCCGGTGGTGCTGCCGCCGCTGCTGCTCCGGTCGAGGAAAAGACCGAATTCGACGTCGTCCTCACCGACGCCGGCGCCCAGAAGATCAACGTCATCAAGGAAGTCCGCGCCATCACCGGTCTTGGCCTCAAGGAAGCCAAGGATCTGGTCGAGGCGGCTCCGAAGCCGGTCAAGGAAGGCGTTTCCAAGGCCGACGCGGACAAGTTCAAGGCCCAGCTGGAAGCAGCCGGCGCCAAGGTCGACCTGAAGTAAGCGTTGAATAATGGCGGGCGGCCTCGCGCCGTCCGCCACTCCCTTGGCGTGAAGGGAGGCTGCGTAACGCGAGACGTATGAGAACCTCTTTCCTGAGGGCCGAAACCGGCCTTCAGGAAACGGGTTTTCTCCCGTTCTAGCCCGGCCGCCGACAGGTGGCGGGACAACAGACAGGGGCTGCCGCCAAGGCGGCCCGGAATGCAAGGCGAGCCGCGGCGAGGCTCGTCCCGAGTTTAGAGCTAAGGAGCGACGATGGCCCAGACCCAGACTTTCAATGGCCGCAGACGCGTACGCAAGTTCTTCGGAAAGATCCCGGAAGTTGCGGAGATGCCGAACCTGATCGAGGTTCAAAAGGCATCCTATGACCAGTTCCTGATGGTGGACGAGCCCAAGGGCGGGCGTCCGGACGAGGGACTGCAGGCTGTTTTCAAGTCGGTCTTCCCGATTTCCGATTTTTCCGGCTCCTCGATGCTGGAGTTCGTGAAGTACGAGTTCGAAGGACCGAAATTCGACGTTGACGAATGCCGTCAGCGCGACCTGACCTATGCCGCGCCGCTGAAGGTGACGCTGCGCCTAATCGTGTTCGATATCGACGAGGATACCGGCGCGAAGTCGATCAAGGACATCAAGGAGCAGGACGTCTACATGGGCGACATGCCGCTCATGACCTTGAACGGCACCTTCATCGTCAACGGCACCGAGCGCGTCATCGTCTCGCAGATGCACCGTTCGCCGGGCGTCTTCTTCGACCATGACAAGGGCAAGTCGCACTCGTCGGGCAAGCTTCTGTTTGCCGCGCGCGTCATCCCCTATCGTGGTTCGTGGCTCGACATCGAGTTCGATTCGAAGGACGTCGTGCACGCCCGTATCGACCGCCGCCGCAAGATCCCGGTGACATCGCTCTTGATGGCGCTCGGCATGGACGGCGAAGAGATCCTGTCGACCTTCTACAACAAGATCACCTACAAGCGCGCCGGCGACCACTGGCGCATTCCGTTCAACGTCGAGCGTTTCCGTGGCCTCAAGGCCGTCGGCGACCTCGTCGATGCCGACACCGGCGAGATCGTCGTCGAGCAAGGCAAGAAGATCACCGCCCGCCAGGCGAGGGCGCTTGGCGAAAAGGGCCTGAAGGCGATCAAGGCGACCGACGAGGACCTGCTCGGCAACTATCTGGCCGAGGACATCGTCAACTACGGCACCGGCGAGATCTTCCTCGAGGCCGGCGACGAGATCGACGAGAAGACGCTGAAGGTGCTGCTCGGCACCGGTGAGCATGAGATCCAGGTGCTCGACATCGACCACGTCAATGTCGGCGCCTATATCCGCAACACGCTCAACGTCGACAAGAACGAAAGCCGCCAGGACGCGCTGTTCGACATCTATCGTGTCATGCGCCCCGGCGAGCCGCCGACGCTCGAGACCGCCGAAGCCATGTTCAACTCGCTGTTCTTCGACAGCGAGCGCTACGACCTGTCGGCCGTCGGCCGCGTCAAGATGAACATGCGCCTCGAGCTCAAGGCCGAGGACACCGTGCGCGTGCTGCGCAAGGACGACATCCTGGCCGTGGTCAAGACGCTGGTCGAACTGCGCGACGGCAAGGGCGAGATCGACGACATCGACAATCTCGGCAACCGCCGCGTGCGCTCGGTCGGCGAGCTGATGGAGAACCAGTACCGCGTCGGCCTGCTGCGCATGGAGCGCGCGATCAAGGAACGCATGTCCTCGATCGAGATCGACACGGTGATGCCGCAGGACCTGATCAACGCCAAGCCAGCGGCTGCCGCCGTGCGCGAGTTCTTCGGTTCCTCGCAGCTGTCGCAGTTCATGGACCAGACCAACCCGCTGTCGGAGATCACCCACAAGCGCCGTCTCTCGGCGCTTGGACCGGGCGGTCTGACCCGCGAGCGCGCCGGCTTCGAGGTGCGCGACGTGCACCCGACGCATTACGGCCGCATCTGCCCGATCGAGACGCCGGAAGGCCCGAATATCGGTCTGATCAACTCGCTGGCGACCTTCGCACGCGTCAACAAGTACGGCTTCATCGAGAGCCCGTACCGCAAGATCGTCAGCGGCAAGCTGACCAATGAGGTCGTCTATCTGTCGGCGATGGAAGAAGCCAAGCACCATGTCGCGCAGGCCAATGCCGAGCTCGACAAGAATGGCGGTTTCGTCGACGAATTCGTCATTTGCCGTAACGCCGGCGAAGTGATGATGGCGCCGCGCGAGAACGTCGACCTGATGGACGTGTCGCCGAAGCAGATGGTTTCGGTCGCCGCGGCGCTGATCCCGTTCCTCGAGAACGACGACGCCAACCGCGCGCTGATGGGCTCGAACATGCAGCGTCAGGCCGTGCCGCTGGTGCGCGCCGAGGCGCCGTTCGTCGGCACCGGCATGGAGCCGATCGTTGCCCGTGACTCGGGCGCCGCCATCGGCGCCCGCCGCGGCGGCATCGTCGACCAGGTGGACGCGACGCGTATCGTCATCCGCGCCACGGAAGATCTCGATCCCGGCAAGTCGGGCGTCGACATCTACCGGCTGATGAAGTTCCAGCGTTCGAACCAGAACACCTGCATCAACCAGCGTCCGCTGGTGCGCATGGGCGACCGCGTCAACAAGGGCGACATCATCGCCGACGGTCCGTCGACCGAGCTCGGCGATCTGGCGCTCGGCCGCAACGTGCTGGTCGCGTTCATGCCGTGGAACGGCTACAACTACGAGGACTCGATCCTGCTCTCCGAGCGTATCGTGGCCGACGACGTCTTCACCTCGATCCACATCGAGGAGTTCGAGGTCATGGCGCGCGACACCAAGCTCGGACCGGAGGAAATCACGCGCGACATTCCGAACGTCTCGGAAGAAGCGTTGAAGAACCTCGATGAGGCCGGCATCGTCTATATCGGCGCGGAAGTGCAGCCGGGCGACATCCTGGTCGGCAAGATCACGCCGAAGGGCGAAAGCCCGATGACGCCGGAAGAAAAGCTCCTGCGCGCCATCTTCGGCGAAAAGGCCTCGGACGTTCGCGACACCTCCATGCGCATGCCTCCGGGCACGTTCGGCACCGTCGTCGAAGTTCGCGTCTTCAACCGCCACGGCGTCGAGAAGGACGAACGCGCCATGGCAATCGAGCGCGAGGAGATCGAGCGCCTGGCCAAAGACCGCGACGACGAGCAGGCGATCCTCGACCGCAACGTCTATTCGCGCCTGTCCGACACGCTCGTCGGCAAGGATGCGATTGCCGGGCCGAAGGGCTTCAAGAAGGGCTCGAAGCTGTCGAAGGATACGCTCGACGAGTATCCGCGTTCGCAGTGGTGGCAGTTCGCGGTGGAGAACGAAAAGCTCCAGAGCGAACTGGAAGCGCTGCGCGGCCAGTACGACGATTCCAAGAAGGCGCTCGAGCAGCGCTTCATGGACAAGGTCGAGAAGGTGCAGCGCGGCGACGAAATGCCTCCGGGCGTCATGAAGATGGTCAAGGTCTTCGTGGCCGTGAAGCGCAAGATGCAGCCCGGCGACAAGATGGCCGGCCGGCACGGCAACAAGGGTGTCGTGTCGCGCATCGTTCCGGTCGAGGACATGCCTTTCCTCGAGGACGGCACGCATGCCGATATCGTGCTCAACCCGCTGGGTGTGCCGAGCCGCATGAATGTCGGCCAGATCCTGGAAACGCATCTGGGCTGGGCATGCGCGGGCATGGGCAGGAAGATCGGCGAGCTGATTGATGCGTACAAGGCGGGTGGCGACATCAAGCCGCTGCGCAAGACGCTCGAAAGCTTCATGCCGGCCAACGACCGCAACGAGCCGGTTCGCGAGTATGACGACGAGAGCGTCGTTCGCCTCAGCGAACAGATGCGCCGCGGCGTCTCCATCGCGACGCCGGTGTTCGACGGCGCGCATGAGGCCGACATCAACGTCATGCTGGAGCAGGCGGGCCTGCACACCAGCGGTCAGTCGCAGCTCTATGACGGACGCACCGGCGAGCCGTTCGATCGCAAGGTGACGATGGGCTATATCTACATGCTCAAGCTTCACCACCTGGTGGACGACAAGATCCACGCGCGTTCGATCGGACCGTACTCGCTCGTCACCCAGCAGCCGCTGGGCGGCAAGGCGCAGTTCGGCGGCCAGCGCTTCGGCGAAATGGAGGTCTGGGCGCTCGAAGCGTACGGCGCCGCCTACACGCTGCAGGAGATGCTGACGGTGAAGTCGGACGACGTCGCCGGCCGCACCAAGGTCTACGAGGCGATCGTCAGAGGCGACGACACGTTCGAGGCCGGCATTCCAGAGAGCTTCAACGTTCTCGTCAAGGAAATGCGGTCTCTCGGCCTCAATGTCGAGCTGGAGAACACCAAGCTCGACGACAACCCTGTCCGGCTGCCAGATGCTGCCGAATAGGGGCGCAGCCGAGTAAGGCAATGGCGCGCCGCGGAAAGCCGCGACGCGCCTTCGAGCATGATCCCGAAAAGTGGCTACCGGTTTTCGGCCAAGATCATGCTCAACCAAAAAGTATTCTTCGGCCGGTGGGCCGACCAGTCAGCGGGCATTCGGCCCGCGCTAGATGCAAGGGGTTTTCGAGGACCCCGAAAAGGAGAACGGCATGAACCAAGAGGTCATGAATCTCTTCAATCCCCAGGCGCCGGCGCAGGTGTTCGATTCCATCCGGATTTCGCTCGCCAGCCCTGAGAAGATTCTGTCCTGGTCGTTCGGCGAGATCAAGAAGCCGGAGACCATCAACTACCGCACCTTCAAGCCGGAGCGCGACGGCCTGTTCTGCGCGCGCATCTTCGGCCCGATCAAGGACTATGAGTGCCTGTGCGGCAAGTACAAGCGCATGAAGTACAAGGGCGTCATCTGCGAAAAGTGCGGCGTCGAAGTCACGCTGTCGCGCGTTCGCCGCGAGCGCATGGGCCATATCGAGCTCGCCGCTCCGGTCGCTCATATCTGGTTCCTGAAGTCGCTGCCGTCGCGCATCGGCACGCTGCTCGACATGACCCTGAAGGACATCGAGCGCGTCCTCTACTTCGAGAACTACATCGTCACCGAGCCAGGCCTCACCGCGCTGAAGGAGCACCAACTGCTCAGCGAGGAAGAGTACATGATCGCCGTCGACGAGTATGGCGAGGATTCATTCACCGCCATGATCGGCGCCGAGGCCATTCATGACCTGCTCGCCGGCATGGACCTGGAGAAGATCGCCGGCGACCTGCGTTCGGAGCTGGCCTCGACCACTTCCGAGCTGAAGCAGAAGAAGTATCTGAAGCGGCTCAAGGTCGTCGAGAACTTCATGGAGTCCGGCAACCGTCCGGAATGGATGATCATGAAGGTGGTTCCGGTGATCCCGCCGGACCTGCGCCCGCTCGTCCCGCTGGACGGCGGCCGTTTCGCCACGTCCGATTTGAACGACCTCTATCGCCGCGTCATCAACCGCAACAACCGCCTGAAGCGGCTGATCGAGCTGCGCGCGCCCGGCATCATCGTGCGCAATGAAAAGCGCATGCTGCAGGAAGCCGTCGACGCGCTGTTCGACAACGGCCGCCGCGGCCGCGTCATCACCGGCGCCAACAAGCGTCCGCTGAAGTCGCTGTCCGACATGCTGAAGGGCAAGCAGGGCCGGTTCCGCCAGAACCTGCTCGGCAAGCGCGTCGACTATTCGGGCCGCTCGGTCATCGTGACCGGTCCGGAGCTCAAGCTGCACCAGTGCGGCCTGCCGAAGAAGATGGCGCTCGAACTCTTCAAGCCCTTCATCTACGCCCGCCTCGACGCCAAGGGTTTCTCCTCGACCGTCAAGCAGGCCAAGAAGCTGGTCGAGAAGGAGCGTCCGGAAGTCTGGGATATCCTCGACGAGGTCATCCGCGAGCATCCGGTGCTGTTGAACCGCGCGCCGACGCTGCACCGCCTCGGCATCCAGGCGTTCGAGCCGATCCTGATTGAAGGCAAGGCGATCCAGCTGCATCCGCTGGTCTGCACGGCCTTCAACGCCGACTTCGACGGCGACCAGATGGCCGTTCACGTGCCGCTGTCGCTGGAAGCGCAGCTTGAAGCCCGCGTGCTGATGATGTCGACCAACAACATCCTGCACCCGGCCTCCGGCGCGCCGATCATCGTGCCGTCGCAGGACATGGTTCTCGGTCTCTACTATCTCTCGATCGTCAACCAGAACGAGCCGGGCGAGGGCATGGTGTTTGCCGATATGGGCGAACTCCAGCATGCGCTCGAGACCAAGGCGGTGACGCTGCACGCCAAGATCAAGGGTCGCTTCCGCACGGTCGACGCCGAAGGCAAGGTCGTGTCGAAGATCCACGACACCACGCCTGGCCGCATGATCATCGGCGAGCTGCTGCCGAAGAACGTCAACGTGCCTTACGAGACCGCCAACCAGGAGATGACCAAGAAGAACATCTCCAAGATGATCGACACCGTCTACCGCCATTGCGGTCAGAAGGAGACGGTCATTTTCTGCGACCGCATCATGGCCCTCGGCTTCAGCCACGCCTGCCGCGCCGGCATTTCGTTCGGCAAGGACGACATGCTGATCCCGGACGCCAAGATCAAGCTGGTGTCCGACACCGAGGCTTTGGCCAAGGAATACGAGCAGCAGTACAATGACGGCCTGATCACGCAGGGCGAGAAGTACAACAAGGTCGTCGACGCCTGGGCCAAGTGCTCGGAAAAGGTCGCCGACGAGATGATGGCCCGCATCAAGGCGGTCGAGTTTGAGGACAATGGCCGTCAGAAGCCGATGAACTCGATCTACATGATGTCGCACTCCGGTGCGCGTGGCTCGCCCACCCAGATGCGCCAGCTCGCCGGCATGCGCGGCCTGATGGCCAAGCCGTCGGGTGAAATCATCGAGACGCCGATCATCTCGAACTTCAAGGAAGGCCTGACCGTGCTCGAGTATTTCAACTCGACCCACGGCGCCCGCAAGGGTCTGGCCGACACCGCCCTGAAGACGGCGAACTCGGGCTATCTCACCCGTCGTCTGGTCGACGTGGCGCAGGACTGCATCGTCAATTCGGTCGACTGCGGCACCGACAAGGGCCTCACCATGCAGCCGATCGTCGATGCCGGCCAGGTCGTCGCTTCCGTCGGCCAGCGCGTGCTGGGCCGTACGGCGCTCGACGACATCAACCATCCGGTGTCGGGCGAGGTTCTGGTCAAGGCCGGAACGCTGATGGACGAGCGTGACGTGGAACAGATCGAAAAGGCCGGCGTGCAGTCGGTCCGCATCCGTTCGGCACTGACCTGCGAGGTCAGGGTCGGCGTCTGCGCGGTCTGCTACGGACGCGATCTTGCCCGCGGCACCCCGGTCAACCAGGGCGAAGCCGTCGGCGTCATTGCGGCGCAGTCGATCGGCGAGCCGGGCACCCAGCTCACCATGCGTACCTTCCACATGGGCGGTACCGCGCAGGTGGTGGATAGCTCGTTCCTTGAAGCCTCGTATGAGGGCAAGGTCGAGATCCGCAACCGCAACGTGGTGCGCAACTCCGACGGCCAGCAGATGGTCATGGGCCGCAACATGGCGGTGCTGATCCTCGACGAAGCCGGCAAGGAACGCGCCACGCACCGGGTCACCTACGGTTCGCGCATCTTCGTGGACGATGGCGACAAGGTGAAGCGTGGCCAGCGTATCGCCGAGTGGGATCCTTATACCCGCCCGATCCTCACCGAAATCGAGGGCAAGGTGCAGTTCGAGGATCTGGTCGACGGCATTTCCGTCCAGGAAACGGCTGACGAATCGACCGGCATCACCAAGCGCGAGGTTATCGACTGGCGTTCGACGCCACGCGGCAACGACCTCAAGCCGGCGATCGTCGTGCATGACACCAAGGGCAAGGTCGGCAAGCTGTCGAAGGGCGGCGATGCCCGCTTCCTGCTCTCGGTCGAGGCGATCCTTTCGGTCGAGCCGGGCGCGCATGTCCGGCCCGGCGACGTGCTGGCACGTATCCCGATGGAAAGCGCCAAGACCAAGGACATCACCGGCGGTCTGCCGCGTGTTGCCGAACTGTTCGAGGCACGCCGTCCGAAGGACCACGCCATCATCGCCGAGATCGACGGCACGGTCCGCTTCGGCCGCGACTACAAGAACAAGCGCCGCATCATCATCGAGCCGCATGACTCGACGCTTGAGCCGGTCGAATACCTGATTCCGAAGGGCAAGCCGTTCCATCTCCAGGACGGCGACGTCATCGAGAAGGGCGACTACATCCTCGACGGCAATCCGGCGCCGCATGACATCCTGGCCATCAAGGGCGTGGAGGCGCTTGCGTCCTACCTCGTCAACGAAATCCAGGAGGTCTATCGCCTGCAGGGCGTGTCGATCAACGACAAGCACATCGAGGTGATCGTTCGCCAGATGCTGCAGAAGGTCGAGATCACCACGCAGGGCGACTCGACCTACATTCCGGGCGACCACGTCGACGTGATCGAGCTGGAAGAGGTCAACGAGCGGCTGATCGAGGACGGCAAGAAGCCGGCCGAAGGCCAGCCAGTGCTGCTCGGCATCACCAAGGCCTCGCTGCAGACGCCGTCCTTCATCTCGGCCGCCTCCTTCCAGGAGACGACGAGGGTTCTCACCGAAGCGGCGGTTGCCGGCAAGACCGACATGCTGCAGGGCCTAAAGGAAAACGTCATCGTCGGCCGTCTGATCCCGGCCGGCACCGGCGGCACGATGAGCCAGATCCGGCGCATCGCCACCTCGCGCGACGAGCTGATCATCGACGAGCGCCGCAAGGCCTCGGGTGTCGAGGTCGCCGAGCCGATGCTGACCGACATGGTCACCGCCGCGCAGTAAGCGCGGAAAGAAGAGAAGAAGGAAAAGGGGCCCAAGCGGCCCCTTTTTCGCGTTTGGTTCCCGCATCCGATCGGAGGAGAAAACGATGAGCAACAAGAAGAGCTGGACGGCCGTCGACGACTACATCGTCGCCTCCCTGTTTGAACCGGACCCAGTCCTTGATTCCGTTCTGGCGGCCAACCATGATCAGGGCCTGCCGGCGATCGATGTCTCGCCGGCGCAAGGCAAGCTGCTTTCGCTGCTGGCGCGCATGCAGGGGGCGAAGAAGATTCTCGAGATCGGTACGCTCGGCGGCTATTCGACGATCTGGATGGCGCGCGGGCTGCCTTCGGACGGGAGGATCGTAACGCTCGAACTCGATCCGCACCACGCCAGTGTCGCGCGGTCGAACTTTGACCGGGCAGGGGTGTCGGACCGGGTGGAGCTGCGGGTCGGGCCGGCGCTGCAATCGCTTGCGGCGCTGGGTGCCGAGAATGCCGGACCGTTCGATCTCATCTTCATCGATGCCGACAAGCCGAACAACCCGAACTATCTGTCCTGGGCCATGCGTCTTTCGAGGCCGGGGACAGTCATCGTCTGCGACAACGTCATCCGCGACGGCGACGTGCTCGATGAGGACGGCCGCGACGCCAATGTCGAAGGTGCTCGCGCGGCGTTCTCGTTCATCGGTGGCGACAAGCGCCTGGACGGCACCGCTATCCAGACGGTCGGCGCCAAGGGCTACGACGGCTTTGCCATTGCGATCGTTGACTGACGGCTAAGCGAGCCAGATACGCAAAACGGCAGACGACGCTCTCAATCGAAGAACGCTTCCACCACATTGCGCTTGCCGAGCATGAAGGCGTCGGCGACGTGCTGCAGCGGGGCGAGATCGACGTCGGAGACGCCGGCGCGGACGATCTCGGCGAAGCGCCTGTACAGCATCGGGTATTCGCCTTCCGGTTCTTCATGAACGATCTTGCCGTCGATGGCGAGCTTCGAGCCGCCGCCGGAAAGCACCATATTGCCCCGGTCGGTCTCGGCCAGGATGTCCCAGCTTTGCGGGCCGGTCTGGAGCCAGTCGAGCTCCATCGTCACCGGCAATCCGTTCGAGGTGCGGAAGGTGACGTGTGCAGCGACAGGAGCGGCGCGGTTTTCCGGAAAATCGAGGACGGCAGAGGTGATGAACATTGCCGGCAGGATGTGGGTCACGATCGACAGCGCGTTGATGCCGGGATCGAAGACGCCGAAGCCACCCGGCGCCCAGATCCATTCCTGGTTTGGGTGCCAGCGGCGCACGTCTTCCTTCCAGTTGATGGCGGCCGACTTGATGCTGGCTGATGCGAGGAAAGCGCGCGCGGCTTCCACCGCCGGCGCATAGCGCGAATGCCAGCTGGCGAACAGCGAGACGCCGTTTGCCGCCGCCAGCGTCTTCAGGTCTTCAACCTCGCTGACCGTGGCGCCAGGCGGCTTCTCCAGGAAGACATGCTTCTTCGCCATCAGCGCCGTGCGCGCGGCATCATAGCGGAATTGCGGCGGCATGCAGAGCGAGACGGCCTCGAGCTCCGGCACCGCATCGAGCATCGCTTCGATGTCATGGAAATTCGGAATGCCGTCGACCTTGCCGTGCCGGCTGGCGGCGGCGACGAGGCGATAATCCCCGTCCTTGGCCAGGGCCGGAAGGTGCTGGTCGCGGACGATTTTCCCGACGCCGACGATGCCGAGCTTGATGGGACCATTGTTCGAAGGCATGGGGACTCCGCAGATTGGAATTTCGCCTGGTTCTTAGCAGAGAACCGGTGTCGGGCAAGCCGGGCGAGGTGGGCGCGGCGACGAGGGCGACAAGCCGCCGATTCTCTCGGTCAGATTGCCACGTCGAAGGTGACGATCGATACTTCGCCTTCGAGCGCGCCCTGATAGGCCGACAGATGCGGCTCGTCGTCGGGAATGCCGTCCATGTCGCCGATCTGGTCGAGCTCGGCTTCGGCATAGCCCTCGGCGGCGAGCGATTCGAGCGCGCGGCGCACAGCCGAATCGTCATCGGGCGCGACCAGCATCACATGGACGCCTTCCGGCTTGCCGCCTTTCCTCTTCCAGACGCGGCCGGTGATGATGGTGACCGGGCGCTCCTCATTGTCGTTCACAGGCTGATTCCTCTAGAGACTGGGCGGCCGAGCGGATTTGCACTGCCCGTGCCGCCTTTTGGCATGAAGGCCGGGCTGACAACAGCCAGAAGCCGGTCACTTTCTTCCTCGCCCTTGCAAAATTGCGAAAGAAAATTACATGCGCTTTTCGCATGGCTGCCAAGCCCCGGTTGCGGCGCAATATTTGGTGTCGCGGGGTTGACGGCCATCGGGCTTGCGAGTAGAAGCCGCCCAGTCAGAACCGATGTGAGGCTCTCCCTTCCGAAGCGACACGCTTTGGAGTTTGCCTCAAACAGGGTTCGTTTTACGAGCGAAAAGACATTTCCGGCGCGCATGAAGCGGTTTCCGCTTCCTCTGCAATTTGTTCGGGCAGGACCGCGAGGCGCGGTTTGTGGCCCGAATTTGCGTATGGAAACGACGCTTTGAGCGGCCCTGACCGGGCAAGACACGGAATTGAGAGACAAGAGGGTTTAATGCCTACCGTCAACCAGCTGATCCGCAAGCCGCGCCTGGCGCCGGTGAAGCGCAACAAGGTCCCGGCCATGCAGCAGAACCCGCAGAAGCGGGGCGTCTGCACGCGCGTCTACACCACGACGCCGAAGAAGCCGAACTCGGCTCTGCGCAAGGTGGCCAAGATCCGTCTGACCAATGGTTTCGAAGTGATCGGCTACATCCCCGGCGAAGGCCACAACCTTCAGGAGCACTCCGTGGTCATGATCCGCGGCGGCCGCGTGAAGGACCTTCCGGGCGTCCGCTATCATATCATTCGCGGCGTGCTCGACACGCAGGGTGTGAAGAACCGCAAGCAGCGCCGTTCGAAATACGGTGCCAAGCGTCCGAAGTAAGGTTTTCCGGCTTCGGCGCTTTTTTTGACTGCGCCGTGCCTTGAGATTGAGAGACAACAGCCATGTCCCGTCGTCACAGTGCAGAAAAGCGTGAGATCAATCCGGACCCGAAGTTCGGCGATCTGATCGTCACCAAGTTCATGAACGCCGTCATGTATGACGGCAAGAAGTCGGTTGCCGAGACCATCGTCTATGGCGCGCTCGACCAGGTCCAGTCGAAGACCAAGCAGGAGCCGGTCACGGTCTTCCATCAGGCGCTCGACAATGTCGCGCCGCATGTGGAAGTGCGTTCGCGTCGCGTCGGCGGCGCCACCTACCAGGTTCCGGTCGATGTGCGCCCCGAGCGCCGTCAGGCGCTGGCCATCCGCTGGCTGATCGCGGCTGCCCGCAACCGCAACGAGACCACCATGATCGACCGCCTCTCGGGCGAGCTGATGGACGCGGCCAACAACCGCGGCACCGCCGTCAAGAAGCGTGAAGACACCCACAAGATGGCAGAAGCCAACCGCGCTTTCGCGCATTATCGCTGGTAAAGCGCGAACGAGACTGAGAGGCACCTCCCATGGCCCGCGAATACAAAATCGAAGACTACCGCAATTTCGGTATCATGGCGCATATCGACGCCGGCAAGACGACGACCACCGAGCGCGTCCTCTATTACACGGGCAAGTCGCACAAGATCGGCGAAGTCCATGACGGCGCTGCCACCATGGACTGGATGGAGCAGGAGCAGGAACGCGGCATCACGATCACGTCCGCCGCGACCACGACCTTCTGGAAGGGTCGTGACGGCAAGATGCATCGCTTCAACATCATCGACACCCCCGGCCACGTCGACTTCACCATCGAGGTCGAGCGTTCGCTGCGCGTGCTCGACGGCGCCATTGCGCTGCTCGACGCCAATGCCGGCGTGGAGCCGCAGACGGAGACCGTCTGGCGCCAGGCCGACAAGTACCGCGTGCCGCGCATGATCTTCTGCAACAAGATGGACAAGATCGGCGCCGACTTCTACCGCTCGGTCGAGATGATCGGCTCGCGCCTCGGTGCGCAGGCTGTCGTCATGCAGCTGCCGATCGGCGCCGAGACCGAATTCAAAGGCGTTGTCGACCTCGTCGAAATGAACGCGCTGGTCTGGCGCGACGAGACGCTGGGCGCTGCCTGGGATGTCGTCGAGATCCCGGCCGACCTCAAGGCTCGTGCCGAGGAATATCGCGAGAAGATGATCGAAGCCGCCGTCGAAATGGACGAGACGGCACTCGAGAATTACCTCGAAGGCAAGATGCCGTCGAATGACGAGATCCGCTCGCTGATCCGCAAGGGCACGATCGCGGTCAAGTTCTACCCGATGTTCTGTGGCTCGGCCTTCAAGAACAAGGGCGTGCAGCCGTTGCTCGACGCCGTCGTTGAATACCTGCCGTCGCCGGCCGATGTTCCCGCCATCAAGGGTGTCGACGCCAAGACCGACGCCGAGATCGAGCGTCACGCCGACGACAACGAGCCGCTGTCGATGCTCGCCTTCAAGATCATGAACGACCCGTTTGTCGGCTCGCTGACTTTTGCCCGCATCTATTCGGGCAAGCTGACCAAGGGCGTCTCGCTCGACAACACCGTCAAGGGCAAGAAAGAGCGCATCGGCCGCATGCTGCAGATGCATGCGAATTCGCGCGCCGACGTCGAAGAGGCTTTTGCCGGCGACATCGTCGCCCTGGCCGGCCTCAAGGACACGACCACCGGCGACACGCTCAGTGATCCGCTGCATCCGGTCATCCTCGAGCGCATGGAATTCCCCGATCCGGTCATCCAGATCGCCATCGAGCCGAAGACCAAGAACGACCAGGAAAAGATGGGCCTCGCTCTTCACCGCCTGGCCGCCGAGGATCCGTCCTTCCGCGTCAAGACCGACGAGGAAAGCGGCCAGACCATCATCTCCGGCATGGGCGAACTCCACCTCGACATCATCGTCGACCGCATGCGTCGCGAGTTCAAGGTCGAGGCCAATGTCGGCGCGCCGCAGGTGGCCTATCGCGAGACGATCACCCGCAAGCACGAGCAGGATTACACGCACAAGAAGCAGACCGGCGGTACCGGCCAGTTCGCCCGCGTCAAGCTCCTGTTCGAACCGAATCCGGAAAGCAGCGAATTCGAGTTCGAATCGAAGATCGTCGGCGGTGCCGTTCCGAAGGAATACATCCCCGGTGTCGAAAAGGGCATCAACAGCGTCATGACGTCCGGCCCGTTCGCCGGCTTCCCGATGATCGGCGTCAAGGCGACGCTCATCGATGGCGCTTACCACGATGTCGACTCTTCGGTGCTCGCCTTCGAAATCGCCGGCCGTGCCTGCTTCCGTGAAGCAGCGCCCAAGCTTGGCGTGCAGTTGCTCGAGCCGATCATGAAGGTCGAGGTGGTGACGCCTGAAGACTACGTTGGCAGCGTCATTGGCGATCTGAACGGCCGTCGCGGCCAGATCCAGGGCCAGGAAGCGCGTGGCGTGGCGGTGGTCATCAACGCAATGGTGCCGCTCGCCAACATGTTCAAGTACGTCGACAATTTGCGCTCGATGAGCCAGGGCCGCGCAGCCTACACGATGCAGTTCGATCACTACGAGCCGGTCCCTACGGCGGTGGCCCAGGAAGTCCAGAAAAAGTACGCGTAAGAATGCCTGTGCCACCGGAACCGCAGTTCTTGCGCGTTTCCGGGACGGATAGAGCGAATATCAATTTCCCCGAGCGGGTAAAGTAAGACGGAGAACCACAGTGGCAAAAGGTAAATTCGAGCGCACTAAGCCTCATGTGAACATCGGCACGATCGGCCACGTCGATCATGGCAAGACGTCGCTGACGGCGGCGATCACGAAGTATTTTGGCGAATACAAGCGCTATGACCAGATCGATGCGGCGCCGGAAGAGAAGGCCCGCGGCATCACCATCTCGACGGCGCATGTCGAATACGAGACGGCCAACCGCCACTATGCCCACGTCGATTGCCCCGGCCACGCCGACTATGTGAAGAACATGATCACCGGTGCCGCGCAGATGGACGGCGCGATCCTGGTCGTGTCGGCCGCCGACGGCCCGATGCCGCAGACCCGCGAGCACATCCTCTTGGCCCGCCAGGTCGGCGTGCCGTCGATCGTTGTGTTTTTGAACAAGGTCGACCAGGTCGACGACGCCGAGCTGCTCGAACTGGTCGAGCTCGAGGTTCGCGAACTGTTGACCAAGAACGAATTCCCCGGCGACGACATTCCGATCGTCAAGGGTTCGGCGCTTGCCGCGCTTGAAGATAGCGACAAGACGATCGGCGAGGACGCGATCCGCGAGCTGATGGCTCAGGTCGACGCCTACATCCCGACGCCGGTTCGTCCGCTGGACAAGCCGTTCCTGATGCCGATCGAAGACGTGTTCTCGATCTCGGGCCGCGGCACGGTGGTGACCGGCCGCGTCGAGCGCGGCGTGGTCAAGGTCGGCGAGGAGCTGGAAATCGTCGGCATCCGTCCGACCACCAAGACGACCTGCACGGGCGTCGAGATGTTCCGCAAGCTGCTCGACCAGGGCCAGGCGGGCGACAACATCGGCGCGCTGCTGCGCGGCGTTGATCGTGAAGGCGTCGAGCGCGGCCAGGTCCTGGCCAAGCCCGGTACGGTGAAGCCGCACAAGAAGTTCGTGGCCGAAGCCTACATCCTGACCAAGGACGAAGGTGGCCGTCACACGCCGTTCTTCACCAACTACCGTCCGCAGTTCTACTTCCGCACCACGGACGTGACCGGCATCGTGTCGCTGCCGGAAGGCACCGAGATGGTGATGCCCGGCGACAACATCACGGTCGATGTCGAGCTGATCGTGCCGATCGCCATGGAAGAGAAGCTGCGCTTCGCCATCCGTGAAGGCGGCCGCACCGTCGGTGCCGGCATCGTCGTCACCATCAAAGAGTAATTTGGACTTAAACCGATCTGTCGCGGGCGCGGAAGTTGCCCGCGCCGCGCCAGAACAAGGAAGTGACGCATGAACGGACAGAATATCCGCATCCGCCTGAAGGCGTTTGATCACCGGGTGCTCGACGCCTCGACACGGGAAATCGTGTCGACGGCCAAGCGCACCGGCGCCAACGTCCGCGGCCCCATTCCGCTGCCGACGCGGATCGAAAAGTTTACGGTCAACCGGTCGCCTCACGTCGACAAGAAGAGCCGCGAGCAGTTCGAGATGCGCACGCACAAGCGTCTGCTCGACATCGTCGATCCGACCCCGCAGACGGTCGATGCTTTGATGAAGCTCGATCTGGCCGCCGGTGTGGACGTCGAGATCAAGCTCTAAGGGAATGAGAGCGCGGTAAGGGGCGGTGCCCCTGGCCCGGAACTCTAAAGGAATTGAACCGATGCGTTCAGGTGTGATTGCAAAGAAGGTGGGAATGACCCGCATCTATAATGATGCCGGGGAGCATGTTCCCGTCACCGTTCTCCAGATGGAGAACTGCCAGGTCGTGGCGCAGCGCACGCAGGAGAAGAACGGCTATACCGCCGTCCAGCTCGGCGTTGGCCTTGCCAAGGTGAAGAACACGTCGAAGGCGATGCGCGGCCATTTCGCGACCGCTTCCGTCGAGCCGAAGGCGAAGGTCGCCGAGTTCCGCGTCTCCGCCGACAACATGATCGATGTCGGTGCCGAGATTACGGTCGAGCACTTCGTCGTCGGCCAGAAGGTCGATGTGACCGGCACGACGATCGGCAAGGGTTTCCAGGGCGTCATCAAGCGTCACCACATGGGTGGCGGCCGCGCGACGCACGGTAACTCGGTCTCGCACCGTACGCACGGCTCGACCGGCCAGCGCCAGGACCCGGGCAAGGTGTTCAAGGGCAAGCATATGGCTGGCCACATGGGCGACACCCGCGTCACCACGCAGAATGTCGAGATCGTTTCGACCGACGCCGACCGCGGCCTGATCCTGATCCGCGGTGCGGTTCCCGGTTCGAAGGGTGCATGGATCCTGGTCCGCGACGCGGCCAAGGTTGCGCTGCCGGCCAATGCGCCGAAGCCTGCCGCGATCCGTGCCGTTGCTGCCGAAAGTGGCGCCAAGAACGATGCCCCGGCCACAGAGGGAGCGGAATAATGGACCTCAAGATCACAACGCTGGGCGGCAAGGACGCCGGCAAGGTGAAACTCTCCGAGGAGATTTTCGGCCTTGATCCGCGCGAGGACATCCTGCAGCGCGTCGTGCGCTGGCAGCTGGCCAAGAAGCAGCAGGGCACGCACAAGGCCAAGGGCCGCGCCGAGATCGCGCGCACCGGCGCCAAGATGTACAAGCAGAAGGGTACGGGCCGCGCCCGGCACCATTCGGCACGCGCTCCGCAGTTCCGCGGCGGCGGCAAGGCCCACGGGCCGGTCGTTCGCAGCCACGAGCATGACCTGCCGAAAAAGGTTCGCGCGCTCGGCCTCAAGCATGCTCTCTCGGCCAAGGCCAAGAGCGCTTCGATCATCGTCATCGACGAGCTGAAGCTGACCGAGGCCAAGACGAAGGCGCTGATCGCGAATTTCGCGACGCTCGGCCTGACCAACGCCTTGGTGATCGGCGGCGCCGAGCTTGACCAGAACTTCAAGCTGGCGGCGACCAACATCCCGAACATCGACGTGCTGCCCATCCAGGGCATCAACGTCTACGACATTCTGCGCCGCGGCACGCTGGTCCTTTCGAAGGCCGCCGTCGAGGCTCTCGAGGAGCGCTTCAAATGACCGACCTTCGTCACTACGACGTGATCGTCTCGCCGGCGATCACCGAAAAGTCGACCATGGCTTCCGAGCAGAACCAGGTCGTCTTCAACGTCGCCAAGAAGGCGTCGAAGCCGGAAATCAAGGCCGCTGTCGAAGCGCTGTTTGGCGTCAAGGTGATGGCCGTGAACACGCTTGTCCGCAAGGGCAAGATCAAGCGCTTCCGCGGCACGATCGGCCGCCAGAGCGACGTCAAGAAGGCGGTTGTGACGCTGGCCGACGGCCAGTCGATCGACGTCGCGACGGGTCTCTGAGCTAGGCCGCGAGGACAGGACAATGGCACTTAAGAAATTCAACCCGGTAACGCCGAGCACCCGCCAGCTGGTCATCGTCGACCGCTCGGGCCTCTACAAGGGCAAGCCCGTCAAGGGCCTGACCGAAGGCCTGACCAAGTCGGGCGGCCGCAACAATCACGGCCGCATCACGGCTCGCTTCATCGGCGGCGGTCACAAGCGTACGTACCGCATTATCGACTTCAAGCGTCGCAAGTTCGACGTCGTCGGCACGGTCGAGCGCATTGAATACGATCCGAACCGCAGCGCCTTCATCGCTCTGATCAAGTACGACGATGGCGAGCTGTCCTACATCATCGCCCCGCAGCGCCTTGCCGCCGGCGACAAGATCGTGGCCGGCGAAGCGGTCGACGTGAAGCCGGGCAATGCGATGCCGCTGGCCTCGATGCCGGTTGGCACGATCGTCCACAACATCGAGCTGAAGCCGGGCAAGGGCGCCCAGGTTGCCCGTTCGGCGGGCGGCTACGCCCAGCTTGTCGGCCGCGACCAGGGCATGGCGATCCTGCGCCTCAACTCGGGTGAGCAGCGCGTCGTGCACGGCTCCTGCATGGCGACCGTCGGCGCGGTGTCGAACCCCGACCACGGCAACATCAATGACGGCAAGGCAGGCCGCACCGTGTGGCGCGGCAAGCGCCCGCACAATCGCGGCGTGACCATGAACCCGGTCGACCATCCGCATGGCGGCGGCGAAGGCCGCACCTCGGGTGGCCGCCATCCGGTTTCGCCCTGGGGCAAGCCGACCAAGGGCAAGAAGACGCGGTCCAACAAGGCGACCGACAAGTTCATCCTGCGCTCGCGCCATCAGCGCAAGAGCTAAGAAGAGGTAACGCCAAGTGACTCGTTCTATTTGGAAAGGCCCCTTCATCGACGGCTACCTTCTCAAGAAGGTGGACAAGGTTCGTGAAGGTGGTCGCAATGAGGTGATCAAGATGTGGAGCCGCCGCTCCACCATCCTGCCGCAGTTCGTCGGCTTCACCTTCGGTGTCTACAACGGCCAGAAGCATGTTCCCGTCTCCGTGAACGAGGACATGGTCGGTCACAAGTTCGGTGAATTCGCTCCGACCCGGACCTATTACGGTCACGGCGCGGATAAGAAGGCGAAGAGGAAATAATCATGGGCAAGGCCAAAGCTCCGCGCAGGCTTGCTGACAACGAAGCGCGCGCCGTTCTGCGCACGATCCGTATCAGCCCGCAGAAGCTGAACCTGGTTGCCGCGCTGATCCGCGGCAAGAAGGTCGCGACAGCGCTTTCCGACCTCGAATTCTCGGCCAAGCGGATTTCCGGCACGGTCAAGAAGACGCTGGAATCGGCAATCGCCAACGCGGAAAACAACCACGACCTCGACGTCGATGCGCTGATCGTGGCGGAAGCCTATGTCGGCAAGTCGATCGTCATGAAGCGGTTCCATGCCCGTGGCCGTGGTCGCGCCAGCCGTATCGAGAAGCCGTTCTCGCACCTCACGATCGTCGTTCGTGAAGTCGAGGAAAAAGGGGAGGCCGCATAATGGGCCAGAAAGTCAATCCGATCGGGCTGCGTCTCGGCATCAACCGTACCTGGGATTCGCGCTGGTTCGCGAACACCGGCGAATACGGCCAGCTGCTGCATGAGGACATCAAGATCCGCAAGTATCTTGAGAAGGAACTCAAGCAGGCCGCGATCTCGAAGGTCGTGATCGAGCGTCCGCACAAGAAGTGCCGCGTCACCATCCATGCGGCGCGTCCGGGCCTGATCATCGGCAAGAAGGGCGCCGACATCGAGAAGCTTCGCAAGAAGCTGATGGAGATGACGAAGTCCGAGACGCACCTCAACATCGTCGAGGTGCGCAAGCCCGAGATCGACGCGACGCTGGTCGCCCAGTCGATCGCCCAGCAGCTCGAGCGCCGTATCGCGTTCCGCCGCGCCATGAAGCGCGCGGTGCAGTCGGCGATGCGCCTCGGTGCCGAAGGCATCCGCATCAACTGCTCGGGACGTCTGGGCGGCGCTGAAATCGCGCGCATGGAATGGTACCGCGAAGGCCGCGTGCCGCTGCATACGCTGCGCGCCGACGTCGACTACGGTACGGCCGAGGCGAACACCGCCTATGGCATCTGCGGCGTCAAGGTCTGGGTGTTCAAGGGCGAGATCCTCGAGCACGACCCGATGGCTTCGGAGCGCCGCGCCACCGAGGGCGATCATTCGCATGGCGGTGGTGGTGGCGAGCGCGAACGCGGTCGCCGTCGCGAAAACGCCTGAGACATTTAGGAATTTGGAGTTAGAACGATGCTGCAGCCAAAGCGCACAAAGTTCCGCAAGCAGTTCAAGGGCCGCATCCATGGTACCGCCAAGGGCGGCACCAACCTGGATTTCGGCGGTTTCGGGCTGAAGGCGCTTGAGCCGAACCGCGTCACCGCGCGCGAGATCGAGGCGGCCCGCCGCGCGATCACCCGCGAGATGAAGCGCGCCGGCCGCGTCTGGATCCGTATTTTCCCGGACGTGCCGGTCACTTCGAAGCCGACCGAAGTCCGCATGGGCAAGGGCAAGGGCGCGGTCGATTACTGGGCGGCGCGCGTCAAGCCGGGCCGCATCATGTTCGAGATCGACGGCGTCAACGAAGAAACCGCCCGTGAGGCGCTGCGTCTCGGCGCGGCCAAGCTCTCGGTCAGGACGCGCTTCGTACAGCGCATCGCAGAATAAGGACGGGCTGATCATGAAAGCCGAAGACATCCGGACCAAGACCCAGGACCAGCTGACCGACGATTTGGCCAGCCTGAAGAAGGAGCAGTTCAACCTGCGCTTCCAGAAGGCCACCGGCCAGCTCGAGAAGACCGCGCGCGTGAGGCAGGTCCGCAAGGACATTGCGCGCATCAAGACCATCGCTGCGGAAAAATCCGCGGCCAAGAAGGCTTAAGGACGAAAACCATGCCAAAGCGCATTCTGCAGGGCACCGTCGTCAGCGACAAGAACGAGAAGACGGTTGTCGTCAAGGTCGAACGGCGCTTCACGCATCCCGTGATGAAGAAGACCGTGCGCATGACCAAGAAGTACAAGGCGCACGACGAGAACAACGCCCACAAGGTCGGCGATCAGGTGTTCATCCAGGAATCGAAGCCGATTTCCAAGGACAAGCGCTGGATCGTCGTGGCCTCGGACCAGGCGTAACAAACGAATTTTGGACAGACCGGGGAGGGGTGAAGAACCCGTCCCGTTAAGAAGAGAAGAAGGCGGCCAGTCATGATTCAGATGCAAACAAACCTCGACGTCGCGGATAATTCCGGCGCTCGTCGTGTCATGTGCATCAAGGTGCTGGGCGGCTCGAAGCGGAAATACGCTTCCGTGGGCGACATCATCGTGGTGTCGATCAAGGAAGCCATTCCGCGCGGCCGCGTGAAGAAGGGCGATGTGATGAAGGCGGTCGTGGTTCGCACGGCCAAGGACATCCGCCGCCCGGACGGCAGCGTGATCCGTTTCGACAAGAACGCGGCCGTTCTCGTCGACAACAAGAAAGAGCCGATCGGCACGCGTATCTTCGGACCGGTTCCGCGCGAACTCCGCGCCAAGAACCACATGAAGATCATCTCGCTCGCGCCTGAAGTGCTGTAAGGAGCCGGACCAATGCAAAAGATTAGAAAAGGCGACAAGGTCGTCGTGCTGGCCGGCAAGGACAAGGGCCGTTCGGGCGAAGTCCTCTCGGTGCAGCCGAAGGACGACACCGCGCTGGTGCGCGGCGTCAACATGATCCGTCGTCACCAGAAGCAGTCCCAGTCCCAAGAGGGCGGGATCATCACCAAGGAAGCGCCGATCCAGCTGTCGAACATCGCGCTGGCCGACCCCAAGGATGGCAAACCGACCCGCGTCGGTTTCATCTTCCAGAAGGACGGCAAGAAGGTGCGCGTCGCCAAGCGCTCGGGAGAAGTCATCAATGGCTAAGGCTCAATCCAAGCAGGCGGCTGCCGCCAACACGCCGCGCCTCAAGCAGGTCTACAACGAGACCATCCGCAAGGCGCTGCAGGAGCAGTTCGGCTACGAGAACGAGATGCAGGTTCCGCGTATCGACAAGATCGTGCTGAACATGGGCGTCGGCGAAGCGACCGGCGATTCGAAGAAGCCTTCGATCGCGGCCGAAGACTTGGCGATGATCGCCGGCCAGAAGGCCGTCGTCACCCGCGCCCGCAATTCGATCGCCGGCTTCAAGGTCCGCGAGAAGATGCCGATCGGCGCCAAGGTCACGCTGCGCAAGGAACGCATGTACGAGTTCCTCGACCGTCTCGTGAATATCGCGCTGCCGCGCGTCCGCGACTTCCGCGGACTCAATCCGAAGAGCTTCGATGGTCGTGGCAACTACGCCATGGGCATCAAGGAACACATCGTGTTCCCGGAGATCAACTACGACAAGGTTGATCAGGTCTGGGGCATGGACGTCATCGTTTGTACGACGGCGAAGACGGACGACGAAGCCAGGGCATTGCTCAAGGCTTTCAACTTCCCCTTCCGCCAGTAACGGCAGCGAAAAAGGAAAAATCTGAAATGGCAAAGACCAGCTCAGTCGAGAAGAACAACAGGCGCCGGAAGCTTGCGGACCAGTATGCCGCCAAGCGCAAGGTCCTGAAGGACATCATCATGGATCAGTCCAAGCCGATGGAGGAGCGCTTCCGCGCCCAGCTGAAGCTTGCGGCGCTGCCGCGCAACTCGGCCAAGATCCGCATCCGCAACCGCTGCGAAGTCACCGGCCGTCCGCGCGCCTATTATCGCAAGCTCAAAGTATCGCGCATCGCGCTTCGTGATCTCGGCAATAACGGCCAGATCCCGGGCCTGGTCAAGTCGAGCTGGTAAGGAGGACATAACATGTCATTGAGCGATCCTCTCGGCGATATGCTGACCCGCATCCGCAACGCCTATGGCCGCAAGAAGTCGAGCGTTTCGACGCCGGCCTCGCGCCTGCGTACCCGCGTCCTCGACGTGCTGAAGGCGGAAGGCTATATCCGCGACTACAGCCAGACCGACTTCGACAACGGCAAGTCCGAAATCGAGATCGAGCTGAAGTATTTCGACGGCGCGCCGGTTGTGCGCGAAATCGCCCGCGTCTCGAAGCCTGGCCGCCGCGTCTACGTTTCGGCCAAGTCGATTCCGCACGTCGCCAACGGCCTCGGCATCGCCATCCTTTCGACTCCGAAGGGCGTGATGGCCGACCACGAAGCGCGCGAGCAGAATGTCGGCGGCGAAATCCTCTGCCAGATCTTCTGATCTGGCACGAGATATCGAAAGCGGTATCCGGTTTTCGGGAACGCTCGGAAACTGGAACCTGAACCAAGAGAAGTGACGAGGACAACAAAATGTCTCGTATTGGAAAGAAACCCGTTTCGCTGCCGCAGGGCGTGACCGCGTCCGTCAACGGCCAGACCGTGACGGCGAAGGGCCCCAAGGGCGAGCTGAAGTTCGTGGTGAACGACGAAGTGCTGGTCAAGATGGAAGGCACCGAGATCGCCGTCCAGCCGCGCGACCAGACCAAGACCGCCCGCGCCAAGTGGGGCATGTCGCGCACGCAGATCGTCAACATCCTGCAGGGCGTCAAGGACGGTTTCGAGAAGAAGCTCGAGATCACCGGCGTCGGCTACCGCGCCGCCATGCAGGGCAAGAACCTGCAGCTGGCACTTGGCTTCAGCCATGACGTCGTCTACGAGACGCCGCAGGGCATCACGATCACCGTGCCGAAGCCGACGGAAATCACCGTGACCGGCATCGACAAGCAGATGGTCGGCCAGGTTGCCGCGGAGATCCGCGAGTATCGCGGTCCCGAGCCCTACAAGGGCAAGGGCGTGCGCTACGCTGGCGAGAAGATCGTCCGCAAGGAAGGCAAGAAGAAGTAAGTGTAACGCCGCGGGGAGCGGTCGCGGGAGGCGCTTTCGCCTACCGCACATGGCGGCCCCCGTTTTTTGAAGGCAAGGAAGAACCACCATGGGTACCAAGGAATCCACGCAGCGCCGTGCGCAGCGCGTCCGCCGCCAGATCAAGAAGGTCGCCGGCGAGCGCCCCCGGCTCTCGGTCCACCGCACGTCGAAGAACATCTATGTCCAGGTGATCGACGACGCCAAGGGCCACACCATCGCCGCGGCATCGACGCTCGAGAAGGACCTCAAGGGTTCGCTCAAGACCGGCGCCGACACCGCGGCCGCCGCCGCGATCGGCAAGTTGATTGCCGAGCGTGCTTCGAAGGCCGGCGTCAAGGAAGTCGTCTTCGACCGTGGCCCGTACATCTATCACGGCCGCGTCAAGGCGCTGGCCGAGGCTGCCCGCGAAGGTGGGCTCAGCTTCTAGTTTTTCACCCCCGGTGACCAAAGCGGCACCGGATATCATCATCAACCGTGCTTCCGGAAAAAAACAAGGAACAGGATATGGCACAGGAACGTAGGGATGGCGGCCGCGGCCGTGATCGCGAAGAGCGCGACGATGGCATGGTGGACAAGCTCGTCCACATCAACCGCGTCGCCAAGGTCGTCAAGGGCGGCCGTCGCTTCGGTTTTGCAGCACTCGTCGTCGTCGGCGACCAGAAGGGCCGCGTCGGCTTCGGCCACGGCAAGGCGCGCGAAGTGCCGGAGGCGATCCGCAAGGCGACCGAATCGGCCAAGCGCGACATGATCTTCGTGCCGCTGCGCTCGGGCCGTACGCTGCACCACGACGTCGAGGGACGCTGGGGTGCTGGACGCGTGCTGCTGCGCGCTGCCAAGCAGGGTACCGGCATCATCGCCGGCGGCCCGATGCGCGCCGTCTTCGAGACGCTCGGCATGCATGACGTGGTCGCCAAGTCGATGGGTTCGTCGAACCCGTACAACATGGTTCGCGCCACCTTCGACGCGCTGAAGAGCCAGATGCATCCGAAGGATGTGGCTGCCGCGCGCGGCATCAAGTATTCGACCCTTCAGGCTCGCCGCGGCACCGCCGTCGCGACCGAAGAATAGTCGACGCTGACCAGGGATTTTGACCATGGCCAAGAAAGCAACCAAGACCATCACCGTCGAGCAGATCGGTTCGCCGATCCGCCGGCCGAAGGAGCAGCGCGCGACGCTGGTCGGCCTCGGCCTCAACAAGATGCACAAGCAGCGCACGCTGGAAGATACGCCCTCCGTGCGCGGCATGATCGCTGCCGTCCAGCATCTCGTCCGCGTCGTGGACGAGGGCTGAGCAAGAGCGCAGGAGAAGCAAGATGAAACTCAACGATCTGCGTGACAAGGACGGCGCGACGCATTCCAAGAAGCGTCTCGGCCGTGGCATCGGTTCCGGCTCGGGCAAGACCGCCGGTCGCGGCGTCAAGGGCCAGAAGGCGCGCTCCGGCGTTGCCGTCAACGGCTTCGAGGGTGGCCAGATGCCGCTCTATCGGCGCCTGCCGAAGCGTGGCTTCAACAACATCTTCGCCAAGAGCTTCACCGTCGTGTCGCTGGCCCGCATCCAGGCCGCGATCGACGCCAAGAAGCTCGATGCGAAGGCGACCGTGACGGCCGAGGCCCTCGTCGCCGCCGGTGTCATTCGTCGCGTCAAGGACGGCGTGCGCGTGCTGTCCGACGGCGATCTGAAGGCGAAGCTCGCCTTTGACGTCGCCGGTGCCTCCAAGGCCGCGATCGAGAAGATCGAGAAGGCCGGCGGTTCGGTGAAGGTGCCGGAAAAGGCAGCTGCCGAGTAACGGCGATTTGAAGCGCGAGCGGCAAGAGCCGGACTTCGGTTTTGCCTCGAAACGCGCTTTGATCCGATCAATAAGGCGGCCGCGTCAACGCGGCCGCTTGCATGTTCAAGGTCCGGAGCTTATCTCGTGAGCTTCGGTGACACGCACCGCCTGAGCGGCAGGCCATCGAGCGTGACCAAGCGGAGAATCAGGCATGGCTTCGGCTGCTGAACAACTAGCCTCGAATCTGAATTTTTCGGCCTTCGCCAAGGCGGAGGACCTGAAGAAACGCATCTGGTTCACCATCGGCGCGCTGCTCGTCTACCGTCTCGGTACCTACATCCCGCTTCCCGGCATCAATCCCGACGCTTTCGCCCAGGCCTTCACCTCGCAGAGCAAGGGCGTGCTCGGCATGTTCAACATGTTCGCCGGCGGCGCCGTGCAGCGCATGGCGATCTTTGCGCTGGGCATCATGCCCTACATCTCCGCCTCCATCATCATGCAGCTGATGACCTCGGTCATTCCGTCGCTGGAGGCGTTGAAGAAGGAAGGCGAGCAGGGCCGCAAGATCATCAACCAGTATACGCGCTACGGCACCGTGCTCTTGGCGCTGGTGCAGGCCTATGGCATTTCGGTCGGCCTGGAAGGCGGCAATGGCATCGTCAACGATCCCGGCATGTTCTTCCGCATCTCGACCGTCGTCACGCTGGTCGGCGGCACCATGTTCCTGATGTGGCTCGGCGAACAGATCACCGCGCGCGGCATCGGCAACGGCATTTCGCTGATCATCTTCTCCGGCATCGTCGCCGGCCTGCCGCACGCCATTTCCGGCACGCTCGAACTTGGCCGCACCGGCGCACTGTCGACCGGCCTCATCCTGGCGATCATCGTGCTGGCGATCGTTGTCATTGCGCTTATCGTGTTTTTCGAGCGCGCCCAGCGCCGCCTGCTGATCCAGTATCCGAAGCGTCAGGTCGGCAACCGCATGTTCCAGGGCGACACTTCGCATCTGCCGTTGAAGCTCAACACGTCGGGCGTCATCCCGCCGATCTTCGCCTCCTCGCTGCTGCTGCTGCCGGCAACGATCGCTGGCTTCTCGCAGACCACCAACATGCCTGCCTGGGCAAGCACCATCCTGGCGGCGCTCGGCCATGGCCAGCCGCTCTATATGGCGTTCTATGCGGCGATGATCGCGTTCTTCGCCTTCTTCTACACGGCGATCGTCTTCAACCCGAAGGACACCGCCGACCAGCTCAAGAAGCATTCGGGCTTCATCCCGGGTTACCGTCCGGGCGAGCGCACCGCCGACTACATTGACTATGTTCTCACGCGCATCACCGTCGTCGGCGCCATCTACCTGGTGCTGGTGTGTCTGCTGCCCGAATTCCTGATTTCAGCGACTGGCGTACCATTCTACCTTGGTGGCACATCGCTTCTGATCGTGGTCAGTGTCACGCTCGATACGGTGGCGCAGATTCAGGGCCACCTGATCGCGCATCAATATGAAGGCCTGATCAAGAAGTCGAAGCTGCGCGGGGGGAAGAAGGCCAGATGAGGTTGATATTGCTTGGGCCGCCAGGAGCGGGCAAGGGGACGCAAGCACAGAGACTGGTGGAAAAGCACGGCATACCCCAGCTATCGACGGGGGATATGCTGCGGGCTGCCGTTCAGGCCGGCACGGAAGTCGGCAAACGCGCCAAGGCGGTGATGGACGCCGGCGAGCTGGTCTCCGACGCTATCGTCAATGCCATCGTGGCCGAGCGTATCGATCAACCCGATTGTGCGAAGGGCTTCATCCTCGACGGTTACCCGCGCACCTTGGTGCAGGCGGATGCGGTTGAATCGATGCTTGCGGACCGCGGCCTCCATCTCGACGCGGTCGTCGAACTTGTCGTCGACGACAAGGCATTGGTCGGCCGAATCGTCAGACGCGCCGAAGAGGCCCAGGCGGCCGGACAGCCGGTGCGCAAGGACGACAATCCGACGGTGTTCGAGGAGCGCCTGAAGGAATACTACAAGAAGACGTCGCCGCTGATCGGCTACTATTATGCCAAGGGCAGGCTGAAGAGCGTCGACGGCATGGCCGACATCGATACGGTGACGAGAGAGATCGAAGCGGTGCTCCGGTCGGTCACCCAGGCGGCGGCATAGAGAAAGTAGACGATTGCGCTTGACTGGAGCGGTTCGCTGGGGTATGGCGGCCCGTCTTCCATCAGGCATAGGCTTTGCTTGTCCGCAAGGGCAAGGCAGCCGCTTTGAACTGGAAACTCCCGCATGGGCCGGCCTCCACCGGACGCGGGGCAACTGAAGCGCCGGTTCATCCGGCCCATATGGAGAAGAGAAGAAGATGGCTCGTATAGCCGGCGTCAACATTCCGACCAACAAGCGCGTCGTCATCGCGCTTCAGTACATTCACGGCATTGGCAAGAAGTTCGCCCAGGAGATCGTCGACAAGGTCGGCATCCCGGCCGAGCGCCGCGTCAACCAGCTGACCGACGCGGAAGTGTTGCAGATCCGCGAGACGATCGACCGCGACTACCAGGTCGAGGGCGACCTGCGCCGCGAAGTCTCGATGAACATCAAGCGGCTCATGGACCTCGGCTGCTACCGCGGCCTGCGTCACCGCCGCTCGCTGCCGGTCCGCGGCCAGCGCACGCATACCAATGCGCGCACCCGCAAGGGCCCGGCCAAGTCGATCGCCGGCAAGAAGAAGTAAGTGAGCGAATAGCGAGTAGCCATTAGCGAGTAGGGATCCCTATTCGCTATTCCCTACTCACTACTCGCTCTCAAAGGTGGAGCCGCTGGCATTACGGCGGTGTAGAGATCAACTGAAAGGACCATCATGGCCAAGGAAGCCGCTCGTGTTCGCCGTCGCGAACGCAAGAACATCTCGTCGGGCGTCGCCCACGTCAATTCGACCTTCAACAACACGATGATCACCATCACCGACGCGCAGGGCAATTCGATCGCCTGGTCGTCGGCCGGTGCCCAGGGCTTCAAGGGTTCGCGCAAGTCGACCCCGTTCGCTGCCCAGATGGCTGCCGAGGACGTCGCCAAGAAGGCCCAGGAACACGGCATGCGTATGCTCGAAGTCGAGGTCTGCGGACCCGGCTCCGGTCGTGAATCGGCGTTGCGCGCCCTGCAGGCGGCCGGCTTCACCATCACCTCGATCCGTGATGTGACGCCGATCCCGCACAATGGCTGCCGCCCGCGCAAGAAGCGCCGCGTCTAAGATTACCGAACGCCGCGCGAACGCCAGAAGCGTTCCTCCGCGGCATTCCAGGTCGCCCGCCACGATTGGATGGTGGCGGGGCAACGGAAGGAAAGCATCATGATCCAGAAAAATTGGCAGGAACTGATCAAGCCGAACAAGATCGAGTTCTCGTCGAAGAAGAAGACGCTGACCACGCTGGTCGCCGAACCGCTGGAGCGCGGCTTTGGCCTGACGCTCGGCAACGCCCTGCGCCGCGTGCTTTTGTCTTCGCTGCGCGGTGCGGCTGTGACCGCCGTGCAGATCGACGGCGTTCTGCATGAATTCTCGTCCATCGCCGGCGTGCGTGAAGACGTGACCGATATCGTCTTGAACATCAAGGAAATCGCCATCCGCATGGAAGGCGACGGCCCCAAGCGCATGGTCGTGCGCAAGCAGGGCCCGGGCGCGGTTCTGGCCGGCGACATCCAGACGGTTGGCGACGTCGAGATCCTCAATCCCGACCACGTCATCTGCACGCTGGACGAAGGCGCTGAAATCCGCATGGAATTCACCGTCGACACCGGCAAGGGCTATGTGCCGGCCGAGCGCAATCGTGCCGAGGACGCGCCGATCGGCCTGATCCCGGTCGACAGCCTGTATTCGCCGGTCAAGAAGGTGTCCTACAAGGTCGAGAACACCCGCGAGGGCCAGGTCCTCGACTATGACAAGCTGACCATGACGATCGAGACCGACGGTTCGATCTCGGGCGAGGACGCGGTGGCTTTCGCCGCACGCATCCTGCAGGACCAGCTTGGCCTGTTCGTCAATTTCGACGAGCCGCAGAAGGAAGTCGCGGCCGAGGCCGTCACCGAGCTCGCCTTCAACCCGGCGCTGCTCAAGAAGGTCGACGAGCTCGAGCTTTCGGTGCGTTCGGCCAACTGCCTGAAGAACGACAACATCGTCTATATCGGCGACCTGATCCAGAAGACCGAAGCCGAGATGCTGCGCACTCCGAACTTCGGCCGCAAGTCGCTGAACGAGATCAAGGAAGTCTTGGCGGCGATGGGCCTGCACCTCGGCATGGAAGTGCCGGACTGGCCGCCGGAAAACATCGAAGACCTCGCCAAGCGTTACGAAGACCAATATTGAGCATGAATTCCAAGGATCGGCGGCGTGAGCCGCTCGATCCGACGGTCATGCGGAAAACCATCAGAGGCCGTGGCCTCTTGAACAACTGAAGAAGGAAAAGAGCCATGCGCCACGGTTTCAAAGGCCGTCGCTTCGCCCGCAGCGTAAGCCACCGCAAGTCGATGTTCGCCAACCTCGCCGTCTCGCTGCTCGAGCACGAGCAGATCGTCACCACCCTGCCGAAGGCGAAGGATTTGCGTCCGATCGTCGAGAAGCTGGTGACGCTCGGCAAGCGTGGCGACCTGCATGCGCGCCGCCAGGTGATCGCCCAGATCGGCAATGAGGGCGTCGTCAAGCGCCTGTTCGAGACGATCGCGCCGCGCTACGCCACCCGCAACGGCGGCTATCTGCGCATCATGAAGGCGGGCTTCCGCCACGGCGACAATGCCGCAATGGCCGTCATCGAGTTCGTCGATCGCGACACCTCGGCCAAGGGCGCCGGAGACCGCGCTCGCATCGAAGCCGAAGGCACCGACGAGGAAGCCGCAGCCGCTTGAGGCTTGGTATCCTGAGATTTCAAAAGGGGCCTGCAGGCCCCTTTTTTGCATCCTGAAAGCGGCCTCGGCGTTTCAGTCGATTTCCTCGGCCAGGCCCATGCTTTTGCGCGACAATAATCAGATTTCAGTGCATTAGCCTTTCATTTTGCACAATCGTCGGGACAATGGCGCCCGATTGGAGGATTCGGAATGCGCGTGAAACGGCTGTCCCTTGTTCTTATCTCGGCGCTGATGGCGCTGGCCTTCGTGCCGGCTGCCAGGCAGGCGTTGGCCGAAGACGCCCCCAAGACCGCCGACCCCGGCCTGTCCGACGTGCTGACCGATCTGCTGCATGGCGTCGAGGGCGAGAACGCGACCTCCGGCCCAGACAAGCGTGTGCCGTTCGGCCGCGAGGAAGTGCAGCTTTCCTTCGCGCCGCTGGTCAAGCAGACGGCGCCGGCCGTGGTCAATGTCTATGCCTCGCAGACGGCCAAGGTGACGTCGCCTTTCGATGGCGACCCGTTCTTCGAGGAGTTCTTCGGGCGGGCGCAGCCTCGCGCGCAGTCCTCGCTGGGCTCCGGTGTGCTGGTCGATCCGAGTGGTGTCATCGTCACCAATTTCCACGTCATCAAGGGCGCCGACGAAGTCAAAGTGGCCACCGCGGACGGACGCGAGTTCACCAGCAAGGTCATGCTCAAGGACGAGACGCTCGATCTCGCCGTGCTCAAGATTTCTTCCGACAAGCCGTTTCCGGTAATTGCCATCGGCGATTCCGACGCGCTCGAGGTGGGCGACCTGTTGCTGGCCATCGGCAATCCGTTCGGCGTCGGCCAGACCACCACCAGCGGCATCGTTTCGGCACTTGCCCGCAGCCATATCGGCGTTTCGGATTCGGGCTACTTCATCCAGACCGATGCCGCCATCAACCCTGGCAATTCCGGCGGCGCGCTGATCAACATGGGCGGCCAGCTGGTCGGCATCAACACGGCGATCTACAGCCGCAGCGGCGGCTCGATCGGCATCGGCTTTGCCATCCCATCTAACATGGTGCGCGCCTTTGCCGATGCAGCCAAGGCCGGGCTCGACTTCTTCGAGCGGCCCTATATCGGCGCTGAGTTCGAGGCGGTGACGCCGCAGATCGCTGAATCGCTCGCCATGGAGAAGCCGACCGGCGCGCTGGTCTCGTCGGTCGATGCAGCCGGACCTGCCGGCAAGGCGGGCCTCAAGCCCGGCGATGTCGTGCTGTCGCTCAACGGCACGACTGTCGAAAGCATCGAGGCGCTGGACTACCGGATGGCGACGCTGTCGATCGGCACCAAGGCCAGCTTCGCCGTGCTGAGCAAGGGCCAGCAGGCGACGATGGACATCGCGCTGGAGCGGGCGCCGGAGGGCGCCAAGTCCTCCGAGGTGATACTGCACGGCCGCAGTCCTTTTTCCGGCGCCAAGGTCGCTGAGCTGTCGCCCCGGCTTGCCCAGCGGCTTGGCCTGCGCACGGACGTCAAAGGCATCGCCGTGGTCGATATCAATCGCGATTCGCCCGCCGCCGATTTCGGCTTCCAGCCGGGCGACATTGTGCGTGAAGTGAATGGCACTTCCATCGATACGGCAGCGACGCTGGCACAGATAGCCCAGCAGGATACGCGCTGGTGGCGCTTTACCGTCGAGCGCGGCGGGCAGATACTGCGCCAGGTGTTGCGTTACTGAGCCGGTCTTTCCGAAGAGATACGGCTCCAACCAAAAGACCAGCATGGCCGATCTGTTCAGCGTCGATGAACCAGAAAGGGCGCCGCCAGGCCGGCCGCTGGCCGACCGGCTGCGGCCGAGAAACCTGGGCGAGGTCGTCGGCCAGGAGCATCTGACCGGACCGGACGGCGCACTGACCAGGCTGATCGGTTCCGGCTCGCTCGGCTCGATGATTTTCTGGGGTCCGCCAGGCACCGGCAAGACCACGGTCGCGCGATTGCTCGCCGGCGAAACCAGTCTCGCCTTCGAGCAGATATCGGCGGTGTTTTCCGGTGTCGCCGACCTGAAGAAGGTGTTCGAGGCAGCAAAGCTGCGCCGCTCCAATGGCCGTCAAACTCTCTTGTTCGTCGACGAGATCCACCGCTTCAACCGCGCCCAGCAGGACAGTTTCCTTCCGGTGATGGAAGACGGCACGGTGGTGCTGGTCGGCGCCACCACCGAGAACCCGTCCTTCGAGTTGAATGCGGCGCTGCTTTCCCGTGCACGCGTGCTGGTGTTCCATTCGCTGGGCGAGGAGAGCATCGCGAAACTCCTGGCGCGGGCCGAGGAGACCGAGGGCAGGGCGCTGCCGCTCGAAGACGAGGCGAGGGCGATGCTCATCCGCATGAGCGACGGCGACGGTCGTGCGTCGCTGACGCTGGCGGAGGAAGTCTGGCGGGCAGCCAAGGCCGGCGAGGTGTTCACTCCGGAGGGCCTGCAGCGCATCGTCCAGCGCCGCGCGCCGATCTACGACAAGGGCCAGGACGGCCACTACAATCTGATCTCGGCGCTGCACAAATCGGTGCGGGGGTCCGACCCGGATGCGGCGCTCTACTACCTCGCCCGCATGTTCGACGCCGGCGAGGATCCGCTCTATCTCGGGCGCCGGCTGGTGCGCATGGCGATGGAGGATATCGGGCTGGCCGACCCGCAGGCGCTGGTCGTCGCCAACGCCGCCAAGGATGCCTACGACTATCTGGGCTCGCCCGAGGGCGAACTCGCTTTCGCCGAGGCCACGGTCTATCTCGCCACTGCACCGAAATCGAATGCTGTCTACATCGCGTTCAAGGCGGCGACGCAGGCGGCGAAGGAATACGGATCGCTGCTGCCGCCGAAACACATCCTCAACGCGCCGACCAAATTGATGAAGGAAGAGGATTACGGCGCCGGCTATCGCTACGACCATGACGAGCCCGACGCCTTTTCAGGCCAGGATTACTTTCCGGAAAAGATGGGCCGGCGAACCTTCTACGACCCGCCCGAGCGCGGCTTCGAGCGCGATATCCGCAAGCGGCTGGAGTATTGGGCGAAGCTGCGCGGCGAACGGGAAAGGTAGGCTTGGCGCGCGCTGCCGTCCATTGATCTGAAGTGGTGCGGCAAACTCCAAATATTTTTTGCTGGCAGCAGCCGTCGGCCATACGGACAATATGCGATGGCATTGTGCCGGGGAACAAAAGACCTTATCAAGGCGCACGACCTCGGGGGTGGTCGCTGTCAAGATGCTTGGCGACAGTCACTCGGAACAGGAATCGCGCCTGGCGCGAGCAAGAAATGACAAAATCCCTTCGCAAATCCCTCCGCCAGCTGGTCATAGCGGTGCCGCTGCTTGCAATCGGTTTCTACTTCATTCCGATCCTGACCACGATCTGGATCGTCTGCGGCCTGATCGACGTGCTGCGCAACGCCAACAAGAACCTGTCGCTGTTTCGCGGCTATTTCCTCGGCAACGGAATCTTCACCTGGCTGCTGTCGCCCTTCAATCTGCTGGTCGACCTGCTTTGCTACAGGAACCCGGGCGTCTGGAAGCTGGAGCAGTTTCCGCCGGACTATCAGCGCGAGGTCAACGAGGTTCTCGACGTCTTCAAGGCGCGCAAGGATGAGATCATCGCCGATATCGACGCCAATTTCGGCACCGGCCGCCGGGGCATGTATGTCTACCAGTGGTACGGCAAGCACAAGATCGACAACGTTGCCGAATTCAACAAGGATTTCAAATACATCAAGACGATCGCCGTATCGGTTTTCAGGGGCAAGGAATCGACCTCCTGGCATTTCGGGCCGCTGCGCCTCAGCCTGCGCATCCTCTACAACCTTCTCCCGGTGAAGGCCGAGGTTTTCGTCGAGTGCAACAACGTCAAGAACTATTGGCACGACAATCCGCTGTACATTTTCGACGACACGTTGCTGCACCGTTCGGTCAACGAATATGACGGGCGCCGCTACTGCGTGTTCATGGACATCATCCGTCCGTCGCCGTTTCCGCGCCTGATTTCGGCGCTGCTTGCCATCGTCTCGGTCAGTGTCGAGCGGGTCAATTCCATGTTCTACAAGAACTGGAAGATGATCGGCTCCAGCAAGCCGAAGAAGGTCGGCGCGAACTGAAATAGCGATCAAGGACGGTAGACCGGCGATGATTGATCTCCTCCTCGTTGCCGTGGGCGGCGCCATTGGGTCCGGTATCCGCCATTTGGTGAATTTCGCCGCATTGCGCATTGCCGGCCCGAATTTTCCCTGGGGCACGATGGCGATCAACGTCGTCGGCTCATTTGGCATGGGCGTTTTCATTGCCATCATGGCGCGGCGCGGCGGATCGAACGAGCTTCGGCTCTTCATTGCCACCGGCATCCTGGGCGGCTTCACCACGTTTTCGGCTTTTTCGCTCGATTTCGCGACGCTGTGGGGGCGGGGCGAGGCGCTGCCGGCTTTCGGATACGCGCTTGTCAGCGTCATTGGCGCGATCTTTGCCCTGTTTCTGGGTCTTTGGCTCGCAAGAACCGTTTCATAGTGCTATTGCCGCGGCCTACAGCGCCGCGCATCCTGTTGGACGCGCAAAGGACTGTAAAAACCTTGATCTTGCGCACGATCCTTTCCGAAAATCGGAATCGATTTTCGGGGTCATGCGCGAGAAACACGGATAGGCGAAAATGGCAGGCGTAGAGCAGATCACAGTGGAGGCCGGCGAGGCTGGCATGCGGCTCGATCGCTGGTTCAAGACCCATTTCCCGGGTCTCGGTTTCGGCCATCTGCAGAAGCTGTTGCGCTCCGGCCAGGTCCGCGTCGATGGCGGCCGGGTGAAGGCCGACACCCGTGTCGAGCCGGGCCAGATGGTCCGCGTGCCGCCGCTCGAAGTCGACAAGAAGGGCGAGAGCCCGCTCACCGGCCACTCGATCCGCAACCAGGGCGACGCCGACGTGCTCGCCAAGATGCTGATCCACGAGGATCCAAAGGTCTTCGTCTTCAACAAGCCGGCGGGTCTGGCCGTTCAGGGTGGCTCGGGTGTCACCCGCAATGTCGACGACATGCTGGAGGCCTGGCGCAACCAGAAGGGCGAGAAGCCGCGCCTGGTGCACCGGCTCGACCGCGACACGTCAGGCGTGCTAGTCGTTGCCCGCACCAGGCTCGCGGCGATGAAGCTCTCCGAGGCGTTCCGGGCGCGCGAGACCAAGAAGACATACTGGGCCCTGGTCAAGGGCGTCCCGCCGAAGCGCGAGGACAAGATCTCGACATGGCTGATCAAGGAGCCGACGCCGGACGGCGACCGCGTGCGCGTGGCCGCGCATGGCGAAAAGGGCGCCGATCACGCCGTGTCCTATTATCGCGTCATCGAGCAGGCGGCACAGACCATGACCTGGCTGGAAATGGAGCCTTATACGGGCCGTACCCACCAGCTTCGCGTTCATGCCGCCCATATCGGCTGTCCGATCATTGGCGACCCCAAATATTTCGAGGCCGATACCAATTGGGACTTTCCGGGCGGCATTCAAAACCGCCTGCATCTGCATGCGCGCCGCATCGTCATCCCGCACCCGGACAAGGGCGTCATCGATGTGACCGCGCCGATGCCGCCGCATATGCGCCAGAGCTGGAACCTGATCGGCTTCGACGACGCCAGCGCGGAGGACTGAGATTGGCCGTTGCGCCCGCATTGGATCGTCGCGACGCGGTCGACCTGGCGGCGGCGGCCATCATGGTCGGGCTGACGTTTTCCTGGGGGCTCAACTACGTCGCCGCCAAGATCTCCTATGCCGGCTACGATCCGGTTTTCCTGTCGATCGCACGCTCGATCATCGGCGGCCTCTGCGTATTCGGCTGGTGCCGCTGGCGCGGTATTGCGCTGTTTACGCCAGACAAAACCCTTGTCTCGGGGGCCTTGGTGGGCTCTCTGTTTGGCGTCGAGTTCCTGTGCCTCTATGTCGGGCTCGAACACACCACCGTTGCCCGCAACACGCTTCTGGTCAACACCATGCCGTTCTGGGTGCTGATCGGCGGGCACTTCCTGCTCGACGAGCGCGTCACGGGGCGCAAGCTTGTCGGCCTTGTGCTGGCGTTTGGCGGACTGGCCGCCGTGTTCTCCGACAAGATGAGTGCAACCGGTGGCTCGACATTGACAGGTGATCTGCTCAGCCTCGCCGCCGGCATCCTCTGGGCCCTGACCAGCATCGTCATCAAGCGCTCGAAACTGGCCGAGACCAGCGCCGAGAAGTTGCTGCTCTATCAATTGGCCGGTGCCGTCGTCGTCGGTGTCCTGGTCCTGCCTTTCGCCGGACCCTCGATCCGCGACTTTGCCGCCTTGCCGACATTGGCGCTGCTGTTCCAGGCTGTCTACGTCGTCGCCTTCACCTATGTGCTGTGGTTCTGGCTGCTCAGGCGCTACCCGGCATCCGGCCTGTCGAGCTTCACCTTCCTGTCGCCGGTGTTCGGCGTGCTGTGCGGCGCGGTGATCTTGAGCGAGCCGCTGACCGTGCGTATCTTTCTGGCACTCGGCCTGATCGCGGCCGGACTGATCATCGTCAACCGGCCGGTGCGCAAGCAAATCCCCGGATAGAAAGTTCTGGCATGCGCGATATCCTCAACGACCTCGAAGCGGGAAAGCAGCTGTCCGATCCGGACCCGGTGCGCCGCGCCCAGATCCAGATGAAGACGCCGCTGCCGAAGCGTTTCTACAAGGCGGTCTCGGTCGCGCCGGTCGAGGACGGCTTTGCCGTGCACCTCGACGGCAAACCGGTGCGCACGCCCGGCAAGGCGCAGCTGGTGCTGCCGACCGAGAAGGCGGCGGCGCTGGTCGCCGGCGAGTTCGACGCACAGGGCGAGACCATCGACCCGGTTTCGATGCCGGTGATGCGTCTCGTCAACACGGCCATCGACGGCGTCGCCAGCGACCCGCAGGCGGTGCTGGAGGATATTCTGCGCTTTGCCTCGTCCGATCTGCTCTGCTACCGCGCCGACGCGCCGCAAGGGCTGGTCGATCGCCAGAACGCGCTCTGGGATCCGGTCATCGACTGGGCGCGCACCGCGCTTGGCGCTCGCTTCAACCTTGCCGAAGGCATCATCCACGTCGAGCAGCCGCGCGAGACCATTGCGGTGCTGGGCGTCCACCTTGCCCAGCGCAAAGAACCGCTGCGACTGGCGGCCATCCATGTCATGACGTCGCTGACGGGTTCGGCGCTGCTGGCGCTGGCGGTCGATTTCGGCGAGCTCGACGGCGAGGCGGCCTGGGCTGCCGGTCATGTCGACGAGGACTGGCAGATCGAGCATTGGGGGCAGGATGCCGAAGCTGTCGCGCGCCGGTCGGCCCGCAAGCGTGACATGATGGCGGCGGTCGGTCTTCTCGATGCGCTCAAGGGCTGACGATCGTTTCCCGATTTCTTTTTGCACTGCACATTAGACCAAAGTCATAATCCCAAGGTTGGTCTGCCTCTGGGAGGTGCTTTCTGTCATTTTTTGCGTCGATGGCTGCACTGAGTCCGCGTTTTCGAGGAGAACGCCGACCAATCACCCGCAGCGTCGAAGACAGACGGGATCTCACGGGAGGACATATCAATGGCAATGGCATCGACCGCCGGCGAAACCAGCCGCGGCATGACGCGAGAGGAAAAGAAGGTCATCTTCGCTTCCTCGCTCGGCACCGTTTTCGAATGGTACGATTTTTATCTCTACGGCTCGCTGGCAGTGTTCATTGGTTCGACTTTCTTCAGTCCAACCATTCCGGAAGCGACGCGCAACATCTTCGCGCTGCTTGCTTTCGCCGCCGGTTTCCTGGTGCGCCCGTTCGGCGCGCTGCTCTTCGGCCGCATCGGTGACCTTGTCGGCCGCAAATATACTTTCCTTGTCACCATGACGATCATGGGTCTGTCGACCTTCCTGGTCGGCTTGCTGCCTGGATATGCAACTTTGGGCATCGCGGCTCCCGTGATCCTGATCATCCTGCGTATGCTGCAGGGCCTGGCGCTGGGCGGCGAGTATGGCGGTGCGGCCACCTATGTCGCCGAGCACGCGCCGGACAACCGCCGCGGCTACTACACGTCGTGGATACAGACGACGGCGACACTGGGCCTGTTCCTGTCGCTGGTCGTGATTCTGATCGTGCAGGGTTCATTGAGCAAGGAAAACTATGCTGCCTGGGGCTGGCGTATTCCGTTCCTCGTATCCTTCCTGCTGCTCGGCATCTCGATCTGGATCCGGCTTTCATTGTCTGAGTCGCCGACCTTCCAGCGCATGAAGGCTGAGGGCAAGGGCTCCAAGGCGCCGCTGACGGAAGCCTTCGGCCAATGGAAGAATGCCAAGATCGCCCTGCTGGCGCTGCTCGGCCTCACCGCCGGCCAGGCCGTGGTCTGGTACAACGGCCAGTTCTACGCGCTGTTCTTCTTGACCAACGTGCTCAAGGTCGACGCGCAGTCGGTCAATATCATGATCGCGATCGCGCTGGCGGTCGGCTCGATCTTCTTCGTCGTGTTCGGATGGCTGTCCGACAAGATCGGCCGCAAGCCGATCATCATGGCGGGTCTTGCACTCGCCATCGTCTGCACCTTCCCGCTGTTCAAGGCGCTGACCTGGGCGGCCAACCCGGCGCTCGCCACCGCGCAGCAGAACACGCGTGCAACCGTGACTGCCGCCCCTGGCGACTGCAGGTTCCAGTTCAACCCGGTCGGCACGGCAAAATTCACGACGTCCTGCGACATCGCCACCTCGTTCCTGACCAAGAACTCGGTGCCTTATGACGTGGTGTCAACTGCAGCACCGGGAACCGCCGCGTCGGTCAAGATCGGCAACGAGACGGTGGAGTCCTACGATGCGATCGCCGCCGGCGATCAGGCCAAGGCCAAGGAAACCGCCTTCATCAAAGCCGTCAACATGTCGCTGCAGGACGGCGGCTATCCGCTGAAGCGTGCTGCCGCCAAGGTAACGGACCAGAAGCTCGATGCCTTTGTCGCTGCCAACCCTGAGCTGAAGCTCGATGCCGCCGCAATCCGCGCCGGCGAAAAGGCGTCGGTTCCGACCGACCAGGCGATCAAGGACAAGCTCCTGACCGCTGACGAGGCAGCGGGTGCGCCCGAAGTCACCGTCTACACCATACCGGGCGGCGGCGCCTTCGCCATGTTCGCCGATCCGGCGGCGGTGAACTGGCCGATGACGATCGGCATCCTGTTCATCCTGGTCATCTTCGTCACCATGGTCTACGGACCGATCGCGGCGATCCTGGTCGAGATGTTCCCGACCCGCATCCGCTACACCGGCATGTCGCTGCCCTATCACATCGGCAATGGCTGGTTCGGCGGGTTGCTGCCGGCAACGGTGTTCGCGCTCAGCGCCTACCGAGGCGATATCTACTACGGCCTCTGGTATCCGGTGGTGATCGCGGCGATGTCGCTGATCATCGGCATGATCTTCGTCAGGGATACGCTCGGCACCAACCTGCACGACAAGCAGTAGGGCCGATCAGTCGCCTGTAAGAAAGCCCGGCGTGAGCGATCACGCCGGGCTTTTTCATGCGAAAGCGTTTGCAGGAAAAGATCAGCTCTTGCGCTGCTGGTTCTCTTCCTCGATCGCAGCCTCATGGTACCAGCCGTCAAAATCGGCATGCGTGTTGCGCAGCGAGGCAAGCTCTGCCGCGAACTTGGCCTTTGCGCCTAAATTTGAGGCAGGCATGCGCGCTGCCATTGGGAACATCAGGATTTTGGCCGATGGGCGTGCAGAGACGATTTCCATTGCCGGCTCCCTTCTTCCTTTAGGAACTTGCCGATTCACCTTTTCGCCAAGATAGGTTCTGCGATTCATTTAAGCAATATGCCTGCGAAAAGATCAGTATTTGCCTAATATTTATGCATGATATGCTTTTGACCGATCTGGGCGCATTGCTGAGGCGGCTCTGTAAATTCAACGCAATGCCCCGACCATTTTGCCGCACCCGCGGGAGCGCGAATGGCACACGATTTGCATTTTAACGGTCCGGCAGGCTGGCTCGATCCGGCCATGCATCGACACCGTGTGCGGTGGTCAAGCAACGAGAGGCTCTAGAATGACCAAATACAAGCTCGAGTATATCTGGCTCGATGGATACACCCCGGTCCCCAATCTTCGCGGCAAGACCCAGATCAAGGACTATGCCGAGTTCCCGACGCTCGAGCAGCTGCCGCTGTGGGGCTTCGATGGTTCCTCGACGCAGCAGGCCGAAGGCCACAGCTCCGACTGCGTGCTGAAGCCGGTCGCCGTGTTCCCGGATCCGGCCCGCACCAATGGCGTGCTGGTGATGTGCGAAGTCATGATGCCCGATGGCGTGACGCCGCACAGCTCCAACAAGCGCGCCACCATCCTCGACGACGAGGGCGCCTGGTTCGGCTTCGAGCAGGAATATTTCTTCTACAAGGACGGTCGTCCGCTCGGCTTCCCGGAGAGCGGCTATCCGGCGCCGCAGGGCCCTTATTACACCGGCGTCGGCTATTCGAATGTCGGCTCGGTCGCGCGCCAGATCGTCGAGGAGCATCTCGACCAGTGTCTCGCCGCCGGCATCAACCATGAAGGCATCAACGCCGAAGTGGCCAAGGGCCAGTGGGAATTCCAGATCTTCGGCAAAGGCTCCAAGAAGGCTGCCGACCAGATGTGGATGGCGCGCTATTTGATGCAGCGCCTGACCGAGAAATACGGCATCGACATCGAGTATCACTGCAAGCCGCTCGGCGACACCGACTGGAACGGCTCGGGCATGCACGCCAACTTCTCGACTGCCTATATGCGCGAAGTCGGCGGCAAGGCCTATTTCGAAGCGCTGATGGCGGCTTTCGACAAGAACCTGATGGATCACATCGCCGTCTACGGCCCGGACAACGACAAGCGTCTGACCGGCAAGCACGAGACCGCGCCGTGGAACAAGTTCAGCTACGGCATCGCTGACCGCGGCGCCTCGATCCGCGTGCCGCACTCGTTCATCAACAACGGCTACAAGGGCTATCTGGAAGACCGCCGTCCGAACTCGCAGGGCGACCCCTACCAGATCGCTTCGCAGATCCTGAAGACGATCGCCTCGGTTCCGGCCAGCGGCGAGGTTTCTGCTGCGGCTTGAGCATTCGTCACGACGTAGGCTTCAGTGTCTGCGCGGGCTCATACAAAACCCCGGCGTTCAAACCGCCGGGGTTTTTCTTTGTCTCTGCTGAAACGCTCGCTCTTCACGCGGTCAATCGTGCATCAAGATTGGCGAGGATCTGTTCCCATGAACGAAATACAAGCCAGACGCGTTCCGACTTCGGCGTGCCCCAAACAAAAACCCCGGCGTCTCCGCCGGGGTTTTCTTTGCCTCTGAGACGATCGCTCAGACCGAATAGTACATGTCGTATTCGACCGGATGCGGGGTCATTTCGAAGCGCATCACCTCGGCCATCTTCAGCTCGATGTAGCTGTCGATCTGGTCGTCGTCGAAGACGCCGCCGGCTTTCAGGAAGCCGCGGTCCTTGTCGAGGCTCTGCAGGGCTTCGCGCAGCGAGCCGCAGACGGTCGGGATCTTCTTCAGTTCCTTCGGCGGCAGGTCGTAGAGATCCTTGTCCATCGGCTGTCCCGGATGGATCTTGTTCTTGATACCGTCGAGGCCGGCCATCAGCATGGCGGCGAAGGCGAGGTAGGGGTTCGCGCCCGGATCGGGGAAGCGGACCTCGACGCGCTTGGCCTTCGGCGACGAGCCGAACGGAATGCGGCAGGACGCCGAACGATTGCGCGCCGAATAGGCGAGCAGCACAGGCGCTTCATAGCCCGGCACCAGACGCTTGTAGGAATTGGTCAGCGGGTTGGTGAAGGCGTTGATGGCCTTGGCGTGCTTGATGATGCCGCCGATGTAGAACAGGCAGCTTTCCGACAGGCCGGCGTATTCGTTGCCGGCGAAGGTCGGCTTGCCGCCTTTCCAGATCGACTGGTGGACGTGCATGCCCGAGCCGTTGTCGCCGAAGATCGGCTTCGGCATGAAGGTGGCCGTCTTGCCATAGGCGTTGGCGACCTGGTGCACGACATATTTGTAGATCAGCATCTTGTCGGCGTTGCGGACCAGCGTGTCGAACTTGATGCCGAGCTCGTGCTGGGCGGCGGCGACCTCATGGTGGTGCTTTTCGACGCGCACGCCCATTTCGGCGAGCACGGTCAGCATTTCCGAGCGCATGTCCTGCGCGGAATCGATCGGCGGCACAGGGAAGTAGCCACCCTTGATGCGCGGGCGGTGGCCGAGGTTGCCGGTCTCGTAGTCGGTGTCGTCATTGGACGGCAGTTCGGTGGAGTCCAGCCGGAATCCGGTATTGTACGGATCGGCCTTGTACTTGACGTCGTCGAAGACGAAGAACTCGGCTTCCGGGCCGACATAGATGGTGTCGCCGATGCCCTCCGACTTCATGTAGGCCTCGGCCTTCTTGGCGGTGCCGCGCGGGTCGCGGTTGTAGGATTCGCCGGAGACCGGATCGAGGATGTCGCACAGGATGACCATGGTCGACTGGGCGAAGAACGGGTCCATATGCACCGTGTCGGGATCCGGCATCAGCACCATGTCGGACTCGTTGATCGCCTTCCAGCCGGCGATCGAGGATCCGTCGAACATGACGCCATCGGCGAACATGTCTTCCTCGACCTCGACGACATCCATCGTCACGTGCTGCAGCTTGCCCTTCGGATCGGTGAAGCGCAGGTCGACGAATTTCACGTCGTTGTCCTTGATCTGCTTCATGATGTCTTTGGCTGTCGTCATGTCATTTCATCCCTGTGTGCTGACGGTTCGAGGAAACTGAAATCAGAAAGCTCAGACGGCGTCCATACCCGTTTCACCGGTGCGGATACGAACGACTTCCTCGATGTTGGAGACGAAGATCTTGCCGTCGCCGATACGGCCCGTCTGCGCCGCCTTGCGGATGGCTTCGATCGCGCCTTCGACCGCGTCGTCGCCAAGCACAACCTCGATCTTCACCTTGGGCAGGAAATCGACGACATATTCCGCGCCCCGGTAAAGTTCGGTATGGCCCTTCTGCCGGCCGAAGCCCTTGGCCTCGGTAACGGTGATGCCTTGCAGCCCGGCCTCCTGAAGCGCTTCCTTCACTTCGTCTAGCTTGAACGGCTTGATGATCGCTTCGATCTTTTTCATGTAAAAAATGGCCTCCACTGCCAAAAAGACGGGTTGTGAGCCCCGCTTGCGCCTCCTTCAAGCACGAACTGTGCCAATTTCGGCTGAAACGAAGCGGTATCACGCGATTTCAACACCATGCCGCACCGGGATGCACATCCGCGTCATTCGCGGCATTGGATGCGGCATGGACTCCCAAAGCCTAGTCACTACGGTTGCGCTTGTCCGCCCAATATTTAGGCAATCCGTATATTTTGCGGGCAGATTGCGCGGCGCTTCGTTCCTCCAACGATGCTTTCGCTCTCGCAATCCGCCTCGCGGCGTTTGCGTCAGACTGAAAACTGGACAATGCTCGATTGAAATGCGGACGGCAATCCATGAGCAACGAACTTCTGTCTCCGGCCGAAATGGGCGAAGCCGACCGGCTGGCGATCGCCGCCGGCCCGCTGGATGGTTTCGGCCTTATGCGCCGTGCCGGCGAAGCGGTGGCCGCGGTTGTGCTGGCACGCTATCCGGCCGCGGCACCTGTGCACGTGCTGTGCGGTCCCGGCAACAATGGCGGCGACGGCTATGTCGTTGCCGGCGTGCTGCATGACAGCGGCGTCGATATCCGGTTGTGGGCGTCCGGTCCGCCCAGGGCGGGCAGCGATGCGGCCATAGCCGCCGCCGAATGCCCGGTCGCGCCCCGGCCGCTGTCGGCATTCGGCGCCGAGAAGAACGCGGTCGTGGTCGACGCGCTCTACGGGGCAGGGCTGTCCAAGCCACTGTCGGGCGATGCAGCCCGGGCAATCGAAATCGTCACGGCGCTGAACCTGCCTGTTGTCGCCGTCGACCTGCCCTCCGGCGTTTCCGGCGAAAGCGGCAACATACTGGGGCAGGCGTTCCATGCCGACGCCACCGTTACCTTCGCGCGCAAGAAGCCCGGCCATCTGCTGCTGCCGGGGTGCGAGCGGTGCGGTGAGATCGTGCTTGCCGACATCGGCATCGGGGCCGAGATCATTGCACAACTCAAGACGCAGGCCTTCGAGAACGTGCCGGCGCTTTGGCTGGACACGCTTCCCGTGCCCGCGGTCGATGCCCACAAATACAGACGCGGCCATGCCGGTGTCTTTTCCGGCGGGCCGTCGGCGACGGGTGCCGCGCGGCTGTCGGCGCTTGCCGCTGCCAGAAGCGGGGCAGGGGCGGTGACGGTGCTGTCGCCGGCGAACGCCATGCAGGTCAACGCCGCGCATCTCACCTCGATCATGCTGCGCAAGGCCGATACGGTCGAGGACGTGCACGATTTCATCGGCGACCGACGACCATCGGCCTTCGTCCTCGGTCCCGGTTTCGGAGTTGGTGACAAGACCCGGGATTTTGCCCTGGCGATGCTGGGTGCCGGACGGCAAAGTGCCGCCGGGGCCGGACGGCAAGGTGCCGCCGGCTCGATCGACGGGCTGGTGCTCGATGCCGACGGCATCACCTCGTTTCGTGATGAGCCGGATACGCTGTTCGAAGCGGCGCATCAGGCGAAAGCCCCCGCGCTGGTGATGACGCCGCATGAGGGCGAGTTCGGCCGGTTGTTCCCGGACATCGCGGGGGACAACAGCCTGTCCAAGCTGGCCAAGGCGCGCGCGGCTGCCGCACGTGCCAATGCGATCGTCGTCTACAAGGGCGCCGACACGGTCATCGCAGCACCAAATGGCCGGGCGGCGATCAACAGCAATGGTGCGCCCTGGCTCGCCACCGCTGGGTCTGGCGATGTGCTGGCGGGCATCATCGCCGGACTGCTGGCGCAGGGCATGCAGCCTTTCGAGGCTGCCTGTGCGGCGGTGTGGATCCATGCCGAAGCGGGTAGCCGCTTCGGACCCGGGCTGATCGCCGAGGATCTGCCGCTTGCCATGGTGCCGGTGCTGCGCGCGTTGATCGGCAGCCGCAAGGGAATCGCTGGATGACCCACCGCTTCGCGCTGATTGCCGGATTTCTTGTGGCGCTCTTGATGGCGCAGGTGGCGCGCGCCGAGGGTCCGGTGACCATGGTCGACGATCCGGCGATTCTCGCCGCCCTCGATGCCAGGGGTTTTGGCTTTGCCGGAGTTTTCGCCGTCGATGGCGAGGACGATTTGAAGGCCCTCTATGACGAGGCGCCGGCCTATCACGCGATCGTCGACACGGTGGCAGGCGACGTCGCCGCCTTGCGCGCGGAAATGAAGGCCGGCGGGCGGACGCTCTATGAGGTGACCGACGGCAATGTCGGCCGCATCATGGACATACGTTGGCTGAAGACGGCCGCGGCGCGCTTCCGGCTGGTCGGTGTCGTCAACCGGTTGGACCGGCGCGACTTCGCTGATGTGCAGGGCGAGAGCAACTGTGGCGAGGTGCGGTTCATCTACCGGCTTGCCTACAGCTTCAAGAAGAACGGCAAGGTGCTGGCCTCGCGCCTGCCATTTAATTTCAACGCCGTCTACAGTGTCGCGCCGGATGCCGATGGCGGCTGCGTTGGCGTTGCAGGGCGCTGGACGCCGCAACTCGACGAGAGCGTCGATGCCGGTTGGTTTGCTGGAGGGCCGCTGGAAAAGGCTGGCCTCAGCTTCAAGCAGCTCGAGCTCAACGCGCAGATCGTGCGCTTTCCCTCCGGCCAGGAGACCGAGTTCGGCGGCCAGGCTGCCTATCTGATGCGGATATTCGACTTTGACGGCGCCGCCATCATCGAGAAGCCGCTGGAAAACACGCCGGATACGGCGCGGTTGACGGAAGACGCCGCGCTCAAGAAAAGGTTGGCCGACTATATCAGCGACAACGTCGCGGCGGTCGATCTCGGCGTCTACGAAATGCCGGATGAATTCCTGGCCAAGAAGGTCATCTCGTGGTCGACCTTCGGCAGCGCCAGGCAGGCCAACCACCCGTTTACGCCATTGTTCCAGCCAACGGATTTCGCAGGGCTCGATTATTCCGGGCTGAAGCTGGTGCGCACGCCGGAGGCGCTGGTCGAGCGGCTGGACAATGGCGCCTGCCAGGGCTGCCATCAGGCGGGCTCCACCGCCGGCTTCCATTTCATCGGCCTCGACGACAGAACGACGTCGCCGCTCAACCGCATCGAGGTCGGCATCTCGCCACACCTGCATGCCGAGATACCGCGTCGCGAGGCTTGGCTGCGCGCGACGATCGACGGGAAGGAGCCGAACCGGTTCCGGCCGCTGTCCTTCGCGCCGCCGGCCGCTTGGACGGATCCAGGCAATGTCGACTACGCGCCGGCCGAGATGGCGATGCCGTGCCTGGTGCCGGAGGATGCCGCCCGCTTCGGCGCCACCTGGCAGTGCGGCGGCGGCACCGTCTGCACGCCGCTGGCCACGGCATCGGGCGTGCGCACCAAGCTGGCGCAATGCCTGCTGCCCAAGGACAGCAAGGACATGTTTTCCGGCCATCCATGCCTGACCGGCTCGATCGCCAGCGATGAGAGGCAGCCTTTCAACGATCGTTACAAAATCACCGGGCAGTTCGCCGCTTTCGCGACCGATATTTCACGCACCGCCTATACGTGCCGCCCGCCGAAGATCGGGGTGCCGGCCGGCATCGCCTATCGCGGCTGCGACGACAAGGATCGTGCCTTTGCCGCCTTCAAGGCGGGCAAGCCGATGCCCAGCGAGATCTGCGGGCTGGTCGGCGGGAAAAAGTTCGATACCTGCGTGGCGACCAACAATTTCGACCAGTGCCTCGGCGGCGCGGTCAATCGCGGTAACCGTCCGGCCTGCTCGACCGATCACTTTTGCCGCGAGGATTATATGTGCCAGTCGCTGCCGTCAGACACGCCTGGTGTCGGCAAGGTGAAAGGCATCGGCTTCTGCTCGCCGACCTATTTCATCTTCCAGATGCGCATCGACAACCATGCAACGCCATGGGCGAGTGCGGCGCGCGCCACAATGGGCGCCGGGTTCGGGGCAGCGGAGGAGGAATAGGGCGCCGGATATCCAGGTCAGGCGCCTTGCGGACGGCGCGCTTGCGCCACAGCGTCCGCCAGGGCCTCAAGCACTCTTTCCTCGCTGATGTCTCGCGTATGCTCGATCCAGCTTGGCGTCGAAATCGGCGGCTCGACATACCGGACCTGGTCGTTCACAGGACCGGTTTCGTAGGAGCGGTTCGACCCAAAGATGAGCACGCACGGCCCACCCAAAGCAGCGGCCGCATGCGCGATACCACCATCGACGCCGAGGAAGACGGTCGAGGCAGCGATCTGGCACATGGCGTCGGTGATGTCAGGGGTCGATGTGAAATCCAGCGCCTCCGGAAGCGCTGCCCGGATCTGGGCCGCGGCCTCGCGTTCGCGCGGGCCGCCGACAATCCATATCGACCAGCCGCGCCTGGCGTGATCCCTGGCGACCGAGACGAAACGCTCCGGCGGCCATGAACGGAAGTTGGCGAAGTCCGACGTGTAGAGCGCCAGCGCCGGCCTTGCCGCGTCGATCCCGTGCCGGACGCGCCAAGCCGACAACTCCTCGGGCGAAACCGCCATTCGCGGCGGCGGCAACCGCGTTCCGTCAGCCGGCTTCTCACCCAGCATGGCGATGGCGCAGACCTGCTCGAACAGCCTTGTCTTGCGCGGGCCGAAAGCCACCAAACTCTTCAGCCAGCCGACCGGCAGCCGGTTGACGATGCCGAACTGCAATTCGCGCGGATAGCCGATACGTTCGGGGATGCCCGCCATCCAGGGCACCAGGGCCGCCTTGGTGCTGCTGGAGAGAAGATAGCATGCGCGATAATTCTGCTCGCGAAGCTGGCGGGCCAACTGCATGCGCTTGCCGAAGCCAGCCTGCAAGTGCCGCTTGTCCAGCACCCAGGCCTTCCTGACGTGAGGCATCAGTCGCGCGAGGGGTGCTGCAAGCGGCGAGGTGATGACATCGATGGGATGGCCGGGAAACCGTTCGGCGATGACCTGAATGGCCGAATGGCAGCGAACGAAATCGCCGATCGCCGGCAAGCAGAAGACAAGGATAGGACTCAATGGGTGATTACCTGTTCGGTGGGAAGAAGGCTGCGTCGACGGTGCGCCTCACAGCGGAATGTTGTCGTGCTTCTTCCAGGGGTTCTGCATGTCCTTGTTGCGCAGCATGCGCAGCGCCCGGGCTATGCGGCGGCGGGTCGAGTGCGGCATGATCACCTCGTCGACATAGCCGCGCTCGGCGGCGACGAAGGGCGACAGGAAGCGGTCCTCGTAAGCCTTTGTATGGGCTGCGATCTTTTCGGAGTCGCCGATATCCTTGCGGTAGATGATTTCGACGGCGCCCCTGGCGCCCATCACAGCGATCTGCGCCGTCGGCCAGGCATAGTTCATGTCGCCGCGCAGATGCTTCGAGGCCATCACGTCATAGGCGCCGCCATAGGCTTTTCTTGTGATGACGGTGATCTTCGGCACGGTCGCTTCGGCATAGGCGAACAACAGCTTGGCGCCGTGCTTGATCAGCCCGCCATACTCCTGCGCCGTACCCGGCAGGAAGCCCGGAACATCGACGAAGGTCACGATCGGGATCGAAAAGCAGTCGCAGAAACGCACGAAGCGCGCCGCCTTGCGGCTGGCGTCGGAATCGAGCACGCCCGCCAGCACCATCGGCTGGTTGGCGACGAAGCCGACCGTGCGGCCCTCGACGCGGCCGAAGCCGGTGACGATGTTTTTGGCAAAGCTCTGCTGGATCTCGAAGAAGTCGCCCTCGTCGGCGACTTTGAGGATCAGTTCCTTGATGTCGTAAGGCTTGTTGGCGTTGTCGGGGATCAGCCGGTCGAGCGACAGATCGTGGTCGGTCACCGACTGGTAGCATTCGATCTCGGGAAGCTCTGCCGTGTTGGAAGCGGGCAGCAGATCGACCAGCCGGCGCATCTGCAGCAGCGCCTCGACATCATTGTCATAGGCGCCGTCGGCGATCGAGGATTTGGTCGTGTGGACGCTGGCGCCGCCGAGGCTTTCGGCGGTCACCGTCTCGTTGGTGACGGTCTTCACCACGTCCGGTCCGGTGACGAACATGTAGGAGGTGTCGCGCACCATGAAGATGAAGTCGGTCATGGCCGGCGAATAGACGTCGCCGCCGGCGCAAGGACCCATGATCAGCGAGATCTGCGGGATGACGCCGGAGGCCAGCACGTTGCGCTGGAAAATCTCGGCATAGCCGCCAAGTGCCGCCACGCCTTCCTGGATGCGGGCGCCGCCGGCGTCGTAGAGGCCGATGATCGGCGCGCGGTTGCGCAGCGCCATCTCCTGCACCTTGACCACCTTCTCGGCGTGGGCCTCCGACAGCGAGCCGCCGAAGACGGTAAAGTCCTTGGCGAAGAGATAGACCGGGCGGCCGTTGACCGTGCCCCAGCCGGTGACGACGCCGTCGCCGGCGATCTTGGTCTTCTCCATGCCGAAATCGGTCGAGCGATGCTCGACATACATGTCGAACTCTTCGAACGAGCCCTCGTCGAGGAAGACATCAATGCGCTCGCGGGCGGTGAGCTTGCCCTTCTTGTGCTGGGCATCGATGCGCGCCTTGCCGCCGCCCATGCGGGCGATCTCGCGGCGGCGCTCGAGTTCCTTCAGCACGTCCTTCATCGCCGGTCCCCAAATGGAAAGCTGCATTTGTGGTAATGATGCCCGCAAGCGAGCGCAAGCGCCGCTTTCACCCTCGATTTGCTGCGCTGCAACATGACACCCCTTGCATTCCGGGGCGAACTCAGCCATATGCAGCGGCATAGGCGCTTGGGCCGGCACTGTCCGGCCTTCTCGACGAATGAGACTGGTTGCGTCTGTTTTCCCTCTTTCCGGTATATCGGCCCCTCTTTCCGGTACATCACAAAGCGGCGAAAAAGCCCCGTGGCATGATGCCTGCGGGCACGACAGCGCAGCCGAGTGGACGAAAACGTCCGCCCGCCTTGTCGTTTCATATCAATTTTTTCGACGGCAGGTTGCGCCCTGCCGCATCGATGTTTGCGGCTAAGGCCGCGTGAAAGAAGACTATTTTGACCAACGAAAACACTTTTGCCGGTAACACTACATCGGCCGGCAACACTGGGGAACTCTCGGGTTTCGCAGCACTTGGAATTTCGGGCGCGCTGCTCAAGGCGACCCATGCGGCGGGCTTCACCGATCCGAAGCCGATCCAGGTCCAGGCAATCCCGCCACAGCTGGAAGGCCGTGACATTTTCGGCATCGCCCAGACCGGCTCGGGCAAGACGGCGGCCTTCGCGCTGCCGATCCTGTCGAAGATCATCGCGCTCGGCACCAAGCGGCGCGCCAAGACGACCCGCGCGCTGATTCTGGCGCCGACCCGCGAACTTGCCGTGCAGATCGAGGACACCATCAAGATCCTCGCCAAGGGTGCGCATGTTTCGACCGCGCTGGTGCTCGGCGGCGTCTCCCGCTTCAGCCAGGTGAAGAAGGTTGCTCCCGGCGTCGACATCCTGATCGCCACGCCCGGCCGTCTGACCGACCTGGTGCGCGAGGGCGACCTCATTTTGTCCGACACCAAATGGCTGGTGCTCGACGAAGGCGACCGCATGCTCGACATGGGTTTCATCAACGACGTCAAGCGCATCGCCAAGGCGACCGCGCCGGATCGCCAGACGGCGCTGTTTTCGGCCACCATGCCGGATGAAATCGCCGAGCTGGCCAAGGGCCTGTTGAAGAACCCGGTTCGCATCGAGGTCTCGCCGCAGAGCACCGCGGCGGCCGAGATCGTGCAGGGCGTCGTCTTTGCCCGCACCAAGCAGAAGCGGCAGGTGCTGTCCAAGATGCTCGCCGACGAGGCGATGAGGTCCGTCATCATCTTTTCGCGCACCAAACATGGCGCCGACCGGGTGACCAAGGATCTCGAGCGCGATGGCTTCAAGGCCGCCGTCATCCATGGCAACAAGTCGCAGAACGCCCGCCAGAAGGCGCTCAACGATTTCCGCGACGGCTCGGTGCGCATTCTGGTGGCGACCGATATCGCGGCGCGCGGCATCGACGTGCCCGGCATCAGCCATGTGGTGAACTTCGACCTGCCTGATGAAGCGGAAAGCTATGTCCACCGCATCGGCCGCACCGGCCGCAACGGCATGGACGGCATTGCCATCACGCTTTGCGATCCGTCCGAGAACAGCAAGCTGCGCCAGGTCGAGCGCATCATCCGCAGCAAGCTGCCGATCGTTGCCGACCATCTCGGCAGCCCCGATCCGCAGCGCAATCCTGCTGAAAAGAACGAGCGCTTCGAGCCGGCCAAGGATCGCGCCGACCACAATGGCCGTCGCGATGGCCGGCGGCCGGGCGGCAACAACGGTTTCGGCAAGAAGCGGTTCGGCGACAAGCCGGCCGGCGATCGTCCGTTCGCGGCCAAGCCGCAAGGCGAGCGTCCGGAGGGCCGCAAGCCGTTCAAGGGCAACAACAAGCGCCGTTTCGGCGGCAAGCGGCCGGCTACCCGCGCTGCCTGAACCGACTGCGCGGTCGAGCCCCTGGCCTGATCGCTGACTGAAACAAGGGCGACCGGAGCAGTGCTTCGGTCGCCTTTTTCGTTTCGTGTCTATTCCGTGAGCGCCTTGACCCAGACGACGATGCGCTGCGCCAGGAAGGCCGTGGTCGATGGCGACAGTGCGTCGCCGGCAATGACGTGGTTGTCCTGGTCGCCGGTGTCGTCGACCGGCACCAGTTCATGCGCGGCGCCCCAACGCCCGGCGATCTCGCGCGTGCGGTCGGGCCGCACCACTTTGTCCGAATCCGAAAAGATGAACAGAGCGGGGATGGTTGCCTTCTCGACTGGCGCGCCATAGGCAAGCTCCACCAGCGCCTCCATCGGCAGTGTCGCCGCCATCGGATATTTGTAGGTCCAGAATTTTTCGTGCAGAGCATTGCGCGTCGGGAAGCTGCGCTCCTTGCCGCCGACGAGCTCGGCGATCTGCTTGCCCCACGGCATGGTCAGGATCTCGGCACCGGAAGCCTTGACGCCGAAATTGGGCGAGATGAATGCGATCGCGGCGGCGCCGTCCGAGGCATCCGGCTGCGTCGCCGCCCAGGCCGCCAGCGAGCCGCCGGTCGAAGTGGCGATGACGATCACCTTGTCGCCGATCGCCCGGCCGATGGCGAGCGCTTCCTCATAGTCGTTGATCCAGGCATTGACGCTGCCCTGCGCCATTGCGGCGCTGTCCTGACCATGGCCGGTGAGGCGGGTGTAGAAGAGGTTGGCGTCGAGCTGGTCTGCCACGTCATCGGGCAGCGGACGAACCTCGCCCTTCGACGCCGAAAACCCATGGATGTAGACGATCGCCAGCCTTGTCCTGGCGCGAACCATCGGGTTGGCCCAGATGATCTCCTTCTCCAGACCTTCGCGGATATTGGGAACAGCGGCCTCTTCGCGCGCCAGATAGGCCTGCGGATCGTCGCCGATCCCCTTGGGATCGAAGCGGATCGTGGTGTCGACGGGAACGCGCGGGCCAAGCACGAAGGCCATGACAAGAACGACGGCGAGGCCCAACACCGCAAGCACGATCCGCCGCCCCATTAACAGACTCCACGCAATAATTCTCAACCTATGGGCGCGAGTGCAAACAGGCAACGGGGACCTGTGGACGACGCGGTCGCCACTAGTGGACGACGCGGCCGCGCCGACGATCGCTACTCGCCGGGCGGCTTGCGGTCGAAGTTGAGCGGCCGGGCTATCCAGGCGGTCGTCAGGCCGATCACCCAGCGTCCGACCGGCCGCGGCAGCAGGCCGAGCAGCTTCAGGGGCCAGCTTATGTGGTAGGGAAAGGTGACTTCGAAGCCGCCGGACTTGATGCCGCGCGCCATGCGGCGCGAAGCGCGATGGACAGGCATCAGGCCCGGCATTGGCAGCATGTTCTTTTCCGTCAGCGGCGTGTCGACAAAGCCCGGGTTTATCACCTGGACGCGAATGTTCATCTTGTCGAAATCGTACTTCAGCGACTCGGCCAGGATGTTGATGGCCGCCTTGGTGCCGCCATAGGCGGCAGTGGTCGGCCAGCCGGAATAGGCCGTCACCGATCCGACAAGCACAACATGGCCGCGCGAACGCACCCGCATGTGCTCGACGACAGGCACCAGGCCGTTGAGGATGCCGAAATAGTTGACCTCGAAGGACCGGCGGAAATCCCGTACGATCAGGTCTTCGCCAGGGGTGGCGATGTAGTTCCCCGCGTTGAATACGGCCAGCACGATCGGGCCGAGATCCTTTTCGATTGCCGCGACCGTCGCTGCCATGCGCTGCTCGTCGGTGACGTCGCAAGGAAAGGAGGTGACGCGGCCTGGCATCTGCGCCGTTTCGACGAGCAGCGTGTCGACCGGATCGGAGTCCAGTGCGGTCACGGCAACGGCATAGCCTTGCGCCGCGAGGTCCTTGGCCAATGCACGGCCGATGCCGCTGCTGCCGCCGGTGATCCAGGCGACACCGTGCTTCGGGTTGGCCCGATAGAGAGTCATGCTGCGCCCTGTGAATGTGTCGCTAGTGCTCTAGCGGCGGATAAATCGAATGAAAAGAGCGCTTTTCGCGCGATGTGGAAATGAACATTTTGACAACACATCCGTTTTGAGACGCATCCTGGCAATTGCGGTGTCCGAAATGCCGCTAGTCCAGGCAAATTCTTGCCTTGAAACCGAAGCTTCGGGTTTCTAGGGTCTCGCCGCACCTACATTAAGGAATCTCCATGCATCGTTCTGTGATCGAAGCGATTGGCAACACGCCCCTGATCCGTCTCAACAAGGCGTCGGAAGCAACCGGTTGCGAGATCCTGGGCAAGGCCGAATTCATGAATCCGGGTCAGTCGGTCAAGGACCGGGCCGGCCTGTTCATCATCCGCGACGCCGAACAGCGCGGGCTTTTGAAGCCGGGCGGCGTCATCGTCGAGGGAACGGCCGGCAACACCGGTATCGGCCTGACGCTGGTCGCCAAGGCGCTCGGCTATCGCACGGTGATCGTCATCCCGGACACGCAGAGCCAGGAGAAGAAGGACGCGATCAAAATGCTCGGTGGCGAGCTGATCGAGGTGCCGGCAGTGCCTTACAAGAACCCCAACAATTACGTGAGGCTGTCGGGGCGCCTGGCCGAGCAGATGGCGCATTCGGAGCCGAATGGCGCGATCTGGGCCAACCAGTTCGACAACGTCGCCAACCGTGACGGCCATATCCGCACCACGGCGCAGGAAATCTGGGCGCAGACCGGCGGCAAGGTCGATGGCTTTGTGTCGGCCGTCGGTTCCGGCGGGACGCTGGCCGGCGTTGGGCTTGGGCTGAAGGCCAAAAGCAACGACGTCAAGATCGCGCTCGCCGATCCGCTGGGCGCGGCACTCTACAGTTTCTACACCAGCGGCGAATTGAAGTCCGAGGGCAGCTCGATCACCGAAGGCATCGGCCAGGGGCGCATCACTGCCAATCTCGAAGGCTTCACGCCGGATTTTTCGTTCCAGATTCCGGATGAGGAAGCGTTGCCGATCGTCTTCGACCTGATCCAGGAAGAAGGCCTGTGCGTCGGCGGCTCGACCGGCATCAACATTGCCGGCGCCATCAGGCTGGCGCGCGAACTGGGTCCCGGCCATACCATCGTCACCCTCCTTTGCGACTACGGCACGCGCTACCAGTCGAAACTGTTCAACCCCGAGTTCCTGCGCGAAAAGAATTTGCCGGTGCCGGGCTGGATGGAAGTGAAAGCGGAAATATCGGTGCCGTTCGAAAAGGTCGCGTGATGGCACACAAGACCAAAGCGCTGTTTCGCGAGGACGCCTATCTGAGGACGACTGAGGCTCAAGTGGTCGCCGTCAACGAGCGCGGCGGCATCATCCTCGACCGGTCGATCTTCTATGCAACGTCGGGTGGCCAGCCGGGCGACACCGGTGCGTTGGAGCGCGCCGATGGCAGCCGCATCGTCATTGCCGCCACCATCACCGGCGAGACCAAGGACGAGATCATCCATGTACCGTCGCCGGAGCAGGTGGTTCCTGGTGTCGGCGAGCGGCTGAAGCTCGCCATCGATTGGGAGCGGCGGCACCTTCTGATGCGCATGCATGCCGCCTGCCATTTGCTCACCGTTGTCTGTCCGTACCCGATCACGGGTGCCGCTGTTTCCGAGGACGACAGCCGCGTCGACTTCGACATTCCGGATGCCGGTTTCACCAAGGAGGACGTGACGGCGGGGCTGATGGAACTGGTGCGTGCCGACCATCCGATCTTTACCCGTCTGATCACCGACGAGGAACTGGCGGCCAATCCCGGTCTGGTGAAATCCAAGAATGTGCGGCCGCCCGCCGGCACCGGCAAGATCCGCCTGGTCTGCATCGGCGAGAATGCCTCGATCGACAGCCAGCCTTGCGGCGGCACCCATGTGAAGAGCACCGGCGAAGTCGGCGAGATCCATATCGGCAAGATCGAAAAGAAAGGCCGCGAGAACCGGCGCTTCCGTATACGCTTCGGGCCGATGCCGGCGATCTGAAGGTCAGTTGCCGCCACAGGCGAGCAGGAGAAAAAGAATGGCCGAAGACAGTCCTTTCATCGTCGACGCGGACTGGCTGCAGCAGCGCCTCGGGGAGCCGGGTCTGACGATCATCGATGCGTCCTGGTACCTGCCGGCGCAGAGGCGCGACGCGCGCGCCGAATATGAGGCGGGGCATATTCCGGGTGCACGGTTCCTCGACCAGGATGCGATCTCGGATCCGGAGTCCGGCCTGCCGCATACGCTGCCGTCGCCGCAGAGTTTCGCGCAGTATGTTGGCGGGATGGGCGTTTCGGCCGATGATACGATCGTCGTCTATGACGGCCCCGGCTATTTTTCGGCGCCGCGCGGCTGGTGGATATTCCGTGTCATGGGCGTGTTCCAGGTCTACATCCTGAGCGGCGGCTTCGACCGCTGGAAGGCCGAGGGTCGCCCGGTGACCGCGGAGCAGACCAAAATGGCACCATGCATCTTCCACGCCGATTTCGATGCAAGCCGCGTCGTCAGCCTCGCCGAGATGCGCCACATCGTCGACAAACGGGAAAGCCAGATCGCCGACGCGCGCTCCGCCGGCCGTTTCGCCGGCACGGAGCCTGAACCTCGTGCCGGCGTCCGTTCAGGCCATATGCCGGGCGCGCGCAATGTCCCGGTTGCCGCCCTTGCCGAGAACGGCGAATTGCTGCCCAGGGATCGCCTGCGCAAGGTGATCGAGGATGCCGGCATCGATCTGTCGAAGCCGGTCGTCACGTCGTGCGGCTCGGGCATCACGGCGGCGGCGATCACGCTGGCGCTGGAGACGCTTGGCCATGCCGACAACAGGCTTTACGACGGTTCGTGGACCGAATGGGGCGGGCTTGGCGATACGCCGGTGGTGACGGGCAAGGAATGACGGCGATGGAAAACGGAGCGCTGGAAGACATCGACGTCACGGTGACGTTTCTCGAAATGCATGTGCCTCCGGCCTACTCGCCGCCAGTGCCGTACAACCGCCAGATCGCGCTGCTGAAGGTCAAGGATATTCCGCTGCATTTCTATCGCTATTTGATGGATCGGGTGGGGCGGAAATGGCACTGGGTCAACGTGCTGAGGCTGGACGATGAAGAGCTTTCGGCCGGCCTGCATCGCGAAGACCGCGACATCAGGGTGCTCTATCTCGACGGTGCGCCGGCCGGTTTCTTCGACCTCAAACCGCATCTGCCGGAAGAAGTCGAGCTCGCCTATTTCGGCATGATGGAGCACGCCACCGGGCAAGGCATCGGCCGCTGGTTCCTGGGCGCGGCGATCGCCGCTGCGTGGTCGCATGGGCCGAAGCGGGTGACGGTGCAGACTTGCACGCTCGACCATCCCGCGGCCCTGCCGCTCTACCAGAAACTCGGCTTTGCGCCGGTGGCGCAAAAGAAGGAGATCGTGCATCCGATGACCTTCGCCGAGCGTTCGGCCAGTGTCATGCGGCCTTAGCTTCTCCCTAAGCTGAACCCACCGTTCATCCGCGCTTCAGACTGTCTTTGCCATGGTGCCTTCAGCATCAACGCGCCCATCACAGAGCGGCGCCGAAGGAGAAGAGACATGCTGACCCGACGCACATTTGCCGTGGCGATGATTGCGGCATTTGCCATGCCGAGCCTGGCATCCGCTCAGGCGACGACACCGTCCGCCGCGACGATCGAGCGCCAGCTAGAAGCGCCACCCAAGGTGAAGCTGCGCCCCAACCAGCGCGTCACCATCCGCGAGTTCAAGCGGCGGCCGGATCTCAGGCGCATGGCGCGCTCGATCGACATCCAGTCGATCAATTTCGCCTTCGGCTCGGCCGCCATTTCCAGTTCGCAGTACGGCAAGATCGAAAACATCGCCGACGCGCTCGAGCGCATCCTGCGCCGCGATCCTCGCGCCCGGGTGCTGATCGAAGGCCATACCGACGCCGTCGGTTCCTTCCAGTCGAACCAGATCCTGTCCGAACAGCGCGCCGCCTCGCTGAAGCGGACGCTGGTGCGCGAATTCGGCGTGCCGGGTCATGCGCTGGAAACCGTCGGCTATGGCGAAGAATTCCTGCTGGTGCCGACCCAGAACGAGAACTGGCGCAATCGCCGGGTGACGCTGCGCCGCTTCGACGATTTCATCCGCTGAGCCTGACCAGAATTCTGGAGCAATACTGGAAAGAGCCCGGCTTGAACGAGCCGGGCTCTTTGCATAACGCTGATCGTCCAGGGGCCAAAGGAGGATCGGATGATGACGATACGGGTGGTGATGGCAGGCGCGACCGGCTGGGTCGGCAAGGCACTGGTGCCGGCGATCGCGGCGCAGGCCGACATGCTGCTCTCCGGTGCGGTGTCGCGCAGCGGCGCGGGGCAAGATTCCGGCCTGCTGGTCGGCGTGCCGGCCAATGGCGTGATCGCGTCCGCCACGCTGGCGCAGGCGCTGCAGGCGCCGTCCGACGTGCTGGTCGACTACACCAAGCCGGATGTGGTGAAGGACCACGTGCTGCTCGCCATCGAGAAGGGACGGCATGTGGTGATCGGCACGTCCGGGCTCGGAGCCGCCGACTATGCCGACATCGATGCGGCGGCGCGTGCCAACCGGGTCGGCGTCATCGCGGCCGGCAATTTTTCGATCACCGCCACGCTGATGAAGCGTTTTGCGCTGATGGCGGCGAAATACGTGCCTGATGTCGAGGTCATCGACTATGCCAGCGCCAGGAAGGCCGATGCGCCGTCGGGCACGGCGCGCGAACTGGCGGAAGCGCTGGCTGATGTCCGCAAGGCATCCACCGCGCGGCCGGTGTCGGAGGTCTCCGGCGTGCCGGGAACACGCGGTGCTGCTGTCGGCGCGGGCGAGGGGGTGCAGGTGCACGCGCTGCGCCTGCCATCCTACATACTGTCCTGCGAGGCGCTGTTCGGCCTGCCCGACGAGCGGCTGACCATCCGCCATGATGCGGGTTCGTCAGCAGCACCCTATGTCGCCGGTACGCTGCTTGCCGTCCGGCGGGTGCAGGAAACCATCGGGCTGGTGCGCGGCCTCGATGCGCTGATGGACTGATCCGCCTTGGCAGGAATCGGGTGGGAAGCGGTTTCTCTGCAGCATAATTTCCGGTCAACGACACCGGAGATTTCGCCATGACCATCCAGTTCAAAGCTCTGCCGACGGAAGATGTGAGAGCCCTGCAGCGCGGTGGACCTGACGCTTACGGCCATACGCCCGAGCGGGGTATTTCCGACGGCGACGGCGTGCCGTGCCGGCATTGCCTGAAGAACGTCGCCGCCGGCGATGCCTATCTGATCCTGGCCTACCGGCCGTTTCCGGAACCGCAGCCTTACGCCGAGACCGGGCCGATCTTCCTGCACGCGCAGGAATGCGAACGTGCCGATGAGGCCGAGGCACTGCCCGACATGCTCGAAAGCAGCGACTATATCGTGCGCGGCTATGGCAGCGACGACCGCATCGTCTATGGCAGCGGCGGCGTCATCCCGACGACCGCCATCGCGGCACGCGCCGAGGCGCTGTTCGAGCGCGACGACATCGCCTACGTCCACGTCCGCTCGGCGCGCAACAATTGCTACCAGTGCCGGATCGATCGCGGCTGACGGCGCGCAAAAAGATGCCCGCCGATAGTCTGGCGGGCAGTTGGGGAAAATAGTCGCGACAGAAGCTGCGGCCGAAGCCGCCGGCAAAGCTTGGTATTCGCCGGCGTCTGGGAGCGGCTCGAGCCGTCAGGGAACGACACCTGTGTAGGCATAGTTTTCGAACGCCGAATGTGAAGTGCTTCACACAGCGCGTATTGATCATGGCGGAGCGAAAGATGGTGACGACTGTCGCACTCCCGTCGCATAAGAGCGCTAAAAGGTAGTCGTCGATCGATTGCCGACCGCGGATGAACCGGCGGCAAATCTCGACATCGAGGAAGCGGGGCTTTGGCTCCGCTTTTTTGTTTGCGCGCTTTTTCTTTGGGCAGTTCGTCGCAACTCCGGACGGAAAACCGCTACACACTTTTCCTGGAATTGCTCCGGGCAAAGAAAAACCCGCCGGGGTGAACCGGCGGGCGACAGGAGGAATTCTTTTGTCAGGATATCAGGCGGCGAGCACGGCCTTCGGCTCGACCAACTCGTAGCCGAGCGCTTCCGCGACGGCACGGTTGGTGATCTTGCCCTTGTGGACGTTGAGGCCATTGCGCAGATGGTGGTCGTCGACCAGCGCCTTCAGACCCTTGTCGGCGAGCTGCAGGCCATAATGCAGCGTGGCGTTGTTGAGCGCGTGCGCCGAGGTGACCGGCACCGCGCCCGGCATGTTGGCGACGCAGTAGTGGATGACGCCGTCGACCTCGTAGGTCGGCTCGGCATGGGTGGTGGCGTGCGAGGTCTCGAAGCAACCGCCCTGGTCGATGGCGACATCGACCAGCACCGAACCCTTCTTCATGCCGGACAGCATTTCGCGGCTCACCAGCTTGGGTGCCGCAGCGCCCGGGATCAGCACGGCGCCGACGACGATGTCGGCCGAGAAGCATTCTTCTTCCAGCGCCTCGACGGTCGAGTAGCGGGTATGGACGCGGCCGGCGAACAGGTCGTCGAGCTGGCGCAGGCGCGGAATCGAGCGGTCGATGATGGTGACGTCGGCGCCGAGGCCGACCGCCATCCGGGCGGCATGCAGGCCGACGACGCCGCCGCCAAGCACGGTGACCTTGCCGGGCAGCACGCCGGGCACGCCGCCGAGCAGCACGCCGCGGCCGCCATTGGCCTTCTGCAGTGCTGTGGCGCCGGCCTGGATCGACAGGCGGCCGGCGACTTCCGACATCGGCGCCAGCAGCGGCAGGCCGCCGCGGTCGTCGGTGACGGTCTCGTAGGCGATCGCCGTGACGCCGGAAGCGAGCAGGCCCTTGGTCTGCTCCGGACCCGGAGCCAGGTGGAGATAGGTGTAGAGGATCTGGCCGTCGCGCAACTGGACCCACTCGTTGGGCTGCGGCTCCTTGACCTTGACGATCATGTCCGACTTGGCGAACACGTCGGCCGCCGTCTTGGCGATGGTGGCGCCGGCGGCGCGGTAGGCGTTATCGTCGGCGCCGATACCGGCACCGGCGCCGGTCTCGACCAGCACTTCGTGGCCATGCGCGACATATTCGCGGACCGAGCCCGGCGTCAGGCCGACGCGGTACTCGTGGTTCTTGATTTCCTTGGGGCAGCCGACGCGCATTTTCTTCTCCTGATCCGGCCCTTTGAGGGCACGTTCCCTGTATGAAGTGAGTGAACCACGAATCGTTGCGCAAGTGTTTGCGAATGCGCTTGCGCTGACCTGCGCGTTTCGATAATCGTTGCGCGAAATATCAAGATCTTCGAAGGAATCCCGAAGAATGCCGCTCGACAGGATTGATATCGCCATTCTGGAGACATTGCAGAAGGATGGGCGGATACCCAACGCCGCGCTTGCCGAGAAGGTCGGCCTGTCGCAGTCGGCCTGTTCGCGGCGGCTGGACAATCTGGAGAAATCCGGAACCATCCGTGGCTACCACGCACGGCTCTCCAATGCCGCACTCGGCCACCAGATGACGGCGATCGTTCATATATCGCTGTCGGGGCAATTCGAGAAGACGCTGTCGGACTTCGAGGCGGCGATCAAGCGTTGCCCGAACGTGCTCTCCTGCCATTTGATGTCCGGCGAATACGACTACATTCTGCGCATCGCCGCCAAGGACCTTGTTGACTACGAGCGCATCCACAAGGAATGGTTGTCGGCCATGCCGCATGTGACGAAGATCAACTCGTCCTTCGCGCTACGCGAAATCGTCGACCGCACAACGGTCGGCTTGCGACCGGAGATGGCCTAGCGAGATTCACCGTTTCACGGAACAGTGAACCGCATTCCGGATGAAACCGTTTCACGCTTTGCCTGGAATTGCTCTAGTCCGGATTCATAACCGGTAGAAGGCAGCGGCCGCGACATGACAGAAAGAATCACGCTGGCCGAGTCATTGCCGGCAACTTCCGTCGTCCGCATCTCGCGCGCCAGCTTCGACCCGGTTCGGCTTGCCGAGGTCGACGCCGCGAGCAAGAAGACCTCGCAGTACATAATCCCGGCAGTCAGGCGGCTGCCGGGGCTTCTTCACTTTTATGCAGGCGTTTCGCCGAAGGGTTCGATCGTTCAAGTTAGTGTCTGGGACACCGACGAGCATGCGGCGCAGTTGGACCGATTGAAGGAAATGGTCGTCGACGGCCGCAGGGATATGGAGGCGGTCGGCGTGACGTTCACCCCGATTTTCCACTATCCGATCGACTGGACCTGGACCGTCTGACTTAGGCGGCGCCAGTCTAGGCGACCGTAAACTCCGTCACCACCTCGCTCATCGGGATGTCGTGTGGCTGCGGGTAGATGGTGGGGATGCGCTGCAGTTCGTAACCGACGCCAATGACCAATGGCCTGAACGGCATTGCCGCCAGCGTGCGGTCGAAGAAGCCGCCACCATAGCCCAGCCGGTACTTGCCGGGATCGATGCCGACGATCGGTGAAATGACGATGTCCGGCAGCACCGGTTCGCCCTCGGCAGGGATCGGGATGTTCCAGACGCCCTTTTCGAGGCGGTCGCCCGGCTTGTATGTGCGGAACACTAGCGGCTGTCCCTTCTCGATGACGACGGGAAGCGCCGTGCGGCCGCCGCGCTCGTTGACCGATGCCATCCATGGGCGCAAATCCGGCTCGCCGCGAAACGGCCAGTAGAGGCTAACCAGACGGTCGGCAATGTCGCCGATCATGGCGTCGAGGCCTTCGGCGATGCGCTGCGACATTGCCGTGCGTGTGTCTGCGGAAACCGCCAGCCGGGCCGCGATCAGCCGCTCGCGCTCGGCCTTGCGCCAGCGCCGCACATCGGTCCAGTCGGTGAGAGGAGCGCGGAATCCCGGGTCGAGTTCGTGCATGAAGCAGGGCGGCGAGGAATACTGCGCCGGACCTTCGCCGTCACGATCGTTGGCCATGCTTCACTCCCGTCATCCAGTCCGGCGAGGCTATACCCGGCATGAGCCGGCCGGCATGTGCATTCACGACATCGAGCGGCGGCTCCCGGGCAGTCGAGGCATTGTTGCAGTGCACAAAAGTCCCTATATCGAAGCCGGTGAATTTACGCGCCCATGGGTGAACGAGATGAACGAAGCCAGCCATCATGTCGTCGTTGTCGGCGCGGGGTTCGGCGGCCTGGAATTCACCCGCGCGCTGTCAGGCGTGCCGGTGCGCATCACCATGATCGACAAGCGCAACCACCATCTTTTCCAGCCACTGCTCTACCAGGTGGCGACCACGGCGCTGGCGACTTCGGAGGTCGCCTGGCCGATCCGCCATCTCTTGCGCAAGCGCAAAGACGTGACGACGCTGCTCGCCAATGTCAACGGTGTCGATCGCGCCGGCAGGCGCGTGCTGCTCGACGACGGCAGCGCGGTCGCCTACGACACGCTGGTGCTCGCCACCGGCGCCCGCCACGCCTATTTCGGCCATGACGAATGGGAGCCTTTTGCGCCGGGGCTGAAGACGCTCGAGGACGCAACCACCATTCGGCGGCGCATCCTTATGGCCTTCGAGCAGGCCGAGCGGGAAACCGATCCGGAGAAGCGCAAGGCGTTTTTGACGCTGGCGATCGTTGGAGGCGGGCCGACCGGCGTGGAACTGGCCGGCACCATTGCCGAACTCGCGCGCGACACGCTGCGCGGCGAGTTCCGCAACATCGACACGCGCCAGACGCGCGTGGTGCTGATCGAGGCCGGCGACCGCATCCTTGCCAATTTCGCGCCTGAGCTTTCCGACTATGCCAGGAAGGCGCTCGAGCGCCTTGGCGTCGAGGTGGAACTCGGCCATGCCGTGACTCGCTGCGACGCCGAGGGCGTCGTCTTCGGCGACACGGTGCTGCCGGCCCGGACAATCCTGTGGGCGGCCGGCGTTGCCGCGTCGCCGGCCGCCGAATGGCTGGGCGCGGCGGCGGACCGGGCGGGCAGGGTGCTCGTCGAGCCCGACCTGACGGTGCCGGGCAGCCCGGAGATCTTCGTCATCGGCGACGCAGCGCATGTGTTGCGGCCGGATGGCAAGCCGGTGCCGGGCGTGGCGCCGGCAGCCAAGCAGGCAGGCTGGCACGTCGCCGCGACCATCAAAGCACGGCTTGCCGGCGACACGAGCCCGCGGCCGTTCCGCTACAAGCATGACGGCGATCTGGCGACGATCGGCAAGCGCGCCGCGGCGATCGATTTCGGCTGGATCAAGCTTACCGGCTGGCCCGCCTGGTGGCTGTGGGGCATCGCCCACATCTATTTCCTGATCGGCTTTCGCAACCGGCTGGCGGTTTCGCTTAGCTGGCTATGGATTTATGTAACCGGCCAGCGCAGCGCGCGGCTGATCACCCAGGGCGACAACGACAAGGGCTGACCTTGCCTGGCGGGAAGGCGTTTCATCCGCCCGTCACCTTTTGCTGATCGACTGGATTCCAGATGGACATGGCAGGATTTCAGCGCGAAGCTTTCGCTTCGGGGCAGGGCTTGTCGCATTGTCGAAACAGGAAAAAACAATGTCTCAACTGCTCCACCCTGTCTCCCGCCGCTCACTGCTGGCGGGCGCCGCCGCCACCGGGGCGCTGATCATGCTGCACCCGTTCTCCGCCCGCGCTCAGGCCAACCAGGCGCATCTCAGGATCATGGAGACGACCGACATCCATGTGAACGTGCTGCCCTATGATTACTACGCCGACAAAGCAAACGACACGATGGGCCTGTCGCGGACGGCTTCGCTGATCGATGCCGTGCGCAAGGAAGCGGTCAATTCGATGCTGATCGACAATGGCGACCTTTTGCAGGGCAACCCGATGGGCGACTACATAGCCTATGAGAAGGGCATGCAGGACGGCGACCTGCATCCGATCATGAAAGGCATGAACCTGCTCGGCTACGAATGCTCGACGCTCGGCAACCACGAGTTCAACTACGGCCTGTCGTTCCTGGACAAGGTGCTGGCCGGCGCCAATTTCCCGTTCGTCTGCGCCAACCTGATCCGCGGCACCCAGCTGGCCGCCAATCCGCGCGACGACAAGCTCTACCTCAAGCCGTACGTGATCCTCGACAAGAAGATCAAGGATGGCTCCGGCGCCGAGCAGCCGATCAAGATCGGCATCATCGGCTTCGTGCCGCCGCAGATCATGGTCTGGGATCTGAAAAACCTCGAGGGCAACGTCAAGACGCGCGATATCGTCGACGCGGCCAAGGCCTGGGTGCCTGAAATCAAGGAGCAAGGCGCCGACATCGTGATTGCGCTTTCGCATTCCGGCATCGACGTCAAGCAAGGCGACATGATGGAAAACGCTTCCTTCTTCGTCGCCGGCGTTGAAGGCATCGACGCCGTGTTCACCGGCCACCAGCATCTCGTCTTCCCCGGCAAGAAGGACTTTCAATCGCTCGAGGCCGTCGACACCGAAAAGGGCACGCTGCAGGGCAAGCCTGCCGTGATGGGCGGGTTCTGGGGCTCGCATATGGGCCTGATCGACCTTTTGCTGGAGCGCGACGGCTCGAAATGGCGGGTCGTTTCGGCGACCTCCGAGGCGCGGCCGATCTACGAGCGGGTCGACAACAAGAACAAGGCGACGGTCAACGACGACAAGCGCATCATCGCGGCGCTGGAGCAGGATCATGAGGCGACGCTCGCCTATGTGCGCCGTCCGGTCGGCAAGACGTCGGCGCCGCTCTATTCCTATTTCGCTTTGGTCGCCGACGATCCGTCGGTGCAGATCGTCAACCAGGCGCAGAGCTGGTATCTCAAGGACATATTGAAGAGCACGCAATGGAAGGACGTGCCGCTGCTGTCGGCCGCGGCTCCCTTCAAGGCCGGGGGGCGCAGCGGCGCCGACTACTATACCGACGTTCCCGTGGGCGACATCGCTATCAAGAATGTCGCCGATCTCTATCTCTATCCGAACACCGTGCGGGCGGTCGAAATCACCGGCGCGCAAGTCAAGGAATGGCTGGAGATGTCGGCCGGTATCTTCAACCGGATCGAGGCGGGCAAAGCGGACGAGCCGCTGATCAATACTGATTTCCCGTCCTACAATTTCGACGTGATCGACGGCGTCAGCTACAAGATCGACCTGTCGCAGCCGCCGAAATACGATGCCAAGGGTGGTCTGGCTAATGCCGGCTCGAACCGCATCGTTGATCTCATGTTCGACGGCAAGCCAATTGATCCCGCAGCTAAATTCGTCGTTGCCACCAACAATTACCGCGCCGGCGGCGGCGGCAATTTCCCCGACATCAATGCCTCGAAGATCATCTATGAGGCGCCGGACACCAATCGCGACGTGATCGTGCGCTACATCATCAGCGAAGGTACGATCAACCCGTCCGCTGATGACAACTGGTCGTTCGCGCCGCTGGCGGGAACCAGCGTCGTGTTCGAGACCGGGCCCAAGGCGAAGGATTTCATCGCCGAGGTGAAGTCGCTGAAGATCGAGCCCGCAGGCGAAGGCGAGGCAGGTTTTGCCAAATACCGCATCGCTTTGTGAAGCGGGGGCGCGTCCAGCTTGTTGCCCGGTTGGGGTCGCCAAATATTTAGGGCGAGCCGGTCGCGGGAACGGTGACCGGTCCAGGGAACGCGGGCTCAATGGAATCGCCCAGCGGATCGTTGGGAACGGTCAAGGGCGTCATGCATCAGGCCTTGTAGACCACCTGGCGGACGTCGATGTAGCTGGCGCGGAAGCCGGCTTCGCAATAGTGCAGGTAGAATTCCCAGAGCTTCTTGAAGCGGTCGTCGAAACCGAGCGGGACGATCTTTTCCCAGGATCCCCAGAAACGCTGGCGCCATTCGGCGAGCGTGCGGGCATAGTCGTCCGGGAACACGCGCTCGCGCAGATGAGCAAGGCCATGCTCCTTGCCCAGCGATTTCAGGATCGACGGCGTCGGCAGCATGCCGCCCGGAAACACGTAGCGCTGGATGAAATCCGGCCGCGCCCGATAGGTGTCGTAGGCATCCTCGTTGATGGTGATGATCTGCAGGCCCGCCGTGCCGCCGGGTCTGAGGCAGGCCTTCATCTTGGCGAAGAACACCGGCCAGTATTTTTCGCCGACCGCCTCGAACATCTCGATCGAGGCAATGCGGTCATAGGTGCCGGTCTCGTCGCGATAGTCCTGCAGCTTGATGTCGACCTTGTCGGCAAGCCCGGCCTTTTGGATGCGCGCCCTAGCGAAATCGTGCTGCTCGCGGCTGATGGTCAGGCCGGTGACGCGGCAGCCGATCTCGCGCGCGGCGAATTCGGCAAAGCCACCCCAGCCGCAGCCGATCTCGAGCACATGGTCCTTTTTGCCGATGCCGGTGTCCTTGGCCAGCGCGCGGTATTTGGCGGCTTGCGCGCTTTCCAAATCGTTGGCGCCGGTGGCGTAGAGCGCCGACGAATAGGTCATGCTCGGGTCCAGCCATTGCTTGTAAAAGGCGTTGCCGAGATCGTAATGCGCCGAAATGTTGCGCTTCGAACCGGTGCGGGTGTTGTCGTTGAACCAGTGACGGATGCGCTGGACGGTGTTGATCAGCCAACTGGCGCCGCCGGCGACACGCTCGCCGATGGCCGAGTTGACCACGAACAGTTCCAGGAAACTGGTGACGTCAGGGCTTTCCCAATCGCCGTCCATGTAGGATTCGGCGACGCCGATCGTGCCGCCGGAAAAGGCGCGGCCGGGCAGGCGCCAGTTCTTCAGCACCAGTTCGGCGTCGGGGCCGGGCCCCTTGCCGCCGACGAGCACAGCGCGGCCGTCCGGCATCCTGACCTTGAGCGAGCCGCGCGGCAGGTTCATGGCAGCCGACAACACCATGCGTGCCTTGGCAGGCAGCCCCTTGACGATCTCGGCGAAATTGAACTCGTCGAGCTTTACCGCGTCGCCGAGGGACATGCCGCCCGGGCCACCGCTCTTGTGTTCGCTACAGGTCATGTCACGCCCCTGAACTTCCGCAGAGCCGGCGCAATATGCCGGCTCCCACCCTCTCGCGGTTCCTTCGCCAGGCTCGAACTCCGCTCCCCGATCTCGACAGCTTGCCGATTCGGCAGCGGGCGGGCTCGAATGAAAACGCGCCCCTCAAGGGTTTTCGCGCTTCCCTGTGAATTCCCACGACAATCTTCCACTTCATCGGCGGGAACTTCAAGAGGCAAGCGACCGGCAAGGCAGTGCCAGGCAATCGAATCGAGGGTGCGAAAATTCCGCTGAAGAGTGTCTGTGGCGATCGGAATCGCTATGGTTGCGCCTACCCATATGCGTTAGCTTTAGCCATGCGCTATGTAATCGTGATCATCGCCTTCACCTTCTTCCTGATCTGGGACGGCCTCTACAATCAAGGCGCCTACCTCGACTATACGGTCAGGGAGATGTCGCGCATCGTGCGCTACGTCACCGGCGCGGCCTAATTCCGCCCCGCATTCCAAAGGGCCTGGCGCGACATCGTTGCCGGTTGACGCGACGGCTGCGCTCGCACAAAACACCCGCGCATACCGATCAGGAGGTTGTGTTGATCCGGCATATCGTTTTCTTCAGCGCCCGGCGCAAAGAGGATGTGGGAGCCGTGCGCGACGGATTGATGGCGCTGGGCAAGATCCCGCATTCCAGCCTCTTCGAAGTGACCCTCAACACCAAGGTCGATCCGCTGTCGGATGCCATCGACGTGGTCGTTTATGCCGAATTCGAAGATGATGCCGCACTCGCCGCCTACAAGGCGCATCCGCTCTACGCCGAGACGACCAGCCGGGTCAAACCATTGCGCGAATTGCGTTATTCGGCCGATGTCGTGGCTGCCTGAGCGAATTTCGACTGCAGGCAACGCGCTCGAATGCATGGGATGAACGGTTTCATTCCGTCTGGACGGCGGAAGTCTCCGCCGGGTCGACTCCCGGCCGCGTGTTCAGCACCAGCGCGGCGACAACCACGATCGCCGCAACCGCCATTGCCGTAAGGACGATTCTCTTCATGCTTGTGAGCTAGGGTCGCTTCCCGGTGACTGCAAGTGCAATCAGGGAAGGCAACCGATGCCGTGGCTGCACAAGATGAGGCTCTTGAACCAGCCTTGGGAATGATGCACACCGCACCCGCATGACCAAAACGCCCGCGGCTCACCCGCTCGATCACCTTGTGCTGCCGACTGCAAGCCTCGATGTTGCGCGGGCTCGGCTTGCCTCGCTCGGCTTTGTCGTGGCGCCGACCGGCATCCATCCGTTCGGCACGGAAAATTGCTGCGTCTTCTTCGCCGACGGCACCTATCTGGAGCCGCTCGCGATCGGCAATGGACAGGCAGCGGCGAGCGCGATCGCCGAGGGCAATGTGTTCGTCGCACGCGACCGCCTCTATCGCCACGGTCTCGGCGATGAAGGCTTCTCCGCCGTGGTTCTCGGCACTGGCGACGCCGACGCGGATCATGCGCGCTATGTCGAAGCCGGCCTGTCGGCGGGAGACGAGCTGAGCTTTTCGCGGGCCTTCACCGATGCGAGCGGCAAGAGCGATACCGCGTCCTTCAAGCTGGGCTTCGCTGCAGGCGAGGCGGCTACGGACGCGCTCCTGTTCGCCTGCGAGCGGATCAATGCGCCGAAAATCGACCGCACGGCGCTGCAGGCCCATGGCAATGGCGTCACCGGCATTGCCGAGATCGTGGCGGTCAGCGATGCGCCTGCCGGGCAACGCCGGCTGATCTCGATCGCCGCCGGCTCGGCGAACAAGAATGACGATGTGTTCGAGTTGCCCAATGCAACACTGACCATTCTGCATCCAGCCACGTTTGCCACCCGCTTCGGAATTCCGGCCGGCGCGCCGTCGCAACTTCGATTTGCGGCGATCGTCCTTTCGGTCGGCAGCGCCGACACCGTGGCAAGGCTGCTTGCAGCCGGGTCCGTTGATCACGACATACGCGGCAATGAAATTGTCGTGCCGCCGGCGCCCGGGCAGGGCGCGGCCTTCATCTTTCAGGAGACCCCATGAGCAAGCCCAATTCGTCGGTAACCGTCGGCAAGGTCGTGTTTGCCAACACAGCGCCGCTGTCGCTGATCGCCGGACCATGCCAGCTTGAATCGCGCCAGCATGCTTTTGACATGGCAGGCGCCCTCAAGGAACTGACGCAAAAGCTCGGCATCGGGCTCGTCTACAAGACCAGCTACGACAAGGCCAACCGGACCTCTCTCGGCGGAACGCGCGGCGCTGGGCTCGAAGCTGCACTGCCGGTGTTCGACGATCTGCGCAAGGAATTCTCGCTGCCAATTCTGACCGACATCCACACCGAAGAGCAGTGCGCGCTGGTCGCGCCGCATGTCGACATCCTGCAGATACCGGCCTTCCTGTCGCGGCAGACCGATCTGCTGATCGCCGCAGCCAAGACCGGCAAGGTGGTGAATGTGAAGAAGGGCCAGTTCCTGGCGCCGTGGGATATGAAGAACGTCGTCGCCAAGGTGACGGGATCCGGCAACGCCAATGTGCTGGTCACCGAGCGCGGCGCCTCGTTCGGCTACAACACGCTGGTCTCCGACATGCGTGCGCTGCCGATCATGGCCGAGATCGGCGCGCCTGTGATTTTCGACGCGACCCATTCGGTGCAGCAGCCGGGCGGGCAGGGCGGCTCCAGCGGTGGCGACCGCCGCTTCGTCGAGACGCTGGCGCGCGCCGCGGTCGCGGTCGGTGTCGCCGGTGTGTTCATCGAGACGCATCAGGATCCCGACAACGCGCCATCCGACGGCCCCAACATGGTGCCGCTCAAAGACCTGCCGGCGCTGCTCGAAAGGCTGATGGCGTTCGACCGCATCGCCAAGGGTTAGCACCCGCGCTTGTCGTCTGCCGGGGTCAGTTGTAGGCTTGCCCTGCAACTGAGCGTCTTGGCAGGAGGAAGCCATGTCCGTCGCCCGCGTCACCGAGATCACGTCGTCGTCCAAGAAGAGCTTTCAGGACGCTATCGAAAAGGGAATTGCGCGTGCCGTAAAGACCCTCAAGAACGTCGAGGGCGCCTGGATCCAGGACCAGAAGATCGACGTCGAGGACGGCAAGATCGCCGCCTACCGGGTCAATATGAAGGTCACGTTCATTCTCGCCGACTAGCCTTCCACCCGCCGAAGAAAAGTCTGGAACCTTCGTCAGCGCCCCTCATTGTCAATGCATAGTGGCAGAGACAAAAGAGGAGCACCACCATGACAACCCAGACGGGACACACCGAAGCCATTGCCGCTTCGCGGGTCATCGGCACGTCGGTCTACAACACCGAAGGCACGCACATCGGCAGCATCGAGGATGTCATGCTCGACAAGACCTCGAATGGCATCATGTTCGCGGTCATCGGCTTTGGCGGATTTCTCGGCATTGGCGAGAAATACCATGCCATTCCGTGGGCGAGCCTCGACTATGACGAGGACAAGGGCGGCTATGTCGTGCCGTTCTCCAAGGAACAGCTGAAATCCGCGCCGGCCTATTCGATCAACGAACTGACGGGCGCTGACGGCGAGATGGCGCGCGATGCGTCATACGACTACTACAAGGTTGAGCCCTATTGGCACTGACCGGGTAGGGCAACCCAGCCGCAAAAGAAAAGGGCCCCCGAATGACCGGGGGCCCTTTGTCTGCGAAGAAAACCTACTCCGCCGCGTTGAGGGTCGACAATTGCACCGCGCCCTGCTGTGGCTTCTGACTGTCGCACGATGTCAGGAACGCCGCCGCAATCAGGAACAAACTCACGATACCGCTCAACTGGGACATGGCGAAACTCCTCCTGTTTCGCCCCGCGCGGGAGAATCATAGACCAGAAACCGGTTCGCCGCGCATGACTTATGATGACAAAAATTTGCGCTTCGTGAATCGACGCAGCGGCACTATTTGCGAGCCGCCCGATTGCCTTTTGCAGCGCTTTGGCTAAGAGGGGCGCGACGCTTCAATCGATCAATCGGGGACATCGCAAATGACCGCCATCATCGACATTGTCGGGCGTGAAATCCTGGACAGCCGTGGAAATCCGACCGTCGAGGTCGACGTGGTGCTGGAAGACGGCTCCATGGGCCGCGCCGCGGTGCCGTCAGGCGCCTCGACCGGCGCTCATGAAGCCGTAGAGTTGCGCGACGGCGGGCCCCGCTACCTCGGCAAGGGCGTGCTCAAGGCGGTCGAGGCCGTCAATGGCGAACTGTTCGAGGCGATCGGCGGTATGGAAGCCGAAAACCAGATCCATATCGACCAGACCATGATCGAGCTTGACGGCACGCCCAACAAGAGCCGGCTCGGCGCCAATGCCATCCTCGGCGTGTCGCTGGCGGTCGCCAAGGCCGCTGCCGAAGCGGCCGGCCTGCCGCTCTACCGCTATGTCGGCGGTGCCAAGGCGCATGTGCTGCCGGTGCCGATGATGAACATCATCAATGGCGGCGCCCATGCCGACAACCCGATCGACTTCCAGGAATTCATGATCCTGCCGATCGGCGCGCCGACGCTGCGCGACGGCGTTCGCTGGGGCTCGGAGATCTTCCACACGCTGCGCAAGAAGCTGAAGGATGCCGGCCACAACACCAATGTCGGCGACGAGGGCGGCTTCGCTCCGAATCTGAAGAGCGCGCCGTCGGCGCTCGATTTCATCATGGAATCGATCGAGCAGGCCGGCTTCAAGCCGGGCGAGGACGTGGCGCTCGGCCTCGACTGCGCGGCGACCGAGTTCTTCAAGGACGGCAACTACGTCTATGAAGGCGAGAAGAAGACCCGCGATCCGAAGGCACAGGCCAAGTACCTGGCCAAGCTCGCCGCCGACTATCCGATCATCTCGATCGAGGACGGCCTCTCCGAGGACGACTGGGAAGGCTGGAAGATCCTGACCGACCTGATCGGCAAGAAGACGCAGCTGGTCGGCGACGATCTGTTCGTCACCAACACGGCGCGGCTGCGCGACGGCATCCGCATGGGCGTCGCCAATTCGATCCTGGTCAAGGTCAATCAGATCGGCTCGCTGACCGAGACGCTCGACGCGGTCGAGACCGCGCACAAGGCCGCCTACACCGCAGTCATGTCGCACCGCTCGGGCGAAACCGAGGATTCGACCATCGCCGATCTGGCGGTCGCCACCAATTGCGGGCAGATCAAGACCGGCTCGCTGTCGCGCTCCGACCGCATGGCCAAGTACAACCAGCTGATCCGCATCGAGGAAGAACTCGGCAAGCAGGCGCGCTACGCCGGCAAGTCGATCGTGAAAAGCTGATCTCCGGACCATGTCCAGTAACGAAAAGGGCGGGAGCATTCCCGCCCTTTTGTTTTTCGCGGCTGCCGAATCCGGCCGTCCGTAACCGTCCATTAAGCACAATCGGCGAGAAAGAGGCGTTGAGAGGACGAGCGCCATGTGGACACGCCAGCACAAGCAGAGAAACACCGGCCGGCTGATCATCCCCTCGCTCTGCGTGCTGTTCCTGGCCTATTTCGGCTTCCACGCCTATCACGGCGAATTCGGCATCTACTCCAAGTACCAGCTCGCGGCCCAGGCGGTCGATCTGCAGGGCAAGCTCGACGCCATCAAGGCGCGGCGGGTCGATCTCGAACGCCGTGTCCAGCTGATGCATGAAGGTACGCTGGAGAAGGACATGCTTGACGAGCAGGCGCGCAAGGCGCTCAATGTCTCCCATGCCGACGAAATCACCATCATGCTGCCGGCTTCAGCGAAATAACTGAATTTCAGTTAATCGTTGATATTTGCAATGATTTTAATCGCTTAGACGCATGACAGCCATGCATTTTTCTGCATAGCGAAACGCTTTCCCGCGTGTTAGCCTTGCTCAAATCGGTGGGGAGAACTGATCTCCCTCAGAGCAGATTTCATCTTGCTCTAATGTCCGCAAAGAGACGCCAACAGGGAGTGATGCATGGCCACCGCCGCCAGAAAAGCGCCTGCCAAATCCGTCAAATCATCGGGACTTTCCGCCCCCAAACCAGCTGATTTCACCAAGGACGAGGAGCTTGCCGCCTACCGGCACATGCTGCTCATCCGACGCTTCGAGGAAAAGGCCGGCCAGCTTTACGGCATGGGCTTCATCGGCGGCTTCTGCCACCTCTATATCGGCCAGGAAGCGGTCGTCACCGGCATGAAGATGGCCTTGATCGACGGCGACCAGATGATCACCGCCTATCGCGACCACGGCCACATGCTGGCGATGGAGCTGTCGCCGCGCGGCGTCATGGCCGAGTTGACCGGGCGCCGCGGCGGCCTGTCGAAGGGCAAGGGCGGCTCCATGCACATGTTCTCCAAGGAGAAGCATTTCTATGGCGGCCACGGCATCGTCGGCGCGCAGGTGTCGCTCGGCACCGGGCTCGCCTTCGCCAACCGCTACCGCGAGAACAAGAACGTGTCGCTGACCTATTTCGGTGACGGTGCGGCCAATCAGGGCCAGGTCTATGAAAGCTTCAACATGGCCTCGCTGTGGAAGCTGCCGGTGATCTTCATCATCGAGAACAATCGCTACGCCATGGGTACCTCGGTGTCGCGCTCGTCGGCCGAGACCGATTTCTCGCATCGCGGCGCCTCGTTCAAGATCCCCGGCATCCAGGTCGACGGCATGGATGTGCGCGCGGTGAAGGCCGCCGCCGACGTCGCCACCGAGTGGTGCCGATCCGGCAACGGTCCGCTGATCCTCGAAATGCAGACCTATCGCTATCGCGGCCATTCGATGTCCGATCCGGCGAAGTATCGCTCCAAGGAAGAAGTGCAGAAGATGCGCTCCGAGCATGACCCGATCGAGCAGGTCAAGGCGCGGCTGATCGACAAGAAATGGGCAAGTGAGGACGAGCTCAAGGCCATCGACAAGGAGGTCCGCGACATCGTCGCCGACGCCGCTGATTTTGCCCAGAACGACGCAGAGCCGGATCCGTCCGAGCTCTGGACCGACATCGTACTGTAAGGGAGGGCAAGGACATGCCGATCGAAATTCTCATGCCCGCTCTCTCGCCGACCATGGAAGAGGGCAATCTTTCCAAGTGGTTGAAGAACGAAGGCGACAAGGTGGTCGCCGGCGACGTCATCGCCGAGATCGAGACCGACAAGGCGACGATGGAAGTCGAGGCCGTCGATGAAGGCACGATTGCCAAGATCGTGGTTCCTGCCGGCACCGAAGGCGTCAAGGTCAACGCGGTGATCGCCGTGCTTGCGGTCGACGGCGAAGATGTCGACAAGGCCGGCGAAGGCATCGGCGAAGAGCCTGCCAAGGCTGAAACAGCGGCACCAGCGCCGGCGGCGGCCAAGAGCGAGGCCGCGGCACCCGTCGCTGCAGCGCCGAAGACCGAAATCGCCGCCGATCCCGACATTCCGGCCGGCACCGAGATGGTGTCGACCACGGTGCGCGAGGCGTTGCGTGACGCCATGGCCGAGGAAATGCGCCGCGACGGCGACGTCTTCGTCATGGGCGAAGAGGTTGCCGAATACCAGGGCGCCTACAAGATCACGCAAGGGCTCCTGCAGGAATTCGGACCTCGGCGCGTCGTCGACACGCCGATCACCGAGCACGGTTTTGCCGGCGTCGGCGTCGGTGCGGCGATGGCCGGGCTGAAGCCGATCGTCGAGTTCATGACCTTCAACTTCGCCATGCAGGCGATCGACCAGATCATCAACTCCGCCGCCAAGACGCTTTATATGTCCGGCGGCCAGATGGGCGCGCCGATCGTCTTCCGCGGACCGAACGGTGCGGCTGCCCGCGTCGCCGCCCAGCACTCGCAGTGCTATGCTGCCTGGTACAGCCACATTCCGGGCCTCAAGGTGGTGATGCCGTACACGGCCGCCGATGCCAAGGGCCTGCTCAAGGCGGCGATCCGCGATCCGAACCCGGTCATCTTCCTCGAGAACGAAATCCTCTACGGCCAGTCCTTCGACGTGCCGAAGCTTGACGATTTCGTGCTGCCGATCGGCAAGGCTCGTGTCCACAAGCAAGGCAAAGACGTCACCATCGTCTCGTTCGGCATCGGCATGACCTATGCAATCAAGGCGGAGGCCGAGTTGCGCGGCATGGGCATCGATGCCGAGATCATCGATCTGAGGTCGATCCGGCCGCTCGATTTCGACACCATCATCGCTTCGGTGAAGAAGACCAACCGCCTGATCGTGGTCGAGGAAGGTTTCCCGCAGAGCTCGGTCGGCGACCACATCGCCAACCAGGTGTCGCAGCGCGCCTTCGACTTCCTAGATGCGCCGGTCATCACCGTCGCCGGCAAGGATGTGCCGATGCCCTATGCGGCGAACCTCGAAAAGCTGGCATTGCCGAATATCGGCGAGGTCGTCGAGGCGGTCAAAGCCGTCACGTATCGCTGAGCCGGGCGGGAGGAAAAAATGCCAATCAACATCACCATGCCGGCGCTCTCGCCCACGATGGAAGAGGGCAATCTTTCCAAGTGGCTCGTGAAAGAAGGCGACAAGGTTTCGCCGGGCGACGTGATCGCCGAGATCGAGACCGACAAGGCGACCATGGAGGTCGAGGCCGTCGATGAGGGCACGGTCGCCAAGCTGGTGGTTCCGGCCGGCACCGAAGGCGTCAAGGTCAATGCGCTGATCGCGGTGCTCGCGGCTGAAGGCGAGGACACAGGAGCCGCTGCCAAGAGCGGTGGTGCAGCCGCGCCAGCCAAGGCCGAGGCACCCAAGGCTGAATCTACCAAGGCCGAGGCGCCGAAGCCGGAACCGGCTGCAGCGCCGGCACCCAAAGCAGAAGCGGCGCCGGTTGCCAATGGCCACGCGGCTGGCGAGCGTACCTTCGCTTCGCCGCTTGCCCGGCGCATCGCCAAGGATGCCGGCGTCGATGTCTCGGCGGTGACAGGCACCGGCCCGCATGGTCGCGTGGTCAAGGCCGATGTCGAGGCGGCGATTGCCGGTGGCGGCGCCAAGGCCGCCCCGGCCGCAAAAGCAGCGCCTGCCGGCGCCCCGGCACCGGCGGCTGCGGCGCCCAAGGCGATGTCGGACGATCAGGTGCTTCGCCTTTTCGAAGCCGGCTCCTACGAACTCGTCCCGCACGACAATATGCGCAAGACCATTGCGCGCCGGCTGGTCGAGGCCAAGAGCACGATCCCGCATTTCTACCTGACGCTCGACTGCGAACTCGATGCGCTCTTGGCGCTGCGCACGCAGCTCAATGCTGCGGCTCCCGTGAAGAAGACCGAGAAGGGCGAGGCGCCTGCCTACAAGCTCTCGGTCAACGACATGGTGATCAAGGCGATGGCCATGGCGCTGAAGGCGGTGCCGGATGCCAACGCGTCATGGACCGACAGCGCCATGGTCAAGCACAAGCACGCCGATGTGGGCGTTGCGGTGTCGATCCCCGGCGGCCTAATCACGCCGATCATCCGCCGCGCCGAGGAAAAGACGCTGTCCACCATCTCCAACGAGATGAAGGACCTGGCGAGCCGGGCGCGCAGCCGCAAGCTGAAGCCGGAGGAGTATCAGGGCGGCACGACGGCGGTGTCCAATCTCGGCATGTTCGGCGTCAAGGACTTTGCCGCCGTCATCAACCCGCCGCATGCGACGATCCTGGCGGTGGGTGCGGGCGAGGAGCGGGCGGTGGTCAAGAACGGCGAGATCAGGATCGCTACAGTCATGTCGGTGACGCTGTCGACCGATCACCGGGCCGTCGACGGCGCGCTGGGTGCGGAACTCCTCGGCGCCTTCAAGCGCATGATCGAAAATCCGATGGGCATGCTGGTCTAGGAAAGGAAAAGGCGGTGCGGAAATTCTTCACCAGCCTTTTCGCCTTCATCCTTTCCGGTCTGGCTGGCGGGTTGGTGGTGCAGGAACTGGCCGTCCTCACCGGCGCGACGGAAGAGTACATACTGGTCTTCGCGGCGACGGCCCTGATCGTCATCGTCGTGACCGTCATCTTCTTTCTGGTCCAGTTCCGCGCCGAGCCGGTTCGAGCGGTCGACCGGATGTTGTGGTGGCTGCTGGCGGTTTTCGCACTGACGCTGCTGGCGCTCGCCGGCTGGACGTTTTCCGTGCCGGCCGAGAACCGTGCGACCGCAAGCGATCTTTCAATCGTTGCCGGGCTGATCCTGCCCGGCGTCGTGGCGATCATCGTGCAATGGCTGTTCGTGCGCTGGCGCCTCAAAGGCACGGCGGCGGGGTTCGGCAGGGGTGGGACAAACGCATGAAGACAATTCTCTGCTTTGGCGATTCGCTGACCTGGGGCTATGACGCCGCCAGCCTCGGACGCCATGCGCTGGAAGACCGCTGGCCGAGCGTGCTGCGCGCGACTTTGGGCGGCAACATCGAGGTCATCGCCGACGGCCTGAACGGCCGCACCACGGCCTTCGACGACCACCTGGCCGGCGCCGACCGCAACGGTGCCAGGCTGTTGCCGACGGTGCTGATGACGCATGCGCCGCTCGACCTGATCATCATCATGCTCGGCGCCAACGACATGAAGCCGTGGATCCACGGCAATCCGGTCGCCGCCAAGCAAGGCATGCAGCGGCTGATCGATATCGTGCGCGGCCACGACTACCCGTTCGATTGGCCGGCGCCGCAGATTCTGCTCGTCGCGCCGCCCGCGGTCAGCCGCACCGACAATGCCGAATTCAAGGAAATGTTCGCCGGCGGCGATGAAGCCTCGAAGCGGCTGGCGCCGCAATATTCCGCACTTGCCGACGAGGCAGGCTGCGGCTTTTTCGATGCCGGAACGGTGGCGACGACCACACCGCTGGACGGCGTCCACCTCGATGCCCAAAACACGCGAAACATCGGCAGTGCGCTGGCACCGTTGGTGCGCGTGATGCTGGAACTCTAGAAAATCAGGGAGAAAACCCGTGGCTGAATCCTACGACGTCATCATCATCGGCTCCGGCCCCGGCGGCTATGTCACGGCGGTGCGCTCCGCCCAGCTCGGCTTCAAGACGGCGATCGTCGAGCGCGAGCATCTCGGCGGCATTTGCCTCAACTGGGGCTGCATCCCGACCAAGGCGCTGCTGCGCTCGGCCGAGATCATGCATTATTCGGATCATCTCAAGGACTATGGGCTGAAGCTCGATGGCGGCAAGGTCAGCGCCGATACGGCCGCCGTCGTCGACCGTTCGCGCAAGGTCTCGCTGCGCCTCAACGGCGGCGTCGCCTTCCTGATGAAGAAGAACAAGGTCGACGTCATCTGGGGCGAGGCGAAGCTGTCGAAGCCCGGCGAGATTGTGGTCTCGAAGACAGCCAAGAAGCCGATGGAGCCGCAGCCGCCGGCGCCGAAGGGCGTCAAGGGCGAAGGCACCTACACCGCTAAGCACATCATCCTGGCGACCGGCGCCAGGCCGCGCGCGCTGCCCGGCATCGAGCCGGACGGCAAGCTGATCTGGACCTATTTCGAGGCGATGGTGCCGAAGGAGATGCCGAAGTCGCTGCTGGTGATGGGCTCCGGCGCCATCGGCATCGAGTTCGCTTCCTTCTACCGCACCATGGGCGCCGAGGTGACGGTGGTCGAGCTGTTGCCGGCGGTGATGCCGGTCGAGGATGCCGAGGTTTCCAAGTTTGCGCAGAAGCAGTTCGAGAAGCAGGGGATGAAGATCATCCTCGAGGCCAAGGTGACCAAGGTCGAGAAGTCAGCCAATTCGGTCACCGCGCATGTCGAGATGAAGGACGGCAAGGTCGAGAAGATCACCGCCGACCGGATGATCTCGGCCGTCGGCGTACAAGGCAATATCGAGAATCTCGGCCTCGAGACGCTCGGCGTGAAGACGGACCGCGGCTGCGTCGTCGTCGACGGTTACGGCAAGACCAACGTGCCTGGTATCTACGCCATCGGCGATGTCGCCGGACCGCCGATGCTTGCCCACAAGGCGGAGCACGAAGGCGTGGTGTGCATCGAGAAGATCGCCAATTTCCCCGGCGTGCATGCCACCGACAAGCTGAAGATCCCGGGCTGTACCTATTGCAACCCGCAGGTCGCCTCCGTCGGCCTGACCGAAGCCAAGGCGAAGGCCGAAGGCAAGGACATCCGCGTCGGCCGCTTCCAGTTCGGCGCCAACGGCAAGGCGATCGCGCTCGGCGAGGACCAGGGTTTCATCAAGACCATCTTCGACAAGAAGACCGGTCAGTTGCTCGGCGCGCATATGGTCGGCGCCGAAGTCACCGAACTGATCCAGGGTTTTGTCGTGGCGATGAACCTCGAGACCACTGAGGAAGAGCTGATGCACACCATCTTCCCGCATCCGACCCTGTCGGAGATGATGAAGGAGAGCGTGCTCGACGCCTATGGCCGGGCGCTCAACGCATGATAAATTGGCCGGGCGGGACTCACGCGCAATGCTCGGAGGAACGCGACGGCAAGGCAGTTCGTTTGCGGATGCATTTTTCTCCATCATACGAGGAGTGGGCATATGGACGTGAATGGCGTGGGCTGGATTACAGCCATCATCATCGGAGGTCTGGCCGGCTGGCTGGCCGAGATGGTGATGAAGAGCAACACCGGCATCTTCATGAATATCATCATGGGCATCGTCGGCGCGGTGGTGCTGAACGCGATCCTCAGAGCCCTCAGCATCGAGCCCTTCGGCGTCGGCTGGTTCGCCTATCTGATCACCGGCTTCGTCGGTGCCTGCCTGCTGATCTTTGTAGGACGGCTGGTGCGCCGTTAGCCGGCATCGATATCTGCTATGCGAAAAAGGCCCTGCCGTCATGCGCCGGCATGACCTTTTTCTTTGCGCCGAAAAGCCTTAGATGACGTTGGAACGCGAGCTCCGGACAGCGGCTCGCCAATGAACCGGGTTTGAGATGGTCACTGTTCTCGACACGATCGCCAATGCGCCGCGCCTGCGGCACCCTGAAAAGGCGCACAAGCCGGACCAGGAAGTGCTGCGTAAGCCCGACTGGATCCGCGTCAAGGCGCCGGTCTCGAAAGGCTATGCCGAGACGCGCGAGATCGTGAAGTCGCACAAGCTGGTCACGGTGTGCGAGGAGGCCGGCTGCCCGAATATCGGCGAGTGCTGGGAGAAGAAGCACGCCACCTTCATGATCATGGGCGAGATCTGCACGCGCGCCTGCGCCTTCTGCAATGTCGCCACCGGCATTCCGACAGCGCTCGATCCCGATGAGCCGGCGCGCGTCGCGCACGCCGTCAAGCAGATGGGGCTCAGCCACGTCGTCATCACCTCGGTCGACCGCGACGATCTTGCCGATGGCGGTGCACAGCATTTCGCCGAGGTTATCCGTGCGATCCGGGCGGCGACGCCATCGACGACGATCGAAATCCTGACGCCGGACTTCCTGCGCAAGGACGGCGCGCTGGAGATCGTGGTGGCGGCCAAGCCCGATGTGTTCAACCACAACCTCGAGACCGTGCCGTCGAATTACCTGACGGTGCGTCCGGGTGCGCGCTATTTCCATTCGATCCGGCTTTTGCAGCGGGTGAAGGAGCTCGATCCGTCGATCTTCACCAAGTCCGGCATCATGGTGGGCCTGGGCGAGGAGCGGAACGAAATCCTGCAGCTGATGGACGATCTGCGTTCTGCCAATGTCGACTTCATGACCATCGGCCAGTATCTGCAGCCGTCGAAGAAGCACCATCCGGTGATCCGCTTCGTCACGCCGGAGGAGTTCAAATCCTTCGAGACGATCGGCCGGACCAAGGGTTTCCTGCTGATGGCGTCGAGCCCGCTGACGCGCTCCTCGCACCATGCCGGCGACGATTTCGCCAGGCTGCGCGCGGCGCGCGAAGCGCAGCTCAGAAAAACCGCCTGATATCCGGTCTTCATGCCGAAATTCGAAGCCACCCGCCGCGTCGCCCATACGCCGGAAGAGATGTTCAGGCTGGTCGCCGATGTCGAGGCCTATCCGCAGTTCCTGCCGCTCTGCGAGGCGCTGACCGTGCGCTCGCGCAAGGAGCGCGATGGCCGCACCATTCTCCTCGCCGATATGAGCATCGGCTACAAGGCGATCCGTGAGACCTTCACCACGCAGGTGCTGCTGAAGCCGGACGATAACACCATCGACGTCAAATACATCGACGGCCCGTTCAAATACCTAAGCAATATCTGGCGCTTCGACCCGGCCGATGGCGGCGGCTGCGAGGTCCACTTCTTCATCGACTACGAGTTCAAGAGCCGCATTCTCGGCGCGCTGATGGGCACGATGTTCGACCGCGGCTTCCGCATGTTTTCCGAGGCGTTCGAGAAGCGTGCCAACGTCATCTACGGCGCCAGACCCGCCTAATCTCAGCCCAGCGCGCGCAGGCCGAGCTGCAGCGCGTGCCTCACCGTCTCGTGGCGGATGAATTCGCGGCCCTTGTGGCCAAACAGCTGGCGCTCGGCGACAACCGGCTGGCCGGCGAGCGCCAGGCCGAACCAGATGAGACCGACCGGCTTGTCAGCCGAACCGCCGCTTGGGCCGGCAATGCCGGTAACCGCAAGAGAAAGGCTTGCGCGCGAATGCGCCAGCGCGCCGGATGCCATCTCCAGCACCGTTTCGCGCGACACGGCACCATGCGCGTCGAGCGTGGCGGCGGAGACGCCGAGCATCTCCATCTTGGCTTCGTTGGAATAGGTGATGAAGCCGCGGTCGACCACGGCGGAGGAGCCGGCAATGTCGGTGAGCGCGGCGATGATCAGGCCGCCGGTGCAGCTTTCGGCTGTCGCCAGCATGATGCCGCGTTGCTGGCAGGCCAGGAGCAGGGCGTTTGCGAGCTCGGCGTTGCTCATGCGGGGACTTCTCCCGGAAACACGACGCTGGCGGTGGCGATCGCGGCTATGCCTTCCTCGCGGCCGACAAAGCCGAGCTTTTCGTTGGTCGTCGCCTTGATCGAGATGCGTTCCCACGCAATGCCCAGCATCGAAGCAAGGGCTGCCGTCATCGCCTCGCGGTGCGGGCCGACGCGCGGCGCCTCGCAGATCAGGGTGATGTCGGCATTGGCGATGCGTCCGCCGCGTTCGCGCACCAACTTGGCCGCATGCTCGACGAAGATACGCGAGGCGGCACCCTTCCATTGCGGATCGGAAGGCGGGAAATGCGTGCCGATGTCACCGGCGCCGCAGGTGGCGAGCAGCGCATCGGTCAGGGCATGAAGGCCGACATCGGCATCCGAATGGCCCGACAGCTTCTTGTCATGCGGAATAACGACACCGCAGAGCGTGACGTGGTCACCGGGCTCGAAGGCGTGGACGTCATAGCCATTGCCGGTGCGGATGTCCGGAAAGTGCTGACGTTCGCCGGATAGCCGCTGATCGGCCATCGCAATATCCCTTGCCCAGGTGAGCTTCACATTGTCCGGCGAGCCCGGGACGATCTTCACCGGAATATGCGCCCATTCGGCGATCGCGGCATCGTCGGTGAAATCCGTCTTGCCCAGCTGATGCGCCTTTTCATGCGCCGCCAGGATTGGCCAGAACGGAAACCCTTGCGGTGTCTGGGCGGCGTGAAGCCCGTTCCTCGACACGGTCTCTTCGATCATGCCGGCCGCAGATTGGCGTTTCAGTGTGTCGGCGACGGGGAGTGTTGGCAGCGCGCCCTGACGTTCGCCGATAGCCTCGATGGTGCGTTCGATCAAGCCACCGTCGACGAAGGGGCGCACCGCGTCATGGATGAGGACCCTGCCGGGCGCGTGGTCCCGCAAGGCGAGCAGACCAAGCCGTACCGAGGCCTGACGCGAATCGCCGCCGGTGATGGCGATGACCCGGTCGGCTTTGGCGCCGGCCGCCTTGCGGAAGAGGTCGCGGTCGTCGGCATGGATGGCGACGACGACCTGGCCAACTCTCGGATGCGCCAGGAACGTGTCCAGCGTGCGTGTTATGACCGCGCGGCCGCCAATGCTCTGATACTGCTTCGGACCGTGGACCTGTCCTGCACGCGCGCCGCGGCCGGCGGCGACGATCACCACGCCAACCTTGTCGTTCGCCGCGTCGGCTGGATTTTCACTTGCGTCAGTCATGCGGATTGGTCCTAGCGCACGATCCCGAAAAGTGTAATCGGTTTTTGCTGCGCTGACCTTCGGTTCGGAAAAGATCGTGCGCCAATTATGAAGTTCCAAGCGTCCTTTGCGCGTCCTTCAGGACGTGCGGCGCTTTGGCCAGAATTTTCCCAAATGCGCCTTAATGTGGCGTCATTCCGCGTTGCACATTGTCGCCGTTCTGGCTAGAGAATGTGCAGCAATCGAACATGCTTGGTTTTTGTGCATGCCTGAATTGACCAAATTGACTGTGCCGCTCGACGTTGGCGGCGTGACGATCCGCAATCGCGTCTTTCTCGCGCCGATGTCCGGGATAACGGACGAGCCGTTCCGGCAGCGCGCCCATGCGCATGGTGCCGGGCTGGTCGTTTCGGAAATGGTGGCGAGCGGTGAACTGGCCAAGGGCAGGGCCGGCTGCGATCTGCGCATCCGCCATTCAGGATTGCCGGTGCACATGGTGCAACTCGCGGGCCGCGAGGCCGTGCACATGGCCGAAGGCGCGCGCATAGCCGAGGGCGAGGGCGCCGACATCATCGACATCAACATGGGATGCCCGGCCAAGAAGGTGACCGGCGGCTATGCCGGTTCGGCGCTGATGCGCGATCTCGATCACGCGCTGACTCTGATCGAGGCGGTGGTCGGCGCCGTCGAGGTGCCGGTCACGGTCAAGATGCGGCTCGGCTGGGACGAAGGCGCGCTGAATGCGCCGATGCTGGCGCGCCGCGCCGAGCAGGCCGGCGTGCGCATGGTGACCGTACACGGCCGCACGCGCTGCCAGTTCTACCAGGGCAAGGCCGACTGGCGCGCCATCGCACGGGTCAAGGAAGCGGTGTCGATCCCGGTCGTTGCCAATGGCGATGTCGGTTCGGTCGCCGAGGCAGCAGACATTCTGGAGCAGTCCGGCGCCGACGCGGTGATGGTCGGCCGCGCGCATTACGGCGCGCCGTGGATTGCAGGCAGCATCGCGGTGGCCAGTGGAGAGGCAACAGGCATTCCGGAAAGCCCGCGGGCTCTCGCCGACTACATCATCGCCCATTATGAGGACATGCTGACGCTCTATGGCAGCGAAAGTGGGCTGCGCCAGGCGCGCAAGCACCTTGGCTGGTATCTCGACCGCCACGCCGCCGGCGTCGGTCCCGACCAGCGCAAGGCCATTTTGACGTCCTTCGAGCCAGCCAAGGTCATTGCCGAACTGCGCGACGCGTTCTCGACCGCCGCCGCGCCTGTGACCCTGCGGAGTGCTGCATGAAAGCCAGTGTTGCGCAGGGCACGGACATGGTGGATGCCGCCCAGATCGTGCTGAACACCATCCGCCGCCCGGTGATCATGGTCGATGGCGAAGGCTTCATCACCTACGCCAATGCCGATGCCGAGGATTTCTTTCGCTCCAGCGCCACCATGCTGGCCCGCAACACGCTGTCCAAGCTGGTGCCCTTCGGCAGTCCGCTGCTGACGCTTGTCGACCAGGTGCGCGAACGCCTGGCGCCGGTCAACGAATACCGTGTCGATGTCTCGTCGCCGCGCCTCGGCATCGAGAAGGTCGTCGACCTCTACGTCGCGCCGGTGCCGGAATTTCCGGGCTCGGTCGTGGTGATGTTCCAGGAACGCTCGATGGCCGACAAGATCGACCGGCAGATGACGCATCGCGGCGCGGCGCGCTCGGTCACGGGCCTAGCCGCCATGCTTGCCCATGAGATCAAGAACCCGCTGTCGGGTATTCGGGGCGCTGCCCAATTGCTCGAACTCTCCGCCTCCGACGAGGATCGGGCGCTGACCCGGCTGATCACCGACGAGACCGACCGCATCGTATCGCTCGTCGATCGCATGGAAGTGTTTTCCGACGAGCGGCCGATCGACCGCTACCCGGTCAACATCCATGTCGTGCTCGACCATGTGAAGGCGATTGCCAAGAATGGTTTTGCAAAGCGGATCAAGATCTTGGAGGAATACGATCCATCGTTGCCTCCGGTTTTCGCCAATCGCGACCAGCTGATCCAGATATTCCTCAACCTGGTCAAGAACGCCGCCGAGGCGATCGGTAGCGACCCGCAGGGCGAGATCGTGCTGTCGACCGCGTTCCGGCCGGGCATCCGCGTTTCTGTTCCGGGAACGCAGGACCGCGTCTCGCTGCCGCTGGAATTCTGCGTGCGCGACAATGGCCCCGGTGTCTCGGAAGATATCCTGCCGATCCTGTTCGATCCCTTCATCACCACCAAGCCGAACGGCTCAGGCCTCGGCCTGGCGCTGGTGGCGAAGCTGGTCGGCGAGCATGGCGGCATCATCGAATGCGATTCAACGCCGCGCGCAACCACATTCCGCATCCTGATGCCGGCCTGGAAGCAAACCTCGTTCGGCACGGACGATGACAATGAAGGAGACCGCAAATGACCGTTCGCGGCAATATTCTGGTCGCCGACGACGATGCGGCCATCCGTACGGTCCTCAACCAGGCGCTGTCGCGCGTCGGCCATGAGGTGCGCGTGACCTCCAATGCCTCGACACTGTGGCGTTGGGTGGCGGCAGGCGAGGGCGACCTGGTGATCACCGATGTGGTGATGCCCGACGAGAACGCCTTCGACATGCTGCCGCGCATCAAGAAAGCGCGGCCGGAACTGCCGGTCATCGTCATGAGCGCGCAAAACACCTTCATGACCGCGATCCGGGCCTCCGAAACCGGCGCCTATGAATATCTGCCGAAGCCGTTCGACCTGACGGAGCTGCTCAGCATCGTCAACCGGGCGCTGGCAGAGCCGAGACGGCCGAAAATCGACGCGCGCGCCGACGAGCAACCGGAGACGATGCCGCTGGTCGGCCGCTCGGCAGCCATGCAGGACATTTATCGCATGCTGGCGCGCATGATGCAGACCGACCTGACGGTGATGATTTCAGGCGAGTCGGGCACCGGCAAGGAATTGGTGGCGCGCGCGCTGCACGAGTATGGCCGTCGCCGCGGCGGGCCGTTCGTGGCCATCAACATGGCTGCCATCCCGCGCGACCTGATCGAATCGGAACTTTTCGGCCACGAGAAGGGCGCCTTCACCGGCGCGCAGAACCGCTCGACCGGCCGCTTCGAGCAGGCGGAAGGCGGCACGCTGTTCCTCGACGAGATCGGCGACATGCCAATGGAGGCGCAGACGCGCCTGCTGCGCGTGCTGCAACAGGGCGAATACACCACGGTCGGCGGGCGCACGCCGATCAAGACCGACGTGCGCATCGTCGCGGCCACCAACAAGGATCTGCGCACGCTGATCAACCAGGGGCTGTTCCGCGAGGATCTGTTCTATCGCCTGAATGTCGTGCCGCTGAGGCTGCCGGCGCTGCGCGAGCGCTCCGAGGACGTTCCGGACCTGGTGCGGCATTTCTTCAAGCTCGGCGCCAGCGAAGGCCTGCAGACCAAGCGTATCTCGACCGGCGGCATCGAACTGATGAAGCGCTATCCGTGGCCGGGCAACGTGCGCGAGCTGGAAAACCTGGTGCGCAGGCTGGCCGCGCTCTATTCGCAGGACGAGATATCCGCCGAGATCATCGAGGCCGAGCTGAAGACCGGCGAGAGGCCGGTTGTCCCGGGCGCCGGCAATCTCATTCCGGACGACCTCTCGATCGGCCAGGCGGTGGAGCATTTCCTGCAGCGCTACTTCGCATCCTTTGCCGGCGACCTGCCGCCGGCCGGTCTTTACCAGCGCATTCTGTCCGAAGTCGAGTATCCGCTGGTTCTGGCCTCGATGACGGCGACGCGCGGCAACCAGATCAAGGCCGCCGAACTCTTGGGGCTCAACCGCAACACGCTGCGCAAGAAGATCCGCGAGCTCGGCGTCAACGTCTACAAGTCGTCGCGGCCGGCTTAGTGCCTGTTTGATCCCATAGAGTCGGGATTGGTTCTATCTACTTGTTTTAGCGTGATTTTGCCGAATCCCGGGGACCCACTTTTCGAGAATGCGCTGTAGCGCCTGTGGACAAAAAGGTCCTGGAGCCGGCGTTTTAGGCGAATGAGCCGGGGAAAGATTTCCGTCCCGGCCACACTTGTTGCATAATCGCCACAATGCGTTGCATAGATCCGACGCAATCACTGGCTCTAGACGGCGACATGGCGACTCAGGCCCCTACACTGAACGAACCGATTTTCAGCAGGCACGGCGTCGAAGACAGGCGCCGGCTGCTGGCGCTGCCTGGCGTGGTGGCGATTGCCGGTGCGCTGGTCACGGCGGCGATCTCCTTTGCCATCCTCGTCGGCGCCACGCCGATCGTGCCGAACGAGAGGACGACGCTGGCGCTGATCGCGCTCAACGCCGTCTTCGTCCTGTTCCTGATCGCGCTGGTCAGCCGCGAGGTTCACCGCATCGTGATGGCGCGCCGGCACGGCAAGGCGGCGTCGCGGCTGCATGTGCGCATCGTGGCGATGTTTGCGCTGGTCGCCGCCATCCCGGCCATCATGGTGGCGATCATCGCCTCGATCACGCTCGATATCGGCCTCGACCGCTGGTTCGAGATCCGCACCAAGACGATCGTCAATTCGTCGCTCTCGATTGCAGACGCCTATGTCCAGGAGAACGCCCGCAATCTTCAGGGCACGACGCTGTCGATGGCCTACGATCTCGATGCGTCGCGTACGCTCTACGGCCTCGACCGGACCGGGTTCCTCGACCTGATGAACAAGGAAGCGGTGGGCCGGTCGCTGGCGCATGCGGCGCTGATCAAGCCAGACGGCTCCTTCGTCATGAGCGCCAAGACCGATGCGGATTTCGCCATGCCGGAGCCGCCGGAAGGTGCCGTGACCAGCGCCGCCGACGGCAAGCCGGTGCTGATCGAGCCGAAGACGCGCAACATCATGGGCGCCATCGTCAAGCTGCGCCAAATCGAAGGGCTCTACCTCTACACGATCCGCCTGGTCGATCCCGAAGTGATCAAGGCACGTCAGATTGTCCGATCCAACACCGACGAGTATCGCGGGCTGGAAGACAACCGCCGCACCTCGCAGGTGGCCTTCGCGCTGCCCTATCTGTCGCTGACGCTGATCATCATCCTGTCGGCGATCTGGACCGGCATCGCCGTCGCCGACCGGCTGGTGCGGCCGATCCGCCAGCTTATCGGTGCTGCCGACGAGGTCGCCACCGGCAATCTCGACGTTGCGGTGCCAGTCAGGCCTTCCGACGGCGACGTCGCCTCGCTGGGCGACACCTTCAACAAGATGCTGCTGGAGCTGAAATCGCAGCGCAACGAGATCCTGTCCGCCAAGGACTTGATCGACGAGCGGCGGCGCTTTTCGGAAGCGGTCCTGGCGGGCGTCACCGCCGGCGTCATCGGCGTCGACCCCTATGGCATCGTCACCATCGTCAACCGCTCGGCCGAGACGATGTTGGCCATTTCGGCCTCCGCGGCACTCGGGCAGAACCTTTCGGCGGTGTTGCCTCATGTCGGCCGTGTCTTCGAGATCGGCCGCAAGTCGGGCAAACCGGTCTATCGCGAGCAGGTGACCTTCTACCGCGCCGGCACGGAGCGGACCTTCAACGTGCAGATCACCATCGAGGCGGGCGACGACGGGGCGGAGGAGAAATCCTATGTCGTGACCGTCGACGACATCACCGACCTCGTCCAGGCGCAGCGTTCGTCGGCTTGGGCCGACGTGGCGCGGCGCATCGCGCACGAGATCAAGAACCCGCTGACGCCGATCCAGCTGTCGGCCGAGCGCATCAAGCGCCGCTACGGCAAGGTCATTACCGAAGATCGCGAGGTCTTCGATCAATGCACCGACACCATCATCCGCCAGGTCGAGGATATCGGCCGCATGGTCGACGAGTTCTCGGCCTTCGCGCGCATGCCGAAACCCGAGATGAAGGCCATCGATCTGCGCGAATCGCTGCGCGAGGCCTCGTTCCTGGTCGAGGTCAGCCGTTCAGACATCGCCTTCGAGCGGATTTTCGGCAATGAGGCGCTTAAGGGTACCTTCGACAGCCGGCTGATGGCGCAGGCGTTCGGGAACGTCATCAAGAACGCTGCAGAGGCCATTGACGGACTTGATGCAAAAGATCGTTCGGACGGCACAATCCGGATTCAAGCCGGACGGCAGAATGGCGCCATCAGAATCGACGTCATCGACAATGGCAAAGGTTTGCCGCGCGAGAATCGCCAAAGGCTGCTCGAGCCCTATATGACGACACGCGAGAAGGGGACCGGGCTCGGCCTCGCTATCGTCAAGAAGATCGTGGAGGACCATGGCGGCCGGCTTGAATTGCACGATGCGCCGGCGGACTTCCACGGCGGGCGGGGTGCGATGATCAGCATCATCCTGCCGCCTTCTGCTGCCGCCGCGCCGTCGCGCGGCGAGAGCAAGGCGGAAAACGAAAGAGAAACTGAAAAGGTCGGTAATGGCGTCTGACATTCTCATCGTCGATGACGAGGAAGATATCCGCGAACTCGTCGCCGGTATCCTGAGCGACGAAGGTCACGAAACCCGCACGGCATTCGATGCCGACAGTGCGCTGGCGGCGATCGCCGACCGTGCGCCGCGGCTGATTTTCCTCGACATTTGGCTGCAGGGCTCGCGTCTGGACGGTCTCGCATTGCTGGACGAGATCAAGACGATGCACCCAACGCTCCCGGTGGTGATGATCTCCGGCCATGGCAACATCGAAACGGCGGTGTCGGCCATCCGTCGCGGCGCCTATGATTTCATCGAGAAGCCGTTCAAGGCGGACCGGCTCATTCTCATCGCCGAACGGGCACTGGAAACCTCGAAGCTGCGGCGCGAAGTCTCGGACCTCAAGCAGCGCAGCGGCGAGACCTTCGACCTGATCGGCATGTCGTCGGCGATGAGCCAGTTGCGCCAGACGATCGAGCGGGTCGCGCCGACCAACAGCCGTGTCATGATCATCGGCCCTTCGGGTTCGGGCAAGGAACTGGCGGCGCGTGCCATTCATGCGTTGTCGACGCGCAAGGGTGCGCCGTTCGTGACGCTGAGCGCCGCCAACATCACGCCCGAGCGCATGGAGATCGAGCTGTTCGGCACCGAATCGAACGGCACTGAGCGCAAGGTCGGTGCGCTGGAGGAAGCGCATCGCGGCATCCTCTATATCGACGAAGTGGCCGACATGCCGCGCGAGACGCAAAACAAGATCCTGCGTGTGCTGGTCGAGCAGCAGTTCGAACGGGTAGGGGGCACCAAACGGGTCAAGGTCGACGTCCGCATCATCTCGTCGACCTCGCAGAACCTGGAAGCGATGATTGCCGACGGCCGCTTCCGCGAGGATCTTTACCATCGCCTGGCGGTGGTTCCGGTCATGGTTCCGGGGCTGGCCGAGCGGCGCGAGGACATTCCCTATCTGGTCGACAATTTCATGAAGCAGATCGCGCGCCAGGCCGGCATCAAGCCGCGCCGCATCGGCGACGACGCGCTGGCGGTGCTGCAGGCGCACAACTGGCCGGGGAACGTGCGCCAGCTGCGCAACAATGTCGAGCGGCTGATGATCCTGGCGCGCGGCGACAATGTCGATGCGCCGATTACCGCCGATCTGTTGCCGTCCGAGATCGGCGATGTCATGCCGCGCACGCCGAACCAGTCCGACCAGCACATCATGGCGCTGCCGCTGCGAGAGGCGCGCGAACAGTTCGAGAAGGACTATCTGATCGCCCAGATCAACCGCTTCGGCGGCAACATCTCGAAGACGGCCGAATTCATCGGCATGGAGCGCTCGGCACTTCACCGCAAGTTGAAGTCGCTCGGCGTCTGACCGCGGGGCACGCGTGAGGCCGGCCGGTCTGGCCCACGCAATTGCCAGTTACGACCACGGCGGAATCGCCTAAGAAGGCCGGGACGTTTCTCGAGGGTTTCCCATGCCGCGTATTGCCTATGTGAACGGGCGTTATGTCGCCCATGCCGACGCATCCGTGCACATCGAAGATCGCGGCTATCAATTTGCCGACGGCGTCTACGAGGTTTGCGAGGTGGCGCGCGGCTTCATCGTCGACATGCCGCGTCATCTGGCGCGGCTGGACCGTTCGCTGAACGAGCTCTCGATCGACTGGCCGGTCACACGCGGCGTGCTGCCGCTCATCCTGCGCGAAGTGGTGCGCCGCAACCATGTCGCCAACGGCCTGGTCTATGTCCAGGTGACGCGAGGCGTCGCCAGCCGAGACTTTGTTTTCCCGGCGGCGGGCACCAGGCGGTCGCTGGTGGTGACCGCGAGGAAAGCCGATCCGGCCGCTGCAGCCAAAAGGGCGGAGACCGGCATCAAGGTGATAACCGTGCCGGAAAACCGTTGGGACCGGGTCGACATCAAGACCGTCGGCCTGCTGCCCAACGTGCTGGCCAAGCAGAAGGCCAAGGAGGCCGGCGCCCAGGAAGCCTGGTTCATCGACACCGACGGCACGGTCAAGGAAGGCGGCTCATCCAACGCCTGGATCGTCACCAGGGATGGGGTGCTGGTGACGCGGCCGGCCGAGCACGGCATCCTGCGCGGCATTACCCGCACGACGCTGTTCGAAGTCGCCGCCAAGCTCGGCCTGAAGGTCGAGGAGCGGGGCTTTTCGGTGGCTGAAGCCAAGGCGGCGCGGGAGGCTTTCATCAGTTCGGCGACCACGATCGCCATGCCGGTCGTGGCGATTGACGGTGCTCCCATCGCCAACGGCCACCCCGGCTCAATAACACTTTCGTTGCGCCAAGCCTTTTTTGACATTGCGGAAAAAAGTCCAGCCTGATAACCGCACAGGTGGAATGAACATCAATTTATCTCGTTCTGCTTGTCGTTACTGACGGCAAGAGGGTGTTTGCGCGCTTGACATGCGCCCGGTAATTTGGCGCATTGGCTGCAAACCGAAGGGGATCGGCGAAAGACAAGAACAATGGCGGAACGATCGCAAAACCTTCAGGACCTGTTCCTGAATTCAGTTCGCAAGAGCAAAAATCCACTCACCATCTTCCTCATCAACGGCGTGAAGCTGACCGGCGTCGTCACTTCGTTCGACAATTTTTGTGTGTTGCTACGTCGAGATGGCCATTCCCAGCTTGTCTACAAGCACGCCATTTCCACGATCATGCCGAGCCAGCCGGTTCAGATGTTCGATGGCGAGGAAAGCCAGGGCGCCTGATTGGCTCGTGAGAAAGACGCGGACCGCAGCGTCCGCGGAAAATTGGCACATCAGCCGGGGACGGAAGCCAAAGGCCCGACCCGGGCTGTCGTCATCGTGCCCGTGCTTACCCGCCATCAGCGCAGCGACGATGAGTCGAACCGTCCGCGTTTGACTCGCTCGGCCGAGGCTCGCCACGACGAAGCGGTCGGGCTTGCCCGCGCCATCAACCTCGACCTGATCCACACGGCGGTGGCCACCGTCAACGATCCACGCCCGGCGACTTTGCTCGGCAGCGGCAAGGTCGAGGAGTTCGCCGAGATCGTCAAAGAGGGTCACGCCGAAGTGGTCATCGTCGACCACCCGTTGACGCCGGTGCAGCAGCGCAATCTCGAAAAGGAACTGAACGCCAAGGTGCTGGATCGCACCGGGTTGATCCTGGAGATCTTTGGCGAGCGCGCGCGGACCAAGGAAGGCACGCTGCAGGTCGAACTCGCCCATCTCAACTACCAAAAGGGCCGCCTGGTGCGCAGCTGGACCCACCTCGAGCGCCAGCGCGGTGGCGCCGGCTTCCTCGGCGGTCCCGGCGAAACGCAGATCGAATCCGACCGGCGCATCCTGCAGGACAAGATCATCAAGCTGAAGCACGAACTGGAAACGGTGCGCCGCACCCGCGACCTGCACCGCGCCAAGCGCAAGAAGGTGCCGTTCCCGGTGGTAGCGATCGTCGGCTACACCAATGCCGGCAAATCGACGCTGTTCAACAAGCTGACCGGGGCAGGGGTGCTGGCCGAGGACATGCTGTTCGCCACGCTCGATCCGACGCTGCGCCGCGTGCGCCTGCCGCACGGCACGCCGATCATCCTGTCGGATACGGTGGGCTTCATCTCCGACCTGCCGACGCATCTGGTCGCAGCCTTCCGGGCAACGCTGGAAGAGGTGGTCGAGGCCGATCTGGTCATCCATCTGCGCGATATCTCCGACCCCGACACGGCCGCGCAGGCCGAGGATGTCGAGCGCATCCTGGCCGATCTCGGCGTCGATGCCGGCGATACCAAGCGCGTCATCGAAGTTTGGAACAAGATCGACCTGCTCGACGAAGGCAACCGCGCCAGGCTGCTGGCCGATGGCAATGACGGCAGGAAGGCGCCGCCGATTGCGATTTCCGCAGTCACCGGCGAGGGCCTCGATGCGCTCAAAGCGCTGATCGAGACCAGGATGGCGGGCGAATTGGAGGCGCTGACGGTGACGATCGAACCGGCGCAGTTCGGCCTCGTCGACTGGCTCTACCGGAATGGCGACGTCGTTTCGCGGACCGACAATGAGGATGGCAGCGCGACCATCTCGCTCAAGGCCACGCACAGCGCTAGGCAAGAGATCGAGAGCCGATTGCACCGTAAAAACAACGCGTAACCCTGGTTATTTCGCGCCTTTGGCCTGCTGCCAGAGCGCTTCCATCTCGTCCAGCGTCGCCTTTTCCAGGGTGTTGCCGGAGGCTTCCAGCGCCCGCTCGACATAGTGGAAGCGCGAGCGGAATTTCTCGTTGGTGCCGCTGAGTGCTGCTTCGGCGTCGAGCTTGAGGTGGCGGCCGAGATTGACGATGGCAAACAGCATGTCGCCGAACTCGTCCTTGATCGGTGCTGCGTCGCCCTTGGCGAGAGCCTCGCGCAGCTCTCCGATCTCCTCCTCGATCTTGTCGAGGATGGGCGCTGCTTCGCTCCAGTCGAAACCGACACGGGCCGCCTTCTCCTGAAGCTTCAAGGCCCGCGTCAAGCCGGGCAGGGCGACCGGCACGCTGTCCAGAAACCCCTTGCCGTGGTCTTCCGGATCATGGCCGCGGGCGATGCGGGCAGCTCGCTTCTCGGCTTTCTCCTGCGACTTGATCTTCTCCCACATGCCCTTGGCCATGCCGGCGCTGCGCGCTTCTTCGTCGCCGAAGACATGCGGATGGCGGCGGATCATCTTCGTGGTGATGGCCTGGACGACGTCGCCGAAGGCGAATTCGCCAGCCTCCTCAGCCATTTGCGCATGGTAGACAACTTGCAGTAGGAGATCGCCGAGCTCATCGCGCAGGTCATCGAGATCGCCGCGCGCAATGGCGTCCGCCACCTCGTAGGCTTCCTCGATCGTGTAGGGCGCGATGCTCGAAAAATCCTGCTCGATATCCCATGGGCAGCCGGTCTTCGGCGCCCTGAGCGCCGCCATGATCTCGATCAGCCGGGAAATGTCTTGCGAGGGTTTCATCGGCCGGATGCTATCGTGCATGCGGCCGGCCGGCCAATGCCGTCGGCCGGCGAGTGGACATTGTCCACAGGTGCCGGTGCGGTGCAGCCGATCCGCGACGCGCTCACTAACACGCTATTGTCAACCCGCCACGACTGTTGCGGTGGATTTCAATAGGCTATCTTACGTCCGCTTTCGCGGGGCTATGGCCGACATATCTGCATATGCTGTTGGGCGCCTTCCGGTCGAAACCGACCCGACGCACACAATCATATATGCTGGTCTCGCGAGCCATCAAACGGACGGCGGGTGATAGCGATGTTGGAAACGGACAAGGTGTTCGCCGGCTCGATTCCGGAGAACTACGACCGCTATATGGTGCCGTTGATTTTCGAGCCGTTCGCTGCGGATATTGCCCGACGAGCAGCGTCCTTGTCGCCAGGCGCCGTTCTGGAAATCGCCGCCGGCACCGGGGTTGTCACCCGCGCATTGGCGCCAAAACTGTCCCCCGACGCCAGCTATGTCGTGACCGACCTCAACCAGCCGATGCTCGACTACGCCGCCTCGCGACAAGCTCCCGACAGTCGCATCGAATGGCGCCAGGCGGATGCTTTGACGCTGCCGTTTGAAGATGCGGCCTTCGATCTCGTTTGTTGTCAGTTCGGCGCGATGTTCTTTCCCAACCGCCCGTCTGCCTACCGCGAAGCCAGGCGAGTCCTGAAACCCGGAGGGCATTTCTTGTTCAACGTCTGGGATCGCATCGAGGAGAATGTCTTTGCGGATGACGTGACGAATGCTCTCGCCAGGATTTTTCCGAACGATCCGCCGCGCTTCCTGGCGCGCACGCCGCATGGCTACCACGATACGGCACTGATCCGCAGCGAGCTGGAGGGCGCGGGGTTCTCCCGCGTGGTGATCGAGACGAGAGCCGAACAAAGCCGTGCATCCTCGCCGCGCCTGCCGGCCGTTGCCTATTGCCAGGGAACTGTCCTTCGCACCGAAATCGAGGCCAGGGACGCCGGCAAACTGGACGCTGCAACCGACTACGCCGCATCCGCGATTGCAGACAGGCATGGCAGCGGTGAGGTTGCCGCCAAAATCCAGGCCCACGTAATCATGGCTGCGGTCTAGATCGGTTCATCGTTCACGGAAACGCAGAACCGCCCTATCTCCTTGTTTTGACGCAATTCCAAGGGAAAGCGCTACGCGCCGTTCCCGGGAAAACCGCTTCACACTTTTCTCGGAATTGCTTAGTCGAGCACTGAGACGATCGCCTTGGCGAGCTTGTCCATGCCGTCTTCCGGCAGGCCGGCGACATTGATGCGGCTGTCGCCGACCATGTAGATGCCATACTCGCCGCGCAGGCGCTCGACCTGCGCCTCGGTCAGGCCAAGCCTGGAAAACATGCCGCGATGGCTGGCGACGAAATCGAAGCGGTCGGAATTGGACTGCCGGCGCAGCGCTTCGGCGAACGCGACGCGCAGCCTCAGCATGCGCAGGCGCATCTCCTCGAGCTCCGCTTCCCAGTCGGCCCGAAGGGCCGCATCTTCCAGAACCATCCGCACCGCCGCGGCGCCATGGTCCGGCGGCATCGAATAGATGGCGCGCGCCGCCGACAGCATCTGGCTCATCGCCACATCCGCCTGGGCGCCGTCCTTGGCCAGGATCATCGCCGCGCCGACGCGGTCGCGGTAGACAGCAAAGTTTTTCGAGCAGCTCGAGGCGACAACCATTTCAGGGACTTTTGCGGCGAGCAGGCGCAGACCGGCGGCGTCGGCCTCGAGGCCATCGCCAAAGCCTTGATAGGCAATGTCGACAAAGGGCAAAAGATCGCGCTCGACAACGATCTCAGTCACGGCAGCCCATTGTGCCGCATCCAGATTGGCACCGGTCGGATTGTGGCAGCAGCCGTGCAGCAGCACCACGTCGCCGCTCTTGGCGGTCCGCAGCGCCGCCAGCATGTCCTCGAAGCGAACCGCGCCCGAAGCGGCGTCGAAATAGGGGTATCCGCGGATCTGCAGGCCGGCGGCACGCATCACCGGCATATGGTTCGGCCAAGTCGGGTCCGACAGCCAGATGGTGGCGTCGGCGCGGGTGCGCTTCAAAAGTTCGGCCACAAGCCGCAGCGCGCCTGATCCGCCGGGCGCCTGCGCGGTGCGAATGCGCGAGAAGTCGACTGCCTCGCCAAAGGCCAGCCTGGCCATCGCCGTGTTGAACCCGGTGTCGCCGGCAAGGCCGAGATAGGTCTTGGTGTCCTGGCTGTTGAGCAGCCGCTTTTCGGCCTCGCGCACGGCGCGCATGACCGGCGTCTTGCCGTCGCGGTCCTTGTAAACACCAACGCCGAGGTCGACCTTGTCGGGGCGCGGGTCGGCGCGATAGAGGCCGATCAAGGCAAGGATCTTGTCGGCAGGGGCGGGCTGCAGGGTTTCGAACATCGACATGGCTCCAATGGCGGCGGAGTGATACGCAAATCGGCCGGGCTTCGCCAGCGCTTTCCTATGCGGCAGGCTGAAAAGCCTCGGCGCCAAGATGCGAAACGTGCCCTACACGTTCCTGTCACATCGACGTAGTTTGAATAGGTATTTCCGGGACAAGCGCGAGAATGACGGCGTGAGACGATGATGAGCCGGCAAGAAAAATTCGATCTCGCCATTGTCGGCGCCGGTATTGTCGGTCTGGCGCATGCGCTCGCCGTCGTTCGCCGTGGCCTTTCCGTCGTCGTCATCGACCGTGATGCGCAGGCCAATGGCGCCTCGGTGCGCAATTTCGGATTCATCACCGTCAGCGGGCAGGAGCGCGGCCAGGTCTGGCGGCGGGCGATGCGGTCTAGAGATATCTGGCTGGAGGTGGCCGGGCCTGCCGGCATCGACATCGTCCAGCGCGGCGCCGTCGTCGTTGCTCGCCGTCCGGAAGCGCGAGCGGTGGTCGAGTCCTTCCTGCAAACAGAGATGGGCGAGGGGTGCAAGCTGCTCGAAGCCAATGCGCTCAACCGCGACTATCCCGGTCTAGCCGGACAGGACTTTGCCGGCGGTCTGTGGAGCCCGCACGAGGTGCGTGTCGAATCGCGCCAGGCGATCCCGCTTCTCGCGGCCTTTCTCGCCGAACGGCACGGCGTCGAGTTCCGCCGTGAAACGGCGGTTCGATCGGTCGAGCCGCCCGATATAGAAACCAGCCGTGGCACGGTCCATGCCGGCAAGGTGATCGTTTGTCCGGGCCACGACCTGGCGACGCTCTATCCCGACCGCATCGCTCGCTATGCCGTCACGCGCTGCAAGCTGCAGATGATGCGGCTTGCCGATCCCGGCTTCAGGCTGCCGGTATCGGTGATGTCCGACCTCGGGCTTGCGCGCTATGCCGGCTATGCCGCATTGCCGGAGGCGGTCGCCTTGCGGCGCCGGCTTGAAGCCGAGCAGCGCGATGCGCTCGACAATGGCGTGCATCTGATCGTGGTGCAGAGCGCCGACGGCACGCTGGTGGTCGGCGATTCCCATCACTATGCGGCGACACCCGATCCGTTCGCTTCGGAGCGGGTCGACGAGATCATCCTCGATGAGTTCAGCGCCGTGTTCGGTGGACCGGTTCCGCGCGTGCTCGAGCGCTGGACGGGCATCTACGCGTCGGCGTCCGACCGCACCATGTTCGCCGATGCGCCGCATGAGGATGTGCGGCTGGTGATGATCACCAGCGGCACCGGCGCCAGCACCTCTTTTGCCATCGCCGAAGAGGTGGTCGAAGAGCTGTTCGGCGCGAGCACGGCAGAGACAATGAAGATCGCATGATGGGAAGATCGCATGATGGCCACTGAGGGTTTGCTCCGCGCCGTGGTGTTCGACTGGGCCGGCACCGTCGTTGACCACGGGTCGCTGGCGCCGATGGGCGTGTTCGTCGAGGCTTTTGCCGAGTTCGGCGTGGCGATCAGCGTCGATGAAGCGCGCGGGCCGATGGGCATGGCCAAGCGCCCGCATATCGCGGCGCTGATGGCGCTGCCGAGGGTCGCCGCGGCCTGGGCGAAACAGCGCGGCCATGCGCCGACGGAGGCCGACATCGATGCCGTCTACGCCGTGTTCGTTCCGAAGAACCGGGCGGTGGCGGCACGGTTTTCGGATGTCATCCCGGGTGTTGCCGATGTCGTCGCGGCGTTGCGGGCGCGCGGCCTCAAGATCGGCTCGACCACCGGCTATACGAGCGACATCATGGCCGAGATCCTGCCGGTGGCGGCCGGGCAGGGGTTCTCGCCCGATTGCCTGGTCTGCACCGGCGACACGCCGGACGGCAGGCCGACGCCGTTCATGCTGTGGAAGGCACTAACCGAGCTTGGCGTCTACCCGCCATGGCTGAGCGTCAAGGTCGACGACACCGAAGTCGGCATCGCCGAAGGGATCAACGCCGGTGCCTGGACGGTCGGCGTTTCGGTGACCGGCAACGTCTTCGGCCACACGCTGGCGGAGACGCAGGCGCTGGCGCCGGACGTGTTCAGGAAAAAACGTGTCGAGGCAATCGCCAGGCTCAGCGCCGCTGGCGCGCACTATGTCGTCAATGGCGTTGCCGACCTCTTGCCGGTCATCGCCGCGATCGAGGGCAGGCTGCGGCGCGGCGAGCGGCCTTGAGGCCGAAGCCTGAGCGGTAGGCCTGTCCGGGAAGCGGCAGCAAAAAATCCGACACAGGCGGGATTAAAACCTTACCGTGCTCCGTAAACAGGGCATGAAACGGTCGATGCCGCGCTTCGATATCGTAGGACAGCTGGGTTCCTTGCGCCGCTACGCGCAATCGCTGACGCGCGACAGCACTGAGGCCGAGGATCTGGTGCATGACGCGTTGGTGCGGGCCTATGAGCGGCGCGGCACCTTCCGCGCCGGCGGCAATTTGCGCGCCTGGCTGCTGTCGATCGTCCACAATGCCTTCATCGACCGCCTGCGGTCGCGCCGGTCCGAAGCGGCGCGGCTCGAGCAGGCCGGGCAGCTTGCCGACAGCAGCACGCAGGCTCCCCAGGAGCATTCCGTTCGCCTGGCGCAGATACGTGAAGCCTTTTTCGAGCTGCCGGACGAGCAGCGCTCGGCGCTGCATCTCGTCGCCATCGAGGGCCTTACCTACGAGCAGGCAGCCAAGGCCATCGGCGTGCCGCTGGGAACGCTGATGTCACGCATCGGCCGGGCACGCGCGGCGCTGCGCGAAATGGAAGACAACGCGCCGGCGCGCGCCAAAAATCATCTCCGGATCGTGAGAGGCGAGCCATGACCGCAGTGCTGGATCCCGTGACCGACGCCGACCTTGACGCCTATGTCGACGACCAGCTGGACGTTGCCCGCCGCATCGAAGTCGAGGCGTTTCTGTCCGCCCGCCCGGAGACGGCGGCGCGGGTGATGTCCGACCTCAGGACACGCGACGAACTGCGGGTGGCGCTTGCCGGTTCAAAAGGCATGGCGCGGCCGGCAACGGCCGATGCCGCCCGGCGGCTGGAGAGGGGACTCGCCCGCGGCCGTGTGCTCGGCGTGCTGCAGCGGGCGGCGGCGGTCGCCGTCTTCGTCGCCGCGGGCTGGCTGGCGAACGGCATGCTCGGGCCGGTGACCAAGGTCGTCGCCTCGACCCAGCCGCCAGCCTATCTCGAGGAGGCGATCCGGGCGCACCGGACGACGCTGATGCGCGAAACCATGTCGTCCCAGACCGAAGCGCCGAATTACGACAGCGACGAGATCCGCGCCGCCACGGCGATCGTCATGCCGTCGCTGCCGAAGGACTGGAAGGTCCGCGACGTACAGGTCTATCCGTCACAGTTCGGCCCGAGCGTCGAAATGATCGTCGAAGCCGGGGAGCTTGGGCTTATCTCGCTGTTTGCCATCAGGCCGGGAACGTTCGACGTGGTCAGGCCTGCCGTCGCACCCTCGGGCGATATCTCGTCCGCCTATTTCCAGATTGGCGATGTCGCCTACGCGATCGTCGCGCGAAGCGATGTCCGCGACCTCGACCGCGCCGCCGAGACACTCGCCAAGACGCTTTACTGATCCGATCCAGCCAAGGAGAACCAGCATGAATACCCCCGATCTTGGATACCGCGTAGGCGCCGGCGCCCGAGCCGGCGCCGTGTTCGACGAGGGCCTGCGCCAGCATATGCTGCGCGTCTACAACTATATGGGCCTTGGCCTGGTCGTCACTGGCCTCATCGCCTTCGCTGTGGCCTCGACGCCCGCTCTCTACGTGCCGATCTTCTCCACCCCGCTGAAATGGGTGGTGATGCTGGCGCCGCTCGCCTTCGTGCTACTGTTCTCGTTCAAGATGCAGACGATGTCGGCGGCCAGCGCCCAGGCCATGTTCTGGGCCTTCTGCGCGGTCATGGGCCTGTCGCTGGCTTCCGTGTTCCTGGTCTTCACCGGGACCAGCATCGCGCGCACCTTCTTCATCGCCGCCACCATGTTCGGCGCCACCAGCCTCTACGGCTACACGACCAAGCGCGACCTGACCCAGTTCTCGTCCTTCCTGATCATGGGCCTGATCGGCGTGGTGATCGCCAGCGTGGTGAACATCTTCCTCGGCTCGACGGCGCTGCAGTTCGCCATTTCGGTGATCGGCATCGCCGTGTTCATCGGCCTCACCGCCTGGGACACGCAGACGATCAAGGAACAGTATGCGGAGAACTTCGACGCGGAATCGCAGCAGAAGCTCGCCGTGTTCGGCGCTTTCTCGCTTTATCTGAACTTCATCAACATCTTCCAGCTGTTGCTGAACTTCACCGGCGAGCGCGAATAGAACCGTAGCAGGCAACGCTGCGTACCTTGCCCGTGGCCGGAGGGAAACTTCCGGTCACGGTTTTATTTTGGATAGCGACTGGTGTTGGGTGTCGCGGATCGTTCATCGCGGCTCTGTGAGATGCGGCTTGTCCCGTCGCTCTTGAGTTCACGCGCGGCCTTTTGCTAGCCTGCCGGCCACATAGCCACCCCGCGAGGACATATGGAACAAGACAGCCTGACGCTGCATGGTGACGGCATTTCGGCGACCATAGTCGGGCAGGGGGCCGAGCTCGTCTCCTTGCGCGATGCCGAGGGAACCGAGCTTCTTTGGCAGGCCGGTCCTGCCTGGCGGCGTCATTCACCCGTCCTGTTCCCGATCGTTGGCCGGCTGAAGGGCGATGAGCTGCGCCATCGAGGACGCAGCTATCCGATGATGCAGCACGGCTTTGCTCGCGACAGGCGCTTTGGCTGGGCGGAGCAGGGGGATCGCTCCTGCACCTTGATGCTGACCGACGATGCCGAGACCCGGGCTCACTACCCCTTCGCCTTTCGCCTGGTCATAGGCTACAGCGTCGGGCATCGGCAGCTCGGCGTGACTTTCGAAATCACCAACACCGGCGACGAACCATTGCCGGCATCGATCGGGGCGCATCCGGCGTTCAATTGGCCGTTGCTGCCGGAATTGCCCAAGGAGGCCTACCGGCTGACCTTCAACGAGGCCGAGCCCGCGCCGGTCCGCCGCCTGAAGGATGGCCTGCTGCTGCCAAAGCCGCAGCCCACGCCGATCGAAGGCAGGACGCTGGCACTCTCCGAACGCCTGTTCGACGACGACGCCGTCATCCTGGATCGGCCTGCCAGCACCAGCGTGCGCTACGCCGCAGACCAGGGCCCGGCGATCGAAATGTCGTGGCAAGGATTCCAGGAGCTGGGCATCTGGTCCAAACCCGGCGGCGCGCCGTTCCTATGCGTCGAGCCCTGGCATGGCATTGCCAGCCCTGTTGATTTTGACGGAGAGTTCAGCGACAAGCCGGGCGTGATGCTCATCAAGCCGGGCGCCAGGCGCGTGCTGGGCTACCGGATCAAAATAGCCCAGTGACGGCGTTCGCAATCAACGCCGAAATACGCGATCCCGAGGTCGATTCTGCCGCCGTTTTTTCCAGCTAATGCGGTCGAGCTGCTTGGCGGAATTTTCTCCGACCAGGCAAGAAGAGCCCGGCACTGCGGCCGGGCAACTCCTTAATCAGTTCACGCGATTAGTTGTGTGCGCTGCCACCAAACTTGTAGCTCAGCCGCGCCATCACCACGTCGGCCCTGGCCTTGGTCTTGTAGGTCTCCGGATTGGCTCCGAGCGAGCCATCGTCGAACACGTTAGGCCCTGTGCTCGTCTTGGAGCCGAGATCGACATGCGTGTAGTCGACGCCAAGGCTCAGCCTGTCGGTGAGGGCATAGTCGGCGCCGAGACCCAGCGCATAGCCATTGTGCCACTCGTTCTGCTCGTATGTGACGAGGGCGTCGTTGTCCCGGGCCTTGAACCCGACCTCGCCGCCGGCATAGCCGCCCTTGGCATAGATCATGACGCGATCAAAAGCGTAGCCGATCTTCCCGACCACCGTCGCATAATGCTGGATCCTGCCGGTCTCGGTATCGCTGTCGGGAAAGTAGGGGCTGACGATCGTCTTCCTGATCCCCGTGGCGGTCCACGTCGCTTCGCCGCCGAACACGAACTGATCCCATTGGTACTGCGCGCCCACGTGCACGCCTCCCGCGATGTTCGTGTCACTGAAATGGAAACCCTCGGTTCCGGCGGGCACCAGATCGGTGAAGAAGCCGCCATTCGGCTGTGTCACGTCCGTGGCCGTGATATCGCCAACGGCGACGCCGACATGTGCGCCGGCGTAAAAGCCGCTCCAGTCATAAGCCGAACCGGCAACCGGACCTGTCAGATCCGCCGCCGATGCAGCAGCGGTCGCGCTGAGCCCGGCCAGCGCGGCAATTGCAAGAAGTCGTTTCACAGAAATTCTCCCGCCCCGATCCCCAATGAACCCCCAACGCCTGCAAGCATAACGGGAAATGACAAAACAGCTGTAGCGATTCAGCCGCACTGCCTACAAATCAGCAGTTGCAGAGGAGGGGGCGTTTCAATTTAGCGTGATGTGCCGGACGAAATCCTGTCGCGGCCGTCATGCTCGGTGGAAATCGGTTTCAAACCTGCCGGACGATGGTGCCGATCGCATTGACGAGAAGCCGCGCGGCGGTCAGGACCGACAGGCCGTCAATGTCGGCGGGAGGATAGAGCTCGACAAGGTCGAATCCCACGATCCTGGCCCGCTTGCCGAGGCCGGCGATCAGGTCGATCGCCTGCGTATAGGTGAGGCCGCCGGGCGTGCGCGCCGCCACGCCCGGCATGATGCCGGGATCGAGGCCGTCGCAGTCGAGGGTGACGACGACTCGCGCGCCTTCCGGAATATGCCGCAGCGCGGCTTCGACGCCCTCTGTGTGAACCGCGCGGGCGGTCACGAAGCGGCTACCATAGTGGCGCGAAGCTTCGATTTCGGCGAGGCGCGCGCTGCCGACACTACGCAGGCCGACCTGCACCATGCCGACCACATGCGCCATCTCGCTCGCCCGCCGCATCGGGCTCGAATAGCCGTAGCGTTCGTCATGCACCTCGTCGCGCCAGTCGATATGGGCGTCGATCTGAAGGATCCAGACCGGCCCGTGATCCGCAAAGCCGGCGAGGAAGGGGATGACCACGGAATCGTCGCCGCCGAGCAGGATCGGCACGGCCGGCAATGCCAGGACCTCGCGCGTCTTCGCCTCGATCCGGGCCCGGTTGCCGGCATTGTCATGCATGGTGGTCGCGATGTCGCGTCGATGCAGCAGACCGGCTTGCCGTCGAACAGCGGGCCGCCGAGATCGAAATCCCAGTGCTCGATGAGTGCGGCATCGTCCTGGCTCGCGGCGCGGATGGCGTCGGCGGCCAAGGCATAACCGCTGCTGTCCTTGCCGGGATATGTGCTGCCATGACCGGCTCCAAAGATCACCGCACGGGGCATGCGACCATCGGCAAGGCGATCGGGGAAGCCGAGAAAGGAAGGCGAGGCGGTCATTTCTTGATGGTCTCGATGATGGTTCACTACAGAACTCTGAATCCCTCTTCCTATCCGATCTTGCAACCAAAGTTCCTATCTGGAGCGAGGCCGTCGAGGAGGAAGTCGAGGCCTTTCCGGAAAGCGCCGTCCCAATCGTCATCCAACAGCAGGCGGGAGCGTTCGATCGTCGGGTAGCGTTCGCTGGCAAGGCGCTGCTGCGCGGCGGCCCTGTCGTCGTCCGAGAGGTCGAAGTTCCCCCGGGTGATGGTGGCGCCCATAACATAGTTCCAGAGCGACCATATCGCGACGTTCAGATCTGCGTCCGCTACACCGGCTCTCGACAAGGTCTTGCTCAGCAATTCCAGGCGACCAAGGATGTTCGGGCCAAACGCTCGGCGCGGCAACAGCGATGCCGACCAGGGATGGCGCAGCATGCTGGCGCGCCAGTCTTCGAGCATATGAACGACATCTGCGCGCCAGTCCTGAGACTCAACCATTTGCGGCGGCCCGCGATATTCGAGCACCGAGTCGAGCGCCAGATCAAAGACCTCCTCTTTGTTGTCAACGTGCCAATACAGGCTCATCGCGCCCGAGCCGAGGCGATCGGCCAGCCGGCGCATCGTCAATCCGTCGAGCCCTTGGGCGTCCAGAAGTTCCAGCGCGGTCGCTACGATACGGTCCCGGGAGAGAGGCGGTTCACCAGGCACCTCCTGCGCGGGTTGGGGCGCCGCCCTTGCGCGTTTGCTCCCGGCGCCGCTGCGTTTGGCTGCCATCATTTTCCTCTCTCGTCGAACTTCGATTTTGGCAGTCACCGTCAGGAATGTCGATGCTGACCACTTGACTAGTACGTTGTACCATACGATGACTCGTACATCGTATGAGTCACCCTATGGCTGATATGGCTAAAGTGCAATCATGCCGGTCGCGAGGGTCGCTCGCAGCCCGCGGAGCCAAGGGACAATCATGTCACGCGCAATCAAGCATCTGCTTATCGGAGGGCTAATCATCATGAACATATCAATCCCCACGGCAGCGACGGCGACTGAGAACAAGCTGACCATCGTCAATCCGAAGACCCTCTACGACCCATCGCCGAATGGCTACAGCACGGCGGTGATCATGCCGCCAGGCGCCCGGGTGGCCTACATTTCCGGGCAGGGCGGCCAGGACGCCACGGGAGGCCTGTCGCCCGACTTCGCCGTCCAGGTGAAACAGGCCTATGCGAACCTGAGCGCCGCGCTCGAGGGTATCGGCGCGAAACCCAATCAGGTCGCCAAGCTCACGGTCTTCGTGGTTGATCACGACATGTCCAAGCTCGAGGCGCTAACCAGAAACGTCAAGGAAATGTTCGGCGACGCGCTGCCGGCGCAGACCCTGGTTCCTGTTCCCAAGCTTGCGATCGACCCGATGCTGTTCGAGGTGGAAGCCATCGTCGTTCTGGATTAGTGGGGCGACGCTCTTGGTGCGAGCGCGCCGTAGGCAGCCGCGCGCTCGCAATCACGAGGGCCGAGCGACAACGCTTCGCGGCTGTCGCGCTACGAAGCTGCAGCTACATCAGAAGGTCGCATAAGATAGATTATGGAACTAGTGCTTTGACCGATGCCTGGGAATTTCTGCTGATTTTCATGGGCTTGGCACGATCGATGTGTGTTGCCTTGGGCAGATGGCCAACGCTACGCTGCCCGGATGACGACAGCAAAGCGTGAGATTGAATCGGCAATCGAGGTGTTCGTGCATGGCTACAGCATCGGCAAGAGCCGCACCTTTCCATATGAGGCCAGCCGCGTCGGGCCATTGTGGCTGATGCGCGATGCCGAGCGCAAGAATTCTCGCGACTACCGCAACGAGGAATGGGTCGTCCATGACGTTGCCGCTCAGGAAGCCGATACGATCGTGCGGCAGCACGCGCGGCCGGGCTTTGCCATTTCCGTCGTGATCGCGAACGACGAACCGGATGGGCCGACGCGAACCGCATACAAGGCTCTCGGCTACCGGCTGCTTCGGACGGAAGGCTTCTTCATCCACCGCTTGCGCCTGATTCCAAGCCCGCCGGCGGTTGCTTTGGTCGAACGCGTGCGCACAGCCGAACGGGCGGCGCAGTTGGGAAAGGTCATGCGCCGGCGCCCGATCGCCGACAATCTGCTCGGCGACGGCGCGCCGTTCCGCCAGTATGTGGCGGTCGATGGCGACGCTATCGTTGGTCGCGTGCGTAGCGTGGACGCCGTGGATGCCACGTGGTGCGCGGACATGTATGTCGAGCCTTCGCACCGGCGTCGCGGCCTCGGTCAGGCTCTGATGTCGAAAATGCTGCACGACGACCGGGCACAAGGGTCGCGGTGCTCGGTGCTGACCGCGACCCATACAGGAGCGCTGCTTTATCCCCGCACGGGCTATGAGCGGATAGGAACGCTGCTGATATTTGGGCCCAAGGGCCGAACGCCCTTATGAAGCGCCATTCCTATCACGCTGATTCGTAAGGGATTTCGATCGCCATGCCGTCATAGGCCGGCACGACGTTGTCCGGCGTCTCTGCCATGACTGTGGCGTAGTCGAGCGGCACGTGCATGTGAATCAGCACGGCGGTCTTCGGCGCCAGTTTCTCGATCCAGCCAAGCGCCTCGCCAAGCGACAGATGGCTCGGATGCGGGTTGTACTGCAGCGCGTCGACGACCAGCGTGTCGAGGCTGCGCAGCTTTTCCGCCGTGGCGTCCGGAAAGTCGCTGATATCAGGGCAATAAGCGAGCCCGCCGATGCGAAAGCCGAGCGAGATGATGTCGCCATGGATCTGCGGCAGCGGCTCAAGGGTGAGGGCACCGCCCTCGCCTTCGATCACCACCGGCCTGGCGTGGTCGATGATGTGGCCACGCAAGATCGGCGGATAGGAACTGCCCGGAGGCGTTTCGAAGCAATAGCCGAACGCCTGCCTCAGGCGCTGCATCGTCGGCTGGTCGGCGTGGACATCGATCAGGCGGCGCTGTTCGAGCACGAAGCCGCGCAGATCGTCGATGCCATGGATGTGGTCGGCATGCGGGTGCGTGTAGATGACCGCGTCGATGCGTTTGACCGATGCCAAGAGCATCTGCTCGCGGAAATCCGGTCCGGTGTCGATGACGACCGTGGTCCTGGCGCCGTTCGCCGCGATGCGCTCGACCAGTGCCGCAGTGCGCATGCGCCGGTTTTTTGGATTGGCCGGGTCGCAATTGCCCCAGTCGCCGGTGATGCGCGGCGTGCCGGGCGATGAGCCGCAGCCGAGGATGGTAAGGCGCAGCCGGTCGCTCATGCCTCAGGCGCCCGGCGCGCCCGGACGCGGCATTTTCCCGAAAAGCCGGAAGACATTGTCCGTGGTGATGTCGGCGATCTCGGCCTCGCTTACGCCGATCGTCTCGGCCAGCACCTTGGCAGTGTGCGCGACATAGGCGGGCTCGTTGCGCTTGCCGCGAAACGGGATCGGCGCGAGATATGGCGCGTCGGTTTCGACCAGCAGGCGGTCATGCGGCACGTCGGCGGCGATGGCGCGCAGCTCGGCTGAATTCTTGAAGGTCAGGATGCCGGAGAAGGACACGTAGCCGCCAAGCGCAACGCCGACTTCGGCCAGCCGCCGCCCGGACGAAAAACAGTGCAGAATGAAAGGGAAGGCGCCCTTCCCTGTTTCGTCCTCGAGGATCGCTGCCATGTCGTCATCGGCGTCGCGCGAATGGATGACCAGCGGCAGGCCGGTCTCGCGCGCGGCGGCGATATGGGTGCGAAATCCCTGCGCCTGCGCCTCGCGCGGGGCGTGATCGTAAAAGTAATCGAGCCCCGCCTCGCCGATCGCCACCACCTTGGGATGGGCGGAGAGCCGGACAAGATCGGCGGTCGTTACGTCAAGCTCTTCGGCGGCATTGTGCGGATGGGTGCCGACGGAGCAATAGACGTCGTCAAAAGACTCCGCAATTTCAAGTATTTGATCGAACCACTTCACCCGCGTCGAGATCGTCACCATGCGGCCAATTCCGGCTGCCAGGGCGCGGGCGACGATGGCCGCCCGCTCCTCGGCGAAATCAGGAAAATCAAGATGGCAGTGGCTGTCGACGAGCATCAGGCGTTCGCGTCCGGCTTTTCGACGTAACGCGGAAAGACCCCCTCCGGCGCCGGCAAAGCCGTGCCGGGCACGAGCGCATAGTCTGCGTGGACATGCGCAAAGTCACGGTTGCCCGCCGGCACCGCCAGCAGGTCGAGTAACTTCGCGGCTGACCCCGGAACGAAGGGCTGGCAGAGCAGAGTCACGCGCCGGACGACTTCAGTCGTCGTCCACAAAACCGTCTCCATGCGCTCTGGATCGGTTGCGCTCAGCGCCCAGGGTTTGTTGGACGCGAAATAGCGGTCTGCTTCGGCCACCACGCCGAAGATCGCCGCCAGCGCCAGGTGGATGCCCTGCTCCGCCATCGCCTTGCGCGCGACGGTGAGTGCCTCAACAGCCTGGTCGAGGATCGCCTTGTCGGCGTCGGTCAGTTCGCCGCGCCTCGGCACGACGCCGCCGCAGTTCTTGGCGATCATCTTCAGCGAGCGCTGCGCCAGATTGCCGAGGCCGTTGGCGAGATCGGCGTTGGTGCGGTTGACGATCGCATCGTGGCTGTAGCTGCCGTCCTGGCCGAACGGCACCTCGCGCAGGAAGAAATAGCGCACCTGATCGAGCCCATAATGTTCGACCATGGTGAAGGGGTCGACGACATTGCCGACCGATTTCGACATCTTCTCGCCGCGGTTGAACAGGAAGCCGTGCGCAAAGACGCGCTTCGGCAGTTCGATCCCGGCCGACATCAGGAAGGCTGGCCAGTAGACCGCGTGGAAGCGCACGATATCCTTGCCGATGATATGCGTGGCCGGCCAAAAACTCCATTTCCCGGACTTGGTGTCGGGATAGCCGGCGGCGGTGATGTAGTTGGTCAAGGCATCGACCCAGACATACATCACATGCTTGTCGTCGCCCGGCACCGGGACGCCCCAATTGAAGGTGGTGCGCGAGATCGAGATATCCTTGAGGCCGGACTTGACGAAGCTTTGCACCTCGTTGCGGCGCTCGGCCGGGCCGACAAAGTCGGGCTGGTTCTCATACAGCGCCAGCAATTTGTCCTGATAGGCGGACAGCCGGAAGAAATAGCTTTCCTCCTCGTTCCATTCGACCGGCGAGCCTAGCGGCTCGCGGCGCACGCCGTCCTCGCCGAGTGTGGTTTCGGCCTCTTCGAAATAGGCCTCCTGCCGCACCGAATACCAGCCGCTGTAGCGGTCGAGATAGATGTCGCCATTGGCGGCCATCGCCTTCCAGATCGCCTGGCAGGACGCGTAGTGGCGCGCTTCCGTCGTACGGATGTACTCGTCATTCGAACCGCCGACCGTCTCGGTCATCGAACGGAAGATCGCCGAATTGCGGTCGGCAAGCGCCAGCGGCGTGATGCCTTCCTTCTCGGCCGTCTGCTGCATCTTCAGGCCGTGTTCGTCGGTGCCGGTGAGGAAGAACACGTCCTTGCCGTCGAGGCGCTGGAAGCGGGCCAGCGCGTCGCTGGCAATGACCGTATAGGCATGGCCGATATGCGGCTTGCCGTTCGGGTAAAAGATCGGAGTGGTCAGGTAATATTTTTCGCGTGCCATGGATGAAGCCGTCATGAATGTCTGAATGGGAGTGTGGCGGTGGATATCGCATCGGAACGGCGATTGCCATCCCGAGCCAGGGCCGCGTTCACATTCGCATTGCAGAGTTCAGACGGTCGATCATGGTCAGTGCGTGCTGCTTCTTGTCGAGATTGTAGGTGTCGGTCTCAGATATAGCGTTCAGCGCCTCGTGCCAAGTGTCCGACAGCGTTTTGGCCCGCGCCAGATCACCGGCACGTGCGGCTTCGCTTGCGCCGTTCGAGAGCAGGTCCAGTGCATGGCGATTGAAGATGTCGAACTGAATCGCCTGGTCGCGACCGCCGACAGCCTCCGCAAGCCGGTAGGCACCGGTGATGTCGTTCTTTCCGGCACCGACAAGGGCGTCCAGGGCAGCGGCGATCTCCAGCCCGCCATATTGCGTCAGCAGAATCGCGTTGCGGGCGCTGCCCCCTGCCCGCTCAGCCAGTGCTGCGCGGGCCGCCGGTTCTTCCGGCGGCGGTGGTTCGATGCCCTCCAGCACGCTCATCAGATCCTCGGCGTCGAGCGGCGTCAGCCGCACCATCTGGCAGCGCGAGCGGATCGTCGGCAGCAGGCTGCCCGGCGCATGGACGATGAGGATGAACAGCGTGCGCGCCGGCGGCTCCTCAAGATTCTTCAGCAAGGCATTGGCAGCATTGATGTTCATGTCGTCGGCCGGGTCGACGATGACGATCCGGTAGCTGCCGTCGTGCGAGGTCAGCGACAGGAAGCGGCTGACCTTGCGGATCTCGTCGACGGTGACGACCGTCTTGAAGCTCTTGGTCTTGTCGTTGGCCGGGCGGGTCAGATGCAGCACCGAAGGATGCGCCCCGGTGGCGATCTGGCGAAACAGCGATGAGGCCGGATCGGGAACGGCAAGCGCGTCCGGTGCCTTTTCGAAGGCTGGATGCTTCAAGAGATGGTGTGCCAGGTGGAAAGCTAAAGTCGCCTTGCCGATGCCGACCGGCCCGGCAAGGATCAGCGCATGGGGCAGCTTGCCGGAGCGATAGGCCGATGCCAGCATGGCAGCCGCCTGCGCATGTCCGACCAGGCGCGGCGTTTCGGATGGCTCCGGCACGCCGTCCAGCGTGTCGTGCTGTTCGGGAGCGATGCGTTCGAAGATCATGCGGGTGCTGCCTGCCGCTTGTGCGCCGGCGTCATGGTCTCCAGGGCGGCGAACACGGCGGCGGTGACGACATGGTCGACCGTATCGGGGTCGGCGGAAGCGTCGACGACGATGCAGCGCTGCGGCTCCGCCGCGGCGATCGCCAGGAAAGCCTCGCGGCGGCGCTGGTGGATATCAAGCGTCTCCTTTTCGAAACGGTCCGGGCCGTCGCCGGCGCCGCGCCGTGCCGTGGCGCGCCGCAGGCCTTCGGCCGGGTCGATGTCGAAGATCAGCGTGATGTCGGGCACCATGCCGTTGATGGCGACCTCCTCCAGCGCCTCCATGAAGGCCGGATCGAGGCCGCCGGTGACGCCCTGGTAGACCCGCGAGGAATCCATAAAGCGGTCGCAAAGCACGATCGTGCCGCGCTCGACCGCCGGCCGGATGACCTGTTCGACATGGTCGGAGCGCGCGGCCGCGAAAAGCAGCGCCTCCATTTTGGGGCCGAACGGTTCGGCGGCACCTGAAAGCAGCACATGCCTGACCGCTTCCGCGCCCGGCGAGCCGCCCGGCTCGCGAGTGACGAGGACATCGTATTTCTTGGCACGCATCTTCCTTGCCAGGCGCTCGATCTGCGTCGACTTGCCGGCGCCCTCGCCGCCTTCGAAGGTGATGAAAAATCCGCTCGCCACTCGAAACTGCCCTTGCCGTGCCGCCCTGGTCTGGATGTTGTCTTAGTCCCGGCTTGAAAAAAGGTCCACGACCTGAGGCTAGAAGCCACTTCCAACTACTGTTTTGACGTAAATCCGGACGGAAAACCGCTGCGCGCTTCTCCTGCAATTGCCCTAACGCAGCCAGCCGACAGCCAGTTCCTTCGCGGCATCGAGCGCGCGCTGCGGCAGCGTGCCGACGCCGACCGACTCGGCTGCGAAGAGCGGCGTCTCCTGGCTCAGCGTGTCGCCGATCCAGACACGCAGGGCGCCGACCGGCTGCCCCGCTTCCACCGGTGCGGAAACCGGCCCGTCATAGACGATCTTCGCGGTCAGCCTGTCACGGTTGGCGATCGGCAGGAAAATCTCCACCGGCCCCTTGGCTTTCAGCGCCACGCCGGACTTGGCGCCGCCGAAGACCGCGGCTTCGCCGACCACTTCGTCCTTGGCGAAGATCTCGGTCTTTTCGAACGAACGCGAGCCCCAGTCGAGCAGCTTGCGCGCTTCCTCGGACCGTTCGCGGTCGCTGGCCAGCCCGCTCATCGCCGCGATCACCCGCGTGCCGTTATGGCTGACCGTGCCGACGATGCCGAAGCCCGCCGCCTCGCTCGTGCCGGCCACGAAGCCATCGGCCCCGATGCCCATGGCGAGCAGCGGATTGCGGTTCCTCTGCGTGATCTTGTTCCAGGTGAATTCCGGCTGGCCGTAATAGCGGAAGAACTCGGGGTAGTCGCGCCAGAGATGCAGCGCCAGAAGCGCGAGTTCCCTGACCGTCGTCTGCTGCCCATCGGCCGGCAGTCCGGTCGCGTTGACGAAAGTCGATTTCTGCAGGCCGAGCTGACGCGCGCGTTCGGTCATCTGCGCGGCAAAATTCGCCTCCGATCCGGCCATGCCTTCGGCCAGCACGATGCAACCGTCATTGGCGGCCTGCACGGTCACACCCTGGATCAGGTCTCCGACGCTGACCGCCGACTTGAGCTTGGCGAACATGGTCGACGTTCCCGACGGCGCCCCGCCCGTGCGCCAGGCGTTCTCGCTGACCACGAAGGTGTCGCCGAGCGTCATGCGGCCGGACTTGATGGCGTTGAAAACCACCTCCATCGTCATCAGCTTGGCCATCGATGCGGGAGGGATCGGCTTGTCGGCATCCTTGGCGAACAGGACAGTGCCGGTTTCGGCGTCGATCATGAAGGCCTGCGCGGCCTTGGTCTCGAAAAGCTGCGCACTCGCAGAAGCCAACGAGAGCAGCAGCAGGCCAAGTCCCAGAAGCCCCGCGACAGGCGAGAAAAAGCGAAATTGCATAAGGAATCTCGACCCGTTAGCCGGCGTGCGTCATGCCCGCAAAGCTATCAGGCTTTTTCCCGGCGGATCAACCGCGAGCGCAAAATTGATCAGTTGCGCACAACAAGCGCGTCGGGCGCGCCATGCGACCAGGCGGCCTGCAGCATCTCGTCTAGGCTGCCATGGCCGTCCGGATAGAGATTGACCGAATACCAGTCCTTGCCATCGAGGTCGGAACGCTGGATCTCGATCCTGCCGAAACCCGAGAGCTCGGCCGCCACGCGCCTGGCCTCGGTGGCATCCTCGAACGAACCGGCGGCGACATAGTCGGTGGTGACTGAGGGGGCCTGCGGGTTGGTCCGCTTCCAGGACTGCAGGACATCGGCAGGCGACATGCCCCGGCCACCCAAAGCGGCAAAGACGTCGGCGCGCTCGACACGCTCATCCGCGTAGGACAGCGAGGCCAAGGCAAAGGGCGATTGCGGCGGCAGGTTGATTGCCGGGCGCTCGGGCACGATCGGGCCGAAATCGGGCAGCGTGACATCGCTGGAGGACGGGGCCTGCAAGGACGTGACCGCCTGCGCTTCGGGCTGCTGGCCTGAATCGGTCAGCTGACCGGGAAACGGTACGGCGGTGGCGCTCGCCGGCAGGCTCGGCGACGGGCCATTCATGGCCACCATGACGCCGGTCGGCAGGCCGTCGGACGGGTCCGGCGCCCTGTTGCCGGGATGGTAGGAAGCCATCAGATACTGGTCGTCATTGCCGTCGAGCGGGGCGCGGCCGACATATTCGACCTTCACCTTGGCGGTGCCGATATTGGCATAGTCGAGCATTTCGGCGGCTCGCTGCGACACGTCGATGATGCGGCCCTCGTGATAGGGACCGCGATCGTTGACGCGCACGATGACCGAGCTGCCGGTCTTGAGATTGGTGACGCGGGCATAGCTCGGCAGCGGCATGGTCGGATGCGCCGCCGTCAGATGCTTCATGTCGTAGATTTCGCCATTGGCGGTCAGCCGGCCGTGGAATGCATCACCATACCAGGAGGCGAGACCCACCTTGGCGTAGCGCCTGTCTTCCTTCGGATAATACCACTTGCCGCGCACCTGGTAGGGTTTGCCGAGCTGGTCGCGGCCACCGCCACGAGGGATCCCTGCCATGGTGAACCTGACGCGCGGGCTTGCCTTCACGCCATATTCGGTTTCGGAGAAATACTCCTTCGAGCGCGGCTTCCTGGTGTCGACCATCGCCTTCGGCTGCGGCGCCGCGCAGCCAGCCAGCAACGCCGCCGAGACGGCGAACAGCACGAAAGCGGGAGCGCGACGAAGACGCGGGCGCGCCGAAGTCTGCATTTTTCCTGATGTCCCCTACAGTCTTGCTGCCAGCTGAATTGCGTGGAGCCAAAGCAACCCGCACGAAACATGCCAGCGACACCCTGATCCCCAATCCCCCCTTGTGCGCAGGAATTGTTTATCACGATGTTAACCGATTATGGTCGGAACCGGGCGAGATTGTGGCGCGCCCTCGCCTGCTGATTGGCGCGAGGCGCGCCATGGAACCGGAGCCCGCCCGGCGCGTTGTCGCCGAATGCTTAAAAATGTCGCTTTCGCTATCGTGCTGACACAGGTCGCCGTCGTTGCCGGGCTTGTGACCGAGACACTGCTGTTCGCGTCGTCCACCAGCGAGGCCGCCAACGTCGAGATGACTGGCAAACCCGTGGTGCAATGCGACGTGGCCATTTGGCCGAACATCCCGGAATATTGCCGCAAGCAGGCCGAAGCGGGCAAAACGCGGACGACACTTGTGTTGATGGCCGGCAACTAGGAAGTGCTGGCGGCTCCAGGCTCAATGTTTCATCAGGTCGCGGTTTAACCTGATCTCACGGCCGTAAGAACCGCTCGGCAGATCGGCTGCCGCCTGCCGGAAGCTTGATTCCACCTGCGCGGTATACCGACCTTCGTTCATGGACCTGTCCCACAGGACGAAGGTTACCGCCACTGCGATGACGAAGAGCACCATACGCATCGGAAAACCTCCCTCAAAAGAGTTTCCGACCAGAGCAGCAAGCATGATCCTCCTTGAGGAAGAACACAAAGCGATTGCTAATATATGTGATGGTGCCCCGCCTTCTGCCTCACTCACGGCGGCGGCCTTTTCATTGATGCCGTCGTAGGCGCGTGCTGCTACCCAAGCCACCCGAACCGAGTGACCGCGTTGAATGCCGCCAATGTGCCTCCGATCAAGAGGCCGAAAGCTTCCTTCCATTTTCGCTTGCGAAACAGGATTGCCGCAAACGTCAGAATCAAGATTGGAACCACGACAAAGGCGATTTCACTCGCTTGGTGCAAGATTTCCAACTTAGGACCCCTCCGTTGGCACGGTTCGCTTTTCCGGCCATCGGAGCGATGGGCGAAACGAACTGGACTGCCATCCTGAATGCCGCCTGTGTCCTGACTGCCGACACGCAAGCAGGTAACACGCTCCAGCCATCAGCAACGGAAAAAGATATCGCAGCCGCCAGCGGTGACGCCGTTTATTGGCGGCGCGCTTTCGCCAACGGTCAACCTGGTTGGCACCTTGATGACGCTGGACCTTGCCCACGCCCCTTCTCCCCGAAAGGAGAATGCTTCCAACTCGCGGAAGAGTCCAGAAGCATAGCCGGGCCGTGGCGCCAACTCACAGCGGGGCGGTAGCTGCTCGCTGTTCTTGCTTTATCGCTTTTCGGCGCTCGACCTCGCGCCACGCTTCATGTTCGGAACGAGCGGCGACGGTGCCAATCTCGGGATCGAACACGATGATTGTTCCTTCATGCGTCCAGATAGCGATCATGCGCGCCCCCCGGCGCTGGATCTCTCAGTCGATGGAAAGATGCCCTCCGGCTAGATGGTCCCGCAAGCTGGACCCAAGGCCCTCTGGCGACGTGGCCACTTGGATATGCCGATTGGACTTCGGTCGCACGATCGATTGGACTGCGGGGGTGATCGAGCATCGCACAGGGTTAAAGGTGCCCCGTATTGGGTCAACACATCTGGCAAGGTCCGCTGCTACACGAGCGATAACGCTGGCGATGTGGCGACGATTGTCGATCGTTAGCGAATTGACGGTCACGCTCAAGCCAGACACCAACGCCACGAGCGCGGTTGGCATCACTCAGCCTTCAGTACTTGGTGTCTGGTCAACCAGTCGCGAATGATCAAACGGACGGCTTCCGGTCGCGAAACATCATGTTCGGCAACAAATTGATCGACGCCCGCGAGCATGTCCGGTTGAAGGCGGACCATGATCGGCACACCCTTTCCAGTCGGAGCGGGTCCGCGCCGTTTCTTTGATACCACGGTTTCTTGCTTTGGCATAAAAACTCTGATATCAGAATTCCCGTTCTTGCGGAAGCGGCACTATTCGCCGTCGTTGCGGACAAAACGTGGTTGACGTGACGTTAACGTAGGCGCAATTATTTCGGATTGTGCAGGGTGAGGGCGTTTCAATGAAACTCGTTGTCTTTGGCGTAGCAATGGTACTGGCCGCCACCGGAGCAGCCGTTGCGAAAGAGAAGAAAAAGGTGGCCACCACTCAGGCTGCAACCTCGTGTTCTGCAGCTCAAATGAAGGCCGGCAGCAAGCCGACCCCGAAACTGGATTGCAAATCGACAGGCACCGTTGTTGCGCGACCGTCAAATAGGGCCGCAAACTTCCTGGATCATTATAATCCGCGCTTAGGGTATGACACCAGTCCGTGGTTTTCGAACTGGCAATAATTGACAGCGGCTTCGGCTTCCGGGCCTTTTCATGTCGCGTTCATGTCGCACGGACCTGCCGACAAGTTGCAGGAAAGAACTGGCACCGCGTCGGCAGACGGCGCTAGCGCCCGCTGCTGAAAACGTGGCGGGCGTTTTCTTTTTGGGACGGGCAAATGTTATGGCAAGCCCCATTTCACCCATCTAAGTAATTGATTTTATTGATACTGTGGCGGAGGGAGTGGGATTCGAACCCACGGTGAACTTGCGCCCACGCCGGTTTTCAAGACCGGTGCCTTAAACCGCTCGGCCATCCCTCCATCGTGATTTTTCAATCACTTGGATTGTCGCGTTCGGTCAGGTTTGAGCAGTAGGCACCGGATTGGCACCGGAGGCGTTCCCGACCGGTTCGCTGTTCATTCCTGTAGAGCGGCATCGAGGGCGGCGTCAACCACCGCTGCGGCGCCTTCCTGCTGACCAGGCGGCATTTGCGCAAAATGCTCAGCGGGACCGTGGCGCCCCCGGCACGTACATCGCGGAGGAATCAACCGCTTGCAGTTGCAACCCACGATGGCGACAACGGCGCGGATCTATCGACGTTTGTGTCATGCCAACTCAACCGAAGTCCTCTGGTCTGATGCGAGAGGTCTGAGTGATGGCGGCAGAGGTCCGATCTCCCGACTTTCGTAAAGAGTTCGTACAAGCTTTATGCTGATATTACGGGGCGCGGTTGAACTCGAGAGGGGCGCAGTGAGCCCATCAGACACTTTTGACAAGTTGCGCTTCGCTCGGCGGATGCTGGCGGAGGCCCGCCAGTCTGCGCAAGCGATGTCGTGGAGGCGCCACTATGTTCATTGACTACTACGAAACTCTGGAAATCAGCCCCAACGCGAATTCGGAAACGATAGAACGGATATTTCGTCATTTTGCCATGCGTTATCATCCCGACAATCAAAACACCGGCGATGAAGCACGCTTCAGCGAAATCGTGGAGGCCCATAATACGCTCAGAGATCCGGTCAAGCGCGCGCAGTATGACATTCAGTATAAAGACCATTTGAACCTTCGGCGCGAGTTGACCGAGGAAGCCGGCAACACCAAAGGCATCGAACGGGACGTCGTCATTCAGGCCAAAGTGCTCTCGCTACTTTATGTCAAACGCCGACAGGACGTGAACAATCCCGGCATTGGCGATACAGAACTCGAACGCTTGTCAGGCTGTCCGCGCGAACACCTGGAGTTTCATCTCTGGTATCTAAAGGCAAAAGGCTGGATCGCAAGGATCGAAAACGGGATGTTCGCGATCACCGTAGACGGCATCGATCGTGCCAATTCCGAACATCGTCGTGACCCGACCACCAGACTGCTGGACCATACAAGCTGACGCGGAAGGCCCGTCGCCGCCTTCCTCCTTGGGTCGTCACCAACTGGTATGCGCCTTCAGCTTGAACGACCGGCCTTCGCCATACGAACAGGTCAGCGTCGTCTGGCAACTGGCGACATAGGTCTTGTCGAACAGATTGGTGATGTTGAGATCGACGCCCCAGTTCTCCCTTTCATAGCCAAGCTTCAGGTCGGCCAGCGTGACAGCCGGCACCTTCGCAGTGTTCTCATTGTCGGCCCATGAGGAGCCGAGATGGCGCACGCCGGCACCGATCGAGATGCCGTCATGCCAGTCGTCGCGGAAAGTATAGTCGACCGAGGCCGAGGCCATCACTTCTGGTACGATGAAAGGCGTCTTGCCGATCAGTGACGCATCCTCGTCCTTGGTGATGTCGATGTCGTAGGCGGTGAAAGCGCCCGTTACCCGGAAGTCCTCGGTGACGTTGACCTTGCCTTCCAGTTCCACGCCGCGCGAGCGCACCTCGCCGGTTTGCATCTGCGTGAACAGGGTGACATTCGAAGGCACATTCTGACGGGTCAGGTCGAATACCGACAGGGTGAACAGCCCGTCGATGAAGGTCGGCACGTATTTGATACCAGCCTCGTATTGTACGCCCTCCTCCGGCTTGAACAGATTGCCATTCGCGTCGGTACCGATGATCGGGTTGAAGAAGGTGGCGAGGCTGACATAGGGGGTTACGCCGTTGGCGAACTCATAGGCGAGGCCGGCGCGGCCGGAGACATCGCCGACGGTGCTGTTCTGCGTGCTGGAGCTCGCCGAGTAATAGGTCGGACGATTGTCGGCTTCGAGCCAGCCACGATCATAGCGGCCGTTCAGCGTCATCAGCCAGCCGTCGCCGAAGCGCAGCTGGTCCTGGGCATAGAAGCCGAGCTGCTTCTGCGTCAGGTCCTGGTTGAGGTAGCTGACGCGTTCTGTAAGCGGCGCACCATAGACGGGGTCGAAGGCATCGATCGGCGGGGTCGTTCCGAAGAGGGCCGACGACTGCACCTGGTCGATGTTGTAGTATTTGTAGTCGATGCCGGCCAGCAGCGTGTGCTCGAGCGGGCCGGTCTCCACCTTTCCCTCGATCTGCAGGTCCGACAGGAACGTCATCGCGTCGGTGTCGTGACCGAAGTTGATACGGTTCAGCTCCGTCGACGCAGGGCTCACCCAACCGTTGGGGTAGACGCTGACCTCATTGATGTCGGCGGCGGTGAAGCGCATGTTGGAGCGCACCGTCCAGTCATTGTCGAAAGTGTGCTCGAACTCGTAGCCGATCGAGCCCTGCTCGCGCTTGTAGAGGTCGACGGATGGTTCGGTGAAGTTGGCGTCGCGGTCGATGCGGCCGTAATTCACGCCGTTGACGATCCGGTCGGTCACCGTGCCGTCGTAAGGCAGGAAACTGCCGCCATTGTGGTTCTCGTCGATGTGGCTGTAGTTGGCCAGAATGGTCAGCGTGGTGGCTTCGTCCGGCTTCCAGCTGATGCTTGGCGAAATGAAGCCGCGCCAGCCGTCCTGGAAGTCGCTGTAGGTATCGCCGCCGGCGACCTTGCCCGTCACCCGGTAGCTGACCGCGCCATTGTTGGCGACATCGCCGACATCGAAGCCGAGATAGACATTGCCGGCATCGTTGACGCCGGTTTCGATATAGCGCTTGCGTTCGAAATCCGGCCGCTTGCTGACATAGTTGACCAGACCGCCGGGATTGCTGCCGCCATAGAGCACGGAGGCCGGTCCCTTCAGCACTTCGATGCGCTCCAATCCGAAACTATCGACATAGAAACCGCCAAAACCGTAGCTGAACAGCTGCAGACCATCCATGTAGGTGCCGGTGGCCGTCGCCTGGAAGCCGCGGATGAACATCCAGTTGGTGTCGCTGTCAGGGCCAAAAGGCTGGGCGAACACGCCGGCGGTGTAGCGCAGCGCCTCGTCGGCCTTCTGCGCGCCCTGGTCGTCGATTTCCTGCCGGCCGATCACCGAGACCGATTGCGGGATGTCCTTGAGCTCGGTGGCCGCCTTGGAGCCGGTCGTCGTTTTCTTGGCGACGACGCCGTCGACCGGCCCGGTGGCGCTGTCTCCCACCTCGCCCTCGACCAGCACCGGTTCCAGCTGGGTGCCGGCTTGCACGGTTTGCGCGAACGCGGCCATCGGCGAGATCATCGCGACAGCGGCGACGCTGCCAGCCAGAAGCGACTTCATCCGGCAAAATCTGCTCATAAGGAAGGTCCCACCCGTCGACATTGAGATACTTGATCATTTATCTCAACTTATCTGCTGGTCATTGGACGGAGTTGGGCGGTTTGTCGGTTCTTGTCCAAACGGCTGACATCGCAGCGTCATGTTGCGGAAATGTCACTCACGGACGGCACTCTTCATCCAGGCGCCCGGCGTCACGCCGACGACCGACTTGAACACCCGCGTCAGATGGGCCTGGTCGAAAAACCCGGTCGCCTCGGCAATATCACCGAGCGAGGCGGCATCATGCGCCATCATCGCCTGTGCCCTGCCGATCCGCGCCTGCATCTGCCAGCGATGCGGCGGCACGCCTGTCGCCGCCTTGAAGGCGTGGCTGGTTGCGGTTTCGGACAGGCCGGTCAGCGTGGCGAGGTCGGCGAGACGGATCCTGTCCAGGCAATGCGCCTCGATGTAGTCGGTGACGAGGCGCAGCTTGCGGCGGGACAATGGCGCCCGGCGCCGCGCGGCAACCGGCTGGTCTATCTGGAAAAGGCTCGCGAACAAGGCGTTGAGCAGGCCCTCGCCGTAGAGATCATGCAGCTTCTGGCCGGCGTCGCATTCGGCGGCAATCAAGCCGGCAAGCGTGGCGATCCGGTCGTCGCGAAACTGGAAGCGTGACACATGCAGGGCCTCGCGATCGAGGCTGCGGCCGAAGCGGCGCGTCAGGGCTGCGGCGTCGAAGTGAAGGTCGAGATGCCTGATCCGGTGCAGTCCATCGACCCGGCCACGAATCGGCACCCCGGCCGGAATGTAGGCCATGGAAAAGGCCCGGTCGTGGCGGCGCGCATCGCCCTTGACCCCTTCGACGAAGAAAGCGCCGTCGCCTTCGACATCGAGAGCGACAAACAGCCGGGGATCGGGAGAGACATAGAAGCCCTCGGCCCGGTCCGCGCATGACACATCCCAGAGGTCGGCAATCGCGCCGTCCCAGACGTGGCATTTCAAACCGCCAATGACGGAAAATCCCTGAATGCGGCTTTCCATGCGCGGAACGAAGGACACGCTTTCCCCTCACCAGATCGAGACTCTGGTTCAGTACATTTCTTGATGAAAATGGTCAAGTTTTGTCGCGGAGTAGGCCCGGTGAGGCAACCTGTGGCGGCTACGGTGTGGCCGCAGCCGGCCCCCTTCCCGTGCGTCCGGCGAGGTTCATCTCGGACAGTCGAGCGGCGCAACACCGCAACGAGTTGTTGCCTGGATCGAGACAGGTTCGATCCGGCCACAACCCGCGCCTTGCCGAATGTCAAAAGGCGATCTTCAAGCCCAGTTTGCCGCTGATGGTTGAGCTGTCTTCGGACCACTTGCCGCGAATTTCACTGCTGAGCGTGGTTGCCTGCGTCATCTTGAGATTGAAGCCTGAGGACAAGGCGACGGAGAGGTCCGCATCGTCGAACTCGCTCTCCACGCCTTCAACGCTGGCCGTGTTCGAATAACCGAAGCGCTGCTGGATATCGGCCCGCGCATAGGGGCTGATCACCATGCCGTTCCCAAGTTGAAAATCGGCATAGATTCCGGGATCGAATTTGACCGCGCCAAACGACAAGCGGCTCTTTCCGAAATCCGTGTCGGAGCTGTCCGTATAGGCATCGCCGGTAAACGTGACGCCCAGCAATCCGCCGCGCAGGTCAAGGCGCACACGATCGGTCAGGCTGAAGATACGGCCGACCGATCCGGTTACCGCATAGCCTTGCGTGTCGTAGCTTCCGGACGTGCCGGAGCGGTCGACGTCCGTGTTGCCGAGGAATGCCGATGCGGCCACGAGCACATAGCTTGTGCCGTGACGATAAAGGCCATAGCCGCCGAACATGCCGCTTCTGTTCGTGGCCTCACCGCCGTCGAAGAACCCGAAAGCATCGACGCCTACATCGGCCGAGGCATAGCCGCCAAACAGACCGAGGTTGAGGCCGTGCTCGTTGTCGAAGCCGAAATGCTTGGCGGCATTGAAGTCCACGCTGACGGCAGCAGAGAATTCATCGACGTCGAAATGCGGTCCGTCGAACGTATCGAAGCTGTTCGAAACCGTGAAACCGTCATGCTCGGTATGGGCAAGCTGGCCGGACGCGAAAACACCGAATGGCGCGGCCTGGCCCGGTGGGGCTATTTTGGCGGGGCTGACATCTGCATCGACGATGTCGTCGACAATGTTGCCAAGCGCATCCAGGGAGGTGTCGACAATCGCGCTGTTGGCCGCGCCGCCAATATAACAGCTCGTGTCGAGAAAGGTCCCCTCGCTGTCGAGGATGCAGGCGTTCGCGGTGGAGGGCATGAAAATGAGGCCGGTGCCGATCGAGAACGCGCTCGCCGTGCACAGGCGCAGAAGCCAATTCCCTGCTTTCATTGTCCCCTCTTCACTGGCTGCTTGCGATATCAGACTTGAATATCAGGGCATGCGATTCGCCGATGAACCATGAAGTACGTCACTGACTGCTGCAGATGCGAGAGCAACAATTGCTCCTTTGTTGGCAAGGAACATACCATCTTATGTTCAGCGAGCATATGGATTCGTGTGAAGCGCTGGCCCCGGCATGCTGAGATGGCAGGGCCGCCTGTGGTTGCACTCGACGGCGTGTTGAGGACCATGCGCACGCAGGTCGAAAGTGAGCCGTGCCACGCAGCCTTCCTTCAGGATGGTTTCTCGTGTAAAAATTGCCGCTGTCTTCGGAGTACTGGTTTCGGCGCACGAAGAGGGCACGGCGCCAGGCGGGTGGACACTTCGGTGACTCGAAGATTGTCGCATGCTGAAACGAGCTCGTGACATGACCTACGGTCCCTTCCTGCGCATTGTGGCAGTTCTGCTGGTTTCATTGTTCGGATCGATCGGCGCTCAGGCCGCGGTCGTGGAAGAACTGTCGCCGCAGCCCGGCAAACGGCTGGCGATCGTCATCGGCAATTCCAATTATCGAAGCACGCACCTTCCCCATCTGGCGAATGCCGGCAACGACGCGACAAGGCTTTCGGAAAGCCTGAAAAGGCTGAACTTCGACGTGCTGACAGGAACGGATCTGTCGTCCGACGGATTTGCCAGGCTCTTTCAGGAGGCCGACGGCAAGCTTGCCGGCGCCAGTGCCGTGCTGATCTTCTACGCCGGCCACGGGGTACAGCTTCAGGGCGAAAACTATCTGTTGCCGGTCGACACCCCCGATGCTCAAAACCTTGCAGAGCTGACCGCGCGCGCGGTCAGGCTCAACGACGTGATTTCGAGGTTTGCCAACCGGGAGCGGCAGACGTTCATTTTTCTCGATGCGTGCCGGAACAATCCCATGGGCAAAGGCGCAAGCGCCATGGATGGTCTCGCTCAGGTCGAGGTCGGCGAAAACACGTTTGTCGCCTTCGCGACGCAACCCGGCAACACGACTGTCGACGGGTCGGGCGACAACAGCCCCTTCACCACGGCTCTGCTGAAGAGCATCGAGATTCCAGGGCTCAGCATTTCGGACATGATGATCCGGGTACGCAACGAGACCGAAGCACTGACTGTTGGCCGCCAGGTGCCATGGGACCAGTCGAACCTGCGCGAGCAGTTCTATTTCACCGAGCAGCAAGAACTCGACCCGGCTCAGCTCAGCGCCAGCCTGTCGCGCATTCTGTCGGATCCGGTCGCCAAGGAAAAATTGCAGATCGAGCTTGCCTCCAACGATCTGCAGACCGCGGTGATCATCGTCGGGCAGACATTGCGATCGGTCGAGATTTCGCCGCCATCAGCCGCACCGGCCAAGCCCACCGGCACGCAGATGGCCAGCCTCGAGGGCGCGCGGCAAAGCGTCGTCTCCGGCCTCGAAACGCTGATCGTCGGCAAGACGGGCGAGCCGGACCAGGAGAAAGCAACCGATCTCGCACGCAGCATCCAGACGGAATTGCGCCGCCTCGGCTGCTACCGGACGACGATTGACGGTAGCTGGGGCAAGGGTTCCGTCCGCGCCGTCACCAACTACTACAGGAACACCAGGCAGACAGCGTCGACGACCGAACCCACGGTCGAGCTTCTGAGCGACCTGTTCCTGCATTCCGGCAGGGTCTGCAAGGATCCCGTGCTTGTGAAGGCCAAGCCGGCGAGGGTTTCCACTGGTCTGGCTCCGGCGCGCGGCAAGGCGGCAACCAACCGCAAGGCCGGCAAAGCTTCGAAGCCGCAAGCCTCGCGTCCCGCGGCTCCTCCGCCCGACATCAGCGGCGGGATCGGTATAGGTGGCGTGTTCTAGAGAACCCAAGCCTGCCACTTGGCAGGCATCATCGGCAGGCGAATGCCAGCGGTCCTATCGCCTATTGCACGCTCAGCCGCATTTCGACCCGCCGGTTGACCGGGTCGTAGGGGTCGGGAACGCGCGGATTGGTCGCGCCGAGACCGACAGCCTTGACGCGTGCCGGCTCTATTCCGCTCGACAAAAGGAATGTCGTCACCGATTGAGCCCGCCGCTCCGACAGGCGATCGTTGTAGGCCGGCGCGCCTGAAGCGTCGGTATAGCCTTCAACGACGAAATTGTGTGTCTTCAAGCGGTTGTCTTTCAGCGCCTTGGCGAATTCGCCGAGTTTGGCGCGCGCTTCAGGCAGCAGCTCGGCGGAATTCAGGTTGAAGTTGATCAGCATATCGAGGCCGCCTGGCGCCGGCGCATCGGTCTTGCTCTCGCATTGATCCTGGGCGCCGACGCATATCCCACGCGATGCGCCCAGATCGGACGTCTTGGCGAAAAACTTGATGATGTCTTCCGACGACTGGACCGGGTCGGCAAGCGACGAACTCGACGCCGTCAGTGCTGCCGCCAGAACGAAGATTGAAAAGGTTGCCCGCATTGCCGCCTCCAGTGCTGACGTCACGGATCGCAGCGCATCATCTCGCATCTGCTGCGCCTGAGATGTGATCGATCTCACATCCAAATCACCCTGTGGCGACTGGCCAGACGCTGTAGCGGGAGCCCGCGAACAAGCGCTTCTGCGAAGGTGTTGGAGGCGAATATACACCATGCGGAATTGGCAAGCGAGTTGAACTTGACGCCTGACGTGACGCCGTTCCGCGCCTGCCTGCCCGATGGTTTCGAGACAAAGCCTGCGGGCGCTTCTGGCCTTTAGGTCCGGTCGGCATCTTCTACTGCCCAACTACGGACGCCGCTGGCCGCGCCGACGTGATAGGATCGGCGTGACGTAGAACGATCCTCCACACGCCATCCTCCCGCCGGAAGATAGTGGTGGTCCGAAGCGCAATCGGCACCAGTTTATCGGCACCGCCAACCTTGGATCGGACCCGCTCGATCTCCATGATATAGCCCAAGTCTGCCGTCGCGTACTCGGCAATTCGCTCAAAGCCGATGACCTCGCCATCCCGGTAGTTGGTGGCAGCTCGATCCATGGTCTCAGCAGCTTTTGTCCATCCCTTGGCCGGTGGACCGAACGGGTTCGCGATTGTCACGTCATCGCGTCGTGAATAGAGGCTTTTCAGGGGCTCAGGATCACCCTTAACAAAAGCACCCACAGCCAGATGATCCTGTTCGATGACTTTCGTCAGGTCGGAGGCCAACATTCCAATGCCCATCAAATTTGGTTTTCCCAAACCAAATCATACCGCATCGGAAGGGCGAGAGCGAGCAGCGCGTAAAGGCCGCCGGATTTCAAACTGAGACACTACCTGCGATCGCGCTTGGTTGATTTCCTGGACGAAATATGCTGCTTGTCGCGCCCATGAAAAAGCTCTGCCTTATGGTGCTGGCGTCCCTGACGCTGGCGTGGCCGGCCAGCGCGATGGATAGCGCGCTACGCGCCGGCCTGCTGAAACTCGATCCACAGACGCGGCTCGAACAGCGTTGCGATGCAGAGGTGCTGGACCGGATTTCCCACGACGACCGCAAGTTCAAGGCGGATCGCGTCGTCGCCTACGCCTTCGCGACCCCGGAAATGGGCACCGACGCGATCAGGAGCCCAGGGGCTGCCTTCCGCAGCAAGGGCCAGTGGTATCGGCTGAAATTCAAGTGCCAGACCGCGCCGGACCATATGCAGGTGCTGCAGCTCCGATACCGGATCGGTGACGAGATTCCGCAGGCCGATTGGACGAAGTACAATCTCTACGACTAGAATCCTCTACCCCCCGATTCCTGGCATTTGTGGGCTTTGGCCGCCTTCGGCGACAGTGCTGCTTGCCTTGTATCGCTGATGCGGCAAGGCGGGCATCCGACATTGTTCCCTGCAATCCCTTGACGCGCACGAACCATACACGTTAGGGCGTCTGGATATTCGACGACCGACACTCGGCGAACAGCAAAGGGCGTCCAGACGATGGAAATTTTCACCGCCGCGGGCTTCTCCGCCCTGCTCCAGGTCATCGCCATCGACCTCGTACTTGCCGGCGATAACGCCATCGTTATCGGCCTTGCCGCAGCCGGCCTTCCCTCCGATCAGCGCAAGAAGGCGATTCTCGTCGGCATCGCGGCGGCCACTGTGCTTCGCATCTTCTTTGCCCTGATCACGCAATGGCTGCTCGCCATCGGCCCCATGCTCCTCATCGCCGGCGGCCTGCTGCTGCTTTGGGTGTGCTGGAAGATGTGGCGCGAGCTGCGAGTCACCCATGAGCAGGAAGAGGATGCGACGGAATCGCTGTCCAATGTCGACTATGACAAGGACGGAACGATTGGCAGCAAGGGACCGCGCAAGACCTTCGCCCAGGCAGCGTGGCAGATCGTCATCGCCGACGTTTCAATGTCTCTCGACAACGTCCTTGCGGTCGCGGGGGCGGCGATGGACCATCCGACGGTGCTGATCATCGGCCTGGCGCTGTCGATTGCGCTGATGGGCTTCGCCGCTTCGTTTGTCGCACGGCTGCTGCACAAATACCGCTGGATTGCCTATATCGGCCTCCTGATCATCCTCTACGTCGCGGTGAAGATGTTTCTGGATGGTGCCGTGCAGCAGTTTCCCGAGCAGTTTGCGTTCTTGGCGCCCTGGTTCGGACCGAGCCATCATTGAGCCTGGGCGGTCGGCGCGCATCGCGGCGACCCGTTCGCGGTTTGCTTGACTGCGGAACTGTGCTATTGCGCCGCGCAAATTAGGCTCCCGCGAGAGCCCAACAGATCGATATGTATCGGGACTTCCGGGCCGGACCTCAGGGTTTCCGGCCCGCGTCCATTGGAAACCGCAAATGTCCGCAGCTCCCCGCGTCAGTTTCGTCAGTCTTGGATGCCCGAAAGCCCTGGTGGATTCGGAACGCATCATCACGCGCCTGCGCGCCGAAGGCTATGAGATCGCGCGCAAGCATGACGGCGCCGATCTCGTCGTCGTCAACACCTGCGGTTTCCTCGATTCGGCCCGCGACGAGTCGCTCAACGCAATCGGTTCCGCGCTTTCGGAAAATGGCAGGGTCATCGTCACCGGCTGCCTCGGCGCCGAACCGGACGTCATCCGCGAAAAGCATCCGAACGTTCTCGCCATCACCGGACCGCAAGCCTATGAGAGCGTGATGGCGGCGGTGCATGAAGCAGCACCGCCCAGCCACGATCCGTATGTCGACCTGCTACCGCCGCAAGGCGTCAAGCTGACACCACGCCACTACGCCTATCTCAAGATTTCGGAAGGCTGCAACAATCGCTGCACCTTCTGCATCATTCCCGCGCTGCGCGGCGACCTCGTCTCGCGCCCGGCCGCCGACGTGTTGCGCGAAGCCGAGAAACTGGCCAAGGCCGGGGTCAAGGAGATACTGGTCATCTCGCAGGACACCAGCGCCTACGGCATCGACATCAAGTACCAGACAAGCATGTTCGGCGACCGCGAAGTGCGGGCGAAGTTCCTCGATCTTTCGGAAGAGCTCGGCAAGCTCGGCATCTGGGTGCGCATGCACTATGTCTACCCCTACCCGCATGTCGCCGACGTCATCCCGCTGATGGCCGAGGGAAAAATCCTTCCCTATCTGGACATCCCGTTCCAGCATGCTTCGCCACAGGTGCTGAAGAACATGCGCCGCCCCGCGCATGGCGAAAAGACACTGGAGCGCATTCGCGGCTGGCGCGAGGTGTGCCCGGATCTCGCCATCCGCTCGACCTTCATCGTCGGCTTTCCCGGCGAGACGGACGAGGATTTCGAGATGCTGCTCGACTGGCTGGACGAGGCCAAGATCGATCGCGCCGGCTGTTTCAAATACGAGCCGGTCAGGGGTGCGCGTTCCAACGACCTCGGTCTCGAACAGGTGCCGCAGGAGATCAAGGAAGCGCGTTGGCATCGCTTCATGCAGCGCCAGCAGAAGATCTCGGCGACGCAGCTGGCCAAGAAGGTCGGCAAGCGCCTGCCGGTGTTGATCGACGAGGCGCATGGCACGTCTGCCAAGGGCCGCACCAAATACGATGCGCCGGAGATCGATGGCTCGGTGCATATCCAGTCGCGCCGTCCGCTGCGCGCCGGCGACATCGTCACCGTCAAGATCGACCGCGCCGATGCCTATGATCTCTATGGTTCAGCGGTCTAGAACCAATATTTTCGAACGGGCGATACGAAGCCGGCTCAGGATCTAGGGCGGGCCGATGCGGTTCGCCACGTCCCTGCGAGACCGGAAGCCGCCGAAAGGGCGCCTCCCGGCGCCCTCAGATTTTTTTTGGCACACCCTTCGGCAATCGGTGTTGCGTTTCGTCAGAGCTTCACCGCCTCGATTGCAGCCAGGGACCGATCGATCACCTGATCGAGGGTCTTATCCAGTTGCATGCCCGTCGACTCGGCTGCGACTACCGACAGCCGTGCGGCAAATCCCAGATGATAGTCCACGAACCAATCGGGTCGCGGCTCCGGCTCCGGAAATGGCCCCCACCACGGCGGAAGCTTCGGTATCTTCGGTCGCGTGGGGCACCAGTCGTCAAGGTCGCTCATTAACGCTTGCATACCGAGCCCGCCTCGCTCGGCGAACCACGCGCCGCGGACGAATTCGTCGGCGATCGCGGCGCCCAGTTCGTGAGGCGGGAGCGGCTGCGGATTGAGTGCGATCTGCGCAAGCCGCCCCTGTGGTCCGCGCGGGATGACGTCGAAGATGGCGGGAATGCGTTTCCCGATGATCGCCAAGAGTTTTTTATTCAATTGCATAAGACCTCCTTCTGCTGACACTTGTCACGCCGACCGATGTAGTCCAGGCCGCAAGATCAGCATGGAAGTAAAAGCCGTTGGTGTATGTGAAGGCGGTCACGGAGCCGCATCACGGATACTGTGACTGGCGCACGAGGACATGGATCTCACAAGAAATACCGGATTTAACACTTGGCGAAAGACCGTCGAGCGATCCTTCAAGATCGACCGCGCGACGTCGGCGACCTCTACGGCTCGGTGGCCTGACGTCGGTTCAACCTCGCCGCATTTACTACAACCGGCGATAGTTCCGGCGTCTTAACCCATTCGGCCGCAATCCGCATTAATGGTTTCAACCGTCGATGCGGGGGTTCGCATGCACGTCAAACCGGCGCGGCAGGATTACATCGCTACGCTGGACCTGTTGAGGCTGGCGGCTGCGCTGGCTGTCGTCATCTTCCACTATTTCTTTCGCGGCGCGGCCTCCGGCGCTCTCGCCGAAGCCTATCCGCTTGCCGCGCCGTTCGCCCTGTACGGCTACCTCGGCGTCAATTTGTTCTTTCTGATCAGCGGCTTCGTCATCGCCTGGTCGGCGGAAGGCCGCGACTGGGAACAGTTTGCGATGGCGCGCTGCGTGCGTCTCTATCCGGGCTTTCTCGCTTGCATGACGATCACCTTCATCGTCATCCTTGCTGTCGGCGAACCGCTGTTTTCAACTTCCTTCGCTCAATATGCCGCCAACCTGTCGATGTTTGCGCCGGCCTTCGGCCAATCGTTCATGGACGGCGTCTACTGGTCGATCGTGCTTGAGCTGGTTTTCTACGGCTGGGTGACGCTCGCTCTGTTCACTGGCATGCTCCAGAAACGCAAGCTGGAGCTGATCTTCATCTGGCTGGCAATCTCGGCGCTGAACGAGTTCTTCGTCGGCAGTCGTGCAATTAGGCTGCTGTTCATCACCGAGTTCGGCCCGTTCTTCGCCGCCGGCGTGGTGGTCCACCATATCCATGCGCATGGCCGTTCGCTGTCAGCCTTGCTGCTGCTTGCGGCCTCCTTCCTGCTGTCCTGCAGCACGATATCGGTGACGCGGGACTGGATGCTGAACGAATACGGCATTGCCGTCTCGCAGCCCCATCTCGTGATCGCCAATTTCGCCATGCATGCCATGCTGATTGGCGGCGTTCTGTTGCGTAGCCGGATTGGCCCACCCGGGCTGACGCTGGCGCTGGGCGGGTTGACCTATCCGCTCTACCTTCTGCACCAGAACATCGGCTATCTCGCGATCAATGCCGCCGCACCGCTGGTCGGCAAATGGACCGCCGCCCTGGGCTGCGTCGCCCTCATGCTCTTTGCTTCATGGGTGATCTGGCGCCATTTCGAGCGACCGGTCCAACGCGCTCTCAAGACCTGGCTGGGCCGTGCGGTTGAGGTCACGCTGGCGCGATTTCGGCGCGCCTCCACCGATGCGCAACCAGCCGAATGAAAAAGGGCGCCTCGCGGCGCCCTTTTCGTTTGATTTTTCCGATACTTACTGCGGCAGCTTGTCGTCGACGCCCTTGACGTAGAAATTCATGCCGAGCAGCGTGCCGTCGTCGGCGACTTCGCCGTCCTTCAGCCACGGCGTGCCGTCCTGCTTGGCGATCGGCCCGGTGAAGGGGTTCCAGCCGTCTGCGATCTTCTTCGTGGTCGCCTCTGCCATCGCCTTCACGTCGTCGGGCATGTTGGTGAACGGAGCCAGCTTGACGGCACCGTCCTTGATGCCCAGCCAGACATTACCCGGCTTCCACGTGCCGTCGAGCGCGGCCTGGACGCGGCTGATATAGTACGGACCCCAATCGTCGGTGAGCGAGGTCAGTTGCGCCTTTGGTGCGAACTTGATCATGTCCGAAGACTGGCCAAAGCCGTGCAGGCCACGCTCTTCGGCCACTTGCAGGGCGGCGGTGGAATCGGTGTGCTGGACGATGATGTCGGCACCCTGGTCGAACAGCGCCTTGGCGGCATCGGCTTCCTTGCCCGGATCGAACCAGGAATTGACCCAGACGATCTTGGCCTTGAAGTTCGGGTTGATCGACTGCGCGCCGAGCATGAAGGAGTTGATGCCCATCACCACTTCGGGGATCGGGAAGGAAACGATGTAACCGGCAACGCCGGCCTTCGATTCCTTGGCGGCGATCTGGCCGAGCACATAGCGGCCTTCATAGAAGCGCGCATTGTAGATGCCGAGATTGTCGCCGGTCTTGTAGCCGGTGGCGTGCTCGAACATCACCTTGGGGAATTTCTTGGCAACCTTCACTTCCGGATCCATGAAGCCGAAGGAGGTGCCGAAGATGAGCTTGCAGCCTTCGCGTGCCAGACGCTCGAAAGCGCGGTCGGCATCGGGGCCCTCGGCGACGTTCTCGAGATAGGCGGTCTCGACCTTGTCGCCGAGCGCCTTCTCCACTTCGAGGCGGCCCTGGTCATGCTGGTAGGAATAGCCGAAGTCGCCGATCGGGCCGGTATAGACCCAGCAGGCCTTGAACTTGTCCGCAGCCTCGGCGGTTACCGCCAGCGACATGGCGGCAGTCGTGGTCATCAGGGCAATAAGCAGTTTTTTCATTGTGTTACCTCTCTGAGTTAAGCCTTGGAGCTTCCCGTCTTTGTTATTGTCAACGATCCGGAACGAATGGCTGCCCCAAGGAAGCCGGCGTGTTCATCATCGTCAGACGCTTGTTGCGCGAGATTAGAACGAGAACCACGACGGTTGCCAGATAGGGCAGCGAAGAAAGCAGTTGCGAAGGCACCGGAATGCCAAATGCCTGTGCATGAAGCTGGCCGATCCAGACGGCGCCGAAGATGTAGGCGCCGGCCAGCACCCGCCATGGCCGCCAGGAGGCGAAGACGACCAGGGCCAGCGCGATCCAGCCGCGTCCGGCGGTCATGTTCTCAACCCATTGCGGCGTGTAGACCAGCGACAGGTGGCCGCCGGCAAGGCCGGCACAGGCGCCGCCGAAGATCACCGAGAGATAGCGATAGCGGATGACCTTGATGCCAAGCGCATGCGCCGAGGTATGGCTGTCGCCGATCGAGCGCAGCGTCAGCCCGGTGCGGGTCTTGAACAGGAACCACATGACGGCGGCGGTCAGCGCGATCGAGATGTAGAAGATCGGGTCCTGGCCGAACAGCAGCCTGCCGACGACCGGGATCGACGTCAGGCCGGGTATGTCGAGGTTCGGCAGCCGTTCGCCGGGTTGGCCGACGAAGCTGGTTCCCATCATGCCGGACAGGCCGAGGCCGAGCAGCGTCAACGACAGGCCGGTCGCCACCTGGTTGGTGGCCAAAGACAGCGTCATGACTGCAAACAGCAGCGAGAACACAGCGCCCATGGCGACGGCCGCGAGCAGCCCGATCCATGGCGATCCGGTGAGGTAGCCGGCGCCGAAGCCGCCGACCGCACCCATGATCATCATGCCTTCGACGCCGAGATTGAGCACGCCGGAGCGTTCGACGACCAGTTCGCCGATCGCAGCGATCAGCAGCGGCGTCGCCGCCGTGGCGATGGTCAAAAGGATGTTGACGGTGATGTCCATCAGCGGGCTTCCTTCAACTTCGGCGCGGCCTCGAGTTTCGGCGCGGCCAATCCGATCAGACGAATGCGGTAGTGAATGAGCGTGTCGCAGCCGAGCACGAAGAACAAAAGCATGCCCTGGAACACACGTGCCACCTTGTCGGAGATGCCGAGCGCGCTCTGCACCGCCTCGCCGCCGAGATAGGTCAGCGCCAGCACCAGGCCCGCGGCGACGATGCCGAGCGGATTGAGCCGGCCGAGGAAGGCCACGATGATGGCGGTGAAACCGTAGCCGGGTGAGATCACCGGCTGCAGCTGACCGATGGCGCCGGAGACTTCCGAGATGCCGGCAAGCCCGGCCAGCGCACCCGACAACAGGAAGGCGAAGAAGACCATGCGGTTGAGGCCGAAGCCGGCGAAGCGCCCTGCCCTCGGGCTCGAGCCGAGCACGCGGACCTCGAAACCCTTCAGCATGCGACTCATCAGGATCCAGATCGCCACCGCCGCGACCAGCGCGAAGACGAAGCCCCAGTTGGCGCGGCCGGCATCCGGCATCAATTCCGGCAGGATGGCCGAGTCGTTGAACTGAATGGTCTGCGGGAAACCATGGCCCTGCGGATCGCGCCATGGGCCACGAACCAGCCAGTCGAGGAAGAGCTGGGCGACATAGACCAGCATCAGGCTGGTCAGGATCTCGTTGGTGCCGAAGCGCGTCTTCAGCAAAGCCGGGATTGCCGCATAGGCGGCGCCGCCGACCATGCCGAACAGAAGCATCAGCGGCAGCACCAGCGGTCCCTCGAACTGAGGAAAAAACACCGGGATAATCGAACCGACAATGGCGCCCAGGATGAACTGGCCCTCGGCGCCGATGTTCCAGATATTGGCCTTGAAGCAAACCGACAGGCCGACCGCGATCAGGATCAAGGGCGCAGCCTTGATCGCCAGTTCATGCAGCTGCCAGACCTGGCTGATCGGCTCGATGAAATAGATACGAAACGCGCTCAGCGGGTTGACGCCGAGCAGCGCGAACATGATGGCGCCGGCGACGATCGTCAGCCCGAAGGCGATGAAGGGCGACAGCGCCGAAAACAGCATGGAGCGCTGCGGGCGTTTGACGAGTTCGAGGCGCATCATGCCGTCTCCAGCGTGTGTTCGGCGTGGCCGGGTTCGGCACCGCCCATCAGCAGTCCGATCTTCTCGAATGTGGCTTCGGCGATCGGCAGCGGCTTCGACAATTCGCCATTGTGCATGACCGCGATGGCGTCCGAAATCTCGAACAATTCGTCGAGGTCCTGACTGATCACCAGCACGGCCGAGCCGCTGCGGGCCAGTTCGATAAGCGCCTGGCGGATATGCGCGGCCGCACCGGCGTCGACACCCCAGGTTGGTTGGTTGACCACCATCACGCTCGGCCTGCGGTCGAGCTCGCGGCCGACGATGAATTTCTGCAGATTGCCGCCGGAAAGTGCAGCGGCTTCCGGATCCGGCGCGCTCTTGCGCACGTCCATCGCTTCTATGATGCGCTGGGCGGCGCTGTAGACCGCACTGCTTTTGACCATGCCGCCGGAGCCGACAAAAGCCTTGCCGTCGGTGGCGTGGCGCGACAGGAGCAGGTTTTCCGACAATTTCATGCGGGGTGCTGCACCATGGCCAAGCCGCTCTTCGGGCACGAAGGCAGCGCCCATCAACCGCCTGCCGGTGATGGTGAGGCCGCCGGCATCCTTGCCGCGAATGCGCACCGAGCCGGCATCCTGCTGCAGCACCTCGCCGGAGACGGATTCGAAGAATTCGCCCTGGCCGTTGCCGGCCACGCCTGCGATGCCGATCACCTCGCCGGCGCGCACCCTCAGATTGATGTTCTTGAGCGGGATCGAGAACGGCGTTGCCGGCTTGCGGGTCAGGGCACGGATATCGAGCAGTGCCGGCGCGGTCTCGATGCCTTCAGCCGGCGCACGAACCACCGCTTTCACCTCGTTGCCGACCATCATGCGGGCCAGCGATGAAGCTGTTTCCTGGCGCGGATTGCAGTGGCCGACCACCTTGCCGTGGCGCAGCACGGTGGCGCGGTCGCAGATGCGCTTCACCTCTTCCAGCCGGTGCGAAATGTAGAGGATGGACTTGCCTTCCGAGCGCAGCCGCTCGAGCGTTTCGAACAGCTTGTCGGCCTCCTGCGGCGTCAGCACCGAGGTCGGTTCGTCGAGGATGATGAGCTGCGGCGTCTGCAGCAGGCAGCGGATGATCTCGATACGCTGGCGTTCGCCGACCGAAAGATCGCCAACCAGCGATTCCGGATCGAGCGGCAAGCCGTAGCTATAGGAAAGCGCCCTCGCCTTCGCCGCAATGCTGCTGATCGGCGAGCCGTCGTCCAGCGACAGCGCAATGTTCTCGGCCGCGGTCAGCGCCTCGAACAGTGAAAAATGCTGGAAAACCATGCCGATGCCGAGTTTCTTGGCGGCGCCCGGACTGGTGATCCTGACTGCCTGGCCGTTCCAGAAGATCTCGCCTGAATTGGGCTCGAGCGAGCCGAACAGCATCTTGACCAGCGTCGACTTGCCGGCGCCGTTCTCGCCGAGCAATGCGTGGATCTCACCCTTGGCGATGTTGAGATCGACATGGTCGCACGCCGTCAGCGTGCCGAATATCTTGGTCAGTCCACGAACCTCAAGCAGGGTCGTGCCGTCATGATTTGCACTCACAGTGCCTCCCATCTGGTTTGCCAGATATGTTCTGTGTTCCCGCAAGCATGGTATGCGCTGCCGCCTCCCGTCGGAAAGCGGCACACGACTTGAAAGAGCTTCAAGAATTTCAGCGGAAACTCAAGGGATAGCAAGGCAGACGGGACTAAGGGATGAGAATGGTTGTTCCGGTCGTCCTGCGGCCCTCGAGATCGGAGTGCGCCTTGCCGGCGTCTTTAAGCGAATAGCGCTGGTTGATCCTGATCTTGACCGCGCCGCTCAAGACCACGTCGAACAATGCCGCGGCTGAGGCTTCGAGGTCCTCGCGCTTGGCATTGTAGACGAACAGCGTCGGCCTGGTGGCGAACAGCGAGCCCTTTTGCGCCAGCAGTGACATGCTGAACGGTGGGATCGGCCCGGACGACTGACCGAAGCTGACGAACGTGCCGAGCGGCCTCAGGCAGTCGAGCGAAGCCGGGAATGTATCGTTGCCGACGGAATCGTAGACCACGTCGCATTTCCTGCCGCCGGTGATGGCGGCGACGCCGGCGACAAAGTCCTGCTCCTTGTAGTTGATGACATGGTCGAAGCCATGCGCCTTGGCGAGCTCGATCTTGTCGGCGGAACTGGCTGTGCCGATGACGGTCGCGCCGAGATGCCTGGCCCATTGTCCGAGGATCAGGCCGACGCCGCCGGCCGCAGCGTGAAACAGGATGGTGTCGCCGGCCTTAACCTTGAAGGTGCGGCGCAAAAGGTATTCGGCCGTCATGCCCTTCAGCATCATGGCGGCGGCCTGCTCGTCGCTGATGCCGTCCGGCACTTTCACAACACGGTCGGCGGCAACCACGCGCTGCTCGGCATAGGCGCCGACATTGACGGCATAGGCGACGCGATCGCCCGGCTTTAGCCAGTCGACGTCGGCACCGACTTCCAGCACCTCGCCGGCCGCCTCGCCGCCTGGGATCAGCGGAAACCCGCCGGGCGGCGGATAGAGGCCCGAGCGGTGGTAGACATCGATGAAATTAAGGCCGATCGCGGTGTGCTGGATCAGGATCTGTCCGGCACCGGGTTGTCCCGGATCGGCGTCCTCATAGGTCATAACCTCCGGACCGCCATGGGCGTGGATGCGGACTGCTTTGGGCATCGATTGGTCTCTCTTGGGATACGGCTCGCCTGGGGCGGCTGTCAGGCCTTGGGATCAGTCTTTCCGGCGCCGGGCTTGGCGCCGAGATTTGGAAAGAACTGCATGATAGCGCCGATGCTTGCCAGGTAAAGTCCGGTCACGGTGATGCCAATCTTGGTGAAGTCGCTGACCTGTTCGCCGAGCACGCCGATCTGGTCGTAGAAGGCGGCGAGTGCGGCCTGTGCCAGCGCCAGCGCGCCAAAGGCGCACCACAAAAGCGTCATGCCGAGATTGATCGGCCGCAGCCGCACCACGCGCACCGGATGGATGAAGTTGATCGGCACGAAGGTGAGAATGCCGGCAGCCACGACCACGCCGAAGGAAACCCATTGTCCCGGTTCGATGACGAACAGCGTGAACACCACCATGTTCCAGACGACCGGGAAGCCCTTGAAGAAATTCTCCTTCGTCTTCATGCCGGTGTCGGCATAGTAGATGGCGCTGGATACGACGATGATGGCCGCCGACAGGAACGACAGACCCTCGCCCATGAAGCCGCGCTGATAGAGCGCGAAGGCCGGGATAAGCACATAAGTGACGTAGTCGATGATGTTGTCGAGCATTTCGCCCGACCAGGTCGGCAGGATTTCCTTGACCTCGAGCTTCCTGGCGATCGGGCCGTCGATGCCATCGACGAACAGTGCCAGGCCGAGCCACCAGAACATCGCCGTCCAGCGCTGCTCGCTTGCCGCGACCAGCGACAGGAACGCCAGGAACGAACCCGACGCGGTCAAGAGATGGACCGAAAACGCGCGCGCCTGCGGCCAGGTGACTTTCTTCTTCGGCCGCGGAATCCGGTCCGCGATTTTCTTGGCCGTTTTCCTGGCCGATGTGTTCTTGCTCACGGGCCGCGCCAGTCCAGCTTGCAGATTTCGGCCGAGCGGCCGGCAAAGTTCCAGTTGCGGCCGAAGGCCCGCATCTTGCTCTTGTCGGACTTCGCCACGATGATTTCCGGCGCGATCCAGTATTCGGAGTTGCTGATCACCGTATCCTTCTCGCGATCCTTGCCGGGAACCGGCGTCACCGCCCCGTCGATGATCTTCGGTATCTGGAAGATGCGCGTCTTGTCACGCGTCTCATAGCTGATCGGCACCTGTTCGACGCCGAGGAATTTTCCGACCAGGATGGAGAGCAGCGAGGTGGTTCCGCCGGCCTTGCCGGTGAATATCCTGGTCAGCGCCTTGACCGCGTAGACCGAGGCGCGCTTGTCGATGAACAGGCCGGCGGTCCAGTTGCCGCGGCTCATATAGCCGGGAATTTCCATGATCAGCCCGAGATTGAGGCCGGAGAGGTCGACCTCGCCGAAATGGCCGGCATCGATGCGGAATCCGGCCCAGGTCTGACAATAGCCCTCCGTCGGCGGATGCCCGCCGAGAGACAAGACGCAAGGGCAAAAAACCGTGCAATTGCAGGAGAGTACGAGCTCTCCCTTCATTGCCCAGCCCTGGTCGCTCATCGAATTCTCTCCCCCTCAGGCCGAGACTAATAGCAGCGCGGTTGCCCACACAAGCAGTATCGCACCGGCAACCCGGCTTGGCATCCTGCCCGCTGTCTGTTTTTCGATCAGGGTGAACAGGCCGATCAGCGCCATCCAGAAGACGTTCATGGCGCCTACGGCGAACATCACCAGCATCAGCGCCCAGCAGCAGCCAAGGCACCATACGCCTTGCTGCATGCCGAGCCTGAAGATGCGCAAGGGTTTTGCGCTCCAGTTGGCAAACAGGATCGAGAACGGGTTCCGGCACTTTGTCAGGCAGGCTTCCTTCAGGCCGCTGAACTGGTAGAGGCCGGCAATCAGCAGGGCGAGCGCGCCGGCAATTCCAACCGCCGGATCGAGCATCTGCCCGGACGCAGCGAATGCGTGGACGCCGAGCGTCAGCGCGGCAAACAGCGTCGACGCAACCAGCCATATGCCGAGATAGCCGGCGACCAGAACGAGCGGGTGGACGACCGGCTCGCCCTTGATCCGCGCCGTGTCGGCGATCTCGCAATAGGTGCGGATCATGGGTGCCGCCGAGGGCAGCATCGTCGCCACCGCCATCAGGAACCACATCGACATCAGCGCCAGGGCTTGTATCGCTGCCGCTCCGGCAAGCGGTGCAGGCGCAAGGCAAAGAGCAAAGAACCGGTCGAGAAAATCCGGCAGCGGCAGCCGCGGCAGATATCTGAGCACTGTATCGCCGGGCGCATCGGCGCCGGCAAAGCGGCTTTCGGCGCCGCGGATCGCCATCGCGCCGAGAATGGCCCAGGCAAAGGCGATGCCCATGCCGACGCTGACGGTCACCGCCAGCCGGGGATTGCGCGCGACGCCTGCGGTGGCGCGGCCGGCCCGGTCGAGATGGCTGAAGTCGTCGCTCATGGCAATCGAATGGGCCGAATCGCCGCGTTGATCAAGCCGCATGATCGGGCCTATACAGATTGGCGGCCGGTTGGGCCTCAATTGCGATCCGGAAGCCGAAATTGGACCATCAGGAAACAGCGCGAATACTGGTAGCCGGCAGCGGCCCGGCCGGCCTGATCGCCGCGCTCGGCTTTGCCGAAGCAGGCTTTCCGGTGACGCTGGTCGGCCCGGAAGCTGCCGGCGCCGATGGTCGCACCACCGCCCTGATGAACCCTGCCCTTGCGGTGCTCGAGCGGCTGGGCGTGCTCGCCGACCTCAAGCCGAAGGCGGCGGCGCTGAAGGTGATGCGCATCGTCGATGCAACCGGACGACTGATCCGCAGCCCGACGGTCACCTTCCGCGCGACCGAAATCGGCGAGGAGCAGTTCGGCCTGAACCTGCCCAACAGTGTTCTTCTCCCCGCCCTTGCCAAGGCGGTTGCCGCGCATCCCGGCATCGACTGGCGGAAGTCGATGGTTGAGAGCTGGCGCCTCGACGCCGGCCATGCGCATGCGACATTGGCCGATGGCAGCGAGGTTTCGGCATCGCTGGCGGTTGCCGCCGATGGGCGCCTGTCGCCGGCGCGCGAGGCGGCAGGCATCCCGGCCTCCGTGCGGCCCTATCCGCAGGCAGCGCTCGTCCTCAATTTCAGCCATCGTAGCGAGCATGCCTTCACCTCGACCGAATTCCACACCGAAACCGGTCCGTTCACGCAGGTTCCCCTGCCCGGCAACCGCTCCAGCCTTGTCTGGGTGGTAAAGCCGGAAACGGCGAAAGAGCTTGCGGCACTCGATGACGACACGCTTTCACAGCGCGTCGAGGAGCAGATGCAGTCGATGCTGGGCCGGGTCTCCGTTGAGCCTGGCCGGCAGGTCTACCCTCTGTCGGCGGCGTCACCCGGGCGTTTCGCGCAGAACCGTGTCGCGCTGGTCGGTGAAGCCGCGCATGTTTTCCCGCCGATCGGCGCACAAGGTCTCAATCTCGGTATCAGGGATATCGACGACCTGATTGGAATCGCTTGCGAAAATCGAACCGATCCAGGCTCCAGGATGAGCCTTGCGGCCTATGATTCCAGGCGGCGGCCCGACATATTGGCGCGCAGCGGTGCGGTCAATCTGCTCAACAGGTCGCTGCTGTCGGACATGCTGCCGGCGCAGATGGCGCGCAGTGCCGGTCTCAGCGTGCTTGGCAGCTTCGCACCGCTGCGCGCCTTCTTCATGCGTGAGGGGCTGCGGCCGGGCAGTGGCTTCCAGGCGCTCACTGGGGGCTTCAGGAAACAGGTCCGTCGGTAACCAGGCCGACATCGGACATTCTTGCCCCGTCCCGAAACCTCTGGACCGGATGGTACGTTGCTTGACCAGACGTCAAGCGCTTCGGGATTGAATTGAAGGAGCGTCTGCGTCAAATAGCACCCACTCACCCTAAAGTGGGGCTCGATTTTGGTGGCGGGTTGTGTAGATTCAAGGTCTTAGGGCGTCTTCGCGTCGCCTTGAAGACTTAAGTGGTGAGTACGATGAAAACGGCCAAATTCTCGATCGGACAAGTGGTCCGCCACCGGCTGTTTCCGTTCCGCGGCGTGATCTTCGATGTCGATCCGCAATTCGCCAACACCGAGGAGTGGTACGAGGCGATCCCGGCCGACGTGCGGCCGCGCAAGGACCAGCCTTTCTACCATCTGCTGGCCGAAAACTCGGAGACGGAATACATCGCCTATGTGTCCGAGCAGAACCTGCTCGAGGACCAGTCGGGCGAACCGGTCCGGCATCCGCAGATCCGCGAGATGTTCGACAAACGGCCCGACGGCCGCTACCAGCCGAAACGTCAGTCGAGACACTGACGCGGGAGCAATAAAAAAGCGGGGCATGACCCCGCTTTTTCATGGTCCGGGATTTTTCCCGGCGATCAGTTGGCGGCTTTCGCCTTGTCCTGCTCTTCCTTGAGCTTCTTGGCGAAGTCCTGGTTGTTCTTGGCCACGAAATCCTGCAGCTTCTTCTGCCGGTCCTCGATGTCCGACTGCTGCAGCGGCGGGCCGTCATAGGCGCCGCTGAAGCCGGTCAGCGCAACCTTGATCGGGTTCGGCTGGTTCTGGAAGTTGACCGAGGTAAGCGTGATTGCCTGGCCCTTCTTGAACGACGAGACAAGCTGGTCGGTGAGCGGCACTTCGGCCACGCAACGGTCCGGGAAGCAGATCACGTAGTCGAGCTTCTGCGCCTTGCCGGTGTCGATCTGCAGGCCGATGCCCGGAGGCACCAGACGGCCGGTCGGAACCGTCACCTGGAACACCTTGCGGTTTACCTTGCCTTTCAGCTCGATCAGGCTGACGCCGGTGACCAGCTGGCCGTTGCCGGCGGTGACGATGTTCTGGACGTTGCAGATATCGACATCTTCCTGCTTGGTGCAGGCCTTGAACCAGCCCTGCGGAATCTGCTGTTGCTGCTGTGCCGAAGCAGCGGGAAGCTCAGCGCCCAGAAAGCCGACCACGCCCGCGGCCATGACCGAAAGGCGGTATGCGTTGCTGTTCAGGCTCTTCATATGGTGTACTTCCTCTCAATGATCCCGGAACCGGCCGCTTCGTGCCGCGTGGTCCAGCTACCTGTTGCCGAAATGAGGCAACAGCATGACTTCGGTGCGCGTGTTACACCGCCAGCGATGTCGAATCCAGCCCGTTCTCCGCGATTCTTGGTGCGAAGATGACACGGGCAGCCCCTGTGTCGGAGCGCTCGCCGCAGGCCGAACTCTTCTCCTGCAGAGCGATTCAATCCCTGCTTGAAATGCTCTAGGGTGCACAGCGAATCACAAAGCCGCCTGCAAGGAGACGGTCATGGGCCGCGTTCTCGTCTGGCTGATCGCCGCGATCTCGTTTCTGACCGTTTCGTTCCGGCCGGCCGCGTCGGAACCGAGGCATGCCATCGCCATGCAGGGCGAGCCTGCGCTGCCGGCCGACTATCAGCATTTCGACTACGTCAATCCCGATGCGCCGAAGGGCGGCAGCATCACCTATTGCGTCGTCGGCAGCTTCGACAATCTCAACCCGTTCATCCTGAAAAGCCTGCGCACCACGGCGCGCGGCATGATCGACACGATCTACGGCAACCTCGTCTTCGAGCCTTTGATGCAGCGCAATTATGATGAGGCCTTCAGCCTCTATGGTCTGCTCGCCGACAGCGCCGACATGGATCCGGAGCGCAAGTCGATCGAATTCCATCTCAACCCCAATGCAAAATGGTCCGACGGCCAGCCGGTGACGCCCGAGGATGTGCTGTTCACCTACGATGTTTTTACCGACAAGGGCCGGCCGCCCTACAGCGATCGCATGAGCCTGATCGCCAAGCTTGAAAAGACTGGCGACCACAGCGTGCGCTTTACCTTCAACGAGAAGGCCAATCGCGAGACGCCGTTGATCATCGCGCTGACGCCGATCATCCCGAAGCATGGCTTCGACAAGGAGATGTTCGACAGGACCACGCTGAAGCCGGTGATCGGCAGCGGACCGTATACGGTGGATAAGGTGCAGCCCGGCCAGCGCATCGTGTTCAAGCGCAATCCCGACTATTGGGGCAAGGATGTCCCCGCCAAGCGCGGCTTCGACAATTACGACCAGATCACGATTGAGTATTTCCTGAACGACAATGCCATGACGGAAGCGTTCAAGAAGGGCATCTGCGCTACCGACACCGAGACGGACCCGGTCAAGCGCGATCGCGACATGGACTTTCCGGCCTTTCGCAAGGGCGATGTGGTGGCCGAAACCTTCGACACCGGCATCCCGCCGGTGGTGACGGGCTTCCTGTTCAACACCAGGCTGCAGAAATTTTCCAATCCTGTCGTGCGGCGCGCGCTGGGCATGCTCTACGATTTCGAATGGGCCAACAAGAACCTGTTCGGCGGCAAATACAACCGCACCATGAGCTACTGGCAGAATTCCGAGCTTTCGGCGCTTAGCCATCCCGCCGACGACAGGGAGAAGGCGCTGCTGGCGCCCTACCCCGGCCGCGTGCCGGCCGATGTCATGGACGGCAGCTGGCGGCCGCCGGTCACCGACGGTTCTGGCCAGGACCGCAAGGAACTGAAGGCGGCATTCGACCTGCTGAAGGCCGCGGGCTACAGCGTCAAGGACGGGACCATGCTCGATCCCGAGGGAAAACCCTTCGGTTTCGAGATCATGACTTCATCGCAAGATGAAGAACGCCTCGCCGCGATCTACCAGCGCACGCTGGAGAAGATCGGCATCGACGTCACCATCCGCAGCCTCGACGGCGACCAGATCCAGTCGCGCAAGCAGCGCTTCGATTTCGAGGTGCTGATCGGCTCGAGCGGCTTCAACAACTCGCTGTCGCCGGGCATCGAGCAGATCGGGCGCTGGGGCTCTGCCGCCGCCAAGGCGGAAGGCTCGTTCAACCTTGCCGGGGTCGCCGATCCGGCCGTGGATGCGGCGATCGATGCGATGCTGAGGGCGCGTTCGAAGGAAGACTATGTCGCGGCGGTGCGCGTTCTCGACCGGCTGCTGATCTCCGGCAACTACATGGTGCCGATGCAGCACAACGACCAGCAGTGGATTGCCTACTGGAATTACCTGGAACATCCGCAAAAGACGCCCATATTCGGTTATCAACTGCCGACCTGGTGGCGCAAGGCGAACTGAGATCCTTGCAGACAGGAGATGAAGATGAGCGACGGGAACTCGATCACGGTCGACGTTGTGTCCGATGTCGTCTGCCCGTGGTGCTTCATCGGCCAGAAGCGTCTCGACAAGGCGATCGCTGCCGCCGGCGACATTGACGTCACTGTGCGCTGGCGGCCATTCCAGCTCGACCCGACCATCCCGCCCGAAGGCAAGGATCGCCGCGAATACATGCTGGCCAAATTCGGCAGCGAGCAACGTATCCGCGAGATCCATGCCCGCATCGAGCCTCTCGGCGAAGCGGAAGGGATCAGATTCGCCTTCGGTGCCATCAAGGTGGCGCCCAATACGCTCGACGCCCACCGCGTCATCCGCTGGGCAGGTGCTGCCGGCGATGCCGTGCAGAACCGGCTGGTGCGCCGGCTATTCCAGTTGAATTTCGAGGAAGGGGCCAACATCGGCGACCATGGCGTGCTGTTCGAAGCCGCGCGCGAAGCCGGCATGGACGCCTCGGTGGTCGAAACGCTGCTGCCGACCGACGCCGATGTCGAGGCGGTGCGCACCGAAATCGTAACTGCTTCGCGCATGGGCATCACCGGCGTGCCGTGCTTCCTGCTCGAAGGCAAATATGCGGTGATGGGCGCACAGGACGCCGAGACGATTGCCGACGCCATCCGCCAGGTCGCAGCGGCCAAGGCGCGGGGCGAGTTGGAAACGGCGAGCTAAAGTAATTGTTTTTGCGCGTGTCGTTTATCCCAAAACCGCTGCACACTTTTGGGCGACACGCTCTACTTAACCGTCACCTTGGCCTTGCTGACGAAGAAACCATGGCCATTGCTGCTGCCGCAGGTAAGCCCCTTGGTCGATGACTGGCAGGAGAACGGTCCCTTCTTCCAGCTGTTCCCGTAGGCCAGCTTGGCGACGTCGCTGCAGCAGCCCTGCTCGCCGGGGTTCTTGATCTGCGTCGCCGGTCCCTTCGGCCCAAGAATGACGGTGACGTAACTCGGCTCGACGCGCGAGCAGCTCAGTTCCGGCCCGCCGTCCTGCGGCTGGTAGGTGCTGGTGCCGCCCTTCGGCGTGTAGATGCAACCGATATTGCCCGATGGCGTGTTGAACTCGATCTGACCTTCGGCGCTCGCAGGAATGGTCTGGCTACCCGCATGCGCCAGAGGCATCCAGGCGAAGACCGCCAGCATCGTGACTGAAAATCTACGTACAGACATGGAAGACCCCCTAAGCCAATGTGCGGACCAAGTTCGATCCGCACGGCTGCATTGTCAAACGCGGCTTGCCGTGCATCCGGGAAGGCGCGACCTGCCCGCGCCCTAAAACGCTTCGTGCAAGACGAATCGATGCAGGCTCGGCCGCCCGCGAGTCATCACGAGAGTACTGCTGGAGTGGTCGAGAATAGCCGATTGGGGGACCTGCCAGTCAGTCCTTCGTAGGAAAATCGGCCGCTCGGCAACGCGAAAAGGTTCACAAAATCGTGTGAAAAGCTTCCCTAAGGGAAGGTAAAAGCGGCCGCCGCCATGGCTGCTCAACCTATTGGAATAACTACCAATAATCCGGTTTTTGTGCGTTGCGTCCGCAACTCGACCTGTTGCTCCATGGCAACGTTGCGTGCGCGTGTTCACAGAGGGCGGGAGAAAATTAATAGAAAATGATCAATTGGTGTTACTATCCGTAACAAAACTAAAAAAGGTTTGGGCGGGATCGTGATTCGGGTCGGCAGACCACGACGTACAGTACCGGCAGAACTACCCAGCGAGACCGCAAGGCCCTCGCCCCTGACGCCGGTGTCGTCGATGCGTACCTTCTGGGGGCTGATGCGAGCCTACTGGTTCTCGGATCGCTGGAAGGAAGCCTGGACACTCACCCTCGTCATCGCATTGCTCACGGCGCTGTCCAGCAAATCGGGCGTGTGGTTCGCCGAAGCATCGGGTGAACTGGTCAATTCCATCGCTTTTTTCCACGATGCCGCAAATACCGCACCGCTGAAGTCGCTGCTGACCAACGCCGGCATCCTGGTCCTGTTGGTCATCCTCAAGGATGCGGGCTTTACCGGCATCCGCAGCCTCGTTTCGGCGACGCTGCATCGCAAATGGCGCGGCTGGCTGGACAGCCGCTTCAACGAAGCGCTGCTCGACACCAATCACACGCATTTCCACGCCCAGCATGGTTCGTCCGGCAACGCGGCTCCCGACAACATCGACCAGCGCATCCAGGAATCGATCAAGGACATGACCGGCGGAGCCATCGGCCTCGCCATGGGCGTCCTGGCTGTTGCCACGTCACTCTATTTCGTCGGCCAGAAGCTGCTTGAGACCTCGGTGGAAGTGAGAGGACTGGAGTTCCTCGGCAGCTACGGCAGCGCGATCCTGGCCTTCCTGGCCGTCGCCACCTATGTGCCGCTGAACACCTGGATCGCGGTCAAGCTGGGCAGATTGCTGGAACGTCTCAACGTCAGGATGCAGCAGTCCGAGGGCAGCTATCGCGGCGAACTGACGACCTTCCTGCGCCGCAGTTTCCATGTCGCCGCCTCGCAGGGCGAGAATGTGCAGAAGTCGATGCACAGCCGGCTCTATGTCGATATCGACCGCACCTGGGCGCGACTGAACATCGTCAACACCAGCTACAATTCGTTCGAGCTGATCTATAATTTCATAGGTGCCCGCATTGTCGCCTATGGGCCGGGCCTTGTTCCGTTCATCCACAACGGCTTCGATCTCAAGGGCTACATTACCGGCTCCGAAATGGTCAATTCGCTGATCAGCCAGTGTTCGTGGTTCATCCATGTCATGCCCAATATCGCGACATTGCGGGCCAACAGCCAGCGTGTGACCGAATTGGCGAACGCCATCGAGAACGTCCAGCAGCCGCAGGAGTTCTACAGCCAGACCGGCCGTTCCGACTTCCGCTACGATCGCCAGAACCCGGTTTTCGGCCTGACCATCCAGAAGCTCGAACTGGCGCACCAGGGCGAGGACGCGACACCATTCCTGAGCGCGGCGAACCTGCGCTTCCGGCGTGGCGAATGGACCTTCCTCAAAGGCGAATCGGGCTGCGGCAAGACCTCGCTGATCAAGGCGATCAACGGCCTGTGGCCCTATGGCCGCGGCACCATCGTCTTCCCGGAAGGGATCAGGAATTTCTATGCCGCCCAGGAGGTCAAGCTGCAGCAGGTCACGCTGAAGCAGCTGGTCTGCCTGCCCGGCTCCGAGCAAGATCATGGCGATGCGCAGGTCGCATCGGCGTTGCACAAGGCCGGCCTTGGCGACTTCATCGAGCACATGGCAGATGAAAGCCGCGAAGGGAAGAACTGGGACCAGGTTCTTTCAGGTGGCCAGAAGCAGAAGCTGGTGGTCGCCCGCATCATCCTGCAGCAGCCTGGGCTGCTGTTCCTCGACGAAGCGACCGGCGCCCTTGATCCCGAAGGCAAGATCGCCTTCCACCAGGCGATCAAGGACAATTGCCCTGACGTCACGGTGATCAGCGTCATGCACGAGGCCACGCCACCGCGCTCGCTGTCCGGCGCCGAGTTCTATCACAGCGTGGTGGCGATCTCGGATGGCGTCGCGACCAAGAAGCCGCTGGCTCCAAGCCTGCCGCGCGAGCTCACCACCATCCTCGCACAGCCAAGGCCGGTCCCAAGGCCGGTCGAGGACAAATGGCTGCGCTTCCCGCGCCGGCTGAAGCAGAAATAGCCGCGCCGCCGCGCCTCTTGCTTGTCGTTTAGACCAGTCGCGCTGACGCCGCCTCGCGCGGCGATCACAGTCTCGCGATCTCGCCTCTCCGGCGTCGTTTTTGCCCTTTCCCGCGATTGACTCGGCAGGACGCGCTCCTATGTTGCGCCGGCTCGCAGAATTCCAACCTGAACCCGCGAGCAGAAAGGTCACCGCGCCATGCCTGGCGACAGTAGTCGAACGCAACCGCCGTCCGCCTAGACGTGACCTGACCGGTTCACGTCCTGCCGGACGGCAAGGAGTGAACCCATGAACGAACTTTCCCCCGTAGCGGGCGACGAGGCCGTCGCCATCGCCCGTATCGTTGCCAACGATCACGTCGCCGACGTCGTCGAGGCGCTCAACCACGAGCCTCGCGAAACGGCGATCGAGCTGCTTTGCGAAGTGCCCTTCGAGCGGCTGGTCGAGATCTTCGACCAGCCGGAACTCGACGGCGCATCCGAGCTTGTCGAGGCGCTGCCACGCGCCAAGGCCGGCAAGCTGCTCACCGCCATGTCGGTCGACCGCGCCGCCGACATCCTGCGCGAGCTGGAGGAGCCGGCCCGTTCCGAGCTGCTCGCCGAACTCGCGCCGCCGCTGCGCGCCACGCTGCTTGCCATCCTCGGCTATCCCGAAGGCAGTGCGGCGTCGCTGATGACGACGGAGTTCGTCAGCGTGCCCTCGGATTGGACAGTGGGCCGCACGCTGGATTACATCCGCAAGGTCGAGCGGACGCGCGAGACCATCTACGCGATCTACATCGTCGATCCCGAGACGCATGTCCTGGTGCGCTCGACGGGCCTGCGCCGGCTGATCGGCGGCGAGCCGGACGATCTGGTGATGGATGTCGCGCTGGATCGCGTGCCGGTGACGGTCTCGCCGCTCACCGACAGCGAGAAGGTGGCGCAGCTGATCTCCAAATACGATTTGCTCGCCGTCCCGGTCGTGGACCACGGCAAGATCCTCGGCATCGTCACCATCGACGACATCATCGACACGATGGTCGAGGGGACGACCGAGGACGTGCATCGTTTCGGCGGCATGGAGGCTCTCGACGAGCCCTACATGAAGATGAGCTTTCTCGCCATGATCCAGAAGCGTGCAGGCTGGCTCTGCGCGCTGTTCATCAGCGAGATGCTGACCGCCAATGCGATGCAGAGCTACGAAGGCGAGCTGGAAAAGGCAATCGTGCTCACGCTGTTCATCCCGTTGATCATGAGCTCCGGCGGCAACTCCGGCTCGCAGGCGACCTCGCTGGTCATCCGCGCACTGGCGCTGCGCGAGATCGGCCTTGGCGACTGGTGGCGGGTGGCCTTGCGCGAACTGCCGACCGGGCTTGTGCTCGGATCGATCCTCGGCGTCGTCGGCGTCTGCCGCATCACGCTGTGGCAGTATTTCGGCTTCTACGATTACGGCCCGCACTGGGAGCTGATCGCGGCGACCGTCGGCGCGGCGCTGGTCGGCATCGTCACCTTCGGCTCGCTGTCGGGATCGATGCTGCCATTCGCGCTGAAACGCATCGGCTTCGACCCCGCCAGCGCCTCGGCACCGTTCGTCGCCACGCTGGTCGACGTCACCGGCCTGGTCATCTACTTCTCGGTGGCGCTGGTCATCCTGCGCGGCACGCTGCTGTAGCAACGTCGAGCACACTCATCGCGGCATCTTGTTGCCGCGATGAGTTCTGTAGCGACAGGCGTCAATCGATGCGCTGGCCGTCCTTCACGCGGTAGGTCGGCTTGTACATGGTGACCAGCTCCTCCGCCGCCGTTGGATGCACGGCCATGGTGCGGTCGAAGTCGTCCTTGGTGAGCCCGGCCTTCAGCGGGATGCCGAGGAGCTGCGCCATCTCGCCGGCGTCAGGTCCGAGGATGTGGGCGCCGAGCACCCTCTTCGAAGCGCCGTCGACCACCAGCTTCATCAGCATCTTCTCGTCGCGGCCGGACAGCGTGTGGCGCATCGAGCGGAATGAGGCACGGTAGATTTCGATGTCGGCAAAGCGCTTGACCGCTTCGTCTTCCGCCAGGCCGACGGTGCCGATCTCGGGCTGCGAGAACACCGCCGTCGGTATGGTGTCGTGGTCGGGCGCTGTCGGATTGCCCTTGAAGGAGGTCTCGATGAAACACATCGCCTCGTGGATCGCCACCGGGGTCAATTGCACGCGGTTGGTGACGTCGCCGATCGCCCAGATGTTGTCGATGTTGGTGCGGGAGTATTGGTCGACAACGATGGCGCCGGTTTGGCCGAGCTCGATGCCGACGCCTTCCAGCCCCATGTTCTCGGTGTTGGGGATACGGCCGAGGGCGAGCATGACCTGGTCGACCGTCAGCACCTTGCCGCCGGTGACCAAAGCGTCCAGCCGCCCGTCCGGCCGTTTGCGGACCCATTCCGACACGGCGTGACAGAGGATTTTTATGCCCTTCTTCTCCATGGTTTCGTGCAACGTGCGCCGCAGGTCCATGTCGAAGCGCGACAGGATCTCCTTGCCGCGATAGACCAGCGTGGTGTCGACGCCGAGCCCATGGAAGATGTTGGCGAATTCGACGGCGATATAGCCGCCGCCCTCGATCATGATCGCCTTCGGCAGTTTCTTGAGGTCGAAGGCTTCGTTGGAGAAGATGCAATGCTCGTGACCGGGGAGCGCCGGATGTGACGCCGGGCGGCCGCCGGTGGCGATCAGGATCTGGTCGGCGGTGACGGTGCGATCCTCGCCGAGAAGATGCACCACATGCGGGTCGACCAGCATGGCGCGCGAATGGAAGGTCTCGCCGCCGGCGCCTTTCACGTTCTTCTCGTAGATGGCCTCCAGCCGGGCGATCTCGCGATCCTTGTTGGCGACCAGGGTCGGCCAGTCGAAGCTCGCCTCGGGCACCGTCCAGCCATAGCCGGCGGCATCTGCAAAATGCTCGGGAAATTGCGAGGCATAGACGTAGAGCTTCTTCGGCACGCAGCCGCGGATGACGCAGGTGCCGCCATAGCGGTATTCCTCGGCGATGCCGACCCGCTTGCCAAGCGCGGCCGCGACGCGCGCCGCCCTCACCCCGCCGGAGCCGCCGCCGATGACGAAAAGATCGTAGTCGTAGCCGGCCATGCGCAGATCCTTGCATTCAAAAATGTCTGAGACAGGTATGCCGCCAACCACCAAAAGAAAAGCCCGGACAAAGCCGGGCTTTCTGGTCCAGCGGCCATCCGGCCGCCTGGAAAGGCAAATCAGTTCTGCGTGTTGTCGGCGGGCGCGTCGCCATCGGCCGGAGCAGCGCCGTCGGCGGGAGCCGCGGGGGCCGTGGCATCTGCGGGAGCAGCGGGCGCTGCCGGTGCATTGGCCTTCGCCGCCGCGGCCAGTGTCTCGCCGACCTGCTGGGCGAGATCGCGGGCAAGACCGTTCTGCCAGATGTCGGCGGCCTTCACCAGGTCACGCGTCACGGTCGGGCCGCTGTCGAGCAGCTTCTTGCCCGAGTCGGAGCTGTAGAAAGCGGCGATTTCGTTGAGTTCCTTCTCGGAGAAGACCTTGGCATAGGCAAGGGCTGCTTCCTTCTCGAGGTCGGCGCGGCGCGCGGCCAATGCCACCGCCTTGTCGGTGACGGTCTTGCCGATCAGTTCCTGCATGTCCGGGTTCTTCTGGATCAGCTGCTGTTCCAGGGCGGCGGCGGCCTGCGGCAGGATGTTGTCGAACGGGTCGGTTGCGTGGATCGCGACGACGGCAGCGCGCGCTGCCTTCAGGTGCGATTCGGTCACGTCCTGCGCGAAGACAGGCGAAGAAAACGCGAAGACGGCCGAAGCCACCAGAATGGCCGAAAGGCTGCGAACCCGGTTATGCAACATCATGGTCGGTAGAACTCCCTGGTTTTCGGGCGGCATGGACGGTTTGGATGCCGTCGCCGCCGGCGATGATGGCCGCTGATGCCAGCCCGATGAAAAGACCGTGCTCGACGACGCCCGGTATGGCGTGGAGAGCATTCGAAAGCGCTCTTGTATCCGGAATGCGGCCAAAAGATGCATCGAGGATAAAATGGCCGCCGTCTGTAACAAAAGGCTGGCCCCCCGTCATCCTCAATGTAATGGGGCCGGAAAGACCGAGACTTTTGGCCGCTGCGCGAACCGCGATTTCGGTCGCCCGCAGGCCGAATTGATTGACCTCGATCGGCAGCGGGAAACGGCCGAGGGTCTCGACCATTTTCGAACGGTCGGCAATGACGATCATGCGCCCGGATGCCGCCGCGACGATCTTCTCGCGCAGCAGCGCGCCGCCGCCGCCCTTGATCAGGGTCAGCGCCGGGTCGACCTCGTCGGCGCCGTCGATGGTGAGGTCGAGTTCAGGCGTTTCCTCGAGGGTCGACAGTGGCACGCCGAGCTCATGGCAGAGTGACGCGGTGCGCTCCGACGTCGGCACGCCGACGATGGTGAGGCCGGTGGCGACCTTTTCGGCGAGCAGCCGCACGAACTCCTCGGCGGTCGAGCCGGTGCCGATGCCGAGCCGCATGCCTTCGCTCACATGGGCAAGGGCTGCCCGCGCGGCCTCGACCTTCAATTGCCTCGCATCCATGCTCTGTCCGTCCGTTTTCGCTGGTTCGGGCGCTCCTAACATTTTTGCCAGTCTGGTCAAAGCCCTTGGCAGCGGCGGTGCGCCCGGCGACGCGCAGGGAGCGATGCGTGGGCAGCCTGCATAGGAATATCTTCCTGAAACTCGTTGACACGGTGACGGCAGCTATGCTAGATATTTGTCCATGGTGCTGATTTGCGCCAATGACCCGCCGCCGTGGCGGGTTTTTCATTTCTGGCGGCTCGCCGGGAAATCCGGTGGGTCTGCTTGCCTCGACTGCTTGCCAGCCCGCTTGCCCAGCCCGCTTGCCTTGACGCGCCGTAGCCGCTATCGCCTGCCGGCATGCAATCGCCACAGGACAGGCCATGACCAGACCGATCATCGTGTTCGACCTCGACGGGACGCTGGTCGACACGGCGCCGGATCTGCTCGACAGCCTCAACCACAGTCTCGCCGCCAGCGAACTGGCGGCCGTCGATGAGGCCGGCTTCAAGCGCTACGTCGGCCATGGCGGCCGGGTGATGATCGAACGCGCCCACGCAGCACAGCGGCGATCGCTGGCTGTGGAGGAGCATGACCGGTTGCTGAAACTGTTCCTCGACCACTACACTGACAACATCCCCGGCAAGTCGCGCCCCTACCCCGGCGTCGTCGAGGCGATCGCCCGCTTCGAGAAGGCCGGCTATCTGCTTGCCGTATGCACCAACAAATACGAGGCGAATTCGGTGGCGCTGATCGAGGCGCTCGGCCTGGCGAAGCACTTTTCTGCGATCGCCGGCCAGGACACGTTTGCCTTCCGCAAGCCCGATCCGCGCCATCTCACCGAAACCATCAGGCTGGCCGGCGGCGACCCGCACGGGGCGCTGATGGTCGGTGATTCGCAGACCGACATCGACACCGCCAAGGCTGCCGGCATTCCGGTGGTGGCCGTCGATTTCGGCTATACCGAACGCCATGTGCGCGAATTCGAGCCGTCGGCGGTGATCTCGCATTTCGATGCGCTGACGCTCGATCTGGCGGAACGGCTGATTGCCGCGGCCGAGGGCTGAGCGAAACGGTCGATTGCGCGGCTGCGTCTGCCCTCGTCTATTTCAGGCGTAGAAGGCGGGCGCATCGCCTTGACTTCAACGGCCTGCCTCCCTTATATCGCGGCTCGCTTGGCCTTCGGGCAACGAGCGGGCGATTAGCTCAGCGGGAGAGCACACCCTTCACACGGGTGGGGTCGCAGGTTCAATCCCTGCATCGCCCACCAAAATTCTTTCGTATAAACGATTGGTCATACGGTCAAAACGGTCGCGTCGAATTGATCACGATTTGCCGTGTCGCCATGCAGCCCGCTGAATGGATGATGGTCGGCCGCATTTAGCCGTAATTGAGTGACTGCTGCTGTGGCTGTAAATTCACTAGCGCGGGACCTCCCGCAGTGGCCGGTGCAAGCTTTAAGTCCGGCACCCGCCGTCGACTGCGGATGTACCAGCGACGGCGGGAGCAGCGGCGCCGAACGACTCCCTTACTCTTCCCGGAAATCCTGCAGCGAGGCGTGGCGCAAGTCGTCCTCGCCGCGCAGATGCTTCACAGTCGCGACGAGCCGTTCCCTGACTTCCCGGTTGGCATTGATGAAGGCCGAGCCGACATAGCGCCCTGTGCCGCGCTCTGCCGGCAGCGCGAACGCTGGCTTGCCTGCTTCGAAGCGATTTTTGGCCACTTCGGCCGGTCAGGCACAGGCCTCGAAAGCGACCCGGGGATCTAAGCGGTGGCGAAACTGTTCCGAAAACCTCCGAAACGTCTAGTATGCCCACATGCAGGGGACTCGCATCGCTTTTGGTCCGTTCGTACTCGATCCCGACATCGGGACGCTCCTGAAAGAGCAGATCCCGATCGCTGTTGGGCATCGTGGGCTGACGCTGCTTGCTGCGCTTACGGCACGGCCCGGTGAGATCCTGACCAAGGCCGAGCTGATGGACGCTGCCTGGCCGGGCACCGCCGTTGAGGAAGGCAACCTTACCGTCCAAATCGCGACACTAAGAAAGGCACTCGGTCCGGCTGACAACGGCGGCGAGTGGATCGCCACGGTGCCTCGCGTCGGCTACCGCTTCACCGGGATTGTAGAGCCGGCGGCGAGCGCTTCCCGCAGACCGATGCCACCGTCCGGCAAGCCGTCTATTGCGGTGCTGCCTTTTGCCAACTTGAGCGGCGATCAGGACCAGCAGTATCTCAGCGACGGCATAACCGAGGACATAATTACGGAGCTGGCCAGGTTCCGCTCCCTCCTCGTCATCGCGCGCAATTCATCTTTTCAGTTTCGCCATCCGGCACTGGACATTGCCGAAGTCCATCGCAAACTCGGAGTTCGCTACCTCGTCGAAGGCAGCATACGAAAGCTCGGTGATCGCATTCGGATCACCACACAGTTGATTGACGCCGCCACCGGCACCCACCTGTGGGCGCAACGGTACGACCGGGCCCTCGACGACATCTTCGCATTGCAAGACGAGGTTGCGGCTCTTATCGCCTCGATGGTCGAAGGCCAAGCGGAGGCCGATTCGGCAAGCCGGACCAGGCGCAAGCCTCCGGCCGATTGGGATGCATACGACTACTACCTGCAGGGGCGCGCGCACTTCTACCGGTATGAACTGGACGAGTCCGAGCCCCTATTCGTTCGGTGTGTGGAGCTCGATTCGACGTTCGCTCAAGGCCACGCCTTCCTCGCGCAGGCCCTCGTCGGCAGATTTTGGTACGACAACGATCCGCGGACGCTACAGAAGGCCTGGGACTCGGCACGAACGGCGCTCGCTCTCGACAGGAGCGATGGCGTCTGTCACCAGAGCATGGGGCTGGTGCTTACGCACATGCGCCAGCACAGCGATGCGGGAGTGCATTTCGAGCGAGCGCGCTCGTTGAACCCGCTAGACGTGAACATAGCGGGGGACTACGCAAGCTGGCTCAACTACGGCGGACGGGCCGAGACGGCGCTGGACGTGCTCGAAACTGCGCTCCTGCGCGACCCGTTACCTCCGACATGGTTCTGGGAGGTGAAGGGCAGCTCCCTTTTCCTGCTTGGAAGGTACTCGGAGGCCGTCGGTTCGTATCAGAAGGCCGGCGACCACTTCTTTATTCATGCCTTCCTCGCAGCGTCGTACGCACATTTGGGCGAGACGGAGAAGGCGCGCGCTGAAGTCGAGAAAGCGCTGGCTAGGAAACACGGCCTGACTGTCCGGCTGATTTCAGGTCTCCCGTTCGCCGACCAAGTCGCCCTAGAGCTTTTCATGTCAGGCTTCAGAAAGGCCGGTTTTCCCGCGTGAACGCACCTTCGGGAGGCTGCGTTCCAGATCGCTCGGGCGACCAAGTTTGCGAAATCGCTGGGTGGGCAAGTGCAACCTGGACCGCCAAATCGCTGTAGCAGCGATGCAGTGCGACCTTAGCCGCCGCTACACACTGACCCAGATCTCCAGAGTGTTGATACCGATTCGTGCCGCTCGGGCGATCGCCGGCTGACCGGCGGCAGTGAGGTCGGCGGCCAGAAGTTCCGCGGCGCGGCGGTCGGTGTTGCTATCGGAATTGTAGCGAACCTCGTTCATGCCGGCGGCAGCGCTTGTCCGTTCCTCGCCCGGCTTCGGGATGCCCCAGCCCAAGGCGCGCATTTTGGCGGAGAGCGCCTCGGCGTCCTCGCGCGCCATCCCTGCAAACTGGACGTAGACCGTCTGCGTGCTGGGCTGGATACGCAGCCGGTCCTTCAAAGCGATGAGCGCGTCGCGATCCTGATCGTCGATGATCGTTTGGCCGTCGGCCACCGACAGGAAGAGATCGGCAATCGCTCGGCGTGCGTCGGCGAACAAGGGCAGCCAGTCCGGGCGCTCCCACAATTCAGGCGGAACCCCGAGCAAAGCTTCAAGCACGTTAAGGCGCCCCGCAGGGGTGAGCCCGGTCATGCTTCGGAGACCGGCCATCTCGACAAGCGCCGCGACGATCTTGCGCCGTTCGGGCACCGGGAGGTTAGGATTGCCGAGGACGGCAATCAGTTCAGCGCGCAGCACATCGTTTGCGCCGTCAAGCAGCTTGACGCGCCCCGCCAGTTCATCGGCCGCCGTTCCATTCGAGCCGGGATGCTTCACGGAATCCGTCCATTCGATGAGATAGCCAAAATTCAGGCCCGTGCGTTTTTCGAGCTCGGCAACCGGGAGCCGATACTGCTCCGGGTTGAACTCGCCCGTTGCGTCGCCTGGAATGAGGAACGCATCGACGACGAATTCCGGCTCGCTCACCTCTCCCTTCACGGCGGCCGGCACGGAAGATACTGCGAGCTTCCAATAGGCATAGGGGACCGGCACGCCGTCGACCGGCCGGTCGGCGGGACGGAAGGTTGGGCCGCTGAAGATGGTCACCCGGTTGGCCAGCGGGTTGTGCTGCGTGCGCACCCAGTTTTCGAGTGGCGCCCACTTATTGCCGTAGAAAGCGCGCGGCTGCGGCATCGTGTTGGGCAGGACATAGGCATACTGGGCCAGTTTGAGCGCCGCCGTTGCCGGATCGCCGGCGAACTCGGGGCCCCAGGCGATGTCGCTGGCATTCGCCAATTGCGCCGGCAGCCAGAGCCGGTCCGGGCTAAGGTACCAGCTGCGATCCGGCTGTGCGTCGCGCGGCAGGCGGACATCATACCTCAGTCTGCCGCCGGTGGCCTGCAGGGTCATCCTTTGCGATCGGGCGAGGTTAACCGCTGAATAAATGGCCATGCGGTGACTTCGGCCCATGACCAGCGAGTAATTGATGTAGTCCAGCGGTCGCGCCGAGGCGTCGCTCGCCAGATCGCCGGTTAGCCTGGGCAAGGCGATCCTGGCCTCGATAAAATCGACCTTGTATCCCGTAAGAATGTTGGGCTGTTTGTCGGTAAGTTTGCCGAGCAGCGGTTCAACTGCGGTCTGCAACAGCGCCGGCAACTGGGCGAGCGCGACCTCGCCGCTTTTGACCTGGCCGGCCAGCTCGACAAGCACCGACTGCCGCAGGTCCGGCGTCAAGTCGTCCAGGGACATGCCGCCCGAGCGGAGCTGTTTGACGATAGACACGATTGCGGATTGCAAGGTGGCTTGGGTGGCCTGCTGCGCGCGTTGCGTATTCGCGGCGTCCTCCGCCTTCTTCAGGGCAACTCTAAGCGCATCCTCGACCTGCGCGCGTGCATTTTTCTCCCTTTCAACGGCGACGGTAAGGTCTTGGTTGAGCGCCGCGATCTGACGCGCCGTCGCCACGGCCTGTTCGCGCGCGGCAAAAGCGTCATTCCTCTGGGTAACAGCGAAATAGGCCGCCGCGGCGAGGATTCCGGCCAGGGTGGCGAACATCGCGATCAATATGTTCTTGCTGCGGTCGCGCTGCTTCTGGCTGTCCGTCTCCGCCTTGATGCTCTCCTCGACGAACTCGGCAATGTCGGGGCCTTGCGGAAGTTCCGACGCCTCCTTCAATGCGTCGCCGCGCAGGAGATAGCCGGGATAGCCGGTGTTTTTCCATTGCCGGGCCTGCGCGGCAACGCGGATGCGAAAGCGCTCGGTCAGTTCGTCCGAGCTCAGCTCATCATCGGATGCGAAGCCGTCGCCGGATCCCGCACTGTCTTCGGTTGCGACGTCTTCGGTTGTGACGGCGGCCGATCCGGGAACGGCGATGGCGACCGATCCCGGATCGGTGATTTCGCGCGATGCGGATTCGTAGTCGACCGCGACGGCGACCGGGTCGGCAGTTTCGAGGCCGCCTGCGAAAGCCGCAAGACGTGTCGGGCTGATATCGGCGGAGGTGATGCCGGGCCGCGTGACCAGCTCGGCCGACCAATAGTCAAGGATGCGCTGCGCCGCGCGACGGTCGGACTCCCGCGCAATGGTGCGGCCGGCACGCCTCGCTTTGGCGAGGAATCCACGGATGGTTTGCGCATCAGGGACTGCGTTGTCGGTATTGGCATCCGTCGTCTCGGAACTCGCCTGATCGCTGCGCCTCATCGTGGGATCGACGGCTTCGTTGCTGCTGGCGATCCGCATCAGTTCGAGATGCGCGATCCGGATGTCGCTCAACGAGTCAAAATCTGAATCAGCCGAGGCTGCGGTTTCGACGCCTGTCGCGGGTTCCTCGATCATGGCCCGAGCTCCTCAATGATCTTGTGCAACGGCGTGCTGACGCGAACGATCGAGGCACATTCGGTTTTCAGCGCCAGGTCGACCTGGACGAAGCGCTGCTGGGCCTCGTCCCGGTAGGCTTCGAAGGCAAGGATGAAGGCTGTATCGACGGTTTCGCGCGACAGTTGGTCGTTGACGTCGGTGGAGTAGGCAGCGAGCGTGGTCCGCCACGCTCCATTGGGGTCGAGATCGGCAAGAACACGAGCCTTCGTTTCCAGATTTCGCCACAGCGGCGAAAACTGGAAAGGCAGCGACTTGTCCGCCGCGGCCCCTTGCGCGCTTTCCACCGGCTCGATCATGTCGGCGAGGCTGGCCAGTTTGTTGTCGACGTCCTGCCAGAGCTTGTGCTCGACGACGCGCGCATAGATGGTCGAGGACAGCACCATGATCGCGTCATGTGCGGCCTTTATCGGGGGAACGGCCGGATCGTCGGTCGGAAGTTTGCCGGCTATCGTGTCGAGGCCGGTGGCCAAAAGTCCGAAAGGCAGGTTCTTTGCGGTGACGAAAATCTGCTGGTTGAGCCGCGAGGGCACGACGCGCAGCACGGTACGCACGTCGAACAGGGCATCGTAGGCGTCAGGGGATTTGTTGACGATTGCGCCCTGCAGTTTCGTTGCCGCCTGCCCGAGGTCGTCGAGCCACGCCTGCTCGATATCGCGAAGCGCGGGTCCCGCGGGCAAGACTGCGACCTTCTCGCCGGTCGAGGCACAGAAGAGCCTCAACTGGTTGAGGAATTTGCGCAGGACGCGGACCTGCTCCAGGGACGTGCCCATGTCGCGAGCGGCGATCAGGAGGGTCTGGAAGCTGCCGATGCCATATTGAAAGCTCTGCAGGCCGTCGTGCAGATTCTTGTAGGTCGCAAGGACGTCGATCTGGCCGGTGACGGTGGCGAGCCCGGTGCCGGCGGCGAGCGCCGCCTGAATGTCCTTGGGTTGCTGGTTGACGGCGTTGAAGCCTGCGAGCGCCGTGCTGACCCGATCGTCGGTCGTCAGGCCAGGCAATTCAGGCGTCGGTTTTTCGCCCTTGGCGAGTTCGTCCAGATAGGCCTTGCACAGGGCCTCGCACTGCGGATTTTGCACCACGATCGTATCTATGAGCGCCTGCGACAGTTTGTTGGTCAACGCATAGTCGAGGATGTTGAACCAGACTGTAAGTGCGGCTCCCTGGAGGTTGATCGCGCCCGCGATGATCCCAGCCTGCTTGGTCACCTGCAGCCAATCGGGAGGCAATGGGTAAAGATCAGCCAGTTGAAGCCTGAGGTCGAAATAGGCGCGGATCGAAGAAAACTCCCTGGTTTTTCGGGCATGGCTTTAAAAAACGCGTCGCGTCTGAAAAGACCACGCGATGCATGTCATTGTCTCAAACCGATGCGCATCTCGATACAGCCCGGGATGCGCTATCGGTCTGCGTGCACCACTGCTACGCGGGCTTGGTCGCCAGCCCCTGGATGACGCTGTCGATCGCGATGCCTTCGTTGCGATAATATGTGCTCTTGGTAGCCGCGTTGGGCTCGGTGAGCCAGCCGCCGCTGTGGTGCAGCGCGATCAGGTTCCAGTCAGTGTCGAAGACGGGCGAGCCCGACGAGCCGGGCAGCGTGTCGGTGAGATACTGAACGCGACCGGCGCCGACGAAGGCCACGACATTGGCGACGAATGAAATCTGCTTTTGCGCGCCGCCGGGATGCTGGATGATGTTGACATGGTCGCCGACCTTGACGGCGACAGGTTTCAGTTCCAGTTCGCCCCATTTCGAGGCGTCGCCCTTGATGCGAACGGCCGACCAGTCATCGTCCTTGGAGGTGCGAAAGAATGCGTCGGTGTCGAGGCCGAACTCCTCCAACGGCGCGTCGAGCCCGGCAACGGTCCGCTGATAGTTGAACTGGGCGACAGAAGTCGCCGCGGAAGCTGCGTCGGGCAGCACGTGGTTGTTGGTGATCAGGACCCCGCCGGCGGTCATGAAGCCGGTGCCGGAACTGCCATCGGCACGCTTGATGCGCACCACCGATTTCGCCCGGACAAGGCCGAGTTCAAGATAGCTGATCGGCACCAGCGTGCTCTTGTCGCCGAGGATTTTTTCGAGCTGGCCTTTCGACGTCGCGCCGCCCCAATTGGCAGTGGCAGGCCCTTCGACCGGCGGCGGCGGAGCGTGCTGCTTTGCCTGCAGCAAGGCCTCATCGCCAGGATTCTCATCAAGCGCAAAGGCCACGAGAGCCTCGACCCTGGTTTCCTGTTTTGCACGCTGCACAATCGCAAACCAGTTGTTGATCGCCTTGTTGTCAAAGGCGATCTGCGCCGTCGACAGCCCAACCCCTTTGGCCACGCGCATGCCGTCGCCGATCATCGGGTAGAGATTGGCGAGGATCCGGTTGAGGCTGTTCAGTTCTGGTTGCGTCCACTCGGTCATTGGACGCCCCTACCCCTTCTTCTGTCGCTTGCGTGACCCGGCCCGCATTGCGATTTCCGTGCCGCGCACCGTGTCATACTGGTCGGCGTCAACAAGCGATTGGTCGAAGCTGACGCCGGTCATCTCGGAAATTTCGGCCAGCGGGTACATGGCACCGATGAATTCTTCGGAGACCGTAAATTCGAGCTCCGTGTCGGTGAGATCCTGTTCGAGCACAAAGCCATAGCTGGCGAGCCCGTCACTGACGCGGGCAACGACGACCTTCCAGAAGCGGCGCGGCACGGGCGCGCGAAGACTGGTACCCTTGGGACCCTTGCCGGCGAATATGCGGTCGTCATCGGCGAGAACCGGGCCGGCAAAGACGCAAAGCCGCTCGCTTGCCGCCTCGGACAGGACGTGGTTCTCGAGATCGCCCCAGTTCCTCTCGCCCCTGTCGGAGCGGTTGTAGCCTTCGACCTGTGGCGAGCAGTTGGTGACGTGGAAGGAGTGGACATTGCCTTTGAGCAGAAGCTCGAAGGTCTTGCCCCACGCCACGTCGTCGCGTCTGACGATGTGGCCCTTGTCGAAGGCGCCCTGATCCTGGGTATAGAAGACCTCGGGGATCTGGTATTTGTCGTCAAGCCGCAGATCCGGGAACCAGCGCTCGTTGAACAGGCCGGCGCGAGAATAGTTGCGGCCCTTTTCCGGTTCGCGCAGCTGGCTCTCCTCGGTAATGTTGGAGGCGGTAAACAGGGCCAGCCGCCGCTTGGCGTGCATCTTGAGCGAAAAATTCTGGTAGTCGAGCTGCGTGCCGCCGGCCTTGAGCGGCGCCAGCACGGACTGGTCAGCAGCGTCTGGCATCGGCACGACGACCGGCGCGAGCTTGGTGCCGCTCGAGAGGAACTTCTCGTCATAGCCGTCAAAGCCGTCGTAGTCGGCGATCGATTTGGGAACGAACGCGCCGCCAGGAGCGGGCGGTTTGGCGGCTTCGAGTTCGACCGACTCGGAGACCGCTTCGTGGGCAGGAGCGCCGCCGAGCGAGACGGTGATGCGCAACGGCACTTCGAAAGTGACGCTGCCGCCGGGCGAAACGACGACGCCCCCGCCCCCGGATGGCGGCGCCTGGGTAACGACGCCCGGAATCTGCTTTACCCCGCCGGCATCGACCAGGTTTACCTCTTCGGCTGGCGTCGCGCTGTCGGCCTTGTTCCACCAGGCGCCCCAATCGTTGGGGCCGCCGCTGGCGGTGCCGGCAAAATTGAGGCCGAGGTCGACGACGCGCTGGTCCTTGGCAAGCGCCCCGGTGGGCACGGCGTAGTTGCGCTCGAGATAGCGGCCGGCGAAATGCAGTCCAACAACTTCGCCCGTGGCGAGATTGATCAGAGCCGAGCCGGAGTTGCCGCCCAGCGTCGAGCAGTCATGTGTCGCCGCGTTGACGATCTTGCCGAAACTGTCGGTGTCGAAGGCGCCCTGCAGCATGCCTGGCTGCAGGCGCTTGACCTGGAAGCGGTTGCGCATGATGTCGCTTTGGACATCGTCCGGGTTGCGGTTGTCGAACGCCGGATAACCGATGGCGACAATCTCCTGGCGCAGCAGATCGCGCGCGTCGGCGACGGCGAGCGACAGCGGCGTAACGGTGTCGGGCAGGCCTTCGACTTCGAGGACCGCCATGTCCCAATAGGGATGGATCATCCGGACATCGAGGATCTTGAAGATTTGTCCTGCCGCCGAGTCGCGCTTGAAGTCGATGCCGGCGGCGCGGCCGTTGATGAACTGCACATTGCGGTCACCGAGCCCCTCGGCAAAGATTTGCGCGACATGACGGTTGGTCATCAGCAGGTTGCGCCCGACGACGAAGCCGGTGCCGCCATAAGGGATGTTGGTGTTCCACAACAGTTCGATGCGCCCGATCGCCGGCAGTGCGGACACGATCCGCTGCTTCAATGCAGCCTCGCTGGTCAGCTTGGTCCACAGCGAATGGCCAGGTGTGGCTCGACCGTCGAAGCTTGTCGTGGTGAAGCTGCCGTCCTTGATGTCATAGACCGGCCGCAGCTCCGGGATGATAATGGCTTCCAGATCGGAAAGTTGCTCGGGCGCGACTTCAGCCCCTCGGGCGAGATTCTCCATGCCGGCGCGCGCCGATTCAAACGCCGCTTCCGACGCGCCGCCATCCGATGGCGCAAGCGATTCCAGGCCGCCCCCGGCCATTGTCTCCATGTTGGCGAGGACCGATTCAGTCCCCTCGCCGCCTGTGACAAGGTCGAGATATTGACGGATACGCTGCTCTCTGCTCATCGGCATGGTCGCCCCTCCCAAAAAAGGTACTACCAAAGTAAAAAACTGTATTTTAGACTGACGTAACTCAGATTAACAATCAAGTAAGCAAGTCAATTCGCGTCAAACATTCTCGCGTCATAATGTTGGCATGTATGTTCGCGTAAAATCGCTCAAGAGATGAGATGATCGCTTCGCTTGACGCATCTCACGCCAAATCAACCTCCACCCACAGCCCACCCTCCCCGCGAGCCTTATCGCGTGGCGCGTGTCGCACTGCACGGATCGATCCGGACGGCGTGACGAAGGCCGGCTTGCCGTTCTTGTCGGCCAGCCACTTGTCGTCGGCGCGGATGACGCGGCCGTTGGTCTTGGCGGCTAGCGCGGTCAGGATGGCGTCGTAGGGCATTTCGTGCCAGCGGACTTTCTTGGCGTCATCCTGGTTGGTCGGGATGAAGGCCGAAAGATCGGCGTTGGTCAAAAGGTCGATGCCCTGTTTCTGCGGCATGGCATTCTGGCTGCCGTGATGGGCGACCTTCAGATAGACCGTGCGCGCCATAAGGTCGGCCGTCGTCACCGTCGCCTGCTCCAGTTGCCATTTCAAATCCTTCCAGCTCAGCCAGTTGCCGATCTGGGCGTCGCCCGGGAACAGGAACACGTTGTTGCTGTCGGTGAACTCGAACGCCAGGACCAGGCTGGTGTTGTTGACGCCGCGATCGAGCTGCAGGGCAAGGTCGGCGGCGATCCCCATCCAGTCGGCGTCGATGCGGCGCCACGACTGGTCGTGGTCCTCCGTTGGCGCCGGATGGGAGACCGGCCCCGCATAGTGCTCGCGGACAAAGGCGCCGATATCGATCCTGGGATCACTGCCCTTGTCGCCGTTCAGCGCCGCCGACAGTTCCGTGCCGACGTGGCGCTCGAACGGGCTGAGCTCATCGATATAGTCTGCGTCGCCGGTTCCGTCGTTCATCTTCAGCCCCGCGGCAAGCGCCCGCGCGAACGGACCGCCGCCGGCAAGCGGAAACATTTCGCCCGCCTTTTCCTCAAGCCGAAGTGCCGCCTTGTCGCGAGGCGGACCAAGCACGTAGATGCGTAGATTGGGCAGTTGCTCGATCGAGAGCGGCGGCTTGCCTGGTTCGAGATAGGTCGGCCTGGTCTTCGAAAGGCCGGCGGCTGCGTCTCGCGCCGAGCGCACTCTTTCGCCGGCGGCGCCGAACTGGAAGCCGAGCACCGACTGCAGCCCGTCACGAATGCCTGCCAGATGAGCGGTCGGCTCCTGGGCGGCATCGAGCCTCTTGCTCACACCTTGCAGCGCCGTCAGGGCCGCGGCCTTGAACTTGTCGAGCTCGACGGCCTGCTGGTCGGCCGGGTTTTCCGTCCATGCCATCCATACCTCTTTGACATCAAAGCCCGCGAACAGGTCCTTCGAAGTCAGGAAGCCCGAAACATGGTCCCAATGCTCATGGGTGACGACGAGGACGTCGATCTTGCCGCCATCCGTCGCCTTCTCGATGTCGGCGACGATGTCCGCCACGAGCGCCGGGCCACCCTTGATCGACACATGAACGCCGCAGTCGATCAGCATGCGGAACAGTGAGCCGTCGGGCGTTGGGAAGCTCAGCAGGTGGCAGTCGCCGATGCCCTGGCAATAGTGCCGGACCGTCACGGCGGGCTTTATCGCCACTGCCGCATTCGCCGCTTCTTGCCGCCTGGCTCTTGTTGCCGGCTTCCTAGACATGATCGTCATCTCCATCGCTGGCATGCAGGAGGGCGAAGGGCTCGGAAACCTCGTTGCCGAAATACAGCGCTCGCAGCGGCGACATATAGTTCGCGGTCGCGGTGTCGGCCTGGCGCTTGCGCCGATCGAGGCTGCCGGTGTTCTTGATGATCGAATAGCGGATGCTTTCCTTGCCTTTACGCGGGTCGATGATGAGCGTCGCTCCGCCGCGAAACCAGATGAAGCCATCGCCCGCCTTCACGCCGTTCGGCACGGGCTTGCCTTCGAAATCGATCGGAATGCGCTGCTGGATGACGGCGATCACCTCGGTGCGGAACGAGCCGTTGGGTTCGACGCGTCGGGTCGGACGCACGCTGAGAATGCTGAAGGTGGTCTCGCCCTTTTTTGCCTTGGCCAAAAGGGTGCCGTCGTCGCGATAGCGCGGCAGGTCGGGCAGAAGTCCGAACTCCTTGTGAAGGGTCGGATGGGCGGCAAAGGTTCGGTGCATCGCCTGCCACATCGCATAGCGGTTCTTCTCATTGAGGGCGAAGATCTCGGAGCGATCGAGTTGCTGGTTCCAGCCGAGGTCGATCTCGTCCAGCAGCCCCTGCAGCCAGGGCGGTGACGGATCGTCGGGCTCGCTCCAGGCAAGCGTCTCTTCCGAGATGGTGCGCACGTCGCGCGGCAGAAGCTTCCATCGGCGAAAGGATTCGATGAAAGCCAGGCGATAATGGAGCGGGTCGTCGGGGAAGGCATCGATGTCGGCCGTGATCAGGGCCCGCAGATATTCGCCGAAGGTGATGTCGACGGCGGGGCAGTAGTCGAGCGCGCGAATGCACATGGTCAGCATCTGCTGGGCGACCTTGGCGGTCTCGTCGGTCAGGCGCTCGACCAGGCTGGGATGCAAGGTGCCGGCCGGCAGCACGCCGGTGCCCCCGGTCGCCAACTGGACAAGGTCGTCGGTACGGCGGTCGGCGATCGCCAGGAACGCCTGATACACGGCAAAGACCAGGATCGAGCCCCGGTCATGCGGCTCGAAGGTCTTGGCATAGTCGAGCGCGGCCATGCCGGGGCCGCCATAGTCGCGCAGTGGCCCGGCGCGGCCGCTGCCCTCGCCGAACTGCGCGGCGATGCCGGACAAAAGCGTGGCCACGGACACGTCGCCCTTCGCCTTGGCTATCGCAAAGCTGACAAGCTCCTTGAGGGTGAAGTGCTGGAACAGCGCCACGATATCGGCAAAGGCCTCATGGAAGGCCGGCACGTCGGGGTTGGACGCCTCTTCGAAAAGGCGATGCAAACCGTCGAGCAGCGCATGCGACATCTCATGCGCGACAATGTCGTTCGACAGGCAGGAAAACACCGTCGTGCCCGGCGTGGTGACGTCGCCGTCCTTGCTCTCGGCGGGAAAATAACCGAACAGCAACGCCTTCTTGTCGGGGCTGTAGTAGGCGTTCGCAGTGCGCAGCGCGTGCGGATAGATGCGCAGGCGCGGCACTTCATGCGCCTTCATGGCCATGCTGCCGCGGCTGCCGACCTTGCCGGTATAGTGCGGCGCCCACAGAGCGCGGCGACCCAGGGCGCGCTCGAAATGCCCGATCGTGGTCATGGCGACGGCGTAGACCATCTGCTGGTGGAATTGCGGATTGCCTTCCGAGGGCGGCAGGCCGTCCTGGGCGAGCAGGATCTTGTCGTTGAGGTCGACCGGGTCGTAGACGCGGTTGGATGCCGGATCGATGTCGATGACCTCGAGATATTCGCCAACCGGGCCGGGCAGCAAGGCCTTGGCCGTCGACGGCTCGTCGTCCCAGGGAACGGAAAGGGTCGCCTGAAAGACGGACACGGAATCCAGCTGCTTGGCGATGGACGGATCGAGCGCATAGATGCGCAGGCGGCGCTTGGGCGGCGGCAGCGGGCGCGGCTTGCGCTTGATCTGCGGCGCCGGTTTCGTCGCCGCCGGCGCAGGGGGGCTGGCGCCTGGTCGTCCCAGCACGCCTTCGAGAAAGGTCCGCAGCGGCCCGGATGGATCGCCGTCGTCGAGCGCGGCTTCCAGGTAGCGGTTGCGCGCGGCGGCCGAGATCTTGCTGGGGTCGACATCCGGATCGGCGATCGCCTGGTCGACCGACGCGACGCGCTGCGCCATCTGGGTCAGTTCCAGCGCCAGCATTTGTCGATGCATGATGTCGGCGGGCGACATCGCCGCCACGGAGTTGCCGCCACCGGTGATGAAATCCAGCCAGGCCCAGGAATATTCGGCCGGCGGCAATCTGCGAAGCTTGTTCTCCGCCGGCGGCATGATGGAAAGCGCGGCATCCGCGCGGATCACGCCCTGGCCGATCTTTTCCAACGTCTCCGCCGCCCCCATCTTGGCCGTGGTCTTCGATGCCGCTGAAAACAGCGCGAAGCGAACGGCTTCGATGCGCATCCAGGGCTGGGAGTAATTCTTGACAACGTTCCAGTGCTCGGCCAGCCAGAGTGCCGCCGCGGCGGCGATCTGCGGCGTTGCCGCCGATGTGCCGCTGCCATCCATGTCGACGATCTTGGCGCAGTCGATTTCGGCCCACGGCACGTTCGGCGTATAGGCGCCAAGCGCCGTCTTCATCTTCGATTGCGGCCCGTAATTGCCTTGCATGGTGCCGAAGCTCAGGCCGGAATAGGCGCGGCCGTCGGCCATCACGCCGCAGGCCGCCAGAACGCGGTTGTAGCGGGCCGGAAAGACGATGCTTCGTGGCGTGATCGTGAAATTGTTGCCGGCGGCGGTGACCATCACGACGCCGTTGTCATAGGCAAGGTTGACCGCGTCGACCAGCGCTTGCGAGGTCAGGCCGCCCATGCTCATCGACAGCACCTGGGCGCCTTTCGCGCGGGCATAGTCGATACCTTGCACCATCGTGCCGGTGGTGAGCCGCACCACCCAGTCGGCGATGCGCACCGGGATGATGTTTGCCAGCGGGGCGGCGCCGACGAAGTCCTTGAAGCCCGGCCAGTTCGGCGAGGTGCCGTCGAGCTTGTTGCCGGCGAGCAGGCTGAGCGTGCCGGTACCGTGGCCGCGATTGCTGGCGAGGCCGCCTGACGGAGCATGATCGGTGGCGTCGTTCGGGCCGGCGCCGTCATTGACGAAATTGCGCTGCTGCGCGGTGAGCAATCCGGCGGGCAAGGTGCGATGCCCCGGATCGAAGCCGGTATCGAGATGGGCGATGGTGATCTTGGCCTGCTTGGCGCCGACCTTGGCGCGGGCGGTGGCGAACTGGCTGAAGGCCGCGCCGGCATTCCAGGCGACGACGCCCGGCATCGTGGCCTGCCCGCCTGCCGGATCCTGGTCATCGAAGGTGCAGACCGGACTGGCGCTCGCCGCCATGCCACGGTTGCCATTGGCGTCCCTGTAGTCCCAGTGCTGGACGATGTCGGGCTCCACGGCCAGGACTTCAGGGCCGCCTGCCGCCGCGAATGCCTGGCCTTGGCCGACAAGGGCATGGGCATCGTTCCAGGGATTCCCCGAACTGGCCTTGGCGCTCAGCCTGAGCCAGGTCGCGCCTGGATCGGCAGCGGCGCCGAGATTGCCGCCCGAAGCGCCCGGCGGCACGCGCAGGATTGGCTCGACGTCGACCGCCCCGAGGCGCAATGAGCGGCTGCCCGCGGCAAAACCGGCACCGTCGCCGCGCACCTTGATCAGGAGTCCCGCTGCCGTCGCCATGGCATGCTCCGCTTTCCCAATCGGTTGAAGTAGAAATCGTAGTCTCGACTGTCAGGTCCTGGCAAGGGTAGGTTGAAAAACCGCCAAATAACTGAAGTTACGCCGGCTTATGTTTCATGAAGAAGTGTTTTGCCGCGCGTGATTGCTTGTCGTTGAAATACTGCCGGTTGCCGGACAATCGCGCCATTCGACTGGCATCTCTGTGACGGACTTCACAGATGCCCGGCAGCTTCCGCACGAATGTGCCCAGGGGTTGCACTTCGGCCGGCTGCTTCGAACCGGGTTTCCCACACTTCGAAAAAAGGCAGCCGCTCCAAGGCGGGTTTTTTGAGCACCTAGTCATTTGCACGGCTGCCGTCTGCGCGCTCCCGGCCACCTCCCGCCGCGCGTGCAGACGGCCTTCCGTGTTTCGGCCGCGGCCTTACATGAACGCCGGGCTTTGATGATGGGCTCTCTTGCCGTAAACTTTAGCAGTTGGGGTAATTGGAAAATCGATATGGCTTTCGCCAGCGCGAACGACAGGAACGATCTGCCGCGCCTCGCACGGATCGACCCGCTCCAGTTCGACCTGCTGTTCAGCGGCTGCAAGCTGGAACGCTACGCAGCCGGCCAGCACCTGTTCGTCCAGGAAGATGCCGCCGACCGCATCTACGGCGTGATGAGCGGCACGGTGGAGATTTCGATCTACTCGCCCGGCGGCCAGAAGCTGGTGGCCAACATCGAGCTCCAGCGCAGCCTGGTCGGAGAGATCGGCGCGCTTGACGGACGCCCGCGCACGGCAACCGCCATCTGTCTCACGGCTTGCGAGCTGGTCTCGCTCAGCCGGACGCAACTCTTTGATCGAATTGAGAAAAACCCGTCTCTGGCGCGCGCGATGATCGAGCTGTTGTGCGCGCGGCTGCGCTGGGTCAGCGGCGAGCTCGGGGACCAGGCCTTCTTCGGCATCGAGGCCAGGCTGGCCAAGCGCCTGGTGTTTCTCGCCGGCGTCATGGCCGACGGAGCAGGCTGGATTCCGATCTCGCAATCGGAGCTCGGCGAGTTCCTCGGCGCAACGCGCGAGTCCGTCAACAAGACGCTCAACGACTGGCGCAACCGGCAGATCATCGCCATCAAGCGCGGCGGCTTGCGCATAACCGACAGCAAGGCGCTCAACCATATCGCCCAATCGCAGGACGACGACTGAGCGATTCCGGGCCGAATCAAAGCCGCGATTTCAGGTAGCGCAGCGACGAACGGCTCGGCATGAAGAAGTAGCCGCCGCCCTTCGTGGTGACGAATTGCGGGATTTCCTGGAGGATCGTGACCTTCTCCCAGGATGGAATCGTGAAGTGCCCGCCCTGGTCGCGCGCACCAATCGTCGGATCCTTTTCGCCAACCAGGCCCTGAAAGGAAGTCGACGATACCCAGGTCTGCTGGATGAATTCGTACTGGCGCTCGATGTCGGCGTTCAGGCACATGAAGAGCAGCCCCTTTTCGGCCTTTCCACTCTCACCGTCCTGCTTCTCATAGGTGCGCCCGACGCGCAGGATGCGGTGGCGCTTGCCGATATTGATCTCCGTCTCGCGGTCCTCACCAAGCGAGTCGCGCGGGTTGGAACGGCGTATGTGGGCACCGAGCGGGCAGCGATGCCCTTGCGGATCCTCGGCGCCGATGGCGAAATTGTTGTCGACGACGCGTCCCGGATGATCGGGATTGCGCACCAGCGAACTGCCGTTCTGCCAGCGGCCGAGCATCTTGGCGGCAACCCACTCCGACGTCGCGGACTGATTGCCGGTTTCGTTCGCAACCCGCGCCGCCGCCCTTTTGCAATAGTCGTTGAAAATGTCGACATGCTGCTCGAATTGGCGAACGACCAGGAACGAGCCGTTGCGGCCGAAATCCCGCGGGGGCGGAGGCAGGTCCGGAATCTGCCGACTACGACGCACCTGCGACAGGATTCCGCTCCGATCGCGCGCGGCGCTTACCGAGGGCGAGGCCGGATAGAAGCCGTGCTCGTCGCGGTAGCCGAACAGGAACTCGCCGGGCGCGACCAGATGCATGGTCGCGGCGCCCCTGCTGGCGCGCGTCGTTCCCCGCACGATCGGCTGCGAAATCCCATCGGCGAAGCCGAAATGCTCATAAGCGGGCCCGCGTTCCGACTTGCCGTCAGGTTTTGCCGTATTCGACGATTTCGTGTTCGTGTTGGTCGGGTCTCGCTTTACGGCGAGCGGCAGTTCAGCGACGACCTTCATCCCCGCGCCGGTCGTCTTTCGTTTCACGACGGCGATCTCGGTCACCAACTTTTCCGGTTTTTCCGCATAGCAGACGATGACCACGTCCACAGGCTTCTTCAACGATCCCCACTCCCATTCGTCGGGTGCTTCGCGGCCTCGGTCGTCCAGGATGCGCCCACGCTCGGGATTGCCCATGCCATGGCGAAAGGCAATCGGGAATGTGTCCAGCGGATCGTCGTCGACGCCGGCGTCGAGCCCAAGCTGCCGCAGACCGCCGGGACCAAAGGCCACCGTCATGGCTCGCCCGGCGGGCCTGCCTTCGCCGAAACTCGTCTGTTCGATGACGAAATCGAGCCAGGCCCGGCGTTTGGACGTCGGCAATTTGTCCGGCACGCGGATCGCAATCATATGCGCATAGCCAAGCGGGCCGAACGGGCCGAAGAAGATGGACTGGATCTCGCCGGTTTCCAGTTGCTGCTCGAGAGGCGCCGGAAAGGCTGAGCTGATGTTGGTCAGAAGCGAGGTGGTCTTTTGAACGGTGGTTCTTTCGGTCACCGGACGCGGCAGCGAACCGAACAGGCTCAGCCAGTCGCGCGCCTCGTTGCCGACGGCGGAACCAATGCCGCGCCTGATCCGGGAATTGATCCGGATACGCGTGGTGTTGAGATCGGGATAGGCGGAGTACCAGAACAGGGTCGGCACCTGCTGGCGCCGCGCCCAGCGCTTGAAGCGATCGCCGTCGCGCGCGCCGTCGAGGAATAGCCAGCGTGTGCGAGGATAGCCGTTGGTGTTGCTCCACACGCCGGTCAGCCCGGCGGATGCCTTGGCAATGAAGTCTTCGAGATAGCTTTCCCAGCTGCCGCCATAGTTGGAGAAGAACATCAGCCTGTTGGAGCCCGGCAGCAGCACCCAGCGGGCGAAATGGATGGTGTTGATGGTGTTGAGAAAGCCTGGCTTGAACACCTTCTGCGCAGCTATCGAGATCAGGTAGAAGGAAAACCTGAGCGCCAGCCTCCGCAAGATACCAGCCTTCATCGTCGAGATCGCGGTCAGATGGTTCTGCGCCGCGTGGTCCTCCTTGGCGAGTATCTCGTTCAAGGCAGATATTCCGATCGATGTATTTTCCGGCCGATCCTTGTCCTCGATGCGCCGCAACGCAAGCAAGCACAAGAACAACAGCAGCGCCACCGCTGCCAACAGTCCAAGCGCCGACAACAGAAGCGAAGTGAGTGCTATGGCTATGGCGGTTGAGGAGATCTCGTGGGAACTGATGTCAATGGATCTGCCGAACACCACACTGTAAGTCATGTACCAGCACGCAGCCCAGATGACCGCCACTGTCGCAAAAACCGGTGGCACCAGCAGGGTCGTCATGAGGGCACGGCCCCAATGACCCGGAGGCCTCTCCAGCAGGCTTTCGGCGGGCTCGAACGCCCAGCTGAACCTTCCGAGCGACCGGACATGCTGACGCGCCTCGGCAAGCACCGCGGCGGCGTCGCCATTGCCGGTACGCGGACGTTCGACGATGTTGCGTACCGCGTCGGCGAGGTCGGCTTCGGCCAGGATCCGTCGGACCGAATGTCCGGGCGTGCCCGAAAACACCAGACCGGCGGTGCTGCCGAATGATGGCGATATCGCGACGTTGCGCTTGCGCAGGAAGTCGTTCAGCGCGCTGCCTTCGGGCAGGCCGCAGAAATCCTTGAAAATCGGCCGCAACTGGTGGCCAATGGCCTGCGCCAGGGCATCGATCACCTCATCGGCGGCGCCGTCGCCGGAGATTTCGAGAACGAGGGCGCCTTTCTCAAGGCCTGACGCCTCATCTGTCTCGCCGGTGCCGGCAACGGCCAGGCTGGTGAAATGAATGGTGCCGGCGATGTCGAGTTCCTCGCCGACTGCCTGCGTGGCCGGATTGCCTAATGTCGCGACCCTTTTGCGAATGGCATCCAGCGATGCGCCGCGTGTGATCGGGCAGACCACCGTCACCATCGAATGATCGACCGTGCGGCACAGCGCCGGCCGGTCGAAATCGACCTTGAGGCTTTCCGGATAAGCGCCGAGGTTCGTCATCCGCCCGGCCCTGCCGGGCGCCCGGCGCAGCCTGTCCTTCTGGAACAGTGCGCGAATGCTTTCGCCGATCTGAATCCTGGCGATCTCGGCGCCGATGCACAAATGGATGCCGTGGCCGAACACCATGTAATCGCGAAGCGGACGCGAGGTGTCGAACTCGTTCGGGTTTTGCACCGCTTCTGGATCGAACATCGCCGACAGCGTGGCCGGCATTACCACCGTTCCCGCCTTCACCAGGCGCTCGCGCGGCGTGCCCCTGGCGATGGTCGCGTCACGCGAGGTATAGCGCCAGGGACCGACCCAGATCGGCTTGAAGCGCATGGCTTCCATGATCGCCCGGTCAAGCTTGCCGGTATCGTCGTCGGCCAGCGCCGCATCGACCGCCCGCCGCGCGTCCGGCCGGGACAGGATGACATCGAGGCAGTTGCTGCCGGCCAGCACGTTGGTCGGGACAAAGCCGGCGATCATGCCGAGCATGATCGATTGGAGGTCGGGCTTCGACAGGCGGCCCTGGTCGAGAAGGGCGACGAGCCTCGGCAGCGGCCGCTCGTCCTTTCCTCCCCTCTGCCTGATCGCGTCGATGGAGCGGTCGATGACCTTGATCAGCCGGTCGCCCGCGACCACGGCAAGCTGGCGCGTGGTGGGGCTTGCCGTCGGATCGGAAAAGAACAGCGCGCTCAATGCGATCGCCCAGTCGGCGAATTCGGATTCGTCGTCGATCTCGAGACCGAAATAGTCGCGGCAGATGCGCACCGGAACGATCTTCATCAGCCCGGAGATGGCGTCAAAGCCGGGGTTGGCCCGGGCCATGATGTCCTTGGAATGACGCGCGGCGATCGGCCGGACCATGGCCTCGACCTCCGCCGGCGGGAAGGCGCTGAGCACAGACGATTTCATCTGCCGGTAGGCGGCGCCGTCCTGCATGCCGAGAATGAAGTTCGACCCCCGCGCCAGCTCGGCCATCTCCGGGCCATAGGGCGTCTCGAATTCGTCGCCGCGCTCAAGGATGTCGCGAACGTCGGCATTCCTGGTCACCAGCAGGAAATTGCCGATAGCAAGGTTTGGCCAGAAGCGGCGCAGCAGCCCCAGCACCCAGCGCGGATCGCTGAACAGATAGCCGGCGATGCGAGATGCCAGGCCGCCCTTGGAACGGAGCCGCCCGAGATCGAAGGGCGGCATTTCCGACACCGGACGCTGGCTTTGCTGGGCGGCGAGAATGGCGGCGAAATACTTGATCTTGATCATGCGCGTTCAAGCCCCCCGGCTGTCCACGTCATTGCGATACCGGCTAACCCCATGGCCTAGGTTTGCTTCGGCTCGGCGTATGTTAAGTTCCTCACAGTCAGCAGCCAAATCATTTGCCCGACCTGGCCGCTTCGAAATTGCCGATAAGGAATTCGTTCGCCGCCTTGTCGACGAAAGGTATCCAGCGCACCCGTTGGTCGGAGAAATCCGGGTGCCTCGTCGTGAAAATGGCCAGCTCCCGTCGGGCTTCTTCCGTGCGGCCGCTGCGCGCCAAGGCACCGATCTTGAGGAACCTGGCGTAGAAGTAGCCAGGCGACAAGTTGAGCGAGCGATCCGCGATGGCGATGGCGGCCTGCCAGTCCTCGACGAAACTGTAGGCGACCGCCAGTTCCCCCAGATTGTGGAACCTGTAGAGATCGAAGGGGCTCAATCGCTCGGCGTCGAGAAAGAACGGTATCGCGCCGGCGGCATCGCCGAGCAGCAGCCGGGCGCTGCCCATCGCTGAGCTCGCGAAGGCAAAGCTCGGATTGATATGAATCGCCTCCCGCAGATGCTCGACCGCGGCCCGCGGCTCTCCCCTCATGATGTCGATCGCGCCGAGATGGGCGTGCGGGCGTGCGTCCAGGCTGTCCATGAGCAAGGCCTTGCGCGCATATTGCTCGACCTTCGCCAGATCGTCGCTGTCGCCGAAACGAAGCCACGCCCGCCAGAAATACCACCATGCGAGCTCATTCAGCACGGCGCTAGAATTGGGGTCTTCCCGATAGGCCTTTTCGAAGAAATCCAGCGCGATTTCGGTGTCGCCGCGGGTGCGCCGGTTCATGTGCCAGCGGCCACGCCGCACCAATTGCCAGGTCTCCAGGCTTTCCCAGGGCACCTGGAAGGTGCGCGCCTGCTCGGCCCGGTCGACCTCCTTGTCGAGAATGGAGACGATCTCGCTGCCGATCTGGTCGCGCAGGTTGAAGATGTCGACGAGGTCGCGATCGAAGCGCTGCGACCACACCAGGCGCCCGTTCGAGCTGTCGGCAAGCGACGTGTTGAGGCGGATCTGTCCGCCATTGCGTATCAGTGTGCCGCTGACGATGTAGCGCGCGCCAAGGGCGTTGCCGATCACCCGCGTTCCCAGGCTGTCGTCACGGAACTGGAAGCTGGAACTCTTGGCGATCACCGAAAGCCATCTGGTGTTGGACAGGCCGTAAATGATGTCCTCGGCAATGCCATCCGCCATGTAGCCGACGTCGTGCTCACCGCCGTCGCCGGCAAACGGCAACACGGCGATCGCGGGCGGGCCCATGAGGGCGAGCTTCTGCCGCTCAAGGGGCATCGACATGGAGGCCAGCGGGGCCATTGGCGCGGAGCCGTTGCCGCCGCGGCCGGCGATCAGGACGCGCACCGGCAGCGCGATGTTCTTCAGCATGAATTCGCCAAGGTCGGTGAATTCAGCCGTGGTCTTGTCCTTCACATGGTGCCAGGTGGTCTCGGAGATGGCGAGCCCGTCATGCGGAGCGAGTTCCTGCAGCCTGGCGGCGATGTTGACGTCGTCGCCATAAAGGCGACCTTCGCGCACGATGACGTCGCCGGTGTTGATGCCGGCACGAAAGGGCATGCGCATGTCTTGCGCCGCCGATGCATTGAGCGTCACGATCCGGCCCTGGAAATCGAAGGCCGCACGCAGAGCTTCGATCGGACTGCCGAATTCGGCCATGACGCTGTCGCCGGCATCGCCGAAGGTGCGGCCACCAAACGCCCCACAGCTATCGGCGATGATGTCGCGCCGTTCCTCGAAGGCCGCGACGGCCAACTCGTCGTCGATACCCATCAGCCGTGAAAATCCAACGGCATCGATGGAAATGATTGTCGCCAGCTGACGGGTGTAGTTCCGTTCAGCCATAATGGAGCCCCCCGGTCCCTTCTGGTCCTGTCCAACACAGGCGATTGCCCGCTCCTGGGCACTTCGCCGCGTTGCTGAATGAAGATTCAGACAGGCCGGCGCGCAGATACCGCCCTGTCACGGCAGCAAGTCTAGCAGGGTCACGGCAAAAGCTCCACCACGATCAGCTAATGTATCGCAGAGCGCGGCTCCGCCATGGCCAGCTGCTGGTTATCTGAGATCTCGGAAAGGGTAGTTGTCCTTACGCATTGAAATTCAATGGCATTCGTAGATTGCAGCTGCAGCGATTGGGAACGGTTTTTGATGATCCCGGATCGCAATTGCAAACAATGGTGGTGCAACGACCCGATCCTACCTTTGGCGCACCGGAACAAACCGGCCCGGAAGCGAGTTTCCAACGCACATTACGCCAACATGAAATGAGGGCACTCATGCGCATCGTTGTTCTGGCGACCAGCCTGGCGGTTCTTCTCGTGAGTGGATCGGCTTTCGCGGCCGACGAAAAACCACTGCCCCCGCCCAATGCCAAGAAGCTGTCGGAGATCATCGCCAAGGTCGAACAGCGCAACGACTTCCAGTATGTGAAGGAGGTCGACTGGGATAGCGGCGTCTATACCGTCACCTACTATACGAGCGACAAGGCGAAAGTCGAAATCTCCTACGATCCCGTGACCGGCGAGACGAAATAGATCGCCAACGCGCTGCAGACCCATGGCACGGCGCGCCATATGCTCTTGCGCCGGCACATCTTTGATGGCTGACTGCGGCTCTATAATTGCGGGCACGGGGGTGCATGGCAGTGGTAAAGCACGTATCGAAGCGCGTCCTGATGATGCTCGCCGGCTATCTGGTGGCGGTTCTGGCGGGGCTGTTCGCGGTGGTGGCGATTTACGCCATGCTGAGTTCGCTGCCCAACGCGCCAGACTATTTCAGCGTCGTGGGCGTTAGCCCGATCGCGGCACTGCTGGTGCCGCCGCTCGGCATGTTCATCTATTTCCTGACGATCGTATTGACCGGGATGCAGACGCTTGTCTTTGCCCTGATCGCCGAGTTCTTCTCGCTGCGCAATGCCCTGCTGCACATGATGTTCGGCGCCATCGCGGCGGTCGCGGGATTCGCTCTGATCTGGCCGGGCGCATCGGAAAATCCAGAGCGCTGGGCCGATATGGGTATCATCGGCACGGCGGGTGTCGTGGCCGGCCTGGTCTATTGGCTGATTGCCGGCCGCGACGCCGGTTTCCGGCGGCCGCTCTTCGAGCGAGCCTAACCTGCGTCGCGCACCCTCCGGCCGGGCCTTGGGGCTTCAGCTCGCCGGCGAGCGAACCGCCTCGGTCGCGTCGAGCGCCTGCATCAGCCTTGTGTCGCGGTCGTAGACGTCGCCGAAATATTCGACATTGCCGGACATGTCGGGCCAGGCGGTGAAATAGGCGACATAGACCGGGATGGTCCGCGTCACATTCTCGGTCGAATGCCCGTGCTTCAGCTTCTCGACGACATAATCGACCGAGGTGCCGAGAACCGCCGCCGCCATGCCGCGCGGATCCTGCAGCCGGACGCAGCCGTGGCTGAGCGCGCGCATGTCGCGCTCGAAGAAGGACTTCTGCGGCGTATCATGCATGTAGATGGCGTGCTTGTTGGGGAACAGGATCTTCAGCTCGCCCAGCGCGTTGGCCTCGCTTGGCAGCTGGCGCACGCTGTAGGGGATGTTGGCGCCGTAGCCACCCCAATTGACCGCCGATGACGGGACGCGCCTGCCGCGCGAATCGGTGACTTCGTAACCGGCTCGGTCGAGATAGCCCGGATCGTTGCGCAGCCTCGGCAGCATCTCGTTGACGATGATCGACTGCGGCACGCCCCAATAGGGATGAAAATCGACCTGCTTGATCTCCTTGTAGAAGAAGGCGGTCTGGTTGGTCGTCCGGCCGATGACCACGCGGGTCTTCAGCTTCACCTCGCCATTGTCGATATAGCTTGCGGTGAAGGCCGGCTGGTTGATGAACACGCGTGGACTGCCGAGATCGGAAGGCAACCAGCGCAGTTCCTCGAGCGCCACCTCCACCTTCCCGATCTTGTCGGCCTTGGACGTACCGGCGAGCGAGGCGACCGTACGCGGGCCGATGACGCCGTCGCCTTTCATGCCGGCCCGCTTCTGCACCGCCTTGATGACCGGCACCAGCTCGGGGTCATAGATCTCGCTCTTGCCGAGTCTCGCCAGCACCTCGCCAAACTCGCCGCCCATCTCGTCGTCGAGATTGCGAGCGATCAGCGTCAACAGCTTGGGCAGTTCGGGACTGGTCTCGCCGGGTTTCAGCAAGAGCTTGGGATCGACGACGATCTCGTTCTCCTCGCTGGCCTGGAGCGCTTCCAGCTCGACGCGCAGTGCCTGGTATTCCGGGTTCTGGGGATGCCGCGATTCGAGATAGGTGCGGACTTCCTGCGTATGCGCCAGCGTCTTCAGGACGCCTTCCATGTCGAGCGGCTTCGGCGGAAAATCATAGTAGCCGGTCATGCGGTTGGGGTCGACGCGGCCGCTCTGGGCGTCATGGGCGTAGCGCAGCACGCGTGCCGACAGCGCCATCTCGAAGCGGACGAGCTCTTTCAGGCGCTCGTCGGGGGTAGCAGACGACGTGGCGGCTGCCGGAACGTCGACCGTATAGTCGGCCGGCGTCAGGCCATAGCTCGCGGCTTCGCCAAGCACCCGCACTGCATCCTGCGCACGGCTGTTGGGAGCGGTTCCGCTAACCCAGATGAAATCCGGATTGGCCGAGTAATAGGCGGTCAGCGCCTTGGCGACATCCGGTTCGGCATAAAGCTCATAGTCGCCGAGACCGGCAATCGCCTCGGCGAAGGCATTGCCGGTGACGGACGGCACGAAAGCGGCGTCCTGCGGCGCCGAGGGCTGCGGTTTCGGCATCAGCGCCGTGAAGTCGACACGCACCAGCCGGTCGGCCTTGTAGGTATAATAGGACGGGCTGCTGATCCTGGTGCCGCCACCGGTACCGGGTTTTGGCTTCGGCTTGTATTTGGGTGGCGGCGGGAATTCGCCTTCCGGGTTATGGCGGACACCGCCGCCGAAAAGCATGTCGAACAGGCCCTGCGCGCTGGCCTGCGGCACGGCAAAGGCCAGTGCTGCCGCGACCGCAAGCGGCATTACGGCGGCTCTGTTTGCGAAGACATTCATGGATTCACCCGCTCCGGTTGCAACCGGCTCCCGTTCCGCGCCGCTAGACGATCTTGCCAACCGCATGGCGGATGTAAGGCGCGACTATACCGATTCATACCGATTTCGTTAAGCTTCCATAAATTTCGAGGGGTCTGTTGCAGAACGGTTTCACAAGTTTGTGACGGCCGGAGCGAATTCGTTTCTGCTCCGGCCGGTTGAAACCTGGGGTGCGTCAGGCGTTGGCGCCGCCGTCGATGGTCAGCGCGGCGCCGGTGGCGAATCGGCTCTCGGGCCCCGTCAGCCATGCGACCATGCCGGCGATCTCCTCGGCCATGCCGAATCGGGGCGTCGCCATCTTCCGGTCGAGCCCCGGGGCAGAAAAGAAATGGAGCTTAGTGCAGAGCTGCCGGCTCGCGCTCGCCGGCAACGAAGCCGACGGCGCGCTCGACCACACCCTTGTCGGCGAGGATGCGGCGATGGCCGAGCCCCTCGGCCCAATGAAGCCTGACATGCTCACCGGCGCCGGCATAGCGCCTGGCATGATCGGCGGAGACCTCGCGGTCGTCGGGCGCGTGGATGACCAGCGTCGGCACCGGCGCCTGGGCAAGCTGACGATCACCGGTGAATTCGCGCAACGGCCGTCCGGCTAGTTTTTCGACCCGGTCGGCCATGGCAACCTGCGAACGCGGGCCGACATTGAGCATGCGGCTGAAGTCGTCGAAGATCGCCGGCAGCGAGCTCGGCGCCGCGATCAGCACCAGCCGATCGGCCGCCACCGGCTGGATGCCCTTGACGGAACCGGCAACGGCGTTGGCAGCGACGGCACCGCCGAAGGAATGGCCGACGATTACCGCGAACGGCCCGAACCATTCGCCTACCACCCTTGCAGCGTCGACCGCGTTGACCATGTTCAGGCGGCGCCCTTGCGACTGGCCGTGGCCCGGCAGGTCGAGCGAGACGACCCTGTAGCCGGCGCCGCGATAGCCTTCGATCAGCGCGCGCATATATTCCGTGCGTGAGCGCCAGCCGTGGATGACAAGCACGGTGCCTTGGGCCGCCCTGCCCGGCTCGGGCCGGAATTCATGCGCCATGACGCAACCCGTCCTGGTCTTCAGCCGGTGATGGCGCGCCTCGGTCATGAAGGCCGCCGCGCGGTCAACGGCGCGACGCTCGCCGTCGCTGAGGGCTTTGACGTTGGGCGTACGGCAGAACAATTCGAACGCGGCGCGGCCGCTCAGACGGGGTGCCACATGCTCGGCGGCGCCGAACACCCCCCGGATGACCTTCAATCCAAATGATGCCATAGTGGCGATCCATCCATTCGTTCAAGCATGAACATAATAGTTCAAATATGAACATTAAGCAAGACCTGCCCTGGGACAACCCGCGCTTTCGCAACTGGGTCGCGGTGGCGCGCGCCTGCCATGTGGTGGAGCGTTCGCTGGCGGTGAAGCTGGCGCCGCTGGATCTGAAGCCGGCGCAGCTCGACGTGCTGATGAACCTCTATCGCCATCCGGGCATGTCGCAGCACGATCTTGCCCGCAAGCTCCTGGTCGGCCGTTCCAACATAACCATGCTGTTGCCGCAGCTCGAAACGCGCGCCCTGCTGCGCCGCGAAGGCGACGAGAAGGACAAGCGGGTGCTGCGGCTGACGCTGACCAATGAGGGCGAGGCCCTGCTGATGCAGGCGCTGAAGATCCACATGACGCTGATCGAGAAAGCGATGAGCCAGTCGACGCCGGAGCAGTGCGACCTGATCGGCGAGCAAATGCGCAAGATTTACGAAGTGCTGAAGGACGCGTGACGGGCTCGATTGGCCTTGAAGCCATTCACCACATCGTTTTCTTCGCCCGCTCCGGCCATTCCTTGTCATAGACTTCGCCGTCGATGTTCTTGCGGCTGGTGATTTCGAGGATTTGGCCGGGCGTCGGCAGCGACTTCGGGTCGACATGCCTTGCCGGGTTCCACAGGTCCGATCGGACGATGGCGCGGGCGCATTGGAAATAGACCGAATCGATATCGACGACGGTGACCGAGCGAGCGGGCTTGCCATCGACGCTGAACGAAGCGCACAGCACGGCATCGGTGGTTATGTGGGCGCGGCCGTTGACACGCAGCGTCGTGCCGGAACCTGGCACCAGGAACAGCAGACCGACGCGCGGATCGCGGATTATGTTCTTCAGCGAGTCGGCTCGGTTGTTGCCGCGCCGGTCCGGCATCATAATTGTCTTCGGGTCATGGATGCGCACGAAGCCGGCGAGATCGCCGCGCGGCGAGCAGTCCAGCCCCTCCGGTCCGCTGGTAGCCAGAGCGACGAAGGGCGAGGCTTCGATGAAGGCGGCATATTCGGGGATGACATGGTCGAGTTCCTTGACCACCGACGCTTCGCCGGGCAGGCCATAGAGGGCTTCGAGCTGTTCGACCGATGTGATCTCAGACATTTTTCCAGTCTCCGAAACTTTGCCGGCGTTACTCCAACTGCGTGACATCTTCGCGACGCGCCGCAGCCTGACAATCAGGAAACGGGTGTCGATGCAATAATTTCAGGCGCAAACCGTGTCGACCGTACAAAACGGACACGGAGATCGAAATGGACAAAGCACTTGAGCGGCAAAGCACCGCCATGGAACTTCTGGAAAACATGTTCGACGTCGAAATGCGCTTCCTCCAATCGGGCTCCGGCAACATCGAGATGCTGACCGGCGCCTTCCACAGCGACGTCGTAGTGCATGAACCGCAATCACTGCCCTATTCCGGCGATTGGAGCGGCCTTGAAGGCATCGCCGCGCTTTTCCAGAAGATGCAGGAAAGCTGGAGCAATGTTGCGGTCGAGAACCTGCAGGCGGCACAAAACGATGACATCGTCTTCATGAGCTGCACGCTTTCGCTGACGTCGCGAGCCAATGGCATGACGATCAGGCAGCCTTTTGCCGAAGTCCTGCGCTTCAGGGATGGCCGGCTGTTTGAAGGCACGCCCTTCTACTACGACACCAGCGAGATCCTGGCTGCCCTGGCCAAGCCGACAGATGCGGCCAGGACGAACTAGCGGTCGCGGCTGAGTCCCTTTTCCGCCAGTTCGGCGAGGTAGGCGCTCCAGCGCTCTTCCTTCTCGTGACCCAGCGTGTGCAAATAGTTCCAGGTGAAGATGCCAGTGTCGTGGAAATCGTCGAAGGTGATGCGCACGGCATAATTGCCGACCGGCTCGATCTTGAGGATCGCGACGTTGCGCTTGCCGGGAACGGTCACCCGCTGGTCAGGCGAATGGCCCTGCACTTCGGCCGAGGGCGAGGCTACGCGCAGCAATTCCGCCGGCAGTTCGAACGGCCGGTGATCCGGAAAGGTGACGGTGAGCAGCTTGCGGTCCTTCGAGACCCGGAGTTCCTTCGGCGCCGTCATGCTGATCGTTCCTGCGTTGCGTCCGCCCTTCCCTACGCTGCTTCGGCACAGGCGAAAAGGCCGTTGCAGGCCAGCCGACACGCAATGTCGGTGAGGGAATGTTACCAAAGATCAAGACCGGCTATCTTGAATGCTGGACCGGATCGTATCACATAGCCGTATATAACGACGCCGCTCACGGCCACGGAAGCGCTTGAACATGGACATGATCGACCCATTCGGTCGCACGATCAGCTATTTGCGCGTGTCGGTCACCGACCGTTGCGATTTCCGCTGCACCTATTGCATGGCCGAGGACATGACCTTCCTGCCCAAGAAGGACCTGCTGTCGCTGGAAGAACTCGATCGGCTCTGCACCGTCTTCATCGAAAAGGGTGTACGGAAGCTGCGGCTGACCGGCGGCGAGCCGCTGGTGCGCAAGAACATCATGCATCTGGTGCGCCAGCTTTCGCGCCACCTCGACAGCGGCGCGCTGGAAGAACTGACGCTGACCACCAACGGCTCGCAGCTGTCGCGCTTCGCCCAGGAGCTCGCCGATTGCGGGGTCAGGCGCATCAATGTCTCGCTGGACACGCTCGATGCCGACAAGTTCCACCAGATTACTCGCTGGGGCCATCTCGGCAAGGTCATGGAAGGCATCGACGCCGCGCAGGCCGCCGGCTTGAAGGTCAAGCTCAACGGGGTGGCGCTGAAGGATTTCAACGACGCCGAACTGCCTGACATGATGCGCTGGGCGCATGGTCGTGGCATGGACCTGACGGTCATCGAAACCATGCCGATGGGCGAGATCGACGCCGACCGCACCGACCAGTATCTGCCGTTGTCGCTGCTGCGCGCCTCGCTCGAGCGGCAGTTCACGCTGACCGACATCCCCTACAAGACCGGCGGCCCGGCGCGCTATGTCCATGTCGCCGAGACCGGTGGCAGGCTCGGCTTCATCACGCCGATGACGCATAATTTCTGCGAAAGTTGCAACCGTGTCCGGCTGACCTGCACCGGCACGCTCTATATGTGCCTGGGACAGGAAGACGCTGCCGACCTGCGCGCGCCGCTGCGTGCGTCCGAAGGCAACGAACTCGTCGCAGATGCCATCGACGAGGCGATCGGCCGCAAGCCGAAGGGCCATGATTTCATCATCGACCGCCGCACCAGCCGCCCCTCGGTGTCCAGGCATATGAGCGTCACCGGCGGCTGATTTTTTCTCGCGATTGGTGCAAGATCGCCTCCGAACACAGGCAGCGGGAGGCACCGTGAGGCACTTTCAGCTCATCTCGATCGCCTTGGCATCGTTTGTGACAACCGCAGCGATCGCGGCTCCATTCACCTATACCAATGCGCGCTTCGGCACAGTCTGCACCTTTCCCGACGAGATTTTCACCTTGCCCCAGCCAGAGCCGGACAATGGCGACGGGTAGCAATGGCTCAGCGCCGACGGCGCCAGCCTGATCTGTTCGGGCATCCTCAATATCGATGACGACACGCCGAAGAGCTTTGTCGCCGCCGAGAAAGCGAGCAAGGAGCCGAGCTACAAGATTACCTACAGCAAGACCGGCAAGGATTGGGCGGTGCTGTCGGGCATCAAGGGCGAGGCCATTTTCTACGAGCGCCGTCTGTTTGGAAAAGACGGCGTGATCCGCACCGTCTGGATCGAGTATCCGCCAGCCCTTAAGGCGAAATACGATCCGCTGGTGGGCGCAATTGCGGGCAGCCTCAAGGGACCGTGAGCATCTCGGCAGCACCGCAATATTTTCAGATCCGAGAGCCGCTACCTGATTTACCGGCAATGCGTTCCAGCCTAGCCTTCGATTCTGGCGGTTTTCGCTACAAAGGGGGATTACAACATGCGTAAACTCGTTCTTTCTCTCGCATTGCTCGGCCTCGCGGCGGTACCGGCAACGGCGCAGTCGATCGGCGGCACCTATACTGTCGCCGGCACCAATTTCGACGGCTCGGCCTATGGCGGCGAGGCAACCATCCGCTGACCAGCGAGACGACCCGCACCATCCATTGGGAGACCGGCGGTTCGTCCTCGGACGGCATCTGCATGCGCAACGACAATGCCTTCTCGGCCGGCTACGTGATGGGCAAGGAAATCGGGCTCGTCGTCTACAAGGTGGAAAAAGACGGCTCGCTGCACGGCCTTTGGACGATCGCCGGCAAGGACGGCAGCGGCACGGAGGTGTTGACTCCGAAGTAAGTCCCGGGTCTTCAAGCGGATATTGTGGGCCACGGCGAAAACCGTGGCCCAGTCCTTTGGCGTTGCTGTTTTGCGGCCGGCTGCTACAGGCTGATCCGAAGCACAACCGGTGATGCCCTTGCCTCTTTCGCCAAATCTTCGCGGCGCGCTGTTCATGGTGGTGGCCATGGTCGGCTTCACCCTCAATGACGCGATCACGAAATTCTCCTCGGAATCGATGAACATGGCGCAGGTCATGCTGATCCGGGGCGCCTTCGCTTCGCTGTTCGTCGGCCTGCTTGCCTGGCAGCGCGGCGCGCTGGCCCGGCCTGCCTCGATGCTGCAGCCGATGGTGGCTCTGCGCGTCGCCGGCGAGGCCGGCGCCACGGTGTCGTTCCTGCTTGCGCTCGCCCATTTGCCGATTGCCAATGTCTCGGCCGTGCTGCAGGCACTGCCGCTGGCAGTGACGATGGGGGCAGCACTTGTGTTCAACGAGGGCGTCGGCTGGCGGCGCTGGCTGGCGATTGCCGTCGGTTTTGCCGGCGTGCTGATCATCGTGCGGCCGGGCTTCGAAGGGTTCAGCGTCTATTCGCTGCTGGCGCTGGCGAGCGTTGCCTGCTGCGCGGTGCGCGACCTTGCCACCAAGCGCGTCCCGCAGGCAATCCCGACCTTGCTTGTCTCGACCGCCACGGCGCTGGCTATGACGGTGCTGGGCGCGGCACTGCTTTCGCCGATGGGCGGCTGGACGCCGATGAGCGGCGAAGCCACCGCGCTGCTGGCGTTGGCGGCGGTGCTGGTGCTCATCGGCTACCAGTTCATCATCATGGCGATGCGCTCGGGCGACATCGCCTTCATCGCGCCGTTTCGCTACACCGCCCTGCTCTGGGCGATCCTGCTCGGCCTGGTCGTCTTCGGCGACATCCCCGACCTGCCGATGATCGTCGGCGCGTCGATCATCGTCGGCTCCGGCCTCTATGCGCTCTACCGCGAACGAGTCGTCGGCAAGCGGCAAACCGCCGCCGAAAGCGCTGGACCTGACATGGCGCCGGACGGCATATAGATCGTCCCGAGACCCCGCGATTTTCGGGCTGAAGAGAAGACGGCGGACATGGACCGGGACATTGCAGGGATCATTCTGGCCGGCGGCCAATCGCGGCGCATGGGCGGCGGCGACAAGACGCTGCTTGTGCTGGGTGGTCGCAGGCTAGTGGACCATGTCGTCGCCCGTCTTGCTCCGCAGGTCGGACCGATGGCGTTGAGCGCCAATGGCGATCCGATGCGCTTTGCCAGGTTCGGGCTGCCGGTGCTTGCCGATACGGTGGAAGGTTATGCAGGACCGCTTGCCGGGGTCCTGACCGGCCTGGAATGGGCGTCCATGGCTTGCAGCGGGGTGGTCACCGCCGCCGGCGATACGCCGTTCCTTCCCGAGGACCTGGTCGAACGGCTTGCTGCGGCAGCAGCCGAACAGCCCGGGGCCATCGCCGTTGCCAGTTCGGACGGCAAGCGGCATCCGACATTCGCGCTCTGGCCGCTTGGCCTGCATGACGCCTTACGCCGGTTCCTGGTCGATGAGGATAATCGGCGGGTTTCCGCCTTCATCGAACGGCATGGCTTTGTCGAGGTCGAGTTTCCGATGTGGAGTTCCGGCGAGCACGAGATCGATCCGTTCTTCAACATCAATACGCCCGATGACCTTGCGGCGGCCGAGCGTCTGTTGCAGAGCATCAAACCATGAGACGCGTCTTCGGTATCACCGGCTGGAAGAATTCCGGCAAGACCACCCTGACCGAAAAGCTGGTCGCCGAGCTGGTGCGGCGCGGCTGGAGCGTGTCGACGGTGAAGCACGCCCATCATGATTTCGACATCGACAAGCCGGGCGCCGACTCCTTTCGCCACCGCCAGGCAGGCGCGACCGAGGTCGCGATCGTGTCCGGCCGGCGCTGGGCGCTGATGCACGAATTGCGCGGCGAAGACGAGCCGACGCTGGACGCCATCCTGTCGCGGCTGGCGCCGTCCGACATCGTGCTGGTCGAAGGGTACAAGCGCGAGGCGCACAAGAAGATCGAGACGCGGCGGCTGGAGGCAAAGGACAGCACGCCGCTTGCGGCTAGCGATCCCAACATCGTCGCCATAGCCGCCGACTTCCCAGCCGATGGAGAAGGTCTGCCGGCGTTCGATCTCGACGACGTGAAATCGATAGCCGACTTCGTCGAAGGCATCGCAGGCCTGAACCGCTGAGCGCACCGGCGAAACATCTTTTCACCGCCGCCAAACGTGTTTCCAGGTGCTAACCTTGCGTCATCATTGGCCGGGAATGCAAATCCCCGAGGCCACTGTTTTGCAGTTGCTTTTTTCGGAGAAAGAGTGGGAGTATCGCCGCCAGCGGGCGGTCAAAAAGCACCGCCCTCAGAGCCGCATGGAACAGCGGCCGGGACAATATGAGAGGATCATCATGCGAATTGCATTGCGTATCGCGCTCGCCGCATCGGCTGCGCTGCTGACCTTGGGCGTCGCCCAGGCTCAGGAAAAAACCCTGAAGATCGGCACGGAGGGCGCCTATCCGCCATTCAACAACCTGACTTCCGACGGGCAGCTCGTCGGCTTCGACATCGACATCGCCAAGGCTCTCTGCGACGAAATGAAGGTGAAGTGCACCTTCGTCGCCCAGGATTGGGACGGCATCATTCCGGCGCTGCAGGCAGGCAAGTTCGACGCCATCGTCGCGTCGATGTCGATCACGCCGGAGCGCGCCGAAAAGGTCGACTTCACCCACAAATACTACAACACGCCACCGGCGATCGTTGCGCCCAAGGACAGCGACATCAAGGGCGTGACCAAGGAAGACCTGGCCGGCAAGACGATCGGCGTGCAGGCTTCGACCACGCATTTCAACTATTCGACCAAGACCTATATCGACAGCACGGTCAAACCCTATCCGACCGCACAGGAATACCAGCTCGATCTCGCCAATGGCCGCCTCGATGCCGCCAATGACGACATCGTCGTGCTGCAGCAGTGGCTGGATTCGCCGGACGGCGCCTGCTGCAAGCTGATCGGTGCGATCAAGCCTGTCGTCGAAATCCACGGCCCGGGCGCCGGCATTGCGGTACGCAAGGGCGAGACCGACCTGGTCAACCAGTTCAACGCCGCGATCGACGCCATTCGCGCCAACGGAAAATACAAGGAAATCAACGACAAGTACTTCAAGTTCGACGTCTACGGCGGCGATTCCTGATCGCAGCCTTCTGACCGAGAGAACGGCGGGATAGTCCCGCCGTTCTTGCAAGAACAGGCCGGGCACGCGGGGTGCGGCGGCATGATTCTCCAAAGGCATTTGGGAGAACAGGCGAGCGGATGCTGAGCGTTTGGACGCTTCTTAGTTGGGGACCCGATGGCTGGCTTGACGACATCGTCTCTGGTGCCGCCGTCACCGTTCTTCTGGCGCTGGCAACCCTTCCAATCGGTCTGACGATCGGCTTTTTCATAGCGCTGGGCAAACAGTCCGAGGAGCCCTCGCTGCGCATCGCGGCCAACATCTACACGACGATCTTCCGTGGATTGCCCGAACTGGTGACGCTGTTCCTGTTTTTTTTCGGCGGCCCGCTGATCCTGCAATATCTGATCAGATTGGTAAGGCCCGAAGCGACCATCGACGTCAACGCCTTCGTTGCCGGCATGATCGTGCTAGCCATTATCTTTTCGGCCTATGCCAGCGAGGTATTCCTTTCGGCTTTCCGGGCAATCCCCAAGGGCCAATATGAAGGCGGCTACGCTGTCGGCCTTTCCTATGGGCAGACGATGCGCAAGGTGATCTTGCCGCAGTTGGTCCGCATCGCGTTTCCAGGCTTGGAGAATTGCTGGCTGAGCCTGCTCAAGGACACGTCGCTGGTGTCGGTTGTCGGCCTGGCTGAGACTCTGCGTCAAGCCGGCGTGGCAGCCCGCGTCACCAAACACACTTTCCTGTTCTTCAGCGTGGCTGCGGTGGTGTTTCTTATCCTGGCGGTCGTTTCATCCTTGGCAACCGGCGCCATACAGCGCTCGCTTAGCCGGCGGGAGGCACGGCGATGAGCGTTGCAGCCGACGCCAAGTCCGCTGTAGAACGGCCTCCCCCGCGTGCGCGTGGCTGGCCGCGTTCCCGCGTCATCGGCTATGTGCTGATAGGCATCTGGATTGCCGCCGGCGGCGGCATCGTCGCCTATCTGGTTTGGGCCTGGAACGGCGAACTCTTTGCCAAATATGGTCCGAGCTACCTAGAAGGCCTCGGCGTCACGCTTTCGCTGGTCGGCATTTCGATTGTGCTGGGCGCCATCCTGTCGTTTCCCGTCGCCTATGCGCGCATGTCGAAGAACCGCATCCTGTCCGGTCTTGCCTATTGCTATGTCTATTTCTTCCGCGGAACACCGCTGCTCGTGCAGGCCTTCCTGGTCTATTACGGGGTTGGTTCGTTCAAGCCGCAACTCGAGATGGTCGGGCTGTGGGGCTTTTTCCGTGAGGCGTTCAACTGCGGCGTCTTTGCCTTTGCCCTCAACACTGCTGCCTATCAGGCCGAAATCCTGCGCGGCGCCATTGAAAGCGTGCCGAGGGGCCAGTGGGAGGGGGCTGCTTCGCTCGGCCTGCACAAATTGCAGACGTTGTGGAAGATCATCCTGCCGCAAGCGTTGGTTGTCGCACTGCGGCCTTATGGCAACGAGCTTATCCTGATGATCAAGGCGTCCGCGATCGTCGCCATCATCACCGTGTACGATCTGATGGGCATGGCAAAGCTTACCTACTCCCGCACCTTCGATATCCAGGCCTATATCTGGGTCGCCGTCGTGTATCTGGTGATTGTCGAGATATTGCGTCATGGCATCGAATGGATCGAGCGCCGGATCACCATCCACCTGAAACGCTGATGCAGTCAGGCATAGGGCCGCGCCAAAAAACGATTCCGATTTTCAGGGCCATGCGCTAGAGCTTCCGCAGCAAATTCTGTTTCTGTGGAAGGTAAGCCTATGGCATCGGTGGCATTTCTCGGTCTTGGCGTCATGGGTTACCCGATGGCCAGGCACCTCAGGAACAAGGGCGGCCACGACGTCACCGTCTACAACCGCACCACGGCGAAGGCTGAGCAATGGGTCGGTCAGCATGGTGGTCGTTTCGCGGCGACGCCGACCAAAGCGGCCGAAGACAAGGATTTCGTCTTCTCCTGCGTCGGCAATGACGACGATTTGCGTTCGGTGACGATTGGTGCCGACGGCGCCTTCAAGGCGATGAAGAAGGGCTCCGTCTTCATTGACAACACGACTGCGTCGGCAGAAGTCGCGCGCGAATTGGCCGAGAAGGCGGACGCACTTGGCTTTTCCTTCCTCGACGCGCCGGTCTCGGGCGGCCAGGCCGGTGCCGAAAATGGCGTGCTGACGGTCATGGTCGGCGGCGAGCAGGCAGCCTTCGACAAGGCCAAGCCTGTCATAGAGGCCTTCGCCCGCATGGTCGGGCTGATGGGTCCGGCAGGTGCCGGCCAGCTCACCAAGATGATCAACCAGATCACCATAGCCGGGCTGGTGCAGGGCCTGGCCGAGGGCATCCATTTCGGCAAGAAGGCCGGGCTCGATATCGAAAAGGTCATCGAGGTGATCTCCAAGGGCGCCGCCGGCTCGTGGCAGATGGAGAACCGGCACAAGACCATGAATGCCGGCAAATATGATTTCGGCTTCGCCGTGGACTGGATGCGCAAGGATCTCGGCATCTGTCTCAGCGAAGCCGACCGCAACGGCGCCAAGCTGCCGGTGACGGCGCTCGTCGACCAGTTCTACAAGGATGTGCAGGCGATGGGCGGCCGGCGGTGGGATACGTCCTCGCTGCTGGCGCGCCTGGAGAAGTAGGATATCGCGGTGGCCGAGCTTTCGCCCCAATCCAGTGCCGACGAAATCGTCGCGCATCTGCGCTCGATCGGGTCGGAGGAAAATCGCCGTGGCATGCTGCGCTACGGCATCAAGATCGAACGTGCGCTCGGCATTCCGCATGGCGTGCAGCGGCAGATTGCCAGGAAAATCAAGCGCAACCATGAACGCGCCTTCGAACTTTGGCAGACCGGTATCATGGAGGCGCAGTTCATCGCTTCCGTCACTGCCGACCCGAAGCGGTTTTCAGCTGCGGATGCGAGGCAATGGGCGGCGTCTTTCGATTCGTGGGATATCGTCGACGGCGTCTCCGATCTCTTTGTCGACACGGAGTCCTGGAGGGAGCTGATCGACGAGTTCGCGGCCGACGAACGGGAGTTCGTTCGACGCACGGCCTTTGCCATGATGGCCTGGTCGGTCGTCCACCGGAAGCAAGAGCCAGCAGCGACGTTCCTCGGATTCCTGCCGGTCATCGAAGCGCATGCCACCGACGGCCGCAACTTCGTGAAGAAGGCTGTGAACTGGGCGCTTCGTTCGATCGGCAAGCGATCGATGGAGATGCATGGCGCTGCCCTTGCCGTCGCTGAACGGCTGGCGCAGTCAACCGACAAAACGGCGCGCTGGATCGGCAAGGACGCAGTGAGGGAACTGAGCAATGCCAAGACGCTCGAGCGGATCGCTGCCAGGAAAGGCTGAAGTCAAGCCTCTCGCCAAACTGCGGTTCATCGAGGTGGCGAAGGAAACGCGCGCGGATTTCGAGAACCTGTTCGAAGCGCCGGGCGGACCGAAATATTGCTGGTGCACGGCCTGGCGCCATCTGCGCAGCCGCGAGCATGTCCAGAACGATGAGATGAAGCGGGCGATGATGGCGCTCATCGAGGCCGGCACGCCGGTCGGCATTCTCGCCGAACTCGAAGGCAAGACCGTCGGCTGGTGCTCGGTCGCGCCGCGCGAGACCTATCGCAAGCTGTCGCAACAGCAGGACGACAGCGAGACCGGCGTCTGGTCGATCGTCTGCTTCTACGTGCCGAGGGCGCTGCGCGGCGACGGTTTTGCCTCGGCATTGCTCGATGCGGCCATCGATCACGCCTTTGCCAAAGGTGCGGACACGATCGAGGCCTACCCGGTCGACGAGGCATCGCCGAGCTACAGGTTCATGGGCTTTCGCGACATGTTCGTCGCCCGCGGCTTCCACGAGACCGGCATGGCCGGCTCTCGCAGACATGTGATGCGGCTGGAGCGTTGACGCTACCGACGACGGCGGCTTTACTCGATGTCAAGGGAGCAGCCAATGCGCATTTGCCTAAGATCGACCGTAGTTCTGGCAATCGTGCTGCTCCTGCCCATTGCGTCGGCAAACGCGTCCGCTGACACCGCGCGCATATTCTGGAAGGATCTGCGTCCGGCGACGCAGGCGATCGCCGAGGACGCCGGCCTGCCGATGATCGCGGCAAAATTGCCCGACCACGGCGAGACGTTGTCGGTCAATCTGCAGGACAAGACCATTCAGTTAGCTGGCTATGCACTTCCGGTCGATCGCGACGGCGACCTCGTCTACCAGTTCCTGCTGGTGCCGTGGACCGGCGCCTGCAGCCACATGCCGACGCCACCGCCCAACCAGATCGTGCTGGTCACGCCGGCGCATCCCTACAAGATGGCGGAGGCCTATGAGCCGGTTTCCGTCACCGGCACGCTGCAGCCGGGCATGGAGAAGAGCCAGCTTTTCATCCTCGACGGCGTCAGCGTCATCCAGTCGGGTTACACCGTGCGCAAGGCGGAGGTGGCGAGTGTCGACAGCGTGCCGGACACGGTGACGCTGCCGGTCAACTCGCCCTGGAGTTTCCTCAACAAAAAGAAGAACTAACTCATTGAGCCTCAGGCGGCGTTGGCGCCCGATTCCTTGTCCAGCACCATGTAGTCGAGCGGGATTTCGGTGGTGTACTTGATCTGCTCCATGGCGAAGGACGACGACACGTCGCGGATCTCGATCTTGGCGATCAGACGCTTGTAGAAAGCGTCGTAGGCGGCGATGTCGGGCACCACGACTCGCAGGAGATAGTCGACATCGCCGCTCATGCGGTAGAACTCGACCACTTCCGGAAATTCCTGGATCACCTCGGAGAAGCGCCGCAGCCACTCGTGGCTGTGCGAATTGGTGCGGATCGACACGAAGACGGTGACCCGCACATTGACTTTCTCGTGGTCGAGGATGGCGACGCGCCGCTTGATGACGCCCTCTTCCTCGAGCTTCTGGATGCGCCGCCAGCACGGCGTGGTCGACAGGCCGACTTTCTTGGCGACATCGGCGACCGCTAATGTCGCGTCCTCCTGCAGGAGGCGAAGGATTTTTCTGTCAAGGCGGTCCATTGGATGCTCCCAGAGGAATAGTTTGGCTATATTCCCTTTTATCCGGGGCTTTCACAAGAACGAAATTCTCCCAACCGCCACAAAAGCGAGTGATTTCTTGCAAGATGGCTAAACAAGGCGATAGCGGATTTCCGACCTCAGGAACGGCAGCAAATCCATTTCGAACCATGGATTCTGCTTCAGCCAGCCGGAGTTGCGCCAGGACGGATGCGGCAGCGGCAGCACTTTCGGGCCAGCCGGCGCCTCCCATATGGCGCGCCAGTCCTTCACCGTTTCGGTCAGCGAGGAACGGCGCGTGGCGCCCATGTGCCAGGATTGCGCATAGATGCCGATCGTCAGCACAAGATCGATGCGCGGCATCAGCGCCATCAGCGGCGCGCGCCATGCCGGCGCGCATTCGCGGCGCGGCGGCAGATCCGCGCCCTTGGCGTCCTGGCCGGGAAAGCAGAAGCCCATCGGCACGATGGCGAATTTTTCCGTGTCGTAGAATTCCTCGCTGGTGACGCCGAGCCAGCTGCGCAGCCGGTCGCCGGACGCGTCGGTGAAGGGCATGCCTGTGATGTGAACCTTGGTGCCCGGCGCCTGGCTGGCAAGCAGGATGCGGGCGCTCGACGACGGCCGCAGCACCGGGCGCGGCTCGTGCGGCAGCGGCCGGCCGAGCGGGTGCTCGACGCAGATGCGGCAGGCGCGGACCTTGGCCGTCAAGCGTTCCAGGTCTTCGCTCACCAGGTCCACGACAGAACCTACGCAGCAGCACTTGGCCGGCTGGATATCGCCTGATGCCAGCGCAGCACGTTGGCGTACTCTTCCGGCACCTTGATGCGCGCCGGCTTCATGAAGTCGATGGCGATCAGGCCGGTGATGTCGGCGATCGAGTAAGCGTCGCCGGCGGCGAACTCCCTTTGTGCCAGTTCGCCGTCGAGCAGCTTCAGGAATTCGATCGCTTTCGGTTTGTTGGCCTCGCCCCATTCGGGGATTTGCGGGATCTCCCATTCCTTCATCGCCGGATGGATGTGGCGAAAGGCCTGCGCTACGCAGCTGAGCAGATTGAACTCCATGCGCCGTTGCCACATCTCGACCCTGGCCTTGCCGAGCGCGTCGCGCCCGAACAGAGCGGGCTCGGGATGCAGTTCCTCGAAATAGCGGCAGATGGCGACGGATTCGGTGATGATGGTGCCGTCGTCGAGTTCAAGCACCGGCAGGCGTCGCAGCGGGTTGCGTGAGCTGACCGGCTCTTGCTTGTGCCCAAGCGCGCCCATATCGACGGGCACCAAGGGAACCTTGATCCCTTTCTCGGCGAGGAAGACGCGGACCCGGCGCGGGTTGGGCGCGCGGCCGCCATCGAACAGTTTCATCCCATCCCTCCCGATTTGACCTGACAAACTATAGGGTTCATGCAGCTGTTCGCCATCACCGGAAGCGGAAAAACTCACGCATGGCGTCGCCGATCGAGGCCAGCGTGCCGTGCTTCCTTTCGACCGGATCGTGGCCGTGGCTGTCGCGCCAGTCCTGCGGTTCGTCGAAGCTGCCGGCCCAGATGCCGGACTTGCCGGCGCGAGCGCCGGCCTCCTCGGTCTCGAAATCGCCAAAGGCGACCGCCCAGCCGGCCTCGACCTGGGCGCGGTTGAGATCCGTGCTGCCGGCCTTGCAGTCGCCAAGCAGCCGGCCGTAGCGATCGCGCTGCCAGCCACTGCAGGAGACGGGCCGGCCGCCGATCAGCCGCACCAGCGACTGGCGCGCGAGCTTGCCGCAAGGGTAGTCGGCGCCATCCTTGCGGCAGACCTGCTGGTATTCCGGGGCGTCGATGCCCCGCATGCGAATGCGCTCGCTGCCGAGCGTGATCGAATCGCCGTCATTGACGATGGCCGCACCTTCGGCCTTGCGGGTCTCGAACCGGTCGAGGCGCGCCGCAAGCAGGATCAGCAAGCCAAGGAGGATGACCGTCAGTGCGTAGTCCAGCAGCCTGCGCCACAGGCTTCGCGGCGGCGGCGGAGCATAGCGCCGACGCGGCCTCGGCGACCACGAACGGGTCATATGGCAAACAGTCTCTTAATCATTCGAACGTAGCTTAACGAATTGAAATCGCTGCGCGCATAAATCGAAGTTATCATGCCTTTGCTACGCTCGAACACAGCGGACAAATTCATTGTGGACCGCAGGAAACCGCATCGCAACAGCGATGTGGCGCGCGCGGTGCGCAGGACGCGTGACCGTCTCTCGCAGCAGGCCGGCAATCTCGACTTCGACCGCGAACTCCTGAAGCTGCACGCTCGCTCGATGATGGGTGGAGTGATCGCCATTCCGCTGCTTGTGCTGGCGATCGCGGCAGCAGGCCTGCTTGCCGGAATGGACAAGCAGATCGCCGTCTGGGCGCTGTTCATGCTCATCTGCTACACCGTCGTTTCATTCATGGCGCGGCGCGTCGAACGCACCGAAGCTTCCGAACTCGACCCGTCGCGAACGCAAAGGGATTTCCTGATCGGCCACTCGCTGTGCGGCCTCGGCTGGGCCTGGTTCGCCTGGCTCGGTTGCGCAACCTGCCAGATCGACCAGTTCCAGATAGTCAAGGCGATGGTGCTGCTGGTTGCGATGGCGGCGACTTCCGTCATGGCCTCGTCGCTGAGCGGCGCCCTGCTGGCGACCTTTGCCGTTCCGGTGGCGGTCTATGCCTATGCCGGCGCACGGTTCTGGATGCCGATCGAGATGATCATGGCTGCACTGCTGGTCGCAGCCTTGCCCTTCTTCATCTACGTGGCGCGCAATCTCAACCGTTCGTCGCTGATGCTTTTGTCGTTCCGGTCCGAAAAGGACGCTCTGATCGCCGAGGTCGAGACGGCGAAATCGATGTCGGACGAAGCGCGGCGGCGGGCCGAGGATGCTAATCTGGCCAAGTCGCGCTTTCTTGCCTCGATGAGCCATGAGCTCCGCACCCCGCTCAACGCCATTCTCGGCTTTTCCGAGGTGATGGCCAACGAGGTGCTCGGACCGATGAGCAACCCGACCTACCGCGACTATGCCCATGACGTGCACGAGTCCGGCCAGCATCTGCTCGATCTGATCAACGAGATCCTCGACCTCTCTCGCATCGAGGCGGGCCGCTACCAGATCAGCGAGGAGCCGGTGATGCTGCCCAACGTCGTCGAGGATTGCTGCCACATGATGGAGCTGAAGGCGCGCAACAAAGACATCCGCGTCGTCCAGGATTTCGAAACCACCTTGCCGCGGCTGTTTGCCGACGAGCGCGCGGTGAGGCAGATCACGCTCAACCTTTTGTCCAACGCCATCAAGTTCACCGCATCCGGCGGCGAGGTCCGCGTGCGCGTCGGCTGGACGGCCGGCGGCGGGCAATACATCTCGGTCAAGGACAACGGCCCGGGCATACCGGAAGAGGAGATTCCGGTGGTGCTTTCCGCCTTCGGCCAGGGTTCGATCGCCATCAAGAGCGCCGAACAGGGAACCGGGCTCGGCCTGCCGATCGTGCAGGGCCTGCTGGCCATGCATGGCGGCGAGTTCGAGCTTCATTCCAAGCTGCGCGAAGGCACCGAGGCGATCGCCATCTTCCCGCTCAGTCGGGTGATGGAGGAACTGCCGGCCCTGCCCACCAAGGCGGTTGCCGCGCGCAGGCGCTGAATCAGTTTCGAACAGCCGCCGCCATGCCCGAGCTGGTGAGTGCGGCGGCCTTGACCAGACCGGCGGCAAGTGCGGCCCCTACCCCTTCGCCGTGGCTCACGCCAAGGTCGAGCAGCGGCCGAAGGCCAAGCCGTTCGGCGGCCTTTGCGTGCCCTGTCTCCGGTGACAGGCCAGCAAGAAGACAATGGTCGAGCGCAGCCTCGTTCGCGGCATACAGCACCGCCGCCGCGGCGGTCGCGGCAAAGCCGTCGAGCAGCACCGGGATCTTCTGCATGCGGGCAGCCAGGATGGCGCCGGCTATTGCCGCGAACTCGCGGCCGCCGACCCGGCGCAAGGCCTCGAGAGGATCGCGCAAGGCGTCGGCATGGAAAGCAAGTGCCGTGTCGACCATTTCGGCCTTGCGCGCCAGCATCGCGGCATCGGCGCCCGATCCCGCTCCAACCCAGTCGGCGCCGCCGCCGCCGAACAGCGCGGCGCACAGGGCGGCGGCGACGGTGGAATTGCCGACGCCGAGATCGCCGAGGCAAAGCAGGTCGCTGCCGCCGGCAATCGCCTCCATGCCGAAAGCCATGGTGGCGGCGCAGTCGCGCTCGTCGAGTGCGGCGTCCTCGGTAATGTCCTCGGTCGGGATATGGAGCGCGAGGTCGAAAACCTTCAGGCCGAGATCATGGGCGATGCAGACCTGGTTGATCGCAGCACCCCCGGCCGCGCAAAGCTCGACGGCATTGGCGGTAGCCGCCATCGGCCGCGGCGAAATGCCGTGACGGGTGACGCCATGGTTGCCGGCAAAGATCGCGACCAAAGGCCGGTTCACCGCCGGCGGCGCACGCCCACTCCAGGCTGAGAGCCAGGCTGCGATGTCCTCGACGCGGCCAAGTGATCCCCTGGGCTTGTCGGCCTTGGCAAACAGTGTGCGGACACGCGCCTCGGCCTGCGCATCGGCCGGCGGCAGGTTTGCCAGCAGGTTGCGAAAATCGTCGAAAGGCAGTGCGCTGGTCATGTCGGTGGCGATCGTTGCTGGAGGTTGGTCAGGGGCATAGCTGGCTTGCCCGGCCGGCACAACCGCCAGCGTTGACGCGAACGTGGCTGCTGGCGACGCATTCCCGAGGGCTTGCATTGGCCCTAGCGTTGCACCATGTGGAAGTAACGCAAGAGAATATCATGACGGCCATCGAATCCCCGTGCATCCTGGTTTGTTCGATCGATATGAAAACCGGCTTCTGTTTCGGCTGTGGCCGCACGCGCGAGGAAATCGGCGCCTGGATCGGCATGACCCCGGAAACGCGCCGCAGCGTCATGGCCGAATTGCCGGCAAGGCTGGAAACGGTCGAGCGGCGGCCGCGCCGGGAAACGCGCCGCACGCGCATGGCGCGCGAGCGCGACGTGCTCTCGTGAGACGGCAAACCCAATGAGCCGACTGTTCTGGATAGTGATGGTCGTGATCGGCGCGGGACTGATCCTGCTGATGATCAACGATTCGGCCGGCAGCACTTTCGGTGTCGAAAACTATGATTTCAGCCGGCTGATCTGGCTTGGCGCGATCGCTGCGCTGATCGGCGCCAGCCTCATTCGCTCAGGCCGGCCATTGGGTGACATGGCCCGCAATCTCGGCACCTGGGCCGTCATCGCGCTGGCGCTGGTCGCCGGGTATCAGTACCGCTACGAGTTGCAGGATATCGCCAGCCGGGTGACCGCCGGTCTCGTTCCCGGCAGCCCCCTGGCGCTGGGCGTGGAAGACGGCCACGCGACGGTGACGCTGGACAAGGCCGACAATGGCCATTTCGAAGCCCGCATCATGATCAATGGCGCGCCTATCCGCGCCGTCGTCGACACCGGCGCGACCAGCATCGTGCTGACGGCGGAAGACGCTCAGGCCGCGGGCTTCAACCCTGCCGCCCTCAACTTCACCATACCGGTCTCGACCGCCAACGGCATGGCGCGCGCTGCCGCCGTGAAGACCGACGAAGTGGCGATCGGCGGCATCGTGCGCAAGGACATGCCGGTGATGATTGCGGCGCCCGGCATGCTCGGCCAGAGCCTGCTCGGCATGAACTTCATCGGCTCGCTGTCGGGCTTCGATGTGCGCGGCGACCGGATGATCCTCAGGGACTAGACCATGATCCCGAAAAGTGGGAACCGGTTTTCGGAAAAGATCATGGTCAAACAAAAGAGAAAGAGCGGCGGCACGTTCGACCGCCGCTCGTCAGGCTGCTTCCGCGGCAGCACCGCTGAAATCGACGGCGGCAAGGGCCTTCTTCAGCACATCCGGTCCAGCGCCCGGCCTCGTCGCGTCGGTCGACAGGATCTGCCGGTAGCGGCGCGCGCCGGGCAGGCCGTGAAACAGGCCGACCATGTGGCGGGTGACGTGGCCGAGCCGTCCGCCCTTCTCGATATGGCGGGCAGCGTAGGCCGCCATCGCGTCGATCAGCGCCGTTGGGTCGAACGCGCCCGGCGCATCGCCGTAGAACATGGCGTCGACACCGGCCAGGATACCCGGCGTGTGGTAGGCAGCGCGGCCGAGCATGACGCCGTCGACATGGTCGAGGTGGAGACGTGCCCCGTCCAATGATTGAATGCCGCCATTGATACCGATGAATTCGTTCGGTTTTCTGGCCTTGAGCCGATAGACCCTGTCATAGTCGAGCGGCGGGATGTCGCGGTTTTCCTTCGGGCTCAGCCCTTCCAGCCACGCCTTGCGGGCATGCACCCACAGCGCGTCGGCGCCGGCCGCCAAAACGCCGTCCGCCAGCGCATCGAGCGCCGGCTCGGGGTCCTGCTCGTCGACGCCGATGCGGCATTTGACGGTGACCGGAATTTTCACCGCAGCCTTCATTGCGGCGACGCAATCGGCGACCAGAACAGGCGTCTTCATCAGGCAGGCGCCGAACGTGCCGGACTGGACGCGATCCGACGGGCAGCCGACATTGAGGTTGATCTCGTCATAGCCGAAGGCCTCGCCGATGCGCGCCGCCTCGGCCAGCTTCCGGGCATCGGAGCCGCCGAGCTGCAGCGCCACCGGGTGCTCCGCCCCATCGAAGCCGAGCAGCCGATCGCGGGCGCCCTGGATGATCGCGTCGGCCACCACCATCTCGGTGTAGAGCAGCGCACGACGCGTCAACTGACGGTGGAAGAACCGGCAATGCCGGTCCGTCCAGTCCATCATCGGCGCAATGGCAAGCCGGTTGATCAACATACTCATCGTGTTCGTGTCCGCGCGGCGCGTTTGCCCGGCAGCAACGATCAGGTCGGCCCGGCGAGCCGCACCATCTAGCCTATTCCTGAATTTTTTCAATTGGCGGGTGGCGGGAAGCCAATTGCTGCGAAGTGCCGTCGAAAAACCGACAGCCCGCGCACCATCTGGTTTGCAGACTTCAGATTACCCAACGATTGGAGCCGGCCTAGCGCCTCAACGCGTAGACGTTTTCCATGCTTTCGCCGCCGATCGGCAGTGCCATGTCGTCGTCCAGCAGACGGGTGATGCGCGCAAATCCGGTGAAAGCCTTCCTCGCTTCCTCGGCCGACATATTGCCGGACAACGCTGCGGAACAGCAATTCAAGGCGCATTGGTAAACCGGTCCGCGCCGCCCTGCTGGCCACTTACGCAGGAACACCATTGCTTCGGCAACGCTATCGACCTCTTGAACTGGGTATCCCTGCCCGGGCGCAATGCGCACGGGCGTAAAGAACTGCAAGCGATCCATATTTATCCTCCCGGCCGATCGCCTCCGCTCGATCGAACCCCATTAAACTCCTGGATGGGCATTTGGTTCCAGAAAAAAGTGGGTTGCGCAAAAAAAACTTCGCGCAAGAAAACGGACAGCCTTCGGCCCTCGTCTCTCGGCAACAAAATCGCGGGAATCGAATCGCCGCTGCTGCCATGACAGCATCAGCTTACCCCTGCCGATAAGCGCGATTCTCGTTGAATATCTTTAAGGCCAAAGCCGGCAAATGGATTGCTTGCCGGTTCCCCAGCGTCAGGCTTAACCTCCGCGATCAACGCGTGAGGGCGCGTTTGGCAAACAGGGGACACAGCAATGACCATCCAAGGCGCATCGCCTGACCTGTACAATGAGGACCTCGCTCCGGCGAAGGTTCGAAACTGGGGACCGTTCTCGATCTTCAACGTCTGGACGTCGGACGTCCACAGCCTCTGGGGTTATTACCTGGCGGCAAGCCTGTTCCTGTTCTGCGGCGGCTTCGTCAATTTCATCATCGCCATCGGTATCGGCTCGCTGATCATCTATGTGCTGATGAACATGGTCGGCTATGCCGGCGTGAAGACCGGCGTGCCCTACCCCGTGCTTGCGCGGGCCTCGTTCGGCATCTGGGGCGCCAACATTCCAGCTCTTGTACGCGCCGTCGTTGCCTGCTTCTGGTATGGCGCGCAGACGGCGGCCGCGTCGGGCGCGATCGTGGCGCTGCTGATCCGCTCGCAATGGTTCGCCGACTTCAACGCCAATACACATTTCCTCGGCCATTCCGGCCTCGAAGTGATCTGCTTCGTGGTGATCTGGGCGCTGCAGCTCTTGATCATCCAGAAAGGCATGGAGACGGTGCGCCGCTTCCAGGACTGGGCCGGTCCCGCCGTCTGGGTGATGATGCTGATCCTCGCGGTCTATCTCTGCGTCAAATCTGGGAGTTTCGCCTTCACCAGCGACATCCCGATGGATGTCCTGCTCGAGAAGACCAAGGATGCGGGCGTTCCCGGCACGCCTGGCTCGTGGACGGCGCTGTTTGCGGTGGCGGCGATCTGGGTGACCTATTTCTCGGCGCTTTATCTCAACTTCTGCGATTTCGCACGCTATGCTCCCGACAACGCCGCGCTGCGCAAGGGCAACATCTGGGGCCTGCCGGTCAATCTCATCCTGTTTTCGCTGGTTGCCGGCGTCACCACCATTGCCGCCTATGACGTCTACCATGAAGTGCTGCTGCATCCCGACCAGATCTCGGCGAAATTCGACAGCTGGTTCCTGGCGGCACTCGCGGCGCTCACCTTCGCGGTCGCAACGCTGGGCATCAACGTGGTGGCGAACTTCGTCTCGCCGGCCTTCGACTTCTCCAACGTCTTCCCCCGGCAGATCGACTTCAAGAAAGGCGGCTATATCGCAGCAGTGATCGCGCTGTTGCTCTATCCGTTCGCGCCATGGGAAGGCGGTGCCGCGCACTTCGTCAACATCATTGGCGCGACGATGGGGCCGATCTTCGGTGTGATGATGGTCGACTACTATCTGATCCGGAAGGGCGAGGTCGACGTCGAGGCGCTCTACCGGGAAGAGGGCGAATTCCGCTTCCAGGGCGGCTGGCATGTCAATGCCTTCATCGCCGCCGGCATCGGCGCCATCTTCTCCTCGATCCTGCCCAATTTCACCAACTGGCTGCCGGCCTGGTGGGGTGTCTATGGCTGGTTCTTCGGCGTCGCCATCGCCGGCGCCATCTACTACGTGCTGCGCACGATGGCGCTGGGAGCCGGAGCGAAGACGGCGAAGGCTTGAAGACTGGTATCGTCAGGGGCGGTGCAAGCCGCCCCTGCTCTATCGACCGACCATCTCGGCCAGTCTGCGCACCGTGTTCCAGTTGCGCGAGGTGCCGATACCCAAGCGCTTGTGGCTGGTCGCCGCAATTAGCCGCGAACTTGGGGTCGCGCGCGAAAAGACGATCCAGATGTCGCCGCCGACCGCCTGCATTTTTTCGTCGTCGCCGACATAGGCCTGGAGCGTTGCGGCAGCCTCCGCAGGAACAGGCTTGCGCATCACGCGCACCGCCACCTGATCGGGTGTAGCAGCCGATTCGGCCGGAAACGGATTGCCGGCGGCAAGCGTCAGCCAGTCATCCGCGTGGCGCACGATGATGTCGACATGGCGGCCGAAGGTCTTTTCGAACGCAACCTCCAGCCGCTGCTCCAGCTTGGCAATGTCCGTCGCTTTCGTCTCGAACACCAGATTGCCGGTCGCCACCAGCGTGCGCGGGTTCTTCAGGCCGAGGCCTTCCGCCATCGCCTTGAGATCGGCCATGATCACGCGCCGCCCCTCGCCCAGGATGATGCTGTAGAGCAGCGCGACGTAAGTCTGCATGACAAGCCGCGCAGCCGGCTCAAACCAGCCGCGACTGCTCCATCGCCGCCTCGATGAAGCTGGCGAACAGCGGGTGCGGGTCGAGCGGCCGGCTTTTCAGTTCGGGATGGTACTGCACGCCGATGAACCAGGGATGATCGGGATATTCGACCGTCTCCGGCAGCACGCCGTCGGGCGACATGCCGGCAAACACCAGGCCGCAATCCTCGAGCCGCTCCTTGTAGTCGACATTGACCTCGTAGCGGTGGCGGTGGCGTTCGGAAATCTGGGTGTCGCCGTAGATCTCGGCGATCTTCGAGCCCTTGGTGAGCTCGGCCTGATAGGCGCCGAGCCGCATGGTGCCGCCGAGGTCGCCGGTTTCCTTGCGCTTCTCCAGCATGTTGCCCTTCAGCCACTCGGTCATCAGGCCGACGACCGGCTCCTGGGTCGGGCCGAACTCGGTCGAGGAGGCATGCTCGACGCCGGCCAGCGACCGCGCCGCCTCGATACAGGCCATCTGCATGCCGAAGCAGATGCCGAAATAGGGCACCTTGCGCTCGCGCGCGAATTTCGCCGCCAAGATCTTGCCTTCCGAGCCGCGCTCGCCGAAGCCGCCGGGGACCAGGATGCCATGCACCTTTTCCAGCCACGGCGTTGGGTCTTCCTTTTCGAAGATCTCGCTCTCGATCCAGTCGAGCTTGACCTTGACGCGGTTGGCGAGGCCGCCATGCGACAGCGCCTCGATCAGCGATTTGTAGGCGTCCTTGAGGCCTGTGTATTTGCCGACGATGGCGATGGTCACCTCGCCTTCCGGATTGTGGATGCGGTCGGACACCTTCTGCCAGGGCTCCATGCGCGGCTTCGGCGCCGGGTCGATGCCGAAGGCGGCGAGCACTTCCGAATCCAGCCCTTCCTTGTGGTAGGCCATCGGCACGTCATAGATGTGCGGCACGTCGAGCGCCTGGATGACGGCGCTCTCGCGCACATTGCAGAACAGCGACAGCTTTCGGCGCTCTTCCTTGGGGATCGGCCGGTCGGCGCGGACCAGAAGGATGTCGGGCGCGATGCCGATGCCGCGCAGTTCCTTGACCGAATGCTGGGTCGGCTTGGTCTTCAGCTCGCCGGCCGTCGGGATGTAAGGCATCAAGGTCAGGTGCACGTAGACGGCATTGTTGCGCGGCAGGTCGTTGCCGAGCTGGCGGATTGCCTCCAGGAACGGCATCGCCTCGATGTCGCCGACGGTGCCGCCGATCTCGCACAGGACGAAGTCGTAGTCGTCATTGCCGTCGAGGACAAAATGCTTGATCTCATCGGTGACGTGCGGAATGACCTGCACGGTGGCGCCGAGATAGTCGCCGCGCCGCTCGCGCTCGATGATGTTCTTGTAGATGCGGCCGGTGGTGATGTTGTCCTGCTGGTTGGCCGAGCGGCCGGTGAAGCGCTCGTAGTGGCCGAGATCGAGATCGGTCTCGGCGCCGTCGTCGGTGACGAAGACCTCGCCATGCTGATACGGCGACATCGTGCCGGGGTCGACGTTGAGGTAGGGATCGAGCTTTTTGATGCGCGCGCGATAGCCTCGCGCCTGCAAGAGAGCCCCAAGGGCCGCTGCAGCGATGCCTTTTCCGAGTGAGGAAACCACGCCGCCAGTGATGAATACATATCGCGCCATGGGAGTCATCGCTTAACGCGGCCGGATTGATTCCGCCAGAGAAAAAACCGCCGCGAAGGCTTTTTCCCAAGAAGGCGCGAAGCCCCGAGGGGCCAAATAGTGTTCCGATCAAAACAAAAGGGCCGGCTGAGCCGGCCCCTTCGGCATTCTTGATCAAACCGTCAGATGATGACGACCTTGGCCGTTAGATAATAACGACCTTGGTGCCGACCCTGACCCGGCTGTAGAGGTCCATGACGTGCTCGTTGATCATGCGGAAGCAGCCATTGGAGGCGCTGGTTCCGATCGACTGCGGCGCGATGGTGCCGTGGATGCGCAGGTGCGTGTCCTTCTTGCCGTCATAGAGGTAAATGGCGCGCGCGCCGAGCGGGTTCTCGCCGCCGCCGGGCATGCCGTCCTTGTACTGGCCATAGTGCTTGGGTTCACGCTTCTGCATGTCGAGCGTCGGGATCCAGCGCGGCCATTCCTGCTTGTCGCCGACCGCGACCGTGCCCTTGAACTGCAGGCCTTCGCGGCCGACCGCAATGGCATAGCGGCGCGCTGTGAAAGCCGATTCGACGAGGTAGAGGCGACGCGCGCTGGTGTCGATCACGATGGTGCCCGTATCGTAGCCGGTGAATTCCACTTCCTGCGGCACGAATTCCGGCTTCACCTTGAACTGCTTCTTGGCTTCCTTCTTGGCGAGCACCTGATCGAGCGCGCGCGTCTCCGGCAGCAGCGACATCGACGAGGACGAGGTGCCGCCGAACAGGCCGGCGAAGAGCCCGACGTTGCGCGGCTTCTGGCCGGGCGCTTCGCTGCGCAATTCGCCATTGTTGCCGGTCAGCGCCACGTTCATGGCCTCGGCCGGGAGCGTTTCGGCGGACTGGATCGGCGCGAGCGGCTCAACCGGCTCGATGATCTTGACGGTCTTCTTGCCCGGCTTGGCGTCCGCCACCTTTGCTTCCGCCGCCTTGCCCTTCTTGGCCATAAATGCCTGGCGTTCCGCGTCGGCCTTGGCCTTGGCCGCCTCGCGCATCGCCAGCTTCCTGGCCTCGAGCGCCTTGGCGCGAGCGGCTTCCTTGTCGGCCGCGATCTTGGCTTCGAGCTTGCTGATCTGAGCCAGATCGTCGGCGCTCGGATTTTTCTTCTTCTTGAGAAGCTTCAACTGCGCCGTATCGCTTTTGGCGGCGGCGATATTGATGACATCGGTCTTTCCAACCGATTGCTGTGAAACCATAGCCGGCGTGCCGGCGACGGCGGCCGAACTCATGCCGAATACGGCGCAAAACCCCAGGAGAATGAAGCTGCGAAGCTGCATGGCGAAGATCCGATCGTTCAATGCTTGTTGCCCACGGCGTCGCCCGGCGCCCCCCAAGGACGCCGAAAGTGCCGCGCGCAATCTATAATCGATTAGCCACGGACGCCTCAAGCGCACCATAGCGCTACGCTCGGTTGAATCTTCGTGATTGTGCGGCATTTGCCGCGACTGTGTTCAAACGACAACAGATCGCGGCATCAAGAGGCCTTTCCATGCCGATAGAGCCGGGATGGGAGCTACCTTTTTATCATTTGTTTTGAGCATGATTCCACTGTTCGGGATCATGCTCTGCCGACTACTGGTTCGGGACCTGCGGGGTGACCGGCAAGGTGACGCCATTGGCTGCCGGCGGGGTGGCCGGAGTCGCGGGCGCCGGCGTCGCCGGAGCGGCCGCGGGAGGCGTCGTGGCGGCATCGTTGCCGGACGGCGGCGTTGGCGCGGTACTGCCGGCGGGAGCCGCCGGCGCCGTGGTGCCTGCAGGCGGCGTGGTGCCCGGCAACTGGTTGAGCACGCCCTTGCCTGAATTATCGGAGGACGCCGGAGCGCGGTCGAGGATATCGATCGGCTTTTCGCCATAGCGGGCAAGGATCGACAATGTCAGCGAGGTGACGAAGAAGGCGGCCGCCAGGATCGCCGTCGCCCGCGTCAGCGCATTGGCGGCGCCGCGCGCGGTCATGAAACCGGAACCGCCGCCGATGCCGAGACCGCCGCCTTCGGAGCGCTGCAGCAGCACCACGCCGACAAGCGCGAGCACGACCATAAGGTGGATGACGATCAGTACGGTTTCCATAATTTATCCTGGCAATGCCTTGCGCGGCCGCGAAGACGGCCGGTGATTTGGAGGCGGCTCCTTACAATGCTTTAACGGCATTTCCAAGCCCGTGGCCGGAATATGGGAAGCATTGCAGTCTTTGCAACGATTTCGCCGGCGCGCCCGGGCCGGCTATGAGCCACCTGGTTACGCGATGTTCAAATAAGCCTCGGCGATGCCAAGAAAGTCCGCCGCCTTCAGGCTGGCGCCGCCGACCAGCGCGCCGTCGACATTGTCGATGCCAAGCAACTCAGCAGCGTTGGAGGGCTTGACCGAGCCGCCATAGAGAATGCGCATCCGTGCCGCGGCATCGCCGAGCAGTTCCACCAGCTTTGCGCGGATGTGGGCGTGGGCCTCGGCGACATCGGCGGCGGTTGGCGTCAGGCCGGTACCGATCGCCCAGACCGGCTCGTAGGCGATGATGGTGTTGGCGGCGGTAGCACTCGGCGGCACCGAACCGGCGACCTGGCGCGACAGGACTTCGAGTGTCGTGCCGGCTTCGCGTTCGGCCCGTGTCTCACCGATACAGATGATCGCCACCAGGCCGGCACGCCAGGCCGCGGAAGCCTTGGCTTGGACCAGGGCATCGTCTTCGCCGAGGTCGGCGCGGCATTCGGAATGACCGACAATGACATGGCTGGCGCCGGCGTCCTTCAACATCTCCGCCGAAATCCGCCCCGTATAGGCGCCGCTCTCCTTGGGGTGGCAATCCTCGCCGCCGACCCGCACCGGGGTGCGCGACAGGATTTCGGCGGCATGCGCAAGCAAGGTCGCGGGCACGCAGACCACGGCTTCCGTTTCGGTGTCGAGCCCGCTCATGAAGCCGTTGCCAATCGTCCTCAGCTCGTTCAGCGAGGCGCTGGTGCCGTTCATTTTCCAGTTACCGGCGACGAGCGGGCGGATTCCAGGCGTCATGGGCTTTGTTTCTCCGGGCGACATTGGGCTCCCGCCCTCACTACCAAAATCAGGCCACAAAGCAATCGACAGTGGGCCGGAAGGGCGCTATTGCGCTTGTTTCAGACTCGGGCGCACGCGAAATGCGCATAAATCGGAAGTATGCATGCTTGGTATCTTGAGAAACGCGGCGGGCACCTGGGTCGCGAAGGCGTTGCTGTCATTGCTGGTGCTCAGCTTTGCGGTCTGGGGTATTTCCGGGCGCTTGTCTGGTACCTTGGGTGGCCATCATTCGGTGATCACCGCCGGTGGCACGACCGTTTCGATCAACGAATATCGCCTCGCCTATGATCGTCAGGTCAGCGTCATGTCGCAGCAATTCGGTCAGCGCATTACGCACGAGCAAGCAAAGGCGCTCGGCATCGACAATCAGGTGCTGGCCCAGCTCGTTTCGGGCGCCGTCCTCGACGAGCAGGCCCGCAAGCTCGGGCTTGGCCTCTCCAAGGACCGGCTTGCCGAACTCACGCGCGAAGACCCGGCCTTCAAGGGGCCGGGCGGCCAGTTCGACCGCAGGACGTTCGAGTATCTGCTGCGCGAGGTCGGCATGCGGCCCGAGGACTATCTGAAGAACCGCGCCCAGGTGGCGGTGCGCCAGCAGATCGTCGAGGCGGTTTCCGACGGCCTCAAGGCGCCGCAAACTTTCCTCAAGGCGGTGGCGCTCTATCGCGGCGAAGACCGCACGGTCGACTACCTGACCTTGCCTAAAAAGCTGGTCGAGCCGATCGAGGCGCCCTCCGACAGCGTGCTCTCGACCTATTTCGATGCCAACAAGAAGGCCTATGCGGCGCCGGAATACCGCAAATTCTCCTATGTCAGGCTCGAGCCGCAAGACATTATGGATCTCAGCGCCGTGACCGAGCAGCAGATCAGCGACGATTACAACAAGAACAAGTCGCGCTACACCACGCCTGAAATGCGCACCATCGAACAGCTTGTGTTCCAGTCGCCCGACGCGGCCAAGGCAGCGCTAGACTCGCTGAAGACCGGCGCGACCTTCGACAAGATCGTCACCGCCGAGGGCAAGACGCAGGCCGACACGCTGCTCGGCACGCTGGCCAAGGACAAGATCGCCGACACGGCTGTGGCCGACGCGGCTTTCAAGCTTGCCGCCAATGAAGTCAGTCCGGTCGTCCAGGGCGCCTTCGGACCGGTGCTTTTGCGCGTTACCGATATCAAGCCGGAAGTGGTGAAGCCGCTCGCGGAAGTGTCCGAGCAGATCCGCAAGGACCTGGCGCTGGGCGAGGCAAGCCGCATCCTGCTGGATGTGCACGACAATTACGAAGACACGCGCGCCTCGGGCAGTTCGCTCGCCGATGCAGCCGCCAAGCTGAAGCTCAAGGTCGTCACCATCGATGCGATCGACCGCACCGGCCAGCGGCCTGACGACACGATCGTCAAGGATCTGCCGGAATCGGCCGAGCTGATCAAGTCGGCGTTCGCCGCCGAGCCCGGCGCCGAGAATGAGGGTTTGACCACCGCCGACAACGGTTTCGTCTTCTACGAGGTCGGATCGGTCACGCCAGCGCGCGACCGCACTCTGGACGAGGTCCGCCAGAAGGTGGTGGCCGACTGGACGGCTGACGAGACGACGAAGCGGCTCACCGCCAAGGCCAACGAACTGGAGAAGCGGCTCAAGGCGGGCACCACGCTCGATGTCATCGCCGGCGAACTCAAGCTCGAGAAGCAGACCAAGCGCGGCGTCAAGCGCGAGGCGGACGACGTCGATTTCGGCAAGGAGGGTGCGGCGGCGATGTTCGGTGTCGGCGAAGGCGGAACCGGGCTGATCCCCTCGCCCACCGGCGAAGGACAGATCCTGTTCAAGGTCGCCGAAGTGTTCGAACCGGCCGGCGCCGATGCAAGCTCGGTGCCGGACGACGCGCAGAAATCCTTCACCGCCGGCATGTCGGACGACCTGCTCGATCAACTGGTGGCGCGGTTGCAGACGCAGTTCGACGTCCGCATCGACCAGACCGCCGTTGCCCAGGCGCAGGCCAGATGAGCGCGCTGAAGACCCATATCGCCAAGGTCGCGGGCGGCACGCCGCTTTCCTTCGACGAGGCGCGCGAAGCCTTCGACATCATCATGTCGGGCGATGCGACGCCCGGCCAGATCGGCGGCTTCCTGATGGCGTTGCGCGTGCGCGGCGAAGCGGTGAGCGAGATTTCGGGCGCCGTCGCCACCATGCGCGCCAAGATGCTGCGCGTCGATGCTCCGCAGGGCGCCATCGACATCGTCGGCACCGGCGGCGACAATTCGCACTCGGTCAACATCTCGACCGGATCGGCCTTCGTCATCGCCGGCAGCGGCGTGCCGGTCGCCAAGCACGGCAATCGCGGCCTGTCCTCGCTGACGGGTGCCGCCGATGTTCTGATCGCGCTCGGCGTCAAGATCGACATCCCGCCGGAAACCATCGGCCACTGCATCCACGAGACCGGCGTCGGCTTCATGTTCGCGCCGGCGCATCACCCGGCGATGAAGCATGTCGGCCCGATCCGCGGCGAACTCGGCACCCGCACCATCTTCAACCTGCTCGGACCGCTGTCCAATCCGGCCGGCGTCCTCAGGCAGATGGTCGGCGTGTTCCTGCCGGAATGGATCATGCCGGTCGCCGAGACGCTGAAGGCGTTGGGCACCGACCATGCCTGGGTCGTCCATGGCGACGGCTATGACGAGATCACCACCACCGGGGAGACGCAGGTGGCGGAACTCGTCGGCGGCGAGATCCGCAGCTTCACGCTGACCCCGGAAGCGGTCGGGCTGAAGCGCCACAGCAAGGACGAACTGCGCGGTGGCGACGCCGCCTATAACGCCAAGGCCATGCGCGACATGCTGGGCGGTGCCGCCGGCGCCTATCGCGACACGGTGCTGATGAATGCCGGCGCCGGACTGGTGGTGGCAGGCAAGGCGACGACGCTGGCCGACGGCATGGCGAGTGCTTCGCAAGCCATCGACAGCGGCCGGGCGCTCCAGGTGCTCGACAGGCTGGTAGCAATTTCGAACGGATAGGCCCTTGTCCGATATCCTGCGCAAGATCGAAGCCTATAAACGCGACGAGATCGCCGCGGCGAAGTTGCGAGTCCCGCTTGCCGAGATCGAGGCGCGGGCGAAGGATGCAGACGCGCCGCGCGGTTTTCTCGCGGCGCTTGAAGCAAAGCGCAAAGCGGATGGCTTTGGGCTGATCGCCGAAATCAAGAAGGCGAGCCCGTCCAAGGGCCTGATCCGCGCCGATTTCGACCCACCAGCACTGGCCAAAGCCTATGCGAAGGGCGGCGCTGCCTGCCTTTCCGTGCTGACCGATGCTCCCTCTTTCCAAGGCGCACCCGAATTCCTCAGCGCGGCGCGTAGCGCCGTCGCCTTGCCCGCGCTGCGCAAGGATTTCCTGTTCGATCCCTATCAGGTGTTCGAAGCGCGCGCCTGGGGCGCCGACGCCATCCTGATCATCATGGCCAGTGTCGATGACGCGATCGCGAGCGAACTCGAAGCCACGGCACTCGCGCTCGGTATGGACGCGCTGGTCGAGGTGCATGACGAGGCCGAGATGGAGCGCGCGCTGAAATTGTCGTCGCGGCTGATCGGCATCAACAACCGCGACCTCAGGACATTCGAGACCAGCCTGACTGTTTCGGAGCGGCTGGCGGCGATGGTGCCGGCAGACCGGCTGCTGGTCAGCGAGAGCGGTATCTTCACGCATGAGGACTGCCGCAGGCTGGAAACAAGCGGCATAGGCACCTTCCTCGTCGGCGAGAGTCTGATGCGCCAGCAGGACGTGGCGGCTGCCACGCGCCTGCTTCTGACGGGCAAGGCGCCGGATGCATCGGCCCGAAAATCGGAATCGATTTTCGGAGAGCACGATGCATAGATTCAAAATGATAGAGCGTACTTTGTGCGTCCGAATGGACGCACGTCGCTCTATGGCCATCTGACGATGGCGGCCGCCCTCACCCATCTCGGCGCCAAGGGCGAGGCCAACATGGTCGATGTCGGCGATAAGGCCGAGACGACACGCACGGCAATCGCAGAAGGCTTTGTCGCTATGCTCCCCGAAACGCTGGCGATGATCCTGGCCGGGGATGCCAAGAAGGGTGACGTGCTGGGCACGGCACGCATCGCCGGCATCATGGCCGCCAAGAAGACGCATGAGCTGATCCCGCTCTGCCATCCGCTGCTGCTGACCAAGGTCTCGGTCGACATCGAGCCGAACCATTCGCTGCCGGGCCTGAAAGTCACGGCGCTGGCCCGCGTCACTGGCAAGACCGGCGTCGAGATGGAGGCACTGACAGCGGCCTCGGTCGCGTGCCTGACCATCTACGACATGGCCAAGGCGGTCGACCGCGGCATGGTGATCTCCGGCATCAGGCTGGTCGAAAAGACCGGCGGCAAATCCGGCGATTACAGATCCGACCAAAAGGCAGGCGCCTAGATGGCGCTGGTTCCGGTCGCCGAGGCGCTCGAGCGCCTGCTGGATGGCGCTGCGCCGACAGGCAGCGAAAGCGTAGCGCTCATCGATGCCGCCGGCCGTGTGCTCGCCGAACCCGTCGTGGCGCTGCGCACCCAGCCGCCGTTCAACGCCTCCGCCATGGACGGCTATGCCGTTCGGGCCGCCGATATCGCCTCAGTGCCGGCGCAGCTTTCGGTGATCGGCATGGCGCCGGCAGGGCGTGGCTTTGGCGGTGCAGTCCACAATGGTCAGGCGGTGCGTATCTTCACCGGCGCGCCATTGCCCGAAGGCGCCGACACCATCGTCATCCAGGAGAATGTCAGGGATATCGGTGGTGGCGCCATCGAGGTGACGGAACCGACAGCCGAAGGACGCAACATCCGCCGCCTCGGTCTCGATTTCACCAGGGGCGACGTGCTGCTCGAAAAGGGCCGCCTGCTCGATCCGGCGGCACTCTCCCTGGCGGCCTCTGCCAACCATCCAGAAGTGACCGTGGTCAAAAGGCCGCTTGTCGCCATCATCGCCACCGGCGACGAACTCCTGCCGCCGGGCAGCGCGCTCGGTCCCGACCAGATCATCTCGTCCAATGCCTATGGTGTCGCGGCCGCCGCGCAGTCTGTAGGGGCGCGCGCGCTCGACCTCGGCATTGCCGCCGATCGCAAGGAGGCAATTGCCGCGCTGGTGAAGCAGGCGGTCGAGCAAGGCGCCGATGTCATCGTCACGCTCGGCGGCGCCTCGGTCGGCGACCACGATCTGATCCATGACGTGCTGACCGGCGAGGGCATGACGCTCGACTTCTGGAAGATCGCCATGCGCCCGGGCAAGCCGCTGATGTTCGGCCGGCTCGGGGAGATAAGCTGCATCGGCCTGCCCGGCAATCCGGTGGCCAGCCTCGTCTGCTCGCAACTGTTCCTAAAGCCGTTGCTGGCGCGGCTCGGCGGCCGTGACTTCCGGCAGGACATACGCGCGGCCCGCCTCGGGACCGCGATGCCGGCCAACGATCTCAGGCAGGACTATGTGCGTGCTGTGGTTCTGGAAGAGGCCGGCGCGCTGGTGGCGACGCCGTTCGGCATCCAGGATTCCTCGATGTTGAGAATGCTCGCCGACGCCAACGGGCTGATCGTGCGCGAGCCGTTCGCCCCTGCCGCAGCAGCAGGCGCCGCCTGCAGCGTGCTGATGCTGCGCTGAACCCGTTCCTATTGCGCGATCAGCGTCCGGGTCAACGGATGCTCCAGGTCGGCAAGACCGTCGATGATGCTGAAATGGTGCCGGTCCGGTTCAACCACCGAGCTGGTCGCAGCGCCGAGGCCGGTCCAGATATTGGCCAGCAGCGCGCTCTGACGCACGAACTCGGCGCGCTCGCCACCGCCGACCCAGCAGGTCAGACGCGCATTGCCCATCGGGCGCAAAAGGGCTGGGCTTTCGGTCAGCGCTTCGGCCTCGTCGATCGCCAGCGTCTCGTTCATGGCGGCGCGCATGAGCGGGCGCAGGTCGTGCACACCAGAGATCGACACGACATGGCGTATGCGCCCAGTCACTTCGGGCGACAGAGGCGTGGTTGCGCTCGCCATCCGACTGGCGAGATGGCCGCCGGCGGAATGTCCGATCAGCATCAGCGGCCCGTCGACCAGCGCCGCCGCCTTGCCGATCGCCGCGCCAACCTCCCTGACGATGCCGGCGATGCGTATCTCGGGACATAGCGTGTAGGAGGGCATCGCCACCGCATAACCGTGGCCGATCGGCCCAGCGGCAAGATGCGACCAGAAACTCTTGTCGAACGCTTTCCAATAGCCGCCGTGCACGAACACAACGAGCCCGTTGGGTGAGGTGCCCGGCAGGAAAAGATCGAGCCGGTTGCGCGGTCTGTCGCCGTAGACGATGTCGAGCCGCGCCCTACCCTCGGCCGAAAGAGCGTCGCGAAAGGCCCGCGCGGGCTCGACCCAGGCGGCCGGCCAGCGATCGCCGCCAGCGATGTTGGCGCCGTTTGTATAAGCGTTGTCCCAGTCGGAAATACGATGTTCGAGCACCTCTGCCCTCCCCCTGCTCTCCTTGCCGCTCAGGTGACGGCCTCCTTGACGGCGAAACGTGCGTCCTTCCAGGCGCCGCTGCGCAGGATGTCTGCCAGAACTTCTACAGCGTGCCACACATCGGCGTAGCCGACATAGAGCGGGGTGAAGCCAAAGCGTATGGTCGACGGCGCCCGGAAATCGCCGATAACGCCACGTTCGATCAGCGCCCGCATGATCTGATAGCCATGCTCGTGCATGAATGAGATCTGGCTGCCGCGCCTGGCGCTGTTACGGTTGCTTTCGAGCGTGAGACCGTAGATACCGCATTTCGCCTCGACGAGTTCGATGAACAGATCGGCCAGGGCGATGCTCTTCGTCCTCACGGCCGCCATGTCGACATCTTTCCAGATGTCGAGCGCGCCCTTCAGCGTGCGCATCGACAGCACCGGCTGCGTGCCGCACAGAAACCGGCGGATGCCGGTGCCGGCCGCATAGGCTTGCTCGAAGGCGAAGGGCCGCGCATGGCTCCACCATCCGCTGAGCGGCTGCTGGACATCGGCATGATGGCGCTCCGCTGCGTAGATGAAGGCGGGAGAACCGGGGCCGCCGTTCAGATATTTGTAAGTGCAGCCGACCGCGAAGTCGGCATTGGCCTTATCCAGTTCGACCGGCATGGCGCCAGCGGTGTGGCAGAGGTCCCAGACGATCAGCGCCCCCGCGTCATGGGCGATGCGCGTCAGCGCGGTCATGTCTCGCAGTTCGCCTGACTTGTAGTTGACGTGGTTGACCAACACGACGGCGACATTCTCGTCGATCAACTCCTCGATCGTCGGCGCGTCGACGCCAGCGAGGCGCAGAACAGTGTTCTTTCGGGTCGAGGCCACGCCTTCAGCCATGTAGAGGTCGGTCGGGAAGCTGTCGCCCTCGGCGACGATGACGGGCCGATCCGGCCGCATGGCCATTGCCGCGTGCAGAACCTTGTAGATGTTGATCGAGGTGGTGTCGCAGACCACCGTTTGGCCGGACGCTGCGCCGATCAGGCGCCCCAGCTGGTCGCCGAGTTCGAGCGGCATGTCGAACCAGCCGGCCGTGTTCCATGCCCGGATGAGGTTGTACGCCCATTCTTCGCTGGCCGCCTTGCGCAGCTCGTCGAAGGCGGCATGCGAGGCAGCGCCCAGCGAATTGCCGTCGAGATAGATCACCCCTTCGGGCAGGACAAAGCGGTCGCGCAGGGAGCGCAGCGGATCCGCGGCGTCCATCGCCTCGATGGTCGCAAGATCAGGAATTCCGGTCATGATATGTCTGCTCCCCTCCGCAGGACACCGCACGCAATGACGACACAGGCCGATCGGTACTTTCTCTCATCACTCGCCATCGCACTGCAAGAACCTGCCTCGATGACTTGTCGGCCCAACGACACCCTCGACCCTTGCTCAAAGTTGGCATTTTGAGTTCGTTTCGTTCACGGTGCATCGAGCGGGCTGGATGGTCGAACACGGCCCGATCCGGGAATGTCTGCGCCAAATGATTGCCGGTACTGAAGCCTTGCAAGTCGGGCTGAGGCCATAAATGAAAACAAAATCAAGGCGATGAAGCCGAACTTTGAGGGAGTTGCGAATTCCCTGTCGACCGCAGCATCGTTTCGGGCGCCTTAACCCATTCATTAAACTTTAAACGGTTGCGGAACACAAATGGAACAGATAGTGTTTGTTCTGGGTTTGTTTTTCCGATTCCGTTGGGGGCCGCGATGCTGACACGCAAACAACATGAACTGCTGATGTTCATCCATGAGCGGCTGAAGGAAAGTGGTATTCCACCATCCTTCGACGAGATGAAGGAGGCGCTCGACCTTGCCTCGAAGTCGGGCATCCACCGGCTGATCACGGCGCTGGAGGAGCGCGGGTTCATTCGCCGGCTACCCAACCGGGCGCGCGCGCTCGAAGTGCTGCGCCTGCCCGACTCGATCGCCCCCGGCCTCAATGCGGCGAAAAAGTTCTCGCCGAGCGTCATTCAGGGCAGTCTTGGGCAGGGCGGCCTCGGACGGCAGATCAAGCCGATGGCATCGTCGCGCACGCCCCAGGCGGGCAATGACGACGATGCGGTGGCGGCCGTTTCCATTCCGGTGATGGGCCGGATCGCGGCCGGTGTGCCGATCGACGCCATCCAGCATCAGACGCACTCGATCTCGGTGCCGCCGGACATGATTATGGGCGGCGAGCATTACGCGCTGGAGGTCAAGGGCGATTCGATGATCGAGGCCGGGATTTTCGACGGCGATACGGTCATCATCCGCAACGCCGATACGGCGAGCCCGGGCGAGATCGTCGTGGCGCTGGTCGACGAGGAGGAAGCGACGCTCAAGCGCTTCCGCCGCAAGGGCGCGTCGATCGCGCTGGAAGCCGCAAACCCGGCCTATGAAACCCGCATCTTCGGGCCCGACCGGGTCAAGGTGCAGGGCAAGTTGGTTGGCTTGATCCGGCGTTACTGAGGCGGCGGTGATTGTTTGCTGGCCTGCCTTTCGGGTGTCTTGTAAGGCGGCAGGCCCCTCGCTTCGCGCGAAAATCTGCGTTGCTCGTGCCAGGGCCGGTACGGCTGCTCGATAGCGAAGTCTATCTCTGCCGGCGCGATTGCCGATTGCTGATCGAAGAAGACGGCGGCGCTGCCCAAGCGGGCAAGCTGCCGTTTCTTGACGACAAGGACAAGCGGATTGCGGCAAGGGTCGTAGGCGGTGGCGTCGTTGACGATGATCAGGGTCGCGAAAGCACACGCTCGCCAAGCGTCCTTGCGGTCTTCTGCATACGCGACGATGGCGCCGGACGGATGCCGTGCGAGGCACAGACCGGCGCTGCAGTAGAAGGGCGAGCCCGGCGGCAGGTCGGCCGGATCCATGTCGAACCGCGCGTCTCCCTTCTCGAAAGGCTCGGGTTCGACAATGGTTTCGGACTTCACGGCGCGCTTCCAGTTGTCGGTGGTGAACTCGTTCGATCGCACCCGGTTGATGGCGAGTTCGCTGCCGCCGATCGGCATTGCCACCAGATGCGCATCCTCCGAAATCAGGACGTCCGGCGTGCGGGTGTTGGAGACAGTCAGCAGCCCGGCGAGCGCGAACGGAACCGCTGCCAGTCTGAGCCATGTCGTCGCCATGGTGGCGATGACCAGCGCGATGGTCACCAGCAGCACCGACTGAATGGAGATCAAACCGACGGCATCGACCGGTGAGCGCTCCGAAATCCATTCCGAGATCGCGATCATCGCCGTCAGCCCTTTGCCCATCAGATAGAGGGAGGGCCAATCGAGCCCGAAAGGCATCAGCAGCGCGCTGATTACGGCCAACAGCATGACTCCCGAGACAATCGGCATGACGGCCAAATTGGCAAACAGGCTGAGCGGCGACACGCGCTGAAAATGCCAGATGGCGAAGAGCGCTGTGGCACCGCCAGCGATGATCGAGGTCATGGCGAGACCGCCCATCCCGAGCAGGAATTTTCGCGTGACGAAGGCGAGCGGCGATCGCCTTGGCGGCGGCGATGTCGCCCTGCCGGCGCGGTAGTCCGACCAGCCGGCATAAGCGCCGACAAGGGCCGCTGTCGCCGCAAACGACATCTGGAAGCTCGGGCCAACCACTTCGTGCGGCGACACCAGGATGACGGCGATGGCCGAGATCGCCAGGTTACGCATGGTCAGTGCCGCGCGGTCGAACAGCACGGCGACCAGCATCACCGCCAGCATGATGAAGCTGCGTTCGGCGGCGACGACGATGCCGGAAAAGACGAGGTAGGCGGCGATGGAAAAGAGCGCTGCGGCGGCCGCATATTTCTTCACCGGCCGGCGCGAAGCGAAATCGGGAAACAGGGCGAAGGCGCCGCGCAGCAGCCCCATGATGGTGCCGGCGACAAGCGCCATGTGCAGGCCGGAAATCGAGATGATGTGGTAGATGCCGGTGCGCCGCATCGCTTCGTTGATCTCATCCGGGATGCCGGCGCGTACGCCGACCATCAGTGCCGCGGCAATCTCACCTTCGGCGCCGCCAATCTGACCGCGAATGTGGTCTGCGATGTTCTCCCGGGCGTTCTCGATCGCGGACACCAGGCGCGTCCTGGATGGCGCGTCTTCGCCGGCGCCAGATTTGGAGGCAACAGTCTTCGGATTGCCGAGGAAAAAGCCGCTGGCGCCGATGCCGGAGAAATAGCTGTCGAAGGAGAAGTCGTAACTGTCCGGCCGCACCGGTCCGGTCGGCGGGAGCAGCCGAGCATAGCCGGTGATCAGGGAACCGGCCGTCATCTCCGGAGGAACTTTCCGCGCCGAAAGCCTGACCCGCTCCGGCGCGTAGCGCAGCTTGGGGCGGGCGGTCGAGATCACGTCGATGGTCAGCCTGACGCGGCCGTTTTCCATCTCCTCCAGACTGGCGAGCCGCCCGGTCAGCCGCGTCTGGATCTCGGAGCCGAGCATTTGCGTTCCGGCGCGCCAGGTTTCGATCTTGGCGGCGAGCAGGCCGAGTGCGCAGAGTAGCGCCGCCATGAAGCACAAATGCGTCCTCTGCCATGACCGCGAGGCAACAGCGCAGGCCGCCGTCAAGGCGACCACGGCGACGGGCCTGTAGAAATCGGGTTCCGTCGCCAGCGAGAAATAGAAGATCACCCCGCATGCCAGAAACGCCGGCACCAGCAGGAAGCCCATGCCGCGGTCAAGCTCTGTGCCGGCAGCCGCGGCGAGGCTTCGGCGGACTGCGGGACCAGAAAGGCGGCGTAGCGATGCGTGGATCCGCCTGACCGGTGCTTTCGTGGGGATAGGCGCCGGTACGCGATTGCCGGGCTGCAAAAGCTCAATGCCGGATTGCGGCGCCGGCGACAGAACCAGCACGGGCTCGGCGTACGGAACATCGGCAAACAGGCCCCGCTCGCTGACGTTGCTCGTCGCACCCTCGCCCTCCTCCGCACCCCGGCCTCGTCCAGCCATCGGGTCTGCCCCTTGCGCCCCAGACCTCCTATGCTACATGAACGCGCAACGCGCGAAAGTCCGCGCAACCACATCCGCTTTCTGCGCTTTCCGAGAGTTCCATGTCCGACAAGGTCGTCACCCGCTTTGCCCCCTCGCCGACAGGCTATTTGCACATTGGCGGCGCGCGTACGGCGCTGTTCAACTGGCTCTATGCAAAGCACACCGCCGGCACGATGCTGCTGCGCATCGAGGATACGGACCGCGAACGCTCCACCGACGCCGCCACAGCCGCCATCCTCGATGGGCTGTCCTGGCTTGGCCTCAGCTGGGACGGCGAGCCGGTGTCGCAGTTCGAGCGCGCGCCGCGCCATCGCGAGGTGGCTGAGGAGCTGGTGCGCATGGGCAAGGCCTATTACTGCTACGCGACGCCGGCCGAGCTGGAGGCGATGCGCGAGGCCGCACGTGCCAAGGGCCTGCCGCCCCGCTATGACGGCCGCTGGCGCGACCGCGATCCGTCGGAGGCACCTGCAGGCGTCAAGGGCGCGATCCGCATCAAGGCGCCGACCGAGGGCGAGACTGCGGTGCACGACCGCGTGCAGGGTGAGGTGCGCTTCCCCAACAAGGATCTCGACGATTTCATCATCCTGCGCTCGGACGGCAACCCGACCTACATGCATGCCGTCGTCGTCGACGATCACGACATGGGCGTCACCCACATCATCCGTGGCGACGACCATCTGACCAACGCCGCCCGCCAGACGGTGATCTACAACGCCATGGGCTGGGAGGTGCCGTCGATGTCGCACATTCCGCTGATCCATGGCGCCGACGGCGCCAAGCTGTCGAAGCGACATGGCGCGCTCGGCGTCGAGGCCTATCGCGCCATGGGCTATCTGCCCGAGGCGCTGCTCAACTATCTGGCACGGCTCGGCTGGAGCCATGGTGACGACGAGGTGATGTCGATCAAGGACATGATCGCCTGGTTCGACATCGGCGACGTCAACAAGGGTGCTGCCCGCTTCGATTTCGCCAAACTCGAGGCGCTGAACGGCGTGCATATGCGGCGCATGGACGATGCCGAGCTGTTCTGCATCTTCGTCGCCACGCTGCCCTATCTTGAGGGCGGCCCGGCAATCGCGGCGCGCCTCGACGACGACAAGAAGGCACAGCTGCTCGCTGCTTTGCCCGGCTTGAAGGAACGGGCGAAGACTTTGGTCGAGCTCGTCGATGGGGCCGGTTTCCTGTTCGCCGAGCGGCCGCTGCCGGTCGACGACAAGGCGGCTTCATTGCTCGGCGGCGACGCGCGCGCGATCCTGGCTGGCGCTCACAGTGTTTTGAAGGCGGTTTCCGGCGAGTGGACTGCCGCTGCGGCGGAGGCGGCGATCCGCGAGTTCGCGCTGGCCGAAGGCCACAAGCTCGGCGCCGTGGCCCAACCGCTCAGGGCCGCCCTCACCGGCAAAAGCACCTCGCCGGGCGTGTTCGACGTGCTTGCGGTGCTCGGCCGGGACGAAAGCCTGGCGCGCATCGCGGATCAAATCGATTAGGAAAACTGGCCCAAGAAGATTGGCATTGAAAGGCGCGTTTCGCAGTGCAACATTAGGCCTTGGCCCAATCTGGCACGCACCTCCTAAAATGCGGTGGCGAGTACGCGCATTCCGGTGATTTGCAGGATTTGCCCTTGCCGGCATGAGGAATGAAAAGGAGTTTGCAATGACCGAAGCTGCGACAAAACTGGAATTTGGCGGCAAACCGCACGAGTCGACCGCAAAGCTCGAGCTCGCCGGCAAGACGCATGAATTCAAGGTGCGAAGCGGTTCAGTCGGGCCGGATGTCATCGATATCGGTTCGCTCTACAACACGACCGGGGCCTTCACCTACGATCCCGGTTTCACCTCGACGGCAAGCTGCGAGTCGGGGATCACGTTCATCGACGGCGACGCCGGCATCCTCCTGCATCGCGGCTATCCGATCGACCAGCTGGCCGAGCATGGCGACTTCCTCGAAGTCTGCTATCTCCTGCTCTACGGCGAGCTGCCGACCAAGGCGCAGAAGGACGATTTCGACTACCGGGTGACGCGCCACACGATGGTGCACGAGCAGATGTCGCGCTTCTTCACCGGCTTCCGCCGCGACGCGCACCCGATGGCGGTGATGTGCGGCGTGGTCGGTGCGCTGTCGGCCTTCTACCATGACTCTACCGACATCTCGGACCCGTACCAGCGCATGGTCGCCTCGATGCGGCTGATCGCCAAGATGCCGACCATCGCGGCGATGGCCTACAAATACCATATCGGCCAGCCCTTCATTTACCCGAAGAACGAGCTGAACTTCGCCGCCAATTTCCTGCATATGTGCTTTGCGGTGCCGTGCGAGGAATACAAGATCAATCCGGTGCTGGCGCGCGCCATGGAGCGCATCTTCATCCTGCATGCCGACCATGAGCAGAACGCCTCGACCTCGACGGTGCGGCTTGCCGGCTCGTCGGGCGCCAACCCGTTTGCCTGCATCGCCGCCGGCATCGCCTGCCTGTGGGGCCCGGCGCATGGCGGCGCCAACGAGGCGGCACTCAACATGCTGGGCGAGATCGGCCATGTCGACCACATCCCAGAATTCATCGCCCGCGCCAAGGACAAGAACGATCCGTTCCGGCTGATGGGTTTCGGCCACCGCGTCTACAAGAACTACGATCCGCGCGCCAAGATTATGCAGAAGACCGCGCATGAGGTGCTGGGCGAGCTCGGCATCAAGGACGATCCGCTGCTCGACATCGCCATGGAACTGGAAAAGATCGCCCTGACGGACGCCTATTTCATCGAGAAGAAGCTTTACCCGAATGTCGACTTCTATTCCGGCATCACGCTGAAGGCGCTGGGCTTCCCCACCACCATGTTCACCGTGCTGTTCGCGGTCGCCCGCACCGTCGGCTGGATCGCGCAGTGGAAAGAGATGATCGAGGATCCGCACCAGAAGATCGGCCGCCCACGCCAGCTCTACACCGGTGCGCCGGAGCGCGACTACGTGCCGATTGCGAAGCGCTGATCGGTCCTGAACCAGAACGCGAAAAAGCGCCCGCAAGGGCGCTTTTTATTTGATGTGTCGGAGAACGACCTCTGCCGCGATATCGCCGGAGGGCCGGTTCGTGGTCATACGCCTCGCGATCTCGGCGAAGCCGTCCTTCTGCCAGGCGCGCATGCCGGTGTCGGCGAACAATGCTTGCAGTTGCCGGGCGAGGTTTTCCGGCAAGACATACTGGTCGTAGAACTCCGGCACGAGCGCGCGGTCGGAAATCAGATTAGGCAGCAGCGCCGACCAGACGGAAATCAGATGCGGCATGACGAGCCGCGCCACGGGATCGAGCTTGTAGCAGGACACCATCGGGACACCTGACAGCGCAAGTTCGAGCGATACCGTTCCCGAGGCGATCAGCGCCGCGTCGGCCTTGCCGAATGCCTGCCATTTGCGCTCGGGCTCGAGGATGATTTCCGGCTTTTCGTCCCAGCTTGCGACCGAAGTCCTGACCAGGTCGGCAACATGCGGCACGGTGGGCAACAGAAGGCGCAGGCGATGACCGCGCTGGTGCAACACCGACACCGTCTTGCCGAACGCGTCGATCAGGCGCCGCACTTCGCCACGGCGGGAGCCGGGCAGCACGAGCAGTGTCTTCACGCGATCTTCCGAGAGGTCGCGCGCCTGGCCTTGCGCCCTGGCTGCGGCAAGCACGCCCGGATCCTGCGTCAGGCGGTGGCCGACATAAGTGCCGGGCGGGCCGCCGAGACGGGCAAGCGCCTTCACCTCGAACGGCAGGATGCACAGGATGTGGTCGACATAGGGCTTCATCGCCACCGCCCTGCCCGGCCGCCACGCCCAGACGCTCGGGCAGACATAGTGGACGATCGGGATCGACGGATCGGCGGCGCGGACCTTGCGGGCCACACGCAGCGAAAAATCCGGGCTGTCGATGGTGATGAGGCAGTCGGGTTTCTCGGCAGCGATCGCGCCTGCAGTCTGGCCGATGCGCCTGATCAGGCGCGGCAGGTCGCGCAGGATGGCACTGAACCCCATCAGCGCGATTTCGCTGCCGTCGAACAGGGATTTCAACCCGAGCCCCTGCAGATGGCGGCCGCCTATGCCGACAAGCCTGATTTCGCGGCCGGTCGTCCGCTTGAGTGCGGCAACGATGTCGGCGCCAAGCAGATCGCCGGATTCCTCGCCGGCGACGATGGCGATCTTGAGCGGCTTGTCAGTGACCATTGGCCGGCTCCGCCGCTGCCAGACCGACGACAAACAGACCAAGCGCGTTGGCGCGCGCGATGGTGGCTGGGCCTTCCAGAATGAGCGAACGGCCGGCTTCGATGGCGATGCCGGCAAGTCCCGCTTCATGCGCTGCCTCGACCGTCAGCGGACCGATGGAAGGCAGATCGGCGCGCAACTCCTGACCGGGCTTGGCGCATTTGACCAGCACGCCGCGCGTCTTGCCGGCGAGCCGGCCATGGTCGCGCAGTTGCCTTGTCCGCTCGAGTAGCCCGTTGGTGCCCTCGATGCCTTCCAGTGCAATCACCCGGCCGCCGATCGCGACTGCGGCTTGGCCAATGTCGAGCGCACCGATGGCCTTTGCCGCTGCATGGGCAGCATCGATGTCGCGCCAGTCGGATTTTCGCGGCTCCGCCCTGGTCAACGATCCTTCGGCCGCGGCCAATTCAGGCACGATCTCATGGGCGCCGACGATCTTGATCCCCCGCGCTTCCAGAGCGCGTGCCACGACCTTCAACAAGCCGTCGTCACCGCGGGCCAGCGCCATGACGACCACGGGAAGCACGGCGATCAGACTGAGGCTCGGACGCAGGCCGGCCAGCCTTGGCCGACGCCTGATCTCGCCCGCAAGCACCAGATGGGTAATCCGGCGCCGTTTCAGCAATGGTACGAGCGAGCCGATATCTTCCAGGGCAAGTGTCTCTTGCTCGTAACCGGCGAGATCCGGCTTACGGTCGACTTCGCCTTCCATCAGTATGATGAAGGGCGGATAGCCTCGCCCGGCCAGGCCGGCCGCCACCTCGACCGGCAGGCTGCCGCCGCCGGCAACGATGCCGACCCTGGCGCCCGGCGGAAGATCAAGTCTCGTTCCGGCGGTCTCAGCCTTCGTCATCGGCGTCGTCGCCGTCGCCACCTTTGAGCGACGGGACGGCATAGTGCCGCTTGCCGCGACTGGTGATGAAATCGATGATCTTCATGGCCGTCGGCGACGAGGCGAATTCGGCCTTGGCGAGTTCCACGTTCTCGGCGACGGTGCGGGAGCGGTCGAAAATCATCCTGTAGGCCTTGCGAAGCAGGTAGATTTCGGCGCGCGGCAAGCCTGAGCGTTTAAGGCCGATGATGTTCAGGCCACGCAGGCTGGCGCGATTGCCGACGGCAAGGGCATAGGGGATGACATCACCAACAAAAGCCGAGCATCCGCCGAGGAAGGCGTTGTCGCCGACGCGCACGAATTGATGAACGGCGCTGAGGCCGCCGATATAGACGTTGTCGCCGATCTCGCAATGGCCGCCCAGCGTCGCCCCGTTGGCGAAGGTGGCGTTCTTGCCGACTACGCAGTCATGAGCGATGTGGGCATAGGCAAGGAAATTGCCGTTGTCGCCGACCGTCGTTTCGCCACGGCTGGAATCGGTGCCGACATGCATGGTGACACCTTCGCGGATGGTGCAATTCTCGCCGATGACCAGCGTGGTGCGGCCACCCTTGTGCTTGGTGTTCTGCGGCGGCGCGCCCAGTATCGCCATCGGGTAGACCTTGGTCGCGGCACCGATGGTGGTCGCGCCCATCACAGAGACATGGCTGACAAGCTCGACGCGGTCGCCGATCACCGCGTCGGCGCCAATATGGCAGAAAGGCCCTACACGAACGCCTTCGCCGATTTGAGCGCCTTCTTCGACGACCGAGGAAGGATGGATTGAAGTCTGGATTTTCATGAGCATTTCGATTGTCAAACGCTGGTGACCATCATCGCCGAGATCTCGGCTTCAGCGGCCTTTGTGCCGTCCACCAGAGCTTCACAGGCGAATTTGAGCAGGTTGCCGCGTTTCTTGATTTTCTTGACGTGGATCCGCAACTGGTCGCCCGGGACGACCGGTTTGCGGAATTTGGCGTTGTCGATGGTCAGGAAATAGACCAGCGACGGTTTCTCGGTGGCGAGGCTGCGGATGCAGATGGCGCCAGCGGTCTGCGCCATGGCCTCGACGATCAGCACCCCCGGCATCACCGGTTGGTCCGGGAAATGACCCTGGAAATGCGGCTCGTTTATGGTCACGTTCTTGATGCCGACGGCGGACTCGTCGCCGTCGATATCGACGATGCGGTCGATCATAAGGAACGGATAGCGATGCGGCAGGAGCTTCATCAGTCCCAATATGTCGACCGCCTCGAGCGTCGCCACCATGTCAGCCATTCCCGTCGCCCTGTTTGCGTGTCCTGGCGAGCTTGCGCAGCATGGCGATCTCGCGCATGGCCTCCGCCATCGGCTGCGCCGGGTAGCCTCCCCAGATCTCGCCTGCCGGGACGTTGCTCATGAATCCACTTCTCGCCGCAAGCTTGGCCCCTGTCCCTATGGTCAAATGATCGGCAAGCCCAACGCCGCCGCCCATGGTGACGTTGTCGCCCACCACGACGGAACCGGAAATACCCGAAAGACCGGCAATAATGCAATTGCGGCCGATGCGGACGTTATGGGCGATCTGAACCAGATTGTCGATCTTGGTGCCCTGGCCGATGATGGTGTCGGACATGGCGCCGCGATCGACCGTGGTGTTCGAGCCGATCTCGACATCGTCCTGGATGATGACGCGGCCGATCTGCGGCACGCGCTCCGGGCCCTTGGCGCCGCCTACGAAACCGAAGCCATCCTGACCGATCCTGGCGCCGCCATGGATGATGACACGGTTGCCGATCAGCGCATACTGAACGCTGGTGCCCGGGCCGATATAGCCGTCGCGGCCGATCTGGCAGGAGTGGCCGATGACCGCATGCGGGGCGATGACGGTACCACCGCCGACGGATACACGGGGGCCGATGACCGCGCCGGCCTCGATGATGGCGCCGGTCTCGACATGCGCCGATGGATCGATGTGGGCATGTGGCGAAATACCGGTTTCGCCGGTCATCGGTCCCGGGGTCGCAGCCTGCGGAAACAGGAGACGCCCGACCAGCGCAAAAGCCTGCTGCGGGCGCGGGTGAATCAGAACGGCGATGCCCGCAGGAGCCTTGCCTGCGAATTCGGCCGGACAAAGAACAGCCGCGGCCTTCAAAGATTGCATCAGGGCGAAATTGCGCTTGCCGTCGACGAAGACAAGCGCGTCCTGACCGCCTTCATTGGCCGGCGCCAATGCCTCGATCGAAATAAGGGACTGGCCGGAATCGACAAGCTGCGCGCCGGTCAGATTCGCGACTTCGCCAGCCGTATACCGGCGTGAGGGCGCGAAGAACACCGGATCGGTCATTCCAGAAGCAATATCCAGCTAGGTCGGATCACTCTCTTCCGGACCGCAACCGGCCCGGAAGCAACGTCACCCGCGGATCAGAAACGGGTGGCTATGCCGAAGTTGAATTCCTGAACGTCGTCGCTCGCTTCCTTCTTGACCGGCATCGCGTAGTCGATGCGGATCGGACCAAAGGGGGAGGCCCACATCAGGCCGATACCGACCGAGGCGCGCAACTGCATCTCGGTCGAAACCTGAGCGACGGAATCGATCTTGCTGCCATATAGAGTTGCGGCGTCAGCGAAGACAGCGCCGCGAAGGCCGAAGCTTTCCGGGATAACCGGAAGCGGGAACTGTGCTTCGGCCGAAGCATTGAAATAGGTAGTGCCACCGAGGTGGTCTCCCGTTGCGGCATCCGCCGGACCAATGCCGCCATATTCAAAGCCGCGGATCATACGATCAGAGCTTTGGAATTGATCGAAGATGCGCAAGCCATTGTCACCATAGCCTGCGATATAGCCGGCGCCACCCGAAACAAGACCGACGAGGTCAAGCTGCTCGGACAAGGTTTGGTACACGCTAGCACGCCCGGTCACCTTGACCCACTTGGCGTCGCCGCCTAGGCCAGCGACCTCTGTGACGCCATTGACGTATATTCCCTCATGCGGGTTCTTCATGTCGTCGATGGTGTTGTAGACCAACCCCAGGCTCACCGAAGACTTAATCCACGGACTTTCCTGGATGCCATCAAGGATTGCCGTTGAAACGGTACAAGTACCGTCGGGCACGCCATCCCCATTGGTATCGCAACCATCGTCCAGCTCATATTTTTCCCGAGAGATGTTGTAAGCCAGCTGGGTCGAGATGTCGTCGGTGATCGGCAGACCGAAACGGACGGTCGCGCCCGTGGTGTCGCTGTCATAATTGTCGTAGTTGCGCGTCTGCTGATAGATATCGAAGCCGGCAGCGATACGGCGCCCGAGGAAATAGGGCTCGGTGAAGGAGAGGCTGTAGTCGCGCGAATTCTTGCCGCCACCTGCCGAAAGCTTGATGAACTGGCCGCGGCCGAGGAAGTTGCGCTCGGTGATCGAACCCTCGACGGACGGGCCTGACGTCTCGCCGCCGGTCGAGTAGCCGGCGCCGACCGAGAACTCGCCGGTCGACTTCTCGACCACGTCGACCACCAGCACAACCTGGTCAGGCTGCGAGCCGGGCACCGTCGAAATCTCGACTTTCTCAAAATAATCCAGCGCTTCCAGGCGCTTCTTCGCGCGCTGGATCAGAACCTGGTTGAAGGCGTCGCCTTCACTGACGTCGAATTCGCGACGAATGACATAGTCGCGCGTCCGATCGTTGCCGCGGATCTCGATACGCTCGATATAGGCCTTGGTGCCCTGATCGATCGTGTAGACGACCGAAATGGTGTGGTTCTCGAAATTGCGGTCGCCACGCGGCGTCACCTGGGCGAAGGCATAGCCGGAACCGGCGACCTTCTCGGTCAGCGCGATGATCGTATCCTCGACATCCTTGGCGTTGTAGACGTCGCCCTTGTGGGTCTGGACCACTGATTCCAGCGACTTGCTGTCGACTTCGGGGATCGTGCTCTCGACGCTGACATCGCCGAACGTGTAGCGGTCGCCTTCCTGCACGGTGATGGTGACCGTGTACTTGTTGGTGGTGTCGTCGAGCTCGCCGACCGCGGAGACGACCTGGAAGTCGGCATAGCCGTGATTGTAGTAGAAGCGGCGCAGCAGTTCCTGATCGGCGCGCAGCTTGTCCTCGTCATAGACGTCGTCGCGCAGCACGAACGAGAGCCAGGACGAGCGCTTCGTGGCGATGACGTCCGAAAGCCGCCGGCTCGAATACGCGCTGTTGCCGACGAAATTGATCGAGGCGATTTGCGTGCGGCCGCCTTCATTGATGTTGAAGACCACGTTCACGCGGTTGTCGCCGAGATTCATGATCTGCGTGGTCACTGCGGCATCGTCGCGGCCGATCCGGCGATAGGCAGCCTTCACCGCCTCGACATCGGAATCAAGCGTGGCCTGCGAGAACGTTCCGCGCGGCTTCAACTGGACCGCGACCGCAAGGGCGTTGTCCTTGAGCTTCTTGTTGCCCTGGAACAGGACCTGGTTCACGACCTGATATTCGGAAACCTTGACGACCAGGGAGGAGCCGACCTGATTGATCTGTACGTCCGAGAACAGTCCGGTGCCGAACAGCGCCTTGACCGCATCGTCGATGTCGGAGCTGGAAAAGGCCTTGCCTGGCTTGATCTGGATGTAATTGCGGATGGTGTCGGCGTCGACACGCTGATTGCCCGAAACCTCGATTCTCGAGACAACGGCCGCCTGGGCAGCTGATGTGGCAACGAACTGCACTGCGAGCGCGCCTGGCACAACCAGAGCGGCGGACAAGGCCACCGCGGACGCGGCGCTCAGAAACTTGGATGCTGCCTTCATCGGGCTTTTGTACCTTTTCTCGAAGTCCCCACGGCGAGAAAACCGGACGTGCGGTAAATTTCCCATACCGTATTAACCGGATTTTCCCTACACGCAAGGCTTCTGGTTAATTTGTATTTACTTAACCCTGATGCGTGGCTTTCGCGTCACGCATATCCCCGTGCATGGTAAACGGCGTCTCAACATTGGCGGTGCCGAAGTCAAATTTCTTCATGATTTCAGCACCCAAACAGATCATTCCAGAACACGAACCCCATAAAGCCCAGAACCAGAATCAGTCCGACCCGATAGGCCATCTCCATCATCCATTCCGATACCGGCCGTCGGATGACAGCCTCCACGCCGTAGAACAAGAGATGGCCGCCGTCGAGGGGGGGAATCGGCAGAAGGTTCAGAATTCCTATCCCGACTGACAGGAATGCCACAAGCTGAACCAGCCACTCGAAGCCAAGTTTTGCCGCCTGGCCGGACATTTTGGCGATCTTGATCGGGCCGCCCAGCTGGCATTTGTCCTCGCGGCCGGCAACGAAGCGTTGCAGGAACTGGCCGGTGCGCTGAATGACGTGGCCGGTCTCTTCGACGGCCGCTCCCACTGCGCCGACAGGGCTGTATGTGATCAGCCGCGGCTGGCCGAGTTCGGTGTTGTTGGCGACGCCGATCACGGCCACCTTGACCTTGTTGCCCAGCGCGTCCTCCTGCTCCATCAGCTCCGGCGTGGCGGTGACGGTCACCTCCTTGCCGTCGCGCAGCATGGTGAAGGTGATGGCGTCGCCGGCACGTCCGGACACCAGGCGCTGGACGTCGGCGAAGGTCTCGATCTTGCTACCATCGACGCTGACGAATCGGTCGCCGGGCTCGATGCCGGCCCTGGCCGCCGGACTGTCGGCTCTGACTTCGGCCACTGTCGGCTCGAGCACGGACCGGCCATAGACCGAAAACAGCACCGCAAAGACGGCAATCGTCAGCAGGAAATTGAACAGCGGCCCGGCCACCACCGTCGCCGCGCGTTTCCAGATCGGCTGGGTATGAAAAGCGACCTCGCGTTCGGCATCGCTCAGCGTTTCCATGTCCTCGGCGCTGGGCTGGCTCGAAGTGGCATTCATGTCGCCAACGAATTTGACATAGCCGCCCAGCGGTATGGCGCTGAGTTTCCAGCGCGTGCCATGGCTGTCGTTGAAGCCGAAGAGTTCGGGTCCGAAGCCGATCGAAAAGGCTTTCACGCCGATTCCGCACCAGCGACCGATCAGGTAATGGCCCATTTCATGAACGAAGACGACCACGGTCAGCACGAACAGGAAAGGCACCAGCGTGCCGAGGACAAAGCCTTCCGTGCTGAAGACCGCGTGAAATATCTCGTTCAAGTCATGCCCTCAAATTCGCCCGCGGCGCAGGTCGCGCCGTGACTGTGACATCAATCCGGGCGAATCCGTGGCGTAGCCCGTTCTTCGCCATGCAGTCGTGTCATTCAAGCCGGAAACAGCCCCTGTGCCGGATGGTCGGCGCTCGCCGAAATCCAGCCGATGACGTACAGGGCGAAAGCCGCCGCGACAAGCCCATCGACCCTGTCCATGACACCGCCATGGCCTGGGATCAGCGTACCGGAATCCTTGGCACCGTGGCGGCGCTTGACCCAGGATTCGAAAAGATCGCCGGCCTGGGAGATGACCGACAGTGCCAATGCAACAACGCTTAGCATACCGAGATTGCCGGCACCTGCCGCGGCCGCCAGAAGCAAGCCGGCGATCACGCCGCCGATGGCGCCGCCGAGTGCTCCGCTCTGCGTCTTGCCCGGCGAAATCGACGGCGCCAGTTTCGGCCCACCGATGGCGCGGCCAACGAAGTAGGCAAAGATGTCGGTTGCCCAGACCACCGCGAACAGGAACAGGATCGCGACCAGGCCGGAACGGTCGCCATCGCGCAGCAGTGCCAGCGACAGGCCGGAAAGCGCCGCGTAGGCAATGCCGGCCGCATCCCATTGCGCTGCTCCGCGCATTTGCGCGCTGAGCGCCGCGGCCACAACCAGTGCGGCGACAAGGGCAAGCAGCCAGGACGCCGGCAGGCCGGCAATCAGGGCACCGACGAAAACCAGAAGCAGCGCTTCAGGCAGAAAGCCGAGGCGTGAGCCGGCGGATGGCCGCGCCATGCGTGTCCATTCATAGAAAATGGCCGCCGCGATGGCAGCACAGAGCAAACGGAAGGGCAATCCGCCGAACCAGGTCAGGCCAAGGGTGATGACTGCCAGCACCAAGGCCGAGATGACCCGCAGCTGGAGGTTGCTCATTTGAGCGCCGGTCACGAAGCCACGTCTTGGGCGGCAAGGCCGCCAAAACGGCGTTCGCGGCTGGCAAAATCGCGCAAAGCGTCGGCCAGGTGCTCGCGGCTGAAGTCCGGCCAGTAGCACGGCAGGAAGACCAGTTCGCTATAGGCCGCCTGCCACAGAAGGAAATTCGACAGCCTGAGTTCGCCGCTGGTGCGGATGACCAGCTCCGGATCGGGGATGCCTTCGGTGTCGAGGGAACCGGCAAACATGTCGGCGGTGATCGCCTCGCTGTCGATTTCGCCGCGCGCGGCGGCGGCGGCGAGCTTGCGCGCCGCGCGCACGATCTCGTCGCGTCCGCCGTAGTTGAAGGCGATGACCAGGGTCAGCGCTTCATTGCCCGCGGTCAGCGATTCGGCTTCCTGGAGCAGACCCCTGATATCGGGCTGCAGCCCTGCCCTGTCGCCGACGATTCGCACCCGCACGCCGTTCTGGTGCAGTTCGGCAAGGTCGCGGCGGATGAACAGCTTCAAAAGGCCCATCAGGTCGCTGACTTCGGATTTCGGCCGCGACCAGTTTTCCGACGAGAAGGCGTAGACGGTCAGAAACGAAATGCCGAGACCGGGAGCGGCGCGCACCGTCTTGCGCAGCGCCTCGACACCGGCGCGATGGCCGGCAAGTCGCGGCATGCCGCGCGCCTTGGCCCAGCGTCCGTTTCCGTCCATGATGATCGCGACATGCGCGGGCGTTGCCATTGTCTCGCTTTCGAGCCGGTGCAGGACCGACCCTAAACCTGCATGATTTCAGCTTCCTTATCGGAAAGCAGGTGGTCGATGGTGCTGATCATCTCGTCGGTCAGCTTCTGCACCTGATCGGAGCGCTTGCGATGATCGTCCTCGCTGATGTCGCCATCCTTTTCGGCCTTCTTCAAGAAATCCATCCCATCGCGACGGACATGGCGCACGGCGACACGGGCGTTCTCGGCATAGCCATGCGAGATCTTGACCAGCTCCTTGCGGCGCTGCTCGTTGAGCTCAGGCAGCGGTATCCTCAGATTGGTGCCGTCGACGATCGGATTGAAGCCGAGATTGGATTCGCGGATGGCGCGATCGACAGCGCCGACCATGGCCTTGTCCCAGACAGAAACCGAAATCATGCGCGGCTCCGGCACGGACACGTTCGCCACCTGGTTGATCGGCATGGCGGTGCCATAGGCCTGGACCTGGATGGCGTCTAGCAGGTTGCTGGAGGCGCGGCCGGTGCGCAACGAAGCGAGATCATGCCGGAATGCTGCAATCGCCCCATCCATGCGCCGCTTGAGGTCGTCGAACTCACCACTCATCTTTATCTCCTCGACCCGTTAGCCGGGTTCACTGCTTGTGTTCGAGCCTTGTTTCGAAAAAACCGGTGCCCAGGTTTTCGAAACAGCTCCGGATCAATCGTCCGCAACGACTGTACAACGGCCGCCGCCCCTCAGAATATCGCCAAAACCACCCTTCTCGTGGATCGAATAGACGATTATCGGAATGTTGTTTTCCCGCGCAAGTGCAATCGCGGCCGTATCCATGATGGAAAGGCCTTTGTTGATGACTTCGGCATGGCTGATGCGCTCGAAGCGCGTCGCGTTCGGGTCTTTCTTGGGATCGGCCGAGTAGACGCCGTCGACCTGGGTGCCCTTGAACAGCGCGTCCGCGCCGATTTCGGCGGCCCGAAGGGCAGCGGCCGAATCGGTGGTGAAGAACGGGTTGCCGGTGCCGCCGGCAAAGATCACGACCTTGCCCTGGTTCATGTAGGCGGTCGCCTGGCGTTGCGAGAAGCTCTCGCAGAGCTCAGGCATGGCGATGGCCGACAGAACCACCGCGTCGACGCCGATCTTGTTCAGCGAGGTGCGCAGCGCCAGCGAATTGATGACGGTGGCGAGCATGCCCATGTGGTCGCCGGTGACGCGGTCGCCGCCTTTCGATGCAACCGCGACGCCGCGAAAGATGTTGCCGCCGCCGATGACAACGCCCACTTCGATGCCCAGAGCACGGGCTTCCGCGATGTCGGCGGCGATGCGGTCGACAACCGAGACGTCGATGCCAAAATGCTGTTCGCCCATCAGCGCTTCGCCCGACGCTTTCAGCAAGACACGTCGGTAGAGGGGCTTCGCCGTCATCTGGTCCTCGTCATTTTGCGTGTGATGCGCCTGGGGGGCAGGCCGCGCAGGCACCGCGCTCCTAACACCGGCGCGACGCCGAGTTCCGATACACGAAGGGCGCCGCGATGTCACGCGGCGCCCTTTGGCAATTTCCCGGCTGTTTTGGTCGCGGTCGGTCAGCTGCCGGTGACGCTGACGGCCTCACCTTCGATAAGCACCTGTGGCGCATAGCCGGCAGGCTTGTCGCCGGTCGCGGCACCGCCGGTAACCCGGGCCTGTATCTCGGAACCGAAATACGAGTAGGGAAATGGTGCCGGCGATCTGCTGACCGAATCCAGCCTCTGGCGAAGGTCGGCGGGGATCGAAAAGTCCAACGCCCCGAGATTGTCCTGCAACTGGTCGAGCTTCGTAGCCCCGAGAATGACGGAGGCGATGCCCGGCTGCGGCGCCACCCAGTTGATCGCGACCTGGGGCATGCTGTGGCCGAGTTCTGCGGCGACCTTTTCGAGCTCGGCCACGATCTTCCAGTTGCGCTCCGTGAATTTCTGGAACCCTGGATGGGTGGTGTTGCGGAAACCATCGAGCCGCCCGGCATTTCCAGCCTGCGCGGGACGGTATTTGCCGCTTAGCAGGCCGCTGGCCAGCGGACTCCAGACCATGATGCCGGCGCCGTGACGCGTGCCGAAGGGTACGAATTCGTTCTCGATGGTGCGCTCGGCGAGCGAGTATTCGAGCTGCAGGGCCGAAACCGGCTCGTAGCCGCGCAATTCGGCGATCGCTTGCGCCCGGCCCGCATACCAGGCCGGCACGTCGGAAAGGCCGATATGACGCACCTTGCCGGCGCGCACGAGGTCGTCCAGCGTGCGCATGACCTCTTCGGCCGGCGTCAGCCTGTCCCAGACATGCAGGAGATAGAGGTCGATATAGTCGGTGCCTAGCCGTTTGAGCGACGCTTCCACCGCGCGCATGATGTTCTTGCGCCCGTTGCCACCGGCGTTCGGATTGCCGGGCTGCGTGTTCATGGTGAACTTGGTGGCGATCACTGCCTTGTCGCGCAGTCCGCGCTCCGCCACGAACTCGCCCAGCCAGGTCTCGCTGGTGCCGCCGGTGTAAAGGTCGGCGGTATCGAAGAAATTGCCGCCTGCCTCGACATAGGCGTCGAACATGGCGCGGGCAGTCTCCCTGTCCGCCCCCCACCCCCATTCGGTTCCGAAGGTCATGGTGCCCAAGGCCAGCCGGCTTACCCGAAGGCCGCTGTTTCCAAGATTGTAGTAGGTCATCGTCATGGAGTCGTTCCGATAGAGATCAAGGTTGATGCCGCCGCTCAGTGGCCAGGGGTGGCTTTGACCCACGGGTTGCCGCGCTCATGCGTCATGCGGAATGTGAAGCCATCCACTTTCCAGCCGGAATCCGAACGGGTCAGGTGGTGTTCGTAAGTGCCCCAGACTTCCCAGAGCGGGTCGCCATTGCCCTCCATCCGGTTCCAGGCGTAGCCGTTTGACGAAACCGTGGCGCCGTTGCCATCGATGACAACCTGGTGGTTGGTGCGCAGGTGCAGGCTTGTCTTGCTGCCCTTCAGGTTCGCCGCCCAGACGCCGATCAGATTGTCCGAGGCGATGTTGGCCGCGGGCTGCCCGGAAAGGCTGCTGAAATCGGCGGTGACCTGCTCCGCGAAATAGCTGCGCGCAAGCTTCCAGTCCTGCGCGTCGACGGCGCGGTCGATAGCATCTGCGATGCGGATGACGGCGCGCTCATCGGCGAACGCACGCCACTCGGATGACTCGGCCCCGCCGGCATCTACCGGCGCCAGCGCAATGCCTGCTGCGAAGGTGACGTTTCTCAACGCATTCATGTCTCTTCTCCCTTGTGCATCAGCCCGCCGCCGATGTGTTAGGGCAATATGGGCCGGTATGCTGGCATCGAGAAGATTGCATTGTTCGCAAGGACTATGTCATATTGTTCATGAATGGACCGGGACCTGCTCAGCCATCTGCCTGTCGTGGTCGCCGTTGCACGGCGCGGCGGCTTCGCGCTCGCCGCGGCCGAACTCGGCATGAGCCCCTCGGCGGTCAGCCATGCGGTGCGTCTTGTCGAGGAGCGGATCGGTCAACCGCTGTTTGCGCGCACCACCCGCAGCGTTTCGCTGACGGAGGCCGGCAAGGCGCTGGTCGAGACGGCGGCCCCTGCCCTCCAGGACATCGCCGAGCGGATGGATCGTATCCGCGGCATCAAGGGGCGCCCGGCAGGCCGGCTCAGGATCAACGCCTCCAACATCGCGATCCCCCTGGCGGTGACGCCTGTGGTCGCCAGAATGGCGGAGCGCTATCCGGACGTGACGGTCGAAATAGTCGCCGACCAGGGGCTCGTCGATATCGTTGGAGAAGGGTTCGACGCCGGCATCAGGCTCGGCGAGATGATCGCGCAGGACATGGTCACGGTCCGGCTTACGCAGCCGTTCAGCGCCCTCATGGTTGCCACTCCCACCTATATCGGGCGGCATGGTCGTCCGCGCGATGTGGCCGATCTGGCGAACCACAATTGCATTGGCTACCGGCTTGTCCGCAGCGGCGCGCTCTATCGCTGGGATCTGGCGGAGGACGGCAAGGACGTTTCCGTGGAAACGCGCGGCACTGCAATCGTCACGGATTCGCTTGCCGCGATCGATCTCGCGCTGGCCGGAGTGGGGATCGCCTATGTCTTCGAGCCGCTGGTGCGAGACCACATCGCCACCGGTCGCCTCGTGCAGATCCTGCCGCAATCGGCGATCGAGGAACCCGGCCTGTTCCTCTATTTTCCGCGCCGTGCGTCGATGGCGCCGAAGCTCAGGGCCTTCATCGACACCGCACAAGAAATCGGCCGGGCATCCTCGCGGACGCCCGGCCGTGCTGCCTGAGCAGAGAAACCCGTCTTCGGGTTATTTCTTGACCGCCGCGGCGACTTCCGCCGCGAAATCGGTCTCTTCCTTCTCGATGCCTTCGCCGAGCGCGAAGCGCAGATAGGCCGTGATCTTGGCCGGGGCGCCGATCTCCTTCTCGGCATCCTTCAGCGCCTTCTCGACGGTGATGTCGGGATTGATCACGAAGGCCTGCTTCAGGAGCACGACCTCCTCGTAGAACTTGCGCAGGCGGCCCTCGACCATCTTCTCGATTATCGCTTCCGGCTTGCCGGACTGGCGTGCCTGGTCGGAGAAGATCGCCTTCTCACGCTCGACCGCGGCCGGATCGATCTGCTCGGCGGTCAGCGCCATCGGGTTGGTGGCGGCGACATGCATGGCGACCTGGCGGGCAAAAGCGTTGGCCGCCTGCTCGTTGCCGGTGGTCTCGATGGCCACCAGCACGCCGAGCTTGCCGAGACCGTCGGCAACCGCATTGTGGACATAGGTGGCGACAACGCCGTGCTCGACGGCAAGCTTGGCCGAGCGGCGGAAGCCCATGTTCTCGCCGATGGTGCCGACCGCGTCCTTGATGGTGTCGGTGACCGACTTGTCCGAGCCCGGATATTTGGCCGCGGCGACCACATCGGTCTTGCCGCCATAGGCGAGCGCGACCTTGGCGACGTTGGCGACGATCTCCTGGAAAGCCGCATTGCGGGCGACGAAGTCGGTCTCGGAATTGACCTCGACGACCGCGGCCTCGCGGACGCCAGAATCAACGCCGATCAGGCCCTCGGCGGCGGTGCGGCCGGCCTTCTTGTCGGCCTTGGAGATGCCCTTCTTGCGCAGCCAGTCGACGGCCTCTTCCATGTTGCCGTTGGTCTCGTTCAACGCCGCCTTGCAGTCCATCATGCCCGCGCCGGTCAAGTCGCGGAGTTCTTTGACCTGTGCAGCCGAAATGCTCATTGTCGCCTCTTTGTTTCAAATGCGCCGACGCACCATCGATTTTCGATGATGCGCCCGACACCAGCGCTTAACGCGCCAACATATTGGAAAGATGAAGGCCGCAACCGGCCTTCGCTGTTATGCTTCCGGAGTTTCGGCAGCCGGGGTCGGATCGAGCGCCGGCTCGACCGGAGCCTCGACCGAGGCGCCGATGTCGACACCAAGCGCGCCCTGCTGGCGAGCGATGCCGTCGATCGCAGCCTTGGCGATCAGGTCGCAATAGAGCTGGATGGCGCGGGCCGCGTCGTCATTGCCGGGGATCGGGAAGTCGATCTTGTCCGGATCGCAGTTCGAATCGATGATGGCGACGACCGGAATGCCGAGGCGCTTGGCCTCGAGGATGGCGATCGCTTCCTTGTTGGTGTCGATGACGAACATCAGGTCCGGGGTCGAGCCCATGTCCTTGATACCGCCCAGCGCCTTGTCGAGCTTCTCGCGCTCGCGATCGAGGTTGAGGCGCTCCTTCTTGGTGAGGCCCTGGGCCTCACCGGCCAGCAGCTCGTCGAGCTTGCGCAGGCGCTGGATCGAATTCGAGATCGTCTTCCAGTTGGTCAGCATGCCGCCGAGCCAACGCGAATTGACGTAGTACTGAGCCGAACGCTGCGCGGCATCGGCAACGATGTCGGACGCCTGGCGCTTGGTGCCGACGAACAGCACGCGGCCGCCCTTGGCGACGGTGTCGGACACCTGCTTCAGCGCCTGGTGCAGCAAAGGCACCGTCTGCGACAGGTCGATGATGTGGATGTTGTTGCGGGCGCCGTAGATGTAAGGCGCCATCTTCGGGTTCCAGCGGTGGGTCTGGTGGCCGAAGTGAATGCCAGCTTCCAAAAGCTGGCGCATGCTGAAATCAGGCAGAGCCATTCTTAGTTCCTTTCCGGTTAGCCTCCACGGACACAGGCATTTTTGGACTTATGTCCTCGAACGCCACCGGAGGTTTCAGCCGGATTTCTCCCGGGCAGACACCAAAGTCCGTGTGTGGAATGAGCGGCCATATAGAGGGGATGCGCGACAAACGCAAGCGCTGCGCCGTCTAATGGCTCAGCGTGCGGCGATCAGCGCACCAGTGCCGATCATGGCGCTGCCGGCAAACCTGTTCATCAGGCGCATGCGGCCCGGCGTCCTGAACCAGCCGGAAGCCCTTCCGGCCAGAGCGGCATAGACACCCATGGTGACGATGTTGACGCTGATCACGACGGCAATCACCAGCACTCCGTCGGCGAAGGTCATCGTATCGAGGTCGAGGATCAGCGGCATGATGGAAGCGTGGAAAAGGATCGCCTTCGGATTGCCCAGGGCAATGGATGCACCGAGGAAAAACGATCGGGACAGTCTTGGCTGCGCCGCAGTCGGCCCATCGGATTGCGCTGCTGCCGACCGCCACATCCTGATGCCAAGGAACACCAGATAGGCGGCACCTGCATATTTCAGGGCGAGAAACACCCATTCGAAGGTCTGCGCCAGTGCCACCAGGCCGAGCAGTGCCAGGATCACCAGCACCGCGTCGCCGGCGGCAATGCCGACGCCAGCCATGAAGGCGCGAACGAAGCCGCGCGAGACGCCGTTGGTGATGACTGCAAACATCGCCGGACCGGGCGTTGCCGCCGCAAGCGTGATCGCGGCGCAGTAAGCCAGAAATGCCGTCGATGTCATGGCCGTCTCTTCCCGTTCGGCACTCGTACCCGCCGGAAGATCGCGACGATCTCCTCGCGGCTGCATTCGATGGCGCCGAGCCGCACCGCGCGGTCGCGCTCGAAGCCGGTTATGTCATAATGCGGCGCCGATGTCCTGGGTGGTCCTTGATAGGATGAACGCTTGACCCCGAGCGCGGCCGCAAAGCGATGCAGTTCGTCGGTGTCGTCGGCCATCAGATGGCACCAGCGGTGGCCGGCCCATTTCCAGATTGCCGCATCGACATAGACCGCCATGAGGCTTGCCGCACTCCCGATTTCTCTCTGGCAGCCATGCGATCAGCCCGGCGTCCAACCTCAGCGATGATAGAAGGGATTCGGATAGGAAATGAAGCCGCCGCTTGCGTCGAGACCGGCCACGATGCCACTGATGGCTTCCTGCATGCGCGACCGCAATTCGTCGAGCGCCTCGTCGACCGAGCCTTCAAAGGTATGCAAGCCTAGCGGTTCCGGCACGCGGATATGGGCACGGCGCGGTCCGGCCGGCTGCGGAATGAAGCGGTTGAGCGTATCGCGCAGTCCGCGCTTGCAATAGTCGTTGCGAATGCGCTTCAGATGCTCGGCGATCTCCTCCTGCGTGACCGTCGGACTGACTGACGCCCAAGGCCCGAGCCGCTGCAGGCGCTGGATCGTCTCGGTAAGCGCGCTGACCTTTTTCGATCTCTCGGCGTCACCGGCGTTTTCACGCAGCCAGCGGCGTGACAGGCGCAGCAGTTCGATGAGATCGCCGGCGGTGTCGGCCGAAATGACCTCGCCAAGCCGGCGGCTAAGTTCGACCAGCAACGCCTTTTGCAGCACGTCGTATGGGAGCCGCCGGTCGGACACCATGCCCGAGGCGCCCACGTCGCGCGACAACAGCGTCGAGTAGATATCGTGGACACGCTCCGGCAGTGTGTCGGCGGAGCGACGATCGATCCCCAGCCTGCGCTCGACATAGGTACATTCCTTTGCCAGCGCCGGCTCCACATTCCCGGTGAAGGCGAGCTTCCAGACCACCGGCGCGACCCAGACCTTGAAATCGGCAGCCGTGCCTCGGCCACGCTTCAGCGCCTCGAGCCCCATCTCGACGGCGCCCGGAAGCAGCGGCGCGACGACATTGCCGTGCCAGCCGACGCTGCCTTCCGGGTGCAGGAGCACGCCGTGCCCCTGCAGCGCCCAGGTGACCGAGTGTTCCTTGGCGGCCTGGCTGTTGCCGGGGATCTGGGCGATCAGATTGTTGGCCAGCCAGAATTTCTGCATCGGCCGGCCGAGCCCGTTGACGACCCCATGCGTGGCCCAGGACGCGGCGAGCGGGCTGACCTGCGAGACGATCTCCTTGTCGATCATCCAATCGGTGAAGAACTCGGGATGGTTGGGGGTGATGAACGTCGCCTTGCCGGCGCCGCAGCAGGCCTTCAGCCGCTCCCGGTCAGCGTCCGGAAAATCAATGTGGCGGACATTGGCGACACCGCGCAGCCCGGCCAGCCGGTTGAACGGCAAGAGATCGCGAAACCCCGGCACGCCGCGCAGCATGACGATCCGGTTGAATACCGTCATGACCCTGATCAGCGCCGGATTGGGCCGCGGCGCCACGAACACGTCTATCCTGCTCAAGCTGCACTCCCCCCGAATATGCTTCAGGGAAAACTGGAGCCCGATTGCGGCGCGTTCAAGTCGGTCGCCGGCTCGTGGTTAACTCAGGCGGGGTGGCGCTATTTCGCCGGACAGGGCTTCGACTGGTCGAACAGGGATAGGTTGACCAGCTTGCCGGTCATCGAGAACTCGCCATAGTCCATGGTGAGATCGCGGGTGATGCCGTTCTCGTGCAGCTTGAAGCTGATCCGGTACTCCGGCACCTCTTCGCCGGTCTTGTCGGTGTCGTCGAAATAGGCGATGTCGACCGGCCAGTATTTGTCGCCGGCAAGCTTTGCCAGCGCCGGCGCTTCCGGGTCGGCCTTGTCGCCGTCGGTCTTCTTGCCGACGATGACGGTGGTGGTCATCACCTTGTTGGCGTCTTCCGAGCCGTCGAAGAGATTGGTTTCGTAGAAGTTTTCGCCCTTTTCCGCCTTGCCGATCAGCTCGACCAGATGCTGCGTCGGAAACTGGGTGGTGGCGAGCTCCAGGCTGTTCTTCTCGGGCTTGTCGATATCGACCTTGAGGCCCTTGGCCTCCTTGGTCGCAGTGCCCTTGACCTCCTTGTCGAGGTTTTGGTCGACGAAGGATTTGGTGACGAAGGAGAAGGTCTTGCCCTCGGCATCCTCGAAAGTGGTCGTCTGCTGGTCGGTCAGCCTGGTGTTGTCGTTGGTGACGATCTGCGTGACGAAGCGGAACTTGACCGTATAGCCCTCGCAGGGCGAACCATTGAACTCATAGACCATGCGGCCCGATATGCCGGTGATTCCCGAGCGATCGGAGGCCTTGTTCAAGGTGAGATCGTAGACGGCGCGATGCGCCTGCAGGGCCGGCACGGCAAAGGCTGGAGCCATCGAGAAGAGCGTTGGCAGCAGGACGGTGTGGAAGGCAAGGCGCGTTGCGCGCATATGGTGCTCCGATCGTCGCGGCTGATGGCAGGCCGCAGGGAAAGATGGTCCAGCTTAAAAAAAGTCATGGCGGAAGCGAGGCAAAAATAGCAATTTCGGCCCGGCCCGCGCGGCGTCTTCAAGCAATAGGGAAATACGATGAGTGAAACAATCGAAAAGCGGCTAAGCGATCTCGGCGTGACGATTCCCGTCGCCGCCGCGCCCGCCGCCAACTATGTGCCCTATTGCCGAACAGGCAACATGCTGTTCACCGCCGGGCAGTTGCCGCTCAAGGACGGCAAGCTGCAGGCGAGCGGCCTGCTTGGCCGCGACGTCGACACGGCGGCCGGCAAGGAAGATGCAAAATACTGCGCGATCAACATTTTGGCGCAAGCCAAGGCGGCACTCGGCGATCTCGAGAAGATCCGCCGCGTGGTGAAAATCACCGTCTTCGTCGCATCGGCGCCGGATTTCTTCGAACAGCATCTGGTCGCCAACGGCGCTTCCGATTTTCTGGTCGCAGCACTTGGCGAGCGCGGCAAGCATGCACGCTCCGCCGTCGGCACCGCCTCGCTGCCGCTTAATGCCGCAGTGGAAATCGAAGCGATCTTCGAAGTCGAATAGAGCAGACGAAACCATGACCGATCTTTCCTGGCTGACGGCCCGCCCTGTCGCGCACCGCGGCTTCCACGACATGAACAAGGCGCGTTGGGAAAACACGCTGTCGGCCTTCGAAGCCGCAGCCGAACGCGGCTATGCGATCGAGTGCGACGTGCACCTGTCGTCGGACCGTATCCCCGTCGTCATCCATGACGGCGACCTCAAGCGGCTGACCGGCCAGGACGGTTTCGTCTGGCAGCGCACAGCAGCCGAGCTGACGACTTTGAAGGTCGGCGGCACATCGGATCACGTGCCGACGTTGCAGCAGGCGCTCGATCTGGTCGACGGCCGCGTGCCGCTGGTCGTCGAACTGAAGGGCGTTCCCGGTCACGACCAGGGCCTGGTGGAGAGTGTTGGCAAGATGCTCAGGCGCTACAGGGGCAAGGCCGCGATCATGTCGTTCGACCACTGGCTGATCCGCGACTTTCCGAAACACGCGGCCGGCATCCCCGGCGGACTGACAGCCTATGGCAAGGACAATCAGCTGATCGAAGCGCATTTCTCGATGCTGGCGCATGACATCGCCTTCACCTCCTATGCCGCGGGCGACTTGCCGAACCAGTTCGTCAGTTTCGTGCGCGAGCGGCTGAAAATGCCTGTCATCACCTGGACCGTGCACGACCAGCCGGCGGTGGACCTCACCTTCAGATACGCCGACCAGATGACCTTCGAAGGTTTTGAACCCGATCTCGTAAAGGTGGCGTGATCCAGGCTTGCACGGCCCCATAGGGAGCTTAAATAAGCCTCATGGATCAGGGTGACGACGGCGATGGGCAAACGGCGAATGCGGAGTTTTCGATCCGTGTCGCCGCCGGCATCGGCGCCTTCACCTGCGATGAGTGGAACGGCTTCGCCGGCACTACCCGCGGCGATGCAGGAAATGGCTACAACCCTCTCGTTTCATACGCTTTTCTGAGCGCGCTGGAGGATTCCGGCTGCGCCGTGCGACGCACCGGCTGGCAGGGCCATCACCTCAGGCTGGAGACCGCGCAAGGCAGGCTGCTCGGGGCCGTGCCCTGCTATCTGAAATCGCACAGCCAGGGCGAATATGTCTTCGACCATGGCTGGTCGGATGCCTTTGAGCGCGCCGGCGGGCGCTACTATCCGAAGCTGCAAAGTGCTGTGCCGTTCACGCCGGTCACAGGCCCTCGCCTGCTGGTCGGCAAGGGTGAAGACGAAGATGCGGTGAAGGCCGGCCTTGCCGCTGGTCTCAAGATGGTGACCGACAAGCTCGGCGTGTCCTCCGCGCATGTCACCTTCGCCGGCGAGAGCGATGTCGCGACGCTGGAGGCGGCAGGTTTCCTGCACCGCACCGACCAGCAGTTCCATTTTTTCAATGAAGGCTTTTCGAGCTACGACGACTTTCTGGCCACCCTCGCCTCGCGCAAGCGCAAGGCGATGAAGAAGGAGCGGCGCGAAGCGCTGGCCGACGGCATCTCGATCGACTGGCTTACCGGCAAGGATCTGACCGAAAAGGCCTGGGACGATTTTTTCGCCTTCTACACGGATACCGGCAGCCGGAAATGGGGCCGGCCGTACCTCAACCGCGAATTCTTCTCGCTGATCGGCGAGCGGATGGCCGACGACATCCTGCTGGTCATGGCAAAACGCAACGGGCGCTACATTGCCGGCGCCATCAACTTCATCGGCTCCGATGCGCTCTACGGGCGCAACTGGGGCTGCATCGAGGACCACCCGTTCCTGCATTTCGAGGTCTGCTACCACCAGGCGATCGACTTCGCCATCGAGCGCAAGCTGAAGGTGGTCGAGGCTGGCGCGCAAGGCGAGCACAAGCTGGCGCGCGGCTATCGTCCGGTGACCATGCATTCGGCGCACTACATCGCGCATCCCGGCCTGCGCAACGCGGTGGCCGACTATCTCAGGCGGGAACGCCGCGAAGTGGAGCGGATGGGCGAATATCTCGAGGACCACACGCCATTCCGCAAGGACCTGGCGGAATAGCTGAAGCCTGGCCGGCGTTGCCTTGCCGCGCGATGGCGGCTTCGCTAAACGGGCTGGACAATTATCTGGAGGGCACGCCATGGCCGACTACGATCCCGGCAACATTTTCGCGAAAATCTTGCGCGGCGAGATCCCGTCGTACCGTATCTACGAGGACGATGCGGTCGTCGCCTTCATGGATGTGATGCCACAAGGGATCGGCCACACGCTGGTGGTGCCGAAGGCGCCGTCGCGCAACATTCTCGATGCCGATCCGTCAACATTCGGACCGCTGTTTGCGGTCGTCCAGAAAGTGGCGGTGGCGGTGAAGAAGGCCTTCAATGCCGACGGCGTCACCCTCATGCAGTTCAACGAACCGGCGTCGGGGCAGAGCGTCTACCACCTCCATGTCCATGTGATCCCGCGCTTCGACGGCGTGCTGCTGAAGCCACATTCCGGGCAGATGGAGAAGCCGGAAGTGCTCGCCGAAAACGCCGGCAAGATCCGGGCAGCACTCGGCGGCTAGTCTCACGGCGGGTTCAGTCGGCGCGCATTTGCGCCAGTCTCCGGAAGGCCGTCGCCTCCGGCCCGGCGTCGAGCCGTTGCCGGATTGCCTCGGCGCAAGCAGCCGGGCTTAGCTTCGACGTATCGACCTCCAGATCGTAAATGCCGGGTTTGTGCACCTCGTCCTGCCACAGGCGGACCGGCAGCGGTGCCGGATCATCACGCGATCCCGTCACATAGCCCTCCGCGGAAGTCTGCGCGCGCCTTTCAAGGATGATCTCGATCGGGCAGCGAACGCCGACGAAAAGCGCCGGCAGGCCGGCGAGCCGCCGGGCGCAATCGGCAAGTATGTTGAGCGGCTTCGAATAGGCGTCGTGGTGACCGACATCGGCGACGACATTCAGTCCCGCCCGGCTATGGGCGGCAATCGATTCATAGAGTGCGGCGTAGAATTGGGGCAGGTAGATTTCAAGATCGGCACGCTCTCCCCCGGGACGCAGGCCGATGCCGGGACGATAGCCTGGCGGGGTGATCCGTGCATAAACGTCGACGCCCAGATTCATCCAGGCGCCGTCGAACGTCTCCTGGATCACCTGGACAATGCTCGACTTTCCCGATCGCGGTGCGCCGTTCAGAACGATGATTTGCCCGATTTCCACGCGGCATCCTCCTACCAACGAAAAAAGCCCCGTTGCCGGGGCTTTTTGACTATTTGACTCGGAAGCTTGTCAGCCTTTGCGTGGCAATTGCGGCACCAGGCTGCGCTTGCCACCGTCCTTGCCCTTCGGCTCCGGCTTCTGCGCCACCACCTTTTTCGCGGCGGGCTTCTTGGCCACGGCCTTGCGTACCTTCGGCGCCTCGTCCAGTTCTTCCTTCTTCGGCTTCACCGGCGCTTCGTCGGCCAGCGATTCGAGCTTCAGGCCGGTCTCTCCGGTTTCCTTCTTCTCGACGGTGACGCGCACCGTGCCGCCCTTCTTCAGCTTGCCGAACAGCACCTCGTCGGCCAGCGGCTTCTTGATGTGCTCCTGGATGACGCGACCGAGCGGACGCGCGCCCATGCGCTCGTCATAGCCCTTGTCCGCCAGCCACGAGATCGCCTCGGGCGACAGGTCGAAGGTGACACCACGCTCGGAAAGCTGGGCCTCCAGCTGCATGACGAACTTCTGCACCACCTGATGGATGACCGGCACCGGCAGCGAGCCGAACGGGATGATCGCATCGAGGCGATTGCGGAACTCCGGCGTGAACAGCCGGTTGATCGCCTCGACATCGTCGCCTTCACGCTTGGTCGAACCGAAGCCGATCGCCGCGCGCTGTGCGTCGGACGCGCCCGCATTGGTGGTCATGATCAGGATGACATTGCGGAAGTCGATCTGCTTGCCGTTGTGGTCGGTCAGCTTGCCGTGGTCCATGACCTGCAACAGGATGTTGAACAGGTCCGGATGCGCCTTCTCGACCTCGTCGAGCAGCAGCACGCAGTGCGGATGTTGGTCGACGCCGTCGGTCAGCAGGCCGCCCTGGTCGAAGCCGACATAGCCGGGAGGCGCGCCGATCAGCCGCGAGACGGTGTGGCGTTCCATATATTCCGACATGTCGAAGCGGATCAGCTCGACACCGAGCGAGGCGGCGAGCTGCTTTGCCACTTCGGTCTTGCCGACGCCGGTCGGGCCGGAGAACAGGTAAGACCCGATCGGCTTTTCCGGTTCGCGCAGGCCGGCACGTGCCAGCTTGATCGCCGAGGTCAGCGCGGTGATCGCGGTATCCTGGCCGTAGACGACGCGCTTCAGCTCGATGTCGAGGCCCTGCAGCACCTTCTCGTCGTCAGCCGAAACCGTCTTCGGCGGGATGCGCGCCATGGTGGCGATCGTCGCTTCGATCTCCTTGATGCCGATGGTCTTCTTGCGCTTGGCCTCCGGCACCAGCATCTGCGAGGCGCCGGTCTCATCGATCACGTCGATCGCCTTGTCCGGCAGCTTGCGGTCGTTGATGTAGCGCGCCGACAGCTCGACCGAGGCCTTGATCGCCTCGCTCGTGTAGCGGACCTTGTGGAACTCCTCGAAATAGGGCTTCAGGCCCTTCATGATCTCGATGGCGTCCTCGATGGTCGGCTCGTTGACGTCGATCTTCTGGAAGCGCCGCACCAGCGCGCGATCCTTCTCGAAGAACTGGCGGAACTCCTTGTAGGTGGTCGAGCCGATGCAGCGGATGGCGCCGGTCGACAGCGCGGGCTTCAGAAGGTTCGATGCGTCCATGGCGCCGCCCGACGTCGCCCCTGCCCCGATCACGGTGTGGATCTCGTCGATGAACAGCACGGCGCCCGGATAATCCTCGAGCTCCTTGACGACCTGCTTCAGCCGCTCCTCGAAATCGCCGCGATAGCGGGTGCCGGCGAGCAGCGTGCCCATGTCCAGCGCAAAGATGGTGGCGTTGTGCAGCACTTCCGGCACATCGCCTTCGACGATGCGCTTGGCCAGACCTTCGGCGATCGCCGTCTTGCCGACGCCGGGATCGCCAACGTAGAGCGGGTTGTTCTTGGAGCGGCGGCACAGCACCTGGATGGTGCGGTTGATCTCGCTCTCGCGGCCGATCAGCGGGTCGATCTTGCCGGCCTTGGCCTTGTTGTTGAGGTTGACGCAATAGGCGGTCAGCGCGTCCTGCTGCTGCTTCTTCTTGCCGTTCTCCTCCTGCGGCTCGGCGCCGTTCGGGCCGCCCTGCTCGTCATCGGCGCCGCGCGGGGTGCGGCTCTCCGAGGCGCCTGGGCGCTTGGCGATGCCGTGCGAGATGTAGTTGACCGCGTCGTAGCGGGTCATCTGCTGTTCCTGCAGGAAATAGGCGGCGTGGCTCTCGCGCTCGGCGAAGATGGCGACGAGCACGTTGGCGCCGGATACTTCCTCGCGACCCGACGACTGCACGTGGATGACGGCGCGCTGGATGACGCGCTGGAAACCGGCGGTTGGCTTGGAGTCTTCGTCGTAGCCGGTAACGAGATTGTCGAGCTCCGTGTCGATGTAGGTGAGAACGGTGTGCTTCAGCTCGTCGAGATCGACATTGCAGGCGCGCATGACGGCGGCCGCCTCGGTATCGTCGATCAGCGCGAGCAGCAGGTGTTCGAGCGTTGCATATTCATGGTGCCGCTCATTGGCGAGCGTCAGCGCCTGGTGAAGCGCCTTTTCCAGGCCTTGGGAGAAAGCCGGCATGTTACCTCACTTCTTCTCCATCACGCATTGCAGCGGATGCTGATTCTGTCGTGCAAAATCCATGACCTGGGACACTTTGGTCTCGGCCACCTCGAATGTATAGACCCCGCACTCGCCCACTCCATGATTGTGAACATGAAGCATGATGCGTGTGGCGGCTTCGCGGTCCTTCTGGAAAAAACGCTCCAGGACGTGAACCACGAACTCCATGGGCGTGTAGTCGTCGTTGAGGATTAGGACCCGGTATAGGCTGGGCTTCTTGGTCTTGGTCTTGGTGCGCGTGATAACGGCAGTGCCGCGACCGGCCTCGTTGCCGTCGCCGTCACTTTGCATCCGCACCACGCCTGCCGTGGCAGTCAAACCGATCGTCACGTAGTCCTGCCTCTTTCGAATCCCCATGCGAGTTCGACATGTAGGTGTTCGATGGACGATTTTAAGCCCTTCTGGTTAGCTGACAATATGGCTAGGTGGGCAAACTTGAGCGATTTTGAAAATCGTGAGGACATAAAGCCCCGGAATTGAACCGGGCATGAAAAAACCCGGCCGCGCATCCGCGACCGGGTCTGTCCTGCAGGCCCGCAGGCCGGTTTTTCAGTGCCGTCGGACGAAATTACTTCGCCTTGGCGACGATCGATTCGAACGGCTTGTAGGCTTCCTTGGCGAGCTCGGCATAGAGGTCGCCGATCTTGGTGGCTTCGGCGACGAAGCTCTCGTAGCTCTGCTTGGCGTAGTCGGACTGGATCTCGATCGCCTTGTCCAGCGACTTGGCCGAAAACAGCTTCTCGAACGCGGCGCTGCCCGCTTCGAAGCTCTTCTTGGTGTACTCGCCAGCCTCGGTGGCGATCGCCTGCGCACCCTTCGAGAGGGAAGCGAAGCTCTTCAATCCGGTGTCGGCAAACTCTTTGCCGTATTTGCTGAAGTCCTCATAGGTCTGGGTCATTTCACGTTTCCCTTTGGTTGAAACGCCCTTTAGCCCCGGGCGCCCTTGTGCAATGCACGATGAATATATTGTGCGCTGCACAAAAGTCAAGTTTCTGCCTTTTTTCAGGCGCCGCTGCACCGGCAATGGCTAAAATTCGAATAAAGGGAGGCTCAAACGCAAAGAAAATGGTGAACGCGGCGGTTACCATAAACGGATTGGTAACGCCGACCGCGATAGTTTGGCCGGAAGCGAGGCAGGTCCCTTTGCCGCCTCCAAGGCAATGAAATTCAAGGGAAGTATCAGTGCGTCAGGCGTGGTCGGGCTTCGTCTCCAAATCCTCAATCTCCTTCAGGGCGGTCATGATCGTCGCTTTGGCGATGGCGGTCGTCCTCGGCGACGTGGCCTCGTCGATGGCGGCCAAGTCCGCGGCCATCGTCGTCGATGCCAAGACCGGCAAGGTGCTCTATTCGTCCGACGCGAACGGCCGGCGCTACCCCGCCTCGCTGACCAAGATGATGACGCTTTATCTGACCTTCGAGGCGCTGGCCAAAGGTCGGATCAGCAAGAACACGCCTGTGCCGTTTTCGGCCCGTGCCGCGGCCGAGCCGCCGACGAAGCTCGGTGTGAAAGCCGGCCGCTCGGTTTCGGTGGAGACGGCCATCCTGTCGATGGTGACCAAATCGGCCAATGATTCGGCGACCGCGCTCGGCGAACTGCTTGGCGGCAGCGAGCCCGATTTCGCCCGCATGATGACGGCCAAGGCGCGCCAACTCGGCATGAACGGCACTGTGTTCCGCAACGCCAACGGCCTGCCCGATCCCGGCCAGTTCACCACCGCCCACGACATGGCGATGCTTGGCATAGCGCTCAGGGAGCACTTCCCCCAGTATTACGGCTATTTCTCGCAGCGCTCCTTCCTCTATGGTCGCCAGCGCATCAACGGTCACAATCGCCTGCTCGGCCGCATCAAGGGCGTCGACGGCATCAAGACCGGTTACACCCGCGCCTCCGGCTTCAACCTCGTCTCGTCGGTTTCCGATGGCAACCGCCGCCTCGTCGCCGTCGTGATGGGAGGAAGCTCGGGCCGCAGCCGTGACAACCAGATGGCCGGGTTGATCAACGCCTATATGCCGAGGGCGTCGACCCGCGGCGGCGGCGGCCTGATCGCCAAGGCCGGCGGCGACAGTCCGATCCGCGCGCTGGCCAAGGTGTTCCTGCCGAAGCACGATGCGCCGACCCCGGATGAAAAGCCGGCGGTCGAAGAGGATACGACGGTTGCCTCGGCGGAAGACAGCGCGCCGGTCGTCGAAGAGATCGCTCCCGTCGTCCAGATCAAGAAGGTCAAGACGGTGGCCGTCGCCGCCGCGACCGAGGTTCCGGCGCCGCAAGTCGTGGCCGCCTATGCCGAGCCGGCGCCCGCGCCCGCAGTCGACCCGGTCAACACCGCTTCGGTGCCGTCGGGCTGGGCGATCCAGGTCGCCTCCTCGCCAAAGCAGTCCGAAGCCCAGGCCTTCCTCGACAAGACGAGCAAGCAGGCGCCCAAGGTCCTGGCCGATGCGGCCGGCTTCACCGTCGCCTTCGACAAGGACGGCGTGACCTACTACCGCGCCCGGTTTGGCGGCTTCGGTTCAAAGGACGCCGCCTGGAACGCCTGCAGTGCTTTGAAGAAGAAGAAAATCGCGTGCTACGCCGTCCAACAGTAGGACGGTGCTGGATTCTCCCGGGAAATTTCTGCGTCGAAGGAGACTAATTGTGGTTGGAGAGCAAGACGTCCTTGGCTTCATTGATCCGCGCCGCAAGGAACGACGTGCCACCGATATCGGGGTGCAGGCGCTGCATCAGGCGGCGGTGCGCCTTGCGGACATCCGCCGCGGCGGCCCCCGCTTCAAGACCAAGGATCTTGTAGGCCTCCTCCTTAGTCATGGCGCCCGCACCTGGCGCAACACCCAGCCCTTCGCCACCGTCCGGCTCAGCGTTTTTGCGCCAGACGGGAAATCTGCCGTCAAGATACGTCTCTAGCAGCTGGCGGCTCTCGGGATCGCCCGGGAGTTCGCGGTAGAGCTGCTGCAATTCGGCCAGGCCCATCGAGCCAAGCATCTTGCCTTCGTGGCGCCCGGCCAGCACCAGGCCTTCCAGACCGCCGGTCTGGTGATCGAGCTCCATCTCCAGCGCCGCGGTGCGCACAGTCGAACGCTTGCTGGCCGCCGGTTTCGATGTTGGCCGCGCCATCCTCATCGAACCATACCAGGCGGCCGCGCCAACCAGCATCATGCCGCCGATGCCGCTGCGCCCCGCGACAAGCACGGCTGCGCCGACCAGTGCCAGAAGAACCGGCCCCAGCGTCTTCAAGCCGTCCGCAACCTTTGCCGGATCGGCGCGCACGAAAATCGCCGCGACGCCCAAAAGCACCAGAACCAGTGCAACAAGTGCGATGATTGCGCCCATCAGCTCCCACCGCCCCGCAAATGCTCGATCAACAGCCGGTCTCCCGGACTACCCCTGGCTTCCAGCGCCTTCAGCCCACCGGTCGCAAACATGGCGACCGCCGAAAGCAGCCCTGCCAGCGTCGCGGCAGCCCGCCGATCAAACCGGAACCAAGCCCCTTTGGACAGCCGCGCGATTTCCTTGAACGACTTTTCCGCGCCGGAATCATGACCTTCCTGGAAGACGAAGACCGGAACGCCATGCAGACCGAGGCTGGCGGCCTTGTCGGCTAGGTCGTCGAGGTTTTCTTCCATCGCGTCACCGATATAGACGAGGGCATTGACCTTGGCCTTGGCCGTCGCCTTCAGCGCATGGGCGAGCACCTTGCCGATCTGGGTGTTGCCGCTGCGGCATTCGATGCCGGTCATCAACTGCTTCAAGGCATTGGTGTCGGTGACGAAATCGGACGAGCGGCATTCGCCAAGCCCGCGGAAATAGACCAGTTGGACGCTGAGGCTGCCGACCTTGCCGACGGCGTCGAACATCTCACCCTGCAGCGCATTGGCCAGATCCCAGGTCGGCTGCCGGCTCATCGTTGCGTCGAGGGACAGGATCAGACGGCCCACGCCGGTCGCGGACGCGGCAAGGGTCCTCGCCTGACGGATAAAGGCATCGATCTCGCCGGCGCTGGATTGAGGTTTGACCGGCGCAGAATCGGCCTTTGCGGGCACGGGCTGCTTGTTGTCGCTCATGAGATCAAGATGTGGCGCGGCGGCAGCGCTTGCAAGTCCCATCATGGGCGACATGAAGGACCAGTACGGCCGGGCAGGAGAAGCGGTTTCAGGACAGCTGACTAAAGCAGGCCGAGTTCGGCCAGTTCGAGCCGCAGTTTCGGTGGCATCTCGGCAATCGCGGCCTTGCCCTTGCCGAGATCGGCGGGCGCATCGGACGGCTTCAGGTAGCGCCAGCCCTGGAAAGCGCGGCGCGGCTGCCAGTCGGTGCGCACGACTTGCGGGTCGAGCATGAGATGGCAGCGGCCGATGCCTTCGTCATCGGTGAACGGCCGGATCTCGGTGATCAGCTGGCGGCACTGCACATTGCCTTTGATCACCCAATAGAGCGAGCCGCCATCGGTGATCTCGGCGCCACGCGTCGGCACCATGCGGGTGGTGTGCCAGTGTTCCGCAGGCTCCCCGGCGCGGCGACGCTCATCGAGACGGAAGGCGATCCACTCTTCCAGATCCTCGACGCTGTCGCAGCCGACGCAAAGTTTTAGGAGATTGAGAGCCATGGCCCAAGATTTAGCCTGACAGCCCAGCGCGTCAACGGCCTGATCGACTTCTCCACAGTGCCAGTACGGGCCGCCGGGGTCGGCTCAGCACTCCACCACATTGACGGCGAGACCGCCAAGGCTGGTCTCCTTGTACCTCTCGTTCATGTCGAGACCGGTCTGGCGCATGGTCTCGATCGCCGCGTCGAGCGGCACGAAATGAACGCCGTCGCCCTTGATCGCCAGCGAGGCGGCGGTCACGGCCTTGACGGCGCCCAGTGCGTTGCGCTCGATGCAGGGCACCTGCACCAGCCCGCCGACCGGATCGCAGGTCATGCCAAGATGGTGTTCGAGCGCGATCTCGGCAGCGTTCTCGACCTGCTCGGGCGTGCCACCCATAACGGCGCAAAGCCCAGCCGCCGCCATCGCCGAGGCCGAACCCACCTCGCCCTGGCAGCCGACCTCGGCGCCCGAGATCGAAGCGTTGGTCTTGATGATGCCCCCGACGGCCGCCGCCGTCAGCAGGAAGTCGCGGATGCTCGGCTGGTCGGCCTCGGGATGGAAATGCAGCCAGTAGCGCAGCACCGCCGGCAGTGTGCCGGCAGCGCCATTGGTCGGCGCCGTGACGACGCGGCCGCCGGCGGCGTTCTCCTCGTTGACAGCCATGGCGTAGATCGACAGCCAGTCATTGGCGAGCAGCGGGTTCGGCCGGTTCTGCTGCCATTGTTCCTGCAGCTTGTCGTGCAACCGGCGGGCGCGGCGGCGCACCTTCAGCCCGCCGGGCATGATGCCGTCCTGCGACAGACCGCGATCGATGCAGCCCTTCATGGCGCTCCAGATGGCGTCGAGGCCGGTGTCGAGCTTCTCGCGCGACATCTGCGTCTCCTCGTTGACGCGCTTCATCTCGGCGATGGAAAGCCCGCTCCTGCCTGCCATCGCAAGCATTTCGACGGCATTCTTGAAGGGGTAAGGCACCTTCTTGCCTTCGGTCGTCACCGAGCCCTTGGCCTTAATCCGCTGCAGCTCTTCGTCGGAAACGACGAAGCCGCCGCCGATCGAATAATAGATGCGCTTGAGCAGCAGGCGGTCGTCGGCATCGTAAGCGTAGAAGGCCATGCCGTTGGCGTGGCCGGTCAGCGGCGTCTTCTTGTCGAGCACCAGATCGGTGGCCGGATCAAAGCGATAGGACGGGTGTCCGGGCGGCGAGACTCGCCTTTCGGTGACGATGCGGGCGACAATGCCGTCGGCCTGGTCGGGATCCACCGTCTGTGGCGTCTCACCGGCCAGCCCCAGCACAACGGCGCGGTCCGAACCATGGCCGATGCCGGTATAGGCGAGCGAGCCGTGCAGGCTGGCGGCGATGCGCTCGACCTTTGCGCCGGCCGGGCGCGGCCAGTCGTCCCCGGCAACCTCGTCGAGGAAGCGCCGCGCGGCCGTCATCGGCCCCATCGTGTGCGAGCTCGACGGGCCGATGCCGATCTTGAACAGGTCGAAAACCGAAAGGAACACGCGGCGCTGTCTCCTGGTCCTTTGAAACTTGGACCCTTTGAAACCTATATATAGGAATTCCCAAGACGTTTCCGCTGTTTTGAAGATCGCGGCGCGGCGCCTGCCGACCTTGTTTGCTCCTGCAGCGACATTGGTTGCTAGACGACGACGGCGCAATTAATCTGCGCCTTGCGCCCCCGACGGCGGCGCCAGTGCCTTGCTTGTCACTTACCCAGGGAGGAAGCAATGCTCGCCTTGAACGCCAAGCCGGAGCCAGTGGGTATCGTGCCTGCCCAGACAGCCATCATTGTGGTGGACATGCAGAACGCCTTTGTTTCGGCAGGCGGCATGTTCGACCTGGCAGGGTTCGACATATCCGGCGCGGCACCAGCCATCGAGGCCAACAAGCGCCTGCTTGCCGCCGCGCGCAAAGCAGGCGTGACGGTGGTCTATCTGCAGATGTCATACAGACCCGATCTCAGCGATGCAGGAGATCCCTCCTCACCGAACTACCACAAGGAACTGGGGATGGCCATGATGCGCGGGCGCCCGGAGCTTCGCGGCAAGCTGCTGATCGACAACAGCTGGGATTGGCAAATCGTCGATGCGCTGAAACCCGAGCCCGGCGACCATGTCATCCGCAAATCCCGCTACAGCGGCTTTTGCAACACCGGTCTGGAGGCGTATCTGCGAGCCCGCAGGATTCGCCATCTGCTGTTCACCGGGGTCGCCACCAATGTTTGCGTCGATGCAACGGCGCGCGACGCCTACATGCTGGAATTCTGGCCGATCCTGGTCGAGGACGCGATGAACCATTCGGGCCCGGACTTCAACCGCCAGTCAACGCTGTGGAATTTCGAAAACGCGTTCGGATGGGTCACCAGGACCGACATGGTCATCGACGCCTTGCGCGTGAAAACTGCCGAACCGTTGCCGGCCTAGCCGGTCATCGAAGCGGCGGGCTTGCCTGTGGTACAAAGGAACATGGGCGATTCCTTCCATCTGTCGACGGCCGATATCGCGGCACTGGCCTTCTTCCTCCTCGTCTGGGTGCTGCATACTTTAGCCTCCGACGGAAGACTGGTCAGCCGTGTGTCGCTGACGACGGCGATGAACGCGCAGCGCGAGACGTGGATGCGGACCATGGCCGAGCGTGAGATTCGCATCGTCGACACCGCGATCATGAGCGGCCTGCAGCAGGGCACCGCCTTTTTCGCTTCCAGTTCGCTGATCGCGCTCGGCGGCTGTTTTGCGCTGCTTGGCGCCTCGGATCAGGTTCTCTCGGTGCTGAGCGACCTGCCCTTCGGCACGACCTCGTCGCGCGCGGCGTTCCAGATGAAGGTGCTCGGCCTGGTGCTGATCCTGGCTTTTTCCTTCTTCAAGTTCGGCTGGGCGTACCGCCTGTTCAACTACTGCTCGATCCTGATCGGCTGCGTGCCGATTCCGCATGGCGAGGCCTCACGCAATCCGGTTACGCAAACAGCGGTCTGGCGTGCGGCGCGCATGAACATGCTGGCCGGCAAGCATTTCAATTCCGGCCTGCGCGGCGTGTTCTTCTCGATCGCCTATCTCGGCTGGTTCGTCGACCCGATCGTGTTCGTGCTGTCGACGCTGCTGTTGCTAGCGGTGCTGGTGCGCCGCCAGTTCTTCTCCGCCGCCAGACAGGCGGTGATCGGTCAGCCGCCGGGCGCCGGAAACGGCTGATCGATCCGGCCCGACAGCCAATAGGCGAATAGCCCGATCCATTCGCGAATGGCCATGGTGGTGACCTGCAGCGAATCGGCCGGATTGTCGCGGAACAGGCCCGTGCCCTCCTTGCCCGAGGTGCGGTAGTCGACCGGCCAGGGAATGGTCGCGAAACCGGCCTTGTCGAACAGTGCCTTGGCACGCGGCATGTGGAAGGCAGAGGTCACCAGCAGCCAGGTCTCGCCCGGCTTCTGCGCCACCAATCGCTTGGTGAAGACGGCATTTTCGTAGGTGTTGCGGGATTTGTTCTCAAGGATCAGGCGGTCGGACACGACGCCGAGCGCGCCAAGCAGGCGGGGTGCAGTGTCGGCATCGCCCTCGCCTTCGAGGAAAAGCTCGCCATTGCCGCCCGAGACGACCACCTTAGCTTCGGGAAAGCGCCGCGCGAGGATCGCGGTCTCGACCATGCGGTCGCCGCCGGAATTCAGCTCATAGCCGCCGCGCACCAGATTGATGGTGCCCTCGAAACCACCGCCGAGCACGACGATGCCGTCGACCTTCTGTGGCAGCGGCGGCTTGGGAAAGCGCTCTTCAAGCGGATTGAGCAGCATCGCGCCAAGCGAGGTCCATGCCGCCAGCGCGAGGATGAGGAAGGCTAGCACGCTGCCGGTAGCGAACAGTTTTCGGCGCCCAAGCAAGGCGGCGAGCAATCCGGCCAGCAGCAGGAAGATCGCCAGGTTGAGCGGCTGGATGAAGAACCAGAAGATTTTGGAAAGATAGAAGAACATCCCTTGCCCCATTACAGCGCCGCGCGTCCCTGGACGCGCAAAGGACGCTGTAACACTTTGATTTTGCGCATGATCCTTTTCCGAAAATCGATGTCGATTTTCGGGGTCATGCGCTAGACAGGAACGATCCTACCACCACTTCTCCGGCTGAAATGTGCCGGCCGCCTGCTCGATGACATGGGCGGTCTGGAACAGCGTTTCCTCATCGAAAGGACGGCCGATGAGCTGCAGGCCGAGCGGCAGGCCCTTGGCGTCGAGGCCGGCGGGCACGGCGATGCCGGGCAGGCCGGCCATGTTGACGGTCACGGTGAAGATGTCGTTGAGGTACATCTTGACCGGATCGGAGGCCATGTCCTCGTCGGCGACGCCGAAGGCAGCCGACGGCGTCGCCGGGGTCAGGATCACATCCACGCCTGCCGCGAAGACGTTCTCGAAGTCGCGCTTGATCAGGGTGCGCACCTTCTGCGCCTGCAGATAGTAGGCATCGTAGTAGCCGGCCGACAGCACATACGTGCCGATCATGATGCGGCGCTTGACCTCGCGGCCGAAGCCGGCGGCGCGGGTCTTCTCATACATGTCGATAATATCCTTGCCCGGCACGCGCAGGCCGTAGCGGACGCCATCATAGCGGGCAAGGTTGGACGAAGCTTCGGCGGGCGCGACGATGTAGTAGGCCGGCAAAGCGTATTTGGTGTGCGGCAGCGAGATGTCGACGATCTCGGCACCGGCATCCTTTAGCCAGGCAATGCCCTTCTGCCAGAGCGCCTCGATGTCCTCGGGCATGCCGTCGACGCGGTATTCCTTTGGAATGCCGACCTTCATGCCCTTGATCGGCTTGCCGATCGCCGCCTCGTAGTCCGGCACGGGACGGTCGACCGAAGTGGTGTCCTTCGGATCGACGGAGGCCATCGACTTCAACAGGATCGCGGCGTCGCGCACGTCGCGGGCGATCGGTCCGGCCTGGTCGAGCGAGGAAGCAAAGGCGACGATGCCCCAGCGCGAGCAGCGGCCGTAGGTCGGCTTGATGCCGACCGTGCCGGTGAAGGCGGCGGGCTGACGGATCGAGCCGCCGGTGTCGGTCGCCGTGGCGCCGGCGCAGAGGAAGGCCGAGACGGCGGACGCCGAGCCGCCCGACGAGCCGCCCGGAACGAGCTGCGCGTTGTCGAGGGTGCGCGCGGTCCTGGTGCCGCCGGCCGAGACAAAGCCACCATCGCCCTGATGCGTCGTCGGCATCACCACCGTGTCGAGGCGCGAGCGCCGCCACGGGTTGATCACCGGGCCGTAATACGAGGTCTCGTTGGACGAGCCCATGGCGAACTCGTCCATGTTGAGCTTCCCCAACATGACGGCGCCGTCGGCCCACAGATTCGTGGTGACGGTCGATTCATAGCGCGGCCTGAAGCCGTCCAGCACGTGGCTGCAGGCCTGGGTGTGGACGCCTTCGGTGCCGAACAGGTCCTTGATGCCGAGCGGGATGCCCTCCAGCGCACCGCCCTCGCCCTTGGCCAGCTTGGCGTCGGAGGCTTTGGCCATATCGCGCGCCTTGTCCTCAGTCACGGTGACATAGGCATTGAGCACCGGATTGGCGCGCTCGATCGCCGAAAGGTAAGCCTCGGTGATCTCGGCCGCGGTAATTTCCTTGCCGCGCAGCTTGGCACGGGCCTGCGAAATCGTCAGGTGGGTCAGGTCGCTCATCAGGCAAGGCTCTTTTCGTAAAACACCGACCACTCGGAATCGGGATAATCTAGGACCGGGCCGCAGCGCGAGAAGCCGGCGCGTTCGTAAACGGCCCAGGCGGCAGGATGGCGGTCGCCGGTTTCCAGCACCAGACGCTTCAGCCCTTCGCTGCGTGCCAGCGCCTCGACCCGCTCGACGATCTTGGCGCCGATCTTCTGCCTGCGATGCGAGGGCCGCGTGTACATGCGCTTGACCTCGCCGACCGAGCCATCATGGCGCTTCAGCGCGCCGCAGCCGATGGCAAGGCCGTTGTCGCGGGCGATGAAGACGCTCGTGTCCTCGCCGGCCATCTGCTCGACGGTCAGGTGGTAGCAATGCTCCGGCGGCGTCAGCTCGAGCAGCGTGGCGTTGAGTTCCTCGACCAGCCCGCGCACGTCGTCCTGCAGCGGCGTCTCGATGGCGATCTCGACTGCCACCGGCACCTACTCCACCACCTTGGGAACGAGGAAGAAATTCTCATCGGTCGCCGGAGCATTGGCAACGATGTCGGTGGCCTTGCTGCCGTCGGTGACGACGTCCTGGCGCTTCTTCATCTCCATCGGCGTGACCGACGTCATCGGCTCGACGCCGGAGACGTCGACCTCGTTCAACTGTTCGACGAAGCCAAGAATGGCGTTCAACTCGCCGGTCATGCGCTCGGCGTCCTCTTCGCTCACCGCAATGCGGGCAAGGTGCGCGACGCGCTTCACTGTCTGAAGATCAACGGACATTTCTGTTGCCTCGGGAAAACCAGCGCTATAGCGGCGCGGCGCGTGACGCGCAACATGCATCGTGCCGGGATCGGCAGGCCTGGAACGGCTAAATGGCCGGGATGGCCCGGGACCTGGGCGGGCGCAGCGGAACGGGCAGCTCGAAAAGGCGCTCCTTGGCCGGGCACATGCCGCAAGCAACCTCGTCCTCGAGCGCGGCGAACGCCTGTAGCTCGGCCGGAGAGCAATCGGGTTCGAGCGGCTGGTAGCCGAGATAGGGATCCCATTTCTCGGAGAGGCGGTATTTCGCCTTCTGCATCGGCAGATAAGCCAGCGGCTCGCATTTCCAGATACGGCCGTCGAGAAGCTGCTTGCAATGGCGGGCCGGACAGGTCTGCCAGCTGGCGCGCGGGTCAGCGTCCTCGAAAGGCAGCATCGTGTCGCCAAAACCTTCGTAACGCCGCGTCCAGTTCTTGTGCGCGGGTCGGATTGTGGCGACAACGCCGTGGTCGCGCCGCCATTCCTGCAACAGGGCAAAGACCGGTTTCAGCTTCTCCTGATATTCCTGTGCCATATGGTGGACGGAGATGACCAGGCGTGCGTCGGGATCGGCGGCAAGGACGGCCGGCAAGGAAGGATGGCGATGCAGAAAGAAACCGTTGCTGACGATCTCGATGTTGGTGCGCGGCCAGTGTTTTCGCACCAGACCGACGAAACGCGGCAGCTCCGGATGGATGGTGGGTTCGCCGCCAAGCAGCGAGAACCGCGTGACCGATGCGCGACGGCTCCACAGGCCCATCCAGCGGTCGGCATCTTCCAGCGACACGATGCCGGCATGGGCATGGTTGGAATAGTGCGAACAGCTCTCGCAGGACAGGTTGCAGCCATGCGCGACATGCAGCTCGAGCTTGCGAAAGACCGGTCGGTCGGGGCTCGGTTCTGACACCGGCCGTTTCAGGCCCAACCGTTCCAGGATTTTCACGGGCTTACGCAGCTCCACTCATCATCGTGCCGTCTTTCGACGCCGTTCCTGGAATTGCATCAAGGCAGAGCCACGCCGTCGCACAGCACGTAACTGCCGCCGTTGCCGGCCTGCTCGCTTTCGTCGACGACCGGGCGGACCGAAACCAGGTCGATCTGAGTCGGGCTCATCTGCGTGACCGAAAGGACATCCGGAAAGACAAAGCCTGGCTCCTGGCAGATGGCGGTGACCGCCCAGCTTGGCGAGAGCGTTGCCTTGGTGACCTGAAGGAATTCGCAATTGTATTCGACGCTTTGCAGGCCGTGGGCCGACAGCACGATGTTGCCGGCGTCGATCACGTTCTGCAGCGTCTCCTTCTTGGCCTTGGCGCAGAGCTCCTCGGACTGGAGATAGACTCCTTCGATGAAATCCTCGGCCGCCGGCGCGGGAGATGCAGCGACCAACATCGAAACGCAAAGAGTCTGCCTGAACGCCATGGTTTCATTCCATTTTTCTAGAGTGCGACGGTTTTTCTAGAGAGTGATGGTCTGGCCGATCCCCGGCAACGCCACCTCCACACCTGATCCCTCCATTCCCGCAACGAATTTTTCCGCCGTCTGATCGATGATCGGAAACGTGCCGAAATGGCAGGGAACGACCGTATCGAAGCGAAAAAAGCGCCGGCAGGCAAGGGCTGCCACCGCGCCGCCCATGGTGAAGCGGTCGCCGACCGGCACGATGCCGATCTTCGGCTCGTGCAATTCGTTGATCAGCGCCATGTCGGAGAAGATGTCGGTGTCGCCCATATGGTAAAGCGTCTTGTCCTCGGGGAAGTGCAGGACGAGCCCGCCGGGATTGCCGAGATAGGTGTTTTGACCGCCCTCGCCGCCAAATGATGACGAGTGCAGCGCCTGCACGAAGGTGGTGGTGAAGGCGCCGCAATCGACGGTGCCGCCGATGTTGCCGGGATTGATCTTGTCGCCACTGGCGCCTTTGCCGACGAGGTACATGCAGATCTCGTAATTGGCGACCAGCATGGCGCCGCTCTTCTTGAGGACTTCCAGCGCGCCGCTGACGTGATCGTTGTGGCCGTGGGTCAGCAGCACATGCGTGACCCCTTCCGCCGGCCCTTCCCAGCCGCCCGTCCAGGACGGATTGCCGACCAGGTAGGGGTCGATGAGGATGTTGGCGTCCGCCGTTTCGATGCGGAATGCCGAATGTCCATACCAGGTCAGTTTCATCAGTCGTGTTCCTCGATTTTTGCTGCGCCGGAAGATAGAACGCCTCCTGCAGAATGAAAGTGCCATAGTGTCGTTGCCGGTCAAAAGAGCGTGTCACGCTCCATCGAAGGAAAACCGTTGGGGATCATAGCGATCGAGGAATTGCCGGCACGGCTTGTCGGCGGCAGGACACTGGCCGGGCTCGACCTCGGCGACAAGACGATAGGCGTGGCGGTTTCCGACCGCGGCCTGTCCTTCGCTCATCCGCGCCCTGTCATTATGCGCAAGAAATTCTCGCTCGACGCGGCCCTGTTGCTTGCCCAACTGCAGAAGGACAATGTCGGCGCCATCGCGCTCGGCCTGCCGGTCAACATGGACGGGTCGGAGGGCCCGCGTGCCCAGAAATCGCGGGCCTTCGTACGCAACATGGCTGCCCTGTCCGACCTGCCTTTCGTACTCTGGGACGAGAGACTGTCGACCGTGGCGGCCGAGCGGACCCTGATCGAGATGGATTTCTCGCGCAAGAAGCGCGCCGGCAAGATCGATTCGGCGGCGGCCGCCTTTATTCTGCAGGGAGTCCTTGACCGGCTTCAGTCGCTCGGGCCATCCGCTCAGGCGGGACCGGATTCATCCAGCGGTTCCTGATCCAGGCGGCAATGTTGCGGCGGCGGCGAAACGCCCACAACGCCATCAGCAGGAAGCCGTCGAAGACGCAGGTTTTGGCCACCATGCCCGGAATGATTGCCGGATCGATGCCCAGCATCTGGCCGTAGAGCTCGAACACCAAATCATGCAGCCGACGGCTCAGCATCACATAGCCGAAATTGATGTCGTTGAGCGACAAATAGAACCAGCCCCAGAACAAGGCCATGGGGGCCGCCCACAGTGCGAACAGAATGCGCATCAGCGGCCATCCCCATGCTTCGTGTCCGATCGGCCGGAAATACGGTTGAGCAAGGAACTGTGCGCTGCCCCTCTTGCCATGACGTTGGCTCTGGCACGGATCTCGCTCTCGGCGACAACCGTCGTGGCCGAGGCCGACCTGCGCTCGGCCAGCACGGCAACATAGGATGCCAGCAGCGCCGTCAGTTGCACGGCAATGACCATGAACTGTCCGTCGATGCCTTGCGCGGCGCCGCCGACCAGGATCAGCGACAGGACACCGGACGCGGAAATGAAGGCGATGCGCACGACGATGTCGGTGGCATCGGGATTTGCCGCGATGTTGAGCAGGGTCTCGACGAAAGCCCAGCAGAACAGGACCGCCACGACCAGCAGTGCGATGGCCAAAGGCGCGACGACGACGGCGTCATTTAGACCGGCTAAGTGGGTGCTCTCGACAGCCACACCCAGCACGCCGAGTGCGCTGGCGACACCGCGGTTGCCATCGATGCAGATGAAGGCGAGCAGGGCGAAAACGAGAGCCCAGTGCAATGCCAGAAATGAGGTCAGTACGTGCCGCATGGCGTTCCTGCTTCGCGAGCACAGGCGGCCTATGGTTAACCAATCCTTGCTCCAGCAGGACTGTGGGCTCTGCGGCCGGCCACCGCAACGGAAACCATTTGTTAAGGTTAACGGCTATCCACAGGACAAGGCGAACCGCGAAAAGCCCGCGTCGGCGCTAGTTCACCGGCGGATAGAGCGTGTCGATGATCATGCGCGCATCGTGGCGCGAATCGAGCATGCCGTAGGTGTTGCGCCACTGGCCGGCGAGCCGCGTCTCGACGAAGGCGTCGGCAATCCGCCCTGCCCCCAGCCGACGCAACTCGGCTGCGGCCGCCGACAACGCCAGTTGCTCGGTGAGCAATCGCGCCGAGCCCTCGTCGGTCGCCGCCACCTGCATGGCCGCCTTGAGCACGCCGATGGTGCCGCGTCCGCCGGCGCCGAGGTCGCGGTCGATGCCGGCCAGCACCTCCTCGAACAGGCCCGGCGCGCGGCCGAGCACGCGCAGCACGTCGAGCGCCATGACATTGCCCGAGCCTTCCCAGATCGCATTGACCGGGGCTTCGCGGTAGTAGCGGGCGAGCGGCGCCTCCTCGACATAGCCGTTGCCGCCGAGACATTCCATGGCCTCGTAGAGCAGCGGCGGCGCGATCTTGCAGACCCAGTATTTGACGACCGGCGTCATGGCACGGGCGAAGGCCGCCTCGCCACGGTCACTGGCCGCCTCGTCGAAGGAGCGCGCCAGCCGGAACGACAGCGCGGTGGCGGCGGCGACGTCGAGCGCCATGTCGGCAAGCACGCGCTGCATCAGCGGCTGGTCGATCAGACTGGCGCCGAACACCTGGCGATGACGGGTGTGGTGCACCGCCTCCGCGAGACCCGCCCGCATGATCGCCGAGGAGGCGACGGCGCAGTCGAGCCTGGTCAGCGTCACCATGTCCATGATCGTCTTCACCCCTGCCCCGGGTTCGCCGACCATCTCGCCGATGGCATTGACGAACTCCACTTCCGACGAGGCATTGGAGCGGTTGCCGAGCTTGTCCTTCAGCCGCTGGAAGCGGAAGCCGTTGCCAGAACCGTCGCCGAGGATGCGCGGGACGAGAAAGCAGGAAAGACCTTCCGGCGCCTGTCCAAGCACCAGGAAGGCGTCCGACATCGGCGCCGACATGAACCATTTGTGGCCGGTCAGGCGATAGAAGCCGCTGCCGGCGCGCTCGGCCCTGGTGACGTTGGCGCGCACGTCGGTGCCGCCCTGCTTCTCGGTCATGCCCATGCCGAGCGTTAGCCCGGTCTTTTCAACCGGCGGCTTCTGGCTCTGGTCGTATTTGCGCGTCGTCACCCGTGGTGCCCATTCGCGGAACAGCTTTGGGCTGGCCATCAGCGCCGCAAGAGAGGCGCTGGTCATGGTGATCGGGCAGAGATGCCCGGTCTCGAGCTCGGCGGTGATGTAGAAGCGGGCGGCGCGCACCTGATGGCGGCGGCCGATCTCGGCGTCGCCATTTTCCCAGACCGAGGAATGCAGTCCGTTGGCGACCGAACGGCGCATCAGTGCGTGGTAGGCGGGATGGAACTCGACCAGATCGACGCGCCGCCCCTGGCGGTCATGGGTCCTGAGCTTCGGCGTCTCGACATTGGCGAGACGGGCCAGTTCCTGCGCTTCCTGCGTCAGCACGAAGCGGCCAAGCCCATCCAGATCCTTGCGCACCGGATCGGAAAAGCGCTCGGCAAGCTGGATCAGCAACGGATCGCCCCGCCAGGCGTTGCCGCCCGTCAGCGGCGGCGGCTGGTTGGTCACGTCGTCGGTCACGCTTTGTCCTTGTCGTCGCAGGTCGGTCGAATCCGAAGCCATCGGCGGGTTATAGCCCAAGCCACGCAAGGCGCGCGACGAAAATACCGGGGAGAAAGGCCGCAATCCAAAGCCGGTGCTTGCAGCAGGGAATTCTGCACCCTATAGCAGCGCCTTGAGATGACCGATGCTTCGTCCCTGCCGCTCTATCCCCACCGCCATCTTCTGGGCATCCGCGATCTTTCCCCCGCCGATATCGAGCTTTTGCTCGACCGGGCGGACCGGGCCGTCGCCATTTCGCGGCAGCCTGAGAAGAAGACCTCGACGCTGCGCGGCCGCACCCAGATCAACCTCTTCTACGAAGCCTCCACCCGCACGCAGTCCTCGTTCGAGCTTGCGGGCAAACGGCTCGGCGCCGACGTCATGAACATGTCGGTGGCAAGCTCTTCGGTGAAGAAGGGCGAGACGCTGATCGATACGGCGATGACGCTGAACGCCATGCGCCCCGACATATTGATCATCCGCCACCAATCGGCTGGAGCGGCGGCGCTTCTGGCGCAGAAGGTCGGCTGCTCGGTGGTCAATGCCGGCGATGGCGCGCATGAACATCCGACGCAGGCTTTGCTCGACGCGCTGACCATCCGCCGCGCCAAGGGACCGCTGTCAAAGCTGATCGTGGCGATCTGCGGTGACATCCTGCATTCGCGCGTGGCGCGCTCCAACATCATGCTCTTGAACGCGCTCGGCGCGCAGGTGCGCGTCGTCGCCCCCTCGACGCTGTTGCCGTCAGGCATCGAGAGGATGGGCGTGATCGTTGCGCGCTCGATGGCCGAAGGCCTGAAGGACGCCGACGTTGTGATGATGCTGCGCCTGCAGCGCGAGCGGATGGAAGGCGCCTTCGTGCCTTCGATCCGCGAGTATTTCCGCTATTTCGGCCTCGACGCCGAAAAGCTGAAGGCGGCCAAGGACGATGCGCTGGTCATGCATCCCGGCCCGATGAACCGCGGCGTCGAGATCGCCTCGGAAATCGCCGATGGTCCGCAGAGCGTCATCCAGGAGCAGGTCGAAATGGGTGTCGCCGTGCGCATGGCGGTGATGGAAGCGCTGCTCGACCCGCGCCGCAACCATGAGGGGCGCGGCGCATGACGACGACCGTGTTCAGCAAGACGCATATCGTCGACCCGTCGCGCGGTGTCGACGAGATCGGCACCGTCATCGTCGAGGGCCGCAAGATCGTTGCTGCCGGCAAGGCCGCCCTGAACCAGGGCATGCCGGAGGGCGCCATCGTCGTCGACTGCGCCGGCAAGGCGCTCATTCCCGGCCTGATCGACGCCCGTGTTTTCATAGGCGAACCCGGCGGCGAGCACCGTGAGACGATTGCCTCGGCGAGTGTCGCGGCTGCGGCAGGCGGCGTCACCTCCATCGTGATGATGCCCGATACCGACCCGGTGATCGACAATGTCGCTTTGGTCGAGTTCGTGCTGCGCACCGCCAAGGACACGGCCGTGGTCAACATCTTCCCGGCGGCGGCGATCACAAAGGGTCTTGCCGGCCGCGAGATGACCGAGTTCGGCCTGCTGCGCGAAGCCGGCGCGGTCGCCTTCACCGACGGTCGCCACACCATATCAAGCGCGCTGGTGATGCGCCGGGCACTGACCTATGCCCGCGATTTCGGCGGCGTCATCGCGCATGAGACCCAGGACGCCGACCTCGCCTCGGCCGGCGTCATGAATGAAGGCCTCTATGCCAGCTGGCTCGGCCTTGCCGGCATCCCGCGCGAGGCCGAAGCGATCCCGCTGGAACGCGACCTGGCGCTGGCGCGGCTGACGCGCGGCGCCTACCACGCGGCCAAGATCTCGACGGCGATGGCGGCGGAAGCTGTGACACGAGCGAAGGCCGACGGTGCCAATGTCACGGCGGGCGTTTCGATCCACAATCTGTCGCTCAACGAGAACGATGTCGGCGAATACCGAACCTTCTTCCGGCTGACACCGCCGCTGCGGGCCGAAGAGGACCGGCTGGCGATGATCGAGGCGGTCAAGGACGGCACGATCGACATCATCGTCTCCTCACATGACCCGCAGGACGTCGACACCAAACGCCTGCCCTTCGCCGACGCGGCTGCCGGCGCCATTGGCCTGGAGACGCTGCTGGGCGCCGCACTCAGGCTCTACCACAATGGCGATGTGCCGCTGCTTCGGCTGATCGAGACACTGTCCACCGCTCCCGCAAGACTGTTCGGCCTGCCCGGCGGCACGCTGAAGCCAGGCGCTGTCGCCGACCTTGCGGTCGTCGACCTCGACGAACCGTGGGTGGTCAGCGAAAGCGGCCTTCGCTCGCGTTCGAAAAACACCTGTTTCGAAGGCGCGCGGCTGCAAGGCAAGGTCTTGCAAACGATGGTAGCGGGCCGCACAGTGTTTTCGGCCTAAGTCGGCCACGGCGCATTGCGCTGTTCCGAACGGTTGGGGAAACGCGGGGGGAAACAATGAGTTACGGCCTCATCCTGGCATTGCTGTTCGGCTATCTGCTCGGCTCGATTCCCTTCGGCCTCTTGGTCACCCGTGCCGCCGGCCTCGGCGATGTACGCAAGATCGGCTCCGGCAATATCGGCGCCACCAATGTGCTGCGCACGGGCAACAAGGGGCTCGCCGTAGCGACGCTGTTGCTCGACGCGCTGAAGGGCACGGCGGCGGTGCTGATCGCCGCCCGCTTCGGGCCGGATTTCGGGCTCTGGGCCGGCTTTGGTGCCTTTCTCGGCCATCTCTTCCCGGCCTGGCTCGGCTTCAAGGGCGGCAAGGGCATCGCCACCTATCTCGGCGTGCTGATCGGGCTGGCCTGGCAGGTGGCGTTGATCTTCGCCGTCGTGTGGCTCGCCGTCGCTTTCCTGTTCCGCTACTCCTCGCTGGCGGCACTGGTGGCGGCCGTGGTGGTGCCGATCGCACTCTATTTTCTCAGCACGCCGCAGATCGCCGGCCTGTTCGCGGTGATGAGCCTGATCGCCATCATAAAACACCGTGCCAACATTTCGCGGCTACTCGCCGGCACCGAGGGCAAGATCGGAGCCAAGGGGTGAGCAAACCTGCCGTCGGGCCGCACCTCAGCGACCGGCAGCGGCTGAGCTGGCTTCGCCTGATCCGCACGCCGAATGTCGGCCCGGCTTCCTTCCGTCAGCTCATCAACCGGTTCGGCTCGGCCGAGGCGGCGCTCGAGATGCTGCCCGAGCTGATGATCTCCGGCGGTGCCAGCCGCATTGCCCGCATTCCTTCGGTCACCGAGGCGGAGGCGGAACTGGAGGCCGCCGGCCAGGCCGGTGCCCGCTTCGTCGGCATCGGCGAGGCCGACTATCCGCCCTTGCTGAAAAACATGGACAACCCGCCGCCGCTGCTTGCGGTGAAAGGCGAGGCCGCGGTTTTCCGTCTGCCGGCGGTCGCCATCGTCGGTGCCCGCAACGCCTCGCTTGCCGGCATCAAGATGGCGCGCATGCTGGCGGCGGATCTTGGTCGCGATGGCTACGCGATCGTCTCCGGGCTGGCGCGCGGCATCGATACATCAGCGCACCAGGGCAGCATAGCGACGGGAACGATCGGCGTGCTCGCCGGCGGGCTCGACCTGCCCTACCCGCCCGAAAATGCCGGCCTCAGCAACGAGATCGCCGAGCGCGGCGGCGCCATCATTTCGGAAATGCCGTTCGGCTGGCAGCCGCGCGCGCAGGATTTTCCACGCCGCAACCGGCTCGTGGCGGGTGCCGCACTCGGGCTGGTCGTGATCGAGGCGGCGCAACGCTCCGGATCGCTGATCAGCGCCAGGCTGGCCGGCGAGATGGGCCGGCTTGTCTTTGCCGTGCCGGGCTCGCCGCTCGATCCGCGCGCCGCCGGCTCCAACGGCCTGCTCAAGGATGGCGCTACGCTGGTGACCGAAGCGGCCGACATTGCCAGCGCGATCGCGCCGCTCGCCGGCACCCGGCCGCCAAGGACGGCGCCGCTTGCCGAGCCGCCCGAACTCTCGGCAACGCCGCCGCCCGGCGAGGACGAGCGTGCCGGTGTGCTCGAAGCGCTCGGCCCGACGCCGGTGGCAGTGGACGATGTCATCCGCCATACCGGCCTCAGCGCCGCGCAGGTTTCGATGGTGCTGCTGGAACTGGACCTCGCCGGCCGGCTGGAGCGCCACGCCGGCGGCAATGTCTCGCTGGTTTTCGGAGGGGCTTGAGGTTTATTGGAGCCTGCTGCCGGCGAAAGGTCAAAGCAAATGCTGTTTACGCGCGCGGCCGCTCGTGTCTGGGCGGCGCTAAGCGTTGTGCTGGCCCTGCAATGGTCCATAGAGCTCAGCATGGTGGGTTTTCCGGACGGCTACATTACCCCCTTTGCCAGAGCCACCCGCCCGCTTCTGGGCATTCTGACGGCAGCCTGCATGGCTCAGGGTCTCTATTTCTTCTTCAGCGGCCTGTTCGGCAGGAAGATGAGAGCCATCAGTCTCGGCCTACAAATCTTCATCGCGGCGATCTTTACCATTGCACCGGTGCTCGTTGTGAAGGACTGCCCGCATTCCGAGACATGCAGCATGGCCTATGAGGCGCTGACCAACACAATGATGGACGACGGCGCGGGCGGCTAGACCTTATGCGGAGCGTGGCGCCATGCGCGTCCGGCTCGTCCCCGCCAATGCGGGAATGCGAGCGCCTTCGGACTCCAACCGCTGTGCAACCGGCTAAACATTATCCTTGCAGGTAATGCATTGGCCGTTGATCCCGGCGGCATCGCGCTGTTTGCCGATGACCGTAAATCGGCTCAGTCGTAGATGTTGGCAAATAGATCGTTGTCACTGCCCGCCTTGAAATGCCCGGCGTACGAACCTGTCGGCAGCAGCAATGCTTCGCCGGAATCGGTTTTCAATGTCAGGGTCTTTGATCCGGTCTCAAGATGAAATGGCGGATCAAGCACGGCGCCGTCAATTTCGACCGAACCTTGCAAGGGCGTCCCGGTTGCGCCGTAGAGCGCATAGCTTCCGGCAATCGGGACGTTGAAAATCGTCTTCTCACCGGGCTGAAGGCGGCAGCCGGCGATCCTGAGATTTGGTGCGACGCTGACGTAGCTGTTCGCAATCAGAGGCGCGACCACGGGATAGATATTGTCCATCCGATAGGACCACAGGATCATCTTCGGCGGAGACTTGCTAAAGACTTTGTAGACCTCGGAATTCCTGCCTTCCCGCAAGGTCGCGAAAACATAGTGCCGATCGAGCCACAAAGTTGTCGGCTCCTTCCGATTGGGCAGCATCCCGATACCGTCGAAATATCGCTCATCGGGTGCGAGCAACGACCCTGCACGCGCGACCAGCTCAAGTTGGGCCGCATTGTTTTCGGTGCGAAGATAAATGAGATTGCTCACGTAGCTTATGGCCACGCTGGTGATCAGCGCCACCCATGCAAGGCGCAGGTAACGCGCGTGGGTTGCGATGCCGTCGAGCAGTACCAACGACCACAGTGACATGAACGGCAGAGCCATGATGAACACGTAGGGCCACGGCTGGTCGTGCGCGAAAACCAGCACTGTGATGACTACAGTGAAGATCAGCGCAATTCGCCTTCGTTCATCGAGTTTCATGATCTGCATCAGCGACAGAGCCATGCCGGAAAAACAGAGGGCATAGGGTACGAAGTTCCGCAGGAGCGTCTGCAGCACGAAGCGCCTCAGCCCCCCGTATTCACCGCCCCCTCGCATCGCAATATCAAGCGGGCCGAATACGAGGCTCCTGGCAATAGGAACGGGGTCGCCGCTACCGAAGATGAAGCAATAGGCAATTGCAGGAAGAGCCCATCCCAGCACGAGCCATGCTCCGCGGACTATGCCTGTTGCGTAGCGTCTCTGCAAAGCTGCGTCAGCGACCAAGCCAAGCCCTAGGGCAACATTGAAGTAGACTGACTTCTGAGTAGCGAGGAAGGCCAAGCCGCTTAGGATGCCAGCGGCAAGAAGCTGCCTTGCGCTCAACGCATGGGCCCGCAAGACAACCAGCAGCGCCGCCACGGCGAAGAAAACCGCCAGTGGTTCGGCGATGGTGCGAAAGATGCGCTCCATGAAATTCGAGAAGCAGAGCAGGATGAGGACGATTGCCAGCGCGCGCACGCGGTCTTCGCCAAGTGCGCGAGCGCATGCATAGACGAAAGCGATGGTCACGCATGCCAGCAGCGCAACCTGCATGCGGCCGGTAAGCAGAATCGATGGGGCATCCCAGCCGATCAGGTGGGCAATCTCGTAAAAGACCGCATAGCCGACCGCCTTGGCATGCCAGATACTATCGAACAGGCCGTTGGAGAAATATTTGGCCCATCCAAGTTGGACGAATTCGTCCATGACGAAGCGAGTGTTCCAAGCCAGGGCGAACAGCAAAATAATCTTGAGTGCGATCAGGACACCCAAATATATCGCGGCCTGGCGCTGCTCGAAACCAAATAGCCTGGTTAGTCCGTGTCCCGGTTCCTGCGTGTTCAAGATACCCCCAAACCCGTGACTCTCACTCGCAGCGCACACCCAACAGCGCAAGGAATGGTGGCATCCATTCGCGGGCTTCGTCGTCTCGCGGGTCAATCAGTCAGAGACTACCAACTCAGCACTTCGCAATAATTCGGCCAGTCCGGGACCGCCGACGCTCTCTGCGCTTTCGGGAAATGCCGTCGCGCCATGGCCGCAAAGTCCGAGCGTGAAAACAGCACGACATGCCTGTCGCCGGTAATGTACCAGTCTGCAAGAAGCGACAGCGTGGCGCGTATTGCTCCGGGCTCAACGTCCTTCAGGATGATCTTCCGGCAGGCCCAGCGTTCGCAGCTTTCAGCCAGCGATTTGAAGAAGGCGTCGCGCTGATCGACCGGCACATGATGGATGACGTCGCAAATCGTTACGACATCGTAAGATCCCGTTACACAGGTGAGATCAGTCGCGGGCAGAAGTTCAACCCTCGCCCGATTTGCGTTGCTCAGGAATGTACCGATTACAGGAGCTGGATCGCACATCGTAACCGCCAGGTCAGGGCGTCGATCCAGAACCCGCTCGATAAGCGCGCCGTCACCTCCGCCGATATCCAAGATCTTCGCGCCGTTCGGCAGCTCGCCATCGAGAAAATCCGCTATTGTGTCGAGGTTGACGAACACACGGCGATAGGCCTTGCCGACCGGCTCAAAATGGCGGCCGAGAACCCTGCGCGCGACCTGACCTGGTGCCAACATTCTTATTCCTCATTTCCCACTGATTGCTGGTTCGCCGGGCGGGAGGGTGCCGTCGGCACGGTTGCGGGCTGCAGATAGAGCCGCGGCAGGATGGCCCAGTGCGCAGCGACAAAGTTCCAGACGAATAGAGCGACGGTAGCGATCGGTGTCGCAATCGCAACACCAAGACCGAGACCGGAACAGAGAACCATCATCATGGCCACCGAGACTGGATAGGCCGTGGCCACGCCTCCTATGAAACGCGCGAATGCCTTCAAGCGAAGAGGCTCGGCAAAGGTGAAGCGGCTGTGCAGTGCGTATCCGAGGGGCGTTACTGCCATGAATGAAATCACGGTGCCCAGCAGGTAATGCACCCCCACTTGATCGACCGCAATCATGATAACGTTGTGCGTAATGGCGCACACCAACCCAACCAGTGTGTATCGCCACCCTCGTTCCAAGAGCGGTCTTTCACGGGCACCCGCAAGGCGCTCCTGCCCCGCCTGCTCACCGGAGGTCGTAGCTGTCCTGGGCATTGGCTCAGAAAGCTCCCGTCAGTTTCGCGCGAAGTCGGCTCACGGTACGCTCACGCAACCGCGAGTCGCGCAAATAGCGCCTCATTCCGATCGGCCCGAGCGACAGCACAACACCAGTCGCGCGAACCAAAGCCCTCAAATTACCGCCCGACGCAGCGGCCAGCAACACATTGACGCTGATCGACGCCCGAGCGGCCGGTTCGACCCGGCGGCGACTGCTTGCCGGTAGCCGGTGCAAATGGCGCTCCAGGACTATCTGCATTTGTGATCGGAACTCGCTCGCGTCACGGGATCCGGTTACAGTCAGCGAGCTGCCGTGAACCCGAAAGGCCGTCGTGATCTCGTCGTGATAGGTCACCGGTCCAGTACTGGCGAGCTTCGCCCAAATGTCCCAATCCGCCGTATACCAGAGTCTCTCATCCAAGCCCCCGCACTCCAGCCACGCGCTTCGGCGGAATACCGGCGCGGGCACCGAGACAAAATTTTGCACGAGCAGCCGTTCCAGCAGGAACTCAGCTCCGAGCACCTCGTCAGCCGGCAAGGGACAGTTCCAGCGCCCCATTCGCCGGCCGTTGCGGTCGACGATAGCGGTCGGGGCCAAATGAAGTGCGGCTTCGGGAGCGTCTGCAAGCCAGCGGCGAGCGGCCGCGACGCGTCCAGGCAGCCACAGGTCGTCGGATGGGAGTATGCAGACATGATCGGCGGCCGCCAGCTCGACGGCCAGGTTGGTCTTCGTCTGCCACTGCCCGAGATCCCTTCGCTGATGCAGCCGAAGGGGCAATTGGTGGACAAATCGCTCGACAATCGCAGCGGTGGCGCTCGTCGGGCTGCTGTCGATAACGATTATCTCGAGGCCGTCGGTCGGCTCAGCAGCCAGCGAGTCAAGTGTCGCGCCAATCCATGCCGCTCCTTCATGGACCGGCATGACAACGGACAGAAATGGCTTTTCGGCCACGCGGCTACCTGCTCGAGTTTCCGCTCGGAAGGCAGTCGGACGGTTAGAACGCACGCTTGTCACCCAAATTATCAAGCAGCAGCTTGAGCACGAAACCGGACAGCACCATGGACATGCCGGCCACGCAGGCAGTGGTGATCACAAAGGTCAGGTGCACCGACTGCTCCATTGGCCCGCCGACAAAAAACCAACGTAGCGCCAGTAATACATCCGCGACAAAGCCGGCCACGGCAAGCACGCCGCCTGAGAAGAGCAGCCATTCCAACGGGCGACCGCGCATCAGCATGGGTACAAGTCTGCCTCCGTGGACTGGCTGGTAGATCGCGATCGCGACCTTGGCCAGCATCCCGAACAGGATGGCTGAAAGGCCAATCAGTGTCGCCATGGCGGAGAGCGCGACGAAGTGAATTCCGAAATACCACCCACCGATGCGAACAGGCCCGGCAGCGAGGATTGCAAGGCCAACAATGCCGGGCACCAGCAAGCTCACGCCCGGTATGAGGTACATGGTATCGGGCGCATGGGCCACGATCAGCCGCAGGTGCCGCCAACCATCACGGAATGAACGCAGATGAGGTGGCCGGTCTCGCTTGTCCCGATGGAGTTTGATCGGCACTTCGCGGATCACCAGGCCTGCGCGATGCGCGTTGATAACCATCTCCGAGGCGAATTCCATGCCGGGCGAGCGCGCGCCTATCCTGCGAAACGCATCGCGGGTGAATCCGCGCATGCCGCAATGGAAATCGTGTACCGGAGAGTGGTGAAGCCAGCGGGCAATCGTTGAAAGCACCGGATTGCCCAGATATCGATGCAGCGGAGGCATGGCCCCAGGCTCGATACCGCCCGCAAAGCGATTGCCCATGACGAGGTCGGCACCACCCTCCAAGGCGTCGACGAAGTCGCCGAGCTTGCTCCAGTCGTAGGAATCGTCCGCATCCGCCATGATGAGGTACTTGCCTCGCGCGGATTCAGCCGCTGCACTGATCGCCGCGCCATATCCTTTGACCCGCTGGTGCACGACACGCGCGCCGAGGGACTCGGCAATTTCAACCGACCGATCGCTTGACCCATTGTCTCCGACGACCACCTCACCGCTGATGCCACGCGCGGCAAAGACATCAAGAGCCTTGCGAATGCAGATGCCGAGCGTGCGCTCTTCGTTCAGGCAAGGGATAATCGCCGATACAATTGGAGCCCCCGCATCATCGGCGCGCAGGCTGCCCTGTTCGGTCTGGATCGCCGCGAAATCTGACCTGTCGCCCATCGTGTCACCCGATCCAGCCCAAGCGTCAACAATGCCGACAACCCAAGGCATGCAACCCACGCATTTCTGCTGCCCACGGGCGATATATAGCCAGAATAAGTTAGCTAGTGATCAACAGATACGCGCTGTCGAGCAAGTTGGGTGTTATCCCGTTTTCTTGGCCGGAGGAATTTCCGCTCTCGTCGTAGTGGTCGGCATCTCTGGATGTGCCAGCCTGTTGCTGGCCACCCCGAGGCCCTGCCGGACCCGGCCTCTCCCATACGCTTGACCGGCAGTTCCGAGCCACCTTCTGGCGCCTTCGGACGATCTTGAGTTTCCGGCCAGCGCGATGGAATTCGAACCTTTGCGGGCCGCCGCCGAACAGCCTAGCGGAACAGATACTTCGACACCTCCGGGTTGCCGCGGCGCCACATCACGTTGTCCAGGAAGTAGTGGTGCACGTTGATGAATATCAGCACGATGAAGAAGAAGAGCGATGAACCGAGCACCTGCTTGTCGTACGGGATCAAGGCAGTCAGCACGAACGGGATCAGCCAGAAACCGAGATATCCAAGTGCGGCACCACCGACGATAAATCCCAGGACCCGCAGCCTGTAGAGCGGACCAAGAAAGGCCAGGAGCTTCAGCGGCGGATCTCCGACGGCGCCAGGATCGTCGCGCTCGACATTGGTCTGATAGCGCCAAACCACCGCCAAGTATTGGAGCGAGTGGAGCGCGGGCACCACAAGCAGCCAGAGCGGGTTTATCCTCGCAATCAGAATCCAAAGGTAGAGCGATGCGACGTAGGCCACGACGCCGTTATACGGCAGGTTGCCGCCGTTTTTTCGCCAGCGATCGACCAGCATCAGACCCGTGGCCGCCGTGGAAGCAGTCGCCAGCAGCAGGACAATGTTGATGATCCACGACGGGGCCGCAAATGTGTAATATTCCAGGCCATAATATTTGCCCTGGGTGACTGCCGTATTCGTCTGAAGCCATGCCAGGATCCACACGGCATAGCTGTTGACCAGCAGCACCTTCTTGTCTCGATCGTCGAAGAATTTGCGCTTCAGGACGGCATCCACCATCAGCATGCCGTAGCCCTGCTTGACGTAGTGCCAGCCGACGAAAAAGAACATCGCATTGGTTGCATATCCCAAGAGGCGGGCGTTCGCCGCTGCCGCGCCATACGCAAAGAACGCGCCCATGATGACGGGAACGACGATGCCTGCGAAAATGTAGCGAAACTGAAGGCCCCTGTCGTATCCGTCCCCGCTCACCTTGCGCCCAAAATTGCGGTAGAAAAGCTGGTATGAGTGGGCGAAGTGGGGATAGTTTATCACGTAGGCCACAAAGACCATCGTTGCGGCTACAGCGCCTTCGTACTCGAGCGGCACCAAGAACAGAAACGGCAGGATCAGAAATGCGCTCCCACCGAGCATGAGGAAATCGGCAACCGGGCCGAAGAGATACTTTTGAGGTGCCGCCGCCCTGGGAGCTACAGTTTCCGCCGAAAGGTGAAGTGCCATGTTCGAGCCTCCCTTGGGAAGGCTGAGTTTAGCCATCGACCTGTGTGGCGACAAGGTTGGGGCGCCAAGCGTTCCCGACAGGGCGACCTAATCGATCAGAGGCAAAGCAGATTGCAGATCAGCCCGCCCCACTGCGTCGAGGCCGACGAGCGCGGAAGCACTCGTTCGCCGCAACACACGCGGGCGACGCCCTCGCTGGCTTTACGCGGTACGAAGCCGTTCGATGGAACCTGCGCCTGACGTTGTAATCAAACGCGCAGCGGCAAATGCGGCCAGGATTATGAGAACCGCCGTGATGTCAAGGAAGATCGTCGACGCAAGAACGGTCCCGCTTTGGTCAAAGCAACTTGCGAATTCCATGGTGCCTTACCCCTTCAAACCCACCTACCCCAATCCAGTGGCCCCACCGCCTGGCTCAGCATGATCCTGATTCAAGGGAAATACAAGTGATTGCTAATGTAGAGAACGAGTCTGCAGCCGTTCCGCGTGTGCCAGAAGGTACTCCAAGTCTGCCTGTGAAATCTGCTTTGGGTCTTTACGCCCGGCGACCTCCGGTTGAGAAATCACCCGGGGCCTTCAGGTGCCCGGACCGGTAATGTCGTCAAAGACATCGTGGACCTGCGCAGCCAGCATATCCCGCCTTGCAGGCCGAAGTCGTGCAGCCGCTTGGGGCGCCTCCGGTGACTGAGCTCAACCGCTATTCGGTCTCCGGCGGCACTTCTTTCTTGATCGTCTGGGTATCGGCGGTTGCTGTGTCGGCGGACGCGACGCTCGCAGTCTTCGTCTGTGTGTCGACCGATGCCTGTACCTTCGAATGCCCGGGGCACTCTGCGGATGCAGCGGATATGGAGAGGCCAAGTGCGGCGGCTATTGCCAGCAACGTTTTCATCGTCTTTCCCTTTCGTGCTGACGTAACGTAACCTGTCTGGCGCTGAGGACATAATCACTTTTGCCCTCGCGCGCTTGCACGCACGCGAGGGCAAATCTGTAATTGCGATAGCGCTGATCGGGGACGCCGGTCCTATGTGCCCTCACAGTAGCCCGCTTCGGCGGTGGTATCGTCTCCCTGTATATGGTCGTGGCGTCGTTCGCGCCGCTGTAAAGAAAAGGGCCGGCGACGTGCGCCGACCCCCTGTCTCAACAAGGCTTGTGGCCCTTTGGCCGTATCAGGTTCCGACGCCCGTTCCGACGTTACAGGTGCCGAGCGGCGATGCTTCCAGATTTGCGCACAGGCCCGTAAAGCGGCCCGTAACCCAGCCACCGATGGCGAGGATCGCAAGGATCGATGCTGCTGCGATGATGCCGACGAGGATGGAATATTCAACCATCGCGGCGCCAGAATCGTCGTCGCGGAATTGCTTCAGAAGTTTCGTCATGTGATTTCCCCTTACCCGTTAAACCCAGACAGAGGTGCAAAAGCTCATCCCCCGGTCGCGACGATGATCCTGTTCCCGGCGACCACGTCGTGTCAACAGACCTTAACTCGTTGTTAACCTTTGGGAATGCGCCCGAGCGCAGAATGTTCTGCTTCTCGCTAATATAAGCCAATGAAAATATTCGCGTATTCCGCGCGCTAACCATTTCTGATAATCGCAAAGACTAGACTTGGCGAATATATAGCCTGCTATATCGGCGCGTCCTTATCGGCCTACCTTGATGAAGCGTGGGCAGCCGTCCACCGAATAACTTGGCGTCGTAAACACGCCGAGTCCTGTGAAATAGTGGCAGGTAGATGCACCCGTTGGGCTCTTCTCTTCGTGATAGAGGACGCCGCTCGACGTCGCGAGCAACGCGCCAAGCGAAAGGACGATCAGGATAGACACGCCGGCGACCGCTTTTCGCATTGCATGATTGCCAAGGGCTCTAATTGAATGTGACCTGAATGCCCAATTCGCCTGGAAAGGAAGCAGCCTGATCGAAACCACGCTCGACCTGAGCCGTATACTTTCCATCGTTTGCCAACTGGTCCCATAGGTAGAACCCGGCAACACCGGCAATAATGATCAATAAGGCCCATCGCATCGGAAAGCCCTCCCTCGGAGTTTCCGATAAAAGCAGCTTTCCGGCTCTACGACGCCTGAAGCTGTCCAGCAGGCATCCTGCCTGACACCGCAATCAACCGTGCACCGGCAAATGCGGTCAGAATTATGAACACGGCAGTGACGTTGAGGAACGCCAAAACGATCGCGCTCTGGTCGTAGCAACTTGCGAATTCCATGACTCTTTACCCCTTTACCCCTTCAAAAACCCACCTTCATTATGATCCTGCTTCGGGATAAATTCAAGCAGACGCTAATATACCTTGACGGAGATGGGGCGTAGTGATGCCGAAGATGTCCAAGAAGGCCTCTCCGAACAGCGATCGGTTCGGAGAGGACGGCAGGCGCCTGTATAGTGCCCATGATGCCGCCAAGACCACGAAGGCTACCAAGGCCGCGAAGTTTGCCAAGGCTATCGAGGCTGCCCATGCTGAGACTACCAAGGGGAACAAGCCGATCCTCCGCGTCAAACGGCGGCGCTGGTCACTGCTCATAGGTGGCGGGTCACTCGCTGCCGTTGTGGGCCTCTTGATGGATTTGATCGGGGCGGGCTAAGCCCGTTGCCACGAGCCATAGGCGGGTGCCAGGGACTCGCGAGGCGCGCTTCGCCGGGCAGGAGAGCGGCTGCTGGAGCGCGCGATGGTGAGTCTCTCGTCGCCGCGCATCAGCCCGTGATCGCCATTCTGCCCTTCCCACCATTGATTGAGATCGCTTGTTGGAGCCCGGCTTGACCTTCCATGTACTGGAAGGTGTACGGCCGAAGCGTGACTTGGAGGAAGGCGCATGAACATTGGAGTTGCGGCCTGCCCGCACGGGGAAGCGCACAACTCAGTGAGACTCGTCCTTGCGGTGGGGCTTGCACTGGCTTGTGTTTCGAGCCTGGTCGCTGCCAAGGTTGGCATTGAAGCACTCATTGAGAGCCGCCAAGCGTCCATGAAACAAATGGCAACGGCTGCAAAAACGCTTGCTGGGATTTTTAACGGCCAAGTCCCTTACAATGCTGCTACATTTCGAGACGCTGCCGAAACCCTACGAGATCGAACCGGGAGCCTCCTTGGTGAGTTTCCATCCGGATCGCTCGGTCCACTGTCCGGTGCCAAACCGGAAATCGACCAAGACCGACGAAGTTTTGAGGCACTGGCTCACCACATCGCCACGCTCGCAACTGCACTGGCAAAGGAGGCTGCGAACGCGCCCCCGCAAATCAACGCCGAAATGCGGATGGGGCCTGGAACGATGATGGACGGCGGAAGTCTGCTGGGGAAGCGCACTAACGCGGCTGAACCCGAGCCGGCGACGTTGCCCGCAGAACACTTGGTGCACATGATTTTGCAGGATTGCACCAGTTGCCACTCCAGGTTCCGCCAAAAGATTCGATGACGCCGCCCTCGGTGATTGGCTCTGGCGCATTCCTCTTGGTGCCAAATAAACGGTCATCCAGATGCTCGAAGTGATTGGTGGCGCCAAGCTCGTCGCCACCAGTCCCTGCCACGTAGCGCGCGTACTCGGCAGCCATCGGCGTGCGCACCGTCCCGCACCATCTTCGAAGAACTACCTGCCTGACCATTAACCTAGCCTCCGCGTCGTGCAAAGCGGGCGCCCGGCGCTCTAGCGAACGGCCCTCTATTTGAGCTTCGCGTCGCCGTTCGGATCGTGAAAGTGTTCCTCGGAATGCCCGCAACTGTCGCATTTGAGGGTACGTCTCTGCACTCCCGCAAAACTAAAATGCTCGCGAGGGCGAGAGGGCACCACTCTCAGACGCCCAACGCAATCAGACTAGAGAGAGAGATTATCGCCGTCAGGATCAGCGCCCACGACACGACGTTGCGCGAGAGGCCTCTCCGGCGACCGCGCAGGGCCTTGTCTCGCCAGCGTTTAGCCTCATCAGCCCCTATGCTTAGCTTATCCACGCCCTTCTCTCCCCAATGGGAAAAGAATGCTTCCGTTGCAATCGAGAGTCCAGATATCGTCAGAACGGCTTTTCGAGCAGCGGTTCAGTGCCTTTCGGCCGCGACACCATGAGCGCCAAGCTCACTAAGCGATTGATTGTTTTGGTGAGCGCGATGGGATTCGAACCCATGACCTACTGATTAAAAGTCAGTTGCTCTACCGGCTGAGCTACGCGCTCCCGCGGGCTCGAAAAGGCCGCCCTCGAAATTGCGCGGAACATAGGGAGAGTGCCGCGACCGGTCAACCGGAAAAAGAAGGCCTCCAAGCCTTGCTTTCCACGGTGCACGCCGCTCGCACGTTGCCCGGCCAATGACGAGCTCGCCTTACGCGAAAGGACGAGCGTTTCTGTATCGCAGCAACGCCGTACGGTAGAAGCATTACAAATCGGCAACCTGCGATTTTACAGGAACCATAGCCCGGCCGGGCCGTTTTCTCACCACAAGGGACGTCACCCCTTTCAAGGAGAAGGCCATGAGGAAGATCGTTTCGGGCTTGCTGGCTGCCACACTGTCAGTTTCGTTCGCGGCGGCGGCCGCCGTGCCTGCCAATGCCGAGATGGTCATACCGCAGCAGGCATTGCCGGTTTCGTCGGACATTCAGAAGATCGAGGCCCGCAATGGCGATTTTCAATGGAAGCATCGCCATTGGAACCGCCGTGGTGTCAGTCGCGACTTCAACCGCGACGCCTATTGGAACGGCCATCGCGGCTATCGCGAATATCGTCACGGCTATCGCCGCCACGGCGACTACTGGTTCCCGCTGGCTGCGTTCGCCACTGGCGCGCTGATCACTGGCGCGATCATCAACAATGAGAACAACCGCGTCTATCGCGGCGACGCGCATGTACAGTGGTGCTACGACCGCTACAGAAGCTATCGCGCGTCGGACAACACCTTCCAGCCTTATGACGGCCCGCGTCAGCAGTGCTATTCGCCCTACTAGGGTTCCCGGGCGGATCGAACACGGGAGGCTGATGGAAGCCCGTGCCGGCGACGGTGCGGGCTTTCGTTTTGCTGGCAGAACTACTGCGTACTCAAGGTCCTGCGTACCGCATCGCGCCAGCCGGCGAGCTTGGCCGAGCGGACAGTGGCCTCCATATCCGGCTTGAAGCGCCGCTCGAGCGCCCAGCTCCTGGCGAATTCCTTGGCTTTTGGCCACACACCCGCCCTTGAACCCGCAAGCCAGGCGGCACCGAGCGCGGTGGTCTCCAGGATGGTCGGCCGGTCGACCGGCGCATCGAGGATGTCGGCCAGCCGCTGCATGGTCCAGTCGGACGCCACCATGCCGCCGTCGACACGAAGCACGGTCTTGGCCGAGGCGCCCTTCCAATCCTTGCGCATCGCATCGAGCAGGTCGCGGGTCTGGTAGGCGACGGATTCGAGTGCGGCGCGGGCAAACTCCGCCGGGCCCGAATTGCGGGTCAGGCCGAAGATGGCGCCACGCGCCTCGGCGTCCCAGTGCGGCGCGCCGAGGCCGACGAAGGCCGGCACCAGATAGACTTCCTGTGTCGGATCGGCGGTCGCCGCCAGCGCGCCGCTGTGCTCGGCCTTGCCGATCACCTTGATGCCGTCGCGCAGCCATTGCACGGCGGCACCGGCGATGAAGATCGAGCCTTCCAGCGCATAGGTGGTCTTGCCATTCAGGCGGTAGGCGATGGTCGTCAACAGCCGGTTCTTCGAGCGCACCAGGTCGGCGCCGGTGTTGAGCAGCGCGAAGCAGCCGGTGCCATAGGTGGATTTCATCATGCCCGGCTCGAAACAGGCCTGGCCGATGGTCGCGGCATGCTGGTCGCCGGCCACGCCGAGAATTTTTATTTCGGCGCCAAACAGGCTTTTCTCGGTCACGCCGTAGTCGTCGGCGCAATCCTTGACCTGAGGCAGCATCGCGGCCGGGATGCGCAGGATGGACAGCAGCTCGTCGTCCCAGACATTCTTCTCGATGTTGTAGACCAGCGTGCGCGAGGCGTTGGTGGCGTCGGTGGCGTGCACCTTGCCGCCGGTCAGCCGCCAGATCAGGAAACTGTCGATGGTACCGGCGAGCAGCTCACCCTTCTCGGCGCGTTTCCTGGCGCCCTTCACCTTGTCCAGTATCCAGGCGATCTTTGTGCCGGAAAAATAGGGATCAAGCAGCAGGCCGGTCTTTCTGGTGAATGTCTTCTCCAGCCCCTGTTTCTTCAGCTTGTGGCACAGTGGCGCGGTGCGGCGGTCCTGCCAGACGATGGCGTTGTGGATCGGCTTGCCGGTCGCCCTGTCCCAGATGACGACGGTCTCGCGCTGGTTGGTGATGCCGATCGCGGCGACATCAGCAGCGGCGCTGCCGGCATTCTTCAGCGCCGCCTTCACGGTGGCGACGACGCTCGACCAGATCTCCTCCGGGTCGTGCTCGACCCAGCCGGAGGCCGGATAATGCTGAGTGAATTCCTGCTGGCCTGTGCCTGCAACCTTCATCTTGTCGTCGAACAGGATCGCCCTGCTCGATGTCGTGCCCTGGTCGATGGCCAGCACAAAGCCGCTCATTTCCGCTCCTCCGCTAATCATGCAACAGGGGAGACGGCAAAAGCCGCCTCCCCCGCAAGTCCTGCGCGGGCGCTGACGCCCGCATCAGACAGTCTTACTTCTGCCAGCTCTTCACCAGTTCGTCGTAGTTGATGGTGACCGGCTTTTCCTTCTCGTTCTCGATCTTGAGCTGAGGCGCGAGATGGCCGTTCTTGACCGCGTCGGCGTTCCAGTAGGCCAGGTCATGCTCTTCGGCCATCTTCGGACCGATGTCGCCCTGGATGCCTGCCTTTTCCAGGCGTTCCATGACCTTTTCCTGCTCGGCGCAGAGCGAGTCCATCGCCTCCTGTGCCGTCTTGGCACCCGACGAAGCATCGCCGATCGCCTGCCACCAGAGCTGTGCCAGCTTCGGATAATCCGGCACGTTGGTACCCGTCGGCGACCACTGGACGCGGGCCGGCGAGCGGTAGAACTCGATCAAGCCGCCGAGCTTTGGAGCGCGTTCCGTGAAGCTCTTGTCCTGGATCGTCGACTCGCGGATGAGCGTCAGGCCGACATGGCTCTTCTTCACGTCGACCGTCTTCGACACGACGAACTGCGCATAGAGCCAGGCGGCCTTGGCGCGATCGTCGGGCGTGGACTTCAGCAGGGTCCAGGAACCGACGTCCTGGTAGCCAAGCTTCATGCCATCCTTCCAGTACACGCCATGCGGCGACGGAGCAAAGCGCCATTTCGGGGTGCCGTCCGCGTTGACGACCGGCAGCCCGTCCTTGACGAAGGAGGCGGTGAAGGCAGTGTAGGTGAACATCTGCTGCGCGACCGTGCCCTGCGACGGGACGGGGCCGGATTCGCCGAACGTCATGCCCTGGGCTTCCGGCGGCGCATAGGCCTTCAGCCAATCCAGGTACTTCTGGATCGAATACACGGAAGCCGGGCCGTTGGTGTCGCCGCCGCGCGCGACGCACGAGCCGACAGGCTGCGACTTCTCGTTGACCTTGATGCCCCATTCGTCGACCGGAAGACCGTTTGGCAGGCCCTTGTCGCCATTGCCGGCCATCGACAGCCATGCGTCGGTGAACCGCCAGCCGAGCGACGGGTCCTTCTTGCCGTAGTCCATGTGGCCATAGACCTTCTTCCCGTCGATCTCGCGGCCGGTGAAGAATTCGGCGATGTCCTCATAGGCCGACCAGTTGACGGGAACGCCAAGGTCGTAACCGTACTTGGCCTTGAAATCGGCCTTGTTCTTCTCGTCGTTGAACCAGTCGTAGCGGAACCAGTAGAGGTTCGCGAACTGCTGGTCGGGCAGCTGGTAGAGGTCGCCGTCCGGAGCGGTCGTGAACTTGGTGCCGATGAAGTCGGCGAGGTCGAGGTTGGGGTTGGTGACATCCTTGCCCTCATTCGCCATCCACTTGGTCAGGCTGCGCGCCTGCTGGTAGCGCCAATGCGTGCCGATCAGGTCGGAGTCGTTGACGTAGGCGTCGTAGATGTTTTCGCCCGACTGCATCTGGGTCTGCAGCTTTTCGACGACGTCGCCTTCGCCGATCAGGTCGTGGGTGATCTTGATGCCCGTGATCGCGGTGAAGGCGGGCGCCAAAACCTTGGACTCATAGCTATGCGTATCGATGGTCTCGGAGACCACCTTGATGTCCATGCCGGCGAAAGGCTTCGCGGCATCGATGAACCATTGCATCTCGGCTTCCTGGGCGCCGCGATCGAGCGTCGACAGATCCTTGATTTCAGTATCCAGGAAGGTCTTGGCTTCGTCCATTCCGGCGAACGCCTGGCCTGCTCCCCAGAGCAGGACAAGCGCAGTCGTTGATGTTAAAAATTGCCTTCGCATTAGTTTCCTCCACTTTTCAGGTTTCAAGTGCGATCTGGAGCGGCCGTCGGCACGCGGCCGCTCCAACAGTTTCCCCCTCTATACGTAGCGGAACACGCCGACGGCGTAGACTACGGAGAGAGCGAGAGCCCACCACAGGTTGGGTCCGACAAGACCCAGCCAAGCGAGATGGATAAAGGCGCTGCCGAGCAGCGAAACAAAGAGGCGGTCGCCGCGCGTCGTCTCGAAGCGCAGGATGCCGACGCGCGGATTGCCGCCCGGCGAGGCGTATTCCCAGGCCGCCATGCCGCACAGCAGCACCAGGATCGTGATGAAAAACAGCGCCGTCGGCAGCGTCCATGCCATCCAGGTGAGGTTCATGGTCATACCCTCCCCAGGGCAAAGCCCTTGGCGATGTAGTTGCGGACGAACCAGATCACGAGCGCGCCTGGCAGGATGGTGAGCACGCCGGCGGCGGCGAGCACGCCCCAGTCGAGGCCCGAGGCCGAGACCGTGCGCGTCATGATCGCCGCGATCGGCTTGGCGGCGGTCGTGGTCAAGGTGCGCGCGATCAGCAGCTCGACCCATGAGAACATGAAGCAGAAGAAGCAGGCCACGCCGATGCCGCTGGCGATCAGCGGCATGAATATCTTCAGGAAGAAGCGCGGGAAGGAATAGCCGTCGATATAGGCCGTCTCGTCGATCTCCTTCGGAACGCCGGACATGAAGCCTTCGAGGATCCAGACCGCCAGCGGCACGTTGAACAGGCAGTGCGCCAGCGCCACGGCGATGTGCGTGTCGATCAGGCCGAAGGCCGAGTAGAGCTGGAAGAACGGCAGCGCGAACACCGCCGGCGGCGCCATGCGGTTGGTCAGCAGCCAGAAGAAGAGGTGCTTGTCGCCGAGGAACCGGTAGCGCGAGAAGGCGTAGGCGGCAGGCAGCGCCACCGAAACCGAGATCACCATGTTCATGACGACATAGATGATCGAATTGATGTAGCCCTTGTACCAGGACGGGTCGGTGAAGATCACCATGTAGTTGGCGATGGTCGGGTTCTTCGGCCACAGCGAAAAGGCGCCCAGGATCTCCTGATTGGTCTTGAAGCTCATATTGACCAGCCAGTAAATCGGCAGCATCAGAACGATGATGTAGATCGTCGGCACCAGCCACCAGAACCGGGATTCTTCGCCGCGCCGGCGCATCAGCCGCGCAATCTGGTCCTGTGACAGGGTGCTGGCGAGCCCGTCCGAAACCGTCGTCTCACTCACCCGGTCCTGCCTCGTCGTTCTTTCGTTGGCGCCGCTCATCTCAACCCTCCGCATCGACGGTGGTCATGACGGTGTAGAACACCCATGACAGCAGCAGGACGATCAGGAAGTAGATGATCGACATGGCAGCTGCCGGCCCGAGGTCGAACTGGCCGACGGCAATCTTGACCAGGTCAATCGACATGAATGTCGTCGAATTGCCGGGACCACCGCCGGTGACGACGAAGGGCTCAGTGTAGATCATGAAACTGTCCATGAAGCGCAGCAGCACGGCAATCAGAAGCACGCGGTTCATCTTCGGCAGCTGGATGTAGCGGAAGATCGCCCAGCGCGACGCGCCATCGATCTTGGCGGCTTGATAATAGGCATCCGGTATGGAGACGAGGCCGGCGTAGCAGAGCAGAACGACGAGACTCGTCCAGTGCCATACGTCCATCAGGATGACCGTCACCCAGGCGTCGGTCGGGTCGTTGACATAGTTGTAGTCGATGCCGAGCGCGGAAAGCGTGTAGCCGAGCAGGCCGATATCGATGCGGCCGAACACCTGCCAGATCGTGCCGACGACGTTCCACGGGATGAGCAGCGGCAGGGCCATCAGCACCAGGCAGACCGGCACGCCCCAGCCTTTCTTGGGCATGTTGAGAGCGATGAAGATGCCGAGCGGAATCTCGATGACGAGGATGATTGCGGAGAAGATCAGGTTGCGGACCATCGACAGCCAGAAACGATCCGACCCCAGGATTTCTGTGTACCAGTCCGAGCCATTCCAGAAGAAGACGTTGTTTCCGAACGTATCCTGTACCGAATAGTTGACCACCGTCATGAGGGGGATCACCGCCGAGAACGCCACCAGCAGAAGCACCGGCAGCACCATGAACCAGGCCTTGTTGTTCCAGGTCTTTTCCATCTATGCCCCCATCTCGACACGCCAGGAATCGGCATAGATGTTGATGCCGACCGGGTCGAACCGCACTTTCGGATCGGCAGGAACGTCTTCGTCCTCGCCGATGACCGCGGCGATCTCGCGGCCTTCGAGATTGGCGCGGACCACCTTGTGGCGACCGACGTCCTCGACCTTGCTGATCTTCACGGCCATGCCGTCGCGGCCGAGCCTGACATATTCCGGGCGGATACCGAGCTCGATGGCGCCTGCGCCGGTGTTCCCAGTAACAGTCTTGGGCACGCCGGGCAGTTCGATGCGCTGGCTGCCGATCGTCGCGGTCTTGCCGTCGATGGCCACCGGCATGACGTTCATGCCGGGCGAGCCGATAAAATAGCCGACGAAAGTATGGCGCGGCCGCTCGAACAGTTCGGCCGGCGTGCCGATCTGGACGATCTCGCCGTCATACATGACGACGACCCGGTCAGCGAAGGTCAGCGCCTCGGTCTGGTCGTGGGTGACATAGACCATGGTGTAACCGAAGCGGCGGTGGAGTTGCTTCAGCTGCGAGCGCAGCACCCACTTCATATGCGGATCGATGACGGTCAGCGGCTCGTCGAACAGGATGGCGTTAACGTCCGAGCGCACCAGGCCGCGACCGAGCGAGATCTTCTGCTTCTGGTCGGCGGTCAGCCCGCGCGCCTTCTTCTTCGCCAGTTCCGCGAGGTCGATCATGTCGAGCGTCTCGCGTACCTTGCGATCGACGTCGGCCTCCGGCACACCGCGGTTGCGCAGCGGAAAGGCCAGATTGTCGTAGACGGTCATGGTGTCGTAGATGACCGGGAACTGGAACACCTGGGCGATGTTGCGCTCCTGCGTCGACAGCCGGGTCACGTCCTTGCCGTTGAACAGCAGCTGGCCGTGCGAGGGGTGCAGCAATCCCGAGATGATGTTGAGCAGCGTGGTCTTGCCGCAGCCCGACGGGCCGAGCAGCGCATAGGCGCCGCCATCCTCGAAAGTGTGGTGCACTTCCTTCAGGGCGAAATCGGCGTCCTTCTGCGGGTTCGGCAGATAGGAGTGCCTGATATGGTTGACGTCGATGCGCGCCATCGCTTGCCTCCCTATGCCGCCAGCTTCGGCGCGGCCACGGCGCGGCCGTGCTCGTCGAAGACCATGATGTGGCGCGGATCGATGAACACCTCGACCTCTGCGTCGGGTTCGAAATCGCGGATGCCGTGGGTCAGCATGACCCAGCGCGCGTCGGCAAAGTCGAGATGGATGAAGCTCTCCGAGCCGGTGATCTCGGTGATGGTGACCTTTGCCCGCACCGGCACGGCGGCGGCGTTTGGGCGCTCGAGCGACAGATGGTGCGGCTGGAAGCCGATCGTATAGTTGGCATCGGCAATGCCGGCGAGATCGGCCGGCACCGGCAATTTGACGCCGCCCTCGAGCAGGAAATCCGGACCCTTCTTGGCCAGCACGATGGTGTTGAGCGGCGGGTCGGCAAAGGTCTTTGCCGTCACCAGGTCGACCGGCCTGCGGAACACGTCGATGGTCGGCCCGAACTGGGTGATGCGTCCCTGCGAAAGCGTCGCCGTGTTGCCGCCGAGCAGAAGTGCTTCATGCGGCTCCGTCGTGGCGTAGACGAAGATGGTGCCGGCGGCGGCGAAGATCTTCGGCAGTTCGGCGCGCAGTTCCTCGCGCAGCTTGTAGTCGAGATTGGCGAGCGGCTCGTCGAGCAGCACCAGGCTGGCATTCTTGACGATGGCGCGGGCAAGAGCCGTGCGCTGCTGCTGGCCGCCGGACAGGCTGAGCGGCGTGCGGTCGAGATAGGGGGTCAGCTTCAAGAGTGCTGCTGCGTTGCGCACTTCCTTGTCGATCTTTGCCTGGTCGGTGCCGGCGACGCGCAACGGCGAGGCTATGTTCTCGTAGACGGTCATCGCCGGGTAGTTGATGAACTGCTGGTAGACCATGGCGACGTTGCGCTTCTGCACCGGCATTCCGGTGACGTCCTTGCCGTCGAACCAGACCGAGCCGGAGGTCGGCACGTCGAGGCCTGCCATCAGCCGCATCAGGCTGGTCTTGCCGGACAGCGTCGGTCCAAGCAGGACGTTGAGCGAGCCGTGCTGAAGCGTCAGCGACACGTCACGGATATGCTCCGCGGCGCCGACCGTCTTGGTGACGTTTCTCAGTTCCAGCATGATGCCTCCTCCCAGGCTTTCTGCATCAGCCAGCCATCCTTATTCTGCCGCCGCGACATGGCGCCGGCTTATTCCGCGCATGAATTCGTCCAGTGCACCCGCCTGCTCGCGGCTCAACTGCAGGCCGCGCTTGGTCCGGCGCCACAATACATCTTCCGCCGTCATCGCCCACTCGTTTTGAACGAGATAGCGCACCTCGGCCTCGTAGAGATCAGCGCCGAAATTCCGGCCGAGGTCGGCATTCGACCTGGCGAGGCCGAGCAGGGTGCGAGCACGGGTGCCGTAGAGGCGGGTCAGCCGGCGGGCCAGGCGCGCATCGAGAAACGGATAGGCGGTCTTCAGCTTCGCCACTTCGACGTCGAAACCGGTGGCCGGGAAATCGCCGCCGGGCAAAGGAGCGTTGGCGGTCCACGGCTTGCCGCGCTTGCCGAGGAAAGCTTCGATCTTTTCCAGCATCGATTCCGACAGCCGGCGATAGGTGGTGATCTTGCCGCCAAAGGCGTTGACGATCGGGGCCGCGCCCTCGCCGCCGTCGGCCTTGAGCACATAGTCGCGGGTCGCTTCCTGCGCCTTCGAGGCGCCATCGTCATAGAGCGGGCGCACGGCGGAATAGGTCCAGACGATGTCCGAACGCTTGACGCCCTGCGCGAAATATTCGCTCGCCGCGGTGCACAGATAGTCGATCTCGGCGTCGCTGATCTTCACCTCGTGCGGATCGCCCGGATAATCCCGGTCGGTGGTGCCGATCAGCGTGAATTCTTCCTCATAAGGGATGGCGAAAATGATGCGGCCATCCTTGTTCTGGAAAAAGTAGGCGCGCGGATCGTCGAACTTCTTGTTGATGACGATGTGGCTGCCCTGCACCAGGCGGACATTGTGCACGTCGTTCAGGCCGACCGTTGCCGACAGCACCTGGTCGACCCAAGGACCGGCGGCATTGACCAGAAGCCGCGCCTTGACCTCTTCCGCTTGCCCGGTGTGGACGTCTTCCAGCCTTATCGCCCAGAGATCACCCTCGCGGCGTGCGCTGACCACCTTCGTCCGGGTTCGGATGGTTGCGCCGCGGTCGGCGGCGTCGCGTGCGTTGAGCGCCACCAGCCTGGCATCGTTGACCCAGCCGTCGGAATATTCGAAAGCCTTGCGAAACAGCGGCTTCAGCGGCTTGCCGGCCGGATCCTTCGCCATGTCCAGCGTCTTGGTCGCCGGCAGCAATTTGCGCCCGCCAATATGGTCATAGAGGAACAGGCCGAGCCGGATCAGCCAGGCCGGGCGCAGGCCCTTGGCGTAAGGCAGCACGAAGCGCATCGGCCAGATGATGTGGGGCGCGTTCTTCCAGAGCACCTCACGTTCCATCAGCGCTTCGCGCACCAGACGGAATTCATAGAATTCGAGATAGCGCAGGCCGCCATGGATCAGCTTGGTCGAGCCGGACGACGTTCCGCTGGCCAGATCGTTCATCTCGGCCAGAAAAACCGAAAAGCCACGTCCGGCAGCGTCACGGGCGATGCCGCAGCCGTTGATGCCGCCGCCGATGACGAAAATGTCATGGATCGGAGATGCGTCCAAGAAGTCCTCCAGCGATTTCGCATTGCAGCATTTTTGGTCTTTTGCGAAACCGTTGCGGGATTATTTCGAAATAGGAACGAATGTCAAACGAAATATCACAGAGATGTGAGAGGCCTGTGATGCGGCCCCAAAAGCCGCCTAGCCGAGAGCCGTCTCGATCAGCTGAACCTCCGCCTCCTGGCAGATCTTGCGTACCGAAGGGATGTCGCAACGGTCGGTGATGAAGGTGTTGACCTGCGACAGATGACCGATGCGAACGGGCGCGGTGCGTTCGAACTTGGTCTGGTCGGACACAAGGATGACGTGCCTGGCATTGGCGATGATGGCTTGCGCCACTTTCACTTCGCGAAAATCGAAATCGAGCAACGCACCGTCATGGTCGATGGCCGAGGCGCCGATGACCGCGTAGTCGACCTTGAACTGCCGGATGAAATCGACCGCCGCCTCACCGACCACGCCGCCGTCGGAGCCGCGGACGACACCGCCGGCAATCACCACCTCGATCGAAGGATACACGCGCATCCTATTGGCAACATTTATGTTATTGGTGATGACCATGAGGCCGTTGTGATCCAGAAGCGCCTTGCTGACCGACTCGGTCGTGGTGCCGATGTTGATGAACAGCGAGGCATTGTCGGGGATCAGCCTAGCCGCCGCACGGCCGATCGCCTCCTTCTCGTCGGCAGCGATCTTGCGCCGCGCCTCATACTCCATGTTCTCGATGCCGGACGGGAAAAGCGCGCCGCCATGGATGCGCGAAAGCAGCCGCTGATCGCAGAGATCGTTGAGGTCCTTGCGGATGGTCTGCGGTGTCACGTTGAAATGCGTCGCCAGATCGTCGACCAGGACGCGGCCCTGGTCCTTGGCCATCTGGATGATTTCGGCGTGGCGCGGCGACAGATACATCAAAAGCCTCCCGTTTTCGTTTTTCTTGTCTATACCTGAAAACGAAAGCGATGAAAAGGCATAAGCCGGCTAATGAAAATGATCCGATTGCAAAGGCAAACCCGCGCGCGGCTGCCGGCGTCGTTTCAAGCAAGCCCGCGTGCGATTTCCGTCACGACGCCGAATGCCGCATCGACATCGGCTGCCGTCGCCTCGAACTGGCCGGCCTGGAAGCGGATCGCGACGCGGCCATCCACTCGTGTCTGAGTGAGATAGATGCGACCATCATCATTGATGGCATTGACCAGGCGAAGGTTGTGTTCGTCGGGGTCGACTCCCGCCCGATGCCGGAACGAAAACAGCGACAGCATCGGTTCGGTGACGATCTCGAAATCCGCCTCCCTTGCCAGGCGCGCGGCGAGGCCCTCGCTCCAGGTGACATGGTTGCGGATCATGGTGCGCAGGCCTTCCAGGCCATGGGCGCGCAACAGGAACCAGAGTTTCAGCGCCCGGAAGCGCCGGCCGAGCGGTACGGTCCATTCGGAATAGTTGATGATGCCGTCATGGCCATGGGTCTTCAGGAACTCGGGCTTGATCGCCAGCGTGCGGACCAGGTCCTCGGGCTGACGAATGAACTGGATCGAGCAGTCGAATTGCGCGCCCAGCCATTTGTGCGGGTTGAAGACAACGGAATCCGCCTCTTCGACGCCGCTCCAGAAATGACGGTATTCCGGGCAGATCATCGCCGATCCGGCCCACGCGGCATCGACATGTAGATAAAGCCCGTGCCGTTTGGCCACAGCAGCGACCGCGGCAATGTCGTCAGTGCCGCCGGTGCTGGTACCGCCAACGCTGGCGATGATGCCCGCGGGCAGCATACCGGCCTCACGGTCAGAGATGATCGCCGCATCGAGCGCTGACGTATCCATGGCGCGAAAACGGCCGGCAACGGGAATGCGGACAAGGTTCTCCTCGCCAATGCCGGCAACCCAGATCGCGCGGTCGATCGAGGTATGGACCTGGTCGGAGGAATAGACGCGCACCCTTGCCTGCCCGGCCAGGCCTTGTTTGTTGCCCTGCCAGTCGAGCGCCCGCTCGCGCATGGTCAGCACGGCCGCCAGCGTTGCCGATGAGGCCGAGTCCTGGATGACACCGGAGAACTCGTCAGGCAGGCCGAGTGCCTGGCGCATCCAGTCGACGGTGCGCGTCTCGAGTTCGGTCGCCGCCGGCGAGGTCTGCCACAGCATGCATTGCGCGGCCATCGCCGAGACCAGATATTCGGCCACCACCGAGACAGGCGCCGCATTGGCCGGGAAATAGGCAAAGAAGCGCGGATGCTGCCAATGCGTCATGCCGGGCACGATCTTCGCTTCAAAATCGGCAAAGATCCTGTCCATCGGCTCCGCCGTTTCCGGCGGCGAGGCTTCGATGCTACGGAAAATTGCACCTGGCGAAAGCGCCGGCCGAACCGGCCTTTCGCGCAATGTGTCGCGATAGTCGGCGCCCCAATCGGCAGCGCGCCTCGACCACGCACGGAACTCATCGTTGTTCATCGCATCCTCCCACAAAACTCAACCACGCGCTGCCAATCGCAGCACAAGCGTTCTCAATCCAATTTAATTAACGTGTGAAATATGTTTTGGCAATGGCCTGAGGGAGAAGGTCCGCTTATCCGGGAAAGTCAGGCAGGCTGGCAAAGGCCGCTTTCAGCGCGCTCGACCACCCATCGGAGATAGTGCGGTAATATTGATCGTCCTGGCCGATCCGCTTCTTCAGGCTGATCTTGAAGGCGTCCTTCTCGTAGAACAAAAGGTCAAGCGGCAGACCGACCGACAGGTTCGACTTCAGCGTCGAATCGAACGAGACCAAAAGCAGCTTCACCGTCTCGGCCAGGCTCATAGTCTTTTCATAGGCGCGGATGATGATCGGCTTGCCGTATTTGGTCTCGCCGATCTGGAAGAACGGCGTGTCGTCAGTCGATTCGATGAAATTGCCTTCGGGATAGATCATGAACAGGCGCGGCGCGCTGCCCCTGATCTGTCCGCCGAGGATGAAGGAGGCATTGAAATAGGAATCCGCCTTCTCGCCCGCCGGCGAGGAATGGGCGATGACTTCCTTGACCGTGTCGCCAACCAGCCGCACCGTCTGGTACATGGACGGCGTTTCCAAGAGCGTCGCATGGCGATCCGCCACCGCCTTGGTGCGCTCGTCGAGCAGGCTGACGACGGCCTGCGTCGTCGCCAGGTTGCCGGCCGACATCAGCACGATGACGCGCTCGCCCGGCTCCTCCCAGACATGCATTTTCTTGAAGGTCGAGATCGAATCCATGCCGGCATTGGTGCGGGTGTCCGACATGAACACGAGTCCGCGATCAATCTTCAGGCCGACGCAATAGGTCATCGATTCTCTTTTAGCAGCGATTCCGCTGGAATTACTGCTCTACCGTGACGGTGACGGCAAGCTGTTCTTGCGCTTGTCCCAGCCTGATCCCCGAAACCGGCGAGGCATCGCGATAATCCCGGCCTGTTGCCACTCTCACATAGCGCTCGTCGGGAGAAATACCGTTGGCGGCATCGAAGGCGACCCAACCCAGGCCTTGGACATGCGCTTCGGCCCAGGCATGGCTGGCCGCCTGTTGGACCATCGCGTCCATCATCAGATAGCCGCTGATATAGCGGGCCGGAAAACCCATGGCACGCGCGGCAGCGGTGAAGATATGACTGTGGTCCTGGCAGACACCGGTCTTGAGCGCCAGCGCGTCCTCGGCCGGCGTCATGACATTGGTGGTCCCGGGCTTGTAGGCGACGCGCTCGCCGATGATGGCCATCAGCCGGTGCAACCGCTCGATGTCGGTGCCCTTACCCACTGAGGCGGCAAGTTCGCGAATGCCTTCGCCGACGGCGGTCAGCGAAGTTTCCTGGCCAAACAGCCAGAGCGGTGCAAAACCCTGATGCGGTCCCGAAACGCCAGTGGTGTCGCGCGTCACGACTTCGCCCGACGCTTCGATGGTGATGGCATGCTGCTCGCCCTCGACGCTCAGCAGCCGCGTGTCATTGCCGAAATGGTCGGTGAAGCGCACTTCCTCGCGCGCGCCGTCGATCCTCAGTTCCCACGACAGCACGGTCTGCGTGTGCCCGCTGAGCGGAAGCAACCGCAGGCGCTGCAGCAGATACTGAACCGGCGCGTCGTAGCTGTATTCGGTCCGGTGGGTGATCTTGAGCCGCATGGGCGTCATTTTCCATTTGCGAGCATGATCTTGCCGGATCGTGCTCAGTAGAATTTGTAATCCTGCGCGATCTCGTCGCCGAGCCTGGTGTTGTCGCGAATGAAATTGGCCAGGAATTCATGCAGGCCGGCGTCGAATATATCCTTGATCGAGCCCGCCCTCAGCATTGCCTGGGTCTTGTCGGCGGTCGCATGGCAGGCATGGCGTTCGCCATAGTCGTCGCCGAGGAATTTCAGATGTTCGGCGAGGAAGCGGTAGCAGAAGGTCAGCGAGCGCGGCATGCGGACATTGAGGATCAGGTAGTCGGCGATGTTGGTCGGCTTGTAGTCGGCTTCGTAGACCCAGCGATACGAGCGGTGCGCCGACACCGAGCGCAGGATCGATTCCCATTGGTAATTGTCGAGCGTCGAACCGACCCAGGAGATCGAGGGCAACAGCACGTAGTATTTCACGTCGAGGATGCGCGCCGTGTTGTCGGCGCGTTCGACATAGGTGCCGAGCTGCGAGAAATCAAAGATCTCGTTGCGCAGCATGGTGCCGTAAAACGAGCCGCGGATCAGTGCCGTCTCGCGCTTGATCGCATCGAGAACACTTGGCAGGTCGCGTTCGTCGATGGGTCTCGCCAGCATGCGCTTCAGCGACATCCAGGCTTCGTTGATGCTTTCCCAGGTCTCGCGGGTCAGTGCCGTGCGCACCATGCGGGCATTGTTGCGCGCGGTCTCGATCGCCGACATCGTGCTCGACGGGTTCGACGTGTCGCGCAAAAGGAAATCGGAGACATTGGCCGCCGTGTAGTCCTGGTATTTTTGGGTGAAGGCAATGTCCGCGCCGGCACTGAGCAGCACCGAATTCCACTCTTCCGAGGCATTCTGTGTGCGCGTCAGCGCCATGCGCAGGCCGGCATCGACCAGGCGGGCCATATTCTCCGCCCGCTCGATGTAGCGGTTCATCCAGTAGAGCCCGTTGGCGGTGCGGCCGAGAAGCATCAAAAAACCTTCGAATGAAAATCAGTCATCGAGCACCCAGGTGTCCTTGGTGCCGCCACCTTGCGAGGAATTCACGACCAGCGAACCTTCCTTCAGCGCCACACGGGTCAATCCGCCGGGCACGATCTGGATACGGTCGGAGACCAGCACATAGGGTCTGAGGTCGACATGGCGCGGCGACAGGCCTTTTTCGGTCAGGATCGGGCAGGTCGACAGCGCCAGCGTCGGCTGGGCGATGTAGTTAGACGGCTTGGCCTGGAGTTTCTTGGCGAAATCCTGGCATTCCTTCTTGGTCGCCGCCGGTCCGACCAGCATGCCGTAGCCGCCGGAGCCGTGCACTTCCTTGATCACCAGCTCGTGGATGTGCTCGAGCACGTATTTCAGGCTGTCAGCCTCCGAGCAGCGCCAGGTCGGGATGTTGCCGAGGATCGCCTTGCGGCCGGTATAGAATTCGACGATCTCGGGCATGTAGGAATAGATCGCCTTGTCGTCGGCGATGCCGGTTCCCGGCGCATTGGCGATGGTGATGTTGCCAGCGCGGTAGACGTCCATGATGCCGGGCACGCCAAGGGCCGAGTCGGGACGGAAGGTCAGCGGGTCGAGGAAAGAATCATCCACCCTGCGGTAGAGCACGTCGATCTGCTTGTAGCCTTCGGTGGTGCGCATGGCGACATGGCCGTCGACGACGCGCAAATCCTGGCCTTCGACCAATTGCACGCCCATCTGGTCGGCCAGGAAGGCGTGTTCGAAATAGGCGGAGTTGTAGCTGCCGGGCGTCAGCACGGCGATGGTCGGGGTGCCCTTGGTGCTCTGCGGTCGCACCGCCGCCAGCGACTGGCGCAGCAGCTGCGGATAGTTTTCCACCGGCCGCACCTTGATCTGCTGGAACAGCTCGGGGAAGAGCTGCATCATCGTCTCGCGGTTTTCCAGCATGTAGGAGACGCCGGAGGGCGTGCGGGCATTGTCCTCCAGCACGTAGAATTCGTTCTCTGAGATGCGGACGATGTCGACGCCGATAATGTGGGTGTAGACGCCGGCCGGCGGCCTGACCCCGATCATCTCCGGCAGGAAGGCCTCGTTCTTGGCGACGAGCTCCCTGGGCACTCGGCCAGCGCGCAGGATTTCCTGGCGGTGATAGATATCGTCGAGGAAGGCGTTGAGCGCCTGCACGCGCTGCTCGATGCCTTGCGTCAGCCGGCGCCATTCATTGCCTGATATGATGCGCGGAACGATGTCGAAAGGGATCAGTCGCTCGGAGGCTTCCTGTTCGCCGTAGACGGCGAAGGTGATGCCGGTTTTGCGGAAGACGCGCTCGGCATCCTGCATTTTCTCGGTAAGCCTGGCCGGATCCTGCTCCTTCAGCCAGCGGTCGTAAGCCGAATACGGTTTTCTCAATCCGGAAACTTCCGGAAGCATTTCGTCGAACGCTGCCAATCGCATACTCCCCTGTGACGCCATTTCACTGGCGTCGCCGGAGAAAATCAAGCGCAATCGGTGATTTGGGGCACGCCGGCGGTCAGTATGTCAGAACTGCCTAAGATTAAGGCAGCGCCGACAGGGTCGGGTCAGGCTCTGCCTTGCGCCCGGGCAAGCCTCGATTCGGTCAGAAGGCCCGGAAGGTAACGACGGTAAACGTGTCCTTGATTCCGGGCAGAATCTGCACCTTCTCGTTGACGAAGTGGCCGATGTCTTCTTCGTCCTCGACGTAGAATTTGGCGAGCAGGTCGTAATTGCCGGCGGTCGAATAGATTTCCGAGGCGATCTCGGCATCGGCGAGCGCGCCGGCAACCTCATAGGCCTTGCCCAGGTCGCACTTTATCTGCACGAAAAACGCCTTCATTGCCCGGTCCTGCCTAGTCTCTGCGCGAATAAGCGGCCCTTGTGGCAGACTGCCGCCCGGCTTTCAAGCATTTGGGGCGCTCAGGCTGCCGAGGCTGGCGTATCGTTGCGATTGTTGCGCCCTTGTTGAAACCGCGGAGCGCTGCAATGCGTATGGTATAGTGTCGTCTTCGAACAGCGATTTCCCTGGGGACACCGGAGGCAGGCCATGCGCCGCACCTTACTGGCATTCGCAGTCGTTCCGTTCCTTCTAGTGTCTTCGGCGTTTGCCGGCGATGCCGAGATCAAGGCGGCGCAGACGGTCATCGACAGCCAACTGAAAGCCTTCATCGCCAATGACGGCGCCACCGCCTACAGTTTCGCCGCGCCGAACGTGAAGCGCATATTCCCGACCGTCGACACCTTCATGAACATGGTGACCAATGGCTACGCGCCGGTGCGCCAGCCGCAGAACTATTCCTTCGGCAAGGTGCAGCAGACGGGCCCGACCTCGATCGTCCAACAGGTGCTGATCGTCGGGCCGGACGGCAAGGACTACGAGGCGGTCTATACGCTGGAGCAGCAGCCCGACGGCAGTTTCCAGATCACCGGCTGCAGCCTGCGCGCGTCGACCTCGGTAAGCACCTGAACCCGATCAGTTCGCCGGGATATCGCCCCGTGCCCAGCCTTCGGAAATCTCCGTCGCGCGCGCTTCGAAGGCGCCGGCTTCGATTGCGGCGCGGATGTCGTGCATCAGATTCTGGTAATAAGAAAGATTGTTCCAGGTCAGTAGCATCGCGCCCAACGCCTCCTGCGAGCGCACCAGATGATGCAGATAGGCGCGCGAATAGTCGCGCGCGGCCGGGCAGTCGCTTTCCTCGTCCAGCGGGCGCGGATCGTCGGCATGGCGGGCATTGCGGAGATTGACCTTGCCGCGCCTGGTATATGCGAGGCCGTGGCGGCCGGCGCGGGTCGGCATCACGCAATCGAACATGTCGATGCCGCGCGCCACAGACTTAATGATGTCGTCCGGCGTGCCGACGCCCATCAGATAGCGCGGCTTGTCTTCAGGCAGTTCGGCGCAGGTGATGTCGAGCATGTTGAGCATCACCGCTTGCGGCTCACCGACGGCCAGGCCGCCGACGGCATAGCCCTTCAGCTCCATCACCTTCAGCGCTTGCGCCGAGCGCACCCTGAGCGACGGCACGTCACCGCCCTGGACGATGCCGAACATCGCCTTGCCCGGCTGGTCGCCGAACGCCGCCTTGCAGCGCTCGGCCCAGCGCAGCGACAATTCCATCGCGCGCTCGATTTCCTTCTCCTTGGCCGGCAGCGCCGTACATTCGTCGAGCTGCATCTGGATGTCGGAATCGAGCAGCCCCTGGATCTCGATCGAGCGTTCGGGCGACATCTCATAGGCGGCGCCGTCGATATGCGAGCGGAAGGTGACGCCCTTTTCCGTCAGCTTCCTCAGCTTCGACAGCGACATCACCTGAAAACCGCCGCTGTCGGTCAGGATCGGGTGCGGCCAGCGGGCAAATTCGTGCAGGCCGCCGAGCCGCGCCACGCGCTCGGCGCCGGGCCGCAGCATCAGGTGATAGGTGTTGCCCAGGATGATATCGGCGCCGAGGTCGCGCACCTGGTCCATATACATGGTCTTGACGGTGCCGCCGGTGCCGACCGGCATGAAGGCCGGCGTGCGGATCTCACCACGCGGCATGTCGATCACGCCGCGCCGCGCCTTGCCGTCCGCTGCCAGCACCTTGAAGGAGAATGCCTCAGCCATTGAATTCCTTGTCGTGCATCGGCGCGCCGGGTGCCTGTTTGTCCAGCGACTGCCGGTAGCGGATGCAGCCGCGCATGAATTTCGGCCAGGGCGGCACCGCGATCGCCGGTTCGGTCTTTTCCGGCAACAGGTCCCACAAATCAGGGTGATGCCAGCACAGATCATGTCCCGTGGCGTCGCGGTGCGCACGAATGCCGGCGCGCAATCTCTTCACTTCCGCGATCAGGGCGTCGCGATCCAAAACGTCGAGGTCATCGTCCATCGCTCGTCTCCGCTCGGTAAAGCAGGCTTGCATCTCCGTAGGAGTAGAACCTGTAGCTGTTGTCGATGGCATGCGCATAGGCCGCGCGCATCGTCTCGAGGCCGGAGAAGGCCGAAACCAGCATGAACAGCGTCGAGCGCGGCAGATGGAAATTGGTCATCAGCATGTCGGCCGTCCTGAAGCGGTAGCCAGGGGTGATGAAGATGTCGGTCGGCCCCGACCATGCGGCCAGCATGCCGTCCGGGTTTGCAGCGCTCTCCAGCAGCCGCAGCGAGGTCGTGCCGACGGCGATGATGCGTCCGCCCCTCACCTTTGCAGCGTTGAGCGCCTCGGCGGTGTCCTGACTGACAGAGCCGGTTTCGGCATGCATCTTGTGGTCGGCGGTGTCGTCGGCCTTGACCGGCAGGAAGGTGCCGGCGCCGACGTGCAAGGTGACGAAGCGGCGTTCGATGCCTTTGGCATCAAGTGCTGCAAACAGTTCCGGCGTGAAATGCAGGCCGGCCGTGGGTGCCGCGACCGCACCCTCCTCCCTGGCATAGATGGTCTGGTAGTCGCTGCGGTCGCGATCGTCGTCGTCGCGCTTGGAGGCGATATAGGGCGGCAGCGGGATATGACCCACGGCATGCAGCGCCTCGTCGAGGAACGCGCCGGACAGATCGAAGCCGAGCAGCACCTCGCCGGCCTCGCCCTTCTCGATCACCGTGGCGTCGAGCTGGCCGAGGAAACAGGAATTGCCGTCATGGCCGAAATGGATGCGGTCGCCGGCAGCGACGCGCTTACCCGGCCGCATGAAGGCCTGCCAGCGGTCTGGCGCCACGCGCATGTGCAATGTGGCCTCGACCTGCGCCTGCGCCTCGCCGCGCCGTCTGATGCCTTTGAGCTGCGCCGGAATGACCTTGGTATCGTTGAAGACCAGCACGTCGCCGGCTTCGAGAAACGACGGCAGGTCGCGCACCGTCCGGTCGCCGAGCCCTTCACCGGGCTTGACCACCAGCATGCGCGCGCTGTCGCGCGGTTCGGCTGGTCGCAGCGCAATACGCTCCTCCGGCAATTCAAAATCGAAGAGATCGACGCGCATCAGTAAAGCCGGATAAGCAGCGCTCCGGCCAGCAGCAGAACCGCACCGGCGACACGGCCGAGCGAAATCTCGCGCACGGCGACGCCAAGGAAGCCGGCTCGGTCGATGAGCATGCCGGCCAGCAACTGCCCGGCCACCAGGAACGCCATCAGGGCGGCGGCGCCGATGCGCGGCGTCAGGATGGTCGAAAGTGTGACGTAGAAGCCGCCGAGCATACCGCCGGCAACGAACAGCCAGGGCGCCGGCGCCTTCCAGTCGAGCGAGATGCCCTGAAGCTTCCCTACCGCGACGGCGATGATGCCGAGCACGATGGCGCCGGACAGGAAGGAGAATGCGGCCGCGGCAACCGGGAGACCCAGGCCGCGCGCCAGCTGCGAATTGATGGGCGCCTGTACGGCGATGAAGGCGCCGGACAGTATGCCGAGCAGGGACCAGACAGCGCCCATCATCGTCTTGCCTTACTTGATGTCGGCCGCGACCTTCAGCGACACGATCTTGTCGGGATCCTGCACCGGCTCGCCGCGCTTGATCTTGTCGACATTGTCCATGCCTTCGATGACCTGGCCCCAGACCGTGTACTGACGGTTGAGGAAGGCGGCGTCGTCGAAGCAGATGAAGAACTGCGAGTTGGCCGAATTCGGGTTCTGGGCCCGGGCCATCGAGCAGGTGCCGCGGGCATGGTTGGCGTTGGAGAACTCGGCCTTCAGGTCCGGCTTCTCGGAGCCGCCCATGCCGGCGCGGGACGGCGCAAAAGTCGGCTTCGAGGAATTGCCGAACTTGACGTCGCCGGTCTGCGCCATGAAGCCGTCGATGACGCGGTGGAAGACCACGCCGTCATAGGCGCCTTCGCGTGTCAGTTCCTTGATGCGGGCGACGTGTCCGGGCGCCAGATCGGGCAAAAGTTCGATGACGACCTGGCCCTTGGTCGTTTCCATGATGAGCGCGTTTTCGCGGTCCTTGATCTCAGCCATGTCAGATATCCTTTTGAAAAAACAGATTTATTTGTCGGCGGCAATGCGCACTTTGATCATCCGGTCGGGGTCGGTAACCGTACCGTTGTCGGCCTCGTCCCCCTTCTTGATGTTGTCGACCAGTTCCATGCCGCTGACGACATTGCCGACGATGGTGTACTGGCCATCGAGCGGCGGCGCCGGCGCGAACATGATGAAGAACTGCGAGTTGGCCGAGTTCGGATCCTGCGAGCGGGCCATGCCGACCACGCCGCGCTTGTAGTGTTCGCTCTGCGAGAACTCGGCCGGCAAGTCAGGAAGATCGGAACCGCCGGTGCCGACAGCCTGGGAGTTGAAGCCCTTCTTCATGTTGCCGAACTTGACGTCGCCGGTCTGCGCCATGAAGCCGTCGATGACACGATGGAAGGCGACATTGTCGTAGGCGCCTTCGCGCACCAGCTTCTTGATCTGCGCGACATGCTTGGGCGCGAGGTCGGGACGCAGGGCGATGGTGACGTCGCCGTCCTTCAGCGTGATGATCATGGTGTTTTCCGCATCGGCGGCGAAGGCCGAAACGGATGCGGTCACGAGACCGACAAGCACGACGAGGAACGAGGCGAGCTTTTTCAGCTGCATGGTCTTCTCCGAGAAACCTATTTTGCGAATTTGGCGGTGAGCGCACCGGCAACCGCCGCCGGCACGAAGGGGCGGATGTCGCCTCCCATCGAAGCTATCTGGCGGACAAGTGTGGCGGTAATGGTTCTGACCGAAGGGCTGGCAGGCAGAAAAACCGTCTGCAGTTCCGGCGCCATGGTCTCGTTCATGCCAGCCATCTGCATCTCATAGTCGAGGTCGGTGCCGTCGCGCAGGCCGCGGATCATGATCGATGCGCCCTCTCTCCTGGCCGCGTCGATGACCAGCCCGTCGAAGGCCACGACCCTGATGCGGGCGCCGTCACTGCCGAATTCGGCCTTGGTGGCGGTCTCGATCAACTTGACCCGTTCCTCGAACGAAAACAGCGGCTTCTTGCCGGGATGGATGCCGATCGCCGCGTAGACGATGTCGGCGACGGCCAGCGAGGCCTTCAGCACGTCGAGATGGCCGTTGGTCAGCGGGTCGAAGGAGCCGGCATAGAGGGCGATGCGTTCGGTCATGGCTGGTGCTTCTAGCGGGCGCGCGGGCGGAAGGCAAATCCCGATCGAGATAACATCCGTGAACCTTTTCGCAGACATGAACGACAGATGAATGCGTTGATCACGAAGGCTTCACGCAGCGTTCACTAGGTTGCCACTTCAGATGATGAAACCAAATTCCCATCTATCCGTTATTAGGCGCAGGAGAACACGCACATGCTGATCTACATGCTAGCCACCGCAATGACCGTCGCCATGCTGATCGCCACTGTATTCGGGCTGCATCAGGAAGCTGGGCGCGTTCGCGCCAGGGCCAACACCAAGCGCTTCGAAGGTTTCGGCCCCCGCAAGCCGTACCGTCACTTCTGAATTAGCAAGCCATTTTCGCCGAAGAGTTTTCGACCGCGCCGGCCCATCGGGCCGGCGTCGCTGTTTCTAAGGCCTATTCGGCGTTGTTCGGACCGGCGTCGCCGCCCGCGGTATCCGCTTCGCCCTCGACGCTCTCTTCCTCGTCCGACTGCGGTTCCGAGATCCGCTCGACAGACACCACCTTCTCGCCTTCGGCGGTATTGAAGATGGTCACGCCTTTGGTGGCGCGGCTTGCAAAACGGATGCCCTCGACCGGCACGCGGATGACCGTGCCACCGTCCGAGACCAGCATGATCTGATCGTCATTGCCGACCGGGAAGGTCGCAACCAGCCGGCCGATCTCGGCCACTTTCGAAACGTCTGTGGCGCGGATGCCCTTGCCGCCACGCCCGGTCAGGCGGAAATCATAGGACGACGAGCGCTTGCCGTAGCCATATTCGGTCACCGTCAGCACGTATTGCTCATGCGCCTTCAGGAATTCGTAACGCTCGTCGGAAAGTTCCGTCTCCTCGCCGATCTCCTCATTGGTAAGCGCGATCTCTTCCTCCTCACCGGCGGCAATGCCGGCGGCGAGCCGCCGTTCGGCCGCCGCTCGCTTGAGATAGGCAGCGCGTTCAGCCGGCGGAGCATCGACATTCTCGATCACCGCCATGGAAATCACCCTGTCGGTCTCGGCCATGGCAATGCCGCGCACGCCGACCGAGTTGCGGCTCTGGAAGACGCGCACGTCGCCGACCGAAAAGCGGATGCACTGGCCGGAGCTTGCGGTCAAAAGCACGTCATCATTGTCGGTGCAGGTCTCGACGCCGAGGATCTCGTCGCCTTCCTCCTCCAGCTTCATGGCGATCTTGCCGTTGCGGTTGACCTGGACGAAGTCGGAGAGCTTGTTGCGGCGCACGGTGCCGCGCGTGGTGGCGAACATCACGTCGAGTTCGCCCCAGCTGGTCTCGTCCTCGGGCAGCGGCATGATCGTGGTGATGCGCTCGCCCTGCTCGAGCGGCAGCATATTGATCAGCGCCTTGCCGCGCGACTGCGGGTTGCCGATCGGCAGGCGCCACACCTTTTCCTTGTAGACGATGCCGCGCGAGGAGAAGAAAAGCACCGGCGTGTGCGTATTGGCGACGAACAGCCGGGTGACGAAATCCTCTTCCTTGGTCGACATGCCGGAGCGGCCCTTGCCGCCGCGGCGCTGCGCCCGGTAGAGCGACAGCGGCACGCGCTTGATGTAGCCGGAATGGCTGACCGTGACGACCATGTCCTCGCGCTGGATCAGGTCCTCGTCTTCCATGTCCGCCCCGCCCTCGGAGAGCTCGGTGCGGCGCGGCGTGCCGAACTCGTCGCGCACGGCGGCAAGCTCGTCCTTGACGATCTGCTGGACGCGGGCGCGAGACGACAGGATGTCGAGATAGTCGACGATTTCGGTGCCGATCGTGTTCAACTTATCGGCGATTTCGTCGCGGCCAAGCGCGGTCAGGCGCTGCAGGCGAAGTTCGAGGATGGCGCGCGCCTGCTCCTCGGACAGATTGTAGGTGCCGTCCTCGTTGATGCGATGGCGCGGGTCGTCGATCAGCAGGATCAGCGACTCGACATCGCTGGCCGGCCAGCGCCGCTCCATCAACTGTTCGCGCGCCGTCTGCGGATCAGGCGCTGCGCGGATCAGCTTGATGACTTCGTCGATGTTGGCGACCGCGATGGCGAGGCCGACCAACACATGGGCGCTCTCGCGCGCCCTGCGCAGCAGGAATTTCGTGCGCCGGGTGATCACCTCCTCGCGGAAGGCCACAAAGGCCTTCAGCATATCGGTCAGCGTCATAAGTTCCGGCTTGCCGCCATTCAGCGCCACCATGTTGGCGCCGAACGAGGTCTGCAGCGGCGTGAAGCGGTAAAGCTGGTTGAGGATGACGTCGGCGACGGCGTCGCGCTTCAGTTCGATGACGACGCGGTAACCCTGCCGGTCGCTCTCGTCGCGGATGTCGGAAATGCCCTCGATGCGCTTGTCGCGCACAAGTTCGGCCATCTTCTCGATCATCGACGATTTGTTCACCTGATAGGGAACCTCGGTGATGATGATCGACTCGCGGTCGTTGCCGCGCTGTTCGATGTTGACCCTGCCGCGCATGACGATGGAGCCGCGGCCGGTCGAATAGGCGCTGTAGATACCGGACCGGCCGAGCACGATGCCGCCGGTCGGGAAATCCGGCCCGGGGATGATTTCCATCAGCGCCGGCAGGTCGATCGCCGGGTTGTCGATGATGGCAATGGCGCCGTTGCAGACTTCGCCGAGATTGTGCGGCGGGATGTTGGTGGCCATGCCGACGGCGATGCCGCCGGAGCCGTTGACCAGAAGGTTCGGAAAGCGCGCCGGCAGCACCTTCGGCTCGCTGCCCGATGCATCGTAAGTGTCCTGGAAATCGACGGTTTCCTTGTCGATATCCTCGAGCAGCTCGTGCGCGACCTTGGTCAGGCGCGACTCGGTGTAGCGCATCGCCGCCGGCGGATCACCGTCGATCGAGCCGAAATTGCCCTGCCCGTCGATCAGCGGCACGCGCAGCGACCAGTCCTGCGCCATCCGCACCAGGGCGTCATAGATCGAGGCGTCGCCATGCGGATGGTATTTACCCATCACGTCGGCGACCGGGCGCGCCGATTTCACATACTTGCGGTTCCAGTGGTAGCCGCTCTCATGCGAGGCATAGAGGATGCGGCGATGCACCGGCTTCAGGCCGTCGCGCACGTCCGGCAGCGCACGGCTGACGATCACGCTCATGGCGTAATCGAGATAGGAGCGCTGCATCTCCTCGATGATGGATATCGGCTCGATGCCGGTCGGGCCGCCGTCGGCGCCGCGCGGTGTCTTCTGGTCGGTCAAATCAGGTCACAATCCAGTCAGGAATCACTGGCTGCTTATATAGGAAGCGCGGCCGAAACTCCAATGTCGGCGACGGCTTTTCCAGAGACAATTTCGGCGGCGATTTCAAAAGGATACCGTTGATTGCGACGATATGGCCAAAGCGCTTTTCGCCGCCGCCGGGGCAAAGCGGTGAACGCTAGACGATCCGCCGGCGGGCGCGATAGGCGCCAGGCGCCTGCCCCATTTCACGCCGAAAGCGGCGGTTGAAGGTCGACAGGTCGTTGAAGCCGACCTCGAAGGCAATGGCAGAGATCGCCTCGTCCGACGTGCGCAGCCGCACCGCGGCCCGGTGCAGCCGGGTTTTCAGCAGGAACTGATAAGGCGTCATTCCGGCGACGTGCCGGAATGTGCGCAGGAAATGATAAGGACTGGTCGCGGTCTCGCCGGCAAGTTCAGCCAGCGAAATCGGCTGGTCGGCGTCGAGTTCGATCCGCCGCACCGCTTCTGCGACGCGTTTCTGGTCGCGGCGGCTCGGCGCACGGCCGACATTCGCGGTACCGGCGGCAACGGCCACCGCCGCTGCGGCAATGCGCAGACCGAGTTCCTCGAATGCATCGCTGTCGGCCGTCTCGCGCGCGGCCTCCGCTTCCGCCAGCAGCGGCGCCAGTGCCGGGAAGGGCGGCAGGCGCGGTGTACCGAAGCCAAGTCGCCTCGCGCCTGGCACCTCGGCGACGATGGCTTCCATATAGGCCGGGGCAAAATGGAAGGAGAGGCAGCGGTCGCCGGCTCCGTGCTCATGGCCGCATTCATAGCACGCGCCGGGATTGCCGAGCAGGATGGCGCCTGGCGCCAGCATCGCCATGCCCTGCCGCGTGCGGTAGCGGAAGGTGCCTTGAGTCACCGCGGCGACGCAGAAGGTCCGGTGCTCTTCCTCGAACGGGCTGTCGCCGGCGCCGGCGGTGCACACCACGTCGTGCACATGCCAGCCCTGCCCCGATGCAAGGTTTTGCTCGCTCGTCGTCATGGCTTGAAAGATAGCAATTTTTCCCAAGCGCTGAACCCAGCCATGCCTCTATTGGTCGTGGTCTCCTGACAAACGAGGCAGCAACCATGATCGATCCCTTTGCCGAAGCCCTGCATAGCGACGGACCCAACCCCGACCTGGCTGAAAAGCTCAAGCTTTACGGCCGTTTCGTCGGCGCCTGGACTTTCGATGCCACACGCCACCTCGAAGACGGCACGGTGCTTACCGGGCGCGGCGAGGTGCATTTTGGCTGGGTCCTGGAAGGCAAAGCGATCCAGGATGTATGGATCCTGCCCGCGCGCGATGCCGGTCCCTCACCGTCCCTCGGCACATGGACGTTCTACGGCACCACATTGCGCGTCTACGATCCTGGCGTCGATGCCTGGCACATTTTCTGGAGCGACCCGCGCAACCAGTATTTCAGCCGCCAACTCGGCCGCGCCGAAGGCGACACGATCGTCCAGCAAGGCGTCGACGCCCGCGGCTCCTCCGTGCGCTGGAGCTTTTTCCGGATCACCGAGAACTCGTTCCGCTGGCTGGGTGAGTGTTTGCATGACGGCGGCACGGACTGGCGCCTTGAGGTCGAGTTCCTGGCTCGCCGCGTGACTTCAACCTGATCAACCAACCATTTGCAAATATGGAGAAAACTATGCTTGACCATGTCTCGATCGGCGTCCGAGACGCCAATGCCGCGAAACATTTTTACGACGCCGCGCTGAAACCGCTCGGCTACTCTTGCCTCAGCCAGTCACCCGTTTCACTTGGCTATGGCGGTGAAACTGTGGCGCTCTGGGTGAATGAAGCGCCGCGGCCGGTGATGGCGGATGCGAAGTCCGGCCTGCATTTCTGCTTCGCCGCGCCAACGCGTGCAAGCGTCGATGCGTTTCACAAGGCGGCGCTCAGCGAAGGCGGCCGCGACAATGGCGCGCCCGGCCTGCGCGCCGACTATGGCGAGAACTACTATGCCGCCTTCGTCATCGACCCGGATGGCTACCGCATCGAAGCCTACTGCAGCGCTGCCGGCTAGCCGGCTCAAATCCTCCTCCCGCGCTGTTTCCAGCGCCCCTGCTTTGCTCTACCAATTGGGGGGTTCGGGCGTTGCCCGGCGGGAGGGGTGAAAGATGCCGAGCTTCGACAGCCTGTTCAACGCCTTCGTCACCATCCTGGTGACCATCGACCCGCCGGGGCTGGCGCCGCTCTTTCTCGCCGTGACACGCGGCATGAACCGCGAGGAGCGCCAGCAGGTTTCCGTGCGCGCCTCGACCATCGGCTTCCTGGTGATGGCGCTGTTTGCCGTTGCCGGCGCCTCGATCCTGTCGGTGTTCGGCATCACGCTGCCGGCCTTCCGCGTCGCCGGCGGTTTTCTGCTGTTCTTCATCGCCTTCGAAATGGTGTTCGAGCGGCGGCAGGATCGCAAGGAGAAGATCGGCGACGTCGCCATCACCAAGGACATGATCCACAACATCGCCGCCTTCCCGCTGGCGATCCCGCTGATCGCCGGTCCCGGCGCGATTTCGGCGACCGTGCTTCTGTCCGGCTCGTTCCAGGGGTTTGGCGCGCAGGCAGCGTTGGTCGGCATCATCTTCGCCTGCCTTGCCATTACCTATCTGGTGTTCGTGCTGGCCGAGCGCATCGACCGCATCCTCGGCCAGACCGGCCGCTCGATCCTGACCCGGTTGCTCGGCGTCATCCTGGCAGCGCTTGCCGTGCAGTTCGTCGCCGACGGCATCAAGGCGCTGATGGCGGGGTAACCCAAACTCCGCCGCGCCCAGGCATCGGAAATGCCCCGCTACAACCCTCCATTTGTAACGGGTCCGGCGTGCTGGGAGAGTACGACTGCTTCGGTCCGGTTTGTCGCATGCAGTTTTCGCATGATGTGCGAGATGTGCGACTTGACCGTATTCTGCGACAGATTGAGTTCGCTGGCGATGACCTTGTTAGACAGGCCGCGCAACAAGGATGCCATAACCTGTCGCTCGCGTTCCGTGAATATGGCGCAGGCCGTGTTGGCGATGGCAGGTGGCTCGGGCGCCATTCCGATCATGGTCGCGTTCGGGTGCAGGGCGACGATGTTCTCAGGTGAGACCGGCGTCCAGTCAGAGCAGCTCATGATCACCGATCGTGGAAAATAGACCCCGCCAGCCATCACGAGCCGAAAGGCCGCGAGCGCGATCTCGACGGAGGCGGAAGCCGCAATGTAGCCCCTGACGCCATATTTGCTGAGTTCGAAGATCATCGCGTCGGTTATCGCCGACTCGTCGATCTCCGTAAGCAGCACGAGATATCCCTCGCGCAGCGATCGACGAAGGTAGGCGAGGTTCTCCAGCACCCGCTCGTCCGTAACGATCGAGCTCCCTGTGTTGAGAGCCACGAGGCTGATGTCTTTGCCGACGATGGAATCCCAATGGTGCGCGGTCTCGATCTCCAGGATGGCGAATTCCTGGAACTCGGCGCGAAGAATCCGGGCCAGACAACTTCGCCATAGCGGATGGTGGTCGATAACGACAATGGAAGGGTGGTCATGCGCTGAGCCGTTCTGCTCGGCCGAAAACGAGAGAGTCAATTGCTTCCCCGTCATTGCCGCCCCAAGGCATCTAACCGTGTTAGCTGGCGCTAATCTACCGATAGTTCGCGATATGGTTAAGATTGAGCGCATTTGTTTCAAATGCGTTTGAATTGCGGGCAGAGCCAAGCAGTTTGCGGCCAGCTCGATGAATGTCGATTGGGCTAGATCAGAACAAGATCGGCCTGCACGATGGTCTGCTGCTCGACGGTCGCCGCCTGGATGGTGTCCAGATCCAAGTCGATTTCCCCGTTCCAGTCCTCGATGTCCACGACAGCACATTGATCGGCGTCGATCGTCTGCGTGACCAGGACACCCACATCGACGACATAGCGTTCTTCCAGCTCGTCCTCGATGTCGACGTCTATGTCCACGTCTTGATCCATCTCGATGCTTTGGTTCACGTCAACCGCGCCGCCAGGAGCTCCGTCGGTGATGCGCACGTCGATAGCCGTGTCTTGTTCAATCTCGATCGTGTCGCGCAGGAAAATATCCACATAGAGCACACCGTCGACATCGAACATATCGACGTCGATCTGGACATCCTGATCGATGCGCATGTCCTGATCGATCAGAACGAGGAAATGTCCGTCGCCGTCGATGATAACGGAAATGTCCGCGTCCTGGTGCATCATCAGGTCCTGGTCTATCTGCAGGCGCGTGACCACGTCGCCCACATAGCCGTTGACGATGATGCTGGCGTCCTGCTCGACCACCGCGACTTGCGTGACGTCGATGCTGTCGACGTCGTCGAATTCGGAAGGTATGCCATCGGCGTCGTGCCGCCGATGGCCGTCATCGCTTTCAAACTCGGACCGCTCATCCTGCCCTTCCTCCTCAGGGTGGGCAGATTCGCTGTCCACGTCCCGATGGGCGATCGCCGGCGGCTTCGGCGGAGCAAAGCTCTCGGCCACCAAAACGGGCATGACATGGGGCCACTCGGGGTCTCCCCCAGGTGCCTGCGCGCCATGGGAGACGATGGACGACGCCGGCCCCTTTATCGGCATCGGTGAGACTTCCCAATCGGTGTCTTGCTCGACAGGCGGCAAATCGACTGCCGGTTGAGTCGCCGATACGGCGACTGGGGGCGGCAACGTGGGAGTGTCGGCAAAGCTGCCAGCAAGCGCCATCTCCGGTCCGACGATTTCCTCCGGATCGGATTCCATGGCGGGCGGGAGATGCCGAGTGCCCGGGTCGACGCGATACATCGTCAATCCTCTCGAAAGGCACGATCGAAGGCGTCGAAAACCGGGCGCAGCGTGTAATGGGCTACCGTGAATTGTCCTGTCTTGATCAGCACTTCGACAGGCATTCCCGGCATGATATCGACCTCCGGCAATACGCGCAGGGAAGCATCGGTGATCCGGACACGGGCGGTGTAGTAGGGCCGCCTCGTTTCACTATCGATCAAACGGTCTGCAGAGACATAGGTGAGGACGCCCTCCACGGGTGGCACGCGGCGATGCTTGTAGGACAGCAGCCGGACGCGGGCCGGGAGACCTGGACGAACCAGGTCGATGTCTTCCGGTTTGACCTGGACCAGCACGATAAGGCGGTCATCACTCGGAACGAGGTCTACCAACGGCTCGCCGGGAGCTATGACCCCTCCGGTCGTATGGATGCGCAGATCGGTGATGGTGCCAGCCTCCGGCGCGCGAACCATCGTTCGGGCGAGCACGTCCCTTGCCGCCTGAATGCGTTCAATGAACTGCAGGATCTGTGCCTGGGTATCACGCAGGTTCTGCGCGACCTCGCTTTGGTGGTCGCTCTCGAGCTTGAAGATCATCGCCTGCGATTCTCCGACCGACTGTTCCGCACGTGATATCTGGGACGTCGCCTCGCCGATCCGTCCATCGATCTCCGCCTGTTCGCGTTCCAGCTGCCGCAGACGCCCGCGTGTCAGAAGGCGCTTGGCGACCAGGGGGGCGACGTCGGCAATCTCTCCCTTGATGATCGTCGCACGCGACGTGGCCGCCTGGGCCTGAAAACGCAGCCCGGCGATTTCCTGCTCGGTCTGGGCTATGCGCCGCTGGATCATGTCGATCCGCGATGAGTTGAGCCTGCGGCGGGTGTCGAAGATCCGGGTCTGCCCGGCGACTATACCCGCCGCGGCAGGATGCTTCCTGGCCGCCGCCACGATGTCCTGCGGAAACTGGATGCGCTCCCGGTCGTCGCGCTCGGCCACCAGGCGTGCCTCCAGGGCCAGCGCGTCCCAGAGTTGCATCTGGAGCATCTGGACGGTGGCGCGGGACTTCGTGTCGTCAAGGCCGATGAGGGGTTGGCCTGCGTACACCACATCGCCATCGTTCACCAGAATGCGCCCGACTATACCGCCCTCCAGATGCTGGATGGTCTTGCGGCTCGACTCGGCTTCGATGGCACCCGCTGCGATTGCGGCACTTTCCAACGGGGCGTAGGCCGCCCAGACGCTGAAGCCGATCATGAACACGCCGACGACCGCAAAGGCGCTCGCGAAAAGCAGACGCAGGCGATGGAACGGTGTCGCCGGCGGCGGCGGGATAGAAGCATGCGCATTGGTGACGGTGCGTTTCCAGCCGATCGTGGCGCGCTCCTCCCTGAGCCCGTTGCTGAAGTGCCTGCTTTCTCCGTTCGGGGCGTTGGCTGCTCCCAGGCCTCCTCGGCGCCTGGTCATGACCGTGCCGAGTGCCATCCGGCCTGCGCGCAGCCGGTCACCGACCGGCACGATTGAAGGAAACACGATTGAAGGAAAATTGGCGGTGATGCCGGCTAAGGACGTCCTTGCCGATGAAACCCATTGTCCGGCCGTCCCCCTCGTCGATTCCAGCCACCGAAGGCAGGCGGCGCCGAAGCCGATCACGAAAATGCCGGCGTCCGCCAGGATCTTTGCGCCGATGAGGCGCGAACGGCGCATCAGCGTTCTCGACCGCTGCGAGTGGATAGCCGCCAGGCAGAGTGCAACTATGTGGCTTGAGTGTTTCACGACACGCCGGATTGCTCCGCTGAAACGGGCCTCTTCGCTGTCTTGTGCCGTGCAGGCTCCAGGACGCCCTCACGGCCCAGGCGCCTGACGCTGCTGCGGGCAGTGATGATCTGTTGTTGTCCGGTCGGAACGGTGGCGCGCGCGGTCTTGATCTTGCCGGCGACTTCCCGACGGTTCCCGAAGGCGTTCATCATGCCATTGTCGAGCACCAGAACCTTGTCGGACATGTTCAGGACGCGAAGGCGTTGGGCGATGATGATGATCGTCGATCCCCGTCGGCGCATCTCCTGGATCGCCTGCCGCAAAGCCTCTTCGCCTTCGAAGTCGAGGCTGGCGTTCGGCTCGTCCAGCACGATGACGCGGGGATGTCCGAAGAATGCCCTCGCAAGGCCAAGCCTCTGCCGTTGCCCGCCGGACAGCCTCATGCCGCCCTCACCGATATCGGTTTCATAGCCCAGCGGAAGCCGCATGATCGTGTCGTGAAACCCCACCATGGCGGCGGCTGCGATCACCTCATCGGCCGATGCATCCTGCAGGCGGGCTATGTTCTCCCGGACAGTGCCGCCGAAGATCTCGATGTCCTGCGGAAGATATCCGAAGTGTCGGTGACCGCCGGCGGCCAGCCAGATTCCCATGTCCGCGCTGTCAAGGCGCACATGCCCGGCGGTCGGAGCGATCGTGCCGGAGATAAGGCGTCCAAGGGTCGACTTTCCGGCTCCGGAAGGACCGATCACGCCCAGGATCTCCCCCGGGTTGACCACAAAGCTCAGCCGGCGCAACGCCGCCGTGTTCGCGCCCGGCGGCAGGAAGGTTACCTGTTCAACGGACAACTGCCCATTGGGGCGTGGCAGTTCCATGGTTTTTCGAGGCTGCGGCGCAGCCGCCATGATCTTCCTGAGACGGACGTAGCCCAGGCGCACGCTCGAAACCGCCTTCCAGGTGCCGATGGCGGCCTCAACCGGCGCCAGGGATCGCCCGAGCAGGATCGATGTCGCAAAGATCGCCGCCGGGCTGACGTCCTGCAGGATCACCAGCCAAGCGGCACAGGCCATGACGATGACTTGGGCGAGCAGCCGGACGAAGCGAGCGAGGGACTGGATGACGTTGGCGCGTGCGGCGGCGGAGAGCTGGGCCTCTTTCGCCTGTGACTGATCGTCATTAAGCAGGCGGGCCACCCCTGGCAGCATGCCCATGGCGCTGATGACCTCGACATTGCGCAGGAGCGCCTCGAACCGGTGCTGGCTCTCTGCCCAGGCGGCACTGGAGCGGGCGAATGGCTTGCGAGTCGCTACCTCGTTGAGCGCCGCCAGACCGAACAGGACAACACACGCGACAAGGCCGATCAGGCCGAGAAGCGGATGCAACACGATCATTGCCAGAATGAAGATCGGCGTCCACGGCAGATCGAACAGAGAGGTGCAGGCGCTGCCGCCGAAGAAAGAGCGCAGGCCACCGATGTCACGCCAGGCCTGCGCCGCCGCGGCCGGATCGCTACGCAAGGCCGACTGGACAGCCGCTACAAGAACGGAGGTCTGGAGCCGGTCGTCGAGCCAGACGCCGATCCGGGCGAGGATCGCGCGACGCAGCGCTTCGAGTGTTGCGTGCACCGCCAGCGCCACGATCACGATCATCGTCAGCATTACCAGTGTGTCGAGGCTGTGGCTCGACAGGACATGATCATAGACATGCAGGAGATAGAGAGGGACTGTCAGAGCGAGCAGGTTGACGAAGAAGCTGAGCACGAAGACCAGGAGCAGCGAGACCCTGCAATGATGGAATGCGCGCTCCACTTCGGTCGTTGCAAAGGCCTTGGGGAAACTCATGGCTGACATGTCTCCGCGGCGGCGTCAGAGTGGCGGCCCGGCGCCGGCGGGAAGGGCAAGCCCGAGGCCGCACTCACCGCCGTGCCTCGTCACAGGCCGCCCCGGGGAAGCGCCCGGATGAAATCCGGACGCCCCTTACGAGCAAGACTTATCAGGCGAAGGCGAAATCGAAATTCACGTCTATGTCGGCGTCCTGTTCAGCGTACTGATCCTGGTCGACATCGACGTCGACGTGCTGTTTCTGGTCGACATCCACATCATTGTCGTTGTCTTGATCGACCTTGATGTCGGTGTCGTTGTCGTTGTCGGCATCGCCGTCGGCATCAGCGTCGGCGTCTGCATCGCTTTTGTCGTCGGCGTCGGCGCGGGCCTTGGCGTCGTTGTCGGTGTCTGCGTCCTGGTCGGTCTTGTTGTCGATGTCAGCATAATTTTCGTTGTCGATATCGACGTCGGAGTCCTGGTCGGTATCGACGTCTACGTCCTGATCCTGATCCTGATCGAGGTCCTGATCGATGTCGGCATCGACGTCGATGTTGAATTGGGTCGGATCAAATTTGCCGTAAGCTTTCTTAGACAAGGGTTCACCCTCCCTGTTCGAGGACAGCCGCCCTGCCGAGCACTTGCTTGCGGAGCGGACCGACGGTTACGATCCAAGCGGATCCTGAGGCAGCCCGCCGATGCAGCAAGCATCCCTGTTTCACGCTGTGGAAAATAGTTACCAATGAGCATTCGGCCCAAACGGCAATTGCCAGTGCAGGTTGGCTCGTCCTTATGGATGATGGACGACCCGAACAGGTGCACCACTCCGGGCAACCCAAAGTCGAAGCGGTGCTGCCGCGCGAGCCGAGGCACGAAAAAGCCGGGGCGAACCCCGGCTTGCTCCCCCAGAGCGGTTCAGCTTTTGATAGCAGCCGACCCATTCTAAGTGTTTGTTTTTCCGCAATTCCGGACGGAGAACCGCTACGCACTTTTCCTGCTCAGGCCATGAAAGTTCAGGCGTCGATGTCACTCAAGTCGACGATGATCCCGACATCTCCATCGACGGCGGCTTTCTCGTAAAGGTCGACATCGATGTCGGCCGCGCCATCGTTCTCCGCGACATCGACGGCGCCCAACAAAGCGGTCTTGATGAGGGCGGCGATGTCTACATCGACCTCGGCATCGAGGTCATCGCGGACTTCCACATCGACATCGACGTTGCCGTCAGTTTCGGTCTCCTGATTGATCTCGGCATCGAGGCTATCTTCGTCATCATCGTCCACGTCGACATCCAGATCGCTCTCGACTTCGACATCGTCCTCCACCTCCGCATCGATCTCGACGATGATGATCCCGTCGTCTTCGCTGACTTCGACATCGACTTCTATTCTCTGATCGACCTCGGGCCTCTGGTCGGCCGCGACGTCGATGTCCCGACCGCTGGGCTCGCCCGTTTCGCTCGCGATCTCTGCGTCCTGATCTATTTCGCCGCTCTGATCGACCTCCGCGTCGAGTTTGACGATAGCGGGCCGCGAACCGATGATCGACACCTCCATATCGACATCGTCGCTGGTCTCCGAGGCCTGGTTGACGCCGATGTCGACATGACGTGGATCCGCGGCATCGCGTTCAGAGATGTCGCGTTCTTCGTGGTCGGGTTCGGTGACTTCGGCGGCCCCATCCTCTTGCGAGTGGTCACGGAGCGTCGCGTCGTCCTTGGCCTTCTCGTCAGGCTCCATCGTGCGCCTCCATGGTGCATAGTCGGCGTCAGCGACCCAGCATCCCACCTTCCAAAACGCAGTGATAGACGCCAAGTCGGGTGAGGCCCGCGCTGCAGAAGGAACCACGGAACACTAGCCCGCAGGGTCTGAAACGACGCTGCTCCTGGCGGTATCACTCGTTGAGACTAATCCGTACGGCCATTCCGGATGTCCCACGGCGGCCGGAGTGTCCCCCGACGCGGTTTCTGCTCCCGTGGCAAACCGCCAATGCTACTTCGCCGAGGTGTCGATCAGTTCGAAATCGTGCGTAACGACCGCTGTCTTGGCCATCATGGCAGTCGCCGAGCAGTATTTTTCGATCGACAGGTCGATCGCCCGCTTCACCTTGTCGTGCGAGAGCGCCCTGCCCTTGACGGTGAAATGCATGTGGATGCGGGTGAACACCCTGGGCTCTTTCTCGGCTCGCTCGGCGTCGAGCTCGACGACGCAGTTCTCGACCGCCTCGCGACCCTTTTCCAGGATGTGGACGACATCATAGGCCGAGCAGCCGCCAGTGCCGATCAGCACCAGTTCCATCGGACTTGGTCCCGGCGTCCTGCCTTCCGGTTCGAAGGCGGTGCCCAGCACCACCTTGTGGCCGCTGCCGGATTCGCCGACAAAGGTGCGTTCCTCGACCCACTTTACCCGTGCTTTCACTGGTTTCTTCCCTGCAAGCGCATCGCGCTGACTACTGGCCGAACACGACCGCGTGCATGATGCGGCCGGGCAGCAGCGTAAAGATGCCGGCGCCGATCAGCGCGAAAACATAGAGCTTGATCATGGCGCCACGATGCGCGCTGACCTTATGGCTGTGCGCGTACCACACCGCCAGCGGCACGGTGACCAGCACCAGGATCGACAGCAGATGGATCGGGCTGAAAGGACCGATGAGGCGTATCTCCTGGATCCAGAAACTCGAGATGGCGATGACAAGCATCAGCGCCGCCCAGACATAGCCGACGACGCGATGGCGCGTCGTGCCCTTGGGCAGCGCCAGCTGCGTGGCGCCGGTCACCAATGCGGCAAAGGCCGCGAAGGCATGCCAGGGAATTGGAGGGGGCGCGGCAAGCAGCGGTCCCAGCGACATGGCGCCCTCTCCTGCAGTCGATTGGCCTCAGAACGGGATTTCGTCGTCCAGCTCGCGCGACGAACCGCCGCCGCCGCCCTTGGCGCCACCGCCGCCGCGGCTGAAACCTTCGTTCGGGCCGGACTGGCCGAAATCGGAACCACGGCTGCTGTTGCCGCCGCCGGCATAGTTGCCGACCTGGCCGCCGCCCTCGCCGCGCGCGTCGAGCATCTGCAATTCACCGCGGAATTTCTGCAGCACGATTTCGGTCGTGTAGCGGTCATTGCCGGTCTGGTCCTGCCATTTGCGCGTCTGCAACTGGCCCTCGACATAGACCTTCATGCCCTTCTTCAGATACTGCTCGGCGACCTTGGCGATCTGGTCGTTGAAGATGACGACGTTGTGCCACTCGGTCTTTTCCTTGCGCTCGCCGGAATTCTTGTCGCGCCAGCTTTCCGAGGTGGCGATGCGAATGTTGACGACCGGCTCACCCGAGTTCAGGCGGCGGATTTCCGGGTCCGCCCCGAGATTGCCCACCAGAATGACCTTGTTGATGCTACCCGCCATCATACTTCTCCGCGCTCATCCGAAACAAATTTTTGCCGACCGCACCTTACAGCCTACGGACAATCCCCGCCTGCTGTGGCTGCCTTTTCCCACAAGGTTTTTGTTCTTTTTTTGTTCTATTCTTGTCACTCTCGGCTGTCAAGGAATGTCACCAGGAGGTAGGGTGCCTGTTTGAAATTGCGAATATGTCGGGATCGAAAGGGCGGCGGCTGCGAATGAGAGTCATCGCACATATGGATCACCCGCGAGAGCAATGGCGGGCGGGCGTGGAAACCCGGATGCAGGTTTCCGCCGGCAACGGTGCCAGCCAGCTCTGCCTGTTTGAACAATGGGTTCAGCCGGGGGTTGGGGCTCCGACACATTGGCACTCGGTCGAGGAGGTGCTTACCGTCCTCAGCGGAACCGCCGAAATGTGGATCGACGACGACAGCATGACGCTGACGGCCGGGCAGTCGCTTCTCGTGCCTGCGGAGAGGAAGCACGGTTTTCGAAACGTCGGCACCGAGACGCTTCACATCAATGCCGTGCTGGCATCGCCGATCTTCGAGGCAGTTTTTGACGGATCTGCCGAGCCGGTGAGACGCTGGCTTCCGGCGGCGCCATAAAACAGCACTTGCCAAACCAATAAGTATACACTTATGCTTTGACCATGATCGAAGCAGAGATTTTTCGCGCCCTTGCCGACCCGACGCGGCGCGCCGTCTATGAGCGGCTTGCCGCCAGCGAGATGACGGTGTCGGAACTGCGCACCGGCATGACCGTATCGCAGCCGGCGGTCTCCCAGCATCTGGCGGTGCTGCGCGGCGCCGGCCTGGTCACCGAACGGCGGGCCGGCCGCAACGCATACTACCGCGCCGACCCGCAAGGGCTCGACCCGCTGCTCGGCTGGATCGAGCGCTACCGTGCGTTCTGGCCGGAGCGCATCGAAAGGCTGAAGGCTGTTTTGAAGGACATGGACCCATGACATTGAAAGAGAATGCGAAAAGCGCTGCGGACTCGCTCGAATTCGAATGCGAGCTGCCGGAACCGCCGGAGAAAGTGTGGCGCGCACTGACCGAGCCGAAGCTGCTCGCGGCCTGGATGATGCCCAACGACATCAGGCCCGAGATCGGCAGCCGCTTTGCCTTTGCCGGACCGGACGCGCCGATCGATTGCGAAGTCCTCGATGCCGAGCCCGGCAGGCTGCTGCGTTATTCCTGGCGCGAACGGCCGGAGCCGGACGATGCCAGCCAAGCGTTCGACAGCATCGTCACGTTTACCCTCGACCGTACGATTTCGGGCGGCACGCATCTGCGTATTGTCCATGACGGGTTCGCCCGGGCAGCAACGCCTGTGCTTGCCATGGCAGGCGCCGGCTGCCGGCTGTCGCTCGATGCACCCCAATCCAAACTGCCTGTCGCGGCGAATGCGCCGTACATGCTGCTGCGCGCGGCCTGAACAGGGAAATCGGAGAAGAAAGATGAGCGGCCTTGCCAATCTGGTGCCGATGGTGATCGAGCAATCGAGCCGCGGCGAACGCGCTTTCGACATTTTTTCGCGGCTGCTGCGCGAACGCATCGTCTTCATCAACGGCGAGATCAATGACGGCGTATCGGCGCTGGTCTGCGCCCAGCTTCTGTCGCTGGAATCCGACAATCCCGAGAAGGAGATATCGCTCTACATCAACTCGCCGGGCGGCGTGGTGACCAGCGGCTTCGCCATCTACGACACGATGCAATACATCTCCTGCCCGGTGTCGACCGTCTGCATGGGCTTTGCCGCCTCGATGGCTTCGTTCCTGCTGATGGCCGGCACGCCGGGGCGGCGCATCGCCCTGCCCAACACCAGCATCGTGCTGCATCAGCCGCTGGGCGGCTTCCAGGGCCAGGCTTCCGACATCCAGCGCCACGCCGAAGGCATACTGCGCACCAAGCGGCGGATGACCGAGCTTTATGCGCATCATTGCGGGCGTACTTACGAGGAGGTCGAGCGCACGCTCGACCGCGATTATTTCATGACCGCCGAAGAGGCGAAGGCGTGGGGTCTCGTCGACCATGTTTTCGACACCCGCAAGAAGGCTGCTTGAGAAGCAGCGGGCGCGCGGCAATTTGATCGCGTCGGTCTGGCCTCGCCAGCGGCGCGACACTATAGTTCAGCAATGACCGACATCCGCCTTTCCAGACTGGTTCGCACCGTCACCGCCGCCTTCGCCGGCGCCAGCATGCTGGCCGGATCCGCCTTTGCCGACGACAGCTCGACCCAGAAAGGCGCCCTTCCCGGCGTGACCGGCGACTATCGCATCGCCAAGCCGGCCCCGGAACCCGAACCCGACGACGCGCTGCCTGCCAGCGGCAACGGCCAGTTCAAGATCGGCGAAACCGATGTCAGGATTTCCGGCAGCATCACGGTCGATGTTGGCGCCGGTGCGATCAAGCCTTCCAACCGGTAGCTCTCGCTCGCGGCAACATCAGTCGGCTTTGCACCCCCCCTCAAACGAGCAGCCCCGCCGTTGCTTCCGCAAACGGACGGGGCTTTTTATGGATCTAAAATCCAACGTGTCGGTAGTGTTATACCGACTTTGATTTCGGATGCTTCGCGGCATTCAGCCGACGATCCGACCAGTGGTCTCTAATTGTCAGGGATCGGCAGGTCACGGTTTGTCGGGTCGGGCGCTCACGCCCACCCTGGCACTTATGCCTGCCGGGGCTCCAGCCATATGTGGAGCCTCAAGGGACTGTCCGGTGGCGTCATGCTCCACTCCTCTGTCCGTTGCGACATGTCGTCCGAAGCGCAAATCGCAAAAGCCTGCGGCGTCTCGCAAGCCGCCTGGGGCGGCGAGGCCATCGAAAGACGGCCGGCTCCGTTGACCCGTGGACACTGCGCCCCCGAGTCGGCAGCGTCAACCTTTGAATAGCCGGTTACGGAAAATGTGATCGCCGGGAGGTTACGTCCAGGTAAGGGCGACATGCCGGAACTGCCCAACGGAGTGCCCGCCGTTCCGGTTCTTCACAGCACTTTGTCAGGAGCGTGTTCGGCCTTTGTTCTTTCCGCTTGCCCCCTCGCGCGAAAGACGGTTAAAGGCTTCTGTCGAGATTTGTGGCGTCTCTCGACGTGGCGGCGAAAATACCTACATAGGGGATGGCCGGGAAAACCCGCCGATCCCACGAATTCCAGACCTGAGGCGGCGACCGGCGATGGCCGACCATAAATACCTTTCCATTCGCGGGGCGCGCGAACACAATCTGAAGAATGTCGATCTCGACCTGCCGCGTGACAGCCTGATCGTCATGACTGGCCTGTCGGGGTCCGGCAAGTCGTCGCTTGCCTTCGACACCATCTATGCCGAAGGCCAGCGCCGCTATGTCGAGAGCCTGTCGGCCTATGCGCGGCAATTCCTCGAAATGATGCAGAAGCCCGACGTCGACCAGATCGACGGCCTGTCGCCTGCCATCTCGATCGAACAGAAGACCACCTCGAAGAACCCGCGCTCGACGGTCGGCACCGTCACCGAGATCTATGACTACATGCGGCTTCTGTTCGCGCGCGTCGGCATCCCCTATTCGCCGGCCACCGGCCTGCCGATCGAAAGCCAGACTGTGTCGCAGATGGTCGACCGCGTGCTGGCCGTCGAGGAAGGCACACGCCTGTTCCTGCTGGCGCCGATCGTGCGCGGCCGCAAGGGCGAATATCGCAAGGAACTGCTGGAGCTGCAGAAGAAGGGCTTTCAGCGCGTCAAGGTCGACGGCGTCTTCTACGAGATCGCCGACGTGCCGGCGCTGGACAAGAAATACAAGCACGACATCGACGTCGTCGTCGACCGCATCGTGGTGCGCGGCGATCTGGCGACGCGACTTGCCGATTCCATCGAGACGGCGCTGAAGCTCGCCGAAGGGCTGGCGGTGGCCGAGTTCGCCGACCGACCGCTCGACGCCAGCCAGACCGGCGAGGATTCGGTCAACAAGTCAAAGAACGAGACGCATGAGCGCATCCTGTTCTCGGAAAAATTCGCCTGCCCGGTGTCCGGCTTCACCATTCCGGAAATCGAGCCCAGGCTGTTCTCCTTCAACAACCCGTTCGGCGCCTGTCCGACCTGCGACGGTCTCGGCAGCCAGCGCGCCATCGACGGCAATCTGGTCGTGCCGGACGAGAACGTGTCGTTGCGCGACGGCGCCGTCAGCCCGTGGGCGAAGTCGACCTCGCCCTATTACGCGCAGACGCTGGAGGCTTTGGGCAAGGCCTATGGCTTCAAGCTTGGCGACAAGTTCAAGGATCTGACCACTGAGGCCCAGGAGGCGATCCTGCGCGGCACCGGAGAGCGCGAGATCACCTTCCAGTATGATGACGGCCTGCGCTCCTACAAGACGACCAAGACTTTCGAAGGCGTCATCCCCAATCTCGAGCGGCGCTGGAAGGAGACCGAATCCGCCTGGATGCGCGAGGAAATCGAGCGCTTCATGTCGGCGACGCCCTGCCCCGTCTGCAAAGGCTACCGGCTGAAGCCGGAAGCCCTGGCGGTGAAGATCGCGGGAAAGCATATCGGCGAGGTGACCGAGCAATCGATCCGCAAGGCCGACCAGTGGTTCACCGAGCTGCCGGCGCAGCTCAACGACAAGCAGAACGAGATCGCGGTGCGGGTGCTGAAGGAGATCCGCGAGCGGCTGCGCTTCCTCAACGATGTCGGGCTCGACTATCTGACGCTGTCGCGCAATTCCGGCACGCTGTCGGGCGGCGAAAGCCAGCGCATCCGCCTGGCCTCGCAGATCGGCTCCGGCCTCACCGGCGTGCTCTATGTGCTGGACGAGCCTTCGATCGGCCTGCACCAGCGCGACAATGCACGCCTGCTCGACACGCTGAAGCATCTGCGCGACATCGGCAACACGGTCATCGTCGTCGAGCATGACGAGGATGCCATCCTGCATGCCGACTATGTCGTCGACATCGGCCCGGCCGCCGGCATCCATGGTGGCGAGATCATCGCCCAGGGAACGCCGCAGCAGATCATGGCGACGCCTGCCTCGATCACCGGCAAATATCTGTCGGGCGAGCTCGAAGTGGCGACGCCGGCGGTGCGGCGCGAGGCCAAGAAGAACCGGCGGCTGAAGATCGTCGGCGCGCGCGGCAACAATCTGAAGAACGTGACCGCCGAAATCCCGCTCGGCACTTTCACCGCTGTCACGGGTGTGTCGGGTGGCGGCAAGTCGACCTTCCTGATCGAGACGCTGTTCAAGGCGGCCTCGCGCCGCATCATGGGCTCGCGCGAGCATCCGGCGGATCACGATCGCATCGAGGGTCTCGAGTTCCTCGACAAGGTGATCGACATCGACCAGTCGCCCATTGGACGAACCCCACGCTCCAACCCGGCCACCTATACCGGCGCCTTCACGCCTATCCGCGACTGGTTCGCGGGGCTGCCGGAGGCCAAGGCGCGCGGCTACCAGCCGGGACGTTTCTCCTTCAACGTCAAGGGCGGCCGCTGCGAGGCCTGCCAGGGCGACGGCGTCATCAAGATCGAGATGCACTTCCTGCCTGACGTCTATGTCACCTGCGACGTCTGCCACGGCAAGCGCTACAACCGCGAGACGCTCGACGTGCTGTTCAAGGGCAAGTCGATCGCCGATGTTTTGGATATGACGGTCGAGGAAGGCGTCGACTTCTTCGCCGCGGTGCCCGGCGTGCGCGACAAGCTGGAGACGCTGAAGCAGGTTGGCTTGGGCTATATCCATATCGGCCAGCAGGCGACGACGCTGTCGGGCGGCGAGGCGCAGCGCATCAAGCTCGCCAAGGAACTGTCGCGCAAGGCGACGGGCAAGACGCTCTACATCCTCGACGAGCCGACCACCGGCCTGCATTTCCACGACGTCGCCAAGCTCTTGGAAGTGCTGCACGAGCTGGTCGACCAAGGCAACACGGTGGTGGTCATCGAGCACAATCTTGAGGTGATCAAGACCGCCGACTGGGTGCTCGACCTCGGCCCGGAGGGCGGCGACGGCGGTGGCGAGCTGGTCGCCTCCGGCACACCGGAAGCGGTCGTGCGCGAGAAGCGCAGCTATACCGGTCAGTTCCTCAAGGAGCTTCTGGAGCGGCGTCCTGGAGGCAAGCGCGAAGCGGCGGAGTAGGCGGACAGCGCGGTGTCTGGAGAGCTTTTGAATGACCATCAGACAAGCGCATGCCGGTGACCTACCCGCCGTCGTCTCGCTGACCGAATTTGCCTATGCGCCCTACACTGCCCTGTTCGGCGCGCCGCCAATCCCGGTCACCGAGGACTATGCGCCGCGGATCGAACGCGGCGAGGTCTGGCTGCTGGAGAGCGGCTCAGAACTGGCCGGACTGATCGTTCTCGAGCGGCATCCCGATCATGCGATGATCTTCAGCGTCGCAGTCTCGCCTGCCTTCCAGGGCAAGAAGCTTGGCATCAAGCTGCTCGATTTCGCCAAGGAGCAGACGCGGCTGTGGGGCTTGCCGGGGGTGCGGCTCTACACCAATTCGCGTATGGAGCGGAACATTGCGCTCTACGCGGCCTATGGTTTCCGGGAAACGGGTCGACGGCCCCATCCCTACCAGCCAGGATGGACAGTCGTCGACATGGCCAAGCCCGTCGACGGCGGTATGGCGGTCTGATTTTCGAGCATTGGGAGGACGACGATGAGCAGCCAGGGAAAAATCCGCGCCGGCATGGGCGGCTGGACCTTCGAGCCGTGGGACACGTCCTTCTATCCGGACAAGCTTTCCAAGGCCAAGCAGCTGCAATATGCCAGCCGTCAGGTGCCGAGCATCGAGGTCAACGGCACCTATTATTCGAGCTTCAAGGAACCGACCTTCGTCAAATGGGCCAGCGAGGCGCCTGATGGCTTCGTCTATTCGCTGAAGGGCAACCGCTTTGTCACCAACCGGCGCGTGCTCGGCGAGGCCGGTGAATCGATGACGAGATTCCTAGGCTCGGGGGTCGCCGCGCTCGGCGACAAGCTCGGGCCGATCCTGTGGCAGTTCGCGCCGACCAAGAAATTCGATCCGGACGATTTCGAAGCCTTTCTCAAGCTGCTGCCGGAAAAGCAGGACGGGGTTGCGCTGCGCCATGCGGTGGAAGTGCGGCACGACAGTTTTGTCGTGCCGGAATTCCCAGTCCTGGCGCGCAAGTACAAGGTGGCGATCGTCTATGCCGACCATGCCAAATATCCTGGGATTGCCGACGTCACCGGCGATTTCATCTATGCGCGGCTGCAGACCGGCAGCGACGACAATCCCGACTGCTACACACCGGAAGGGCTCGATGAGTGGGCGGCGCGGGTAAAGACCTGGGCGGAAGGCAAGGCGCCTGCCGATCTGCCACACGCCGACCCTTCGACCGAGGCGCCTGTCAAGCCGCGCGATGTGTTCGCCTACTTCATCACCGAAGGCAAAGTCCGCGCGCCCTTCGGCGCCATGGCGCTGATGAAACGGGTGATGGATTAGGCGGCGAGCCCTCACTGCATCCAGCAGCCCTGTCGGAACCTGCAGGGTATCTTGTCGGTGGCGATCCTCTAACGTTGTGAAATCTCGACATCTTCGCCGATATCGTAACCTTATCGATACCTCCTTGCTGCATGAATCCAACCGGGCGCTGAGCTGCACCAGCGCGGGCAAGGACGAGGCATGGCGCTCGACTACAACTCATTGCTGCTCGCGGTCGGCTTTTCCGCCGCCTGCCTGAGCCTGACGTTGTTCGGCATCTGGCTCACCGCGCGTTCGGAGAAATTCCTGCTGACCTGGGCGGTCAGCGTGCTGCTGGTTGTCGGCGACGTCTTTGCCTACAAGGCCTATATCGACAAGCCCGGGCCAATGCTCGGCGTCGCCACGCTCGCCCTGCTGCTGCTCGGCTTCTCGACCATGCTGGGTGCGGCCCACCAGTTCACGACAGGCCGTTCGCCGCTACCGCGTATCGCTCTCGGCGCCGGCATCTCACTTGCCGTGGCCCTGCCGCCAATGGCGCTCGGTTATGACGGACTGGGCTTCATGCTGGAGAATTCGTTCGCCGCGCTGCTTTTGTTCGCCACCGCTCTCGAATACTGGAGGGGGCGCAGCGAATCCCCCGTACCGATCATCGGTGTCGCGGCGCTCTATTCAATCACCGCGATATCCTTCCTGCTGTGCGCCATGGTTCTGGCATCGGACGGCAAACTCGTGCTTGGCCATGCGCCGAGGAATTGGGCCGAGGATCTGAGCCTTGTCATCGTCATCGCCTGCATGACCGGCATCGGCGCGCTGTCGCTGGCGCTCAACCAGGGGCGCCTAGCGCAGCATCATCGCCGCAATGCACTGACCGATCCGCTGACCGGCCTGCTCAACCGGCGCGCGCTGTTCGACCTGCATGGCAATGCGCCGGTCGGCGCCTTCACGGCGGTGGTGGTGTTCGACCTCGACGGCTTCAAGGCCATCAACGACGAGTTCGGCCATGCTACAGGCGATGAAGTGCTGAAAGTGTTCGCCGAGGAGCTTACCGCCAATCTGCTGCCGAGCGATGCCGCCGCGCGCATGGGCGGCGAGGAATTCGCGCTGGTCCTCAAGCGAACCTTGCCCGAGAAGGCGGAATTTGCCGCCGAACGGATCCGCGCGTCTTTCGCAGCGCGGCGGATCGAGACCGAGACGCGCCCCCTGTCGTGCACGGTCAGCGCGGGCTATGCCTTCGGCAGCAAGGACGGCATGAGCTTCGACAAGGTGCTCAGCGCCGCCGACAAGGCGCTCTATGCCGCCAAGCGCGACGGCCGCAATCGTGTGCTTGCCTCGACGTTCAGGCGAACGGGCTAACAGCTTCGCCGGCGCTATGACGCCATGACGATCTCGTTGTAGGCATCGAGGTCGACGTAGAACACCTTGGTGATTTCGCCGATCAGTTCGTCGGGATCGTAGCCCTGCGACCTCAAAATGTTGATGGCGGTGATGATGTCGACGCGCTCGGTGAGCCGCCGTTTCTGGTAGTCCTCGACAAAACGCTCCATTGGCCGTTCCCCAAGCCAGATTGCCCAAACGCGTTGAACAACTCAGATCGCAGGAGGAGGATAGGAGGCCATGCTTGCGTGGAACTTGCCGCCGAGCCCGCGCCGTCCCTTTGATCTGACCCAAAAACAGACTGGTACGGAAAGTGGCCGACTCACCAAAGCCAAGCAAAGAGTAGCACGCAGTTCTTGGCGCGCCAGAGTTGCAGACAGCATGATTGGAGAATGACTGGAGCCGCCGGAGAAGAAAGGCCGACGAACGGTCTAGACTGTCAGAAACTTCCTGACATCCGCGCGGTCGAGATCTTCCGCCGGGCCAGTATGGACGATCTGGCCACGGTCCATGATGTTGACCTCGTCGGCAAGCTCGCGGCAGAAGTCGAGATATTGCTCGACCAGGAGCACGGCAATGCCGGCCTGGTCGCGCAGATAGCGGATGGCGCGGCCGATATCCTTGATGATCGACGGCTGGATGCCTTCGGTCGGCTCGTCGAGCACTAACAGCTTCGGCCGCATGACGAGCGCCCTGCCGATGGCGAGCTGCTGCTGCTGGCCGCCGGACAGGTCGCCGCCACGACGACCCAGCATCTGCTTCAGCACCGGAAACAGCTCGAAGACATGGCCCGGAATGTTGCGGTCGGCGCGCTTCAGCGGGGCAAAGCCCGATTCGAGGTTTTCCCTGACCGTCAGCAGCGGAAAAATCTCCCTGCCCTGCGGTACGAATGCGATGCCCGACCGGGCGCGGTCATACGCCGCGCTCCGGTCGAGCGCCTTCCCCTCGAAGGCAACACTTCCGCTCGTCAGCCGGTGGTGGCCGACGATCGATCTCATCAAACTGGTCTTGCCGACGCCGTTGCGGCCGAGCACGCAGGTGATCTTGCCCGCTCCTGCCTTCAGCGACACGCCGCGCAGCGCCTGGGCGGCACCGTAGTGAAGCGTGGCATTCGAAACTTCGAGCATGTCAGCGCCTTCTCCAGAACCTGAGAAACGACAGATCGAAGCGATGAAATTGCACCCGCCAGACCATGATCATCTCCCGAGATAGACTTCGACGACACGCTCGTCGGCCGAAACGAAATCGAGCGAGCCTTCGGACAGCACCGAGCCTTCATGCAGGCAGGTGACCTTGACGCCGAGTTCACGCACGAAATGCATGTCGTGCTCGACGACGACGACCGAATGGTCGCGAGCGATATCCTTGAGCAGGCGCGCGGTCTCCTCGGTCTCGGCGTCGGTCATGCCAGCGACCGGCTCATCGACCAGAAGCAGTTTTGGATCCTGCGCCAGCAGCATGCCGATCTCCAGCCACTGCTTCTGGCCGTGGCTCAGATTGGCGGCGAGTTCGTTGCGCTTGTCGCCGAGTCGGATAATGCCGAGGATATCGTCGATCCGCCGCGCCTCGGCCGCCGAGCGGCGATGGAACAGCGCCGGGAAGATCGAGCGCGGGCCCTTGAGCGCCAGCATCAGATTCTCTTCGATGCTGTGGCTTTCGAAGACGGTCGGCTTCTGGAATTTCCGGCCGATGCCCATCATGGCGATCTCGGCCTCGTCGTGTTTGGTAAGATCGACCTGGCCGTCGAAGAACACCTCGCCCTCGTCGGGGCGCGTCTTGCCGGTGACAATGTCCATCATGGTCGTCTTGCCGGCGCCGTTGGGACCGATGATGGCGCGCATCTCGCCCTTGTCCAGCACCAGCGACAGATTGTTGATGGCGCGGAAACCGTCAAAGGAGACCGAGACGCCGTCGAGATAGAGGATCGTGTTCGACTTCGACATCGCTCACTCCGCCGGCTGTGGTTCGGGGCCGGACGCGGACCAGTCACCCGGCTTTGTCGCCGCGCTGCGAACGACCTTCGGCGGCGGGACATCGGGATCGGTGCCGGCTTCCTCGGCGAGCGAGGCCGCGCGCTGCGCCCTGGCGTTGCCGCGCCATGAGTCCCACATGCCGATGATGCCCTTGGGCAGGAACAGCGTGACGGCGACGAACAATCCGCCAAGCGCGAACAGCCAGAATTCCGGCAGCGCGCCGGTGAACCAGGATTTGCCGGCGTTGACCAGCAGAGCGCCGATGATCGGCCCGACGATTGTGCCGCGGCCGCCCACGGCGGCCCAGACCACGACCTCGATCGAATTGGACGGTTCGAACTCGCCGGGATTGATGATGCCGACCTGCGGTACGTAGAGCGCACCGGCAATGCCGGCCATCACCGCCGACACGGTGAAGGCGAACAGTTTGACGTTCTCGGCCCGCCAGCCGAGGAAGCGCGTGCGGCTCTCGGCATCGCGCACCGCCATCAGGAGCTTGCCGTATTTGGACCCGACGATCGCCCAGGTGATGAAGACGGCGAGCGCAAGCGTGATCGCGCTGGCCGCGAATAGGGCCGAGCGCGTCGCGTCGGCCTGCACGTTGAAGCCGAGAATATCCTTGAAGTCGGTCAGGCCGTTATTGCCGCCAAAGCCCATGTCGTTGCGGAAAAAGGCGAGCAGCAGCGCGTAGGTCATCGCCTGGGTGATGATCGACAGGTAGACGCCGGTGACGCGGCTGCGGAAGGCGAACCAGCCGAAGACGAAGGCGAGCAGGCCAGGCACGGCCAGCACCATGATCGCCGCGACCCAGAAATGGTCGAACCCGTACCAGAACCAGGGCAGTTCCTTGTAGTTCAGGAACACCATGAAGTCGGGCAAGATGGGATTGCCGTAGACGCCGCGCGAGCCGATCTGGCGCATCAAATACATGCCCATCGCATAGCCGCCGAGCGCGAAGAAGGCGCCATGGCCGAGCGAGAGGATGCCGCAATAGCCCCAGACCAGATCGAGCGCCAGAGCAAGCAGCGCGTAGCAGAGATACTTGCCGGTGAGCGCAACGATGTAGGACGGGATATAGAAGGCGCTCGCCGGCGACACCGCGAGATTGAGCAGCGGTACGATGATCGCGGCCGCCAGCAGGATGAGAATCGTGATGGCGATGCGGCGGTCCGCACCGGCGGCGAAGAAGCGTCCGGTGATCATGCTTCCACCGCCCTGCCCTTGAGCGCGAACAGGCCGCGCGGGCGCTTCTGGATGAACAGGATGATGAGGACGAGAACGACGATCTTGCCGAGCACGGCGCCGGCATAGGGCTCGAGGAACTTGTTGACGATGCCGAGCGAAAAGGCGCCGACCAGCGTGCCCCAGAGATTGCCGACGCCGCCGAAGACCACGACCATGAAGCTGTCGATGATGTAGCCGCGGCCGAGATTGGGCGAAACATTGTCGATCTGGCTGAGCGCGACGCCGGCGATGCCGGCAATGCCGGAGCCGAGCGCAAAGGTCAGCGCGTCGACCCATGGCGTCCTTATGCCCATGGAGGCGGCCATGCGGCGGTTGGCGGTGACGGCACGCATCTGCAAGCCCCAGGGCGTGCGCTTCATCACGTAGAGCAGCACGGCGAAGGCGCCGAGCGCGAAGACCAGAATCCACAGCCGGTTCCAGGTCACGGCCAACTGGCCGATGTCGACGGAGCCAGACATCCAGGACGGGTTGCCGACCTCCTGGTTGGTCGGCCCGAAGATCGAGCGCACGGCCTGCTGCAGGATCAGCGAGACGCCCCAGGTCGCCAGGAGGGTTTCGAGCGGCCGGCCATAGAGAAAACGAATGACGCCGCGCTCGATGATGAGCCCGACAAGGGCGGCAACGAGAAAGGCGAGTGGCAGGGCGATGACCAGCGACCAGTCGAACAGGCCGGGAAAGGAGGTGCGGATCACCTGCTGGACGACGAAGGTGGTGTAGGCGCCGAGCATGACCATCTCGCCATGCGCCATGTTGATGACGCCCATGACGCCAAAGGTGATGGCGAGGCCGATCGCGGCGAGCAGCAGCACCGAACCCAGCGAGATGCCGTACCAGATGTTCTGGCCGGCATCCCAGAGCGCCAGCGACGAGTTGATGCTGCCGATCGCCGCCGTCGCGGCGTCCTTGACCGCGCCTTGCGAATTCGCCTCCACCGAGGTGAGCAGCGAGAGCGCGTCGCGGTCGCCACGTGCGCCGATCAGGGCGACGGCAGCGAGCTTGTCGGCCTCGGGTCTTTCGGAAACAAGAACCGACGCCGCCCGGGCCTGTTCGAACAGCGCCTTGACGTTGGCGTCGGTTTCAGCAGCGATGGCCGAATCGAGCGGTTCGATGTTGGCGGCATCGGGGGTCTTGAACATGGTGTCGGCGGCGGCAATGCGGACAGTCGGATCCTTGGCGCGTAGCGTCAGCGTGCCCAGCGCGTCGCGGATGACGCGGCGCAGCGTGTTGTTGACCTTGATCTTGGTGATGTCGGCCTTGGCGGCCTCGGCCGATTTCTCACCGCTCAGCGGGTCGAGCAAGGCGACGCTGTCGCCGGCCTCCGTGCCGACGAAGACCGCGGAATCGGCCTTGCGGATGTAGAGATTGCCTTCGGCCAGTGCCGCGAGTGGGCGTTCGACCAGAGGGTCGCCAGTGGCTGCAAGTTCACGCACCACGGCCTCGGTGGCCGAAAAGCCGGTGCCGGTGGCGAATTTGGCGATTATGGCGCGCAGATCAGCCTCGGCTGCGTTCGACGGCAACAGGCTTGCCATCAGGAACAACAGTGTGAGACCGAGAGCGCGCAACAGGATCATCCGTTCAGATACTCTTCTGTGATCTGGAATTGCGCGTCCGGGCGGACTGGAGGAAAAGCTCGCCCGGACGCTTCGCGGCCTGGGTCGCGGAAGAATCCGCGACCGGTCAGACCCGGGAGGATTAGTTGGTCCCCTTGCCGCCGCACTTGCCGGTGGCGACGTTGAAGTTGCCGCAGGACAAAGGCGCGCGCCAATCGGAGATCAGGTCCTTGGAGTCCGGCAGGTAGTCGGACCATTCGTCGCCCATCACGAGGCCGGGGGTCTGCGACACCGTCTCGAACTGGCCGTCGGCCTGGATCTCGCCGATCAGCACTGGCTTGGTGATGTGGTGGTTCGGCATCATGGTCGAATAGCCGCCGGTCAGGTTCGGCACGGAGACGCCGATCATGGCGTCGATGACCTTGTCCGGATCGGTGGTGCCGGCCTTTTCGACCGCCTTCACCCACATGTTGAAGCCGATATAGTGGGCTTCCATCGGATCGTTGGTGGTGCGCTTGTCGTTCTTGATGAACTTGTGCCAGTCGGCGATGAACTTCTTGTTCTCCGGCGTGTCGACGCTTTCGAAGTAGTTCCAGGCGGCGAGATGGCCGACCAGCGGCGCGGTGTCGAGACCGGCAAGCTCTTCCTCGCCGACCGAGAAGGCCATGACCGGGATGTCCTCGGCCTTGATGCCCTGGTTGCCGAGCTCCTTGTAGAACGGCACGTTGGCGTCGCCATTGACGGTGGAGACGACAGCGGTCTTCTTGCCGGCCGAACCGAACTTCTTGATCGCCGAAACCTCGGTCTGCCAGTCGGAGAAGCCGAACGGCGTATAGTTGACCATGATGTCCTCGGCGGCGACGCCCTTCGCCTTGAGATAGGCTTCGAGTATCTTGTTGGTGGTGCGCGGATAGACATAGTCGGTGCCTTCCAGCACCCAGCGCTTCACCGAACCGCCGTCCTCGCTCATCAGATAATCGACGGCGGGAATCGCCTGCTGGTTGGGCGCGGCACCCGTGTAGAACACGTTGCGCTCGCTTTCCTCGCCCTCATACTGGACGGGATAGAAGAGGATGTTGTCGAGCTCGGAGAACACCGGCAGTACCGACTTGCGCGACACCGAGGTCCAGCAGCCGAACACGGCGGCGACCTTGTCCTTGGAGATCAGCTCGCGCGCCTTTTCGGCGAACAGCGGCCAGTTGGACGCCGGATCGACGACGACCGCTTCGAGTTTCTTGCCGAGCAGACCGCCCTTGGCATTCTGCTCCTCGATGAGCATCAGCATGGCGTCCTTCAGCGTCGTCTCCGAAATCGCCATGGTCCCCGACAGCGAGTGCAGGATACCGACCTTGATCGTGTCGTCCGCCGCCCTCGCGGGAGCCGACGCCAACAGGCCGGCAGCAACCACGCTTGCCGAAAACATTTTTGTTATTTTTGAGAAATTTCCCCTCATATTCCACACTCCCGAGCTGGTTGATTGCACCGCAACAAAGCTATGCAACCACCGTGCCAAACTGTGAAATGAGGTCGGTTGATCCTGGATATCCAAGCCTTATCAGCCGGTTACTATATTAGATGCCAAGCATGAATGGCGCCGACCGAAATCTTGAATGAGGAGAAATTGCGCACATCTGCCTAGATTTTGCCCAAATCCGACCAATGCCTAAATTTTGAGCCCGCAACATCAGGACGACATGCGTCAACGGTTGCGGCCCGGCATGGAGATGAGGCAAGGTCGGCCTTCACGCGAGCGACGTCATGGCATCCAGGATTTCTTGCATTTTCAGCATCGTGCTTCTGTCTGCCAGCACGGTTGGCGCACGTGCCGACTTCACTGACGGCAAGCTGCCGGACGGGACCTATCATTGCGAGGTCTACCTGCTCGGCCTGTTCTTCAACCTCGGCGACATCACCATCAAGGGCAACGTCTATACCGGCCCTGTGACGTTCGGGACCGCGCCCCAAGCCTACAACTACCAGATGGACGCCAACGGCGTGATCAGTTGGCTTGGCCCTCTCGGTGGCTACTCGACCGGCGGCAATTCGATCTCGATGACGCAAGCCACCCTGGATGGCCAGACCAGCCCTTCCTTCGACATCATCATGAAGCAACCCGACGGCGCCTTTACGGCCTCGACCTGCACCAAGGGCTGAGCGGCGACGCCTGGCGTTGGCCACCGCCTCAGTAAAAAAAGGCGCGGAACATGCCAGATATGTTCCGCGCCTGTAGGCAGTCGGGAGGAGTGCCTAAATGCTCTTTTCCGACATCTGGTTGGCGATGTAGTCGGCCTGGCGGATCGCCAGCGAGACGATCGTCAATGTCGGGTTCTCGGCCCCGCCGGTGGTGAACTGGCTGCCGTCGGACACGAACAGGTTCTTGATGTCGTGCGCCTGGCCATGCTTGTTGACGACGCCATCTTCCGCCTTCTCGCTCATCCGGTTGGTGCCGAGATTGTGGGTCGAAGGATAGGGCGGCGTCGGGAACGTCCGGGTGGCGCCTACCGCCGCATAGAGCGCCTGACCCTGTTTATAGGCGTGATCGCGCATTGCGGTGTCGTTGGCATGGTCGTCGAAATGGACGTCGGCGATCGGCATGCCATGCTCGTCCTTCTCGTCGGCATGCAAGGTGATGCGGTTTTCCGCGCGCGGCATGTCCTCGCCGACGATCCACAGGCCCGCCATGTGGTCGTAGTGGTCGAGCGCAGTGGTGAAGGAACGGCCCCAGCCGCCGGGATTGAGGAACGCGGCCATGAACGGCAGGCCGAGTGCGAGCGTCTCCATTTCATAGCCACCGACGAAGCCGCGTGAAGGATCATGACGCGCCTCGTCGCGGATGATGCCGGCCATGGTGGTGCCGCGATACATGTGCACCGGCTTGTCGAAGATGGCGTAGACCGAACCGGTGGTGTGGCGCATGTAGTTCTTGCCCACCTGCCCCGACGAATTGGCGAGCCCGTTCGGGAATTTGGCTGATTCCGAATTGAGCAGCAGGCGCGGGCTCTCGATGGAATTGCCGGCAACCGCGACGATGCGGGCCTTCTGCTCCTGCAGCTTGCCGTCCTTGTCGGCGTAGACGACGCCGGTCACCTTGCCGCTGGCGTCATGGTTGATCTTGACCGCCATGGCATTCGGCCTGACCTCGAGGTGGCCGGTCGCCTCGCCCTTGGGGATCTCCGTGTAGAGCGTCGACCATTTGGCGCCCCATTTGCAGCCCTGGAAGCAGAAGCCGGTCTGCTGGCAGGACATGCGGTCGTCACGATCGACCGAATTGATGGCCATGTTGCCGGTGTGGCATTCCTTGTAACCAAGCTTGTCGGCGCCGGCCTTCAGCACCTTGAAGTTGTTGTTGCCAGGCAGCCGCGGCCAGTCATTGGTGCCGGTGACGCCCATCTTGGCTTCGGCCTTGGCATAATAGGGTTCCATCTCGGCCAGCGTGATCGGCCAGTCGAGCAGGCTGGCGCCGTCCACCTTGCCGTAGGTCGAATGCGCCTTGAATTCGTGCTCCTGGAAGCGCAGCGAGGCACCTGCCCAATGAGTGGTCGAGCCGCCGACGGATTTGACGATCCAGGCCGGCAGGTTGGGGAAATCCCTCGCCACCCGCCAGTCGCCCGAGGTCGTGCGCTTGTCCTTCCAGGCAAGCTGGGTGAAGGAGTCCCACTCGTCGTTGACGAAGTCATCATATTCGTGACGGGCGCCCGCCTCGAGGATGACGACATCGACGCCCTTCTGTGCGAGTTCGTTGCCGAGCGTGCCGCCGCCGGCGCCCGAACCGATGATGACGACCACGCCGTCATTGTTGAGATCAAATGGTGCTGCCATGGTTTCCTCCCATGATGTCTGACTGAAGCGGTTGGAGACGAACGAGGCTCAGAGCCACTCGATGTCGTCGAAACCGCGCTTGATGTAGCCGCCCTTGGAATAGGATTCGCCCTCGTAGCCGAAGATCGGCCAGACCTCCTTCTGGTTGTAGAGGCTGACGACGAGACCGCCGCGCACGGCCTGGAAGAATGGCGAGGTTTCGATGTCCTTCAGCAGCGCAACACGCTGCTCCTCCCATCCAAGCCCGCGGTAGCCGCCGCTGCCGGCCTTCGTGTCGAGATCGGCAATGCCGTTTTCGATGAGATCCTTGTGGGCCGGGTCCTTGCCGGCCAGCTCGTCATGCGCCTTGACGGCGATGGCGTAATATTTGTCGGGCACCTGGTCGTGCGGGTAGATGTCGCGCGCCATCTGGATCAGCGTCGCCATCGTCTCGGGCTTGAGTGCCGATGTCTCCAAGCCCCACGCATGTTGCGGACTGATGACGGCACTGCCTGAAATGACGAGCAATGCGCTGGCGCCGCCGCGTTTCAGAAGCTCGCGCCGCGACAGTCCGGGCTTCCTTTCGTAGATCGTGACCATAATTTCCTCCCTGCTGGCTGTTCGCACCTCAAGAGGTGCCGTTGCTGGCGCCGCGCTGGTTGGCGCGGCCGATATCCCCTATTGGAAACGCCCTCCACGCTGCAGGACCTCGATCTTGTAGCCGTCGGGATCCTCGATGAAGAAGAAGCGCGCGAGCAGCGCGCCATCGCGGTTGAACTCGACGATCTTCTTCGGGTTGAGGCCAAGTGCGCCGAGCCGGTCATGCTCGCTGTCCAGGTCGGCGACGGAAACCGCCAAATGGCCGTAGCCGTCACCCAGCGCATAAGGTTCTTGCCGGCCCTTGTTGACGGTCAATTCGACTTCAAAGGGTATGTCGGCATTGCTGAGATAGACGAGCGTGAAGGTCTCGAAATCGAGCCGGTCGGCAACGTCGAGTCCAAAGGCGTTCCGGTAGAAATCGACGGACCGGGCCTCTTCGAGAACCCGGATCATGGTGTGGATCGCCTTCGCCAAATCAGTCTCCGTTGCAGCGTGACTGGAGCGATTATGGGCGGCGGCGGGAAAAGGTGGTGGCAGCCGGTTACCACGCGAAACTCTCGGGAAGCCCGATGCCATTCCTGCCAAAGACGAAAGTCCGATTGCTGTTTTCTGTTTTCCGAATGAAGATGAGCGACTGCTGAAAGGTGCCGACTCTGCCGGTCGCGCCCAAAACCAACAAAATGGGAGGTAAGCATGTGCAGGGTTTTTGCCGGGCAGGACCCGGAAGGCTACCGCCAGATCAACCGGTCGATCCGCATCGACGGCCACTCGACCAGCATCCAGCTCGAGGCAACGTTCTGGGCATTGCTCGACGAGATCGCCGACAGCCAGGGTCTGACAACGCCGAAATTCATCTCAAAACTCTATGACGAGGCGATCGAGATCAACGGCCAGATCCCGAACTTCGCGTCGATGCTGCGCACCACCTGCGCGCTTTATCTGCGCGGCCATCGGCCGGAAGAACAGATGACGCCGAAGCGGCAAGCCGCCTAAAGCGCGTCGCGGCTGAACGGCCTCATGCGACGCGCTTTTGGTTATTGTTTTTATGCATGTCGTTGTCCCAAAACCGCTGCACACTTTTGGGCGACATGCATTAGCTGTCGACCGCCACTTCGAGCGCCAGCCGCGTCATGTCGGTGAAAAGCGCCTGGCGTTCGGAGTAGTCGGTCTGCTCGCCGGTGGTGACATGATCGACCACGTTCAGCAGCGACAGGGCACGCGCGCCGAAATGGGCTGAAATGCGGTAAAGCGCGCTGGTTTCCATATCGACCGCCACTGCCCCAAGCGCCTGCGCTTCAGCAAAGCGGTCGCGCCCGTCGGGGTGGTAGAATATGTCGCTGCAGACCGTCAGCCCCGCGCTCCAGACGATGCCAAGGTCGGCGGCCCTTTGCAGCGCCAGCGCATGAAGCGCCGGATCGGGGCCTGCCCGTTCGTACAGATCGAAGACCTGGCCGCTGCGCTCACTCTCGGCGTGGACGGCACTCGAAATGACGACGCTGCGCAGCGCCACGTCCTCGCTCAGGCCACCGCATGTCCCGGTGCGGATAAGCGTTTTGACACGATGGAAATCCAGCAGCTCGTGGGCGTAGATCAGGAAGGACGAGGCGCCGATGCCGGTCGACTGGATGCTGACGGGCTTGCCTCGAAACAGCCCGGTGAAGCCAAGCGCGCCCCTGCGGCGGTTCACGCAGCGCGGCGCTTCCAGAAAAGTCTCAGCCATCCATTCGGCGCGCTCCGGGTCACCCGGCAACAGCACCGTTTCGGCATAATCGCCCCTGCCAGCCTCATTGTGCGGCGTCACGGCATCTACCCCAATTCCCCGCCGCGTTTGTCACCGCAATCATGGCAGGCTGGCGTCGATGCGCAAGCGTCGATTGCGAAGCTCCAGTGGCCGGATTTCACTGGTTATGAACGGACGGCTCGTTCTCCGGCGCCGCCACCTGTAAACGGCACGGCACGGGCGTCTGTGTGCTTTTTCACATTCGGGCGGGCGCGCGACTATTTGATTCTGATTTTACGCAATTCCGGACGGAAGACCGCTACGCAGTTTTCCCTGGAATTGCCTTAGGATTCCAGCACGTCCTTGACGATCGTGGCCAGTTGCTTGAGCGAGAACGGCTTCGGCAGGAAGCCGAAATGCGCGTCGGCCGGCAGGTTTTTGGCGAACGCATCCTCGGCATAGCCGGAGACGAAGACGAATTTGATGTCCGGCTGGCGCTTGCGCAATTCGCCAAGCAGCGTCGGTCCGTCCATTTCCGGCATCACCACGTCGGAGACGACGATGTCGACCTTGCCGCCGAGCGCCTCGAACACCTCCAGCGCCTCGACGCCCGAAGAGGCCTCGTGAACGGTGTAGCCGCGCGACGTTAGCGCCCGCATGCCGCCCATGCGCACGGCATCCTCGTCCTCGACCAGCAGCACGGTGGCCGAGCCCGACAAGTCCTTGGCCGTGTCGGCCGGCTTGGCGGGGGTCGCCGGCGCTTCGCCGGGCTCGCTTGCCGTCCTGACCTCGGCGATATGGCGCGGCAGGAAGATGCGGAACACCGAGCCCTTGCCGACTTCGGAATCGCAGAAGATGAAGCCGCCGGTCTGCTTGATGATGCCGTAGACCATCGACAGGCCGAGACCGGTGCCCTTGCCGACCTCCTTGGTGGTGAAGAAGGGTTCGAATATCTTCTTCAGCACATCGGGGGCGATGCCGCTGCCGGTATCCTCGACCTCGACCACCACATAGTCGGCCGGGGTGAGTTCGCGATAGGAGAAGGTCTTGCATTCCTCCGCGGTGACGTTGCGGGTGCGCACGGTGAGGTCGCCGCCGGCCGGCATCGCATCGCGTGCGTTGACGGCGAGGTTCACCACCACCTGCTCGAACTGGCCGATATCGACCTTGACCGGCCACAGGTCGCGGCCATGGTCGACCTTCAGCTTGATGTCGTTGCCGACCAGGCGGGCGAGCAGCATCCTGAGGTCGGCAAGCACGTCGGTGAGGTTGAGCACCTCCGGCCGCAAGGTCTGCTTGCGGGAGAAGGCCAGAAGCTGCCGCACCAGCGACGCCGCCCGGTTGGCGTTCTGCTTGATGTTCATGATGTCGGGGAAGGACGGATCCGACGGCCGGTGATTGGTCAGCAGAAGGTCGGAGGCCATGATGATGGCGGTCAGCACGTTGTTGAAGTCGTGCGCGATGCCGCCGGCGAGCTGGCCGACCGCCTGCATCTTCTGGCTCTGCGCCATCTGGCCTTCGAGCGCCTTCTGCTCGGTGGTCTCAACGGCATAGACGATGGCCGATTCCTCGGCCCCCTCGCCGCCGGTGCCGTCGGCGACCGCATTGACGTAGAAGCGGATGTGGCGGTCGTCATTGCCGGGCAGCAACGTGTCGATCGGCTCGATGTCGGCCTGTCGTTGGCGTGCCTTTTCGAAGGCGTCGGCAAATGCCGGCCGGTCGCGCTCGTGGATGACCGTGTCGAGCCGCACGCGGCGGTCGACAGCGTCGCGGTCGACGACGGAGGAAAACAGCGACAGGAACGGCGCATTGGTGCGCAGGATGCGGCCGCTGGCGTCGACGCCGGCGATCGCCATTGGTGTCGAATTGAAAAACCGGGTGAAGCGGACCTCCGAGGCGCGAAGATCGGCGGAGGCATCCTCGCCTTGCGTCCGGTTCAGTACGATGGTGCGGGTCGGACTGCCGATGCCTTCGCGGCTCGCCGAAACACGGTGCATGAAACGCACCGGCAACGCCTCGCCGGTCATCGTCGTCAGATCGAGATCGATGACGGCGTTGCGTGTGGTGCCCGGATCGGCCTTGACCGAGCGGACCAGCGCCATGCCGTCGCCGGCGACGATCTCCGGCAGGGAGACGGCGCCGGGCGTGAAACTGGCAAGGTCGATGCCCAGCCACTCAGCGAGCGTCGCGTTGATATAGGTGACACGGCCTTCCTGGTCGGCCGAAAAGAAGCCGGCCGGGGCATGGTCGAGGTGATCGATCGCCTTTTGCAGGTCGAGGAAGAAGCGCTCCTGCTCGGCCCGCTCCTGCGAGATGTCGGCGAGTTGCCAGGCGAGCATGGGCAAGCGCTGGCCGGGCACGGCAAAGGTGCGGGCGCGGGCGCGGTACCAGCGCGCCCCTGGCTCGGCGCCGGGCTTGATTGACTGCGCCAGCCGGAATTCGCCGTCGCCAGGCTGGCCGTCGCGCAGGCCCGATGCCAGACGATAGATGGTCATCGAGGCCTCGGGAACGTCGGAAAGCAGCCCCTCGACCGTCTTGAGGTCGGTCGCCGAGGCAGCACCCGTCATGTCGGCATAGGCGCGGTTGGCGTAGACGACACGCCCTTTGGTGTCGGTGACCAGAAGGCCTTGCGACATCGAATCGACGAAGGCTTTCGACAGCTCGTCGCTGGTCGAGCGGGGCGCGACCTGAACGAAGCCGATTGCGGTGGCGAACAGGAAGCCGACGCCGATCATCGCCAGCACGCCCAGCATTCCAAGCAGGAAGGGATCGCCAAGGCGCTCGCGGAAAAGCCCGAAGATGATCGCGGCGCCGGTCAGGACGGCAATGAAGATGATGAGCCGGGTGACGGCGCCCGGACGCGTGTTCTGATCGACGATAGGTACCGGATAGAAATCGCCGCGCGTTTCCTTGGCCATGTGCCCCCTGCTTGTGAATCCGGTCTACCGGCGCTGCCCGGTTGAATCACATTCTCCTATTCCGGAAAAGGCCCCGGCCGCAAATGTCAGATAAAAATGGCGCCGTCCGGCCATTGCTGTTTCAAGCTGTTCACGAAGCGGAAAGGTAACTTGCGGTGGCCTGCCGCTACAGTCTAGTGTCGCCTCACTTCAAAAGCCGATTGGGGGCACCGATGCTGCAGTGGCTGGATGGCGTAGCGGGTCCTGGATATGTCGCCGCAATCCTGTGGACATTTGCCGCGCTGGTTCTGCTTATCGTCGTTCTGCTCATCGTCAAGCTTGTCCGCAGCCTGACTTTCGGGACGTTCGTCGCCGGCGGCAGGAACCGCAAGACGCGGCTCGCCGTCATGGATGCCACCGCAGTCGACAGCCATCGCCGGCTTGTGCTGGTGCGCCGCGACGACATCGAGCACCTGCTCCTGATCGGCGGCCCGACCGACGTCGTCGTCGAACGCGACATCCGGCTGGCGACACCGCGCCGCCCGGCGCTGACCGGAGATGGCGGCCAGCAGCAGGCCCAGGCACCGCGGCCGCGCGCAGTCCAGCCCGCCCCGGCGCCGGCAAAGCAGGCGCCACCGCAGCCGGTTGCGGCCGCTCCGGCCCCTGCCCGACCCCGCCCGGTCACGCCGGCTCCGGCTCCGGCGCCGGCACCGAAACCGGCCGCGCCCAACTATCAGGCGAGCAATGTTACGCCGCTTCCGGCCTATGGGTCGACCATCAACACCGCCAGGCACACCCCGGCGCCGGCAAAGCAAGAATCCATCGACGATACGCTGATGCAGGAACTCGAGGTCTCGCTGGACAACTCGCATTCGAGGGCTGCGAGCAAAACGGCGGCCAATGCGCCACCGCAATCGCTCGACGACGAGATGACGAAGCTTCTCGGCGAACTGGCCAACCACAAACGCTAGAGCTGAAGCGCTCTACTCATTGTTTTTCTGCACTTTTCCCGGCATTGCACAGGACAAGCCAGGCACAAAAATGGCCGGGAAACCCGGCCATGACTATGAGTTTGCCCGGTTTTGCTCGCGTCAGTCGTCGCGATAGACCTTCTCGCGGCGCTCGTGACGCTCCTGCGCCTCGATCGACAAGGTCGCGATCGGGCGTGCATCGAGCCGCTTCAGCGCGATGGGCTCGCCGGTTTCTTCGCAATAGCCGTAGGTGCCTTCATCGATGCGCTGCAGCGCCGAATCGATCTTCGAAATGAGCTTGCGCTGGCGATCGCGGGCACGAAGCTCGATGGCGCGGTCGGTTTCCGATGAGGCACGATCGGCGAGATCGGGATGGTTGGCGTTTTCCTGCTGCAGAATTTCGAGAGTTTCGCGCGCTTCGCGCAGAATGTCGTTCTTCCAGGTGACGAGCTTTAGGCGAAAGTAGGATTTCTGCCGTTCGTTCATGAACGGCTCGTCTTCGGAGGGTACGTAATCGGCGGTAACGATGTCGTTCATGCGACTCACCCAACAACCCCAAATTTGGCGCCTATATATTCGCGGACCGAAGCCTGCACAAGCGCAATCGGCGATAGAGTCACGCAAATGTTAGCAGTTGATGGCGGAACCCTTCTGCTTCAAGGACGCGAGCGAATTCTGACATGATTTGTTGTGCTTGAGTGGCGCCGGCCATTGTGCAGCAGGCCGTTCTGATGGCTAATCGGGCGGGTGTCTTGTGGCGTGAGGGAGCTGTGAGCAGACTGTACCTGTTGAGGCATGCCAAGGCCGGATGGGCGCTGCCCGGCGTCCGTGACTTCGATCGTCCGCTCGATGCAGCCGGCATGGCCGATGCCGAACTGATGGGCGAGGTCATGCGCGTCCGCAACTATGTTCCCGACATCACCCTTTGCTCTAACGCGATGCGGGCGCGCCAGACGCTAGAAGGTCTGGCCGGGCAGACGGACACCGGCCGCGTGCTGTTCTTCGACACTTTATACAGCGAGGACGCCGCCGGTTACCTCACCCTCATCCGTGACAATGGCGGGCCCGGCTCGCTGCTGGTCATCGGCCACAACCCGATGACGGAGGATCTGGCGATGGCGGTCTCGGGCGACGGCGAAGAAGCCGCCCGCGGCATGATGAACCACGGCTTTCCCACATCCGGTCTTGCCGTCGTGCGCTTTGCCGGCGCCCTTGCCAGTGCCGCGCAAGGCAATGGCTATCTCGAAGCCTTTCTCACCCCTGCCGACCTCTGAACCATTTCAAACCACGGGTCCAAGGCCTATATCGGAGCCTGACAAGCGCCCGAGAGACCCCATTTTGGCATCATCGCTGACCACATTCTCCGACGAAGCCAAGATTGCGCTCGATACATTTTCAGGGCGGGCGGCCGGGCTCTTTTCCCCGTCGCTGCGGCTGGGCGTGACCGGCCTTTCACGCGCCGGCAAGACGGTGTTCATCTCCGCCCTTGTCCACAATCTGATCCATGGCGGGCGCCTGCCGCTGTTCGAGGCGCAGAAATCCGGGCGCATCGCCCGGGCTTTCCTCGAGGAACAACCCGACGATGCCGTTCCCCGCTTCCAGTACGAGGATCACATAGCGGCGCTGGTCAACGATCGCATCTGGCCCGAATCGACGCGCGCCATCTCCGAGCTCCGGCTGACCATCGAATTTGAATCAGCCTCCGGTTGGAACCGCTTGTTTTCGGCCGGGAAATTGTCGCTGGACATCGTCGACTACCCCGGCGAGTGGCTGCTCGATCTGCCCTTGCTCGGCAAATCCTTCGCCGATTTTTCACGCGAAGCGATGGAGATGGCGGCGCTGCCGGTGCGCGCCGATCTTTCGGAAGGTTGGCGGGCGCTAGCAGCCACTATCGATCCGAACGCCGATGCCGATGAAATGACGGCGCGCCGCCTGGCCGAGAGCTTTGCCGCCTATCTCAAGGCATGCAAACTCGACGAACGAGCGCTTTCGACCTTGCCGCCGGGCCGCTTCCTGATGCCGGGCGACCTCGAGGGCTCGCCCGCGCTGACTTTCTCGCCTTTGCTGGCGCCAGGCGACCGGCGGCCGCGTTCCGGGTCGCTGCAAGCCATGATGGAGCGGCGTTACGAGGCCTACAAGACGCATGTCGTCAAACCGTTCTTCCGCGAGCACATCACGCGCCTCGACCGTCAAATCGTCCTGATCGACGCCATGCAGGCACTGAATGCCGGCCCCGGTGCCATGGCCGACCTGGAACGCGCCGTCACCGAGATCCTCTCCTGCTTCAGGCCCGGCAGGGGCAATTTCCTCACCGACTTGTTCTCGCGGCGTATCGACCGCATCCTGGTTGCGGCGACCAAGGCGGACCATCTGCATCACGAAAGCCACGACCGGCTGCAGGCGATCGTGCGCCGGCTGGCCGACCGGGCGGTAACTCGGGCGAATTTCACGGGCGCCGATGTCGACGTGGTTGCCATGGCGGCCGTGCGCGCGACCCGCGAAGGCACGGTCAAGCAGGGTCGCGAGACGTTGCCGGTCATCATCGGCACACCGCTCAAGGACGAAAGGATCAATGGCGACACATTCGACGGCAAAGCCGAAACCGCCATATTTCCCGGTGACTTGCCAGAGAAAGCTGATGCGGTGTTCGATGTTTCCGGGTCGCAGCAACCTGATGCTGACGGGCCGGCGATCCGTTTCGTGCGCTTTCGTCCGCCAAAGCTCGAACGCACGGCAGAAGGTGTTACGCTCTCGCTGCCGCATATCAGGCTCGACCGCGCCTTGCAGTTCCTGATCGGAGATCACCTGGCATGACAGCGCCCCGCAAACCCGCGGCATTCCGCATCGAGGCTGAGCCCGAACCAAAGCAGGAGGCGCGGGAGACGCGCCGTGCCCATGCCGAGCCGCCGCAGACGCGCAAGCCGCGCGCCGCAGGGGTTGGCGTCGCTGTCGTCTTGCCGGCCGAGATCGATGTTTTCGACGAACCTGACATCGTCGCCGCCGAACCGCCGCCTGCCACCGCGCCGCGCAAGCGTTCGCTGCTCGGCAGGCTGTTCTTCGGCGCGCTGGGTGTCCTGGTTTCGCTGGCCGTCGGCCTGTGGACCGACCAGCTCATTCGCGACCTGTTCGAGCGCGCCGAATGGCTGGGCTGGCTGGCCGCTGGAATGGCCGCCATCGCTCTGCTGGCGCTGATGGTCATCCTGGTGCGCGAATTCCTGGCGATCGCCCGCCTGGCCGAGGTCGAAAAACTGCAGAAGCGGTCGCTGGATGCCGTGGCGCGCGACGATCCGAAGGCCGCAAGGGCCGTCGTCGACGAGCTTTCGGCCTTTGTCGCGGCAAAACCCGAAACCGCGGCCGGCAGGCGCTCGCTGGCCGAGCTGCGCGGTGAAATCATCGACGGCGGCAATCTGGTGCGGCTGGCCGAGACCGAGATCCTCGGGCCGCTGGATGCGCGCGCCAAGGTCATGATCCTCGAAGCGGCCAAGCGGGTGTCGCTGGTGACGGCGGTCAGCCCGCGGGCCGTCGTCGATGTCGCCTATGTCGTGTTCGAGGCTGGGCGGCTCATTCGCCGCCTGTCGGAACTTTACGGTGGCCGGCCGGGCACGCTGGGCTTCTTCCGGCTGGCGCGCAGCGTTCTTGCCCATCTCGCGGTCACCGGTTCGATCGCCGTCGGCGACAGTTTTGTCCAGCAGATCATCGGCCATGGCCTCGCCGCACGCCTTTCGGCGAAGCTTGGCGAGGGTGTCGTCAACGGCATGATGACGGCACGGATCGGCATCGCAGCAATGGAGACGGCGCGGCCCCTGCCCTTCATCGCCGCCAGACGGCCGGGACTGGGCGATTTCCTGTCCGCTCTGACATCCTTCGCAACCAAGAAAGAAAGTGAAACATCGACCTCCGGCAAGTGAAGAGACGCCCCGCAGTCACCAAGCATTAACCAATCTTGTTCATGGTCGGAAGTGTTCCAAGAACAGCTTCCTTGTTGCCGGGTGTGGTCGATGAAAAGCGTAATTCTATCCAGCGTCCTGCCTGTCGCGGTCGCGGTTGCAGCCCCTTTCGGCCTCGTTGAAAAGGCGTTTGGCTCGGAACCCGACAAGCAATTCTTTCAATCGGTGGAAGGCAAGTGGGTCGGCCCGGGCGAAATCGTCGCCGGCAAGTACAAGGGCACGAAATTCACCTGCAGTTTCAACGGCTCGACGCCTGACGGCAAGACCGGCATGACGCTCGACGGCGGATGTCGGGTCGGCATGTTCACCCAGAAAATGTCGGCGTCAGTCGAGCGCAAGGGCCGCGACGGCTACAAGGGCAACTTCATGGGCGGCGCCGCGGGGTCAGGCCTCGACATCATCGGCGGCAATGTCGTCGACGCTCACAAGGTCGTCTTCACCATCAACCGTAAACAGCTGCGCGGTGTCATGCAGGCCCGCATTCCCGACGACAACTCGATGACAGTGACCGTCGCGGTGCGCGTCGAAGAGCAGCTGGTGCCGGTCATCGGCATGAGCCTGAAGCGGGTCGATGCGGTCGAAGTCGGCTCCATCGCACCGAACTGAGATTCGTAGCAGCCAAGAAAAAAGGCGGCGGCCCACCAGGGCCGCCGCCTTTTTCAATTTCCGAACGATCAATCAGCCCTTGATGGTGGCCGTCAGCTCGTCATAGGCCTTGCAGGCTTCGTCCAGCGTCGTGGCGCCCTGATACTTGGTCGTCACCGCCTGCACCTTGGCCGTCAGATCGGCCGCCTTGGACGGATCCTTGGTGATGGCTTCCTGCAGCGCGGTCGTCATGTCCTGCGCCTTCTTGGTCGCCATTTCGGCGGTGCACTCAGGCGCCTTCGAACAGGCCGAGCCAGCAAGCGCCGCAACACCCACGGCAACGAGCAAAAACTTCTTCATGTCAGTCATCTCCTCAAAAAGGGCAGCGACTTGATCGTCACTCCCCTCCAATGGCCGAAGCCAAGCGTCCCTTAACCGCTGATTGTGGTGACACGCAACGCGAGCACCGCATAAATTTGTGTAACGCGGCTGCAACAGTGCCGGGACGGTAGCGCGCCGATTCGCTCTGTTCGATCCCGGCCGAAGTCCCTATCCTTGCCCTCGATTCCGCAGCATATGCGAGGAACCTCCAGGAACGGAAGAGCAGGCATGGCGGCGGAAGCATCGGGCAGCGATCTGATCCAGGTGGTGGCGCTGCTTGCCGCCGGCGTGGTAGCCGTTCCGATCTTCAAACGCATGGGCCTGGGCTCGATTCTCGGCTATCTCGCCGCCGGTGTGGTGATCGGACCATTCGGACTTCGCATCTTCTCCGAATCGGAAGCGATTCTTCATGTCGCCGAACTCGGCGTCGTCATGTTCCTGTTCATCATCGGGCTGGAAATGCAGCCGTCACGGCTGTGGGGCCTGCGCCGCGAGATCTTCGGCCTCGGCGCCCTGCAGGTCGGCGTCTGCGCCTTGTTGTTGACGAGTGTCGGCCTGGCCGGCGGCTTTCCGATCGCGGTATCCTTCGTTGCCGGCGCCGGCTTCGTGCTGACCTCGACGGCGATCGTCATGCAACTTCTGGAAGAGCGCGGCGAGATGGCCACGCCCAAGGGCCAGCGCATCGTTTCCATCCTGCTGCTGGAAGACCTGGCGATCGTGCCGCTGCTGGCGCTGATCGCCTTCCTGGCGCCGGGCGGCGCCGATATGAGCCTGTCGCAACGGCTGACCGAAGTCGGCATCGGCCTTGGGGCGATCGTCGGGCTGGTGGTGGCGGGGCGCTACCTGCTCAATCCGTTCTTCCGCATCCTGGCGGATGCCCGGGCTCGCGAAGTGATGACGGCGGCCGCACTGCTGGTCGTGCTGGGGTCGGCTCTGGCCATGCAGCTCTCCGGCCTGTCGATGGCGATGGGCGCGTTCCTGGCCGGCGTGCTGTTGTCCGAATCGACCTTCCGCCACCAGCTCGAGGCCGATATCGAGCCATTCCGCGGCATCCTGCTCGGCCTGTTCTTCCTTGCCGTCGGCATGTCGCTCGACCTGCACGTCGTGGTCGCGAACTGGCGCATCGTCGCCATCTATGTCGTCGCCTACATGGTGATGAAGGCGCTCGGCATCTACCTGGTCGCCCGCATGCTCAAGAGCGGCCACCGTGAAGCGCTCGAACGCGCCGTGTTCATGGCGCAAGGCGGCGAATTCGCTTTCGTGCTCTATTCGGCCGCCGCGGCGGTCGGCATCATCGATAGCCGGGCCAACGCGACGCTGACGGCGATCGTCATCATCTCCATGGTGCTGACGCCTTTAGCCATCATCGCGCTGCGCTATCTCACGCCGCGCGACGAGCAGTCGCTCGATGGGGTCGACGTCGCCGCGGACCTTTCGGGCAGCGTGCTGATCATCGGTTTTGGCCGATTCGGCCAGATCGCCAGCCAGCCGCTGCTGCTGCGCGGCATCGACGTGTCGATCATCGACAATGAGGTCGAGATGATCCAGGCGGCGGCCGATTTCGGCTTCAAGGTCTATTATGGCGACGGCACACGGCTGGACATATTGCATGCGGCGGGCGCCGGACGGGCACGCGCGGTGCTGATCTGCGTCGACAAGCCCGAGGCCGCCGTGCGCATCGCCCAGTTGGTCAAGGCCGAGTTTCCGCTGCTGACAGTGCTGGCGCGCGCCTTCGATCGCGGCACCGCGCTTCAGCTTATTCGCGCCGGCGTCGACTTCCAGCTGCGTGAAACCTTCGAATCGGCGCTTGTCTTCGGCGGCTCCGCCCTGGAGGCGTTGGGTATCGACCCGGACGACGTCGCCGACGTCATCGAGGATGTCCGCCGCCGCGACACCGCCCGCTTCGAAACGCAATTGGCGGAAGGCGTTCGTGCCGGCGCGCGCTTCCTCAAGGGCAATATCGGCACGCCAATTCCGGCGCCGCTGACGCCGCCGCGGCGAGCCGGCCAGGCACTCAACGAGGAGACCGCCGGCGTGCTGCACAAATCCGAGCCTGCCGAGGAGTAAGCAATGACCGAACTGGACAAGCAGGCGCTCTCAGTCGCCAAATTCTGGCGCGATGCCGGCGAAGATGCATGGTTCGAAAAGAACGACGGCTTCGATACCGACTTCCGCACCCGATTTCTCGACCTGCACTACGGTGCCGCGCGGCGCGAATGCGATGCCTGGTCAGAGCATGCCGAGGGGTCGCTGGCACTGATGATCCTGCTCGACCAGTTTCCGCGCAATTGCTTTCGCGGCACCGGCCACATGTATGCGACCGACGAGCTGGCCAGGCATTTCGCCGGCAAGGCCATCGCGGCCGGCCATGATCTGGCGCTCGAGCAGGATCTGCGGGTCTTCCTCTATCTGCCCTATGAGCATTCGGAGCTTCTCGCCGACCAGGACAAATCGGTGGAGTTCACCACCACCAGGGCACCGGACTATCTGAAATATGCGCTGGAGCACCGTGACATCATCCAGCGCTTCGGCCGCTTTCCGCACCGCAACAAAATGCTTGGCCGCGAGACAACGCCGGAGGAACAGGCGTTCCTCGCTGGTGGCGGATTTTCCGGTTGATCTCGGGCGACGTCAGGCCAGCCACCAGTCCCGGCCCGACGGCAATTTCTCTATGCCTGCCGTATCGACGCTGCTCAGCCGCTCCGACACGCTCTTGCCGCCAACGGCAAGGTCCGGCGCGATCTCGGCCAATGGCGCCAGCACGAAGGCGCGCTCCAGCATGCGCGGATGCGGCACTTCCAGGCCGGTCTCGTGGATGATCCGGTCGCCGAACACCAGGATGTCGATGTCGATCAGGCGCGGACCCCAGCGCTCCTCGCGCACCCGTTTCAGCCGGCGTTCGGCATCGAGGCAAAGCTCGAGCAAGGCCCGCGGCGCGAGCGTCGTGGCGATCGCGGCGGCAGCGTTGAGAAAATCAGGCTGGTCTAGCTTGCCCCAAGGCGGCGTGCGGTAGAGCGACGAGACCGCAACGACACGGGTTTTGTCGTCGCCGTCCAGAATGCGCAGCGCGGCCGCCATCGACTTCGCCGGATCGCCGAGATTGCCGCCGAGGCTGAGATAGACGGTGTTATTCTGGCCAGACAACGGTCACCTCGACATGATCGAGCACGCCGGGCACCGGGGCGTTCGGCTTGCGCACGGTGATCTCGGCCTTCTTGATCTGCGGAAACCGCGCCGTCAGCGCCCGTGCCACCTCCAGCGCCAGCGCCTCGATCAGGAAGCGCCGCTGCCCGGTGATGATCTTTTCGATAACCGCGAAGGCGACGCCGTAATTGACTGTATCGTCGATGGAATCGTCGACCAGCGCGCGGCCGGGCTCAACGGTCAAAGCCGCATCTACATAAAAGCGCTGGCCAAGCGTCTCCTCTTCGTCCAGCACGCCATGGCGGGCAAAGAAGGCGCAGTTCTTCATGCGGATGACGTACATGGCTCAGCTTCCCGGAATTTCACGCGCCAGCATAGCATCGGTGACAGCCAGAGCGTCCACGTTGATTGCGACATCGTGGACGCGAAATAAGTGCGCGCCTTTGAGCCTCAAGATGACGCTGGTGGCCGCCGTGCCCGCGGCCCTGTCCATCGCGTCGCGACCGGTGACGTTGCCGATGAACCGCTTTCGCGACGTACCGGCCATCAGCGGGTAGCCCAGTGCCGCGAGCTCGGAAAACCGCGCCATCAGTTCGAGGTTTTCCTGCGCCGTTTCCTTGGCGAAGCCGAAGCCGGCGTCGAGCACGATCTGGCCGTCGGCAACGCGGCTGGCGTGCGCGATCTCGAGCGATTTCCTGAGAAAGAAAAACTGGTCCTCGATCACGTCCGGCAGTTTTTGCCTGTCGCGGCCGGTGTGCATGATGACCAGCCCGGCCCCCGTTTCGGCAGCAACGCGGGCAATGCCCGGCTCGCGCCGCAGGCCCCAGACATCGTTGACGATGTGCGCGCCGGCGGCGACAGCCAGCCTTGCTGTGTCCTCGCGATAGGTATCGACCGAAATCAATGCTTCGCCGAGCCCGGCGAGCGCCTCGACGACCGGCAGCACGCGGGCCTGCTCTTCCTCGATCGTCACGGGAGAGGCGCCTGGCCGCGTCGATTCTCCGCCGACGTCGATGACTTCAGCCCCCTCCTCGACCATGCGGCGCGCCTGAGCCACTGCCTGCTCGCGGGAGGCGAACAGGCCGCCATCGGAAAAACTGTCCGGTGTGACGTTGAGGATGCCGACGACCACGGCCTTGCCACCAAGCTCGAGATGACGCCCGTGCGCCAGCTGCCACCGCCTTGTCGTCATCGCCCATCAACCATCTTTGATCCGCCGGAAATCAAATCCGTTGCGCCGGGCACGGCCGTAACGCAAGGTGGCTAAAGAGGCAACCTGATGAAACAACACCTGCTCTGCGCCCTGATGCTCGCCTTGACCGCCCTGCCGGCGGGTGCGGCCAATCTGGTCAAGACCTACAGCTACTTCGCAATTGGCGGTCGCACGCTCGACGATATCGAAAAGCAGCTTTCGAAGAACGGACCGCAGGTGAAGAGCACCGGGTCTAGACATCCCGGCGCGACGCAAATGGCGTTCACAACCCGCGTCAGCTACGCGGAAAAGCCGGGCTCCTGCCGCATCGCCGACGCCATCGTGACCGTCAAGGTCAAGGTGATCCTTCCGGAATGGCGTCGTTCGCGCAGAGCAGGCCCTGACGTGCGGCTGTTCTGGGACACGCTGTTCGCCGACATCAAGCGCCACGAGGAGCGCCATGTCGAGATCGCCAAGAACCATGGCAAGCAGCTCGAGGACGCGCTGAAGGCAAGCTATCCGCAAAAGACCTGCGCGGCGGCAAAGGCGAAGGCAGCCGAGATCACGGCCACGCAGCTCGCCGCGCACGACCAGGACCAATTGCGGTTCGATCGCGTCGAGAGCGTCAATTTCGAAAGCCGCATCCTGCGGCTCTTGCGCTACCGCATCGAGGGCATCGAGAAAGGCCGGTTGCCGCCGGCCTGATTTTCGCCCGGTGATGAGCGTAAGCGACGCAAGCCAATTTCGCCGAAGCATAGTGCCAGGCCGGAAAAACTTTCGGGGCCCGGTCGAAATTGGCCTAAACAGAACGACATATGTCAGGTTCGCAAACGCGGAACCCTCGAAGCACGAGACAACCCATCGACGCGGCAGACTCACCGGACCGGCAGGCCGGCCGCCCATGGCAGCGCGCCGCAAGCCCATGAAAGACCAGGACAATGGATCAGGCTGTCGACAAGCAGACGATGGGAACAGCTTTGCCGCTGACGGAAATCGAGAAGAACGCCATCATCGGCGGCGTGCTGTTGTCGATGCTGCTGGCGGCGCTCGACCAGACCATCGTCGCGCCGGCTCTGCCGACCATCGCCCACGCGCTCGGCCATGCCGAATATCTGCCATGGATCGTCACGGCCTACCTGCTGACCGCCACCGCCATGGCACCGCTCTACGGCAAGATCTCCGACGTCTACGGGCGCCGCCCGACCATCTATGCCGCGATCCTCATCTTCCTCATCGGCTCGCTGGTCAGTGCGATGGCCCCCAGCATGTTCGTGCTGGTGATAGGCCGCGCGATTCAGGGTGCCGGCGGCGGCGGCCTGATTGCGCTGTCGCAGACCGTCATCGGCGACCTCGTGCCGCCGCGCGAGCGGGCGCGCTATGCCGCCTGGATCTCGGGCACATGGGCGGTCGCCAGCATCGCCGGACCGCTGCTCGGCGGCACCTTCGCCGAACATCTGCACTGGTCGCTGATCTTCTGGATCAACATTCCGCTTGGCCTTCTGGCGATGGCGATCATCAACAACCCGCTAAAGAAGCTGCCGATTGCGGCCAGACATCATCGCATCGACGGGTTGGGCGCTGTGCTTCTGGTCATAGCCACCGCACTTCTGCTTCTGGCGCTCAACTGGGGAGGCAGCACCTATCCGTGGTTCTCGCGCGAGATCCTCGGGCTGGTAGCCTGTTCGGCCGTGTTCTGGGGCCTGTTCGCACTGAGGCTGCTAAGGGCCGCCGAACCGTTGATCTCGCTTGAGGTGCTGAGCAACCCGATCGTGCTCGCCGGTACGCTGTCGATGTTCCTGCTGCAGGCGGCGAATATCGGCGCTTCGGTCTACCTGCCGGTCTATCTGCAATCGGTCGTTGGGCTCTCGGTCAGCGAATCCGGCATGGCCATGCTCGGTCTTCTGCTCGGCACGGTCGCCGGCGCCACCTTCAGCGGCCGAATGATCCCCCGCTTCGTGCACTACAAGCGTATCGCCATGACCGGCATCGCTTTGGCTATTGTCAGCCTCGGCGTGCTCAGTGCCATTGCGGGACACGCGTCGCTGCTCGAGGTCGAGATCCTGACCACCCTGATCGGCCTGGGCAGCGGAACGACATTCCCGGTCGCGACCGTCTCTGTCCAGAACGCCGTCGATCGAGCCCATCTCGGGGTCGCGACCGGCGTGCTGACCTTCCTGCGCACACTAGGTGGCGCGCTGGGCGTCGCCATGCTCGGCGCCGTCGCGCTCGGCTATGGCCTGCCGCTCTCGGCCGAGGGCGCGCAGATACATATTCAGCTGGCATCGGCGTTGCCGTTCGTGATGATCTTCATCACCGCCGGCATCACCCTGGTGCTGGCGCTCGTCGCAATGACGCTTATGCCGGAAAAGCCGCTGCGCGGCCGCGACGAAGCCGCGGCGCCGGTGCTGGCAGAATAGGCCTCAGCAACCCTCAGTCGTGAACGCCGAGCTTCTTCTGCAGGCTGGTCGAGGAAGTGGTGTACTGGAACACGATGCGCTCGCCTGGGCTGACGATGCGCTTGGCAGCCTGCGCCATCAGCGCCACCTCGTGAAAACCCGACAGGATCAGCTTCAGCTTGCCGGGGTACCAATTGATGTCGCCGATGGCGAAGATGCCAGGTACCGAGGTCTGGAATTTTTCCGTGTCGACCGGGATCAGGTTCTCATGCAGGTTGAGCCCCCATTCGGCGATCGGTCCGAGCTTCATGGTCAGGCCGAAGAAGGGCAGCATGCGCGTGCATGGCACCTCGACGTCACCGTCGGGCCCCTTGATGATCGCCGATGAAAGCTGCCCGTCGGCGCCGGTCAGGCCGGTGACCTGGCCGACCTGGAAGTCGAGTTCCTTCATCTCCTGCATGGCGTACATCTTGTTGACGCTGTCCGGTGCAGCCCGGAATTCCGGGCGCCGGTGCACAAGCGTCACGCTCTTTGCCACCGGCTGCAGGTTCAGCGTCCAGTCGAGTGCGGAATCGCCGCCGCCGACGATGACGAGATCATGGCCGCGGAAGTCCTCCATGCGGCGCACCGAATAGAAGACGCTTTTGCCCTCATAGGGTTCGATGCCCGGAATGGGCGGTCGCTTGGGTTGGAACGAGCCGCCGCCGGCGGCGATCACCACCACCTTGGCCTCGAACACCTCGTTCTCGTCGGTGGTGACGCGGAAGCTGCCGTCCTCAAGCTTTTCGAGGCTGGAGACCATGCGGTTGTACGTGAAGTCCGGCTTGAACGGGTGGATCTGCTCGAGCAGCTTGTCGACGAGGCCCTGTGCCGTGATCAGCGGCCAGCCGGGAATGTCGTAGATCGGCTTTTCCGGATAGAGCTCGGCGCATTGGCCGCCGGGGCGGTCGAGGATGTCGATCAGATGGCACTTCATGTCGAAGAGGCCGAGCTCGAACACGGCGAACAGGCCAACCGGCCCTGCCCCGACAATGAGTACGTCCGTCTTGATCGTCTCGGTCATGCCATGTGCCTTGTTGCAGAAACCGCGCGACACTGCATGAGCATGGGGCCGCTGCCAAGCGGCCAAGACAAAAATCGATTGGAGCGGGCAGATCAGCCCTGGCGGGCGGGAACGCGCACGACCAAACCGTCGAGTGCATCGCGGACCTTGATCTGGCAGGACAGCCGCGAGTTGGGCTGTACCTCATAGGCGAAGTCCAGCATGTCCTCCTCCATCGCCTCCGGCTCGCCGACCTCAGCCGTCCAGGCCTCGTCGACATAGACATGGCAGGTCGCGCAGGCACAGGCGCCGCCGCATTCGGCCTCGATGCCGGGCACGGCATTGCGGATCGCATTTTCCATGACGGTCGAGCCGTTTTCGGCGTCCACGTCGAATTGTGTGCCGTCATGGGCAATGAAGGTCAGCTTGGTCATTTGTCACCTGAAGGGAGTTCCAGCCGAGATAATCACTTGGCCGGACAAGTCAACTGCGGCGCGAAAGCGCCGCTTCGTGACGTTTTTTTGGAGAGTTGCGCTTATCGGCTAATGGCGGCGATGAAATCGCGTACTTCCTCGATCAGCACACCAAGCCGCCCGAGGGTTTTGACGTCCTCCGGCTGCCCCTCGATGGCTGCGGCGCAATCGGCGATGGCGAAGGCCCCCACCCCTCGCGCCGAGCCTTTCAGCCCGTGCGCCAGAAGCAGCCTTTCCTTGACGTCGGCTTCGAGGATCTTGTCGCGTACGGAAAGTGCCTGCTGCACGAACAGCGCCAGCACCTCCTGTTCAAGACCGCGATCGCCCATCGTCTGGCGCGCGAGATGCGCGAGATCCACAGGCCGCGACCGGGCCGTTCCCGACACATCACCGCCGGGCATGGAAAAGGCAATGCCGCTTTCGCCGCGCATGAGAATTGCAGCTCCTTGATGTTTGACTGGCCGGGAAATCTAGGCCATTCGCGTAGCTAACGGGTTAATGATTGGCCCGGAAAAATGTTGCGATGGAGGCGGCGAAATCACGTCTGCGTTAACCCTATATTTAAAGTTTTACGTATCGCAAGGAATGCAGGTTTTCTTTACCCCTGTGTGTCATTACGATACGAGGGTCCATTTTCAGCCTCCTGCACGGGATAAGAGAAGCCAGAATCAGGCCAAAATCAGAAGTCCCTCGGCAGCTAGTACAGGGTAGCGAAGGCATGGCGAAGAAACCAACGACGACACGTAATCTCGACAGCGACGTAGCCAGGGAACTCGAAAAAGCGCTCGACCTCGATTTGAGCGGAGATGGCGACGGCGGCCTCGATATGGCGGCGTCGATGGAAGATCTTGAAGCGCAGATTTCGCAGGCGGCGGACGAACTGGCGCGCGAAGGGCGCAGCCAGAAAGCCGAGCCGGCGGTCAATCAAGGCCAGACCGCCAATCTGAACCAGACCGCAAATCTGAGCCAGAATGGGAATCAGGGTCAGAACGGAACGACTTCGGTCACGACCAAGCCGGCCGAGCTGCGCCCCGTGGAAAACCGCAACGGCACGCAGCCGGCCGGTTTCACGCCCGCCAATGACGACCGCCAGAAGGACTACCGGACGCTTCTGCACAGCCTCAACCGGCGCGCGTCGAGCACGATCTATTGGGTGGTGGCGTTCATTTCGCTTGCCTGGATCGCCGGTGCCGGCGGCCTGGCGAACCTTTTGTTCGGCTCGAGTATCTGGAAGATCCGCACTTTCGACCAGTTCTTCGCTCGCCCCGAGCTGATCGGCCTGGCGGTCGCCGCGATCATTCCGATCATCCTGTTCTGGGCCTTCGCGGCCATGGTGCGCCGTGCCCAGGAAATGCGCATTGCCGCGCAATCCATGACGGAAGTGGCGTTCCGCCTCGCCGAGCCGGAAAACCTTGCCCAGGATCGCGTCATGATGATCGGCCAGGCCGTTCGCCGCGAAGTGGCGGCGATGGGTGAAGGCATCGAGCGCACGCTTGCACGCGCCGTCGAGCTCGAGACGCTGGTCCACAGCGAAGTGAACCAGATCGAGCGCTCCTATTCCGAGAATGAAGCGCGTATCCGCTCGCTGGTCGACGGGCTCGGCAGCGAGCGCGAGGCGGTCGTTACCCACGCCGAGCGCGTGCGCGCCTCGATTGCCGGCGCCCATGAGACGCTCCGGGACGAAATCGGCTCGGCCAGTGACATCATTCGTGACAGCATCCTCAATGCCTCGACCAAGCTGTCGATGACGATCACCAATTCCGGCGACACGCTGATCGACAGGATCAACGAAAGCTCGATGTCGATCTTCGATTCGGTCGAAGGCCGTCTCGATACGATCACCGACAAGCTGTCGACCTCGGGCGAGGCCTTCGCTTCGCTGCTCGATACCCGCATCGCCAAGCTGACGGACACGACCGACGGCCTTACCCGCTCGCTGACCGACCTGCTCGACGACCGCACCACCGGCATGGTGTCGCTGCTCGGCGGTGCCGCGCGCACGCTGAGCTCCGAATTCGAGGCCAGCCTCGACGGCATCGAACGCACCCTTGCCGAACGCGGCCAGGCGCTGATCAGCGAATTCCAGACCCGCGCCGAGGCGCTGGACACCGGTACGCAGAAGCTCAATGCCGCGCTCGAGGCTCGCGCCCGCCAGATCAACGAGACGCTGGTCGAGCGTGCACGCGAGATCGCCCACACCTTCGCCGAGAGCAAGGACCAGCTGTCGTCGATGATCGATCAGGGCAAGACCCAGATCGGCGCCGACATGGCCGACATCATCTCGTCGACCTCGTCGATGCTCGAAGCCCGCGCCGGCGATTTCGCCGGCCGCATGGAAGCGGCCCGCCACGTGGTTTCGCGCTCCTTCGACAGCGATATCCAGCGCCTCGCGGACGCCCGCGTCGGCATCGAGGAAGCCGTCGAGAACCACAGCCGCAAGCTTGCCGAGAGCCGCGACCGTATGGCCGAGGCCATGCAGGCGGACCTCGCAAGGTTCGCGGAAGACCGCGCCGGCATCGACGACGCCGTGAACAACCAGGTGCAGAAGCTGGCCGAAGGCCGCAGTCTCATTTCGCGCGCGCTGGAAGAGGATCTGCGCAAGGTCAACGAGTCGCGCGCCGCCATCGACGCCTCGCTGGGCAGCCATCTCGAACAGCTCGAGGAAGGCCGCAACCGGCTTACCCAAGCTTTGAACGACGACTCCAGTAAACTTGTGCAAGCTCGTACGATCATTGATGAAATGGTTGCCGGACACGTCGGGAAACTCGCTGAGGGCCGCAGCATTCTTTCGCGTGCCCTGGAAGCCGATCTCGGCAAGCTCGCCGACAGCCGCGCCGGCATCGACAGCTTGGTCGCCGGCCAGGTCGAGAAGATCGCCGAGGGCCGTTCGGTCCTGGCAAAGGCCCTGGAGACTGACATTGTCGGTATCAAGAGCCTGATCGAGACCCATTCCGCCAAGCTCGCCGAGGACAGGAGCGAGCTCAGCCGTTCGCTGGAAGGCGATCTGTCGGGCATCAGGAACCTGATCGAGGATCATTCCGTCAGGCTCGCCGACGACCGCAGCCTGCTGTCGCAGACGCTCGAGGCAGACCTTGCCAAGCTGGCGGAAGGCCGCTCGTCAATCGACGGTCTGGTCGCCGGCCAGGTCGAGAAGCTGGCCGAAGGCCGCGATATCCTCAAGCGCGCCCTGGAAGCCGATATCAACACGATCAAGAGCGCCATCTCGGGTCATTCCGAGCAGGTGGCGCAAGAGCGCAGCCAGCTTTCGAAGGCCCTGGAAGCCGATCTGCAGAATGTGAACAGCCTGATTGCCGATCATACGAACCGGCTTGTCCAGGATCGTTCGACGCTGTCGAAGGTCGTCGAGGACGATCTACGGAACGTGAGCGGCATCATGGACGACCACACGAACAGGCTGTTCCAGGATCGCTCGACCCTGTCAAAAGCGCTCGAGGACGATCTCGCCAAGCTGGCGGAAAGCCGCTCGTCGATCGACGGGCTGGTTGCCGGCCAGGTCGAGAAGCTGGCCGAAGGCCGCGATATCCTCAAGCGTGCGCTGGAGGCCGATCTCAACACGATCAGGAACGCCATTACCGACCAGTCGCAGAAGCTGACCGAAAACCGTTCGGAGTTCGCACGGGTGCTGGAAGCCGATCTGGAGAACGTCAACAGCCTCCTGCAAGGCCACTCCGACAGGCTGGTGCAGGACCGCTCGACGCTGTCCAAGGCCCTGGAGGACGATCTCGCCAAATTGGCGGAAAGCCGCTCCTCGATCGACGGGCTGGTCGCCGGCCAGGTCGAGAAGCTGGCTGAAGGCCGCGATATCCTCAGGCGCGCGCTCGAGGCGGACCTGCAGAAGATCGCGACCAGCCGCGGCGAGGTCGACGACATCATCGCCGGGCACGTCGGCAAGCTGACCGAAGGCCGCGACATGCTGGCCCGCGCGCTGGAAGACGATCTCGCCAAGCTTGCCGACACGCGCAAGGACGTCGACCGCTCCCTGTCCGGCCACATCGACCAGATCGCCGCCAGAAGCACGGACATCTCTGCGGCAATCGCCGCCGATGTCGAAAAGATCGAGCAGGCGTTCAGCCGTCAGACCGGCATCATCGAGGAACGTGCCGGAACCATGGAGCGCGCGCTGTCGACAGGCGTCGACAGTGTTCGCAGCGTGCTGGAAAAGAGCGCCGTCTTCGTCGCCGGCCAGTTGCGCGAGAAGGTCATGGAGGTCACCAGCGCCCTGCACGAGCAGGCCGGCCTCGCCTTCAGCGACGCCGACCGCAAGATCGCCGAGCGCGCCGAGCAGACCTCGGCCGCCCTGCTCGCCAGGGCTGAGGACATCGCCCACGCCTTCGAGGAGGCGGATCGCCGCCTGCATGCGCGTGCGGAAGATACCACCAGTGCGCTGCTTGCGCGTACCGAGGACACGACCAGCGCGCTGCTTGCCAGGCACGACGAAACTTCGAACTCGCTGCTGGCTCGCGCCGAGGCGACGGCCGAACAGCTGGCCGCTCGTGCCAGCGAGATCGCCGGCACCTTCGACGCGGCGGACCAGAAGCTGGTTGCCCGCGCTGTCGAAACCGCGCAGTCGCTAGCGGCTCGCGCCGGTGATATCCTGCGCAACTTCGAAGGCGCCGACCAGCGGCTGAGCATGCGCATCGGCGAATCGGCCGAAGCTCTGGCGGCTCGCGCCACGGACCTTGGCCGCATCTTCGATGCCGCAGACCAGCATCTGCTATCGCGCATCGCCGAAGGTTCGGAAGCGCTGTCGTCGCGTGCATCCGAGATCGCCCGCATCTTCGACGATGCGGACCAACGCCTGGTGTCGCGCATCGCCGACAGCAGCACCGCGATCGGTGGGCATGCCGAGACCATTGTCGGCGCCTTTGCCAGCACCGAGCAGCGCGTTGCCGAGCGTGCACGCCAGACCGGTCAGGACCTGGCTGTCCATGCCCGCGAGATCGAGCAGGCGCTGGCCGGTGCCGACGAGCGTCTGGCTTCGAGCGCGGCGGCGGCAGCCGCGCGCGTCGAGGAACAGGTCGCCGGCGTCGAGAACCGCCTCGCCAACACGGCGGAAACGATGGGCCAGAAGCTCAACGAGCAGATTTCGGGTGCCGAGGCGCAGCTCATCTCGCGCGCCAACGTCATCGCCGAAACCTTTACCGCGGTCGGCCAGCATATCGGCCAGAGCACCAACGATGCCGCCAAGACCATCGGCGCCAACACCCGCGAGCTCAACACCATGCTCGCGGCGCGTTCGGCCGAAATGTCGAGGATCCTCGACGAGACGGCGCGGCCTCTGGTCGAACGCTTCGCCCAAGGCGGCTCGGAACTGCAAAAGAGCATGGAAGAGGTCACCGAGCGGGCGACCGAGAAGCTGCGCAGCGAAAACGCGGCCCTCGTCAACGCGCTTGCCAGCCGTACGGCCGAAACCTTGTCGGCGGTTGAAGGCGCGCGTTCGACGCTCGCCGAAAGCGTCACCGACCTCATCGGCCGCATGAGCAACTCCAGCGCGCAGCTCGGTCAGCTGATAGACCAGGCGGCGCTCAATCTCGGCCAGGTCGACGAACGCCTGACCGGCAGCACGCAAAGCTTCGCGGCGACGACGGAAAAGGCGGCGCAGACCTTCGCGAGCTCGGCACGCCTGGTCGATTCGAACACGACGCGGCTCACCGAACTGTCGTCCGCCACCCTGCGCGAGGTCGCCGCGATCGCCACCAAGTTCGACGAGCACAGCCGTCTGCTGTCTTCCGCTTCGGACCTGCTGAGCTCGGCCCAGAGCAATCTGGAGCACACGCTGGAGCGGCAGTCGTCGCTGGAAGACCTCGCCGTCGGCCTGGTCAAGAAGTCGGAAGACCTCGAGAAGGTGATGCGTTCGTTCGAGAACCTGGTCGGCCAGACGATGCAGAACGCCGAGGGGCGGACGAGAGAATCGGCGGAAAAGATTCGCACCGCCATTGCCGATGTGGTCGATTCGGCAACCAAGCGCTTCGCCGACGCCACCGAGGAGATGCGGCGGACGGCCGGCTCGATCAAGAGCGAGCTCGACCTGACCCGCGCCGAACTGAAGAAGGGCGTCATCGAGATGCCGGAAGAGGCCAAGGAATCGACCTCGGCAATCCGGCGCGCCGTCTCCGAGCAGATCAACGCGCTCAAGGAACTGTCCGACATCGTTGCGAAATCGGGCCGCGGTAGCAACGACAGCTCGGAGCAGCGCAACCTGCGCCCCGCACCGCAGGCGCCTGCTGCACGTGCGCCTGAGCCACAGCGTCGCCCGCCGGCGCCGCAGCAGCCGGAGCGTCCGGCGCCTCAGGTGCCGCTGGGCGGCGCAACGCTGCGCGGCACGCTCGATCTCGATCGCCCCGCCGAGGCGGCTCCGCGACGCGACCCCAACGGCCGCACGCCACAGGGCGGCTGGGTGCGCGACCTGCTGACCGGCGCATCGCGTGAGGAGGATGCGAGGCCTGCCGTTCCCGCGGAACGTTCCGCTCCGGCCCAGCGCTCGCCGCTTCACGTCATGGAGTCGCTGAACTCGCTGTCCGTCGATATCGCACGGGCCATCGACCACGACGCGTCGATCGAGCTGTGGAACCGCTACAGGCGTGGCGAGCGTGACGTGTTCACGCGGCGCCTCTACACGCTGAAGGGCCAGCAGACCTTCGACGAAATCCGCCGCAAGTATCAGACGGAGGCAGAGTTCCGCGCCGCCGTCGACCGCTACTGCGACGATTTCGAGAAGCTGCTCAAGGACGTGTCGCGCAACGACCGCGACAACATCATGGCGCAGACCTATCTGACGTCGGACACCGGCAAGGTCTACACCATGCTGGCGCACGCCAGCGGCCGCCTGCAATGACGATAGGCTGAACATAAAAAAGGCGGGCCGCAGCCCGCCTTTTTTATTTGTCCGCCGTCATTCAACATTGAATGCATGCGCACCGGCCGAGCCGTTCGGGCGCTGTCAGATCACTGAATCCGTCCAGCGGACAATGTCCTTCGCCGCCTTACCGAAAGCGCTGTCCAGCGCGTCGACATAGGCCGGGTTGCCGCTGCCCGAGACCGGCGCGCTGGCAGTGAAGGTCTTGGAGGCGCGCACCTCGCCGTTGCGGTCGTTCAATATGCGCACGAACAGGTCGACCTCGGCATGCTCGCCGCCATCGACCCGGACTTCGAAGGAACGAACCTCGACGATCACCTGATAGTCGATCGCCAGGCCCTCGCCCGGCTTGCCGACGCCAGCGAAGCTGCCGGAGCGCTGGAACGTCTCGGCGAGCCTTGCCTGCACGATCAGCGGCAGCCGGTCGGCCCATTGCGCGCCCTTGAGATACTGGATCGAGCGGTCGGACGGCTTGATGACGATGTTCTGGCTGTCGAGCGCCTTGAGCGCGGAGGGTTGGGCAATCAGGATCTGGCGGCGGCTGTGGCCATGCGCGTCGATCGACGGCGCCGAAAGCTCGAATGTATCGAGCGGCGCAGGCTTGCCGCCAAGTGCCGCGCACCCGGCAAGCGTCAGCGCGAGCAATGCCGCAGCCGATGTCAACCCGTCTGTTCTCACCCACACCGACTTCACGCGCGATCCCCGTTGTCCCCGGATCGTAAGATCAACCCGCAATTGCGGTCTATGTTCTTGCGGTGGACGGACGCCGAAGTCAACGCCGCACCCTGCCGTCATATTGCCGGACCTCGCCCTCGCCACCCGACAGGATCCGCTGCGGATTGCGGCTGAGATCGGTCACTGCCTCCTCGATGCGGTTGATCGAGCGGCGGCTGTCCTGGACCAGCGCCTCGACATCCTGCAGACCCTGGCCCGAGAAACGAGCCAGATTGTCGGTGATGGTGCCGAGGCGGGCATTGAGCGTATCGGCAACCTGCTTGAACGACTTCAACGTACTTCTGGCATCGGCCATGACGCCGTCAGCCTGTCCTGAGCCGAGTAAGGTGTCGACCCTGGCCAAGATGCCGTCGACGCGCACCGAGGCATCGTTGAGGCGCTGTGCCAGTTGCTTGGCGTCCTTGATGGTCTGGTCGATATCGTCGCTTCTGTCGGCGATCCTGTCGGTCACTTTGGCGATGTCGGCGGCGGCCTTGTCGGCACTTTCGCTGGCCTTCTGGATATTGGCGAGCGCCGTGCGCACCTCTGCCGGATCGATGCCGTCGAGAACGCCATTGACCTTGTCCAGCGTACCTTGCGTCTTCTGGGCGAAGTTGTTGATCGACCCGACCGCCGTGTCGACGTTCTTGATCACACCGTCGAACTGCTTGGAGGTTTCCTTCAGATTGCCGGTGACCGTATCGACATTGGCGACGATGCTCTTGATCTGGTCCTTGTCGACGGCGTTGAGCAGGCCTTCTGCGGCTTTCAGCGTGCCGTCGAGCTTGCCCGACACGCCCTTCAGCTCATCCGACAGCGAACTGACGCTGGCGAGGAACTTGTCGATGCCGTCGGAATTCTTGGCCAGCGCATCGGAGAACGTCTGGGCGTTCTTGACGGTCTGGGTCAGCGGACCGCGAACGTCCTGGGTGAACCCTTCCAGATTCGAAAGCACCTTGTCGGCGCGGGTGAAGATGTCCTGCGCGGTCTGCAGCAGGTTGGTGACGGCGGACGGATTTGCGACGATCTCGGCGACCTTGCCTTCCTTTTCGGCCTGGTCGAGCAGTTTGACCTCCTTGGGGTCGGCGCCCTTGAGCTCGATATTGGCCTGGCCGGTCAGGCCGGCAAGCCCGATATCGGCCTGCGTTGACTTGGTGATCGGCGTCATGCGGTCGATTTCGGTGTCGGCGATGGCGACCGTCGGGTTGTCGACATCGATATAGACGCGCTTGACGTCACCCACCTTGACGCCGTTGAACAGCACGAAGCTGCCGCGCCCCAAGCCGGACGCCGAGCCCGGAATGCGCACGCGCAGCACCGCCGTCTCGCCCCTGTCACCAATCGCAGCGGTCCAATAGACGAAGGCGAAGGCCGCCAGAATAGCGGCCAGCGTGAAGATGCCGACAATGACGTAGTTGGCTCTGGTTTCCATTGCCCCACTTATGGCTATGCGCGCGCCGCAAGATCAAGTTGGCGCGCGCGTTTTCCGCGGAAATAGGATTTCACCCACGGCTCCTCGCTCTTCAGCATGTCGTCGATCGTGCCTTCGACCAGCACCTTCTTCTTGCCGAGCACCGCAACGTGGTCGCAAGCAGTGAACAGCGTGTCGAGATCGTGCGTGACCATGTAGACCGTCAGGTCCATCGTATCGCGCAGCTTGACCACCAGTTCGTCGAATTCGGCCGCGCTGATCGGGTCGAGGCCGGAAGTCGGCTCGTCGAGGAAGACGATGTCCGGGTCGAGCGCCAGCGCACGCGCCAGCGCCGCGCGCTTGATCATGCCGCCGGAGAGTTCGGAGGGGAATTTCTGCGCCGCGTCAGGCGGCAAGCCGACCAGCTCGATCTTGAGCAAAGCCAATTCATCCATCAGCTTCTTCGGCAGGTCGAGATATTCGCGCATCGGCACCTGCACGTTCTCCTGCACCGTCAGCGCCGAAAACAGCGCGCCATGCTGGAAAAGAACGCCGAGGCGCATGTCGATGCGCAAGCGCTCGATGTCGCTTGCCTTGTCGACGTTGACGCCAAACAGCTTGATCGTCCCCGACTGCTTGCGCAGCAAGCCAAGAATGGTGCGCAAAAGCACCGATTTGCCGGCGCCCGAAGCGCCGACAAAGCCCAGGATTTCGCCGCGTTTGATGTCGAGTGAAAGTTTGTCGAGGATCAGCTTGTCATCGATGGCAACGGTGACGTCGCGCACCGAAAGCACGATCTCGCTCTCGTCCTGCTCCTCCACCTTGGTCCCGTTGCCATTCGTCACCGCCATGTCAGAACTCGATCGCTGCGTAGAACATGGCGAAAAGGCCGTCGAGGATGATGACCACGAAGATCGACTTCACCACCGAAGCGGTCACGTGCTGGCCCAGCGATTCGGCGCTGCCGCCGACCTTCATGCCTTCGACGGAGGCGATGGTGCCGATGATCATGGCCATGAACGGCGCCTTGATCAGCCCGGCAAAGATCGTGCTGAGATCGATGGCGACGCGCAGACGGTCGATAAAGGCAGCCGGAGGGATGTCCGAGTAAAGCCATGCTGCGACGATGCCGCCGCCAAGCGCGGCGAAATTGGCGATGATGGTCAGGCAAGGCAGGGCGATCACCAGGGCGACCAGGCGCGGAAAGACCAGCACGCCAATCGGGTTCAGGCCGATGACCTTCAGCGCGTCGACCTCCTCGCGCATCTTCATCGAACCGATCTCGGCGGTGATGGCGCTGCCGGAGCGGCCGGCTATCATGATCGCGGTCATCAGCACGCCGAGCTCGCGCAGGATCAGCACGCCGACGAGGTCGACGACGAAGATGTCGGCGCCGAAATAGCTGAGCTGGTAGGCGCCCTGCTGGGCGACGATGGCGCCGACGATGGCCGACATGAGCACCACGACCGGGATGGCGCCGACGCCCATGCGGTCGATCTGGTTGAAGATCGCGGCCGGATTGACGGCATGGCCGCGACCGAGCTTCATCTGCGCGCCGCGGATGGTGGCGCCGAGGATGTTCATCGACGCCAGGAAATCGTCGCGCATCTCATAGACGCGGCGGCCGACCGCCTCGAGCCCGCGGATGATGATGTTGGGCGGCCCGGCCGCTCCCGATTCGGGCTCGCGCCGGACCGCGTCGCCGACAGCGCCAAGCAGGATCGAAGCAATCTCGCTCTGCCCTTGCAACTTGACTTCGACGCCCTTCTTCTCGAAAGCGCTGACCAGGCGATCGATCAGCCAGGCGCCGGCGGTGTCCATCTTTTCAATCTGCGAAAGATCTAGCGCCAAGGTCTTGAAACCGCTGCGCTTCTCGATCCGGCGCATCTCCGCGTCGACCAGTGCCACGGTGCGTGTCGTCCAGGTTCCGGAAAAGGCGCAGCCGAGAACGCCGCCCTCCTCGCCGACGGCGATGCGCGGCTGGCCATTTGGCTCCTTGGCGGTTGCGTCGCGTTTGCCGATGGTCAACATGGCGTCCTGTTTAGCCTGCCGGAACCAGCCTGTCATTTGCCGGCATGCCGTTGTCGCATAGCCTGAGAAGAAAAATATGGCGCGTGTCATTTCGGTCGAATCCGAGCGTTTTCCAATCGCCGGCACCTTCACCATTTCACGCGGCTCGAAGACGGAAGCCGAAGTGATCGTCTGCACGATCAGCGACGGCGGCCATCGCGGACGGGGCGAATGCGTTCCTTACAAGCGCTATGGCGAGACCATGGAGGGCGTGCGCGAGGCGATCGACGCTATGCGCGAGATGATCGCTGGCGGCATCAGCCGAACCGAACTGCTCGACGCGATGCCCGCCGGGGCGGCCCGCAACGCCATCGACTGTGCTCTGTGGGATCTGGAAGCAAAGACAAGCGGCAAGCCGGTTGCGGCCAGCATTTGCAAGGCTCCGTTGCGAGCGCTCGAGACAGCCTACACGCTGTCTCTGGGCGAACCGGAGGCGATGGCGGCGCAGGCGCGCTCCAATGCCTCGCGGCCGCTGCTCAAGGTCAAGATCGGCGGCGACAACGACATCGCCCGCATTCGTGCCGTGGCGGAGGCGGCACCGGACAGCCGCATCATCCTCGACGCCAACGAGGGCTGGACCGATGAAAACATCGTCGAAAACCTCGCTTTTGCCGCCGCGCAACGCATCGCTTTGATCGAGCAGCCGCTTCCCGCCGGTCGCGACGGCATTTTGGGGCATATCGCGCATCCGGTGCCGATCTGCGCCGACGAGAGCGTGCACGAGGCGAAAAACCTCGAAGCGCTGGTTGGCCTTTACGACGCCGTCAACATCAAGCTCGACAAATCGGGCGGCCTGACGGAAGCGCTGGTGTTGCGCGACCGTGCCCGAGAACTCGGCTTCGGTATCATGGTCGGCTGCATGGTCGGCACGTCACTGGCCATGGCGCCCGCAGTGCTCTTGGCACAAGACGCCGATTTCGTCGACCTGGACGGCCCGCTGCTCTTGGCCCGCGACCGCGAGCCCGGCCTCGTCTACGAGGGGTCGCTGGTCTCACCCCCTGATAGGGCGCTGTGGGGCTGAGCGCGCGGCGAGCCCGATCAGCACCAGACCAAAGATAGCGATCGGAATCATCGCCCAAAAGCCATCGACGCCGAGGCGGTCGTAGAGTGGGCCCGACGCCAGCGTGACCACAGCCATGAAGAAGCCGTTGAAGAAATAGGCAATGCCTTGCGCAGCACCCGTGCGCTCTTCGGAGACGGTTTCGCCGATCATCTTCTGCAGGCCGATCAGCACCATCGCCACCGACACCGAATGCAAGGTCTGGACGCCGAAGAAGCCGGCAACGCCAAGGCCAAGCGGCCAGATCAGCGGAAAAGCGATCCAGCGCACGATCGAGCCGATGCCGGCGATCACCATGACCTGGACGACGGAAACGGAGGCGAAAATGCGGTTGAAAAACAAAAACATGCAGACCTCGGCCACCACGCCCCAGGCCCAGAGCAGCCCGACGACGGAATCGCTGATGCCGATCGACTTCCAGTAGATCGACACGAAGCCGTAGAGAAAGGCATGGCTGGCGGTGATGATGCCGACGCCGAAGGTAAAATACAGGAAGTAGGCGTTGAGCAGCTTTGGCGCCGCGTGCTGGATGTCGGTGGCCGAAAGCGGCGAGGCGCGGCGCGGACGGCCAAGACGCGGCGCCAGCAATCCGGCCAGAAGTGCGGCGGCTAGGGCTACGAAGATGATCGCCGGCACGGCCTTGGGGCCCGTCCAGGCCAGGATGAAGCCGCCGGCGATGTTGGCGCAGAGATAAGAGATCGAGCCCCATTTGCGCATGGCGGTATAGTTGGAGCCGAAGCGGCGCACGCCCGAAAGCGCCAGAGAATCGGCGATCGGCGAATGCGGCGTCCAGACGATGGTCAGTGCCAGCGAAACGGCCAACACCATGGCGTAGGTGGGGGTGAGGAAATAGCCGGCGGAGATGACCATGGTCGCGGCGACGAGCACGACATAGACATTGGCCCGGTCCTTCGCCCGGTCGGCCAGGGCGGTCAGCAGCGGCGTCGTCACCACGCGCAGGAACATCGGCGCGGCCAGGATGACCGCGATCTGTCCGGCATGGAAACCCTCGGCCTGCAGCCACAGCGGGAAATAAGGCAGATGGATGCCGAGCGACACGAACAGCGTGAAGAAGATCAGGCTCATGCGCAGTTCGAAATGGCGCGGCTTGACGAGCTGTTCGGGTGAAAGCGGCGGCAGGGACATGAATCGATCCAATTACGCCGCATTCGACCAGACGGCAGCAACGTGATCGACCATTAACACGGAGAAAAAACGGGCGAAACCGGTTGGACTAATCGATTGATTCGGTAGTCCGCGACCGGCCGTGGCTTCACGCCGCTTCGACCACCCGGTCCTCGATGAGCATCGGGATGAACGGTTCGTCCGGAGCCTCGGGCAGGACCTTGGCCCAGTGCAGGATTTCCATCCGGCCGTCGAAATGCTCGACCACCGCCGTGCAGCTTTCCACCCAGTCGCCGGTGTTGATGTACTGCACGTCCTCGTAGTTCTCGATCGCGGCGTGGTGGATGTGGCCGCAGATGACGCCGTCGACATGCGAGCGGCGCGCTTCCTCCGTCAGCATGGTCTGGAACGAGCCGATGAAGTTCACCGCCTTCTTGACGTTGACCTTGGCCCAGGACGAAAACGACCAGTAAGGCAGGCCAAGCAACTGGCGAAGCCGCGTCACAACCCTGTTGACGAGCATGGCTGCGTCATAGGCATAGTCGCCGAGATAGGCCAACCAGCGCGCATTGTGGACGACGGTGTCGAACTGATCGCCATGGATGACCAGCAGGCGCCTGCCGTCGGCGGTTTCGTGGATGGCGCGGTCGGCGACGACGATGCCGCCGAAATGCACGCCCTGGAACTGGCGCGCGAACTCGTCATGATTGCCGGCGATGTAGGTGATGTTGGCGCCCTTGCGCGCCTTGCGCAGCAATTTCTGTACGACGTCATTGTGGCTCTGCGGCCAGTGCCAGCTGCGCCTCAGGCGCCAGCCATCGACGATGTCGCCGACGAGATAGATGATATCGGCGTCGTGATGGCGCAGGAAATCGATCAGGAAGTCGGCCTTGGCCGCCTTCGAGCCGAGATGGACGTCGGAGATGAACATGCTGCGGAAAGTGCGGGGCTCTGGGCCAGACATCAGATCGTCACCGTTGCTTTCGCGCAGGCTATGCCCCGATTCATGCAACAACCGTATGACGGTTGCGATTGGTCCAGCTGAAGAGCTAGCGTGCCGCGCTTGATCAGAGGAGAAAATCATCATGGATCTCGGCATTCGCGGCAAGAAGGCGATCGTCTGCGCATCAAGCAAAGGACTTGGGCGCGGCTGCGCCATGGCGCTGGCCGAGGCCGGCTGCGATCTGGTGGTCAACGGCCGCAATGGCGAGCTGCTGACCAGCACCGCCCAGGACATCCGTGATCGCTACGGCGTCAAGGTGACCGAGATCCTCGGTGACGTGTCGAAGCCCGAAGTGCAGAAGGCGATGCTTGCCGCCTGCCCCGATCCCGACATCCTCGTCAACAACAATGGCGGCCCGCCGCTGCGCGACTTCCGCACGCTCGACCGCGAGAAGATCCTCGAAGGCGTCACCCAGAACATGGTGACGCCGATCGAGCTGATCCAGGCGGTCATCGACGGCATGGCGGCGCGCGGCTTCGGCCGCATCGTCAACATCACCTCGCTGTCGGTCTATGTGCCGATCCCCGGCCTCGATCTGTCGTCCGGCGCGCGCGCCGGCTTGACCTCGTTCCTGGCCGGCGTGGCCCGCACTGTGATCGACCGCAACGTGACCATCAACAGCATGCTGCCCGGCAAGCTCGATACCGACCGGCTGCGCGGCCCGCATGAAGCCGGCACGCCGGAAGACCCGGCTGCGGCAGCCGAACGCAAGGCCCGCATCAGCGCCGACGTGCCGGCCAAGCGGCTTGGCACACCAGAGGAGTTCGGCCAGATCTGCGCCTTCCTGTGCTCGGTTCATGCCGGCTACCTGACCGGGCAGAACATTCCGGTGGATGGCGGCCTCTACGTCAGCGCGTTCTGACGGCGAGGCCTGGCTTTCTCGCAGGATCTCAACACAAAAGATTGAAATAGCTCGGTCTTTTCGACTTTGACCCTTTCCTTCGCGCTTGCGTCATTTGGCGTCGCGAAAAACCGATGCCGCATGCTAAAAGGCAGCGAGGCAACATCGCAGGGAGGGCCGGTATGGACAGCGAGAACAAGAAGGCGGCCCGGTCGGACCTCGACGAGGCCGCACTCTACTTCCACAAGCACCCGACCCCCGGAAAGCTCGAAATCCAGGCGACGAAGCCGCTCGGCAACCAGCGCGACCTGGCGCTTGCCTATTCGCCCGGCGTCGCCGCCCCTTGCCTCGAAATCCGCGACAATCCGGCAACCGCCGCCGACTACACGGCGCGCGCCAACCTGGTCGGCGTCGTCTCCAACGGCTCGGCGGTGCTTGGCCTCGGCAATATCGGTCCGCTCGCCTCCAAGCCGGTCATGGAAGGCAAGGCGGTGCTGTTCAAGAAATTCGCCGGCATCGACGTCTTCGACATCGAGATCGACGCGCCCGGGATCGAGCGCATGGTCGAGACGATCTCGGCGTTGGAGCCGACCTTCGGCGGCATCAACCTCGAGGACATCAAGGCGCCCGAGTGCTTCGAGGTCGAGGAACAGCTCAAGGCCCGCATGGGCATACCGGTGTTCCATGACGACCAGCACGGCACGGCGATCATCGTCGCCGCTGCGGTGCTCAACGGGCTGGAATTTGCCGGCAAGGCGATTTCGGACATCAAGATCGTCACCTCGGGCGCTGGTGCCGCAGCCCTGGCCTGCCTCAATCTGCTGGTCTCGCTCGGCGCCAAGGTCGAAAACATCTGGGTCACCGACCGGTTCGGCGTCGCCTACAAGGGGCGCACGGACGAGATGGACCGCTGGAAGGATCCTTATGTGAAGGATACTGCAGCGCGGACGCTGGCCGATGTGATTTCGGGCGCCGATGTCTTCCTCGGCCTGTCGGCCGCCGGCGTGCTGAAACCGGAACTGCTGCAGCATATGGCACCGAAGCCGCTGATCCTGGCGCTGGCCAACCCCAATCCGGAGATCATGCCGGAGGCGGCGCGGGCGGCGCGGCCAGACGCGATGATCTGTACCGGCCGTTCGGATTTTCCCAATCAGGTCAACAATGTACTGTGCTTCCCTTACATTTTTCGCGGAGCCCTGGACTGCGGCGCCAGCGCCATCAATGAAGAGATGAAGATGGCGGCGGTGCGGGCGATCGCAGCCCTTGCCCGCGAGGAGCCGTCCGACGTCGCTGCGCGCGCCTATTCGGGCGAGACGCCGATCTTCGGACCTGATTTCCTGATCCCCTCGCCCTTCGACCCCAGGCTGATCCTGCGCATTGCGCCGGCAGTGGCGAAGGCAGCCTGCGACACCGGTGTGGCGACCAGGCCGATCACCGACTTCGCCGCCTATATCGACGAGCTCAACCGCTTCGTCTTCCGCTCCGGCCTGGTGATGAAGCCGGTGTTCTCGTCCGCCAAGGCGTCGAGCGCCAAGCGCGTCATCTATGCCGAGGGCGAGGACGAGCGGGTGCTGCGCGCCGCGCAGGTTGTGCTTGAGGAAGGCATTGCCGAGCCGATCCTGATCGGGCGTCCGCATGTCATCGAAGTCAGGCTGAAGCGCTATGGATTGCGCATCAAGCCGGGCGTCGATTTCGGCCTGATCAACCCCGAGGACGATCCGCGCTACCGCCACTATGTCGACCTGTTGATCGAGCTTGCCGGCCGGCGCGGCGTGACGACGGAGGCAGCCCGCACCATGGTGCGTACCGACAACACGGTGATCGCCGCCCTTGCGCTCAAGCGCGGCGACGCCGATGCCATGGTCTGCGGTCTCGAAGGCCGTTTCGAGCGGCATCTGCGCAACGTCACCCTGATCATCGGGCCACGCGAGGGCATCAAGGACCGGGATCTGTCGACGCTGTCGATGCTGATCTCGCAGCGCGGCATCATCTTCCTCACCGACACGCATGTCTCGGTCGACCCGACGGCGGAAGAGATCGCCGAGATGACGGTGCTGGCGGCGGAGGAGATCCAGCGTTTCGGCATCGAGCCCAAGGCAGCACTTCTGTCGCATTCGGATTTCGGCTCGCGCGATTCGCCGAGCGCGCTGAAGATGCGCCAGGCGGCGGCAATCCTGGCGCGCATCGCGCCGGAATTGCAAAGCGACGGCGAGATGCATGCCGACTCGGCGCTGTCGGAGCAGTTGCGCCAGCGCGTCTATCCGCATTCGCGGCTGAAGGGCGAAGCCAATCTGCTGGTGTTCCCAAACCTCGATTCCGCCAACATCACGCTGACGGCGCTGCGCGCCATGATGGATGCGCTGCATGTCGGGCCGATCCTGCTCGGCACGGACAAGCCTGCACACATATTGACGCCTTCGGTGACCTCGCGCGGCGTCGTCAACATGACCGCGCTCGCCGTGGTCGAGGCGGCGCACAAGGCGCAGGCGGTGGTCAATCTGGGCTAAGGCCGCATTTGGCGCTAAGCTGCCGTCACGTTTGGTTGCAGATTCGATTGCGTTTGGTTGCAGACTAAGGCGCGGTTAACCGCGGTCGCGTTAGTTTCGTGGGCGAACAGGCAAGCGGAGTTTTGGGGCACATGGCGGGCGCAGGGTCGAGGCTGACGCACCTTGCCGCGCTGCTTGGCGCGCTCGCGGCATCGGTCGTTGGCGTCACCGAGCCGCAAGCCGCCTCGCGCACCTGCCGCCAGCTCGAAGCACAGCTTGCCGCCGCATCGAATGGTGGCGGCGGCAAGCCGGCTATGATCCGCAAATATGACGACGCCATCACCCGCCAGCGCCAGCAACTGGCCAAGGCGCGCGGACAGGCGAGCGATGCCAGCTGCGGTTTCTCGCTGTTTTCCCGCAACGTCAGCGAATGCGCGGCACTCAACGCCACCATCGATCGCATGAATGCCAATCTCGACGCCCTGCAGGCAAAGCGCGAGCGGCTTGCCGGCGGCGGCACGCGACGCGACCGCAGCCGCATCCTGGCGGCGCTCGACGCCAATGGCTGCCGTGAGGACAGGATCGAGCCGCGGCGCGCGCCGGTCCAGGAAGCGGCTCGCGAAGGCGGCAACGGCAACCTGTTCGACCAGCTTTTCGGCGGCAGCGGCCATCTCGACGCGCTCGAGCAGCCCGATTATCCGGACGAAGAGCGTGCCATACGCCGGGTGATCAACCAGCCCGACGGCATGGACCTGCCGCGGCTGAGCGGCGAGTACCGCACCATGTGCGTGCGCACCTGCGACGGCTATTTCTTCCCGATGTCGAACGCCGCCTCGCTCGGCGACTTCGAGCGCGACCAGAAGAACTGCGAATCGAGCTGCCCCGGCACCGAGATGCAGGTTTTCTACACCCGCGGCATGGATGACGATTCGGCGAACATGACATCGTCGGTTACCGGCAGGCCCTATAGCGAAATGCCGACGGCCTATCTCTACAAGCAGACCAATATGCCCAGGCCGCCGGCCTGCGGCTGCAATGCCCAGGCCGGGAATTTCGAGATCATCGCCGGCAATCCGCCAAGCCCGGAACAATCCGTCCCCGATGCGACGACGACGCCGTTCACTCCGGTGCCGGCCAACAAGCCGGATCCGGGCGCCGATCCCGAGACGCTCGCCAATGCAGAGGGCGGCCTCGACCGCGACACGATCAAGCGTATGGCCGAAAAGCCCGCCACCTCGCCGGTCTCGGCGTTGCCGCCGGACCAGCGCAAGGTCAGGGTCGTCGGGCCAGCGTTCCTTCCCGACCCAGCAGGGGCAATAGATCTGCAAGCTCCGGCCCGGAAGGCTGTCCAGTAAGGGCGAGCCTTAGCGGCATGAACAGCGCCTTGCCCTTGCGGCCCGTCGCCTCCCGGATCTTGCCGGTCCAGTCCTTCCAGACGGTGCCGTTCCACGGCTCTTCCGGCAACAGGTCGAACGCCTCGCGAAGGAAGTCGCGGTCCTCGCCGGAAAGCTCCGGCGGCTCCTGCGGCCCGTCGCCGAGTATGCGCCACCACTGAACCGCATCGGCCAGCCTGTCGAGATTGCCGCGCACGGCCAGCCAGAACGGCTCGGCCTTGTCGCCGGAGACGCCGAGCACGATCAGCCGGTCGCGCGCCTCGGAGAACGGCATATGGTGTATCAGCGCCCGATTGAGCACGAAAAGCTCGTCCGGATCGAACTTGGCCGCTGATTTCGAGGTCGCGGCCGGATCGAAATGGCCCGCAAGCTCGGCAAGGTCAGGCATGGTGGCGACATTTTCGGAGGTGCCGACCAGCACGGCCAGCGAGGCGACGGCCATCGGCTCGATACCGTCCTCGCGCAGGCTTTCGATCGACAGCGCGCCAGTGCGCTTCGATAGCCCCTCGCCCGATGCCGTGGTCAGGAGGTTGTGGTGGCCGAAAACCGGCGGCACAGCCTCAAGCGCCTGGAACAGGGCGATCTGCACGCCGGTGTTGGTGACATGGTCGTCGCCGCGGATGACGTGCGTGACGCCCATCTCGATGTCGTCGACCACGGAAGGCAACGTATAGAGATAGGTGCCGTCCTCGCGCAGCAGCACCGGATCGGACAGCGAAGCGAGATCGACGGTCTCCTCGCCGCGCACCAGATCGTTCCAGTGGATCTCGGTGCGCTCGGGCTGCAGCGGATCGCTGGTGAAGTTCGGCAGGAGGAAGCGCCAGTGCGGCTTGCGGCCGTCCGACTGGTATTCGGCCACCTGCTCCGGCGTCAGCGTCAGCGCCTCGCGGCCATAGACCGGCGGCAGACCGCGCGTGCGTCGCACCTTGCGGCGGAGATCGAGCTCTTCCGGCGTTTCGTAGCAGGCATAGAGAACGCGCGCCGCCTTCAGCCGCTCGACCGCCGCATCGTAGATCTCGACGCGCCGCGACTGATATTCGGTGACATCGGGGAAAATCCCCAGCCAGTGCAGGTCGTAAAGGATGGAATCGGCAAACTCCTGCGTCGAGCGGGAGATATCGGTGTCGTCGAAGCGCTGGATGAAGCGGCCCTTGTTGTTCAAGGCGAACAGCCAGTTGAACAGCGCGGTGCGTGCGTTGCCGATATGGATGCGGCCGGTCGGCGATGGGGCAAAACGGACGGTAACTGTCATGAGCGGGGCGTAGCGGATGCTTTTCCGGTTGACAAGACGCGCCCCCGCGCGACGGGCAGACATAGAACATAGAGGGCTAAATGAAAAGGCAGTGGATCACAGCCGCTGCACGTAGCGACCAAAGCGAGGCATGGCGGTCGCAAAGGCCGGGCAAACCGGGGTTTCAGGAGCGCCATTCTGTCCCCGTTATCCACATGTGTGACACACAAGATATTGGGGTCACAAAAGCTACGCAAACGAATCCTTGACGGCGCAAAACGAGTCGCCTTTTATAGGCCATGCGCTCCTGTTGAGAGCGCGACCGGAATGTTCTGAGCCCGGTCTTTTTTCCCGGAATTTGTGCGTTTTGCCCGCATTTCCGCCCGTTACGAGGCCGGCGGAAGCGTTGGGGTTGTTGGGGCCAGGGGTGGCGAAAAGGGACAATTGTCGGACTGGAAAAAATACTCTGTTAACACTATATTTAGTGTTTGCAGGCAGGTTCGGCGCTAGATAATGTGAAATTCCTCGATCGGGGGAATCGAGCAAAAAGTTTCAGATTTGAGGGACCCGCAGGGGTCGCCAGTGGGTTGGACAGGCGCTTCGCAAGAAGTCTGGCCGGCAGGACGGGCGGAAGCTGCGAAAGGAGATGCCGGCGTTGTCAAGACGTCGGCCAACGGCGGACTGCGCGTTTCGCTTTGGGGGCAGAAATCCCTGGGGAAAAGCGCTATATATAGACAAAAGGGATCGGACCAATGCGCATCGAGCGTCGTTTCACCAAGCAAGGGCAATCAGCTTACGCGGAGATCGAATTCCGCAAGGCGCTTTCGGAGATCAAGAATCCGGATGGCTCGGTGGTGTTCCGCTTGGACAATATCGATGTGCCGGCGCAGTTCTCCCAGGTCGCGGCTGACATCCTGGCGCAGAAATATTTCCGCAAGGCCGGCGTTCCGGCGCGCCTGAAGAAGGTCGAGGAGAACGACGTTCCCTCCTTCCTGTGGCGCTCCGTCGCCGACGAGGCGGAACTGGCCAAGCTCCCCGAGGCAGAGCGTTATGGCTCCGAAATCGACGCCCGCCAGGTCTTCGACCGTCTTGCCGGCACCTGGACCTATTGGGGTTACAAGGGCGGCTACTTCAAGTCCGAGGACGACGCGCGCACCTTCCGCGACGAGCTTGCCTATATGCTGGCCACCCAGCGCGTGGCGCCGAACTCGCCGCAGTGGTTCAACACCGGCCTGCATTGGGCCTATGGCATCGACGGTCCGAGCCAGGGCCACTTCTATGTCGACCCGTTCACCGGCAAGCTGACCAAGTCGAAGTCCTCCTACGAGCATCCGCAGCCGCATGCCTGCTTCATCCAGGGCGTGCAGGACGATCTCGTCAACGAAGGCGGCATCATGGACCTTTGGGTGCGCGAAGCGCGCCTGTTCAAGTACGGCTCGGGCACCGGCTCCAACTTCTCGTTCCTGCGCGGCGAAGGCGAAAAGCTGTCCGGCGGCGGCCGCTCGTCCGGCCTGATGAGTTTCCTCAAGATCGGCGACCGCGCGGCGGGCGCCATCAAGTCAGGCGGCACGACGCGCCGCGCCGCCAAGATGGTCATCGTCGATGCCGACCACCCCGATATCGAGGAATTCATCGACTGGAAGGTCAATGAGGAGCAGAAGGTCGCCTCGCTGGTCACCGGCTCGAAGATGGTCAAGAAGCATCTCGAAGCGATCATGAAGGCCTGCGTCAACTGCGAAGGCCATGACGACGACTGCTTCGACCCGGCGATCAACACCGCGCTGAAGCGTGAGATCAAGCTGGCCAAGAAGGACGCGGTGCCGGAGAACTACATCTACCGGGTCATCCAGTTCGCCAAGCAAGGCTACACGTCGATGTCGTTCAAAACTTACGACACCGACTGGGATTCCGACGCCTACCTCACCGTTTCCGGCCAGAACTCCAACAACTCGGTTTCGCTGAAGGACAATTTCCTGCGCGCCGTCGAGCAGGATGGCGACTGGCAGCTGACCGCCCGCAAGGACGGCAAGGTGCTGAAGACGCTGAAGGCCAGGGATCTCTGGGAAAAGATCGGCTATGCCGCTTGGGCATCGGCCGATCCGGGCCTGCATTTCAACACGACGATGAACGACTGGCACACCTGCGCGTCGGCCGGTGCGATCCGGGCCTCCAACCCGTGCTCGGAATACATGTTCCTCGACGACACGGCCTGCAACCTCGCCTCGATCAACCTTTTGCCCTACCGCAACGCCGACGGCACGATCGACATCGCCGCCTACGAGCACACGGTGCGGCTGTGGACCATCGTACTTGAAATCTCGGTGATGATGGCGCAGTTCCCGTCGAAGGAGATCGCCAAGCTTTCCTACGAATACCGCACGCTGGGCCTCGGCTACGCCAATATCGGCGGCCTGCTGATGACCTCGGGCATCCCCTATGACTCCGACGAGGGCCGCGCCATCTGCGCCGCGCTCACCGCGATCATGACCGGTACTGCCTACGCCACGTCGGCCGAGATGGCGTCCGAACTCGGCGCCTTCCCCGACTATGACCGCAACGCCCAGAACATGCTGCGCGTCATGCGCAACCACCGCCGCGCCGCCTATGGCGACAAGGACGGTTACGAGAAGCTGGCCGTCAATCCGGTGCCGCTGGTTGCTTCCGACCTCAAGCAGCAGGCGCTTGCCGAACACGCCAAGGCCGCCTGGGACCGCGCCATCGAGCTCGGCGAGGAGCATGGCTACCGCAATGCGCAGGCAACGGTGATCGCGCCGACCGGCACGATCGGCCTGGTCATGGATTGCGACACCACCGGCATCGAGCCCGACTTCGCTCTGGTGAAGTTCAAGAAGCTCGCCGGCGGCGGCTACTTCAAGATCATCAACCGCGCCGTGCCGGAAGCGCTGCGCACGCTCGGCTATTCCGAGAGCCAGATCGCCGAGATCGAGGCCTATGCGGTCGGCCACGGCAACCTCAACCAGGCGCCCGGCATCAACCCCGGCTCGCTCAAGGCCAAGGGTTTTTCGGACGACAAGATCGCGGCGCTGAATGCGGCGCTGAAGTCGGCCTTCGACATCAAGTTCGTCTTCAACCAGTGGACGCTGGGCGCCGACTGGGTGAAGGAGACTTTTGGGTTCACGGATGAGCAGCTCAACGATTTCTCGTTCGAGATCCTGCCGGCGCTGGGCTTCGCCAAGAAGGACATCGAGGCCGCCAACATCCATGTATGCGGCGCGATGACGCTGGAAGGCGCGCCGTTCCTGAAGGCCGAGCACCTGGCGGTGTTCGACTGCGCCAGCCCTTGCGGCAAGATCGGCAAGCGCTCGCTGTCGATCAACAGCCACATATTGATGATGGCGGCGGCGCAGCCCTTCATCTCCGGCGCCATCTCCAAGACCATCAACATGCCGAACGAAGCGACAGTGGAAGACGCCAAAGGCGCCTACATGCTGTCGTGGAAGCTGGCGCTGAAGGCCAACGCGCTCTATCGCGACGGCTCGAAACTGTCGCAGCCGCTCAATTCCTCGCTGCTCGCCGATGGCGAGGAGGACGAGGACGATGCGGTCGAGCAGCTGATCCAGGCACCGGCCGCACAGCGCGCGGTGCAGGTGACGGAGAAGATCGTCGAACGCGTCGTCGAGCGTCTCTATCGCGACCGTGAAAAGCTGCCGAACCGCCGCAAGGGCTACACCCAGAAGGCGGTCGTCGGTGGTCACAAGGTCTATCTCAGGACCGGCGAATTCGACGATGGTCGTATCGGCGAGATCTTCATCGACATGCACAAGGAAGGTGCCGCCTTCCGCGCGATGATGAACAATTTCGCCATCGCCATCTCGCTCGGCCTGCAATATGGCGTGCCGCTCGAAGAATTTGTCGAGGCCTTCACCTTCACCAAGTTCGAGCCGGCCGGCATGGTGCAGGGCAACGATGCGATCAAGAACGCCACGTCGATCCTCGACTACGTGTTCCGTGAACTTGCCGTGTCCTATCTCGGCCGCCACGACCTCGCCCATGTCGACCAGTCGGATTTCGACAAGACGGCACTCGGCCGCGGCATCACCGAAGGCAAGGCAACGCCCTTCTCGAAGGGCCTGACCCGCGGCGTTTCTCCGGTCAAGCTGGTCTCGGGCGCCAGCGCAGAGCCCAAGGGCTTTGGCGGCACGGCGCCGACCACCGCCCCTGCCCGCGCCGCGCCGACTGCCTTTTCGGGTTCCAACGTGCTGGCGCTGAAGCCGGCCAGCGACGAGGCCATCGCCTATAAGCGCGACTACGAGGAGCGGGCCCGGGAACTGGTCGAGGACATCGTCTATGAAGAGGCGGCCGACGAGGCGTCGGGGGCTTCGGCGCTGTTCACCGACGCAGCGGCAAACGAAGCCGCCGAGGCGAAGGCGCTTGCCGCAACCCGGCGTCAGCAATCGCTGATGCAGGGCTACACCGGCAACGAGTGCTCGGAATGCCACAACTTCACCATGGTGCGGAACGGCACCTGCGAGAAGTGCGATACGTGCGGTTCTACGAGCGGGTGCAGCTGAGGAAAGTTGAGCCGCTAAGACGGAACATCATCGGCCCGGTCGTGAGATCGGGCCGATTTTTTGGTAGATCCAAGGGCGATGGGAATGACGCGCGGTAGGGAACACTCCACAGAAGGCTAGCAGCGCAAACCACAACAGTCCGCGGTGCGTCATGCCGGCTTCACAGCCAGGAACGTGTTCCATTCTTCGCGATCGCGGCCGACGTTGAAATCGTCCCTGATAAGCACCAGCCCGGCGGCTTCGAGCCGCGCCGCGAAGTCGTCCCTGCGCCAGTAGACCGTGTGATATTCGCCGCCCGTCTCGCCATCGCCATTGCGCATCGAGACGAGGAAGGCGCCGCCTGGCCGCAGCGACTGGGCAATCTTGGCAAGCACCTGGTCGGTCTGGTCGCGAGGCACATGGATCAGGACACAGAGGGCCAGGACGGCGTCGTAGGGGCCGCCGAGATCATCGGTGATGAGATCGAGTAGCTCACCCTGCTTGCCGCGCGCGGCCTGCAGCTCAAGAAACCGCTTCGTTGCGTCGGTGCGCCGAACCCTGACACCCAGGGTCTCGAGAAAGTCGGCATCGTATCCGGGTCCGGACCCAACTTCCAGAATCTGGCCGCTCGTGCCGGCGATCGCCACAAGACGCTTCAGCGATGCCTGCTCTCGCTCGTTGGGGACATGCCGCACGATCGCATCGTAGCGTTCGGCATAGTCCTCATAGGCACTGATCGTTTGCCGGCTCTTCGCCAGAGCCTCCGATGACACATCCATCTTTTCCTCCCTTGCATCCATGGTCAAAGAGCTTCCTCAACGAATGGTTCCGGGAGGAACATGTCCATCGAGCATGCCGATATCGCGCAGGAAATGGTCCGACAGCGAACGGTGGTCGAGCAGGCCGCGTTTGCGGGGCCTGAACGGCGCGATGAAGAGGTCGAGCATCGGACGACGAAGCGTGTTGTACAGAGTGGTCATTGCCGTGTCCTTTCGGGTTCGATCTGATGGACAAAGCATGCCGTTTTCCGGCCTTGGTTTCCAATCGAACGTCGCGTACCATGCATCAGGAGGACTGATGCGTCATGAGTTGGGAGCTACCGCCATTAGCGGCCATTCGCGTCTTTGAAGCCGCGGCGCGGCTGGGCAGCTTCACCAAGGCGGCCGAAGAACTCGGCATGACACAGTCGGCGGCCAGCTATCAGATCAAGGTGCTGGAAGAACGCGCCGGAACGTCACTTTTCATAAGAAAAACAAGGCAGATCGCCCTGACCGAGGCCGGACAGCAGTTGGCGCCGCACGCAACAGGCGCCTTCTCGGCCCTGGCGGATGCCTGGGTCGCCACGAAGGGTGGAGCGACCGGCGTGCTGTCGGTGACGACCATGGAAACGTTTGCCTCGAACTGGCTGGCCGTATGGCTCGGAACATTCCAGCTGATGCATCCCGACCTTGCCGTGAAGGTCAACACATCGTCCCGGCTGGCCGATTTCACACGCGAGGACATGGATATCGGCATTCGCACCGGCACCGGAAAATGGCCCGGCCTGACGGCTCACTATCTGTTCAAGGCAGACTATACGCCAATGCTCAGCCCGAGGCTGGCCGAGAGCGTGGGCGGCATCCACCGCCCCGAGGATCTTTACAAGGTGGCGCTATGCTGTGCCGACGATCCCTGGTGGAAAATCTGGTTCGAGGCGGCCGGCGTACCCTTCGAGCCCGATCGCGTCATCGCGGGCCCGACGCTGGGGTCGCAGGCTTACGATGCAATGGCGGCGCTGACCGATCGGGGCGCCGCGATCCTCACCCGCAACATCTACAGCGCCCTTCTGGCAAAGGGCCAGTTGATACAGCCATTCGAAGTCCTTGGATCTGATGGCGATGGCTATTGGCTGGTGCACCTGGAAAGCCGCCGCAACACACCCAAGATCAAAGTGTTCCGGGACTGGGTGCTGGCGCAGACGGCGGAGATACGCGAGCGCGAAAGGCGCGAGGTCCGATAGGCTTTCAGGGCAGCGGTCGCGGGTCCTCAATCCTTGAAGGTGATGCCGTATTTTGCGGCCTGTTCCTTGGGCATGTCGGCGAACGCCTGGCGCGTGGTGTAGCCGCCATAGACTTCGCCCCCGTTCCTGATCATCCAGTCCTCGACGTCGGCTTCGGCCACCTTCATCCTGTCGCCGATCTTGTATTTGTTGCCGTTGACCGGTTCGTCGGCGAGCAGGCCGATGAAGGTGCCGTCGCTGTAGCCGAGCAGCTGCAGCCAGATATGCTCGGTGGCGCCGTTCTGCGTCAGCGGGAATTTCACCGTGTAGGTGCCGGGCGTGCCGGCGGCGATCAGTTCGTGGAAACGCGGCAGCGTCGAGCGGCCGGTCTTCTTGGCGGCCTGCATCGCTTCGTCGCCGGTATAGTAGGCGACGACGTTTTCCTGGACCGGACGCAGCGCCGTCGGTGAGGCACCGGGTGCCGCCTCCGGGATGGTAACCGGCTTGTTGCTCGGCATATGGCCGAGCGTGTTGAAAAACCCGTAGCCGAGAGCGGCCACAAAAGCGACTGCCAGAACCGGATTGCGCATCGACCCCTCACGCCATTGCGTTGAAGCATGTCGCTGTTCAAAACCGCTGCGCACTTGGGGGTAAGCCAAGGGGCATGGCTTCTGGACGACATGCACGATCACGCCGATGTTACCAATCGGGCGTTGCCGGACCGCTAAAGAAAAGGGTGAGCGGATCGTTAGAAAAACGCTGAAACTTGCCGCAAAACTTCAGAACGCAGGCGCGCCGCCTCTAATCCGCGTCGGCCACCATCTGGCGGCTGCCACCGGCCCACGCACGCCACTGCCTCTCATCGCCATGGAAGACGTTGAGGTCGATGCGGCCCCTCACCCCGTGCGACAGGCCGGAGCCGGAATATTGCCAGAACAACCATTTGCGGCCGGGATAGACTTTTGATGGATGCCGCGCCACCGCGCGCAGCCAGAACGGGTAATCCAGGAAGGCGCCGCGCAGATTGTCGCGGTAGAAATCGGGGCTGGTGTAGATGATGGGTCGCTGGCCGTAGTGTCGCTCCAGCTTGTCCATGAACACCTGCATCTTCTCCTGCACCGTCGCGCGCGACGGCCGCCGCTTGCAGGAGGACTCGCCGTTCCACTCGACATCGATCACCGGCGGCAGCGCACCCTCGACCCTCGGCACGTTGCGGATGAACCAGTCGGCCTGCTCGCCGGCGGTGCGGCACCAGTAGAAGAAGTGATAGGCGCCGCGCTTCAGCCCGGCGGCATCGGCATTGCGCCAGTTGGTCCTGAACATCGGATCGAGATGGTCGCCGCCGTCGGTGGCCTTGATGTAGGCGAAATTGGCGCCCTGGGCGCGCAGCTTGCCCCAGTTCACGTTGCCCTGCCAGCGCGAGACGTCGACGCCGTGCACGGCAAGGTGCCGGGGCGAAGCCCCGCGACCGAAATTGATCGGCTTGGCGTCGCGGAAACCGTAGCGCGTCACCGGCCCAGCCAGCATAGGGGGTGCCGCGCGTGTCAGCCGCTTCGGCTGCGACACCAGGGCAACCGGCTCGACCGGTGGCTCGATGGCCTCCTGCGGCAACGGTGTGTCCGCGTCGATCGTCTCTTCTTCCTCTGCCAGGGAAAAGGGCGGCGCATTGTCGGCCACTGGTGCGGCCTCGTCCGACATGGGCGCAAGTACGGGTGTGTCCGGGGCCGCCGCGACGGGCACGCTTGGCCGTACGACGGAGCTGGTCGTCTCGTTCGACGGCATTTGCAGGGCATCGACGCCTGCTGTCGACGAACAGCCGGCAAGCCACAGGGACGCGAGCGAGAAAATGACGACGCCTGGTAACCGCATCTGGACCTGTACGCAAAACACAACAGACCGAAGGCAACCAACCGCCGCCGGACAAGTGGCAATTCCCTAACGAGAAATTACCAACAAAGTTTGAATCAATTATTAGCGAAATGGTTGGGGAGCGCGGCTCTGCCCCGCTCTTGTCTGCGGAGAAACCGAAGCCGGGTTGGCGGCAAGACTATTTGACCGAGCTGACCAGGGTCTCGTCGCCGCTGAGGATGGAGACCCAGTGCCCGGAGTTGTCGCTCGCCTGTCGCTTCAGGTAGCGATAGCCGGTTTCGCTCCACAGGCGAACCTTGTCGCTGAGGTTGTCGAGGATGAAATCGCCCTTGTCCGTGCGCACGGTGAGTACCGCATGGCCTTCGCCGTCCGGCTTGCGGACCACGGTCATCAGCAGGTTGGATACGGCAACACCGTCTCTCATGAGCTCGCGCCGCTTTTCCAGCGCATAGTCCTCGCAATCACCGAAGCCATTGTCCGGATAGGCCCACCATTCCTCCTTGCCGTAATTGTCCATGTCGCTCATCGGCTTGACGCGCGCGTTGACCGAGGCGTCGACGGCAGTGATCTCACGCAGCAGCCTGCCGGTCATATGCTCCGGCGTGTTGTTGGGCGAACGGATTGAGCATTCGGCGGGATGGATCTTGCAGAAATCATAATGGCCGACCGGCTGGGACGTCGGACCGCCGACCATCATGGACAGGCTGGCGGCGCTGGCCAAAACCGGCACAGAGGCGAAAGCCGTCAGAGCTATTGCAAGCCGCGCCGCGCAACGCCAACCCGTAGAGGATGCCATTGCGGCCCCACGTCTGTTGTTTGTTAACAAAAGGCTAAGGGAGAATTCACGAGCAAGTCAATGCGTGCGCAGGGCGATCACAGACGGTTGACCGTTTGCATCGCAGGCGTGGTAGCCGCGCAACACACCTTAGGCGAGCCACCCCATCGCCACCGCGACCAGCAGCACGACGCCGAGCACGCCGCGATAGACGACGAAGGGCCAGGCGGAGAACCGCTCGAGAATGCTCATCAGGCCCCATATGGCAAAGAAGGCGGAAATCGAGGCGACGACGAGCCCGACGGCGAGAACCGACCAGCCATGGGCATCGAGATGGACCTTGTGAAGCTCCCACAATTCCTTGAGGCCGGCGAGCGCGATTGCCGGTAGTCCGAGCAGGAAGGAGAAGCGTGCCGCCTCGGCCCGCTTGAAGCCAAGCCCGAGCGCGGCCGTCAGGGTCGAACCGGAGCGCGACACGCCAGGTATCAAGGCGCCGATCTGGGCGACGCCGACAAGCAGCGCGTCGGCCATGGATGCTTCGCCGATGGTTCGCCGGTGGCGGGCAAAAATCTCGGCCAGCGCGAGCAGGATCGCCATGCCGATGCAGGCCCAGCCGATGACGCTCAGGCTGCGCAGCGGCGAATTGCAGGCGTTGAGCAGGCCCGACAGCGCGACGCCGGCAATGACGATCGGAATGGTTGCCAACACGATCCACAGTGCCAGGCGGAAATGTCGGTCGGCGAAATCGCGGCGCGTCAGGGCGTCGAGCGAACCAAACAGCATATCCCTGACATCGCTCCAGAAATAGCTGACCACAGCCGCCAGGGCCGCAAGCTGCATGGCGGCGGAGAATGCGGAGCCCGGATCCTGCCAGCCAAGTACGGCCGGCACGATGCGCATATGCGCCGTGGACGAGATCGGCAGCAATTCGGTGATGCCTTGCACCACGCCGAGAAACGCTACCTTGGCGTAGCCCAGGCCGACGAAGCCGGTGTCCAGGCCCTGGGTACAGATGTCAGCCATGTCGATCCTTCCCAGGCGAAAGTTGCATGGGAAGCGCCGCTTTCGGCCGATCCCGGCAGTGGGATAGCGTCGCCAGACGGGGAATCCAATTCACGGTTTTGTAAGGTGCGTCCGATCCAGCTTGACAAGTTTCGTGGTAATATTACCCTTCGCTAACCTTACAACGTAAGGTGCGAGCTGGGAGGAACCGGTGTCGACCGCTGCACTGTCCGAATTGCAACCCGTTGTCCTGCCCGAACCGCACCATCCCGCGATTGCAATGGAGGATGTCTCCGGCGACTTCAGCCGCGCCATCGAACGCGCGGAGGTCAATGCCTGGCGCGACCTCTACGCCGCGGCGCCTGCCGATTTCGCCGCGCGCCAAGGCCTGTCGATCGCCGAGGAGGCCGATCTCGTCTGGACCACCTGTACGACGATCCCGTTCATCCATTTCAACTGCGTGAAGAATCTTGGCGTCGAGCGCCCGGCCACCGAAAGCCAGCTCGACGCGCTGCTGGCGCATTACCGCGCCGCCGGCATTGCCCGACCATGGTTCCATGCCAATCCGCATGCTGAGCCGTCGGCGCTCAGATGCTGGCTCGAGGCGCGCGGCCTGCAGCGCCAGAGTGGCTGGGAGCGGATTTTTCGCGACGCGACGCCATTGGCTATCGAACCGCTGTTCCCGACCGATGGGCATTCGGTCGAACGGGTCACGCCGGCAACGGCGGGAGAATGGGCTGGTTTCATCGACAGCCGGTACCGGCTGCCGACCTCGCCCTGGCTGCTGGCGCTGGTCGGTCGGCCCGGCTGGCATCATTACATGCTGAGGCAGGACAGCGCGGTGGTGGCGGTGCGCTCGCTGTTCATCGGCGTCGACGGCATGGCGTGGAGTGGCATCGATGCGCCGGTACCGGGCATCATGGCGCCGAGCTTCGATCTCGACGCCGTGCTTGGCGAAGCGATGGTTCGCGACGGCATTGCCGCCGGCGCGAAACTGGTTGCCGCCGACATCGAGGCGCCGCACCCCGACCGCGACGGACCGGCCTATCGCAACTATGCGCGTCTCGGCTTCAAGCTCGCCTATTTCCGCAGCCATTACAGCTATTTGCCGGCGAATTCCGGCTAACGTCCCTGGAGCGGTTCAGCGGCTGATAGAATAGCTGACCGCTCCAACTCTTTGTTCACGCAATTCCGGACGGAACACCGCTGCAAACTTTTCCCGGAATTGCTCTTATCCGAGCAACCATTGCTGCAGACAGGTCCTGGCCACGACATGCGCCGGCGGCACGACCGGCTGATCGGCGGACGCGTCTTCGGCTGTGCGCCCGCGGGCCCTTTCGAGCAACATGCGAAGCTCCGCCGGCTGCACGCGGTCACGCTCCATCACGAGCCGGACCATCGGGTCGTTCAAAAGCTCGTCCAGGGTGTTGATGCTGTCGCTCATCCGTCGCCTCCTCGAATACCGGCCCGCAAGCCGATAGATAAGCAGGCAATGATGGCTCGCCAATGACGCTTTGCCGGCTATCTCGTGGTTTCGGATTAATTTCTGTTAACGCCAGCGCCCACCCTTGTCCCACAGTGGGAGGAGGGAAAAACCTAGTTCGGCGGCGGCGCGCCTTCATAGTGCGGCAGGCCATCGTTGAGTTGCACCCAGGGCTGCTTCGAGGCCGTCCAGATATGCATCTGCGGCTTGAACAGCGAAGGATCGTCAAGCGAGCCTGTCGTGATGCCGATGATGCCGGCGGAATCCCGCCGCGAAAACATCGTCGTGCCGCAGGCCGCGCAGAAGCCGCGCTTGAGGTCCGGCGAGGTGTTGACCATCGCCACCGGCCCCTCGACAGTCACGTCGTCGATGCGGAACAGCACGCGCGCGTTGAAGGCGGCGCCGATGACCTTCTGGCAGGCCCGGCAGTGGCAGACGCGCTCGTTGATCGGCGTAGCCTCCGCGCTATAGCGAACCGCGCCGCACAGACACCCGCCACCATACCTTGCCATCGCCGCACTCCATGCCTTCAAGGGATATTGGCTCACGCTAGCGGCGAAGATTGTGGCGTCAATTCAAAAGCTTTGATGGGACATCATCTGTTGCCGTGATGTTGTGTGGCCGTGGCGTTGCAGTGCCGTCATTGGCCCAATGACGGGTGCCGGCATGGGATTGACAGAACGGCAGACCCCGCGCCTGCTTGCGGCCAGCCGCTCGGGAGGCAGCCATATGGCGCAGGACATCGAAACCATCGGAATTGCAGATCTGTTCGGACCACCCTCGCCCGAGCGCGAGCTCACCGATGCCGCGATGCCGCGCCGCGCCAAGGCTTCGTAGAAGGCCTGCGGCCGTCTCCGGGAGAGACGGCCGCAGTCAGGCAATTGCCGGACAGATGACTATTTCGTTTCGCTGACGACCTCGTCCCAGCTCTTCACCTTGGTCTCGCCATTGAGGAAGGGCAGCGCCGTGGCTGTCAGTTCCGGGGCGAAGAAGACGTCGTAGTGGGTGCGGTTGGGCAGGATGGCCAGACGGTTCTGCGACAGATTCTCGCGCATCCAGCCGGCATCCTTCAACCCGCCGCCGAGCATCTGATAGAACTTGATCTCGTGCTCGGGCCGATACATGTCGCTGTCGCCATAGACCAGCATCACCGGCATCTTGAGCTTGGCCACATCGGCGGAATAGTCATAATCCTTGCGCATAAAGGTGCCGAGCGTGTCGAGCAGTTTTGGGAAATCCTGCGGACGCGGCGCCACCGCGACATAGGATTTGTACATCGGCGTGTCCTTCATGAATTCGGCCGCCGCCGCGCTGACCTGCGCCTGCTGGCCGCGCATCTCGGCATAGAAGCCGTCGGCGGCATAGCCGGCCGAGACCAGGACGAGCCGGCGCACCGTTTCGGGATGCTGGACGGCCATGCGGAAGGCGACGCCGCCGCCGAGCGAATAGCCCAGGACATCGACCTTGTCGTAACCCAGCGCCTTGACGATCGCGGCCATGTCGTCGCCCATCGCCTCCAGGCCAAAGGGCCGGTCGCCAAGCGCGGTGCGGCCATGGCCCTGCAGGTCGACGGCGATGACGGTGCGGTTTTCGGCAAAGCTGGGCAGGATCGGCGCGAACATATCCGTGGTGCCGAGACCGCCATGCAGCAGAAGCAGCGGCTCGCCCTTGCCATAGATGGCGTAATAATAGTTCAGGCCGTCGATCGGCAGCAGGCCGGACTTTTCCGGCTTCGGCAGTGCTTTGGTCTCGGTGGTCATGGCGGGCTTGGTCTCCTCTGCGTTGGCTTGGCACGGCGCGGCAAACAGGGCTGCGGCTGAGGCAAGAATGGCGAAAAATATCGATCTGGACATGCTGGTCTCCTCCGGTCTTGCCGCTGTCAAAGTGTCTTGGTGAGTTCAAGGGTTCTGGCGAGTTCTTCGAGCTGTTCGGTGCACTGGCCCCAGCCCTCGTGAAAACCCATCTTTTCGTGCTGCTCGCGGTCGGCGACGCTCCAGTGCCTGACGCGCGCGATGTAGCGGGTCTTGCCGTTGCCTTCATCCTCGAAGGTGAGCACGCCGGTCATGAACGGTTTTTCAGATGGCTCCCAGGCACTGGTATAGGCGTCAGTGAAAATGATCTTCTCGCCCCGAACAACCTCGAGGAAGACGCCTGGGTTCGGAAATTCATTGCCGTCGGGACCGGCCATGACGACCAGGCTGTTGCCGCCGGTGCGCACGTCCATTTCGGCACGCGGCGTCGTCCACGGCTTTGGCGCGAACCACTGCGTCACCAGCTTGTTGTCGGTCCAGCAGCGATAGACGTTCTCGCGCGGCGCATCGATGATGCGGGCGAGAACCAGTTCGCGGTCGTTGGCGGGGGCGATGTCGAGCTTGGTGGTCATGGGGTCTCCTCGGTGTGTTTGATATGCGGTTCCGCTTCAAAGACGGGTGAGCGCAGCGCGGGCCGACACGGTCCGCGAAAAAATTCACAGGAGGGTGACAGGAACGGCCGGCGTCGGCCGACGGCTCAGGAGTTCGCCTAGTGGCGCTTGGCCTGGACCAGATATGCGTCGATCTCGGTCTCGCCGAGCCACTTGGCCGCTTCCAGCCGGTGCAGGCCCTCGACGAGGATATGGCGCTTGCCGTCGTGGCGGACCTGGATCGGCATCTTCATGCCGTTTTCCAGAATGTCCTCCGCCAGATGGCGGACGGTCTCGGGATGCAGCGTCTTCTTGCGCGCGGTCGGCACGTAGATGTCGTCGACCTTGACCTTCTGGACTCTCAGCATGTCGGCTCCCACCTGCGGAAAACACCGCCTCGTTTGAGATAGTCGGTTTGGCGAGAGCGGCCAAGGGTGGCCCTGGCGATTGCTGGCCCGATCGTTTCCATTTGACGCTTGGCCGGCAGATCGCCGAAATGGCGGCGTTCGAGCCCTTTGCGGTGTTCATGACCCATCTGCCGACCGAATTTCCCGATTTCGGACTGACGCCGGAGCAGCGCCGGCAGGCGGTGCGCACGCATTACTACGAACGGCCGGGGATGGACGGCGAGCGTGGCGAAATCTGGTGCTACAGCGACCGGTTTTCCTACCGCCCGGGCGAAACGGTGGCGCTGCATGTCAGCGCGACGGCCGCCACTTTCGGCATCACGATCGTCCGCGACGGCGGCTTCGAGACAAAGGCGTTCGAGAAGACGGGAATAGCGGCGCGCTGGCAGGACACGCCGGATCAGTGCTCGGTCGAGGGCTGCGGCTGGGAGGCGTCGTTCGAGTTTCGCATCGGCGACGACTGGCCATCCGGCGCCTATCGCATCACGCTTGAAGCGGAGGGCCGTGACGGCAAGCCGATCCGCTGCCACCATCTCTTCATCGTCGCACCGAAGCCTGGCAAGAAACCCGGCCGCGTGCTGCAGGTGGCGGCGACGGGCACCTGGCTCGCCTACAACACCTGGGGCGGCTCCAATCACTATGAAGGCATCACCGGCGCGAACCGCGACCAGTATGCGCGCATGGTGTCGACACAGCGGCCTTGGTGCCGCGGCTTCGTCGTGCTGCCGAAAGATGTACCGCGCGTGCCGCTGGAGGTCGCCGTGCCGCCGAAGACGGTGCCGCGCTACCCGCACATGGAATGGGCTTTTGCCACCGGGCATTCGAAAAAGTACGCCTCTTCCGGCTGGGCGAGCTACGACAGCCATTTTTTCCGCTTCGCCGAGCACGCCGGCTATGCAGTCGATCTCGCCAGCCAACACGAATTGCATTTCTCGCCCGAGATCCTCGACGGCTACGATTGTGTCGTCTTCGTCGGCCATGACGAATACTGGACCTGGGAGATGCGCGATGCGGTCGACAATTACGTCAAACGTGGCGGCCACGCGGCCCGTTTCGCCGGCAATTTCATGTGGCAGACCAGGCTTGAGGACGAGGGCCGCCGGCAGGTCTGCTACAAGTACAAGGCGCGTGCCGAAGATCCGGCCTATCGCGGTGGCGACGTCACCCGCGCCACCAACTCCTGGGAAGCGCCGGAGATCGGCCGGCCGGGCTCGGCAACCTTCGGCCTCAATGCGACCAGGGGCGTCTATGCCGGCTGGGGCGGCTGTGCGCCGCGCGGCGTGCGGGGTTTTCCGGTCTACCGTCCGGAACATTGGGCGTTCGCCGGCACCGGCATCTACTATGGCGATCTGCTGGGCGCCGACAGCCATATCTATGGCTACGAGGTCGACGGGCTCGATTTCGAGATCCGCGGCGGCCTGCCCTATCCCACCGCCACCAGCGGCGCGCCTGATGGCCTCGAGGTACTTGCGGTCGGCATGGCCAGCCAGGTCGAGGAGAGCGCCGACATTCCGCTCAAGGACCAGTTCCTCGGCGACGAGGACGGCCGGTTTACTGCAGAAACCCTGTTCGGCGAGGCGAGCGACGCCAATCTGGAAAAAGTCAAACGCGGCAACGGCATGATCGTCAATTTCCCGCGCGGCAAGGGCGAGGTGTTTCATGCCGGAAGCTGCGAATGGGTCGCCGGCCTGCTAAGGCAGGACGCGATGGTCGAGCGTGTGACCAGAAATGTCCTCGATCGCTATCTCGGCCGAAAATAAGAGGGGTTGATGACCGCTGTGCAGTCCGTCGAAGCCGACCGCCGACCGAATCTTTTCCATTTCACCCGGCTGCAACGGCCAATGGTGGACCGCGCCGATGGCATCTACCTCTGGGACAAGAGCGGCCGCCGCTACATAGACGGATCGAGCGGCGCGGTTAACGTCAATGTTGGTCACGGCAACCGCAATGTCATCGACGCGATGAAGCGGCAGCTGGATCGCGTCAGCTTTGCCTACATCTTTCAATTCGAGAACGAACAGGCCGTCGAGCTTGCGCGGGGGCTGGCCGAGCGACTGCCGAACGGGCTCGACCGCATCTATTTCGTATCGGGCGGCTCTGAGGCGATCGAGGCCTGCCTCAAGCTCGCGCGGCAATGGGCAGTAGCGACAGGTCAGGACAAGCGCTGGAAAATCATCGGACGTATGCCCTCCTATCATGGCGTCACGATCGGCACGCTTGCCGTCACCGGCGACGACATACTCACCAAGACCTTCGACGCGAGCGGCCGGCCAATGCCGTTGGTGCCGGCCCCGTTTGTTCATCGCGATCACGACAATCTGTCGATGGAACAACGAGGCATCCGCTACGCGAATATGCTGGAGGAAAAGATCCTCGAGGAAGGGTCGGAAAGCGTGCTCGCTTTCGTCATGGAGCCGATCGGCGGTGCCGCGACAGCAGCGCTGGTTCCGCCCGACAGCTATTTTCCGCGTATCCGTGAAATCTGCGACCGCTACGGGATCCTGTTGATCCACGACGAAGTGATGACTGGCATTGGGCGCACCGGAAAATTCCTGGGTGGCGACCATTGGTCCTGCCGGCCGGATATCGTCGCACTGTCGAAGGGTCTTTCTTCTGGCTATGCTCCCCTTGGCGCACTTGCCGCGACACAGAGGATCGTCGGGCCGGTTCTCGAGATGGGTGGCTTCCTGCATGGCCATACTTATGGCGGCAACCCTGTCGCTTGCGCAGCGGGTGTTGCCGTTCTTGGCGAGGTCGACCGCCTTGGCCTGGTCGAGAATTCCGCCGCCATGGGCGAGTTGCTGAGAGGCGAGCTCGAGGCCCTGACTCGGCGCTTTCCTTTCATTGCCGACGTGCGGGGCAAGGGCCTGTTCATGGGGGCTGAACTCTATGCGGACCCCTTGGCCAAGACGCCATTGCCGCAGGCTCTCAACGCCAATTTGCGGCTCATCGATCTGGCGTTCGAGCGCGGACTGATCATCTATTCGCGGCGCGTGCGTGGCGGGCCGGTGAGCGACAATTTTATGGTCTGCCCACCGCTGATTGTGACCAGAGATCAGATCGGTGAGATTGTCTCGGTCCTTGGCGACACACTTGAAGCACTCGCCGCCGAGCTCGACCTACCGGTCGAAGGCTGAGGGACAAAATATGGCGCCGCGAAAAGTCATCATCACCTGCGCCGTCACCGGTTCGGTGCACACCCCGTCCATGTCGCCCTACCTGCCGGTGACGCCGGACCAGATCGCGACGGACGCCATCGCCGCCGCCGAAGCCGGCGCCTCGATCCTGCATCTTCACGCCCGCGATCCCAGGGACGGGCGGCCGACCGCCGATCCGAACGTGTTCATGCAGTTCCTGCCGCGTATCAAGCAGGCGACCGACGCGGTGATCAACATCACCACCGGCGGCTCGTCGCTGATGACGCTCGATCAGCGGTTGGCTGCCCCTCTGCGGGCAGAGCCTGAAATGTGCTCGCTCAATATGGGCTCGATGAACTTCGCGCTGTTCCCGATGCTCGACAAGCCGAGGGACTGGCAACACGAGTGGGAGCCGAAGCTGCTGGAAGCCACCCGCGACACGATCTTCAAGAACACCTTTGCCGACATGGAGGGCGTGCTCGAAAAGCTCGGCACGGGCTGCGGTACACGCTTCGAGTTCGAGTGCTACGATGTCGGCCATCTCTATTCGCTGGCGCATTTCCGCGACCGCGGCCTGGTGTCGGGGCCGCTGTTCATCCAGTTTGTGCTCGGCATATTGGGCGGCATCGGCGCCGATCCCGACAATCTCGTCCACATGAAGCGCATCGCCGACAAATTGTTCGGCGACAGCTACCAGTTCTCGGTGCTCGCCGCCGGCCGCCACCAGATGCCGTTGATCTCGATCGCCGCGGCAATGGGCGGCAATGTCCGCGTCGGGCTGGAGGACAGTCTTTATGATGGCAGGCAACTGGCAAAGTCGAATGCCGATCAGGTACGACGGATTCGCTCGGTGCTCGATGGATTGTCTCTGGAGGTCGCGACACCGGCGGAAGCGCGCGCCATGCTGGCGCTCAAGGGCGGCGACAGGGTGGCGTTTTGAGAGCGCAGTGGAGGTCGCACGTGGCAAAGGGAGGCGCTGACATGGAAAGGGTTCTCGTCTCGGCCTGCCTGCTCGGCGGCAAGGTTCGCTATAACGGCTCCTATCGGCTCAACGACCATCCCATACTGGCGCGGTGGCAGGCGGAGGGCCGGATCGTGCAAGTCTGCCCGGAAGTCGCCGCAGGTTTTTCCACGCCGCGTCCTCCGGCAGAAATTCGCAGCGCAGGTGACGGGCGCGCCGTGCTCCGAGGCCAAGGGCAAGTGGTTGAGCTAACCGGCAACGATGTGACCGACCTTTACCGCGAAGCCGGGCAGATCGCGCTTGATCTCGCCCGCGAAACAGGATGTCGCTATGCAGTTCTAACCGACGGCAGCCCGTCCTGTGGCAGCAGCTTCATCTATGATGGGAGTTTTTCGAGCAACCGAGTGGCCGGTGTTGGCACGACCACCGCATTGCTCGAAGCGAACGGCATTCGCGTCTTTTCGGAAGACCGCATTGGCGAGCTTGATGATCTTTTGACAGGGCCAGGCTCGGCCGGAACCTCGGCCTGATACATGCGAGGGAAGTCCCAAGCCAAGGTCACCGACACCGTCATCCGCCCCGGCCGGGTAGACGACGTCGACACCATGCACGCCGCGCTGCTGCGCCTCGGCACCCATATCGGCGCGCATCATGAGATCACCTCGACGCCTGACGACCTGCGCCGCTACGGTTTTGGCGAAAAACCCGCCTTCTCCGCCCTGATCGCCGAAGTCGGTGGCGAATTCGCGGGGCTGTGCCTGCATTTCCCAATCTTCTCGACCTGGATGGGCCGCCCCGGCGTCTATGTGCAGGACCTCTACGTCGAGCACCGCTTTCGCGGCCGCCGGATCGGCGAGCGCCTCCTGCGTCGTGTCGCGCGAGACTGCCGGAAGGAAGGCGGCGTCTATCTCAGGCTGTCCGTCGACACCGACAATGAAACCGCCAAGGCCTTTTATGAAAGGCTGGGGATTGCCTGGTCGGACTACGAACAGGTGCAGAAGATCGTTGGCGAGGCTTTCTTCGCCTTTGCCGACGCGCCGGAGGACGAACGATGAAGGCTTTCTACGCCGAGGAGCAAAAGCGCCACGACCCCAAGGCGTTCCTCTCCAGCGGAGCTCAGCAACCCAACCCGGAAAAGCCGGAGCGGGTCGAGCGCTTGTTAGCCGGCGCAAAAGCTGCCGGCTTGACGATCGAGCGACCACGGAATCACGGGCTTGGACCGATTGCCGCGGTGCATACACCCGAATATCTTGACTTTCTCGAGCATATCTTCGGCCGCTGGCAGCGTATCGAGGGCGCCTCGGCGGAAGTGATCCCCAACATCCATCCGATCACGCGGACCGGCTCTTATCCGGCCTCGGCGGTCGGTCAGGCCGGCTACCATATGGCCGACACCGCCTGCCCGATCTCAGGCGAGACCTGGCAGAGTGCGCTGTGGAGCGCCTGGAGCGCGGTCGAGGCTGCCGAAGCGGTGATGGCGGGCGCGCCTTCGGCCTATGCGCTGTGCCGCCCACCCGGCCATCATGCCTTTGTTGATGTCGCCGGTGGCTTCTGCTTCATCAACAATTCGGCAGTTGCCGCCCAGACGCTGCGCAAGCAGGCTGCGCGGGTAGCAATCCTCGATGTCGATTTGCATCACGGCAACGGCACCCAAGGCATCTTCTATGAGCGGCCGGACGTGCTTACCGTCTCGCTGCACGCCGATCCAGTGCGCTTTTATCCGTTCTTCTGGGGCCATGCCGACGAGCGCGGCGAAGGGCCCGGCCTCGGCTATAATCTGAACCTGCCGCTGCCCAGGAAATCCGGCGATTCGGTATTCCTCGAAGCTCTAGCCACCGCCTTCCAGCGCATTCGCGCCTTTTCGCCCGACGCGCTGGTGGTGGCGCTCGGGCTCGACGCCTTCGAAGGCGATCCTTTCGGCGGACTGTCGGTGACGACGCCTGGATTCTCGCTCATCGGCGAAGCCATTGCCGGGTTCGGTCTGCCGACGGTCATCGTCCAGGAAGGCGGCTATCTCTGCGAGGAACTCGGCGACAATCTTACCGCCTTCCTGACCGGGTTTGGCGGCGGCAAGAAGCGATAGCTCTCGCCTATAGGCGCTTCAGGTCCGCTCTTGCCGTAGCATGGCAACAACCCGATGCACGCTCTCCAGCGTCTCGTCGATTTCGGCGGCATTGTTGTAGTGGGCGATGCCGATGCGCACCACGCCCTCCTCCGCCGGAATGCCCAGCTGGTGAACGATCTCCCAGGCATAGTTGTGCCCGGACCAGAGGAAGATGTTTTCGGCATTCATCTGCCGCACGATCGTCTCCGGCACCATGCCCGCAACGGTGAAGGACACCGTCGGCACCCGCGCACCGACCCGCGCCGGGTCGGTAATGCCGTGGATGGTCAGGCCCTCGATGTCCGACAGCCCGTCGATCAGCCTTTGCGCCAGCACGTTCTCATAGGCGACCGACAGCTCGAACGCCTTGGCGATCCTGGCACGCCGTGACCCGCTTTCGCCGGCCGCAGCGCCGAGATCGGCAAAATAGTCGACCGCCGCCGTGAGGCCGGCCATCAACTCGATCTGCGGCGTGCCGAGCTCGAAGCGCTCCGGCAGGCCGTTGGACGAACAGCGGCATTTGTACGGTTTCAGCGCATCGATGACGTCGCGCCGGCCCCAAAGTATGCCCATATGCGGGCCGAAGAATTTGTAGGCCGAGCAGGCCAGGAAATCGCAGCCGAGGTTTTGCACGTCGACCAGCCCGTGCGGCGCGAACTGCACGGCGTCGACATAGACCAGCGCGCCGGCCTGTTTGGCGATCGCGGTCAGCGCCTTCACGCGGTTGATCGAGCCTGTGAGGTTCGAGGCGTAGTTCAACGCGACGAGCCGCGTCTTGTCGCTGAGCAGTGCGCTCAGCGCCGCCTCCTCGACCTGCCAGCTGTGCTCATCGAACGGCAGCCAGCGCGCGACGAGGCCGAGATCTTCGGCCAGCTGCAACCAGGGCGAGACATTGCCCTCGTGATCCATGCGGGTCAGGATGATCTCGTCGCCTGGTTTCATCGCGCGGCCGAGCGTACGTGACATGTGATAGGTCAGCGTCGTCATGTTGGCGCCGATGATGATCTCTTGCGGGCTCGCGGCCCCCAGGAAATCGGCCATCGCCGCATGCGCGTCGTCGACGACCTGTTGCGCCGCGACAGTCGTTTCGAAGAAGCCGCCGAGATTGGCGTTGGTGGTCAAAAGGCAGCGCGAAACCGCATCGGCGACCGCTTGCGGCACCTGCGTGCCGGCAGGGTTGTCGAGATAGATCCGACGGCGGCCTCGGTCGGTCAGGAACAGTGCTGGAAATCTTTTCCGTACGGCCTCGATCGGGAAATTCATCACCGTCCCCTTCCCTTTGTTATTGTTTGACAATTCCTGAAAGCGGCCTGCCTACGGGCACGGGTTGCCGACGCGCTGGTGGATCGCGTCGACCGCCTTCTGCATCTCCTCGGTCCAGGTCACGTCGACAGAAGACAGTGCCATTTCGAGCTGCCAGATGGCGGTGGCGCCGATGATGTTGGAGGTGACGAAGGGTCGGCTCGAAACATAGGCATTGGCGAACAGCGCCGGCTCCAGACCGAACGAGCGCGCCAGTTCGTTATACTCGAGCTGTGCCTCCGCGGCATTCGGCGTCTCGTAGCGCTGACCACGGTTGAAAAGCTGCGAGCGAGAGCCCTGCGGCCGCGCGCCGTGGTCGTATTTGCCGGTCAGGTAGCCTTGCGCCAGTGGCGAGTACGGGAGCAGCGAAACCTGCTCGCGCTCGCAGACTTCGGCAAGGTTCACCTCGAAGGTGCGGTTGACGAGATTGTAGGCGTTCTGCACCGAAGCGACGCGCGGACCGATCCCTTTGTCGGCCTCGGCGATGAAGCGCATGACGCCCCAGGAGCTTTCGTTCGACAGGCCGAAATGGCGGATCTTTCCAGCCTTCACAAGTTCGTCGAAGACGGCGAGCGTCTCGGCGATCGGCGTCTCTCCTGTCGGGGCACCTAAAGCGTCGGCACGCGGCGCCACCGCCCCGATACGGTTCGGATTGGCGCCCCAGGGCACATCGCGCTCCGGCCAGTGGATCTGGTAGAGATCGATATAGTCGGTGCCGAGCTTGGTCAGCGATTTTTCAACCGCATCGAAAATATCGGCGCGCACCAGCTTCGACGGCCGGTCGCCGCGAAACCATGTGTTGGCGGTGCGGCCGACCACTTTCGAGGCAAGGATAACCTTGTCGCGATTGCCCTTGGCCTTCATCCAGCTGCCGATGATCTTCTCGGTACGGCCTTGCGTCTCCGCCTTGGGCGGGATCGGGTAGAGCTCGGCGGTGTCGATGAAATTGACGCCTCGCGAAAAGGCGAGGTCCATCTGAGCATGGCCTTCGGCTTCAGTGTTCTGCTGGCCCCAGGTCATCGACCCCAGGCAGATTTGCGACACAAGAAGATCGGTCCGGCCGAGACGGCGTTTGTGCATGGAATTTCTCCGGCGGGAGGCTTTGCGCGCGGCGGCGCGGGGGAGGACGCAGCAGCATAGAGCAAAGGAGCGCTGTTCTCCAAGCTCTTGCGGTCAGGCAAGGCCGAACTTTTGCGTGAAACTGAGGCGTATCAGCGCCTTGCGCCGGCCAGCGCGCGCCGCTTGGCCTCGTCGATCAGCATGTTGGCCACCTGCATGCGGATCATGGCGCGCGGGCGAAGATGCGGCGCGACACGATCGGGATGATTGGCGAAGGCAAAACTGCGGCGCATGCGGCCGAAATCAGCACCCTTTGCGGGCTGATCGAGGCCGAGTTCGGCGGCAATCGCTTCGGGATCGATCGGCGGCAGCTTTTCCGCGGGCATTGCTGCTTCGCCGGCGAGCGCGAGCTTTGCCTGGTCGAGCAAGGCGGCGAATTCGGCGGCGAGATCAGCGCCTGCTTCGCGATACTCCGCAGCGAACGTGTCGCCGGAGACCTTGATGCGGCCGGAATGAAGCTCGTCCGCCACCGACAGATAGTCGAACGGGATGGACGGCCGTGCACCGGCCTCCTCGCCCGCCTCGTCCTTGTCCGAGGCGACGAAGAGGTCGTCGAGCAAGGAGGCGAAATCCCGCTTGGCGCCGATGTCAGCCTCCCTTTGTGTTGAGCATGCGCATGCGATTGAGACGGTCGCACCTTAGAACCGGCTCGTTAAAAATGAATGCCATCGATCTTAACGAGTTTAGGCGTTCGCCAGGCTGACCACACACAAGTTTGCCTTCAGACGGCCCGAAATGAAAAGCCGGACTGCATTTTCATGCAGCCCGGAAGTTCGCCAGGAGTGGCGAGGAAAAGCCGGCCATGTACCGGCGACGAAGCGTACGGTCGTAAAGACCGAGAAGTTTCACGAAAATATCGATTATCACGAAAAAAATCGAAGCGACATGGCTGCCATGCAAATGCTGCACTGCACAATCTTCATAATTTGCCTATATTAGCGATTGTGGAGGATCAATAAGGGGCCTGATTCATGGGGTTCTTCACTGAAATGTTCGCCCGTCCGCGGCCGCAGGACCATCCGCGTTATCGCGCGGCACTGGCATTGCTGAACGCGATGAGCAATGCAGACCGCGCCGATATCGGCATCAAGCCGGCCGACTTTCCGCGCATCGCGCGCGAAATGTCCATGCGCTGAAAAAGGTCGGAGCATGAAGGTTTCCCGGTCGCTCCGGGAAACCTCAAAAGCCTGACCGCTCAACGATGTCCGAGGAACATCGCCTTGCTCAGCGGCACGCCATTGTGGCGCAGGATGTCGTAGGCGGTGGTCACGTGAAAATAGAAATTGGGCATTGCCAGATGCAGCAGATACTGCATGCCGGGCATCGAGATTTCGCGCTGGCCTAGCTTCAATTCGATCATCCTGTCATCCGAACCTTCGAATTCGGCAGGCGAGAACGACGCCAGCAGTTCGAGCGTCTTGGCGATTCGCGCCTGGAGGTCGGCGAAGCTCGCCTCATTGTCTTCGTATTTCGGCACTTCGCGGCCGGCGAGCCGCGATGGCGCACCCTTGGCATGGTCGGTGGCGATCTGCACCTGTCGCGTCAGCGCAAACATGTCCGGCGCCAGCCTTGAGGTCAGAAACACCTGCGGGTCGATCTTGCGATCGACCGCATTCTGCTCGGCCGCCGACAATATATCGGACAGCGCCTTCAGCCGGGCCGAGAACACCGCCACGGATGCTTCATACATCGATATTGTCACTTGAATCTCCTATGCGGCATGAACACCGACGGCGGCACGTAGCGCCTTCGGGCATGACATTTCAAGCGTCACCGCGTCGCCGTAATCGGCATGTTAGAATTTCGCCATCGACTGGAGATTCCCGATGAGAAGCGCCCTTTTCGCCGCGACCGCTTTCTTCTCCCTTGCCGCCATCAGCCAGACAGCCTTCGCCGAAGACGCGCCCTATGTCGACGACCGGTCGGACGCCGCTGCGGTCATCCGTTCGCTCTACAGCGCCATCAACCGGCATGAATTCGCCCGCGCCTGGGACTATTATGGCGATATAAAGCCGGCAAAGGATTTTGATACATTCGTCAAAGGCTATGACGGCACCGACAAGGTCGACGTCAAAACCGGCGCCGCCTCCAGTGACGGCGCTGCCGGCAGCATTTTCTACAATGTGCCGGTTGCCATCCAGGCCACCGACAAGAACGGCGAAGCAAAGGTCTTCGCAGGCTGCTACACGCTGCGCCAGGTCAACGCCCAGGCCCAGGAGCCGCCGTTCCGGCCGATCCTCATCGACAAGGGTGCGCTGAAACCCTCCACGGCCAATTTCGAGGACGCCGTGCCGGCAAGCTGCGGCGATGGCCCGCCGCCGAAGCAGGACACGGTGCTGGAACAGGCCAAGAAGGCCTTCGTCGCCACCTATGGCGACCAGTGCGACAAGCAGACCCCGGACGGCAAGCCGACAACAGAGCCGGATGCATACAGCCTGCACTACAAGGATGCGAATGCCGGCGCCGACGAACCCGAACGCGAGACGCGGCTGTTCCGCTTCTTCTGCTCGATGGCTGCCTACAATGAAAGCGCGGTCTATTACATCGCTGATGACGTCATGGGCGTCAGGCAGTTGCAGTTCGCCTCGCCGGAGCTCGACATCCGCTATGAAAACAACAACAGCGAAGGCAAGGTCGAGGCGGTCCACATCATCGGCTTCCAGACCGACGACCAGCTGGTCAATTCCGATTATGACGACAAGACCAGGACGATCACATCGATGAACAAATGGCGTGGCGTCGGCGACGCCTCGTCGACCGGCACCTATCTGTTTCGCAGCGGCAATTTCCCGCTGGTGCAGTATGACGTCGACGCATCCTATGACGGCGAGATCAACCCGCAGACCATTCTGGATTACAACACAGCGCCTTGAACGAGATCCGCGATGGCGCAGATCAAGGCGCCTTGGTGAGCATCCAGTTCAGCGTGCCGCGCCAGTCGGTCATGCGGATCGGCGTGCCGTGGGTGCCGGTCTCGAAGCGGACGAAGCGGGTCGGGTACGGATAGGCTTTCGATCTGGCGATGATGGAGCGGAAGAAAGCTTCCTGCTTTTCCACGGGAAATACCGGGTCCTTGCTGCCCTGGCCGAAGAAGACCGGCACATGGCGCCTGAAAGCGGGGCTCGACAAGAAACTCTCATCCCATAGCGAGCCGAGCAGCAGCAGCCCGTCGATGCGCCGGCCGGTGTCGTTGCGGGCGGCAAGCTTCCAGCACAGCGAGCCGCCCATCGAGCCGCAGGCGACGAAGATTTTCGCTGCCGGCGAGGCTTCGGCATAGTGGTCGATCAGCGCCGCCACCTGGGCAGCACCGGTGTCGCCGAAATCGGTGAAATCCGGGCTGAGATAAAGGCCGCCATTGCCGGCCATCAGGTTCTTGAGGCGATTGAAATTGCCGCCGAAGGTGAAGTCGTCAACGCCCTGTTTGCGGCTGCCGCCCTGCCCGTGCAGGTAGAGCACGATGATGCCGGCGCCCTCGGTCTTGCCGACGGCGATGTGCCTGACATCACCGGCGTCGGTCTTCAGCATCAGGTCCTGCTGTACCTTGCGCACGCCGGTGTCGGTGTACTGGGCATGCACCCGGCGCTCCGGCACCTCGTCACGGGCATTGATGTCGCGCATTTCGCGGTAGTCGATGACCGTGTAGGCGCCGTTGTCGGCGGAGGACAGCGTCGCCGGATAGGCGAAGAGATCGTCCTTGAAGGGTTTTAGTTCGAGGGCGTCGGCGTAAGCGCCAGACGCGGCAAAAGCCATCGCGGCCAGATAGAGACGGAGAAACTGCAAACGGATAGCCATGCCCAAGGCATGCGTTTTTCGGCTTCGGTTTGTCAATCCTGCAGCACGCCGCCGGCGCCTTCCAGCGCCTCGCGGGTGTCGACGTCGACAGCAGCCCCTTCGCCGATCTCGACATCGATCACATCGAGCCCCTCAGCCTCGACCAGATGGCGCGCACCTGTATCGCCTTCGAGATGTGCGATGGCCGGAAACAATGAACGCGGCAGCAGCACCGGATTACCGCGCCTGCCATCATGCGCGGCGCGCACCACCGAGCGGCCGCCGGATCTGCGGAAGGCGTCGATCAGCCCGTCGAGGTCGGCCGCCGAGACGCCTGGCATGTCGCCAAGAACGATCATGGCGCCGGCCGTATCGCCCGCAACCCGGGCGATACCGGCCTTCAACGAAGAGGACAGGCCGTCAGCGAAATCCGGATTGTCGGCCAGCGTGACATCGAGGCCCAACATAGCCGCGCGCACCCGCTCCTGCTGGTGGCCAGTGACGACGATTGTGTTCGCTGCCATCGAGCCCAGCGCGCGCTCGGCGGCGCGGCGCACCAGCGGCTTGCCGTCGAACAGCGCCAGGAGCTTGTTCGGCCCGCCCATTCGGCTGGAGCGGCCGGCGGCCAGAAGCACGATATCGACCTTCAACTCGGCTCTCGCCGGCAGCGGCTCGCGCGGCTGCGGCCGGGTCGGGATCTCCATCAGCAGCCCGCCGACACCCATGCCGGCGATGTCGCCGGCCGTCACGTCGAGCCCGGCGATCAGCCGGTCGAGCACCCAGTCAAAACCGTTTTCCTTGGGACTGCGGGCGCAGCCCGGTGCGCCGATGACGCGTTTGCCGTCAAGCGTGCCGAGCACCAGCAGATTGCCGGGATCGACGGGCATGCCCGCGCGGATGACGGTGCCGCCAGCCTGTTCGATCGCTGCCGGAACGACATCGGCGAAGTCGCTCATCGCCGAAGCGCCGAAGATCACCACCATATCGTTGTCGCGCGCCAGCGACGCCGCTGCCTCCGCGACCGGCGCGATTTCGTGCGGCGTGCGGCGCTCGGCCGTCAACCGTCCGCCGGAGCGTGCCAGCCGCGCTTCGGTGACGCGGAGCGTCTTGTCGAGCACGCTCGACTTGATGCCGGGCAGCACGGTCTGGATGACGCCGACGCGCACCGGCCGGTAGGCATTGACGGCGAAGATCTCGCCGCTGGCGCAGATCCTTGCCACCCTATCGACCAAAGCGGTTGCCACGGCGAAGGGAATGATCTTCACCGTCGCCACCATCTGGCCCTTCTCGACCGGCGCGTGCTGCGCCAGCGTGGCGATGGTGATGGTCGGGTCGACGGCATTGATGGCATCGACCATCGCCGCGTCGACGGTGAAGACACCGGCCGTCTCGGCATGGAGGTTGACCCGGCCGGTCGCGGCGGGCTTCGCCTCGATGTTGCGATGGCTCATGCTAGCGGCGATCATTTCAGCCGCCGCATCCTCGCCGAGATCATCGGCGGCCAGCACGGCTGCAACAACCTCGGTGATCCCGGCGGCCTTTAGCGCCGACACATCCTCGGCGCTCAGCCTATGCGCCTTGCGGAAGCGCCGCTCGCCGGCCGTGGTGGCGTGCGCCAGCACCGCGCCTTCGGCCTGATCGATCGGGACCGGACCGAATTTCACGCCACCGCGCCTTTGCTTTCCAGGCCGCGCGAACGAAAAGCATGAATGGTCTGGGCAAGGATGGCGACAGCGATCTCCGCCGGGCTCGCAGCACCAATATCGAGGCCGATCGGCGCGTGGATGCGGGCGATCTGGTCGGCACTCGCGCCCAATGCCAGCAAGCGCTCGACACGCTTGGCGTGCGTCTTGCGGCTGCCAAGCGCGCCAACATAGAAGCAGTTGGCGTCGAGTGCCGCCTTCAGCGCAAAATCGTCGATCTTCGGATCATGGGTGACGGCGGCGAGCGCCGTGTAACTGTCCAACGGCTGGCGCGTCAGCACATCCTCTGGCCATTCGGCAGAGAGCGCAACGTCGGGAAAGCGGTCCGGCGTGGCGAAGGCGGTGCGCGGATCGATGATCTCGACCGGATAGCCGGCGATCCTCGCCATCGGCGCCAGGGCCTGGCTGATATGCACGGCGCCGACCACCACCAGTCGTGGCTGCGGCAGATGGGCGTTGAGGAAGAAGGTCCGGCCTTCCGCCTCGACAGAACCCGAATTGCCGGTCCGAAACGCCCTGTCGATCGCCACTCCGAGGTCACCGGCGACCTGGTCGCCCTCGCGCACGATGCGGTCGCGGCCGTCACCGAGGTCGGTGACCAGGATCGCCGCACGGCGGGCGCGGCGTTCGGCATTCAATGTCTTGAGCGCGTACGGATCCATCGGAGGTCAGCCCAGGCGTTCCACATAGACCTTGATGCGGCCGCCGCAGGACAGGCCGACCTGCCAGGCGGTCTCGTCGGCGACGCCGAACTCAAGCATCTTCGCCTTGCCTGAGCCGATGACGTCGATCGCCTCGGTCACCACCGCGCCCTCGACGCAGCCGCCCGAGACGGAGCCGTGGAAATTGCCGTCTGCATCAATGACCAGATGGCTGCCGACAGGACGCGGCGCCGAACCCCAGGTCTCGACCACGGTAGCGATGGCGACATCCTTGCCGTCCTTCATCCAGCCCTCCGCGATGATCAGGGGATCGCGGGCCTCATCGAGATAGATGCTGTTTTCCATAATCACTTCTCTTGAAGTCTGTTTTTCTCTGGAAGTCTGTTTTCGCATACATATGGCTATGCGGCCCGCCGCGCGCCAGCATCCAGCCAGCGGCGCGGATCGACCGAGCCGGCCGACTTCTTGTCCAGCGAGGCGCAGAGATCGGCCAGCGCATCGAGGTTGTGCACCGAGCGGAATTCATCGACATGCGGCAGCATCGCCTTGACGCCGCGGGCGCGCGCCTCGAATCCGTCGAAGCGCAGCAGCGGGTTCAGCCAGATCAACCGCCGGCACGATTTGTGCAGACGCTCCATCTCCTCCGACAGGCCGGCGACGTCGTCGCGCTCCAACCCGTCGGTGATCAGAAGTACCACCGCGCCCTGCCCCAGCACGCGGCGTGACCACAGACGGTTGAACTCGGCCAGCGTGTCGCCGATGCGGGTGCCGCCGGACCAGTCCTTCACTGCCGCCGAACAATCCGCGAGCGCGGCATCGGGATCGCGATGGCGCATCTGCCGCGTCAGATTGGTCAGCCTGGTGCCGAAGACGAAGGCGTGCACGCGCCGGCGCTTTTCGGTCAATGCATGCAGGAAATGCAGGAAGATGCGTGTGTACTGGCTCATCGATCCGGAAATATCGGCCAGTACCACCAGCGGCGGATGGACCTCGCGGGCGGAGCGGAATTTCGGCAGGATCAGCTCGCCACCGGTGCGCGCGGCCGAGCGCATCATGGCGCGCGGATCGACACGGCGGCCATGCGCATCGGCCTTGAAGCGGCGTGTCCTGACCATGTCGAAGGGCAACCGCAACTGAGCGATCGCCTTCTTGGCATCGGCCATCTCGGCGGCGTCCATCTGGGCAAAGTCCTTGCCGCGCAGCACCTCGTTGCCGGAGAAGGTGAAACGGGCGTCGACCTCGATCTCCGGGATTTCCTGCACCGGCTGGTTCTTCTGATGACCCTCGAACATCGCCTGGCTGACGCGGTTCTCGGCCGCGCGGGGCTTTTGCTTCTCTTTGTTGTCCGGTGCCACCGGCGAAAACATCGCCAGCATCTTTTCGATCAGCTCGCGCGATTTCCAGAACAGCCGGAAGGCTTCGTCGAAGGTCGGATGATCCTCATGCCTGGAGACCAGCACGGCATGCAGCGTCCAGTAGAAATCGTCGCGCGACCCGATGCCGGCGGCGAGCACCGCCTCGATGGCATCCTTGACCGAGGCCGGCCCGACCCGCATGCCGGCCTTGCGCAAGGTGCGGGCGAAATAGACGATGTTGTCGGCGATGCGCCCGTCCACTATCGCCTCTCCGGGATCGGGACGCGGCGCCTTCATTGCCTTACTCCGCCGCCGCGAGCTCGGCCTTGACCTCGTCGAGGATGCGCCGGCCCTCACCCGCACCGATGCGGGCAATGTCGTCCTGGTATTTCAACAGCACGCCGATCGTGTCGGACACGGTTTCGGGATCGAGCGCCACCTTGTCGAGTTCGGTCAGCGCGCCGGCCCAGTCGATGGTCTCGGCAACGCCCGGCGCCTTGAACAGCTCGACCTGGCGCAGTTTCTGGATGAACGACACCACTTCGGCCGAAAGCCGGCTGTTGGCCTGCGGCACCTTCCTGTGCACGATCTCCAGCTCGCGCTCGGCATTGGGATAGTCGACCCAGTGGTAGAGGCAGCGCCGCTTCAGCGCGTCGTGGATCTCGCGGGTGCGATTGGTGGTGATGATGACGATCGGCGGCTCTTCCGCCCTGATCGTGCCGAGCTCCGGCACCGTCACCTGGAAATCGGAGAGTATCTCGAGCAGGTACGCCTCGAAGGCCTCGTCGGTGCGGTCGAGTTCGTCGATCAGGAACACCGGGGCCGCACCCGCCTTGCCGGTCAGCGCGTCGAGCACCGGGCGGCGGATCAGGTATTTTTCGGAGAATACATTGCGTTCCATGTCGGAGCGCACGACCTTGCCGGCCGCCTCCTCCATGCGGATCTCGATCATCTGCGCGGCATAGTTCCACTCGTAGACGGCGGAAGAGACGTCGAGCCCTTCATAGCATTGCAGGCGGATCAGCCGGCGGCCGAGCGCCTGCGCCAGCACCTTGGCGATCTCGGTCTTGCCGACGCCGGCCTCGCCCTCGAGGAACAGCGGCCGCTGCATGCGCAGAGAGAGAAACAGAACCGTCGCCAGCGACCGATCCGCCACATAGTCCGCGCCGGTCAGGAGATCGAGCGTCTCGTCGATCGTCCGCGGCGCCGGGCGCGGTTTCAGCTCGGTCATCCTGTCTCCGTGGCTGCGGCCCATCCAGAGCCCTCTAGAGCGCGCGGTAGGCGCGGTCGTGATAGATCAGCGGCCGCAAATTATCGCCGATGCGCAGGCCTGTCACCTTGCCAAAAAGCACACGGTGGGTGGCCAGATCCTTGGTGTCGAACAGCTCGCAGTCGAACACGGCGAGCGCACCCTTCAAGGTCGGCGCGCCGGTCGAGATGACATCCCACTCGCCGAGCGCGAAACGCTCCTCGACCGGCAGGCCGGTGATGCCGGAAAACCCGATCGACAGCGGTTCCTGGTGCGAAGCCAGCGTATTCAACGCGAATTTGCCGTTTTTCACGAAAGGCTCGTTCTTGGGATTCTCACGGTTGAGGCAGACAAGAACCGTTGGCGGCGTGTCCGACACCGAACAGGCAGCGATGACCGTCGCACCACGCCTGCCGGCGGGGCCGTCTGTGGTCACCACATGGACGTGGCCGGCAAAATGCGCCATCGCGTCGCGATAGGCCTGCGGCCCGATGTCATTCTTCTTCAGCACTGATGATTTTCCACAAGTCGAAACCCGATCGTTATATATGGCGGCATACGGCATGCCACAAGCGAAGTGCTTGACCCACATCCCGAAATTCGCGTGTTGCACCCGGGACGAGCAGCCTTTAGGTCTTGGCGGGAAGAGGCGCCGGGAGCATGCATCCGGCACGGAGGAATTCTTCGTCAGAATGCGACCCTGGACAGCGACGATAGCGGCACTGCTCTGGCTTTTCCCTGCAGGTGTCAGCGCCCAGACACTGCTTGTCGGCGTCGCCGCACCTCTGTCTGGCCCGTCTGAGATCCTCGGCAAGCAGATCGAGGCCGGGGCCAGCCTTGCGGCCGAGGCGAACGGCGCCGAAATCAAGACGGTCGACGATGCCTGCACGGCCGACGGCGGCGCTGCCGCCGCACGCAACTTCGCCGCCGCGAAAGTCAGCGTGGTCGTCGGCTTTCTCTGCACCGACGCGATCGAGGCGGCGCTGCCGATCCTCAAGGACGCCGGCATCCCGGTCATCACCATCGGCGTGCGCACCGAAAGCCTGACCGACCGGCGCGCCAAGACCGGCTGGCCGGTCTATCGGCTAGGCCCGCGCGGCGACGACGAGCGCAATGCCGTCGCCACCATCCTTACCAAGCTCTGGCAGAAGGAGCTTTTCGCCATCGTCGACGACGGCACCATCTACGGCCGCGAGATCGCCGAGACGCTAAGGGCGGCAGCCGAGCAGGCAAGGCTGAAACCGGTGTTCGTCGACACGTTCCGGCCGCAGCTCGACAACCAGATCGGGCTGATCGGCCGGCTGAAGAAATCCGGCGCAACGCATGTCTTCGCCGGCGGCGACGGCGACGACATCGCCATCATGGGCCGCGATGCCGGCAAGCTCGATGCCGGCATGACCTTTGCCGGCGGCGAAAATATGCGCACGCCGCCGGGCGACGTGCCCTATGCGGCGGGTACGCTGATGATCGCCCCACCCGAATGGGTCGATGTCGCCGATCCCAAGGTGCTCGAGGCATTCGCTGCAAAGAGTATCATTCCAGAAGGCTACGCGCTGCCCGCCTATGCGGCGGTCGAGATCGCCAGGGCGGCCGTGGCGGCGGCCGAGACCTCCGGCAAACCGCTGGCGGAGATGCTCACCGCGCATGACTTCACCACTGCGATCGGGCCGGTCCGTTTCGACGAAAAGGGCGATCTCAGCCAAAACCCCTACCGCGCGTTCCGTTTCGACGGGACACGTTTTGTGCCTTTCGAGACGCAGTGATGTTCCGCACCGGCCCGCGCAACCTGATCACCGATGTCGCCGGCCTGCGCGTCGGCAACGCCGCCGACGCCAGGCTGAAGTCGGGCGTGACCGCCCTGCTTTGCGACGAACCGGCGGTGGCGGGCGTACAGGTGCTGGGCGGCGCGCCCGGCACGCGCGAGACCGACCTGCTCGAGCCGCAGAATTCCATCGAGGCGATCCATGCCGTTGTGCTCTCCGGCGGCTCGGCCTTTGGGCTCGATGCCGCATCCGGCGTACAGGCGGCCTTGCGCGAGAGGAACATCGGCGTCGAGGTCGGCGGCTTTCGCGTGCCGATCGTGCCGGCTGCGATCCTGTTCGACCTGCGCAATGGCGGCGACAAGGACTGGGGCCGCTATCCGCCCTACCGGGAGCTCGGCTACGAAGCCGCCCAGGCCGCCGCGGCCGACTTTGCTCTCGGCACGGCCGGCGCCGGCACCGGCGCGCTGACGCCGGGCCTCAAAGGCGGACTCGGTTCGGCTTCACTGCTGCTGGAAAGCGGCGTCACCATCGGCGCGCTCGCCGCCGTCAACCCGACCGGCTCGGTGACCGTCGGGCGAACCCGCCACTTCTGGGCGGCGCCTTTCGAGATCGGCGACGAGTTCGGCGGGCTTGGCTATCCCTCGCCGATGCCGGAAGACGCAAGACGGATCCTGTTGAAGTTCCGCGACCGCAAGTTCACCGGCAAGGATAGCGACAGGCAGGCGGAGACCGGCGGCAACACCACCATCGCCGTGATCGCTACGGACGCCGTCCTCTCCAAGGCCGCCGCCAAGCGTCTGGCGATATCGGCGCATGACGGCTTCGTGCGCGCCATCTGGCCGACACACACGCCGGCCGATGGCGATCTGGTGTTCGCTCTGGCGACCGGCAGGAGCGGCATTGCGCTTTCAGCCGACGACGCCATCGATCTGTACGCCGCGGCCGGCGCCACCATGGCGCGCGCCATCAGCCGCGGTGTGCATGCAGCGACGCCGGCCGACGGCGATCTGTTTCCGGTCTGGTCGTCGCGTCAATGACAATCGACCTCGAGATGGATGCATGGCCTTCAGGTAGCACGACGTTTTGATTGTCTCGTGATAGGGAAGAAAACGTGCCTGGCTGTGCAAATGGAGAGCCAATGCGAACCCTTGTCCTGTTTGCCGTTTGCCTGCTGGCCCAATTTGCGACCCTGGTTGCCGTGCGTGCCGGTGACGTCGCCGAGCTTGAGATCCTCGGTTTCACCAAGGATGGCGGCGTCTTCGCCTTCGAAGAGTATGGCGTCCAGGACGGATCGGGATTCCCCTATGCCAATCGTTACTACATCGACATCAATGACGACACATTCCTGAAGGGCACGCCGATCAAGGTTCGGCTCGACGACGAGAACGCCACGCTCGAGGCGGCGCGGCTGCAGGCCCGCCAGAAAGGCGAAGCGATCGTCAGCCAAGCGGAGCTCACCGCCAATCGCGGCATCACCGCCGGCTTCAACCCGGTGACCGAACTCTCGGTCGATCCGTTCCGCATGGTGGTCAATCCACGGCCGATCTTCTCGCCGGTCGACCCTCCGCTCGAATTCCGGCTCGACGAGATCGCCAGGAACGACACCGAACGCTGCCAGAGCCTGGGTGAGATCAACGGCTTTCGCCTGCTGCGCATCGAGGCGAAGGATGGCGGCCAGACGCATCTGCTGCATGAAGACAAATCCATCCCGCAAAGCCGCGGCTGCCCGAACGGCTACCAGATCGGCGCGGTACAGACATTCTCGCTCGACAGTCTCAGCGCCTACGCCGTGCTGATCGCCGTGCGCCAGTATGGCTTCGAAGGGCCGGATTTTCGCTGGATCGCGGTGACCGGCCGCCTGTGACACCGCTTCCTCAACCCACCATGCGCACTCCCACCCGAGGCCGTCTGCGGAGCGCCTTGCCATCGCTGCGCACTGCACTTCTCGGCGCCCTGCTGTGGGGCGTGACGATGGGCGCCAGCGCATTGATCAATCTCCTGCTGGACAATTGGGAAACGCCGGCCAAGATCCGCTTTGTGTCGCTGCTCTATGCCGCTGGTGGTGCGCTGGCCTTTCCTGTTGGCCTGTTTCTGGCGCGGCTTGTTTCGCGCGGCCGGCACTGGGAGGTTGCGCTTGCCGCTGCCTTCGTCTGTCTGCTCGCCACGACGCTCGCTTTCACCGGCGCGCTGTTTGCCCTGCAGTACCGTTCCTACTATGCCGAATGGCATGAGCCGGCATTCACCATCACCTGGGCATTCCAACTGGTGTTCACGGGATTGACCGCGCTGTACCAGTTCGTCGTTCTCGGCATCCGGCTCTATTTTCCGCTCGGTTTCGCGGCACTCGCTGTCGCCAGCGTCTGGTTTGCGCGCCAGCGGCGTTGAGCATTCGGCCAGCCTCTGTTAGGACGCGGGCGAATCCCTCGTATGTCAGGACTGACCGATGATCCCTCGCTATTCCCGGCCGGAAATGGTCGCCATCTGGTCGCCCGAAACCCGCTTCCGCATCTGGTTCGAGATCGAGGCCTATGCCTGCGACGCGCTGGCCGAGCTTGGCGTCATTCCCAAGGAAGCCGCGAAAACCATCTGGGAAAAGGGCGGTGCGGCGAAATTCGACGTCGAGGCGATCGACGAGATCGAACGCGTCACCAAGCATGACGTCATCGCCTTCTTGACCCATCTCGGCGAATTCGTCGGGCCGGATGCCCGCTTCATCCACCAGGGCATGACCTCGTCGGACGTGCTCGACACCTGCTTTGCCGTGCAGCTGACCCGCGCCAGCGACATCCTGCTCGCCGACATCGACGGGCTGCTCGCCGCACTCAAGCGCCGCGCCTTCGAACACAAGGACACCGTCACCATCGGCCGCAGCCATGGCATCCATGCCGAGCCGACGACCTTCGGCGTCAAGCTGGCGCAAGCCTATGCCGAATTCGCGCGCTGCCGCGAGCGGCTGGTGCACGCGCGCGAAGACATCGCTACCTGCGCCATCTCAGGCGCGGTCGGCACCTTCGCCAACATCGACCCCTATGTCGAAGAGCATGTGGCGAAAAAGCTCGGGCTGAAGCCGGAGCCGGTGTCGACGCAGGTGATCCCGCGCGATCGCCACGCCATGTTCTTTGCCACGCTCGGCGTCATCGCCTCGTCGATCGAGCGGCTGGCGATCGAGATCCGCCATCTGCAGCGCACCGAGGTGCTGGAAGCGGAAGAGTATTTCTCGCCGGGACAAAAAGGCTCGTCGGCGATGCCGCACAAGCGCAACCCGGTGCTGACCGAAAACCTCACCGGCCTGGCCCGCATGGTGCGGTCGATGGCGCTGCCGGCGATGGAGAATGTGGCGCTCTGGCACGAGCGCGATATTTCGCATTCCTCGGTCGAGCGCATGATCGGGCCGGACGCCACGGTGACGCTCGATTTCGCGCTGTCTCGGCTGACCAGCGTCGTCGACAAGCTGTTGGTCTATCCCGACAACATGCTGAAGAACATGAACAAGTTCCGCGGCCTGGTGCATTCGCAGCGTGTGCTGCTGGCGCTGACCCAGGCCGGCGTCAGCCGCGAGGACGCCTACCGGCTGGTGCAGCGCAACGCCATGAAGGTGTGGGAACAAGGCGCTGATTTCCTTGAGGAACTTTTGGCCGACAAGGAGGTCACGGCTGCCTTGCCCGAAGCCGAGATCCGCGAAAAGTTCGACCTCGGCTACCACACCAAGCATGTCGACACGATCTTCAAGCGGGTGTTTGGAGAGGCCTGAGCGTTCGAACGGATATCCAACAAAAAGGCCCGCCTAACTTTGTCCGGCGGGCCTTTTTGTTCGAGCGTCGATCAGGCGATGCTCACGCCTTGCCGGGAACGGTCCTGATCACCGTGCCCCACGGATCCTCGCGGGTCGTTTCACTGGCAATATTGTCCGAGCGCATCTCGACCCAGGCCAGGCCCGAACGGGCCGGATCGCGACGGCCGGCGCCGGAACTCTGCCAGGCATTGGCGCCGATGTGGTGGTGATAGCCGCCCGACGACAGGAACACCGCCTGCCCGCCATATTTGGCGACGGTATCGAAGCCGAATTCCTGGTTCCACCAGGCCTCGGCCTCTTCCGGCCGGCCGACGCGCAGATGCACATGGCCGACAATGCTGTTTTCCGGTGCGCCCTGCCATCCCGCGTCGCCGGCCGGAACGTCGGCGACAACGGACGGAATGTTCAGCCGCTCGGTCGCCATGGCGATCTTGTCGCCGTTCCACTTCCAATCCTGTGGCTGGCGGTCGGCATAGATCTCGATGCCGTTGCCCTCGGGGTCGGTCAGGTACAGCGCCTCGCTGACCAGATGGTCCGATGCGCCCTCAATGGAGATTTTGTTGGCGATGGCGTGGTTGATCCAGCGGCCAAGGTCTGCCCGGCTGGGCAGCAGAAAGGCCGTGTGGAACAAGCCGGCGCTACGCGGATCGTCGGGTTTGGCGGCCGCATCCGGCTCCAGCACCAGCAGCGGACGGTTGGCGGCACCGAGCGTGATCGCGCCGTCGGCGCGGCCCAATTCCTGCAAACCGACGACCTGGCGATAATAGGCAGCCAGGCTTTCGGCGTCGCGCGCCTTCAACCCAACGCGGGAAACGCTCACCGGGGTGGTGGCTGCAAAAGGCAGTTCGCTCATCATGGTCTCCGTTCGGGCGGCGCTCGTTGAAGCTCCCAAAGCCAGAAGTCCGGCGCCACCGATGATTGTACGTCGTGTCAGTGCCAAAATCCCGGTCCTTCACGGCTGTTTGTTGTCCCGTCTCAGATCGTCGATCGCGATCGTTCACACAAGATGGCAAGAAGCGAACAAGGTGTTCACTATTGTGATCGCCAACGTCATTCGAGATGGTTGCACCCAGCATCGGCGCTCGCTACATGCGCGCCATGAAGGTCAAGGACGCAGATATTCTCATCGTGCCGGGCTACACCAATTCCGGTCCCGAGCATTGGCAGACCCGCTGGCAGTCGAAACTGTCGACTGCGCGTCGGGTCGAGCAGGCGGAATGGTCGAAGCCGGTGCGCGAGGACTGGACGGCGAATGTTGCCAAGGCAGTCAACGAGGCCGAACGGCCGGTCGTCATCGTCGCGCATTCGCTGGGCGTCGCGACAGCAGTGCAGGCGATGCCGCAGTTCCAGCGCCCGATCGCTGGTGCCTTTTTCGTGGCGCCGCCCGACGTTGCAAACCCCGATATCAGGCCGAGGCACCTGATGACCTTCGGCCCCTACCCGCGCGAGCCCCTGACCTTCCCCTCGGTGGTGATCGCCAGCCGCAACGATCCGTTCTGCGCCTTCGACGTCGCCGAGGACATCGCCGGAGCCTGGGGCTCATTGTTCATCGACGCCGGAGATGCCGGCCATCTCAACGCGGATTCCGGCTTCGGCCCGTGGCCGGAGGGCTCGATGACCTTCGCCAAGTTCCTGACCGACCTCAAAGGGACTTAAGACCCTGGGGACAGCGCGCCCGCGCCGTCAGTTGCCGATCGAATCCCGCATGCTCTTCAGCAAGGTCTTGGCGCCGAGCGCAATCAGCGCGTGATCCGAGCCCATGGCCAGCAGCCGGTAGCCCATCGCCACCACGCGGCCGGCGACGGCCGGTTCGATGACGTAGATCGCCGCATGCTTGCCGGCCTTGCGCGTGCGTTCGGCGATCGAGGCGACCGTCTCCATCATGCTTTCCAGCGTCGAATTGACCGTGGAGCCGTTCGACCAGGCGATCGAGAAATCCGACGGGCCGACGAAGATGCCGTCGATGCCCGGTGTGTCGAGGATGCCGTCGAGCGCCTCGAAGGCGGCGCGCGTTTCGACCATCGCAAACGCCATCGTGCGCTGGTTGGTGTCGCGCAGCCATTCGGCATGATCGCCCTTGCCATGTCGCGGAAAGGCATAGGTCGGCCCCCAGGAGCGCTCGCCCATTGGCGGATACTTCATGGCGGCAGCGAAAAGCCTGGCGTCGGCCACCGAATTCACCATCGGCGCGATCACCGCCTCGGCGCCGAAGTCGAGCGCCCGGCTCGCCATGTCGAAGCGGCCGACCGGAATGCGCACCAGGGCCGGCTTGTTGGCGGCGAGCACCGGAACGAGACCGCGCAGCACGCTGTCCTCGTGATGGCCGCCATGCTGCATGTCGAGCGTGACGGCGTCAAAACCCTGTTTGGCGACGATTTCCACCGTGAGCGCGTCCGGCACTCCGGACCATGCGGTGAACAGCGTTTCATCCGCCGCAAGGCGTGATTTCAGGGACATCAGCTCTTTCCTTGTTAACGTCAGCAGTTTCAGCCGGAAACGGCGGCAAAGGCAAAGAAAAACCGCCCGGTTGGGCCGGGCGGTCGATTGGTCCAGACAAAGGCTCTATCGAAGCATGATCTTTTCCGAAAACCGGCCTCCACTTTTCGGGATCATGCTCTTAGGTGTTCTTGATCTGCTCGATCGCCTGCGCCATCAACTCATCCATGGTGCGGCGGATCTGATGATCGGACTGGGCAACGCCGGCTGCATCGAAATCCGCGCGGATCTTGCGGAAAACGTCATGATCGCCGGCTTCCTCGATGTCGGCCACGACCACCTCCTTGGCATAGGTTTCGGCATCGGCGCCCGACTTGCCGAGCTTCTCGGCCGCCCACAGGCCAAGCGCCTTGTTGCGGCGGGCCGAGGCCTTGAAGCGGAGTTCCTCATCGAAGGCGAATTTGCGCTCGAAGCCCTCTTCGCGGTCTTTCATGCTGCTCATGGCGTCCCTCCGGGTCAAATTCGATTCGTTGGCGGTGAATATGTGTGTTGCCAAAGCACAAACCAAAAGGTCGCGGGCCGGTCAATACGCTTCATCGCATGCTGCGCTGCGGCATTTCGATCCCGAAAGCGGTTGATTCGAAGGATTTGCCGATTGAGCAAACGATGTGATTGGGATAGACCCGGCATTGAACCCAACCGTCGCCGTACTAATTAAGGCAGACGGACAGGAACTGGTCGCTTGCCGCCTGCCCGGAAATCCAGAGAAAAAATCAGATGAAAAATCGCCGCCGCATTTATGAAGGCAAGGCCAAGATCCTCTATGAGGGGCCCGAACCGGGCACGCTGATCCAGTTCTTCAAGGACGACGCGACCGCCTTCAACAAGAAGAAACACGAGGTCATCGACGGCAAGGGCGTGCTCAACAACCGCATTTCCGAATATATCTTCAACCATTTGAACCGAATGGGCATTCCGACCCACTTCATCCGCCGGCTCAACATGCGCGAACAGCTGATCAAGGAAGTCGAGATCATTCCGCTCGAAGTGGTGGTGCGCAATGTTGCCGCCGGTTCGCTGTCCAAGCGCCTCGGCATCGAAGAAGGTACCGTGCTGCCGCGCTCGATCATCGAATTCTATTACAAGGCCGACGCGCTCGACGACCCGATGGTGTCGGAAGAGCACATCACCGCCTTCGGCTGGGCAAGCCCGCAGGAGATCGACGACGTCATGGCACTGGCCATCCGCGTCAACGATTTCCTCTCCGGCCTGTTCATGGGCGTCGGCATCCAGCTCGTCGACTTCAAGATCGAGTGCGGCCGCCTGTTCGAGGGCGACATGATGCGCATCGTCGTCGCCGACGAGATCTCGCCCGACTCCTGCCGGCTTTGGGACGTCGCAACCCAGGACAAGCTCGACAAGGACCGTTTCCGCCGCGACATGGGCGGGCTGGTCGAAGCCTATCAGGAAGTTGCCCGCCGCCTCGGCATCATGAACGAGAACGAGCCGCCGCGCCCGACCGGGCCGGTGCTGGTTGCGTCCAGCGAGCCGCCCAAGGGTATGAAGCACTAATTACCAAACCGGACTTGCCGGTGACGGCAGGCCCGGAGCAGACCGTATTGATTTCTCAGGAGCATCGATGAAAGCCCGTATCACCGTTACCCTCAAGAACGGCGTGCTCGACCCGCAAGGCAAGGCGATCGAACATGCGCTGTCCGGGCTGGGTTTTGACGGCGTCGGCCAGGTGCGCCAGGGCAAGGTGTTCGACGTCGAGCTCGCCGAGACCGACACGGCCAAGGCCGAGGCCGATCTCAAGGCCATGTGCGACAAGCTGCTGGCGAACACGGTGATTGAGAATTATGCTGTGGAGATCGCCTGAGGTGAAATCAGCCGTCGTCCTCCTGCCTGGCCTCAACCGCGACCGCGACATGATTGCGGCGCTGACCAAGATTTCCGGGAAAGCGCCGGCGACCGTCTGGCAGACCGACACAGAAATCCCCGATGTCGATCTGATCGCCATTCCGGGTGGCTTTTCGTTCGGCGACTATCTGCGCTGTGGCGCGATCGCGGCGCGCATGCCGGTGATGCGGGCGGTTGCCGAAAAGGCGGCCAAGGGCGTCATGGTCATCGGCGTCTGCAACGGCTTCCAGATCCTGGTCGAAGCTGGCCTGTTGCCCGGCGCGCTGATGCGCAATTCGTCGCTGAAATTCGTCTGCCGGCAGGTGAAGCTCAAGATCGACAACGCCAACACCATGTTCACCCGCCGCTACCAGCCGGGCCAGATCATCCGTTCGCCGGTGGCGCATCATGACGGCAATTACTTCGCCGATGCCGAGACGCTGGCCCGCATCGAAGGCGAGGGACAAGTGGTGTTCCGCTACGCCGAAGGCACCAATCCCAACGGCTCGATCAACGACATTGCCGGCATCATCAACGACAAGGGCAATGTTCTGGGCCTGATGCCGCATCCCGAGAACCTGATCGAGGCGGCACATGGCGGCAGTGACGGCCGGGCGTTGTTCGAAGGTGCCCTCGGCATCGCCGCCTGATTTTTTCACCTGAAGAATCCCTTCTAAACGCGAGACAGGGCTGCCTGACCATGAGACTGACGATTGCTCGCCTTGCTCTCGTGGCCGCCGCCGGTCTTGCGCTAGCCTCCTGCCAGGCGAGCCCGAAGAGCGCGCCGGTCCCGTCGGGCAAGAGCGCGTCGCTGCTTGCCATGGAACAGGTGGCGATCGCCGCCCATAAATGCTGGATTGCCAGCAAGGATCCGGCCTTCAAGCCCTATCAGATGGCCAACGAGCTGAATTCGTTCAGCGGCACGCCGCGCTTCCTGCTGGTCCCGGCCAAGCACTATGGTGGCAAGCCGCTGCTGGTGGTACAGGCGCAGGGCAATTCCAGCCGCGTCGACGTGTTCGGTCCGCTGATGGCCGACCCGCTCGGAGCCCGCATCGGCTCGGACATCGCCCGCTGGCAGACGGGCAATCCCTCCTGCGCCGCGGCCGCGTAGGCCAATGGGCCGCTTCCTGCAGATCACCGGGCTGGTCATCGGTCTGGCCGGGCTTGTCCTGCAGTTCTGCATCACCATCCCGGCGTCGATGGAAGCCGGACGCAGCCTGCTCGGCTCCATCGTCTTCCTGTTCAGCTTCTTCACCATCCTGACCAATATCGGCGCGGTTCTCGTCCATACCTCGCTGCTGTCGTCGACCGGCTATGCCTGGCTGCCGGCCTTTGCCGGGCCGCGCGTTCGGGCCGGCGTGGCGATCGCTATCGCGCTGGTCTTCATCATCTATGCAACGGTTCTGGCGCAGCTTTGGCAGCCGCAGGGGCTATTCCTGCTCTGCGACGTGCTGCTGCATTATGTGACGCCGATGCTGTTCGTGCTGTGGTGGCTGATCGCCGGCGCCGACGGCACGACGCGCTGGAGCGACATTTCCTGGTGGATGGTCTATCCGATCGCCTACCTGATCTATGCGCTGGCGAGGGCGCCGTTCGCCGGCGAAGTGCCCTACCCGTTCCTCGATGTCGCCAAGAACGGCGCGGCCAGCGTCGCTGTTTCGGCGCTGGCCGTTACCGGGCTTTTTCTGGTGCTGTGCGTCATCGCCGTCCTGGCCGACCACACTGTGGCGTGCGCCAGGGGATCAAAAGCCCGCTAAAGCGGTTCTTTGTTTCATGCAATTCCAGACGGAAAACCGCCAAGCACTTTTCCTGGAATTGCTAGAGACCTGCGCGGAAGGTGCGAGCCCGGCAGCGCTCAATCCCAGAACGGCCTCAGGCCTTCGCGATGGGCATCGCAGCGCGAAACGCCGATGTCCTTGAGCTGCTCGTCGGTCATTTCCAGCAAAGCCAGCCGGCTGCGCCGGCGCTCCAGCAGCCTGGCCACCCACATGGCGAGCGAGCGGACCAAACGCATGAGACGACGGCCGTGGGTCGGCCGTGCCGACGGGCGTTGCGTCTGCCCGATCCATTCAGTTCCCGCGTAACGAATTGTCTCGATTGTATCCATTGTCATTCTGCCAAAAGTTGCCTTTGTACCCATTTCCATGCACTGCGCATATGGATTGACTCCTTGTGCGGTGCAATGTAGAAAATTGTCACCATGACAAATTGGCTTCCCGATCTCACCGCCGGTTCCGGCCCTCTGTACCAGCGCCTTGCTGACAGCATTGAGTCAGATATCGATCGCGGCGTCATCGACGCCGGGGCAAAACTGCCGCCGCAGCGCGACCTCGCCTACGATATCGGCACCACCGTCGGCACCGTCGGCCGGGCCTATCAGTTGCTGCGCGAGCGCGGGCTGGTCAGCGGCGAGGTCGGCCGCGGCACCTACGTGCTCGCCCAGCAGTCTGAAACGAAGTCCGATCTCCCGCCGCCCGATGTGCAGGGCACGCGCTTTATCGACGCGCCGATAGGCAAGCTGCGCTTCGACAGCACGGCCGCGCCCGACATCGGTCAGGGCGCCATCATCGCCGAAGTGCTGTCGCGCATAGCGCAGGAGCATCCGTACGACATTTCGAGCTACACGCGGGATTTCCCGGCGCGCTGGTACGAGGCCGGCGCCCGCTGGCTATCGCGGAACTCGTTCCGGCCGGCGGCTGACGCCATCGTGCCGACGCTCGGCACCCATGCAGCGGTGATGGCCGCCATCGCCGCGCTGACCACGCCCGGTGACTATGTCGCCTTCGAGCACCTCACCTATTCGCAGATATCGCGCAGCGCCGGCCTGATCGGCCGCAGGACCGCGCTGGTGGCATCCGACGAGGGCGGCATCGACCCCGACGATTTCGAGCGCGTCTGCGCGCAAAAGCACCCGAAGATGATGTTCTTGATGCCGACGGCCAAGAACCCGACGCTGGTGACGCATTCAGCGGATCGCCGGCAAGCGATCGCGCGCGTCGCCCGTGAGTACAATGTCGTGCTGATCGAGGACGATCTTTACGGCGACCTGACCGACGATCCGACGCCGCTGCTCGCGGAATATGCGCCCGAAAGAACCATCGTTGCCGGCGGCCTGTCGAAATCGGTCGCGGCGGGCGTTCGCGGCGGCTGGCTCGCCTGTCCGCCGGCCTACCGCCATCGCATCCGCGTCGCCCACAAGATGATGACCGGCGGCCTCCCTTTCCTGCTGGCCGAGGTCGGCTCGCGGCTGGTGCTGTCAGGCCAGGCCAGCGATATCCGCAAGCGCTGCATCGCCGAAATCGGCGCGCGCATCGCCATCGTGCGCGAGACGCTCTCCGGTTTCGAATTCAGGGCCAAGGACAGCGTGCCTTTCGTCTGGCTAACCTTGCCCGACCCCTGGCTCTCCGGCACCTTCAAGAATGCCTGCCTCGAGCATGGCGTGCTCATCGACGACGAGGACGAGTTCAAGGCCGGCCGCTCCGAGCAAGTCTTCCACGGCGTGCGTTTCGGCGTTTCGCAGCCAAGGCAGGGCAAGGATGTCGCCGGCGGCGTCGCGGTCATTCGGCGACTGCTCGACGAAGGCCGCGCCGGCTACGACAGTTTTTCCTGATTTCGCCCCGCCCTCCGCTAAGCCTACCAGCGAGCAAGCGCCAGCCTGTGGTTTTCCGGCGTTTTTCGTCATTCGATGGGGTGTATCGCGCGGAAGCTTGCGATAAGAGGGGACTCAAAATCCCCGCTCCCACGGATACAAATCGCCGCCCATGACCATTTCCAATTCCGTGCCGATCACCCCGGAACTCATTGCCTCGCATGGGCTGAAGCCCGATGAATACCAGCGCATCCTCGATCTGGTCGGGCGCGAGCCGAGCTTCACCGAACTTGGCATCTTCTCGGCGATGTGGAACGAGCACTGTTCCTACAAATCCTCGAAGAAGTGGCTGCGCACGCTGCCCACCACCGGACCGCAGGTCATCCAGGGTCCGGGCGAGAATGCCGGTGTGGTCGACATTGGTGACGGCGATTGCGTCGTGTTCAAGATGGAGAGCCACAACCATCCGTCCTACATCGAGCCCTACCAGGGAGCGGCGACCGGCGTCGGCGGCATTTTGCGCGACGTCTTCACCATGGGTGCGCGGCCGGTAGCGGCTATGAACGCGCTGCGCTTCGGCGCGCCGGACCATCCCAAGACCCGGCATCTCGTCGCCGGCGTTGTTTCCGGCGTCGGCGGCTACGGCAATTCCTTCGGCGTGCCGACGGTCGGCGGCGAGGTGAATTTCGACGCCCGCTACAATGGCAACATCCTGGTCAATGCCTTCGCTGCCGGCCTTGCCAAGACGGACGCCATCTTCCTGTCCGAGGCCAAGGGCGTCGGCCTGCCGGTCGTCTATCTCGGCGCCAAGACAGGCCGCGACGGCGTCGGCGGCGCCACCATGGCGTCGGCCGAATTCGACGACAAGATCGAGGAGAAGCGCCCGACCGTTCAGGTCGGCGACCCCTTCACCGAAAAGTGCCTGCTCGAAGCCTGCCTCGAACTGATGGCTTCGGGCGCTGTGATCGCCATCCAGGACATGGGTGCGGCCGGCCTCACGTGCTCGGCGGTCGAGATGGGTGCCAAGGGCGACCTCGGCATCGAGCTCGACCTCGACAGAGTGCCGGTGCGCGAGGAGCGCATGAGTGCCTATGAGATGATGCTGTCCGAGAGCCAGGAGCGCATGCTGATGGTGCTGCGCCCGGAAAAAGAGAAGGAAGCCGAGGCGATCTTCCACAAATGGGGCCTCGACTTCGCCATCGTCGGCAAGACCACCGACGATTTGCGTTTCCGCGTCATTCATCAGGGCGAGGAGGTCGCCAATCTGCCGATCAAGGATCTCGGCGACCAGGCGCCCGAATATGATCGCCCCTGGGTTGAGTCGAAGAAGCCGGCGCCGCTGGCCGCCAACGATGCGCCCAAGGCCGACGTCGCCGACGCCCTGCTCAAGATGCTCGGCGGGCCGGACCTCTCCTCGCGCCGCTGGGTGTGGGAGCAATACGACACGCTGATCCAGGGCAATTCGCTGCAGCTTCCGGGCGGTGACGCCGGCGTTGTCCGTGTCGAGGGCCATCCGACCAAGGCGCTCGCCTTCTCCTCCGACGTGACGCCGCGCTATTGCGAGGCCGACCCGTATGAAGGCGGCAAGCAGGCGGTGGCCGAATGCTGGCGCAACCTGACCGCCACCGGAGCGCTGCCGCTGGCCGCCACCGACAATCTCAATTTCGGCAATCCGGAACGGCCCGAGATCATGGGCCAGCTGGTCGGCGCGGTAAAAGGCATTGGTGACGCCTGCCGCGCGCTCGGCTTCCCGATCGTCTCCGGCAACGTCTCGCTCTACAACGAAACCAATGGGCGCGGCATTCTGCCGACACCGACCATCGGCGGCGTCGGGCTGATCGCCGACTGGTCGAAGATGGCGCGGATCGGCTTTGCCGCCGAAGGCCAGATGATCATACTGGTCGGTGCGCCGTCCATGTGGGGAACCCATCTCGGCCAGTCCGTCTATTTCAGAGACATCCATGGCCGCGCGGACGGCCCGCCGCCGCCGGTCGACCTCGAGCATGAAAAGCGCGTCGGCGATCATGTGCGCGCGCTGATCGCTTCCGGCGTGGTAACCGCGGCGCATGACGTCTCCGATGGCGGCATCGCCGTGGCCCTGGCCGAAATGGCGATGGCGTCGGGCATCGGCGCCACCATCCCCGGGCTGACCGGCACCGACCCGATCCCGGTCTGGTTCGGCGAGGATCAGGGCCGCTATCTGCTGACGCTGTCGGTCGATCCGCAAAGCAAGGAATGGGACGCCATTCGCGATGAGCAGAGCAAGCTCGGCATCTTCGCGCCCTGGATCGGCTCGACCGGCGGCAGCGAACTGAAACTCGGCGATGCGCGCGCGATCCCGGTCAGCGACCTGACAGCCGCTCACGAAGGCTGGTTCCCGCGCTTCATGGATCAGGCCATTTGACCACCAGGCTGGCCGTCCGGGCGCTGCTCGCAGTCGTCTTCTGGCCGTCGCTGTTCTTCTTCTGGTTTCTCGGGCCGTTCGTCTTTTTCCTGCTGTCGACGACCGGAAGCGAAGTTTGCCCCCGCCTGGAAACGCGGGCGGAGTTTCTTGCTGCGGCCAACGGCACGCTGCCGATGCTGCTCGCGCAGAACCTGATCTATGCTGTTCCGATCATCTGCCTGGCGCTGTGGAACCGGCTTTCGCCTGAGGCCGCGCGGGCACGCCAGATCGTCACCTGCCTCAAGCTTTTCGCCGTCGCCATGGCCACCGGGGCGGTGTGGGAATACGGCTCGTCTCTGGTCTGCGACGGCTATGGTCAGCCCTTCTTCTCGCCGCTCTGGCAGATGACCAGTTATCTTCCCATCGTCTGCCTGGTGATCAATATCCCGCTCTACGTGCTCACCTTCAGCCTCGGGCGGGCTTTCTCGATGCGCGATGACATCGGCGAGGGCGGTGCGGTCCGTCCCCGGCAGGATGGCCCGTAGATCCACGGATGGAACGGCTTCAATCCGAACTGGAAAGGCTTTAGGCTCGCCCGAGTCACACTATATATAAGCTGCCTAACTGCCCCGCTCGAAACAGGATTTTGCCATGGCAATGGATGCCCACGACATCGAAAAGCTGATCAAGGAAGGCATTCCGGACGCCAAGGTGACGATTCGCGACCTCGCCGGAGACGGCGACCACTATGCGGCCGAAGTGGTGGCCGAGAGCTTTCGCGGCAAGAGCCGCGTCCAGCAGCACCAGATGGTCTATGACGCGCTGAAGGGCAATATGGGCGGCGTGCTCCACGCACTCGCCCTACAGACCAGCGTCCCGGACTGAACTTCCGGCCGGCGACGCTCAGATCTTTACCAGCATCGCCGTCAGGTACATGAAGCCAACGCCGGCCGCCAAACCAGCCATCGCGCTCGGTGCGAACAAGGCGCGTGTGCCGTCGGTCCGCTGACGAAGCTGCATCGACACCAGTTCGACGATCACCTGCAGGATTGCCCCGGCGCCGACCGCCAGCGCCAGCGCCGACCATTGTGGAGCATAGGCAAGGCTGCCGATCCACAGGCCGATCACGGCGGGGCCGCCCGCCAGCAGCGTCAGCGCGGCGAAGGTCCGCAATGGCGGCCGCTGCTTCAGGATCGGAGCGGCAATGCCGATACCCTCGGTGATGTTGTGCAGTGTGAAGCCGAGCACGAGGAAGGTGCCGAGCCCCGCCGCGCCCGAGGCGAAGGCGGCGCCGATCGCCAGCCCTTCGCCGAGATTGTGCAGGCCGATGCCGAGCGCGATGAAGGTGGCGAGAGCCAACCCCGTCGGTGTCCCGCTCCGCCGGCCCGCCGCCATCAGCAGCAGGAAACTGGCCGTGGCGGCCAGCACGACCATGGTCGGTCCCTGGAACAGGGCGGCGGCCTCGCCGGCCAGCTCGAACGCATCCTCCAGGGCATCGACGAACAGGAAGGCGAGCAAGCCGACGGTCAGCGACAGAAGGAAGTCCATGCCGTTCCGTCCAACGCCGCGGAGCGCGGGATAGAACATAAGGCCGATCGCCACGGGTAGGATGCCGACGAAGGCGCCAAGCACCGCCTGGGCGGCAAAGCTCAGCGAATCGCGTGTCGGCGTTGGTACGGCGACGGCGATCTCATGCCCGAACGTCGTCCCGGTGTTGGTCACGACGTTGATCGCATGCGCCTCCCCCAGAACCCATGGATACGGCAGGCTGATCCAGGCGGTGGCGCCGCGTGCGATCGGTCCAGGCGGGTCCTGCGTGAACTGCCAGTAGGCATCATCAACCTGGACCTGCGCGATGGTCATCGGTTCCGATCCGCCGGCTCGGACGAGGACGCGGATGCCGTCCGCCCCCAGGATCGTCCGTTCGAAAGTGAGGTTCTCGACCGCCGGCGCGCCATTGCGGAAGCTCGACAGCGGGTCCGAGGAGACCAGCCAGGCGATGGCCAACCCGAGCACGACGAGCGGCAGCGCGACCCAGAGCAGATAGGCCGACCTTGGGCGGTCGGCGCGTGTGTCGGCGGAAGTCCGGCTCAGATCGGTCACGACACGGCCTCCACGACGTCGAACATGCCGGACCAGCCGAGTTCAGTGAATTCCGACTGGTGAGGATGGAACATGTAGAGCCCTGGCTCATGCTCCCGGAAATGGAACTCGAGGATGCCGCGCTCGGCCTGGCACTGAGTGATCAAGTCGACCGTCTTGAGCGTGGGCGTGAGCGTCGTACCCTGATTGTAGTAATCGAAGAAATTGGCATGCAGGTGGAAGGAGTTGATCGGGTCGAACTCGACGACATTGACGAGATAGATGCGGACCGGCTTGTCCTTCAGCACCCGGATCGGCTTCTTCGCATAGGCGTGAGCGACCGTGTTGACGGCGTAGACCTCGTTCTCGTTGTCGAAGTTGGTGTCGAAGGCATTCATGACCATGACGAATTCCTGCCAGCCGGCATTCTCGGGCGTGCCGAGCAGGCGCGAGCGGGCGACCGCTTCGTGCTCCGGATGCCGGGCCGGATCGGGGTCGATCACGAAGGCGCCGTACATGCCCTTCTGGATGTGCCGCTTCAGCGGCAGGGCGTGGCAGTGGTAGAGATGACAGCCGAACGGCCTGGCATCGAACTCGTAGACGAACTCCTCGCCCGGCCCGATCAGGCCGGCGCCTGGAACGCCGTCCATGCGCGCGGCATGGATGCCGTGAAAATGCATCGAATGCGGATGCGAACCCTGGTTGCGGAAGACGATCCTCAGCCGCTCGCCCTCGGTCGCTCGTAAAGTCGGTCCCGGCACACGACCATTGTAGGTCCAGGCCGGGAACATGATGCCCGGCGCAATCTCGATCTCCTTGTCCTCGGCCGTGACCTCGAAGGTGCGAAGCGTCCGCCCGTCCGGCAGTGTCGACACCGTTCCGGTGTACCAGTCGCTCAGCAGCTTCGAAGGATCGAAGCCGTTGCGGGCATCGTCGACATCGCCGACCGTGATCATCGAACCATGGGCCGAAAGATGCGCCGGCTGCGCTTCAGTTGCAGCTGCCGCCGGCATCTCGTGACCGGCGTGGCTTGTCTGCCCGCGGGCGGCACTCGCCGCGACCGCCGTGCCGCCGGCAGCCATAAGGCCACCGGCCAGAAGCAGCCTTCGATCGAGCTTTCGCTCCAACAAGGATTTCGTTTCGCGCATGCCTGCGTTCCTCCAGATCGCGGTAAGGATAGCGTATGCTTCAAGATTTAGCTATAGCTATATTCGGCAGCGGCCAATTGACGCCGGACAGGGCAGACGAAAGCTCTCCTTTGGGAGTCTACCCGGCCGCGGGTCTCTTCGCCGAGACGGAGATGATCGGCCCCGCCGGATAATGTCCGCCGACGATCATCCGCTCGCCACCCGACAGCGCCGAGACCGCGCCGTCGAGAAACAGCGCGTTGGGGCAGCCGAGCGCGTCGCGAAACAGCCGTGCGAAGCTGCCAAGGCTGACCGCCGAGCGCGAGATCGCCAGCACGACCGTATTGCCGTCACGCACGCCGACACCGTTGCGGATGTAGCGCGACGTGCCGTTCGGCTCGAAGCGCGGGTGAAGCTGGCCGTCGATGACCAGCATCGGCCCGGATTGCGTGGCAAACGCCACATCCGGCCTGGCGGTGGCATAGGCGCTCGCCTCCATGACCGCCGCCTTGCCATCCTTGCCGATCAGGAACACGCCGTTCGGCTTGAGGAAGAAGTTGCCCTCGCCGTCGGCGAGGTTGAGCGGCGATTTTTGAATACGATCCTCTATCAGAAGGCCGACCGGCGTCAGGTCTTCGTGGTACATGCCGCCATTCATGGCGAGCAGAACCGGCTGGCCCTGAGCCTGCATCGCCTTGTCGAAAGCCTGCAGCGAACCGAACGGCTTGCCATCGGCGCCGGCATGGAAGACGCCGATGCTGTTGGTGCGAAGGTCGATCTCGCAGACGACATAGGACACGGCCTCGAAGCCGACATCCCGGCACGGTGCCGGCAGTTCGCCACCGACGACCAGCGGCGGCGGCGCAGGGCGCCTCGACCACCAGGCCAGAGCCAGTGCCACCAGCAGGATGGCGATCAGGATCGCGGCGCCATATCGTCTTTTCATCACGTCCCGGAGAAAGCAGTTGGCCCAGAAGCTTGGCCCAACATCGGCGATCCTTTGCGCCATTTCCGCGGCGGCGGCGCAAACATCTTGTTTCGGTCAACCTATGGGTTTATTTGATGGCTATGTTTCGAGCCTGACTCCCACAGGCGTGAAAGGATTCTCCATGAGCGGTATCAACGACTACATCGACAGCGAAGTGAAGAGCAACGACGTGGTGCTCTTCATGAAGGGCACGCCCGGTTTTCCGCAGTGCGGCTTCTCCGGCCAGGTGGTCCAGATCCTCGACTATATCGGGGCCGACTACAAAGGCGTGAACGTGCTCGACTCGGCGGAATTGCGCCAGGGCATCAAGGAATATTCCAACTGGCCGACCATTCCGCAGCTCTACGTCAAGGGCGAGTTCGTCGGTGGTTGCGACATCGTGCGCGAGATGTTCCAGGCGGGTGAACTGCAGACGTTCCTCGTCGAAAAAGGCGTCAGCGTCAAAGGCGCCGCCTGATTTCGGTTAGTGCATTGGACGACATGCACTAAAGCGTTCGGGGCTGCCCCCACCTCGGCAATTCTAGCTCCCGGGCCCCGGGAATGAGACGAGCCAATGCGCCGGTTCTCCGGCGCTTACTCGTTTGAAAGATCGGACTTTTGCCGTGGACAAGCAGGTTGAAGCGCCGCAGCAGACAGGCAGCCTGCCTATTCCGCGCTGGGAATTTATCGCGCTGTGCGCGGCGCTGATGGCGCTCAACTCCCTGGCCATCGACATCATGCTGCCGGCGCTGCAGCAGATCGGCGCCTCGCTCGGCGTGATCAATGAGAACCATCGCCAATATGTGATCACCGCCTACATTCTTGGCTTCGGCGGCGGACAGCTTTTCTTCGGGCCGATCTCCGACCGTTTCGGGCGCCGCCCTCCGCTTGTCGCCGGGCTGATCATCTATGTGCTCGCGGCCGGCGCGGCAGCAATCGCCCCGTCTTTCGCGACGCTGCTTCTGCTCCGGATGGTGCAAGGCATTGGTGCGGCCGCCACGCGCGTCATCGCCGTCTCGATCGTGCGCGATACGTTCGACGGCAGGCGTATGGCCGAAGTCATGTCGCTGATCTTCATGGTGTTCATGGCCATTCCGGTGGTGGCGCCGGCTATCGGCCAGTTCATCATGCTGTTTGCCTCCTGGCACTGGATCTTCATCACCATGGCGGCCGGCGCGCTGATCGTGTCCGCCTGGTCTCTGCTGCGCCTGCCCGAAACGCTGCATCCCGAGTATCGCCGGCCGCTGACGGCCGCATCCATCGTCGGCGGTTTTCGCATCGTGCTCACCAACCGCATCGCGCTCTGCTATGCCTTCGCCAGCACCTTCATCTTCGGCGCCATGTTCGGCTTCATCGCCTCGGCCCAGCAGATCTATGTCGACGTGTTCAATGTCGGCGAGATGTTCCCGGTCATCTTCGCCGGTGTCGCGGCGGTGCTCGCCTTTTCCAACTATCTGAACTCACGCCTCGTCGGCCGCTTCGGCATGCGCCGGCTGTCGCAGAGCGCGCTGCTGCTGTTCCTGGTGATCAGCCTTGCGTGGCTGCTGGTGTCCCTGGAAATGAAGATGCCGCTCTGGCTGTTCATGGCCTTCTTTGCCGGCGCGATGGTGCCGTTCGGTGCGCTTGGCGCCAACTTCAACGCTTTGGCCATGGAGCCGCTCGGGCAGTTGGCCGGCACGGCATCATCCATTCTCGGCTTCATGCAGACCTTCCTCGGCGGCATCCTCGGCACGCTGATCGGCCAGGCCTTCAACGGCACGGTGACGCCTTTGGCCGCCGGCTTCTGCAGCGTGTCGGTCGCGGCATTGCTGATGATCTTCATCGCCGAGCACGGCAAGATGTTCCAGCCGCAAAATCCACCCGTTTGATGCACGCAGGCGCGCTCTAAGTTTTTGTTTTGTGCGTGTCGTTGTCCCAAAACCGCTGCGCACCTTTGGGCGACACGCTTCACGAGGCCCTTTCAAAGGTTGCCGTGAAGCGAGGGGCAAGCATACGCCCTGCGATTGCGCCGCCCATGCTGTCCGAAAAGGGCAGCGGCAGAGCCTCGTCGAGTGCCTCGAGGATGGAAGCCACGAAGGCCCGGTTCAAAGCGCTGTCGGTTCCCAGATCGGAAAAGGTCGCGCGCGGCTTGCCGATGAGCGTGCCGTTTCGGCGGAGCGAGAACCGCAGCGTAAGGGACATGCCTGCGGTTCCGGGAGGCGGCTTCCAACAAGCATAGATGGCGGCCGACATCTCCTTCAGTGTGTCGATGGGGTCGGCACTGCGACAGGTGCGAGCTTGTGCTCCCGCTTCGCTGGAACCGGCAACAAGCGCGACGGCAAGGGCCGCTGCGACAAGTGCGGACCGAGGGTTCATCGCCTATTCGGCCCAGAGTTCGCGGCGCAACTCCTCCCAGCTTTGTCTGTCGGGTGCGACGAGCAGGCCACCGTCGAGATGCGAAGGCCGGTAGGCACTGCCGTCGAAGCGCGCGGCATGGCCGCCGGCCTCGGTATGGATCAGCGCACCGGCCAGATGGTCCCACGGCATTAGCTTGGCGTAGACGACGAAATGGGCATGGCCGCTGGCCAGCAGGCGGTATTCATGCGCCGCGCAGCGATAGCCGAATTGCGAGAGCGACTTGGTCTGGTTGCGCGCCAGGCGCGAGCGTTCCGGCTCCGGCATGTATTGCCATGACACCGCGCCAGTCATTTGCGAGATCGGCACCGGCTTCGCGACGCGCACCTTCTCCAGGCTGCCATGGGCGTGACGGATATGGCTGCCGGCGCCCCTGGCGCCCATCAGCCAGTCCTTGCCGACCGGATCATGGATGATGCCGGCGACCGTCTCGCCCTTGACCACGACCCCCAGCATGACGCCGAACAGCGGCACGCCGGAGGCGAAGTTGAAGGTGCCGTCGACCGGATCGATCACGAAAGCGAGATCGGCATCGCCGAGGCCGCCAAGCAGCGCCGGATTGTCGGAACAGGCTTCCTCGCCGACGATCATGGCCTCAGGATAGCGCTCGCGCAGCCTGGCGGTGATCAGCCGCTCGGCATTGACGTCGGCTTCGGTGACCAGGTCGGCGGCGGACGTCTTCTGGCGGATGTCGCCCTCGCCCAGCCGGCGAAAGCGCGGCATGATCTCGGCTTTGGCCACGTCGGACAGGAGGTCGGCGAGCCAGTCGATCGCTTTGTCGTCAAATGTCATCAGGATTGTCTTGCCGGAGATCTGGAGCTTCGTTGAGAGCGGCGAAATCGAACAGTTTTCGGTCGAGCAGATGCGAGGGCCGCACATTGGCCATGGCGCGGATCATCGTGTCCTTGCGGCCGGGCATGCGCTTTTCCAGGTCGTCCAGCATCGCCTTCATGGCGTTGCGCTGCAGGCCTTCCTGGCTGCCGCAGAGGTCGCAAGGGATGATCGGGAATTTCATGGCCGCGGCGAACTTTTCGAGATCGGCCTCGGCGTTATAGGCGAGCGGCCTGAGCACCATGACATCGCCGTCGTCGTTGAGCAGCTTTGGCGGCATGGCGGCGAGACGGCCGCCATAGAACAGGTTCATGAAGAAGGTTTCGAGGATGTCCTCGCGGTGATGGCCGAGCACCAACGCGGCGCAGCCCTCCTCGCGCGCGATGCGGTAGAGGTGGCCGCGCCGCAGCCGCGAACACAGCGAACAATAGGTGCTGCCCTCGGGCAGCTTGTCGGTGACCACCGAATAGGTGTCCTGATACTCGATGCGGTGCGGAATCCCGTTTCTGTCGAGATAGTCCGGCAATATGTGCTTCGGGAAATTCGGCTGGCCCTGGTCGAGATTGCAGGCCAAGAGCTCAACCGGCAGCAGCCCGCGCCATTTGAGATCAAGCAGCACGGCGAGCAGGCCGTAGGAATCCTTGCCGCCGGACAAGGCCACCAGCCAGCGGTCGCCGGGCCTGACCATCGCGAAATCCTCGATCGCCTGACGGGTGAGCCTGAGCAGCCGCTTGCGCAGCTTGTTGAACTCGACGGAAGACGGCACCTCGGCAAACAGCGGATGAAAGCCGCCTTCGGCATCGGCAACGGGTTCAAGTGAATCGGCGTCTGGCAACATGTTCATGGCGCGTCGGCCCAAATCCCTGTTGCGCCCGGATTAGCGCATCGGCCCAGAAATCGAAATCGGTTTTTGGCAAAGCGCGATGCACAAAAGAAAAAGGCCGCCTCGACGGGCGGCCTTCGATAGTGTCGCAGAGAGCAACCTATCAGCGCGAATAGAATTCGACGACCAGGTTCGGTTCCATCTGCACAGCGAACGGAACGTCCGACAGGCCGGGGATGCGGGCGAAGGTCGCGACCATCTTGTTGTGGTCGGCTTCGATGTAGTCGGGCACGTCGCGCTCGGCGAGGCCAACCGATTCCAGCACTATCACCAGCTGCTTCGACTTCTCGCGCACTTCCACTACGTCGCCCGGCTTGCAGCGGTACGAGCCGATGTTGACGCGCTTGCCGTTGACGTTGACGTGGCCGTGGTTGACGAACTGGCGGGCGGCGAAAATGGTCGGCACGAACTTGGCGCGGTAGACGACCGCGTCGAGACGCGACTCGAGCAGGCCGATCAGGTTCTCCGAGGTGTCGCCCTTGCGGCGATCAGCCTCTTCATAGACCTTGCGGAACTGCTTTTCCGAAACGTCGCCATAGTGACCCTTCAGCTTCTGCTTGGCGCGCAGCTGCAGGCCGAAATCGGAAAGCTTGCCCTTGCGGCGCTGGCCGTGCTGGCCGGGGCCGTATTCACGCTTGTTGACCGGGGACTTCGGGCGGCCCCAGATGTTTTCGCCAAGACGGCGGTCGATCTTGTACTTCGCGGATTCGCGCTTGCTCATCGCATTCCCTTTCAAAACAAACCACCCGGAACCTCATGGTCCGGGTGAAGGAAACGCGCCCTCCTCTGGCCTCCGTTTTCGAGACCTGACAGGGTTTTCCACGCAACGCGACGGAAAACCCACGGGACACGTCAGTTCAAACAAGACCAAGGAAACGAAAAACCTGATTTCCCTGAGGTCTTGCCATGCAAAATAAACGACCGGGCATTGCGGCCCGGTGTTGGGGCGCTGGTTAAACGGAGATTTAACCGGTGTCAAGCTCGCGGCTGGCGCCGGCGATGGCGACAATATAACATCTTTGGGTTGAGTGCGGTTCCGGATGTGGCGGGAGGTTGCGCCGGCGGCATTTGAGCGACGTGCGTCCATTCGGACGCACAAAGTACGCTCAAAGGACTTTTAGAGTTTCGCATCGTGCTTTCCGAAAATCGATCGATTTTCGGGCCGATGCGGAAGGAAGGGAACGGAGCCAGAGGAGCCCGAAGTCGCATGAAGAAGTACTTCCTTTCGTTGGTGGGTGCAGCCGTACTGGCAGGGTCGATGTCCGTTGCCGTGCCGGAACCGGCACAGGCGCGGCATTGGCATGGCCACCGGCCACATGAGGTCTGCCGCATCGTGGTCAAGAAGAAGGTCGTGTGGCGGCACGGCCACAAGAAGGTCATCCGTTACAAGGTAAAGCGCTGCTGGTTGCGCTGGTAAGCCCGGCTTCGGCCCCAGAGGACTGACAATCGCCATCAAAAAGCCCGCGGTTCTGGCCGCGGGCTTTTTTGATGGACCGCCTCTGGTGTGGCGCGTCAATGCTTCTTCCTGGGCAGCCCCTTGCGCTTGGTCTCGGCGAATTCCTCGAGCTGCTTCTCGCTCATCGATTCGTACATTTCCTTCGATGCGCCTTTGAGCTCGCTCTTCTTCGTCTCGCCGCGCTTGGCAGACAGTGCCGCGCCGGCAGCCATTTGCTGGGCTTTCGAGGTGGCTGGCATGATCGGTTCTCCCGTTTGCAATGGGAGGAAAACGCAGCCGTCCCCGATGATGTTCCCGCTGCCGGCGATCAGGACATCGCCAGCCCAAAGCCCTGCAGCAGCCGGCGGGTCGGGAAATCGGTTCTGTTCGAGGTGAAGACGGCAAGGTCGGCGCCTTCCGGCAAGACCTCGCCGCGACCGTTGGGATCGATGTCGGCGAGCAGCGAAACGGCGCGACGCGCGATCGCTTCGGCGGGATCGAGCCAGTCGACCGGCCAGGGTGCCGTCTTGCGCATGCGGTTCGCGAGAAAGGGATAGTGGGTGCAGGCAAGCACGACGATGTCGGTGCGCAGCTCGTCGCGCTCGACGAAACACGGCGCGATCTCGGCGCGCACGGCCTCTTCGTCGACGAAGCCATCGCGCATGTAGATTTCAGCCAATGGCGCCAGGCGGTCGGAGCCAACCAGCCGGACATGGCATTTCGACGCCCATTTGCTGATCAGGTCGCGCGTATATTGGCGCTTGACGGTGCCGGGCGTGGCCAGCACCGAGACCAGGCCCGAGCGCGTGCGCTCCGCCGCCGGCTTGATCGCCGGCACCATGCCGACGAAAGGATGGCCGGGAAATCTGTCGCGCAAGGCATCGATGACCAGCGTCGAGGCCGTGTTGCAGGCGATCACCGAAATGGCCGGCGTAAACCGGTCGAGCAGCTTTGCGAACAATTCCAGTATATGGCGCTTCAGCGCCGGCTCCTCCCAGGCGCCATAGGGGAAAGCCGCGTCGTCGGCGACATAGACGAAGCGACGATCGGGCATCAGCACGCGTGCCTCGCGCAGCACTGTGAGGCCGCCAACGCCGGAATCGAACATCAGGATCGGGCGGTGGCTTGATCGATCGTTCATTGTCATCTGATCACGAGGAGGATTGAGACCACGGGAAGAGGCTGGCCCATGATTTGGCCAAGGCGCTTCTATCGCGAACGATCATGATCTTGAAGTGGCGAATACCAGCAAGTTTTGCGCAGTTCCGGCCGGAGACCCAATCTTCCCGGAACTGCTCAGAGCCCGCGCTTGCCGAAACCGGCGGGCCGTGGCCGGCCGATCGGCTGAGCGGCCGGCGCGGCGGTACGCGGGGTAGACGGTGCAGCGCTCGCGGCCATCCTGCCGCCGCCCGCCGGCGCGGGAACGGCGCCATCGAAATCAAAAACAGATGTCAGTTCGTCGATATCGACGCCGGCGGCTGGCTTTGCCACCAGGATCGTTACCCAGAGGCCGAATATGGAAAGGCCCAGCAGGTTCAAGCCGCCGGGCACGCTGTCCGGGTTGCCGAAGTCGATGACCAGCATGGTCCCTGCCTGCAAGACTGCGTAGATGGCGGAGAACACGATGTAGGCCCACAGGATCCAACTGCGTCCGTTGGCGTCGCGGCTGCGGCGCCAGGCGAGGTTGCCGCGCAGCAGCACAAACGCCAGGGACATGACCAGGATGACGCCGGCCATCCCTTGCCGCGACGGGCCGGGTGTCGAATTGATCAGCCCCGCGAAGCCGATCGTTCCCGCGATGCAGACGACGATCGCCACAATCTCCGCCACGGTCGCGGCGACAGAGTAAAGAAAGAAGCGCAAACGACCGATACTGGACGCAAACATCCAACACCCCCAGTTTTGGGGATAATGGACGAAACAGAATAAGATTCGGTTACTGGCGAGCCTCAAGTTTAACCGGTTCTATTCTTCCTTGTCCGGCGACTGGTTTCGCGGCGCTGCAGGAAGCCGCCTTGGATCATCTCCAGGTGAACCGTCTCCGCGCGGCATCGCCGGTGAAAACCTGTCGAGCGACGAGATGATGCCGCGCAGCACCTTGAGTTCCGGCTCGGCGAAGCCGGCGCGCGTCAGCACGGCGCGCAGATTGTCGACCATCTTCGGCTTCTTCTGCGCCGGGCGGAAATAGCCGCGCGCTTCGAGCGCGCCTTCCAGATAGGCGAACAGGCCGTGCAATTGCTCCTTGGTCGCCGGCGGCATTTCGGGGCCGGAGAAATTGGTCCTGGTCTCGTCCTCGAGGCCGGACTTCATCCATTCATAGGACATCAGAAGTGCCGCCTGGGCGATGTTAAGCGAGGAGAAGGCCGGATCGACGGGAAAGGTGACGATCTCGTCGGCGAGACCCACTTCGTCATTGTAGAGCCCAAAACGCTCGCGGCCGAACAGGATGCCGGTGCGCTGGCCGGCGGTGTGGCGTGCCCGCAGTGCCCTGCCCGCTTCGACCGGGCCGCGCACGGCCTTGAAGCCGTCGCGCTCGCGCGCCGTGGTGGCGAAGACGAAATTGAGATCGGCGATCGCCGAGGCGAGATCGTCGAACACTTTGACGGCATCGATGACATGGTCGGCGCGGCTGGCGGCAGCACGTGCCTTCTCGCTCGGCCAGCCGTCGCGCGGATTGACCAGGCGCAGTTCGGCGAGCCCGAAATTGGCCATGGCGCGCGCGACCATGCCGATATTCTCGCCAAGCTGCGGCTCGACGAGGATGATCGCCGGGCCGGCGGCGGCGGTGTGGCTGGGATTTTCGTCGGCTGACATCGTCGTCAATGAACTGCTGTTTGCGGCATTTCAGCGTCCCCTGCCACATTCGGCCGCGAAAATGAAGCTCCAGCAAGGACCTGCCGATGCCACGGTCGAACCGAGCAGCGCGGATCGCCGTTTGCGCGGCCAAAAATGCTTTGATATACGAGCCGCATCCCCGGCCGAAAGCCATGCGGGCAGGCCGTTCCGATACCCCCAGCAACGAGGCATTCTTTCCATGGCGAAGATCAAGGTGGCGAACCCGGTCGTCGAACTCGACGGCGACGAGATGACCCGCATCATCTGGCAGTTCATCAAGGACAAGCTGATCCACCCCTATCTCGACCTCACGCTCGACTATTACGACCTCGGCGTCGAGCACCGCGACGCCACCAGCGACCAGGTGACCATCGACTCGGCCAACGCCATCAAGAAATACGGTGTCGGCGTGAAATGCGCGACGATCACCCCCGACGAGCAGCGCGTCGAGGAATTCAAGCTGAAGAAGATGTGGAAGTCGCCGAACGGCACCATCCGCAACATCCTCGGCGGCACCATCTTCCGCGAGCCGATCATCATGAAGAACGTGCCGCGCCTGGTGCCCGGCTGGACCAAGCCGATCATCGTCGGTCGTCACGCCTTCGGCGACCAGTACCGCGCCACCGATTTCCGCTTCCCCGGCAAGGGCAAGCTGACGATCAAGTTCGTCAGCGAGGACGGCAAGGTGATCGAGCACGACGTGTTCGACGCGCCGGCGGCAGGTGTGGCCATGGCCATGTACAATCTCGACGAATCGATCCGCGAATTCGCCCGCGCCTCGCTGAACTACGGCCTACTGCGCAACTACCCGGTCTATCTGTCGACCAAGAACACCATCCTCAAGGCCTATGACGGCCGCTTCAAGGACATCTTCCAGGAGGTTTACGAGGCCGAGTTCGAGGCCGAGTTCAAGGCGAAGAAGCTGTGGTACGAGCACCGGCTGATCGACGACATGGTGGCCTCCAGCCTGAAATGGTCGGGCGGCTATGTCTGGGCCTGCAAGAACTATGACGGCGACGTGCAGTCCGACACGGTGGCACAAGGTTTTGGGTCGCTCGGCCTGATGACCTCGGTGCTGATGACGCCGGACGGCAAGACGGTGGAAGCCGAAGCCGCGCACGGCACCGTGACGCGCCACTACCGCCAGCACCAGAAGGGCGAGGAGACCTCGACCAATTCGATCGCCTCGATCTTCGCCTGGACGCGCGGGCTCGCCCACCGCGCCAAGCTCGACGACAATGCCGAGTTGAAGCGCTTCGCCGAGACGCTGGAAAAGGTTTGCATCCAGACGGTCGAGAGCGGTTTCATGACCAAGGACCTGTCGCTGCTGATCGGCCCCGACCAGCCTTGGCTCTCGACCACCGGCTTCCTCGACAAGATCGACGAGAATTTGCAGAAGGCGATGGCCTGACCGGCACTCGCCATGGGCAAGCCCATCGTCTACGGGGCGGACTACAGCGTCTATGTGCGCATCGTCCGCCTCGCCCTCGCGGAGAAGGGCGTCGACTACGAGCTCGTGCCGGTCGATGTCTTCGCGCCAGAAGGCGTTCCGGCCTGGTATCTCGATCACCATCCGTTCGGCCGCATCCCGGCCTTCGAGCATGACGGCTTTCGCCTGTTCGAGGCGAGCGCCATCGCGCGTTTTGTGGACGAGTCCTTCGAGGGTCCGGCACTGCAGCCGCAAGACGCGCGCGGGCGAGCCGTCATGAACCAGATCATCGGCATGCTCGACGCCTATGGCTATCGGTCGATGGTCTGGGATGTCGCCGTCGAACGGCTGGAGAATACGCCGCCGGACGAGGCGCTGATTGCCAGCGGCCTGAGGCAAGCCGAGACGGTGCTGCGGGTGCTCACCTCACTCAAGGCTCCGGGGCCATGGCTGCTGGGCAGTGATTTGACGCTGGCCGACCTGCATGCGGCGCCGATCATCGGCTATTTCGTCAAGGTCGCCGAAGGGCAAGAACTTCTGGCCACGTTTCCGGAGATCGGGGATTGGTGGGCGCGCATCGCCGGGCGCGCGAGCTTCGCCAGGACCGAAAAGGCCGATTGAGCCGCCGCAAACCGGGCCCAGCAGAAGGCGACAGCTAAAACCCTATCTCGGGCCGGGTGACCATCAGCCAGAGAATGGCGAGCACGGCGGCGAAAGCCGGGAAGCCGCAAGCGAACCAGATGCGGAACAAGCGCTGCTCTTCGGCGGGCAGCGGTGCGTTCTCGATGGCCGCCCGTCGCGCCAGATTTCTTATCCGGATCTGGATCCAGACAACGGGCAGCCAGAACAGACCGGTCACGACATAGAGCAGCAAGGACAGCACAATCCAGCCTTCGGACAGCGGCCAGCCCGTTGCCTGCGCCAGCAGCACACCCGATATCGGCTGCACAATGACGGCCGTCGCCGTGAATATGGTGTCGGCGATGACGACGGTGCCCGCGACATGGGCGACGAGGTCGGCGCGGCCGGTACGTTGCGCCATCAGCATGAAGAAGGCGATGCCCGCGCCGGTGCCGAAGAGCACCGTGGCACCGATGACGTGCACCCAGTGCAGCAGGTCGACCCAGAGGCTCATCGCTCGTCGAGAACCGCAAGCGCGACCAGCACCAGGCAAAGCGCGGGAATTGTCTTGACCAATGGCCCCAGCGGAGCGAGCCACAAATCGGGGGCAAGAAGCGTCGACGCCGCCAGATAGAACAGCGTGATCGCGATCATCGCCAGCAGCGCCGGCCTGGCCAAGGACCGGACCAGAACCGCCGCGCCAACAAGGATATCCGCGGCGCTGCCGACCAGAACCGGGATATGCGCGAGATTCGCCGGCACGCCGCGCGAGACGAGAATGTCCGCGGCCTCGTCTTGCCGGATCAGGCCGATGATGCCCGAAGCAAGCCAGAACAGGGACAGGCAGGCAAAGATGACCGGCTTTGCCAGCCAGAGGCGGGCGAACCATCGCTCCTGAACATGCGCAGGCATGTCGGCCAGCGTTGCTTCCAGCGACTGCAGCTTATGGTCGCAAACATCGTTCCAGGACTGGGCATTGCCCGTAACACCGTCTGCCAGCGCGGCAAGTGCCGAGCTGCGCAAAGGAGAACGCCAACCAAGCTTGCCGAGGACGTCGGCACCGGCGCCGGCAAGCCGACCGAGGATGGCCGGTATCGGCACGACCCGCGCCTGCGGCAGACCAAGCCATGCGCGAAAGGCAGACAGGACATCGGCGAGAGACCGGGCCTCGCTTTCGACGAGATCGACGCCAAGGCGCGGCGGCAGGGAGCCGGCGACCGCGCGTGAGACCGCTTCGGCGACGTCGGTGACCGATACGGTCTGGATCGGCTGGCGCGATAGGACCGCGGGAACAAAACAAGGGAAGGCTGCAAGGGCACGCAAAAGCGCGGTCCCGCCATAGGCCGCCGGCGCGATCACCAGACCCGGCCGCAGGATCGTCCATTCCAGCGACGAGCTCGCGACGGCCTTGTCGCCCGCCGCCTTGGTGCTGAAGAAAGGATTTGCCGAGGCGAGATCGGCGCCGATCGCGGAGATCTGCACAAAACGGCGCACGCCGGCCTGTTCGCACGCCGCCACCAGTGCCACCACCGAGCCCCGGTGGACGGCGTCGAGATGGTCGCGCGCGCCGTCCTGCAGGGCGCCCGCCGCGTTGACGACCACATCCATGCCCGCAACCACTGGCAGCCAGTCTTGAGCGGCAAGCAGTCGCGACATGTCGGCCGCGATCCAGCGTACCGCTGGCCTGCGCCGTTCAGCGTCCAGAACATCGCGGCCCAGGCCGGCCACATGATGGCCGTCGCGGAGCAAACGGCCGATGAGGGCTTCCCCGATCAGACCATAGCCGCCGAGAACAAGGACCTTCATGTGGTGGCTTTCAGGCGGCCTCGAGCGCCGCCCTTACCGCTGCAATCGCGTCGCTGGCCTTCGATGCGTCGGGACCGCCGGCCTGGGCCATGTCCGGGCGACCGCCGCCGCCCTGCCCGCCGAGTGCCGCGGACGCGACGCGCACCAGATCGACGGCGCTGAAGCGACTGAGCAAATCGTCGGTCACGGCGACCACGACGCTGGCCTTGTTGTCCTCGCCGGCGCCGACGAAGACGACGACGCCGGAGCCCAGCGACGTCTTGCCGGCATCGGCAAGCGGCTTCAGATCCTTCGGCGCCACGCCGGAGACGGCCTTGCCGAGGAAGCCGACACCGGCAACGGTCTCGTTCTCGGCCGGCGCACCGGCAGCGGCACCACCGCCCAGCGCCAGTTTCTTGCGCGCTTCGGTCAGTTCCTTCTCGAGCTTCTTGCGCTCGTCGAGCAGCGCCTCGACGCGGGCCGGCACGTCGGCCGGCGAGATCTTAAGCGTCGCGGCAACCGTCTTCAGCCGCCTGTCCTGCTCGTCGAGATGTTTCCTGGCGGCCTCGCCGGTCAGCGCCTCGATGCGGCGCACGCCGGCGGCGACCGCGCTGTCCGAAACAACACGCACCAGGCCGATGTCGCCGGTCGCCCTGACATGCGTGCCGCCGCAAAGCTCGACCGAATAGGGTCGGTTGGCCTTGGCGCCATGCAGGCCGGTGCCCATCGACACGACGCGCACTTCGTCACCGTACTTTTCGCCGAACAGCGCCATGGCGCCCTCGGCAATGGCGTCGTCGACCGACATCAGCCGCGTGGTCACCGGGCTGTTCTGGACGACAATCTCGTTCGCCATGCGCTCGACCTCTTCGAGATCCTCTGATGAAATGGGCTTGTTGTGCGAGATGTCGAAGCGCAGGCGCTCGGGCGCGACCAGCGAGCCCTTCTGCGCGACATGCGTACCCAGCACCTCGCGCAGCGCCTCGTGGATCAGGTGCGTGGCAGAATGGTTGGCGCGCAGCCTGGAGCGGCGCGCATGGTCGACCTTCAACTCGACGGCAGCGCCGGTCTTGACGGTGCCGTCGGCCACCGTGCCGAGATGCACGAACAGCCCGTCGGCCTTCTTCTGCGTGTCGGAGATCGCGATCGAGAATCCTTCGCCTGATATGACGCCGGTGTCGCCCATCTGGCCGCCGGACTCGCCATAGAACGGCGTCTGGTTGACGACCACGGCAACCGCGTCACCCTTGTTCGCGCTGTCGACGGTCTTGCCGTCGCTGACCAGCGCCAGGATGAGGCCTTCCGCCTGCTCGGTCTCGTAGCCGAGGAACTCGGTGGCGCCGGTCTTCTCGCGCACCGCGAACCAGACGGTCTCGGTGGCAGCGTCGCCGGAACCGGCCCAGCTCTTGCGCGCCTCGGCCTTCTGCCGCTCCATCGCATCGGTGAAGCCGGCAAGATCGACCGAGATGCTGCGCTGGCGCAGCGCATCCTGCGTCAGGTCGAGCGGGAAGCCATAGGTATCGTAGAGCCTGAAGGCCGTCTCACCATCCAGCATGTCGCCGGCGCCGAGCGTTTCCGTCGCGTCCGAAAGCAGGCCGAGGCCGCGTGCCAGCGTCTTGCGAAAGCGGGTCTCTTCCAGCTTCAGCGTTTCGGTGATGAGCGCTTCGCCGCGCCCGAGTTCCGGATAGGCCTGGGCCATCTCACGGACCAGCGCCGGCACCAGCTTCCACATCAGCGGCTCGTTCGCGCCGAGCAGCTGCGCATGGCGCATGGCGCGGCGCATGATGCGACGCAGCACATAGCCGCGGCCTTCATTGGACGGCAGCACGCCGTCGGCCACCAGGAAGCAGGAAGACCGCAGATGGTCGGCGATGACGCGATACGAGCCGACAGTGTCGGCATCCGGACCGCGGCCGAGCGCAGACGACGCTGCATCGATCAGGTGACGGAACAGATCGGTTTCGAATACGCTTTCCACCCCTTGCAGGATGGAGGCCATGCGCTCCAGGCCCATGCCGGTGTCGATCGACGGCCGCGGCAGGTCGATGCGCTCCTCCTTGGTCACCTGTTCATACTGCATGAACACCAGGTTCCAGAATTCGAGGAAGCGGTCGCCGTCCTCCTCGGGGGTGCCGGGAGGACCGCCCCAGATATGCTCGCCACGGTCGATGAAGATCTCCGAGCACGGACCGCACGGTCCGGTATCGCCCATCGCCCAGAAATTGTCGGAGGTCGGGATGCGGATGATGCGATCGTCCGAGAAGCCGGCGATCTTCTTCCAGAAGCCGGCCGCCTCGTCGTCCGTGTGATAGACGGTGACCAGCAACTTGTCCTTGTTCAGCCCGAACTCTTTGGTGATCAGGTTCCAGGCAAGCTCGATGGCGCGCTCCTTGAAATAGTCGCCGAAGGAGAAATTGCCGAGCATCTCGAAGAAAGTCAGGTGGCGCGCCGTGTAGCCGACATTGTCGAGATCGTTGTGCTTGCCGCCGGCGCGAACGCTCTTCTGCGCGGTCGTGGCACGCGAATAGGGCCGCTTCTCGAGGCCGGTGAAGACGTTCTTGAACTGCACCATGCCGGCATTGGTGAACATCAATGTCGGGTCGTTGCGCGGCACCAGCGGGCTCGAAGCCACGACCTCGTGGCCTTCCTTGCGGAAATAGTCGAGAAATGTCGACCGGATCTCGTTCACGCCACTCATGAGTGCTGCCTTTTCGCGAAAACCGCCGGCAACCCGGCGGAAACTGGTCTTGTCCATTGGAAGATGGACTTGGCCTTTTAGCGATCACGCCGCAGCCTGTCCAGAAACACGAAAATGGGGTAGTGGGTCAGTTGAAATTCCGCCGAAGAGGCAGAGAAGCCGATGGTTCGCGGCCCATACAAATAGCGGAGGAGTGAGGACATTTGAGGTATGAATGGGCGAACAATCCTCACTTGTTTATTCCAATAGCCGCCTGTTGCGTTGTCGCAGTCCTGAGTTTCGCCGCCATGTTCTTCGCAACTCTAAGCATTTTTGTGCGGACCGATTTCTACGGGTCAAATGAAGAACGGAACCTTCCATGGAGCGAACGACTGGGGAAACGAAATGCAAGGCTGTATGCTGAATATTGGTCACCCCGTTTCCTGATTGCTCGTCGGGTGATTGCATATGGTGTCATTGTCTATCTCTGCAGCTTCGGCGCGGCCATTCTCGTGGCAATTGCCTTCGGCAATCCATCTTGATCGAATTTCAAACTGACCCACCACCGAAAATGGAGGGAAAACGCAGCCCTTTGCCGGCTGCGCAAGGTGCCGCCTAAAACACGAACCGCCGGCGCAAGGCCGGCGGTTCGAAACGCAACAACACAGAACTCGATTACATAAGCTTCAGGTGATGGACCGAGATTATGGCCGAACTCCGGCCGCCGCTCGCAAGCCCTACATCGCGCCGGATTCCTCCTCGAAGCCGTCGTCTTCGCCGCGCTCAGGGCCGCCATTTTCGAGGAACTTCTCGGCGATCAGCCCGGCATTCTGCCTGAGCGCCAGTTCGATCTCGCGCGCGGTGTCGGGATTGTCGCGCAGGAACAGCTTTGCGTTCTCGCGGCCCTGGCCGAGGCGCTGTGAGTTGTAGGAGAACCAGGCGCCTGACTTCTCGACCACACCGGCCTTGACGCCGAGGTCGACCAGTTCGCCGGTCTTGGAGACGCCTTCGCCATACATGATGTCGAACTCGACCACCTTGAAGGGCGGCGCCAGCTTGTTCTTGACCACCTTGACGCGGGTCTGGTTGCCGACAACCTCGTCGCGGTCCTTGACCGAACCGATGCGGCGGATGTCGAGACGGACCGAGGCATAGAATTTCAGCGCGTTGCCGCCGGTCGTGGTTTCGGGCGAGCCGAACATGACGCCGATCTTCATGCGGATCTGGTTGATGAAGATGACCATGGTGTTGGAGCGCGAGATCGAAGCGGTCAGCTTGCGCAGCGCCTGGCTCATCAGGCGGGCCTGCAGGCCGGGCAGCGAATCGCCCATCTCGCCCTCGATTTCGGCGCGCGGCGTCAGCGCCGCAACCGAATCGACCACCAGCACGTCGATGGCGCCGGACCGCACCAGCGTGTCGCAGATCTCGAGCGCCTGCTCGCCGGTGTCGGGCTGCGAGATCAAAAGGTTTTCCAGGTCGACACCGAGCTTGCGGGCATAGACCGGGTCGAGCGCGTGTTCGGCGTCGACGAAGGCGCAGATGCCGCCCTTCTTCTGTGCCTCCGCTACCGTGTGCAGCGCCAGCGTCGTTTTGCCTGAGCTTTCCGGCCCGTAGATCTCGACGATGCGGCCGCGCGGCAGGCCACCGACGCCAAGCGCGATGTCGAGGCCGAGCGATCCGGTGGGCACGGTTTCGATCTCGACGACCTGCTCATTGGCGCCGAGCCGCATGATCGAGCCCTTGCCGAAAGCGCGCTCGATCTGCGACAGCGCCGCATCCAGGGCCTTTGATTTGTCCACTGCCTTATCCTCTACAAGCCGCAAAGTATTCTGAGCCATGATACATCACCCCTTGGTCGTCAATGAAGGCCGGACAATCCGCGATCCCTGATTATTTGTACCACTTTTGTTCTCGTTTGGCAAGGGGCGCCAACGTTCTGAAAAGCAATATTTTTCCGGATTTGTTCTTTTTTTGTCCCATCCCTTTGTTCCGGGATGTGTCCCGCATTCGCTCAGCCGATCCGATTGTATTGATCCACCGAATCGCTGCCTTGCCCTGCGAAGCTCCGCCGCACAGCTTAGCGCTTGTGCCGCTGGAATAACAAAGGTCATATCGCCCGCATGACGACATCCCCAAAAATCCTGGCCGTGGGCGGCGCCCATATCGACCGGCGCGGCCAGGTTGCAGGACCCTATGTGCCGGCCGCGTCCAACCCCGGCACGATGCGCGAGGATGTCGGCGGCGGCGTCTTCAACGCGCTGCGCAGCCTGGTGCGGCGCGGTGTTTCTGCCTCGCTGCTTTCGCTGCGCGGCGGCGACGCCTCGGGCGAGACGGTGTCGCGCGCCATCGCCGCGTCGGGCATCGCCGACCTGTCGGCGGTGTTCCTCGACCGCACCACGCCGAGCTATACAGCGCTGATCGATCGTGACGGCGAGCTGATCGTCGGCTTTGCCGACATGGCGCTCTACGACCTCGCCTTCGCCAAGCAGATCCGCCGCGCCAAGGTGCGCGAGGTGGTCGCCGCCGCCGACGCGATCCTGTGCGACGCAAACCTGCCGACCGCGGCACTCGAGCGGCTGGTGGCGCTGGCCGGCGCCAGGCCGGTATTCGCCATCGCCATCTCGCCGGCCAAGGTGGTACGGCTGATGCCGGTGCTCGGCAGCCTGGCCCTGCTTTTCATGAACCGGCGCGAAGCAGTCGCGCTGGCCGGGGTAGACGCCGATGCCTCCGAGCAAGGTCTTGTCGAGGGGCTGAGGCGCGCTGGCCTCGCGAGCGGCGTGGTGACGGCGGGCGGCGCCCCGGTACTAGGCTTTGACGGAGACGGGCTTTTCGCCGTCGCGCCCTCTGCCCCCCGACGGATTGCCGATGTCACCGGCGCCGGCGATGCGCTGGCGGGCGCGACGATCGCCGCCCTGCTGCGCGGATTGTCGCTGCGCGCCGCGCTTCGGGAAGGTGTCGCCGCGGCGACGCTTGCCATCGAGAGCTGCGATGCCGTGCCTGGCTTCACGGCGGCGAGCTTTGCCGAGGCGCTGGCCCTTGTGCCGCAGCCGCGGGAAGTGGCATGAGGGCGGGCGGATCAGCTTGCCACAGCGCGACGTCCAAGTGGACGCGCGGCGATCGGAGACAGACATGACGCCGGAAACCGCCCGCCCCTTCATCGACATCCACAAACCTGTGGCTGAGGCGCTTGCCGCGGGCAGGCCGGTGGTGGCGCTGGAAAGCACCATCATCACCCATGGCATGCCCTATCCAGACAATGGCGCCATGGCAGCCAATGTCGAGAAGATCATCCTGGACAATGGCGCGGTGCCGGCGACGATCGCCGTGGTTTCCGGCCGCATCAAGATCGGGCTTTCCGACGGCGAGCGCGAGTCGCTCGCCATGACAGGTGACGCCATGAAGCTGTCGCGCGCCGATCTCGGCTTTGCGGTCGCTCAAGGCCGCACCGGCGGCACCACGGTCGCCGCCACCATGATCGCCGCGCATATGGCCGGGATAAAGGTGTTTGCCACCGGCGGCATCGGCGGCGTGCACAAGGGGGCGGAAAAAAGCTTCGACATCTCGGCCGATCTCGATGAGCTGGCGCGCACGCCGGTCATCGTCGTGTCGGCCGGCGCCAAGGCGATCCTCGACATCGAAAAGACGCTGGAGGTGCTGGAGACGCGCGGCGTGCCTGTCGTCGGCCATGGCTGCGAGACGATGCCGGCCTTCTGGTCCAGGCATTCGCCGTTCCGCGCGCCGCTGACCTTGCATGCGCCGGAAGACATCGCGCATTTTTACCGGACGCGGCAGGCGCTGGGATTGGGCGGCGGTGTGCTCGTTGCCAATCCGGTGCCGGAAGACCACGAAATCCCGGCGAGCGAGATGGACGGCTACATCCAGGCCGCGCAAAAGGCGGCCGAAGCGCTCAATGTGACCGGCAAGGCGGTGACGCCGTTCCTGCTGGGGAAAATCCTCGAACTGACCGGCGGCAGGAGCCTGAAGACCAACATCGCGCTGGTCGAGAACAATGCAAGGCTGGCAGCGGGGATCGCGAAAGCGCTTTAGGCCCTACTTGCCTGCCCGTCGTCCTGCCTCGTAGGCCCGGCGCGCCCAGACCGCCATCTCGTCTGGATCGTCGAAGGCGCTGTCGGGGACGCTCCAATAGGGCATCGAAACCTGCTTGCCGTGCCGCGAACCGGTATAGGTCCACTGCCTGCAGCCGGCGGCCTCGAAGTCGGGCGCGCTTTCCGCGTCCGCCTTCAGCATCAGTTCGCCGCTCACCACGATGGCGACGATGACGCCGTCGCAATAGATGCCCTTGCCGCCGAACAGTTTTCGGATGCTGACCGGACCCAGGCTTTCAAAAAGTTCTTCTATGCGTTCGTTGTCCATGCGGCGATGATGTCACCGGCCTTGTCATCGCCGCAACCAAAACCATGCTGACAAGGTTGAGGGACAAACACGTTGGAGTTCCAACATGCCGCTTCTGCTCAAAGGATCCTGCCGCTGCGATGCCGTCCGCTTCGAGGTGGAAAGCCACACGCCGGTGCCGTTCATGCTGTGCTACTGCTCGATCTGCCGCAAGCAGCAGGGCGGTGGCGGCTTCGCCATCAATCTCGGCGCCGACTACGAGACGTTGAAGATCACCGGCAAGCGCAATCTCGGCGTCTACCGGGCCGAGATCGACGATGACGAGCATCCGCAATGCGGGATCTCGACGGGCGAACGCAATTTCTGCAAAAAGTGCGGTTCGGCGCTGTGGCTCTACGACCCGACCTGGCCGGAGCTGGTGCATCCCTTCGCCTCGGCGGTCGACAGCGAGCTGCCCAGGCCGCCGGAGAAGGTGCATCTGATGCTGAAATACAAGGCGAGCTGGATCGAGCCCGAGATCGGCAAGAAGGACAAGGTGTTCGACGTCTATCCCGAGGAATCGATCGCCGACTGGCACAAGCGGACGGGGATGTGGGTGGACTAGCCTTCTTCGCCCCGTTCACGGGGCGAAGGAAAATCAGGCCGAAGCGCGCGCCTCGGCCAGCGCCTTCAAATCGGCCGGCTTAAGCTCGACAGATTCACCGCAGCCGCAGGCCGAACTCTGGTTCGGGTTGCGGAAGGTGAAGCCGGTGCGCAAGGTCGTCTGCTCGAAATCCATCTCGGTGCCGAACAGGAACAGGGCCGCCTCAGGCGCGACATAGACATGGGCGCCATCGCGCTCGATGTGGTCGTCCTTGGTGTTGGGCTCGGTCACCAGGTCGACCGTGTATTCCATGCCGGCGCAGCCGCCCTTCTTGATGCCGAGGCGAATGCCATGCGCGTTTTCTCGGGTGGCGACGATCTCGCGCACCCGGTCGGCGGCCTTTTCGGTCATCGTGATGACGGCGAAGCGTCCCATTCTTTCTCTCTCCATTCCATGCAGGTTCAAGGCCTGCCGAATGATTCTTCACCTAAAATGGTGAAGTTTTATGCTAGGCGCAAGTGCACCAACCCATTGATGCTAATACCAGCCGACCGCGACCTGCGCCTCTTCCGACATGCGGTCGGGCGACCAGGGCGGGTCGAAGGTCATGTTGACCTCGACGCCGGAAACGCCTTCGACGGCGCCGACGGCATTCTCCACCCAGCCGGGCATCTCGCCGGCCACCGGGCAGCCAGGTGCGGTCAGCGTCATGTCGATCTTGACCGAGCGGTCGTCCTCGATATCGATCTTGTAGATCAGGCCGAGTTCGTAGATGTCGGCCGGGATTTCCGGGTCGTAGACCGTCTTCAGCGCCGAGACGATGTCGTCGGTCAGCCGTGCCAGTTCGTCGGCGGGAATGGCCGAGGCGGAAACCAGCGGGTTAATGGCTGCTTCCGGCGCGGTCTCGGTGGTGTGGCTAGCGTCTTCCATGATCATCACCCGAAGAACTTGCGCGCTTTTTCCAGCGCATCGGCCAAAGCGTCGACTTCGGCCCTGGTATTATACATGCCGAACGATGCCCTGCATGTGGAGGTTACGCCAAAGCGTTTCAACAGCGGCTGGGCGCAATGCGTGCCGGCGCGAACCGCCACACCTTGTCTGTCAATCACCATCGATACGTCATGGGCATGGATACCCTGCAATTCGAACGAGATGATGGCGCCCTTGCCCGGCGCGTCGCCGAAGATGCGCAGCGAGTTGATGGCGCGCAGGCGCTCATGCGCATAGTCCTTGAGATCCGCCTCGTGCGCGGCGATGCGTTCGCGGCCGACCTTGTCCATATAGTCGAGTGCGGCGCCCAGGCCGATCGCCTGCACGATCGGCGGCGTGCCGGCCTCGAACCGGTGCGGCGGCTCGTTGTAGGTGACGATGTCTTCCGTCACTTCCTCGATCATCTCGCCGCCGCCCATGAACGGGCGCATGCGCTCGAGAATGTCCTTCTTGCCGTAGAGCACGCCGATGCCCGAGGGCCCGTAGACCTTGTGGCCGGTGAAGACGAAGAAATCGCAGTCGAGGTCCTGCACGTCGATCGGCATATGCACCGCGCTCTGGCTGCCGTCGACCAGCACCGGGATTCCCCGGGCGTGTGCGATGCGCACGATCTCCTTGATCGGCGTCACCGTGCCCAGCGCGTTAGACATCTGGGTGATGGCGACGAGCTTCGTCCTGTTCGTCAGGCGCTTTTCGAATTCCTCGATGTGGAAGACACCGAGATCGTCGACCGGCACCCAGACCAGCTTGGCGCCCTGTCGCTCACGGATGAAATGCCACGGCACGATGTTGGAGTGGTGCTCCATGATCGACAGCACGATCTCGTCGCCCTCGCCGATATTGGGCATGCCATAACCGTAAGCAACCGTGTTGATCGCCGACGTGGTGTTGGAGGTGAAGACGATGTTGTCGGTGCTCGGCGCGTTGAGGAAACGGCGCACCGTCTCGCGCGCCTTCTCATAGGCGTCGGTCGCGGCATTCGACAGGAAATGCAGGCCGCGATGGACGTTGGCGTATTCCTGGCTGTAGGCGTGCTGGATGGCGTCGAGAACCGCCTGCGGCTTCTGTGCCGAGGCGCCGTTGTCGAGATAGACCAGCGGCTTGCCGTAGACTTCCCGCGACAGGATCGGGAAATCGCGGCGGATCGCCTCGACGTCGTAGGGGATGCTTTCGACTTTTTGGTCCATTTCGAAGTCCTTGCCGTACTAGGCCGCGTTCCTTCCAACACCCCTCATCCGTCTCGGCGCTACGCGCCGATCCACCTTCTCCCACAAGGGGAGAATGTCAGGCGCTCACCCGTGCGTCAAAAACCAATCGTCGAGCCGTGCTTCCAGCGCGTCGACGATCGCCTCGTCGTCCAGTTCCTCGATCACCTCGGCAACGAACGCTTTCACGAGCAGGCCCCGGGCCGACTTCTCGTCGATGCCGCGCGCCATCAGATAGAACAGATGGTCGTGGTCGATCTCGGTGACGGTGGCGCCGTGGCCGCAGACGACGTCGTCGGCGAAGATTTCCAGCTCCGGCTTGGTCGAGAATTCGCCATCGTCCGACAGCAGCAGCGTGTTGCAGGCCATCTTGGCGTTGGTCTTCTGCGCATACTGGTGGACGTTGATGCGGCCCTGGAACACGCCGCGCGCCTTGCCGGTCACCACGTTGCGGATCACTTCCGTCGAGGTGGTGTGCGGCACGGCATGGTCGAGCACCATGGTCACGTCGGTATGGGTGTCGCCGGCCAAGAGGTTGATGCCGCGCAGTTTGAAGTCGGCGCCTTCGCCCGTCGTCCTGACCACGATCTCCTGGCGCACGAGCTTGCCGCCGGCGTTCATGACGAACAGCGTCAGCTTCGAATTCTTGCCGAGATGCGCCTTGAACTGGGCCAGGTGCGTCGCCGTGTCGGGCTGCTCCTGCACGATCAGCCAGGTCACTTCGGCGCCCTCGCCAAGCACAAGCTGGCTGACAGAGCTGACAAGCGCCGCGCCCTCACCGGTCTGGCGCTCGACGATCGTCGCCTTGGCGCCGTCGCCGACGCGCGTCAGCAGACGCACATGCGTCTGGCCTGCGGATTGCAGGTTCTGCAGTTCGAGCGGCCTGTCCAGCTCGGCACCGTCGGCGATGTCGACGAAATAGCCGTCGGCGACGAAGGCGGTGTTGAGCGCGCCGATGGCATCATCAGCGCCATAGGGGTCGAGACCGGGTGCGACGCTGCCATCGGTCAGCTTTTCCGACAGGCGCTGGACGGTTACGCCCTCGATATCGGGCAGTTTCGCGGTCGAGACACCGTCCAGCAGCGGCAGGACGGCAGAGCCTTCAATCACCGGCGCGATGGCCTTGGTTGCGGCTGCCGGATCGAAGGCCGGCACCGACGTCAGCAGACGGCGCAAATCCGTGTAATGCCAGGATTCGACGCGCCGCGTCGGCAGGCCGTGCTTGATCGCCTCGATGGCGTCGTCGCGCTTCAGCATCACCGCGCCATCGCCGGGCAGCAGCGACAGCCGCTCGCCGAAGGCGTCGATCAACGCCGTTTCGGCCGGGGTCCGCTGCGGTTGTGCGTGCATGTTCATCAATTCCGCCCCTGGTATCTCACGCGGCTTCGCCGATAACACCGGCATAGCCATTGGCCTCGAGGTCGAGCGCCAGCGACTTGTCGCCCGACTTGATGACCTGGCCCTTGTAGAGCACGTGCACGCTGTCCGGCACGATGTGCTCGAGCAGGCGCTGGTAGTGGGTGATGACGACGATGGCACGCTCCGGCGAGCGCAGCGCGTTGACGCCGTCCGAGACGATCTTCAGCGCGTCGATGTCGAGGCCGGAATCGGTCTCGTCGAGCACGCAGAGCTTCGGCTCCAAGAGCTTCATCTGCAGGATCTCGGCGCGCTTCTTCTCGCCACCGGAGAAGCCAACATTGAGCGGCCGTTTCAGCATCGCCATGTCCATGTTGAGCGAGCCGGCGGCGTCCTTCACGCGCTTCAAGAATTCCGGAATTTTTAGCGGCTCCTCGCCACGCGCCTTGCGCTGCTCGTTCATCGCCACCTTCAGGAATTCCATGGTCGCGACGCCCGGTATCTCCATCGGATATTGGAAAGCCAGGAAGATGCCTGCGGTGGCGCGCTCGGCCGGATCCATTTCGAGGATCGACTGGCCGTTGTAGAGGATGTCGCCTTCGGTGACCTCATAGTCCTCGCGACCGGCGAGGATATAGGACAGCGTCGACTTGCCCGAACCGTTCGGGCCCATGATGGCGGCGACCTCGCCGGCTTGCACCGTCAGGTTCAGGCCGCGGATGATCTCGGTGCCGTCATCGACGATGCGGGCGTGCAAATTCTTGATCTCAAGCATTCTTTTGTTTCCTGAATATCTGTCCGGTCAACCGACCGAGCCCTCAAGCGAGATTCCGATCAGCTTCTGCGCCTCGACGGCGAATTCCATCGGCAGCTGCTGGATGACGTCCTTGACGAAGCCGTTGACGATCAGTGCGATCGCCTCTTCCTCGGGGATGCCGCGCTGCATGACGTAGAATTTCTGGTCCTCGGAAATCTTCGAGGTGGTCGCCTCATGCTCGAACTGCGCCGTCGAGTTCTTGGCTTCCATGTAGGGCACGGTGTGGGCGCCGCACTGGTCGCCGATCAGCAAGCTGTCGCAATTGGTGAAGTTGCGGGCGTTGGTCGCCTTGCGGTGCGCCGAGACCTGGCCGCGATAGGTGTTCTGCGAGAAGCCGGCGGCGATGCCCTTGGAGATGATGCGGCTCGACGTGTTCTTGCCGAGATGGATCATCTTGGTGCCGCTGTCGACCTGCTGGTAGCCGTTCGACACGGCGATCGAGTAGAACTCGCCGCTGGAATCGTCGCCGCGCAGGATGCAGCTCGGATACTTCCAGGTGATGGCCGAGCCGGTCTCGACCTGCGTCCACGAAATCTTCGAGCGGTGGCCACGGCAATCGCCGCGCTTGGTGACGAAATTGTAGATGCCGCCCTTGCCCTCGGCGTCGCCGGGGTACCAGTTCTGCACCGTCGAATATTTGATCTCGGCATCGTCGAGCGCGATCAGCTCGACGACCGCGGCATGCAACTGGTTCTCGTCGCGCTGCGGCGCCGTGCAGCCTTCGAGATAGGAGACGTAAGCCCCCTCCTCGGCGATGATCAATGTGCGCTCGAACTGGCCGGTGTTCTTCTCGTTCATGCGGAAATAGGTCGACAGCTCCATCGGGCAGCGCACGCCCTTGGGCACGAAGACGAAGGAACCGTCGGTGAACACGGCCGAGTTCAGCGTGGCGTAGAAATTGTCGGTGGTCGGAACGACCGAGCCGAGATATTTCTTCACCAGTTCCGGATGCTCGCGAATGGCTTCCGAGATCGAGCAGAAGATGACACCGGCCTGCGCCAGCTCCTTCTTGAAGGTGGTGACGACAGAGACGGAATCGAACACCGCGTCGACGGCGACGCGGCCCGACTTGTAGACATTGTCGCTGGCCTCCTCGAACTCCGACACATCGGTCTTCTGCACGCCGGCGAGGATTTCCTGCTCCCTGAGCGGAATGCCGAGCTTCTCGTAGACCTTCAAGAGTTCTGGATCGACGTCGCTGAGCGAAGTCGGGCCGGGCGTGCTCTTGGGCGCGGCGTAATAGTAGATGTCCTGGAAATCGATCTTCGGATAGTTGACGCGCGCCCAGTTCGGCTCGTCCAGCGTCAGCCAGCGGCGATAGGCCTCAAGCCGCCATTCCAGCATCCAGGACGGCTCGTCCTTCTTGGCCGAGATGAAGCGAATAATGTCTTCGCTCAGGCCCTTGGGGGCCTTGTCCATCGCGATCTCTGTCTGGAATCCGTATTTATACTGGTCGACGTCGATCTTTCGGACCCGATCGATCGTGTCCTGCACAGCAGGCATAAGCGTTCTCCATCCACGCCGGGGTCAAGGCCCGACAGTTTTCAAACTATGGCATCGCCACGGCACCCTTGGGCACCCGAGGCGGCGTAAGTTCCATATAGTGCGTTCCCGCCGGGAATTCACCCGGCCACTGCGAAACGCACGGCTCTACCAGGCCCTTGCGGCCCGAATTCCTTTTGCCGCCCTCAAGCAGCTTCTTCCCTGCCCGCCCGGCGCGCGGCGATCGTTGCCAGCGCGGTCCGGAACAGTTCAATGTCCTCGTCGCTCGTTGCGTGGCCAATGGACACGCGCAAGGCGCCAAGGCTGTCGCCATAACCCATGGCCTTCAGGACATGGCTCGGACCAACCTTGCCCGACGAACAGGCCGATCCCGCCGACAGGGCGACGCCGGCCAGATCGAAGGCGATCTGCGCCGTCTCGGCCTTGATGCCGGGAATAGCGAAGAATGTCGTGTTGGCAAGCCTTGGAGCGCCAGTTCCGAAGATTTCCGCGTCATTCACCAGCGTTTTGATGATCGTTTCGACCTCATCGCGGCGGCGCGCGAGCGCATCGACGTCGTTCAGCCCCGCCAGCGCCTGCCGTGCCGCGGCGCCAAAGCCTGCGATAGCCGTCAGGTTTTCGGTGCCGCCGCGGTGGCCCTTTTCCTGGCCGCCGCCATTGACCAGCGGCTTCGGCATCATCAGGTCAGACGCCGCAACCATGGCACCGACACCCTTGGGGCCGCCGATCTTGTGCGAGGACAGGATCAGATAATCGGCGTAAGGCGCCGACATATCCAGGGAAATACGGCCAGCCGCCTGCACCGCATCGACGACGAGTATGCCGCCCGCCGCCTTGACGATCCCGGCGATGGCCTCGACGGGCTGGATGACGCCGGTCTCGTTGTTGGCGGCATGGATCGCCACCAGCGGCAGGCCGTCGGCCTTGTCATGGGTGGCAAGGGCCGCAGCCAATGCGCCGAGATCGGCGGTGCCGTTGGCGTCGACGCCGATCCGCGTCAGTTGCGCCGCCGGGAAGCGGCCGCCATTGAGCAAGCAGGGATGGTCGGCTTCGCAGACATAGAGCCGGCTCATGCGGACAGTGCCGCGCCCCATCTGCCAGTCGGGCGAAAGAAGCGTCGAGGCGGCTTCCGTCGCGCCCGAGGTGAACACGACATGCTCCGGCTTGGCGTTGACCAGCCGAGCGACGTCGCGCCTCGCGTCCTCTATCAGCCGGCGGGCGGCGCGACCCTCGGCATGGACCGACGACGGATTGGCGGCGACGTCGAGCGCGACAACCATGGCCGCGCGCGCCTCTGCAATGAGTGGCGCGCTGGCATTGTAGTCGAGATAGGCGCGAGTTGCGGCCATTTTCCTTCAATTGGTCCCGTCAAAAGCCATTCGGCGAGGATAGCGCGTTATTTCCTTGAAATCGCAAGGCAAGCCGTCCTATTTACGCGGCTTGCGGCGCGGGCGGCCTGGCCGGCAGGTTTTGGCCACCCAGTTTTGAACAATTCTAAACTAGCTTCTAAGAAGACGCTCGCCCTGCGTCAAGGCCAGAGGAAAGAGTGTTCCGGGCGCCGCGCATTCTTATGCCATGTGGAGTATTTTATGCCTGAGGTCATTTTTACCGGTCCGGCCGGCCGCCTTGAGGGTCGCTACCAGCCTTCCAAGGAAAAGAGCGCGCCGATCGCCATTGTGCTGCACCCGCATCCGCAATTCGGCGGCACGATGAACAACAAGATCGTCTACGACCTCTTCTACATGTTCCAGAAGCGCGATTTCACCACGCTTCGCTTCAATTTCCGCGGCATCGGCCGCAGCCAGGGCGAATTCGACCACGGCACCGGCGAGTTGTCGGATGCCGCGGCGGCACTCGACTGGGTGCAGTCGCTGCATCCGGATTCCAAGAGCTGCTGGGTCGCAGGCTACTCGTTCGGTTCCTGGATCGGCATGCAGCTTCTGATGCGCCGTCCCGAGATCGAGGGCTTCATCTCGATCGCGCCGCAGCCCAACACCTATGATTTTTCGTTCCTGGCGCCCTGCCCGTCGTCGGGCCTGATCATCCATGGCGATGCCGACAAGGTGGCGCCGCCCAAGGACGTGCAGGCGCTGGTCGACAAGCTGCACACGCAAAAGGGCATCACCATCACCCAGAAGACGCTGCCCGGCGCCAATCATTTCTTCGCCAATGACGCCGACCTTCTGCTGCAGGAATGCGCCGACTATCTCGACCGGCGGCTCGCCGGCGAATTGTCCGACCCGCGGCCGAAGCGCCTGAGATAGGGAGCGATCGCCATGTACCAGCCTCCGCATTTCCAGGAGACGCGGCAGGACGTCCTGCACGGGCTGGTACGGGCGCATCCGCTGGGATTGCTGATCTCCAACGGCGCCGAGGGGCCGGTCGCGAACGCGATCCCGTTCCTGCTCGACGCCGAAATTGGCACGAAGGGCAGGCTGCGCGCCCATCTGGCGAAGGCCAACCCGCAATGGCGGCAGCTGGCCGAAAATCCCGCTTCGCCGGTACTGGTCGTCTTCCAGGGCGCCGACGCCTATGTGACGCCGTCCTGGTACGAGACCAAGCGCGAGACCGGCAAGGTCGTGCCGACCTGGAACTACGCCATCGTCCAGGTGCGCGGCACGGTCAAGGTGATCGAGGACCAGGCCTGGCTGGCGCAGCAGATCGCCGAGCTGACGGCGTCGCAGGAAGGCAGCCGCGAGGCGCCCTGGGCGGTGACCGACGCGCCGGCCGGCTTCATCCAGTCGCAGATCAAGGGCATCATCGGGCTGGAGATCGAGATCACCGACATCAGCGGCAAGTGGAAGGTCAGCCAGAACCGTCCGGTCGCCGACCGCGTCGGCGTCGCCGAGGGGCTGGAGAGCGAGGCGCCGAGCGCAAGCGCGCCGGACATGGCCGAACTGGTTAGATCCTATGGCGGCATTGAACGCCAGTAGCTGAAGCCGAGGCTCTTGGGTCAAACCCAATCACTTCTGAACGACCGAGTTCGACCCGAAGCCGTACATCTTCCACGACGCGAACGGCAGCTTTGCGCCTCATCTTGCCATCGGCAACGAGCCGCTCCAGTGTCGCCCGATCACTGGGCCTGACTTACAGGCTTGCCTCGATACTCCGCATACACCGTCGTTACACTGATTTGCGGCATCAAGGGACTCCTATAAATAGGTCAGAACACTAGAGTGGCTGTTGCGGGCTTGGGGGAGCGAATGAGTGACGTCCTCGACGTGGTGGTCATAGGCGCTGGCTGGGCTGGGCTCGGCGTCAGTCACGGCCTTAGGCACTCTGGTATTTCCCACGTTGTGCTCGAGCGTGGACGAATTGGCGAAACCTGGCGGTCGCAGCGCTGGGACTCCTTTCATTTCAACATCCCAAAAGTGCTGACGGTTTTGCCAGGTGACCGCTATGAGGGCAGCGACCCGGAAGGGGCGATGACGCGTGACGAGTTCGTCAGCATGCTGGAGGGATACGCATCGCGGAACGGCTTGCCGGTGCATACCGGGGAATCGGTCACCGAGGTGGCGCCGAACGGCGCCGAGTGCTACCTCGTGCGTACGCCGATCCGGACGGTTGCGGCACGTAACGTTGTTGTCGCGAGCGGCAGCCTCAACCGACCAAGGCGGCCGGCGGCGTCGCAGCGGATCCCTCCATTCGTCCGCCAGATCGATGCGTCTGACTACCGTTCCGCCACGCCCCTCGAGCCGGGAGCGGTGCTGGTGGTCGGCAGCGGCCAGTCAGGCGGCCAGATCGCCAAGGACCTCGCCGACGCCGGCCGTCAGACCTTCTTCGCGACCAGCAAGATCGGCCGCCTCCCGCGGCGTTATCGAGGCCGAGACGTCGTTCTGTGGCTGGTTGACTGCGGTTTGATGGACATCCGCCGGAAGGACTTCGTTCTGCCGTCTGGCGCTATCCCCGGCCGCCCACTGCAAGGCGCCCTCGAAACCATCAGCCTGCAGTCGCTTAGCGCTCAGGGTGTAGTTCTGCTTGGTAGGCTGCTTAGCGCCGATGGCACTGCGCTAAGCTTTACAGGTGACGTTGCCGATAATATTCGCTTCGCCGATGAAAGCTCGGCTGAGTTGTGCCGAAAGATCGATGACTATATCGCGCGAAGTGGCATCGCGGCGCCACCGGCCAAAGACGATCCGGCCGAAGCGGTAGCACCGAAAATTCCATCGCCGCCGATCACGTCGCTCGACCTCGAGAAAAGCGGGATCTCAACCATCGTCTGGTGTACCGGCTTCGATGGCGACTTCAGTTGGGTCAGAGTACCAGGTGCGGTCGGAGAGGACCAGCAGCCATTGCAGGTGGACGGCATAGGAGCAGCGAGCGGGATCTATTTTGCCGGGCTCGATTTCGCTTCCACCCGCAAGTCAGGGACGATCCTGTCGAGCATTGATGAATCTCGCATCATAGTCGGGCACGTCCAGCAGCGGCTCAGGCAACTGTGGCAAAGTGGCGGGCCGTCCTAGCAAGCTGTCTGATGTGCGTCGCACCCATCTCGTCATGGTCGCAGATGCATGTGGACCTTCAAGAAGCGCGGCACCGGCCGGGCATTCGCCCTCGCCCTTCACATGGGCGAACGGCGCGCTGAGACAATATGGGACGCGATCGCACTGCATACCACGGCGTCGATCGGGCGGCACAAGGGTGTCGATGTCGCCTGTTGCGGGATCGGCATTGGGTGCGACTATGGCGGCTTCGGCTGCCAAGAGCTCGGCGCTGGCGACAAGGAAGCCATCCTGTCGGCTTATCCCCGGCTTCAAATGAAGGAAATGATGACGACCTGCCTATCCAATCTGGCAAGAAGTCAGCCGGATACCACACGGGACAATTTCATTGCCGACTTCGGCACGAAATACGTGCGAGGCTACGTGCGATCTTCAGCCGTCAACCTGCTCCATCACGCACCGTTTGCAGAGTAGGACGTCGGCGGGCCCGATCTCCGGATTATCGTGTCGACATCGGCGGAGAGAGAAACTGCGGATGGTCGGAAGCAGCACGTCGCAGCTAAATCCACAAACGGCGGTTTTCCGAGGCTCCGCCCTTCAATGCGGACGTTCCGCTTCCGGCTCAATGCTGCTTGGCGGCGATGCGCCTGATCTCGGTCATTCCATCGGCCAATCGCTGTCCACCAAAGGCCGAAATCGCTCGTCCAAGCGCTAACGGCTACTTCGCGCCAGAGGTGGGACTTGAGGCTCCAGCCATACTCTGCGGATTGTTCTCGGGGCCGTCTCTCTTATGAAGTCTAAGTGATAGACTATCCGGCAACGCGCCCATAGGATTTGCGTGATGACCCAGGATCGCGTTCCGCGCCGTCTCGTAGCAATCCTTGCTGCCGACGTATCAGGCTACAGCCGGCTCATGGAGCAAAACGAGGCTGGAACGCTTGATGTGCTGAGGGCGCAACGTCGCGACATCCTAAGCCCACTGATTGCCAGATACGGCGGTCGTCTGGTCAAGCTCATGGGCGACGGCATACTGATTGAATTCGGCAGCGCCGTTGATGCGGTGCAATGCGCAATTGAGCTTCAGCGCGAAACCGGGCTGGCAAACGACAAGATACCGCATGAATCGCGGATGGTTCTGCGCATTGGCATCAACGTTGGCGACGTGATCGTCGAAGGGGATGACCTCTACGGCGACGGCGTTAACATTGCTGCCCGGCTCGAGGCGCTAGGGCAGCCCGGTGACATCTGCATCGCCGGCAATGTCTACGATCAAGTCAGGAAAAAGATTGAAGCCCGATTTGACGATCTTGGCGCAATGGCTCTCAAAAACATCTCCGAGCCGGTACAGGTCTACCGGGTCAAGGCACAGACGCAGACTGCAATACTCAGCGACGATTCGTGGAACCTGCAGCTGCCGTCAAAGCCGTCCATCGCAGTCCTGCCATTCACAAACATGAGTGGCGAAACCGATCAGGATATGTTTGCCGACGGGCTGACCGAGGATCTCATTACAGACCTCTCGCGCAACACAGGTCTGTTCGTGATCGCCCGACACTCGACTTTCGCATACAAGGGAAAGTCAATCGACGTTCGGTTGATCGCACGCGATCTTGGAGTGCGGTATATTCTGGAGGGCAGCGCTCGACGCTCCGCGGGCCGGGTACGGGTCAACGTTCAGTTGATCGATGCAACCGAAGGAGGTCACCTGTGGGCCGAACGGTTTGACAGGGGGCTTGAGGATATTTTCGCTGTCCAGGATGAAGTGACGGGGCGCATCGTCCAGGAACTCGCGGGGCGTCTCGCTCCACGGCCTGAACGAAACCGACCAAAGGATATTTTGGCCTACGACCTCTGTGTTCGAGCCAGAAGCCTGATTGAGTTCAATGCCGGATCTCCGGCAGCCCGCGAGGCAAGTTTGATCGCCTGGCAGGCCACTGTTGTCGATCCCGGTTATGCCGAGGCCTATCGATTGCTAGCATTCGCGCTCTGGCAAGCGTGGGCATTCGCGATCGAGCCGAAAGAGCCATCGAGATCGATTGCGCTGGAGATGGCTTCCCGAGCCGTGCAACTCGATCCGGATGACGCCGCAAACCGATGGGTGCTCGGTTATCTTCTTGCACATGAGGGAAAATGGGTTGAATCCCAATCGGAATTCTCGGCTGCTCTAGCAATTGATCCGAACCACGCCGACGCTCTGGTCCTCTACTCTGAGACACTTTCTTTCGACGGTCGTCCTCTTGAGGCTATAGACCTTTTGAAGCGCGCTCTGCGTGTCAATCCGCATCCAGCAGCCTGGTACTACTGGGAGTATGGTTTGGCTTACTACGCCGCACGCCAGTACGAGCTCGCATTGGAGATGCTGACTGACCCCTCGACCTACGCAACTGCCTCCCGACGCGTTTTAGCAGCAACCCTTGCGCAACTTGGGAGAACGGAAGAGGCGAAGCGCGAGGCAGCGCAGTTCATGGCCGAGAACCCAAAGTTCACCATTAGCCACTGGGCGGCGAGCCAGCCTGCACGTGACGAGACAATCGTGCAGCATTTCGTCGAGGGGTATCGCAAGGCCGGACTCGCCGAATAGGTATGCTCGGCCCAATCAGCAGTCCTTGTATCCATTCGAGCGTGCGGAATTGGGTCACCTCACGACATCGGACATTGGAAGTTCAACGTCCGCTATCGTTGTTGCCTCCGCCACAAGCTGGTTCGTTTCGGTTTCAGCAGCGAAGTGATAGCCAGCATCCAGGATGACAGGCGCTGCGCCATGCCGTTGGTGTGCCGCACCAGCGCTAGAACTGCGCTACTCCTTTGGGCGGTAAGGTTGGCGATTGCGCATTTGCCGGGAACAATGCAGCCTAGCCTTGAGGCTCGAAAAGCTACTTCCCGGAGCGGGTACCATGCAGGAAGGATGCGCGGCACAGCAACTGGTGCAGAAATCATGACACGCGCCCAGCTGGCCGGCGTCATCCTGGGCTTGTCGCTGGTAGCGGCGCTTACCATTGTCCGGGCGAGTGACCCGCAGCCGTTGAGACTCGCCCGCGAAGCGACGTTCGACCAATATCAGAGGCTGGCACCTCGCAGCTTCGAGGCGATGCCCGTCCGCGTGGTCGACATCGACGAGGCCTCATTGCAGCAATTCGGGCAGTGGCCGTGGCCCAGGCATCGCATGGCGGCTCTGGTCGAGAAACTGACGGAGCTTGGTGCGGCGGCCATCGCGTTCGACATCCTTTTCGCCGAGCCCGATCGTCTGTCGCCTCGCAATGTTGTCCGCGACGTGCCAGGCATCGATCCTGCCCTGCTCGACCGCCTGCCCGACAACGACGAAATCTTCGCCCGATCGATCGCCGGCAAGCCAGTTGTCCTGGGTTACGGCATCTCCAACGAAGGGAACTATCGGCCGCGAATGAAGGCTGGCATTGCGTTTACGGGCGAGAGCCCGGTCGATGCTCCTCCCCATATCAGGGCAGCCACACCGCTGCGGCCGCAGCTTGAGGCCAATGCCGCCGGCATCGGACATATCAGCCTCAATCCGGGCAGATCGACCGCTGTGGTGAGGACAGCTCCACTCTTTCTCACTGATGGCGAGCAGCTTTATCCGGATCTTGCCCTCGAAGCCATGAGGGTAGCGCAAGGCGCCTCCACCTATCTCATTGCCGGCGTGCCGGATCGGCAGGGCATAATGAGCTCCGTCAAGATCGGCGACTTCGTTATCCCGGTGACCTCGGCCGGCGAACTCTGGCTCTATGTCAGTCCCGACAGGGCGGAACGGTATGTTTCGGCTAAGGACGTGCTCGCACCCGGCGGCGTCTCGCCCGAAACAAGGGCCGCGATCGAGGGCAGCATCGTGTTTGTCGGCACTTCCGCCGCCGGGCTGCAGGATATTCGTGTCACGGCACTCGGTGAGAACGTGCCGGGCGTCTCGCTCCACGCGCAGATGGTTGAACAGGTACTGTCCGGCCACTATCTGTCGCGGCCCGACTGGGCAAACGGGCTGGAGATCGCGTTGATCGCGATGCTGGGCAGCCTTCTGGTGATTCTCACGATTTTCGTAAGCCCCGCGATTGCGCTCGCCTGCGGCCTGGCGATCACGGGCATGGCGCTCGTCGCATCATGGCTTGCCTTTTCGCTTGCGGGACTGCTGTTCGACCCGTTTGCACCGATCGTCATGGGCTCGATCACGCATTTCGCGACAACCTCTTTCCGCTTCCTGGTGACTGACCGGGAGCGGCGCGCGATCCGGCGGGCCTTCGGCCAATATTTGTCGCCATCGCTCCTCTACCGCATCGAGCACACGCGCAACGCACTTCGTCTTGGCGGAGACGACCGCGAGCTGACCATGATGTTTGTCGATGTGCGAAACTTCACCGAGATCAGCGAAAGACTGCCGCCCACCGCTGTCGTGCGGTTTCTGAATACGCTTCTCGACGCGCTCAGCCGTCATGTCACCGCCAATGAAGGCACACTCGACAAGTTCATCGGCGATTCGATCATGGCCTTCTGGAATGCCCCGGTCGATGTCACCGATCATCCCGCCAAGGCCGTTCGCGCGGCATTGGCCATGCGCGAGACGATTGCTCGCCTCAACGAAAGCGATGCATTCGGATTCGGGGCCGGCCAGACGGTTCGCATCGGTATCGGAATCCATACCGGTGTCGCCTGCGTCGGAAACATGGGCGCGGAGTCGCGATTCAACTATTCGGCCGTTGGCGACGTGGTGAACGTCGCAGCGCGTATCGAGACAGCGTGCAAGACGGTGAATTTCGACATCCTCGCGTCCGACGACACAGTACGATCGCTGGCAGGCTGGGCCTTGCTCGATGCGGGATCGCTGGAGCTCAAGGGAAAGAGCGCGAGGACGAGAATCAATGCCGTCGTCGGCGATGAAAGTGTTGCGTCGTCGCCGGATTTTGCGGAATTGCGCCTTCTCCACGGCAAGCTCGTCGAGGCGTTGCATTCGCGCTCGCCAGGCAGCCGAAAGATCATCGCGGCGGCCAAAGCCAAGGCCGCGGGCCTGCCGGCAGGCTTGCAGGACTTCTATGGTCGGATTTCGCGCAGAGCGGATGATTTTCTTGCCAAACGGGCCGGAGCGGCGGCGGAAGCGAATGCCGGCTATGCGGAGCAACAATTCGGCTCCGGTTCCTGACCTGCATTCATACAGGCCAGTCGACCGCGGGACTCGCTGCTGTTCAAGGGCAATGATTTCGTCCACACCGACATAGGAGCGCGTTAGCCCTGACCGGCCAGCGAAGTCGAATACCGGACGCGCCAAGGAAAAGAACGGCTATCTGTTGCCGTTGCCACCGCCCTTGCCCTATCCGTGGCGAGGACCGTTGGATTTTCCGGGATTGCTGGGATCGTGCTTACCCGGATCATTTCCATGGCCGTTGTTGCCGTCATCCGTGACGCCAGGCGTTGGCGGGTCCGGCGGGCTCGGCGGATCGGGCGTGCCCGGACTGGGTGGACTGGGCGCCGGTGAGTTGCGCTGTTGCGGCCGCGCCTCATGCTCCTGCTGAATGGCGGCCGCAAGCCCGCAATTTCCGCCGATTCCGTCAAGGCCTCCCGAAAGCTTCTGATTGCCGGTCAGAAACGGCAATGCCCGCGAGGTGCCGAGTGCGGCGAGCACAGATCGATTGACCTTGGTAACGTCGCTCATTGCGCCTGATGGCGTCGCGACCACACAATCGCAGCGCCGCTTCAGTTCCCTGCATCCGCCGCCGCCGCAGAATCGGGCCGACCCCTTCAGGAGCACGACGGCGGTTTTGCCGTTTGGTGCGACGTGGACATCGAATGCTGTTCCCCGCACGCCTATCGTGCCTGCGGGCGTCACGATCTGGTAGGCGGACGAAGGCGAGCTTCCGCTTATCCAGCGAAACGTTCCCTTGGCGGCGCGGATGGTAAGCTTCTTCACCGAATTCTCATTGTCGAAGACGTACTTGTCGATGACGACGGAAGAACCCCACCCTACCGCCAGCTTGGTGCCATCCAGGAACACGAATTGGCCAAGCCCGGTATTGGATGTCCTGATACGTTCGTCCTGATGAACGGGTGCCCTGACCACCAGCGGTCCGGTTGCGCCGGTAACGGCAGTCTTGATCACGACTGCCTGGCCCACTGCTTCGGCGGCCATTATCGGCGTCGCATTGTTGAGCGTCGCGGCAAGCACGACAATAGCAGCCCACCTCAAGGACGGCATGGCATCCTCCTGCAATGGCTTTATTAGCACATGCGCAAAAGGCTGTCCTTACGGGAGGGCATACATCATTTGGAGTAGGACATAGCTCGTTCGCTCAGGCGACGCTCGAAGGATCGCACGACGCGAACGGCAGCTTTGCGCCGTCCGCCGATCCCCTCGCCAATCCTGGAAGCTGCCGTACGTTCATCTTCGCCAGATGTTGCACTCGGCAACTGACATGGACATTTCCACCGACAGCTTTGGCAAGGTCGGCGATGATAGCTGCCTATAGCGAGGCCCGCCGAATGCGGATTTGGTTGCGCTCTGGCGGCAAGATCATGCCGCCGATTGGGCGCAGATGATCCGTAAGGACGAGGCGACCCTCGCTAACGTAATTATGTCATTCTCCGAACGACCCAGAGCGACCGACCCGCATGAGCGATTCCGGACACGAGTCGAAGGCGAGGATCATCTTTGAGCCGGTCAGCCTCAACCACCTCAAGAAGCAGGATCCGCTGATCGGTCTCGTTTGCGTTCGGCGTAATCCAGCAGCGCCCATCGTCGCAGCAAAGCCCTGCTTCCGGATGCTCCTGGAGGTACTCAATCGCATATTCGGCGTCCACTTTTCTCGGTCCGGCGTCCTCGGACATTTGCTCTTCTCCTCCGTCTGCGATCGGCTAGGAACTATACTTGATTATGGCGGTGCGCGGTGCCATCGCTTGAGCGCCTAAGAAGAGCCGGGCAGACGGTCGCGTCGGAGCTGCGGACGCGCCTACAGGTTCAAAGACTGCCCCTCGCAGCCGAGATGGTCGCACCATCTCCAGACCTTGCGAGTCCCCCGGCAAACGTTCGACTCCCTTGCGGACGATGCCGATGCTTCGGGAGGAAAGTCCGCCGCCAGGCGGTCCATGGATCTGACCGGCGTCACCCGCGGGCTTTCTCAGTCGCGCGAAGCGGCGTCCCCATCCTACTCCTTGCGTCCATTGGGAGGGCCCGCTGTGAACCAAGCCCTACTGCCCGGGCTTGTGGGAAAGCCGATCCAGCGCGTCTCGAAGCGCAGTGGCGGCACCGCCACGCTCGTCAGCGGACATCAGCTCCGGTTCAAGTTCCAGCCTGAAGTGCGGCAACTCGGTTCGAACGCCGCGACAAGCGTCCGCTAGATTGGCCTTCAGATCGATGACGCGGTAGGTGGCGACGGGATAGGCGATCCCCTTGACCTGGACGTGCCCCATCTCCTCACAGTCAATCGTGTCCTTCACTTGCGCAAACGTCTCGTAGGAAATGATGATAGCCCCCGGTGCCGCCTCCTGTTCCAGGCGCGAGGCGAGATTTACGGCGCCGCCGATTATCGTGTAGTCCATCCGGTCCTCGCTGCCGAAGTTACCGACGGTGCAGTAGTCGGTATGGATGCCGATGCGGCAGCGCAGCGGTGTTTCGATCCCCATGTCCCGCCAGACTTCGGTAAGCTCGCTGATCCGTTTTTGCATGGCAAGCGCCATCTGTACGCAAGCCAGCGCGTCCTCCTTGACGCCGCGCGTCTCAGGGTCGCCGAAAAACATCAGGATCGCGTCGCCGACGTACTTGTCGATCGTGGCACCATGATCCGACGCGATTTTCGACATTTCCGTCAGGTAGTGATTGAGGAGCTGGGTGAGATCTTCGGACTCCATCTTGTCGGTGGTCTCGGTAAAGCCGGCGATGTCGGAGAAGCATATGGTCAGCTTCTTGCGCTGACTGGCGATTCTAACGTCTTGGCGGCCGGTGAATATCGAGCTGTACACCTGGGGCGCCAAATATTTGGCCAGTTTGCTGGAAAGCGCCTCTAGGGCCGTGGACTTCTCGGCGAGGTTCTCCTCCCTTTGCTTCAGCTCGGTGATGTCCGAATAGACGGCGACCGTGCCGCCGGCGCTGATCCGCCGCTCGCTTATCATGATCCATCGTCCGTCGCCCCGCCGCTGCACCCATGGTTCGCCAGGGTTGCGGTGCAGCCACAGGCGCTCGGCAACCCACTCATCGACCCGCCCCTCGGCATCCCTGATGTAGCCGCGTTCGGCGGATCGGCGAATGATCTCCTCGAATGCTGTGCCAGGGGTTAGCTCGGCCTCCAGACCGGCGTATAGCAGTTCGCGGTAGCGGCTGTTGCTAAGGACAAGCCTGTCCTCTCTGTCATAGAGTGCGAAACCTTCGGAGATGCTTTCGATGGCATCGACCAGCCGCTGGCGCGCTTCTTCAACGTCGCGCAGGTTCTTTTCCTCGACCTCGACAGCAGTATCCCGGAAGAGGCTCAGCGCCTCGGCCATGCGCCCGATTTCGTCGCTGCCCGCGGCCGGCAGCGGCGCACGAAGATCGCCGCCCGCGATCGCCAGCATGCCCTGGCTCACCGCTCCCAGACGGGCGAGAAGGCTGCGGTCGACATAGAGCCAGACGACCAGAACCGAACTCAGGAGGCTGAGGAAGGCGGAGCCGAGCACAACCGCGGTGCCGTAGCGCTGGACGAGCGCGGCTTCGCGACCGGACGCAGCGATCTCCTGGTCTGCCGTAGCGACGAGGCGATCGACGCCAGCGGTGAGATTGCGCGACAGTCGATTGTTCTCGGCGAGAAGCCTTTCGCCCTGTGCCAGGACAGCAAACTCGTCCTCCCGCGCCTTGGGGATGCTGTCCTCGCCGTCGGTCAAACCCTTGAATTCGTCGACACGCTGCCGGAAGCGGGTCCGCAGCTTTTCGTCGATCTCCATGGAAGCCTTTTCAAGAGCAGTGAGCGAACGGCGTAGCGGAAAAAGGATCAACGCCAGATCGCCCGGCGTCGGCGCGTTCGCGACCTTCACCAGCGCGTCGTTGACCGCCGAGATCTCCCGCTGCGCCTTCTGCTGGGGGATGTAGGCCGCAATCGCCTGGACCAGGTCGGCCATCGCCGCTGCGCGTCGATCGGGCGACAGCGACGTGTCGGCCGCGACCGCCCGCCATTGCGGGAGTCTGGAATCCATGACCAGGATGCCGGTGGCGACAAGGCGCTGGCTTCCGGTCGTCGTCGCGGCGAGGCGGTTCAGGAGCTCCTCCTTGCGGGCGACCACGTCGAGCCGGGCGACAACAAGAGAGTCGAGCTCCTTCAGGTTGCGCCTCAGAACAATCGCGGCTTCCTCGATCTCGGCCAAAGGCACTGTGCCTAACGTGGCATCCCGTAGGTCCGTGCGCAGGGCCTCGAGGCGGGACATCTCGAGCGCGACGGCAGCCGAGACCTCGTTGTGCTGAGCCCTGCTAGTCGCTGCCAGCACCGATGGCGCGGCAGCAGCGACCCGTTCGGCCTGGCGCGACAGCTGGAGGGAGGCGAGCGCCGACGGCACTCGATCCGTGGTAATTCGGTCGACGACGTCGCCAACCTGGAGGAAAGCATAAAGCGCCGCAACGGTTGCCAGCACCGCAAGGGCGCTGATCCCGAAAAAGGCGAGCAACAGCCGGCCGCGTATGCCGAGGCGTTCAAGCATCTCGGCGAGTCGGAACAGTCCGGCCACACTGGTCTGCATCAGACTAGACGTCTCAGCCGGCACGCCGGCGATCAGCGAACCCTATTCAACCGGCACGTACTCTCCGCCGCGCCAGACGTACCAAGCCCAGTTTTGGGTCGTGAGGTCGCCCTTGTCGTCAAAGTCGATACGGCCCAACACAGTATCAAATTGATTGCCGCGCAGCGACGCAATCACAGCTTGGAGCTTTAGTGAGCCGGCCTTCTCCACCGCCTGCGACCAGGCCTGGACGGCGGCGTAGCTGAACAGCGTGTAGCCTGCGGGCTCGAAGTTTTCAGCCCGGAACCGCTCGACGACTGAGGCCGCTTCGGGATTTCGGCGAGCATCCGCCGGGAACGTGAAGATGGTCCCCTCGGCCGCGGGGCCGGCGATCAAAGCAAATTCCTCGGTCGCCATGCCATCGCCTGAGACGAGCTGAACCGTATAGCCGCGGTCGCGTGCGGCGCGAACCATGAGTGCGACCTCGGCATGATATCCGCCGACATATGCCACGGCGATATTCGCAGCCTTTAGCGAAGCGATCTCGGCCGAATAATCGTTCTTGGCGGGGGTGTACTCCTCGTAGATCGCTTCGACTACGCCGCGCTTGTTCAGCTGTTTTCGAGTCTCGTCGGCAAGACCCCTTCCATAGGTGGTGCCGTCGTGAAGGATCGCAATCCTTTTGTCGCTCCAATTTTCGGCCAGGTAGTTGCCGGCCACGATCCCCTGCGCGTCGTCGCGACCAATGACGCGAAAAACGTTGGCGCGGCCTTGTTCAGTCAACAGGGGATTGGTCGATCCTGGTGAAATCTGCAAAACGCCCGCCGCCTCGTACACCTTCGATGCTGGGATCGAGGCTCCAGAGCAGTAGTGCCCTACGACAAGCACCACACCGTCACCCACCAGCTTCTGGGCTGCGGCGACCGCTTGCTCGGGATCACAGAAGTCGTCGGCCGTGATGAGTCGCATCTGCTGGCCGAGTACGCCACCCTTTGCATTGATGTCGGCCACGGCCATCTCTGCGCCACGCTGCCCCTGCTCGCCGAACCAGGCGAGCCGTCCCGTCAGCGCGGATGAAACCCCTATCAGCACCTCCGCCCGCGCGGAACTGAACACGGCCACCAGAACTAAGATCGCTATGGCGATGACACGGTGCATGTGCGCACCCCCTTGTGGACATTAGCTTACGCTAATCCCGTCAGAGCCGACAGCCCCTTCGGCAAGCGCGAGTGTCTCGGATGTCATTACAGTGCAATTGGCGAAGCGGTTCTTCACTTGAATGGCGTGTCATAACTTCGTTCGCTGAGGTCGGAATCGCGCGCCAAATCCAGACATTCCACTGGCCGGAGTGGACATCTTGACCAGGTCAAGGTCATGACGATGCCAACGCCGAGCATAATGTCCGCTCTTGAAGACCCTAAGGCCGGTCCGCGGCGACGCGATCTTCGCCCTGTCTGGACGCCACTCTTCTGTTCCCAGTCCCGCCGTAGCCCGCGAGCCGAAAGGTCGTCTTGCGGACGGGCAACTTCGCCGACGACCGGCGGAAGATGAAGCCGAGCCGGGCAAAGAGAAGCCCGCAAAGGATCGCACTGGCGCAGCCGAGGCCGAAGCCGGCGACGGTGTCGCTGGGATAATGCGCGCCGACGAAAACCCTCGTCGACGCGATACATGCAGTGATCGCCAGCGCGATGTACCAGCGTCTCGGAAACAACAGCAGCGCGACGCCGAAGACGGCGCCCATGGTGGTGGCGTGGCCGGATGGAAAGCCGGCAAAGCGCGCATCAAAAGCGAAAGGATGCAGCGACAACACCCCGAAATCGTCGAAATAGCGCGGACGCGCCCGCCCGATGCCGTATTTCAGCAGATTGACGGCGATGCCCGACAGGCCGACCGCGCCGAGCACCAGAAAGGCAAAGCAGGTCCAGTTGTAGACGAGCATCCGCGCGCGCCGCGAAAGGCCTCGCCAGTCGGTGAGGTTGGCGGCGACAAGGCAGAGTGCGGCCGGAATAAGGTACCAGCCGCCCAGGCCGAAATCGGTGAAAAACTCGGTGAAGCGCGCAAGACCGGGAGGCCATTCCCCCCAACGCGTCCCGGCTGCGTGGTCAAGGCGAAAGAAGACCGCTGCCGTGAGCATGATCCAGGCGAGCAGCCAGACCGGCCAGGCTATGCGCGGATAGTCGGGTTTGCGCACGGCAAAGCGCCTTCGCACGATCCGCATCGTGTCGAGGAAGTTGCCGAGAGACCGGCGGAACACCGCAGGCGGGGTCATCGTCGTGTTCACTTGTCCACCCGGTAGAGGCCGAGCGACAGCTTGTCCCCTGACGAGTAGTTGAGGCCGTCGATCTCGGCCAGCCGGCGTGTGGATTTGCCCTGCCCGGCCAGAGCGTCGTTCAGTTTCTTCTCGTCCCCGATTGGCGCCAGTCCCAGCGCGCAGGCCGGGTCGTCGAGCAGGTGCTTGGCGACGCCATCGACATCGGTCAGGATCGTCTTCGTGCCGACCAGGAAGACCAGGCTCGGCTCATGATACGGCGCGGAGGCGAGCACGCTCGTCTCGCACGGGCGGTTCGCGTCGACGGCGGCCTTGATCGCCGGGCTCAGCCAGATCGGCTTCAAGGACGGCGCGATGACACCGAACAGCAGGGAGAAGGTGATGCCGGCGCAGACCGCGATGCCGCCGATGCGGCCGAGCGGCACCTGCAATTGGCGCGGGAAGGCCAGATAGCCGGCGCCGAGCGCGGCAAGGGCCGCCGGGATGCTCCACCAGGAAAATGTCCCGGCCAGATAGAGCGGCGCTCCGATGCAGACGACAGCCAGGCCTATGGAGACCACGACAAGGCCGAAAGCGGTCGCCCACCACAGCCAGGACTGCCAGCGCCGTAGGGGCGCATTGGCCTCCTCGGCCGGCAAGGTGAGCAGCCAGCCGATCAGCAGCGCCATGCCGGGGTAGGCCGGCATGACATAATGCGGCAGCTTGGTCGGGATCAGCTCGAACACCAGCCAGAACGGGATGTACCAGGCGAGGCAGAAGCGCAGGCGCGGGTCGTCCCAGAAACGGTTGATAGCCTGGAGGCCGGCGCCAACCGCGATCAGGCCGAAGGGCCACATGAACAGCGAATAGGTGAGCATATAGAAGCCGGGCGGCAGGCCATGCGATTCCTCGCCCTGCGCAACCTTGGAAATCATGTCCTTGCCGACGGCTTCCTGCAGGAACGCGCCGCCGCTCTTCCAGGTAATGAGGATGACCCAGGGCAGCACGATCAGCAGGACCAGCGCGATACCGCGCACAAGCTTCAGGTTCAACAACCAGCGCCAGTCGCGCTCGAAGGCGAACAGCGCGGCGACCGTCAGGACCGAAAGGAGCGGGCTCACAGGGCCCTTGATGAGGATTCCCGCGCCCTGGGCGATCCAGAAGACCCACGGCAGATGGCCGGCAACCGGTTCGTTGCGGCGCGAGGCCAGATAGATCTGCGCCAGCGCGCCCTGCGCCGCCACGCAGCAGGCCAGAAGCATGGCGTCCGTCTTGGCATCACGGCCTTCGAAGGCGGTGGCGAAGATCGCCGCCATCATCAGGCCGGCGGCGAGACCGGCCTTGGCGCCGAAAAGTTTTGTGCCCGTCCAGGCAATGCCGACGACGGCGATGGCGATGCCCAAGGCCGACACCAGGCGATAGACCCAGATCGGGGCTTCGGCCCCCTGCCCGCTCAGCGCGACCGCCGCCGATTGCAGCCAGTAGATGCCGATCGGCTTCTTGTAGCGGGAGACATCCTGGAAACGGATGTCGACATAGTCGCCGGTCTCGACCATCTGCTTGGTGGCCTGGACAAAGCGTGACTCGTCGCGATCGACCGGCGGAAGGGTCATCAGCCCACTGAGCGTCATCAGCAGGCTGAACAGAAAGAGGATGAGGGTGTTCCTGTTCATGTGCGGGAGGCCGGATTCCTGACTTGATCTGCGGGGCGGTCGATTGGCCTCGTCGCGGCGCTTCGGGCGAAGCCGTTGCGCGGCGCCTCATTACGCCAGCCAAAACGATGAGGCAAGGATTCGCAAATGGCGCCGCAGGCCCGCAAAACCGGAAACCCACTTTTGCTGGCCGCTGGTCTTTTGTTGGCGGGCGATCGGACGCAAAACCGGAAACCACTTTTGCTGATCGCCCGCGGATGCTAAACGCCCGCCTTCACGTCACGCTGGTCGAGCGGCCAGGCGATCTCCGGGAAAGAAAAAATGTCCGCCTTCAAATCCGATTTCCTGCGCACGATGAGCGAGCGCGGCTTCATCCACCAGACTTCGGACGATGCCGGTCTCGACCAACTTTTCAGCAAGGAAACGGTGAGCGCCTATATCGGCTTCGACGCAACCGCGAAAAGCCTGCATGCCGGCTCGCTGATCCAAATCATGATGCTGCACTGGCTGCAGCAGACCGGCCACCGGCCAATCGCGCTGATGGGCGGCGGCACCTCGATGATCGGCGACCCGTCCTTCAAGGACGAGGCGCGCAAGCTTCTGACGCCGCAGGATATCGAGGACAATCTCGCCGGTATCCGCCGCAATTTCGCGCCCTATCTCAAATTCGGCAGCGGTGCGAAAGACGCCGTCATGGTCAACAACGCCGACTGGCTGATGGAGATCAACTACGTCAATTTCCTGCGCGATGTCGGGCGGCATTTCTCCGTCAACCGCATGCTGGCCTTCGATTCGGTCAAGCTCAGGCTCGACCGCGAGCAGTCGCTGTCGTTCCTCGAATTCAACTACATGATCCTGCAGGCCTACGATTTCGTCGAGCTCTACAAGCGCGTCGGCTGCCGGCTGCAGATGGGCGGCTCCGACCAGTGGGGCAACATCGTCAACGGCATCGATCTGGGACATCGCATGGAAGGCGCGCAGCTCTATGCGCTGACCACGCCGCTGCTCACCACGTCGTCGGGCGCCAAGATGGGCAAGTCGGCCTCGGGCGCCGTCTGGCTCGATGCCGAGATGCTGTCGCCATACGAGTTCTGGCAGTACTGGCGCAACACCGAGGACGCCGATGTCGGCCGCTTCCTGAAGCTCTACACGACGCTGCCACTCGCCGAGGTGGCGCGGCTGCAACAACTCGGCGGCTCGGAGATCAACGAGGCGAAGAAGATCCTCGCCACCGAGATCACCGCCATGCTGCACGGCCGCGATGCTGCGGAGACTGCCAGCGAAACCGCGCGCAAGACCTTCGAGGAAGGCGCGCTCGCCGACACATTGCCGAGCGTGGACGTGGACAGAGCGGCGCTGGAAACCGGCGTCGGCATCCTGTCGTTGCTCGTCACCGCCGGGCTGGCGGCCTCCAACGGCGAAGCGCGCCGGCACATCCAGGGCGGCGCCGTGCGCCTCAACGACCAGCCGGTCTCGGACGACCGCCGCATGGTGACACTTCAGGATTTGAGTCCGGAAAACGTCATAAAGCTTTCACTTGGCAAGAAAAAACACGTCCTGGTGCGACCGGCCTGACGGGCAACGCCCTGACGCGATCAACTGCCGGCCGAAACAAAGCTCGGTCGTAGCGACATTTGGTCGAAACACCCGTCTTGCTACTTCCTGCCGCCGAAATGCGATCAGATCGCGGTGCAGGAGGCATATTGCATGGATCAACTGGCCATTGTCGTTCGTCGCGCCACGGAGCGGGATCAGCAAGCCATTCGCGCGTTGGTGCGTTCCGAGCGTCTGAACCCAACCGGCCTCGATTGGCCGAACTTCATAGTTGCGTTGACAGGAGGCCGCATCATCGGTGCGGTGCAGATGCGCAAACATACCGACGGCTCGCGCGAACTCGGATCGCTCGTCGTTGCCAAGGAGGCGCGAGGCCACGGGATCGCTTCGCGGTTGATCGATACGCTGCTTGCCGACGACCAGAAGCCTGTTTGGCTGATCGCGGCCGAGCCCAATGCCGGCGCCTACTCAAGATGGGGCTTTATTCAAATCGAGACGCGGGCGGCGCCCGCGAAGGTGCGACGGAACCATCTGATGGGAAGCCTGGCGCGCATCATCTCCTTCGTCATGCGGCGACCGATGCGGCGGCTGGTGATTCTTGAGCGTCGTCCGGCAGAGGAATGGACAACGCGGACGTCGGCATCGTGCCATGGGCGCGGACACGGTCAGGGCGAACGAGTATCCGCCTAGGATCGAATTCGGTCGCTCAATGCGATTGGGTTTGACTCACCGATATTCGAAGATCGACCTGAATATTCCGGGCGCGATCACCGACAGCGGGTTGATGTCCAGGACCGGCTTGTTGGCGTTGCCCTTCAGCCGGTAGGTGACGCCGATCAGGCCGCGATCCCTGCCATTGCCGAGCAGCGGGCCGAACAGCGGCAGTTCGCCGAAGATACGGTTGAGGCCGTAGACCGGCATGAAGGTGCCGGTCATGTCCATGTTGTTGCTCTGGTCGTAGAGCGTGCCCTGGAAGGTGGTGCCGATGCGCGGGCCGCGCAGCACGCCGTTCGCCAGTTTCAGATAGCCGGCGCCTTTGTCGATCTCGGCGAAGCCGCGCTCGAACTTGACCCGCGACGTATCGATGTCGGCCTTGACCGCCTGGCTCAAATTGCGGTTGTCGCCGGCCGGTGTCGTCGATACGATCGAGGCAAGCTTCGGCTCGTTGACGATGAAGAAGTTGCTGGAATCGACCTGGCCCTTCATCGGCCCGTCGCTTGCGCCAGCCATCGACAGCGTGATCGAGCCGCCTTCCATGTGCTCGTAGATGTTGAGGAAGCGCAGGATCGCGCCGGCGTCCGCCGACTTCATGTTGAGCATGCGCGTGCCGTCACCGGCGGTGTTGCTGATGGTGATCGCGGCACCCGAACTTGCCGTTGCGCTGACTTTCAGCCCGTTCACCCTGGAACCGGCGGCGCTGTAGTCCAGTTTCAGATTGGACAGCACCTCGTCATGGAATCCGGTCAGGGAATTGACGTCGGCGCTGACCGAAATCGCATCGGAGCCGGTGGTCTTGGTGGCGGTGTCGACGTCGGAGGTGAACTGCTTGATCAGCGAGCGGGCGTCGAGCGCCTCGCCGCTGACATTGACCGCGTAGCTCTTGCCCGATCGCTTGACCGAGACGGCGACATCGTCGCCCCTGTTCAGCGCGACCTTGCTGAAGCGGGCCGACGACAGGCCGCCATTGACCAGCGTCACGTCGCCATCGACGGAAAAACTCTTTCCGTCGAGGTCGAAATCGGACAGCGTCGTGGTGCTGCCCGACTTCGCCATGACGAAGGTGACTTTGGCCGGAACGCCCGCGCCCTTGCTCCAGCCTGCCCAGGGAATGTCCAGCCTAGCATTGGTGAGGTCAGCCGAGACGTTCTGGTCGCCGCCCTCGCTCTTGTCGATCGCCACCTTTATGGTTCCCGAAAGCAGCGGCGACAGGCCAGGCATGGCGGCAGCGCGTATCTTGTCGTCGAGCACCAGTGCGACCTTGCGGCTGCGCGGAGGGCCACCGTCCCTGAGCGGTTCGACGAGGTCAAGCTCGGCCGGGATGCCGTTGAGCCGCGCCTTGGCGGAGATCACCGCCTGATCGGGCCCGACCGTGATCGAACCGTCGGCCTCGGTCACCGTCTGGTCCTCGAACGGCTTGGCGAGCGACAGGTCCGTGTAGTCGAGCGATACCAGCCAATCGAGTTTCGAGGTGTCGACACCCGACTGCAGCGGAATATCCGCCTTGACGTGGCCGGTCATTTCGCCGGACAGATCCTCCGGCACGAGACCGACATGGCGCATGGCGTTGATCGGCTCGTAGGAAGCGAGTTCCGCGATCGCCGGCGCCTCGCCGGCGACGTCGATATCGAGCGCGCCGATCACCGGCGGGCGGTTGGCCTGCTTGACCGTCAGCGTGCCGTTGCTGGCCGCCACGGTGCGGCCGCTCGGCATGAAGACGCTGCCCGAGGTGAGCGCGACGTCGACGTCGTTGCCATGGAACGAAACCTCGCCCACTGCATCGCGGATCGGCGGAATGCGGCCGGCGGTGTCGAAGCGCGACCCTTCGATCTGGAAGCGGCCGAACACCTCATCGGCGGAAAGTGGAACGCCGTTGCCGAGGCGATCCGGCACGACCTGGAATCCCACGCTGCCATTGACGACACGGCCGCCAAAGAGATTGTTCAGCACCCAGAGGCGGGCGTTGCGGGCGGAGAACCAGGGCCACAATTGCTTGACGTGCGAGACCGGCATGTCGTGGACGTTGAGGGAGACGGATATGCCCGGCGCCTTGCCGTCGACAAAGGTGACCGCGGCCGTGCCCATGACCTCGCTCGAGCCGCCCGAACGGACCCCGATCTGCTCGGCGACGAGCTTGTGGCTTCTGGTCTGGTAAACGCCGGCAACGCGCGCGACGAAGTCGAGCGCCGGCTCCGGCGACTCGGAAGGCGACAAGGTCGAACGGTCGCTGGTCAGGTCGTAGCGGTAGGACGGCTCCTCGCCCGCCGTGCCGGAGGCCGGCTTCGGTCCGATCGAACCAGCGAAGTCGAAGGTCGAGCGGCCGGTCTTGAGCAGCAGCCTGTCGACCTGGATCTTGTTCGAGCCGGAGATGAGCGTGGCATTGGTATCGACGTCGGCCGGAAGCAGGCCGCGCGTGCCGAGATCGAGCACGGAGCCGGCAAGCGACAGAGAGGCCATAAGCCGCGACGCGGTCTCGCCCGCCCCTTCCGATCCCGTCAATTTGAGCGCGACCGTGCCCAGCTTTCCGCCGGTGGCCGTGGCAGCACCTTTGGTCTCAGCCAACCCGACGCTGGCGTCCAGCGCGCTGACGCGCCGTGTCGTTGGGTCGCGCGTGGCGGTGGCGGAGACGGTGAGTGCCCTGCTATCGACATCGGCCGTGGCCGACAACTGCATCCTGCCCGGCCCCGTCTGCAGAACTGAGGCGTCGGCGACGGTGACCCGCTTGACGGAGCCGGTGTCCGGCAGAGAGAACTCGACATTCGAGAGGTCGATCTGGCGCATCGAATCCTCGCGCACCGCGTCGAGCGCATGGTTGACGTTGGCGAACACCGCGTCAGCGAGCTTTTCCGGATCGACGAGCCCGTCTTCGTTGCGCAGCGCCGCCGTCCAGTCGCCGCCGCCTGACGGCATCGCTGCCGCCACGATATGCGCGTCGGAAATCCTGGCGCTGGTCAGCCGCACCTCGCCCGAAAGCAGCGGGATCAGCCGTATGCCGAAACGCACACGCCCGGCATCGGCCATCGGCTTGCCATCGGCGGTCTTCAAGACGACGTCGCTCACCTGCAAGGCGATGAAGCTCGAGCCATCGAGCGTCAGTCGTGCCGGCCCGACCGCGACATCGACATCGAAGCCGGCCAGTTTCTCGATTGCCGTCTCCGCCTCGGCCCGAAGCCGCTCGGTGCCCAAGCCCGACGCACCGAGCACATAGACGCCGGCCGCGGCCAGCAGCACCAGCGCGCCGAGACCGGCAACCAGCCGCCCAAGAATGCGAAAGCCGCGGCCGATCCTGGCGCGGCCAAGCGGCGGCACCTTGCACGCAGACGGAAAAGCCCCCAGGTCGGTGATCTCGTCACGCCTGAACCTGATCTTCTCGTGCTGCGGTTCTTCCTGATCCACGCAATATTCCGTTGTAGCGAACTCGATCGTGGACGAATCCCCGCTCGACACTATATCGATGCGGCTTGGCGCGTAACCGCAAACAAGGGCACCTATATGGCTGATCTCGACCTGGGCGACCATGCGCCGCAATTCGACCTTCCGCGCGACGGTGGCGGGTCGCTCAGCCTCGCCGCGTATTCCGGAAAGCCTGTTGTACTCTACTTCTACCCGCAGGACGACACCTCAAGCTGCACCACCGAGGCGATCAGCTTTTCGCAGTTGAAGCCGCAATTCGAAAAGGCCGGCGCGGTGGTGATCGGCCTGTCGCCGGACAGCATCAAGAAGCACGACAAGTTCAAGCAGAAATACGATCTGACCGTCGACCTCGTCGCCGACGAGGAGCGCAAGGTGATCGAGGCCTACAATTTGTGGGTCGAAAAGACGATGTACGGCCGCAACTATATGGGCGTCGAGCGCGCGACGTTCCTGATCGGCAAGGACGGACGCATCGCCAGGATCTGGCGGAAGGTCCGGGTCAAGGGCCACGCCGAAGAGGTGCTCGAGGCGGTGCGCGCGCTTTGACGCGCGGAGCCGTTAGCCGGTTCCTGGCGTGCGGTGCTGTCGACGCTTCTGGCGCGCGGGCGTGGCGGCAAAAGAACCCCTGAGCAAGGCCTGAGCCCACACCGAAACGACGCGTTCCGTCTAGCCCCTGCCGAAGGTCGGCCAGGTCGGCAGGGCTTCAGCAAGGCCTGGCGGTTGTCGCAGCGCTCGTCGATGCGTCCGTCCTGCCGACGCAGGCGACGGCGTCCCAATAGAATCGTCGGCAGACAGCGGCGATCTAGCCCACCGCTGGTCTCGGGCAGATTCGCCTTGCCGGCGTCCGCCTTCACGTAGCGGCGGAAGTCGGCGAGCGTGACGCCCTTCATCGTGGCGCCGCGCGGGTCGACCGGATTGTCCAACCATCCGTCCTCGGATTTCAGCACCGCCGCGCCAGCACGCGGGTAAAGTTGCGGTCCATGGATTGCGCCTCCTGCAATCGCAAGAGATACCGCCGCGGCACCGGTATAGAATTATCTCTGTGCAGTGGCGCAGCCGGCAACTATTCATGGTTTTGATTTTCGGTTAATGGTCAGTTGTGTTTAGGGTGGATACAGCAATGACAGAACAACCGCGGACGCTTTGGCAACGCTTCATGCTTGACCATTTCCGCACCCAGTCTCGGCTGAACAGCATCGGAGAAGTCGAACAACTTAAGCGAGAGGAAGAACAACTTAAGCGGGAGGCCGAACCTCCCGTAGAGACTGCTCCCTACTGCACCACTTTCAGCGGCGAGACCACGCCCGATGACGCCGACCTGGTAAGGCGGATAGCCCGCTCCTTCCGTGCGGCGTGCGCCATGCACACCGATCCTGCCGGCTCATTCTGGAAGTCGATTGTCGAACAGAAGAAGGGCGACGTCTCAGCTGCGCTGATGAATGACGACATTGAGCTGGCCACCAAGCTCTTGCGCGATCCATCCAGTACGATGTTCCACTATGGTTTCGACAATCTCGTGAGCGACTTCCGCGACGCGCTCAAGAATGGTGGCGATGCCGCTCAAAAGCAGCAGGGCGCCGTTTTTCACATCAGGCTTGTTTATCTCGCCGAAGTCATCGGCGCGATAAGACTCGCAAACCCGGAAAGTCGGCCACGGGCGGCTCTTGACACCGACATATTGATCGACGGTATCGAAGGCATCGTGGGTGGGGAGTTGTCGTTTCCCAATCCATTCCCGAACGAATTCGGCATCGCGTCGAAGCGCGGCGTCGCCTCATACAGAGCCATCAACTCCCTCTACCAGGCCATTTTGCTTAAGCGATATGCCGCCGGGATGCCTTCCCCCTCCGTACTCGACATCGGCGGTGGTCTCGGCCGCACCGCATACTACGCCCAAAGGTTCGGCTTTGAGGACTACACCCTCATCGACCTTCCGACGACAGGTGTTGCCCAGGCCTATTTTCTGGGCCGCACTCTTGGCGACGATCAAATCTCGCTGCATGGCGAAGAGCGGGCAGCCGTAAACATGCGCATCCCGGAATGGCTGCCGGAAGCCCCGCCGGTCGACATCGTCATCAACGTGGATTCGTTCACCGAAATGTCGAGGGGCAGCGCCGAGACATACATTCAATGGGCGAAGGAGAACGCCAAACTTCTGATCTCCATCAACCACGAAGCCAACCCATTCACCGTCCGCGAGCTGATGCTTGCCGCCGGCCTGTCGCCATCCCGAGAACGTTACTGGCTTCGGGATGGCTATGTCGTTGAGGTGGCTGAACTCTAGACGTTCACCGACTGGCACATTTCGTACCATCCCAGGTCACGGTCAGGGTGTCCAGCACCGAGGCTATGACGTTGCCGGCAAGCTTCATGTTGCCGCCTTTGGTGACGGTCAGGATGCCGTCGAAGAATCACGTGAAGAAGGTTTGCCGGTCGGCGCGATGGGCGACGCGATGGCGCGCCTCATCTTAAAACGGCTACAACCCGTGAATTGCAAGGCGTTGCGCCAAATCAACCGACCGTTAACCTTAATGATGTGTAATCAGGCCTGTCGTTGATGTCGTAACGAAAGCTTGGTCCCGTGAACCTAACCGGTCAGTCAGCGGTCTTCGGCAGGCGCAAAGAGCCCCACACAGTCATCATCGCCCGGGGCAACGAGATACGGCATTTCACCATCCGCCCCTGGCTTGCCGCCTTCATCGGCTCGGCGCTGGCGGCGATCGCCATCGGCTACCTCCTGGCGACCTCCTATCTGGTACTGCGCGACGATCTGATCGGCGCCACCACGGCGCGCCAGGCACGCATGCAGCAGGCCTATGAGGACCGCATCTCGGCGCTTCGCGCCCAGGTCGACCGCATCACCAGCCGCCAGCTTCTCGACCAGCAACTCATGGAAACCAAGGTGAGCGAGCTTCTCGAGCGGCAGAGCCAGCTCAGCCAGCGCCACGGCCGCCTCGGCCCGATCCTCGAACGTGCCGAAAGCGAAGTCGGCACCGCGCCCGCTGCAGCCGATGCCGCCGCCAAGCCCGACGAACATGCCGACGTGACCGGCGGTATCGCCCAGCCAGCGGCCTATTCCGTGGCCAGCCTTACCACCAGTCCGGGCGCCGGCGACACCAGGCCGTTCTCGCTGTGGTCGACCCGCTCCGAGCCGCTGCCCAGCGATTCGGCCGCCGACCGTGCCGACAGGCTGTTCGTGTCGATCAACCAGTCGCTCAAGGCCATCGAAACCGAACAGCTTACCCGCGTCGCCACGCTTGCCGACAACGCCTACAAGAGTGCCGATGCCATAACCCAGGCACTGCAGGCTGCCGGGCTGCCGGTCGACAGCGAATTCGGCAAGAGCGATGCCGGCGGCCCGCTGATCCCGGTCGACGGGTCGATGATCTTCGACAGCAAGGTCAAGGAACTGGACGAGGCGCTGGACGCGCTCGATCATCTGAAGAAGGAAGCGCGCAAGCTGCCGCTCGCCAATCCCGCTCCCGGCCATTCCGTCACCAGCCCGTTCGGCGTGCGCACCGACCCGATCCTCGGCACTGCCGCACTGCATTCGGGCATGGATTTCAGGGCCCCGATCGGCATGGCGGCCAAGGTCACGGCTCCCGGTGTCGTCGTCAAGGCCGGCTGGAACGGCGGCTATGGCCGCATGGTCGAGGTCGATCACGGCAACGGCTTTGCCACGCGCTACGGGCATCTCAGCGAAATCGACGTCACTGTCGGCCAGAAGCTCGCGGCCGGCGACGTCATCGGCAAGACCGGCAGCAGCGGCCGCTCGACCGGCCCGCATCTGCACTATGAGGTTCGCCACAATGGCGAGGCCGTCGATCCGCTGCGTTTCCTGACCGTCGGCAGGAAGGTCGAGCAGTACCTCTAGGCCACCCTGTCCCGCAATTCACTGTGCGTCGAGACTTTCCGGCTGCGTCGACAGAAACATCGTCGCTGCCGAAGCCAGAGTGGCCGCACCGAGTTTCAGGGCGGCCTCGTCGACACGAAACCTGGCATGGTGCAGCGGAAAGACCGATCCGACCGCTTCATTGCGGATTCCGAGCCGGAAATAGACCGACGGGCGTTTCTCGCTGTAGTAGCCAAAGTCGTCGGCGATGGTCCATCCGGGCGTGTTGAGAACATTTTCAGCCCCGATGCAGGCCTTGGCGCTGGCGACAACCAGTTCAGTCATCTCGACATCGTTGACGACCCCCGGCTCGCCCTTGTGGATGTCGAGCTGGACACTCGCGCCGTGGCTCGTCGCTATCCCCTCGAGTATGGCACGAACGCGGCGCCAGGCCCGCTCGCGAGAGGCGTCGCTGCCGCTGCGGATGGTGCCTTTCAACGTGACCTTGCCGGCGATCACATTGTAGGCGCTACCGCCATTGATGGTGGTAACGGATATGACCAGCGGGTCGTAAGGGTCGATCTCGCGCGAGACGATCTTCTGCAGTTCGGTGACCATCGAACAGGCCACGGCTATCGCATCGATACCTTCATACGGTTTTGCGGCGTGCGCGGCGGAGCCCGTGACGACAACATCGAACGTATCGCAAGCCAGGGTGTATGGACCGGAGCTGACGGCAATCTTGCCGGACTGCGTGTACGGATCGACATGAACGCAGATGGCGGCGTCGACATCGTCAAGAAGCCCCTCTTCGACCACCCGTCTCCCGCCCGACGGTTCGTCTTCCTCGGCCGGCTGGAAGATGAGGCGCACGGTTCCGCCAAAATCATCCCTCGACCGATGAAGATGCGCGGCAACCGCAAAGCCCATCGATGCATGGGCATCGTGACCGCATGCATGCATCACGCCTGGATTTATCGACGCATAGTCGACGCCGGATTCTTCCTCGATCGGCAAGGCATCGATGTCTGCGCGAATGACCAGCTTGCGATTTGAAGGCTTCCCGGTGCCGACAATATCGACGGCCAGACCAAAGCCCGCGACGTCGCGAATGTCGGCAATTCCCTGATCTGCCAGCATCTGCCGCAGGTAACGCTGCGTGTTCACTTCCCGGTTCGAAAGCTCCGGATTGCGATGCAGATGCCGGCGGATCTCGATCATCCGGTCGAGGATCCCGGCATCGATGTCGACTGGGACGGGAGCCGCGGCACCGCCAACCGCCGTCGGATCGTCAGGATTTGACATGGATGTCTCGCGGGAACCTGGTCAGGGTTTCATTGCCGGTTTCGGTCACCAGGATGGTCTCGCTGATCTCGATGCCCCAGCCGTCCATCCACATGCCGAGAATGGAATGCACGACGTTGCCAGGCGCAAGCACCGTCTTGTCGCCTGGCCTCAGGCTGATCGTGTGCTCGCCCCAATCCGGCGGGTACGCGACGCCGATGGAATAGCCGATACGCGACTCCTTCTTCAGCCCGTAGCGTTGAATGACCTTGCGCCACGCAGCTTCGACCGCCTCGGCGGTCGTTCCTGGCCTGGCCGCTTCGAGTACCGCGTCCATGCCCTCGATCACCGCCCTTGCCGTGTCCGAAACATTGGTCGGCGTCTTGCCAAGCTGCAGCGTTCTTGCGAGCCCGGCGGCATAGCGGCGGCAGACCCCGGCGAGTTCCAGGGCGATCGTCTCGTTCTCCCCGAACCGCCTGTCGCTCCACATGATGTGCGGAGCGGAGGCATTCTCGCCACCGAGAATTGTCGGAGGCAGAGCGGTGATGTCGCCCGCGAAGTCCGGGCTGCCGGCGATCTGTGCCGCCTGGATGGAAGCAATCGCATCGCATTCGCGAACGCCCGGTGCAATAATTTCGAAGGCCCGCGCGACCGCCGCTTCGGCCAAGGTTGATGCCTTGCGCAAATAATCGATCTCTGGCGCTGATTTGACCGCGCGTATCCAGTTCACCAGCAGATCAGCGTCGTGCAGCCTGGCATTGGGCAGTCCGGCGACAAGCCGGGCATGCCCTTTCGGCGAGAAATAATAGGCTTCGAGCTCGATGCCGATGTGACGATTGCCCCAGCCCTTGGCGACGATCCAGGCTGCTATCCAGTCCATGGGATGGCGATCGCCGCGTTGGACATAGTCTTCCGGGAAGCCGACCACATTCTCGGGCTTCATCCAGGCTGTCAGGAGACCGCCGGCTGCATCCATGGCGCGGCCGATCCAGACCGGCTCGGCCTCTTCGATCGGAACGAGCACCATTTGCGGCGTGTAGAATGACCAGCCGTCATAGCCGGTGATGTAATGCTGGTTGGCGACATCGTTCACGATCAGAAGTTCGATGCCGCGCCTTGCCATCTCGGCGCGGATCTTTCGAAGCCGTTGCTGGTATTCGTCACGCGTAAACGGCAATTCGATCATCTTGTCCCCATGCCTTGCTGGATCAACGGTCGCGGGCGAGCCGCCGCTCACCATTGAAATGCTTTCGACCTGGCGGCAATCGGCCAAGACGGCGCATGAGCAGGTCCTAAACCCGATACGTCCAACACGACCCTCACTTTGCCGGCGGCATAGGCAGCTCTCGACATCTTCATCCCAGACGGTGTCGGTGATTAGCCCGATTTTCCCGGGAGCCGTTGACTCGATCTCAGTTGTAGGATGATATGTATCACCCTATCTCCAGACATCGCTTCGGCCCGTTCATGACCGTTCACCGCCTTTCGCCAAAAATCCTCAGCGCCATGGAAGGCGCTGTCGGGCAAGGCGGCGTCGCCATCGACGCCGCCGACATGGCGAAATACCTTGGCGACTGGTCGGGCGATCACCATGGCGGCGCGCTTGCCGTGCTGAAGCCGGCTTCGGTCGCCGAGGTTCAGGCGGTGGTGCGGCTGTGCGCAGCGCTTGGGCTGGGCATCATCCCGCAAGGCGGCAACACGGGGCTGGTGGCGGGCGCGATCGACATCGAGGCCCGTGGATCGGTGGTCGTCAACCTGGAACGGCTGAACGCCCTCCGTCTCGTCGATGCCGACAATTTCGTCCTGCAGGCCGATGCCGGCTGCGTCCTGCAGACCATCAAGGACGCCAGCGAGGCGCATGACTGCCTGTTTCCGCTGGCGCTCGGCGCCCAGGGCAGTTGCCAGATCGGCGGCAATGCGGCGAGTAACGCCGGCGGTATCAATGTGCTGCGCTACGGCATGGCGCGCGATCTCATCCTCGGCCTCGAAGTCGTGCTGCCGGACGGTGAATTGTGGAGCGGCTTTTCCGGTCTGCGCAAGGACAATCGCGGCTACGATTTGAAGCAGCTTTTCATCGGCAGCGAAGGGACGCTCGGCATCATCACCGGCGTCGAGCTGAAACTGTTTCCGAAACCCGTTCGGGTCGAAACGGCCTATCTCGGCCTTGCCTCGTTCGAAGCAGCCATCACGCTGTTCCGGCAGGCGCGCCGGGCCTCGGCCGATCTGATGTCGGCTTTCGAGATCATCGGTTCGGAATGCATCGAACTGGCGCGCCTGATCGACGCCGATATTGCCTCGCCGGTCGAGGCTCCCGTCCACGTGCTGATCGAACTGTCCGCAAGTGCCGCGGTCGATCTGCGCGCGTTGCTGGTCGACTTCCTGGCCGGCGCCATGGGGAGCGGTCTCGTCACCGAAGCCTTGCTTGCCGAAAGCGGCGCGCAGGCCAAATCCTTCTGGGCGATCCGCGAAGGGCTGGTCGAGGGCCAGGCAAAGCGCGGCTACCATGTGCGCACCGACCTTGCCGTCAGGATATCGGACGTCCCCACCCTCATCGATCAGGCTCGCCGCTTCGTTACGCTCGACCATCCCGGCTGGCTGCCGCAGGCCTACGGTCATGCCGGCGACGGCAACATCCATTTCAACGTGCTGCCGCCAGCCGACCTTGCCGAAAGCGAGGCGCGTGCCACGGGCGCCGACATCACCGCGGAACTCTACCGGATCGCCGGCGCGCTCGGCGGCTCGATCAGCGCCGAGCACGGCATCGGCCGCACCCGCACCCGCGCCTTCTGGGCTGGCCTGGCACCCACCCATCGCCGGCTCGTCACTGCGCTGAAGGATGCGCTCGACCCGCAAGGACTGATGAACCCCGGCTGCCTTCTGCCTTTGACGGAGACCTCTTCATGAAGCAAAGACTGGCCGCCATCGGCACCGTGGAAGCGCTGCCGCACCGTGTCGCCGCCTTCCTCAGCCGCGAGATCGACTCCGGCGAACTCAATCCGGGCACCAGGCTGCCGACGGAGCAGCAGCTTTCGGAGAAATTCGGCGTCAGCCGCAATGTGGTGCGCGAAGCGATCGCCCAGCTTCGCGCCGACGGCATGATCGAGGCGCGGCAAGGCGTCGGCGCCTTCGTGCTGGCGCCGGAGCAGCGCGCCTCGATCCGCATCGACGGCGAAGCACTGAAAGACACCGAGAATATGGAGCGGCTGTTCGAGCTGCGCTGCATCCTCGAGGCCGAGTCGGCAGCCCTTGCCGCCGAGCGGCGCGGACAGGAGCACCTCGACGCCATCAAGGCAGCACTCGACCGCATGAGCGGCGAGGAGCGCTGGGAAGAAGGCAGCATCGACGCCGATCTGCTGTTCCATCGCGAGATCGCACGCGCCACCGGCAACAGCTACATCCACACCTTCATTTCCTTCGTCTGCGAGCAGATCCGCCGCTCGATCCACTACGCCCGCCTCACCAACCCGCTGCACGACCTGGTCGACGTCAATGTCGGCGAGCATGTGCGCATCTACGAGGCACTGGTCGCCGGCGACCCGAAGGCGGCCGAGGCGGCGATGCGCGCGCATATCATCGGCGCCGCCGAGCGTGTCGGCGTCAAGCTGCCCGCGGCGCGCGCCAAGCATACCGGCAAGGGAAAATGACCATGCCGCTCGGAGGCGCATACGCGATTTCGGATGTCTGCCTGCTCGTCGAGGATATCGAGCGGACGGTCGACTTCTATGTCGAAAAGCTCGGCTTTCGGCTGCGCCGCCGCGCCGAAGGCTTTGCCGATTTCCATGGCGAGGGCGTCACACTCGCGGCATGGGAGATCGACCATATCAGCCGCCATACCGGCGTGTCGAAGCTCAAGTCGCCGCGCCAGGCGCACAAGGTCTGCGTGGCAGTGAAACTCGATACGCCCGCCGATATCGACCGGCTGCATGGCGAGCTGAGCGCCAAGGGCGTGCCCTTCTATGGCCCTCCGCAAGACTATGTCTGGAACGCGCGCTGCGCCTACTTCACCGATCCCGACGATACGCTTTGGGAATTATACGCCTGGCTCGACGGCGGCCCCGGCGACTACCACGACGAACAGCCGTAGACGACGCCGCGCCGTGGGAGCGGCGCCTGAAGAAGAAACAAGAAGTCTTGCAACAGGAGCAACAAATGAGTGGGAACGGACACTACGACATGAACCGCCGCAGCTTCGTGAAAGCCGGCATCGCCGGCCTTGCCGCCGCATCGGCCGGCATGCAGCTGGTGCTGACGCCCGGCGCCAAGGCGGCCGGCAAGGTCGTCATCCAGTATGACTGGCTGATGTCGAACGGACAGATCGGCGACATCGCCGCCGTCGCCAACGGCTACTTCAAGGACGCCGGTCTGGAAGTGGAATTCAGCCCCGGCGGGCCGAATGCCGCCACCGTACCGCCGGTCATTTCGGGCGCCGCTCAGCTCGGCCAGTTCTCCGAGACGCCGCAGCTCTATGCGGCGCGGGCCAGCGGCGTGCCGGTCAAGATCATCGCTTGCGGCTTCCGCACCGGCCCCTATGCCTTCACCTCGAAGCCGGCCAAGCCGATCCGCGGCGTCGCCGACCTCAAGGGCAAGAAGATCGGCATCCAGCCGACGGCGCGCTTCGTCATCGACGAGATCCTGGCCAAGAACGGCATCGACCCGTCCGAAGTCACCATCGTCAATGTCGGCTTCGACAAGGCGCCGCTGGTGCGCGGCGATGTCGACGCCATCGGCGGCTGGATCACCAACACGCAGGCGCTGAGCGTCGTCGGCGACGATCGCATCGACCTTCTGGTGCGCGATCTCGGGCTGAGCTCCTATGCCGATGTCTATTTCGCCACCGATGCAGCGATCGAAAAGGATCCGGACACGCTGGCCAAGTTCATCGGCGCCGTCGCCAAGGGTTGGGGCTGGGTGCACGCCAATCCGCAGGAAGCGGTGAAGAAAATGGTCGCCGCCTATCCGGAAATGGATCTCGGCTGGGAAGAAAAGACGGTCAACCTGGTGCTGAAGCTGTCCTTCGACGGGCAGACTGCCAAGGACGGCTGGGGGACATTCGACCCAGCCTCGATCGAGGAGCAATTGGCGCTGCTGGACAAGGTCGGGCAATACCCGAACGGCCGGCCGGCGGCGGCGGATGTCTACACCACCAAGATCCTGGAACTCTCGGCCGTAGATCGGCCCAAGCTCGACGCGCCCGCCGCCTGATGGCGAACGCAATCGAGGCAAGCAGGCTGGATGTCGGCTATGGCGGCCGGCAGACGGCGGTGAAAGTGCTCTCCGGCCTCGACCTTACGGTCGCGGCCGGCTCCTTCCTGTCGATCCTCGGGCCGTCGGGCTGCGGCAAGTCAACCTTGCTCCGGGTGGTCGCTGACCTGCTCGATCCGCTGGGCGGTACGATCAGCGTGCTTGGCGACACGCCGCACGCGGTGCGCTCGCGCCGCGATGTCGGCTTCGTCTTCCAGGATTCGACCCTGCTGCCCTGGCGCACGGTTCGCGACAATGTCCGCCTGCCGCTCGGCGTCGGGCAAGGCAGCCTGACGCGCACGATCGAGGATCGCAGCGACGAATTGCTGGAGCTGATGGGACTTGCCGGCTTTGGCGAGCGCCTGCCGCACCAATTGTCGGGGGGCCAGCGGCAGCGCGTGGCGATCGCCCGCGCGCTGCTTGGACAACCGAAGTTGCTTTTGATGGACGAACCGTTCGGCGCGCTGGACGAAATCACCCGCGACCGCCTCAACGACGAATTGCTGGCGCTGTGGCGGCGCACCGGCACGACCATTCTCTTCGTCACTCATTCGATCGCCGAAGCCGCCTATCTCGGCGAGCGTGTGATCGTGCTTGCCGCCAATCCCGGGCGCTTGATCAAAGACCTGGACATGCGGCCGTTCAAGCAGGACGGCAACCGCTGCTCGCGCGAGGATGCCGCTGTCGCCGCCGCCATGGCCGAATTGCGTGGCGCGCTGGGGCAAGCCTCATGAGACAGGAACCCTTGCCGCCGGCGCTGGCGATCGCGCTCCCCGTCCTGGGTGCAGCTTCGATCCTGTTCTCCTGGCAGTTCCTGCTGCCCTGGCTCGGCGTGCCGGCCTATATCGTGCCGACACCGACAGCCATATTCGGGGTTTTCCAGAAGAGCCTTGCGCTGTTTATGAGCAATCTCTGGCCGACGCTGATCGAGGCGCTGGCAGGCTTCGTCATCGGCAACCTCGCCGGCGTGCTGCTGGCGGTAGTCTTCGTGCACAGCCGCGTGCTGCAGGCCGCCTATTTCCCGATCGTGCTGTTCTTCAACACGATCCCGATCCTGGCGCTGTCGCCGATCATCATCCTGATCTTCGGGTTGGGCATGACACCGAAGATCGTCATTGCCGCCGTGATCTGCTTCTTCCCGACCCTGGTCAACATGATCCGCGGGCTGGATTCGGCCAGCGACAGCGAGCACGAACTGTTCCGGGTGCTGTCGGCGACGCGCTCGGAGGTTTTCTGGAGCCTGCGCCTGCCGCGAGCCCTGCCGATGCTGTTCTCCTCGCTGCGGATCGCATCGGCCACCGCAGTTATCGGCGCCATCGTGGGCGAATGGATCGGCTCGGACAAGGGACTCGGCGCGCTCATCATCCAGGCGAGCTTCAACTACCAGTCGGACCGGCTCTATGCGGCGATCGTGCTGTCGTCGTCGCTGTCGATTGCGCTGTTCGCAATCGTCGTTCTTGTTGAACGCCGCGTTATAAAGTATTGAAAGTTCTGCTGTTTTCTTTCAAGCCAGCCCAAACCGCTCCACCGCCCGCATGATGCCGCGCAGCTCAGCCAACCCCTTGAGGCGGCCGATCAGCGAATAGCCGGGGTTGATCCTGGTCTTGCCGATGTCGTCGGCGAGCAGGTGGCCATGGTCCGGGCGCATCGGGATGCGCCAGTCGCGCCTGCCTTCCTTGCGCCGGCGCACCTCTTCCTTCATCAGCCCCAGGATCACCGCCGCCATGTCGGTGGAACCTTCCAGATGTTCGGCCTCGAAGAACGAGCCGTCGTCCTCGCGCGTGACGTTGCGCAGGTGGGCGAAATGGATTTTTGGGGCGAACTCCTCGATCATCGCGACCAGGTCGTTGTCGGCGCGCACGCCATAGGAGCCGGTGCAGAAGGTCAGGCCGTTCGCCGGGCTGTCGACCGTCTCCAGGATGAAGCGTGCGTCTTCGGCGGTGGACACGACGCGCGGCAGCCCGAACAGCGAAAAAGGCGGATCATCGGGATGGATGCACATGCGCGCGCCGACCTCCTCGGCCACAGGGATGATCTCCTTCAGGAACCAGGCAAGATTGGCGCGCAGTTCGGCCGGGCCGATTGCATCGTAGTCGGCAAGCGCTTCGCGCATCGTGTCGCGGTTGTACTTGCGTTCGGTGGCCGGCAGTCCGGCAATGAGGTTGCGCTCGATCGTGTCGATCTGCTCGTCGCTCAAAGCCTTCAGCCGCGCTTGCGCCTCCGCGATGCGCGCCGGGCTGTAGCTGGCCTCGGCATTCGGCCGCTTCAGCACGAACAGGTCATAGGCGGCAAAGTCGATCGCGTCGAAGCGCAAGGCGTAGCCGGTGGTCGGCAACTGGTACATGAGGTCGGTGCGGGTCCAGTCGACCACGGGCATGAAATTGTAGCAGATGGTCGAAATGCCGGCCTTGGCCAAAGCGCGAATGGTGTCCTTGTAGAAGCCGGCGTAGCGCTGCCTTTCCGCCGAACCGATCTTGATCGAGTTGTGGACCGGGATGCTCTCCACCACCGACCAGGTCAGCCCCGCGGCCTCGATGATGCGCTTGCGTTCAAGGATATCGGCCAGAGGCCAGGCACGGCCGTCATAGATGTTGTGCAGGGCCGACACGATGCCCGTCGCCGCTGCCTGCCTGACATGATCGAGCGTGACCGGATCGTCCGGCCCGTACCAGCGCCAACATTGTTCCATAAAGGTCCCTTCCGAAGCGAAGCCAAAACCGTATTGTTGGACCATAGTCGGAGTCGAGACTTCGGCAATCCCAACGAGGCATGACGGAGTTTGAGCCATGAACGACTTTGGCGGCAAGGTTGCCCTGGTGACGGGAACGACCGGGATCGGCCTGGCAAGCGCCAGACGCCTGGCGGCGGGTGGTGCCGCGATCATCGCCTGCGGCATCGACAGCAACGCAAATGCAGCGATGCAGGCCGAACTCGATCGCGCCGGCGCAAAGGCGCTGGTGGTGACGACGGACGTTTCCGTGCCGGATCAGGTCGCCCGGGCGGTCGCCGCCGGCGTCGCGCGGTTCGGCGGGCTGGACGTCATCGTCAACTCGGCCGCCGTGCACCCTTATGGCACGGCAACGAGCACGGATTTCGAAACCTGGAACCGGGCAATGACCGTCAATGTCGGCTCGATCTATTTGACCGCGCATTTCGGCATTCCCGAAATGATCAAGCGGGGCGGCGGCGCCATCGTCAACGTCGCTTCGGTGCAGGGCCACGCCTGCCAGCAGAACGTTGCCGCCTATGCGACGACCAAGGGAGCGATCCATACGCTGACGCGCTCGCTGGCGCTCGACTACGCCCGCCAGGGGATCCGGGTGAATTCGGTGAGCCCCGGATCGATCCGCACGCCGATCCTGGAAAAAGCGGCGCGCGGCGACAACGGGACCGACGCCGATGTCGAGGCGGCCTACAAACGCTTCGGCGAGGCGCACCCGCTTGGCCGCATCGGCGAACCGGAAGAAGTGGCGGAGCTCATCGCGTTCCTGTGCTCGTCCAAGGCAGGCTTCTGCACCGGCGCCGACTACAAGATCGACGGCGGCCTGATGGCCGGCATCGGGGTCAAGTGAAGAGGGATAGGATCAAACCTGAAAAATGGTGGGCGATGACGGGCTCGAACCGCCGACATCTTCGGTGTAAACGAAGCGCTCTACCAACTGAGCTAATCGCCCGCTCCGGCGCGGACCTTTAAGCGGTCAGGACAGGCTTCGCAAGGCAAAATGAACAGGCAACGTCCTGTTCGGATGCCGGTTTCGCCAACAAAGCGAGGCTTGTCAAAAAACCTTCTCCTGTTTGCTGTTATGCTGTCCCACTCCGCTTGACACCCGGTGGCGAACCCCTTATCCAGCGGCCCAACGACGAACACGGCTGACCCGTGCTCGTCTTGTGCGCGGGTGTAGCTCAGTCGGTTAGAGTGCCGGCCTGTCACGCCGGAGGTCGCGGGTTCGAGCCCCGTCACTCGCGCCAACTATTTTCAACGTATCGGTTTCGCACCTGGCACGAGTTCAACCGGACTCGTTCGCAGGCGCGGCATCGTTTGTGCCGTATTTACAAAACCCGTGCCGGCTGTGAGAAGTTGCTGGCGAACCCACGTTGTTCGGGTCAGGGAGGACTTGCGATGAACGACCACCGGGATAGCGGGACGCGTCCGAACATTCTTGAGACCACCCTCGCCGCTGCCTTGCAGGACCAGCGAACGGTGGACGAGCAGCGTCAAAGCATTGCGCCTCTGGTCGACGGCATGTCCTTCTACGACAGCATTCGACACGATGACGAGCGCGGCAGCGTCACCGAGATCTACGACCCTCGCTGGGGCTGGCATCCCGACCCGCTGGTCTTCTCCTACATTTTCACAATTCGGCCCGGCATGGTGAAGGGTTGGGGGCTGCACAAGCTGCACGAGGACCGCTATTTCGTGGTCAGCGGCGAAATGGAGCTGGTTGTTTACGATCCAAGGCCGGACTCCAGCACATACGGCAAGATTTCCAAGGTCTACCTTTCCGGCAGTCGTCCCCGGCTCGTCAATATCCCGAAATTCGTCTGGCACGCCGACCACAACATTGGTACGTCCGATGTGGTCGTCATCAACTTTCCGACCATCCAGTACGACCACTCGAATCCCGACAAGTATCGCCTGCCGATCGACAGCGATCTCATTCCCCACGATTTCGGAAGCGCGAAGGGATGGTGAGCAAACCGCGCTTTTCCATCCTGATGCCGTTTCGCCGCGGCGTCTCTGCCCGGCGCGTCTCTCGAACCAATTACCGCGGACGGGCTCGATTCCATCGCTGCAGAAATTTACCCAGTTCCCCACGCAGCGCGGGCATGGAATTTGCCGCTGCCAGGTCTGCCTCGGCGCCCTTCGACCCCCGTCCATAGGCCAGGCCGAGGACCAGACCGATGTATCCGACCTGAAGAACGATCAGAGCAACAACAGCCCAACCGAGGGCTTTCCAGACAGAGCCGGTTTCCATCGCTGCCCAGATCGCCACGATGAACGACGTTGCGAACATGCCCACCAGAAACTGCGGAAAATACATGACACCCAGCACCCATTTTTTGGCGATTCAGGCGGCTTTCAACGCAACTCTTAAAGAGCCCGCCGCTCCATTTGCGGAGCGGCGGGGCCCCCCAAATTAGCCCCCCGGCTGCCGGGCCAACAAGTGACCCCGGTCATTTCTGACAGTGCAATTGGGATGCCAAACCCACTGGCCCATTACGGGACACATATGCCGATGGCGCAAGACCGGATTGGCGATTAACATTACCTGTGGCTAATATGCCACCCTGATCGAGCGGCTTGGCATCCCGCGTCAATTCGGCTGCCTCGATGCCTGTTGGCTCGGTGGGCAATCGAGATTGGTGATCGAGTTCAACTTCTCGCCAGCAGTGCCTCGACCTCTTGCAGTGTCGGCATCGACGGCGCCGTGCCTGGCCGGGTCACCGAAATGCCGGCGACGGCGCAGGCGAAACGCACCGCCTGCAGCGGCTCGACGCCTTTGGCAAGCGCCGCGGCCAGGCCGCCATTGAAGGCATCGCCGGCGCCTGTGGTTTCGACCACCGGGCCGGCATTGACCGCGCCGACATGGTCAGAGCGGCTCGCCGTGTGCAGCAGCGCGCCCTTCTCGCCAAGCGTGATGATTACCGAGCCGACTCCCTTTTTGAGCAGACTGTCGGCGGCGCGGCGGGCATCGTCGACCGACGCGACCTTGATGCCGGTCAATTCCTCGGCCTCGGTCTCGTTGGGCGTGACGTAGTCGCAGAGCGTGTAGATGCGGTCGGGCAGGCTTGCCGCCGGCGCCGGGTTGAGGATCGTGGTCACCCCTGCCCCGCGCGCGATCTCGAGTGCGCTCAGCGCCGCCTCGAACGGCTGTTCGAGCTGGGTGACGAAAACGCCTGCCGAGCGGATCAGGCCGGCATGAGCCTCGATGTCATCGGGCGAGATCAGCATGGCGGCGCCGGGGCTAACGATGATGGCGTTGTTGCCGGTCGTTTCCTCGACGAAGATGTAGGCGGCGCCCGTATAGCTGTCAGGCGTGTCGATGACGGCGCTCTTTACACCGGCCTCTTGCCAGGTGTGCTTGGCCATCTCGGCGAAGGCATCGACGCCGAGGCGCGTCAGGAAGGTGATGTCGGCGCCGAGCTTGCCGGCCGCGACCGCCTGGTTCGAGCCCTTGCCGCCGGGGCCGAGCTTGAACGAGTTGCCGAGGATCGTCTCGCCCATGCGCGGCTGGCGATCGGCGCGATAGGCGGTGTCGGCAACGAAGACACCGAGAATGACGACAGGCTTGCCGGCCGCCATGATGCTACTCCGCATCCGGCGGAACGACGCCCTTGCGGAAGGCAAAGCAGCCATAGAAGCGGCGCTCGCCGGTCTGGATGACGCAATAGGCCTTCTTGGCGCGTTCGTAGAAGGCATAGCGCTCGACCGAAATCATCGGCCATGCCTTGCCTTCGGCGGCGTCGATTTCTTTCTGAACTTCCTTCTGCACAGGCGGAATTTCGTCCGGCTTGCCGACGATCTCCATGCGCGCGGCCGCGTCGTCGACAAATGTGTCCAATGGATAGAGCGACAGCACCGCCCTGGCCACATCGGCCGCCGGCGCGTCAATACGCAACAGCTTGCCGAGCACGGTCTGGCGCGCCACGGAATCGGCCGGGAAATTAGTGTCGCAGACGATCAGGTCGTCGCCGTGGCCCATCGCCCGCAGCGCCTGGAGCACATCGGCGTTGAGCAGCGGATTGATCCCTTTGAGCATGGTATTCCTCGTGGAAAAGTCGGTTGGAAATCAGAGCCGCTTGCCGGTCTCTGCGTCGAAGAGGTGGACCTTGTCGAGCCGCGGCTTCAGGTGCAGCGTGTCGCCCGGCTTGAAGTCGTGGCGCTCGCGAAACAACGCCACCATCTCGCCCTCGCCAAAGCGCACGAAGACCAGGGTTTCGGAGCCGGTCGGTTCGACCACGGAAATCTTGGCGGCGACGCCGTCGGGATGGATCTCGAGGTGTTCGGGCCGTACGCCGTAGACGACGGCCTGGCCGTCCTGCGCGGCGCTGCTGGCGGCGATCGGGAACGGCGTGCCCGATATGTCGACCACCGGCTTGTCGCCCTTCTTCACGATGCCCTTCAGAAGGTTCATCGAGGGTGAGCCGATGAAGCCGGCGACGAACAGATTGGCCGGCCGGTCGAACAGCTCCAGCGGCGCGCCGATCTGCTCGATGCGGCCATCGCGCATCACCACGATCTTGTCGGCCATGGTCATGGCTTCGATCTGGTCGTGGGTGACATAGATGGTGGTGGTCTTCAGCCGCTGGTGCAGTTCCTTGATCTCGGTGCGCATCTGGACACGCAGCTTGGCATCGAGGTTGCTGAGCGGCTCGTCGAACAAAAACACCTGCGGGTTGCGCACGATGGCCCGGCCCATGGCGACGCGCTGGCGCTGGCCGCCCGACAGCTGGCGCGGATAGCGCTTGAGATAGGGCGCGAGGTCGAGGATGTCGGCCGCCCGCTTGACCCGCTCGGCGACGACAGCCGGGTCGGTCTTGCGCAGCTTCAGCGCAAAAGCCATGTTCTGTTCCACCGTCTTGTGCGGATAGAGCGCGTAATTCTGGAACACCATGGCGATGTCGCGCTTGGCCGGCGGCAAATTGTTGACGACGCGCTCGCCGATGGCGATCGTGCCGCCCGAAACGCTCTCCAGCCCGGCCACCATCCTGAGCAGCGTGGACTTGCCGCAACCCGAGGGACCGACCAGCACGACGAACTGGCCGTCGGCGATATCGACGCTGACTTCGTGCAGAACCTTGACGGGTCCGAACGCCTTGGCCACATTGCTGATCGCGACTTGAGCCATCATCTCCCCTGGGGTTTTGGACCTGCGGGCCCTTCGTTTGCCGTGAAGCTAACCAACGCTGACGGCAAGGGCAAGTCAGTCTCTTATAGATAAAAAACTAATGTCGTTGACACGGCATCCGGTTGCGAGAATAGTGGAAATCGCCAATCCGAATGCCGGTCCTTTACCCGAAAAATCGGAGCTCCTGGCGACGCAGGGTGGGGTCCCACGTCCCCGTATATCAAGGAGAACCGCCGGCGCTCCGGCGTCCGACAGATTGGCATATCAAATTCGAGATTGGTCAGTTCACCACTGTTGTTCTGGGAGGAATGGTAGATGAGAGTCGGTCTTTACGAAAAATTGGTCCGCGCAGGGGCGACCCGGCGCGACATCTTGAAGGGCGCGGCCAGCATGGCTGCGATCGCCGCAGCCTCCGGCGCCGGCCTCGGCGCCCTCACCCGGCCGGCTTCCGCCGCCAGTGAATTGCGCGCCAAGATCCTGCAGATTCCAGGTGTCGGCAAAGGCCAACCGACGGATGCCGACTTCCAGAAGGTCGGTGAACTCTGCCTCGAGGCGACCAAGGCCAATGTCAAGGAAGGCGAATTCGCCGGCGTCGAGCTCACCTTCATGGGCCTCAACAACCAGAACCTGCACAACGTGCTGTTCCGCGGCTTCCTGAAGCCGTGGGAGGCCTATACCGGCGCCAAGATCAGCTGGATCGACCTGGCGCAGGCTGATTACAACGCCCGTCTGCAGCAGTCGATCGCCACCGGCACCGTCGACTTCGACATCATCGAGATGGGCGCGCCCTTCGAAGGCGATGTCTGCGGCAAGGGCCTCACCTCCGAAATGCCGGACTGGGTCAAGGCGCAGATCGATTTCGACGACCTCGTCAACTATCTCAAGCCGCCGGTCGGCACCTGGAACGGCAAGCAGTACCGCATCACCATCGACGGCGATGCGCACAACTTCAACTACCGCACCGACGTGTTTGCCGATGCCGACCTCGCCAAGGCGTGGAAGGAAAGCGGCGCGACGACCGAATGGGGCGTGCCGAAGACCTGGCAGGAGGTGCAGGCCGTCACCAAATTCCTCAAGGGCAAGCAGTTCAAGGGCCAGGATGTCTACGGCTATCTCGATGCGCCCAAGCCTTGGGGCGGTTTCGGCTTCTACTTCCTCGGCAGCCGCGCCAGCGCCTATGCCAAGCATCCCGACGACAAGGCATGGCTGTTCGACGCCGACACGATGAAGCCGCGCATCAACAACCCAGCCTGGGTGCGGGCGATCCAGGACGTGATCGACGCGTTGCCGTCGGAGCCGCCGGACCAGATCAACGCCGACCCGAACACCACCGGCTTCCAGCAGTTCCTGGCCGGCACGGGTTCGATGATCCCGTGGTGGGGCGATATCGGCTCCAACGTCAAGACCAACGATAGCTCGGTCATCGGCGACGTCACCGGCTTCTCGATCCTGCCGGGCTCCGACGACGTCTACAATTCCAAGACAGGCGCCTGGGACAAGCTCGCCAGCGGCCCGAACTATGCGCCGAACTGCGCCTATCTCGGCTGGGGCGTCTATGTCATGGCCCGCGTCGACAGCGACGAGAAGAAGAAGAAGGCGGCATGGTCCGCCGCCGCTCATCTCGGCGGCAAGGATCTGTCGATCTGGACGGCGATGTATCCGTCCGGCTTCCAGCCCTACCGCAACTCCCATTTCGACGTTCCGGAATGGGTGGCGGCAGGCTACGACGAGGCGTTCATCACCTCCTACCTCAAGTCGGAGGGCGACAGCTACAACCATCCGAACGCCGCGATCGAGCCGCGCATCCCCGGCATCTTCCAGTACTACAGCGCCGCCGAGGACATCCTGGCCAACACCTTCGCCGGCAAGATGAAGGCGCAGGAAGGCGCCGACGCGATCGCCGCCGCCTGGGAGAAGCTGACCGACCAGATCGGCCGCGAAAACCAGGTCAAGCTCTACAAGGCCTCGCTTGGCCTGTAGCCTGATACTATAGTAAACCCTGACCGGCCTGAGGCCGGTCAGGGTCTTTGTTGTGAACGGACGGGACGCGTGGCTGAACAGACCTTGCCCACCAATACTTGGCCGGCAAACGGCGTTCCATCCGATCTGATCGCGCCGGGCCGCAAGCGGCTCGGCTTTGCCTTGATGGCTGCGGCGACACTCGGCCTGCTGGCCGTGATCGCGCTGCAGACCCTTTACAAGACGGAAGTCACCACGCTCGGCTTCGAAACCTGGCGGCCGGTCGTCTACGCCTATCTGCTGTGGGGCGTGGCGCTCGGCGTCGGCCAGGTGCTGACGCGCGGTGAAGACGGCCAGCGCGCGCTGTTCCTGCTGCCGGCATTGCTGTTCACCATCGCCATGGTGATCTTCCCGACGCTGTTCGGCTTCTACATCGCGCTGACCGACTGGAACCTGAGCTCCTTCTCCGGCCGAAAGTTCAACGGTCTCGACAATTTCTGGCAGATGCTGGCCGACCCCTACTACCGCAACGCGCTGTTCAACATGGTGCTCTATGTGCTTGCGGTATTTGTCGAATATGTCATCGCCTTCGGGTTGGCGCTGCTGCTCAATGCGCAGATCCGGGCGCGAAAATTCTTCCGCGTCGTCTTCCTGATGCCGCTGATGCTGTCGCCGGTCGCAGTGTCGTGGATGATCGGCAAGTCGCTGATGGAGTACCGCTTCGGACCAGCGTCGACGCTGGCGCGCACTCTCGGCTGGGACAATCCCGCCTTCTTCTCCAATCCGATCACCGCGCGCATCTCGATCATGGTGCTGGATGCCTGGACCTTCATCCCGTTCATGATGATCATGCTGCTCGCCGGGCTGCAGGCGATGTCGCGCGAGGTGCTGGAGGCGGCGCGCGTCGACGGCGCCACGCCCTGGCAGACCTTCTGGCAGGTCACCTTCCCGCTGATGCTGCCGGTGTCGGTGACGGCGGTGATCCTGCGCATCATCTTCAAGCTGAAGCTGGCCGACATCATCATTACCGTCACTTCGGGCGGTCCCGGTGGCGCCACCGATTCGGTGTCGAGCTTCATCTATCGCGAGTACCGCGACCGTTCGAACGTCGGCTACGGCACGATGCTGGCAATGGCCTATCTCATCATCATCGTCGTGTTCGTGACCTGGCTGCTGAAATTCGCCACCCGCTTCGTGCGCAATGTAAACTGAGCCGGCAGGTACCATGAGCGTCCAGACCACCGACTATACCGCTTCCGAAATCCGCTCGCCGGTGAGCTTCGTCGCCAACCGCGTCTTTATCTATGGCGCGCTGGTGTTCTGGGCCTTCATCTGCCTGTTCCCGATCTACTGGACGATCACCACCTCGTTCAAGACCGCGGTCGATGTCACCCAGGGCCATCTGATCCCGTTCGTCGACTTCCAGCCCGACTGGAAGGGCTGGCGCTCGCTTGGCCTGTCGCCGGATTCGCTGTTCCAGACCTCGACAGTGCGCGAGGAATTCCTCAAGCGTTTCATGAACTCGGTCATCACCTCGGTCGGCGCGTCGAGCCTGGCCATCATCATCGGCAGCCTCGCCGCCTATGGCCTGACCCGCTACCGCTATCACTTCGCCTGGTTCAAGAACGAGGACATCTCCTTCTTCTTCCTGTCGCAGCTGATCCTGCCGCCGGTCGTGCTGGCACTGCCCTTCCTGGTGCTCTACCGCGAAGTCGGCCTGCTCGATACGCGCGTCGGGCTTATCCTGCTCTACACGCTGATGGTGCTACCGATCGTCATCTGGATCATGCGCGACCAGTTCAACTCGATCCCGGTCGAGCTGGAGGAAGCCGCACTCGTCGACGGCCTGACGATCTGGGGCGCCTTCTTCCGCATCGTCATGCCGATCGCGCTGCCCGGCATGGTCGCCGCCTTCATCCTGGCGATGGTCCTGTGCTGGAACGAGTATTTCTTCGCCGCCCTTCTAACCTCGACCGACGCCAAGACCATTCCGGTCATGGTGGCCAGCCAGACCGGATCGCAAGGCATCAACTGGTGGTCGATGGCGGCGCTCGCCACCGCCGCCATCACGCCGCTTGCCGTCATCGGCATCGCGCTGGAACGCTACCTGATCATGGGCATGACGGCGGGTGCGGTGAAGTAGGCGGCGTCCTCTTCCCTTCCCCCGTGGGAGAAGGGAAAGCCACCCTAGGCCGACAGTACCGCCCGCAAATGATCGAGGATCATGGCGACGCCCTTCCGTCCCATCTCCGCCGAGGCGTCCGGCGCGGTTGCCGTGTACCAGCCGGTATTGGCGGCGAAATAGCCGGCGTCGACCGCTTCCGGGCAGAGCGCGAGCATCAGCGAGGTCTCGCCGATGCCGGCATGGTCGAACGGGTATTTGCCGCTCATGGCCGCCGGCATCAGCGGATGCACCTGCACCCAGTTGAAGAAATTCTCACCCGAGGCGTGTCCGGAATAGTAGTCGGCCATCGCCTCGGATCCCCACCAGCCCTCGCCGCGCTGCCTTTCGAGGAAGCGGAAGATCGCCTGCCTGCCGGCGGTCTTGAAGGCGAGATCGGTCGGCATGCCGGCGGTGAAATTCTCGGTCTGATGGTGGATGATGGCGTGGATGTTGCGAAAGCCGATGCGCAGCAGGCTGTAGAACAGCTCCTCCGCGAACGGCGCCAGTTGATTGCCGCCGACCTGCACCGAACCGCTGCCCTCCGGCGGCGCCACCGCATAGCTCGCAGCGCCGTAGTAGAAAGGCGGCAGGATGACGATGTCGGCTTCCTTTTCGAACAGATCCAGCGTCTTGACGACGGCCAGCGTGTCCATGCCGATAGCCATGTGCTCGCCATGGTATTCGAGCACGCCGAGCGGCAGCACCACCGGCCAGTTCTCCGCGATCGCTCTGCGGATCTGGTGCGGCAGCATCAACTCATAGCGCATCGCCTCTACTCCATATTGGTGTGGCGGGTGCGCATCACCTCCGGCGTCGCGCCGGTGAGGTCCTTGAGCTTCAGCACCATCACCTCAAAGAGCAGGAACAACGCACCTTCGAACAGCGAGCCCATAGGCAGGACAGAGGTCTTTGCCGTGCCCTGATCGCTGGCCATGGTTTGCGCCGGGATGAGCAAGGTGAAGTCGGCGCGTTTGGCCGCGCTGCTTGCCGCCTCGGCGGTGAGCAGCAGCACCGTGGCACCCGCATCGCGCGCGACCTGCATCAGGGTCAGCACGGTGGTGGTCTCGCCTGGGCCAGAGCTGGCCAGGAAGACATCGCCCTCACCCAGTGGCGGCGTGGTCATGTCGCCGACCACCGACACCGGCAGGCCGAGATGGTAGAGCCGCATGGCGAAACCCTTGAGCTGCAACGCCTCGCGGCCACAGCCATAGACGGCGATCTTGCCGGCACCGGCGAGCATGGCGCAGGCGGCCTCGACCCGGCTCTCGTCGATCCGGGCAAGCACCTTGCCGAGTTCACCCAGCGCGGCGTCGAACAGGGTCGTGCCGGTGCCGGTCATGCGCGTTCCACCCGCATGAGGGGCCTGAAAAACGATCGCGATCTCTTCTTCACGTTTCCCCCGAACAGCTTGTTTTTGTTCATGCTATCACCGCGAAAATGCGTGTCCAACGGCGCTCCGTGCTTTTGCTGTGCCACCGGCATGATAGTGTCATGTCAGACAAATCAATCCAGGATAAGCGCAGGACATGAAGACACGGCATTTCGACCGCATCGGCAATGGCGGCATAGACTTCACCGAGCTCGGCTTCGGCACGGCGCCGCTCGGCAATCTCTACCGCGCCGTCTCCGACGAGGATGCCAACGCCACGCTGGAAGCGGCATGGCGGACCGGCTGCCGCTACTTCGACACCGCCCCGCTCTATGGGCTCGGCCTGTCGGAAACCCGGCTCAATCCGTTCCTGCGCTCAAAGAAGCGGGACGACTATGTGCTGTCGAGCAAGGTCGGGCGCATCATGCGTGCCTGTCCGCCCGAACAGCGCACCGGCATCGGCAAGTTCTTCGACACGCCGTCGCGCCGCGAAGTCTACGACTACAGCTATGACGGCGTCATGCGCTCCTTCGAGGCTTCGCTGGAGCGGCTCGGCGTCGACCGCATCGACATCCTCTTTGTGCACGATGTCGACATATTCACCCATGGCAGCAAGGCAGCCGCGGACCAGCGCATCGAGGAGTTCATGACCTCCGGCTATTATGGGCTGCTTTCGCTGCGCGACCAGGGCGCGATCAAGGCGTTCGGCGGGGGTATCAACGAATGGCAGGTCTGCCAGACGCTGGCCGAGCGCGGCGACTTCGATCTTTTCCTGCTGGCCGGGCGCTACACGCTGCTGGAACAGGAGGCGCTGGCCTCCTTCCTGCCGCTTTGCCAGGAACGCGGCATCGGCATCGTTCTCGGCGGCCCCTACAATTCCGGCATACTGGCAACGGGCCCGAAGCCCGGCGCCTACTACAACTACTCAGAGGCGCCGCAGGATATCCTGGACCGCGTCGCCCGCATCGAAGCGGTTTGCACGCGCCACGGCGTGCGCCTGATCGAAGCGGCGCTGCAATTCCCTCTGCTGCATCCCTGCGTCGTCTCGGTGATCCCGGGCGGCCAACGGCCGAGCGAGGTAGAAAGCAACCGCTCGCTGCTCGATGCCACGCTACCGCCAGCGCTGTGGGCCGACCTCAAGCAGGAAGGCCTGATGCGCGATGATGCGCCAACCGCATAAGGCAGCCTTCCTCTCGGCCGGCGACACCAATCGGGAGGCAAAAGAAAAGCCGGGCAAGCCCGGCTTTTCTGATCTCTAAAGAAAAAGGTCTTAGTTGACCGCGTCCTTGAGGCCCTTGCCGGCCGAAAACTTCGGCACGGTGCGCGCCGGAATCTTCACTTCAGCGCCGGTCTGCGGGTTGCGGCCGGTCGATGCAGCGCGTTTTGACACGGTGAAATTTCCGAAGCCGACAAGCCGGACATCGCCGCCCTTCTTCAGTTCGCCAGTGATCACGGAAAACACCGCATCGACGGCGGACTGTGCGTCACCCTTCGAAATGCTCGCAGCGTCGGCGACAGCGGACACCAGTTCGTTCTTGTTCATCAAAATTTCCTTCCATGAGAAAACCGGAAGAACACTCGACTCATCCGGCAGGAAAGGGACTTTAGAAAGAAGCGTTCCTGCAACCAAGTCGAAAAAGCAGCAAGAGGTCGAAAAAAGCCCGGAATTCCGGGGTTTTTCACATGAAAAAGCCGGGCGCGAGGCCCGGCTTTCGTTTTGTGCGCTGCAACTTTAGCTGAAACTAACGCATGGCCCCGAAAACCGTAACCGGTTTTCGGAAAGGACCATGCGCAAGTCTAAAGTGTTAGAGCGTCCTTTGCGCGTCCAGGTGGACGCGCGGCGCTCTAATGTGCAAGCGATTTTCCGGCATCGTCCGTCGTATCGGCGGCGGCCGGCGGGTTGACCGGTTCGACCCACTCGATCGGCTCCGGCATGCGCACCAGCGCATGACGCAGCACCTCGCCGACGCGTGCGACCGGAATGATTTCCATGCCGTTCTTCACATTGTCCGGAATCTCCGCCAGGTCCTTGGCGTTGTCTTCCGGGATCAGCACCTTCTTGATGCCGCCGCGCAGCGCAGCCAGCAGCTTCTCCTTCAGACCACCGATCGGCAGCACCCTGCCGCGCAGCGTGATCTCGCCGGTCATCGCGACATCGGCCTTGATCGGAATGCCGGTCAGGACAGAGATGATCGCGGTCGCCATCGCCACGCCCGCCGACGGCCCGTCCTTCGGGGTTGCGCCCTCCGGCACGTGGACGTGGATGTCGCGCTTGTCGAACAGCGGCGGCTCGATGCCGAAATCGATGGCCCGCGAGCGCACATAGGAGGCCGCCGCCGAGATCGATTCCTTCATCACGTCGCGCAAATTGCCGGTCACCGTCATGCGGCCCTTGCCGGGCATCATGACGCCTTCGACAGTCAGCAGCTCGCCGCCGACTTCCGTCCAGGCAAGCCCGGTGACGACACCGACCTGATCGTCGGCCTCTACCTGGCCGAAGCGGAAGCGCGGAACACCGAGATAGTCGGCGAGATTGTCCGCCGTGATCTTCACCGTCTTCTTCTTCGTCTTCAGGATCTCGGTCACCGCCTTGCGTCCGAGCTTCATCAGCTCGCGCTCCAGGCTCCTGACGCCCGCTTCGCGGGTGTAGGTCTGGATGATGCCGCGGATCGCGTCCTCGCCGACGGAGAATTCCTTCGGCTGCAGCGCGTGATCGCGGATCACCTTCGGCATCAGGTGCCGCTTGGCGATCTCGATCTTCTCGTCCTCGGTATAGCCCGCGATACGGATGATCTCCATGCGGTCCATCAAGGGCGCAGGGATGTTCAGCGTGTTGGCCGTCGTCACGAACATCACGCTCGACAGGTCGTACTCGACCTCGAGGTAATGGTCCATGAACGTCGAGTTCTGCTCGGGATCGAGCACTTCGAGCAAGGCCGACGACGGATCGCCGCGGAAATCCTGGCCCATCTTGTCGATCTCATCGAGCAGGAAGAGCGGATTGGACTTCTTGGCCTTCTTCATCGACTGGATGACCTTGCCGGGCATCGAGCCGATATAGGTGCGCCGGTGACCACGGATCTCGGCCTCGTCGCGCACGCCGCCCAGCGCCATGCGGATGAACTCGCGGCCGGTCGCCTTGGCGATCGACTTGCCGAGCGAGGTCTTGCCGACGCCGGGAGGGCCGACGAGGCACAGGATCGGCCCCTTCAGCTTCTTCTGGCGGCTCTGCACGGCGAGATACTCGACGATGCGATCCTTGACCTTGTCGAGGCCGAAATGGTCGGTGTCGAGCACGTTCTGCGCGAAAGCCAGGTTATGCTTGACCTTGGAGTTCTTGCCCCACGGGATCGACAGAATCCAGTCGAGATAGTTGCGCACGACGGTCGATTCAGCCGACATCGGCGACATCGTCCTCAGCTTCTTCAGTTCAGCTTCCGCCTTCTCGCGGGCCTCCTTGGAGAGCTTGGTCTTCTTGATGCGCGCCTCGATCTCGGCGGCCTCGTCGCGGCCGTCCTCGCCTTCGCCGAGCTCCTTCTGGATCGCCTTCATCTGCTCGTTGAGGTAGTACTCGCGCTGGGTCTTCTCCATCTGGCGCTTGACGCGCGAGCGGATGCGCTTCTCCACCTGCAGGACGGAGATCTCGGCCTCCATGAAGCCCATCGCCTTTTCCAGCCGCTCCTTGACGGAAAGCGTGGCCAGCATCTCCTGCTTCTCGGGGATCTTGATGGCAAGATGCGAGGCGACAGTGTCGGCGAGCTTGGAATAATCGTCGATCTGGCTGGCGGCGCCAACCACTTCGGGCGAGATCTTCTTGTTCAGCTTGACGTAATTCTCGAAGTCGGTGACGACCGAGCGGGCGAGCGCCTCGATCTCGACCTCTTCCTCTTCCGGCTCGACCAGCGCCGAAGCACTGGCCTCATGGAAGTCGGGACGGTCGGTGAACGACACGATCTTCGCGCGCGATGCGCCCTCGACCAGCACCTTGACGGTGCCATCGGGAAGCTTCAGCAGTTGCAGCACGTTGGCGAGCGTGCCGATGTCGAATATGGCATCGGGCTCGGGATCGTCGTCTGCGGCATTCATCTGGGTCGCCAGCAGGATCTGCTTTTCCTGACCCATCACCTCTTCCAGCGCCTTGATCGACTTTTCGCGCCCAACGAAGAGCGGAACGATCATGTGCGGGAACACCACGATGTCGCGCAGCGGGAGGACTGCGAAGACGCCGTCGCTGGGAGCCTTTGATATTTTGGCCATTGTCCAACCTTTCATGTCGCGGCCACCAATCGGCCAACCGCGAATCTCATATTAGCGACCGGGGGTCGTTCCGCCTACCACCGTTTGTGACGGGAGTTTTACAGCACAGAATTCGGCCCGGCGGCCTTCTGCTGTTAGTTGGATGCCCGAGGGGCAAAGATCAAGGGTCAACACCGGCTGGTCCATCCGATCCGTCGTTGCGCGGCATGAAACGGCCGCTACAGCAAAACGGCGCCTCGCGGGCGCCGTTTCAAAATCCTGTCTGAGGCTCACGTCAGGCGCTGACGTTGCCCTTCTTTTCCTTCTGCTCGGAATAGATGTAGAGCGGCCGGGCGCTGCCGGTAACCACCTCTTCCGAAATAACCACTTCGCGGACGCCTTCCAGCGCCGGCAGCTCGAACATAGTGTCGAGCAGGATCGCTTCCATGATCGAGCGCAGGCCGCGCGCGCCGGTCTTGCGCTCGATGGCGCGCTTGGCGATCGCCGACAGTGCGTTCTCGTGGAAGGTCAGGTCGACATTCTCCATCTCGAACAGGCGCTGGTACTGCTTGACCAGCGCGTTCTTCGGCTCGGTCAGGATCTGGATCAGCGCCGGCTCGTCGAGGTCTTCCAGCGTCGCCAGGACGGGCAGACGGCCGACAAACTCGGGAATGAGACCGAACTTCAGCAGATCCTCGGGCTCGACCAGGCGGAAAACGTCGCCGGTGCGGCGATCCTCGGGCGAAGCGACGATGGCGCCGAAGCCGATCGAGGTTTTCCTGCCGCGATCCGAGATGATCTTGTCCAGCCCTGCGAAGGCGCCGCCGCAGATGAACAGGATGTTGGCGGTGTCGACCTGTAGGAATTCCTGCTGCGGATGCTTCCTGCCGCCCTGCGGCGGCACCGAAGCGACGGTGCCTTCCATGATCTTCAGCAGCGCCTGCTGCACGCCCTCGCCCGACACGTCGCGGGTGATCGAGGGGTTGTCGGACTTGCGCGAGATCTTGTCGATCTCGTCGATGTAGACGATGCCGCGCTGGGCGCGCTCGACATTGTAGTCGGCCGACTGCAGCAGCTTCAGGATGATGTTCTCGACGTCCTCACCGACGTAACCGGCCTCGGTCAGCGTCGTGGCGTCGGCCATGGTGAAGGGAACGTCGATGATGCGGGCGAGCGTCTGCGCCAGCAGCGTCTTGCCGCAACCGGTCGGGCCGATCAAAAGGATGTTGGACTTGGCCAGCTCGACGTCGTTGTTCTTGCCGGCATGCGCGAGGCGCTTGTAGTGGTTGTGGACGGCCACCGACAGCACGCGCTTGGCGTAGGGCTGGCCGATGACATAGTCGTCGAGGACCTTGAGGATCTCCTGCGGTGTCGGCACGCCTTCGCGCGACTTCACCATGGAGGTCTTGTTCTCCTCGCGGATGATGTCCATGCAGAGCTCGACGCACTCGTCGCAGATGAAGACCGTCGGACCGGCGATCAGCTTGCGCACTTCGTGCTGGCTTTTGCCGCAAAACGAGCAATAGAGCGTGTTCTTGGAATCGCCGCCGTTGCTGCCGACCTTGCTCATTTTCCAGTCCTTTCATGGCCGCCCGCCGATGGTCTGGCTGAAAGGGCGCATATTCAATCTATCGCGGGAATTCGCCGCCGCCAGTGTCCTAGCTCACACAACGTTTTCAGAACGAAACACAAATCAGAAAACGTCGCAATGATTCGCACAAACCCCACGCAAAGCTAAGCCGTCGAAAATCAACATAGCCTTAACGTAGGCAATCCCAACCGTCGAGGGAACAGCCAATTGTGGCCGAAATGCCGCAAACCGCGCCAAAAGCGCGTTATCCCCGCCATCCAGCTGCCATTGCGGCTTATGCGGCAACGCCTTCGACCGGTTCGCGCGACGAAATGACCTTGTCGATGAGGCCGAAATCCTTGGCCTCGTCGGCGGTCATGAAATGGTCGCGGTCGAGCGTCTTTTCGATCTCGTCGTAGCTCTTGCCGGTGTGCTTGACATAGACCTCGTTGAGACGGCGCTTCAGCTTGATGATGTCCTGGGCATGGCGCTCGATGTCGGACGCCTGGCCCTGGAAGCCGCCGGAAGGCTGGTGAACCATGATGCGGGCGTTCGGCGTGGCAAAGCGCATGTCCTTTTGGCCGGCGCAAAGCAGCAGCGAGCCCATCGAAGCAGCCTGGCCGATGCACAGCGTCGACACCGCCGGCTTGATGAACTGCATGGTGTCGTAGATCGCCATGCCCGAGGTGACGACGCCGCCCGGCGAATTGATGTAGAGGTTGATTTCCTTCTTCGGGTTCTCGGCCTCGAGGAACAAAAGCTGTGCACAAACCAGCGTCGCCATGCCATCCTCGACCGGACCGGTGATGAAGATGATGCGCTCTTTCAGCAGGCGCGAGAAAATGTCGTAGGCCCGCTCGCCGCGATTGGTCTGTTCGACCACCATCGGAACGAGGTTCATGTAGGTTTCGACGGGGTTCTTCATGACTATCCCTTTTTGGAGATGGGATTCCGGCGCCGGGAAATGAGCAAGTCGGGCAGAATCGGTTCTTGACGGTTACGTTGTAAATAGGATGCCGGCTCACCCTAGCGCAAGGCCGCCCCTCCTAGCCATCTGGTTAAGTCGAATCAAGCGTTGAGCGCAAGGAATTGCGGCGACGCCCCGGTAGCAATTCCTTAACCGCGCCGCTTAACGAAACGCGGCAAAATCACTTCCTCGCGATGCGCCTTGCGCTACACTTCTGCGTTGAACTGTACCACGCGTTCGCGAAGGGGGAGTGTCATGATCCAGAAAAGTCCTGCATCGCTCGCCGTTGCCAGCCTCGCAATCCTTGCCACCGCGTCCGAAACCGCGGCCGGCGGCCGCGCGCTTGAATGTTATGAACCAGAGCACAGGCCGGCCCTCTACGACACGGTCTATGAGGACGTGATGGTGAGCCCTGGCGGGCAGCTGGTCGACTACGATCCGCCGATCTACGGCACGCGCGAGAGCGTGGAGCTGATCGCGCCTCCTCGCGTCACCTATGAGGTCGTGCCGGCAATCACGCGCACCATCTACCACACGGTCAAGGTCGACGATGGCGGCTATGCCTGGGAGTGGCGCGTCATCCACGGCCGCAAGGTGCTGTGCAAGGTCTGGCGCAAGGCGCGATATGCGCGCGTTGCCGAAACGGTGATCGTCGAGCCCGCGCGCACGCGGCGCGTGGTTCTTCCGGCTGAATATGAAAGTGTCGCCCGGGAGGTACTGGTGCGGCCGGAACGACGCCGCATCACCGAGATTGCGCCTTCATACCAGAGGGTACCGCGCCGGGTGCTGGTGCGAGAGGGCTCCACCAAGTGGCGGCGCGTGCATATTGCGCGGCACTGCCCGGATTAGGCAACCTCCGCCCGCAGCCATTTCTTCAGGCCGGCAATGTCGCCGTCGCCGACTGCCGCCGCCACGCGCCGGCCGACCGCCGCGCCGAATTTGTAGCCATGGCCGGAGCAGGCCGAGACGATCAGGCATTTGCCCTTCTCATGCGCCAGGAACTTCTCGTCGGCGGTGAAGGTATAGGCACAGGTGACGACTTCGGTCACCTCGTATTCCTCGATGTTGGCGATGGGCGGCGAGAACAGGTTGCGGATCGCCTCCCCCTCGCCCGGCACCGGCTCGCGGTTCCAGTCGGCGTCGCTGGTCGGCACCCTGTGCAGGCCGGAACCGAATTTCATGCCGGCGCCACGCGAGATCGGGATAATATAACCATCGGTGGCGCCGCCAACGTCGAGAACGACGGGGGCCGCCTCCCAGGTCGCTTGCAGATTCGCCGGCGGTTCGACATAGGCGAGCGCGGTGCGAAAAGTCTTCAGTTCGCCGCCGAGTTCCGGAAACAGTTTCAGCACCCAGGCGCCGGCCGCGACGACGATGCGGTCGGCCTGCATGGTCTCGCCAGAGGCCAGCACGATGCGGCCTGCCTCGGCGTCGACCTCCGTCACCTTGCTGTGTTCATAGATGTTGGCGCCGTTGGCGCGCAGCCATGCCGCGAGGCCCGAGGCGATCCCGCGGCAATGCAGGGCGCCGCCTTCCGTCGAGAAATAGGCGTAGCGGAACGAATTGGGCTCGAGGAACGGCCAGCGCTCAACCGCAGCGTCGGGCTCGAACAATTCGAACGGAAAATTCCCCTCCTCCAAACCTTCGCGGTATTCCTCGGCCTCATCGCCCGGCTCGCGCGAGATGCAGAGGAAGCCCCTGGGATCGAGGTGGTTCTCGCCGAGATCGGCCCACATCTCGTCCCAGGCCTCGTAGGCTTCGGTGATCAATCGGCCATAGCCGGTTCCGGCACGGTAGGCGCGACGAATGACACGGTGATGGTCGCCGGACGCGGCGAGCGGATTGGGGATCGGCCCCTGCTCGACGAGCGACACGCTATGGCCGGCCTTGACCAGCGACCACGCCGTCGAAAGTCCGGCGATGCCGGCACCAACCACGATCACGTTCATGGAAAACTTCCTTCGGTAGCCGCTTCTTCTGGCTCAATACATTGGGTTGCCGGGCGCCAACATACGGTCTGGCAGCGGGCAGGCAAGGCGCGCTAATCATCTGGCATGATCGAATTGATGCCCTCCTATCTCGTGCTTGATCCAGCCAATCGCCGGTTGCGGCTCGACCCGCATGAGCCGGCGTTCTTCCAGAATCCATACAAGGCCTATGGCTTCCTGCATGGCGCATCGAGTGCCTTTTTCTGGGAGGATTACGGCTTCTGGTGTTTTGGCGGTTTCGACGACGTCAACCGGCTGCTTCGCGACCGCCGTTTCGGCCGCCAGAACCCGGCCGGCATTCCCGACAGCCGCGGTGTCGGCGCGGACCGCTCGCATCTCAGCGCCTTCGACGGCATCGAGGCTAATTCGATGCTGGAACTCGAGCCGCCGGTCCACACCAGGCTGCGGACGCTGGTCAACCGCGCCTTCGTCTCGCGCCAGATCGAGCGGCTCCGGCCGCGCGTCGAGGCTCTAGCCAACGAGCTGATCGACCGGTTCGAGCCTGACGGAGTCGACCTGCTGCCGTCCTTTGCCTCGCCCCTGCCGATCACCATCATTGCCGAAATGCTCGGCGTGCCGGTCGAGATGGGGCCGCAGCTGCTCGACTGGTCGCACCAGATGGTTGCCATGTACATGCATGGCCGCACGCGTGAGACCGAAGAGACGGCCAATCGCGCCGCGCGCGACTTTTCCGACTTTTTGCGCGGCTATGTCGCCGAGCGACGCAAGCAGCCGGGCGACGACCTGCTATCGCTGCTGATCGCGGCGCAGGAGGACGACCAGAAACTGTCGGAGGACGAACTGGTGTCCTCGGCCATCCTGCTGCTCAATGCCGGCCATGAGGCGACCGTGCACCAGACCGGCAATGCCGTGCGTTCGATCCTGGCGCAAGGCGGTGACCCCAGCCGCTTCTTCACCACGCCGGACGCGACCGCGGCAACGGTGGAGGAATGCCTGCGCTTCGACGCGCCGCTGCACATGTTCCTGCGCTATGCCTATGAGGAGATCGACGCCGGGCCCGGGATCGTGCTCAAGCCTGGCGACAAGATCGCGCTGCTGCTCGGCATGGCCAATCACGATCCCCTGGCCTTTGCCGAACCCGGCGCTTTCCGACCCGGACGCGGGGACCAGAAAAACGTCTCGTTCGGCGCCGGCATCCATTTCTGCATCGGCGCGCCGCTGGCGAGGCTCGAATTGCAGGTGTCCCTGAAGACCTTGTTCGAGCGACAGCCCCGGCTCCACCTTGCGGATGAGCCGCGCTTCCGCGACACCTTTCATTTCCATGGGCTGGAAAGGCTCGCGGTGGCTTTCTGACCAGTGACAGGACCAGTGACAATGAGATTCGCGTTCCTGCAGGAGCCTCCCTTCTGCTTCACCGACGCTTCGGGGGTTCTGGGAGGCTGCGACGCCATGCTCGCCGACAAGGTTTGCCAGCTGTTGGAACTGGAGAGCTTTTCACCTATCGAGACAGAGTTCGCCGAGCTGCTGTCCGGGCTCGCCTCGGGCCGCTGGGATATGACCACGGGACTGTTCATTTCGGACGAACGGTTGAAGCTCGTCGACTTCACCCGGCCGATCTGGATGCTGCCGGACGGGCTTCTGGTCGCGAAAAGCAATCCGCGCGCCTTCGACGGCTATCGATCCGTCGCCGAGGACGGGGCGGCCCTGATTGGCGTCATCTCAGGTCAGGTCCAGCATCAGACGGCCCTGCAGAATGGTGTTCCGTCCGAGCGCATCAGGATCTTCGCCACGCAGGCCGAAGCGGCTGACGTCGTTGCGGCCGGTGCGGTGCATGCCTATGCCAGCGTCGCCATGGCGCATCGCGGCTATCTGGGCAGGCACCCCGAGGCAGATCTCGCGGTCATCAACGTCCCGGCAGAGGAAAAGCAACCGGCCGCCGGCGCTTTCGCGCTCGCCAAGGGCAGTGCGGCGCTGCGCCAGCGTCTCGACTCCTGCCTCGGCGAATTGCTGGGTGGTTCCTGGCACAGGGAGATGATGAACGGATACGGATTTTCCGACGCGGATATCGATCGCCTGTTGTGACCCGCCGGCAGGTCGTCAGAGCTTGATCACATATTCCTTGCGCGTCGTTTCAAGCACTTCCCAACTGCCCTTGAAGCCGGGCCGGAGCACGAAACTGTCGCCGGCCCGCACGGTGCGCGCCTCGCCGCCGTCCTCGGAGATGACCGACACGCCCGACAGGATGTGGCAGAACTCCCACTCGTCATAGACGATGCGCCATTTGCCCGGCGTCGATTCCCAGATGCCGGCATAGAGGCCGCCGTCGCGCTCCTCGACGTTCCAGGTACGGAATTTCGGATCGCCCGAGATCAGGCGATCCGGCGCCGGCGCGCCGGCTTCCGGTTCGACGCTGTCGGTATCGACGGACAGAAAGTTCGGCGTGGTCATGATCTCAGACCTTGTCCAGCGCCTGTTCCAGATCGGCGACGATGTCGTTGACATCCTCGATGCCGATAGAAAGCCTGACCGTGTCGGGCCCGGCGCCCGCCTTGACCTTCTGCTCGTCGGAAAGCTGGCGATGCGTGGTCGAGGCCGGGTGGATGACCAGCGACTTGGTGTCGCCGACATTGGCAAGGTGCGAGAACAGTTCGAGCGCCTCGACGAATTTGACGCCCGCCGCATAGCCGCCCTTGAGGCCGAAGGTGAAGACGGCGCCGGCGCCGAGCGGCGAGTACTTCTTCTGCAGGGCGTTGTTCTTGTCGCTGGGCAGGCCGGGATAGTTCACCCAGGCGACTTTGGGGTGGTTGGACAGCCAGCCGGCAACCGTCACGGCGTTGTCGCAGTGCCGCTGCATGCGCAGCGGCAGGGTTTCCAGCCCGGTCAGGATCAGGAAGGCGTTGAAGGGCGAGATCGCCGGACCGATGTCGCGCAGGCCGAGCACGCGCGCAGCGATGGCGAAGGCGAAATTGCCGAAGGTCTCGTGCAGGACGATGCCGCCATATTCGGGGCGTGGCTCCGACAACATCGGATATTTGCCCGACTTCGACCAGTCGAAGGTGCCGCCGTCAACGATGGCGCCGCCGATCGAATTGCCGTGGCCGCCGATGAACTTGGTCAACGAATGCACGACGATGTCGGCGCCGTGCTCGATCGGCCGCACCAGATAGGGCGAGGCCAGCGTGTTGTCGACGATCAGCGGCAGGCCGTGCTTGCGGGCGATGTCGCCGATCTTCTCGATGTCGACGAAGACGCCGCCCGGATTGGCCAGGCTCTCAATGAAGATCGCCTTGGTCCTGTCATCGATCTGGCTCTCGAAGGTCGAGACGTCGTCGGTGTCGGCCCAGCGCACCTGCCAGCCGTAATTCTTGAAAGCATGACCGAACTGGTTGATCGAGCCGCCGTAAAGCCTTGTCGCGGCGACGAAATTATCGCCCGGCTGCATGAGGTTGTGAAACACCAGGATCTGCGCGGCATGACCCGATGCGACCGCAAGTGCCGCTGTGCCACCCTCGAGTGCCGCGACGCGTTCCTCGAGCACCGCCTGCGTCGGGTTCATGATGCGGGTGTAGATATTGCCGAACGCCTTCAGCCCGAACAGCGAGGCCGCATGATCGGCGTCGTCGAAGACATAGGAAGTGGTCTGGTAGATCGGGGTCGCCCGTGCCCCCGTCGCCGGATCAGGCTTGGCGCCGGCATGAACGGCGAGCGTGTTGAAACCGGGCGTACGGGTCATCTAAAACCTCCCTTTTGAAATCTCTCAAAATCGCCGGGCATTCTTGGCGAAGCGCGCTTGCGAATGCAAAGAAGAAAATGCCTTTCGGCGAGCGATCGGCGCCCGGTGAGCGAGAAAATGCGCCAGCCTGCGGAATAATTTTGCTTCTACTTCTGGCGAACGCCAAAACTCTGGAATCCCTGGCGCATCAGCGGCTTCTTCGACGACAGCACGCCCGAGTTGACGCCGGTCCAGCCGATCTCGCCGGACAGCTTGCCGTATTCGATCTTGGGGCAGCGGTTCATCACCACCTTCATGCCGGCGGCCTCGGCGCGCGCGGCGGCCTCATCATTGCGCACGCCAAGCTGCATCCAGACGACCTTCGGCAAGGGATCGAGCCGCAAAATCTCCTCTATGACGCCAGGCACGGCCGCGGAGCCGCGAAAGATGTCGACCATGTCGATGGGTTCAGGGAGATCGACGAGCCTTGCATAGACGGTTCGGCCGAGGATCTCCTTGCCGGCATGTCCCGGATTGATCGGGAACACCGAGAACCCCTTGGCTAAAAGGTATTTCAGCACGAAAAAGCTTGGCCGCACGTCGTTGGGCGACGCGCCGACCATGGCGATGGTCTTCACCGAATTGAGGATGCCGCCGATGTAGGCATTGTCGTAGCTGTCGTGGTTCATGCCTCGTCCTCATACAACGCCTCGGTGAGAAAACCATCCGGGTCGCTGCAGAAATTGCGCATCATGCGGAAATGGTCGGTATCCTGAAAATCGACCGGATCGAGCCCAAAGCGGCTGATGCGGAACAGGCGCGCGCCGGGACAGGCCATCAGCAGCGGCGAATGCGTCGCCATGATCACCTGCGCCGTTCCCGACTGGTCCATTCGCCTGAGCAGTTTGAGCAGTTCGATCTGGCGCGTCGGCGAAAGCGCGCTTTCGGGCTCGTCGAGGATGTAGATGCCTTGCCGGCGGCAACGCTCCTCGAAGAAGCGGATAAAGCCCTCGCCATGCGACCACGACAGGAAATCCGGTGGCGCCCCACCAGAGTCCAGCGCCGCCTGGTCGAGGTAACGGGCCACGGAGTAAAAGGATTCGGCACGAAAGAACCAGCCGGCGGTGACCTTGGGCAGCCAGTGGCCGCGTAGCGTGTCGGCAAGCGCCGCGCCACTCTTGTCGATGGCGGCGGTATGATCGACCGGCCTGTAGCCCTTGCCGCCGCCGGCCTCGTCGTAACCGGCCAGCGCGCCGATTGCCTCGAGCAGCGTCGATTTGCCGGTGCCGTTCTCGCCGACGATGATGGTGATCGGCGTGGTGAATTCGAACTGGAATTCGCGCTCACGGAAGATCGGTAGGTTCCACGGGTACTTTTCCCAGTCTGCTACCCGTGCCGGCTCGAGCAGGATGCGCTTGAGGTAGGGCGCCTTCAGCCGCGTCAGTTGCTTGCGAGGCGCCATACGGATGCGGTCAGGCCGGCAGGGAAATCGAGCCGTCTTCCGCGATCGGAAAGGCCGGATTGTGCGCCACTTCCCAGACATGCCCGTCGGCATCGGCGAAATAGCCGTACCAGCCGCCCCAGAAGGCGCGGCTTGCCGGCTTGACGACACGGCCGCCGGCCTTCTCGACCATGGCAAGCACCTCGTCGACCTCGGCGTCGGAGCGGGTGTTGTAGGCAAGGTAGACCGCCGACGGTGCTCCGGCGAAGGTGACGCCCGAATCCTCCTCGGCGCTGGCGCGTGGGAACAGGCCGAGAATGGCGCCGCCCATCTGGAAGAAGGCGACGCCATCGGTGATCCCGGCATGGCGTTTCAGGCCCATCGCCTCGTAAAAGCGCGCGGCGCGGTCGAGATCGTCGGTGGCTATGGTGATGATGGAGATGCGCGGCTCCATTTCTAGTCCTCCTTCCACTCCGGCTTGCGCTTGCCGATGAAGGCGCCGATGCCTTCCTCGGCGTCGCGGGCCAGCATGTTTTCCACCATGACGCGGCCGGTATAGGCATAGGCATCCGCTAGGCCCATCTCGGCCTGCGCATAGAAAGCTTCCTTGCCGGTCTTCACGACCAAAGATGATTTGGAAGCAATGGTTTGCGCGTATTTGGTGACAATCTGATTCAAGTATTCGCGCGGCACGATGCGGTTGACCAGGCCGAATTCCTTGGCCGTCGCCGCATCGATGGTCTCGCCGGTCAGAAGCATCTCAATGGCGTGCTTGCGCGAGACGTTGCGCGACAGCGCCACCATCGGCGTCGAGCAGAACAGGCCGATGTTGACGCCGGGCGTGCAGAAAGTCGCCTCATGCGAGGCGATGGCGAGGTCGCAGCTGGCGACCAGCTGCAGCCCGGCGGCGGTGGCCAGGCCGTCTACCTCGGCGATGACGGGCCTCGGGTGGCGCACGATCGTCTGCATCAGCGCCGCACAAGCGGTAAAGGTCTGTTCGAAGAACGCCTTGCCCTTGTCGGCATCTGCGCGATGCAAGGTCAGTTCCTTGAGATCGTGCCCGGCGCAGAACACCTTTCCGGCCGCGGCCAGGATGATGACGCGGACGGATTTGTCCGCTTTTGCGCGGTCGAGCTCCGCCGTCAAAGCCGCCATAACAGCAAGCGACAAGGCATTGGCCGGTGGGCTGGCGAGCGTCAGCCGCAGCACGCCCTTGTTCTGTTGTGAGACAACCGGACCTTCGGCGACGGCCGGCTTGATGGCGACGATTTCGGCCATGGGTCCAAACCTCTCTGTGTGCCCGCTCTGTGTATTCGCGAGCCATGGAACAAAAGAACTAGCACGCTGCCGATTGAAGAAAAGCTGCGAGACGTGTTTTCTCGACCCCGACTATTGGACCAGTTGCTGAGCCCATACCGGCTCCATGTAGGAAACCGCCAATGCCCGCCCAAGACAATCTCAAACCGGTGCTAACGGCGGCGGAAGTCAACGCGCTGATGGGAACCGTCTACCCGCAGCTCAACGACCAGTTTGCCTTCTACCAGGCGCTCGAGGTGTTTCCCGGCGGCTGCACGGTGCGGCTCAATGCCGACGCGCGGCATCTGCGCCCCGGCGGTACGGTGTCTGGCCCGTCGCTGTTCACGCTGGCCGACATTGGCGGCTATGTCTGCGTGCTCTCGCATGCCGGCCCTGATGCGCTTTCGGTGACCACCAATCTCAACATCAATTTTGTCCGCAAGGCCGAGGCCGGGCCGATCGACGGCCACTGCCGCATCCTCAAACTGGGCAAGAGCCTGATGGTGTTCGACATCGACATCGTCGCCGGCCCGGACGGACAGACGGTCGCACATGCAACAGGGACCTATTCGATCCCACCGAAACGGGCAGGTGATGTGGTAAAATAATACCTTTTTAGCAAGCGGTTGTTTTTGCTGCATTTTATGCGCCAACATGCTTTTCATGCACCTTGACGCCTGCAACACCCTCCCCTATAAGCCACCACGAAGCAGCGGCCCGCAAAGGCCGCCGTTTTGTTATTGGCGGCGGGCAAGTGCCTGTTGCCAATCCAAGCAACAAGAAACGCCTTTCCTTGTCATTCGTGGATGGGGAAGGTCAAACCGAAAGCGATAAATCCATGCCAACCTTTTCGCAGAAGCCTGCGGATGTGGTGAAGAAGTGGGTGCTGATCGACGCCGAAGGTCTCGTCGTCGGCCGCCTCGCCACTGTCATCGCCAACCATCTGCGCGGCAAGCACAAGCCCACCTTCACCCCGCATGTCGACGACGGCGACAACGTCATCGTCATCAACGCCGACAAGGTGGTGTTCACCGGCAAGAAGTTCACCGACAAGGTCTATTACTGGCACACCGGCCACCCCGGCGGCATCAAGGAGCGCACCGCGCGCCAGCTGCTCGAGGGCCGTTTCCCCGAGCGTGTCGTCGAGAAGGCCGTCGAACGCATGATCCCGCGTGGCCCGCTCGGCCGTCGCCAGATGAAGAATCTCCGCGTCTATGCAGGCACGGAACATCCGCATGTCGCCCAGCAGCCCGTCACCCTCGACGTCGGCGCGCTGAACGCCAAGAACAAGAAGGCTTCGTAAGATGGCTGAGCTTTCCTCGCTCGCAGAACTCGGATCGGCTACCGGCAACCTCAATACGCAGCCGGCCGCCCCCGTCCATGTCCAGAAGCTCGACAAGTCGGGCCGCGCCTATGCCACCGGCAAGCGCAAGAACGCCATCGCGCGTGTCTGGGTGAAGCCGGGTTCCGGCAAGATCGTCGTCAACGACAAGGAATTCGCGACCTATTTCGCGCGTCCGGTCCTGCAGATGATCCTCAACCAGCCGATCATCGCGGCCAACCGCGCCGGCCAGTACGACATCGTCGCCACCGTTGTCGGCGGCGGCCTGTCCGGCCAGGCCGGTGCCGTGCGCCATGGCATCTCCAAGGCGCTGACCTACTACGAGCCGACGTTGCGCTCCGTGCTCAAGAAGGGTGGCTTCCTGACCCGCGACAGCCGCGTCGTCGAGCGCAAGAAGTACGGCAAGGCGAAGGCCCGCCGCAGCTTCCAGTTCTCGAAGCGCTAAGAGCTACGAAATTCGGACGATCCAAAGGTCGCCTCCGGGCGGCCTTTTCTTTTGGTGTGCCTCAGGCCCCGCCATCCTTGACGAAGTCTATGAACGCCCGCAACGGCGCCGGCACTAGGCGCCGTCCGGGATAGTAGAGGAATGGCCCCGGGAAGCGCTGCCACCACGGCTCCAGTATGGGTTCCAGCGCACCACTCTCGAAATGCGGGCGCATCCAGTCTTCGAAGAGCCATACAATGCCCAGGCCAGCGATTGCCGCATGGACGACGAGATCGATTCCCCCACCGATCCCGACGATCAGCGGGCCTGTAGGATCGACCCGCACCACCTCACCGTCACGTTCGAATTCCCACGACGGCATGGCTCCGCTGGGGAAGCGGCCACGCATACAAGCATGGCCAAGCAATTCGCTGGGGTGTTGAGGCCGGCCATGGCGATCAAGGTAGGCCGGCGAGGCGGATGTGGTGAAGCGCTGCACGCGGGGTCCGATCGGCACGGCAATCATGTCTTGTTCCAACCGCTCGTCGTAGCGGATACCGGCGTCGCAGCCAGCCGCCAGCACGTCGACGAAACTTTCCTCGGGGACCACCTCCAGCCGAATGCCGGGGTAAGCGAGCAAGAACCGCGGAACGATGCTGGGCAACACCAGCCGCGCCGCACTGATTGGTACATTGAGCCGTAAGGTGCCGGCTGGCTGGTCGCGAAAACCATTCACCACGTCAAGGGCCGCCTCGACCTCGTTCAAGGCCGGACCGAGCCGCGCCAGCAGGCCTACACCCGCATCCGTCAAGGCAACGCTGCGCGTCGTGCGGTTGAACAGCCTGACACCGAGTTGCGCCTCGAGACGGCGCACCGCCTCGCTCAAGCCCGAGGCGCTGCCGCCGCTGGCACGCGCGCCGTCACGAAAGCCGCCGGCGCGCGCCACGGCCACGAAGGCGTTCAGATCACCGAGGTCCGTCATTGTTCGTCATTCCGCACAGCCTGTGCGAATTGTACCTGATTATCATGAGGTTGAGCAGCGCCTATCTTCGTCTCCTCAAAGGAGATCAACGATGCCAAGTATCCAACAGCCCGAAACGTTCGCCCTCGGCAGCCGCACGGTAAAGCGCCTCGGCTATGGCGCCATGCAGCTCGCAGGGCGCGGCGTCTTCGGCCCGCCTAGGGATCGCGACGCGGCACTGGCCGTGCTGCGCGATGCCGTCGCATCCGGCGTCGACCACATCGACACCAGCGACTTCTACGGTCCGCACGTCACCAACCTGCTGATCCGCGAAGCGCTGGCGCCCTACCCCGACGACCTCGTCATGGTCACCAAGATAGGAGCCCGCCGCGGCGCTGACGGATCATGGCTGCCGGCGTTCTCGCCGGAAGCGCTGACCCAGGCGGTGCACGACAATCTCAACAATCTCGGGCTCGACGTGCTGGACGTGGTCAACCTCAGGGTCATGTTCGATACGCATGGTCCCGCCGAAGGCTCGATCGAGGCGCCGCTTACGGTCCTGGCCGAGCTTCAGCGGCAAGGTCTGGTGAGGCACATCGGACTGAGCAACGTGACGTCGGCGCAGATCGCGGAAGGACGCCGGATCGCCGAGATCGTTTGCGTGCAGAACCAGTACAATCTGGCGCATCGCGGTGACGACGCCCTGATCGACGACCTTGGCCGCGACGGCATCGCCTACGTGCCGTTCTTCCCGCTCGGCGGCTTCAACCCGCTGCAATCGTCGACCTTGTCGGACGTTGCGGCTCGCCTCGGTGCCACGCCGATGCAGGTCGCGCTCGCCTGGCTGCTTCACCGCGCACCCAACATCTTGCTGATCCCCGGCACATCGTCCGTCGCGCATTTGCGGGAGAACCTCGCTGCAGCCGAACTCGCATTGCCGGCGGATGCGCTCAGAGAATTGGACGGCGTGGCGATGGCCGCCTGAATGTAGGAGCGCGACGCCCCACCTCCCCTCGATGGGGAGGTCGGCGCGCAGCGCCGGGTGGGGTGATGGCGCCCACGCCGGAACCTAGTTGATGCTCGCCGTATTCGCTGGCTCGGCCGGCCGCGCCTGTTCGGCATAGGGCACGCGAAAACCATTCGCGGCCAGCCAGCCGATCGCCGCCTTTGGCTCGTCGGTCTGGATGATGGTGGCGCCGCGCTCGGCCCAGAAGCCGTAGGTCTCGGCTGGCAGGCTGGCCTGCACGGCCAGCTCGTCGCCACGGCCACCGGAGAGAAAACCACCCGGCTTGTTGACGATGGCGTAGGTGTTGGCCCAGATGTGCCAGCCACCCCGCACCGACACGGCGCGCATGCGGGTGCTGAACAACGGACCGCCAGTCTCGGTCAGGGTCTCGGTCCCTGCCCGCCAGTTGATGAGCTCGATCGCACCGGGCGAAAAAGCCTTGCCGACCTGTTCGGCGAAGGCTGCATCATGCACGGCGTCGTCGGCGATGATCGGCATGAACTGGAAACCGCCGCCGGTCCGAGCCAGGGCCGCCTTGACGCTGTCTATCCGTTGCTGGTTCCAGAGGTTCTCCTTGACGATGACCTGATCGGCCATGCCGAGATCGCGGGCGACCGCGATCATGCCCGGCAGAGCCTGGACATCGAGCTTGTTGTCGAGGTTGATCAGGATCTTGTCCCTCGTCACCGTCAGCATTTCGCGCAACGTGGAGACCGTCTCATTGGTGACCGCGCCAGTGCCTTCGATGACGAGCCTGCAGCGCTTGAGTTCCGCGACGGTGTAGTTGGCCGCCTCGCCCTTGCAATTCGTCGTGCGGTCGAGCCAGCTGTCATGCATGACGACGAATTCGCCGTCCTTCGAACGCCTGATGTCGACCTCGACGATCTCGGCGCCGATGGCGATCGAGCCTTCCACGGCGGCGATCGAATTTTCCGGGTAAAGCGTCTTGCCGGCCTGCATGCTGCCGGCCCGGTGCGCCGCCACCAGCACATGGTCGCGCCACTGGTTGGCGTGTTCGAAGCGGTCGAGGATCTGCCTGGCGCGGGTTTCGCTGGCCGAGGCGTGGCCAACAGAGGCGGCAAGTCCTGCGGCAAACAGAAGGCTCTGCCAGATCGTTCGCATCGAGAATCGCTCCGTTCCGGATCGGACCCCGGATAGGCGATGCCCATGACAGGCCGGTGAACGAAGCCGGCTAGCGGATCGGCCGCGGCAGCGCCTCAGATGCGCTTTGCGAGCCGGCGGAACCAGGCCAGAGCCGGCATTTCCACGAAACGCCATGAAACCCAGGAGGCAACGACGACCGCAACGAGCATCGCCAGGATTGCCGCGAAACCAAACCATGGCGAGGCGGCGCCGAAGCCGGTCGCGGCCTCGCCTCGTACGGTGATATCACCGACCAGCCCAAGACCCAGCTTGCGCTCGACCAGTCCGGCGACATTGATCATGCGCGCCTGCACGAAGATGTGGACCATGTAGATGGAGTAGGAGAACGCGCCCAGCGCCAGCATCGGCCGGCTGCGTAGCAAGGCGCTGACCAGCCCGCCTTCATGGGCAAAGAGAAAGAGCGCCAGCGCAAACACGAAGGGCGCCGCGATCCCGGCGTCATTGCTTCCCGCCAGCGAGACGAAGAGGCCGATCACCGCAATCATCATGATCTCGGCCAATGTCCAGGCCATCCGTGCACGGCCGCCGGCCAGCGACTGTCGCGCCGCTGCAATGGAATCGTGCTGAAACCATGCCAGCAGCGCGCCAAGCGAAAAGCCGTAAAGGCAGCGGATGAAGCCGAAATCGAAGGATACGTCCATATGCCTGTTGGAGAAGGCAAGCAGGAACAAAGGCGCGGTGAGCGCGGCGGCGACGAACCAGATCCAGGCACGCCGGCCTGCGACGAAGACAACGCCGGCAAACATGAGATAGGTGAAGAACTCGGCCGAGATGCTCCAGCTCGGCGCGTTCCAGGAGAGATGATCCTCGAGGCCCATGCCTTGCAGCAGGAAGAGATTCGTCACCAGGCTTTTGACGTCGAAGCCGCCGGTGAAAGGTGCGGCGCCCGTGCCGTGCAATTGCGGCAGCAGCAGCCGCAGCATCTCGAAAGCGGCGAAGGCCAGGAGCATCACAAGATGCAGCGGATAGACGCGGCCGAAACGCACCAGCGCAAAGCGCGCGACCTCGTCCGGCTCGTTCAGCCGGTCGGCGTAGGAGCTGGCAATGACGAAGCCCGACAGCACAAAGAAGAAATCGACGAAAAGATAGGAACCGCCGACGAAGGCGCTTTGCGAAATCATCGAGCTGGTCGGGAAATGGAACAGCGCCACCAGCAGCGCGCAGATGCCACGCCAGGAATCGAGCACTAGGAAGCGCTCGCCCGCTTTCGTGCCGGCCCGGGTCGCTGCCGGAGCGGATGCAAGGTTGAGCAAAGCGGCCTGCGTCATGATGATACAAATCCTGTGCTGCCATGGCACTCAGCGAGTGCCATTCCGTCTCCTCAGACTGTGACTGGCATGTTGCGTGCCGGTTCTGTAGTTGTGGCAGCCCGACAAACCGAGGATCCGTAATGGCGAACCAGAACATCGACCACGCCTTCACTGCCCGCTCCAAGACGGGCGCATCCTTCGAGCCGACCTATGCCGGCGCACTGTCGTTCATGCGACGCAGATACACGAAGGACGTGAAGGGCGCGGACGCGGTGGTGTGGGGCATTCCCTTCGACGCCGCCGTCACCAACCGGCCTGGCGCACGCTTCGGGCCGCAGGCGATCCGCCGCGCTTCGGCCATCCTCGACAACGACCCGCAATATCCGTTCTCGCGCGACCTGTTCGAGCACCTGGCGGTGGTCGACTATGGCGATTGTCTGCTCGACAGCGGCAACCACCAGAAGACGCCCGGCACGATCGAGCGCGAAGCGGCGAAGATCCTGAAATCAGGCGCCTTCCTGTTGTCGCTGGGCGGCGACCATTTCGTCACCTGGCCATTGCTCAAGGCGCATGCCGCCATCCACGGCCCACTGGCGCTGGTGCAGTTCGACGCCCATCAGGATACCTGGCCTGATGACGGCAAGCGCATCGACCACGGTTCGTTCGTCGGCCGCGCCGTCAAGGAAGGCATCATCGACCCTGACCGTTCGATCCAGATCGGCATCCGCACGCATGCGCCGGATACATTCGGCATCAAGATCCTCTACGGCCACGAGATCGAGGAAATGCGGGCGTCAGACATCGCCTATGCCATCGTCGATCGCACCGGCGGCAGGAAGACCTACCTCACCTTCGACATAGACTGCCTCGACCCGGCCTTCGCGCCTGGCACCGGAACCCCGGTCGCCGGCGGACCATCCTCGGCCAAAATCCTGTCGACGCTGCGCCAGCTTGGCCAGGTCGATATTGTCGGCGCCGATGTCGTCGAGGTTGCGCCGGCCTACGATCACGCCGATATAACGGCGATCGCCGGTTCGATGGTCGCCATGCACTATCTCGGCCTAGTGGCCGAACGGAAGGCTCGTCAGGAAGATCTGAACAACGGCAATCATGGCGCAGCGAATCACGGTCACGGCATATAGTTTTGAAATGTCAGGGAATTTGATCAGGCTATGAAACCGAAAATCTTCATCGATGGTGAGCACGGCACGACCGGTCTGCAGATCAGGGCGCTGCTTGCCGAGCGCGGCGATCTCGAGATCATTTCGATCCCCACCGAGCGCCGCAAGGAAACGGCGGCCCGCGCCGAATTCCTCAATGCCGCCGATGTCGCGATCCTGTGCCTGCCGGATGCCGCTGCCAAGGAGAGCGTTTCGCTGATCGAGAACGACACCACAAGGGTGATCGACGCCTCTACCGCGTTTCGCGTCGCCGAGGGCTGGCAATACGGCTTTGCCGAGATGGACAAGGATCAGGCGAAGAAGATCGCTTCGGCGAAGCGCGTCGCCAATCCCGGCTGCTGGCCGCAGGGGCCGATCGCGACGCTACGGCCACTGGTGTCGGCAGGCCTGCTGCCGCCGGATTTCCCGGTCACCGTCAACGGCATTTCGGGCTATTCGGGCGGCGGCCGGCCGATGATCGAGGACTACGTCGCCAAGGGCGAGGATGCCTCGGAATTCCTGCCCTATGGGCTCACCCTCCAGCACAAGCATGTGCCGGAACTCAGGACCTATGCGAAGCTGTCGCATGACCCGATCATGCAGCCGGCGGTCGGCAATTTCGCGCAAGGCATGATCACGGTGGTGCCGCTGCAACTCGGCGGCCTCGACCGCGTGCCGACAGGTGCGGAGCTTCACGCCGCGATCGCCGACCATTATGCGGCAATCGAGGGCGGCGCAGTCGAAGTCGCACCCTATACGCATCTTGAGCGCATCCCCGAGGTCGATCCGGAGGTCTACAACGGCACGAACCGGATGAAGGTCTACGTGTTTGCCAATGACGAACGGGCGCAGGCGCTGCTGCTCGCCGTCTACGACAATCTCGGCAAGGGCGCCTCGGGTGCGGCCGTGCAGAACATGGACCTGATGCTCGGCATCAAGCGGTGAGTGCAGATGCCGGAGTTTCCGCAGCGCTGGAAGGTCAGCGCGCCTGAACTCATTGCCGAAACCTTTTCCAGCCGCATCTGGAAGGTTTTGCGCGAGGACGGCCAGCCGGCGATCGTCAAGGATCTGAAACCCTTTGACGATGTCGCTGACGAATTGCGCGGCGAGCATTTTCTAGCCTGGCGGCGCGGCGAAGGCGCGGTGCGGCTGCTCGGCCGCGACGGTCACCGCATGCTGCTCGAATATGCCGGCGACACCTTGCTGTCGCAGGTGCTGGACGATCAGGGCGACAATGCCGCCACCGCGATCGCCGCCGAGGTGATGGCAAGACTGTTCTCGCCGTCAAAGCACCCTGCCCCACCGGACCTTCAGCCGCTGCGGACGCGATACTTCAGCCTGTTCAGGAAGGCCAAGGCAGCTCGCGCGGCCGGTCATGCCAGTCTCTATGTCGAGGCGGCCGCCATCGCCGAGCGGCTGCTTGCCGACCCGCATGACATCAGGCCGCTGCATGGCGACCTGCACCATGACAACATCATGTTCGGGACGCGCGGCTGGCTCGCCTTCGACCCGAAAGGCGTGCTCGGCGACCCCGGCTTCGATGCGGCCAACATGTTCTACAATCCGCTCGAGCGCGACGATCTCTGCCTCGATCCGCACCGTATCGCGCATATGGCCGAAATCTTTGCCGGGACGCTCGGCCAGACCTCGCCCGCCATCCTCGATCATGCCATTGCCTATGGCTGCCTGTCGGCTGCGTGGCACCACGAGGACGGCAACGCGGCCGACGAGAATCGAGCTGTCGATCGCGAGGAAAATCCGGGCGGTGCGGCGCGATTTCTGACCAGTCATAGACGCGCCGACGCTTCCGCTAACGCCCCATTCACGATGATCGCCTACAGACAGATTCGGCAACCACAAGGGAATCGGGGCATGGTCAGCGCGGTTTCAAGCTCTTCTCAGGCGACGCAGATTTCTTCGTCCAGCGCGTCCAGCAACGCATCGCAGGAGGCCGCGCTCGAAAAGCAGATCCAGGCCAAGGAAGAAGAGGCCAAGACGGTCGAGGACCAGGTTCAGGCCGCCAAGCTGCAACAAGGAGATCGCCGCCCTGAAGGCCAAGCTCGCCGCGCTCAAGGCCGCCGACAAGGCCGCCCAGCAGGAGCAGTCGACACCGTCCGACGCTGTCGCCCGTCAGGCCGAATTCGATGGCGATACGAAGACCACATCGAACGAATTCTGGATGTGACCTTCGGGGCCAGAATAACTGGCGTCAGGTTCTGACGGCTATCTGGTGAGGTAGCGGATACGCGCCCTTGGTGCCGCGCCAGTGCGCGGCGGCAAAACCCAGCAGAACCAGCGCAAAACCCTGATGCGTCAGCGCCATGTGCAGCGGCACCTGCATCAACAGCGTGCCGATGCCGATCGAGGCCTGCACCAGGACAATCAGGAACAGCAGCGTCGCACGGCGGGCATGCGTCGTGCCCGGCAGGCGGATGCGCGTGGCAATCATGTGCCAGAGCGCGACCACGAAGATCGTGTAGGCGCCGAGCCGATGGACGAACTGCACTGTCTTCGGGTTCTCGAAGAAATTGCGCCAGGCCGGCTCGAGCAGCAAGAGATCACCGGGGATCACCTTGCCATCCATCAGCGGCCAGGTGTTGTAGCTCAGCCCGGCATCAAGTCCGGCGACCAGTCCGCCCAGATAGATCTGCACCAGTGCCAGCAGCACGATGAAACCGGCCAGTCGCTGTGTCGAGCGGTCGGCAGCCGGTTCGGAATGCGGGGCGAGCCCGCGCGCGACCACCATGGTTGCAGTGAAGATCAGTGCCGCCAGTGTCAGATGCGTCGCCAGCCGGTACTGGCTGACCGAGACGCGGTCGACCAGACCGGACGCCACCATCCACCAGCCGATCGCGCCCTGCAGGCCGCCAAGCAGCAGAATGCCGACCAGCTTTGGCCCCAGCCCGCTCTCGATCCGGCGCGTCGCCCAGAAGAACAGCAGCGGCAAGGCAAAGACCACACCGACGCCGCGCGCCAGGATGCGGTGCACCCATTCCCACCAGAAGATCGACTTGAACGCCTCGATGCTCATGCCCTTGTTGAGCTCGGTGTACTGAGGGATCTGCTGGTAGCGCTGGAACTCTTCCTGCCACTCGGCGTCGTTGAGCGGTGGGATGACACCGTGGATCGGCTGCCATTCGGTGATCGACAGCCCGGACTCGGTAAGCCTGGTGGCGCCACCGACCAGCACCAGCGCGACCAGCACCAGAAGCACGACATAGAGCCAGCCGCGCACAAGCGCCCGGTTGTGCAGGTCGCGATCGCGGCCAGCGTAAGGTGCCGCGGCGGTTATGGCAGCCATGGGCTCATCCCGGTTGAAGTCGCGGATTGGTGAACCATAGCATGCTTGCTGGCAAGACAAGGCGGCGCGGCACGCCGTCGCGCCATGCCTGCAAGGTTGCGCGCATTCTTCAATCAGCCTAAGCGATACCGATCAAAGAGAGCGCGAGATGCCTATTCGCCTGAAAAAGCTGATCGGAACCTTCCTGCTGGTGGCGCTGGTCATCATCTATGCGCTGGTGGCGTCGATCGTGGCGGTCGCCCAATTGTCCGAGTCGGGCCCTCTCGTGCATTTCCTGTTCTTCCTGTTCAGCGGCCTGCTCTGGGTGCTGCCGGCGATGGGCATCATCAAATGGCTGATCCTGGAGCCGCGGCCGAAGGGCTGACGCGCGGCGACACATTCGCATAAACGCGAATGTGATTCACAAGTGATTGTGCACGAGACTATTTTGCCAGGCGTTCATTGCTCGGCAGGGAGGCTTGGCATGCTGAAAGCCATGTTCGCGGGGCTGATCCTTCTCGCCGCCTCGCTTGCCGCATCGATCGCGGCCGCCGAGACCATCAACGTTTCTGACGACCATGGCGGCAGCGTCGCCGCCTACAGCCAGCGCTGGAAGGGCCTTGCGGCGCGCGGCGTCGATGTCCGCATCGTCGGCAAATGCCAATCGGCCTGCACGGTGCTGCTCGGCTACATCCCGCGCAGCCGCATCTGCGTGATGCCGGCGGCAAGCTTCGGCTTCCACCTGGCGCATCGCACCGACATGACCGGCGTTTTGTGGAATGCCTATGCATCCGACATCAGGGGCTGGATCAATGCGCATGGCGGCCTGACGCCCAACCTCAAATGGATGAGCGCGCCGGACACCTACCGCTATTTCCACAAGTGCTGATGCTTCGGAGCCGTCCGGTTCCGACGGGCTGTCGCCTCAGATGGTGACGACCATCTTGCCGGCATTGGCCAGCGGCGTCGTCACGCCCGAGAGCATGGTGCGGATATGGGCGAGGCTCTGGTAGCGGCCGTTGACCGAAATGCGCGGCAGCGCGAGCAGGAAGCCGGAATGCTCGGCACGCAGCACGCCATGGCGCGTCGTCACCGCCGAGACATAGCCGGCATCGCGGGCAAAGCCGACCTCGCGGCAGCCGACGGCGCTGGCATAGCCATAGGGATAAGCGAGATGGCGCGGCTCCTCGCCCAGCTTCGCCTGCAGGATGCGCCTGACCTCGCCGATCTCGCGGCGCGCATCGGCCTCCGAAAGCCGCTTCAGGTTGACGTGGTTGACGGTATGGGCACCGATGGTCACCAGCGGATGAGCGGCCATGGTGCGGATCTCGTCCCAGTTCATTAGCGTGCTCGGTTGCTGACCGTCCAGCCTGATGCCGTTCATGCGCGCGAATTCGTGCAGCGCCGCGCGCAGGTCCTCCTCGCGGACCTCCAGCGTCAGCCAGCTATGCAGGCGGTTGTTGGCCTGCAGCTTCTTGCCGCGCGTCGAACAGTCGATCGTAACCGGGCCATCCGGCGTCACCAGCGTCAGCCGATCACGCGCATTGACGATGTCCTCGACCACGTCCCACCACAGATCGGCGGCGCCGTCGATCAGCCCCGGCGCGACATAGATGGTGATCGGCGCGCCGTGCTTTTCCAGCACCGGCAGCGCCTCGGTCATGTTGTCGCGATAGGCATCGTCGGCGGTGATGGTCGCGAATTGGCCGCCCTTGCCGCCGGCCTTGATGCGCTCGATCGCCTCGTCGAGCGAGACGAAGGCGTAACCGTCGGCCCTCATGTCGGCGATGAGGGCATCGAGGAAGCCGGGGGCGATGTTGAGATGCCGGTTGACGCCATCGGGCTTCTCCGGCGTCGCGGTGACCCGATGCAGCATCAGGATGGCACCGATGCCGCCGACAAACGGCTTTGCCAGCGGAGCAAGGCCGGTATAACGGGCGACGTTGAGCGCCAGTTTCCTGATTGCCTCGCCCCCGTCGATCATTCCTTCACCTTTTGCGCCTAGGCTCGTCCAAGCACGGAATGCGCCTACGCGTGCCCCCAATCGGGATGAATACGCCTTAAGGATTGAGGTATGGTTGACGCCACCGCGTCATTTGACGGCAATCGGCTCGCCGCGAGCGAGGCATCGCCGCGCGCACTGCCAGACAATCAGGCCGGCCTGTCGGTCGCCGTGGCCGGCAGCACGGCACTTGCTTCCTATACGGAATTCTGCGGTTCAGCGCTGTTTGCGCCGGCGCAAAGCGCCACCTGGATCCGCAACTGGGCCAATGAGGTTCACACCGACATTGTCGTCGCGACGCTGAGTTCCGAAGGTGCGCCGGTGCTTGCGCTGGCCCTCGAAATTGCCCGCCTTGGACCATTTAGTGTCGCACGCTTCACCGGCGGCCGCCATGCCAACGGCAATTTCGCCGCCGCGGCGCCACACTGGCTGCCAAGGGCCGACGCTTCGGCCATTCGCACGATGGTGACGGCGATCGCCAAGGCGCGGCCCGACATCGACCTCATTGCGCTCGAGCGGCTGCTGCCCGACCTCGACGGCGTCGCCAACCCGTTCGCGGCGCTGCCCGGTTTTCCGAGCCCGAACCTGTCGCTCGCCGTCGATCTCGACGGTGGCTTCGATGCACTGCTGTCGCGCGCCAGCGGCAAGCGCAAGCGTAAGAAACACCGCTCGCAGACGCGCAAGTTCGAGGCGGTCGGCAGCCACCGCCGCATCGAGGCGAAGACGGTGCAAGAGGTGAACCGCCTGCTCGACGCCTTCTTCGAAATGAAGGAGTTCCGCTTCCGCAAGATGGGCATCGCCAATGTTTTCGGCGAGCCGGAGGTTCGCGCCTTCTTCCGCGCGCTGTTCAGCGAGGCGTTGGCGGGGCAGACACCTTCGTTCGTGCTGCATGGGCTCGAGGTCGCCGGCAAGCTGCGCGCGGTCACCGGATCGAGCCGGTCGGGCAAGCGGCTGATCTGCGAGTTCGGGGCGATAGCCGAGGACGATCTGGCCCACTCCAGCCCCGGCGACTTCCTGTTCTTCGACAACATCCAGGAAGCCTGCGAGACCGGCTTCGGCCTCTATGATTTCTCGGTCGGCGACGAGCCCTACAAAAGGCTGTGGTGCGATATCGAAACCCGGCATTTCGAGGTTCTGATGCCGCTGACGCTGAAGGGCCGCGCGCTGGCGATCGTGATGCGGCAAGGCGCGCGGGCGAAGGCCTTCGTCAAGAACAGCCCGCTCATCTGGAAGCTGACCAAGATGCTGCGCCGCAAAGCGGTGGGCAAGGCGGCGCCTGCAGCCACCGGCGACGACGACAGCTGACGAACTGCCCTCACCCAATCTCTGCCTGGCAGATTCTGCAGCGACGAAAATCCTGCACCGTTGCGCGGACTGATTGTGCCACTCAAGCCGCCGAACGCCGTCCCGGCAGCGGCGCTCTCGGAGTCTCGTGGCCGATCGGCGTCACCAGCGTCAGTTCGGGATAGCCGTTCTCGATCAGCTTGACCGCCGCCTGCGTCACCTCGTCGTCCGCTTCCAGCATCGAGAGGAAGACTTCCGTGGCCTCGCCGACCAGCCTGCCGATGCCTTGCGCGTCGGCCGGGCCGCATTCGACCACGACGAGGTCGTAGGCTGTGGTAAGCGACTGCATGATGATCGGCAGCCGGTCAGCTGCCCGCATGGCGCGGGCCGGATCGGCTGTGCCGACCGGGATGACATGGCAGTCGGAATAAAGGTCGGCGTGGATGACGTCGCTGAACTGCGCTTCGGAGGCGAGCAGGTCGGTGATCCCCGGGAAAAGCCCGCTGTCCAGCATCGGCCGCGAGGCCGCACCCGAAGCGGTGAGATCGAGCAGCAGCACGCGCAGGCCCGCGTCGGAAACCTCGCGCGCCACCAGCACCGCAGAGGCGGCCGCCTCGTCGCCTTCCGGGGACACGAATATTGCGCGCGCCGCACCCGATGCGATCAGTTTCTCCGCGGCCTTGTCGACGTCGACCTCGCCAAGCGTCGAGCGGACCGGTTCGGCCTCCTCCGCCGGCGCATCCGCTGCCGCCACGACGTCCGATTCCGCCTGCGGTTGTTCGGCCGGAGGCACCACAGGCGCAATCGCCTCGGCAACCACAGGCTCCTGCCGGGCAACCGGCATCGACACCTGTTCGATTCGCCCGAATTGGGCGCCGGTGGCCGGACGCATGGCGCGGCCGGAGAACAGTTCGCCCAACAACGTGGCGATCGCCATCAGCAGCAGCGAGCCGGCGCAGGCAGCACCGACGATCGGCACGACCTTCGGGAAATAGGGTTCCGACGGCACCACGGCGCGGGAAAAGACACGAGCGTCGACAGGCAGGTAGTTGCGATCGTTGCGCGAGGAGGCCTCGCGGTAACGCGTCATATAAGATTCAAGCAATTGGCGCTGGGCGTTCGCGTCGCGCTGCAGCGCGTCCAGTTCGACCTGCTGTTCGCCGGCGCGGGCCGATGCCGCCTTCATCGTGTTGACGTCGGCGACGAGCTGGTTTTCGCGCGCCTGCGCCGTCTGCGCCTGCGTCATCAGCCCCTTCATGATCTTTTCCGCTTCGTTGCGGATCTGCCCGTCCATATCCGCAAGCTGCGACTTCAGCGCCCGGATGCGCGGATGGTTGCCGAGCAAGGTGGTGGAGAGGTCGGCGATGTTGGTCCTGAGCTCGACCTGCCGCTCGCGCAGGCGCTGGATCAGATCCGACGACAGCACTTCCGGCACGGCATCGAGCGAGCCGCCATTCTGCAACGCCTTGCGCACGCCGTCGGCGGTCGCCTCGGCAGCAGCGCGGTTGGCGCGCACTTTCGACAGTTCACTCGACAGTTCGGAAAGCTGCTGGGTGGGCAGGACCGAATTGTTGCCGCCCATCAAAAGGCCGGACTGGGCGCGGAAGTCGGCAACCTTGGCCTCGGCATCCTTGACGCGCTTCGACAGGTCGGCGATTTCCGGCGCCAGCCAGTCGGTCGCGGCGGCGTTCGATTCCTGCTTGGCGTTGCCCTGGACGGATATGTAGGTGTCGGCGATGGCGTTCGGGATATCGGCGGCAAGCCTGGGATCCTCCGACGAGAACTCGATGACGATAACGCGTGATTTTTCAACGCTGTAGACGTTGAGTTTCTCGCGCAACTTCTTCAGCACACGCTCTTCCGGCGGAATCTCGTTGGGATCGCTTTTCAGGCCGACGATGACGAGCAGCCGGCCGAGCACCGACATGTTGGCCGCTTCGTCGAACTCGGGCAGCCGCGACAGATTGAGATTCTTGGCCACCTGCTTGAGGATGTCGGTCGAGGAAATGACCTCGACCTGGCTGGCGACGCCCTCCTCGTCGAGAATCGGCTTGTCGTTGTCGGCGGTGCCGTCAGGCCTGGTAAAAACCGATTCGCGCGTTTCGATCAGCAGCTTCGTCTGCGCCTTGTAATGCGGCGTGGCGAGCGAGGCGAATGCGAACGCCAGGCCGGTGACGGCAAGGGCTACGACAAGGATGCGCAGCCAGTGCCTCGCCAGGCTGGCGAAGAGCTGCCTGAGATCGACATCGACATCTGCGGCCGCGGACTGGACGGACATGCATTTCTGCTCCGGTACTTGAGTCCGCCGCACCGTAAACAACTATGGTAACTCAGCCGTTAAGATCGCTGTAAGCATCCGTTAGGGTTTACTGCGCGGCCGCAAACAGAGGCTGTAAAAACCATATAAATGAGTATGGGATTTGCCATTTGCCGCCGCTTTGGGTTGCAACCCTTTACCGGCCATTAACCCTAACAGGATGATAACGGGTCCGTTCCCTGAGGTTTGCCGCAGCACTTGGCGGCCAGAGCGATGAAGGTTCGTATCCGGTCATGAAAAGCACTGCTTCCCTCTTTCGTGCTCTGCTTGCCGTATCGATGCTTGCCGGCTGCTCCAGCTACCGGCCAACGCCGGCAGCCTTCCATGAAGTGCTCGACCAGCCCTACCGACTCGGCGCCGGCGACCGCGTCCGCGTCACCGTGTTCGAGCAGGACGGATTGACCAACACCTACAGCGTCGACCAGTCCGGTTACCTCTCCTTCCCGCTGGTCGGCTCGGTACCGGCACGCGGCCATACAGCCCAGCAACTGGAGAAGGAAATCGCCGACAAACTGCGGCAAGGCTATTTGCGCGATCCCGACGTATCGGTCGAGATCGACCGCTACCGGCCGATCTTCGTCATGGGCGAAGTGGGCGCCGCCGGCCAATATTCCTATGTGCCGGGCCTCACCGTGCAGAAGGCCATCGCCATTGCCGGCGGCTTCACGCCGCGCGCCAACCAGGAGAGCGTCGACATCACCCGCGACATCAACGGCAAGGTGATGACCGGTCGGGTGGTCACCTCGGACCCGCTGCTGCCCGGCGACACCGTCTACGTCCGCGAACGCCTGTTCTGACAATCAACGTGGCGGACCGACTCAGGATCGTCCACTGTTTCCGCTCACCCGTCGGAGGGATATTCCGGCATGTGCGCGACCTGACCGAGGCACAGCTCGCCGCCGGTCATTCCGTCGGTATTGTTTGCGATTCGACCACCGGCGGCGAATTCGAGGAACGCCTGTTCGGGCAGATGAAGGACAGTCTGGCGCTCGGCATCCATCGCACACCGATGCAGCGCCATGTCGGACCGGGCGATCTCGCCTCGGCCTGGCGCACCTACAGGATCATCAAGGAATTGCGGCCGGACGTGCTGCACGGGCACGGCGCCAAAGGAGGCGCCTATGCCCGTCTGTTCGGCTCATTATTGCGGGTTTCAAGGTCTCGCGTAGCCCGCCTTTATTCGCCGCATGGCGGCTCCCTCCACTATGACGAAACGACGGCCACCGGGAAGCTGTTCTTCGCCCTCGAACGTTTCATGGGCCGCTTCACCGACTGCCTGCTGTTCGTTTCGGACTATGAGAGGAAGACCTACCGCAGGAAGGTCGGCGAACCACCGATCCCTAACACGCTGGTCTATAACGGCCTGCGCGCCGCCGAGTTCGAGATGGTGCCGACCGCGCCGGGAGCGGCCGACCTGCTCTACATCGGCATGATGCGCGACCTCAAGGGCCCCGACATCTTCATCGATGCGCTGGCACTGGCAGGCGCCAGGCTTGGCCGTCGCCTGAGCGCCGTGATGGTCGGCGACGGCGACGACCTGCCGCGCTACCATGCGCAGGTGAAGCGTCTTGGGCTCGACGGCCATGTCCGCTTCCTGCCGCCCATGCCGGCCAGGGATGCATTTGCGCTGGCGGACCTGATCGTCGTGCCCTCGCGTGCCGAGGCGATGCCCTACATCGTCCTGGAGACGCTGGCCGCCGGCAAGCCGATGATCGCCACCGCCGTCGGCGGCATACCTGAAATCTTCGGCGAAACCTCGCCTGCCCTGATCCGCCCCGACCCGAAACAGCTCGGCGACAAGGTGAGCGAGGCGCTGGCCGATCCAGGCGCCTACAGAAGCCTTATGCCAGGGACCGCCGATCTGAAGGCGCGATTCGGCGCCGACGTCATGGCCGCCGAGATCGAGAAGGCCTATTTCGCCGCGCTGCGGCGGTAGAGCCTGCTGCCCCAGGTCAAACCGCAGACCGCTCCAAAGCCACCCGATGTTTCAAAGGTTTGTTAGCTCTCTTTTGCTATTCACCTGAGGGAAGCTGCGGACAATCCCCATGAACGAAATCGATCCCGCGCGCCGCTTTTCCATGGATGCGGTGCGCAATTTCGACGGTCCGGCCGCGAGCGATACGGCTGGCGGCATGAATGAGGTCGCGCGCCAGGTCGCCTCGCAGTACCGGCGCGATACGATGTCGCCGATCATGGTCAGCGGCGTGCTGCGCATGGTCGAATTCGCGCTGCTGTTCCTGTCGGGCCTCTGCCTCTATTTCCACTATGTCGGCTTTTTCAACTATCTCCCCTGGCAGTACCCGCTGGCGATCGCCTCGTCCTCGTTCCTCGCGGTGGTGCTGCTCGACGTCTCCGACAGCTACCAGATATCGGCGCTGATGCGGCCGATCGCCAATTTCGGCCGCATATTGCTGGTCTGGGCCGGCGCCTTCGCACTGATGGCGCTGACCGCCTTCATCATGAAGATGTCGGAGGATTATTCGCGCCTGCTGTTCGGCACCTGGTTCGTCGTCGGCTTCCTGCTGCTGTTCGGCCTGAGGCTGGTGATGTCGAAGCTGATCCGGCGCTGGGCGCGCGACGGACGCATGGAACGCCGCGCCGTCATCGTCGGTGGCGGCAAGGCAGCCGAGGTGCTGATCCGCTCGGTCGAGAAGCAGCCCTACAACGACATCCGCATCTGCGGCATCTTCGACGACCGCGGCGACAAGCGTTCGCCGCCCATCGTTGCCGGCTACCCCAAGCTCGGCACGATTTCCGAGTTGATCGAGTTCGCCCGAATCGCCCGCATCGACATGCTGATCGTGTCGCTGCCGCTGACCGCCGAATCGCGTGTGCTGCAGCTGTTGAAGAAGCTGTGGGTACTGCCGGTGGACATCCGGCTGTCAGCGCATTCGAACGCGCTGCAGTTTCGCCCACGCGCCTATTCCTACATCGGCTCGGTGCCGATGCTCGACATCTTCGACAAACCGATCAACGATTGGGATTCGGTCGCCAAGCGCGCCTTCGACATCATCTTCTCGATCATCGGCATCATCGTCTTCTCGCCGGTGATGCTGGTGACGGCGATCGCCATCAAGCTCGATAGCAAGGGGCCGGTGCTGTTCAAGCAGAAACGGCACGGCTTCAACAACGAGATCATCGAGGTCTACAAGTTCCGTTCGATGTACACCGATCGGTCGGATCCGACGGCCAAGCAGACGGTGACCAAGAACGATCCGCGCGTCACCCGCGTCGGCCGCTTCATCCGCAAGACATCGATCGACGAACTGCCGCAGTTCTTCAACTCGCTGTTCGGCTCGCTGTCGCTGATCGGGCCGCGTCCGCATGCGATTGCCGCCCAGTCGCACAACCTTCTCTACAATGAGGTGGTCGACGGCTATTTCGCCCGCCACAAGGTCAAGCCCGGCGTCACCGGCTGGGCGCAGATCAACGGCTGGCGCGGCGAGATGGACACCAACGAGAAGATCCGCATGCGCACGGAGTACGACCTCTATTACATCGAGAACTGGTCGCTGCTGTTCGACTTGCGGATCCTGTTCCTGACGCCGGTGCGCCTGCTCAACACGGAAAACGCCTATTGAGCGCCGTCGCCCATGAGCTGCCGCCGGGCGCGGTCAACGCCAAGCTGATCGCGCTGATTGCGTCCAGCGCGGTCTTCTTCGGCATTTTCCTGTCCGGTTTCGTCATCGACGAGCCGGCGCCCTACGATCTCTTCATGGTCGGGCTGATCGCGGTGTGGGCACTGTTCGGCCTGCGCATCTCGCGCGCGGCAACGCCGCTGCTGGTGCTTCTGGTGACGATGAACATCGGCGGCATGATTGCGATGACGCAGATGTCGGACCTGGCAAGCACGCCGCTCTATCTCGCCGTCTCGATGTTCCTCGCCTTCACCGCGGTGTTCTTCGCCTCGGTGACCGCAGTCCAGCCCAGCCTCTACCGGCTGATCTTCATCGCCTATGTCGTGTCGGCGGTGATCACCTCGCTGCTCGGCATCGCCGGCTATTTTCACGCCTTCCCCGGCGCCGAGATCTTCACCAAATACGACCGCGCCGCCGGCGCCTTCCAGGATCCGAATGTGTTCGGCCCGTTCCTGGTGCTGCCCGGCATCTACCTGCTCTATCTCCTGCTGACGGGATCGATCGCGCGCATGCCGCTGCTGGCCGTGCCGCTGCTGATCATCACCGCCGGCATCTTCTTCTCCTTCTCGCGCGGCGCCTGGGGCATGTTCGCCGTCTCGGCGGTGCTGCTCACCGGCTCACTGTTCCTGCAAAGCGCCAGCGGCATGTTCCGGCTGCGGGTCGTGGTCATGACCATCGCGGCAATCGCGCTGCTGGTCATCGCGATGATCATCATCCTGCAACTGCCGGGCGTGGCGGAGATGTTTTCCAGCCGCGCCCAGCTGGAACAGAGCTACGATACCGCCCGCCTCGGCCGATTCGCCCGCTACACGATCGGCTTCCAGATGGCGCTGGAACATCCGTTCGGCATCGGGCCGCTGGTCTTCGGCACGATCTTCGGCGAGGACACGCACGACATCTGGCTGAAGATGCTGATGGACTATGGCTGGCTGGGCTTCGTCTCGTTCCTGGCGCTGACCTTGTGGACCATCGCCGCCGGCTTCCGCATCCTACTGCGCGACCGTCCCTGGCAGCCCTATCTGCTTTGCGCCTATGTCGCCTTCATCGGCAATATCGGGCTCGGCACCTTCATCGACATAGACCACTGGCGCCACGTCTATCTGCTGCTCGGCCTGATCTGGGGTGCCATCGCGCTGGAATACCGGCATCAGAAGGAACTGCGGCTGGCGCCGGCACCTGCCGCGGCAGTACCGATTTCATCGATAGGGTAGCCGCCGAATTCGGTTGACCCGCACCGGGTTATCACGATACATCGCGACCCGGTCCGGAGTGTAGCGCAGCCCGGTAGCGCACTTGACTGGGGGTCAAGGGGTCGTCGGTTCGAATCCGGCCACTCCGACCAACAAAATCAAAGGCTTAGTCATTTCCCCCAGAGGTGGCTATAAAATTTCTAGCCACCCTGTAGCCAGCAGAAGCAGGCGAAGGTACACGCCTTCGCGTAGGGCGGTAATACCCTCGTACAATTGCGGCGTGGCATTGCCGTCGGTACTTTATTGGATCGGCCAAATCTCCTTCCTCCCAAGGCATGACCGATGCCAAGCTAGCCACGCTTCCTCCCCGGCCGTGGTAAGAGCTTGAAATTAAACCCGCTGCCCAACCTCCTCGGGTGGCGGGTTTTTTATCTTCTGGAAGCATGAAAACCCCGCCGAAGCGGGGGTCTCTGTCGTTGACGGTGGCGGCGGTCAGGCGGTTAGGAATTTTTCCTCGGCCGCCGCCAAGTCTCAACCTCGTCATCGGCCACGGCAACCAGCACGTCGCCCAAGATCATAATGTCCCAATCGTCTCGGAGACGTCGGATCCCGTAAACCTCCGCGCCGCGGCCGGTCTTTGTGCGAAGCAGGATCATCGAGAGAAACGGCTGGTCACGGTGCGTGACTATGGTGCCAAGGGCAAATTGCCAAGTTTCAGGATGTGGTTCGGCGACAATGCGAAAACGCCTGCTTATTGTTTGCGCTTGTGAAAATTCGCGGACGGCGAGATGGCAAGACGGCGCCCTTGCTGAAGGAAGTCAGCGCCCTAGCGCAGCGCGTCGTGCCCCTCAATGTTGCTCGCGAAGGTATGAGCCACGATCGGATCTGGCGGCGTTAGCTCGAATCCTTTGGCTGCCATAAAGGTCAGCACGATAGCCATAGCTATCGATGCAATCACTGTGGCGGTGCGGGCTAGACTTCTCATCGTCTCTACTCGTTTACTGTCCGCCGCATAAGATTGGGATGCTCGTGACGGGTTGCAACTAACCCTTAGTATAGGTCCAGCTTGCCTGCTTATGGCCGGCCTAGGCGCCTACCTGCTGTTTCGCTGAGATGGCCCGCTGCCAGGGCATAGCAACGGTGATTATCCTTTGGCCATGCTGACTAGGGCACTCAGTCTCAATTGAGCGATTTCTAATATGTCGATACCTAGGCATTGCGGGATTTTCCCCAATACCCAAACCCGCAAAGGCCGGTGTGGATCACCCCCCCCCGAAGGTTGCCAACCACACCGGCCGCCCTAGCGCTACCCAGCATATTAGCAACCCCTTGACTACGCTTTTGCGGCATCAAATTGTCGTCCGCATGGCGCGGGAAATAGGCATTGGCGACGAGGTGGCGGCCACGGTGCGGAAGCGCATCGACGATCGCGCCGTGCTGCACATTCCGAGGTTCAATCATCCTGTTCGATCATCGACCCGAAGGCCAAGCCCGGCGACAAGCTCCGGTTCGAGGGCGCCGGGCACCGCTGCGTGACAAGGCCGACTAGCTGCGGTGTCACGGCGCAGTTTGTGAAATGCAGGCCCCTATCCTTTTGGCGTAGTTGTGCGCTCGCTACAATACACCGATAAATGGAGCAGGGTTGGGGTAGGTAGAGCGCCGGCATGCCGATTTCTGTTCGCTGTTTCGATCGGCAGCCGGCGTCTGTTTTTGTATGACGTTGCCCACGGTCAGGCATACCCACGGTTGAGACTCTGGTCTCATCCAATTTGAGGGAACCGAACACCCCGTTTTGCCAAATTGGCAGACACGCCAGCCGGTCTATAACCTCGCCCGCCGGCAAACTGTCTCTCCGTTTCCGGTAGGCCCGGCGGCCGAACCCCAAGCACCCGCAGCCCCCCGGCCGTCGGGCCGCTGGACGTGGCCTTGGCTACGCATACCGCGCGGCGATCACGAGCAGCACGGCAGCGATGGAAGCCAGGACGATCGCGACAACCCGGATGCGCTTCATCCCACCTTGTTGCAATCGTTGTCGAACCTTCGCCGCTTCGTAGGCGCTATAGAGGCGCAGGCCGTCCACGTCGAAGCGATCGGCGTTCGGGTAGTTGTTCTGCTTTCGGCGGAGCTTCAGCATCGTAAGGACCGTTGAAAGAAAACTCGCCGGGCATGAAACCCCAAGCCCATGGCCCGGCGAGATTGACAACCCGACCCACGATCAGGACCGGTGGAGGAGCACCGGCAACCTCTCCAGTGCAAGACAGGTGCCAGCATTTTGGTCCCGAACCGGGACAGAGGTAGCCGCACAGCCAGTGACCAGAGAGAGAGCCCTGCAAGCCTCGCTATCGGCCTAGCGTTAGCCTCGGGATGGCCTTGTGGAGTTTGCCATGCCTATCCCGCCTCGCACGGACGTGCGTCACCGAAATACTAGGAAGGGGCCAGGTGCGCCCAGAAGGCTTCGTGCGCCTTCGTGGAAATCGTTTGATGGGGGGGCTTTCAATCGGAACCGGCGCAGCACTGGCTCTTCCGCCGCTTCCAATCTGAAATTGCCGCTTTCCAGAAGGTCAGCGATCCACTCGAGGAACTTGCCAAGGGATTCCGCAAGCACCGCCTTCACATCTTCGTCGCGCCCAAAGAGGATGACCTGGCCGACGCGACCGCTAGGCCAGGGATCGAAATCGAGACCGATATAATTGCCTGAGCCATCATGGGTCAGGGGTATCCAGCGCGGATTGAAATAGGCCGGGTCAACCGCGTGTTCAGGCCACGCCCCTCCGCGAATTTCATAGCGATTGCCGCCGAAATCGGCGAGCACATCGACCCAGGTTTTCCATTGCGCCCCCGCCTGATGCAGCGGCAGCAGCGGAAGCCCAAAGATATGGCCCCAACGGTCGTCGTTTTCGCCGTCGTGCCATCGGTATAGGTCGCGATAGGCGCGCGGCATCTTGAGGCCGATCAGGCGCTCGAACGCATCCAGTTGCGCGTCCGTGGCCGGCGGATTGAACACATACTTGTCTGGCAGCAGATGGGCAGCATACCAGGCATCAAGGCGCGCAAGCACCGGCGCGATATCTTCCTCCAGCAACGGCTTCGCCTGTCCCGGCGGCCGTTTGGGACGGGTGGCATCGGTCATGGGGGATTTCGTCCTGATTTGCCGCATTGCGCACATGGTAGGAAGCAGCCCCGCAAGGCTCAGAGCTCCGAAGATTGACGTACCGATCAGCACATTGCGCCTGCTCCGATCCATCACGGACATTCCGGCGCGATTGATCGGCGCCGCCACACAAGCCCCGAAGGCATCGCAGGTCTCGGCCCGGATTCGTTTGCCGCCATTCAGACGAAGTCCGAGCCTGGCGGGCAACAGTTGTCCATGATTACCTTCATAGCAGGCACTTGTACCAGAGATCACCAATAGCGACTCATAGCCCATTCCCTGATTTAGTATAAGCAGTTGGCGCAACCAGTCGCGGCAGCCTGCGAAGCGCCATCGGTCAAGGGGTCGTCGGTTCGAATCCGGCCACTCCGACCTTTTTTCCTTGAAATCCCCGGCTTTATCGAAGGCGCCCTGCGGCGCCTTTATTGTTTTCGGAACGAAGGCGCTCAATTCGCTGTAATCACAGATGCTGCGAATTGGTGATGTCGGGACGAGACGCGGGCCGATGGAACCAGGCCAACCGCGTTCGCGCCTTGATTTTCCACTTAGGCACAAGGCGCCAGTGGGTTCTGCTCAGGGGCGAATAGGGATCCCGCGAGCTTCCTCTCCTGTCGAAATGCACCGCGAGTGCCTGGTCCAGGGCGCACAAAACGGCGTATCGCTCAATCTGTTCGTCGGATAGCTCGCAGTCGGGCACTTTGTTTCGCACCGACTGAATTGCCGAATAGGTCGAAATGATACGTCCGGGACCAGCGCAGTCGATATATCGCTGCACAGCGTCAATGACGTCGTCAGGAACAAGAAAGTTGAATTGGCGCAAACCGGTTGTGGTGGGAGTTACGATCCGCTTTAGCATTTCGCCTTCTGAAAGCCCCAGGGAACGCTGCGCCAGGATGGATGCATCAGCAAGCGCTAAAAAAACGACGCGGAGCGTTATGCACCGAATTCTGATGCCGCGTGCGATCTTTGGCGAATCTTGTTCGGGTACGCGCATGGGATGGCCGCTATTCGCAAGCGCCAGCAACCCCGCCTGGATGAGGACTAAAAAGCCCGCCAGGGCAAACCATGGCGGGCTCGTTGGGCGGGACCCATTTTCGACTATTGCATGGACTGATTTTCGGCCGTCGGCATGTCGATCAAAACGCTTTCCGGAACCTGCAGCGCCAGGGCGATTCGTCTGAGCTTCGACGGATCGGCGTCCTTGCCGTTCTCAATGTCGGCAATCTCATGGACCGAGAGGCCGCATGTCAGGGACAGCTCTTCGACGCTGTATCCCCTGGTTTCGCGGACGGCCTTGAGGGCGCTGTAGCCGGACGTGGCAATCAATTCGGACGGAACTTCGCGTGTTGCAGTAGCGGGCATTGGCAACTCCGTGGGCTGAAAGGTCTGATCAAATGAGGGGTTGCCTGAGACGAGCGGGAGAATGCCCGCTCGCGGGCGATTTGCCAAGCGCCAAAACAAGCGTCACGGCAACGTGAATTACCGCCGGGTAATGGCTTGCTGTCGTGGAAACCGCGCAAATGCGCCACCTCACCCGTCGCGCTCTTCAATCAAGTTGTTTTGAAGAATCGAACGCCGAGTTGATCGACGTTTTCGAGCCCGCGTTCGTTACGCAGATGTCGCTGGCACCGACAGGTCGGGCCAGCCATTTTCCAGAAGGATCGAATCCCATGAACTTGAAGATATTCGCGATCGTGCTCGGCACGATTCCGGGCCTTGCCGCTGCGGCAGAGGCTCAGGCGGCAGACACGATGCGCGTGCGCGGCACGGTCGTCGGTCTTGCCGGATCGACGCTGACGGTGAAAGACCCGGCGGGCAAGACGGATGCGATAGCGTTGGCGCAGGGGTGGAAAATCTCCGGCGTCGCCAAGGCATCGGCCGCCGACATCAAGCAGGGCGATTTCCTCGGCATTGCGTCCGTCTCGAAGGCCGATGGCGGCAGCGGCGCACTGGAAGTCGTGATCTTCCCGGCCGCATTGAAAGGCACGGGAGAAGGCGACCGGCCATGGGACCTGCAGCCCAACAGCCGGATGACCAACGGCACTGTCGCCGACGTGACCGATATCGATGGCCGGACGGTGACGCTGACCTATGACAATGGCCAGAAGAAGCAGATCGCGATTCCGCAGTCGACGCCGATCGTGACCTTCGCGACCGCCACGCCGGCGGACCTGACGCCCGGTGCGGCGGTGTTCGTTACCACCGAGCGCGGCAGCGACGGCACGCTCACCTCCCGGAGGGTCGTCGTCGGCAACCATGGCGTCGTTCCGCCGATGTGAGGCGGCGCCCGCACGGGACGACCAGGGCTTCAGACACAATCCGGAAACAAAATTCTACAGTCGGGAAAAATTGTCGAAAAAATCCAGGACGATAGTCCCGATCGCGGCGCTCGAGTCATCGATATGGTCCGGTGATCTCCAGATTGCGGCCCGCACAAAAGGAAACAACGTCATGAAGAAGTCCCTCCTCTCCGCCCTTGGGCTGGCTTTTGCCCTGGCTGTCTCGATGCCGCTCCTCGGCGCGACCAGCGCTGATGCTGCTCCGGTGCATCACAAGCATCATCGCAAGCATCATCACCACCGTCACCACCATCATCACCACCACCACAAGAAGGTGGAGGCGAAGAAGGCCTAATATCCGACTTGCCCAGCAGGAAGGCTGGCTTTGGACTCTAACCAAGCTGCCTTCTTGCTGGTTTTCCTGCGCCATACGAGCCTCACCAAATGGGGCATGATACGGCTTGATTGATTTATGCTACGGGGATGATTGCGGGTCGATCGGCCCGCTTGCCGGCCTGACAGGGACTTTCCCGGAAGGTATCCCTCATGAAGGCCAACATCCCGGGCAGACACCGTCTCGTTCTGGCTGTTGCGCGCCTGCTGTTCACGCTGCGCCATCCGGCCCTGGTCGTTCGATTCGTCATGAAACTGGGCTATCTGCCCAATCCGGCCGCGCCTGAGAGCTATCACGAGCGGTTGCTCTGGCGAAAAATCGTCGACCGCAATCCACTGTTCGTAACGCTGACCGACAAGCTCGCTGCAAAAGCTCATATCAGCAGCGCCTGCCCTGAACTTGCCTTGCCACGGACGCTCTGGTCCGGGCGCGACCCTGCCGACATTCCTGTCGACCTGCTGGCCGGCGAGGTCATCGTCAAGACAAACCACGGCTGCGCGATGAACATATTCGTTGCCAGTGGCGACCCCAATCGCGGCCTCATCATCGCCAAGGCGAGGCATTGGCTGAGAAAACGTTATGGCCGCCGCGACGGCGAATGGGCCTATTGGCCGATTGTTCCCACCGTTTTCGTGGAAGAGCGGCTGGCGCTCTCCGGCGCAAGGATCGCGACCGACATCAAAGTGCATGTTTGCGGCGGCGTGATAACGCATGCCTGGGTCGAGGATAAGGTCGCGGGCCGTTCGCTGCTTTTCGATCGGGAAGCCAATCCATTGCCCGGGCGCGATCCGGACTATCCCCGCGAGGATCAGGCCGTGCCCGTCAATGCGCGACTTCTCAACTATGTCCGGCAGGCGGTATCGATCGCCCCTGCCATCGCCGGCAACCTCGACTACATCCGCATCGACTTCCTCGTCACCGACCTTTGTCTCTACGCCGGCGAGATCGTCGTCTATCCCGGCGCTGGCTATGGCACCACCACCAATCCGGCGTTTGCCGGCGAAATCGAACGACTCTGGCGGCTCGATCGGTCGCACTATCTGCGGCGGCGGCACAGCGGCCTGGCGCGCTTCTATGCCAGCGCGCTGCGCGCCACATGCGCGGCCGACGCCGGCAGTCGTTGACCGGCAGCAGCCGCCCGCTCCCTCGAACCGGATCGAAGATCGGCGCCGACACCGCGCGGCAAAAAATCTGAACCGAGGCGTGAACCTTCCTTCTCTGGGCCGCACTAACCGGCATGGACGCCAAGAAGGCGATCCCCAAACCAGAAGGACGCCATGACGGCGATCCTCAACTCAAAGAGAAGGAAATGCTCAAATGACCAACTTCACCAACTTCAAGCGCATCTCGCTCGCCGCTGTCATCGCCGTCTCGGCCTTCGGCTCGGTTTCGGTTCCGAGCTCGGCTTTTGCCGGCACACACCCCACCGGCGACGGCGGCGCGGTCTGCAAGGGCTCTGGCTCCTGTCTGGTGCTGCAGCTCGACTGTAAGGGCACCTACACCGATGCCACCGACAAGAACGGCACCGTTTACGGCAAGTGCAGCCAGGTCATGAAGATCGACCCGAAGACCCGGCTCAAGCTCGCCAACTGATCGCCTGTCGTCGAAGAAAATGGCGGCCGTCCGCGCGACGCCGCCATTTTCTTGTCTGTAGCTTTGAGGTTCAGCGTCTGCTGAAGACGAGGCTGGCGATGAGCCCAACGACAACCAGCCCCACCGCGGCCGCGGTTGCCGGATGGTCGCGCGCCGTCCTTTCGATCGCCCTGCCCTTGTTCCTGATCGCGGGCAGCGCATCCGTGAGGCGCCCGGCCAGTTCGGAATAGTAGTCGGAAGCAGCGTCGCGACCGTCCTCGAAGTAAGCGCCACCTCGTTTGGCTACGGCTTTCCGCAAGGCTGCGAGTTCCCTGGAAAGGGTCGCGACCTGCTTTTCGAGGTCAAGATCGGAGTGGGTCGAAAGCAATGCCATGATTGTCTGTCCTTCCTTTTCAGAGAAGGCCAAACGCATGGCCGCAGAAGCGGTTCCGGTTTTGCGTCGGATGTCCCCTGGCAGCGGGGTGAGGCGCTAACGCACCTGGTCGAGCAGGCGCTTGCATTCCAGAAGGTCGAACAACGCCTCCTGCAGCAAGGCGCGATTGTCGCGCGACAGTTTCGACGAGCCCGGCTGCACCGGTCCCTCGTCGTCGCTCTTGCCGATGCCGAAAAAGCGGCGGCTCGGCTTCACCTTGGGTTGGCCGACCAGCATCTCGTCATCCGCGCCACGCGGCTGGGCTGCCGGCGTCAGCGGCACCTGATCGGCCTGACGGCGCTGTGCGATGGCCTCGACGGCGGCCATGTCGCCATTGCCGATGGCGACCAGGAAATGATTGCCGTTCTCGCGCAGCAGCTTCTGCACGCCCTTGATCGTATAGCCCTGGTCATAGAGCATGTGGCGGATGCCCTTGATCAGCTCGACATCCTGCGGCCGGTAGTAGCGGCGGCCGCCGCCACGCTTCATCGGCTTGATCTGGTTGAAGCGCGTTTCCCAGAAGCGCAGCACATGCTGCGGCAGATCGAGATCCTCAGCGACCTCGCTGATGGTACGGAATGCATCGGGGCTCTTGTCCATGGGCGAAATCCTCCACGCTGGACGGCGATTGGGCCTGTTGTGCCGAATCGGGTATTATTTCAGCGGTTTATGAAACAACATTCAAGCCCGGCGTCAAAATCGACCGCCGTTTTCAACCGAAGCCTTCTATATCCTTGTTTTTACGCAATTCTGGAAATCCGGACGGAAAACCGCTTCCCACTTTTCCCGGAATTGCGTCCTTGTCTTGACGCAATTCCGGACGGAAAACCGCCTCACACTTTTCCTGGAATTGCTGTAGCCGGCTATTTGCCGCCCTTGGCCTTGCTGTTCTGATGCGAGCGCAGGATACGGCTCTTCAGCACATTCGACGACTTGAAGGTCATCACCCGGCGCGGCAGGATCGGCACTTCCTCGCCGGTCTTGGGATTGCGGCCGATACGCTCGTTCTTGGAACGAACATGGAAAGTGGCGAAGGACGACAGCTTCACCGTCTCACCGCGAACGATGGCCTCGCAGATCTCGTCCAGGACCGCTTCGACGAGTTCGGCCGATTCAGTTCTCGACAAGCCAACCTTGCGGTAAACAGCTTCAGCAAGGTCGGCGCGCGTCAGTGTCTTTCCCCCCATGCGACCGTCCCATCAGCTCAAAAACATAAATCGATACAAGCAGCGGCAGAGCCTAAGTAATTGATCCGTCAAGGTCAAGGACCGAACCCGTACGTTCGGCACTTACCAGCGAACCAAAACCGCGCCCCAGGTGAAGCCCCCACCCATCGCCTCGAGCAGCACCAGGTCACCCTTCTTGATGCGGCCGTCGGCGACGGCCACCGAAAGCGCCAGCGGCACGGAGGCAGCCGAGGTGTTACCGTGCAAATCGACCGTAACCACCACCTTTTGTTCGGCAATCCCAAGCTTCTTGGCGGAAGCGTCAATAATCCGTTTATTGGCCTGATGCGGCACGAACCAGTCGAGGTCGTCGGCGGTGATGCCGGCCTGCGCGAAGGTCGCCTCGATGACATCGGTGATCATGCCGACGGCGTGCTTGAACACTTCGCGGCCTTCCATCCTGAGATGGCCGACCGTGCCGGTGGTCGAGGGTCCGCCATCGACGAAAAGCTTGTCCTTGTGGACGCCGTCGGAGCGCAGGCTGGCCGCGAGCACGCCGCGGTCGGCGACGCCGCCGGCCCCCTCGCCCGCTTCCAAGACCAGCGCGCCGGCGCCGTCACCGAACAGGACGCAGGTCGAACGGTCGCTCCAGTCGAGGATGCGCGAGAAGGTCTCCGAGCCGATCACCAGGACCCGCTTTGCCAGGCCGCCGCGGATGTAGAGGTCGGCGGTCGCCACCGCATAGACGAAGCCGGAGCATACGGCCTGCATGTCGAAGGCAAAGCCGTGGTGCATGCCGAGCCGGTTCTGGATCTCGACGGCGGTCGCCGGAAAGGTGTTGTTGGGCGTCGAGGTGGCCAGCACGATGAGGTCGATGTCGGCGGGCGTCAGCCCGGCGCTGTCGAGGGCGGCGCGCGCCGCCCCCTCGCCAAGCGAGGCCGTCGTCTCGTCGTCGGCCGCGACATGGCGCTGCCGGATGCCTGTGCGCTGGACGATCCACTCGTCGGAGGTCTCGACCATGCCTTCGAAATCGGCATTCTTCATGATGCGGCGGGGCAGCGCGGCGCCCGAGCCGCGCACGACTGATCTGATCAAAGCTCTTTCCTATTCCTTTGCGTCGACGACGACGTCGGATTTCCTGTTTGCCTGCGCATGCGGATTGCGCGCATGGAACAGATCGAGATCGGCCTCGATGCGGTCAAGCAGATTGTTGCGCACCATGTCGTAGCCGAGCTCGATCGCGGCCGCAAAGCCGTCCGAATCGGCGCCGCCATGGCTTTTCACCACGATGCCGTTGAGGCCCAGGAAAACGCCGCCGTTGGAGCGGCCGACATCCATCTTCTCGCGCAGCCGGTCAAAGGCGCCCTTGGCGAAGATATAGCCGATCCTGGCCATCAGCGTGCGGCTCATGGCGGCGCGCAGATAGCCGCCGATCTGCCTTGCGGTGCCTTCCGCCGTCTTCAGCGCAATGTTTCCGGCAAAGCCCTCGGTGACGACCACGTCGACCGTGCCCTTGCCGATGTCGTCGCCCTCGACGAAGCCGCGATAGTTCATCGAGGCCATGTTGGCCTCGCGCAGCATGCGGCCAGCCTCCTTGACCTCTTCCTGGCCTTTGATCTCCTCGACGCCGACATTGAGCAAGCCGACGGTGGGCCGTTCGATGCCGAAAACCGAGCGCGCCATGCCGGTGCCCAGAATGGCGAAATCGATGAGCTGGTGCGCATCGGCGCCGATTGTGGCGCCGACGTCCAGCACCACGCTTTCGCCGCGCGTATTCGGCCAAAGGGCCGCGATCGCCGGGCGATCGATGGTCGCCATGGTGCGCAGGCAGAATTTCGACATCGCCATCAGCGCGCCGGTGTTGCCGGCCGAGATGCAGGCCTGCGCGGTGCCCGATTTGACCGCCTCGACCGCCTTCCACATAGACGACTTCCAGCGGCCGTGGCGCAGCGCCTGGCTCGGCTTGTCGTCCATCCTGACCGCGATCTCGCAATGGACGAAATCGCTGATCTCGGCCAGCTTGGGGAACTTGGCAAGCTCGGGGCGAACCGCTTCCTCACGTCCATAAATGATGAAGCGGATGTCGGGACGGCGGATGGCGACGGTCATGAGCGCCGGGATGACCACGCTCGGTCCGTGATCGCCGCCCATGGCATCGATGGAAATCCTGATCACGCGGTATTCATCTCACGGTTTGCCTGGCCTGCGACTGAGGGCTTGCCAAGGTACGGGGGGCTCGCGAAGGTTCGGCGAAAATAGCGGTTTTGGGCTGCCGCACAACCGGCTTTTCTAATATCTCGTCCGCTTTCAGGATTTTCCAAGCAGGGACCGCAGCTTTTGCTGGAATTCGCTTTCGGCGGGCTCGATATCGCCGGCGACCTCCACCGATGCCCCCGCCTTGCGCGGATAGGGATCGATCGCCAGGCCGAAAAACTGCTCGGCAAGCGCTCCGACGTCGATCGTATCGCCGGAAAAAGTCTCCGGGCTGTCGGGCCCGTCGGCATCCAGCACGATCTCGCCACCGCCTTCGAAACCCTGCCGCCCGAGCTTGGACTGCTCCGGCAGGAACAGCGCCTCGACCAGCTCGTCGATATGTGCCGCCACCGGATCGAGAGTGACGATGCAGGCCTGGGTGATGTCGGCTTCGACACGGCCGCTGACCTTGACGCCGTGCCGCTTCCATGGTGCCACCAGAAGCTCGGCGCGGTAGCGTTCGACCGACAGCAGTTCGTGCTCGGTGGCGAGTGAGGCGCGCTGCCGGTCGTCGGCATCGATCACTACAGGCAGCCCCTTGTGCGGCAAGCGGGCGACGTTGGCCACAAAGGATACAGGGCTTTGGGTATCGGCATGTTTCATCTTCCCCTCCTTCAAGCTGGCTTGGCCAAGGGAAACACAACCGTGCCGGAAACGATCGATCCGGCCGGCTGTGCCGCGAGCTGTCTGGAAGTGTCGGCGACATAGGCTGCCAGCAGCGGCGCCTGCGCCCAGGCGTCGGCATCGGGCCGGACATTGCGGGCAAGCGCGGCAGCGAGTGCCTCGCGGTCGTCACGCTCCAGTGCATCGTCATAGGCGGCAGTGCGGCCGTAGAACATTTTTGCCAGCTTCTTCATGCGCTTGGGCACCCCGACATCGCCTATGCCCAGTTCCCTCAGCGAATGCTCGACATCGAGGAAGAACTCGTCGATCAGCACCTGAGCAAGCTCGGTCGCAGCACCGCTCTCGCCGCGCAGCCGATGCTGGAACAGGAACATGTGCAGCGACAGCATCTCGAAACGGCCGAGCGGCGTGTCCGGCACATTCCAGTCGGAATAAAATATGGTTTGCCGCGCCGCTGCCACGATTTGTGCGTAGAGCGCCTCGGTGATGGCGCGGTTGGCGTGGCGTTCGCGGCCAAAAAGGCGCTGGAACATTGAGGGTGGTCTCCCGGGGACCGTTTGTTTGAATTGGCCTTGTTGCATCGGCAGGCAAGCTGGTTTACCGGTTTTGCCGCCCAGCGCAAGTTGCGGCCAGCTAATGGAGTTGTTGTTGCGCGCGCTGAAATTCAAGTCGTCTTTTTTGCCCAGACCCGCCGGCATGGTCTCGCTGCTGGTGGTGGCTGCAGCGCTTTCCGCCTGCAATACGTCCAAGATGGTCGGTGACCTCAACCCCAGCGAGACGCTGACGCAAGGTTATGTGATCGACCAGCAGGCGATCGATTCGGTGCCGGTCGGCTCCAGCCGCGAACAGGTGATGCTGGCGCTCGGCACACCGTCTACGACGGCCACCTTCGACAACGAGGCCTTCTACTACATCTCGCAGACACGTAAGCGTTACGTCGCCTTCGACAAGCCGCGCCTGGTCGACCAGAAAGTGCTGGCTGTCTATTTCGGCGCCGACGGGCGCGTCACCCAGATCGCCAATTACGGCCTGAAGGACGGCAAGATGTTCGACTTCATCTCGCGCACCACGCCGACAGGCGGCAAGGACCAGAACTTCCTCAGCCAGATCATCAAGGGTGCCAGCAAGCTGGCGCCCGGTATTCCCGGCGGCGGCACGCCCTGATCTGCCCTTCATTCCCTTTCTTGCTTCTTCCCTGAAGCAGCAAACATCTCAGGCAGCCAAGAGCCCGCGGGAGCAATCCTGCGGGCTTTTGTTTTGACGAGGCATTGCTCGTCGCAAGAAAAACCCGCGGGATCGCTCCCGCGGGTTTTGTTTTCGAGCGATGGCTCCGTGCTCAGCCGTGCGCGAGCACGGCCAAGAGCAGCAAGGCGACAATGTTGGTGATCTTGATCGCCGGGTTGACCGCCGGGCCGGCGGTGTCCTTGTAGGGATCGCCGACCGTGTCGCCGGTGACCGAGGCCTTGTGCGCCTCGGAGCCCTTCAGATGCTTGACGCCATCCTTGTCGACAAAACCGTCCTCGAACGATTTTTTCGCGTTGTCCCAGGCGCCGCCGCCGGAGGTCATCGAGATGGCAACGAACAGGCCGTTGACGATGACGCCAAGCAGCGAGGCGCCGAGGGCGGCAAAGGCGGACGCCTTCGAACCCGAAATCAGCAGCACGCCGAAATAGACGACGAGCGGCGCCAGCACCGGCAGCAGCGAGGGGATGATCATCTCGCGAATCGCCGCCTTGGTCAGCAGGTCGACCGCGCGCGCATAGTTCGGCTTCGAGGTGCCGGCCATGATGCCCGGATCCTCGCGGAACTGCTTGCGCACCTCCTCGACGATGGCGCCTGCCGCGCGGCCGACAGCCGTCATGGCGATGCCACCGAACAGATACGGGATCAGGCCGCCGAAGATCAGGCCGGCGACGACGTAAGGGTTGGACAGGTCGAAGGAGATCTCGCCCATGCCCTGGAAGTAAGGATATTTGTCGCCATTGGCGGCAAAGAACTTCAGGTCGTTCGAATAGGCCGCAAACAGCACCAGCGCGCCGAGGCCGGCCGAACCGATGGCGTAGCCCTTGGTCACCGCCTTGGTGGTGTTGCCGACCGCGTCGAGCGCATCGGTGGAGTGGCGCACTTCCTTGGGCAGGCCGGCCATTTCGGCAATGCCGCCGGCATTGTCTGTGACCGGGCCGAAGGCGTCGAGCGCGACGATCATGCCGGCAAGGCCGAGCATGGTGGTGACGGCGATCGCCGTGCCGAACAGGCCGGCGAGCTGATAGGTCGAGATGATGCCGCCGACGATGACGATCGCCGGAAGTGCGGTCGATTCCAGCGATACCGCAAGGCCCTGGATCACGTTGGTGCCGTGGCCGGTCACCGAAGCCTGGGCGATCGAGTTGACCGGGCGCTTGTTGGTGCCGGTGTAGTATTCGGTGATCACCACGATAAGGCCGGTCACCAGAAGGCCGATCAGGCCGCAGATGAACAGGTTCTTGCCGGTAATGACCATGCCGGCAACCGTGCCGATCTCGCCCCAGCCGAAGGTCGCCGAAGTGGCGGCGCCGAGGCCGACGATGGACAGCAGGCCGGTGACGATCAGGCCTTTGTAAAGCGCGCCCATGATCGAGCCGTTGGAACCGAGCTTGACGAAGAAGGTGCCGACGATCGAGGTCAGGATGCAGGCGCCGCAGATGGCCAGCGGATAGAGCATGGCGGCGCCGAGAACGGGAGTGCCGCCGAAGAAGATGGCGGCGAGAACCATGGTGGCGACGACGGTCACCGCATAGGTCTCGAACAGGTCGGCGGCCATGCCGGCGCAGTCGCCGACATTGTCGCCGACATTGTCGGCGATGGTGGCCGGGTTGCGCGGATCGTCTTCGGGAATGCCGGCTTCGACCTTGCCGACGAGATCGCCGCCGACGTCGGCGCCCTTGGTGAAGATACCGCCGCCGAGACGGGCGAAGATCGAGATCAGCGAGGCGCCGAAGCCGAGCGAGACCAGCGAGTCGATGACGATGCGGTCATTGGGCTGGAGGCCCATGAAATGGGTCAGGATGAGGTAGTAGATCGAGACGCCGAGCAGCGCCAGGCCCGCGACCAGCATGCCGGTGATGGCGCCCGACTTGAAGGCGATGTCGAGGCCGGCAGCCAGGCTGTTCGACGCCGCCTGCGCGGTGCGCACATTGGCGCGCACCGAGACGTGCATGCCGATGAAGCCGGCGGCGCCCGAAAGCACGGCACCGATCAGGAAGCCGATCGCGGCGGTGATCGACAGCAGCCACCAGGCAAGCAGCAGGACGACGACGCCGACGACGGCGATGGTGGTGTACTGGCGCGCCAGATAGGCCTGCGCACCTTCGCGGATGGCCGCGGAGATTTCCTGCATGCGTGCATTGCCCTGATCGGACGCGAGGACCGATCGGGTCGCCCAGATTGCGTAAAGGACTGAAAGCAGGCCGCAGGCGATGACGGCGGAAATGATGGTCATTGCCGAATTTTCCTCGATTGATGGCCCAAAAGAACCCCTCCCTGGGCCGTTGAGACGGGGAGCGGCATTCCGCGAGGCGGATTCCGTCCCTTCGCAGCGGTGTATGCGAAACAGGGCTCGGAACGTCAAGATATTGTTCGGTTTTTGCCCGGCTTTCGGCCGAAAGGCGCAGGGGGCGGCGCACTTATTGGTGCCGTCGTCGAATTAGATCGATTGAAATGACGTTCAGGAGTTGAAGTTGAACGGAGATTACTGACTGGCAGGTCATGCTACGCCGTCTCCTGCCCCATGCGGCGCGCCGTGTAGCGCTCGATGGCCGAGAGCCCGTCATAGATCAGCACCGCAAGGGCGGCGACGATCAGGCCGCCCTGCAGGACGAAGGCGAGGTTGTTCGACAGCAGGCCGGCGATGATCACCTCGCCCAGCGTCTTGGCCGCCACCGTCGAGCCGATGGTGGCGGTGGCGAGGCTGATGACCACCGACAGCCTTATGCCGCCGAGGATGATCGGGGCGCTCAGCGGCAATTCGACCTTCAAAAGCCTTTGCCAACCGGTCATGCCGGCGCCGCGCGCCGCCTCCATGACATTGGCCGGCAGCGTTGTCAGGCCAGTCAGCGCGTTCTCGAAGATCGGCAAGAGGCCATAGAGAAACAGCGCGATCAGCGTCGGCTTCTCGCCGAAGCCGACGGCGGGCACGGCCAGCGCCAGCACCGCCACCGGCGGAAAGGTCTGGCCGATATTGACCAGGCTGCGCGACAGCGGCAGGAACTCGGCGCCGGCCGGCCTGGTGACGAGGATGGCGAGCGCCACGGCGACGATGGTCGCGGCCACGGTAGCAATCAGCACGGTCCTCAGATGCAGGAACGTCAACGTCAGCAGGCTGCCCTGATTGTAGATCGCCGGCGCGCCGTTCTCGGTCAGTGGCTTCAGAAGCGGCTGGAACCAGCCGGGATTGGTGACGAAGGCGACGAGCAGCACCACCAGCAAAAGCCTGAGCAGCGAGGGCAGCCAGGCTTTCATGCCGGCCTCGCCGCGCGTTTGACCAGCCCGTCCACAGTGACGCGGCCGAGCGGCTTGCCGTCTTCGCCCTTGACCGGCAGCGCCGAGCGGCCGGACCAGAGCAGCTCAGCCAGCGCGTCGCGCTGGCTGGCATCGCCGGGGATCGCCTCGCCTTCGGCGGTCCCCTTCTCCACCGCGTCGCTGACGCGGCCGAGCGACAGCAGCCGGAATGGTTTTTCGCTGGCGCCGACGAGGGTCTCGACGAAGTCGCTTGCCGGTTTCGCCAGGATCTCGGCCGGCTTGGCGTATTGCACCAGCTTGCCGGCATCCATGACAGCGATCTTGTCGCCCATCCGCACGGCCTCTTCCATGTCATGGGTGACGAGGATGATGGTGGTGCCGAAGCGCTTCTGGATCGCCAGCAGATCCTCCTGCGCCTTGGTGCGGATGATCGGGTCGAGCGCGCCGAACGGCTCGTCCATCAACAACACGTTGGGCTCGGCGGCGAGCGCGCGGGCGACGCCGACGCGCTGCTGCTGGCCGCCGGAGAGTTCGTGCGGATAGCGCGGCCCGTAGGCCTCGGGATCAAGCTGGTAGAGCGTCATCAATTCATCGACGCGCGCCTTGATGCGGGCCTTGTCCCAGCCGAGCAGCACCGGCACGGTGGCAATGTTCTGTGCCACGGTGCGGTGCGGAAACAGGCCGTGACCCTGAATGGCATAGCCAATGCTGCGGCGCAGCTCATAGTCCGGCTGCGAACGGTTGTCGTTGCCGTCGAGCCTGATGATGCCCGCGGTCGGCTCGACCAGCCGGTTGATCATGCGCAAAAGCGTCGTCTTGCCGGACCCGGAGGTGCCGACGATGACAGCAATGGTGCGCGGCTCGATCACCATCGACACGTCGTCGACGACGGTCGTTGCGTCATAGCGCTTGGTAATGCCTTCGATCTCGATCATGCCGTTTCAACCCTGCGCTTGGTGGCGGTCATTTCGATCACTGCGTCGAGGATGATGGCCGCGGCAAAGGCCAGCGCAACCGTTGGCACCGCGCCGAGCAGCACCAGGTCCATCGCCGTCTGGCCGACACCCTGGAAGACGAATACGCCGAAGCCGCCGCCGCCGATCAGCGCGGCGATGGTGGCAAGGCCGATGTTCTGGACCAGCACGATGCGAATGCCGGTGAGGATGACCGGGAAGGCGAGCGGAAACTCGACGCCGAACAGGCGCTGGCGGTCGGTCATCCCCATGCCGCGCGCGGCGTCGTTGGCGGCACGCGGCACGCCGGCGAGGCCGACCACGGTGTTGGCGACCACCGGCAGCAGCGAATAGAGGAACAGCGCGACGAAGGCGGGTGCTGTGCCGATGCCGCGAATGCCGAGCGCGGCAGCACCCGGCACGTGGGCGGCGACCCAGCCGAGCGGCGCGATCAAGAGGCCGAACAACGCGATCGAGGGGATGGTCTGGATGATGTTCAGCACGTTGAGCGCCCCTGCCCGCAATTTTTCGACGCGGTGGCAGAGAATGCCGAGCGGCAGGCCGACGACCACAGCGGCCACCAATGAGCCCAGCGCCAGCGTGACGTGCTTGGAGCCTTCGGCCCAGAAACTGTCGGCACGGTTGGCATATTCCTTGAGGATCGACAGGCTGTTCCATTGCCCCGATATCAACAGCAGGCCGATAGCCAGAGCCGCGACGACCAGCACCCCGACGCGCGCCCAGGGGGACAGGTTCAGCCTTGTCAGCACGTCGGCCAGCAGGAGCGTAAAGGCGAAGATCAGCAGCCAGAAGCCGGAGGCCGGAGAGATGCGGGCGAAGGTGTTGCCCGCCGGGGTGAGAAAGCTGCCGGCAACGCCGATCAGTGTGGCAAGGGCAGCAAGCGCCACCACGCTGGCGGCGAGGCGCAGGACAAGTGGGGTTTTCAGCAAGGCAATGAGCGCGCCGGCGACAACGATCGCCAGCAGCAGCGGCCCGGTCGTTGCCGGCAGCGCTTCAAGTATGGAGCGCGCCTCGCCGGGCACGATGCGGTTGGCGCGGAAGGTGGCGAAAGGGGCGAGGAACGCCGCATAGGCAGCAATCGCGGCGATGACCACGCCGAGCTTGTCGAACCGGATGCGCACGCCCTCTCCCATCAGTCGATACGGCGCTCCGCCGATAGGGCGCGCCGCAATCGCCTCACTTGAGGAAGCCGTTCTTCTTCAAAAAGTCCTCCGCCACCCCCTTGACCGGCTCGCCGCCAACCTGCACGCGGCCGTTGAGTTCCTGCAGCGTGACCAAATCGAGTTTGGCGAAGACCGGCTTCAACAACGTCTCGATCTCGGGATGCTCCTTCAGCACCGCCTCGCGGATGATCGGCGCCGGCTGGTAGACGGGTTGCACGGCCTTGTCGTCGTCGAGCACGACAAGACCGGAGGGCGCGATGCCGCCGTCGGTGCCGTAGACCATGGCGGCATTGGCGCCATTGGTCTGGTTGGCCGCCGCCGCAATGGTCGCAGCGGTGTCGCCACCGGAGAGCGTGATCAGTTGGTCGGGTTTCAGAGTGAAGCCATAAGTGGTCTGGAAGGCCGGCAGTGCGGCCGCCGAATTGACGAACTCTGCCGAAGCCGCGAGCACCACCTTGCCGCCGCCGGCGACGTATTTGCCGAAGTCGGAGAGCGTCGCCAGCTTGTTCTCGTCGGCGACTTCCTTGCGCAGCGCGATCGCCCAGGTGTTGTTGGCTGGCGACGGCGACAGCCAGACGATCTTGTTGGCGTCATAGTCAAGCTTCTTGGCGGTCTCATAAGCCTTGGCGGCGTCCTTCCACACCGGATCGTCGGCCTTCTCGAAGAAGAAGGCGGCGTTGCCGGTGTATTCCGGATAGATGTCGATCTCGCCGGCGCTGATCGCCTTGCGCACCACCGGCGTGCCGCCGAGCTGGATGCGGTCGGTGGTCTTGATGTTGTTGGCGTTCAGCACGAGCTGGATGATGTTGCCGAGCACGCCGCCTTCGGTGTCGATCTTCGACGACACGACCACCTGGGCATTCGCCGAGGCTGCAGTGATGCCGAGTGCAAGCGCGGCGCCGGCCAGAAGCTTGATTGAAAACATGATGGGAATCCCTTGCTGTGAACCGGATTACGGTTGCCGCATAAGAGCATGGCTTCAACGCCCCGTCGGGGCACACGGTTTCATAACAAGAGGGATGCACGCAATAATTTTGTGCGGGCTGGCCCAATCCGACGCCGCCCATGCAGACAAGGTGGTGTCAGGTGGCCGGGCGCAAGCTCGTCATCTTCAGCGCGCCCAGCGCCACGAAGCAGAGCGCGGTAACCGGGAAGACGATCCAGTTCAGCATCTCCCAGCCCCAGGCGTTGTAGACCGCGCCCGACATCAGCGAGGCGAAGGCGACGGAGCCGAACAGGACGAAGTCGTGAAAGCCCTGCACCTTGCCCTTTTCCGATGGCCGGTAACTGTCGGCGACCATGGCCGTGGCGCCGATGAAGCCAAAATTCCAGCCAAGGCCGAGCAGGATCAGCGCCGTCCAGAACTGCCATAGCGCCAGTCCCGACAGAGCCACCACGGCGCAAGCGACGAGCAGGATCAGGCCGGCTGCAACGATGCGTTCGGCGCCGAAGCGGTGGATCAGCGAGCCGGTGAAGAAGCTCGGCGCGAACATCGCCATGACATGCCAGGAAATGCCGAGCATCGCATCGTCGGTCGACAGGCCGCAGCCGACCATGGCGAGTGGCGCGCCGGTCATGACGAAACTCATCAGCGCGTAGCTGCCGACAGCGCAGAAGAGCGCCGCGACGAAACGCGGCCGGGTGACAATCTCGGACAGCGGCCGCGCATCGCTGTCGGCGATCTCCGCCTTGCCGGCAGCCCGGGACGGAATGCGCAGGAACGAGAGGATGATGGCGCCGACAGCCGACAGCACGAGGATGGACGCGAACGAGCCGGCAAACATCACGGGCGCGAACAGTTCGCGGGTGAAGATGACGATCTGCGGCCCGAGTATGGCGGTGACGATGCCGCCGGCCAGCACGAAGGAAATGGCGCGCGCCTTGAATTCCGAAGGTGCGTTGTCGGCGGCGGCGAAGCGAAACTGCTGGACGAAAGCACCACCGATCCCGAGCACCGCCAGGCCGAAGGCGAACAGCCAAAAGTTCGGATGGAAGAGCGCCAGCGTAGCGACCAGCCCGCCGAGCGCGGTGATGATAGTGCCGGTCATGAAACCGCCGCGCTGGCCGAGGCTGCGAATGATTGCGGCAGCCGGCAGTGCGCCGAGCGCCACACCGACATTGAAGCCGGTGATCGGCGCCGTCGCCAGCGACTTGTCGGCGGCGAGCAGGTATTGGCCGGCCAGCCCGCCCACGGAAATGGCGATAGGTGCGGCCGAACCGATGATCGCCTGCGCGGCGGCAAGGATGAATGCCGTGCGGCGTGCTTCCCTGCTTGCCTCGGCGACGACAGCCGCGGCCGTCACGAAGCGTCCTTGCCGCGGCCCTCGCCGCGCACCCGGCGTGACACGCGATCGAGCACGGCGTTGGTAAGCTTCGGCTCATCTTCCTCGTAGAAGGCCTTGGCGATGTCGACATATTCCGAAACGATGACGGCGACCGGCACGTCATCGCGCTTCATCAATTCATAGACGCCGGCGCGCAGGATGGCGCGCAGCGTCGAATCGAGCCTCGACAACGGCCAGTCGTCGGTCAGCGCCTGGCGGATGACCGGATCGATGGTCTTCTGGTTTTCGACGACGCCGGTGAGGATGGCGCGAAACCACTGCGCGTCGGCCTCGCGATAGAGCGCGCCGTCGACTTCCTTGCCGAGCCTGAACGCCTCATATTCCGCCGTGATCTCAAAAATGCCGCTGCCGGCCACGTCCATCTGGTAGAGCGCCTGCACGGCGGCGAGACGGGCGGCGCCACGCTTGTTGGCGTGGCGTATCGCGGGCTGGCCGGGCGCAGCGGGGTCGCTCACGATCGCGCTCCCAACTGCTCTTTGAGAGCGATCATGGTCAGCGCCGCACGCGCGGCAAAGCCGCCCTTGTCGCCTTCCGAACGCTTGGCGCGCGTCCAGGCCTGGGCGTCGTTCTCGGTGGTCAGGATGCCGTTGCCGATGCAGACCGAATCCTGGACCGAAATGTCCATCAGCGCACGGCTGGATTCATTGGCGACGATGTCGAAATGATAGGTATCGCCACGGATGATGGTGCCAAGCGCAACAAAACCGTCATAGCCGGTCCCGCCGTCGGCAGCACCATCGAGGGCGAAGGTGATCACGGCCGGAATCTCCAGCGAGCCTGGAACGGTGACGACATCATAGGTCGCGCCGGCTTCGTCCAGCGCGCTTGTCGCGCCTTCGAGCAGCGCGTCGGCAAGGTCGTCATGGAACCGCGCCTCGATGACGAGAAGGTGGGCCTTCTTCTTCGGGCGGATAAACGCTTTGCCGTGTTGGGATGTGCCAGCCATAGATGTCTCCGGGGATCGCCGGTGACTTAGGCCGAAGCGGCCGCATTCGCAAGCTTTGTCGGACGTTCAGGCCCGGTCTAATTTCCCAGGGTGGCTCAAAGCCCCTCTTTCGCCGCTTCCACCAGGCGTGCCGCGTAGCGGGCCATGGTGTCGATCTCGAGGTTCACCTTGTCGCCGAGCTGGCGTTCGCCCCAGGTGGTCACGGTCAGCGAATGGTGGATCAGCAGCACATCGAAGCGGGTGCCTTCGACCTTGTTGACAGTGAGCGAGGTGCCGTCGAGGGCGACGGAGCCCTTTGGCGCTATGAACCTGGCCAGTTCGCGCGGCGCTTCGAGCGTAAAGCGCACGGCATCGCCCTCGTCCTTGCGCGCCACGATCTCGGCCGTGCCGTCGACATGGCCGGAGACGATGTGGCCGCCGAGTTCGTCGCCGATCTTCAGCGCTCGTTCGAGATTGATGCGCATGCCCGATTTCCATCCAGCGGCTGTCGTCAACCGCAATGCTTCTTCCCAGGCCTCGACCTCGAACCAGCGCGCGTTCGAGCCACCATCCGGCAGCGCCGTTACCGTCAGGCAGACACCGCCGCAGGAGATCGAGGCGCCGATGGCGATGGTCTCGGGATCGTAGGCGGTGTCGATGCGCAGGCCGACACCCTCCCTGAGCGGCCTGACGGCAGCGACGCTACCGACATCGGTGACAATTCCGGTGAACATCAGATGTCCCTCACCCACTCGAAATAGCTGTCTTCGCCGAACTGCATGTCGCGCAGCTTGCGAAAGCCCGCCGGGATATGGCTGGCGTCGATGGGTGATGCAATGCCGCCCTCGCCGATCGTCTCAGGTCCGTGGAACAGCACGATGCGGTCGACCAGTCCGTCGGCGAGGAAGGCTCGAGCCACCTTGGCGCCGCCCTCGACCAGCACACTGGCCATGCCGAGCGCTGCCAGATCTTCCAGCAGCTCGGGCAAGGCAACGCCGCCCTCATGGGTCTCGGTGCCGATGAAGCGGACGCCGGCGCGCTCGAGCGCAGCGCGGCGGTGCGGGTCGGCCTCCAGGCAAGCGGCGACATAGAGCGGGACGCGGTCGACACCGGAGACCAGTTTCGAAGCTTCCGGCAAGCGGATCTGGCGGTCGAGCACGATGCGTGCCGGCGAGCGGTTCTCCAGCCCCGGCAAACGCACGGTCAGCGCCGGATCGTCCTCCAGAGCGGTGCCGATGCCGACCAGGATGCCGTCGGCCTCGGCCCGCATCAGATAGACTTCGCGGCGCGCGATGTCGCCGGTGATCGCGACCTGCCCCTCGCCTTCCACACCGATCTTGCCATCGCTGGAAAGCGCAAGTTTCAAAATCACTTCCGGACGTTTTTTGAGCGATCGAATCAGATAGCCGGCCATCTGCTCCGAGGCCTCGGCCGCCAGCACTTTTTCGACCACTTCAATGCCTGCGGCACGCAGGATCGCGTAACCCTGGCCGGAAACGCGGGGGTCGGGGTCACTCGCCGCACCGACCACGCGCGCGACGCCGGCATTGACCAGCGCGTTGGCGCAAGGCGGCGTTCGGCCGTGGTGGGCGCAAGGCTCCAGCGTGACATAGGCAGTGGCGCCGCGGGCCAGTTCGCCGGCCTCGGCCAAGGCCTCGGTCTCGGCATGCGGACGCCCGCCGACCGCGGTGACACCGGTGCCGACGATCATCGGCCCGGCACCATCGTCGCGCACGATCAGCGTGCCGACGGAAGGGTTGGTCGAGGTCCGGCCGGCATTCTTGCGCGACAGCCTGAGCGCCGCCGCCATGAAACGGCGATCGAGGGCCTGCTGTTCGGCCGGGCTGAGCGTCGGGCTTGCCATGCTCAGCCGGCGTCCTCTTCGCTCTTCAGCTCGTCGCCCTTGAGCTCGCCCAGCACCTCATGAAAATCCTTGGCCTCGCGGAAATTGCGGTAAACCGAGGCGAAACGCACATAGGCGACGTCGTCGAGCGACTTCAGCGCCTCCATGACCAGCCGCCCGACCTCGCCCGAGGCCACTTCCGTCTCGCCCGAACTTTCGAGTTGGCGCACGATGCCGGTGACGGCGCGGTCGATGCGTTCGGGGTCGACATTGCGCTTGCGCACCGCGATCTCGACCGAGCGCAGCAGCTTGTCGCGGTCGAACGGCACCTTGCGGCCGGATTTCTTGACTACGACGAGGTCACGCAATTGCACGCGCTCGAAGGTGGTGAAACGACCGCCGCAATCGGGGCAGACGCGCCGCCTGCGGATCGCCGCGCCATCCTCGGCGGGGCGCGAATCCTTCACCTGCGTATCTTCGGACTGGCAGTAGGGACAGCGCATGGACAGCCTTCAGCTCGCGATTCTTGGTGAGCGGAAGGCTTAGAGGTTTTTGCCGCAATGGCAAAGTACGGACGGCCTTCCGTGCCTCAGAGATAGCGAGGCGCGAGGAAGATTGCCAGCGCCGCGACCAGCCATACCGCGATGCCGCCGAGAATGGCGAGCCGGTAGTCGATGCGGTCGATGAACAGCCAGCAGGCGCCGAGGAAGGCGAGATAGGCCGGGATGGTCTTGAAACCGGCGAGGCAAGCCTCGCGAAAACCGGTCGGGTTGCCCTTGGCGCCGACGGCGAGCAGCGCGATCACCGCGAAGGTCGGCGCCAGCGGCAGGATGCCAGGCAAGATGTTGCAGCGCTTCGAGGCCCAGACGATCAGCGCGGTGACCAGGCCGCCGACCACACCTTTCCAGAGGATATCCATGGCGCGGCTCCTTGCCGGCGCCGCGTCAGGGCGCGACGTCGGTGGTCGGGAAGCCGCAGGATGCGCCGAGGCTGCGATAGGCCTTGGTGAAGCCGTCCATCGAGATGGTCGCGACCGGCGCATTTGCGAAGGCGACGTCGAGCGCGCCGGCGCGGCGCATGGCGCGCAGGACCGCCAGCGTGGTCTCGGCCTTGTTGTTCATCATCCACTGGTCGCCAATATCGGCGCTGACCGTCGCCTTGACCTTGCCCTTGTCGTCGCCGAACACCGCGGGAATGTTCTCACCGGTCGGCAACTCCTTGTTCCTCAAGGCAATGATGAGGCTCGGATAACCGTTAGGCGGCAGCACGTCGCCGTTGGAGATGGCGAGCGTCAGCGTGCCGCTGGTGCCGTTCGCATCGAGGAAGGCGGTCGAGGCGGCGCAGGTCTTGCGCGTATCCTCGCCGGTGTTGACCTCGTCGACGATCGTCGACCATTTGCCGAAGGTTTCCGTCTTGGGTGTGGTGGCTTCTGGTGCCGCGGGCTGGGGTGCAGGTTGAGTGGCCGTAGTCTGCGCCGAGGCGGCGCCGGCCAATTGCAGCACGGCCAGCACGCCAAGGCCGGCAAGTCGAAGAAATCGCATCATCAAGGCTCCTGTCCGCAACGCCGCTCCAGCTGGAGCGGCGCTTCTCGTCATCGCCAATAAGGGATGAGGCCGGGCGTCAGGTCAACCGAGATAGGGATAGAGCGGGAAGCGATCGGTCAAAGCCACGACCTTGGCCTTCACCGCCGCCTCGACGGCCGCGTTGCCCTCGTCGGAATTCGCCACTTTCAGCCCGTCCAGCACCTCGGCGATCAGCTTGCCGATCTCGCGGAACTCGGCCTGGCCGAAGCCGCGCGTGGTGCCGGCTGGCGTGCCGAGGCGCACGCCCGAGGTGACGAAGGGCTTTTCCGGATCGAAGGGGATGCCGTTCTTGTTGCAGGTGATGTTGGCGCGGCCGAGCGCCGCCTCGGCGCGCTTGCCAGTGGCGTTCTTCGGACGCAGATCGACCAGCATCAGATGGTTGTCGGTGCCGCCGGAGACGATGTCGAGGCCGGTCTCCTTGAGGCTGGAAGCCAGCGCCTTGGCGTTGGCCGCGACGCTCTCGGCATAGACCTTGAAGCTCGGCTTCAGCGCCTCGCCGAAGGCCACCGCCTTGGCGGCGATGACATGCATCAGCGGGCCGCCCTGCAGGCCCGGGAAGACGGCCGAGTTCATCTTCTTGGCGATGTCCTCGTCATTGCACAGGATCATGCCGCCGCGCGGGCCGCGCAGCGACTTGTGCGTCGTCGTCGTCACGACATGGGCATGCGGCAGCGGCGATGGGTGGACGCCGCCGGCGACGAGGCCGGCGATGTGGGCCATGTCGACCATCAGATAGGCGCCGACCGCATCGGCGATCTCGCGGAACCGCTTCCAGTCCCAGACGCGCGAATAGGCGGTGCCACCGGCGAGGATCAATTTCGGCTTGGTCTCATGCGCGGTCTTCTCGATCGCGTCCATGTCGAGCAGATGGTCTTCCTTGCGCACGCCATAGGAGACGACCTTGAACCATTTGCCGCTCATGTTGACGGGCGAGCCGTGGGTCAGATGGCCGCCGGAATTCAGGTCGAGACCCATGAAGGTGTCGCCGGGCTGCAGCAAAGCCAGGAACACCGCCTGGTTCATCTGGCTGCCGGAATTCGGCTGGACGTTGGCGAAGTTGCAGCCAAACAGCTTTTTGGCGCGCTCGATGGCCAGTTCTTCGGCCACGTCGACGAACTGGCAGCCGCCATAGTAGCGCTTGCCCGGATAGCCCTCGGCATATTTGTTGGTCATGATCGAGCCTTGCGCCTCGAGCACGGCGCGCGAGACGATGTTTTCCGACGCGATCAGTTCGATCTCATGGCGCTGGCGGCCGAGTTCGTTGCGGATGGCGCCGAAAATCTCCGGATCGGCATCTTCCAGCGTGGTTTCGAAGAAGGATTCGAATTTGTTCGACACTGCCGCTGCTGTAGCCATGGACTGAATCCTCGGGGTTCGGGGGCATTTGTTTATGCATATCGTTGCCCCAAAACCGCTGCACACTTCTGGGCGACATGCATTGCCGCGCCATTAACACAGTTGTTTTCGCCTCGCCACGTTTGCGGCGCGAAATTTGCTGGCCGAATTGCGCCAGGAGGTCTGCGTGACGTCTATTTCCGCCGCTGCCGGCCTTTCAGGAGGGCCTCGGTCAGCGTGATCTCGGCAAACAGCGCCTGCGCCGTATGGTCGTTGATTTCGCCGCTGCGCAGCATGGCGCGCACGGCCGTGCGCTCGGCCTCGATGGCGGCGAAGCGGAGTTCCAACTCCAGCCGTCCGGCTTCGCGCGCCTCGGCGCGGGCTTCATCGGCCTCGTCGGAGGCGGCGATGCGGCGACGGTAGCCGGCGACGATGCTGTCGGCGACGGCCAAGCGGGCATCGGCCGCCTCCCCTTCGCTTGCGTCGTTGGCGATAATCTCGATGCGGGCGATGGCCGCATTGGCCGCGCCGACGCGTGCCCGGCGCTCCTCGGCGGCACCGGGATCCTCGCCCGGTTCGACCAGCCCGCGCGCGATCTTCGGCAAGGCAAGGCTGGCGATGGTGAGCGAGCAGATGATGACGCCGGCGGCGAGGAAAATGACGATGTCGCGCGCCGGAAAGGGCGAGCCGTCAGGCATGGCCAGAGGCAGCGACAGGATGCCGGCCAAAGTGATGGCGCCGCGCACGCCCGCAACCGAGCCGGCAAGCCGCACCCGCAGGCCGAACGGTTCGGCCTTGCGCTTGCCAAACCGCGCGGCGAGGCGCTGCGCGATGTCGCCGACCCAGATCCAAAGGAAGCGCAAGCCGATCAGGCACAGGGTCAGGATCAGCACCGTGGCGACCGGCTCGACCAGCCAGTGCCGGCTCGAAAGCTCGGGCGGCACCTTGCGGATGATATCGGGAAGCTGCAGGCCGAGCAGGATGAACAGCGCGCCGTTGAAGACGAAGGACAGCGTCGTCCACAGCGACATGGTCTGCATGCGCGCCGAAACGCCGAGATGGCGGAATATGCCGGAGCCGCTGGTGAGCATACCGGCGGTGACCGCCGCCAGGATGCCGGAAGCGCCGGCATGTTCGGCGCCGAGATAGGCGATGAAGGGGATCAGGATCATCACCAGCACCTGCGCCTCGGCCGGCACGCCACCAATGCGGTTGAGGAGCTGCAGTGTCTTTGCGGCGACGATCAACGCCACCACGCCGGCCAGGATGCCCGCCGCCACGGCGTAGAGGAAGCTGAGCGACGCGGCGCCCAGGGAAAAGCTGCCGGTCAGCGCAGCCGCCACGGCGAAGCGGAACATGACCAGCCCCGATGCGTCGTTGAGCAACGACTCGCCTTCGAGAATGTGTATCAGGCGCGCCGGCACCACATTGCGGTCGACGATCGAGGATACGGCCACCGCGTCGGTCGGCGACAGCACCGCGGCCAGCGCGAAGGCGACGACGAGCGGGATGCTCGGCACCAGCCAGTGCAAGGCGTAGCCGAAGCCTACGATGGTGAAGAAGACGAGACCGATGGCCAGGTCGAGGATCGGGCCGCGCAGTGCCAGCAATTCACGCTTCGGCGCCGTTGCGGCGTCGCTGAACAGCAGCGGCGGGATGAACACCAGAAGGAACAGTTCGGGATCGATCTCGACGTGGAGGCCGCGAGCCGGCCAGGCAAGCGCGGCACCGATCGCGATCTGCAGCACCGGCAGCGGCACCCGCACCAGCCGTACCAGCGCGCCGGAGATAGCGACGAAGCCGAGCACGACCAGGATGAAGATGGCGACATGCATGGTGCGATTCCGGGTGTTGGCGGACCATGCGCAATGGAGACCGCGCCGTCCAGTCAGGTCTCTAGCGAAGGCCGTCGGCCTGTGGCGGAAAGCAAAAAGGCCGCCCTATCGGCGGCCCTTTCGAAAAATATATCAGCTATTTACAGCGAAGACGTGATCTGCAGCTCGTCGTTGCCGTCGAGGCCGTAGATGTCGTCGCGGAACTGCACGACGCCAGGCCCCGTCGACCAGGCCGACAGATAGAGGAAGTGGACCGGCACCGGGTTGACGACCTGAACCGGGGTGTTCTCGCCGGTCTTGATCGTACCCTCGAAATGCTGGCGGTCCCAGCCGGGCGTGTCGCGCAGGATCCAGGTGACGAGGTCGCGCACGTTCTGGACGCGCACGCAGCCGGAGGAATCGAAACGCATCAGCTTGCCGAACAGGCTCTGCTGCGGCGTGTCGTGCATATAGACGCCGTCCGGGCTCGGGAAATTGATCTTCACCGAGGCCATGGCATTGCCGGCGCCCGGATCTTGGCGGAAACGGTACTTCTCGGCATCGTCGGTCGACCAGTCGACGGTCATCGGATCGACCTCGCTGCCATCCGGCGCGAACAGGCGAATATGGCTGTCCTTGAGATAGTTCGGGTCCTTGCGCATCAGCGGAATGATGTCCTTGCGCACGATCGAGACCGGAGCGTTCCAGTAGGGATTGACGATGATCTCGTTGATCTTGGAATTGACGATCGGCGTCTGGCGATCGATCTTGCCGACGACTGCGGTGTGGCGAAGCACGACGCGGTCGTTCTCGACCGCCTCGACCTGGGCGGCCGGGATGTCGACCAGCACGTAGCGGCTGCCGAGCGTGCCGGCCTTTTCACGCAGACGCTGCAGGTTGGTCTGCAACTGACCGAGCCGGATCTGTGCCGAGACGTTCATCGCCGTATAGGTGTATTTGCCCATCGCACCGTCGGCGGGCAGGCCGTGGCGCGCCTGGAAACGCTTGACCGCGGCATCGACATAGGAATCGAAGGCGGTCGAGATGCCGGCGCTCTGCGCCAGGTCGCCGGACATCATCAGGCGCTTGCGCAGCGGCACCACATCCGGGTCGTCGACGCCGAGCTGCAGCTTCTTGGTCGCGGGAACCTCGCCCCAGCCGCCCTGGGCGACGATGTTCTGATATTGCGCCACCGCCTGCTCGGTGAAGGCGACGGTCTGCAGGCTGAAGATCGGCAGCGTCGAAGCCACCTTGCCGCCCTCTGAGGCGCGGGCGTCGAACTGGTCGTCCCAATTGCCGCGGCCCGAGGACTTCAGGATATCCCCGATGACGTCCTGAGCGCTGGCGCTGTTCGCCACAAGAGCGGCGGCGAGCGCGGAGGCTCCGGAAAGGAAGAAACGGCGGCTGGTTCTCATGGACGTTCCAGACATTTTAGCGGTGTTCGATCTCGCTCGGTTCGCTCAAACGGGCGATTGCGCCCGCACTCTAGGGCTGGCAATGTTAACAATTAGCCAACCATGACCTGCATCACTTGGGCGTGAAGCGCGCTGTCGCGATGCCGGTTCGAGTGAGCGCAAGCGCTGGCCCGCAGCATCACCCGCATCCTCGCTTCCACTGGGATTATGGCGGCAACGTGGCCTTGGCCCGCGATTTGCATCGGGCGGTGCCGCGAAAGGGAAGGACCGGTGCTTTTCGGCACCGGTGACAGAAGCGGGTCTTAGACCTTCGACCGCCACAGTCGCGCGCCGACGATCGTCACACGTACCGGTGGGGGGCTATCTCATGCCCCTTCAGGGCGAAGTCTCGACCTTTGGATCCTGACTTGGCTGCGCCTTCAATTCCGAGCAGCGTTGCAACACCTCATTTTGAGGATAGCGCAGGACTTTGTTGTCCAGTTTGAGCAGCAGCTCCCGTCTCTTTTCCGTGCTCTCACCGTCCGAACAAGTCATGTCCAGAAGGACGGCGTCCAGGCGATTGATTTTCTGAACTTTTTCCAGTGTGCAGCCGACCTCCCACATCTCCACTGCCTTGTCGGTAAACGTCACGATCGAGTCATTGTTGTCACATGGGGCGCTGCCTTCCGTGGCAAAGGAATCCTGCCACCACTCCTCGGCGAACGCCGTTTGCGGGAGCAATGAAAGCATCACGGCAAGCGAGCAAATCTTCGAGCGTTTTCCCAGGTCCATCATGCGCTCCCCGTCAGGCCGTGACATTAGGCACTGCTGCAACGAAAGCAAAGCTGGGATATTGCGGACGGGGAGGCTGGGCGTCGGGATCAGGAAAAGCAAAAGGACCGGCGCCTTCCGGCACAGGTCCCATTGCTGCCCCCGGCCGCGCTTCTGCGGCGCGGCTTCGGTTATGACGCGGATGCCCTACATCCGATAAGCGATGGTGTCGTTCCAGAAGCGATCCAGCCTCTGCAGCGCGCGGTTCATCTGCTTGAACTCGTCGGTGTTGATGCCGCCGACCTGCTCGATGGAGCCGACATGGCGCTCGTAGAGGCCGGCGACGACGTCAGCCACCTCGTTGCCCTTCGGCGTCAGCGAGACGCGGACCGAACGGCGGTCGATGCGCGAGCGCTGGTGGTTGATGAAGCCGAGGTCGACCAGCTTCTTCAGATTGTAGGAGACATTCGAGCCGAGATAATAGCCGCGCGAGCGCAGTTCGCCGGCGGTCAGCTCGGAATTGCCGATGTTGAACAGCAGCAGCGCCTGGATGGCGTTGATGTCGGAACGGCCGTTGCGGTCGAACTCGTCCTTGATCACGTCAAGCAGGCGGCGGTGCAGGCGCTCCACCAGCTGCAGCGATTCCATGTACAGCGAACGGATCGCCTCGCGGCGGTCGTCGGATACGGTGGCGGGCTTCGCCGCCGGACGCGAATTGATCATTGTCTTAGCCTCTCGTTTGTCGCCCGGTGATTTTTTGTTTTTCACCTTGATCGCGACACTATCGAATACTCATAAAATTCGACTTAAACGCCAAGGCTAACAAGAGCTTACCGGTAAGAGGTTTCGAAAGAGGCTTAACGATCGGTCACCCGAGCAAGGATAATTAACCTAAAGATTTAGCCAATGATTTCGTGCGGAAATTCGCTAGCGTCGCGCCTGGCGCTTCTGCAGCCAGATCACCACCCGAAAGACGATATAGAGCAGCGCCACAGCGGCATGCGAGGCAATGATCAGCAACCGGTGGCCGAACAGGTTGGGAAAGCCGGCATACATGACGATCTCGGTCGCCGCGCAGATGAACCAGATCACCGGGCCCCAGGAGGCGAGCATCCAGAGGCCGGCGGCGGCGAAGGGAAAGAAGACGGCGAGCATCACCGCCGCCACCTGCCAGTGCACCGGCATCAGGTCGAAGCGCCACAGCGGGCCCGGATAGAAGCCGATCAGCCGGATCCAGTAGAGGATGCCGAACAGCAGGCAGTAGCCGGCGACGACGCGCTGGAACCAGGCGAAGATGATTTCGGCGGCCGAGGGCTGCAGCACGACGCGCCTGGAGGTGACCTCGCTCACAGGTCGAGTTCCCGCTCGCCGAGCGGCGCGAAATAGGCGTCGACGTCCGCTGTCCGTACCGCATCGAGGCGATCCGGGCGCCATTGCGGTTTCGAGCCCTTGTCGATGATGGCGGCGCGGATGCCCTCGTAAAAATCGTGGCCCGCCAGCATCCGGTTGAGGATGCGGAATTCCATCTTCATGCACTCGTCCATCGACAGCGTCAGCCCGGCGCCGATCTGTCGCCAGGCGACGTGCAGGCTGGTCGGCGAGCGCATCCTGATCGTCGCCAGCGTCTTTGCGGCGAACTCGTCGGCGGGCGCCGCCCGCTCCAGGCTGGCGATGATATCCGACAGAGACGGCTGCGCGAAATGGCGGGCGATCGCCTCCAGCACCGGCCGGTCGGTCTCGCGCTTTGCCGGGACGAAAAAGCCGCGCAACACCGTTTCCGGATCGCCGGTCGCGCAGAGCCGATCGAGAAAACCCGGCTGGTCCTCGGCCTTGATGGTGTGGGTGGCCAGGCCCGACCACAGCGCATCGCCATGGCGGATGCGGTTTCCGGTCAGCGCCAGATACATGCCGAAGCTGCCGCCGAGGTCGGGCAAAAGGTGGCTGGCGCCGACATCGGGGAAAAAGCCGATGCCGACTTCCGGCATGGCGAACTGGGCATTCTCGGTCATCACGCGTTGCGAACCGTGGAACGAGATGCCGACGCCGCCGCCCATGACGATGCCGTCGATCAGCGCGACATAGGGCTTTTTGAACCGGTTGATGCGGGCATTCAGCCGATATTCGTCGGCGAAAAACTCGACCGGGGGCTGTCCGGCCCGGCCTGCCTCGTAGATGTGCAGGATGTCGCCGCCGGCGGAAAACGCCCTGCCCTCGGCCTTGACGACGACGACATCGACACCGTCATCGCGCTCCCAGGCGCGCAACGCCCTGTCGAGCGCCTTGACCATGCGATGGGTGACGGCATTGAGCGCCTGCGGCCGCGTCAGCGTGACGACGCCGGCCCTGCCCAACCGTTCGAAGCGAATCTCGTCGCCTCCATCAAAATCCATCGCCAGAGAATCCCTCCCCCGCTTGTGCGGGTCTGAAGTGCTAAGCGGCGACTGGACGAACGTCAATTGTCGGATGCCGCGATAGCTGGCTTCGCATGTGAGTGCGGCGCCTGAATGCGTCAATGTTGTCGGCACAAGCGCGGCGTCTTGGCGGCCGGCGTTGCCCAGTGCTAATAAGTGGCCGCCTCGAACCGGACGGCAAGCCATGCCTGGGTTTTCGCGCTTTGTGCTTGCGATGATCGGCCTGACCGCCGCGCTGTCGATCGTTCGGCCCGCAGACGCGGCAGGCACGGCAGAGCTCTACCAGGCGCAGACCATCGTCACCGGCCAGGGCGAAGTGAACCGCCAGATCGGCTTCAGGGACTGCCTGGACCGGGTGCTGGTCAGGGTTTCCGGCGATCAGCGCCTGCCCCAGAAGCCGGAAATGCTAGCTCTGCGCGACAAGGCCGGCGATTTCGTCGACTCTTTCCACTATCGCGACCGGTTGGAAGGTATTCCGGTGCATGACGAGCAAGGCACGCATGACCGGCCGCACGACCTCACCTGCCTCTACAAACCGGAGGTGATCGACAAGCTACTCACTCAGCTGGGTAGCAAGCCTTGGCTTGGCGCGCGGCCGCTGCTCGCCGTATTCCTCGCTGCCGAACAAGGTGCCAAGCGTTTCGTGCTGACGGCCGACGATCCGCGTGCGCAGGCGATGCGGGAATCCTTCGTCAATGCCACCGGACCGCTTCTGATGCACATCGTCTTTCCGCCGGCAGTGCTGCTTTCCAGCACAGACGAAAAGGCGCTGCGTGCCACCGACATCACCATGCTCGACCAACTTGCGAAAAAGGCCGGAGCCGACCGGGCGTTGGCCGGCAGCATCGTGTGGAGCGACAAGGAACTGGGCTGGATCGCCGATTGGCGGCTGGCCATTGAAGGCAAGACCTATGCCTGGCAGGTGCGCGGCGTCAGTTTTGACGAGGCATTCCGCGTTGCCATGCGCGGAGCCGCGCAGGTGCTGTCGGGGAACGGGCAACCCGATTGAAGCCTGGCACAATCGTGTCGCATTGGTCAGCGGCGGAGGTGCGTGGTAAAAAGCCCGCCAAACGAGAGTTTTGGCGATGAACAAATTCACCCCCGCAAAGCCTGCCGGCGCGCGCAGCGTCGACGAGATCACCGGCAGCCGTCGCTTGCGACGCATGCGCAAGGCCGACTGGTCGCGTCGCCTGGTGCAGGAAAACCGGCTTTCGGTCGACGATCTGATCTGGCCGATCTTCGTTGTCGACGGCAGGAATGTGCGCGAGCCGATCGCGGCCATGCCCGGCGTCTTCCGCCTGTCGCTCGACCTCGCGGTCAAGGAAGCGGAGCGCGCGGCCAAGCTCGGCATCCCGGCGATCGCCACCTTCCCCAATGTCGAACTTCCCCTGCGCGACCAGACCGGCTCGCACATCCTCGATCCCGAAAACATCATCAACCGCGCCACCCGCGCCATCAAGCATGCGGTGCCGGAGATCGGTATCATCACCGACGCCGCGCTCGATCCATTCACCAGCCACGGCCATGACGGCATCCTGCGCGACGGCATCATCGTCAATGACGAGACGGTGGAACAGGTCACTGCTGCGGCCGTCATACAGGCTGCCGCTGGCGCCGACATCATCGCGCCTTCGGACATGATGGACGGCCGCATCGGCGCCATCCGCGACGCGCTCGACGCCAACGGTTTCCAGGACGTGGCGATCATGTCCTATGCCACGAAATTCGCCTCCGCCTTCTACGGCCCCTACCGCGAAGCGGTCGGCACCGCCGGCCTGCTCAAGGGCGACAAGAAGACCTACTACATCGACCATGCCAATTCCGACGAAGCGGTACGCGAGGCGGAACAGGACCTCGCCGAAGGCGCCGACATGCTGATGGTCAAGCCCGGCCTGCCCTATCTCGACATCATCCGCCGGCTGAAGGACGAGCTTCGGATGCCGACCTTCGCCTACCAGGTGTCTGGCGAATATTCGATGATCAAGGCCGCGGCCGCCAATGGTTGGATCGACGGCGAAAAGGCGATGCTCGAGAGCCTGCTTGCCTTCAAGCGCGCCGGCTGCGACGGCATCCTCACCTATTTCGCGCCGCAAGTGGCGGCGATGCTGAAGGGGTAGTCCCTTCCGGTCGCGCCAACCGGCTGGCCGACTGCGACGTCTCGATCCAACACCCGATCGTCACTGCACGAGCGACCGCTTCCTGCAGCGGCTGATCGCATCCCAGAAAAAACCACTTGCTTTTTGCAATCAGTATGACTAGAAACTAACCGCTTGCAAATCACAACTGGTTATGGAGGAGGCTTTCATGTCCAAGCTGCGTGTCAACGCTTTCACCCTGTCGCTCGACGGCTATGGCGCCGGTCCCGATCAGACCCTCGAAAACCCGCTCGGCGTCGGCGGTGAGGCCCTGCACAAATGGATGGTTGGCACCCGCAGCTTTCATCAGATGGTCGGCAAGGACGGCGGGACCACTGATGTGGATGACAGGTTCACCGTGCGCAGCTTCGAGAATGTCGGCGCCTGGATCCTCGGCCGCAATATGTTCGGGCCGATCCGCGGCGACTGGCCGGACGAAAACTGGAAAGGCTGGTGGGGCGATAACCCACCGTACCATGTGCCGGTCTTCGTGCTGACCCATTACAAACGCGAACCAATCATCATGGAGGGTGGCACGACGTTCCATTTCGTCACCGACGGCATCCATGCGGCGCTCGAACAGGCGAAGGCCGCGGCGGCCGGCAAGGACGTGCGGGTCGGCGGCGGCGCTTCGACCATCCGACAGTATCTCCAGGAGAAGCTCATCGACGAGATGCACCTGGCGATCTCGCCGATGCTGCTCGGCTCGGGCGAGCATCTTTTCGCCGGCCTCGATATGCTGAAGCTTGGGTATCGGTGCACAGAGCAAGTCACGACGGCGGACGCCACGCATGTCATGATCGGGCGGGGCTGACTCTTTCGGGGGCGACGCGGCCGTTGTCGAAGTTGGCGCCGCCCTCATCTGCCTGCCGGCACCTTCTCCCGCATAGTGACGGGAGAAGGGAAGCGCGCTTCAATACTTCTCCGGCACATAAAGCTCGCGCGGCAGCGTCTGGCGCTCATATTCGGGATTGAAGACGCGTTCCGGCAGCGTGATCTCCTCGTGCGACACCTCCTCGTAAGGCACCTGCTGCAAGAGATGGTCGATGCAGTTCAGCCGCGCCCGCTTCTTGTCGTTGCCCTCGACGATGAACCAGGGCGCTTCCGGGATGTTGGTGCGGGCGAAGGTCTCTTCCTTGGCTTTTGTGTACTGTTCCCAGCGCACGCGCGACTGCAGATCCATGGGCGACAGCTTCCACTGCTTCATCGGATCGTGGATGCGCATCAGAAAGCGCATCTGCTGTTCCTCGTCGGTGATGGAGAACCAGTACTTCACCAGCGTGATACCGGAACGCACCAGCATGCGCTCGAACTCCGGCACGTCGCGGAAGAACTCCTCCACCTGGTCCGGCCCGGCGAAACCCATCACCCGCTCGACGCCGGAGCGGTTGTACCAGGAGCGGTCGAACAGCACGATCTCGCCGCCGGCCGGCAGATGCGGAACATAGCGCTGGAAATACCATTGCGATTTCTCGCGCTCGGTCGGCGCCGGCAGTGCGACGACGCGGCAGATGCGCGGGTTGAGCCGCTGGGTGATGCGCTTGATGACGCCGCCCTTGCCGGCGGAATCGCGGCCCTCGAAGACCACCACGACCTTCTTCTTGTGATAGGCGACCCAGGACTGCAGCTTGATCAGTTCGGACTGCAGGCTGATCAGGTCGCGAAAATACTGCATGCGATCGATCGATGGCGGATGCGCGTTCTTGTAGATCTTGGCGATCTCCATCGACAGCGCGGGCTCCGACATTTCGAGCTCATAGTCTTCGTCGAGCGTGTCGGCGAGCTCTGCTTCAAGCCAGTCCTTGGCGGGAGAATTCTGTTTTAGCTCGGTCATTTGCGCTGCTCCGCTTGCAAGCCCTGTCGGGTCATTTCCGGTGCCTCGAGCCCCTGCCCGCGGCTGGAATGGAAACACCTTGAGCCGACTTCAATATAGGCCGGCAATGACGGTTTTATTGCAGTGACCCGGTGCGCCGTCCGTCAAGCCAATCGGTGAGATTGTAATCGGCCAGGTCTAGCGGAGGGGCGACAAGCGGCGGGAATTGTCCTACAAATGCGACGAGCTCACCCGAGCCCGCTTCTCAATCAAATCGCGAGGACCTGACATGGAATACCGCACCCTCGGCCGTTCCGGCTTGAAAGTTTCGACGCTGACCATGGGCACCATGACCTTCGGCGGTGCCGGCGCATTCGCGGCGGTCGGCAAGACCGATCTCGCGGAAGCAAAGCGAATGATCGACATGTGCATCGATGCCGGCATCAACCTCATCGACACCGCCAATGTCTATTCGAACGGAATTTCGGAAGAGATCATCGGCGAGGCGCTCGGCGGCAAGCGCAAGGCCGATGTGCTGATCGCCTCCAAGGCACGCATGCGCATCGGCAACGGCCCCAACGACGAAGGCCTGTCGCGCCATCACCTGATCCGCGAATGCGAGAGGAGCCTGAAGCGGCTCAAGACCGATGTCATCGACATCTACTTCCTGCATGAGTGGGACGGTGTGACGCCGCTGGAGGAGACCATGGCCGCCCTCGACACCTTGGTCGGCCAAGGCAAGGTCCGCTATGTCGGCTGTTCCAATTATTCCGGCTGGCAGGTGATGAAGGGGCTCGGCATCAGCGACAGAAGCCACCAGCCGCGATTCGTCACCCAGCAGATCCACTACACGCTGGAAGCGCGCGAGGCTGAGTACGAACTGCTGCCGATCTCTGTCGACCAGGGCCTCGGCGTTCTGGTGTGGAGTCCGCTGGCCGGCGGATTGCTGTCCGGCAAGTACCATCGCGACAGCCCCACCGCCCGCCAGGTCGGCGGCTGGTCGGAACCGCCGATCCGCGACGAGGACCGGCTGTGGCGGATCGTCGACGTGCTCAATGAAATCGGCAAGGCGCGTGGCGTGTCGGCGGCGCAGGTCGCGCTCGCCTGGCTGCTCGGCCGGCCGGCCGTCGCCTCGCTGGTCATCGGCGCCCGCAACGAAACCCAGCTCAAGGACAACATCGCCGCCGCCAGCCTGACGCTGTCCTTCGACGAGCGCCAACGCCTCGACGCCGTCAGCAGGCCACCCGTGCTCTATCCCTATTGGCACCAGCAATTCACGGCCAAGGAGCGCTTCGGCGCGGCCGATCTGGTTCTCGACCGCAGCGGCCTCTGACAAAGGCCGCGTGGTGAGCCTCGTCTAGCTCGAGATAAAACGCCAGACGTCGGGATCCGGCTCGACCTGGCCGCTGAGCACGAAATATTTGTAGAGCACGAGCAGGGAAATCGCCTGCTCGTCCCGCTCGTTGCAGAACTTGCGGCAATAGGCGTTGGCTGCGCCAATGATGCGTTCTGCCTCAGCCGGGTGCCGCTCGAAATGGCGCACCTTGTCGGCAAGGTCGGCAAAGTCCGGCTCGAGCGGCACATAGTGGACGTTGGCCTCGATCTGCCGTTCAGCGAACCAGGTCTCATATGTCGGCGGCGGCATCAGGCATAGCGAGTTCGAACTCATGATCCATTTGAGGTTGGTCGCCACGTCGTTGCCTTCGAGCGAAACGATGTAGCGGTAGTGCCGCTGCTGCTCGATGGTGAGGTAGGGCTTGCGATATTGTTCCGCCGCTGTCCGTTTGGGTGTGCCGACGTCGCAGAAAGACAGGTTGCGCGTGGCCTCGAGAAACACGGTCCGTATCGGATTGTTGAGCTCGCCGCGCCAGACCACAGCCGGACGCTTGTCCGCGAAATGCATCCTGTCGGCCGGCATGTGGAAGTGACGGAACTTGTCGAGCTTCATCAGGACGGCATTGCTGTTGTCGTCGTTGATCGGTCGATCCTTAACGACCGCCGGCATCCTGGGCACGTTGATGACGTCGCCGAATTCCACATCGATGAGCAGTCCGGGATCGAAGTAGCGCGCAAACTCCTTCAGGTCGTAGTAGTACATGCTCGGCGAAAACGGCAGTCGGCTGACAGGCACCGCAGCCGGGCTCGGCACGAAGGCGTGCTGCAGCTTGTTGTAGTAATTCAGCCGCTCGCGGACCGTGGCGTCCGAGAGCCTGACCTGGTCAAGCCAGCCGGTGAGCCTGCGACGGAACAGTGCCTGCGGCACGATATCGCGCGCGGCATTGCGTGCGTAATAGAACACCTTTACCGCGTTGCGCAGAGCTGTGGCCATCGGTCACTTGATCAAAAACAAAAAAGGGTGGCTCCCACAAATCTCGGCCCCCGCTTCTCTCCTACACCATTGTGCCACGCATCTTGCAAGCCCGGAACCGTGCAGGAGCAAACTGGCGGCACCATCGCTTCAGCTGTTGTGTTTGCCGACCAATGCTCCTAGGCAGGGTCAGGAGCCTCCGGGCATACGAAAGGGAACCGATATGGCGCGAGCACCGAATTACGGACAGGAACGCAAGGAGCGTGACCGCCAGAAGGCCGCCAAGAAGGCCGAAAAGCTGGCGGCCAAGGTCGCGGCCAAGGAACGCGATAAGCCTGAGGACCGGACCAGCGTTGAAGCCGAGGCGGAAACCGCAGAGTAGCAAAGCACCCCGAGCGGGATGCCGCTCAAGATTCAGCTGGGTTCAGGCCGGCGCCTTGTCGCTGACGAAGACGTTCACTTCGCGCGCAGCGGCAATGAAGGCGCGCCTTGCATTCATGGCCGGCTTGTCGCCGGCCAGCGCATCATGACAGGCCTGCAGCGCTTCGCGATGCTTGGGACTGCGCTTGCCCGGCCAGCTGTTGAGCAGGTAATCGGAAGCCTCACGCGCCGAACGCAAGAGCTGATTGGGTCCGGCCGTGGCCGACTTGACGGTCACGGGTGTTTCAAATCGGTTGTTTTCCATCGCCGCTCTTACGCCATCGGCGGCGGCGAAGCGAGACCGAAAGTGCGTTTCATCGTCGGGCGCCGGCTTTTCACGCGGCGACGACGGCGAAGCCCCTGGCGCGCAGGCCACGCCGGTCGTTGTGAAGCGATGTCACCAGCCGGTCGCGGCTGCCGATGATATGAGCCGAGAGCAGCCGCGCCGCCGCGTCCGCGTTTCCGGCGCGCACCGCCGCCAGGATGGCATGGTGCTCCGTCCAGGCACGGCCGAGGGCGGCCTCGTCGCGAACTTCCAGCCACCGGGCACGCGACAGCCGCGTCATGGCATCGCGTACCGCCCGGAACAGAAAGTCGTTGCCGGACAGGCGCGCCAGTTCGATATGGAAATCCATGCCGACGCGGTGCCATTCCTCGCGCGGGGTATCGGCATCGCAGGAATCGAGCATCGCCTCGATGTCATCGATGACGCTTTTGTCGCTTAGCGTGCAGGTCAGCCGCACTGCGGCGACTTCGACCGCCTCGCGGTAGACCGCGATCTGCTCCAGTTCGGCCAGATTGATCGGCGAGACCGTCCAGCCGCGCCCGTCGCGGCAGATCAGGCCCTCGGTCTCAAGCCGCAGCAATGCGGCCCTGACCGGCGTGCGCGAAGCGCCGAAGCGGCGTTCGATCCAGCGCTCGGTCAGGCGCTCGCCGGGACCGATCTCGAGGCCGAGGATCATCTCGCGCAGCTGTTTCTCGACGCTCTGCATCTGCGACATGGTGGTTCCGTTCGTATCGGCCGCATTGACAGCGACGGGGCTGGGGTTCATGACGAATACCAACTTGGTATCCCAAAGTGGTATCCGCAACAAGGTCGATATCGGGCAGGACAGCACATGGCGCAGGACGGCACCGAACAAAGCGCTTACAACGTCCACTGGCGGCGCAATCTCGCCGTGTGCTTTGCAGGCTCATTCAGCACGCTCATCGCCATGACGTTGCTGCTGCCTTTCCTGCCGCTCTATGTCGAGCAACTGGGTGCAGAGGGCCACGCAGCGATCGTGCAATGGTCGGGGATCGCCTATGGCGCGACCTTTCTTGCCGCCGCGCTCGTTGCGCCGCTGTGGGGACGGCTCGGCGACCGCTACGGCCGCAAACTGATGCTGGTGCGCGCCAGCTTCGGCATGGCCATCTGCATGTCGCTGACCGGCATTGTCGAGAGCGTGTGGCAACTGGTGCTGCTGCGCCTGCTGATCGGGTTTGCTGGCGGCTATTCCTCGGGCTCGACCATCCTGGTCGCCATGCAGACGCCGAAGGACCGTTCCGGCTGGGCGCTCGGCGTGATGTCGTCCGGTATCACCGCAGGCAGCCTGGTCGGCCCGCTGCTCGGTGGCGCGCTGCCGCCGCTGATCGGCATCCGCGCCACCTTCCTGTTGTCGGGTGGCGTCATTTTCCTCGCCTTCCTGGCGACGACCTTTCTCATCAAGGAGAACCCGCGCCCGCCGGCCGCCAAGACGGCAGCGAAACCGCAGAGCGGCTGGTCGCAGATCCCCGACAAGCGTCCCGTCGTCGCCATGCTGGCGACCGGCATGCTGCTCGCCTTCGCAACCATGTCGATCGAGCCGATCATCACCGTCTATGTGCAGCAGCTGATCGAGGATCAGAGCCGGGTGACGATGGTCGCCGGCGTCGTCATGTCTGCAGCGGCACTCGGCGCCATCCTGTCGGCCTCGTGGATGGGCAAGCTTGCCGACCGCATCGGCCATTGGAATGTCGTCGTTGCAGCACTTTCTGTCTCGGCCCTGCTGCTTATTCCGCAGGCCTTCGTCACCGAGGGCTGGCAACTCATCGGCCTGCGCTTCCTGATGGGGCTGGCGCTGGGCGGCCTGCTGCCCTGCATCACCAGCGTCATCCGCCACAATGTTCCCGATGGGGTCGGCGGCAACGTGCTGGGTTTGTCGATCTCGGCGCAATATGTCGGCCAGGTCGCCGGACCGCTGCTCGGCGGCTTCGCCGGCGGCCATTTCGGCATGCGCTCGGTGTTTCTCGGCACGTCGGTGCTGATGGCAGGCGGTGCGGCCTACAACTGGATTGTCCAGTCGCGCCGCACGCGCAACATGCCGGCGCAAGCCGGCAAATCCTGACGCTGTTTCGGTGTCCCGGTTTGACTGGCAGCCGTCACCTATTGCGGATAAACCCGCCCCATGAACGGAAGGCTGAAAGACTGGGCACACACGATCAAGCGAGACGTGCACGCGATCTACTTCGCAGCCGGCGATCCCCGCACCCCGTGGTATGCGAAGGCGCTGGCGCTGTGTGTCGCCGGATATGCGCTGTCACCAATAGACCTGATCCCCGACTTCATACCGGTGCTGGGATATCTCGATGACGCGATCATTGTGCCGCTCGGCATTCTGGCCGTGCTGAAAATGATCCCGCCGGAAGTCATGGCAGAACATCGAGCCGCCGCGGCGCTTGCAGCACAGCGCCCGGCGAATCGAACCGCCGGCGTCGTGATTGCCTGCACCTGGGGAGCATTCGCCGCATTGGCAGCGTGGCTCGGTTATCGCTACTTCACCGACTGAGTTCGGCGACACTATCACCATCCACGCTACGCAACACCGCATTCGTCGTTTGACAATTCACGGAGGCACCATGGACACAACTGAACAACCTGCAGGCTACAGCCGCCTCCTTGTGCTGGCCGGTGGCCTTTGCGGCGCGGCGGGGGTGGCGTTGTCAGCAGCTGCCGCGCATTTGGGCGGCGCCTTCGTGAGCACCGCCGCGTCCTTCCTTTTGATGCATGCGCCGATCTTTCTCGCCGTCGGCTTTGTCGGCGCAGGGCGGGTGCTGCGGATCGCAAGCCTTATCCTGCTTGTCGGGCTGGTGCTTTTCTGCGGTGATCTTCTCGCCCGCGATTTCATGGGTTCGCGGCTGTTTCCGATGTCGGCGCCGATCGGCGGCACCTTGCTCATCGCCGGCTGGCTGGCGATCGCCGGCTCGGCGCTGCTGCGCCCTCGCCCCTGAAATTTGCCTGGGGCGCGAAAGCTCAATCCTGCCGGCGTTCGCGCCTGGCCAGCAATTCGCGGTCACGCGCGGCCGGTCCTGTCAGTCGCCGCCGCTCAGGCCGGTCGGAAGCCGGCGAGATGCCCCAATAATTGCGATAGATGTCCTCGAACAGATGGCTGATCGGGTGCATGGCTTGGTCTCCTTTCTTGACTTGAATCGATCCAATCAACGGCCGCGAAAACGGCAGCCTGCTTAGCCGCGCTTGCGTTCCACGAGGATTCGCAGGTCGCGCTTCCAGGCGCTGGCAGTGCCACGGCGCTTTTCGGTCCCGGTGATCAAGGCGAGGCCCCAATGGTTGCGGTAGATGTCTTCGAACAGGTAATTGACGGGATGCATGGCACCCTCCTCTCGGTTTGCCCAATCAATACGATTGGATCGATTCAAAAATAGGCTTTGGCACACCAATGTCAAGCAAAAATTTGAATCGATCCAACGAAGGTGCTAAGTGAGGGTCCGGAGGCAGCAAAAATGGCATCACTCGTCACAGGCAACCCAAGACCGGTCCGGCTGGCCGACATAGCCAAGGCTGCCGGCGTATCGCACGGCACGGCGTCCAATGTCTTCAGCCGTCCCGAGATCGTGCGCGAGGAAGTGCGCGAGCGGGTCAAGGCGATGGCCGAAGCGATGGGCTATGCCGGCCCAGACCCCAAGGGCCGCCTGCTGCGTGCCGGCAAGGTGAACGCGATCGGGGTCGCCACGACAGAGCCCCTCTCCTATTTCTTCGACGATCCGTTCGCACGCGTGATGATGGCTGGCATCTCCGAGGCCTGCGACGCCACTGGCGCTGGGATCGCGCTCGTCTCGGCCGGCAATGACGAGAAACTCGCCTGGAACATCCAGAGTGCGCTGGTCGACGGCTTCATCCTCTTCTGCATCGAAGGCGGCCCGCGCCTGGTCGAGCTGACGCGCGAGCGCAAGCTGCCATTCGTCGCGCTCGAGCTCGGCGTCGAGGATGACACCATCTCGACGATCCGCATCGACAATGCGGCCGGTGCCAGGATGGCTGCGCGCCATCTCGCCGAACTTGGGCATCGCCGCTACGCCGTTCTGACACTGCCTTTCGTTGACGACAGCTCCGGTCTTGTCTCGCCCGATCGGTTCGGGACGGCGATCTACACCGCAACGCGCAACCGCCTTGCCGGCTATTTCGACGAGCTTTCCCGCTTCGGCGTCGACACCGCCAAGGTGCCGGTCTACGAGACCGGGAACGACGCGGCCACCACCAGGGCCGGCCTCGAAACGATCTTCGCCATGGGTGAGCCGCCAACCGCGATCCTGGCGATGTCGGACCGGATGGCGATGGTCGCGATCGAATGGCTGACCGAGCGCGGCATGAAGGTTCCCGGCGATGTCTCCATCGTCGGCTTCGACGGCGTGCCGGATGGCGCGCTGTGCGATCCTCCGCTGACCACAGTCGCCCAGCCCATCATCGAGATCGGCCGTCGGGCGGCGCGCATGATCCTCGATTTCGATGGCGCGGTGCGGCGCGAGACGCTCGATGTCGAGTTGATCGTCAGGGCGTCGTCAGGGCCTCCGCCAGCAGGCAGCTGAAACTGCTCCCTGTATTCAACGTATTCAACGATTGACTGCCGTTGCCGGCTGGGCGCCGAAGGCGGTGCGTGCGGGTGCTGTCTCGCTGCGAGCCGACTTCTTGCCGGACGAGCCGATGCCCGAAAGCCATTCGAGATAGAAGGCGAGCGCGAATTGCATGGCGATGCCGGCCGCGATCAGCAGCGTGTCGTAGGCAAGGCCGCCAGGATTGATCAGCTTCATCACCTGCGCCACCATGGCGATCACCGTGCCGGCGATAAAGACCGGCAGCGACCGTTTGCCGAGTATGGCCAGCGGATTGTCGGGCGCGGTGCGGAAAAGATTCGAGACGGCCGGAATGGCCACGATCAGGTAGCTGACCGCAAGGATGTGCAGCAGCCGCGGCAGCGACAGGAACGTCTTGTCGAAACCGCTCAGCACCACCGGCAGGTCCAGCCACGACACGTGCCCCCAAAGCGGGCTGTGCACCCAGATGAGCGCCCCGGCGACATAGGTTGCGGCAACGCCGACCAGCCAGTGATTGACCGGAATTGTGCCGCCGCGCCTGACATGCAGCATGGCCGCCAGGCCGATATTGAACAGGAACTGCCAGGACAGCGGATTGAGGAACCAAAAGCCGGGCTCGGGATAGTTGGGCGGGGCGATCTGGTAGATGCCTGCAAGCAGCCACAGCGCTCCGGACACGGCGAGCGCCGCCAGGGGCCGGTAGCTGACGAAGAGCAGGAACAGCGGCGCCAGCAACAGCAGCACCGCATAGACCGGCAGGATGTTGTTGTAGCCGAGTTGATGGCCGAGCGTGACGATGCCGACAAGCACTTCCGGCGTATTCTTCATCAGCGGCTCGATGTTGATCAGCTTCAGCAGATCCGGGCGCTTGGCAAACACCGCCGCCGCGCAGAACATGGCCATCACCACCATCGTCGTGACGATATGGGCGGTATAGAGGACACCGGCCCGGCGCCACATCTTGAGCGTCGCCAGCAGCCGGCCTCCCGGCTGGAATTTGCCGCCATAGGCAAGAGCCACGGACATGCCGGAAATCAGCACGAAGGCTTCCGCCGCATCCGAAAAGCCGAGATTCTTGTAGGTCAGGGTTTCAAAGACGGTGCCGGGCACATGGTCGATGAAAATGGTGAGCAGCGCGAGAGCGCGAAACACATCGATGCGCGTGTCGCGCTCCGGGATACGCATGTCGCGATCCGGGATACGCACACTGCGATCCGGCGAAATCTGGGTGGTCATCGACAAAAGGCCTCAAAGGGAGAGCAGAGGATGCTCTCGTTGTTCACACCAGCAATGCGGCCGCCCGGCGCATCGCTTCGATTCCTCCCGCAGGAGCATATCCGCGAAGAAACGGACTGAAATGCGCCCGGTTCAATCAACTTTCGCGGAGCAAGAAAATATTCCGTTTTGAAGCCGGCAAACCAACAAAACGGCCATGGAATCAATAGGATATAAGCATGCCTGAATATACCGACGAGAACGGCTTCCTGCACCGCGATCTGGCCTTCTCCTACCGCCTCTTCAGGCCAGCAGACGCAAGCGGCGAATGCCTGTTCGTGCTGCATGGTTCCGGCGTCGACGAGACGACATTGATGCCCTTGGCGAGGCAGATCGCACCCAGGGCCACCCTTGTCGCAGCGCGTGGCCGCATCGCCCAGGAGGACGGTTTCCGCTGGTTCGAGCGGATCACCCCGACCCGCTTCGAGCAGGAGAGCATACTGACCGAAACGGCCGCCTTCGCCGCGTTCGTGGCAGAGGCGGCGAAGCGCCACACGTTCGATCTCGCGCGGGCGACTTTCCTCGGCTATTCAAATGGCGCCAATCTGGTTTCGAGCCTGATGCTGCTGCATCCCGGGCTTGTCGAGCGGGCAGCATTGCTCAGGCCGATGCCGGTCCTGGATGAGGTGCCTGCGACCGACCTGACCGGCACGAAGGCGCTGATCATCGCCGGCGCAGCCGACGTCACCTACGCGCCCTTCGCGCCGGCGCTGGTCACGCTGCTCAGCCGGCATGGCGCCGAGATCGACGCGCGGATTGTCCCCTCCGGCCATGAATTCGGCGACCCGGACGCCGCAATCGTCAGGCAATGGCTGGCAGCTTCCGACGCCTGACAGGTCAAGTAACGCATTTCACAGCCGCAAGCGGCATGCCCTTCCATCGTCCACAACACGGACATGTGTGTGTGTCACACACTATGTATCGAGATACTGTTGTAGCCGCTCCCATTGAAAGCCCGCTGTACGGTCCCTCTAGCGCGGCGGACTTTTCGTTAGCCAATTAATGACTTGATTGGAGCTATCTAGCGGAATGTGCTATGATTCGCATCGTGGGCAAGAAGGCAAAGCAGAGAACCGAATCCTTGGCAGATCGCGAAATGGCGATCGAAGCGGCCTACTTTGCTCGCAAGTTCGGCCTCACCAAAGAAGAAGCGCTTAAGACCCTCAAAGAGGCCCGCGTCGTGAAACCCTTGCCTAGCAGAAATCTGGCAAAAGCCCGATAGGGGTTGGCTGGCACCTCAGGGCCAAAGACTTGCGTCAGATCTCTGTGACGTTTCATCGCCCATATTCAGATTTCGGCGCCCGTTCCGCGTCAGCCGCCTAGGCGCGTGACAAAATAGGTGAGGGCCGAAATGGCCGCAGTTGCCGGCAAGGTGACGATCCAGGCAATGACGATGTTGCCTGCGATGCCCCAGCGGACGGCCGAGACACGGCGGGCGGCGCCGACGCCGATGATGGCGCCGGTGATCGTATGCGTGGTCGATACGGGAATGCCAAGCCAGGTGGCGGCGAACAGGGTGATGGCGCCGCCGGTCTCGGCGCAGAAGCCCTGCATCGGGTTCAGCCGGGTGATCTTCGAGCCCATGGTGTGGACGATACGCCAGCCGCCAAACAAGGTGCCCAGCGCCAGCGCCGACTGGCAGGTGAGGACGACCCAGAGCGGCACGTGGAATGTCTCGCCGAGCATGCCTTGCGAATAGAGCAGCACGGCGATGATGCCCATGGTCTTCTGCGCGTCATTGCCGCCGTGCCCGAGCGAATAGAGCGAGGCGGAAAGGAACTGCATTACGCGGAATGTGTTGTCGACAGCGAAGGGCGTCTGGCGCACGAACAGCCACGAAACGACCAGGATCAACACCAGCGCCAGCAGAAACCCGGTTGCCGGCGATAAGACGATTGCGGCGACCGTCTTGCCAAGGCCCGTCCAGACGATGGCGCCGACCCCAGCCTTTGCAACGCCGGCGCCGACCAGCCCGCCGATCAGCGCATGCGAGCTGCTCGAAGGAATGCCGGCGATCCAGGTGACGATGTTCCAGACAATGGCGCCGACAAGGGCTGCGAAGATCACCGCCGGCGTGACGATGCTGGCGTCGACGATGCCCTTGCCCACTGTCTCTGCGACATGAAGACCGAAGAATAGGAAGGCGATGAAGTTGAAGAAGGCCGCCCACAACACCGCATAATGCGGCCGCAGCACGCGCGTCGAGACGATGGTGGCGATCGAATTGGCGGCGTCATGCAGGCCGTTCAGGAAATCGAAGAACAGCGCCACGGCAACGAGGCCGACCAGAACGGGAAAGGCGACGGTGACTTCCACTATACGTTCTCGATGACGATGCCGCTGATCTCGTTGGCGACGTCCTCGAAACGGTCGACCACCTTCTCGAGCTGGCCATAGATCTCGCTGCCGACCAGATAGGCCATCGGATCGCTCCGGCCATGCCGCTTGAAGAGGTCCTTCAGGCCCTGCTCGTGCAGATCGTCGGCCCGGCCTTCGGCGCGCATGACCTCTTCGGCGATGGCGTTGAGGCGCACGCTATGGGCACCGACCTTGTGGAGCAACGGGATCGCCTCGGCGACCAGTTTGGCGGCGTCGACGATGACACCGCCCATTTCCTGCATCAGCGGATCGAATTCCTTCTGCTCGAACAACCTCACGGTCTTCACGGTCTTGTGCATCGTGTCGATGGCATCATCCATCGACTGGATCAGGTCCTTGATGTCGCCGCGATCGAAAGGCGTGATGAAGGAGCGCCGCACGGCCAGCAGCACTTCGGCGGTGATGTGATCGGCCTCGTCCTCAAGATCGATGATCCTCTGGCTCCAGTGATCGATGTCCTTGCCCAGGAGGAGCTGTTGCAGCGCCTCGGCCCCGCCGACCACCGTGCGGGAGTGCCGTTCGAACATGTCGAAGAAACCATCTTCGCGCGGCAGAAGCCTGCGGAACCAGCCCAGCATGTCGATCTCCCGTCGCGCCAGTCACGACCCATCAACTCACATAACGCCGCAGCGAGCCACTGGAAACAGTAAGCCGGCTGAAAGATGTGGATGCGGACGATCGCAGATACAAACCTACAGCAAGTCCAAGGGGCAGCTAGTCGACCATGTCTCGCGGCGGCTTGCCGAGCTAGATCAAAAGCGTAGAGGCCCGCCACCTTGCGGCAGCGGGCGGATTGGAACATTTTCCCCGGTGATGACGTTTCAGGCGACCAGAAGCGGGGCGATTTGATGAACACGCAACCATGGAAGACTTCGGTCGAGATCGAGGAACTTGGAAATAGGCATTATGTGCGGGTCATCGAAGACGGCGTGGTAAGCGTCAAGGGCTTCCATTCCCGGGCAGATGCCAAAGCCTTCGCCCAAGGCGAACAGGCGCGGCTCGGGCTTGATATGCGGCCCTGGACGTAGGCCCCCGGCCACCGCAGGGCAGCGGGTGCAGGCCGGAAGCGGGCGTACTTTTTACGCGGACGGAAACCGCTACGCACTTTTCCTGGAATAGCGCTTACCCCTGCCCCATCCTGTTCCAGGCGTCGAGCCCGGCGATCTTGTAGGCCTCGGCCAGCGTCGGATAGTTGAAGGTGTTGTTGACGAAGAAGTCGACGGTGCCGCCGAGATTGATCACCGCCTGGCCGATATGGATCAGTTCGGTGGCGCCTTCGCCGACAATGTGGGCGCCGAGCAGCCGGCGTGTTTCGACCGAGAACAGAAGTTTCAGGAAGCCGGTGTTGACGCCCATGATGTGGCCGCGCGATGTCTCGCGAAAACGCGCCACGCCGACCTCGTAGGCGGCGCCGCTTTCGCGCACCTGCTCCTCCGACTGGCCGACCGTGGAGATTTCCGGCACGGCATAGATGCCGTAGGGAAAAGTTTCCGGCGGCGGTGGCAGGGTTACGCCGAAGGCATGGCAGGCGGCGACCCTGCCCTGCTCCATCGAGGTCGAAGCCAGGCTCGGGAAACCGATGACGTCGCCGGTGGCATAGATGTTGGGCGCGCTGGTCTGGAAGGTCTGGGAATCGACCTTGATGCGGCCCCTGGAGTCGGCCTCGATACCAACTGCATCCAGACCGAGGCTGCCGAGATTGCCGCTGCGGCCGGCGGCATAAAGCACGATCTCGGAGCGGATGGTGCGGCCGTCGGCCAGCGTCACTTCGGCATAGTCCGGCTTCGAGGCGATCTCCTTGACCGTGCTGCCCAGACGGATGGTCATGCCACGGTCGCGCATCTGGTGGATGAAATCGTCGACGATTTCGCGGTCGATGAAATCGAGGATGGTGTTGCGCGGCTCGACCAGCGTCACCGGCACATCGAGCGCCGAAAAGATCGTCGCATATTCGACACCGATGACGCCGGCGCCGATCACCGTCAGCGTGCGCGGCAACCGGCCGAGTTCAAGCATTTCGTCACTGTCGAAGATACGGGTCTTGTCGAAGGGCACGTCGCGCGGCCGGTGCGGCCTGGTGCCGACCGCGATCAGCGCATTGGCGAAGCCGACCTCGCTGTGGTCGCCATTGTCGCTCGTCAGGCTGACCTTGTTGGGGCCGACGAATTTCGCCGTGGCGCGCACGCTTTTGACGGCGTTGCGCATGAACTGGTGCTGCAGCACCTCGACCTCGTGGTCGAGTGTCTTGTGCAGGCGCTCGACCAGATCGCCGATGGAAATGTCCTGCTTGACCCGGTAGCCGCGGCCGTAGAAGCCGCGCTCGCGCCAGCCGGACAGGTTGAGCACGGTCTCGCGCAGCGTCTTCGACGGGATGGTGCCGGTGTGCACGGAGACGCCGCCGAGGCGCGTGCCCCTGTCGACCACCAGCACCGATTTGCCGAGCTTGGCCGACTGCACGGCAGCACGGCGCCCGGAAGGGCCGCTGCCGATGACCAGCATGTCGTAATCCATATTGCCCCGTCCCTCGTCTCTACCCCTGCGCTTTGTTGCGCCGCAGCAAGCTAATGCCATCCGCGCGGCAAATTCAACCGATTCGAAAGGCGTTGGCGTAGCCTGATCACATATGCCGGGCGAAAGGCACCGATCTTGATTCCGCAGCAGGCCTTCACCATTTCATCAGCAGTGCGCCCGCACCCTATTGTGGGCCAGGTTACGAGGATATGACATGAACGCGCGCGTTCTCGACGGCGAAATCATCACCAGCAGGCTCGACGATGTCAGGGCCTATGACGGCGTGCGCACCCGGCGCATCCTGGCCTTCATCATCGACTATTGCATTGTCGCGCTGCTCACCATCCCGTTCGCGATCCTGGTGCTCCTGCTTGGGCTGCTGACGTTCGGCCTTGGCTGGATGCTGTTTTCCGTCCTCGTGCCGGCGGTCGCCATTCTCTACATCTGGAACACGCTGGGCAGCCGCGATCAGGCCACGACCGGCATGAAGATGATGGGCATCCGGCTCGATCGCCTCGACGGCACCCGCATCGACGGGCTGACCGCCGTGGTGCATTCGGTGCTGTTCTGGGCCGCCAACGTCATCCTGACACCGCTGGTTCTTCTGGTGACGCTGTTTTCCGACCGCAAGCGCACGCTGCACGACCTGCTGCTCGGCACCGTGGTCAGCCGCAGGGATCGTTGAAACAGCATTTCGAGGGGCTGCGCGGGCGCTTATGCGCAAATATGACGGCCTTCGGTCGACCGCTGCTTCACAATCCTGTTGAATTTTTCGCCGACCGGGCCAAAGGTAAGGCGATTCGCAGGAGTGTTTTCTAGACTCGATGACGCAGCACCCGACCCAGTCGCCGCAGTTCTTCCTGACCGCGCCGTCGCCGTGCCCGTATCTCGAGGGCCAGTTCGAGCGCAAGGTGTTCACGCACCTGGTCGGCGACAAGGCGCCGGAGATGAACGATCTGCTGACGCAAGGCGGGTTCCGGCGCTCGCAGAACATCGCCTACAGGCCGGCCTGCGAAACCTGCCGCGCCTGTGTTTCGGTGCGCATCCTAGCGCAAGAATTCACCGCCAGCCGCAACATGAAGCGGGTGATCCAGCACAATTCCGACCTTATCGGCGCCATGCACGACGCGCAGCCCTCCACCGAGCAGTATTCGCTGTTCCGCACCTATCTCGATGCCCGGCACCGCCGCGGCGGCATGTCCGACATGACGGTGCTCGATTACGCCATGATGGTCGAGGACACGCATGTCGACACCAAGATCATCGAATACCGGCGGCGCGGCCCCGACACCTTCATCACCGGAAAGGGCCAGGGCGAGCTGATCGCCGTGGCGCTCACCGACAAGATGGCCGACGGCCTGTCGATGGTCTATTCCTACTTCAATCCCGAATTCGAGGACCGCTCGCTCGGCACCTTCATGATCCTCGATCATATCGCCCGTGCCAGGGCAATGGGTCTGCCTCACGTCTATCTCGGCTACTGGGTCAACGGCTCGCGCAAGATGAATTACAAGATGCGCTTCATGCCGCAGGAGCATCTCGGCCCGAAGGGCTGGGAACGCTACGACCACGAAGCGGTTTCGCGCTGACTTTTCCTTCCGCCATTCGTCCCTAAACTGTTTCAAGGAAGAGGAAGCTGGTCTTCCGGCCGTGTGGCTGGAAGACAGGCGACAGGCCGCTATTGCGGCCTGCCTCCCCATTCATTGCGAGATCGGGCATGTCAACCCACCACGATCATCAGAAGGGTCTCCTCATCACCGCCATCGGCGGACTGACGCTTACCATCGACATCCCGCTGATCCGGCTCGCCGACGGCAGCCCATGGACCATCATGATGTTGCGCAACGCCACGACCTTGATCGCCGCACTCGTGGTCTGGGCTGTCTGGCGCAGGCTGAGCAGGAACGCGCCACAGCTCATCCCAGGCTGGTCAGGCTTGGCAGTCGCCATATGCTATGGCCTGACCGGCATCACCTTCATCACCGCCGTCTTCCACACCTCGACCGCCAATCTCGTCTTCATCCTAGCCTTCAGCACCGTGTTCGCGGCGCTCTTGTCCTGGCTGTTCCTCCGGGAGCGGCCGCGACTGGTGACGCTCGCGACGATGCTGGTCATGATCCTGGGCGTGCTGATCATCGTCGGCGGGTCGGTCGGCACCGGGCACCTGTTCGGCGATTTCATGGCGCTCTGCTCGGCCTTCTTCGTCGCTCTAGCCATCACCATCTCAAGCGCCAGCGGCAAGGACATGGGCTTCACCTCGCTGGTCGGCGTCGTCCTGCCGCTGGCGGTTGCCGCGTTCATGGTCTCGGGCGAAGGCTTTCACGTCAACGCGCCATGGTGGATCGTCTTCAACGGCGCCGTGATCATGCCGATATCGTTCTTCTGCCTTGCCAACGGACCGAAATACATTTCCGGACCGGAGGTGGCGATGTTCTATCTGCTGGAGACCGTGCTGGCGCCGGTCTGGGTGTGGATGATCTTTGCCGAAACACCGTCGCGCGACAGCCTGATCGGCGGCGTCATCCTGATCGTCGCGCTGGTCGCCCACTCACTGTGGCAGCTGCATGAAGGACGCAAGCGCCGTGCCGCGCTCGCCGTCAGTCACCCGGCTTGACTCTTTTTCGGCACGCCGTGCTCGGCGGCGATCTCGATCTGCGGAGGACGATCTTCCAGTTCCTCAGGTGCCGCAGGAGCGGCCTCGTCCATCAGCTCGACCTCGCGCAGCCATTCGCGCCAGATCGCGACCAGCAACGCCATCAGCACCGGGCCGATGAACAGGCCGAGGAAGCCCATCGTCTTGACGCCGCCGATCAGGCCGAAAAAGGTCGGCAGGAAGGGTAGCTTGATCGGCCCGCCGACCAGCTTCGGGCGCAGCGTCTTGTCGACGATGAAGAGTTCGACCGCGCCCCAGATGAACAGCGCGAACCCCGCCACCGGCGAGCCGCTGGCGGCGAGATAGATCGAGACAAGCGTGAAGGACAGCGGTGCGCCGCCTGGGATCAGTGCCATGACACCGGTCAAGGCGCCCAGCGTCACCGGCGAAGGCACGCCGGCCAGCCAGTAGGCGATGCCCAGCACCAACCCCTCGCCGATCGCGATGATGGTCATGCCGGTCACGGTCGAGGAGATGGTCGCCGGTACAACCCGCGAAATCCGCTCCCATCTCATCGGCAGGATGCGCTCGCCGAGGCGGTCGACCTGGCCGGCGAAATGCTCGCCATCGCGATAGGCGAAGAACAGCGCGATCATCATGAACAGCAGCGTCAGCAACAGGCCGAAGGCACTGCCGCCGGCCGCCAGCACGCCGCGATAGATGCTGCCGATGTTGGCGCCGCTGACCAGCTGGATCAGTTCGCCGATGCCGCCGGGATGGCCAAAATTTGTCGTCCATTGCTCGTTCAGCCACTCGCCGACGATGGGCATGGTGGCGATCCAGTGCGGCGTCACCGCACCGTGCCGGTTGGTCTCGATCGCCCAGGCAACCCATTCGCGGACCTCGTTGATGGCATAGGTGCCGGCGAGCGCGATCGGCACCACGAGGAAGGTCAGGATGAACAGGATCGCGAAAGTCGCGGCGATGGTGCGGTTGCCGCCGACGGCGGCAAGCAGCCGGCGATAGAGCGGCCAGCTGGCGAAGGCGATGACCAGTGCTGCCAGCACCGGAAACAGGAAACCGTGGAAGAAGTAGACGCCTGCGGCGACGATCAGCACCAAAAGCCAGCGCGCCGCCGACAGCGGCGGGATGACGGCGGATCTCAGCGGCGCCGACAGGCCGAACAGGCGCTGCTGCCGCTCCGGTTTCTGGATCTCGGTCCGCTTCAAACCCTGTGCCTCTCCCTGCCCATCCTACTGCTTATGCACGATCATAGTGCAGCAAACGTGACGATAGTCCAAATGTTTGGCTAATCTCCCCCCCTTGTGGGCCCACGAGGGGGAGATGTCCGGCAGGACAGAGGGGGGCGCGAAGGATCGCTACCTTTCAAGCTAAATCTGTCCTGATGAAAACGAACGAAGGCTGGTCGGCACCGAACCGAGAGGTTGGCGGGACAGCGCCCCCCTCTGGCCTGCCGGCCATCTCCCCCACAAGGGGGGAGATCAGCAATTTACCCGAACTTGCCCGTCCTCGGAAAACCCTTCGGCACCATCCGTCCGGTCGACGCCCGGGCGCCGATCCACTCCACCAGTTCCTCGCGCGACTTGATGAAGGTGCGGTCGGCCGAATCCTGCCAGGACAGGCCGCTTTCGAGGGTGAACGTCTTGAGGTCGAGTACGCCGCCGTCCTTGTATTTCTGCAGGCGAACGCCCTTGCCGCGGCCCATCTCCGGGATCTCGGCCAGTGGGAAGACCAGCATCTTGCGGTTCTCGCCGACGATGGCGAGGTGGTCGCCGGTGACCGGCAGGCACCGCTTGGCTTCGTCCGGTGCCTTGACGTTCATCACCTGCTTGCCCTTGCGGGTGTTGGCGACGACCTCCTCCTCCGGCACGACAAAGCCGTTGGCGTCGTAGGACACCAGAAGCAGCTTGCGCTTGGGGTCGTGGATGAAGGCGGTGACGATGTCCTGGTCGTTGTCCATGTCGACAATGATGCGGATCGGTTCGCCATGGCCGCGCCCGCCCGGCAGCCGGTCGGCGCCGATCGTGTAGAACTTGCCGCCGGTGGTGAAGACCAGGATCTTGTCCGTGGTCTGGGCATGGAAGGCGAGCTTGAGGCTGTCGCCCTCCTTGAAGGTGAGCGTCGAGTGATCGCTCAGATGACCCTTCATCGCCCGCAGCCAGCCCTTTTCCGAGACGACCACGGTGACCGGCTCGCGCTCGATCATGGCATGCGCGATGTCGGTCAGGTCATGCTCGGGCGCATCGGCGAACTGGGTCCGGCGTTTGCCGAGTTCGGTCTCCGGTCCGAACTTGTCGCGAATGCTGGTGACTTCCCACTTGATCGTCGCCCATTGCTTGGCGTTGGACGCAAGCAGTGCTTCGATCTGCTTCTTCTCGGCGGTGAGGCCGTCGAACTCCTTGCGGATCTCGATCTCTTCGAGCTTGCGCAAGGCCCGCAGACGCATGTTGAGGATGGCTTCGGCCTGGGTGTCGGTGAGCGACCAGCGGGCCATCATCACCTGCTTGGGCTCATCCTCCTCGCGGATGATCCTGATCACCTCGTCGATGTTGAGATAGGCGATCAAATAGCCGGCGAGGATTTCCAGCCGCCTTTCGATCTCGCCAAGCCGATGCTTCGAGCGGCGAATGAGCACGTCGCGGCGATGCTCCAGCCACTCCTTGAGCACGCCCCTCAGCGACAGCACGTTCGGCACCTTGCCGCGCGACAGCACGTTCATGTTGAGCGGGAAGCGGCTTTCGAGCTCGGTCAGCTTGAACAGCGATTCCATCAGGATGCCCGGATCGACCGAACGGCTCTTCGGCACCAGCACGACGCGGATGTCCTCGGCGCTCTCGTCGCGGATGTCTTCCAGAAGCGGCAATTTGCGCGCCATCAGCAGTTCGGCGATCTTTTCGATCAGCCGGGCCTTCTGGACGCCATAGGGAATCTCTGTGACGACGATGCTCCAGGTGCCCCTGCCCTGGTCCTCCTGGCTCCATTTCGCCCGTACGCGAAAACCGCCGCGGCCGGTTTCATAGGCTTCGAGGATCGAGGCGCGGCTGTCGACGATGATGCCGCCGGTCGGGAAATCGGGCCCCTGGACGAATTCCATCAGCGCCGTCACCGGCGCGTCCGGATGCTCGATCAGGTGCAGTGCCGCATCGCAAAGCTCGGCGGCGTTGTGCGGCGGGATCGAGGTCGCCATGCCCACGGCAATGCCCGACGAACCGTTGGCCAGCAGGTTCGGGAAGGCACCGGGCAGCACGACCGGCTCCTCGTCCTCCTCATTGTAGGTTGGCCGGTAGTCGACCGCGTCCTCGGTGATGCCGGCGAGCAGCTCGGTCGCCACATCGGTCATGCGCGCTTCGGTGTAACGCATGGCGGCTGCGTTATCGCCGTCGATATTGCCGAAATTGCCCTGCCCGTCGACCAGCGGGTAGCGCATCGAGAAATCCTGCGCCAGGCGCACCAGCGCGTCGTAGATCGACTGGTCGCCATGCGGGTGGAACTTGCCCATCACCTCGCCGACGATGCGGGCGCATTTGGCGAAACCCTGGTCGGGATTGAGCCTGAGCAGCCGCATGGCATGCATGATGCGGCGGTGCACGGGTTTCAGCCCGTCGCGCACGTCCGGCAGCGCCCGGTGCATGATGGTCGAGAGCGCATAGGCGAGGTAGCGCTCTTCCAGCGCCTTCTTCAGATCGACCGGTTCGATATTGTCGCCGCCGCCATCTTGAGGCGGCAAAAGCCTTTTTCCCATGGCGCTGCACTAGCCGAGCGGGTGATTCGCGGCAAGACGCGGGTGTGGGAATCCGTACTCCGTAAGGCCTTGGCGCGGTAATTAAGGGCGAAGTCCGGGCGGCGGCGGCACCTCAAAATCCACCACAGGGTGTGATGGGCTTCACGGAATTGCCGGCGCGGCCACGTCTATGTGCAACAGCATCGGAAGCGGTGCCGGCGCCGGCCAACATCAATCTGTTACAAGCCCTGTCTAAGGCATGACGTGATGACGCATGGAAATCCGATCTTCATGACAAATTCACCGCACCACGCAAAGACCGAGGATCGGGTTTGCCTTTCGCCGTGATTTTCGACCATTCTGACCGGCAACGCCTTTATCCCGTCCAGTTCGTCTCAGAATGGTGATGGCGTAACCGATGAAGCCAATTTTTCAGGACATCTCAGGGGACTTGCAATGACAATCCAACACTCATTCCGCAAACTCGCTTTTTCGACCTTTTTGCTGACGCTGCCGCTGAATGCCGCTTTCGCGCAGGACACTGCCGTCGCTGACCGGCTCAAGGCGACGCTTGCCGCTCAGGGCGTCGACATTTCCTGGACCGGAGTGACCGGCGACGCCACCAGCATGGTCCTGCAGGGCGTGTCGGTGAAACCGGCGGCCGAGAAGGAGGCGCTGCCGATCGGCGACGTCAAGCTCGAGGGCGTGACCGAGGCCAATGGCGGTTTTGACATCGCGACCGTGTCGACCTCGGCGTTCCAGCGCACCCAGGACGGCATCACGCTCGATCTCAGCCCCTTCGTCATCCGTGACATGACGGTTCCGGCCGATGGTGCCACCGGACCGACGGGCTCGATGCTGATGTACAAATCGGCCGAACTCGCCAACATGACGGTCAAGGTCGCCGACAAGACCGCCTTCTCGATGGACGGCCTCGCCATCGAGATCACGCCGCCTGCCGACGGCAAGGCGATGGAATTCACCGGCACGACGGAAAAGTTCAATGCCGACCTGACCCTCGTCGAGGATCCGAAGTCGAAGGAGGTCATCGACGCGCTCGGCTACCAGAACATCACCGGCAATATCGACGTGGCCGGCACCTGGCAGCCTTCGGACGGCAAGATGGAACTGTCGCAATACGACATCGCGGTCGACAATGCCGGCAAGTTCGGCATGACCTTCGACCTCGGCGGCTACACACTCGATTTCGTCAAGTCGGTGCAGGAGATGCAGAAGAAGATGGCGGCGCAGCCCGAAGGCGCCGACAATTCGGCGCAAGGTATGGCCATGCTCGGCCTGATGCAGCAGCTCTCCTTCAACGGCGCCTCGATCCGCTTCGACGACGACTCGCTGACCGGCAAGGTGCTGGAGTATGTCGGCAAGCAGCAGGGTATGTCGGCCAAGGACATCGCCAACCAGGCCAAGGCGATCGTGCCGTTCGGCATGGCGCAGCTCAACAATCCGGAGCTGACGGCCGAAGTGACGGCCGCGGTAAGCAAGTATCTGGACGACCCGAAGAGCCTCGAGATTTCGGCCGAGCCGCCGGCCTCGGTGCCGTTCGCGCTGATCATGGCGGGCGCCATGTCCAACCCGCTCGAGTTGCCGAAGACGCTGGGCGTCAAGGTCAAGGCGAACGAAGACTGATCGAGACCGTCTCACGAGATGAAAAAGCCCGGCAGCGATGCCGGGCTTTTTTGTTGGATTGTCGAATCGAAAGAACCAGTTCCGGCCGTTCTTTAAAGTGCTGGCCGAAAACGGGATCAGGCGTCCTTCTTGGTGGCCGCAACGCGCAGCGCCAGTTCGCGGAGCTGCTGCGGGCTAGCTTCGGAGGGCGCGTTCATCAGGAGGTCGTAGGCCTGCTGGTTCATCGGGAACATGGTGACTTCGCGCAGGTTCTTGGCCCCGACCAGAAGCATGACGACGCGATCGATGCCGGCAGCCATGCCGCCATGCGGCGGCGCGCCGTACTGGAAGGCACGGTAGAGGCCGCCGAAACGCTCCTCGACCGTCGCACGGTCGAGCCCGACCGTCTCGAAGGCCTTGACCATGGTTTCCGGCAGATGGTTGCGGATGCCGCCCGAGGCGATCTCGAAGCCGTTGCAGACCATGTCGTACTGGAACGCCTTGATGCCGAGCAGATCCCCGCCGTTGAGCGCGTCGATGCCGCCTTGCGGCATGGAGAACGGGTTGTGGGCGAAGTCGATCTTCTTCTCCTCCTCGTTCCATTCGAAGAACGGGAAGTCGACGATCCAGCACAGTTCGAAGCGCTCGCGGTCGACGAGGTTCAATTCCTCGCCGGCGCGCGTGCGCGCGGCACCCGCGAAGGACACAAATTTCTTCGGGTCGCCGGCGACGAAGAAGGCGGCATCACCGTCGGCAAGGCCGAGCTGCAGGCGGATCGCCTCGGTGCGTTCCTCGCCGATGTTCTTGGCCAGCGGTCCGGCGCCTTCGAGTTTTTCGCCCTCCTTGCGCCAGAAGATGTAGCCCAGCCCCGGCTGGCCCTCGCCTTGCGCCCAGGAATTCATGCGGTCGCAGAAAGCGCGTGAGCCGCCGGTCTTGGCGGGAATGGCCCAGATCTCGGCCTTCGGATCGTTGGCGAGGATGTTGGCGAACACCTTGAAGCCGGACTCGCGAAAATGGTCGGAGACCGCCTGCATCTCGATCGGGTTGCGCAGGTCCGGCTTGTCGGTGCCGTATTTGCGCATGGAGACATCATAGGGAATGCGCTGGAATGTCTGCGTCACCGGCTTGCCGTTGGCGAAGGTCTCGAAGACGGAGCGCAGCACGGGCTCCATCGTGGAGAGCACGTCGTCCTGCTCGACGAAGCTCATCTCCAGGTCGAGCTGGTAGAATTCGCCCGGCAGACGGTCGGCGCGCGGATCCTCGTCGCGGAAGCAGGGCGCGATCTGGAAATAACGGTCGAAGCCCGACACCATGATCAGCTGCTTGTACTGCTGCGGCGCCTGCGGCAGCGCGTAGAAAGTGCCGGGATGGATGCGCGACGGCACCAGGAAGTCGCGCGCGCCCTCGGGCGACGACGCGGTCAGGATCGGCGTCGAGAATTCGGTGAAACCGACCTCGCCCATGCGCTTGCGCATCTCGGCGATGATCTTTGTCCGCGCCACGATGTTCTTGTGCAGCGTCTCGCGGCGCAGGTCGAGGAAGCGGTATTTGAGGCGGATGTCCTCGGGATAGTCAGGCTCGCCGAACACCGGCAGCGGCAATTCCTTGGCCGCGGACAGCACTTCGATCTCGCGCGCGAAAATCTCGATCTCGCCGGTCGGCAGATTGGCGTTGGTTGTCTCGGGCAGGCGCGCCTTGACCTCGCCGTCGACGCGGATCACCCACTCGCCGCGCACGGTCTCGGCGATCTTGAAAGCCGGCGAATCCGGATCGGCGACGATCTGGGTCAGGCCGTAATGGTCGCGCAGGTCGATGAACAGCAGGCCGCCATGGTCGCGCACACGGTGCACCCAGCCCGACAGGCGGACGGGCGTGCCGACGTCGCTCTTTCTCAACTGGGCACAGGTGTGGCTGCGGTAACGATGCATTGTCATGGGTGAAGTCCGGATGCTGGGTTGCGGGCCGTGCGCCCTGCTCGAAATTTGCGCGAAAAGCGCATGAGAGGCCGGCTTTGTCAAGGCAAGCGGGCGGTTCCGGTGCGGCGCGCCTGTTCAGGCGAAGTGGATTTCAGCGCCCTGGTGTTCGAAATCCGCGAGGATAGCGGCCGGCGCCGTCTTTTCGACCACCAGATGGCGGATCGCTTCGGGTCCGGCGACGCGGTAGGGCGCCGCCGTGGCCAGCTTGTCGTTGGTGACGGCGATGACGATGCCGGCGCTGTTCCTGGCCATGGCCCGCTTCACTTCTGCCTCCGCCGAATCGAAAGCGGTCACGCCGCGCGAGGCATCGAGACCGCAGGAGCCCAGGAAAAACAGGTCGGCGCCAAGCTGTGCGACGGCAGCCAGCGTATCGGCGCCGACGCAGGTTCCGAGGTCTCGGTCGAACCTGCCGCCGAGCACGATCAGTTCGACCAAGGCGTGATCGGAGAGAGCCGAAGCGACACTGAGCGAATTGGTGGCGATGGTCAGTTCGAGATCGCGCGGAATGGCGCTGGCGATCGCGGCATTGGTGGTGCCGCCGTCGATGAACAGGCTTTGACCGCTGGAGAGAAGAGCCACCGCCGCGCGCGCCAGCCGCATCTTCTCCTCGACCGCATGGCCACCGCGCAGACTGACCGGCGCGGCGGCGAAAGGTGCGGCCGCGACCGCGCCGCCATAGACGCGGCGGCATTGCCCGGCCTTGGCCATTTCCCTCAGGTCGCGGCGGACCGTGTCTTCCGAAACGCCGAAGCGGCTCGCCAGTTCGCCGGCCAGTACCCTTCCCTCCGCCGCAAGCCGGTCGCGGATGAGTTGGTGCCGTTCATCGGTGAGCATCGCATGATCCTGTTTCTTTCTGCACGTTCTTGCATGTTTTGCATGTTTGTGCAAGAAGCAGGGTGTACCGAGCCGTTTGACAAACCAACCGCCGGTTTCTCTTTCGTTGAAAGCACCGCGATGACTTTTGGCCTCAGCCTTGCCCCTCAACACCGGGTCTATGCCGGATTTGCGATCTATTCGTTCGCCATGGGCAACATCTTTCCGCGGCTGCCGGACATCAAGCACGCTATGGGCATCGAGGACGGCACGCTCGGCCTCAGCCTGATCGGAACGCCGATCGGCACCTTGACCGCGCTGACGCTGGCGACCCCTATTCTGGAGCGGGTTGGCTTCCGCCGCGCGCTGCTCGTGCTGGTCCCATTGGTGGCGGCAGCCTATGCCATCGCGGTGCATGCGCCGGGGCCTGTAGCGCTGTTCCTGATGCTTTTTCCGGTGGGCCTGATGATCGGCAGCATCGAGATCATGCTCAATGTCGAGGCCGACAGAACCGAATTCCTGCTGAAACGCCGGATCATGAACCGGGCGCATTCGTTCTGGAGCATGGGCTTCTTCGGCGCAGGCCTGTTCGGCGCGGCGCTCGGCCATCTCGGCATGTCGCCGCAACTGCACCTGGCTCTTGTCGTGCCGATCGTGGTGATATCGATGGCGCTGTTTCTCGGCGGTTACGAACCGGCGCCGAGCCGCTTCGCCGGCAATGGCGACAAAGCGCCCAGGCTGGCAAGGCCGACACTGCCGATCCTCGTCCTTGTCGCGGTGACGCTGTCGGCAATGCTCTTGGAAGGTGCCAGCATCGACTGGTCGGCAATCTACATGCGCACCGTCTTCGACTCAGGCCCCTTCGTCGCCGGCTTCACCGTGGCGCTGTTCGCCTTCTCGCAAGCGACCACGCGCTTCTTCGCCGACAGCTTCGTCGACCGCCACTCGCCGAGCGGCGTGGCGCGCGTGCTGCTGGCGAGCATGGCGGCGGGCGTGCTGCTCGTCTTCCTGTCGCCTGCCCCGTTCCTGTCCATGCTGGGTTTTGCCCTTCTGGGCATCGGCAGCAGCGCGTTGTTTCCACTGGCGATCTCCGCGGCCGCCCAGCGGACGGATCGCCCCGCGGCCATCAATGTCGCAGCGCTGTCGCAGATCTCCTTCGTCGCCTTCCTGCTCGGCCCGCCGCTGCTTGGCTTCGTCTCGGACCATTGGGGCATCCGCTCTGCCTTTGCCATCGGCATCCCGTTGATCGCGCTCAGCCTGCTGACCGCCGGGTCGCTTGGGCGAAGGGCTGCCTCGGAGAAGGCCGTAGTGCCAGCGGGCGAAGCGCCTGACCCGAAGCAGAAGAAGATACTGGCAGAGGCCGGTGAGGCGTGAACGGCTCGCCCATCACCAAGTCGATCGCCATCTCGGCCCGCTTTCCCCATATTTGGCGCATCGTGGCGGCCACCCCTACAGCGAAGCGACGCCCCCGATTCCCCGGCGAATCGCCTCGCGGTAAGCGAGGTCGGCCGCCACCATGTCCTCCATGGCAACGCCCATTGCCTTGTAGACGGTGATCTGGTCGGCGCTGACCCGTCCCGGCCGCACCCCGAGCAGTATCTCGCCAAGTTCGGTTCCGGTTTCCGGGTTGATCCCGGCCAATTCGTAGGAGCCGACAGGCGTCGGGGCGAATGCGTCGCTTGTCTCGACGAAGAGGCCGGCCTTGCCGACAAGCTCGACCGGCAATTCGCCGCCGGGTGGCGCGACGCCGACCGACGAGACGTGGGTGCCGGGTCTCACCCATTCGGCTGAAATCACCGGCTCATAGGAATGCGTTGCCAGGCAGACGACATCCGACGAGCGCACCGCGGCCTCGACATCGCTGACGGCAACAACACCCGGATGTAGTGTGGCAAGCGCCTGCGCATCCGCGAACTCCTTCGAGGCAACGCGGATCTCGGCGAAGTCTCGCACCAGCGGCAAAAGGTGCAGGTGCTGGCCGGCCTGGACGCCGGCGCCCACCACTGTCGCGACCTTGGCGTCGCGCCGGGCCAGTTCGCGCACCGAGAGCACGGCCGAGCCGGAGGTGCGCACGGCGGTGATGTAGGTGCCGTCCATGACGCAGACCGGCAATCCCGTCTGCGGGTCGAACAGATGGATGGTGGCGAGATGGCTGGGGATGCCTTTGGCGATATTGCCCTCGAACACGTTGACGATCTTCACCGTCAGATGCATGCCCGCCATCCAGGCCGGCATCGCCAGCGAATAGCCTGCCTGGGGAATGTCGAGTTGCGGCCGCGCCGGATAGACGACCTTGCCGCCAGACAGCGCCTCGAAGCCGTCCGCCAGCACGTCGAGAAGCCGGCGGAGGTCGATGCAGGTTTTCACCTCGGCCTCGCTCAAGATGAGCACTGGCGTGTCGCCCTTGGCCTGAGCGTTGCGGGAGTTCGATATAGCTGATGTCATGGGTCTTGCCTTGGCTGGTTGAGTTGCCTGCCAACGGTATTGCCACCTGACGGCGTGATGAAATATGCTGTTTTGGCTATTTTAGCGTGACTATCACGCTATTCTTGGCCAAGAAGTGTGAATCCTGAAATGGACAATCTCGACGGTATCGACCGCTCGCTGTTGCGTTTGTTGCAGGAGGATGGCCGCCGCACGACGCTCGACCTGGCCCGCCGGGTCGGGCTGTCGCCGACGGGCGCCTCGCAGCGCATCAAGCGGCTGTTCAGTGAAGGCTTCATCCGGGCGGTGCGGGCCGTCCTCGACCCGGCCAGGATCGGGCAGGCACAACTCGTCTTCATCGAGGTTCGGCTCGACCATACGGCGCCGCATGTCTTCGACCGCTTCGCCGAGGCGGTCTTGCGGGCGCCCGAGATCATCGAGTGCCACATGGTGGCTGGCGGCTTCGACTACTTGGTCAAGGCGCGCATCGCCGACATGGCAATGTTCCAGGACTTCCTGCAACGGGTCATCCTGCCGCTGCCCGGGGTCCGGGAAACGCACACCTACGCCTCGATCGCCAATGTGAAGCCCGACGCCTTGTTGCCGATCTAGATTGGCATCAAGGCAGCGTCCGCCTTCCCCAACACGGTGGTCAGCGGGTGAAGCGAGCACTATCGCTGGGCGTGGCAGCCCCACACACGACAGTGGGATCTGGACGAAGTCCGCATGATTCCACCATTCGTCGGGACGGTATGTTCGATGTTGAGACGAGCTCATAAATGTGCGTCGCATGCAGGTCGCGAAACACACTAAGGATCATGCGAGCGTTGATGTAGTTGCCGAGCCCTCGGCCCCTCTGCGATTCGGCGACTGCAACCAATCCACCCCATGCATATCGGTGATAGGCGCTGTAGGAATTGTGCGCAAAGTAGCCATGCGCGGTTGCCGCGACAGTTCCCGTCTCGTCGCACACCACTACCGTCGTCGCCGGTCCCAAGGTTCCGGCCAGCAGCGACCCTGAAAATGGGACTACGCCCGATGCCGCCATAAGCGCCTGGATGCGGGCCGTGTAAGCACCTTCCGGCTCGGACGGCTTGTCTTGATCGACAAGCCCGTCAGGCAATCCGCGGCGGACAATTGCCTCCGATGCCGCCAGGGCACCTAGCCGGTCGGCCACAAACACGTCCCAGGTATCGAGGCGGAAGCCGCCCTTGGCCAATCGCGACTTGAGCTCGTCCACCTTACTTGCCGGTATCATGCGAAAGCCGCAGATGCCGTCGCGATTGAGTATCTTGTCGATCAGCTCCCACCCAAACCGATCGGGATCATCGCACCCCATGGTGCGACCGGTCTGACACGCGCCTGGGGTTGTTCTGATGAAGTCGACACTCGCCTCAGCCTGAGCTTGCAGGTGCTGCTGAAGCTCCGTGCCGAAATAGCCTGACATGGAAAGTCCCCACCCCGTTTGACGAGCCCCATGGAGTGTAGCAAGGACCACGGAATACAGCCAAGCTGCTTACTGTTGGAACCAGTCGGGCCGCCTGGTTGGCTCAATGCCACCGGGAATTGCCGCTGGCATTGGCGGTAGCGATGGTTCAAGAAGGATCAACGAAAAGTGATTGCCTTCCTTCATGTCTTCCATCCGCCCGCTGATCCCGCTTCTCATCGCCGCCGGCATCCTGCTTGGCGGCAATGGGCTGCAGGGCACGCTGATCGCGCTGCGCGGCGCCCAGGAAGGGTTTTCCGCCACGATCATCGGCCTGCTGGGCACGTTCTACTTCGCCGGTTTCCTGCTCGGCTGCCTGGCCGTCACCCGCATCCTCAAGGCGGTCGGCCATGTCAGGACCTTTGCCGCGCTGGCGGCGACCGCATCGGCCGGCACGCTGCTGCTGGTTCTGGTCATCGACCCGGTGATGTGGTGCGCGGTGCGCTTTGCCGGCGGCTTCTGCTTCGCCGGCCTGTTCACCGTCATGGAAGCCTGGCTCAACTCCGGCGTCACCAACAAGGACCGTGCGCGCGTGCTTGCCATCTACCGCATGGTCGATATCGGCTCGGTGACATCAGCGCAATTCCTGATCCCGGTCTTCGGCGCCGGCGGCTTCACCATCTTCGCCATCATGTCGATGATGATCACGCTGTCGCTGGTGCCGGTGTCGCTCGGCGACCGCTCCAACCCGACTCCGCCAGAAGACGTCAAGCTCGACCTCGCGCGCGTCTGGCGGATCTCGCCGCTCGGTTGCTTCGGCTGCATCTGCGTCGGCGTCACCAACAGCGCCTTCCGTACGCTGTCGCCGGTCTATGCCGAACAGCTCGGCATGTCGGTGGCCGACGTCGTCACCTTCGTCAGCGTCGGCATCTTCGGCGGGGCCCTCATCCAGTATCCGCTGGGCTACCTCTCCGACCGCCGGGACCGGCGCACGGTGCTCCTGGCGACGACGTGCTGCGCCATGCTCGCGGCGCTGGTGCTGGCGTTCATTCCCGGCAACGACCCGTTCCTCAACTTCGTCATCGTCTTCATCTTCGGCAGCTTCGCCATGCCGCTCTATTCGCTGTCGGCGGCGCATTCCAACGATCGCGCCGACAAGGGCGAATTCGTGCTGATTAACGCGGCACTGATGCTGTTCTATTCCTTCGGTGCCATCGGCGGCCCGTTCGCCGCCTCGACGGCGATGCAGTATTTCGGACCGGGCGCCCTGTTTGTTTTCACGGCTGTCGTGTACGCCATTCTCATCATCGTGATCCTTTACCGGATGCAGGTGCGCTCCGGCGTGCCGGCGGGCCACCGCAGCCGGTTTACCGCACTGTTGCGCACATCGACGGTGTTTGCGCGGCTGGCGCGGCGGAACGGTGATTCCGACGGATCGACGGACACATGACCGTGCGGCGGCTTGACGAAAGCCCGCGCGGCTGAAATTGAAAGAGACCTAATATGTTGCCAAAAGCGATTTGATGCACGTCATCACCACACAAAGTGAACTCGAGAACGTTGTCGCCGCGTTCGAAAAGTCGGATTTCGTCACCGTCGACACCGAATTCATCCGCGAAACGACCTTCTGGCCGATTCTCTGCCTGATCCAGATGGCGGCGCCCGGCGTGACGGCGCTGATCGATCCGTTGTCGCCGGACATCGACCTGAAACCATTCTTCCGGCTGATGGCCAACGAAGCGGTGGTCAAGGTCTTCCACGCGGCGCGGCAGGACATCGAAATCATCGTCCATCTCGGCGATCTCGTGCCGCATCCGGTGTTCGACACACAGGTGGCGGCGATGGTCTGCGGCTTCGGCGACAGCGTCTCCTACGACCAGCTGGTGCAGCGCATCACCGGCGCCCGGCTCGACAAGTCCTCTCGCTTCACCGACTGGCGCCATCGTCCCTTGTCCGACAAGCAGCTCGACTACGCGCTGGCCGACGTCACCCATCTGATCGAGGTCTACCAGCACCTCAGCGCCGAACTGGTGCGGGAAAACCGCGCCCATTGGCTGAACGAGGAAATGGAGGTGCTGACCTCGCGCGAGACCTACGATCCGCATCCCGAGGACGCCTGGAAGCGGCTGAAGATGCGGCTGCGCAAGCCGCAGGAGCTGGCGATCGTACAGGCGGTGGCGGCATGGCGCGAGCGCGAGGCGCGCGAACGCGACGTGCCGCGCGGCCGGGTGCTGAAGGACGACGCGATCTACGAGGTCGCCCAGCAGGCGCCGCGCGATGCGGCGGGACTTGGCCGCCTGCGCACCACGCCGAAAGGCTGGGAACGCTCGGCGACGGCAACCGCCCTGCTCGGCGCGGTCAACACCGCGCTGGCGCTGCCGAAGGAAGCGATGCCCAAGCTGCCGAAGAGTTTCCAGCCGCCGGAAGGCTCGAATGCCGCGTCGGAATTGCTGAAAGTGCTTTTGCGCATCGTCGCCGAAAAGGAAGGCGTGGCGTCGAAGGTGCTGGCTTCCAGCGACGACATCGACCGCATCGCCGCCGAGGGCGAGGCCGCCGACGTGCCGGCCCTGCAGGGCTGGCGGCGCGCGGTGTTCGGAGAAGCGGCGCTCAAGCTGGTGCGCGGCGAGATCGGCATCAAGTTCGACAAGCGCAAGATCGCGCTGTTCGATCTGTAGCGACTGCGCCGGCGCGGCTCAGACCGCGCCGAGCAAATGAAACGCGAACCACATCCAGGCCAGCAGCAGGACAACCGCGCCGAAGAAAAAGGCGCGACTGCGCAGCATCACCCGATTGCTGGTCAGATGCACCCAGGCATGGACATAGCGCGACAGGATGAAGATCCAGGCCAGCGCCAGCGTCAGGTAGTTGACGCCGTTGGTGACGAAAAGCGCCAGGCAAAGCGCGTGGAACAGTACCGGAAGTTCGAACTGGTTGATCAGATTGTTGGCGACGGTGACGCTGGAGGCCGGCTCGGTCGAACGCACCTTGTACTGACGGACCTTGGCCTCGCCGGATTTGACGGCGAAATACCGGCGACGGGCCATCACGAGATAGACGATATAGACAAGCAGCACATGCGCCAGGACAGGCCAGAAGATCGCGGTCTGGTTCACGATTGCTCCCCGCCCTCAGCGGATCGCCGCTGCCCCGCCAGGTAAAAGACCGCGATGACGGCGAAGGGTATCGCCAGCAGCGCGAATTTGGTGACGGTCAGCGCCGAGGCGAAAGCGAGCGAATCGGGATTGGCCGACTGGAAGTCGGACAACAGCCGCGCCACAGCGAAATTCTGCGCGTAGTCGGCGAGCGTGTAGGGCAGCACGAGCACCAGCGCGACCAGCGCCTGAACCGGCGCGATCATTGCCCGGAAATTCCTCAGCTGCCGTCCGGTTGCCAGAATCAGGCTAACCAGGGTCAGCGACAGCAACGCCGGGAACAGCAGATCGAAGGTCAGGTAGTGCCAGACCAGAATGATCTCGCCGCCGCGCCGGCCAAGCGCCGTCAGCCAGGCCATGCCCTCGTCCGGGGTGAAGCCGGTAACGCGCATGTCGAGCGACGGCAGCCCGCCGCTCAGATTGCGGAAATAGAGGAATTCCAGCGCCGTCATGGCGACGAAGACCGCCGCCGTCGCGATACAAAGCGCGGCGGCGTGGCGCGACAACCTGAGCACACTCGCCGTCAGATTACGCCAAAATGCATAGCGATCTCGCTGATCGACCCGATCGGCATGATCAAAGTCCGCCCGGATAGTTCGGGCTTTCGCGGGTGATCGTGACGTCATGGGCGTGGCTTTCACGAAGTCCGGCGTTGGATATGCGCACAAAAGTGGCGCGGTCGCGAAAATCGGCAAGATCGCGACCGCCGACATAACCCATAGCGGCTTTCAGGCCGCCCGCAAGCTGGTGCAGTACGCCGGACACAGGTCCTTTGTAGGGAACCTGCCCTTCAATGCCCTCCGGAACCAGTTTCAGCGTGTCGCGGACCTCGGCCTGGAAGTAGCGATCGGCGGAGCCCCGGGCCATGGCGCCGACCGAGCCCATGCCGCGATAGGCCTTGAAGGAACGTCCCTGGTGCAGATAGACCTCGCCCGGGCTCTCGTCGGTGCCGGCGAGCAGCGAGCCGATCATGGCCGCGCTGGCGCCGGCGGCGAGCGCCTTGGCGAGATCACCCGAATATTTGATGCCGCCGTCGGCAATCACCGAGACGCCTGCTTTGTGCGCCGTCTCGACCGCCGACATGATGGCCGAAAGCTGTGGCACGCCGACGCCGGCGACGATGCGGGTGGTGCAGATCGAGCCCGGGCCGATGCCGACCTTGACGGCGTCGGCGCCGGCATCGATGAGCGCCTGCGTGCCTTCTGCAGTGGCGACGTTGCCGGCCAGGATGCGCACCGAGTTGGACAGCTTCTTGGCGCGGGTGACGGCATCGAGAACGCGCTGCGAATGACCGTGCGCGGTGTCGATGACCAAAAGGTCGACGCCGGCATCGATCAGCCGCTCGGCGCGCTCGAAGCCGTCATCGCCAACGCTGGTGGCGGCGGCGGCGCGCAGGCGGCCCTGCGCATCCTTGGTAGCGTGCGGGTTGAGCTGCGACTTCTCGATGTCCTTGACGGTGATCAGGCCGACGCAATTGCCATTTTTGTCGACGACGACCAGCTTTTCGATGCGGTGCTGATGGAGCAGACGCTTGGCCTCGTCCTGGTCGACATTCTCCTTGACCGTGATCAGGTTCTCACGGGTCATCAGTTCGTAGACTTTTTGCGCAGGGTCGGAGGCGAAACGCACGTCGCGGTTGGTCAGGATGCCGACCAGGCGGCCGACCGTGTGACCGCCCGAGCCGCCGTTCTCGACCACCGGAATGCCCGAGATCGAGTAGGTCCGCATCAGCGCCAGCGCGTCGGCGAGCGTGGCGTCGGGACCGATGGTAACGGGGTTCACCACCATGCCGGATTCGAATTTCTTCACCTGCCGCACCTGCTCGGCCTGCTCGGCCGGCGAGAAATTGCGATGGATGACGCCAATACCGCCGGCCTGCGCCATGGCGATGGCGAGCCTCGCCTCGGTGACGGTGTCCATGGCGGCGGAGAGAATCGGAACGTTGAGATCGATGTCTCCGGCGATGCGGGTGCGGATGTCGGTCTCGCCGGGCATGACCTCGGAATGGCCGGGCTGCAGCAGCACGTCGTCAAAGGTCAGCGCCAGCGCGCCGGTGGACGTTTCGATGATTTTTGCCATGGCCAGTCCTTGGTGTACAAAAGTGCCGGGAATACAAAAAAGCGCTGGACCGGAATGGACAGCGCCGACTCGTTTCTTCCCCTTCAGGATTGGCGCTGGCTGGTAACACGTCGCGGCGCCGATGAAAAGCCGATCATTGCGACGCGATCGCAAAGTCTGGGATTTGTCCTGACAGCCGCCACCAAGGATTGCGGTCGCACAAAAGTGACAGCAAATTAATGCGACATCCGGACCGCGGCATGATAACCGCCCCTGGTGTCGGCTTGCCCCCGGTCGACGACACAGAGAATCAAGTCCGGACGCGTTTTGTGAACCGCACCATCCCGCTCATCCTGGCGGTCGCTCTTTTCATGGAAAACATGGATTCGACCGTCATCGCGACGTCGCTGCCGGCGATCGCCATCGACATCCACACCAGCCCGATCGCGCTCAAGCTGGCGCTGACGGCCTATCTGGTGTCGCTGGCGATCTTCATTCCGATCAGCGGCTGGATGGCGGATCGCTTCGGCGCCAAGAATGTCTTTCGCGCCGCGATCGCGGTGTTCATCGTCGGTTCGGTCGCCTGCGCGGTTTCCAATTCACTGCCGGCCTTCGTCGTGTCGCGCTTCCTGCAAGGCATTGGCGGCGCCATGATGACGCCGGTCGGGCGCCTGGTGCTGGTGCGCGCGACGCCCAAGAGCGAACTTGTCGCCGCCATGTCCTGGCTGACCGTTCCGGCACTTGTCGGGCCGCTTGTCGGTCCACCGATCGGCGGCTTCATCACCACCTATTTCACCTGGCACTGGATCTTCCTGATCAATGTGCCGATCGGGCTCCTCGGCATCTGGCTTGCCACGCGCTTCCTGCCGGAAACCGAAGCAACCGAGACGCCGCCGCTCGATTTCATCGGCTTCGTGCTGAGCGGGCTGGCAGCGTCAGGCGTGGTCTTCGGCCTGTCGGTGGTCAGCCTGCCGGCCCTGCCGCCGCTTGCCGGCTTGATCACCGTGGCCGTCGGAGTGGTGTCGGGCGCGCTCTACCTACTGCATGCGCGCCGCGCCCAAAACCCGCTGCTGGCGCTCGAATTGTTCCGCAACCAAGTGTTCCGCTCCTCCGTGCTCGGCGGCTCGCTGTTCCGCATCGGCATCGGCGCGGTGCCGTTTTTGCTGCCGCTGATGTTCCAGATCGGCTTCGGGCTGACACCGTTCCAGTCGGGCATGATCACCTTCGTCTCAGCGATCGGCGCCATCGGCATGAAATTCGTCACGGCGCTGATTTTCCGCGTGGCAGGGTTCCGCCGCGTGCTGATTGTCGGCTCGCTGGTGGCGGCGGCATCGATGGGCGTCTACGGCCTGTTCACGCCCGACACGCCCTATGTGCTGATGCTCGCCATGCTTTTGGTTGGCGGCTTCATCCGCTCGATGTTCTTCACGGGCGTCAACGCGCTCTCCTATGCCGAGGTGTCGGCCGAAGACACGAGCAAGGCGACGCCGATCACGGCGGTGTTCCAGCAGCTGTCGATCGCGCTCGGCGTGGCTGTCGCCGGCGGGGTTCTGGAAGTGTCGACATCGATCCACGGCGGATCGCTGACGCTCGCCGACTTCCACATCGCCTTCTTCATAGTGGCGGCGATTTCTGCGGCCGCATCGCTGTCGTTCATGCGGCTGGCGCCCGATGCCGGCAACGCCGTGTCGGGGCATGGCAGGCTGACGACGCCCAAGGTGCTGGAGCCGGCGAGGTCGCCGGGGGAGTAAGGGCGGCCCAATCAGGCCTCGGCATCCCCCGGCCCTCCGCTATGGCTCCGGGCGCTCGAGTCCTTCGGAACGTCCACTGGACGTTCCGATCCGCCTGAGGGCGGACCGGCCTCTCGCCCCTTAAAATCCTTCGCCAGCAAATACAGCTCCACCGACTCATCCCTCGACGCCGGCGGCTTGACGTGGTGGACCGAGCGGAAATTCTTCTTGAGCATGGAGAGCAATTCGTTCTCGGCGCCGCCCTGAAAAGTCTTGGCGAGGAAATGGCCGCCGGGCTTCAGGACCGAAAGCGCGAAGTCCGCCGCCACCTCGCACAAGTGCATGGTGCGGATGTGGTCGGTTCTTTTATGACCGGTTGTGGGGGCCGCCATGTCGGACAGCACGACATCAGGATCGCCGCCGAGCGCCTCGGCAAGCTTTTGCGGCGCCTCGGGATCGAGGAAGTCCATCAAAAGCACCGGCGCGCCAGGCACGGCATCCATTTCCAGATAGTCGATGCCGATGACATGCGGATTGTCCGCCGTCGACTTGGTGCGTGCCGCCGCAACCTGGCACCAGCCGCCGGGGGCGGCACCGAGGTCGATGACCTTCATGCCGGGCTTCAGCAGATGGTGCTTGTCGTCGATCTCGATCAGCTTGTAGGCCGCGCGCGAGCGATAGCCGTCGGCCTTGGAGCGCTGCACATAGGGATCGTTGATGTGGCGCTGCAGCCAGCGGCGCGACGATTCCTTCAGGCCGCTCTTCTTCTTGATCCTGGTCTTCAGGACGCGAATGCTTCCCGAACCTGGCTTTTCCGGTTTCTTGCTCATTGCCGGCCACGCCCGTTATTGCGCCAGACGCCATCATCGGCCATCAGCTCGCTCAAGATGCCCTCGCGCAGGCCGCGGTCGGCGACGCGCAGCCGCTCGGACGGCCACACGGCCCGGATCGCTTCCAGTATGGCGCAGCCGGCGAGCACCAGGTCGGCGCGATCGGCGCCGATACAGGGATTGGCGACGCGTTGCTGGAAATCCCAGCCGACCAGTTTTTCGACCATGCGGTCGACGCTGTCGCGGTCCATCCACAAACCGTCGACGCGGCGGCGGTCGTAGCGCTCGAGGTCGAGATGGACGCCGGCCAGCGTCGTCACCGTGCCGGAGGTGCCGAGCAGGTGGAAATTCGGACTGGCGAGCACATGTGCCAGCCGGTCGCGCCCGTCGAAGGCCTTCAGCCGGACCGCGACATCCTCGACCATGGCGGTGAAGATCTCGCGCGTCACGGTACGACCACCAAAGCGCTCGGCCAGCGAGACGACGCCGACGGGCAGCGAGGTCCAGGAGACGATGTGGTTGGCGAGCCGTGGCGAACGATGCCCGGTGAGGTCGATCAGCGCGATTTCGGAAGAGCCGCCGCCGATGTCGAACAGGACGACGCCTTGCGTGTCGCGCTCGACCAGCGAACCGCAGCCCGACACAGCAAGCCGCGCCTCGGTCTGGCGGTCGATGATCTCGAGCTTCAGCCCCGCCTCGCGCTCGACGCGCTCGAGGAATTCGACGCCATTGTCAGCCGAGCGACAGGCTTCGGTGGCGATCAGCCTCGCCTTCCTGATCTTGCGGTTGCGCAGCTTGTCGCCGCAGACCTTCAGCGCCTCGACGGCGCGGTCCATGGCGGCCTGACCGAGGCGGCCATTGGCGGTGAGCCCCTCGCCCAGCCTGACGATGCGCGAAAAGGCATCGATGACCCGGAACTGGCCATGGCGCGTCGGCACCGCGACCAGCAGGCGGCAATTGTTGGTGCCGAGATCGAGCGCGGCGAACACAGGCAGTTCCTGCATCGGCGGCCGGCCGTGCTGCGGCCGGGCCGCTACCGGCGAAGGCGCGGCTTCGGGCGGACGGGCGACCGGCGCGACACTGGCGGCTGGCGCCGGTGCCTTCGCGGCAGGATTGTCGTCGCGGGCGAAAACCTTGCGGCCGCGCCGGCGCTTGCGCCGTTTTCTTGATTTGCCTTTCTGGTGCTGGGCCTCGCCCGCCTCGTCAGCATGTCTGCTGCCTGGCCCCGCATGGCGATCGTGATGCCGCCCGGCGGATGGGCTTGCCTGACCTGGCGGCGTCGGCGAAGCCCTGGACACGCCCACTGCCGGCGCACCAGCGCCGGTGTCGTGGTCTTCCACTTCAGTTCCTTCCGGCGCCGCGCGAACCGGAGACCGGACGCAGCAGGCGCTTAAATGTTTCAAGTTGCGGCCAGACTAACAGCGCCGGGCCGGATCACCAAGAGCGCACGCGGGTGAATTTTCGCGGCGCAATGCGCCGGCAGTGCTTGCCTGTTGAATAGCCGGCTTCAATCAGGCATGTCTGAAATCGAGGGCGGACTGGGAAAGAGATGCGGGGCCAAAGCCTGACGATGAGCTGCGACGCATGAACTGGAGGCGCTATCTCTGGCCGGTCATCGGCATTGCGGCGGTCGTCTTCTCGCTCCTGCTTTTGTGGCACGAGTTGCGCGGCATCTCGATCGACGATGTCTGGGACGGCATTGTCGCGATCCCGGCGCGCGGCTGGCTGCTGGCAGCCTTGAGCTCCGTCATCGCTTATGCCTCGCTCGCCGGCTACGACCACATCGCGCTTTTGCATATCGGCAAGAAGGTCTCGTGGCTGTTCGTCACCTTCTGCTCCTTCACCACCTATGCGCTGTCGCACAATATCGGCGGTTCGGTCATCTCGGGCGCCGTGATCCGCTACCGCGCCTACGGCACTAGGGGGCTCAGCGGCCAGGATGTCGGCGTACTCGTCGCCATCTGCTGGATCACGTTCGTGCTGTCCAGCCTGCTCGTTGGCGGCCTCGTGCTGGTGTTCGAACCCGAGATCATCGACCGTTATTCCGGTGCCCCGCACCATGGACTGGCGATCGCCGCCGGCCTCGCCATGCTGATCCTCGTCGGCGCCTATGTCTTCGGCAGCTGGCTGCATCTGAAGCCGCTCAAGATCGGCAGCTTCCAGTTGCACTATCCGGCGCTGCCGATCGTGGCGCGGCAATTGCTGATCGGTCCGATCGAGCTTTTGGCGGCGGCGGCGATCATCTTCTTTGCGCTCCCCGCCGGCAACCCGGGCTATTTCGTCATCCTCGGCGTCTTCCTGGTGTCGTTCTCGGTGGCGCAGATCTCGCATGCGCCGGGCGGCCTCGGCGTGTTCGAGGTGGTGTTCCTTGCCGGTCTGTCGCACATGGACCCGGTCGGCGTGCTGGCGGCGCTCCTCGTGTTCCGACTGTTCTACCTGATCATCCCGCTGCTGATCGGGCTCTGTGTGGTGCTGTTCTTCGAACACTCGCAATACAGCCGGACGGAGAATTGAGGCTCGCTCGCCGCCGGAGCTGAGGCGGGAGCGCCAAAAGGCAGCGATTGAAACGCAGCGCGGGGTTGACTATTTTCCGGCGGCGGCTACAAGGCAGCGCTCGCGGCACATAGCCGCCCGCTTCGCACGGTCCGTTATCGACCGCGCCTGCTGGGGAATAGGTTAACGGTAGACCCACGGACTCTGACTCCGTTAGTCCTGGTTCGAATCCAGGTTCCCCAGCCAAGATTCCACAACAGAAACATGTCTTGGTGCGGCAATTCGGCCCTGCTTTCATTTTGCATCGCTATGCTTCCCAAGAGGTTCCTGCACGAGACCGCTTCATGCCCACCGATAGCCAGTACATTCTCGAAAGCATCAAGCAGGGATGCGTGATGCTTACCGATGACGAGTTCTTCATCGACAGGCTGGTGAAGTATGTCGGCAACGGAAGGATCCGCTGGCACGTCGAATTCCGTGGGCATCGCATCGAGCTGACGACAGGCCAGCTCAAGAAGCAGCCTACCTTCCGCAGGAAGATGCTCGAACAAGCAGGTGTGCTGCCGCCCCAGCGTGCAGGAGCCAGCTACAGGCGATGGGCTATCGATCTGAGGAAGAATGCCATCGAGCTTCCCTGGCGCGACAGGCCGGTCGATGCCGGTTTCGCTATCGACAGGCTCGCCAGCCACGGCGATGGGCGATGGACGGTTGAATACCAGGGCAAGGCCATCAAGTTCACGACGACCAAGCTACGCAGGCAAGTCAGTTTCCGCAAACGCATGCTGGCCAAGGCCAAGGTCCTGCCGCCCCAACTTGACCCGCTTGCCTACCGGAAGTGGATGGACTGGCTCATTCAAAACGCCACCGAGGCTGCACCGCAAGCCGGCGATGCCTCGATGACAGAGAAAAGCTGGCTTGACGACCTGCCAGAGCTAGCCGGCTGGCAAAATGAAGCGCCGCCCCAAGGGACGAACTAGCGTGGCGGCAGTATCTAAACGCAGAAGCCAAGGGGGCCAGCAGACAATTGACCCTTTGGCCACCTCCTCGGCCCCTGCGGTTTTCACGTTTGTCCTCATAGCCACGCTGGCTGGGGAATAGGGTAACGGCAGACCCACGGACTCTGACTCCGTTGATCCTGGTTCGAATCCAGGTTCCCCAGTCGATCGCGAATTGTAGAACTAGCTGACGACCGGTTTGGGGCCGCATGCAGACTGTCCACTGCTATATGGCACCTCGCGAAAGCAGTCTGTCGCGACTGTGATAGCCAGCCTGGTCGAGGTCAATCGGCGACTTCCGCTTCCAGAACGCCACCTTGCCTTCGGCCACTGTCAGACCGGCGCACCGCTCGATAACGGCCAGGCGACAGGCCATGATGTCGATGGAACAGCTTCGAAAACGCGGCCGTGGTCTCGTAGCCTACACGGGTCGCAATCCGTGCAATTCCCTCGTCGCTTGTTTCGAGTAGAAACGCAGCCTCCGACATCCGTCGTGCGATCAGATAGCGGTACATGGACTGGCCAACGAGCTTGGTGAAGCGAGCCGAAAATGCCGAGCGGCCGAGCCCCACGCTGAGCCCAAGGTCGCCAAGTGTCCAGGGCCGATCCGGTCGTTCGTGAATCAACTGAAGCGCCGGTCCTATGTGCGGGTCCGCCATCGCCCCCAGCCACCCGCCTTCTCCGGGACCGAGCGACTTGATCCAGCTTCGCAACACCTCGACGAAGAGCACTTCAGTTAGACGTGAGAGCGCGACGCCTTGCCCGGGACGCTCGAACGCCGCCTCGCTCACCATGCGTTGCAGAATGGCCTTGAGCCATTCTCCGTCTTCCGTCGGCTTCAGGAGAAGCACGGGCGGAAGCAATTCCAAGACGCTGCCGCGCGAGGGCGGCCGTGCCACTGTGAAATTACCACAGATCATCGTCGCGAGCGGCTGCTCGCCGCCTCCGTGACGAACGAGGCCAAGACGCCCAGCTAGTCGATCGATGTCGAGAATCGGCAGCGGCTCCGTCTCGCTATCCGAGTAGATCACATGAGGCTCGCCACGCGTGACGACAACAAAGTCGCCCTCGGTCATGTGGAGTTCTCGTCCCTTTTCGAGCGCGAGGGTAGCTGAGCCACGACTGAGATAGTGGAACAGGGCGTATGGGCGCGCTGGCAATGCCAGATTCCATGGATGGCCGAGCTCGAAGTGGAAGAGCAGGGTCCCACTGAGGCGGACGCGATCAAGCACTTGGGCGAGGATGTCCATCGTCCCGATGTTAATACGACGGACAGTCAGACACAATATTCGGACGATTGAGGCCTAACGTCCAAATGCTCCACGTACTACCTGATCTCACGTCGAGCCAACAGGTCGCGCGGCAAACCATCACGCAAACGACGGATGGGAGAACCGCGACTTTTTGCCGACACGCCTGCCCTTTCTCCGGACCCGCGTCGTCCGTCATCTCAACAGGAGCAACCAATGCGAAATCTTCTACTCTCCGTCGCCACCGTCCTCATGGCCGGAGCAACGGTTGCCGGCCCCGCCCAATCGACTCAACTGCCTAAGGGGGCGGCTCACAACATCGTGCTCGTCCACGGCGCTTTCGTCGACCAGACGAGTTGGAAGCCGGTTGCCGATATCCTCACGAAGAAGGGCTACAATGTAACGCTCGTCGAAAACCCGCTCACCTCCCTCGCAGCGGACGTCGATGCCACCAAACAGGCGCTCGCGAAACAGAACGGCAAGACCGTTCTCGTTGGCCACTCCTGGGGCGGTGTGGTCATCACGCAAGCAGGTGACGATCCCAAGGTCTCGGCCCTCGTCTACGTCTCTGCATTCGCGCCCGACGTGGGACAATCTCTGGCGAGCTTAGCCAAGAGCGGTCCGGCAACCGAAGGCGCCGCGGCGATTCATCCCGACGAAAAGGGCAACCTCTACATCGATCCCAAAGTGTTTCCTTCGGCAGTCGCGGCCGACCTTCCTCCGGAGATCGCAGAATCCTTGGCAAACCATCAGCTCCCGTTGAACCACACAGCGTTCGAGGCTCCGGTCGATACGGCAGCTTGGCACGACAAGCCAACGTTCTATGTGATCAGCACGAAGGACAAGGTCATCGCACCCGAGGCTCAAAAGATGTTCGCCGCCGGGATGAAGGCCCAGACGACGGAGGTCGCCGGCAGCCATGCCTCCCTGGTCGTCCACGCGAAGGAAGTCGCCGCGGTGATTGAAAAGGCCGCGCTCGTGAAGTGACGATTTTGCTCCCGGCGCCTTCGTGCCGGGAGCACCACGCGTGCTCGGCGGACTGCGGAATGCCTCGGTCCGCGAGCGGCGCAGACCTAGCCAAAATCGCACCCAGCTACTCCCACTCGATTATTCCATGCCAAGCATCCGGAGGATGACATGACTGAGTTCGACACTGCGAGCCAGGACACCGCCACGCTAGAAACGGCCCCCACCCGTTACGTCGAAGGCGGCGGTATTCGCTTCGCCTATCGCCGCCTCGGCCCATCGACCGGAACGGCGCTGGTTCTCCTGCAGCATTTCTCGGGCAACATCGACGCGTGGGACCCCGCCGTCGTGAATGTCCTGGCCGCCAATCGACCGGTGATCGCCTTCGATAACGCCGGGGTCGGCCGCTCGACAGGCCAAACGCCCGACAATATCGAGGCGATGGCCCGAGACGCGGTCGCTTTTATCAAACTGCTCGGCCTCTCCGAAGTCGACCTTCTTGGCTTTTCCCTCGGCGGCTGCGTCGCCCAGCAGATCGCTGCCGAGCACGGACGGCTGGTCCGCAAGCTCATCCTCGTTGGCACGGCTCCGAAAGGTGGAGAGGAGCATCTGTTGACGGTTCTCCAGGACGCGTTTTCCCAAACCGAGGCGCCGGACCTCCGCCTGCCTCTATTCTTCACGAAGTCGTCCGCCAGCCAGTCGGCCGGCCTGGCGTTCCTGAAGCGGGCGAAGGCGCGTAAGGAAGATCGGGACACCGACAACGGCGGCGCGGTGACGGATCCGCAGGCCAAGGCGCTTACTACCTGGTGCGCCACACCTGATCCCGAGCACGCCATTCTGCGCGCCATCCGCCAGCCCGCCCTCGTGGTCAGCGGCAGCCACGACACCATGCTGCCGGCGGACAACGCCTATGCAATGTTCAAGGCTCTAAGCAACGCCCAGCTGGTCCTCTATCCCGATTCCAGCCACGGCGCCCTGTTTCAGTACCACGAATTGTTCGTCAGCCACGTCCGGACCTTCCTGGAAGCGTGATCGGCGGTTGCATGATCCCGGCGCGATCGGTCGCACCTTTATTCCTGAGAGTTGTTGCGGAGAAAGAAATGACAATCGCAAAGGTCGAGGTTGAGCGTTTCAGCCTGACGTGTTCCAAACCATTCGACGCCGTTGTGGCCGTGCTCAAGTCAGCAGTTGGGCAACCCGACATGGTCGAATTTTTCAAGGCGACGAGGGCTGCAAATTCCTTCTCGGATTTGGAGCGCGTTGTGCAAAACAGCCAAGGCCGCACAGGTCTCATGCTCTTCGCGGAATTCGACCTGGGCGCCATTCTGCGCCGCGAAACTGGACGCGACACTCCTAAGAGCATGCGGTTTTTAGTGGGCAATCCTCTCATTATGAAAGAAATGGTCAAGCACGTTCCCGATGCTGGATCTTACGCCCCAGTCACAGTCCTTCTTGATCAACGTCCCGATGGCGTGCATGTCTCCTATGACAAAATGGAGAGTTATCTGCTCTCTTATGGTAGTTTGGAGGCTCTTGCTGTCGCCCGCGACCTTGATGCGAAAATCACAACCTTGTTGCGCGAATGCGCAAGCTAAGCTCTCCTGATGAAGCTTCTGACGGATGGAAGTGAGAGCCTGTCCCGAAAACGCATGACCTCCCGCGATGCGGCGGATGAGAACCATTGCGACGGGCGTTGAGTAAAGCGGTCGCCGAAGCGATGGTGGCTCGGCATCCTTCCGGGTCGTGCGGAGCGGCTCGGTACGGGATCGCTTCGAGAGACGGTGACAGCCCCGCGAGCAAGCGCGTTCCGTCTCGGCGGCACCACTTGCGTCGCGATGCGACGTGCGCTTTCCCTCGCGAGCTCGATCGACTCACCCACAGGCGCGGCAAGCAGCCATTCTTGGCGCATTGAATGAACGGCTGCTTTTGGGCGCGGTGACCACCACTTCGAACGGCCGATATCAGGCGCAAAGCTGCCGTTCAGACCGTCGAGAACTTGGGAGGAGATGCTGACGCCTGCGGCATACGTGCCAGAAGTCGATGCCTTCCGCACTATCAAAAGCCCAATCTAGTATCCTACTTTGTCCATAAGCACGCGCAACTCGGGCTGAGGCGCGACCCAGAAAGTTCGAAAAGCTTCCAGGAACCCCAGCCAAATCTCAGATTTCGAAGTTTGGCGCTCGCGTTTTCCTCAATGCGCGCGGCCGCTGCAGTCGTTTCCACAAGGGTGTCAAACGGTTGCCGAAAGACCAGCGCGCTCGACGGCACAAACGTGGATAAAGCGTCCTGACCTCCATTGTCGACGGGCTTCTGACCAAACGCCGAATTCGCGCCGAACACTGGGGAGGTCGATTCTCAAATGGTCTCATTTGATGGTCGAAAACTCAAAACGATCAAAACGGAAAACTGCCGTATACTCGTGGCCCCGCCCCGGCGTCCCTGCAGGATTGCGGAAGATCGCGCCGCAGGTTGTCTGAACTTTCGGAATAGCGTCGCACAGGAAGTTCTCCTGCACCCAACTGGTTCCTTTATCTATCCATGCGCCTCCCCCGCGCAGGTCATGACCGAGGATGAGCGACCTGATCTCCGAACCGGTAAGCCGGTCCTTCGCATCCAAATCGAGCTGTTCCGGCAACTCCGGCACACCGGCCTTGTCCAGGCCGTCCAGCAGGCGCCCGATGTCTGCCGGGTTCTTGAACACAAAATACCTCTGCGTAACCAGCTGATTTGCCCCTCCATCCTTTCTTTCCAACATGACGTTCCTTAGCCTGTCGCTATAGGCGGCGACCTGGTCACTACGCCCGAGATGTGCGTAGGCCGAGACCAATACCTGCAGGCCGTAGAATTTCGGCCATGGATCGGGCGATTGGAGATCGATCCTTTCAAGGTAGTCGACGGCTTCCTCGAAACGACCCTGGCCAAATGCAGCCAGCCCAGTCTGGTAGTGCCGATGGTCATTGCCGCCTGGATCGACACGGTTGGCCGCGTCGAGATAGTCGCGGGCCTCGTTCGGCCTGCCATTGAAACTCAGGGCTTCTGCCAGCCCGACATAGTTCAGGGGATCGCTCGGGTCGAGCGCCACTGCCTTGAACATAACCGCGACTGCCTCATCGGACCGGTGCTCGCGAACCAGCAAACTGGCGACGAGCTGATAGTAGGAGGGCGAAGGATGCTTGGCCGCCTGCTCCAGGTACTTGTAGACGTTGTAAATCGCGATAATGTCCGAGACTGCCAAAGCCTTGACCCGCGGCCCGTCCATCTCCCAATAGGCCCATGCGAGCGATGCTGCCGCCGCGCCGAAGTTCGGATCGAGTTCCAGCGCCTGCTGGAATAACCTCACCGCCTGCGCAAACTCCTCTGGAGTATTGCGACGATTGTAGATTTCCATGCCCATGAGGTAAGCTTCGTAGGCTGCGGGATTGCGCGTGCCTCCTGCGAAGTCTGCCTTACCTTGGGCGCTGACGAGACGGAGCTTGAGCGCGCCTGCGATGCTGGCGACGACCTTGTCCTGTAGCGCAAAGACATCCGCCCACTGGCCGTCGAAACGTTCCGCCCAGAGATGACCGGTGGTCGAGCCGTCGACCAATTGAGCGTTGATACGCATGTCGTCGCCGACCCGACGTATCGAGCCCTCCAGCATGTACCGGACACCAAGCGCAGCGGCGACCTCCGCGGGTTTAGTCTCCTTGCCCTTGTAGGCGGAAGCCGCGTTTCGCGACACGACGAACAAGCCGGGTATGCGTGCAAGTTCTGTGGTCAGGTCTTCGGTGAAACCGTCTGCCAGATAGCCTTGCGCCTTATCGTCGCTGAGATTGTCAAATGGAAGCACGACGAGGGATGGCCGGGCGTCGGCTTTCGCGTTGGCCTCCAAAGCGGCTGGCCGAATCGTCGGCTCCCACAGTCGCCACCAGGCTGCGGCAAGGCCGACTGCGACAACTAAGACCCCAATAGAGACGGCCAGATTGCGCCAGAAGCGTGGGGGTTGATTGACATCATCCCTAGGCTTTCCCGCCACCGCGGGATCGAGCAGCACCCGGTATACCTTCACCGATTCGGCGATGTTCTTCAGCTTCTGTTCGCCCATCGGCTCAAAGCCGAAAGCCAACTTCTTCTCGACCTCTTTGGCGACCTTTCCTGAGACGCAGATGCCGCCAGGTTGTGCCAGCTGTTGAAGCCTGGCAGCGACGTTGACTCCCTCGCCATACCGGTCCTCGCCCTCGACAATCACCTCGCCGAGATTGATCCCGATCCTGACGCGAATCCGATGATCTTCGGAAACGGCGGCGTTGCGTTCCACTAGGCCGCGCTGCAACGACACGGCACATTCGACCGCGTCGACGACGCTACCGAATTCGGCCAGCAGTCCATCGCCTATCAGCTTGAAGACGCGGCCGTGGTGGCGGGCAATCTCGGGCTCGAACAGTTCCTTGCGTCCAGCACGAAGGCGCTCGAACGTGCCGGCCTCGTCGCGCTCCATCTGGGTGGAATAGCCCACAACATCAGCGGCGAGAATGGCGGAAAGCTTGCGGTCCATCGATCTGGCCCATCCTCGACGGATTATAGAACTAGTTGCGCTGAAATGAAAACGACTGACCTCACCAGCGTCCGCCGTGGGCGTCTCGGGATCCAGCAGCGGTCCAAGGTCGCTAAGCACAAAGACGTAAGGTGAGCCAGCTGCTAGCCAGCCGTAGGGGCGAAACCAAAATGCCCCGGCGCCTAGGTCGGCACCGGGGCTCTGGGCATGTACGAGCTACACCAGCATGTCCACTTATGAACGTGCGCTAATATGGTGAAGGAAAGGTGAAGCGCATCTTCGGCGGCTGCGCCCGCGCCCTCAAAGGCTATATTTGCTGAATTAGCAGCCTGTAACGTATTAACCAAAATTTAGACCGCGCTGTCCTATTCTGAGACAGCGCGGTCAACTACTACCCCTGGCTGCGCAGGCTCCGGCTAAACCCAGCCCCCAAGCCGGTCGGAGCCGCCACTCTGCTAATATACTAGCAATGGTTGAATTAACGGTTACCACACGTGCTTTCTAGTGCGCTGTGCCGATCGTTAGACTTTGATTGAACCGCCGTCAGAGTAGCCCGCCAGCGCGCGTTCCTTGGTCACCTCATCGAACGGGGGGATTCACATTTCGTCGGATCTGATCTAGGCTCGCCCTCAAAATCGCAGGGTGGCAACCATGGAAGCGATGTTCGACGACCTTTCCCGCGCCGTTCAGGCGCCTCGTAGAGACGAGTGGACGCTTGTCCGCGCCATCGCCCTCGATCTGGTCGGGAAGCTTGCTGGCGGCCTTGCTATCGGCCTAGGCATCGCCATTGGGCTCGCACTCGTCCGTTAGAGCGGCGCGCACGAGGCCACGTCCAGATAGAGACTGATCGCACCGCCGCCGGGCCCGTGACGGCGAGACCAAGATCGTCGAGATGAAGTCCGGCGTCCTGTGCGTTCATCCCGCCCGATTGGGCGCACCGCACCATCAATGTGGGCAGCGAGAAACTCGTTTTCGTTTGGGTGTGCAATACGGCTACTTGCCATGACCGAATCTAATGGCCTGATCTGTCCAATGAGCACACGCAATTCGGGTTGAGGCGCAATCCAGAAAGTTCGAAAAGCTTCCCGGAACCCAAGACAGCTATTTGCGCATTGAATCAACTAGTTAAGCGGCACAGTTGCATTGCATCCCATACCCCTGCAATCCGTGCACTCTATGGCAGCGCCTTGAGGGCGTCCGCGATCCTGGCGAGATTGTCCGAAGTCTCGGCTGCACTGTCTCCTGCTGCCGTGATCACCTGTTTCGCGCTTTCGCACAATTGCCTGGCTTCGAGCAGCGCCCCGCGATCCTTCATTCGGCTGCCCGTCCCGAGCAGCGCGTGGCAGAGGCTGTCGGAAGTCGCCGCGGCACTTCTTGCTTCTTGCAGTTGCAATTGGACAGCCAGCGCCTCGCGCAGGATCGGGATGGCCTGCTCGAACCGAGCCACTTCGTCCTCCTGTTCGCCGATCAGCACAAGGCTGTATCCGATCGAGTTCTGCATGAAGGCCCACGCCTGTGGTTGCAGCTCGCGCGTATTTATCTGCTGGCTGTTTCGCAACGACACGATTGCGGCCTCCCAATGCTTGACCCGTTCAGGCCCTGCTGCCCTTGCCGCAAGTTTGCCGAGCGCATTTGCCAAATTGCCATGAGCCGACGCCCAGTTCAGCGGAACCCGCTCGCGCGTCCATTCTTCCAGCGCGGCGTGGAAGGCTGCAATCGCTTCGTCGAGGCGAGGCGTACCGCTCTCAAGCATGCCGAGCCGCATAAGCGCGAGGCCGAGGTTGTTCTGCGCCCTCGCCCATTCGATCGGCACACGTTCGCGGGTCAGCTCTTCCAGCGCTGCATGCAAGACCGCGACGGCCTCCTCGAGACTCGCCTTGTCCGTGTCGTGCCGACCGAGAGAGGTCAGGGCGCTGCCGAGGTTATTCTGTGCCATCGCCCATTTGAGCGGTGCCCGCTTACGGGTCCATACCTCCTGCGCCGTGCGAAACGCCGTGATCGCGTCCTTGATGTGGGAGAGGTCGGTCTCCTTCTCGCTGAGGGCCAAAAGTGTGCCTCCGAGATTGTTCTGCGTTGTTGCCCAATCGATCGGAACACGATCCCTGGTCAATTCCTGGAGTGCCGCACGGTAGGCCGCGGCAGCCTTCTCAAGGCGCTCCGTGCCCGGCTCGAGTGCCCCGAGTGACCACAAGGCATTGCCGAGACTGCTCTGGGCGGCGGCCCATTTGATCGGCAGGCGCTCGCGGGTCCATTCCTCCAGTGCCCCGTTGAAAGCCGCAATCGATTGCTCCAGATGTGCTGCGTCGCTCTCCCGATCGCCGATCGCCCAAAGCGCAAGGCCAAGATTGAGTTGAACCTTCGCCCAGTCGAGCGGAGAGCGCTTGCGGGTCAGTTCTTCAAGCGCCGCCTGATAAGCCGTCACGGCGTCTTTCAGCCGAGAGGTCTCGCTCTCGCGCAGACCAAGTGTGCGTAGCGCATTGCCGAGATTGATTTGGGTCAGTGCCCAGCCGATCGGCTCGCGCTGCTTTGTTCGCTCCTCCAACGCAGCATGAAAAGCGGCAATCGCTTCCTCCAGGTTCGCGGTGCCATTGTCTCGTTCGCCGATCGCCCAGAGCGCGATGCCAAGGTTGGTTTGAGTGGTCGCCCAATCAATTGGCACCCGCACACGCGTTCGCTCTTCAAGCGCCGCCCGGAACGCGGCGCCAGCCAGTTCGAGGCGTTCCTTGCCTCCTTCGCGGACGCCAAGGGCAAGAAGGGCAAGACCCAGCGCATTTTCGGTGCCCGCCCATTCAAGCGGGGATCCTGATCGAGAAGTCGTCTGAAGCAAGCTTTCATTCAATTCGATCGCCCGCTGCAGGGCCGCGGTATCTCCATATTCCTCCCCCTGCTGACCAAACGCCGAGGCTTCTTGCCTCAGATACTCGCGTCGCTGAGCGACGTATGCGTCATCCGGCGGGAGCGTGGCGGCCGCACTCGCGAAATGTTTCGCCGCATCCTTGTAACGAAGCCGGCCGAGTGCGAGGTCGCCACGGTTGGCAAGCGTCTTGGCGCGGTTTACCGCAAGGTTGTCCTCGGCCTGAGACTGCTTTTCGTCAATGGTGGAGAGCAGGGAATCGGCCTTGTCGAGTTCGCCGGCCTTGGTCGCGGCTTCCACTTGTTGCTTGAGGTCGGTTATTTCGGGCGTGTCGCCCGGCTCGGCCGCCGCGATCGACTGCAATAGCTTGAATTTCTGGGCAATCTCGACAAGCTTGCTTGAAAGTTGCTCGGAAGGAACGTTTGTCTCTCCGAGAATCTCAAACGCCGCCCGCACCTGGCCGTTGGTCAGGTCGAGTGTCTGCTTGAGACGCTCAACCGATGCCTTGCGGTCCTCAGCCATTTCCCGAAGGTCTTGGTTGCTCCTTTGCAGCTCTTCCCTGGTCTGTTTGAACTCCTCGACGATCGCGGCCAGGAGCTCCGGAGGTACCCCGCAGACATTCGAGATGTTGCTGGCTTCGACCGAGTCCGCAATCGCGATCGCGCAATTCTTGACCTCGGTATCGCCAATCGCCTTTGCAGGTCCCAGGGCGAGGTGGAAATACACCGCGGCAGCAATAAAACTGGCCACGTACCGCATCGGAAGTTTCTACTTCGCGGGATCGACTGCGGTGGTATTTTCGACTGTCGATCCGCCCGATACATCGCCGCCGATCGCAATACCGTGATCCGCCGACACGGCTTTCGCCGATGCCTGGCTCGTATAGACCCAGGCCGCGATGCCGGCGAGAGCGATCGACCAGACGGCACCAGTAATCAACCGCAGAAGCCGGTATGCCTGCGCGGGCGGAAGCATCGGGAAAATCTTCTTGCGAATAATTTCTCTAAAAAGAAGGAGAAACACGCCCAGGGCAAGACCGCCAATTCCCGCCACTTGCCCAACTGCCTGTAGCACTGCGGCGTCCATTGTCTGGCCCCCGTTGCTTAGCTGCTCCTAAAATTCATACCACAAAAATACACCTGACGCTGCGATAATCGTTTGTCGCGATAAGTCAGGTGGGAAATACGAGAAGCGTCTATTCAAGTCCGTCCGGCTTAAATCCAGGCTCCCGGCCAACTTAATTCCGGCGGCTAAGTCTCAAGGCAAACGATCAGGCCGAGAGGTTCAGCCTGGACCTGGCCTTGGCTTTGAGGCCGCCGCGCCGTGCGATCAGCTGATTTGTCAGCACTTTCACGTCGATGGGTTCCGACATGAAAAACCCCTGGGCGCCGTGGCATCGTTCGGCGATCAGGAAAGCCAGCTGCGCTTCTGTTTCGACGCCTTCGGCCATGACGACCAGGCCAAGGGTATTGGCCAACGCGATGATCCCCCTGATCACGTCCTGCTTCTTCCCGGACGACTCCAGATCGTTCAAGAACGATCGATCGATCTTCAGGCGATTGAGGTCGAGGTCGGCTAGGTAGCCGAAACTCGAATATCCGGATCCGAAATCGTCGAGCGCCAGACTGACGCCGAGGTTCCGGATTTTCGACAAAGTGTCCAAGGCGTTCCTGCTGTGGATGAACACCCCTTCCGTTATTTCCAGCTGCAGGCGCGACGGCGGCAATCCGGTCCGCCGCAGCACCTCGACGAGGTGAAGGAAGAATGCATCCTCCTGCAGGCTCTTGCCCGAAGCATTGACCGCGCAGACGAAATCGTCGGCGGAGATCGACATCCAATGCGCTGCCTGCGCGCAGGCCTTGCTCAGCACGGTCTTGTCGATTTCCAGTATCAGATCACTCCGTTCCGCTGTCGGAATGAATGAGTCCGGCAAGCGAACCGTCCCTGAAACGCGGTCGCGCCAACGGACCAGGGCTTCGGCACCGATCATGCGCCCGGTCGCCAATTCGAATTGCGGTTGCCAGACAAGGAAGTACTCGTCGTCATTGAGCGCCCGCTTGATCGCCGCTTCCTCGCCGAGTTGCGCGTCGATCTGGCTGAGGATCGCGGGCGAGTAGGTCACGAATCCGGATCGTCCCTCCGCTTTCGCGACATAAAGGGCGCTGTCTGCGTTGCGCAGCAAGGTAGAGATATCCGACCCATGGTCCGGAAAGGACGCCATGCCGATGCTGGCGCCGATGCGCACCTGGTGGCCGTCCAGATCGGCAAAGCGGTTCAATTGCTCGCGAAGACGATGTCCCATATCCGCCGAGTGGCTATCCCCGATCGCGATGACGGCGAACTCGTCGCCACCCAAACGGACGGCGGCCACTTCATCAGGCAGTTCGACCGACTGCAGGGTTTCGGCAACGGCTTTCAGCAGCATATCGCCGACGTGGTGACCGAACGTGTCGTTGACGCTCTTGAAATGGTCGAGGTCGATCAGGAACAGCCGAAGTTGCTTGCCGGCCAACCTCGCCCGCTCCAGCAGCCCGTCCCGGTTAGCGGACATCCAGGCGCGGTTCTTCAACTCCGTCGTCGCGTCTTGCCAGGCGAGAAATTCGAGTTTCCTGATCGTCTCGCGACGACCGATCAGCAACACGGCGGTTCCTATCGCGAGCGCTGACAAGACGGTCAAGGCAAAGGCGATCTGGTAGTTGAACCTGTTCAGGTTCTTCTCCGCCGAATAGAGATCGACGTTCACTTCCTCCCCGTATTTGTAGTATTCATCGTTCATGCGAGCGACAATCTGGTCGAGCTCGTTTCCCACCTCCTTCAGGCGCTTTTCGTCAAGAGGCACGCCGGCCGCAATGACGGCGTCAAGCTGCTTCACCGCGTCGTTGACCCGCGGCACGATACCGGCATAGGCGGGGATTTCGCTGATGGTGTCGCCGCCGTCGATGCGCTCGAAGCGGATGTAGATCAGGTCGTTCGCGGTCGACAGGTGCTCGAGGCTTTCCGGTGATTTGGGAGCCGCCTGGGCAAGCGAAATCATGTCCCGCAGATGCGTCACGTCGCGTATTGCAATGTGAAACTCACGAATGGCGAAGAAGCCGAAACGCGGCATCGCGGACTCTATCCTGCTGACGCTCGTGAAGAGCACCGCGATCAGCGCGGCTGAGCAGATGGCTGCCGATGCCGCCGCTGCCGCGTAGGTTACAGGAACCCGCCAGGCTGTGCTTCTAAACCACATGGCCGGATGTCATGCTGGGGTTCAATTGGCTGGCGCAATCGTCTTTATCAACCAGATCCATCTCGGCTTGTGAACCGGCGTATCAAAGGCCGGATGGTCGTCAAGAGGGTAGATCAGCCGCGTGGGACCTTGCGTGCGCCTTGTCAGCAACTGGCCGTCCTGGCGCGTGGCAAGAAGAAGAGGACCTTCCGTCCAGTCTTCCTTCGGGATTGTCTGCACATAGTCGTCCTGCGCGCGCAGCACGACGGATCCCTCGCCGTCCATTCCGATCAGCTTGAGCACATCCCGGAACAGAACACCCTGAAACTTCAGTTGCCCCTTTTCAAAGGGACTTGGGGTGGAAACGCTGTAAAGGCCGAGCTTTTCCAGTTGCCGCAATGTGACCGGGATCGATTCCCCGTTCTTCTCAACCTTGAAGGCGACGGTGTCGGGCGGCTCCGGATATTTGGCTGGCTCTAGGGCGAATGCCGGCAACACGCCGATTGCGGAAACAACCAGCAGGATCAGGCTGCGGCGAAAGGCGAAGAATCTTCCCTTGAGCATCGACACAACGCAGTCCTTTCCATTTTATGGTCAGTACCAACCGTTGCCGGCTCGCCGATACTGTCGGCGGAACAGCTATCTTTCCATCGAATGATTGTTTTTCAGTTAGCTTTTGGTTTCACGCGCTGTCTTGACTTGCGGCCGCAAGGCGGCGCTTGCAGCGTAAGCAGCCGCTCCGCAGGGTTCGTTGCTGCCCGGCATCGGCGCCCCGACAAGCAAAACCGTCAAGCCGGCGAATATATTAGCGATCAACGATATATTAACGGCTGTGATGCAGCCTTTCGGCATTGGGGGCAGGAACCAACCTCCGATCGACGTTCCAGCGCCCCTCAGGGCCGGGACGTTCGACCGATGCGGAGCAAAACGCATGAGTGTCGAAACAGCACTGGCACAACTGCTGCGGATGATCCACTGCCGCGCCCTGACTTTGGCGGCGTTGCCGGACGATGAAAGAGACCTGCACTACGATCTCATCCGCCTGTCATGTTGCGGAGCCGCCGAACAGATTGGGCAAAGTCCCGACAAGGCCGCCGTCACGGCAAACAGTGTGGTTGAATTTACGCGCGCAATGGTCGGGGTCATTGAGGCAGGCCGCGGGCCGGACGCAGGGCGAAGCGCCAATTGGCCGCTGGGCGACAGTTCGACAGTTTGGCAGCCTGGGCGATCGCAGTAGGCGTAATCGCCAGTCGCCTCGCCCATGCCTGCCAGCCTTCAAAAGGGCGACGCGTCACCAAGGCCCAGAGGCCTGCGCTGCTGCGCCCCTTCACTCCGCCGCCTGCACCCGCCTCGCCTCGATGATCGCGCGGATCTCGGCGCGGCAGGAGCCGCAATTGGTGCCGGCCTTCAGCGTCTCGCCGATGGAAGCGACGCTCGTGCAGCCTGCCGCCACCGCCGCCGCGATCTGGTTGGCGCCGACGCTGAAGCAGGAGCAGACGGTGGCGCCGGCATCCGGCCGCTCGGCGCCGGCGCGGCCGGCGACGATGCGGAAGCGCTCGCGCTGGCCGGCATGGGTTTCTTCGAGCTGTTCGGCCGCCCAGCCGCGCGACACCGCGACCGGGCCGGGGGCAACGAACAGCGCGCCTGCGAGGCGCTCGCCGTCGAAGGCGGCGATGCGATGCTGGCCGGCGTCACGGTCGTGATAGGCAAGCATGTCGGGTGACGCGCCGAACAGCGCAGCGGCAAAGCCCGCCCAGTCGATGTCGTCGTCGGCGAAAGCCAGTTCGACCCGCCAGCCGCCCCGGCATTTGGCCACGGCCCAATAGGTCGCGGCAACCGGCGCCGGGCGTTGTCGCATAACCGCAAAGCCGAAGGCTTTGGCCGCGAATCTCTCGATGCGCACCGCGACATGTTTCAAGGCCGGCTGGCCGGAAACGGGATCGGTGAGCGACGCCGTCAGCGCGTCGAGCCGGCCTTTGGCGGCAAACTGGTCGGTCCAATGCATCGGCGCAAACAGGCTGCCCTGGCGTTGGCGCGATGTCACCAAGGCTCGCACGAGCACCTCGCCCCGCGGGCTGGAGATACGCACGATGTCGGCATCGCCGATGCCAAAGTGCTGCGCATCCGCCGGGTGGATTTCGGCGAAGGGTTCGGCGATGTGCTGGGACAGGCGCGGGCTTTTGCCGGTGCGCGTCATCGTGTGCCAGTGGTCGCGGACGCGGCCGGTGTTGAGGATCAGCGAAAATTTTTCGTCCGTGCGGGTTTCCGCGACGGGGCGAATGGGGATGAAGCGCGCCTTGCCGTCGGGCGTGTAGAAGTTGCCGTTGGCGAAGAAGCGGGTGGAAGGACTACGCGCTGCCTGACCATCCTTCTCTGGCCATTGGAACGGCGCCAGCGCGTCGTATTCCTCCGCCTCGATCCCGGCATAGGCACCAATATCAAAATCCCGCGCCCCATCATTCTCATATGCCGAGAGCGCCGCGTGCTCCGCAAAAATCTGCGCTGGCGTCACGTGGGCAAACCCCTGGCCAAACCCCATCAGCCTCGCCACCTCGGCGACGATCCACCAGTCCGGCCGCGCCTCACCGGGCGCTGGCAAAAAGGCCCGCTGGCGCGAGATGCGGCGCTCGGAATTGGTGACGGTGCCGTCCTTCTCGCCCCAGGCGGTCGCGGGCAGCCGGACATGGGCGTGGCGGACCGTGTCGGTGCTAGCCAGAACGTCCGAGACCACGACAAAGGGACAGGCCTTGATCGCCGCCTCGACGGCGTCGGCGTCCGGCATGGAATCGACGGGATTGGTGGCCATGATCCACAGCGCCTTGATGCGCCCGTCGGCCACCGCCTTGAACATGTCGACCGCTTTCAGGCCGGGTTGTTCGGCCAGCGCCGGCGCGTTCCAGAAGCGGCGCACGCGGGCTCGATGCGCGGGGTTTTCGATCTCCATGTGGGCGGCGAGCATGTTGGCCATGCCGCCGACCTCGCGGCCGCCCATGGCGTTGGGCTGGCCGGTCACCGAAAACGGCCCTGCCCCGGGCTTGCCGATGCGCCCGGTGGCGAGATGGCAGTTGATGATGGCGTTGACCTTGTCGGTGCCCGAGGACGACTGGTTCACCCCCTGGCTGTAGACGGTGACGGTTTTTTCCGTCCGGGCAAACAGGCTGTAGAAGCGGCCAAGCTCGTCCTCGCTGAGGCCCGTGGCTTCCGCAACGCCGGCAAGGTCGAGCGTCGAGGCGGCGAGAAGGGCCTGGCCGAAGCCGGTCGTGCGCTCGGTGACATAGGCGCGGTCCAGCGCATTGTGCTGGCCAAGATAGGCAAGCAGCCCGGTGAACAAGGCCACGTCGCCATCCGGCGCGATCGCCAGATGCATGTCGGCGATGTCGGCGGTCATGGTGCGGCGCGGGTCGACCAGCACGATCTTCATCTCCGGCCGCTTTTCGCGCGCCGCCGCGATGCGCTGGTAGAGTACCGGATGACACCAGGCGAGGTTGGAGCCGACCAGCACGATGAGATCGGCAAGCTCGAGATCCTCGTAGGTTCCCGGCACCGTGTCGGAACCGAAGGCGCGGCGATGGCCGGCGACCGAAGAGGCCATGCAGAGCCGCGAATTGGTGTCGATATTGGCCGATCCGACAAACCCCTTCATCAGCTTGTTGGCAACGTAATAGTCCTCGGTCAGCAACTGCCCGGAGACATAGAAGGCGACTGAATCCGGGCCATGCTCGGCGATGGTCTGCGAAAAGGTCGAGGCGACGCGGTCGAGCGCCTCGTCCCAGCCGGCGCGGCGGCCGTCGATCTCCGGATGGAGCAGCCGGCCGTCGAGGTCGATGGTCTCGGCAAGGGCGGAGCCCTTGGAGCAGAGCCGGCCGAAATTCGCCGGATGGTCAGGATCGCCGCGGACCGACACCTGCCCGTCCGCGGCGACCTTCGCCAGCACGCCGCAACCCACCCCGCAATAGGGGCAGGTGGTCCTCACCTCGCGTGCTGCGTCGATCTCCATGATTTCAGGCCGCGCGGCTGGCCAGCGCTTCCAGCGCGATGAACAGCCGCTCGCCGTCGATGCGCACCGGGATGGTGCGCACAACGCCCTCATCGGCGCCGAGCGCCTTGCCCGTCTCCAGCGAGATCACCCAATTGTGCAGCGGACAGGTCACCGCCGCGCCGTGGACGATGCCCTGGCTGAGCGGCCCGCCCTTGTGCGGGCAATGGTCGTCGATGGCGTATACCTGATCGTCCACGGTGCGGAAAACGGCAATCTTGCCCTCGGGCGTGGCAACGCAGCGCGCGCCGCGCCGGGGGATGTCGGAGAGCGTGCCGATAGCGATCCAGTTCATCTAGATTTCCTTCTTGCGCGTGTTCTCGACCGAAAACCGGTTTCCACTTTTCGGGAACACGCGCTCACTCCGCTGCCTCGGCGAACCCGACCGATGCCATCGGCCGGAATTCGTGCTTGTCCTTGCCGGAGACGCGCTCCGACCATGGATCGACCTGGGCGAATTTCTGCGAGAATACGAAGCGCTCGTAATAGGCCTTGCGCTTCTCGCCATCGTCCATGATCTGGCCCTTGATCTCGGGGATGCCGATGCGCTTGGCCCATTTGTAGATGCGCTCGAGATAGCGGCCCTGCTCGCGGTACATCTGCGTCAGCGCCACGATATGCTCCAGCGCTTCGTCCTCTGTCCTGACCAGGCCGAGCACTTCGGTGCCCTTGATGTCGAGGCCGGCGGCTCCGGCGAAATGGATCTCGTAGCCGCTGTCGACGCAGATGACGCCGACATCCTTGCAGGTCGCCTCGGCGCAGTTTCGCGGGCAACCCGACACCGCCATCTTGACCTTGGCCGGTGTCCACGAGCCCCACATGAACTTCTCGATGCGGATGCCGAGACCCGTCGAATCCTGCGTGCCGAAGCGGCACCAGTCGGAACCGACGCAGGTCTTCACCGTGCGCAGGCCCTTGGCGTAGGCATGGCCGGAGACGAAGCCGGCCTGGCCGAGATCGGCCCACACCCCCGGCAGGTCTTCCTTGCGGATGCCGAGCATGTCGATGCGCTGGCCGCCGGTGACCTTGACCATCGGGATCTCGAACTTGTCGACGACATCGGCGATGGCGCGCAGCTCGGAGGCGCTGGTCACGCCGCCCCACATGCGCGGCACCACCGAATAGGTGCCGTCCTTCTGGATGTTGGCATGGACGCGCTCGTTGATGAAGCGCGACTGGTAGTCGTCGGCGTAGTCGTTCGGCCAGTCGCAGACGAGGTAGTAATTCAGCGCCGGCCGGCATTTGGCGCAGCCGCAGGAGGTCTTCCATTCCAGCTCCTGCATGACGGCCGGAATGGTCTTCAGGCTCTTGGCCTTGATCAGCCGGCGCACCTCGTCATGGCCGAACGTGGTGCAGGTGCACATGGGCTGCACGGCGGCCGGGTTGTAGGTGTCGCCCAGGGTCAGCACCATCAGCTTCTCGACCAGCCCGGTGCAGGAGCCGCAGGACGCGGAGGCCTTGGTGTGGGCGCGCACGTCGTCGAGCGAGGTCAGGCTCTTGGCCGTGATCGCGCCCGTGATCTTGCCCTTGCAGACGCCGTTGCAGCCGCAGATTTCCGCATCATCCGGCAAGGCTGCAACGGCCGCCATAGGGTCCAGGGGGGCGCCCCCCTGGTATGACTGGCCGAAAATGAGCGTGTCGCGCATCTCCGATATGTCGGTCTGCTTCTTCTTCAAATCATTGAACCAGGCGCCGTCGGCCGTCTCGCCATAGAGCACGGTGCCGATGATGCGGTCGTCCTTCAGCACCAGGCGCTTGTAGACACCGGCCGCAGCGTCGCGCAGCACGATCTCCTGGCGGTCCTCGCCCTCGGCGAAGTCTCCCAGCGAGAACAGTTCGATGCCGGTGACCTTGAGCTTCGTCGGCGTGTCCGAATGGACGAAGGCCGCAGCCTCGTCGCCGACAAGCTGGCTGGCCGCGACACGCGCCATCTCGTAGAGCGGTGCCACCAACCCGTAGACCATGCCGTTGACCTCGGCGCATTCGCCGAGCGCGAAGATGTCGGGGTCGTTGCTGCGCATGCCGGCATCGACGACGATGCCGCGGTTGACGGCGATGCCAGCCTCCTTGGCCAGCGCCGCGTTCGGCCGGATGCCGACCGCCATCACCACCAGCGTCGCCGGGATTACGGTGCCATCGGCAAGTTCCACCTGCTCGACCTTGCCGTTGCCGGTGATCGCCTGGGTATTGGCCTTGGTGATGACCTTGATGCCGCGTTCTTCCACGGCGCGCTGCAGGAGGTAGCCAGCGGCCGGATCGAGCTGGCGCTCCATCAGCGTCGGCATGACATGCAGCACGGTGACGTCCATGCCTTGCGCGTTGAGACCGGCCGCGGCTTCGAGCCCGAGCAGGCCGCCGCCAATGACCACGGCCTTGGCCCGCGACTGGGCGGCAAGCATCATCGCGCGGACGTCGTCCAGGTCGCGATAGGTCAGCACCCCCGGCAGATTGTGGCCCGGCACCGGGATGATGAACGGCACCGAGCCGGTGGCGATGACCAGCTTGTCGTAAGGTTCGGTCACGCCGTGATCAGAGGTGACGGTCTTGGCCTGCCGGTCGATGGCGACGATCTTGTGGCCCTTGTAGAGGGTGATGCCGTGCTTGATGTACCAGCCATCGCCATGGATGATGATCTCCTCATAATCCTTTTCGCCCGACAGAACCGGCGACAGCATGATGCGGTCGTAGTTCACGCGCGGCTCGGCGTTGAAGATGGTGACCTGGTAGCGGTCCGGCGCCTTTTCCAGCAGATGCTCCAGCATGCGCCCGGGGGCCATGCCGTTGCCGATGATGACGAGTTTTTCGGTCATATTCCTGATCCGCTCCAGTCTCACTCAGCCGCGTAGGAAAGGGCTGAAGTTTCGGCAGATGCCGCGCGCTCCATCCGCCGGATGGAGACGTGCATCCAGGCAAAGCAGGTGGCGACGATGACGAAGAGCAGCATGAAGCAGCTCGACCATACGCCCGTGAGGTCGTTGAGGGCGCCGAAGGCGATCGGCAGGACAAAGCCGCCGAGCCCGCCGATCATGCCGACAACGCCGCCGACCGCGCCGACGCTGCCTGGATAATAGGCCGGAATGTGCTTGTAGACGGCGGCCTTGCCCAGGCTCATGAAGAAGCCGAGTATCGAGGCGACGGCGATGAAGGCGACCGGCCCGATGGCGAAGTGGAAGGGGATCGGCCCGCTGATGCCGTGAACGACATAGTCGGCCGACGGCAGCGACAGGATCAGCGTGGCGACGGACGACACAGCGAAGGTCCAGTAGAGCACGGTGCGAGCGCCGATCCGGTCGGAGAGCACGCCGCCATAGGCGCGGAAGATGCTTGCCGGGATCGAATAGGCAGCGCCGATCATGCCGGCTGTCGCCAGCCCGAAGCCGTAGACCCCGATCAGGTAGCGCGGCAACCACAGCGACAGCGCGACGAACGCACCGAAGGCGAAGAAATAGTAGAAGGCGAAGCGCCAGACCTGCAGGTTCTTCAGCGGCGCGAATTCCTGCCAGAAGCTTCTCGCGGGCGCCGCCTTGCCGGCGCGGCGCTCACGGATGACCGGATCGTCGCTGGTAGTGAACCAGAAGACGACGGCCATGACGACGAGTGCCGCTGCCCAGATCAGCGCGACCGACTGCCAGCCCCAGGAGAGAAGCACGAACGGAGCCAGGAACTTGGTGACCGCGGCCCCGACATTGCCGACACCGAAGATGCCGAGGGCCGTGCCCTGCTTGCCGGCAGGGAAGAAGCGCGAGACATAAGCGACGCCGACAGCGAAGGAGCCACCGGCGAGCCCGACGCCGAGCGCGGCGACCAGCATCTGCCCGTAGGTGTGCGCAAAGGCGAGCAGGAAGGTCGCGACCGCCGCCGCAAGCATGGTCGCGGTGTAGACCAGCCGTCCGCCAAAACGGTCGGTCCAGACGCCGAGCACCATGCGCACGATCGAGCCGGTGAGGATCGGCGTGCCGACGAGCAGGCCGAACTCCGTCTCGTTCAGCCCCAGCTCCTGCTTTATGCGCACGCCAATGATTGAAAAGATCGTCCACACCGCGAAGCAGACAGTAAAGGCGATGGTGGACATCATGAGCGCCTGCCTGGGGGCACCATCCTGGCTGGGCGCGGCTGGGAGATTTGCGGTCATTTCAGGCTCCGGTTTGCGGCGTGGGAGGCACCGCCCTTATCTGTTCGTTCGCGATTGTCAGCGGCGCGGCATCGGCGAGCTGGATGAGACCGAGTTCTGCGCGGTCACCGCGGGACCCTTGCCGTCAGTCTTGGCGCCTGCGGGAAAGAGGAGGAGCGCGGCGGTGAACAGTGCCGCCGTCAGCGCGCTGCTGGCCAGAAAATCGCGGCGCGTGAAGTCCGCCAGGGACGCGCCAGTTCCGATCCGTTTCGTCATCGTCGTCTCCGTTGGGCGCCGCTTGGGACCAGCGCCGTCGATTGCGTGTTCGGTCAAAACAAAAAAGCTGCCGGCCAGGCCTCGCGCGTCCGCCCATCCGGGATCGCGTGTTGACCTGAGCGGCAGCTTTGCCTGTGGCGCCCGCCATTGGACGCCGTCGTGTCTCTTGGCCCATGCGGGCCCGCATTCTGAAAAGCAGGAAGCGTGCCAATTCGACAGCGCTCTATATTCTCCAAGGAAATCAAAGCGAAACCGCAGCCGCGCGACTTTTGACCAAGCCCGACAACGGATCAAAGATTAGTCAGAACGCTTGCACAGCAGCATAATATTTGTGCAATGCGGTAGATTGCCCATTGCGGATGCAGGTCGCCTGTTGCCGATGATGACGCGTTTTTCGGTCATGGCCCTACTCCGCGGCTTCGACGAAGCGGTGGCGTTCGTAGAGGAACTTCAGCACCGCCTCGCGGCAGCGCAGGAAGGTGCGGTCGGAAGAGAGCTCGACGCGGCGGCGCGGCCGGGCGAGCGGCACGGCAAGCACCTCGCCGATGGTCGCCGCCGGACCGTTGGTCATCATGACGATGCGGTCGGAGAGCAGCACCGCCTCGTCGACATCATGGGTGATCATGATCGTCGTCGAACCGAGACGCGAATGGATGTCCATCACCGCATCCTGCAGATGCGCGCGGGTCAGCGCGTCCAGCGCGCCGAACGGTTCGTCGAGCAGCAGGATCTTCGGTTCCATGGCGAGTGCACGCGCAATGCCGACGCGTTGCTTCATGCCGCCCGAGATTTCCGCCGGCCGTTTGTCCTTCGCATGCGCCATCTGCACAAGGTCGAGATTGCGCATGATCCAGTCATGCCGCTCGGCACGGCTCTTGGTGCCGCCGAAGACCTTGGATACCGCCAGGTTGATGTTCTCGTAAACGGTCAGCCAGGGCAGCAGCGAGTGGTTCTGGAACACCACGGCGCGCTCCGGTCCCGGGCTGTCGACCTCCTTGTCCTCGAGCAGCACGGCGCCGGCGGAGACCTTGGTCAGCCCGGCGATCAGGTTGAGCAAGGTCGACTTGCCGCAGCCGGAATGGCCGATGATGGAGACGAATTCGCCCTTGTCGATGGTCAGTCTTATGTCCTTCAGCACCTCGCTGACCTGGCCGCCGCGGGCAAAGGATTTGTCGATATGGTCGAGTTTCAGATAGGCCGTCATGGCGCTTTCCTCACTTTGCCGTTGTGCCGCGGGTGACGAAGGTGCCGACCGTCGCGACCAGGCGGTCGAGGCAAAAGCCGGTGACGCCGATATAGGCAAGCGCGACGATGATGTCGGGCAGCCGCGACGAGTTCCACGCATCCCAGATGAAGAAGCCGATGCCGACGCCACCGGTCAGCATTTCGGCGGCGACGATGGCGAGCCAGGACAGGCCGATGCCGATCCTCAGGCCGGTGAAGATGTAGGGCGCTGCCGCCGGCACCATGATCTTGACGAAGAACTCGATCTGGTTGAGCCGCAGGATGCGCGAGACGTTTCGGTAGTCCTCGGGGATGTTGCGGACGCCGACGGCGGTGTTGATGATCACCGGCCAGATCGAGGTGATGAAGATGACGAAGATCGCCGACGGGCTGGAATCGCGGAAAGCCGCCAGCGACAGCGGCAGCCAGGCAAGCGGCGGCACGGTGCGCAGGATCTGGAACACCGGATCGAGGCCGCGCATCGCCCACACCGACTGGCCGACCAGCGCGCCGAGCGCGACACCGACGATTGCCGCGAGGCCAAATCCGATGGCGACCCGCTGCAGCGAGATCAGCACCCGCCAGGCGAGCCCGATATCCTGCGGGCCATTGTCGAAGAAGGGATGCGCGATCAGGTCATAGGCCTCGTTCCACACCTGGCTCGGCGGCGGCAGGCTGGAGGTCGGCGACGAGCAGGCGACCTGCCAGACGACGAGCATGAGTACGATGACGACGGCCGGCGGCAGCAGCGTGCTTGCCAATTTGTTCACGATCGCGAGCGGGTCGAAACGGCGCCGCGCCTTTGTGGCGAAAGCGATCACCTTTGACGGCTCGGCCGGCGCGGGAAACGCCTTCACCTTGGTGTCCTCGATGGCTTGGATTGACATGTTTTCGAAAAGCTCCGTGGGTCGGATCTGGCGACAAGCGGCTGATGCCGCTTGCGCCTGGGTCGCCTGCGACAACCGCGCAGGCGCGGTTGCGCCTAAGCCGATGCCTTGATCTTCAGGCTGTCGAGATAGGCCGACGGATTGGCCGGATCGAAGGTCTTGCCGTCGAAGAAGGTCTCGACGCCGCGCGACGACGATGCCGGAATATCAGCAGCGGCGACGCCGAGGTCCTTTGCCGCCTCGCGCCACAGATCCTCGCGGTTGACCTGGTCGACCAGCGCCTTGATGTCGGTGGTCGGCGCGAACTTGCCCCAGCGGACATTCTCGGCGAGGAACCAGCTGTCATGGCTCTTGAACGGATAGGACACGCCGTCCTTCCAGAACTTCATGTAGAGGTCGGTGCCAGAGGCGACGCGGCCGTTGCCGTAGTTGATGTCGCCCTTGAGACGGCCGATGATGTCGGCGGTCGGCACGTTCATCCATTGCCGCTTGCCGATGATGGCGGCCATCTCGTCCTTGTTCTCCTTGGCCTCGCACCATTGCTGGGCTTCCATGACGGCCATCAGGATGGCCTTGGTGGCGTTCGGGTTCTTTTCGATGAAGGCGGCGCGCAGACCGAGCGCCTTTTCCGGATGGCCCTTCCACAATTCGCCCGTGGTGGCGGCGGTGAAGCCGACGCCCTGGTGGACGAGCTGCTCGTTCCACGGCTCGCCGACGCAGAACACGTCCATGTTGCCGACCTTCATGTTGGCCACCATCTGCGGCGGCGGCACGACGATGGTCGAGACGTCCTTGTCGGGATCGATGCCGCCTGCGGCCAGCCAGTAGCGCAGCCACAGGTCATGCGTGCCGCCCGGGAAGGTCATGGCGGCTTTGACCTCCTTGCCCTCGGCCTTCTTGGCGGCGAAGGCCTCCTTCAGCTTGGAGGCGTCGAGGCCGACGCCGGTCGCGGCATATTCCTGCGCGACCGAGATGCCCTGGCAGTCGTAGTTGAGCCGCGCCACGATCGCCATCGGCAGCGGCTGGTTGTTCTGCGTCACCTTGCCGGTGTGCATCAGGTAGGGCATCGGCGTGAGGATGTGGGCGCCGTCGATGCCGTTGGCCTCGCCGCCGAGCATCAGATTGTCACGCGTCGCGCCCCAGGAGGCCTGCTTCAGCACCTCGACATCGGGCATGCCGAACTTGGCGAACAGACCCTTTTCCTTGGCGATCATCAGCGGGGCGGCGTCGGTCAGCGCGATGAAGCCGAGCTTGGCGCCGGTCACTTCCGGAGCGGCCGGCGCCGCATAGGCGCCGGAGGGCAGCAGCGCACGCGCCGCCGCCAGGGTTGCCGCGGTGGCAGCGCTTGCCATCAGGAAATTGCGGCGGGTCATGCCCTCGAGAGGGGCTTCGGTCTTGATGCGTTTCGTCATCGTCATCTCCGGTTGGGCGCCGCTTGGGATCGGCGCCGTCGATTGCGTGTTCGATCAAAACAAAAAAGCCGCCGGCCAGGCCGCGCGCGTCCGTCCATCCGGGATCGCGTGTTGACCTGAGCGGCAGCTTTGCCTGTGGCGCCCGCCATTGGACGCCCGTTCCGTGACCCTAGAAGAGCCTGCCTATGACAAAGCAGGAACCGTGCCAGTTTCAGAATGGATGACAAACATGAATTAAATCAACGACATGCCCCAATGGCGGCGCGCCCGCCCGCAGGGCGCGCTAGCCAAAGATTGTTCATTAGCGCAAGCGCGCGCACAATTTTTGTGCAATGCACAAGAATGGCGCGAAAATGATCAGGCTTCAGCGCGGACCAATTTCTGGCCGGCAATGTAGGCGTCGATCTCATCGGGATCGAAGATCTGACCGTCGAAGAAACCGTCGGGACCAAGCACCAGGCTTGCCCCCGCCGAACCGACCGGCGTCGCGGCCTTCAGCGCGCCCTCGACCTTGGCATTGGCGCCGGGCAGCGCCACGCCAAGCGGCTTCAGTGCCGAGCGGTAGAGGTCGGGGCGGTAGCAGTCCCTGGCGATAGCAAGGTTCTCAGGCGTGTGCTCGACATGCCCCCAGCGCACCATCTGCGTGTAAAACCACAGCGCGTGGCTCTTCCAGGGAAAGTTCGCTGCCTTGTCGAAAGGCACGAAGAAATCGTCGATCGCCCACTCCGCGCCGCCGCCCAGATCGAGATGGCCGGTCAGGATCGGCATCTGCACTGCCGGCGGCAGGCCGAGGAAGCCGGGCTGCGCCATCACCGCGGCCAATTCCTGGTGGTTGGCCGGATCCTGGCACCAGCGGGCCGAATGATGCAGGGCGCGCAGCAGCGCCGCCAGCGCATCCGGGTTCTCCTGCGCCCACGCCTTGCGCACACCAACCACCTTCTCCGGGCTATTGCGCCACAGCAGCGCCTTAACGGTGACGATATGGCCGGTGCCGGCGGCGACCGAGGCGCTGTTCCACGGTTCGCCGACGCAATAGCCGTCGATGCGGCCGGCGGCTAAAGCATCGGCCATGAAGGGCGGCGGCACGATGACGATCTCGATCTCTTGGGTCGGATCGACGCCGCAGGCGGCGAGCCAATAGCGCAGCTCGTAATTGTGCCCGGAATGCGGATGCACAACCGCAAAGCGCAGCGGATCGCGGCCGGCCCCTGCCCGCTCCCGGATCAGCGCACGGAGCGCTGCACCCGCGCGCGCCGGGTCGAGGTCTGGCGCGGCGCCATGCGCCGCCATGCCTTGCCAGACGGCGTTGGATACGGTGACGCAATTGCCGCCCAGGCCCAGCGAGAACGGCACGATCGTCTCGGAGGCCAGCGGCGTCAGGCCGAGATTGCAGGCCAAAGGCATCGGCCCCAGCATATGGGCAACGTCGAAATGGCCGATGGCGATGCGGTCGCGGATGTTGGCCCAGGACGTCTCGCGCTGCAGCTTGAGCTCGATGCCCTCGCGCGCGGCAAAGCCCATCTCGCGCGCGGCGACCAGCACGGCGCTGTCGAAGAGCGGCATGAAGCCGGCGGTGATTTCGTGGCCCATGCTCACTCGTCCTCCAGCGGCCCAAGCAACCCGGCGGCAGTCACCAGGCTTTGGGCGATGTCGCTGATCTTGCGGTTCTGGTTCATCGCCGTCTTGCGCAGCAGCGTGTAGGCCGCCTCCTCGCTCAAACCGCGCGACTTCATCAAAATGCCCTTGGCGCGGTCGATGACCTTGCGGCTCTCCAATTCGCTACGCGCCTCCTCCAGCTCGCGCGCCATGCGCGAGAAGGCGTTGAAACGGCTGACCGCCATGTCGAGGATCGGCTTGACGCGCTCTTGCCGCAGACCATCGACGACATAGGCCGACACGCCGGCATCGACCGCCGCCTCGATCGAGGCCTGGTCGGAGCGGTCGACGAACATGGCGATCGGCCGCTTCACCGCGCGCGAGAGCTGGAACATGTTTTCCAGCATGTCGCGGTTCGGGTTTTCGAGATCGATGACGATGACATCAGGTTCGATCTCGGCAATGCGGCGCGCAATGCCGGTGACGTCATGGATGACCGTGACCCGCTCATGGCCAGCCTCCCGCAGCCCGGCCTCAATGATCGAGGCACGGATGCGGTTTTCGTCGATCACCAGAACGGCGAGTGAGGAGCGGACCATGGCTGTATTTTGCTGATGCGAGGAGATTGTGCAATGCGGGATGGGCAAGGTTCGCGGCGCATAGCCGCCCGCTTCGCGCGTTACAGACTGCGCCTGCTGGGGAGTAGGTTAACGATAGACTGCGACTCTGACACCGCGAGTCCCGGTTCGAATCCTAGTTTCTCGAGCCAAGTTTTCCTTAAGCAAATTCAGAAGCTTAGGAAGCGACAGGGGATCTCGCGGGATGCATGATTATCCAATGGATTTGGCTATCTCTCTCGCCACTCTTATCCTTAGATTTTCCGTATCCAGGTTTTCGAAATCGATTAGGTTTGGATGCTTCCTAATCTGATTCAGAAGGGATTTGCGGTCATAATCAGCATATATTTCAAGCATGCGATCATAGAGTCTCAGGCGATCGCCTATGACCCTTTGAGGTCCTTCGGGCTTTCCGAAAATCGCGTTTCCGAATTTCTTGGCCGCTTCTGCCTCCTGGGGTTTGAGGAGCAGTTTGGCGAAGACCTGCTGATTGGTTTGTTCGTCCACCAACACGACCATTGCCTGTTGGTCCAAGGTTGCAATTTCTCGGATTCGGCCGACGCCCTCCGTGCCGTCGCTTCTGGGGTATGGGATTAGCTTTCCAATCCTTAATGTGTCTATCGGCTGGCCCTGATCGTCCAACAACTCATCGGGCACGCCTTCGAAGCTGTTAGGCACTCGCTGTACCAAGGACAAGCAGTCATGCACCCACCGAATGGGACGGTGTATGTCGTGATTGTCCATCGCAGTCTCGATGTCGACGACCCCTTCGCGGAAATTGTCCATGGCAAATCCCATGAGCAAAGCGAAAAAACCTAGATTCGATGCTTCCTCATTGACCAAGTCCTGGTTGTTGGTCACGAAAACGTAGGCCGGAGACGGAGGCCCCCCGTTAACAGTGATTGTTTCGGCGTTCGTAACACCTGCAACGACGACTTGGCGAAGACGATCTACCTCATCCGGATTGATTTCTGCGTCGATCCCTAACTCAAACCAATAAACGGGGTTTGCCAGAGCTTTCTTTGAAGCTTTGTATAGCTTGTCACGTAACCAGCCCTGCAATTCGTCGACAAACGCATCGCTGTTCAAGTCAAACGGGGATTTCCAACTTTTCTTTCGTTTCGCCTCGACTGCGTAGATAAGTCCATTTCGGAATGTCGCAAAGAACTCAGGTTTAGGAGCGCCGCCTGTTTCATCCTCAGCGCCATCGATCCGCGCGCCGGCCAGGGCAAATGCCGACGCCACTAGCGCCTCGTACACGGCGGGTGCGAAATTAACGGGATGTCTCAGCCGGGTTAGGAGGTTTTGCTGCGGCTTATCGTTGTGCTCAAGGAGGTAAAGAGCGTAGGCGAGACGAGTTAAGGCAGACACATTTCCCCTGGGCGGGAGTAATACACCTTCTCCGACTTCCTTTCGTGCTTCACCAAGGCCGTCCAACCAGCTAAAAAGCATATGATCTGCAATCGTTTGAGAGGCATTGGCGCCCCACTCTCGACCGAAAACAGTCATAAGATTATCGATTAGGAAGTCGGATACAAATTGCCAACTAGGCGAATGAACCATCCGCCTCCCAACAACTACAACCCGAACGCCATTGTATAGGGACGTCAGCATTGGCCTACCATAACCTTGCTGACGTTTGCGAAGGATCTCCTCGGCTTCTCTGACCCGCATCAACTCGTTGAGTTGCTGTTCAATTCATTCGTCCATGGTCGCTGAGGTGTTGAAGCGCCCATGACAATGCTTGAACCGCAGCCCGCTCTTGCACGGACAAGGTCCATTTCTCCGCGTCGGAAGGAATCGACTCCAAGTTTTCGAATTCATTGGCGACAAGCTAGCACAGATCGACAAATCCAGCATTTGACTGCGGAACCGCCTCTGCACCTCCAAGATATACTTGCAGCCTTTCGCGAAACGCCGCCTTCAAATAGCAGGGGCGCGGCTAGACCGCGCCCATCACAGCCGGCGCCAAACGCCGGCCCCAACCGCCTCGTGCCTACTCCGCCGCCTCGTACCCCGCGATGCCCTTGATCTCCAGGAAATCCTCCAACCCATACTCAGCATATTCGCGGCCGTTGCCGGACTGCTTGTAACCGCCGAACGGCAGGCCGGCGTCCCAGGTCGGGTAGTTGATGTAGACGTTGCCGGTGCGCATGCGGGCGGCGACTTCGCGAGCCTTCTGGATGTCCTTGGCCTGGATGTAGGAGGCGAGGCCGTAGACGGTGTCGTTGGCGGTATGGATCGCCTCGTCGACGCTGTCATAGGGCATGATCGCCAGCACCGGCCCGAAGATTTCTTCGCGGGCGATGCGCATGTCGTGGGTGACGTCGGCGAAGACGGTCGGCCGGACATAGTAGCCGCGGTTGAGTTCGGCGGGACGGCCGGGGCCGCCGGCGACCAGGGTGGCGCCTTCGTCGATGCCGGCCTGGATCAGGTCCTGGATCTTGTCGAACTGGATCTGGCTGACCACCGGGCCGAGCTTTGATCCGGGCGCATCGGCCGGGCCGACCGTGAATTTTTCCGCCGCCGTCCTGGCGTAAGCGGCCGCTTCGTCGTGGCGGTCGCGCGGCACGAACATGCGGGTTGGCGCGTTGCAGGACTGGCCGCTGTTGCTAAAGCAGCCGGCGACACCCTTGCTGACGGCCTTTTCGAGGTCGACATCGGGGAATAGGATGTTGGCCGACTTGCCGCCCAACTCCTGATGCACGCGCTTGACTGTGTCGGCGGCGGCCTTGGCGACCAGGATGCCGGCGCGGGTCGAGCCCGTGAACGACATCATGTCGACATCCGGGTGGCTGGAGAGCGCCTGGCCGACGCCCGGCCCGTCGCCATTGACGAGGTTGAAGACGCCCTTCGGCACGCCGGCCTCGTCCAGAATCTCGGCGAAGATGATGGCGTCGAGCGGCGCGATTTCCGACGGCTTCAGCACCATGGTGCAGCCGGCGGCAAGTGCGGGACCGACCTTGCAGGTGATCTGGTTCAGCGGCCAGTTCCACGGCGTGATCAGGCCGACGACGCCGATCGGCTCCTTCACCACCAGCGAAGAGCCCCTGATGTGGCGGAACTGAAAACTCTTCAGCACCTCGGCCATCTTCTGCAGGTGCGCGAGGCCGACGCCGACCTGGCTGTCCAGCGCCATCTGGCGCGGCGCGCCCATTTCGCGCGACACGGCAACGGCAAGATCGGCGCTGCGCTTCTTGTAGATGTCGATGATGCGGTTCAACAGGTCGAGCCGCTCGGCGACCTCGGTGAAGCCGAATGTGTTGAAGGCGCGCCTGGCGGCGGCCACCGCCTTGTCGACATCGGCCTTGGAGCCGAGCGAGATCTGCGCGAAGGCGTCTTCGTTCGACGGATCGATGACGTCGAGCGTGTTCGGCACGACCGGATCGACCCAGGCACCATCGATGTAGAACTGCAGATTGTGGGACATGGTTTCCTCCTCGGGGCGGATCTCGATTTTGATTGGGGGATCGTCGTATTTTTCCAGAGATAACGATGCGCGGTCGGCACTGTCAAACGCAAGCGCCAGTCGTTGAGCCAAGCCCGTTCGGCTCGGAGCCAAACAAAACTACGCGAGTGTCTTGCTCATATAGACGGTTATCCCGTTCATGAATTCTTCTTCCCGGTCGATCGCGTAGCCGTGCTTGCGATAGAGCAGCACATTGGCTTCGAACGCGCCATTGGTCAGCAGGCGAAGCTCCGCGCAACCGGCTTCGACCGCCCTGCGCTCGGCTCTGTCGAGCAGAAGCCGGCCGATGCCCCTGCCCTGCGCGTCAGGCGCGACGGCGAGATTCTCGATCCAGATGTGATCCTCATGTCGCATGGTTTCGATCAGGCCGACGATCTCGCCCTTCTCGATGGCAAGGTCGAACCGATGCTCGCGGACGGCCTTGTCGTAGTCGGCCCGCATCGGCAAGGGCTCGCGGCCTATCACCGGCACCCATCTGGCATAGGCGGCGCGCACGATGTCCCTGATGGCGGCTGCATCCGCCGGCTCGGCCGGCCGAAACTGGATGGAAAGATCAGTCATTCAATGCTCCAAAATGCAAAAAACCCGCCGATCCGTTTTGGATGGGCGGGGCTGGGGACGAACAGACCGGATTGTCGACTAGGCGGCCTTCATTCTCGCGCAATCAGCTTGCCGCTCGTGAGAACGGCATCGCTGCGAGTTGGCGGGAAAGGCGAACATTGCGGCAAGCTGGAACAGAAACGGCGAAGCGTCAAGCCGCCTGCCGGGGCGGATAGAGGCAGGAGTGCAGCCCATCGTCCGCAGTCAATTCGACGGCCTCGCAATCGTTCGGAAAAATCGATCGTTGTGATGCGAATAATTCGTTGGAAAGATCGGTAATGGAATGGCATTCCACTGGCGAACCCGCCTGGAGCATTTCCTTGTCTTTCCTGTCGACCACCGCGAACGATCTTCCAAACGGAGCCGCCGTTGAAACGCGCACAGGCGCGGCGGCGGTCAGTTGGGCCGGCGTGGTGCCCGGCATCGTGCTGGTGGCAATGATCACCAGCGTCGCCTACTCGGCCCGCAGCGTTTCAGGCTTTGCTCTGTTCAGCCCGATGATCCTGGCCGTGGTCGCCGGCATGATCTATTCCAATGTGCTCGGCACGCCCGTCCACGCCAAGGCCGGCATCGCCTTTTCGCAGCGCCGTCTGCTGCGCTTCGCCATCGTGCTGCTCGGCTTCCAGCTGACGCTCGGCCAGGTGGCGGCGATCGGCGCCGGCGGCGTCGGCATCGTGGCCGCCACGCTTGGCGCCACCTTCGTCTTCACCGTCACGCTCGGCCGGTTGCTCGGCGTCGACCGCAAGCTAGCGCAGCTGATTGCCGCCGGCACCTCGATCTGCGGCGCCTCGGCCATCGTCGCCACCAACATCGTGACGGACGCGCGCGACGAAGACGTCACCTACGCCGTTGCCGCCATCACGCTGTTCGGCACAATTGCCATGCTCTGCTTTCCGCTACTGGCGCCGGTCTTTGGCCTCGACCAGCACGCGTTCGGCCTGTGGGCGGGCGCCTCGATCCACGAGGTGGCGCAAGTGATCGGCGCCGGCTTCCAGAACGGCACGCAGGCGGGCGAGACGGCAACCGTCGCCAAGCTGACGCGCGTCGCCATGCTGGCACCGATGGTACTCGCGCTCGGCCTGATGGCGCGCCGCGGCAGTGCGGATCCGTCGGCGGCGAAGGCGCCCATGCCGTGGTTCGTCGTGGCGTTCATCGCGGTTGTGGCGCTGAACAGCATGGTTGCAATGCCCGCCGAAATCCATTCGGCGATCGCTCTCGCCACCCAGATCATGCTGACCATGGGGCTCGCCGCCATGGGCCTTCAGGCCGACATCTCGCAGCTGCGCTCGCGCGGCCTGCGCCCGCTGATGCTGGCCTTCTTCGCCTTCCTGTTCGTCGGCGGCTTTAGCCTGATGCTGGTGAAGTTCGTCTAGTCCTCGAAGGAACTCGCCGCGACATAGATCGCCGCGAGCTTCTCGATGCCGGCCTGGTCCTCCTTGTCGAAGCGGCCGGGCGTCGGGCTGTCGAGATCGAGCACGCCGAAGACGCCGTCATTGTCCCTGAGCAGCACGACCAGCTCAGAGCGCGAATCCGCGTCGCAGGCGATGTGGCCGGGAAAGTCGTGCACGTCCTTGACCAGCATCGACATATCCAGATCGACGGCCGTGCCGCAGACACCCTTGCCGACCGCGATGCGCACGCAGGCCGGCTTGCCCTGGAAGGGCCCGAGCACCAGTTCCTCGTCGGACGCCAGGAAATAGAAGCCGGCCCAGTTGAGGTCGGGCACCATCTGGAAGATCAGCGCCGACGTGTTGGCGGCGTTGGCGATCGAGTCGCGCTCGCCCTCGAGAAGCGCCTTCAGCTGGGCGACGAGATCGCGGTAGAACGCTGCCTTGTCGCTGCTGTCGATGGTTTTTGCCGCAAACATGGTCGCTTGTCTCCGTTGCCAGCGGCTGGATACGCCCGCTACAGTTTCTCTGCCACCAATGACGCTGCCGGGAAATACACAATCGTGAACGCCACCCTCGCCAATCGAAAACGTGAGCGCACGCAGCCGTTGGCGGCCGAGGCTCCCCTCACCTTCGCCGTGCTGGTCTTCCCCGGTTTTCCGATGATGGCGTTCAGCTCGCTGATCGAGCCGTTGCGCGCGGCCAATGTGCTGGCCAAGAAGGAATGCTATCGCTGGGTGATCGTTGGCGCCGGCAAGGGTCCGGTCGAAGCCTCGAACGGCGTCGTCATCCAGCCGGGCTTTTTTGCCGGCGATGCACCGAAGGTCGACCGCATCGTCGTTTGCTCCGGCGGCGATGCAGACCATCTCGTCGCCGACGAGGCGTTGAGCTGGATCCGCAAGAGCCTCAGAGGCGGCGCCGATATTGGTGCGGTGGCGGATGCGGCGTTCTTCCTCGCCCGCGCGGGCCTGCTCGACGGCCATGCCTGCACCTTGCACTGGACCAGCCAGGCGGCCTTCACCGAGGCGTTTCCGGACATCGAGCTGAGACGCGATCTCTATGTCATCGACCGCAAGCGTTTTACGTCGGCCGGCGGCGTCGGCAGCCTCGACATGATGCTGGAGATCATCACCCGCGACTACGGCGCCGAGCTCGCCGCCGGCGTTGCCGAATGGTTCGTGCACAGCCCTTTGCGATCGAGTGTGGACCGCAAGCTGATGCCGCTGCGCCTGCGCACCGGCGTGCAGAACGAGCTGGTGCTGTCGGCCATCGCCATCATGGAGGACGCGGTGGAGGAGCGGCTCGGCATGGCGGAATTGGCGACAAGGCTCGGCGTTTCGCCGGACAAGCTCGAGCGGAATTTTCGAACCGAACTCAGCATCTCGCCCAATGGCTACTACCGGCGCCTCAGGCTGAAGCGCGCCGCCGACCTGCTGGCGCACTCCACCCTGATGGTGCGCGACGTGGCTTTAGCCTGCGGCTTTGCCTCGATGTCGAGCTTTGCGCGGGCGTTCAGGGAAGAGCATGGGCATGCGCCGAAGGGGATGCGGCGGCACTAGGGTGCGGCATCCGGCACGACATTTGCGGGATTCCGCACAGCGTTTGCATGACGCATGGCCCATCTTCGCCGCTTCAGGAGGCACCCATGAGCATCGTCGTTTTCGACCCCGACAGCACCGAGGACGTGGACTTCAAGGACCGCATGCGCCACCCGGCCGCGGCCGATCCGGCCGGCGGCATGTGGCTGTCGGACACCGAGCCGTCCTTCATCGATGCGGATGCGTTGCGCAAAGGGCGTCTGGCAAAGCTGCGCGCCTGGATGCGCGAGGCAGGCTATGGCGGTATCGTGCTGTTCGATCCCTACAACCAGCGCTACGCCACCGGCTCGCGCAACATGTTCGGCTATTTCCTGCGCAATTCGACCCGCTATTTCTTCATCCCGACCGAAGGGCCGATCGTGCTGTTCGAATATCCGCAAAGCTACCATGTCTCCATGGTGCTCGACACGATCGACGAGGCGCGTCCTTCCAAGCTGGTCTGGTCCTCCGTCTCGGGCCGCGACGACGAGACCGCCGGCCCGTTCGCCGACGAGATCGCCGAGCTCTTGAAAAAGCACGGCGGCGGCTCGATGAAGCTCGGCCTCGACCGCTGCGGCCATCTGCAAGCGCTGGCGCTTGAAAAGCGCGGCTGCGAGGTCAGGGATTGCCAGGGCGAAATCCTGGCGGTGCGCGCGGTGAAGACGCCGGAGGAAGTGAAATGCCTGCAGGTGTCGATGGCCGGCGCCGAGGCCGCCGTGTCAGCCGTGCGCGAGGCGATAAAACCCGGCGTGTCCGAAAACGACCTGTTCGCCATCATGTACCACGAGGTGATCCGCCAGGGCGGCGAGTTCATCGAGACGCGCCTGCTCACTTCGGGCCAACGCACGAACCCGTGGTTCAACGAGGCGAGCGGCCGCAAGATCAGGCCGGGCGAACTCTTGGCGCTCGATACGGACACGATCGGCTGCTACGGCTATTATTCCGACTTCTCGCGCACCTTCCGCTGCGGGCCGGGCAGACCGACCGATTATCAGAAATCGCTCTACCGCATGGCGCATGACCAGGTTCAGCACAACATCTCGATCGTAAAGCCCGGCATGGCTTTTCGCGAGATCGCCGAAAAGGCGTGGAAGATCCCCGACCGCTTCGTCGACCAGCGCTACACCTCGGTCATGCACGGTGTCGGCATGCATGGCGAGACGCCGTTCATCGCGCATGCCATGGACTACGAGACCTATGGCCGCGACGGCATCATCGTGCCCGGCATGGTGGTCAGCGTCGAAAGCTATATTGGCGAGAAGGGCGGCCGCGAGGGCGTCAAGCTGGAGGACGAGATCCTGATCACCGAGACCGGCACCGAGCTTCTGTCGCGCTTCCCCTATGAGGACGATTTCCTTGACAGGCACGTTTGAATGAAGCGCCCGATCTCGATCAGCAGAGGCACCGTGGCGGCGGTGTTCATCGATCTCCAGGAAGAGCATCGCCAGGACAAGCGCTATCTGGTCGAAGGGTTCGGCGACATCCTCGCCAACGTCCAGCGTCTGCAAGAAGCAGCGCGGCGCAATTTCGTGCCGCTTTATCACTGGGCCTACATCGTCGATCTCGCCAAGGCACGACCGTTCCATCCGGTCGATGCCGATGGCAAGTCGGCCTTCTCCGACAAGGACGATCCGCTCACCGCGATCTGCGCGGAAGTGGCGCCGGCTGCCGGCGAGACGATGCTGGTCAAGACCGAGGCCAGCGCCTTCGGTGGAGGGTCCGCGGCGGACGATTTGAAGTCGCGCGGCATCGAATGGCTGGTGATCGCCGGCGTGTGGACCGAGGCCTGCATCGACGCCACGGTCAGGGATGCGGTGGCGCTCGGCTTTCGCGTGCTGCTGGTCAAGGACGCCTGCGGCAGCGCCAGTGCAGCGATGCACCAGACCGCCATCCTCAACCTCGCCAACCGGCTCTATGGCGGCGCTGTCGCCAACACCGTGGATGCCTGCCGGCTGCTGTCGGGCGACACGGTCAGCGTCTGGCAGGTCGAGGGTTCGGTGCCGCTGCGCTTCACCTATGAGAACGCGGCCGGGCTTTACGACGACCTCTGACGCGAGGATCGGATGCGATGGGCACGGTCCACCACATGACCAGGCGCGGGAAATACGCAAGGCGGCTCGATCCGGCTTTGTGGCTCTATATCGACCGGGTCAATGAGTGGTATCCGCCCGAAATCGCCGAGTTGCCGATCTCCGAGCAAAGGGCGGTCTATGACGCGATGTGCCGGGCCTTCCACCAGGGCCATCCGCCGGGCGTGTCAGCCAGTGACGGCCTGGTCGGTCGCGCCGCTCGCGACATTCCTGTCCGGCGCTACCGGCTCGCCGGCAAGACGCCGCAGGCGATCGTCGTCTACTATCATGGCGGCGGCTTCGTGCTGGGCGGGCTCGACAGCCATGACGACATCTGCGCCGAGATCTGCGCAGCCACCGGGTTCGAGGTGTTTTCTGCCGACTACCGGCTGGCACCGGAGCATCTTCATCCCGCCGCCTTCGACGATGCGCTGGCGGTGTTCGAGTGGGCGGCCGCGACCAGCGCCCTGCCGATCGTGCTGTGCGGCGAGAGCGCCGGCGGCAATCTGGCCGCCGCCGTCGCGCATGCGACGCGCCGCAGCCCGCGCCGCGCGGCCGGACAGGTGCTGATCTATCCCGGCCTCGGCGGCGACGAGACCGGCCGCTCCTACATCGAGCACGCCAATGCGCCGCTTCTTTCGCTCGGCGATATCGATTTCTATCGCCGCATCCGCTCTGCACCCGGACAATCACCCGACGATCCGACCTTTTCGCCGTTGCGCGACGGTGATTTCTCCGGCCTGCCGCCGACCTTCGTCATTACGGCGGAATGCGACCCGCTATCGTCGGACGGCGAGGCCTATCGCGACCGCATCGTTGCCGCCGGCGGCTCGGCCTGGTGGCAGGAGGAGCCGCGCCTCGTGCACAGTTTCTTGCGCGCCCGCAAGGGCGTGCCGCGCGCCGGCGAGGCTTTCCTGGATATCCTCTCGGCCATCGCTTCCGTGACCATGCTGGGCAAGAACAACCAGCCGTCCTGAACGCCATCTCGTTGTCTCGCCGTCCTCGCAGCCCGCTGCGGAACAGCGCACAAGAACTGCGGAAAAGCGAACATTTCCCCGCGTAAGCCCGCCCTATCATCGGCTGAGGCAATGGCGCTCCGGTGAACCGCATCCTCCCCCCGCGTCTGGCGGCAACCGGAGCGACCTGGTCTTGCGTGCATGTCGTTGCCCCAAAACCGCAGCGCACCCTCGGGTCAGGCCCGAAAGCATGCTTTTGGCGACATGCACCAACAGGAGGGAACGACGATGAAGTTCATGCTGACCGACCGAAAGCTGCACCCGCGCGCAAAGCCGATCGCCGACGATTTCAAGAAAGGCGCCATGAATAGGCGCGAGTACCTCGCCCTGATGGCCGGGTTCGGCGTCAGCGCGGCCGGTGCGCTGGCGCTCGGCGGCCTTGCCCCCTCGCCCGCCCGCGCTGAGGAACCGAAAAAGGGCGGCACACTCCGCGTCGCCATGAACGTCAAGGGATTCAAGGATCCGCGCACCTTCGACGGCGTCGAAATGTCGAATGTCGCGCGCCACTGCAACGAATATCTGGTGCGCTGGAACACCGACTTCAGCTTCGAGCCGTGGCTGCTGGAAAGCTGGGAGACCAGCGACGACGCAAAGACACTGACGCTTCATGTGCGCAAGGGCATCACCTGGTCGAACGGTGATACGTTCAACGCCGACGACGTCGTCCACAATCTGACGCGCTGGTGCGACGCCTCGGTCGCCGGCAATTCGGTCGCCGCGCGCATGGGCGCGCTGGTCAATGCCGATACCAAGAAGCCGGTCGACGGCAGCATCGAGAAAGTCGACGACTTCACCGTGAAGCTCAATTTGCCCAAGCCCGACATCTCGCTGATCGCCGGCATGGCAGACTATCCGGCGCTGATCATGCACCGCTCCTATGATGGCGACGGCGACCCGATGAAGGCGCTGGCGATCACCACCGGTCCTTGCGAACTGGTGAAATGGGATGCCGAGACGAGTGCGGAGGTACGCCGCAAGGACAAGCCGTGGTGGAAGGGCGAGTTCCATCTCGACGGCATCACATGGGTCGATTACGGCTCCGATCCCAACGCCATGCTGTCGGCCTTCGAATCCGGCGAGATCGACACCGACCACGAGACCGCCTCCGATGCCGTGTCGCAGACCGAAGACATGGGGCTCGAGAATTCCGAGATCGCCACCGGCTCGACTATCGTGGCGCGCTTCAATGTCGGCAATGCGCCCTATGACGACGCCAAGGTGCGCCGTGCCGCCCAGCTTGCCGTCGACAATTCAGCCGTGCTGAAACTTGGCATCGACGGTCGCGGCAAGCCGGCCGACAACCACCATGTCGGCCCGGTGCACCCCGAATATGCCGATATCGGCCCGGCCAAGCGTGATGTGGATGAGGCGAAGAAGCTGCTCACTGAGGCCGGCAAGGCCGACCACGAGTATGAGTTGATCTCGGTCGATGTCGAATGGCAAAAGAGCACCGGCGATGCGATCGCCGCGCAGATGCGCGAGGCAGGCTTGAAGATCAAGCGCACCGTGCTGCCGGCCGCGACCTTCTGGAACGACTGGAGCAAATACCCGTTCTCCTGCACCGAGTGGCTGGGACGGCCGCTCGGCGTCCAGGTGCTGGCATTGGCCTACAAATCGGGCGCCGCCTGGAACGAAAGTGCCTATGCCAACAAGGAGTTCGACGAACTGCTCGACAGGGCGCTGGCAATGCCCGACGCCAAGGCGCGCAAGGAGATCATGGCCAAGATCGAGCAGAATCTGCGCGACTCCGGCATCATCATCCAGCCTTACTGGCGCTCGGTCTACCGCACCTACCGCAAAGGCGTGCATGGCTGCGAGCAGCACCAGTCGCTCGAGCAGCATTTCGAGAAGGTCTGGCTGGAGAGCTGATCTGTCGATCGGCTGACGCGACCACCTATCGTGGGCGCGTCAGGCGGTGGCCGCCCTGACGACGTCCGGAACCTGCGCGACCGACATCCGCTCGATGATGGTTCGTTGCTTGAACCGTTTCGCCCGGGACGTTTGACCGCTAAGCGGAGGCAGGCGCTCGCCGAATGCCATTTGCCATGCGCGTGAATTTTGGCACAGATTGCGCCTGACTGATCATCAGCGCGAGAAGCATTCAGGCATGGATCATTTCGATCTCGGCACCTACCGGCGCCCCATCTCCACCCGCTCGGCGGAGACGCAGCGCTGGTTCGATATCGGGCTGAACTGGTGCTACGGCTTCAACCACGAGGAAGGCATCAAGTGTTTTGAGAAGGCGCTGGAAACCGATCCTGAATGCGCCTTCGTGCATTGGGGCATCGCCTATGCGGCTGGCCCTTTCTACAATCTGACCTGGAAGGAGCATGGCGAGGCCGAGGCGAACAGGGCGACGAAACTCTGCTTTGATCACATCCAGCTTGCGCGCGCCAATACCGATCAGGCGAGCACAGTCGAAAGGCGGCTGATCGAGGCGCTGGCCTGCCGGTTCCAGAAGCCGCACCGCGTGACGCCAGCGGAATTCGAGCAGTGGGACGATGCCTATGCCGCCGAGATGCGGCGCGTCCATGCCGACTTTCCCGATGACCACGACGTCATGGCGCTGTTTGTCGAAGCGCTGATGATGCGCACGGTGCGGCGTCTGTGGGACCTCAAGACCGGCAAGCCGGCGCCGAACTCGGACGTGCTGGAGGCGCTCGAGGTCTGCGAGCGGTCGATCAGACTCTCAGACGAACGCGGCGTCGCGCAGCATCCGGCGATCGTCCATCTGCACATCCATCTGCTGGAAATGTCGACCATGCCTGAACGCGGCATGCGCTCGGCCGACCTGCTCGGCACGATGTGCCCCGATGCCGGCCACATGAACCATATGCCGGGGCATATTTATGTGCTCTGCGGCGAATACGAAAAAGCAAAACGCGCCAGCGAAAAGGCGGTGCGCGCCAACGACCTCTATCTCGCCTATGCGCAGGAGACTTCCTACTACCTGCTCGGCTGCTGTCACGACCTGCATCTGATGATGTTTTCTTGCATGTTCCTCGGCCAGCACAGGCCGGCGCTGTGGGCGGCCGACAAGGTGCGCAGCCTGGTGACGCGCGACGTCGTCAGCATTCCGGACCGACCGAAGCTCACCCAGACCGTGGAGGGCTACCACGCCATGAAATCGCATGTGCAGGTGCGCTTCGGCCGCTGGCAGGAGATCATCGACGAGCCGATGGTTGAGGAGCCGGACCTCTATGTGCTGACCACCGCCATGCAGCACTACGCCAAGGGCGTCGCGCATGCGACGCTGGGGGATTTCAAGGCAGCCGAACAGGAGCGCGAGCGCTTCCACCTTCATCTGAGCCGCATACCGCCGGAGCGGCGCTTCCTCAGCAACCCGACCCGCGCCTCGCTGGCCGTCGGCGCTGCCCTGCTCGACGGCGAACTAGCCTATCACCAGGGCCGGCATGAGGAGGCCTATGTCCATCTCAGGGAAGCGGTCGAGCTCGACGACAATCTTTCCTACACCGAACCGTGGGCGTGGATGCACCCGCCGCGCCATGCGCTGGCCGCCCTGCTCCTCGACCAGGGTCACGCTGAAGAGGCCGAACAGGTCTATCGTGACGATCTCGGCCTGAGCGGCACGGTCCAGCGCTGCGCCCAGCATCCGGACAATGTCTGGGCGCTGCACGGCTTGGTCGAGTGCCTGAAACGCCGCGGCGACACTGGCGAGCTGCCGCTGCTGCAGGCCAGGCTCGCCACCGCGCAGGACCGAACAGACGTGCCGATCACCTCGTCCTGCCTGTGCCGGACAAGTGTCCAGGCAGGGCATAGCTGCTGCCACTGACGAGCCTGAGGAGGTGTCGTGACTTTCCTGCACCCCTGTGCGCCGCCGCCAATCTCGCGTAGACAATCCTGACCGAACCCGGCCCTGCGAGATGAGAACCCCCATGCGATTGCTGTCAGGTACCCTCTTGCTCGGCCTCGCCGCCGCCAGCCTGTTGCCCGCCCAGGCCAGGGCCGACGATTGCGGCGACGCTGCCGCCCTGGTGCAGCTGGCCTATCCCAAGGCCCAGAAGAGCGCCGACGGCAAATCGTTCACGCTCGAACCCCATACCAGCATCTCCCTGACGCTCCCGGAGGGCGATAATTCATTCGGCCTGGTCTGCAAGATCTGGCCCGCCCATGACGACCTGCTGCTGGTCGCGGTGCCGCTGCTCGACAGTGCAAAACTCAGTGTCGACGAACATGTCGGCGATATCGAGCTTCTGGTGTTTGACGCGAAGAGCCTGCAAGTGCGCCAGCGCCTGCTCCAGCCCGGGCTGATGAACGATGACGCCATCGCCATCCGCGAGATCGCATTCGATACGGGCCGCTACAGGCTGGCGCCCGATGTCACCGCCTTCGGCCTGCGCATCGAAATGGCAAACCATTCGCAGCCCAATCCTTTCAGAGAAACCGACCTGCGGCTCTATGCCTTCGCCAGCGATGGCCTGCGCCTGGTGCTCGACGGCCTCGTCGTGGCCGACTTTGGCGGCGAAGGCGATGCCAGTTGCACCGGATCCTTTCATTCCCGCGAGGTCAGCCTGACGATGCACTCGGCGAGCCACCGCGGCTATCACGACATCACCGTGATCGAGCGGAGGGATACCGACGAGCCCTCTCCCGACAAGGACGGCGAGTGCCAGTCCCATCCCGGCAAGCCTGTGAAGCTGACCTACCGGCTGCGCTATGACGGCAGCCGATACCCGGTCCCGGAGGCGCTCAAGGTCCTGGGGCGGTGAGAAGGTCGCGCTAACTTATTCTCGACCAATCCTAAGCCATTTTCGCCGGCGCCGCCGCCCTCAGCAGCATGCCGAACAGGTCGCGCGGCTCGTCGGGGTCGGCCAGCATGTCGAGTTCCTGGTAGAGGCCGGTCGATGCGAGTTGATCGCGGACATAGCGCAGCGCCGAAAAATCCTCGATGGCGAAGCCGACGGAATCGAACAGGGTGATCTGGCCGGGCTCGCGCCGGCCCTTTGCCACGCCGGTGATGACCTGCCACAGCTCGGTGACCGGATGGTCGGCGGGAAGCTGCTGTATCTCGCCCTCGATACGGGTCTGCGGCGGGTATTCGACGAAAATGTCTGAGCGCAGCAGGATGTCGCGGTGCAGCTCGGTCTTGCCGGGACAATCGCCACCGACCGCGTTGATGTGGACACCGGAGCCGACCATGTTGTCGGTGAGGATGGTGGCGTACTGCTTGTCGGCGGTGACGGTGGTGATGATCTGAGCGCCCTCGACTGCCTCTTGCGCGGTTCCGCAGGCCACCATATCGAAGCCGAGGCCGGCGAGATTGCGGATGCATTTTTCCGTCGCCGCGCGATCAATGTCGAAGAAGCGCAATCTGCGCACGCCGAGCAGCGCCTTGAAGGCCAGCGCCTGGAATTCGGCCTGGGCGCCATTGCCGATCAGCGCCATGCAATCGGCGCCGGCAGGCGCCAGGTGCTTTGCCGCCAGCGCCGACATCGCCGCCGTGCGCAGCGCCGTCAGTATGGTCATTTCCGACAGCAGCACCGGATAGCCATTGTGGACGTCGGCCAGCATGCCGAAAGCGGTCACCGTCTGGCGGCCCTCGCGCATGTTCTTGGGATGGCCGTTGACATATTTGAAGCCATAGACCTCGCCATCGCTGGTCGGCATCAGTTCGATGACGCCCTCGGCGCTGTGCGAGGCGACGCGCGGCGTCTTGTCGAAGGCCTCCCAGCGGCGGAAGTCGTCCTCGATGTAGGCAGCAAGCTCGGTAAGAAAACGCTCGACGCCGATCTTCAGCACCAGCTTCATCATGTGGTCGACGCTGACGAAGGGAACGATGTTGAGATTGGGGATCATGGTCTCGCGTGCTCCCGCCTTTGCCGACGGCAATCAGTCATTACGCTGAGCATTATACGCCTTCATCACGCAAACGAGTGCGGGATCGCGCGCCTCAAGCGCGCCAATCGCGGCGCTGGTGGCCACGAGCAGGCACGGCCTTCAGCCACGTTCGGGCTGAAGGCCGATATGCAGGAGCTTCATGATGTGGTGAGACCCCTCCCCGTCAGGAGAAGATCTCCGCCAGTTCGTCAACGCTGGTGCCTTCCTTGACCTGGCGCAGCTCGACATAGCTGACCGCGGCGGCGACCGACAGCACCATCGACACCACGCTCTGCACCAGCCCCTCCAGGATGGAAGCGACAGTGCCGTGAAAAAGGTAGACAACCACGCCAACCGCCCCCTGGATGACCATGGCGATGATGATCAAAACCAGGAACAGGCCAAATAGCGACCAGCGGCTGCCCTTGGTCAGAGCACGGCTTCGCGACATGGAGCCGAACACGCCGAGCCGCTCCTGGATCAGAACCGGCACCGACACCGACCAGCCGAGCCACAGGATGACGCCGGGCACGATCAAGGCGATCATGGCCAGGCCCGACCCCAGAGCAACGAGGAAACCTATCGCCAGGGTCGGCAGCAGAAAGCGGATGGCGATCTGAAGGCTGTCGCCAAGGGTCGGCCGCTTGCCGTTCAAATCCTCGATGGTGGCCCGCACAAGCGCCGACTGCAGCAGCAGCGCCAGCATGGAGCTTATGACAACGGCAACAACCGTGATCCAGGGGTTGCCAAACGCGAAGGTGGGGTCTGCCGCGGCGCCAGGATCGGTCTGCAAGATCGCTTGCATGCGCGATTCGGTCCAAAGTCGAAAAACAACCGTCGGCACGCCTGAAAACAGCAAAGCCAAACCAACGCAAAGACCGATGTTGCGACCGATTACGGCAAATGTGTTGTTGAATACCCTGCCGAACTGAAATTTCTCCGGCCGTTCCATTGTCGTCGAAGTCATGATGCACCCCCCGTGCTCACCGCCGCGTGTAGGTTGGCGGACTCGACAGTAAATTTGCCAAGATTGAAGGTCGCCGTCCAGCCCACTTGCAATTCTTATTCTGCATTGCCACTGTCGGCGCGGAACCGCAGGTTGCAGGGGGCGAGCGGGTGGCAAATGCAGGGCTGGGCACAGCGGACGCCGAATGGCTGGCCAAGATGCACAAGCAGCTGCTTGCGGATAATTCGATCCAGTTCGGCCTGCCGGCCCTTGTTCAGCCTGAACCGCCCGAATGGCTGAAGCCGTTGCTGGAGATGCTGGAGCGGCTCGGTCCCTATATGATCTATCTGTTCTGGGCCGCGGTGATATCGGGCGCGGCCATCATCCTTTTGTTGATCGTGCTTGAAGTGAAAGGCGTCGCCTGGCGCCTGCCGTGGCGGCGCGCACGCAAGGAGACCGAGGCGGAAGAGGCATGGCGCCCCGACGCAGGCGCAGCCCAGATCCTGCTGTCGGAAGCGGACGCGCTTGCCGCGCGCGGCGACTATGACGAAGCGGTCCACCTCCTGCTTCGCCGCAGCGTCGCCGACATTGCCGGACGGCTGCCCGACTTCCTGCGGCCGTCGCTGACGTCGCGCGACATTGCCAATGCGCCTTCCCTGCCGGCACGCGCCCGCGGCGCGTTCAGCGAGATCGCGCGGATCGTCGAGGCCGCGCTGTTCGCCCGCCGGCCGGTCGGGGCCGAAGGCTGGCAACAGGCGCGCGGCGCCTATGAGCGATTCGCCTTCCGGGATGCCTGGGCATGAGCGCTCCGGCAGCCGAAGTTCCGTCGCAGGAACCGTTCAGCCGCAGAACGCTGTTCTGGGGCATTTTCGCCAGCCTGCTCGCGGCGGCCGGTTTCTTCCTGCTTTCCACCTATGCCCCCGATTTCCGCACGCCTGGCAATGGCGGGCCAACGCCATTGTCCAAGGGCGGCTCCGGCTATGCCGGCCTGGTGGAATGGCTGAAATTGACCGGCGAGCCACCGTCGATGGCGCGCAACGAGGACGACCTTGCCAGCGACAAATTGCTGATCGTCACCATCTCGCCCGCGAGCGACCCGGAGGCGCTCACCCGGATACTCGATCTGCGCAAAGACCTCAGCACGCTCTTCGTGCTGCCGAAATGGCAGACGTTCCCGCTGCTGGAGCACGAAGGCTGGGAGACGAAAGTCGAGCGGCTGCCCGACACGGTCGTGAATGAATGGCTCGGCCGCATCACCAAGGCAAAGCTCGGCGTCGGCCAAAGCACGGTCGAGAAACTCGACATCGAAGGCAGGCTCGTTGCCGCGCCCGAGGACATGCAGTGGGTGGCCGAGGAGCATCCGCTGATCGCGGCGGGCAACGGCAAGGCTGTTCTCACCGAACTCGCCGACAAGCCTTTCTACATCCTGACCGACCCCGACCTGATCAACAACGCCGCGCTCAAGGACCCGGACAAGGCAGCGGCGGCGCGCGACCTGATCGCCTTCCTGACACCCGACGAAGGGACGGTCATGTTCGACCTCACCCTGCACGGCGCGGGGCGCAAATACGATCTCGCCAAGCTCCTGGTCGAGCCGCCGTTCCTGGCGCTGACGCTGACCATCCTCGCCGCATCGGCGTTGGCCTTCCTGCACGGCCTTGGCCGTTTCGGGCCACCGCGTGCCGAGGAGCGCGCGATCGCCTTCGGCAAGCGGGCGCTGGTCGACACCACGGCGATGCTGCTCAGGCGCGCGGGTCGGCTGGAGGAACTGGGCGACCGCTACGGCGCCCTGGCGCGGGCGCGCGCCGCGGCACTGCTCGGCGCGCCGCACGGCCTGCAGGGCGAAGCGCTCGACCACTGGCTGGATTCCCGCGACAAGGACGAGGCCGGCGGCTTTACTGTGCGCCTGCAGGCCGCAAACAATGCCAGGACCCTGGCGCAAATGCATGAGGCGGCCGAGCGGCTGCACGACTGGACGTCAAGGAGGCTCAGTGAACGTCGATGATGTGAAGACCCTGGCGAATGCGATCAGGGAAGAGGTGGCGAAGGCGATTACGGGCCAGCATGACACGGTCGACCTGATGCTGACCGCCTTGTTCGCGGGTGGGCATATCCTGCTCGAAGGACCGCCGGGCACCGCCAAGACGATGACGGCGCGCTGCTTCGCGCAGGCGCTCGGCGTCGCCTATGGCCGCATCCAGTTCACGCCCGACCTGATGCCCGGCGATATCGTCGGATCGAACATCTACAATTTCCAGACCGGGCAGTTCACGCTGACGCGCGGCCCGATCTTCTGCGACCTGCTGCTTGCCGACGAAATCAACCGCACGCCGCCGAAGACGCAGGCGGCGCTGCTGGAAGCCATGCAGGAACACGCCGTGACTTTCGACGGCACCACGCATTCGCTCGGCCAGAACTTCATGGTGGTGGCGACGCAAAACCCGATCGAGCACCAGGGCGTCTATCCGCTACCCGAAGCCCAGCTCGACCGCTTCCTGTTCAAGCACCGGGTGAGCTACCCCGACGCGCAGGAGGAACGCGCCATCATCATCCACCATGGCGGCGGTTCCGCCTCGCATGACATCAAGCAATACGGCATCGAGGCGCAGACCGACCGCAAGACGCTGGAGAAGGCGCTTGCCACCGTCGGCGATGTCACGCTCGTCGACGACGTCGTCGGCTACATTGCCTCGCTGGTGCGCGCCACACGCCAAAGCCCGGAACTGGAAGTCGGCGCCAGCCCACGCGCGGGCGCAATGCTCGCCCGCGCGGCGCGCGCCAGGGCGGCACTCGACGGACGCGCCTATGTCATCCCCGATGACGTCAAGGCGCTCGCCGTGCCCGCGCTGCGCCACCGCGTCATCCTCTCGCCGGCGGCGCAGATCGACGGGCGGCTGGTCGAGCAGATCGTCTCCGACCTTGTCGACCAGACGGAAGCGCCACGTTGATCTATCCAAGCGGCAGGGCGATCTGGGCAGCGGCGGCGGGGGCCATCCCTGCCTTCCTGGTGGCGCTGGCATTGCCGTCGCTCTGGTATCTCGGCTTGCTGTGGATCTGCCTGCTGCTTGCCTTCCTGGCGGTTGATGCGGCCGCCGGGCGCGGACGGGCATCGCTCAGCGCCAGTCTCGACGCGCCGCCGCAGATCGGCGTCGGCGGTCGGTTCAACCTGCAGATCGCCGCCCGCTTTGCCGGCCGGCCGCGGGCACTGCAGGCGCGGGTCGGGCACGATGCGCGGCTGGCGCCGGTCGCCGGCAGCGGCGGCGCGCTGGCTCCGACCAAGGACGGCGGAACGCTCGACCTGCAGTTCGAGGCATTGCGGCGCGGCATTGCCAGCTTCGACCGCCTGTGGCTGCGCTGGCGCGGACCGTTCGGGCTGGTCTGGAACCAGGTCGTGCTGCCGATGGACAAGAAGGTGGCGGTGCTGCCAGATGTCAGGAGCGCCCGCGACGAGGCGATCACCCTTCTGCAGCGCTCGACGTTGGCCGACGGCCATGCGCAAAGGCGTGCCGGCCAGGGCCGTGAGTTCGAGTCACTGAAGGATTATCAGCCCGGCATGGGCCGGCGGATGATCGACTGGAAGCGTAGCGCCCGCCACGGCAAACTTTTGGCGCGCGAATTCCGCATCGAGGAGAACAACAACATCGTGCTCGCCATCGACAGCGGACGCCTGATGTGCGAGCCGGTCGACGGCGTGCCGAAGGTCGACCGTGCCGTGACGGCAGCACTTTTGTCGGCCTTCATCGCGCTGAAGGGCGGCGACATGGTCAGCCTGTTCTCGTTCGATGCGCGGCCCCGCGTCACCAGCGGCGCGGTGCGCGGCTCCGCCAGCTTCGCGATGATCCAGAAGCGCGCGGCCGAGATCGACTATTCCAGCGAGGAGACCAATTTCACGCTCGCGCTGACCACGCTTTCGGCCAAGCTCGACCGCCGCTCGCTGGTCATCGTCTTCACCGATTTCGTCGACCCGATCAGCGCCGAACTAATGCTGCGCACCGTCGGCCGGCTGACCGAACGGCATCTGGTGCTGTTCATGATGATGAAGGATGTCGAGCTGGAAACGCTGGCCGACATGCCGCCCACCGCCCCCGAAGACGTCGCGCGCGCCGTGACCGCCGGCAGCCTGCTCAGGGAGCGGCAAGTGGTGATCGGCCGGCTCAGGCTGCTCGGTGCACATGTCATCGAGGCCAGCCATCAGCGGCTCGGCCTGGCGCTGGTCGAGCGCTACCTGCAGCTCAAGCAGGAGGATTTGCTGTGACGATGCAAGCTGGCACCAACGCGGTACGCCAGTCGCTGGCCAGCTTCCGCCAGGAGCGCGAGGCCGACTGGAAGGCGTTCGAGGCACTGCTGGCGCGTGTCGAGAAACGGGCGCCGCGCGCACTTTCGGAAGAGGAATTGCTGTCGCTGCCCCTGCTCTACCGGTCGGCGCTGTCTTCGCTCTCGGTGGCGCGCGCGACATCGCTCGACAATGCCCTGGTCTCCTATCTCGAATCGCTCTGCCTGCGCGGCTATTTCTACCTCTACGGCGCGCGCCGCGGCCTGCGGCAGCGCATCGGCGATTTCTTCCTGCATGACTGGCCGCATGCCATACGCGACCTGTGGCGCGAGACGCTGGTGTCTGTCGGTCTGACGGCGATCGGCGGTGGCGCCGGCTATTGGCTGGTCGCGTCCGACAAGGGTTGGTACGACGCCATCATCGCGCCTGGCCTTGCCGGTGGGCGCAACCCGGATTCGTCGGCGGAGATGCTGCGCAGCGTGCTTTATGACGGCGCCAGCAGCGAATTCCTGTCGAGCTTCGCCGCCTATCTTTTCACGCACAACACGCAGGTGGCGATCCTGGCCTTTGCGCTGGGCTTCGCCTTTGCCGTGCCCACCGTGCTGCTCATCCTGATGAACGGCTGCATGCTCGGCGCGATATTCCAGATCTATTTGGCCAAGGGGCTGGGCTTGGAACTCGGCGGCTGGCTCTCCATTCACGGCACCACCGAGATCTTCGCAATCGCCCTGGCCGGCGCCGCCGGCATGCGCATCGGCACGCGCATCGCCTTTCCCGGCGAACTGCCCCGCATGGCGGCCGCCGCCCAGGCCGGGCGGGTGGCCGCGACCGCCATGGTCGGCGTCGTGGTGATGTTGCTGTTTGCCGGCCTGCTCGAAGGCATCGGCCGGCAGACGATCACCAGCGATGGCGCGCGCTATGCCATAGGCGGCGGCATGCTGGCGCTGTGGAGCGCCTATTTCTACCTGTTCCGGCTGGTGCGGCATGGCTAGGCGCGCTGCCTTTGTAGCGGCACGACCGCTGATCACGCCGGAAGGCGTCGATCTCAGGGTCAGGCTTGCCGACGCCGGCACGCGGGCTTCCGCCTTCCTGCTCGATGTCGTGATCATCTCCACCGCGGCGGTGGTGATCACCATCGTCGCGCTGTTCGGGTTGAGAGGCCTTGGCGCCCACGAGCTGCAGCCGCTCTTCATCGTCTGGATCATCCTGATCTTCCTGCTGCGCAATGCCTATTTCATCGCCTTCGAGGCCGGCCGGCGCGCCGCGACGCCCGGCAAGCGGATCGTCGGCATACGGGTCGCCTCGCGCAGCGGCGCGGGTCTCACGATCGATCAGGTGATAGCGCGCAATCTGATGCGCGAGATCGAGATCTTCCTGCCGCTCTCTATCCTTGCCGGACGCGGCGGCGCCGGCGTCGCCGACACGCTGACGACGATCTTCGGGCTGGTGTGGGCGCTGCTGTTCGCGCTCTTCCCGCTTTTCAACCGCGACCGCCTGCGCATCGGCGACCTGCTGGCCGGCACCTGGGTGGTCGAAGCGCCGAAGGTTGCGCTGGTCGAGGACCTGTCGCTGCGGCAGGATCCGGTCGCCAAAGCATTCCATTTCAGCCAAGCCCAGCTCGACGCCTATGGCATCGCCGAATTGCACAAGCTGGAAGAGGTGCTGCGCCGCGACGACTATTTCGCACTCAGGGCGGTGGCCGATACGATCGGGCGCAAGATCGGTGCAGTGCCGCAGGCGCCGGATTCAAGGGCCTTCCTCACCGCCTACTACGGCGAGCTCAGGGCGCATCTGGAACGCAAGCTGCTGCTTGGCAACCGCAAGGCGGACAAGCACGCGCGCTAGCGTCCACGAACCAACGAGGCCGCCATGATCACATCTCCATCCGAACTCGAACTCCAGGAGATGGAGGCCCGGGCAGCTGCGGCCCAGCCAGGCCCATGGAAATCATGGGTCGAGGCCGGGATTTTCTCGGCGGATCGAATTTCATCCAAACCGGCGAAGGAGCGGATCGAGGCGAAGACATCGAAATGACCGACGGGACTGTTGCCGATCAGGATTTCATGGCTGCCGCGCGTCAGGACGTGCCTCGCCTGGTCGCCGAAGTGCGCAGACTGCGCGCGCTCCTCGGTCGATCAAAATAGAAGGCAGCCAGGCCGCTACCCCACCCACTTCTCGTAATCCGACACCAGCAGATGCAGCGGCGCGACATCCTCGTCGATGTTGGAAAAACGGCCGATCGGCTCGCGGAAGACGTTGTCGGTGAGGTCGTCGTTGACGGTCGAGACCTCGCCGATCAGCACGTCCTTGCCTTCGGCCCAGAAGGCGTGCCAGACGCCCGGCATTAGTGTAACGCTCTGGCCCGGATCGAGCTTCAGCAGCCCGCCGGCCGGCAATCTGTGGATGGTTCCGTCGACAGGCACCGACACTTCGGCCTTCGGATCGATGCCGCCGTCGCGATCGTGCATGAACAGTTCCAGCACCAGCTTGCCACCGCCGCGGTTGATGATGTCCTCGGCCTTGATGTTGTGGCGATGCATCGGCGACAGCTGGTCCTTGCGCGAGATCATGATCTTCTCGGCATAGAGCATGCCCATGCCCTTTTTCATGTCCGCGTAGACGCCGTTACGCACGGTGAACAGGAACAGGCCGAGTTCGTCGAACTTCTCCTGGCCGTAGTCGGTGATGTCCCAACCGAGGCGCGAGGTGAAAATAGCCGCAGAATCAGCCTTGCGCGCCTTCATCTCTTCCGGGCTCCAGTAGGCGAAGGGCGGCATGATATAGCCGAACGAGCGGATGAAGGCGTCGGCGTCGCGGATGATGTCGTTGATGGTGGAGCGTTTCATGGTCGTGATCCCTTCTTCAGGCGGCGCCTACAGCGCATAGCCGAACACCGATCCGGTGTCGACGCAAACTCTATGCTGGCCTCATGACATCCGGACCGATCGGGGCCATAAGTCCAGGCAAATCTCAAGGTGACAATCCATGCGCAGCATAGACGACCTCGATACGCCGGCGATCCTGATCGATGCCGCCCGCGCCGAAGCCAACATCAAGCGGGCGCAGGCGCATGGCGACCGCCATGGACTGAAGCTCAGGCCGCATATCAAGACCCACAAGCTGCCCTACTGGGCGAAGAAGCAGGTTGCGGCCGGCGCGGTCGGCATCACCTGCCAGAAGATCGGCGAGGCCGAGGTGATGGCCGATGCCGGCCTCGCCGATATTTTTCTGCCCTACAACATTCTCGGGCGCGCCAAGCTGGAGCGCCTCAAGGCGCTGCACGGCCGCGTGACGTTGTCGGTGACAACGGACAGCAGGGAAACGCTGGAAGGGCTCGCCGACACTTTCACCGATGCCGGCCATCCGCTGCCGGTGCTGGTCGAATGCGACACCGGCATGGGCCGCTGCGGTGTGCAGAGCCCCGACGAGGCAGTTGCGCTGGCGCGCGAGATCGACAAGGCCAAGGGTCTTCGCTTCGGCGGGCTGATGACCTATCCGGCGGCCGGCCGCGCGGCGCAGGCCGAGGCGTGGCTTGTGGATGCCAAACAAGCGCTGGCGGCAGCGGGCCTCGAATGCCAACGCATCTCCAGCGGCGGCACGCCGGATATGTGGCGCTCGGGCGAGGACAGCGTCGTCACCGAGTATCGGCCCGGCACCTACATCTATCTCGACCGCTACCAGGTTGCCAAAGGCGTCGGCGGCCTTGACGATTGTGCGCTGACGGTGCTGTCGACGGTGGTCAGCCACCCGACGCCGGCGCGGGCCATCCTCGATGCCGGCAGCAAGGCGCTGTCCAGCGACACGCTGGGGCTGGCCGATTTCGGCGAGTTGCTGGGCATCCCGGGCGCCAGGGTCACGGGCCTCAGCGAAGAGCACGGCAATGTCACGCTTTCAGGCGATGCGAAGTTGCGCATCGGCGAGCGCGTGCGCGTCGTGCCCGACCATTGCTGCGTCGTCACCAATCTGTTCGACCAGGTGCATCTGGTCGACGGCGACAAGGTGCTGGAAACGCTGCCGGTGGCTGCGCGCGGCCGGATGGGATGAGAAGCGGTAGCTGATCTTCGACTGAGGTCAGTTAGCCTGGCGCGCCGCCACACGCCGCATCGAAATCACGCGGCGCCGGCGGATTTCCGTGCGCATCGCCATCAGATGCAGGGCGAAGAACAGCACGGTGAAGCCGAGCGCCATCACCAGCAGCGGCCGCAACATCGAGGGATCGATAGCCGAGCCGCCCATGCGGAACACCGATGCCGGCTGATGCAACGTGTTCCACCAGTCGACCGAGAATTTGATGATCGGGATGTTGATGAAGCCGACCAGCGTGATGATGGCCGCGGCCCAGGCGGCGCGGCTTGCGTCATCGAGCGCCCGGGTCAGCGCGATGATACCGAGATACATCAGGAACAGCACGAAGACCGAGGTCAGTCGCGCGTCCCACACCCACCAGGTGCCCCACATCGGCTTGCCCCAGATCGAACCGGTGATCAGGGCAAGTGCCGTAAAGACGGCGCCGATCGGAGCCGCCGATTTCAGCGCCACGTCGGCCAGCGGATGGCGCCAGACCAGCGTGCCCAACGCCGAGATCGCCATCAGCGTGTAGCACATCATGGCGAGCCAGGCGAAAGGCACGTGAATGTACATGATGCGCACGGTGATGCCCTGCTGGAAGTCCTCGGGTGCCGCGAAGCTCATATAGAGACCGGCAGCGAGCAGGATGGCGGCGACCGAAGCCAGCCACGGCACGAGCCTGTCGGCCAGCCCGACGAAGCGCGTCGGGTTGGCAATATCCATCCAGCCGGTGAGGCGTGAGGTGGTGTCGCTCATGCGGCCTTACATAGACCCGCGGCGTGTTTGGGGCAATCGAGTGGTGGTGTCGCAGGCGAGGCAGGCTCTTCCTTCTCCCCTGTGGGAGAAGGAAAGCCGTTCCGCTCAAGCCGCTTCGTTCACAGTCCGGCTGAGGCGACGGACCTCTTCATCGTTAAGCAGGCCGCCGGCGCGCAGCAGGCTGGCGAAGCGGCCGTTGCGCAGCGACAGTTCGGCAAAGCCACCGAACTCGACCACCCTGCCCTTGTCCATGAACACGACCAGGTCGGCGTCGCGAACCGTGGTCAGGCGGTGGGCGATGATGAAGGTGGTGCGATCGCGGCGCAACTCGTCGATCGCTTCCTTGACGCGGTCCTCGGTCTCGACGTCGAGCGCGCTGGTCGCCTCGTCGAGGACCAGGATCGGTGCATCCTTGAGCACGGCGCGGGCGATGGCGATGCGCTGGCGCTCGCCGCCCGAAAGCTGGCCGCCGCGCTCGCCGACCACCGTGTCGTAGCCGGCGCTCTTCGACAGGATGAAGTCCTGCGCGGCGGCGGCATTGGCGGCAGCGTGGACCTCGTCATAGGTCGCCTCGGCGCGGCCGACGCGGATGTTGTCCTCGATCGAGCGGTTGAGCAGGCCGGCATCCTGGAACACGGTGGCGATCGAATGGCGCAGCGACTTGCGGGTCACCGAGCGGGTATCGATGCCGTCGATCAGGATGCGGCCGCTGGACGGCGTGAAGACACGCTGCAGCAGGTTGATGAGCGTTGTCTTGCCGGCGCCCGTCGGGCCGACGATGGCGACCGTCTGGCCTGCCTGGACTTCGAACGACACGTCGTCGACACCCTGGCCGGAATTGGCGAACTCAAAGCCGACATGTTCGAAACGGACGTGACCGGTGACGTTGACGAGGTCGCGCAGACCGTCGGGCTCAGCGGTTTCGGCGGCCGAGTCCTCGAGGCGGTAGAAGTCCTCGAGCTTGGCGCGGGCCTCGGAGATCTGGTTGGCGAAGGCCGACATCTGGTCGAGACGGGCGATCAGCAGCGTGGCGAATCCGGTAAAGGCGATGACGTCACCGATGCGCAGCTGGCCATGGGTGACCAGATAGGCGCCGATCAAAAGCACAATCATCATCGAGATGGTCGACGACAGGCGATGCAGCGCGTTGGCGATCGCCCACCAGTCGAGCACCGGATTCTGCGCATCGAGCAGGTTCTTGACGTAACGCTTCAGCGCCTCGGTCTCATGGCCGATGCGGTTGTAGCTCTGCAGCACGGCGACGTTGCTGACGGAGTCGGTCACATGCGCGAACACGGTGTGGTAGTGCTGCTCGACCGCTGCCTGGCCTGCCTTGGTGCGGCGCATCACCAGCCGGCCGATGCCGACATAGAGGGCGCCGAGCGCAAGCAACACCATCGACATGCGAACGTCCATGCTGAGCGCGGTCGGGATCAGCAGCGCAAGGGCGACAGCCGTCGACAGATGCTGGCGCATGAATTCGAGCCACAGGCTGAACAGGGTCTCCACCGCGCGCAGCAGCGTGTGGAGCGAATTGGAGGTGCCGCGCTGGTGATGCCAGGCGAGCGGCATCGTGATCACGCGCTCGAACGACTGGCACAGGACTTCGCTGCGCCGCTTGTGAGCGAAACGGTCGGCGCCGCGCGCCACCAGCACGAAGGCGACGATGTTGAAGGCACCGAGGCCGGCCCACAATCCCAGCGTCGAGAACACCGAGCCATGCTCGGAGATGGCATCGATCACCCGTCCGAACATGATCGGCTCGAGGATGGCGATAATGGCAAGCGCGACGTTCGCGCCGCAGATCAGCGCGACGCGCTTTCTGTCGGCCGCGAGATAACCCAGCGCTCTCCAGTAGATTTGCAGAAGGGACACTTCAGCTACTCCGCCAAAAGTTTTATTGTGCACCGCACCATTTCTTGACACGTACCGGTTAACGTGTCGCAAAACAATGCCCGTCTACCTCTTCCGTTCCCAATTCGCGAACAAAAGATGACGACGCTGCGAAATCTGTCGTGATCACCTAACGGTTTGAGATAAAAGGTGAAATGTCAGCCTTGCGGCAAAATCATGGCAGCGCCGAAGCGCTGCCACATTTTTAATCACCGGAAGCTTGCGTAGCTGGGGCTAATGGGCCGAACCGCCCATTCGCCAAGATCATGAGCAAATAAAGACTGCAGAGTACTGCACACCCCGAAAAACGTGCAGATAGCACTTCAAGCCTTTGATTTCACGCAGGTATCCTGACAACCACCTCGACCTTGTCGCCGGCTTTCGGCTCAAAGGACGAGGATTTTGTCTTGGTTCCATTGACCTCGAGCGAAATGGATTTGGCCTTTTTGTCGCGGATGACGCGAACCTTGACCTCGGCCCCCAGCATCTTGAGCGTCGCCGCATAGCCGTCCCAATGGCCGGGGAGTTTCGGCCGGAACGTGATCTGCTTGCCGCGCCGCTCGATACCCAGAATGCCTTCGACCGCGGCCCGGTAAAGCCAACCGGCCGACCCGGTGTACCAGGTCCAGCCGCCACGACCGCCCTTGCCTTCCCCGGCATAGATGTCGGCCGCCACGACATAGGGCTCGACCCGATAATGCTCGGCGGCCGCCTCGTCGGCGGAATGGTTGACCGGGTTCAGCATCGAGAAGCATCGATAGGCGTCGTCGGTGCGGCCCATCTCGGCCAGCGCGATGACGAACCATGTCGCCGCGTGGGTGTACTGGCCGCCGTTCTCGCGTACGCCGGGCGGATAGCTCTTGATGTAGCCCGGGTTCTTGTCGGTCCTGGAGAAGGGCGGCGTGAACAGCTTGACGATCTTGAGTTCGTCGTCGACGAGCATCTTTGTCGCCTGCTGCATGGCGGTGGTCGAGCGCGCCGGATCGCCCTCACCCGACAGCACGCTCCACGACTGAGCGATGGAGTCGATCTTGCACTCTTGCGAATTGTGCGAGCCGAGCGGGCTGCCGTCGTCGAAGCTGCCGCGGCGATACCATTGGCCGTCCCAAGCGGTGCTTTCCAGCGCCCGCTTCAGCGCATCGGCGTGCTTTGTCCAGGCTTGCGCCCGCTTGGTGTCGCCCTGCGTCTTGGCAACGGGGGCGAAGTCGCCCAGCGTCTTCAAGAGGAACCAGCCCAGCCAGACGCTCTCACCCTTGCCGCCTTCGCCGACGCGGTTCATGCCGTCGTTCCAGTCGCCGCCGAGGATCAGGGGCAGGCCGGCCGGGCTGCTGCGCTTGATGGCGAGATCGAGCGCCCGCGCGCAATGGTCGTAGAGCGAGGCATGCGTCTTGGAAATCTCCGGCGTGAAGAAGGCATCGTGCTCGCCTTCGCCGAGCTCCTGCCCGTCGATGAACGGCAATTGCTCCTTCAGGATGCCGGCATCGCCGGTCACGTCGATGTAGCGGCTGGTGGCGTGGGCGAGCCAGACCACGTCGTCCGAGATCATGGTGCGCACGCCGGCATCGGTGCGCGGCAGCCACCAGTGCTGCACGTCGCCCTCGGGGAACTGCCGGCGCGCCGCGTTGAGGATCTGGTCGCGCGCCAGTTTCGGGTCATGAGCCAAGAGCGCCATCGTGTCCTGCAGCTGGTCGCGGAAGCCGAAGGCGCCGCTCGCCTGGTAGAAGGCGGAGCGGGCACGGATGCGGCAGGCGAGGCTCTGGTAGGGCAGCCAGTGGTTGACCATGGCGTCGAGCGCCTTGTCGGGCGTTTCGACCTGGATGGTATCGAGGAAGCCGCGCCAGACGCGCTCATTGTCGGCCAGACGCTGGTCGAAATCCTTGCCGCGATGGGTCTGCACCAGCGCGCTCGCCTCTTCGACAGAGGCCGCGTCGCCGAGCAGCCAGAAAAGCGTCACGTCGCCGCCGGCGGGGATGTCCACGTCGCTGGCGATCGCGGCACAGGGATCATCACCGGCCTCGACACGGTCGGACAGGTTGGCACCCGCCAGCACCGCCTGCGGATACTCGCTGCTGCCGTGCCTGCCGATGAACTCGCCGCGGTCCGCCGTCACCGAATGCACCGGGCCGCCGGCGGCCAGGAAGGCCACCCGCTCGCTGAAATCCAGCCCATAGGGATTCTTCGCCAGCAGTGCGCCTGTGGCCACGTCCCGCGCGGGCACGATGGTCGCCGCCGTGCGAGAGCGATGGCTGCCAAGCACCCATTCGGCGTAGGCATAGATGCGCAGCCGCGCCGACACCGAGCCGGAATTCTGGATGCGCAGCCGGGTGATCTTCACCGGATCGTCCGGGTCCACCACATGCGTCAGGTCCATCGACAGCAGCCCGCGCTTCGAGCGGAACGTCGAAAAACCCTGCCCGTGCCATGTTTCGTAGGTCATGGCGGGATCGCGCAGCACGGCGGCCGTCGGCGAGAATGCCTTGCCGCTGGCGTGGTCGTAAATGTAGATGCCCTCGCTCGGCCGGTTCGAGACCGGATCGTTCGACCATGGCGTCAGCTGGTAGTCGCGGCTGTTGCGGCTCCAGGTGAAGGCCGCGCCCTCGGCAGAGACATGGAAGCCGAACGACGCGTTGGAGATGACGTTGATCCAGGGCTGCGGCGTCGTGCGGTGGCCGGTCAAACGGGTGACGTAATGACGGCCGTCGCCGTCGAAGCCGCCAAAACCGTTCCAGAGGTTCAAGCCGCTGCCGTCGGCGCTGCTTTCCGCCGAGGGGCGCGCCATGAAGGCCGGTGCCGGCAGCGATGACTCGCGAGGGCCCGCCGCGCCCGGCGCCGGCTGCAGGGCATCACGTGCCTGCAGCGCCGCCGCCTCGGCGCGCTCGATCTGGTCGAAGATGGTGCCGTTGCGCGTGTGCAGCACGACACGGGCAACCGCGAGCAAGGTCTTGTAGGTGGCCTCGTCCATCAGGTCGCGGCGCACGGCGAAGATGTGCTGGCGCGGGCCGAGCTCCTTGCCGCGCAGGCGGGCGTTTTCGCACAGCGTCTCGACTGCCCTTTGCAGGTCCTGCACATAGGAGGACGCCTGTTCGTTGACGACGACGAAGTCGATCATCATGCCGCGGGCGCGCATATATTCCTGGAAGCGCAGCGCCTGGGCGACGATCTCCAGATCGGCGACGTCGCCGATGCGGACCAGGAAGATCGGAAAGTCGCCGGAGATGCTGGTCGGCCACAGGCTGGACTGCTTGCCGAGCCCCGACGCGATGGATTCGGCCGGCAGGCGCAGGAAGGGATCGGGATAGACCAGATAGCGTGCCAGCTTCTGCACATTGGCGGCGTCGGTCAGGCTAAGGCCGAGATGGCGGGTCTGCACCTGACTGCGGGTCCAGGCGAGCATCGCCTGGCGGGCGAAGCTTTCCGGATGGTCGAGCCGGGCGATGGCTTCGTCGAGCTCGGCACGGTTGGCGCCGACGACGGTCCAGAAGGTCAGCGAGATCTTCTTGTTGGCGGGCACGCGCACCTGCCGGCGCAGGGCGGCGACCGGATCCAGCGTGAAGCCGGAATGGCCCCCAAGCTTGGCGCCGGAATCGAAGGCAGCCGCATCGACGATGGTGCGGCCGCGGCCGATGAAGGCGCGCCGGTCGGTCTCGGCCTCGGCATCGCGCGCCGGTCCCGAAGGATCGGTGACGAAATGCGCCATGGTGAGGTCGGGTTCGTTCTTCTCGCGCTTGCGCCTGGTGGCAAAGATGGCGCCCTTGTTGGCCGCGATCTCGGTCTCGACGAACATTTTCGAGAAGGCCGGATGGGCGTAGTCCGAGGCTTCGTTGCCCAGCACCAGTTCGGCGAAGGAAGTCACCTCGATATGCCGGTCGACGGCACCGTCATTGTAGAGCGTGACGCGGCGGCCTTCGCCATTGCCTTCCGAGATGACGATGCATTCGACCTCCGAACGCAGCGATCCCACGGATTTGATGAAGCTCGCCTTGTCGTCGGAAAACAGCGTCTGGACACGCTCGTTCTCCGCCCGCCTCGGCTCTGACGTCGCCGACCACCAGTCGCCGGTGCCGGCATCGCGCAGAAAGACGTAGGAGCCGAGCCGGTCCTCGGTCGGGTCCGGCTGCCAGCGGGTGACGGCAAGCTCGCCAAAGCGGCTGTAGCCCGAGCCGGTGGCGGTGACCATCACCGAATAGCGGCCGTTGGACATGACGTTGGTCGAGCGCAGCGCACGTGCCGGATCGAGGATGATGCGTGTATCCGGGCTCTCGGTCTCGGTCTCGTCCTTCGAGCGCTCGTCGGCCTCGGTCCGGACAGTGGCGGTCGGGATGTCGCGCGGCGCCCTCTCCTGCAGCAGGAGTTCGGCCGACTCGATCACCGGGTCGCTGTGGAAACGGTCGCGCAGACGTCCTTCGAAGATGGCGTCGGCGACGGCGGCGATCGACATGCCGGAATGGTGGGCCATGTAGTTCAGCACCACGGCGTGGTCGGCGCCTTCGGGCACGCGCTGCGGCGTGAAATCGACGGCATCGTAAAAGCCGTGCCGGCCAAGCGCGCCGATGGCCTTCAGCCTGGCCAGGTTCTGCACGGATTCACGCGGCGTGAACTGCGCCGCCAGGATCGTCGCGTAAGGCGCGATCACCGTGTTCTGGCCAAGGCCGCGCTTCAGGCCGAGCCCGGGCACGCCGAAATTGGTGTACTGGTAGGTCAGTTCGCGGTCGCGCGCGTTGTAGGCGGCTTCCGAAATGCCCCACGGCACGTTCTTCGAGCGGGCGTACTGGATCTGGCGCTTGATGATCAGCTTGCTGGTCTGATTGAGGATGCTGCCCTGCGGCTCCTTCATCACCAGCGGCGGCATGAGATACTCGAACATCGAGCCCGACCAGGACATCAGCGAGCCCTGGAAACCGATCTCGACGATGGGCCGGCCAAGCCGGAACCAGTGCTCGGTCGGCAGGTCGCCCTTGGCGATGGCGAACAGGCTGGTCAGTCGCGCCTCGGAGGCGAGAAGGTCGTAGCAGCTTTCGTCAAGCTGGTGTTCCTCGACACGGTAGCCGATCGACAGGAGCTTGCGCTCCTGCCGCATCAGGAAGGAGAAATCCATCTCGAAGGCGTAGCGGCGCGTGCGCTCGCGCAGCGCCAGGAGCCTGGCGCGCAGGGTTTCGACAGCGTTCTCGTCATTGTGCGAGTCATGGACATGCGCCTCGCAAGTAGCTTCCAGCCTCGCCGCCCAATCGGCGATGACATCGCTCTTCGGCGACGCGGCCTCGGTGTGGATGGCGACGGCAAGCTTGCGGATCTCGCCGGCGAGCACGGCAAGGTTGATGGTGCGGATCGAGGCCATCTCGGGCTGCGCCTTGATGGTCATCACCGCGCGCCGCATGCCGTCGAGGCGATCGGCGAGCCGCTGGCGCAGCGGCCTGAGTTGGCGGCGGTCGTCGGGTAATTCCTCGAGGCTCTCGTCGAGGATGGTCACCGTGTCGAGGATGCCCTCGAAATCGCCCTGCAGGTGCACGGAAGGCGCTTCCGCCCATTCGGCGCAGGCCGCCGCCACCGCCACCAGATGGCCGGCGAGGTTGCCGCTGTCGACGGCCGAAATGTAGAGCGGATAGAGCGGCTTCAGCGTGGTCGTGTCGTACCAGTTGTAGAGATGGCCGCGATCGCGCGGCATGCTCTCGATGGTCGACATCGTCGCGTCGATGCGGGTGATGGCGTCGGACAGGCTGATCCAGCCGAAATCGCGCGCCGAGACCACCGACAAGAGGTAGACGCCGATATTGGTCGGCGAGGTGCGCGGTGCCACCACCGGCGCCGGGCTCTCCTGGAAATTGTCCGGCGGCAGATTGTGGTGCTCGGCGGTAACGAAGGTCTCGAAGTAATGCCAGGTGCGCCGCGCTACCGTGCGCAGCGTATGGATGTCGGCGGCCGAGATGCGCAGCCGGTCCTCGGTCTCGGCCGAGCGGCTGATCCAGCAGGCGACCGCCGGCGAGCCGATCCAGAAAATCGCGAAGAAGAAGGCGACGAAGGCGCCGGTGGAATCGGCAAGCACCGGGATGGCCAGGCCGACGACGCCGATGATCACGGCGCCATACATCATGCCGTAATAGGCGCCGAGGTCGCTGCCGCCGCTCTTGTGCGCCTGCGAGGCGGTGCGCCATTCGAGCAGGTTCTGCCGGCTGACGAACAGGCGGTAGACCGTACGCACGATGGCGTCGCCCATCATCCAGGCGTTGTGCGCCATCAACAGGATCTTGAGCGCTACAAGGGCCGTGCCGAAGACGGTGTCGCGCGCCAGCGCCGAGAAATGACCGCGCGGCGTCTGGTCGCCGCTCTTGGGCAGGATGCCGTTGACGATGTCGAAGGTCGGCGCCATGAACAGGCTGAGGATCAGCAGCGCCTGCCATTGCGCGGCCTGCGTGAAAGGCAGCAGCGTCCAGCCGGCGATCGCCGCCATCACCCAGAAAATCGGCGTCAGCGAGCGGCGCAGATTGTCGACCATCTTCCAGCGCGACAGCGCCGGCACGCCGGAGCGCGGATTGAAGATGAAGCTGAGCAGCTGCCAGTCGCCACGCGCCCAGCGGTGATGGCGGGAAGCATCGACCGAATAGCGGGTCGGATAGTCCTCGACCAGCTCGACATCGGTGACCAAAGCCGAGCGCGCCAGAGCGCCTTCGAGCAGATCGTGACTGAGGATGGTGTTCTCCTCGATGCGGCCCTTCAGCGCCGCCTCGAAGGCATCGACATGGTAGAGGCCCTTGCCGGTGAAGGAGCCATCGCCGAAGACGTCCTGGTAGACGTCCGAAACGGCAAAGACATAAGGGTCTAGGCCGCGATTGGCGGAGAAAATCCGCTGGAAGAACGAGGCGTCGTCGCCGCTGGTCAAGGAGGCGGTGATGCGCGGCTGCAGGATGGTGTAGCCGGCGGTGACACGGCGCTTGGCCGCATCGAAATGCGGGCGGTTGAGCGGATGGCTGAGCTTGCCGGCCAAGGTGGCGACGGCATCGCGCGTGGTGCGCGTATCGGCGTCCAGCGTCATCACATGGACGACGTTTTCCGGCAGCGGTACATCGAGCGGCAGGAAGGTGGTGTCGCTGTCGCCGCGCAGCAAAAGGTTCAGCTCGTGCAGCTTGCCGCGCTTGCGCTCCCAACCCATCCAGCAGGCTTGCGCGGCGTTGTAGAGCCGGCGCCGGTGCAGGACATAGAAACGCGGCGCGCCTTCCGACGGATAGCGGGCGTTGAGCCGGGCGATCTCGTCGCGGGCATATTGCAGGATCTCGATATCGGCGGCGTCGATTTCGGTCTTGGAGTCCGGCCAGTCCGAAAGCAGCGCAAAGCGGATCTCGTCGGCCGTGTTGGCGAGGTGATGCACCTCGATGTTTCGGATGTTTTCTTCGACATCATCGCGCGAGCCGATCAGCGAGGGCACCACGACCAGCGTGCGCGCTTCGGCCGGCACCCCGCCGTGCTTGTAGTCGTAACCGACGAGCCGCGTCGGCTTCAGGAACAGCGAGACGACGGTGTTGAAGAAGGCGAGCGCGCCCTCGCTGGCCGGCACCGCGAACAGCGCAAGCATCAGCACGATGGACGGCACCGACAGGCCGAGATGGGCGAGCGCATTGCCGGCGAGTGCCAGAAGCAGGACGGTCAGCGCAAACACCGGCACGACGACGCCCAGCCAGCCGGTGCTGGCAAAGGTGCGCTTGACCGTGACGGCGACGGTCGGCCGGTAGCCGATCGCCTTTTCCAGCTCCAGCCGGAGCGGACCGACAAGGAAGAAACCTACATCCGTATGCGCCGCACTCTCGGCAGCGTTATCACCGGCAGCATGACCGGCAAGCTCGATCGCCTTCTCGGCGACGCGGTATTCGGAAAGCTCGGAGCGCCGCGCCAGTTGCTCGATAGCGGTGCGGTACTGGTCGCGCGAGAAGAAGTCGAGCGCGGCGAAATCGGTGCGCTCGCGCAGCAGCGTGTCGATGCGGCTGACGCCTTCGAACCATACCGTCCAGTCGACGTCGTTGATCAGGCGCAGGCCGCGGATGATGTTGCCGGTGGTGACATTGCCGCTGGACAGCGTGTGATGCTCGGAGATGATGATTTCCTCGGCGTCGGAGCCGGTCTTCTCGAGCTCGCCCTCCAGCCATTCCAGCGCCCGGCCGGCATTCTGCGAACCGTCGCGCAGACGGTAGAGCAGCTGGGTGGCGAAGGTGGTGTCCTGCGCATGGGTGACGTAATGCGACAGGATCGCCTGGCGGTCGGCGTTGTCGTCGGTCGCCAGCACGCGGTCGGCGACTTCGTTGGCGATCTGGCGCATCTGCCGCGTGCGGTTGACGCGCACGGCGATGCGGCGAAGGTTTTCGATCAGCACGAAGCGCAGCAGCGATGGCAGCGCCCAGAGCTCGCCGATCTTCAGCGGCTCGACCGACTGAAAACCCTCGACGATCGACTTGAACATGGTCGCCGAGACAGAACTGTCGGAATGCGCAACATAGGTCCAGGCCACCGCCAAAGCGCGCGGCACGCTGGTGCCGTCGGCCAGTTTAAGGGTCGGCAACTGGCGATAGAAGCGGCGCGGCAGATCGCGCTTGACCTGGAAGATCGTCTCCTCGACCAGATAGTTGTTGTCGAGCAGCCATTGCGCCGCCGGCGTGATGGTTTCGCCCTTGGCCTGCGCGGCATTGGTCGAGCGGTAGACTTCGAGAATTCGTTTCGCGCTGTCGCGGATACGGGCCTGGAATTCGAACGGCGTCAGCCCGAACAGGTCCCCGACTTCGCCCTCGGCGAGACCGCTGCCCAGCGCACGCAGGCGGTCCTCCGGGAGGAAATTGGAGCGGATCGGCTCTTCCGTTATGGCCGGAAAGGCGGCGCTCGTCTTTTCGATCTTGGCAGGGTTCGTCTGTATGTTCATTGAAAATTCCGTATAGCGGGCGCGATGCGGCGTCCCCGCCACGGCAATGTCCCTAAAACCGATTCAAATGCAATTGGTTGCATGGCGACATTGCCGAAATGTTGTTTCCGCGCGCGACAGGGCGCCGTCTCTCGACAACTTCCGGATGAGCGCCCCTCGCACCCATTCGGATTTGATCGGATTCAGGCTTTTTCGTGGTACGGGCAACAGCTTACGCGATATTTCGCCGGCAGCGCGATCATGTTTGGAGACAGGCGTTAACCGTTTCCGGGAACACGGCCGATGTGGACGACGAACATAGCCACCGTCCCGGCGGGCTCCAGGCGAAGCCTTGAGGCACCCTGCCCCAGCAGAACCGCATCCAGCGGACCCAGGCGCGCCGGCGCAGCGCCGTGCACCGCGAATTCACCGTCGAGGCACAGGACCAGCGTCGCATCGGCCGCCGGCTGAACGTCGATCGCAGCCGAAATCAGCAGCCGCTCGACAGTGTGGGTCATGCGGGTGCGGCGGGTCATCACATTGAGGTCGGTGATCGGGCCGGCGATCAGCGATGCTCCAGTCGGCACGTCGGCCGGGAAGGAAAACGGAGCGGTTGTGCCGGTCAGTTCCTTAGGGGCCCGGCCGGCGATATCGAGGACGATGCCCTCGCCTTCCAGCACGGCCAAGGTGCGGTCGACGCCGACAAAGCTGGAGAACGGCCCGCCGGCCTCGACGCGCGCCATGGAGACGCGCCAGTCGAAATCATCGAGCCCGGCGCCCTCAGGCGAGACGGAGATTTCGGTCGTCGTACCGCCGCCGTTCTTCCACGGCATGACGCGGTAGTCGGCGGCACGAAGGATGCGCACGGCTCAGCCCTCCGTTATGGCTACGGGCGTTCGAAACTCGAAAAGCCGATTCCGTGGCTTTTCGCCTGCCTGCGGCCGGGCGTTTCTCACCCCAAAATGCCCGGCAGGTTAAGCTGGTGCTGCTTGGCGCAGTCAACAGCGATGTCGTAGCCGGCATCGGCGTGGCGCATGACACCGGTCGCCGGGTCGTTCCACAGCACCCGCTCCAGGCGCCTTGCGGCGTCCGGCGTGCCGTCGGCGACGATGACCATGCCGGAATGCTGCGAAAAGCCCATGCCGACGCCGCCGCCATGGTGCAGCGACACCCAGGTGGCGCCCGACGCGGTGTTGAGCAGCGCGTTGAGCAGCGGCCAGTCGGAGACGGCGTCGGAGCCGTCCTTCATCGCTTCGGTCTCGCGGTTGGGCGAGGCGACCGAGCCGGAATCGAGATGGTCGCGGCCGATAACGACAGGCGCCTTGAGTTCGCCCTTGGCGACCATCTCATTGAAGGCAAGGCCGAGCCGGTGTCGGTCGCCTAAGCCGACCCAGCAGATGCGCGCCGGCAACCCCTGGAAGGCGATGCGCTCGCGCGCCATGTCCAGCCAGTTGTGCAGATGGGTGTTGCCGGGGGTGAGTTCGCGTACCTTGGCGTCGGTCTTGTAGATGTCCTCGGGATCACCAGACAGCGCTGCCCAGCGGAACGGGCCGATGCCGCGGCAAAACAGCGGGCGGATATAAGCGGGCACGAAACCGGGGAAGGCAAAGGCGTTCTCAAAACCTTCGTCCTTGGCCACCTGGCGGATGTTGTTGCCGTAGTCGAGCGTCGGCACGCCGGCATTCCAGAACGCCACCATCGCTTCGACATGTTCGCGCATCGAGGCGCGGGCAGCTCTCTCGACAGCCTTGGGGTCGCTGACGCGCTTTTCGCGCCACTCGGCCATCGTCCAGCCCTTGGGCAGATAGCCGTTGATGGGGTCGTGCGCCGACGTCTGGTCGGTGACCATATCGGGACGGATACCGCGCCTGAACATCTCGGGCACGATCTCGGCCGCATTGCCGAGCAGGCCGACCGACTTCGCCTCGCCGGCCTTGGTCCAGCGCTCGATCATTTCCATCGCCTCGTCGAGCGTCTCGGCCTTCTCGTCGACATAGCGGGTGCGCAGGCGGAAATCGATCGAATCCGGATTGCATTCGATGGCGAGGCAGCAGGCGCCAGCCATGACCGCGGCCAGCGGCTGGGCGCCGCCCATGCCGCCGAGGCCGCCGGTCAGGATCCACTTGCCCTTGAGGTTGCCGCCATAGTGCTGGCGGCCGGCCTCGACGAAGGTCTCGTACGTGCCCTGCACGATGCCTTGCGTGCCGATGTAGATCCACGAGCCGGCCGTCATCTGGCCATACATCATCAGGCCTTTCTTATCGAGCTCGTTGAATTTTTCCCAATTCGCCCAATGCGGCACAAGGTTGGAGTTGGCGATCAGCACGCGCGGCGCATCCGGATGGGTGCGAAACACCCCGACTGGCTTGCCGGACTGGACCAGCAGCGTCTCGTCCTCATTGAGGGTCTTCAGCGAGGCGACGATGCGATCAAAGTCATTCCAGGTGCGCGCGGCACGGCCAATGCCGCCATAGACGACCAGCTCGTTGGGGTTCTCGGCGACATCCGGATCGAGGTTGTTCATCAGCATGCGCAAAGGCGCTTCGGTCGTCCAATATCTGGCGTTGAGCTTGTCGCCGCGCGGGGCGCGCACTTCGCGGATGTTGTGGCGAGGATCGGTCATCATTGTCCCTTTCGAGTAAGGCGGCGCGTCAGCGCCCGGCCCAGTCAATGGCGGTTTCGAGGATCGTCTTCAGCGTGGCGCGGATCGGCGCCGCGTATTCGGCGTCGTAAGGCACCGGCCAGTTGTCCGGCGCGCCCCTTCCTTCGGGTTCGCGCATGTAGCCGCGGTTGGAAAGCTCCATCTGCAGCGCATACACGCCGTTCTGCGGCTGGCCGAAATTGCGGGTGATCCAGCCGCCCTTGAAGCGGCCGTTGACCACCCATGTCTCGCCCGTTGCGGCCATGATCTCGGCGACCCTGCCTTGCAGCACGGGATCGGTGCTTTTGCCGTCATTGGTGCCGAGGTTGAACACCGGCAGCGTGCCTTCGAACAGGCGCGGCAGCACCGAGCGGATCGAGTGGCAGTCGTAGATCACGATCTTGCCGTGCAGGCCGCGCAACCGGTCGATCTCGGCCTGCAGGGCCGCGTGATAGGGTGCGAAGTATTTTTCGCGACGCTGGTCGATTTCCGACGGTCCCGGCTCCTCGCCCTCGCGGTAGAGCGGGTCGCCATCGAAAGTCTCGGTCGGGCAGAGCCCGGTGGTTGCCTGGCCGGGATAGAGCGAGGCGCCGGACGGGTCGCGGTTGACGTCGATGACGGTGCGCGAGATCGCCGTATGGATGATCGTCGCGCCGAGGCCGGCAGCAAAATCATAGAGATTGTCGATCCACCAGTCGCAGTCGCGGCGGCCGAGCCAAGGCGAGACCAAACGGTTCTCGAGGCCGGCGAGATCGATGCCGGTGTGAGGGATCGACACCAGCAGCGGGGCCGTGCCGCGCGTTACCGTAAGCCAGTCGGCCATCATGCCGCTCCCGAGATCGCGGGCAGCGCCACCGCGCCCGCCGCCTTCACCGCGGCACCACTGCGCACCATGGCGATGGCCTTTTCTATGTCGGGGTGGAAATGGCGGTCATTGTCGAGATGCGGCACTTCGGCCCGAACCAGTTTGCGCACCGCCTCGAGCGCGGCACTCGAGGCCAGCGGTGCGTGGAAGTCGCAACCTTGGGCCGCGGCCAGCAACTCGATGCCGATGACGGCAGTCGCGTTCTCGACCATGCCGATCAGCCGGCGCGCGCCGTGGGCGGCCATCGAGACATGGTCTTCCTGGTTGGCCGAGGTCGGGATGGAATCGACGCTCGCCGGATAGGCCTTCTGCTTGTTCTCGGAGACCAGCGCCGCCGCGGTCACCTGCGGGATCATGAAGCCGGAATTCAAGCCGGGCTTCGGCGTGAGGAAGGCCGGCATGCCCGACAGCGCCGGATCGACCAGCATGGCGATGCGGCGTTCCGACAGCGAGCCGATCTCGCAGACGGCGAGCGCAATCATGTCGGCGGCGAAGGCCACCGGCTCGGCGTGGAAGTTGCCGCCGGAAAGCGCGGTATCGTCCTCGGCGAAGATCAGCGGATTGTCGGTGACGCCATTGGCCTCGGTGCCCAGCGTATCGGCGGCCTTGCGCAGCACATCGAGGGCGGCACCCATCACCTGCGGCTGGCAGCGCAGGCAGTACGGATCCTGCACGCGCTCGTCACCGACGCGGTGCGATTCACGGATAGCGCTGCCGGCCATCAGATTGCGCAGTGCGTCTGCCGTCTCGATCTGGCCGCGATGCTTTCTCAACAGATGGATGCGCGGATCGAAGGGGGCGTCGGAGCCTTTGGCGGCGTCGGTCGACAGCGCGCCGGCGACCAGCGCAGACTGATAAAGCACTTCGGCCTCAAACAAAGCGGCCAGCGCATAGGCGGTCGAGAACTGCGTGCCGTTGAGCAGCGCCAGGCCTTCCTTGGCGCCCAAGGTCACCGGCTCCAGCCCGTGCGAGACGAAGGCAACCTTGGCCGGGAAACGGCCATGCGGGGTAAAGCATTCGCCGACGCCGATCATCACCGCCGTCATGTGCGACAGCGGCGCGAGATCGCCGGAAGCGCCGACCGAGCCTTGAGCCGGCACCACCGGGATGACGTCGTTGGCGAGCATGGCTTCCAGCAATTCGATGGTCTGCGGCTGCACGCCGGATGCGCCCTGCGCCAGGCTGGCGAGTTTCAGCGCCATCATCAGCCTGGTGACAGCGACCGGCATCGGCTCGCCGACACCGGCGGCATGCGACAGCACGATGTTGCGCTGGAGGGTCTCGAGGTCGGCGGCGGGAATGCGCACGCTCGCCAATTTGCCGAAGCCGGTGTTGATGCCATAGACCGGCTCACCCTTGGCGACGATCCTTGCGACGGCCTCGGCGCTGGCCTTGATTTTTGGCCGGCAGGCGTCATCCAGCCTAGGCACGGCGCCGCGGTAGATGGCGCGCCAGTCGGCAAGCGTCGCATTGCCGGGTTTCAAAACGAGTTCGGTCATTGTCCTCTCCAGATGCGGGCATGCAGCGGGTTGAAGCCCATGCGGTAGACGAGTTCGGGCGGGCGCTCGATGTCCCAGATCGCCAGATCGGCGGATTTGCCGGCCTCCAAGGTGCCGGTCTTTTCCAGCAGCCCCAGCGCGCGAGCCGCTTCGCGGGTGACACCCGCAAGGCACTCGTCAACGGTTAGGCCGAACAAAGTCGCGGCCATGTTCATGGTCAACAGCAGCGAGGTCAGCGGCGAGGTGCCGGGATTGCAGTCGGTGGCGACCGCCATCTTCACGCCGTGCTGGCGGAACAAGCCGACCGGCGGCTTCTTGGTCTCACGGATGAAATAGTAGGCGCCGGGCAGGATCGTCGCCACGGTCCCGGCCTTGGCCATCGCCGCCGCGCCCGCGTCGTCGGTGTATTCGAGATGGTCGGCCGACAGCGCGCCATAGCGGGCGGCGAGTTCGGCGCCGTGCAGGTTGGAAAGCTGGTCGGCGTGGAGTTTTACGGGCAAGCCGAGCGCCCTGGCCGCGTCGAAAACACGTGCCATCTGCTCGGGCGAAAAGGCGATGCCTTCACAGAATCCGTCGACCGCATCGGCGAGACCTTCGGCGGCGACGGCCGGCAGGATCTCCTGGGCGACCAGATCGATGAAAGCGTCCTTGTCGCCTTGTGCCTCTGGCGGCAGCGCGTGGGCGGCGAGACATGTGGTGCGGACCGTCACCGGGCGTTTGTTGCCCAGCCGTCGCGCGGCGCGCAGTGACTTTGTCTCATTGGCCAAGTCGAGGCCATAGCCCGACTTTACTTCCACGGTGGTGACGCCCTCCGCCATCAGCGCGTCAAGGCGCGGCAGCGTCTGGGCGACCAGTTCGTCCTCGCTGGCGGCACGCAGGGATTTGACCGAGGAGACGATGCCGCCGCCGGCCTTGGCGACCTCTTCATAGGTGGCGCCGGCCAGACGCATCTCGAACTCGTTGGCGCGGTTGCCGGCATAGACAAGATGCGTGTGGCAGTCGATCAGGCCGGGCGTGATCCAGCGGCCCTCACAGTCGATGCTCTCGGTGCCCTGAGCTAGGCTCGACGGCATCTCGGCTTCCGGGCCGGCATAGGCGATCAGGCCATCGCGCGCGGCGATCGCACCCTTTTCGACGATGCCAAGTCCGGCCGTGTTTTCGGCCATGGTCGCCAGGCGCGCATTGCGCCAAAGGTGAAGGCCCCCTGCCGGGCTTTTCATTTGTGCCGCCATCATCTTTTCCGTTTCAATGGATGGCAATTATGTATATACATATTGAAACGCACTGCAAGTGCTATCGTGAATGGAAAGCGGGATTCGGAGAAAAACGTGACGGCGATCTTTGCGGAACAGGCGCTGCTGAGCGACGGCTGGCACGGCAATGTCAGGATATCATTGGCTGAAGGCCGCATCGTGACAGTCGACGCAGGTGCATCGCCGCAAGCCGGCGACGAGCGCCATGCCATCGTGGTTCCCGGCATGCCGAACCTGCATAGCCACGCCTTCCAGCGCGGCATGGCCGGCCTTGCCGAATTGCGCGGCCCTTCCGCCGACAGTTTCTGGAGTTGGCGCGAGGTGATGTACCGTTTCGCGCTGTCGATGACGCCCGACCAGGTCGAGGCGGTCGCCGCCCAACTCTATGTCGAGATGCTCGAGGCCGGTTTTTCACGCGTCGGCGAATTTCACTATTTGCACCACGACTGCGACGGAAAGCCCTATGCCAACATCGCCGAGATGGCTGAACGCATCGCGGCGGCGGCCGGCGAGACAGGCATCGGGTTGACACTGCTGCCGGTGTTTTACGCGCATTCCTCCTTCGGCGGCGCGGCGCCCAATGAAGGCCAGCGGCGATTCATCAATGATGTGGGGAGGTTCGCGCTGCTGCTTGAGAAAAGCCGGGAATGCGTTCGCGCTCTGAATCAAGCCGTCATCGGCGTCGCCCCGCACAGTCTGCGCGCCGCGACGCCGGATGAACTCGCCTCGGTTGCCGCTATGGCGCCGGACGGGCCCGTCCACATCCACGTCGCCGAGCAGGTCAAGGAAGTCGAGGACTGCCTCGCCTGGTCCGGTGCGCGCCCGGTCGAATGGCTGCTCGCCAATGCCGGGGTGGACCAGCGCTGGTGCCTGATCCATGCCACCCACATGACCGAGAACGAGACAGTCGCCATGGCAAAAAGCGGCGCTGTCGCTGGGCTATGCCCGATCACCGAGGCCAATCTCGGCGACGGCACCTTTGCCGCGCCGCTGTTCAGAGAACATGGCGGACGCTTCGGTGTCGGCTCCGATTCCAATGTGCTGATCGGCCTGCCGGACGAACTCAGGCAGCTCGAATATTCGCAGCGTCTCGCCCACCGCGCCCGCAACGTGCTGGCGGTCGCCGGCGGCTCGACCGGGCGCGCCTTGTTCGATGCGGCGCTCGGCGGCGGCAGCGCCGCACTCGGCGCCGGCCCGTCGCGGATCGCTGCCGGGGCCGCTGCCGATTTCGTCTCGCTTGATGGAGGTCACCCATCGTTAACCGGAAAGGCCGGCGACGCGATCCTCGATGCCTGGATCTTCGCCAATGGCACCAAAGTCGATTGCGTTTGGGTGCATGGCAAGAAGCAGGTCAGCGGCGGCCGGCATGCGAAGCGCGAGGCGATTGCCGCGCGGTTTCGCAAAGTGATGACGGCGCTTTCGGCATGAGCCTGATCGAGACAGCAGCGACGGAAGGCGGCGGCTCGCTGCACCAGCGCATCCTGTCCGACATCAGCGAAAAAATCCTGTCAGGTGCCTGGGCGCCCGGCCACCGCATCCCGTTCGAGCACGAGCTGACGGCTGAGTACAATTGCTCGCGCATGACGGTGAACAAGGCGCTGTCACAGCTGGCCAAGGCCGGGCTGATCGAGCGCCGCCGCCGCTCGGGCAGCTTCGTGCGCCGGCCGCAATCGCAGGCCGCGGTGCTGGAGATCCACGACATCCGGATAGAGGTCGAGGCGCTTGGCCTGCTTTACCGTTATGAACGACTGGCGCGGCTGAAGCGGCGCAGCAGCGCCGAGGACCGCGCCCTGCTTGAGCTAACCGCCGCAGGGCCGGTGCTGGCGCTGGAGTGCCTGCATTTCGCCGGACAGCGGCCGTTCGCGCACGAACAACGGCTGATCAATCTGACCGCCGTCGTGGAGGCCGGCGAGGAGGAATTTCTTGAAATCGCACCCGGCCCCTGGCTGATCGGCCGCGTGCCGTGGAGCGAAGCCGAGCATCGCATCCGCGCCATTGCCGCCGACCAGCACATTGCCGATGCCCTCGACATCGAGCCCGGCGCGCCGTGCCTGGTGGTCGAACGGCGGACATGGAGCGCCGAGCATCCAGTCACCCATGTCCGCTTCATTTATGCGGCCGAGAGCCACACGCTGGTGGCGCGGTTCAGGCCTTCGCAGGGGTAGCGCCTCTTTACCCTCCTCCTTGTGGGGAGGGTCGCTGCGAAGCAGCGGGGTGGAGGTGCGGCGCTTCCCTCACCCGGACCTTCGGCCCGACCTCCCCACAAGGGGGAGGTAGAGGGCAGGCGCTTACAGCGCAGCAGTGATGATCATCTCGACCAGATACTCCGGCCCGGCAAGCTTCGCCTCACCGGTGGCGCGGGCCGGCGTGTGGCCTTGCGGCACCCACTTGTCCCATTCCGCATTCATTTCGGCGAAGGTGCCCATGTCGTCCAGCCAGATGATCGCCTGCAGGATCTTGGTCTTGTCGGTGCCGGCCTTGGCCAGCAATTCGTCGACGGTCGCCAGAATGTCGCGGGTCTGCGAGGCGACGTTGCCGCCGGGTTCGCCGACCTGGCCGGCCAGATAGACGGTGTTGCCGTGGATGACGATCTGGGTCATGCGCGGGCCTACATCGATGCGACGAATGCTCATGGGATGTTTCCTTCCATTTGTGGGTCGCGCCTCTTTAGAGTCGCGGCTTGCTTCGGGCAAGGCCGCCTGGGCGAATCCTTCTTGAGCCAAGGCGGTGGGCGCGCGGCCAACCGTACACGGCAAGTTGACCTGGGCGCCGCAATTCCGCCAGATTGGCTTGTTGACTAATGTAATAACATCACATATCGACTTGACCGCCTGCAGCAGCGCGGATTTCCGCGCCACGGATCGTTTTGATGACAAATGCCTGCCTAACCTTCCGCGACCTGACGCTCGGCTATGGCAGCCACCCGGCGATCCATCATCTCGACGGCACCATCCGCAAGGGCTCGCTGACCGCCGTCGTCGGCGCCAACGGTTCGGGCAAGTCGACGCTGATGAAGGGCATTGTCGGGGTTCTCAAGCCGATGGCCGGCAGCGTGATCCGTGCGCCCGGCGTTCGCGCCGCCTATCTGCCGCAGCAGTCGGAGCTCGATCGTTCCTTTCCGGCACGGGTCGTCGATCTGGTTTCGCTGGGCCTCTGGCCCAAGCGCGGCATGCTCGGCCGCTACACAAAGGAAGACCGTGACTCCGTCAGCCAGGCGCTGATGGCCGTCGGCCTCGGCGGCTTCGAGAAACGCCCGATCGATACGCTGTCGGGCGGCCAGCTGCAGCGCACGCTGTTTGCCCGGGTGCTGCTGCAGGACGCCGATCTCATCCTGCTCGACGAGCCGTTCAACGCCGTCGATGCCAAGACCGTCGGCGACCTGATCGCGCTGATCAAACGCTGGCACGGCGAGGAGCGCACCATCATGGTCGTCGTGCACGATCTCGACCTCGTCCGCCAGAATTTCCCCGAAACGCTACTGCTCGCCCGCCAGCCGGTGGCCTGGGGCGAGACCAAGGAAACGCTGCGGCCGGAGAACCTTTTGCGCGCCCGCCGCTTCCATGAAGCGTGGGAAGAGAATGCGCCGTGGTGCGAGCCGGAAGGCCATGATTACGGGCATGTCCACGGGCACGATCACGTTCACGACCACCATCATGGCTCCGGGCCGAGGGCAGCCTGATGGACGCGCTCTACACCCTCTTTATCGCCCCCTTTGCCGATTTCGGCTTCATGCAGCGGGCCCTGATCGGTTCGCTGATGCTGTCGCTTGGCGCCTGCCCGGTCGGCGTCTTCCTGATGCTGCGGCGCATGAGCCTGTCGGGTGACGCCATGGCGCATGCCATCCTGCCCGGTGCCGCCGCCGGCTTCCTGTTCTATGGGCTTGAAATCCTGCCGATGACCATTGGCGGGCTGATCGCCGGCATCATCGTGGCGCTCGGGGCCGGTGCCGTCTCGCGCTTCACCATCCAGCGCGAGGACGCCTCGATGGCGGCCTTCTATCTCATCTCGCTCGCCATCGGCGTGCTGATGGTGTCGATCCGTGGCTCCAGCGTCGACCTCATGCATGTGCTGTTCGGCACCGTGCTGGCGCTCAACAATGAGGCGCTGGCGCTGATCGGCGGCATCGTCGCGGTGACGCTGGTCTGCCTCGTCATCTTCTGGCGGGCGCTGGTCGCGGAATGCCTCGATCCGCTGTTCCTGCGCTCGGTCAGCCGTCTCGGCAGCCCGGTGCATTTCATCTTTCTCGGCCTCGTCGTGCTCAACCTCGTCGGCGGCTTCCAGGCGCTGGGCACGCTGCTGTCGGTCGGGCTGATGATGCTGCCGGCGGCGGCCGCCCGCTTCTGGACCGTGCGCGTCGAGCCGATGTGCGTGCTGGCGGTGCTGATCGGCTTCGCCTCCTGCATTGCCGGGCTGCTGCTCTCCTATCACGCGTCGCTGCCGTCAGGTCCGGCCATCATCCTGTCCGCCGGCGTCGTCTACTTCGCCTCGATCCTGTTCGGCACGCGCGGCGTGCTGCGCGCTCGCATCGTGCATCACCGCCACCGAACCGCCTGATCCCCACCCCCCGCCCTACAAGGAGATCTTCCCAATGCTGAAATCGATCCGCGCCGCCCTGACCATGAGCGTTATAACATTAAGCGCCTTTGGAGCCTCCTCGGCCTTCGCGGCGCCGCTCAAGGTGGTCGCCAGCTTCACGGTCATTGCCGATTTCGCGAAAAATGTCGGCGGCGACCGGGTCAACATCACCACCATCGTCGGCCCGGATGGCGACGCGCATGTCTATGAGCCGAGCCCGGCCGATGCAGTGGCGATGGCCGGCGCCGATGTGGTGCTGGTCAACGGGCTGCATTTCGAAGGCTTTTTGCAGCGCCTGATCGACGCCAGCGCCACCAAGGCGACAATCGCGGTGCTGACCAAGGGTGTGACGCCGATCGATTTCAAGCCTGAGTTCGCCGATGCCGACGCTGCCGAAGGCGCCGGCACGGGTGGCGGCAAGACGGTCACCGACCCGCATGCCTTCCAGTCGATCGCCAACGCAAAGATCTATGTGAAGAACATCGCCGATGCCTTCTGCGCCGCCGATTCCGCGGGCTGCGTCAGCTACCAGAGCAACGCCGCCGCCTACACCAAGAAGCTCGATGCGGTCGAAGGCGAAGTGAAGACGGCGATCCAGTCCATCCCGGAAGAAAAACGCGTCGTCATCACCTCGCATGACGCCTTCGGCTATTTCGAACACGAATACGGCCTGACCTTCCTGGCGCCGCAGGGCGTGTCGACCGATTCCGAGCCTTCGGCCGCCGACGTCGCCAAGCTGGTCAATCAGGTCAAGCAGGACAAGGCGGCGGCGATCTTCGTCGAGAACATCACCAATCCGCGCCTGATCGAGCAGATCGCCAGCGAGACCGGCATCAAGGTGGGCGGCACGCTCTACTCAGACGCGCTGTCGCAGCCCGGCGGCCCGGCCTCGACCTATATCGACATGATGCACAACAACATCGCCCAGATCAAAGGCGCCATCCTCGGCAGTTGAGCAAGGCCGGTTGGATTCGTCGCCGGAAATGTCTATCTGCGCAGGGAGATTTCTTCCCTGCGCGGATTGCCGGTCCGACCGGGGAGTGGCAAGACTGCCGACAAATCGGATTGCGAGGACACCATGGAATACCGCCAGATCAGCGAAGACTATTCGGTCGCGGGACAGATCCAGCTCGAAGACATCGCCGCCATCAAGGAAGCCGGCTTCAAGAGCGTCATCTGCAACCGGCCCGACAATGAGCAGCCCGGCCAACCTTCGGCCGACAGCGTCAAGGCAGCCGCCGAAGCGGCGGGGCTCACCTTCCGTTTCATCCCGGTCATCAGCGGCCAGATCACCATGGAGAATGTCGAGGACCAGGCCGCGGCGCTCGACGAGCTCGAAGGCCCGGTGTTCGCCTATTGCCGCTCGGGCGCGCGCTGCACCAATCTCTATGGCCTGATCCAGCAGCAGAAGGCCTAGATCGGCAGCGCGCCGGTTTCCTTCAGTGTCTCCAGCACGATCGCCGTCTTCACGTGCTGCACGGATTCGTGCGGCAAGAGCACGTCGTTGACGAATTCCGACAGCGACTTCAGGTCCGGCGTCACCACCTTCAAGATGTAGTCCATCTCGCCGGTCAGCGCGTGCGCCTCCTGCACTTCCGGGAGCCGCGCCAGCAATTCGCCGAAGCGCCTGGCATTGTCGCGGTTGTGGGTGGCCAAGGTCACCGAGATGACGTTGACCAGCGAAAAGCCGAGCCGGTCGCGATCGAGCACGGCGCGATACCCCTTGATATAGCCGTCCTCTTCCAGCCGCTGACGGCGGCGCGAGCATTGCGACGGCGATAGATTCACCCGGTCCGACAAATCGCTGTTGGTCAACCGCGCATCGGCCTGCAGAAGCGCCAGTATCTTGCGGTCAAATTGATCAATGCGCACATCATCCACGGACGTTCTCCTCTCTGTGCACGCTTCACGCATCAGATGAACATTTCAAGCGTTTGAATGCAAGCTCTGTGCGGTTGGTTGGCGCTATAATGGGCAAGGATGGCCAAGAGCGGCCAGAACAGCTTTCGGAGACCTGCCATGGGCCCCTTCCCGCACGACGCACCGCCCGCCAAGATCAGCAAGGCCAATCCCGCCGGCACCGACGGCTTCGAGTTCGTCGAATTCGCGCATCCGGAGCCGGAGAAGCTCGCCGAGCTTTTCACCCGCATGGGCTATGTCGCGGTTGCCAAACACCGCAGCAAGAACATCACCGTCTGGCGCCAGGGCGACATCAACTACATCGTCAATGCCGAGCCCGGTTCGCATGCGATGAAATTCGCCGACAAGCACGGCCCCTGCGCCGCCTCGATGGCGTGGCGGGTGGTCGATGCCAGGCACGCGTTCGACCATGCCGTGGCCAAAGGCGCCACGCCCTACGAAGGCAAGGACAAGGCGCTGGACGTGCCGGCCATCGTCGGCATCGGCGGCTCGCTGCTCTATTTCATCGACGCCTATGGCAAGAAGGGCTCGGCCTATGACGCCGAGTTCGAATGGCTGGGCGAGCGCGACCTGCGGCCGCAAGGCGTCGGCTTCTATTATCTCGACCACCTCACCCACAATGTCTATCGCGGCCAGATGGACAAATGGTGGGATTTCTACCGCGAGCTGTTCGGCTTCAAGCAGATCCATTTCTTCGACATTGACGGCAAGATCACCGGCCTGGTCAGCCGGGCGATTACCTCGCCCTGCGGCAAGATCCGCATCCCGCTGAACGAGTCCAAGGACGAGACCAGCCAGATCGCCGAATATCTGAAGAAGTACAATGGCGAAGGCATCCAGCACATCGCCGTCGGCACCGACGAGATTTACGGCGCCACCGACAGGCTGGCGGCAAACGGGCTGAAGTTCATGCCGGGACCGCCGGAAACCTATTACGACATGTCGCAGAACCGTGTGAACGGCCATGACGAGCCGATCGAGCGGATGAAGAAGCACGGCATCCTGATCGACGGCGAAGGCGTGGTCGACGGCGGCATGACCAAGATCCTGCTGCAGATTTTTTCGAAAACCGTGATCGGCCCGATCTTCTTCGAGTTCATTCAGCGCAAGGGCGACGAAGGCTTTGGCGAGGGCAATTTCCGCGCTTTGTTCGAATCGATCGAGCAGGACCAGATCAAGCGCGGGGTGATCAAGGTGGACGGCAAGGCCGCGTAACGGTCAAATTACCAACGTAGAGCTGCCCCTCACCCGCCTGCGGCGTCGGGTTGCGGCCAGCCTCTTTCTCCCCGTAACGGGGAGAAATGCCCGGCAGGGCAATGAGGGGCGGCGCCAATATCGCGGATTGGTCGATCACAATCCCAACCGCTCTACCTCTTCATTCCTCAGCTTCACATCATAATCGAGCAGAAACTCGTCCAGCTGCGGCGGCGCGACGGAGGTGCCGGACAGCATCGCGTGCACCTGGCCGCGATGGTGGATGTCGTGCAGGAAGACGTGGGCGAGGATGTCGCCGATCTTTTCCGGGACCATGCCGTCCTCGCGCCGGTCGGTGATGACGCGGCGGTCGAGATCGGCCTCTGACAGGGCGTCGCAGAAGGCGATGAGCCTGCGGTCGGCCGCGACCTGGGCGGCAAACAGCGCCTGAGGCCTATCGAACGGCACGAAATCATCATAGGCCGCAGCGCCGACACCACCCTGCTCCAGGAAATCGAGATAGAGATAATCGACCGCAAGGATGTGGTTGAGCGTCGCCTTGATCGAGGGGAAGAAACTGGTGCGCTCGGCCTCGAACTCACCGGGCTTGAGCGCGAGCACGGCACGATAGAGCCGGTCGTTCGACCAGAGATTGTTGCCGGCCATGCGGCTGAAGTGGGTGAGAATATCCATGCTATGCGCCTGCCCAACCGGTCCAGGCAACCAAATTTGTAATGCCGGCCAGGGCAACTATACCCGTAAGACGAGCGTTCATGCCGCGCCGCAGCGCCTGTGTTTCGGCGTCGCTTGCGACGTCCCGGTTCAAAGCAACATGAATAAGCTTCGGTAGGCGCGCCATGCTGCTGAAATTGCGCAGCCTTTCAGACCGGTCCTCGACCTGCCGGCAGAGCCGAATTGCGGAGATCAACAGCCAGCCGGTTGCGACGCTGCAAAGTCCGATCCAACAAAGATAGGGAACGGAGTACGGCATCTGCCAGTCAAGCGTCCGTCGACCGCATCAGATAGAGGCCCGCCCACATGACCACGAACCCGGCCAGAACGATCAGCAGCAGCCGGTTCATGCGCCGCCGCATGGCCTGCGTTTCCTCGTCGCGCGCGACGTTGATGTTGGTGACGGTGTGGAACATCATCGCGTTGCGCGGAAAGCCGCTGCGGTTGGTGAGGTCAGGCGAGCGCGCCTCGATGCGATAACTCAGCCGGATCGCCTGGATGAAGATCGCCAGCATCACAAGCGCCCAGACGCCGCACAGAAGATAGAATGCCCCGCCCGTCATTCCCTCACCTCTCGTATTTCTCGACCTTCTGCTCGATGGCGCCGAAGATAGAACTTCCCGCCTTGTTCTTCATCTCGATGCGCACCGTATCGCCGAAGCCCAGGAACGGCGTTTTGGGTTCGCCTGATACAATGGTCTCGATCATGCGCAGCTCGGCGATGCAGGAATAGCCGGCGCCACCTGCCGGCACCGGCTTGCCCGGGCCACCGTCGAGCTTGTTGGACACGGTGCCGGAGCCGATGATCGTGCCGGCGACCAGCGGTCTTGTCCTGGCGGCATGGACGATCAGCGCCGGAAAATCGAAGGTCATGTCGATGCCGGCGTTCGCCCGGCCGAACGGCTTGCCGTTGAGATCGGCGAGCAGCGGCAGGCTGACCTTGCCGCCATCCCAGGCGTCGCCCAATTCGTCCGGCGTCACCGCGACGGGCGAAAAGGCCGAGGACGGCTTTGATTGGAAGAAGCCAAAACCCTTGGCTAGCTCCGGCCCCGCGAGGGCACGCAGCGTCACGTCATTGACCAGCATGACCAGCCGGATCGCGGCCCGCGCCTCATCGAGGCCGGCACCCATCGGCACGTCATCGACGACGACGGCGACTTCCGCCTCCATGTCGATGCCGAAGGCCTCGTCCGCCATGCGGATCGGATCGCGCGGCGGAACGAAGCTGTCGGAGCCACCCTGGTAGATCAGCGGATCGGTCCAGAAGCTCGCCGGCATCTCGGCGCCACGCGCTTTCCGCACCAGTTCGACATGGTTCACATAGGCCGAACCGTCGGCCCATTGATAGGCGCGCGGCAGCGGCGAATGGGCGTCATGCTCGTGAAACCGGGCAGAAGGCACCGCATTGTTCTCCAGCGATTCCGCCATGGCGGCGAGATGCGGCGCGATGCGGCTCCAGTCGTCGAGCGCGGCCTGCAGGGTGCGCACCAGAAACGAGGCATCGGTAAAGCGCGTCAGGTCACGCGAGACGACGACAAGTTTCCCGTCGCGTGTCCCGTCCTTCAATGTGGCAAGCTTCATGCGGTTTCCTCTCCTACTGCGGCTTCGGCGCAGCTTAAGCCCACAACAAGGCCGTCGCGGGCAATCGTCAAGTCGCCAGACCAAGTTTTCCTGACGGCAGCGATCCAATCGGCTTCACCGATCTCGGGATCGTCGGCCGGGATGAGGTGGTTCAGCACCAGTCTTTTGACACCGGCGTCGGTAGCGATGCGCCCCGCTTCATCGGCAAACGAATGACTGGCGAGCAAATGTTCCCTCAGCCGCGCGCCGTTACCGGTCTTGGCGACCAGCCTCTCGATGCCTTGTTCCAGCATCGCCTCGTGGACAAGAATGTCGGCACCCTTGGCGAAATCGGCCAGCGGTGGAAAGAACGCCGTGTCGGCCGAGAAGACAACGCTTTTCCCACCTTGCTCGAAGCGCAGCGCAAAACAGTCGGTCACCGGCGGATGGTCGACGCGCAGCGCCGTCACCTTCAGTCCGTAGTCCTCGATAACCTTGCCCTCGCCGAACTCGACGACCGAAACCAGCTCGCGGATATCCGGCCGGCCCTCGTCGGCGATGCGGATCTCGATGTCGAATTCCATCGCCTGACAAAAGCGCCTCCAGTAATGGCCGGTGCCGGGTGGTCCGAAGACGCTGACCGGGCTCGCCAGACCGGCCGTCCAGGCGGTGTGGATGAGCGGCCCGAGTTCCAGCACGTGGTCGGAATGAAGATGGGTGATGAAGATGAGGTCGAGCGCCTTCAGGCCGACTCCTGCGTCAACAAACGCCCGCGTCACGCCCAGCCCGCAGTCGACGACAATGGTGCGGCCGCCGAGCTCCAGCAGCGACGAACTCGGCCAAGGCCCGCCTGGCCGCAACGCCGGTCCGCCCTTGGAACCCAGAAGCACCAACCGATCGCGCACCCGGTCGACGCTCAAGACCAGTCGCCCTCGGGCGTGCCATTAAAACGCTTCTTCAGATCGGCCCAGCAGTCGATGTAATTGTCCTGCCTTGTTTCCAGCTCGGCGCCGTAGCGGGTCAGCATTTGCGGGAATCGGGTCTCGAACATGAAGGCCATGGTGTCCTCGAGCTTGACCGGTTTCAGCTCGGTACGCGAGGCCTTTTCGAAGCCAGGGGCGTCTGGCCCGTGGGCCAGCATCAGATTGTGCAGGCTGATGCCGCCAGGGACAAAGCCTTCCTCCTTGGCGTCGTACTGGCCGTGGATCAGGCCCATGAACTCGCTCATGATGTTGCGGTGGTACCAGGGCGGCCGGAACGTATCCTCCGCCACCAACCAGCGCGGCGGGAAGATGACGAAGTCGATGTTGGCGGTGCCCTCCTCGCCGCTGGGCGCCGTCAGCACCGTGAAGATCGACGGATCAGGATGGTCGAACAGGATGGCGCCGACAGGCGAAAACGTCGCAAGATCATATTTGTAGGGCGCGTAGTTGCCGTGCCACGCCACCACGTCCAGCGGCGAATGGCCGATCTCGGTGACGTGGAAATTTCCGCACCATTTGACGATCAGCCGGCACGGCGTCTCCTTCTCCTCGAACCAGGCGCAAGGCGTCTTGAAATCGCGCGGATTGGCGAGGCAATTGGCGCCGATCGGGCCGCGGTCGGGCATCGTCAGCTTGGCGCCGTAGTTCTCGCAGACATAGCCGCGCACTTCCTTGTCGACCAGCTCGACCTTGAACACCAGACCGCGCGGCAGGACGGCAATCTCGCCCGGCCGAAGCTCGATGACGCCCATCTCGGTGACGAAGCGCAGCGCCCCCACCTGCGGCACAATCAGCAACTCGCCGTCGGCGTTGAAGAAATGGTCGTCGACCATCGATGTGTTGGCAACATAAACATGCGCTGCCATGCCGGTCTGCCCAAGCACATCGCCGGCCGTGGTCATGCTGCGTATGCCCTGAATGAAATCGGTCGGCTCCTTCGGCATCGGCACCGGGTTCCAGCGGTACTGGCCGAGCGCCAGTTCGTGGTCGCCGACATTGGGGGCAGTCTTCCACAGCGGATAGCTGGCCGGTTTGAACCGACCGGTGTGTTTTACGCTCGGCCGGATGCGATAGAGCCAGGAGCGCTCATTGGTGCCGCGCGGCGCGGTGAAGGGCGAACCGGAAAGCTGTTCGGCATAGAGGCCGTAGGCCGGCCGCTGTGGCGAATTTCGTCCCTGCGGCAGTGAGCCCGGCAGCGTCTCGGTTTCGAAGTCGTTGCCGAAGCCTGGCATGTAGGAAAAGGTCATCGCTTCCTCCGTTGCGCATCCACGAAGACGCGAGACGTCCTGATGGATTGACCAAAGTGGTTTCATTTGTAACCATCTAAAATGTAACTATCAATGCCGCCATGGCGTTGCGAGGACTAAGCAACCATGGACATCCTCGAACTGGAAAGCTTCCTGCCCTACCGGCTCTACCGGCTTGCCGATGCGGTCAGCCACGAATTCTCGAAGATCTACAAGGACCGCCACGGCCTGACCCGGCCCGAATGGCGCACGCTGGCCGGGCTCGGCCAGCACGGCACAATGACGGCAAAGGCACTTGGCGAACAGTCGGCCATGCACAAGACCAAGGTTTCGCGTGCGGTGGCCGAGTTGGAGCGCCGGCGCTGGCTGACGCGCACGCCGGACGAGAGCGATCGCCGTGTCGAGCACCTGACGCTGACCAAAGCGGGGCTTGCCGCCTATCGCGAAATGGTGCCGCTGGCGAAGGCGTTTGAGCGGGAGTTGCTGGCGAGGTTGGGTGCGGAAGAGCAAACAGCGATTGTGGACGGGGTGGCAGCGCTGGAAGCCTGCTTGGGACAAAGCGTAGTCGGTGCTAATCGGATGAGTTCTGAGGGCTGATATCGGGAGCGGTGGAAGATGGCTCGGTTTCCAAAGGGATTGTTCACCAGCGATCCGCCCCGGTCTGGCAACTCCAACAACCTGTATCGAAGATCGGTTTACACCGAAGAGCTCGGCGAGCCCCATAGCATCTTCCCGGGCAATGGGCCTGATGACGTTGAGGTTCTTGCGTTTCCTCGAGACTTCTCACTCATCGATCCGGCGGGCAACGGCTTTGTGCTCCTGACCAACGGCATGAGCGACCGGCGAATGTCTATCCCGTCAACGGCAGGCGAGAACACCGACCGGCGGGCCGAACTGATGTGGTATGTTCGCGAGCCTGACCCGAACGTCATCAGCAATCTCAAATGGCTGGCGGAGTATCCTTTTATCGACAATACATGGTTGGGCTTTGGTCACCGCATTGAAATGCCTTGGTCGCCCGTCTCAGGGTCGGATTTCAGAATTTTCCTGTTTTTGACCCCTATCATAGCGCCGGACAAAGGCATTGCGGAGGCACTGACCATCGACAATGATGACGTCACGATCCTCTGCGTCCATTTAATCTCCGGTGCGGAGTATGAGTTCATCAGGACGGCGCGGCTGGATGCTTTCCTCGATATTCTCGACGAGCACCATTATCCGATTGTCTTCGACCCTAAACGCACGTCCTATGTCTAACGGCAGGTGTCTGTGGGACCTTTGCTTTCGGTTTCGTCCAGGTGACGGAAGCATAGCGCTCACCAGTCCATCACCACCTTGCCCGAACTGCCGCTGCGCATGGCATCGAACCCGGTCTGGAAATCGTCGATGCCGATACGATGAGTGATCAGCCCGGAGACGTCGAGCGGGCCTTGCACCAAAGCGATCATCTTGTACCAGGTCTCGAACATCTCGCGCCCATAGATGCCCTTGAGATGCAGCATCTTGAAGATGACCTTGTTCCAGTCGATCTCGAAGCCGGTCGGCGCGATGCCCAAAATGGCGATCTTGCCGCCATTGTTCATGGTGTCGATCATGTCGCGGAAGGCGGGAGCCGCTCCCGACATTTCGAGGCCGACGTCAAAGCCCTCGGTCATGCCGAGCACCGGCATGACGTCGCGCAGCTTTTCCTTGGACGCATCGACGACATGCTGGACGCCGAGTTTTTTTGCCAGCGCCAGCCGCACCGGGTTGATGTCGGTGATGACGACTTTCCTGGCACCAACGCACTGCGCCACCAGCGCGCCCATGATGCCGATCGGGCCGGCGCCGGTGACCAGCACGTCCTCGCCGACCAGGTCGAACGACAATGCCGTGTGGACCGCATTGCCCAATGGATCGAAGATCGCGGCGATCTCGTCCGGCACGTCGTCGGGAATCGGCACGACATTGTGCTGTGGGATCGCCAGGTATTCGCCGAAGGCGCCGGGGCGGTTGACGCCAACGCCGAGCGTGTTGCGGCAGAGATGCCCTCGCCCCGCCCGGCAGTTGCGGCAATGGCCGCAGACGATGTGGCCTTCGCCCGACACGCGCTGGCCGACCTTGTATTCGGTGACCGCCGCGCCGAAATCGGCGACCGTGCCGACGAATTCATGGCCGGTCACCATCGGCACCGGCACGGTCTTTTGCGCCCACTGGTCCCAATTGTAGATGTGGACGTCGGTGCCGCAGATCGCGGTTTTCCTGACCTTGATCAGCACGTCGTTGGGGCCGATCTCCGGCACCGGCACCTCTTCCATCCAGATGCCCGGTTCGGCCTTGGCCTTCACCAGCGCCTTCATCATGTTCGACATTCTTTTGTCCCTTGAATCGCTTGATCCGGAATCGCTTTTGGCAACTCAGAGATGACGCCCAGCTCCTTGCCGACGGCGCCGAACGCCGCCACCGCACGATCGATGTCGGCGCTGGAATGGGCGGCCGACATCTGCGTGCGGATGCGAGCCTGGCCCTTCGGCACCACCGGGAACGAAAAGCCGATCACATAGATGCCGCGCTTCAGCATGCGTGCCGCCATCTCCTGCGCAAGGGCCGCATCGCCCAGCATCACCGGGATGATCGGATGGTCGGCGCCGGCCAGCGTGAAGCCGAGCTTGCCCATCTCGGAGCGGAACCGCGCGGCGTTGTCGTAGAGGCGCCGGCGCAGCGCATCGCCGTTGCGGACCATCTCGAACACCCGGATCGAAGCGCCGGCGATCGCCGGCATCAGCGTGTTGGAGAACAGATAGGGCCGCGAGCGCTGGCGCAGCCAGTCGACCACCTGCCTCTTGCCCGACGTATAGCCGCCGGAGGCGCCGCCCAGCGCCTTGCCGAGCGTGCCAGTGATGATGTCCACCCTGCCCTCGACGCCGCAATGCTCGGCCGACCCGCGGCCGTTGGCGCCGACGAAGCCGACCGCATGGCTGTCGTCGACCATGACCATGGCGTCGTATTTGTCGGCAAGGTCGCAGACGCCCTTCAGGTTGGCGATGATGCCGTCCATGGAAAACACGCCGTCGGTGGCGATCAGCCGGAAGCGACAATCCTTCGCCTCCTTCAATCGCGTCTCGAGCTCGGCCATGTCGTTGTTGGCGTAGCGGAAGCGCTTTGCCTTCGACAGCCGCACGCCGTCGATGATCGAGGCGTGGTTGAGCGCATCGGAGATGATTGCATCTTCTTCGCCGAGCAGGGTCTCGAACAGGCCGCCATTGGCGTCGAAGCAGGAACCGTAGAGGATGGTGTCATCCATGCCGAGGAAGGCGGAAATCGTGGCTTCGAGCTCCTTGTGTTCCTCCTGCGTCCCGCAGATGAAGCGCACCGAGGCCATGCCGTAGCCATAGCGGTCGAGCGCCTGCTTTGCCGCCTCGCGCAATTCGGGACTGTCGGCGAGCCCGAGATAGTTGTTGGCGCAGAAATTCAGCACCTTTTCGCCGCCGACTTCGATTTCGGCCGACTGCGTCGAGGCAATCACCCGCTCGGATTTGTAGAGGCCGGCCGACTTCAGGCCCTCAAGCTCGCTGTCGATGTGGGAAAGGAATGCCGCGCTCATGGTCAGGCCCTGTTGAGATCGATCGGACTGTCGCCCCGCGCGGCGGAAAAATCCATCGCAAAAGCGACGGCTTCGGTGGCGCCGCGAACGCGCGGCCGCGATCCTTCGTGACAATCAAGCGACGATGAACTCAAATGCACAGCTGCGGCTAAAGAACATGATAACCATCTTGGCAGCTTTCCATCCCAGCCCTTGCGGCCAGCGTCATCGTTTCCGGACCTGTTAACCCTTTCAAGCCAATGGTCTTCTCGCCAGGAATTCACGGCAGGAATCCGTCGGCCGGAGGGGGTCACCTAGAAATGTCGCAGCAGCCAGTGCATAGCGTGTCGCGCAAGCTGATACTGCTGATCAAGAGCGGCTATTGGCTGGCGCTGCTGATCATCGCCACCATGGTGATGGCCTCCTTCATCCTGCTGCAGCAGATGATGGCGGCCCAGCAGCACAACGACGCACTGCTCAACATCGTCAGCACGCAGAAGGCCCTGTCGCAGCGCATCGTCTTCCTTGCCGGTGCAACGGGCGCTGCTACGCGCGACAAGCAACCGGCCCTGGTTGCCGCGCTCAAGCAGGCGACCGCCGAGTTCGAGACGAATTACGACCTCCTGCTCGACCAGACGGGCGCCGATCCGACGTCGCCGGCACGGCTCGATCCGAAATCGATCGAGAATGTGCTGTTCGCCAAACCCTTCCACCTAGACTATTTCTCGGTCGGGCTGATCGCCAACGGCGAACGCCTGATCTCATCCTTCGAATCGAGGCTGGCAATCGGCGGCGAGGGCTATAAGGGCAGTGCCGAGCGCGTCAATCTCGACGCCTCCGTCGCCAATGCCACGCTGTCGGGCTATGCGGCACTTGGCCAGCGTATCAGCGCCTATGCCAACGAGCGCTCGGGACAGCTGCTCGATCTTCACCGCACCCTGTTCTTCGCTACCATCGGCGTCATCGTGCTGGTGGCGCTGTTCATCTTCCGGCCGATGTCGAACGCCATCCTGCGCAAGACGCGTGAGCTGGTCGACGCGCGCAACTCGATGGCCTTCATCGCCGTGCATGACGGGCTGACCGGCCTGCACAACCGCACTTTTCTCACCGACCATTTCGACACGCTGATCAAGGGCGCGCATCGCCGGCGCGAGCGGCTGGCCGTGATCCAGCTCGACCTCGACCGCTTCAAGCAGATCAACGACACGCTCGGCCACGCCGCCGGCGACTATGTGCTGGTGGTCACCGCACAGCGCATGCGCGATTCCTGCCGGGCATCGGATCTGTGCGCGCGCCTCGGCGGCGACGAGTTCGTGATGATCCTCAACGGCGCCGGCAGCACCGAGGACATCCATATGCTGGGCAGGCGCATCCTGGAGCAGATCAACGAGCCGATCGTCTTCCAGGGCACGACCATCCTGCCGGGCGCCAGCGGCGGCATTGCCGTCTATCCCGTCGACGCCGACAATGCCGAGGACCTGCTGGTCCATGCCGATCTGGCGCTTTACTCCGCCAAGAAGCTCGGCGGCGGCAACTTCTCGTTCTTCTCCGAGGAACTCAGGCGCGAACTCGACTACCGCAAGCAGCTCGAGCACGACATCCGCACGGCCATCGCCGACAAGGCCTTCGAGGTCTATTTCCAGCCTCAGGTGTCGCTGACCAACGGCACGATCAGCGGCATCGAGGCGCTGGTGCGCTGGAAGCACGCCGATCGCGGCATGATCTCGCCGGGTGAATTCATTCCGGTCGCCGAGAAATGCGGTTTCATGCCCGAGATCGGCCGCATCGTCATTGGCAAGGCAATCAACGAAGCGGCCGAATGGGACCGCGCCGGCATCGCCTTCGGGCGGCTCGCCGTCAACGTCTCCGGCACCGAGTTGCGCGAGCCGGACTTCGACAAGTTCCTGTTCGATACGCTGGAGAAGGCCGGCCTGGCGCCACAGAAGCTGTCGCTTGAAATCGTCGAATCCGTCATCCTCGACGACGAAAAGACGGGCATCGCCGCGAAGCTCAGGCACATCCGCGCCGCCGGCGTGCATCTGGAACTCGACGATTTCGGCACCGGCTATGCCTCGCTCAGCCACGTCAACCCGAACGAGATCGACCGGCTGAAGATCGACCGCCGCTTCGTCCAGAACATCAACGAGAATGGCGACAACTCCAAGATCGTGCGTGCCATCACCGAGCTGGCGCGCGGCCTCGGCATCTCGATCGTCGCCGAGGGCGCGGAGACCGAAGCCGAGCTCGACTCGCTGATGGCGATCGGTTGCGACCAGGTGCAGGGCTATTCCATCGCCTTCCCGATGCCGCAGGACAAGGCGCGCGAATGGCTGATGGCGCGCAGCCCGAAGAAGGCCAGGCTGAAGGTGCTGCAGGGCAGCCTCGCTTAAGGCGTGTCGATATTCAGGTAACGCCGGCCACAATGATTGAGCAGTTCATGATTTGACGTTGCGAGCCGGTTTTCGGGAACGAGGCAGGTCGTTCTTGTCACCCGGAAAATCCGCCAGCCCGAAGCTCGGCGCTTCGACATTCGCGCGCAGCGCGGCCAGCACCTCGGCAAACTCCGCCAGCCTGTCGTCCGGCAATCCCACTCTCAGTTGCCTGTCGAAGGCAAGTGCTGCGGTGCGCAATGTCTCGAACAGCGCTTCGCCGGCCGCGGTCAGCGCCACCTGGTGAACCCGGCGGTTCTCCGGATCGCGGCGGCGCGTCAGCAACCCTTGCGCTTCCATGGCATTGAGATGGTGGGTCAGCGTCGCACCCTGGATGCCGATCATGCCGGCCAGTTCACGCTGGTTGGCAAGTTCGCGCGACTTGACCGACAGCAGAGTGACCCAGACCGGCAGCGTGCCGCCAGCCTCGACAAGCGCTGCGTCAAAGGCCTGCGTCACCACCTTGGCGGTGCGGGCGAGGTTCATTCCGACGGGCGGGCGGTCAAAAGGCGTCATGATTCGACTCTAGTGCATCAAACGGATCGGTGAAACTCGACACAAGGATTGACATCGAAACATTCGATATCTAACTTTTTGTCAAACGGCGGGGCAAAAAGAGGAAATGCGGTCATGCAATATATCTTCATTGTCGTCCTCGGCCTTCACGTCATGGCTGGCGTGTTCTGGGCGGGCACCACCATCGCTGTCGGCCGTGACCCGGACATCCGGGCGGAACGGTTCTTCCGACCGCAAATGGGTGCGGCCGGCCTGGTTTTTCTCACCGGCATATTGCTTTGGTATTTCTTCCATGAGGGCGTTTTCGGCTCGATGGAAAAGGTGCTGGCGCTGGGCATCGTGACCGCCCTGATTGCCGCCGGCGTGCAGGGTGCGCTGGTGGGCTCCGCCAGCAGGCAGCTTGCCGGCGCCGACCAGGCAACGGAAAGCCAGTTGCGTGCGAAGATGACAAGGGGCGAGCGCATTGCCGGCGGGCTGCTTGTCATCACCGTGCTCTGCATGGCCACCGCCAGGATGTTTTGAGCAACGGCGCAAGCACGGTCTACAATATCCTACAGTGCCCGGCGCCATGCCGGCACCGTGCGCGGCGCGCACCGGGCCGACGCGGCAGGTGGCTCTCCCTGCGAAGGTCCGGCGCGCGTCACCAACCGTCCGTATTGCTCATCAGATCCGCAAGCCGAACCTGATGCCGTCATAGATGGCGGCGTGAATGTTGCGCGAGGCCACCGCATCGCCGATGCGGAACAGCACGAAACCGCCTTCGGGATTGCGCCTGGGGAAGATGTCGCCGCCACTGACCAGCCGCTCGTAGTCGACCGCGCCGCCATTCCGCGACAGCGGCTTCAGCGAGAGGTAGAGGTCGTCGAGGGGTGCCGTGCCATGCTCGACCACCACCTGGTCGACCCGCCGCTCGCCGCGCCAGCCATCGGCAAAATCCGAAGCCAGTTCGGCGACCAATTGGTTGCCCTCGCGCCGCACCGACCGCAGCCTGGTGTTGATGGTGATCGTGACGCCCTTTTCCTGGAAGGCACGCATATAGGGCACATGGTTCATGCCGCCCATCTCGGGAGCGAAGAAGCGCTCCGGCGAAACCAGCTCCAGCTTCGAACCCGCAGTCGCGATCAGTTCGGCCGCGCCCATGCCCTGATGGCCGCCATTGTCATCATAGAGCAGCACGTTCTCGGCCGGCTTGACGGCGCCCGCCATGATGTCCCAGCTCGAGGTGACGAGATTGTCGCCTGCCGTCAGCGGCGGGTTCTGCGGCAGGCCGCCGGTGGCGACCACCACCACATCGGGCGACAGCGCCAGCACGTCGTCCTTCTCGGCCCAATTGTCGTAGCGGATCTCGACACCGAGCCGGTCGAGTTCGGCCAATCGCCAGTCGACAATGCCGATCAGTTCCTTGCGGCGCGGGTTCTGCGTCGCCAGCCGCACCTGCCCGCCGGCCTGGCTAGAGGCTTCGAGCACCGTCACCTGATGGCCGCGCTCAGCGGCGACGCGCGCCGCCTCCAGCCCGCCGGCGCCGGCGCCGACCACGACCACCTTGCGCTTAGGCCCCTCCGTCCTGGGGATGATATGCGGGATCTCGGCCTCGCGGCCGGTTGCCGCATTGTGAATGCACAGCGCCTCGCCGCCCTCATAGATCCGGTCGAGGCAATAGGTGGCGCCGACGCAGGGGCGGATCTCGTGTTCGCGGCCTTCCATCACCTTCTTGATGATATGCGGGTCGGCGATGTGGGCGCGGGTCATGCCGACCATGTCAAGCTTGCCGGTGGCGATGGCGTGGCGCGCCGTGGCGACGTCGGAAATGCGTGCCGCGTGGAAGGTCGGGAACTTCGTCGCCGCCCTCACCTCGCCGGCGAAGTCGAGATGCGGCGACGAGCGCATGCCGGTCACCGGAATGACCTTGGTCAGTGCCGCATCGGTCTCGATCGAGCCGCGGATGATGTTGAGGAAATCGACCTTGCCGGAGCCGGCCAGCCGCCTGGCGATCTCGACGCCTTCGTCCTTCGACAGGCCCTTTTCAAAATCCTCATCGGCGACCATGCGGATGCCGACAACGAACTTTTCGCCAACCGCCACGCGCACCGCATCGAGCACCATGCGAGTGAAGCGCAAGCGGTTGTCGAGCGAACCGCCGAACTCGTCATCGCGCTGGTTGGTGGCCGGCGACCAGAAGCCGTCGATGAGATGGCCGTAGGCCTCGAACTCGATGCCGTCGAGACCAGCCGCCTGGCAACGTTGCGCGGCCGACGCATAGTCGGCAACGACGCGCTCGATATCCCAGTCCTCGATGGTCTTCGGGAAGGCGCGATGCGCCGGCTCGCGCACTGGCGAGGCCGACAGTACCGGCAGCCAGTCGGCCTTGTTCCAGCCGGTGCGGCGGCCGAGATGGGTGATCTGGATCATCACCTTGCAATCATGCTCGTGGCAGGCATCCGCCAGTTCCTTGAGCCAGGGCACGATCCTATCGTCATAGACATGCAGATTGCCGAAGGCAGCCGGGCTGTCGCGCGAGACGATCGCCGAACCGGCGGTCATGGTCAGCGCCATGCCGCCCTTGGCCTTTTCGGCGTGGTAGAGCCGGTAGCGCTCCTTCGGCATGCCGTCCTCCGAATAGGCCGGCTCATGGCTGGTCGACATGACCCGGTTCTTCAGCGTCAGGTGCTTGAGCTGGTAGGCCTGCAGGAGCGGATCGTTGCTGGTCATCGTCTTCCTACTGATTCATTTTGTGCTAATGAGCGGCGAAAATTGAAAAGAGACCCAGCCATGATCGACACCAAAGCCCTCACCCAGCTCGGCGCCCATGTCGAGCCGCCACGGAGCCCCGAAGCAGCGGTTTTGGAAACCGTGCCGTTTGCGCGCGGCGACGGCCCACCGGCCATCGTGCGCTTCGTCTGCCCGGAATTCACCTCGCTCTGTCCGGTCACCGGACAGCCGGATTTCGCCCATATCGTCATCGACTACGCACCCGATACGCTGCTGGTTGAATCGAAATCGCTCAAGCTGTTCATGACTTCGTTTCGCAACCACGGCGCCTTCCATGAAGAATGCACCGTCATGATCGGCCGCCGCATTGTAGCCGCGACCAAGCCCCTGTGGTTGCGCGTCGGCGGCTATTGGTACCCGCGCGGCGGCATTCCGATCGACGTGTTCTGGCAAACCGGCGCGCCGCCGGAAGGGGCCTGGCTGCCCGATACCGGCGTTGCGCCCTATCGCGGACGGGGTTGACGGGATCACGCTAGCAATACTCATTCGCACTGATATTGGCTGAGCGCCCATTCGCCGGTCACCGACAGAAGGTCAGTTATCTTCCAGGCGCCACCGACCTTCTTCAGCTTCCATTCGAGCCGGTGCTGGTGACCTTCGACGACAAAGGCGACGACCACCTTGGCCTCGTCGCCATTGACGGCCTCGATGGTGCGCAGGCTCTTGTCGATGGCGAGCTTGTCGTAGTCGGCATTGTCGAGCGCCATGTTGGGGTCGAGGCACTCGCCCTGCCCCGAGGCGCGCAGCGTATCGCTCTTGTCGAGAACGGTTTTCGCCGGATCGATGAAGTTCTTGCGCTGAGCCGGATCAAGCTCCAGCCCGAGATGCTCGTAGAAGGGTTTCACCACCGCCGTCGGCGATCCCGGCAAAACGGGCGCGGGCGGCGGCGGTTTGGCCGACTTGGTTCCCGGCGCGGGCGTTCCTTCCGGCGGCGGCGATGCGGCATCCGCCGGCGTGTTGTCGTCGGACGAGGCCTTCGGCGGCGCGCCGAACAGGCCTTGCGCCGAGGCGCCGCCGTTCAGCCCCGCGGCCAGCATCGATAGGGTCGACAGCGTGACGACAAGACGACGGAGCACAGCATCACTCCGCCGAGGGCGCCGGCATGCATTCCAAGGCACTCAGGGTCCAGTTGTTGGTTTTGGAAGCGATGTCGGCGACCTTCCATTTGCCGTCCACCTTCTTCAACGACCAGACCATTTCGCGTTTGGAATCATCGCCTTCCGGGAAAAGGCTGAACGTCGCCGTTACCTCGGCCGTATCGCCATCGACCGTTTCGGCAAGCTTCAGCGTCTTCGTCACCGTCTTCTGGTCAAAATCCTGCGCGTCGAGACCGGGATCGAAGTCGATGCAGGAGACCTCGTCGGGCTTCTCCTGCTGCGCCTTGTCGTTGAGCTCGAACAGCTTGGTCACCGGATCGGTGAAGCGGTCGCGATATTTGGCGTCCGCCTCGAATTTCACCGGTGCGTAGAAGAACTTCACGGCGTTGGAAGCCGGCCCAGCGAGTGCTGCGGCAGGCAAGGCAATCGACAAGGCAGCGGCCAGCACTATCGGTCTCATGCAGGATCTCCGGATGTTCGGCGGCGTGGTGGCAAGATCACCACCACGCATCCTGCATATCGGCTTTTTTGCGGTTCATGAAGTCCCGCAGCGCCAGCCTCAGGCGCCCCGCCAGACGTTCTGGAAGGTCGCAAAAGCGCTTCCGCGGCCAATTGCCGACGATACTGGCCAGATACAATCGCTGCGAACATCACAGGATCCTCAGCCTCCGAAAGTCGCGACAGGCGCTTTGAGTTGGGAGCGCTCGGGCTTGACACCGAGCCCTGGCATCTGCGGGACGTGGATATGCCCGTTTTCGACAACGATGGGGTTTACGGGATCGGTGTGCCCTTCGATGTATTCCTGCGCGATCCAGGCGCCCTCAAGAAGTCTCGGCTCGACGGTAGCGGCAAGGTGCACGCATGCCGCGGCGATGACGTCCCCGCCCCATGTATCGTCACAGCTGTGCGGTAGAGATCGTATCGCACACAGGTCGCGGACCGTGACCATCTTGGTAAGGCCGCCAAGTCGGGTGACCTTCAATCCGAATCCGTCCGCGATACCTGAAGAAATTGCCCGCAGGACGGCATTCAAATCCTCGGTATTCTCATCCAGGTAGACCGGATGGGTAACGCGTCCCTTGAGGCTCGCGACTTCCTCCATGGTGTTGCAAGGCTGTTCAAACACGAACGGGATTGCCTGGCAAAGCCGATCGATGTGCAGCGCGGCCGCGGCGGTGAGGCCACGATTTGCATCGACGGCTATCCGGGCCTTGAAGCCAACCGCTTCCCAGACCTTGTGCACGGTGGCGACGTCTTGCTCTAGATCCCGTCCGCCTATCTTGATCTGAAGCCGTGGGTAGCCGGCCTTGACCTTGTCGGCGGCTATGCGCGCAGTCTCATCGGGCACACCGACAATAGTCGAGTAGTAAGAGGGCACACGATCGGTGAGCGCACCGCCCAGAAGTGTCGAAACCGGAACGCCCAGCCGCTGGCCGGCGAGGTCGAGGAGAGCGATATCCAAGGCTGCCTTGGCATAGTTGTGACCGTTCAACCGCTCGTCCATCCTTCTCGCGAGGCGGCGCATGGACGTGGTGTCTTGGCCGACGAGTCCAGGCGCTATTTCGACAATCGCCGCTCTCGCACCCAAAGCATGTTGGGGCTGATAAACAGGGCCGACCGGGCAGGTCTCACCCCAGCCTGACAGTCCGTCCTCGGTGGTCACTTCAACGAGCGTGCTGTCCAGATCCTGCACGGTGGAGCTGGCCATCCGGTAGGCACCGCCTTTGACAGGCAGAAGCACCTGATAGACATTAATCGACTCGATACGCATACGGCCTTAGCTCCCTTCGAGCCAAGCGGTTCTGGCCATCTTGCCATTCCAGTGCATGACGGCGCTCTCGGTCACAAACCTGGATCGCACTGTTGTGCTCAAGCGCGCACATTGTGCTTGCGCTTCATGAAGTCCTTGGCGGTCTCGACCGCCACCGCCGCGTCGCGGCAATAGGCGTCGGCGCCGACGGCCTTGCCGAATTCCTCGTTGAGCGGTGCGCCGCCGACCAGAACGACATAGTCGTCGCGGATGCCCTTTTCCTTCATCGTGTCGATGACGACCTTCATGTAGGGCATGGTGGTGGTCAAAAGCGCCGACATGCCGATGATGTCGGGCTGGTGCTGCTCGATGGCGTCGAGGTATTTTTCGACCGCATTGTTGATGCCGAGATCGATGACGTCGAAGCCGGCGCCCTCCATCATCATGCCGACGAGGTTCTTGCCGATGTCGTGGATGTCGCCCTTGACGGTGCCGATCACCATCTTGCCCTGCTTCGGCGCGCCGGTGGCGGCAAGCAGCGGGCGCAGGATGAACATGCCGGCCTTCATTGCGTTGGCGGACAAAAGCACTTCCGGCACGAACAGGATGCCGTCGCGAAAATCCTCGCCGACGATACGCATGCCTTCAACCAGCGCCTCGGTCAGCACCTTGTAGGGTGCCCAGCCGCGCTCGAGCAGGATCTGCGTGCCTTCCTCGATCTCTTCCTTCAACCCGTCATAAAGGTCGTCGTGCATCTGCTGCACCAGCTCGTCGTCGGAAAGCTCGGAAAGGATGATCTCGTCGTCGGCCATTTGTTACCTGCGCCAATTGCTTGTCGGTGATCTACGGGCCGCCGGCACCTTTGTCATAGGCGCCGGCGGCGGTTGCTTGCAGCCTCGGGAGTTATATCAGGCGTCCAGCCAGACGTTCTGGAAGTCCATTTCGTAGGTCTGGTGCATTCCGTAGTTCTTCACCTTCTTGCTCATGTGGCAGTACAGCTTCTGCCAGAACGGCTGGATGATGACGCCGGAATCCTGCAGTATCTGCTCGACGTCTTTCATCACCTCCTTGCGCTGGGCAGGATCGGCCAGCGACAGCGCCTGCTTCAGCTTGGCGTCGAATTCCGGGTTGGCATAGGCCGTTTCGTTCCACGCCTCGCCGCTGCGATAGCCGAGCGCCAGCACCTGGACGCCCAGCGGCCTCATGTACCAGATGGTCATCGAGTATGGATACTTCGTCCAGTCGTTCCAGAAGGTCGAGCCCGGCAGCACCGTGCGCTTCACCTTGATCCCGGCATCGCGCAACTGGCCGGCGATCGCATCGCCGGTGTTCTTTTGCCATTCGTCCTCGACGGTGATCAGCTCATGCTCGAAGTCGGCCTGCCCGGCATCCGCCATCAGCTTCTTGGCTGCGGCGGCATCGCGTGTCTTCTTGGGCAGCGGATAGTATTCTGGATGGATCGGGGCGACGTGGTGGTTCTCGCCGACCGTGCCGCGCCCGGCGTAGCCGAGCTGCATGACGGCATCGTTGTCGACGGCCATCTGCAGCGCGTTGCGCACCCGCTGGTCGTCATAGGGCTTGTGCGTGATGTTGGTGCGGGCAACCAGCGTGGTCGCCGTCGCGACCTCCGATTTCACCAGATCCATCTTGTCGAGGGCGTCGATGAAGTCGGCCGGCGTTTCGAAATCGAGGTCGATCTCGCCGGACTCGAAGGCATTCAGCGTGGCGTTGAAGTCGGTGCCGTAGTCGATGAACTCGACACCGTCGAGCGGCGTTTCGCCACCCCACCACTTGCCGTTCTCGCGACGCTTGACGATCGCCTTCTGGCCGACGTCGTAAGAGACCAGCTCGAAAGCTCCGGTACCGATTGGCTTCTTGATCGGGTCGGCGCCATCCTTGTCGAAGTCGCGATGCACGACCAGTGCCGGATAGTCGGTGAGGCCCGGTATGATGGCGATGTCCGGTTCGTTCAGCTTCAGCTTGACCGTGTGGTCATCGACCTTGGTGATAGCGCCATCCTGGGCCTTGCCAGTCTTTGCGTCGATCAGCGCGCCGACGCGTGCCGCCATGGAATTGCCGGAAGCCTCCTTCTCGCACCAGCGGTTCAGATTGGAGACCACGTCATCGGCGTTGAAGGCATCGCCATTGTTCCAGGTAACGCCCTTGCGCAGATGCAGTGTGTATTCGGTGGCGTCGTCGTTGACGTCCCAGCTTTCGAGCAGGACCGGCTCGAACGTGAACTGGTGCGTGTAGCGCACCAGCGGCTCCAGCCAACAACGGGTGATGTTTGCCATCTCGGTCCAGTCATAGGTGCGCGGATCCTTCTGCGCCTTGACCGACATGGCGACATGCAGCGTTCCGCCCTTCTTCGGCTCCTCGGCCAGGGCTTTTGTCGGCGCGGCAAGGCCGATCATGCCATAGGCGAAAGCCGTCGAAGCGCCAAAGGCGCTGGCCAGCGCCAGGAATTCACGCCGGTCCATGCGGCCCGCACGCGTCTCTTTCGCCATTGCCTCGATAGCGCCCGGCACGCGGTCGCCATCGCTTCTGAAGAGCGTCATGTTTTCCTCCCTTATGGTTCGGTCAGGTCTTCGCCTGCCCTTGTCAACTAACGCTGTCCGGCAGTTTTTCCTCACGCCGCGCGATCAAATCCTTGAGACCATCGGCGATACCCTCGTCGAGCTTCGGCTCCTCATAGTCCGCCAGCATGTTGCGCGCCTTCTCGCGACCTCGGGTGTCGTGGTCCTTTGCGCCTTCAGCCTTCCACTGTTCGTACGAATTGAAGTCCATGATGCTGGGCATGAAGAAAGCGGACTCGAAATGTTCGAGCGTGTGCTGGGTGCCGAGGAAATGGCCCTGCGGCCCGACCTCGCGGATCGCTGCCATGGCTTCCTTGAAATCGTCGAACGGCAGCCCGCCGGCATATTTGTACCAGCCGACAAGCTGCTCGCAGTCGGTCGCGAATTTCGAATAGCCGCAGGTCAGGCCGGCCTCGAGCCACCCGGCGGAGTGCCAGATGTAGTTGGCGCCGGCCAGGATGGCGGCATGCATCAGCATGTTCGCCTCGTAGCCGGCCTGGGCGTCGTTGAGCTTCGAGCCGACATGGAAGCCGGAGGTGCGCCACGGCAGTTTGTATCTCCGCGCCAGCGCGCCCATCAGATACATCATCTGCGCCGCCTCCGGCGTGCCGCCCATCGGCGCACCGGTCTTCATGTCGACGGTGACCATGAACTGGCCGTAGATCTGCGGCGAACCGGGGCGGATGAGCTGGGTCAGCGCCACGCCGGCCAGTGCCTCGGCGTTGACCTGTGCCACCGCGCCGACGGCGGAGGCCGAAGTCGAGGCGCCGCACAGCGCGAAAGGCGCCAGGATCAGCGGCTGATTGTGGCTCGCATAGACCCGCATGGCGTCGATCATGGTGGCGTCCCACACCAGCGGCGAATTGCAGTTGGTGATCGCCACCAACACCGGGTTGTCGCGGACGAACTCGTCGCCGAACACGATGCCGGCCATCGCCATCGTGTCCTCGGCGCGTTCCTTCGAGGTCACGATGCCCATGAACGGCTTGTCGGAGTGCTTCAGCGCCGAATGAATGATGTGCAGGTGACGCTTGGGCACCGCAATTTCCATCGGCTCGCAGATGACCGAGCTCGACGAGTGCAGCGCCGGCGCCATGTAGGCGAGCTTGTGGAAATTGTTGAGGTCGGCGAGCGAGCCATAGCGCCTGTTGTTGTCGAGGTCGCGCACATAGGGCGCGCCATACATCGGCACGAAGATGGAGTTCTTGCCGCCGACGCGCACGGTACGCTCGGGGTTGCGGGCATTGAGGGTGAACTCCGATGGAACCTTGGAGACCAGCTCCATCAGCAGCGCACGGTCGATGCGGACGCGCGTTTCCCTGACATCGGCTCCGGCCGCCTTCCACAGGGCGATTGCCCCGTCGTCACGAAATTCGCAGCCCACCTCTTCGAGAATCGCAAGCGACTCCTGATGGATCAGCTCCACCGCCTCGTCAGGCACCATCTGATAGGCGGGAATCTGGCGCACCAGCGTCGGGAACGACGCGATCGGTACGCTCCTGAGCGCCTTGCGCCCCAGGCGGCCGCCACCGCGGCGGTGGGCAGTTTCGGTCACTTCAACGGCCGGTGCGTTCATGGCAAGTCAATCCTCCCTGAGCCCGTCAACTTAGCGAGACGAAACATGACTGTGACGCTGGAAAAACCTGATCTCTTGTATAAGCTCCGCTTATGCGAAGCCTGCGCCACCTCCTACCCTCCGCCGGCAGCCTGATCGTCTTCGAGGCGGCCGGGCGGCTGTCGAGCTTCACCGCCGCCGGGCGCGAGCTCGGCATGACGCAGGCCGCCGTCTCCTATGCAGTGCGCGGGTTGGAGGAACAGCTCGGCGCCAAGCTGTTCCAACGCCGCCACCGGCAGGTCAGCCTGACCGAGGCCGGCGAGCGCTTCCATGCCGATGTCTCGCTCGGCCTGTCCCACATCCGCAAATCGGCGGAGGACCTGCGCCTGCAGGCGACCGGCGGCCATGTCACGCTGGCCGCCTCAACCGCCTTCGGCTCGTTCTGGATGATGCCGCGCCTGCAGCAATTCCGCGACGAACTGCCTGGCGTTGATCTACGCATCCAGACCGCCGACCGCGACCTCGACATCATCGCCGAGGGCATCCCGCTCGGCGTGCGCGGCGGCGTGCCGCGCGATTGGCCGGACTATCATTCGCTGTTGCTCTCTGACGAGGAGATCTTCCCGGTCGCAGGCCCCAACTATCTGGCGAAGTTTGGGCTGCCGAAGACCGTCGAGGAACTGGCAACGCACCGACTCATCCATCTCGAGGAGCCCTACCGCGAGGCCCCGAACTGGGACGAATGGTTTGCGTCCGCAGGAACCAGCCTCCGTAATGCCGAGCGCGGCTTGCGCATCAATGACTATGCATTGGTGATTCAGGCGGTCATGGAGGGACAAGGCATCTCGCTCGGCTGGCGGCATCTGGTCGCGCGGCTCGTGGCATCTGGACTGTTGGTGCCGGTGACGGATCATGTGCTGAGGACCGGCGTCGGATTCTACGTCATCTGGCCGAAGAACCGCGAGCTGAGCGACAATGCCCGCAAGGTGCGGGACTGGTTGGCCGCGCAGGCGTGAGGAGGCAAGCCGCATAGCTGGGATCGCCGCGAGGGGGTGCTGCCCCGCCGTATCCGCTATTCCGCCGTATCGAAAACTTCCGCATCCGTTACGAATCCGCCTATACTAACCCAATGCCCATCCGCCAGCTTTCCGAAACGATGATCAACCAGATCGCCGCCGGCGAAGTCATCGAGCGTCCGGCGAGCGTGGTGAAGGAACTGGTCGAGAATGCGCTCGATGCCGGTGCCAGCAGGGTCGAGATCGTCACCGCCGGCGGCGGGCTGAACCTGATCCGCGTCACCGACGACGGTTCGGGCATCCCCGAGCAGGAGCTGGTGCTGGCGATTGCGCGGCACTGCACGTCCAAGCTTGCCGACAACATCCATGACATCCGCTCGCTCGGCTTCCGCGGCGAGGCGCTGCCGTCGATCGGTTCGGTGGCGCGGCTGTCGATCCGCTCGCGCACCGCATCGAGCGACAGCGCCGCCGAGATCGGCATTGAGGGCGGCCGTATGTCCGCCGTCAAGCCGGCGGCGGCCAATCGCGGCACGACGGTCGAGGTGCGCGACCTATTCTTCGCCACGCCCGCCCGGCTCAAATTCATGAAGGGCGAACGCGCCGAAAGCTCGGCAACCAGCGACGTGGTCAAGCGCATTGCCATCGCCTTCCCTGCCGTGCGCTTCACGTTGGCCGGCTCCGACCGCTCGACACTGGAATTGCCGGCGACCGACGACAGCTCTGAGGGCCGCCTTGCCCGTGTCGCACAAGTGATGGGAGCCGACTTTCCGGACAATGCGATCGCCATCGATGCCGAGCGGGAGAGCGTGCAGCTTTCCGGCCATGTCTCGATCCCGTCGTTCAGCCGCGCCAACGCGCTGCAGCAATATGCCTATGTCAACGGTAGGCCGGTGCGCGACAAGCTGATCGCCGGCGCCATTCGCGGCGCCTTCGCCGACGTGCTGCCGCGCGACCGCCACGCCGTGACCGTGCTGTTCCTGACGCTCGATCCGGGAACCGTCGACGTCAATGTCCACCCGGCCAAGGCCGATGTGCGCTTCCGTGACCCCGGACTGGTGCGCGGGCTGATCGTTGGCGCCATCCGCGAGGCGCTGGCCAATGCCGGCATCCGCGCCGCGACCACAGGTGCCGCCGGCATGATGGCGGCGTTCCGGCCGGGTGCTGCCAGCTACGCGCATCCGGGTCCGGCCAATGGCCACCGCAGCTACGATGCGGCCTATCGCGCCTCGGGCTTTTCCGGATTCGACCGCTCCGCGCAGCGGCCGCTCGACATGGAAGGCGGTGGGCTCGGCAATGGCGGCTTCCGCGAGAACGATCAGGCCGCCTTCGATGCCGGGCCGCTGGCCAGCGCCGATGCGCGAGCCGGCCAGGACGAGGCGGCCAAGACGCTGCTCGGCACAGTGCTGGGTGCGGCGCGGGCGCAGGTGCATGAGAACTACATCGTCGCCCAAACCAGGGATTCGCTCGTCATCGTCGACCAGCACGCGGCGCATGAGCGGCTGGTCTTCGAAGCCTTGAAGAATGCGCTGCATGCCCGCGCGGTGCCCTCGCAGATGCTGCTTCTGCCGGAGATCGTCGACCTGCCGGAAGAGGATGCCGACCGGCTTGCCATGCATTCCGAGACGCTGGCCCGCTTCGGCCTCGGCATCGAGCGCTTCGGGCCGGGTGCCGTCGCGGTGCGCGAGACGCCGTCGATGCTCGGCGAAACCAATGTGCAGCAGCTGGTGCGCGACCTCGCCGACGAGATCGCCGACAACGACACGGTCGAGACGCTGAAAGGCCGACTGGACAGGATCGCCGCGACTATGGCCTGCCACGGCTCGGTGCGCTCCGGCCGTCTGCTGAAGGCCGAGGAGATGAACGCGCTGCTGCGCCAGATGGAGGCGACGCCGGGCTCCGGCACCTGCAACCATGGCCGCCCGACCTATATCGAGCTCAAGCTCGCCGACATAGAAAGGCTGTTCGGGCGGCGGTGAGACTGTCTCTGGACCCTCTTCACCGCCTTTCGAGGTCGCCTCGTGCAACGGATCGTAATTCTCGGAAATGCTGGAAGCGGCAAATCAACCCTGGCAAGGGCGGTGGGTGAGCGGCTGAAATTGCCGGTTGTGCATTTGGACAGACTGTTCTGGGAGCCGGGTTGGACCAAACCTCAAAATGCGGTCTTTCGTGCAAGCGTCAGCCAAGCCATTTCTGGTAGCGGCTGGGTGTGCGAGGGGAACTATTATCGGCAGACTTTCGACCTAAGGCTGCCCCGCGCCGATCTCGTTGTCTGGCTCGACACCCCTCGCGTAACCTGCCTGAGCCGGGTCATATTGCGTAGCGCATTGAACCGGCCTCGGCCTGATCTTGCGGCCGGATGCCGGGAGAGACTGGACAAAGAGTTTTTGGAGTTTCTGCGCTACATCTGGAATTTCGACCGTGACAGTCGACCGCTCATCGAGCAGGAGCGGCTGGCGAGGGGAGCACTGGTGCCGGCGATCAACTTGCGTGGCAGCCGTCAGATATCCGACTTCTTAAGCTCGCTTGCTCGCCAGCCCTAACGCAGCCAACTGCTATAACACTCTGATTCACCTCTTCAAATTCACCACGACGACGCCGCCAAGCGCCAGTGCGCCGCCGATGATGCCGAGCAGGGTCGGCACTTCGCCGAGCCAGAAGAAGCCGATCAGGGTGGCCACCGGCGACACCAGATAGAGGAAGTTCGAGGCGCGCGCGGCCGGCAGGCGCGACAGCGCGATTGCCCAGGCGGCGTAAGCGATCAGGCTCGGCACAATGCCGAGGAAGACGACGGCGCCAATACCGGCGGCGTCGGCGACCGCGGCCTGCGAGAGCGCGTTGGGCAGGAAGGGTGCCAGGCAGAGCGCGCCGAGCACCATGTTGGAGGCGGCGATGGTCAGCGGATGGTGGTGGGCAAAGAGCGGCTTCTGGACGATGGTGTTGACGGCTGAGCACAAGGCGGAACCCAAGACCAGCAGCGCCCCGGTGTTGAAATGCAGGCCCTGTCCCTCACCCATGGCGATGATGCCGATGCCGGCGAAAGAGATCGCCGTGCCGAGCCAGGCCAGGCCTGAGAAGCGTTCGCCGAGCAACGCCATGGCCATGATGGCGGTGAAGATCGGGCTGACATTGATGATGAAGCCGGCGGCACCGGCCGAAACCGTCAGCTCGCCGAAATTGAGCATCGCCGTGTAGAGCGCGACGAAGATGGCGCCACCGAAGGCGAAGCGCCACAATTCGTCGATCCTGGGCAGCGCCGGGCGCTTGACGGCGAGGAAGATAGCGGCCGGCACGGCGGCGATGGCAAAGCGCAGCGCACCGAGCTCCAGCGGATCGAAGGCAGCGAGGCCGGCGCGGATGGCCGGAAAGGCGGAGGCCCAACCGACCACGGTGAGGGCCACGGCGATGACCGCCGTCGTGTCCATGCGCTGTGTCGAATTCAACGTGCCGGTGTAAGCGCTCATCTGACCGTCCTCGCGATTCAATTGCATGCATGTATAGAAATGCCATTGCAGGCCGGTTGACAAACGAGCAAATCGAGGGCCACCTGTGAGCATGGATCACAGCTCAGAACCGATGCTGCCGCTCGAGACCTTGCGCGCCTTCGACGCGGCGGCGCGCACCGGGAGTTTTTCTGCCGCCGCCGAGAAGCTCAACCTCACCCATGGCGCCGTCAGCCGGCAGATCGCCAAGCTGGAGGACTGGCTGGGGCTGAAAGTGTTCGATCGCGGCGCGCGCGGCGTGTCGCTGACCATCGAAGGTAATCGTCTGCATCTCAGGACCACCGAAGCCTTCGCACTGATCGCGAGCAATTCCGACCGCTGGGTGGAGCCGCGCGGCACCGCCGTGGTGCGGCTCGCCTCGATTCCCTCGGTGGGAGGACTGTGGCTGATGCCGCGTATGGCAGCGCTTGAAAGCAACCCGACCAAATTGCGCATCGTGCTCGACGTCGACAACCGCCAGGCCGATCTCGCCGATGAAGGCATCGATCTTTCGGTGCGCTGCGGGCGCGGCCGCATTCCCGGCCGCGTTTCGGTGCAGCTGTTCGAGGAACATGTCTTCCCCGTAGCCTCGCCGGAACTGGCGAACGAGATCGGCCGAGGCGATCCTGCCCGGCTGCTCAAATTCCCGCTGATCAACGATTCCGATGCGTCCACCTGGCGCGCCTGGTTCGCGGCGCAGGGCATGGATTACCGCCCGCGCCCGCACGACCGCCGCTTCGAGGATTACAATCTGGTGCTCGACGCCGCCGCGCATGGGCTGGGCATCGCACTGGCGCGGCCGCCGCTGACGCAGGACCAGCTGAAGTCGGGCCGCATCGTCGCGGCCGACGACCGCGTCGCTCTCAATCCGATCTCCTACTGGCTCGACCGGCCTGCCGGCCGCCCGCGCGCCGCCGCCGCCGACCTTGCCCGCCGCATCGCCGCGCTGGCCGGGCTGGCGCCGGAAAAGATCGAAGCGTTCATCGAGGCCGAGAGTTAGCATTGCGTCAAGCTTGACCTCGCCGGCAATTTATGGCGATGACATCCTCATGAACCTTGGCGCCACCTCATGATGAACCGCTTCGAAGGCCCTGGCGGCAAGGAAGCCCGGATTCGCTATCTCGATGGCGATTTCCAGGTCACCAGCCCCGGCACGTTCGTGCGCTGCGCGGTGACCGGTGAGAGCATCCCGCTGGACGAGCTCAAATATTGGAGCGTCGCCAGGCAAGAGCCTTATGCGAACGCCACTGCCTCGCTGCGGCGTGAGATGGAAGCGAATCCGGATCTGCGCAGCCGGCGCTGATCACCCCCGCAACTTCCGCTGCCGCCACGCATCCAGCGTTTCGTCGATGATCCGCTCCGGCACGTGGTCGAGCTCGAACACGGTGTCGATTTCCAGCACGTCGAGCTGATCCGGGAACCCGGCGGGCGCCGTGCCGTGGCGCAGCCTGGCGGCGTCCTTGGCGGTGGTGACGAGGCCTAGCCCTTCGCGGCGCGCGGTCGCCGCGAGTTCGGCAAGCTCGTCCTCGCCATAGAAATGATGATCCGGAAAGGCCCTCGAGAGCACCACCTCGCCGCCGGCGGCGCGAAGCGTGTCGAAGAATTTTTCGGGATGGCCGATGCCGGCGAAGGCCAGGAAGCGCCTGCCGGCAAAGCGCTCCTTGGCCCGCGGCTCGGTATGCGCCTCGAAGATCGGCCGGCCGGCGCGCGCCGCCTGGCGCACCACCGCATCGGCGGCTGTGCCCTCGCCCATCTTGAGCAGCGCACTGGTGAAGACCAGCTGGTCGACGACGTTTGCCCTGAGCGGCCCGCCGGGGATGACGCGGCCATTGCCGATGCCGTAGCGCGTGTCGACGACGACCAGCGCAAAGTCGATATGGATGCGCGCGCTCTGGAAGCCGTCGTCCATTATGAGGAAGTCGCAGCCGTACTTCTCGATGAGCAGCCTGGCGCCCGCCGCGCGGTTCGGCGTCACCGCGACCGGAGCATGTTCGGCCAGAAGCAGCGGCTCGTCGCCGACATGTTTGGCGGCGTCATGGTGCGGATCAACAAGATGCGGCTGCGCGAACGAGCCGCCATGGCCGCGCGACAGGAAGCCGGGATTGAGCTGCATGCGTTTGGCCTGCCTGGCCAGCGCGATGGCCACCGGTGTCTTGCCGGTGCCGCCGACGGTGAAATTGCCGACGCACAGCACCGGTGCCTCGACCTTTTCGCGCGGCGCGCGGCGCATGCGACGGCCGGCGACGATTGCATAGGCCGCCGACAGCGGCCACAGCGCCAGCACGCGCCAGTCCGGCTTTTCCCACCAGAAGGGCGGCGCCTCGGAGGTCACGCTACCTCCCGTTGGCGCCCTTCAGGCGCGACTTGACGACCAGCGGCTGGATATAGGGCTCCAGCGACTTCAGCGTGCGCGCCAGCGCGCCGCGCATCTCGTCGACGGTCGCCACACCGGCGGCCATCATCTCATAACGCGCCGCCTCGTTGGTCAGAAGGAAATTGACGGCGCCGGCCAGCATGTCGCGGTCGCGCACGAGTCTCGCGCCGCCACTGTCGAGCAGCCGCTGATAGGCCTCGCGAAAATTCTGCACATTGCGGCCGGCGAGCACCGCCGTCTCCAGCATCGCCGGTTCCAGCGGGTTCTGGCCGCCCTCGGAGGTCAGCGACCGGCCGACGAAGGCGATCTCCGTCAGCCTGAGATAAAGCCCCATCTCGCCGATCGTGTCACCAAGCAGGATATCAGTATCGGCGGTGATCCTGTCACCCTTGCTGCGCCGGGCGAGCTTCAGGCCCATGCCGGAAATCTGCGCGGCCAGCGCCTCGGCGCGGTCCGGATGGCGCGGAACGATGATCGTCAGCAGGCCGTGATGGCGCCTGTGCAGCATGGCGTGGACCTCGGCCGCCACCACCTCCTCGCCGTCATGGGTCGAGATCGCCGCCCAGGTCGGCCGCTCGCCGATCTGGCGCTTCAGCGAGGACAGCGCCTTTTCGTCGAACGGCGGCGGCGCGGTGTCGACCTTGAGATTGCCCGACACGGTGACCGGCCGAGCGCCCAGCGAGCGGAAGCGCTCACCGTCGACATCCGACTGGGCGACGACATGGGCAAGGTTCTCGAACAATGCCTCGGCGATGTTGGCGCGCTTCTTCCAGGAGGTGAAGGAGCGGTCGGACAGCCTGCCGTTGACCAGCACCTGCGGCACGCGCCGGGCGCCGAGTTCCAGCATGGTCATCGGCCAGATTTCCGATTCGGCGATGATCGCCAGGTCCGGCCGCCAATGGTCGAGGAAGCGGCTGACCGCCGGCTTCAGGTCAAGCGGCACATATTGGTGGATGATGCGGGCGCCAAGCCGCTCGTCGGCGACCTGCGCGGAAGTGACGGTGCCGGTGGTCAGCACGATGTTGACGCCGTAGTCGAGGATGCTCTCGACCAGGGGAATGACGGCGAGGGTCTCGCCGACACTCGCTGCGTGGATCCAGATCATCGGCCCTTCCGGGCGTGGGCGGCCGGCGACGCCGTAGCGCTCGCGCCGGCGCACTCGATCTTCCTTGCCACGGGAGGTGCGCCAGGCGACGTAGGGCCCGATCAGCGGATAGGCGGCGGCGCCCGCGTAGCGGTAGGCCGACAGCATGGCGCGCGCCCAGCGCTCGCTCACTTAGGGCCGTCCACGAGGCGGTAGGCCTCGGCGGTGGCGGCGTTGAGCGAGGCGGTGAGTTCCTGGCGCTTGCGCTCCATCTCGGCGTCGTCGGCATTGGCCGGCACCAGAACTGGCGTTCCAAGCACGATCGAGGCGCGGCCGAAAGGCAGGTTGATCGTGGTCTTGTCCCAGCTCTTCTCCAGCACTTTGCGGCGGCTGGTGGCGATGGCCGCGGGCATGATCGGGCGGCCCGAGAGCCGCGCCAGAAGGACGATGCCGAGCCCCGCGTCGCGCGGCGTGCCGTGGGGTATGTCTGCGATCATGGCGACGTTCTTGCCGGCCGTGAGCGACTTTTTCAGGGCAATCAACGCCTTGGCGCCACCCTTGTCGAGATGCCTGGTGCTGTCACGTCCGCCGGAGCCGCGCACGGCCTCGATGCCGAATCTCTCGAGCATCAGGGCGTTGAGCTCGGCATCGGCGCTGCGCGAGACCATGGCGACCAGCGGCCGCCCCTTGGGATAGTAGGCCGGCGTCAGAAGATGCTGGCCGTGCCAGAGCGCGATGATGCCGGGTTCCAGATGCGCATAGGCGCCGCCGGCAACCTTCGCCGATCCCTCGACCGTGCGATTGGTCAGGCGCACCAGACGCACGAACTGCGCCAGAAGGCCGACGATGACGTTCTTGACGATTCGCGACTGCGCCAGCGGTTCGCGAACCCTGCGCCAGAAGGCCTTGGTGGCTCGGCTGCCGCCACGGCCCGCGGGCGCGGCCTCGCCGGCCGGCGCTTTCGCCGCATCATGGTGCATAGAAGTCAACCGACGGCCTTGCTGTCTGGGTCGAGCAACCGATGCAGGTGAACGACGAAATAGCGCATATGGGCATTATCGACACTGGCTTGCGCCTTGGCCTTCCAGGCCGTGTGCGCGGATTGATAGTCGGGGTAGATGCCGACGATGTCGAGCCCATCGAGGTCGCGGAATTCGGTTCCGCCCAGCTTTTTCAGCTCGCCACCGAAAACCAGGTGCAAAAGCTGTTTCTTTCCGTCTTCCGCGGCCATGTCTGTCCTTCACATATCGTGAGTTTTGCAGAGGTCTAGACCAAAGCCGCCGACTTTGGAACCTTTGATGATGGTTAACTGTCCAGCCCGGCAATGACACCGGCAAGCACGGCAAGCAGCGCACCGCTGCCGGCGGCGAGCGCGCCGTGGCGAATCACCTCGCCGGCATAGCGCGGCCGCTCGCCATGCCGGTCGAGCAAGGCGCCGCCCGCTTCGTGCAGGATGAGATCGGCGGCGGCGATGTCCCAGTCATGCGCGCTCGGCTTGACGAAGGTGGCATCGAGGCGGCCATTGGCGACCATCGCCAGCCGGTAGGCGAGAGACGGAATGTGGGTGACGCGGTTCAGCCGGCCCTGCCACTTAGCCGGCATCAGGTCGACCAGCGGCTTCGGTCCGCCAATCTCGACCTTTGCCGAAGGCAGGCGCACGGCAATGCGACGGCCGTTCAGGAACGCGCCCTCGCCGGGCAGCGCCCAATAGGTCTCTTGCATGGCCGGGCATTCGAGCACGCCGGCCAGCGTGCGGCCGTCTTCGACCACGGCGACGCTGACGCACCAGGAGCGCAGGCCTTCGAGGAAGCCGCGCGTGCCGTCGATCGGGTCGACGACGAAGGTACGGCGCGCCGAGAGCCTGACGGGATTGTCGGCGGTTTCCTCCGACAGCCAGCCGTAGTCAGGCCGCGCGGAAAGCAACGTGTCGCGCAGATAGGCATCCGCTGCGTGGTCGGCTTCACTGACCGGCGACGTGCCGCCCTTCATCCAGGCCTGCGGGTTGTTGCCGAAATAGCGCATGGCGATGATGCCGGCCTCGCGGGCGGCGTCGCGCAGCAGGGCCAAGTCCTCGCGGGCCCCTGCCGATATGACCGTATCAGGCGCCGGCAAGGGTCATCCCTTCGATCATCAGCGTCGGGGCCGCGGTGCCGAAATCGCGATCGAGATCGCTGGCCGGAACCATGTTGAGGAACATCGTCTTCAAATTGGAGGCGATGGTCACTTCCGCGACGGGATAGGCAAGCTCGCCATTCTCGATCCAGAAGCCGGACGCGCCGCGGCTGTATTCGCCGGTGATCATGTCGACGCCCTGGCCGAACACTTCGGTGACGTAAAAGCCGCTCTTCAGCGACTTGATCAAATCTTCCGGCGTGCGTTCGCCCGGCTCGATGGCGAGGTTGGTCGAGGATGGCGAGACGGAGGAGCCGCTGCGCGAGCCGCGTCCATTGGTGACGAGGCCGAGTTCACGCGCGGCGGAGGTCGACAGGAACCAGTGGTTGAGAACGCCCTTTTCGACCATCAGCAGCCTCTTTCCCTCGATGCCCTCGCCGTCGAAGGGACGCGAGGCCTGGCCGCGGCGCCTGAGTGGTTCGTCGGTGACGGTGATCGCGGTCGAGGCCACCTGCTTGCCCATCATGTCGCGCAGGAAGCTGGTCTTGCGCGCCACGGCGGTGCCATTGATGGCGCCGGCGAGATGACCGGCAATGCCGCGCGCAACGCGCGGATCGAACACGACATCGACCGGCCCGGTCGCCGCCTTGCGGGCGCCGAGGCGGCGCACGGCCCGCTCGCCGGCCTTGCGGCCGATATCTTCGGGTGCGTCGAGATCGGAAAAATGCTGATGCGAGGAGTACTCGTAGTCGCGCTCCATGCCGGTACCCTCGCCGGCAATGACACTGGCCGAGCGCGAAAAGCGCGAGGCGACATACTGGCCGACGAAACCATGCGAGGTGGCGAGCACCAGCCCGCCGAGCCCGGCACCGGCGCTGCTGCCGGACGAATTGGTGACACCCTTGACGGCAAGGGCTGCCGCTTCCGCCGCAAGTGCGGCCTCCTTCAGTTCATCGGCCGAAACCTCGGTCGGGTCGAACAGATCGAGGTCGCGCGGCGTTTTCGCCAGCAGCGCCGGGTCGGCCAGCCCCTGATAGGGGTCCTCCGGCGACACCTTGGCCATGGCGACCGCGCGCTCGGCCAGTGCCTTGGGATCGGAGGCGGCGGTCGCCGAAACGCTCGCCACGCGCTGGCCGACGAACACACGCAGCGAGACATCTTCGCTCTCGGACGATTCGGTGGCCTCGACCTTGCCCAGCCGCACCGACACGCCAGCCGAGCGGCCACGCACCGCGACCGCATCCGCGGCTTCGGCGCCGGCCCGTTTGGCGGCCTCGACCAGGGCCGCGACGCGGTCGGTCAATTTCGCTGCGTCGAGCGTATTGGTCATGCGTATCAATCCTGCTTTTTCTACCGGCCTTGGGAGGAAGCCACTGGCACCCATCTATTGGTCCGCCGTGGCTTGTACAATGAGAAACGCGGCAATCAAAAGGCAAGGCAGCCGGTTCAGAGCTCCAGCGACGCCCATCTCGAGTTTCCGGTCTCTCCGAGAAGGCTTCGCATCCTAAGGAGGAAAGGACTGTCAGAAGCGATCTGCGGCAAAAGGAACGACGCGCGCCGCATCGCCGTGTCCGGCGATAAGATCGGCGACCAGCCGCGCCGTGATCGGCGCCAATGTCAGCCCGAGATGGCCATGGCCGAACGCGTGGACGACGCCGGGACTGCGGCGCGAGAGCCCGATGACCGGACGCGAATCGGGCAGCGATGGCCGGAAGCCGAGCCATTCCGATGACGGCTTGCCGAGCTGGGGAAAGATCTGCCTCACGCCGCGGTCGAGCAGCGCCAGTCGGCGCGGATTGGGCGGTGCGGCAAGCCCGCCAAGCTCGACAGTGCCGGCAATACGCAGCCGGCCGGCCATCGGCGTCATGTAGAAGCCGAGATCGACGGGACAGACCGGCCGGTTGAGCAGCGGCGCATCGGTTGAAAATTCGAGGTGATAGCCGCGCTCGGTCTCGAGCGGAACGCTGTCGCCGGCCTGCGCGGCCAAGGCGCGTGAGCGTGCGCCGGCGGCGATGACCACCGTCTTCGCTTTGACCCGGAAACCCGGGCCGCTGAGTTCCACGCCGCCGGCGCCAGCCCGCAGGCCGGTCACTTCGGCCTTGGCCAGCGACGCGCCGCGTGCGACGGCCGCCTCGAGCAGGCGGCGCATCACCATGCTCGGATCGGTGACGTTCAGCGAGTCCGGAAAGTACAGGCCACGGGCCGCGATCGCCTGCAGGCCGGGTTCCAGCACGGCGACCTGCTGCGGCGTCAGCACCTCCTGATGGACGCCAAATTCGGCACGCAACGCCCGGCCGCCGGCGGCAGCGGCAAAGTCGCTCTCGCGGCGGTAGAGATAGAGGCAGCCATTGCGGCGCATAAGGTCCTGCAGGCCGGCCTCCTGCACCATCTCTCCCCAGGCCGGCAAAGCTTCCGACAGCAGCCCGGCAAGCGCCAAGGCATTGGCGCGGGTGGCCCCGGGCAGCGACTGCCTGACGAAGCGGGCGAGCCATGGCGCCAGCTGGAAAAGCGCGGTCCAGCGCAGTGCAAACGGGCTGTCGGGATCGAGCAGCAGCTTTGGCAAGGCGTGCAGCACGCCCGGGTTGCCGACCGGCATGCAGGCATATTCGGCGATCGTCCCGGCATTGCCGAAGGAAGCGCCGGAGCCTGGCTCGTTAGGATCGATAAGCAGAACCTCGCGCCCCTCTCCGGCAAGCCTGAGCGCCGTCGCCAACCCGACAACACCGGCGCCGACGATGGCGATTTCGACTGTTTCGGATGCGGCCACGAATGACCCCTCAGACGAAGCCAGGCAGCTGCAAATGACCCGCCGCAAGCAGCTCGGCCATCGTGCTCAGCGCCATGCGCAAATCGTCGAGCGAGCGTGCGGCGCCGACATTGATGCGCACCCCATGCTGTACCGGCTCGCGGCCGACGGCGAAGGCATCGCCGGGCAGCACGGCAACGCCGCGCTGCAGACAGGTGCGGGCAAAGCCGGCGCCACGCCAGGGTTCCGGTAGTCGCAGCCAGGCATGGGTCGAGGTCGGATGGGTCTGGATGTCGAAGCCGCCGAGGATGTCGCTCAGCACCGCCTGGCGCTGGCGCAGCTCCTGCTTCTGCGCCTCGATGATGCGCGTCGCCATCCCCTCCTCCAGCAATTGCGTGCCGATCAGCGCCGCCATGGGGCTGATGCTCCAGCAATTGATGCGAAGAGCGGCCGCCACCTGGCCGGCGATGGCGCGCGGCGCAATGACGAAACCGAGCCTCAGCCCCGGCGCGATGCATTTCGACAGGCCGCCAATATGGACCGTCAGCTCCGGCTCGAGGCTGGCCAGCGACGGCGGCGGATTGTCGGCCAGCGGACGATAGACGTCGTCCTCGATGATCAGCACATTGTGGCGGCGGGCGACTGCGACCAGTTCGTTGCGGCGTTCGGCGCTGAGCGTGATCGTCGTTGGGTTGTGCAGTGTCGGCACCAGGAAGACCGCGCGGGGCCGAAGTTGCGCGCAGGCGGCATCGAAGGCGTCCGGCCGCATGCCGCCGCGATCCATGGCGACGCCCCTGAGATCGAGCCCATGCACCCGGCAAAGCGCATTGATGCCCTGATAGGTGACCTCGTCAGCGAGAATGACCTCGCCCTGCTTAGTCACCGCGCCAAGCACGCAATCCAGCCCGTGCTGGGCACCAGCCGCCAGCACGACGCGGCCGGGATCACCGTCGCCGGCCACCGGCCGCATCGATTCAGCGATCGCCGATCTCGCCCACAACGGTCCTTCCGGCGGATGGTAGTCCTGCAGCGTGGCGTAGTGCCGGTGCTTGGCCATGCGCGGCAAGAGCAATGCCAGCGCGTCGAGATAGGCTGAGGTCGCCGGCCGGTTGACGGACAGGTCGACGACGCCGCTATCGTCGCTCGGCGCCGAGACGAAGCCCGGCCTTTCGCCGGCATCGCGGGCGGCGACGGTGGTGCCGCGCCCCGGCCGTGCCTCGAGCAGGCCGCGCGCCTGCAGCGTCGACAGCGCCCGCGTTACCGTGGTGACGTTGATGCCAAGCGCCCGAGCGATCTCGCGCTGCGGCGGCAGCCTGTCGCCCACGGCAAGCGTGCCGGCGGCGATCCGTTCGGCAATTGCGTCGGCAAGGCGGCGATAGACCGGACCTTCATCCGAGGCGAGTTGCAGGTCTTGAAGCATGCAGATTGGCGGATTCGGACTGTTGAGACGATTGGCATCTAGCATAAGACAATGCGCCGGACAATAGCGCTTGTCTGGTTGATAAACTCAATATCCGACTGCAAAAATCCCATACAATCGTCAAAAAAGTCGCTTGACGGCGAAACTTGTCTGCATCTATGGTTCTTTAGCCATCGATTGTGTGAGCATACAAGTTTGGCTTGCCGCCCTTGTGCGGCCAGCGCCCGCGAGACCGAGACATGCAACGCAAGCCCCTTTTCGTTTCGACCAACGGCCTTGGCGGCCGCACGACGGATTTCCACCGGTGACCGCCGTCGCGACGGCCCGGCCAGCCGGCAGCGCCGCCTCGGCACCAGCAGCCGACCTCAACAGGTTTGTCGAATTCACCGATGTCGAGAAATCCTATGACGGTCGCACCTTCGCGGTGACGCGGCTGAACCTCAGCGTCGCCCGCGGCGAATTCCTCACGCTGCTCGGCCCCTCCGGCTCGGGCAAGACGACGACGCTCAACATGCTTGCCGGGTTCGAACGTCCGACCAGGGGCATCATCACGCTGGAGGGCCGTTCGGTCGACCGGCTGCCGCCCTATGAGCGCAACATCGGCATGGTGTTTCAGAACTACGCGCTGTTCCCGCACATGACGGTTGAGGAGAACGTCGCCTTCCCGCTCTCGGTGCGCAAGATCGACAAGGCCGACATCACCACCCGTGTCGGCCGCGCGCTGGACATGGTGCGGCTCAAACAGTTTGGCGACCGGCGGCCGACGCAGCTTTCCGGCGGCCAGCAGCAGCGCGTGGCGCTGGCGCGCGCACTGGTGTTCGAGCCGAGCCTGGTACTGATGGACGAGCCGCTCGGCGCGCTCGACAAGAAGTTGCGTGAGCACATGCAGCTCGAAATCAAGCAGCTGCACACGATGCTCGGCGTCACCATCGTCTATGTCACGCACGACCAGAGCGAGGCGCTGACGATGTCGGACCGCGTCGCCGTGTTCAACAATGGCGGCATCGCCCAGCTCGGCTCGCCCGACGATCTCTACAACACGCCGCAAAACTCGTTCGTGGCGAGCTTCATCGGTGAGAACAACACGCTGGCCGGCAAGGTCGAACACGTGGTCGGCAAGGAATGCCGCGTCGCTCTGGACGGCGGCGGCGCGATCACCGCTTTGGCCATCGGCGTCGCCGAGGGTGCTGCCTGCCATGTAGCTATCCGCCCCGAGCGACTCGGCATGGCGGCCGCAGCGCAGGCCGGCAACAGGCTGACTGCCACGGTCGACGGCCGCATCTATCTCGGCGATCACCAGCGCCTGCTTGCCAGACTCGAAAACGGACAGGTGCTGACCGTCAAGGTCGGCCCCGAAGCGACCATGGCGAATGGGGAGCCGGTGATGGTTTCCTGCGCGCCCGGTGATTGCCGCGCCTTTCCGGCCGATGCCGGAACGGGCGGATCGAAATCAAAAACAACAGGGGAGTAAGATCAGATGAAAATCACCAAGACCCGGCTGCTCGCGCTTGCGGCGGCAACCGCCTGGATGGCGATCGGCCATGCCGCCGTCGCCGACGAGCTGTCGATCATGGCCAGCGGAGGCGCCTGGCAGGACGCGCAGCGCAAGGCGTGGTTCGAGCCGTTCACCAAGGAGACCGGAACCAAGATCGTCGAGCAGGAATATCTCGGTGATCTCGGCAAGGTCAAAGCCATGGTCGACACCGGCAACGTGCCGATCGACCTGGTGACGGTCGAAACCGCGACCGTGCTGCAGGGCTGCGACGCCGGCATCCTCGAGCGTCTCGACTACTCCAAGATCGCGCCGCGCGATAAATTCCTCGAAGGCTCCGCCCTCGATTGCGGCGTCGGCCTCGACGCCTATGGCGACGTGCTGGCCTATGACCCGACCGTGCTGAAGGAAGCGCCGACCTCGGTGCTCGATCTCTTCGACACCACCAAATTCCCCGGCAAGCGCGCCATGCGCAAGTTCCCGGCGCAGAACCTCGAATGGGCGCTGATGGCCGATGGCGTCGCACCCGCCGACGTCTACAAGGTGCTGGGCACGCCCGAAGGCGTCGACCGCGCCTTCAAGAAGCTCGACACGATCAAGAAGGACATCGTCTGGTGGGATGCCGGCGCGCAGCCGCCGCAGCTTTTGGCCTCCAAGGAAGTGGTGATGACCACAGCCTGGAACGGCCGCATCCAGAACGCCATCGACAAAGACGGCGCGCCGTTCAAGATCGTCTGGAACAACCAGATCCTGGAATACGACATGATCGCCATTCCGAAAGGCGCCAAGAACCCGGATCTCGCCTACAAATACCTCGCCTATATCAGCCAGCCCGAGAACAACGCCAAGCTCGCCAGCTACATCACCTACGGACCGGTGCGCATCGATGCGGCGTCCTTCGTCGCTGCCGACGCCTTGCCCAAGCTGCCGAACGCTCCCGAGCATCTGAAGGGTGCCTATCTCGTCGCCGACACCGAGTTCTGGGGCGACTATGGCGAGGACCTGGTCAAGCGCTTCAACGCCTGGCTCGCGCAGTAGAAGTCGATGACGGCGATCCCGCCCAGCGAACTCGACCGGCCCGCGCTGGCCCGCGGCCGGTCAGCCGCCGATGCCGACCTCAGGTCGGTGTCGGCGGCGATCCGCCGGGCCGAGTTCGGCGACCGGCTGCGCTCGCTGGCGCTGGCCGCACCATTGCTGGTGCTGCTGGCGCTGAGCTTCGGCATCCCGATCGTGCTGTTGCTGTCGCGCGCCGTCTACGATCCGACCATCGCCAATGCCTTGCCGCAGACGTCCCAGGCGCTCAGCGGCTGGAGCGGCAGCGGCCTGCCCGACGATGCTGCCTTCCTGGCTTTGGCCGCCGACCTCAAGGACAACCAGGCCAAGGGCACCGCCTATGAGCTGGCCAAGAGCCTGAACGCCCGCCTGCCCGGTGCGCGCAGCCAGGTGTTGAAGACGGTGCGCCAGCTCGAAGGCGCCGGCGACAGGCCGCCGCTGGAGGTGGTGAAATCCGTGCCGTTCTGGTCGCAGCCGGGCACCTGGCCGGCGATCGCCAACGGCACCCACGCCGTGACCTCGTTCTATCTGCTCAGCGCTCTCGACCTGCGCTGGAATGCCGATGGCTCGATCGAACGCGTGCCACCCGAACAGGCGATCTTCCTGCAGGTGTTCATGCGCACCTTCTTCGTCGCGGCGGCGGTGACGCTGGCGACACTCTTGCTGGGCTTTCCACTGGCCTATCTCATCGCCAGCGCGCCGAAGGGGCTGGCCGCCATCCTGATCGTCGCGGTGCTGCTGCCGTTCTGGACATCGATCCTGGTGCGCACGGCGGCCTGGACGGTGCTGCTGCAGAAGTTCGGCCTGGTCAACGACCTGCTCTTGTGGCTCGGCGTCGTCGACGACCGGCTCGACCTGATGTACAGCCGCATCGGCCTGATCATCGCCATGACGCATATCCAGCTGCCGTTCACGCTGCTGCCGATCTACAGCGTCATGCGCACCATCCCGCCGTCGCAAATGAAGGCCGCCTATTCGCTGGGCGGGCGGCCGTTCACAGCGTTTCGCCGCATCTACCTTCCGCAGGTCTTTCCGGGCGTCATGGCCGGATGCCTGCTCACCTTCATACTGTGCCTCGGCTACTACATCACGCCCGCGCTGATCGGCGGCGCCAGCGACCAGCTGATCAGCAACTTCATCGCCAACTACGTCAATGTCGAATTGAACTGGGAGATGGCGGCGGCGCTCAGCTTCATCCTGCTGGTGTTCACGCTGGCGCTGTTCGGCATATTTGCCCGCATCCTCGGCCTCGACCGACTGAAACTCGTATAGGAGCCCGGGCCATGATGCTGTCTCCCTATCCGACCACCGGCGAGCGCATCCGCATCGGGCTGTTGTGGCTGTGGTGCGGGCTGGTGATCCTGTTCCTGCTGGTGCCGATCCTGATCCCGGTGCCGCTGTCGTTCAACAGCGGCTCCTTCTTCATCTTCCCGCTCGAAGGCATTTCGACGCGCTGGTACGAGGTCGTGCTCGGCACGCAGCGCTGGCAGTCGGCGATCGGCAACAGCCTGCTGGTCGCCTTCGGCACGACGCTGATCGCCACGACGCTCGGCACGATGACGGCGATCGCGCTCGCCGACGAAAAATTCCCGGGACGCCGCATCGTCATGCCGCTGCTGTTGTCACCGCTGATCGTGCCTGTGGTGATCACCGCGGTCGGCTCGTATCTGTTCTACGCCCGCGTCGGGCTGGCCAGCACCTATGCCGGCATCATCCTGGCGCATACGGCACTTGCCAGCCCCTTCGTCGTCGTCACCGTGGCGGCGAGCCTGACCGGCTTCGATCGCAATCTGATGCGCGCCGCGGCGATCTCGGGAGCCAAGCCGGTGCGGTCGTTCTTCACGGTGATGCTGCCGCTGATCCTGCCCGGCGTACTCTCGGGCGCGGCGTTCGCCTTTGTCACCTCGTTCGACGAGGTGGTCGTGGTGCAGTTCCTGGCCAGCGCCAACCAGCGCACCATGCCGCTCGAAATGTTCATTGGCTTGCGCGAAAAACTCTCGCCCGCGATCACCGCCGCCGCGACGCTGATGATGGGGCTGTCGATCGTGCTGCTGGTCGTCGCCAATATTCTGGCACGGCGCGGCCAGAAGCGGCCGGCCAAGGGTGCATAGCCAATTCTTCAGGCAACCGGCGTCCAGATCACGTCGTCGATCCTGAGCGCGCCGGTGGCGAGCATGACCAGCCGGTCGAAACCCAGGGCCGAGCCGCTCGCCTGCGGCATGATGGCGAGAGCGTCGAGAAAATCCTCGTCCAGCGGATAGCGCTCGCCATAGACGCGCTGCTTCTCGTCCATTTCGGCGGCAAAGCGGCGACGCTGCTCGGCCGGATCGGTGAGCTCGCCGAAGGCGTTAGCGAGTTCGACGCCGCAGCAATAGAGCTCGAAGCGTTCGGCGACGCGCGGGTCGGCGGCGCTCGGCCGGGCGAGCGCTGCCTCCGAGATCGGATAGCCGTAAAGAATGGTGGCCCGCCCCTGCCCCAGCGCCGGCTCGACCTTTTCCACCATCACCCGGCTGAACAGGTCCGCCCAGTTGTCATCTTCGGCCGTGCGTAGCCCGGCCTGGACCAGCGCCGCCTGCAGCGTTTCGCGGTCGGTGCTGCCGTCCGCAGCCACGGTAGTGAGCAGGTCGATTCCGGCATAACGCGAAAAAGCGTCGGCGACGCTCAGCCGCTCCGGCTCGACGAACGGGTCGGCCTCACGGCCGCGAAAGCGGAAGGTTGTTGCCCCGGCACGCTCGGCCGCCAGCGCCAGCAGCGCGGCGCAATCGGCCATCAGGCTCTCATAGGTCTCGCCGACCCGGTACCATTCGAGCATGGTGAATTCGGGATGGTGCAAGGGGCCGCGCTCGCGGTTGCGCCAGACGGCACCCAGGCTGAAGATGCGCTGCTCGCCGGCGGCAAGCAGCTTCTTGCAGGCGAATTCCGGCGAGGTGTGGAGATAGAGCGGCGAGCGTACGGCGTCCGGCCCGATCAGCTCGGTGGCGAAGGCCGACAGATGCGCCTCGTTGCCGGGCGACACCTGCAGCGCCGCTGTGGTGACTTCGATGAAGTCGCGCTGCGCGAACCAGTCGCGCATGGCGGTTGCGATCGCGTTGCGCTGCATCAGCCGCGGCCGGCGGTCGGCGTGGACGTCGGGCGTCCACCAGGGCGAAGCGGTGATCATCGGGCCAGGCTCATCAGCAATGGGCGTGCACTGGGGGCTGGCGGTTCGAGCCAAGATGCGCTAGGCCGCAGCGGACGGCTCTCGCAGCCGATTTGTGCCAATCGGCTCTTTCAGGCCAACAAACTTTAGGATTGTTCCCCGTGGTGAAGGTCATCGCCAGTTCCCTACGCAAAGGCAACGTCGTCGATAAGGACGGCAAGCTCTATGTGATCCTCTTTGCCGAAAACATCCACCCTGGCAAGGGTACGCCCGTGACCCAGCTCGACATGCGCCGCATCGGCGATGGGGTGAAGGTTTCGGAGCGCTATCGCACGACCGAGCAGGTCGAGCGCGCCTATGTCGAGGAGCGCGAGCACACGTTCCTTTACGCCGACGGCGAAGGCTATCATTTCATGAACCCGGAAACCTACGACCAGGTGGCGGTGTCGGAGAGCGTTGTCGGCGACGCCGCGCCCTACCTGCAGGAAGGCATGCCGGTGCAGGTCTCGCAGTTCAACGGCATTGCGATCTCGCTGGTGCTGCCGCAGCGCGCCACCTTCGAGGTGGTCGAGACCGAACCGGTGACCAAGGGCCAGACGGCGTCTTCGTCCTACAAGCCGGCAATGCTATCCAACGGCGTGCGCACGGCGGTGCCGCCGCACATCAGCGCCGGCACGCGCGTGGTAGTGATGACGGCCGACGGTGCCTATGTGGAGCGCGCCAAGGACTGAGGCGCGAGGCCTCCCTTCCCGATGGATTCTCGATGAGGCTCAATTCATTCGAGCCAATGCGCGTCGGCACGACCAGCTGCACTTGGAGGATTTAGGAACTCGGAAGACCTGCTCTCGACAGCATTTCAAGCAGCCGGGAGTGATGATGGTCCTTCATATAGCGCGGCAAAAAGCCAGGGCAGACATTGCCCAGATTGAGATGTGGAAGCTGTGACAGGCAATGATGGATGGCGCGTGAGGCTTCTTCATTGTTTCCGGTCGCCGAAGCAGTCGCGGCCCAGTAAAGGGCGCCGCGAACGAAGCCCGGTTTGGTCCTGACCACCTTGCGGGCTACTTCGAGCGCCCGCCGATCGTCACCAGCGGCAAACAGCGCGACAACCAGGCCGTGGTGACGCCAGAAGTCGATGACGTCATGCGTTCCGAGCCGGATCGCCTCGTTGGCCTCGCGCACGGCTTCGCTAAGCTGACCGCGCAAGGCGAAGAGCATCGAAATATCACCGTGGCCGCTGGGATAGCTTGGGTTGAGACTGATCGCATGCCGGCATTCGGCGATCGCCTCGTCGATACGGCCGGCGCTTTCGAGAGCAAAAGACAGGATGCACCGGGCAATCTCGTCGTCCGGCACCGCCCTCACCGCATCTTCCGCAAGTGCCAGCGCATGCTCGATTTGACCCTGCTCCCGAGACAACGCGCCAAAAGCCACGCCCATGGAGATCAAGATCGAGAGCGTCCGCTTGGCACGGGCATTGTCGGGGCTAAGCGAAAGTGCCTTCTCGGCGAGCTCTATCCCGGCCAGGAGTGAGTCTCGAGTCATCTCGAAATACTTCATGAGCGCTTCGTTCACCAACCTGCGCACTTCGGGCGGGCCGGGCGGGCTCTTGTCGCGCACTTTCCAGTTGGTCAGTTGAAGTTCGAGGATCACGGCCAACACAACCGATTGAGCGATCCTGTCCTGGAACGCGAGGGCATTCTCGAAGTGACCGTCGAATTTTTGGGCCCAGACATTGTGACCACCGGCAGCGTCGGCAAGTTGGACGTTCACCCTCAGTTCGTCCCCGGATCTCTGGACACTGCCGCTGAGCATGTAACGGGCCCTTGGGGCAGCCGACGCCCTGGATTCCTCGCCACTCTTCTCGAGCGGCGATAGCCCTGAGATGACGATGTAGCTGGCCACCTCCGAAAGCGCCGTGGTGATGTCATGAACGAGGCCCTTGGCGAAGAAATCGTCGCCTCGCTCTCCGGTCAGATTGACGAAGTCGGCGACGCTGATCGACGGACGCCCGATGTGCTGAACGGCCGGAGCACCATTGACCGATTGCTGGCCTGATGATGCGTCGGCAGCAGAGAGAGACTGCCAAAGTGCCCGCGTCTCGGGGCTGACGTTGACACCAAACTCCTTTTTCAGGATGCTCCTGCAAGCCTCGAATGTTCGCGACGCCTTGTCGCGTTGGCCGCACGCGACCAGCAGTTCCATCTTCAGCCGATAGGCTTCCTCCCGCGTCGGCTCCATGGCCAGAATTCGATCAGCCAGGACGAGCCCCGTTTCAGCGTCCACGACACGAGCAAGCTTTTCGAACGACTCAAGTGCGCGGTTCAGCAGCCTTTCGCGTTCCGATGCGGCCCAGTCATCGAAAGCACTGTTCCCCAGATAAAGGCCATCGAGAAAAGGTCCGGTGTAAAGTGCCAGAACCGTTTCGAGCTCCTGCGAGGAACGGGCTGAGAGGCCGGCTTCGAACTCCCCGACGTCGACGCGAACCGCATCCGGCCTGAGGCCGATCAACTCCTTGCGGGAATGAATGAGATCCACCCCCGCTCGTGACAGATCCCGGCGCAGGACGCTGAGGGTTTGCCGCAGGCTGTTGCGTGAGTGCTCGCTATCGCTATCGCCCCATAGCAGGTCAGCAAGCCTTTCCCTTGTCGTCGACATACCCGGACAGCGGGCCAGATAGGCAATGATCGCGGGGCCTCGCTTCCCGGTCAGCCAGAGTGGGCCGACAGCCTCCTTTTCAATCCGGAAACCGCCGAAAAGCGAGATTTTACTTGCAGTGACGCCATCCGCATCTTGCATTTGCTTAACAGCTTCCCTCGTGACGAAATTCTAACTCAAAACTAACGCTTCGCAAACAGTAGAGCCGCGCCTCAAGCGCTCTCGTGACGGCCGGTCGATTAGACTTCGCTGAATTAGGGGCGACTGAGCCTGCGGCAGGCTTTGGCCCGAGGGCGGCGGATGTCAAAGCTTAGAGCCAATTTGCTGCTCCTGTTTGCCGCCGCCTTGTGGGGCTTCGGAAATGTCGCGCAAAAGACGGTGCTCGACCACCTCGATGCGCTGAGTGCCGTTGGTCTGCGCTGCCTGATCGGCGGGCTGCTTGTGCTGCCCTTTGTCCTGACTGAAAGGCGACTGCCGGTCGGGGCGGGCCATCTTGCCAGCCTGGCCAGAGTGGGGGCGCTGTTTGCCATCTCCATCATGCTTCAGCAGCTTTGCTATCTCGGCGCCACCGTCACGAATGCAAGCTTTCTGATAAGCACGGCAACGGTGATGACGCCGCTGGCTGCGTGGTTGCTTATCGGCGAACGTCCGACAGCCAGTCTGACATTCGCCGCCGGGTTGACCGTAGTCGGTGCCCTGCTCTTGTCCGGCGGGATCGCTGGTTTCAGCTCTGGCGATCTCACTGCTATCCTGTCGGCTGCCTGCTATGCGCTCTGGACGGTCGAACTTGGCCGGCATATGCAGACCCACGGGCGGCCATTCACCGCCGCGGCGACACAATTCCTCGGCGCCGCCGCCTTCGCCCTGCCGCTCGGGGCAATGCACGGCAATTTGTCGATGGCCGCTGCATTTGCAGCCGGCCCGGAACTGGCGGTCCTCGGCATATTCTCCACCACATTTGCTTTCGGCATACAGATTGTCGCCCTGCGCTACACCTCGGCCAGCCATGCCGCCGTGATCGTCAGTGCCGAAAGCGTCTTCGGCGCGCTAGGCGCGGCGATCTTCCTCGGGGAGCAGACCTCGCCAGCAGGCGCATTGGGGGGCGCGATCATTCTCGGTGCGATCCTGTCGGTCGCAATGTCGAACCGAACGCCGCAGCCACGTGCGCCCCTGCAGACCGATCCGATTCAACCATTCGACGCTCCGGTGCCAGCCTTCGCCGCCGCCAATCCCGGTCAAGAGGAGGCACGCCATGCTCCTTACCGAGACCCTTCCTCGCGGCGCTCGTCTTGATTGCCGCGCATTGACCATCTCGAAAGACAGCCCGTTGTTGAAATGGAGAGTACCATGTTCGATCGTGTGTCCGAGGAAGCCGGTCCCTCATTCCTGAGACTGGCAACGCTGCTTGCGGCGTCGATGTTTGGGGGGCTGCCGGCACATGCCGCCAATGTCGATGTGGCAATCGCATTCGCCGTCGATTTCTCGTCCTCGATTGACCCGAAGCTTGCCGACCTGCAGCGCGAGGGACATGCCGCGGCACTTACTTCGCCCGAGATCATTGCCGCCATCACCCGAAATTATATTGGCTGCATCGGGGTGGCCTATTTTGAATGGTCGAGCCCCGGGCACACGCGCATTGTGCTGCCGTGGACAAGGATCTGCGGGGTCGAGGAGGCCAAGGCAGCGGCGGCGGAGATCAACAAGAAGGGCGATACCGGCTATATCCGCAGGGGCCGAGGCGGAACATCGGTTTCCTCGGCCATCGACGTCGGAAGTCTCCTGCTCGATCAGTTTCCTGGAAACGCGATGAAGAAAGTGATCGACATCTCTTCCAACGGCGAGAACAACGACGGGCTTCCGGTTCAGCCGAGCAGGATGAACGCCATCACCAAGGGATACACGATCAATGCAATCGCCATTCCAACGGAAGGCGAGAACCCGGAGCAACCGCTGGCATCCTACTTTGCCCGATCGATCATTGGCGGCTCCCAAGCCTTCGTCATGTCGCCGACGGGGCCAAACGACTACATCACGGCCCTTCGCCGGAAGCTGGTGACGGAAGTAAGCATGAACGTACCCCCTGCCGCCAAAAGTGGATGGGGACTCATCACACCCGTGGTTCCGCATATGCAAGACTAGGTCTATTCCCTCATCGGTCCGGCGGCCGGATTTGATCCGCTGCATTGCCTTCTGAGGCCGCTCGCTCAATAGTCCTGCCGATGTTGCAGACCATAGCGAGTCACTGGCCTCAGCTTATCTTGATCATTTCGGTGGCGATGGCGGCCGTCGGCATCGCTCATGCCATCATGACAAAGGAAGACGTGCGCGCGGCCACCGGCTGGGTGGGCGTGATGCTGCTGTCGCCATTCCTCGGCGCAATCATCTACACCGTAGCCGGCATAAACCGTATCCGTCGTGCAACGATCAGCGCGCAGCGGCCGACCGCCGGTGAGACGGCAACTGCAAAGCGCGAGCGCGACATCGCCAGTGAAGAGCTGATCTTCGAGCGCTACGGCCAGCGTTTCGCCGGACTGAAGACATTGGGCGACAGGGTGGCGCGGCGCGCCCTGACTTCGGGAAACACAATCACGATCTTGAGGACCGGTGACGAAGCCTATGCCGTGATGTGCCGGGCGATCGACGATGCGCAACGCAGCATCCTTCTCGAGACCTACATCTTCGACAATGACGATGTCGGACGGCTTTTCGTCGACTCGCTGGCCGGAGCGGTCCGCAGGGGCGTCAGCGTTCGCGTGCTGATCGATGCCGTCGGGGTTCGTTACTCGGTCCCCAGTATCCTGAAGCTCCTGCGCGAGGCAAACGTCACTGTCGATCTCTTCAACGGCAACATCGTCATGGGCCTGCGACTTCCCTATGCCAATTTGAGAACGCACAGGAAGATCCTGGTCGTCGACGGCATGGTGGCATTCACGGGAGGCATGAACATCCGCAAGGGATTCTCAGCCGAATTCGCGGGTTCCACCAGCGCTGGGGATACGCATTTCCAGGTCACCGGACCGGTCGTGGCCGACCTCTTTTCGGTTGCGGCCGAGGATTGGCGTTTTGCCGGCAACGAGGCGCTGAAGGGCGATGCCTGGCAGGTGGAAAAGCCCTTGCCGCCTCCCGATCAGCCGATGCTGGTGCGGGCAGTGGCGTCGGGGCCGGATGCCAGTATCGAGACGAACCACAAATTGCTGATGGGTGCATTTTCCGTCGCCCGCAAATCGATCCGCATCATGTCGCCCTATTTCCTGCCGGACCGGGAATTGATCAGCGCGCTGACCACGGCGGCCCGGCGCGGCGTCGAGATCGACATCGTCGTGCCGGCGGTGAACAACCTCTTCCTCGTCGACCGCGCGATGACGGCGCAGTTCGACCAGGTGCTGAAGCACTATTGCCGCGTGTGGCGCCACGCGGGGGCGTTCGATCATTCGAAGTTGCTGTCGGTCGATGGGGTGTGGGCCTATATAGGTTCCTCCAACCTCGACGCCCGGTCGCTCAGGCTGAACTTCGAGATCGACATGGAGGTTCTGGATACAGGCTTTGCCGCCGAGATCGACGCGCGTATCGGATCGGCAATTCAATCCGCGACACAAGTGACGCTCGAAGCCTTGAAAGCCCGGCCATTCATCGTTCGCCTGTTCGACCGGGTGCTGTGGTTGGGATCGCCTTATCTCTAGCCGGACCTATATCTGGGGAAGACGAGCAGCAGACACGATGAAGAGAACCGGCCGCAGCCTTCCCGAGAACATGCTCCTGTCCATTCGCCGCCGAAAATCGCGGACGACGAGGACCGAGCCGCGCGCGCCTGTGGACGGCGCCAGTGCGCTGGTCGCATCCTACAACGTCCACAAATGCGTTGGCGTCGACAGAAAATTCGACCCGGAACGAATTGTCCGCGTCATCCGGGAAATCGGCCCTGACGTCATGGCGCTGCAGGAGGCCGACAACCGTTTCGGCGACCGCGCCGGGCTTCTCGATCTTGGGCGTCTCGAAATGGAGACCGGCCTTGTGCCCGTGCCGGTGTCCGGAAACGGCAAGGGGCACGGCTGGCACGGCAATGTACTTTTGTTCAAGCGCGGCACCGTTCGCGATGTCCACCAGATCAAGCTGCCGGGGCTCGAGCCGCGCGGCGCACTGGTAGCCGAAATCGACATGGACGAGAACCGGACGCTGCGGGTCATCGCCGCGCATCTCGGCCTGCTGCGCCGCTCACGCTCCGAACAGGCGCGCGTCGTGCTCGATATCATGAACAGCCCGGACGAAAAGCCGACGCTGCTGCTCGGCGACCTCAACGAATGGCGGCTCGGCAACCGCTCCGCGCTGAACACGCTGCATACGACTTTCGGGCCGTCGCCGCCGGCGGTTCCCACCTTTCCGTCGAGCCTGCCGCTCTTGGCGCTCGACCGGATCATGGCCAACCGGCACGGGATGGTCTCGTCGGTGGAAGCCCATGACACACCGCTTTCGCGGGTCGCTTCCGATCATCTGCCGCTTACGGCTTTCGTGCACCTCTAAAGCGGCGCCTCACCCGTCCCGCAGCCAAACCAGCATCTCGCCCGGTTCGCGATTGTCCCAGGCGAAATAGGGAACCGCCGTAAGCCTGGTCTCCTCCACGGCCGGCGGATCGGTGCGGTAGAGGCCGCCGTCCCATTTTTCCGCCGTTTCCTTCGTGCCAACAGCAGAGAGCGTGACGACGCCGCCGAGAAGGTTCGGCTCGGCATGTGCCTCGATCCCTGCGCTACGCGGCAAGGTGATGCGGTGCAACTGGCCGGCATTGTCGGTCGCCTCGACGCAGTAGATCAGTGGACCGCGCGCCAGTGCGACGCGGCCGATGTCCTGGCGCACTTCGGGGTTGGCGAAGAGCCGGGCGATCGACATGTCGAGCTCGAGTTCGACCCGGTCGCCGCGCTGCCATTCGCGCTGGATCGCGGCATAGCCGTCGTTGGTTACGCTCCCCAGATCGACTGCGGCGCCGTTGACCTTGAGCGCCGCCTTGCGGCACCAGGACGGCACGCGCAGGTGCAAGGTGAACTCGACCGGGGCCTGCGGCTCGACGCGGATCGAGACGGCGCCATCCCAGGGATAGTTGCTGGTCTGGACGAGCTCGACCTGCCGTCCCTTGATCTCGAAACGCGCGGTCGAGTCGCCATAGAGATGGACGGCCAGTGCGTCGTCCGACAGGCCGTAGAAATAGCTGCCGATCGACGCGACCATGCGGCCGATATTGGGCGGGCAGCATGGGCAGCGGTGCCATTTCCAACGGTTGTGATTGCCGCGGCTTTCCAGCGGGTTTTCATAGAAGAACAGCGAACCGTCGAGCGACAGGCCGGAGATCGAGCCGTTGTAGAGCGCCCGCTCCATCATGTCGGCATAGCGCGCGTTCGGCCCCATGCCGAGCATGCGGCTCGCCCAGAACACCAGCCCGACCGAGGCGCAGGTCTCGGCATAGGCGGTTTCGTTGGGCAGGTCGTAGTCGGCGGTAAAGCCCTCATTGTGCGCCGACGGCCCGATGCCGCCGGTGATGTAGAGGTTCTTGGTCGTCAAATCGTCCCACAGGCGGTCGAGCGCCACCCTGAGCGTGTCGTCGCCATATTCGGTGGCGATGTCGGCCATGCCGGAAAACAGGTACATCGCCCGCACCGCATGGCCGACGACCTTGTCCTGCTCGCGCACCGGTCTGTGCGACTGATTGTATTCGTATGTCTTGAAATGATAGGCCTTCGGGTCGGCGCCGCGGGCGCGCGCTTCCTCGTCGAAATAATGCGGCTGCTGTCCACGCTGGTCGATGAAGTACTTTGCCAGGGCCATGTACTTTTGCTGGCCGGTGACCCGCGAAAGCTTGACCAGCGCCAGCTCGATCTCCTCATGGCCGCAATAGCCCTTCTTCTTGCCGGGCTCGGGACCGAAAGTGTCGGCGATATGGTCGACATAGCGGCACATGATGTCGAGCAGCTTGCGCTTGCCCGTGGCCTGGTAATAGGCGACGGCGCCCTCGATCAGATGGCCGGCGCAATAAAGCTCGTGGCAGTCGCGCAGATTGGTCCAGCGCAGGCCGGGCTGGATGCGCTGGTACCAGCTCGACAGATAGCCGTCGGGCTGCTGGAGTTTGCCGTACATGTCGATGACGGCGTCGATCTTGGCCTCAAGCGCATCGTTGCGGCGGCGGTAGAGCGAATAGGCCGCGGTCTCGATCGTCTTGCCCCAGTCGGAATCCCAGAACATCTGGGTGGTCACCGTCGAGCCGGTAAACTCGTTGCCGGTAAGGGAGACTTCGTCGGGCGACGGCGAGTGGAACGGGATGACGACGCCCGGCGATGGCCGGTCGGGGTCGATCTGCTCCAGCATGCGGGCCGCGACGCAGCGCTCGTAGAGGATGTCGGCGGTGCGCGAGGCGACAGCATCGACGCGGTCGCCCCAGAAGCCGCGCACATCGACCTGCGGCACCGGCAGCGGGCGGAAGGCGAGCATCGGCTTGCCCGAGGCGACGGTCTTGCCGGCGGGTTGTTTGGCGGATTGCGTTGCAGTCATCAATTCAACTCCGTTCGAATGCGATTGGTCATTTCACGGCCCCTGCCATCAGGCCGCGGATGTAGAAGCGCTGCAGCAGGAGGAAGAGGATCAGGCACGGCACCATCATCACGGTGACGCCCGCCTGCACCGCGCCCCAGTCGATGGCGCCGAAGCGGCCGGACTGGAGTGCGGTCATCATGATCGGCAGCGTGAACTTCGACTGGTCGGTCATCAGCACCAGGGCGGCGAGGAATTCGTTCCAGGCGCCGAGGAAGGCGAACAGCGCGATGGTGACGATGCCCGGCCAGACCAGCGGCAGCATCACCCTGATCAGCATGGTGACGTTGTTGGCGCCGTCCATGCGGGCGGCTTCCTCGATCTCGCGCGGCACCGCGTCGAAGGCGTTGCGCATCATGAAGATCGAGAACGGCAATTGCAGCGTGACATAGACGCAGACCAGCCCGGTCAGCGTGTTGTGCAGGCCGATCTTGGTCAGCACCAGGAAGATCGGCGTCAGGATCGACTGGAACGGGATCATGATCGTCGACAGGATGACGACGAACAGCAGATCCTTGAACGGGAAGCGGAAGCGCGAGAAACCGTAGCCGGCGAGCACGCTGACGATGACGGAAAACACCACCGTCATCACCGAGACGTAGATGCTGTTTTGCGCCGGCAGCCACAGCCCGTCGCCGAAGGTGTTGAGCGTGCCGTAATTCTCGACCGAGAAGCCGGTGGTCGGCCAGGGCGGCAGCGGCGGCAGGCGCGCCTCCTGCGAGGGCTTGAAGGCTGACAGCACGGTCCAGACGATCGGCGCCAGGAACAGCACCGAGGCGATCATGCCGGTGGCGTGCTCGGCGATGCCGAGGCGCAGGCGGCTGCTGCGGCTCCTTGCCTGCGCCATCAGTCGACCCCCTCGGGTTTGCGCAGCAGCCAGAGCTGGATCGTCGAGAGCGCGACCAGGATGGCGAGCAGGATCATCGACAGTGCCGCGCCATAACCCAGCTTGAACGAGACGAAGGACTGGTTGAAGATCCAGTAGACGGCGGTCAGCGTCTGGTTGCGCGGACCGCCGCGCAGGATGATGTAGAACTGGTCGAAGGCGAGGATCGAGCCGGCGACCGACAGGATCAACGCCAGCGCCAGCGTGCGGCGCATCAGCGGCAAGGTAATCGCCCGGAAGCGGGCGAACGGCCCTGCCCCGTCGATCATCGCCGCCTCCTGCAATTCGGACGGGATCGACTGCAGGCCGGTCATCAGGATGATCATGGTGAAGCCCGCCACCTTCCACACGACCATGGCGATGATCGACCAGAAGGCCGGCTGGAAGGTGGCCAGCAGATTCACTTTCTTCTCGGTCAGGCCGAGGTCGAAGGCGGCCGGGCTGAACAGGCCGGAATCGACGTTGAGCAGCCACGACCAGAGCAGGCTCGCCGACGCGAAGCCGATGACCGCCGGCATGAAGAAGGACGTGCGGTAGAAACCGGTGAGCCGCCGCGGGCGTTCGATGAACAGCGCCAGCGGAAAGGCGACGGCGAAGATCGCGATCGTCACCACCAGCGTATACCAGCCGGTGAAGCGCAGCGCGTTCCAGAACCGGGTGTCGCGCAGGATCGCCCAGTAATTGGCGAGGCCGATGAAGGAGTGCTCGCCCATCAGCGGCCAGTTGTGCAGCGACATCCACGCCGTCATGCCGAGCGGGATGATGAAGAAGACCGTGACCAGCGCCACCGCCGGCGCGACATAGAGCAGGCCGACCCACTGCCGACGCCCGGCGCCGACCAGTTTCCTGGGGCGGGCTGGGGCCGAGGTTGCGGTGATGGTGGTCATGGGTGGCCCTTCCCTTCTCCCCTTGTGGGAGAAGGTGGATCGGCGCGCAGCGCCGAGACGGATGAGGGGTGTTGGACGGAGTGAGGCGGCGGCGATTTCGAACTTGTCGCCAAGCTGGAGCACCCCTCATCCGACCTCGCTTCGCGAGGCCACCTTCTCCCACAAGGGGAGAAGGGGGAGCGAACCTGCCGGCGCCCCAAACTTTCCGTTACAATCCGGATGGGTGAGTGTTTCCTCAACGCGACAATCCTGTCGTTTGCGATGCGGTGCCCGGCCGCCCGGCCAGGGAGACGGGGCGGGCGGCCGGGTCAGGACCTTGAACGGCAGGGCGTTGCGCCACCCTGCCGTCCAGCCAGTCCCTATTTCTGCGGCGCCTGGTCGATGATCGACTGCATGGTCTCCTGCGCGTTCGAAATCGCGCCGTCGACATCGTCGCCGAAGAAGACCTCGTTGACCATCTGCGTCCACGGGCCGTTGGCGGAGTTGATCAGATCGTTGAACACCACCGTATAGGGCGTGCGGCCCTTGGCCATCGCCTCGGCGGCGATCTGGTAGCGCGGGTCGAGATCCTTCAGCGCCTCCTTGGCGATGTCGCCGCGCACCGGCAGGCTGCCGTATTTGGCCAGGATGGTCTGGCCCTCGAGCGAATAGGCGAAGTCGAGGAACTCCTTCACCACGGCGAGCTTCTTGGTGCCCTTGGTGACGACGAAATTGTCACCGCCGGCGAAGGACGACCAGCCGCCATCCTTGCCCGGCAGGAAGGTGACGCCATAATCGACATTCGGGTACTGCGTGTTCAAAGCGCCGATGGCGAAGGCGCCGGACGGCGTGATGCCGATATTGCCGGCGGCAAAGGCGGCAAAGAAGTTGGAGCCGGTGTCGGTCTGCGCGCCGGCCGGCACCAGATCCTTCTTGACCATCGAGCGGTAGAGGTCGATGGCGCCGCGCAGCTGCGGGCTGTCCAGCGTCGCCTTGGAGCCGTCCTCGGAGAGGATGTCGCCGCCCGAGGCCCAGATCAGCGGCGTGAAGGTGAAGATGTTGCAGCCGCCGCAATTGCCGGAGAAGTAGAAGCCCTTGATGTCGCCGCCGAGCGCGTTGACCTTTTCGGCGTCGGCTTCGATCTCGGCCCAGTTGGTCGGGCCCTTCTCGGGATCGAGCCCGGCCTGCTTGAACAGCTTCTTGTTCCAGATCAGCACCGACGAGTCTGCCGAGAACGGCAGGCCGTAGATGCGGCCCTTGTAGGTGCCGGTCTTGACATGCGCCGGCGACAGGCTGGCGAAATAGGGCAGCGACTTCGCCCAGTCGGTGATGTCCTCGAGCTGGCCGGCGGCGGAAAAGGCCGGCGTGTAGATCAGATCGAGCGACAGCGCGTCGGGCGCGGTGCCGCCGGCGGCGGCCGCGCCATATTTCGGGATGATCTCGGCATTGGGGATGATGTCGAGCTTGATCTGGTTCTCATGCGCCTTGTTGAAGGCATCGACGATGCGCGGCATGAAGTTCGAGCCGTCGGCGCGCACCCAGATGTTGGCGGTGTCGGCGGCAAAAGCAGGCAGAGCAAAGATGCTCGCGGCAAGAGCGAGCCCGGCAATCATGGTCTTCATGGCTTTCCTCCTCATAGGTTCTCCTCCCTGTTCGGCCGCGCTTGCCCGTTCACGGGGCAAGCAGCGGCCTGTCTCAACCATCCGGTGGACGGCCGCATGACTGACGCACCACCAGCCGGCACGGCAGTTTCCTGATGCCCGGCGCGGCCGCCTGGCCGCCGACGAGCGAAAGCAGAGCGAGCCCGGCCTCGCGGCCAAGGGCTGAAAGGTTCATGTCGACCGAGGTCAGCGGCGGCCGCGTCGCCTCGGCCACGATCTCCCAATTGTCGAAGCCGATGACGCCGACATCGTCGGGCACGCCGATGCCGCGCTCGCGCAGCGCATCGATGACGCCGCGCGCGATCTGGTCGTTGCCGCAGAAGACGGCATCGGGCGCTTCTGCCCTGCCCGCTCTGCGATCAAACAGTTTGCCGACCGCCTCATGCCCCCAGGCCTCCGACCAGGCGCCCAACAGCGGCTCGGCAACCGGCAGGCCGTGCTCGGCCAGCACCTCGCGATAGGCCCGGGCGCGCTCATGCACCACGGCGAAGCTCGCCGGACCGGTGACATGCGCGATGCGCTTGCGCCCAAGCCGGCAGAAATGCTCGACCGCCAGCCGCGCGCCGCCGGCATCGTCGGATTCGAAGCCGACGGCGTCGGGATCGGGCTGGGTGAAGGCATAGATCACCGGAATGCGCAGATTGGCGAGATCGACCGGCAGATGGCGGTCGATGCGCTTGCCGGTGGCGATGATGCCGTCGACGCGCTTGTCGAGCATGGCCTCGACATGCAGCTGCGCGAGCCGCATGTCGTCCTCGACATTGCACAGGAACACCGAGACGCCGGCATCGACCAGCGCATCGGAAACGCCCGACATCAGCGGCAGCGAGAAGCGGCCATAGGTATCGTTGGTGAGCAGCCCGACGGTGAAGGAGCGCCGCCGCAACAGGCTCTGCGCCAGGCTGTTCGGGCGAAAGCCCAGCCGCTGCGCCGTCTCGCGAATGCGCTCGCGCGTCTCCGCCGTCATCCGCCCCTGCCCGTTCAGCGCCTTCGACGCCGTGGCGACGCTGACGCCGGCCGACGCGGCCACCTCGCGGAGGGTGACCGGGGTCTTGGCGGGCGCTGGCGAGGCGTCGGAGGACATTTGTCGAGGCAAATCCCTTAGTTGGGAAAAGGTTTTCTCTTATCGCCCTGCGAGGTGCTGACTGGTGAGGTCGGCGGGCGCGTGGCGATTTGGGAAAAGGTTTTCTCAGAGGAGATTAGGCGAAGGTGGGGAGGTTGGCAAGGGGTCAGGGCTTCGTTCACACTTCGGAGGGAGTTTCTCCAATTGCCGTTTCGTGACTCCTTCTTGCCCCCGCATTGAGCCCATGAGTGGCAGCTCGAATGAGCGGCCCGAAGCGGCGCTCAAACTCCTCCCACAGTTCATCATAGAGACTATCCAGCAAACGAACGAGACGTCGCGTCGCCTGGTTGAAATCACGTTGCAGTTCTACAAGAGCCTCTTTGAAGAACCGCGCAATGTTGATGCGTCGACCAAACTGATCCTCGCCTTTTGCGCTTCCGTGCCGATGCTCTAACAGAGCCGCTATCCGAAACGTTGTACCGTCTTGCGTGAACTCGCGCTCTACGCCTTGATGAACGCGAAAATTTCGTTCAACCCTAAGCCGCCCTTGATCAACTAGCATTTCGTCCAGGATTTTGATCACTTCGGAGCGGACGCCTTTCTTGCGTAAGGCCTCGCTTGTGCAATTTCTCGCCTTAACGTCGCTTTGGAAGACTTGATTCGTAAGGAGCGCCGCGCAGTCGACGACCGAGACATAACGCACAAGAAATACGTCGAGCGCGATCGTAAGCCATTCATAGCGAGAAACCGGAAAGTCGTGGAAATTGGCCGGAAGCGGTTCTGGCCACAACAGATCGCCAACTAAGTTGAGTGACTCAACGCGTGACGCCAAGCTATGCAGGTACTCGTTCGCTTCAAGGGCATATTTGCAGTCGGGATGCTTGTTCACCTCATCCCAGCTGTCGAAGTTCATGCCGACAATGCCAAGGTCGTAGACGCGACCGATAAACGGGTGATGGTCCGACTTCAAAATATGTCGAACGAGCGGTCTTGAACGAACCCGCTTCGGCTTGCTGAATTCCTCGTCAACAATCATAGGCTCTATCGGGTGCGTTGCTCGCTGCTTATAGCATTGTCGATTCCTTTGAGGGCTCATAGCATATGATAGGTTTGCAAGTATCACAGGGAACCTGTCAAACGAATGGCGGAGGGGCCAATGGCTATTCGAAAGATCGCACTCAGTGCGCTACTCGTGAATCGTGCGAATGATCGGCATGGTGAGCTCGAAAACGAAACCGCTGCTATCGCACAACCTTTCGCGTCGCAAGAACAGCATATGCGCAATTTGGCAAAAGACCTCGTCGCTAAGGGCGAGATCTTCGAGCCGCCACTCGTCTTTCCTGACGGTGACAAATTCATTGTGGCAGACGGAAATCGGCGCACCACTTGCCTAAAACTGTTGTCCGCGCCGCGTCGCGCGCCAACCGTGGAATTGCAGCAGTTCTTTGCGGAGTTGCGCAAGCAATGGAGAGGAAAATTTCCCGACAAGATTGAATGCAGAGTCGAGACCGATCGCGACCGCGTTGATGACATCCTTTTTCGTCGCCACACAGGCGTTCAAGGCGGCATTGGACAAAGCAACTGGAACGATCGGATGAAAAACAACTTTGTTATCCGAACGGGAAAAGGCAATGGGCTCATGTAGCAGACGAGATTGAGGCCCGATTGGATTCCGCAAAAATGCTGCCCAGCAGGAAGATACCACGATCTAATATGAACCGCCTACTTTCGGCAGAATCGTTGCGAAATCGGCTCGGAATCTCAGTTCGCAAGGGGAAATTGGAGTTCATTCGTGAAGAGCAAGCAACGCTTAGAGCTTTGGAACGCGTCGCCAACGACCTAGCTACACGAAAGATTACTCTTGATGACATTTGGGACACCGAAGCTAAACTTGCATATATAGACGACCTCGACCGTGAGGGCATCCTCCCAACCGTAGCGCCAAAGGCGAAGGCGACTCCATCTTCAGCGTCGACACCAACTTACCCCTCGTCACAGAAGCCGACGCCGCCCAAGGCTGCGGCTTGGCCGCATCTGATTCCTAATGTGGACTACGGGATAACGTGGTCGGCACATCTCCAGCGGCATCGTGAAATCTGGGAAGAACTGCAATTTAAGCTACGGCTTTCGGATCATCCGAACGCTATCTCAGTACTGCTACGCGTCCTACTTGAGCTGTCTGTCGACAACTATGTCAAAGAGGCTCCGCTCACGACCGTGAACGAAAATGATAATCTTTCCCGAAAGGCAGCGAAAGTCGCCTCGGATTTGTACACCAAGACAAAGATCGATAAGAAATATCTTGGTGTTATCAATAAATTGCAGCGGGCTGACAATCTTATCTCGATGGACACTCTGAATCGCTACGTCCACTCACCAAACTTCAATGTATCGCCGGAGCATCTGAAGATGTTGTGGGGTACCCTTTCCTCTTTCATAGTGCTCTGTTTGACAGCTTAAAGTCCTTTTAGGAGCGACTGAGCGATGACTCTCGTTGCAGGGTTAAGTGTGGGAGGGCTGCCCGCATTTATCGGCGACTTGCTAGTCTCATGGCGTATTCCTTCCGCCATTGACCTACCCACCCGCAGCGAGGAAGGGGTTTATCCTGGCATCGGAGAGGACCACGCCGCTGGCCTCGCTCAAAAACTCATAATAGTCCGGCCATATCTTATGCTGGCCTGGGCTGGTGAGCGCAAAGAAGTGGATCGGATGGTCCGCGACCTAGATAGTGCACTGCCACTTGATGCATGTGATTTGCGCAATCCAACTGTGATTCTAGAAATCCTCGACACGTGTGCCGCAAACACCGAGTTGGTAGCGCTCTTGATAATGGCCGATGCAATCCACCCTATAGGCGTTCGTACACGCGGGTTCGAGCTGGGGGACAAGCGAATCTATCTGCTTGGCAGCGGCGCTTCTGACTTCTTTGAATATTTGCAGGCCCATCCTGAACTTCTGCCAAACCAGGAGCGGGCGGATGGTCTAGTTGCGCGAGCAATCATGCTCCGTTTCGCGGCGCGAGCAATGATGTTGCAGTTGAAGATCGGAACAGGTCTCCACGATTCGTGGGGTGGCGGATTTGAGATCGCTTACGCTGACCGAGATGGGTTTCGAAAAGTCGACAATCTCATGTTTAGAGCATGGATGATTGATGAGAAAAGTATCTACCACAATTCCGGCCGATCGTTTTTCTTGCGATATTATGGGCAGGATCTTCACCTGAGTTGGTTCAACCCAGATGAAAAGACCTACATCGTCCGCTCACCCATCGGTAAGGCTTCGGAGGTTCCCGAGCATGAGGAAGTTCATCCCGAGTGGACAGTCGATGTTTTTGTGATGAAAAAGAACGGATCATTTGTCGAATTTGCTCGTTTCCAGCCTCCTCATCGACCACCCTCAGACAAAGTTCAGTTGCAGAATGGTGTGCTCGTTGGATGGGTTATGGATCAACGGTATGTCGACTTGTGCGCAAGCAAGGCGCTGCAAGCGGCCGACAAAGGTGCGCACTTCGAGATGATCCGCTATTAAATATCCCACCATCCGGCCACGGAGCACTCCCCATCTCCACCGATCCCTTCGCCCCTCTCCGCCAGCGTTTCCTTGCCCGGTGCGCCGATCAGCTCGCGGAGCTGAAGGCCGCGCGTGAGGGCGCTCCCCTGCCCGGCAACGATCCGCTGATCCGGCTCGCCCACTCGCTGGCGGGTGCGGCCGGGACGTTCGGCTTTCCGGAGATCAGCGCGCGGGCGTCGGCGCTGGAGACGCTGCTGGTCGATCAGGAGGATGCCAGCGCCATTGGCGCCGCGCTCGATGCGCTTATCGCGGAGATCGAGCGCGCCCTGAAATGATGCGACGGGCGGTGCGCGCACCCGCGACCCAGCGAACCTCATTCTTCGACTGGAACGGTGTCGCTTTACGCAAGCTCATGCCGGGAAGCTGACGTTGCCCCGCGGCAGAAGCCGGGGGTCAATCCATCGACCTTGCGCGGGATTTTCATGTCACAGCGGCAATCGGGCTTAAGTCAGAAAGCGGTCACCAACAACACTGCCCTATTCGCCTGATTGATCCTTTTGTCCGGCGGTGTCCGGCGTTACAATAAGCGATCGCTAAATCAGGACGGAGCAGCTGTAAAACCAGAACGGTGACGTCTTTGGGGGGCCAACAAGGGAGGCCAAACATGCTCAGTGCCTTATGCAAGGCTTGCGCAGTGATCCTTTTGTCCATGAACTGCGCTTTCGCCCAATCGGATCTGATAGAGCCAAAGGCTGGAACCTGGCAGACGTGGGTGATCACGTCGGGCAAGGACTTGCGGGTCCCGCCCCCGCCGGATAGTTCCACCGCCGAGCTTGCGCAGCTCCGGGATATCATCGCAAAGAACGATGCGCAGGTCGCCGCGAAGATCACGTTCTGGGATGCCGGCTCGCCCGGCTATCGATGGATCGACCTGGTCAACGAGCGCCTTCTCGAAGGCCAGCCGATACCCAACACACACCGCGTCTACACTTATTTGACGATGGCGATCCACGACGCCACCATCGCCGCGTGGGAGTCGAAGTACTTCTACAATCGCCCGCGCCCGAGCGAGGCGGATGCGTCACTGCCGGTTGTGCTGCCTACGCCGCGGAGTCCCTCCTACCCATCGGAGCATGCCGCAGCCGCCGGCGCCGCCGCGACCGTTCTGTCCTATTTCTTTCCGGACGAGGCGTCGTCGTTCAAGGCAATGGCCGAAGAAGCGGCACAGTCCCGTGTCCAGGCCGGTCTGCAATTCCCGAGCGATGCTTCCGCCGGCCTCGAATTGGGGCAGCGGGTGGCCGACCAGGTGATTGCGCGGGCAAAGGCCGATGGCTCCGACGCAGTCTGGACAGGCACGGTCCCGACGGGGCCATGCAAGTGGGTCGGAGAAAAGCCCGTCAACGCAACCCTGCCGAACTGGAAGCCGATCGTGCTCGCAGCAGCCGACGAATTCAGGCCGCCGGCCCCACCCGACTGCCAGTCCCCGGCCGTGAAGGCGGAGGCGGATGCAGTCCGGCAGTTCGAGCGAAAATTCCCCAACAGCTACAAGGCGTTTTATTGGCAGAGCCCATCCGGCCTGTTCACCGACTGGTATGACTATGCCAGCAAGTGGATGTTCGAGGACAAGACGGACTCGAACCCGCCGCGTGCCGCGCGGGCCTACGCGATGCTCGCAACGGTCTACTACGACGCTCTCATTGCAAGCAATGACGGGAAGTACACCTATTGGTACCTGCGCCCCCACATGCTCGATAAGGGCATCACGCCCCTGTTTGCGGTGCCGGGCCACCCCAGTTATCCGTCCAACCACTCCACTCTTTCGACTGCCCGATGCGAGGTCCTGGCCTACCTGTTTCCCAGCCATGCGGAATTCATCCGCAAGGTTGGCAAGGAGGCCGGCGATTCGCGCGTGTGGGCCGGCATCCACTACCAGATGGACAACGAGGCCGGTGCCGCGCTCGGCAAAGCGGTCGCGGCAAAATTCATCGAGCGGGCGAGAAAGGACGGCGCAGACTAGGTGCCATTACGGGGCGCCGCGCTCGATGCGCTGATCGCGGAGATCGAGCGCACGCTGCAATGACGGAGGCGGCCGCGCCCCGGCCGCCCCTGTTCACTTCTTCGCGCCGCCGAGGCCGGTCCTGGTCATCTCGCCCCAGCCCTGGTCGCCGCGCAGAAATTGCCACCAGCCCTTCACGCGCCAGAAATTGTTGAGCTGGCGGTAGCCGAAATTCTCGATCACGGCGACAGCGGTGAGCACGGCGAGGTCCCTGGCGCGTGGAAAACGCTGCAGCTCGGCCTCTTCGAGGACCAGCGAGCAGACGCTGACACAGACGCCATAGGTGAAGATGAGCGAGGTGAACGCCAGCAGGTACTCGGCCGACAGGATGCCGAGCAGCCAGAAGGCCGGGATCAGCACATAGCCCAGCACCTCCGCCACCGGCCCCAGCACATCGACGACCAATATGTGGCCGAAGCCTAGGAAGCCGACGCGGCCATAGCGCGGGTTGAACAGCATCGAGCGGTAGCGGAAGAAGCATTCGAGCGCGCCGCGCTGCCAGCGCGTGCGCTGCCTGCCCAGCACGCTGAGCGTCTCCGGCGCCTCGGTCCAGCACACCGGCTCCGGGACGAACTGGATGCTGTATTTGCGCTTCGTATCGCGCATGTAGCGGTGCAGCTTGATCACCAGGTCCATGTCCTCGCCCATCGATCCCTTGGTGAAGCCGCCAACCGCCACGACTTCGGCGCGGCGGAACAGGCCGAAGGCGCCGGACACCAGCATCAGAGTGTTGATGCGGCTCCAGGCCAGCCGCGCCATCAGGAAGGCGCGCAGATACTCAACCACCTGGAACAACGCAACCAATCGGGTGGGCAGGTGGATCTCGCGCACCCTGCCCGCTTCGATCCTCGATCCGTTGGCGATGCGGATCGTGCCGCCGACGGCGATGGTGCGCTCGGGATCGTCGATGAAAGGCTGGGCAGCGCGCATCAACGCATCGGGCTCGAGGATGGAGTCGCCGTCGATGACGCAGAAGAGCGGCGCGCGGCAGACATTGATGCCGGCATTCTGGGCATCGGCCTTGCCGCCATTCTCCTTGTCGATCACGAACAGCCGCTCGGTCATCGGCGAGGAATAGAGGCCGCGGATCGGCTTGTGCGTCACCGCCTCCTCATAGGGCCGGTGGAATTTCACCAGCTTGAAGCCTTCGATAAGGCGTTGCAGCGTCTGGTCCTTCGAGCCGTCGTTGATGACGATCACCTCGAAATTCGGATATTCGAGCGCCAGCATCGAATGGACGCTCTCGACCACGTTCACTTCCTCATTGTAGGCGGGCACCAGCAGCGCGATCGGCGGCGCGACGTCGCCATAGCGATGCCACAGCAGCGCTGAACGCGCGACCGGCGGGCGCCTGGAAAGCGCGTAGGCGGCGACGATGAGCTGCAGCAGGTAAACCGCCGTCTGCGCCAGCCCTGCCCCGATGATGAACCAGGACAGGATGGAGGCGGCCAGCACGACCCCGTGGCTCCAGTCTGCGACCATCATATGGCGGGCCCCTCGGCAAGAATGAGCGAAGCGGTGCGCTGGCTGCGCGAAACCTCGCTCGCGGCGATCTCCTGTAGGACGCGTTCCCCCGCCCGGCCGAACGAACGCAGCGCGTTGGCGGCGGCATAGCGCACGGTCCATGCCTCGTCGTCCATCAGTTGCGCGAGCGGCGCGGCGAGTTCGGACAGGCCGAGGCGGCCGGCGGCGTTGGCGGCCTCGGCACGCACGTCCCAGTCGTCATTTGCCATCGCCTTGACCAGAATGGCCGGTGCGTCGGCATGCCCCGTCAGGCCGAGCGCCCGAAGTGCGGCGGCGGCAACTTCGGCCGAGGGATCGCCGACGGCGCGGGCGAAGAAATCGGCAAACCGGAACCCGCCGCTGCGAGCCAGCGCGTCGATCGCGGCCGCCCGTGTGAAAGGCACCGCGTCCTGACGGCCGGCGTGATCCTCAAGCTCGTCGAACCGCCTTGGCGGAAAGCGCCTGAAGAGCTCGATCAGGCGCCGTGAGCGCTGCCCCGCAATGCCGATCTTGCGCAGCGTTATGACGAGCGGTGGCAAGGCGCCGACATCGCAGAGCGCGATGGCGGCGGCGATCCTGACCTCGCGCGAGCGGTCGCGGTCGAGGGCCGAAAGCAGGCTTGCCACGGCGTTTTCCGAACGCAGCGCCGCCAGCATCTCGGCAGCGTGGATGCGTTCGGCGCCGTTGCCGCGCTCCAGCTGCTTGCCGACCAGGGCCGGCAGGCCGCATTCGTTGAAGGCTGAAACGAGCTCGTCGTGCTCCTCGCCGCGCAACAGGGAAATGAACTCGAAGCCGGCATCGATCGCCACGCTCGCCGGCACCGAGAGCAGCACCGCCTTCAGTGCCTCGCGATCCCGGTTTTCGGTGAAGGCGATCAGCGCCGTCAGAAGAGAGCGCCGCTGGTCGGCCGCCGCCGAGCCGCGGCGCTCCTGCAGCACCCGACGCGCGATCAACAGCAGCATGATCACCAGGGAAAGGGCGCTGAGCAGGATGGACATGTCCCAGACGAGCCACATGATCAGAACCGCGTGGTCAGGCCGAGCCCGAATATGGTTCGGTCGAAGGTCGGGCGTTGCTCATGGGCGAGGCTGGCGCGCAGTGTCAGCGGATCGGTGACGTCCCAGGAGACGCCGCCAAAGACGGTGCGCGTCGGCACCAGCGTGCCGTCGGAGATTTCGGGGGCATCGGCATAGCCGCCGAACACATTGAAGCGCTGTGTCACCGCCAGATCGGCCCGCAGCACATAGCCATCCGCTTGCGTGCCGATATCGTCGGCCGCGTGCACCCAGCGGGCCGAAAGCCCCAGCCGGCCATCCAGGACATAGGCCTGCACCCAGGGCGAGATCGTGGTGATGTCGGCGTTGGCGAAATCGTCGTAGCGGGTGTCGATGTTGAGCGAGAACGGGCCGAATGCCTTGGCGGGCGCCACGATCTGCCACGAAGCGCCGGCGCCGATCGAGTAGCGCGCCAGGAAATCGGCATCCGGCGTCGCCGCCGCCAGCGCATAGGCTGAAACCGTGGGCGAGAAAGCCTGGTCGATGCGGCCTTCGACCTGGACGTCGGTGTGGCCGAAGCGGGTCGCCACCCGGGTGCGGCCCGAAATGGTCGTCTGCGGGGTGAGCCGATAGGCAAGTCCGGCCGAGCTGTCGGTCCAGTCGCCAAGCCCGTCGGTGAGATCGCTCACTTCGCTGCCGAGATCGAGCCGCCATTTGCGCGGCGGCGGCGCGGCCAGCCTCTGCTCGATGTCTCGCGAGCCGGGTTCGAGGGCAAGCGCCTGCCGGTAGGCGTCGCGCGCGGCTGCGTCGTCGCCACGCGCCCGGCGCACATCGCCGATCCCCACCAGCGCCTCGGCATTGCGCGGATCGATCACCAGCACCCGCTGAAACGACTGCTCGGCCCGCGCGTAATCCTGCTCGAGCAGGGAAATCCGTGCGTCGAGACCGAGCGCCTCGACATTTTCCGGCGCGGTGCCGAGCACGTCGTCGATCATCGCGCGGGCGCCCGGCACGTCGCCCTGCCAGATCGCCAGGCGGACCTTGCCGAGACGAGCGTCGAGAAGGCCGGGCCTGATGGCCAGCGCCTGGTCGAAGAAATGCCCGGCCTCGTCGAATTTCTGCTGGGAGCCCGCGACAAGGCCAAGGGCGACGAGGATGTCGGTGTTTTTTGGCGCCGCCCGGAGCGCGCGGCGATAGGCCTTCTCCGCCTCGGGCAACTCTCCTGACGCCCGCAATCTCCGGCTCTCCTCCATCAGGCCGGCAACGGGATCCGGCCGCGGAGGGCGCGGCTTCCCTGCGGTCGCGGCTGCAGGCTTCGCCTTGCTGCCGGCCTGCTGGGCCTTGCGGATGTTGGCGACAAGCGTGGTCGCGTCGGCATTGCCGGGTTCGGCACGCGAGACCTTTTCGGCGAGCGACAGCGCGGCGTCGAGATTGCCGGAGCGGAATTCGATCTGGGCCATGCCGAAGCTGGCATCGAGATAGGCCGGCGCCAGTGAAAGCGCCTTGGAAAAGGCCTCGCGCGCCGCCGGCAGATCGTTGCGGCCAAGCTCGGCGAAGCCGAGTTGCACCAGGGCGTCGGCATTGTCGGGCTTGAGCGCCAGCGCACGCCGAAGCAGATCCGCCGCCTCGTCGAAATTCTGGGCTTGCCTGGCCTTGACGCCGGAAGCGTATAGTTCGTCGACCGTCTGGGCCGGCGCCGCGGCAGGCGCCGCGGCAACCGCCAGGAATACGCATGCGGCAATGATGGCGCGCCGGCCGCGCCGCATCAGCGTCTCCCGCTCTTCCGCGCGAGCAGACGCGCTAGCCGGGCGAGCAGTTCCTCGGGAATGAAGGGCTTCACAAGGTAGTCGTCCGCTCCCTTCTCAAGGGCTGAGACGATGTCTTTTTCGCCCTTGCGGGCGGTCAGCATGACGACCGGGGTTTCGGACAAAGCCGGATCGCCCTTGATGCGGGCAAGCACTTCCAAGCCGTCGGCCTTGGGCATCATCGCGTCGAGCACGATGATGTCCGGCGCGTCACGCTCCGCCTTCGAGAGCGCCTCCGCCCCGTCTACCGCCTTGATGACCTCGTATCCCTTCGCCCTGAGCCTGAATTCCATCAGTTCGAGCAACAAGGGATCATCATCGCAAATCAGAACTCTTGCCTTCGCTCCGTTCACCAGCCTTGCTCCGGTTCGCGCCTCGTTTGCCGCTAGCCCCCCGGAGTGATTGATCCCATGAACCGACATCCGCCAACGCGGTTCATGCAGACAGACACATTCCCCTAGAATCTCTCGCCGACAACCGCCAATGCCGCGCGATCATAGACAACCTGATTCGAGACGAATGCGCCTCAGCACAATCAGTAGATGAATAAGGCGGCATGGTACAGGAGCGTGAACGGCATCGCACAGGCTGCGGACAAGCCAGCCTGTCATCTCCGGCTAAGCGCAAGCAAATTCTTGACTTCACCGGCAAGCGCAAGCGGGTCGAACGGCTTGGCGATCACCCCTACCGCCCCCATTGCCAGATAGCGTTCGACCTCATGCGTCTGGGTGCGCGCGGTGATGAACACCACGGGCATCGACGCCGTCGGCCCGGATTCGGCCAGCCGTTTCAGCGTCTCCGGCCCGTCCATGTCCGGCATCATCACGTCGAGCAGAATGAGGTCGGGCTGCCATTCGGCGGCATCGGCCAGCGCCTGCATGCCCGAGGAACAGGACCGAACCTCGAATTCCGGCTCGAGCTCCAGCGACATCTGGGCGATTTCGCGGATATCGTCCTCGTCATCCACATACAGGATCCTTGCGGGCATCAGCATCACTCCTTGGCGTGCGTGGCAGACCGGGTGCCCCTGCGGGACGAAACCAACATGCTTCTGACCAGCTTGGCGACATCGACCTCCGACGCCCTGGTCTTGGTCATCATCGCCTGCACCCGGTCGCCGAGTTTCTCGTCCAGCTCCGCCGCCGAGAACACGATGACCCCGGTCTCGAGCGGCAGATCGATGAGCAGATCCAGCCCCGATCCGTCGGGAAGCGCGATGTCCAGGATGACCAGGTCGAAGCGATGCTTCGCGACCGCCCGGCGTGCCTCCTGCAGCGTTTTCGCCGAGGTGAACGAGACGCTCGGACCCAGCCCCGCCGACATCACGGCAAGCACACCCTCGTCGTCCTCGACATGGAGGATCCTCGGCCGCCGGTCGACCTTGCCGTCAACGATCTTGGCAAGAGCGGCGTGAAGCCGCCTCGAATCCACCGGCTTCTCCAGCCAGTCGACGATGCCGACGGCGGTGCCGTTCAGCGAGCGCTTGGCCTCATCGGCGACGGCGGAGATGACGATGACCGAAATATCGGAATTCACCGGTGACGCCCTGATGTCGTGGAAGAGCTTGATGCCGGATTCCCCCGCCAGCCTGATGTCGAGCGTCAGCGCCACGTAGTCGCGGGAGCGCAGCAGCGCCTTGGCGGTGTCGATGTCGGGAGCGACGTCGCTGGAAAAGCCTTCCGCATCGAGAAGTGCCGCGATCACCGCCGCGACGTCGGCCTCATCCTCGCAGATGAGAACACGCAGGCGGCCATCGCGCGGCCGCGACCGGCGCTCGACCAAAACCGGCTTCTCGGCCTGCCTGTGCGCTTCGGCAAGGTCGACGTGAAACGAGGTTCCCCTGCCTTCCTCGGTTTCGAAGGAAACGGCGCCGCCCAGCTTTTCTGCAATGGCCTTGACGATGCTCAAGCCCAGGCCGGTGCCGCCTATCCTGCGGGTGCTGGACGCGTCCGCCTGCTCGAACTTGCCGAATATGCGGCTGCGGAAGGCCTCGGGGATGCCGGCGCCCTGATCGATCACCGAGATGCGCAGCATGTCGCGATCGCGACGCTCGAGTTTCACCGTCACGGTTCCGTCGGCGTCTGAGAACTTGATCGCATTCGACAGCAGGTTCGCCATCACCTGATGCAGGCGGTCCGGATCGATGTTGGCTTCGGCGCGCGGAGCATCGTCGACCAGGACGATGCGTATCCGGCTATCGGCCATGTAGTTGGAACTGGCGGCAATCGACTGCTCCAGGACGGGGCGGACAGGCATCTGCTTGATCTTGAAAGCGGTCACGCCCGATTCGATCTTCTCCATGTCGAGGATGTCGTTGATGAGGAGAACCAGCCTCTCGCTGTTTTTGTGGGCGATGTTGACGAGGTTGGCGGCCTTGGGCGGCAGTTCGCCGGCCACGCCGGCCGAGATCAGGCCCAGCGAGCCGCGGATGGAGGTCAACGGGGTGCGCAATTCGTGGCTGACCGTGGAAATGAAGTCGTTCTTGAGCTGGGCGCTGCGCTTTTGCTCGGTGATGTCGCGATTGTAGGTGATGACACCGGTGATCTTGCCGGACTCGTCGCGGAACGGGGCCTTGAGCGTGTAGAGCCAGCCTTGCCTGCCATCCGGCAAAAGCGCCGGCTGATCGATCCGCAGCGTCTGCCCGGTCTCCAGCGCGCCCACCTCATCCTGCCGGAAGCGCTCTGCCACCTCCTTCGGATAGAAATCGAAATCCGTCTTGCCGATGAGCTGCTCCACCGAAGCGGCGCGCACCATTTCGGCGGTGGCGGGATTGGCGGCGATGAAGCGGCCATCCACATCCTTTATGTTCAGGCAGTCCGGCAGCTCGCGAACCATGGCCCGGTAGATCATGTTGGACATCAGGAGATCGCGCCGCCGCTGCTGGCGGTCGAGCAGCACGCCGATGATGATGGTGCTGAGGAAGCGGAACACCAGCGACGGGAACGTGCTCTGCTGCACCATGCCGGTGACGACTTGAGGGGGGATGACCAGAAGCGTGATCAGCCCGGCGAGAGCGACCGATACGCCGAGACCGAATATGTCGTACATGGTGCGCGACCGAGCCGCGACGATGTGATGCCAGGCGATGCCAACGACAGCCGTGATGAGGATGCCGACGATCCCGATGCTGGCGCCCTGCCCGCCGAGATGAATGCGATAGGCAATGGAGCCGGCAGTGGCGATGAGCATTGCCGGCCATCCGCCGAAGAACGCGGCGGCGGCGATGAAGGCGGCACGCAGATCGACGATGAAGCCGGAGACGGAGAGCGCCGTCGCCATGGAAATGATCGCGCCCGCGCACATGACCACGCCGAGAATCAGCGACTGCATCCGCTTCGACAGACGCCCGGTGAAATCCGCCACAAGATCCCAGGCGACCACGAGGATGGAGACCAGGGCAAGATTGGCGAGGAGTGAGTGCCAGATCTCGATCATGACGTTCCGGCTCCTTTTTTCCGATAGATACCGGCAAAACCTATCGAGGTCTAAAAGAGCCGGCGCTCTGCGGCAACGGCGCACGTCGAAACCACACAGAAACGGTGCCGCCCCGGCCTGGCTTCGTGACGGCTGAACCGCCAGTCGCAACGCTCTGCGATGCGTGGATCGCCTTTTTGCGATCTCGCGGGTGCCGGCGGCATCTCAGTGGATGAAGTGGCCCGGTGCGGCGTCGAACGGCGCTGATCCAAACACAGCGAATCGCTGGTGAATGACTTTTTCTGGGTGCAGTTCCGCAAACTGCCCATGACTTGGGCAGTTTGCCAATCACTGTGGCATTTATACAACCACTAATTTAGTTGCCCCCTGCTAAGACACGCTGGGCTTATTCATTGGGGGTACGGGCGATGTTCACGCGCTTTTCTGCGAAATCTATTCTTTTGTGCGCCGTTTCGACGGTGGCTTTGATGTCTGCCGCGCATGCGGCCGATGTCGCCCAGCCGGTCGAGGCGTCCGGGTTCAACTGGAGCGGGCTCTATGTCGGCTTCGGCGTTGGCGCCGGCGCCAACGTTCATGAGATCAGCAGCGACTTCATCCCGGGCCTGTCGCTGAACGGCATTGGCGGCGAAGGCGTCTACGGCGAAGCGACCGTCGGCTACGACTATATGGTTTCGCAGCGCTTCCTGCTGGGCGGGCTGATCGACGCCCATTTCGGCAATATCGAGACCTCGCTTGATGCATTCGGGCTCAGCGCCTCGATCCAGGAAACCTACGGCTTCGATGCAGGCCTGCGCGCCGGCTATCTCTTCACGCCGAACACTCTGGGCTATGTGCTGGGCGGCTATTCCTGGCAGAAGTACAAGCTGGACACCAACGCAGGTTTCGACTTCGATTGGGACCAGGGCGGCTACTTCGTCGGCGCCGGCGTCGAGACCGCCGTCGCCGGCAACTGGACGATCAAGGGCGAGTATCGCTACACGCGCTTCGCCACCAATGACGATCTGCTTTCCGAGTTCGGCGCGCCGGATGGCGCTCTCAACCTCGACACTTCGCGGCATACGTTCCAGGTGGCCGCCAACTATCGCTTTGGCGCCCAGAACGGCGGCGGCGCCGCCTTCGAGGCTCCCGCCTACAGCTGGACCGGCTTTTATGTCGGTGGCGGGCTCGGCGCGGGTGCGTCCGTGCATCAGCTCGACGTTCCGCCGGCCGGCGTGACGTTCAACGGGATCGGCGGCGAAGGCGTGTTCGGCGAGGCGAGCATCGGCTACGACCAGGATTTCGGCAGCTGGGTGGCAGGCGTCATGGTCGACGCGCGCTACTCCGGCATGACGTCGGAGGTGGAAGTCCCCGGTGGTCAGATCAACCTCGATACCGACTATGGCTTCGACGTGCTCGGCCGCGTCGGCATGAAGGTCAACGAAACGACGCTTGCCTACGCGCTCGCCGGATACAGCTGGCAGCATTTCGACCTGAACGCCTCGGCGCCGATCGGCGACATCCTCGACTGGGGCTCCAGCGGCTTCTCGGTGGGTGGCGGCCTGGAAACGGCCGTGTCGAGCAACATAACGGTCGGCCTGGAATATCGCTACTCGCAATTCGCCGAGAAGGATTTTTCGGCGGATCTCGGCCTGCCGGACGACAGCCTCACCTCGACGCCGTCCTTCCACACCGTGCGAATCGACGCCAAGTACAAGTTCAACTAAAAGCCTTTCACTAAGGCCCTCCAGGCAAACAGCTAGAGCCCGCCGGCAATACCGGCGGGCCTTTTTGTTTCCCACATGGAAATGCTGACGCGGGCGCCTCACCTGCGCGGGTACAAATACCCCACACCGCGGATCGTCTTGATCAGTTCCGGTTTCGTCGGGTCCTTCTCGGTCCGGCGGCGCAGCCTGGTGATGCGGCTGTCGATGCTGCGGTCGAAGGGTTCATCGCCCCTCGGCGGCGCAAGGTCGAGCAGTTCGTCACGGCCAATGACCTGGCCCGGCCGCGTGGCGAAGGCCGCAACCAGGTCGAGCTCCATCGGCGTCAGCGACATGGCCCTGCCCTCGGCGTCGCTCAGCGTCCGCGCGTTTGCATCGAAGACATAGGCGCCGAACGCAAAATGCCCGGCCGGCAAGGGATCGGCGCCATCAGCCGCCTTCGGCCTGCGCCTGCGCAGTACCGCGGCGATGCGCGCCTCCAGTTCGGTCGGCGCGAAGGGCTTTACGAGGTAGTCGTCGGCGCCGACTTCGAGGCCCGCTACCTTGTCGAAAACCGAATCGGCGCTGGTCAGCATGACAATGCCCGCATCATGTTGCTCGCGCAGCCAGCGGGCGAGGCTGAAGCCGTTCTCGCCGGGCATGTTGAGGTCGAGAACGACAAGGTCGGCCTTTGCCGCCGTTATCACCGCGCGCAGTTCGGCGCCGCCGGATGCGGTACGGACACTGTGGCCTTTTGCCTGCAGATAGTCGGCGATCATGAACGCCACGTCGGTCTCGTCGTCCACGACAATGATGTCGGCCATGCCTTCCCCCGATGCCGTGAGCGACCACCGGAAACGTACAGGGCATTCGTCCGGGGTCAACCGCACGTGCCCTGCCCTAGATCGACACAACCGAAACAAGGGCCGTCGAGAAGGCCGGTTCACGGCATCGTCGTGAGACGTTGCAGCGCCAGCCTGTCGGACCGCACCATAAGTGAGGGAGCAATGCCTTGGCACCGCTTGAGATGGCCGACTTGACAGGTCGGGAGCCGTTCAGTCCACTGGCCACGCGGAGCAGCAGCATCGCGACCGGCGCATCCGTCAGTGGAGATCCCGCCTTGCCGACCTCCTCGAATCAGCCCCTGTCCCGGCACTTCGCGTTCGCCATGGCCGCCCTGCCTCTGGTTTTGCTTGTCGCCGGTCTCGGCCTGCATCAGTTCCACAGCCGGCAAGCCTCGCTTGTTCCCTACGCGATCATCCTGGCCGGCCTGCTGGCCTTCCTGTTCGCAACGCACCGGATATTCCTGCGCGAATTCGGCCGTCCAGGCCTGTGCCATGAACGCTCGCCAGGCGATGGCGCTCAGCCGACCGGCAAGGTTTCGGGAATCGCCGAAGGTGCAGAGCAAAGACAGGCCCGCGAGGCCTTGGAGGCCAGCGAGCAACGCTACCGCAGCGTGGTCGAACTGCAGACCGAATTCGTCGTGCGCATGTCGCCCGACGGCTATCTGACCTTCGTCAACGATGCCTATTGCCGGGCATGCCGGATGACGCGGGAAGAGCTTCTGAGCCCGTCCTGGTGCGAACTCGACGTGCTTCCCCCAGACGAGCGGCGCCGGTTTGTCGAGCATCTCGGCCGCCTCACCCCGCAGGCTCCGGATGCCAGCATCGAACTTGTCAACGCGATGCCCGGCGGCATCAGCCGATGGCTGGCCTGGAACGATCATGGCATTTTCGACGGCGAAGGACGCCTGATCGAGGTGCAGTCCGTTGGCCGCGACATCTCCGACCGCGTCTTCGCCGAACAGGCGCGACTTGAAGCAGAAAAACAGTCGAGAGAAGGGGATGCGCAGTTCCGCGCCATCGCCGAGGGCGTGCCGTTGCCGATCACCATCTCGGCAATCGACGGGCCCGAAATCCTGTTCGTCAACGAGCCGGCGCGCAAGATACTTGGCGTCGAGATCGGCCAGATCGGCGCGGAAGCGATATCGACCTGGGAAAGCCGCGCCCGGCGCGACGACCTCATGCGGCTCTTGCTGCGAGACGGCCTCGTCGACGCATTCGAAGCCGGCATGACCACCATGCAAGGGACGAGGATCGACACGCTGGTTTCGGCGCGTCTGATCACGCGCGGCGGCCGGCCCGCCATGCTTGCCGCCGTCACCGACATCACGCGCCAGCGCGAAGCCGAGGCGGAAATCGCCCGCCAGCGCGAAACGCTCTATCAGTCCGAAAAGCTGTCGGCGCTTGGTTCGCTGCTGGCGGGCGTGGCGCATGAGCTCAACAATCCGCTTTCGGTCGTCATTGGCTACAGTTCGATGCTGAAGGAATTTTCGTCCGACAGCGCGACCGTGGGCCGCGCCGACAAGATCCACGCAGCGGCCGAACGCTGCTCGCGGATCGTGCGCACGTTCCTGGCTATGGCGCGCAAGAAGCCGCCGACGAGAGGCGCCGTCGACATCAACGAGGTCGTTATCGCCTCGCTCGAACTTGCCGCCTACAGCCTGCGCTCGGCCGGGATCGAGGTCCGCACCGAACTGGAGGATGGGCTTGCCAATATCTGGGGCGACCGCGACCAGTTGCATCAGGTCATCACCAATCTGGCGGTGAACGCGCAGCAGGCCTTGCTGCAGGTGCCGCATCCGCGGCGGCTGACGATCATAACCACCGGCGAAGACGGCGCCGTCGAGATCGTGGTGGCCGACAACGGTCCGGGCATGGCGGAAACAGTGCGGGCGCGCGCCTTCGAGCCTTTCTACACGACCAAATCGGCCGGCGAAGGCACCGGCGTCGGCCTGTCCGTCTGCCATGGCATCGTGACCGCCCATGACGGCAGCATAGAGCTGGATTCGACCGAGGGCGGCGGGGCGCGCTTCACGATCCGGCTGCCGAGCGGCAAGGCCGAGGCGGCTTCGGCACCGGCGACGGCCGGCAAGGCGCCGCCGGCGCCATCGGCCGCGCGCATTCTGGTGGTCGACGACGATGCCGACATTGCCGCTATGATCGCCGAACTGCTGCGGCGCGATGGCCACCACGTAACCATAGCTGACGATGCGCATGCTGCGCTCAGAGCCGTGCGCCACGAAAGGGTCGACCTCTTGATCAGCGACATACGCATGCCCGGCCTCGATGGACCCGGCCTCTATCGCGCCTTGGAGGAGGTGCGCCCCGGGCTCGCCAGCCGGCTGCTGTTCGTGACCGGCGACACGCTGGCCCCCGAAATCGATCGCTTCATCGGCGAGACGGGCGCGCCCGTGATCGAAAAGCCGCTCGATCCGCAAAGCTTCCGCAGGCTGGTGACGGAGCGCCTCGGCGCAATGGAAGGAGCCAAGCCGTGACCAGGCAGAAATTGCTCATCGTCGACGACGAAGCGCCCTTGCGCGAGATGCTGTGCGACTACCTGCCGGTGCACGGCTTCGACGTCCGCGCCGTCGCGGATGGCGCGGGCATGCGCTCCGAACTCAACCGCTTCGGCCCCGATCTGGTCATCCTCGACGTCAATCTCATCGGCGAAAGCGGCTACGATCTCGCTCGCGAAATCACCGGACGGAGCCGCATTGGGATCCTGATGCTGACCGCTGTCGGCGACCTGCCGCACCGGCTCGAAGGCCTCGCCGCCGGCGCCGACGACTATATGGCCAAACCCTTCGAACCGCGTGAACTTCTGGCGCGGGTCAGAAGCGTCATAAGGCGCCTGGGCGAGGAAGAGCAGGCGCCGGCAAACCGCATCCGCTTCGGCCGCTGCGTGCTCGACATGGACGGCCGCACGATGGTCGATCCGGACGGCGCCGACGTGGAGCTGACGCCGATGGAATTCGACCTGCTCTGCGTGTTCGCGCGCCATCCAAGGCAGATCCTGTCGCGCGACCAGCTTTGCAGGCTGGCGCATAACCGCGACCTCGAGCCGGGCGACCGCAGCATAGACATCCGCATCACGCGATTGCGCAAGAAGGTCGAGGCCGAACCCGAGGCGCCGGCCGTCCTGGTGACGGTGCGCGGTGAAGGCTATGTCTTCGAGCCCGCCCGCGATGAGGCGCGAAGCCGCTAGAGCTGCGACTTGCGACCTGGTGCAGACGTCTGTTGCAGTGCCTCACGCCGTCCCACCCGCTTGCGAACTTCCCTGCGCAGGCTACGCGCGGTGTCGCGCACGACGGGAATGGTCCAGCGCGCGGTTGCAGTCGCGATCAACAGCCCGGCGACCGGATCGACGAAACGGGCAATCACCGTACCTTCCCAGACCATGGCCGTTGCCAGCGACGCGGCGATCAAGAGGTTCGACGAGAGTTTGTCGGAGAAGAGGCAGATCTGCGCGCGCGCCAGCGCGGACGCGGCAAGTGCGTTGCGGGCCTTCCAGCGCCGCAGGATCCAGAAATTGACCGCGGCGTAGACGAGATTGAGGTTCATGGCGAGGACCACGCCGGAGCCATGCGGTTCGACGCCGCCGGCCGCAATGCGCTGGACAGCAATGCCGGCGACGACAGCCATGGAAAAACACATACCGGAGGCAGCAAGCGCATTGGCGAGTGTTTCCGCCAGGGCCGCCCGGCGCCTGCCCATGCCCGATTTCCTGCCACCGGCCACGACCGCGACAACGACCAGCACCAGCATGTCCATCAGCGTCAAAGCGAGATCGGCGCGGATGGTCAGCGACGTAGACGTGGCGGCCGCATAGGCCGTCAGCAGCAGGCCGGGCGTGCCAGCCAGCACCGCCAGACGTGCCGTGCGGACAGCCGCCGCCTCGCCATCCGATCCGCCATTGGTTGTCTGCAAAGCTTGCATCGCAAGAACCTCCCATTCTGGCGAAAGCGATGCCGCAGCGATGTTGCTCGGATTTGCCGATTTGCCGGCTGAAGGTTTCGTTTGTGTCGTCGCGCGGTTCGCGCGCCACTACTGTCATCGTTTGCGGATAGCGGGCGGACGTTCGGCCCCGACGGGTCGCAACAATCGAAACAAATCGGCCAAATTCGGCATTCGCCTGAAACAGCTTGCAGCGAGAAACCGCGCCATGGAGCGCACCCGGCGGGAAGGCTCCGCTGAAAACGACAAAGGAAATCACGATGAATCGCCTCAAGACTTACCTGGCCGCTGCTTCGGCAATGGCCTGCCTCGTTGCCCCGGCCAATGCCGCAGGCCCGGAAAGCGGGAACGGCAAATCACTGAACGGCCTGCAACAGAATTCGCTGACCAGCAATTCGCTTACGAGCAATTCGCTGACCAGCAACGCGATTTTCACGCATGGGCTCGGAGTGCGTGCGCTGAACGGCGTGCAAGCCGACGGCATCGTTCTCGCAAAAAGCCTCGCTCCGGCCGGCGGCTCCGTCATCGATCCCAACGACCGCAACCTGCCGGCTGTTCAGCACGGCGGCGGCTCCTTCCTCAACCCCAACATGGGCAACTTGCCGGCTGTCCAGAAGGGCAATGCCCAACCCGCGACCGCCGGCAAGAAAAGCGGTGGTCTCCCGTCCAGCCAGCACGGCACTGGTGGCGGCGCCGGGGTCGGACATGACCGGCCGACCCCTACTCCGCGGCGTTAATATCCACGCGTCCGCTGACCAATGGAACGGATGGCTTCACGCCTTCCGTTCCTTCGTCAGTCGCCGAAAAGCGCCGCGCTTCACCAACTGCGTTCGTAAGATAGGAGCCAACAATGCCACGCCAACGAGCCGGCTTCGCCCATATTGGCCGCTATGCAACAATCGCGGTCGTCTCGGTCATTTTCGGTCTTGCCGTGGTGCCACCCACCGAAGCCGGGACCGAACAAACGATCCGCTCGATCTCCGTGATCGGCACGAGGTTCGAGGTGACGACCGGAGACGGCCATATAGTCCCTCAAGACGATCTCGTCGGCGCCGTTCTCACGCTTGGTGACGGACACGACAGTGTGCCGCTGCGCATCGACGCGGTGGAGACCGATCCGCGGAATCCGGATGGCGCGATCATGCTCTACACCATGTCGACCCGCGACGCGGCGACAGGCGGGTGGCGCAACATCTGCGAACCCGACATCGAAGGCCGGCGCATGGGCTTCCCGCTCGCCGGCACCTGGACGCAGGACGGCCGCCATGTGCCGTCCGAGACGGCCTTCAGCATCACCTGCACCGGCGGCGCGCAGGCCAAATGCGCACGTTTCGGCTATCGGCCCTGGGAGAAATTGCCAGATGGAACGCCGCTCTGGGATCATCATCAGGCGTGCACCCGCATGATCCGCGCCGATTATTGCGGCGACGGCGTCGGCCATACGCGCAACGGCACGCCGATCGTCATCTACGACAGGAACGGCATACAGCAGGACGAGGCCGCGCCGGGTATGGCGTTCGAAGCGGCGTGGGGGGTGGACGGCGCGCTGTGCGTCAGCCGCACGAGGATCCCGGACGTGCTGACGATGGAAGGCCTGGCGGCAATCTGCCCGGGCGTGCGGCAAATGCCGCAGGCAGCGGCGTGCGAGAGCAACGCCGGGGCGCTGATCCTGAACCGTTCGATCGAGCCGTAATCTGCCGGCATCACCTCCGGACAGCGCGCTTGTTGGGCTTCGGCTTGTCGTCGCGCGACCGCCCTTCCACCGCCTTCTCGATCTCGCGCTTCAGCTCGTCCTTGATATCGACGGTTTCGCTCATCAGCGCGTCGATCTTCATGAAGTCGAGCACGCGGTATTTCGACACCGCCGGGCGGACCAGAATGTCGGGTGGGCACTGCTTCAGCTTGTTGGCGATGATCGACTGCATCATCAATTGCGTGGCGCCGAACATCAGGTCGACCGTGGTCGGATGCTTGCGCTCGATCTCGCTCGGCGCGCCGACGACGTCGATGGCGATGATGATGTCCGCAGCCCTTTCGATGAGATCGAATGGCACTGGATTGTAGATGCCGCCGTCGATCAGCACCCTTCCGTCTCGCGTCACCGGGCGGAACACGGCAGGGATGGCGGCCGAGGCTGCCAATGCCGAATGCAGGTCACCCTCGTCGAACACGGCGAGCTTGTGGCCGAAATAGTCGGTCGCCGCTACTTGCAGCGGGATCTTCAGCTCGGCGAAGGTTTCGGGGATGGCGTCGGGCAGGAAGGCTTTCAGGATGCGCTCGATGTTGAACTGGCTGACGCGGATGCCGCCCTGCATCGCCTCGGCGAGGGTGCCCGGGCGCGCGCGCCACATGCGCGTCGCCACCTCGGCGCGGCGGCTGAGGATCGAGCGGGCATAGTCGTGGATGTCCTTGCCGGCCATGCCCGAGGCCATGCCGGCGCCCATGATGGCTCCGATCGAGGAGCCGGCGATGGCGACCGGCTTGATGCCGAGCTCGTCCAGCGCCTCGATGGCATGGATATGCGCCAGCCCGCGCGCACCGCCGCCACCAAAGGCAACACCGAAGGTGGGGCTCATCCCTTGCCTCCCAAAGCCGGTCCGACGATCATGATGGCGGGCTCGACCGACAGCAGCTTCTTCGCCGCCGCCTTGACCTGATCGAGCGTCACCGCATCGATCAGCGCCGCGCGGCGCTGCATGTAGTCGATGCCGAGCTTGTCCAGCTGGAGTTCCACAAGCGTCGCGGCGATGGCGCTGGAGGAATCCAGATTGTTGATGGCATAGGCGCCGATCATGTATTTCTTGGTCGCCTCCAGTTCGGCCTCGGTCGGCCCCTCCTCTACCATCTTCTTCAACACGTCACGCACAATGCCGAGCGTCTCGGCGGCGCGGTCCGAACGCGTCGCCGTGGTGACGATCAGCGCGTTGGAATGCTGGTGGTCGACGAGGTTGGAATCGACGCCATAGGCCAGCCCCCGCTTTTCGCGCACCTCATCGTAGAGGCGCGAAGTGAAGGTGCCGCCGCCGAGGATCTCGTTCATCAGCACGGCGGCGAAGAAATCCGGCGCGTTGCGCTGCACGCCGGGAAAAGCGAGCTGCAGCGAGGTCTGCGGCAGGTCGTAATTCACCTCCACCTGCTGGCCGAGTTTCAGGGCGGTGTCGGCGACCGGGGCAAGCGCCTGCTTTTGCGGCAGGTCGCCGAAGACCTGGTCGAGCTTGCCTTTCAAAGTCGCGGCATCGATGTCGCCGACCACGGCGACATGCAGGCCGTCGCGGGCGAAACCGGCCTTGTAGAAAGCCCTTACATCGTCGGGCGTGATTGTGGCGATGCTCTGCGTGGTGCCCTCGTCGGGCCGCGCATAGGGATGCTCGCCGTAGATCGCGCGCAGCCATTTGCGCTGGGCGATGGCGTTGGGGTCGCGCTCATTGGCGACGATGCCGGACAGGATCTGGGCGCGGATGCGGTCGATCGGCGCCTGGTCGAAGCGCGGCCTGTTGACCGCGAGCGTCAAAAGGTCGAAGGCGGCGTCCTTCTGTTCGGAAAGCATGCGCATCGAACCGTAGGTGCCGTCGCGCTGCGCATCGAAGCCCATTTCGGCGCCGGCATCGTCGAGTTTCACCTGGAAGGCATCGCTGTCGAAGTCACCGGCGCCCTCGTCAAACAGACCGGTCATCAGATTGGCGAGCCCTTCCTTGCCGGCCGGATCCTGTGTGGACCCGCCGTCGAAGACGAAGCGGATGGTGACGATCGGCACCGAATGGTCCTCGACCAGCCAGGCCGTGATGCCCTTCGGCGATTTGACTTCCTGGATGTCCATCGCCCGCGCGGCCAGAGCCGGCGAGATGAGGAAAAGAACGGAGAGGAGCAGAGTGGAGAGGGCGTTCAGCGCTCTTCCTTCTCCCCCTGTGGGAGAAGGAAAGGCGCGCATCCACGTGGTGCTCATGCTCGTCATCAAATCAATTCCCCGCCTGTTGCTGCGGCAAGAGATACCCGGTCGTCGAATGGTCCAGCACCAGATAGCGCACTGCCACCGCCTTGACCTCGTCGGCGGTGACCTTGCGGATGCGGTCCGGCCATTCCTCGATATCCTTCACATTGCCGCCGGTGGCGAGCGTCGAGCCATACATGTTGGCCATGTCGTCCTGCTTGTCGCGGGCGAAGATCACCGAGCGTACATAGCGGTCCTTGGCCTTCTCCAACTCGTCCGGCGTGACGCCGTCCTTGGCGATGCGGGCGATCTCGGCATCGACCGCCGCCTCGACATCGCTGAGCTTGGCGTCGCCGCGCGGCGAGCCGTAGACGGTGAAGTTGGTGGCGTCGAGCATGGTGCCCTGGAACCAGGCGCCGGCCTCCCCGGCGATGCCCTGCTTTACTACAAGCTGCTGGTATAGCCGGCTGCGGTTGCCGCCACCGAGGATCTCGGCCAACAGATCGAGCGCCTCGGCCTCGCCAGGCCGCGCAGTGCGATAGGACGGCACCACCCATTGCGTCGAAAAGCTCGGCACCGAAACGCGCGCATCGGCCAGCGTCACCGTGCGCTTGGTGTTCTGCTCCGGTTCGACCGGGCGGATGCGCGGGGGTAAATCCGGGCCCCGCTCGATTTTGCCATAGGTCTTTTCGGCCAGCGCCTTCACCATGTCCGGCTCGACATCGCCGGCCACGATCAGCACGGCGTTGTTGGGCCTGTAGTATTTGTCATAGAAGGCGATGGCGTCGATGCGGTTCAGCTTTTCCATCTCCTGCATCCAGCCGATCACCGGAATGCGGTAGGGCTGGTTCTGCCACAGCGTGGCGTCGACCTCCTCGTCGAGCACCGCCTGCGGGCTGCTGTCGATGCGCGAGCGGCGCTCTTCCAGGATGACGTCGCGTTCGGTCTTGATGACCTCGTCGGTGAGGATGAGGTTGCGCATGCGGTCGGCCTCGAAGCTCATCATCTCGCCAAGCGCCGACGGCGCCACCGTCTCGTGGAAGGCGGTGTAGTCGTAAGAGGTGAAGGCGTTGTTGGAGCCGCCGATGGCCGAGATGGCGCGGTCGAACTCGCCGGCGGCGTGGTTGGTCGTCGCCTTGAACATCAGATGCTCGAAGAAATGCGCGATGCCCGATTTGCCGGGCGGCTCATCGGCGCTGCCGATCTTGTACCACACCATATGGGTGACGATCGGGGCGCGGTGATCCGGAATGACGACCACCTCCATGCCGTTGTTGAGCAGGAAATTGGTGACCTTGCCATCGTCGGCGGCGAGCACGGGACCGGCCAGGGCCAGCGCGGTGGTGAGCAATACTCTCCGCAGCCATTCAGTATGAAGTGTCATCGACGGCTCCGGTTGTCATGGCGGGACGATAGGCGGGGTTCATGGGAAGGCAAAGTGAATTGTTCGTCATTTTCGAGGCGGTGCTTCTTCCTTCTCCGCTTGTGGGAGAAGAGGGAGCTTCACTCACCCAGCCTCGATGAACCGGATCACCGTCTCGCCATAGCCGCGCTCGTCGACCACCGAAAATCCCGGCCCTGGCTCGAAGGGCGCCGAGGCCACCTCCTCGACCACGCAGAGCGCGCCAGGCAAAAGCCAGCCGCCCGCCTTGGCCGAACGCAGCGCGCGTTCGCCAAGGCCCTTGCCGTAGGGCGGATCGGCGAAGACCAGCCCGAAAGCCGAAAGCGTGCCCGCCTCACCCAGAGCCGTGGCATCGCGTCGGAAAATCTTGGTGCGGCCGGTCAGGCCGAAAGTCTCGACATTGGTGCGGATCAGGCCGCGCCCTTCAGCCGACTCCTCGATGAAGACGCCGTAGGACGCGCCACGCGACAGCGCCTCGAGGCCGAGCGCCCCGGTGCCGGCGAACAGGTCGAGCACGCGCGCGCCTGCGAGCTTGTCGGCAAAGCGGTGCGCCAGCACGTTGAACACCGCCTCGCGGGTGCGGTCGGTGGTCGGGCGGATGGCATGATCGCGCGGCGTCGCCAGCGGACGCCCGCGAAACTCACCACCGACGATTCTCATCTGGTTCTGGGACCCTTGGGACCGCCGCGCGGCCGGTCACCGCCCTTGCCTCCGTCCGGACGCTCGCCACGTGGCTTGCCGAACGGCTTCGCGCCAGCCGGTTTGCCATAGGACGGCTTGAACGAGGCCTTGCGCGCCTTGGCCTCTGCCGCCTTGGCGGCATCGGCTTCCGCCCTGCCCTTGCCGATCGGACGCGAACCCGGCGCCATCCAGACATTGGCCTTGCGCTGGCCCGGCGGCTCGATAGGCCGCTGCTCGCGTTCCGATTTCTTGCCGCCGAAACCACCACGAGGCTTGTCGCCAAAACCGCCACGCGGTTTGTCGCCAAAATCGCTGCGCCGTTTGTCGCCAAAATCGCTGCGCTCAGGCCTGGGGCCGCGCTCGCCAAAACTCTTTTCCGGCCCGGAACCTCTCTCGGGCCTTGTCGACAGCTTGCCCAGCGCCTCGTCGCGGCTGCCTTCACGGCGCTTGCGATTCTTGATCAGACCGCCCTCGCCGATCGGCCGGCGATCGACCCCGTCGCGCACAAATTTCGGCCGCTCGACCTCCTCCGGGCGCGGCTCGGTCCGCCGCACCGGCTTGTTGGAAAATGGTTTTGTGATCTCGGCGTCGAAATTGGCGCCGGATTCCTCGACCAGGCGCTCGCCGAGCTGGTCGCGCAGGACGCGGCCCTTGATCTCCAGCACATGGCCCTCCGGCAGGTCCTCGAGCTGGAACGGCCCGTAGGAAATGCGGATCAGCCGGGTCACGTCGAGCCCGAGCGAACCGAGGATGTTCTTGACCTCGCGGTTCTTGCCTTCGCGCAGTCCGATGGTCAGCCAGGCATTCGAGCCCTGCTCGCGGTCGAGGCTCGCCTCGATAGCGCCGTAGAAGACGCCGTCGACGGCGATGCCTTCGCGCAGGCCGGCGAGCGCGCTTTCCTCGACCTTGCCGTGGACGCGCACACGGTAGCGCCGCAGCCAGCCGGTGGCGGGCAGTTCGAGCACGCGCGACAGGCCGCCATCATTGGTCAGCAGCAGCAGGCCTTCGGTGTTGATGTCGAGCCGGCCTATGGTCATCAGCCTGGGCAGGTCTGCCGGCAGCACGTCGAACACAGTCTTGCGCCCCTCGGGGTCGCGGTTGGTGGTGACGACGCCGGCCGGCTTGTGGAACAGGAACAGCCTTGTGCGCTCGATCGGCGGGATCTCCATGCCGTCGAGATGGATGATGTCGCCGGGCATGACGTTGAAGGCCGGCGAGGTCAGGGCCCGGCCATTCACCTTGACGCGCCCTGCTGCGATCAGCTCTTCGGCGTCACGGCGCGAGGCAAGGCCGGTACGGGCCAGCCGCTTGGCGATACGCTCGCCAGCCTCCTCCGCCGCCTCGGCGGGACGCGGGCGCGGTTTGAAGCCGCCGCCCGAGGCGCCAACGCCCGACCCGCGCGGCCGATCGCCACCGAAATCGCGTTTGGGCCGATCAGCGAAGTCGCGCTTGGGGCGATCGCTGAAGTCGCGCTTTGGACGATCGCCGAAACTCGGGCGCTCGAAGCGCCGCTCGCCGCCCCCGGCCTCCGCAGCCATCGGCCGGTCGCCACGCGGTGCGAAGGGCTTGCGCGGACCATCGCGCTTTTCATACGGCTTGCCTTCGGGGCGTGGCCCCTTGCTGAACGGCCGCTCGCCGCTCTTGAAGTCGCGCTTCGGCCGATCACCCTCGACCGCCATCGGCCGGTCGCCGCGCGGCGCGTAGGGTTTGCGCGGACCTTCGCGCTTCTCATAGGGCTTGCCTTCGGGACGCGGACCCTTGCCGAACGGCCGGTCGCCGCTCTTGAAATCGCGCTTTGGACGTTCGCCTTCGGCGGCCATCGGCCGGTCGCCGCGCGGCGCGTAAGGCTTGCGCGGACCTTCGCGCTTCTCATAGGGCTTGCCTTCGGGGCGCGGACCCTTGCTGAACGGCCGGTCGCCGCTTTTGAAATCGCGTTTCGGACGTTCGCCGTCGGCGGCCATCGGCCGATCGCCGCGCGGCGCGTAAGGTTTCTTGGCACCAAAGGACGGCTTGCCGCCCTTGCCGGCGGCGCCATCTCGGCTGCGCGGTGCCGTGCCTTTTGGGCCGCTTTTGCCCGGACCTTTTTTGGGCCGGAATTTCTTGTCGTTGTCGTCCATGTGGCCTTTGCCTGTTTGCGCTGCTACAGCGTGGCGCATCCTTTCGGACGCGCAAACGACGCTGTAGCACTTTGATTTGGCGCATGATCGTTTCCGAAAACCTGAGTCCGATTTTCGGGGTTAGGCGCTAGATAACAGGATCACCGTCAGGTGGCGAGGAGATAATCGGAATGGAAACCGCGTGAAGCGGCCGGATTTCATGGCGCTGGCGCTGAAGGAGGCCGAGGCTGCCGCGCTGCGTGGTGAAGTGCCGGTCGGCGCGGTCATCGCCAGCGGCGGCACGGTCGTTGCAAAAGCCGGCAACCGCACCCGCGAGCTTGCCGACCCCACGGCGCACGCCGAGATGCTGGCGATCCGCGCGGCCTGCCAGGCGCTCGCCAGCGAGCGGCTGACCGGCCACGATCTCTATGTCACCCTGGAGCCTTGCGCGATGTGCGCCGGCGCCATTTCCTTCGCCAGGCTGCGGCGGCTCTATTTCGGCGCCGCCGACGAGAAGGGCGGCGCCGTGGTCAACGGCGTGCGCTTCTTTGCGTCGCCCACTTGCCATCACACGCCCGACATCTATCCAGGCATGGGCGAAAGCGAAGCTTCCCTCATTCTCAAGGATTTTTTCCGGGAGCGGCGCGAAGCCTGAACCAGAGTTGGCTGGAACGCGTCTCTTCGTTGCTTACTGGCGTTTAGAGACCCAGCCAGTCGAACCAGCCGCCGCTCTTCTTGCCTTCCGCCTCTTTCTTGAGGCGGCGTTCCTTCTTGTATTCGTCCTCGCCGAGCTCGCCCTGCGGCGCGGTAGAGGCGGCGACGCGGTAGTCCAGAGGCGGCTCGCTCAGATATTTGCGAGTGTTGGGATCGCCCTGCTTGCCTTCGGCCATACGGCGCTGGATCTCGGCGGCGCGGCCCTTGTCCGAATCCGCCGGCGACCAGCGCGGCGGGTGGCTCGAAGCCGATTCGGCCATGGCCTTCTTCACCGCCACCGGATCGGTCTGCACGTCGTCGACGATCTGCGACTGGTAGGCCGGATCGTCCTGGTGGGCGGTGGCGTCGGCACGCAGGCGGGCGCGGCGCGCCTCGGGCGATTCGGGCCAGTCGGCGCTCGCCGTCTCGATGCTCTCCTGCGGCGGCGGCAGGTTTTCCTTCTGTCCCGGTGCCGGCTTCACCAGCTCGGGACGCGGCTTGTAGTCGATCTTTTCACCCCGCTTCGGCGCGAACGAAAAGGCGCTGGACAGGTCGCCGGCAAGCTGCTCGCCCGCGGTCTTGTCGGTTCCGTAGGTGGGCGAGCCCATGCAGCCGGACAGAGCGAGGCCTGATACGACAAGCGGCGCCAGCAGCGCAACGCGCGCGTAAGTTCTCTCGGTCATGCCAAAAAGTCCCACTTAGACAGCCTCTCGATCGCCGCCGGCCAAAGGTCCGGTCCCCATCACTCAAGCACTTGCGACGGAAATCCGGCGACAATTTGTCGTCCGGAGTTTCGCGTGTTTATCTCAACCACTCGTTAAGGGCAACGCGCGGGCGCCGATCGGGCGCCCGCCGTGGCATTTGTGCACCGATATGCCACCATTCACAGGCGGCCGAGCGCCTTCAGCTCATGCAGCACAGCCGCATCGCGTGCCGAGACATCGGGGAATGCCTGGTCCTGCCCGACATCGGCGGTGTAGCGCCAGGAACGGGCGCATTTGGCCAAGCCACGGTCCTCGGCCTTCTCCACCACCACGGCCACGCCCTTGACGTCGTCCAGCGTGAAAGCGCCGTCCGCGGCCTTGCCATGGGTAATGACAAGGTCGCTGGTGATCGCCATCTCGGCCATGTCGACGTCCGATATCGCCGCTTCGAGCGCCGCATCGTCGATTGTAACGACCGGCACCGCCTCGAGCGAGGAACCGATGACCTTCTGGGCACGCGCGATCTCAAGCGCGCCGGTGACGACGCGGCGAACCTGCCGCACCTTGCGCCACTTTTCCGCCAGCGCCTCGTTCCTCCAGCTTTCCGGGATCTGCGGGAACTGGTCGAGATGCACCGAAACGGCGTCGGGGTGACGGTCGAGCCAGGCCTCCTCCATGGTGAAGGGCAGCATCGGCGCCAGCCACTTGACCAGGCAGTCGAACAAATGGCGCACGACCTGTACCGAGGCCTTGCGCTTCACGCTGGACGGCGCGTCGCAGTAAAGCGCGTCCTTGCGGATGTCGAAATAGAAGGCCGACAGTTCGACCACCATGAAGTCGAGCAGCGTGCGGGTGATGCGCTTGAACTCGAAGGCGTCGTAGCCCTGGCGCACCACTTCATCCAGTTCAGCCAGCCGGTGCAGCATAAGCCGCTCCAGCTCCGGCATCTTCTCCAGCGGCACCTCCTCGCCATCGTCATGGGCGAGCGTACCCAGCATCCAGCGGATGGTGTTCCTGAGCTTGCGGTAGGCGTCAATGTTGGTCTGCAGCACGTTCTTGCCCAGCCGCTGGTCTTCCCAGTAGTCGGTGGTCACCACCCACAGACGCAGGATATCAGCGCCCGACTGCTTGATGACGTCCTGCGGCACGACGGTGTTGCCGAGCGATTTCGACATCTTTCGTCCCTCCTCATCCATGGTGAAGCCATGGGTGACGACGGTGTCGTAGGGCGCCCTGCCCCTGGTGCCGCAGCTTTCGAGCAGCGAGGAATGGAACCAGCCGCGATGCTGGTCGGAGCCTTCAAGATAGACGTCGGCCGGCCATTTCAGGTCCGGGCGATCCTCGAGTGTGAAGACATGGGTCGAACCCGAGTCGAACCAGACGTCGAGGATGTCCATCACCTGATGCCATTTCGCGGCATCGTGATTGCCGAGGAAACGCTCCTTGGCGCCGGCCGCGAACCAGGCGTCGGCGCCTTCCGTCTCGAAAGCGTCCATGATGCGCTGGTTGACCGCCTCGTCCTTCAGCACATTGCCGTCCACGTCGGCGAAGACGGCGATCGGCACGCCCCAGGCGCGCTGGCGCGACAGCACCCAGTCGGGACGCTCCTCGATCATGGCGCGGATGCGGTTCTGGCCGGCCGCCGGCACAAAGCGCGTGTCGTCGATCGCCTTCAGCGCACGGCTGCGCAGCGTCGTGCCGTCGCCAAGTTCCTTGTCCATATAGACGAACCATTGCGGCGTGTTGCGGAAGATGATCGGCTTCTTCGACCGCCACGAATGCGGGTAGCTGTGCTTCAGCCGGCCGCGCGCGAACAACTCGTTGCGCTTGATCAGTTCGTCGATGACGGCCTGGTTGGCGTTGCCCTTCTTGCCGTTGTCGTCGATGACGCGCGCGGCACCGCCCTCGCGGTCCGGCCCGAAGCCCGGCGCGTCCTTGGTGAAGAAGCCGGCATCATCGACAGGGAACGGGATCGCCGTATCGATGCCGCGCTTGAGCAGCTCGGCCACCGCGTCCGTCCAGGCGTCGAAGTCCTCGCGGCCGTGGCTTGGCGCAGTGTGCACGAATCCAGTGCCGGCATCGTCGGTGACATGTTCGCCGGCGATCATCGGCACGGGGTATTCATAGCCGCCACCAAGCCCCCTGAAGGGGTGCGATAGCGTAAGGCTTTCAAGCTGTTCGGCCGAGACGTTGTGAAGGCGATTCAAGACGATCTTGGCCTTGGCCGAGGAGTCTTCGGCGAGTGCGTCGGCAAAGATCAGCTTTTCGCCGGGCTGCGGGCCGAACGCGTTCTCCGCCGCCGTGACCTCATAGAGCCCATAGGCGACGCGCGGCGAATAGCTGACGGCGCGGTTGCCGGGGATGGTCCATGGCGTCGTCGTCCAGATGACGACATGGGCTTCGAGCAGGTCCAGCGAGGATTCAGACAATGCCGCCGGCTGTTCACCGTCAGTGCCGGAGACCGGACGGGCAAGGCTTGCGACCGGGAATTTCACCCAGATCATGTCGCTCTCGTAGTCCTGGTACTCGACCTCGGCCTCGGCCAAGGCGGTGCGCTCGACCACGCTCCACATCACCGGCTTGGAGCCGCGGTAGAGCTGGCCCGACATGGCGAACTTCAGCAATTCGCCGCCGATGCGCGCCTCGGCATGGAAAGCCATAGTCGTATAGGGGTTCTTGAAGTCACCGACGACGCCGAGCCGCTGGAACTCGCCGCCCTGCACCGAGATCCAGTGCGCGGCGAATTCCCGGCATTCCTTGCGGAATTCGTTGACCGGCACCTCGTCCTTGTTCTTGCCCTTGGCGCGGTACTGCTCCTCGATCTTCCATTCGATCGGCAGGCCGTGACAGTCCCAGCCGGGCACATAGTTCGAATCGTAGCCGCGCATCTGGAACGAGCGGATGATGACGTCCTTGAGGATCTTGTTCAGCGCATGGCCGATATGGATGTTGCCGTTGGCATAGGGCGGGCCGTCATGCAGCACGTATTTGGTGCGGCCGGCGGCGTCCTGCCTGAGCTTGCCGTAGAGGTCCATGTCCTGCCAGCGCTTGACCAGCAGCGGCTCCTTTTCCGGCAATCCGGCGCGCATCGGGAAATCCGTCTGCGGCAGGTAAAGCGTCTTGGAATAGTCGATCGTTTCAGCGGTATCGGTCATTGCGGTGTCGGTCATCGGTCTGCCATGTGCACTGCCCGGCGGCAAAGGGCTCGGGCGTTGAAGTCTTCGCTTTGACGCATATCGTTTTCCCAAAACCGGACCCACTTTTGGGCGATATGCGTTGATGATCTGGAAAAGCGCGAGAGGCCGCGCGCAACATTCCCGGCGGCTCCGGCGGCTCTCAGGCCACCCGGAACACCGGGCTCGTAATTCGTATCGCGATCGCAAAAAGGCGCGAAAAGCTCGTCATGGCCGGGCTTTTAGCGGATTAGGCGTCAGGAATAAAGCACGCAGTTCAAATCGCTACATCGAAAAGTCGAAGCGATAGGTGGTCGACACGCCGACCGTGAACTGGTTGCGGTCGCCGCGCTCCTTGACCAGGCTGGAATCGGCCGCCGGGCCCATCAGGCGCGAATATTCGCCGAACAGGCTGGCCGTCATCGGCTCGGTCACCTTCCAGGTCACCGCGCCGCCCAGACCGGTCGACTTCAGACCGCCGCCTGGATCGTATTCGCTCAAGCCCGACGCCGCCGCCTCCGTGGCGTTGACGCCGTAGTAAGCGTCGAAATAGTCCGCCGAGGCGAAGGAAATGCGCGGCCCGCCCGAAATCCGGACCGTGGGCGTCACGTCGTAGAAAGCGTCGGCGGCGATGTCGGCGACAAAGCCGTTGTGGGCGCGGATGCCGTGCCTGAGCTCGGCCCGGGCGCGGACCCAGTCCAGCGGATAGAATTCGAAGAAGCCGCCGGCCTCGCCACCCCAGCGCACGGGGTCGAGGCCTTTCAGCTCATCGTCGCTGTCGCGGGAAAACAGGATTTTTCCGGTCAGGCCGGCCCGCACGCTGCCGTCGTCGATCAGCGCCAGCGAGATGTTGTCATTGCGCGAGGTGAAGCGCGCCTGGGGACCGGCCTTGCCGAGCGAGATGATCGGCTGGGCGCTGAGCATGTATTTTTTGCCGCCCTCGAAATCCGGCGCGACCAGGCCCGTGGCGCCGAGCGTCAGGTACCAGTCGCCGGACAGCCAGCTCCCCTCGCCGGCACTCGCGGCGGACACGGTGAGCAGCCCGGAGGCGAGAAGCAGCGGAATCGACCTGACAATACGCATCATCACCCTTTACGCGAAACATACTGGAGAGAACACCCGACAGCGCTCAAGCCATGGCGCCGGTTGGGTAAAATTTGACTTAAGATCCGTAACAAAGGCGGTAACGGCCAGGCGCGACGTCGGCCTCGCCGGATCATGTGCTACGCGGCGCGGTCGGCATGTCCAGCAGCCTGGCCACGGTCCGGGCGCCCTTGCCGGCAGCGCGCGCCGATCCGTCGTCACCGAGCTCCACCGTGGCACCATTGGCGAAGCTCAGGGACCAACCGTCATCCTTGGCGTTGCGGCGGCGGTCGGTGAGTTCGATGCCGGCAGCGGTGACCAGTGCGACGATTCTGTCCACGTCCATCGTCGTCCTCCAGATACGGGCCCTCAATTCAGGTCGAGCCCGCCGGTAAGATCGCCGAGCGGCGGCTCCCCATGGGCGGCCACGGCCTTGTCGCGAACCACGATGCCATGCAGTACGGGCAGTTCGAAACGCTCGGTGATGAAACGCAGGATCGAAGTCGTGTCATAGCGCGTATGGTCGACATAGCCGCGCTTGGCGAAAGGCGAAACGATGATTGCCGGGATGCGGGTGGCCGGTCCCCAGCGATCGCCCTTGGGCGGAGCGACATGATCCCAGATGCCGCCGTTCTCGTCATAGGTGACGACGACCAGCATATGCGGCCATTGCGGGCTTTTCTCCAGATGGGCAATGACATCGGCGATATGGCGGTCGCCTGCCTGGATGTCGGAATAGCCGGAATGCTCGTTGAGATTGCCCTGCGGCTTGTAGAAGGAGACCTGCGGCAGGGCGCCATCGTCGATGGCCTGGATGAAGCTCACGCCGCCGAGCCCGGCGTCGCGCAGATGTTCGCGCCTGGCCTCGGTGCCGGGCGCGTAGTTGGCGTAATAGTTGAACGGCTGGTGATGATACTGGAAATTCGGGATCGGCTCGTGGTTGCCGTGGTCGAGTGTGTACTGCCAGGCGCCCGAATACCATGCCCAGGTGATATGCTTGAGACTGAGCATGTCGCCGATGGTCGGCTCCGTCTGCGGCGGCAGCGTTGTAGGATTGGCCGGATCCGCCATGCGCGGATCGCCGCCGGGCGCCGGATTGTTGCCGCTCGGCTGGTAGGGCGGCTGCATTGTGTTCACCGCATAGAAATCCGGCGTCAGATTTCCGTCGGAGACGAATTTCGGGATACCGTCGCGCGCCGATTTCGGTGAATTGTCGGCGATCTTCAGCGCTGTGCCGCTTTCGTCCGTCACCGAGATCGACGGCTTGGCCGGGCTCCTGTCGGCATTCGGGTAGTAGGGTGCACAGGCGCAGATCAGCCACTGGTGGTTGAAAAAAGAGCCGCCGAAGCCACCCATGAAGAAATGGTCGGCCAGCACGTATTTCTGCGCGACCGCCCACATCTCGGTCTTGGAGGCGTCCCAGTTGCTCATCGGCATAGCACCTGAATCGGCCCAGGCGACGAACATGTCGTTCCTGCCGCCGTTGATCTGCATCTGGTTCTGGTAGAAGCGGTGCCAGAGATCGTGCGTTGCGACGCTGAGCGGAACGTTGAAACCTTTCGCGTCGTTCACTGTGAACGGCTCGTTCGGAAGGTGCTCGGTCATCGCCTGCGTCACCGGCGGCGTAACGCCCTTGGCGGTCAGCCCGTCCCATACCGGCGGCAGTTCGGGCAGCACCGAACCGTCACGGTCACGCTGCTGCAGGCTTTCCTTGCTCGCCTGGTCGATGCCCTCGGCACCGGGAAAATGGCCATAGAGATTGTCGAAGGCGCGGTTCTCGGCGAAGATGACGACCACCGTTTCTATCTTGGCGATGTCGGCTGGCGGATCGCCGGGCCCGGCCGCGAACGCGGCAGACGAAGCGGCAACGCACAGGGCGAGAGTTGAGGAAAACAGCGCGAGCCCATAGGATCGCTTCATTGTCATACCTCCCTAGTGCAAAGCGGGATGACACCAGCTTCGCCGCACCTTGGCAATAGCTGCTGCGCTGGATGGGCAACGCCGTCGGCGGTAACTTTCGCTCAGTGCATGTAGCCGGCGAATTCCGGAAGAGATGCAGCCATGGCCCGGCAGGCAATCAGCTGCCCCGGTGACGCAGGACGTCTATCAATAGGGATAGAGCCGGCGACGTGTGACGCCGGCTTGGATAGTACAGGTGATAGCCGGGGAAGTACGGGCACCATTCCTCCAGAACCCGGATAAGCCGACCCTCCGCAACGTACGGAAGCACCTGGTCCTCAGGCATGTAGGCGACCCCCAACCCGTCCAGCGCCGAACTCAAGCGCATGCCAAGATTGTTGAAGACCAGCTGGCCGTCGCCGCGCACCTTCACCTCGCGGCCGTCCTTCTCGAGACCCCACGGGAACAGTCCGCCGTAAGTCGGCAGCCGCATGTTGATGCATTTGTGCGCGGTGAGGTCCTGCGGGGTTTGCGGGGCCGGGAAGCGTTCGAAGTATTCTGGCGAACCGACCACGGCCATGCGGATGTCCGGCCCGATACGGACTGCCACCATGTCCTTCGCGACCTGCTCGCCCATGCGGACACCGGCATCATAGCCTTCGGCGACGATATCCGTCAGGCCGTAGTCGACGATGATCTCAACCTGGACGTCGGGATAGTCCGGCAGGAAGCGTTTGAGGGCGGGCTGCAGTACGGAAATCGCCGGGTGCTCACCGGTGGTGATGCGGACCGTTCCGGCCGGTTTCTCGCGCAGCGCGTTCAAGGTGGCCAGTTCTGCCTCGATCTCCTCGAACCTCGGGCCCACGGTGCGCAAAAGGCGATCACCGGCTTCGGTCGGTGCCACGCTGCGCGTGGTCCGGGTCAGAAGCCTGAGCCCGACCCGCTCCTCAAGGTTGCGGATGGTCTGACTGAGTGCCGAGGGCGACACCCCCAACCTGGCTGCCGCACGCGTGAAGCTCCGTTCCCGGGCGACGGTCGCAAATGCGGCGAGATCGTTGAAATTCTGCATGATGTATTTGTTAGTCCAGCTAACAGGCTCATGCGGATTATAGCAGGTTATCGCATGATGCCGCATCCCCTATCTTCTTCGCAGCAGCAACGGAGAAGGAGACTAGGAATGGCAGATGAAGGGATTTTAAGGATGGGGCGCCGTGGCTTTCTGGGCGTGGCGGGAAGTTTCGCGGCGACGCCGCTTCTCTTGGCCAGCGGTTCCCAGGCGCCAGCCCAGGAGACCGCTCAAGCGACAGGCGTCAACAGCACCGCGGCACTGAGCGGGCGGCGGAAGCTGGGCTCGCTGGAAGTCTCCAGTCTCGGCATCGGCGTCCAGAACATGAGCCGGACCTATCAGACGACAATCCCGACCCGACCCGAGATGATCAATATCATCCGAACCGCATTCGATCGGGGTGTCACCTTCTTCGACGCCGCCGAGGCCTATGGCCCGCATGAGGTCGAGCGGATCCTTGGCGAGGGAATAGCGCCGTTTCGCGACCGCGTCCTGATCACCTCGAAGTTCGGCTGGAACATCGACCTGGAAACGGGCGAGCGGCGCCCGGGGCTGAACAGCCGACCGGACCGCATAAAGCTGGCGGTCGAGGGCATGCTCAAGCGCCTGCGCACCGATCACATTGACCTGCTCTACCAGCATCGGGTCGACCCGGACGTGCCGATCGAAGACGTCGCCGGTGCTGTCAAGGATCTCATGGACCAGGGCAAAGTCACGCACTGGGGGCTGTCCGAGATGGGACTGAACACCCTGCGTCGTGCCCACGCCGCACTGCCGGTCACCGCCGTCCAGAGTGAATACTCAATGCTATGGCGCGGGCCGGAAAGCGAAGTGCTTCCGCTCTGCGAAGAACTCGGCATCGGCTTTGTCCCATGGAGCCCGCTTGGCGTGGGCTTCCTGACCAGTGCCATCGACGCCAGGACGCGGTTCGCGGAGGGCGATATCCGCAAGATCGAGGGCCGGTTCTCGGCCGAGAACCTGCCGCACAATCTGGCGCTCGTCGAGCTGGTCAAGAGCTGGGCCAAGCGCAAGCAGGCTACTGCCGCGCAGATCGCGCTCGCCTGGCTGATGGCGCAGAAGCCGTGGATCGTTCCCATACCCGGGACGACCCAGATGCCGCACCTGCTCGAAAATATCGGCGCGGCTTCGGTCCAGTTCACGCCGGAGGAACTTGCGGAACTCAGCGCCGCAGCCGGCGCAATCCAGGTTCAGGGCGCGCGCCTTCCCGACGCCGTGCTGGTCTATTCAGGCGTCGAAGCGCCGGAAAAGAGCTGAGCCGACAGTCTCACACTACGATCGCATGGAAGTTCGTCATGAAAACTAGAACACTTGGAGACCTGCAGGTCTCCGCCGTCGGCCTGGGTTGCATGAGCATGACCTCCGCTTACGGGCCACCGGCCAACAAGGCGGAGATGATCGGGCTCGTGCGCCTCGCGCACGAGCGGGGCGTGACGCTGTTCGACACGGCCGAGGCCTATGGGCCCTTTGCCAATGAGGAGCTCCTAGGCGAGGCGCTCTCGCCGATCCGCGACCAGGTCGTCATTGCCACCAAATTCGGTTTTGATATCGATCTTGAGACCGGTGCCCGCACCGGCGGTACCAACAGCCGGCCCGAGCACATCAAGCGTGTCGCGGACGCTGGCCTCAAGCGCTTGAAAACCGACCGTATCGACCTGTTCTACCAGCACAGGGTCGATCCGAACGTTCCGATCGAGGACGTCGCCGGCGCTATCAAGGACCTTATCGCCCAAGGCAAGGTCAACCATTGGGGGCTTTCTGAAGCGGGCGTCCAGACCATCCGCCGCGCGCACGTAGTCCAGCCGGTCACGGCGGTGCAGAACGAGTACTCACTCTTCTACCGGGACGTCGAAGCGGAATTGTTGCCGATCTGTGACGAGCTCGGCATCGGTTTCGTGCCATTCAGCCCATTGGGTGCGGGGTTCCTGACCGGCAAGATCGACGAGAATACCAAGTTCGACCCAACCGACTTCCGCAACAATGTGCCTCGCTTCTCGCCGGAGGCGCGCAAGGCCAACATGGCCCTGGTCGATGTCGTGAAAGGCGTGGCCGAGCACAAAGGCGCGACGCCCGCGCAGGTCGCGCTCGCCTGGCTGCTGGCGCAGAAGCCCTGGATCGTGCCGATCCCGGGCACCACCAAACGTCACCGTCTCGAGGAGAACCTTGGCGCGGTCGATGTGACGCTGACCGCGCAGGATCTGCAGGAACTCGCCAACGCCCTGGCGAAGATCGAGGTCCTGGGCGAACGCCTGCCCGAAGCCGCGCTCAAGATGACCGGGCTCTGATCGGGATCTGCACCGTGACCGATGCTCAAAAGCCGACGAGGCGGAAAATCCTCATGTCATCGCTGCTGCTGCCGCTCGCGGCCGGAAGCGCATCGGTCACGCCGGCCGATGCCGCACCCCGCGCGGAAGGCAAGTCATTGGTGGCGTTCTTTTCGCGGAGCGGCAACACCCGGGTCATCGCCGGGCAGCTCAGCCGGGCGCTGCCGGCCGATCTCTTCGAGATCGTACCGGCGACACCCTACCCGGCCGACTACTTCGAAACCGTCGAGCAGGCGCGGCAGGAGCGCGATCGCGGCGACCGGCCGCCACTCAAGGCCCAGCTTCCGAGCACCGCCTCCTATGCGACGGTGTTTCTGGGGTTCCCCATCTGGGGCGAGACCGCGCCGCCGGTGATCCGCACTTTCCTGACGGTCCACGACCTTGCGGACAAGACCATCATTCCGTTTATCACGCATGGCGGCTTCGGGCTCGGCAACAGCGAAGCCGTTCTGGCCAGCCACGCCCCTCAGGCGCGCCTGATCGAAGGGTTCTCGATGCAGGCGCCCCAAGAGCGCCAGACCATAGAGCGGATCACCCAGTGGTTGGACACGCTGAAGGTGAAATAGCAGGGTTACTCGTCACAGATGGCGGCGGTCCCTTTGGAGCCAATTCCTACGCCGCCTGAACGATCTCGACCAGCTCAACGTCGAACACCAGATCTTTCCCGGCCAACGGATGATTGCCGTCAAGCTTGATGCTGGCGTCGTCCACGCCGACGACTGTCACCGGCATGGGGCGCCCCGCGCGGGTCCTGGCCTGCAATCGAGTCCCGATATCGACGTTGATGTTATCCGGCACACGGGCGCGGTCGATGGTCATGACCGCTTCGGGGCGGTGGGGACCATAGGCGGCTTCGGCGGGAACGGTGACGGTGCTTTTCGCGCCGACCTCCATGCCCTCGACATGGGTTTCAAGGCCGGGGATCACTTGCCCCTCGCCCAGCGTGAATTGCAGCGGTTCACCGCCGGAAGCATCGAATTGAGTGCCGTCGGCCAGACGTCCAGTATAATTGATGCGCACGGTGTCGCCATTCTTGGCCTGTGTCATGGCAGTCATCCTTTTGGGAGTTTTTGAGGGACCAGCCAGAGTTCGCGGTCCCGTTTTCGATCATCCACGCACAAAGGTGCACGGCGCGAAACTCTAAAACTAGGGGCCCAGCTGGCGATGTAAACCCACCGTTGAGCTACGAGCGGTCGGCCCCCCGACAAACGACCCATGCAACATGGTTGGGTGTGGCCGCCGGCAGCCTGCTCGCTGGACGGGCAAGGTCATCGGCGTTAACCTGCAAGCAGCTTGATGCGCGGCGAATCCCCTAAGGAGATGCAGCCATGACCTTGCAAGGCGATGCCCTGAAAGACGCGATCGGCCGGACGCGTGACAAATGGGGGTGGTTCGTGGCCCTCGGCGTGCTTTTGCTGATCTTCGGCGCCATCGCCTTCGGCAACCTGATGATCGCCACTGTCGCCTCGGTCTATCTCGTAGGATGGCTGATGCTGTTGGGCGGCGCGATCGAGATCATCCATGCCTTCGGCGTCAAGACCTGGGGCCGTTTCTTCTACTGGCTGCTCAGCGGCCTGCTCTATGCCGTTGCCGGCTTCTTCGCCTTCGGCAATCCGTTGCTGGCCTCGGCGGTGCTGACCTTGCTGCTGGCGATAGCGCTGGTGGCCTCCGGCGTGCTCAGGGCTTGGATCGGCTACAACCACCGGCCGGAGAAAGGCTGGGGCTGGCTGGTCGCGGCCGGCGTCATTAGCGCGCTGGCGGGTCTGGTCATCGCCATGGGCTGGCCGGTCAACAGCCTGTGGGTGCTCGGGCTGTTCCTGGCCATCGACCTGATCTTCCAGGGCTGGGGCTTTATTGCGATCGGACTGGCGTTGAAGAGATAGTCAGTCCAGATGCAGCAGCGTCATCGAAATGACGGCCAACACGATCCCCAGATATTGCATCGAAGACAATTGCTCCTTGAAGACGAAGGTACCAACAAGCGCGGCGCCGACGACCACGATGGTGTTGACCAGCGCACCCGTCACCGCCAGGTTCAGCCGCGTGTTGATGAAAGCAAAGGTCGAATAGGACAACGGCGCCAGCAGCATGACGGATGCCAGACTGCGGCCGTTGCCGGTCTTGCCCCAATGCGCGCTCAGCCCATCGCACAGGATGAACATCCCCGAGCACAGCAGCACCACACTCCACACGGCGGTGTCGATTTTCATCCTGGAGCATTGGGCGTGTTGGCGGCGGCCTTCAAATAACGACTTCACAATCGGTTGCATCTCTCGGCGATATTCGACCGCTGGTCTTGAAAGCCGTCAAAAGGCGATTGAGCGGTCCAGTTCCGACAGCGGACGGACGCCGGCCAGCAGCGCCCTCGCCTCAGCCTCGTCGCGCTTCATCTGCACGACCAGCGCGTCGAGCCCGTCGAATTTCACCTCGGTGCGCAGGAAGCCGAAGAACGACACCTCACAGGTCTCGCCATAGAGATCGCCGGAGAAATCGAAGACGAAGGTTTCCAGCAACGGCGCGCCGTTGTCGTCGACGGTTGGCCGGCGACCGAAGCTGGCGACGCCGTCATGCAGCGTGCCGTCGGCGCGGCGGAAGCGGACGGCATAAATGCCTTCCTTCAGAGTGGCTTCCGGCGAAAGCCTCATATTGGCTGTCGGGAAGCCCAGCGTCCGGCCAAGCCGCTGGCCACGGATCACTTCACTCTCGACGGTGAAGCGATAGCCGAGCAGGCCTGCTGCCTCGGCGACAGCACCTTCGCACAGAAGTGCGCGGATGCGGCTCGACGACACCACCTCGGCGCCCTCGTCGCGAAACGCATCGACCAGCGTAACGCCGAAGCCATGGCGCTCGCCGGCTGCCATCAGGAAGGCGGGGCCGCCCTGGCGGTCCTTGCCGAAGTGGAAGTCGAAGCCGGTGACGGCATGGGTTATGCCGAGGTTTTCCTCCAGAACACCGGTTACGAAGGCCTCGGCCGACAGCGAAGCAAACTCGCGCGTGAACGGCTGTTCGACCAGAGCGGCGAAGCCCAGATGCGACAGCAGCCGCGCCTTCATCGGCGGCGGCGTCAGCACGAACAGCGGGATATCGGGCCTGAACACCTTTCGCGGATGCGGCTCGAAGCTCAGCACCAGAGGCGGCGCGCCGCGCCGCCGCGCTTCGGCAAGCGCGCGGTCGAGCACCGCCTGGTGGCCGCGATGGACGCCGTCGAAATTGCCGATCGCCACCACGCCGCCGCGCAAATGGGCCGGCAGCGGCGATGTTGCGGTAACGCGTTCGAAGGCTTCGGTCATTTTGAGGCTTCCGTCATCGGGGCGATCCTACTCCCCTACTGCAGTCTCGGAATGACCGCGACAGGCCGATAGCCATGCTTTTCGAGAAAGGCCACGAGCCTGGCGGGATCTGGCTGCAGCGGATCGCCATAGTCGCGCGCATGGATGCCGCCGGAGACATAGAGCACGTCGAAACCGTTGTCGGCCGCGCCCTTTATGTCGGTCATCATGCCGTCGCCAATGGCCAGCACCTTCGAGCGCTCGACGGGATGGCCGAGCAGGTGGGCGACCTCGCGCATCGCGACGTCATAGACCGGTGCGTAGGGTTTGCCGGCGATCAGCGTGCGTCCGCCGAGTTGGGCATAGTCGCGGGCGAGCGCGCCGGCACACCAGATCATGCGCTCGCCGCGCTCGACCATGATATCGGGATTGGCGCAGATGAAAGGCAGGTTCCTGGCCCGCAGCCGTCGCAGCAGCTCGGCGTAGTCCTCGGGCTTCTCCACCTCGTCGTCGAACAGGCCGGTGCAGACCACGCCGGAGGCCTCGAACTCCTCGACAAGATCGACGTCGAGGCCGTCATAGAGGGTGAAATCGCGGTCGGCGCCGATATGGAAGATCTTTCTGGGACCTTCGGCGATCAGGTCGCGGGTGACGTCGCCGGAGGTGACGACGCGGTCATAGGCGGTCTGCGGGACACCTATCGCGTTCATCTGCGCCACCACGTCGGCACTGCGGCGCGGAGAATTGGTGATCAGAACGACCGGCAGCTTCGCCGCGCGCGCCGCGGCCAGCGCCGCGGCCGCCGCCGGGAAATGCCACTCGCCATTGTGCACCACGCCCCAGACGTCGCAGAGGATGGCCGCATAGGCCGCCGACAAATCCGCGAGCGAGCCGATGATGTCGGGCGAATCCGCCATGCCGTTTTCCCAGTCGTTCGTTGCGATGGCCGCCGCCGACGGTCCGCCGCAGCCGGTCCCGCATTAGCCGAAGCGCTCCGTCCTGTCATCAGCTTTCGCCATCGGCGGCGGTGCTGGCGGTCAAGGGCGCGGCATCACCCCCTCGAAGCTAATCCGGCATCATAGGGTTAACGCGCAGTCAAAAAGGCGGCGCGACCTTGATGCTTTCGAGCAACGTGAAATTTAACGATCTGTGACCATGGTCTTAGATCGTTTGCGACTATGGTCGTATATTAGCGGGGGCTAAAGACAATGTTCCGCAGGTTTGTGCGCGACAGGCGCGGCAATTATGCCTTGATGACCGTCATCACCATGGTGCCGCTGATGGGCGGCGTGGCGCTCGCCGTCGATTATTCGGAACTGGTGCGGCAGCGGCAGGAGACGATGAACGCGCTCGACGCGGCCGGTATTGCCACGGCCCGGCAACTCGTCTCCGGCGTGACCGATGATGCCGCCAAGGCCTATGCCAAGAACTTCTTCGAAGCCAACCTGAACCACGTCAAGCCCGCCAATACGACGCTGACCGTCACGCTTCCCAGCAACAATATCGGCGGTGGCACTTTGGTACTGGAAGCTGGCCTGAAGTATCAGCCATACTTCCTGCCTGCGGCTGCGATGCTGATCGGCAAAGCCTCCAGCAATACCGAGGTCAACATTACCGCAAGGTCGGAAGTTCGACTCAAAAACACGCTAGAGGTTGCGTTGGTGCTCGACAATTCCGGCTCGATGAGCACGCTTGGGTCCGGCACCGGGCAGAAACGCATAGATCTGCTAAAGGCGGCCTCCAGGCAGCTGATCGATTCGCTTGCACTGCAGGCCCAGCAGATGAAGCAGGTCACGAAACCTGTGCAGTTCTCCGTGGTGCCTTTCTCAGCCTCGGTCAATGTCGGCCCGACGCATGATGGTGATAGCTGGATGGACCAGGATGGCATCTCGCCAATCCAGCACGAAGATTTCGACTGGACGAAGATGACCTCCAGCAACGATTCGAACAAGTATGCCGAAAAAAGCAATGGCGTCTGGTACAAGCGCGGGGATGGCTGGGGGGACGGCAAGGACGAGCCTCTGACCCGTTTCAGCCTCTACGCCGACATGACCGTCGAGTCTGGCCGCGAGGAAGTGCCCAACTCCCAGCAGTACATCTGCGATGTTTACAACAAGAAAAACAAATGTACCGAGGGCCATTGGACCGATCCGCAGTATATCTACACGACCAGCCGCTATGCCAGTTGGCAAGGCTGCGTGGAAGCGAGGCCGTATCCTTACAATGATGACGATACAACGCCGGATACCGCCAATCCGGCAACTTTGTTCGTGCCGATGTTCGCGCCTGACGAGGCCGGGACTCTGTGGCGCGACTTCAACCGCGACGGCACCAACGATGTCAGCAGCGTGTCTTACGGCTACAGCAACAATTGGTGGGCCGACTGGCCTTACGACCCAGCCAACCCGACGGCCAAGCAGCGGCAGTCGGACATGCGAAAATATTTCCTGATCAAGCCTTATGGTTCTGCCTCTGCTTCGTCGGGCGACGGTCCGAACGCGGCTTGCACGACCAATCCGATCACGCCGCTGAAGGACGTCACCGTAGCCGCCGAGAAGAAGCAACTTGATGACGCTATCGACGCCATGGCGCCGACCGGCAATACCAACGTCCCGGAGGGCCTTGCCTGGGGCTGGCGAACCGTTTCGAGCAACGAGCCCTTTACGGAAGGTCGGCCAAACATCGAAAAAGGTAATGACAAGGTGGTGATTGTGCTGACTGACGGCGCCAACACATACAGCGCCATCAGCGACAGTTTTTATGCCAACAACGAGTCGACCTACGCCGCTTACGGCTACACCGGGCTAACTTATCCCGGATCGGGAAGCGTGACGCGCTTGTTCATGAACACCAGCACCGACGTCGGGAAGACCACGTATACGGATGCCAACTATACGGCAGCCCTGGACGAGCAGATGCAGACGCTTTGCGCCAATGCAAAGGCCTCGAACATTCTCGTCATGACCGTCTCGCTCGACCTCGTCGAATCAAAGGCGAGCGAAAAAAAGGCGATTACGGCGCTCAAGGCCTGTGCATCAGACTCGCGGTTCCGCAAAGACCCGACCGACCCCACCAAGCCGGCCAAGCTGTATTGGAATGCGACAGGCGCCACCTTGTCTCAGAGCTTCAAGGAAATCGCCGACGAACTGTCGAACCTGCGCATCGTCAGCTGATCGGCTGGCCATCAAAGCAAGGGCCCCTCACATAAAATGCGTGAACTCTGGCGTGACTTCTGCCGCGACCGGCGCGGCAACTATGCCCTCATGACCGTGCTCGCCATGGTGCCGTTGATGGGCGGCGTGGCGTTGGCAGTCGACTTTGCGGGCATGACCAACGAAAAGCAGAGGGTGGTGAACGCACTCGACGCCGCCAACGTCGCCACCGCCCGCCGCCTCGCCGAAGGCGCCACCGACGACCAGTTGAGGGCCTATGCGCTGGACTTCTTCAACGCCAACCTCGGCAGTGTCGATCCAGCCAACACGACGCTCGACGTCACGCTGCCCAGCAGCACGACCGGCGGCGGCCTGGTGAAGCTCTGTGCGGCGCTGGTGTACAAACCCCATTTTCTGCCGGCGGCGGCGATGTTGATCGGCAAGACCTCTACCGATGTCGACTACTCCGTCTGCTCGGAGGTCCGGCTGAAGAACACGCTGGAAGTCGCCATGGTGCTCGACAATTCCGGCTCGATGAGCACAGCCGGCACCGGTTCGGGACAAAAGCGCATCGACCTGCTCAAGCAGGCCGCAAAACAGCTCGTCGATACGCTGGCCTTGCAGGCAGTGGCGATCAAGCAGATCGACAAGCCGGTCCAGTTCAGTCTTGTGCCCTTCGCCGCCTCGGTCAATGTCGGGCCGGACAACGACAATGCCTCGTGGATCGACGCCTATGGGCTGTCGCCGGTCCACAACGAGAATTTCGACTGGTCGACGCTCAATGCCGCCGACAAATATGCCCAGAAGATCAACGGCATCTGGTACAAGAAGGGTGATGGCTGGGGCGAGGAGGAGGGTCAGATGCTGACCCGGTTCTCGCTCTATCGCGACATGAAGGTGGTGACCAGCCACGAGCGCATCGTCGGCAGCAAGCGTGTCGTCTGCGACGAGTACCGGTCGAACCACACCTGCAAGCGCAACCACGATGAATACGACTACAACGACACTTACGGCCCGTTCGCCAGCTGGCAGGGTTGCGTCGAGGTCCGGCCCTACCCTTACAATGTCAATGACGCGCCGGCCTCCGGCGGGCCCAACAACACCGGCACGAGTGTCGGCGATCCGGCCACCATGTTCGTGCCGATGTTCGCTCCGGACGAGCCGGGTAACCATTGGTACCTGACGCAGGATCCGGATGAGGCGAAGCCTGTTACCTATGGCGCGGCCAACAGCTGGTGGAACGACGACCCGACAAGCACCACAGGCAAGACGCGGCAGTCCAACATGGCCAAGTATTTCCAACCGCGGCCGATCGATGCGCCGGTGTTGTCGAAGGGCGCCGGTCCCAATTACAGCTGCACCACGACGCCGATCACGCCGCTGACCGACGTCACCAAGCCGGAAGGGCTGACCGCGATCAAGGCGGCGATCGACCTGATGGCGCCCAACGGCAACACCAACGTGCCGGAAGGCATGGCCTGGGGCTGGCGCACCGTGTCGAGCACCGAACCCTTCACCGAAGGGCGGCCGGAGACGGAGCGCGGCAACGACAAGGTCGTGATCGTGCTGACCGACGGCGAAAACACCTATTCGACGGTAAGCAGCGACCCGGCCGGCAACAAGTCGACCTATGCCGCCTATGGTTACACCGGCCTCGCCTATTTCGGCACGGCGGTGACCCGGCTGTTCGGCGGCACGTCGAGCGACGTTGGCCAGTTCAACTACAGTTCGAGCAATTACACCAAAGCGCTCAACGAGCAGATGGCGACGCTGTGCAACAACGCCAAGGCGGCCAACATCATGTTGATGACTGTCGCGCTCGACATGTCGTCGACCGACGCCGGCGACGTCAAGGCCATGGAAGCGCTGAAGACCTGCTCGTCCGACTCGCGCTTCCGCAAGGACCCGACGGACGCCAGCAAACCGGCCAAGCTGTTCTGGAACGCGACCGGCGCCACGCTGTCGGACAATTTCAAGGAAATCGCCAACGAGCTGTCGAACCTGCGCGTGGTCAGTTAGAGGCAGCTTCGATGCTTTCGCCATTTGTCAGCGCTGGCGCAACCGCTCCCTCTCATCATGCCCTTGCGGTTGTTGAAGGCACATGGTGAGTGTTCCCGCCACCATCCGGAGACTCCCCAGATGCCCGACGCCGCCAATCATCTCGCCTTTGCGCTGGTCTGCCTCGGCATGGTGCTGACGCCCGGGCCGAACATGATCTATCTGATCTCGCGCTCGCTCTCGCAAGGACCGAAGGCCGGGCTGATCTCGCTTGGCGGCGTCGCTTGCGGCTTCCTGTTCTATGTGGTTTCAGCGGTCTTCGGCATCAGCGCGCTGTTGCTTGCCGTACCCTTCGCCTATGACGCGCTGCGCCTTGCCGGCGCGCTCTATCTGCTGTGGCTTGCCTGGCAGGCGGTGAGGCCCGGCGGGCGCTCGCCGTTCCAGGTGCGCGAACTGCCCAAGGACAGGCCGCGCAAGCTGTTCGCCATGGGCCTGATGACCAATCTCCTCAACCCGAAGGTGGCGGTGCTCTATCTGTCGCTGCTGCCGCAGTTCATCAGCCCCGGCAAGGGCCATGTGCTGTCGCAGCTGCTGGTGCTCGGCGTCACGCAGATTTCGATCAGCCTCACCGTCAACGCCATCATCGCGGTGACGGCCGGCTCTATCGCCACCTTCCTCGCCGGACGGCCGCTATGGCTGGTCGTCCAACGGTGGATGATGGGCACCGTGCTGGCAGCGCTGGCGCTCAGGATGGCGACCGACGCACAACGCTGAGATCGGAAACCGCCAAGCGATGAACGGATGGCTCCGCTGCTCAAAGGGCGGCAGCGCGCTGTTCGGGTCTTGTCACTCTTGGCTAGCCGCCCAAGGGTCATCATCTCCAGGCATTTTTTTGAGGGGCTGAAATCGTCAAGCTCGCCAGCCAGAATCAGGGTCGGACCGCCATGTCGCCACTGGCTTCCGAACAATTCGGATATGTTCATTCCGTCGCTCATATGACCGTGCTGGCAGGGCCCTTTTTGGTCAACTATTGAGCGGGATTTTAGCATTTAGAATTTTAGTGTTTTCTTAAATGGCCCGTAGATTCCCCTAGCGTACCACATAAGGCAGGCAAGCTTGGGCAAGGGGCAATGTTCACGTTCAGAGACTTCTGGTTATCGGAGCGCGGCAACTTTGCCATAGCGACCGCGATAGCGATGCTGCCGGTCATGATTGGCGTGGCCGGCGCCATCGATCTCGTGGGGACGAGCGACGACGCCGCGCAATTGCAGAACTCGCTGGACGCGGCTGGGCTTGCCGTCGGTACGAAGTACTCTCCCGACATGACGGCTGGCGAAGTCCAGGAGCTAGGGCTGACATTCTTCGCGGCCAACCTGCGCGACGTCGACCAGGAGAAATATTCGGGCAGCGTCTCGGCTTTTTCAGCTACCGCCAGCGGGGGCTCGGGCGCATACTACATTTCGCTTTCGTCCAGCATCAGCCACCCAGGCTTCATCAGCGGCTCGGCCGCCTGGCAGGCGCACCGCTCGGCCTCGGTCAAGATAGACCCCGGCGCGCAGGCCTGCGTGCTGGCGCTCGATCCGCATGCATCCGCCGCCGTGAACCTGCAGGGCTCGACCAATGTCTCGATGAGCAGCTGCGTGATCGCGTCAAACTCGGATGCGTCCGATTCCGTCAGCAGAGGCGGTTCCGCGCTGGTTTCTGCGGGCTGCGTCTCGACCGTCGGCGGCACTTCCGGGCTTTCGCTGCCCAACGCCAGTCTCACCTGCGGAACGCCGCTCGAAGATCAATATGCGTCCATCGATCCTCTGGCCGACGTCGTCCCTCCCCCCTACACATTGTGCCTGCCCGTCCCGAACGGCAAAACCTACACGCTGTCGCCCGGCACCTATTGCGACAAGACATTGTCGGGAAACATCACGCTGGACCCAGGCGTCTACATTCTGCGCGGCACCACGATAAAGCCGGGGGGCAACGGCAGCCTGACCGGCCAGGGCGTGACCCTGTTCCTCATGGAGGGGGCGCAGCTCTACATAAACGCCAATGAGCAGGTGAACCTTTCCCCGCCGACCAGCGGCCCCTATGCCGGCATCACCATTTTCCAGGACCACGAGAACACCTCCGCCCTGACGCTGAATGGCGCCGCAAATTCCAAAATCAGCGGATTCGTCTATGCGCCCGACGCGCCCATTTCCTATGCCGGGAACTCCGACATGAGCGGCCAGGGCGACTGTCTGAGGCTTGTCGGCAAGACCGTGCAGATGACGGGAAACTCCTCCGTCAGAACGGACTGTGCGGCCCTGCTCGGAGATCGCGAGATGTATGCCGGCCGCCTCATCACGCTCGCGAAATGAGCGAGTATTTCGCGCCGCACGGGTAGCGATTTTCAACATGCTGCCCGGACGCCGCGTTACATACAGGCGGTTGTCGGAAGGGGCGGCGCCAGGTGCTGGCACCGCCCCGCCTACGGTTCTAGGCGGCGTAGCGCTCGATGACCTCGGCCAGGGGAACGTGCCCCAGGCAGGCGCCGGAGCCGACAGGCCTCTCGCCATCCTCGACACCTAGCGCGTATCGCACGGCCGGATCGGCCTCGATGCGGCGGCGCAAAGCGGCGAGCTTCGGATAGGCGGCACCGTCGATCGCCTCGTGGTACTCGGCCCAGCGCGCCACGCCGATCAGCGTGGTGTCGGCCAGCGTCAACCGGTCGCCGGCCAGGAAGTCGGTATCGGTGATCATGGCCTCTAGCCGGTCGTGGCGCTCGGTCACCGCCTTGCGGCCGAAATCGCGCAAGGTCGCCTGCAGCGCCGGATCGGGCGACGCCATTTCCAGCGCCACCCAGAGCGGGCTGAATGCGGCGGTGAAGCCGGTGTTCACGAAAGCCATGAGCTGATGCATGCGGTCGGCTTCCGGCGTGTGCTGCTCGAAGCTGACGCGGCGCTCACTGTCGCGGGCTTCAAGCCATGCGGCAATGGCCATTGTTTCGGTGAGCACCTTGCCTTCGTCGGTGATCAGGACCGGCGTTTCCTGCCGGCCGTTGATGCGGGCATAGGCATCGTTTTTCATCTCGGCCAGCATGTCGACGCGACACAGCCGGTAGGGTTGCCCGACGCGCTCGAAGGCGGCGACCAGGCCCATCGAGCTTCCCGCCGGGAAGCCGTAAAGGAGGATAGGTTCCATCTGTTGTCTCTTCCATGTTCAGGGATCACGCCGCGCAGCGAAACTTGACCCTAAACGCTGGCCGCCCCATGTAAATTACGCACAATTCTGTAACCAGCCCGCCACAGGCCCCCCATGAAAGACGTCGTCTCGCGCTGCCCGATCGAAGAGACCATGCGCGTGCTCAGCGGCCGCTGGCCGACCTTGCTGCTCTACTATCTGAAGGACGGGACCAAACGCTTCAGCGACTTGAGGCGCGACAATCCGACCGTGTCGCACCGCATCCTGGCGCTGGAGTTGCGCAAGCTGGAGGACGCCGGCATCGTGCGGCGGACAGCGCATCCGGGCTATCCGTTGCGCGTCGACTACGACCTTACCGGGCCTGGCCGCAGGCTCGTGCCGCTGATCGATGCGCTCGGCTCGTGGTGGGTGCATACGGAAGACGACCGGACCGGCCGTTCTCCAATCTCGGAAACAAATCTCGATACGGCTGCCTAGGACCAAGATTTTCGCCGCCCTGCCCGGCAAAAGCCATGATCGCGCTTATCTCAGGCGGGCATGACCATTGCGAACATCGAAAACGACCAAATCCCGAATCTGAACCGGCGCCTGCTGCTCAAGGGAGCCAGCCTCGCCGCGCTGGCCGGCCTCGCGTCCTGCAGCACCGTTTCGCAGCCGACCGGCGAAGGCGCCGGCGTCTCCTCATCCGCCACCGGCACGCTGGCCGGCATCCGGGCTTCGGCCGGGCTCGGCCCGCTGGTTCCCGATGGACAGCTCGAACAGGCGGCCCTGCAGCAGGCTGGCTATATGGCCGGGGCGCGGCGCATGAGCCATACAACCGGCTGGGGCAAGAGCTTTTCCTCGCGCGTCAGGGGCAACGGCATTGCCGGTGCGGCCGCCGAAAACATCGCCGAAGGCCGCTTCGACCAGGCGAAACTGTTCGACATCTGGGTGCATTCGCCCGGCCATCGCCGCAACATGCTCGACCCGCGCTTCACCCGCTTCGGTCTTGCCTATGTGCGCGACGGCCGCGACTCCGGCCTGCGCTACTGGAGCCTGGTGCTTGGGAAATAGCCGCGACCAATCTGCAGAGATTGCTGGCCGTCATCCATCACGCTTGCCGTCGAGCAATTTCTCGATGCCCTGGGCCGAGACCGGTTTGCTGAAATGATAGCCCTGCATTTCATCGCAATTGTTCTTGCGCAGGAAGGCCACCTGATCGTCTGTCTCGACGCCCTCGGCAATGACCCTCAGATGCAGATTTTGACCCAATGAAATCACGGCACTGGCGACTGCCTGATCGTTCTCGTCGACGGCGAGATCCTTGATGAATGACTTGTCGATCTTCAGCCGTGCCACGGGAAAGGTCTTGAGTGCACTGAGGCTGGAATAGCCTGTTCCGAAATCGTCGATCGATATCTGGACGCCCAGGTTCTGCAATGCGTTCATCGTTGCGACCGCCAGCTCAACGTCCTGCATGATAAGGCTTTCGGTCACCTCAAGCTCGAGATACCTGGCCTCCAGACCGCTGTCCTTCAGGGCATTCACGACACGGCCGATCAGGTTCGGTTCCCTGAATTGCCGCGCCGAGACGTTCACGCAGACGGTCAGCGGCGGCAGGCCGGCGTCCTGCCAGGCCTTGTTCTGCCGACAGGCCTCGTGCAGGACCCAGTCGCCGATCGGCACGATCAGGCCGGTCTCCTCGGCGGTGGGAATGAATGTGTTCGGCGCCACGATGCCTCGTGTCGGATGCTTCCAGCGCAGCAACGCTTCGACCGCAAAGACGTCCCCTGAACGAAGATCGACTTGCGGCTGATAGAGCAAAATGAATTCCGAATGAGCGAGCGCGTTTCGCAACTCTTCCTGAAGCACGAATTTCTCATGCGCTCTGGTGTTGAATTCGGGAGCATAGAACTGGAAATTGTCGCGGCCGAATTCCTTCGCACGGTACATGGCCGCATCGGCATTGGCCAGCAGCGTATCCGGGCTCGTCCCGTCCTTGGGGTAGTTGGCGATGCCAATGCTGGCCGTCGCCCTCAGCCGATGCCTTCCCAGATGAACCGGCTCCGCTATCGCCGCCCGGATCTTTTGCAGCGTCTCTGAGATGAGATCGACGTTCGTCGGCTGGTCGAACAGGACTATGACAAACTCGTCGCCGCCAAGCCGCACGACGGTGTCGGTTGACCTTACGCATTCGACCATACGGTTGGCGACGGTCTTCAGCAGCACGTCACCGGCGTTGTGGCCAAGCGTATCATTGACGAGTTTGAAATTGTCGAGGTCGATGAACACTACCGTAACCCAGCGATCGTATCGCTGCGCATACAGCAGAGCCTGAGAGAGCCGATCCTCGAGCAGAGCGCGATTTGGAAGCCCGGTCAGCACATCATGGTTGGCCATGAAGTGAATCTGGTCTTCAGCCAATTTGCGCTCGATGGCGATCCCTGCAATGCGTGTCGTGAAGTCGATCAGCCGTGTTTCGGCCCCGGTCGGTTCACGCACTGTCATTGAATACATCGCGAAGACGCCTAGCACGGCGCCTTGGTGCGACAGGATCGGGGTCGACCAGCACGAACGATAGCCGAAGGGTGCCACCACCTCACGGTAATCTTCCCAAAGCGGATCCTGCATGACGTCTGCGACGATGACCGGCTCGCGCCGATAGACGGCAGTGCCACATGATCCAACCTTGGGGCCGACGGCGATCCCGTCGATGGCTGTGGTATAGTCTTTCGCCAGGCTCGGCGCACCGCCGTGCCGCAAATGGCTGCCGTCCTTGTCGAGAAGCAAGACGGAACCGAATATCCCCGTCAACTGCGACTCGACAAGGCGCATCAGGCGGTCGAGCACGTCTTCGAGCAGGGCGCTCATCGCGATCATTTCCAGGATATGCGCCTGCCCGTCCCGAAGGATGTCCGCTTGCTTGCGGGCGGTGATATCGTGAGCGATGCCGACCAGGCCGATGATGTCATTGCGGGCATTGCGCAGCGGCACCTTTGTCGATGAGAACCATCGGACGGCGCCCGACGCATCGACCACAAACTCTTCCTTGTCGATCATTGGTTGCCCGCTGCTGAGCACGTTCTGCTCCACCGCGCGAAATTTCTGCGCAAGTTCCGGGGCATGAAGATCAAAATCGGTCAGACCGATCATGTCACCGGTCTTCTCCCGACCACAGTCGACAGAAAGTGCCCTGTTCGCCACGACGAAACGGCTTTCGGTGTCCTTGACCCAAAGATAATCGGGCACCCAGTCGATCAGCGTTTGCAGCGAGATGCGCTCGTCGACGATCTGTCGATTGGCAGCGAGCGCCGTAATGTCTTCGTGCGTGGCCACCCAACTGCCGTCGGGCATCGGCTGATGGCAGACCTGAATAGTCCGGCCGTCGGTGAGGTTGGCGGTCCAGGCTTTTGGAGCCATGCCCGAATTGACCGATCGGGCCAATGCGAGATAGGCGTCGGCGTCGGTCGTGGATGTCCCCGCAGCGACGCGGCGTTCGACGATTTCGCGGAGCGTCAGCCCCGGCTGCAACTGCTCCGGCGCAATGTGATAAATTTCCGCATAGCGGCGGTTGCACAGGATCAGCCGTTCATCGGCGTCGAAAAAACAGATGCCCTGCGAAACGTTATCGATCGCCGTCTCAAATCGCAGCGCCTGCCCTTCGAGCGTTGCGATCCGGGCTCGAAGATCGCGCTCGAGCGTTTCGTATGAAGCGATCGTCAGCTTTGCCAGCGCGGCCAGATTGGCCGACTCCGGTGCTTCGGCGGCTTTCCTGGATGGTTTCGTGCCCAAACAGAGTTCCTCCGGTTTGGTGCCGGCGCAAAGCAACACGCCTCGCTTTTCAACCCAAAAGCGACTGCATCGTGATCGAGATATACTAATGGTAGGTGAACCAGCTCGAAGTCAGGAGCTGACGGCGGTGGATATCTGAAAATCCTGGTGCTGTTCCCGGGTCACGATTTTGAGTCCGGATGCAGGCGCGGCCGCTACGTCGCGCCAATCCGCAAACGTCAGTCCATATGCGCGGCGGGTGCGCCGCCTGCGGCCGGACCGGCCTTTGGCTTGCGCAGCAGGAAGACGAACGGGACGGCAAGCAGCGTCATCATCATCAGCAGTTTGAAGTCGTTGACGTAGGAGATCATCATCGCCTGGATATTGACCAGCCCGTCGACCTCCGAAAGTGCCGTTGGGTCGCCGCCCGCCGCGGCAGGCGAGACCGCCCACAGATTGGGATTGAACGGGTTGATGAAGGCCGAGAGCTCGCTGTGGTTGACCTGGATATTGCGCACCAGGAGAACCGTCACGACCGACACGCCGATCGACGAACCGAGATTGCGCACCAGGCTGAACAGCGCCGTGGCATCGGTGCGGTAGCGTGGGTCGAGCGTCGCGAAAGCCACGGTCGACAGCGGCACGAACACCATTCCCATTCCCAGGCCCTGGATGATGCCGGAGCTGAGGATCAGCCAATTGTCCATCTGCGGCGTGAAACTCGCCATGGTGTGGAGCGACTGCGCGGTCAAAAGGAAGCCGATGACAACGAGGACGCGGGCATCGACCTTGTGCATGATGCGGCCGACCAAAAGCATCGAAATCATCGTGCCGATACCGCGGGGACCTATGACGACACCGATGGTCATGGTCGGATAGCCGAAGATGGTTGCCAGCATTGGCGGCAGCAGCGACATGCTGGCCAGGATGAGCACGCCCATGACGAAGATGAACGCCAGCCCGGTCACGAAATTGCGGTCGAGGAAGATCTTGGGGTCGATGAACGGGTGCTCCGCCGTCACCGTGTGAATGATGAACACCCAGAAGCCGGTCAGCGAAAGACCGAGCTCGATCCAAATCTCGACCGAGGAAAACCAGTCGACCTCGCCGCCGCGATCGAGCATCAGCTGCAGCGCGCCGACGCCAAGCGAGATCATGGCGAAACCGAAGAAATCGAAGCTGCGTATCCGCCGGGCAACGGAAGGCAAATAGGCGGCCATGCCGAGGAAAGCGGCGATGCCGACCGGCAGGTTGATGAAGAACACCCAGCGCCAGTTGAAATTCTCGGTCAGCCAGCCACCGAGCGTCGGGCCGAGGATCGGCCCCAGCATGATGCCGGCGCCCCAGATGGCCATCGCCTGGCCGTGGCGCTCCTTCGGATTGATGTCGAGCAGGAAGGTCTGCGACAGCGGCACGATCGCGGCGCCGAACACGCCTTGCATCAGCCGGAAGAACACCATCGTCTCCAGGCTCCACGCCAGACCGCACAGCATGGAGAAGATGGTGAAGCCGACCACCGCCGTCAGGAACAGTTCCTTGCGGCCGAGCCGGTCGGCCAGCCAGCCGGTGACCGGTGTCATGATCGCAGCGGCCACGATGTAGGACGTCAGCACCCAGTTGATGTTGTCTGGCGAGGCACCGAGATCGCCGGTCATGGTCGGCAGCGCAACGTTGGCGATCGTGGTGTCGAGCGCCTGCATGACCGTCGCCAGCATCAGCGCAACCGTGATCAGGCCGCGGTGCGGCACTTCCTTGAAGGCTTCTGGGGTGCTCATGATGCGGAACTTCCAGTCGGTATCAAAAACGTGTAGACAAGGGTTTCCGGGCGGCGAGGCCGTCCCGTGTGGAGAGACCCTCATCGCGGTGGGACGCGACCATCGATGTGGGGGTTACATCGACCAGAGCGTCTCGAATTTCGCGGGCGCCAGCCGCCCGGAACCCTGTGGACCGTCGGGTCCGAAGTCGAATGTCGAGGCTGGCCGGCAGTACCGTCGCAATCCTCGCCCTTCGCCCCGCCGGCCTGTCTCCTGTCCTTGGTTTTGTCAGACGCAGCTTCCGCCGCCTCGCACGAAATCCGTTTACTGCGCCTCGCCAGCCGTGGCATGGCCGAAGATCTTCGGCAGCCCACGCGCCACACCAGTGTCGACGGTGGCGGTCACGCTCATGCCGGTGCGCAGCGCCATCCTGGCGTCGGGATCCGTCAGTTCCAGGCGCACCGGGATGCGCTGGGTGACCTTGACCCAGTTGCCGGTGGCGTTCTGGGCGGGCAGCAGCGAGAACTCCGCGCCGGTGCCGGCGCCGATCGCCTTGACGGTCGCCGCGAAGGTCTTGCCCGGATAGGTGTCGACGACGATCTCGGCCTTCTGTCCCGGCTTCATGTTGGTAAGCTGGGTTTCCTTGAAGTTGGCGTCGATCCAGGTGTCGCCGGTCTCGACCAGCGAGAACAGCGGCGTGCCGGAGCCGACATACTGGCCGACCTTGAACGAGGATGCCTGGCTGATGACGCCATCGGCTGGTGCCTTGACCGTGGTCTGCGCCAGATCATAGGCGGCCTTGTCGCGCGCGGCGAGCGCGGCCATCACGGTCGGGTGCTTGTCGGTCTCGATGTCCGGATTGCCGCCAAGCGCGGCCTTGGCGCTGATGATGCCCTGTTCGGCGACCGCCAGCTGCTGCTTGGCCTTGTCGAGATCGTTCTTGGCCTGATCGAGCGACGACTTGGCGTTGATGCCCTTCTGGGCGAGATCGGCGGCGCGGTCATATTGCGACTGCGCGAAATCGACCTCGCTGGTGTCGGACTTCTCCTGCGCCATCGACTGGCTGTAGGCGGCGCGCAGCTGCTCGACATTGAGGCGCGCGCCGGCCACCGCCGCGTCAGCCTGGGCGAGCGCGATCCGATAGGGCTCGGGATCGATGGCAAACAGCACATCGCCCTGCTTGACGAGCTGGTTATCGGCTATGTCGACCGTCACGATACGGCCTGCCGTGTCGGAGGCGATCGACACCTTGGCCTGCTCCAGATTGGCGTTCTCGGTCTCCTGGTAGCGGCCGCCGGTAACCCAGACATAGCTGCCGCCAGCGATCAGCGCCGCGGGCAGCGCGATCATCAACAGGGAGCGGCCGAGGCGCCGCTTCTTCTTCGGCGCGACAGGCGCCGGCTGCTGCGGGGGCGCGACCGCCACGGGCGCCGTCGCCGGCTGAGCCGGCGCCTCCATTTCCAGTTCGGTGACCTTTTCGTCTATCTTGGCTACCGCGTTCATGCTGCTGCGCCTTCCGTATTCCTGACTTTTTCCAGGGACGACGCCTCGCCGTCCGCAAGATTCCGCACGATGGTGTCCAGCGCCCTGATCAGGACACGGCGATCTTCCGGCGAAACGCCGACAAGCGATTCCTCGTAGACCTCACCGGCCAGGCTCTTGACGTGGTTATAGGCCTCGCTTGCCTTGGTGGTCGGGAAGATCATGCGCACGCGGCGGTCGGTCGCGTCGGAACGGCGCTCGATCCAGCCGCCCTCCTCCATGCGATCGACCAGGCGCGAGACGCTGATCGGCTCGATTTCGAGAAGCTCGGCGAGTCGTGCCTGCGCGACGCCCTCTTCCTTGGCGACGCGGACCAGAAGCCGCCATTGCGCCGAGGACAGGCCGAAACCGCTGGCGCGCGCCTCGAAGCGCTTGCGCATCAGGCGCTGCACGTCGTGGATCAAAAATCCCAATCTGTCGATGCCGTCGGAAACCATGAGCGGCATATATAATAAGCGTGCTTACTATTCAACGTAGGCAGCCATGCAAATACGGTCACGACGCCGTGATCGCGAGCGGAGACCATCGCCTGTGGCTCTGTTGTCCCGTCACAGGCGGTTGCGGATCAGCATGGTGACGACGAAGAAGGCGCCGAGCGAGCTGGTGATGATGCCGATCGGCAGTTCCTGCGGCGGCAGCAGCGTGCGGGCCAGAAGATCACTGGCCAAAAGCAGCACCGCGCCGAACAGCGCCGAGCTTGCGATGAGGCGCAGATGCAACGGACCGGCCAATGGCCGGCAGAGATGCGGAATCATCAGGCCGACGAAGCCGATGACGCCGGCGACCGAGACGAGGATCGCGGTCGACAGGGCGGCGACGAGAAAGGTGGTGCGGCGCATGCGCGCCACGGGCACGCCGAGGCTTTCGGCGGCGTTCTCGCCGGCGAGGAAGGCATCGAACCGGCGATGGTTCCACAGCCCATAGGCAAGGATGATGCCCGCGCCCAGCCCTGCCAAACCAATATTATCCCAGCGCGCCAGGCCGAGCCCACCCATGGTCAAGAACAGCACCGAATGGGCGGCGCGCTGGTCGCCGGCAAAGACCAGATAGTTGGTGAGCGCGGTGAACATGAAGGAGACGGCAAGCCCGGCAAGGATCAGGCGCTCGGGGCCCTGCCCCGTCACGCGCGAGACAAGCAACAGCACCACGGCCGCGGCCAGCATGCCGCCGGTGAAAGCGGCGACCGGCAAGGTCCAGATGCCGAAACTGTCACCGAAGACGGTGATGACGGATACAGCGCCGGCGGCGGCACCCGAGGAGAGACCAAACAGGAACGGATCGGCGAGATCGTTGCGGGTCACTGTCTGCAGCAATACGCCGACAACACCCAGCCCGGCGCCGACCGCGATTGCCAGCAGCGTGCGCGGCAGCCGGAGGTCGACGACGATCTTGCCGACCGGGCCGGAGACCGAATGCGTATCGAACCCGACCGCATGCGCCAGTGCTGCGACGACATCCGGCAACGCGATCACCGTCGAACCATAGGCGATCGACAGCAAGGCGAGCGCGGCAACCAGCGCCGCGCCTGCCATCATGGCCGGTGTGAACGCCTTGTGGCGCCGATTCACGTTCTTGGACACGTCATCGCCACGCCGGCGTTTGAGATTGGCCGAGGTCTCCGCAACTTCGTCATCCCAGGGCGAAGCAGGAGCGAAGCTCCGTCGCGGAGACCCTGGGATCCATGCCGTGACCTTGCGCGCGCGGGGTGCCCCGGAGCAGAATTCTGCACCGCAGCGGCGCCTGCCCGTAACGGCATGGATCCTCGGGTCTGCGCTGCGTCGCTTCGCTCCTTGCTCCGCCCGTGGATGACGACGTCACGAGCGTTTCGGCCAATCTCCAAGGCAGGCGATCCGTCATGGAAAAATCCCGACCCACCCAATCCTTAAAACGCTTCCGGATGCATCGCTTTGGCGATCTTGCCGATCGCCTCGATGTTGGCGGGTCCGGGCGTCAGCTCGGCATAACGCAGCGCCACGAAACGCTCGTTCTTGACTGCGTCCGTTTCCTTCATGGCCGGGTGTGCCTTCAGGAATTCGAGCAGCTTCCTGTAGCCGCCGCCATCCTGGTAATCGAGCAGGATCAGGAATTGCGGGTTGCGCGCCGCCACCGTCTCCCAATCCGTCGTGCCCCAGCTCGTCTCCATGTCGGCCATGACGTTGTCCCCGCCGGCGGCGGTGATCATGGCGCTGGGTATGGCGAACTTGCCGGCGGTGAACGGCTTGTCCTCGCCGGAATCGTAGAGGAACACCCGCGTGCCCTTGGCGCTGCCGACCTTGGCCGTGATCGCAGCCAGTTGCGCCTTCCAGCCCGAAACAAGCTTGTCGGCCTCGGCTTCCTTACCGAAGATCTTGCCCAACTTTTCGACGTCGCCATAGAGCAGGTCCATCGAGGCGGCGGGACGGTTCTTATCGAGATGGACGCAGCTTTCCGTCAGCACCAGCGTCTTGATGCCGTGCGGAGCGAGCGTGTCGGGCGTCACCTCGCCGCCCGGCTTCATGCCGTAGTACCAGCCGGCGAAGAAGAAATCGGGCTCGACGGCGACCAGGTTTTCCAGCGTCGGGTACTTTGGCGCCAGTTCCGGGATCGAGCCTTGCTCGGCCTTGAATTCGGGGCCGACCTTGTACCAGCCGGTGATGCCGGTCAGGCCGACGATCGACGGCTGCAGCTTCAGCGCGAAGGCCATTTCGGCCATGTTGAGATCATGAATGACGGCGCGCTTCGGCGGTGCAGCGAAGGTCAGCTTCTTGCCGCAGCTGTCGACGGTGACCGGAAAGGCGAACGTCGCCGAGGTAAACAGCGACAGGACAAAAGAGAGGGCGAGGCGTTTCACGAGGCATGGCTCCTTGGGTGCATGGAAAGTCGGTTCAGGATGGCGAGGAGGCGCGGGAACGTCGAACACGGTGAGCTCGCGATCCTCGGTCGGGTGGCGCAGGCGAAACACGTCGATGCCGAACACGTCGCGGATCAGCTTTTCCGTCAGCGCCTCGCGCGGCGGCGCCAGCGCATGCAGCCGGGCCTCGTTCATCACCGCGACCCGGGTGGCGAAGGGCGCCACCAGCGCCAGATCGTGCAGCACCGCGACCACGCTCATGCCGAAGCCGGCGACCAGTTCGAGCAGCTCGCCACGGGCGCGCGGGTCGAGATGGTTGGTGGGCTCGTCGAGGAACAGTATCTTTGGCTCCTGGGCGATGGCTCTAGCCAGTTGCGCGCGCTGGCGCTCGCCGCCGGAGAGCGAGCCGATGCTGCGGCCGAGCAGCGGCAGCAGGCCGGTCCGACGCAGCGCCACGACGACGATGTCTCGATCTTCGCGCAGGCGCCTCATGCCGGCATGCGGGACGCGACCAAGCTCGACATAGTCGATCAGGGCGAGCCGCGGATCCGGCTGGTCGGTCTGGCCGACGACGGCCATGTTGAGCGCCCGCTCGGCCGGCGTGATCCGGTCGAGACGGCGTCCCGACAGGAGCACCTCGCCGGTGCTTGGCTGCAGCGCGCCGCACAGCATGCGCAAAAGCGTGGTCTTGCCGGCGCCGTTGGGACCGATGATGGCCAGGCGATCGCCTGCTGCGACCGACAGGCTTACCCCATTCACCAGGCGGCGGCCATTCGCCGTCGCGCTCACGTCGCGGGCTTCGAGCAGCATCATCGGCTCAGCCCCGGCCTCGAAGCGGGGATGCGAGCCAGCCCGGTTGAATCGCGGCACAGCGAGCACACGATGATGCGATGGATGGTGGCTTCCAAAGTTCCGTCACTTTCCAAAACTGGCGACGGAAGGAAGCTGGGCCGATCGGACGACAGACCGATGGCGTCTCCTCCCGGCACACCCCGTCCGGTCAACTCATGCTGATGGCAGGTCTCCTGGCTCGCGGGTCTCGGCTTCATCCTGCCTTCCCAGCCTTGCCGGCCAGTGGCATTTGCGGATGTTGCTCGCCGCTTACAGTTGCGGGGGCAGCCACGGCCTCGACCAAAGAACGGTCTCACCGTGTTCCCTTTTCACCCCTCGCCTTTCGACTCGGGGACCATCATTTTCTACCGTAGGTTTCCCCCGATCGCGCCGCAATGGTTTTTTGATTGCAGGCATCGGTTCGCCTACCGTAGGCTGCATATGTAATAACATTACGTAACAAGCGCTGCCATATGCTGTCAACACCGGCGGAGCAATGCTTTCCGCTTTCCCTCGACGCCTAGGCGAATCGACCGGCCTACGCGTTGGCCGCCGGTCGCCAAAACATCGGAAAATTTTCAGAACCCGATCGGGATTTCAGGGGCCGAAAAGGCGAAAAAGCTCGTGCTGGTCAGGACGGGCTGGTCTTCGAGCTCCTTGCAATCGTGCATCAAGCGTTCCCGGTTCTTCTCCAGCCAATGGGATCTTCGGCTAACGCGCCCTTGCCCGGCGCAGGCCGCAACATCGGGTATGGAGGCAACATGACACTCTTCCACAACAGGCGCGGCAAGCATCGTCTCGTCGCTGCATCCGTGGCTGCACTTGCCTGCGCCGCCGCGGTGGTCTGGTATGGCGCAAAGGGCGAGGCCGCGGCGGTCGAACCGAACGTGCCCGAAGCCAAGCTTGTCAGGGCCATGGCGGTGAAGCCAGCCCGGCAGGCCGACGAACGCATCGCCATCGGCGAGATCCGGCCGCAGCGCGAAAGCGATCTCGGCTTCCGGCTGTCCGGCAAGCTCGTGCAACGCACGGCAGAGGTCGGCCAGATGGTAAACAAGGGCGACGTGCTCGCCCGCATCGAAGACCAGGACTATCGCAACCGCCTCGCCAGCGCCAAGGCCGACGTCGCGGCCGCCGAGGCCGTGCTGGTCGAAGCCAGTGCCGCCGAGGCCCGCATCGGAGCGCTTCTTGCCAAGGGCTTTGCGACACGGGCCAATTACGATGCAACGATGAAAGGCCTGCGTTCGGCCGAGGCAAAGCTTGAATCGGCAAGGATCGGCTTCGAGATGGCCAGGGACCAGCTTGCCTACACCGAGCTGCATGCCGATTTCGATGGTGTGGTGACCGCGACCGGCGCCGAAGCGGGCCAGGTCGTCAATGCCGGCCAGATGGTGGCGCGCGTCGCCGACCCTGCTGCCCGCGACGCGGTCTTCTCGATCGCCGAAGCAGCCTTCTCGACCGGCGAGGATGCAAGGCGTCCCCTTGAAATCAAGGTCTCGCTGCTGAGCAATCCGGCGATCGCGACGATCGGCATCATTCGTGAAATCTCGCCGATGGCCGACGCCGCGACCCGCACCTTCCAGGTCAAGGTCGCGCTGCGCGACGCGCCGAACGAAATGCGCTTCGGCAGCAGCGTCGCCGGCCGCGTCAACACGATGAGCGCCCCTGTCGTGGTGCTGCCGGGAAGCGCGCTGTTCGACAAGGACGGCAAGCCGGCCGTCTGGGTGGTTGCCGCGTCCTCGACCGTGGAACTCAAGCCTGTCGCCATTGCCCGCTACGAAACAGACCGCGTCGTCGTCAGCGACGGCCTTGCCGAAGGCGACATTGTCGTCACCGCCGGCGTCAACCGGCTTCGCGAACACGAAAAGGTTCGCCTCCCCGAAGGAGTAACCAGATGAGTGCCTCGCAGACTCAAGTGCTGATTGCCGGCGCCGGCCCAACCGGACTGACGCTTGCGCTGTGGCTCACCAGCCTCGGCGTCCAGGTGCGTATTTTCGACAAGGATGCAGGCCCGGGCGAAACCTCGCGCGCGTTGGCTGTCCAGGCCCGCACGTTGGAGTTCCACAGCCAGATCGGCATCGTCGACGACGTGCTCGCCGCCGGCGTCAGGGTCGAGCGACTGACGGTGCGTACACCGGCTGGCATCGCCGCCAGGCTTCCGCTCAGCGACTTCGGCCAGGGCGTCAGCCCATACTCCTTTGCGTTCGCGCTGCCGCAGGACATTCACGAACGCATCCTGATCACGCATCTCGAGCGGGCCGGTGTCAGGGTCGAGCGCAACACCGAACTGGTCGCCTTCGAGGACACGGGCGGCACGGTTGTCGCCACCTTGAACAAGCAAGGCGCGACCGAGACCATCAGTGCCGCCTATCTGGTCGGCTGCGATGGCGCCCGCAGCGCCGTGCGCCATGGGCTCGCCATCGGCTTTCCCGGCGGCACCTATGAGCAGTCCTTCTACGTCGCCGACGTCGATGGCAGCGGCGCGGTGACCCGCAATGGCATGGACACCACGGTCAGCACCTATGGCTTCGCCATCGTCATGCCAGTCAGGCAATCCGGTTCGCTGCGACTGATCGGCGTGGTGCCGAAGGCGCATGAGGCGGACGAGACGATCACCTTCGAGGCGATCCGCGCCGATGTCGAGCGCGACACCGGCATCACGGTGGCCAGGGTCAACTGGTTCTCGACCTACCGTGTGCATCACCGGGTTGCCGAGCGCTTCCGCGTCGGCCGCGTGTTCCTTGCCGGCGACGCCGGCCATATCCACAGTCCGGCCGGCGGCCAGGGCATGAACACCGGCATGGGCGATGCGGTCAACATCGCCTGGAAGCTGGCGGCAGTGTTGCAAGGCCGCGCCGACAAGCGCCTGCTGGACAGCTACGAGCCGGAGCGCATCGCCTTTGCCAGGCTGTTGATCGATAGCACGGACAAGGTGTTCCGCGTCGCCACCAGCCGCTCGCGGCTGGTCGGCCTGTTCCGCCGCTATCTGATGCCGAAGATCCTGCGCGTGGTTCTTGGGACGGCTGCCGGATCGCGTGCCTTTTTCGGCATGATCTCGCAGACCCGGATCCAGTATCGTGCCAGCGCGATCAGCAGCGGCAAGGCCGGCGCGATACAGGGCGGCGACCGCCTGCCCTATGTCGCGTCCGGCAGCAGCGACAATTTCGAGCCGCTACGATCGCTCGACTGGCAGGTCCATGTCTATGGCGAGGCGAATGCCGCGTTCCTGGAGATGCTCGCCGGGAACGGCATTTCCGTCCACGTCTTCGCCTGGTCGGATAGGGCTAAGTCCGCGGGCCTGCAGCGCGACGGCGCCTATCTCGTCAGACCCGACGGCCACGTCGCACTGGCCGCCGGCACGCAGGACCCGCAGGCCTTTGAACGCTACATCGCCGCCCTGGCAATCAAGCCGCGGCGACAGGCCGCCAGTTGGCCGAAAAACCAGAGAATGCTGCCGGCCGCCTGAAGGCCGGCATCTCGTCAACCAATCGTCTTTTTGACAGCCGGCGGCGCGGAGGCGCTGCGGCTGAGGGAGCAAAGCCATGACCTCTTTCAACCTCTCCGACTGGGCCATCCGGCACCGCAGCTTCGTGCTCTATCTGATGGTCGTGGCAGCGCTTGCCGGGCTTTGGGCCTACACCTCGCTGGGGCGGGAGGAGGATCCGCCCTTCACCATCAAGACCATGGTGATCAAGACGATGTGGCCAGGCGCCGACACCAACGACACGGTCGAGCAGGTCACCGACCGCATCGAGAAGAAGCTCGAGGAGCTTCCCAACCTCGACTACGTCAAGAGCTACACCAAGCCCGGCGAATCCGTGGTGTTCGTCAATCTGAAGGACACGGTCGGCGCCACCGAGGTGCTGCCGCTCTGGTACCAGGTCCGCAAGAAGATGGACGACATCAAGTCGACCATGCCGTCCGGCGTCCAGGGCCCATTCTACAATGACGAGTTCGGCGACACCTATTCGCTGATCTACGCGCTGAGTTCGGACGGCTTGAGCCACCGCCAGTTGAAGGATCTGGCGAGCGGCCTGCGCGCCGATTTCCTGCGCGTGCCGGATGTCGCCAAGGTCGATCTGGTCGGCCAGCAGGACGAGAAGATCTATCTGGAATTCTCGACGCAGAAGGTCGCAGCCCTCGGCCTCGATGTCGGCTCGCTGTCGCAGGCGCTGCAGGCGCAGAACGCGCTGACGCCGAGCGGCACGGTCGATGCCGGCCCTGAGCGCATCGCCATCCGCGTCACCGGCGAGTTCACCTCCGAAGAGAGCCTGAAGGCGATCAACTTCTACGCCAATGGCCATTACTTCCGCCTGGGCGATGTTGCCGAGGTCAAGCGCAGCTATTCCGACCCGGCGCAGCAGCAGTTCCGCTTCAACGGCGAGCCGGCGATCGGCATCGCGATCGCGATGACATCGGGCGGCGATGCGCTGGCGCTAGGCGAGCACGTCAAGGACAAGGTCGCCGAGATGCAGCGCGAATTGCCGGCCGGCGTCGATCTGCGGCTGGTCGCCGACCAGTCGCATGTGGTCGAGGAATCCGTCGGCGAATTCACCAAGAGCCTCGGCGAGGCGATCGCCATCGTTCTTGCCGTCTCCTTCCTGGCACTCGGCTGGCGGCCCGGCATCGTTGTGGCCGTCGCCATCCCGCTGGTGCTCGCCATCACCTTCGTGGCGATGCAATATTTCGGCATTTCGCTGCAGCGCATCTCGCTCGGCGCGCTGATCATCGCGCTTGGCCTTCTGGTCGACGACGCCATGATCGCCGTCGAGATGATGATCTCGAAGATGGAGGAAGGGCACGACAAGATAAGCGCCGCCACCTATGCCTACACCTCGACCGCCTTCCCGATGCTGACCGGAACGCTGGTCACCATCGCCGGCTTCGTGCCGGTCGGCTTTGCCCAGAGCGGCGCCGGCGAATATTGCTTCTCGCTGTTTGCGGTGGTCGGCATCGCACTGGTCGTGTCGTGGGTGGTCGCCGTGCTGTTCACGCCGCTCACCGGCGTGGCGATCCTGCCCGAGCGCCTGAAGGGCCATGGCGGCCATGGCAGTTCGCGCTTCTCGCGCGGCTTTCGCGCCGTGCTCGACCTCGCAATGCGCATGAAGTGGGTGGTGCTGGGCGGCACGGCGGGATTGTTCGCGCTGTCGGTGCTGGCCATGGGCCTGGTGCCGCAGGAGTTCTTCCCGAAGTCGGACCGGCCGGAAGTGATGGTCGACCTGACGCTGCCACGCACCGCTTCGCTGCAGGCGACGCAGGCGACCGTCGAGCGCGTCGAGACGCTGCTCAAGGCCGATCCCGACATCGACCATTGGAGCTTCTATGTCGGCCAGGGCGCGGTGCGCTTCTACCTGCCGCTCGACGCGCAGCTTGCCAACGACTTCTTCGCCCAGGCGGTGGTCGTCACCAAGGGCCATGCCGTCAGGCAGGCGGTCATCGAGCGGCTGGAGAAGGCGCTGTCGACCGGCTTCGACGACGTCATGAGCCGCGTCACCCCGCTCGAGCTCGGACCGCCGGTCGGCTGGCCGCTGAAGTTCCGTGTCAGCGGACCCGACGCCGAGCAGACCCGCGACATCGCGCAGCGCTTCGCGCAGGTGATCGGCGAGAACGCCAGCGTACGCAACATCAACTACGACTGGAACGAGCCGGCCAAGGTCATCAAGGTCGAGGTCGACCAGGACCGGGCGCGTGCGCTTGGCATCTCCTCGCAGCACTTGTCCGACACGATCAACTCGGTGCTGTCCGGCTCCAGGATCACGCAGATGCGCGACCGGACCTGGCTGATCGATGTCGTGGCGCGGGCGATACCTGAGGAGCGGGCCAGCATCGACACGCTGCGCACGCTGACGATCAGCGCCGTCGGCGGACAGCGTGTGCCGATCGAACAGGTGGCGAAGCTGTCCTACCAGACCGAGCCGCCGCTGATCTGGCGCCGCGGCCGCCTGCCGACGGTCACCGTCCAGGCCGACGTGGTGCCCGGCGCGGATGCCACGGCGATTGTGAAGCAGCTCGAGGGCCCGATCGCCGCCTTCGAGGCCAGCCTGCCGGCCGGCTACGATGTCGCCCTTGGCGGCGTCATGGAGGACAGCGCCAAGGCGCAGGCCTCGATCTTCGTGGTGTTTCCGCTGATGCTGTTCATCATGATGACCGTGCTGATGGTGCAGCTGATGAGCATCCAGCGCCTGTTCCTGGTGTTGCTGACGGCACCGCTGGCGCTGATCGGCGTGGCCGGCGCCCTGCTGATCTCGGGCGCACCGATGGGCTTCGTCGCCATCCTCGGCGTGATGTCGCTGATCGGCATGGTGATCCGCAACTCGGTCATCCTGATCTCGCAGATCGACGAGCATATCGCCGGCGGCGAGGAGCCGTGGGCGGCAGTGATCAGCGCCACCGAGCACCGGCTGCGGCCGATCCTGCTGACGGCGGCGGCCGCCATACTCGGCATGATCCCGATCGCGCCGACCGTGTTCTGGGGGCCGATGGCCTATGCGGTGATGGGCGGGCTGGTGGTGGCGACGGCGCTGACGCTGGTCTTCCTGCCGACGCTCTACGTCACCTGGTTCCGCATCAAGGCGCCGGCGGAAACCGCCGCCGCCGAGCCGGTCGAGGCAATCGCCGAACCGCAACAGCTGGCCGCCTGAGGCGGCCGGCATCCCGGCAAACGCTAGGCGGATGACCGCTACGCCCCTGCCCGCAACTCAACTCGAAAGGAATTAGAAAATGTCGCCTGCTTTCGGAAATCTTCTCATCCGCGTCAACGCCGGCTTCCTGATGCTTGCATCGGCGGGCGGCCTGGCCACCGACATCGCCGGCTCCTTCTTCGGCGTCGGCGCCGAGGCCACGCTGCTCGCCAATGCACCCGGCACCGGCATCGGCTTCATCGAGGCGCACGGCCTGGCCCTGATCATCGGGGTGACGATGTGGCGGGTCGCCTATTCGCGCAACTGGCATGCCTTGCTGACAGCCGTCCATTTGCTGCTCGGAACCGCAAACCTTTTGTTCTGGCAGTTCTTCATCGCCGCCGACGTGCTTGCCGTCGGCTACGTGACGACCGCGGCACATTTCCTGTTCGTGGTTGCCCACCTCGCGGCATTGGCGGGCGCTGCCCGGCTCGCCGCGCCATCCCGCTAGACGTCGAAACCAACAGGAGAGAGAAATGCCTACGAAATCCATCAAGAAATTCCGCTCGATCGCCGCCGCGGCCGCAATCGGCCTCGCGGCCGTCGAGATCATCGGCAGCACGGTGCCGGTCCTGTCGCTGGTCGGCGCCGCCGAGGCCCGGGTTGGCCAGCCCTGGACGCCGCGAAGTGCTGCCGGCGTCGCGCGGCGCAACACCGCATGGCGCGTGCTGAGGCACACCACCGCCTGGGTCGCCACGTTACCCACCGGCTGCATCCGCACCAAGGTCAATGGCTTTGCCGTCTGGCGTTGCGGCGGCACCTACTACCGGGCCTATCAGGGGCGCTATATCGTCGTGGTCGTCGATTGACCCGCCTGCTCGCCAAGCGCCAGCCGGATGCCGTCGGCCAGATGTGCCGCGTCGGCCGGGCTCTCGAACGGCATGGCCTTGGTCGCATAGTCGATCGGAGAGAAATCGGGGTCGCCCTCGTTGATGAGGGCGGCCTGCCGGCGCGCTTCGTCCATTGCGCCGAGCTGGGCGTAGCAGGCGGCTAGCCGCGTCCTGATCCACGGCGTCGGCCGTGTCGCAAGTTCCAGCGCCTCGGCCGCCGGCTTGTAGTCGCCCATCATGTAGAGCGCCATCGAGCGGTCGAACTGATACCAGTGCGGGATCATCGGATCGATGCGGATGGAGCGCGCCAGCCAGCCCAGCGCCTCGAACGGGCGCCCGCGCATGGTCAGCACAAGGCCCATCTGCTCGATGCAGTCGGCATCGCAGGGATTGAGTTCGAGCGCGGTCCGCAAATGATGCTCGGCCGCATCGTGCTCACGCATGTAGAGGCGCACCAGCGACTGGATGCGATGGCCGGTCGCCTGGTCGGGCGACAGCGCCAGGCCCCTGGCGACGTGCTCGCGCGCCTTGACCAGATCGGCATGGCTGGACTCTTCGAATTCGCCTTTCAGCGCGCAGGTCAGACCGACATAGATATGGGCCAGCCCATAGGCCGGGTCCTTGGCGACGGCCGCCTCGAAGAAGGCCCTGGCGCCCTCGATGTCGGTCTGGGCGGGGTCGCGAACCAGGGCCACGCCGCGCAGCACCAGCTCATAGGCGGCAAGGCTGGTGACCGGTTTGCGCGACGCCTGCTGCAGGCCGGCATTGGTGACCCGCCTCGCCAGGCGCCCGACGATCTCCTCGACGATGTCCTGCTGGATGGCGGAGAAGCCGCTGTCGGCGGCTTGGTAGCGGTCGCCCCAGAGCTGGCTGGCATTGGCTGCGTCGACGAGATTGACGGCGGCCAGGATCTGGTCGCCGTGCCGGCGCACCGAGCCTTCGACCAGATAGTCGGCGCCGATGCGCGAGCGGATCTGCGGCCACTCCGAGCGCGCGAAGGAAGCAAAGGAGAAGCTGGAATTGCGGGCCAGCACCGTGACAGTGCCGAAGCGCGCCAGGCCGTTGATGATATCCTCGGCAAAGCCGTCGACGATCGGATCGTCGGCCGGGTTGCCACCCTCGTTGCGAAAGCGCAGCACCGCCACGATCGGCTGCGAACCGATCTCGGGCGCCGGCTCGACCTCGGCCGCCAGCATGTAACCGCGCTTCGACACGGTGCGCACGAGGTCGTCGCCCAGCACCTTGCGTATCTCGCGGACCGACTGCGTCAGCGAGTCCTCGGTGACGAAGACGCCCGGCCAGACCGCATCCATGATCTCCGATTTGGGCACGACCCGGCCCATATGCCGGGCCAGCAGCGTCAGCACCGCATAGGCTTTCGGCCGCAGGAACGCCGGCCCGTCGGCATGGCGCAGCGTGCCCTTGCCGAGGTCGAGCGTGTAGCCGCCGAAGTGAAAGACCTGGTCGAGCGTCGCGATCTCCACCGGAACCTCCCTGATGGGGCGTATTGGACATGCGGGATGGAGGGGACGTCAAGGGGCGGTGTGAGAGCCGCGAGAGCGCCTATCATCATAGGCGGGAAATTCGAGCGGCTGCTTTAGAACGGCCGGACTGGGCCGAGAGCAGACCGGCAGCTTTGGGCTGCGAATATTCAAGATCGGACATTCAGGTTGGTGTGGGCATCGTCGTGACCTGACCCAACTCAGACAATGGGACCGCTTACATCGAACGACCGCTTGATGTCGCTACCGAGTCCTTCCGTGACAGCAGAAATCCCGTCTCGAATCCTTTGCCACGTGTAGGTTTGACCTGACGGAAGCCGAGAATTACAGATAGACTTATATTAGCGGATGATATATTAGGGTACGGGGACGCGAGGGCCCGCTAGTGTACTCGGATGGCCACCCTTTCCTTAGATTGATTGGGCCATTCGCGATTGAGAACGCGGACGGCGCGGACGTCACGCCGCATGGCAGACGGTCTAAAGCGCTCTTGGCCATGCTCGCCCTGGCACCCAACGGTACGCGGAGCCGAAAATGGCTGCAAAGCAAGCTCTGGAGCACTCGCGGCGAGGAGCAGGGTGCAGCAAGCTTGCGGCAGGAACTGTCCGAGGTTCGGAAGTCGCTCCGCAGCGCCGGCCTTGATCTAATCTCGACCGATCGTGATGTGGTTCGACTCGACGTCGCTTCGATCGGCATCGATTTGAACGATCCGCCCGAAGGCTCTGCCACGCGTGATCTGCTTGAGGGCCTCGATATTCGCGATCCAGAGTTCGAGGATTGGCTTCGTGAGCAAAGAAGCCAATGGCCCCGGCCTCGCACAGTGCCAGCAAAGGTCTCTCCTGTTGCCGCGGCAGATCAGTTGTCCGGACAGCGAAGCGCCTCACTTCTGAATTCGTCGCGGCTATGCTTGGGCCTGCTTCGCGATGCCAGGTGGACGGAGGGCTCCGCTAACAGGGCCGTCAGCGACCTTGTCCTGGATCTGGTGGTTCGATCGATCCTGAATTTCGAAGTGGTCGACGTCGTGGATTTTCAAGCGCAGGGACCGCTGACCCAAGCGCCTGACACTGCGCTACCAGACTGGCTGTTGCAAACCAGGGCAACGGTGGTGGGCGACGTAGTGGGCCTGACATTTGCATTAATTGCGCCCGGTGACAGCCGGCTCTTGTGGTCGCATACGGATTTTCTCGAGCTGGCCGACCTGACTGGCCCGGCGAGCCTGAAGCTGATGTCGTTGGTCAATCAGATCGTGTTTTCGATCCTCGAGTTCGTTCTCGATCCTAAGTCCATCCGCGACGAGCCCCGACACCGGGCGTCTCGGCTTGCATTGACAGCGCTGCGACACGTATTCCGCATGCGCGATAAGGACCTAGATTCGGCGGAGCGCATGCTCGCCGAAGCATATGAGCTCGACCCGCGTAGCACGTATCTGGGGTGGCAGCTGTTTGTGTTTGTTACCCGCTTTGGCGAGAGACGGGTCGGCCGCTCGGGCACCTTTCACGATCAGGTTCGGGAATGCGCCAATCGCGCCGTCGAAGTGGCCCCCTTCAATCCTATCACCCTGGCGTTGGCCGCTCATGCCCATTCGTTCGTCTTTCGTGAATACGCACAGGCACTGGAACTCGCCGATCGAGCGATAGCCGCTAACCCGCTACAAGCCATTTGCTGGGACATGCGTGCCTTGACGCTCGGCTATCTCGGCGAGGTGAAGCGGGGCTATGAGGATGCGATGCGCGCACGTGCACTGGGCGGGCCTCCCCTGTATCGTTACTGCATCGATACCACGTGCTGCATCTTGGCAACTCTGAACGGGCGCTTCGAGGAGGGGATACGTCACGGCGAGCGTGTCCTTGCGCAGCAACCCACATACCTACCCGCTTTGAGATACTCGGCTGCCTGCCACGGGCATCTGGGGCAGACTGTGGAAGCAGTTCGAACTGTCGAACGCTTGCGCGCCTGGGAGCCGGATTTCTCGCTCGAGCTGCTTTCAGAGGAGAATTATCCAATTGCAGGCGTACTCGGAGTTTCGGTTATCAAGAGCGGGCTGTCGCGGATAACGCTGCCAAGGTACGCACCCTAGCGTTGCGCACCGCAGGCGTTACGTCGAGGCTCCGACCACCAGTTGGCGCGGATCGAATTAGAAGATTTAGTTGAGGGTGGACATGATGTCGATAATTGATCTTAATAACAAGCTGTTTAACGCCCGCTTCTTAGTCAATGGATCGGACATAAGGCAATATCCGCTGATATTGGGTGACGCAAAACCTGAAAAATCTCTTGAGGAATACATCAAAAATAAAGGCGGCGAAAAACTGCATCCTTTCGTGTCTATGATGACCAAGAGCAGCGTTCTGTCGATTCAAGAAGAGCAGATCGTGATAACGATTTCTGATGACCCTGTGGATGGTGTCATGCGCCTTTCGCCAGCCTTCCGGGCGGGGCCGAGCGCAGGTCGAGGTCGAGGCAGGGGCAGAGGGCGCGGACGAGGACGGGGACGCGGCAGGGGGCAAACGGCTTTCGAAACTGGCGAGGAGGCTTTGCCGGCGTGGCACGACAAGCGTGCCTTGCACAGGATCGGACTAAGCGTCGCCAACAAATATTTCGGCGCGATCTGGGAGGACATTCTTATCGATCCCCCGCCCGGACCTTCAGAGAGCCTCAGGGAGACAGAAGCGCTTATCGATCTGCAGAAGAGGAGGGAAGGTGACCCGCTGCGGCGCGAGGAGATCGTCCGCCAGGCATCGTTCGGGATTTTGGACTACACGGCACCGCTCGGAATAGACACTCTCGCGGGCTTCGAGGGGACATGCGCATTGATTGTTGCGATCCTTGAACTCACGGAGGAGATCGGGCTCAACTACAAAGATCGATTCAATCGGCCACGGCCCAACATTATTGAGCCGAGGCTGCGGCCGGCGCTTCCGGTTCCTTCGCACGCTTCCTACCCGTCCAACCATTCATTTCAGTCATTTGCGGTGGCGAACGTTCTGCAACGGATGTTGCCCGAGCACGCCGGCGTAACCGCGCTTTATGAGCGCGCCCGCCGGGTGGCCGAGAACAGGGAATGGGCCGGGCTGCACTACGCCAGCGACACCGATGCCGGCGAGGAACTGGCTGCGCGCATTTCTCCGTACTTGGTGGACGCGATGGATGAAACGATCCGACGCGCCCAGAGCGAATGGTAGGTGGCTGCCATGACGGACGACATCAAGAAGGGCGAAGGCCATCTTTGTTATGACTGGTATCACTACCTGTGGCACCTGATCGCAATCGGCGCCTTACGTGATCGTCCGCGCATCCCTGAAGCGCGGTTGCCGCACGAGGCCGCATACCTGCTGGAGGCCGACGCCTGGGATTTGTTGGGTACTGACAAGCCCGGCTACGGCGAGGTCATTGCCCAGATCGATACGGGGGTGAACTCAAGCCATCCCAATCTCGAGCCTCGTATCCGTGATGCGGTCAGCTTCGCCGCTCACCCTTTCGGGTTGAGCTACGTCACACCCAAGCAGCAACTGCCCGTCTTGCGAGGGCCGGAAAAAAAGCAGAGCAAGAGCTTTGTGGGCGACGACACCTGGGCATGGGCGGCAGGCCTGATCAAATCGAGAAACAATGCGCAGGAAGTCGAGGTTCAGAAATCGTTGCTTCGAGCACTGAAAGATGGGCGCGGCGTAATTCAGGAGACTGCTGAGACCTCGCGTATGCGCTACTCAGCGCACGGGACCGCCTGCGCTGGGCTGATGGTCGGCGCCCCTGCGGCCTCGCCCGCGAAGTTGAGGCAATTTAGCAACGGTGAAGGCGCAATACCTTATTGGGGGGTCGCCCCAGGCGCTGAACTCCTGCCGATCGAGATTTCAGCACGGCCCGACGCAGCGCAGCTCATTCTGGCGTTCCTCTATGCCCGCGACCAGAAGGTTTCAGTCATACACTTTCCCCGGGAAGTACCCGATCCATGGCGAGCGCACCGTTCCTATTCTGGATATGGCGACAGCAGATATACTTCGGTCGAACAGGCAAAGCCAATTTGGGATTATTTCGAGAAGGTTTTCGAGGCGATCAGCGAGGAAATCCCCATCATCTGCGCAGCCGGCAACAATGGCTACGACCATCTGATCTACCCGGCGAGCAAGGCGGGCGAAAGCAACGGCGTGGTTGCGGTGGCGGCCGCCACCTATCTGGCGAGACGTTCAGCATATTCCAACTACAGCGGCGATCCGACCGACAATTCCGTCACCATTTCCGCGCCGTCCGACGACCAGGAGGTGTGTACGCGCTGCCAAATACGGCTGGACAGGGAGTCGCCGCGTTCACGTGACCACAATTTCGAGATCTACGAGAAGCTCCCCCAGGTTGAATACGCGCCGCAGGGCGTGCTCACCACCGACATCCCGGGCCACCACGGCTATTCCGGCGGACAGTTGGAAGGGATCCAGCCACCGCACGTCGAAAGCAGAGACCGCGCCGGGCTCTACACGGTATTTGGCGGGACATCTGCAGCCTCGGCCATCGTCGCGGGAGCAGCCGCTTTGTTGCAGTCGAAACATCGCTCCACCGGTAGGCCGCTCAACGGCTTAGAGGTCAAGGCGAAGATGACCCAGTCGGGCGCAAAGGAGGTTTCATGGGCTTGGCTTGAAAAAGCTGACGTTCCGATTCTACCGGACAGCCCTAATTGCGAGAGAAGGGTCCCATCGTTCGATCAGCAGTTTGGAGCGGGGCTGCTTGACCTCCGTAAGTTGCTGAGCTGAGGATCCCGCCGAATTTGACTAAAAAGGTCGGCTGCAAGCCGCTAAAGCCGGGACCGAATGGATTTCTGACGTAATTCTGACGTGCCCGCCCCGGCGGGCTTACGATCCGCCTACGCCGTCCAGTCATATTCGAGCGACGATTGAAACCGCTCGGGGACCGGACTCCAATGCATCAGATCACTGCCTATACGAATTCACAGACTGACTGCGTGCTCCCGTCATTCGGCATGGGTGAAACGAAATTCCAGCGCGCCATCGCCACGATCATGTTTACCGACGTGGAGGACTCGACCGGCTTGGCGAGCGCGCTTGGCCTGGTCGAAACCACGCGGTTCATGATCGAGCACTTCACGTTGACCCGCCAGGTCGTGGTGGCCCAAGGGGGGATCGTCCAAAACTTTACAGGCGACGGCGTGCTAGCTCTCTGGCTGGGGAGCGAAATGACGCCCAGCGAAACGGCGCTAAAGGCGCTGGCCGCCGTCGCGGAACTGGTACCGGAAATCTCGCTCGGCAACGCTTGGAAGCGCTCAATGGGCTCCCTGTCGCGCCGCATCAGGATCGGCTTACACTCCGGCGAGGTGATGTTCGTCAACGATCGCCAGTGGGATTTCTCTTTTCTGGTCGGCTCGGAGGTAAATTTCGCCCGCCACGTCGAGCAGGCTGGCAAGAGGGAGAATGGCACAGGCGTCGACGCGCTGGTGATGGTCAGCGGTGCGACCCTCCACCTTGCTGGCCTGGCGACTGCATCGATCGACCCCTACAAGCTTGTGCGGCTAACCCCCGCCGAACTGGCTCATCGCCAGTCGGTCGACTGGCGTCGGCCGTGTTCGCGAAGCAGAACTATGGCGCGTGCAAATGTCGGCCTTTGAGGCGTTAGCTGACGCTGAACCTACTTCGGCCAAATGGCGGCTCCTGGCGCAACCACGACCCTCAGCGAGGTTCTTGTATGTCGGCTTTCAGGAAGTGGCAATGCTGATCTCATGTCCGACATGCGGCGCGAAGCAGTCATTCGGGTTGGCCACTGCCCAGTCACCCTTGGCCACCGCCTCGATGCCGCCGGCAGCAGGCCGTCGGCGCAGATGATTTTGACGTCCTTGCCGTCTCCCAGCGCGCCCTCCCCCTCAGCGCCCGCCTGCCTCTCTCATGATGATCTCGCGGTGCGGATAGGGGATGCTTATGCCGTTTGCCTTGAGTCCCATAGCGCCAGCAGCACCTTGCGGCGCACGTTGGTCAGGCCTTGCTGGGGATCGCGGATCCAGAAGCGCAGGACGACGTTCAGCGAGGAGTCGCTGAGCGGCGTGGCACTACATCGGCTGAGCACCAGAACCTTGACGGCGCAGGCATGCCAGTTTCTTGTCCCGACAGGCTCGGCCGACAAAACGAGGTGCCACCGTGGAAAAGATCATCCTGGACTGCGACCCTGGGCATGATGATGCGATCGCCATTCTGCTCGCGGCCGGCAATCCGAAGATCGATCTTCTCGGCATCACCACGGTTTCGGGCAACCACAATGTCGAGAACACCACGCGCAATGCGCTCTCCGTCTGCACCGCCTATGGCATCAAGGTGCCGGTGGCGAAGGGCTCTCCAGGTCCTTTAATCATCGATCAGGTGCTGGCCGTCGAGATCCACGGCGATACCGGGCTCGACGGCCCCGTGCTGCCGCCGGCGTCGTTCGAGCTCGACAAGCGGCATGCCGTCGACTTCATCATCGACACGGTCATGGCGCACGAGCCGAAGACGATCACACTGGTGCCGGTCGGTCCCTACACCAACATCGCTTTGGCCGTCCGCAAGGAGCCGCGCATCGTCAGCCAAGTGAAGCGGGTCGTGGCGATGGGTGGGAGCTTTACGCGCGGCAACATCACGCCCGCGGCGGAGTTCAACATCTATGCCGACCCGGAGGCGGCCGACGTGGTGTTCCGCGCCGCTTGGGACGTCACCATGGTGGGGCTCGACCTCACCCACCAGGCGCAGGCCACCCCGGACCTGCAGGACAGGGTGCGCGCCGTCGGCGGCCCGATCGCCAGGTTCATCCTCGACATCTGGGCGTTCATAGCGACCACGCATGGCGGCCTGCTGCAGATCGCGTATCCCGCCGTCCATGACGCATGCTGCGTCGCGGCCATGATCGACGGAAGCGTCTTCATCACCGAGAAGGCCGATATCCGCGTCGAAATTGCGGGCCGCTGGACCAAGGGCATGACGGTCTGCAATTTCGAGAAGATGGGCGGCATGCGCCATTTCGGCGGCACGGCGAGCGAGCAGACCGACTTCCGCCACACCGTGGCGATGAAGCTCGACCATGCGAAGTTTTGCGATCTGGTTGTGGATGCGCTGGAAAGGCTGACGAAGGCCAAGGGGTGACCCCCTCTTCCGAACGATCTGACCGCGGAACCGGCCTATGGTTTTCCAAAAGACGCATGCGCCACGTCCAGAACCACGTATCGCCATCGGCGCCTGCCGCCGTGGGTATGGACGAATCCAATCATGCGCAATAAGGATGGGGATATGGTCTGCTCTGGCGCTTTCGTCGCCAAGGCAGGCGACGAAAACGTTTGTTCAACGACGCCGCGCCGGGCGCCTTTCGATGTGACGCCGCCCTGCAAAAGTGTCGACACCGGGGGACCTGGTCATGACCGACAACAAGCCGACCACTGACGTTACCAAGGATTGGCAAGCAACGCAGGGCCAGAAGTCCGGCGCCACGCGCCTGCGCCTGTTCGCCGCGCTCTCGTGGGTCGTTGCCATTGGCGGCGAGATCGCCGGGGTTGTTTTGCTCTACCGGCACAAGTTCGACCAGGGAAACCTGCCGCTGCTGATCGGCATTCTGGTCGGGATCGCGATTTTCGCCATCGCCGGCAGCTTGCTCTGGAAGGCGGCCAACAGGAAGGATCCGGCCCGCGAATCCGAGACATTCCGGTTCTTCGTCCAGAACCAGCTCGGCGCGATCATCACGCTGATTGCCTTCCTGCCGCTGGTTCTCCTGATCCTCAACGACAAGAACATGGATCCGAAGAGCAAGAAAATTGCCGGCGGCGTCGGCGCTGTGCTCGCCGTGCTGGCGACGCTGATCGGGGTCAGCTACCAACCCCCATCGGTCGAGCAGTACACCCAGGACATGAACACGTGCGCGGAGCAGATCAAGGCGGGGCAGCCGACCACAGCCTGTTCGCCCGAGGTCGCCGCCCAGGCGCAGGCGATCGCCACCGACTCCGCCGCGGTGGCGGCGGCGACGAAGGACCCGGCACACCCCGCCGGTCAGGATGTCGTGTACTGGATCGCGCCGGAAAACGGAGCCGCGAAGTCCGAGACGGAGCATGTTTTCCACCTCTGCGCGGCCGTCAGTCCGCTGAAGGACAAGACCGTGAACAGCGGTACCGTGACGGAAGCCTACGCACAGAACGCCATCCGCATCACGAAGCAGATCGAGATGGAACAGAAGCAGTGCGGGTTCACGACGGCGGCGGCACCCGCGGCAGCGGCACCCGCACCCGCGCCAATGGCACCCGCGCCGGCGCCGGCGCAATAAATCCGAGGGCGTTCTGGCAGGCCCGGCTGGGCGCCTGCAGCATGGCGGCAAAGGCGGTCTGGGCTTTGCCCGCTCACCGCACCGGCAGAGGAACCCGGCCTATAGCTTTCGGAAAAAGCCGGACAGAATGTTCGGCCCCGCCTCGCCCGGCCGCAGCCGGATTCCGTCCTCGAAGCTGTTCAGCGTCACGCGCTCAAAGCCGTAATGCGCGAGCAGCGCCACCAGCGATTGACGGTCGAAATGGTGCAAATGCTCGTTGGGCAGACGCATGCGCCACGTCCGGAACCACGCGTCGCCATCGGCGCCGAGCTCGCGCCAGCGGCAATAGGGAACGGCGATGGCCAAATGGCGGGCCTGAAGGCGGGCGAGGAAACTCAAGTCAGGAATGTGCTCGAGCACATCGAACATGGCCACGAGATCCCACGAGCCGGCAAGCGCCTCCTCCCAATCGACAAAGCGGACGCCCTCGGGCAGCGGAAAGCGGGTGATGTCGCAACCGGCGCAGTCGGCAACTCCGGTAATTTTGGCGGCTTCGACGAATGTGCCGGTGCCATAGCCAATCTCCAGCACGGATCGCGGTATCTCGCCGGTGATCCCCAGCACCCAGCCAAGCCGCTGGTAGCCGAGCTTGATGGTCCGGTCGCTCAGATCCTCGTAATAGGAAATGTACTGCTTGTCGTATGTGATCGGCGTGGCGTCGATCTGGTGGATCACGCCAAACCGGTCCACTTCGTAGTTGTCTAGCATTGGCGTGCGCCCCCAGGATTGCGAAATCCTTACAGGGCGGAGCTAAACGCAACGTAAGCGGCTGGCGGCGGCGCGCCGCAGTCCGTATCTCGCCGACTCGCCCCTGCGACTTTGGTGTTTCGTCTCGAGATCTGTGGCTACGAAAATATCTTGTAAGAAGTTGTGTTTGCTCTACCCGGTGATGGGCAGCTGACCTGTGTACACGCACGGCAACCGCGTCTCGAGACGCATCAACTGCAAACACAGAAGCCGAACGAAGAGGGGGTCTGGTGTTTTAGTTTGAATCAAACCAATTCTGCGCTAAGCTCTATTTGAGGGTCTGAAATGCATATTGTTCATCTGGAAATCGCCAATTTTCGCAAATTACTTTCGGTAAGGATAGACTTTGCCGACAACACCACGCTTTTTGTCGGTGCAAACAACAGTGGTAAGACATCGGCCATGCTGGCGCTCCGGCGCTTCCTCACCAAACGCGGCAGGACTTTCGAAAAGTATGACCTGACACTTTGCCACTGGGCCGGCATCAACGCCCTTGGACAGGCCTGGATCGACGCCGAGGGAACCGCGCCTCCGGTCCTCGAACTGGACGCCTGGGTACCGTTCCTGCCTGCCCTCGATATCTGGTTCAACGTTGCCCCCAACGAACTGCACTTCGTGAGCAAGCTGGTGCCCAAGCTCGATTGGGCCGGCGGCAAACTCGGCGTGCGATTGCGGCTCGAGCCCAAGGATATTCAAGCGCTCCATAAGGAATTCATGGATGCGTTCGCGAACACCCAGAAGATAAAGGCCGCGATGCCAACCGCAAGCGCCGTGTCAGACGCGGCTCCCGCGCCTGCTCCGAAGCTAACTCTGTGGCCCTCGTCGCTGATGGATTTCTTGGAACGACGCCTCAACGCACATTTCGAAGTACGAGCCTGCACGCTTGATCCTGATAAACTTGCCGAACCAAAGGACGCGACGGCTCACCCGCAGCAGCTTATTGCCGGTGTCCTGCCACTTGATGGCGACCCCCTAGCCGGACTCATCCGAGTCAACGAGATCAGCGCCCAGCGTGGGTTCGGCGATGCCCACCGCGGCGAAGACGACGACGCAGGAGCGTCGTCGCCCGGCGGCCTCAAGCTTTCCGATCAGGTTCGTGAATACTACAAGCGGCACCTCGATCCGTCGGAGCATCCTGATCCGACCGATATCGGGGCGCTACAAGCGATCGAAGAAGCCCAGGACGCCTTCGACCTTAAGCTCACCGAGAGCTTCAAGGAAGCTTTCACCGAGGTCGAGACGATGGGTTATCCGGGGGTCACCGATCCCAAGCCGCACGTCTCCACCCGACTGAAACCTGTCGACGGTCTAAACCACCAGGCGGCTATTTCTTTTCAGGTGGACGTTGTGAAGGGGGATGGTGGGATCGTGCCGGTACTCCGGCTACCGGAGGGAAACAACGGCCTTGGCTACCAGAACCTCATCTCGATGATCTTCCGGCTGATGAGCTTCCGGGCGGCCTGGATGCGGGTGGGCAAAGCCGCCAAAGCGCCTGATGCGGGCCAGTTGGAGCCCCTGCACCTCGTTCTCGTCGAAGAGCCCGAGGCACACCTACACGCCCAGGTGCAGCAGGTCTTCATCAAGAAGGCCTACGAAGTGCTGCGGGCTCATGAAGACCTCGGAGAGAACCCAGCGCTGCGCACGCAACTCGTCGTCAGTACGCACTCGAGCCATGTTGCCCATGAGACATCCTATAGCTGCCTCCGATATTTCCGCCGCCTTCCAGCCGGCATAAACAAAGTGCAGATCCCGACCTCGGTGGTCATTAACCTGACTAATGCGTTCGGCGAGGAGAGCGAAACAAAGCGCTTCGTCACGCGCTACCTCAGGGCGCAGCACGCCGATGTGTTCTTTGCCGATGCTGTGATTCTTGTCGAAGGCTCCGCCGAGAGAATGTTCCTGCCCAACTTCATCGCGCGGGACTATGCTCGGGTGAACCAGGGCTATGTCAGCATGCTCGAGGTGGGCGGCAGCCACGCGCACCGGTTGAAGCCGCTGATCGATCTTCTCGGCATCACCACCCTCATCATCACCGACCTCGACGCTCAGTCGGGAGAAGCCGTGCAGCCAAAGGTCGGAGAAAACCAAGTCACCAACAACGATACGCTCAAGTCGTGGTGGCCACAGAAGACTAAGATCGACGAGCTTCTTGAGCCTGGTATCGACAAAGTCCTCAAGCAGACCGCCCTGCATGAAGTGCGCGTGGCCTACCAATGCCTATCGAGGTCGTCTGGCCCGAAGGCACTTCAGCCCAGATCGCGATGCCCTACACGTTCGAGGACGCGCTTGCGTTCACCAACATGAAGTTCTTCTCCGAGCTCGAGGGGATCGGCCTTGTCGCCAAGTTCAGGGAGGCCATATCCGGTTCGGCAAATGTGGGCGAGACCGGAGCGAAGTTCTTCCAAGCGCTTCGCAAGGGCGTAAAGGCCGAGTTCGCACTTAACGTCCTGGGGGCAGAGGGCTTCGAAAAGCTTGCTGTGCCTGCATACATCGCCGACGGACTGGCCTGGCTGAACGAGCAGCTCAAGAAAAAGCAAATTGAGGTGCTGTCTACGAACCTAGTGAGCGACAAATGATTGCTGATCAGCTCGACGACGGTCAGCGAGACAAGAAGGCGGATGAGCTTATTCAAGGATGCCTGAACCTCGACACGCCGCAAAGCTTCTTCCTTTACGCCGGCGCAGGTTCGGGCAAGACGCGGTCGCTCGTCGATGCGATCAACCATGTCCTGTCGACCCCTACCGGCAGGCGCCTCGCCTTGGCGAGACAAAAGGTTGGCGTGATTACCTATACGAACGCTGCCTGCGACGAGATAGCCAGCCGTCTCAAGTATGACGCGCGGGTGGACGTCTCGACCATCCACGCCTTCGCGTGGTCCATGATCAGCGGGTACAACGACGACATCAGGGTATGGGTCAAGGCCAACCTGGAGACTTGGATTGCTGAGCTGGAAGAAGAGATCGCTGGCACAAAAAATCAAACCACGAAGACTTACCAGGACCGGGTCCGCTCGCTCGCGAGCAAGCGCCGAAGGCTGGCTGCCATGCCGGGAGTGAAGAAGTTTATCTACAGCCCTACCGGCGACAACCGGACGCGCGACGCGCTCAATCACGCCGAGGTCATCTCGATCACCTCGGAGTTCCTGACGAACAAGCCGGTCCTCCAGTTGCTGCTCACCTCGAGGTATCCGTTTCTCTTGGTCGATGAGAGCCAAGACACCAATCGGCACCTCATGGACGCCCTGCTGACGGTGCAGGCCGCACATACCGGACGTTCGCACTTGGCCTGCTTGGTGACACCATGCAGCGCATCTATGCGGACGGTAAGGTCGATCTGGGCAAGAACCTTAAGGGCTGGGCATTTCCGCAGAAGGTAATGAACCATCGCTGCCCACACCGCGTCATCAGGCTCATCAATCGAATTCGCGCCGATGCGGATGGTCTCGTCCAGGAAGGGCGGCGCGACAAGCCCGAAGGGTTTGTCCGGCTGTTCGCTCTTTCCGTATCCGTTCCGGACAAGATGGCGGCGGAGCGGCTCATCGCCCGGAAGATGTCGGAGGTGACTGGCGACCCGGCCTGGGCCTCTACGGGCCGTGACTTCAAGACGCTCACACTCGAGCATCGCATGGCGGCCGTCCGCTTCGGCTTTGCCCGGATGTTCGAGCCGATCTATTCCGAGGACAGGCTGCAGACGTCGCTGCTCGAGGGAACGTCGGCGCCCCTTCGCTTCTTCAGCAAGGAGGTCCTGCCGCTCGTCAAGGCGCTTCGGGGCGAAGACGACTTCACCGTGGCCGCGGTGGTGCGGAAGTTTTCGCCACTGCTCGATCCCGTCGCGCTCAAGGCAATCCCGGAAAAGCAGATGGAGCAGTTGGCGCGCGCCAGCGAGGCGGCCCGTAGCCTGAAGTCCATCGTTGACAGCGCCCAGAACCCAACGTTCCGCGACGTACTCCAAGACGTCGCTCGAACCGGTCTGTTCACCGTACCGGATGCTTTGCTTCCGTTTGCGCAGCCCGACGATCCCGACGTCGTGGATCAAGAGCCGACCGATGGTGCGCCGTCCGATACCTTCGATACGTCCGAGACAACAGCGTGGCGGACCATGCTGGCCACGCCGTTCGACCAGATAGAGGCTTACGACCAGTACGTGAGCGGGCGATCGCCATTTGGCACGCACCAGGGGGTCAAGGGGCTGGAGTTTCCCCGGGTTATGGTCGTCATCAGTGACGATGAAGCACGGGGGTTCCTGTTCAAGTACGACAAGCTTTTCGGCGTCGAGCCCAAAAGCGCCACCGACCTGAAGCGTGAAGCAAGCGGCGAGGAAACGAGTATCGATCGGACCCGACGGCTCTTCTACGTCACCTGCAGCCGCGCCGAGGAGAGCCTTGCCATCGTGTGCTACACCTCCAACCCGCAGGGGCTGGTGAGCACCGTTGTTTCCCGCGGATGGTTCGATGGCACCGAAGCGTCCGTAATTGCACTGTAGATTGTTGTTTGGTCGCCAGCCGCCATGCAATCGTACCTACGAAGAACGTCGGTCTCGCTTTCCGAGCAGGGATGATCTGTTTAGCAACCTACCCCCTCCAGCCCTTGACGAAAATCAGCCCGCCTGTTTGAGACACGGGGCAAATGGGGCATTTGCTCCGTGGGGGAAGCGGTGGGCAAATAGTGAAGCGCGTTTTTCGATTGCTTGCCGCTGTCATCGTGGCGTCCGGCGTGACCGGTTGTACAAGCGTTTCCTATTACGCGCAGTCGCTGGAGGGCCATGTGCAGATCATGGCCGCGCGGAAAGATGTCGGAAAACTCGTCCATGATCCTTCGACGCCAAAGGCATTGCGCGCCAAGTTGACGTCGGCGAGCGCCATACGTCGCTTTGCCACAGATGAACTGGCACTGCCCGACAACAACAGCTACCGCAGCTATGTCGACGTCGGTCGGGACGCTGTGACCTTTGCCGTTTTTGCCGCGCCGCAATTTTCGCTCACGCCACGAACATGGTGCTTCCCGGTTTTTGGCTGCGTTCCGTACCGGGGTTACTTTTCCCGGAAATCCGCGACTGAAAGCGCTGTCGAACTTCATAGGCAGGGGCTGGACGTTTACGTCACAGGCATCACCGCATATTCCACACTGGGCTGGTCCAGTGACCCGCTGCTAAGCACCATGCTCCGTCAGGACGACACGTATCTGGCAAGCCTCATCTTTCATGAACTGGCGCATCAGAAAATCTATGTGAGTGACGACTCCGCATTCAACGAGGCTTTCGCGGTTGCCGTCGAAACCACCGGCGTCAGGAAATGGCTCCGCGCCACCGGCAATCGCGCCGGCTTGCGCAGCTACGAAATCGATCGCAAGCGCAAGGCGGATTTTCTCGGATTGATATCGAAAACCCGGGATGAGTTGAGGCAGGTCTATGGAAGTCCCCGTGCCGCGGAACAGATGGCCGCTGCCAAGGCAGCCACGATCGACAGGCTGCGGACGCGCTACCGGCAGATGCGCGACAAGCGCTGGGCCGGATACCGGGGCTACGACGCCTGGTTCGATGCCCCGATCAACAACGCAAAGCTCGCCGCGACTGCCGTCTACGGCGAACAGGTCCCGGCGTTTCTTCGCCTGTTCGACTTGTGCTCTGGCGACTATCCCAGGTTCTATGCGTCTGTTCGACGGATCGCGAATTTGCCCGAACCATCGCGCGCCCAGGCGTTGAAGACCGCGGCTACGTGTCATTGACTTTGACGAGCAAGGCAGCCGGCCGCGCGAGCCCGTGACGGGCGCGGCTCTACTATTCCGAAAAGCTCACGCTCACGCCGCGCTGGCGAAAATAGGCCTGCATCAACTTGCGGCCCGCGCGGTTGTTCTGCACCAATTTGGCCGGATCGAACACCGCCTGTTTTAGCCCTTCTCGTGCCAGCGCCGCCTTGAGCGTCGCGATATGTGCGTCGATGTCGGCATTGTCGGCCCGGAGCGAGGCATAGATGCTTTCGGTCGCCTCGGCCACGGTCAATTCGCTCATAGGTGTCGTCCTTTGGTTGGTTGGGCGGCGGCTTAGCACAGATTCGTGGCTCCGCCGATACCGGTGAGACCGTCAGTGCACAGCGTCGAAGCTGCCATTCTTCGGCAGGGCCAGCCTTCCCCCAAAAACAAACAAGGCCCCTCCGAGGGGCCTTGCGCACGAGGTTGTCGCTGGACGACCAGAACGTTGTTGATACGGTGCCATGCCTACCGGAAATCGGCGGCAGTCAAGGTGTAGGAACTGCGGCGGTCGCGGGAATAGGCTTTACCGGCAACCTTGTGGATGGATGATCGCAAGGTGTCGAAGGCTGACAGGTATTTTGTTTCCGACGCCGCTGTCCCGGCCAGGGCGCTGTCGGATTTTGCCAGTGCCTCGATCTCGACGAAGAAGCGCACTTCGAACATGCCGTCATGGCCAGTGAAGCGGACGGCGTTGCGGGTTTCGTCAAAGCTGCGGCTGGGGTTGGGAAAGGAGAGCGTCATGACTGGCCCGCTGCTGTCTCGTGCGGGACAATTGGCGGCGCGGCAACCCGCACCCTGCGGCGCTCGGCATTGCGCTGGTTGAGGGACAACATGCTGCGTGTCGCATCCGACCGGTTGAGTCCGGTCATCGCAACGCCGTCCTCATGCGCCGGAATACCGGTGAAGACGTGATAGACGGTCCAGGAACGATCCGCTTCGACGCGGCGGCCATATTGGCGATTCGTGAAGTCGCGTCCCGGCGCGCCACCCTCGTTTTCCCAAATCCGAAGCGCAGCGGCATTGCGCTGCCGATCGGTTTCGGTGTTGCGGGCATTCATGATGCTGGCCTTTCCTCATTGACCGCTTGCGCGGCGAAAGCGCCCGAATAGAGTTCCGCGCCATTCGCGTCGGCGATCGTCATGGCGTCCGGCCGCTGCGGCATGTTCAGGGTCCTGGCCAGAAGCCTGGCGATTTCGATCGCATCGTCGAGGTCGACCGCTTCCACGGTCTCGCGGCCGATCAGGGCATGCGCATCGTCCGCTTCCCTTGTGCGATAGAATTCGATCAGGATCTTCATCGTCCGTCTCGCCGCGTCAGTTCTTGCCCTTGCCGCGCGGGGCACTGATGTTGGCGGCAAGCCTGGTCTGGGTGCCGAACACGCTTTCAGCTTTGGGCAGGACCTTTTCCTGCTTCGGCTTCCTGATCTCCCGGCTCGAGCGTTTTTGTCCCTTTGACATGGTCGAACGTCCTTTCGATGAGCGTTATGGTGTCACCGGGCGACGTGTCGACCGGTTCGAGACTGTCCTGCGTTGCCACCCGTTCATGAAGTTCGCCGTCGCTGCGGATGCGGTATTGCAGCGAGTCTCCTCTCGGCGGCAGCGTGGCTGTGATGCGGTAGATTTCCGCGGTCTTTGGAAATGTGCCGAAGCCGCCCTTCAGCCGGACAGCCTGTCCGACGGCAAAGAGATGCGTTGCGGCTTCGCGGCGGACCGGGCGTGCGTTGCGTTGCATCAGGGTGGTCGTTCTCATCATTGTCTCTGGTCCTGCTCCAGTGCGGCTTCAAGCGATGCCGGTTCGATCGGCACCATCTGCCGCGTGGCTCCGCCGGCGGAGATCGCCGGCAGGTGAATGAAAGTGGCGACGCGGCGCCATGCGATCAGCGAAGCCCCTTCGAGGGCTTCCTCGTCATGATCGACGCGATACTCTCCGGGTGGTTGCGGCGCATCAAAGCCAGGCAGCGAAAACGCCGACCTGAAGCGAACGACTGATGGTGTGGTGCGGCTGGTCATGAATTGCGGCTTTCCGCGGAAACGCGCGCCAGCGCCTTTCCGTATCATTCCCACTCGAACCGCCGGGACGATGCCCGACGCTGCCAGTACATCCGTGGTCAGCGTCGGTTTCATTCCAGGGTCCGAACGGAACGAAATGTGCGCCGGACCGGCGCATGCACTCGTTTTCGAGAATTCGGTGGTGAATGGCGGGGCTCTGACACAAAGCCAACTCGACCAAATCAACGAGCTTTACATATGCGCCTCAATTGAGTTGCAAACAAGGTCGCGGCGGCCTTTTATTTCTCCTTTGAAATAACAAATCAGCGTCCGCGAAAATCACGGCGGCAGAAAGTTTTCCTCCAATGCGAATGATTTTCTGCGCGTCTCGAATTATTTCATTCGATTTCTTGGATATTCGCGAGAATTAATTCTGGCACTCCTATCTATCGAGTGCCAACGCGCCTATATCAGGGGTAGCGGCCGCCTATGCCGGCCCCAGAAAGAAGTTTCCCATGAAATTCCGGCCACTCCACGACCGCGTCGTCATTCGCCGCGCCGAAGGCGACACCAAATCCAAGGGCGGCATCATCATTCCCGACACGGCACAAGAAAAGCCGCAGGAAGGCGAAGTGATCGCCGTCGGCTCTGGCGCGCGCGACGAAAGCGGCGCGCTGATCGTGCCCGATGTGAAAGCCGGCGACTTCATCCTGTTCGGCAAATGGTCGGGAACCGAGGTCAAGATCGACGGCGAGGACCTTCTGATCATGAAGGAGGCCGACATCATGGGCGTCATCGACAAGAGCGGGATGGACGTCGAGAAAACCGCGGCTTCCAAGAAAGCCGCCTGACCGGGCTGGCTTCACGGCAAACCGCCCACTCCAATTTTCGAACGGGATGAACAATCATGTCTGCCAAGGAAATCAAATTCTCCACCGATGCCCGCGACCGCATGCTGCGCGGCGTCGAGCTCCTCAACAACGCCGTCAAAGTGACGCTCGGCCCCAAGGGCCGCAACGTCATCATCGACAAGGCCTATGGCGCGCCGCGCATCACCAAGGACGGCGTGACGGTGGCCAAGGAAATCGAGCTCACCGACAAGTTCGAGAACATGGGCGCGCAGATGGTGCGCGAAGTGGCCTCGAAGACCAACGACCTTGCCGGTGACGGCACCACTACCGCTACGGTGCTGGCCGCCTCGATCCTGCGCGAAGGCGCCAAGCTGGTCGCCGCCGGCATGAACCCGATGGACCTCAAGCGCGGCATCGACCAGGCCGTTGCCGCCGTGGTCAAGGAAGTCAAGGCACGGTCCAAGAAGGTCAAGTCCTCGGCCGAGATCGCGCAGGTCGGCACCATCGCCGCCAATGGCGACGCCACCGTCGGCGCGATGATCGCCAAGGCGATGGACAAGGTCGGCAATGACGGCGTCATCACCGTCGAGGAAGCCAAGACCGCCGACACCGAACTCGACGTCGTCGAGGGCATGCAGTTCGACCGCGGCTATCTCTCGCCCTATTTCGTCACCAATGCCGACAAGATGCGCGCCGAACTGGAGGACCCTTATGTCCTCATCCACGAAAAGAAACTCGGCAATCTGCAGGCGCTGCTGCCGATCCTCGAAGCCGTCGTGCAAAGCGGCAGGCCGCTGCTGATCATCTCGGAGGACGTCGAGGGCGAAGCGCTGGCGACGCTGGTCGTCAACAAGCTGCGCGGTGGCCTCAAGGTCGCGGCCGTCAAGGCGCCGGGCTTCGGCGATCGCCGCAAGGCGATGCTGGAAGACATCGCCGTGCTAACCGCCGGCCAGATGATTTCCGAGGATCTCGGCATCAAGCTCGAAAACGTCACCATCGAAATGCTCGGCCGCGCCAAGCGCGTGCTGATCGAGAAGGACACCACCACGATCATCGACGGCGCCGGCACCAAGGCGACCATCCAGGCGCGCATCGCCCAGATCAGGGGCCAGATCGAGGAAACCACCTCCGACTACGACAAGGAAAAGCTGCAGGAGCGGCTGGCGAAGCTCGCCGGCGGCGTTGCCGTTATCCGCGTCGGCGGCGCCACCGAATCGGAAGTCAAGGAAAAGAAGGACCGCATCGACGATGCGCTGAACGCCACGCGCGCGGCTGTCGAGGAAGGCATCGTTCCGGGCGGCGGCGTGGCGCTGCTGCGCGCCAGGTCGGCGCTCAAAGGCCTGACCGGCGCCAATGACGATGTGACGGCCGGTATCTCGATCGTGCTCAGGGCGCTCGAGGCGCCGATCCGCCAGATCGCCGAGAATTCCGGCGTCGAGGGTTCGATCGTCGTCGGCAAGCTCTCCGACAGCAAGGATCACAATCAGGGTTTTGACGCCCAGAACGAGGTCTACGTCGACATGATCAAGGCCGGCATCGTCGACCCGGCAAAGGTGGTGCGCACGGCACTGCAGGATGCCGGCTCGATCGCCGCGCTCCTGATCACCGCCGAAGCCATGATCACCGACATTCCGGCCAAGGACGCCGCGCCTTCACCCGGCGGCGGCATGGGCGGAATGGGATACTGAGAACCTGGCGCCAGGAGAAACCCGTGCGTGAACCGACACTGCTGCCGGTATTCGGCAGGCTTGGGGTCAAGCCGCCGGTCGCCGTTGCGGCGACGCCGGCCAGATCCAGGAGCATGAAGACCGTGGTTGCCAGCATGCGGGAGCAGCTCTCTTCACACGGGGGCCTGGCCTTGAAGCTGGGCGTGGTGCTGTGGACAGTCGTTGTCCTGGCGGCAGTGTTTTTCATTGTGCGGGCCTGAACCGGTCGGTGGCGGCGAAAACGAAAAGGACGCGGACTATGGCAAACCGCTACGCGATTCGCATGGACCATCCGGACAGCTGGACCGTTTTCGACGTCTTCACCGGCCAGCCCGCCGAAACCGATCACAAGGTCATGGTCGGCATCAATGCCGGCGAAGCGGACGAGATAGTCGGCCGGCTGAACGATCAAGACTTCAAGCGGCGGGAAGAGGCCGGCCGCTGACTTGTGCTGATGCACCAACGGACAAATCTGCCGGAATGATTCGCTAACCGGCGGTTGGGGGCGTACAGTCCCGTCGTCGCCGGCCAGAACAAAGGGCACCGGCGCTTGAGAGCGTCCACCGTACTCCCGCCCCCTAAATGGGAGCTGCATCATGGACAATGATCATTCGGCCGATGCGATCTCGACTTTTGACTGCAATATCCTGCGCGATGCCTTCAGAACGTCGGTCATCGAAAATCGGATCCCCGAGGATCAGTGGCAGGGATACGCCGCGCTTTTGATCCGTGACTATACCGGCAACTCCGATTGTGAATCGGCGCTGCTGGCCTGGGTCGTGCGAAAGTAACTTTGTCGCCGTGCATAAGGTGCCGGGGCGGACAGCCGCTCCGCGCCTGCTTTCATTTTTTGCCAGAAAGGACAACAAGCATGAGATTCATGAAAACCCCGGATGCCCCGATTGTAACGGTCGAGCCGATCGTCGAGGCCACCAAAGTCCTGTCGAAGCGGCTGACGATCAGAAGCGACGAAGCCGCAAGACGAAAGATCGCCGACACCGACGGCACGGTGCGGCGGGCGCGTCAAACTGCGGAAAGCAACCGTTTGATTTGATGCGCCGACGTCCCCGCCGGCAGTAGCCCGTCGGCCCCGACGATCCTGACGTCCCTGCCGCCCCTTCCGTGAACACCCACACCCTCAGCGCCCGTCCGCCGGCTTCATGATGATCTCACGATGCGGATAGGGAATGCTTATGTCGTTTGCCTTGAATGTGTCCCATAGCGCCAGCAGCACCTTGCCGCGCACGTTGGTCAGGCCTTGCTGGGGGTCGCGGATCCAGAAGCGCAGGACGAAGTTCAGCGAGGAGTCGCCGAAGTCGGTCAGCCAGCAGACCGGCCTCCGGTCGGCGTCGACCCGGCCGACGGTAATCGCGGCCTCTATCGCCAGTTCGCTGACCTTGTGCGGATCGGCATCGTAGGAGACGCCGAAGTTCACGTCGAGGCGCACGAGGTTGTCGCTGAACGACCAGTTGATGACCCTCTGGGTGATGAAGTCCTCGTTGGGGATCAGGAATTCGCGGCCGTCGCGCGTCACCACCGAGACAAAGCGCGCCCGCAATTCGCGGATCCAGCCGAAGGTGCCTTCGAGCGAAATGGTGTCGCCCGGCTTGATCGACTTGTCGAGCAGGATGATCACGCCGGAGACGAAATTCGAGACGACCTTCTGCAGCCCGAAAGCGAGACCGACACCGACAGCACCGGAAAACACCGTCAGCGCCGTCAGGTCGAGACCGACGGCGGAGAGTGCGACGGCGCCGGCCACCAAAACGAGGCCGATCTTGGCGACCTTGCCGACGAGGACGCGGATCGACGGCGTCAGCTCCTCGGAGACGCGGACGCGCTCATCGATGTAATTGCCGGTGACCACCGCAAGCCCGACGGTGGCGATCAGGAGCAGCGCCGCCTTCAGCACCATCAGCGCCGAAAGGCGAACCGCGCCCAGAGGGATTGCGACGCTGTCGAGGAAAGCGGCTGCCTCGTCGCCGACGCCCAGTATGACGAGGGCCGCGTAGATCCATGCCAGCCAACCGAGCATGCGCGCGACGAGGCGGTTGCGGATGATGCGCGACAGCACGGTCGCGAACAGCCACGCCAGCGACAGCAGCAGTGCGACGAGCAGAAGATGGGTGCGGCTCGGCCAGGTGATGGCGCGCAACAGGTTGAGCGCGGCAAACAGCAGGATCGTGAACAGGATCCAGTCGGTGCGCCGCAGCAGCGCGATGACGACCCTCAGCAGTCCGGGATGGCCCTTGATCTGGCGTGCCTGGTTCTCGACCAGCGGCTCGACCCGCAGCGCCGCAAGCTTCGCCACCAGAAACAGCGAGACGATGATGGCGGTCTGATAGACGAACCACGGCGTGGCGGCATAGTCGAACCATCCGCCGGCCCAGGCCAGCGATCTATCGATGGCGTCGCGAAAATCCATTGCCACACGACCACTTGGCTACGAATTGCACGTCCACAATGTCGTCGGCCTTGTGATTGGTCAAGTTGACCTTCCGGGCGGGTTTGCGGGCGGTGACGGAGGAACAACCGCAACAAGGTCCCGCGGGAAAAATGACCGCCATGGCGATCAGCGTGGTTTCGATTTTGCGCACTGCGCAATTTCGATCAAACTGGCCGCGCCAGGAAACGGCAGCATGATCCCGGCCAATGCGAGGAGAAAATGAACCCGACCGAAAAGGCGCTGTGGTTCGTCGAGAGCCATCTGCCGGAAGCGGTGTCGCTCGACGATGTCGCGCAAAGCAGTGGCGTGTCGCGCTTCCATGTGACGCGCGCCTTCGGCGCCGCGACCGGCCGTTCGGTGATGGGCTATATGCGCGCGCGCCGGCTGAGCGAAGCGGCGCGCAAGCTCGCCGCCGGCGCGCCCGACATCCTCTCGGTCGCGCTCGACGCCGGCTACAACTCGCATGAGGCTTTCACCCGCGCCTTCCGCGACCAGTTCGCCACCACGCCGGAACTGGTGCGCGCGCAAGGCAGCCTCGACAACCTCGATCTCGTGGAGCCGATCCTGATGAACCAGTCCCTGCTTGCCAGCCTCGAGCCGCCGCGCTTCGAGACCAGCCGGCCCTTCCTCATCGCCGGCCTCGGCGAACGCTACAGCTGCGAGAGCAGCGCCGCGATCCCGATGCTGTGGCAGCGTTTCGGTCCCTATATCGGCAACATTCCGGGCGAGATCGGCGACGTCGCCTATGGCGTCTGCATCAACGGCGACGATGCCGGCAATTTCGACTACATCGCCGGCGTCGAGGTCTCCGATTTCTCCGACCTGCCGAAGGAATTCTTTCGCGTGCGCGTGCCGGCGCAGAAATATGCCGTGTTCTCGCATCGCGAGCACATTTCGACCATCCGTCGCACGGTCAACACGATCTGGAACAAGTGGCTGCCGGCCTCCGGCCACGAGATCGCGGACGCGCCGGAGTTCGAGCGCTACGGCCCCGAATTCGATCCGCGCAGCGGCAATGGCGGGCTGGAGATCTGGATCCCGGTGAAGGGGTGAGGAGCGTCGGCCGTAGGCCGATCAATCGACAACGATTTGTCGATTGAAGCGACGAACGCCCGAAGCCATAGCGAAGGGCCGGGCCAACTCTACAATTCCAGGTTCCAGTTCTGGCCGACCAGATCCTTGCCGAAGGAATGGTGGCGCTCTTCCTCGGCGAGCTTGAAGCCCACCGCCTCGTAGATGCGGCGCGCCGAGACCAGGATGTCGTTGGTCCAAAGCGTCAGCGTCTTGTAGCCCCTGGCGCGGGCAAAGCTCACGCATTCATCGACCAGTCGCTTGCCAATCCCCAGCCCGCGCGCCGAAGGCTCGACATAGAGCAGGCGAAGCTTCGCCACCTCGTCCGACTTGCGCACGACAAAGACCGAGCCGACCACCTCGCCTTCCCGCTCGGCGATCCAGCTGCGCTCCCATTTCGGGTCGAAGGATTTGACGAAGGCGGCGAGGATCTCGGCGACCAATGCCTCATAGGTTTCGTCCCAGCCATAGTCCTGCGTATAGATCATGCCCTGGCGTCTGACGATCCAGCCTATATCGCCGACCTGCATCGGCCGCAGCATATAGGGAATTTTGGGCTCGGCACCGTCGCCGCCCAGCAGGCGCTGCACCGTCTGCATGGCCTTGACCAGCCTATCCTGGTCCGATGCCGGCAGCCGATCGAGCAAGGCCGCAACCTGGTCGTGCGAATCCCGGTTGAGCGGCGCGAAGGCCTGCCGCCCGGCCGGCGTCAGCGCGATCGAAGAACGCCGCGCATCGGCTTCGGTGGCGGCGCGCTCGACCAGGCCGCGCTCCTCGAATTTCTTCAACAGCCGGCTGAGATAGCCTGGGTCGAGCGCAAGGTCGCGGACAAGGTCGGTGGCGGTCAGGCCGTCGCGATGCGCCAGTTCGTAGAGCACCCGCGCCTCGGTCAGCGAGAAGGCGCTTTTCAAGAGCCCTTCGTCGAGCAGCCCGATCTGGCGGGTGTAGAAGCGATTGAAGGCCCGCACCGCGCCGATGCGTTCCTTGCCGGGGTGGTCGTGGATGGTCATTGCGCCTTCTCCTGTCCTGGACAGGATCACGCATTTAGTTGACTGAGTCAAATAAACACGAGGAAGCCATCACAACCTTGGTCATCCCAGGCAGAGCGAAGCGACGTCGCGGAGACCCTGGGATGACGAAGGTTGTGATGGCTTTTGCCGGTCGCAAGTGCCGAGAGGCGGCGCCCCCTCACCCCATCGGCAAAGCCGACCAGCGATCGACAATCTTGCCGCCGGAAAGCACCGCGATCGAGCCGAAATGCTGCAGCACGGCCTCGCTCTGCGTCGGCCGCAGGAAAGCATAGTCGCCGGGCTTGACCATGGCACTGGCGGGCAGACCCATGAACTGCTGGTTGGAGGACAGGCCCATCAGACCGTTTACCTTCATGCCAGCGGGAAACACTGGCTCGGCCATCCATTTGCCGCCATAGAGATAGCAGCCCTTGCGCGGGAACAGGCCGAGCGTCTGCAATATCCGGGACAGTGCCGCCGGGCCGGGCAGCACCGGGTCGACCGCCTTCAGGATCGGCGTCGCGATGAAGGCGGCCGGCTCGAAGCCGGCGAGCCCCGGCTTATCGAAATCGCTGGGCAGCACGAAGGCGGAGCCTATCGACACTTCATTTGCCACCCCGCCATTGTGCAGGAGCGCCGTCTTCGAGCCGCCGATGTTGAGGATGCGGCGCTGGTCCTCGCCGAGGCAATCGGCGAACTCTTCGGCCAGCGCCGAGGCCTTTTCCAACGCGCCGGCCTGGCCGCCGAAGAGGCCGGGAATCTCGGGCGCATGCGCCTCGTAGGCCATGATGCCCTCACAGCGCAGTAGCTCGGGAATCGAGAGCGCCTTCAGCGCCTCAGGACTGGTAAAGCCGCCGCGGTGCAGACCGACATCGACCTCGAAGGCGAAGCGCAGTTCGATGCCGAGCTCGGCCGCCAGCGCGCCGTACTCGGCCAGCCGCTCCTTCGTGTCGATCAGCCAGCAGACGCGCGACCAGCCAGCGCCACCTTTCGTCAGCATGGCTCTCGCCGCGCCCACCGGCATCGGCTTGCCATAGAGCATGTCGGCATCCGGAAAGGCGTCGAGCACGGCCTGCGTGACCGGCGGATGAAAGGTCATGAAGCGATGCGTGCCGAGCGCCCTGGCGATGCGCGACAGCAACGGCATGCAAGCGAGCGATTTGTCGACCAGCCGCACGGCAAGGCCGGGGTCCAGTCGCTCCTTCACCAGGGCGATGTTGCGGTCCAGCCTGTCGCGGTCGAGCAGCAGGCACGGCTGGAAAATGCCGGCCTCCTTCAGCGCATCCGACAGCGCGGCGAAATAGGCGCTCATGTCTCGATACCGAACAGGCCCGCCATATAGGGCGAGACGAAGCGATTTTGCGGATCGATGTCGCGGCGCACTGCCATCGCCTCGTCCCAGCGCGGATAGAGCTTCTTGAAATCCGCCGCCTTCAGGCTGTGCATCTTGCCCCAATGCGGCCTGCCGCCATATTTGCGGAAAATCGGCTCGGCCGCGCGCATGAATGGCAACGGATCGTTCGCGGCATCCTGGTGGATGGCGATCGAGCAGGTGGGCCTTTTGTAGAAGGGTGACAGCCAGAATTCGTCTGCTGCCACCGAGCGCACCTCCATCGGGAAATAGACTTCCGGAAAGCGCTTCTCGGTCAGTTCGATGATTTCGGCCAGCGCCTTCGGCCCTTCCTCGAAGGGCAGATGATATTCCATCTCGTTGAACCGGGTTTGCCGGTCGCTGGCATAGACGTTGAGCCAGTCCTGCACGTAGTCCTCGGCCGGCAGTTTGGCGATGGCGCCCAGGATCAGCCGGCGGCGCAGCGACGGCAGCCAGCGGAGTGCGGTGCGCAGCCGTCGTAGCGTCCGCAGCCCTGCCTCGTCGTCCTCGGTCGGCCGCGGTGTCGTCGCTGCATCGCTCAGATCGCTGGCGATGAACTGCGCATAGCCGGAAAACGGAATGTAGTAGAACTCGGCCGAGCGATGCGCGCGCATCATCGTCTCGAAGTCGCGCAACATGGCGGCGATCGGCAGCACCCATTTGCGGCGGCGCAGCCGATAGGTCGCAATGTTGTTCACTGTCACTTCGGTGAAGATGCCGAAGGCGCCGAGCGCGACACCGATGGCGTGGATCATCTCCGGATCCGCTGCCTTGGTGAATTCGCGCAATTTGCCAAGTCCGTCGACGAATTGCACCGTCTCCAGCTGCGTGTGATAGGCGCCGAGCTTCGGTCCCGAGCCATGGGTGGCGGTGCCGAGCGCGCCGCCGATCGCCTGGCGGTCGATGTCGCCCATGTTGGGCAGGCCCTGGCCGATGCCTTGCAGCAGGTGCATCAGCGGGCCGAGCCTGGTCCCTGCCCGCACCCGCGCCTGATGTCTTGCCGCATCATGCGACACAAGCCCTTCGATCTTCTCCAGCGAGACGATCGTGCCTTCGGACTTCACCAGCGGGGTGAAGGAATGGCCAGCACCGACGACACGCAGCGGGCCGGGCGCGGTGCGCACCAGTTCGGCGAGCTCATTCGTGTCGGCCGGGGTGGCGATCAGTTTCGGCTCGGCGCGGACGAAGCCGGACCAGTTGCTCCAACTGTTCGACATGGCTCCTCCTCCTCAGGCTTTTTGTTGGAGCATGATCTCTTCCGAAAACCGGCTTCCACGTTTCGGGATCATGCTGCGACGCGGCGCCGCCGCGACACGAGGACGAACAGGCCGAGCAGTACCACGCTGGCAAGCGCGCTGGCGGCGGCGAATTCCGGCACCGGGCGAAAATCCTTGCCGTCGATGAGCAGCGATGCCGCGATCGGGCCGATGGCCAGGCCGAAGAGCTGTGCGGCCGGCACCAAAAGCACGGCCGTGCGCGTCTCGTCCGCGGTGATCGCCAGGCGGATCTGGTAGGGCACGATGAACAGCAGGATAAAACCCATGACCAGTGCCGCGATCCAGAAGGTCGTCAGGCCCGGTCCGCCGGCGAGCACCAGCGAGCTGACCAAAGCGGCTGCCCCGATCGCAGCGATCGCAAGGCGATAATCGATGCGCGCCTCGAACATGGTCGCCGTCATCGCGCCCAGAACCTGAACCGCGAGGCTGGCCGAGACGATCAGGCCGACGGTGCGCCCATCGATGCCGTACTGCGCGCCAAGCGGCTCCAGGAAAGCCCAGACCGCACCGAAGAACATGAAGTAGCAGAAGACCGACAGGAGCGCGGTCATCGAAGGGAGCGTCAGCACATTGGCCAGGTTCTCTTCCTTGGGCAGGTCGGCATAGTCGCCCGGCACCTTCCAGGCGATCACCAGCGACGCCAGGCAAACCAGGGCCAGCGCAATGAAGCCGCCGGCCGACCCGGCAGCCGGGATCACATAGAGGGCGAGCCCCAGCGCCAGCGCGCATTGCATGAGCGTCTGGATGGTGACGAAATAGCCGCCGATGCGTTCGGCCCGCCGTGAACGGGCGATAAGCTCGGTGGCGACCGCCACCAGGCCGCCCTCGGCGAGCCCGGCCGCGGCGCGTGCGGCGATCAGTGAATTCGGGCTGACGGCATAGGCCGCCCACCAATTGGCCAGCGCCAGCAGGATCAGCAGGACGGCGCTCTTCCAGCGCATGTTGCGCGCCGCAAGCAGCATCGCCACGATTGCCGAGCCAATGGCAATGGCGATCATCTCCGCCGTCGCGACGAGGGCAAGTTCATCGCCGCTGACATGGCCCTCGGTGTAGAGGGCGCCGAGCAGCACCGGCTGGAGGCCGAGGATGAGCAGGCCGACCGAACCGATCCACAGGGCCGAGGCAAGCTCGGCGCCGGTCGGATTGCCGACCAGCCAATCGCCATTCCCCTGATGTCCGGCATTCGATGCCAAAGGTGCCTCCCCCAACGTCCTTGCCGCACGGTGAAAAAACTGACAATCTGTCAGCATTTCTGGAAACTGATAGTTAATCATGTTTCTTGTCAACCTGAAATTCGGACCTGTCGCGAAAGGTCGGTGCATGGTGGAAGCAAGGGGAATGGCGACCAGGCCCCGGCGCCTGCCCAAGCAGGAGCGCAGCCGCGAGCGCATCGACGCCATCCTGTCGACGACCATGCGGCTGATCGGCGAGAAGGGCATCGACGCCGTCACGATGAAGGAAGTGGGCGCGCTGGCCGGGGGGCCGATCGCCACCGTCTATCACTATTTTCCCAACAAGTCGGCGATCCTGGCGATGCTCTACGAGCGCTTCTCCGAGGTCAGCCGCGCCCGCTTCGGCGCGATCATCGCGGAGATCCGTGGGCTGGACGACGTGACGGCGGCGGCCGATCGCCTGCTCGACGACTATTATGAGCGTGTTGCCGAAGACCCCGCCATCCAGGACCTGCAGAATGCGATCCAGGCCGACAAGGCGCTGCAGAATCTCGACATCGCCGAGACAAGGCAGCAGGCGAGGATGTTCTGCGACCATGTCGGCCCGCTCATCGATCCGGAAAAGCGCGAGCAGTTCGGGCGCGTGGTCTTCCTGATCTTCCAGCTTGCCGGCGGGGTGGTGCGGCTGGCGCTGACGCAGGACGAGGAGGAAGGCCGGCGGACAATCGACGACTACCGGTCGATCATTCACGCGCAGCTGCGGTTGTTTCTTTGATCGACCTCAGGGATCCAGCTTCGGCGCCAAGATCTCGACCAGCCAGTCGACGAACACCCTGACCCGCGGCGACAGCTGCCGGCTGCGCGGATAGAGAACCGAGATGGGCGTCGCTGTCGGCGGATAGTCGCTCAGCACCTCGACCAGCCTGCCCGCGGCAAGATCCTCGGCGAAACGAAGCCGCGGTGCCTGGTAGAGACCGAAGCCGAGCCGCACCAGAGTGGCGCTGGTGTCGGAATTGGCCACCGTGACCAGCGACGGCAGCACGACCTCTCGGACCTTGCCGTCGACCATGAACTCCAGCGGCATTACCTGTCCGGTGCGCGAGGAGACGAAGCCGATCATCACGTGCCCGGCAAGATCGTCGGGATCGCGCGGCACGCCGTGGCGCTCGAGATAGGCCGGGCTGGCGACGGTGATCTCGCGCGCAGTGCCCAGCCGGCGCACGATCATGTCGCTGTCGGGAAGCGTGCCGGAACGGATGACGCAATCGACGCCTTCGCGCACCAGATCCACCAGACGATCCCCCTCGCCGATGTGCACCGTCAGACCGGGATGGCGGGCGAGCAGCGCCGGCAGTTCCGGCAGGATGAAGGTACGCGCCATGTGGCCGTTGACGTCGATGCGCAGCCGTCCGCTAACCTCGTTGGCGGCAAAGCTGCCTTCGGCATCCTCGATGTCGGCCAGGATGCCGGTGCAGCGCTGATAATAGGCCTCGCCGTCGAGTGTCGTGGTGACGTGGCGGGTGGTGCGCCGCAGGAGTTGCACGCCCAGCCGTTCCTCGAGTTGCTTGATCGCGGAGGTCGCGCTGGAGCGCGGCAGGCCGAGATCGGCTGCGGCGGCCGTGAAACTGCGCCGCTCCACGACGCGGGTGAAGAGGCGCATGCTATCGAGCTTGTCCATTTTCGATTGTTCGTCTTTTGTGAATAGAGAAGGCAATTCTTGCCTGATTATATCCACCAGTCGGGAGAATAAATAGACGCCATCGCAAATCGATGGAGACGACCATGACCAAGACCAATCGCCCGATAGCCCTGATCACCGGCGGCAGCCGTGGATTGGGACGCAACACCGCGCTCAGCCTTGCCCGCAAGGGCGTCGACATGGTGATCACCTACCGCTCCCGCGCGGATGAGGCCCAGGCGGCTATTGCGGAGATCGAGGCGGCGGGCGGCCGCGCCGCGGCGCTGCAACTCGATACGGGCGCTGTCGTGACCTTCCCGGCCTTTGTAGAGGCGTTGAAGCGGACGCTGCGCGAAACCTGGCAGCGTGACCGGTTCGACTTCCTCGTCAACAATGCCGGCACCGGCCTGCGCAAGACCATCGCCGAGACGACCGAAGATGAATTCGACGCGCTGGTGAACATCCACCTCAAGGGCGTTTTCTTCCTCACCCAGGCGCTGCTGCCTCTGGTCGCGGATGGCGGGCGCATCATCAATGTATCGAGCGGACTGGCGCGCTTCTCGGTTCCAGGCTCGGCCGCCTATGCGATGATGAAGGGCGGCATCGAGGTGTTCACGCGCTATCTCGCCAAGGAACTCGGCGCCCGCCGCATAACCGCCAACACCGTGGCCCCCGGCGCGATCGCGACCGACTTCAATGGCGGCCATGTGCGCGACGACGCCGAGATCAACCGCATGGTGGCTGGCGTCACCGCACTCGGCCGCGCCGGCGTGCCCGACGATATCGGTCCGATGATCGCCTCGCTGCTATCGGAGGACAATCGCTGGGTCAACGCCCAACGCATCGAGGCGTCGGGCGGCATGAATATCTAGTCAGAACGCCTCATCTTCCCACGCCCGCTGTTCCCGCCAATCCTGGCGGCGCAGCGGGCGTATTTCGTGGTCGAAGCCAACGGCAATCGGCGCATTCCAAAACTGGGCGATTGCTCAAACATAATTTCGCGCGATTACGCCCTCTCGCGCGCCTTGACTCTCGCCAGCCAGCAGCCTATTTCACCGGCACGTTAGCACTCGCCATTGGTGAGTGCTAACCAAGGGTCCGGCGCTGCCGGGCTTGGTTTGTCCGGCTCCGCCGGACGGAGGAACAGTTCTCACCGTTCTCATTCGAGGAAGAAAAAATGGCAAAGTCGAAGTTCCGCCCGCTTCATGACCGCGTGGTCGTTCGCCGGGTTGAATCCGAATCCAAGACCGCCGGCGGGATCATCATCCCGGATACGGCGAAGGAAAAGCCGCAGGAAGGCGAGATCATCGCTGTCGGTTCCGGCGCCCGCGACGAAGCCGGCAAGCTCGTCCCCCTGGACGTCAAGGCTGGCGACCGCATCCTGTTCGGCAAGTGGTCGGGCACCGAAGTCAAGCTCAATGGCGAAGACCTTCTGATCATGAAGGAATCCGACATCATGGGCATCATCGGCTGAATATCGGCCTCACCGTCATCTAAATCTGCGGGCTCGATCAAAGCCCCTGCCAGGAGCTAAACATGGCTGCCAAAGAAGTAAAATTCTCCCGTGATGCCCGTGAGCGCATGCTGCGCGGCGTCAACATCCTCGCCGACGCGGTGAAGGTCACGCTCGGCCCGAAGGGCCGCAACGTCGTCATCGACAAGTCGTTCGGCGCCCCGCGCATCACCAAGGACGGCGTCACCGTCGCCAAGGAAATCGAGCTTGAGGACAAGTTCGAGAACATGGGCGCGCAGATGGTCCGCGAAGTTGCTTCGAAGACCAACGACATCGCCGGCGATGGCACCACGACCGCGACCGTTCTGGCGCAGTCGATCGTCCAGGAAGGCCACAAGGCGGTTGCCGCCGGCATGAACCCGATGGACCTGAAGCGCGGCATCGACCTCGCCGTGACCGAAGTCGTCGTGGCGCTCGGCAAGGCCGCCAAGAAGATCAAGACCTCCGAGGAAGTCGCCCAGGTCGGCACGATCTCGGCCAATGGCGACGAGTCGGTCGGCGCGATGATCGCGGAAGCGATGCAGAAGGTCGGCAACGAGGGCGTCATCACGGTCGAGGAAGCCAAGACCGCCGAGACCGAACTCGAAGTCGTCGAAGGCATGCAGTTCGACCGGGGCTACCTGTCGCCCTACTTCGTCACCAACGCCGACAAGATGGTTGCCGATCTCGAGGACGCCTACATCCTGCTCCACGAGAAGAAGCTCTCCAACCTGCAGGCCATGCTGCCGGTCCTCGAGGCCGTCGTGCAGACCTCGAAGCCGCTGCTCATCATCTCGGAAGACGTCGAAGGCGAGGCCCTGGCCACGCTGGTCGTCAACAAGCTGCGTGGCGGCCTGAAGATCGCCGCCGTCAAGGCGCCGGGCTTCGGTGATCGCCGCAAGGCCATGCTGGAAGACATCGCCATCCTCACCGGTGGCCAGGTCATCTCGGAAGACCTCGGCATCAAGCTCGAGAACGTCGGCCTCAACATGCTCGGCCGCGCCAAGAAGGTGTCGATCTCCAAGGAGAACACCACCATCGTCGACGGCGCCGGCAAGAAGGCCGAGATCCAGGGCCGCGTCGCCCAGATCAAGCAGCAGATCGAGGAGACCACCTCGGACTACGACAAGGAGAAGCTGCAGGAACGTCTCGCGAAGCTCGCGGGCGGCGTTGCGGTGATCCGCGTCGGCGGTGCGACGGAAGTCGAAGTCAAGGAAAAGAAGGACCGCGTCGATGACGCCCTCAACGCGACCCGCGCGGCCGTGGAAGAAGGCATTGTCGCTGGCGGTGGCGTGGCCCTACTGCGCGCCTCGGCCAACCTCAAGGCCACCGGCGCCAACTCCGACCAGGCTGCCGGCATCAACATCGTGCGTCGCGCGCTGCAGGCTCCGGCCCGCCAGATCGCGGCCAACGCCGGTGCGGAAGCTTCGATCGTTGCCGGCAAGATCCTCGACAACAAGGGCGCGACCTTCGGCTACAACGCCCAGACCGGCGAATATGGCGACATGATCGCCATGGGCATCGTCGATCCGGTCAAGGTCGTTCGCACGGCTCTGCAGGATGCGGCCTCGGTCGCCGGCCTGCTGGTCACCACCGAAGCCATGATCGCGGAGGCTCCGAAGAAGGAGTCGGCTGGCGGCGGCATGCCTGGCGGCATGGGCGGCGGCGGCATGGGCGGCATGGGCGGCATGGACTTCTAATCCAGCCAAACTCGCTAGGCTTACGGAAAGGGCGGCAGCGATGCCGCCCTTTTTTCATGGCCCATTGGCTCTGCTGCACGGGCCGACACTGAGCGCGCGACCATGCGCGCTTAGCCGGAAAACCTGTCACTGCCGGCCTTAGCCGGGGCGGCCGCTTCCGGCTGACTTTTCCCAGGCAATTCGCCAACAAAATCATCAGTTTCGATCAATTGATGGTGAATTTGTCGGACAATATTTTTTAACACATTCAAGGCTACTAAAAGACAGGGCACGACAGGTTGCTCGAAAGTGTAGCGTTGCTCAGGTTGGCCATGATGACGATTTTCCGGCGATTTTCGCGTAGCCGCGACGGCAATGTCCTCATCACCTCGGCGCTGGTGTTGCCGTTGCTCATCGGCATGGCGGCGCTGGTCACGGAATATGGCGGGGCCCTGGTCGAGCGGGCCAACAACCAGCGCATCGCCGATCTTTCGGCCTATGCCGGCGCGCTTGCCTACAACGCGACAAGTTCGACCGACCAGATGACGCGACGGCCGTCAAGGTGGCTGTCCTCAATGGCGTCCCCGCGGCCGACGTCCAGGCTGCCCTGGTGACCTCGCCCAAAACCAGCGGAATGAAGGCCGTTTCGGTAACGATCCGCACCGAGAAGGAGTTGCTGCTGGCGCGCGTGCTGAACGATCGCCAGCAATTGCAGATCTATGCCGGCTCCGTCGCCGAAGTCGGCGCGCAGGCACAGACGCCCGGCTGCATGCTGGCGCTGGACGGCACCCAGACCGGCATCACACTCTCCGGCGGCACCAAGATCACCGCGCCCAAATGCACGGTGTCGTCGAACAACACGGTGACGGTGCCCTGCGGCACGACGATCTCGGCCATAGGCGTCAACTACAATTCCGCAGCGGCTCCAACCCAGCCCTGCAGCGGCATCAGCGGGCCGAACGGCACGGCGGCAGTGATCGCCAAGAAATCCACCGCCGATCCGCTGGCCGGCAACACCGCCGTCACGGCCGCCGTCGCCCGCATCGCCACGGTGGCCGGGCTTTCGAAGACGACGGCGCCGACTGCACCGACCAGCGTAACGGGCACGAGCATCGCCTTCGCCTACAATGCGAATTCCACGCAAAACCAGGCGATTGCGCTCGGGTGCACGGCCTCCTACAGCGACAGCACATGGACGCTGAATTGCGGCAACAAGACTACGGTCAACATCGGCAACATCACCATCGGCGGCGGCATCAATCTCAACTTCGCCACCAGCGGAGCGGCAACGACCGTCTACAACATCTCCGGCGACGTCACGACCAGCGCCACCACCAAGTTCGGCCCCGGGATCTACAATTTCGCCAAGACGCTGACCACGGCGGGAACCACGACGTTCGGCGCCGGCACCTACAATTTCGGCAAGCAGGTGACCACTGCCGGAACCACGACCTTCGGCGCCGGCACCTTCAACTTCGCCAAGGGGTTGACGACCGGCGGCGGCGCGACCACGATTTTCGGCGCCGGCACCTTCAAGATCGGCATCAGCGACAGTACCTGCAGCAGCACGGCGAAGGTCTCGCTGTGCAACACCAGCACACTGACCTTCGGCGGGCCGAGCACCTTCGAACTGCCGGGCGGCTTCATCAATACCGGCGGCGCGACGCTGACCTTCGGTTCCGGAACATCCAACAGCTACAAGGTCGGCCCCGGCAGCAATGGCGATGCCATCACGCTCGGCGGCGGCTCGAAGACCGTCATGGCTGACGCCAGCAGCTCGGGCGTGTTCCAGGTCGTCGGTAATGTGAATGGCGGTGGCGGCGGCAGTTGCTTCGTCATTCCGGCCACCGCGCAGCACGATATCCAGGGAAATTTCATCGCCTCGGGCGCAATCCTGCTCGGCGCCGGCGTCTATACGGTGGACGGCTATTTTGCGCTGGGCGGCAGCGGCGGCGGCAGCGCCAGCTGCGGCGGCAGCACGATCAGCGTCAGCGGCACCGACGTGACGCTGGTGCTGTCGGGCAAGGCCAAGTCGAGCTCGGGAAGCTGCAGCGGCTATGTCTTCTGCGTGGCGGCCGGCTACAGCAACATCGTGCTCACCGCGCCGCAGACCGGCACCACCGCAAAGCTCGCCGTGATCGGACCGACGTCGACCTCGATCACCGCCGGCGCCACCTTCGCCGAAGGTGGCTCCAACGCACAGATCTCCGGCGCCTTCTATTTTCCCTACGGCCCGATCATCATGAACGGCGGCTCCAGCGTGCTGGGCTCGACGACGGACACGACCAAGTGCTTGCAGATGATCGGTTCGCGCATCACGCTGTCGGGCGGCACCACCGCTGCGTCAGAATGCATCGCCGCTTCCGGCGCCAGCGCCAGCAGCAAAGTGAGCCTGGTCCAGTGATGACGATTTCCCGTTTCCATCGCCGCCTGGCGCGCGCCCTGACAAGCTCGGCGCCAGCACGCTTCCTCCGTCGCGAGACGTCGGGCGTCTCGGCAGTCGAGTTCGCGCTGGTCAGCCCTGTGCTGATCCTCATCCTGGCTGGAACGGTCGATATCGGCGCTTCGCTGAAGGCGAAGTTCGACCTGAGTTCGGCGATCTCGGCCGGTTCCAACTATGCCCTGCTCGGCTCCGACAAGGTCAATTCCACTGGCGGCAGCGGGCTCGCCGCCAACATCACGGCCGTAGTGGCCAGCGGCCTCGGCACCTCCGGCGGCACTGTCCAGGTCGTCGTCAACAATGGCGCGACGATCAGCTACAACGCCAGCACCGCCAAGGCGACCCAGAGCGGCACCGCATCCAATGCCGACCTCTGCTATTGTCCGACCGGCTCGGGCGGCAGCGTGACCTGGGGTTCGTCGGTGACCTGCAGCACCGTCTGCGCCAATGGCGGCGTCTCGGGAAAGTTCGTGGCGATCAGCGCGAGCAGGCCGTTTGCGCCGCTGTTCGGCGGCCTTGGCATCGTGACCGGCGGCAACATCACCGTCCACGCCATGGTGCAGCCGCAATGAGGCGGCTGGCTTCATTCGTCAGGGACAAGTCCGGCGCCAACGCGGTCGAGTTCGCGCTGCTATCGGTGCCGCTGCTGATGGTACTGCTGGGAACGATTGAATTCGGCCGCATGTACTGGGCCCAGCACGTGCTGCAGGACATGGCGAACGCGGGCGCACGTTGCGTCGGCGTGCTGCAAAGCGGATGCGCGAAAGACGGCGTCTACAACGCCGCCAATGCGATCAGCTACATCAGCGGCATGGCCGCGACCGACGGCATCGTGCTGACCGGTTCCAACATCACCATCAACAACAACACCAACTGTTCGGGCCTGTCCGGCTTCACGATGGTGCAGATCTCCTACACGTTCCCCACCGTGCTGCCGAATTTCCTGACTGCGCTGGCCAATGGTCCGGCCCTCAGCGCCCAGGCCTGCTTTCCCAACCAGGGGACTTAGGGCCTCGAATCACGAGACCGTTCTAACCGTTTGTTTTTGCTTGGGCTCACGCCTCAGACGGCGGCCTCCGCGCGTTGCCGCGCTTCGCCGGCCAGCACGGCCGACTCGACCAGCGCCGCGACTTCGTCGGCGACGGCCAGCAGCGGGGCGCGATCACGGGTGGCGCGCGCAATCACCATCAGCCCTTCCAGCGAGGATTCGACCAGCAGCGCCAGGGCATGGGCACGGCGTTCGGGCACCCCTGCCCTGACGAAGGCCTGACGCAGCAGGCCGATCCACTGCTCGAACGCCGAGCGGCACAGTTCGGCCAGTTCCGGCACATTCGCCGGTGAATCCAGCACCACGGGCGCGATCGGGCAACCGAGCGTGAATTCATTGTCCTCCAGCATGCGGGCAACCGACTGGTAGATGTGATGGACGGCCACCGCCGGGCTCGTTTCGGCGGCAAGGTCCTCGCCCAGCCTTTCGGTCACTTTGGCGATGCTGTCGCGCGTCACCTCGATGACCAATTGGTCCTTGCCGCCCGGAAAATGGAAATAGAGAGAACCGCGCGGTGCGCCGCTGGCGCTCAATATGTCGTTGAGCGAGGTGCCGTGATAGCCGCGCTGCCCAATCAGCAGCGCCGTCGCCTCGATCATGCGGGTGCGGGTGTCGTTCGCCATGTCAGCCTCTGTCAGGAGAGAGCCATTATAGGCCTTGTTACTAATATGACAATCGGTCTACATAATATGTAGATCGGTCTACATATTCGCTTTTTCAATCGAACTCTTGGAGGACCCAATGACAATTCGTGAGGCTTCGGCCGAGTGGCAAGGTGCGCTGAGGGAAGGTTCGGGTCGGCTTCGACTGGGCAGCGGCGTCTTCGAGGGCGCCTACTCCTTCCCGTCGCGTTTCGAAAATGGTCCCGGCACCAATCCGGAAGAACTGATCGCGGCGGCCCATGCCGGCTGCTTCTCGATGGCGCTGAGTGCCATCCTCGGCCGGGAGGGTCACATTCCCTGGAATATCCGCACCACGGCGAAAGTGCATCTCGGCGCGACCGCGGCCGGGCCGACGATCACCCGCATCGAGCTCGAAACGCAGGCGGAGATCGCGGAACTCGGGGCAGAGGAGTTCGAGAGGTTCGCGCAGTCAGCCAAGACGACTTGCCTGGTCTCGCGCGCGCTTGCCGGCGTGGCCGACATCAGTCTCAAGGCCGTGCTCGTCGACGCTGTCGAAGACCAATGAAAACAGGAGAATGACGATGACACACGAGCTTGTCATTGACATCGCCGCGAATGATCTGTCCCGCCAGACGGCCGAGATCATGCGGCGCTTCAACGACGTGTTCCAACGTCATGATCCGACGGCGCTTGCGGAGCTGGTGGCCGAGGATTGCGTGATCGAAAACACGGTGCCGGCGCCGGACGGCGCGCGCCACGCCGGCAAGGCGGCGTGCGTGGCGCTGTGGTCGGCGATCGCCACCCAGCCAGGCACCCGCTTCGACATCGAGGAGACCTTCGTCGCCGGCGATCGGGCAACGATCCGCTGGCGCTATTTCATGGCCGACGGCAATTCGCTGCGCGGCGTCAATTTGATGCGCGTTGCCGGCGGGCGGATCGTCGAGGCGATGGGCTACGTCAAGGGATAGGTCGACCGCCGCTATGTGACGTATTCCTAAGATACGCAGGCACTCGGCGGCGCAAATTAGCAGCCTTACCGGCTGAAGAGCAGATGAAGGCGGGCCTTGGCTCGCCTTCTCATTGTCTTGGCCATGCAGGCGACGAAGCCCGTCAACAGACGCTACCGGTCCGCCAGCGCCAGCTTGGCGCCGAGCATGACGAAGGCGCCGGCGAAGGTGCGGCGCATCCAGGTCAGCACCTTCGGCCGCGACACGACGTGGCTACGGATCGAGGCGGCGAAGATGCCGTAGCCGACGAAGACGACGAAGGTCAAAAGCATGAAGACGCCCGACAGTTCCAGCATCTTCGACAGCGCGTGCGGTTCGGTGGTGCTGACGAATTGCGGCAGGAAGGCGAAGAAGAAGATCGACAGTTTCGGGTTGAGGATGTTGATCAGGATGCCGGAGGTGATGACCTTGCCTGCCGAGCGCGGCGCGACGTCCTGGTCGACGCTCAGGCCACCGCTCTCCTTCAGCGTGTTCCAGGCCATATAGAGCAGATAGGCGACGCCGAGATACTTCAGCGTCTCGAAGGCGATGGCGCTGGTGTGCAGCAGCGCGGCAAGACCGGTGATGGCGGCTGCCATATGCGGGATGATGCCCAGCGTGCAGCCGAAGGCGGCGATGATCGAGGCACGCACCCCGCGCGACAGGCCGGCGCTCAGCGTGTAGAGAACGCCGGTGCCGGGCGAGGCCACGACGATCAGCGACGTCAACAGGAATTCGATGCTCACGACTTGCTCCTCCGGCACCCGGCCCGGCGGCAAGGTACCGGGCAAGGGCGCACTGCACAAGCTGTGGGCTCACGCCGGTGCGCTCACGCTGTCGCGGGTCGCCAGCCCGTGGAAAATCGATCAGCGGCGCATCAGCAGGAGAACAGCCGCCAAAGCCGTCAACGACAGCGTCACACTGGCGACTATGTAGCCGATGGCTGCCAGATGCTGGCCGCGTTCCCACAGCGTCACGGCGTCGAGCGAGAAGGTCGAGAAGGTCGTAAAGCCGCCGATGATACCTGTCGTCAGGAACAACCTGACGTCATCCCCGCCGATCTGGAACAATGCGAACAGGCTAACGACAAGGCCCATCAAGGCCGATCCGACGATGTTGATGGAAAGCGTTCCGAAGGGAAAGTTGGCACCGAGCAGTCGCAGCGACAGAAGCCCGACGCCGTAGCGAAGAGCGCCACCGATACCCGATCCGATGAACACGACGAAAAATCCCATGACAGCCTCCTGCGCGCCCGAAGGGCGTTCGTCAGTAGGCGTCATCAGCATCAGCGCGGTTTTCAGGGAGACACCATTCCCGAGCGCTATATGGCAAGGACTTGCATTGCAGGCAAGGCCTGCCGTGTAGAACCGCTACCTTTGCCCCCCACATCCCGCGGTGAGCGACCGACAGCTCTACGGTGGCAGGCCATGCGCCTCGCGCGCCATCAGGCAGTCGTCGCCGCCGGGCATGCAGGCGCGGCAGACGTCGGGGCGGACGTCATAGATGCCGCAAGCGGTATGCTTGCCGACCTCGCCGGACAGAGCCGAACAGCGCACGCCGTCGCAGCGCATACCGGATTCGTCGGCAGCGACGAATTTCTGCGGAATGCGGTCAAGCTGCGCGTCGTCCTCGGTGGAAAAGCGCGGCCACTCGGCTGAATAGGAGCAGCAGGCGCCGCAGGCCTGGCAGTCGAACAGGGCCGCACCGGCGCCTTGCTCTAGCGGCGAAAAATCTGCGGCTGCCGCCAGGGCAAGCAGGCCCGGCGCGACAGGATCGCGATCGGCATTTCGCGGCAAGGCGCTATTTCTTCTTGGTCGTCTTCCGGGCCACGACTTGAACAGATCGGTTGCGACCGGTTCGTCAGCCTTCGGCGCGACAGCCGGCTTGGCGGTGGCGGCCGGCGCTGCCGGCTGGTCCTTGGCGGAAAATCTTATGGCCATGTCAGTCCTCGTCAGAGAAACGCGATGACGGCGCGCGCGGATTGCGCAGGCGGCCGATCAGCGCCGACACCGCCGTGATGTTCATTTCCTCGGGCGACCAGTTCCTGGCGTCCTCGATGTGATGCGGCGCCAGTTCGCGATGCGTGCTGCCGCTATAGGCGGCGTCCTGATGGGTCACCCGCTCGCGCGTCTTGGTGTCCTCGCGCACATATTCGATCAGATAGTTCGGGGCTTCGGCGCGGCCGCGCACACCGACGCGCACCTGGGCATCACCATGGGCGCGCTTGCAACGCTCCAGCTTTTCCAGCACGCGCCGGACAAATTCGACCGGCTTGTCGAGAAGTTCGACCATGTCGGCAATGGTCGCGTCGCCGGCGATCGGCGTTGGCGGCACGCGCTTGGTGGCCATCAGCGTTTGCCCGCGCGTTTCGGCATGGCGGCCTGAACGAGGGCAGCCGCCCGGTCGTCGGCCTCCTTCTCCAGGCGCAGTTCGCGCAGCCGCGCGGTCTTGGCCTCACGGGCCTCGCTGACGGCATCACGTTCGGAGATGATGCGATTGAGCGACATCGACTGCGTCCGGGTCTTGCTGAAAAGCTGCTCGGCCTCGTCGCCGGATGCCTTCGGAGTAAGGGACATCTTCTTCTTCCTGGTTCGGGGGGATCCACCTTGGCGGTGCTTAGCACATACGAGGGGATCTGCGGCGTACAATTCACTGCCAGAAACGAAAAAGGTCAGGCATGTGCCTGACCCTCCTCTCGCCATCTACCGATGCCAGTACATCCGTGGTCACCGGGAAGGCTGAATTCCGTTTTTACGCAGCCTTGAGCTGGTCGGCGGACATCTTGCCCGACTTGTTGTCACGAACCATCTCGTAGCCAAGCTTCTGACCTTCGACGATGGTGCGCATTCCGGCACGCTCGACGGCCGAAACATGGACGAAAACGTCGGCCGAACCGTCGTCAGGCTGAATAAAACCAAAGCCCTTGGTGGCGTTGAACCATTTTACTGTGCCAGTGCTCATAACGAACCCTTTCCATGGCAAATATTCGTTCACCGTCGTGCGAATGCACAACGGCGTTTGTCTCGATTTTTGATGGGAGGAAGTTCGTCAAAGGCGCGCTCGGCACGCGGATAACAAAAGTCGGGCAAACAAATATCGACGAACTTCTAGTAGACTTCTTTTGCCGCCATGTCAAATTTCTTGTTCTGGTGACGGCAGCCGAAGCACCGCATGGCTTGCCGGGCAAGGCACGACGAAGCCCCTTTCCCGGTTGCATCCGGGATGCAAAAACCGCCTGGCGCCAGATCGGAAAAAAATCGCAACAAGGTGGGAACCATCCTGGCCCTCACGCATTTTGGTACGGTCAGCAGTTCATAAGAGCAATCTTGGAAAGGCTGGCAAAAAGGACGCCTCCCGCGCGATAAAAGGCGCGAGGGGCGTTCTTGTATTTGGGGACGTCACATGATCGCTGACAGCAGCGGCAGGATTTCGTAGCGAAAGCCCTGCCCCGAACGCACGACCGGGTCGGCATCGGTCAACGCCCTTGCCTCGGCCTCGGTGCCGACGCGCAGGATGGCGAGGCCCCAGGGCCCGGCCGGGTCGGCGACCGGACCAGCCAGCATCATGGTGCCCTCGGCCAGCTTGCCGCGCAGATAGTCGGCATGCCGGTCCATCAGCGCCCTCTCCTCATCCGTCAAGGTAAAGGCGAGATCCGCGCGCGGCGGGATCAGCCGGCAGTGGAATATGCCTGGCGACTTGATGCCCGCTTCGGCGGCAAGGAATGCATTCAGCCAGCCGAGCACTCGCTCCCAGCCGGAGCCGTGGTCACGGCAGGAGTCATGGCGTGCGCCAAAGCCTTCGTGGCGCAGCGTCAGCCGCGTTCCGGCATCGACCGCTTCCAGCGTGTAGGTGACGGTCGTGACATTGTCGCCGTCCCATGGCGCCTTCCAGGTCATCACCAGACGATGCAGCGGCTCGACCTCGAGATATTCGCCCTGGACGTGGAATTCATGGCCGTCGGCGCCCTTGCCTTGCGAATACCAGGCACCGCCCGGCCTGACATCGGCGGTGTGCTTCGTCGTCCGGTAAAGCGCGTCCGAACCCCACCAGAGCGGGATCTGGTCCTCGGCGGTGAGCGCCCGAAACACCCGCTCCGGCGGCACGGCTATCGTCACCGTGGCAAGGATGGTGCCCACCGAGACGTCGGCGACTGCACGCGGCCTGTCGTTGCTGGCCATCATTCGTTCTCCAGATAGGATTTCAGATTGCCGAGGCTTGCCTGCCAGAAATCGCGATAGGGCAGGATCCAGTCGGCGACATCCTTCAGCTCCGCCGGCTCCAGCCGATAAAGCCGCTCGCGACCATGCTTCTGCTCGGAGACGACGCGCAATTCGCGCAGGATCCTGAGATGCTTGGAGATTGCCGGCCGGCTCTGCGAAAAGGCCGAGGCGAGTTCGTTGACCGGCGCCGGGCCCTGCCGCAAACGATCCAGGATGGCGCGCCGCGTCGGATCGGCGATGGCGCGAAAAACGGAACGATCGGGATCAGCCTGCGGCATAATGCGTATCCATTTGGTTACGTATTTATGCCGATCGCGACTGCTCGTCAACAACGCCGCAGCGGGATGAACTCAGCGATCCTCGTCCGGCGATGATCTCTTGGTCAGTCCTGTTCGTGCGGCCCGGGTTCCGGCCACGTCTCCTTGGCGGATTCCGCATACCAGTGCCGCATCGCCGGCGTTGAAAGCACGGCGTCGACATAGGCGCGTGTATCCGGCGCCAGTTCGCCGCCATAGGTGTCGAAGCGGGTGACGATCGGCGCATACATGGCATCGGCCGCGGTGAAATGGCCGAACAGGAACGGGCCGCCCTTGCCGTACTCGGTACGGCATTGCCGCCAGATCGCCTCGATGCGAGCCCGCTGTGTCTCGCCTTCAGCGTCAAGCGGTTTATGCGCCTTGGGCCGGCGCAAATTCATCGGCCAGCCATAGCGGACCTCACGAAAGCCGGAATGCATCTCGGTCGCCACCGAGCGGGCCAGCGCGCGGGCACCGATATCATCGGGCCAGAGTTTTTTCTCCGGAAACAGGTCGGCGAGATATTCAAGGATGGCAAGGGTTTCCCAGACAATTTTGCCATTGTGATTCAAGACGGGCACCAGCCCGGTCGGCGACACCTTGGCTAGGTTGGCGGCGGTTTCCGGCGTGCGCAAGCGCACGAAGCCTTCCTCGAACGGTATCTCCAGATGCCGCATCGCCACCCATGGCCGAAGCGACCAGGACGAAAAGCATTTGTTGCCGATGAAGAGGGTGAATTCAGCCATGGTTTCTCCCGACTTGCCTGCGAAGCCAACCCTGCATGTTTAGCCCCGGAGAAGCCGGGCCGATCCCGAAAATACGACCACTGCCGCAGTCCCGCCAGCGCGCCTTAGAAGCTCAGGCTCTTCGAGAAGGCGTTGGTGAACATCACCTCGCCATGGTCCCCGGTCGCCTCGCCCAGCACCACATCTATGCCGTCACCGGTCACTCGCACCAGCGCGAAGCCGCCCATATAGGCGGCCTTCGGCTTGAACAGATCGAGCCCGTCTCGACTGTAGATCATCGGTATCTCGTGCTGGTGGCCGTGGAAAATGGCGATGACATTGTAGCCTTTCAGCGCCGACAGCAGCGCCTGGCGGTCGGCCTCGCTCCACCAGTGCGGCGCGCCGGTGCCGTCATCGTCGTAGGTCCGCTGGGCCGGATCCCATTTCTCGATCGAAAAAGTATCCCAGCCATAGTGCTGGAACAGGATGACCGGGCGGCCGTCGCCGGCATAGGTCGCCAGATCCTGCTTCAGCCATGGCAGGCTGGAGATGGCGCCGTGGCCCGTATCGCCGGCGAAACGATGCGTCTGGATAAGATGCAGGCCGCCCCAGTCCCAGGAATAGCAGTCGGTGTCGACGTCATATTCGGTCGCCGGCACCGGCGGCTTGAAGAACACGCCGGGGCGGTGGTTGACCTCGACATAGTCGCGCATCTCGCGGCGGTACCAGTCGACATGATCCGACGGCCCGTTCTGGTCGATGTCGTGATTGCCGAGCCCGACGTAGACGGGCATGTGGACACGGTCGGGGCCGATCCCTTGCTGATAGCGCTGGCTGAACTGCAGCAGCTGCGTGCCTTCGCTGGGCTGGGTGATCTGGCCGCCGCCGTCGTCGGTGATGTCGCCTCCGACGACGAGGCCGAGCGGCGCGCCGATGCGGCGGCCGGCCGAACGCAGGCCGGCGGCGACGCCGTTGATCTCGGCCGGCCAATCCTTGTCACCAATGCCGTTGAGCGCAGCGACATTGCGCAGCAGGGCGGCGTCGGTCTTGCCTTCCTGCTGGCAGTTGGGGCTGAGGCCGCTCGCCATGCGGCAGGCATGGACGTCGGCGATGAACAGGAAGGTGGCGTCGATGGGCTGGATGCGCTGCCCGGTCTGGCCGAGCGCCGGACGCACAAAGGCACTGGCGGCAGCAACCCCCAGCGCCCGGGTCAAAAAGTTGCGCCGGGACAGCAGGCGGGGCGGAAGGCGATTCATCATGCGCTGAAGTTCAGCACAGCCGGCGCCCGGCCGTCCAGTGCAGCGCTCACGCATCGACATGTCGCTACAGGTCTGGCATGTCTTGGCCTTCAACTTGCACGGGCATAGGAGGACGCCATGAAAGTTGCACCGATCGTCATGATGCTGGCCGCATTGCTGCCGGCGGGTGTTGCCCATGCCGCCGATTGCGTCGACGCGAGATCCGCCAAGGCCGGCTTCGTGCTGGAAAAGCCCGGCATCCGCAGCGAGTTTCGCCCGACGGCCGGCGGCATGGTTGCCGTCGCCAACAAATACGAATCCGAATCGCCGCAGACGCAGTTCCTGTTCAACGGCCTGATCGAGGTGTTTCGTGATAGCGATACCGGTCGGGTGGCGATGATCCCGTTTTCCGATCTGCGAAAACTGTTTCCGCTGAAGACGGGGGCAAAGAGCACGATCGAATTCGTCGAACTGTCGCCGAACAAGCAGCCGAAGAGCACCAAGACGCTGACTTTGGTCGTCAAGGGCAAGGAGACGTTCAGCCTGGGCGACTGCAAATACAAGGTACTGGCGGTCAAGGAGACCTTCAAGAATGGGGCCGGCGAGACGCTGGACGCGTTCACTGCGCTCTATGCGCCAGATCTGCAGGCGGCTCTCGCCCGGCGCTACGACGAGGGCACCAGCGCGGAATCGGTGAACGGTTACGAGACGATCAAACCGCTGGCGAAATAGAGCGGCGCCCTACTGCTCCTCCGGCTTCAGGGCTTTCCCGGCCGCAGCAGCACCCTGCGGCGTCGCTTCGCTCCCGCTCGGCCCAGGGACGACGCAGCTGAATCGGTGCGGCGTTCCAATTCCGCCAGGCAATCGCGCAGTGGGCCGGCGTCCTGCGCCGTCTTGGCCATCGACATGGCGCCGGAATAGGCGGCGACCGCGAGCGCCGCGAAGCGACCCGGATCGGTGTCCTGCTCCCTGCCCGCTTGCTGGTCGGTCCTGACCTTGCCGGCGATCGCCTGGCGCCAGGCGGCAAAGATGCCGGCAAGGGCGGCGCGGAAATCCGGGTCGGCGAGTGAAAGCTCATGCGCCAGATTGTTGAGCGGGCAGCCGCGCACGAAGCCCTGTTGTTCCAGTTCCGCCGCCACCGTCTCGAACACGGCGCGTATGCCCTCGCGGGCCGATCCCGCAGCCCGCACCGGCGCGATCCAGGTTTCTTCGACGGTGGCAGCCACCCGCTCCTCGATCACCGCCAGGGCCAGCGCCTTCTTGGTCGGGAAGTGGTGATGCAGCGCGCCGCCGGTGACGCCGGCCGCCGCCATCAGGTCGCCGATGCTGGAAGCGTGATAACCACGCTCCTGAAACGACGCTTCCGCGACATCGAGCACCCGATTGCGCATGCCTTCGGGGTCGTTGGTGCGTTTTTGAGCCCGCGATCTTGGGCGAGCGGAAATCTCTGCTGACATTTTCAAACGATAGCAGATTGACAAAACAGGACAACCGGTCTGTTTTGTAAACAGGATGATCATCCTGTTTTGGAGAGTGTGCGATGAACCTGCCCCTGAAAGCCCTCGCGACAGCCGGCCTGCTCGCCTCGCCCGTGGTCGAATTGCGGCAGTACACGCTAAGACCCGGCCGGCGCGACGCACTGATCGATGTCTTCGACAGCCATCTGATCGAGGGCCAGGAAGCGGCCGGCATGACCATCATCGGCCAGTTCCGCGACCTCGACCGGCCCGACATGTTCGTCTGGATGCGCGGCTTTGACGGCATGGATGCGCGAAAAGATGCACTGACCGCCTTCTATGACGGGCCGGTGTGGGCCGCATGGCGCGACGCCGCCAATGCCACGATGATCGATTCCGACGACGTGCTGCTATTGAAACCGGCATGGCCGGGCGCCGGCTTAGACCTGTCGGGTTTGCGAAGATCTGATGGATCTGAGCAGGAAAAACTGAGCGATAACAATTACTTGAAGGCCATTGTTGTAATCAAGATTCATCATTTGTGGCCCGGCACCGAGGCCGGCTTTGCCGAAACCTTCGAAACCGGAGCCGTTCCGCTGCTCAAGGCGCTCGGCGCAAGGTTGCTCGGCGCCTTCGTCACCGAGCACGCCGAAAACAGCTTTCCGCGCCTGCCGGTGCGATCAGGCGAAAACGTGTTCATCAGCGTCTTGGGATTCGCCAGCGCCGACGCGCACGCAAATCATGAAGCGACCCTGGCCGCTTCACCGATGTGGCGGACCTTCCACCGGGCAACGGAACCGAACTGCGCCAGACCGACGCAGACCCTGCGGCTTTCACCGACCTCGCAATCGCTGTTGAGCTAGCCCTGCCCTGAACTTGTCGGTGACGGCCGCGGCAACAAGCGCCGGATCCTCCCAATGCGGATTGTGGCCGCAGCCTTCGATGCGGATGAAGTCGGAACCCGGAAGACAGCGCCGCAGCGCTTGCTGATGCGCTTCGCCAAACAGCGGGTCGACTGCACCGGCGATGATCAGCGTTCGCGCCTGTACAGCTCGCGCCGCGTCAGTCAGATCCGCGCGACGAATTTCTTCGAGCACCGCGCGCCAGCTCGCCACCGGCATTGTCGAGGCGTCTTTCGCCATGCCGGCGAGAAAGGGTTGGGGCACACCAGTCCGGCAGGCATGCCACCAGTCATAGAAAGGATCGGCCGGCGAGATCGGATCGCGCAGAGCCTGAACGCCGGCGACTAAAGGATGATCCGGCGCGAAATCGGGCTTCAACGTGCCGGCCAGGACCACCAGCCCGCCGATGAGTTCCCTATGCCGCGCGGCCAGCGCGATAGCCACCATGGCACCAAGCGAATGGCCGACGAGGACCGGCCGATCGAGCCGCAACTGCTCGATCAGCCTGGCAATGTCGTCGGCGAAGCTGGCAGGCCGGAAGGCTCGCAACCCGGCCTGCGAGGCGCCGTGGCCACGCAAGTCCGGAATGATCAGCCGGCGTCCGGAAAGGTGCGGCGCCAGCAGCGAAAAGCTGCGGCTGGTGTCGGTGAAGCCGTGGATCAGCAGCAAGGCCGGCTCGGCGCCGGGGAATTCGACATAGGCCACGGAGAGGCCGTCGACATCGGCCATTCGCTTGCGGCCTGCCCAGTCTTGCTGCTCGACCTCCAATTCGACGAAGCTCACAGGCCGAGCTTTTCCTTCACCGCAGCAAGGCCCGGCTTGCCGTCGAAAGTGGTGACGCCGGCGAGCCAGGCGTCGAGACGGCCCTTGTTCAGGGTGATCGCCTTCAGTCCGGCCTCTTCAGGCTTCATGCCGTCATTGATCAGATAGCCCATGCCGACATTCTCGAAGTCGACGTCGAAGACAAGATTCTTCAAGAGCTGCCCGACGTTCGGACACTCCTGCACATAGCCCTTGCGCGCCTGCGTCGTCACCGTCGCGGCGCCGAAATTCGGGCCGTAGAACTTGTCGCCGCCGGTCAGATATTTGAAGTCGTACATCGCATTCATCGGATGCGGCGCCCAGGCCTGGAAGACGATGAAATGCTTTTCCTTGATCTGATAGCCGACCTCCGACAGCATGCCGGCTTCGCTGGACTCGACTACCTGCCAGCCATCGAGGCCGAGCGAAGGATCGGCAATGGCATCCATCATCAGCTGGTTCGATCCGGGCTCGATGCCGTACATCTTCTTGCCGAACTTGTCGGCGAATTTGTGCAGGTCGGAGAAGTCCTTGACCCCGGCCTCCCAGACATAGGTGGGCACCGCGAAAGTGTATTTGGCACCTTCGAGATTGACGCGCACATTCTCGACCGAGCCGTCCTTCTTGTAAGGCTCATAATAGACGACGCTGGCGGGATCCCAATAGCCGAGGTAGGCGTCCAGGTCCTTGTTCTTCATGCCCTCATAGATGACGTTGAGGCCGAGCACATCGCTTTTCGCCTGATAGCCGAGGGCGTCGAGCAGGACGCTGGCGACCCCAGTCGTGAAAGCGAGATCGTTCCATCCGGGTTCGGCCATGCGTACCGTCCTGCACTGCTCGGTCTCGCCCGCCTGGGCAGCGTGAGAGGCCAGCGCCAGCACGGCTAGACAGACGCCATTTGCAAAGATGCGCAACATTTCGGTTCTCCTCACCGTATGATATTGACCGGTTGGTCTATTTATTGTCCCATCGGTCAATTGTTGATCTAGATGGACGAAAATGTCAACGTGGTTTTTCGATACATGGATCTATCCGGTGAAACTCAAGCGTCTCAGTGACATACGCCGCAAGGAGCTGCGGCAGGCGGCCTTCGCGGTGCTGCAACGCGAGGGCATTGCCGGCGCGACGCTGGAAAAGGTGGCGGCCCATGCTGGTGCCTCGAAGGGCATCGTGCTGCACTATTTCCGCAACAAGCAGGAATTGTTCGAGCACGCGATGCGCGAGGCCAATACCGTCCTGCGCGATGCGGTGATCGCGCGGCTTCGCTGGGCACGGACGCCGATGGAGCGTCTGGATGCGGTGGTCGAGGGTAATTTCGAGCCGCATCTGTTCCAGCCTCCACTCTGCCATGCTTGGCTTTCGCTCTGCGCCGAGGTGCCGCGCGACGAGAAGCTGGCGCGTATCCAGAGGGTGATCCACGCGCGCATGCGCTCAAATCTGCTGTCCGGCCTGCGTGGCCTTGCTTCGCCCAGCGAGGCCGAGGACATCGCGCTTGGCGTCACCGCGCTGATTGACGGGCTATGGCTGCGGCTCGCCCTGCGGCCGGGAAGTATGTCGCGCGAACAGGCGATCCGCCAGGTCAAGGGTCATGTGACCGCGCGGTTGGCCATGCGGGAGCCTGTGACCGCCGGCGCGTAGCCGGGCGCGGCTGGCCTGCCGTCCAAGTTTCATACTGCGCGATAGGCGCACGCCTTGACGCTCCCGCCGATCGGCGTTGCCCTCGCCGACTGATGACAGGCGGGAACGCGCGAGGATCCCATGAGACTTCACGGCAAGCGGGCTCTAGTCACCGGCGGTTCGGACGGGATCGGCCTGGCGATATCAGAGGCCTTCGCACGCGAGGGCGCCGATGTGCTGATCGTCGGCCGCGACGCCGGCAAGCTTGAGGCGGCGCGCCGGACGCTGATTGCATCAAGCAAGGACGGCTCGACGGTCGAAACCCTGTCGGCCGACCTTTCGACCTCGGCCGGCATCGATGCGGTGGCCGCGCATGTGAAACAGGGGCGGCCGCTCGACGTCCTCGTCAACAATGCCGGCGTCGCCTTCCTGGTGCCCTTCGAGAGCGTTACAGAAGAGCAATTCCAGCAATCCTTCGCACTCAATGTGACGGCGGCGTTCTTCCTGACACAGCGGCTATTGCCGCATCTCACTGCTGCCGCCTCCGTCATCAACATCTCGTCCTACTTCGCCAGCAAGATGATCCCGAAGCGGCCGTCGAGCCTGTACTCGCTGTCCAAGGGCGCGCTGAACTCACTGACCAAGTCGCTGGCCTTCGAGCTCGGCCCGCGCGGCATCCGGGTCAATGCGATCGCGCCGGGCACGGTCGATACCGCCATGCGACGTAAATCGATCGTCAACCTGCCGGCGGAAGCGCAGGCGGAGCTGAAAGCCTATGTCGAGCGCAGCTATCCGCTCGGCCGCATCGGCCAGACCAGCGATCTCGCCGGCATCGCCGTCTATCTGGCCTGCGACGAGGCGGCGTGGACCAGCGGCGGGATTTTCGCGATCGACGGCGGTTATACGGCGGGGTGAGATCTCCCCCCTCGGGGCCCCTCGGGGGGGGGAGATGGCCGGCAGGCCAGAGGGGGTCGTCTCGCGTGGAACTCCAGCCTCTTGGCGGCGGTAGGCGGTCGCGCCAGGACGTACCGACCCCCTCTGTCGCCTTCGGCGACATCTCCCCCTCGAGGGGGAGATTACCTGCATCCTTCAACCGATTCGCATCGCCACTGCCTGCAATCTCCGCTTGAAGCGATTTGTGCAACGCGATACGCCGTTGCCGAATTTCGAAAACCGGAGACCTCCAGTGAGCGCTGAGAAGACCAGAACCGAAACCGACACGTTCGGTCCCATCGAGGTCGCCGCAGACCGTTACTGGGGCGCGCAGGCGCAGCGTTCGCTTGGTAATTTCAAGATCGGTTGGGAAAAGCAGCCGGCTTCGATCGTCCGCGCCTTGGGCATCGTCAAGCGGGCGGCGGCCGAAGCCAACATGGATTTGAAGCGGCTCGACCCGGCGATCGGCAAGGCGATCATCGAAGCGACGCAAGAGGTTATCGACGGCAAGCTCAACGACCACTTCCCGCTGGTGGTGTGGCAGACCGGTTCGGGCACGCAGTCCAACATGAACGCCAATGAGGTGATCTCCAACCGGGCGATCGAACTTCTGGGCGGCGTCATGGGCTCGAAGAAGCCTGTGCATCCCAACGACCACGTCAATATGAGCCAGTCGTCGAACGACACCTATCCGACGGCCATGCATATCGCCTGCGCCGAGCGCATCGTCCACGATCTGCTGCCGGCGCTGAAGCACCTGCATGCAGCGCTCGAGGCCAAGACCAAGGCGTTCTCCCACATCATCAAGATCGGCCGCACGCACACGCAGGACGCGACGCCGCTGACGCTGGGCCAGGAATTCTCGGGCTATGCGGCGCAGGTCGCCTCGTCGATCAAGCGCATCGAGTTGACGCTGCCTGGCCTGCAGGAACTGGCGCAAGGCGGCACCGCCGTCGGCACCGGCCTCAACGCCCCGGTCGGCTTCGCCGAGAAGGTGGCGGAGCGCATCGCCGCCATCACCGGCATCGGCTTCGTCACCGCGCCGAACAAGTTCGAGGCACTCGCCGCCCACGATTCCATGGTGTTCTCGCACGGTGCCATCAACGCGGCGGCGGCGGCGCTGTTCAAGATCGCCAACGACATCCGCTTCCTCGGCTCCGGCCCGCGTTCGGGCCTCGGCGAACTGTCGCTGCCGGAAAACGAGCCGGGCTCCTCGATCATGCCTGGCAAGGTCAACCCGACCCAGTGCGAGGCGCTGACGCAGGTCTGCGTGCAGGTGTTCGGCAACAATGTCGCACTCACCTTCGCCGGCAGCCAGGGCCATTTCGAGCTCAACGTCTACAATCCGCTGATGGCCTACAACTTCCTGCAATCGGTGCAGCTGCTGGCCGACGCCTCGGTCTCCTTCACCGACAATTGTGTCGTCGGTATCGAGGCGCGCGAGGACAACATCAAGGCGGCGCTCGACCGCTCGCTGATGCTGGTGACGGCGCTCGCCCCCACCATCGGCTACGACAATGCGGCCAAGATCGCCAAGACCGCGCACAAGAAGGGCACCACGCTGCGCGAGGAAGCCCTGGCCACCGGGCTGGTCAGCGAGGCCGACTACGACCGGCTGGTGCGGCCGGAGGACATGACGCATCCGGGGTAAGTTAGTATCACCGATGTAACCTTGTGAACGATCTGTCGCCAGATCGACATCTTTGGTGAACAGTCGGGCTGCTCTATCTGGAGGGGCATCATCTCAAGCCCCTGGAGAGTCACCATGTCGATCAACACTTCCGCCGCCGGTTCCGGCGCTGCTTCAAATGCCTCTACCTCCATCCTCCTTGGCCGCGTTCTGCTCGCGGTAATCTTCCTCCTGTCCGGTTTCGGCAAGTTGACCGCGATCGCCGGCACCGCCGGCTATTTCGGCAGCCTCGGCCTGCCGCTGCCGACCGTGACCGCCATTGTCGTCGGCCTCATCGAACTGCTCGGCGGCCTTGCCATCCTCGTCGGCTTCCAGACCCGGATCGTCGCCTGGGTGCTGGCGATCTTCACGGTCGCCACCGGGCTGGTTGCACACATGAATTGGGCCGATCAGATGCAGATGATCAGCTTCCTTAAGAATCTGGCGATTGCCGGCGGCTTCCTTGTGCTGGCTTCCTCCGGTGCCGGCGCCTATTCGATCGACGCCAAGCGCGGCTGAGCCATTTCTGGATACCTTGAGAAAGGCGGCGCGGAATTTTCCGCGCCGCTTTTTCGTTGTCGATCCAGGAGCCCGGATTGCCGATTCCTGCTAGGATCGGGAAGTCGGGATAGTCGGCCGACGACGACGGAGGTCTCCATGCCCCGCAACGCGTTGCTTCTCTTGTCCCGGCTGTTGCTCGCCGCTTTGTTCGTGCCGTCCGGCTTCCAGGCGCTGGTCAACATTTCCGGCACGACAGACTATTTCGCCGGTCTCGGCCTGCCGCTGCCGATGCTCGCCGCCTGGGGCACCGGCCTGTTCGAACTGATCGCCGGGCTTTTGATCCTGGTCGGCTTCCAGACGCGGATCGCGGCGCTGCTGCTCGCCGCCTTCTGCATCGCCGCCGCCTTCATCGGTCATTACGGCCAGGGCGCCGACGATGCGACGCTCGCCTTCCTGCACCAGCAGATGCTGATGAAGGACATTGCGATTGCCGGCGGCTTCCTGGCGCTGGCGATAGCCGGCGCCGGCGCCTGGGCGATCGACGGAAGGAGCTTCGGGATCGGCGCTGACGCCACCTGATTCTGGCTGACGACCTATTTCACCGAAACGCTCGGCCCGCCCTCAACCGCCAGCACCAGCCGGCGTCCGGTGACCCTTGCCAGTTGCGCCAGGCGTCCGGCCGGCCGCTCGCCGTAGAGATCGGCCAGCGCGGCCGGCAACACCAGCGCCAGCCCACCATTGGGGCGGGGCTCCCATTTCAGCCTGGGCATGACGCCCGGCATCGCCGCCGTCAGCAAATAGACGACACGCAGCATCGCCGCCAGGGTGCGAGCGCGCTCGAGATAGCGCGGCGTCGCCAGCCCGCGGATTTCCGGCACGGCCTCGTTGAACACGCCCTCGTGGCGGAACAGGCCGACCAGCGCCAGAAAGGCGCGACCGGGATGATCGACGCCGATGAAGGAGGCGTGGGCAATGATGTTGAGCGACTGCTTGCCGCGATATTCGGGGTGAGCGCGCCAGCCGATATCGGCCAGCAGGCAGGCGGCCTGGCGATAGCGCGCCTCGTCCTCGGTTTCGTCGATGCCGAAGGCAGCGAAGGCCTTGCCGGTCCATTCGACCAGCTCGTGCGCGTGGGTGACCGAGCGCGAGCGCAGCCGGGCAAGTTCCTCTGCCGCCGAGATCAGCGGATCGGCTTTCTTCTCGGCCTCGTCCAGCAGCGAATAAAGAAACCCCTCGCGCACGCCGAGCGCCGAGACGACGATCTTCGAGGGCTGCATCGCCGCCATGATCTCCTGCAGCACGACGGCACCATAGGGCAGCAGCGAGCGGCGGTTCTTGGAGACGCCCTCGATGCCCCTGACCTTCTCGATCTCGGCTTTCGTCACCTGCTTGAGGAAGTTCTGGGCACTGTCGGCGCTGATCTCGTAATGATGCATGACGCCGAGCGGATAGTTGGTCATCTCCATGTGCAGGCGGGCCAGGTTTCGCCAGGTGCCGCCGACGGCATAGAAGGCCCTGCCCTGCCCACCCTTGAGCAGCTTTGCCCGTGCCAGGTGCTCGCGCGCGATCCTTGCTGCCTGGGCAAGCGAGTTCTTCGCCATGTCCTGCAGGCGCAGGCCGCCGAGCGGCAGCGTGATGCCGTCGCCGATCGCCTCGCCATTGATGTCGATCAGCTCCAGGCTGCCGCCGCCAAGGTCGCCGGCAACGCCATTGGCCGGATGGAAGCCGCAGATGACGCCAAGTGCGGAATAATGCGCCTCCTGGCGGCCGGAGAGCACGCGGATCTCGGTCTTCAGCACGTCCTCGGCGCGGTGGATGAAGTCGGGGCCGTTCACCGCCTCGCGGGCGGCGGCGGTCGCCAGCACATACATGTGCTCGGCGCCGGCCTGGTTCGACAGCGCGCGAAAGCGGCGGAACTCCTCCATCGAGCGGGTGACCGCTTCGGGGTCGAGCTTGCCCGTCGAAACGATGCCGCGGCCGAGGCCAGCCAGCATCTTTTCGTTGAACAGCAAGGTCGGCGAGCGCGCCAGTCCTTCATAAACGACAAGACGGATCGAGTTCGATCCGATGTCGATGATGGACAGCGGTCGGCGATCCTGGAGCCGGCCCTGGGATGTTGAAATCATCCGCCGGTCGCTGCGTTCTTCTTGCGGCGCTTGAACTGTGCGATGCGCTTGGGCGCGTGCGACTTCAGCGCGTCACCCCGTCCGGAAAGGCTCGGATTGGTCATGAAATATTCCTGCGCGTTGAACGGTTCCTCGCCCTCCTCTAGCACGACGCGCCGGGAGGTTCCGTCAGCCAATACGTCGAAACTTTGCTGGTTGTCCATAATGTTGCCCAGCATGATCTGGCCAAGCACCTGTTCATGCACAGTTGGATTGGTGATCGGCACCATGGTCTCGACGCGGCGGTCGAGATTACGCGGCATCAGGTCGGCCGAGGAGATGTAGAGAATTGCCCCGTCCGAGGGCAGGCCATGGCCGTTGCCGAAGCAGTAGATGCGGCTGTGTTCGAGGAAGCGGCCGACGATCGATTTTACCCTGATGTTCTCGGACAGGCCGGGCACCTGCGGCCGCAGGCAGCAGATGCCGCGCACGACCAGATCGATCTCCACGCCGGCACGGCTGGCGTCGTAGAGCGCGTCGATGATGATCGGGTCGACGAGCGAATTCATCTTCATCCAGATGCGGGCCGGACGGCCCTCCAGCGCATGCTGAACCTCGTCCGAGATGTGTTTCAGGATGCGCTTGCGCAGAGTGAAGGGCGAGATCGCCAGCCGCATCTCCTCGGCGGGTTCGGCATAGCCGGTGATGAAATTGAACAGCTGAGCGACGTCGCGGGCGATCGTCGGGTCGGTGGTGAAGAAGGACAGGTCGGTGTAGATGCGCGCGGTGACCGGGTGGTAGTTGCCGGTGCCGAGATGCACGTAGTTGCGCAGCTTGCCGTCCTCGCGCCGCACCACCAGCGACATTTTCGCGTGGGTTTTCAGCTCGAGGAAGCCGAACACCACCTGGACGCCGGCGCGCTCGAGATCGCGGGCCCAGCGGATATTGGCTTCCTCGTCGAAGCGCGCCTTGAGCTCGACAAGTGCGGTCACCGACTTGCCGGCCTCGGCGGCATCGACCAGCGCGCGCACGATCGGGCTGTCGTTGGAGGTGCGGTAGAGCGTCTGCTTGATCGCCACCACTTCCGGATCGGCCATCGCCTGGCGCAGGAACTGCACCACCACGTCGAAGGATTCGTAAGGGTGGTGGACGACGATATCCTTCTCTCGGATGGCGGCGAAACAGTCGCCGCCATGTTCGCGGATGCGCTCGGGAAAGCGCGGATTGTAGGGCATGAATTTGAGGTCATCGCGGGCGACGGCGACGATCTCCGAAATCTGGCTGAGCGCCAGCGGACCGGTCAAGACGCTGATGCGGCTCGAGGAGACGCCAAGCTCGCCGGCGACAAAGTCGCGCAACTCCGGCGGCATCAGCTTGTCGAACTCGATGCGGATGACCGAGCCGCGGCGGCGGCGCTTCAGCGCCGTCTCGAACAGGCGCACCAGATCCTCGGACTCCTCCTCGACCTCGATATCGCTGTCTCGGATGATGCGGAACGTGCCTGAGCCCTTGACCTCGTAGCCGGGGAACAGCTTGCCGATATAGAGGCCGACCGCCTCTTCCAGCGGGATGAAACGGACATGGTTCTTGCGGTCCGGCAGGCGGATGAAGCGCTTCAGCGCCACCGGCAGGCGCAAGAGCGCGCTCATCTCCTCACCATTCTTGCGGTGGCGCAATTGTAGCGCCATCGAGAAGCCGAGATTGGGGATGAACGGGAACGGGTGCGCCGGGTCGATCGACAGCGGGGTGAGCACCGGAAACACCTGGTCCTGGAAATGCTCTTCCAGCCAGGTCTTCTCGTCCCTGGTCAGCCCATCGCGGGTGATGCTCTCGATGCCTTCCTTGTTGAGCAAGAGCATCAGCGCCGAAAGGCTCTTCTGCTGGTCCTCCTGCAGGCGCTCGACCTCGCGCAGCAGTTGTTCCAGCTGCTGCTCAGGCGTGCGGCCGTCAGGGCTCTTCAGCGCAATGCCCTCGCGCACCTGGCCGGCAAGGCCGGCGACGCGGACCATGAAGAACTCGTCGAGATTGGCGGCCGAGATCGACAGGAAGCGGACCCGCTCGAGCAGCGGATGATGCGCGTTCAGCGATTCCTCAAGGACGCGCCGGTTGAACTGCAGCCAGGAGAACTCGCGGTTGACGAAACGATCCGGGTTGCCGCCCTGGGGGCTGGCCTTTTCCACGGTGGTGAATTCGCTCTGTACCGGCTTCAGTTCGTTCATTGTTCCTGCTCTTCCGTGCCAGGTTCCGCCTGGTCGCAAAATGCTCAAGCCGGTTAACCGGCTTAACTTATCCTCTGACAGGCTTTTACGACAGTTTCATTTCATCGATCTTGCAAACAGACGGGTTATGATCCAGATGCAGACGAGACCGAGTTAAGGAGACGACGATGGCAGGCGGTTCCATTCCCCATTTCCAGAACGATGCGGGTCATCCGGCGATCGACATCGGGGTCCGGGAATTCATGTGCACCGGCGCCAACCCGCCCTTCGACCATCCGCATGTGTTCCTCGACATGGGCGACGACAATGAAAAGGTCTGCCCCTATTGCTCGACGCTCTATCGCTATTCGCCAAAGCTGAAGGCAACGGAAACGCAGCCCGCCGGCTGTCTCTACATCGACCAGGCCGCCTGATTCCCTCGACACCATGAGCGACCCGCGGTCCCGGCAGGTCGTCATAGCCGGGGCTGGCATCGCCGGGCTGAGCGCAGCCCTTGCCTTTGCCGCACGCGGCTATCCGGTCAAGCTGTTCGAACAGGCCAAACAGCTCGAAGCGACCGGCGCCGGCATCCAGCTTTCCCCCAACGCAACACGCATCCTGCGCCAACTCGGCGTGCTTGACCGGCTCTCGCCGCACGCGGTGCGGCCGGAAGCGGTCGTGCTGAAGGATGCCGCGACGCTACACGAACTTGCCCGCGTACCGCTCGGGCAGACAGCCGAAAGCCGCTGGGGCGCGCCCTATCTCGTCGCCCACCGCGCCGACCTGCAAGCCGCGCTGATGGCGCAGGTGGCGGAACGGCCGGGGATCGAACTCGTCACCGGCGCCCGCGTCAGCGACGTCGCCACCGGACCGCAAGGCATCGCCGTGACGGCTCTAGCCGACGGCAAGACCGTCGACGCCGAAGGATCGCTGCTGGTCGGCGCCGACGGCGTCTGGTCGCAGGTTCGGGAGCGGTTCCCGGATCACAAGGCGATTTCCGGTAAAAGCCGGTTTTCGGGCGAACTGGCCTGGCGCGCCACGGTGCCGGCCGACAGTGTCGCCGGAAGGGCCTTTGCCGCAGTGGGCGCAACGAACTCGGTCACCACCTTCCTGCATCCCGGTTTCCACCTAGTCGCCTATCCGGTCAGCCGGGGTACTGCCTTCAACCTCGCCGCCTTCACCAAAGGCGAGCGCATCGCCGAGGCCTGGTCGGGCCTTGCCGATCCCGGCCTCCTCACCGAGGCCATGCGCGGCACCGCGCCCGCACTTGCCCGGCTGGCCGAGGAAGCCGGCCCGTGGATGGCCTGGCCGATCCATACGGTCGACCCGAAGCAGCCTTGGACAGCGCCGGACGGCATCGCGCTGATCGGCGACGCCGCGCATGCGATGACGCCCTTCGCGGCGCAGGGCGCGGCGATGGCGATCGAGGACGCCGCGACACTGGCCGACTTCATGGCCGCCGCCCCTGCCGACCTGGCCGGAAGTCTTCAAATCTGGGAAGGCCTGCGACGGTCGCGTGTCGCCAAGGCAGCACGCCGCGGCGCCGTCAACCGCCTTGCCTGGCACGCTGCTGGCCCGGTGGCGTTGGCGCGCAACCTGTTCCTGAAAATGCGGGCGCCGGAGAAGCTCGCGGCGGATTTGGACTGGCTTTATGGGTGGCAAGCGCCGGAGGCTGGCGAACGGCAATGAAAAGCTCGACGGGGGGGCGCGAAGGAATGAGGCGCTGGCGTAAGGCCCAAGGCCCTTTCAATTATAAAGCCGCATCGAAAATCCCAGCGACACCGGCAGCGGGTTCCACCAGCCGGTGCGCAAGCCGGCGGTGCGCAAGGCTGCCGCCGTCCAGGTGTTGCAGCCGACCAGCGCGTTGAAATGTCCGTTGGCCTCGTAGAATCGATCGAAGCGGGAATAGGCGGCATTCTCGATGACGACCGGGCCGTTCGGCCCCTGCTGGAAGCTCGTGGCGATGAAGTCGAGCAAGGCTGCAAAACGCTCCTCGCCGACGTCGAAGCCGGCGACGTCAGGATGCGGCTCGGTGATGGCGCCGGCGATATCGACATGCATCACCGAGGCGTCACGCGTCAGCGCCTTGAGCACCGGCATGGCCTTCAGTTCAGACCAGGTCGGCGTCTCCAGGTAGAAGGCGCGGCCGCCCCAGCCGAAGACGATGTAGCGCACCTCCGGAGCGTCGGCCGGAATGCCGGCATCGGCCAGGAAACGGAAGCGCTGGCGCACATCGTCGTCGACCGGAATGGCGATATCGGTGTGGATCGGATTGTTCAGCACCAGGATGTGACGCGTGCCGGCGGGCGCCGCGGCCGCCGCTCTCCACAGCGGCCGCGGCACCAGCGTGCCAAGTGCTGCGGCAAGCGCAACCGCGACGACCAGCAAGGCCAGAAAGCGCAGGAGTTTTCTCATCAGGCTCTGCGGTCCCATCGCGTTTCAACGCAGGCGATCATTACCTGACCGCCAAAAACGCAAAAAGCCCGGCCGCGATGCGGCCGGGCTTCTCGATCTGTGTCGGATCGGTCAGTGCAGTATCTGCGACAGGAACAGTTTCGTGCGCTCATGGCGCGGGTGGTCGAAGAACTCGGCCGGCGTGTTCTGCTCGACGATCTGGCCCTGGTCCATGAAGATCACCCGGTTGGCGACCTTGCGGGCAAAGCCCATTTCGTGGGTGACGCACAGCATGGTCATGCCTTCTTCGGCGAGGCCCACCATCGTCTCCAGCACTTCCTTGATCATCTCGGGATCGAGCGCCGAGGTCGGCTCGTCGAACAGCATGATGCGCGGGTTCATGCACAGCGAACGCGCGATCGCGACGCGCTGCTGCTGGCCGCCGGACAGCTGGCCCGGATATTTGTTGGCCTGTTCCGGGATCTTGACGCGCTTGAGGAAGTGCATGGCGATTTCCTCGGCCTGCTTCTTCGGCGTCTTGCGCACCCAGATCGGCGCCAGCGTGCAGTTCTCAAGGATGGTCAGGTGCGGGAACAGGTTGAAGTGCTGGAACACCATGCCGACCTCGCGACGCACCTCGTCGATCTTCTTGAGATCGTTGGTGAGTTCCTTGCCGTCGACGATGATCTTGCCCTTCTGGTGCTCCTCCAGCCGGTTGATGCAGCGGATCATGGTCGACTTGCCGGAGCCGGACGGACCGCAGATGACGATGCGCTCGCCGCGCATCACCTTGAGGTTGATGTCCTTCAGCACATGGAACTCGCCATACCATTTGTGCATGCCGATGATGTCGATGGCGACATCGGTGGTGGAGATATGCATCTTGGCGGCGTTGACCTTGATCTCTTCCGCACTGACGGCGTTTTCAGTGGTCATGGCAGGTTCCCTTTTTTGTTCTTAGCGTTTGTGGCCGGTGTCGAGCCGGCGTTCCGTGAACATTGAATAGCGCGACATGCCGAAGCAGAACAGCCAGAAGACGAAGGCGGCGAAGATCAGGCCGGACCGAGCCGTCTGCGGTGTCGCCCAGTTGGCGTCCGAGAAATTCTGCTTCACCACGCCGAGCAGGTCGAACATCGAGATGATCGAAACCAGGCTGGTGTCCTTGAACATTCCGATGAAGGTGTTGACGATGCCCGGAATGACCAGCTTCAGCGCCTGCGGCAGCACGATCAGGTTCATCTTCTGCCAGTAGCCGAGGCCGAGTGAATCGGCGCCTTCATACTGGCCCTTCGGGATTGCCTGCAGTCCGCCGCGCACCACTTCGGCCATGTAGGCTGCGGCAAACAGCGACACGCCGATCAGCGCCCTCAGGAATTTGTCGAAGGTGACACCCTCCGGCAGGAACAGCGGCAGCATGACGCTGGCCATGAACAGGACGGTGATCAGGGGAATACCGCGCACCGTCTCGATGAAGATCACGCACAGCGTCTTGATGATCGGCATTTTCGAGCGCCGGCCAAGCGCCAGTACGATGCCGAGCGGCAGCGAGACGGCGATGCCGACGAAGGACAGGCTGAGCGTCACCAGCAGCCCACCCCACAGCGAGGTCTCGACATGCGGCAGGCCGAACATGCCGCCGATGAGCAGGATGAAAGCCACGACCGGCAACGCACCGAAGAATAGAATGGCGTTCAGCCCCTTGCGCGGTACACGCGGAATGAGCAGCGGCACCAACAGCGCCACGAACAGGATGGCGACGAGGATCGGCCGCCAACGCTCTTCGATCGGATAGCGGCCGAACATGAATTGGCCGAACTTGGCGTTGACGAAGGCCCAGCAGGCGCCGCTCCAGCCATCCGGCTGGATGCCGCCCTGCGCCACAGTGGCGCAAACGGTGCGGTCCGGTCCCGTCCACTGGGCGTTGAGGAAGGCCCAGCTGACGACCTGCGGTACGATCATCACGACAAGCGCAATGCCGATGACGGTCAGGATGGTGTCGCCAACCGAACCGACCAGGTTTGTGCGCACCCAAGCGCCAAGCCCGCGCACCCCGGCCGGGGCCGGTTGCGCCAGCGCCATTTCGGTGCGCACCCAGGATGTGTCGTGTTCCTGCATGGCCCTACCTCTCCACCAGCGCCATTCTGGCGTTGACCACGTTCATGACCGCCGAGGTCACCAGGCTGAGCACGAGGTAAACCACCATCATGATCAGCACGCATTCGATCGCCTGGCCGGTCTGGTTCAGCACGGTGCCGGCTGTCGCCGTCAAATCGGGATAGCCGATGGCGATGGCCAGCGAGGAGTTCTTGGTCAGGTTGAGATACTGGCTGGTCAGCGGCGGGATGACGATGCGCATGGCTTGCGGAACGACGACGAGCCGCAGGATCGACCCTGGCCTTACGCCCAGCGCGCCGGCCGCCTCTGTCTGGCCCTTGCTGACGCCCATGATGCCGGCGCGCACGATCTCGGCAATGAAGGCTGCCGTGTAGCAGGACAGCGCCAGATAGAGCGACAGGAACTCGGGCTTGACCTGGAAGCCACCGGTCAAGTTGAAGGTCGATTGCTTGGGAAAATCAAAGCTCAGCGGAAAGCCGCTCAGCGCATAGGCGAGCACCGGCAGGCCGACGACCAGCGCCAGCGATGTCCAGAACACCGGGAATTGCTGGCCGGTCGCCATCTGCCGCTGATGCGCCTTGCGGGCGACGAACCACGCCATGGCGATGCCGACAAGGAACGCAACCAGGATCAGCCAGGAGCCTTCGCCCCACATGGCGCGCGGAAAATAGAAGCCGCGCTGGTTGAGGAAGGAGCCGAACGGCAGGTGGTAGCTGTCACGCGGCGCCGGCAGCACCGACAGCACGCCGGAATACCAGAAGAAGATGACCAGCAGTGGCGGGATGTTGCGGAACACCTCGACGTAGACCATGCAGATCTTACGGATCAGCCAATTGCGCGACAGCCGGCCGACACCGACGATGAAACCGATGATGGTTGCCGTGACGATGCCTGCTGCGGCCACGATAAGCGTGTTTATGAAGCCGACGACGATCGCCCGGCCATAGGTCGAATCCGATGTGTAAGCGATGGCGCTGTCTGAGATGTCGAAGCCGGCGCGTCCCCTGAGGAAGCCAAAGCCGGATGCAATGTGCAGGCGCTGCAGATTGTCGATGGTATTCTGGACGATCCACCAGACTAGGGCACCCAGTACGACGACCACCACAGCCTGGAAGACAAGACTGCGCACTTTCGGATCATTGATGAAGGAAGCCCGACTTGGCTCCTCGCGAAGAATTTCCTGCGATGCCATGCGACCCGTCCCCTGGAAAGAGAAACCGGAAGGCAGAGGATCTGCCTTCCGGATCACATTTCGATCAGCGGATCGGCGGAGCGTATTGCAGGCCGCCCTTGGTCCACAGCGCGTTGATGCCGCGCGCGATCTTGAGCGGGCTGCCCGAGCCGACATTGCGCTCGAACATTTCGCCGTAATTTCCCACTGCCTTGACGATGTTCACGACCCAGTCGTTGGAGACGCCGAGATCGGTACCGATCTTGGTGTCTGCTTCCTGGCCAAGGACACGCTTGATCTCGGGATTGTCGGAGGTCTTCATCTCCTCGACATTGGCCTTGGTGATGCCGAGTTCCTCTGCCTGCAGGAGCGCGAAATAGGTCCACTTGACGATGTGGTACCACTGATCGTCTCCCTGGCGCACGGCCGGTCCGAGCGGCTCCTTGGAGATGATCTCGGGCAGCACGACATGGTCGGCGGGTGCGCCGAGCGTCAGGCGGATGCCATAGAGGCCCGACTGGTCGGTGGTGTAGACGTCGCAACGGCCGGCGTCATAGGCGGCGTTGACCTCTTCCAGCTTCTCGAAGACGACCGGGTTGTACTCCATCTTGTTCGACTTGAAATAGTCGGCAAGGTTGAGTTCGGTGGTGGTGCCGCTCTGCACGCAGACGGCGGCGCCCGAAAGCTGCAGTGCCGAATTCACGCCCGGCAGCTTCTTGGCGTTGATCATGAAACCCTGGCCGTCATAATAGGTGACGCCGATGAAGTTCAGGCCGAGCGCGGTATCGCGATTGATGGTCCAGGTGGTGTTGCGCGACAGGATGTCGACTTCGCCCGACTGCAGCGCAGTGAAGCGTTCCTTGGCGCTGAGCGGCGTGAACTTGACCTTGGTGCCATCACCGAAGACAGCCCCGGCGACTGCGCGGCAGAAGTCCGCGTCGATGCCTTGCCAGTCACCCTTGTCGTCGGGCGCCGAGAAGCCGGCCAGGCCGGTCGACACGCCGCACTGAATGAAGCCCTTCTGTTTGACGGTGTCGAGCGTGCCGGCCGAAGCGGCCGTAGCCGTCAATCCAAGCGCGGCGGCGCCGAGAATGCCGATTGCAATGTGTTTCATAACCCACAGACCCTTTTCTGTTTTACAGGTGCCCCTGTTTCTCAGGCAAAACCTGATCTTTTCCCGTGCGTGAATACAGCTCCCATTCCGGCCCACTACCGGAACCCCGCATCGCAACCGACGCGCTGCCTCCCATTCACGAACTGCATCGAAGGCGATTATTCCTGTGAGGTCAAGGGAAATGACCGAATTCGAATGCGTTTGAAAACCAATTGCCGCAAATGCCTGAATTGCATACAAGGCCGCCCGCAAATTGGTCAGCACCGCATACAAAGCCGGCAAAGTCCGATCATCGCAAATCCTCGCCGCAGCGGCGAAATCCGAGATCTGGATTTGCTTTGCGTCGCTGGCTTGATCACGCGATGAACCGGAGGACGGGAAACGCCTGTTCAAAGCGCCCGTACGAGCAGCCACGCACCGATTACCGCCATCAGCGCGCCGGAGATGCGCGGAATCAATTGCCCGGTGGGCATGGTCTTTTCGAGAAGAACGAGGATTGCGATGCCGGCAATCCACAGGACGTTCATGACACCGCCGACGAAGAGGAGCGCCATCAGCGCCCAGCAGCAGCCGAGGCAATAGGCGCCGTGCTCGACGCCGAGCCGAAGCGCGCCAAGCGGATAGGAGCGGAAACCGCCATGGCTGCTCAAAAACGCGATCGGCGCCTGGCATTGCCGCAGGCAGACGCCCTTGATCGGGGTCCATTGATAGAGGCCGGCAGCGATCAGAATCACGCCGCCGAAAACCGCACTGTTGGCGGCCATCATCGGGCTGAGCAATGCGAGGCGAGCAAGCAGCCACTGCGCGCCGGTCGCGGCAACGCTGAAGGCAATCCAGACGAGGAGGTAGCCGGTAAAGAACCATGCCGTCGAGGCGATCGGGCGGCCGCCGGCCTTGGCCTTGCGGCCGACGCCGGCGTAGAGCAGCAGCATCGGAGCAACCGACGGCGTCATCATGCCGACCATCATCACGGCCCACATGGTGAAGATGAAGGCGAAGTCGGCCGGCGCCCAGGCGCGGAAACCCGGTGCTGCCGTGGTGCCCATATCCATGCCCGACATGTCCATACCGGACATATCCATGCCGGCCATGTCGCCGCCCGCGACCGGAGCAGTCGCGGCAGGCATGGCCATGTCGGCAGCAAGCCACAAGACATAGGCCCAGGCGAGCCCGGCGATCAGGATGAGCGCGACCGCCACGACCGCACGGTCGCGCCGCAGCACCGCCTCCAGGGCTGTGTCGCTCATCGGGTCAGATCAATGCACGATGCCGCTTTGCGAGAGATGCAAATTGGCAAAATGGCTGTGCGAATCAGCCAGTTCGAATTTGATCGGGCCGGAAGTCTTGGTCCAGCCGCGCCCGACCTCGGCGAGCGCATATTCGAAACCGTGCGTGAGATCGATGCGCGCCCGATGCTCGTTGCCGGTGACGGGATTCTTGATCGGTTCGCCATGGCCCTTGGTCACGCCGGGCACGTCCAGACGAGCCGTTCGGGCATCGATGTCGACCTCGAAGTCTATGGCCGCGAAGATCGGATCGTGGACCGTCTCCAGCGTGGTCGAAAAGACCTGGAATATGGTCGCACCGGGTTCGGTGTCCTCACCGCTGAGAATGCGAAGCAGCGCTGTGCGCTGAGCCTCGGTCGCCCGCTCGTCGATGACCACCGCCGCCTCGCCCTTGCCGTGGTGGATCGCGCCAGGCCAGCGGAAGACCCCGGCAAAGCGCAAGCCATCCAGCTTGGTGTCGCCGTGATAGCCGCTTTCGATTTCCACGCCGACCACAGCCCGGCAGGACCCGTGCGTCGGCAGGGCGTTGAACTGGCAGGGGCAGCCATAGGCGCAGTTGCAGTTGACGAATTCGCGCGCCTTGATCATCCATTTGACGTCAGCCATGACATTGCTCCCCTGTTGCCGCGCTCATGCTCTGTGAGCGCGATATCCGGATTAGGGACCAGGAATGTAACCGGCTACGTCCGGCCGTTCTGATCGGGCAATCCGGCGATAAATATTAGAATTCAAGTATATGCCTTTCGCGGCCACCGACAATAGGCCGATCGGCGGAGACCGGATAGCAGCCGGCGAGGCACTGACCGACACGCTGCCGGAATCCCACGCGAGACCTCACCGCTTTTGCCGCCGTGAATTGGCATATCCGAAGACTGCCGGCTGGCGGGTCTCGGCCGGTTGCGCCGCCGGTGCCGCCGCACTATGGCTAGCGCCCTCCCCACGTGACCAAGGACGACAAGAACAATGGCGAAAGACGGCAGCGAAATGGGCATCAACACGCGGCTTGCCCATTCGGGCAACAACCCGCGCGACTATTTCGGCTTCGTCAATCCGCCTGTCGTGCATGCCTCGACGGTGCTTTATCCCGATGCGGCCTCGATGGCGGCGCGCAGCCAGAAATACACCTATGGCACGCGCGGCACGCCGACCACCGACGCGCTGGCTCTGGCCGTCGACGCGCTGGAAGGCTCGGCCGGCACGATCGTCGTGCCGTCGGGACTGGCGGCCGTGACGATACCGCTGCTCACCTTTGTTTCGGCGGGCGATCACCTGTTGATCGTCGATTCCGTCTATCATCCGACGCGCAATTTCGCCGACACGATGCTGAAGCGGCTGGGTGTCGAGGTCGAGTATTACGATCCGCATGTCGGCGCCGGCATCGCCGCGCTGGTCAAGCCAAACACAAAAGTGGTGTTCACGGAATCGCCTGCCTCCAACACGTTCGAGGTGCAGGACATACCGGCCATCGCCAAGGCGGCGCGTGCGGCCGGCGCCATTGTCATGATGGACAATACCTGGGCGACGCCGCTGTATTTCAAGCCGCTCGACCATGGCGTCGACATCTCGATCCACGCCGCGACCAAGTATCCGGCCGGTCATTCCGACGTGCTGCTCGGTACCGTCTCGGCCAACGAAGCGTGCTGGAAACAGCTCTATGAAGGTTTCTGCACGCTGGGCTGCTGTTCCGGACCGGACGACGTCTATCAGGTGCTGCGCGGCCTGCGCACCATGGGGGTCAGGCTGGAGCATCACCAGAAAAGCGCGCTTGCCATCGCCGCCTGGCTGGAGGGCCAACCAGGCGTAGCGCGCGTGCTGCATCCGGCGCTGCCCAGCCATCCCGACTACGCTGTGTGGAAGCGCGACTTCTGCGGTTCGAGCGGCATCTTCTCCGTCGTGCTCAAAGGCGGCGGACAGAGGCAGCAGCACGCCTTCCTCGACGCGCTGAAAATCTTCGGCCTCGGCTATTCCTGGGGCGGTTATGAGAGCCTTGCAGTGCCGGTCTTCCTCGGCGACCGCAAGATTGCCAAGGGTCCTTATGACGGGCCGCTGATCCGCCTGCAGATCGGGCTCGAGGATGTCGAGGATCTCAAGGCCGATATTAAGCGCGGGCTGGAGGCGGCCGCCGCCATCTGATTCCGACACTTGCCACGGTGAATCGGAAAACCGGTGCAACATCCTGAAAGGAACGGCCGGAAGGCCGTCGCGAGACGGCCCATGTCGCAAAGCCGGGGTTGGCGGACCTTGCGCAATGTTATTTCCGTAATCCGCGATTTTTCGGATTGATTTGGCTTCCAACTTGGCCCGTCCGGCACCATTGCGGGCGCTTCGAGCAGTGCCGCACCCTTTCCAGAGCTTGCCATGGCCTTTCGCCTCTTCGTTCCCATTCTCGCCGGCGCGACGCTGCGCGAACGCCTCATCGCCTGTATCGGCGCGACGATCGGCATTGCGCTGACGGGCGCGATCGGCGGCCTGGTGCTTGGCAACGGCCCGCATGTGCCACTGCTGGTGGCGCCGATGGGCGCTTCCGCCGTGCTGTTGTTCGCCGTGCCGGCAAGCCCGCTGGCGCAGCCGTGGTCGATCATCGGCGGCAATACCATTTCGGCACTGGTCGGTGTGATCGTGGCGCATTTCATCCATGAACCGGCGCTTGCCACCGGCATTGCGGTGGCACTGGCCATCGCCGCCATGTCGTTCGCGCGCTGCCTGCATCCGCCGGGTGGGGCCGCCGCGCTGACGGCCGTGTTCGGTGGACCGGCGGTTACCGCGGCCGGTTTCCTGTTTCCTTTCGTTCCGGTGGCGCTGAACTCGATCGTGCTGGTCGCGCTCGGCTACGGCTTCCACAGGCTATCGCGGCGCAGCTATCCGCATGTCCCGGCCCCTGCCCCGAAAAGCCCGCATGGGACAATCGATCCGCCGCCCCAGGAGCGTGTCGGCTTTCGGCCCGAAGACATCGATGCCGCGCTGGGCGCGCTGCACGAGACCTTCGACATCGACCGCAACGACCTCGAAAGGCTGCTGCGGCAGGTCGAATTGCAGGCGATGGTGCGTACGCACCGGACCTTGCTGTGCGAGGACATCATGTCGCGCGACGTGGTCTCGGTGCATGAGGATGACACCGCCGATCAGGCGCGCCGGCTGCTCCTCGACCACAACATCCGCACCTTGCCTGTCATCGACACCGAGGCAAGGCTGGTCGGCGCTGTCGGGCTGCGCGAGCTGACAAGGGCCACCGATACGGTGAAGGGCGTGATGTCCAAGGCCGGTACGGCTTCGCCCGATACGCCGGCGATGAGCCTGCTTCCCGTGCTGACCGACGGGCGCAGCCATGCCGTGGTCATCGTCGACGGCGAGCGGCATATTCTCGGCCTGATCACCCAGACCGACCTGCTGGCGGCGGCCGCGCGGGTGCAGACCACAGACAAGGCGCTGGCCATGGCTGTAGGATAGCCTTCCGCGCGTGGAAAAGGTCGGGAACCTTTTGCCTGCAGGCGCATCCAATGTCCCGATCAAGCGTTGGAGATCGGGTCGCTATGGGAAAACTCGCAATGCCAGCGGTCGCAGTTTCTGCACCTGACGTCCTGTCCAGCGACATGCAACTGGTGCGCCGCGCACTGGCCCGAGAACCGGATGCCTTCCGCGCCATCATCAAGACGCATAACCAGAAGCTCTACCGCATCGCGCGCGGCGTCGTGCGCAACGACGCCGAGGCGGAGGACATCGTACAGGAGGCCTATGTCAGCGCCTTTGCCAATCTCGGCACCTTTCGTGGCGATGCCTCTTTAACCACCTGGCTGTCGCGCATCGTCATCAACGAGGCGCTCGGGCGCCTGCGCAAGCGGCGGCGTACCGTGGCGATGCCTGAAAACCCGGAAGCGCAGATCATCCGGTTTCCCCTTAACCCAAGCGACGATCCGGAGCGGACGATGGCGCAGCGGCAGATCCTCGGGCTGGTCGAACGGGCGACCGACAGCCTGCCAGACGTCTACCGAACCGTCTTCGTCGCCCGCGTCATCGAGGGCCTGAGCATCGAGGAAACCGCCGACCTGCTCGGCGTGCGGCCCGAGACTGTGAAGACCAGGCTGCACCGGGCGCGTGCTTTGGTGCGCAAGGCGCTGGACGACGAGATCGGCCCGGTGCTGCTCGATGCCTTCCCCTTCGCCGGCCGACGCTGCGAGCGGCTCACCGAGGCGGTGATGAGAAGGCTCGGCCTGGAAGGCTGAGCTTCGCCGTTTCTCGGGAACGTTTGCCGTCGGCCCGCATCCAATCATCGTCAACCGAAAACGAAGTCCGGTGCGATTGCGCATCCCGGGCAAAGGAGATGCCATGTCTATCAAACACACTGCTTCCCTGGCCGCGCTGGTCGCGCTGCTTCTGGTTTCCGCAACCCCTTTCGCACAGGCAGCCGACAAGCCGACCGACCCGCAGATCGCCCACATCGCCTACACGGCAGGCGTGATCGACGTCGAGGCGGCCAAGCTGGCGATCGAGAAATCGAAGACCAAGGAGGTCGTCGATTTCGCCAACGACATGGTGCGCGACCATGAAGCGGTGAACGTGCAGGCGCTCGACCTGGTCAAGAAGCTGAAGGTCACCCCCGAAGACAACGCCACCAGCCAGGCGCTGAGCAAGGCGGCGGAAGAGGAACGCGCCAAGCTCGCCAAGCTCGAGGGTGCAGCCTTCGACAAGGCCTATGTCGCCAACGAGGTTGCCTACCACAAGCAGGTCAACGGCGCGCTCGAAACGCTGCTGATCCCCTCGGCGGAGAATGCCGAACTGAAAAGCCTGCTCGAAACCGGTCTGAAGATTTTCCAGGGCCATCAGCAGCATGCCGAGCATGTCGCCGGCATGCTGAAATGAAAGCCGGCATGCCGATATGCTCGCTCGCGGGCGCTCTGGCGCTGGCGCTCGTCGCCAGCCCGGCGCTGGCCGCCACGATCGAGGTGACGATCGACAAGCTCGTCTTCACGCCGGCAAGCATTGAGGCGAAGGTCGGCGACACGATCGAATGGGTGAACAAGGATGCGTTTGCCCACACGGCCACGGTGAAAGGCGACTGGGAGGTGATGATCCCGCCTGAGTCGAAAGGGCGGATGACGCTCGAGAAGGCGGGAGCTGTCGACTATTTCTGCCGCTTCCACCCCAACATGAAGGGCCATCTGGACGTGGCGCCGTGATGCGTTTGAGACCGGCGGCGAAGCCATCGCTTGTTGCCGCCGGTTGCCATCAAATCAGCCCTGGCTCGCTGCGCTCTGCGCAAGCAGCCAGTCGATCATCTGCGCGGCCTGGGCGGGCGGGCGGTCCGGCGCAAGGATCGAGAGGCTGAGGCCGGTGGGCACGCGCCGCTCCGGGAACGGCGCAACCAGCGAACCTGCAGAAAGCGCGCGCGACACCAAGGCTTCATGCCCCATCAACACGCCGGCACCGTCGATGGCCGCCTGCAGCGCCATGCTGTAGAGCGAAAACTCGGAGCCGGACTCGATCGACGGACTTTTCAGCCCGGCAGCCTCGAACCACAGGCTCCAGTCGCCGGTCCAGGTGGTGTCCCACAGCAGAAGCTGTGATGAGAGATCGACTGGTGTTTTCAGCAGCCCGGCCAATGCCGGTGCGCAGACCGGAAAGATGACATCGTCGCAAAGCTTGAAGGCGCGGCTGCCGGCTGGGGCATGCCTGGTCAGGAAGATGGCGAGGTCGAAGGGCTCGCGCCTGAAATCCGGCGCCTCCTCCAGCGCATGGATGGATGGGCGCAGCGCTGGATGCGCGGCGCGTAGCGCCGGCAGGCGCGGCGCCAGCCAAAGCTGGGCGATCGACGGCAATGCGGCGATGCTGACCTGGGGCCTCGGCGCCGAGATGCGCAGTTCCTGGACGGCAAGGCCCATGGCGTCGAAGGCTGTGGAGAAGGCCGGCAGGGCGGCACGGCCGGCTTCGGTCAGATGCAGCCCTTGGGGGTGGCGGACGAACAACGACGAGCCCAGCCATGCCTCCAGCGCCTTGACCTGATGCGACACCGCCGCCGGTGTCACGCCAAGCTCGTCCGCCGCCTTGGCGAAGCTTTGGTGGCGGGCGGCCGCCTCGAAGGCCCGCAAGGCATTGAGCGGCGGCATTCGAGGTCGCGGCGGATTGACGGCCATCGTCCGTTCCCGGAAAACGTCGGCGGCCGATGTGCGGCCGCCGACGTGGTGTTTCTATTTGAGGGCCACCGGGGTCAGCCTGCCGTCGACCTTCTGCCACTCAAATACGACGAACCCCGGCTGCTTGATATCCCCCTTGTCGTCATAGGAAATCGAACCGAGCACAGTCGAGATGCCGGCACCGGAATGGAGGTAATCGGACGCCGCCTTGGGATCGTCGGCCTTGGCCTTGGCGATGGCCTCGGCAAGTATCTGCGTTGCTGCGTAGGCATAGAGGGTCACCGCCTCGGTCGGCACATTCTTGGCCTTCAGGTCGGCGACGGCATCCTTGGCTTCCGTGAATGTTGCCGGGTCGGGGAACGACGTCATCAGGGTTCCGGCGGCACCGTCACCGCCGATGGCGCCGAATTCGCTGTTGGAGATGCCGTCGCCACCCATCAGGATCGTGGTGACGCCCTGGTCGTGCATCTGCCGCACGATCAGGCCGGCCTCGGTGTGCTGGCCGCCGTAGTAGACGAGGTCGGCGCCCGACTGCTTGATCTTGGCGACGAGCGGGCTGTAGTCCTTCTCGCCGGGGTTGATCTCCTCGTGCAGCACTTCCTTGCCGCCGCCTGCATTGTAGGCCTTGGCCATCTCGTCGGCGAGGCCCTTGCCCGCCGTCGACTTGTCGTCGACGATCGCGATCTTCTTGTCCTTGAAGCGGGTGAGGATGAATTTGGCGGCAATGATGCCTTGCTGGTCGTCGCGGCCGCAGGCGCGGAAGGCATTCCACAGGCCGCGCTCGGTCACCATCGGGTTGGTGGCCGTCGGCGTGACGAACAGAACCCCATTCTCGGCGTAGACCTCGGAAGCCGGAATGGTTACGCCCGAGTTATAGTGCCCGACGACATAGCGTACGCCGTCGGCGACGAATTTGTTGGCGACCGAAACGCCCTGCTTCGGGTCGGAGACATCATCGCCAACAGAGACAGCGAGCTTCTGGCCGAGGACGCCGCCATTGGCGTTGATGCGCTCGACAGCCGTTTCGACACCGACGCGATACTGTTCTCCATAAGCGGCATTCGGTCCCGACATCGGTCCGGCGACGCCGAACACGATATCCGCCCTCGCGGCACCGACAGTCGCGGCAGTCAATAGGGCAGCAGTCATCATCTGCACGATCATGCGCATTTTCATTCCCCTGTTTTTTAGAGAAAGGCGGGCTTTTTCCCGCCGCTTCAGGCGTCAGTTCACAAAATGAAGCTTGTTGAACCGACGCCGGAATGCCGTGACATCCGCCGCGACCTGTTCGCTGGCGTCATTGCCGCGCAGCGCCCTGGCGATGAGAGCCGCAAGTTCCGGCATGTCGTCTTCGGTCATGCCCCAGCGGACGATCTCGGGTGTGCCGAGGCGCAACCCGTTCATGTCGCCGTCGACAGAGTCGATGGGCAGGCCGATGCCGCAAGTCAGGATGTTGGCCTGCCGCAGCTTCTTCGCTGCCGCCTGGCCGCCGCCGAACCCGGCCGCCTCGATGGCGAACTGATGCGATGTCGTGTAGCCCTTGCCGGTCGAAAACACCGGCAGGCCGCGATCGGCAAGACCATCCGCCAGCGCCCTTGCGGTTCGTGCCATCGTCGCGGCGTAGGCCCTGCCGTGGTCCTTCCAGTCCAGAAGCGTGATCGCCAGAGCGGCCGACTTGGCGGCATCGAAGTTGGCGGTCATGCCGGGAAAGGCGATCCTGTCGAGCTTTTCGGCGACTGCGGCGTCATTGGTGACAATCAGGCCCGAAGGCGGTCCGCCAAGGCTCTTGTAGGTGCTCATCGTCATCAGATGGGCGCCTTCCTGGAGGGGTTGCTGCCAGGCGTGTCCGGCAATCATCCCGCACAGATGCGCCGCATCGAAGAGAACCAGCGCGCCGACCTCGTCGGCGATCCCCCGGATCTCGCGAATGGGATGCGGCAAAAGATTGAGGCTGCTGCCGATGGTTATCATCTTCGGCCTTACCGATCTGGCCATGTCGCGCAGCTTGCCGACGTCGACAGTGTAGCCGTCGGCATCAACCGGTGCGGTGTGGATGTCGAGCCCGTAAAGCCCGGCGCAGCCGGCCATATGGTGGGTTACATGGCCGCCGATCGCCGGCGACGGGACGATGATCCCGTCGCCCGGCCGAGCCGCAACCATGAACGCATAGAGGTTGGCGATGGCGCCGGACGGCACCCTGATCTCGGCATAGCTGGCGCCGAAAACTTCGGCCGCCAACTCGGCGGCGATCACCTCGATCTGCTCGACACCCTCCAATCCCATTTCATATTTGTCGCCGGGATAGCCCAGCGACGGGCGCGATCCCAGGCCGGAAGCCAGTGCCGCTTCGGCCTTCGGGTTCATCACATTGGTCGCCGGGTTGAGGTTGATGCAGTCCGCATCGTGGATCGACCGGTTCAGCTCGATCCCGCTGTTGATCGCCGCCATGACGGCGTCGGTCTTCTGACCGCTCGTCTTCTGCGCCAGCTGCTGGGCAAATTCGTCGCAGAGCGATGGAACCCAGGGCCTGCGAGCGAGAGCGACCATCGATGCCTCCTTTGCCAACCGCCGACAATGCGGCTGCGAATGGAGCCTAAGGTGGAGCCGCCGGTCGCCAATGCGCAAGCGAGTAGTTCTAGCGCCTAGGCTTAGGAAAATTAGGTCTACCCGCCCAGCGCCTATCGGAGGTGGACTATTTCTGCCGCTTCCACACCGACATGAAAGGTCGTGTCGCGGCGGCGCCCTGATCCTGTGCGCCAGGCTCATCCAGCGCCAATGAGGCTCGCCTCGCCTCGTCCGGCCGCGTGACGTGCGTCCACGAGCCGCCAAAGCCCGGCTTGCGCCGCCCGATCCAGGCATCCAGCCCTTCGCGCAGGTCGGCAGTCGCGGCCATGCGGGCGAATTGCTCGGCCTCGACCAGCAGACCTTCGGCAATGCTCTGGTTGAGGCCGCGGGCCACCGCGGTGAGTATGCTCGCCACCGCCGCTGGCGAGTGCCTGACAATGCGACGGGCGAGATCAAGTGCGGCCGACATCAGTTCCGCGTGCGGCACCACCTGGTTGACGAGGCCGAGTTCGAGCGCGCGCTGCGGCGAAAACGTCTCGCCGGTCAACAGCAGTTCGAGTGCTCGCTTGCGACCGGCGAGCCTCGGCAGGCGCTGCGTGCCGCCGAAGGTCGGTGGCATGGCAAGCCTGATCTCGGGCTTGGCGAACAGGGCTCGCTCGCTGGCAATGGCAAGTGGCACGGCTTCGGTGATTTCGCAGCCGCCACCGAAGGCGAGGCCGTTGACGGCGGCGATGACGGGCTTGCGGAAGGCTTCCAGCCGCGCCGTCAGCCGCTGGCCGCGCATGACGAAGTCGCGCAAGGCGACATCGGCGCCAAGCGCCACGCTGGCCGAGAATTCGGAAATGTCGCCACCGGCGGAGAAGGCGCGCTCTCCTGCTCCTGTGAGAATGACGGCGCCGATGGCATCGTCGGTCTCGATCGCATCGAGGATTTCAAGCAGGCGGTCGATCAAAGCATAATTCAAGGCGTTGAGTTTCTCGGGGCGATTGAGCGTCAGCACCGCGACGCGGTCGCGGGTTTCGCAAAGCACAAGCTCGGTCATGTCTTTCACCTCCTGCATGGAAGGGCCGCAGGGGATCAGCTTTCGGATTGTCTGTATATTCACTAGTCGGTATACATAGCGGCATGACCGACCTCGCCAGCCCTACCCGCAAACGCATCGTCGATGCTGCGACGAAGCTCTTCTATGCTGAAGGAATCGGCCGCGTCAGCGTCGACGCCGTGGCTGAAAAAGCCGGCCTTACCAAACGCACGCTCTACTATCACTTCAAGAGCAAGGACGATCTGATCGCCGCCTATCTCGATAGCCGCGACCAGCCGAACATCAAGCAGATGGCCGGCTGGTTCGAGGCGGCGGAAGGTAGCATTGAGCGCAAGGTCGAAGCGATCTTCACCAATCTGGCGCGCGTGGCCCGGCACCCGAAATGGAAAGGCTGCGGTTTCCTGCGAACGGCGGCGGAACTGGCCGCAATGCCCGGGCACCCGGCAGTCAAGGCTGGATCGCGGCACAAGAAGAATTTCGAAACCTGGCTGGCCGGCGAACTCTCGGGCCATGGCGTCGGCGAGCCGCAAGTGCTGGCGCGCGAAATCGTCCTGCTGATGGACGGCGCCTTCTCGATCATGCTGATCCACCGCAACCCCGACTATGTCGAGGCAGCCGGACGCGCCGCAGCGACGCTCGTCCGGGCACGATCCCGGCACAAGGACTGATCGCGCAGGCTCGGGCGCTTGACGCCCCTTGCCTAAAGCGCCAGCCAGGCCGTGCCGGCGAGAAGGGTGACCAGCGTCAGCGGCAGGCCGACCTTGAAGAACGCCCCGAAAGACAAAGGCGTGCCGGCGCGCCGCGCCTGCTCGGCGACGATCAGATTGGCGACCGAGCCAAGCAGCGTGAAATTGCCGGCCAGCGTCGAGCTCATGGCCACGACCAGCCAGGCGCGCTCGGGGTTTTCCAAGCCCGGGATGAACGGCCGCAGCGCCAGCACGGCCGGCACATTGCTCATGATGTTGGACAACACCGCGGTGAAGCCGGAGAGCCGCCAGACGTGATCCAGGCCGAGGTCCTTTGCCGAGGCGATCATGTCTGATGTCAGCAGCGTCTTTTCGGCACCGGCAACGACGATGAACAGGCCGGCGAACATGAACAGCAGCGGCCCGTCGATCTCACGGTAGATGCGGGCAGGCTTGATGGCGCGGGTGAGCAGCAGGATGGCGCCGCCGATCAGCGCCGCTTTGGCGACGGGCACGCCGGCGAAGAAGGCGATCGCCAGGCCGATGCAGACGACCACGGCCTTCAGCACCTGCCCCGGCAGCATGCGGCCACGATAGACTTCGGGTGTTAGCTCGGCCGTGCGCGCGAATTCGGCCCGGTAGACCATGCGCACGATGACGATGACGACGACAAGGCCGAACAACGCAACCGGCGCCAGTGCGGCCGAAAAGGCCGGGTAGGAAATGCCCGACAGCGCACCGATGACCATGTTCTGTGGATTGCCGGTGATGGTGGCGACGCTGCCGCAGTTGGAGGCCGTGGCGGTGGCGATCAAATAGGGGATCGGATTGCGGTTGATGACGCGGGTGACGTGGACGACGATCGGCGCCATCACCAGGCAGATCGCGTCATTGACCAGGAACGCCGAGAGCACACCGGTCAGAAGCGTCAAGATCACCAGGAGCATGAACGGCGCGTGCGCGTGCTCGATGGCGAAGCCGCCGAGAGCGCGAAAGGCACCCGAGACCTTCAGATGCGCCACTACGATCATCATGCCGAGCAACAATGTGATGGTGTCGAAATTGATGGCGCGATAGGCGTCCTCCATGCTGAGCGCGCCGACGGCGATCATCGCCGCGCCGCCGAGCAGCGCGATCCCTGCCCGGTCGAGGCGCAGTCCGGGGATGCGGCCGACGGCGACGCCGGCATAGGTCAGGACCAGGATCAGAAGTGCGGCCACGCCCGTCAATGTCATTGGCAGAAGTTCCGTCCAAGCTCGTCAGTCCCTGCCTCGACAGACTCGGCCCGGCAGACATTTCGCTTCATCTTTAGCAAGCATCCGGCAAAGCGAAAGCGCCGGGCGCGCTTTGCGCCCTTGAAACTTTGACGCGCCAGTGCCGGACCACGCGCGCCAGTTCGGCAACGAATGCGACTGGCCGAAGGTGCCGACCCGGCGCCGCCGTGCCGGCACGCGACGGCAGTGCCGCCTCTATCGCCGCCAGGAGCCGGTTTTCGATTTCCCGAATTGATGCGCGCTCGCCCCCTGCCCGCATGTAGGCGTGGAACCGTTACGCCTCGTGCGAATTGATTCGGGCAGACATTCCGGCGCGATGTCGCAGCAGGCTTGAGGAGGGCGCCGGCAGGAGGAACAGCCATGTCCAGCGATTTCAGGCGAAGCGGCAGCTGCCTGTGCGGCGGTGTCCAGTTCTCGGTGATCGGCGAACCGCTTCGCGTCGGGCTTTGCCATTGCAAGGATTGCCGCAAGACCAGCGGATCGGCCTATTCGGCTTTCGCTGTGTGGCCGCTCGAAGCGTTCGAGACGGCCGGGATCGTCAGCACCTACGGCGGCAGGAGCTTTTGTCCGACTTGCGGCGGGCGCGTCACCTCGGTCGGCGAGGACGAGGTCGAAGTGATGATCGGCAGTCTCGACGTGGCGCCGACCGAACTGCAGCCGGGCTACGAACTCTGGATCAGCCGGCGCGAGCACTGGTTGCAGCCCCTGCCCGAGGCCCCGCAGTTCGAGCATGACCGCTTCGACGACGAGAGCGGCGTTGACGGCCCGACAGGCAGGCCGGACGCCGGCGAGCCGCTGTCAGCCGGCATCCGCCAGTTGCTCAAGTCGGCCTAGCATGCAGCAGCGGCCCCCTCTAACCCAGCACGGCAGGCCGATGCCGCATTTTGCAACCGGCGGTCGCTTTGCCGAGGTGGTGATGGTCAGCTAAGAATCATCTTGCGGTGGACCTTTGGAACCCGCTTTGGCCGGCGCGGCTCAGGCAACACTTCCAGCATTGCCGCGTCGGCCTCGCAAAACTTTAAGAATGCCTAAACCTATTCTTGACCGGCGATTCGTACAACTTTTAGTATTATTTTGCGACTCAAGCGGTTTGGTTATCTGGTGAATTACCAAGTTGTGGTTGCGCTACCAGATCATATATTCTTTTAATGAAAGAAAATTCCCCCGGGTTCATATCTCCTGGATATGTCAACTATCCTACTCAAGTACGTGGTCGAGTTGGCGTGGAGAGTCTTGCTGGGCTTGTACAAAAGGCCACCTTTGTTTCTTTAGGCTTTTGCTACATAGTGTTGCGAATCTTGAAACCGAACGGGGCGGTTTTCATGGAGTCGGCACTTGAACGTGGTCGCGGAGTTCATCGGCGATATCCACCGATCGATGGGTTCTGGACCTGGGATATCAAGCGTGACCGGGTCTACGGTGACGCCAATCTTTCCGACTATTTCGGGCTGACGCTTGAAGAATTTTCCCACGGCGCATCGCTCGAAAGATGCATGCAAAGCATCGAGGCCAAGGATCGCCTGAGGGTCCATACGGCGATCCGCAGGGCGGTGGAGCGGAGATCGAGCTTCCGCGAGGTCTACATGGTGCGCTCGGAAAAGATGGGGCTTCGCAAGATCCTGTCCGTTGGCCAGTGCTATGTCGACAATCTCGGGGAAGCGGCTCTGTATCCCGGCTGGTTCGTCGACCTCACGCGGGAAGCCGATAGCGAGGAGGCCTCGCTGTGCGAGATCCACAGCCTTATCGAGCAGGCCAAGGAAATTTCGCAATCTATCGGGCAGGATCTGCTCGGCTATCTTCTGGACAATGCCCAGGACGAAGTGCAGCAACGCCTTGGCGGCGGCGGATCAAGGAGGCGCAAATCGTCCTAGCGCAAACCTTGCTAGCTTCTGGGCGGGACCTTGCCGTGCCTGCTGACTTCGGCGGTCACCATGCGAGCGAAATGGGACTGGGGCGAGCGGCTCTCCAGCAGCCTGGCACGTTCCAGGGCCCTGTCGCCGTAAAATTCGACCAACACCGCGGCTGCCGTAGCGGCATCCGCCTTCAGCTTGCCGACATCGGCCCGCGCACTCTGAGTCGAGTTACCGCTTCTGGCGATCACATCCAGCATGGCCTGCAACTTGTCGGGAGTGCTGCCCTCGTCTTCGTGCATGGTCGCGGTCCGATTGGTCGCGCAAAATATCGACATTTCCGAAAAATGTCCAACAGCTTCGCTGATCAGCCGCTGTTGCAACCGAGTACAGCTTCGCCGTGAGTTCCACTACAATCTTCATGCAAGCACAGTCAGACAGAATTCATTTGCAGACTTTGGGGGCACCGATGGACCAGCCTAGCAAAATGGAAAACCTGCAGTTCGCGCAGGGAATATTGCGGGAATTGCGCCAGAAGGCCGAGGCCGATGGCGAGAAGCTGCTGACCTATCTGATCGACATGGCTTACCTTGAAACCAGCGACCGCATCCGCGCGCACTGGATCGGCAGCCACGAGACCGAAAGCCGCCGAGCCAAAGGCTGAGGCCGACCGAGTATCCGGGCGAGCAGTCCGGTGCGGACGCGGAGCGTTGCCGAACCCCTGAAACGCAAAAAGCCCGCCGTGCCTTTCAGCACGACGGGCGGGATCCTGGTGGTATCGGCGGTCGGAATCTGATCGTCGACACAAGCAAGCCCGCGCCTCTCGCAGAAGACGCGGGCCGACCGGGATGCCGGTCCCGATCAGGCAGCATACCCGTTGCGCGCTGCCGGAAAAAGAACTCTTAGCGTCGTCTAATGTTCCGGCGATGGCAGGGAAATTCGCCGCGCGCCGATCGGGCCTATGAAGCAGCCTTTTCGCGAACCGGAAGCTTCCAGCCCGGTCTGACGAAATGGCAGGTATAGCCGTTGGGATATTTCTCCAGATAGTCCTGATGCTCTGGCTCGGCCTCCCAGAAGTCACCCACAGGCGCGACTTCGGTGGCGACCTTGCCCGGCCACAGCCCCGAGGCATCGACGTCGGCGATGGTGTCTTCGGCAATGCGCCGCTGTTCGTGACTGGTGTAGAAGATCGCCGAACGGTAGCTCATGCCGACATCATTGCCTTGGCGGTTCCTGGTTGTCGGATCATGGATCTGGAAGAAGAATTCGAGCAGGGTCCGGAAGTCGATCCGGGCGGGATCGAAAATGATCTCGATCGCTTCGGCATGGGTGCCGTGGTTGCGGTAAGTGGCGTTGGGCACGTCGCCGCCGCTGTAGCCGACGCGGGTCGAGATCACGCCGGGATAGCGCCTTATCAGGTCCTGCATGCCCCAGAAGCAGCCGCCGGCAAGGACTGCGCGTTCGGTGGAAGTCGCCATAGCATGTCTCCTTAGGATTTCCCCTAAGGTGGGCATTGTCGCGGCTTTCGTCCAGTCGCGAATGTCCGGGTGCCATCGACGCGCGTGTCACTCCTCCCTGGCCGCCGCCTTGAACCTTCGCACGATGACCTCGAAGAGGATGTCGGAGATCCACATCGCCGAGACGCCGACGAGGAAGGCGGCGGCGAGCGTGGTGGTGTCGTCGGCCGGATCGGGGATCGGCAGGCCGGTTGCCTTGAAATACGATACGACCGGCAGCGTGAGATAGGCTGCCGCCAGCGCGCCGCAGATCGGCGAGGCGACCATCTCGCGCAGCTTGTAGCGATGGCGCGACAGCGCCCTGAGCACGCCGCCGGCAAGGCCGGCGGCCACCACCGGCCCCTTGATGCCGAGGAGATCGAACAGATCGTGCATCACGGCCTCCAGCCGCAGAGCTTTTGGCCCTTGCGATTGTGCGAAAGCAACGCCCTCGCCTCCTGGCCGGACAACGCGTCGACGGCCTTGGCCGACAGGCGCAGCGGCGAAGAGACTGCGCAGAAGCCGCCCAAGGCGGACGTGCAGCCGGCGACGACAAACGCGACAAGCACCAGTAGTGCGAGGATCAGTCCCTTGCCCATGATTTCAGCTCCTTTCGGACTGTGTCGGCGCTTAGCGCGCCGATATCGTTGTCGACATGGTCGGCGATGTCGCGCGCCGCAGCCTCCTTGGCCGCCTGCCTGGCGCGCTCCGCACTGGCGCCGGCCAGCCGCTGGTGGAGACCCCAGCCAAGTGCGGCAACCACCGACGCCAGCAGAGCGGATATCGTCGGGTTGCCGAGGAAGAAGGAGAGCAATGCCGTCATGACAGCCACCACACGACGATCGCGCCGGCGACGAGCAACGCGCCGATAGCCCAGGGCAACGCCTGGCGGATGAGCTCGGTGAAGATCTCGACCATTTCGCGTCTCCTCACTTCAACCAGTGGAATTTTCGCGCCAGCACGTACCAGGCTTCGGTGGCGGCGCTGAGCGCCAGGCCGACGCCGGTCTCGAGCGCCATCTGGATCTCGGGATCGGCGGACAGGACGGCGGCATCGCCGGCGCCAATCAGGCCGCGTGCGACGAGGATGCCGGCGCCGTAGCGCAGCGCAATGCGGATGATGACGGCAATCATGCTGGCTTGCCTCCAAGGATGAATTTGAAAATCGCCGAAACCAGGCGCCAGAACGCATTGCGCCCGACAGCCGCGCCCGGAACGGCCGGAGCAGCAGCAGGCGCCGGCGAAGCGTCCGATGACTGGGCCCGCCGGGGTGCAAGAGACGGATCATCTGGAGGCGGCGCGGCCGCCGAAAGCAACAGCGCCTGCGTGCGAACCGAGCCGACCCGCTCGCTCCAGCCCCTGCCGAAGGTCGGCCAGGTCGGCAGCCGCTTCAGGAAGGCCAGCCGGGCATCGCAGAGCGCGTCGATGACAGCGCCGGCGGGTCTCGCCTTCACGGCGCTCAGCGTCGCCGGACCGATTCTGCCGTCCTGGTTGGCTCCGACGATCGCCTGCAGGTATTTCGCCGCCCTGCCCGGCCCGCTGTTCACGGCAAAGTCGAACACCGCGTAGTCGAGGCCACCCGGAAGCTCGGCACCGGCAACGGCATCCCAGTAGAAGCGTCGATAGACGGTGCCGACCTGTTCATCGCTGATCTTCCTGAGGTCGGCCCTGGTGGCATCCGCTTTCACATAGCGGCGGAAATTGGCAAGCGTGACGCCCTTCATGGTGGCGCCACCCGGATCGGCCGGATTGTCCGACCAGCCGCCTTCGGATTTCAAGACGAGCGCAAGCGCCCGCGCAAAGTTGCGGTCCATGGAAACCTCTTGAGGTTGTGGGGGAAGAAATGGTCGCGCAGTGGTGGCCGAAAATTGTCGGCAAACGCGCTGTTCGATACGCCGCGCCGCGCCAGGCAGTGGATTTCCGGCCGGGGCCTCGGAAAAGAATTGGTGTTTTAGAGAAACCTTAATTACCCTTGCCTAAGCTTGACGAACGGCGAGTGGGGCTCGTCGCACTATCGGCTTGGGGATTGGCGCTTGGGAGACAGCGCCGGGTTTGGGCGAGATGAGTTTGTTGTTTTCCGAAGCGGGCGAGTGCCAAGGCTGTGGCGGCACCGGCAGGATTTTCGAGTGTCCGCGATGGCGCGCCTCGAACGGACATTGCTGTCCCGCAGGCACGCATCGCCACATATGCCCCGGTACGACTGTCCACTGCTCGGAATGCACGGGCACCGGCGACACGGCCCGCAGGCAGCCGCTTGAAGCGCGCCGCCTCAATCCCTTCAGCCGCGACGCGCTCTAGCGGACAAGTCACCGGCAAGGCGGAACCCTTGCGCCGATACTTTCGCCGCCTTCAGGCTGAAACCTTCTTTCTCCATTTGCGCAGCCGCGTCCTGAGATAGGACCGCAAGCCGAAGGGAAGCCGGGCCCGTCCCGCTTGTGGGGCGGGGCGGCGCTGCATCTGTTGATGCACGAGCTTCATCAGCCGGCAGAATCCGGATGCTTCCACTTCTTCCATGCGCGCGACAAGGCGCTCGGGCAGCGGCAGCGAGCGCCAGGCGAAATAGGCCTCGAAGGCGTCCGGCGTTTCGACCAGATGGCGCAGATATGCCGCCAGATCGGCCGCATCGCTGAAGTCGGCCGCGTTGATGTAGGAATTCGGCGGCACGTATTCGTCGACATTCGGCGCACCCAGATAGACCGGCACCGTGCCGGCCTCGAAGGCATCGAAGATCTTTTCGGTGACGTAGTCCGTCTCGCTCGAGTTCTCCAGCGCCAGGCAGAACCTGTAGCGCGAAACGGTCTCGATCTTCGTCGTCCGCCCGAGATCGGGGCCTTCGATCGTCCGGTTGCGGAAATGCCGCCCGTAGGAATCGACGCCGATGTGGCGGGCAAGCTCGCTCACCAGGTCGACGCGCCTGCTATGGTTCAGCGGCGCCGATTGGAAAAGCACGAGCGGAGCCGCTTCGGTCTTGGCCGCGACCGGTTTTGCCAAAACCTCATCCCACCAGCATGCGCGAGGAAGATAGGGCGTCCAGATATCCGATCGGCGCTCATGCGTCATGGTGAAGTCGAAATGGCGCATGTAGTCCGGGTCGGCGAAGCGCTTGTAGTTCTGCCGGCTCTCCATCGTCCAGCCGATCCAGTACTGGCCGGGATATTTCCAGGCATCGCCGATCTCGCGATAGTCCGGAATGTGGAAAACCACCGCCGCCGCCTCGGCAATGCGACGCTTGTCCAGTGTCCAGCGCCCGGGAAGGTCGCACTGGATGGAGGCGATGTCGACGGGCTTGCCGAAAAGCGTCGTGTAGAAAAGGATCAGCGGCTCTGTGGCGTCGGCCGGCATCTCAGAGTCCGCGGCCGAAATCGCCACGCCGGACGCCAGACAGCTGTCCAGCGGTCGGCAAGCCCACACGCTGCGCGATGGCATGACAGACCGCGGCGAAGGCTCGCGGCATGTCTGTCATCGGGAATGTCTGCCGGGGCTCCATGGCCGTCGGAGTTACCCGTTCATCCTTCCGGCATCAAGCACATTTCAGCGGGGAGTTCGGCCCTGCAGCGCCCAGCTTGCTTAGCGGATTCCGGTGGATCGGGGCTTCGGAGCCAGCCTTTGGATTTGACGACGAGCGCAAGCAGCGCGTGAGGCCGTGGGAGCCTCTTGGCGTCCGTTGTCCGCAATGCGGTTTGATGATGGCCTTTGACGCGCACGGGGATCGCCGCGCGAGATCAGCCGCAAGAGATGCGGTAATGAGAACCGCTTTGAGGTTGTGAGGGATTTGTCGATGTTCTAAGAACTCGATGCCCCCCTGAGCATTGAGTCCCGGTTAAAGGCGATGCTTGTCGAGAGCCCAACCGCCAACAACATGAGCGTTATGTCCTCATTTTTCCACGCCAGTACGCGATCCAGCTATCGAAGCCTGGCAACACCGATCATAAGGCGGCTTAGGCAGACACAATACTTTCCATTGCTCACGCTCTTCGATCGCCATTGGTACGCTTCCCGCTACCCGGATGTAATCGGCTTCAGAGGCGGCGCTTTTGCGCATTACGTCCGCTTCGGAGCGGCGGAGGGCAGAGATCCGAGCCCTTATTTTTCGACCCGCTACTATGTTCGCCAAGGCAGCGGGGTATCACCCGGGGGCGCCGTCCAGCACTATCTTAAAAAGGGCTGGCGCATGGGTTTGAATCCTCATCCTCTCTTCGATACCAAATGGTATCTCAGCAAAAATCCCGATGTTAAAAAAGCGGGAATCAATCCGCTTCTTCATTGGATTCTTTTTGGCATCCGCGAAGGCCGGATGCCGTCTCCGGCAATCGATGGCCCCTGGTATCTAAGCCTTTACCCCGATGTCGCCGCGGCCGGTGCCAATGCGGGCGATCACTTCCTCCGTTACGGCGGATCCGAACTCCGCAATCCAAATGCATATTTCGATGCCGGATGGTACGTGGATACCTATCGCGATGCCGAGGATTTGGGACAAGACCCACTTTCACACTTCGTCGAATTCGGCGCGGCAGAGGAACGTGATCCAGGGCCGAAGTTTTCGACCCGAAAATATCTGGACCAACACCCGGCGCTGCGCACCGAAAAGGCGAATGCGCTTGTCCATTATCTGACGCAGGGCCGCCAAAACGGGCTGCAGTCCTTTCCGAGCGATCGCGGTCTCACAGTGCCTCGTCGCTACTTTTCACTTGGCGAGCTCTCAGCCGGCGCCGTTTCCGGTCTCCAAGAACCAGAATTGCTTTCCGTCCGACAAAACTTCCTGTTTCGGCCCCTGAACGTCGAAGTGGATCCCACGCTTTCGGCTGATCCTCGGGTGCTGATCCTGCTGCCGGGGCTCAATCGGCGACACGCAACCGGCGGTCCGAACACCGCATACATCCTCGGCGCGCTTCTCGCGGAGGCCGGCGTTCCGCTCAGCTTCGTCTCGGTCGATGCTCCTCCAGATACGGACATCGGTCCGCTGAAGAGCCATATCCGCCAACTGACCGGCGTCGATTGCGACAAATACGGTGTCCAGTTTCTCGACGCCAGCAATCGGCAGCGGCCATTCAAACTCGGGTATAACGACATCCTGTTCGCAACGGCGTGGTGGACGGCCCAACCCGCCAAAGCCGCCGCCGCAATGCTCAGGAATCGCCGTATCTACTATCTGATCCAGGATTTCGAGTCCAAATTCTATGGCGGCAACGACACCCATTCTGTCGCGCAACAAACTTATAGCTTCGACCATCTCCCGGTCATCAACACCACATTTCTGCGCGACCAATTGGCGACCGAGCGGATCGGTCGATATGCCGATCAGGCTTTTGCCGCCTCGGCGATCGTGTTCGAACCTGCTGTCGACAGGAGTTATTTCTATCCGCAGCAGCGCGCCGCGAACGCGCCACATCGCCTGCTGTTTTATGCGCGTCCGACCATGGCGGAGCGAAATCTCTTCGGCCTGGGTCTGGCAGCCCTAAGAGCCGCCGCATCCAATGGCATTTTCGACGAAGGCGCCTGGGAATTCATCGCAATGGGCGAGGATATCCAGCCTGTAGCCTTGGGCGGCAAACATATGCTCAAACCTGCCCCGTGGCTTGATTTCCCGAAATATGCGGAACTGATGAGAACGTCGGACATGCTTTTGTCGCTGATGTTTTCTCCCCATCCCAGCTATCCGCCTCTCGAGATGGCAGCTTGCGGGAAGCCGGTCATTACAACTTGCTATGGTGTAAAAACACGCGAACGTCTGGCGCAGGTTTCGCCATATATTGTTGGTGTAGAGCCGACCATCGATGAGATCGCATACGGCATCTCGCGCGCGCTTCTCAGGCGGGACCGCCCGATACCGGGGCTGACCGATCATCTCCAGGCTTTCCCGACAAGTTGGAAATCGAGCCTGTCGCTGATATTGCCTCAGTTGCTGGGTGAATTGAAAAAGGATGGGATCACGCCGCGGACCGAACCACCCTTGCCCCGGTCGGTCAAACAGCTTCATCGCCGAATACTCCCGGGGGAAGTCGAGCTGGCCATCGAGCGGCGCAAAGCTTTTTATCGAGACGCTGCCGATGACGACCTGATTGCTTATCTTGGAGCCGGCAAGAGCCGTGTTGAGTTGAAGGCTTTCGAACGCTCTCTTTTGGCGCAAGATTCCAAACATGCGCCGGAATGGATCGTGAAGACCGCTGACAGTCGCGCACTCGGCGACATTTCACATGGCATAGTCCATGTGCAGCATGTCGACAGCGCTCTTCGAGATACCCTGGAAAGAAGCCGAAAGCAGTATGTCGTCTGGGTCCAAAGCGCCTGCGAACTCCTTCCCGATGCTACAAGGATCATTGAGGCAGCCCTGGAACAATCGGGGCTTCCCGAGATACTCATCGTCACGGGCAAGCCCTATGACAACAGAGGGACACTGCATGGTCTGTCGGACCCCATCGTTGTTATTGACCGACGGGCTCTTCTTTCATCAGGCATCGATCTGGACTCATTTGATCCAGAACTCGCGGTGAAGCGCATCCTTGGCGATCCTGCCAAGGCGCCTCGATTGGATGAACATCTGGTGCTTTTCAGAAGCGAAAATAAGTAATGACGAACTCCCCTCAAAGCGCAATTCCCTACGCGTCCTACTTTGAGCGACATCTGGAAGGTCGATTGGCGAAAGCACCGACTGACCGAAACACGCCGATTTCGGTGATCACGACGGTCTATACTAAAACGAATGTGGCTCTGTTCCTGGAGACGGCGAAGTCGATTAAAGCGCAGACCGTTACGCCGCACGAATGGCTCGTCCTATCCCACGGCGCGATTTCCGATGACCTTTCGACCGCGTTGGAGCGGCTAAGGGATGAGGGTGTTCTCAGATGGCTGACGCTGGACGAGAATCTCGGCATCCAGGGCGGACTGAGATATTGCCTGGAGCAGGCAACCGGTGAATTCGTCCTCAGCCTCGACGCCGACGACCTGCTGACGCCGGATGCCATTGCGCTGCTTTCCGACGCGGCTGCGGTCTCGCCGGAGACTCTCGCTTTCTATAGCGACGAAGATATCCTCGTCGATGATGTGCCAGTTCATCCTTTCTATCGGCCGGCCTTCGACCCGGTCCATTTCTTCTCACATTCCTACATTTGGCACTGCATCCTCTTCCACCGCGCGACGGCGCTCGAACTGGACGTCTACACAAACGCACAGACCGAATATGCCCAGGACTGGGACCTGCTGATTCGATTTGTTCGAGCCGGACATGAACCGGGACATATCCCCGAAGTCTTGTATCACTGGCGTCACCACCAGTCTTCGCTCTCGAACAGCGGCAGTCTTTTCGATGGTTCCGTCCGCTCGGTCAAAGGCTGCCTCGACGCGATCAGGCTTGGCGACTATGCGGATTTGCTTTCGATCGAGGAATATCCGATCGGGCCACCGGCGTCGGATTTCTACCTGCGACGCAGCGCCTCGCATGTGCCGCCGTGCCTGTTGCTCACCATGTCCGACTCCGAAGATGTGCACAGCGCCGGCATCGAGGGGGATATCTTCTCCCGATCGGCGCATGTGCAAGCCGACCGTGGAACCAAGGGGCTGCATGCGCTCAAGGAAGCAATCGAAGATAGCCGTGAAGCCCTTGTCTGCCTCCGCAACGACACCGTGACCGATTTCGAGCAACTCGGGATCCTTCAGGCCTTCAAGCATCTCGAACTGGTGCCATCGGTCCAGGTCGTGAGCGGCATGCTGTCCAGCAAGTTGGGGACCGTTGTTCACGGTCCAGTGGTGAGACTCGACGGTAGATTCAGCGACCTGAGCGCAGGCAGGCCGGCTATCGGCAACAACGCTCATATGTTCAATATCTGGAAGCCACATTGCGTCGATCTTCCCTGCCTCGATCTGATGATCGCCCGACGAGAGTTTCTGCTCGATGCACTGGCTGCGGCACCGGCAAATCTCGCGCTGCGCTCGCTGGCCTGGTGGCTGGGCAGGACAGCCTGTCGGACAAGGCAGAGAGTAGCTTTCGAGCCGCTTTTCATGGGTTTCGTGACCGACGAGACAAAGCTCACAGGCGATCCGCCTACATCGCTGCTAAGATCCGAAGCGGCCTTCGGTCCATCGGACCTCCATGGCAGCCCACCGCGCGGGCTTTCGAGGATCGCAGGCATGTCTGTACATCACACGCGTTAGGAAAGAGGCGACAACCATCTGGTCGACGCCGGCCGTTGGTCGCTCTTCACGGGGCGAGAGGACGCTTCTTTTCACGAGATGCGGTTGTGGAACCTCTCCTGGGGTTGTGGTGACCAGTTCTTTTTTTTAGGGGAACAGTGCTCTATTCTCGACCGTCGAGCGAGGGACTATGAGACTGGAAGCCGTTACAGATCAGAATTTTTGCGAAGACGACTATCTGATCGCCAATCCGGATGTCAGAGCGGCAGTGGAAAAGGGTACTCTCGCCAGCGGCCTGCGCCATTTTCAGCAGCATGGCTATCGGGAGAAGCGGCATCAGCGCGCGCCACTCATCTTTTTCGTGCATGTTCCAAAGACCGCCGGATCGACGGTCAACTCGCATCTGATGGAACTGCTTTCAGACGGATCAATCCATTCTGAAGGGTGGTTCTTCGACGATGCCAATATGTGCCGGCTGGACACTTTTTCGTGGGTCTCAGGCCACATCACCTATTCCAGGGCCAGCACTCGCATCCGGCAATTCACCAACCGCCGTGTTGAGTATTTTGCCTGTGTTCGAGATCCTACGGATCGGGTCCGGTCGCACTACAACTTCCTGATAGAGATTTTCCATCGCAGCGGCTACGACAACAACCCCGACTGGGTGAAAAGCATGTCGGAGCAAATCCGAAAGTCCGGCTACAGCATACCAGCCATTCAGGCCAATTTGCTCGAATACAAGTCGCATTTCCTCAACTGTCAGACTTTGTTATTAGCCAGGGATGACCCTCCCGTAGCGGGCGCGTTCGGCTCGTTCAAATTTGTTGCCACGCCAGACCGGCTCACGGAGCTCCTGTACACAATGACCGGCAAGAAGGTACCCGTGGTGAGGCGGGAAAATGAAAGCTCGCACCATTTTGACCCGCAGCTGTTTCGTGAGCCGGAAATGGAGTCCTTCCTTCGCCGACACAATGCCCTCGATGAACAATTGTTTGAGTTCGCCCGATCCGGCAAGCTGTCCAACCCGACTGAGGCATGGACCTCGCCGCCGTGGAGAGCGCGGGCGCGCGCTCTGGCGCTTCGAACCAAACGACGCCTCGGCGCATAGGTAGAATTATGAAAATTGCCGTCTTGTACCTGGCCCGCAAGAGCGGCGATCACATCGCGCGGTTTGCCGCGTCTTATAAGCAATTTCCGGCCGGCGCCGACCATGAGCTGATCATCCTTCACAAAGGCGAAGGCGCTTCATGGTTTGCCGGGGGCCAGCCACTGTCCCACTTCCGGCACAGGCCCATCGTCGTTCCTGAAAGCATCGGCCAGGATATTCATGCCTACAAATACGCGGCGCAGAGGATCGATGCCGACCTGATCCTTTGTCTGAATACGTACGCCGAGATCAAAGCCGCGGACTGGCTGGCGAAGATGGTCAGCCACATTACCCGGCCTGGCGTCGCGGTGGTTGGAGCGATGGGATCTCACGAGAGCTTTCGCGACAGTTACAAGCTTTCAGTCAAGGTTGATTGGGTTCTGGCTAAAACACCTCGCTTCAATGCCCGCATCGCGCGTGAATTCCGGTTTATCGCAGTCGGCCGCAGCGCGGAGTGGCTTACGGCAGGCGATTCTAGGATGAACAGGGCGCGCCGATTCATCGCAGATTTTTGCCAGCGCCGCCCGCGCCTTCAAACCGTCGCGGATGATTTCGAGCGGTATTGGGACGAAGCCGTGCCGAAAACAAGCTGGCTCTATCGGTTTCCTTCTTTCCCAAATCCCCACATCAGGACCAATGCATTTCTAACAAGCCGCGAAACGCTTTTGGCCACACCCCTCGATGGTGACAATGACAGGGAGGCATGTCTTTTGTTCGAGAGCGGCGAGCGCGGTCTGTCCAGATCTGCAACCGGGCGTCTTTTGGTCATCAACTCCGCCGGCGAAGCATTTGAAACCGATCGATGGGTGGAAAGCCAGACCTTCCGCCTTGGCTCTCAATCCGGACTGCTGGTCGGCGACAACAACACGGACTTTTGGAACACGTTTGACGAGGACGAGCGGATAACCGTTTCGGGCACGACGTGGGGCGTCGGCCACCCGCGACAGTTCCCCACCTTTCCCTGAGCGTTTCTGGTGCGACAGCACCCCTTGCTGAGGATCGTTTGTGCTATTCGCTGCCTGGTTGAGCCGTCTCGCCCGCATAGAGGGGATGCGGTCATGGGATCTCTCGGATTGTGGGGATTGCCAGGCAACCATTGCGCACAGTTCATTAGGCCGGTTGTGTCTGCGGATAGGTCGAGTTACTAGGCGCCTCAACCGCGATGCTGGGAGGGTCCTATGGGCGCCACGACACTGCTTCGAAAACTGAAGGGCTCCATGTTTCCGAAGCTTGTTTTGGATAGAACGCTTTTGGACAAACAGATTGCCGAACTGCAAGGGACCCTCAGCGATGTTACCGCCAAATATGAGGCCGAGTTGACTGCTGCGCGGGCGGCGGTAGCGCAAGCGGCGGCAGCGGCCGCGCAGGCATCGGCAGCGCAGGCAACTTTCCATTTCAGGGGTTATGACATCCCTGTCGACCTGATGCGGATGACTGGTGGCGGGCCGGAGACCTTTGAAGAGATTTCCGCCATGCACCAGAAGAACCTGGCGAAGTGGATCGGCATCGAGCCTCAGCACAGCATCCTCGAGATCGGCTGCGGCATCGGCCGCGATGCTATCCCGCTTTCGACAACCCTCACGCGAGGCAGCTATGTCGGCGTCGACATCATCGGGCGATCGATCGACTGGTGCACTGCTTACATTGGAGCCAGGCACCCCAACTTCAGATTCGTCCACTACGATGTTGACGACCAGCTTCACAATCCAGATGGAACGACGCGCACAGAAGCGATCGTCCTGCCGATTGAAGATCAGTCCATTGACAGGATTTTTCTCTTTTCCGTCTTCACGCACATGTACCAGAAGGACATCGAGCACTATTTGCGCGAGTTCCGCCGCGTCTTGAAACCGGATGGCCTGGTCTATGCGACCACCTTCATCTACGACGACGCCATTCTGGAGAGCGCGCGCCGCACCAACAGGACGATTTTCAATCTCCGGTTCGAGCATGAACTGCACGAGGGGTGCCGGATCAATAGCCTTGAATACCCTCTTGGTGCGGTCGCCTTCACAAGGGAGCTCTGGCAGAAGATGTTGATCGCCGGCAGCATGAAGTTGGCCAAGCCGATTCTCAACGGACAGTGGTCGGGCTTCTACGACAAGTTCGACGACGGCCAGGATGTTTTGATTCTTCAGCCGGCATAAATTATGCGTTCGCTGACCGGCCTTCCTCATACCAGTTGGTGCCGTCCCAAGTCATGACCAGCATATCCGATGCGGAGGTGGTGAAGTTTCCGGCCATCTTGAGGTTGCTACCTGCAGTGACCGTGAGGATGCCGTCGAAGATCATGCGGATTGTCGTACCGGCCCGGATGTTCGTTCCGCTAATCGACGTGATGCCAGTAGTTCCGGTCACATGGAACAGGTTTCCGGTGGGCACGACGGTTGCTGCGCTAGCAGCATCGGCACCCTTGAAGTTGTGGAATATGCCGGTTCCGTTCCAACCAGACTTAATGTCGGTTGCATCGAAGTCCGACGTATCATTGCTGGTTCGCAGGAAGACATCGAGCAGGCCGCGGCCGTTGCTTGCGTTCCGTGTAAAGCCAAGCCCAGCCTTAGCGGATCTCGTTTCGGCGCCCGATCCGGTGACCGAGAACCCTAATGCCGCCACACCGGCACCGACGTTGTCGTTCTCGATTCTTTCTACGATCTGGAAGGAGTTGGCCGCGGCGTAGGCATGGACCGGGCTTTGTGGCGGCTTGGTGTAGCTGCCGACGATAAGATTGCCGACCGCGTAACTGCGATAGGTCTCGTACCAGACCGATCCGATCTTACGAAAGCGCAGGACGCCACCGTTGGGGACCAACGTGTTTTGTGCGCCGAGGAGCGACAGCGTTGCGCCATTCACAAGCGTCGTGTTGTCGTCCGTGACTAGAAGCTCGAACTCCTGCCCGTCGTAGCCATCGTCGAAGGTCGTGATGCTCGTTGCCCCAGCGTTTGCTGTCTTGATGACGCCCGTGAGGTCAGCACCGACCGATGGCGTGGTGTCGCCGCTGGTGAAGGTGAGGACGACGGTAACGGGGTAGTTGTTCCTGATATGATGCCCGGTGCCCACCGTTCCGCTGGTGCCCACCACAGCGTCCACGGTGGAATCGGCCCGGTTGCCGATAACCGTGCATCCGGCCGCGCCAGCAGTCAGGTACACGCCGTAGAACGTGCTCGTCGTGTCATGGAATTTATTGCTAGTAACGATATGGCCATTGCCGCCCGAAAGGTGGATGCCGAAGTTCGTAGTCACCCCCGCAGTCCCAGGCATAGCAATATCATTGCCGGAGAAGACGTTAAAGAACCCGCCGATAGCTTCGATGCCGTACCAGGGAGTAATTACCGATGGGTTCGTCTTGAAAATCTGGTTATCGCGAACTTCAGTATAAGCGAACCCGTTCATATAGATGCCTTGAACATAGGCATTAACATGGTTGCCGAAGATCGCCATTGCCGAAGCAGTCGTCGTCGTCGTCAGGATAATTCCGTTGTCAACCCCGACGATGCGGCAATCGATAACCGCCACGCCATCGCCGTAAGAAGGCGTGTCGCTATCGCTCACGATGCCATTGATCATGTGATAGAAATGACTGCTCAGAACGTGGCAATCGTTGCATCGCGTTAGGTAGACGCCGTGCGTCTGAAGAAATGGCGTTTGCCCGTCGTCATCCACCCCCTTGAAATCGCATCGCTCGATCGTGGTATTCCAACCGTCGACTATATGGATGCCCTTTGTCCAATAGTCTGCATTCGTGTCTTCGCCAATGAAGCTAAGGTTTGCAAAATTGGCAACACTAGTGCAGTTCGAAATCGAAGCCGGGGTGAGCGTGTGCTTGAACGCTGTGCCGCCGCTGGCCTGGTTTGTTTTCAGGCTGAAGTCGCGGATGTCAATCTGGCGGCTCCATTGTACAAAACCAGTGACACGCGTCGACGTGATATCGAAACCGCCATCGGCGGCTGTCCAGCGAAGAATTGAGACATCGGTTCCGCTGCCGTAAAGCCGAAGCGGAGACTGGCCGATATTCTTGGTGATCTTGGAGGCAAGCGTAATGGTGCCTGTCGGTAGCTGGCCCGGGTTGCTCGTGGCCACGAGCACGTCGATGAATCGACCGAAGGCCGTATCGCTGGCGACGCCATCGATTGTGCAACCGAACCAAAGCGGATTATAGGGGCCGTCCACCTGACGCACCCACGCGCCAGCAGTAGTGGCGATCGCATCAGCTTTGATCCACAAAGCTTCGCCAGGATCAAGCGCCACTAGGGTCGAAAGGTCGCCAGCCCTCCATACGAAGATGCCAGCCCTATTCGGCTCGGTCAGGAGCGCAACAATATCCTTTGTGGTGTCAAGTGCCTTCAGAGCCGTACGCGTGGCAACGTAGGGTGCGGTATCGAGATAGTTCCGAACGTCGCTGACAAGCTCCTTGCCAAGAAGAACGAGGCCGGTGGCGCCTGGCACAATTCCGGCCACGGTATCGGGGATGATATCGATATCATCGTCACCCACTTGAGGATCGTCGGTGTTGAACAGAAACACCTTGTCGGCGTTGGTGGCGCCCTCCTGCACGCGGACAGTCATTCCCTTCTGCATGGTGCGCGCGGTACGCGCATCGGCCGCCCGATACCACTGCCCTTCCGAAGCCGTGCGAATGCCATTTTCCGAACCGTCGGTCTGGTCCTTGACCAGCACGCGGTCGCCGACTTCCGTCACGACGCCGTCGATCGTCAGCAGGCCACCGGTATCGACATCGATATTCCCCGTGGTGGCGAGGCGTACAGGTTCGCGTTCGCCCGTGAGAAGACGGACGGCGGCAGTTGCAGGTTGGGCCATAGGCTTGCTCCATAAAAAAGCCCCGCGAAAGCGAGGCTTGGACATTTGAGGAATTGGGCCGCTGTTGCGGCTGTTTCTCACTTGGGTCGGCGCAGTCGTTGCGCACGGCGTGTTTCTACTTGTCGCGGTCCGTCGGGGCACTCTTGATCCAGCCCGCTCCCATTGGCCGTCAAACGATCTGATGGTGGCCGAGGGCGCTAAGCCGTCCTCGGCCTGTGCGGCATAAACAAGGCTGAGGGAAAGGCAACCGGATAGGGCCAGGCGCACGGGAAGAGCCCCTTTCAAACCGGCTGGGAATAGGTGCGTCTAAGACGCAGGCGGAGGTGGGTGGCTTCCGCGATCGCTGGATCTGAATAGGTTCTGCCGCCGCAGGCGCGGCAGATCAGTGCGGAATCAGCGGCAGTATCTTCTCGTCGAGGAATTTGAGCCGGCTCGCCAGCATCTCGGCGTTGGCGGGATTCGCGTCGACATTGACTGGTATCAATTTCGCTACGGACTTTCCGTGGCGTGCAGCCTCGACCCAGTCTTCAAGCGCACCGATATAACCATCGAGAGCCTCGAAGGGAGTCCTGGTGTCGTCAGCCGGGATATATGTCGGTGGCACATCGCCCACGATCACCCAAATCCATTCTGGCACGTCTGGCCTTCCAGGCTCAATCTCAAACAGAAAGATGTAGACAATGCCTTCGGCGTCATATCCGAGATACTCGCCCTTGATGGACAACACCCAATCGTGGAATTCGAGGTGTTTGCGTGCCTCAACGCGGGCAGAGTCAAGCTCGTTTTCGCCTGTGCTGACATTTACTGGTGGCAGCCGCACTACAGTCGCAAGGTCTGGTTTGGCTTCGTTCACCATAGCCGGCTCCCTTCCAGATTTTGCAGTCTCTGCCTAGTCCGGCGCTCGAAGTCTCTAGCGTCCATGTGGCGCTTCATGTGATCGGCCCGGGTGCGGGGGCGAATTGCGGTGACAGTACACTCTTTTCCATGAGCCAGTCCGGAGGTTCACTCCAGTCACGTGGGTGCGACCACTAAAAGTGCACTGTCACCGTAATCAACGGCAATCCCCAGGCGCACGAGGAAGAGCCCTTCCAAACCGGCTGGGAATAGGTGCGTCTAAGACGCAAAGGCAGGCGGCAGGACCAGACGCTTCCACAAGCCTCCGCGCTGCTTCCCGACCTCAGCATTACTTATTGCCGTCGTCGAACCGTTTGATGGATGCGGAAGGGAGGCCCAGCAATTCATCAAGCACATCGAAGGCGCGCTCCGACATCACGAGGTTCAGGTTCTGGTTGATCCCGAAGTCATCGTGACCTGCCCTGCCGTCCACCTTGAGCCAAACGAACGGCGGGAGTTCGACATCGGGCTGCACTAGGTAAAAATCCTCGGATATGGTCACCTCCGCATCGGCGAATGTGGCGCCAGAGATGCCGATAGCGAGCAATCCACGTTTGGCTTCTTCGGTCACGAGGAAACAGGGAAACGAGGTCACAAGGACATCGCCAAGCCAGGCATCGAATTGGTAGTGGAGCTTGCTCACGATAGGCGGATGGACGCTGGTGTCCATGACGGTGCCCTCGCTCAGCTCGCCGGCTACCAGAGGCTTAACTTCATAATATCTCATAGCCGATTTGTCGGTCGGCTGTGCCGGCGTCCGCTCAGTCGATTTGTCGGTCGGCCCTGCAGGCGGGTGTCCAGCCGGGTCCACCTGATCGCGGCAATCCAACGCCTCAGCACCACGATCCCCCACCCGTCCAAAGGAAGCTCTCTCAGCTACCTTTGAGGTCTACCGGAGTCCCCGGCGGCAGGCCTTTTACCTTGGCCATGACCTGCCCCATGATGTGCCAATAGACTTCCAGGTCGGTCAATTCCTGGTTTGAAATGTCATCTTCTCCCCCAAGAAACAGCGGTTTCTTGTAGCCGATGCACTGATCGTAGGCAGGTTGTGCCCCGCCGGACGCAAGCCAGTCCTCGACGTATATGTTGGCTGTCAGCGCAGCATCAGGATTTTCTATGACCAGCGCATCGTGGAAGGTTTCGATATTCGCCGGTATCTCAAGAATCTCGCCTGTGCCGGGCTCAAACATGAGAACACCGGGCTGCCCTTCCTCCAATCTCTCAGAGTCGACTGCAAACGCGGTGCCCTGCCAGTCATAACCAAAGCACGTGATCCGCCCGGCGGCCTCGGGAAAGCCGAGGTTGACCCTCGCGTTCCATGCCGCGAGATCCTGCGCTCTGATGATCCGATACAGGCCTTGCTTGAATGAGGCGCCGCCGAAGCTGTCGAGCAACTCATTCAGCCCCGGAATGCGTGTGTTCAGGAGAGGATTTCCGTCCGTCGGCGCCCTGCTTTCGATGGGAAAATTCTGTCGGAATGTCTCGAACACTATCGCTCTCCAATCGTGACCTTATTTATGACAGTTCCAATGGGTAGATTTTTGATTAGATCATAAATTTGCTTACCCGCACTTCGATTAACACTAGAATCCAGTATGGCAAAGTTCGACAACTGGTGAAGCCCTCCCAATTGCAGGTCTATTACGTGATCAATATCGTGACCGAATGGAATTAGAAATCCGGCGGCTTTAAAAATTTTCCTCGCGGATGTCCCTTTGCGCACAGCCTGGCTAACCACAGTGACGGCTTCCGTCAGCATCTTCACCTTGAGGTCCGCGGCCGCCCGCTGTGCGGCATTCCAATGAGGCATGTAAGTTATGTGCAAATCATGGCCGGCGGAGGCCGGGCTGGTTGGGACTGCGCCTTGTGCAGGCAGAGTTGGGGTGGCTTCCGCGATCGCTGGATCTGAAGTAGCTTCTGCCCCCGCAGGCTCGACAATTTCTTCGGAAGAGGACGCACGCCGCTTCAACCATTGCGTCGCCTTGCGCGAGACGACGCCAAGGCCTTCGGCAACCACATTGCTTCCAGCCCCGCCAAAGAAGCCTGAAGCCGCTCCGCCGCCAATGGGCTGGTCGCGACCGGTGGCCTCCGCTATGCCGTACCCGGCACCCTCAACGCCCATAAGGCCGGCGCGAGCGAGAAGGCCGGACAAGCCCTCCATCGTGGCTGTGCCAAACCGCCCAGCGAGTGTAATGCCCGCTTTTCCAAGGCCACTGCCATTCAGATACGCGCCAAGCATCTCCGACGCGGTACCGGCGAACCCGGCCCGGTCTCGAGCATCCTGTGTCCCGGCTCGTGCAGCGGCGAGTTCTTCCTCGTAGCTGCTGCCCGAGATCAGCGAATTCATGGTGGCGGCGAATTTGTCCGCGTATCCGAATGTCGCGCCGTCCGCCATCAGACGGACGGTGTCATTGAGCGCTACGAGCGGCTTCAGGGGCAGCGGCAGGGCGTCGAAGGCCGCCAGATTTCGACTGACACGTTCCTCCGCGGGTATTGGAACTGCGTTGTTCGCAATGCTTCGCGCGATCCGAGACTGGTTCTCGTCGCTCAGTTGCAGCGCCATGGCTGCCAGAACTCCCGGATCAGACGTGCTCGCGAACAGGTCCCGCAGCACTTCATCCCGCTCGCGTTGCGGGACTCTCTCTTCGTTCAAGGTATCGACTAGGTTCTTGACGACAGACGGCGGCAGCGGCTGAACTTGGTTGATTCCAAGCTGCAGCTGCCCGGCGACAGAGCGGGCGATCGCCTTCTGGTAGGCAGCAGGATCGTAGCTGTCCTCGCTCGATACCGCGTTCCAGTATGCGTCCGCCGTCGGGTCGATTTTGCGAACAAAATCGGCGGGACCGACGGCACGCGCCTGCAAAACTTGCCTGGCGGCGGCCGCCGTTATGTCAAATTGTGCTTGGTCCTGCTCCGGGGTCGCACTGCCCGGCTTGGGCTTGGCTGCAAGCAGCTTCGCCTCAATGGCGTCTTTCCGGCATCCTGACCATGGCGAATGCCTGGTGACCGACCTTGAACGTCCGTTCGAGGTCCAGGGACTGTTTGCCGCCCTCCTCGACGCCATAGACCGCGGCGAAATCCCCATCTTCCGGTTTCTTTCCGGAATAGTTGCCGGCGTACATGAGGTCGTCCGGCGCATTCTGGTGAGCGAGTTGGATATTGGTGCGCGCGTCGAAGAGTTGCGCCGTCATTGCGACCTGGGCCTTTTGGCCAAGATCCTGCAGATCATTCGGCGGCAGATCGGCAATCCATGGAGCCGCCGCCACGACAGCTGTTCTGTCGACCGCGGCGGCCGGCGCTCTGGAGCCGGCATTCAAAGGAGCCGTCGCCGTGCTACTCACAGCACTGGCTGCCTCGTTCCCGCGACTCCGCACCGGTTTTTTGCCGGCCGCCAACAGCCTCGGCAGTGTTGCCCTTTGTCGGGCTTCCAGCCTGGGCCAAACCGAACATTGCGAGTGCTTGCCTCGGATCCTTGGCAATCAACCCCTCGAACCGCGCCTTGGCAGCGGTGCCGAACCAGTCCTTCACCTTCTGCAGCCTGATCCCCGGGTCGAGCCCCATCTTGTCGATCAGATCGAGCCCTTCCTGGCGGGCTGCTTCGAACGTGACAGGATCGTCGGGGTTGGCGTTGCCGATGGCGATGGCGCTGGTCTTAAGCGCCGCGTCGACCTGCGCCTCCTCGTAGTCCTTGCGGCGCTGGAGTTGCCGCTGCGCCATGCGCCGCGCACCAACCTCGCGCAACATTTCCTTCTGCCTGGCGAAAGCGGCGCGCTGGCTTTCGGGCATGTTCGGCAAGGCATCGTCGAACAGCGTATCGAACAGGCCGGGCTTGACCACCCGGCCGTTGCGCGGATCGACCCGGCCATACATGGTGTCGTGAAGGCCGGCACCGTCGGCCGGCGCATTTGCTGCCACCTCGTCTTCCGCCTGCGCGATCCGGCCGTTGAACCGGCGGCGCGCCAGCTCGGCGTCGAACGCCTCCTGCCGCTCCTTCATCTGCCGGTAGTGCTCGGCGACAGCGGAAAGCTCGTCGCCAAAGCCCTGCATCGCAGCGCCGACCGGCGACCCGTCGGGATAGGAGACGACATTGCCGGTATCGAGCCGGCGCCGGGCCACATGGAGAGGAATGGTCGCCATCAGTAGAGGCCTCCGGTGGAAAAGCCGCGCGGTGCCGGCGGGAAGGCGCCTTTGCCGAAGGTCACGGCCTTGGCCGGGTCGTAGAGAGCCGACACGAGATTGCCGCCGACCTTGAAGATCGACGCGGTCGCCGCCTGCCTGCCGGAAAAGCGCGAGATGGCGGCCTGCGTGGTCAGATTGTTCTGGCGCAGCTGCGAGCCGTACTGGAGCGCCTTGAGGTCGAGCTGGCCCTGCCTGGCATTGGCGGCCAGCACCTCGGCCGGCGAGCCGGCGATGCCGACGCCCGAGGCGCCGGCCTGGGCGCGCGCCTGCGCCTGCAGGAGATCCTGCCTGTGGCGTTCCTGGCTTTGTTCGAAGGCGGCACTTTGCGCGTCGGCCAGCGCCTGCTGCTCATAGGCTTTGGCCTGATAGTCGGCCATCTGCTTCTGCTGCTGGCCCTCGGCCAGCGCGCCGCCGACGGAAAGAACGGTGCCGAGAAGAGCAAGTGTGCACATTGGTCAGCCTCGCGCGCCGGCAATGGGGATGAACTTGCTTCTGACGCCATCGACCGGCGCGCCAAGCGCCGGGCGCGGGTCGAGCGCGCCGCCGGGGCGGAGGAAGGACAGAAGCATCCTGTCGGCCTGGATCGCCGGGCGGCTGAGGCGGGCGGGTGCGGCGGCGCGCGCGCCGGCCATGGCGGCGCGGCGGGTTGTCGTCAGGTTGACCTTCAGGTCGGGCACGCCGGCGGCGTCGAACAGGCCGTTGGCGGTGGCAATGGCGCGGGCGAGCGCATCGGCCTCGAACAGCTCCTGGCGCAGCAGTTCGACCAGGCGGGCAACATTGCGCCAGCGCGCGGCGAGCGCCTCGGCCCTGGCGCCGATCTCCTCGCCGAGCGCCGCGATGTCGGCGCGGGCCTCGCTTTCGGCGGCGGCGGCGCGGCGCCTGGCGGCCGCCTCGACGGTCTTTTCGATGAGCGCGATTGTCGCGTTGCAGGCGTCGAGCGCGGCGCGCGCCTCGCTAAGGACGCCATCGCCGAAGATGGCGCGATCCTCGGCCTGCTGCAGGTCGCGCCTGCGGGCGAGCGCGCCGTTGAGGTCGGTGTCGAGCAAGGCGATGACGGAAGCGAAATCGGCAGCCGTCCGCGCCTTGCCGAGGGCATCGGCATGGGGGGATGTCATGGGAGTGTCCTTCTTTCGGAGAACGAGAATGATTTGCGCAGAGGAGCGCGGCGCTACGGCTCCGCGTCGAACACCGGCGTGAATGCCCTGATCGTGCAGGGCGTCGGGTTGACGTGGCGGATCCTGACCCTGCCCTGCCCTTCCCAGCTGTCGTCGATCGGCACCTCGACATTGCCGGTGTAGAGCCTGGCCTTGCCGTCCGGCGCGACCATCGAGGGCATCCTCACCGCCTCCCAGCGACCGCGGATCAGCGACTGCACTTCGAGCCCCGTAGTGTCGGCCTCGAGCAGCGACAGGATCACTTTCGCCACCTTCTTGCGGCGGCCGACGATCGAGCCGTCCTGGCCGCCGACGTCGAGTTCCAGCGTGTCGGCTTGCGCCTGGCAGGGAAGCCCGACCTGCCATTTCGTTGCGGTGGCGCCGCCGGGCAGCGTCACCTGGCCGGCGGCCACGGTGAGGCCACGGTAGACCTTGCCCGACGCCAGCACGTCGACCGACTGGCCGTTGAGGTGGCCAAGACCCGAGACGACATTGACGGCGGCGCCCGCATAGGTCAGCCCGCAATCGACCTGGAAGGCGTCGTCCAGCGCGCCATATTCGAAGGGCGGCGTCATGATTTCGATATAGCGTTTGGTGACACCCGCAATGGTGCGCTTGACGATCAGCCAGATGTCGTCGACGCCATTCTGGCCGGGCGTCGCCACGGCGCTTTCGACCACCGCCCAGGTGGCGCCGGCGAAGGCACCGCCGAAGCGATGGCGGTGCATGCCGCGCACCTCCTGGCTTGGCTGGTGCGTGTAGCCGCCAAGCTCGCCATTCTCGAGCGGAAACCACAGCATCGGGTCGGGATCGGTCTGGAAGGCGAGTTCGACCACGCCCTGCTTGGCGATATGCTCGGATATCTGGCCGATGTCTTCGGACGAGAACCTGCCGGCCGAGGTCTGCGTCAGCTCGGCGATCGAGCGGCGCGAGCGCGTGACATAGAGGAAGGACTGGCCGGCATCGACCGGGCGGATGCGGGCGCAGCCGAAGGTGCGCGAGCGCCGGTTCTTGAACGAGGACGGCGTCAGCGCCTCGTCGATGCCGGAGCCGGAAAGAGCACGCACCCCGCCGAGCGTCCCGATCAGCAGCGCACCATCGGACTCCGCGATCCAGACGATGTCGTTGGCCTGGCCGCCGCCGGCCTGGATGAATTCGAGCGCGTCGTCGTCTTCCTCGCCAAGCGCGAAGTTGTCGAAATCGCCGGTGGCCGAGGCATAGACCGAGAATTTGCGGCTGAAAGCCAGGCGCTCCTCATAGCGAGCCGCTCTCGACATATCTGCCCGGCACGAAGGTGCCGAGGCGCCAGCGGGTGATCGGACTGAGATCGGGCAAAGCGAAGCCATACAGCTGGATCGTGACAACAGTCGTGCTGGTGCGCGCCATGATCTTGGCCCAGCGCCAGCGGCCATCAGAGCCGAGCAAGCGAATGGCGCGACCGACATCGGAGGTCTGAAACCCGGTGTTGTTGTTGATGCCGGTTGTCGAAGATGCGGTCAGATTGAATGGCGCCTGGCTGGCGGCAGCCTTGTTCATGGTCAATTCGGCAAAGGAACTGTCGACCGCGCCATTGACGCCTGTCCAGCTGAGCCGGTGATATTCGAACGGCGATTTGTTGAAGAACTCGTAGTAGCGGGTTTCGCCGGCAGTCCACCCGCCTTGCCCCGTCTGGCTGTCCAGGGTTGTCCATGACGAGCCGTTGTTTGATCCCTCGAGCTTCCAGGAGACTGGTATCTTGTCGAGACCGCCTGCGGTGATTGCCGTAAGATAGTAGTTCTCGACAATGGCCTGCGCGCCGCCAGGCAGCCGGTACTGGACCGATCCTGTTGTCCCGCCGCTCCCCACGCCGGTGCCGACGTCTTTATCAAAGACCTGCCAGGCGCTGCCGCTGCCGCCGAAACCTGACACCGTGCCCGATGGCGCCGTGTTCGAAGTCATCTGTGGCGTAAGCGAGCCATGATCCGCGGGCGTCAGCGTCGTGCTGGTGTCGTTGATATCGTCGTAAGGGCCATCCTCGAAAGGATAATCCTCCAGCGTCCAGGTCGTGTGCGCGGTGCGGGTGAGAACCTTGAGCGGATAATCCTTGTGGCTGATCCACATCTGGTCGGCCGACTGCACATAGGCGAGGTCGAACAGGTCGGCCTCGAGATAGGGCGAGGCCACTTCCACCGTACCGACGCGGGCGCCGTAGGCATAGACGCGGATATAGAGATTGCCGAACTCCAGGCAGTAGGCCTGGTCGGCGCTGAAGATGAAGGGGACGGCACGCGTCCTCACGGCCGAATTCTTCACCTCGCCGACGAAATAGCTGCCGCCGCGCTTGCGGATGCCGCCATGCGGCAGCGTGACGAAGTTTTCGCACTTCGACAGGGCTGCCCGGTAGAGATCGAGCGAGCCGCGCGCGTGCAGGCGCGGCGAGATCTCGCCGCGGGTGAAGACGTCCTGGACCGGATAGAGCGTCGCCATCAGCGTGCGTACCTGTTGTCGCCGCGCCGGATCGCCCAGGACGCGGTGTAGGCGCGGCCGCCGCGCTGGATGGCGTTGGCCGAAAAGGCTGCGTCGAGCGCGCGGTCATAGGCCGAGCGGGCGATGTCGATCATGCCGGCCTTGTGGGTCAGCGGATGCGCGATCTTGACGGCAAGGGCCGCCACCAGCACTTCGGTGAACAGCGCGTCCCAATCGTTCGGGTCGGTGAGGTTGGCGATGTAGCGGATGGCGAGCGGGCCGGGCCGGTCGGAATAGATGATCCCGGCCTCCTGGCGCCAGGAAACCGGCACGCCGTCCGGTTCGCCATTGTGGGTCGGCGGCAGCGGGCGCAAGCAATCGGCCGGCAGTTCATAGGCGACATTCAAGGTGCAGCCGCCGCTGCCGGTGTCAGACCCGGGAACGCTTGCCGACAGGATGGCGAACACCCAGGCGTGTCTGGTCAGTTCGGCTTCGCGAGTCAGGTCGAAATGCAGGTTGAGCAGGCGCGCCGCCTTGACGTCCTGGTCGAGTGAATCGAGCGGCGCCTCGTCGAGCACGGCGAGCGCCATGTTGGCGATGTCGAGCGGGGTGATGGCCATGGGTCAGCGCCCCCTCAGGGGGATGGGTCGAGCAAGGGTCATGGTGTCTCCGGGCATGAAAAAAGCCGCTGCGAAGCGGCTGGGAATTTTTGCGGCGCGTGCGGGCAAGCCGAGCCGGCGGCAAGCTGCCGGCAGGCCAAGGGGGCGCGAAGACGTGCCCGAGAGGATTACGCCAAGGATGGCGATGGATTCCTAGGTCGGAATCGGTAGTGCCCTATCGACCTATCGGATCAGCACAGCTCGACTCACGAACGTCGCGGCCTCGCCATCCTCAATCCCCTGTCCAGGGCTTCCTCCAAGCTTGTCGTGTAGTGCGCGGTGTCTTCCAGCCCACCAAAGAAGTTTATGCGGTGGACTTCACCTTTCTTGCTCATGACAATTCCTGCTTCTCTGAGCAGTTCCTGAACTGATTTGTAAGTCATCTCCACGATTACCTCTGCCACCACAGGTATATGCTCGCTCCTTTGTGTAACCGATTGGTGCCGTTGACTGTGAAGCCCGCAACATAGGCCGCTACATCACCCTAGGCCTATCGAGCTAAGGCCTATCGGACTAATTGTGCGGAACGCGAAACGCGCTCACACTCCATTTTCCGAAGCCCAGTAAGCCTCCAACGCGTGCTGATCCAGCTATCGGAATGTTTGCCGGCACCCAACTTCCCCCCGAAGCCCGTCGGCAAGCAAAAGGCGGACCCACTGTCCCCCGGGTCCGCCTTTTTCTTGTGGGGCGGGAGCTTGTCGCTGCTTGCTGCTGGCGGACGAGAGCAAAGCTCTCGCTCGGCAGACGGGAGCTTCGCTCCCGCTGCTGGGTTTATCGCTGGCGGACGGAAGCTTGCGCTTCCGCTGCTGGCGGACGAGAGCAAGCTCTCGCCGCTGGGTTCGTCGCTGGCGGACGGGAGCTGCGCTCCCGCCGCTGGCAGACGGGAGCTTCGCTTCCGCTGCTTAAGCTTCCGTCGTCTTCAGCGCGATGAAGGTCATGTTCTTGACGCTCGAGGCGGTGCGGTCCCAGTTCGCCGCCAGCGCCAGTTCGGCATCGGTGGCGAACTCGCCGGCCGAGGAGGCGTCGAGGAAGCGAGTGCCCGGCACGTGCGGCACGAAGTGCCGGCGGCCGACCATTTCGGTGACGCCGCCGCCATGGCCCTGGCGCGGCTTGCGGTCGAACTCCAGCGGTCCGCCCTCGGTGTTGACCGGAAGCTCGTTCCACAGGATCGCCTTGTCCTTGAACATGAAGGCGGTGTAGACGCCGGCCGCGACCGGGATGTCGTCGTCGACCACGCAGCGCAGCCCCATATAGTAGGGGATGAGCGGCCCGCCCTGTTCGGACGACGGCACATAGTCGATGAGGTCGGCGAGCTTCAGCGCCTTCATCTGCTTGGAATGCATCCAGATCGTCTTGAACTTGTCGGCACGGTCGCCCATCAGATAGGCGGCCTCGATGATGTCGGTATCGACGATGGAAGCGCCCGTGACGCGCACCAGGTCGCCGGCGTCGTTGGCGATGTTGTCGGCGACGACGCCCTTCAGGATGCCGAGCAAGGTCAGCTTGTTGGCGCGCTGCCAGTATTCGGTCTGGCGCTTGACGATCAGCTTCTGCGGATCGTCGCCGGCCAGGATCGAGGTCAGGTCCGGAACGCCCCACGCCTGGGCGCGGACATTGCGGGCGGCGACCTCGCGGCGCGAGCCGATCTTCTTCATCTCGATGGAATCGGCCGGATCGTCATTGACCGGTTCGGACGGATCGTTGCCGAGGTCCTTCCAGCCGGGCATGTCGACGGAACGGCCGCCCATCGACAGTTTCGAGGCGATCGACGGGTCGGAAAACAGGATCCCGGCCTGGTAGATCTCGAGCGACTGGACGTGCTCCTCGAACGAGTATTGCGCATAGACGGACGGAACGATCGCGTCGGCGATACGGGTATAGGCGTCTGCCATTTTTTCTCTTCCTTCAGGGTTGGTTGATTGGCGGCTGATCTTCAAAGGCCGCTTCGAAACTCGCTCCGACGAGCCAGGTGGTGGTGGTTTCGAGAACCGGAGCGCAGCGGACTTTGAGGTCCGTGAGCACCGGAAGCGCAGAAAACGCCGCCAGATGGCCGCCGGAGTAGAGTTTCCAAGCGGACTAGAGAGGGTTGTTCGGCATCCACAGGTCCGGGTTCTCGCCGGCCTCGCGTGCCAGCCGCCGGGCGCGGACTGGGTCGCTTTTGACGAGGGCTGAAATCGCCGAAACGTTGCGGTCGCCGACGGCGTTGCGCCTGAAGGGATTGCCTCCCCGCAAGGCCGCGCCGCCGTCGATCGTGTCTTCGGTAAACATCGCTTCGCCGATGGCCTGGAAGGCCCTGGCGATCTGCGGATCGGTCAACGCCCCGTCTGGCAGAAGGATGCCCTTCGCCTTGTAGGCGTCGACCAGGCCGAGCTTCTTCATCGCCCGGTTGGCGACCTCGAGTTTCTGGCGGAAACCATCGCTGTCGGTCGGCCCCCAGTCCCTGACCAGTTCGTCATGCGTGGCCTCGACCGAGCGGGCAAGCGCGATCTCCTGGCACGCGGCCTGCTCGGCCATGTAGCCGACGAACCTGTCGTGATAGGCCTGCGCGATCTTCGGCGTGGCACCGGCTTCGACCGCCCAGGCCTTGGAGGCACTGGCGAGCTCGTCCGAATAGGCGAAGTTTTCGGGCAATCCTTCCGGGCGCCTGTATTCGACCTTCTCGGACGAGGTGAGCGGACGCATCGCTTCGGGCAGCCGGAAGTGAAATTTCTCCCAGTCTTCCCTTGGGGCGTCCGCGGCCGGAACGCGCAGGCTTTCGCCCTGCTGCCGCTCCAGCTCCGCATAGGATGTGAAAACCCGATCGAGGCTTTCAGGCTTGGTCCAGCCCTTGGTTTCAGCAAGCTTGCGGTTGCCTTCGGAAAGACCGTCAAACCAACTTTTGGCCGCAGGCGGGGCGGACCCGGCGTCTGCCAGATCTGTCATGTGATGTTTCCTTTCTTCTCCTTCTCCCCCTGTGGGAGAAGGTGGATCGGCGCGTCAGCGCCGAGACGGATGAGGGGTGTTGGACGGAGTGAGACGTCGGCGATCGTGTCGCCGATTCGGATGAGGGTTCGCCGAGCTGGAGCACCCCTCATCCGACCGCGCTTCGCGCGACCACCTTCTCCCACAGGGGGAGAAGGGGGAGCCTAAATATCCCCCCAGTTCTCCCACAGCAGCGTGATCGTGCCGCTCACCGCAAGCGTACCATCCGCGTCGATGTCGGTGCCGGTGGCGAAGGCGAGGTTGAGATAGAGGTCGACCGGCGTCGCCGTGCCGTCGAGCGTCGCTGCAGCGGCGATGTCGGCGGTCGAAGCCGTGGACAAGGCAGCACCCGCCCCGTCCAGCGTGCGGCCGGTCGAAGCCAGCACATTGACCATGGTGCCGGCCAGCGTCGCGCTCGACGCGGCCGCTGAGCCCAGCGACCAGGTCAGCGCCGCATTGTCGTTGATGGTCGACGCGCGGGCGGTCAGCACCGCGAACTGCAGCCGCGCCGTGCCGCCCTTGATGCGCACCTTGCCGTCGGAAAAGTCGAAGATCTTTTGGGCAGCATAGGCGAGCGCATCGGTGACCGGCACCTGCATGCCGGCGAAGGTGAAGACGGTGCGGTACGATCCGCCCTGCCCCGTGGTCACGGCTTTCAGGCCGAGCCTGGGCGGGGCGAGACCAGCCTCGCGGGCGGCTGCGCGGACAAGTGTGCGGGGAAGACCTCGGGTCATGGCATTTCTCCATTCTTGGGCGGAATTTCTTGGGCGGATTTTTCCGGGCAGGAAGACTGTCGGCATGTCTATGGACGCGCTCTTGAATTGTGTGTATCAATACACAACATGAAGAGCGCCGATGTCATCGACAGACTGTTGGCTGATGGCTGGTTCGAGGTGGCTCGGAAGGGCAGTCACGCTCAGTTCAAGCACGCGTCGAAACCCGGCCGGGTGACGGTTCCGCATCCCAGGCGCGACATCCCGATCGGCACGTTGAAGAGCATAGAAAAGCAATCCGGTCTGAAGCTGAGGTAGAGAAATGCGTCACTATATCGGACTGATCCACAAGGAAGCGGACAGCGACTTCGGCGTATCCTTTCCGGACTTTCCGGGCGTGGTCACGGCCGGCACCAGCCTGGACGACGCACGCGGCATGGCGGAGGAGGCACTGGCCTTCCACGTCGAGGGCCTTGTCGAGGATGGTGAAGCCATTCCCGAACCGTCTTCCCTCGAAGAGGTGATGGCCGACAAGGACAACCTGACGGGCGTCGCCATACTGGTCGCCTTGAAGACCGATGCGACGAAGGTGGTGCGCGTCAACGTCACCATTCCGGAGGACGTCCTTCACCAGATCGATCAGTACGCGGAACGCCACGGCTACAGCCGCTCCGGATTCCTGACCGCGGCCGCAAAAAAGGCGATGCGGACCGAAGCGGCGTAGTGGGTTCGCAACCTGATTCAAGCCAAGGTGCTATCGCCCTGTTCGTCCAGCTCTTTCCGGTTTGGCGACCATGATCTTCAAGAGCCGAGAAACCATGTCTCATTTCGTGAGCAACGGTGCCGCCGTTCCGCCGCAATGCGACAGCACTTGGCAAGGCATTGATCCAACACGCCAATTCCACGTCTTCAAAGGAGACCTTAAGATGATCATCAAGAAAGCCATTTTGGCCGTGCTCATGACTGCAGCACTTGCAGGCTGCGAGACGCAGACCGAGGGGCAGCAGAGAGCCACCACGGGCGCGCTGCTCGGCGGTGCCGGCGGTGCTCTCGTCGGCCAGGCCATCGGCGGCAACACCAAGAGCACGGTGATCGGCGCCGCCGGCGGCGCCCTGCTGGGTGCGGTCGTCGGCAGCGCCACCACGCCGCAGCGGCGCGGCGAACAGCTCTGCCGCTACCAGGACCGCTACGGCCGCATCTACACCGCACCCTGCGACGACCGCTATTACAACGGCGATTATTGAGGCGGCACCTCGAAGCTGCCAATCTCCCCCCTCGTGGGGAGATGTCCGGCAGGACAGAGGGGGGCGCCGTAGGGCGCTCTCCTCGACCGTCACCGAGCTTTGAGAATGCCGCACACGCCATTGCCGCCAAGACATCGCTCAAAAGCCAAGTCCATGCGCAAGGCGATGACCTTGCGGCGCAAACATCTATTTTGGTCGCTCATTTTCAGTCCGCCAACCGAGCAAATAGATCGGTGAGGTCACGCGCTATCGCGAAGCTGAAGTTCGCTTGCCGTCCCATGCTCAAATTGTGCAGGCACTGTTAAAGCGGCGCGGCTTATGCGGCTATCCTCCAATCCAATTGCTAGTCGCCGTCGTAAGGTTCGACCACCGCAAACGGAATGCCCAACGGTTCTAACAAATCGAGAATGCGTTCCGAGATGACGAGGCGGAAGGGCACTGCGATCCCGAAATCGTCGCGGCCAGCCTTTCCATTTACTTTCAACCAGACGAAAGGTGGCAGCTCCAGGCCGGGTTGATCCTCTTGACACTCTTCCGAGGTAGTCACCTCGGCATCGTCGAACGTCGCACCTGAAAAGCCCATCTTCTGCAGTGCGTGTTGGGTTTCTTCAGTGACGAGGAAACAGGGGAATGTCGCAACGATCACATCACCAAACCAGCCCTCAACCTCGTAGTGGAGCTTCGTTACGATCGGAGGATGGACGCTCCGTTCGAGAACGGTGTTTTTGCCGAGCCCCCCAGCCACGTTTGGCCGTATTTTAAAATATTCCATCATTCACCTTTTGGAGGATTGAACAGATGCCCGTATTTTTTGTCGATGTAACTCACGTAGTCCAGTACTTGCTGACGAGTTGGCTGAGGATGCGACCCGTAAAATTGATCCCATTCGAACCGGAAAATGACCTTGTGCAAAAGGTTATCTAGTCCTTTTGGTATGCCGCGAAGATTCTGAAGAGAGTGCTCGTCGTCTTCAGCAACGAAGCTTGGATATCTGGTCCATAACTGTCGCTCCGCAGCATGGTGGACAACAACCTCTCCGTGACCTTCGAGCGTTGCAGCGATTCAGAATTCTGATGCGTTGCAATCTTTGGCGACGGTCGCGGCCTTGGATCCTCGGGTCAAGCCGGTCAAGCCCGAGAAGCGCCCAGCGGATGGCGTTCCGTTGCAATTGCGGAGGGTGGACCCACGTCCTCTCCCCGTAAACTGGGCGAAGGACGCAGCTTCAGCGCCTACCTCTCCTCCATCCTCGCCGCCTTCTCCAGCGCCACGAGTTGCGCTTCGTCCAGCGTCAGGAACCTCATAATGTGCTGCACCACCTCGGCCCGCGCGTTGCTCAGCGCGCTGTGCAGCTCGAAGCCGTTTGGCGTTTTGGTCCGTGCCATCCACTCGCCGTAGGACGGGCGGCGGTAGTAGCCGGTCACTGCGGCGAGGTCGGCCAGCACCATTTCGCCGTCCTCGCCGGAGAAGACCCTGAGATAGGCCTTGGCCAGCGCGTCGCGCGCCCTGGCCGGGCCGCCGGTCTGCGTGGAATGGGCGAAGCGCTTGCGGCTCATGCGCTGCCTGCCACGTCAGGACCACCAGTGCCAGCACCAGCCGCCGCCATAACCTGACCGCCCGTTGCGTCGACCGGCGCCCCCTGCCCGCCCATCAGCATGCCTTGCAAGCTGTCGAGCAGGCCGCTGTCGCGCGCCTGCACCGCGGCAGGCACGGCGTCCTTGGCCACCTTGCCGGCGGTGGCGATCGCCGCCATGCCGGCCTGTGCCTGCTGTGCCTTGGCACGCGCATCGCGCATGCCGGCCACTTCCTGCCTGCGGCGAAAGATGCGCTGCGGGCTGCGGCCGGCGCTCTGCACGATCTTCAGCGCCTCGTCGGCGTCGATATTGTCCATGATGCCGGGATCGAACTGCGCCATCTGCATGGCCGTGGTCACCACCTGGATGGTATCGCGCGCCTCGGCCGAGCGCCTCAGCACGTCGAGCGGGCCGGTGAAGGTCGGCCGCACCGCCTTGCCGGCAAGACTTGCCGGCGGCAGGAAGCGGCTGTCCTCGTCATAGAGGCCCTTGTCCTCGAGAATGCCGAGCTCGCGGTCGAGATTGGTGGCGAAGCCGGCCTGGATGATCGAGCCGGAGGGGCCGAGCAGCGCGCCCTTTTCCTCCTGGCGGATCAGCGCTTCGGTCGCGCTCATCTGCGGGTTCTGCACCAGCGTCTGGAACAAATTGACGAACATCATGTCGCGGATTTCCTCGGCCCGGCTCGCCGCATAGTTGAAGGCATAGGTCGGGTTCTGGCCGGTCGAGATCGGCGCGATCAGCGGCCGGCCATTGTCGTCGATCAGGCCGGGATAGTTCTCGCCGGGATTGAGCACCGGCACATAGTCGAGCCGGGCTTTCGAGGCGGTCGCAGGATCGGTGACCTGCTGCAGCGCACGAAGCCCCGAGCGGCGCACGGCGTTCTCCTCGCGCACGGTGGTCAGCGCCTCGATGGCCGGCGAGATGCCGTAGGCGTCGCCCTCGTAGCGGCGCCAGTTGAACGTCGAGACCGGGAAGGTGCGAAAACCGCTCTCCCTGACGATCTCCTCCTCGTCCTCGATGACGTGCCAGGAGGCGAAGGCCTGATCGAGATACTGGTAGGCGCCGCCGCTGCGGTACATGCGGCGCTCGTCGCGCGGTTTTATGCACTGGATCAGCGAGATCTTCTCGTCGCATTTGGCGGGGTCGTCGACCAGCATCTTGATGCGCGCCGGCAGTTTCTCGTAGCCGAGCAGCTGCGCAGCCTGCCTTGCCGTGCGCTCGTAGCGGCGGTGAAACGTGTCGACCTGGCCCCAGCGGTTGCGCGCGAGATAACCCTCGACCACGGGGATGGAGGCATAGCGGATCAGCGTGCCGCCAAAGCCTTCCTCGGCATAGAGATAGGCCGGGCCGTAGCGCACGACGTTGCGCAGGCAGGCCTGCGTTGCCGGCACGAAATTCGAATTGGCGGAGTAGCGCAGCGCAAACAGGAAATCGCGCAAGGCTTCCGCCCATTCCTTTTCCTCGTCGGTCTCCTCGTCGTTCATCTCGGCGGTGGTCAGCCCGTGCCATTTCTCCGACTGCGGGATGATCAGGCTTTCGAGCCCCGCGGCCAGGCGGTTGGCGGCCGAGTTGATGGTGTTGGCGTAGACGCGGGCGCCGCGCCGCTCCTGCCGCTCGGCCTGCGAGCCTCGGCCGGACTGCCACCGGCCGCTCCAGACATCGGGCGCGTCGGGATCGCAGAATTCCGAGACGGCCTCCCAGACGGGCTCGTATTCGGCGCGTTCGCTCTCGAGTTCGGCCTGGCGCGACAGGATATCGCGGGCACGGGAATCGCTCATGGTGGCAATCTTTCTTCGCTGTCGTTCACTTGCTTGCGAGCAGTCAAATTTCTTGCGCTTTGCCATGTTAAGGAGGCAGCGCGGCGGGGCATTGGAGGAGGTCGATTGTGACGACAAGCCTTGCCGGTACCCTGACAAACCAAAGCAAACGCGCCGTGAAGCGGCTGATCGGCTATGATTCGCGCAACTGGCTGCGCATCCGCCAGATCGAGGCGTTCACCGAGTTCCTGCAGGCCGGTGGGCGCAAATCCTCCGACGTGATCGAGATTTCGCCGGGCTGGAACCGCTACTGGAAGACGATTTGCCCCAACTACACCTCGGTCGACTTCCCCGACTTCGACATCTGCAAGGACCGCACCGAAGAGCAGTATTCCATCGTCATCGCCGACCAGGTGCTGGAGCATGTGCAGCGACCGCTGGCTGCGGCCGAAAACATCCATGCCATGACCCGGCCGGGCGGCTGGGCGATGGTGGCCACACCCTTCCTGTTCCGCGTGCATGCCAGGCCGCACGACTACAACCGCTGGACGCCTGCCGGGCTGAAGCAGCTGATGGTCGAGGGCGGTTTTCCCGAAGCGAACATCAAGGTGCATGGCTGGGGCAACAAGGCCTGCGCCAGAGCCCATATCGGCGGGCCGGTGCGCGCCTACGGCCTTTGGCGCGACCTCAGCAATGACGAGGAATACCCGCTGATGGTCTGGGCCTTCGCCCGCAAACCAAGCTGATCCGGCCTCGGGCGCGGCAGGCAGCCGCGGCCGCGCAATCGACGTCGATCCTGTCCTCCTCATTGAGGCCGTGCTAATATTGCCCGGCTTGGGAGGATCGTCAGATCGACTTCATCGGAAACCTGTTCGCCGGCCTGTGGGGCGCCGGCGTGCTTGCCGCCCTCTGGTACGTCTGGAGACGGCGCACCCCGCCTGTTGCCGAAAGCGAAGAAGACAAGGCCCTGCGCGAGTGGCTGGACGGGCAGATGTAGGGTGAAGTTGCCGATCTCCCCCCTCGTGGGGGAGATGGCCGGCAGGCCAGAGGGGGCGCTGTCCCGCCGACCTGTATCCTGGTCGCGCCCACAGCGATATTCTTGACAGAAACACGCGACCGTCGGCGTTCCTTCGCGCCCCCCTCTGCCCTGCCGGGCATCTCCCCCACTTGGGGGGAGATTGGCTAATCACCGCCGCCTCAGCAACCGCGCATGCCGCCGCCAATACCACCACGCCAGCACGCGCTTCCTGAAACTGCGCTTCATCGCGGTCATCGCGTCACACTCCCAGCAGCACGCGGCGCCGGCCGGTGAGATCGCCGGGCGCGAGATCGGTTTTCACCGTGCTCGCCGTGCCCTGGCGCTGTTCGAGCTCAGCCCGCAAGGCAGCTTCGCGCGCCTGCACGTCCTTGTCCTGCGCCGTCGGTGTCGGCGGCAGCGGCTTCAGTTCCGGTGGCTTTTGAAAGAGACACATGGCTTTCCCCGGGTTGAGAGGTTCTTGTCCAGTCGTAGAGAAAAAAGTCCTCGCCGTTGCGGCCGTGGCCCGGCAGCAGGCAGCGTTGCGTGGCGCCGAGCCGGCCGAGCCAGCGCAGCGCCAATTCGTTTTCAGCCAGCGCCCTCGCCTCGACCCGCCAGGCACCGCGCGCCGCGACCTGGCGGGCGAGCACGTCGTGAAAAAACCGCGTGATGCCGGGCACACAGCGCCGCATGCGGCGCGTGCCCCAGCTCCAGGCGATCCACAGCCCGCTCCGCTGTTCGGCGGCGCCAAAGCCGGCCTCCGGATTGCCGTCGAGCTCGGCGACATAGGCAAAGCCCTGCAGCGCCGTCAGCGCCAGCAGCGCCGGCGACCAGTGGTCCAACTGGCAGTCGATCTCGGCCCGGTCCTCGGGGCGCAGATTGGCGGCGATGTAGGAGAGGTCGCGCAGCGTGGCGGGGATGATGCGGAGGGTCATGCAAGGGCCACAGCCATAAGGGGGCGCCTCATCTTGGCAGCGGAGCCCCCCGCGGCCTTGACCGGCGCAATCGCTGGTGAGCTAACTTCGTAGGTCGAACGCGCACGAACATGATGCCGAGTGCCGGATTATGCCGGGAGCTGGAACCCGCAGTTTGCCGGGACTTTCCGGCGCGGCATGTCGGCATAAAATATGCCAATCTCGGGATCGATCCATTGGAGGCAATGATGCCCCTGCCCAATTACGCGATGAGCCAGGCAAGTTTCCCGGAGATGTACGAGCGGTGGCTCGCGGGCCCTCTCTTCCAGCCATGGGCCGAACTGGCTCTCGAAGAGGTGGAGTTGTCTCCAGGCGATCGTGTCCTCGACATCGCTTGCGGAACAGGAATAGTGGCCCGCGTTGCAAGGGAGCGGCTCGGTGACGCCGGATACGTCGTCGGCATCGACGTCAGTTCGAATATGCTTGCCGTTGCGCGCGCCGTGGCACCGGGCATCGACTGGCGCGAAGGCAATGCCGGCGCCCTGCCTCTGCATGACGGAGAGCAGTTCGACATTGTCGTCTGCCAGCAGGGACTGCAGTTCTTTCCCGACAAGCCCGCGGCGGCGGCGCAGATGCGGCGGGCGCTGGCGAAGGGCGGCAGGCTGGCGGTAGCCACATGGCGATCCGACGATGAAATCCCGTTCTTTCGGGAGCTCCGCCGGGTGGCGGAGCGCCACCTGGGCGCCATCGCGGATCAGCGGTACAGCTTTGGCGACGCAGCCGCGCTGGAGGCGCTGCTCCGGGACGCCGGCTTCCACGAAGTCCGGTCAGCGACGATATCGCGCACAATACGCTTCCAGGACGGCGCACCCTTCCTGCGCTTGAACACGATGGCGCTGGTCGGCATGAGTGCTGTCGGCAAAGACATGGGCGATCAGGAACGCAAGCGCGTCGTGGAGGCCATCGTGAGCGAAAGTGCGCCCGCGCTGCACCCCTACGCCGATGGATCGGGACTGGCTTTCGAGCTCAGCACCAATTTGGCGACAGCCGAAGGCTAAAATGTTCCATCGCTGTGCCGATATCGGCATAATGGCCATGCAACTGGACGGGGGGCGGGCGAATGGACATTCGATCGACACTGATCGAGCTATGCGAGGCCTTCAACGCGCATGATCTCGATCGCATCATGGCGTGCTTTTCCGACGATTGTGTCCTGGAGATGCCGAGGGGGAGCAAGCCCTGGGGCTCTCGTCTCGAGGGCAAAGCAGACGTCCGAGCAGCGCTGGCAACCCGCTTTGAAGGCTTGCCCGATGTCCACTACGGCAAATCAGAGCATTTCGTGGACGAGGCTGCCGACACCGGCATGTCGAAATGGACCCTCACCGGCACCACCCGCGAGGGGGTGAAGAAGGAAGTGCGGGGTTGTGACTTCTACACGTTCCGCGACGGCAAGGTGACTCGCAAGGATTCTTATTGGAAGATTGTGGAGTAGGCGTTTGCCCATTGGTCGGCATCGGCGCCAGCCCCGGCGTCCAGTGGTCAAGCTGACAGTCGATCTCGGCATGGTCATTAGGCCGGAGATTGGTGGCGATGTAGCTGAGGTCGCACAGCGTGGCGGGATTGATGCGGACGGTCATGGATGGACCTGCATCAGTCAGAAGCGAAGCCATCATCAAACGAGAGCAAAGACGGACGCCCCCTTTTGCCCTATCTGTCGATGTTCACTGATCCTGACCAGAGTCAGCTAAACACACCACTACGCCGGGAAGTTCGACGTACCACTCACTGGTCGCAAGAAGCTTTCGCTGCTGGCCTTTACTGAACCTGTTCGGCCGCTCAATTGGCCCCCAAACCTCGCAATGCGCCATGTTGTGGGGATCAATCGGATCGTATCCGACCTGAAGCCCTATTTCGCGAGCAGCGCCGGCTCGAAGCCAAACCGAAGCTGTCATTGGAGGGCTGGTGACGAAGGCTCTGGGATCAATGCCCATTTCCACAAGCGTGGGTTCGTGGTCGATCGACATACCGCCCTTCGGCTCACTAGACGGCTGCATGACCTTAGTCGACAGCCGATTCACCTGATGGTTTTCGTCGAAATACACATGCTCGGCGGGGTTCACTCGCCGAATTATGACGTCATCCCCGAGGATTTCCCCATGGTCGTGAGGGTTCACAACACCGGCATTATCACGCGGCGGCTGCGATAGCATTGCCTGTCGCTCTGCGTGCCAGATCCTCGACCCATTTCGCCACTTCTGCAAAGTCGTTCGTGAGTTCGAGCTCGGTCTCGACGTCAGTGCGATGATCAAACATCCAAGCACTCACTTCATTGACGCGAAGAATATCGACTTCAATATCGAACTCGTGGGCATGCCACTCGATTTGGAGCGAACCATCAGAGCCAGGCACCAAAGTAGGCGGCGGCGTGCCTGGGGCGGCGATCTTCTCGAGGATCGACATACAAAAATATGCTGTCGGAAAGCTGACGGGTCGACCTTGGTAACCGTCCCATCCCTTTGGCAATTGGACCAAGGCGGTCAAGCGAGCATTTATCCTTTCACGCCACGGGAATTCGAACCCCTGGACAATGAGACGCTTCACTGAGGAGCGATCACGATTCCCAAACGGCAAAGCGCCGGCAGGGCCAACTTCGCGGGAAAATGCAGCGGTTTGCAGGGCTCTGTTCAATTTTTTCTTCCCCAACGTTCGTGAGCCTTTGCGCTGGTCAGTTCGCAGAATCTGCGGACAATCCGTTCTCGACCAGTGAAGAGAAAATCTCTGGCCGAAATAGTCGTCTCCCCCGCAGGCTTTCCTCTGTACGTAATAGCGAGCCGAACTGCTGGCTTTCGCTCTGGTACGGAGACCACTGAATTCAACTCATAGGACATCCTAGCAATAGGCTGATTCGTCTCCGACCTGACAACCTCAGTAAAGATGGCATTTAGAGACTCTAGTTTCAACGGGGATTGGTTAATGAACGTGAACCAGTCTCGCAGGGGAACACCATCATCGAAAAGAATGACGTTTATGTACGAAACCTCGGACTGCTGTATGATTAACCGAGAGCCCTCTCCCTCAAAGAAAGAAGAAAGCTTCTCTAGCAGTCCTTGGAAGATTGTTTGAATGCGATCAAATCTAGGGTATTGATTTTCTCTGGCAGGCCTTCGCCGCCAATTCAAATGCAACCGATCGTCCTGAAACTGAATGAGGTGGGTCTCGTCTTTCGATGAAAACCAATATCTGTTTCGATTAACTTGGCCCTGAAGATTTATTTGGAGAGATAGGCCCTCCGCTCCACTACCTCCAAAGGTTTCAAAAGAGGGCAATAGCCGAGGCTGCTCCGCGTACACGGGAAAATCGGCCTTAAAGAGATCCCAGACGCGTTGAGCATAGGTGTCGTTATATGTGAACGGAGGTGTGAATTGAACCCCTAGAACTAGCTCATCTAGCGGGGGCTTGTCGAATTCAGGAAGATCCTTGGGGCGTTTCATCGAGGCGGTCGCAATCGTCTGAGTTAGGGCTATTGATTACACAGATCCTACAAAAAACAATCCCAGTTCCGGCACAATAGCGTAAGGCCTCGCAACTCACACCTACCCTGTCCGAGATATGGGACATCCCAACGATGGTGCATAGGCGGGGCTCGGAAAAAGTTGCACAAATTGCTGAGCGTTTGTCGTGTCTTCATTCCTCCCGACGGTAAAACTGTGCCTCCTACCGAAAAGCCCCCAGCGGATCGGCCTGCCCCGCCGGCCGCCGTGCGCTCCTGAACTCCGCCGGATCGACCACCGCTTCCCTCAACATCATCACGCCATAGCGGGTCGCGGCCATCAGATCGTCGCGCAGCTTCACCACCTGGCCGTCCTTGCGGTGGTAGAGGCGGAACTCCTCGAACCAGGGCAACAGCGTCGAAAACACCTTGAAGCGGCCGGATTGCATGCGGTCGAGCATTTCCATCAGCCCGGCTTCGACCGAGACCGAGCCGTCGGCGAACTGGGCGTGGCGCGACAGCATGTTCAGCCCGTGCGCGGCATATTGCTTGGCCAGCGCCACGCCAGCGCCCTCCAGCGTCTCGCGTCGGCCGTCGCGCGGCCAGGCGAAGGGCAGCCATTCGCCCCACGGCTTCAGCGTCAGCACCTGCATCGCCGGCGTCTGCTGCGCGGCGCGGGCTGCCTTGGTGACATAGACGATATCGGCCTCCGTATCCCAGGCGAGTTCGACCGCAGCCGACGGATGGTCCCAGCCGAAATCCAGCGCGCCGAGCCGCGGCCAGTAGCGCGGCAGGCGGAACGGCTCGCAGGCGATCAGCTGCTCGGCCACCGGAAAAATGCGGCCGGAGCCCAGCACTGGAATGCCTTTTGCGCGGGCTTCGCGCTCATGCGCGGGATAGGCGGCAACGATCGCCGCGCGCTGGCCGGGCGAATAGTGCTCGGCGTCGTCGATGGTCATGAAGGTGACGTGACGGGTCATTGTTTCTCCGCACGGATCGATTCAGGATGCGGTTGTAGCGCATTGTTTTTGCATATGATTTCCGTCGGCGTTGGCGCCGCCCCTCACCTGCCTGCCGGCATCCTCTCCCCGTATAGTGACGGGGAGAGGGGCGCTCTCATCGACGGTTTCGCCAGTCACCAGCGTTGTGGGCGGGGCGCCAAGGTTGCGGCAAGCCCCTTCTCCCCGTCACTATACGGGGAGAAGGTGCCGGCAGGCGGATGAGGGGCAGCGCGGCAGACGTGAAATTGTTGCTCCCCGCTTCGCGCGGGGCGAGGAACCCAGGTCCGGCTATGTCCGCTCAGGATTTGTAGCCTTCCTTGAGGCAGTCATTCTGCCACTGAAAGTCGAACTCCTGCTTCGACCAGGATTGCCGACCCATGCCGCCCTCGATACGCGGTGTGGATCCATCGATATAGACGATGAAGTGCCCGCCTTTGATGAAGATGCCGCTCTTGGCCATGACGTAGCCGCAGGTCTGCCCGGTCGAACTGTTGCCGGTGACCTGGACATGGCTGAACTGGGCCACCGGATCGTTCACCTGGTCACGAACCTCGTCTTCGGCCTTGGCGATCGCCGCAGCGCGCCAGTCCTTCTCGGTGCAGGCGGCGAGACCGATGAGCCCGCAAAGCAGGAGCAGCCTACGCAAGTCATGTCCGTGCATGTCAGGCCTCCGACAGTCGCCGGAAGCTACTCGCCTCTCGGTTGCAATCCAAGCGGCATTGCAGATCATGGTTTCAGCGCGGTTTCCGGGCGCAGGCTGGCGCCAACCTCAGATGGGCTACTTAGGAACCGGCGCTTCGCCTGGCCGTGCTGCTGTTGAAAGACATCGGGCCAAGGTACTCCTCAGAAGGCAAGCACTGTACCTTGACGCCAACGATATCGTCCCATCCGTTGGTTATGATGTCTCTCGCCTTCTCCTGGTCCTTGAGTGTTGGAAAGACCGGGGCGACATCGTCCCCTTTGAGGTCGAGCAGGTGGGAGGCTTTCAACCAGGTGAGCTGTGCCTCGTCTGAACAAAGATACTCCATCCACAGCCGAGCAGCATTTGGATGTGGAGCATGGGCGCTGATCGCCCGGGCATAGACACCCGCAACGACACCGGTCTTTGGCCTGATGACTTCGATCCTCGTCCCTGCAAGGCGGTCGCGGTCGCCGAGCGCGAGGTAATCCCAGCGAACGAGGATCGGCGTGCGGCCGTCGACAAGCGAGTTGGCATCGCCGATGATGGGAACGAAATTGCCCTTTTCATTGAGATTGGCGAAGAACTTCAGACCCTGATCAGCGGCTTCTTCGAAATTGCCCTTTGCCGCCAACAAGCCCGCGGCGTACACGCTCTGGATCGCTTGATTTGAAGAAATATTGCCGGCGAGGCCGACCGAGTTCCTATACTCGGGCGCGGCAAGATCCGCCCAATCCCGCGGCATTCTGGTTACCAGGTCGCCGTTGATCTCGAACGCAAGGACACCGCAATAGCCGCCATACCAATACCCTTGCGCATCCTTGGCCGCTTCCGGAATCGTGTCCCACGTTGACACTTTGTACGGCTGCAACAAGCCATCCTTCATCGCGGATGAAGCGAAGGGCATGCCGACGTCGACCACGTCAGGGGCGTCGGCCTTGCCTCGCCTGATCGCCGCAATCTGCTCGGCTGAGCTGGCTCCCGGCCGGAGTTCGTTGATTGCCAGACCGTATCTCGCCTTGAACCGGTCCATGACGACGCCGTATCCGCACCAGTCGCGAGGCAAACCCATGACGGTAAGCTGCCCTTCTGCTTTGGCGGCCGCAACCAGGTCTTCCATTGGGTCGGCGGACGCCGCGGCGGCGCAGACCGACACGGCACCCGTTGACAGGGCGGCGGCTCCAGCCAGACCTGCGGCCTTGAGCGCATCGCGGCGACTCATCGGTCGCCGACCAGCGGCAGGTTCAACCCTCGCTGTGTCTGTTGATCCGTGTTTCATGGTTCGTTTCCTCCGTTGGCCAGCGTTCGTGATCGCGGTCTTGAAGGTGGGAGCGAACAGGCTGGTTCGCGACGTCCCCACTATGGCATATTGGGGGCGTGCGCGATATGCGGATCGGGTTTTGACCCTTGAGCGAAACCGCCAATCTTCGTCATCCCAGGAGCTGCACAGGAGCGGCACTCTTTCCTTCTCCCTTTGCAAGGCAGGGCAATCGCATATGGTGGCGCCAGCCCCCACTCCGGCCGCTGCGCGGCCACCTCTCCCCCATGTCCATGGGGGAGAGGAAACCCAAGCCTTTCAAGGCCGCGACCTCGGCGGTTGGCGTTTCCTCTCCCCCACGAATGTGGGGGAGAGGTGGCTCGGCGAAGCCGAGACGGAGTGGGGGAGCGCCATATGCGATTGCCCTGCCTTGCAAGGGGAGAAGAAAGGCAGGCCGCTCACGACTTGCCCATCCCCTCCACCTCTCTCGCCGACAAAAACAACAGCACCACATCCGACATGCCCAAGAGCGGCGTGAACGTCACGATGGTGATGCCACCTGTCGCATTGGTTCGCGTCAGGCCCTCGGAATAGATGTCGAGCGGCGGCTCCTCGTCGAACCAGACGCCATCGAGCGTTTCGCCCTGCCACTTCTCGCGGCCCTTTTCGTAGCTCTTGAACGACAGCACGCTTTCGTCGGCCTGGATATCGCCGCCGCCGCCCCAGCGCACCACGATGCTGTCGAGCGCACCCGGCGCGCCGCGTCCCATGGTGGTGTGGACGATGGCGTCGGCCGGGATCATGCCGGTGCCCCAGGCGGCCTGCTGTTGCGGCGGGCCGACCAGCACGCGCTGCGGGTTGTCGCGCGTGCCTTCGCCGGTGACGCCGGCCGCCCACAGCCGCACGGCCCTGTCGAAGGTCTTGCCCTGCCACCAGTCGGGGTAGCGGCCAGTGAGGTGCATGGCCCATTCCGCGCCGCCGGCCCTGGTCTTGCCGAGTTGGTTGCCGGCCATGAACAGGCGCTCGCGGTTCGCCGCGCCCGCGGCATGGAATTCGGCCTGCCTGGGATAGGGCCGGTAGGCGGCCAGCTGGTTAGTGCGGCGCCTGCGGTCCAGCTCCCTCAGCAGCGCCAGATAGTCGCTGCGCGCCGCGATCAGCGCTGCCCGGCTCTTCGAGGACTGGCCTGTCAGCGACCGGTTTTTCGAGGCCCGTTCTTTCGAGGAAAGGCTTGAGGACGGCTTCGAGGCCGCGGATTCGGCTCCGGATCTCGTCATCGCTCAGTGCGTCCAGTTCGTTGATGTTGACATGCAAATCCTTGGGCAGCACCGACAGCACGATCTTCAGATACTGGTCGGGCTTGTCGGCCCGCACCGAAGCGATGACGCCGGCGCCATGGGTCTTGAAATCGGCGCGCACGGCAGCGACGAAATCGTCGCCCAGCGTCTTCTTCGGCCGCTTGCGGCGGGACGAGATAACGGCGGCGGCCGCCTTCGGCTTGCGCTGCCGAGGCGGCGTGGCGTCAGCCATAAGTTACCCCGTCGAGCCCTGCCCTGCCCGCCGGCTTCGCCTGCCTTGCACGCACCGCCTTGGCCTTGCCGGGCTTGCGGCGCCCCTTGGCCTTTGCGGCTTTGCGGGCGGGCCTGGTCGTCTCGGGTTTTGCCGTGGCCGATGTCGCCGATGTCGCCGGTGCAGTCGGGGCGGCCTCGCGCTGAACGGCATCGGCCCTTGCCAGGCCGGCCCTGGCCTTCTGGATCGCGGCAACGCCGACCGCCCTGTCACCCGCGCCTTGCGAACCCGGCGGAAAGCCAAAGCCGCCGGCGGCATCGACCGGACCGCCACGAACCATGCCGATCAGTACGCCGGCGGGAACGGCTTCCAAACCGCCGGCGCGTGCCCGCGGCGCGGCCTCGAATTCGCCGATGGCGCTGACAATTTCCTGGCCGTCATCGCCGGTGATGATGCTTGCGTAGCGTGGCATGGGGTTCTCGCGGGTGTTGCGGAATGTGTCATCGGCTTGGCGGCGAAGGATGGCGTTCCGTCACGCCCCCCTCTGTCCTGCCGGACATCTCCCCCTCAAGGGGGGAGATCGACTGTCGTCGCCGCTTTCGCCAATCGCCAACGTTTGCTGGATTGAGCGGAGCGATGAGGCCGCCAATCTCCCCCCTCGTGGGGGAGATGTCCGGCAGGACAGAGGGGGGCGCTGTCCCGCCAGCGTTCAATGTCGGCGTCAGAGGTGCTTTCGTTCGAAAGGAAAACTAAAAACAAAAAACCCGCCTCGGCGGCGGGTCGTTGGCGCAAATCAGCACCATGGACAAGATAGTAGCATAGCTGCCGTCACCCGGCAAGGTATTTTTTCCTATTCGCCTCCATTGCGTTCGCCGCGTTGCCGCAGCCTGGCCGGCCCGGTATTCACAACAAGCTTTTCCGGTCGTTTGGCCATTAGCCGGCGCTTATGGAATCATTCCGCCGAGGACTCGGGGAGAGCGGCACGGCGCGCGAAGGAACAGCCGCAGCACCAACGGCCAACAGGTCCAGCGCGTCGCCGGCAACGCCTTAAAGCGAAAGCCCTCAGTCGATTTTAACGGCTACTGGCGGCGTCGCAAGGCGGCTTGGTCGTCATCCTCGACACGAGCTATGACCCCTCTAAGCTTCGCGATCATCCTGAGATTGTCAGCTATGATTTCCTCACTGAGGTTCACACACTTGTCGTTATCGGTGGCGCGAACCTCGTCAGGATGTTCCGGCACGGATTGAGTATCTTCGTGCAACCGGACATTCGCGTCCTCTTGCCTTGCGATCAGGCCTTCGCGCGAGATCATTGGACACTCTCCGTTACGTTGCGATAGCGGAGTATCTAGTTCCATTTTTGCGGTTGCCAAGGTCCAGGGGCGCGGACGGCCCTCATGCACGGTCACGTCACCGGCCAGGATGCACTTTCGTTCGAAGGGAAGCCGAAAACAAAAACCCGCCTCGGCGGCGGGTCGTTGGCGCAAATCAGCACCATGGACAAGATAGTAGCATAGCTGCCGTCACCTGGCAAGGTATTTTTTCCTAATTATATACGTGACAAAGCACGGGCGATTTGCTAGAAAGATGGCAGGGAGCACCTAGCCATGAAACTCGACAGCCCAATCTTCCAAGACGCCGAAGCCGCCCGCATCCATTTGGAAGCGCAGCGTTGGCCGCATGGTCCTAACTGCCCGCATTGCGGCAACGCTCGTCCTGACCGCATCACCAAGATGGAAGGCAAGGCGCATCGTCCTGGCCTGTACAACTGCATGGAATGCCGCGAACAGTTCACCGTCACTGTCGGCACCGTGTTCGAGCGCTCCAAGATCGCCTTGAACAAGTGGCTTCTAGCGACGTTCCTCATGGCTTCGTCCAAGAAAGGCATGAGCGCCCACCAGCTGCACCGTATGCTTGGCGTCACCTACAAGACCGCATGGTTCATGGCGCACCGTATCCGCGAAGCTATGAAGGAAGACGTTAAGTCGAGCGGCCCGATTGGCGGCGAAGGCAAGATCGTTGAAGCCGACGAGACCTACATCGGCAAGCGTGAGACACCTCGCAAACTCGCTCGCGGTCGCGTTCCTACCTACACCAAGTCGGGCAAGTCCGGTGGCGCGCAGAAGCGCATCGTGGTTGGTCTGGTCGAGCGTGGCGGACAGTCCCGCATGTTCCATCTGAACGACGCCACGGCCACGACTGTCCGCGACGTTCTGGTTCGCAACGTGTCTCGCGACACCACCTTGTTCACCGACTCTTCGCGCATCTACACGCGCACTGGCGAGGAATACGCTGCGCATAAGACGACCAACCACGCCGCTGGCGAATACGCCCGCCGCGAAGGCGATGTCGTGATCCACTCCAATACCATTGAAGGCGTGTTCTCAGTCTTCAAGCGCGGCATGGTTGGCGTCTATCAGCATTGCGGCGAAGCTCATTTGCATCGCTACCTTGCCGAGTTCGACTTCCGCTACAATCGCCGTGCAGCGCTCAAGGTGACCGACACCGAACGCCATGACCAGTTGCTTGCGATGATCGAAGGCAAGCGCCTTACCTATCGGCGGATTGGTGAAGCCTCGAACGCCTAGGCAGAAGGCACGAAAGCTAATGCGCATACGCAAAAAGCAGCGCAAAGTGTCGCAATCTTAACCGAACCTAAAGGAACCTCTAGCCATTCTGGCGCGTATCTACTATGTATATCAAGCCAACCGTGGCAAAATGAGGAGCATGGGCAGATGCAAACAACGATCAGCAGGTGGGGCAATAGCCTCGCGCTGCGACTTCCAAAGCACGTGACAGAGGAGGTACGGCTGGTCGAAGGAGTTTGCGTAAACGTTGAAATCGAAGACGGTTCAATCAGGGTAACACCGACACGCAAACGCTTTCAGCTTTCCGAACTTCTGAAAGGCGAAACTCGTCAAGAGACTGGCAACCGTGAAGTTGATTGGGGTCAACCGAAGGGTGACGAAGTTTGGTAGACGACGTAGCCTATCAGCCTGACAGAGGCGATTTTATCTATCTGGATTTTGATCCGCAGTCAGGCACAGAGCAGGCCGGTCGCCGGCCTGCTCTCGTCATTTCTCCTCGCGATTTTAACATCGCAACGGGCTTGGCAGCCGTTTGTCCGATCACCAACACGTTGACCGGGAGCAAGTTCGAGGTTCCGGTTCCTCGCGGCGTCAAACTGACTGGCGTCATTCAATCGTATCAGTTCCGCACGCTGGACTGGATAGCGCGAAACGCTTCTTTCCATTCAAAAGCCAATGAAGAACTCATGTGGGAGGTCGTCGGGCGCATTGAGGCAATTCTCTGCATCGACGGCTGACCGCTAGACTCTCCCCCATTCTGTATCTACATTGTATCTGACTGACTGATTCCTTCTGACCCGCAGGGCGCCACTACGCACGGGCAAAACCTGGGGGAAGGAGGTGAAAGCTATGAGCAAGTCAGTCAAGATCGGCCGCAACGCCGGTTCTGGGCGCTTCACGACGGTGAAAACCGCAGTGACCCATCCGAGAACCCACGTTGTGGAAACGGTCAAAAAGTAAGTAGCCTTGGCTACGGAGCTTCCGGGTGGTCCTTCTTGACGGGATGGCCACCCGGTTTCGATTTATGTCCTGCTTCGCTTGCGCGAGGCTTGCCAGATTGCGGCGCATGCTGCTTCGGCGGCGTCTTCAGCATCCGCTTCAGGGTTTCGTTGAACCGCTTTTCGTCTGAGGGGGCAGACTTATCCATGCGAGATAAGGACTCCATGTATGGGCAGGCTATTTGGCCTGACTATCCTAGCGACCAAGACAACGCGATGCACGCCGTTGGATGTATCACATCCTGGTGGGCGCGGATCGAGAATGTTTATGAGCAGTTCCTCTATCATGAATTCGAATTCTCTCAGGTCGGCTTCCTGAGGGCAACGCTCACCAACTCCCAAAAGGTCGGGCTTATCCGAACTTCAACCGCACTTCTGAGGCGAACCCGCCCAGAGATGCATGAAGCCATAGGAACCTTCCTACACTATGCGAATATATGCGCAGAGAACCGCAATTTCATTGCCCACGCCGATATCATAAGCGATGGCAAGGTCGGCGCCATGAGGGTTAGCAAGCGGGCCAACCAGTTCGGGGGCAAGGACTACGTGTTCCATGTCAGCGTTGCGGACTTGAGGCGAATGGCGCAGGAAATGGCCGATATCGCCCTTTTCGGCAGGGTTATTCCGCTGGCGGCTCGAACTCCAGTCCCATTGCCTCCAGTACCGCCGAAACCACGTAAGTGGGATCAACTTCTTCCAAAGGAAGATCGCAAAAACGTGCCACGCCCGCCCGAAACATCTGAGGCGTGACCTCGACTTCCCTTACCTTTTCAGTGCCGGCCTGTCCCGGCTTGGGTATCAAATCACACATACTTTGTCACGTATATAATTAGGTATTTTTTCCTATCCCGCCCGATAGGCCCGCCGGCCCGGGTATTCACAACAAGCTTTTCTCCCCGTCTGGCCATTAGCCGGCGCCTATGGAATCATTCCGCCGGGGACTCGGGGAGAGCGGCATGGACAAACCTGCCATGGCATCCGTCTTCAGGATGCGGCATCAGCCAGCAACCATTTCGGGCGTCCGCAGCCTTGGCACGGGCCAGGCGGATCCGATCTTCCACTCGAAGCCGCTCGGCCAGGCGATCCGCTTCATCGTCCAGGCCGACGGCCAGTACGACCTCAGCGCCGTCGCCATCAGCTACGGCGACCGCTCGACGCCGCCGCTTGGCGGCCGTGAGATCAAGGCGCTATGGGCCGAATATGGCCAACGCTGGATGGAGCCGTAGAGCGTAATCCGCGTTGGCCGGCAGGCAGTCGATCCGCGCCGCTCCGGATCGTATCAGGCCTTCGCGCGTTGAAACCTTACCAATGGGAGACACAGCCATGAACGTCGCCAATCTGCAACTTGAGGGCCTGCTGATGGCCGTCGCGTCGATCAACCAGGTGCTGGTCCGCAAGGGGCTGGTTTCGGTCGAGGAGATCGACATCGCCTTGCGCAAGGCGGAGGCCTGCGAAACCGGCGAGGAGCGCTCCGGCGGCATGTCGGCATCGAGCCGCGATGCCGTCAATTTTCCGATCCGGCTGCTGGAACTCGCCAACCAGTGCCAGCCGGAAGCCGACATGCCGTCCTTCTCGAAACTGGCGCGCATGGTCGGCCAGATGAAGGAACCTTATAACGATCAGATGTGAGGCCCGTCCCGCCTTTCCGATGCGGGCTCCTCACGCCCTGCCCGGCCAGCCCTGGCGCAGTGCCAGCACGCTGCCCGGTCCATGCACGGCGGCGTAAAGCAGGCCGGCGGCGAACGGGAAATGAGACATGAAGGCGCCGAACTCGGCCTGGTTGCCGGCCCAATGCGACGGGCCGTGGAAGGCAAAGCCGAGGAAGACCACGTAAACCGCGCCGATCAGCGCTGCCGGCGTCAGGAACGCGCCGGTCAGGAAGGCGATCACCAGCAGCGTTTCGAGGATCGCGGCGCACCAGGCCAGAAACAGCGGGAACGGGAAGCCGGCGGCGGCGATGTAGCCGGCGGTCATGCCCATGTCCATGAACTTGAAGGCCACCCCCATCGCGAAACTGGCGGCAAAGATCAGGCGGGCAATGAGGATGGCAGCGGTCTGCCAGGTCGATTGGGTGGTTTCCATGATGTCCTCCGGGTTTTGCGGTTATGCCTCAAGGACGGAGGACGGGCGGTGGTTCCGACAGGGGTGGGGAAATTTGTTTTGGCGAAGCCTAGTTCCTCGCCCCCGCAGAGCGGGGGAGAGGTGGCGCGGCGAAGCCGCGACGGAGAGGGGGATTGCGCCGACGGTAGCAAAATGAAGCAGTTGGGAACGTGTCAGGCCCTGGCGCCTTACGAAGGCCCCTCTCCGGCCGCTTCGCGGCCACCTTGCCGGGGCGAGCCATGGGTCTCGCCCGTCCTTCGGACCCTCCCGCTTCGCGCGGGGCGAGGAACCCAAGCTAGCCCCTACCCCGCCTTCGCCTCCGGGTGGCTGATCGAGTCCCTCACCCTGCCGTACTCCGCGCCCCAGCGGTCGGTCATGTCGCAGCGTATGTCCCAGAGCTCGGGGAAGAAGCGGTGGCGGGCGCCGCCTTCCAGCATTTCGACCGGCCGGCCCTTCAGCGATTTCGAGCCGAGCCCGATCGAGCGGTGGATGAGGTAGAGGTGGTTGGCGCGGAATTTCTGGAACAGCTCGTCGAACTCGATCAGCGCCTCGGCAACGACATAGGCGTCGCCATGGTCGTAATGGGCATCGTAGACGTCCTCGACCGTCAGCCCACGGCCGTCGAGGTATGAAGCTTTGAAGGCCCGCCAGAGGTCCGGCGGCAGGCGCAAGATGAGCTTGAAGCCCGGCGATTCCTGGCCGCTGCCATTGCCGAGCTGCAGGCGGATCTGCTGGTACTCCTTGGGCGACATGGTCTCGAGCAGGTCGAGCTGCGCCGTCATCATGCGCATGAGACGGTGCACCCTGCCCATCAGCGTGACGATGCGGTGGGTGTCCTCTCTCTCCAGATAGTCGAGGACATCGACTAGCGTGTAGGCGATGAGCTTCATCCACAGCTCCTCGACCTGGTGCACGATCTGGAACTGCAGCTCGTCGGCATTGACCATTTCGGCCAGCGGCTTCTGGCATTGCAGAAGCTTGTCGCATTGCAGGTAGACGCCGTAGTCGCGCATCTCCGGCGCTTCGATGCGGGCATGATAATCGGGCTTGTGCATGGTGTTCTCCCCTGCCCGGCCTCCGGCTCGGGGCATCCATTCGGTTCAGGTCGCCATGATAGACGCTTTCGGCTCGAACATTGTTCCTTTCTGTTATCCGAATAAGAAGAAATGGAGTACGATGTTCGCCTGTTTTGAAAACTGGGAGAACGATCTGTGCTGGATGCTCTCGACCGAAGGATCGTCGCGGCGCTGGAGCGGGATGCGCGAATCTCCTTTGCCGTGCTTGCCGACGAGGTGGGCCTGAGCAAGACGCCGTGCTGGAAGCGGGTCAAGGCGCTGGAGGACGCCGGCATCATCCGCGGCTACTCGACCCGCATCGATCCGGCGCGCATCGGCTTCGGCATCGAGGCCTTCATCCAGGTGTCGATCGACTTCGAGGTGTCGGACGCCTTCGAGGCGGCGGTGAAAAACCATCCGCTGATCCGCCGCTGCCACGCCACGACCGGCGAGGCCGACTATCTGCTGCAGATCGTGACCGTCGACATGATGGCGCTGGACAGGATGCTGCGCGAAGAGCTCAGCCGCCTGCCCGGCGTGCGCCGCACGATCACCTCGATGGCGATGCGCGAGATCAAGGGCGATATCTCGTTCGCCGATGCGGTCGGGCATGCGCTGAGGAGATGAGGCGCGTCGAGCCCTGACTTTTTTTGGGATGGTTGAAGGACGGGCGTTGAATCGGTCTATAGTCGGGATGGGGATACGCGCGACGGGGGTACGCGGGTGGTGGATATCGTCTCAATCAGAACCGGTGCGGAGCCGGCCTGGCGGCTGTCGGCAGGACGCCTAGGGTTTTTCGCATTCATGGCGAATGCCAATGTCGCGCGCCGTTCCTTCCCACGGTTCAGGAGTATTCTGGCGGCGGCGCTGCTCGCGTCGACCATGCTGCTGCCTGTGGCAACCCGCGCGGCGTCGGTCTTGCCGGAGCGGCTAGACGGATTCGACCGGTCGATAGGTTCGACAGCCCAAATGCAGAGGGGCAAGCGCGCTCTTCTGGCGCAAGTCGCAGGCGGCAACGGTGGCAATGGTGGCGACGCCGGAGGAAATGGCGGCAACGGTGGCAATGGTGGCAACGGTGGTGCCGGAAATGGCGGCAATGGCGGCGCCGGTGGAAATGGCGGCGACGGCGGCGCCGGAAATGGCGGCAATGGCGGCGCCGGTGGAAATGGCGGCAACGGTGGCAATGGCGGCAACGGTGGCGCCGGAAATGGCGGCAATGGCGGCGCCGGTGGAAATGGCGGCGACGGTGGTGCCGGAAATGGCGGCGCCGGCGGCAACGGCAGCTCAGGCGGAAACGGCAGCTCTGGCGGCAATGGCAGCTCTGGCGGAAATGGAAGCTCCGGCGGCAATGGCGGCAGCCACAGCCATCACGACAGCACCGGCCATTCGGATAGTGGCCGCCCCTGCGGGACCTCCCAGAGATCTTGCTGACGCGGCTTGACCTTAAAGCGCGTCGCGCTGAAGTGGATTCAGGCGACGCGCTTTAAGTCTTTGTTTTTATGCATGTCGTTCTCCCAAAACCGCTGCGCACTTTTGGGCGACAGGCATTAGGCCGCTTCAAAACCACCGGCGACGGTCGGAATGCAGCGTCAGCTTGCTGCATGGACCGCGCTACGGACCGGTGCGGTAGGCGAAATTGTCGATCGCGGCCTGCCAGTGGTGCTGTGTCCGTATCTCGAGCCGCGTGATGCGCATGTAGTCGGCCGCGAAATAGACCGGGCCGCTCGCGGACAGCACAACCGAATCCTCATATACGGGCTGGTCGCCCCGCCAAGCCTTGAGAACAAGCGTCTCGCCCTCCGCGTCGTTCCAGCCGGCGCCGAAATAGGCGCCCGCGAAATCGAACGGCTTGTCGCTGAACACCTGCGCAGGGTGTCCCGAGCTGTTGTAGGCGATGAATTCGCCCGACATGGTGGTGTTGATGTAGCCCGGGCCGTCGGTGAAGCGCTGGTGCATGGCAACGAGATTGTACCAGTCGAGCCCGCCATAGCCGGACGGAACTTCGAACACGCCCGACGTCGTCAGCAGGTCGTCGAAGCCGACGACATGCCGATTGGGCAGCGGCTCCTCGGCGCCTTTGTCCGAAGACGCGGAGAGCACGACCGGCGCCGAGCCGACCACAACTTTGCGCCGCTGCGTCGCCCCGTCGGTCGAAACGTCGACCAGCCATTCGCCTGATGTCGCGGGTACGCTGAAGCGCCCATCCGGGTCGACCTTGGCGGCGGCAGTTGCTCCGTCCGGCCCTGTGAGGGAAATGCGCGACCCGGCGGTGACCGCCCCGCTGATCGTCAGATCTGCCGCAAGCCCGACCGGGTGCGTCGTACGCATTGCGATCATGTCGCCTGGCGAGCCAGGTGAAACAACATAATCGCTTTCCTGCGACGCGTTCCCCGTGGTGACGGACCAGCCTGGCGGAGGCACGACCCGGAATGAGTAATGTCCGGGATCGACAACCTCGAGATCGCGCTGGATAACCGACATCCGGAAATTGGCAAAACCGCTGACATTGGTCCATTTCATGACGGTGTTGCCATTCGGCTTGCCGAGTTCGACGGCCACATGCGGCATCGGCCGGTCGCCGAGATCGTAGACCCCATTCCTGTTGAGGTCGCGGAACACGAGGACCGACGTGTTCATCTGGCCACCGTTGAAGGAGCCCCATGCGCGCCTGGGATAATAGTCCTTCGCGCTGCCGGCTCGCGCCGCGCCGCAGAACATGGCCAGACCGATTGCCGCCGCGACGACGGAGGAAAACAACAAACCGCGCTTCACGACATTCCCCTGGCAGTCCCTGCCAATCCGTTCCCCTGCAGCCGCGCGATGATCTTGTCGACGGCATCCGCATCGAAATAGGCAAGATAAAGCAACGCCATGGTGGCGCTGAACGTATAGACCGGCAGCGTCAGATAGATGATGGCGTGAAAGGCCAGGCCCGGCACGACCAGATAGCGCCTTGTCCGACGAAACGGCAGGCCAAAGGCAAGGCAATATTCGAGCGCGACCACGGCGAAGGACACGATCGTGGCGAGCCAGGCAAGGCCGGGGATCGCTGGATAGTCCGAACCCGCGTAGTACCAGAGGAATATCTGCTCGATCCGCGCGCCGCTGAGAAAGGCGTAGTTCGACTTGTCGAAGGCGGAGAAGAAATAGAGTACCGAGAGCTGCACCACGATCAGCCGCAACCCCCACAGATTGCCGCGTTCCACCGGCGGCGCAACGCCCGTGCGCCCGGCGCGCATCACCGCCAGGTAGCGGTCCAGCGAATAGGAGCGGCCGCAGGGGGTGAGCGCGATCAGAAGTGCTGCGACGGCAAGCAAATAGATATGATGGTGAGTCCAGGGCTCGCGACCAAGCTGGTGGCCGAAATAATAGTACATCGCCAGCCCGACCAAGCCCGCCCAGACGGCGGCGATGCGGCTATGATAGCCAACGAAGAGCAGCGCTGTGGCGACGAAGAAGTTGACGGCCAGAAACAGGCCGACTGGCGATTGGTCCCTGTAGAGCAGCAACTCGCCCGCCCAACGCGACCAGAACAGCATCGCCAGGCCGATGCGGACCAGCGCGGACGAACGCGACGAGCCCTCCGTATAGGCCGCCCAGTCGACGAACCGCGCGGCAACAGCGTGCATCAGACGCCAGCCGGGCCAGTCAGCGATGGCGTCAGTCGGCGCAGGCATTTTCGGCATCGGCATGGATAATCTGCCAGCCACTGCGCGTGGCCTGCCGCGCGCGGACACGGATGTCGGCGCCCTGCCCGGCGGCCGTGCAGAGCCGCTTGATGACGGAAGCGAGTTCGTCGCGGCTTTCGATCCGCTTCAGCCTGCCGTCGCGAGGAGCGCCGAGCATCTCGAACCGGTCGAGCGGGAGAAGCGTTCCGTCGGGCCGACGGATTTCGAAGGAAGCGTCGATCACACCGAGCCCGATCGCACTGAACATGGTCCAGGAGCGCAGCACTGCCGTTCGCACCCCGAAGACCTGCTCCGCCGCCGGACCGGCGATCATGAATGCGGCGATCGCCATGAATGCGAAAAACCGCAGGCGTCCTGCCGAGACCCGCCCGGCAGGCTCCGCACCGATTCTGATTGAGACGATATCCGCCACCCGCGTACCCCCGCCCGACTATAGACCGGTTCGACGCCCGTTTTTCAAGCCATCCCAGAAAAAGTCGGGCCTCGACTCTCGCCTGTGGACGGGCAGGACAAGGGGCGCGAAGGAAGGCTGCGGCCGGTGTTCGGAGGTCAGTTCAGGCCAGGCTCCACACGAGCAGCCGGCCCGGGCTCGCGCGCAGCCTGTTCCTTCTCGGCGTCGGCCTTGCGCTTCGGGCAGTCCTCGTAGTCATGGTCTCGCCCGCCGCAATAGGAGCAGCATTTTGCCGGGTTGTCGGAGTGGAGCATCGAGGCCATTCCCAAGAATGCACGAAACGGTTTCCGGTTGCAGCAATTCGTGAAGCCGCTCCGGTTATAGCCCTGCCCCGATAGTCCAAGGAGCCCGCCGCTCCCGCGCCGGGCCCCGCCTAGCCTGCCGTCACCGGTCACGCATGCGCGTGCGGGTGGCGGAAGTCCCAGACCGCCCAGGCCGACGCGGCAACCACCAGCACGCCGAGGACGACATGGGTCGCCATCGCGTTGGTGCTGGCCATGAAGCCAAGCAGCCAGGGCGAAACGATCAGCCAAAGCCCGATAACGAGGTTCGCCCACTCTTCCCATTCGGCGAACGCCGAAAGCGTCGCGAGGGCCAGGGCGCCGAGCACGAAGCCGGCAACCCAGGCATTCCACGCAGGCGTGGTTTCGGCGGTAAAGCCGATGATCCAGGGTGAGATGAACAGGCAGATCGCAAGGACCAGATTGATCCAATCCTGGCCCTTTCTTCCTTCCATCAGTTTCATTGCCATGACAACCTCCATAGAGAAGCTTGACAAAAGCACTGCGTTTCGCGTGCACCGCACGCTTAGTCATTGATATAATTACGCTTCAATGGGCCTTCAAGGATGGGCTGCCGGCGCCGGTGTCCGGCGGAGGTCCAGGCGGCGCCGGAAACGCCTGGCGCTGATCACCGGCAGGGCCCGCCGGATGGCCCTGCCCGCCATCAGGCATCACAATCTCCGCCTTTTGCATTGGCAAACAATGATACTATATTAGCTGACTAAAATGATTCAGCGTTGACGATGCGATGGCCAAGAAGAAATCCAAGCCGGCAGCTTCCGGCATATCGGCGGTCTCCCAGGCGGAAGCCTATGAGGAGGCGAGCTATTTTGCGCGCAAATGCGGGCTGACCAGGGACGAAGCGCTGAGGATGATGCGCGAGGCGCAAGGTTCGGTGAGCATGGCGAAGGCTTCCGGCGGCCGGCGCAAGAAGTAGTTTCCGCGCGCGGTGCCCGCGCCGGACGGGTCGCATAAGCCCTTAGCGTCCGCCAAAGCCGCAACGGTTTCCCATTTTGGGAACTTTCCCCTTGTTCCCGGTGCGAATGTGGATTTCGTAGGCGACAACCGCGCGATCTTCGACATCGCCGGCAACAAATATCGGGTCATCGTGCATGTCAGCAATACCTACAAGCGGGTGCTGATCAAATTCGTCGGCACCCACGCCGAGTACGACAGGATCGATGCGGAGACAGTGTGATGGAAAACATTCGCCCTCTTAAAACCGAAGACGACTATGATTGGGCCATCGCGGAGATCACCAAATACTTCGAGAACGAGCCCGAGGTCGGCTCTCCCGATGGCGATCGCTTCGACGTGCTGGCCGATCTGATCGAGGCCTATGAGGCCAGGCACTACCCGATCGAGACACTCGACCCGGTCACAGCCATTCGCGCCCACATGGAAATGGCGGGGCTCAAGCAACTGGCCCTCGCCGAGATCATCGGATCGGCGTCCCGGGCCTCGGAAATCCTGAACAGGAAGCGCTTGCTGACGATGGACATGGCGCACCGGATTCACAAGAACTGGCGCATCCCTGCGGAGGTGCTTATCCAGCCTTACCACCTTGCAGGTGATGGAGAGGCGAAAAAGGCCGGCGTGGCTGCAAGAGGGCGTTAGGTCGACCTGTTTGCTCCGATGCCGACGGTAGGATTGCCCGGTGAACTCGTTTGAACAAAACCTGGCGGATCTGGTGCCTGTCGACAAGCTCGATACCGACAAGGCCTCTGCCCTGACGGCGCTCGGCTATCCAGCAATCGAGCCGATCCTGCCGCAGCTTCTCGAATGGCTTCAGGACATCAATTGGCCGGTAGCGCAAGTGTTGCAGCCGCTCCTGGCCGGCATCGGTCCACCGCTCGCGCCGCATCTGCGCCAGATCCTGCGCGGTAACGACGACATCTGGATATACTGGATACTCGTCAGCGTCGTTGCCTACTCTCCTGCCCTCGCCGGCTGCCTGACGGATGAGCTTGAGCATCTCGCGGCCAATGGCTCCGCCAAAGAGGGCGTTCGTAACGCTGCACGCGATATCCTCAATGGAAATTACCGCGAGCCCGCCTGATCCTTGCGGTCGGCAACGAGGCGGTCGTGGACAGTCATCCCGACAACCATAGAGGCGACGAACAGGACGGCAGGCGCGAGCCCGAGCGTCAGGCTGGCCAGCGCGGGGCCGGGGCAGAAACCGGCCATGCCCCAGCCGATGCCGAACAGCGCCGAGCCGAGGATCAGCCGCCGGTCGATGCCGGTATCCGGCGGCAGATGGAATGCCGGGTCGAAAACCGGCCGCTTCATGCGCCTGGACAGCAACGTGCCCAGCATCGCCACGGCGACGGCGCCGGCGAGCACGAAGGCAAGGCTCGGATCCCAGTCGCCCGCGACATCGAGGAAGCCGCGCACGCGGGCGGGATCGAGCATGCCGGAAAGCGACAGGCCGAAACCGAAGATCCCGCCCGAGACCAGGGCGGCAAGAAAACGCAGTGTCTGGAGATTCACAGTCCGGCGCTCCTCATCAGGGTAACGGTCGCGACCCCGGCCGACAGGAAGGTCAGCACGGCAACGAAGGAGCGCGGCGACAGGCGCGAGAGCCCGGCAACGCCATGGCCGCTGGTGCAGCCGGAGCCCATGCGGGAGCCGAACCCGACCAGCAGCCCGGCGGCGGCGATCATCGGCAGCGAGGCGGTGATGGTCACCGACGGCCAGCGGCCGAAGCCGGCGAGGAACAGCAGCGGGCCGACAAGCAGGCCGATGACGAAGGCAGCGTTCGTCGAAGCGCGCGCCAGCAGCAGCCGGCCGACGATCCCGCTGACGCCGGCGACACGGCCGTTGAGGAGCAACAGCAGGCTGGCCGAGAGGCCGATCAGCATGCCGCCGAAAAGCGAAGGCCAATAGGGCGTCATGGGGCGGCCGCCTCCGCGCAGAAGATCGTGTAGAGAGCCTCGACGAGGCGCGCGGCCCTGGCTTCCGTCAGGCGATAGAAAATCTGCTTGGCCTCGCGCCGCGTCTCGACGATGCCGGCGTCGCGCAGCACGGTGAGTTGCTGCGACAGCGACGGCTGGTGGATGCCGAGCTCCTCCTCGAGCTGCCCGACGGCGTATTCGCCCTCGACCAGCGTGCAGACGATCATCAGCCGGGCGGGATGGGACAGTGTCCGCAGCAGGCCGGCGACCTCCCCCGCCTTGCCTTCCATGTCGGCGCGAGTCATCGCGGCTTTGGCTAGCATCGTCATGATCAACCCCAGGCCGCGCCGGCAAGCGCATCGAGCGGGAATTTCAGATAGCGCCGGCCATTGTCTTCCGGTTCCGGCAGGCACCCGCCGCGCAAGTTCACCTGCAACGCGTGCAGGATGAGCTTCGGCATCGGCAGCGTGCGGTCGCGCGCCTGGCGAAGCGCGATGAAGGCCACCTCGTCGATCCCGGCGATATGCGGGTTCGAACGCTTCTGCTCGGCCACCGTGCTTTCCCAGCGCGGCTCGCGGCCGCCCGGCTGATAGTCGTGGCCGATGAACAGGCGCGTCCCGTCCGGCAGCGAAAGAATCCGCTGGATCGATCCCCACAGAACCTTCGCGCTGCCGCCGGGAAAATCCGCCCGCGCCGTGCCGCTGTCCGGCATGAACAGCGTGTCGTGCACGAAGGCCGCGTCACCGACCACATAGGTTATGGAGGCCAGCGTATGGCCCGGCGAGAACAGCACGTGCGCGTCGATCGAGCCGACCTTGAAGCGATCGCCATCGGCAAACAGCCGGTCCCATTGCGAGCCGTCGGCCGGCAGCGTGGGCCAATTGTAGATATTTTTCCAGAGACGCTGGACGTCGACGACGCGGGCGCCGATCGCGGTCGGCGCGCCCGTCCTGCCCTTCAGGTAGGTGGCCGCCGAGAAATGATCGGCATGGGGATGGGTGTCCAGGATCCATTCGACCGTCAGGCCATTGTCCGCAACATAGGCAAGGATGGCATCGGCATTGCGGGTGTCCGTCGCGCCGGATTTCTCGTCGAAGTCGAGAACCGGATCGACGATGGCACAGCGCCTGGTCGCCGGATCGGAGACGACATACTGAATGCTCGAACTGCGCGGATCGAACAGGCCCCAGACGACGGGCCGCGCGACGGGCGGCTGTCCCGTGACCGGGAGATTGTTGATGATCCTGACTGGCTGCATCGATGCGCTTCCTCTTTTCAATATACAATTGCATATAATGTATAATGTCGAGGAGTCAACAGGTGTCGTCAAGGCTGCGCAATTCCGAAACGTTCGAGAAAGCCGACAAAAAGAGGGTTACGCCAGCCGCCTCTTCGGCAGAACCGCCTGAGACGTCGCTCGCGAAACAATCGCTTCCAGCGGTTCGGGCCGGTGCAGCAGAAAACCCTGGCCGTAGGCGACGCCCATGCCCTCGAGGATTTCGAGCGCGGCCTGCTGCTCGATCTTCTCGGCCACCACGGAGCAGCCGAGGCTTCTGGCAATGCCTGAGATGGCCGAGACGATCTCGCGGTCAAAACTGTTCTGGGCGATGTTCTCGATGAAGGAACCGTCGATCTTGATGGCGTCGACGGGAAAGCGCCGCAGATATTCGAACGAGCTCATGCCGGCGCCGAAATCGTCGAGGCTGACGCGGCAACGGCGCTCGCGCGCCTTGCGCACGAACTGTTCGGCGGCGTCGAAATTGGTGACCGCGGCAGTCTCGGTGATCTCGAAGCCGATGCCCGAATGCGGCGCCCCGGTCTCGGCGATGGCGGCGTCGACGAAGTCCCACAGTTGCGGGTCGCTCAGCGTCTGCGCCGACAGGTTGAAGCCGAGCGAAATCGCGCTCGAACGCATCGCCTGACCATGCAGCGAGAGCGCCGTCCTGATGATCCAGCGGTCGAGCCTGGAAGCGAGGCCGAAGCGCTCGGCCACCGGGATGAATTCGCCAGGTGGGATCATCCGGCCATTGCGTCCGATCAGCCGTGCCAGCACCTCGACATGACGGCTCTCTTGCCAGGGTTTGCCGAGCAGATGGATCTGCTGGCCGAACAGCTTCAGCCTGCCGTCCTCCATGGCGTCGACCAGATCGGCAGCGAGCCGTGCCGCGTTGAGCCCGCCGGAGCCCGACGCCGTCTCCGGCGAAAACACGGCAAACCGGTTGCGCCCGGCAGCCTTGGCGGCGTAGCAGGCGTCGTCGGCGCAGGCCAGCGCGTCGGCCACGGTGGTGTTGTGGTCGGCGACAAAGGCGATGCCGACGCTGGCCGCCAGCTTGCGTGAAGTCATCGTGCCGAGATCGGCGTCGCGGACGGCGGCGAGAACGGCGCCGGCCAGCCGCTCGGCCTGCTTCGTTGCGCAATTCGGCACCAGCAGCGCGAACTCGTCGCCGCCGAGGCGCGCGGCATGCGCGGATGGCGGCAGGCTGCCGACGATGCCGGCGGCAACGCCCTTCAGCGCAAGGTCGCCGGCGGCATGGCCGGCGTAGTCGTTGAGCGCCTTGAAGTAGTCCAGATCGACATAGAACACCGCCAGCGGCAGCCGGCGCGACGTGGCGATATGGTCGGCCAGCAGCCTGTCGAAGGCGGCGCGGTTCAAGAGCCCGGTCAGTGCGTCGTGGTTGGCGGCATAGGCCAGTTCCTGGGCGCGCTTCTTGTCCTCGGTGATGTCGCGCACGGTGCCGAGGATCTGGCCCGCCGCACCGGTGGCGATGAAGCGCACCAGGGATTCGACATGGCGGATCTCGCCGTCGCGCTTGACGATGCGGTATTGCGAAGCAATGACGGCATCCGAGCCGAGAGGCACCTGGTGGGCGCGCTCGGTGGCGTCCTTGTCGTCCGGATGCAGATAGGTGTGCCAGAGGTCGGCCGTCACCTCGTCGGTGTCGGCGACGAGGCCGAAAATCTCCCTGGTGCGGGCATCCCAATAGCTCTTGTGGGTGCCGATATCATGGTGCCAGATGCCGGTGCCGCTGGCGGCGAGCGCCAGGCGGAAGCGGATGTTGACCTGTTCGAGCGCGGCTTCCGCCTCTTTCTGCCTGGTGATGTCGGTCTGCACGCCCATCAGCCTGAGCGGTTGGCCGTTTTCATCGTGCTCGACAATGCCGCCCCGGTCCAGCACCCAGACCCAGTGGCCGTCCTTGTGCCTCAGGCGAAGCTCGGTCTCGATCGAAGGGGTCAGGCCGGCGATGTGGCGGTCGCCGCTGGCCTTCGCCCGCTCGCGATCGTCGGGATGCGTCAACTGCAGCCAGAGGTCGGCTGCGTCGGCAAGCTCGCCCTCGCCATAGCCGAGCATCTTCGACCAGGTCGGCGAATAATAGCAGGCGCCACTCTTGAGATCCCAGTCCCAGACGCCGAGATGGGCGCGCTCGAGCGCCAGCGCCCAGAACTCTCCATTGCGTGTCTTGTCGTCTGCCATGCCCGGCTTTTGTCCACCCTGTCGCGGACAATGTGCACAAAAGCAGAGAAGAATCCGTTACCGGGGCCGGCAACCGAGGCGCTAGCGGGAGCCTGGCGGCATTCCCTCGATCGCTATGATGCGCGTCCTGGCGCTGCGGAAGCGGATTTCCTTCAGGCGCTCGTACTCCGGAGAATCGTACCAGGCAGTGAGCGCGCCCATGTCGGGAAATTCGACGATGACCAGCCGATGCGGATCCCAATCGCCTTCGAGCACTTGGGTTGCGCCGCCGCGCGCGAGATATCGCCCGCCATGGCGCGCTTCGGTCGCCGGGACCTCGCGCTTGTATTCATCGAATGTGGCAGCGTCGGTGACATCGACATCTGCAATCAGATAGGCAGCCATCCCCTTGCCCTCCCTTCTCCAATCGGTTTTCGAACTGCGCCAGAGGCTGGCCAACCAGGGCGGCCCAGCGGCCGCGTGAGGGGGGCTCGATCGGCCGCCAGGCCTAACCAGCAAACGGGGGGTAGAAGGTTGCCGGCTGATTGCGCATTGTAGCGGATTTTATTAGCTGTAGCTAATTTATTAAAATTGTTTGCAACGCGGTCAATGAGTGCGCATCGCGATGGGGCGTGATGGGTTAGCGCTGCCCAGCGGTAGAGGTTAACAAACGGCCGGTGCAGTTGGGACTGAAGTCAGTTGCCTACAGGGCCGGCAAGGACGCGCGCTGGCGGCGGCACGGATATTGCGACCTTCTTTTCTCCGCGTCGAACCTCGCTGACCCGAATTGTCTATCCGCGCTAGCTCAAGCGGCCGATTTGGGGGCGATCCACATCGGCTACTATCGATCTGTCGCTTGACGCTGGGGTCAATTGGGTGGGCACGTACGTCAGGCCGGGTGTGCGGTTGGGGTTACGGAAATCGCAACGTCTTGAAGGTCCGTCCCCGGCCGCACTCCTTGAGACACCGGCCCCAGCATTGGCCGGTGTAAGAGGACTGACAGGACGTTCAAAACGGCTCCCTGTCATTCGTTCTTTCATTGCTCAGTCGCCTATTTGGTTGTGCTGCCACTGCACCCTGCGAAGGCAGCTCAAGGCAGCGGGGACCTACCCCTAGCCCCCACCCGGTCCCCGCTGCTCCTTCTCGATCGCGCAATCCCGGCCTAGACATTAGCGATGGGTAATGGTTCTGTCCGGTTGCATTTCACCGCTGGTGACGTGCAACAGGTGGCAACCTGGCCCGCGTCTCCCCGTACAAGGAGAGACGCGGGTTTCCGCCCTCTCCATCGCGCAATCAACCGTGATTTGTCTGACCGCCGAATAAGGAGCAATCTCTTTCGGGGCTCCGGCTTTCGAGGCCGCCGGGGGGCGCGGCCCGGCCTGCAAATCCTGTGGCAACCCAACGAAGCAGACCGGGCCATCAGGCCTCAGCCTACCGGCCCTGTCCCGCGCCATTGAATGAAAGCTGCATCCTTCCCGCTAGTGCCCGCGCTCTGAACCTGCGCTTCAGCACTGTAGGACTGCTCGCCGTTCCTGCTTCATCGCCTTGCGGCGCTCGATCTCTTTCCATGCTTCATGCTCGGAACGGCCAGATGCAGTGCCGACTTCGGGATCGAACACGATGATTGTTCCGGCATTGGTCCAGATAGCGATCATGCGTTCTCCGGCACTTTGGCCGAAACGCGCGCTGGCGAGGCTTGAGGCTCGGCGACCGAGCCGCCCAGCGGCCGGGAGGGCTCGTGGGCTCGAATCGGCCGCCGGGCCTGACCAGCAACGGTTCGCCGGCTGAAATGATTGTAGTCCGGCCGTGCATTACCGCTCACTTGGCAAAACGGCTGTGTTTCGGTTCTCCCAACCATCCAATCGGATGAGCCTAGGCGCTTCTGTCGGTCTCGCTGCTGCCAACGCAGTATCGATATCGAAAGGAACCGGCGGAACATGCTCTCGAGCTTGGGTCGGCAAGTGATCGAGCGCTGGAAAGACAGCTGGCTTGCCGGACATGGTTGTCTTCCCAGGTACACTCCGCTCAAAGGAATGAAATGGCCGGTGCGGTCGGGCGCTCGTTGCTAGATCTATCGCACCGCACCGGCCATTTGCGGGATAGGAAGAAGCCCCCCGCGCGGATCAATTTATAGATATATTAGAAACAGCTCAATTAAGACTGAATGCCCTGGTTCACTCGGCCTAAAGCGCCGATGGCAATAGAGAAAAGCCCGGTGCAAAACCGGGCTTCCTTTGTCGCTTCCGCTCGAAACAGGCCGGCGACATCTCGGCGGAGGACGTGGTTATTTTTTCCTCGTACCACCACCGGGAGGGCCGAGGTGGATCTGATCCGTGTCCCCCAGCCGTGGCCGGGGGGCAATGTCGGCGGCTACAAAGCCGAAGGCTTAAGGTGGAAGGAGAAAAGACGCAGCGATTGTTCAGCGGATTCTGCGTCCCACGAACAACTGAATCGGCTAGCTACGACCAGCGGCCCGGCGTCCGGGGCGCGGCGGCTGGGGTCGACCGCCGGGCCTAACCAGCAAACGGGGTAGGTTCGCCGGCTGGCGATTTACAGGCCGGCCATGCATCGGGGCTACTTGGCAAAACGGCGGTGTTTGGTTCCTCTGTGGCGTCAAATCGGATGAGCCCAGAGGCGCATCCGTGAGGTACGCCTCGGCACGACGCCGGCTGCCGATCGGACAGCCAACAAGGATCGACAAACCGGCGCTCTGTGTACGCCCCTCCGCTTCGTTTAGTTTATCGGTGCGTTTTCGAGCGCACAATTCAGCCAAAATGATAGGGGCGCCGTATCTTAGGCTGAAGAATTTGCAGTTCCCTGCCGGACTTTGGGTCTCTACGATCATCGCGCCATTCGCCAGCCCACCCGAGCTAAGAGATGGAGATGTCCTATGGAAGCAGCCGAATTGCGGGCGATTAGCGACACTCTCATCCGGATAGTGACGCCGCAGATGACTCCCAAGCAATTGATCAAAGCGGCACGCAAGGTGCATCCACACGCCTCGAAGAAGAATATCGTTCGGGCCGCGTTCTTCTTGATCATTTCCCATGCTGATCAAGACGTCGGCAAATCAAAGAAATTGTGGTGGCAACGGCGATGATCGGCAAGGGCGCCAAGATCGAACGCCTTGCCTGAGAAGGCCCGACGCGCCGATGCGCAGGCAGGTGCCCGCCGCCGCGGGAACAGCAACAGGCACCTCCCGGCTCAGCTCGGGCGCCGCCAGCGATAGGCTTCGTCGACGAGGCGCAGCGTGCCGAGATTGTCGGTGGGGCTGTTTTCGAGGATGCGGCCCGCCGCCAGACCGTCGATAAAGCAGGCGATCGTGTCGCGATAGGAGGCGGCGTAGTTCGCCGCCAGATCGACCGTCGCCGATTCAGGTCTTTCGCCGTCGAGCGTCAGGCGGTCGCGCTCGAGCAGGATACGGCCGCGTTCGCAAAAGACCTCCAGCCGGTCGAAGACCTCGCCGGGATAGCCGCGTGCATGGAGATTGCCTTGCAGGGTGACCGGTGTTCCATCGCTGGCGACCATCGACAGCAGCGCGTGATCGTCGCCGATCACCGCATCGCTCAGCCGGCCGACGGCGGCGGAGCGCTGGCTAAGCTCGCCGAACAGAAAGCGCAGCGTGTCGATGTGGTGGATCAGGATTTCCTTGACCAGCATCTCGCCGAGCGCAGCCAGCATCGGCTGGCGCCGCAGCGCCGGAAGCTGGCCATCGGCGTCCGGCACCAGGCCGCTGCTCAGCACGCTCATCTGTGCCTGCAGCGGACGGCCGATACCGGCCGCGTCCAGCCAGTGCCTGATCTGCCGGTAATGCGGCCGGAAGCGCCAGTTCTCATGCACCATGAACGGGACGCGGCCGCCGACCTCGGCGACCAGCGCTTCCGCTTCGGCAAAGCTCGGCGCCAACGGCTTCTGGCAGAGGATGGCCAGCCCGGCCTGCGCCGCCAGCCGGACATGGCCGGCATGGGATTCGCGCGGCGAAGCGATATCGACAGCGTCGAGCTTTTCGGCCGCCAGCATGTCGGCGGCGTCGGCGTGGATGCCGGCAATGCCGTACTCGGCCGCGCGGGTGTTGCGCGCCTCGGCCGACGGGTCGGCGATCGCAACCACGATGGCCCTGTCGGCAAGGCGCAGCCAGGCATCGAGGTGGTGGCGCGTCACCCAGCCGGCGCCGATCATGCCAATGCGCAGGGTCATGCCGGCTCCTGGCGGATGCAGGCGGCGCTGGACGACACTGACGTCATCGGGCGCCCCGGCGGCTCACCAGCCTTTCCACCAGCACGGCGGCGATGATGATGGCGCCGATCGCCGAGCCCTGCCAGAAGGGCGAGACGCCCATCAGATTGAGGCCGTTGCGGATCATCACCATGATGAAGACGCCGATCAGCGTGCCGATGATCGAGCCGCGGCCGCCGAACAGGCTGGCACCGCCGATGACGACGGCGGCAATGGCATCGAGCTCGAGCAGATTGCCGGCCAGCGGATCGACCGACAGGATCTTGCCGGCGAGGAGCAGCGCCGAGACCGCCGACAGCGCGCCGGAGACGACATAGGGCAGGATGGCGTAGCCGACGACATTGAGGCCGGCGGTTCTGGCGGCTTCGGCATTGGAGCCGATCGCATAGATGGTGCGGCCGCCCTTGGTGTAGCCGAGATAGAGATAGGCCAGCAGGTAGAGCACGAGCAGGACGAAGACGTTCATCGGGATGAAGGCGACCTTGGTGTAGACGAAGTCGCTCAGCGATTCCGGGATGTTCGAGATCGAGATGCCGCCGGAGAAAATGTAGCAGAGGCTGCGGCCGATCGACATCATGCCGAGCGTGACGACGAAGGCGGCGAGGCCGAAATAGCTGATCAGCACGCCGGAGACGAGACCGATCAAGCCGCCGGCGACGATCGCCACCAGCGCGCCGACAGGCAGGCCGAGTTCTGGCACGACGAGGCCGAAGATGATGCCGGTGAGCCCCGCCACCGCACCGACGGACAGATCGATGCCGCCGGTGAGGATGACGAAGGTCATGCCGATGGCGACGATGCCGACGACCACCGACTGGTCGAGCAGGTTCAGCACATTGATGGTGGTGAGGAAATAGGGCGAGGCGAACGATAGCGTCACCGCGATCAGGATGGCGAGCAGCAGCATCCTGACTTCCAGCCGAGCGGTCAGCCATTTGAGCGCCTGGCGTGGCGGTGGCGACGCATAGGCGGTGCCGATCGTTTCATTCGCGGCCATTGCGGGGCGTTCCTTGTCAGTCATCAGCGGCATCAGTCATGGGCGGCGTAGTGGGCCTGGATGACGGCAGCCAGTTGGCCGGCGTCGGGCGGCTCAGTGTCATGCGGCAGGACAAGGCCGGCCGCGCCCATGGCATGGCCGCGTGAGCCCGCGACATCGACGATCAAGGTGTTCAGGCTGCCGTCAGCCTCGCTGACGAATTGCGACTTCGCGGCACCGAGTGCCGCCGGAATCCGCGTTTCTGCAAAATCCACCGCAGCGCCGTCGCCGAAGCCGGGCGCGGCACGTTGATCGGCGACTGCGACCTTCAGGCAAAACAGCTTCTCGTCCTCGATCAGCCCCCAGAAGGCGGCGCCGCGATAGGTGGCGGCGAGATCGCGCAGGAAGCGGACATTGCGCTCCATCGAGGTGCGGGGTGCTGCCAGCAGCGTCAGCTTCTCCTCGTCGAGCACCGCGCTCGGCATGTCGGCGATCGACATGCCGTCGCTGATGACGACGACGCGCTCGCAGATGCCGAGCAACTCGTCGAAGTCGGACGAGACGATGAGCACCGCGACGCCACGGTCGGCGATGGCGCGCAGCATGGCGTAGATCGAGGAGCGCGTGCCGATGTCGACGCCCTTGGTCGGCTCGTCGAGCAGGATCACGTCGGGGTCGAGCATCAGCCAGCGGGCGATGATGATCTTCTGCTGCATGCCGCCGGAAAAGTTCAGCATGCTGGCGTCGAGCAGCCGGTCCGCCGGCAGGCCGAGCATGGCGAGCAATTCGCTCACCTTCTCGTCGCGCCGGCGATAGGCGAGACCAAAGCCGCGATGGGCGCCGAGATGGGCGAGGAGAAGGTTCTCCCTGACGCTCAGATCCGGCACGATGCTCTGGCGGCGGCGGTCCTCCGGCACGAAGCCGATGCCGGCGCGGATCGATTGCGCGGGCTTGCGCGGCGCAAACGGCTTGCCGTTGAGGCGCACCGCGCCGCCGTCGCGGCGCCTCAGGCCAAAGATCGCTTCCAGTGTCTCCGAACGTCCGGCGCCGACCAGGCCGCCGAGGCCGACGATCTCGCCGCGATGCAGGCTGAAGGAAACGTCGCGGACCAACGGTGCGCTTTTCAAATTCTCGACTTCGAGCACGACGGGCTTTTGCGTCTGTTCGCTCGGCGCCCGCTCCAGGTAGATCTGGCTGAGCTCCCTGCCGACCATGTGGCGGATCAGTTCGGTCTGGGTCAGCTTGGCGGTGGCGACATCGGCGGCGACGGTGCGGCCCTCCCGCAGCACCGTCACCTTGTCGGTGACGGCGAACACTTCCTCCAGCCGATGCGAGACGAAGGCCAGCGCCCTGCCCTCGTCGCGCAGCTTGACCATGATGTCGAACAGACGCTCGACCTCGCCGGGGCTTAGCGATGCCGTCGGTTCGTCGAAGATGATGAGGTCGGATTCAAGCGCCAGCGCCTTGGCGATCTCGACCAGCTGGCGCTGCGCGGCGGAAAGCGCGCGCACGTCGCCGTCGAGCGGCAACTGCGCGCGCTGGCCGAGGCGGGAGAGTATGTCCTCGGCTTTCCGGCGCATCTCGCCGAAGCGCGGCAGGCCAGGCCGGCCAAGCTCGGGGAGAAAGATGTTCTCGACCACCGACAGATCGGGGGCGAGACTGGTTTCCTGCATGACCAGCGAAATGCCGGCATCGATGGCGTCGCGGGCGCGGCGGATCGCAAACGGCTTGCCCCTGTAGGCGATGTCGCCGGCATCCGGGCGGATCTGGCCACAGATGACGCGCGACAGCGTCGACTTGCCGGCGCCGTTGGCGCCGAGCAGAGCGTGGATCTCGCCGCGCCGCAGCGTGATCGAGGCATCGGCGAGCGCACGGGTGCGGCCGAACGATTTCTCGACGCCGCTTGCCGTGAACAGGGTTTCTTTCGCTGCTGCCGCCTGCATCTTGCCTTCGCTGGAAAGCCGCGCCGGACCATCCGGCGCGGCGATTGGAACTTGCCGACGCTACTCGCCGAAGACGTTCTTCTTGGCTTCAGGAAGCAGCTCTTCGATGTTGGTGCTGGTGGCGATCATCACCGGCACCAGGACCTCCTTCGGCGGCGTCTTGCCGGCCAGGTGCTCGGCCAGCGACTTGGCCGCCGTCTCGCCCATCAGCCAGGGCTGCTGCATGCCGGCCGCCGTCAGTTCGCCGCTCTTCAGAAGATCGACGAATTCGGGAATGCCGTCAAAGGCGCCGACGATGATATCGCCGGAGCGATTGCTGGCCTTGATGGCGCGCAGCGCACCCATGGCCGGCGTATCGGCCTCGATGAACATCGCCTTCAGGTTCGGATTGCCGGTCAGCATGTCCTGCGCGAACTTGAAGGATTCGTCGGCCGTGTAGGCCTGCATCTGCTGCAGCGCGATCTCCTTGCCGTAGCCGCCTGCCTCCATCGCCGAGCGGAAGCCGTCGGTGCGCTTCTGGCCGTTGATGCGGGCGAGCGAGATGGTGATCATGCCGTAGGGCGCTTCCTTCATGCCCTTGGCTTTCGCCGCAGCGGCGACCGCCTCGCCGACACCCTTGGCGCCGGCCGTATTGTCGGAGGCGATGAAAGAGACATATTCGCCTTCGGTGGTGCCGATATCGCAGATGACGACCGGGATCTTGGCGGCGGCGGCGAGCTTCAGGACGCTCGGCGCGGTCGAGGAATCGGTCGGCGAGATGACGATGCCGGCGACGCCGCGGGTGATCGCGTCCTGCGCGTTGGTGAGCTGCTTCTGGGCGTTGTTCTGCGCCTCCAGCGCCTGGAAGCTGTAGCCGCCCTCCTTGGCGCCGGCCTCGACGCCCTTGGCCACGGTGCGCCAGAACGGCACGTCGAGCGCCGGTGCCAGGTAGACGATCTCCTTCGATTGCGCGAAGACGGGCGAAACGCTGATGGTCGTTGCTGCCGCCGCTGCCGCGGCGAGTGCGATGAATGTACGTCTTTTCATTTCCGTTCTCCTCCGTTGATGTTGTTCCTGCGATGCGCGCCCGAGGTCCGGCCGGCGCGCTGGATTTTCGAACTCCTCCGACGGACCTCCCTCTTCTTCTCCGTAGACTCCGTGTCTCAGCCGGCCGTGGCCGGCGCGTGCTGTGCGGCGAAATCGGTCTTGCCCAGCCGCGAAAACAGTTCTGCCCGCTCGGCAGGCGACAGGCGGCGCAGCGGCGGCATCAGCCGCTCCCAGCCGCCATCGCCGGTCATCGCGGCCAATGCCGCCTTGACGCTCGCCATCAGCGGGAAGCCGCCGAGCACGCCGCGAATGGCCATCGCCGAAGCCGCCGCCTGGCGGCCCTTCTCGCTGTCGGGATCCGACCAGGCGATCTGCGACAGCGCGCCGGTGACGTTGGTGGTGGCCGAGATGCAGCCGGCAAAGCGCGAGCTCTTCCATTCGGTCAGGCTGCCTTCGGAACTTGGAAAGACGTCGAAGCCGGGAAACTGCACAGCCAAAGAGCGCGAAAAGGCGATGTCGCCGGAAGAATCCTTGAGGCCGACGACGATGTCGGCATAGCGCTCGCGCAGCCGCGCGATGGCTTCGGCGACGAAGGGCACGCCGGTGTTCTGCGGGATATGGTAGAGGTAGATCTTCAGGCCGAACGGGCCGGCCTTGGCGATCACCTCGCCGACATGGTTGGCCAGGCTCTCGGCATCGATGCCCTTGTAGTAGAAGGGCGGCAGAAGCAGCGCACCCGCGAAACCGAGCTCCCGCGCGGCCCTGGTCAGCGCCACCGCGTCGGCCAGCGCCGAGGCGCCGGTGCCGACCATCATGCGCTGCAGCGGAACGCCTGATTGCGCCACCGCGCGCATCGCGGCGATGCGCTGCTCGACCGAGAACGAGGTCGCCTCGCCGGTGGTGCCGAGAAGGTTGATGCCGTCGCAGCCGCCATCTCCGAGCAGCCAGCGGCAATGACCGATCAGCCGGTCGGTGTCGATCGACAGGTCGGCATTGAGTGGCGTGGGCGTGGCGGCGATGACGCCTTTCAGGGTCTTCATGCTTTGGATCCGGAAGCTTTGGTTGAATCTGGCTCGCCGTCGGCAAAGAACAGGCGGCGCGGCGTGTCGACGAGCACCTGCCGGCGCAATTCCTCCCAGGGCAGCCAATCCCAGACGAGGTCGAGAATGGCGCCATCGTCGGGCACCGCCTCGAAGCATTCGGTGTGCGGCCAGTCGAGCGCCCAGATCAGCGAGGCCGGTGCGCGGTCGACGAGGCGTTCGACGAAAGGCTTGAGCGCGGTGTAGCGATCCGGGGCGACTCGATAGGGCGCCGACATCTTGACGATGCATTTGCCGGCGGCCGCCAGTGCGACCAGTTCGCCAAAGGCGCGGCCGTCGGGACCGCGCGCCAGGTCGGGAAAGCCGAAATGGTCGATGATGACCGGCACGTCCGCAGCGACGACGACGCTGCCCAGATCGGAAAAATCCTCGATGTCGACCTGCAGCTGGATGTGCCAGCCAAACGGCTTGATGCGCTCAGCGACAGCAGAGAAATCCTTCATCGTCAGGCCGGCCGGATTGCGCGGATTGATGCGCAGGCCGCGCACGCCGAGCCGGTGCGCCCAGGCGAACAGGGTTTCGGGCGCCTTGGGCGAGATCACCGCCACGCCGCGCAGCCTCTTGGGCATGGTTTCCAGCGCTTCGAACAGCACGCTGTTGTCGAAGCCGTAGACGCTCGGGTGCACCAGCACGGCGCGCTCGATGCCATAGGCGTCCATGACCCGGCGGTAGTCGATAATGGTGACCGGCGAAGGCGTGTAGCCGCGGCCAGGGTCGAGCGGGAAGCGCGCGACCGGCCCGAAGACATGGGCGTGCGTGTCGCAGGTTCCCGGCGGCAGGCGGTTGGCGACGCGCCGGACCGGCGCATCGGGTGGCAGGCAGAGCCGTGGTTCCGTCCCTGGCAGAGGATGCGCATTCATTGCGCTGCCTCCTCGATATCGTCTGCCGCCGCCGGCGTGGCGGTCAGGAAGTCGAAGTCGCAACCCTGGTCGGCCTGCAGGACGTGGTCGTGGTAGAGCTGGGCATAGCCGCGTTCGGGCCGCTCGACGGCGGGCCTTGCTGCGGCGGCGCGCCTGGCCAGTTCCGCGTCGTCGATGAGAACGTCGATGCGCCGCCCGGCGACATCCAGTCTGATCCGGTCGCCGTTGCGCACCAAAGCGAGCGGACCACCCGCGGCGGCTTCCGGCGATACATGCAGGATGACGGTGCCGAAGGCGGTGCCGCTCATGCGCGCATCCGAGAGGCGGACCATGTCCTTGACGCCTTCGGCGGCGAGCTTCTTCGGGATCGGGATGTAGCCGGCCTCCGGCATGCCGGGCGCGCCCTTCGGCCCGGCATTGCGCAGCACCAGCACATCGTCGGCGGCGACGTCGAGATCGGGGTCGTCGATGCGCTCGGCAAGGTCGGCGACCGATTCGAAGACCACGGCACGGCCGGTATGCTGCATCAGCGCCGGCGAGGCCGCCGAATGCTTGATGACGGCGCCGCGCGGGCAGAGATTGCCCGACAGCACGGCCATGGCGCCTTGCGCTTTCAGCGGCTGGCCGAGCGGCCGGATGACATGCTGGTCATGCATGTGCTCGCGCTTCATCACGCGGTCGGCCAGCGTGCCGCCGCCGATGACGGGCACCGTGAGATCGAGGAAGCCGGTGAGTTCGGCGAGCAGGCGCGGGACGCCGCCCGCCTCGTGGAAATGCTCCATGTAGTGCTCGCCCGACGGCTTCAGGTCGACCAGCACCGGCACCTCGCGGCCGATCCTGTCGAATTCGGCGAGATCGATCGCGTGCCCTGCCCGGCCCGCAATCGCCGCCAGATGGATGATGCCGTTGGTCGAGCCGCCGATCGCCTGCATGACGACCATGGCGTTGCGCAATGCCGCCGGGGTGACGAGCTCGCTCGGAAACGGCCTGCCGCTGACGGCAAGCGCGGCGGCGACCCGGCCCGACGCCTCCGCCGAACGGACCCGCTCGGCCAGCGGCGCCGGAATCGAGGCCGCATAGGGGACAGTGAGGCCGATGGTCTCGGCGATGATGGCCATGGTGCTGGCGGTGCCCATCACCATGCAGGTGCCGACGGAAGGCGCCAGCCGGCCGTTGACCAGCTCGATCTCGGCAGCGTCGATCTCGCCGGCGCGATGGCCCGACCACAGCCGGCGGCAATCGGTGCAGGCGCCGAGCGTCTCGCCCTTGTGATGGCCGACCACCATCGGCCCGACCGGAACCACGACCGTCGGCAGGTCGGCGCTGATCGCACCCATGATCTGCGCCGGCAAGGTCTTGTCGCAACCACCGACGACGACGACAGCATCCATCGGCTGGGCGCGGATCATCTCCTCGGTGTCCATCGCCATCAGATTGCGCAACACCATCGAGGTCGGGTGGGCGAAGGATTCGTGGATCGAGATGGTCGGGAACACCATCGGCAGCGCGCCCGACAGCATGACGCCGCGCTTGACCGCCTCGATCAGCTGCGGGGCGTTGCCATGGCAGGGATTGTAGTCGCTGGTGGTGTTGACGATGCCGACGATCGGCCGGTCCAGCGCATCGTCGGAGTAACCGGCGGCCTTGATGAAGGCCTTGCGCAAGAACAGCGAAAAGGCGGCGTCGCCGTAGCTGGTCACTCCCTTTCTGAGGCCGCGATAGACCAATCGACACCTGTGGACTCAATTTGCGCTGACATCGGGACCGCGTCGCCGGAGCGAGGGCCACCGCTGACGTCGCACCATAGGCAAGCGGTTGAGATTGTCAATAATCCTTGCTTTCGATTTCTACCGGATACCCACAATCAGGCAAAGCTTCTTGCCTATGCGCATCATATTATCGATTATGTGAAGCCTTTGCTGCAAGTTGCGGGAAGGCTCGGTCTGCGGCTAGAGTGGCTCACAAGACGGCGCGAGGACGACACAATGCTCAACGTGGCAGACTATGGCGGCAAGGAAGCCGACGTCGTTAAGGCGCTGGAGGAAGACATCATCTTCGGCAAGCTGGCGCCCGGCACGCGGCTGGTCGAGGATGTGCTGCTCGCCCGCTTCCCGGTCTCGCGCCACACCATCCGCCAGGCGCTCTACCAGCTGGAAAAACTGGGCGTCGTCACCCGCGAACGCAACAAGGGCGCGATGGTCAGGCGGCTGTCGCCGGACGAGGTGCGGCAGATATACGAGGTCCGCGAGCTGTTGCAGCGCCAGGCGGCGCTGATGATCCCGCTGCCGGCGAGCGATGCCTTGATCGCCGAGCTGATGGAGATCCACCGTGTCTACAGCGCCCATGTCGACGCCCACTATCTGCGCGGCATCCATGAGGCCAATGACCGGTTCCACCTGACCATGTTCTCGGCCTGCGGCAACGACTACCTGGTGTCATCGATCGACCACTACATGCGGCTCAGCCTGCCGGTGCGGGCGAATTCGCTGGCCGACCGCGACAAGCTCGAAGTCTCGCGCCAGCACCACTGGTTCATGATCGAGGCGATGAAACGCAAGGACAATTGGGTGCTGGCCCAGCTCTGCGTCGACCATCTGCAGCCGAGCAAGGTCTTCTATCTGGAGGAGATCGAGAAGACGGGTGATGGGGCTTAGAGGGCGGCGCTCGCAAGCAGGGCAGCGCGACGCTGCCGCTACCAGTTGGGCTCGGTTGGCGAGTCTTCGGAAAGCCCGGGCGGATTGTCTAGCGGGAGCGTCGAAACGGCCGCCTCCCGAAGTGGCGCCGGGAACCCCCCGAGGTACTCGCTGTCCAGCGGAAGGCTCAAATACTGCTTGGCAATGAGGGCGGCGGTGATCGACTGCTCCCGATCGCGGGTCGCTTTCACCGCGGATCGGTCGGGCCGCCGGGCCAGCCAGGCCTTATGAAGTGCAAAGATGCGAGGGTCGATCGTCGGTATCTTTACAGGATAGCCGCGTTCGTCGATCGCTATAGCGTCCGTCTTCGGCGCGTTGATGAGCCATTGCAGCCCATCCATCGGCGCGCCCTCGAGATCCTCGGCAATCGAGGTGATCGATGTCGGCGCCTTGTCCTTGAGAACATTCCTTGCCTGCGGCCGAATGAGGTCGACCAGATAGCCATCCCGGTTTGTTGCCCTGAAGGCCCTGGGCTGAAGCGGTTTGAAGGATTTATCCACTTTCCGTAGGACACCGATCAACCCGGATTGCGTTATTTTTTCCTCGGTGACGAAGCTTATACGACGGCGTGAATCCAGGAGCAGGTCGATATCACCGGTTGCAACGAGGTCGCTCGATATCTGGACGCCTGCCAATGCCTCGTAAGCGAACAGGGCATTCGTGCCGACGACGAACAGCTGCCTTCCCAGCAGATTCGTCTCGGCGCAACGCCTCAGTATCCTCGCCGCGATAGCCGGCATCCGTCCCAATCCCATGGCCACATTGACCTTGGCCAGGCTGTCCAAACGATCCGACAGCCCGGCCAGCAGATCCTTGTTCCGCGCCCTGCCCTCGGAGAAGGCGGCGAATGCCTTTTCCGTCTGTTCGCTTCTTGGGCCAAGCGAGGTTTCGGCCTGCCTTATCTTCCGCAGGAGGTAGTCGGCGCCGTTGCGCTCGACCCAGCGCATGCTGCCCACGAAGCGTCGCTGATGCTCATCCTCGGCACCCAGCCAGGCCTCATAAACCTGCTGCGTGTCTATGAATTGCCGCCTTTGCTCGCCTACCAGGTCCTTAAGGGGCATTTTTCCACTCTTTGGCCCATCTCATAATATGATAGTGGAAAATTGTTATTTTTCAATATGTTGTGCAAATTTTCCACCATAGCGATCAAATTCTATCCATAGAGTGGAAAATTCCATAAAACCAATATGTTAAAATTGAATCAATGGCAAGACTGCGGCAAGGTCAGAGCCCCTCGAGGGGCGATCACCCCGGCAGCCGCCGCCGCGCGATGGCGGCATGAAATCGGGCGCCGTGTAACAGGCCTTCATCATTGAAGTCGTAGGACGGATTGTGCAACGGGGCGCTATCTCCGTTGCCCAGAAATACAAAGCAGCCCGGCACATGCTCGAGGAAGCGGGCGAAATCTTCCGAGCCGGTCGTCGGCTCGGCCGCGACGCCGACGGCGTTGTCGGCCAGCACGCTCCTGGCGGCGGCGAAGGCCTCCTCGACCAGCGTGGCATCGTTGACCAGCGGCACGAATTCGCGCGTATAGGTGATTTCGGCCGAGACATTGTGCGCCTGTGCGGTCCCCTCGGCGATCCTGCGCATCTGCTTTTCGATCTCGGCGCTGACCTCGGGCCGGAAACTCCTGGCATCGCCGAGGATGCGGGCGAGGCCCGGCAACGCGTTGCGGGTGCCGTCGGTGATCAGCTCGGTGACCGAGACGACGCCGATATCGGCGGGGCTTAAGCGCCGCGAGACGATGGTCTGCAAAGCGATGACCAGCGCACAGGCCGCGACCAAGGTCTCGTTGCCCGCGTGCGGGCGGGCGGCATGGCCGCCGACGCCTTTCAGCATGATCTCGAAATTGTCCTCCGCCGACATGATCGGCCCGGCGCGGGTCTCGAAATGGCCGACCGGCAGGCCCGGCATGTTGTGCAGGCCAAAAATCTCCTCGAAGGGGAAGCGCTCGAGCAGGCCGTCGTTCAGCATGGCGAGCGCGCCCCTGCCCCATTCCTCGGCCGGCTGGAAGATGAAGCGCACCGTACCGTCGAAGCCGCCTTCGCCGGCCAGCAGCTTGGCAGCGCCGAGCAGCATCGACGTGTGGCCGTCATGGCCGCAGGCGTGCATGGTGCCAAGCGTCTGCGAACGGTAGGTCATCGTGCCCTGCTCGGCGATGCGCAAGGCGTCCATGTCGGCGCGCAGCGCGATCGCCCGGTTGCCGCTGCCCCTGGTCAGCGTGCCGACGACGCCGGTGCCGCCGACGCCCTCTGCAACCTCCAGCCCGAACTCGCGCAGCTTCTGCGCAACGAAGGCCGAGGTGCGCTTCTCCTCGAAGCCGAATTCGGGATGGGCGTGCAATTCATGCCGCCACGCCGTCATGTCGCGGTGAAGGTTTTCCTGATCGAGTTCGGCCATGGTCATCCGCCTTCACGCAGTCTGCAGCAGGACATCTTCCGGCGCCATGCCGACCAGCTCGGCATAGCGGCCGGGATCGGTGGCGCCCTCGGTGTTGATGACCAGCACGCGGGAATATGCATCGAGGCCGAGTGCTGCCCGTGTATCCGGCGACGCCGCGGCGCGGACCAGACCGACGAGCCCGGCGCCGCCGCTCTCGCCGGAGACGATGGCCGGATCATCGCCCGCCGGTCGCGCCAGCCGGTTCATCACCGCCACTGCATCCTCTTCCTCGACGGTCATGAAGGCATCGCCGACCCTGGACAGGATCCGCCAGGCAACCGGCGAGGCCTCGTAGCACTCGAGCATCGCCATCACGGTCGGCTCCTCATGCGGGATTTTCACCGGACGCCCGGCTTCAGCCGTCGCGAAGATGCAGGCGGCACGCGCGGGCTCGACCACCGTCACCATCGGCCTGTCCTCGCCGAGCACAATCGCCAGATGACCGGCGATCGCCGCCGCGAAGCCGCCGACGCCGGCCTGCAAGAAGACATGGGTGGGTGGCTTGGGCAGGTGCCGCAGCGCCTCGCGCACGATCACCGTGTAGCCCTGCATGACCAGGCCGGGAATGCGCTCATAGCCCGGCCAGGACGTATCCGAGACGACGGTCCAGCCGCGCGCGGCGGCGACCTCGGCGGCTTGCCGCACCGAATGGTCATAGCCACCGTCGACCCGCACTATCTCGGCGCCGAAGCGGGCGATGGCGGCGACGCGCTCGTCGCTGACGCCGGAGTGGACGAAGACCACCGAACGCGCTCCCACCAGGCCGGCGCCCTGCGCCACCGAGCGGCCGTGATTGCCGTCGGTGGCGCAGACGAAGGTCATGCCGGCGGCAATGGCTCGCACGTCGGACTCATCCAGTTCCGTGACATCGACGGTCCGGCCGAGCCGTTTTGAAGCCTCCTCCAGCACCAGCCGGATGACGGCATAGGAGCCACCCAGCGCCTTGAAGCTGCCGAGCCCGAGCCGCAAACCTTCATCCTTCAAGTGCAGCGAGCCGACGCCAAGTTCGGCCGCCAGCGCCGGCAGGGCATGCAGCGGCGTCTCGGCATGGTTCTGGCGATGGCTGAGAAAGCGCTCGGCCTCGTCGACCCCGGCAAGGCCGAGCGCAGAGGCGTCGGCCGCCACCAGCGGCTGGCGATGTTCAGGACGGCGGTTGAGCAGGATCATGGTCTTTTCCCCTTGAACGCTGAAATCTATTGCAAGGCGGATGAGAATTGCGCTCTGTTTCGACCATCTGATTGCAAGTTTGTTTCGTCTGGATGTCGCCATGCCCGCTCCGCAAAGCCTCGACAGCTTCGACCGCGCCATCCTCGCCATCCTGCAGAAGGACAACACAACGCCGCAGCGGGCCATCGGCGAAGCCGTCAATTTGTCGGCGCCGGCCGTGCAAAGGCGCATCAAGCGCATGGAGGAGACCGGCATCATCCGCGCCAATGTCGCGCTGGTCGACCCGGCCAAGGTCGGCCATCCGATCACGCTGTTCGTCGAGGTGGAGGTGGAGAGCGAACGGGCCGAGCTGATCGACGCCGCCAAGCGCGGCTTCATCGCCCTGCCCGAGGTGCAGCAATGCTACTATGTGACGGGAGATGCCGACTTCATCCTCGTCGTCACCGTGGCGACGATGGCCGAGTACGAGGCGCTGACACGGCGGCTGTTCTTCGAGAACAACAACGTCAAACGCTTCCGCACCTTCGTCGCCATGGACCGGGTGAAGGTCGGCCTGGAGGTGCCGGTGGGGTGATCAGCCCTTGTCGCCGCCGTCTGCCGCCGGCCCCAGCCAGCGCGCGTAGATTTCGCCGACGATGCCGCGGCGGAAGATGAGCACGCAGACCATGAAGATCAGACCGGTGGCGATGGTCACCGGGAAGCCCGAGGTGGCCAAGGTGTTTTCCAGGCCGACGACGAGGCCGGCGCCGACGACCGGGCCGACCATGGTGCCGATGCCGCCGAGCAGGTTCATCAGGATCACCTCGCCCGACATCTGCCAGGTCACGTCGGTGAGCGTGGCGAACTGGAAGACGATTGCCTTGGTAGCACCGGCAAGCCCGGCAAGTGCCGCCGACATGACGAAGGCGGCGAGCTTGTAGCGGCCGACCGAATAGCCGAGCGAGATGGCACGGTTCTCGTTCTCGCGGATCGAGCGCAGGATCATGCCGAAGGGCGAATTGACGATGCGCCAGATGGCGAACACGCCGATCAGGAAGATGGCGAGCACGACATAGTACATGTTCATCGTGACGTTCAGGTCGAGGATGCCGAACAGAATGCCGCGCGGCACGCCCTGGATGCCGTCCTCGCCTTCGGTGAACGGTGCCTGGACGCAGAAGAAATAGAACATCTGCGCCAGCGCCAGCGTGATCATGGCGAAATAGATGCCTTGCCGGCGGATGGCGAGGAAGCCCATCACCAGCCCGAGCAGTGCTGCGCCGCCCATGCCGAGCAGGATGCCTGCCTCGGGCGGCCAGCCCCATGCCTTGACGGCATAGGCGCAGAAATAGGCGGCACCGCCGAAGAAGGTGGCGTGGCCGAAGGACAGCAGGCCCGTGTAGCCGAGCAGCAGATTGAAGGCGCAGGCAAACAGCGCGAAGCACAACATCTTCATGACGAAGATCGGGTAGATGAAGAACGGCGCGGCAATCAGCGCCGCTATGCCAAGCGCCACCAGGCCCCATTCCAGCCGCACGGAGGCAGCGGTGCCTCTTTCCTGAAGGGTCAGTTCGCTCATATCAGGCATCCCTTCCGAACAAGCCGGCCGGCCGCAGCAGAAGCACGATCGCCATGATGACGAAGACGACGAGGTTCGACGCCTCGGGATAGAAAACCTTGGTCAAGCCCTCGGCAAGGCCGAGCATGTAGCCGGTGACGATGGCCCCCAGGATCGAGCCCATGCCGCCGATCACGACGACGGCGAAGACGACGATGATGAGATCCGACCCCATCAGCGGGCTGACCTGGTAGACGGGTGCGGCCAGGATGCCGGCAAGCCCCGCAAGGGCGGCGCCCAGCCCGTAGGTGAGCGTCAGGAGCAGCGGCACGTTGACGCCGAAGGCCTGGACCAGCTCGGGATTCTCGGTCGCGGCGCGCAGATAGGAGCCAAGCCTGGTCTTCTCGATCAAAAGCCAGGTGCCGATGCAGACGACAAGCGAGGCCAGCACCACCCAGCCGCGATAATTGGGCAGGAACATGAAGCCGAGATTGGTGCCGCCGGCAAGCAGCGCCGGCACGGCATAGGGATTTCCCGAGACGCCGTAATAGAAGCGGAAGACGCCTTCGATGACCAGCGCCATGCCGAAGGTGAAGAGCAGGCCGTAGAGCGGATCGATCCTATAGAGCCGCGACAGCGCCGCGCGCTCGACCACCATGCCGAACAGGCCGACGGCTAAAGGCACCAGGACGAGCGCCGGCCAGTAGCCGATGCCGACATGGACGAGCAGCAAGTAGCCGATGAAGGCGCCAAGCATATAGAGCGCGCCATGGGCGAAATTGATGATGCGCAGCAGGCCGAAGATGACGGCCAGCCCGAGGCTGAGCATGGCGTAGAAGGAGCCGTTGATCAGCCCGACCAGCAACTGCCCGAGCAAGGCCTGGATGGGGATGCCGAAGATCATCGTCATGGCGCCATCATACTCCCAGCACTTCGTGCAGCAGTTCAGTGTGCGCGCCGAGTTCGCCGACCGGGAACCCTTCCAGCACCTTGCCGTGCTCCATCAGGTAGAAGCGGTCGGCGATGCGGGCGGCGAAGCGGAAATTCTGCTCGACGAGCAGGATCGTCATGCCGCGCTTCTTCAAGGTCGCCAGCAATTCGCCGATGCGCTGGACGATGACCGGCGCCAGGCCTTCGGTCGGTTCGTCGAGCAGCAGCATCTGCACGCCGGTCCTGAGGATGCGGGCAATCGCCAGCATCTGCTGTTCGCCGCCGGAGAGTTTTGTGCCCGGGCTGTTGCGGCGTTCCCTGAGATTGGGGAAGAGATCGAAGATTTCCTCGACGCTCATGCCGCCCTTGGCCACCACCGGCGGCAGGATCAGGTTCTCGTCGACCGTCAGCGTGGCGAAGATGCCGCGCTCCTCGGGAACGAAGCCGATGCCCTGACGGGCGACGCGGTGCAGCGGCAGGCCGATCAGGTCCGTGCCGTTGAACGTGACGTTGCCGGTGCGCTTGCGGACCAGCCCCATGATGGCACGCAGCGTGGTGGTCTTGCCGACGCCGTTGCGGCCAAGCAAAGTCACGGTCTCGCCGCGAAAGACATCGAGGTTCACGCCATGCAGCGCATGGCCTTCGCCGTACCAGGCGTGGAGATCGCGCACGGCAAGCAGCGGCTCACTCATGCTCCGTCCCCATATAGGCGATCCTGACGCGCTCGTCCTGGCTTACGGTCGCGTAGTCGCCGGCGGCGAGCACCTGCCCGCGCTGCATGACGGTGATCCAGTCGCAAAGATCGGCGACGACGGTCAGATTGTGCTCGACCATCAGCACGGCCCGGTCGCGAGCCAGCGAACGGATGATTTGCGAGATCGTGCCGACATCCTCGTGCCCCATGCCGGCCATCGGCTCGTCGAGCAGCAGCACTTTCGGATCGAGCGCCAGCGTGGTGGCGATTTCGAGCACGCGCTTCCTGCCATAGGACAGATCGCCGGCGAGCCGGTTCGCAGCGTCGTCGAGGCCGACGATGCCGAGAAGTTCGCGTGCCCGTGGCGTCAATTCGTCGAGTACCGACAGCGAGCGCCAGAACTGGAAGCCCAGCCCGCTCGGCCGCTGCAGCGCGACGCGCACATTGTCGAGGACGCTCAGATGCGGAAAGATCGCCGATATCTGGAACGACCGGACCAGGCCCATGCGCGCAACCTTTGCCGGCGAGGTCCGGCTGATGTCGGTGCCGAGCAGCTCGATCCTGCCGCTGGTCGGCTGCAGGAATTTGGTCAACAGATTGAAGATCGTGGTCTTGCCGGCGCCGTTCGGCCCGATAAGCGCGTGGATCTTGCCGTGATGAACGTCGAGATCGACATTGTTGACCGCGACGAAGCCGGCGAAGTCGCGCCGAAGGCCGCGGGCGGAAAGCACCACCCGGGGCACGTCCTGATCACCGTCCGGCCGGACGGTCGCGGCGGTTGCGCTCGTCACTTGGTGACGAGCGGGCAGCCGCTTTCCTCGGCCTTCATGAAGGCCTTGTCGCCCGGAATGGTCGCAAGATAGGTGTAGTAGTCCCAGTCCTTCTTGCTCTCTTCGGGCTTCTTGACCTGATAGAGATACATGTCGTGCACCATGGAGCCGTCGGCCTGCACCTTGCCGTTGGCGGTGAAGACGTCGTCGACCGGCATTTCATGCAATAGCTTGGCCACGGCCTCGGTCTCGTCGGTGCCGGCCTTGTCGATGGCCTTGAGGTACTGCGTCACCGCCGAGTAGGTGCCGGCCTGGATCATGTTGGGCATCCGGTTGGTGCGCTTGAAGAAGCGGTCGGCGAAATCGCGGCTCTTGTCATCACGGTCCCAGTAATAGCCCTCGGTGAGCACGACGCCCTGCGCCGCCTGCAGGCCGAGCCCGTGCACTTCGGCCAGCGTGAACAGCAGCGCCGCCAGCCGCTGGCCGCCTGCGACGATGCCGAACTCGGCCGCCTGCTTGATCGAGTTGGAGGTGTCGAGGCCTGCATTGGCGAGCCCGATGACCTTGGCGCCGGAGGACTGCGCCTGCAGCAGGAAGGACGAATAGTCGGTGGAGCCCAGCGGATAACGCACCTCGCCCTGCACTTTGCCGCCGCTGGCTTTAACCAGCTTGGCGGTCTGCTCCTCGAGAGAATAGCCGAAGGCGTAGTCGACGGTGATGAAATACCAGCTGTCGCCGCCTTGCTGCACCAGCGCTCCGCCGGTGCCGACGGCTTGCGAATGGGTGTCGTAGGCCCAGTGGAAACCATAGGGCGAGCACTGCTTGCCGGTAAGATCGGTCGAAGCGGCGCCGGTCACGATGTCGATCTTCTTCTTTTCCTTGGAAAGCCCCTGGACGGCGAGCGCCACCGAGGACGTGGTCAGTTCCATGATGGCATCGACTTGCTCGGTGTCGTACCACTGGCGCGCTATGTTGGAGGCGATGTCGGGCTTGTTCTGGTGATCGGCGCTGATGATTTCGATCGGCGCGCCCTGGACCTTGCCGCCAAAATCCTCGACCGCCATCTTGGCGGCCTCGACCGACCATTTGCCACCGAAATCGGCATAGACGCCCGACTGGTCGTTAAGGATGCCGATTTTGACCTTGCCGTCGGAGATTTCTCCCGCTGCCGCAGGCATGGCGGTCGCCGCAAGCAACGCGACCGAGACGAGATAGGATGCTTTCACTGGTATGTTCCTCCCTTGTGGCCAAGCACGCCAAACGCGCCGGCCTCACGATGGTTCAACTGTCCCGCCCGATTTTCATGAAATGACTGGCATGCGTCCCGCTTGCTGTTCCTCCGTCTTGCGGGATCATGCCGCTGCGTGCCTTGGGTGCACGGGTCGCGACCCTAGCATCCACCCCGAAGGTGCGAGAATGCTATTTTCGTAGCATGCCGCGCGTCACCACAACCGGCCGGTCACGACTGCGTGAAGCTGCTTGCTGGCCTGCCGGCCCTCAAGCGCCGACGCCGGTGACAGTCCCGGCCGCTCACTGCACCGGCGGCGCGCCGGCCTGCTGGTCGGCGTCGGTCAGCGTCTGCAGGAAGGCGACGATGTCGTCGATCTCGGGATCGGTCAGCGCCGGCCTGCCGCCGGGCTTCTTGCCGAAGGGCGGATCCTTGTTGAGGTTGGCCCAATAGGTTTTGGGCAGGTCGTCATTCTGGCGGACCGTGCCGTCGGCATTCTTGGGGTACCAGCGGCCGGGATCGGTGTCGCGCGTGGCGTAGAAGGCGACGGCGTCGCGCAGCGAATGGAAGTAGCCGTTGTGGAAAAAACTCTGCTTCAGCGCCACGTTGCGCAGCGTCGGCGTGCGGAACAGGCCGCAATACTGCGCCCTGCCCTTGAGATCGGTCCTCAGCGGACCGCACAGGCCGAGATCGAAATAGGCCGCATCGGCATTGGCTTGAATGGCTGGATTGCGCGGCACGCCGATGCCGAGGAAGCCGAAATCGGTGAATTGCGGCGGCTCGCCGTCATTGGCGGGTTCGCTCAGGTGACAGCTGGCGCAATTGCCCTTGGCTTCGTCCTCGAACAGCGCGCGGCCACGCAGTTCCTGCGCCGAGAGTGTCGCCTTGCCGGCGAGGAAGCGATCGTAGCGGCTGGAATAGGGATAGAAATCGGCAGCACTCTGCTCGAAGGTGCCGAGCGCCTCGACGGCGGCGTCGAAGGCGCTGTCCGGATCGTCGAACACCTTGTCGCCGAAGACCATCTTGAGCTCGCCGGCATAGGGCGCCCTACGCAGTCTGGCCACGACATCGCCGGCATCCTTGTTGGCCATCTCGAAGGGCGACAGCAGCGGGATCCGCGCCTGGTCGCTGCCGTGGTCCGCACGGCCGTCCCAGGTCAGGCCGCCGGTCGGCCCGTTGTCGACGCTTTCATCGCCCTCGTCGTCGGAATCGTAGAAATGCTCGGTGAAGGCCGGCACCGCCTGCAGATAGCGAAGCGACGGCACGGCGCGCACCCCGGGCCGGTCCATGCCCGGCCCGCCCACTTCGACCGCCGCCGCCGATGCCGGGCCGAAGGCATGGTGCGGATCGTGGCAGGACGAGCAGGCCTGCAGGCCGGAGGCCGATAGCGAGCGATCGAAGAACATTTTGCGGCCAAGCCCGGTCAGCGCGGCCGCCCTGGCATAGGCCTCGGCGCGTGACATCGGACCGGGATGGACGCCATCCGGCCCGGCAAGGGCCGTTTTCGCAGGCATGGCGAGCCCCAGCATCGATGCCACGGCGATTGCGATCGTCAGGCGTTTGCGTCGTGCCGCAATCATAGGGTTCAGTCCGGTTCTGCTCGGGAAATAGGTAGCCACTGCAACGGATTGATGACCGGTTCCCTGCCTCACGAAACCGTGTTCGCCAGGATGGAAAATGTCACAAAGGTGACAAGGCAGAGAAGTTAGCTCCATCCCTGCTGGTTCGTCGCCCCCGCGCCAGGCATTGCTCCTCCAGCCAACCCAGCCACGAGGTACTCCCCATGACGAGGCTCAAGCTCCTCAATTCGCTTTTTCTGGCCGGCTCAGCCCTGGCTTCACTTGCCACGGCGGCCCGCGCCGCACCCGCCGGCCTCGACAAGATCGACACCGTCGTCGTCATCTATGCCGAGAACCGCAGCTTCGATAATCTCTATGGCGGCTTTCCCGGCGCCAACGGCCTGTCGAACCTGACGGCGGACCAGGCGCGCCAGCTCGACCGCGACGGCAAGCCGCTCTCGGAACTGCCGCCCGCCTGGAGCGGCCTGACCGCCAAAGGCGTGACACCGCCGGTGACCGAGGCGCAGTCGGCGCATCTGGCCAATGCCAGTTTCGCCATCGATGATGCCAAAGGCTTCAACGAGAAGACCAATGTCATCACCCGCGATCTCTGGCACCGCTTCTACCAGGAGCAGATGCAGATCGACGCTGGCCGCAACGACAAGTTCGTCGCCTGGGCGGATTCGGGTGGTCTCGTCATGGGCCACTATGACGGCTCGGAGCTGCCTATGTGGGCGGTGGCGAAGAAATACGTGCTGGCCGACAATTTCTTCCAGGGCGCCTTCGGCGGCTCCTTCCTCAACCATATCATGCTCGCCTGCGCCTGCGCGCCGGTCTATCCCCATGCCGACACCAGCCCGGTCAAGGGTCAGATCGCGGTCGTCGACGCCGACGGCAAGACGCTGAAGGTTGCCGACAACTCGCCGCCCTCGGCGCTCGGCGGCGCACCGAAATTCGTCAATGACGGCGCCATCACGCCCGACTTCTACGCCGTCAATACCATGCAGCCCCCCTATCAGCCGAGCGCCAACAAGCCGGCCGAAGGCGGCGACAAGGCCCTGGCCGACCCGGCCCAGCCGACCACGCTGCCGCCGCAGCACGAAATCACCATCGGCGATCTCCTGTCGCTGAAGGGCGTCTCCTGGGCCTGGTATTCCGGCGCCTGGCAGGCCGCCCTCGACGGCAAGAACGCCACGCCGGTGCCGAACTTCCAGTTCCACCACCAGCCCTACAATTATTTCGCCGCCTATGCGCCGGGCACGGCCGCGCGCTTCGAGCATCTGAAGGATGGCGGCATGGACGGCGTGGCGTTCATCAAGGACATCGACGACGGCAAGCTGCCTGCCGTGACCTTCTACAAGCCGCAGGGCAATCTCAACGAGCATGGCGGCTATGCCGATGTCGCCAGCGGCGACCAGCATCTCGCCGATCTTGTCTCCCACCTCGAGAAGAGCCCGCAATGGGGCCATATGCTGGTCGTCGTCACCTATGACGAGAATGGCGGCTTCTGGGACCATGTCGCGCCGCCCAAGGCCGACCGCTGGGGGCCGGGCAACCGCATTCCGGCGATGATCATCTCGCCCTATGCGAAGATGGGAACCGTCGACCACACGCAATATGACACGACGTCGATCCTGCGCTTCATCACCGCGCGCTACGACTTGCCGGTGCTTCCCGGCATCGTCGCCCGCGACAAGGCGCTGCGCAACAATGATCAGCCGCCGATGGGCGACCTGACGGCGGCACTCGATCTCGGCCGGTAGCGCCTCATTCCAATTGCGGGCGGTCTCGATCGAGGCCGCCCGCGATTATTTCTTGCCCTGCGGATGGATCGTCTCGCCGCGCTTCAGCATCTCGACGAAGGTCTCGATCTTCTTCCTGCGGCCGGCTTCGGTCTTCATGTTGTGGGTGCGGAAGGCGAGCGCGAAGCGGTTCTGGGCGCTGAGCCTGGCCAGCATTTCTTTCGCCTTGGGCTCGGCATCTATGGCGGCCTGCAGGTCGTCGGGGATTTTCATCTCCTTGCCGCTGCCATAGGCGCGGTCCCAGCGACCGTCGGCCCTGGCCGCCTCGACCTCTTTCAGCCCATGTTCGGTCATGCGGCCCTCCGCTATCAGGCGGGCGACATTGTCGACATTGATTTGGCTCCAGATGCTCCTTTTGCCGCGCGGCGTGTAGCGCTGCAGATAACTCATGTCGTCGAGGCTCTTGCGTACGGCGTCGATCCAGCCAAAGCACAGCACGACGTCGATGGCCTGCTTGGGTGTGATCGACGGCAGGCCGGAACCCACCTTGTGGACCTTGATCCAGACTTCCGTCTCGGTGGCGTGATGCTTGCCGAGCCAGGCGTAGAAGCTCTCCGGATCCGGGAATTCGTGCACCTTGGCGGGATCGACCTTGACGGGGGGCATCGCGGTTTCTCCTTGCGCGGCGCCGAAACCGCCGATCTCCCCCCTCGTGGGGGAGATGGCCGGCAGGCCAGAGGGGGGTGCTGTCCCGCCAGCTTGCCGGTGAGTTGCAGCCGCCTTCGTTCGTGATTCTTGGGTAGAAAATAAACAGAATGCCGCGATCCTTCGCGCCCACCTCTGCCCTGCCGGGCGTTCGTCGTTCAGAAAGCCAAGCAATTGGCCTTCCGTCCGCTTCGCGGACCACTCCTCAACCCCCACAAGGGGGAGATTGGCGTTTTCACTGCAAATGCGGCTTCTTCAGAAAGCTGTTGCGATCCGCCGACTTCACCCGCAGCCAGGTTTCACGACCGTCGCGCACCACCCTGAGCGGGATCTCGGCGCCGGCCGGGCTTTCCCAGAGCTTGCGGTAGAAGTCGGCGAGACCATCCACTTCGCCGTCGCGCACGTCCGAGATAATGTCGCCCTGGCGCAGGCCGGCCTTGGCGGCGGGGCCGCCTTCGGCGACGCTCATCACCATGACGACGCCGTTGCTCTCGGCCGAGAAGGCGCCGAGCCACGGGCGCGGCGGCTTGGCCACCTGGCCGCGCGTCAAGAGGTCGTCGAGGATCGGCGGCAGGAGGTCGATCGGCACGATCATGTTGATGTCGGCGACCTCGCCGGCGCGGCTCATCTGCAGGCGCAGCGATCCGACGCCAAGCAGCCTGCCATCCTCGTCGAACAGTGCCGCCCCGCCCCAGGACGGATGGGCCGGCGCGATGAAGATCGCCTCGTCCAGCAGATATTCCCAATAACCGGCGAATTCCTGCTTGGTGACGATATGCGCATTGACCTGCTGGCCGATGCCGTCGGCGAGCACGACGGCGTCGCCGGCCTTGGCCCTGTTGGCGTCGCCGAGCGCCACCGCCGGCAGGCCGAGCGGCGACAGCGCCTGCACCAGGCCGAAGCCGGATTCCTGGTCGTAGGCGAGTGCATGGGCGGGGACGACGCGGCCATCCTGGTCGGTCAGCCAGACTTCCTCGGCCTCGGTGATCAGATAACCGATGGTCAGCACCAGCCCGTCGTCACGGATGACGACGCCGCTGCCTTCGCGGCGGGTGCCCAGCGCGTCGGCGGTGAAGGCGTCGTCGGGGATCGTGGCGCGGACGGCCACGACGGAGCGCGAAATGGTATCGATGTTCATCCGTTCATCCTGGCTAGGTCGGTCTTTTCCATAGGTATGGCGGATTGAGTGAGGTGCAAGGGTTGGCGCCCTCCTTCCCGCGAGGGGAAAGGGAGTCGGCGTCGGATCGATAGTAGTTCAACACAAGTTGAACTTTCCGCAGCCTTCGCTATCTATATCGGGGTATAGACCAGACCCGCCCCATCCAAACTCGTGCAAGCTGACCCTTCCCCCCGTCGAAAACCACAAGGCCTCCCCCGATGAACCAATACACACCGCCGAAAGTATGGACCTGGAACAAGGCGAATGGCGGCACCTTCGCCAGCATCAACCGGCCGATCGCCGGCCCGACGCATGACAAGGAATTGCCGATCGGCAAGCATCCGCTGCAGCTTTATTCGCTGGGGACGCCGAACGGCGTCAAGGTGACGATCATGCTGGAGGAGCTTCTGGCGCGTGGCCACAAGGGCGCCGAATACGACGCCTGGCTGATCCGCATCAACGATGGCGACCAGTTCGGCAGCGGCTTTGTCGGGGTCAATCCCAACTCCAAGATCCCGGCGCTGATGGACTACAGCGAGCCGAAGCCGATCCGGGTGTTCGAATCCGGCTCGATCCTGGTCTATCTCGCCGAAAAGTTCGGCGAATTCCTGCCGACCGAGCGGGCGGCGCGCACCGAGGCGCTGTCCTGGCTGTTCTGGCAGATGGGTTCCGCGCCCTATCTCGGCGGCGGCTTCGGTCATTTCTACGCCTATGCGCCGGAAAAGATCGAATACGCCATCGACCGCTTCGCCATGGAGACCAAGCGGCAGATGGACGTGCTCGACCGCCGGCTGGCGGAAAGCGAATATCTCGGCGGCGCAGACTACACGATCGCCGACATGGCGGTGTGGCCCTGGTATGGCGGGCTCGCCAAGGGCCGCATGTACAATGATTCCGGCGAGTTCCTGGCCGTGCAGGAATACAAGCACGTGCAGCGCTGGGCCGACGCCATCGACGCCCGGCCGGCGGTAAAGCGCGGGCGCATGGTCAACCGCGCCTTCGGCGACCCGGCCATGCAGCTGCACGAGCGCCACGACGCCAGCGATTTCGATACCAAGACGCAGGACAAGCTGGCGGCGGAATAGGCTGAGCGGGCTGACGCTGCCGATCTCCCCCCTCGTGGGGGAGATCGGATGTCGCTCCGCCTTGGCCAATCTCCAACGTCAAGATTAAGGACTACTCCGCAGCGCTGCATTCCTCGGCGGGCCGGGCCGTGAGGTCCCCGACGGCCGACATCCACAGCCTGTCTATATCCGCCAGGCGCGTCTCGTCGATCTCGTCGAGGTGGTTCCAGTACTTGCCGTCTTCGTAGAAATAGCCGAGCTCGCCTTCGATGCGCTCGGCCTCTTCCACCGCTTGGGACTGGATGCCCGCGAGCACGCCCGCCTTCATGTCGGCGAGCCGCTGGGGCGACAAATGCCTGATCTCCTCGAAGGAAAGCCTCGGCAGGAGCAGCCGGCTGTGCGGCAGGTCCGACAGGTTGACGCAGAGCGTGCCGCGCCTCAGCGCGTGGATGAGCAGGCGGGAGGATTTGGCCTCGAGGCTCTGCAGCGTCGGATCGTTGCGCAGCGGGTCGGCACGGCCGACGCCGTAGAAATGCGTCTTTTCCGGCTGGTCGTAGATCATGTCGCAGCCGAGGAAGGCGAGCACGTCCGGCTTCTGGCTGTGGATGGTCCAGTAGGCCGCCGTCATCGCCATGGTGCCGCCGGCATAGACGAAGCCGCCAAAGGCGTTCTGCGCCGGCACATAATGCGAGGCGCTGAAGATCTGCGCCTGCCGCAGCCATGCGCCAGGGGGCAGTCGGTCCGACGGAAAATCGCCGGCATGGACGAGGAGATCCCAGTCAGGACGCACCCGCCAGGCATTGTTGATGGCGACGATCTTGCTGACGGCCTGTTTGGGCCAATGCACGCAACGCACCACGTCGGGCGCGCTGCCAAGCAGAAGCATGATGCGGGGCGATGTCAGGGCGGCGGCCATGGGGCGCCAAACTGTCACCTCCCGGCGGAGGGCTCAAGAGGTTCAATGGTATCGAGACAGCGGAGCTGCCCCTACCCCTTCAGCAGCGCCGCCAGCCGGGGTATGCCCTCTTCCACCGCGCGCTTGTCGGCAAGCGTGAAGCTCAGCCGCAGCGTGTTGCGCCCCGAAGCGTCGGCGAAGAAGGCGTTGCCCGGCACGAAGGCGACGCGCGCCTCCTTGACCGAACGGGCGAGCAGCGCGGTGGCGTCGGTGCCTTCCGGCAGCGTCACCCAGACGAACATGCCGCCATCCGGCCGGCTCCAGGTCACGCCTTCGGGCATATTGGCCTCGAGCGCGCCAAGCAGGCCGTCGCGGCGTTCCCGGTAGGCGCCGATGAGCTTCTCCACCTGGCGGTCGAAGACGGCTTCGGCGGCGCGGTGCATGGCCACCTGGTTGATCGAGGGGCTGTGCAGGTCGGAGGCTTGCTTCATCAGCACCAGGCGCTCCACGACGTGGCGCGGCGCGCAGACCCAACCGACACGCATGCCCGGCGACAGGATTTTCGAGAACGAGCCGCAATAGAGCGTGCGGGCGTTTTCGATGCCGCCGGAACGCGCGCAGTCGATCGCCAGGATCGGCGCCACGCCCTCGCCGTCATAGCGCAGCGCGCGATAGGCGGCATCCTCGATGACGGCGATGTCGAGCTCGCCGGCGAGATCGAGCACCGCCTCGCGCTGCCTCAGGCCCAGCGTCTCGCCGGTCGGGTTGGCGAAATCCGGCACAAGATAGGCAAACTTCACCTTGCCGCCGGCGTCAGCAGCGGCCGCGTGATAGGCTGCTGGCGTCATGTTGCCGCCATCCGGCGTCAGCCGGTCGTAGCGCGGCTCATAGGCGTTGAAGGCCTGCAGCGCGCCGAGATAGGTCGGCCAGGTGACCAAAGCGGTGTCGCCGGGCGAAAGGAAAAGCTTGCCGAGATAATCCAGCGCCTGCTGCGAGCCCGAGGTGATGAAGATGTTGTGCTCGTCGCAGGCGACGCCGAGCTTGCCCATCTGGCCGGCCAGCCATTTTCTCAGCGGCAGATAGCCTTCGCTGACCTGATACTGCAGTGCCGCCCCCGCCTCGGCGCCGCCGAGCACCGAGGCATAGGCATCGGATATGGCTTCGGTCGGGAACAGCGCCGGGTCGGGGATGCCGCCGGCGAAGGAGATGATGTCGGGCTGGTCGAGCAGTTTCAGCAGCTCGCGGATTTCCGAGGCCTTCATGCGCGACGAGCGCGATGCCAAGAGGTCCATCAATGTCACAGCCCACCTCCCCGTGGATTTTCTTCTTCGAGCACGATCAGGATCAGCTCGGGCAATTAGGTCAATCTGGCTGACCTATTATCAGGCTCCCCTGCCCGCTGGAATAGCCAGAAGGTCCTTGCGCGTGGCCCAAAGCAAAAATTCACGTTCTAGCGCTTGCGCATGGAAATTTGTTGCGCGCTTGCCGGGGTCGATGCAACCTCGTTTCGGATGGGCCCGCATAAAAAGAACAGCGGTCCAGAACATGGGGATGGGGAATGACGCTCAAGCTCATCGGTGCCGGATTCGGCCGCACCGGCACGTGGTCGACCTTTGCCGCGCTGAACAGGCTCGGCTTTCCGAGCTATCACATGCAGGAAGTCATCCTCAACAAGGCCAACAAGGGCCATCTCGACTTCTGGCGCAAGGTGGCGAACAGCCCGCCCGGCAGCCAGCATGACTGGAACCAGGTGTTCGCCAAGTACACGGCCACGGTCGACAATCCCGGCTGCTGCGTGTGGAAGGAATTGCTGGCCGCCTATCCCGACGCCAAGGTGCTGCTGACGCTGCATCCGCGCGGCGCCGAAGCCTGGTACGAAAGCACCATCGACACGATCTACTTCACCGAGAATGTCTGGCAGTTCAAGGTGCTGGAGTGGCTGACGCCGTTCGGCCGAAAATTCGGCGACATGTCGAGCAAGCTGGTATGGGGCCGCACCTTGGCCGGCGTGATGGACGACCGCGCCAAGGCGGTGGCGCGCTACAACGCCTACACCGAGGAGGTGAAGGCGGCGGTGCCACCGGAAAAGCTGCTGGTGTTCAAGGTGACCGACGGCTGGGCGCCGCTCTGCGACTTCCTCGGCGTGGCGCACCCGAACGAGCCTTTCCCCAACCTCAACGACCGCGCCAGCCTCAAGAAGGTCATCGGCGATATCATCAAGGGCGCCTACATCATGCTGGGACTGTCGATTGCCGGCGTGGTGGCGGTCATCGCGGCGCTCTGGTGGTGGCTGGGGTAGTGCGCTAGCCAGGATTGTCGTCATATTAGAATAGGCGCATATTGCGGCGGACCGAAGCTCAGCTCCGGTCATGAACTGAGTTTGGCCATGGCTGCCCAGGCGGTCCACAGGCCACGTCAAAATGTCAGTGAAAAGACAAGCACCTCCGTGCTGCTCAAACGTCTGAGCAGCCTGAGACAACGATATTTGGAGGAGACAGCCATGAAGGTTACCATATTGGCAAATTATGAACCCCACGCCGCCAAGGGCCTGATGCAGGGATCAGACCGGGAAGCCGCCATCAAGGCGCTGTTTGAAAGCGTTGGTGGCAAGATGGCCAATTTGATGTTTACGCGCGGCGCTTACGATGTCGTCGTCAATGGCGAGGTGCCGGACCAGTCCGCCGGGATGGGCATGGCCCTTGCCGTGCGGGCAAGCGGCTCGGTGAGCGACCTCGTCATCCTCGAAGAACTCGACATGAAGGGGGTGCTCGCCGCCGCCAAAAAGGCGGCCGGCTCTTACAAGCCTGCCGGCTGACCGGCCTGAAGGCAGCACGGCTCCATCGACCGGTGCTCGTGCTGCCGGGTCCGAAATGAAACGCAGTCAACGCGCCAGCCACGCTCGCCCGGCGCCAGTTCCGTCCTTGCGTATCAGATGACGATCTTAGGCGGTTGCGCCGGTGTTAATCCGCTGCCTGCGAACCGACCTGCTGAGCGGTCTGGGCCGAGAGCCGGCCTTTTCTGACCAGTATGGGCTTCGAGTATTGTTTCTTCATCGCGCGTTCCCCTGCCTGTCCCAAAGGTTGAGGCTGAGGCAATGGGGCCGGCCTGTCAAGCAGGACGATCAACCGCGCTGGGCCTTGCCCTCATTGGCCAGATACTGGTGGACGAAGGCGATGGCCATGCTGCCCTCGCCGACGGCCGAGGCGACGCGCTTGACCGGGCTCAGCCGCACATCGCCGCAGGCGAAGATTCCGGGCGCGCTCGTCTCGAGCAGATAGGGGTCGCGGCCATGCGACCAGTGCCCTGCCTTCTTCACGTCGTCGCCGGTCAGCACATAGCCGCGCGCATCGCGTGCGACCTCGGCCGGCAGCCACTCGGTCTCGGCGTTGGCGCCGATGAACACGAACAGCCCGCCGCATTCGTGCCGGCTCACCGCGTTGCTTGTCTTGTCGAGAATGTCGATCGCCGTCAGGTGCGTCTCGCCGTGCACGACCTGGACTTCGGAGCGAAGCTGGACCTTTACGTTCGATTTCGCCCTGAGCTGCTCGATCAGATAGTGGGACATGCTGTCGGCAAGCGACGGGCCGCGCACCAGCAGAGTCACGCTGCGCGCATGGCCGGAAAAATGCATCGCCGCCTGGCCGGCCGAATTGCCGGCGCCGATCAGGTAGACATCCTGGCCATGCGTGCTGCTCGCCTCGCTGCGCGCGGCGCCATAATAGACGCCCTTGCCGATCAGCCGGTCGAACCCGTCGATGGCAAGACGGCGCCAGGCGACGCCGGTGGCCAGGATGAGGCTGCGGGCGCGCACGACATCGGTGCCGTCGAGCTCCACCTCGTGCGTGGCCGGATCGATGCCGGCAACCGAGCGGGTGACCAGGATTTCGGCGCCGAGCCGCTTTGCCTGCTGCAGCGCGCGGCTGGCGAGCTCGTCGCCGGAAATGCCGCTCGGAAAGCCGAGATAGTTCTCGATGCGCGATGACGTGCCGGCCTGCCCACCGGGCGCCTCGCGCTCGACGACGATGGTGCGCAGGCCCTCGGAGGCGCCATAGACCGCGGCGGCAAGACCGGCCGGCCCGCCGCCGACGATCGCGACATCGTATTCGTCGGCACGCGGGCGCGTCTGCAGCCCCAGACGAATGGCCAGATCGCGCACGGCGGGTCTTTCGACAATCTCGCCGTCCGCCAGGAGGGCGACGGGACCATCCTGAGCCGGCCTGCGCTGGGTGGACCAGAAAGCCTCGGCATCCGGCGTGTCGGGCAGCAGCCAGCTGAACGAGATCTGGTTGCGGGCGAGAAACCGGCGCAGGTCGCCGCAGGCCGCGTCCCAGCGATGGCCGACCAGGGTGACGCGCGGCTTCTGCGGCTCGGCGGTGACGCTCTGCAGCCCGCCCATGCGCTCGCGGGCCAGTGCGCTGACCTTCTGGGCGACGTCCTTCGAGACCGCCGCGATGGAATAGTATTGCTGGACCTCGATGCGCATGACGCGGGAGGGTTCGGCGGCGCGATAGCCGCCCGGAAAACCCGAGCCAAGCGCGATCGGCACCTCGCCGAAGATCGTTCCCGGCAGCCGCCAGCCGAGCGTCCGCTCGACGCCGTCGAAGGTTTTCACCACTTCGATCTTGCCGGCGAAAACCGCAAAGAGCGCTGCCTCTCCGCCCTCGTGGACCGCGAACTCTCCGGGGCTGAGATGAAGGTCGGCCGCCATCCGCGCCAGGCGCCCCAGCTCGGCCGCCGGCAGACCCGAAAACAACGGGATCGCTCCCACTTCATCAACTGTCAGCATGGCCCCTCGCAGGCATCAATTAGCGTTGTTTTTTGGCCGCGATCAACAGAAAAAGGGCGGAGAGCGTTACCCCTGACGCAAGGATACCGACCGATGCCGATCAGCCTCTACGAGTTCGCCGTCCTGGAGGATCAGGAGTGGGTCCTGCCGGTTGATGACAATTACTTCGAGGTCTTCTTCGGCCTGGATGGAAGGGTTCTCGACACATGGGATCCGCCTGTCATGCAGCGCATCGCCGACGACGACCGCGTCTACCTCTATTCGGACTTCCCCTGGCTTGGCGAACACGCACCGCTGCTGCGCAAGCCCGCCGTCGATGCGCTGGCGGCATCATTGCAGCCCTATGGCCAGTTGCTGCCGCTTCGCGGCGAAGAGGTCTGGCTCTTCAACGTCACCAATGTGATCGACGCGCTGAACAAGGAGCGGTCGCAGATCGTCACTTTCGAGGACGGCGACATCCTCGCAATCGAACGCTACGCGTTCCATGCGGACCGGATCGGCAATGCCGAGATCTTCAAGCTGCCGATGCGCGCGTCTTCCGTGTTCGTCAACGACGTGTTTGTCGATCGGGTCCGAAACGCGGGCCTGAAGACGGTGTCTTTCAAGCCCGTATGGACATCGGACGAAGCAGGTAGCGCTGATCCGTGATCGCGGCGCTGCGGTGGTGGTTGGGCGAGAGGCGACCGGATGCCGCTGGCCGGATGCGTTCGACAGAGCAAGGCGTCCGGCTCTGCCCGTTAAAACGGCAGCCGGATTTCGTCAGAAGGGGACTTCGACCAGCCGATATCCTTCTGGGTTTCCGGCGGCAGATTGTCCAATGCGCGCTTCGTCTCTTCGCGCTTGCCGGCTCGCTTGAGAGCAGCCGCAATTCGGCCAAGGGTTTTGAACATCGACATCCTCCATATCGTAGCGACGGAAAGAGCAGTGATGCCCTGCCACGCCGCGCCGGTTTTGCGATGCCTCTGTATCCGATCGATTGCGCGGGAACGGTGAAGTGCTTCACGAAACCGTGCCAATCCGAAACATTTGCATGCAAATTAATTTGGAGGGATGTGCGCCACCGCCGAGCATGCTGCCTGCGATATCCGCCACTTAGCCTTGTTGGCTGATCTCCCCAACTGAACCGAAAGTGCGGCAGCGGACTTGATCCATCGAACGGCGGGCCGGAGCCAAAATCGTGCTGGCGACAAGAAGAAGGAGGCCTCAGCGACCACTACAGCACCCTCCGGTGGGCATTCCGTGGGTGGAAAGATCGTCTTTTCAGAAGGATCTAAATAGGTCAGTATATACAGCGTCTAGAAATGGAGGGGATGCACTTAAATGCCGAAATCATTGATATTGCTGATGGACGGAACAGGCAATGATGCAACCTCAGATTCTTTTTCGAATGTGTATGCCCTCAATCAAATAATAGCTGAAAGCAAAAAGATAAAGTCTGGACGATCATATCGAAATAAGGTTCAGATTACTTTTTATCTTCCGGGCATTGGCACGAGATTTACAGTATCCAGGCTCGTTGAGCGATCAAGTCTATTTAAAATCGTCGAAAAAGTTAGAGAAAATGTTTTTGGAGACAATTTAGAGCAATTAGTTATACGTGGTTATGTAAACATTAGTGCAAACTACCGGCAAGGGGATGATGTCATTCTTATCGGCTTCTCTCGCGGAGCCGCTGCAGCAAGAATACTATCAAGATTCGTCTCAGATTTCGGCATCCTGCGGTCAGACAAGCTAGATTGTCTTGATACTCTTTGGAACGAATTCACCACGATTTCACAATCCGAGAGCGACGGTGATTACCATTCCAGGATAACAGATCTGAAGCGGCGTTTGCAACCCGGCGACAGAGAACCACTATTCCATGAAAATCTCGGCAAGCCTATTAAGTTTCTTGGCGTGTTCGATACTGTTGTTGGCCCGATGGACGACGAGCTTTATCGCAACATTTATTTTCGCGACTCGGTCGTGGCGTCAGGGGTTGAGTCAGTTGTTCACCTGATGAGTTTGCACGAAATGCGAAAGGAGTTTGTCCTCCAACGCTTTCACAGAGGATCCGAGGGAAACTCCTCCGCTCTTGTAAGAGAAATCTGGGTTCCAGGCGTTCATTCTGATATTGGAGGTGGCTACGAAGAGAATTTCATATCAAATATATGCTTGCTTACAATGAGCGAAATGCTGTCTCAATACGCTGACATTGCTCTTGATCCTTCTGGATACAGAGGCATCCTGCAACAAATTCAGGCAAAAATTGGTGCATATCGAATTGTTGTAAACAAAGAACCATCTATTCCAAACAAAGAATCAAGAAAGGGGGATGTTCACAAGGGCGACGAATTGCATCCATTGCACCGCTACCTAGTTGATAAGCATATTGTTTGGAAGCACTCGACAAATACAGAGAAATATTATGATGAGTACGCTGATATCGGCTATAAGATTGACAAAAAGATTGCAAAGCACTTTGAAAAGTGGATCGACTGATCCCCGCCAATCGACAATTAGCTGGCGGCGTCATTCGGAGATATTCGCCTCGGGATATGCTCGCGCGAATAGTGACGAAGTTGCACTGGCGTTCATCGCAATGCCATTGCGCGCCAGCCCGAACGGCTTCGAGGGATATAGTCACTATGCCAAGGTGCCGCCAGCCAGATCATTTGTCAGCAAGTGGCGGATCAAGACTCCAGGCGAGCGGGCATCGGCACACCGGCCAGTGCATCGCGCTCGGCCGGCGTGATGACGCGCGGCACGGAGAGCGGGGCGTTCGTGCGCTGGTCGAAGAGCGGGTTCGGCCGGCCGAGACCGCGCAGCCACCAGAAGAGAAGTTTTGAGACGCGCCGCGCAAAGAGGCTGAACGTTGGTGGCGGCGGCGCGTTGGGTGGCAGCGGGCTGACGGCGGAGAGTTCATGGATCCGGCAAAGCGGCGCGCCGAGCACCGTGTCGCGGGGCTCGGCATCGTGGCACATGAAGGAATGAGTGATGGCGACCACCGGGAAGCGCGGGCCGGCCGAGTTGCCGATCGGGGTCCGGCAACAAGAGGTGTACCAGCGCAGCACCTTGTCGGAGAATTGCAGGCAGCGCACGGCATCCTTGCCCGTAGCAAGCGTCACGCGGCCAGCCGGCATCTGGAAGATGTCCGTGCCGCCGGCGACGTCGAGCATGTCCGGCCGATCGAGGAAGCGCGCGAAGGCCTGGCAGTCCCGGCAGTAGCACGTGAAGCGGAAGCCGGTATGCGGTTCAAATTTTTTGGCGACGCCGCTGACGCGGCCGCAGCGGCAACGAAGCGGAACATCCTTTGCGGCCAAAGCCATGCGGCAAGCTCCCTGAGCCGGCGCGTCATGATTTCGGGGGCGAGGCTTGCCCCAGGGCGCCGTGTGGAATGATGTCCTCGCACATCACTCCTGCGGGCCGAACCGGGCCGTTCATGGGCATCGTGGTTCACATTGACGGCATTGAGTTGCCGCACGGCGACAGCGCCGTGCTTCAGCGTTGGAGCCACATCGGCATGGCCGTAGGTCAGGGCTTGCTGCCCCTGCGCTCAGAATTTGTAGTTGATCTTTCCGACGACGACATTTTCTGTGTCGCGATTGTCTACGAAGAAGCCCGTATTCACGTCGCTTTCGCCAGACTTGGTCCCAAAATCATAGTAGTTCCATTCGACGCCCGCGGTCCAATGGTCGGTGAAGGCGTATTCGACGCCCAGGCCGGCGGTCCAGCCAACCCGAGACCCGCCTCCAAACGATTGCTGAAAGCTGTCAACTTCCGCAAATTTGTAGTTGGTAAAGGCAACACCGCCATCGCCATAGACCAGGAACCGATCGACAGCATAACCGAGACGCCCGCGCACCGAGGCCAGATAGTCCTGCTTGGTTTCGCAGACCGTGCCGGTAACATCTGAACATTGGTTGTCGCCCTTCACAGTCGAGCCTGCAAGGTTGCCTTCAATGCCGATGACGAATTGGTTGATCTGGTAGTTGTAGCCTATCTGGCCGCCGAAAACACCGCCGGACCCATTTGTATTGAAGGGAATGAAGGTGGTACCCGACCAATGGCTGTCATTCCACCCGCCGCCCGCTTGAGCGCCAACGTAGAAGCCGGTCCACGAAAAGGGCATGGCGGCGACGGGCTGGACAAGGTCCGCTGCCAGAATTGGAGAAGTGGCTGCCAGAAATGCAACCGAACAGAGCAATACCAGTTTCATGAAGCCCTCCGCGTGAATCGACGAAGGTTGATATCGCTCGGCAAATCAGCCGCTTCAACCTAAAGTTTCAGCTCTCGAAATTGTGATCGATCGCAGTTGCAAAGTAGCAACAGGCCAACCGCCGCTTTCGCGTCGGCACAAGTCACCACGCCGAAGCTCGCAGCCCTGTTCCCAGCCGCGCAGAAGCCCGGAGCGATAGCCTCAAGTCCGCGATCACAGCGACCTTTGGTGCAGACCATGGTCCGCCTTGCGACACCAGCCGGCACAGGCGCATTGTCGCTGTCGAACCCGACGGCAAGGGCCTGGCGCCACACTACCCCCGGTGTCAGGCCCTTTGTCTATCCGCCCAAGGCGGCACCAGCCAACTTCCTTGCAACTTCTTGCGCTCCGGCAGCGTACCTGCCGAAGACGGCAGGCCGCTAGGGTTGGGGCAGGTGCGGCGGCGGTGGCCTGCCGTCGCCAGGGGCTGACGATCGCACGATTTTCGCTGACGCACCCGGTGTCAGCCCGCCATCTTCCCATCCTGCGCGACCAGCCTGCCCCGCCGGTGCACGGTGCGCTCTCTCGGCACGGCGACGACCGCCTCAGGCACATGCTCCGCCCGCATGGCGACGAAGTCGGCGGCGGCGCCGACCGCGATGCCGTAGCCTTCAAGCCGCAGCGCTTTGGCGCCGGCATAGGTCACCACGTCGAAGGCTGCCGCCAGTTCCCGGTCCTCGTAGAAGCCGGAGCGGTAGCCGATCAGATTGGCGCGCGAGAGCATGTCGCCGTCGCCATAGGGCCACCAGGAATCGCGGATGTTGTCGGAGCCGCCGAACACGGTGACGCCGGCCTGCCGTAGGGCCGCGACCGGCGGAAAGGCGTGGTTGCCCGGGGCGTTGGTCATGATCGAAACACCTGCGGTAGCGAGCATCGCGCCGGCCTTGTTGAGCGCATCGGCGGGAATGTCGCCCAGCGCATAGGCATGGCTGACCGCGACGTGGCCGGCCATGCCGAGTGCCTTTGTCCGATGTGCAATCTCCTCGATCTGAAACAGACCGAGGCTGCCGCCATCGTGCAGATGGATATCGACGCCGACGCCGTGCTTATGCGCGAGGCCGAACACCACGTCGAGATGGCCCCATACGTCGCGATCGAAGCTGGCTGGGTCGAGCCCGCCGATCAGGTCGCAGCCCAGCCTGAGCGCCTCGTCGAGCAGTTCCGGCGTGCCGGGCGAAGACAAAATACCGCTTTGCGGGAAGGCGACGAGCTGGATGTCGATCAGGTCGCGATAGGCCTCGCGCACGGCAAGGATTGTTTCGAGGTGCTTCAGGCCGACCGAGCCATCGACCATGACATGGCTGCGCATGGCAAGGCTGCCGTTGCCGATGCAGAGCTCGAGCTGGCTTTTCGCGCGTTCCGCCATCGGCGCGGCGGCGGCGAGGTTTTGTGCCTGGAAGGCGACGCGCTCGCGCACGTCGAAACCGTCGGTGCACGGGATGTGCGGACGCCAGGCGTCGCCGTAAAAGGAGGTGTCGAGATGGATGTGGCCCTCGACGAAACCGGGCACGACGAGCTGCCCACCGAGGTCGATGGTGGCGGTGGTGGTTGCTTGCGTCCGCCCGGCTGCCGGGGTGATGGCGCTGAAGCGCCCGTCGGTGACGGTGAGATCGACCAGCGCGCCATCGGCCAGTCTTGCGTTCAGGAAAATCGTCTGCTCGGTCAAGGGCGCCGTCCATCGGTTGAAGCGCCAGTCGTCGCCGCTCGTTCGAAGGAGGTCAATGCGGGAAAGGAGAGAAAGTGTTTGCGCCGAATCCGTTCTTTAGCGCCCGCATATTCCGCTTTCGCGGAAGTTTCGGCGAACCGGCGATGTGCGATGCTGATTTTGCGGCGGTACGAGCCGCCCTGGTCGACGCGCGCTTCGAGCACACCCCAACATGCGCCCCCGCAGCCGCGTCGACCACGGCAAGCCCGCGCCCCATCACGCAATATGTGGTGGCAACCACCCCTGCTCCGTCGGCACCGGCGCGACCAAAAAGCGATCAGCCGGCGGAGCCGCCCGTCACAAAATCTTGAGCGAACTCGGCCGTCAGCGCCTCATATTCCTCCATCGCCGGCAATGCCGCATAGCCGTGCACGGCCGGCGTCGTCGCCCAGGGCAGCTTCTCGCTGGTCCAGGTCTCGACGAAGGGCGTGAACCAGCCTGGGTCGTCGAGCATGGTCGGGCGCAAATTGACGAACCAGTCGAGCCCTTCCGGCCGCGTGAACATCCAGCTCATGCAGTGCGGACAGAAGAAATGCCGCGAGGCGCCATGCAGGCCGCCGATCACCGGTTCGCCCTCGGTGACTTCGAACCCGTCGCTCGGAATGGCGGCGCTCAGCGAATAGGCGCTGGCCGACATCGACTGGCAGCCGGTGCAATGGCAGGCCATGGTGAGCAAGGGCGGCGCGGAGATTTTCAGCCGCACGCGCCCGCAACGGCATCCGCCTTCGGCCGGCAAGGTCAGGTGTGGCAAGGTGGCCTCCTCGGTTTGGCCTCAGCTTCCGGTCAGCGCCTTCGTCGTCACCAGCGTGACGCCGGCCTCCGTGAAGGCCGCGTTGTGGCGAGCAATGATCTCGACGGCGGTCTCGCCAGGCGTGTCCAGTGTCGAGTGGGCGTCGGAAACCACGGTGACGCCGAGCCCTTCGGCAAAGGCACCCTCCACCGTCGCGGCAATGCAAAAATCGGTCTGCGCGCCGGCTAGCACGACCTCGCCGGCGCCTTGCCCGGCCACCCATTGGCCAAGGGCTGAATTGCTGAAAGCATTGCGCACGCTCTTGGCAAAGGTCGGTTCGTCCCCGGCCTGGCCGAGCGCCGGCCACACCGGCCAGCCCGGCTCGCCCGGCGCCAGCGGATCGCCCGCCGGCCCATCATGCCTGACAAAGGCCACCTTGCGCCCGCTCCGCCTCGCCCAGTCGATCAGCGCACGGGCGCGGGCAACCATGCCCTCGGCATCATGGATCGGCGGCTCGCAGCGGCCGTCGAACATGCCGGTCTGGAGGTCGATGACGATGAGGGGCGCGAGGCTGGGTTCTGACATGGGCGCGAAGATAGCGTGGGTGGTGGGAGGGTCAAGGATAGGGGCGACGCTGAAGCAGCCAATCTCCCCCCTTGTGGGGGAGATCGCAGCTTCCGCGCCTCACCCGATCCCGCCGGTCACCGCATAGGCGCCGGCGGTACGGCCGTCAGCCAGACGCACGATTGCTGTGGCGATCGAACCATAGGCGCTGCGCCAGACGCTGTGGAAGCCTTGATGGGTCGCCACCGGGACCAGGGCACGCCCGCTGTAGCGTGCTCCGTCTCGCTGCATCGTCACCGGCTCGCCATTGATGTGCACCTTGACGTTCGCGGCTTCCAGTTCAACGGCATCGCCGGCTGCGCCGACATCGATGTCCAGCGCGATGACGATTTCGTCATTACCGCCGGCATCGACCGTCTCGGCGGCGAGCGAAATGGCGAGCGGTGCGGATCGGCCGGCGGCGGCGACCCCGCCTGCCCGGCCGGCATCCATCACTGTGGCAAACACGTCGTCCGGCAATTCCGGCGTGCGCGGCGGGCTTGTGCGGCGGGCGGCTGAGCGCTCGAAGTCGCCGGCCATGCGAAGCAACTCCACATCGCTGTAAGCCCTGCCGGCGAAGGTTAAGCCGACCGGCATGCCGATATCGGCCATCGTGCCCATCGGCACGGTGACGGTCGGGATGCCCAGATGTCGCCAGACCAGATTGCCGTTGGCGACCCAGGTGCCGTTGCGCCAGGCAAGGGCTGCCGAGGCCTCGTCGATATCGGCATCGGCCGGCCCGACATCGGCGACGGCCGGCAGCACCACGGCATCGAGACCTTGCTGGTCGAGCCAATCCTCGAAGTCGATCCGCCGCGTCGCCTCCAGCCCCTTCACGCCCGCTTCCAGCGTCGGGATGTCGCCGAAGGGCGTGACGCCCAGCTTCGCCCGCCCGACATACTCCGCCAGATCGAAACCGTCCTCGCCATAGCTATCTGGCAGCGTGCCCGGCGGCTGCGGGAAGATCTTCGGGCCGTCGACCGAGGCAAGATCGGGAATGGCCGGATCAGCATTGGCGCGCAAAAAGTCGTCCCAGGCAAAGATGCAGAGATCCCAGATCTCGCGCTCGGCGAACTCTTGCGGCACCAGCCCGCGCTCGACCATGGTTTTCGCATCCGGGCGGTCGCGCTCGTAGTTGGAGACGACAGGAAAATCGACGTCCACCACTTCGGCGCCGAGCCGTTTCAGATCCGCAGCCGCCTGCTGCCACAGGTCGAGCACCGAAGCGCGGGTTTCGATTGGCTTGGCGGCTTTCGTGTCGCGGCCAATATACATGCGTGGCACGCCGAGCCGCTTGCCGCTCAGCGCGCCTTCCAGTCCGAGCGCGGTGTAACTTCGCGGCCGCATATCACCGGTCTTCGGCAGCGCCACCCAGGGCTGCGCGCGCCAGAAATCACCGCGCGTCTCCGCGTCGTCGGCGACGATCACGTCGAGCAGTTCCACCATGTCAGGCACCGAGCGGGTGTGCGGCACCACCACGTCCATGGTCGGCACCAAGGGCCAGTTGCCGCGCACCGAAATGACGCCGCGCGACGGCGTGTAGGCGACCAGCGCGTTGTTGGAGGCCGGCGCCCGGCCGGACGACCATGTCTCCTCGCCGAGCCCGAAAGCGGCGAAGCTCGCCGCGGTCGCCGTGCCGGAACCGTTGGATGAGCCGGAGGCGAAGGCCGCCGTCAGGTAGTCGCCATTGTAGGGGCTTTCGGCGCGGCCATAGACGCCGCGCTGCATGCCGCCATTGGCCATCGGCGGCATGTTGGTCAGCCCGATCAGCACAGCGCCGCCGGCGCGCAGGCGCGCGATTGTGAAGGCATCCTCACTGGCGACGAGATGCTCGAAGGCCGGTGAACCAGCGGCCACCGTCAGGCCGCTGACCTTGTAGCTGTCCTTGGCGGTGTAGGGGATGCCGTCCAGGGGGCCTAGCGTGATGCCCTCGCGGCGGCGGCGGTCGGACGCGGCGGCCTCCTCGAACATTGCAGGGTTGAGGACAGGCACGGCATTGAGCGCGATGCCGTGGCGATCGTAGTGCGCAATGCGTCTCAGATAGGCGCCGACCAGCTCGACGCTGGTGACGGTGCCCTCTTCCAGCGCACGGCGCAGGCCGGCGATCGAGGCTTCGACGAGGTGAAGGTTGGTCATTTGGAAACGCACCCGAGGATAGCTGCACACGAAGCATCAAAGGGCTTTCCGCAACTGCCCCTTGCGTTCGATCCACCAGTCGTTCTGCCAATCTTCGTAGCCGAGAAGCAAGCCCTCCATTCTTTCGAGAGCCTCGCTCCAACCTGTTTGGGCGGAGACTTTCGACAAGAGCAGAAATGCGTCTATGCGCCACTCTTCTCCGGGAAGGGAAAAGAACGCGCGTCTCCATCCCTGGAAACCAGGGAAGCGAGCCCGCTCGGCCTCGGTGAACGGCGTATCGATGAGGCGATGGGCGAGCCGGCCGGATCGAACAAAAGGATCGAAGCGGCCAAGGGTTTCGGACAGCCATTGCGCCGGATAGGCGTCATAAAATACCGCCAGCGGCTTGCGACCATCCAGCATCAGCGGCAGCTCGAAATTCGTATGAATGAGATACGGGACCTCACGGATTGCATGCCAGGGCACGATGCGATTGAACCTCGGGTCGGGCTCGCAAGGCGGATTGCATATCGCGCCCAGCCTTTGGAGATCTCCCGCGTCCAATTTCCATGAACCCGACAACGGTGTGTCATTGTCGCATTCGAGAACCGTGCGAATCTTCTCCAGATCGGGGATGTGAACTCGAGCTTCGACAACCGGCGAGCCGGTTGTCGGGTCAATCTGTTGCAAAACAAAATATCTGAACTCTGCCGTATCGTTCACAAGCCGCTCACTCCGGCGCGCCGGCGAAAAGGATCTCACCGTCGCCGCCGGCCCCTGGCCAGTCCCGGATCGTGCGGTCGTAGCCGCCGGTGAGCAGTGTGCCGTCGGCGGCGAAGGCGACCGAATAAAGCGGCCCGGTGCCTGGGTCGAACTCGGCAATCTGGTCGCCGGTGTCCATGTTCCACAGCCGTGCCGTGCCGTCGAGCGAGACCGAGGCCAGCCGCTTGCCGTCGGAGGACAGCGCGATTTCGTAGACGGTGCCGGAATGGCCCTCGAAGCGGCGCACTTCCTTGAAGGTGTCGAAATCCCAGAGCTTGATCGTGTGGTCGCCGCTGCCGGTCACCGCATGGCGGCCGTCGGCGGTGAAGACGGCGCCATAGGTGCCCTGCTCGTGGCCGTGCCAACTGCGCAATTGCTTGCCTGCAACGATGTCCCAGAGCTTCAACTCGCCGTCGATGCTGCCCGAGATGGCGCGCGTGCCGTCAGGCGAGACGGCGACGGCGCTGACGGACCAGTCGTGGCCCGGCAGCACATGCAGCACGCTGCCCTTGTCGATACCCCAGACGATGACGCTGCCGGTGTCGTGGCCGCTGACGGCCAGTCTGCCGTCCGGGCTGATCGCCAGGTTTCTGACGCCACCATTCGTCCCTGAGGAAAAGACGTGCAGCACCGCGCCATCCGAAAGTTGGCGCAGCACGATCTCGCCGTCGTCGCCGGCTGTCAGTGCCCGCTTGCCGTCGGGCATGAACAACGCCGTGCGTGCCATGTCCTTGTGGACGCCGAGATCGCGGACCAGCCGCTTGCCGTCGATGTCCCAGAGCTTGATCATGCGGTCGGTGCTGGCGCTCATGATCTCGTGCCCGTCGGCCGACACCGCGAGCCAGACCACGGCGTCGCGATGGCCGTCGGGCTGGGTGGGTTGCGGCGGCGCGGATGGTGGCGGCGGCGCCACGGTCTGTGGCGGCGGGACAGCCTGCGGCGGTGCAGGTGCCAGTGCCGTCTTTGGCGGTTCTTCCGGGGCCGGCGCAAGAGCTGGCGGCGTCACCGGCGCCGGCTCGGCTGGAGGCGGTGTCTTGACGACCTGCTCTGGTGGCGGAGTGACTGGTGCTGGAGCGACTGGCGCCGGAGCCGGCGTGACGGGCGATGGGGCCGCCGGCGCCGGCGGCGGAGCATCGGCTACATCCTGACCCTTCGGCTCGGCGGGCACCTCCCCGCCCGTCCGCCATGGACCGAACTGGTCGGCCAGCAGTGCCAGCACGGCGAGCATCGGCAGGGCAAGGAAAACCAGGCGCAGGCGCGGCCTGCCCGAAACCTGCACTTCCGCAGTGCGGCCGAACAGCGGCGCGCCGCGGAGGTGGCCTGGCCGGCCCGGCAACAGGCCTTGCCAGAACAGCAGCGCACCGAGCGCGCAGACCAGCGCTGCCGCCAGGAATGCCGCGAGCCGCAGGGACGCCGCATCCGCCAGCGGATGCGCCAAGCGGCTCAACGCGAAAGTGCCCGGCAGCAGGTACGCATGCGCCAGGCAGGCCAGGGCAACGGCCAGCACAAGAAACGCCAGCAGCCTGTCGACAGACCTGTTCATCGGTTCCCCCCGCAGCGGCGCCAGTCTCCCCCCGCGGGAAGAAAGCGACATCAACATCCTAGCCGAGCTCGTCGCGAAGGCTAGGGCAATTCCAGGAAAGGCGCGTAGCGGTTTCCGTCCGGAATTGCGTAAAAACAAATAGTTAGAGCGGGTCGGCGATTCAATCAATTCGATCAAAAGCTGAACCGGTCCAAGTGCCGGAAATTGCAAGATCGGGGAAGCTTTCGGGAAAGATCTTCGAATCCACAGATCTATGCTGCCGACGCGCGAATATCCGAATGCGTAACCCGCTGCCGCCTGTGTCTTTCGCGCCACTCCGCACGGGCTACGAGAGCAGAAATGCCGACTTCTTCAAGAATAGAGGACAACAGCGGGCTGCATGGTTGACAGGAAACACGAGTCTGACATTATCCGCGTGGGATATTCTGGAGAGTTCGATCATGAAAAAGACCTATGAGAAGCCGGTGCTTGTCAAAAAGAGCAGGCTTTCTGCGATCACCGCAGGCAACGGCGCCTCTGGCCCCGTCATCGAACCAGGCTGATTTCGGCCAACGTCGTCATTCGGCACAAGCCGCCAATGGTGTTTCGCCGCAGCGAACAGCATAACGGTCTGAGTTTCGGGGCATTGCGGCGCGGCACTGGCGCGTGGACAGAAGGCGACAAGCCTAGATTGTCGGCTTGAGATTTTTTTGGAGAGAGTCCAGGCATGAAAAAGACCTACGAGAAGCCGGTGCTTGTCAAAAAGGGCAGGCTTTCCGCGATTACGGCCGCCAACGGCGCTTCCGGCCCCATCGGGCCCGCAGGCTGATTTCGGCACACTTGATTGAGCGAAGATGGCAACCTGACTGTATAAACGCTTGGAGGAGTTGGGCATGAAAAAGACCTATGAGAAGCCAGCGCTTGTCAAGAAGGGCAGGCTTTCCGCGATCACCGCCGTCAACGGCGCTTCCGGCCCTGTCATCGAGCCGCAATAATCTCGGCGGGCCAGGCGCCCTTCCGCGATCGACGGCAAGTCGATGTTGCCGGCACAGGATTTTTGGAGAGGTCAGGCATGAAAAAGCTCTATGAGAAGCCGACGCTTATCAAGAAGGACAGGCTTTCGGCGATCACGGCCAACGGCGCGCTCTCGAACCCAACCTGATTGATCTCAGAGGAGCAGAACCAGGTTTGGTCTCAGAGGACCAGAACCAGGTCATCCACGACAAGCTGCCAATGGTGCCTGGTCGACAGGCGGACCCGCGTCACCGCTTCGAGCATCGGGGCATAGTGGCGCGGCGTCAGCGCAGACAGCGTGATCTCGTCGCTGCGCAGCAATTCCTCCCCTAGCCAGCTTTCGACCAGCGCAATCTCGCCCTCGCAGGCCAGCCAGGCGGCGGTCAGCATCACCGAGTGAAAGCCGAAGGGGCGATCGCGGCCGAATTCGGCCGGATGGCCGCTGCTGGTGTAGGCGATGTGATCGCCGGAAACGTTGCCGTTGACGTAACCCTCGCTGTTCCTGGTGTTGTCGCGCGACATGGCGTTGAGATTGCGCCAGTCGAGCCCGGCATGGCCGCAGGGGACCTTGCGCAGGCTGCGCCTGGTGACGTCGTCGAAGCCGATCGTTCGCAGGGGTGCGTCCGGCGCGACGGAGCCGGGCGACAGCAGACCGAGATCGGTCGGATAGGCCGACAGCGCCAGCCGCCGGTCGAAGCCGCCGCCGGAGATCTCCACCGCATCGGCCGCACCTGCGAGATCGACGCGAAACGACGAGCCAGGAGCCAGTGTTCGGCTTTCGAGAACCTCGCCCTTACCCATCACCGAAAGCGTCGCTTGCGCTGCCGCCGGCATCCTGCCCGCCAGGTAGCGGCCGGGTACAAGGCCGACCGGCGTCGGCAGGCTATCGCCGGCGAGGCCGACCAGGGATTCGGGCGCAGCGTGCAAGCGTATCGACTGGTTCTCGTTGGCACCACTGGCGCGCCAGCCCGGCGGCACGGAGACCGAAAACCGGTAGAGGCCGGGCACGCGGAGCGCGGTCCGGCGCCGCTTCGTCGACATGGTGAAGTTGGCGAAGCCGCCATTGTTGCTGCGCGCCGCCTTGACGAAGACGCCCCGCTCGTCGAACAGCCGCACCATGATGCCGGCCATCGGCCGGTCGGCAAGGCCGTACTTGCCGTCGCCGTCGACGTCCATATAGACGAAGGACGAGAAGTTGAGCGTGCTGGTGGTGCTGGGGGCCCAGCGCGTGCGCACCGCATAGTCGCCGGCGGGATTGGCCCGGCGCCGGGCGATCTTGCGCTCACGCGCCTGCCGCAGCAGCAAGACAAGCAGCGCGGCGGCGGTGAGGATAACGCAAGAGGTGACGAGGATTGCGGTCAGGCCGATGTCAAGCAAGCCCGGCACCTCTCGGCGGGGACGTGTCGGATTTGGCGAATAGGCAAGGCATCGTTGCAATCCCCGGTGGTGCTTTGCCCGCAACCTAACTTGGGATGTGGCCGCTGGACAGATAGCGCCTCCCCTTCTCCCCTGTTGTGGGAGAAGGGAGCGTCTCCCTCACCGCACCTCCACCCACACCGGGGCGTGGTCGCTGGCACCTTCCTGCCCGCGCACGGCGCGGTCGATGCCGGCGGCTGTGAGCTTGTTGGCGAGCTTCTTCGATAAAAGTATGTGATCCAGCCGCAGGCCGGCGTCGCGGGGCCAGCGGTTGCGGCGATAATCCCAGAATGTGTAGAGCGTCTCCTTCGGATGCTTCTTGCGCAGCGCGTCGAGCCAGCCCTGGTCGAGCAGCCGCTGGAACGACGCCCGGCTCTCCGGCTGCACCAGCGCGTTGTCGTCATAGGACCGGGTCGGGTAGATGTCGCGCGGCTCGGGCACGATGTTGTAGTCGCCAACCAGCGCCACCGGCAGGCCGGTGTCGAAGAGCTGCTCGGCATGCGCCTCCAGCCTGTCGTGCCAGGCCAGCTTGTACTGGAATTTCGGGCCGGGCTGCGGGTTACCGTTTGGCGCATAGAGGCAGGCGATGACGATGCCGCTGACCGCCGCCTCGATGTAGCGGCTCTGCTTGTCTGCATCGTCGCCCGGCAGGACATCGCGGGTCAGCACCGGTTCGGAACCGCGCGCGAGAATGGCGACGCCGTTCCAGGTCGGCTCGCCCTTCCACACCGCGCCATAGCCGGCCGCGGCAAGCGCCGAACGCGGAAACTGCGTGTCGCGCGCCTTCAGCTCCTGCAGGCAGACGATGTCGGGCCTTGCCGCGGCGAGCCAGGCCAGCAGGTTATCCAGCCGGCTGTTGATGTTGTTGATGTTGAAGGAGGCCAGTTTCATTTGCCGGGGACGCTCTTCCCTTCGTCATCCTCGGGCTTGACCCGAGGATCCATGCCGTTCCGCTCGCCGTGGAACACGGCGGGGCAGAATTCTGAGCCGTTGCAGCGCCTTAGCGTCACGGCATGGATCCTAGGGTCTGCGCGCGTCGCTTCGCTCCTTGCTTCGCCCTAGGATGACGAAGACGCCAGCTTGGCCTTTATCGTCTCCGCCACCGTCTTCAGATGGTCGCCCGTCGAAAACCCCGAGATCGCCTTGCGTGGCTTCAGATCGTGGTCGCCGTCCTCAAGCCAGATCACCTCGATTGCGTCGGAGAGACCGTAGGTCGCCACCTCGTCCTTTGTGCCGAATTCGTCGCGCGAGCCCTGGAAAATCAGCGTCGGCGTCTTGAGACCCGTGAGATGCTTTGTCCTCAGTTGTTCGGGCTTGCCCGGTGGGTGGAAGGGATAACCGAGACAGACCAGCCCGGCGATCTCACCTTTTTCAAACATCTCGTCCGCGACCATCGACGCGACGCGCCCGCCCATCGACTTGCCGCCGATGATGAGCGGACCGGTCACGCCCCTGGCCCGAAGGTCGGCGATCGCCTTGACGTATTCGGGGTTCACCGTCTCGGCGCGCGGCGGCGGCTTTCGGTGGCCGTAGCGACGGGCGGCCATGTAGTGGAATTCGAAGCGCGCAACCTGGAAGCCGGCAGTGGCGAGCGCCTTAGCGGTGGCGGTCATCGAGGGCGAATCCATCGACGCACCGGCGCCATGGGCGAGCAGGATGGTGACCGGGGCGGTGTCGAAGCCGTCGAAGAGGAAGGTGGTCATTGGGTGGCCCTTCGCGCGACGGTGACGGCGCCGATCTCCCCCCTCGTGGGGGAGATGCCCGGCAGGGCAGAGGGGGGCGCGAAGGAACGCAGGCCTTCGGTCAAATCTCCCCGGAACAATACGCTCTGAAACGGGCCGATCGGTCGGCGGGACAGCGCCCCCCTCTGTCCTGCCGGACATCTCCCCCACAAGGGGGGAGATTGGCCGTCATCTCGGCCTTCGCCAACCATCGTCACCCCGCCGTCCGCGCCAGCTGCAGATCGACAAACTGTATCCCCTTGGCGGCCATGCGCGCCCATTCGGAACTGGCATCGAGCTCCAGATAGCGCGCCCAGAGCCGGCGGGCCTCGGCGAGATTGCCGGCGTCGAATTCCAGCCGGGCCAGGTTGAACACCGGATCGGCATAGGTCTTGTCGAGCGCTATGGCCTTGACGAGATGCCGTCTGGCTGAGGCCACCCTGCCCTCGTCGCTCATCAGGCCGGCGAGGTTGAACCAGGCTTCGACGAACCCGGGATCGAGCTTGATCGCGCGGGCATAGTCGTGCGCGGCCTCGGCTGTGCGGCCGGCGCCGCGCAGGCAGTTGGCGCGGTTGAAGGCGGCGATGGCGTCGCTCGGGTCGATGGCGAGGCAACGCTGGTAGAGGGCCGTCGCATCGTCGTGCCGGCCCTCATCTTCCGCCGCTTCGGCCTCGGCGAACAGCTCCTCAAGTGTGTCATCATCAGGCGACCCGAGATCGAACAGCAGTTGGCCGTCGAGCTCGCTTTGGCCGTCCTCGAGATAGATCGCGTCCGGGCGTCCGTGCTGCGAGCCGACATTGAGCGACTTGGCGGTAAGCGAGGCGACCGGGCCGGAGCGGTGCACCGAACGCGCGATCGCGCCCCAGGACGCGCCGCCCGATATCAGCCCGGCATATTTGCGGGCGAGGATGAGGTCTCGGAAGGAATAGGGCTCCCCATCGTGTTCGAAGGCATCGAAGAGCGAGAGGAGGTCGAGATCGGTAGCGCTTAGCCGCGACTGGTCGAGGAGCGACTGCCTAGAAAGCGCGGACGCCTCCGGCGCCTTCATCAGGCCGAGCAGGCGCAAAAAACCGTTCTCGCTGGTGAGCGCGCGGCCGGCGGCACGCTCGGCGTTAACGCGGCGCTCGATCTCGGCGTCACCATTCTTGGTGATCGCGGCCTTGGCGAGCAGCGCGCGGCCGAACACGACATGGGTCGTGCGCCGGGTGACGCCGCGCCGCAACTGGCCCTGCTGGCGCTCGACCTCGCGCGCGGCGAGCCTGAGCGGAAACGCCGCCAGCGCGCCGACGACGCCGAAGACGGCGCCGGGTGGAACTATACCAGTAGGCGCCGTCACCCTTTGCTCTTGCCGACGGCCTTCAGAAGGTTGGCCTTCAACGGGTTTTCCTTGGCAGCGCCTGCCTTGGCCTTGGCGGCGGGTTTCGCCTCGTCATCGGCCTTGCTCTTCGATTTGGCCGGCGGCTTCGCCTGCTGCGACAGGCTGGCCTTCAGCGCATCCATGAGGTTGATGACGTTGCCGCGCTCGGGGGCCGCCGCGATGATCGGCTTGTGGCCTTTCAGCTTCTCGCGGATCATCGCCATCAGCGCGATCTCGTAGCGATCCTCGTAGTTCTTCGGATCGAAGGTTGTTTCCTTCTGCTTGATCAGCGCCTCGGCGAGCTGCAGCATTTCGGCATCCGGCTTGCCGGCCGGGATGTTGCCGAAATATTCAGCCGTTCCGCGCACTTCGTTCGGGTTCCTCAAGGTGCAGACGAACATGCCGTTCTCGCGCGCGCCGATCGTCACAACGCGCTCGCGGCTGGACAGGACAAGGCGGGCGATGGCCAGCTTGCCGGACTTGCGCATGGCTTCGCGCAGCACGGCGAAGGTCTCTTCCGCCATGGCGCCGTCCGGCGCCAGATAGTAGGGCGCGTCCTGGTAGATGACATCCACCTCGTCCTCGTCGACGAAGGCCTCGATGTTCATCGTGTGGTTGGATTCGATCCTGACCGCGTCGAGGTCGGTATCATCGATGATGATGTACTGTTTGTCCTCGTATTCGTAGCCCTTGACCAGGTCCGAGCGCTCGACCAGGCCGAGCTCGGGGTCGACCGGCTTCATGTTGATGCGGTTGTGCGTCTTCTTATGCAGCTGGTTGAAGCTGATGCGTTCGCTCGCGCTGGTGGCGGGGTATAGCCGCACCGGACAGCTGACGAGGCTGAGCTTGAGGTAACCTTTCCAACTTGCCCTGGGCGCCATGAAACACTCCTACGCGGCCATGCACTGACAACTTTTGCAGCGCTTCGTCCGAAGGACGAAGGAGGCTGCGGAAATCCTACATCGAGCCTCAAGATACCGGCAAATCCCTAGCGAAATGTTTTAGCGCGGGTCGGGCTGCCGGCGGATGGGGCCTGAGGCGAAGAATAGTTCAAATTGTCCGGACCGTCGATGGAGTTGGAATCTAGACGAATGACGAGAACGCTCCGCACTCACGCGTAGGCTACTTCCCCGCCATCACCGGCAAATCCCTTGCCGCCTCATCGATCTCGGCCCAGGGATCCCCTGAAGTCGCCAGCAGGCCCGGCAGCGACGCGTAGTTCAGATCCTGCGGCGCATCGATCGCTTCCAGATCCGCCCAGCTCACCGGTGTCGAGGCCGGCAGATTGGTGCGGGCGCGCAGCGAGTATGGGGCGGCCGAGGTGTGGCCTCGGGCGTTGCGGTGGTAGTCGATGAAAATGCGCCGCTTGCGGTTTTCCTTGCCCATGGTGGTGGTGAAGGTGTCGGGCGCGGTGGCCGCCAGATGGCTGGAGATGGCGCTGGTTGCCTGGTGCAGTTTCTTCCAGTTCTGCTTCTGGGTCACCGGCACGGTGATGTGGATGCCGCTGCCGCCGGACGTCTTGGCGAAGGGCACCAGCCCCAGCCCCTCCAATCCGCCCTTGATGTGCACAGCGGCCTCCACCACCTCGCGCCAGGCAATTCCCTCGCCCGGGTCGAGGTCGAAGACGATCTGGTCGGGCTTGTCGAGCTTCGTGCGGTGCGTGCCCCAGGTGTGGAATTCGACGACGCCGAACTGAGCCAGCGCCAGATAGCCTTTTGCATCCTCCACGGACAGGTAGGTTTTGGTCTCGCCCTCGGAATTGATCGACTCGAAGACTGCGACTGAAGGCGGCATGCCTGTGAAGGCGTGGCGCTGGAAGAAACAGTCCTTTGGCAGGCCGGTCGGGCAGCGCACCAATGAGACCGGGCGGCCGATGATGTGCGGCAGCATGAAGTCGCCGACCAGCGCGTAGTAGACAGCGATGTCGAGCTTGGTCGGCCCGGTCTTGCCGAACAGCCGCCGCTCGGGATTGGTGACCCAGATGGTGGCGAGGTCGGCCTCCGAAATCAGCCGCTTGCGTTTGGCCGAGACCGGCGTAGACAGGCCGACATCCCTGAGGCCACGGAAAACACCGTGGCGCAACGCATTGTCGGCGGTGCGGTTGGCGTAGTGGATGCGGGCCGACAGCAGCGGCCGCACCCAGTTCATCTCGCGCATGATCTCGCGCGGCACGCCCTCCGGCGGCGTGGCGCCTGCGGCGAGCGGCTCCAGCCGGGCGAGCAATTCTCGTGCCGTCTCGGCATCGAAGCCGGTGCCGACCTTGCCGCGATAGTGCAGCTCGCCGTCCTCGAATTCGGCCATGCCGAGTGCGGCCAGACCTTCGGCCGCGTCGGAGGTGGTGTAGCCGGCAATGATGAAATCGTCCTTTTGTAGCGCCTTGACCTTGGTCCAACTCTTGGTGCGGCCGCTCTGATAGGTGGCGGTGGCGCGCTTGGAGACGACGCCTTCCAATCCCAGCTCCGTCACCTGGTCGTAAAGCCCCTGCCCGTCGCCTTCGACATGGTCGGAGAACTGGATGGCGGAGTTGGCGCCGAGGCCGGCGAGCAGTTGCGCAAGCAGCGCCTTGCGCCTGATGAGCGGTGCTTTCCTCAGATCCCAGCCGTCCAGATAAAGCAGGTCGAAGGCATAGAAATGCAGCTTGTTGCCGGCGCCTTCGGCCAGCGCATCCTGCAGCAGGGCGAAGCGGCTGATGCCTTTGGCGTCGAGCACGACAATCTCGCCGTCGATAATGGCATCGCGACACGGCAGTTTGGCGAAAGCGTGCGGCAGGTCGCCGTAGCGCTTCGTCCAATCGATGCCGCCACGGGTGATCAGCCTGACCTCTCTGTCCGCCAGATGCGCCGCGGTGCGGTAGCCATCGAACTTGATCTCGTGCAGCCAGGCTTCGCCGGTGCGCTCGGCGGGGTCGTCGCTGCCCGGCGGTTTTGCGACCTGCGTGGCCAATTGCGGCTCAACGCGCGATGGCGCGGGCCCCTGCACGGCGCCGGGCAGCGCGCCGGGTTTGAGGACAAGCGGCTTGGCAGGTTTTGCCGCAGGTTTTGGCGCCGCCACCAGTTCCTCGATGCGGCGGCCGGATTTGACGCTTTCCGGCCGCTCGCTGAGGATGTCGAGCCTGGTGTCGGCGGCAAGGTCGCGCTCCTTGAACAGCAGCCAGTTTTTCTTGCCTTCATCCTCGCCAGGCTTTGGCTTCAGCCTGGTCAGCATCCAGCCGCCATTCAGCTTGTCGCCGGCGAGGCGGAACTTGAAAGCGCCGGTGCGAAAACTCTTCTCGACATCGTCCATCGGCGCCCAGGTGCCCGTGTCCCAGACGATCATCGGCCCGCCGCCATATTCGCCTTCGGGGATGACGCCCTCGAAGTCGATATACTCGAGCGGATGGTCCTCGGTCTCGATCGCCAGGCGCTTGTCGGCCGGATTGAGCGAAGGACCGCGCGGCACCGCCCAGCTCTTCAGGACATCGCCGACCTGCAGGCGCAGGTCATAGTGGTCGGCGGTGGCGTGATGCTTGTGGACGACGAAGCGGTTACCCTCATCGGCAAGCAGCCCGCCCGCCGGCTCCGGCGTTTTGGTGAATTCGCGCTTGGCGCGATAGGCCCTCAGTTTCGGCGGGGTGGTCATCCGGGCATGCTAGGCGGGATGCAACGGCTGCTCAATCGCCGACGGCTCAATCGTCGGTGGCCGGCGTCAGTTCGAGCTCGGCAGGTGACAAGCCCCGCTGCAGCTGGCTCAGCCGGAACTCGTCGACCCAATAGGCTTCGCCGTCGACCAGCACGCGCGCCTGATAGGTGCCGCCGGAGAAGCTCTGCGCGGTGACATAGACCTTGTGGCGATCAAGCGCCTGGCGCACCGCGGCGCGCTTGGATTTCTGGGCAGTGACGGGACTGGCCATCGGCTCACTCTTCGCATGCGACCGTCATGGGCGGTCTCCATTAGGATGGCGGAGAGCGTCGATTGAGTCAATTTGCGAGGCTGCGACGCGCGATCTCCACCCTCGCCGCGCCCTCATCCGGCTGGACGCCAGGCGGGCGGCCCCTATAGTTTTCACCGAGATACTGTTCTTCGGAGATAGGCAGATGACCCTCGGCACACACAAACTCGGCAGCCAGGGGCTGCAGGTATCGGCGATCGGACTCGGCTGCATGGGCATGAGCCAGTCCTACGGGCCGGCCGACGCGGCGGAGTCGATCGCGACGCTGCACCGTGCCATCGAGCTCGGCTGCACCTTCCTCGATACGGCGGAAGTGTACGGCCCCTACATCAATGAGGAATTGCTCGGCCGGGCGCTGAAGGGCCGGCGCGCCGATGTGACGATCGCCACCAAATTCGGCTTCCGCATCGAGAACGGCAAGCAGGTCGGCACCGACCGCGACAGCCGGCCCGAACATATACGCGAGGCGGTGGAAGGCTCGCTCGGCCGGCTCGCCACCGACCATATCGACCTGCTCTACCAGCACCGCGTCGATCCCGATGTGCCGATGGAGGATGTGGCCGGCGCGGTCGGCCAGCTGGTCGCCGAGGGCAAGGTGCGCTTCTTCGGCCTGTCGGAAGCCGGTGCGGCCAACATAAGCCGCGCGCACGCCGTGCATCCGGTGTCGGCGGTGCAGAGCGAGTATTCGCTATGGGAGCGCAACCTGGAGCCCGAGATCATGCCGCTGCTCAAGGAGCTCGGCATCGGCCTGGTGCCGTTCGCGCCGCTCGGTCGCGGCTTCCTCGCCGGCGACGTCAAGCGCGCCGAAGACTATCCGGAAGGCGATTTCCGGCGCGGCGACCCGCGCTACCAGGGCGCCAATTACGACGCCAATGTCGCGGCGGCCTCAACCGTGCGCGACATCGCTGGCACCAAGGGGGTCAAGCCCGGCCAGATCGCGCTCGCCTGGCTGCTGCACAAGGGGCCCGAGTTCGGCATCGACATCGTGCCGATTCCCGGAACAAAGCGCAGGACCTATCTGGAGGAGAACGTCGCTGCGGCCGCGATCAAGCTCGACGCCACCGAACTGCTGGGGCTCGACATGGCACTGACCCCGGACAAGGTTTCGGGGCCACGCTACAATGAAAAGACCATGTCGATGGTCGATCGGTAGGATCCGCGGCCAATGACGCTTCGGGCCGTCAGCCGGTGGTGACGATGTTCACCACCTCCATCTGATCGAGCCCAAGGCTGCGTGCGCAAACCAGAGCATTCGGCACCACCCAGTATGGCGAGTCAGCATCGAACGGTGCTGCACCGCGTGTGAGATTGAAGAGAGCTTTTGCGCATGCCTCCTCGAACATGTACTGCGCAATGGCTTGATTGTCCTTGGCCCTCTCAGCACGCAGCGTCTTATGCCGGATGTGCTCGAATAGGTGATGCGCCTTCGACCAGGAACCGCGGTCGTCGACCATCTTGCGCAGCCGATCGAGTGTCTCAGCGTCGCGAACATGTGGCCTGAAGAATTCAATCAGATCCCTGATTTCACGTACCATCTCACCCGCTCCGCTTCCGGCGTCGCCACCAGCCTAGCTGCGGCGTCGTTGGCGGCCGCAAGCGCCGCCTCGACCGGCTCACCACGCGCAAGTGCCGCCGCAAAGGCTCCAACGAATTCGTCGCCGGCGCCGTGAGTGCTGACGACCTTCACCGGAATGGCCGGCAGCGCGAGGACCTGACCCGTTCGGTCGCAATAGGCGACCCCATCCCCGCCGGCGGTGACGATCGCGGCCGGGTAGGCATCTACCAGGCGGCGCGCCGCTTCGGCGGCGCCGTCGAGCGTGTCGACGACCGGCACACCGGCCAGGAATTCCGCCTCGATGGCGTTGACGATGACGATGTCGACCAGCGCGATCAATTCGCCCGACAGTTCGCGGACCGGGGCGGCGTTGAGCACGATACGGCCGCCGGATGATTTCACGGCGCGGGCGGCGGCGATGTTGGCGGCTTCCGGCACCTCGTTCTGCAATAACAGCACCGAGGTTTCGGCGATCATTGTGCGGGCGGCGGCGATGTCCTGTTCGCCCAGAGTGAGATTGCTGCCCGAGACGATCACCGCGCCATAGTCGCCGCTCGCGTCAAAGATCGCGACACTCATGCCGGAGCCGGCGCCGGGTTCGATCCGCACGAAGCGTCGGTTGACACCGTTGCGGTCGAGATTGGTGAGCAGCGCCTTGCCGAAATCGTCGTCGCCGACGGCGCCGATCATCGCCGCGCGCACGCCGGCCCGCGCCGCGGACACTGCCTGGTTGCCGCCCTTGCCACCACATTTGGGGTGCCAGGCATGGCCGGTCACCGTCTCGCCCTTGCGCGGGCGGTCGGGAGCGTCGACCATGATGTCGTAATGCAGGCTGCCGAACACGGTGACGAGCGGCGTTGTCGACGGCGTCATGTGCCCCGGTCTTTTCGTTTCGATGTCACCGCCGACATGGTGCGGCCGAGATTGCGCTCCGCCGCCTGGTAGTCGCGCTGCGCGACCGCGACGAACAGCGCGTCGAGGATGTTGAGTTGGGCAATGCGCGCGGCCGCGTTCTCGCCCATCAGCGGCGAGCCCTGCGCCGTCGAGCACAGCACGATGTCGGCAATCTGGGCCAGCGGCGAGTTGTCGTAGTTGGTGATGGCTAAAGTGCGGGCGCCGCTCTTCCTGGCAAGCTGGATGGCGTCGATGACGGCTGACGTGTTGCCGGAATGCGAGAAGCCGACGGCGACGTCGTCGGCGCCGAGCAGCGAGGCCGACATCAGCATCATGTGGGAATCGTCGTAGATCGAGGCGCGGATTCCGATGCGCAGGAACTTGTGCGACACATCGCGGGCGATCTGAGCCGAACCGCCGACACCGTAGAAGTCGCGGTTCTTCGCCCTGTAGAGCAGATCGGCGGCGCGGTCGAAATCCTCCATGTCGAGGATGGCCAGCGTCTCCTCCAGCGCCTGGATCGAGGTGCGGAACACTTTTTGCACGATCTCGGCCGAGCTGTCGTCGGCCGACAGTTCCTGATGCATCTCGGCGGTCGGCAGGCGGCTGTACTCGTAGACGGCGGTGCGGAAGTCGCGATAGCCGGAAAAGCCGAGCTTCTTGGCGATCTTGACCACCATCGCCTCCGACACGCCGGCCTCCTCGGCGATCTGCTTCAGCGGAATGGTGTCGTCGAAGCCGCGCCGGCCGAAGACGGTCTCCACCACCTTCGCCTCCAGCGGGGTGAGATGCGGCATCATCATGCGGATGCGCGGTCCTACGGCTTTCAGATCCAGGCTGCTCAAGGTCATCCACGTCCCCTCGTCACGCGATCGATAAGCATCGCGGCGAGGATTATAAGGCCAGTTGCAAGCAGCTGATAGAAGGACTGGACGTTCATCAGCGTCAGGCCGTTGCGCATGGCGCCGAGGATGACGGCGCCCAGAATGGTGCCGACGACGCTGCCCTTGCCGCCCATCAGCGATGCGCCGCCTATCGCCGCGGCGGCAATCGCATCAAGCTCCCAGAGATTGCCGAGAATGGGTTCGGCCGCCCCCAGCCGGCCGATCAGGATCTGCGCGGCAAGGGCCGCCAGAAGTCCCGATATCATGTAGGCGGCGATCTTGGTGCGGGCGATCGGTACGCCGGCGATGTAGGCGGCCTCCTCATTGCCGCCGACGGCGAGCAGATACTCGCCGAAAGGCGTCTTCTTGAGGATGATCCAGGCGACCAGCGCGACGACGGCGACGATGACGACCGCCAGCGGCAGGCCGAACAGCGAGCCGTTGAAGATGGAGCGGAAGCCGGCAGGCAGGCCAAGTACCGGATTGCCGCCGGTGTAGATCAACGCCAGCGCCCGGTAGGTGCTGAGCGTTCCCAGCGTGACGATGAAGGGTTGCAGGCCGACATGGGCGACGAGCACGCCGTTGAGCAGGCCGCAGGCAAGGCCGATGGCGAAGCCCGAGGCGATGGCGAGCGGAAACGGCACGCCCGCGACCAGCATCGAGGCCGAGATGACCGCCGAAAGTGCAGCTGTCGGCCCGACGGACAGGTCGATGCCGCCGGAGATGATGACCAGCGTCATGCCCAGCGCCAGGCAAGCGTTGATGCTCGACTGCTGCAGGATGTTGATCAAATTGCGCTCGGCGAAGAAGCCCGGCACCAGCGCGCCGAAGACGGCGAGGATGACGATCAGGCCGATCAGCGTGCCGGCATCTCGCATGGAAAACCGGTGCAGGAAATCCGCCTTGGGCCGCGTTGCTGTATTTTCCGATATGTCCGTCATCTACTGCCTTGCCTGCGGTCCGGTTTTGCCGGCCTGCATTTGCGTTCGTGGTATGGCATGCGCCGCGATCGCCTGTTCGCTGAGACTTGCCCGGTCGAGCTCGGCAGCGATCGTGCCGTCGCGCATGACCAGCACGCGGTCGGCAAGCCGGATCACCTCGGGCAGTTCGGAAGACACGATCACAACCGAATGGCCCTCGGCGGCGAGCTCCTCGATCAGGTGGTAGATCTCCGCCTTGGCGCCGACATCGATGCCGCGCGTCGGCTCGTCGAACAGAAGGATGCGGGTCCCTGCCGCAAGCCAGCGGCCGATGATCGCCTTCTGCTGGTTGCCGCCACTGAACAGGCGGATCGGCCGGTCGAGCAGGAACGGCCTGAGATTGACCCGCTTCATCTTCTCGGCCGCCACCCGTTTCAGGCGGCGATGGTCGATGACGCCGCGCGGCGCGAACACGCCCATCGAGGCCAACGCCATGTTGCTGGTGATGGAGCGCAACGGCACGATGCCTTCGCGCTTGCGCTCCTCCGGAACCAAGCCGATGCCGGCGGCGATGGCGTCGCGCGGGCTGGAAAACCTGACCGCCTTGCCGTCGATCTCGATGGTACCGGACGACGCACGGTCGACGCCGGCCAAGAGCCGCAGCAACTCGGTGCGGCCCGAGCCGACCAGGCCGGCAATGCCCAGCACCTCGCCGCGATTGAGGTTCAAGGACACGCCGTGCACCTTGGTCGCCGAGGCGAGCCCGCGCACGCTGAGCCTGACATCGCCGGTCGCATGAGAACGGTGCTGTTCCTGGGCAAGCTCGCGGCCGACCATCATGGCGACGACGGATTTTTCCGACACTTGCGCGAGATCAACGGAATCGACCACGGCACCATCGCGCATGATGGTGGCGCGCTTGCAGATGCCGAACACCTCGTCCAGTTTGTGCGAGACATAGACGACCGCAACGCCGTCGCGGGCAAGGCCGACGATGACCTCGGCCAGGCGCTCGAATTCGCTCGGCGTCAGGCTCGATGTCGGCTCGTCCATGGCGACGATCCTGGCGCGATCGAGCAGCGCGCGGGCGATCTCGACAATCTGCCGCTGCGCCACCTTCAGGCTGCCGAGCGGAGCTGCCGGATCGATAGATGGGTCGAGGGCGGCAAGGGCTTCAGCGGCGCGGCGTTCCTGTTCGCCTCTGGCGACAAAGATGCCGCCACGGGTCAGCGGATGGCCGAGAAACATGTTCTGGGCGACGCTGAGGCGCGGCACCTGCTGCAGTTCCTGATGGATCATGGCGACACCGGCGGCGCGCGCCGCGACCGGGTTGGTCAGCGTCACTGGCTGGCCGTCGATCAGCACGCTTCCCACTGTCGGCCGGTAGACCCCCGACAGGATGCGCAGCAGCGTCGACTTGCCGGCGCCGTTCTCGCCAAGCAGGCCATGGATCTCGCCGGCGCCAACCGAGAAGGACACGTCGTCGAGGGCCCGCACGGCAGGAAACAGCTTGGAGATACCTGCGAATTGCAGCCGCGGTGACATTGGTTCCATTCTCCGGGCTAGGTGTCAGCCGAGCGAAAATGCTCTGCCGACACCCGCCGCCCTCGCCCTGTCTTTTGTGCTACTGGCCGACGGCCGCGTCCTCGAGCAATGCCTTGCGTGCATCGGGGCCGGAATAGCGGTCGGCATTGTCCTTGGTGATCAGCGCCTGCGGCGTGGCGACGACGCGCGGCAGCTTCTGCCCAGCGACGAGACGCAGCGCCGTTTCCAGCGCCACCTCGCCGGTCAGCACCGGGAAGCTGTCGACAGTCCCGGTCAATTCGCCGGCGCGGATCGAGGCATAGGCGTCGGAGATGCCGTCGGTGCCGAACACGGCGACCTTGTCCTGCAGGCCGGCCGCCTTGACCGCCTCGACGATGCCCAGCGCCATGCCGTCATTGTTGGCGTAGAAGCCGATCAGGTCGGGGTGCTGCTGCAGGATGTTGGTGGCCGCATCATAGGAGGTCTGGCGGTCCCAGTTGCCGGGCACGCTGGCGACGACCTCGAACTTGCCTCCTTCGGTGATGGTGGTCTTGAAGCCGTCGGTGCGCTGGACAGCGGCATAGACGCCGGCCTGGCCCTCGACGATGGCGACCTTGCCACCATTCGGCCGGTTCTTGATGAACCATTTGGCGACGCGCACGCCATTGTCGCGCTGGACATTGCCGACATAGTGCTCGGCCTGCGGGATGACGGCGTCATTGACGTTGACGACCGGCACATTGGCTGCCTTGGCCTGTTCCATGATCGGTTGCAGATTGGAGTCGGTCTGCGGCGAGACGAGCAGCACATTGTAGCCCTGCGTCACCAAGCCCTCGGCGATGGTTAGCTGTCCGAGCTGGTCGCCCTCGCTTTGCGCCGCCTGATAGACGACCGGCACGCCGACGCGGTCGCCGAATGCCTTGTAGCCCTCGCCCAGCGAGCGCCAGTATTCGTTGGTCAGCGTCTTGGAGACGGCGCCGGCCTTGGTGCCGTCGGGCAATTTGGGGAACGCGCCGAACTTTGCTTCCAGCTGCGACCAGTCGATGCGGTCCTTCTCGGTATCGGAGTTGAGCGGCGCAAGGTCGGCGGCAAAGGCCGAGCCGATGGACAAAGCCATCAGGGCAGCGGTGGCGGCGGCAAGCAGAAGTTTCATGGTCATTCCTCCCTTGGTGAAAACGGCGTATGGCGACGCCGGGCGCTTCAGGTGACTCCGGGCCTGTCGCGCCCAAGCATGGCTTCCTGGACGATGGCCTGCGAGGTGACGGCATCCTGGCTTGCGACGGCGGCGGACAGGCGGTTGTCCTTCTCGAGGCGCTCGACGACGCCGAGCATGCGCTTGACGGTGGCGATGTTGACCTCGCACTCACGCACCGGATCGAGCCCGGTCATGTCGGGGAATGTGTCGAAATAGATGGCGCCGGCGTAGCCGTCCCGATGGATCTGACGCAGCAATTCGATCGTCTGCAACGTGTGCACAGCGCCGACCATCAGGCCGTCGTCACGCTTGGCGTAGCCGTCGTTGAGATGGACGCCGAGCAACTTGCTGTGGCGGGCAATGAGCGCGGCGGCGAAGGCCGGCTGTTCGTCGGCATAGAGCACATGGGCGAAGTCGAGCGTGACGCCGAGATTGGGCAGGCCGACATCGCGGATCGCCAGCAAGGTCGTCGCAGCGTCCGGCAACAGCGAGTAAGAGCGCGGCTCGTTCGGCTTGTATTCCAGACTGATCTGGCAACCGGGATCATGCGCCGCAACTTCACGAATTCCATCGATTTCGTGTTGCCATAGCGCCGCATAGTCGGCCTGGAAGGCATAATCGAAGCCATCCTGCCCGAGCCAAAGCGTCATCAGACTGGCGCCGGCTTCACGCGCTGCGTCGATGCCGGCCTTTGTCAGGTCGATGGCTTCGCGGCGCACCGCCGGGTCCGGATTGGTGAAGGCGCCGAGCTTGAAAGCCGGATTGGAGTAGTAGCGCATGGCGAAGCCATTGATGGAAAGCCCGATATCGCCCAGTTTCCGGGCAATTTCTTTTGGCTTTTCACCGACATGGTCGGGAAAGTTAAGGTCGAGGTCGGTGAGTCCGTCGACCTTGGCCGCGCGCGCCGCCATCTGCATCAGCGACGGCTTGCCGGCAAGACCGGGCCATTCTGCCTCGGGCCGCGAGGCAAAGGAATTCAGACGGGTGGCAAAGCGGTGCGATGTCATGGATGGCCTTTCAGTTGCCTTACTTCACATAGTTACGAATTTTTGTAAAGTTATTATTTCAAGAGGCGCACACGGCGCGCTGCACGCTGTGCCTTTGTCGTGGAGCTTGGCAGATTCGGCGCTGTGCGACTGCGGCCCTCACGGTTCTTGCGAGATCCCCTGCCCCTGGCTAGCATCGCCGGGCTTGTCGCGCTTGAGGCGGTGAATTTCGAGGCCACCCAGGACAGGAGTTGGCGATGAACCGGATCAGGGCGATGATCGAACAGGACGTGGCGTCGGCATCAAGGCTGCTGGGAGACTCCTGGCGTCGCACCTATGCGCCGATCATGGGTGCCGAGACCACGGCACGGCTGTCGGACGACAAGCATTCGCCGGAGCGGCTGGCGGCGGAACTCCGGGACGACAACAAGATGTCCTTCGTGGCTGAACGGCCCGACGGCTCGATCGCCGGCTACGCGATGGCGGCGATGGACGAAAAGGGCGACGTCATGCTCGACCGGCTGCACGTCGACAAGAGCGAATTCGGTTCAGGGCTGGCGACCGACATGCTGCATGCGGTGCTTGCCGCCCATGCGGGTATTGCGAGCATTGCGCTGGAGGTGATCGAAGGCAACGACCGGGCCATCGCCTTCTACCGCAAGCACGGCTTCGAAGTGGTCGAGAAGCGCGCAGCCGCGCATGGCGTGGGCGGCCACGCTTCGCTGATCATGCGCAGGGTGCTGTCGAGGGCGTAAAGAGGGAATAAGGCCGTAGGGAGTAGGCAGTAGGCAGTAGGCAAAGTAAGGTGGCGCATCCCTACTGCCCTACTGCCCTACTGCCTTACTCACCAAACCCCTGCGCCGCCGGCGCCCTTGGCCCATCTTCGTCCTCCGGCACTTCAAGAATCTCGATCAGCCGCGCCACCCTCGCGTCCGGCAAGGGATGGCCCTCATTGACCAGCGCTTCGTCGGCGCCGATCCAGGCGAAGGCCTCGCGCAATTCCTCGAGGCTGGCGCCGGTCAGCGCGATGTCGGCGATGACGGCTTCGTCCACAGGCCCCAGAACCGAAATGATGTCGTTGCGTGTCATGGTGTCCTCCGTGCCCGATGCAAAGTGCCGGTGTGACGCCGTGGGACGCTCAGCCGGAAACCGGCATCGGGATAGATCTGCCACGGGATGGTATCTGGGTCTCGGCTTCGTGCCGGCAACCATCAGTTCGACATTTGCCGGTGCCGAACGGAAACCGGCGCCTCGCAACCCGCGACACACGCCACCCGATTCCTGCACCCACGGGCCGTCAGATCGCGCGGATGATGCCGCCGTCGACGCGGATGTTCTGGCCGGTGATGTAGCCCGCACCTTCCGAGGCCAGGAAGGCGATGGTCGCGGCGACCTCTTCGCTGGTGCCGTAGCGCTGCATCGGCACGCTGTCGCGCCGCTCCTCGGTGGCGGGCAGGCTGTCGATCCAGCCCGGCAGCACGTTGTTCATGCGCACATTGTCGGCGGCGTAGGTGTTGGCGAAGATCTTGGTGTAGGCGGCAAGGCCGGCGCGGAACACGGCCGAGGTCGGGAACATCGGGCTCGGCTCGACGACCCATGCCGTCGAGATATTGATGATGGCGCCGGCCTTCTGCTTGACCATGTGCGGCGTGACGATCCGCACCGGCCGGATGACGTTCATCAGATAGACGTCCATACCGGTGTGCCACTGCTCGTCCGATATTTCGAGGATCGGCGCACGCGGCCCATGGCCGCCGCTGTTGACCAGCACGTCGATGCGGCCGAAGCGTTCGAGCGTCAGGTCGGCAAGGTGCTGCAAATCGTCGTTCGACTGGTTGGATCCGGTGACGCCGAGGCCGCCAAGCTCCTTGGCCAGCGCCTCGCCCTTGCCGGACGAGGACAGGATGGCGACCTTGAAGCCGTCCGCTGCCAGGCGCTTGGCCGCCGCCGCACCCATCCCGCTGCCGCCGGCAACGATTACTGCTACTTTTTCTACACTCATTTTTTTGCCCTTCCTGAGCGGCTCGTCGCAATGTCTTCAACGTCTCCGCCATGATATATCCGGTTTTCGCCTCTGGCTCGAACCAGAAAGCCTGAAATCAGACTGTAGAAAAACTCCTCGATGCCCGAAGCCTTCCTCCGCCTGCCGCCGCTCAACGCGCTTCGCGCCTTCGAGGCCTCGGCGCGGCATCTCAACTTCCGCCTTGCCGCGCATGAGCTCAACGTGACCCAGGGCGCGGTGGCGCAGCACATTCGCGGGCTGGAGGCCAGCCTTGGCGCAAAGCTGTTCGAGCGGCTGCCGCGTGGCCTGGCGCTGACCGACGAGGGCCGCGCCTATGTGCCCAACATCCGCCGCGCCTTCGAGCTGATCTCGGAGGCGACGGCGCTGCTGCGCCCCGAACCGGCGCGGCTGACGATCAGCGTCACGCCGAGCTTCGCCACCAAATGGCTGATCCCGAAGCTGCCGGAATTCGTGGCGCACAATCCGCTGGTCGACCTGCGCATCCTGGCCAGCGAAAGCCTGTCGAGTTTCCAGGCCGACGGCGTCGACATCGCGGTGCGGCAGGGCCAGCCGCCGTTCGGCCCCGGCCTCATCGTCGACCTTCTGTTCCCGCAACAGATCATCGCCGTGTGCAGCCCTGCCCTGCTGCCGCCCGGTGTTGGCGGGATCGCGCCGGCCGACATCCAGCATCATGTCCTGATGCACGATGCGCACAATCTGTGGCCGGAATTCATGGAACGGGCGCTCGGCCTAAAGATGGCGACGGAAGCCAAACGCATGCGCTTCAACCAGACCGGTCTTGCGATCGACGCGGCAATCGCCGGCCAGGGCATCGCGCTGGCCAGCCGCTTCCTCGTCGCGGCCGACATCGCGGCCGGCCGGCTGATCCAGCCGGTCAGTGCGGAAATGCGCGGCACCCATGATTTCCACGTCGTGATGCCGAGGAAGCAGCGCCATCCCGAGCCGACGCAGGCCGTGCGGCAATGGCTGCTGGATGAGGCGGACGCGGCGCGGCCTTGAGGGGGTCCGATGCGACCGCAGCACAGCCTCAAGCCGAGCTGCGCAGCATCAGCTCGGCGTTCAGCAGGATGCGGCCGCTTGCCTGTTTCGCCGCCGGGGATTTTTCATCCAGGCGCTGCAGCAGAAGTTCGATCGCCAGGCGGCCGATCTCGTTGTAGTTCTGCGCCACGGTGGTGATCGGCGGACAGGCGTAGCGCGACAGCGGGTGGTCGTCGTGCCCGGCAATCCGGATGTCGCAGTCGGCGCCGTGGCCGACCTTGAGGCCGAGCTGATAGGTGGCCGCGATCACGCCGAAGGCGACACGGTCGTTGGCGCAAAGCACCGTCTTGGTTGGAAACCCCTGCCCCTTCAGGATGCGCAGCGCCTCGTCATAGCCGAATTTCTCGAAATCCCACGACCGGACATCGGTGACCGGCACGATGCTCGGCGTCATCTTGAACTGCTGCATGGCCTCGACATAGGCGACCTGCCTGGCCGAGGCGTTGTTGTTGACCAAAGGCATGGCGAAGTAGCAGGGCGGCTCGCCGGACCGGCAGAGATAGTCGACGATGAGCCTGAAGCTCTGCCGGTTGTCGGTGCCGACGAAGGAGGAGGTCTCATCCAGCGGCGAGTCGACATAGATCAGCGGGATGCTCGATCCGAGCTCGGCCAGGATGCGGTGATGGGACTGCACGCCGAGCGGCGCAATGATGGCGCCGGCAATGTTCATCGACCTGAACGTCTGGATCGCCTGGTCCTCCATTTCGGCGCGGCCATCGGAGGAGAGCACGAAGGCCAGGAAACCGGCCTCGTTGGCGATCAACTCGATGCGGCGCGTCAGCGCCATATAGAACGGATCCGTCGAGTTCGGGATGATGACGCCCAGAATATTGCTGCGGCGGCGGTTGAGATTGACGGCGAACATGCTCGGCCGGAAGTCGGATTTTTTCAGCGCCGCCTCGATGGCGCTTCGCGTGTTCTTCCGCACCGAGTCGGGATCGTTGAAATATTTGGAAACCGTGGTGCGAGACAGACCGACAAAGGCCGAAAAGTCCTCCATCGTCCTTATCGTCTTTGCCATCCAGCGCTCCCCCGTTTGAGCTGTCGTCGCAATTGCCTACTCGACTCACGTCTTTGCGGAAAGAACCAGCAACGGTCTTTTCCGGGTGCACGAACAGGCAATCCGGTCATGCCCGCGCGGCTTCATTGTTTGAATTCAGGCGTCCGCGCAAAACTGTACTTTCATCGTCGTCGGGTCGCCGCTGCCCTTGGCGAAGAACGGCAACACTTCGGCAATCGGCAAGCGATGGCTGACCAGCCGCGCCATCGTGCCGTCGTCGCGGCTCAGAATGTCGAGCGCCTGCGGGATGTTGCGGTTCAGCGAATGCGACCCCGCCAGCCTGATCTGCCGGCGGAAGATCTCGAACGGAGCGAGCGATATCCGGGCATCGGGCGCGCAAACGCCGAAGATGAGTGCCGTGCCGCCATCGGCGGTGAAACCGATCATGCCTTCGACCACCTTGGCGACACCGGTGGCGTCGGCGACGAAATCGAAGCCGCGCGCTTTTGCGGCGAGGTCCTGCGATCCGGACACGAACGGCTGCAGCCCGAGCGCCTCGGCGAAGGCAAGCCGCGGCTCGCTGATGTCGGCGACCGCCACGCTTCGCACTCCCTTGGCTTTGAGCGACAGCGCAAGCAGCAGACCGATCGGGCCGGCGCCGAAGACCAGCGCATTGCCGGGCCTGCCGGCGTCGAGCCCGGCGGCGCCGAGGCCGTTGAGGACGCAAGCGAGCGGCTCGGCCAGCGCCGCCGTGTCGAAAGCGAGATCGCCAATCCCGTGCAGATGGTCGACGGCAACCAGGCTGAACTCGGCGAAGCCGCCATTCTCGGTCACGCCATAGGCCTTCAGCCCGACGCACAGATTGGTCAGGCCCTTCCGGCAGGCAGGGCATTGCCCGCACGAAATGTTGGGATCGACGGCAACCCGGTCACCGGGCCTGACGACGGTGACATCGTCGGCGACCGCCTCGACCGTCCCGGCATATTCGTGGCCGGGGACCAGCGGAAACGCCCCCTCCCCGTAGCGGCCGTGCAAAACCTCGATGTCGGTATGGCAAAGCCCGGCCGCGCGGACCCGCACCAGAGCGTGTCCGGGCTTTATCCCGGGCATCTCCATCTCTGCCATGCCGGCGACGCCGGCGGCGGCAAATCGAATGGCCTTCATTTCGGTCTCCCCTTGGGGACGCGGCCTCAGCTCATCCAGTTGCCGCCGTCGACATTGTAGGTCTGCGCCAGGATGTAGTCGCTGTCGGACGAGGCCAGGAACACGGCGAGCCCGGCAATATCTTCTGGCTGCGCGAAGCGGCCGATCGGAACGGACTTGGCGACGGCGGCCTTCTTCTCACCGGGCTTCAAACCTTCCCAGCGGGCGAAATGCGCGTCGACGACATCCCAGTGCTCGCCGTCGACGACGCCGGGCGCGATCGCATTGACGTTGATGCCGTGCTTGACCAGCGCCAGCGCCGCCGACTGCGTCGCCGAGATGATCGCCGCCTTGGAAGCACAGTAGAGCGTCACCAGCGCCTCGCCACGGCGGCCTGCCTGGCTCGCCATGTTGATGATCTTGCCGCCGCGGCCGCGCGCGATCATCACATTGGCGACCGCCTTCATCATGAACAGCGGCGCCTTGAGATTGATGTCGAAGACGCGGTCATAGCTTGCTTCGGTGATGTCGGTGATCGGCGCCATGTCGAAGATGGCGGCGTTGTTGACGAGGATGTCGATGCCGCCGAACTCGCGGTCGATTTCCGTCACGACGCTGTCGATCGCCGCAAGGTCGGTGACGTCGAGCTTGACGGCGCTGGCCGACACGCCGATCGCGGCAGCCGCCCGCGTCGCGCGCTCGATGTCGATATCGGCAATCACCACCCTGGCGCCTTCTCGCGCATAGGCCTGCGCGAAGCCGAGGCCAATGCCGCGCGCGCCGCCGGTGATGAGGGCAATCTTGTTCTTCAGTCTCATTTCAGATTCCAATTCACGAGTTTTCGAAAACGCTATCCGAGTAGCGTTATGCATTTCCTGGAATTGCTTTGGGGAACGCACGGACCTGCCTTGGCGGGTCCGTGCATCCTCCAGGCCTGCTGCAACGGGAGGTCTTACAGGCCGGGATCGCCAGGAGGCGGCACACGCTCCGCCGCCTGGCTTTTAGGCTCGAGCCCGACTACTTGATGTAGCCCGCCTCCGTCATCGTCCGCTCCACCTCGGTCTGGGCGCCAGCGAGCACGTCATCGACCGACTTCTGGCCGGTCACCGCGGCGGCGATCGCCTGGCCTACCTCGGTGCCGATGCCCTGGAATTCGGGGATGGCGACGAACTGGATGCCGGTATAGGGCACCGGATCCTTGGTCTGCTTGGTCGGATCGGCGGATTCGATCGCCGAAAGGACCGTCGCGGCGAAGGGCGCTGCCTTCTGGTAGTCCGGGCTGGCGTAGGTGGACTTGCGCGTTCCCGGAGGGGCGGCGACCCAGCCTTCGGTCTCGCCGACGCGCTGGACATAGGCTTTCGAGGTCGCCCATTTGACGAAGGATTTTGCCGCGTCGGCCTTGGTCGACGTCGCCGGGATGGCCAGGCTCCATGCCCAACCCCAGGACGAGCCATTGGGCGTGACCGCCACCGGCGCCTTGGCGAAAGCGACCTTGTCGGCGACCTGGCTTTGCTTGGGATCATAGACGCGACCCGCGGCGGAAGTGGCGTCGATCCACATGGCGCAATGGCCGGAGGCGAACAGCGTCTGGTTCTCGTTGAAGCCGTTGGAGCTTATTCCCGGAGGCCCGTCCTTCTTCATCGTGTCGACATACCAGCCGATCGCCTTCTTCCACTCGGGCGAATTGATCTGCGGCTTCCAGTCCATGTCGAACCAGCGGCCGCCGAACGTGTTCACCAGCGTGCCGAGGAAGGCCATGTTTTCGCCCCAGCCCGGCTTGCCGCGCAGGCACAGCCCATACTGTTCCTTCGACTTGTCGGTGAGCTTGTCGGCGAACTCGGTGATCTGGTCGTAGGTCGGCTGCTCCGGCATCTTCAGGCCGGCGGCGTCGAACAGATCCTTGCGGTAAAGCGTGAACGAGCTTTCGGCATAGAAAGGCACGGCGTAGAGCTTGCCGTCGACGGTCAGGCCACTGCGGACCGGCGCGATCAGATCGGCATAGTCGTAGTCGTCGCCGAGATCGTCGAGTGGCATCAGCCAGCCGCTCTTGCCCCAGATCGGCGTCTCATAGCCGCCGATTGTCAGCACGTCGAACTGGCCGGCCTTGGTCGCGATGTCGGTGGTGACCCGTTCGCGCAGCACATTCTCCTCGAGTACCACCCAATTGACCTTGTTGCCGGTCGCTTTCTCCCATTCCGGCGACAGCTTCTGCATGATGATCATGTCGCCATTGTTGACCGTTGCGACCGTGATCTCCTCGGACAGCGCGGCACTTGCCGTCAACGCCGACACGGCGACCGATACGGCGAGCATTCCGATAGATTTACCCGTTGGCATGTCGTCTCCTCCTTTACGAATGCGCATGTAGAACTGAACATGCGTCTATATCTATTGCGCCAAGGGAAAGGCGAGTCAAGCGCGGCAGGGTGTGATCCGCCCTTCACGATTTCTGGAGCTCGCTCCATGGTTGCGATGCAGCCGCTTGCAATGTTCGCATTTGAACTTTTCACGGGTATTATATAACCTGTACTCACGTACAGGTCTTGTTCACTTCCCGTGCTTTCGGCATTTCAGGAACTGGCGGCGTTGTAGATAATGCCACCGACGTTCATGAGCGCAGTCGTTCCGGACCAACCTGGCAGGCTTGCCGGCGCCTCAGCCGCGCCGTTCGATGTCGGCAACAACCGCGGTCGCCTCGCGGCCGATTTCCCTGAGCAGGCCGGTGACCGGATTGTGGAAGCCGACCAGATAGAGGCCGAGTTCGGAGGCGCGTGGGTTGACGCCGCTTTTGGCCGGCCGCAGCTCCGCCGGGAGGAATTTGTCGTAGGCCGGCCGGTAGCCGGTGGCGAGGATGACGGCCTCGAACGCCTCCCGCCGCCCATCGGTGAAGGAGGCGCCATGCTCGGTGAAGCCGGCGATATCGGGTGCTATGCTGATCTTGCCCGACTTGATCGCCGCCACCGTGCCGACATCGATGACCGGGATGCGCCCGGCGTCGACCTGCTTGAGGATGCCCTCTCTCGGCCTGACGATGCCGTACTTTTCGAGCTTGCCGAGTGCGAAGTCGAGGATGATCGGGAACATCCAGTCGTTCAGCGCCTGCGGCATCGGCCGGCTGGCGATGCCGACCATCTGGATCGGCACGCCGAACAATTGCCGCGGCACGATATGGACGCCCTTGCGCACCGACAGCGTCGGATGGGCGCCAGATTCGGCAAGGTCGAGCGCGATCTCGGCACCGGTGTTGCCCATGCCGACGATCAGCACTTTTTGGCCGACAAAGGGTGCAGCTTCAGTATAGTCGGCGCTGTGCAGGATCCTGCCTTTGAAAGCCTCGATGCCTGCAAGGCTCGGAACGATCGGCTCGGCATTGTTGCCGGTGGCGATGACGACGTGGCGCGATGTCAGCCTGTCCGATCCGGTCTCGACGACAAAGCCGCCATTCTCGCGCCGGATCGTCGTCACCGTCTCGCCGAAGCGCGGCCGGAGCTCGAAGCGCTCGGCATAGGCGTCGAGATAGGCGACCACTTTTTCGCGCGGCACATAGCGCGGATGATCGCGCGGGAACGGCACGAAGGGCAGCGAGGAGAACGACTTCACCGTGTGCAGATGCAGCGGCCGGTAGTGGCGGCGCCAGGCCGACGCCACCTCATGGGCTCTTTCGAGGATGATGAAATCCACGCCCGCCCGCCTCAGGCAGGCGCCAACGGCAAGACCCGCCGGCCCGGCGCCGACAATGACGACATTGGTGTCCAAGCGATTCTCCTCCCGCCAGGCTGGGCCGAGGCTATGCGCAAAGCGGTCGAACGCGCAATCTCCCCGGCAAGAGGGGAGATTGGCAGCTTCACCGGCCTAGCCCAGCTCAGCCAGCCTCGCGGCTTCGCGGATGGCCTTGACGGCATCCGGGTTGGTCACGGGATAGCCCGAGATGAAGCCCTCGACCGAGAAGTCGGGAAACTCGGCACGCAGCCGGGCCACGAATCCGGCCACCTCGGCGTCCTCACCCGCCGCCGCGTGCGCCAACGCCAGGAACATCAGCACATTGGGGGAATCCGGCGAGCTTCTGCGCAGTGCCGCGATGGCTTCCCGGTGCCTGCCGGCGCAGAACAGGACCCGGCCCTGCATGCCGAAATACCAGGGCGGGGCGAGCGGGTTGAGGCGCATGGCGCGCTCGATGAGCGGGATCGCCTCGGCCGGATCGCCGGCGACCAGCGCCTTGCTGCCGGAAAGCAGCGCCAGCGTGTCGGCATGGTTGGAGCCGTACTGGTAGGCTCGTTGGTAGGCGCGCTCGGCCGCGTCGAAGTCGCCGAGGCATCCCATGAGATCGCCAAAGCAGATGCACGCGCTGCTGTCAGTCGGGTCGAGCCGGATCGCATTTTCGACCGCCGCGCGCCATTTCTCGATCGATCCCTTGGGATCGCGGCCAAAACAGTTGCCGGCTTCGATCGAATAGGCGTAGGCGAGTTCGGTCCATGCCCTGACCAGGGTCGGGTCGAGCTCCAGCGCGCGTGAAAACAACCGGATCGCTTCCGCGTTGCCGGCGCGGCTGAAGGTGTTGTGCTGCTCGACGCCCAGCAGATAAAGATCAAAGGCGCGCAGGCTGGCCGGCGGCTTGCGGCGAACCGCGTTGCGCCCGATCGTGGCGATCGTTCCAAAACAGCCGGCGAGCACATTGATGACGGTTTCGGTCAGACTGTCCTGCAGCGCGAAGATGTCCTCGACCGGACGATCGTAGCGCTCGCTCCACAGGCTGACGCCGTTCCTCGCATCGGCGAGCTCCATGGTCAGCCGGATGCGAGTGTCGTCGGCGCGCAGCTGGCCCGACACGATATAGGTGGCGCCCAGCGCCTTGCCATCGGCCACGAAATCGGCGGGCTTGCTGCCCAGCGATTTCATGGTGTGGAAGGCGATCACCGGCAGATCCGCGTAGCGCCCCAGGTCGATGGTGATGTCAGACGACAGGCCATCGGCAAAGCGGCGCCAGCGATCCTCCGAGTTAAGACATTCGATCGGGAATATGGCGAGCACCGGCGGGGCGCCAGGCAAGGGCGACGGCACGTCCACGCCCGCGGCGCGGTTGACATGCGCGGCAAGCGCCACCTTGTTGCGGACGCCGAGCTTTTCATAGATCGCGGCGAGATGGGTGCGCACCGTCGACGGCGCGATGAACAGCGCCTCGCCGATCTCGCGATAGGTCAGGCCGGCCGCGAATTTCTCCGCCACCGCACGCTCGCGCTCGGACAGCGCCGGCGAGGACGGTGAAGACGTGGCCGGTGTCGCGTTGTGGTTCATGCCGATCCCCTGCCCGCGGACAGGCACCTTATCAACGCCTGCCGCGGCAAAATACTACAAATGCAGGACCCAAAACACCGCATCTGGCCGATCCCGCCGCGGGCGCACAGGGCGCAAACTCCCTTGCAGCAACAGGCTGCAATCAAGGGAGGTTTCCATGCGACGTGTTTCCATAGTGCTGGCATGCGCGATCCTGGGTTTTTCTTCCGCGTCGCCGTCATTCGCAAGCGGATGCAGGCAATTGCTGGAATCGAACGTGAAAATCACCAGCATGCGCCTCTATGCCGACCTCCTGGCCAGTGCAGCCCGCAATGGCTGGGACTATACGCCTGAATCGATCGTCAGCGGCTCAAAGCGGCATTTCGACGAGATGAAACTCCAATTGATCGCCGCCGGCTATGAGATCGTCCCGGTCGGCGCCCGTCCGCACTGCCCCTCGTTGGCAAAGCTGGCGAGCGACTAGCAACCAGCTAGTCGTCTAGAGGTTTGTAGAGCGATCGATATGCCGGCATGATGGCCGGCAATCGCCCGCTGACTCGGGCTCCATTCCCAGTCCGCGAGGGCGCATGAAACCAGCCATCCTCTTGCTTTTGCTTGCGACCATTCTGCCGTCCATACCGGCACAGGTGCTTGCGACCGTTCTTCCGTCCGGGCCGGCACAGCCCCCCGACTGGAAACCGGTCGAGAAAATCGACAGCTACGCCATCTCCGGCCAGACCGCGCCCGAACTCTATGCCTCGATCGGCGAGCGCGGACCGCTCATCGGCAAGGACGTCGTCGGCAAAAAGGTCCGCGTCATCGCGCATACCAATTTCAAGCTGACCTGGACCAGGGACTACCGGCCCGAAGGCGGTGCCTGCGTGCTCAAAACGGCGCGGCCGAAGCTGATCATCACCTACACGCTGCCCAAGCCCGCCGGGCCGCTGCCAACGGAGTTGCAGAAACGCTGGGATGCCTTCGCCGCCGGCCTCGCGGCCCATGAAAAGGTGCATGGCGGGCAGATCATCGACATGGTGCAAAAGATCGAGGCGCTGAGCGTCGGCTTCACCGTCGCCAACGATCCCGGCTGCAAGAAGATCAGGACCGAACTGACGACCAGGCTTTCCGAACTTTCGCAGGCGCAGCGCCAGGCCAGCCGCGACTTCGACCGCGTTGAGTTTGGGCCGGGTGGGAATTTGCAACAGCTGGTGCTGGGGTTTGTGAACGGCGACTAGCATCGGCCCGCACACGGATTCACCACACGGACGACGAAGTTAAGCACTTGGCGCCGCGCGGGTTTACAGGCCGGTTTGGTAGCGCTACCGTCGCTGAGTCTGTCGCGTGACCAGAGGGGACTGGAGGCTGTCGCGGGCGGGACTGGGACGGTTTCCTCAGGGGCGTCGGGAAACCGTTTGGGAGGAGCAATGAATGGCGTCTGTCGCGATCGGCGAAGTCTATAAATCATTCGGAACTGTCGAAATCCTGCACGGCGTCAGCGTCGATATAGACGATGGCGAGTTCGTCACTCTGGTCGGGCCGTCGGGTTGCGGAAAATCGACCCTTCTCAGGATGATTGCCGGCCTGGAGAAGATATCGCGCGGCCAGATCTCGATCGGCGAGCGTGTCGTCAACAACGTCGCGCCCAAGGAACGCGACGTTGCGATGGTGTTCCAGAACTACGCGCTTTATCCGCATATGACGGTCGCCGAGAACATGGCGTTCTCGCTGATGCTCAAGGGTGTCGCAAAAGCGGAGAGCGACGCCGGCGTTAAGCGCGCGGCTGAAATCCTGGGACTGGTGCCGTTGCTGGCACGCTATCCGCGCCAGCTCTCCGGCGGCCAGCGCCAGCGTGTCGCCATGGGCCGGGCGATCGTGCGCGATCCGGCGGTTTTCCTGTTCGACGAGCCGCTCTCGAATCTCGACGCCAAGCTGAGAGTGCAGATGCGCGCCGAGATCAAGGAACTGCACCAGCGCCTCAAGACCACGACGGTCTATGTCACCCACGACCAGATCGAGGCCATGACCATGGCCGACAAGATCGTGGTCATGCATGACGGCATCGTCGAGCAGATCGGGCCGCCGCTGGAACTCTACGACCGGCCGAACAATCTGTTCGTCGCCAGTTTCATCGGCTCGCCCGCCATGAACATGCTCAAGGGCGAAATCGCAATCGACGGCACGCCGTCCTTTCGAGGCGCCGGCGGGATTTCGGTGCCGTTGGCAAGGCTGCCTTCCACCGGCAGTGGCGAGCCGGTGGTGCTGGGGATACGGCCCGAGCATCTCAGGCTGTCCGACCAGGGCATTCCGGTCACTGTCGTGGTCGTCGAGCCGACCGGGTCGGAGGTGCAGCTCATCGGCCGCACCCCCGGCGGCGAGGACATCGTCGCGAATTTCCGGGAGCGCCATTCCTTCACGCCGGGCGAGACCGTGCGGCTAACCGCCGAGCCTGGCCTCATCCACCTGTTTCACGGCGAAACCGGCCAGCGACTGGACACCCGCGCCGGGCGGTAGGACTTATACAGCGAGGAAAATCAGAGGAGGAAACGACCATGAAATTCACCAGACGTGACGTGATCCGCACGACCGCCGGTGTGGCGGCGGGCGCCTTGGGAAGCCGGTTCGTCGGTTCGCCCGCCTTCGCCCAGGAGGGGTTGAAGTACAAGCCCGAGGACGGCGCCAAGCTCAGGCTGCTGCGCTGGTCGCCCTTCGTCCAGGGCGACGAGGACCAATGGCTGAAAAACACCAAGCGGTTCACCGAGGCGACGGGCGTCGAGGTTCGCGTCGACAAGGAAAGCTGGGAGGATATTCGCCCCAAGGCGGCGGTGGCTGCCAATGTCGGCTCCGGCCCGGACCTGATGTTCGTCTGGTTCGACGACCCGCACCAGTATCCCGACAAGCTGCACGACGTGACGGAACTGGGTGAATACCTGGGCACAAAATACGGCGGCTGGTACGACGGACCGAAGCAGTATGCGACGCGGGAAGGCAAATTCCTCGGCCTGCCGCTGGCCACCATCGGCAACGCCATCGTCTATCGGGAAAGCTGGGTCAAGGAAGCCGGGTTTTCGGAGTTTCCGAAGGACACGGCGAGCTTCCTCGAGCTTTGCAAGGCGCTGCAGGCAAAGGGCCATCCAGCCGGCTTCACCCATGGCCATGGCGTCGGCGACGGCAACAACTACGCGCATTGGCTGCTGTGGAGCCATGGCGGCCAGATGGTCGACGAGAGCGGCAAGGTGACCATCAACAGCCCAGAGACGCTGAAGGCGATCGAGTACGCGCAGGCGCTCTACAAGACCTTCATTCCCGGCACCGAAAGCTGGCTCGACGTCAACAACAACCGTGCCTTCCTGGCCGGCGAACTCGGCGTCATCGCCAATGGCATTTCCGCCTACAACACCGCCAAGATCAACAAGGACAATGATCCGAAACTGGCTGAAATCGCCAAGGACATCCGCACCACCAACCTGCCGATCGGCCCGGTCGGAAAGGCGGTCGAACTGTTCCAGGTGACCACCGCCGTCATCTTCGACTACACGCCCTACCCCAACGCAGCCAAGGCCTACCTGCAGTTCATGTTCGAGGATCCGCAAATGACGGACTGGATCACCTCGTCGGCGGGCTATTGCTGCCAGACGCTCAAGGCTTTCGACAACAATCCGGTATGGACGGCCGATCCGAACAATGCCGCCTACGCCAAGGCCTCGGCGACGCTGCGCCCCAACGGCTATGCCGGGCCGCTCGGCTATGCCTCGGCGTCGACCATGGCCGACTATGTGCTGGTGGACATGTTCGCCAAGGCCGTGACCGGCCAGGCGACGCCGCAGGAGGCGATGGAGGAGGCGGAAAAGCGCGCCAACCGCTACTACCGCGTTTGAGCGCACAACCGCACCGGGCAGCACGATCGCTGCCCGGTCCGGTGCCTGAAATCGCTTGGCGGCCGCCCGGGCCGACCACCTCCTGAGGAGCTGTTCCCATGGCCGTGCCGTCCGTCGCCGTCCAGCCGCGTCCGTCGATCCTTTCGCGCCTCTCCGAAAGCCACAACACGCTTGGCTTCGGCTTCATGCTGCCGGCGGCGGCGCTGCTTTTGGTTTTCCTGACCTATCCGCTCGGGCTCGGCGTCTGGCTCGGCTTCACCGACGCCCGTATCGGCCGCCCCGGCATCTTCATCGGCGTCGAGAACTACGAGTATCTGTGGAGCGACGGCGTCTTCTGGCTCTCCGTCTTCAACACGCTGCTCTACACGATCAGCGCCTCGCTGTTGAAATTCGTGCTCGGCCTCTGGCTGGCGCTCATCCTCAACCAGAACCTGCCGTTCAAGTCGTTCTTCCGCGCGATTGTCCTGCTGCCGTGGGTGGTGCCGACGGTGCTGTCGGCCATCGCCTTCTGGTGGATCTACGATTCGCAGTTCTCCATCCTTTCATGGGCGCTGCAGCAGATGGGCCTGATCGACCACCGCATCAATTTCCTCGGCGATCCAACAAACGCGCGCGCCTCGGTGATCGCAGCCAATGTCTGGCGTGGCATTCCTTTCGTCGCCATCACGCTGCTCGCCGGCCTGCAGACCATACCTCAGTCCCTCTACGAGGCCGCCACGCTCGACGGCGCCAGCCGCTGGCAATTGTTCCGCTATGTGACGCTGCCGCTGCTGACGCCGATCATCGCCATCACCATGACGTTTTCGGTGCTGTTCACCTTCACCGATTTCCAGCTGATCTATGTGCTGACCCGCGGCGGGCCGGTGAACGCCACCCACCTGATGGCGACGCTGTCCTTCCAGCGCGGCATTTCCGGCGGCCAGCTTGGCGAAGGCGCGGCAATCGCGGTCGCCATGATCCCGTTCCTGCTGGCGGCGATCCTGTTCAGTTATTTCGGTCTGCAACGCCGCAAATGGCAGCAGGGCGGTGGAGACTGACATGGCCGCGACAAAGAGAACCAGGCGCCCGGAAATCGACGAAGGCGGCATGGGCTACCTGCAGAGCCTGCCGCGCCGCGTCGTGACGGTCTATCTGCCGTTGCTGGTGTTCGTCATCGTGCTCCTGTTCCCGTTCTACTGGATGACGATCACCGCGGTTAAGCCCAATCTGGAGATGACCGACTATCAGAATTTCAACCCCTTCTGGGTCGTGCATCCGACATTGGAGCACATCCGCTACCTGCTCTTCGAGACGTCCTATCCGGGCTGGCTGCTCAACACGATCATCATCTCGACGGCCGCCACCTTCCTGTCGCTGCTGGCATCGGTGTTTGCAGCCTACGCGATCGAAAGGCTGCGCTTCTCCGGGGCGCGGCAGGTCGGCCTGGCGGTGTTCCTCGCCTATCTGGTGCCGCCGTCGATCCTGTTCATTCCGCTGTCGGTGATGGTGTTCAACCTTGGGCTCTACGACACGCCGTTTGCGCTCATCCTCACCTACCCGACCTTCCTCGTTCCGTTCTGCACGTGGCTGTTGATGGGCTACTTCCGCTCCATCCCGTTCGAGCTGGAAGAATGCGCGCTGATCGACGGAGCGAGCCGGTGGCAGATCCTCGCCAAGATCGTGCTGCCGCTCTCGGTGCCGGGCCTGATTTCCGCCGGCATATTCGCGTTCACCCTGTCCTGGAACGAGTTCATCTATGCGCTGACGTTCATCCAGTCGTCGGAAAACAAGACCGTGCCGGTCGGGGTGCTGACCGAACTGGTCCGCTCGGACGTCTACGAATGGGGGGCGCTTATGGCGGGAGCGCTGATCGGCTCGCTGCCGGTCGTGGTGCTCTATTCCTTCTTCGTCGAGCACTACGTTTCCTCGATGACCGGCGCGGTAAAGGAGTAGTCCTGCAAACATGTCGCGCGGACGCGGCGACAATGACCGCCTTGTGCCAAGATCGCCGATGGCACGGCCTAGAAATTGATCTCCACCGAGGCGGCGCTGCGCTTCGCCTCACCGTGGAACACCGCCTCGATGTTGTTACCGTCCGGGTCGAGCAGGAAGGCGGCGTAGTAGCCGGGGTGGTAGGGCCGTTCGCCCGCCCTGCCATTGTCGCGGCCCCCGGCCGCAAGTCCGGCCTTGTACCAGGCATCGACCATGGCGTGGTCCTTGGCCTGGAAGGCGAGATGGTGGCGGCCGGTCAGTACGCCCTGAGCGGCGCGGCTGTCGGCGCTGGAGACGAACAATTCGTCTGCCCAGAAGTAATCCTCGGCCTCGCCGCCGATGGGGATGCCCAGCACCTCGAACACCGCACCATAGAAACGTCGACTCGCCTTCAAATCACGCACGACGAGCTGGATGTGGTCGACGAGACGGCCGCGATGAAGCTCCATTGCCTCACTCCTCTCTGATAGCAATGACTTCAATCTAGGTTAGGATGGCGTCCGGTCAATTCGCAGGACCTGTCGCATTTCGCTGCGGCACAAACTGGATAAAAAATGCAACCGGATTGTAGGATCGGCGCCAGCGCCGACGTCCTTCGGACGCAAGCGGCTCGACAACGCACGAAGGAAGTCGCGCCGCATCGAACTGATTTCGGGAGCAAATCATGAAGCCTTCCTATCGTTGGGTCATCGTCGCGGCTGGCGCGCTGATGAGCTGCGTCGCCATCGGCGTGATGTTTTCGCTGGCGATCTTCCTGGAGCCGATGGCGCTCGACACCAATTGGTCGCGCGCCGGCATATCGAGCGCGATGACGCTGAATTTTTTGGTGATGGGCCTCGGCGGCTTTGCCTGGGGCGCCATCTACGACCGCGTTGGCGCCCGCCCCGTCGTCTTCGCCGGCACGCTGCTGCTCGGGCTGGCGATGGTGCTGGCCAGCCGCTCCGGCTCGCTGCTGGCGTTCCAGCTAACCTATGGCGTGCTGGTCGGGCTCGCGGCCAGCGCCTTCTTCGCGCCGATGATCGCGCTGACCACGACCTGGTTCGACACCAACCGCAGCCTTGCGGTGTCGCTGGTCTCGGCCGGCATGGGTGTGGCGCCGATGACGATCTCGCCCTTCGCGCGCTGGCTGATCACGGCCTATGACTGGCGCACCGCCATGTTCGACATCGGCGTGATGGCCTGGGTGCTCTTGTTGCCGGTCGCCTTCCTGGTGCGCCAGCCGCCTGTCCCCGTTACTGCCGCCGACGGCGCCGCTGCCGGTCCCGCCGCCGACGACCCCGGCATGTCGGTCGGCCAGGCGCTGCGCTCGCCGCAGTTCATCGTGCTCGGCCTCACCTTCTTTGCCTGCTGCGCGGCACACTCCGGCCCGATCTTCCACATGGTGAGCTATGCGATGCTCTGCGGCGTAGCCCCGATGGCGGCGGTCACCATCTACAGCGTCGAGGGTCTTGCCGGCCTGGGCGGCCGGCTGCTCTACGGCGTGCTTGCCGACCGTCTCGGCGTCAAGCCGGTGCTGGTCGCCGGACTGGCGATCCAGGCCGTGGTGATCGCTGGCTATCTCGCCGTCCGGCAGCTCGAACAATTCTATGTGCTGGCCGTCATCTTCGGCGCCACCTATGGCGGCGTGATGCCGCTCTATGCGGTGCTGGCGCGCGAATATTTCGGCGGACGCATCATCGGCACGGTGCTCGGCGCAGCCACCATGCTCTCCAGCCTCGGCATGGCCTTCGGACCGCTCGCCGGCGGCATGGTGTTCGATGCCTATGCCAGCTACTCTTGGCTGTTCATCGGCTCGGCGCTTGTCGGGCTGGGTGCGGCGGGAATTGCCATCGCCTTCCCTCCTTTGCCGCGCAGGGCAGAACTGCAGCCGGCATAGGCGTGCCAAAGCAATGGCCGCTCGCTGGAGCGGCCGTTGCTCCAGGATTTGTCGCCGATCCCGTTGCCGAACACCACCAAAACCGGCACGATGTGTGGTATTCTGGCCATGCGCATCGGGAGCCACCGCATTGACCAAAAGCTTGGAAGCCGAAGACGCCAGGGGGTGGTCGAGCCTGCTGGTCGCCGCCGAGAAAGGCGATGCGGAGGCCGTGCAATCGGAGCTGGCGGCCGGTGCGGATATCAATCAGGCGGACGAAGGCGGCTGGTCGGCGCTGCATCTTTCGGCCCTCAATGCCCACACGGCGACGGTCGAAGCGTTGATCGAGCACCCCGAAATCGACGTGAACTCCAGAAACAAATGGAAGAGCACGCCATTGAGCCTGGCGGCGGCCAAGGGCCATTACGCTTCCATCTCGGCCCTCGTTAAACACCGCGCAATCGACATCAATGCCCGTGCTGACTATTACGGCCGCACCGCGCTGATCGAAGCCGCCAAGAACGGGCATCTGGATGTCGTGAAGCTGCTGGTGGAGCATGGCGCCGACGTCAATTTGATGGACAAGACCGGGCGCAACAATGCGCTGATCGAGGCCATCAAGGGACGGCATTTCGACATCGCCGAATATCTGCTGGAGACCAGGAAGGTGAACTTCCTCAACCGGGATATGCGGCTCAACGCCATGATCTGGGCGGGAAGCTGCCACAACCCTCGCTTCATCGAAAGACTGGAAGCCGCGATCAGCAATTTCTTCGAAGGCAAGTGAGCGCGGCAGGGCCACACCTCTCGCCGCCCTGACCTGTCAACCGGTGCCGGAGCGCGATGCCACACGGGCGTCGTCGCGAGGCAGCCGGTCGTCGGAAATGAGCATCACCGGGCAGCGGCAGCGCTGCAGCACGTCGCTCGTCGTCTCGCCGAACATCAGTTCCTCGCCCGGGCGCCGCGCCACGCCCATGACGATCAACGCCACCCCCCTGCCAGCCTGGCGGGCAATGGCATCGGCGGCGGCGGCCCTGCTGCGGATGGCGGTCTCGACTTCGACGCCGTAGCGGTCGGCAAGCGCGACAATGTCCTTCAGCACCGCCTCCCTGCGGCGATGCGAGACGGTGTCGCGCGGCTCGTCGCGGCCGACCCGCGCAACATAGAGCATCTTGACCGGCGCGCCGGTGACGCTGGCAATGGCAAGCGCCAGCTCGGCGCCCCGGCGGGCGACCGACGTGCCGTTGACCGGCACCAGGATCCGGCCCGACAAGGGGCCGAGCCTCGGCATCTGCCGGCCGGCGGTAGCGGGTTTCAGCACCAGGCAGAGCGGACCGTCGAAAGCGCCGGCGATCTCGTCGAGGCGGCGGGTGAAGCCGCCCTTGGCGGTAAGCGCGCGACCGAGCCCGACAATCAGCATGCCGTAACCCTTGCGCGCCTCCTTCGCCACGGTCTCGGCCGATACGTGCCTGCCGTGCCGGCGGGTGACAGGAGCCCTCGCGGCGGGCTGCTCGTCGGCTATCTTCGCAGCCGCGCGGTTGTCCTCGGCGCCCTTCTCGATCTCCTCCAGCTTCGATTCCGCTCCCGGCTCGACGTCGGTTTCACCGCCGGCATGCAGCACCGTCATCGGCTTGCCGGCACCGATCACGCCCGCCATGTAGGCGGCGAAGCGGCCGACGGCGCCCTCGTCGGCCACCACCAGCAGCCGCTCCAGATTGGCGACGAAGCCGCGCTGGTCGATCTCCTCGCGCTCCAGCCTTTTCTTCTCGGCCTCGCCGATCGACAGCCGGCCAAGTGCCCAGCGCAGCGTGGGCGGCATCGCCAGCGTGGTGATGACGGCCATGGTGACGATCATGGTGAAGAGGTTGTGCGAGAGCACGCCGACCGACAGGCCGATCGAGGCGACGATGACCTCGGTCGAGCCGCGCGCATTCATGCCGCAGCCCACCGCGACCGCCTCGCGAAACGACATGCCGGCCAACTCCGCGCCGATGAAGGCGCCGCCGAACTTGCCGAGGCTGGCAATCGCGACAAGCGCGACGGTGAGCAGCGCCAGCTGCGGGTCGACCAGCACGGTGAGGTCCGCCGAGAGGCCGGCGACGCCGAAGAAGACCGGCATGAAAAGCGCCGTGATGACACCGCGCAACTGGCCTTCGATGTGGCGCGACAGGATCGGCGATTCACCGACAAGGATGCCGGCGACGAAGGCGCCGAGCACGGTGTGGACGCCGATCAGGTCGGTGATCAAAGCCATCGCGCCCATGATGACGAGGATGACAGTGACGACGGCGAATTCGCTGCTGAAGCTGTCGTTGGTCCAGCGGATGGCATCGAAGACGATGCGGCGGCCGAGCGTGAAGGAAAACAGCATGAAGGCGGCGACACCGGCCAGCGTGAAGACGAGATTGCCGATCTCGATGCTCCCCTTGGTCGCGATGCCGATGGTGATGGCGATGATGACCCAACCGATCGTGTCCTCGATGATCGCCGAAGAGACGATGATCTGGCCGAGGTCGCGGCGCATGAAGTTCATCTCGCGCACCACCATGGCGACGATCTTGACCGAAGAAATCGACAGCGCGGTGCCGAGGAACAGGCCGGCGACGACGCGCTCGCTGCCCGCGGCGAGCAGCGAGGCCGGCATGGCCTGCGCGGCCGCGAAACCAAGCACGAAGGGGATCGCCAAGCCGGCGGCGGAGATGGAAAAGCAGGCGCGACCGACCCTGCGCACCAACCGGAGGTCGGTCTCCATGCCGGTGAGCAGGAGCAGCATGAGCACGCCGAGCTGGGCGATGGCGTTGATCATGCTCTTTTGCGAAGCGTCACCGGAGAAAACCAGACGCTCTGCCTCGGGCCAAAGCCAGCCGAGCAGCGAAGGCCCGAGCAGGATACCGCCGATGAGCTGGCCCATGACGGCAGGCTGGCCGATGCGTTCGAGCAACTCGCCGAGGCCGCGCCCGACGACCAGCAGAAGGATGATTTCGAGGACAAAAATGCCTTCGCTCGACATGCCGGTCCTTTCCGCCGGCCAGGCCGCAGCCGGGGCCAGGAACAGGGCCGCCGCCGCGACCCCGACTGGCCAGCGCCATTTGTGCAGGAACGAAAGAATCATGCACCCCTCATTCTGTCGAAAACAACGGCTGCAGGCGACATCGGTTGCACAGGTTGCTCCCCGTGCAGTGCGTCCGGCGACGTCAGGACAATTCGATTCAAATGCGGCTGTGGATGTTTGCTTTCGGGTAAAGCGAGTCACGCATCTTCGTTAGACGGCGGGCAATAAGGAGAAGCTAATGAAAAGCGACTTTGCCGCCGCTCGCCTGCATCTGGAGCGGGCCTGCCACTATCTGCGCGGCGACGACGAAACGAGCCAGGAGACACTTGCGGCGCTCGACCTGTTGATCGAGGCGATCGTCGCGGCCCAGTATACACGGCCGGCGGCGGAGGTGGTGGATTTTCCACGGTTGGCAAGACTGCGGTAGCCCCACGAAACCCGGGCCGACGACACGGTCGGGCACTCCCAAAAGGCCGTCCACACGGCCGCAAACGACATGGCAGAACAGCGAGGCCGCTTCGGACGGGAGCGGCCTTTGTTGTCAGACGGCGGGTCGGCAATCACCCGTCTTTGATCGCTCATGAAAGCGCTACGGGACAGGCTTCGGGGCTGATCGCCGTTAGTACGTTAATAAGCATTTGGTAATAAAAGACCATAATGAAATACAGGATCGATCCAGCGCATAGGATGCCGGCATTCCCGGCGGATTCGTGCCATGCGCATTAGAAGCCAGATCATCCTCAGCATGGTTAGCGCGGCGGCCTTGATCGGGCTGGTTGGCGGCGTCGCCATCTTCACGCAGATCGCGGCGACCAAATATCTGGGACTGACCGAAGCGACCAATGTCGCGCAGGAACTGGCCGACACGATTGTCTTCAAATCATCCGACGGGACGCCTTCGCTGTTCGAGCGGCCTGAGGCGCTCAAGCAATTCATGCAGCACCAGCACCGCCGCATGCATCGGGATTTCCTGGTCCTCGACCGCAACAAGGTCGTCGTCGCCCATGCCGCCGACGAAGAGCACCATGTCGGCGACAAATTCGAGCACGACCCCAACAACGAAATCGGCCAGACGCTGGAGGACGGCGTTGCGCGCAGATTTGTCGACCCGGAGGAAGTGAACGCCATACTCGCCGTGCCGATCGAATATCCCGCCGATACGATCATCGGCGCCGTGCTGCTGGAATATGATCCTGTTCTGCATGCCGCGGAGCAACGCACCAACGGCCTGCTCTGGCTGGTTGGCCTCAGCGCGGCGGCGGCCGTGCTGGTCGCGGTGGGGTTTGCATGGCTGCTGCTCAGCCGTTTCGGTGCCGGCCTCAACGATATGATGCGCGGCATGGAAGCGCTGGCGAAAGGCAATGCCATGACGCGCATCAACCATGCCCGCAAGGACGAATTCGGCCAGCTGGCCGACGGGTTCAACACGATGGCGGACCAGCTTGCATCGGCGCGGGCGCATGTCGAGGATATCGTCGAGACGGCGGCTGAAGGCATTGCGGTGCTGGACGGCGACGGCCGCATCGCCAGCGCCAATCCGGCGGCCGCAATGATGATCGGGCGGCGCGCCGACAAGATCGTCGGGCAGCAATGGGATGCGGTGCTGACGGTGCGCGACCAGAGAGGCGGTGCGTTCGCGACCGGCGCTTCTCCCGTCGAAATGGCTTTGGCCACAGGGCGCCAGCACCAGGGTGAAGTGCGCCTGACCAAATCCGACGGCTCGCATCTGCCGGTCATCGCCAGTTGCAGTCCGCTCAGCCGATCCGACGGCGGTCTGGTCCTGACGCTCAACGACATCAGCGAGCTGCGCCGCGCCGAAGGGGTCGTCAACGAGCGTGCCGATCAGCTGGCAATCCTCAACCGTGAGCTGCACGAGAAGTCGGAAACCACGACACGCCTGGTGAAGCTTGGCGAACTTCTTCAGGCCTGCGTGACCTTCCCCGAAGCCTTCTCAGTGGTCGGCACCGCCATGACAGAGTTCCTGGGCGGCTTGAGCGGAACCGTGCATTTGACCAGCGCCTCGCGCAACCTGGTCGAGGAGATGGCGCATTGGGGCGACGTCCGGTCGAGCGTCACGCAATTTGCGCCCGAGGATTGCTGGGCGCTGCGGCGCGGCCAGGAGCATGTCGCCGGTCCGGGCATGCTTACGCCGCGCTGCGCCCATATCACCGAGAACGGCAAGAAGGGCTATGTCTGCATGCCGCTGGCGGCGCAAGGCGAGACGCTTGGCATCCTGCATCTATGCGAGCCGAACGCGGCCGACAAGCCGCAATGGCTGGCTGAACGGCAGCAGATCCTGCGCGGTGTCGTCGACACACTGGCATTGGCGCTGGCCAATCTGCGCCTGCGCGAGACGCTCAGGCAGCAATCGATCCGCGATCCGAACACCGGCCTGTTCAACCGGCGCTATCTCGAGGAAACCAGCAGCCGCGAACTGCGCCGGATGGAGCGCTCGGCCCAGCCGCTGACGATCCTCATGCTCGACGTCGATCATTTCAAGCAGTTCAACGACACGTTCGGCCACGAAGCCGGCGACCTCGTGCTGAAGCAGGTCGCCGCCACATTGATCGAGCACGCCAGGGACAGCGATGTCGTGTCACGCTATGGCGGCGAGGAATTCGCCATCGTCATGCCGGGATGCTCGCTCGAGGAAGGTGCGGCGCGGGCGGAAGCGCTGCGCCAGGCCATCAGGCAGCTGCATCTGACGCATCGCGGCCGCACACTGGGCACCGTGACGGTCTCGTTCGGCGTCGCCGCCTACCCCGAGCATGGCGCGGGCTGGGCCGAGATCACCAATGCCGCCGATCACGCGCTCTACGATGCCAAGGGCGAAGGACGCGACCGGGTCGTCGTCGCCAAGACCAGCACCCCCGGCGAGCGGCCGTCGATCCAGCTGGTGTCGGCCGCGAAAGCGAGCGCGGACATCAAGGGCTGAAGGACGCGCAACGACCGCGCCTGCTCGGTCTAGAGCCAGAACAGCCAGATCAGCCACGCCGCCAAGGCCAGCACGACAGGCTTGGAATATCAATCTTGCGAACCCGGGGCTGGGCAGTAGCGGAGGATGGCGTGATGGTGGCATCGCGACGGCTCTCGAACATGAATGTGCGCAATTCGACCGTCACGTACCGCAATCCATTCGTATCCTCAGGACGGACAAAGAAAATACTGGCGTCGATAGCGCATTCGCAACATCCTGTTCGCGATACGGACACTAGCCACAGTGAACACAGCTGAACATCCGATCAAGCGCTCGCTCGTCTTCTTCCTGGTGCCCGATTTCACCATGGTCGCCTTTGCGACCGCGCTGGAGCCGATCCGCATCGCCAACCGGATGCTCGGCTACGAAGCCTACAAATGGCGGCTGGCCAGTATCGACGGGCAGCCCGTGTCCGCTTCGAACGGCGTGTTGTGTGCGGTAAACACGTCGTTGGAGGACGAGCGGCGTAAGATGGCTGGCCCCGACAGGCTATCGATGGTCATCGTCTGCACCGGCATCAACATCGAACGCTATTCGAACAAGTCGGCCTTTGCCTGGTTGCGCGAAGAACATAATCGCGGCGTTGCGATCGGCGGCCTCTGCACCGGTGCGCATGTGCTGGCGGCTGCCGGATTGCTCTCGGGCAAACGCTGCGCCATCCATTGGGAAAACCTGCCGGGCTTCGCCGAGGCATTTCCGGAGGCCAACGTTTTTGCCGACCTTTTTGAGGTCGACCAGAATATCTATACATGTGCTGGCGGCACGGCTGCTCTCGACATGATGTTGAAGCTGATCGGCGATGATTTCGACGATTCTCTGGTCAGGCACGTATGTGAGCAGGTGCTGACCGATCGAGTACGCAGCCCGAGCGATCGCCAGCGGCTTCCTCTGCGAGCACGGCTCGGCATTCAGAACTCCAAGGTGCTGACAATCATAGAACTTATGGACGCCAATCCGTCCGAACCGATATCGATTGGTGATATTGCCGACCAGGTCGGACTGTCGCGACGGCAGATCGAGCGTCTGTTCCACGTCGAGATGGGTCGCTCCCCCGCCCGCTATTATTTGGACATCCGCCTCGAGCGCGCGCGGAACCTGCTGATCCAGTCTTCCATGCCCATAGTCGAAGTGGCCGCCACGTGCGGCTTCGTTTCGGCGTCGCATTTTTCAAAATGCTACCGCGAGCTCTACGCACATACGCCGCAGCAGGAACGACTGGACAGGAAACACCCCGCCACGGCATAGACGTCGCCAGTTTTGTGGCTTTCATGGCCAGTCAGCCAGGCAGTTTGCGCGTCCATGAACGTCGCACCGCGCAAGCAAAGCGACCAAATCCGGCTAGCTCGACACAGGCTTTGCAAAGGACGTTTAGCCGCTCCGCGGCATGCACCCGCTTCTGATTGGCGAGGCTTGCCTTGCCCGGGTAGGCTTAGCCCTACCCGGGATCTACCGGGCTCCCCACTCACCTGCCGGCTTCTCCTATCCTCCCTGCTTGTCCTTTCTACCCTCACGGGTGTGGTGGGAGAGCGCCAAATCCGACACTTCCAAAACGACGCCAATTGCAGAAGCTCCAAGTGCGCCGTGCGGGACCTTGGCCTCGCGAGGTCGGTCTTTGTCGTCCAAGGGGAAGTCTTCACGAAATAGATCTGGGAGGTCAAGCATGCCAACTACAAGCAGACTACGAGGCGTAGACCCGGCGGTATTCTGGCCGGCCATAGGGATAACGGCCGCGTTCATCTCATGGGGAGCGGTGGCACCGGATAGTCTCGCCTCAGTCACCCAAGCTATTCTTTCGGCGATCATCAATGGATTCGGATGGGGCTTTGTTGTCTCGACCGCGTTATTCCTGGTCTTTGCCGGATTCCTGGCGGTCAGCCGTTTCGGCAAGATCAGGCTTGGGGCCGATGGCGAACTTCCCGAATTCCGGACGGTTTCGTGGGTATGCATGATGTTCAGCGTCGGCATGGGCATCGGCCTGATGTTCTGGGGCGTTGCCGAGCCAGTCTTCCATTTTGGCGCACCGCCTCACGGGCTGGCGGCCGCGCAAACCAAGGAAGCTGCGCTGGTCGCGATGAAATATTCCTATTTTCATTGGGCGCTGCACCCTTGGGCGATCTACGCCATTGTCGGTCTGGCGATCGCCTACTTCACCCACCGCAAGGGCTTGCCAATCCTGATCTCGAGCGCATTCACACCCTTGCTCGGCAACGCGGTCAACGGGCCGATCGGCAAGACGATCGATATTCTCGCCGTCATCGCCACACTATTCGGCACGGCGACATCGCTCGGCCTTGGCGCACAGCAGATCAACAGCGGGCTGAATTTCCTCTGGGGAACCGGCGAAGGAACAGCCATTGCCCTTACGATCATCGCGGTGCTGTCGGTGCTGTTCATCCTTTCGGCGGTGTCCGGGGTGGGCAAGGGAGTTCAGTTCCTGAGCAACATGAACATGGTGGTCGCCGCCGCATTGCTGCTGTTCCTGGCCGTCGTCGGTCCGACCATCTTTATCCTCAACACCTTCACCGAAGCGCTTGGCGACTACCTGGCCGATCTCGTCACCATGTCGTTCCGCACCGCTGCCTTCAGCGACGGCAAATGGCTGGGCAGCTGGACGATCTTCTACTGGGCGTGGTGGGTTTCGTGGGCCCCATTCGTCGGCGTCTTCATTGCGCGCATCTCCAAGGGGCGGACGATCCGCGAGTTTATCACCGGCGTTCTGCTCATTCCGAGCGGCGTGACCTTCCTCTGGTTCACCATCATGGGCGGCACCGCGCTGCACTCCGAACTGATGGGAGTTGGCGGTCTTGTCGAGGCGGTCAACAATCAGGGTGCTGCCATCTCGCTGTTTGCTTTGCTCGAACAATATCCAGCAACTGCGCTCACCTCGTTCGTCGCGATCTTCCTGGTCGCCATCTTCTTCATCTCGGGAGCGGATGCCGCCTCGATCGTGATGGGCATGCTGTCGTCTCGCGGCACGCTCGAGCCCGCGCGCATCGTCGTCGTCCTCTGGGGCGTCCTTGCGGGAGCGTCGGCCTGCGTGTTGCTGGTGATGGGAGGCCTGGAGGGCCTGCAGACTGCGTCGATCATCGCCGCAGCACCCTTCCTCGTCGTGATGCTCGGGCTGTGCATCTCGCTGTGGATGGCGCTGCTGGACGACCTCGAAGGACGGCGCGAACCCGCCTCTCCCCTGCCCGAAGCCTCGCTTCTGACCACAGCAGTGGCGGCAGAGTAGGTTACAGTCGGCCAACAAACCGCACCTGAAAATCGTAGGCGGAACTGACTGACAGAGAAGGGCTATTCTCGCAGCCATGCCAATGGCATAGTGGGGTCAGGGCCTACGCTTTCTTTATTCATGGCCCCCTCTCCTGGGTGACCGGCGAAACCCACCCCCCGCCCCCCGCTCGTCGGTCGCCCCATCTTTTCCACGCCAAGACTTTCTGACCCGCGCTGGAACGTTTCAGCCGGCGGCGCGTTGTGTTTTTGGGGTGTGGCCGGTTTGTTTCGGCCGGTCACTGCGTTCGGGAGGCGCATGGCAGGGGATGTCCCAGGCCCAGACCGTGAAATCCACCGAGGCGGCAGCAGCGCCGCGGGCGTCGGATGCGTTCGCGATGAAGCTCACCTCATCGGAACTGGCAACGACGATGTCGCATTTCCATCGCGCCGAGATCGGCCGCATGGCCGGCTGGCGCGACCGGCTCGACCGGACCAGCAACTGGGCGATCACGGTCGTCGCCGCCATGCTGTCGGTGTCGCTGTCGACGCCCAGCGCCCATCACGGGGTGCTGCTGTTCGCCATGCTTTTGATCACGCTGCTGTTGTGGATCGAGGCGCGGCGCTACCGCTTCTTCGACGTCTACCGGGCTCGGGTGCGCCAGTTCGAACGCTATTACTTCGCGCAAATCTTCTCGCCGCAGCCGGACTACGCCTCCAACTGGCTGGCCATTGTCGGTGAAGGCTTGCGCTCGCCCCGATTCCTGATCTCGCAGCGTGCGGCCCTGGTGCGGCGGCTGCGCCGCAACTACCTCTTCATGTACACGATCCTTATGCTGGCCTGGGTGCTGAAGATCACGACGCCCAGCCTGCAGCGCGAAGGGTCACCGATAGGCTTCGGCGCCTCGTTCCTCGACGCGATGCGGGTAGCATCGCTCGGTCCCGTGCCCGGCATCGTCGTCGCGTGCATCGTGGGGTTCTGCTATGCCGCGCTGATCGCCGCGGCCTTCCTCGTCAGCAGTGAGGAAGGCGAGCTGTCGCATGGCACCGTGCATGTGTGAGCATGGCAATTCCGCCATCGTTCCTAAACGTTCGGTTCCTATTTCAGCGACATTGTCGAGCGGAAGTCCCTGGCGCTGTTGCGGTTGGGATCAGGGCTGGTCTGGCACGGCAATGGGCGCAGAATATTTGGCCTTCAGCCATGTGTTCGACGATCCGCTCCTGTAGCGGCTGTCGGCGCGCTTGGAGATGATGCCCTCGAGCCCCATCTCATCGACGGCGCGGAAGATCGCTAGCGCACTGCCTTCGAAATGCGCGCTGTACTGGATCTTGCCGAGGCCGGGCTCAACCAGCTGCCACAGCGCCTGCTTGCGCTGCAGCAGGGGCAAGGAGGCAAGATTGCGACCGTCGAGGTGGAGGATGTCGAATGCGACGAACACCAACCGGCTCGGCTCGTTCCAGATCGCGGCTTCCAGCGCGGGACAATCGGGAGCGCCCTGCTCGCCGGCTACAATGACCTCGCCGTCGAGAATGGCAGCCCGGCATGGCAGCTCGGCTGCCAGCGCGATGGGCCAGTATTTTGTGGTCCAGTCGTGGCCGTTCTTGCTGTAGAGACGCACGCCGCCTTTATCGATGATGATCTGTGTCCGGTAGCCGTCGAACTTGATCTCGTGAACCCATCCCTCATCTTCGGGCGGGTGCTCGACCGGAATCGGGATCTGCGGCGGAATGAACTGCAGCCGGCCGCTGCTGACTTTGGGACGCTTACTCAAGACGACCACCTTTGACCGCGTGGCGGCGGCATGATCGGCACAGGCGGCCCGACATCCCCCCAACTTGGACGCCTGCCGCCTGTGCCGAGCCCCCGCCAAGCCACTACGAACATCTACGCTCGAGGCCGGATTGTCGTTAGCTTCGCATCCAAATACTTGTCCGGGCGTACATATCTCGCTGCAGGCGGCGATCCTGCACCGTTCTCACTGTCGGTACAGGCCCCCGCATCGTCCCCGGTTGACCTATGCTATCTCGGGTTGCCGGCAAGCCCACGCAGTCCCATGCAAATTTCGGGCGACCTGGTCAGTCCATCAAAAGCACCACGGCGGGATGCAGCTTCTTCAGATTCGGCAATGATTTCGATTGCCAGGGTATGTCTGGCGTTCCACGCACGATGAGTCGAACATCGGGATGCTTGCGCACCTCGATGGTAAATTTCGCCAGCAGGTTGATGCCGGAAGAGTTGAGAAAGTGAAGGTCCTTCAAATTGAGCGTAATGGAAGCGGGGTTTGAGGCAAGAACACTGGTCGCCAAGGCCGTGATAGGCGCACCAGCCTCGGAACTGGCAAGCCGCATTGCACCGTCGAAAAATATATCGCTTCCTTCAATCCACACGCGGTAGTCGTCGGTCTTGATTTCCATAGCCTGGCTTCGCTTCATCTAGTTGTGCGTTTGCGAGATCGGAATGGAGGCATATGTCTCCAGGCAAATCCGATCGCTTTCGTCGGCGGGGCTGAATATCCAGGCCAGCCGTGCGCCATAGTCGCTCATCAACGTCAGCAATCCGAGTCCGGAGCCTGTCATGTCGGGGTTCGCGGCATTCGCTTCAATTCGCTGTATCAGCAGGTCTTTGGGGTCGCCAACCGTGATGTCCGCCAGGAGACTTTGGAACTCGGACGCGTTTTCGCCATCGACGTCATTCGACACCTTGAGCTTGAAGCACTCCGAATCCATCGACGCCTCGATCACGATTTCGCCCGGTGCGCGAAACTTGACGGCATTTTCAATGAGCTCGTTGACCAGGTATCCGATGCTGTGCCGCACTTCCATGTAGTCATTGCGGGACGACTGAAAGCGCAACGCGAAAAGATCGGCAAGGAAGTCCGAGGTCGTGGCGCAATGACGCCAACTCAAGTCGAGAGGCCCGTCGAACAGCCGCACGCGACTGACACTCTCCTTCATCCCGATTGCAACGTCAGGGGTTCCGAACAGCGCTGTCATTTCCTAAGTGTGCCTTATGATCACGAGGGTGATGTCGTCGTGGATCTTCTGGATTCCGATATGGGCCATCAGATCCTCGATGATCCCGGTCTTGATGTCCTCGGCGCTCCTGCCGTGACGTTTCTGCACGCTCTGGGAAAGGCGCTCGAACCCGAACAGTCTTCTGTCCTGGTCTTCCGCCTCGGTCACACCGTCGGTGTGCAGCACGATCACGTCGCCGCTCCCGAACGGGATGTCACGCGTGTCAATGAACTGCGAGATGTCATGCTCCAGACCAACCGGCAGACCAAGATCAAGCGTATCGATGCGTTCGACTTCCCCATCCGCGCGCACGACGAGAACGTCCTCATGCTGGCCGGATAGCGTTACCCGCTCATCCTCAAAGTCAAGAAAGGCCAGCGAGAGATGCTTGTTGGTGTTCGTCCGCTCGATGTTCTTGTAGATCGCTTTGTTCAGCCGATTCAGAAACTGGTGCGGATCCGCTTCGTTGGTCTCCTGCAGCGCGCGTGCAACGGATTGGACCATCAGCATCAGCACGCCGCTCTCGAGCCCATGACCGGTCACGTCGCCGATGCCGATCTTGACCCGCGATCCGTTCTGCAGGACGTCGTAGTAGTCCCCGCCGACCTCGTCGGCCGGCCGCATATAGGCCGCGATCTCCAGTCCCGGGATCGCTTCGAGTTCGAACGGTTTCGGCAGGACCATCATCTGGATCTGCCTGGCAACCGCGAGTTCGGCGCCGAGGCGGACGTTCTCGTCCCGCAGCTTTTCGTTGAGCGCGGAAATCTCCTGATTTGCGTCGCCAAGCTCCCTGGTTCGTTCGTCGACGAGTTGCTCGAGGTTTTCCGTGTGAAAGCTGATCTCCTCGGCCATGCGGTTGAAGGCGATCCCTGCCGCTCCAACCTCGTCGCGCGTTGGAATGCTCACGCGCACTGAATAGTCTTTGGACTGGAGCCGCTGGGCGGCGCTGGCAAGCGCCCTGAGGCCCGCGGTGATCCGCTTCGAAATTCCGAGCACGGCCGCGAAGACAATCAGGAGCGAAACGACGATCGCGGCGATCTGGAACAGCAGGATACGATTGGTTGCGCGAGAAATACTCTCCTGAGCGGCGAACAGGGATGCATAGATCTCGCGTTCGGGAACGACGATGCCGACCGACATCGTTTCGGACTTGATCGGTCCCGAACTCCACAAATTGGTCGGCTTCAATCTCTTGAGGACGACAATGTAGGGGACGCGTTCGCCCTTGTTGTCGAGCATGATATGCTGAATGACGCCGTCATTGTTCTGGTCGAGAGGCAGCGACGCGATAGCCGGCTGTGTACTTCCCCGCAGAGACCTCTCCAGGCCGGTAACGCCCTGCGTGCCCGCATCGCTCGATGAAGTCAGGCCGATGATCGCCTGGCCCGACGGATTGATCGCCACCACGTTGCCAGTCGACATCGTAAGGAAGCCGAACCCGGTTTCAGCGATCTTCACACGTTCGACGACTTCCGCGAGTTGATCGAGAGTGATGTCTGCTCCGGCCGTACCGGCGATACCGGTGCGATCGCGCGTCCACAGCGGGTGGAAAAAGCTGACGATCAGCTTTCCCGTGATTGCATCGGTGTAAGGCGCCGTCTGGGTAATGTCGTCAGGAACCGGACGTGAGGCTGGATCCTTGGCCCATTGCTGCCATGACCCATAGATTCCCGGAAAGAAAAACTCCCAGAATTCCGCCTTGTTGTGGCCTGGATAGAGCCGGTCGAAGGTCTGTGCCTGGTCCGTATACGGTACCGTCCTGAAGATCGGCCGTTCTTTGGGACCAATGTAGTACATCTGCAGTTTGGACGACCCGCTGGCCATGAGAGTCGGCGCGACGAGATCGATCACGGTACTGTCTTCTATCTCCTGCTGAACGCCCGGCAACGGACTGTGGTCGGCGCCCAGCAGGTAGCCCCAGACGCTAACCACGGAAGGCGCGCCCGGCAGATTCTGCGCCCAATCGCCCTGCGTGTCGTAGACGACCTTCACGGAGCCGGGCGCGTCATGCGAAAGGGTCGCTCCGACCTGTTGCTGCCTCACCGGATCGTCGATCTGGGCCTGCAGCACGCCGGCCAGCGCCTTGACGTCCCCATGAACCCGATCGAGCAGCAGGTCGACGCTCAATGCTGTCGAATCGGCATAGGAACGAATGTATTCCTGGTTTGCGGTTGTCAGGCCCTCGCCGACTTCCGACGTTGCATCGCGCGACAGCTCTTGAACGTTCCAAAGCGCCAGACCACCGCTCAGCAGGAGGTCGAACAGTACGGCGCCGCCAACGACCAATACGAACTTCGCTCGAAAGGAGCGCAGGCCGAAGCGCGGTGTGGGCTCGCTGTCGGTTTTCATTGCGGCCGTCGCCCCGATGCGACCCAGATCGGCCAACCCGCATAACCCTTGGGATGGAGCGCAGCGAAAATGTGGTCCTGGAAGCCCTGCCGGAACCGTGCGACGAACTCCGGACAGTCGCCGCGTTTGCTCGCCATCTCGCCCGCATAGACATCTGCCCAGGCCGCAATGACATCGGCAAAATCCTGCGGATCGCCGTCCAGGTTAGTGACCATGAAGGTCTCCACACGGATGTCTTCGAATCCGGCTTCGATCAGGTATCGCCGGCTCTTGGGCCCAAGCTCGACGTCCATCTCGAAATGCCCGAATAGCTTCGCCACCTCGTTGTAGGTCCAACGAATGCTTTCGGCGCGCGGCTCGCCGAGGCAATGCGAATTTTTCTCGTTGGTGATGTAGACCCGCCCGCCTGGCTTGCATATGCGGTAGAGCTCCTTGAGGATGAGTTCAGGTCGATTGAAGATTTGAAGGGAGTGGCGGCAGGTCACCAGGTCGAACTGCGCTTCGTCGAGCAGCATCTCCGACGCATCGCCATAGGTATATTCGATGCCCCGGATATCGAACTCCCGCATCACGCGTCGAGCATAATCCAGGCTTGATATGGAGTGGTCGAGGGCGACGATCCGCGACGGCTGGAACTCCTTCTGCACGAGCACGGCGAAATCACCGATCCCGCAACAGATGTCGGCCATGACAATCCCGGGCTTCATGCCGTGTCGCGGCAAGATCGCGCGCTCGTGGCGCCAGGTCATCTTTGTCTGTGTGCGCAGGATTGGAACGAACCCGCCTTCTTCAAGGAAGCCCTGCCCCGGATAGAATTCGCTGTCATACTCTTCGACCGTGATGTTCGGTTCGATTCCGCTCAAGCGACCGAATTTTCGCGACGTCCATCCGACGACACTTGACGTGATGACGACGAATTTGAGATCCGGCCGAGCGCGGCAAGCGTCAATGATGATCCTTGAAAAGGCGTGAAATGCAGCGTTGTTCATCTGCGTCAGGCGTCTGACGTTGACGTAGAGAACGCCGCGCACCCGGCCGATCGCATCGCGGAGCAATGCTATGCTGGGCCCAAGCTCGTCGATGGCCTGAGGCCGGACCACCCCCGATATGGAGAACTCCTGGTTGTTGGCGTCGTATTGCGCCTTGAAACGCGGGAGAAGGTTGTAAGGGCTCAATTTCGCAGGCCCTCAAGCGGAAGATCCACGACAAGCTTGATTGCATCACCGTCGGCTTCCTCCAGCCTGAGTGTCGCGTTGTAGTCGACAGCCAGTTCCAGGAGTACGACCTCCCGGCTGGGCGCGAGATCGCCAGACACCGAATTGAGGTATCGCTCCCTGGCCTCTATTCCAGCGACTTGCGATACGGCTTCCTCGTAGAACCGGCGCTCCTCCGGCACACAAGGAAGTATCAGCTCGATCCTGTCCGTCGCGCCATGGCGGGATACCCTGCATGCCAGTTCGCCGTCGGCATGGCGCGTACGAAAGACGACTTCCAGCAATTCGTTGAAGGCAGAGGAAAAGAGATTTGAATGCCGGACCGAGTCCGACCTGTTTTGACTGATCATCCGGGCCATGTATGTCGAGACATAATCGCAGTGTCTCCAAACGGAGACAAAAGCTTTGATTTCCATGTCAATCTGGATCATGGGCTCAAAAGCCGGCCCGCCAGCCAGGTCATGATGAACAGGTTCCATCGGCATCCTCCCTTGTTCCATCAGTACTGTGCCCTGGTGGGGCGACGACCTCCGAGGCGGATAATTTCACCGCGGCCCGTTATGAGTCAGTCTCGCATCGACTCGAAGAATGCGCGTTATCTGCCTCGATCGTTTCTACAAATCTCCACTTCACCGTTAACAAAGGGTGCAAGGCGCTAGACCGCCCGATTTGATTCCTCCATCGCTCGTACCACCCTCAGCGGGGACCGCCCGATGAAATCGCTGGTTGCCTCGGCTCCGAGCGGGCGTCCCAGGAAATTCCCTTGCAGGCAATCGCAATTCTCCTTGATCAGCCACCGTGCCTGTGCCGACGTCTCGACCCCCTCGGCGGTAACGCTTATTCCCAAGCCGTGCGCCAGATTCACGATCGATCGCACGATGGTCTGGCTTTTGAGATCGGTCTCCAGGTCCGCGATGAAGTATCGATCTATCTTCAGCGTGTCGAAAGGAAAGTTCTTAAGGTAGCTCAACGATGAATAGTATGTTCCAAAATCGTCGAGCGATATTCGTATCCCCAAGACGTTCAGGGTATTTAACGTGTCGATATTGTCGATCGTCTTCTCAAGAAGGACCGTCTCGGTTATCTCGAGTTCAAGTCGGTCTGCCCGGATTCCAACTTCGTCGATGACCTGAGCGACCGTGTCCGTCAGCGAACCGCTAAGGAACTGAGCCGGCGACAGGTTCACCGCGACCGTCAGCGAGGAGGGCCACGTCAATGCCTGGCGACAGGCTTGCTCGAGCACCCATCGTCCAATCTCGTCCATCAGACCGTCGGCTTCGGCGATCGGTATGAACACGCTGGGCGGGATGATTCCGATCTCGGGATGCCGCCACCGCAGTAGCGCTTCGAAACCGATCACCGACGAGGGAGGCCGAATGAGCGGCTGATACTCCAGATAAAGCTCGCCCCGCTCCAGAGCGGTTCGAAGGCTGCGCCTCAGATTCTCGCGTTGCTCAAGCAAGAGCAGCATCGAACGGTTGAACGTTCGAGCGCAACCGCGCCCATCCGTCTTGGCTGCGTAAAGTGCAATGTCGGCAGCCTTCATCAGCTGCTCGCCATCGGTCCCGTGCTCCGGCCCGAAAGCGATTCCGATACTCGAGCCGACGAAGACGGCAATGCCGTTGATGACGAAAGGCTCCTTGAACGCGTCGACCAGCGATCCGGCGAGGCGCTCGGCTTCCGCCGGCTGATCCTTTCCCAATTGGATGACAGCGAACTCATCGCCGGCATACCGGTACGCGGATTCGCCGTCCTGCAGCGCGTCGCGGATTCGACCTGCCGCGAGCTGAAGAAGGGTATCGCCTGCTCCATGGCCGAGCGTGTCGTTGACCGCTTTGAAATCGTCGAGGTCGATTTGCAGCAGCGCGGCTTTCGGTTTTGGTCCGCCGACGGCCTCCAGTGCCTGCTGCAGCCGCTCGCCGAATCTCCGCCGATTCTGCAGGCCGGTCAGCACGTCGTGCGTCGCCTGGTGGAGCAGAATTACATGCTCCTGTTCCTCCGCCGCGCTCCGCCCGCCGTGCTCCCTTGATTCGATGATTCCCACACCATTTGCAGTAGCGAAGACGAAAGCGGACCGTGGCGCTTGGCCCGACGATCGCGGCAAATCGATGCTGGCCGGAGAGCCGCCGTGGAGCACACGAAGAAATTCGTCGCGATGCCTCGCATCGAGGAAGCTCGGATAGATCTCCCAAACAGCGGCGCCCGGCGCCACCGCGCCTCCGTAAACACCTTTGAGCCTGGTTGCGTAGTGCGTCAGGTTGAAGTCGCGGTCATAGAACGACAAAAGTTCGGTCGTGTTCGCCAAAAGGGCAGCGAGAAGCGCTTCGCCGGCACGTGGAACATCGCTCGAGGAAGGCCCCTCACTCTCCGTGCCGACGCCTGATGCCTCTGGATGCAAGAGCCACCTCCGTAAACGGTGCAAATCCGCGTCCCCCAGTCTAGAAATAGCATGACTATCAAACTTGGCAAACTTTCAACTCGCAGTGTTAACAAGCGCCGCATGCGGCGTAGTTGCAATGTAGGCTCCGCTGCAATTGGCGGAAAATTATCAATAACGATGAACAGTCGCAATTCGTTAATAAATCGGGAATTGGCGGGGATTAGCCATATGATTGACGGCGCGGTGGACGCGACACGAAGTATTGTGGTCTGTGAGTCGGCGTGGCCTTCCCCGCCCCGGCGAGCCTGTCTTGAGCCCCGCCCGTCCCAGGATCGCCGATCCCCTATTCAGGTTCCGAGCGCCTTGAGCCAACCTTCAAAGGAAGGGGCCTTCTCGTGTCCAGCAAGCGAAACAGAGTTGGCGGGGCGCGGCAATACCACAGCGGTCCGGCCTTCGCGGGGGCTGTAACCGAATTCCTTGCTGAATGCCCGGCTGAAATTCGCCGCAGAACTAAACCCGAAGGCTTCAGCAATTTCAACGATGCGCCGGCTGTCCGCCGGATCGCTAAGCGCAATATGGGCTGCCAGAAGGCGGCGACTTTGTATGTAATGGAGAACACCTCCGCTCGGTTCGAACAACTGGTAGAGACGAGAGCGTGATACGCCGAGCGCCCGGCACATTGTATCCGGCGTCAAATGAGCCGCATCCAGATTGTTCTGGACGTATCGACGCGCTCGCTCCATCAGCGCGACACTCGTCAATTGTTCGGCGGCCGCAACATGTTCCGCCGGAGGCGTGAGGCAGGCAATGATCATGCTGCGTGTTGCGTGTACGATGCGAGGCAGATCTTCAGCCGTGAGACTGCGCAGCCTGGCTTCAATGCTGTTGACGTAGTCAACCAAGAGGTTGGCAAAGTTGCCAGCCAGAATTGAATTGTTCTTTGCGTCGAGAGTTGCCGCCGCATCAGAGAACAAATCACGCGGAAGATAGAGAAAGAGACTTTCGGAGTCCGTTGTCCTCCCGCGAAACGGATAGCCAAGCGACCTGATCTCCAATTTGCCCGGCTGGCCTTCCGCAACACGGCGATCGACCTCCGTCCACGACCGGCCAATACGTGGCAAGACGATATACCAGTGATCGATCGAGCTGGACCGAAGCTTGGCGGCAGAACGGATGTAACTATGTGCCGGAGCGTGCTGCTGGACGATCAGCATGCCACCGAGGTTCCAAGCCGTGTGGTTGGCGGGAAAGCCATCGTCCAGCGATCTGTCATCCGGCAACCTGACCTCGACAAGCGGCGCCATATGCGCTTGCCAAGCGGCGAATTGATCCTCTGGCGCCAGTTCGAGCGTTGAAAAGGAAAGAGGTTCGAGCGCCGGCGCGAGTAACGGAGCAGCCTCGTTGTGAGGTTGAGCTTCGCGTGCCCAGCGACGTCGATCACGCTCCGGTGCCTGCTTCGCAGAGGTCTTGTCTCGCCTTTTAGCGTCCATCGCGTGGTGCCATATCCGAATCGGCTATGCCCATGCCCCTCTCAATCATGTGGTGTAACTCAGGCATCTGGCAAGACTGGTGGGCTCGAGTCGACTGAAACGGCGATCACGCTGGATTACGGCAAGAAATGCATTCCGAGATAAGTTTCTGGATGCGAAGCTAACGACACTCTTCAACCTGATGCGTATAGATTCGAGCATCGTGAAATATTAGTTGAGGAGACCACCGAAGTGACCGCAAAGCTCAACAGCGAAGCTCGTCGCAGGATAATTCTTGATGGATACGGTAACAACGAACCGTTGAAAGATATTGCGGCAAAGATCGGATGCTCACTGGCGAGTTTGAAAGTCACCGCCAGTAAACTCGGCTGCACTCGAACGCCGAAAGAGGCGGCGGAATTTCGACGCGGCTTTCATGTTCCGGAACACAAACGCCAAGACTATTACCAGCTTATGATTGCCGGACAGTATAAAGCTCGTGAGTGTGCGCTGATTTTGGGACTGATAACAGAGCAATCATCAGCAAACAAGTAAACTTATTCCAGTACACTGCAGGCGATATTGTCACTTGAGCACTCCATCGCTTCAGCGATTCATCAGCAAAAAAGGCCCGCCGCAAGCACGGGTAGCGGGCCTGAAAGGTTCGCACGGATGCTGCGTCGGCGTTTCAATCGCACCTGCCTCAGCCCTCACGATCTGGCTATTTGCGAACGCGTATTCGATCAGATCTGTGCGGATGAGCATCTCGACCCTTTGGACCCGGAAACCGAAATCCTGGCGGTGATGGTTGTGGCCATTTTTCGAAATGCTCACACCAGCGAGCGCGAACTGATGGAGGCGGTCAGATCTCGTCGGCAAAAGGTCGCGGGAAGCGGGCATTAGAGCTTGTCTGAGCGCGGCAATCGGCCATCGCTTTGAAAAGTGCGATCCCTATTTCAGCGACAGCCATGTCGAGCGGAAGTCCTTCGTGTTGTTGCGGTTGGGATAGGGCTCGTCCGGCACGGCAACGCCAAGATGGGCGCAGAGCGGCTCCCAGCCGTCGCCCAGCCTGTGGACCAGCAGGCGCTCGGCCGGCACTGTGGCAATGACAGCCTCGACATTGGCCTCATAGGCGGCGATCGCGGCCGTGCGATCCTGCGGCCGGCCGGCGAAGACCTGCTTGGCGATCAGGGCGACGCCCAGCGAATCCGGCTCCTGGCTGGTGGCGATGCCGGCAACGATCGTCTTTTCGAAACTCTCCCACCAGCTTTCCGGCGAGCGCCAGGTGAGGATGACGCGGGCGTCGGGGTAGAAATCGATCAACTCCCGCCAGTAATAGGCCGACGGCCAGTCCATGCAGGAGACATAGCCGGAGAACAGCGTGTTCCAGTCGGGCGCGGCACCCTTGGCCACGGCGCGCCATAGCCGCTTCTGCTCCTCGTTGGTGTTGACCGCGGACATATGGTGGCAGGGGCCGAAACCCAGGATCGCCAGCGCCTCGCGCATCGAATCCGTGCCGGTGCGGCCGAAGCCGGTTCCCACTACTTTGATCGCCAATCCACCCCTCCCCTGATCGTGCAGATCAGTTTCCTGCCACCACGATCCGCAGGCGGTTGCCCTCGGGATCAGCGAGGTGCAGTGCCCCATCCGTTTGCGTCGAAGGCAGGTTCGCGTTGCCGAGCTGCCGCGCGACCGCAGCGAGATCCTCAGCCGATGGAACCACCACGGTGAAATGATCGAGACCGGCGGCACCGGGCGGCGGCTCGCGCAATTCGTCGCGAGCCCAGATATTGAAGGCGACCATGTGCGGGCGCCGGTCGGTGCCGCAATCGAACAGGCCGAACGAGCGGGACTGGATGTGCGGCCTGAAGCCGAGCACGCCGAGATAGAATGCCATCAGCGCTTCCGGCGAGCGGGCGCGCATATGAATATGGCCGATGAAGGCGTCCGCCGCCAGCATGGGTTCGACATGGCCGGAATTGCCGAGCTCGCGCAGCAAGCCCGCGACATTCAGCGGCTCGAGACCGGAATGGGCGCTGCCGTCTCTGGCGATCAGGGTGACGCGGCCGTCCGCGGTCTCCTGTCTCGACGCATAACGCTCGGGCGTGTCGAAACAGATCTCGATGCCGTTGCCGGATGGGTCGGAGACATAGAGGGATTCGGAGATCAGGTGGTCCTGGGCGCTGTGTCTCAGTCCCGACGCCTTGAGCCGGGCAGCAACGCGTGCCAATTCCTTGCGCGTCGTCACATGGATGGCGACATGGAAGAGATCGCGCGACTTCGGCGGCAGGACGGCATCCGCCCCGGCATGAAGCACGATCAGCGCCTTGCCATCGACGCCGAGTCCGACTGTTGCGCCATCATCGCCAAGCACCGCGAGGCCGACCGCGTCGACCCAGACCGGCAAGGCCGCCGCGATATCGATGACGCGCAGATGAACCGGCCCGAGATAGGTCGCGCTGGCCAGCAATTCTTCGCTCATCGATCGTCGTCCGGATTGCAGCCTCAGAACATTAGCTTTGAACGATATAGCTGTCTTGTGCAAAGTGACCGTTCGCGCGTCCCACTGGTCCTGTCAGGGCGGGCGTATCCTACAGTCCATGGTCTGAAAACGATCTCGCTAGGAGATTGCGATGGCTCAGGCAACGCGTCACGACGCCTGGCAGGCGGGAGACAGCTACGACCTCCATATGGGGCGATGGAGCCGGCAGATCGCCCTGCTCTTCCTGGATTGGCTCGTAGCGCAAAGTTCGGGTTGACCGCTCCCGGGCACGAAGCGACTATCGGGTCCAGCCAGCCGGCGCAGAATGCAGGGAGGAAATGCAATGGACGAACCCGATCAGTGGCGTCACATGTCGAGCGCGCCACGGGACGGCAGCCGCATCCTGGTCACGGTGCGTCCGTCCGAACAGGGACCGGCGGAGGTCGACATGGCCTATTGGTCGCGCGCCGACCAGTTCGGCGCCGAAGGTTGGCGCGCCTCCGACTCCTCGCCGGGACGCGTGGTCGCATATGCCGATCCGGAATTGAAATGCTGGATGCCTCTGCCAAGGGCCAATGCCGGCCGAGCCTCGATGCCGGCGCCCTGGGAGGGCGAAGATGTGACGCTGCTCGACGGCTCCGGCATATGAGCGGGAGCGCTAATGCATGTCGCCCAAAAGTGTGCAGCGGTTTTGGGACAACGACATGCATAAAAACAACAACCTAAAGCGCGTCGCATGAGGCCGTTCAGGCGCGACGCGCTTTAGGCGACTGTCAGGGCAACCGCTTCACGTTTGACCCTTCGGCCCTCGCCTCGGCCGGCGCACCGCCCGCACCACTCCGTCGCGGCCGCTGCCGCAGAAGAGGCGGTCGCCGCCATCGGATTCCAGTCCCGAGACGCCCATACCGGCTGGCATGTCCAGCTTCTCCAGAACCTTGCCGGTTTGCGGGTCGACGCGGCGCAGGTCGCTCTCATCGCCTTCCCAGGTGGCGTGCCACAGCTCGCCGTCGACCCAGGTCACCCCGGTGACGAAACGGTTGGATTCGATGGTGCGCAGGATTGCGCCGGTCTCCGGATCGATCTGGTGGATCTTGCGCTCCCGGTACTGGCCCACCCAGAGCGTCCCCTCTGCCCAGGTCAGGCCGGAGTCGCTGCCGCCTCCGGGAGCGGGAATGGTGGCCAGCACCTTGCCGGTGTCGGGGTCGATCTTCTGGATGCGATCCTTGGCGATCTGGAACAGATGTTGGCCGTCATAGGCCGTGCCGGCATGCGCGGCGACATCGATCGAACGCAGCGCCTTCCCAGTCTCAGGGTCGAAGGCGTTCAGCTTGTCGCCCGAGGCGAACCAGACCCTTTCCCCGTCAAAGCTCACCCCGGCAACACTATCCACCCCCGGAAAGGGTCCGTATTCGCGCAGGATTTCGGCCGCCGAATGTTTCATGTCTCTACCTCGCCAAGTTGATCGAACTTGTGCCTTCTAGCCGTTCAGCCACGGCGCCGGGAGTAACAAGGTGGTCGTGAATCCCGCCACCGGCGGGGTCATCCAGCGGCGCGCCCGCCCGTGTCCGAACGACTGCACCTTGCCGGACACGGCCAACTGCTCGAGTGCCCGTTGCACGCTGCGCTGGCCGGTTGCCAGCGCCAGCGCCAGCGCCGAACTCGACCAGGCCTCCCCATCGGCAAGCAACGCCAGCACCGCCGCGTGCCGCTCCTCGATCGGCCGCGCCAGCACCACCGCCACGCGTACCTGGCGCGGCGCCAGCGCAAAACCTCGCTTGGTCGCACCGATCTCGGCCAGCGTGCCGAGTTCGGCGCGAAGTCGCCCGATCTCGACCCGCAACCGCGCGCGATGCGATTCATCTGCATGCTTGCCGCCGAAGGCCCGCGCGACGAGTTCTTCTCTGGACACATCGCCGGGCCACGCCTCGGCAAGCGTACGCGCCAGCGCAAACAGCACCGGCCGCGTGGCCAGCGAGATCGCCGTTTCGCCGCTGCGCACGACATAGCGAAAAGTATCGACGACCATCGCCGGCGACGCCTGCAGCGCCTCGACCTCCTCGAGCAGCAGCGGGCGCTCTTCGCCGTTGGCGATCAGCCGCGCTGCCGGTGTGTCCAGCGCCAGGAAGGCGCTGTCGACCTCCGCCATAAGGCCCGCAATGCCGGCCCGGTGGGCGGCGTGGCGTGCCCATTCCAGTGCCGTGCGCGCGGCTTTCGTCCTGAGGCGCCGCATCGCGATGCCGGCGACCGCCAGTTCGTGCGCGGCTCTTGAGGCCGGCGGAAGCGGCGCCGGATCGAGCCCGGCCAGCACGCCCTCAGCCTCGTCGAGGCGGCCGATCAGCAGCAGGCGCCGCACCTTGAGATGCCCGGCATGGGCGGCGTTCAGCCGGTCGCCATGCTTCTCCAGCGTTGCCCGCGCCACGTCGAGCGCCTTGGCCGACCAGCCGAGGTCACGCGAGACCAGCGCGATCTCGGCCTCGGCGACGACGCATCTGGCGCGCGCCACCGCCTCTTTCGGGCTGAAGCCACGCGCGGCTCGCCGCAGCAGCGCCTTGGCGCGGTCGAGGTCGCCGAGCTGCGCCATGGCGATACCGCGCAGCGCCAGAGCCGGTGCGTCCTCGCGCAAGGCGACGCGGTCAAGCGCGCCGAGCGGATCACCGGCCGCTAGCGCCAGCCCTGCCGCCGTGATCAGCGAGTCCATTCAAATCCCGTCACGATTGTAACTCCCACCTTCCGGTGCAGGGGCCCTACTCTATCTCAGCATCAGCAACCAACAACATTTCGCAACGGCGAAGACAGACTGCAAAGGAGAAGATCATGACCAAGCAAATCGCAATGAAGACCCCACCTGTCGTTTCGCAGCAGGCGTGGGAGGCCGCGCGCGAGGAGTTGCTGGTGAAGGAGAAAGCCACGCTTCGCGCCAAGGATGCGCTGGCCGCCGAGCGCCGGCGGATGCCGTGGATGGACGTCGACAAGGCGTATGTGTTCGAAGGGCCCAATGGCAGAGTGAGCCTGCTCGACCTGTTCGAAGGCCGCCGCCAGCTGATCGTTTACCGCGCTTTCTTTGAACCCGGTGTCCATGGCTGGCCCGATCATGCCTGCCGCGGCTGTTCGCTGGGTGCCGATCAGGTCGGCCATCTCGCCCATCTCAACGCTCGCAACACCACGCTTGCCTACGCCTCGCGCGCGCCGCAAGCCGACATCGTGCGGCTGAAGAAGCGGATGGGCTGGGAGATGCCTTGGTACACCATCACCGACAGCTTCGACAAAGACTTCGGCGTCGACGAATGGCATGGCCACAACGTGTTCATCCGCGACGGCGATAGGGTGTTCCGCACCTATTTCATCAACAGCCGCGGCGACGAGGCGATGGGCACCGTCTGGAGCTATCTCGACGCGACCCCGCTCGGCCGCCAGGAGATCTGGGAGGACTCGCCCGAAGGTTATCCGCAGACCCCGCTCTACAGCTGGTGGAACTGGCACGACAATTACGACGCCGCGCCCGACAAGAAATGGGCCGAAGTGTCTGCTGCCGGCGAGGCGGCGTTCCGGGACAAGCAGGACTAGTCGGTCGGTTTGGGCGCCCGGCACCGTTCACGAGCGGCGCCGGAGCTCTCCTCCTTGGCTCGCGCCAATGGCCCCATCAAGGGATAAGAAACCATGAGCAAGACCCATACAGGCGCCGGCGGCGCGATCCCCGGTGAGAACGCGAATGCGGCTACCCCTGGCGCGACACCCCTTGGCATCGCCGACTGGCTGTGCCTCGCCGCCGCTCCGACCTTCGCCCTGATGGCGCTGCTCGCCTGTATTCAAGGTGGCGATGCGGCCATGCTCTGCATGGGCGACAATTCTTCGCCGCTAACCAGCATGGCGGCGATGTATCTGCTGATGAGCGCCTTCCATCTGGCGCCCTGGCTGAGGGTGATGTCCGGCCGGCAAGCCCGGCCGGGCCGCGAAATGACCTCAGGCCTTTGATCCCTTTGTTCGCGGATGGTGGTCGGAAGAAATCGAAGGCCGAACCGGCAAATCCGGTGAGGACTCCGGGCGCTCCCTGGCGGTTGTCGGAGATACCCGGCAGGACAGAGAAGGGTGCGAAGGATCGCCTCCCCTGAGCCCAGGCATCCAGGGGTGAGATCGGGCGAACCACGGAGGAACGGCACCCCCCTCTGCCCTGCCGGACATCTCCCCCGCAACGGACCGCAACGGGGCGATCGGCAGCTTCAAGCCTTACCCCACCGCCACCATCACCTCCCCCGCTTCGACCTTGGCCGGGTAGGTCCTGAGGTTGATGCAGGGCGGCAGGCGCTTGGCTTCGCCGGTGCGGTAGTCGAAGGCGCCGGAGTGTTTCGGGCATTCGATCTCATAATCCGTGACCAGCCCGTCGGCGATGTGGACGGCTTCGTGCGTGCACAGGCCGTCGGTGCAGAACACTTCATCATCAGGAGAGCGAAACACGGCGTAGGTTCGGCCTTCATGGTCGAAGCGGCGGGCGCCTTCCTGTTCGATGTCGTCGAGGCCGCAGGCCCTGATCCAGCTGGACATTTTTCTCCCCTGTCAATTCCGATCGGACCGTCCGGGACGGCCATGACAGCCGCCCGGAGGCCTCAGTCTTGGGACTGTTGTTGCTTGCGCATGATCTTTCCGAAAACCGGTTCCCACTTTTTGGGATCATGCTTAGTTCTTGTTGAGGTACTCAGCCGCGTTGGCCGGCGTCACCAGTTCGAACGGCACGTAGACCACGCGGTCGACCTTCTCGCCCTTGGCCAGCGCAAGAGCCGCGTCGACACCGCCGCCGCCTTGCCCCTTGGCGTTCTGGAACACCGTCACTGAAAGATCGCCGGCCTTCATCGCCTGCAGGCCGTCTTGGGTGGCGTCGATGCCGCCGACGACGACGTTCTTCATGTCGACGCCATTGGCCTTCAGCGCCAGGATGGCGCCGATGGCGGATTCGTCATTGTTGGCGATGACGGCGTCCGGCGCGCCGCCGGCGGTCAGCCAGTTGGTCATCAGGTTCTGCGCATTGTCGCGCGACCATTCGGACGACTGCTTGTCGACGATCTTGATGAAGTTGCACATGTCGGTGGCGAAGATCTGCTCGACGTCCTTGGTGCGCTGCAGTGCCGCCTGGTGCACCAGGCTGCCCATGACGATGTAGGCGTTGGCGCCGGCGGACTTGCCCCTGGCGCGCAGCATCTTGCAAACCTCGAAGGCCTCCAGCGTGCCCGACTCGACCTCGTTGGAGCCGACATAAACCTGCTTCTCCGGCAGATTGGCCATATCCGTGGGTTCGAGGTTGACGAAGACCAGCGGGATGCCGGCCTTGGCGGCTTCCTCGCTGATCGTCTTGGAGGCGTTGGTGTCGACCAGCGTGACAATGATGGCGTCGACGCCGCTGGCGATGAAGTTCTTGACCTGGTCGAGCTGCTTGGCGACGTCGTTCTGGGCGTCTTCGACCTGGATGCCGGCGCCCTTTTCCTTGGCGCGGTCCTGCATGCCGTGCATCAGAAGCGTCTGGAAGTTGTTGTCGAAGTTGACGATGCTGACGCCGAGCTTGGCGGCGAAGGCGCTTGCCGGCATCGACATCAAGGCGGCGAGCGCCGTCGAGATGAGAAGTTTCTTCACGGGTTTCCTCCCTTTGGATGGGTGCCGGTTCACCCCGCTTTTTGGTATCCGGCCCTTTCGGGATGGCTGGAGTGAACGATCGAAACCATTCACCTGGCTGTCTGTTCGGGCGTCATTTCACTGCGGCGTTGGCACGCGCCTTCTTCTTCTCGTAGCGGGCCTGCATGCGGGCCTCGCCGTCCTTGCTGCCGTCGTGGAAAGTGCCGAACCACTTGTCGAACGGGATGAGGCCGTCGCCGTAGTTCACCTCGAAATATTTGTGGTGGAGGTAGTGAATGTAGGCGTGGCTATCGACCGCCGTATCCTCGCCGAGCTCGACCTTGTCGAAGCCGACATGGCCGGGAATGGCGCCGAAGCCGGCATAGTGAAGCTGGTAGAGTGCCAGCAGCGGGTTCGACGGGATGATCAGGTGCCAGAAGGCGACGCCGAGATAGCCGAGCTGTTCCACCGGATGCATCGACAGCGACGACCAGGGTGACGGGTTGACTGAATTGTGGTGCACCGAATGTACCAATTTGTAGAGCGGCGGCCAGTGGATCGCCCGGTGCAGCAGGAAGAAATGGGTCTCGTGGATGACCGGGGCGATAAGCACCAGGAAGAACAGATAGACGGGGTGCTCGGCGAAGGTCAGCCATGGCACGTAGCCATTGGCATAGGCGTAGAGGATCCCAACCTCGATCGCCGTCCAGATCGGCATACCGGTGCCGAAGGTGCGCAGCATATTGTCGAAGTTCTGGTTCTCGAAGAAGAACGCCTTGCTCTTCTGCTCCGACGGCCATTTGCCGTTATATTTGAAGCGATTGCCCTGGGTTCTCAAGATGTAGAGTCGGAGCTCGAAGGCGCCGAAGAACAGAAGCAGCGCGGCGCAGTTGACGAGGAACAGTTTTACGATCCAGCCGACGGACAGCGTCTTCATCACCTCGACGTCAGGCAGCACGTAGTGCCACCACGCCACCGCCGAGAGCGCGAACAGCAGATTGTAGGGCAGGAAATAGTGCGGCAGCCATTTCAGCAGCGCCAGCGGGCGCGGCGGGAAGGTGAACAGCGGCGCGGTCCCGGCCGGCTCGTTCGGAGCCCAGTCGCCTCGCTTGTTGCGCGTGCCGTATTTCAGGTCGTCCATTTCTAGTCTCACAGGGATTGGGAAAGGGTCAAAAAACGGTCATAGGCGGCATCGTCCATGTCGACCTGATGCTTCGCTTCGGGGTAGCTGCCCGCCGCCACGTCGCGGCCGAAGGCGCGGAAGGCGGCGATGCGCTTTTCCTGCAGCTCCGCCTCCAGCGTGACGAAGTCGGCGTAGCGCATGGCATGGCGCGGATAGTGGCCGGTGTGTGTGCCCAGCACGTCGCTGGAAAACAGATACTGCGTGTCGCAAACCGAGCCGCAGCCCATGCCCATGGTGATCAGCGGCGTGGCGCGGGTGACGTGATCGGCCAGCCTGACAGGCACCACCTCGACCTCGATGCAGGCCGCACCCGCATTCTCCAGATCCTTGGCGGCCCGCAGCACCTTGAAGGCCTCTTCGGCGGTCCTGCCCACGGCGCGGAAATTGGTCCAGGTGGCGCGGTTCGGCACCAGGCCGACATGGCCGGTGACCGGAATGCCTTCGGCCGACATGGCCTCGATGAAGCGCGGCGAATGCGAGCAATAGACGGCGTCGGCGCCGCGCTTCAGCATGGCAAAGCCCAGCCGCACCGCCTCATCGGGCGAGGCGACCGCGCCATGCGGCATGCCGACGGAAAGGAAGGCGAAGGGTGCCGCCTGGCGGATCAATTCGAGATTGTGGTCGGGCTCGCAGGAAAGAATGTTGATGTCGCAGGCGACGGCAGCGCTAGCCTCTGCTGGCGTGTCGACATGAAGCTGCAGCCATTTGCGGCTGCCCTTCTGGCTTTGCAGATCGCTGACCGTCAGCCGTCTCGTCACTTGGTTATCCTCCCGTTGACGAGAGGGGATAACATCGGGCCCGGCTGGGCGCCGCTTGTTCCTTGATCAAATCAGATCAAAGGTTCTCGGCGGTGAAGGTGACGAAACGGATCGGCGGGTTTTCGACCGGCAGGTCGTGCAGGTTGAGCCGCGCCAGCACGAGGTCGATGGCGCGCCTGGCCTGCGCCTCGGGCGCCTGGTCGAGCACGACATCCATGGTGCCCTGGCGCAGTGCCGTGGCGCTGCGCTCGGTGAGTTCATGGCCGACGAAGAACACTTCGCGCCCTCTGGTGTGGCGGCGCAGCACATCGTTCAGCGCCGAATTGGCGCCGCCGGCATTGTAGAGGCCGGCAAGGTCCGGCCAGCGCTTCAGCGCTTCGTGCAACTGTTCGGCGTTGCGGTCGCCGTCGTCATACCCGAACAGTGCCGCGACCGGTTCGAAATCGCCGCCGCCGACCTCGATCAGATAATCAAAGAAGCCGCGCACGCGATCCTGGTGGACGCGGTAGATCTGGCTGTGGCAGATCGCCACCACCTTGCCCGACCGCCGCTGCATGCGCGCCATCAACAGGCCCGCCATGCGGCCCGCCGCATAATTGTCGATGCCGACATAGGCGCCGCTGGTGCCGGTGATCTGGGTGACGATCTGCACCGTCGGGATTTTCTCGCCTTCGAGTTTCCGCAAGGCGGCACCGACCAGCGGATGGTCGGGAACCGCGAGGATAAGACCGGCGCGGCGCATGTCGGGATCGAGAATGCGCCTGGCGATGGCCGCCGGGTCTGCCTCGTCGAGAAAGGTGCGGTGGACGGCGATCGTGCGGTCGAGCGTCGCGGCAATGCGCTCGAAGGCGCGGGACAGACGCGCAAAGAAGGTTGCGTCCGGGCGCACCAGGATGACCTCGATGCGGATAACGCCGCGATGCGCCTCGGGCAACCGGCGTGGATAGTCGAGCGAGCGCGCGGCGGCGACGACTTTCTCGACGGTAGCAGGCCTGACCCCGCCCCTGCCATTCAGCACGCGCTCGACGGTTGCAGTGCCGACGCCGGCGCGGCGGGCGATCTCGAGGAAGGTGGGTTTTGGAATTTCTTTCGACCCCGCTGTCATGCCAGCGGAGGGTAACCAGCGGAGAAGGGTTTTCCAAGGCGGGTGAAACAGCCAATCTCCCCCACGAAGGGGATTGGCTGTTGCTCCCTCAGTGCACTTCCGCGACAACCGTCCCCGAGACCGGGTCCGTCACGCCGAGATTGCCGCCGAGGTCTTCCAGCGTATCGCGGAATGTGTCGAGAAGGCCGATCATCGATGACCGCGCGGCGGCGAGGCTGTCCATGTCGTCCCACTCGCCAACAAAGCAGAACGTGCCCTCGCCGGTCTTGATCAGGGCGCCCTTGCGAAAGCCCGCGGCGTTGAGCGCGGTTTTCTCATGCGCTTCGATGAAAGCCTTTTCCTTGCCTGGCTTGGTGCGAAAACGGACGACGTTGTAGGCGGTCATAATTTCCTCCCATCGGCTCAAGTCATGCGCTCCGGTCCCATGGAACCGAACGCTGCTCTAACCATCTGTTTTTCCGCATTTATGCGGACACCATAAAATAGCATTCGGCAGCAGAATACTCTATAGCGGTTCTGCTTCTGGTAGGGTGGCTGACTCGCTCTAAATATTTGTTTTTACGCAGTTCCGGACGGAAAACGCTACGCACTTTTCCAGCAATCTATGGACGTGCCTCCAGAACCATGTTGAACGGCGTCTCGGCGGCGCGGCGGAAGCGCTTGAATCCACCGCCGGTCACGACCTTGCGCAATCGCGCCTCGCCGGCCTGGGCGCCGAGCCCGAGCCCGACCTCCTGCGACTGCGAGGCCGGCGTGCACACGAAGGTGGAAGCGGCATAGTAGACGCGCCCGACGGGATTGAGGTTGGCGGCCAAATGATCATGCGCGAAAGGCTCGACGATCATCCAGGTACCGTCCGGCTTGAGCGAACCGTGGACATGGGTGGCCGCGCCCGCCGGATCGCCCATGTCGTGCAGGCAGTCGAAGAAGGCGACGAGATCGTAGGTGCCCGGATAGGTCTTGGCGGCTGCGACCTCGAAGCGTGTGTTGGCGCTGACCCCGGCTTCCTCGGCGGCCTTGCGGGCGCGTTCGATCGAAGGCGCGTGATAGTCGAAGCCGACGAAGCGCGACTTCGGGAAGGCGCGCGCCATCAGCACGGTCGACGCGCCATGGCCGCAGCCGACATCCGCGACTTCGGCGCCGTGTTCGAGCTTCTCGACGACGCCGTCGAGGGCCGGCAGCCAGGCATCGATCAGATTGGCGTTGTAGCCAGGGCGGAAGAAGCGCTCGGTGCCGCGAAACAGGCACGCGCTGTGCTCATGCCAGGCGACGCCCTTGCCGGTCTGGAACGCCTTCCTGACCTTCTCCTCGTCGAGCCACAGCGTCGACAGAACCTCGAATGCGCCGGCCATGAAGGCCGGGCTGTCCTCGTCGGCGAAGACCAACTCCTGCTCGGCATTGAGATGGAAACGGTCGGTGGCCTCGTCGTAGTCGACATAGCCCGCCGCCGCCTGGCCGGACAGCCATTCCCGGACAAGGCGTTCCTGGGTGCCGGTGGCCTTGGCAAGCTCGGCCGCCGTCATCTTGCCGCCTTCGCGCAAGGCCTTGAACAGGCCGAGCCTGTCGCCCAGGAGCACGCCCGCGCCGGTTGCGATAGCACCGAGATCGCCGACCATCTTGCCAAGAAATGCGTTGAGTCTGTCCTGATCAGCGTCCGACATCGGAATCTCCCGTTGCGTTCGATCTCTTCGATCATTTGCGGTCATGCCGATCCCCGCGGATCGACCCCGCCGGCGGCCATGCCGCCATGGCCGGAAGGTGAAGTTTACTTGTGCGCAAGGGCGGCCGATAATGCCGAATTATCATCGGGATGATGCAGACGGGACATCGGCGGAGCCCATCATGGAGATGCACGAAATCCGCTATTTCCTGGCTGCCTGCCAGACGCTTAACTTTCATCGCGCGGCCGAACTCGTCCATGTTGGCCAGCCGGCTCTGACGCGAGCGATCCAGAAGCTCGAAGCCGAACTCGGCGGCTATCTTTTCCATCGGGAGAAGACCCGCGTCCGGCTCACCGATTTCGGCCTGCTGATGCGGACCCATCTGGATGAGATATTGCAACGCTCGGAGACGGCGAAAAAGACAGCCAGAAGCTTCCTCTCGCTTGAAAGCGCCTCGTTGACGCTGGGCGTCATGTGCACCATCGGCCCGTTGCGTTTCATCAGTTTCCTCAATGCCTTTCGCGAGCGCTATCCAGGCGTCGAGGTGACGGTGATCGAGGGCGCGGCCAACCACCTCACCGACCTGTTGACCGAGGGCACGCTCGACATGGCGCTGCTGGCCAGGCCCGAACCTTTCGACCACCGGCTGAGGGCCGAGCCTGTCTATCGCGAGCGCTTCGGCCTCGCCTTCTCGACCGGCCATCCCTTTGAGACGCGCAACACGCTCCATCTGACCGACGTCCAAGGCGAGGCCTATCTCGAGCGCATCAACTGCGAATACGGCAATCACATAGACGAGCTCTGCCGCAACATCGGCTTCGACATCCGCAGCGCCTTCCGCTCGGAGCGCGAGGACTGGATCCTGGCAATGATCGCCGCCGGCATGGGTGTCTGCTTCATCGCCGAGTACTCGGCCAATCATCCCGGCGTCTGCCACCGGCCCGTCGTCGACCCCGAGATTATCCGCGAAGTTTCGCTGGTTTCGGTGGCCGACCGGGCGCCCTCACCCGCCATCTCGGCCTTCGCCAAGGCAGTGACCGAGCACGACTGGCAAACGGCGGAAGCCTGAGCAAGCCCTCATGGCCAGGCGCGCACCATTGCATTTGTCGAAAGCCAGGCCATCAATGGCAGCGCCAGCAGGAGCGTCAGCCGCAGGCCCGCCGTTCGTGCCTCGTTCATTTCGCCACGCCGGAGCCGTCGCCAAGCCTGCATGGCTGCAACAAGGGCGAACAGTGCGTAGAGGCCGGCCAGAGCCCAAATGAGCTGCATGCCCGTTACCGGGACGCCGGCCTGTTTGAGCGCGTCACCGATAGCAGCTCCTGGTATTGCCACAAAGAAGGTAGCACCGATTGCGAACAGGAAACCGAGCATTCCTCCTGGAAACGCTGTCGCCGACAGAGCGACAGCCGCGGCCAGCAGGATGAGCGAGATGATGAATGTTCGCTGGGTCACTGTGTTTTGAGCCCCTGGATGGACCGGGGCGTGAATAGCATCAAAGACTTAGAAATCCGTTCCCGCCCAAGGCCCATGCCGCCAAGCAAACATCGGCCATTGCGCCATGAACGCGCCCTGCTTGTGAGGGGCAGGATGGGCAACGCTTCGGCACCCGGCCTCAGCGCCTGCATCCCCTTTAATTGTCGCGAAATCTAAGCCTTTTGGAGAACTGGTGCCCTTAGACAGAAACACTAAAGTAAATGTCTTGAAAGTGAGGGTTTTAACATGGCAACGGAAAGCCCAAAACGTTCGGAGCCCGAGAGTCTGGTTTCAGAAGCTCAGGCGCGGCGCGATTTTCTCAAGAAGGCCGGGCGCTTCGCGGCAGTGACACCGCCGTCCGTAACGCTTCTGCTCGGCACAAGCCTGAGCTCCGCGGCGATCGCCAAATCGGGTGGATCACGTCCCGGCAATGGCTGGGGGGACAAGAACCACATCCATAGCGGCCCTCCCGGTCAGGTCCGCAAGGCCGGTTCTGCTCAAGCCCGGAAGGCCGATCATGGTCGCTCCGACAACTCCGGCGGCGGGTCGCACGGGGGCTCGAGGTCCGGCGATCCCAACTAGCAGGTACTGGCCATTTCATTTGATGGCCCAAACTACTGAGGCGTCGCCTTCTCCCTTATGGGGGAAGGTGGGGCTCGCTGAACCTCAGCCGGTCCATCAGCAGCTTGATCAGCCTGAGCGAGCAGTCGCGCCGGTCCTGTCTGGATCCATGCTCGCGCCTGGTGGCGATGCAGCCGACGAAGCGCTGCGTTCGCGGCGCGGGAAAAGGACGCTTCCGATCCGCGCTGCAAGCGCCCGCAGGCGGCTTGCCGTTTCTGTGAGATCGATCCCGGCGGGCTCCCGGCAGGCCCGTTGTCTTTCAACATAGCGCGCAAGTTCGATGTCATGGCGCTGCGGCATGGGCTCGTCACGCCCATGCCAGTTCCGCCGGGGGTCGTCATGCCAGATGGGCCATTCGACTGTGTTCGGGGGCAGCATGGCATCGCTCCTTGACTGATCGTATCGATCAACTGTCGTTCGCAGCCGTGACGAACGCGGTGAAGCCAGCGTGATGGAATCGTGAAAAACAGCGCTCAGGGTAGATCGCGGTTGAATTAGAGGCAGCTACACGAAAGAATTGCCGCCAAGCAATGGCTGGGGGCGGAATCCAATGACGGGGCCTCACCTTCATCTGCTGGGTGGTTTCGACTTTGCCGGTGTCGGGGCCGCGGTCCCGGTCTTCAGCCGCAAGGCGCGCGCCATGGTGGCTTACCTCGCGCTGCAGTCCGGCCATTCGCAGTCGCGCGAGAAGCTCGCAACGCTGCTCTGGGGCGTCAACAGCGAGACCCAGGCCCGGATGAGCCTTCGCCAGGCAGTGTCTTCCGTCAGGAAGGCCATGCACGCGTCCGGCGGGCGCTTCATGACGGACGGTGACAGCGTCGCCCTCCATCTCGATGGCCTTGATTTCGACGTTGCGCGGTTCGAGGCGCTGGCCGCCAGTTCGACGCCTGAGGATCTCGAACAGGCGCTCCTCGTCTATCGCGGCGACCTGCTCGACGGCTTCGGTCTGAAGGCGGAGCCATTCGAGGACTGGCTGCGGATCGAACGAGAGCGCCTGCGGGCTATGGCCGTCGCGGCGCTGGACAAACTCGTCGCGCACTATTCCGCGACGAAAGATCCTGCCTCATGCGTGCGCGCGGCAACACGGCTGCTGACCATGGAGCCGCTGAGGGAGGATATCCACCGCGTCCTGATGCGAGCCTATGCGGCGCAGGGCCGGATCAATCTCGCGCTCAGGCAATTTGAGCATTGCCGCGATACGCTGCAGCGCGAACTCAAGCTGCAGCCCGAGCCGGAAACCCGGCATCTCCACGAAGAGCTGCGGACGCGGCGCATGATGCCGCAAGGCACCTCCCGCACGGCGTCGCCAGCCCGAACCGGCGAGCGGCCGGCGTTCGAGAGCGAGCCGATGCGCCCGGCGACCCACTATGTCAAATCGGCCGGGATCAACATCGCCTATCAGGTGACCGGCGACGGACCGATCGACCTGATCTATGTGCCGGGATGGGTCTCCAACCTCGACCATGCCTGGGCCTCGCCGCGGCTTTCGCATGTCCTGCGGCGGCTCGGCGCTTTCTCGCGCCTGATCCGCATGGACAAGCGCGGCACCGGGCTGTCCGACCGCAATGTCGGCCTGCCGACGCTGGAAGAACGGATGGAAGACGTGCGGGCGGTGCTCGATGCGGTCGGCTCGAAGCGCACGGTGCTGTTCGGCAGTTCCGAGGGCGGCCCGATGTGCATGCTTTTTGCGGCGACCTATCCCGAGCGCACCGCGGCACTCGTGCTCAACGGAGCCTATGCCAGCGGCAGATGGTCGAAAGACTATCGGTGGGCGAAGACAAGCGAGCAGGTGGAAGAAGACCTGGCGGTCGTCGAGAGGGAGTGGGGAGCGGCGGCGGATATGAGCAACGCGGCGCCCAGCCTGATGAGCGACACGTTCGAGCGGGAATGGTTCGCCGCCTATCTCAGGAATTCAGCCTCACCCGCCGACGCGATCGCGCTCTGGCGTTGGGGGACCGAAATCGACGTTCGCGATATTCTGCCTGCCATTCATGTTCCGACGCTGATCGTGCAGACGGCCGGCGACCGCTGGGTAAAGCGGGAAGAAGGACACTACCTGGCGACGCATATAGAGGGCGCCAGATACATCGAGCTTGCCGGCCGGGATCACGTGATATGGGGCGAGAATTCCGATCGTCTCGTCGACGAGATCCAGGCTTTCGTCACCGGCGCCTTGCCGGCGGCGCCGGGCGAACGCGTCCTGGTGTCGGTGCTGTCCGTGGAGATCGAGGGCTCCGATGCCGGCGCGGATCCGATCGAGCGGCATGCCGAGAATATCCGGGCCGAACTGCTGGTTGCCGAAGGCAGGCAGATCAGGCGCTCGGCAACCGGATTTCTCGCTGTGTTCCAGCGGCCGACGCGGTCGATCCAGTGTGCGATCGCGATCCGCCATCGCCTGAGGCAATCCGGTCTCGACGTCCGCGCTGCTGTCCACACTGGCGAATGCGAGGAGCGTAGCGATGATTTTTCCGGCATTGCGATCGACCTTTCATCGCGGCTGCTCGATCATGCGCGGCGGGGCGAGATCATCGCGTCGCGAACCGTGCGCGATCTCGTGGTCGGCTCCGGCCTGACGTTCGAGCAGCATGGTGAGATGGAAGCAAGCGGGCTGCCCGGCGCGCTTGCGTTCTTTACGGTCGACGGGGGATGATCTCCCTCCTCCCACAAGGGAGAAGGGAGAGCGTAGCTCAGAACAAAAACGCGGCCGTCGCGGGGTTCGCCCCGTTGCGGCCGTCGGGTGCATCCATGCCGCCGATCGTCTCGAGGTCTTTCGCGTCCAGCTCGAAATCGAAGACATCGAAGTTGGCGGCGATGCGGTCCTGGTGGTTCGACTTCGGGATGACGATCAGCCCTTCCTGAAGGTGCCACCGGATGATGATTTGCGCCACCGACTTGCCATGCTTGCCGGCAATGCCCGCAAGCGTCGGATCGCTCAGCAGCCTGCCGCTGCCCAGCGGGCTCCAGCTTTCGATGCGGATGTTGCGCCTGGCGTGAAAGTCCCTGGCGGCGCGCTGCTGGAAGCGGGGATGCAGTTCGATCTGGTTGACGACAGGGGTCACTCCGGTCTCGCCGATGATGCGCTCCAGATGGTCCTGGTTGAAATTCGAAACGCCGATCGATTTGATCCGGCCGGCCTGCCTGAGTTCGACCAGCGTCTTCCAGGCCTCGACATATTTGCCCTGGCTGGGCACGGGCCAGTGGATCAGGAACAGGTCGAGCTGCTCGATGCCAAGCTTCTCCATCGTCTCGTCGAAAGCCCGCAACGCGGCGTCGCGCTGATGCGCGCCGTTGCGCAGCTTCGAGGTTATGAACAGCTCGCCTCTCGGCACGCCGGCCTTGCGGATCGCCTGCCCGACCCCTTCCTCGTTCTGGTAGCCTTCGGCGGTATCAATCAGCCTGTAGCCGGCCTCGATCCCCCAGCCCACCACCTCAGCGGTGATGGCCGGATCGACCTGCCACACGCCAAGGCCAAGCTGGGGAATGGCGGCGCCGTCGTTCAGCGCAATCAGGTCAGGTCTATTCAGGGTCATCTGTTCAGGCATGTCCTAGTCCTTCTGCAATCTTGCGCCCAGCGCAGGCCTTATCTAGGCGCTGCGGCCGCCAGGGCCAGTCGCCGTCACCAGAAAGTGCGGCGGTGGTCTGCTAGGAGACCGCCGCTCCCCTCGCCGCAGTCGATTTCGAGCGCAGCGGAACTTTTTGCATGGCTAATGTTTTCTTAACCACGCACCCGCAATTTCATGGGGCGCGTTGCAATCGTTGCGAAAGCGTCTGCTTGGGAGGCGTCATGCCGATCCGCCGAAAAGCTCAGGATGCCGGCATTTTCGATCCGTCCGAATTGGCTTTGCTGGCGCGGGTCTTCGAACGACTGAAACTTGAAAGCGATTCGCCCGATCGCCTCGAGGGGCTGGCGTCGCGCATTCTTGCCAACTACATGGCCGGCATCCTCGACGAGGCGGAACTTGTCTCGCTGTCGAGGCAACCGCTGGGACGATAGCGAAGCGCATTCAACGCCCGATTGTCGAAGCAGCTTCGACGCCTCAACTCCCTTTCGCCCCGAACCGCAACCCATCCATCAAGAGCTTGACCAGCCGGCGCGAGCGGTCGCGCCAGTCCTTGGTGTCGGGCGCGGAATAGATGCCGCCCAGCGCATGCAGCACGTCGGAGGCGTCAACGTCGCCGCGGATCGAGCCGTCGGCGACCGCTGCCTCGACCAAGCGACGCAGCGCGAGCGTCACCCGGCCCGACATGTCGGAGAACAGGGTGGAATTGGTGGTGAGCAGAATACGCAGGCTGGTCGAGAGCCCGCGCTTGGTGGCGATGTAGTCGACGAAGCGCTGCATCCACTGTTCGAGCGCGACATCGGGCGGATGGTTGGCCGCTAGCTCGTCGGCAGCCTGGCAGAGCCCCTCCACCTCGCGGCGGTAGACGATTTCGACGAGATGCTCGCGGGTCGGGAAATGCCGGTAGAGCGTGCCGATGCCGACGCCGGCCTGGCGGGCGATCTCCTCGAGCGAGGCGTCGACGCCATTTTGCGCGAAGGCGACCGCCGCCACCTCGACCAGCCGGTCGCGGTTGCGCTGCGCATCGGCGCGCAGCGGCTTTTGCGGAGCGGCGGGTGCCTTGTCCTCGACGGTTTCTGCCGGCTCTGGAGCCAATTTTATCTCCACATGCAATTCGGGGCTTGAACCCAGGCGGGTCAGCCCCCACGTAATAAACGGAGGCGCCTCCGTTTTAGTGGAGCGCCTTTATCATATAATCAGGGGGGCCGGTATGTCACGTGTCGAGAGTTTGAAGGCCAGAACTTCCCCTGCCCGCTGGAGAATGGCGCAAACGGCGGAGAGCGTTATCTCCCCACTTGAGGGGGAGATGTCGCCAGAGGCGACAGAGGGGGTCGGTGCGACTGGGTGCGACCTCCTGAGGCAGATGGAGGTTGGCGCTCTACGAGAGGCAACCCCCTCTGGCCTGCCGGCCATCTCCCCCTCAAGGGGGGAGATTACGCTCTCCCACGCCCTTGCCCCTCCCCCGCCGAACACCAGATCAATCCCCCTCAGCGTCAAGCAACTGGAGCCAGACGCCCCATGACAAGCCCAACCACCATCCCCATCCATCTCACCATCAACGGCCATGATCATTCGCTGGAAGTCGAGCCGCGCGTCACTTTGCTCGATGCGCTGCGCGACCGCCTCGACCTGACCGGCACCAAGAAGGGCTGCGACCAGGGCCAGTGCGGCGCCTGCACCGTGCATGTCGACGGCGAGCGCGTGCTTGCCTGCCTCACTCTTGCCGCGCAAGTCGAAGGCCGCTCGATCACCACCATCGAAGGGCTGGTCGAGGCCGACGGCACGCTGCACGCCGTGCAGGCCGCCTTCCTCGAACAGGACGCCTTCCAATGCGGCTATTGCACGCCGGGACAGATCATGTCGGCGGTGGCCTGCATCCGTGAAGGCCATGCCGGTTCGGACGAGGAAATCCGCGAATACATGGCCGGCAATCTCTGCCGCTGCGGCGCCTATCCGCACATCGTCGCCGCCGTGCGCCAAGCAGCCCTGGAGGTGCAGTCATGAGGGATTTTTCCTATCTTCGCGCCACCTCGCCCGCTGCCGCGCGTGAAGCGGCCGCACTCCCCGGCGCCATGCTGCTTGCCGGCGGCACGACGCTGCTCGACCTCGCCAAATGCGGTGTCGCCGAACCCGAGACGCTGGTCGATATCAGCCATCTCAAAGGGCTGGACACGATCGAGGTCGGCGAGCACGGCGCCAGGCTGGGCGCACTGGCCAAGATGAGCCAGGTCGCCGGCCATGAGGGCATCAAGAGCCGCTTCCCCGCTGTCTCGGAGGCGCTGTGGCAGGCGGCTTCGGCGCAGATCCGCAACATGGCGAGCATCGGCGGCAATCTGATGCAGCGCACGCGCTGCCCTTATTTCCGCGACCCGGCCAATTTCCCCGCCTGCAACAAGCGGGAGCCCGGCAGCGGCTGCTCGGCGATCGGCGGCGTAACCCGCGGCCATGCCGTGCTCGGCACCAGCGAGGCCTGCATCGCCATGTATCCCGGCGATCTCGCGGTTGCCCTCGTCGCCTTCGACGCGACCGTCCATCTCGGTGAGCGTCAGCTCTCCGTCGACGACTTTTTTCTCCTTCCCGGGACCACGCCGGAGCGGGAGCACGCGATCCAACCCGGCGAGATGATCACCCAGATCAGCATCCCGGCATCGGCCGCCGCGCGTCGTTCGACCTATCTGAAGGTCCGCGACCGCCAGTCCTATGAGTTTGCCGCAGCCAGTGCCGCCGTCGGCATTGAACTCGAAGCGGACGGCCGCACCATCCGTGACCTGCGCGTCGCGCTCGGCGGCGTCGCCACGAAACCCTGGCGGGCGCGGGCCGTGGAAGAAGCACTCAAAGGCAAGGTGCTGGAGGAGGATGCGGTCCGCCGCGCCAGCCTGCTCGCCGTCGAGGGCGCCGTCGACCATGGCGCCAACCACTACAAGATCGAACTGGCGCCGCGCGTCGTCGCCCGCGCCATCCTCAAGACGGGAGCCATGGCATGACCATTCACGACCTCAGAACCCGGCACGGCGACGCTTCGGACGGCAGCGCCGATCAGGTCGGCGGGCGGCTGTCGCGCGTCGACGGCCCTGCCAAGATCACCGGTGCTGCGAAATACGCGGTCGAGCAGCAGCTCGAAGGGCTTGCCCATGCCGTGCTGGTGGAAAGTACGGTTGCCGCCGGCAAGGTGCGCGCGATCGACACGGCAGCGGCAGAGGGCGCGCCCGGCGTGCTTCTGGTGCTGACGCCCGACACCATCCCGCCGCTGAAGACGGCATCGGACTGGTTCGGCACGCCGCCACCCGATGTGCCCTATTGCCCGCTGGCGCGTGACATCGCATTCAGCGGCCAGCATGTCGCGGCCGTGGTTGCCGAAAGTTTCGAGCAGGCGGTGGCAGCGGCAGCACTGGTCAAGGTCAGCTATGACGAAGCACCGGCAGTCGCCGATCTCAGCGACCCCAAGGCCGGCGACGGCATTCCGATCGACATGATGACCAAGGAATGGGGCGAAGCCGAAGCCGCCTTCGCCTCGGCACCGGTGCGCATCTGCGCCGCCTACAACACACCGCGCGAATACCAGGCACCGATGGAGCCGCATGGGCTGATCGCCGCCTGGCAAGGCGACCGGCTGACCGTCTGGGAGCCGAGCCAGTGGCTCGACGGCATGGCGCGCACCTATGCCGAATGGTTCGCCATTCCGTTCGAGAATGTGCGGCTGGTCTCGCCCTATATTGGCGGCGGCTTCGGCTCCAAGGCGCTGGCACTTTCGCATGGCGCGGTGGCGGCCAGTGCCGCGAAAATGCTCGGACGGCCGGTGCGGCTTGTGATGAGCCGGCCGCAGACCTTCACCGGCTATGGCGGCCGGGCGGCGACGCGGCAGACGGTGACGCTCGGTGCCGACCGCGACGGAAAAATCCAGTCTATCGTCCATCGCGGCGTCAACGAAACCTCGATGGGCGGCATGTGGGTCGAGCCGCTGGGCTCCGTCACCTCGGTCATGTACGCGACGCCGAATTTCTCCTCGAAGCAGAATGTCGTGCGGGTCAATTCGGTGGTGCCGGGCGCGATGCGCGCGCCGGGCGAGAACCCGAGCGCCTTCGGCATCGAAAGCGCCATCGACGAACTCGCCTATGTGGTCGGCATCGATCCGCTGGAGATCCGGCTCAGGAACTATGCCGAGCAGGATCCGCATGCCAGGAAAGCCTGGTCGACAAGGCAGTTGCGTGAGGCCTTCGCTGCCGGTGCCGAGGCGTTCGGCTGGGCCAGGCGCAGCCCTGCCCCGCGCTCGATGCGCGACGGCAACCAGCTGATCGGCTGGGGTGTCGCCGCCGGCACCTATCCGGTGCGGCGCGCCTATGGCGAGGCACTAGTGCGCATCCTCGCCGACGGCACGGTCGAGGTCGAAAGCTCGTCGATCGACATGGGCCAGGGCACGTACACGATCCTGGCGCAGACGGCGGCCGAGACGCTCGGCGTGCCGGCGGACAATGTCGTGGTCAAGCTCGGCGACTCGCGCTTTGCCCGCGCCGGCGTCACCGGCGGCTCGAGGCTCGCCGGCATTATGACCGGCGCCGTGCACAAGGCGGCCGGTGCGGCACTCGACCAGCTGGTCGGCCTGGCGATCTCCGATCCGCGCTCGCCCTTCCATGCGCTGCAGGCCAACACGCTGGTCGTGGCAGGCGGCCGTGTTTCATCGCCGCGCGGCGACGGACCGGAGGTTTCGATCGCCGAGCTGCTGGCCAGCGTCGGGGCCGACCAGATCGAGGCCAAGGGCGACACCATGCCGGCCAACTCGACCGCCGAGGATCGCTACAAGGCCTACACCACCATCGCGACGCCGCTGACGCACACCGATGGCGACTATTCCCGGCATAGCTGGTGCGCGCATTTCATCGAAGTGCGCGTCGACGAGGATTTCGGCACGGTCAGGGTATCACGCGTGGTGTCGGCGCTGGATTCGGGCCGGCTCTACAATCCGAAGCTGGCGGAAAGCCAGTGGAAGGGCGGCATCATCATGGGCATCGGCCAGGCGCTGCTCGAAGAAGGCATCGTCGACCGCCGCCACGGCCGCATCGTCAACAACAACCTCGCCGACTATCTGGTGCCGACCAATGCCGACATTCCGGATATCCAGACGATCTCGGTCGGCATCCCCGATCCGCATTCCTCTGCGCTCGGCGGCAAGGGCGTGGGCGAGTTGGCCATCGTCGGCGTGGCCCCGGCGGTCGCTAACGCGGTGTTCCACGCCACGGGCAAGAGGGTGCGGGATTTGCCGATCACGCTGGAGAAGTTGATCTAGAGGCGGTGGAGCTGCCGATCTCCCCGCAGGAGGGGAGATCGGCTGCCGTCTTGGCCTTACTACTTTGCCCCACCCTGCTTCAGGAATTGGCTGAGCAGGTCCACCGGCAGCGGGAACACCACCGTGGACGAGCGCTCGCCGGCAATGTCGTGCAGGGCTTCGAAGTAACGCAATTGCATGGCTTGCGGCTCGGCCGACAGCATCCGGCCAGCTTCGACCAGCTTTGCCGCCGCCTGCTGCTCGCCGTCGGCATTGATCACCTTGGCGCGGCGCAGCCGCTCGGCCTCGGCCTGCTTGGCGATGGCGCGGACCATGCTCTCGTTCAGGTCGACATGCTTGATCTCGACATTTGAGACCTTGATGCCCCAGGCATCGGTGCGCTGGTCGAGGATCTCCTGGACGTCGTTGTTGAGCTTGTCGCGCTCGGCCAGCATCTCGTCGAGCTCGTGCTTGCCGAGCACAGAGCGCAGCGTGGTCTGCGCCAGCTGGTTGGTGGCGGCCATGAAGTCCTCGACCTGGATGATCGCCCGCTCGGCATCGACGATGCGGAAATAGAGCACGGCGTTGACCTTCACCGAAACATTGTCGCGCGAGATGACATCCTGAGGCGGCACGTCCTGGACCACGACACGCAGGTCGACCCGCACCATCTGCTGGATGAAGGGAACGAGGATGATGAGGCCAGGCCCCTTGACCCCGGTGAAGCGGCCGAGCGTGAAGACCACGCCGCGCTCATACTCCCTGAGAATGCGGATGGCCGCGGACAGGAACATGACCACGACCAGAGCGAGTACCAGATAGGCCACATAACCAACCATCATTGTCTTGCTCCATTCTGTCCCGCATCGCGGCGGCGCACCGTCAACACGAGGTCGCTGACACCGACCACCTCGACGCTGTCGCCCGGTGCGACGGGCTCATTGGCCTTCGCCCGCCAGCGCTCTCCTAGAGCCAGCACATGGCCCTCGCCGCCTTGCCAGTCGAGGATCTTGGCGGGCTGGCCGCGCATGGCCTCGCCGCCGACGCGCGGCAGGCTCCGGCGCGCCGCCCACAGATAGCTGCCGGTGAGCAGCGCCAGGCCAAGCGTGAGCGCGGCGGCGGCGCCGATGACCGCCCATGACATCTCGAAGCCGGGACCCTCGACCTTGAGCAGCATGGCGGCGCCAAGCAGAAAGGCGCTCACGCCACCCAGCCCAAGCACCACGGTGGGGTTGAAGGCCTCGACGGCAAGGAAGGCAATGCCGAGCAGCATCAGGGCAAGGCCGGCATAGTTGATCGGCAGGAGATTGAGCGCATAGAGCCCGAGCACGAGGCAGATGGTGCCGACCACGCCGGGCGCCACCGCGCCGGGGCTGGTGAACTCGAAGACGATGCCGTAGATGCCGACCAGCATCAGGATGACGGCGACATTCGGGTCGGTGATGACGGAGAGAAGCCGGATGAACCAGCCGGGCTCCAGCGTCTCGACCGGCAGCCCTTTCGTCGCCAGTGTCTTTTTGGCGCCGGCCGCCTCGACGGTGCGCCCATCCGACAGTTGCAGCAACTCGGTCGTATCGCGGGCGACGAAGTCGATGACACGCTCCTGCAATGCTGCGTTGGCCGACAGGCTGGCCGCTTCGCGCACCGCCTTTTCGCCCCAGTCGCCGTTGCGCCCGCGCAGTTCGGCCAGCGAGCGGATCAGGGCAACCGCGTCATTGGTCACCTTGGTCGTCATCGCGTCGGCCGCCGGCGGCCCGGTGCTCTTGTCGTCCTTCTCCTTGTCGCCGCCCGGCAGCGACGGCAGCCCGCCCATCTCGACCGGTGTCGCGGCACCCAGATTGGTTCCGGGCGCCATCGCCGCCACATGGGTGGCATAGAGGATATAGGTGCCGGCACTCGCCGCATGGCCGCCCGCCGGCGCGACATAGCCGATGACGGGCACCGGCGAAGCCAGGATGTCGGCGATCATCTCGCGCATCGAAGTGACCAGCCCGCCAGGTGTGTCGAGCTGAAGGATAAGGACTTCGGCGTCCCGCCTGGCGGCGACATCAAGCGCTTCCTCGAGCTGTCTTGTGCTTGCCGGCCCAATGGCACCGTCGATCGCGACGCTCAGCGCGACTTTCCCGCTCCCGGCCGATGGCAAGGGAGAAAGGACTGCGGCGGCGACGAAAGCCGCGGCAAGAAGGGCCACCCGCGCGAAGGTCACGCTCAAAGCTCCATGGATTCAATATGGGTTGTATTGGGGCGAAGTCCAATGAGGATGCGGTGGTGAGTGGCTCGCATCCACCTTTGCCAATCTCGGTGCTGCCACCCAAGCATTTGCCCTGTATGGTCGGTGGCCACGAATGTCTCGATGAGGGAAATCATGCGAAGCGTGCTGGCGGCATTCATCTTCGCGGCAGCACTGCAGGCCACGCAGTCGGCTTATGCCGCGCCATGCGGCTGGTCCGCGAAGATGGAGGAAGACGAAGGCGGCAGTGTGCTGACGGCGTCGGTCTGCGGCGGACCGAAGGCCGATGCGCACCTGATGCTGACCTGTTTTGGCAAGCCGGTGCTGAGCTATGATCTCGGTCCCACCGGCCAGCAGCTGGAACCCGGCATCAGCGCTTCGTTCGTGTTCAGGGCCGGCGGCAAGGCCGTGACCAAGACGCTCGAACTCGAGGCGATGTACAATTACTTCACGCTGCACATGGACAGCGCCGACCCGCTGCTCGCCTTGCTGCGCGCCAAGGGCGAAGCCACGGTCGCTTCGGACAAATATGGCGAGAACAGCTTTCCGCTCGCAGGCTCAAGCGTCGCCATCGGCAAGGTGCTGGCCGCGTGCGGCAAGGCTTCTTCCGGCGACGGAGACTGAAGCCCGCAAAACTGGCCGCCTCGCGCCTCCTACGAGGCAATCAGCGGCACGGTGACGGTTGTCGCGTAGCTGATGGGGTACTGGTCGAAGTAGGGAAAGTCGATCACGAAGGCATAGCTGGCGTTGACATGCGCCATCTTGAAGCCGCCGCTCGCCGGGTCGGTGGTGATCGTGACGCTGACGTTTTTCAGGCCGAGCGCCTCGAGCTTCTGTTTCGCGATCGCCTGGATCTGGGACTCGGTCATGGTGTTGTTGAGCTGCAGGGAACGCGCGGACGCCTCGAGCGCGTAGCGCACGCTGGACATGTTGTTCATCGACCAGCCGAAGGCGAAGATGCCGAATAGGAGCATGATCAGGAAAGGCGCGATCAGCGCGAATTCGAAAGCGGCGCCGCCCGAGGCATCGCCGGCAAATGCCCTGGCTCTCTGTTTAGCGGACACGGACCACCTGCTGATGAGAAATCTCGCTGTTGCCCGGGAAGACACCGAAGGTGAAAGGCGGAACCCAGGTGCCCGACGCCTGGATCTGGACGAAGACCGAAGACACCTTCGGGCCCGCGCAGATGGTCGTCGAAGTGACCACGGTCGTTCCGCACTTGTAGCTGCGGGTAACCGTGACCGCCGCATCGTCCGGTTTCTTTTCCCAGCTTGCCACCGCCGCGGCCTGGATGGCGCTGTCGTCGGTGGCGCCGGCCATCACCAGGTTCGCCGCCGTCTTCACGCCGGCCCGCATCGCCAGCGAACTGGTGACGTAGGACCAGCCGTCGGCGATGCCGAAGAGCGCGGTGCACAGCACTGGCAGCACGAGCGCGAATTCCACCGCGGCGGCGCCGGAGCGGTTCTTGCGGAAGCGGATCGCGAATGGCCCCATGCCGCTACTCGACGATCCGCACGGCTTGGGCGGCCGGAATATTCTTCATCCCAAGGCTGGTGCAGTCCTGCTTGATGATCGTACTGCCGGACCACTGGATCGTGTCCGCAACCACCTGGGTGCAGCCATTTATGCCCGAGAAATTGCCGAGATAGTTGACCTGCTGCCTGGGGAAATAGATGGCCCCGGTCAAAAGCGAGCTCGCGGTGCCGTTGAAGGTGCTCTGTGCCGCGGTCCCCGTCCTGTCGCCGTAGAACAGCACGCCGGAATAGGCGCCCGAGGTCGGCGCGCTCAGTGTCACCGTGGCATTGCCGTTCATGCTGACGGTGTTGCTGCCGGACATGAAGATGGTCACGCCGGTTCCGGAGATGACCGCGTTGGCGTTGACCTTCAAACTGCCCTCCACGACATAGACACCCGGAGAAAGCGTAACGTTGCCCTTGAGGTCCATGCCGCTGCAGTAGGTGCCGGCCTGGAGCGTTTGTGAGGTTTTGTTGCCGTTGACGTTCTTGCACGGGTTCGAGGCCGTGGGTGTCGGCAGGCTGGCGTAAGGATCGGCCGCAGGCAAGGCCTGGGTAATCGGGGCCTTGCAGACCATCGTGGGTGTGTTGGCAAGCGAAACGCCGCCAACCGATATCAGGCAGTCAGTCTCGAGGGTCGCCGAGCCCTGAAGCTTGATGGCATCGCTGGCGATCGAATTCGACATGGTGACGCAGCCGGTCTGCTTGGGGGTGGTGTTGCCGGAAAAGAGTATCGCCTGCGAGGCCGACGCATTGAGCGCTATGTTGCAGGCATAGGCGCCATCGGTGATGAGCGCCACCGCCCTCGCCTTTTCGGGAACCTGCCCCTGAACGAAGATCGAGGTGAAGATTCGGTCAAGGTTCCGGTTGAGGATCACCTCGACCGCCTTGTTGGCCGTGTTCGGCCCCGAGGTGGGCGGCGTGTGGACGACGATGGTGCCGGTGCCTAGTCCGTTCGAGGTGGCCGACTGGATGGCGGCCGTCGTGATCGCCGTGGTGTCGGATCCCGCGATCTTCTCGAGCGCACCGGCATAGGCGGCGGCGTCCGCGGTCGCCTGCAGCTTCAGGCTCGAATAGTACCAGTAGGACGTCTCCACGCCGAGACCTGCCCCGCCGACGACGACGGGCAAAGTCAGCGCGAAAACGACGGCGACGTTGCCGTCCGCCTCGGCGCCGCGACGCAGGCAGTGGGAGACAAAGTCCAAAAGAGTATTCAGAAGCATCCGCATAGCGCATTTAAGCAATCATGAATACGCTAACTATTTCCTAAGGATTTGCCTCGATTTTCGTTCATCACCACATCTTCAGGGGACGACGATCCGCCATCGGGCCGGCGTTGCCGCATTTAAGCTGGCTGCCTTTTACCCCCGCGCATCGCTTAAGTGACGTGAGAGGCTGCTATTTGCGCCTCCCTGCTTCCGGCGAGCGAGAGCAGAGGCTTCACGGCAGTGGCAACGCAAGCTCCCCCGGCGGCGAAGCACGCCGAAAGAGCCGCCACGAAAATACACCCAAAAAAAGTCAGGTTGAAAAGCCCGGCGCGGAGCGCGCCCGGCCAGCGAAAAGTAAACCGATTCAAGCGCCTAGATCAGGGCTGACGCAACGTCCCCTGCAACCGCGAAAAGCCCGGAAAACCGGCTTTCCCGAGGTCTTTTCATGCCGGCAATAGCGTGATCGAGCGGTGCTCCAAGCGCCTGCCCGAAGACTGAAAATCCTCTCTTTCAGCCCCACCCAGGCGGCGTTGACAGGCGGCACCGCCAATGGATATTCGCACAACTACGGGTCACGCCATAACCGTGGCTGTTGGGGACGGACGGGGTTTCAACAGCATTGGCGGCGGCGCCGGACGGGCGGGCACTTGCAAGTGTACCGCCCGCTCCTGGCCAGCCTCTCCCTCGCGGGAAACTCAAGCCTGGATCAAGCTTTGGCCTGGATCAAGCCTTCGGGTTGGCGTCTGAAACGGGCGCGCCTGCCGTCACCACGGACAGCTTTTCGCGCCGGCTAAGCGTCGGCTTGCTGTAGGCCTTTTTCATCGGCATCCCCTCTGCCAGAAGCGATCAGCGAAAGTGATCCCGTGGCGCTCGCTTTGTCAAGCATATGCTAAAATATGGTGCACTCCTTCGCCCTTGCGTCTTGTCCGCCGATTGATCATCTTCGCCGGATTGAGGCACGGGTTGGGGAATCGCAGATGCCGACGCTCTATGCGTTGAAACCAGCCTTCCAGGCGAGGTTGAGGCCGCTTGCCGACTGGCTGGCAAGAACCGGCGTCACCGCCAACCAGATCACGCTTCTCGCTGCCGCACTCTCGATCGCCACCGGCGCGGCGGTCGCCGCGTCTGCCGATCATCGCGGGGTGTTCCTCTTGATGCCGGCGGTGCTATTCGCACGCATGGCGCTGAACGCCATCGACGGCATGCTCGCCCGGGAGCATGGGCAGGCCTCCAGGCTCGGCATGTATCTCAACGAACTCTGCGACGTTGTTTCGGACCTGGCATTGATCCTCGCCTTCGCCATCGCCTTTCCTGTCTGGGGCGTCGTCGCCTTTGCGATTGCCGCGATCATCGCGGAATATGCCGGCGTGCTCGGCGTCGCGGCCGGCACGAGCCGCAACTATGCCGGCCCGTTCGGCAAGAGCGACCGGGCCCTGGCGCTCGGCATCATTGGCTTCCTCATCGCCTGCGGGCTTTGGCTGCAAGTCCTTACACCCTTTGTGTTTCCGGCCATGGCTACACTGTCGCTTGCGACCGCCATCAACCGGATACGCAGCGGCCTTAGAGGCGACCTATGACCAGCCTCGAAGGAACCGCCATGCTTCACGAACAGAACATTACCGCCGCCACTGTCGCCGACGAGAAGCGCGTGGCCGAGGAGCGGACCTTCAAGAGCCATGACGGCACCGAGATCTTCTACCGCTACTGGCCGGCCGTCGGGGAATCCGCCAAGGGCGCCATCCTCCTGTTCCATCGCGGCCACGAACATGGCGGCCGCATGGCGCATCTGGTCGATGAACTGGCCATGCCCGACTACGCCTTCTACGCCTGGGACGCGCGCGGCAATGGCCGCTCGGCCGGCGAACGCGGCTATGCGCCGTCCTTCGCCGCACTTGTGCGCGACATCGACTGTTTCGTGCGCGAGATCGGCAGGGACGGGTTTGGCCAGCGCGACATCGCGCTGATCGCGCAATCGTTCGGCGCCGTGCTCACTGCCGCCTGGGTGCATGACTATGCGCCCGACATCCGCGCGATGGTGGCGGCCTCGCCGGCCTTTTCCGTCAAGCTCTACGTGCCCTTCGCCAAGGAAGGCATCGCACTCTGGCAGAAGCTCAAGGGCCGCTTCTTCGTCAATTCCTACGTCAAGGCGAAATTGCTCACCCATGATGCCGAGCGCATCGCCTCCTTTGAGGCCGATCCGCTGATCACACGGCCGATCGCCTCCAACATTCTGGTCGAGCTTTATGCCCATGCCGCGCGCATCGTTTCCGATGCCCGCGCCATCACAGTGCCGACGCAGCTCCTGATCTCCGGAGCCGACTGGGTGGTACGTCACGGGCCGCAGCACGAGTTCTTCGTCAACCTGGCGAGCCTCGCCAAGGAGCGGCATGTGCTGCCCGGCTTCTTCCACGACACGCTGGGCGAGCGCGACCGCAAGATGGCGCTCGACCTGATCCGGCCGTTCCTGGAAAAGCAGTTCGCGACGCCGGAGAAGGCGATAGACCTGACCGGCGCCGACCGTACCGGCTACACGCGCGACGAGGCCGACCACCTTGCCTCGCCGCTGCCGCTGCTGTCGCCCAAGGGCCTCTACTGGGCCATGAGCCGCGCCTCGATCCGCATGGGCGCCTGGCTGTCGCCCGGCATGAAGACGGGCATCGCCACCGGCTTCGATTCCGGCTCGACGCTGGACTATGTCTACGAGAACGAGGCGCGGGGCATCGGCTTCGTCGCCCGCATGGTCGACCGCACCTTCCTCGACGCCATCGGCTGGCGCGGCATCCGCCAGCGCAAGCTTCACCTGGAAGAATTGATCGGCAACGCTGTCGCGGCGCTGAAGGCGGCCGGCCGTCCCGCGCACATAGTCGACATCGCCGCCGGCCATGGCCGCTATGTGCTCGATGCCATCGCCAAATGCGCCGAGCCGCCGGCGAGCGTGCGGCTGCAAGATTATTCCGACATCAATGTCGGGTTGGGCTCGAAGCTGATCGCCGACCGGAATTTGCCGACCAGCGTCTCTTTCCGCAAGGCCGACGCCTTCGACGCAAAGATGCTAGGCGCCCTGAAGCCGGCGCCCGATCTCGCCATCGTCTCCGGGCTCTACGAGCTGTTTGCCGACAATGCTATGATCGCGCGCTCGCTGGGCGGACTGGCCAGCGCCATGCAGCCCGGTGGCCTGCTGATCTACACCAACCAGCCCTGGCACCCGCAGCTGGAGATGATTGCGCGCAGCCTGACCTCGCATCGCGGCGGCCAGGCCTGGGTGATGCGGCGGCGCACGCAGGGCGAGATGGACCAGCTGGTGGCGGTTGCCGGCTTCGAGAAGATCGACCAGCGCATCGACCAGTGGGGCATCTTCACCGTCTCGGTCGCGCGGCGCGTCTAGAGCATGGCCGTGCCTGCCGCAGACCTTGCCCCCATTGCGGCCGAGCGGCCGAAAGATCGCTTCAGCGCCATCCTGCTCAGGGCCGCGCTTTGGCTGATGCTGCTGGCGCCGCTGTTCTACTCGACCTACGGCTTTGCCAACTGGCTGGCGTCGCGGCGCGACGATGTCGGCAGCATCGTCTTTGCGTGGGAGCGCGACATCCCGTTCATGGCCTGGACGATCGTGCCCTATTGGTCGATCAATCTGTTTTACGGCCTGTCGCTGCTGCTCAACGATACGAAGAACGGTGTCGACCGCCTCGCCGGCCGCTATCTCACGGCGCAAGCCGTCGCGGTGACCTGCTTCATCCTGTTCCCGCTGAAGGCGACCTTCGTGCGGCCGGAAACCTCAGGGCTGCCCGGTTTCCTGTTTGCGGTGCTCGGCGGCTTCGACAAACCGTTCAACCAGGCGCCATCGCTGCACATCGCGCTGCTGGTGATCATCTGGGACCACTGGCGGCAGCGACTGAGCGGCATTACCGGTGTCGTCTGGCACGTCTGGTGTTTCCTGATCGGCGCCTCGGTGCTGACGACGTGGCAGCACCATTTCATCGACATCCCGACCGGCGCACTGCTCGGTTTTTTTGCGCTGTGGCTTTTCCCGGCCAAGGGCGAATTGCCCTTTTCCGGCTTTCGCCTGACAACCGACCCGAAAGCCAGGCGGCTGGCGCGGTTCTATGCGCTGGGCGCGGCTCTGGCGCTGGCGGGCGCGGCTGCCGGCGCCTTCGCCTCGCCTGTCGCGCTGATCCTGTTGTGGCCGGCCTTGGCGCTGGCCATCGTCGCCTTCGCCTATGCCGGGGCCGGGGTCAAAGTGTTCCAGAAAGCCGCCGACGGCACTGTGCCGCTGGCCAGCCGCATCGTGCTCTCGCCATACCGGCTCGGTGCCCGGATCAATCAGTGGATGTGGACACGAAAACTGCCGGCGCATGTGGCGGTCACCGACGGCGTGTTCCTCGGCCGTTTTCCGACCGCCAGCGAAGCCAACAGCTTCGGCACGGTGATCGACCTTGCTGCCGAACTGGAACGGCCGCGCGGCACCTCCTGCCGCTGGACCAGCCTTGCCATGCTTGACCTTGTGGCGCCGCCTGCGGACAGGCTTGCCGAAGCCGTGCCGGCGATCGAAGCGGCACGCAGGCACGGCACAGTGCTGGTCTGCTGCGCGCTCGGCTTCCAGCGTAGCGCCGGTGTCGTCGCCGAATGGCTGGTCGCCACCGGCCGGTCGCACACGGCAGCACAAGCGCGGAAGGTGCTCGCGGCATCCGGCCGTCCAGTGCACATTCATGCAAGGGTGGACGAACCGGCATGAGCGAACGGGGCAATGGCTTTACGTTGATGAGCGCTGGCGCGTCCTTATGGGAAGGCGAGCAATTGTTGATGTCTGTACTGCCCCTCACCTGCCTGCCTGCATCCTCTCCCCGTATGGTGACGGGGAGAGGGACGCACTCCTCGACGGTTTCGCCAATCATCAATAGTGCTGAGGTAGCGCCAAGGCCGCAGCCAGTCCCTTCTCCCCGTCACCATACGGGGAGAAGGCTCCGGCAGGCGGATGAGGAGCCGCGCAAACGCCCGGAAATGGTGAGGGGCTGCACCAAACCTGACGTGATTGTTCCGGCATGAGCGGCAGCGCCTTCCAGGACAAAGCCGGCGCCTTCGCTGCCGGGCTGATGGTGCAGGTGGCGTGGCCGCTGCTGCTGATCGCGGCCTGCATGCTTGCCACGCCTGTCATCGGGCTTGCGGCCGGGCCGCAGGCGACGCCGCTGTCGGCGGCGGCCTGGTTCGTGGCGGCGGTGGGCGCCCTGGCTACCCTCGCCTTCTCCATGCTCATCCTGTTCGACGCGCTGCTGTTCCGGCTGATGGCCAGCCACGACAATGAAGCAGCCGGCGGTGCGACGATCGACGACGTGCTGGCGCGCATGCGGCTCAAGCCCGCGCCTGCCGCCACTCGCTCGCTCGACCAGCGCATGGCAGGCACGCGCCGCCTGCTGATGAAGCAGCGCCTCGCCTTCGCCCTGTTTGCGGCGGTGTCGCTGGTGGCGGCATTCCTATGAGCCCTTCGATGACCAAACTCCACCTCCGCGCCAACACATTTACCCTGCTGCAGACGGTGACCTCGGTCGGCCTGTCGGCGCTGGCCTGGGTGGTGACCGGGGTGCGGCCGATCTGGAACGGCAGCCAGCCCTCGGAGCGGCAGCGCATCTACTTCGCCAACCATGCCAGCCATGGCGACTTCATCCTGTTGTCGGCCTGCCTCAGCGAAAAGGTGCGCGCCCGCACCCATGCGGTGGCGGCGGCGGAATACTGGGGCAAGTCGCGGCTGCGCCGCTACATCGCCGAGGACATGCTGTCGTCGGTGCTGATCCACCGGCAGTGGACCGACGAGGCGCAGAACCCGATCTCGATCATGCTCTCCGTGCTCGACCAGGGCCACTCGCTGATCCTGTTCCCCGAGGGCACCCGCAACACGACAGACCAGCCACTGCTGCCATTCCGCTCAGGCCTCTATAATCTGTCGATGGCGCGGCCTGAGGTCGAGTTGATCCCGTGCTGGATCGAGAACATGTCGCGCGTGCTGCCCAAGGGCCAGTTCCTGCCGGTGCCGCTTCTGTGCCGCGTCGTCTTCGGCCCCGCGGTATCCATCGCGCCCGGCGAGGACCGGCGCGCCTTCCTCGAGCGCGCCCGCCAGACGCTGCTTGCGCTCAACCCCCGCCCGGATCGAGATGACTGATGCCACCGATGCATGAAACCATGATCCTGGTGATCGGCCTGGTCGGCGTGTTGACCACGGCCAGCCTCGTCGCCGGCATCCTGTCGTGGCGGGCGCCGAAGCCGCTGTCCTCGACGCTGGTCAACCTCACCCAGCGCATCAACGCCTGGTGGGTGATGGTGGTGGCGATCACCGTCGCGTTCTTCTTCGGCCGCACCGGCATGACCATCCTGTTCGCGCTGATCTCGTTTGCGGCACTGCGCGAATTCGTGACGCTGACGCACAGCCGGCGCAGCGACCATTGGGTGCTGCTCGGCATGTTCGGCATCATCATCCCGTTCCAGTACTGGCTGGTGTGGACCGCCTGGTACGGGCTCTTCACCATCTTCATCCCGGTCTACTGCTTCCTCCTGATGCCGGCGATCACCGCGCTCAACGGCGACACCGAGCGCTTCCTCGAGCGCGTCGCGGCGCAGCAATGGGCGGTCATGATCTCGGTCTACTGCGTCAGCCATGTGCCGGCGCTGTTGACGCTCAACGTGCCCGGCTTCGAGGGCCGCAACCTGCTGCTCATCGCCTTCCTGATCATCACCGTGCAAGGCAGCGACGTGCTGCAATACATTTTCGGCAAGCTGTTCGGAAAGCACCTGCTGTCGCCGTCCGTCTCGCCGTCGAAGACCTGGGAAGGGCTGGTCGGCGGGCTGGCGGCATCGAGCCTGCTCGGAGCGCTGCTGTCCTTCCTGACGCCGTTCTCGCCGCTGCAGGCGGCGGCCGTCGCCCTCGTTGCCTGCCTGATGGGATTTCTCGGCGGACTTGTCGCCTCGGCCATCAAGCGCGACCAGGGCGTGAAGGACTGGGGCCATCTGATCGAAGGCCATGGCGGCATGATGGACCGCGCCGACAGCCTGGTCTTCGCTGCCCCGGTGTTCTTTCACACCGTGCGCTATTTCTGGTCGGCGTGAAGGGCGACCCTAGCCCGCGTGGCTCAGCCAATGGCGGTCGAACACATCGAGGATGGCGCGGAACTCGGTCGGCGGGATCTGGTGGACGCCGCCGTCGCTGCCCCCAACCAGGAACCGCGTGAGCTGCCGGTCGACCAACTCCGGCTGCTCTATTGCCATGCCGAGCAATGCCAGATCCCTAGTGATTGACTGGTCGGGCAGCAGGTATCCGCCCCACGAAGCGGCGCCGGGCGCCAGGTCGCGCACATGCACGACGAGGATCCTTGTCAGCGACGGCTGCGCCTCCGGGCCGATGATGGCGGTGCCGCACATATAGCCGCCAAGCACGCTTCCCGGCTTCGACTGCGGGAACAGGCTGAGGAAGAACTGGGCATCGCCGCCGACTTCCTTCAGATGCACGTAGAGGCCGCGCTTGGCCGGCGTGACCGGGCCGCCAAGCACCAGCTGGCCGGTCGGCAAGGCCTCGCGATAGGTGGCAGTCAGGCCATGCAGGCCAGGCCCTCCCTCGATCGACAGGATGCCCTTGATGAAGTGGCCGCGATAGTAGGGCGACCAGGCGCGCGAATAACAGGCGTAGGTTCCGGCGAGCGCGAAGGCGAGGCTGCGCTCTTCGTGGGTGGACGAGGTCTCGAACTGAGCGCCTGCGTGCCGCTCCAGCTCCGCTCTGTCGACGCCGTGCTGGGCGCAGATTTCGGCGGTGAAGCTCGCCAGGTCACTCTCGGCGATCCAGACGCCTGATTGTGCCAGCCGCAAGAGCTTGGCCCAATCGTCATAGACGCTGTGATCGCGCGGCTGGGCGCGGCCCTGCAGCCATTTGTCGGCGCGGCCGAGATCGAAGGCCGTCTTCGGATTGACGCGCCGGAATGCCGCCGCCAGATCCTTGCGGCTGACGGTCCCGAGCAATGCAGATGTGAGGCGCAGCTTCTGCGCGATATGCTGTGCCATTCAACTGCCCCTCAATGCCCGCTGCAGGCATAACACGCACGGCCAATTCCTGCCGCCGTATTTTTCCACATGCTAATATCCGTGGAATTCCAAAGAATTCCACGGAGTTCCGCACATCCGACCTGTTCGGTGCCATGGCCAGCGCTAAGCTGATCGAGGGCAAGGGGAACCGTCATCAAACTCGCATTTGCGCGGGCAAGCACGCTATCCCTTCCTTCGTCGAACCCGTGACACTCAGTTGGAGCAATCGGCGAAACTGAGCTTCACGGCACCTCAACAAGAAAGGAACGGATCGATGTCCCGGACTGCTTCTCCCACAATCCCCTTTATCGCGGCTGCGGCTGGATGCGCCGCAATGGCGCTGTTCCTGACCTTCGGGCCGACCGGACCATCGCGAGCAGCTGCGGGGATCAGCTCACGCGCGGCAGCGACATACGTCAAGCCGACGCCAGCCATCCAGCCGACGCGCATCGAAGTCGACGGCGACGCGCATTCGATACGCTTCTACATCGACGGAAAGCAGGTCGCCCTGCTCGACGCCGCCGGTTTCAAGGAATGAATTCGGCACCCGGCACCAGGAGTCGTGGATACAGGAAGGGGAATCTCATGAAACGCGCACTATCCGCACTTTTCGTCGTGCTTGCACTGTCGCAGGCGGTGGAGGCCAAGACAAAGATGCCAGTCACCGACACGACAGCGCCCGCGATCGAAGAAAGCCGGCCGCCGCTCGACAACACACCGACGGGCGGGATCACGCCTGCCGACGCAAAGGCGGCGCCGGCTACGGACGGATCGCAGTATCCGCCGGCGCTGTACCTCAATTTCCAATAGGTCGCTTTCTGCTGGCCGTGACGCCCGGATCCAATGGCCCGCGCGCGACGACGACTAGGCCTGCAGCCTCGTCGCCGCGGGTTCAGCCGGCTACCGCGAGCGCCGCCTTCTTGCGGGCGGGCGGGCGTCGCCGCAGGCGACGCTTCGCGGCGAGCTTGAGCTTGACCGGCGGCGCGTCGGTCAGCGCGCCCAGCACGGCGTCGACCATGCCATAGGCGACGAAATCGGCGTTGAGATCGCCGGCCAGCGCTTCGGCGGATTGTCTGTCGTTGTTGCCGGCCTCCGACCAGAACACGATGCCGACCCGCAGCGCCGGCCTGACGCGCTTCAGCCGACGCACCAGGAAACGGGCGTGCTTGACGGAGTTGCGGTTGAGGAAGCCGACCACGACGCTGTCGACGGCATCGAGTTCGAGGCGACGAATGCCTACGGCCTCCATGTCGACAAAGCTTGCCTTCGACACGGTGGCGCCCTGGACTTCCAACACCTGCGCCAGCATGGCGGCGGCGGCATCGTCGAGTTCGCCGCGCCCGCCGGCACACAGCACCGACATGCCGGTGCCGTCGGGCAGTTCGGCCTCGGCCTCGCCGGCGGCGTCTTTGCCCCCGTTCGCAGCGGTCTCGTCGGCCACGGCCGGCTCATCGTCCTCTTCCGCTTCCTCGCGTGCGCTGTCGTCGAGATTGGCGACGAGCGTCAGCGCGCTGGCCGCCACCTGCTGCCGCTGCTGCTCGTCCATGACGCCACGGACACGATCCTGCTCGCCAAGCAGCAAGGCCGGGATGGCGACCTTGTCGTAGAAGTCGACCAGATATTTCTCTTCCAGCATTTCCTCGGCATGGTCGGTGGCTTCGTCAGGATCGCCCGCCAACAGCCGCTGGTAGAGCCGGGCATGCGGCTCGAGCACCGGCTCGTTGCCGAAAAGGACGTCGAGGAATTCGAACTGCGGCACGTGCCGGCCGAGCACGACCAGACAGACGGTGAGCGGCGTCGACAGGACCAGGCCGAGCGGCCCCCAGAGCCAGGTCCAGAAGATCGCCGCGACGATGATGGCGAGCGGCGACAGCCCGGTGCGCGAGCCATAGAGCCAGGGTTCGATGACATTGCCGGTGAGCATCTCCATGACCACGAACAGCCCGGCCGTCCATAGCAGCAGCGACCAGCCGGGCGCCACCGCCAGCGCCAGGAACAGCGGCAGCAGCGCGCCGATGATCGGGCCGATATAGGGAACGAAGCGCAGCGCCAGCGCCAGCAGGCCCCACAAGAGCGCATTGGGAATGCCGAGGATCCACAGCCCGATCGTAATGGGTATGGCGTAGACGATATTCACCACCAGCTGCATGAGCAGATACTGGCCGACCCTGGTGCCGGCATCCTGCAGCGCCTGCGTGGTGCGGTGAAGGTCGCCATAGCCGACAAGGCGGATGAAGCGGTCGCGCAGATCCTCCCGCTCCAGCAGCATGAAGATGACGACGATGATGATCAGGCCGGCCGAAGCCAGCGGGCTGATCAGCGGGCCGACCAGGTTCTGCAGCACTTCGAGCGGCCTTTCGCGGGCGACGATCTCGACTGGCAGGGGCTCGCGTTTCGGTGCCTCGGCAGCGGATGGCAGCTGCGGCTCCTGGCGCTCGATCTCCTGGCCGATGCGCTCGACCACGCTGCTCAATCTGGAAACGATGCCGCCGCCGACGCCGGTCTCCTTGAGCGCGCGGACCTTGGTCAGGATGTTTGTCTGGTAAACTGGGATGTTCTGCGCCAGTTCGCTGACCTGCGATGCGACAATGAAGGATAACAAGGCGAGTGCCGCGAATGCGCTGAGCACACTGACGATGACAGCAGGGGTGCGAGGAAGGCCTATTCGTTTGAGGGCGGAAACGACCGGGGCAAGCGCAAAGGTCAGCAGCAGCGCGATGGCGATCGGCAGGAAAACCTCGCGGCCGAAATACAGGGCGGCGATCGCCGCCACGACAGTCGCGACGGTGGGCAATGACATGCGCGGGGCCGTGGCAGCGGAAAGAATGCTCCCCAGCCCGGGGCCCGACGGGTCTCGACGACTGGTCGTCACTTGATGCCTCCACCCTGCCAAGGTCATGATCGGGTATATTTAGTCGGCGCGCAACGTTTGCGTTCCACAGGATAGTGCTGCCTCACAAGGCTTCGCCCGCCACCCGGGGCGGGTCGCGGGCAAACCCTATCGACACAGGAAGGGACGTTGCTGCGTAGATACCGGTGCATCTAACCCATACTTAAGACGCATCTTCATAGATCAGCTAAAGAAGACCCCAATCGTTATACATACCCAAAAACTGACGCCAATAGCCAGCGATCTTGACCGACGCTCTCATCCATCTTTTCCTCCTGAAAACTTGCTTCTGGGAACGAGTACTGGGCCCCAAGGTTCCGGGCGATATGACACTGCAGACCTTTTCGCGCGGCACTCAGACTTAGGTCCGATAGCAGGATCAGACCGAAACCCGGCAAGGGAACATGTTGGGGACACACCACGTTCGCCGCGGTCTCTGCAACAACGCCATGACCTGACCCGGCTGCTCGCCCCCAGGAGGGAAAGGCAGGCTGGCACTGTCGGCCCGATTCAATTCGCGACACGAAGCCGGCAACGGTGTAATGATAGCCCTTGAGAGGAGGCGAAAAACGCCTCCAGATCGGCTTTAAGCCTTGTTTCATCCCATCGCCAACATCGATGACGCGCAGACGCTGGCGCAGGCCATCGTCAATACGATCGTCGAACCTTTCCTCGTGCTCGACGAACAGTTTCGCGTGCTGGCGGCCAGCCGCTCCTTCTATGAGACCTTCAAGGTCGATCCGGAGCAGACGCACGGCTCGCTGCTCTATGCGCTGGGCGATGGCCAGTGGGACATTCCGGCACTGCGCCTGCTTTTGGAGACGATCATCCCCGAAAAGACCGCGATGGACGGCTTCGAGGTCGAACATGACTTCCCCAATATCGGCCAACGCACGATGCTGCTCAACGCGCGAAAGGTGCTCTACGACCACAGTTCGGCCGTCACCATCCTGCTTGCCTTCAACGACATCACCGCCCGCCGTTCCATCGAGAAGGAAAAGGAAGAGCTTCTCGCCCGCACCGAAGACCTGCTGCGGCAGAAGGATGTGCTGCTGCGCGAGATGGAGCACAGGGTTGCCAACAGCCTGCAGATCATCGCCAGCATTTTGCTGCTGAAGGCCCGCTCGGTCACCTCCGAGGAAACCCGCCAGCACCTCAAGGACGCCCATCAACGGGTGCTGTCGGTGGCCGAAGTGCAGCGTCATCTCCACACCTCGGCCGGCATGGAGGAGATCGACGTCGTGTCCTATTTGTCGAAGTTGTGCGGCAGCCTGGCCTCGTCGATGGTCGGTGAGGACCAGCCGATCAAGGTCAACGTCACGGCGCAAGGCGGCAGGATAGACTCGCAGAAGGCAGTGAGCCTCGGCCTGATCGTCACCGAACTCGTCCTCAACGCCATCAAATATGCCTTCCCCCGGGAGAAGGCCAAGGCGCTGATCCAGGTAACCTACGAGACCGACGGCAGCGACTGGAAGCTGACGGTCTCGGACAATGGCGCGGGCAAGGCGGCCGGCGAAGTGCCGAGCGTGGGCCTCGGAACAGCCATCGTCGAGGCGCTGGTCAAGCAGTTGGAGGCCAAGATCGAGGTCATCAGCGACACCGACGGCACCAGCGTGTCTGTGACCAGGGCGACATTCATCTCGCGCATTCCGCGGGCGGCGTAGCCTTCCGCGCCATCCGGGCCTGCTCAGCCACCCCTGGAACCAATCCGCTGCCGCTTCCCCGTGTCGAGCGCCTGAGTGTTCGGAACTATCGGGCCGCGCTGCCCGTTTGGAAAGGAAACCAAACGGGAGGCCCCGATGAACTCTTGGCAAGCCAACACCTTGGAGGCGGCCTGTCTTCTTGCCGTTCCGCTGTCGCTTGTCCTTACGGTTCTACTGGCTGCACTCGTCCTTGGTTGAGCGGCCGGGCACCCGGCGACAAGCCTGTCGAGCTAGCATCAAAGCCTGTATGAAGCATCCTCAGGAAGACCTTCGCAATGGAACTTCTTTGGCCAGCCGTCCCTTCAAGGAACGGAAGCCGATGTCGTCCGTTTATCTTCGAGCGATTCTTGGGGAAAGCTCCTGGGCAGAAGCATTTACGGTGATAGTCGCACCGCTATTTTGGTCTTGCGTCTGAAACGCTTGGATTCTTTGTAATCTGAAAAGGAGATAAATTATGGCTGATGGCCCAACTGTTATCAATTCAGGCGGAGGCGGAGGTGGCACCACAGCTATCGCCGTCATCGTGGCAATCGTCGCAATAGTCGTATTGCTGTTTGCCACGGGTATCGTCCACATGCCTGGGGGCGGCGGAGGTGACGTCAACGTGAAGGTTGATGCGCCTGCGGCCCAAGCGCCTGCCGCACCCGCTCCGGCTGCACCCGCTCCGGCTGCAAGCGCTCCGGCTGAACCGGCGCCTGCCGCACCGGCTCCCGCGCCTGCCGAACCAGCACCGGCGCCTGCCGAACCAGCACCAGCCCCGGCTGCACCGGCCAGCGGCGGCTGATACACTCGCCGCTCTAGTACTGCTTCAGCGATGAAGCGCAGCCCATCGGTGTCAAAGCCGGTGGGCTTCCTTTTGGCCTCGAACTTTCGAAAGGCGATCTGATATTGCTGGCGCGGCCCTTCCAGCGGGCGGAACCATAATGCGGTTAAATCGTTTTAAATCCATAGGGACGTCAACCACCCTTCAAGGAGGAAAAATGAACAAGATCGTATCGGGTTTGCTGGCGGCCACATTGTCAGGATCGTTCGCGGCCACCGCTGCTGGGCCTGCCGGCGCTGCCGGGATATCCCAGCCGCAAGCGCCTTCCGCCTCGTCTGATGTGCAGGCGATCGACCACAAGCCGTGGAGGAAGCACCGGAGCGTCAACCGCAATCGCAATTTCTCGCAAAATTTTGCGCAAAATGATGGCGCCTACTGGAATGGCCATCGCGGCTATCGTGACTACCATCGCGGCTATCGCCGTCATGGCGACTACTGGTTCCCGCTGGCGGCCTTCGCCACCGGCGCGCTGATCACCAGTGCGATCATCAACAACAACCAGAACCGTGTCTATCGCGGCGGTGATGCCCATGTGGAGTGGTGCTACGACCGGTACAGATCCTACCGCGCCTCGGACAACACGTTCCAGCCCAATTACGGCCGTCGTCGGCAGTGCAATTCGCCCTACTGACAAAGTACGAGCCCGCGCTGGCGACGGCGCGGGCTTTTCAATCCATGTGGACCCCCGCGCCTTCGCGCGGGGTTCTTGGTGACTGCGCCTTGACTACATTCCACCAGTCTCTCGGCCTGTAGCGCGGAGGCCTTGGGCAAGATACGCTGTCGAATGGCTTGCACCAACGGCGGGATCAATGGTCAAGATGCCTGACAAGTCCGAACAGCAGAAGGACGCCGAAGCCGAAGTCGAGGGCTTTCAGCACGACCTTGGCCCGTTCGTTGTTGCCGCCGAGACAACGCGAATGGCCATGGTTTTTGCCGATGCAAAGGAGCCCGGCAATCCGATCATTTTTGCCAATGACGCCTTCCTCGCCCTGACCGGATACGACAGGGAAGAGGTCCTCGGTCAGCCCTTCAATTTCCTGATGGCGGACGGCGCCGACGCCGGGGCGCTGAAACGTATCAAGGCGGAGTTCGAAGCCAATTCGGAGGCGAGCACGGAGATCCTTTACCGGCGCAAGGATGGCAGCGAATTCTGGGCGGCCCTTTTCGCCAATCCTGTCCGCGACAGGAGCGGCGCCATCGTCCAGTATTTTACCTCCTTCGTCGATCTCACCAGACACAAGGAGGAGCAGGCACAATCGCGGATGCTCATCGACGAATTGAACCATCGCGTGAAGAACATGCTTGCAACGGTGCAGTCGATCGTCTGGCAGGCATCGCGAGCGAATTCCGATCCAAAGGTGATCCGCGAGGCCGTCGAGTCCCGGCTGTTTGCGCTTTCCCGGTCGCACAACCTGCTGACGCGCGAAAACTGGCACAGCGCCGGGTTGCTCGATGTCCTCCACGATGCCCTGGAACCGTTCGGCGTCACCGACGGTCGGGCGGAGCGCCTGGTGATTGCCGGTGAGAACATCCGCCTCTCGACAAGGGCAGCCCTGGCACTTGGCATCGCGTTCAACGAACTTGCGACCAACGCCGTGAAGTATGGTGCGTTTTCCAATGACAAGGGCTCGATCCGGATCGACTGGACGATCGAGCCGACATCGGAGGGCCGCCGACTGGTCCTGTCATGGCAAGAGAAGGACGGGCCGAAGGTTACGCCGCCGTTGCGAAAGGGATTCGGTTCGCGCGTGATCGAGCGCGGCCTGACCCACGAGCTCGAAGGCACTGTGCAACTCGACTATCGCCCGGACGGGTTGATCTGCACGATGAACATTCCGGTATCGGGAACTCGTGATGGATAAACTGCTTTCTGGCCGCCGCATCCTCGTTGTCGAGGATGAAATTCTGGTCCTGATGATGATTGAGGACATGCTGGGCGATCTTGGATGCGAGTCCGTGACCTCAGCCGCAACGATCGAAAAGGCGATCGCCCTGATCGAAGCGCAGGTTTTCGATGCCGCCATGCTGGACATGAATCTCGACGGCGACGACAGCAATGCCGTGGCCGACGCGCTTGCCGAGCGCGGTGTGCCCTTCATCTATTCGACTGGTAACAGCGGTCGCGACATGCGCGAAGGCTTCAGCAACCGTGCCGTCCTTCGCAAACCGTTCAGCTTTGACGAGCTCAGCAGCAAACTCGAGCGCCTTCTTTCTCCTTGAGAAGCTCCGGGGAATGATCAGCGCGGCTTCAGACGGTGCTGATTGGCCCACATCCTCTCAGAATCGGGTAGCTCCGTCCTGGAAACCGACTGTCGGCACTCTGCCGAACTATAAATTCAACGTGGTGGAACAAAAACGCTGCACAGTCGTTGCGTCTATTGACAATAGTTTTCGCCATGGCATCTCGAGGTAAAGGGAGGCCGTTATGAATAGCATTATTTGGCTGGTCGGAGCCGTAGTTATCGTACTATTGATACTCAGCTTTTTCGGTTTGCGTTAGACCGATCAGTTAGGACGGGCATAAATCACGCTCACAGGAGGCGCATGGCCTATATGGATATCACCACAATACTGGTCATAGTTCTTATCGTCATTCTGCTAGGCGGCGGCGGCTACTACGGCCGTGGACGCTGGTACTAAACCGCGAAGATCATCGACGAGTCCGGGATCTCTTCGTTCCCGCACTCCGCCCGATTGGCCCGCGCCCTCCGTCAGAGCGCGGGTTTTTGTTGCCTCCTGGAAAATCTCTCGCGACCGGAATCATCCGTCCGATCGTTCCTCATGACCCTACCCCTGGAACGCGGAAACACAGGGGACTTCAGCCCTTCTTGACGTAGCCGGCGGTGACCTCGTCCTTGTGGGCGGCGAAGGCTGCCAGGACCTCGGTTTTCTCGGCCTTCGGAACCTTGAAGTGGTCCAGGGTCCGTCCGAGTTCCGCTGCGACCTCATCGAATTCCGCGGGAGATATCCGCAGGTCCCGGTGCGCCTCCTCGAGGCCGAGCGGCGTCGTGCCAGGCTTGGTGGCCGTGAACTTGAAGGGTCCACCAGAAACCTCGCAGACCCACAGCGTGCGCATGAACTTGAGGCCGGGCAGCCTTTCCAGGTTCTTGGTGTGCCATTTCCGCAGTTGGGCGTTCTTGGACTTCTGGCCGACGATGGGATTCTTCACGACGGCGTCGCTGAAGTGATCCACTACCGCTGCGATGGCGAAGACGCCACCCAGGCGTTCGTACAGACTTTTCTCAGGCGTGGATTGCTCGTCCTGCGCGTGCGCGTTCTCCGCCGCCAATACAGCCGTCGTCGCGGCGGTCACTGCCAGCCCTGCGACGACGATGCGTCTTGTGAAAGAGGTCGAAACAGCCGTTTTCATCTCTGGTTCCCTCCGAGTTGGGCCAGAACAAGCCGCGGCCTGTCTGGCGGCTTCAATGAAGGCAGAGTCTTAATCCGCCATCGTCTGAGGAATTAACGAGCCTCCCAGCCAAATTATTCCGATTGACGGCATTCCCACCATCAACATGCGAACCTTCGGCATGGGCGAAGATTCGTGCATGGCGCCACCGTACTATCCGAGCGGGCTGACCATTTAGACGGAGCTGATGGGAACGATAGGCAGCGGCCCGAGTTAGCTCCATGGGCTCGCCATAACGGGACTATCAAGCCAGTCGCCCGCGACGATCCAAAGGCGAAGCTCACAGGAGTTTATAATGAAGAATTATCTTATCGCTGCCGCCGCCGGGTTTGTTCTGGTCGCCGGTATTGGTGCGGCCGTTGCAGAGGACGTCATCGTGATTGCTCCCGAACAGCAGACCGTCATACGCGAATACGTGCACAAGCAGAAGCTTGCGTCGGTCAGCCTGCTCGGCGTGGAACTCAATGTCGGTTCGCCTCTGCCCGACACGGTTGAACTTCATACGATCGACGTGCCCGACGTGAAATACAAGTACGTCGTCGTTCAAGATCGTACGGTGCTGGTTGACCCGGATACACGCAGGATCGTGCAGGTCATCGACTAATCCATGCCGCGAATGGAACAAACGCCTCGTTGATGTGTTGAGAGACACATCGAACGCCCCAAGCGTTTGGTCGTTAAAGAGCCCGCTTCCAAAGCCCCCCTGGAAAGCGGGTTTTTTTGCGCCCTCTGCCCGGCCGCACTGGGTGCTACCGAGGCACAGCATCTACTGAAATGCCTGCCGTCCGGAGATGGCCTCGATCCTGATCCGATAGAACAGATGGGTGCCCGAAATGGCCGGCGTTGCGCCGCCCAGATTCAGGGCGCCGGGCCTCCACCAGTTGGCATCTTCTGCAGCAGCGACCAGGCAAACTCGCGCTTACGGTTCGACTTGGAAAGCTGCTGGTCGACGGCGGGCAGCAGCGGCTCGCCAACCGAACCAATGGGTTACAATAGAAAAAATTTTTCTCAATCGGCAACCTCTGAAAATATCATACTCTGTATTGAAAAGTATTTGGAACCCTTTTGCAAACGACCCGTTCCTCCCCTGGTCGTTTGACGATCTGAAAAGCAACAAGAGGAATTGATCATGAACATCAAGATGCTTTGCATGGGCGCGATGGCGCTTACGATGATGAGCGGCGCAGCCCTTGCGGGCGGCAGCACCGGAACCTCGGCGCTCGACGATCCGGCGAAGATGACGCCCTTCTTCACCGATGCCGGCATGAAGACCATGAGACCGGCAGAAGAATTCAAGGTCGCATGGCTGGCGATGAAGGAAGAGGATCGCGCCGGCATGACGAAGGACTGCGGCGACGAGGCCATTGCCAAGGCGCACGACGATTTCTGCAAGATGACCAAGCAGCTGGGCGGCGCAAACTAGCCACCGGCTCTTGCCAATGGAAATGGCGGGCAGAGATGCCCGCCATTTTTTTGGGATTGAGGAGTACTCGGCGGGGCGCTCTGTCTCAGTTACTTTACCGGGATCATGAGATGTGTGTAGGGCGTACCCGCCCACATCACATAGGACTTGGACGTGTCAGGCTTGGGATCCGCCGGATAGCCTTACATGCGCGGCCGCGGATCAGTCGACCCTGACGACGAAATGCTTGGTCACCGGCTCGATGATCTTCCAGGTGCCCTTGAAATCGGCCTCGACGACGAAGGCATCGCCCGGACCGACCTCGACCGGCGCACCCCCGTCCGGGGTGATGATGATACGGCCCGCGATCATGTGCACGAACTCGTAGTCGGTGTAGGTGGCGTGGTAGGTGCCCGGCGTCGCCTGCCAGGTGCCGGACATCACCTTGCCGTCGGCGGTGGTGTGCTGGACGGCGGTCTTCATCGTCGGCTTGCCCTCGACCACCACCCAGCCCGCAAGGTCGCCGGCCTCGGCATTGTCGACGGCGCCGAATTTGAGGATGGTGGTGTCGGTCATGGTCGGGCTCCGTTTGCGCCGGCATTGGCTGGCGGGTGCATAGCCGATGCGGCGGGCGCGGGCAACGCGACGGCCGACCGCAAATGTTGGAGATTGGCGAAATCGGCGGCCAGAGCGTCCTTCTCCCCGTCTACGGGGAGAAGATGGCGCCAGCCAGATGAGGGGCGGCGCAGCGCTCGCCCAGCCTTGCTGTCCGCAGATCTCGTTGTTCTCGAATCGAGCAAGCATCGATCGAGGCGGAGCACCACTACGACAAGCGTCGGCGCTGCCCCTCATCCGCCTGCCGGCACCTTCTCCCCGTGAACGGGGAGAAGGGAGCTAACCTCCACTTATGTTGCACTGCGTTAAATATGTTGCATTGCGGTATCGGGCCATAGGCGCGAGTCTTTGACACGGGTGGGCTGTCAACGGCTGTGGTGCCGCGCGTTCGATGCGCGCGGAGGCGCTGCAGCACGTGTGATCCCCGGCGAGCTGTTTCTCGCCGGTGCGGACCATCGGTTCGGGGTCATGCACCAACACGAGGTCCAACAATCGTGTCAGCATCGTTCCGGCCTGATATCGAAGGCTTGCGCGCCGTGGCGGTGGCGGGCGTGATCGCCTTTCATTTCGGCCTTACGTCGCTCTCCGGCGGCTTCACCGGCGTCGACATCTTCTTCGTCATCTCCGGCTATCTGATCACAAAACATCTGCTCACCGAGATCACCGAGACCGGGCGGCTGAACCTCTGGCGCTTCTATGCGCGACGCGCGCGGCGGCTGCTGCCGGCATCGCTGTTCGTCATCCTCGCCACGCTGGTGGCCGGCGCCTTCGTGCTGTCGCCGGAAGAGCAGTCGCTCTATTCCAAGGGCGCCATGTTCGCCTCGGCCTACATGATCAATCTGTGGCTGATCCGCTGGTCGTTCGACTATTTCGCCGCGGATGCGACCAGCAACCCCTTCATCCATTTCTGGTCGCTGTCGGTGGAGGAGCAGTTCTATCTGGCCTGGCCGGCGTTGCTGATGCTGGCGGCATGGCTCGCCCCCGGCAAGCGCGCGGCGATGCTGGTGATCGGCCTCGTTGGCCTCGTCTCTTTCGCCGTCTGCGCCTGGCTGACCACGGTGGCGCAGCCCTGGGCGTTCTATTTCTCGCCGCTGCGCGCCTGGGAGTTCGCCGCCGGCGGTCTCGCCACCATGGTGCCGGCGCGTTTCTGGCGCGCGCGCCCGCAGCTCGGCGCGCCGCTGGCGTGGCTGGGTCTGGCGCTGATCGCCGGCGCCTATCTCAGCTTCACCGAGGAAGCACCCTTCCCCGGCTTCATGGCGCTGGCGCCGGTGGCCGGCACGGTGATGCTGCTGCTGGCCGGTGCCGCCAATGCCGAGCTGCGCGCCAGCAGCGGCCCGAGTGCCGCGCTGGCGCTGCCGCCGCTGCAATGGATCGGCAAGCTGTCCTATTCGCTCTATCTATGGCACTGGCCGGTGATCGTCTATGCGTCGATGCTGGTGCCCGATCTGACGCCGCTGCAACGCGTTGGCTGCATGGCACTGACCTTGGCGCTGTCCCTCTTCACCTATCATGTCATCGAGAACCCGATCCGCCGCAATGGCTGGCTTATGGCCAGTGCGGCGCGGGCGCTGGTGCCGGCCGTCCTCCTGACCGGCACCGGCGTCGCAGCCGCTTATGCCAATGCGCGGCTCGCCGTCAGCGACCTCGACCCGGTGCAGCGCAGCATCGCCGAGAGTGCGGCGCGCCCCTCCACTGCGCGCGCCAAGGTCGGCTGCGTGCTCGACTACGAAACGGTGACGCCAAAGCCCTGCGAGTTCGGCGACAAGGCCGCGCCGCGCACGATCGCCCTGTTCGGCGATTCGCATGCCGACCACTGGTCGACGCCACTGATCGCAGCGGCCAGGAAGAACGACGCCAAGGTGGTCACCTGGCTCAAATCGTCCTGCCGGGCCTCGCGGCTGACCGTGTGGGTGACCAAGCTGAAGCGCGACTACACCGAGTGCGATCAATGGCGCGCGCAGTCGATCAAGGAGATCATCGCGGCGCGGCCGAGCCTGGTGGTGATCTCGGAGATCGCGCTGGCGAGTTCGCGCAAGATGTCACCCGACGCCAAGATCCCGGCCGACCAGGACGCCCAGTGGCGCGACGGCCTGCGAGCGACGCTTTCAGCGTTCAGCCAGGCCGGGCTGAAAGTCGCCTTCATCCGCGACGTGCCGTTCAACGAAGAGCATGTCGACACCTGCGTGGCCAGAGCACTGTGGCGGGGCGAAGCGCCCTCGCTCTGCGACCAGAAGCGGACCGACGCCGCCAATGACGCGGCGGCCGCGGTGGAGCGCGAGATCGTACGCAGCGTCCCCAACGCCAGCTACATCGACATGACCGATCGATTCTGCGACGCCACCATTTGCCACGTGTACATCAACGGCAAGATCGCCTACCGCGACCGGCATCATCTCGCGACGCCGTTTGCGGAATCGCTGGAGCCGGAGGTGGAGAAGGCAGTGTTCAGACAAGTGGTGGCGCAGAGGTAGAGGCTTCCAGCGATCCTATCCGGACGCGGGGCGATGCCTCATCGCTCCCAGTCGTTCGGATCGCGCGATGTGCGGCCGTGACGGAAGTCTTCGCGGATCGCTCCGTCAGGTCATGTGACGCTCCATTTCCAGCTCGGCCTCCAGGCTCTCGACGTCGCGGAAGATCGAAGCGACCGCCAGTGTGCGCCCTTCGCGCTTGAAGCGCACAAGACAGTCCTTGGCACCAATGTCTCCATCGACCGCGATCTCGTCCCATTGTTCGGCATGGCCGACATAGTTGATGGGAACGTCGTAATGCTGGCTCCAGAAGAACGGCACGGCGACGAATTTCTCGCGATGGCCGAGCATGTTGAGCGCCGCTGTCTGCCCCTGCCTTTCGGCAACGATCCAATGCTCGACCCGAATGTTCTCGCCACTGTGAGTATCTGGCCAGCGCGCAATGTCGCCGGCCGCAAAAATCCCCGGTGCACTCGTTTCCAGAAAGGCGTTCACCACGACACCGCGATCGAGGCTAAGCCCAGCCTGTTCGGCAAGCCCCGTCCGCGGTTTCACGCCGATGCCGGCGACAATTAGGTCCGCCGGCAATGTTTGGCCGCTGTTGAGTTTCACCGTGCTGCCGTCGATGCCACTCGCGGTGTCCTCGAGATGGAACACCACGCCATGCTCCTCATGGAGAGAACGGATGAAGTCGCCCATTTGCGGACCCAGGACCCGCTCCATGGGCCGCTTGTCCGGCGCCACGACATGAACTTCGATATCGCGCGAGCGCAGGGCCGCGGCAACTTCCAGGCCAATGAAACTGGCGCCAAGGACGATCGCGCGGCGTGCAGTCGTGGCTTGTGCGATGATCGCCTTGCAATCGGCAAACGAGCGCAGCGTGTGGACGTGTGGCTGGTCGGCGCCGGGTATGGTCAGGCGGACCGGTTCGGCTCCTGTCGCAAGCAGCAGCTTGTCGAACGGAGCCCGCCCTCCATCGGCGAGTACAACCTCGCCAGAGCGTGCATCGATGCTGGCGACAGTCGCATCGAGACGCAGGTCGATACCGTTCTTCGCGTAAAAGCTTTGTCCGCGAAGTGGAACCCAGTCCTCCGGTGCCTTGCCGGCGAGGTAGTCCTTGGAAAGATTGGGGCGATCAACCGGCGGCGCTGCGTCGTTGCTGACCATGACGATGCTGCCTTGATAGTGTTCGCGCCGCAGTCTTTCGGCAGCTGCGAACCCGGCCGCGCCGCCGCCGACAATGACGATCTTCTCGGGAACCTGGGCGGAGCTGCCACCGCGCGGCATCGGTGCCGTCCGCTTGCGCTTCTCGCCAATGAATATCCTGTTATCGCGCAGTTCCACCGACCAGCAGGCGAGTTGATTGAAGGCAGGCGCGCGCAGGGCCTCGCCCGTGCGCAGATCGAAGCATGCGTGATGCCAGGGACACCGAACGGTATCGTCCACCACAAGACCGTCGACGAGCGGCCCGCCGTAATGCGTGCAGGTCGCCGCGATGGCAAAAACCTCGGTCCCACGGCGCACCAGCAGCACCTGTTCATCCCCGCAGTGACCTAACAGCTTTCCGCCATCGGGAAGATCGGAGAAAGGGATGCCCTGCACCAGATCCGGCCCGCTTGGTTTGGTATGACCTTCAGCCATTGCCTTCTCCCCTGGCGATCCTATCGCCTGCACGGCCAAGAAGCGGGAAATCCTCCGGAGTTCGCCAACCTCGGACTTGTCTTCCGGCCAGCGCGCCATCGGGTTCTCGATGCCGCTTCTGCCAAACGTTCAGCCACATCATTCGTTGCCAGTTGACAGCCTGCAGACCTCAATTTTCCGCCATCCAGCCAGCCGCCACGATGAAACGCCGGCGCGCTCCCAGGACATCTTCCGGGCACGATGCTGCCGCTGGCCCGCATTGGACCGCCATATCGAGGGAGCTGCCATCTGGCTCCGCCGCTTGCTCTGCGATATCGGCTGCATTCCGTCACATGAGCGAAGCCGTGAAGATATCCAGCCAGACAGGCGCCGTTTCCCCGATGATCCCGGTGCTTGTATGCGCGCTGGCGATCTTCCTGCTGTCGGTGATGGATGCAGCGATGAAGACCCTGGTTATCGCCATAGGCGTCTACAATACGGTGCTGTGGCGCAGCATGCTCGCCACTGTCGTCGCGGGCGCAGGCTGGTCGGCAGGGCCGCGCTCGCAGCCAACCGTTTCGGTGCTGAGGCTGCATGCGCTGCGTGCCGCGGTCATCTGTATTGTTCTGCTATCATTCTTCTGGGGTCTTGCGAGGCTGCCGCTCGCGGAGGCGATCGGGCTTAGCTTCGTCGCGCCCTTGTTCGCGCTTTTCCTGGCCGCGCTGTTGCTCGGCGAACGAATCCGGCGGCAGGCCATCTGGGCATCGATGGCCGGCATCGCGGGCGTCGCGATCATAATGGCCGGCCAGTTCGGGCAGGAAAGCTATTCGCAGGATGCGCTGCTTGGCACGGCGGCGGTGCTTATGTCGACGATGTTCTACGGCTACAATCTGGTCCTCGCCCGGCAACAGGCGCTGTTGGCCAAGCCAATCGAGATCATGTTCTTCCAGAGCCTTGCCATTGCAATCGTCCTCGGCTGCGCCGCACCGTGGCTCGCCGTCGCCTTGCCGACCAATCTCTGGCTTCCGCTGGCCGGCGTGACGGTCCTGTCGCTTAGCGGCCAATTCCTGATGACTTGGTCCTACGCCCGCGCCGAAGCGCAATATCTGATCCCGACGGAATACTCGGCCTTCATCTGGGCGATCGCACTTGGCTGGTTCTTCTTCGGCGAGGCGGCAGCCTGGACCACGCTGGCAGGAGCAAGCCTGATCGTCGCCGGCTGCCTGATCGCCGCGCGCGCAAACCCGAAGCTTGCCGAGCCGATCGAGGCAGCAATTTGAGGAAGGCGCTCTGTCTCCGAGTTGTACGGTGCGCTCTCCACCGGCCGCCGCGGCCGTAGCGCCAACGGCAAGCATGCACTAACATTCAGCTTGCCCCCTGGGGCTGGCCAGTGATCTGTTCAAAGGGAAGTACCCATGACCAATCATTGCTGTGGACCGGGCTATGCTTCGCCAGCCGAGGCGATGACGGCACCTCGTGAAAAGCTGCTCTATACGATTGCCATCTACACCGGTACGGGCATTCAGAAGCCGGACTATCTGTGCACCATCGATGTCGACCCGCAGAGCTCGACCTACAGCCAGGTGATTTCCCGTTTGCAAATGCCGGGTATCGGCGATGAGCTTCATCACTCGGGCTGGAATGCCTGTTCGTCGTGCCATGGCGATGCGAGCATGGAGCGCAAATATCTGATTGTGCCGGGTGTGCGCTCGTCCAATCTGCATATTGTCGATTGCGGTACCGATCCGCGCAATCCGACACTGTTCAAGGTCATAGACGGCGCTGAAATCAAAGCCAGGACCAATCTTTCGGCACCGCACACGGTGCATTGCCTCGGCTCGGACATCATCGTTTCCATGCTTGGCGACGCTCAAGGCAATGCCCCCGGCGGTTATCTGCAGCTCAGCAAGGAGTTCGAGATCGTCGGCCGTTGGGAAAACTCCATGGGCAGCATCAAGTTTGGTTATGATTTCTGGTACCAGCCGCGACACAACGTAATGGTCAGCTCTGAATGGGCCGCGCCCAATACCTTCATGCCCGGCTTTGACCTGGAAGAGGTTGGTCATCTGAAATATGGCCGGGAAATCCATTTGTGGGATTTTGAAAAGAAGGAGCCAAAGCAAACATTCTATCTCGGTGAAGATGGCTTGATCCCACTGGAAGTGCGCTTCCATCATAATCCCGACAGCAGTCACGGCTTTGTCGGCGCGGCCCTTTCTGCAAACATCATCCATTGGTGGAAGGACGCGGCGGGTGACTGGCAATGGGAAAAAATCGTCGATGTCGGCAATGAGCCGTATCCCGAATGGCCGATACCAATACCGGGCGTAATCTCGGTCATTCTGCTCAGCATGGACGACAGATACCTTTATCTGTGCAACTGGCTGCATGGCGACATCCGCCAGTACGACATCTCGGACCCGCACAACGCCAAGCTCACCGGACAAGTGTGGATGGGCGGGCTACTCGGCCGTGCGCCCGAGGTCAATGGCGTGAAAGTGACTGGCGGGCCGCAGATGATACAGCTCAGCCTCGACGGCAAGCGCCTTTATGTGACGACCTCGCTCTTCTCGACCTGGGACAATCAGTTCTATCCGGAAATCCGCACCAATGGCGGATGCATGCTGATGGTCAATTGCGATACGGAAAACGGCGGCATGGAAATCGATCCGCTGTTTGTCGTTGATTTTGGCAAGGAACCAAATGGACCAAGCCGCTGCCACGAAACCCGCTATCCCGGCGGTGATTGCACGAGCGACATCTGGGTATGACCAGCTTCACCATCACTCTCGCCAATCAAGGCGGCGCGACCTTTGACGTCGACCGCCGCAAGCCCCTCTTGCAAAGCTTGCGCGAGCAGGGCGTGGACCTGCCCTATGGCTGCAAGTATGGCGGCTGCATTACCTGTGCGGCCAAGATGATCAGCGGCAACGTCGATCAAAAGGCGCAGCGGGCGCTGAACAACCGCCAGATCAACAATGGCTACATAATCCTCTGCGTCGCTCGCCCTCTGAGCGATTGCACGCTGGAGGTCGGCGTCGAAAGCCACGACAAGCTCTATCGCAACCCCTTCCTTGACCCCCTGGCCGCGCATGAATTGAAAGCCGATATCGCGACCCCGCTGGAAGACAAGAAATGACCCATATGAATCATGATGAGCCCTATTCGGAGGCTTATCTGCAAGACATTCTGAAGTCGGTCAAAACCATCGCCATGGTGGGGGCGAGCCCCGACAAGACCAAGTTTTCCTATGGCGTTCTCAGGGTGCTGCACGAAACCGGCTATGACATGATCCCGGTCAACCCCAGTTCCGGTCTGGAGGAAATTCGAGGGCTCAAGGTCTACCCGTCACTGGCCGCCATCGATCGGCCTGTCGATATGGTTGAGGTTTTTCGCCGCTCCGAAGACCTGCTGGAGGTTGCGCAAGAGGCCATCGCAATCAATGCCAAGGTCCTGTGGGGTCAGATCGGGGTGCGCGATGACGCTGCCGCCCGGCTGGCGGAGGAAGCGGGCTTGAAAGTGGTGATGAACCGCTGTCCCAAGATCGAGTTGTTCCGCCCCTTCTGGAAGCCGAAGCTGCACCTGGGAATATGATTGCAGGGTCACAAAGGCGAGGAAGATGGTGGCGTGTTTCTCATGGCTGCGGGCGTTGTCTCGATCGGGGATTTTGAGGTAGACTTTGCCGTCTTGAAAGGGTGACGCGTACCGCGGTTTGCCTTGGGAGATGCCAAATGCGCATGTCCTTGCTTTTCATTCCACTACTGCTTGCACACATCCCGATTGTATCGCATGCCGCCGACATTCACGACGCCGCCATGAACGGCGATGTCGCGGCGATCACGGCGGCGCTCGATGCAGGCGCCGACATAGATGAGAATGATGGAACCGCCACGCCGCTCTATTTTGCGGTCTGGATGGGCCACGTCGAAGCGGCAAAACTGCTCATAGAACGTGGTGCGGACGTCAATGCCCAGACGACCGGGGGTCCCCCGCTGATGGCGGCTGTAGGGCCAGGCAAGATCGATCTGTTAAAGCTGTTGCTGGAGCGGGAAGCAGATCCAAATTCCAACCGTGGCGGCGAATTCGCCCTTCATGTCGCCGTCAGTCTCGATTGTCTCGACTGCGTGAAGGCACTGGTCGAGGCCGGCGCGGACGTGAATGCGAAGACAATGGACGGCAAGACACCGCTCCATCTGGCAAAAAGCAGGGGGCAACGCGAAGTTGCCGACTATCTCTTGTCGCACGGCGTCGTCTTGCCAACACCAGCTCCCATCTCGATGAAGTTGGCTGCTGCCGATGTCGAGAAAGGCCGAACCTACTTCACCGGCCGGTGTACCAGTTGCCACAACGCCGAACCAAAGGGAGGCAACAAGATAGGACCGAACTTGTGGAGCGTCGTCGGCCGCGACAAGGCTTCAGTGGCAAATATGCGTTACTCCGACACGTTGCTGGGCTGGGAGGGTGTATGGACGTACGAGGATCTGAACAGATATCTCTTCGGGCCCATGCTCACCACGCCGGGCGTCAAGATGGAGACGCCTGGTGTCCCGGACGACACCGAACGGGCCAACCTGATCGCCTACTTGCGCACACTCAGCGACAAGCCGATCCCGCTGCCCTGAATCGATGGTATCTTGTGCTGCTGCGGGCCTGCGTCGGCTAGCGGATTGAATCCTGCATGAGATACGACGCCATATGGTCGCTGAGATCACGCGCGTCGTCGCCAGCGCCGTCGATCAGCGCGGACTTGCGGCGGCGCAGAAACTGCATCCCCATCAGGTACAAGCCCGGATGGTCCGCAACACCGCCATCGTGACGGACGTGGCCTTTGCGGTCGAGAACCGGCAGTTCCAGCCAGGAATAGTCCGGCCGGTAGCCGGTGGCCCAGATGATCGTCCTGATCGCGCCTCCAGCGAGGTCGAGGCCGAGCGGCGGGTCGTCCTCGACACGGGTCGGCGGCAGGCGATCCGGCGGCCCGACCGTAGCGTCAAGGCCGTTGGCGCGCGCCCATTCGTCGATCAGGTCGAGCAGCCGGGCCATCTTGAGATCGGAAAGCGCGCACATGTTGCGCAACGACCCGGCAAACTGGGCCTTGCCGTCTGCGGTGATGCCGGCGAGACGGCCGACGAGCCTGACGCCGAGGTCGACCAGCGCATTGAGGTCGAGCGTGGTGCGGTCGGGCGTGCCGGCTAGCTGCAGCGAAGGAACCCGTCGCGCCCGCCTGATGTCGTCTACCTGGTCGTAGCGCTCGTCGAGCACGCCGGCGGCGTCCATCCACCATTCTAGGTCCTTGCCGCGATAGACGCGCGGCGCCCGGATGTGCTCGCCCACCGACAGGATCACCTGACGCCCCGAACGCTGCAGCTCCTGTGCGATCTGGGTGCCGCTGGCCGACGCGCCCGCCACCAGCACGCCACCGTCGGCGACCTGACCCGGATTGCGGTAGGACTGCGCCGTCAGCATGGCGACCGACGGCGGCACGCGGACGGCGAAATCGGGCAGACGCGCGACATTGCACGCGCCCGACGCCAGCACCACGGTCCGGCACCGCCACTCGCCGCGGTCGGTGCGCACGAGATATCCCGCCCCGTCGCTGCGAACCGAGGTAACGGTCGTGTGGGTTCTGACCGGAGCCGAGATCGCCTTGGCATAGTTGCCGAGGAAGTCGATCACCTCAGGCATCGTCCGGTAGCCGTCGGGGTCGTCGCCGTCATAGCGGAAGCCCGGCAGCCGGCTCTGCCAGTTCGGGGTGAGCAGGCGCAGCGAATCCCATCGCTCGGTGCGCCAGGTATGGGCGATCTCGCCGCGCTCCAGCAGCACATGGTCGATAGAGCGCTCCGCGAGGCAGCGGCTCATCGCGAGCCCCGCGTGCCCTGCGCCGACGATCACTGTGGTGACGGAACTAATCGCGCCCTCTCATCGGGACGGTCTACGGTTCGAAGCGCCTTTCAATTCACCACGACCGTGACGTTCGTCGGATTGGTAACAATGTCATAGACCGCCGACCGCTTCTGCGACTGGGCGACGAGAGCCTCGATGTCTTCCTGCTTGGCGTCGGCGTCGATGTTGTACTTCACCGTGATGCCGCTGAAGCCGTTGCGGACGTCGCTGTCGATGCCGAGAATGCCCGCGAGATCCATGTCGCCTTCGATGGTCGCTTTCACCGACTTCAATTGGATGTTCCGGTTCTGGGCAACCGCGGCGATGCCGGCGGTCAGGCAGCTCGCCAGCCCGACCAGCACGTATTCGACAGGCGTGGCGCCCTGGTCCAGGGAAGCGAAGACCTCCGGATGGTCGGCATCGAATGCGAAGGTGGTCTTGCGATGCTGGTCCTGCCCGAGACCGTAGAAACTCTCGACCGTCGAGTGGCTGTGGGTGCCATCCTTCCATTCGCAAGCCGCGCGCCACTTGAACTGCGCGGCCTCCGGGGCGTTGGTAAGCGCTTCTTTTGCTGCGAGCAGCGCCTCTACGTTAACGCCATTGTTTGCCTGTACTTCGGAAGCCATAATTATCCTCCCTACCTTGCACTGGCTCAAAAACCCGACCGATTCCACTGACCTCATCAGATTTCACCATGACCCGGCATGGTATGGGTCGCGAAGCATTTCTTCAAGTTGATTCGGCAGAGGCATGGGCGTCCCTCGGGTGCCCTTTCGAGCTAAACCGGGCTGCCTGAACAGGTCCGGAATGCATCGGACGCAGCTAATTTTTGTTGCCGTCGATTTCCTTCGCCACTTTCACCTCAACGGTCATCCCGACAAAACTCGAGGCGCTGCCGGAGTAGCTTCCCGAAAGCGGGATGGCCTGCCGGGGATGGCGAGCCACGGCCACCCTGATCAAATCCCGGTTGCCGACGATGCCATTGGTTGGATCGAACTCGATCCAACCGGCTCCGGGCAAATAGACCTGGCACCAGGCATGCGTTGAGCCTCCGCCGCGGATAGCATCACTGTCGCGGCTCGGCACATAGACGTAACCGGTCACGAAGCGGGCGGCAAAGCCGAGCGAGCGGACCGCTTCCATCATGAAAAGCGCGAAGTCCCGGCATGTGCCCTTGCGCAGATGCAAGGTCATGAGCGGCGGCTGCGTTCCGGTTTCGATGCGACGGGAATACACGAAGCTCTCGTGGATGGCGTAGCAGAGCGTCATCAGCAGTTTGCCGGTCTCGGTGTGTCCCGCGGCACTGACGAACTGTCGCGCCCATTTGCCGACCTCGTCGCCGTCGTCGAGATGATGGCGCTCCATTGTTTGCGCGAGGTCGGCCGCCTCGTCGGGATCGTAGGAGAACGGATAGTTCAGCGCCGCCTCATCGATGCGGAAATCGGGCGCATGCTGCGGCGTGTGATCGAGCCGAATGTCCGTCGCGAAAAGGAGTTCATTGGCCGAACCCTTGAAATCGATCACCGCAACGCAATTGCCAAAAACATCATGGATCCAGCGCACCTCCTGCGGCTCGGGGTCCACGGACAGAGCGTGGTCGAGAAGCCGCTGATCGAAACTGTCGCGCGGCCTGAACATCAACCGGTGCTCGCCAAAGCTCACGGGCTGGCGATAGCGATAGACGGTCGTGTGCTTGACAGAAAAGATCGGCATCGGCGTGTGTTGGCGGATTTCATTTGCGCGCGATCATATAATGTTTTCGACGTGCGTCCGATGGGGCATGTTTGAGAGCGTGTGGAGTCGCCTATCCCGTCGCCTTTGGCGCGGCGAAATAAGTTACCACCAGCGTCAGCACGGTCAGGATCCCGGCAACGACGCTGGCCGCTGTAACGCCACCAGCGTAGAGGGCGGCTGTGCCTGCCCAGCCGACCGACGAAAACCCTTCGGCGAATGTAGCGATCCGCGAGGAGGTCTGGCGACGATGAAATTGGGCACGCCGCGCCTGCGCGCGGAACCAAAGCTGGATCATCGTCGCCGAGATCGCGGCCAGTGCCGAGCCGGCTGCCAGAACCAACGCGTGTCGAGTCGAAACCATCGCGAAAGCCAGGACGAATGGGGCGACGACGACTATGATTGCGCGCAAAACCGCCTCGACCTTTGCGCGTATGATGCTTGTCGGGGTCACCGGCGCGGTCGCCACCAGGTCGGGTGCATCTTCACCGGAAATGGCAAGCCAGGCCAGGCCGCCGGCCAACTGCCCGGATGCCATCACCAGCACGGGGATGATCAGAACCAGCGCGTCCGTGCCATGGCCATAATTCTTCCAAAGCAATATCGCGGGTGGCAGCATGTAGAGCAGTTGCATCAGGCTTTGCGACATGAGCCAGGGATCGCGCAGCAACAATGTCCATTCCTTGCGGCGCAAGGCGTGTCCCGGCGACGTCAGACGAAACGACGCTGCCTTGCCTTGGCGGATCGAACCGCTCTCGCCAATGTTGGCGGCGAGCGCCGTGTAGCGCACGAAGCGCCATGAGAAAATTGCAATGGCGGCGGCGGCCAACGCCACCGCACAGCCAAGCACCCAGGCCAGCCTCACGCCGTCGCCAAGCGCGGCTCGCGCCGGCCACCACACCAAGCTGTCCTCGGGCGGTGAAAGCGCGATTACCCACTCGTCCCGCAGGACCGCCAAATGCGAGAGCGTGTCGGTCGTGAAGATAGCGATGACCTGCAGAAAGATGACGAACAGCGCGCCGACGACTGCGGCCACAAACTGGGCGGCAAAGCGCGTGCGCCGCGGGCCTACGACGTTGAACAAAAACGCGGTTAGCGTGATGGCCAGGGCAGCTGCAACGCACCCCGTCGAGAACACCACGCCATAGGCGGCCAGCCATTGAGCTCCCTCGCGCCAAGCTAAGACGTTGATGAAGGGCGATGCGATCAGCATCGCCATGGCGCCGATCGAAATCGCGATCATCGTCAGGCGCACGACAAAGACCCGCCGCAGCGCCACCGGGGATGAATGCAGCAATTCCAGATCGGCGCGGGCATACAGCACACGGGTCGCCGCCTCCATCGCCTGCGAGGTCATCAGGAAGAAATAGAGCAGCACACCGCTGGTCAGCAGCAGATAGTTGGCGCGCGAAACGGGAAAATCGGCGGCGGTGAAACGTTGAATCACAAACAGCGCGAAGGCATGCGCGAGTAGCACGCCGACTATCAAGAATATGCCTATCCTGCGCGAACGCCCCTTCTTGCCCGCAGTGAAGAGATAAAACCAGTCGCGCCAGGAGAGGCGCAATTCATGTGCCGCTAGCCAACCGATCGTTGCGGGATGGGCGCTCATGCCGCTTCGGCTACCAGAGCCAGGAAGGTATCTTCGAGGGTTCCGGCGCCATGGCCGGCCTGCCGCCGCAGTTGCTCGAAAGTCCCCTCAGCGATCAGCCTACCCTTGGCAATGACTCCGATGCGTTCAGCCATGCGCTCGGCCACCTCCAGAATATGCGTCGTCATTATGACCGTTGCGCCGGCATCGACGCGTTCGCGCAACACCCGCTTGACCTGACGCGCCGAGCCGGCATCAAGGCCGGTCAGCGGCTCGTCAAGGATGATGATTTCCGGGTCATGGACCAACGCTCCGGCCAACGCCACCTTCTGTCGCATGCCCTTCGAAAAGCCGCTGCAATGCGTGTGTGCATGCGGCGTCAGGTCCAGCAGATCGAACAACTGCCTTGCCCGTTCCTGTGCCGTGCTTGCCTTGACGCTCCACAGACCGGCGACGAATTCGAGATATTCGAATGGCGTGAGCTTGTCGTAGATCATCGGTTCGTCCGATATCCAGGCAACGATGCGCTTGGCTTCGACCGGGCTTCGGAGCGCGTCGCGACCTGCAATGGTGATCGTTCCCGCATCCGGTAGCAGCAGCCCCGCGACCATGCGCAGCGTCGTCGTCTTTCCGGCGCCATTTGGGCCAAGAAGGCCGTAAAACTCGCCCGCCCTGACGGTCAGGTCGAGGCCAGCCACCGCAGGCTTGTCGAAGCTTTTGTAGAGCCCACGAATTTCGAGCGCGTTCGCAGTGGTCGTCTCATCGGCCATGGCAGTCTCCAATGGATGGAGTTGGTAGCCCGGCAACGGTTTCCCAGGGGTGAAGGCCGCACTCGTGCGTGAGACGCCGTGTCCCATTGGTTAACTAACGGTAATCGGACCCCGTGCACGCCATCATCCGGGCTCGGCTACCCTGGCAGGGCAGCGGAATAAGCACGCTGCAGCGCGCGGTGTTGGCTGAGAATCAGTCTGGAGGGAAGCGCATCAAGGAAATTTCTGCCGGGCATGCTCCGCCTTCAAACCAGTGCCGGACGGCATCCGCCCCAGCAATCCCGCCTCGCTCCCCGCCTGGCCGCGCCCCTAATGCAGATGCCGCAACTTATCCGGATTCCTCACCACATAGATCGCCGCGATCTTGCCGTCCTCGATCTCCAGCGCGGTCGTCTGCAGTTCGCCGTCGGCTTCCAGGCTGACGAAGCCCGGCAGTCCGTTGACGAAACCAACGCGGACAAGCGTCGAGGGGGTGTGGCGCAGGCGGCTTGCTATGAAGGCGTATTGCTTCATGACGGCGTCGAAGCCGACGACCACCTCGATCGCCGCCGGGCGCTTGCCGCCACCATCGGCGTGGGCGGTCACATCAGCCGCCAGCATGGCGCCAAAAGCCTGCAAGTCGCCGTTGCGCGAGGCGTTGAAGAAGGCTTCGGCCAGCGCCAGGCTGCGCTGCCGCTCCATCTGGAAACGCGGCCGGGCGTCGCGGACATGGCTGCGCGCGCGGGCGGCGAGTTGGCGGCAGGCGGCGGGGTCGCGCTCCATGGTCTGAGCCACCTCGTCGAAACCGAGGCCGAACACATCGTGCAGCAGGAAGGCCGCCCGCTCGAGCGGCGACAGGCGCTCCAGCGCCAGCATCAGCGGCAAGGTGACGTCTTCCACCTCGTCCTCTTCGACGACGGGATCGGGAAGCCAGGGGCCGATATAGGCCTCGCGCCGGCGCCGGGCGGATTTGAGCTGGTCGAGACACAGCCGCGTCAGCGTGCGGCGCAGGAACGCCTCGGGCTCGCGCACCGCGGCGCGGTCGGCCCTCATCCAGCGGATGAAGGCCTCCTGCACCATATCCTCGGCGTCGGCGACGGAGCCGAGCATGCGGTAGGCGACGCGCATGAGTTTTGGACGCAGCGGATCAAACGCCGCCGCTGCGTCCCCAGGCGTCGGGTTCGTCGTCAAGCCGCGACCGCCTTGCCAGCCTGGGCGGTGAGCGCCCTGGAAGCGGCCTTCACGCCTGCCGGATCGGCCCAGCCGCCGAAGCCGACCGCGATGCGGTTCCAGCCATTGATGATGTTGATCATCAAGGTGAGCTGGACCTGTTCTTCCCCGGTGAAGTGGGCCTTCAGGTCCTCGTAGGCGGCGACATGCGTGTGGCCTTCGCACATCCGGGTCAGGGCTTCGGTCCAGCCCAGCGCTGCGCGCTCGCGGTCGGTGTAGCAGGGCGCCTCGCGCCAGGCCGGCAGCAGATAAATGCGCTGCTCGGTCTCGCCCTTCTCGCGGGCATAGGTCGTGTGCATATTGATGCAGTTGGCGCAGCCATTGATCTGGGAGGCGCGGATCTCCACCAACTCGGCCAGGCTGGGGTCGAGGCTGGCGGCAATGGCGATCGATGCGCGCTGCCACTCCTTCATCAGCGAGGGGGCGGCGGTAAAGGGTTCAAGTCTGGCAGTCATGATTGGCTTCCTTCTGTTGGTTCCGAGACCATGACGAGCCAGGATCCGCCAGTGTGACATGGAGGCCAAGATATTTTTGCGCTTCATGGCGAGACCCTCATGGCGAGACCGTCGAGCACCACCGCCGGTAAAGCGACTGCGATAGACTACAATGCGGGCGCTGTGCGTTGCGTCACGGGCAGTCGAGTGCCCGCTCCCTCCTGGCGCCCGCGCGCATATCGGCCCGGCGACTGGCCCACATGGCGATTGAACGCGGTGCTGAATGTGCTGGCCGAGCCATAGCCCACTCGCCTGGCAACTTCATCGAGCGCGACACTGTTGCTGCGCAGAAGGTCCTTCGCAACGGCCATTCGCCAGCCCAACAGGTATTCCATCGGCCGGAGCCCCACGGAGCGGATGAAGCGGTCGAAGAAGGCCGAGCGCGACATGCCCGCCTCGCGCGCCAGGTCAGCCACCGTCCACGGCCGCTCGGGATCGGCGTGCATCTGCCGCAACGCCCCGGCACAGCGCGCATCGGCGAGGCCGCGCAGGAAACCCGGCGGCGCGTCCTTTCCCTGGGTTGCCCGCAGCGCTTCGATCAGCAGCACCTCGACCAGACGCGCGAGCACGAGATCGCGGCCCATGCTCTGGGCGCTCGCCTCCTCGCCAACAAGCCGCACCAGGACCGAAAGCCGCGGAATGCCGCGCAGGTGAAGCAGTGCCGGCAAGAGCGATACCAGCAGTCCCGCATCCGGCGAGTCGAACACGAAGTAACCGCCGAGCAGCCGCACATCCGCGGGACCGTCGGGACGGCCGTGACGGACCTCATCCGTGGGCGCAGGCGTCACCTTGGGATCGATACGCCTCGGCGTCACATGGTCGAAGCTGGACATGGTGAAGGCCGGCGTCGCGGGCAGCAGGACAAAATCGCCTTCTTCGAGACTGATCGGCGCCTGCCCGTCGACGGCCAGCCGGCATCGGCCTTCGATCACCGCGCAAAAGCCCGGCTGGCCGAATTCGGAGTAGCGCACGCCCCAGCGCCCGGCGCCGCTGATCCCCTTCGAGAACACCGTGCGTGGGCGCAGAAGCTGGATCACTTGCGAGAGCGGATCGGTCATTTCCGGACTTAGGAAGATGAAATTGAGACGCTTGACCGATGATAGTCCTGATATTGGCGGTTATTTGTTCTGCGTCAACACGAAAGAGGATATCGTCATGAAAACCGTACTGATTACCGGCAGCTCATCCGGCTACGGCCTGGAGACCGCACGTCACTTCCACGCGCAGGGGTGGACCGTCGTCGCCACGATGCGAACCCCGCGCGAGGGCATATTGCCCGCTTCCGATCGCATCCGCGTGCTGCCGCTCGACGTCACCGATGCCAGCAGCATCGCGGCCGCGCTCGAGGCGAGCGGGCCTGTCGACGTGCTCGTCAACAATGCCGGCATCGGTGTCGCCGGCGCGTTCGAAGCGACGCCGATGTCGCACATCCGCAAGGTGTTCGAGACCAACACATTCGGCGTGATGGCGATGACACAGGCCATCATCCCGCAATTCCGCATCAGGGGATCAGGCGTGGTGGTCAACGTGACCTCGAGCGCGACGCTGGTCCCGATGCCCCTGGCCGCGGCTTACACGGCCAGCAAGATGGCCATCGAGGGATTCACCGGATCGCTGGCACACGAGCTTCAGGCATTCGGCGTGCGGGTCAAGCTGGTGGAACCCGGCTATGCGCCGAGCACCCGTTTTGCGCACAATACCGAATTGCGCGTCGAGGATATGATCCCCGAGGCCTATGCATCGTTCGCGCAGCCGATCTTCGCCGGGTTCGCCAACCCTGCCATGGTCACGAAGGAGACCGACGTTGCCGAGGCCGTCTGGCATGCCGCCAACGACACCTCCGCCCGGCTGCGCTACCCGGCAGGAGCCGATGCCGTGGCTTTGGCCCGCGCAGGCTGAGAACCGCCGGCGCGATCAATCCAGCCGGCCTCTGCCGGCCGGGTCGATTTCGCCCTGTCAATGCAGCCCGAACTCCCGCAAAAGCTCCTGGCGATAGCTCACAAACCGGCTCTCGCTGCGGTCGCGGGGGCGCGGCAGGTCGACGTCGCCGCGCCGCCCTTGCTGGAGATGACCGCGCTCCCGAGCCCAGCCCAGACATTGTCAGGCCCGATCATCGCGATTGCCATGACGCCTCGCGTGCAATAGGCCTTGCGGAAAAGCGCAGGGAGGATTGCCGTGACAGGAACAGCCGGGACATGGCGCGTCGGTATCCTCTTTTCGCGCAGCGGCATCACTTCGGTCACCGAAAGCGAGCATTTCTACGGAACCGCTCTGGCCATCGAGGAGATCAACGCCGCCGGCGGCGTGCTGGGACGGCAGATCGAGCCGATCGCCTACGACCCGGGCAGCGACCCCGAAGCGTTTCGTTCGCTGGCCCGCAAGCTGCTGACCGAGGACGACGTCAATGTCATCTTCGGCTGTTCGATGTCGGGCAGCCGCAAGGCAGTGCTGCCGATCGTCGAGCGCTACAACGGATTGCTCTGGTACCCGTCGATCTACGAAGGCTTCGAATATTCGGAGAACGTCCTCTACACCGGCGCGACGCTCAACCAGAACACCTTCGCACTGGCTGACTTCATCCTACAGCGCTACGGACCGCGCGTGTTCATGGCCGGGTCCGATTACATCTATCCGCATGAATCCAACCGGGTGATGCGCGATCTGCTGGAGTGCAAGGGCGGCAAGATCGTCGAGGAACAATATGTGCCGCTCGACGCCGACGAACGCCGCATGCGCCGGCTGATGGACGACATCGAAAAGGCAGCTCCGGACGCGGTGTTCTCGACCGTGATCGGGCGCTGCGCGCAAATTCTCTACAGGCTCTATGCCGAGGCCGGTATCGACCGGACACGGCGGCCGATCGCCAGCCTGACTTTGGCCGAAGGCGAGATCCGCGTCATCGGCGCCGAGCACTGCACCGGCCATGTGCTGGCCGCCCCCTACCTGGCGACGGTCGACAGCGGCGAGAACCAGCGCTTCGTCGGCGAGCTCGCCCGCCGGTTCGGCGACCGGACGACCGCAACCATGTGGTCGCAGACGGCCTATACGCAGGTCCACCTGTTCGCCCGCGCGCTGGAAAAGGCCGGAACCCTCGACACCTTCCGGCTCGGACAGGCCGCGCTCGAGGTCGACTATGCGTCGCCGGAGGGACGCATGATGTTCGACCAGGAAAACCGCCATGTCTGGTCGACACCGCGTATCGGCATCGCCAATGCCACCGGCCAGTTCGACATCGCCTGGCAATCGCAGGCGCCGATCCGGCCCGACCCCTATCTCGCCTCCTCTCGTTTCGAGGAGCCGTGGCTGTAATGACGGCAACGCTCAAACGCATTCTCAACGATCTGCGGCAGGCGAAGATCCTCGTTATCCATCCGAAGGACGAGGATGGCGCCGCGCTGGTCGATCACCTCAGGCGCCTGGGCTGCGAAGTCCGCGCGGCGTGGCCGCCGCCGGCGTCGATCCCCGGCGACATCGACACGGTGTTCGTGCAGGTGGGCGAGGCGCCGACCGATGCCATGGTGTCGCTGATCGAAGGCGCCAATGCTGCCGTGGTCGCCATCGTCACCTATGAAAGCCCGACCTCGATCAAGGCGATCATCGACCTCAATGCGCACGGCGTCATCACCAAGCCGCTCAGGCAGCTCGGCGTGCTGACGCAATTCGCGCTGGCCCGTTACCGCTACGGCTATGAAGGGCGGCTCGCCAACAAGGTGCGCAAGCTTGAGGATACGCTGAAAGGTCGCCGCACGATCGAGAAGGCGGTCAAGGTTCTGGTCGAGATGAACGGTGTCGATGAAGAGACCGCCTACAAGCTCATCCGCGACCAGGCGACATCGAAGCGCGTCGCGCTGGTTTCTGTGGCCGATGGCATCCTCGCCGCGCAGGAAGCGATGCGGACTTTCGGCTTCGGGATTTCCGCGCAAGCCGGCCAGAAACAGCCGAGCGGCCGATAAGGCGTTGGCCGCCGATCAGGGCTAAGATTTCTCTCAAATAGCTGATTTTATTAGTTTAAGTCGAACTACTTCCGATCGCTAGCGGCCGTGATCTTTGGCTCTTGACGCGACCTTCCGCCTGTGCAACTTCTAAAGGCACGAGCAGGTTTGCTCATCGGCAGGAATGCCGTTTCACATTGATGGCTATGTAGCCCTTGGTTCGCGGATGACTTCCGCGCCCAGGGGTTTTTTGCGTTTGGAGACAGGCTTTGACGACACATGCGAAAGCGACGGCGGACCTGCGTCTGGCCTGCATCCAGTTCCAGCCGGCGATCGGCCGGCTGGACGAAAATCTCCAGGCGATGGAGCGATTGATCCGCCAGGCCGCCGGTCTCGGTGCATCGGTGGTGGTGCTGCCCGAGCTTGCCGACAGCGGCTATGTCTTCGACAGCCAGGACGAGCTGGCCGCGCTCGCCGCTCCCATTCCGGATGGACGCAGTGCCATGCTGCTGTGCAGCCTGGCAAACGAACTCAACCTGCACATCGTCAGTGGCCTTGCCGAGCGCGAGGGCGACCGATTCTTCAACGCGGCCATGCTGTGCGGACCGGCGGGTCCTATCGGCACATACCGCAAGCTACATCTGTGGAACCGCGAGAAGCTTTATTTCCAACCGGGCAATCTCGGCCTGCCGGTATTCGATACCGCGATCTGCAGGATCGGCGTGGCGATCTGCTATGACGGTTGGTTCCCCGAGACCTACAGGCAGCTGGCGCTGAAGGGCGCGGAGCTGGTCTGCGTACCGACCAACTGGGTGCCGATGCCGGCCCAGGGTCAGCATCCCGAGCCGATGGCCAACATCCTGCACAAGGCCGCCGCGCACAGCAACGGCATCTACATCGCCTGCGCCGACCGCGTCGGCACCGAGCGCGGCCAGCCTTTTGTCGGCAGGAGCCTGATCGTCGGCCCGACCGGCTGGCCGATCGCCGGCCCTGCCAGCGAAGCCGGCGAGGAGATCCTCATCGCCACGATCAGGCTTGGCGAGGTCGCCAGAGCCCGGGCGCTGAGCGAACGCAACGACGCCATCGGCGACCGTCGCAGCGACGTCTACGGATAACCAAGAAGAAGCCGGCACCACCCGGTACGATCAACACTCAAGAAAGGGGAATACCATGAGAAACAGAACAGTGATCCTTGCACTTGCCGGCGCCGCTCTGGCCACCACCGCCTTTGCCGCCGACGGTCCGATCAAGATCGGCATCCCGGTCGGCCTTTCGGGCGCCAACAGCGTCGTCGCGCCCTCGGTCGTGCAGTCGGCGGAACTGGCGGTCGCCGAAATCAACGCCGCCGGCGGCGTGCTCGGACGCCAGCTCGCGCTGGAGATCGCCGACGACGCCTCGGGTGCGGCAGGCGCGCAGAAGGCCTTCGATTCGCTGGTGTTCCAGAAGGAGGTCAACGCCGTCATCACCATGGAGACGAGTGCTGCGCGCAATGCCGGCCTGCCGATCATCACCAAGGGCGACATCCCCTACATCTACACCTCGTTCTACGAGGGCAAATCCTGCAATGCCAATCTGTTCGTCAACGCCTGGGTGCCCGAACAGCAGGTACCGCCGATCGTCGACAATTTCATCAAGACGCAAGGCGCCAAGAAGTTCTTCCTGATCGGCTCCGACTACGCCTTTGGCCGCGGCATGCTGGAGTTCGCCAAGGCCTATATCGAGAAGTCGGGCGCGAGCGTCGTCGGCGAGGAATATTTGCCGATGGAAGGCAGCGACTGGACCGCGATCATCTCCAATCTGAAAAGCTCCGGTGCCGATGCGGTGATCACCTCGACGGCTGGCGGCGCGCCGAACGTCACTTTGACCAAGCAGTTGCGCGGCGCCGGTATCACCATCCCCTATGGCAACCTCGCGGTGGACGAGGGAACAGCCAAGAGCATGGGCGCGGACGCCGCGGGGATCTTCATTTCCGCTTCCTATGTGACCAGCATCGGCAGCGACGCCAACAAGAACTTCCTTGCCGCGATCGCGAAGAAGTTCGGCGGAGAATTGCGCACCCCGAACGACCTCTCGGTGCCGGAATATGAAGGCATCTACCTCTACAAGGCCGCGGTCGAGAAAGCTGGGACGACCGACACCGCCGCTGTGCTTGCGGCGCTCGCCGAGGTATCCTTCACTGGCCCGCGCGGCACGGTCTCGATGAGCAAACAGCACCACGCTCCGCTGACCATGTATCTCGGCCAGGTGAAGGCGGACGGCTCGGTCAGCGTGGTCGATACATTCGAAGGCGTCGACCCCGGCGAACAGTGCCCGAACCTCTAACCGCACCTGTCATCGCAACGGGGCGGCGGCCCTGCGCCGCCCCGTTTCACACTATCGGGAACCTGCCATGACGCTTCTCCTGGACATGGTGACGACGGCAGCGATCCTGTTCATCGTCGCCGCCGGCCTGCTGGCGATCTTCGGCGTGCTGAAGATCATCAATTTCGCTCATGGCGCCTGGCTGACGATCGGCGCCTATTGCGCGGTGGCAACCGCCGGCCTCGGGCTCAATCCCTGGGCGGCGCTGCCGATCGCCTTTGCCGTGGGAGCGATCCTCGGCGGCATCACCGAGCAGGTCATCGTACGGCCGCTCTATCGCCGGCCACTCGACGCCATACTGGCGACCTGGGGTCTCGGCATCGTCATCGGCCAGCTGATCACGCTGTGGTTCGGGCGTGACGTGCAGTTCACCCCCAACCTCCTGTCTGGCACCGTCGATGTCTTCGGCGTCGGCTATTCGCTCTACCGGCTGTTCGCGGTCGCCGCCGCGCTGGTGATCGGGCTTGCCTTCACCTTCCTTCTCGAAGGCACGCGGCTCGGCCTGTCGGCGCAGGCGGTGATCATGAACGAGACGCTGGCGCGCGCGCTCGGCATCGACACAGCGCGCGTGCGGCTCGCCACCTTCATGGTCGGCACCGGGCTGGCGGCACTTGCCGGCGTGCTGCTGACGCCGCTGACCAGCGTAGACCCGAACATGGGCGTCGCCTGGCTGATCGGCTCGTTCATGCTGGTCATGGTCGCCGGCTCGTCCTTCTCGACTTTAGCCATCGCCTGCCTCGTCTTCGGCGGCGCGCAGGTTCTGGTCAGCACCTTCGTCAGCCCCATTTTCGGCGGTATCACGGTGGCGGTCCTCTGCGCCCTGGTGCTGCGCATCAGCCCGAAGGGATTTGCCCGTGCCTGAGAGCCGTTCCATTCCGCCGAGGGTCTGGCTGCTTGCGGCGCTCGCGCTTGCGGTGGCGGTCGTCGTCATCATCGGGCCAGCGCTGTTTGACCGATTCACGCTCAATGTGCTGACCCGTTCGATGATCTACGCCATGCTGGCGGTGACCGTCGACATATTGTGGGGCTACACCGGTATCCTGACCTTCGGCCAGGCGGCCTTCTTCGGCACCGGCGCCTACGCCAGCGCCATGGTGCTCAGCCATCTCGGCGCAACCCCGGCGCTGCTCGCCCTGGCGCTCGCATTGGCAATCATCGTTCCGATACTGCTTGGCGCTTTCGTCGGCTGGCTGTCGTTCGGCCACGGCTCGACGCCGCTCTATGCGACGGTGATTTCACTGGTGGTGCCGATCGTGGTGACGCAGCTGGTGTTTTCGGGCGGGGTGTGGACCGGATCGAGCAGCGGGCTGGTCGGATACTCCGGCCTGCCGCTCGGCTTGCAGGGGTATTTCAGGCTGACCGGCATCTGCCTCATCATCACCACTGTCATCGCCCTGATCTTCACCCGCTCCGATGCCGGCAAGCTGCTCGTCGCCATTCGCGACAATGAAGCGCGCTGCGCCTATCTCGGCCTCGACCCGCAACGGCTGAAGATCGCGCTGACGACGATCCTCGCCGGCGTCGCCGGCCTTGCCGGTTTCCTCTACGCCAACGCATCTGGCGTGGTGGCTCCGGAGAATACCGGCTTCGTCTTCGGCACCGAGATCGTCATCTGGACGGCGCTTGGCGGCCGCGGCACGATCATCGGGCCGGTGATGGGCGCGATCGGCATCGACTATCTCAGCGCCCAGCTTTCCGGCGACCTGCCCTTCCTGTGGAACCTGGTGGTCGGCGCGCTGTTCGTCGTCATGATCATCCTGTTACCGAACGGGCTGGCGCAGCTCGCCAGAATGGTCCTGCCACGCCGCCATGGAGAACAGGCCAGCCAGGCGGGCAGCCCTGCCCTCGCCGCCGAGGCGGCCGGCAACGGCGCGGAGAACGGCAACCGCGTGCTTGCCGTCAGCGGCCTCGGTAAATCCTTCGGCAGCCTGCAAGTGCTGCAAGGCATCGACCTCGACGTTCGCCCCGGCGAACTGGTCAGCCTCGTCGGCCCCAATGGCGCCGGCAAGACGACGCTGATGCGGTGTCTCAGCGACGGCACCGAAGCCACGACCGGGCGCGTAAGCATCGCTGGCCAGGACATCAGCGGCATGACGCCGGATGAGATCGTCGCGCTCGGCGTCGGACGCAAATTCCAGGTGGCGAGCGTCTTCGACAGCCTGACGGTCGCCGACTGCCTTCGCATGGCGCGCGCCTCGCGCAAGACGCCGAGCCTGCTGCGCCGTTCCGCCACGCTCGGGCTGCCGGTGGCGGCCGCCGACATCCTGCGCTCCACCGGTCTCGACGGTATGCTCGGCCGCCCGGTGTCGCTGCTGTCGCATGGCCAGAAGCAGAGCCTCGAGCTCGCCATGGTGGTTGCGCTTGAGCCAAAGCTCATCCTGCTCGACGAGCCTACGGCCGGGTTGACCAAGGTCGAGCGCACCACCATTGGCGCGACGCTGCAGAAGCTGACCGGCGAGCTTGGCTTTGCCGCCATACTGGTCGAGCACGATCTCGATTTCGTGCGCGACATCTCGACCAGGATCGTCGTTCTCCACCAGGGCAAGCTGGTGCTCGACGGCAGCGTCGATCAGGTCGTCAATTCCGAAGTGGTCAGGACGATCTATTCGGGAGGCGCCCATGCTTGAGACGAGACAGGCAGAGGCCGGAACCACCATGCCGAAACTGTCGCTGTCGAGCGTGTCGAGCGGCTATGGGCCGGTTGCCATCATCGAGGCGCTGTCGCTGGCTATCGCGCCCGGACAGATCTTTGCGCTGATGGGCAAGAACGGCATGGGCAAGACCACCGTGCTGAAAACCATCCTCGGCTTCGTGGCGCTGCGTTCGGGCGACATCCGCCTCGACGGCGCCTCGATATCAGGCGTTTCCCAAGCCTCGCTGATTGCATCCGGCGTCGGCTATGCGCCGCAGGAGCAGGCGCTGTTCCAGGATCTCAGCGTGCGCGACAATCTGCGCCTCGCCTTGCGCTCGGACCGCGGTTTCGCGGAAGCCGTCGAGCGGGTCTATGGACATTTTCCGTTTCTCCGGGAGCGCCTGTCGCAACGCGCAGGAACGCTGTCGGGCGGCGAGCAGAAGATGCTCATTCTCGGTCGCGCGCTGATGCTGCGGCCAAAGCTGCTTTTGATCGACGAGATTTCCGAGGGCCTGCAGCCGTCGGTCGTCGAGCGGATCGCCACGGCACTCAAGGAGGAGCGCCGGAGCAACGGCACGACCATCCTGATCGTCGAGCAGAACCTTCCCTTCGCGCTCGGCATCGCCGACAGCTGGGCGGTGCTGAAGCTCGGCCGCATCGACGATGCCGGCGACGTGTCGGAGGGCACGGCGGCGCGGGTGATGCAGCATCTGAAGATCTAGGGCAATTCCAGGAAAAGTGCGTAGCGGTTTTCCGTCCGGGATTGCGTCGAAACAAAGAGAAAGAGATAGAGCGGTTCTGCGTGTGGCTGAGCTCCTGCGAGCGCCCTGTCAATGCAGCCCGAACTCCCGCAACAGCTCCTGGCGATAGCTCACAAACCGGGTCTCGCTGCGGTCGCGGGGGCGCGGCAGGTCGACGTCGATCAGCCGCGCCGCGCCGCCTTTTTCCTTGGGCAGGATCAGCACCCGGTCGGCAAGGTAGATCGCCTCTTCGAGGTCATGGGTGACCATGACCATGGTGACGTTCTCCTCGCTCCAGATGCGCGCCAGCTCCTCCTGCATGCCGATCTTGGTCATGGCGTCGAGCGCGCCGAGCGGCTCGTCGAGCAGCAGGATCTCGGGCTGCACGGTGAGCGCCCGCGCAATGCCGACGCGCTGCGCCATGCCGCCGGAAAGCTGGCGCGGCCAGGCATCGCCGAATTCGGCGAGGCCGACGAGCGCGATGTAGAAGCGCGCCCTCTCCTGGGCTTGCTGCCTGGGCACTCCGCGCACTTCGAGGCCGAAGGCGACGTTGCCGAGCACGGTCAGCCAGGGCAGCAGACGCGGCTCCTGGAAGATCACGGCGCGCTCGGCACCGACGCCGTCGACAGGCTTGCCGTCGATTGCGACGCCGCCGCTGTCGGCGGCCTCAAGCCCGGCAAGGATGCGCAGCAGCGTGGTCTTGCCCGAGCCGCTGGCGCCGACGATGACCAGGCATTCGCCCGAGCGGATGTCGAGGTTGAGCGTCCTCAATACCTGAAGCGGACGCCCGCCAAGACTGAAGGATTTCGAGAGGTCGCGGATCGAGACCTCGGCGCCGCTTGGGCTGGCCATCGCCATCGTCTCCGTGCTCAGTTGGTCTTGGTTTCGCCCGGCCGGTAGAGGATATCCGCGGCCTTCAGCTTGCCCTTGGCCAAGCGGCCGTCGCGCTCGAGCACGGCGACCCAGAAGTCGATGTCGCGGTCGGTCACCTCAGCGCCTTCGCGCAGGCCAAAGCCGGTCCAGTAGCGGGCGAGATCGCCGTTTTCGCCACGCTTGTTGAGGATGTTGGCCAGCACCTTGCGCGCTTCATCGGGGTTCTGCTGCGACCAGTCGGCAGCGCGCGCCGATTGTTCGACGAAATTGCGGGCGGCGTCCGGATGCGCGGCGATGAAGTCGCGCCTCAGCACGACGAAGCCGCCGGCCAGTTCGCCCAGCACATCGGTGTCGTTGAAGACGCCGCGCACGCCACCATTGGCGACCAGCGCGCCGGCAAAGGTCGCCTGCCAGTAGCCGAGGCCGGCAATATCGACCTGGCGCGAGCGCAAGGTCTGTTCGAGCTGCGGCCCGGGCACGACGACGAGGTTGGCGGCATCCGGCGGCAGGCCGAAGCTGTGCAGCGCCTCGCGCACCGTGTAGTCGAGATGGGCGCCGAGCGTGTTGACCGAGATGGTCTTGCCGGCAATGTCGGCGATCGATTTGATCGGGCTGTCTTCCAGCACATAGAAGACGCTCTTCACATCCTTGTTGATGCCGTTGCTCGGATAGGCGGCGACGAAGTCGTTGCCGCCCGAGATCGAGTTGATCACGGCGGCGGTGGCGGCCGAACCGATGTCGACGCTGCCGGAGGACAGCGCAAACAGCGATTCCGGGCCGCCGGCGGCGTAGCCGGCATTCTCCAGCTCGACGCCAAGCCCCTTGAAGTAGCCGAGTTCGTCGGCCAGTTCATGCGCGGAGATGCTGCCACGGCTGGCGAGGTAGCGGAACTTGACGGGTCCGGCTTCGGCAAAGGCGAAGCGCGGCAGGCCGGCGGCGAAGATACCGGCGGCGAGTGGTGCGCCGGCAAGCAGCGTACGGCGGGTGATTTTCATGGTCCGGTCTTTCCTTGTTCGAGAAGAAGGCGAAAGCGTCAGTTGACAGGCTGGCTCCAGCGGCAGAGCCGCCGCTGCAGGCTGACCAGCGCCTGGTTGGCGATCAGGCCGAGGCCGGCGAGGATGACGATCGCCGCGAACATCAGCGGGATCTGGAAATTGTACTGCGCGTTCATCACCTGGAAGCCGATGCCCTTGTTGGCGCCGATCATTTCGGAGGCGATCAGCAACAGAAGTGCCGTGGTCGCGCTCAGCCGCAAGCCGACGAAGATCGAGGGCACGGCGCCCGGAAGCACGACGCGGCGAAACACGGTGAGCCGCGTGGCGCCATAGACGCGCGCCATCTCGAGCAGTTTCGGGTCGACCTCCTTGACGCCGCTGATGGTGTTGAGCAGCAGCGGAAACAGCGTCGCCCAGAAGATGACGAAGACTTTTGATGCCTCGCCCAGCCCAAGCAGGAGGATGAACACCGGGTAGAGCGCCAGCGCCGAGGTCTGCCGGAACACCTGCAGGATCGGATCGAGCGCCGTTTCGACCGATCGCACCTGGCCCATGAACAGGCCGAGCGGGATCGCCACAACTACCGCCGCGACGAAGGCGATGCCGGCGCGCTGCAGGCTGATGGCGATGTCGCCAAGCAAGGTGCCGCCGGTCAGCCCCTTCCAGAGGGCTGCGACGATCGTATCGATCGGCGGCAGCACCGCGGCATTGACCCATCCGGTGCTGCTCGACACCTGCCAGAGCGCCAGGAAGGCGATCAGGATGCCGTAGCGCGACAGGAGGCGGACGGATGCCGCTCTGGCCAGGCGCAGGATGTCGGTGCCGAGCCTGCCGTCGCCGAGGATGACCGGCTGTTCGATGTGCTGCAAACTCATCGTCTTTGCCCTTTGCTTCAGGATTGTCGGGAGCTTCGAATGTTGTCCGGCGCTTCAGCGGCTCATTCGGCGGCCAGCACCTTCGAGCGTGCGGCGGTCCAGGGGTTTTCCGGCCGCCTGAGACCGAGGTTCTCGCGCAGCGTCCTGCCTTCGTAAGCCGTGCGGAACAGGCCGCGGCGCTGCAGTTCGGGGATCACCAGGTCGACGAAATCGTCGAGCGCGCCGGGCAGCCAGGGCGGCAGGATGTTGAAACCGTCGGCGGCCTCGCTGGTAAACCATTCCTCCAGCTGGTCGGCGACCTGGGTGGCGCTGCCGATGATTGTGTAGTGGCCGCGCGCCGTCGCCACCCACTGGTAGAGCTGGCGGATGGTGAAGTTGTGCTCGTCGGCAATCTGGCGGATCAACGCCTGGCGGCTCTTCATGCCTTCGGTTTCCTTGCTGGGCGGCAGCGGGCCGTCGAGCGGATAACCCCGGATGTCAAGCGTCTGGCCGGCCAGCCCGTTGAGCAGGGCGACGCCGTCCTCGGGCAGGATGAGGTCGTTGAGCTGCCGGTATTTTGCCTGCGCTTCCTCTTCGGTGCGGCCGACGAAGGGTGCCACGCCGGGCATGATCAGCACCTGGTCAGGATCGCGGCCGACGGCGGCCACGCGCGCCTTGATGTCGCGGTAGAATTCCTGCGCCGTCTCCAGCTTCTGATGGGCGGTGAAGATCACCTCGGCCGAGTGCGCGGCAAGCCCGCGTCCGTCCTCGGACTGCCCGGCCTGCACCACCACCGGATGGCCCTGCACCGGGCGCGGCACGTTGAGCGGCCCCTTGACGCTGAAATGCGCGCCCTTGTGGTCGACGTCGTGCAGTCTGTCCTTGTCGTAGAAGCGGCCCGACTTCTTGTCGCGGATGAAGGCGTCGTCCTCCCAGCTGTCCCACAGCGCCTTGACGGTCTCGACATGCTCATGAGCGCGGGCATAGCGCTCCGCATGATTGGGCTGGACGTCACGATTGAAATTGCGCGCCGTGTCGTCGCCGGCCGAGGTAACGACGTTCCAGCCGGCGCGGCCGTTGGACAAAAGATCGAGCGAAGCGAATTTGCGCGCCAGCGTATAGGGCTCCTCATAGGTGGTGGAGGCCGTGGCGATGAAGCCGAGATGCGTGGTCAACGGTGCCAGCGCGGCAAACAGTGTCACCGGCTCGAAGCCGGCGATCTTGGCATTGCCGCCTTCGCGAGCGCCGAGGCCGACCGTCAGATTGTCGGCGAGGAAATAGGCATCGAACAGGCCGCGTTCGGCGGTCAGCGCCAGCTGCTTGTGGAACTCGAAATTGGTGGCGCCGTCGGCCGGCGCATCGGGATGGCGCCAGGCGGCGATATGCTGTCCGCCGCCGGGCAGGAAGGCGCCCAGTTTGATTTTTCGCGGTTTGCTCTGGCGGGATTTGCTGGTCATTTGCAGGCTTCCTTCTGGCGCTGTGCGAAAAAGGGAATTCCAGCGTATCAGGCGGCAAGGCCGACGCTGTAGGGCACACCCGCCGCCCGGCATGCTTCGGCGACGGCCTGGCGGGCACGCGCCTCGATGGCTTCGGACACCAGCTGGCCGTTGGCGAAATCCTTGTCGGAGGCGTAGATCGCGGTCGGCACGGTCAGCGCCTCGAAGAAGCCGAACAGCGGCCGCAACTGATGTTCGACGATCAAGGCATGCCGCTCGCCGCCGCCGGTCGCCGTCAGGATCACCGGCTTGCCGCGCAGCGAGGACGGGTCGAGCAGGTCGAAGAAATGCTTGAAGAGCCCGGTGTAGCTGCCCTTGAAGGTCGGCGAGCCGACCACCACGATATCGGCGCCGACCACCTGTTCGACGAGATTGCGTGCCGACGGATCGAGATCGCCGATGCGCCTTGCCTGCGGGAAGGATGGACCGAGATCCTCGATGTCGAAAACGCTCGAGGCAGCATTCGTCCTGCCGGCGATATCACCAACGATATGGCTGATGAACGCCTTGGTCTTGGACGGACGGGTCAAATTGCCCGACACCCCCACCACCAGCTTCTTCGACATGCCAGGCTCCTTCTCGCAAATGCTATCTGCATTAAGCCTACCGATTTTGTAGAATTAAATGAGCGAGAAGATTTCAAAACCGGCCCGGCAAGCGGATTGAGTTTGCGGAATGCGGCCCTCGATTGGTTCATACGATGCGGGATGTGGCGGTGCGCGACGTCAAGGAACGAGCCCGGTCGAGGGTCAATGGATTGCCTGGAGACGGCCTTGCGATAATGAAACAAATGTCGTCGCCCCAGCATTTTTGCGACCGACTGGGGTGGAATTGCCCGTGTTCACTTCTTGCAAAATTGTGGAACAGGGCCGCGCCTCAGGGGTTTGACTGGATCAACCTTGAAAAGGAGGTAGCTATGAAAAAGCTCCTGCTCACTGGCGCAACCACCACCGCGTGATCGAGAAGATCCGCATCTGCGAGCGGTGACGTGAGCAATCGATCCGGCCGGCTTTTGTCGGCCGGATCGCTCGTAGCCCGACAGTGATCGATCTGCGAAGAAGCGCCCGCTACTTGCAGGGTGTTGGCAGCACAGGTTCACCTCCCTCACCCTGCCCTGCGCCCCATCATCCCATAGTGCACGGCCAGCAGGTCCAGGCCGATCTTGAGCATTTTGCTCACCACGTCGCGCGCCTCGCCGGTCTGTTCCGCGAGGCTCTTCACCGAATCGCCGGCGCAGCAGATTTTCTGCACCACGGTCGAGACCTCCCAATGTGCCAGCGCGCGGGTTGCCTCGGCATGGGCGCGGCCGGCCGAGAGGATATGGTCGGGAATGCCGCCATCGCGCCGGCCGCCGTCGACGCGCTCTTCCCAAGCCATCGGCCGCAGCCCTTCGCGCGAGGCGCGCTCGAAATCTCCGCGAAAGCGCATGCCCGCCTCGCGCTGCTGGCGGGTCAGCGAGGTGATGCCCAGCAGCGGATCGACATTGCGCACCCGCACGATGCCGCCGGTCGAGGTGTAGCCGCCGTTCGACACTTCATAGATGCGCGCCGCCTCCTGCGTGCCCGTTGTCAGGCGCTTGCGGCCGAAGCGGTCGTCCCTCAGCGCGAAATCATGGCCGATCTCCCTGCGGATGCGCACCTGCTCGGCCTCGCCCCTCGGCAGTTTCGGCGGTTTTGGTTTTTGAGCGGTTCTTCGGCTCATGGGTCGGTTCCTTGTGGGCTGGCTGTGGGGATGGCGGGTGAGGTTGGCGATCCTTCGCGCCCCTCTTTGCCTGCCGGGCATCTCCCCCACGAGGGGGGAGATTGGCAGCGTCACTCGCGCGACCTTTCTGCAACGTCGGCGATTGGCGAAAGCGGCGGCGACATGGCAGGCAATGCAACCGCACGGCATTGCCGCGCGTTGTTGGAGGCTACAGTCAGAAATCGACAGCGAGGTGTAACGGCGTGGGCACGATGCGAACCGGACGTCCGATCAGGGTCAGCTTCGACGGCGAGATCGAAGACATCGAGGATGTCAACGCCGCCGTCGACCTCCTGCAGCGCTGGCCCGTCGACCGGCGCGGGCATGTCTACCGCAGTGCGCTCAATGCCTGCGGCGCCGCCATCGCCGCGCAGATCTCGCCAGACGACGCGCTGAAGGTGTTCACCGGCTTTGCCCGGGTGACCGGGATACTCGTTGTCGATGACGACCCGGCCATGGTGTTCGAAGAGAGAAGCGTCCAGAGCCGGATGCCGAAATAGGGACATACCAGACAAGCTCATCGCGCCGGCTCCGCCAACAAAGTGCGGCGGCGGCCGTGGAAACGTGCGTGGTGGTGGCTGCAGTACGAGCGTGTCGACGAGGTGCGCACGCCGCAGCACAGCATGTCCGGCCCCGGCCCGGCACCGGGGGCATCGTTCTCGGGGTCTTCCTCCAGCATAAGGTCGAGCGGGGCGCGGCAGCGGCCGAACAGGCAGTCTATGAACCGCATGGCGGCGACATGCGGCTGGCGGCCGGGCGGCACCGGCGGCGGTGGCGCCGGCATCTTGTAGCGAAGAGCGTCGGGCTTGTCCTCGTCTCGGAGAAGGCCGCGCGGCGATAGCCAGGCCGGCGGCAGCGCGCGCGCCGACTTTTTCGGCTTACCCTGTTTTGGATTTGCCGGCGTGCGGACAGTGACGACGGCAACAGGCGGGAATGGCGTACCAGCGTGGTCCTGCCCCTCAGCCTGCCCGAAAACCCTCGACTGTCCGGCCAGCTCTGCCTGTCTGGGCTGGTCCGAATGTCCGGGCTGCCTTGCTTGTGCGGACAGCTTTGCTTGTCCCGCAGCGCGCCTTCCCGCCGCGGGCTTTGCCGCGTTCCTCCGAGGCCGGCCGCCCCTGGGGCTGGCGAAGCCGATGGCACGCAGACCCGCGTTGCGATGGACGATACCGATGATGGCGTTGCGCGAAACCGGGCTGCCACGCAGGGCGGAAAAGTGCTGAGCGATCCTGGTTGCCGACAGGCCATCCTTCAGCCAGAGCGCGATCGCATTGAGTTCGGTGTCGGTGTAGGCGGCTGCCATGTCTGGATCCATAGGTTGCGAAGGCCTCGCCCGGGGCGAGCGTCAGGGTTCGGCCGGCAGGCCGTTGCGAAATCTTCGAAGGGGTTGGTTCAGGCGGGGCTCACCGCTCCATTCAGGCGGCGGAGCGCGACCTCGGCGGCCACGCGGGTCAGGCCCGACACCGCCCTGCCCGTCAGCCTGTCGAACAGGATGACGGTGCCGTCCTCGGTGCGGATGCAGGAGATGGCGGCCAGTTCGCGGGTCCTCGGCGAACCCGCCCGGCGCGAAAAGGGGGCCGGAACCGGGGGAGGAACGGTTCCGGCCGATCCGGCGGCCTGCGGTGACCGCAGGCGGGCCGGATCCGGGGCAAAAGCCCCGGTCTTCGTCCGGGCCGGGGAGGAGGACAGCCCGGACGATTCGAAATAGACAACGGGCGCGGTCATGCCGCCTCCCCTTGCGCGGTATCGGTGGCGAAGTCGGCGATGGTGGGCCAGCGGTCGATTGGCCCCGAGATGCTCGTGGGCAGTACGGAAATGCTTGCGGGATGCTCGATCATGCGCTAAGCGTACGATACGTACGAAAGAGTCGCAAGCAAAATCGTACACATTGGACGATAAATTTCAGGCATTTTGTACGATGATGGATCCTCGACACAGATTGCAGCAGGCGCGGGCCGAGGCGGGCTATGCCTCGCCGAGCGATGCGGCACGGGCGCTGCGCGACATCAACAAGAACACGCTGATCAGCCACGAGAACGGCAACCGGCCGCTGTCGCGCAAGGCGGCGGAGAAATATGGCCGCCTGTTCGGCGTCGATCCAGGCTGGCTGTTGTTCGACGGCAGCGCGGGGGGCGGCGGCTTCCACGAGGCAGGTTCGGCCGCGCTTGTCCCCTCGCCGCTCACGGTCGACGTGCCGATCGTTTCGTGGATCAGTGCCGGCGAGCTCGGCAGCCAGGACAGCGTCGTCAACCTGTCGGACTACCCGACCATTCCCGCCGCCGATCTCGAGCAGGGCGAATGGATTGCGCTGCGCGTCGACGGCCCGTCGATGAACAAGATCTCGCCGCCGGATTCGATCATCTTCGTCAATCTGCGCGACAAGCGGCTGGTGACCAATGGCTGCTATGTGATCTCCGACGAAACCGGCCGCGCCACCTACAAGCGCTACCGCCCGAACGACAAGCCGCCCTTCCAGCCGGCCTCCTACATGGAGATCCCGCCGCCGGAACTGGAAGGTGCGATTACCATCATCGGGCGCGTGAAGCGCTCGATGATCGATATGTGAGGGGTAGAGTCTCCCCGCGGGCGGCCCTCAAAGGGGAGGTCAGCTACCCACATATTCATTGCTGAAATACCCGGCGAAATCCGGGCGCTTCTCGAGCGCCTTGCCATCACCGTCGCGCAGGATGCCGGCGCGGAAGAGATAGTCGCCCATCGCCTCCACCTTCGCTCTGTCAATCGTGCCGATGGCGCCGGCTTCGCTCCTCAGGAAGTGCCCGTCGTTCAGCGCCTTCAGCGAGGCGTGGATCAGCGCCGGGTTGGTGAGCGCGTCCCTGTTGGCCGCTATCAGCAGGTCGCCCGCCTCTTGCGCGTGGTCGACGGCGAACTCGTAGCCGCGCCGCGTCGCCTGGACGAAGGCGGCGGCCGCCTTCGGGTTGGCCTCGAGGAAAGCATCGCTCGAAGCGATGAAGGTGGTGTGCTCGTCGGGCACGCCGTAATCGGCGTAGCGGAAGCTGCGCTGCCTGATGCCTTTCAGTTCGGCCTCGACGCCTTCCCAGGTCGAGACCTCGAGCGTGAAGTCGACGGCGCCGTTGGCCAGCGCCTCATAGGCCGAGGTGCCCAATGTCACCGTCTCGAAATTACCCTTGCCGCCGTCATGGCGGATGATGGTCGAGATCAGCGCGTTCTCCCAGGCACTGCCGAAGCCGCCATAGGTCAGGCCGTCGAGATCCTTCGGGCTCTTGATCGCGCTGCGGTCGGCGTTGAACACGACGCGGCCGGTCTCGGTTTGCACCACGGCATAGACGGCCCTGAGGTCGGCGCCGGCGGTCTTCTGGGTGAACAGGCTGATGGTTCCGTTGATGCCGAAATCGGCGATGCGGTTGGCGACCAGCGTGCCCGCGCCGGTGTCGCTGTAGGGCAGGATTTCGACCTCGAGGCCGGCCTCGGCGTAAAAGCCTTTGTCGCGGGCGACAAACAGGCCGATGTGGTTGGTGTTGACGGTCCAGTCGAGCGCGACGGTGACCTTCTGTCCAGCGGCGAAAGCCCGTGCGGGGAACGGCAAACCGGCAGCGAGCGTCAGCAGCAGCGCCTGGCGGCGTGTGAGTTCAGTCATGGTCATCTCCTTTGGGACGTCTTTGGGCCGAGGGTTGCGGATCGGTGGCGCCGAGCAGCGTGTCGAGAATGCCGGCCTCGAGCACGGCCGCCTCGCGCGCCACGCTGGCGTCAGCGGTGCGCGGGCGCGGCAGCGGCACCTTGATCTCGCTGACGATGCGAGCCGGGCGCGCGGAAAACACATAGATGCGGTCGGACAAGAGCACGGCTTCGCGCACGTCGTGGGTGATCAGCAGCGCCGTCCAGTGGTGGCGCCGCCACATGGCTTCCAGCCAGCGCTGCATGGCGGCCCGCGTCAGCGCGTCGAGCGCGCCGAACGGCTCGTCGAGCAACAGCATGTCGCGCTCTTGCACCACGGTGCGCAGCAAGGCCGCGCGCTGGCGCATGCCGCCGGAAAGCTCGGCCGGCCAGGCGCGCTCGAAGCCGGCAAGGCCGAACTCGGCAAAGAGCGGCGCGACGCGCTCGCGCGCCGCCCGGCGCGGCACGCCCTGCACCTCCAGCCCCAGCGTCGCATTGTCGAGGATGCGCCGCCATGGCATCAGCGCGTCGCGCTGCGGCATGAAGGCGAAGCGGCTGCCATGGTCGTCGAGCGGCGCGCCGTCGAACAGCATCTCGCCCTCGGCTTTCTCAGCTCCGGTCAAGAGCTGGAACAGCGTCGACTTGCCGGCGCCGGATGGACCGAGGATGGAGACGAATTCGCCGGCCGCGACATTGAGCGAAACGCCGGCCAGCACCTCGAGCGGACCGAAGCGTTTTCGGACCTGGCGCAGTTCCAGCCGGGTCATTGCCGCCCCTCGCCGCCACGCTCTGCAGCCGCTCGCTCCCAGGGCATGGCGAGGCGCTGGACGAGCACCGTCAGGCCGAACAGCACCAGCGTCAGCGCAGCACTCACCCCGACAGCAGCGAGCACCAGGTCGGGGCGGAAATTGTTCTTGGCGTTGAGCATGTAGATGCCCAGCCCCTTCGCCGCGCCCGCATATTCGGCGAAGATCGCGCCGACGACGGCATAGGTGACCGATATCCTCAAGCCGGCGAAGAAATAGGGCAGCGCCGAGGGCAGCCGCGCCAGCCAGAAGACACGCCAACGCCCTGCCCCCATGGCGCGGAGCATCTGGCCGATCTCCTTCTCGGTCGCCCCAAAACCCTCGACCAGCGCCACCGTCATCGGAAAGAAGGTGACCAGTGCCACGAGCAGGATTTTCGGCAGCAGGCCGAAGCCGAACCACAAAACGACCAGCGGCGCGATCGCCACCAGCGGCAAGGTCTGGCTGGCGATCAGCAGCGGAAACAGCGCGCGGCGCAATGACGGCCAGAAATCGACCAGCGCCGAGAAAAGGAAGGCGGCGGAGAGCGAGCAGGCAAAGCCGGCAAGGGTGGCGCGGATAGTCGGGATGGCATTGTCCATCAGCGCCTCGCGGTTCTCCCACGCCTGTCCGAAGACGCGCGAGGGCGCCGGCAACACCGTCGGCCTAACGCCGCCATAGCGGGCATAGAGCTCCCACGCAGCGAACAGCAGCCCGACCGAGACGGCAGCCGGTGCAGCCCTGGCGATGGCCGACGAGACAGCTGATCTCCCCCCTCGTGGGGAAGGGCCAGAGGTATCTCCTCCAGACAACGGGATGGACGGAACAGCCACGGAAATATCCTCGACGGCGGCGAGCGCTATGGCTCAGACAGCGGACGGGCTGTTGGCCGATACGGTGATGTCGAGGGTTACGTGGCCGGCGCCCGGCCCGAAGCGGCAGAAGGCTTCGTTCAGCGTGGCGAAGATGGCACCGGCATCGCCGCGCAATTTGGTGCAGAAATGCTTGGAGCGCTCGTAGACGCCGGACTGTTTGAGGAAGTCGATGCAGCCATAGATCTCGTCCATGTGGTCGCCAGTGCCCATCACATAGAGCGAGAATTGCGCCGCCGTCGCCTGACCGGTCACGGCGGTGGCCTGCACGGCGCGGATGGCGGCAACCTTGCGCTCGTCGAGCGGAATGACGGGGCCGCCGACTTCGTCGGAGCGGCAGATCGGATCGTCAGGCTCGCCCGGGCAGCCGCGCGAGATCGCCGCCGAGAGCACGCAGTGCCTGCCGCTGGCGGAAGCCGCGACGAACAGGTCGCGCATGGCCGGGAACAGCACTTCGGGCGGCCCGACCAGCAAGGTCGAGATGTCGTCGGTCTCGATCCTCAGCCGGTCGCGATATGGATCGAGCGCGCCAAGCGCGCCAAGGATGACGCCGACGAAATCATCGGCCATGGGATAGAGGGAAATCTGTGCGCCAGAAAACATAGCCCGCCTCGCTCCGCTGGTATTACCCAGATCAGCTTTTAGGGTCTGTGGGCATGCCGCCCCCGTCTCAGCCCCGACCGTACGGAGCACCCCTGTGGATGCCGGGGTTAAAGCACTGTTCGACGGATTGGGGAAGAGGGTTTGTCGAGGCGTGACGCGAATGTGGCATCTCGATGGTTTCTATCCATCTCTTTCGTTCATATTGTACGAATTTCACTTGACCAGTGTTCGTACGTAAAGTACGATATCTTCTCTTTGAGGGGATATCCTTGAACACCGCAAATCACGCCGCCTTCGCCGATCTCTCCCGCCCGCTCATTTCTCCCGCAACGACCGACCAGCGGCAGCGCCTCGCCGGCGCCTGGCGCATGGCCAGCCAGGACATCGCCGAGGACATTCGCTTCATCCGCCAGTATCTGAAGGTCATCGCCGAAAAAGAGCAGCGGCTGTCGACCGGCACGCTGGTCCACAGCCGCGCCTATGTCGAGGCCTGTGCCGGCTGGCTGCCGCAGACCGTGGCGCGCTATCTGCGCAACCTGCGGGCAATCACCGAATGCGAACTCGCGATGACGGCGGCCGGCATCCGCTTTGCGCTCTCCAGCGATGCTTGGGATGCGTGAGGGCCGAGCGGCGGAAAGCTGTCGGTCGGGCCCGGAATGCAAACGAGCCCGCTGGCCTTGAGGCCGGTGGGCTCGTTTGCCGCTGAAGCGGCGAGTGATCAGCCGCAAGCGGCCGGGCCGGAGCCCGTTGGGGCCCAAGCCTATCTCAGACCAAGAAAACTCAGAATCGCGATGACGATCACAACGGCCCCGACCAGCCAAATGATGTTGTTCATGACGTGCTCCTTCGCCCAAAATTGGTGCTGGAAGCACAACATTAGCGAAGCCTAAAGGTTCCCGCCGGTCGGGCCGTCGAAAGCTGCAATCTCGGCGTGACGGGTCGACAATCTAGGTTCCATGAACGCAACCAATCTCTACCGGAGACGGCGCTGCCGCGCCGCATCCATTTCCCATGGTCATTGAAGAGAGATTTCGTGGCCGGCGCTCAGCCCTTGGCTTTTGGCTTGGCGGCCTTGGCGGGTGCCTTGGCCTTGGCGGCTGCCGGTTTGGATGACTTGGCGGCCGCAGCCTTCTTCGGCGCAGCCTTGGCTTTCGGCTTCGCCGCTCCGTCGATCTCGGCCGTCGCCTGGTCCCAATGTTGCATGTCCGAGCCCTCGGGCCGGCCGGCCTGTTCCCAGATTTCGTGCGCCCGCTGGCGAATGCGTTCCTGCCTGTCGTCCGTCACTGTCGCCTCCGTGGTTGGGTCCAAATCGGATGGGTCCAATTCCCGGCAAAACATTAGCCGATATTTCGACCGGCGTCTTGGGGCGTAGACGCGCTCGACGCTGTGATTTCCTTTAGTGGTCGTTGGACAGGACCGCGACACCCAGCAATGCCGCCTTCTTGGTAATCAGCCCGGCGAGATCGGCGTCGGAGCGCTCTGTGCCGGTGCGCCGGCGCAGCTCGTCGATCGCCTGCCTCAGCGACAGCAAGCCGGTGCTCCGCTCGGCCAGCAGCTTGTCGCAACAGGCCGCGACATTGGTGGAGTTGGGGGTTTCGACATGCGGCAACATGGGAATGCTCCTTTGAACAAACCCGTTGCCCGCCGTCTCCTTCCGAAGACGGCGGGACAGGTATCATGCATCACTCGATGACTTCGACGACCCTGCGCGTGCCGGGGTCGACCAGCACGGTGCGGTCGCCGACGACCGTGTATCTGTACCTGGTGTCGGGAACTTCCCGCAGCTCTACAGTATCGGGCAGAGTAGAGCCGATATTAAGCTCGACGCCGAGAAGATTTATCGAAGCCAGCGGGTTCCGGTGCACATATTCGCGGATGACCGTCCTTTCTTCGGGCGTGATCACGACCGCTTGCGGCTGGGTTGTAACAATCACATCCTCAGCGGCAGCGACACCCACGCCTGCAAGAAGAAGCAGCGCGGCGGCGGAAGGAATCAGGGTTTTCATCATTCTCTCCTGTTCGTGTTGGCGAGCTTCGCCCTCGCCTCCGCCTTGGCGGAAACATCCACAGGTCGATAAGTGGCGAGCTCTGAAGGCAAACGCCGCGACAACGCTGTTGTTCCGTAAGTCGGGACTAATTGATCTGTGGTTTTGCGGCTCTTTTCCCTGGCCTTTGCGTGCCCAGACCGATCGTTTGTCGGTCTCAGCCATTGGCAAAGCCACCTTTGCGCCGCGCCGGATCCCGCTTGGCCGGAACGGGAACCGGACCGGCCCTATTTGCATTGAAGGGCCGGTCCATCAGGGAGGTCCTCACATGAACGACATGCCTTTCCATGCTCCGCTGACAATTGCCGTCGGTGCCGGCTTCAAGCGCGAAATCGCTTCGCTGGCCGAGATGCAGAATTTTCTGAAGGAATGGCCGGCGGCCCGGCGCGGTCCGATCTACGCCACTGCCATCAGGGCCTGCGAGGCGGCGCGTGCCGGACATCTCACGGCCGACCAGGCGCGGCGGGCCTTCATGGGCTTTGCCGAAGCAGCGGGCATAGTGTGGACAGGCGTCGATCCCGTCACCGCGCTGCGGCAAGCCAAGACGAGAAGCGTGCGCAGCCGAGCTGAGCGGAATCGCCCCGTGCCGTGACTTGGGGCCCGTTGCTATTGCTTCGGCGGCTGCGCCGGCACCTCGTCGGGCCTGATCACAGGCGTCCTGCCCTCATTCGGCGCCGGCTGGGCCATGCCCTGGTCGCCGGTAGGCGGCGGCTGCAGCACGCCGCCGCAAGGTTCGAGCTTGCCGGTTAGGCCGCCATTGCCGCCACTGGTCGTCGACGGCTTCTGGCCGTCGTTCTGACCTTGCGGCTCGGCCTGGCACGGTCCGCCCGGCGTCGGGGCGTTCATCTCGTCGTCGGTCTGCGCGGCCGCCGGTCCGGCGAGCGCCAGCAACAAGGCGCATGGCAAGAGTGGTTTCATGGTTCCAACTCCTTTCCTGCAAGGCCTGTCCTTCGGGAAAGAATGTCGGCGGCGATTGGTTCCGGCCTGCCGCAAAGCGAACATTGCGACGGTTCGGCAAGGGCTGCAAAAATCCGGTGCAGTCAGCTATGGATGCACGCGCCGAGGGAAATGCAAGGGGGCCAGTTCATGCAGCGCGAGAGCTATTCGATCATTGTCGAAATGGAAAATGCTGGCACGATCGACTGGGACGAGGTCGGCGCCGGCCTCGCCGCGCTTTCGCGCGAGATCAAGGCCGCGGCCGGCCTGGGATACGTCGCCAGACAGGTGATTTTCGTCCATGCCGGAGAGGCCGGCGACACACCGCTGTTGCGCCGCCGGATCGAAGACGCGGCGCCGGAGCTTGCGCGGGACGTGACGCTCGGCTTCTGCGCCTTGCCCGGCGGGCGCTATTACGAGCTGAAGAACGAGGGGATCGCCCAGGCGACGGGCGACATCGTCGTGCTCTACGATTCCGACACCGTCGCCCAGCCAGGCTGGCTGCCGGCCCTGCTGAAGCCGTTCCAGGACCCGCGAACCGTCGCCGTGAACGGCCACACCTACCTCGAGCATGACGACTTTGCCTCGCGGACATTCGCGCTGCTATGGATCTTTCCGCTTCGCGACCATGATCGGCGCTTTGCCGCCAAGCGCGCCATGAACGCCAACAATTGCGCCATCCGGCGAAGCTGGCTCGCCAGCCATCCATTTCCGAACAACAACGGCTTCAAGGTGTCGTGCACGCTGCTCGACCGGCAACTGCGAGCGGAAGGCCACGACCTGGTCAAGACCGAGGCGCTGGCCAGCCACTATCCGCCGCGCGGCTGGCGCTTCCTGTTGTGGCGCGCTCTGGTCACCGGCCGCGACGCGGACCGCAAATATGCCGCGCTGAAATCCGCCTCGCGGCCACGGCGCGTTTTCAAGGCCATGCGCCGCTGGGCTTCGGCATCCTGGCGCGCCAGCCTGCGTATCGCGCTGCAGGCTCCGCGCACCGGCATGCCGGCGTGGCAGGTACCCTTGGCCGTGATCGTCGGGCTTGTCTTCAACGCGCTGGTGTTCGTCGGCCAGATCAGCCTGGCGGCTGGTCTGGTGAGGGACGACGTCGAGCGCGTCCCGGCCTTTGTCGGCCACAGTTGAAGGCGCGCGCGGGCGTCAAGCATCAACGCCTTTACCTGCGCTGATGCTCAATAGACCGTTGTGCGCGATTTTTTCGACCGGTTCGAGCCGGGCGACTGTCAATTCAGGGAGTGGTCGCCCGACCCCTGGGTAACGAAGGACGCCGCGATCAGATCGTCGGCCTCGATGCGTAGGGAGCCTTCGCCATCACCCATGATGGCTGCGACCTTCTGGAAGGTTCTCATCTCATGCTCGGTGATGCTTGCGTCGCGCATCCTGGCCCTCAGGTCCGCGACACGCATCCCCAATGCAGGGGACGTTCCGATTTCACGTTTCGACATAATACCTTGCCTCCTCCCCAGCCCATGCCTGTTGCCGCCTCGCCGCTTCGCTGGCCCATGCAGCCTATTAATAAGGCAGCACCAAGTCAGACGCGGCAACGTGTGGTGCCAAGGAAGGTTCCTGCCATCCCCCGCTTACATTGGTCACAAAATAATACGGCGGGGCCGGCCCACCGCTCCGGCTAGCGGCGGGCCATTCCACGCGGGTCACTGAATGATCTTCACGATCTTGCGTGTGCCGGGGTCGACAAGCACGGTCTGGTTGTCGACGACGACATAGCGGTATTTGACATTGGGGACTTCATACAATTCCACCGTATCGGGAAGTGCGGTACCGACATTGAGCTCCACGCCGGGAATCTTGATGGATGCCAGTGGTTTCTTCTGCACATATTCCCGAATCACGGTTTCCTGCTCAGGCTGAATGATGACGTCCTGGGCAGCCGCCGCGCCCACTCCTGCGAGCAGCAGAACGCCAGCGGCGGTGGTTGCAAGATGCAGTCTCATGATCGTCTCCTTTTGGTTGCAGCGGCCACTTGCGCCTCGCGGCCTGAAGCCTTTCGCGACCGGGTCGCCTCAGTCGTAAACGCCACTGCATGGGGCTTGTTCCTGCAATTTTCGGCTCCTCGACGCGACAGCTCCGCTTGCCGGCGGGGGGCAGTTCAGCTCGGAACAAAGGCCAGGAGTCGAAGTTAACCCAACGAAGGGACGACACTTTCGAGGAGACTTTTGATGAAACATCTTCTGATCACAAGCATGCTCGCACTCGGCGTCGGATGTGGCGCCGCCATGGCCCAGACGCAGACGCCCGCCGAGGTCCAGCCAAGCGGTGGCGCCAATTGCGATGCCGGCGCAGCGGACTGCCAGCAGGGCGGCAAGGCCGGTGAGCAAGCCCAGGGCAAGGCCAAGATGAAGACCGATGAGCAGGCGCAGGGCAAGGCCGGTGCCACCACCGAGGAGCAGGCTCAAGGCAAGCCCAAGCTGAAGACCGACGAACAGGCACAAGGCAAGGCCGGTGCAACCACCGAAGAGCAGGCTCAAGGCAAGCCCAAGCTGAAGACCGATGAGCAGGCTCAAGGCAAGGCCGGCGCCACAACTGAAGAGCAGGCCGAGGGCAAGGCTGGCGCCACGACCGACCAGCAGGCTGAGGGCAAGGCCAAGGTCCAGACCGACGAACAGGCGCAGGGCAAGGCTTCGACCCAGACCGACCAGGGCTCGACCGCGTCGATCAACAATGTGACCGTCGAGCAGAAGACCGAGGTCACGCAGATCATTCGCCAGACGAACGTCGCACCGGTGGCGCGTGTCGACTTCGACATTTCGGTGGGCATCGAGGTGCCGCGGGAGAAGGTGCGGCTGCACCGCTTGCCGGCGCGCATCATCAAGATCGTCCCGGCGTACGAAACCTACATGTATTTCGTGCTTGCCGACGGCCGCATCGTCATCGTCGATCCTGACAGTTACAAGATCGTGCTGATCCTGACCTGATCCGGCCAGCACCACGAAAAGGCCCGCCGCACGTTCGGTACGGCGGGCCTTCTTGCGTCCGACGCGGTCTTTCTAAGGTTAGGATGGCCTCCCAGACCGAAACCCCGCCGCCTTCACGGAGAAGGCGGCGGGGTCGGCCTTCCGCCGATGAAGGGACGTTCTCGGCGGTCGCTGGCGATTGTTCCCAGCCCACTATCTAGCCGAACAGGATTCCGGCAGTGACAAAGACAACGCCGAGCGCGAAGACAGGCGCAAGTATCCACCGCGCCTCGTGGACGCTGCGTTCCATAAGCTCCTCCTGATTGATGTGGTTGGGGAACGGTCCCGCCTGCGCTTGGTTCCTGACTTCAGAAGCCCTTGGCCAAAGGTCCCCATGGCATCGACCAAAAGGCCCAAAGGGCCATGGCCGCGCCCGATGAGTCGACCAACCTGCCTCCGCAAAACCAGGCGCGGGCCAGGCCGTTAATCCGATGGCAATCGTTCCATATTAGCGTCACCGCATATTTCGGAAAATTGCTGAGGGGGTCAGCGGCCGATGCCGAAGGTGTCACGTATCCTGGCGAATGCGTTCGAGGTGGCCGAGCCGTCAGGGGCAGGCCTGCCGGGCCTGGCCGAAGCGATCGGGCGGATGGGCCAGCTGATCGAGCATTCGCGCGAGCGTATCCGGCTGCTGGAGGCCGTGATCGACAATTTCCCCGGCGGTGTTTCGCTGTTCGACCAGGATCTCAACATGGTCGTCTGCAATCAGCGGCAACGCGCGCTGCTCGACTATCCCGATGAGCTTTTCGCCAATGGCTACCCCTCGATGGAGACGCTGTTTCGCTTCAATGCCGAGCGTGGCGAGTACGGACCGGGCGATATCGAGATGCATGTCGCGCGCCGCCTCGCCCTCGTCAGGCAGCGCGAGGCGCATGTCTACGAACGCACCCGGCCCAACGGAACCATCGTCGAGGTGCGCGGCATGCCGATCGAGGGCGGCGGCTTCGTCACCACCTATTTCGACGTCACCGAACAGCGCCGCAACCAGGCCACGATCGCGCATATGGCGCATCATGACGCGCTGACCGACCTGCCCAACCGCATGCTGTTTTCCGACCGACTGCACGGCGCACTTGCCCTTGCCAGGCGCGGCGCCCTGATGGCCGTGCACTACCTCGACCTCGACAATTTCAAACCGGTCAACGACAATTTCGGCCACAAGGCCGGCGACAGATTGCTGATCGACGTGGCCGGCCGGCTGCGCGCCGCGGTGCGCGACAACGATACGGTCGCGCGTCTCGGCGGCGACGAATTCGCCATCATCCAGACCGGGATTACCGGACAGACGGATGTGTCGGCGCTTGCCCGGCGCATTATCGAGCGCTTCCAGTCGCCCTTCGCGGTCGCCGACAGCCCGGTCGTCGTCGGCGTCAGCATCGGCATCGCGCTGGCGCCTGGCGATGCCCTGGGCAGCGACGAACTGCTGCAGAAAGCCGATACCGCGCTCTACCGCAGCAAGTCGGGCGGGCGCGGACAATTCAGCTTCTTTGGCGAACCACATCCTCCTTTGGGTGGATAGGTCAAAATATTCGCAAACGCTAATATGATTCGCGCAAGCAAAGCACCCAACCCTTGCGCCGAGCGCCGGCGGAGTACCCTATAGCTGCCTCGGCCGGCGCTCGTCATCGAGTGCCGCCTTGATCGCGATCAGATGATGAGAAGTGCTACCGCCGCCGAAAACGCCTGGGCTCGCGAACTTTCGCGCATCGAGCCAACTGCGAAGCCAGAGCCGGCGACCTTGCGCTGATTTCGCCCGCGGCAAACCGATTCCAGCAAGGCGCGCGCGATGTTCCAACGCCGCACTTGCACCGAAAGGCGTATGGCCCTAAGTCCTAAGACGTAGGTCGCATGCCGTGGGCCGAAAGCCCTCCGAGAGCGCGGCACAGTGCCAACTTGCGACCGCACATGAAAGGTGCAACGCTCGAATTGGGTAGAGACATGGGCGGGCTTCCCGGGTTTCAAACGGTCCGGGACGTTCGATTGGGCAAATGTATTTTCCGCAATTTCTTGTGGGAATGTCAGTAACGCTTCTCGTAATCCTTGGCTGGATTTACGCAGCTACCGGGTCGTTTTGGCAATCGCTGGGCTGGACATTTGTTGCCGCCCTGGTGCTGCAGGCGGGCTACTTCATCGCTGTGCTTTTGCTCATCTATGGCCGCACCTCATCGGCGGCCAAGGCCGACAAATCGCTCCCGGCCAAAGTGCCCGGGCCGTTCGAACGCGACGGCATCATCCACACCTTGCTGTCGCGGCTTTTCTAACAGGCGGCGCGGCGCCCTTATCCAAGACTTGTCGCACCAGCGCGAGCCGGCGTCCGGGGACCCGCTACGCCGTGGCATAGCAGCCCACCCGGCAGCGCTGCATGACTCTGGTCAGCGAGGTGCCGACTTCAAGCCGGAAGCGGTGGGCACCGGTTCGGACGAGAAGACCACGAAGCCGAAGACGAGAACGGCAGCGGCGACGATCATGGAGCCGGTGGCAACGACCGGCTCGATCGCCGTGTTGCCCTTCGCCAGCATCAGGTAAAGCGCCGGCAGCATCACCACAAGGCCGAGCGTATAGAGGCCGAAGTGGATCATCGCGATGCGGCGCGCGGCCTTGGCCGGATTGAGCGCATAGTAGCCGCCGAATATCGCGGAGGTTACCCAGCCCAGAAGGTTGATATGGGCATGCGCCGGAAAGGCGGCGTGATCTTGCGAGATCGCCATATGCAGGCCGACGGCGATGCCCACGATGAGAAAAACGATGGCCGTTTTGAAGAAAAGTTCCGAAACCCTAGGCATGATGTTTTCTCCCCAATGCCTTCTAAACCCCGACATTGCGAAGGTTACACCTGGGAGCGGAGATTTTCCATTCCGCACTTGGGGTTAGCAACGGGTTTTGCGCGTTGTGGTGGCTCCCTGACGCCGGCGGACAGTGAGGCGAAGGATCGCTGCAGAACCGATTCCAAACCTGGGCAACGGCAGGCGAAAAAATGCCGCCGGGGCGAACCCCGGCGGCATTGTCGTTCAGCCAAACTATTCCGCCGTTTCGGTCTCGGTCGACTCGTCGACGGTCGAATCGGCAGCCGCGTCGTCGGCGTTCTCCGCTTCCAGCTTGGCGGCTACCTGGTCGATCTTGTCGGCAAGCACATCCGTGGCCCAGTCCTTGACCTCGGCGTCGACGGGTTTGTTGGCCATGTCGGCAAGCGCATCGTCGAGCGATGGGACGTTGGTAGCGGCTGCTTCTGCCTCCGCCTCGGCCGCGGCAGCCGCCGCCTCGGCATCCGTGACCGCGGTCTCCTGATCCGCGATCTGCGCTTCCAGATCCGCGATCTTTGCATCCAGGGCCGCCTGCTCCTCGGGTGTTGCGGGCGTCTGTGCATTCGCGTCAACGAGTTGCGCGTTCAGGTCGTCCAGCTTCGCCTGAGCTTCGACTGCCGCGGCGGCCGCCTCTTCAGCCGTGGCCTCGGCGAGCTTGGCGTTCGCGGATGCCATCACATAGGCCTGCACGCCGGCGAACTTCTTGCTCTTGGAGTTCATGTAGGCGTTGATGTTGCGCTGCAACGAGTTCAGCCGGCCAAGCTTGGCGTGGATATTTTTCTCCTTGGGAACGGCGGCGACGTCCACCTCATCCACGGAGACTACCGTCGGGGCCTTCTTGCCCGACTTTGTCGACTTAGCCGATGCCGATTTGCCTTTCGTGCTCTTGCCTGACTTGCCGTTCGTGCTCTTGCCTGACTTGCCGTGCGTGCTCTTGCCGGAATTGCCCTGCGAACCGCTTTTGCCGGAGTTGCCGCCGCCATTCCCGTTGCCGCCGCCATTGCCGTGGCCACCGCCATTCCCATTGCCGCCGGCAGCGGCCAGTGCGGGAGACGCCAGGAGCGCGAATGCCGCAAGCGCGGCAAAGAGAGTCTTTCGGGATGTCATGAGTATTTTCCTCCGAGAATCGCCACCTCACCCAACCGCTAATGAGCGCAATATGAGAAATTCCTAATGCCGTCGGTAAACTTTAGATAAATGTGGTTTCAATGCGAGAGCGAAGCAGCCCGCCAGCCAACAATCCAAATCCAGAAACTGCCGCAACCATTTGAAATTCTTAAATTATATGAACGCCGGCAACCGGCTTGCGCCATTTGGACCGCATTAGGCCCATGCGGGTCAGACCATGGTCCCAAACGGTGACCCGCGGAACGAAAACGGTCGCCGCGTCGTCGATTGAGAAGGCGCTCAGGCAGCGGAAGTCGATGACAAAGCCAGGGCATCCCGACCACCTGATTATCGGCAGTCAAACGAGCGCTGCCACCTCCTGGCGACTCACTATGGCGCCCGCAAAATGTCGGCGCCCGGCTGCTCGTCGAACAGCACCGCGCAACCGCGCTCAAGCGCCACCGCCGACAGCGCATTGGCGACAGTCTCATCCGCCGAGACGAAATCCCCGGTCAGCACGCGCAATTCTTCCACGGCCCTCGCCATCGATACGAGCCGCCCGGCGGCACGGTCGGTGGTGCAGGCATCGACGACACAAACGAGATCGATGATTTCGAAGCGGTCCATCTCAGGTCTCCGCAAAACAGTCCCTTCGAGCCAATCAACGCCGTGGCGCGCGACAATGTTCCGGGGCGCATCATGTACCTTCGTCGATGGTGCGCTGCCCACTGACGGTGGGCAAAAAAAACGAGATTCCGACTTGAATCCGCCCTTCAATGAAAGACATTCCCCCTGCCCTCGCCGACGGCTCGGAGGCAGCTTGACAAGAGACCCTATTTGTTCTCTTTTTGTTCGGCAAAAAAGTTCTTAAAACAGGCATGGCTAATGCTGCAATGCCGTAGGGTGGAACGGGATGGAAACCAGCGCCACCATCCTGCATGCCGACCTCGACGCCTTCTATGCCTCGGTCGAGCAGTTGCTCGATCCATCGCTGCGCGGCAAACCGATCGCCGTCGGCGGCGGCGTGGTGCTGGCCGCTTCCTATGAGGCTCGAGCGTTCGGCGTGCGCGGCGGCATGCCCGGACGCAAGGCCCGCGAACTCTGTCCGCAGCTGATCTTCGTCGGCGGCCATTTCGGCGACTACCAGCGGCTCGGCGACGCCGCCATAAAAGTGCTCGACGATTTCACGCCGTTGGTCGAGCGGATCTCCATCGACGAGGCCTTCGCCGACGTTGCCGGCTGCACGCATCTGTTCGGGCCGCCGGCCGAGATCGCCGCCATCGTACGGCGCCGCGTACGGGCCGAACTCGGCCTGCCGATCTCGATCGGCGTGGCGCGCACCAAGCACCTGGCCAAGATCGCTTCGCAGGTGGCCAAGCCCGACGGGCTGGTGGTCGTCGATCCCGCAGGCGAGCTCGCCTTCCTGCACGATCTGCCGGTCTCCCTGATGTGGGGCGTCGGCCCGGCGACCAAGGCCCGGCTGGCGGAAATCGGCGTCGAGACCATCGGCCAGCTGGCCAAGACCCACAGTGGAGCGCTGGAACGGCTGATCGGGCCGGCCGCCGGGCAGAAGCTTGCCGCACTGGCCTGGAATCGCGACCCGCGCCGGCTCGAGACGCATCGGCGCGCGCATTCGGCGGGCGCGCAGTCGGCACTGGGCCGCAAGCCTGCCGTGGCGGATGTGTTCGTGCCAACCTTGCTGCATCTGGCCGACCGGGTGGCGAGCCGGCTGAGGGCCAAGGACCGCCCCGGCCGCACGGTGACGGTGCGCGTGCGCTTCGCCGACCTGCGCGCGGTGAGCCGCTCGATCACGCTTGACCAAGTCATATCGGCGACGGCGATGCTGGCCGAGACCGCCGAGGAACTGGTGCGTGGCGTGCTCGCCGCCCATCCCGGCGAGAAGGTGATTTCGCTGCTGGCGATCTCGGTCTCGCATCTCGAGGAAAGTGCGGAACTGCAGCTGGAGCTGCCGCTCGGACTTGCCGACGAGAAGCGCCGGCCGGGCAGCAAAAGGGGCCTGGCGCGCTTCGGCGCCGACCGCGCCATCGACAAGATCCGGCAGCGCTTCGGCAAGCAGGCGGTCGGCTATGGTGCCGTGGCGCTGGAAGCGGCACGCTCTGTGCCGGACGAGTTCCGCGAGCTGGCCGAGAAGGAACTGTGAAGCGGCGGTCGCGGTTTAAGAATATTCGGCACGGATGTCGGACCAGCCAAGACCGGTTCGTCCTTGGAACATAGACCGGCAATCACAGGAGAAACGATATGCCCAGCACCGTACGCTTGCACCGCGTTCTGACAACCAGCCCGGAGAAGGTTTATCGCGCCTTCATCGAGGCGGACGCGCTGGCGAAATGGCTCCCGCCCAACGGTTTCACCTGCACGGTCCATCATCTGGAAGCAAAGGTCGGCGGTACGTTCAAGATGTCCTTCCGAAACTTCACGACAGGCAACAGCCACTCATTTGGCGGCGATTATGTCGAACTCGTTCCGGGTGAACGCCTTCGCTACACGGACACGTTCGATGATCCCAACCTGCCCGGCGAGATACAGGTGACGGTGATATTGAAGAAAGTCTCGGTCGGCACGGAGATCGACATCACGCAGGCAGGCATACCGGACGCCATTCCGGCCGAGGCCTGTTATCTCGGCTGGCAGGAGTCGCTGCGAAACCTGGCAAGGCTCGTCGAACCCGAGATCAATCAATAGAGGTTGATGGCGAAAGATCCATGCGGCCCGAGACTGCCAATCTCCTCCCTCGAGGGGGAGATGTCCGGCAGGACGGGGGCGCGAAGGATCGCGTCCGCCGGACCGGCGCTTCGCTGTCGCTGCGGCGTTCGTTGTTCGCAAAGCCAGGCAATTGGCTTTGCGTCCGCTGCACGGACCACGCCTCACCCCATCGCCTGGCGGATGGATTTGGCAAATCGGACCAGGAAGGCCGGCCTCGACGAGGCGTCGAGCTTCCATGACAGCACCGCCGTCGCCATTTTGCGCGGCAGCATGCCGACGGACAGAAACCAGGCGGCAAGGATGGCGCGCCGCCTGAGCGACGCCGTCAATTGGAGGCTGGCGACGGCGCCGGCAGCACCCAGGACCAGCCTGGAATCATTGACCACCGGGTGCCGACGCCTGTCGGCGCAGAGTGAGGCCAGCCGTTCTTCGAGGTGAACGGGATCGTGCAGGAAGGTTTTCGACGGCTCCACGGTCAGGCCGACACTGGAGACCTGGTCGGAAAGCGCTTCCAGGCGGTGGAAATCGTGCGTGACCCGCCAGCGCGCCCGCTCGGCGAGCTTTTCGCCGAAGACGGAATGGTTGGCGCCGTGGATGCGGTAGGCGCCGACGCACTTGTCGATCGACTGAACATGACCATAAAGCGGCGCCAGCGTCGCAAGATAGCCATCGGCGCCCTGGCGGAAATCCGCTTCGGGGATGGGCATGATGGTTTCCAGCGTCGTGCGGTCGAAGGCCAGCCCGCTTGTCACCGTCGTCTGGTAGCGCCCCTTGTGCAGGAGCTTCGGCATGACATCGCCGTCATCGAACGGCAGTTCCGGCGGCGGGAAAACATCCTTGATGCGCTGCCGTTCGTCGACGATGTGGAGCCTCGATTGGACCTGGGCGGTTGCCGAATCCCAAGTGTCGACGATCCTCGAGATGGCGTCCGGATAGAGATAGTCGTCGGCGTCGAGAAACAGCACGATCTTGCCCGAGCTTGCCGCAAAGCCGGTGTTGAAGGCGGCGGCATGCCCGCCGTTCTTCGGCCTGAGACAAGCGCGGATCCTGTCGCCATACGACCTTATGATCGCCGCCGAGCCGTCACTCGATCGATCGTCGACGACGATGACCTCGACGTCCGCATGGTCCTGGCCGAGCGCGCTGTCGACGGCGCGTTCCAGGAAGCGCGCGTAGTTGTAGTTCGGAATGATGATGGAAACCGGAATCCGGCTCGGAACGGGATGCATCGCGTTTGACCTCGCATCTTGCTTTGGTTTCAGCGGAACCCACCCCCTCAAGCCCCGCGGGCCTCCCAGGAAAAGCCTGCGCTTTCCTTGAGAGACAAAGCTTGCGCCTTCCCCGGGAAGACGAGGTGGGTCTGTCGTTGCGACTTCAGCTGAGCGGCCGCTTTGCCTTCGAGTATCCACAAGGCGCCGGGATCGAACCGGCGGCAAGGGTGCTGGAATTCCCGGTCGCGGATGATGCCGCGGCTGGGCCGACGGAGCGACGCTCGTCAATTTGGTGTCGAAGCGGCCCGTCGCCCTGAAGGCACCACCGATAGTGACCTCGAAACGTGGCCGGCACAACCCCCGCGCCAAGGATCCGCTCCCGCGGCGGCGGCGTTGCCGTGCTTCAAGGCTCCGAAATCCGCAGAAAATCCGCACGACGGAAGAATCCTGCATACACAGCACGAAGGTCGATGTCGCAAATGCCGCGCTCACTCTATAATCTTCGCCAACAGGGGGAGATTGCGCGATTGCCTGGGACCTTCTTGGGGGATTATTTACAGTACTGGCGCAAGTTGTCGCTGGCCTTGCAGTTCTTCATCGCGGGCGGCATTGGGCTTCTGCTGGTGATGCTGGTGGTTGGCCTGTGGGTGACCTCGCAGATCCGGGAAGGCGTGATGCGAAATTCCGCCGCAACCACGGCACTCTATGTCGACAGCGTGATTGCGCCGCTGTTGCCCGACATGCGCACCAGCCGCGAGCTCAGCGACACGGTCAAGCGGGCGCTGGACGAGACGCTCGGCCAGGGCGCACTCGGCAAGAGGCTGGTCTCGTTCAAGCTGTGGCGGCGCGACGGCATGATCCTCTATGCCAAGGACACTGCGTTGATCGGCAAGCGGTTCGAACCGAACGCCAATCTGGTCGCCGCCTTTGGCGGCAATGTCGTTGCCGAGTACAATGACCTCGACGACGACCCCGAAAGCCACGAGGAAAAGAGAGTGAACGCACCGCTGTTCGAAATCTACAATCCGGTGCGCGAACCCTGGTCGGGCGAAGTGGTCGCGGTTTCGGAGTTCTACGAGATCGCCGACGACTTTCAGACGACGCTGAACGCCGCCCTGTGGTCGAGCTGGCTGGTGGTGGCCGGCGCCACGGCGACGGCACTGGCGCTGTTGTCCGGCATCGTCTTTCGCGGCAGTCACACCATCCAGACCCAGCGCGCAGCGCTCGAGGCCAAGGTCTCCGAACTGCAGGCGGCCTTGTCGCAGAACTCGACGCTGCGCCAGCGCGTGCAGCGTGCCTCGCGCCGCGCCACTGCAATCAACGAACGCTATCTCAGGCGCATCGGCGCCGACCTGCATGACGGGCCGGCGCAGCTCGTCGCGCTGGCGGCGCTGCGGATGGACAGCCCCATTCTGCTCGACTCCGGCTCGTCCAGCGAGCAGCGCGAAGCCGAGATCGCCGGCATCCACAAGACGCTTGGCGAGGCGATGCGCGAGATACGCGGCATCTGCAACGGCCTGGTGCTGCCGCAGATCGAGACGCAGGCCGTGATCGACATCCTGCGGCTCGCGGTGAGCGAGCACGAACGACGGACCTCGAGCTCGGTGGCGCTGACTGTTCCGGCCCGCTTGCCGGAACTCGGCACTTCCGAGAAGATCAGCATCTACCGTTTCGTCCAGGAAGGGCTGAACAATGCCTGGCGGCATGGAAAAGGCAGGAACCAGGCGGTGAAAGCCGGGGTGAAAAGTGGCAGGCTGATTGTTGAAGTGATGGATGGCGGCCCCGGCTTCGAGCCCGGCAAGAGCGAAGGCCTCGGGCTTGCCGGCCTCAGGGAGCGCATCGAGAGCATCGGCGGGCAGTTCGAAACCCTGTCCGGCCCGCAAGGTACACGATTGGTGATTTCACTCTCAGTCGAGGAGCAGCCGTGACCGGCATCATCCGCATCGCCATTGTCGACGACCATCCGCTGTTTCGCGAGGGCGTGGCGCGCAGCCTCGGCGAGATCGGCGGCTTCGAGCTGGTCGGGGAAGGCGCCAGTGCCGAGGACGCCGAAAGGCTGGCCCACACGATCGCGCCCGACATATTGCTGCTCGACATCAGCATGCCCGGCGGCGGGCTCAACGCTGCGGCCAGCATCCTGTCCGGGCACCCCGGCCAGAAGATCGTCATGCTGACCGTGTCGGAAACCAATGCCGACGTTGCCCAGGCGCTCAATGCCGGCGTGCGCGGCTATGTGCTGAAGGGTGTCGGTTCGAAGACGCTGGCCGAGATCCTCGGCGATGTCGCGGCCGGCCAGAGCTATGTATCGCCGACGCTGTCAGCCAAGCTTCTGTCGAACCTGTTGCAGCCGGCGAACCGCAAGCCCGACCCGCTCAGCCAGCTCACCGGCCGCGAGGCCGAGATCCTGCGGCTGGTGGCGGAAGGCTTGAGCAACAAGGAGGTCGCGGCCCGGCTGTCGCTGCAGGAAAAGACGGTCAAGCACCACATGACCAGGGTGCTGGCCAAGCTCAACGTGCGCAACCGCACGGAGGCGGCGCTGCTGATGCATGAGGCGAAGGAAAGGGAATAAGACAGTAGGGATTGGTCGCGGCGGCCCGCTCAGCGGCTCATATCCAAACCTTCGCTATCCCCTACTGCCTTATTCCCCTACTCCCTCCCCAAAAACGAGTTACCCCCGCCCCAGGGGGGCCGGGGCGGGGGTGAAGTGAGAAACAGGGAGGGGGTAGTTCCCTGCCCTCACAAGGCCTGCAGGCGCGCAACATCCTCTGGCGTCGCCTCGCGTTCGATGATCGTGCGGCCGAGCGCATCCTGCATTTTGAAGCGGCCGTTCTCGATCTCCTCCTGCATGCCGTCGGGATGAGTGACCGTGATCTTGTCGCCGTCGACCTCGACCTTGTCGCCGGTCGCCGCATTGACGTGGGTGCCATGGTTGCCCTGGTTGCCCTTGGCTTTGCCGGAGTTGCCCTGGCCGGCGTTTCCGGAGCCAGAATTGGCGCCGCCGCCTGCCGAGGATGAATTGCCACCGCCGTTGCCATTGCCGCCATTGCCATTGCCGCCGCCATGGCCGCCACTGTTCCCGCCGGCGGCGTAGGCCATCGAGGGAGCGATGTCGGCGGCGCCGTAGAGCTTGACGTGGGAGGACGCGAGCGTAAGCGCCAATGCCGATGGGGTCAGCAAGGCGAGCCATCCCAGGCGGATCAACGACAGTCTACACATCCTCCCCCCGTGTCGGCCCTTTGGCGGTCTGGCCGAAACCGGCATGATCGAGAGGAGCATCCATGCATCGACGCGCGCGCGAAAGCGGCCCACGACCCTTGCCTTGCCCGTTCGGACTTTTTTGCCGCCGAGGCCGGACTTATGTCGCAACGGCGTCGCCAGGCCTGACGTTGATCGGCAGCGCACACAAGATGAAGACAACGCAAACGACGCCGGTTACAGGGCGTTAACCAACCCTCTTGGAAAACTGACGGCAATTCTTTAAGATTGAAGTGCGCGAAAAGGCCGGATAGCAGCAACAAACTGCGATGCGCCAAGAGTTTCGTTTGCAGAAATGCAAGCCGGAGCCAAAAAAATACCCCCGCCAACGGCGGGGGCAAGGTGAGTAGCGGGAGTTCTGTCATACGATGATCAAGAACCGAAGAGACGAAGCAAAAGGTGGCAACCTGATTTTGCAGCGCTGACCTGCGGTCCCGAAAAGATCACTTCCAGATAGAACCTCGCTCTCACAAACTCTTCAAACGCGCCATATCGGCTGCGGTTGCCGCTCTGTCGACGATGGTGCGCCCAAGCGCATCCTCCATCCTGAAGCGGCCGTTTTCGATCTCTTCCTTCATCCCGTTTGGATGAGTAACCTTGATGCTCTTGCCGTTGATCTCGACCTTGTCGCCAGTCACGGTATTCACATGATCGACAGTGGCGGAGGCCTTGCTCGCGCTGTTGCCCTTACCTTTGCCACCGCTATTGCTGTTTCCGCTGTTCCCGTTCCCGTTGTTGCCGCCGCTGTTTCCGTTGCCGTTACCGCCGCTGTTGCCGCCGCCGTTTCCGTTGCCGTTACCGCCATTCCCATTGCCGCCCTTGCCGGCATAGGCCTTGGTGGCGACTGGGCCGTCGATCGAGAGGTGAAAGGGCGCGATAACCAGCGCAAACGCCGTGAGCGCTCGCAAGACACACCTGCTGCCCATGCGCGGTTCGCGCATCCCACTCTCCCCATGCCGGTCACCCGGCCCGACTCCAAGCCGAAAACCCCAACGGCATTGTCGAAGTGAAATCATTCACAAATCGCATCGCCTTGCGGAAGTGGCCCACGACCCTTGTCTTGTCGATTCAGACTTTTGCGGAAACAGATTCAGACTTAAGTCCAATTCAACCTCCGGATGTGGTCCTGCATTCGGGCACGCGCGGCCAGGAACGGCTTAGCCGGCTAGGCATGGCCGGGCCGGCCAGGCATGACAGGGCACGGCCTTAAGCCGTCCGGGCGCGGCTAAAAAGACCGGTTCCTGCCGATGCTGGCGACGCTGGGAGCGTGGGCAGCAAGCAACGCGACACCGGCAGCGAGCTGGCCAGGAACGTCGAGGAGCTCTCGGCGGCGCAGAAGCAGTGCTGGAAGTCACGAAGGCAAGGCTGCGCGCCGAGCACATCGACGCGGCACAACGCCAGACGCGAAGGCCTATTGGGGCGACGGCACCGGCGGCTTTGACGTGACGGCGGCGCCGAAGGCGGCGGCGATGACCGACGCGATGCCCAGGCACTGCAGGACCGTCAGGCTCTCGCGCAGGAACAGGAAGCCCATCAGCGCGCCCAGCGCCGGTTCCAGACAGGTGAGCGTGCCATAGACCCTGGCCGGCATCCTGGTCAGCGCCACAATCTCCAGCCAGAACGGCAGCGCGCTGGACAACAGACCGACGATTGCGGCGCTCAACAGAACCGACGGATTGCCCAGCGCCGGCGCCGCGCCGGCAAGCCCGAAGGGCAGCGACAGCACCGCGGCGATCGCCATGCCATAGGCGACGGTGCGCCCGCCGAGCTCGGCGCCGGCCTTCTGCGCAAAGACGATGTAGAGCGCCCAGCAGCCGCCGGCGGCCAGCGCCAGCACCACACCGACGGGATCGAGCGCCTGATGCGCATCGGCAAAAGGCGACAACAGCACGATGCCGGCCACCGCCAGCGCCACCCAGACAAAATCCATTGCGCGCCGTGACGAGAGCGTGGCGACCAGCAGCGGCCCGGTGAATTCGAGCGCCACGCAGATGCCCAGCGGAATCCTGGTGAGCGCGGCGTAGAAGAGAAGGTTCATGACGCACAGCGTCACCCCATAGGCGGCGAGCCACGGCCAGACGGCGCGCGACGGCCTGACCCGCCAGGGCCTGAGCACGGCCGCCAGCATCAGCGCGCCGGCGACGAGCCTGAGCATCGTCGTGCCCTCGGCGCCGACCAGCGGAAACAGGGTCTTGGCGAAGGTGGCGCCGATCTGCACCGACATCATGGCGCCGAGCAGCGCCACAAGGGGGATAGCGCCGGCTTCAGCCGCAGACTTTGCAATCGGCGTCGACGTCACCTTGCTTCGTTCCTCCCCTGCCGCTGGATCGCGCCAGTGTACCAAGGCATGGCTGGAGATAAGGCCAACCGGCCGGCCTGTCGTGAGGCACGGCAGCCATGGTTGATGGGGCAAGGGCAAGCGATTTCACGCTTGCGAAACCGTTGATGCCGACGGGACAGAGGGGGCGAAAGAACGCAATGGCTTCATTTTGCGCCACATTTCGCTGCATCGCACAAGCTTGCTGCGCCTAGCTCATTCGCCGCGGAACGGCTGAAAATCGAAAATCAGAAGATTCTTATCTAAATGCCACCCGCGCACTCGCAAAAGTTGTCAAGCATTTCTAAGAATACAGCTCGATAAATACTTGAAAACGAGCAGAACAAGCGCTGGATCATTCACATGGCACTTCCAGCCACAAAGGATGCCGTTACCGAAGATGTCAAAATATGGGCGATCTTTAGCCATTTTTTCGACACCGGCATCACAGATGTGTTTCAGCATGGTAAACATTTTGTGTTGCGCTGCAGCATAGCGTGAGACAATCGTTGCCCGATTGGACAGGCGCGGTGGAGGTTCCGGTATATTGACCAGAGTGGGCTTTCCGCTGACCGGTTTCGAGGCCGCCCCGAGCGCAAGGCGCGGACCGCCGGCGGGCGATAGCGGAACGATGCGGCATTCCACTGCCCGCTGGCAAGGCGCGACATTGTTTCATCGGAGACATCGGATCGGCGGACGCGGATGATGTCAAATCAGCGCGACATACAGCTCGATGCGCTGCGCGCCATTGCCGTGACGATGGTGCTGTACTCGCATTTCTTCGCCGCTGGCGGCTCCTCCTTCCTCGGCCATCTCGGCGTGCGGCTGTTCTTCGTGCTCTCCGGCTTCCTGATCACGCGGCTTCTGCTGGAAGCCCGCGCGGCCGCCGAGTTCGAAGCCGGGCCGGCGCTGCGCTCCTTCTACATCAGGCGGGCGCTGAGAATATTCCCGCCCTATTTCGCCGTGCTCGGCCTCGTCTGGCTGACCGATCTCGAACAGTCGCGCGGGTCGCTTCTGTGGCACGCGCTCTATCTCTCCAATTTCTGGTACGCGCTGCGCAACGAGTGGACGCCCTGGCTGCTCTGCCATTTCTGGAGCCTGAGCATCGAGGAGCAGTTTTATATCGCCTGGCCGCTGATCGTGCTCCTGGCGCCGCGCCGGCGCGTCGAGGCGATCACCATCGGCGTCATCGCGTTCTCGCTGGCTTACCGCTTCTACTGGCCGGTGACCGCCAACACGGCGCTCGCCCGCGACCTGCTGCCGCCCGCCTCGATGGACGCGCTGGCTTGCGGCGCGTTGCTCGCCATGCGGGCTGCCAGAGGCGCTGCCCTGCCGCAATGGATGCAGCGCGGCTGGCCGGCCTTCGCGGCCGCGTTCCTGGCGATCCAGTGGTTTATCCCGGCGCCGGCCGATCCCATGCTGGAATGGGCCCATTGGCTGCTGCTGCAGGTGCTGCCGCTGATCCCGCTGGTGGCCATTGTCGGCGCCTGTTCGTCCGGGTTTGGCGGCATGCTCGGCAAGCTTGCCGAACTGCCGCCGCTGCTTGCCCTCGGCCGCATCAGCTACGGCGTCTATCTCTATCACCCGATCCTCCTGGCCTATGCCGTCAAGGCGCAGCCGTGGATCCCGCTCAACGTCTCCGAGCAAGGGCCGGGGCGGTTCCTCGTCGCGAGCACCGCCACGATCGTCGTGGCAGCGATCTCCTGGCAGGTTTTCGAAAAGCCGCTCAACGGCCTCAAGCGGCATTTTCCCTATGTCGCCCGCCGTGCTGCCCAAGAGCGCGCAAGCAAGGCCGGCTGGTTCGGTAGGCCGGCCTATCCCACCGGATCGCCCGACGGCCGCGAGCCGCCGCGCAATCTCCGGCGAACGCGTGCCGGCCAATGACCGGCGCCCCGCTCGTTTCCGTTCTGCTGCCGGTTTACAATGCCGGGCCTTACCTCGCTGCTGCGATCGGCTCGATCCTGCGGCAGGACTACGATCGCCTGGAGGTCATCGCCATCGATGACGGATCGACCGACAACTCGCTCGATATCCTCGAGCGGCACCGCCGGGCCGACAACCGCGTTACGATCATCTCGCGCGAAAACCGCGGCCTCGTCGCCACCCTGAACGAGGGCCTGGCCACTGCCCGGGGCGAACTGGTCGCCAGGATGGACGCCGACGACATCGCCTATCCCTGGCGCCTGTCGCGCCAGGTGGCGCTGTTCGAGCGGCGGCCCGAGCTCGGCTTCTGCGGCGCCGGTATCGATACTTTGCTGCGCGGTCGTATCGCCAAGGGCAGGCCTGATCCGGTGTTCCAGTTCAGCCTGCCGATATTGTCGATGTTCTTCACCGTCTTCATGCACCCGACGGTGGTCTACAACAGGAAGGTCATCGACGAGGGCAGTCTCCACTACGATCCCGAATACAGGCACGCCGAGGATTTCGATCTCTTCGGGCGGCTTGCCCGCCGTTTCCCGGCGGCGATGATGCCGGAAAACCTGCTCGTCTACCGCATCCACCCTGGAAGCGTGACCAGCCGGCATACCGGGGATATGCGCAGGACGCATTTGCGGATCGTGGCCGAGAACCTGGAGCGCGAGGGACTGGCGAACCGTACCGAGGATCTGCGGGCCATCGGCGATGCCGTCTCGTTCGACACGGTCGCCCGCGCCGCGCAATTCATCGTTGCGCTGGAAGAGCGAATTTCCGCGCTGCCCGATGACATCAGGCCGAGCTTCGCGGCCGGCGCGCTCAACCTGTTCTATTTCCTCTACCAGCTCGTCGGCGACGAAAGGGAGCCTGCACTGACGCATGAATTGCTGACGCGGACCGCGAAGTGGAACGTCATTCGCCGCCGCGAACAATACGCGCTGCGCCCCGGACCCTGGGCGCCGTGGCTCAGCCTTGCCTCGATTGCGGCCGGCAAGAAGGCGGACCGGGTGGCGCATTACTTCAAGACCAGGCCGGCCCAGACGGTGCTTACGCCTTATCAGCGGGGGTCGGCATGAACGACCAGCCGCATCCGCTCCTGCGACACGATCGCCCGGCGCCCTCGCCCGTCCATCCCCGGCGGGGCCAGAAGTCGGCGTTCGAGGTCAGCTTCATCATCTGCACGCGCGACCGACTGGCCGTGCTCGAAGCCTGCATCAAGTCGGTCCAGGCCGCCTGCCGGGCGCATCCCGCCTTTGCCGCCGAGATGGTCGTGGTCGACAATGGCTCGATCGACCGCACTGCGGAACGCCTTGCCTGCCTGGCCGAGACCTCGGACATTCCGCTGACCGCCGTTTCGGAGCCGCGGCCCGGACTGGCGGCGGCCCGCAATGCCGGGCTGGCGCGGGCGCGCGGCCGCATTCTGGTGTTCGTCGACGATGATTGCGCGGTCGATCGCGACTATCTGCGCGACCTGATGCGGCATAATGCGAGCGGCGAGAAATGGCTGGTGCGCGGCGGACGCGTCGAACTCGGTGACGCCAGGGACCTGCCCTTCACCATCAAACGCTGCGAAAAGCGCGAGCGGCTAACGCCTGCCGTCCACCCGGGCGGCTTCGTGCTTGGCTGCAACATGACCATGCACCGCGACGTCGCGGCCCGCATCGGGCCGTTCGACGAACGTTTTGGCGCCGGCGGCCCGCTGCGTTCGGCGGAGGATACGGACTACCTTGTGCGCGCAATGCTCAAGGGCATTCCCGTCGAATACGTGCCCGACATGACGATCTTCCACCATCATGGCCGGCGCGATCGCAAGTCGATCGACAGGCTGCACCGCGATTATAGCCTCGGCAATGGCGCGCTGTGCCTGAAGCATGTGCGGCGCGCGCCCTGGCTGCTGCGCCATTTCTACTGGGCCGCGCGGTCGGCCATGCGCGAGCTCGCCGGCGGCGCGCGCTTCGACCACGATCTCGGCCTGTCGCACTGGCCCGTCGTCGTCATGAACCTTGCAGGTGCCGCCAGATTTGCGCTGCTTTTGACAGTCGGATGGCGCAGGCAGCCACGGCCGCAACCGGATCGGCAGGCCAATGAAGCCGGCGCGGAGGCCAGGGCACGATAATGACGCTGATGCCGCCAGCCTTGCCGATGCTGCGCCGCGCGCTTGGCGGCGGGCTGCTGCGGCTTGTTCCCGCCGTGGTGGTCCTCGGTCTGGCGGGTGCGGCGCTTGAAGGCCTCGGCATCGGGCTGATCATTCCGCTGCTCGGCATCATCATGGGGCATGGCGACACAGCCGGCATGGCCGGCTTCTCCGCCCTCCTCCAGCAGGTTGGAGCGAACCTCGGCGAGCGCGAGCGGCTGATCGCCATCGCGGCTGCGATCCTCGGCTCGATCGTGCTGAAGAACGTCCTTGCCTTCGCCAACACGCTGCTCACCGCGCATATTTACGGCAAGGCAAGCTATGCCATCCGCAGCGCGCTGTCGGAGCGGCTGCTGAGGGTCGGCTACCCGTTCTTCCTGCAGCAGAGTCCCGGACGGCTGCTCAACATCATCTCCAACGAATCCTGGCGGGCCTCGGACGCGATCCAGGCCCTGCTCGGCGCGATCGTCAGCGCCTCGGCGGCCATCATCCTGCTCGCCTTCCTGCTGCTCTTGTCCTGGCAGATGACGCTGCTGGTGACGCTCGGGCTGGCGCTGGTGCAGCTGGCGCACGCCCTGCTGTCGGCCAATCTGAAGGCGCCGAGCCGCGGCGTCGCCGCGCGCAACAGCGCGCTTGCCTCGCAAATGCTGCATCTGGTGCATGCCGGGCGCCTGATCCGCATCTTCGGCCAGGAGGAGCGCGAGAAGGCGGTGTTCGACAGAGCGTCCGACGGCGTGCGGCGCGCCGCCTTCCTGCTCTCGACCCGTCAGGGCGTCTTGCCGCCGCTGACCGAGGTTCTGCACGCCATGCTGTTCCTGATGGTGGTGATCGGCGCGTGGCTCGCCAATGTCAGCTTCCCGCTGACCGCCGCCTTCCTGATCCTGCTCTATCGGCTGCAGCCGCATATGCGCGCCTTGCAGATGTCGTGGAGCCAGTTGCAAGGCCTCTCCGGCTCGCTGGAAGAGGTGCAATGGCTGCTCGACCCCACGGGCAAGCCGGCGGCGCCGCAAGGCAGCCGTCCGTTCGACGGCCTGCGCCAGACGATCAGCTTCGACGATGTCAGCTTCACCTATGCGGGCGCAGCCTCGACGCCCGGTCCGGATGCGCGCGGGGCGGTGCTGCACCAGGCCACGTTCAGCGTTCGCAGCGGCCGCTCGACGGCGCTGATCGGCCGTTCGGGTGCCGGCAAGACGACGATCGTCAACCTGCTCTGCCGCTTCGTCGAGCCCGATGGCGGCAGCATCCTTGTCGACGGGACGCCCCTTGGCGAGATCGACCCCGGCCAATGGCGCACGAACATCGCTTTAGCCAGCCAGGAGCTGGAACTGGTGGACGGCACGATCCTCGACAACATCGTCTACGGCCACGACACCGCCTCGGCCGGCGACGCCGAGCGCGCCGCAAAGCTGGCCGAGGCGCATGAATTCATCGAGCATTTGCCGCAGGGCTACAAGACGCTGGTCGGCTACCGGGGCGTCAACCTGTCGGCCGGGCAAAGGCAGCGCATCGCGCTGGCGCGCGCGCTGGTGCGCGATCCCGACATACTGATCCTCGACGAAGCCACCAATGCCGTGGACGGTCTTTCCGAAGCGGCCATCGTCGAGACGCTGAAGTCGCGTGCCGGCCGCCGCACCACCATCGTCATCAGCCACCACCACAGCACCATCTCGTTCTGCGACGACGTCGTGATCCTGAGCCGCGGCCGGGTGAAGAAGCAGGCGCCCTTCGCGGCACTAGCAAAGCTCAGCATGGACGAGCTTTACCAGCATGAAGCGGGGGAGTGAGGGGGCGAAGCGCTGAACAGCCAATCTCCCCCACGTGGGGGAGATTACGCACTGCGCCGCTGTCGCCTGCTTACGAAGTCGCGCGCAAATTGCGGTGGGCGCGCCGCCGGTGCGTGGCACGCGCCTTTTCGGCGACCACGCCCTTGATCTCGACCACCACCCCGTCGTCGCGCGCCCTGGCGCTGGCCGCGTCGTCGCGCGCCCTGGCCTCGGTCACCCGATGCAGCCGCTCATAGGGCAACAGCTCCTGGATGCGGGCATTGAGCGACGCGATCTCGGCGCGCAGGTCCTCGCATTCCTGCTTCTGGATATCGAGCTGTATCTGCTCTGACGCCTGCTGCAGGGTCAGCTGCGAAAGGTCCGCGCTCACGGTCGAAAGGTTTATCTTGTCGTTTTCGCTCTCGTTCATGAGGGCAGACAGTCGTTCATCGGCGATCTGCTTTTCGGCAATGGCATCGCTCAGTTCCGTCTTGAGCCTGGCGACCTCGCCGGCAGCCTCGCCGTTCTCGTTCGCGGCAAGCTCCAGCCGTGACTGGAGGCCCTGGATCTCGGCACGCAGGCCGCTCATCTCGGCCTGGGCGCGCTCCTGCTCGGCCTGCCTGTCGGCTTCCACAAGACGGGCCGCTTCGGTCATTTCCGACAGCTTCGCCTGCGCCATCTCGAGCCCGGTCTGCAGCCGTATTTCCTCTTTCTCGCTTTTGACGAGCGCGGCCACGAGGTCAGCGATCCGCGCCGCTTCGCTGCGATGCGTGGTCAACAGCTCGTCCAGCTTGTGGCGCGCCTCGGCTTCGCGCTTCTGCGCCCTGTCGAGATCGATCGACAGGTTGACCTGCTTTTCCCGCAAGGTCTTGATCTCGCGCGAGCGCCGGTTGGCCTCGACCGTCCTGTCGGAAAGCGACTTGACGGCATCGCCGAACTCCGCCTCGCGTCTGGCGCTCGCATTGGCCGCCTCGACGAGTTCCAGCTTTGCCGCGGCCAGGGCGGTGCGAAGCGACTCGCGCTCCTGGACCAGGCTTGTCTCGCGTTGCTGCAGCACCTCTACGGCGCTTTCGCGCTCGCGCTGCTTCTTGACCGCATCGTGCAACTGCTGCGAGAGCGCGCGATGTTCCGCGGCCAGGCCGGTATTTGTAAGTTCAAGCTCGTTCGCGCGAAGGATGTCGCCGTGCAGGATGGTGAGGAATTCGCGCGTCAAATGGTGCGAGGTGCCGATCTCCGACAGTTTCGCGGTGATCTCCTCCAGATAGTCTTGCGCTTCGTGGAACAGCCCATCGACGGCGCCCAATGCGGCCAGCCGGGTTTGCGTGTGGGACGTCAGCCGTTGCACGGGCTGTCCTGTGCTGTCCTCGGGCGGCGACTCGACCTCGGCCACCTCGCCCTTGGTCGCCTCGTCCTTGGCCACCTCGTCCTTGGCGCCCTCGATTTGCAGACTGTCGCCCTTTGCCTGGAGATCCTCATCCGGATCGTTCTCCAGCGACTCGAGAGACTCATTGATGGCTTCCGCCAGATCGGTCTGCAGCTCCTGGAATACCTTGTCTACATCCTCAGCACGCTTGATCAGGCTCTTGAGGTTCATGTCATACACCTCTTACTCTGCCGCTTACGCAAACCCCTCGTACTTAATGAATTGCTAATGTTTCTCCTTTTACATCCTATGCTTTCGCAGGGGAAGCCCCCGCCGGCTAGTAGGCAATTTGGGGGTATTTTGGGGGTAGATGCAGCAAGGCAACCAAGGCTGCGGCCTTGGAGAAGCTAGGGTTGCACGCCTCCGCGACGTGGGAAGAGGTGGCTCAGCGAAGCCGGAACGGAGAGGCGGAAATGCCTCGCTCTAACGATCTAGAGGGAACCCGCCGGCATGGCGAAGCCCCCTCTCCGGCCGCTTCGCGACCACCTTTAGCGGGCCGAGCCACCGGTCTCGCCCGTCCTTCGGACCCCCACTGCGTGGGGGCGAGGAACCCTGGTTCCGCGAGGTCAGCCCTCACCCCGCCATGGCCAGCGGCACGGCGCTCTTGTTGGGGATCTGGATGTCGATCTCCAGCGTCGACATGGTCTCGCCGCGGTCCATCGAGACCTGCAGATAGTCCTGGTCGATCTGCACATGCTTGGCGATCACCGCCATGATCTCCTCGCGCAGGATGGAGACCAGATCGGGCTGGCTGCGGTTGCGGCGCTCATAGGCGAGCAGCACCTGCAGCCGCTCGCGCGCCACCGGCGCGCTGGAGCGCCGCTTGAAGAGGTCGAAAATGTTCATGCCGCCCTCCTTCCGAGCAGACGGTCGAGGAAGCCCTTGCGTTCGAAGGGCACCACGACGGGCAGTTCCTCGCCTTCGAGCCGCCGTGCCGCGTCGAGATAGGCTTTGGCGGCGGCAGTCAGCGGATCGGCCAATGTCACCGGCGAACCGAGATTCGAGGCCCTCAGCACATCCTGGCTTTCGGGAATGATGCCCAAGAGCGGCGTCGACAGGATTTCCAGAACGTCGTCGATCGAGAGCATCTCGCCGCGTGCGGCGCGCGCCGCATCGTAGCGCGTCACCAGCACGTGCTTGGCGATCTGCTCGCCCTGCTCGGCCTTCATGGTGCGGGCGTCGAGCAGGCCGATGATGCGATCGGAATCGCGCACGGAGCTCACTTCCGGGTTGGTAACGATGACTGCCTCGTCGGCAAAGCGCATGGCAAGCTGGGCGCCGCGCTCGATGCCGGCAGGGCTGTCGCAGAAGACATAGTCGAACACCGAGCGCAGCCGCTCGATGACCTCGCCGACGCCCTCTTCGGTCAGCGCATCCTTGTCGCGCGTCTGCGAGGCCGGCAGCAGGAACAGCGTCTCGACCCGTTTGTCGCGGATCAGCGCCTGCGACAGCTTGGCCGAGCCCTGGATGACGTTGACCAGATCGAACACGACGCGCCGCTCGGCGCCCATGATCAGGTCGAGATTCCGCAAGCCGACATCGAAGTCGACAAGCGCCACCTTCTTGCCGGTCTTGGCGACCGCCGCTCCCAGCGCCGCCGTCGAGGTCGTCTTGCCGACGCCCCCCTTGCCCGACGTGACCACTACTACCTTGCCCATGAAAAGTGCCTCCGTTTTTGTTTCGTTGCCTTATCGGTCGGCGCCGCCGCCGAGTTCTTGTCAGCTGAACGGCGCGATGCGCAGCATGCCGTTGTCGAGAAAGGCCTGGATCGCCTTGCCGCGCACCGACGGATCCATCTCCTCGGCGGTGCAATACCAGCCGTCGACCGAGAGCAGTTCGGCCTCGTTCTTGCGGCAGAAGATGCGCGCCGCGGAATTGCCAAGCCCGCCGGCCGAGGCGCGCCCGCGCAGCGTGCCGTAGACGTGGATGGAGCCGGCGGCGACGATCTCGGACCCGGAAGCGACGGAGCCCAGCACGATGACGTCGCCATGCGGATGAAACACAAGCTGCCCCGAGCGGATCGGCGTGCGGATCATCAGCGTGCCGTCAGCCGGCAAGGCCGGCTTCGCCTGGGCCACTGCCCTGCCCTCTTCGGCCTTGTGCTCTTCAGCCTTGCCCTCTTCCGGCTTGCTCGGGGCTGCCTTGTGGCCGGGCTGCAGCAGCCCGTCGGCGGTGGCCTCCTTGGCGCCAACCAGCGCCGGCGGCAGATGCGGCCCAAGCTCGGCGCCGCCATCCATCTCGATGGCATAGACGCGGATGCCGCGATGACCAAGCACGCCGACCAGCGATTCGATCGCGGCGACATCGGGCTTGAGCGTGTTCAAATCGAGCACCACCGGACGGCCGGCAAAATAGCCCGGCGAGTTGCCGATCCAGCGGTCGAGGCTTTCCAGCCACTCGTCCAAAGGCGCCTCCGGCGTCAGCGTGAAGGCGACAAAGGAACGGGCGCGAAAGCGAATGGATTTGGTCTCGACGGGGGCGGCGAAGGTCACGGACAGCGATTCCTTACTGATAGGTAAACGCTAGGCCAAGCATGGTTAACGAAAGGTTAATGCGAGGGGAGTTCGCGTGCTCTGGGAGGGCGGTTCCTGACAGCGCTGACCGGGGCGAAAGTCTGCTAAGCGCCAAGAGCGATCATCCCCATGCAGGTGAAGCAACGTCCTGTCGGCGATCTTGCGTTCTTTTAGAACCTTGACCGTCTTCATGATGTTCGGCGCAGGACCCTGCCGGCCGATGGCGTGGGAGAGCACCTCTGCAACCACCTCCTCGCTTGCATGCTGTCTGAACTGCTGAGGCGCGCACGAAGCGGAACAAAACCGCAATCAGTCCGCTCGAGGTCCAGGTCACGGTCTCGACGACCATCGAACGAGGGCGAGCAATGTGTTAATCGTCCTGGAAGGCACGAGATTAGAACGGACGCATCAATGGCTGGGTCGGGTGGTGAACGCATATCTCGCAAGCTCGCGGCGCTGGCGGCCAAACTCCGCTGAGGCCGGCGGGCTGTCGAATGGGACTGCACAAAAATCGAGAATACTCGCTGGGGGACGAGACAATGGACGATTTTCATACGAAACGCATGATCCTTGAATTCCTGAGAAAGCACACCTTGGCGGTCATCGCGACCTGCCATCGTAATGGAACGCCGGAGGCTGCTACGGTCGACTTCTCGGTGCGCGACAATCTTGAGATCGTGTTCAGCACTTTCAAGGACACGCGAAAGTTCGACAATCTCGCGGAGCGTCCCGGCGTCGCGTTCGTAATCGGATGGAACGACAATATCACGGTTCAATACGAGGGTGAGGCAACAAGGGTTCCTGCCGCGGATATCGAACAATACCAGGAAGCTTATCTCAACAGCGTTCCGGCCGACAGGGAGTTCATCGAGAGAGGGGCCGTGATGTTCAAAGCAACGCCGCGGTGGATTCGATATTCCGATTTCAACAAGGAGCCTCCCGAGCTGATCAAGATTCAATTCTGACAGACGCAACGGCTTCGGGTCGCCGTCCGGGTGGACATTTCAGCCCACATGGAAAATGATCACGTTGCCTTGCACAACACTGCAGTGCTCTGATCTCGACGAGAAGCCTTAGCGTAGAAGCCGATCAACCGACCTCCGGGTCCAGCGAGCGAGGACGCAATGGACACCCCAGAGAATGGGCAATTGCATCGCGACGCGGGCTGGCGACCCCGTCGATCGGCCGGCTGGCTTGTCCCCGCCGCCGTGTTGGCGGCATTCCTGCTCGGCATGGCTTTCAGCAGCACTGCGTTTGCGCAGGACCAGCAGCTGCCCGTGGTGACGGCGGCCAAGCCGGTGGTCCGTGAAATCGTAGAAGACGACGAGTTCGTCGGGCGCTTCGAAGCCGTCGACCAGGTCGCCATCCGTTCGCGCGTCAGCGGCTATCTGGACAAGATCACCTTCCAGGACGGCGCACTGGTCAACAAGGGCGACCTGCTCTTCACCATCGACCAGCGGCCGTACCAGGCGGCTTATGATGCCGCCAAATCGCAAGTGGACGTCGCCAAGAGTCTGCTCGAATTCTCCAAGATGCAGCTGGATCGCGCCGACGAACTCGCCAAGACCGGCAATATCTCAACCGCTACGGTCGACGACCGCCGGCGGGAATACCTTTCGGCGCAGGCGCAGATGCAGGGCGCGACGGCTGCGCTGACGACGGCCAGCCTGAACATGGAATTCACCGAGATCAAGGCGCCCTTGTCCGGCCGCATCGACCGCCGGCTGGTGTCGGTCGGCAACCTCGTGCAGCCGGATTCCACCTTGCTGACGACCATCGTTACGCGCGATCCGATCGACTTCTATTTCGACGTCGATGAGCGCCTGTATTTCAGCTACGCCCGCGACGCGAAGGAGCGCGGCGGCAGCATGCAGGAAGGCGCCGGCGGGCTCGAAGTGGTGGTTCGCGTCGCCGACCGCGCGGAGGCGGCATTCAAAGGCAAGCTCGATTTTGCCGAGAACCGGATCGACAACGCGACCGGCACCATGCGGGTGCGTGCAAGGTTTCCCAACGCCGACGGCGTTCTCCAGCCAGGCATGTTCGGGCGCATCAACGTGCCGGGGTCGCTGCCGCATAGCGGCGTGCTGGTGCCCGACGAGGCGATCGGCGCCGATCAGGATCGCCGCATCGTGTTCCTGGTGGATGAGGCCGGGATGGTGACGGCGAAACCCGTGCGCACCGGCCCGCGTCTCGACGGCTACCGGGTGATCCGCGAGGGCCTGACCGGCGACGAGACGATCATCGTCAACGGGCTGATGCACGCCAGGCCCGGCACCAAGGTGAAGGTCGAGATGGTGACGTTGCCGCCCAAGGCCGAGACCGCCGAGTTGCAGCAATGAGGTTCGCACATTTCTTCGTCGACCGTCCGATCTTCGCATCGGTCGTTTCGATCGTCCTGCTGATCCTCGGCGGGATTGCTTATACCCAGTTGCCGGTCGCGCAATATCCCGAGATCGCGCCGCCGACCATCGTCGTTCGCGCGCAGTATCCGGGCGCCGACGCCGAGACGGTCGCAGCGACGGTGGCAACGCCGGTCGAGCAGGAGATCAACGGCGTCGAGGGCATGCTCTACATGTCGTCCTATTCGTCGGGCGACGGGGCGATGGCGCTGACCATCACCTTCAAGCTGGGCACCGATCTCGACCAGGCGCAGGTGCTGGTGCAGAACCGCGTGTCGATCGCCGAGGCGCGCCTGCCCGAAGAAGTCCGCCGCCTCGGCATCACCACGACCAAGAGCTCGCCCGACCTGATGATGGTCGTGCACATGCTGTCGCCCGACAATACCTACGACCAGCTCTACGTCTCGAACTACGCCCGCTCGCGGGTGCGCGACATACTCCTCAGGTTAGACGGCGTCGGCGACCTCATCATCTTCGGCGAACGCGAATATTCGCTGCGCATCTGGCTCGATCCGGAAAAACTGTCCGCCCTGGGGATGACCTCGGGCGATGTGGTGCAGGCACTGCGCGACCAGAACGTTCAGGTGTCGGGCGGCTCGATCGGCGCGCCGCCGACCAACACCGGCACGGCGTTCCAGTACACGGTCACCACGCAAGGCCGTTTCAACGACGCGCGCGACTTCCGATATGTGATCGTCAAATCGACCGACGACGGCCGCCTGATCTCGCTGCAGGACGTGGCGCGCATCGAGCTCGGCGCCAAGGATTACGTCACCAACTCCTATCTCAACGGCAAACCGGCGGTGGCGCTCGCCATCTTCCAGCGGCCGGGCACCAATGCGCTCGCCGCAGCCGCGGAGATCCAGGACAAGATGAAGGAGCTTTCCCGCGACTTCCCGAAGGGGTTGAGCTACGACATCGTCTATAATCCGACCGAGTTCGTCGCCGAGTCGATCCAGGAGGTCTACAAGACGATCCTCGAAGCGATGCTGCTGGTCATCATCGTCATCATCGTCTTCCTGCAATCGTGGCGCATGGCGATCGTGCCGATCGTGGCGATCCCCGTGTCGCTGATCGGCACGCTGGCGGTGCTTTACGCCGCCGGCTTCTCGCTCAACATGCTGACGCTGTTCGGCCTCGTTCTGGCGATCGGCATCGTCGTCGACGATGCGATCGTCGTGGTCGAGAACGTCGAGCGCAATATCGCCGAAGGGCTGGCGCCCAATCCGGCGTCGCACCTGACCATGGACGAAGTCGGAACGGCGGTCATCGCGATCTCGCTGGTGCTGATAGCCGTGTTCGTACCGACAGCCTTCATCCCCGGCATTTCCGGGCAGTTCTACCTGCAGTTTGCGATCACCATCGCGGTGTCGACGGCGATCTCGGCATTCAATTCGCTGACGCTTTCGCCGGCGCTGGCCGCACTGCTGTTCAAGCCGCACCACGCCGCGGCGGCGCCGCCGCGCTTTTTCCTGGCGCGGTTCGGGCGGGCGCTCGCCGACGGCTTCAATCGCGGCTTCGACAGGGTCGCCCATTGGTATTCGGGCATCGTCCGCGTGCTGGTCGGCTCGTGGATAGCGATCACCGCCATGCTGGCCGTTTTCGCGGCCCTCATCTGCGCCACGGTCTACATGGTGCAGGCGGTGCCGCGCGGTTTCATTCCGTCGCTCGACCAGGGCTATGCGATCGTCGTCGTCCAGTTGCCGGACGGCGCCTCGCTGTCGAGGACCGATGCGGTCATCCAGCAGGCGTCGCAGATTATCCAGAAAACGCCAGGCGTCGACTACGCAGTCGCCTTCGCCGGCTTCTCCGGCGCGACCTTCACCAACGCCAGCAACCAAGGCGTGATCTTCGCCAGGTTCAAGCCGTTTGACGAGCGACTGAAAGCCGGCCAGTCGGCGACCCAGGTCATCGGCAATCTGTTCGGTAGCCTGCAAAGCATCAAGGAAGCCTTCATTATCGCACTGCCGCCGCCGCCGATCCGCGGCGTCGGCAATGCCGGCGGCTTCAAGCTGCAGATCCAGGAGCGCAACAGCGCCGACATGCGGCAGATCCTGGCGCTTGCCTACGAAATCGCCGGCAAGGCCAACAAGACGCCGGGGCTGACGGGCGTGTTCACCACGTTCTCCGCGTCGAGCCCGCAATTCTTCCTGGCGATCGATCGCGACAAGGCGCGCATCCTGAACGTGCCGATCCCCAACATCTTCGAGACGCTGTCGATCAATTTGGGCACCGCCTATGTCAACGACTTCAACGCTTTCGGGCGCGTCTACCAGGTGCGGGCGCAGGCCGACCAGGCGTTCCGCCTCGATCGCGCCGACATTTTGAAACTGAAGGTGCGCTCGGCGACCGGCGCGCTGGTTCCGCTCGGCACGTTGATCGAGATCCGCGACGTCACCGGTCCGGCGCTGGTCCAGCGCTACAACATGTACGTCTCGGTGCCGCTGCAGGGCAACGCCGCGCCCGGCGTTTCCACGGGCGACGCGCTGGCATTGATGGAAGGGATCACGGCAAAGACGCTGCCGGCCGGTACCTCCTATGAATGGACCGAACTCGCCTATCAAGAGCGCAACACCGGCAATGCCGCTGTCTATATTTTCGGACTGTCGGTGCTGTTCGTGTTCCTGGCGCTGGCGGCGCAATATGAAAGCTGGGTGCTGCCGTTCGCCATTGTGCTGGTGGTGCCGCTCGGCGTGCTCGCGGCGTTGCTCGGCGTGTCTTTCCGAGGGCTGGACAACAACATCCTCGTGCAGATCGGCCTCATCGTGCTGATCGGGCTTGCCGCCAAGAACGCGATCCTGATCGTCGAATTCGCGCGGCAGGCGCAGGAACGCGGCCTGTCGGCCGCCGAGGCTGCCGTCGAAGCCTGCCGACTCAGGCTGCGGCCGATCCTGATGACCGCCTTCTCGTTCATCCTCGGCGTCGTGCCGCTGATGATCGCAACGGGCCCGGGCGCAGAAATGCGCCAGTCGCTCGGCACCGCAGTGTTCTCCGGCATGCTCGGCGTCACCTTCGTCGGCCTGTTCCTGACGCCGGTGTTCTACGTCGCGCTCAGGTCGCTGTTTTCACGGCGCAAGCCCCGTGCCTCTGCCGAGCCCTCGGGGCCGGCAGAGGCGCCATCGGAGACGGCCGCCGAGTAGGATTACGAACTCGCCGCGTCGGGCGCACCGGACGGCCGGCGAAATAGCCCGGCGAGTTGCCGATCCAGCGGTCGAGGCTCTCCAGCCCAAAGGCGCCTCCGGCGTCAGCGTGAAGGCGACAAAGGAACGGGCGCGAAAGCGAATGGATTTGGTCTCGAGGGGTCGGCAAAGGCCATGCGCATAGGCGGACTAACGGATCGGGACTGTATTCATGAACCCGTCACCCTATGCTTCGGGACTCGAATCGGGCGCAGGTCATCAGGCCGGGACGGTCGCTTCTTCGGCTTGGGCTCGACCTTTGGGATCGGCGACCTCGCAATCAGGTAGTCGGCCCGATTTGTCCGGTAGTCTTCCTTGTGGACAGTCGTCTTGTGGACAGACATTTTTGGTCTCCTGACAAAGATCAACGCGCTTCGGCGCCACCTGTTCCCGCGTGCCGGCGAAGGCCGCTGAGGCTGTCTGACGGAGGGGCCGCTGACGCGGGTTTGCATGACAGAGAGGCCGCTGACGCGGCCGGGCCGTTCGGTTCAATGCAGCCCGAAGCTAAAGCCGCCGTCTCGCCTTGAGGCTGCGCGCGGCTGACTCGATCGCGGCGCGGTCACTGCCCAGCCTGTCGATCAGCTCCCGCGCCTCGTCGCCCGATATGCCGGTGCGCATGGCCAGTTCCTCGACCGTCAGAATGTCGGAGCTGGCGATCTCGCGGGTTTCCGGCAGGGCGTCGCCCGCCGTCAGCGGCAGGGCCGCCTCGCGGTCGATTTCCGCCTGGGCCTGGTTCCAGTGCCGCTCGTGATTGCCGAACAGCCGGCCTTCCCGTTCCCAGATCTCATAGGCACGCTGCCTGATCTTTGCCAACCGATCGTCGCCCATTTTCCGTTCCTCCATTTCAGCTGCTCCTGAAACGCCGCGCGCGGCCGAACGATCCAAGAAATCTGCGCGAATCCAAGAGTGCCTCCGGCATCTCGGCGTGACGCCGATAGGATAGCGCTGCTGCCCCTCCCCGATGGCCGCCGAACTGCGCGCCGCCTGCCCAACTCAATCGTATGGACACCGCCGAGCTCGCCAACCTCAATCCCGGCTTGACCGGCGCAATTTCGGCGCCACCCGCTGGCGCATCCCACCGAAGATCACGGCCGGCCTGTCGCGGTCTGAGCAGCAATGATTTTGACAGGGCTGGATTTCGGTCTGGAATGCCACAAAGTATAATGCCACAAAGTTACAATGTCCCGTCCAGGTTGTGGACACCTCCTTTTCAAGGGCGCACTCTTAGATTGCGAAAACGCCGCTAGAGTTTCGCCCAACACTTCACATGCTTGAGGTGCGTCGGTGATTGTCTGACCTATCCGGATACTTCCGGCTGGGCCGAACTTTCATTGTGTCGCCTATCCGCGGTCAGGCTACGGCCTAACGCACGTTGCAGCCTGTTCCGGATCAACTGGGAGGTAAACAACATGCATAGAATTCAACGCAGAGAACTTCTTATTCAAGGAAGCGCGGCTCTTGTCGCAATCGCTGCTATCCGTGCCTCGCCAGCCTACGCTTTTCCAACACAGGCGGGCGAGGAGGTTGTTCCGTGGCTGGACCAGCCGACCGAAAATCCCAATCCGGATGGAATCAAGACGCAGCTTGTCTGGGAGGATCTGGATAGCTGGATAACGCCAAACGACAAGTTCTTCAGCATCTCGCATTTCAATCGACCGACGATCGATGAGAAGACCTGGTCCATGGAGATCGGGGGCCTGGTCAAGAAGCCCCTGAAGTTGACGCTCGCCGACATCAGGGCGCGGCCGCGCCAGGAGGTCGTTTTCACCGTGGAATGCTCGGGCAACCACGGTTTTCCGTTTTTCACCGGCGGCATCGGCAATGCCCGTTGGGCAGGGACGCCGCTCGCGCCGATCCTCGAGGAAGCCGGCGTTCTGGAGAAGGGCATCGAGGTCGTCTTTTTCGGAACTGACGAAAGCGAGGTTCCGATACGCGACGTCAAGATGAAGCAGAGTTTCGCGCGCAGCATGTCGCTCGCCGACGCGATGAACCCCGACAATCTACTCTGCTATGAAATGAACGGCGCCGCCTTGCCGGCGCCCAATGGTTTCCCGCTGCGGCTTATTGCTCCGGGCTGGTACGGGATCGCCAATGTCAAGTGGCTGAAGCGCATCGAGGTTCGCGACACAAGGTTCATGAGCGTTATGATGGCCCGCGACTATGTCACCATCCGGGAGGAAGACCACAATGGCGAGACCGTGTGGGCCGAGACCTCGGTGGGCCGGGCGCTGCTAAAGTCGGCACCCGCGAAGGTCACCCGGAAAGGCTCGGACTACGCCATCGTCGGAGCAGCCTGGGGGGCGCCGATCGACCGGGTCGAAGTGCAAATCGATCAAGCGCCCTGGGCGCCGGCGACCATCGACCACAGTGAGGAGGCCGAGCATGCCTGGAAAATCTGGTCCCTGCCCTGGGCAAACCCGTCGCCGGGAGAACACACGGTGACCTCGCGCGCGGTCAGCACAACGGGACAGGTTCAACCAGCAATGGACGATCCCTTGATCGCCAAGAAGCACACATACTGGGAGAGCAATGGCCAAGTGACGAGGCGCGTCAAGATCGCTTGAGAAACATGCAGGCCAATCCGTCGCGAAGCCTGCAGGAGACCAGCGAACTGGCGAAAATTTTCATGCCGACGCGGCCGCGCGGCATGACAATTGGGGGCGTCATCAGCGGTGCATCGTGCGCGCCAGTCGCTGGCATGATTTCCCCTCAATGCCGCTTGAAATACTGCACCTCGCGTTCGTGCTTTTCGGCCGCCTCGCGGGTGTCAAACGTGCCGAGGTTCCGGCGGCGGCCGGTCTTTTCATCCTCCTTGCGCGAATAAAGGCGGTATTTTCCGGATTTGAGTTTTCTGATCATCGGTCTCGAAAGGAGGATTGATGGCCCGGTTGTCGCCGGGCCCTGGCTCATTCCTGCTTGCTGGGCCTTTCGACGGATCACCATACCTGTGTCCAGAGCCCATTGCTCCTAGCGGTTCGGACTGCCCCTCAACACAATATGGAAGAAGAGAACGCAGGCCAGTAACGGCACCACCCCGCCCACGAAATCCTGAACCGTCAAGCCGAGGAAATGAACCACCACAAATGCCATTTTCGATCACCTCAACAGTGTTGGGTGTAGAACTTTTAGAACGGGCTAATGTTCCTCCGGAGCCATCTGTTTGAAAGTAGTTCTCCGAGCCCTGGTGACCGATCGCCAGGGCTCGGGACGAGAAGAGAGGGGATGTCTGGCTGCCGTTACGCGGCTTCCGCCGCCACGTTGACGGCCGAGCCAGCAAGTTCGGTGAGCGCGGCGTCGGTTTCCTTCTCCTCGATCAGCGTCAGGTCCAGGAGATTGACCGCCTCGGTCAGTCCGAGTTCGGATGCCCAGGTCCGCAGCGTGCCATAGCGCGAGATCTCATAGTGCTCGACGGCCTGTGCTGCCGCCAGGAGGCCGGCATCCAGAGACGGCGAGCCCTTATATTCCTTGATGATCTCGGCGCCTTCCTCGGTGATGCCCATGATGGCGGCACAGGTTTTGCCAGCCGGTTTCTTGTCGATCACCTCGAAGACCTCCTCGAGGCGAGCAACATGCTCTTCGGTCTGATTGCGATGCTTTTCGAATGCCAATTTCAGAGCCTCGCTTTGCGCTGCCTTTGCCATCTTTGGCAACGTGATGAGAATCTTCTTCTCGGCGAAATACATGTCCTTGAGTGTGTCGTGGAAGAGTTCATTCAGACCCTTCGATGCAGCCTTGGTCGCCATAGGGTTGGTCCTTCTTGGTTGTTCCCTCGCCTCGACATGAGGTCTTAGGAAACAGCCAGTCTCCCGCCTTGTTCCAAACGGAAACGAAATTCTTTCCGCACGGAGTCGAGCCCTGTCATGGGGCATAGGTTTCCGCCCATGGATGCTGAGTGAGCGGCCGATTCAGGAGCCAACCAGATCAATACCCGCCAACGATCGGCAGGATCTCGCCGGTGATGTAGCTGGAGCATTGCGGCGAGGCCAGGAACACATAGGCCGGCGCGATCTCCTCCGGCTGCGCCGGGCGCTTCATCGGTGTCTTCGCACCGAACACCGAGACGTCCTCGGCCTCCTTCTCCGACGGATTGAGCGGGGTCCATACCGGCCCCGGTGCCACCGCATTGACGCGGATGCCCTTGCCGATGAGACTGCCCGACAACGCACGGGTGAAGGCGTGGATGCCGCCCTTGGTCATGGAATAGTCGACCAGATGCTTCGAGCCGTCGATGCCGGTGACCGAGCCGGTGTTGATGATGGCCGAACCCGGCCTCATGTGCGGCACCGCCTCCTGCGCCATATGGAAATAGCCGTAGAGATTGGTCTTCAGCGTGGTGTCGAAATGCTCCTCGGTAAGGTCGGTGAAATCGACCGAATGCACCTGGAACGCTGCGTTGTTGACCAGCACGTCGAGACCGCCGAACTGCTTCAGTGTCCGTTCCACCGCGCGGCGGCAGAAGGCGCGGCTGGCGACATCGCCGCGCAGCGCCAGGCAGCGGCGGCCCTCGGCCTCGACCGCCTGCTTCGTCGTCTCGGCGTCGCGGTCCTCGCTGAGATAGGCGATGGCGATGTCGGCGCCCTCGCGCGCGAACAGGACGGCGACCGCCCGGCCGATGCCGGAATCGCCGCCGGTGATCAGCGCCACCTTGCCATCGAGCTTTTTCGAGCCCTGCCAGAACGGCGCGTCATAGAGCGGCGCCGGCTCGATCTTCCACTCTTCGCCGGGCTTGGGGTGATGCTGCTTCGGGAAAGGCGGCTCGGGATAGTTTCGCGCGCCCGCCTGCATGGCGCCATTCGATTTTGATTTCGCCTTCGACTTGCGGCGATCGTCGGCATCGACCTTGCGCTGCACGCGCCGCTGCTTTTGCGTGGCTTTCGAGGTGTTGGATTTTGTCAGCATCGGTTTCTCCTTCGCTGGAAGGACAACGCCGGCGGACACAAAAGGTTGGCGGCGTCGAACCGCTGTCGAAGTGCTCAGGCTTATTTGTCGGTCCGGCGGATTCGTGAAATAGCCGCCGTGACCAGGCTGCTGAGGACAATCCACATGACGATCTCGGTCTTCGACGCGCTTCGATCCGCCCGCCTTGCCCCAGTGCTCGCCGCGACGACCGGTGCCAGATCGGGCCGGCTCCCCTGCCTGATGGAATAGGCTCGGGTGATCTCTGCGCCGAACAGAAATATCTGCGTTGAATAGTATACCCAGAGCAGCACGACCAGCAGCGCGCCGGCCGCCCCGTATGACGTCGCGATGGCGCTTGTTCCGATGTACCAGCCGATCAACGACTTGCCGACCGTGAAAAGAAATGCGGTCACGATCGAGCCGATGGTGACGTCGCGCCATCTCAGGGTCCTGTCAGGCAGGACCTTGTAGATTGCGGCGAACAGCAGGGCGATCAGGACAAAAGACACGATCGTGTTGATTGCACTCACGATCAGTTCGCCAAAGGGCAGATGCGCGTTGATGATGTCGCCGAGGGCCGAGATCGCCGTGCTCGCCGCCAGCGACACGAGCAGCATGAAACCCAGAGCGGCCACCAGACCCAGACTTGCAGCGCGAGCCCGCACCAATCGTGAAAACGATGTACCGCTCGGCCTGACCTTCCAGATCTCGTTCAGCGAAAGCTGCATTTCGCCGAAGACGCCTGATGCGGTGAAAATCAGGGTCACCAAGCCCAATATCGTGGCCAATGTGCTTGCCGATTTCTGCGACGCGGTTTCGATCGCGGCCTGCAAGAGGTCGGCGCTCTGCGGACCCATCACCCCTGAAATCTGCGCCGAAAGGGCGAGCTCGGCGGCATCATTGCCGAAGGCGAAGCCTGCGATGGCAACGATGATGAGCAGGATCGGCGCCAGCGACGTGGTGGCATAAAAGGCCATCGCGGCGCCGTGGCTCAAGGCGTTGTCGTTTACGAAGCCGCTGATGCTCTCCTTCAGAAGCTCCCAGCCCTCACCCACCCAGCCCGGCATACTGCCTCACCATCTCCGTTTCGCGCCTATTTGGACGCGGATCATCGAGCTCCATGCACTGCCCTTGCTCCAAGGGGGCGGGCCGGGTGGGACAAGAGCTCGACTGCCATTTCGTTGGCCAGGGTGTGAAGCCGGAGAAACCAACCCTGTTCCCTTTGCCACCTGGTCCGGCTGACGCGGCCCGCGTGGAAAAAACCGACATGGGGCATGATGGTTCCATAGCGGGGCGAGCGACCAAGACGCTCTTCGCCGGCACGAAGGCGGATGCGCCATGCAACAAAGCCAGCCACCGCGCGTTGACCTTCTGCCAGTTCACTCTGGCTACTCCAGAACTCCGAACCCGCTGGCTGACCGCCGGCGGGTCTTTTTTGCAGGTGTCGGAGCATTTCGCCTGCAACTCCGGAACAATTCGCCATCGACCCGGTTCTTTCTCTGCAGCTGTCCCCTCAACTGCTGCCGATCAGGTATCCCCTGATCAGCCCGCGTCTCCCCCTAAAAAGGAAGACGCGGGCGCGGTTGAGCGCGTCATCTCAACAGAAGGAAGGCAACGATGAATTGGGATCAAATCAAGGGCAAATGGATGCAGTTCAAAGGCAAGGCCAAGGAGCAATGGGGCGACCTCACCGACGATGATCTGGATCGGATCGACGGCAATCGCGACCAGCTCCTCGGGCGAATCCAGGAGAGGTATGGGATCGCCAAGGAAGCGGCGGAGCGGCAGGTAGACGAATGGTGCAGGCGAGTCTGACCAAGGTCAAACGGGCGCTTCTTGAGCATCTGGCGCTGCCGCGCCGGCAGCTCATTTAGAGAGAGGAAACATCCATGGGTCTCGGCACGATTCTGATCATCATCTTGATTCTGATTTTGCTCGGCGGTTTCAGCGGCCTTGGCGGCGGCCCCTTCTATGGCACCGGCTACTATGGTGGCGGCGGGTTGGGTCTGGTCCTGCTCATCGTCATCATTCTGGTTGTTCTCGGGCGCCTCTAGCGCAATAGCCGGCGATCACCGGACGCCCATGCGTCCAGGTTCTGGAGGCGTTGGTGGCGCGCAAACTCGACCTGAGGAGCGGCCGGCCTGTCTGGTTTTCTTACCGCGCGCCATCGGTGCCGACAGAAAAACTGACGCGGGACGTAAGCACCGGCGTACTGATCGTCGGTATGGGCGTCAGCGGCGCCATGGCCGCCGAAGCACTGACGCGCGCCGGCCATTCGGTGATCTGCATCGACCGGCGCGGACCGCTGGAGGGATCGACCTCGGCAACGACGGCCCTGGTGCAATTCGAGCTCGACCAGCCACTGACAAAACTTTCGGCGATGCGGGGAAAGGCCGATGCCGAGCGGGCATGGCGCCGGTCACGCCTGGCCGTACTCAATTTGCAAGGGCGGATCGCCGAACTGGCGATCGACTGCAACCTCACCTGCCATCCCGCGCTTTACCTGGCTGGCAATGTGCTTCGGCGATCCGCGTTGCGCGCCGAGACAGAGGCACGCCAACGAACCGGAATCGCTGCAACTTACTTGAGCCGTCAGGCCCTGGCGGAAGGGTTCGGCATCGATCGCGCCGGCGCAATTCTCAGCCATGGCAATCTCGCGCTGGATCCGCGCAAGCTGACCGCGGGTTTGCTGCTGCGGTCGCTGGTACGCAAAGCGCGCTTCTATGCACCGGTCGAGGCGACAACAATCGACCACGATCGCGAAAGAGTCGTCGTCGGCACCAAGCATGGCCCGACAATCACAGCGCAACATCTGGTGCTGGCAACCGGCTATGAGCTGACCAACATCATCCCGTCGACGGCGCACCGCATCGTCTCGACCTGGGCCATCGCCACAAAGCGACAGCCAAAAAACATCTGGCCGGGCGCCGCTCTCATCTGGGAGGCATCAGAGCCATACCTCTACGTCCGATCGACAGCCGACGGCCGCGTCCTCTGCGGCGGCGAGGATGAAGACTTTGTCGACGAAGGAAAGCGCGATCGGCTCATCGCCGGCAAGGCCGAACGACTGGCCGCAAAGCTATCGCGGCTGTTGCCGCAGCTCGATCCCACCCCCGAATTTGCCTGGACCGGTTCGTTTGGCACGACGACAACGGGGCTGCCCTATATCGGTGCGCTGCCCGGGCACCCGCGCGTTCATGCCGTCATGGGCTATGGTGGCAATGGCATCACCTTTTCGCAAATCGCATCGGAGATCGTTTTGTCGGCGATCGGCGGTGCCGAGGACAGCGATGCGAAGCTCTTCGCTTTCGCTCGCTCCTGACAAGCACGGCAAACGAGCCCTGAACGTGGCGAGCCACCGGACGCGTGGAACCCGCGGCGCAATTCCCGGTTAAATCCAATAGGCGATACAGGATCGAGGCCATGAGCGTTCTCTACCAGGCGGCAAAGATCGCTGAAAAAGCCCATGCCGGGCAGACGGACAAAACGGGGCAACCCTATATCGAGCATTGCCACCGGGTTGCCGACGCGGTCGAAACGATTGACCAGAAGGCTGTCGCCTACCTGCATGACGTTCTCGAGAAGAGTGAGGGCTGGAGCCGTGACCGGCTCGAAGAGGCAGGCTTCGGACCATCGATCGTATCGGCCGTTGACGCGCTCACCCGACGATCCGAAGAGGACGATCTCGCTTTCGTACGCAGGGCAGCCGCCAACCCGGTGGCACTCGCGGTCAAGCGCGCAGACCTTGCCGACAATCTCTGGCAGGCACGCCAGATTGGTGCCTCGACGTCAAAATACGAGGACGGCCTGCGCGTCCTCGATGAAGAGTTCGGCGGTTGAATGCCCGCTCCGTTGGAATGGGTGAAACGAACCGCCTTCGGCCGCAGCCCATCGCGTTACGTCACGCCGCGAGCTGGTCCTCGCGGGCGGCCGCGATCATGACACTCGCGAGCAGGCCATAGGCTGCTTCCCAGGCCTCGCGCACTGGCGGCGTAAAGGCGGGTCCGAGGCCGGCCGCCAGCGTCTCGATCAGCGCCTGCCCGACGATCGGGTAATGATGCTCTTCAACGCCATAGGTGACGTGCCGCTTGGCGAGTTCGCGCACGGTCGGCAAAATGGTCTCGGCACGATCCAGCCCATGCACGACGAAACCCAGGCTAGCCATCAGCTTGGCGCCCTGCTTGGTCATGTCCCGCACCGGAAACAGCGCCCGAAGGTTTTCGTCGATCGCAAACAGGCGTTCATAGAACAGAGCGGCGGCAGCCGCGCGAATCGGAACGACCTCGCGAAAACTGTCCTGCACAAGTCGGATCTGGTCGGGTGTCATCGGCGCACTCCTCTGGGTTCTGGCCTGGGTGACCATCCCCTCGGGGCGTTTCGCAGGCATGTCGCCCGTCCGCGTCGGTGTTTCAGTCTGGTTTCAGGTTGTATTCGGTTGTTTTCGCACCCCCGTCACTCCCTATTCGCACTGCCGGCGCGGGCCACCGGAATAAGGCTGGTATGTGTTGTCTTCCGGCTGGTAGGAGCGGTAGCGGCTGAAGCAATAATCCACGTGGTCGGGCGAAAGCTGGACGGCGTCCGTCTCATATGTCGTGGCGTAGCCGTCCATAGAAGCGTCGTTCGCCTCGACGTAACTGACGGCATCGGCGGGAGGTTGCGCCGTGGGTCCGGCGGTGCCGGGGTCGAGATAGGGCGAGAAGCAGGTGCGCTGCTCTCCGCTGTAGGACATGTAGCTGTTGTCGCCGGGACGATAGGAGCGGTAGCGGCTCGCGCACCATTCGACATGGGCGGCGGGCAGTCCTGCCGAGGCCTGCTCCTCATCCGTCGAAGGCTGGATGGCGGAGGTCTCGATGGCGTCGGTCGTCGCCGCTGTGGTCTGCGACGCGGCGGCCGCTTCCGCTTTGGCGTCAGGCATCGCAGCCGGCTCGGCCGGGATACGCTCCAAGGTCTGCGCCGCCTTGTTCACAGGGCGCGCGTCCTTGGTCCAGAGTTCCGCGACGCCCGCGCTGTGGGTGATCTGGCGCACGGGCTTTGCGGCGAGAAGCCAGACGGCGAAGGCAAGGCCGCTGGCGAAGACGGCAAGGGTCAGCACGAAGCCACCGACTATTCCCAACAAAGCTTTCACGCCGCGCACTCCTTGAGGCCCCGCTCATACAATGCGGGATATTGAGTCCGGTTCCAGGGAGCCTGGGGGCGAGCGAGGAACCCGAGCTTGCCCCCACACCTCCGTGAACCCACCTCCCCGTCGCACGTCTGCCTTAGCGCGGGAGCAGGTTGTCGTGTTAGGATTGCCGGTCGGTATCCTGCTGCTTCAGGGCTACGCCGCTGCAAGTGCCGGCTCGTGCGCATACCGTCAGGCTGACGGCAGACGATTTTCCTGCCGCAGATTTTCGCGAAGCAAGGAGGGGTTCATGAGCGCAAGGGGCCGATACTTCCGTAGGCTGGTGGCCGGCATTTTTGCCGGTGTCTTCTGGATGGATACCGCCTTTGCGCAGTCGAGCGAGGCGGGGTGCAGGTTCGAGCCGGTGGCCGGAACCGCTCGACAGATCCTGCGGTGCCAGGAAGGCCTTACCATCATCGTCGAAGACGGCGCGCGTTTTTCGCTGGTGGACCGCGATCGGAACGGCAATGCCGATGCGGTGAGACTGCGGCGCAAGGCGCTGCTGCTCGAGGCTCCTGCCGGCGGGGTCCAGGGCGGTTTCGTGGTCGTCACCCCGCAGGCGATCGCCGCGGTGCGCGGCACAAGATGGACGGTCGACGTCGGCCAGGGCAAGACGTCCGTCTTTGTCCTCAGAGGCCGCGTCGCCGTGCAACGGCCGGCGTCCAATGCCGGCGTGGTGCTGGCGCCGGGCGAAGGCGTCGACGTAGGCAAACTGACCGTCAAGCGCTGGCCGGCCAAGCGCGTTTCCGCCTTGATGGCTCGTCTGGGTCAGTGAGCGAGGATGAGCGGTCGAGCGCTTGCGACGCTGATCGCGCTCATACTGGCCGGTCTTTGGGGCGCCGGCCTGGGCTTCGCGCACTGGCGCGGCAATCTGGGGTTTCTCGATCGCGTCGAAGCGACGATGACCGATCTTCGAACGCTCGTTCGAGGAACGGCAAAGCCACCGGAGCTGATCACCATTGTCGCGATCGACGACGAAACGGTGCGCGTTGAGGGCAGCTATCCGCTCAGCCGCGCCACGCTTGCCCGGCTTGTCGATTCGATCGCGCGCCTTGAGCCGAAAGCCATTGCGCTCGACCTTCTGCTGGTCGATCCCGGGGCGAAAGACGATGACGCGGCGCTCGCGCGTTCGCTGGGCAGGAGTGCCAGCGTCATCGCCGCGGCAGCGGTCTACCCGGGAGGCAGACAATGGGCAGTGGCCGAGGGCGAAGGGCCCCTCGCCCGCGTGCCGGATGCCGAGCGGTTTCTGTGGCCGCTGAAAGCGTTTTCGGATGCCGCCGCCGTCGGCGTCGTCAACGTGGTCACCGACCGGACGGGAACGCCGCGCTTCGTGCCGTTGCTGTTTCGGGCCGGAGATCGGCTGGAAGCGTCCTTCTCCCTGCGTGTTGCTGCCCTGGCTGCGGGCGAGGATCCAGCCATAGCGCCCGATCATCTGTCGCTGGGCAGCCGCCGGGTCAGGACAGACATCGGTCACATCCTGCCGCTGACATTCTATGGCCCGCGCGGCACGATCCGCACGATCAGCGCCGCGACCGTGCTGGAGGGCCAACTCGATCGCGGCATCATCCGGGATCGAATTGTCGTGATCGGAGCGACGGCAACCGGCGCCGGCGATGTTTTCCCGACTCCGTTCGATCCCGTGCTTCCGGGCGTCGAAGTCATGTCGACGGCGATCGCCCATCTGGCGACCGACGACGGAATCGTGCGCGACCGGTCCGTTCGTCTTGCGGATGCCGGCTTTGCAGTTGTGCTGCCCATGGTTCTCGTCGGGCTGCTGGCATGGCGGCGAAACGCCATCGGCCTGGCGGCGGTCGCCGGCGTGGTGTTGATCTGGTTCGTGGTCAATATGACCGCCTTCTCACACCATATCTGGCTGAGTGCTGCGCTGCCGATGGCCGCTGCCGTTCCGCCGGCTCTCCTGTTCGGTTCGGCACAACTTTGGCTGGGCAGGAACCGCGCCCAATATTTCGCCGCGCAGAGCGAATTGCTGCAACGCGTTGAAGCTCCGGGCCTGGGCGAGTGGCTCGCCAGACATGGCGACTTCCTCAAGGAACCTGTGCGGGCAGACGCCGCTATCCTGTTCATCGACCTGTCCGGCTTCACCGGGCTGAGTGAAACATTGGGGCCGAGCGCCACACGCGAACTTCTGAACGCGTTTCATGGGTTGGTGAACAAGGAAGTGGCAGACTGCGGTGGCGTCGTCACTTCTTTCATGGGTGACGGCGCCATGATCCTGTTCGGCCTGCCGGAACCAGCGGCAAATGACGCCTTCAATGCGGCTCGCTGTTGTGCACGGCTCTCCAGCCGCACCAACGATTGGCTGGTCTCGTTGCCGGCATCGACGGCATCGCGACTCGGCTTCAAGATCGGAGCGCACCACGGAACGATCGTTGCCTCTCGACTTGGCGGCGAAGCCCGTCAGCACATCGCAGCCACCGGTGACACGGTCAACGTCGCCAGTCGGCTGATGGAGATCGCGGCCGAGCAGAATGCCGAAGTCGCGGTGAGTGACAAGATGCTTGAAGCCGCCGGTCGCGACTGCGCACTGTTCAAATCCGGTGTTCTGAGAGGGCCTGTGGAAACACAAATCCGTGGGCGATCGGGTTCGCTGGCAATCTGGTTCTGGCAGAGTGCGCGGACGCTGCAGTAGGGCTCCTCGCCCCGCGGGCGAACCCAACCTTTTTTAAGGCTGCCCTACTCGCCCACAACCTCCCGATACGTCCTCACCTCGCCATCCTGCCCGCGAATGCGCCACGTCTCGCCCTCGCGTCCCTCGACATAGCACGGCCCGAGCGGCACCTTGCCGCCGCCGTCCGGCAGGTCCACCACATAGACGGGATTGCAGATGCCCGACAGGCGCCGGCGCAATGCTTCGGCCAGCGCCTGGCCTTCGGCGATTGTGGTGCGCCGGTGCGCCATGCCGCGCGCGAGGTCACCGTGGTGCAGGTAGTACGGTTTTATCCCGAGGCGGTACATCAGTTCGCGGCAGAGCTCCTCCAGCACCTCGACAGTGTCATTGACGCCCTTGAGCAGAACGCTCTGGTTGAGCAGCACGAAGCCTGCGTGGCGCAAGGTACGGCAGGCGGTTTCGGCCGCCGGCGTGACCTCCCGCGCGTGGTTGAAATGGGTGACGACGGTGACCATCAGCCGCCCCTGCAAGGCCGCGACCAGCCCTGATGTGACGCGCGACGGCAGCGCGACCGGCACGCGGGTGTGGATGCGCAACAGGCGCACATGCGGAATCGCCTCGATGCGGGCGCGGATCTCGACCAGCGCCTTGTCGGGCAGCGCGAGCGGGTCGCCGCCGGTCAGGATCACCTCGCGGATTTCGGGGTGGTCCGCGACATAGGCGAAGGCCGGCTCGAGTACTTCGCGCGTATAGCCGCGGCCGATCGAGGTCAGCGACTCCTTACGGAAGCAGAACCGGCAATAGACCGCGCATTGATAGGTCGGGAACAACAGGACACGGTCGGCATGGCGATGCGTCAGCCGCGGCACCGGGCTGAAGTCATGGTCGCCGATCGGATCGTCGAGCTCGCCGTCCTGCTCCGCCAGTTCCTGCGGCGACGGAATGACCTGCGCCCGGATGGGATCTTGCGGGTCGTTCCAGTCGATCAGGTCGAGATAGGCTTTTGGGATGCGAACCTTGTGGTTCGCGGCCGCCGCTTGCGCTGCCGCGCGCTCGGCCGGCGACAGCGGCAGCGACGCCAGATCGCGCACATGGCGCACACCTGCGCGGACGTCGTCCTGCCAAGAGGCATCGCCGGCCGCCGTACCGTCGTTTACGGCATCGGCAGTGCCGGAGGCCGCTTCCGTCGCTCCGCCGCTTGTGCCCGTCGGCGCGGCATCGTTGAAAGTCATCGAAGGCTCCTTGAATTCCTGCGCTGCTCGATACAGCATTGCGGCCAGCGCGCAAAAGCCTTCGATGCATGGCCGAGACAAACGCCATGCCCCTGGCGACCGCGCGGGATCGACCTTGCACATCCTGCGAAACCATAAATTTTTACGGACTGGAAAGCGATGCGTCGAAAGCCGGCGCCGCGATAGTCGGTGCCGGATGCGAAAGTGACCGCCGCTTCCCCCGGCAAGTACGGTGGATCGACAGGAGAAATTCAGCAGAATTTCAGAAATCTTCCGGTACGCGCCCGTTCCTTGGCTTCATTGTTCTCAAGAGCGAACCGGATGAGGTCGAACATGTCACCGAATGAGAACACGCGCCAAGCCGCCCGGCAGGAACTCCTGGAATTTGCATCCACCGTCATGGCTGGGTCCCCTTGTGCGCCCATGCCTGGAACAATGTTCGAAATGCTGGAGATCATAGCCGTAGAGAGGCGCATGGCTTCCAGCCAAGGTGAAGTCGGATCAAATTCTCCTGATCCCTTGACGTCCGCGCCGATTGAGACCCCAATCAGGCAGCGTTTGGTCGAGCTGGTCAGATCGGCATTCAATGTCGCGAGAAAACCCAGGGCACGTACCACTGGCACTTGGCAGTTGCGAGCTTGATCTTGCCCGCGGGCTGCTTTTGTGCGACGGGAAACCTGTTGCTCTGCGCTCCAAGGCGTTTGACCTGTTGGCCTACCTCAGCAGGAATGTCGGGCGTGTCGCGACCAAGTCTGAATTGATGTCAGCGGTGTGGCCCGACGTCTTTGTGACCGAGGACTCCCTGACGCAGGCGGTCAGGGAGTTGCGAAAGGCGCTGCAGGACGAAAGCCAAACCATTATCCGCACGGTCGCCAAGCGCGGCTACGTCTTCTCTCCTCCCGACGCGCCAAAGCAAGTGCGCTCCGGACAGCCGAGTGTTGCTGTGCTGCGTTTCAGCAATGAGGGTGCGCCGGAAGACACCCCCTTGGTCGACGGTTTCGCCGAGGACATTGTCAATGCGTTGGCTCGCTTCGGAACGGTCGTCGTGCTGGCGCGCAATTCCGGATTTGCCTTTGTCTCGGATTCCGCGTCCGATTGGCGTGCCGTTGGCGACAGCCTTGGCGCAACCTACCTGGTCCGCGGCAGGGCGACGACCCGGGCAGACGGCATGCGGGTCACTGTCAGTCTCATTACTGCCTCGACGGGTGGAGTCCTCTGGAGCGATACCTTTTCCGCGTCTGGCGGCCAGGTCTTCGACATGCAGGAAGAAATCGCCCGCCGTGTGGTGAACCGGCTGGTCGCTCGGCTCGACGATGCAGATCTCAAGCAGGCAAGCCCAAAGCCTCCCGAAAGCCTGGCCGCATACGAGCTTCTCCTGCGTGGACTGGCCCGGCTGCGCGGTTATGGTGATGATGACAATCAGGCTGCGCGCGGTTTCTTCCAGGCTGCGGTCGAAAAGGACCCGACCTATGCCTTGGCGCATTCCTACATCGCGCTCGCTGACCTTATTATCGGTGGCTATGCCGAGGCATCCCCGGCGTTGCTTGGTTCGGTGATCGACCGCGCGGAGTGTGCGGTGACCCTGGCGCCGGAAGAGCCACGCTGTCATCGCGTACTCGCCCAGGCTTTCATCTCCGCCCGTCGGTTCGACGCGGCCGAACATCACCTTCAACGCGCGCTCGACCTCAATCCGTATGACGCCGATACGATTGCGCAAATGGGGTTCTTGCTCACGATGAGAGGCAGGCCTCTCGAAGCACTCGCGGCGCTTGACAGTGCGATACGGATCAACCCGATCCATCCGGATTGGTACCACTATGATCGCGCCATCGCGCAATACTCCGTTGGAGATTACAAGGCCGCGCTTGTCAGCATGTCCAAGGTCCCCTCGAAGACCCCCTGGCGACTGACAAGGCTGGCGGGGTGCCACGCGCAACTCGGAGACCTGAAGGAAGCTCAGCGCATCATGGCGGAGGTCAAGCGGATAGCGCCTGACTATTCGCCGCTGGCGTTTGCGCAAACCGGGGTCGCCTTCGAACATGCGAGCGATGTCGAACATCTCGTTGCCGGCGTCGCCAAGGCACTTGCTGCGTATGAGCAGCAATCCTAGGCCGCGCCGGCGGGTGGTCGTTTTCGCATTGGAAATGCAGCTTCTCGCAGGGCGCGCCGGCCCAGGCTCCCGATCGAACTGCGGCATGTCGGCAAAATCCTTCGTCATCGAGAAGCGACGTTTCCCTGCCGAGCGCTGCGATGCTCTACGAACCCATAGGTATTTCAGCAAAATGGCATTAATCTGCGCAGCCTGGGGTTCAGGGCGGGCGAATGGATTTCGGCACGGGCCATGGCTACCTCCTCATCGGCGGCCTCATCCTGGTCGGTGCCGGGCTGCTGATCCTTTCGCTGATCGTCAATCTTCGCGTCGCGCACAGCGTGCGCGACGACGTGCGCCATCGCGAAAAGCTGCTGGAATACTATCGCAACATCTTTTCGCAGCTCGGCGTGATCCTGATCGGCATCGGCGTGTCCCTGTTCATCTTCTTCTTCCAGCAGAACTATCAGGACCAGAAAAGACGCGAGACGGAGCTGCAGCAGGTGATGGCCAAACTGGCGGCGCGCATTGCCCGCGGCACCCCTGTCGTCGCATCGCTCGGCGAATTCGACGCGCTGCTGGATCAAGGCGGGCCCTATGTCAGTCCGGACCTTGGTGGAACCAACGCCGCGGTCAGCGCCCAAGGGGCGGAACTCGGCAAGCAGGTCGCCGAGATCCTTCTGGTCGAACGCGACGTCGATGTCCAGGCGTTCGAGGTCCTCAATCTATCCCGCGATTTCGAAACCTCGTTCGTCGTCAACGAGCTCGACCCGACGCTGTGGTTCAACATCGTGCGCGACGAGAACGACATCAAATATGCCACCACCCAGCTCGCCCTCGACTACAAGGATTTGCTGGACGCGATCGGCGGCGAGCCGGTCGAGGCGGCGGTCGCCAATCCTGAAAAGGAGCGCAAGATCAAGCAGGAGGTGCTGGATATCTTCTACGATGCCGACCTGCTGCGCCTCAGCAGCAGGAGACATCTCGGCCGCGCGTGCTGGCTGTTCAGCAAGGGGCGCGGCTTCGTCGCCCTTGCACCGGCCGATGCGATCGAAGCCGATGCCAGATCGCACCAGGAATGGATCGACCGCGCGAAGCCCTTGCTGACGCAGTCGAAGTCGGGAAGCGACGACTGCTTCAAACTGCTCCATTACGGCCAGGCGAACTGAGAACGAGCCGTCGGCGAACCCACCGCCTTATCAAAACCAACAGCCCGCCGCAGTCAGCTCTGCGTCAGGCTCAGTCCTTCTTGAACTCGAATAGCTCGATGACGTTGCCCGATGGATCTTCGAGCAAGATGGCGCGGCCAGCACCGCCGTCGCTGATTTCGCCGCGGAATCGTGCATCAGCCCCGCGCAACCGCTCAATGAGGAGATCGATCTCGTTCGTAACGATCATAAATCGGTTCCACCCGCCCGGCTTCGGATCGCCGCCCGCCTGACCACCGCTCCCCGCACCTGGGGCGCTGAGATACAGTGTCAGGTCGTCGCGCAGCAGCGCGGCGAACTTGCCCGGATTGTGCTTTTCGATCTTGAAATCGAGATTGTCTCGATAGAACGCGACCGCCTCGTTGACGTCCGCAACGATGTATCGGACGGATGCCATTCAGCCTTCTCCTCGGTTTTGCAGCTACCAACGGTCAACTCACACAAAAGGTTTCCTGTCGGTGGAACTGAGTGCAGCGGGCGGCCTGGCGCAAATAAGAAAGCGCCATTTGGTAGGCGACCCAATGTCGGTCGTACGGCCCGGTCATTCGCAGACCAATGGTATTTTTAGTGGAAGGCTAATATACATAGACGCTCGAACCAGCAGCGCCTGCCGACACCTGAGGAACGCCATGCGGAGGTTCATCTTCACGGCAATGTGCATCGCCGCGGCAACAGGCGCCAACGCCCATGATTGGTACGAAGACAGGATTGACCCACTGACGAAATTCAAGTGCTGCGGCGGATCCGATTGCCGCGCCATACCTAGCTCTTCGGTACGGTCCAGAATTGATGGCGGCTACATTTACTTGCCGCATAATTTCATCATCCCGAAGGATCGCGTGCAGGATTCCCCAGACGGCCAATACCACATCTGCGAGAATACCTACGTCATAACCAATCAGCTGTATTTGCGGTGCTTTTTCGCACCTCGGGTCAAGATCTCTCTACTGCCCTCACGTTAAGGTAAATACTGCGCGTCGCTCGCTGCCCTGAACGGACGTTCGCGTTCACTACACAGGAAGCCAGACGCTGCCGTCCCGGTTCCGGCCACCCGGAAGCGAGCTCTGCGATCCATCCGTTTCCTTCCGGCCGTGGTGGCAAAGGAGAAACATCATGGGACCTTCACCGTACGATTCCGCAGCCAATTTCCCGCTGCCGCGCTCCACGTTATTGCAAGACGTTCAAATTTGAACTTCCGCACTCATGCTTTGTCGAGAGTATCTGCTGTAGTCACCTTCTGCGCCGTAAGCCGTGCTGAATCGCCGACGGCGACGATGACGACGAGATAGGAGAACGCAATGACTCGCAATCACGTTGAACGTCTTGGAGAGTTCAGGGAAATCCTGGTCGCGACTCGACGCGAGGGTGTCCGCAACGTGCACCATACTCGCGACGCAATGCGGGCAAGTGGCTTTCAGATCGGGGACAGCGACGGCTCCAGCTACGGAGCCGAGCTGAAGGCGCTCCAGGAGGAAATCGAGGCAGTCGACCGCGCCATCGAAGACGAGAAGCGGTTGGCCTTGGCCCTCGAGAGCGCGGCTCAGTCCCGTCGACCGACCAAACCGAGAATCGTGAAGGGAACGTAGAGTCAGATACGGCTCTTGGCGCGCCCGTCGCGTCGAAGCGGTCGGCACTAGCTGGATAAAAGCTCGGCTTCAACGCTTGCGCCGGCATGTCCACTGTCTACCGGTCGCCGACGCGCCGCAGCGTGCCGAGATGATTGTCGTCGAGAAACTCTATCGTCATGGCCGACGCCTTGCCGTCCGGGCCGACGACGAAGTTGACGCCCGTTGGCCTGTCCGGTGTCTCGGCATCGGGAAAGGTCAAGAACAGGTCGCCGTCGAAATGCGTCAGCGAATAGGACCGGGCGCCAGCCGGGCCGACCTTGAGCACAAGGCCGTCTCCCGCACTCGACACGACCGCATCGCCGATGAAGTCGTTGGCGTAGCGTCCGGCATAGGCACCGGCCGGCCCGGCCGGCCTTGCCGGGGACGGTGGCGCGGCATAGGCGGCCTTGGCCGCCTCGACCGCCGGACCGAAGAGGCCGGCATAGATGCCGTCCCATGCCTTGATCCAATCCTTCTCGACCGTTCCGTCGAAGACGAGGTCGGCAAAACTGTCGGATAGCCCCTCCGGCACGCCTGTCGGAAAGGCATTGGCGATGATGACGATGCCAAGCTTCTCCTTCGGGAAGACTGTCACGAGGGTGCGCGCGCCGACGCTGAAGGCGCCGGCATGGCCCCAGCTAGGACCGTGCCGGCCGAATTCGACATTCCAGCCGAGGCCGTAGAAGGACTCGCCGCCGGAGACCGGGTTCTTGCCGCGCGTCATCAGCGGCACATGCGTCTGCGCCAGCGCATCGGCGGCAATCAGCGTCTTGCCGGCATAGACCCCGTTGCCGGTTATGAGGCGCACCCATTGCGAGAGATCGCGTGCCGTGGAACTGACACCGCCCGCCGGCGCCTGCGCGTCCGGATCGCGCTTGATCTTCGCCGCCCAGGCGCCATTGACCGGCACGTGCAGCGCGGCGCGATTGGCGTGCTTGACAAAGTCGGAATGGCGGGAGCTGGTCGAGGCCATGCCAAGCGGCCGGTAAAGTTTTTCCTCGGCGACCTCCTCCCAGGATTTTCCCGTCGGCTTCGCTGCGGCAACAGCACCCTCGGTCAGTCCGAAATTGCTGTAGGAGTAGCCGGCACGAAAGCTCGACGATGGCGGCACGAACCGCAGCCGATGCAGGATCTCGGCGCGGTCGTAGCCAATGTCCTCGAGGTCGTCTCCGGCAGTGCCGGGAAGCCCGCTGCGATGCGCGAAGAGGTCACGGATGGTGAGTTGGCTGGTCGGATAGGGATCGGCCAGCCGGAAGGCCGGATCGAGGTCGGCGATCTCCGAATCCCAGGACACGATCCCGTCGCTGACCAGCGCCGCCACGACGGTGGCGGAGACCGGTTTGGAGAGTGAGGCGATCTGGAACACGGTGTCGGCGTCGACGGCCTCAGGCTTGCCGGCCTCGCGATGCCCGAAACCCTTGAGGAAGATCACTTCGTCATCGTGCACGACGCCGATAGCGAGACCGGGCACGGTACCGTCGGCGACGGCGGCTTCGGCCAGCGCTTCGAGCTTCGACAGGGCAGCCGCGATGCGTTCGGGCGTGATGTCGTCGGCCGATGCCGCACGCGGCCAGAACGCCATGAAGGCGATGAAGGCCCAGATGCGCCAATGGCAGAGATTCCGATCCAGCCGCACGATCGAGCCTCCTCCCCTGCATTCACCTGGCCATAGTACAGGCCGGCGCGGGCGAGGCCAATGCTTGCCCGGCAATCGACTATCGCCGCAATCGACCACCGCCACGATTTCGGGCAATCTTACAGCGGCGGTCCCTTAGGGACGCCACCGAGGGAGGATATCATGACCAAAGCTCGGGCCGGCTTGCCGCGCTATGAAGATGCCGTCGCGCACTTTCGCCTCGAAGATGAAGTCGCCCGGCTCCACGGCGACCCCGCAACCGGCATCAACGCCTATGTCGAATGCTGCGGCCGCTACACGGGACAAAACCGGCTGGCATTGCGCGCCATTTCCGCCGGCGGCGAGCTTCGTGAATTCAGCTTCGACGACCTCGCCGGCATGTCGGGCCGTGTCGGCACCATGCTGAAGGATCTCGGCGTCGGTCCGGGCGACGTCGTTGCCGGCATGCTGCCGCGCATTCCGGAACTGATGGCGCTGATCCTTGGCACCTGGCGCGTCGGCGCAGTCTACCAGCCGCTGTTCACCGCCTTCGGCCCGAAGGCCATCGAACACCGGCTGGGCTACAGCGGCGCCAAGCTGGTGGTGACCAACCCGGCCAATCGCGGCAAGCTCAACGAGGTCGAGAACCATCCGCGCGTCGCGACCATTCTCGCTGCAGGCGATGCCCTGCCCGAAGGCGACATCGATTTCCGCGCCGCACTTGCCGCCGCCTCGCCCGACTGTCCGCCGGTGATGCGCAAGGGGTCCGACCTGTTCATGATGATGTCGACATCCGGCACGACTGGGCACCCGAAAGGCGTGCCGGTGCCGCTCAACGCCCTGCTCGCCTTCGGCGCCTATATGCGCGACGCGATCGGGCTCACCCCAGACGATGTGTTCTGGAACATCGCCGATCCCGGCTGGGCCTATGGGCTCTACTACGCCATCACCGGCCCCTTGCAGCTCGGCATCGCCACCACTTTCTACGAGGGCGCCTTCAACGCCAAAAGCACCTACGACATCGTCGAGCGCCTTGGGGTGACCAGCCTCGCCGGCTCGCCCACCGCCTATCGCCTGCTGATGGCCGAGGGCGCGGAAGCGGCCGCCCGGGTCAAGGGGAAGCTGCGGGTGGTGAGCAGCGCCGGCGAGCCGCTCAACCCGGAAGTGATCCGCTGGTTCGACGCCAATCTCGCCGCGCCCATCCACGACCATTACGGCCAGACCGAGAACGGCATGATGGTGAACAACCACCACGGCCTCACGCACACCGTGCGCGCCGGCTCGGCCGGCTTTGCCATGCCGGGCTACCGCATGGTCGTGCTCGACGAGGCGGGAAACGAGCTCGGCCCCAACCAGCCCGGCATTCTCGCCGTAGACATCGACAACTCCCCGCTGCGCTGGTTCGACGGCTATCACCAGGCGGAGACGCCGGCGATAGCAGGCGGCTACTACCGCACCGGCGACACGGTCGAGTACGAGCCGGATGGCTCGGTCTCCTTCATTGGCCGGGCCGACGACGTCATCACCTCGGCCGGCTATCGCATCGGCCCGTTCGACGTCGAAAGCGCGCTGATCGAGCATCCGGCGGTCAACGAGGCGGCTGCGGTCGGCGTGCCCGATCCGCAGCGCACCGAGATCGTCAAGGCCTTCGTGGTGCTGGCGCCCGCCTACAAGGGCAGCGAGGAACTTGCCGAGGAAATCGCCCAGCATGTCAAGAAGCGACTGTCGGCGCACGCTTATCCGCGCGAGGTCGAGTTCGTTGTAGAACTGCCGAAGACACCGAGCGGCAAGATCCAGCGGTTTTTGTTGCGCAAGGCGGAGGTGGAAAAGCGGAAGGGAGTGGCCTAGGCCACCCAACTTGCCGACGATCTCCCTATCGCCTGCATCCATCCGTGTCCGTGGACTGGGTCGAGAAATACCACCCATCGTCCACGAAAAGGATCGAGCCCGCTACATCGAGAACTGCGAGTCGCCGGGCTCGACTGATCGGCAAGGCCGGCATCGCCAGCGTGCGCCTCAAGTTCCGCAGCCCCGGTGCTTCTTGCCCGTACGCGAGATATTTCCGTATAGCCGGCATCACAGGATAGGCCCGATGCTGAAACTTGCGGCCGGCCTGGAAGGTTAAATTTAAGCACTTTCTACTAGGTTCGTCCGATGGGCTATTGTCCAGGAAAGGTATTCGGGTCGAATTGACCAGAACGGGATTCAATCTCGGCCGCGTGAGACAGGCCGTTTTTTCTGCCGCCAACTTGCCGGCGGCGATAGCCTTTGTCGTGCTTCTGATCTGCGCCGTGTTTGCCGACCAGCAGAACAGACAAGTCTCCGATCAACTGGCGCGCGCCGATGTGCTGGCCAAGGTCAACATTATCCGCGCCAAGCTCGAGGGCAACATAAACGGCAATCTCCAGCTGGTGCGCGGCCTGGTATCGGCCATCGTCACTGAGCCCTATATGGGCCAGCAGAGATTTGCCTCGCTCGCCGGCAATCTGTTCGAGCAGAAATCGCAATTGCGCAACATCGCCGGCGCGCCGGACCTCGTCATTTCGCTGATGTACCCGATGGAAGGCAACGAGAAGGCGATCGGGCTCGATTACCGCAAGAACGAGGCGCAACGCACGGCAGCGCTTCGGGCGCGCGACGGACGCATGCTGGTGTTCGCCGGCCCGGTCGACCTGGCGCAAGGCGGACGCGGCTTCATAGGCCGCATCCCGGTCTTCGTACCGACGGCGGGCGGCGGCGAGCGCTTCTGGGGGATCGTCTCGGCGGTAGTCGATGTCGAGAGGCTCTACGCGGCGAGCGGCCTCAACGACCCCCAACTCGACATCGATGTCGCGCTGACCGGCAAGGATGCGCTGGGCGGCGGTGGCGAACGTTTCTTTGGCGGCGACAACGTCATCGCCGGCGAGCCCGTGACGGCCGAAGTGCAGCTGCCTTCAGGCTCCTGGCGGATTTCGGCCATTCCCAAGGGCGGCTGGCCAGCAGCGCCGAAGAATGAGCGGACCTTGCAGGCACTCATGGCGCTTGCCGGCGTGCTGGTGGTGCTGCCGATCCTGGTGGCCGGGCGGCTGTTCGGCGAAAGGCAGAAAAACTATGCCGAGTTGAGACGCCTGTCGGGCCGCCTGGAGCTGGCGCTGGAGGCCTCGGGCATCGGCGTGTGGGAGCACGACCTCGCCACCAACGAACTGGTGTGGGACGACCGCGTCAACGAGATCTACGGCAGGCCCGCCGACGGCAAGCCGCGCGCCTATGATGACTGGTCGGGGACGATCCATCCCGACGATATCGAGCGTGCCCGGCTGGATTTCGACCAGGCCGCGGCGACCAAGGGCCTCTACTCCTCGCAATACCGCCTCGTCCATGCTGACGGCCATATCCGCCATGTCCGCACGCGCGCGACATTCTTCCAGGACACTGGCGGCACGCCGAAGATGATCGGCGCCGAATGGGACGTGACCAGTGACGTGCTGCTCAACGAGAACCTGGTGCGCGAGCGGCAGCTGTCGGAATCGAAGAACGCCGAACTGGAGACCGCCAAGGCGCGCATCGAGCATGTGGCGCTTCACGATTCGCTGACCGGCCTGCCCAATCGCCGCTATCTCGACGAGATGCTGGCCGAAAGCGGCGAAGCCGACCAGCGCACGGCGCTGCTGCATCTCGACCTCGACCGCTTCAAGCAGATCAACGACACGCTCGGCCACGCGGCGGGCGATGCCATGCTGTTGCATGCCTCGAAGGTGATCAAGGCCAATGCCGGGGCTGCCGATTTCGTGGCGCGCATCGGCGGCGACGAGTTCGTGGTGGTGAGCCATGGCCGTGGCGACGACAAGCTTGCCGAACTCGCCGACCGCATCATCGAAGAGATGCGGCAGCCGATCACCTACCAGGGCCACCAGTGCCGGTTCGGCGTCAGCATCGGCATTGCCGCCAACAGCGGGGTCGACGCCAAACAGTTGCTCGTCAATGCCGATCTCGCGCTTTACCGGGCGAAAAGCCATGGCCGCAATCGCTACGAATTCTTCAACGAGGAACTGCAGAGCGAGATCGTTCGGACCAAGCAGACCGCCGATGAAATCCTGGGCGGGCTGGAGCGGAACGAATTCATCGCGTACTACCAGCCGCAGTTCGACGCCAAGACGCTCGAGATCGTCGGCGTCGAGGCGTTGTCGCGCTGGAGGCATCCGCGGCGCGGCATCCTCGCCCCCGCCGCCTATCTCAAGGTGGCCGAAGAGCTCAATGTCGTGGCGCTGATCGACAGCGTCACCCTCAAACAGGCGCTGGAGAATTTCGAGCGCTGGTCGCAGCTCAACATCCCGCGCGTGTCGGTCAACGTCTCGGCCAGGCGCCTGGAGGACCGGGACCTGATCAAGGGGTTGCGCGGGCTCGCCATCAAGGAAGGGACCGTGTCGTTCGAACTGGTCGAGTCGATCTTCCTCGACGAGAACGACGATTTCGTTTCCTGGAACATCGAGCAGATCAAGGAACTCGGCATCGACATCGAGATCGACGATTTCGGCACCGGCCACGCCTCGATCGTCAGCCTGCTCAAGCTGCAGCCGCGCCGGCTGAAGATCGACCGCCAGCTGATCACGCCGATCATCGACTCGAGGGCGCAGCGGCGGCTGGTGTCGTCCATCATCGAGATCGGCAAATCGCTCGGCATCGAAGTGGTGGCCGAAGGCGTCGAAACGATGGAGCACGCGCGCATCCTGAAGGAATTGGGCTGCGACATCCTGCAGGGCTACGCCTTCGGCCGTCCGATGGACGCCAAGGCCTTCAAGGCCTTTGCCCAGTCGCGCAAATGGCTGGCGGTAGGGTAACGGGGCGCCCCTACGCCCTCAGCCACAGCGGCTTTGCGCCTCGTATCGGCCGTTAAGGTCAGCATTGCCACCGCCTGGAAGCGGACATAGCCGGCGCCACTCTGGAAGTCGCGGCCGCGCCATGAACTTTTTTCCGAAGTGCGTTGGGCACCGAAGCAAGGAGGCTCGTGCATTCGGGGCGCGCCCTTTCTTTAAGGCCGTCACCGGGCTTGCAATTCGGTGGCGCATTGCGACATTGGCTGCATGAGCACCTCCGCACAACCAGTGCGTCTGGCCCGCCCCGCAAAGAAGCGGCGTCGCATCCCCATTGCAGTCATCATGGCGTTGAGTTTTGGCAGCCTCGTATTCCTGTCGGTCGGCGGCGTGCTCGCATTGTCGGTCGGCGCCAATTTTCGCAACACGTTCGACTTGCTCGGCGCCCAGTCGACACTCCTGATCGATGCGATGGAGGACTCGCTGCGCGCCGAGATGGGAGACGCCGAGAACGCGGTGGACGGCATCGCGCAGCTGTATGCCCAGGGCGAGTTCCAGATCGACGACAAGGCGATGTCTGCAACCGTTGCCGGTGCTCTGGCTGCCGCTTCGGGGGTCGAGGCGACGCTGATCTGCACCCCCGACCTCGTCTGCCGCGGCGCCGCGCGGTCCGTCGAAAACAACGTTTCAACGGGCGCGATCGAGCATTTTCCGGCCGAGCCCGAGAAGTCGTCCCAAGTCCGCGCCGCCCTCGAGCAACGCAGACAGGTCGACGGACGCCAATGGGGTGCGTTCGTGGCCAACGAGTTCGGCCTGTACGCGCATGTCTCCGTGCCGCTGGCACGTAATGGCGTGACGCAGGCCTGGGTGATCGCGGCGGTCGAATTGCAGAAACTGTCCGATATCACGCGGGAACTGTCATCGCGATTTGGCACGCATGCCTTCATTCTCGATGGCGAAGATCGCGTGCTCGCCGACCAAAGGCTGGCCGATCCCGACGCTCTGAAGAATGGCGTCCTGCCACTGACGCCGCTGGCCACGTATGGCGATCCGGTATTGGCCGCATATAGCTCGCGCAAGGTAGGGCAGGAGTTCGACACGCGCCGCGCCCGCGACATAGAAATCGCCGAGATCGACCCCAGCGTGGACAATGCGTCCGAGTGGAGCGGCGACACCACGTACATCGCCATTACCCGCAAGATCGCAGGCTATGGCGACAAGCCCTGGACGCTCGGCGCGTATTTCGAGACCAGCCAGATCAGCGACGAGATCGAGCGCGTTATGGGATCGGCCCTGCTCGGTCTTGGGGCGATGGCCGTGGCGGTCATAGTAGCGATCCTGCTTGGCAGGCGCCTGTCGCGACCGATCCAGGCGATCGCCGGCCAGGCCACGCGCGTCGCCGATTTCGATCTCGACGGCGTGACCCCGCTGCCGCGCAGCAGGGTGCTGGAGTTGGACAACCAGGCTTCGGCCTTCAATGCTATGCTGATCGGACTGCGTGCATTCTCGACCTATATTCCGCGCTCGCTGGTGGCCAAGCTGGTGCGCACCGGAGAGATCGGCATCGCCGAACCGCGCGAGGCGGTCGTCACTGTCATGTTCACCGATATCGCCGGTTTCACCACGTTGTCGGAGCGGATGGACGCTGCCGCTGCGGCCAGGCTCCTCAACCATCATTTTGAAATCCTGTGCCGCGCGGTCGACACGCATGGCGGCACGGTTGACAAGTTCTTGGGCGACGGCATGCTGGCATTCTTCGGCGCGCCGGACCGTCTGAAGGGCCATGCCGCCGCGGCCGTCCGTGCCGCCGCGGCCATTCGCGAGCAGTTGGAGAAAGACAATCTGGAAGCGGCCAGCGAAGGCCGGCCTCCGCTTCATGTCCGCATCGGCATCCATACGGGCTCCGTCATTGTCGGCAACATTGGCGCATCCGACCGCGTCAACTATACGATAGTCGGCGACACCGTGAACGTCAGCCAGCGGCTACAGGATCTCGGCAAGCAGCTCGACCCGGATGCCGCGACCGCCATCGCGATTTCCGGCGAGACCGCGTCGCGGCTCGACGAAGAGTTCGAAACGATCCCGGCGGGCAAGCACAGGTTGCGGGGGCGCGGCGAAGCGACGGAGGTCTTCCAGCTTGGCAAAGTCGCGACGTCAGAATCGCCCCGTCTGGACGTTCACCGCGCTCAAGCAGGCTAAGGGACATGCCACTTCCATGCCGCTGATCGGCGGCTTGGAGAAGCCCACGGCTTTGGCAGTGACTGGAGCGGGGTCAGCTAGTGCGGTAGCCGATTTCAATTGGAGCGACAAGAACGCGGCAAAGTCACTGGTTCCAGTCAACATCCGCTTACGAGCCGCCAAATCGGCTCTGCAAGCGCGCCGCTCCGGGTCGCTTGAGCCCTTCGCGGGCGCCTCCGCTTCGTCCCGAAGGTGGCGAGCTCTGGCTATGGATATTTCGTCTGGCTTGCGCCCGCAGGGCTCAATTCGCCCTGCAACTCCTTCGGCAGGGGAAGACTCGAGCATTGCAGGTGCAACTCGCGGGCGAGCAGCTTTCGTTGCTTCTGCTCCTGCTCCTTGGCGGCTGCTATGATCCCCAACCCATACGGGCCAAGCGCGACGAATTCCCAACCCGGGTGCGTTTTTTCGCGAACGGCATAGGCGGAAGCCGCCGCGCGGGCCTGCTGGCATTCCGGCGACGCCCATTTCTGGTCTTGCTGCGAAAGCGTCGCGTCATAGTCGACCGGCGAAGTCGCGCATCCAGCCACTGTCGCGGCCAATGCGACGGACATTGCAATTCTCATCCCGAAGCCTTTCCCAAGCATTGTGGAGAAGTACGCCGTTTTCACAACCCGGAACCGGACAGCCTCCCGAGGGACTGCTTTGACCTTTACGCAGACATCGAGCAATCGCGTGTCGGATGCCCGCGGCCGCTCAAATAGCCACCCTCCCCTAGCTCCGCAACCCCGGCGCTTCCTGCCCGGTGCGCTCGACATACTCCGTATAGCCGCCGCCATAGGTGTGGATGCCTTCGGGCGTCAGTTCGAGCACGCGGTTGGAGAGTGCGGCCAGGAAGTGGCGGTCGTGCGAGACGAACAGCATCGTGCCTTCATATTGCGAGAGGGCGGTGATCAGCATCTCCTTGGTGGCGATGTCGAGGTGGTTGGTCGGCTCGTCCAGCACCAGCAGATTGGGCGGATCGAACAGCATCAGCGCCATCACCAGCCGGGCCTTCTCGCCGCCTGACAGCACGCGGCATTTCTTCTCGATCTCGTCGCCGGAAAAGCCGAAGCAACCGGCAAGCGCCCTGAGTGGCGCCTGGCCGGCCTGCGGGAAATTATCCTCCAGCGTCTGGAACACGGTGCGCTCGCCCTCCAGCAGCTCCATGGCGTGCTGGGCGAAATAGCCCATCTTGACGCTAGGGCCGCGCGCCACCGTGCCGGCATCGGGATCGGAAGCGCCGGCCACCAGCTTCAACAGCGTCGACTTGCCGGCGCCGTTGACGCCCATGATGCACCAGCGCTCGCGGCGGCGGACCTGAAAATCCAGCCCCTCATAGATCGAGCGGCTGCCGTAGCCCTTGTGGACGTTCTTCAGCGTCACCACGTCCTCGCCGCAACGCGGCGCCGGCTGGAATTCGAAATTGACGATCTGGCGGCGCTTCGGCGGCTCGACGCGGTCGATCTTGTCCAGCTTCTTCACCCGGCTCTGCACCTGGGCCGCATGCGAGGCGCGCGCCTTGAAACGTTCGATGAAGGCGATCTCCTTGGCCAGCATCGCCTGCTGGCGCTCGAACTGCGCCTGTTGCTGCTTGTCAGCGATCGCCCGCTGCTGCTGGTAGAATTCGTAGTTTCCCGAGTAAGCGGTGAGCGAGCCGGCGTCGATCTCCACCACCTTGTTGACGATGCGGTTCATGAACTCGCGGTCGTGCGAGGTCATCAGCAGCGCGCCGTCGTAACCCTTGAGGAACTGCTCCAGCCAGATCAGGCTTTCGAGGTCGAGATGGTTGCTCGGCTCGTCGAGCAGCATGACGTCCGGCCGCATCAGCAGGATGCGGGCCAGTGCCACGCGCATCTTCCAGCCGCCGGAGAGTTTGCCGACGTCGCCGTCCATCATCTCCTGGGAAAAGCCGAGGCCGTCGAGCACCTCACGCGCGCGGCCGTCGAGCGCATAGCCGTCGAGCTCCTCGAAACGGTGCTGCGCCTCGCCATATTTTTCGATGATCTCGTCCATCCGGTCGGCCTGGTCGGGATCGGCCATGGCCGCCTCGAGTTCCGCCATTTCGGCCGCCACGTCGCTGACCGGCCCTGCGCCGTTCATCACTTCGGCGACTGCGCTGTGGCCTGCCATGTCGCCGACATCCTGGCTGAAATAACCAATAGTGACGCCGCGATCGACTTGCACCTGGCCCTCGTCGGGCTGTTCCTCGCCATTGATCATGCGAAACAAGGTCGTCTTGCCGGCGCCGTTGGGGCCGACAAGGCCAATCTTCTCGCCCTTCTGCAGCGCGGCCGAAGCCTCGATGAAGACGATCTGACGGCCATTCTGCTTGCCGATGCTTTCGAGACGAATCATGGGGTGTTCCGGGAGGCCGATGCGAGGTTGAGGGATTTGCCCGGGGCCATACGCGAATGAGGGTGCCGGGGGAAGAGGCAGAAGCGCCGCAGCGCCGACAGTGAAGACTGGCGACGGCGGCAGTGACAGCCGATCTCCCCCTCGCGGGGAGACTGGCAGCTTCGGCTCCAGGCCTCTACTTCGCGTCGTGGAAGATGATGCCAACCGTGTGCCGCATGCCCGAGCGCAGGCGGCTGACGCCGTGCCTGAGATTGACCCGATAATGGCCCTTGGTGCCTTGTACCGGGCGATTGTGGACGGCGAAGACCACAGCGTCGCCCTGGGTCAGCGGCACGACCTCGGCGCGGCTTTGCATGCGCGGGCGCTGCTCGGTCAGCACGAACTCGCCGCCTGTGAAATCCCTGCCCGGCTCGGACAGCAGGATCGCCACCTGCAGCGGAAAGGCAAGATCGCCATAGAGATCCTGGTGCAGGCAGTTGAAGTCGCCGGGGCCGTATTGCAGCAGCAGTGGCGTCGGCCGCGTCTGGCCGTTGTCGTGGCATTGCTTGAGGAATGCGGCGTGGTCCGCAGGATAGCGCTGCGCCAGCCCCAAGCGCTCGTTCCAGTCGTTGGCGACCTCGGCCAGACGCGGATAGAGCGCGGTGCGCAAGGCGCCGATCAGATCAGGCAAAGGGTAACGGAAATAGCGGTACTCGCCCTTGCCGAAACCGTGACGTGCCATGTGGACATGACTGCGGAAGTGCTCTTCGTGCGGATAGAGCGCCGCGATCCCGGCGCATTCCTCGGGCGAAAGCAGCTTTTCCATGACGGCGCAGCCATGGTTGTTCAGTTCGCTAGCCAGTTCGCGCCAGCCCTGATCGGCGACACGCGCCTCCGCCGAACGATTTGCACGACGAGCGCTTATCGAATGGATGGTCATGGGTTTCGCTCCCGGTCGCTTTTGTTGCCCATGAAGATGGGGCGGACGGCAGGAGGGAGCCACCCGTTTCCTGCGGAAAGGCCGGAGCTGCCAACCTCCCCCCTCGTGGGGGAGATCGGCAGTATCACCGCCTCCGATAACCCTCCAGCTCCGGATCGAGATCGACGCGCACCGCATTGGTGAACACGCAGGTCGCCACCATGATGCCGGCGAAGGCGACGAGGTTGACCAGCGTCGGCTCATCGTAGCGTGCCTTCAGCCCGGCCCAGATAGCATCACAAACCGCGTTGGCGTCGGTGGCGACCGCAGTACCGAAGTCAATCAGCAGCGCCTCGTCGGCGGTCGGTTCGATGTTCTCGGGGTCGAGCCCTGAGTCGATCAGCGCGCGGCGGAAGAAGGTGACGGGGATCTCGGCACGCATGGTTTCCGAGACCGCTTTCGAGAACAGCCAGATGGCGCGGTCGTCGAGCGTGGGCTTGAGCAGATCGCGTAGCGTGAACCATTCGGCGTAGATGCGGTGGGCAGCCGGCGGCAGGATGCGCTTCATGTTGGTCATGCGGCCGCGCAGCGCGAGTTCTCTGTCGTGCTCGGCGCGGATTTCGTTGGACGCCGTCGCGTAGTCGATCGGCGGGATCATGGCCATCGGATGGTCCTTGGTTGGTTGAACCCCAATTTTGCGCGGCCTCAGCCGGCAAGCGTGGCATGCAGTTCCGGCGCGGTGCGCAACGTGTTGGACACCGTGCAAATCGCCTCGGCATCCTCGACGATGCGCTGCTTGGTGGCCAAGTCGAGGTCGCCGGCAATCTCCAGCCTGATGTTGAACGTCTCGACCCGCGATGGCTCGTCCTTCGCCTTCTCGCCGCCGACCTCCGCCCTCACCTCGCCGAGCCGGTCGGCAACGCCGAGGCGCGTGGCGGCGATGCGGGCGCTCAGCACCATGCAGGTGGCCAAAGAGGCGTAGAGCAGGTCGAGCGGATTGAAACCCGGCGCGCTGACCGCGGTGACGACATCGACCGTGCCGCCGGTCGGAGTGGTGACGACCGGCAGGCCGCCCGGCGGCAGGACGGCCAGCGCGCCGGTGACGCGGGTCCTCACCTTGAGTTCACCCATGGCAAAATCCTTTCGACCGCGGCAGACAAAAATCAAGGGCGCAGCCGCCGTGGCGCGCGCCCTGCCCCGCTATATGGTACGCCCGGGGTCGACGCCGCAACATCGACTGTTGTCTCCGATTTCGCTACGCTGTGGCACTTCTGAATTGTCCTGTTGCTGCACTGTTTCGAGGTTCGGCAATGAATCGCGGTCTCGCCTTTGGTTTGATTGCAGTTGCCGGCCTTGGCCTGCTTGGCGGCGGCGCCCTGTTGCTTGTTGGCCAGACCGCGGTTTCGCCCGACGCAATCCAATCGTCGGTTGTCCGTACCCCTGCGCTGATCGACAGCGCCTGGAAGCTGCCGGTGGCGGCCACGTTCAACGCCAGCCTTGACTGGCAATCGAACAGCTCGCGGTGCGGTCCGGCCAGCGTCGCAAACACATTCCGTTCCATCGGCGAGGAGGAGACAAGCGAGGCCGAAGTCCTCGAGGGCACGGGAAAGTGCTGGACAGGTTTTTGCATCGTCGGGCTCACCCTGGACGAGGTTGCCGAGGTCGCCCGAACGAAGACCAGTCGGAAAGTCTCCGTGCTGCGCAACCTGAGCGCCGACGAATTCCGCGAGCACATGAAGCGCGCCAACGACCCGGGCCGCCGTTACATCGTCAACTTCACCCGCGAGAAGATCTTCGGCGCCGGCAGCGGCCATTTTTCCCCGATCGGTGGCTATCTGGAGGCCGAGGACATGGTTTTCGTCCTCGATGTCAACGAGCGCTACAAGCCCTGGCTGGTCGAGCGTGAACGTCTGTTCTCGGCCATCGACACGATCGACAGCGATGGCGACAAGAAGCGCGGCTTGCTGCTGATCGAGTAGCGCCTGGGTGCATCCAGGGCGTAAAAAATTGCCCGATTTCAAGCCGATACGAACAAGCGCGAAGGCGCAGCTTCCATATGTGGGCTCATTCACACGGCCGCAGGGCACTGACTGCTATATTAGCCTCTTCGCACAATGGAGGCTCAAATGAGGTTCGTCGCAGTGCAGGAGCCGCCCGACACCTGGGCGGTGTTCGACACGACCGTCGATGAGCCCGCCGACTACTCTGGTCGCGTCCTTTTTGGTTTGACGTCGAGTGAGGCCCAATGGTTCGCCGCTGTGGCAAATGATGAAGTTTCATGGCGGGAAAGCAACCCATCGGGTGCGCATCAGCGCCTGGTCGGCTGTTCATCTGCCAGTTTTCTTGCCGGCGCTCATTCCGGTTCTTACTGCCTTTGGCTAGCCAGGCAGCGCGCTTGGCCGCTTCCCTCCTCCTGCTTGTGGGACAGGGAAGACGTCTCCCTGCGGCCACCGATCTGCAACTAGGGGATCGCGGTCAGCGCGTAGACCCGCGCAAGATGTGTTTCTGGATCTTGCCGGACGTCGGTGCGCGGAAGCGTATCGCCTGTCAGGAATGATCGGTTGCCTGATTCCGGTTGTCGCCGGCCTCGGCTAGACTGGTCGCGACCGCAACCGGGCTGCTTTCCGATGATTGTCCAGACCTGCATCAATGGCGCGCGCGGCGCCGAATTTCATCCGCAACTGCCGCTCGGTGCCGACGCCATGGCGCGCGACGGTGCTGCTTCTGTGACCGCCGGTGCGGCCGAGCTGCATGCGCATGCGCGCGGGCTCGACGGCCGCGAAAGCCTGGCACCGGCGGCGATGGACGCGACGGTTTTGGCGCTGCGCCGCGCCTGCCCGGGCACGCTGATCGGGGTTTCCACCGGCGCCTGGATTGAGAATGACGACCAGCGCACGCTTGCGGCCATCGCCGGCTGGCGCGAATTGCCGGACTATGCCTCGGTCAATCTCAGCGAGGCGGCGGCGCCGCTGGTGATGGAGAGCCTGCGCCAACGCGGCATCGGCATCGAGGCCGGGCTGGCGTCGATCGCCGACGCCGAGCGCCTGGTTAGCCTCGACCATGGCGGACGGGTGCTGCGCATCCTGATCGAGATTTCAGAGCAGACGCTGGACGAGGCCTTTGCCATCGCCAACGGCATCGAAAAAGTGTTGCAGCGTGCCGGCATCCGCCGCTCCATCCTGCTGCACGGCGAGAACGCGACCGTGTGGCCTTTCGTCGAGCGGGCGGCCAGACGGAAGTTATCGACACGGGTGGGGTTGGAGGATGGCAAGGAGTTGCCTGACGGAACGACTGCATCCGGCAATGCGGCGCTGACGGCGTCCGCGGTGGCGATCTTCCGGGCTGGGCGATAGTCGCTGATCCATCCAGGTAGACCCTTTGCGCCGAAACGATGTTTCGCGCGGCGATGCGACCTGATCGGGCGTCGCGTGTATCCGGCGTGTTGACAACCGTCGGAACCGCCCTTGCTGTTTTAAAATATTGCCCCTATGATATTTTCATATAAGCAATAAAACGTCTCAAAATTCTTCTCTTTTGTGAAAGTTTTGACCTTTGCGGGAACACCTCGACCAGACCGACCGCCGACTGGTCAAATTGCTGTCGCAGGATGCACAGCCCGGCATCAATCGGCTCGCCGAGACAATGGCGGTCTCGGTGCCGACGGTGCGCACACGGCTGCGCAATTTGCTCGACCGCAACCTGCTCAAGATCGTCGGACTGCTGAACCTGACCGAGCGCCCGGAATTGATCTCTGCCATCGTCGGCATCAATGCGCAGGGACGCGGCCGTGCCAGGGAACTGGCGCAGCGCATTTCGGAATTGCCTTTCGTCAACTCGGCCTCCGTGGTCACCGGGCGCTTCGACATCATCGTCGACGTCACCGTGGCCGGCGATGTCGCCGATCTCTACCGCGTCACCAGCGAACTGATCCCGGGTGCCGGCGAGCCCGGCGAAGTCATGCGCAGCGAGACCTTCGTCGTCATGGCCTCCTGCAACAAATGGGTCAGCCTGCCGGAAGGCTGCTGGTCGGAAGACGTTGCCCCCAAGGAGCCGGCATGAAGATCGCGGTTCTGGGCGGCCTCGGCCTGCAAGGCCGGGCGGCCATCGCCGATCTCGCTGTCAGCGCCGATGTCGAAGAAATCGTCTGCGTCGACACCGCCTCTGACGGCCCTGCCCGGCTTGGCGGTCTCACCGACCTGTCGCGCGTGCGTTTCGTCGTGCCCGAGGGTGCCATCGGCCCGGCACTCGTTAATGTGCTGGCCGATGTCGATGCGGTCATCGATCTGTTGCCGCAGCCGCTGATGCGCGAGGCGGTGCTGGCGGCGATCGCGACGCGCACGCCGCTGGTCACCACCAATTACGGCAAGGCCATCGCCGATCTGGCACCGGCGGCGAAAAAGGCCGGCGTTTCGATCATGACCGAATGCGGGCTCGACCCCGGTATCGACCTCGTGCTTTACGCGCGCGCCGCAAGGCAGTTCGACAGCATCACATCGATCGATTCCTATTGCGGCGGCATCCCCGAACCCAAGGCGATGGCCAAGCCGCTTTGCTACAAGGTGAGTTGGAACTTCGACATGGTTCTGGTCAGCCAGAACCGCGACAGCGTGATGATCGAGGACGGCGAGCGGGTCGCGGTGCCAGCCGGCCGGCAGCACGAGAACCGCTTCATCCACGAGATCGAGGTCGCGGGCCTGGGCCGGCTGGAAGCCTTCCCCAATGGCGATGCGCTGCATTACGTCGAGATGCTGGCCGCCGCTAGGGGGCTGCAGCGCTCAGGCCGCTACACGCTGCGCTGGCCTGGCTGGTCGGCGTTCTGGGCGCCGCTGAAGGAGCTTGGATTCCTCTCCGAAGACAAGCTGCCCGGCCTAAGTGCCAGCCCACGCGAATTTCTCGGCCGGTTGCTCGGCCCGCAATTGCAGTATGGCGCCGACGAGAAGGACCTTTGCGTGATGCGCAACGTCTTTTCCGGCAGCGAAGGCGCCCGCCGCAAGACGGTGACCTCGGAGCTGATCATCGAACGCGACCTCCAATCCGGCCTGTTCGGCATGAGTCTTGGCGTCGGCTACCCCGCAAGCATCGTGGCGCAGATGCTGGAGCGAGGCGAGATCACTACCCCCGGCCTGCTCAACCCGCTGCTGCATGTGCCCGACGGCCGCTTCTTCGACGAACTGGCCAAGCGCGGCATCCGGGTGGCCGAAACGGTCGACTGGGACTGAGGAGACAGATTTTCGGACGGAGGTCGCCGCCGGCAACGGCGCTGCCGCTCAAAAAGCACCCCGAAGGGTGAAAATAACAAACGACAACAAGGAGGAATGCCACATGAAGATTGCCAAGCTTTTCATCGCCGGACTTGCGCTTGCAAGCCTTACCGCCGTTGCCAGTGCCGGAACGCTGGACGACATCACCAAGCGCGGCGAATTGCGCGTCGCGGTGCAGACGCAAGGACCGCCCTTCTCGCTGGTCGGCGCCAATGGCGAACGCACTGGCAGTTCGGTCGAACTTGCCGAGCTGATGGCCAAGGAAATGGGCGTCAAGATCACCTTCCTCGACTTTGATTGGGATGGTCTGATCCCGGCGCTGCTCTCGGGCAAGGCCGACCTGCTGGTCGCCGACATGACGCCAACGCTCGCGCGGGGCATGAAGGTCGCTTTCACCAAACCTTATATGTATACGGGCAGCACCGTCTTCACCAAGGCCGACAGCAAGTTCAAGACCACCGAGGACTGCAAGGCCAAGGGCACCAAGATCGCGGTGCTGCTTGGCGCCACCGGCGAGAAGGAGGCCAAGACCGCCTTCCCCGATGCCGACATCAAGAGCTATAAGGGCGGCGGCCCGCTGCTGCTCGACGCCATCAACAACGGCCAGGCCGATTGCGGCGTCAACGACGTCTCGGCGGTCAAGGGTCAGTCGACCGCCTATCCGGCCGGCAGCTTCACCATCATGCCGGACCTCCTGTCGAAGGAGCCGCTTGCGTTCGCCACGCGCTATGACGAGCCGGACCTGCTGGTCTGGATGAACCTGTTCCTCGACCAGGTCAGCGTCGACGGCCGCCTGCAAAAGAACCTCGACTACTGGGTCAATTCCGACGCCTGGAAGAAAGATCACTGAGGAATTAGGGAGTAGCGAGTAGGGAAAGGTGAATGGCCGTTCCGGCCACGCATTGCTGCTCCCTACTCCCCTATTCGCTATTCACTATTCGCCAATCGCCATCCCTCTTCATCACCGCGCGCCCCATGCTCGAAAATTTCAGCTTCCGCACCATCGTCGAATACCTGCCTCTGTTCGGGCAGGGCCTCGTCACGACCGTGTGGCTGTCGGCGCTGTCCTTTGCCGGGGCGCTTGCCGTCGGCATCGTGCTCGCTGCCATGAACCTGCAGCGCGGCCGGCTGTTTCGCGTGCCGGCCAAGGCCTATATCGACGCGGTGCGCGCCACGCCTTTGCTGGCGCAACTCTATTTCCTCTATTTCGGCCTGCCCCGGCTGGGCTTTGTGTTGCCCGAGCTTGTCGTCGGCATCCTGGCTTTGTCGCTGAACAGCGGCGCCTATGTCGCCGAGATTATCCGCGCCGGCATCCTGTCGATCCCGCGCGGCCAGGTGGAAGCCGGCGTCGCTTCGGGGATGACCTATGTCCAGCGCATGCGCTTCGTCATCCTGCCGCAGGCGTTCAAGGTGACGATCCCGCCACTGCTCGGCCAGGCGATCGTGCTGGTCAAGGATTCGGCGCTGCTGTCGCTGATCTCGGTTTCCGAACTGACGCGCGCCGGCCAGCTGCTCGCTTCCGATCGTTTCATGCCGGCGGAAGGTTTCATCACCATCGCCGCCTTCTACCTGCTACTCTATTACGGCCTGAAAGGGCTGGCGGCGCTCTCCGGTCGCTGGTTCGGCTTGCAGCCGGCAAGGAGCAGCACATGATCTGGCAGCAGCTGCAAAGCCTCGCCGGGAGCTATCCGCTGGCGCTGCGCGGCCTCGGCATGACCGTGGTGCTGTCGCTGATCAGCCTGGTGCTGGGCACGCTGCTCGGCTTTGGTCTCGGCATATTGCGAACCGGCGGCAACCGGCTGATCAGTGCGGCGATCGGCGCCTGGGTCGACCTGATCCGCGGTACGCCGTTCCTGGTGCAGATCTTCCTGATCTTCTTCATCCTGCCGGAATTCGGCATCGAGCTCGACGCCTTCACCGCCGGCATCATCGCGCTGACCAATCTGGCGGCCTGCTTCATCTGTGAGATCGTCGTCGCCGGCATCCGCTCGGTGCCGACCGGCCAGGTCGAGGCCGCACTGGCATCCGGCCTGTCGCGCTGGCAGCGGATGCGCCAGGTGGTGCTGCCGCAGGCGATGCGCATCGTGCTGCCGCCGCTGGTCGGGCAATATGTGCTGCTGATCAAGGATTCCTCGGTCGTTTCGGCCATCGGGCTGACCGACCTCACCCGCGTCGGCTGGCTGGTGGTGCAGCGTGTGCCGAACGGCCTCCTGGTGTTCTTCCTCGTCGGCGTCGGCTATTTCATCGTCTGCTACCCGCTGATCATGCTGGCCCGCCGGCTGGAACGCCGCATGGGCGCGGCACATGGCGAGGTGCAGTTGTGACGTCGAGCCCCAGCAAAAATGGTACTGGCATGATCGAGTTTCGCGGCGTTAACAAATGGTTCGGCGCGCTCAACGTGCTTCGGGACATCACGCTCAGCGTCGAGCCGCGCGAGGTCGTAGTCGTCTGCGGCCCGAGCGGCTCGGGCAAGAGCACCTTGATCCGCTGCATCAACGGGCTGGAGACGATCAAGGACGGCGATCTTGTGGTCGACGGCCAGCGGCTCGGCGACCCCGCCACCAACATGACGCGGCTGCGCACCGAGATCGGTTTCGTCTTCCAGTCGTTCAATCTCTATCCGCACAAGACAGCGCTAGAGAACGTGACGCTGGCGCCGATTCACGTGCGCAAGATTCCTCGCACCGAAGCCGAGCAGGCCGGGCGCGAGCTGCTGGCCAAGGTCGGCCTGGCCGACAAGGTCGATGCCTATCCGGCGCAACTCTCCGGTGGCCAGCAGCAGCGCGTGGCGATCGCGCGCTGCCTCGGCATGCGTCCAAAGATCATGCTGTTCGACGAACCGACCTCGGCGCTCGACCCCGAGATGATCTCGGAAGTGCTCGACGTCATGGTCGCGGTGGCCGAAGAAGGCATGACCATGATGGTGGTGACGCATGAGATGGGCTTTGCCCGCAAGGTGGCGCAGCGCGTGGTGTTCATGGATGCCGGCGCCATCGTCGAAAGCGGCACGCCCGATGAATTTTTCTCCGACCCCAAGACGGACCGCAGCCGCGCCTTCCTCAGCAGGATCCTGCGGCACTAGGCTTCAGCCGAACGTCGCCAAAGGCTCGGTGCGGATCTCGACCCACTCACAGCGCCGGCTGTCGTGGTAGAAGGACTGGAAAAGCGGCGGGAACGATGGGTCGGCGAAGGCACCCACCGGGATGGCGATTACGCCGGGCTGGACATCGATCCGGTAATGCACCGTGGTGCCGCAGTCTGGGCAGAAGCTGTAGGTGACGCGGCCGCCCGCTTCGCCGATGCGCGTGAACTGCGCCGATCGTCCCTGGACCGATACGCCGTCTTCGGCAAAGCGGACATTGAAGCTGAAGGCGCTGCCGGTGCGCCGCTTGCAGTCCAGGCAATGGCAGACCGAGATGCGGACCGGTTCGCCCACGCAAGTGGCCGACAGCTGGCCGCATGAACATTCGGCGCGACGCGTGACCATGGCTGGCTCCTTTCCAGACCAGACAGAAAGGCCTCACTGCGTGTCGGCGTGGGCCCTCAGTTCCGCCCTTTTCTCGTCCGAGACGACGGCAAGGTCCAGCACCTTCTGCAATTCGGCGGCGTGGTGGAAGGACGGCTCGGGCTGGACGCCGCTCAGCACCGCGTCGACGAAGCGCTGGTAGTTGGTCGGCACGGTGCCGGCATCGAGCACCTGCCATTTGGCTGTTTCGATGTTGGCGCCCATGCATGCCTTGAGCTCCGAGCCTTCCAGATTGTGCACCACTTCGAGGCCACCTCTGTCGCCATAGATGCGGAGCCTCAGTTCGTTGAAGTGGCCGGTCGCCCAGCGGCTGGCGTGCACGACGCCGAAGGCGCCATTGGCGAAATCCAGCGTCATGGCGAAGCTGTCATTGGCGTCGAGCCCGTATTCCCCGATGCGGTTGCCTGGCGCCTTGTCGAAGGCCCTGAGGCGGCAGAACACATGGTCGATGTCGAGGGCAGCGCCGTAGCTGGCGAAATCGAGGATGTGGATGCCGACATCGCCGAGCACGCCGTTGGAGCCGTGATCGCGCGACAGCCGCCACAGCCATTTCGGATCGGTGCGCCAGTCGCCCCAGAATTTCGACACCAGCCAACTCTGCAGATAGGACGCCTCGACATGCCGGACCGTGCCGATCTCGCCCGCAAGCACCATGGCGCGTGCCTTCTGCAGTGCTGCGACATTGCGATAGGTGAGGTTCACCATGTTGACGATGCCGGCGGCCTTGGCGGCATCCGCCATCTCGTTGGCCTTGCCGAAATTCTCGGCCAGCGGCTTTTCGCACAGCACCGGCTTGCCGGCGGCGATCAGTGCCATTGTGGTCGGATGATGGATGCGGTCCGGCGTGACGTTGGCGACCGCGTCGAAGCCGCCCCATTTCAGCGCTTCCTCCAGCGTGGTGAAGCGGTTGGGGATGCCGAAGCTGTCGGCGAATTCGCCGACGCGGGCCGCGTCGACATCGACGGCGGCGACGATTTCGACGCCCTTTATCTTGCCGAACTGCCGGGCATGCTCCTGCGCCATCCAGCCGGTGCCGAGTATCAAAAGCCGCATTTTTTGCTCCCTGGAGCCAGAAATGGAGATTAAACGATCAGGCCGCGCCGGCGTCCTCAGCGGAAGCCGGCTTCGCCGGTGGCGTGGAGTTTTCCGCCGCGCTCGACGATCGGCTCCAGCGCCTTGTCAACCGGCACGTTCGGCGCATCGAGGATGGCCGGCTTCGCACCTTGCGGGTTGTGCGCCCATTTCACGGCGTTGCGCAGCACCTTCTGCACGGTGGCATCGTGATAGGTCGGATAGGTCTCATGGCCCGGCCGGAAATAGAAGATGCTGCCGGCGCCGCGCCTGTAGGTCAGCCCCGAGCGGAACACCTCGCCACCCTGGAACCAGGAGATGAACACCGTCTCCAGCGGCTCCGGCACGGCGAACTGCTCGCCATACATCTCCTCGTTCTCGAGCTCGAAATATTCGCCGATGCCCTCGGCGATCGGGTGGCTGGGGCTGGTGACCCAGAGCCGCTCGCGCTCGCCGGCCTCGCGCCATTTCAGCGTGCAGGGCGTGCCCATCAGCCGCTTGAAAATCTTCGAGAAATGGCCGGAATGCAGAATGATCAGCCCCATGCCCTCGAAGACCCGGCGCGCCACGCGCTCGACCACCTCGTCGGCGACGGCGCCATGATCCTTGTGGCCCCACCAGAGCAGCACGTCGGTCTCGGCCAGGCGCGCGGCCGGCAGGCCGTGCTCCGGCTGCTCCAGCGTCGCGGTCGAGGCGGAAATGCCAGTGTCCGTGTTCAACGCCTTGGCGATGGTGGCGTGCATGCCTTCGGGATAGATCGAGGCGACCACCTCATTGGTGCGCTCATGGATATTCTCGCCCCAGACGACAGCGCGTATTGTCATGACATCCTCTTGATGGTGTGAAGCCGGAGCCACCCCGGTCATACATAGTGCCTTCGGCGGGCATTGAAAGCGCTTTTCGCGCAACGCCGTAGCCGCCAGTCCTGCCAAAATGATTCAGCGCGACATTTTCCTAATGTCGTGCACAATATCAGCCATGAGGGAGGGCCTGATTGGATTGGGGATCTTCATCTGTCTGGCCGGCGCTTCGCTGACCAGCCTGATGATCTATGAGAGATTTCCGAGCCACCATCGCCAGGACGACACGAGCGCCGTCGTGCGGCATGCCGCGAACCTGTTCGTGGTGATGTCCTCGCTGGTGCTCGGCCTGATGATCAACTCGGCCAAAAACACGTTCGAATCCATCGACCACAACGTCCACGTCTTCGCAACGGACTTGATCCTGCTCGACCGCTCGCTCAGGCAATACGGACCCGAGACGGACCCGGCACGCCAGTCGCTCGCCGCCTACGCGCAGCGAGTTGTCGATGCCACCTCCCCCAGCCAGCAGACTCCGGTCGTCGCCAACCGGCTATCCGAGCTGCTGCTCAACCAGGTCGGCGACATGCTGGCGGCACTGACGCCGCCGGAGGCCAGGCATGCGACCCTGCTGCAAAATGCGACCCAGCAGCTGCAGAAGGTAATCGAGCAACGCTGGGTGCTTGTCGAACAGTCGGAAGGCGCGATCCCCGCGCCGCTGATCGCGCTGCTCGTCGCGTGGCTGACGCTGATCTTCGCCAGCTTCGGCTTTCGGGCGCCACGCAACGCCACCGTCGTCTGCACCTTCATCGTGTCGGCAGCACTGGTCGCCTCAGCACTCTATCTGATCCTGGATATGGACCTGCCGTTCTCGGGGCCGATCCAAATCTCACCGGCGCCGCTGCAGCGGGCGCTGGCGGAAATGACGCAGTGATGTCCGGCTAGCCCTGGCGCCCTTCCTGGGCGACCTGCGTCAAGGACTTGGACATGCGCGGCACAACGACGAGGCGCTTGATCTTGCCCTTCTTGAAGGCAGCGAGGAAGCGGCCATAGTCCTTGAAGGCCACGCAGCCGCTGGATTGGGCTGGGGCGTTGCGCAGCAGATAGGTATGGGCGAGCAGGCCATTGCGGTTATATTTGTTCCTGCCGCTGGTCGGCGTCAGCCGGATGGCCTCGACGCCGTGGAAGCGCGATTCGCGCAGCGACAGATTGTAGGTGTCGGGCGGCGTCGGGCCGGAATTCTTGCGGTTGGAGAAGCGCGGTTGGTCGACCATGGCGCCCTTCCCCGAGTGCGCCTCGAGCTTCGAGCCATCGGGCATGTAGACCGTCGCCGCCGAGATGTCGTAGACGGCAACGCCGCTGCCCATGCTGGGCCTGCTGGTGAACAAATTGCCGAACACGCCGCCTGCGCCGCGCTCGGGCATGTCAGGCTTGGCATAGGCCAGCATTTCGCCGTCCTGGGCCTTCGACCGCTTGGCTGGCTTGGCCGGCTTGCCCAGGCTGGCTTGCACGACCTGGTTGGCTTGCACGCCCGGCAGGACCCCGTGCTCGGCGCTGCGTGGCGACCGGGCCGGCGCGCGCGGTGCCTCGGCCGTCGGCACATCCGCGGCCTTGGCCGACTGGGTCCTGGTGGGCTTTGCAGCCTGCGCCTTTGGGACTTGAGCCTTTGGCGCCTCGGTCTCTGTCCTGGAGGCACGGGCCCTGGGGGACTCGATCTTGGGAGATTGGGCCGGTTGGTCGATCTCCGCCCGCGGCCGGCCAGTCGGCAACGGAATTGCATCCGGCATCTCGTCCTGTGGCGGCAGCGAGGCTACCTGAACCTCGGCCTGCTGCGTGTCAGGTGCTGCCAGCGCAACGGACGGCGGCGGCGCCAACATATCGGCGGCCTCCGGCATGGCATTGGCCAGCGCAAGGGCCAGGCGCGACGAGCGTTCTATCTCAGCCACTTGCGGCCCGAAGCGCACTGAAGCCGGGCCGTTCTGGTCAGGCAGGCGAACAACGGGCTCAGCGAAGCGGGCATCGGATGGCAGGCTCGCCAGCATGAAGGGCCCGTTTTGCGCACGGGAGAAGGCGGCGGCGAGTTTTTGCGGCGACAGTTTTGCCCTCGCCACCACGCCGTCGAAGCGGTCGCCGGGCAGAGCGGCAAGCGCGACGGCATTCGGTGTCTTCGGCGCGATGCTGTCCGGCTTTGCCGCCGGCTGCAGCCGCGCCATCTTGCCGTCGTGGCCGAAGCTGGAAGCCGCTCGCAGGCAGCCGGCATCGCACTGGCCGAGCAGGGAAGCCGGCCGGCCGTTGGCGGAAAACTGGGGTGCCCAGGCGAGCGTCCGGCGCGGATCGGCAAACGCAATGGTTCTTGGCGCAAGCAGGCTTTGCGGCAGTCCGCTGGAAGCGGCGCTGAGCGAGGTGCCGACGGAATCGAGGCCGGCCATGGTCGCCACCGACCAAAGAGCGATCACCGCTCCGACGGCGGGAACCGTGACCCAGCGCAAGCCGGGCTTCTTCGAAGTCAATCCACGATCAGGATTGTCACCCCGGTCTTTCAAACGCACAAACGCCATACAACCACTCTCAATCGGCGTGCCGGCTTATGGGCCTGGCATCCGTCTCGATTACAGTTCGCCTGGTGCCCCCTGCACCTTCCTGCGTCTGTTGCCGATTGAATCAAAAGATGGACAAAGTTGGTTAACCAATCCCTCCATCGGTCGCCGATTGCACGGCGGTCGATACGAAAAAGAGCCCTCCACAGTCTTCGCTATGGTAAAAATGCTCTCCCTCACCTGCCTTGCTGCCCGTTTTTGTCGATCAAGTCAAGAAACCCCGGCACGAGCGGTCGTGCGGAACAGCCATTTGAATCGATCATATTAGATTTCACTAATGAAATATTGGGTGTGGTGCCTTTGCCGGCGCGTTCTGGTGCGCGAGGCCGCGAACTGTTTGCGCGACCATTCGCGGTGTCCGGCGGAAGGGCGGGCGGCGGCAGGACAAGCGCTGCCAGCCGCTGGTTTGCCGAATCCTGTTTGCCAAAAATTAAGCTGTTGAGCAGAAGCTAATATGCTTGATCCGTCGACCACGAGCCAATGACCAAGAACCTCAATAACGCCAAGCCCAATAGTCCAGCCAACGAGACAAGGCCGTCGCCCCTCGGCAAGGTAGCGCCGGCGCTGTTCCCGCTGGCGGTGGTGGCGCTCGGCTACATGGTCGGCAAGCAGTTCTTCGGCTTCTGAACCGAGGCGTCGAAGGCTCAGCCTTCAGCCTTGAAATTCCTCGCTTCCTTGTCGACCTTTTCGCTGTCCTTGCCGTGCTCGCGCATCAAATCCCTGGCCTGCTTGGGCGAGACATCGGTGGTCTCGGCCAGGCGCATTGCCTTCCGCTCCATGCTTTCGGTCTTTGACTTGCGTAGGGATTTGCGGTTGGCCGTCACGGTTTTTCACTTTCCTGCTGCTTCAGCTCTCGTGCCGCCTGTTCCAATGCGGCGCGGTCATTGCCGATGCGGTCGACCAGCGCCTGCGCTTGATCGCCGGTGATGCCGGTTCGCAGCGCCAGCGCCTCGACGTCCAGCACGTTGTCCGGGTCGATGGTCTGATCGTCTCGCGGAATGTTGTCCTTGCCGAACTTGTTCATAACGCACCTCCCTGCTTACGGCACAACGGCAGGGGCGACCGACAGGTTCCCTTCGCCGGCAGTTCTGCCAGCCGCCTCGTCTCCTTCCCAAGCCTGCCTGCCGCGCTAGCTGTCTCCTCGAAAGGAGGATCGGCATGGCGATCTACGGTCTGAGGGTGGTGAGCTTCATCTTCGCGGCGCTGGCCTTCGTGCCGGCCGGCGCGCATGTCTTTGCGATGTTCAGCAAGCTTAGGCTCGACGGCAACAGCTACCTTGCCGCCCAGCGCGCCTATGACGGCTGGAGCCTGTTCGGTATCGTCGTGCTGGGAGCGCTTCTCTCGACCGCGGCACTTGCGGTGCTACTCTACCGTTCGGGCGGCGCCTTCGGCCTCGTCGCCCTCGCCTTCATCGCCATCGGCGCCACGCAGTTCGCTTTCTGGACGTTTACGTTCCCAGCCAACCGGGCGACCAGCAACTGGACCATGCTGCCCGACAATTGGGAGATGCTGCGGCGGCAGTGGGAATACTCGCATGCGGCCGCCGCCTGCCTCAATGCGCTGGCGCTGTTGTTGCTGTTCCTTTCGGCGCTGCGCCGCGTCGGGTGACTTTTATCCGTCACGTGTGAACACCGATTGCAAAATGCAATCAGTATTGTATCCTTGGTGAGACAAGGAGGTGCTGATGGGCAGGATCATCTATTCCATGCTGATGTCGCTGGACGGCTACATTGCCGGGCCGGACGGAAACATCGACCTGCCGGTGCCCGAAGAAGAATTGCACCGGCATTTCAACGATGAGATGAGACAGACATCGATCATGCTCTGCGGACGACGGCTGTATGAGGCGATGCGCTTCTGGGACAGCCCGGACCGCGAGACCGGCGCCGAAGTCGAGCGGGATTTTGCCCGTGCCTGGCGGGAAACGCCGAAGATCGTGTTTTCGACGACGCTGCGGGACGTTGGCCCGAACGCCCGGCTGGCAAGCGGTGACGCCGAGGCCGTGGTCAAGAATCTCAAGGCGGAGACGGATGGTGAGATCGGCGTCGGCGGTGCCGAACTTGCCGCGCATCTGGCACGATCGAGCCTTATCGACGAGTATCGGCTCTACATGCAACCGGTCGTGCTCGGCGGCGGCAAGCCGTACTTCCACGCCGGCCTGTCGCTTAAGCTGACGCCGCTTGGCACGGAAAGCCTTTCCCAGGGCGTGACGCTGCTGCGTTACGCACCAGCCTGAGCTTCAACGGCGTCGCTTGCCTCAGGCCAGCCATTCCCGGATCGCCGGGCGGGCCAGGACCTCGCGCATGCGGGCTTCTGCGTCGCTGACGCCCGGTGCCATCGGCGCCCGCGTGGGGCCGCAGTCGACACCGATGACGCGGAAAGCCGCCTTCATGCCGGGCAGCACGCCGGTTTCCATCAGCGCCTCGACGAAGTCCTGCGACACCATCTGCAGGGCGCGGGCACGGGCAAGGTCGCCGGCGCGCACCGCCTGGTCCACCGCCACATAGAGCCGCCCGAGCAGATTGTACGTGGTGCCGATGCCGCCCTCGGTGCCGAGCATTCCGGCGGCGGCATAGATCTCGTCAAAGCCGTAATAGAACAGTTTTTGCGGCTGCCGCTTGCGCAGCAGCGAATATTTGAACAGGTCGGTAGAGGTGTATTTGATGCCGACGACATTGGCGAGATCGAGCAATCGCACCAAGAGCGCCAGCGGCAAGGGCCGGCCGGTGCGCAAGGGGATCTCGTAGACGATCAGCGGCAGGCCGGTGGCACCGGCCAAGGCCTGGTAATAGCCAAACACTTCCTCGTCGGAGAACGGGTAGGAATGCGGCGGCAGCGCCGACAGCGCGTGGTAGCCCAGCTTCTCGGCCTGCCGCGCCAGGCAAACGGAATCGCGCAGATTGGGCATGCCGACATGGGCGATCAGCGTTGTGCCACTTGGCTTGGCGTTCTCGGCGACCAGTTCCTGCTGGGCCAGCAGTTCGTCGACCGTCAGCAGGCCGGACTCGCCGCTGCTGCCGCCGACATAGAGGCCGGCCAGCCCCTGGCGCAGCACATAGTCGTTGATGTTGCGCTGGCGCTGCGGATCGAACTCGCCCGCGTCGCTGAGGCCGGTCATCAAGGCGGCATACATGCCCGCCAATTCTCTCGTCATTGTTGAACCCTCGGTGCTTTCAGGATTTTGCAGGAGATATCGGAGCCTGATCCGTTGATTCCGGTTCCGGCTCTATCGTCTTGTTTCGGCATGACCTTTTCGGTAACCAGCTTCGCTCTGAAAGCATCGCTTACACCTCCCCGGCATGGTGGCAGGTGACGAGGTGTTGCCCTGAGGCGGATGAGCCGAAGTCGCGCGGCTCGGGCGCAACCTGGGCGCATATCTTGCTCGCCCTCGGGCAACGAGGATGGAAATGGCAGCCGGATGGCGGCTTTGACGGATCGGGAACGCCACCGCCGAGCACGATCCGCCGGCGCGTGCCGCCGGCCTTCGGATCGGGCACCGGGATCGCCGACAAAAGTGCCCGCGTATAGGGATGCAGCGGCGTGCCGAATACCGAAGCCGTGGTGCCGGTCTCGACAATGCGGCCGAGATACATCACCGCGACGCGGTCGCTGAGATAGCGGATCATCGACAGATCGTGACCGATGAACAGATAGGTCAGCCCTAGCCGCGCCTTCAGATCGTCGAGCAAATTGACGATCTGCGCCTGGATGGAGACGTCGAGCGCCGAGATCGGCTCGTCGGCGATGATGAATTTCGGGCTTCCGGCGAGCGCGCGGGCGATGCCGACGCGCTGGCGCTGGCCGCCGGAGAGCTCGAATGGATAGCGGTCGCGCATCGCCTCGCGCAAACCGACCAGCGCCAGCAGGTCGCTGACGCGCGCCTCGCGCGAGGCGCGGGTGCCGATCTTCTGGGCGCGCAGGCCTTCGCCGATGATGCGGCCGACGGTCATGCGCGGATTGAGCGAACCGAACGGATTCTGGAACACCATCTGCATGTCGCGGCGGCGCTCTTTCAGCCGCTCGGCCGTGGCCTCGGCATAGTCCCTGCCCTCGAACAGGATCTCACCTTCGCTCGGCCGTTCGAGGCCGAGCACGGCACGCCCGGTCGTCGACTTGCCGCAGCCGCTTTCGCCGACCAGTGCCAGCGTCTCGCCGCGCAGCACCTCGAAGCTGACGCCGTCGACGGCGCGCACCGCGCCGACCTGACGGCGGAGCACGCCGCGGCGGATCGGGAAATGCACCTTCAGGCCGGAGACGGTGAGCAGCGGCTCATTTGGCGCGGCGCCGGATGCCTGTGCGGTCGCCATGACTGAACCCGGGGCGCGTGGAAAACCTTGCAACTCGCGCCAGCGCCAGCAGGCGGCGGCGTGGCCCGATACGACCGGCTCCAGCACCGGCTTTGCCTCGCGGCAGCGAGCGACGGCATGGTCGCAGCGCGACGCGAAGGCGCAGAAGGTCGGCGCCAACGTGACGTTGGGCGGCGCGCCCTTGATCGGCACCAGCCTGGTGTTTGCCGCCGTCAGCGACGGGATCGAATTGAGCAGGCCGATCGTATAGGGGTGGGTGGGTGCTGCAAACAGCCGCTCCACCGGCGCCGTCTCGACGATCGAGCCGGCATACATCACCGCTACGCGCTCGACGAAGCCGGCGACGAGGCTGAGGTCATGGCTGATCCAGATGATCGCCATGCCGAGTTCTTTCTGCAGGCGGGCGACCAGCTCGACGATCTGCGCCTGGATGGTGACGTCGAGCGCCGTCGTCGGCTCGTCGGCGATCAGGATCGAGGGCTTGCAGACCAGCGCCATGGCAATGCCGATGCGCTGCAGTTGACCGCCTGAGAACTGGTGTGGAAAGGCCTGCATGCGCTGCGCCGCATTGGCGATGCCGACAAGATCCAGCATGTCGAGCGCCTGGCGCTCGGCTTCTCTTTCGCTGAGCCCCTGGTGCTCGCGCAGCGCCTCGGTCAGTTGCAGGCCGATGGTCAGCACCGGATTCAGCGACGACATCGGATCCTGGAAGATCATGGCGATGTCGCGGCCGCGGATTTGGCGCAGCTCGCTGTCCGGCATGGCGAGAAGATCGCGGCCGCGAAACAGCGCGCGCCCCGAGGTGACGCGGCCTGGCGGCTTGCGGATCAGGCCCATCAACGTCTGCATGGTGACCGACTTACCGGAGCCGCTTTCGCCGACGATGGCCAGCGACTCGCCCTCGGCAAGCTGGAAGGAGACGTCGTTGACGGCATAGACCGCGCGGCCCTCGGGGCCGAAGGCGACGCTCAAGCCTTGCACGTCGAGCAATGGCCCCTGCCCGGCCGCTTCCACCTTGTCACGCGCAAGCGTATCGGCGTGCATCATTTGCCGCCTCCGCCGATGATGTGCTGCGGATCGAGCGCATCGCGCAGGCCGTCGCCGACGAAGTTGATGCTGAGCACGGCAACAGCAATCATCGCGCCGGGCGGGATCCACATCCAGGGCTGGCTCTCCAGGATCGACAATGTGCGGGCGTCGCGCAGCATGTTGCCCCAGCTGGCGGCCGGCGCCTGGGCGCCCAAGCCGAGGAAGGAGAGCGAGGCTTCGAGCAGGATGACGGTCGCGACGTCGAGCGTGATCGCCACCAGGATCGGGCTCAGCACATTGGGCAATATGTGTTCGAGGATGATCACCGAGGGCGAGGTGCCGAGCGAGCGCGCGGCGAGGATGAATTCCTGGTTGCGCAGCGAAAGTATCTCGCCGCGCGTCAGCCGGGCGATGGAGGGCCAGCTGAGCAGGCCGATGACCAGCATGGTGTTGAGGATGCTGGGACCGACGACGGCGACGAAGGCGATGATGATGACCAGGCGCGGAAAGGTCAGCACCATGTCGATCAGGCCCATCAGGAAGAGGTCGACCTTGCCGCCGAAATAGCCGGCGACGGCGCCGACGAAGATGCCTATGGCAGCCGAGATCGCCACGGCGATAAAGCCCACCGACAGCGAGATGCGGCCGCCATAGAGGATGCGGGCGAAGATATCGCGCCCGGTGCCGTCGGTGCCGAGCCAATGGACGCCGCCCGGCGGCTGGTTGCGACCCCTGAGGTCGATGTCGTTCGGCCCGTAATGGGCAATCAGCGGCGCGAATATGCAGGCGAGCACGATGATGGTGAGCACCACCAGCCCGACCGTTGCCAGCCGGTGGTGCAGGAAGCGGCGCGCCGCCTCGCCCCACAGGCCACGCGAGGCGCCTGCCGCAATGCCGGTATCGATGGCGGCCTCAGTCATAGCTCACCCTCGGGTCGAGCACGCTGTAGGCGAGATCGGTCGCAAGGTTGGCCAGCATGACGATGATGGCGGTGATCAGCACGTAGCCCATGATCACCGGGCTGTCGCGGTTCACCACCGCGTCGATGAACATCAGGCCGATGCCCGGCCACTGGAAGATGGTCTCGATCACCACCGAGCCGCCGAAGAGCGTCGGCAAAGCCAGGCCAAAGACGGTGACCAGCGGGATCAGCGCGTTGCGCAGGCCGTGGCGCAGCACGATGGTGCTGGGCTTGAGCCCCTTGGCCCTGGCGGTGCGCATATAGCTCTGGTTCAGCACTTCGAGCATGCCGGCACGCGCATAGCGCATGAAGATCGCGGCGCGGAACAGAGCAAGTGCTGCCGCCGGCAGGACCAGGTGCCTGAGATTGTCGGCCAGCGAGAAACTTTCGCCCGCGGTCGAGATGCCCGATGAGGGCAGCCAGCGCAATTCCAGCGCAAAGACATAGACCAGGAGCAGGCCCATGAAGAAATCCGGGATCGAGACGCCGACGAAGCCGCCCAGCGTCAGCGAATAGTCGGTCAGCCGGTATTGCCTGAGCGCCGAGATGACGCCCAGCGTGGTGCCGATGACGAAGGCGGCAAGCAGCGCCACGCCCATCAGCTCCAGCGTCATCGGCAGCCGTTCGCCGATGATCGCGGCGACGCTGCGGCCATTGACGAAGGAGCGTCCGAGATTGCCGTGCAGGATCTGGCCGATCCAGTTGAGGTACTGGATGTAGAGCGGCTGGTCGAGGCCGAGCTCGCCGCGCCGCATGGCGATCAATTCCTCGCTCGACGGCGCCTCGGCGGTGATCATCGCCAGCACCGCATCGCCCGGCATGGCGTGGGCGATGGCGAAGACGATGATCGTGACCCCGAACAGCACCGGCACGCCGAGCAGGAGCTTGCGCAAGAGATAGCTGAGCACCGGCCTCTCCTATGCCAAGCGCGAGTGTTGAAAGCGGGGAATCATGGGGCTCCGCTGGGCCGGAGCCCCATGGCGGTCGAGTATGCTCGGCGGCCTACTTGGCCACTTCCCACTTCTCGACTTCGTTGTAGACGGCGTGGTTGAAGATCACGAGCGGCTGTTCCTTGAAGTGCTGGGCAAGGCCGACGATGCGGTTGTTGAAGGCGAGCGGCCGCACCTCGTTCCACAGCCAGGCCTTGGGCAATTCCTTGTTGAGGATGCGCGAGGCTTCCTGGTACGCCTCGGCGCGCACTTCACGATCCGCCGACTCCAGACCCTTGTTGAACAGTTCGTCGAGCTTCGGGTTGCAGTAGCCAAAGCCGAGCGGCTTGGCGCCACAGACGACCAGCGGCGAGCCGAGCGAGGGATCGAGCCCCATGCCGTTGGCGAAGAAGCCCATCTGGAAAGTGCCGTCGGCATAGACCTGGTTGATGGCCGCCGGATCGAGCAGGCGCGGCTGGATGTTGACGCCGACGGCGGCCAGATAGCTCTGGATGGCGGTGATGGTGTCGACGTTCATCTGGTCGGAATAATAGTAGATGAAATCGACCGGCTGGCTGCCGTCCCAGCCCGCTTCGGCAAGCAGTTGCTTGGCCTTGTCGGGATTGTAGTCGTAGGGATCGAGGTCCTTGGCGCGCGCCCAGTCCTGCGGGAACAGCGTGTTCGACAATTCGCCGGCGCCCTGCTTGACGGTCTCGATGATCGCCTTGCGGTCGATGGCGTAGAGCATCGCCTGGCGCACCTTGACATCGGCGAAGCGCTTGTCGGCCAGGTTGAACTGCAGATAGGTCGGCAGGCCGGCGGAGAATTTCGGCAGCACCGTCAGATAGTCGAGCTTCTGCAGCCGGGCGAGTTCGGAGATCGGCACGCCGCCGCCCTCATAGGACATGGCGTCGACTTCCTTCGTCTCCAGTGCGGCGATGATCGGCGGCACGTCCTTGTAGATCTGGTAGATGATGCGGTCGAGCTTGGGCGCGCCGAGGAAATAGTCGGGACTGCGGTCGACCTCGACATACTGGTCGCTCTCGTATTTCTTCCAGATGAACGGGCCGGTGCCGACGCGGTTGACCCAGAAGGCATTGCCCTTGATGTCCTGCGGCGCGACCTTGCCCAGAATGTGTTCGGGAAAGATGCTGATGGCGATAAGCTGCAACTGGACCCAGAGCGGCTTGGCGCTGTCGAGCTCGACCTGGACGGTCATGTCGTCGAGAGCTTTCACCCCAGCAAGCAAGGAGGCCGAGCCATCCTGAAACGCCTTATATCCGGCCACCGCGCCAAGCTTCTGCGACCAGGGCGAGCCGACCTTGGGGTTGGCGTAGAGGTTGAGGCTGAACACCACGTCCTTGGCGGTGAAGGGCGTGCCGTCATGCCATTTGACGCCATGGCGCAGGTTGAAGATGTAGGTCTTGCCGCCGTCCGGCGTCTTCCAGCCTTCGGCCAGCATCGGCTGCACGTCGTCGCCGGTCCACTTGATGTGGACGAGGCCCTGCAGCACCGTCTCGTCGAGCCTATGGCCGCAGGTGGTGTGCAGCGTGCCCATCTCGATACAGCCGGTGCGCATCGCCGAACGGAACGTGCCGCCATCCGCCCTGGCGGCACCGGCGGCAAACATCATGGCCAGCGCCGGCACAAGGCTCATCAACAGTCGTCTCATAGAATTCTCCTCCCGTTGTTTTCCGGCGGCCGAAATTGGGGGCCATGCCCCTGCTCCCGCGCCAGGCCTCGCCTGTCGCACCGGCCGCCGCGCCATCAGCCAGCGGCGACCCCTCCAACCCTTCGGTCGCGTAAGTCTTCACTTGCGACAACTGGTATAATAGCTTAAAAGGTAGACCATGCACAATATGCCGGTACGAAAAAAATTGTCGGACGAGGTTCGCCTGCGCCTGGAGGAGATGATCCGCGACGAGGTCTATCCGGTCGGCGCCTCGCTGCCGTCCGAGCGCGAACTGATGACGATGTTCGATGTCGGCCGCCCCTCGGTGCGCGAGGCGCTGTTCGCGCTTGAGAAGATGGGGCTGGTGCGCATCAACAGCGGCGAGAAACCCAAGGTGACGCGGCCGACGCCACGCAGCATGCTGGAGCAGCTGACCGGAACGGCGCATCTGTTGATGGACCAGCCCGACGGCATCGGCCATTTCGAGCAGTTGCGCCTGTTCCTCGAAGTTTCCATCGCGCGCCATGCCGCCGAGGTGGCGACATCCACGCAGATCGCGGCACTTGGCGCGGCCCTTGCCGAGAACGAACGCGCCATCCCCCGCGCCCGCGCCTTCGCCGTCACCGACGTCGCCTTTCACCGCGTGCTGACCGAGATTCCCGGCAATCCGATCTTCCTCGCCGCGCATGAGGCGCTGGTCGAATGGCTGATCAACCAGCGCATCCACATGGCCAACACTGAGATCGAGAACCGCCGGAGTTTCGCCGGCCACCAGGCGGTATTCGAGGCGATCGAGCGTCACGACCCGGAAGCGGCGGGACGAGCAATGCGCGAGCATCTGGAAAACGCCCGGCGCAAGTTCAATGCAGGGCCGTCGAAACAGGACTAGTGGGTGTATCGAGGTTCAGGCCAGGCCGCGCCGAGAATGGTGGTTTCCGAGAACCGGAGCGGAACGTACGTAAAGCACGTGAACACCGGAAGCGCAGGAAACCGCCGTTCGCAGGCCGGCATCACCTGAATATCAACACACCCTAGTCATTGGTCCTAGGCTACCAGGGCCGTTGGTCGATATTGCCCTTACATTAGCTTCAGCGCATGTTCATGTTAGCCGGCGAGGTCGCAGAAGCCGGTCAGGCCCGGCGGCCAACCCATACATCCCCCCCCCGGCAGCCGGGCCACCGACCTCGCCCGTGTGGATATCTGAAAGAGCGCCGGCCCGACCCACGCCCCCGTTGCGAAGCCGGGCCAATTCCGCAATTCTGCCTATATGTGCAATCTCTACAATATCACCACCTCGCAAGAGGCCATCCGCCAGTGGACCCGCGCACTGCGCGACATTGCCGGTAACCTTGAGCCCTCGATCGATATCTATCCCAACCAGTTCGCGCCCGTGGTGCGCAACGCGGCCGACGGAACCCGCGAACTCGCCAATCTGCGCTGGGGCATGCCGACGCCGCCGGAGCGTTTGCGCGGCAATGCCGATTCCGGCACGACCAACATCCGCAACCCGCAATATGGCCACTGGCAGCCCTTTCTCGGCGTCGAGAACCGCTGCGTCGTGCCGGTGACCAGCTTTGCCGAACCGAGTCCCACGCCCGGCCAAAAAGACCCGGAGACAGGCGTCCAGAGGAACTACTGGTTCGCGCTCGGCGAAGAGCGCCCGCTGTTCTTTTTCGCCGGCCTATGGACGCCCTGGCAGGGCGTGCGCAAGGTCAAGGAGGGATCCGGCGAGCATGAGCTCTACGGTTTCCTGACCACCAAGCCGAACGCGCTGATCGCGCCGATCCACGAGAAGGCGATGCCGGTGATCCTGACCACGCCGGAGGAGACGGAGACGTGGCTCGGCGCGCCGTGGTCCGAGGCGAGAAAGCTGCAGCGCACCGCGTCTGACGACGCGCTGGTGATCGTCGAGAAGCCGGCGACGCAGATCAAGTTTCCGGCGGGCGACACAAACAGCCAACTGTCGTTGCTCTAAGGGCCAACCCGAGCAGGCTCGCTACCAAAGACGCGATCGACAATCGGTGGATCACTCCGGCCCATTTAGCCCGCTTCAGACCGGCAGTTCGTTGAACTTCCGCAGGCTTTTGTCGACCATGGATTCGGGGAGGAAACGGCGCAGGAACCGAACCTGGCCCGCCTGTTTTCCAGCGGTGTAGCGCCTGCGCGGTGTTGCATCCGTCGCGGCTTTCACCACCGTCCTTGCGACAATGTCGGGGGCATCGCCGCCTTCTATCCACTTCCGCATCAACGCTTCCATGCGAGGGCGCACCGAATCATAGACGGGAAGCAGCCGATCAGGTTTCGTGACATTCTCCTCGAACGACGTGCGGGTAAGGCCGGGCTCGACCAGCACCACCCGAATTCCGAAAGTGCGCAGCTCGTGGTCGAGCGATTCGGAGTAGCCTTCGACGGCATGCTTCGTCGATGCATACAGCGCGTTAAAGGGAGACGGGATCAGACCCAGAATCGAACTCATGTTGATGACCCTGCCCTTTCCTTGACGTCGCATGATCGGCAACACCGCGTTGGTCACCCGCAGGACGCCGAAAACGTTCACATCGAACAGCGCGTGAGCCTGGGCGGTCGAGGATTCCTCCGCACCTCCAAGCAAGCCGATGCCGGCATTGTTGACGAGCAGGTCGATGCGCCCGGCCCTGGCCAGCACCTCATCGACCAGTTTTGCCACGGAGGCTTCGTCGGTCACATCGCAGGTCAGCATGGTAACGCCGTCGGCCTCTTCGGCGACAGCGCGACGGCTGGTTCCAAAGACGCGAAAGCCGGCAAGCTGCAGAGCGCTGGCCGTTGCCCGCCCGATGCCCGTCGACGCTCCTGTGACGAGCGCGACGCCACGATCGGTTTTGGTCATTTTCGTTTTTCCTTCTCTCAGGGTGGAATGCTGCCGAAAGGGTCTAGCTTGTTTCCACCGATTGACTTATGATCGTAATATCAAATTATGATCCTAATGCAATAGCAAATCTGGAAGGAGAGACCATGCGCTACGAAAAGGGTCGAAAGGACGCGTCACGCGGCCGGATCATGGAGGTCGCCACTGAGCGTTTTCGGTGCGACGGCATCGCGGCGTCGGGGCTCGCAAAAATCATGAGCGACGCCGGGCTGACGAACGGGGCCTTCTATCCCCACTTTCAATCCAAGGCGGCGCTCGTCCGTGAAACGGTGGCGGCGGCTCTGGAGGATCAATCGGACCAGATACGGGAAGCATTGGCCTCCGGTGGTCTGACAATGGCCATAGACGCATATCTGTCGGCGGCGCACCGGGACAATCCCGGCAAGGGCTGCGCCTCTGCCGCGTTGCTGCCGGAAATCGCGCGTGAGCCAGCCGAAACGCGTCAACTCTATACCGAGCGCTTGCTGACCCTGGTGCGCCAGGTGTCGGCGGATCTACCGCCGCGAATCTCTGATCCGGAGAGCGTTGCGTTCGGCATCTTTGCCACCCTCATCGGAGCGCTTCAGCTGGCCCGCGCCGTGGAGGGGACGGAATTGTCGCATCGTATCCTTGCGGCCGGAGCGGACGCGGCGCGGACGCTGATGCAGCCACCTGGGGATGAAGAGGGAGTCTAGAGGTTCGGTGGGTGCGTTGCCTTTCTCATTCCTCATCCTTCCACACCACCCGCCGCACCACCCTTATCTCGGCCAGCCGCCGCACCCGGATGCCGACGCGCTCGCGTGCGGTGAGGTGCCGGGCTTCGGCACGGACGAATTCCTTGTTGCGGCATTTTTCGCAAAGCATGTGACCGTCAATCAGGTCGATGTCGACGTCGCCGAACAGCCTGATCAGATCGGACGGCTCATACCAGCGCTTGATGTTGCAGTGACCGCAGCGGATGAGGATGAGATCGCCTCTCTCGTGCGATTTGCCGAGCGTCCAGGCATTGCCGCGCTTTCGTCTTCCATCTGTATCAGGCATTGCTAAAAATAGGAACTCATTCCTGACAAAGTCAATTCGACCTTGACATTTTTGTTCCCTTTTTGTTCACTGTCGGCACCAGGTTCAAGGAGGTGTTTGACATGGACCAGATCGTGACATTGGACAGCCGCCAGGAGGCGGCATTGCAGGCAACCGCCGAAAACTTCATCGCGCACTACAAGGGCGATGCGGTGAAAGCCCTGAAGGAAATGATCGTGCTCAACGGACACTTGCAGCAGCGCCTCGATGCGCTCTCGGCGCCGAGGCGGCCGCAATGAGCATCCTGCATCTCGACCCCGACGCCGAGGCGGAGCTTCACGCCGAGGCGGAAAAGCTGATCGCCCGCTACGCCAGCCCACTCGAAACGGTGAAGGCGCTGATGGCCTATAATTGCGAGCTGGAGACGCAGATCGTCGCGCTTGCCCACCGCCACCCCGAACTGGTGACGCTGAGCTATGACGACACGCCGCCGGTCCTGGGCTGACGGCGGCCGCGCCGCCACCATGCAAATCCATTGGCGGGACGGCGCGGCTGCCCGCACCGTCCCGGACGGATGCCGGTCTCAGGCGGCGCGCAGACCTTCCTTCGGACGCAGGTTCTGGTTCATGCGGAACAGGTTCTGCGGGTCGTAGCGCTGCTTGATCTCCAGCAGCCGGCGATAGTTGTCGCCATACGCCGCTTCGACCCGATCGATCTCGTCCTCCGGCATGAAGTTCACATAGGCCGTGCCGGCGGCATAGGGCCGTGCTGCTTCATAGATGCCGCGGGCCCAGTCGATGCATGCCTTGTCCATTGCCGGCTCGCGCCAGCGGGCGTGGACGTTCATGACGAAATGCGAGCTGCGCTGCGGGAACGCCGTTTCATCTGCCCTGACGCGGCCCGCCGCCCCGCCGACATGGCCGAAGAATATTTCGCATTCGGGACCCGGAAGCTGGGATACAGCCGCCGTGGTGACCTCGATCGCACTGTCGGAAAGCTCCGTGAAGTCATGGCTCTTCCAATAGTTACGGGCACCAGGCGTAAGCAGCGGGTCGAAGGCCTGCTGCCAGCCGGTGAACGGATTGGGGCCGACGACGTCGGCGATCGGCGTGCCGATGGCGCGAAGCGTCTGCGTCGCCTTTTCGCCGGCCTGGATGTCGCCGCAATAGCACATGGCCAGCACCAGCACCTCCTTGCCGTGCCATTCGTCTGGCAGGAAGGGCAGCGGCGGCGCCTGCCGCATGACCACCCAGCAGGTCAGTTCGTCCGGCGCGGTTTCGAGTGCCTTGCGATATTCGCGCAGCACCTTTTCGGCATCGGCAAAGGGATGGACGACAAGCCCCGACAGCACCTGCGGCCCGAACTGGTGGAGCTGGAACTCGAACGCCGTGACGACGCCGAAATTGCCGCCACCGCCGCGCAGCGCCCAGAACAGGTCGGGATTTTCGTTGTGGCTGGCGCGCAGCAGCTTGCCGTCGGCGGTGACCACGTCGGCGGAGACGAGATTGTCGATGGTCAGCCCGAATTTGCGGGTGATCCAGCCGAAGCCGCCGCCCAGCGTCAGGCCGGCAATTCCTGTGGTCGAGTTGATGCCGGTCGGCACCGCCAGTCCAAAGGCCTGTGTTTCCCAGTCGACATCGGCAAGCGTGGCGCCGGGGCCGACCCAGGCCCGCCGCGCCGCGACATCGACCCGTACCGACTTCATCATGGACAGATCGATCATCAGGCCACCATCGCAGACGGCGCTGCCGGCGATGTTGTGGCCGCCGCCGCGCACGGAGACGAGAAGTCCGTTTTGCCTGGCAAAATTCACGGCGGCGACGACGTCGGAGGCGCCGACGCAACAGACGATCAGGCCTGGCCGCCGGTCGACCATCGCATTCCAGATGCTGCGTGCGTCATCGTAGGCGGCGTCGCCTTCCCGCAGCACCGTGCCGCGTATCTGTGCCGAAAGTGCTTCAAGGGCCGCGGCATCGATTGTCGTCTTGCCGCGTTCAAGGGTAGTGAAGCTCATGGCATTCATGATTTCCTCCCGATCTTGTTGGTGAACCCCTTCCCCCGAATTTTAGTGTGCGCTCATGTTCGGCATCCCGCAAGTTCTGGCGGGCAGCGAGGCCCGCGTGGCAGAGCAATAGTCTGAGCTAGATGAAGTGGGACAATTCAGGACTCTACGATGCACCCCTCTCTCCAACAGACAGAGGGCTGCCGGCGGCCTGCAGATTGCCTGGCCTTTCAAGGCCGCCCCTACGCCTTCACCCGCTTCAGCGCCTGCGCCATGCAGTGAATGCCGCCGCCGGTCTTGGAAATCTCGCTCATGTCGATCGCCGCCACCTCGAAGCCGCGCGCCCTGAGCTGGCCGATCAGCGTCTGGCTGGAGGTCGGCGCGATCACCCTGTCCTTGCCCAGCGACATGAAGTTGCAGCCGAGCGCCATCGTGTCCTGGAAGGGCACGTCGATGATCTCGTGGCCCTTGCCCTTCAGCCAGTCGACGATGCCGGGCTCGGTGCAGGCGAGGCAGACGGCGGTCAGCTTCTCGGCGATCGGCACCACCATCAGGTCGATATGGACATAGTATTCGTCGATGAAGGCTAGCCGTGTTTCCCAGCCTTCCTTGTCGAACCAGGCCTGCACCTGGCGGGCGCCCTCTTCCTGGGTACGGGCGCCGCCGCAGCCGATCAGCACGACGCCCTCCTCGATGACGTTGAAGTCGCCGCCCTCGAAGGTGCCGGCGGTGACCATGTCGTAGATCGGGATGCCGAGCTTTTCATAGGTGCGGATGGCGGCATAGTTCTCGCCGCGCCGCCACCAGTTGGCCATGGCGGTGATGAAGGCGCCGTAAGGCGTCATGACGCTGGAATCGCGCGAATAGACCTGCATCGGCAGTTCCGGCGTCGGCTCGTGCCAGTGGATGTTGACGCCGAAATGCTCGTAGGCGGCGACGAGGTCCTTGTGCTGCGCCTGCGCGATCTGGACGTTGCAGGGCGCCTCGCGCAGATGCTTGCGCGACAGCGAGCTGGTCGACAGATGGCGCAGGAAATTGGGCGAGCCGAGCAGCACGTCGGTCAGGACGTCGGTCTCGTTGGCGAAGCCCCAGGCGGTCAGCGGCTTGGTGCCGCCGGCCGGGTTGCGGCGCTGCAGCGAGAACGGTTCGGCGACGATGCGGTCATGGACGGTCATGGGGTTCTCCTCGTGCTTTGATCATGCGGTTTGGTTGGGTTGGCCGCTCGGTATCCACCAGTCGCGCCCGCGCGGTGTGGTGACATATTCCGGCCAGCGGAAGTTGATCGGCGGTTCGTAGTCGCAGAGCGGTGCGATCCAGTTCGCGCCGCCAATGCCGCCGCCGGTGCGGTTGATGAATTCATCCATCGCGGCATCGCGGGCGGTCTTGTCTTCGAGCAGACGAAGGGCTGAAAGCGCGATGGTCTTTGACGCACAAACAACCATCGGGTTGATGGTGGCGGGGATGCCGCCCAGCGCATTCATCACCCAGGACGGATAGGGATAGCCGGTCTCCGAGCGCAACGCCGGGCGGGCGACGTAGAAACGCGCCGTCGGCGCGTGCCACGACATATCGGTGTAGTCATCGGAGGTCGAATTCACCTGCGAAGGCGGCAGGTCGCGGCGCAGGATGGCTTCCGCCGCCTGCGGCTCGATCAGCCGCTCCAGTTCGTCGATGAACGGCTCGTCGCTTCCCATGCGGCCGGCATTGACCTGGATCTCGCGGGCGACCGCCTTGGCGTCTTCGTCCCAGCGCGGCGGACCGACCGCCGACAGCGCCTCAAAGACAATGCCGGCCATGGCGTGATTGGCGAGCCCCGGCCGCGACTTCGACACAAAATGCCGCTCGTAGCGGCAGCCGCTCATCGTGGCGGCAGCTTCGGCGTTGCGGTCGAGCACGGCGGTGACCTGCTCGGCCATCTCGAGCGTCGGCACGCGGATCATGTACTGGATCTCGGAGAGCCCCGCCGGCAGATTGTCGGCGGTTGCTTGCCCGGCGGTCAGGATCGCCTCGCTGATCGACCAGCCGCCCTGGTGCGGCAGCATGGAATCGCGCAGCGCCTTCGACGCCATATACATCATCATCAGCGCGTCGTTGGCACCGGGCGCCCGGATCGCGGAATGCGACTGCGGGATGGGGGCCGCGCCGCCGGCCGGCCTCGCCCAGCGCTCCGGCCGGTCGCAGATGAAACGGTAGATCATCGCGTAGGCGGCACCACAATGCGTGTCCCAGCGCGCCGTGTTGCAGAGCGGCAGCATGTAGAAAGGGTGGAAGGAGATCATGCCGGCGAGACCGTCATAATAGCCTTTCGCCGCATGGATCGGCTTCGATCCCCTCACCTTTTCCGCAGGCTCGCCGGTGAAGCGCAGCGTGCCTGGAATGTCGTGCTGCTGCATCGCCGCCTTGGTGGCGAGCAAGCCGCCGAGGCTGGCAATGCCCAGCCCCGAATGCGGGTCGGTGTGGCCGCCGGCCTCCGAGCCGAGATCCGGGCGCGGACGCTGCACCGTCGCCGCGTCCTGGCAGTTGCCGGGCACGGCATCATATTCGGCATACATGCCGATGGTGGGGCCGACGCCGTTCGTCCAATGGGCACAAAACGCGGTCGGCATGCCGCCCGAGCCTTCCTCGACAGAAAAGCCCTCGCGCTTCAGCCGATCGACATACCAGGCGGCCGACTGGTATTCGCGCCAGGCGGTCTCGCCGAAGTCGAAGATGGTGCGCGTCCACACCGACAGCAGCGGCTGGATGCCGTCGATGCAGGCAAGCGCGGTCGCTTGCGCCGAGGTCGCCACCGGTTTCTCCATCCCTCAAAGAAAGCAGTGAAGCGGCTTCCTAAAAAGTGATATGTTTTCCCGGCTCATGCAAATTCGGTTCACCTGAGGCTTCTTGAGAATACCCTCCACCCAGGCGCTGCGCGCCCTCGACAGCTTTGCCCGCCACGGCAGCGTGTGGCGCGCCGCCGACGAATTGCACTTGACCCGCAGTGCCGTCAGCCACCAGTTGCGGCTGCTCGAGCGCGACCTCGGCTTCGACCTTTTGGAACGCATCGGCAAGGGCGTGGCGCTGACGCCGCGCGGCCAGCGCTATGCCAGCGACGTGCGCAAGGCGCTCACCGTGCTCGGCGACGCGGTGACGCGCCATGCCGGCACCGGCGTCGGCGGTTCGTTCAGCGTCTCCTGCACGCCGGGCTTCGCCTCGCTGTTCCTATGCACCCATATCGGCGAGTTCCGGCAGATGTATCCGGACGTCGCGCTGCACGTCCTTACGCCGCGGCGTCTCGACGATGTCAGCAATCCGGACGCCGACGCCTTTATCGCCTTTGGCGTCGGCAACTGGCCGAACCGGGCGGCCGAGCTGCTGTGCGAGATCTCGTTCACACCGCTGTGCAGCCCGACGCTGCTCAACAAGGTTGGCGGTTTTTCCAAGCCGGCCGACGTGCTGCGCGCCAATCTGCTCCATCTCGGCGACACGGAGGACTGGGCGCGCTGGCTGGCGCTGTCGAAGGTCGAGAACCCCGACACTGAAAGCGGCATCTTCTTTTCCGACATGAACCTGGTCTTCTCGGCAGCGATCGCCGGCCAGGGCATCGCCATGGGCGACGAATTGACCAGCCGCCGGGCACTCAGCGAAGGCCGCCTGGTGCGCCCCTTCGACATCGCGATCAAATCGCCGCGCTCGTATTTTTTGGTGTCCGAACACGCCAAGGCGAGCCATCCGGTGCTGGAGGCGTTTGGGGGGTGGCTGAGGTCGAAGCTGTCGGAGAGCCGGCTCTAACCCACGATAGATGAATCAAATTTGCCGATCAGGCGAAAACTATTCGGTTGCGGTGAGGCGGCGCCCTGCCCTACGATTTCAACACGAGTGAGGACGAAGGCAGGATGCAGCAACCCGGCCGGGCCGCAGAGATCAAGGCAATCGGGATCGGCAAGAGCTTCGGCTCGTTCCGTGCGCTGGACAATCTGACGCTCGATATCGGCCGCGGCGAGTTCCTGACGCTGCTCGGGCCCTCCGGCTCTGGCAAGACCACCTTCCTGATGATCCTTGCCGGCTTCGTGAAGCCGAGCGACGGCCGCCTCTTCAGCGACGGCGTCGACATCACCGAGCGGCCGGCCGAGCAGCGCGCCGCCGGCATGGTGTTCCAGGGCTATGCGCTGTTCCCGCATATGTCGGTCGAGGCCAACATCGCCTTCCCGCTCAAGGTGCGCAAAAAATCGGCGGCCGAGATCAAGCGCCGTGTCGGCGAGATGATCGAGCGCGTCGGGCTGAGGGGCCACGAAACAAAGCTGCCGGCGCAGCTTTCCGGCGGTCAGCAGCAACGCGTGGCGCTGGCCCGCGCGCTGGTGTTCGAGCCGGGCGTGCTTCTGCTCGACGAGCCGTTCTCGGCACTGGACAAGAGCCTGCGCGGCCAGATGCAGGCCGAGATGAAGCGGCTGCACCAGGAAACCGGCACCACCTTCGTCTTCGTCACCCACGACCAGAGCGAGGCGCTGGCGCTGTCGTCGCGTGTCGCCATCTTCAACCACGGCAAACTGCTGCAGGTCGGCGCGCCGGACGAAGTCTACGACCGGCCGGCCAACCGCTTCGTCGCCGAATTCCTCGGCGAGATCAACATGCTGCCGCTGAAGGGCGTGCGGGCTGCCGACGATGGTGCTGTCGGGCTTTGCGAAGACCGCGCCGTCAGCCTGCGCGGCAATGCCGACGCGGTCAGCGGTAACGCCATCTTGGCGATCCGGCCCGAGCACATGTCGATCGCGCGCGAAGCGGCGGTGGGCGAGAACGGCATTGCCGCCACGGCAATAGCCTCCACCTATCTGGGTGCAGCGACCAGGCTCGACCTGACGACGCGCCAGGGCGCCAGGGTGACGGTCTCGGTGCCGAACGAGGTTGCGGCGGCCGCACTCAGCAAGGGCAATTCCGTCTGGCTGACCTGGCCGGCGGAAAAAGGTTTCCTGCTTCCGGACGGAGGATGACGACCAAGGCGACGAATCCTCGAGCGATGATTCCGGGACTTGCGCCAACTACCCAAACGACCAACGAAAAAAGGGGAACTAACATGAACGACACCAAGAGAAATGCGATCGAATCCCTTTCCGCCAGGGCAAGGAGCGGCGAGATCTCGCGCCGGCAGTTCACGCAACTGGCGGCGCTGGTGCTGGCCGGCACGCCGATGCTGCTGCGCTCGACCGGCGCCTTCGCGCAGGCCAAGGAATTGGTGCTGGTGAACTGGGGCGGCGACGCCATCACCGCTTATGACGCCGCCTACGGCCAGGCCTTCACCAAGGAGACCGGCATAGCCGTCAAGATGGACGGCTCGGGCCCGACCGAAGGCGCGATCGCCGCGCAGTTCAAGAGCGGCGCGCCGACCTGGGACCTGGTCGACGTCGACCCGTTCTCGGCCATCACGCTCGGCGCCCAGGGCGCTCTCGAGCCGATCGATTATGCCATCGTCGACAAGAAGAAGATGCGCGAGGGTTTTGGCTGGGAATATGCCGCCTCGACCTATTTCTTCTCCTATGTGATCGCCTACGACTCGGAAAAGTACGGCAGCAACGCGCCGACCGGCATGGCCGATTTCTTCGACGTCAAGAAGTTCCCCGGCAAGCGCTCGCTCTACAAATGGGGCGTGTCGAGCTGGGAAGCGGCCCTTCTCGCCGACGGCATCGCCCCGGCCTCGCTCTACCCGCTCGACTTGAAGCGCGCGCATGACAAGATCGCCGCCTTCAAGGAGAACGTCGTCGCCTATTGGGGTGGCGGCGCCGAGAGCCAGAGCGTGCTGCTCAACGGCGAAGCCTCGATGGCCATCGTCTGGTCGACCCGCGCCTCGCTGATCGAGCAGGACTCGGGCGGCAAGATCAAGTTCATCTGGGACCAGGGCCTGATCTCGCCCGGCGCGCTCGCCGTGCTCAAGGGCAATCCCGGCGGCAAGGACGCGGCGATGAAGTTCATCGCCAGCGCCCAGGACCCAGAAAAGCAGCTCGTCATGTTCGACAAGCTCGGACAGGGCCCGGCCAATCCGGCCGCCGACGCACTGATCCCCGCCGACAAGAAGCGCATCAATCCGGTCGACCCCGAGAACATGAAGAAGCAGATCGCGCTCGACATGGACTGGTACGCCAAGAACTACGGGCCGGCGCTCGACGAATACACCAAGATCATCTCGGCCTGACCGGGCTGGGATCATCGGACCGGTATGAGAGGCACCCTCTCCGACAGGATGGGCGCGGCGCTGTTGATGGCGCCGTTGCTCCTGTTTCTTGTGCTCGCCTACGCCTGGCCGTTCCTTGGCGTGGTCAAGTGGAGCGTCACGCTGCCGACGCCGGGGCTTGGACAGTATGGCGCTCTGGCCACCGACCCGCTGGTGCAGTCAGTGTTCATCCGCACGCTGCGCATCGCCTTGATCGTCACTTTGGTGTCGGTGGCAGCGGCCTATGCCATCACCGTCGTCTGGGTGCGCGGCAGCCCGGTGCAGCGGATCGTGGCCGAGTTCTGCATTCTCGTTCCCTTCTGGATCTCGGTGCTGACGCGCGCCTTCGGCTGGGTGGCGCTGCTGTCCAATCGCGGCCTGATCAATACGTGGCTGCAATCGATCGGCTTCATCTCCGAGCCGCTGGCGCTGGTGCGCAATGAATTCGGCGTCATCGTCGGCATGACGCATTTCCTCATTCCCTTCGCGGTGTTTCCGCTGGCGTCTGCCATGCGCAGCCTGGACGACCGCGTGCTTTTGGCGGCGCGCGGGCTTGGCTCCAGCCGCATGCGCACCTTCTGGTCGGTGTTCGTGCCGATGACGCGCTCCGGCATCATCGGCTCGGCGCTGATCGTCTTCGTCTTCTCGCTGGGCTTCTTCGTCACCCCGGCGATCCTCGGCGGCGGCCGCAGCGTGATGATCGCCGAGCTGATCTACCTGCGCATCTTCCAGAGCCCTGACTGGGGCCTGGGTGCGGCGATCAGCGTCGTGCTGGTGCTGTTCGTCGGCGCGCTGATGGCGCTGCTGTTCCGCTACGTGCGGCCGAAGCAGTTGGTGTAGCCCATGCCGACCTATCGCCCCGGACCCGTCTCACTGATCCTCGCCGTCCTGGTGGCGCTGTTCCTGTTGTTGCCGCTGCTTGCCGTCATCCCGGTGTCGCTGACGCCAAGCCGCATGCTGGCGATGCCGACCGGGGAATTGTCGCTGCGCCACTACCGGGCGCTGATCGAGGATCCGCGCTGGATCGACGCCATCCTGCTCTCGATCCGCATCGGCATCGTCAGCAGCGCCATCTCGACGGTGCTGGCGCTCTGCTTCAGCCTTGGCGTCTGGATGTTCCAGCCGCGCTTCACCGCCGCACTCGTCGGCTTCGTTCTGCTGCCGATGGTGGTGCCGCCGGTGGTTTCGGCGATCACGCTCTACTTCCTGCTCACCTCCATCTCGGGCTTCAGTTCGTTCTTTGGCTACGACACCTGGCTCGGCGTTGCCATGGCGCATTCGGTGATGACGGTGCCCTTCGCCACCGTGCTGATCCTGGTTTCGCTCAGCCAGCTCGACCGGCGCATCGACCTTGCCGCGCGTGGCCTTGGCGCCAGCGTGTGGGAGCGCGCCACGCGCATCATCATGCCCAACATCAAGTTCGGCATCGTCACCGCCGCGCTGCTCTCCTTCGTGCTGTCCTGGGAAGAGATCGGCGTGACGCTGTTCATCACCTCGGTCAACGCAATTACACTGCCAAGGCTGATGTGGATGGGCCTGCGCGACAACATCGACCCAGCGATCGCAGCACTCTCGGTGATCCTGATCATCATCACCGTGCTGGTGCTGGCGGTGCGAAGCGCCGTGGCCAGGCAGCGCGGGGGAAACTAGACAAACCTCGCCGAGACGCGGCCAAATCTGCCTAAGTCGTCGGTGACTTCGTCACCGGCCTCGACGCTTATCGGCGTCACGCAGGTGCCGGTGATCACCACTTGCCCCGGCTCGAGTGCTATGCCCAGGCCCGACAGTTCATTGACGATCCATGTGAGCGCAATACGGGGTCGCCCAACCCGGCGGCCGCCGCGCTGTCGATGATCCCGATCATCTCCGCAGCGCCGACAATACCTCAACAGCGGTGGCGTTCCCGACCCAACGCTGTCCGCCTTGACCATCAGCTACGGGCCTTAAGGCCGCGTCGCCGGGCACAGGCGTGCCCGGCGGATACCAGTGTCCGGCCCTCAGGCTGCCTGCGGCCGGCGCTGCCTTTCGGTGACGTACTGCTGATGGCGGCCCGCGAGCGGCCTCTCCTTTGCCAGCAAGCCGTCTAGCAAAGCGAGCAGTTCGCGCGCGGCGGCCGACTTGCAGGAATAGTAGACCATCTGCCGGTCGCGGCGGGTTTCGACGATGCCGAACCTCCGCAACTTGGCAAGATGCTGCGAGAGCGCGGACTGGCTGAGCTCGACTTTATCGGCGAGAACGCCGACCGACAATTCGCCCTCGGCCAGATAGTTCATAATCAAAAGCCGCTTGCCGTTGCCCATTACGGACAGGAAGGCGGCCGCTGTTTCGGCGTTGGAAGTAAGTTGCTTCGAGACCATTTATTTCCCCATATGCCTTGCTCTTCCGAACGCCATGGGGGCAATGGCATCAGACATCCAGAGCATTGCCTGAGCTAACCATCCCATTTTACGGGACGGGGCTCTGCTTCTCGTTTGACCATGATCCTTCTCGAAACAGGTTGCCACCATTCGGGATCATGGCCGGGACAGCATGCGCGATTTTATCCGTTACGCAAGCCGGCGCAGATTCGATCTTTTTGAATCTGCGCCGCCAACAAGTACCAGCGCCGCGCTCTTTCAGCAAGAATATAACGAGTTCTTCGAGCCGCATTTACAGTGCGCCGCATGTTTCGCGACGGCCACAAGGGAGAAATCAGCGGCAACGGGGAGTTCACGGCCAGTTGAGACGCGGCGATGAAACCTAGTGCCGCATGGTGCGTTTTGTTGGGTCATAACAGCAAGGGTTTTACCCATGACCCAGGGATGGTTTTCGAGGCCGGTTCCGGTTTCGGTGGGCATCGCGGGCTCGATCCGGCACATTTCCAATGCACAGCAGGCAGTCGAATTGCTGACAGGCCAATGGCGTGACGCCGGGAGTGCGCAACACGGCTCGGCGCTGCGCGCCTGCCGCCGTGCCATGAGCGGTGATCTTCCGGCCGATGCGGCCATGGATGCGTTTGTCGGCGCAGCCCGTGAGGCGCATGTGCTGGTCGAGTAGGCCGAGTAACCCGCTTGCCGCGTTCAGCGCCGTCGCACGCTGTCGTTGGTTCTGCCTGCCGACCAGAACGGCGGCCGGGGTCGGAAGGTATCCGCAAACGCTTTAGCGACCGCTAACGGAATGGAAACAGCTCTACGATATTAATTGAAATTCAAGTTGCATGAGGTCCGATGCGTGAGCATGCCTGCCACGGTCCGAGCGGCCGCGTGAAGCATCTTCGAGGCGAGGAAGCTGGAAGGCTTAGAGCTGGAAGGCTTAGAGCTGGAAGACTTGGGGCTGCAGGATTTCCGGGAGAGAAGTGAGGTATCGAATGGACCCGTCCGGACCCCGCAAAGAGCGGCGCCTTCATGCACGAGAGATTGTGCTGAAGGAAGCGACCATCACAACGGAGGACGCCGAGATAGGCTGCTCCGTTAGAAATCAGCACGAAAATGGAGCTGAATTGCGCGTCGCTGCCGGCGTGAAAATACCGGATCGCTTTGTGCTTCACATACAAGCTGACGGCGCCACCTATCGCGCCGTCGTCCGGTGGAGGAGAAGCGAGCGCCTTGGGGTGCAGCTCTATGGTGGCTCTCCGGACATTTGACCCATCACGTGCCTCTGCTGCCTCACCGGCCAAGGCGGGCCGATGACGCTCGCGGAACCAAGCCAGTCGGGGCGCGTTCCCTCCTGCAAAGCGAAGGAGGACATCATGCTGCGAGGAGCGCTACTTTGGCTCATCGGGATTCCGATACCGGTCATCATCATCCTGTGGCTTCTGGGCTATCTGCACTAAAGGGTGTTGAGATTCAGGTGATGCCGGCCTGACCTGAATCTCACACCTTGGCCAGGTGAACTTTCCGGCCAACCGCTTCCAGTTTCAGCGCCGCCCGAGTTGTTGAAACACGCTCGCCCCACAAACCCTAAGCCATTGAAATATTGGCGATCCCGACAGGATTCGAACCTGTGACCATCGGCTTAGAAGGCCGGTGCTCTATCCAGCTGAGCTACGGGACCGCTGGCCGGCCGTGCCGGCTGAAGTCTTCACGCCCGGGCGTGCCCGGCAATGCCGGTCAGTGCGTCCAGGGCGTCCTGCGGTCATAGCGGAAATTCTCCGCATAGGAAATCTGCCGGCGCTTGGGTTCCTTCGGTTCCTCGACGCGGAAGGCGAGGCCTTCCTTCTCGGCATAGGCTACCGCTTCTTCCCTGGTGTCGAAGGTCAGCCTGATCTGGCTCAGCATGTCGCCCGAGGTGGTGTAGCCCATCAGCGGGTCGATCTTCTTGCGCTGCGCCGGGTCAAATTCCAGCACCCAATGTCCGGTCTTGGCCTTGCCGGACTGCATCGCGGTTTTGGCTGGGCTGAAAATGCGCGCGGACATGACCACCTCGTTGCTCCCTGGGGCGGACGCTCCAGGCACTCCTGAACCGGCGCCTGCCCTCGAAAAACCCGATTCAGGGTCTCGGGGTCGTGCGCCAACCCGTCATTACTGTGCAATGGCGCCGGCGGCAAGGCCGACAGGTTTTGGGGCCGCGTCGGACGATGATTTCACAATCGCGTCGACACGACGGTTTCACAATCGCGTGGGACGACGGTTTTACAATCGCGTCGAGTTGGCGCGGCGCCGCATGCGGCATATGTCGGATACACTGGCGTGGCAATCACGGTTATGACAATGACGGACATGGTGGCGGAAACCTTGCGGCCCGGCGAGCCGGCAATCTTCGATGGCGCGATCGTGATCGGTGGCGGCGCCGCCGGGCTCGCTGCCGCGCACGCGCTGGTCAAGGCCGGCGTGGCGGTGCAGGTGCTGGAGCGCGAGAACCGGTTGGCCGAGCCCTGGCACCGGCGGCACAAGAACCTGCATCTCAACACGCATCGCGACCTTTCCGCGCTGCCGGGTGTCACCTACCCCACCGGCACGCCCGGCTTTCCGCACCGAACTGCCGTCATCCGCCACCTCAACGAATTCGCCGAGACACACCGGCTGCCGGTTGCGTTCGGCGTTGCCGTGGACGAGATCGTATCCGGCGGCGATCACTGGATCGTGCGGACCAGCACCGGCCCGCGGCGCGCGCACCATGTCGTCGTGGCCACCGGGCGCGACCGCCAGCCTTTCATTCCGCAGTGGAAAGGCATGGAGGGCTTTGCCGGACGGATTGTCCATTCGGCGGATTTCGGCTCGGCCAGGGATTATGACGGCAAGACGGTACTGGTGGTCGGCGCCGGCAATTCGGGCTTCGACGCGCTCAATCACCTCGCCGGGGCGAATCCCGGTCAGATGTGGCTGTCGGCGCGCAGCGGCCCGGCACTCCTGCCCAAGCGCATCGGCCGCAAGATCGCCGTGCACCGGTTTTCGCCGCTGCTGGCGCGCCTGCCGGTGTGGCTCGCCGACGCCGTGATCGCGGCCACGCAGCGGCTCGCCCTCGGCGACCTCACCAAATTTGGCCTGCCTGCATCGCCTTCGGGCGGCGCCAGCCGCCTGGCCGGCGACTACACAGCGATCGCCGCCGACGACGGCGCTGCCGCCGCCATCAAGGCAGGCAGGATCATCGTCGTGCCGCAGTTGCGCGAGTTCACGTCGGACGGCGTCATTCTCGACAATGGCCAGACGATCGCGCCCGACGTCGTCATTGCCGCCACCGGCTACCGCACCGGGCTGGAGACGATGGTCGGCAAGCTCGGCGTGCTCGACGGCAAGGGGGTGCCGCTGTTCAACGGTTCCGACAGCGATCCGAAACTGCCCGGCCTGTGGTTCACCGGCATGCGGCCGAGCATCCGCGGCTGTTTTTCCAATGCCGGCATCCAGGGCGACGCGCTCGCCCGCAGGATCGCCCGGCAGAAGCGCTAGGCGGCGGGCGACCCCGGCGTGCTTTGCACCGTCACGCCGCAGCCGTTTGTTGCGGTTGCGTTTTAGGGGTTGCGCGGCAAGGCCCGGAACCTTATACGCCGCAAGGCCTCGGAGTGTAGCGCAGCCTGGTAGCGCATCTGGTTTGGGACCAGAGGGTCGGGAGTTCGAATCTCTCCACTCCGACCATTTCCCTACACGAACGATACGATCCCGGCGATGACGACAGGTCCGTCGCCTCGGCTGCCATGCTGCCGTTCGATCCCGCGCGGTTTCCTGCAACCGCCGTTGGAGCGCGATTTCAGAATGTATCGTTTTAGCACAATTCCCAATTGCTGGACTTGCGCCGGCCGTCGGTGGTTAAATTTTTGCGTCTGACCAAGGAGGGGACAGGGTCGTAGAACGGGAGGAGACACTGCATGGAATATGAGTTCGAGAGACGCAGTCAAGCTGACGATCAACCATACGAAGTTACCTCTTTCGCCAAAAAATATGGCCTGACGATCCCAGCCGCGGACGCGGTTCTTTTCGCCAAAGGTCCGTCTCGCACGGCATGTGACGCTGCCGCACTGGCATTCCTGTGCGCGGTTGCCGCCAGAAAACAATCGGGACGCTAGCTTCCAGGATACGATAGTGAGGCGCGGCGAAGGTTCTTCTCGCCGCGCATGACCGCCAAAGCGGCCATTTGTCTCCAAAGGCGGCCGCGTCGTGGCCGCCACGCCTGCATCGGCACTGCCGCGTCAGCTCCGGATGAAGGCCAGCAGGTCCGGGTTGATGATCTCCGGATGGGTGGTGCACATGCCGTGCGGCAGGCCCTCATAGACCTTCAGCGTGCCGCGCTTGACCAGCTTTGCCGCAAGCAGGGCGGAATCCTCGATCGGCACGATCTGGTCGTCGCCGCCATGCATGATCAGGACGGGCACGTCGAGCTTCCTCAGATCCTCGGTGAAGTCGGTTTCCGAAAAGGCCTTGATGCAATCGTAATGGGCCTTGGCGCCGCCCATCATGCCTTGGCGCCACCAATTGTCGATGACCCCTTGCGAAACCTTGGCGCCCTCGCGGTTGAAGCCGTAGAACGGGCCCGCCGGAACATCCCGGAAGAACTGGGCCCGGTTGGCGACAAGGGCCGCGCGAAAGCCGTCGAAGACCTCTAGCGGCAGGCCGCCCGGGTTGCTCTCGGACTTGACCATGATGGGTGGCACCGCACCGATCAGCACCGCCTTGGCGACGCGGCCGCCGCCGTGGCGGGCAACGTAGCGCGCCACCTCGCCACCGCCGGTCGAATGGCCGATATGGACGGCATTGCTGAGATCAAGATGTTCGGCAAGTGCCGCAACGTCGGCGGCATAGGTGTCCATCTCGTTGCCGGTCGCGGTCTGCGAGGAGCGGCCATGGCCGCGCCGGTCATGCGCGATGACGCGAAAACCCTTGTCGAGGAAGAACAGCATCTGGTTGTCCCAGTCGTCGGAACTGAGCGGCCAGCCGTGATGGAAGACGATCGGCTGGCCCGTGCCCCAGTCCTTGTAGAAGATCTCGGTGCCGTCGCTGGTGGTGAATGTGCTCATCGTTCTGCTCCTGAAGTTGGTTTGTCGGGGAAGGTTCGCTCCTTCTGTGGACAAGCTAGAGAAGCTCGGCCATGGTGAGGATTGGCAAAACAGACATCGAACGAGGCAAAACTGACAGATGGCCGCTGTGCGTGATTCGGTCGAAATCGGGCTCGTCATCTATCCCGGCGTGCAGCAGGCGGCCGTGCTTGGGCTCACCGATCTTTTCATGCTTGCCGACCAGATGGCGCAGGCGCGCTCGACACAGGCGCCACGGCTTCGCATCAGCCACTGGCAATTGCAGGAGGATGCCGTCATCCGCAGCTTCGACAGCGAGCCGGCGAGCAGCGTGCCCGGGCCCGACAACGGGCCGGCAATGGCCATCCTGCCGCCGACCCTCGGCCAGCCGATCGCGCGCGAAGCGGCTGCGCCCTATGCCGAGTGGCTGAGGGCGCGCCACGCGGCGGGTGCGACGCTGGGCTCGGTCTGCGCCGGCGCCTTCGTGCTTGCCGAAACCGGCCTGCTGTCCAGCCGTGTGGCGACGACGCACTGGGCCTACAGCGAGGCGCTGGCGAAGCGTTTTCCCGATATCCTGCTCGACGCCGACAGGCTGGTCATCGACGATGGCGACATCATCACCGTCGGCGGCTACATGGCCTGGACCGATCTCGGCCTCAAGCTGGTCGACCGAGTGCTTGGTCCGGCGGTCATGATGGCGACGGCGCGCTTTATGCTGGTCGATCCGCCGGGACGCGAGCAGCGTTTCTACAGCCCCTTCGCGCCGCGGCTGAACCATGGCGACGAGGCGATCCTCAAGGTGCAGCACTGGCTGCAGGCAAGAGGCGCGCGCGATGTCACGCTCGGCTCGATGGCCGAGCAGGCCGGCCTGGAGGAGCGGACCTTCCTGCGCCGCTTCCGCAACGCCACCGGCCTCAAGCCGACCGAATATTGCCAGCACCTGCGCGTCGGCAAGGCGCGCGACATGCTGGAAATGACGACGCGATCCGTCGACCAGATCGCGTGGGAAGTCGGCTACGACGACCCCGGCTCCTTCCGCAAGGTGTTCGCCAGGATAACGGGGCTGGTGCCGGGCGACTACCGCAGGCGCTTTGGCGTGGAGCGGGCCACGCAGGCCGGCGAAGAAGGCTGAGGTATGGCAGCGAGCTGGTCGGCCGGCCCGTCCTGAGCATCTGAGGCGGGATCGATACGCCCAATCGGATGACAAAAGAAGGCGAGCTCGCCGGGCGAGGACCCCAACAGCCACAACTCCCGGCGAGCCTACAACCTGATTTGGAACGCAATCAGGACCGGGGGTTAAGCCGGCAAACTGGTATTGCAAGATGGATGCCAGCAATAGCATCCCGAAATGGGACAGCGGCGATGGCCTGCAAGCGCCTAGATCTCGAACTCGCCCTGCCCTTCGTCCATGGCGCTGACGGTCTCGGCGGCGAGCGCGCGGGTGATCGGGGTCTTGCGTTCCAGGGCTATGCGGTCGAGCCGCTCCACGACGCGCATGGCGGTCGCCAGCGAGCGCTCGATGCGCCGAACCAGATATTGCACGACATGCGGCTCGACCTCGACCTGGCGGTCGGCAAACAGCTTTGTGATGACACCGGCGAGCAGGAGGTCGTCGGGCTCGTGGATCTCGACCGTTGCCGCCGCCTTCAGCCGCGAGACGAGGTCAGGCAGCACCACACCCCAGGCGAGCGGGAAACGCCGTGCCGTCAACAGCAGGGTCGAGCCGGCGCCGCGCACGGCGTTGATGAGGTGGAACAAGCCGGCCTCGTCGATCCGCGCCTTGTCGACATCGTCGATCAGCGCCGGCCTTTCGCCGAGGCCGGCGATGCAGTCTTCGATGCGGTTTGCCTCGATCGCCACTGCCTTGGCCCGCGCGTGCCAAATCGAGGCCAGATGCGTCTTGCCCGAACCTGCCGGGCCGGCCAGCACCACCACCGGCGAAGGCCAATCCGGCCAACGGTCGACAAGGGCTGCGGCCTGGCTGTTGGTGCCGGAAACGACGAGCTCGTCGCGCGAATAGCCGGTCCCGTGGCCGAGATCGAGCGGCAGCTGGCGCGGCGGGTCGGTTTTCTGGTCAGCCATCAGGCTTGGCCACGCGGTCCCTTGCGGCGGTTGGCCGGCAGCGGCGGGACAGGTTCGGTGGCATGGCCCTTGTAAAGCGGCGATTCGAGATAGCGGGCAATGGCAAAGCGCACCAGCACGGCAACGGCGGCCGAGGCCGGCACGGCGATCAACAGGCCGACGAAGCCGAACAGCGCGCCGAAGGCAAACAGGGCGAACATCAGCCACACCGGATGCAGGCCGACGCTTTTGCCGACCAGCCGCGGCTGCAGGATGTTGCCCTCGATGAACTGGCCAACGAAGAACACGATGGCTACCGCCACAACCATGGTCCAGTCGGGCCAGAACTGAACGAAGGCAACGCCGACGGCCAGCACCAGCCCGGTCAGCGAACCGACATAGGGGATGAAGGAGATCAGCCCGGCAAACAGGCCGATCAGAATGCCGAAATTGAGCCCGGTGAGCGTCAGGCCGATGGCGTACATGGCTCCCAGCACAAGGCAGAGCGTGCCCTGGCCGCGCACGAAGCCGGCGGTTGCGGTGTTGATGTCCCTGGCGATCGTCCTGACCGTCTGGACATAGTCGCGCGGCACCCAATTGTCGACGATCGCCACCATGCGGTCCCAGTCGAGCAGCATGTAGAAGGCGACCACGGGCGTGACCACGAACAGGCTGACCACCGAGACCAGCGCCACGCCCGAGCTCCAGATCGAGGTGAAGACGGTGGTCAACAGCCCAAAGCCGGAGGTTAGCAGCGAGTTCAGCCCGTCGCGCAGGCTATTGGCATTGACGCCGAATTTCTGTTCCAGCCATTTTGGGTCGTAGCTGGTGATCAGGCCCTGCAAGCGGGTCAGATATTCCGGCAGCTTGCCGGCGAAATCGGCCATCTGCGTGGCCAGAACCGGAACCAGGATGACGAAGGCCAGCACCAGGACGACGATGAAGACAATGAGGATGACCACCGTCGCCATCAGCCGGGAGAGGCCGATGCGCTGCAGCCGGTCGGCGACCGGATCGAGGAAATAGGCCAGCACCATGCCGGCGACGAACGGCAGAAGGATGCTGGAGAAGACATAGAGGAACAGCGCCAGCAGCACGGCCGTGGCCAGCCAGAAGAAGATCTGGCGGCGGAACGCCAGAGACGCAGCTTCGCCGGCCGCCGCGGCCTCGGCGGCCGCTTCGATCGATCCCTGATCAGGTGCCCGGTTTGGAACCTTCGCCATAGCCGCTCATATGCCTCAGCCAGCCCACGAGATAGGCTGCGGCCGAAGCCACGGTCAAGACCCCGGACAGCAATATGAGCGCGGGCCTGAGCGGGTCGAGATGGAGGTCGAAGGCAAGCTCGCCCAGCACCACCGCCGCCAGCACGATCTGGACGGCGGTGTTGGCCTTCGACACGAACAGCGGCTTCATCGCGACCGGATGCGCCATCACGGTCGACAACAGCACCGCGCAGATGATCAGCGCGTCGCGCGACACCATGGTGACGACCAGCCACAGCGGCAGCTCGCCGATGAAGCCCATGACCACGAAAACCGAGACCAGCAGAACCTTGTCGGCCATCGGGTCGAGATAGGCGCCGAGCTCGGAATGCTGGTTGTAGCGGCGGGCGATGAAGCCGTCGACGCCGTCGGAGATGCCGGCGACGAGGAAGCCGGCAAAGGCCCAGCCCCAGTGCGCCTGCAACATGGCCAACACCACGGCGGGCACCAGCACGAAGCGCATGATCGTGATCATGTTGGGGATGGTCAACAGTGTGCCCCGTCGCTTTTGTTTTGTTGATAGATGATGGAGATGGGGAGTGGGCGCAAGAACCAAGCTCCTCATTCTCCGACCTTGGCGATCGGCGAAAGCTGGGGTTGAGGCCAATCTCTCCTTGCGGGGGAGATCGACTCACGCCGAACGCCGCTTTTGTCGGGGGCAAATCTCCCGCGCCGGCGCGTTATCCTTGCGGACCGAAACCGTTCATGCGAAGAGCCCGCAAGCAGAGTGGAAACAGCGACGAGCCAGATATGACGAAGCGCGATACATCCAAGCGCAAGAACGGGCTCACCTATGCCGAGGCGGGCGTCGACATCGATGCCGGCAATCTGATGGTCGAGAAGATCAAGCCGCTGGTGCGCGCGACGCGCCGGCCGGGCGCCGATGGCGAGATCGGCGGTTTTGGCGGCCTGTTCGACCTCAAGGCCGCCGGCTTCACCGATCCGGTGCTGGTCGCCGCCAATGACGGCGTCGGCACCAAGCTGAAGATCGCCATCGACGCCGGCAAACACGATACGATCGGCATCGACCTTGTCGCCATGTGCGTCAACGACATCGTGGTGCAGGGCGCGGAACCGCTGTTCTTCCTCGATTATTTCGCCACCGGCAAGCTCGACCCCGACCAGGGGGCGGCGATCGTCGGCGGCATTGCCGAGGGCTGCCGCCAGGCCGGCTGCGCGCTGATCGGCGGTGAGACGGCCGAGATGCCCGGCATGTATCACGGCAACGACTACGACCTTGCCGGCTTTGCCGTGGGTGCCGCCGAGCGCGGCCAGCTCTTGCCGACCGACGACATCGTCGAGGGCGATGTGCTGCTGGGCCTCGCCTCCTCGGGGCTCCACTCCAACGGCTTTTCGCTGGTGCGGCGCATCGTCGGCGTCAGCGGCCTTGCCTGGAGCGACCCGGCGCCGTTCAACGACGAGTCGACGCTGGCCGAGGCGCTGCTCGAGCCGACGCGCATCTACGTCAAGTCGATCCTCAAGGCGATCCGCAACACGCATGGCATCAAGGCTCTGGCGCACATCACCGGCGGCGGCTTCCCGGAAAACATTCCGCGCGTGCTGCCGAAGGATTTCTCCGCCGAACTCGACCTCGAGGCCATCGAGGTGCCGGCGGTGTTCTCGTGGCTGGCCAAGACCGGCGGCGTCGCGCCGGAAGAGATGATGCGCACCTTCAATTGCGGCATCGGCATGATCCTGGCCGTCGCCTCAGGCCAAGCGGCACAGGTCGCGGCCGTGCTGCAGGAGGCCGGCGAGACGGTGACGCCGATCGGCCGCATCGTGCCACGCCGCGACGCCGGCGTGATCTATCGGGGCTCGATCGGCGTATGAGCAAGAAACGCACCGTGGTGCTGATTTCGGGACGCGGCTCCAACATGACGGCGCTGATTGCCGCGGCCAGCGACCCGGCCTATCCGGCCGAGATCGTCGGCGTCATCTCCGACCGGGCCAATGCCGCCGGCCTCGCCATCGCGCAGGCACGGGGCATCCCGACCAAGGTCATCGTGCGCGCCGACTATGCCAGCAAGGAAGCCCATGACGGGGCGATCGACGCCGCGCTTATCGGCTTCAGCGCCGAGATCGTGGCGCTCGCCGGCTATATGCGCATCCTCGGTGCGCGCTTTGTCGAGAAATGGCTGGGGCGGATGGTCAACATCCACCCTGCCCTGCTGCCCGCCTTCAAGGGGCTGGACACCCATGCCCGGGCACTCCGTGCCGGCATGCGCATCCATGGCTGCACGGTGCATTTCGTCACGCTGGACATGGATGACGGCCCGATCATCGCCCAGGCGGCGGTGCCGGTCATGGTCGGCGACAATGAGGATACGCTGGCCGCGCGGGTGCTGAAGGCCGAGCACCGGCTCTATCCGCTGGCGCTTGGACTGGTCGCCGAAGGCAAGGCGCGCATGGAGAAGGGCCACACAGTGCTCGCGCATTTCGCCGACGATGCGGAGAACGGCACCTCGGTGGTGATGGCGCCGGACCCGCTGCGCGAGGAGCGCGATCTGGAGCAACTGGCGCGGATCACCCCGTAGGAGAGGCTGGCATGGCGACAACCAGGCAACTGCTTGTGCTACGCCACGCCAAGTCGAGCTGGGACGACCCGAAGCTCGCCGATATAGACCGGCCACTCGGACCGCGCGGGTTGAAGACGGCGCCGCTAATGGGGCGCGAATTGGCCCGGCGCGGCTGGCTGCCGGACCTGGCGCTGGTTTCGTCGGCGCTGCGCACCCGCGACACCTGGCGGCTGGTCTCGGCGGAGCTGCCAAAAAAAGTGCCTGCGGATTTTGCCTTGGCGCTCTATGAAGCCACCGCGGCGGACATCCTGGCCAAGGTGCGGCAGGCAAAGCCAAAGGCGGGCAGCCTTCTGGTGCTTGGCCACAATCCCGGGCTGGAAGAGTTCGCACGCCGGCTTGCCGGCGACGGATCGGATGCCGAGGCGCTGAAGAAGCTCGAGGAGAAATTCCCGACCGCGGCGCTGGCCCGTTTTGACTTCGACGGCGAGTGGGCTGACCTCACCTTCGGCAGTGGCTGGCTGACGCATTGCATCAGGCCGAAGGAATTGGGCTAGCCGCGCTTCGTTGCAGAAGATCGGCAGAAAGCGGCGGGACTAGCCCGCCGCTTTGAGGTCTTTCAAGGACCGAACCGATCGGCGATTGCCGAACAGATCAGCGGCCCCAGATGCCCTGGCCGGATTCAGGCTGGTTGGAATCGGGCGTCAATTTGAAGCCGTTGTGCTCGACCGGCTTGCGGATCGAAGCCGTGAAGCTGTGGTCGAGGTTGTCGGCAGGCGCGGTGACGGCCGGCTGGTTGACGTTGTTCGAACCATAGTGGTCGCTGCCGGCGAAGGCGCTGCCCGTGGCAACGAGGATGGCGACGGCGGTAAGAGCGATCTTGGTCATTTCATGTACTCCGGTAGTTCACTAGTCTGTCCGTCAAGTGGCGTGCCTTGGGAGGAATTCGCGTCGCTCGGACCACCCCGAAATGGGTCTGTGGTGTTGCCATTTCCAGTCACGAAGATGTGCCTGAAAAACCTCCGACGCGGCGCTTGAAATCGGGATAGAGACTCTGGCTGCCACAATGTTTCGAAGCGATATCAATAATTTATGAGAAAGTGCCCGACGCAAGCGTCAAAATTCGCTGGGTCGACGTTCACACCGTTATGCACAGTGCGTCAACATAAATCGAACCGAACAGTTCGGTTTCATGGCGCCTGGCGGAAATTGTGCACCCAAGGGACTGCGGCGATGTGCCAGCTAAGGTGTTTGCCTTGCGGGCGGATCGATATTATCCGTTGTGCACTGGCATCCAATCGGACGCTGCCTGGCCGCGTTCGTCGAAGGCCGATGAGACCCGGCGGGCAGCATTCCTGAACAGCGATAGAAAATGCGGCTGCTGCTTGTCGAAGACAATCGCGAACTGGCCGATTGGCTGGGCAAGACCTTGCGCCAGGCGAACTATGTCGTCGACGTCGTGCATGACGGCGAGGATGTCGAGCATGCCTTGGCCGCCGGCGACCATGCGCTGGTTATCCTCGACCTGGCGCTGCCGCGCATGGGCGGGATGGAGGTGCTGCGCATGCTCAGGGCGCGTGGTAACCGGGTGCCGGTCATCGTGCTGACCGCCAACGCCAGCCTCGACGGCCGCGTCAAGGGCCTCAACGAAGGCGCCGACGACTATCTGGCCAAGCCGTTCCAGATCGAGGAACTGGAGGCACGCATCCGCGTCCAACTGCGGCGCGTTAACGACCGGACCGCGCCCGTCGTCGCCTGCGGGGATCTCGTCTTCGACACCAACACGCGGCTGTTTTCGGTGGCCGGCGACACGCTGGCGCTGACGCCGCGCGAGCATGCGGTGCTGGAGCAATTGATGGTCAAGGCGGGGCGGACGGTAAGCAAGGCGGCGCTGTCGTCGGCGATCTTCGATTTCGAGACAGACGCCGACCCCAGCGCCATCGAGATCTATGTGCATAGGCTGCGCAAGAAGCTCGAGGGATCGCGGGTCCAGATCGCCACCTTGCGTGGCCTCGGCTATCTGCTGCGCGATGCAAGTTAGAAGCCTCCGCCTGCAGCTGCTGGCCTGGGTGGTGCTGCCGCTCGCCGGGCTCGCCACCATCAACCTGTGGACCAGCCACCGCAGCGCGCTGGCGACCGCCGACCTGGTCACGGATCGCATGCTGGTAGGGTCGGCGCGCGCGATCGCCGAGCAGGTCGCCATCGTCGACGGCGTGCTCGACGCCACGGTGCCGCCGGCGGCGATCGAGATGTTCGACACCGGCGACCGCGACAGCGTCTACTATCGTGTCGAGACCGCCGGCGGGCGGCTGCTGACCGGCTATCCCGACCTGCCGGTGGCGCCGGGGCGCCCAAGCATGAAAACCGTCTATCGCGACCGCGAACTGCGGCTGCTGACTTACAGCCATGCGGTGGTCGGCGCCGGCGCGGACTCGCCGATAGCCGTCACCGTCGGCGTCACGCTGGCCGGACACGATGCGATGGTACGGCATTTGTGGTTCAGCGCCTTCGGCCAGCAGCTGGCGCTGGTGGCGATTGCCGGCGTCTTCGTGCTGCTCGGCCTGCGCCGCGGCCTGGCGCCGCTGATCCGGCTGCGCGACGCCGTGCGCTCGCCAAGCCGCAGCGACCTCGATCCGATTGAAGTCACCGGCGCGCAGAGCGAGATCCGGCCGCTGATCGATGCGCTCAACGTCTATATGGAACGCGTGCGAGCGCAGATGGCGGCGCAGCGCCGCTTCATCGCCAATGCCGCGCATCAGTTGCGCACGCCGCTGGCGCTGCTGTCGACGCAGGCGAGCTACGCGCTGCGCGAAGGTGCCGCCGAGGCGCGCCAGGAGGCACTGGTGGCGCTGCAGGCCAGTTCCGGCCGGCTGGCGCGGCTGGCCGAACAGCTGCTCACCCTGTCGCGGGCCGAGCCCGGCAGCCGGCGGCCGCGCGCCGACCGTGTCGACCTGACCGAGGCCGCCCGCCATGTGCTGGAGACGCAGGCGCCTGCGGCTCTCGCGCGCAACATCGATCTCGGTCTTGACGAAACCGGGCCGGTGACGGTGGTCGGTGACGGCACCATGCTGCGCGAGATGATCGTCAACCTGGTCGATAATGCGTTGCGCTACACGCCGGCCGGCGGCACCGTCACCGTCAAGCTGGCCTCCATCAATGGCGAAGCGGTCCTGACGGTCGCCGACGACGGGCCGGGCATCCCGGCGGACGAGCGCGAGCATGTCTTCGAGCGCTTCTACCGCATCGCCGGCGCGACCGAGGAAGGCAGCGGGCTCGGCCTGGCAATCGTGCGCGAGGTGGTCGAAAATGCCGGCGGCCGCGTCACCCTTGCGGATGGCGCGGCCGGCGGCTTGGTGGTCGAGGTGCGGCTGCCCCTGGCCTGATCAGGCCCCCTGCTCGTTGAACGGAGCCGGGCGCCATTTGACGACATAGTTCTCGAAGCGGGTGATAATGAATTCCACCACCAGCGCCATCACCGCCAGGATGATCATGGCGGCAAACACGCCATTGGCGTTGAAGGCGCCCTGCGCCGTCGAGATCAGCAGACCCATGCCTTGCTTGGCGCCGAGGAATTCGCCGACCACGGCGCCGACCAGCGCGAAGCCGAAGCTGACATGCAGGCTGGCCAGGATCCAGCTCATCGCCGACGGGATGATGACGGTGCGGGTGATCTGGAACGGCGAGGCGCCAAGAATCTGGGCGTTGGCGATCATCGCCCGGTCGGCTTCGCGCACGCCCTGGAAGGCATTGGCGAAGACGACGAAGAACACCATCACCACCGCCAGCGCCACCTTGGAAGCCATGCCGAGGCCAAGCGCGATGATGAACACCGAGCCGAGCACGACACGCGGCACCGAATTGGCGATCTTGATGTAGATGGAAAAGACATCGGCGAGCAGCCTGTTCCGGCCAAGGATGATGCCGGCGGCGATGCCGCCAAGGGCACCGATGACGAAGCCGAGGAAGGTTTCCTCCAGCGTCACATAGATCTGCAGCCAGAGCGGGCCTTGCGAGGTGCCTTCGGTGATCCACGACCAGATCTGCTGCCAGATTCCGGAGGGGCTGGCGAAGAAGAACGGGTCGATGAAATTGTAATCGGCACCGAGTTCCCACAGGCCGAGGAAGACGACGAGGATAGCCAGGCGCAAGCCGATGACCAGCGCATGGCGTCGGCGCAGCCGCGCCTTCGCCCGGCCTTCGGCAACGGCGATGGAGGCGTCGCGGGTGGCGGCATGGTCGGCGGTGGGAGAGATGGCGGTCATGGCGGTTTCTCCTCTCGGAGCAATTCCAGGAAAAATGCTAAGCGGTTTTCCGTCCGGAATTGCGAAAAAACAAAACCATTAGAGCGGGTCAGCGACCCGCTCTAATGGCCGGTCTGCAAAGTGCGGCACTGGCCGAGCTGCACTTCCTCGCGCAAATCGTTCCAGATCACCTTGGCGATCTCGATGAACTTCGGATCGTAGCGGATGTCGGCCATGACGCGCGGGCGCGGCAGGTCGATGCGGTAGACGCTCTTGACCGTGCCCGGCCCCGCCGTCAGCACATAGACCTTGTCGGCCAGCGCCACCGCCTCCTCGAGGTCGTGGGTGACGAAGACGACGGAGGATTTCTGCTCCGACCACAGACCCAGAAGTTCATCCTGCATGGCCGTGCGGGTCTGCATGTCGAGTGCGCTGAACGGCTCGTCCATCAAGAGGATCTTGGGCTGGTTGATGAAGGTCTGGGCGAGCGCGACGCGCTTGCGCATGCCGCCGGAGAGCTGGTGGGGATAATGCTTTTCAAAGCGGCCGAGGCCGACGCGGCCGATCCAGTCGCGCGCCCGCTCATAGGCCTGCGCCTTCGGTGTGCCGCGATAGAGCGGACCGGCGGCGACATTATCGATGACGCTGCGCCACGGAAACAGCGCATCGGCCTGGAAGACGAAGCCGATGTCGCGGCTGATGTCGGTGACCGGGTTGCCCATGACACGGACATTGCCGGTGGTCGGTCTGAGCAGGCCGGTGACGAGGTTGAGTGTCGTCGACTTGCCGCAGCCGGTCGGCCCGACGACGCAGGCGAACTCACCGCGCGCCACCGTCATGGTGAAGTCGCGGATCGCCGTCATCATGTGGCCGTCGGGCGTGACGAAGCGCAGCGTCACATCGTCGATGGCGATCGCGGCATCGGCCGGCGGCGCGGCCTGAGACAGCCTCTCGGCCGCCATGGGTTGCAGTTGCATGGCACACTCCTGTCGCAGTGGGGGCAAGGGAGACCACGGCGCAGCCGCGGGTCTCCTGGTGGTCTGGCGAGGGCCGCGCTGCCGGTTTGATTCAGGCGAACGGCGCAAACCCTTGTTCTTCAACGGGCGATACGGAAACCGATGCCCGTGGGTGCGACGCTACCTGGCGGCGTCGACGAACGCAGTCGTGTAGGTCTTCGACAGGTCGATCTGCTTGCCCTGCAGGCTCTTGGAGAATGTCGAGAGGATCTTGAGCACGGTCGGCGGGCCGTCCGCCGGCATGCGGCCGTCGGGCGTGAACATCGCCTTGCCGCCGGCCAGCCCCTGCACGTAGAGGTCCCTGTTGCCAGCGTAATAATCCTTCGGCATCTTGTCGGCGATTTCTTCGGCCGAATGCGTGGCGATGAATTTCATCGTCTTGACGAAGGCATTGGCGAGCTTCTGTGCCTCGTCCTTGTGGTCATCGAGCCAGGCGGACTGGACGTAGAAGGACGCCGCCGGATAGGGCCCGCCGAGCGCTTCCTTGGTCTTTTCGGGCGTGCGCATGTCGACCAGGACGCTGGCCTCGCCGGTCTTCAGCAACTGGGCGATGGTCGGCTCGGTGGTCATGCCGGCCTGGATCTGGTCCTGCTTGACGGCGGCGATGAAGGTGTTGCCGGCGCCGACCGGCAGCAGCGTGTAGTCGCCAGGCTTCAGCCCGTTGCGGATGGCAAGGTACTGACTGAGGAAATCGGTCGAGGAGCCAAGGCCGGTGACGCCGAGCGTGGCGCCCTTGAAGTCGGCCGGCGACTTGATCTCCGGGTGCTTGGCGGAGACCAGCTCGACCTCGCCCGGCGCCTGGCTGAACTGAACGATCGACTGGATGTACTTGCCCTTCGACTGCAGGTCGACGGTGTGGTCGTAGAAGCCGACGACGCCCTGCACAGCGCCGGCCAGCAGTTCATTCTCGGCCTCGACGCCGGCGCGCGAATTGACGAGCTCGACATCGAGCCCCTGGTCCTTGAAGTAGCCGAGCTGCTGGGCCAGCACCGCCGGCAGATAGATCTGCTTTTCCATGCCGCCGACGATGATGGTGATCTTGTCGGCCGCAGATGCCGCCGAGGCACCCGTGGCAGCGATGGCCAACGCCAGCGCCGCTGAACGCAAGGCGCACTTCGAGATGATACCGGTCACAAAACTTCCTCCACCTGAGCGGCGCGCCAAAAGGCTGCGCCGCATTTCCTCCTCGCCGGCCACCAGGACCGGTCACGCGGTAAGCACCGCGGCACCGTCATGGCATGGCCAAGCTTTCAGCTGGCTTTCAGCCGTTCGATGACGGGAAATAGTCGAAATCAGCCAGGATTGCTCATCACGAGGCGTTGAACCCAAGCACGTCGCGCATGTCGTATTGGCCGGGCGGGCGTCCGGCCACCCATAGCGCCGCGGCGATGGCGCCGCACGCGAACATGATACGGTCGCCGGCCGAATGCGACAGGGTGACCACCTCGCCCTCGGCGCAGAAGCCGACACTGTGCTCCCCGACGATGCTGCCGCCGCGCATCACCGCGAAGCCGATCTCGCCTTGCGGGCGCGGGCCGATGATGCCGACGCGGGTGCGCCGCGCCACGACGCCGAGGTCGATGCCACGTCCTTTGGCAGCGGCCTCACCCAGCATCAGCGCCGTGCCCGACGGCGCGTCGACCTTGGAGCGATGATGCGCCTCGAATATCTCGACATCCCAATCCTCGGGACCGAGTGCGCTTGCCGCCTGCTCGACCAGTCCAACCAGCACGTTGAGCCCGAGCGAGTAGCTGCCGGAGCGCACGATGGCGATGGTTTTGGCCGCAGCGGCAATCGCGGCGAGCTCCCCGTCGTCGAAGCCGGTCGAGCCGATCACCAGTGCCGGCCCGCCACGGGCGGCGCAGGCTTCGGCGAGTGCCACGGAAGCGGCCGGCGTGGTGAAGTCGATGACCACGTCGGCAGCGGCCAGGGCCTCGTCGCGACTGACCAACCCCTCGCCGGCGGCGCCGGGCCGATGGAAGCGAGCGGCCAGCGCCAGCCGGGGATCAGCCTCGATGGCCACCGCCATCTGCCGGCCCATGCGGCCGAGCGCGCCGGCAATGGCTATCCTGAGGGGTGGCATGGCATTTCCTGTTGAAAGGCGAGTCGGAACAATCGTCTAGCACGCCGCCTTGCCAAATTGATTCAGCCGGCAGTCGCGCCGTTGGTCTTCAGCATCATGCCGGCGATCTCCTTCACCAGCTTGGCGGCAACCAGTGCCGTCAGGTTGGAGACATCCTGGCTTGAATTGTATTCGACGACATCGGCAGCGACGATTCGTTGGTCGATGCCCTGGATGAGGCTGATCAACTGCCGGGTCGACAGTCCGCCCGGCTCGCGGTGGGAGACGCCAGGCGCAAAGGCCGGATCGAGACCGTCGAGATCCACCGAGAGGTAGACGGGCGTCTTGAGCTCGAGCCGCAGACCTTCGCTGAAATGGCGCGCCTCTACCACCTCGACGCCGAAGCGCCCGATCTGGTCGCGAAGGTCATCATTGAGGGTGCGCAGGCCGATCTGGATCAGCCGGTCGGCCAGCTGCTCCTCCATGATGCGGGCGAAGGACGAGGTGTGCGAGCGCAGATTGTCCTGATAGGCGGGATAGATGTCGGGGTGGGCGTCGATCTGGACGATCGTCAGGCTTGGGTGGCGGCGACGCACGGCGCGCAGAACCGGCCAGGCGATGGCATGGTCGCCGCCGAGGCTGATCAGCGGATGGCCAGCATCCAGCGCGCGTCCGACCTCGGCCTCGATCCGCTCCCACGGGTCGCCCGCGCCGGTAAAGTCGATGTCGCCATGGTCGACGAAGCGATCCGTCAGATCGAAGCCGGTTTCGCTCCACGAGCTGTGGGCGTCGCTTTGCAATTCGCGCCTGATCAGTGCCGGCGCTGCCGCCGCGCCGCGCAGATAGGACGAATTCTCGTCATGCGGTATTCCCAGCAGCGAAATCCCGGCCATGGCATCCTCCTTCGTCTCAGCTGAGGGGAGCCTCTATAGACGCGGGAGCTGGCAGCCGCGACGGCAGGCATTTGGGCCAGATGCCAAATGTGGAACCCACCGCTGGAGCGGTTCATCGTTTCACGGAAACGCCGAACCGCTCTATCTCTTTGTTTTGACGCAATTCCCAAGGGAAAGCGCTACGCACTTTTCCTGGAATTGCTCTGGGCGCCCAGCTCTTCCGCCTTGCGCAGCCAGACCTTGTTGTCGTGCAGCGCCGCACCGCCATAGGGCGCAGGCGCATCGGCGCCGGTCAGGACGTTGATGCCTTCGCCGCGCTCATGCGCGCTGTTCGGCCAGATGCCTTCGGCGATCACCACGCCGCGCTTGATGCCGTCGAACAGTTTGGCATGCAGCACCACTTCGCCGCGCTGGTTGCCAACCTCGACGCGGGCGCCATCGGCAAGCCCGAGAGCGGCTGCGTCGTCGGGGTGCAGCAGCAGTTCCGGCCTGCCTTCCTTGGCCTTCGACACCGGCGTCTCGGCGAAGGTCGAGTTGAGGAAGTTGCGCGCCGGCGAGGTCGTCAGCCGGAACGGGTGCGCTTCATCCGCCACCTCGATCAAGTCGACATGATCGGGGAGTTCCGGCAGCCGTTCCACCGGGCCGAACAGGCCCATGCTCTTCGGCGGCCGGTTGGGCGCGGCCTGCCCGGTCCAGTCCGCGCGAAAGCGGAATTTTCCGTCCGGATGGCCGAAACCATTGATGAAATGCGCGGTCTCGAAATCCGGCTGCAGGTCGACCCATTTTTGCTCTTTCAGGCTGTCGAAGCTGCCCAGCCCGCGCTTGCCGAGAATGATGTCGATATGTTCTCGCTCGGTGAGGCCGAAGCCCGGCCGGTCGGCGACGCCGAGCCGCTTGCCAAGTTCCTCGATGACGAAGTGGTTGGTGCGAGGCCCTTCCGGCGGGTCGATCAGCTTCGGGCCGAGCATGATGTGCTGGTTGCCGCCGCCCTTGTAGACGTCGTCATGCTCCAGAAACATCGTCGCCGGCAGCACGACGTCGGCAAGTTTTGCCGTATCGGTCATGAACTGCTCGTGCACGCAAGAGAAGAGGTCGTCGCGCAGGAAGCCTTGGCGTACCAGCCGCTGCTCGGGCGCGACATTCACCGGATTGGTATTCTGGATCAGCAGCGCCGTCACCGGCGGGCCGCCATAGAGCGCGTCCGCCGCTCCGGTCAGCACAGGGCCGATGCGCGAATGGTCGAGATGGCGGACGCTGGGGTCGCGCATCGCGGTGCCTTCGAGCACATCCTGGTTCAGCTTGAAGATGCCGGAATTGGAGTGGAAGGCACCGCCGCCTTCATACTGCCAGCTGCCGGTGACGGCGGCGATGCAGGACGCCGCATGCATGTTGACCGCGCCGTTGCGCTGGCGCGCAAAGCCGTAGCCAAGGCGAAAATAGGTTCTCCTGGTCGTGCCGACGAGGCGGGCGAAGGTCTCGATCTCTGCCACGTCGAGCCCGGTGATCGAAGCCGCCCATTCCGGGGTGCGCTCCTTTAGATGCTCTTCCAGACCACGCGGATCGTCGGTGTATTTTTCCAAATAGACGCGGTCGGCCATGCCTTCCTTGAACAGCACATGCATGACCGCGCAGGCCAGCGCGCCATCGGTGCCGGGCTTCAGCACCAGGCCGAGATCGGCCTGCTTCATCGTCGCGTTCTCGTAGACGTCGATAACGACGATCTTGGCGCCACGCTCCTTGCGCGCCTTGATGGCGTGGGTCATGACGTTGACCTGCGTGACCACGGCATTGGTGCCCCAGATCACAACGCAGTCGGACTTGGCCATCTCGCGCGGGTCGGGTCCGCGCAGCGCGCCCGCCCCCACCATCCAGCCGGTCCAGGCCAGGTTGGTGCAGATCGAGCCGAAGAAGCCGGAGTACTTTTTCGCGTGGCGCAGCCGGTCGATGCCGTCGCGCTGCACCAGCCCCATCGTGCCGGCATAGAAATATGGCCAGACCGTCTGCGAGCCGTGCCTTTCCTCGGCCGCGATTAACTTCTCGGCGACGAGGTCGAGCGCGGCTTCCCAACTCGCTTCCTTCCAGGCGCCTTCGCCCTTGGCGCCGGCCCGCACCAGCGGCTTCAGCAGGCGATCAGGGTGATGGACACGGTCGGCATAGCGCGCAACCTTGGCGCAGATGACGCCAGCCGTATAGCTGTTGGCCTTGGCGCCATGGACGCGGCCGATGCGCTTGTCGTCGAGCAGTTCGACCTCGAGCGCGCAGGTCGACGGGCAATCATGCGGACAGGCCGAATGGCCGATGCGAAGCTTGGCGTGCTGGTTCATGGGCGGGTGTGTAGCGGGTTTCGCGGGTGGCGTGTAGGGCCAGACGATTAGCCAATCTCCCCCCAAGTGGGGGAGCTCACGCTACCCCTACTCCGCGGTGCCTTCCTCATACTCCGCCGACATGGTCAGCCATTTCTCCTCGTTGCCGGCCAGCGTCTGGGCAAGCTGCGAGCGCTCCTTGGCTAGCCGTGTCGCAGTCGACGGATCCTTCTCGTAGATCGCCGGATTGGCGAGTTCGTCCTCGATCAGGTCCATGCGCTTGCGGATGCGGTCCATCAGCGCTTCGGTGGCGCGGATTTCCTTGGCCAGCGGCTCGAAGGCGGCGCGTCTCGCGGCCGCCTCGCGACGGCGGTCGGCCTTCGACGCCTTGTCAGCTTCGCGCCGCTCGCGGCGGTCGCCGGAGACGCCGGTTACCAGCGTCTTGTAGTCCTCGAGGTCGCCATCATACGGATTGACCGCGCCGTCCTTGACCAGCCACAGCCGGTCGGCCGTCGCTTCCAAAAGATGGCGGTCGTGCGAGATCAGGATCACGGCGCCGGGAAACTCGTTCAGCGCATGGATCAGCGATTCACGGCTGTCGATGTCGAGATGGTTGGTCGGCTCGTCGAGGATGAACAGGTTCGGCCCTTCGAAGGCCGACAGGCCCATCAGCAGCCGCGCCTTCTCGCCGCCCGACAGGTCCTTGGCGGCGGTGTTCATCTTTTCGGTGGTCAGGCCGAACTGGGCGACGCGGCCGCGCACCTTCGATTCCGGTGCCTCCGGCATCAGCCGGCGGACATGCTCATAGGCATTTTCCTCCGGCCTGAGATCGTCGAGTTGGTGCTGGGCGAAGATCGCCACTTTCAACCCGGGCGCCACCGTCATGGTGCCGGTCTCCTGCTTCAAGCGGCCGGACAAAAGCTTGGCGAAGGTCGACTTGCCGTTGCCGTTGGCGCCGAGCAGCGCGATGCGGTCGTCGGCATCGATACGCAGCGTCATCTTCTTCAGGATCGGCTGGCCTTCGGTGTAGCCGACATTGACGCTGTTCAGCGCGATGATCGGCGAGGCCACGGTCTTGACCGGCTCGGGGAAGGAGAACGGCTGCACAGTGTCGTTCACGATCGCCGCGATCGGCTTCATCTTCTCCAGCGCCTTGATGCGCGACTGCGCCTGCCTGGCCTTGGAAGCCTTGGCGCGGAAGCGCTCGACGAAGGACTCCATGTGCTTGCGCGCCGCTTCCTGCTTGACGCGGCCCTTCTCCTGCAATTCCTTCTGCTCGGTGTATTGGCGCTCGAACTGGTCGTAGCCGCCGCGCCAGAAGGTCAGCTTCTTCTGGTCGAGATGGACGATCGAGTTGACGGCACGGTTGAGTAGGTCGCGGTCGTGCGAGATCAAAAGCACGGTGTGCGGATACTTGGAGACGTAGTTCTCCAGCCACAGCGTGCCTTCGAGATCGAGATAGTTGGTCGGCTCGTCGAGCAGCAACAGATCGGGCTCGGAAAACAGCACGGCTGCCAGTGCCACGCGCATGCGCCAGCCGCCGGAGAAGGACGAGGCCGGGCGGCGCTGCGCCGCATCGTCGAAGCCGAGGCCGGCCAGGATGGTGGCGGCGCGGGACTCGGCCGAATGCGCATCGATGTCGGCCAGCCGCATGTGGATGTCGGCGATGCGGTGCGGATCGGTCGCCGTCTTTTCCTCTTCGAGCAGCGCCTGGCGCTCGACATCGGCCTTGAGCACGATCTCGATCAGCGGCTCCTCGGTGCCCGGCGCTTCCTGCGCCACCTGGCCGATGCGGGTGTTCTTCGGCAGGCTGATCGAACCGGTCTCGGAGGGGAAATCGCCGGTGATTGCCTTGAACAACGTCGTCTTGCCGGTGCCGTTGCGGCCGACGAGGCCGGCCTTGGTGCCTGCCGGCAAGGTCAGCGAGGCGTGGTCGAGAAGCAGGCGCCCGGCCATGCGGAGCGAAAGGTCGTTGATAACAAGCATGGCCGCGCTTTTGCACGGGACACCGACGCTTCGCAAGGGCTTGCGGCTGGGCTGGCCGAATAGGCCTCGCCGTCGACGTCGGACGGCCAGACAGCACCACCTGAATCGGCCCGACCCACGTTGCCGAGCAGTAAATCGATTCAACAGGCAACTTGAAGTTCAGCCTCAACATATACTAGCGCATCGCGTGCGCTTCGGATGCGCAAGGACCAGAAAAACTTTGCTCCGGACACGATGTCTTTCGAAGAATTGATTTCAATTTTTGCGCCGATGCTGTGACCTTGTCGTTGGGCCTCGATTCGACTTGGGCGCCAAGAAGAATTTTACTTGGTCAGGAGCCCACATGGACGAGTCAGCGAACGATCTGCGCGCGCTCAGATATGTCGCCGACATCACCCGGAAATTGGCGAAAATGCTATCGCGCACGCGCTATCACATGCTGGTGTATTTTCTCGAGATGACGGCGGTCGAAGCCGACAATCTGGCGAACGCGCAAGATCCGAAACGGATGGGCGCTCAGACGCCGCAGGAACCGAGAAACTGATAGGGCAACGTTGGAGCACGTCAAAGCGCATCGCGTTGAAACGGATTCACGCGACGCGCTTCAAGCCTTTGGTTTATGCATGTCGCCCAAAAGTGCCGCGCACTTTGGGCGACATATCACATAGTTCGCGATCAGCTCTTGGCCTTGCGCTTGGCCGCCTTGGCCGGAGCAGCCACGGCAGGCTTGCGGCCGAGACCAGAAGACTTCGCCAGCGCCGAGCGGGTCGCGGAATAGCTGGGCGCCACCATCGGATAGTCTGGCGCCAGACCCCATTTGGCGCGGTATTCGTCCGGAGTCAGCCCGTGGTCGGTGCTCAGGTGCCGTTTCAGCGACTTGAACTTCTTTCCATCCTCGAGGCAGACGATGTAGTCCGGAAATACCGACCGCTTCGGATTGACGGCCGGCGTCTGCGCCACGCTCTCCTTGACGGCGCTGGCACCAGCCAGCTTGCGCACCGAGGCGCTGACACTGGCGATCAGGTCCGGCAGGCCGGCGGCCGGAAGCGGATTGTTGCCGACATAGGCCGAGACAATGTCGGCGGTGAGTTCGATTGCAGTCCTGTCATCGATATTGTTCAATTTTTTTCCCTCTGCTGGCGATCAAGTCGCCAGCTCTTTTGAAGACTTCTTTGGATGTATCGATTCGCCCCGTTCCCCAACGGACCATCAAGAGTCAGTAACCCATGCAGACTCAATACGATCCGATATTTTCATAGCCGCCTACGGCGGCGCAAATTAGAAAATCTAATACTTGGAAGCGGTCGACTTTGAGTGTACGGAATCGGACAGAATCTCGAGAATACGCTTCCAACGGGCACAACGACCGAAATCTTTCTGCTCAATCGCCTTTTCTGCCTTCATTGCGGCATAGAGCGGCGCCTCGGCGCCGAACTCCCTGACCAGCCAGTGCGCTTCCTGTCTAGCGCGGCGTTCATCCTCGTCAAGCATGGTTTTCGGCCTCCGAACCTTCGATGCCAACCGCAATGCAACTGCCGATGACGAGGACGGCGCCGGCAATGGCCGTCATCGTCAGCCTTTCGCCCGAGAGCGTAAGCAAAAGGGTCGAGGCGATCGGCGTGAGATAGGCGACGACAGCGACCTTGCCGCCCTGGTCGAGCTTCAGTGCCCGCGACCAGAAATAGTAGCCGAGGCCCATCGGACCAGCGCCGAGATAGAGCCCGGCAAGCAGGTATGGGCCGATGTCCCAGGCGACACCGTCGTGAACGCACCACAGGAATGTCAGCGCCACGCCGACCAACGCCGAAGGCAGCAGCAGGCGGTCCGGTGACGTGGCAAGGCGACCGACGACGATCGAGTAGAAGGCCATGCACAGCGCCGACCCGAAGGCGGCGAGATAGCCGGCGAGATTGCCCTGGAACCACGACTGTTCACGCCCGCCCGAAATCACCAGCGCGACGCCGACGAAGCCGAGCGCGGCGGTGATGCCAAGCAGCGCCGGACGACGCGGCCTGTCGAGGACGATGATCGCCGCCGCGACCATCAGCGGCCAGGTGTAGGCGACAAGATTGGCCTCGATGACCGGCATCGAGGCGAAGGCGACATATTGCAGGATCATGGTACCGACAAGGCCGATGATGCCGACGGCGAACGGCACCAGAGCAGCACTCATCCCCGCCCCGTTATCTTGCGGCATCCGTCGCCGGCCGCCATGCCGGCCGATCAGCCGGATCAAGGCAAAGACCAGGGCGGCGCCAACAAATTGCAGGAACTGCACCTGCGACACCGAATGGCTTGCGAGCAGGGATTTGCCGACCAGCGCGTTGGTCGCCCACAGCGCGACCGCGCCGACGGCAAAGACCAGCGCAGACCTCGAGCCCGACGCGCCCAGGGCGGACCGGGACGGGAGTGTATGCTCCTGTTTGACCATGATCTGTTCCGAAATCGAAGGTCAGCTCAGCAAAAACCGGTTCCCGCCCATGGCCTGCTTACCATGATTCCCTTGCGCCGCCCGGCATGGCCGCGTCGAGCGGCTGCGGCACCGGGCGTTCCTCCTCGTGGCGGCGGTAGGCCGGCAGCTGGTTGGTCCACACGTCCTCGGCCAGCTCGTTGACCCATTCGCGGTCCTGGTCGTTGTCGGCGGCCAGATAGAACATGCGGTTGTCGTCGACATAGGGCTTTGCAACCGAGCGCTGGTTGAGCACCAGCGTGACGCGCTCGCCGAGCTGGATCGGAGCTGTGCGGTGGAGCACGCCGAGGAACTGGCCGAGCGTGGCGTAGTTCATCTTGTGGTCGATGCGCATGACGCGGTTGCGCGGGATCTCGCGACCGGATTCGAGGATGGCGCGGCCGGTCTCTGAATCGTCGCAATAGATTTCGAGATGGCCGCCGACCAGCGGATCGCTGATCGACAGCGGAATGAGTTCGGTGACCGGAACGCCGTCGCAATGCCAATCGACGGCGCCATCCCTGGGATTCATGAAGGTGACGGTCGAGCCGACGATCGACAGCGGATAGGGCTCGAGCTTGGTGCCCATCATGTCGGAGAGCCGCTCCAGGCGCATCTTATCGTGCAGCAACTCCTTGATTTCGGGAATGAAACGGTCGGCGCCGGTGATGAAGGTGAGGTCGAGGTGCTTGTGCACGGCGTGGCTGGCCTTGAGCTTGAGCGCAGCCTCCTCGATCGCGGCAAGCAGCGCCGGGTCATAGCCGTGACGATACTGCGCGACGCCGAAACTAGACACTTTCCAGGCCGTCTCGTGGCCGATGATGGCTTCACGGCTCATCGCATACCGCAATTCCGGGATGGTATGTGCGTTCATTGTACTTCTCCAGGATCGGGGACAACACTTGAACGACAGTCGATTAAATTAGCACCCCCTGTAAAATTAGGAATGCTGGTGCTACCCTAAGCCCAGCTTAAGGTCGAAACCGTGCGTCTGCTCAGTCAGGTCAACCTCAATTCGCTGAAAATCGTGGAGAGTGCCGCGAGGCACAGGAATTTCACGCGCGCCGGCGAAGAGCAGTTCATCACCGCCTCCGCGGTCAGCCAGCGCGTCAAGAGCCTCGAGGACCAGCTGCGCTTCAAGATCTTCCAGCGCGGCGGCAATGCCGTCTCGCTGACGCCTGAGGGCGAGACCTATGTGTCGCGCGTGCGCGAAGCGCTGGAGCGGATCGTGGCGGCAAGCATGGAGGCGACCGGACAGTCGCAGGCGCATGTGCTGAAGATTTCGGTGCTGCCGACCTTCGCGGCGCGCTGGCTGTTCCCGCGCCTGCCGGCGTTCCAGCATCAATATCCCGATATCGAGATGCGGGTCTCGACCTCCTATGCCACGCATGAATTCGCGACGTCGGAATTCGACCTCGAAATCCGCTATGGCGACGGCCACTTCCCCGACATGAAGGCGGATCTTCTGTTCAAGGAAGACCTGACGCCGGTATGCAGCCGCAAGCTGTTCCACGAAATTCTCGGTGACAAGCCTTTGTCCAAGGTGACGCCGGAGGATCTGCAGTATTTCACGCTGCTGCATTCCGACACCTGCACCCAGAACTGGCAGTCATGGCTGGGCTTTGCCGGCGCCAGCTTTGTGCTCAGCGAGACCAAAAGCATCTATTTCGATTCCTGCATGATGTCCTACGAGGCGGCCAATGCGGGCATGGGCTTCGCCGTGGCCAACCGCGCCTATATGGCGAGCGACATCCGCGCCGAGCGGCTGGTGGCGCCGTTCGCGGTCCACCATCCCAACACTGCCGGCTGGTATTTCGTCAGCCCGGACACGACGCTGGCAGCGCGCAAGGTGGTGCTGTTCAAGCAATGGGTGATGGCCGAGGCAGCGCTGACGCAACGCCAGCTGGACATCGAGATGAGCGGCGAACGCCAGCAGTGAGGGGCGGCCCACCAGAACCGCCGAACGAACATCAAAGCAAATACATCATTCGATTGCCTCTTGGCGAAAGTTCAAGTTTGCAACTTGCATAGTGCAAGGCAACAAATGAATTTCGAAACGTTTCCTCGAGCAAACCCACCTACGCGATGCACATTTGCAACAGCCCGACGGCTGTTTGCATTCGTACCATGACGCAACGGCAAGACTCAGCTATCTTTCCTTGTGCGGCGGGCCTGATTTCCCGCTTGGCCGGCGCTTTCAGCTTCCTCCCAAGCAGCGCCGGCCTTCTTTTGTGGCCAGCGTGATTTCCCGCCCGATGTCCTGGTCGGGCCACACGCTCTTGCCCTGAGAGGCATCATCGCTATGGCGCCGGTGGCGTGCCAGCCTGATCACCGCCAGTCGCCGACTTGGGTACCGCATTCTTGTCGACCTGCGGATTCTGGTCGACTGGCGCTTTGGTCGGCGGGATGTTGTTGTCGCAGGCGGCGAGCGCAAGCCCCAAGGCCAGCAGCATCGGAAGCTTCTTCATGACAACCTCCTCTCGTTCGCCCCTTTCAGGGCAAACGACGCGGTGCCGGTTTGGTTGCACGGCAAGCCGAGCCGCAGGGAGGGCGGAACAAAATGCTCTCTCTCCGGTTGGTCCGCCGAAGGAGGATTTGATCATGATCCGTCTGCTGATTGTTGGCCTGTTCGCCTATGCGACCTATCGCTTCACCAGGAAGGTCATCGACGAGGTGCCGGATGATTTCGATCCGTTGCCGATGCCGGGCGACGAGCGCCGTGCGCTGCGGCGCCAGTCGGCGGCGATGGGCGTGGAGCCGAGGCGGTAGATTGCGAAGTCGACGGCGGCCCAGCCAATCTCCCCATCGAGGGAAGAGATCGGCAGCTTAATCCGTTGCGAACAAAGCGGAAACAATGCTTGATGGGCGATGAACTTCGCTGCCCGTGATTCGACCTTCCAGCCTGCCTATCTCGCCAAGCTGAACGACCAGCAGCGCCAGGCGGTCGAGCATGGCGACGGCATGGTTGCCGCGCCGCTGCTGGTGATCGCGGGCGCCGGGTCCGGCAAGACCAACACGCTCGCCCACCGCGTCGCGCATCTGATCGTCAAAGGCGCCGACCCGCGCCGCATCCTGCTTATGACGTTTTCGCGCCGCGCCGCCGCGGAGATGGCGAAGCGCGTCGAGCGCATCGCCGGCGAGGTGCTTGGGCGCGACGCCTCGGTCATCACGGACGCGCTGACCTGGGCCGGCACCTTCCATGGCATAGGTGCGCGGCTGTTGCGCGACTATGCGATGGAGATCGGCCTCGATCCGGCCTTCACCATCCATGACCGCGAGGACTCCGCCGACCTGATGAACCTCGCCCGCCACGAGCTTGGGTTCTCGAAGACGGAAAGCCGCTTTCCGACCAAGGGCACGTGCCTGGCGATCTATTCGCGCGCCGTCAATGCGCAGGCGCCGCTCGGTGAGGTGCTGGGTTCGGCGTTTCCCTGGTGCGCCGGCTGGGCAGAACAGCTGAAGGCGCTGTTTTCCGCGTATGTCGAGGCCAAGCAGGCGCAGAACGTGCTCGATTACGACGACCTGCTGCTCTACTGGGCGCAGATGGCGGCCGAGCCGGAGATCGCGGCGCATCTCAGCGGCCGCTTCGACCATGTGCTGGTCGACGAATATCAGGACACCAACCGGCTGCAGGCCTCGATCCTGACAGCGCTGAAGCCCGACGGCTCCGGGCTGACGGTGGTTGGCGACGACGCGCAGTCGATCTATTCCTTCCGCGCCGCCGAAGTGCGCAACATCCTCGATTTCCCAAAACAGTTCGCTCAGGCAGCCGCGATCGTCACGCTGGAGCGCAACTATCGCTCGACCGAGACCATTCTGGCCGCGGCCAATGCGGTCATCTCCGAGGCCTCCGAGCGCTTCACCAAGAACCTGTGGACCGAGCGCAGATCCTCGCAGAAGCCGAAACTGGTCAGCGTGCGCGACGAGGCCGAGCAGGCCAACTATGTCTGCCAGGCGATCCTGGCCGAGCGCGAGGCCGGCACGGTGCTGAAATCGCAGGCTGTGCTGTTTCGCGCCTCGCATCACAGCGGGCCGCTGGAGATCGAACTGACGCGCCGCAACATCCCCTTCGTCAAGTTCGGCGGGCTGAAATTCCTCGACGCCGCCCATGTCAAGGACATGCTGGCGATGCTGCGCTTTGCCGAAAACCCACGCGACCGCGTCGCCGGTTTTCGCGTGCTGCAGCTTCTGCCCGGCATCGGTCCCTCGGCCGCCTCGCAGATCGTCGAGGCGATGGCGACGTCGCTCAACGAGGCGATGGGGCTCGCCCGCTGCCGGCCGCCGCAGCGCGCGGCGGAAGACTGGCCGGCCTTCATCGCGCTCTATTCCGGCTTGCGGACTGGCGCGAAATGGCCTGCCGATCTCGAACAGGTCCGGCTCTGGTATGAGCCGCATTTGGAGCGCATCCATGAGGACGCGACGACGCGGCGGGCCGACCTTCTGCAGCTCGAGCAGATCGCATCCGGATACGCCTCGCGCGAGCGCTTCCTCACCGAGCTGACGCTCGATCCGCCGGATGCGACCAGCGACCAGGCCGGGCTGCCGCATCGCGACGAGGATTATCTCATGCTGTCGACCATTCATTCGGCCAAGGGCCAGGAGTGGAAGAATGTTGTCGTGCTCAATTCCGTCGACGGCTGCATTCCGGCCGATCTCGGTGTCGGCACCAAGGAGGACATCGAGGAGGAGCGCCGGCTGCTCTATGTGGCGATGACACGAGCCAAGGACAGCCTGCATCTGGTCATGCCGCAGCGCTTCTTCGTCCATGGCCAGGCGGCGCGCGGCGACCGTCACGTCTATGCCTCGCGCACGCGCTTCATCCCGGCCTCGATCCTTTCCGCCTTCGAACAGACGGCGTGGGCGAGCGTCCAGGCCAAGGACGATCCGCGCCGCCAGCCGCAGGTGCGCGTCGACCTTGGCGCGCGCATGCGCGGCATGTGGAAATAGGCGCCCTCGGACACCGACTGTCCTTTGCCGGCAACCAAAGACCGCGCCTTGCGTTATCCGCGTTCAGGCGGAGCGCGACAATGGAACCCGTAGTGGCGGCGGCAATGATCCTGCTTTCATGCAGTCCGGACATGGTTTTCTGTCACCCGGCTCAGACACAGCCTGTCGTCTATCCGGACATCGCCGCGTGCACCGCCGCCCTGCCCCGCAGGCTGCAAGGCACCGGCATGGTCGGCCAATGCCGGCCGGTCGACGGAACGATACCGATGCCCGGGGCGAGCGCCGACGCAAGTCTCTCCGGACAGAAACTGGCGACCGTGCGCGTCACGCGAGGAACCGGGCCTAGTGCCGTTTCCACCGACTATCTGGTCCTTCGCGCGCCCGACGAGACGGACTGATCCGACACCAGCGTCGCGACAAGCAGCCCCCTCGACAAATGCCCTTTCTTGACATGCGTCCGGGACTTTAGCGGTTGATTGCGATGGAACCATCGGCCGCCGGATGGATTTCGGTTAGCAAAGCCTAATGCAAAGGAGGCCGATATGAGAAAGCTGATCCTCGCAACCATGCTCGCCATGGCAACGCTGGCGCCGACGGCGGTTCCGGTGCAGGCGGCAAGCGTGACGATCACCACCGATGACGGCTGGGGCCGTGATCGTGACAGTTACCAATGGCGCCGCCATCATCACCGCCAGTTCGCCATGCGCGACAACGACGACAGGCGCTACTGGCGCCATCACCGCCACCACCGCGACTGCGGCGTGAGAGTGCACAAGCGTTGGCATCACAACCGCCTGGTCATCAAGAGAGTCTGGAGCTGTGGCTTGCACAGAGGCTGGGACTGAGACCGGTTGGCACCGCTCGCGCCGTGACTTCGGCGCGTAGCGGATGCCTGAGAGCTGCATTGGCATCCGCCAAAGGGAGGCAGGGATGCGTTTCGTACCATCCGCCATGAGTTGGCGGCAGAGATTGGGGCAACTCGCCGGGAGGCTGTTCGTCAATGTCGTTGCCGCCCTTATCGCCGGCATTGCTATCCTGTTCCTGGTGCTGTCGGCGCATTTTGAGGGGCCGCCACTCGCTCCGGGCCACATGACGACGACCGCTTCCGTTCCATAGGTCTTTCGGACTTAGCGCAACGCCTCGACCAGCGCCCTACTGCCCCGAAAAAAGCCCCTCACCATGGAACCTCAGGTCACCCTCCGCGTTCTCTGGCGTTCGACCCAACCGGAAGAGCGGCGACCGCCGCCTTTTTCGCCCAACCCGAGAGGCCAGAATGCACGACAGGATGTTCTTCACCCCGGTCGCCGTCACCGTCGGCGCCGGTCACAAGCGCATGATCGCGTCGCTCTTCGACATGCACGAATTCCTGACCGAATTCCCGCCGTCGCGGCGCCGCCTGAGCTATGGCGCGGCGGTGAAGGCCTGCGAAGCGGCACGTGCCGGCGATATCTCCACCGAGGCGGCGCGCGATGCGCTGATCACCTTTGCGGTGACCGCCGGTGTCCTCTGGCCTGCAGCCCAGCCCGCCGTCTCGGTCAAGCCGGTCGCGCGTGGTTTTGGCGGCTACGCCGCGTGATCGTGAATGGTGGAATAGCTGATGGCACTGGATAAACGCGCAGGCGGATAGCTGCTCAGCACTTACTATTTTTGCTATTTCACTGGTTTCAGTGGACGGTCGCGGCGTCGCCGACCGCTGGGCCGCGCAGCCCGGTCGTTTCGAAGCTGACCTGGTCGCGGCCGTTCGACTTGGCCTTGTAGAGGTGCTCGTCGGCCACCCGGAACATGTCGGCATAGGTGGTCGGGCCGCTGAAGGCGATGCCGCCTATACTTACCGAAAGTGGGCAAGGCCGACCGCCCGGGGCGAATTCCACCTCGCGGATCCGCCGCCTTATGCCCTCGGCGACCAGCCAGGACTGCGAGGAGTCGGCGCCGGGAAGAAAGACCGCGAATTCCTCGCCACCAATGCGGCCGACGATGTCGGCCCCGCGCAACTGGTCCTGGATCGTCTTGGCGATCAGCTTCAGCGCCTGGTCGCCGCAATCGTGGCCGAGACGATCGTTGATGGTCTTGAAATGATCGGCGTCGACGATCAGGAACGCGCCGGCATTGACGACCGCCTGGCTGCGGGCCTGGTCGAGATAGGCTTCGACGAGCATCGAAAACGCGCCGCGGTTGAACACCGCCGTCAGGCTGTCGGTGGCCGCGACGATGCTCAATTCCTTCTGGGCGATGGCCAGCTGGCGCATCTTGTACATCAGGAAGAAGAAAAACGAACCAGCCAGCACCAGCGGGAGGAACAGGTCGGTCAATTGCGCGTGCCACAGCGCTTCGGGCGACAGATGGGGGAAATTGAAGGAATCGACGAAGAACGCAGCGCCAATGCAGATCGCCGTGCCGACCACCGTCACCACTATGACCCTGCCCCAGCTTGTCGGGGACAAATCGATGCGCATGCCATTGCTCCCGCTACGTCAGATCATCCTGAAGCGGGAAGGCAAATGAAATCCTAAGATCGGCGTTGCAATCCGAACATGGTTAAACTTTTCCCCGCAAAGACACTAATGTTCGACAAACTAATATTTATTGGCCGGACCAGCGCAAAAAAGGCCCGCCATCCGAGTGGCGGGCCTTCCGCCACTTAAGTGGCGGGCCTTCAGACTGCCGGACGTTGTCGTCAACGCGTGGCAGGCGCGCTACCGGCGCGAGATCAGCAGGCACAGCTGCCGCAGCTCGCGGTCATAGGTGCCTTCGCTGCTGAGCACGTCGACGCAGCGCTTCTTCAAGCGCGTCAGCTGGCTGGTCGACATCTGGGCGACGACGCCGGGCAGAGCCAGCGTGCCGGGATTTGCCGCAGTGCCGGGGACGCCGGGAATGCCAGGTGTTCCAACCCCGGTGCCGACACCGACATTGGCGCTCGTGCCGCCGAGCGTCGTTCCCAGCGCTCCATTGACCCCATTGCTGGTGCCCAGGGACGCATTGGTCCCTACGCCGTTGGTCCCGCCCAGGGACGCCGCAACCCCGGCACCGCCGCCACCAAGGGTGGCATTGGCATTGGCGGCACCCGAGCCGCCGATCGAAACGTTGGCGCTGGTGCTGCTGCCGCCGAAGGAAGCATCCGCGTTGGCCCCATTGGCGCCGCCCACATTGCCGTTGGCTGAATTGCCGCCGACGGAAACGCCGCCAAGGCCACCAAGGCCAACCTCGGCCGCATTTGCAGGAGCGGCGAGAATAACGATAATCGCTCCACTCGCAAAAGTTCCAGCGATTTTCCGAACGATACTATGCATGACACTCTCCTTTGTTGCCATCCAGTTCCTGCATCGCAATTTCCTGGGAACAAATCCGCTATATTGCTCATGCAGCAAGGGCTACGCTTGGAGATGCACTTCAGTTTCACCGCTCTTTCTGTTTCATTGAATCCTGGTTTTTGAATATTTCATTAATGCGCTAAAACAAATCATGCTTTATTCTAAAACTTAGAAGTTCCTAATATGCTACATGCCCGATCCCGAAATCAGGCATAGGCGCGGCCTTCCTCGCTGCGCTGGAACAGCATCAGGTCGAGCGGCACCGAGGGTCGGCCGAGTACGGTCAGGATCATATGCGCCTGGCCGCGATGGTGGGTCTGATGGTTGAAGAAGTGGCTCAGCGCCGGCGCCAACCGCTGCGAGACGGTGCGCATGTCGGTAAGCGTCATGTAGGAGAAGCGGCCGGCGAGCGCCTTGTCGCTCATGCCGCCGACCCAGTCGATGATCCTCTTGTCTTCCGCTTCGCGTGCCAGGCTGAGGACAGACAAGGCGCGGTGGATGATCGTGTCGATCCTCGAAGGTGCGTCGCCCTCGCCGGTGAAGCGCTTCATCCAGACACGGTCGGCGGCCAGCAGATGGTTGAGCGTGCCCGCCATCGAGCCGAAAAAGGCGCCGACATCCCTTTCGAATTCTTCGTCCACGAGATCGGCGGCGGCCTCGTAGATGCGTCCATTGGCCCATTGATTGTAGGCCGCAAACATCATGAAATGCTGTTTCATCTCTTTCACCGGCTCGCTTCGAATCCCGGCTCTACCTAGAGCAAAGGATGTTGTGATGGAAACGGAATGGCTCCATCAGTCATGCTTTTGCTCCAACCAGAGGAACGGCTCCGCCAATGACCATTGTGCTCTATGAACTTGTCGGGCGCGACACTGCCCGCCCGTTCAGCCCGCATTGCTGGAAGATCGCGATGGCGCTCGCCCACAAGGGGCTCACCAGTTCCAGCGTGCCGACGCGCTTCCTCGAAGTGCCTGCCGTCGAGGGCGGTATTTCGAAGCTCGTTCCGGTGATCCGCGATGGCGAGAAGGTGATCGCTGATTCCTTCGCCATCGCGCTCTATCTCGACGAGACCTATCCGGAGCGGCCGAGCTTGTTTTCCGGCGACGGCGGCAAGGCGATGGCGCGCTTCATCGAACGCTGGTCGCAGTTGACCATCCATCCCTACATCAACACCGTGGCGGTCATGGACCTGCACGCCATGCAGGACGAGCCGAATGCCGCATATTTCCGCCAGAACCGCGAGCAGCGCTTCGGCAAGCGGCTGGAAGAGGTGGTGGCTGGCCGCGACGCCGGACTAAACGCATTCCGCGCCTCGCTGGAGCCATTGCGCTCGATGCTCGGCTACCAGCCTTTCATTGGCGGCGCCTCGCCGCTTTTTGCCGACTACATCGTCTTCGGCGCGCTGCAATGGGCACGCATCGCCTCGCCCTACCGGCTGCTGGAGCAAAGCGACATCGTGGCGCAATGGTTCGAACGCTGCCTCGATCTCAATGGCGGCCTCGGCCGCACGGTGGCGGCGGCGTAACCGCCCACCGCTTCCGAAATGCGACAAGGCGGGCGCGCCTGCGTCGCTTTGCACGCCTCATCGCTGCCTTGATCGAGGCCAAGAAGCAGCGGCCGGTGAATCCGGGCGACCTCAACGAAGGCAATATAGCGGCATGACCTCAAGTCCGGATTTCTCCGACGACTTTCGCACCGGGCTGGAAACGCTGCTGCGCTGGCGCCGTGACGTCAGGCGCTTCAAGCCGACGCCGCTGGCCGAAGGCACGCTGGAGCGGCTGCTCGAGCTTGCCAGCGTTGCGCCGTCTGTCGGGCTCAGCCAGCCCTGGCGCTTCGTCGTGGTCGAAAGTCCGGAGCGGCGCAACGCCGTGAAACGCTGCTTCGAGCGCTGCAACGCCGAGGCGCTGGCATGCTTTTCGGGCGAGCGCGCGGCGCTCTACGCGCGCCTCAAGCTCGCCGGGCTTGCCGAGGCGCCCTGCCAGTTCGCGGTCTTCGCCGACCGCACAACGGGGCAAGGCCACGGTCTGGGCCGCCTGACCATGCCGGCGACGATTGACTATTCGGCGGTGATGGCGGTGCACACGCTGTGGCTGGCGGCGCGCGCGGAAAGCATCGGCGTCGGCTGGGTCTCGATCCTCGATCCGGCCGAGATGACCGAGATCCTCGACACGCCGCCCGAATGGACGCTGATCGGCTATTTCTGCGTCGGCTATCCGAGCGAGGAGCACGACGTGCCGACGCTGCAGCGCGAGGGCTGGGAGCAGCGGCGGCCGCCGGTGGTGATCAGGCGATAGCCCCGGCTAACTCGCTTCATTCTCTTGGACCAGCCTGACGCAGATTGGATCGCCCACCTCGATGCGCGCGCATTGCCATTCCGGGCCAAGGCCGAAATCCTGCTTCAGCTGGGGCAGGAACAGCAGGACCAGGGTGATGACGGTGAAAAGAACGGCCACGAAGAGGATGCCGGTGAAGTCGCCGCGTTTGACGTAAGGCCAGTGCATCGCCTTCGGCTCCGCTGCCGCGATGCTCCCCGACCCGGCGCCCGGGCCCCGCGTGCAGCCGTCTAATTATCCCGCAAACATCCGGCCTTGGCCAGAAGCCGCCTCCCCTTGGCAAGGACCGAAGCGGCTTGTATAGAGCCCGCCACTCCAATTCCCATTCTCAAAAAGCAAGGACGACCCAATGGCGATCGAACGCACCTTTTCCATGATCAAGCCCGACGCGACGCGGCGCAATCTCACCGGTGCCATCACCCAGATGCTTGAGGATGCCGGCCTTCGCGTCATCGCTTCGCGCCGCGTGTGGATGAGCCGCCGCGAGGCGGAAGGCTTTTATGCCGTGCACAAGGAGCGTCCGTTCTTCGGCGAGCTGGTGGAGTTCATGTCCTCGGCGCCGACCATCGTCCAGGTGCTGGAAGGCGAAAACGCCATTGCCAAGAACCGCGAAGTGATGGGCGCCACCAACCCGGCCAACGCCGCCGAAGGCACCATCCGCAAGGTGCACGCGCTGTCGATCGGCGAGAATTCCGTGCACGGCTCGGACGCGCCGGAGACCGCCGCGCAGGAGATCAAGTACTGGTTCTCGGATACCGAGATCGTCGGCTGAGCTGGCATCGCCAGATCTGATCCAAAGGCCGGCGCTTCGCCGGCCTTTTCTTTGGAGCGGCGGGGCCCGTCCGGCACTCCCGCGGGGGATTTGCCTGCGCTAAGGTCGGTTCAGGGCATACTGGAGCCGACCCGATCATGACCACCGCCATTCCCGGTTTCTTTCAGGGCACCGAGATGCCGTCGAGTGCCTGGTGGGAGGCGCTTTGGCCCGATCCCGCCGACGTGCTCGCGGCAACCGGGCTGGAGCCCGGCATGGAGGTGATCGACCTCTGCTGCGGCGACGGCTGGTTCACGCTGCCAATCGCCAGGGTCGCCCGCCGCGTCATCGCCATCGACATCGACGCCGACCAGTTGGGGGCGGCCCAGCGACGGCTGACCGATGCCGGTGTGACGAATTGCGACTTCGTCGCCGGCGATGCCTACGAACTCGCCAGCCTGGCACCTCGGCCGGTCGACTTCGTCTTCATGGCCAACGCCTTCCAGTGCCGGACCGGCCGCGGCTGGCGCACGCCGTGCGCGAGGCACTCGCCCCTGCCGGACGCTTTGCCATCGTCAACTGGCACCAGCAGCCGCGCGAAAAGACGACGGTGCTGGGCGAGCCGCGTGGCCCGAGAACCGAGCTCAGACTGTCGCCCGACCAGACCATCGCTGATGCCGCTGCGGGGGGCCTGAAACTCGCCGGTTTGGTCGAGGTGGCGCCCTATCACTATGGTGCAATGTTCGAGCAAGCGAGCACCTGACGCTGCTTACGCAAGTGGTGCCTTGAGCCCCTCAGCGCCGTTTAAAGGAACCTCAGCTCGCGGCGTTGAAGCGCAGGATGTCCTTGCCGTCCTTGTCGGTGATGGTGAGCTTGCCGGCATCGACATGGTAGGACGCCGCCCTGGCCAGCGCCTCGAACAGCGCCTTTTCCTCGGCCATGACATCAGGCGCGCAGGCCTTGAAGGTCGAGCCGATCTCGCTGATGGCGATCGTCGAACCGTCGACCTTCGCGGTGGCGAAATAGACGTTGCAGGGGCCGCTGCCGCCGGCCTTGCCGGCTTCGCTCACCCGGAACGTCGCCTGCGGCTCCGCAATCACGCCGATGCCGTCGATGTATTCGACCAGCCAGCTCTGGCCGAGCAGAGCGCCGGCCGCCTTGTCGTCCGGCGCCACCATCTTCAGCATGATCGTCTGCGGCGCATCGCTCAGCGGGTCGACCTGATGGCGCGTATCGGAGATGAACATCAGCCTGTCGTCGACGGTGATGCGCGCCTGCAGCGCATAGGTCATGTTCGGGCGGATCACCTGGGGATCGAAACTGATCTCGAACCTGATCGGCACCTGGCCGGCCGGCGCCACCTTGCGCTCGCCGATGATCGCCGCCGGCGCGTCGGCCAGCGACACGTCGGCAAGCTGGACGGAGAGCACGGCATTGGGCGGCAATGCGATGCGCTCGCGATACATCACCTCGCCCTTCAGGGTCTTATCGGCGGCGTTGGACATTTCCGGCACCGCCAGCATGCCGACGACCAGCGGCACAAAACCAAAGATGAAGAATTCGGCGATCCTGTCGAGCATGACCTTCTCCCTTGCCCAGGCTGACCGATGGCAGCAAATTGGCCAAAGGATTGCGGTCAATGAATGGCTGCGGGAGAGTTTATTTGGACGGCGCCTTCCAGCGGCCGGCGGCCTTGTCGTCGATCTCCTTGGCGTCGACCCAGCCGCCCGCGGAACCGTCGGCATGGTGCTCCTTCTTCCAGAACGGCGCCCGCGACTTCAGGTAGTCCATCAAAAAGTTCGCCGCCTCGAATGCCGCCTGGCGATGCGCGGAAGCCGTCACCACGAGAACGATGTTCCCGCCCGGCCGGACCTTGCCGTGGCGGTGGATGACGGTGAGGCCGTGCAGCGGCCAGCGTTCGATCGCCTCGCTGGCGATACGGGCGATCTCGGCCTCGGCCATGCCGGGATAATGTTCGAGTTCGAGGGCCGACAGCCGGCCCTGCTCGTCGCGGCAGAGACCGGAGAATGTCACCACGGCGCCGATGTCGGCTCGGCCTTCGCTCAGCCTGGCGATCTCGGCGGCAACGTCGAAATCTTCGCGCTGGATGCGCACGACAGGCACTACAGCGCCGGACATGGTTTCAGCCCCCGGTCATCGGCGGGAACAGAGCAATCTCCCGCGCGCCGGCGATCTTCTCGCGGTGCTCGACATGTTCCTGATTGATGGCGACGCGGATCACGTCGGGATACTGCAGCGCGTGCTCATATTCCTCGCCGCGCGACTTCAGCCAGCGCAGCAGGTCGGCTACCGTCTCGATGCCGGCGGGCAGTTCGACATCCTCTTCCGGCTTGCCGATCCGTTCGCGCACCCAGGCGAAGTAGATGAGCTTGGTTGCCACGTCACTCGTCCATGATGTGCTTCAAGCCGGCACGGAAATAGTCATAGCCGGTGTAGAGCGTGACCAGAGCGGCGATCCACAGCAGCACCAGGCCGGTCTGCGTGGTCAGCGGGAAGATCTTGTCGCCGGCCGGGCCGGCTAGCAGGAAGGCGATGGCGACCATCTGGATGGTGGTCTTCCATTTGGCGAGTTGCGTGACCGGCACCGAGACCTTGAGGGCCGCCAGATATTCGCGCAGGCCGGAGACCAGGATCTCGCGGCACAGGATGATGATCGCAGCCCATAGCGACCAGCCGGCGATGCCGGCATGGCGGTCGGTGTCGGCGGCCAAGAGCAGCAGGCAGGTGGCGACCAGCAATTTGTCGGCGATCGGGTCGAGCATCTTGCCGATGTTGGAGGTCTGTTTCCAGGCGCGTGCAAAATAGCCGTCGAAGTAATCGGTGATCGAAGCGAGCAGGAAAATGGCCAGAGCCAACCAGCGGGCGAAGTCGCTCGACTTCAGATGGCCCTCAAGGAAAAAGCACAGCACGACCAGCGGCACCGCGAGGATGCGGGCGTAGGTGAGCATGTTGGGCAGGTTGAACGCGCGCTGGGCCATATTTTTGGGACTCTTTCTGCCTGCGTACTCAAATCAGAAGCGAATGTGGGGGGTCAACAGAACAATTTCGATTGGCCAGCCGAAAAGACCCGGGGCGTATCGAAATTCAGCTCAGGCCGGCTGAATAGCGATACACCTCGTCAACTCTCATGGAAATGATTGTAGACCAGCCTGGCCACCTGCTCGGAAATGCCGTCGACCTTGACCAGATCCTCGACCGCCGCGCGGCTGACCGCCTTTGCGGTGCCGAAATGGAGCAGCAGTGCGCGCTTGCGGCCGGGGCCGATGCCGCTGATCTCGTCGAGCGGGTTCTTGACCATCTCCTTCTTGCGCCGCGCGCGGTGCGAGCCGATGGCAAAGCGATGCACCTCGTCGCGCAGCCGCTGGACGAAATAGAGCACGGGATCGCGCACCGGCAGCGAAAACGAGTCCCTGCCCCTGACGAAGAAACGCTCGCGGCCGGCGTCGCGGTCCTGGCCCTTGGCGATGCCGATGGCCACGACGCGGTCCTCGATGCCGAGATCGGACAGGATCTTGCGCACCGCACTCATCTGGCCCTGGCCGCCGTCGATCAGGATGACGTCGGGCCAGGCCGGGAAGCCACCATTGCCCTCGATGTCGTCTTCCGTCTCGCCCTCGGCCTCACCGCCTTGCGGCGCATCGCCATGCTCCTTCAGCAGCCGCGAAAAGCGCCGCTCCATCACCTCGCGCATCATGCCGAAATCGTCGCCCGGTGTGATCTCGGTCGAGCGGATGTTGAACTTCCGGTACTGGTTCTTGACGAACCCTTCCGGCCCGGCGACGACCATGGCGCCGACGGCGTTGGTGCCCATGATGTGCGAATTGTCGTAGACCTCGATGCGCACCGGCGGCCTTGCCATGCCGAAGGTCTCGGCGAAGCCGGTGAGCAGGCGCGCCTGCGTCGAGGTTTCGGCCAGCCGGCGGCCAAGCGCCTCGCGCGCATTCTGCAGCGCATTGTCGGTCAGGTCCTTCTTCTCACCGCGCTGCGGCACCGAGATCGACACCTTGCGGCGGGCGCGGGTGGAGAGCGCCTCGGCCAGAAGCTCCTGCTCCTCGACGCCATGCGACAGAAGAACGGCGCGCGGCGTCGGCTTATCGTCGTAGAACTGCGCCAGGAACGAGCCGAGCACTTCCGATCCCTCCAGCGCCGGATCGGCTTTGGGGAAATAGGCGCGGTTGCCCCAGTTCTGGCCGGTGCGGAAGAAGAACACCTGGATGCAGACCTGGCCGCCTTCCTGGTGGATGGCGAAGACATCCGCCTCTTCCACCGTCTGCGGGTTGATGCCCTGGTGGCTCTGCACATGCGACAGCGCTGCCAGCCGGTCGCGATAGATGGCGGCGCGCTCGAAATCGAGGTCTTGCGAGGCCTGCTGCATGGCGCCGGAAATTTCCGTCTTCACCTTCTGGCTGCGGCCGGACAGGAAATCCTTCGCCTCGGCGACCAGCTCGGCATAGTCCTGGTGCGATATCTCGCCGGTGCACGGGCCGGCGCAGCGCTTGATCTGGTAAAGCAGGCAAGGCCGTGTACGGTTCTCGTAGAAGGAGTTGGTGCAGCTTCTGAGCAGAAAGGCGCGCTGCAGCGAATTGATGGTGCGCCCGACGGCGCCGGCCGAGGCGAAGGGGCCGAAATAGTCGCCTTTGCGCGAGCGCGCGCCGCGATGCTTGTAGATGCCGGGCGAGACGTGGTCGCCAGTGACCAAAATATAGGGGAACGACTTGTCGTCCCGCATCAGCACATTGAAGCGCGGCCGCAAGCGCTTGATCAGATTGGCTTCGAGCAGCAGCGCCTCGATCTCGGTGCGGGTGACCACGAATTCCATCGTCGACGTCTCGCGCACCATGCGGCCGATGCGGCTGGTGTGGAACCGCCCTTGCGCATAGTTGGTCACCCGCTTCTTCAGGCTGCGCGCCTTGCCGACATAGAGCACGTCGCCGGCCGCATTCATCATGCGGTAGACGCCGGGCGCGTTGGGCAGCCGCTTGACCAAGGTCTGGATGACTTCGGCGCCGACCATGCCGTCGGCATCGCCGGCATGCGACGTCCAGTCTATTGCCGTGAATGCGACGTCGGGTGCGGCCGAAGTGGTTTCCGGCTCGGCGATCTCCTCGGCCGACTCGTCCTCGAGGTCGATCTCGGGCGGCAGATCGTCGGCGGCGCCGCGCTGCTTGTGTTTGTGGTCTGCGGGACTCATTCCACCATGCCTGTCACATCGGGCGTCTGCCATGCAAGATGCTGGCCGCCATCCAGCGCGATCATCTGGCCGGTGATCGAGCGCGCCGCCCAGAGATAGCGGATGGTGGCGCCGAATTCGGGCAATTCAGGGCCGCGTTTCAGGATCAGCCCGTCGACCTGCGCGGCAAAATCGCTGTCTTCCTGGCGCGCGTTCTTCAGCGTCGGTCCGGGGCCGATGGCGTTGACGCGGATGCGTGGTCCCAGCGCCTGCGCCAGCATCTCGGTCTGCCTCCACAGCGTCGACTTCGACAGCGCATAGGAGAAGTAGCGCGGCGTCGGCCGCCAGACGCGCTGGTCGATGATGTTGACGATCAGCCCCTCCTCGCCCTGCGGCAACGCGCGGGCGAAGTTCTGCGCCAGAAGCGCGGGGGCTTTCACATGAATGGCGAAGTGGCGGTCCCATACGGCCCAGTCGAAATCCTCGATGCTGTCGTCGACGAACAGGGAGGCGTTGTTGACCAAAAGCGTGACCGGGCCGAGCGCTGCCTCGGCGCGTCCCACGAGGTCGCCGACCGCGCCCATGTCGGTGAGATCGGCGCCGACCACGGCGGCGCGACCGCCCTCATCCCGGATCCGCGCGGCAAGCGCCTCTGCTGCGGCCAGCGAACCGTTGGCGTGGATGGCGACGGCAAAACCGTGCCTGGCCAGATCCTCGACGATCGCCTTGCCGATCCGTTTTCCCCCGCCTGTCACCAGCGCCGTTCCGGCGGCTTCGCTCATCCTGTCAATCCTCAATCGCGGCCTCGATTCCGGCCGCCGGCAAATTATGACGCGCCTAGGGGTTAAATGCCGTTTCCACCTGGGGCAGGATTGTGGCAAAGCCGCCCGATCGGCATTTCGGCTCCGGCCGAGACTCGGCCAACTGGACCGCAATATAGGGCGCTGGACTCCTTGCACCAAGCCGAGTGCAGTGCAGCATGGCAAGCGTCCTGACATCTCGCTGTTGCGAAGATGCAACGTCAAGGTTCAGCCTCATTCGCGCCGGGGAATGACCCAAGTTCAGGTTCGCTTCAGCCGCATTTTGACACGACATTTGGAACATACGAACGCCAGATCCGTTTCACCCCCCGGACGGATCGATGGCGATCGTGAAAAACAAGCCTGTGTCCTGTGGCTTAAGGAGTAAAGAACAATGCAAGCCAATCTCAAATTCGCACGGCCGCTGGCTGTCGCACTCGGGCTCTTCGCCCTCAGTGGAACCGCCTACGCGGCGGACGTGGTCTCGGAAGAGCCGCCTGCACCGGCAGCTCCAATTGCCGAACTTCCGGTCGCTTCCTGGGCCGGCCCCTATGCTGGTATCAGCGCCGGCTATGGCTTTAGTGGCCATGCCGATGCCCGTGACGCCGGCGTCGACGTGAAGACCAAGGGCTTCGTCGGCGGCGTCTTCGGCGGCTATCAGTGGCAGCAGGAGAACTTCGTGTACGGCGCTGAAGCCGATCTCGGCTACAACGGCGTCAAGGGCGACAGCGACGGCATCGACGCCAAGGGCGGCTTCGAAGGCTCGCTGCGTGCCCGCCTCGGCTATTCCGTGACCCCGGAAATCCTGCTCTACGGCACCGGCGGTCTCGCCGGCAAGAACCAGAAGATCACGGATAGCGTCACCGGCACCGACGACAGCAATGCGATGTTCGGCTGGACCGCCGGCGTCGGCACCGACATCAAGATCACCGACAACGTGTTCGGCCGTGTCGAGTACCGCTACACCGACTACGGCGACAAGGACTTCGGCTCTCTTGGCAACGTCAAGGTCAAGGACAACCGCGTCACCTTCGGCGTCGGTATGAAGTTCTAAGTCGTTCAAGCCACGACACGAAAAAGCCGGGCCTCGCGCCCGGCTTTTTTTGTGCCTGGCGATGCGTTCTTCCCTTCTCCCCTTGTGGGAGAAGGTGCCCGAGCGAAGCTCGGACGGATGAGGGGTGTTGGACGGATCGCTGCGCTGAAGGCATAAGCACCTCGAATCATTTAACTTTCTGAAGTCTCGTTTCTTCCAGCACCCCTCACCCCTCATCCGTCTCGGCGCTGGCGCGCCGATCCACCTTCTCCCACAAGGGGAGAAGGGAAGCCCCCAATTTGCCGTTGCGTCACTCTGCGGCTTATGCCTATAGTTAGTACGTGGCTCGCACGAACAAACATTCCTAATCTGTGGCGACCGCACTCAAGGCCCCGTGGGGCTCCGTGCGGTCGAGATGCGAGCCGGAACACTCGGTCAAACAGGGGATAGGAACGTGAACCGCTTTCAGAAACTTTCGGCCGCGGCGCTGGTCGCGGCATGTCTCGCGCCGGCTGCCCATGCCGATGACAAGCTGACGATCGGCATCGTCACCTTCTCGACCTCCGACGTCGACACCAACCAGATGGTCGACACCATGACCAAGGAGGCCCAGTCCAAGGGCTGGACGGTGGAAACGCTCAATGCCAATGGCGATCCCTCGCAGGCGATCACCAGCATCAAGCAGCTGGCGACCAAGAAGGTGAACGCCATCATCGTCACCGTCTTCGATTCGACCGGCCTTGCCGCCGGTCTGCAGGCGGCGGCGGATGCGAAGATCCCGGTGCTTTCGGCCGGCGGCGGCATGGCCGACGGCATTGCGCTTTCGGCCAGCACGGGTGCCGCACCGCCGCTGATCGAGCTGATGCTGAAGGATGTCGGCGACACCGGCACCTTGCTCGACCTCACCTATCACCCCGGCATACCGTGCCGCGAGCGCGCCGATGCCTTCGATGCGGCGGTGAAGGCCAAGCCGGGACTCAAGGCGACCTCGCACGAGATCAGCATCCCGGGTGCTGCCGAATCCTCGCAGGCCGCAACCAGCGCATGGCTCGCCGCTAACGCCAATGCCAAGGGGCCGTTCGCGATCTTCAATTGCTATGACGACAACGCCATGGGCGCCATCGCGGCGCTGAAACAGAACGGCCGCAGCGACGTGAAGGTCTATTCGTTCAACGCCACCGCGCCCGCCGTGCAGGCGGTCAAGGACGGCACGATGACCGCGACGCTCGGCGTCGACCTGACCTCCGCCGGCAAGATGCTGGTCGACCAGATCCCCGACATCCTGGCGGCCGGCGACAAGTGGCAGCCGAAATCCTTCGTGCCCGGCTACACGCTGGTCACCAAGGACAATGTCGACCAGTTCATGAAGGACAATCCGCAGTAAACGCTGCAGATTGACGGTCCGGCCGGGCAAGCCAAGCCGGACCCGAATTCCATCATGAACAGAGCTGTCATGTCCGCTGACCATTCCCTGCCCGATACCTCCGCTCCGGCGGAGGGCGCATCGCCGGTCACGCAGGTCGGGTATCTCCCTCCCGGCACGCGCGACCGGCGGGCGCTTCTGATGCGCCTGCTCGGCACCTACGGCACCATCATCGTGCTCGGCTCGATGCTGTTGATCTTTTCGGTGCTGCAGCCGGGCACCTTTGCGACCATCGGCAATTTCCGCAACATCATCAACGACATGGCGATCGGCACCATTGTCGCGGCCGGCCTCACTGTGCCGCTGGTGGCCGGCGATTTCGACCTCAGCATCGGCTATGTCGCGAGCTTCTGCGGACTGCTCGTGGTCGGGCTCTTGAGCTATAGCGGCCTGTCGATCCCGCTCGCCATCGTGCTTGTCGTCGGCCTCGGCACGCTGATCGGCATCGTCAACGGCATCGTCGTCTCCAAGATCGGCGTGAACGCCTTCATCGCCACGCTAGGCACCGGCACCATCGTCGTCGGCCTGAACTACGCCTATTCCGGTGGCATCCCGCTGCAGCTCACGCAGAGCCGGGAATTCACCGGCATCGCCATCGGCCGCATTGCCGGGGTGCCGCATCTGGTCATCATTATGGCCGTGGTGCTGGCGCTGCTGTGGGTGATCCTCAACCGCACAGTGCAGGGCCAGCACATCAAGGCGATCGGGGTGAGCCCGGAATCGGCGCGTCGCGCCGGCGTCGCCGTCGACCGCAGCCGTATCGTCGCCTTCGCCATTGCCAGCACCTGCGCCGCGATCGGCGGCGTGCTGATGGCCTCCAATCTCGGCTCCGGACAGGTGACGGCGGGCGACAGCTTCATGCTGACCTCGTTCTCGGCCGCCTTTCTCGGCTCGGCGGCACTCAGGGAAGGCCAGTTCCACATCCTGGGCACGCTGATCGGCGTGCTGACGGTCGCGGTCGGCAACAATGGGCTCGCCATGATCGGTGCGCCGATCTTCACCCAATTCCTGTTCACCGGCTCGCTGCTGGTCGTCGCGGTGGCGCTCGGCGGCATCGGCCGCCGCTACGGACGGGGGTAGCCATGGGCCAGGCTTCGCTGCTTTCGCTCCGCCACATCTGCCGCAGCTTCGGCGGCATCCAGGCGCTCGACAATGTCTCGCTCGACATCGCCAGGGGCGACATCATCGGCCTGGTCGGCGACAATGGTGCCGGCAAGTCGACGCTGATCAAGATCCTTGCCGGTGCGCATGATCCGACCTCCGGCGAGGTGATCCTCGAAGGGCGGCCGCAGAAACTGTCGCCGCCGGCCGAGGCGCAACGCCTCGGCATCGAGACAGTCTATCAGGACCTTTCGCTGATCGGCACCTTCACCGCGGCCGAGAACTTCTTCCTTGGGCGCGAGCTGGCACTTGGCCGCGGTCCGGCGCTGCTGCGCTGGATCCGCCGGAAGTCGATGGGCGACACAGCGATACGCGGCCTCGAGCAGCTCAACATCGACATCCCCGGCGTGCGCAGCAAGCCGGTCGACCGCATGTCAGGCGGCCAGCGCCAGCTGGTGGCGATCGCGCGCGGCGCCTTCTGGGGCCACAAATTGCTCCTGCTCGACGAGCCGACCGCCGCACTTGGCGTGCGCGAATCGCGCGAGGTGCTCGACTTGATCAGGCGGCTCGGCGCCCAGGGGCTGACCATCGTCATGGTCACGCACAATCTCGATCACCTCTGGCAGGTGTGCAACCGGGTGGTGGTGATGCGCCGCGGCCGCAAGGTTGCCGACCTCGCCAGCGCCGCCACCAATATGGAGGACGTGGTCGCCTACATCACCGGCGCCAGGGAGGCGATGACGCCTCGAGCGGCAATCGCGGAGACTGGCGCATGAGCGCGACCGACACGATGACGCTGCGCCGGCTGCTCGCCGACGCGCCCAACCGCTGGGGATACTGGGGCGCCGAGGACGAGATCGGCGCGCTCAACTATCTCACTGCCGACGAGGTCAAGCGCGGCCTGGCGAGCGTGCGCCACGGCCGCACCTTCACGCTCGGCGTGCCAATCGCCACCCATGATGGCGATGCGGTGTTTCCCGGCCGCTGGCCGGCCAAGCATTTCATGGTCGCCGACAAGGCCGGCTTCGAGAACGGCCACTGGCATCCCCTGCCCGGCGGCCTCGAATTCGCCGACGACTACGTCAACGGTTTCACCCAGGCCGGCACGCATTGCGATGCGCTCGGCCACATGTGGTTCGACGACACGCTGTGGAACGGCTTTCCGGCATCGAGCACCAATGGCGGCATGACCAGGGCCGGCATCATGCCGATCGCCGAGCGTGGTATCGTCGGCCGCGGCGTGCTCATCGACATTGCCCGCTTCCGCGGCAAGCCGGCGCTCGAACGCGCCGAGACCTTCACGCATCTGGACCTGATGGAGTGCGCGCGGGCGCAAGGTGTCGAGATCCTGCCGCGCAGCATCCTGCTTGTCCGCACCGGCTGGGTCGGTGCGCTGGCGGCGGGCAGTCAGACGGTCGGTGAAAACTATTGGGAGCCCGGCCTGACCTTCAGCCTCGACCTGGTGCGCTGGTTCGACGAGATGCAGATCCCCAGCCTGGTCACCGACACGCTGGCCAACGAGACGACCTACGAACCCGAGACCGGCCTGATGCTGGTGCTGCACGCGGCGCTGATGCGCAATCTCGGCGTCGTCTTCACCGAGATGGCGTCACTCGATGCGCTGGCGGCCGACTGTGCCGCCGACCGCCGCTACGAAGGTTTTTACTGCGCAGGCCCCGCCAAGGTCAGCAAGGGCACCGGCGGCTCGGCAAATCCAGTGTTCATCAAATAGACGGAAATGGCTTCATGACTTCTGCAGAAACGCAGCTTTGCTTCCTGCCGGCCACGGAACTGGCCGAGCGCATCCGCCGCCGTGACCTGTCGCCTGTCGAAGTGACCGAGGCGTATCTGCGCCGCATCGAAGCGCGCAACCCGGTGGTCAACGCCTACACGCTGGTGCTCGGCGACAAGGCGATGGATGCCGCGCGCGTCGCCGAAAAGGCGGTGATGGCCGGCGGTCCGCTCGGCCCCCTGCATGGCGTGCCGGTCGGCATCAAGGATCTCGACGACGTCGCCGGCGTGCCGACATCGATGGCATCGCGGGCGGTCAAGAACCGGGTGCCGAAGACCAGCGCGGCTGCGGTCGAGCGCCTGCTCGGTGCCGGCGCCATCGTGCTCGGCAAGACCAACACGCCGGAGTTCGGCCACAAGGGCATCACCGACAATCTGCGTTTCGGTCCGACCAGCACGCCGTTTGCGATCGGCTACAATTCCGGCGGCTCGTCGGGCGGCAGTGCCGCGGCGGTGGCCGACGGCATGGCGGCGCTGGCGCAAGGCACGGACGGCGGCGGGTCGGTGCGCATCCCCGCCTCGTTCAGCGGCTGCGTCGGCTTCAAGCCGTCCTTCGGCCGCATCCCTTCGGTGACCCGTCCCGACGGCTTCCTGTGGGGGCATCCGCTGGTCCATATCGGACCGCTGACGCGTACCGTGGCCGACGCCGCGCTGATGGCCAAGGTGATGGCCGGTCCGCACAGCCGCGACCCGCTAAGCCTGCCCGATGACGGCGTCGACTATATCGGCGCCGTGCAGGCGCCGGCGCGGAAGCTGCGCGTCGCCTACAGCCAGCGCCTCGGCAATTTTCCGGTCGACCGCCACGTAGCAGCCGTCATTGCCGACGCAGTCGAGGCGATGCGGCAGGGCGGCGTCGAGGTCAATGAGGTCGAGCCCGATTTCAAGGCCGACCACAAGGAGTTGGCGGCGCTCTGGGTGCGCACGATCTCGATCCACTATGCGGCGATCGCCGTCTACTGGAAGCAGGAAGGCATCGACCTGAAGGGCGAACACGCAGCAGTGCTGACGCCGCAATTCCTGGCCATGCTGGAAGGCGCCTACAAAGTGTCGGCGGTCGAGCACGCGCTCGACGACCTGCTACGCACCGGCGTCAGCGACGGGCTCGAGGATTTGTTCGAAACGCATGACCTGATCGTCTCGCCGACGCTGGCCATTCCGCCGGTGAAGAACGCGACCGACGGCAACACGATCGGCCCGACCTCGATCAATGGCGAGGCAGTCGATCCGCTGATCGGCTGGTGCATGACCTACCCGATCAACTATACCGGCCACCCGGCGATCTCGGTTCCGGCCGGGCTGACGCCACAGGGCCTGCCGGTCGGGATGCAGATCATCGGGCGGCGCCATGCCGACGAAAGCGTGCTGAACATGGCTGCGCGGTTCGAGCGCATGCGGCCGTGGTTCGGGAGTTTTCCGGGGCTGATGGGGTAGCGCGGACTTCCCCTTCTCCCCTTGAGGGAGAAGGTGGATCGGCGCGCAGCGCCGAGACGGATGAGGGGTGCGCGAAGAAACGCAGCGTGGAAAAATAGCATGCTTTCAAGCGTTTAATTCTTCGGCGCAGCGATCCTTCCAACACCCCTCGTCCGACCGAGCTTCGCTCGGCCCCTTCTCCCACAAGGGGAGAAGGGGACGTCGGCCCCCCTAAATTGGCAGTTGCAGAAGCTCCGAAATCACCAACCCCGCAGCACCCAGCAATGCCGCGCCATCGCCCGCGTCACCGGCGATGAATTCGATCTTGCCTCCCGGCCGCGCCGGCACCATGGCACGGACATGGGCGGCGATGGCTTCGAGCAGGCGGTCGCCGCCAAGCACGACATCGCCATGCAGGATGAAGATGTTGGGCGCCACCGTCTGCTGCAGGTTGGCGATGCCGACGGCGACATTGCGGGCATAGCGGTCGAGCAGTTTCTCGGCGCCCGGTACCTGGTGCGCGGCCATATCGACGAGACGGCCAGCGTCGATCAGCTCGGGTTCGGGCAGGCCCGCACTGGCTGCTTCGCGCCTGAGCCAGCTCAGCGTCGCGATCGTGTCCCAGCAGCCGCGCCGGCCGCAGCGGCAGAGTTCGCCGTCGAGCTGCACGAAGGTGTGGCCGAGTTCGCCTCCTGCCCCTGCCGTGCCGCGATAGAGATGGCCGTCGAAATAGAGCGCGCCGCCGAGCACCTCGCCGGTGAAGACGACGGCGAATTGCCTGACGCCGCGCCCGGCGCCGAACCAGCGGTCGCCGAGCAGCAGCGCGCGCGGATGGTGGTCGAGCTTGACCGGCAGGCCGAAGCGGCGGCCAAGCTCGTCGGCCAGCGGATAGCGGTCGAGCGCGGGCGCCAGGTTGACGGTGACGATCGAGCCGCGATCGGTGTCGACCATGCCGCCGACGCCGACGCCGATGCCGAAGGGCGTGCGCCGCGCCTTGGCCAGCGTGTCGCCTACACACTCAGCAATCGTCTCGATGATCGGCTGGACCGGCCCCCTGCCGTCGGGCAGCGCCATCTTGCGCTCCGCCTCGATCTTGCCATCCAGCGTCGACACGCAGGCATGCACCGCGTCCGGCATCAACAGCACGCCGCAGATCGGACGCGCCTTGGGCGAGAACCACAGCGGCCGCGCCGGCTTGCCGCCGCCCGGATTGGCGGGGATCGGATCGCTTTCGACCAGCACCTGGTCGTCGATCAGCGGCTGCACGATGCCGGAGATGGTGGTGCGGTTGACGCCGGCCAGCCGCGCCAGATCGGCGCGACTGGTCGGACCGAGATCGAACAGGGTCTGAAGCACGCGGCCGCGATTGGTCGAGCCGACCATCGAGGACGACAGCAGCGCCTTGCGCGGCCGCCCTGCCCGCTCCGCGCCGGCGCCATCCCCAGGCGGCGTGAACATGGCGTTGCGTGCGCCATTCGGGCTGTCGTCGTCGGTAATGTTCATTACAAAGGGTTCACGCCGCCATTCTTAAAAACCTTTCTAGCCCAAGAGCTTGCCGGTTTCGAGAACTTTGTACGAGCGGGCAACAAACTTGTCCGTTCAGGCAGGCGCGCGTTCGCTCCGACCTCAGGGCGTATCGGCAGAATTCGACGGAGCTTGCTGAAAACCCTGATGAGCGGGAAGCGACTGCAGTCGGTCGAGCCATTTCACCCGCGAGCGCATGAAGACCTGCGCGTCTGGTTGGTATTCGCCCGGGTCGGTCATCGTGGCGGCGTGGACGTGAATTTCCAAAGGCCATTTCCGGGAGCGGAAATAGAGCCTTGTGCCGCAGGACGAGCAAAATCCCCGAAATGTTCCTGGGGTGCTCTCGTAATGCACAATTTCGCCGGTCCAGTTCAGATGCTCCGGCTTCATGCCCAGGAAGGCCGTGACGGGGGAGGACGTGGCGCGCTGGCAATCGGCGCAGTGACAGACCAGGTTGCGCGTCAAGGCCCCGGAGTAGGTCCAGGCGACTGCCCCGCACATGCAATTTCCCGTAAGATGGACCATCGCACCCTCTCCTCGCCGTGCGCCCCTCGGCAACATTGACCTGGCGGAACCCAGAGTGCGCTGCGCCATCCGTTCAGGCGCGCTTGTTTGCGACCTTGGCGGGTTTCGATTTTGGTGGAAGCGTGCCGACGAATGCCAGCGCGAGATCGACCCAGCCGCCAAGATCGGCTTTTGTCGCTGTGCCCTCCGGCGCGACATGGACGTAGCCTTCCATCGAACGCCCGCCCATTTCCATGGGGCGTGCATGCGGACGTGCGACCGCCGCTTCATGCGCGGCCTTGCCGACGCGGACCAGCAGCCCGCGCTTCGAGGTTCCGACGAGCATGTTTCCGTTGACGAGAAAGCAGGTGCCGCCGAACATCTTCTGCTCAGTGAAGGCGCGCTGGCCAAGCGCGGCGCGCAGACGCTCGAGCATGGGATCCGCTGTGCTGCTGGTCGTGGTGACTGATCTCGGCATGCTCACCGCCCGTGTGCGATTTGCAAGCGACAGGCAAGCATGAATGCGGTCAATATGGAAGTGGAGCGCGGCGGCCAAGCTGCCGATCTCCCCCCTCGTGGGGGAGATGCGCAGCTTCTACCCCGGCACCGCGCCCTTCAGCTCCGGGAACTTCTCGTCAAAGCGCGCCGCCCAGCGGGTCAGCCGGCCGCGACCCTTTTCCCATTTGCCGGCAAAGCGCAGCGCGAGATAGCCGAGGCAGGCGCGCAGCGCCATCTGGCCGGCGGTGATCTTCTTCGGCAGTTTCGGCGGGTTGGCGTTGAGCAGGTCGAGGGCTGCGGTGATCTTTGCCCACTGGCGGTCGAGCCAGGGCTGATAGACCATCTCCTCCGGCCGCGTGCGCCGCTCATAGACCATCGACAGTGCGCAATCGCAGATGCCGTCGGCCATGGCCTCCAGCACCTCGGCCTCGAGCCGCTTGTCGGGGTTGCGAGGAAACAGCGCGCTCTTCGACAGCCGGTTGAGGTGCTGGGTGATGGCACGGCTGTCATGGATCGAGCGGCCATCGTCGAGCACCAGCACCGGGATCTTGCCGAGCGGATTGGCTGATATCAGCTCGGCCGGCTTGTCCTCGGTCTTCACAGGCACGAGATCGACAGCGATGCCGGCATAGAGTGCCGCCATGCGCACCTTGGAGCTATAGGGGGACGTGGACGCGTAGAGCAGCTTCGGCATGATCGGTTCCCTGTTTGCGGACCGGCACTGTTGACCGGGCGCCCTCGCCCACGCAACAGCCAGAAAGGAAAAAACCAGCCGCCAGAGATCGGCTTCGGCGAGCGAGAGCACATGGGCGTCTACACGAACGTGTTAGTGGTGAAGGTTGTGGGCTAGATCTCGCGTTCGCCGTCAAGGCTGCCGGCCGCAATACCGTGCTTGGTTAGTATCTCAGTTTGAAATTTGAGCGCGCGCTTGTCGCGATCCGGGCCGAACTCCTTATATGCCTAGCGGAAAGCATGAGGTCGTCACGTGGAAACCAAATACCAGTCTGAGGAGATCTGGCGTAAATCGCTTGCGATTCAACGCAACAACCTTGCTTTTGCAAAGCGCGAGCAATTGGGCGCGGAGATGGTTTCGAAAATCGAAAGGCGCATCGAGCGCATAATGGTTGCCGGACTGCCAGAGTGGCGTGAGGAAGAAAATGCCAACCGAGGCACTACACGTGCTTGAAAAGGCTCTCGCCATGCCGAGGTAGCCGGCCCTTCTTGCGCGTCCTTCACGGCAACAAAAAAGCCCCACCGGACTTCGCCGTGGGGCGAAGTCCTGGGAGCTGCGAAAGATATCTACGTCCGCCCCTCTTTTCGTGCGCCTCAACACCGGTGCGGAGAGCGCGGTGCATCCAAGGCACCCGCCCTCATGTCCCGGTACTGTCCCCGGCGCGCGAAGAAACGCGATTACTTCTTCGCGGCCTTCGCAGGCGCCTTCTTGGCAGGCGCTGCCTTCTTCACCGGTGCCGAAGACTTCGCCGCGGCTGCCTTGACCGGAGCCTTGGCTGGCGCTGCTTTCTTCGCCGCAGGTTTTGCCGCAGCCTTTGCAGCCGGCTTCTTGGCAGGTGCTGCCTTCTTCGCCGGTGCAGCCTTGGCCTTGGCCGGTGCTGCCTTCTTCACTGCGGGTTTCGCCGCAGCCTTTGCAGCCGGCTTCTTTGCCGGTGCTGCTTTTGCCTTGGGCGCTGCCGCCTTCGGCTTGGCAGCGGGTGCTGCTTTCTTCACTGCAGTGGCGGCCTTCGCCGCTGCTGCTTTTACTGGTGCTTTCTTTGCCGGTGCCTTGGATGCCGGCGCTTTGGATGACTGCTTAGCCATGCGATGCCCCTTGCGTTGTTGCCGATGGCCGTTAGTGACCCGGCGCGTCATGCTTATCTGACTCGCGCGTGTCTAGCCAGCGAAGCATTACATTGATTTTAGCAGATTAAATTTCGGTTACGAGCGCAATGCGAACGTGCTGACCGTCGAAGAATTTCACTACCCATCTTTGATCTCGCAACGAAGTTCTACGCGGGAAATTCTTCACGCTCTATCTTGGTCGATCTTGTCGATGCGCGCAGGATTTTTCGCACCGTTTCGAGCGCAGACATCGACTGCGCGTTGCGAAGATAATGAAGAGTTTCCGGATCGCTCGCTTCGTCTTGTCCAGTGCGACGACGAAGGCTGTAGAGGATAGCAACACGACAGCCGCGACGTCGCATCATCTTGCGGCATGAAATTAAAAGCGAGCTTTATGCTCGCATTTTCTGGAGATCATGGCGCACGCGAAAGAATGCATTCAAGCCGACATCGTCAGGCCGAAACTTCTATTACGATCAAACGCTTAGTGGCTCTATCACCGCCTGCAGGCGGCGCGAAGGCTCGGTCTGGTGGAGATGAACGGCGAACGTGTCCCATGGCGGTGCGATGGAAATCTGCGAGAGCAGGCGCCCGATCTCGCCGCGATGGTAGCCGCCATGGATGATGACATGGGTCAGCATCTCCTGGCGCGACATCGATGTCGCCGTCGGTGAAGACGAACGGCACGGGCTCGGACAGATGGTCCGGCGCGACGGTTTCCAGATAGTCCAGATACCAGCGATCCACTGCCGCGACATCGGTGCGTAGCGCGTCGAGCGCGGGCGTGTCCTCGGTGTTGTCGGCGCTGTAGCCGTGACGCACGCCGGTGAGATGCGCCGCAAATATTTTTGACACGACGAGGTTGTGATTGAGGAGACGGATCGCGGCGTGGCGTTCCTTGCCGTGTGCATGTGAGTCGAGGCTCGCGAGCTTCTCCAGCAACTCGTCATTGGCCCAGGCCTGATAGGTGAAGAGGCTGCGAAGCAAGACCAGGGCACTCATGATCGATATCCCTTTCCAGAAAATGTGAGTATGTTGTTTATATTCTTGCGGAGAGGGAGCCGGCATGTCTACTCGCATTGCAAAGCCGCGCTCGCGCATGCGCAAGGAGCCGAGCCAGGCGCGTTCCAGGGCAACCGTCGAGGCGATCATCGAGGCGGGTGCTCGCGTTCTGAGCGATCTCGGATGGGCCGGCTTCACCACCAACAAGGTGGCCGAGGCGGCCGGTGCCAGCATCGGCTCGCTCTACCAGTATTTCCCCGACAAGCTTTCACTGGTCGAGGCGATCCGGCGCCGGCACTTCGATCAGGTCCTCGCCGTTATCAGCGATGCGGCAGGCGACGAGAAACCGCTCCGGCAATTCGCGCGCGAACTCACGCGCGGCATGATCGCGGCGCACAGCATCCATCCGACCCTGCACCAGGTGCTGCTCGACGAAGCGCCAGGCGATCGCGGCTCAAGGGCCGCGCATGCCGCTTTCCAGTCGCGCTATCTCGAACACTACGCGGCGGCCGTGGCGCAGTATCGCAGACGCACGAAAGACACCGAGACGGTGGCGCGCGTGCTTTCCTCCGCGGTCGAGGGCGTGATCCACAATGCGGCGCGACGCGGCATGCTGGAGGCGCCGGAATTGCAGAAGCAACTCGTCGATCTGATCTGCGCTTACCTGTCCGGACAGCACAGAGCCGCGCCGCGGTGAGGCAGCGTCACGGCCGGTAGCCGAGGCATATGGCTCCGAGGGCGACGACGGCGCAGGCGCCAACGCGCCTTGGCGTGAGCATCTCGCCAAGGAACAGCCGCCCGATGAAGGCGGCGAAGACGACGCTGGTTTCGCGGATCGCCGTGATCGGTCCGGCCGGCCCCAGCGCAAAGGCGGCAACCACGACGCCATAGGCCAGCAGCGCGAACAGACCGCCGCCCAGCGCCTTCCAGGTTTCCGGCGCGCCGAGGTCGACAGCGAGCCTGCCGCGCATGGCGGTGAAGGTCGCCGGCAGCAAGGCGCCGTAGAACACCAGCACCCATGCCGTGTAGGCACCGCTGTCTTGCGCCGCGCGAACGCCGATCGCGTCGACCGTCGCGTAGGCGGCGATGATCGCTCCGGTCGCCAGCGCATAGAGGATCGATGTCGTCGACGCCCTCCCCCTGCCCAGCGAAAGCCCCATGATGCCGCCGGCAACAAGCGCGACGCCGACGATCTCCGGCATGGTCAGATGCTGGCCGGCAAGAAAGAAACCGCCGAGCGCAACGAGCAGCGGCACGCTGCCGCGGACGATCGGATAGACCTGACCAAGTTCGCCATATCTGTAGGCGGCGACCAGGAACACGCTGTAGCCGACCTGGAGGCACGCCGAGAGCACGACATAGGGCCAGGCAGCCGCCACCGGAAGGGCGTGGGAGAGGGCGAAGGGGATGGCGACCAGCGTGCTGGAAAAGCTCATGACGGTGACCGTCCACAGCCGGTCGGCCCCGGTGCGCAGGAAGGCGTTCCAGCTGGCATGCAGGATGGCCGCGAACAGCGCCAGCCCGACGACGGTCGCGCTCATAGCGGGCCGCTCGCAGCGGCGATGATGGCTGCCGCAGCCTTGCGGGCATTGCCGATGGCCGGCTGCCCCATCTGCGCCATCAGTGTGGCGCCCTCGATCAGCATCAGCAAGGCGGCGGCCGCGCCTGCGGCACGGTCGGGCGGCATCACATCCTCGAGGATTGCCTGCATGCGCGATCTCAGGCCGTTCTTCTGCCTGGCAACTGCCTTGAACACCGGATGCCCGGGATCGCCGAATTCGGCCAGCGCATGCGCGAACAGGCAGCCATGGAAGTCGGCGCTGCGAAACCAGCGCTCATGCCAATCGAAGATCCTTTCAATCTTCTGTTCGGCTGTGATGCCCTCTTGCTCGAGCCGGTCGAGCTGACGGTCGAAACGCCCGGTGCGATAATCCAGCACCTCGACGATCAGCTCGTCCTTGCTGGGAAAGTGGCGGTACATCGTCATCTTGGCGATGTCTGCCTCGGCGATGATCCGGTCGATGCCGGTGGCGTGGAAACCGCCCTGCTTGAACAGCGTATAGGCCGTCTCGACGACATGCTGGCGTTTGCCCGAGGATGGTGAAGGGGTCATGATGGCGCCATGTGATGAGACAGGTCTGTCTCTTTTTAGAAGATGATGACGGCTCTTGTCAACGGGTAGAGGTCAGCGCCGCCCCTCATCTGGCTGCCGCCATCTTCTCCCCGTGAACGGAGAAGGACGCTCGTCACGGATTTCGCCAATCGCCAGTGTTGCAGGATAAGCGCCAACTTCGCGGCCAGCCCCCTTCTCCCCGTCACTATAGGGGAGAAGGTGCCGGCAGGCGGATGAGGGGCGGCGCTAGCGTTGGTGGTCAGCACGCTCGTCCGCAGCGGACCTCAGCGTGTGGCGACCACGGCGACGCCGACGCCGATCATCACGCCGCCCGCCGCCCGGTTCACGCGGCGCACGATCCTGGGCGTGCGCAACAGGCTGCGGGCGCGGCCGGCAAGGATGACGTGGCCGCCGATCACCACCACCTCGACGGCCAGGATCACCGCCATCAGCAGGCCGACGTGTCCGGGGGTGAGCGATGCGCCTACCACATTCGGCAGCAGCGCCACGTAGAACAGCGGCATCTTGGGATTGCCGAGGTTGAGGGCAATGCCTGTGGCGAAGATCGTCAACAACCCGCGCCCGCCCGAAACGGGCTGCAGTTCCGGCACCACGGGGACCGCCGTCCACAGCCTGACGCCCATCCAGATCAGGTAGGCCGCTCCACCATAGCGAAGCACTGTCATGACCACCGCCATCTTGGCGGCGATGATCGACAGGCCGAAGGCGGCGAGCAGCAGAAATATGAGGATGCCGACCACAGTTCCGGCACCATAGGCGATGCCCGATGCCGCGCCGCCGGAGATCGTGCGGGCGACGATCGTCATATTGTCAGGGCCGGGGCTGGCGGCGAACACGAAGAAGGCGGCCGCAAAAGCAAGGAGGGTCGCAAGATCCATGAAGGTACCCGAAAGTGGCTGTTGCTCTCGGGCGTTCAGACTAGCCGATTTGCCGGCCGGCGATAGAAGGAAAATCAGGATCTTCGACAGGGCTGCTGCCGGCAACATGTAACACCGGAGCGCTGCGACCTATTTCTGGCCGCAGGCGCGAATATGTCCGGGATCGGAAAGCTGCGTTCAGCGCAGGACGCGGCAGCGGCCGTTGTAGACCATCCAGCGGTCGAAGCCCGCGACGCAGAATTCGACATTGTCGCCAATCGAGGCGAAACCTTGCCCTTCCTCAATCAGGTACCAGATGGTGCGGTCGTGGCCGTCCGACAGGGCGACCGTGGCGCCGCAATAGCGGCGGCCAATCGGCCATTGTTCGCTGGCCGGCAGATAGCGGTGCTGGTGGATGCGGCGGAAATCGGTGATCGCGACATCCGGCAGATGCGGCACGTGGCGCACCTGGTAGGAAAAGCGGCTGGTGATCTTGTTCAGCACCCAGGCCTCGCCGCATACTCCACCGTCCTCGTCGGAATAGACGGAAAGATCGGCGGCGTGTGCCGCCTGGGTGAAGCCGAGCGAGGTGGCGAGCGGCGTGCAAAGCGAAATCAGTGCGGCAAGGGCGGATTTGGCGAAGCGAGTCATGACAGCCTCTCAAGGTCGATTGCGCGCACTGTGCGGATTCGCCGGTCGGCGGTCAAGCGGTTGTGATGATGATGGTTTCCAGCATCGAGCTCGCCATCCGCCAGAGATGGCTTCGCAAGGTGGGAAACCGCTGCCGCCTTTACCCCGCTTCCCCAGCGAGCCAGCGCAGCGACCAGTCCGCCGGTCGCCCGACCACGAGCAATCTGTGCAGGGTCGGCAGCAGAAGACGCAACTCGCCCTCAAGCGTAAAGGGCGGGTTGACCACCAGCATGCCGCTGCCGTCGAGGCTGGGCTCCGACGAGGCCGGCCTGATCTCGAATTCTATGTCGAGCAGCTTGGGGATGCCTGTCTGCTTGAGCGCCTTCCTGAAGGCGATGACCGCCTTGCGGTCCTTGATCGGATACCACAGCGCATAGATGCCGCCCGGCCAGCGCTTGTGGGCCTTGACCAACCCGTCGACCAGACGGTCGAATTCGCCCGCCTCCTCGAATGGCGGATCGATCAGCACCAGGCCGCGCTTTTCCTTCGGCGGCAAATGCGCGCCGAGCGCCAGCCAGCCGTCGAGCTCGATCACCCTCGCCTGAAAATCGCTGGCGAAGACCGCTTTGAGCCGGTTCGCATCGTCGGGATGCAATTCGATCGCCGTCAGCCGGTCCTGCTTGCGCAGCAGATGCCTGGCGATCAGCGGCGAGCCCGGATATTTTTTCAAGCCGCCATCCGGGCCGCCATCGGGGTTGAGCGCGCGAACGGCCTCCAGATAGGGCGCCAGTAGGGTGGCCGCCTTGGCATCCAGGTTTGCGCCGACCAGCCGGCCAATGCCGCCCTGCCATTCGCCGGTCTTCTGCGCCTCCGTCGACGACAGATCGTAGCGGCCGATGCCGGCATGGGTGTCGATGACGCGGAACGCCTTGTCCTTCTGCTTGAGATATTCGAGCAGCCGCGTCAGCACGACATGCTTGACGACGTCGGCGAAGTTGCCGGCATGGTAGGCGTGGCGGTAGTTCACTTCGAGCCCCTGCCCCAGCGCGGCGGTGGCGGCTGCGAGTTCGGGTTCTCCGGCCGGCCGCCGCCACGACCAAAGACCATCGCCAGCACCAGCCCGATCAGGCCGGCCGCCATCAGCGAGAAGCCGACCGGCCTTGCCCTTTCGTCGATCTCGCCGGTGCCGGCGCGCAGCACGAGGTCGACGGCGCGTATCGGAATGTTCTCGGCATCGCCAAGGCCGACGGTGAACAGATAGGCGCCAGGGCTGACCGTCTCGATCACGCCCGCCTCGTCGCGAAAGATCTTGTCCGGCGATTGCGGGCTGGGCTGGCGCGGATTGTCGGTGTGGTTGAACTGCAGCGTCGAGGCGAGTGCCGTGCGGCCGCCGGTTGCGGCGGTCAGCGTCAGCACGGTGCGCTGCTGCGAGACGATGCGCTCGGCCCTGGCGGTCAGGTCGACCAGCACCCTGACCGGCGCGTCGCTTGCGGCAAGCGGCACTGTCACCGGCCTGAACTGGCCCTTCTCATAGACCCGCCAGGTGCCGATCTCATGGCCGGAGAAGTTGCTCATCGCCCAGGGATAGGCAACGCCGATGGCGGCTCCGGCGAGCAGGATCAGAACAAACAGAAAGCGCATGCGCCAGGCTACCTCGAATTGGCGCCGCCAAGGGCGCGCTCCATCTCGTCGAGCAGCATATCGAGGCCGAGGTCGAATGTCCGGTCGAATTCGGCGGCGCCGAAATAGCGCCCGGCGGCGGCAACATTCGGGAAATCCCGCGCCAGTTGTTCGTCGCTGACGGTGGTGGCCGCCGACGGGCCCTTGGCATAGCCAGCGGTCTCATCGAGGATCGCACCCATCAGATAGTAGCCGACAGTGCGGAACAGCCGTGCGCTCAGTTCGGGGCCGAAGCCTCCGGCCTCGAACAGACCGAGGATGTCGCTCAGCCAGGTAAGGCAAGTCGGCGAATTCATGCGGTAGGTGACCAGGAACGGCGCGAAGGCCGGATGCTCGCGGCCGATGCGGCGGAAGTCGTGCATGGCGATGTGCATTCTTTGCCGCCAGGGCAGACCGGCGTCGGGCATTTCGAGCGAGCCGATCAGCCGGTCGACCAAGGCTTCGTGCAGATGCGCCTGCGACGGAAAGTGGTGATAGATGCTCATCGCCTCGCAGCCGAGGTCGGCCGCCAGCTTGCGCATCGAAAAGCCGGCAAGGCCCTCCCTCTCGATGACCTCGAATGCCGCATCCTCGATCATCTCGCGGGACAGCCGCCCGCGTGGTCGCTCTTTCTTGATCGACGAGTCCATGGCGCCGCTTGACAACTTACACTGTAAGGTTCATTTTCCGCATTACCTTACATCGTAAGGCTAACAAACACCAGAGGAGAAAACCATGTCTGCCTGTCTCATAGTTTCATCCGCGCATTCCTGCCTTCGCTATGCGTCCGCATCCGTGCTTGCCGCTGCCTGCGCACTCACCCTGACGCTGGCCGCCGCACCTGCCCAGGCCGACGACTATGACGCTGCCATCAAGGACATCCAGTCGACCATGGGCGGCGTGCCGAGTTTCCTGAAGCAGTTCCCGAACGCCGGTCTGCCCGGCGCATGGGCGGAGGTCAAGGCCATCCAGCTCAGCGACAAGACGGCGCTGCCGCCAAAGGTCAAGTCGCTGATCTCGCTCGCCGTGGCGGCGCAGATCCCGTGCAGTTACTGCATCTGGTCGGACACGCAGGACGCCAAGCGCGCCGGCGCCACCGACGAGGAAATCCAGGAAGCCGTAGCCATGGCCGCGCTGACCCGCCACTGGAGCACGGTCTTCAACGGCATGCAGGTCGATTTCGACACGTTTAAGAAGGAAATGGGCGGGGAATAGATCCCGCCGGCGGCAAAGATCGCTGTCACCAGGAGACGTCAGGCATGGTCCGCCAACGGCGGGCCATGCCTGTTTTTTGTGACGGCCGGATCGCGTAGACGTTGCATTTCGATCAAACAGCCATCGCTAAAATAGCCGACCTCGGCATAACGGAATGTGTCAGCGCCTGCCCAATGATCCGGGGTATGGCCCCGCATGTGATTGAACCAAGTGCGCATGAACCCCTACCTCGGAGCCGCCACGCATATTTGCAGCCCGAGCGGTTTCGGTCAGCAATCGCACTGCTTCCTGCGGGTCCAGAGCCAGGCCCCGGCCGCGAATATTTAAGATTTTATCATTACCCAAGCAGATCGCGGACCACCGGGGGCGTGTCTGTAAGCTCTTCCATGCGCGAGAGTCACCAAACCTTGACTTCCCCCGGCGAACTTTCAGGCGCTGCTTTGCAAGCCTGGCAAATGAGCACCAATCACTTCCGTCTTCCAGGTCCCTGCCAATGCGATGCTTGCACCGAGGAGAGACGGTCGACCTCGCCCATGATTAACCACTCGCCAATGAATACGGTTAACGAATCTCTAATTTAGTTGACTATGTTGTCCACAGGTATATTTTCATATGCGTTGGGTGTGCAATTTGGGCGAGCAATCGGCGATGGTGGCAACCAGACGCGCGGTCGCGATCAGGGGTATTGAATGCTGAGCGGCAGCCAATAAGCCGTGCGGCACGATCTCCGCTAACTCAGGCTATTTACGCACATCATTGATGGCGATTCCGCGCGAGCGGAGGTTTTCGCCACGTTCTTTGGGACGTGGCCGGGCGAAGCTTTGTCCCGGCCTCGGGGGTAGCGTTTTGCGGCGCTCAAGGGGGATGCCATGAGTAAAGTGATCAAGGTTCTGAAGCCCGGTGTGGGAACCGGCCGGCGGGGCGGCAGTTTCAATCGCGGCCGCGCTCTGGTCGCCGGAGGCGCAGGATTTCTAGGCTCGCATCTGTGCGAGCGACTGCTGCGCGATGGCTACGAAGTCATCGCGGTGGACAATTTCCACACCGGCAAGCGATACAATCTCAACGTCCTGCAGCGCGATCCGGGCTTCCTGTGCATCGAGCACGACATCATCGATCCGCTGCCCCGCGACCTCCCGGTCGACGAAATCTACAACCTCGCCTGCCCGGCTTCGCCGCCGCATTACCAGGCCGACCCGATCCACACGTTCAAGACGAGCGTGCTCGGTTCGATGAACCTCCTGGAACTTGCCCGGCGGCACAACGCCAAGATATTCCAGGCGTCCACCTCCGAGGTCTATGGCGACCCGCTGGTGCATCCGCAGCCCGAAGGTTATTTCGGCAACGTCAACACGCACGGCCCGCGATCCTGCTACGACGAAGGCAAGCGCTCGGCCGAAACCCTGTTCTTCGACTATTCGCGGACCTACGGCATCGATGTGCGCGTCGCGCGCATCTTCAACACCTATGGCCGCCGCATGCAGCCCGATGACGGCCGCGTGGTGTCGAATTTCATCGTCCAGGCATTGCGCGGCGAGGACCTGACCGTCTACGGCAGCGGCCTGCAGACGCGCTCGTTCTGCTATGCGGACGATCTGATCCAAGGCTTCATCCGGCTGATGAATGCCCCCAATGCGCCAGCGCATCCGGTCAATCTCGGCAATCCGGTCGAATTCACCGTCATGGAACTGGCCAGGCTGGTCATCGACTACACGAATTCCCGCTCGAGGATCGTGCACCGGCCGCTGCCGGTCGACGATCCCAGGCAGCGCAAGCCCGACATTTCGTTCGCCAGGCAGAACCTCGGCTGGGAGCCGCAGGTCAGCCTGAGCCAGGGCCTGGCGCACACGGTGGAGTATTTCGACGCCCTACTCTACGGCAGCCGGCCTGTCAAAGAGGCCGCCATGTCATGACACGCCGCCCCATATTGGTGACCGGTGGGGCCGGCTTCATCGGCAGCCACACCTGCAAGCTGCTATCGGCCGCCGGTTACCTGCCCGTGGTCTACGACGATCTCAGCCGCGGCAATGAGAAATCCGTCGCCTGGGGCCCGCTCGTCGTCGGTGACATCCGCGACGGCGAGGCGCTGCGCCAGGCGATCGCGACCTACCGGCCGAAGGCGATCATCCACTTCGCGGCACTCGCCTATGTCGGCGAGTCGGTCCGCGAGCCGGCCGAATATTATTCGACCAACGTGGCCGGCACCATCGCCGTGCTCGACGCGGCGCGCGCAGGCTCCATCCAGAACGTCATCTTCTCGAGCAGCTGCGCAACCTATGGCGTGCCCGAAGCATTGCCGGTGCGCGAAACATCGTCGCAAAATCCGATCAGTCCCTATGGCCGGACCAAGCTGATGGGCGAGCAGATCATCGGCGATTACGCGGTGGCCTACGGAATGAAATACGCGATCCTGCGCTACTTCAACGCCTGCGGCGCCGATCCCGACGGAGAGCTCGGCGAGTGGCACTCGCCCGAAACCCACCTCGTTCCCAGGGTGCTGATGGCCGCGTCCGGGATGATCGACGAGATCGAGGTTTTCGGCACCGACTACGACACGTCGGACGGCACCTGCGTGCGCGACTACATCCATGTCAGCGACCTCGCCCGCGCGCATCTCAAGGCGCTCATGCATCTCGAGGCCGGCGGCGAAAACCTGTCGGTCAATCTCGGCACCGGCCGGGGCGTGTCGATCAAGGAGATCCTGCAGGCGGTCAGCCGCATGACCTCGAAATCGGTTCCGGCTGTCTACAGGACCAAGCGACCGGGGGATCCGGCCGAGCTCTACGCCGACCCGGTCAACGCACGCGAACATCTAGGCTTCGTGCCGGAACTTTCCGACATCGATACGATCGTCAGGACGGCCGCGCCCTTCTTCGGGCTGGAGGCAGTCCGATGATGTCACTGCAATGGTTTTTCCCGGTACTTGCCACGGCCTTATGGGCCGCATGGCACGTGAAATGCGCCGGTCAGAAATACCAGCCCGCAAGGCTGGTTGTCGTCCCAGTATGTAGCTTGTCGGGGCGTGGGCTCGCTGAGCTGGAGTGAGGGCTTTAGTCTCAGCGAGCCTGATCTATGCTTGATCCAATGACTTGCTCCTGCCCGGGGCTAGCTCTTGGAATCGACCAGTTTGCGGGTCTCTTCGAATTGAGCGCCCTTGGTGTCGCCTTGCTCGAATTTCTTGTATTCGTCGCTGGGTTCTTCGGCAGAGTGTTTGAAGCTGTACCACTGCCCATCCGGATCCTTGCGCTGCTCGATGTTGCCGCCGTTGATACGGTGGCTAAAACATGTGCGCCCAATCTCGCCGGCGTAGTCTTTGGACCGCCAGGCGGCTTCCATGCACATCTTGCCGTCCTTTGTGACCAGCCACCTGCCTTCCGCGACCCATGTGGTGTCCTGGCTGGTCCAGGCCCGCAGGCGCCTGTTGTCCTTGGCAAAGTAGGCCGCGCCATCCTTCCAGACCCAGGTGCGGTTCTGGTAAAGAACTTTCAGCTCATAGGCGGACGGAACAGCGGCCGAGGCATCTGCCTCCGCAGGCGCTTTGTCCTTGGCGGCCGCATTCGCGGTTCCGAGAAGCGCAACCTGACAGCAGATGGCCAGGAGGGGCGCAAGGGATGCGGCACGGCGATGGGGTTGCGCCCGAGATCCCCTTTTGGTTGTCATGGCGAGCGATCGCATTTTCGGTATTCGCTTCTCAACGGTGTGGGGTTGGCCGAATATTTCCTGGAAGAGCCCGGGGATTGCAAGGCACTGCCGTTACTACCTGCACACTATTAATCGTCGCGCGAAGGACGATGTCAACCTTTCCGGGAAGCCCGGTCGCGAACGTGGCGAACTCTCGTGACGGACTGCAAAATCAAGGATTTGCGGTGCATGCCGATACTGTCGACGCCCCGTCGGCATGCCCCATGTCCGTCGACGACCAAGTTGGTGGATTCGCGTAGTCTGGTGATCTATAAGACCGCCACACTTCAACGCGGCCGAAAACGTCGAGGCTCACGGTTGCTTCCGCGGATCTGCCCGCGCACTCGACAAACGAGCGGTGCGGGGTACGGGTGCAGCAAACAATGAGTCCGGCGCCGCCGAGCACCATAGGCCCGCGCAAGCGGCGGAGAATTGGTTGAAAAGAATAGTCTCGATTGTCGTGACGCTGGCGCTGCTGGCCTGGCTCGCCAGCGACTCGCGCGGGAAGATGGTCGGCGATGCCTTCGCCAGTATCACACCCGGCGCATTCGCGGCTGTTGCGCTGGCGCTGTTCGTCACCTATGTGCTGCGGGCGCTGCGCGTCTGCGACGAGTTCCGCGACGAGGTGAACGGCCGTTTCGGCGCCTGCCTGCGCGTCATTCTGATCCACAATGCCATGATCAACGTGGTGCCCTTCCGCGGCGGCGAGACCGCCTTTCCACTGCTGTTGCGGCAGGTCTTCGGCATACCGCTCATGCGCGCCAGCGCCTCGCTGCTGTGGTTCAGGCTGCAGGACGCCTTCGTCGTTGGCGTGCTCGCCTGCCTGGTGTGGCCGGGCCTCAATCCCGCGCTGAGGGCGGCGGGGATCGCGGCGCTGATCGCGGCCGCCTGGTATCTGCCGCGATGGGCGCGCGCCCCGCATGACTGGGCGGCACGCGGCAGGATCGTGGCGAAACTCGGCATGCTGCGCGACATTTTCACCGAGGCGACCGGGCGGTCGCGCTACGGCTGGTGGTGGACGGTCGCCAACTGGGCGCTGAAGCTTGCCGTGCAGGGTTGGCTGCTGGCCATGCTGCTGGGCACGTCTTTCCAGACCGCCTTTCCCGGGGCCGTCGGCGCCGAGGCGGCAGCCATTCTTCCAGTGCAAGGCGTCGCCGGCTTCGGCACCTATGAGGCGGGAGCGGCGGCGGCGCTGCTCTATTCCGGCATTGCCATCAGGAGTGGCCTGCAGGCGGCGCTGGCACTACATCTGTTCATCTTCTGCTCAGCCATCGCGACAGGCGCGATCGCATGGCTGTTTCCCTCGAAATCGACCGTGCCGGGAAACCCGGCCGTCGGCTCTGCAAGGAAGTCATCGCCATGAATGTATTGCCCATCCCCGCTTCGGGACTGCCCGAGGGCGCGGTCATGCCGGAGCACACGCTGTCGATCGTCGTTCCCATGTACAACGAGGCCGAAAACGTCGAGCCGCTGCTGGCGCGCATTCACCAGGCGATGGAGCATTACAGCCAACCGTGGGAGGTGGTGCTGGTGGACGACGGCAGCACCGACGCGACGCCAGGCGAGATCAAGCGCCTGGCGGCGCACTACGGCCCGCATGTGCATGCGGTCGAGCTGGTGCGCAACTACAAGCAGACGGCGGCGATGCAGGCCGGCATGGACGCGGCGCGCGGCGAGGTCATCGCCACGATCGACGGCGACCTGCAGAACGACCCCTTCGACATCCCGCGCATGGTCTATCGCCTGCTGACCGAGGATCTCGACCTGGTGGTCGGCTGGCGCAAGGACCGCCAGGAAGGGCTCTTGATGCGCAGGCTGCCTTCGCGCATCGCCAACTCGCTGATTGCGCGCGTCACCGGCGTGCGCCTCAAGGACTATGGCTGCAGCCTCAAGGTCTATCGCGGCAACGTCATCCGCAGCGTCAGGCTCTATGGCGAGATGCACCGCTTCATCCCGGCCTGGCTCGCCACGGTGACGACACCACGGCGCATCGCGCAGGAAGTGGTGACGCACCATGCGCGGATACACGGCCAGTCCAAGTACGGCATTTCGCGCACCTTCAGGGTCGTGCTCGATCTGGTCTTCATGTATTTCTTCATGCGCTATCGCACGCGGCCCGGGCATTTCTTCGGCGGCATCGGCATCGTGCTGGGCGCGCTGGGCTCACTGATCCTTACCTATCTGTTCGGCCTGAAGCTGTTTTTCGGCCAGGACATCGGAACGCGCCCGATGCTGTTCACCGGCTTCTTCCTGCTCATCGCCGGGGTGCAGATGGTGACGTCGGGCGTGCTGGCGGAAATGCTGGCGCGCGTCTATCACGAGGCGAACGGGTCGTCGGCCTATGTCGCGCGTCCGCAATCGGCGCCCGGTGAAAATGAAGGCGACGGCTGGTATCGCCCCAGCCGGTGACCTGATCGCAAGCTCTGGGGGGTTCTATGTCCATAGTTGTGACCGGTGCCGCGGGCTTCATCGGCAGTCATGTCTGCCAGCGGCTTCTGGACCGCGGCGACGAGGTCGTCGGCGTCGACAACATGAACGCCTATTACGATCCGGCGCTGAAGGTAGCAAGGCTCGCCCGGCTTTCCGGCAGGACGGGATTTTCGTTCCACGAGCTGGACGTTGCCGAACCGGGCGTCCTGGCCGCGGTGCTTGGCAAGCGGCCGGTCCGCAAGATCGTGCATCTGGCAGCCCAGGCGGGCGTGCGCTATTCGCTGGAAAATCCGCGCGCCTACATCCACGCCAACATTGCCGGCCATCTGGAAATTCTCGAACTCTGCCGGGCCGCGCCCGACATCGAGCACCTCGTGTACGCCTCGTCGAGCTCGGTCTATGGCGGCAACACCAAGGTGCCGTTTTCGGAGGGCGACCGCGTCGACGACCCGGTGTCGATCTACGCCGCGACCAAGAAGGCCGACGAGCTGATGAGCTCGACCTATTCGCATCTGTTCGGCCTGCCGCAGACCGGCCTGCGCTTCTTCACCGTCTACGGCCCGTGGGGCCGGCCCGACATGGCGAGCTGGATCTTCACCGAGGCGATGCTTGCGGGCACGCCGATCCGGGTCTTCAACCATGGCGAGATGTGGCGCGACTTCACCTATGTCGACGACATCGTCGACGGCGTCGTCGCCGTCCTCGACAAGCCGCCAATCGGCGGGCACGCCCTCTACAATATCGGCAACAGCCAGCCCGTCCATCTCGGTCGTTTCATCGACACGCTGGAAAGCTTGCTCGGGGTCAAGGCGATACGCCACAACGAGCCCATGCAGGCCGGCGAGGTCGAGAAGACCTATGCCGACACCAGTGCGCTGGAGCGGGATTTCGGCTTCAAGCCGAAGGTGCCGATCGAGGAAGGTTTGCGGAATTTCGTCGATTGGTATCGCCAGGAATGGCGACCGGAGGGCAAGAGGTAGCGGGCAGAGCCTGCGCCAACCTCTTGCCCCCGGCTCGCGCCCCCCCGGCTCGTGCCCCCGGCTGAAATCAGTAACGTGAACGGTAGCTCGAGCGCTGGCCGAAGCCGCTCGGGCCACAGATCCAGGGCGAGCGGCGACAGATTCACGCTGATCGCCTTTTGCGCCGTGTGAACAGCCCTTTCCTTCCGCGAGATATTAGACGACGCTTGTTAAGATTCAGGCAAACGGCGTGGTGAGCACCGCCCTTCGCCGCTGCGCCGGATACTATTAAAATGCGATCGATTGTTTTGCTGTGCGCCTCAAAACGCGGTCCGTTCGACGCGCTTCAGGTGTGCCCAGTTCTACACGCATCCCTCAACGAAGGGGCCGTTGATCCATAGCGAGCCACTGTTGTACATGCTGGTCCCGCTGCCGTCAGTGCGACCTGTCGTTTCCTTGTCGACGTGCAGCCTGCTGTTTGGCACCAACTGACCGTTCACCTTGATGCTCTTGATGAACAGGTTGCGATCGCCCGCGTTGCCCTGCCCCGCCCACAGATCATTGGCAAAACGAAGCTCGATGAAATGCGGGCTCGGCACCGCGCTGAGGTCGACAAAGAATGGCTGCGCATCGGCCGACGCCGCCTGCAGCTCCGCACCGATCTCGTCGGGCGTTACGGCCTTGCTCTGCCTGCCCGAAACGGCAATCTGGGCCACGGGCTTGCCGTCGACGAGAACGTCCAGGCGCGGCGGCCCCTGGAATTCGGTGCCGGCAGCGTCGATCTCCAGGCTGGTGACGGTGCAACGCCCAGCGTCTTTCGCCGCCTCCGCGACCAGGTTGGCCACGCGCAGCCGCTGCGACTGCACCCATCCGGCGATGGGCTGCAGCAGTGCGCTGCGGTCGCCCGCATCGACCTTGAACAGGTTGGTTCGTTCCTGGGGATCGGCCTTGAGGTCATACTCCTCGACCTTGCCGGTGGTGGCGTTGAAGATGACCTTTCGATCATTCTCGCGGTAGCCGAACAGGAAACCAGCCCAGGGATTGAAGAAGAAGGTCTTGTTCGGCCGTTGCTGGCTGAACAGGCTGCGCCCCTGCCACTGCTTCGGCAGCGGAAGTCCGAGTATGTCGAAGATGGTCGGGGCGACATCGACGATGCCGCCGACCGGATGCGCGACCTCGTCATGGAAAAGATGCTTGTTGATCATGATGAGCGGAATGTGGACGTTCTCATCGTAGATCGCGCTGGCATGAACATAGTCGCCGTGCTCCCCGAACGCCTCGCCGTGGTCGCCCAGTATGACGACAAGCGTCGAATCGAGCTTGCCGGACTGCTTCAGCGATTCAAGGATCTCGCCAAGCGCCGCGTCGCCGACCTTCAGGGCGTTGAGGTAGGCATTGAATTTTTCATCATCCGAGTAGTGGACCAGCCCGTTGTCGTGGCTGGAAGGCGCCATCTTCGAAAACATCGGGCTGTCGGTGATGTAAGGATAGTGGGTCATCGCCGTGAACATGATGCCGAAGAAAGGATTTCCCGAATCCTTGTTCATCCAGTCAATGATCGACCGCGCCGTGCAGAGATCACTGTTGTAGTCCATGTTCTTCCACTGCTCGGAGCTGAGCTTGAAGGTCGGCGTGGTGCATTTCTGCCCCCGGTAATCCTGAATCGTGTCCAGCCCCTTGTTCAGCAGAAACTCATCGACCCGCTGGAAGCGGGAATCCGCGCTCCAGAAAAACCCGGTGCGAAAGCTGTGTGCGGAGAGCGTATTGGAGATCGAATCCAGCGGCAGGTAGGGATACCTGGTGGTCATGCCATAGTATGAAATGTCGTTGTACATCGAGGTGAGCAGAGAAAATATCGAGTAATGCGTGGAAGGCGCATGCGCGTATATATTGTCAAATCGGATGGAGTCCCCTGCGTAGCTCTTTATGTTTGGAGTGACGGGATATTGGCCGCCAAACGTCTCGATATATTTGGACGGAACCGACTCCATCATGAAGATCAGCACGTTCTTGATCGGGTTTGGCGTCGGCGCCTTGAAGCTCGACGTTTCCGGCGGACGCTCACCGACGCTGGCGACATCCGGGTCGTTGGTGGAAGCGTTCATGGTCAGCACGACTGGCGTCGGACTGAGCAGGGCCGATTCAACGAAATACAGGATCGGATTGTCTATCTTGGCCGCCGGCAGCGCCTCCGCGCGCACGTGGTATCCAGTACCGACCAACGCCGCGCCGACACCCAGGACGAGCGCACCCAGAAAGACCCTGTGGCCGGTGGCGCTCAGGCGCAGACACATTCGGGCCGCGGCGTAGCCAAGAACGAGGACCAGAATGATGGACCCGGAAACGATCGCGAAGTCCCGGATGTTGAGCGCATCGCCCATGGCGTTCCTGGCGTCGGCATTCTGGAGGAAGTCGCCATAGACCAGCCACTGGAACGTGAATGGCTCGCCCAGCATCTTGACGAGATTGATGTTGGCAAATCCCCAGCCGAGTGACACCAGGATGACAAGGTAGAACAGGAAGGCGACGACGGTGGAAGCGAGGCGGCTGGCCTTTGCCAGGAAAAGCAGGAACACGGCCACAGCGGTCAGCGAGGCAATGACGATCAGATCGTAGTAGCTTGCTGCCAGCCCCTTTGGAATGGACGCCAGAAGGCCCTGGATCGTTGTCTGCGGATCGACGATGGCGCTTCGATAGGCACCCAGAAGCAACCACGACAACAGGGCCGTGCAGATAATCTGCAGGCACATGCGCCGGAAGCGCATATCTGGCGACAAAGACCTGCCCGCCTTCGATTGCGTCAAGCCGCTCTCAGGTCGGCTCGCCGACCCCATGCTGCCGCCGATGTTCATACAAATACCCGCCGCCAGTTTGCGCTCCGGCCAATTCACGACCGGTAGGTTCAAACCCCGCTGCCAGAATCCGCCCGAGCTAGAAAAGAGTCAACAAAATCAAGTGTTCGTTAACCACGTCTCTTGAGAACTGGTTAACCGAATGCGTTGAATGCCGATGTGTTTTTGCGGCCGTCGGCAGGTTCAAGCCTCTGCAAGAATTGGAAAGCCGGCGAATTTCCGACACCGCAAGACATGGGCGACAAGACATGCGCGACGATCGTGGCCTCGCCGATGGACGTCGCCGCCCGGACTTCACCCGAACGCGTATAGAGCTTCCGAAGAAATGGCTCTGAAATAAGCGGTGAATTCCCAGTAATTTTCGATGCGCTCGACAAACGGGCGCGGTGGTGGCTTCACGATATCGATCTCGAAATGGTCCAGGCGCTGGTCGCCGCCGAGATAGGCTATGATCGCGTTGCCAACCAGAGGGTCGGCGATATCACTATAGTGGATCGGGAAATACGGCTGCCCGGTTTCGAACAGGACGGATTTGATCTTGGTTCGGAACAGGTTCAGGTCGCGGAGATACTCATTGAACCGATCGATGTCGAAATGCACTTTTTGCCGGTAGACGCCGGCTGGCAACGGTTCCGAGGCATGAAGAATCCAGACTCCGGAAGCCTCGGCCTCAAGCAATGAAACAAAGGATGCCACCGGGTTCCTGAAGAGCCAGAGCTTCTTGATGCTCTCATCTTCGAGCACGGGAAGAATGGCGGGGCGCGTCTGCTCGGGAAAAATGTGAAAGCCGACAAAGCGGGCCGCCGGATCGTCGAAAATCCGCGCAATGAACTGCTCGGGTTCGGCATCCCGCACCTCGACGCTTTCCCGCGGCAGGTTCATCTTCTCGTGGTAGTCGTGGCGCAGACCGACGAAACCAGAATTGAAGACCTCGCCGTGCATCACCATCCCGTCATACTGGTTGAGATGGCGGTTGAGTGCCTGGGAACCGGTTCTTGGCGATGCGATCAGCACGAACTTTTGACGAGACTGCATTCGCACCAGGCCCCGATACAACGAAGACGCGCCCGAAAATACACAAATGACCTGTTCATTCAATTCTCAGCCGCCAGATGAATCAACAACGGCGGGCGCTATCGAGCGCACCCGCCGTCGCGATACTTTTCAGCACCGGCTCTTGCGATCAGCCGCCACGCAGGCGTGTCGGACCCAGGTTTGCGATGGCCACACGCTGTTCGGACGGACAGGTCGGCAAATAGCGGCTGGCATCCGCGTATGTCATGGTCGCGATGGAGCCCTTGAGCCCACCGCGCTTCGCGATCCAGCTGCGAACCCAGCCCGGGTAGTTCTTCATCATGAAATTCGCGGCTACCTGGTTGCCCCGCGCCCCAGCGCCATAGGGCAGATGGAAGCCGAACGACGCCCTCTGTGTGACACACACTTTGCCCTTGGGCATGGCCAGGTACAGGGTGCAGGCCGAGTCGCACGCGCCGTTGAAGCGCACAAAGCCGCCGCTGCGGCGCATTTTCAGCACACGGATGGCATAGTCGATCACATAGCCGCCGCGATCGCCGCTGATCGTCTTGACGTTGGCAGTGCCGAGCTTGATGCTTGGGCGCAGCAATTCACCTGCAGTGCTTGCCGAGACCAGTGCGCCCATCAAACCGAGCGCGCCGAGAAACTTCATTGTCGTTTTCATTTGCGCCTCCTGCTATGCCGTCAATGCCTAGCCGGGAGGCGTAAAGATTGATTATTCCGCATCGCTAAAGTTGTAACAGTCGATTGATTGTACAGGTGTTTTAGAACCTGCTTGACGATTTGGTTTACCAATGGCGCTGAAGGATGATCACTGAAAAGTAAACCCGGCGCAGGCATCATTGTCGATGGACCGCGCTGCGGAAGCGCGTTCGGCGGAATTGGATCAGAGGAACTTCGATGGCCGTTGGTGGCAAGGAGCGGAGGCCGTTGGAGCCGCAAGGCAGGCCTCGCCGTGTCTGTGTCGTGACGCGGGCGATCGGGCCTGGCGACGACGACACAGCCACGGCGGAACTGGCCAGGCTTTTCGCCGGGGACGGTGACGAGGTCACCCTGCTATGGGTTCCGGGGAGCGATGTGCCTTCCTCCGAGGAGGTGGCAGCGCGTCACCGTGAGTTTGAGGCAGCCTCCGTCCGACTGGAAGTGCTCGACAGGTCCGATCAGCTGCTTCCTTCGCTGGCGACGCCCGAGAGCCAGTCCGCTGCGCTGCTGCACTACCTCGAACGGTCCGGCCACGATCTGGTCTACGCGCCCCTCGAGGGCGGATTGCCCTACTATACGCTGCTGGCGGTCGAGACCGGGGCCTTTGCCGCTCCGCCGGTTGTGGTCATTGCCCAGGCGCCGCTGGAATGGGCGCATGAAGCCGACAGGGCGTTCATGGGAAGCACCGACGCAATTGCCGTGACCTACATGGAGAAATATTGCGCGGAGATGGCTGATCGCACGATCTGCGCGTCTGCCGCACTGCGCAAGTGGATGTTGTCGAAAGATTGGAAGGTGAAGAAGGCGGTGGTGACGCCGCTGCTCCAGGATCGGATCGACCAGGCAGGCGTGCGATCGTCGGTCGGGAAACAAAGCTCAAAAGAACTTGTCGCCTTTGCCGGATGGCACCTTCGCGATGGCATGACGCTGTTGTGCGATGCATTGGACATCCTGGCGCCGACGGCGCCCAAAGGCCTGACGGTCACCGCATTCGGACCATTCGGAAAGATCATGGGCGAGCACAGTGGCGGCCTGCTTCTGCGACGCGCCGAGCGGTGGCCGTTCAAGCTCAACATGGTGCCGCGCGCGAACCTTGCGGCAAAGCTCGACTACGCCACGCGCGCCGGCGCGCTTGCCGTCATACCCGCCCGAGCCGCATCGACCGGCGGAGCCGTCGCCGCATGTATCGAAGCGGGATTGCCATTCGTTGCAACCAATGTCGGCGCGCACGCCGAGACCTGGAAGCCACAGGCAAGGCAACCGCGACTGGTCGATGCCGACGCTGCCGCTTTGGCGCAGGCGATCCTGGCGGCGCTCAAGGATCCCCCTCGCCCATTGCCGATCGACAGCCTCGGCCAATGCCGTCAGTCATGGCTGGATACGCGCAATGTGCCGACGCCGGCCAAGCGGAGGCGCATCCATAAAGGCGCCGGATCGTCACCGCTGGTCTCGATCGTCATGGCCCATCGCAACCGGCCGCTCTATCTGAAACAGGCGATCGCGGCGATCGAAGCGCAAACCTACGATCAGCTGGAGCTGGTGCTGGTCGACGACGGAAGCGACCTAGACGAAGCCAGGCGACTGCTGGATGTGTTGGAGCCGACCTTCCGTCAGCGCGGATGGAAGATCCTGCGGCGGCCGCAGCGGCATCTCGGCGCGGCGCGAAATGCCGGCATCCGTGCCGCGCATGGCGAGCTGATCCTGTTCGTCGACGATGACAACGCGCTGTTTCCGGAGGCTGTCGAGCATTTCGTGCGCGCCATGGCAATTTCAGGCGCGGACATCTGCACCGCGTTCCAACTGATCTTCTATGAGGATTTCGTGCCCGGGGACCGGGCCGATGGGCTGATCCAGTATTTGCCATTGGGTGGTCCCGACACGCTTGGCCTGATCCACAATGTCTATGGCGATGCCAATGCGATGGTGCGTCGATCCGTCTTTGCACAGATCGGGTTCTGGATCGAGCAACCGGGCTACGCCATGCACGACTGGGAATTCTTTGCGCGAGCCTCGCTTGCCGGGCTCAAGCTCAGGCCTATTCCAAAACCGCTCTACTGGTACCGCTCGAAGCCTGACGGAATGTTCCGGACGTCGAATTGGTACGACAATCGCCTCCCCGTCATGGAAGCGTTCAAGTCAAGCCAATTCGGTGATCTGGGGCAGCTCTACAAGTTGGCCATCGCCCAGAATACGGCGCAATCCGAGATCGAAAGCGCGCGCGAAAACCTGAAGTATACACCCGCCAATCGGAAATATCTGGAGCTCTGCGACGTCGAGCCGAACAGCGATGCCGCCATGGCGAAACTTGCCGCCATTGCCGCATCGGTCGGTCGCCCCGACACGGCAGCCACCTTGCTTGGACGCCCCCAAGCCGATGAGCGCCGTGACCCGGACAGCGCAGATGTCGGCTCGAACACTCTCGGCTTCGACATGTTGAGGGGCGCACGGCTGCTCACACCGCGCCCCTCGCCTCTCCCCTTGCTGCTGGTCGCACCGGATGGCGGTGGAGTGTTCCTGCGTCCGCATCTGGAGGGTGCGGTCGCCGCATCGCTTGATCATCATTTTCCGCCCTTCTTCCGCAAGATAGAAGCAATCGTCGAAGTCGCGCATGCCGACGCACCGGCAATGGACTTCGCCCTGGCTCTCGCCCGCCCCGATCGAACCATAGACTGGCAGCAGGACATCGCCGCCCAAACGATTGCCTTTTCGGGGTGGATCACCGTGAAAGACAAATTCGTGCGCCACCCCCTGGTGGTGATGCTTCACGCCAGGCGCAAGATGCCGCTTTCTATCGTTCTTGCGGTGCGTTTTGCGGCGACGCCCAATGGTTTTCCGACCAATGCCTTCTTTCGAAAGCTGACGCTCAGCGGATAGCAATCCAGCGGGCGAGCAGGCCCCGAGACCCGTTAACCATTCCCCAAGAGAACGGCTGCTTGGCCGCTGTTATGGTTGACAAATTACTAACAACTAATATTATCAAGGGGCTATGGGGTTCGAAGTGGAAGGGGTGTGTAATGCGTAAAATCCAATCGCTACTGTTGGGTGGACTTAGTGTTCTGGGCGTCAGCGTTGCTTTTTCCAACGTGGCGCAGGCGCAATTGGCGGTTGCTCCCGTCAAGGAGGCCGAGCTTGCTTGCGAGCAGGCGCTTAAGGTCGGCACCATCGAGGCGCTCGAGGACTATCTGCACCGTTATCCGAATGCTCCGACGGCCTGTAAGGCGCTTGCGCTCAACAGCCTGTCCCAGTTTGCGGCGGAAGGTGGGAATGGAAACGGTGGCGATGGCGGCGGCCGCTACGGCGGATAGGTCTTAGCTGCGTCTTCCCGTTTTGGCAGTCAGGTGGTCGCGTCGCCGTCAAGGCGCCGCGCAGTCAGGCTCGACACAAATTCGGCATAGCGATCCGAGGTTCTCATCCAGCCGAGATCGACGAGCTGCGCGGCGTCGCCGCGATAGCGCACAGACCGATGGTTGCGGAGCGCCAGTTTCGGATCGCGCTCCAGCGCTTCCATGTAAGCGGCGCGCTCCTCGAGCGTCTTTTCCTTCAGTTGCGTGTTCTCGCTCAGCGACGACGCCGACTTTTGGCGGAACCCCCAGACGAACTTGAAGTGAAGCAACGCGACGCGCAGTTCGCTGAACCGGACCTTGCTGATCGTGTGCTGCGCCACGTGGTAGTGCGTGCCCCGCCCCCATCGCACGATCGGCACCTTCGTCAGGCACGGGGGAAACGTCTGCTTGAACCGGCCGTGCCAGAAAACGCGTTCCCGCACGCCACCGAACATCTGCTCCGGCGGATACAAGCCGTCGCGGGCTCGCAGCCATCCGGGCTCCGGATCGAAGTAGGGTGAAGCCTCGATGAGCGGTTTCGTGCCGTCATAGCTGTATTCGGCCAGCGGGCCGTCGGCATACATGTCGATCATCGAGCCGATCACGGCTTCGGCGCCGGTCGAGTCGAGATAGCTGCAAAGCTGGCGCAGGTTTACCCGCCCAAGATCGGGATAGACGAGAAGCTCGTCGGCGTCGACCGAAAGGCACCAATGGCCGGTGCCGAAGACGTTCATGAGCGTGTTGATCCATCGCGGCGGATCGATGTTCTCGGCGAAATGCGATCCCTCGGTGTGGAAGCAGTGGCTGTCCGGCTGTTCCAGGATCAGCTCACGGGTGCCGTCCGTCGAACCATTGTCCAGGAAGAAAAAGCGGTCGACGCCAAGGCCGCGGTAGTGGTCGAGGATATGCGGCAACAACGTCGCTTCGTTGCGCAGGCCGACAAAGCACAGGATCTCGCCATCGGCTATGTCGATCTGCCGATCATCCAGCCGCGCGAGATGTCTTGGGGGTAGAAGGCCAATCATCCGAACGTCTTCAATCCGTTTGCGCGCGAAAGACACGTGCGTTATGCCCGCAAGACAATTATCAAAGTGTTATCCAACTGTTGGCAAGACTGTTTCGAGCGGGGCAGGCTGACAGACGGACTAATCGGGGGACTGATTGAGCGTTGGTTCTAAGGCAGGCGCGACGCCCAAGGGCAAGCGACAAGCAAATCAGAAGCCTCGCAACGTGTGTATCGTTTCGGAGGTTGAGTTCGGCTCGACGGTGACTGCCGATCCCGGGTCGGCAAGCTACGCGCTGGCGCAGCATCTGGCGAGAACCGGCGACACCGTGACCCTGCTCTGGGTGCCGAGCCCGCTCGGCAGCCAGCCTGATGCGAACGAGATCGCCAGGCTGGGCAAATGGTGCTTCGACAATTTCCTGGTGCGGCTCGAATTGCTGCCGCCATCGCCCCAGTTGCTGCGCGGCAATGAGGCGAGCGACAAGAACTCGGTCGCCGTCTACCACTACCTCAAGCAGAATGATTTCGACGTCGTCTATTTTTCGCTCGAGGGCGGCCTGGCGCATTTCCCCACCGTCGCCAAGCGGACGGGCGTTTTTCCCGCTCCGCCTGCGATCGTCGTGCTCGCCCATGAGCCGCTCATGTGGAAGCTGGAGGCCAATGCCCGCGCGGTCGAGCAGAAGGACCAGATGACCGTCGCGCACATGGAAAAGACGTCGGCCGAGACCTGCGACCATCTTGTCGTCACCGGCCAGTCCCTGCTCGACTGGATGACCAAGGCGGGATGGAAACTGCCCGCCAGCCGTCACATTGCCGCGCCGCTTGAGCCTGAGGAGTGGCGTTCGAACTTCGCCGTCGATCATTACCGGCCGCGCGAGCGGCCGACAGCCGAAATTGTTCATTTCTCGGGCACGGAGGCGCGCGGCGGACTGACGCTGTTTTGCGATGCGCTCGACCGCCTGGCCGACAGCGGCGTGGCCGACCTGGCGGTGACCGTCGTCGGCGCGTTCGGTCATGTGCTGGGCGAACATTCGGGCGGCATGATCGTTCGCCGGGCGCAGCAGTGGCCGTTCAAGCTGAAGCTCCTGCCCATTCGAGACGAACCCGAGATCTTCAGATATCTCCGGCAGAGCCATGCACTGGTGGCGATTACGCACACGGCTGCTCAGCTTCCGCTCGATGTGGTGACATGCCTCGATGAGGAGATCCCGTTTGTCGCGACGGATGTCGGCAGCGTTCGCGACGTGCTCCATCCGAGATCGGCCGATGCCATCATGATGGAGGCGTCCGCGTCGGCCATCGCGGCCAAGATTGCGTCAGTGCTGGAAAGCCGATCGTTCGGCCCGGCCAGGCCGCTGCACAAACGGGACGTGCGTGAAAAAGCCTGGAGCAGGCTGCACGCGAAATTCCGCAGGGAACCCGCCAAGGCCCCAGGCCGAAGCCGGAGCCGGCCACCGCTCGTTTCAATCATTACGGCGCACTACAATCGCGCCAGCCTGCTGCCCCAGGCGATTGCCTCGGTTCGGCGCCAAGATTACCCAAACATCGAACTGGTCCTCGTTGACGACGGCAGCACCGATCCAGCTGCCGTCCAGTTGCTGGCCGAGATCGAGCCGGAGTTCGTGCAGCGCGGCTGGCGGATCATCCGGCAGAAGAACGGCTTCCTCGGCAAGGCGCGCAACACCGGAATCCGCGCGGCCAAGGGTTCGCTGATCCTGTTCCTGGACGACGACAACGTGCTGTTCCCGAACGCCGTCAGTGCCTTCGTTGCCGGCATGCAAAAGTCCGGTGCCGATATCTGCACGACCTTCGCCAAGTGGCTCAACGAACCTTTCGTGCCGCCGGATACGAAGAGCGGTTACATGCTCTATTTTCCGGTCGGCGGACCTACGGACATCGCCCTGATCACCAATCCGTATGGCGATGCCAACGCGATGTTCCGGCGCGAGGTTTTCGACAAGATAGGCTACCTCAACGAGGAGCGAGGCTTTTCGGCCAGCGATTGGGAATTCTTCCTCCGCGCGGACCAAGCCGGCCTGGAGATTGTCACCGTCCCGGAGCCCCTCTATTGGTATCGCTCATCGCCGACCGGCATGAACCGAAATGCCGAGTGGCTGCGGAACCGCAAGCCGATCATCAACGTCTTCCGAAAGCACAAGTTCGCGAATACGGACATGTTCGTGCAACTCGGCATCAGCTCGAACACCGCCAATCATGAGAAAGAACTCAACCTCTGGAATCTGGAGCTTCGGGTCAAGGACGAACGATATCTCCGGTTGAGCGCAGTTTCCCCCAACAGCGCGGACGCGATGCAGCTGCTGGCCGAGATCGCGGCACGCGAAGGCAGGGCGGATACCGCAGTTTCGCTGCTCGCCCATGCCGGGCGCCCCGACTTCACCCTGGGTGTCGTCGAAATGCTCAACGCAGCGGCCGAGGAAACCGTGCCGGAGTTGCATTCCTCGCTCTACCGCGAGCAGTATCTCTCCGCCGAACCCCTGCGCCTGGCTCATATCGGCTCGTATCCCGATGACGATCCGGCCCTGCTGAGCTATGTCGAGCAATCGCCGGACCAGCTGTTTCTCGAAGCCAAGGGCAGCAATATCAGCATGGCTTTGCTGAAGGGCGTCTGCCCGCCGGGCGTCACTGGCGCGACCTGTTGGATTTACCTCGATGAGGAACTGACCGGTCGTGCGCAGTTTCAGCTCGCCATCGTGGATGCGGAAAGCCAGACCTTCGGCAATCTCGCCCAACTCCTTGAGAGTGATGGCGGAAGCGGCTGGGCCGATGTCAGCCGAGCGCACGAGTCGCGCGAGATCATGGCGACTGTCAGTTCGCCGGCGACCGACAGGCGCGATCTGCTGCTCGCGGTCAGGTGCGGCGGCAGCCTCCCGAATGCACGGGTGCTCGGCGGCTTTTCGGGCATCCAGATCCGCCATGCCGTTTCGACCGGCGCGAGGCGTCCGCGCCTCGGCGCGCCGCAGCAACGCCGACGCATGCGCCGAATGACCAGTGACGAGCTGAAGCATTCGACGCTGGTGACCGACCATCCCTCCGATCTGCCGGCGTTGCTTGTCGCCGGCGACAATGGCGGCATATTCCTGCGACCGAGTACGCATGGCCCGGTTGTTGCCGCCCTCAACTCTGCTTTCCCGGCCTTCGCCAGAAGTGTCATAGCAACAGTAGAGATCGCTCATGAGGAAGCGTCTCCATTCGAGTTCGCCATGGCGCTGGGCAGGCAGGAAGAAAAGCTCGTATGGAAAGGCGATGCCCCGGTCGGTGTCTTGGCGTTCTCCGGATGGACGCGGGTTTCGAAACCTTTCGAGCTGCATGATTTGAAGGTTTCAATCCGGGAGATCGATCGCAAATGGCTGACGATCTATCTGGCCATCCGGCTGCCGCGCGGCTCGAAGCCGATGCCATCCAACGCCTTTTGGCGCAAGCTGCTGCTGGTGTGGGACTGAGGACGGCATCGTCGACGGTGCAGACCTGGATGTTTGTTTTTACGCAATTCCAAAGGAAAACCGTTACACACTTTTCCTGGAATTGCTCTAACCTGTCGAAATCATGGGAACGGCAGTAGGTTCAGTATGTGCACAGCAGGCGCCTTGAAAATGAAGATGTCATTCAGTCTTGTCCTGGCATTTATAGTCGTTGCCGGGAGCATCTTGTCTTTCGGAGCGGCCGCCCAGGAACCTGATGTTGGCCCTAAATGCACCCAGTGGAATTCGTTCCGTGTCCTGTTCAAGAAGGGAGACGGCAAGATATCGGACGAAGCCGCGAACGCGCTGACGGCTTTCATCAAGGAGGCCGGGCACGATTGCGGCTATAGGCTTTATGCAACGGCGAGCAAGGAAGGTGGCTACGACAAGGCCTACGACATTGCCGGCCGCAGGCTGAGTGCGACCGGCGACTTTCTCAAGGCGCAAGGCGTCAAGCCGGAGATGGTGCTGGCGCTTTCGCATTGGGTCGACGACGGCGCCGCCGACACCAACACGGCGCGGAGCGCCATCCTATACACTCTCCCGAAGCAAGGGATATCGTGCCGGCAGTATGAGAAGCGCGACCCTGTCCAGATTAACCTCTTTTTCTACAACCAGTCCTCCGTGATTTCACGGCAGATCAAGGACGACCTCGACAAGTTTGCCGCCAGCATCCGAGACTCGCGCTGCAATGTCGAACTGACGGGCCTGGCTGCCAAGGAATTCACCGGCTCCAGCGCCGCAAAGAAAAACAAGGAACTGGCCAAGAAGCGCGTGAAGGCGATCGTGGATATTTTGACCGCGGCCGGGATCGACAGCGACCGGCTCATCGACACGAACGTTGAGTACGTAGGCGACAAGAAGCCGAACGTCGCGACCAGTCGTCTGGCGACCGCGTCCCTGATGTAGTGGCTTGTGGAGTCCGGATCGGGCTGGCGCCTTCACCGCGCGTTCTCGAGCGATCGGCTACCCCGGCTGCAGCAGAATGCCCCTGTTGCGGCCCAACAACCAGCGCAGGCCGAACGCCAGCACGACGTTGAGCAGCGCAAGGCCGCCAAGTACGGCGAGCGTGCCTTGCGCTCCCGTCCATTGCATCAGCACCGCGCCCATCGACGGCGCGGCGGCCTGGGCGATCAGGCTCGGCATGGCCAGGCGACCCATCAATTTCGCGTAGCCCGACGGACCGAACAATGCGAGCGGCAAGGTGCCGCGCGCAATCGATTCAAGGCCGATGCCGGCGCCGTAAAAGCCGAGCGCCACCGGCACGGCCGGCATGCCGATCCAGAGTGCAGAGATGCCTATGGCGACGAAACTCGCCGAAGCAAGCTTGGTCCAGATGGGATGATGGTAGCGCGCGATCATCATTTCGATGGCGCGTGCCGTCACCTGGAACGGGCCGACCAGGGCGCCAAGGCCGACGGCGGCGGCAAGCGCCAGGCCGCCGGCCTGCAGAATCGCCAGCAGATGCACCGACATCGTCGAGGAGATCACCGCGGCAAGCGTGATGGTGGCGGCGAGCACGATCATCAGCGCCAAGGACGGATCACCCACAGGCGCGCGTTTGGCGTTTCCTTCCGCTTCGGTTCTGCTGCCGCGCGGTGGCACCCCGCGCGGCAGCAGCGCGAGATAGAGCGGCAGAGCGACAAGCAGTTGCACCGCCGCGTAGACGAGGCAGGCGCCGCGCCAGCCGATCTCGGCCATCAGGAAGGCGGAAATCGGCCAGCAGACGGTGCTGGCGAAGCCGCCGAACAGGGTCAAGGTGGTGATCGCCGAACGCGCGCTGTGGCCGTACAGGCGGCCAAGCGTCGCGAAGGCCGCGTCATAGAGCCCAGCCCCCATGCCGAGCCCGATCACGAGCCACGCGCCGACATAGGCCGCAACGGTCGGCGCCGCCGCCAGGCCGATCTGGCCGACGCCGATGCAGACGGCGCTGAAAGCAAGCACATTGCGGCCGCCATGACGTTCGATCGAGGAGCCGACTCGCGGCGAGATCAAGCCGGCGACCAGAAGCCCGAGCGACAGGCCGCCGACCACCCAAGCCAGCGGCCAACCGGTCTCTGCGGCCACTTTCGGCGCAATGACCGCCGGCAAATAGTAGGAAGAGCCCCACGCCATGATCTGCGTCAGCCCAAGCACGGTGATGATCGTGCCGCGGCTACGCATGCCCGACGCAATGCTCATGCGGCGACGCCGCAGCCGCAGCCACTCTTGCCGGCAGTCTTCGCCTCGACATCGGCGACGCAGCACGCATCCACCTCTTGCGGCGCCGGGCCGCCGCAGCAGCCGTCAGACGCGCTTTCGGCCGAGGCGAGCGATCCCGGCACCACGCAGACGCCGGTCTCGGGCAGGACCAGTCGCATAGCATCGGCGGACGCGGTGTCGCCTGCCAAAGCGGCCGCGACCGAGCGCACCTGTTCGTAACCGGTCAAAAGCAGGAAAGTCGGCGCCCGGCCGTAGCTCTTGATGCCGACCGTATAGAAATCTGCCTCGGGATGGCTGAGTTCGCGGTGACCGTGCGGGGGCACGTCGCCGCAGGAATGCTCGTTGGGATCGATGAGCGGCCCCAACGCCTTGACGCTTTCCAGCCATGGATCGAGATCGAGCCGAAGCTCCCTTGTCAGCGTGAGGTCGGGCCGTTGCCCGGTGGCGGCGATGATGCGGTCGACCGGGCCGATCCGCCGCAAGCCGTCTTCCGTCTCGCCCTCGACGATCAGGCGACCGCCTTCGTCGCGAATGGCCACGGTGGCAAAACCGGTGACAAGCGTGACGCGACCGCTTTCGGCAAGTTCGCGCGCATCGGCGCCAAGCTCACCACGCGCCGGCAACTGGTCGGCATCGCCGCCGCCATAGATGCGCACGAGGTCGGTGCCGCGAGCCGTCCAGATGGACGCTGTTCCAGGTTCGGCATCCGCCAGCCTGGCGAGATCGAGCAAGGCATTGGCCGCCGAATGGCCGGAGCCGGCGACCAGCGTGGTGCGGCCGGCGTAAACGCTGCGGTCGCGACCGAGAATATCGGGGATGCCGTAAGCGATGCGATCGGCGAATTCCATCTCGCCCTCGGCCGCGAGGCCGCCGGCACCGAGCGGGTTCGGCGACTGCCATGTGCCCGAAGCATCGATGACGGCGCGGGCACCTTCACGCCTGGTGCCATTGGCAGTCTCGACCACCAGCATGAAGGGCCGTGCCTCACGCCCCCTGCTCCGCACCTTGTCAGCGCCCCAGCGCGAGATGCCGACAATTCGAGCGCCGGTTTCGATCACCGGCGCCAACTCGGGGAGTTTCGCCAGCGGCTCGAGATAGAGATCGACAAGCTCATTGGCGGTGGGAAACGCCTCGGGATCAGGCATGTTCCAGGCATGCTCTTCCAGCAACTCCCTCGCCGCCCGATCGACACAATAGCGCCAGGGCGTAAAAATCCTGACATGGCCCCAATCGCGAAGGTTGGTGGCAATGTCGCCGCCGGCCTCGTAGAGCTTCACTGGCAGGCCCTGGCGAAGCAGATGGACGGCTGCCGCCAGGCCGACAGGGCCGGCACCGATGACTGCTACCGGAAGATCGTTATGCTTGTTCATTTTGCTACCTTCCATAATTCCGGGACTATCGAAATATAAGGCAAAAAATTATGCCGCCGCCTCTCCCGCGGCGGGATTGCTGGCGGCATCGGCGCAGCATTCGTCGGCGAGGAAGCCGACCAGATCCCGCATGATCGGATAGTTGGCGCGGCAGATCAGCGTCGTCGCCTGCCGCTCCTGCGAGACAAGGCCGGTCAGGATGAGGCGGTGCAAATGATGCGACAGCGTCGAGGCGGCAATGCCCAGATTTTCCTGCAGAGTGCCCACCGGCTTGCCCGCCTCGCCGGCCCGGACCAGGATGCGGTAGAGTTTCAACCGCGTCGGGTTGCCCAGCGCCTCGAGCTGTTTTGCTGCTTGTTCGAGTTTCATGGAAATATCCGTACGCCCAGAATCAGCCGGTCGTCAACCGAATTTCGAAGAAATTCGAAATAGGCTCAGACGACCCGCTTGCCGTCGGCGCCGATCACCACCTCGCCGTCCTCCTTGGTGAAAGGGCCGATATCCGGATTGGGCAGGATGTCGAGAACAGCTTCCGACGGCCGCGCCAGCATGGCGCCGAGCGGCGTCACCACGATCGGCCGGTTGATCAGGATCGGGTGCGCCAGCATGAAATCGAGGATCTCGTCGTCGCTCCATTTGGCATCGCCGAGGTTCAGCTCGGCATAGGGCGTGCCGCTCTCGCGCAATAGCTGGCGCGGCGTCATTGCCATGGCGGCGATCAGTTCGATGAGCTTTTCCCTCGACGGCGGGTTCTTCAGATATTCGATCACCTCCGGCTCCTCGCCGGACTGGCGGATGATGGCCAGCGTGTTGCGCGAGGTGCCGCATTGAGGGTTGTGATAGATGGTGATGGTCATGCGGTGGGTCTCATCTGAGGCAACGGTTTCGGTTCGGCAAGCAGCCAGCCGGCCAGCGCCATGGCCAGCAGCGCGCCGGCAAGCTCGGCGACGATGAAGGCCGGGACATCGAGCGGCCGGATGCCGGCAAAGGTGTTGGAGAAGGCGCGCGCGACGGCGACGGCCGGATTGGCAAAGGAGGTCGAAGCGGTGAACCAGTAGGCTGCGGTGATGTAGAGACCGACCAGCCACGGGATCGAGTCCGGACGGGCGCGCAGACCGGCAAGGATGGTGAAGACGAGGCCGAAACTGGCGACCAGTTCGGCGATCCACTGCCCCGTGCCGCTTCGCACGGTGGTGGAAAGCTCGACCAGGGGCAGACCGAACATGGCGTGCGCGATCAGCGTGCCTGCAATGCCGCCGGCGATCTGGGCCAGGACATAGGCCAATGCAGCCTTGGTTTCGATCTCCCGGCGCAACCCGAACACCAGCGTCACCGCCGGGTTGAAATGGGCGCCGGAGACCGGCCCAAGAATGGTGATCAGCACCACCAGAATGGCGCCGGTCGGGATGGTGTTGCCGAGCAGGGCCAATGCCACATCGTCGGTGAGCCGGTCGGCCATGATGCCCGAACCGATGACGGCGGCGACCAGCATCGCGGTGCCGAGGGCTTCGGCGACGAGACGGCGGGGCAGATCGAGGGTCATGCTCAGCCGGCCCTTGGCAGATCGCGGCCGATCTCATCCAGCCGCTTCTGCAAGGCCAGTTTGCCGACGGTGCTCATCGGCAGGCTGACGAAGATCGAGATGCGGTTGTTGAGCATGCGGTAGGCTTCGGCGAAGGCCAGATGCCTTTCCGCATCGGTGCCCTCGACTTCGGCGGGGTCGGGCACGCCCCAATGCGCGGTCATCGGCTGGCCCGGCCAAACCGGACAGGATTCATTGGCGGCGTTGTCGCAGACGGTGAAGACGAAATTCATCTCTGGTGCGCCGGAGACCGCAAATTCTTCCCAGTCCTTCGAACGGGCAAAGGAGGTGTCGTGGTTGAGCGTCTTCAAGAGCTGCAGCGTGAATGGATGGACCTCGCCCTTGGGATGCGAGCCGGCGGAATAGGCCTTGAACCTGCCGGCGCCGACCCGGTTGAGGATCGCCTCGGCGAGGATCGAGCGCGCCGAATTGCCGGTGCAGAGAAACAAGACGTTGTAGATCTGATCGCTCATCAATTCCTCCCTATCTTCTTGTCTGACCATGATCTTTTTCGAAAACGGTCCTTCGGTTCGGGATCATGCTCTAACATTTGCAGGTCACCGCCTGGATGATGGGCTGGCAGAGCTCCGGAGCGCCGTTGCAGCAATCCTCCATCAGATAGGCGAGCAGGTCGCGAAAGCCGGTCATATCCGGTGCATAGCGGATGCTGCGGCCCTCGCGCTCGGCACTGACCAGCCCGGCATGGTCGAGCACCTTCAGATGCGCCGACATGGTGTTCTGGACGATGTCGAGCCGCGCAGCGATATCGCCGGCGGGCAAACCGCCTGTCCCGGTGCGCACCAGCAGCCGGAAGACTTCGAGGCGCGTGTCTTGGCCCAGCGCCGCCAATGCGCGAAGAGCTGCTTCCTTGTCCATCCATATATCCATAAATCCGGATTTAAGGATGCCTAACGCGACCTTGTGACAGCTGGATGACAGACGGACGTGGAAGCCGGTACCACGGCTTCACGTCCGTTGTTGCTAGGCGACACAGATACCGGGCACCGCGACCTTCTGGAACAGATGCGGGGACGCGACAGCCGAGGACGGATAGGCCGAGATCTTGGCCCTGAACTGCGGATGGGTGAAGGCGGCGCGGAAGGCGGCGGTCGTTTCCCACACGGCATAGTTCAAATAGGTCGGGCTGTCGCCGATCGCGCGGTGGAGCTGGGTCGAGATGAAGCCCGGCTGCTGCTTCATAAAGGCGGCATCGTCCTGCCACACCTGGAGGAAGGTCTGCTCGTCGGCCTTGTCGAGCGTGAAAAGATTGACCAGCACGACGGCGCTGGCGTCGATCGCGACCTGACGGTCGATGGGGAAGGCAGGGTCCATTGGGCGTATCGCAGTCATCATAAGGCTCCGTCTAAGTGGTGTTATGCTGTCACTCTGTTATGATGCATACATACCAACTTGACACTATGATGTCAATCACGATATAGGATGACAAATGAGCGAACCCATTCGAACCCCGGCCGGTGACGCCTTGAACGATCTCGTTCTCGACCTGTTCAGGCTCAACAGCCGAATGCTCGCTGCCGGAGACAGGCTGGTTGCCGGCCTCGGCCTGACCAGCGCCCGCTGGCAGGTCCTCGGCGCCATCGTCATCGCCGAGCGGCCGCAGCCAGTCGCCTGGCTGGCACGCGATCTCGGCGCCAATCGCCAGAACGTGCAGCGCATCGTCAACGACCTGCACAAGGAAGGGCTCGTCGCGTTCGGGGCCAACCCGCATCACCAGCGGGCGCAACTCGTCGTTCTGACCGACAAGGGAAGACAGGCCTTCGACGCAGCCATGCGCCTGCAGGCGCCCTGGGTGAACAGGCTCGCCGACGGGCTCGTGGTCAGGGATCTCAACACAATGCACGCCGTGATCACGGCGCTGCGCCGGAAACTCGAAGGAGACATGGATGCAGAAGAGCAGAGCTGACCGCTACGGCACCGTAGCGGTGTCCATTCACTGGCTGAGCGCCATCCTGATCCTGGCCCTGCTCGGCTCCGGCTTCAGGGCCGCCAATGCGATGGATGCGGCTGCGAAGACCGACCTCCTTCGTTTCCACATTCCGGTGGCGACCGTGGTCTTGCTGCTGACGGCGTTCCGCATTGCCTGGTGGTGGCGCTTCGATCTGCGGCCGCTTCCCGCGCAAGGATCGCCAACCTGGCAGGAACGCATCGCACGCCTTGTGCATGTCACTTTCTACATTATCCTACATTATCATTCTCGGCATGGCCGCCAGCGGCATCGGCATGATGGTCCTGAGCGGTGCTGCCCCGGTGATCTTCGGCCAGAGCAACGCGACGTTGCCGAATTTCACCGACTATCCGCCGCGTGCGCCGCATGGCTTCGGCGCCTTCGTGCTGGTGGCGCTGCTAGTGTTCCACGCCGGAGCGGCGCTCTACCACCAGTTCATTCGGCGTGACGGGCTGCTCCGGCGCATGTGGTATGGCGCGTAGCCTGATCGCGGCGAAAGTTCTCCTGCGTGACCAAGTCGGTTTATCGACGATAAACCCGCCGATGGTCGGCCAGCACCTCGTCGATGACCGTCCAGGATTTTTCCGCCTCGCGCTGGTTGCCGTCATGGCCGGAAGCGGTGATGAGAGCTTTCCAAAGGGCCCAGCCTCGAGCGCGCGCCCAGGTCTGCTCATCGAGGGCGAGCGCATCGCGGAAGGCTTGCCGGCTCTCCCCGGAAAACTCCGTCCAGGCGATCACCAGGTCGCAGGCGGGATCGCCGACGGCCGAACTGCCGAAATCGATGACGCCGCAGAGGCTTCCGTCCTCGACCAGCAGATTGCCTGAAGCGACGTCGCCATGGACCCAGACCGGCGGACGCTGCCATTCGGAGCCAAGCGCACTTGCCCAAACCTCTTGCGCGGTAGCCGTGTCGATGCACCCGGTCAGTGCCGACAGTGCGGTGCGGGTCTCGGCGTCGTAGACCGCAAGCCGGCCGCCGCGATGGAAATTGTGTTGCCCCGCCGGCGGGCCATCCTTGGCATCGATGCGGTAGAGGGCGAGCAGAAAATCGGCCAGCGAGCGGGCGAACTGGGTGGGATCGGCAATCCCGCCGTTCCCTGCCGGCTGGCCGCGCAGCCAGCCATAGACCGACCAGGACCAGGGATAGTCTTGCCCGGGCACACCCTTGGCCCGCGGCACCGGGATCGGCAGCGGCAGATGCGGCGCGAGCCGGGGTAGCCAGCGCTGCTCCTTCTCGACCTGCGCGGCATAGGACGCCGCGCTCGGCAGGCGCACCGACATGTCGTCGCCGAGACGGAAGGTGCGATTGTCCCAGCCGCCCGGCTCGACAGGTTCCACCGGCAGGTCCGCCCAGTGCGGAAACTGCGCGGTAATCAGCCGGCGAACGAGCGGGGTGTCTATCGAGACGTCTTGATGCATTCGAGCACTGCTTGTTGATGAAAGTATCCGGTGACCCTAGCCAAGGACTGAGCGGCGCGAAACGAGAGCCATCGCCAAAGAACGCTCAACCCTTCACGCCACCCGCGGTGAGGCCGGAGATGATCTTGCGCTGGAAGATCAGCACGAGGACAACAAGCGGCACGGTGACGATCACCGACGCGGCCATGATGTTGCCCCAGGGGATCTCGAACTGCGAACTGCCGGACAGAAGCGCGATGGCGACTGGCACGGTCCGCTGTTCGTTGCTGGAGGTGAAGGTGAGCGCGAAGAGGAACTCGTTCCAGGCGCCGATGAAGGCGAGCAGCCCGGTGGTGACCAGCGCCGGCCACATCAGCGGCAGGAAAACGCGGGTGATGATGATCCAGGGCGTCGCGCCGTCGAGGATCGCCGCCTCCTCGATCTCGAGCGGCAGGTCGCGAACGAAGGCGGTGAGCACCCAGACGGTGAACGGCAAAGTGAAGATCATGTAGGAAAAGACCAGCGCCAGTGGCGAGTTGTAGAGGCCAAGCGTACGGATCAGCTCGAACAGGCCGGCAAGCAGCGCCACCGGCGGGAACATGGAGACGGAGAGGATGGCGAACAGCAGAAGCGAGCGGCCGCGGAAGCGGATGCGCGCCAGCGCATAGGCGGCGGTGACGCCAAGGAACAGCGAGATGGCGACGACGGCGCCGGAGACGACCAGCGAGTTGAGGAGGTTGCGCGGGAAGGTCCCGTCGGTGAGGACGGTCCGGTAGTTGGCGACGCTGATCATCTTCGGCCAATAGTCGACCTCGAACAGCGCCGTCCCCGATTTCAGGCTGGTGACGACGGCGTAGTAGAACGGGAACACCGCGATAATGACGATGACCGCGACGAGCAGGTAGAAGGCGGCGCGGCTGACGATCCGCATGATCAAAGGCCTCATGATCAATAGTCCCTGTCCAGCCTGACCCGGCCGAGCCACAGCACGAACATGGTCAGCAAGGCGAGGATGAGGAAAAGCAGCGTCGAGGCGGCGGAGCCGTAGGCGAATTTGTCGAACTCGAACAGGTTCTCGCGCGCAAACACCGAGATCGATTTGGTGTGCGCATTGTTCGGCGTCAGCACATAGATCAGGTCGAAGATACGCAGCGCGTCGAGGCCTCGGAAGACCACCGCCACCATCAGTGCCGGCCGGATGAGTGGCAAGGTCACCTTCCAGGACACCCGCCAGGGGCTCACGCCATCGATCCGCGCAACCTCGTAGATCTCGCGCGGCAGCATCTGCAACGCGGCGAGGATGAGAAGCGCCATGAACGGCGTCGTCTTCCAGATATCGACGATGAGGACGGCGACCATCGCCGTATCGCCGCTGGCGGTCCAGGCGATCTTCGTGCCGATCAGGCCGAGGCTGAGCAGGACGTCGTTGATGATGCCGAACTGGTCGTTGAGCATCCACTGCCACATCTTCGCCGAGACGATCGTCGGGATCGCCCAGGGGATGAGGACAGCGGCGCGCACGAAGCCGCGGCCTGGAAACTCGGCGTTGAGCACCAGTGCGACGATCATGCCGAGGACCGTCTCGCAGGTCACCGAGATCACAGCGAAGCGCACCGTGTTCCAGACGGCGCGCCACCAGGCTGGGTCGACGAGCAGGCCGTCGTAAAGAACCCGGCCGCTCGGCATGCTGAGCACCGAGAAATAATTGGCAAAGCCAATCCAGCGCCCCGCCTCAAGGTCGGCCAGCGAAGTGTCGGTGAAGCTGAAATAAATGGTGCGCAGAAGCGGCCATCCGGCGACAGCGGCGAGCACGACGAGCATTGGGGCAAGGAACAGCCACGCCGCGCGCACGCGCTGGCGCATCAGCCTGGAACGCGCCTGCATCACCAGGCGGCGCCCTTCAGCTTCGTCAGCGTCACTTCGAGATCGGCGAGGTTGTCGGCGGCCGTGCCTTCGCCGGAGAGCGTCTTGTGCACGGCGGTCCAGAACGCGTTGGACACCTCGTTGTACCTGACCTTGGCCTCATTCGAGGGACGCGGCACGGCATTGAGGAACACGTCCTTCCAGCGCGGGATGACCGGTTGCTCCCTGGCGATGTCGGCATCGTCGTAGAGCGCCTGGATGGTCGGCAGATAGGATGCCTTCAGCGCGCGGTATTTTTGCATCTCAGGTGAGGCGACCCATTTGACCAGCTCGATCGACGCCTCCGGGTTCTTCGAATATTTGGAAACGGCGAGGTTCCAGCCGCCGAGCGTTGCCGCCGAGCGGGCGCCCTCGCCCGACCCGGGCGGCAGCGTGGTCACGTCGAACTTGCCCTTGATCGGCGAGCCTTCGCTCTCGCCCAGCGAATAGGCGTAGGGCCAGTTGCGCATGAAGACCGCGTTGCCGGTCTGCCAGACGCCGCGCGACTCTTCCTCCTGATAGGCGAGAACGCCCGGAGGCGCGATGGTGCCCACCCAGCCCTTGGCCATGTCGAGGGCGGCCGCCGCCTGCGGATTGTTGATCGAGACCGTGCCGTCCGGCTCGACGATCTGGCCGCCGCCGTTCGACATCACCCATTCGAGCGCGTCGCAGGTCAGCCCCTCATAGGCGTTGCCCTGGAAGACGAAGCCCCAAATGTCCTTGTGGCCGGCCTCTCGTTCCTTGTCCATGACCAGCTTGGCGGTGGCGGCAAGCTCGCTCCAGCTTCCCGGCAGCTTGGCGCCATACTTGTCCAGCAGGTCCTTGCGGTAGTAGAGCGCCGGCGCGTCGGTGAATATCGGCAGCGCCACCAGCTTGCCGTCGACGGTCTGCGACTGGATGATCGACGGGAAATGGGCCGCGACGACATCCTTGGTCGCAGCGGTCAGGTCGACGAGCTGGCTGGCCAGTTGCGGCGCCCAGATGACGTCGGTCTGATAGACGTCGATGTCGCTGTTGTGGGCGGCGAGCCAGAGCCTGTATTGGCCGAACTGGTCCGTGGTCGAGGTCGGCATCGGAATGATGGTGACCTTGTTGCCGCTTTTCTTCTCGTACTGGTCGAGGATGTCGCGAAGCACCTTCAGGCCGTTGCCGGTGTCGCCCGACACGATGGAGAGGTCGACGGCCCGGGCCGGGCTCCCAGCCAAGACGGCAGCGACGGCAAACGCAAGCAGTGCGTGAAAGAACTTCATGGCGGCGGGTCTCCTCCGGCAGCCGACCGAAACGGACAGGCCATGCCTGACCGTGCCGGCTGCTCACGACGCGCCCCGCCCTCTCCCGCATTGAACTGCGAAGATGCGTGTTGGGTTCCCTATATCGGCTGGTTCATTTTCGACTTGTGGTTGTTGCCTTATGCGGCGGCGCGCCAGGCGCCCGGCGACAGGCCCTTGATGGTCTTGAACACTCGGGTCAGATGGCTCTGATCGGCAAAGCCGGTCGCGACGGCGATCTCGGCCAGCGGCATGTCGGTCCGCATCAGCACTGAGGCGGCGCGGATGCGGCGGTCGCGCAGGTACTGTCCCGGCGTCATGCAAGCTGCGCGATGGAAGTCGCGGATGACCTGGAAGCGGCTGACGCCGGCGGCGCTGGCCAGGCGCGCAAGGTCGAAGCCGGCAGCGAGATCGGACTCGATCAGCTCGCCATAGAGGCGGAAGCGCCTCTTCGCCTCGCCGCCGTCCGATGCATGAATGTTGCCCTTGCCGTCGCCGAAGCGGTTGACGAGTTCGCGCAGCACCACCAGCATCGCCGCTTCCTGCTCAAGCGCCTGGCCCGCCAGACGGTGCGCGCGCACGAAGGCTCGCGCCAGGTCGGGCGCCTGCAAGATTCCCTCAGCGAACATCGGCAAGCCCGGCAATTCCAGATCGTCGGCGATCTCGCGCATCAGGACCACATCGGGATAGCAGGTGCGATAGGCCCAGCCGGAGGCGCAGCCCTTTTCGCCGTCATGTGGATCTTCGGGATTGACGGTGATGATCGAGCCCGCCGGCGCCAGATGGCTGCGGCGGCCGATCCTCAGCTTTTCGACACCGCCGACGACGACACCAAAGACATAGGTCGGGTGGGTGTGCAGCGCATAGGCATGGTCGCGGTAGCGGGCGGCGAGCATTTCGAGACCGCCAAGGCCGGCATGCCGCGTCAGCCTCGCGGCATCGCGTTCTCTCTGTTCGCTGGCGTCGCTCATGGTACCCCAGCCTTCTCGAAAGCACGTGGCCCGTCAATCCCGTTCAAGACCAGGAGCCAGGCAACCGGATATCCCAGGCGACACAGGATGACGCGGAGAGCGACAATGCAGGAGAACGACAGGGTGACGGCGATCGTGCCGGAGGCGATCGGCTGGCGGCGGCACATCCATGCCAATCCGGAGCTGGGCTTTGCCGAACACGAGACGGCAGCCTTCGTCGCGGGAAAGCTTAGAGAATTTGGCCTTGCCGTTCATACCGACATCAGCGTCACCGCTGTCGTCGCTACTCTGACCAGAGGCACAAGCCGCCGGTCGATCGCGCTGCGCGCCGAGCTCGACGCCTTGCCGATCAAGGAAGCCGCCAAGGTCGAGTACGCCTCACGCAAGGACGGCGTCATGCATGCCTGCGGCCATGACGGCCATATGGCGATGCTGCTCGGCGCCGCAAGGCTGCTTGCCGAGAGCGGCAGTTTCGACGGCACGGTGGTGTTCGTGTTCCAGCCGGCCGAGGAGGTGCTGGGCGGCGGCAAGAAGATGATCGAGGACGGGTTGCTTGCCCGCTTTCCGGTCGAGCAGGTGTTTGCGGTCCACAACTGGCCGGGCTTTCCGGAAGGCCATGTCGGCGTGCGCGCCGGGCCGCAAATGGCGGCGGTCGACGATTTCGAGATCGCCTTTCGCGGCAACGGCTGCCACGCGGCGATGCCGCATCTGGGCGACGATCCGCTGCTGGCGGCGGCGAGCTTCGTTACCGCCATCCAGCGCCTGGTCAGCCGCAGCGTCGATCCGCTGTCGCCCGCCGTGCTGTCGGTGACACAGATCCATGGCGGCCGCTTCAACAATTTCGTGCCTGGCGAGGTGAAGGTCGAGGGCACCTGCCGCTTCTACGATCGGGCGCTGTCGGATCATTGCGCTGCCGAGATCGAGCGCGTGGCGCAGGCCTGCGCGGCAATGCATGGGGCGAGCGCCGCGCTCACCTACAAGCGTGGCTATCCGCCAGTCGTCAATTCGCCCGATGGGGCGGCACTGGCGGTGCAAGCCGCCGCCGACACAGTCGGCGCGGATCGTGTCCTAACCGAGTTCCAGCCGAGCATGGGCTGCGAGGATTTTGCCTATTTGCTGCAAGCCGTCGGCAACGGTGCCTACGCCTGGATCGGCGCCGGCGATGTCGGCCCGGGCGAAGGACTGCATGGCGACCGCTTCGTCTTCAACGACGCCGTCATCCCGATCGGCATCCGCTTTTTCCTCAACGTCGTCGAGCGCGCGCTGCCCCCTGGCGGATGACAACGTTGCGGGTGGCTTGAACCGGCAGGTGCCCGTTGCCAAGCGCTCGGATTTCGAGCAAGCCTCGCGGCGACCGTAACGATTGCGAATAGCCTGCCGATGCCGGGGCCCGACAATACCATACTCGTCACCGGGGCTCGCGCGCCGGTGGCGCTGCATCTGGCGCGGCTGCTGCATGGCGCCGGACGCCGGGTGATCCTGGCCGACAGCCCGGCCCACCCGATCGCCGCCGCCAGCAGCGCCTGCGCGCGCTATCACCGGCTGCCGCCGCCGCGCTTCGAGCCGACGGCCTACGCCGAGGCCGTCGAGACGCTGGTGCGCACCGAAGGCGTCGACCTCGTCATCCCGACCTGCGAGGAGGTGTTTTATCTCGCCCTTGCCTGGCGCGAGCGTGCCATCCCTGCCCGCCTGTTCGCGCCCGGCATCGACCGGCTTGCCCAGTTGCATGACAAGCACGCCTTCATCCGCCTGGCCGAGAGTTTTGGCCTGGCCGTGCCGGAGACGACTCTGCTGCAATCGGCCGCCGATCTGGAGGCGGTGCGCGGCCGATCGCGCGAGCTGGCGTTCAAGCCGGTCTGGTCGCGCTTCGCCAGCCAGGTGCTGCTCCGCCCCTCGCCCGGCGCGCTCGACGCCATCGGCCCGTCGCCCGCCGCACCCTGGGTGGCGCAGCGGTTCATCGCCGGCGACGAGATCAGCGCCTATGCGGTGGCGCGCGACGGTGCCCTCAAGGCGTTCTCGCTCTACCGCTCGCTCTATCGCGCCGGCAGGGGCGCCGGCATCTACTTCGAGCGGGTCGAGGATGCGGCCGCGCGGCATCTCGTAGAACGCATCGTCGCGGCAACGGGCTGGAACGGGCAGATCTCCTTCGACCTTATGCGCGAGGCGGATGGCCGGGTGCTGCCGCTGGAGTGCAATCCGCGCGCCGTCAGCGGCCTGCATTTCTTTCGCGACCCGTCGCGCTTCGCCGACGCTCTGCTGGGGGACGGCGCGGAGGTGAAGCCCGATGTCGCCAAGCCGCAGACGGTGCGGCTCGCCATGTGGATCTACGGACTGCCAGCGGCGCTGCGTTCCGGTGGGCTTCGTGGCTTCCGCCAGGCGATGCGCGAGGCCGACGACCTGCTCGACTGGCCGGACGACCCCGCACCGAAGAAAGCGCAGTGGCGGGCGCTGGCGGAGATCGCAGGCACGGCATGGCGCGAGCGCATCAGCCTGCAGGCCGCCTCGACCCGCGACATGGAATGGAACGGCCCACTGCAGAGTTGAATCATCTGATTCAGGAAACCTGGCTATCCCGTTGCCAAGGCTTGGCTTTTCCGCAGGCTACGCCTTCAGCCGGCGCCAATGTTTCTGTTACGCGGGCGTCACAGGCTCATTGACCATGGCCTCGATGTTGTAGCCATCTGGGTCGAGAACAAAGCAGGCATAGTAGTTCGCGGCGTATTCCGGGCGCGGGCCGGGCGCGCCATTGTCGGTGGCATCCGCGTCGAGAGCAGCCCGATAAAACGCGTCGACCTCTGCCTTGCTGTTGACCCGGAAAGCGACGTGCAAATGCGTCAGGGGTGGTTTGCTGTCCGATATCTGGATCTCGAACAGGGCGCCGTCGCCAACATCAAAGGCCCAGAACACGCCCTCCTTGCCGAAGGAAAGGCGATAACCCAATGGCTCAAGCGCTCGCTCGTAGAAGAGCTTGCTCGTCTGCAGGTCGCTGACCGCGATGGTTATGTGGTCGATCACGTATTGGGCACTCCAGGAAGGCTGACATTGCCAAGAAAGCTAGCACCAGTCGGAGGCTCGAAAACAGGCGTTATTCCAAAATCGGCCCTTGCTAAAGTTCGATCTGGTGGACGCGCGGCCCGGCGGCGGATGCGGGCATCTCGCCGTCCATGATGGCGGCGATGTCGCGGCGCAGGAAATCGAGCGGACCGATCGCCGGGCGCGCCGGCGTCTCGAAGCGGGCATTGTCGCTCGCCGATTTCAGCACGCGGCGATCCTGCTCGAGGGCGATGTTGAACAGCGGCTTGAAGGCGAGCGCCTTGATCTCGCCCAGCCATCCCTGGCGCGGGCCGATCAGCCAGCCGACGCCCTCGACGGTGCGCTCGTCGGCCTGGCGCAAATGGAAGGTCGTCGCCAGCGCCAGCCCGCCCTTGCCCCAATATTCCAGCTCGGCGATGCCGGGGTGGCGGAAGCGGCCGATGGTTTTCGTCCGCTCGCCCTCCAGCAGCCGGCTGATCAGTCCTTGCTGCCGCTCCTCGCCGGTGTAGCAGGCCTCGACCCAGCCCTCGCCGCCGGTCACTTCGACGCGCACGAGATGACGCTTCGAACTCAGGCCGCGCAGCAGGCCCTTGTGGGTGAAGTGGGTGTGGGTGGCGTCGAGGATGTTCTCGGCCGCGTCGATGACCTTCGATTGGGTCGAGGAGCGCACCCGCCGCACGACGATGTCCTTGCCTTGCATGCAGTGGAGATAGGGTTCGCTTTCCGGCGCGCCCGACGACACGAAGACGACGCCGTCGCGTTCGATGGCGCCAAAGCTGCGCACCCGGTAATGCGGCATCTCGCCGACATGGCCGGGAATGGCGGTGCAGCGTCCCTCGCCATTGTAGCGCCAGCCGTGATAGGGGCATTCGATCTCGCCGCCGACCACCTTGCCGGTCGACAGTTCGACCAGCCGGTGCGGGCAGCGGTCGAAAAGCGCTGCAATGCCCTGCGCCGAGCGGAACAGGACCAGCGGCGCGCCGTCGAACAGGATGCGTTTCGGCTTGCCCCTGATGTCGGCTGACAGCGCCACCGCCTGCCAATGATTCTTGCTTTTTTGACGCTCGCTCACAATTCGAACCTCCTGAGCAGCGGGATGCCGATCCGCGCCAGCACGGTTTCCATGATGCGGATCGCCACGCGGCGGCGGCGCGGCAGATGGCCGGCATAGACGGCGTTGTACTCGATCGCCGGCACGGCGCCGCGCCGGCGTTTGAAGTCGGCGGCACCGGCACTCATGTTGAAGAACAGGCCGCGCGCCGTGGCATGGTCCTGCGCCATCGCCATCACCATACGGTAGAGGCCTTCCTCGAGCGGCAGGCCGGTGTCGTAGCCGACGATCGGCTGGGTCAACGTGCGGCCGTTCTCGAACAGTCCGGTGACAGCCACGAGTTCGCCGCCCGGCCGGCGCAGGCCTGCCAGGCTGAGGATGCCGCGACGGTGCATCTCTCCGATGTAGCGGGCGGTGTAGTGCGGATTGAGCGGCGTGTATTTGTCGAGATAGAGCATGCGGTAGAGTTCTTCTGAGCGCGCATAGTCTGCCTCGCCGAAATCGCCATTGCCAACCCTCTCGAAGCCGGTCATGCGCAGCCGCTTGCGGTCGCGCTTCATGTCGTTGGTCATGGCCGGCGCGGCGCTGCGGTCGGCAAAGATGTAGATCTGGCGGGCCGCCAGCATGCGAAAACCTTCGGCCTTCAACGCCGCGATGGTCGCGGGATCGGCGATCTCGTTCAGTGAGCGGATGACGATCGCGCGGTCGGGGAACCGCGCAGCAAGGCTGGCGCGTAGTGCTAGGACCGCGGCGCGATCGAGCGTGGGCACCGGATTGGTCGAATAGAGCCAGTTGTTGACCTGCGCCTGATGGTCGAGGCCACTCGCCCTGACCAGCGGCGCGCAGGCGCCGATCAGCGCCCTGAGCGCACGCCGCAGCAAGGGATGCGCGACGAAGTTTCGTGTCTCGTCGACGGCGTAGTCGATATAGGCGCTGGACGGGCAACAGATGTAGCAGTTCGGCGCCTCGCTGGCATCGTTCAGCGTCAGCGGGAAGACGCGGCCGGCGATCTCCAAGGTCTCGACCGAGACCGTCAGATTGGCAACGAGATCACGCACCGGGATGCCGTTGAAAAGCTCGACGAACGCCCGGACTTTGGCGGGGCTGTTCTCGACCCGGTCCGCCTGCTGAAGCGAGCCATCCAACGTGGCAGCATCCGGCCGGCTCACGGCGGCACCCGACATTCGACGCGGCGCAGCTTGCGGGCGGTCTCCAGCGGCAGCGGCACGCGAATGAGAGCGACCGCCGCTGTCGCCTTGCGCGCCGTAAGCAGCGTGCGCACCGCCTGATGCGCGGCGGTTGCGACTTCGTCGGCGAGCTCCGGTGCAAGCCTGAGTTCGATCGCATCGGGCGCGGTCTGGATCAGGCGGAAATCGTCGATGCGCCGATCGGCCTTCAGCACGGCGTTGCGCAGGATGTCGGGCGTCAGCAGGATCGGCCCGTCCGCCGAGGCGAGCCGGAAGACATCGTCCATGCGGCCGACGATCTCGTCCACGGTGCGCAGCGGCGAGCCGCAACGGCATGGAGCATCCGACAGCCGTAACAGGTCATTCATCCTGTATCGCGCCATGATCTGGGTCTGGCGGCGGAAGGCGGTGACCAAAGGCGTGACCAGCCCGTCGCCGGCCGGCTCGAATTCGAAGAAGACCGAGTCTTCCGCAAGATGCAGCCCGCCCTGCCGGCAGGTCACCGCGAACAGCCCTTCGGTCGCCATGTAGATCTGGTCGAGCGGCAACCGGAAGAAGGCCTCGATAACAGGACGATCGACCGGATCGAGCGTCTCAGCAGCGGAGAAGACGCGCTCTGGCGAGAGCCGAAAGCCGGCTGCGGCGAAGTACCGGAGCACCTTGGGTGGCGCGATGATCACCGTCGGCGCGAAATCCTGAAGTGCTGCGCGCCAATGTTCCGGCCCGAGCGTCAGGTCGAAAAAGCGCAAGTCGATACGCCGGGATTTGCGCGCGCTGTCGTAGAGGCCGGTGTTCTGCGGCAGGATGACGGCGACGCGCATGCCACGCCAGAGCAGGTCCGGCACCGCCTTGGCCAGGATCGTGCCCAGCCAGCGGTATTTTTCCACCTCGGAAATGACGAACAGGCCGCGATTGCCCGATGTCCCGGTGCTCGCTCCGACCGTCAGGTCGCCGAGGCGGCCATCGGCGGAAGCGGCGGCCCAGGCATCGCGAGCCGACACGCCGCCGATGTTGAAGCGCTCGAAATTCGCCATCAGCAGCGCCTTGTCGGTTACCGGCAGCTCGCCGAGGTGATGCGGTGCCTTGCCATAGAATGGCGCCAGCGGCAGGTCGCGGTCGAGCCAGCGGCGCAAGGCGGCGGCCTGCCAGCGCTCGAAGGCGGGACGGCTCTTGCGCGACACCCATCGGGTGACGGCAAACGACCGGAGCGCTTCGGCGAGCCCGTTCATCCGCCCTCGCCGCCCAGATCATATTGCGTCGGCGCCGGATCGTGGCAGAACATGACCTCGCCACCGGCAGCCAGAAAGCGGCGCAGCATCACGCTGGTCGGCTCGATGGCGGCAAAATCCTCGGCCAGCAGGCTTGCTGGAAAACCCGGCGTGCGTTCCTCCTTCAATGCGCTGAGCAGCCACTGCACATCGACGGCGTAGAGCAGCGGACGCTTCCTATCGGGGAAGAGCAAGCCGAACTGGCCGTCGGCATGGCCGGGAAGATCGACCGCCACCACGCTGCCGTCGCCGAACAGGTCGGCCCCGCCGGGCACGCCATCATGGGGTGCTACCTGCTGCTTTGACGATAGTCCATCGAGCCGTCTCTCGAAATCGGCCGGAAACAGTTCGGTGAACACGCCATGGCGCAAATTCTGCCAGGCTGTCCGTGCCTTCAGCCGCGCCCAGGCAGCGTCGCTGGCGATGAAGCGAGCATTGGGGAACAGGGACAGGCCGGAAATGTGGTCGGCGTGGAAATGGGTGACGATGACGACGCGGATGTCGCCGGGCGCGAGGTCAAAGCGCGCCAGCACCGGCAGCACCTGCTCGGCCGCATTGAGTTCTGGCCTCAGCAATGCGCCATAAAGGCGCAGCATCGTGCCGCGTCCCGGCCGGGTGACCGCTTCGGGCGTGTAGCCGGTGTCGACCAGCACCGGCCCGGCAACGGGATGCAGGATCAGACCGTAGCGGACGCGCAGCCGCACGCTCTTCCAGCTGCCGCCGCGCAAGATCAGCCGTTCGGCCGCACTCACCCAGGCGCTGTTGGCAAAGACGATCTTCAAGCCAGGCCTCCCCCGGTGAACGTGCGGTCGAGCCCTGCCTCGAAGGAGATTTTCGGCGCCCAGCCCAGCACGCGTTTCGCTTTCGAGAGGTCGAGGCTCTGGGCATAGGCGAACAGGCCAAGGCCGTAGCGCGTCACCGGCGGCTCGGGACAGCCGGGCAGCCTCAACGCAACCGCCTCCATCGCACCGGCCGCCAGCATCGCCGGCCACAGCGGCATCTTGCGCCAGCGCACCGCAAAACCGACCCGCGCGCAGGCGGCGTCGGCGATGCGGCGCACCGGCAGCACCTCGCCGCCGGACACGTTGAAGATCTGGCCTTCGGCCTCGGCCCGCGCCGACAAGGCCGCCAGCACGGCGTCGACGACATCGCCGACATAAGTGAGATCGATGCGCGCCCGGCCGTCGCGAAACAGTGGCAGCGGGCGGCTTTTTGCGGCCTTGAGCAGGCGCGGCAGGAGAGCGCGGTCGCCGGCGCCATAGATGCCGCGCGGCCTCAGCACCACCGGGTGGATGGCGGGTGCTGCCAGCACGAGCCGCTCGGCCTCACGCTTGGTGCGGGCATAGTGGTTGACCGGGTCGGGCAAGGCCGCGTCTTCGGCAAGATCGAGCTGGTCGCGATAGGCGAAGCACACCGAGGGGCTGGAGATATGGACGAAGCGGCCGATGCCTTGCCGTGTCGCGAAATCGAGGAGGTTGCGGGTCGCCGTGACATTGGCCGCCTCGAAATCCGCGAGCCGGCCGAACGGCGCCGAGAGTGCGGCGCAATGAACGATCCGGTCGATCTTGGCGAGCCTCGGATCGAGTTTCACGTCGAACGGCGCCGACAGGTCATGGCGGATGATTTGATGGCCCTCTGCCTCCAGCATGGCACAACGCGCCGCGTCACGACCAAGGCCGAATGCCGGCGTGCCGGAGGCCGCCAGCCGTGCCATGACATGAGCGCCGAGGAAGCCGCTGGCGCCGGTGACGAGCACATGTCCCATGCTCATGCTTCCAGCGCCATGCCGCCGAAGGACACGCCGGCGGAGGTGCCCAGGAACAGCAGCTTCGCGCCCGGCACGACCCGGCCTTGCCGTCGCGCGACATCGAGCGCGAAGGGAATGGAGGCAGCTATCTGGTTGCCGTAGCGCGCCGAGATGTCAACGAGCTTTTCCGGCGCAAAGCCGGTCTGGCGCGCCATGTGGGCGAGCGCGAACGGGCTTGCCTGATGCGGCACGACGAGGTCGACATCCTCGTGCCGCCAGCCGGCACGCTCGAGCAATTCGGTGACGAAGCCATTGAAATGGCGCGAGGTGACGCGGAACAATTCCTTGCCGTCCATATGGAAAAGGCTGTGGCGGGCAAACTCGTCCGGCTGGCGATGGAAGTCGAAACGGGTGCCGCCAGAACCGATGCCGCAGGCCTCCCAGGCCGAGGGATAGGTGCGCATCAGATTTGCCGCCACCCTGCCCTCGCCCGGCTCGGCCTTGCGCAGCACCGCCGCAGCGGCGCCATCGCCGAACAATGCTGCGACTTCCGGCTGTTCTTTCCAAGGCAGAGCCCGTGAGGCGACCTCGGAAGAAAACACCAGCGCCGTTTCGCATTGCCCGGCCTCGATCAGGCGGGCAGCGGTCTCGAATGCGGTGAGAAATCCGAGGCAGGTGCTGTTGACGTCGAAGGCGGCGGCCGAACCGTCCGCCAGGCCGAGGCGCTGCATGACCAAGGGCGCCGTCGACGGCAGCGGCTGGTAAGGCACTCCGCAGCCGCCGATGATGAGATCGACGGCGCCGGCCTCGATCCCGGCATCGGCGAGTGCCAGGCGTGCCGCGGCGCAAGCGAGATCGATCTGCGATTCAGCCTCGCAGACATAGCGTTCGACAACGCCGGTGGCGGCCTCGAGCGTGCCCGGGCCGAGGCCAAGCTTTTCCTCGAGCGTACGGGACGTCACGCATGAAGCCGGCACCGCCCCGCCGGTTCCGATGATCCTGACCCGCATTCTCAACCCGCCGAATGAGTTCGCGTCTATCTAACCCTTAGATCGGATCGTTCGGCGATAACAGTGTCGTTCGCAAGACGCGCGGCCAACCCCCTAAGCCTTGCGCTCCCAGCGCCGATCGGACGTCTGCTGCCAGTAGGTCACCGTATGGCCGGCATCCTTCATCATCTTCCAGTGGCCACGCGCGCCTTCGAGCTGCGCCGTGTCATGGCCGTCGAACAGGAAGACGGCGCGCTCGTAGCCGCCGAGATCCGAGGGTGCCGCGCCGTCGACGAGGAAGCGGATCTGCGCCTGGTTCGGATTCTCCTGCCCCGTGGTCAAAAGAATCGGCTGCTCGGCCGGATAGGCCTCGCGGTCGGTCGCATGCGCCAGGAAGGAATCGTCGCGGAACGTCCACAGGTGCTGGTCGAGCGCGTCGCGCCGCTCCTCGGTGCCGGTCTGCACCACTGCACGCCAGCCGCGGTCGACACTGCGCTCGAGCAGCCCCGGCAACGCATCTTCCAGCGTCGATTCCGTCAGGTGATAGAACAGGACTTCGGCCATGGCGTTGGCCTCATCCCTCGTAGTGGTCGCGCACCAGCCGGTCGAGCAGCCGGACGCCGAAGCCCGAGCCCCAGGACTGGTTGATCTCGCTCGGCGGCGAGCCCATCGCGGTGCCGGCGATGTCGAGATGCGCCCAGGGCGTTTCCTTGACGAAGCGCTGTAGGAACTGCGCGGCGATGATGGCGCCGCCATAGCGGCCGCCGATGTTCTTCATGTCGGCGTTCTTGGAATCGATCAGCTTGTCGTATTCGGACCCCAGCGGCATGCGCCACAGCCGCTCCTGCGTCGCCTGGCCGGCATTGGCCAGCCTCTCGGCCAGTTCGTCATTGTTGGAGAACAGGCCGGCATAGTGCTGGCCGAGCGCCACCATGATGGCGCCGGTCAGCGTCGCCAGATTGACCATGAAGGCCGGCTTGAAGCGGTCGTTGCAGTACCAGAGCGCATCCGCCAGCACGAGGCGGCCTTCGGCGTCGGTGTTCAGCACCTCGATGGTCTGGCCCGACATCGAGGTGACGATGTCGCCGGGGCGCTGGGCATGGCCGTCGACCGCGTTCTCGACCAGGCCGATGACACCGACGACATTGGCCTTTGCCTTGCGCGCGGCCAGCGCATGCATCAGCCCGGTGACGGCGGCGGCACCGCCCATGTCGCCCTTCATGTCCTCCATGCCGGAAGCCGGCTTCATCGAATTGCCGCCGGTGTCGAAGGTGACGCCCTTGCCGATAAAAGCGACGGGGGTGGCCTTGGCCTTGCCGCCGTTCCACTGCAGGACGGCCATGCGGGCGCCGCGTGGCGAGCCTTGAGCGACGCCGAGCAGCGAGCCCATGCCGAGCTTCTTCATTTCCTTCTCGGTCAGGATCTCGACGGTGACGCCGAGCGCCTCCAACTCCTTGGCGCGGGCGGCGAATTCCACCGGGCCCAGCGCATTGGCCGGCTCGTTGACCAGGTCGCGCGCCAGAAGCACGCCGTCGATCACCGCCACCTCGTCGGCGAAGGCCTTTTTCGCCGCGGAAGGATCGGCGCAATGGATGGTCACCTTGGCCGGCTTCTTCGGCTGGCCGTTGTCCTTGTCCTTCTTGGTCTTGTACTTGTCGAAGGCGTAGCTGCGCAAAAGGATGCCGGCCGCGACGCTCGCCGCTTGCCTGCCGCCGGCCTGGGCGCCAGCAACGTCGAGCACGACGGCGACCTCGACTGCCTTGCGCAGCGATGCGGCGATGCTGCCGCCGAGTTTCAGCCATGCATGATCATCGAGGCTGGAAGCCTTGCCGGCGCCGACCGCCACGAGACGGTCGAGTGCTGTTCCTTCGGGCGCGAACACCTCGACGACGCTGCCGAACTTGCCGGAGAAATCCGCCGCCGGAAACGCCCGCGCAAGCGTGCCGGCCGGATCGCAGGCCTTGGCGGCATCGCTGACGCCGCCATCGTCCGTCGCCAGCACGAAGACGCTGCCCTTCCTCGACGTTGCGGTCTGGGGTGCGGCGAATTTGGCGAAGGCGATCGTAGGTGTCGAATTCATCAGGTGCTGCTTTCAGGGGTGCTGGGTGCCGGACAACGGCTTTCAAGAGTGCGCGACATTTGGTCGTTTTACGGCATTTGGCAAGACTTTGGCCGAAATCGCAGCCTATATGCGCGCCTCGATCACTATCGGATTCGCCGCGGCATGACCCAGATCCCTTGTCGCAACTTGTTGTTAACCATCAATGTTTTGCATTTTTTATCCATTGGAGCCGACACTCCGCGCGCCGGGGCGAGTGGCGTGGGACGAGAAACCGGATCGAGCCGCCGATGGAGCCAGTTGTGCAGGCGTCGCCGGATGACTACCTTGTCCGCGGGCATGATGCCGTTCGGCAAAATCGAGAAAAGCCTTCATGAAGGTCGTTGAACGCTACATCATGCGTCGGACATCGGCGGTCTTCCTGGCTGCGCTGACCTGGACGCTGGCGATCGTTTGGACGACGCAGGTGCTGGCCAAGATCGACCTCGTCACCGACAGCGGCCAGTCGGCGCTGACCTTCTTCGAGGTCGCGGCGCTGATCATCCCGTCGATCATCCCGATCGTCGTGCCGTTCGCGCTGGTGGTGGCGGTCGCCCAGACGCTCAGCGTCATGAACACGGATTCGGAACTGGCCGTGATCAATGCCGCCGGCGCCTCGCGCTGGACCATCGCGCGGCCGATCCTGCTGCTGGCGCTGGCGGCGAGCGTGTTTTCCTTCGTCGTCGACAATGGCGTCGACCCCTATGCCAGGCAGAAAAACCGGCAGCTGGTGGCGGCTTCGCGCGCCGACCTGGTGTCGCTGATCATCCAGGAGGGCACGTTCCGCAAGATCGACGACGGCCTGTTCCTGCAGGTCGGCGAACGGCTGCCCGACAACAGGCTGGGCGGCATCTTCGTCGCCGATTCGCGCGAGGAAGGCGCCAACCTGATCTATTACGCCAAGAGCGGCAGCATCGTCGAAAAGGGCGACGAGAAGGTGCTGATGATGAATGACGGGGTCATCCATCGCAAGACGCTGACCGGCGACCTCTCGGTCATCCGCTTCACCTCCTACGCCTTCGACCTCTCGGCCTTCATGTCGGCCGCCAACGAAATCACGCTCCTGCCGAAGGACCGCACGACCCAGTACCTGCTCAACCCGAGCCCCAATGACAAGATGTTCCAGCGCAACCCGGGCGAGTACTCGGCCGAACTCGAGCAGCGTTTTTCCGAATGGTCCTACTCGCTGGTGTTCGCGCTGATCGCGCTGGCGGTGGCGGGCGACGCGCGTTCGCATCGCGAGGCGCGCATCCACCCGCTGATCACCGCAATCGTCATTGCCCTGTTCGTGCGCTGGCTTGGTTTCTTCGCCGCCGGCAAAGCGGACAAGGTTCCGCAATACGCCTATATGGTCTTCGGCGTGCCGATCGTCGCCTCGGCGATCGCCGGCTGGTTCATCCTCTCCTCACGGACCATGGAACTGCCGGTCGCCTGGGCGGACTGGATGACCAACCTCGCCGGCCGTGCCAGCGAAACCTGGACGGCGCTCAAACTGCGCTTCGCCAAGCGCGGCGCCTCCGGCCAGGGAGCCGGCTGATGGGCTGGACGCTGGGACGCTATTTCTTCTTCCGCTACGTGTCGATCACGGTGTGGTTCTTCCTCGGCCTTCTGGCACTGGTGTTCCTGATCGACTTCACCGAGCTGTCCGGCCGCACGACCGGCCTGCCGGGCTTTACCTACGGCACGGCGTTCGCGATTTCGGCGCTCAGGATGCCGATGATCATGCTGCAGACGGTGCCGTTCGTCGGCCTGTTCTCGGCGATGGCGACGCTGGTGTCGCTCAACCGCAAATACGAGCTGGTCATTGCCCGCTCGGCCGGCGTCTCGGCCTGGCAGTTCCTGTTGCCGTGCTGCATCGGGGCGCTGATGGTCGGCATGCTGTCGGTCGGCGTGCTCAACCCGGTGGCGGCGCATGCCTTCTCCTGGTCCGAGCGGATGGAAAACCAGCTGCGCGCCGGCAAATCCAACACCGTTTCGGCCGATTCGACCCCGTGGATCCGGCAGAAGACCGCCTCCGGCGACACCATCATCGGTGCCCGCGCCATTCTCAACCAGGGCCTGGAGATGGCGGATACCGTCTTCTTCGTGCTCGATCAGCAAGGCAACATCGTCGAGCGCAAGGACGCGGCGCGTGCCTTCCTGCGCGACGGCTATTGGGAATTGCAGGACGTCAAGGTCTTCAAGAACGGCACCATCCGCTCCGAAGCGACCGACCGCGTGGACACCAATCTCAAGCCGGAATTCGTGCAGGAGCGGCTTGCCCGGCCGGAAACGATCCCCTTCTACGACCTGCCGGGTAAGATCGAGGTTGCCCGTTCCTTCGGCCTCAAGGCAAATGCGTTCGCCATGCAGTTTGATTCGCTGGTGGCGTTGCCGTTCCTTCTCGTCGCCATGACGCTGATTGCGGCAACAGTATCAATGCGATTTGCAAGGATGGGGCAGTCGGCGACGATGATTCTGGGTGGCGTCCTCGCCGGCTTTCTGCTTTATGTCGTTTCGGTATTGGTCAAGGCATTCGGCGTGGCGGGATTCGTGCCCACAGCCGTGGCTGCATGGGTTCCGGTTGTCGTGGCTATGTTCTTCGGGGTGACGTTCCTGCTTTACAAGGAAGACGGCTAGTGAGGGAGGCGGTTTTGCGCAGCCATAGGCAGGCCGGTTTGGCGCGCCTTTATGGGGCGAGCGCCTTGGCATGCCTGTTCGCCTGTGCGGTCCCGCTGGCCCCTGCGCTGGCGCAGGACGTCACGGACATGGCGACGAACGTTCCTTCCGGCTCGCAGATGCTGCTTGCCGCCGATACGCTTGTCTACAACAACGACGATCAGACCGTGACCGCCGTCGGTGCCGTGCAGATCGACTATGGCGGCAACAAGCTCGTCGCCCAGCGCGTCGTGTACAACCGCAACACCAAGCGCATGGTCGCCAGCGGCGCCGTCGAGATCATCAACAGCGACGGCACCAAGATCAATTCCGAGCATATCGACATCACCGACGATTTCGCCGACGGCTTCGTCAACGCGCTGCGCGTCGAAACCCCGGAGAAGGCCTATTTCGCCGCCGAAAGCGCCGAGCGCATGGGCGGCGTGCTGACGACCTTCCACAATGGCGTCTACACGGCCTGCGAACCCTGCGAGGACAAGCCGGACAAGGCGCCGACCTGGCGCGTCAAGGCGCGCAAGATCATCTGGAACGGCGAGAAGAAGACGGTTCGCTTCGAGAACGCGAATTTCGAGTTCTTCGGCTTTCCGCTTGCCTATCTGCCGGCGTTCGAGATCGCCGACCCGACGGTCAAGCGCAAGAGCGGCTTCCTGATCCCCGGCATCAACTACAAGACCGACCTCGGCTTCGGCGTCAAAGTCCCCTACTATTTCGCACTGTCGCCGACTTACGACCTCACCGTCACCGGCACCGGCTACACCAAGCAGGGCTTCCTCGGCGAGGCCGAGTGGCGCCAGCGCTTCAACAATGGCGAGTACGCGCTGAAGATCGCCGGCATCCGGCAGGAGAGCCCGGAAGAGTTCATCAACAGCAGCGGCGTCAATGTCGATTCCGGCCCCGCCAGCGATCCGAACAAGTTCCGCGGCATGATGGGCACCAAGGGCCAGTTCGCCATCAATCCGCGCTGGGATTTCGGCTGGGACGTGCTGCTACAGAGCGACAAGAATTTTTCGCGCACCTACTCCATCGACGGTTTCAGCGACGTCACACACCAGTCGACGATCTACCTGACCGGCCTCGACGGCCGCAATTACTTCGATGTGCGCGCCATGCGCTTCGAGGTCCAGGAGAACACGCTCTCCAGCAATCCGTCCGCCCGCGCCGCCCAACAGCCATGGGTGCTGCCGTCGCTCGACTATGCCTATATCCCCGACATGTCTGTCGCCGGCGGGCAGTTGTCGTTCAACGTCAACGCGCGGGTCATCAGCCGCGACCGGCTGGATCAAGCCTTCGAAACTGCCTACAACGACAGCACGCCCGTCGAGCGGGTGCGCGGCATCGAAGGCCAGTCGAGCCGCCTGACCGCCGAAGCCGAATGGAAGCGCACCTTCACCACCGATGGCGGCCTGCAGCTGACGCCGCTGCTGGCGCTGCGCGGTGACGCCGGCTATGTCAACGCGACCTCGAACTCGCTCGCCGCCATCAACGAGATGGCGACGAATCTCGGCGTCGAAGACAATATGCGTACGTCGCTGGCGCGCTACATGGCGACCGCCGGGCTCGAAATGCGCTGGCCGGTGCTGTTCTCGATGCCGAGTTCCAGCCATATCGTCGAGCCGATGGCGCAGGTGTTCGTGCGCCCCAACGAGCAATATGTCGGCGGTCTCGCGGTGCCCAACGAAGACGCGCAAAGCTTCGTCTTCGACGCCTCGACGCTGTTCGAGCGCGACAAGTTCTCCGGTTATGACCGCGTGGAAGGCGGCACGCGCGCCAATGTCGGGTTCCGCTATTCCGGCGCCTACGACAATGGCTGGAGCACCAACGCGATCTTTGGCCAATCCTACCAACTGGCCGGCCAGAATTCGTTCACTGCGCCCGACCTCGTCAATGTCGGCGCCTACTCCGGACTGGACAAGCCGACCTCCGACTATGTCGGACTGATCGGCTTCAACAGCCCGGGCGGCTTCTCCGGCTCGCTCAGCGGCCGTTTCGACGAGCAGAGCTTCGACGTCCGGCGCGCCGAGGTGAAGGCCGCCTATTCCGGCCTGCCGGTTTCGCTTAGCGCCAAATATGCCTTCATCCAGGCGCAGCCGCTCTACGGCTTCACCACCGATCGCCACGAGGTCACGCTCGGCGCCTCGACGCATCTTGCCGAGAACTGGCGCGTCTTCGGCACCGGCACCTACGACCTGAAGCAAAGCGTGCTGGTCAAGGACGGCGTCGGTTTTGCCTATAATGATTCCTGCTTCACCTATTTGATGACGTTCTCCGAATCGCGCGACACCGTCACCAAGGAAGTGTCGCAGAATGTCGGCTTCAACCTGTCGTTCCGCACGCTCGGCGATTTCGGCACGTCACAGAGCTCGATCGACACGATCCAGTAGAGACGGGCCAGCAGCAGGCAGGCCCATGCGCTGGTGACATCGTTTCGCCGTATAGAGCGGGCACGGGTTTCGATCACAGCGCATGACCTCGAAGATCGATCTCGATTTTCGGAAAGGATCATGCGCAAAGTTAAGATGCTACAGCGTCCTTTGCGCGTCCGAGGAACGCGCGGCGCTGCAGGAGCGGGATGGAATATTTGGGATGCTCTCGATGAGGAAATATCTGTTTTCGGCAGGATTCGCGCTGCTGATCGCGGCAGCCTCGGTCTCGATTACGGTCATGACGCCGCCGGCTTTCGCCAGCGAGATCAAGTACGTCGTCAACGGCGTGCCGATCACCACCGGCGACATTGCGCACCGGAGAGCGTTCTTGAAACTGCAGCGCAAGAAGGGCGACGCCGCCGAGGAAATGATCGACCAGACGCTGCGCATGGCCGAGGTCAAGCGCCTCGGCATCCGGGTTACCGATGAGCAGGTCGACGCCGCCTACCAGCGCTTCGCCACGAACAACAAGATGCAGCTCAAGCAACTCGACGGCGTCATGGCGCAGTCGGGTGTCGGCAAGGAGCATTTCAAGGAATTCATCCGCGCCCAGATGGCCTGGAACCAGGCACTTTCGGCCCGTTATCGTTCGGGTGACGGCGGCTCCGTGACCGAACAGGACGCGGTCAGGCGCATGCTCGACAAGGGCGGCTCCAAGCCGACCGCCATGGAATACATGCTGCAGCAGGTCATCTTCGTGGTGCCGGCGTCGGAACGCAGCGCAACCCTTGGCAAGCGCAAGCGCGAGGCCGATGCCATGCGCGCCCGCTTCAGCGGCTGCAACACCACGCGCGAATTCGCCAAGGGCCTGATCGACGTCACCGTTCGCGACCTCGGCCGGGTGCTGGCGCCGCAATTGCCGGCGGACTGGGCCGACCAGATCAAGGCAACCAAGGTCGGCGGTGCCACCCCCACGCGCGAGACGGAGCGTGGCGTCGAGTTCATCGGCATCTGCTCGTCGCGCGAAGTGTCGGACGACAAGACCGCGCAGATGGTGTTCCAGAGCGAAGGCAACAACGACAAGAACGCCGACGATCTCAGCAAGAAGTACGTCGAGGAGTTGCGGAAAAAAGCCCGCATCGTCGAGCGCTAGGCCGTGGTCGGACAAGAAGACAGAACCCTGCCCTCTCCTGGTCCCGACAGGTCGGCCGGCAAAGCAGCATAGACATGCGCCGGACAGATGCCCCGCTGGCCTTGAGCGTCGGCGATCCGTCCGGTGTCGGCCCGGAGATCGCCATCGCCGCATGGCAGGCCGGCGACAGCGCCGGCGTGCCGCCCTTTTATCTGCTTGCCGACCCGGCGCTGATTGCGGCGCGGGCGCGCCAGATCGGCGCCAACGTGGCGATCGCGGAAACCATGCCGGAGCAAGCAGCGCGGATCTTTCACCGCGTCCTTCCGGTCGTGCCGCTCGACGCCACCCAGGTCGACAGACCCGGCAGGCCCGACAAGGCCAACGCCGCCGGCACCATCGAGGCCATCGACCGCGCCGTGGCCGACTGCCTCGGCGGCCGCGCCGCGGCGGTCGTCACCTGTCCGATCGCCAAGAAGCCGCTCTACGATGCCGGCTTCCGCTTTCCCGGCCACACCGAATATCTGGCGCACCTGGCCACGCTCCACACAGGCGCCGAGGTAACGCCGGTGATGCTGCTTGCCGGTCCGGAATTGCGCACCGTTCCGGTCACCATCCATATCCCGCTCGCCGAGGTGCCGAAGGCGCTGACGACGGAGCTGATCGTCGCCACGGCCCGTATCACCGCCGCCGACCTCGAAAGCCGCTTCGGCATCGCCAGGCCGAGGCTGGCGATAGCCGGCCTCAACCCGCATGCCGGCGAAGGCGGGTCGATGGGCCTGGAGGACCAGCGCGTCATCCGTCCGGCGGTCGACCAGCTGAGAGCGGAAGGCATCGACGCCTTCGGGCCGTTGCCGGCCGATACGCTGTTTCATGCCCATGCGCGCGCCAGCTATGACGTGGCGCTGTGCATGTATCATGACCAGGCGCTGATCCCGGCCAAGGCGCTGGCCTTCGACGAGGCGGTCAACGTCACGCTCGGCCTGCCCTTCATCCGCACCTCGCCCGACCACGGCACCGCCTTCGACATCGCCGGCCAGGGCATTGCGCGCGCCGACAGCCTGATCGCGGCGCTGCGGCTCGCCCGCCGGCTTGCCGACAGCGGGTCGGAAGCAGCTGCCGCATGAGCACATCTGCATGAGCATCGACGGGCTGCCGCCGCTGCGCGAGGTGATCGAACGCCATGGGCTGCAGGCGAAGAAGGCGCTTGGCCAGAATTTCCTGCTCGACCTGAATTTGACCGGCAAGATTGCACGCGCCGCCGGCGACCTCACCGAGACCACTGTGATCGAGGTCGGCCCCGGCCCGGGCGGGCTGACGCGGGCGCTGCTTTTCAGCGGCGCCAGGCGGGTCGTCGCCATCGAACGCGACGAGCGCTGCCTTGAGGCACTGGCGCAGGTCTCGAACCACTATCCAGGCCGGCTCGAGATCATCCCGGGCGATGCGCTGAAGACGGATTTTTCGTCTCTTGCCGAGGCCGCCTCGGAAGGCGGCCAGGTGAAGATCGTCGCCAATCTGCCCTACAATATCGGCACCGAACTGCTGATCCGCTGGCTGACGGTGACGGCATGGCCACCCTTCTACGCCTCGATGACGCTGATGTTCCAGCGCGAGGTGGCCGAGCGTATTGTCGCCGCCCCCGGCAGCGACGCCTATGGCCGGCTCGGCGTGCTGGCCGGCTGGCGCACCGAGGCGAGGATCGCCTTCGACGTGCCGCCGCAGGCATTCACGCCGCCGCCCAAGGTGACGTCGTCGGTGGTGCATCTGGTGCCGCGCACGAGCCCCTTGCCCACCGACGTGAAGAAGCTCGGCCGCGCTACCGAAGCCGCCTTCGGCCAGCGGCGGAAAATGCTCAGGCAGAGCGTGAAAAGCCTTGGCGGCGAAGCCCTGCTCACCCGCGCCGGCATCGACCCGACGCGGCGCGCCGAAACGCTCAGCGTCGAGGAATTCGTAAGGTTGACGAACGCGGTGTAAGAAGCTGCCAATCTCCCCCCTCGTGGGGGAGATGTCCGGCAGGACAGAGGGGGGCGCGAAGGATCGCTGCCTCTGTCTGGTCGAACCTGCCAACGGCCGTCAGCCGGCTGAGGATGGAGTCTAAATTACTCGAACGCTGGAGGGACAGGGCCCCCTCTGCCCTGCCGGGCATCTCCCCCACAAGGAGGGAGATTGGCGCTCCGCCGCCGTGCCCTACTCCGTCTGCTCGTCCAGCAACCCCGAAACAAAGTCGAAAAGACCGGGCCGGCGGTCGCGCCTCAGCCGCTCGGCGATGACGATGCCACGCACCTCGGCGAAGGCGCGGTCGAGATCGTCGTTGACGATGACGAAATCATATTCCTTCCAGTGCTCGATCTCGTTGCGGGCGTTCTTCAGCCTGGTCTCGATCACCGATTCCTGGTCCTCGGCGCGGCGCTTCAGCCGCGCCTTCAATTCCTTCATCGACGGTGGCAGGATGAAGATCGAGACGATGTCGGCGCGCATCTTCTCCTTGAGCTGCTGGGCGCCCTGCCAGTCGATGTCGAACAGCATGTCGCGGCCTTGCGCCAGCGCCAGCTCCGCCGGCTCGCGCGGCGTCGCGTAGCAATTGCCGTGCACCTCGGCCCATTCGAGCAGCGCATCGGAATCGCGCAGCCGTTCGAACTCGCGCATGGTGCGGAAATGATAGTGGACGCCCTCGATCTCGCTGCCACGCCGCGGCCTGGTGGTGACCGAGACCGACAGCTCGAGGCTTGAATCGCTTTCCAGAAGATTGCGCGCGATCGTCGACTTGCCGGCGCCGGACGGCGACGACAGAACCAGCATCAGACCGCGGCGGCGGATGCGGGAACCCAAATCCCTGGCGACCATTCGGGCTACTCCAGATTCTGGACCTGTTCGCGAAACTGATCGACGACCGCTTTCAGTTCGAGCCCGATGGCGGTCACCGCGGCGGCGTTCGACTTAGAACACAGCGTATTCGATTCGCGGTTGAATTCCTGCGCCAGAAAATCGAGCTTGCGGCCGATGGCGCCGCCATTGGCGAGCAGCACCCGTCCCGATGCGACATGCGTCTTCAGCCGGTCGATCTCTTCGCGGATGTCGGCCTTGGTGGCGAGGAAGGCAGCCTCCTGATGCAGCCGGCTGGCGTCGAGATTGGCGGCGGCATCCATGAGCATGCGGACCTGCTCGGCAATGCGCTCGCGGATCGCCGCCGGCTCGCGCGACGGATCGGCCTCGGCCCTCAGCGTCAGCGCCTCGATGGCGTCGATATGGCCGCCGAGCAGCGAACGAAGCGCATCGCCCTCGCTCTGGCGCGCCTGCTCAAGCCCGGCGAGCGCCACGTCCAGCGCCGACAGGATCGCCGCATCGAGCGCGGCCCGCGCCTCTTCGGTCTCGACGGCTTCGGGAATGTCGAGCACGCCACGCAGCGCCAGCAACCCATCGGCCGTCGCAGGGGCAACGCCGAACTGCTCCTGCAGCCGCTTGGCCAGTCCCGCCAAATCCTTCAGGAAGACCTCGTTGACCACGGGCTGCACCTGCGCACCGGCGGCCCGGCCGACGGTCAGCGTCGCCTGGAAGTTGCCGCGCGAAAATCGCTTCTGCATCGTCTGCCTGACGGCCGGCTCCAGCCGCTCGAAGCCTTGCGGCAGCCGCAGCCTGACCTCGACGCTCTTGCCGTTGACCGACTTGACCTCCCAGGCGATCGAGGTGCCCTGATGTTCGGCGACCGCGCGCGCAAAACCGGTCATGCTCTGCAAATTCATGATGCCCGTACGCCCCTTGGCGCGTGATCCCGGAACCCGTTCCCGATCAAACCACGCGCGGCTACAAAATGCCGAAACGACTGGTGCCTTCAAGCCGGCGCCGTACGTTTTCTTCAAAAATCAGCGCATCGCTTGCGTCAAACCCGCAAGGGACGATTTCAAAACCACCCGGCGCTACTGGGCGGCCCCCGCATCGCCACCGGCGTCGCCGCTATCGGCGGGGGCATCGGTCTGGCCTTCCACCTTGGCTCCGGCCTTGGCGGCGTCTTCGGCCTGCTTCTTCTGCAGTGCCCGGTAGCGGGCGACGTTCTGGTTGTGCTCTTCCAGCGTCGTGGCAAAGACGTGGCCGCCGGTGCCGTCGGCGACGAAATAGAGGTCGTCGGTCTTGGACGGGTTGGCGACCGCCTCGAGTGCCGCACGGCCCGGATTGGCGATCGGCGTCGGCGGCAGGCCGTTGATCAGATAGGTGTTGTAGGGTGTCTGCTTGTCGATGTCCGACTGGTAGATCGGGCGGTCGGAGGGTTTGCCCTTGCCGCCGAACAGGCCGTAGATGATCGTCGGATCGGACTGCAGCCGCATGCCCTTGGCCAACCGGTTGAGGAAGACGGCGGCCACGCGCGAACGCTCGTCGCCCTTGCCCGTCTCCTTTTCGACGATCGAGGCCAGCGTGACGAAGTCGTCGATATTGGCCAAAGGCAGGTCAGGGGCGCGCCGCTGCCAGACCTCCTCGACCAGCTTCTTCTGGTCGGCCAGCAGCTTGTCGACAATCTGCTGGCGCGAGTAGCCGCGCGTAAAGCGCAACGTGTCCGTGGCAAGACTGCCTTCGGGCGGAACGGTCTGGGGCATGTCGCCGCTCAACGTATCTTCCTGGGCAACGCGCTGCAGTGCCTGCTCGACCGTAAGCCCCTCGGGAATAGTCAGCGAATACATCACCGACTTGCCGCTCTTCAGAAGCTCCATGATGTCGCGCATCGAAGCCCCGGGCTTGATCTCGTACTCGCCGGGCTTGAGCACCGAATCATTGCCATAGGCGCGCACGCCGAGGCGGAAGATGCGGGCGTCGCTGATCAGCTCGCGCCGCTCGAGTTGCTCGGCAATATCCTGGACGGGCGTGTTCGGCTTGACCAGGAAGGTGTCGCCGGCGGCCGACGGGCCGGGCTCGTTGAAGGCCTGCTTGCCGAAATAGAGCGCGGCCCCAGCGGCCAGAACCATCAGCATCACCATCGAGATGACGAAGTTCATGAACACGACGACCTGGCTGCGCGAGGCGCGAGAGCGCTTCGGCGGCGGCGTGCCGGCCTCGGGCCGCAGCGCCTCGGCGGCCGTCTTCGGCACGATCGGACCGGACGCGGCCTGCTGCTGTCCGAATTCTCCGCCGCCCGGATTTGTGTTCATAGCGCCCTACCATCTGTCATTGCGACGAATCCCCTGGGGCAGAGTAGGGGCGAATATGGCAAAAATGACGACAGGGTGCGAGTACGCCTGCCTGCCGGCCGTTCAGCCATTGTAGCGTTGGAAGACGAGCGAGGCGTTGGTGCCGCCAAAACCGAAGGAATTGGACAGCGCCACGTCGATCTGTCTGGAACGCGGCGTGTTCGGCACCAGGTCGATTGCCGTCTCGCGTTCCGGGTTGTCGAGATTGATGGTCGCCGGCGCGATGTTGTCCCTGATGGCGAGGATCGAAAAGATCGCCTCGGCCGCACCCGCCGCACCCAGCAGATGGCCGATCGACGACTTGGTCGACGACATCGAGATCTTCGACGCCGCGTTGCCGACCAGCCGCTCGACGGCACCGAGTTCGATCGTGTCGGCCATGGTCGAGGTGCCGTGCGCGTTTATGTAGTCGACGTCGGCGGGCGACAGCTTGGCCCGGTTCAGCGCCGCCGTCATGCAGCGGAAGGCGCCGTCGCCGTCTTCGGCGGGCGCGGTGATGTGGTAGGCGTCGCCGGTCAGGCCGTAGCCGGTGACCTCGGCATAGATTTTCGCGCCGCGTGCCCTGGCGTGTTCGAGCTCCTCGAGCACGACGACGCCGGCGCCCTCGCCCATGACGAAGCCATCGCGGTCGCGGTCATAGGGACGGGAGGCTTTTTCCGGTGTGTCGTTGCGCTCGGTCGACAGCGCCCGGCAAGCTGCGAAGCCGGCAAGCGAAAGCCGGGTAACCGGCGATTCGGCGCCACCGGCCAGCATCACGTCGGCATCGCCGAAGATGATCAGCCGGGCGGCATCGCCAATGGCATGCGCGCCGGTCGAGCAAGCGGTGACGACGGCGTGGTTCGGGCCCTTCAGCCCGTGCCGGATCGACACCTGGCCGGACACCAGGTTGATGATGTTTCCCGGAATGAAGAACGGGCTGATGCGGCGCGGTCCGCGCTCGTGCAGGATCAGCGCGTTCTCGGCGATGCCCTCGAGGCCGCCGATGCCGGAGCCGATCATGACGCCCGTGGCGCAGCGCTCCTGCTCGGTCTGGGGCTCCCAGCCGGAATCCTTCAGCGCCTCGTCGGCGGCCGCGATCCCGTACAGGATGAAGTCGCCGATCTTGCGCAGTTCCTTCGGCTCGAGCACGGCTTCGGGATTGAGCGTGCCGTTGGATCCGTCACCGCGCGGAATGACGTGGGCGATCTTGCAGGCAAGATCCTCCACTTCGAATTCGGTGACGCGCCTGGCGGCGCTGCGGCCGGTCAGCAGTTCCTTCCAGCCATGCTCGAAGCCCATGCCAAACGGCGAAACCAGGCCAAGGCCCGTGACGACGACACGCCTCATCGCAGGTCCTCCCCGGTGATGCCTGCGAAAAGCCTCAGGCCGAGGCCTTGTCGATGTACTTCACGGCATCGCCGACGGTCAGGATGGTCTCGGCCGCATCGTCCGGGATCTCGACGCCGAATTCTTCTTCGAACGCCATGACGAGTTCGACCGTGTCGAGGCTGTCAGCGCCCAGATCGTCGATGAAGCTCGCCTGCTCCGTCACCTTGTCGGCGTCGACGCCAAGATGCTCGATGACGATCTTCTTGACGCGCTCTGCGGTGTCACTCATTTGGGGCATCCTCGTCTTTTGGTTGTCTGTCTTCGTTAGCGGGCGGAATGCCGCTAATCAAGCTGAAAGATGGCCCTGCCGGAAACACAACAAACAGGACCGGTTTTTGCCCGAACCGCCGGGTTGCGGGCCGCATTACACGAAAAATGGCCGAGGTCCAAGCCGAAATGGGCCTTTTCACAACCCGCCGGACCTTGGTCCGTCAGATCATGGCCATGCCGCCATTCACATGGATGGTTTGGCCGGTCACATAGGCCGCTTCATTGGAGGCGAGATAGGCGACCGCAGAGGCAACCTCGGCGCTGGTGCCCATGCGCCGGGTCGGGATTGCCGCCATGATCGTCTCCTTCTGCTTGTCGTTGAGCTTGTCGGTCATGGCCGATTCGATGAAGCCCGGGGCGACGCAGTTGACGGTGATGTTGCGGGTGGCGATCTCCTGCGCCAGCGACTTGGAAAAGCCGATCATGCCGGCCTTGGAGGCGCAGTAGTTGGTCTGGCCGGGATTGCCCGTCACCCCGACCACCGAGGTGATGTTGATGATGCGGCCATGCCGGCGGCGCATCATCGGATGGGTTAGTTCGCGCGTCAGCCGGAACACGGCGGTGAGGTTGACCTCCAGCACCGCATCCCAGTCGGCATCCGACATGCGCACGAACAGGCCGTCCTTGGTGATGCCGGCATTGTTGACGAGGATGTCGACGCCTTCAAGCTCGGCCTCCGCCTGCTGGCCGAGCACCTTGACCTCGTCGCGGTCGGACAGGTTGGCCGGAAACAGCCTTACCCGGTCGCCGAGCTCGGCGGCCAGCGTCTCCAGCTTCTCGACGCGCGTGCCGTGCAGGCCGACGATGGCGCCCTGCGCGTGCAGCACTCTAGCGATCGCCTCGCCGATGCCTCCGGTTGCGCCGGTGACGAGCGCCTTGCGGCCGGTCAGTTCGAACATTTTTGTCTCCTGAATCTCAGACGACACCCTTCACATGGGTGGGGTCAAATCGCCAGTGGATTATGCAAGCGCCGCCAGCGCCGCCTCGACATCGGCTGCCGTGCCGACGGCGGCGGTGGCGACATCGCGGTTGATGCGTCGCGCCAGCCCCGACAGCACCTTCCCGGCGCCGACTTCGTAGAGTGTTGAAACGCCATTGGCGCCGAACCATTCCACCGTTTCGCGCCAGCGCACGCGGCCGGTCACCTGTTCGACCAGGCGGCGGGCGATCTCGTCGGGATCGCTGGTCGGTGTGACCGAGACATTGGAGACGACAGGCACCAGCGGCGCGTTTTTTGCCACGCCGGCCAGCGCCTCGCGCATGATTTCGGCCGCCGGCGCCATCAGCGCCGAATGGAAGGGGGCCGAGACCTGCAGCATCAGCGCCCGCTTGGCGCCCTTTTCGGTGCAGAGTTTTGCCGCCAGCTCGACCGCGGCCCTGGCGCCCGAAATCACCAGCTGGCCGCCGCCATTGTCGTTGGCGATCTGGCAGACTGAGCTTTGAGCGGCTTCGGCGCACGCGGCTTCGACATCGGCCTGTTCCAGCCCGATGATGGCCGCCATGGCGCCCTCGCCGGCCGGCACCGCCACCTGCATGGCATTGCCGCGCACGCGCAGCAGCCGCGCCGCATCGGCGACCGAAACGAAGCCGGCGGCGGCAAGGGCCGAATATTCGCCCAGTGAATGGCCGGCGACGTAAGACACCTTGTCCTTCAGCGAAAAACCGCGCGCTTCCAGCGCCCGGATGGCGGCCAGCGACACCGCCATCAGCGCCGGCTGGGCGTTGGCGGTCAGCGTCAGCGTCTCTTCCGGCCCTTCCCAGATCAGGTTCGACAGCTTTTCGCCGAGCGCGTCGTCGACTTCCTCGAAGACCTTGCGCGCCTCGGGAAAGGCATCCGCCAGGTCCTTGCCCATGCCGACAGCCTGGCTGCCCTGTCCCGGAAAGGTGAATGCGACGGCCATTTGGGCTTCTCCAGAGGCTGGTTTTTCCCTGCCTGTGACGCAAGGCGGACGGCCAAGTCAAGCCCGCGGGCAGCGTTTCAGCCTTCGTTGCGGCCGGAAAAACCGGCCGAGTCCCTGTTCCGAAAGCCTTTTTGGCGATCACACCTGATGAAAACCGCTCACGAATCGTTTGCTGGCTCTTCTTATTTTCGCCACAGCCGCTAGCTTTTGGATGACAGTTCTATGACAGATCAGTGACGCGAGTGGGAAAGACGCGTTGCGTGGGCCGGGGGAAGTGAAGTGGCAAGGATCGGAAAGGGCGTGGCCAAACACGCGCCGCAGTTTCTGGAAGGCGATCCGTCCACCGGCTATCTGCCGGGGCGGAAGTGGCCGGTCGTCCGGTATGGCCTGATCAGCCTGCTCGCCTCCGCCATATTGGTTTTTGCCATCGAATGGATCGTGCGCGGCGACTTTTACGGCACGGTCGGCTTCTTCCTGCAACCCTTCAAACCGGGCTGGACCACCATCATCGTGTTCGCGCTGGTGCTGGTTGGTCTCGACGCCGTGCTCGGCCGCAGCCACCAGAGCCTGATGATCGTGGCGCCGCTGACGCTGGCGCTGGCCTTTGTCGGCCACCAGAAGTCGCACTATCTCGGCGACCCGCTCTACCCGACCGATTTCCTGTATTCCAGGCAGATCATGTCGCTGATGCCGCTTTTGGTGCGCGAGCGACCGATGACCGCGCTGGCCATCGCGATCTGCATCGTCGGCGGCCTGTCGCTGCTCGTCTATGGCTGGCGGCAGTGGCGGCGCCGGGTGCCGATCCTCAGCCGCAAGGGGCGCCTTGCCAGGCTGACGCTGACCGTGCCGCTGCTCGCCTTCTTCGTCTCGATCATGGACTACGCCACCTTCTCGTGGACGCGCGACCGGCTGCAGATCATCCCGATCATGTGGGACCAGAAGGAAAACTACGCCTCCAACGGCTTCGCGCTGGCCTTCGCGCTCAATGTGCCGATGGCGCATGTCTCGGCGCCGGCTGGCTATTCCGACAAGGCGATCGCGGCGATCGACAGGCCCGGGGTGACGGCATCGGTGCCCGCCGACAAACCCGACATCATCGTCGTGATGAGCGAATCCTTCTGGGATCCGACCAGGCTGCCAGGCGTCACCATCACGCCGGATCCGATCCCCAATGTGCGGGCGCTGCGCTCGGGCTACATGTTCTCGCCCGAGTTCGGCGGCATGACGGCCAATATCGAATTCGAGGCGCTGACCGGCTTTTCCAATGCCTTCCTACCGGCCGGCTCCATCCCCTACCAGCAATATGTGCGCGCGCCGACGCCCTCGCTGGCCACCTTCCTGAAGAGCGAGGGCTACAGGGCGCGCGCCATTCACCCCGGCACCAACTGGTTCTGGAATCGCGGCGCGGTCTATGCCGATTTCGGCTTCAACGACTTCCGCTCGGAAGAGACCTTGCCGCCGATGCAGAAGCGCGGGCCGCTGGCCTCCGACGCGGCGATGACCGACGAGATCATCCGCGAGGCCGATGCCAGCGAAGACCCGGTCTTCTTCTTCGCCGTCAGCCTGCAGAACCACGGTCCCTACGAGCCGTATCGCTACTACAATCCGACCCACAAGGTGCAGGCGCCGATCAGCACATGGGCGCGGGAATCGCTGCTCAGCTACACCGAAGGCTCCGCCGATGCGGACCGCGGCCTCGAGCGCCTGATCGAATGGGCCAGGAAACGCGAACGTCCGACGGTGATCGCGTTTTTCGGCGACCATCTGCCGCCGCTCGGACCGGTCTATGTCGAGACCGGCTTCATGAAAGACAATGTCGCGCCGCGCAAGGAGCCGGCCGACCAGATGCTGGAGCATCACCAGACGCCGCTGATCATCTGGTCGAACCGCACCGGTCCGGCCGAGGACATGGGCGCGGTCAGCCCGGCCTTCCTGCCATACCACATATTGACCACGGCCGGCATCACGCATCCCTACTACACCGGCTTCCTCGGCGCGCTGCGCGAACGCTACCGCGTCGTCGACCGCAACCTTCTCCTGACGCCGGCCGGCGAGGCGACCCCCGACTGGGCGCGGCAGAAGAAGATCGACCCGGCGATCAACGATTTCCGCCTGCTGCAATACGACATGATGTTCGGCAAGCGCCGCGCGGCGCCCGACTTCTTCCCGGAAACGGTCGACAAGCCGGTCACCCACACCAGCTGAGCCTGGTGTCTTCGGCCCTGCGACGCCAAGGACGCTGTCTGCAACGCCGCGTGCCCTTGCCTTCCAGCCGGATTGCTGTATAGACGCCCGCAATCTGCCGGTCCTTGCTGGGGGCTGAACGGAGGGCCGTTGCTTTTCTCGAAAAGCGGTGTGTGAAGCCAGAAGCGCTTCCGCCTCCCGTGTCTCCGCTCTCGACCGTCTCGAAATGCTCCTTTCTTCCCGCTCCCCCTTTTGCTGGGGATCAGCGGTCAGAGAAGTTGCAGAGGCTTTTGCCGCGAGGATCCGGGAGAGAAACGAAGAAAGGCACTGATACACTATGGCTCTATACGAACATGTGTTCCTTGCCCGGCAGGACCTCTCGCAGCAGCAGGTCGATGCGCTTGTCGAACAGTACAAGGGCGTCATCTCCGCCAATGGCGGGTCCGTCGGCCGGGTCGAGAACTGGGGACTGAAGTCCCTCACCTACCGGGTCAACAAGAACCGGAAGGCATACTACACGCTTATGGACCTCTCCTGCCCGCCGGCAGCGCTCAACGAGATGGAGCGCCAGATGGGCCTGTCCGAGGACGTGCTGCGCTTCCTGACCGTCAAGGTCGAGGCGCATGAGGAAGGCCCGTCGGCCATGATGCAGAAGCGCGAAGAGCGCTCGGAACGCGGCGGCTTCGGCGACCGTGACCGTGGCGATCGCGGCCCGCGTTCGTTCGGCGACCGCGATCGCGGCGACCGTGGCGATCGTCCGCCGCGCTCGTTCGGCGACGCCGGTGGCGATCGTGGTCCGCGCCGTCCGCGCGAAGGCGTTGAAGGGGGTGCAGAATAATGGTCGACATCAACCAGATCCCGACCCGGCGCCCGTTCCACCGCCGCCGCAAGACCTGCCCGTTCTCCGGCGCCAATGCGCCCAAGATCGACTACAAGGACGTGCGTCTCTTGCAGCGCTACATTTCCGAGCGCGGCAAGATCGTGCCGTCGCGCATCACCGCCGTCAGCCAGAAGAAGCAGCGTGAGCTCGCCAAGGCGATCAAGCGCGCCCGCTTCCTCGGCCTGCTGCCCTACGTGGTTCGCTAATTTCTCGAAGCGGGCGGCTTGCCGCCCGCTTTTCCCCACGGCGACGGGCGCCGCAGGGTTGTTTTTGATGATGCATGTCGTTGTCCCAAAACCGGACCACCTTTTGGGCGACATGCATTGAAATCCCGAGTTGAGGTGAAAAGCCTCTAACTGCCGCGACAGGCAGGACAGCGACACCGGCGGCAACGCCCCTTTGCTTCCTGACCTGTTCCAGAAATCCAGCGCCTTCGGGCGCCCAAACGAAGGAACAAAACCATGGAAGTCATTCTTCTCGAACGCGTTTCCCGCCTCGGCCAGATGGGCGACACCGTCAAGGTCAAGGACGGCTTTGCCCGCAATTTCCTGCTGCCGCAGGGCAAGGCGCTGCGCGCCAACGAAGCCAACAAGAAGAAGTTCGAGGGCCAGCGCGCCCAGCTCGAAGCCCGTAACCTCGAGCGCAAGTCGGAAGCCGCGCAGGTTGCCGAGAAGCTCGACGGCAAGAGCTTCATCGCCGTGCGTTCGGCCGGTGAGACCGGCCAGCTCTACGGTTCGGTGTCGACCCGCGACATCGCCGACCTGCTGACGGCCGAGGGCTTCTCGGTCAACCGCAACCAGATCCAGCTCAACCAGCCGATCAAGACCATCGGTGTGACCAATGTGGCGATCGCGCTGCATCCGGAAGTCGAGGTCACCATCACGCTCAACATCGCCCGCACGGCCGACGAAGCCGAGCGTCAGGCCAAGGGCGAGACGCTGACCACCGCCGAAGCCATCTATGGCGACGACATCAACGACAATGCGCGGCCGGAGAACTTCTTCGACCCGAACGCCGAGTTCGAAGGCGGCGAAGAGAACGCCTGATCACGCCCGACGGAGTGTCAGAGCGGCGCTCTGATCACAGTGTCAGAGCACCGCTCTGATCACTTTGTCGGCATTTAGCCTTTGTGGACCAATGCCCGGGCCTCGCGCCCGGGCTTTTTTGTGCCAAATGGAACTTTTCGAACCCCTATATCTTGTTGCAGATTATAGCGCCCGTGCGCCCTTTGGACGGGGAAAGCACGCTGTAGAAACCTTGTCTGGTGCATGATCCTCTCCGAGATCGGCGTCGATTTCGGGGGCCATGCGCAAGCAGCTTGTCTGACCGTGAGGGGACATTTGGTCATGAATATTCTGTTGAAGCGCGTTCTCGACCGTCTTGTGCGTACCGGCAATCTCAAGGTGACCGGCCCCAAGGGTTTGACGGTGGTTTTCGGCGACGGCAGCGGCGAGCCGGTGCACATGCACATCAAGACCAGGCATGCCGAACGCGCCATCACCTTCGATCCGATGCTGGCGGTGCCGGAAGCCTACATGGACGGCGAGCTCGACATTCTCGAGGGCGGCGTGCTCGGCGTCATGCGCATCGCCTTCCAGAACATGGGCAGCGGCGGCATCGACGCCACCTGGTCGAAGGCGATCGAGGGCCTGCGCCATGCCTTCCGCCGCTTGCATCAGATCAACACCGCCACTCGCGCGCGCCGCAACGTGCAGCGCCACTACGACCTCTCGGGCGACCTCTACCGGCTCTTCCTCGACGAGGACATGCAGTACTCCTGCGCCTATTTCGAGCAGCCCGACATGACGCTCGACGAGGCGCAGGCCGCCAAGAAGCGCCACATCGCCGCCAAGCTCAGGCTGAAGGCCGGCCAGACGGTGCTCGACATCGGCTCCGGCTGGGGCGGGCTCGGCATCTATCTGGCGAAGGCCTTCGACGTCGACGTGCAAGGTGTCACCCTGTCGACCGAACAGCATGGTGTCGCCACCGACCGCGCCCATGCGCTGGGCCTGCAAAACCGCGTCCATTTCGACCTGAAGGACTATCGCGAGCTCAACGAGCGCTTCGACCGGATCGTCTCGGTCGGCATGTTCGAGCATGTCGGCGTCAACCACTACCGCACCTTCTTCGAAAAGTCGGCGACGCTTCTGAAGCCGGACGGCGTCATGCTCTTGCACACGATCGGCCGCTCCGGCGTGCCGTGGGCGACCAGCGCCTTCGTCCGCAAATACATCTTCCCGGGCGGCTACATCCCTGCATTGTCCGAGGTGATGCCGGCGATCGAGAAGTCCGGCCTCGTCGTCACCGACGTCGAGATGCTCAGGCTGCACTATGCCGACACGCTGAAGCATTGGGGCGAGCGCTTCGCCGCCAACCGCGACAAGGCCAAGGCGATCTACGACGAGCGCTTCTGCCGCATGTGGGAGTTCTATCTGGCCGCCTCGGAAGCGGCCTTCCGCTGGCAGGACCTGGTGATCTTCCAGATCCAGCTCGCCAAGAAGAACGACACGCTGCCGATGACGCGCGACTACATGGGCAAATGCGAGAAGGCGCTGGAAATGCGCGACATGGGCCATCGCCAGCAGACGCCTGTCGCCAAGCCGACCCGCCGCCGCAAGGTTGCGGACGGCGAGTAGCGCGCCGGCGGCCCGGCGCCGCTTGGTCTTGCCATGGCCCTACCAGGCATGAAAAAGGTCTCGTTATCGCGAGACCTTTCATGACCTACCTCATCTACATCGCAGCCGCGTTTGCCGAGATCGCCGGCTGCTTCTCGTTCTGGGCCTGGTGGCGGCTGGAGAGGTCACCGTTGTGGCTGGCGCCCGGCCTCGTGTCGCTGGCGCTGTTCGGTTCCCTGCTGGCGCTGGTCGACACCAATGCCGCGGGCCGTGCCTATGCCGCTTATGGCGGCATCTACATCGCGGCATCGCTCGACTGGCTGTGGCTGGTGGAAGGTGTGCGTCCCGACCGATGGGATCTTGGCGGGGCGGCACTCTGCATCGTCGGCGCCTCGGTCATCCTGCTCGCGCCTAGAGCATGATGCCGAAAAGTGTGAAGCGGTTTTCGGACGACATCATGCTCTATCTCTTTGATTTAGAATCGGATGATTTCAGGTCGATTCGACCTGAAATCATCCGATTCTAAGGGAGCCTGAGCCGTGGAACTGCCTGCTCTCCTCAGACAGGGCGTCGAGCGCCTGCTCGACAAGGTGCCCCTGCCCGTATTGAAACAGGCGGCAAGGACGCTGTCCGACCGCTATCGCACCGAACTGCGCGACGGCCGCCTGCATATGGCCGAGGACCTTGCGGTCAGAGCCTATCTGGCGACGCGGCTGCCGGCGACCTACGCCGCCGTGCGCGCCAGCCTCGACGCGCTGGCGGAGGCCCAGCCTGGCTTTGCGCCAAAGACCTTGCTCGACGTCGGCGCCGGCCCCGGCACGGTGCTTTGGGCTACCGCCGATCTCTGGCCCGATCTCGAAGCGGCGGTGCTGCTGGAAGCCAGTGCCGCGGTGCGCAAGGTCGGCGAGACGCTCGCCGCCGACGCGATCACCGCCAAGACATCATGGATTGCCGGCGACGCCACCATCGACCTTGCCGGCCTCAGACCGGCCGATCTGGTCAGCTGTGCCTATGTGCTGGACGAGATCACGCCAGCATCGCTGCCGAAGCTGGTCGACCGGCTCTGGCAATTGACCGCCGACACGCTGCTGATCGTCGAGCCGGGCACGTCGGCTGGCTGGCAGCGCATCCTTGCGGTGCGACGGCAACTGATCGAAGCCGGCGCGCATATCCTGGCGCCATGCCCGCATGAGGTGCCCTGCCCGCTCGCCCAGCCCGACTGGTGCCATTTTTCGCGCCGCGTCGCCCGCTCGCGCCTGCATCGGCTGGCCAAGGACGCCGACGTGCCATGGGAGGACGAGAAGTTCATCTATGTCGCGGCCTCGCGGGAGCCGGCTCCTTCCCGCGCGGCGCGGGTGATCGCGCCGCCGAGATCAGGCTCCGGCAAGGTGTTGCTGAAGCTTTGCGAACCGGACGGCAGCGCCGGCGAAAAACTCTTCACCAAGCGCGACGGCGATGCGTTCAAAGCGGCGCGGCGGCTGGACTGGGGCGATGCGGTCTAAAGCCGCTGGCGTTTCGCAAACGCTATGGTCAATGAGCGACCTTTGCGACAAGATGGATGCTGTTGCCCCGAAGCCGGGCAAGTGCGGTCCGTACAAAACGAAAGTTGTCGCCTGATGCCGATAAAAGATAGCACCGGGAGGGCCGTATGAAACGCGCGTTTCTATTTGGGCTCGCGGCCCAGCTAATCTTCATTAGCGCGATCTTTCTGGTTTTTGGTGATCAAATGCTGCCAATGACGCGGTCTCCGCTCATTGGCATTGTCGCATTGGGTTTGGGCGTCGCGAGCGCATATTTCGCTTGGAGGGCGCCCCCTCATTCGTCTTGGCTGGTCAAAATCGGGGTGGGGATTGCCGGCTTCCTTGCCATCTACGTGGTAATCCCCCTCATCGAAGTCGTCGCCGTGCTGATCATCCCGCAAATTTCAAACTGAGACACTACCTGCAAGTTGCATTTGTTCCTTATTTGTTCTATCATATGCAGAATCACCACCTTGCCGAGTCAATCGGAATCGGAGCACGGGAATTCTGTCCTGTGGACGGTGTGCCTCTCCTGTGAACAGTGGGCATCAAAGCTGGTTGGACAGGCACTGTTGCAGATAAGTCAGCACCGGCTTTTGTCCGTTCTGATATCGAGAATGCGGGATCGAAATTCGGGGACATCATGGCTGAGGCAGCGCGCAAGTTCGGCGTGGCGGAAACACCGCTTTATCGCGAGGCACCAAACAATATCGAGGCCGAGCAGGCGCTGCTCGGCGCCATCCTCGTCAACAATGATGCCTTCTACCGCGTCTCCGACTTCCTCAAAGCCGGGCATTTCTACGAGCCGCTGCACCGCAGGATATTCGAGATTGCTGCCGAGCTCATCCGCATGGGCAAGGTGGCGACGCCGATCACGCTAAAAACCTTCCTGCCTGCCGACGAGAAGGTCGGCGACATGACGGTGGCGCAATATGTCGTTCGGCTTGCCGTCGAGGCCGTCACCGTCGTCAACGCCACCGATTATGGCCGCGCCATCTATGACCTGGCGACGCGCCGCGCACTGATCACCGTCGGCGAGGACATGGTCAACATCGCCTATGACGCGCCGGTCGACATGGCGCCCTCCGAGCAAATTGAGGATGCCGAGCGGCGCCTGTTCGAGCTGGCCGAGACCGGCCGCTACGACGGTGGCTTCGAAAGCTTCACCGACGCGGTCAAGACCGCCGTCGACATGGCCAATGCCGCCTATATGCGCGACGGGCATCTGTCGGGCGTCGCCACCGGCCTGCGCGACCTCGACCGCCGCATGGGCGGCCTGCAGCCGTCCGACCTGATCATCATCGCCGGCCGCCCGGGCATGGGCAAGACGTCTTTGGCCACCAACATGGCCTTCAACATCGCCGAGGCCTATGTGCCGGCGCAGCAGGCCGACGGTTCGTTCAAGGCCGCCAATGGCGGCGTCGTCGGCTTCTTCTCGCTGGAAATGTCGTCGGAGCAGCTCGCCACCCGTATCATTTCCGAGCAGACGGAGATCCCGTCGTCAAAAATCCGTCGTGGCGAGATTTCCGAGATGGATTTCGAGAAGCTGGTCGCCTGCTCGCAGACCATGCAGAAGATCCCGCTGTTCATCGACCAGACCGGCGGCATTTCCATTGCCCAGCTGTCCGCCCGCGCCCGCCGGCTGAAGCGTCAGCGCGGCCTCGACCTCATCGTCATCGACTATATCCAGCTGATGCAGGGATCGAGTGCCAAATCCTCGCAGAACCGCGTGCAGGAAATCACCGAAATCACCACCGGCCTGAAGGCGCTGGCCAAGGAACTCAGTGTGCCGATCATCGCGCTGTCGCAGCTGTCGCGTCAGGTCGAAAGCCGCGACGACAAGCGCCCGCAGCTGTCGGATCTGCGCGAATCCGGCTCGATCGAGCAGGACGCCGACGTGGTGATGTTCGTCTATCGCGAGGAGTACTATCTCAAGAACCGCGAGCCGAAGCCCGGTACCGACGAATACGTCAAGTGGGAAAACGAGATGAACGAGATGCGCGGCAAGGCCGAAGTCATCGTCGCCAAGCAGCGCCACGGCCCGACGGGTTCGGTCAGCCTCGCCTTCCAGGGCGAGTTCACCCGCTTCTCGGATCTTGCCGAGGAGCATCATCTGCCGGATCGGTTTGAGTAGCCGCTTGGTGGACGTCGCACCAAACCGCAGCGCTCTACGGCGCCCCCCTCTGTCCTGCCGGACATCTCCCCCACAAGGGGGGAGACCGGACAGCGCGTCGGGTTTCGCCAATTTTCAACGTTGCAGAAAAGAGCGCCGCCGCGAGCGACTGCCAATCTCCCCCCTCGTGGGGGAGATGTCCGGCAGGACAGAGGGGGGCGCGAAGGATCACAGCGCTCCCCAATTGGCGGGAAGGTCAGAGCGTGGCTAAATCCCGCGTCCAGTTCATCTGCCAGAATTGCGGCTCCGTGCATCAGCGCTGGGCCGGCAAATGCGATGCCTGCGGCGAGTGGAACACGCTCGTCGAGGAAGGCACCGCCGGCGGCATCGGCTCGGGGCCGGCCAACACGCGCAATGCCCGCAAGGGCCGCGCCGTGGTGCTGACCAGCCTGTCCGGCGACATCGAGGATGCACCACGCATCGTGTCGGGCATCGGCGAGCTCGACCGCGCCACCGGCGGCGGTTTTGTCCGCGGCTCGGCACTTTTGGTCGGCGGCGATCCCGGCATCGGCAAGTCGACGCTTCTGACCCAGGCCGCAGCGGCGCTGGCGTCAAAAGGCCACCGCATCGTCTATGTCTCGGGCGAGGAAGCCGTCGCCCAGATCAGGCTGCGCGCCCAGCGACTCGGCGTCGCCGACACGCCCGTCGAGCTTGCCGCCGAAACCAATGTCGAGGACATCCTGGCGACGATCGCCGACGGCAAGCGGCCGGATTTGGTGATCCTCGATTCGATCCAGACGCTGTGGACCGACCTCGCCGATTCGGCGCCGGGCACCGTCACCCAGGTGCGCGCCGCCGCCCAGGCGATGATCCGCTATGCGAAATCCACAGGCGCTGCGATCGTGCTGGTCGGCCACGTCACCAAGGAAGGCCAGATCGCCGGCCCTCGCGTCGTCGAGCACATGGTCGACGCCGTGCTCTATTTCGAGGGCGAAGGCGGCCATCACTACCGCATCCTGCGCACGGTGAAGAACCGTTTCGGACCGACTGACGAGATCGGCGTCTTCGAGATGTCGGACAAGGGCCTGCGCGAGGTCGCCAATCCGTCGGAGCTGTTCCTCGGCGAACGCCATGCGAAATCGCCGGGCGCCGCGGTTTTCGCCGGCATGGAAGGCACGCGTCCGGTGCTCGTCGAGATCCAGGCGCTGGTCGCACCCTCCTCGCTCGGCACGCCGCGCCGCGCCGTCGTCGGCTGGGACGGCGCGCGGCTGTCGATGGTGCTGGCCGTGCTGGAAGCGCATTGCGGGGTGCGCTTCGGCACCCACGATGTCTATCTCAACGTCGCCGGCGGCTACCGGATTTCGGAGCCGGCCGCCGATCTCGCGGTGGCGGCGGCACTGGTTTCGTCGCTCACCGGTCTTGCCCTTCCGGCCGATTGCGTCTATTTCGGCGAAATCAGCCTGTCGGGCGCTGTGAGGCCAGTTGCGCACGCGCAGCAGCGCCTCAAGGAGGCCGAAAAGCTGGGTTTTGGAAGCGCGGTTCTGCCCTTGGGCAGTGAGGAACTTGTCGGTGGTAATGGGGCCGGGGGGATCGGGGCCAGCGCTTTCCAGCCCACCGAGCTTGCCGATCTCGTGGCGCGCATAGCCGGCTCACGGCGCAGCCGCGCCGACGAGGAAGAGTGACGCGGCTCGTCGAGCTGTGAAAAAAGACAGGGGCGAAAGACATGCCGATTACGCTGCTTGACGGAATTCTCGTCGGCTTCACCCTGGTCTCGGCGATGCTGGCCATGGTTCGCGGTTTCTCCCGCGAGGTGCTGTCCGTGGTTTCCTGGGCAGCGGCGGCGGCAGCGGCGTTCTTCTTCTACAAGCCGGTTCTGCCCTACGTTCAGCCCTATGTCGACAACGACAAGATCGCCATGGCGGCGGCTGCCGCCATCGTCTTCGTCATCGCGCTGATCGTCGTTTCCGTCATCACCATGAAACTCGCCGACTGGATCATCGATTCCAGGATCGGCGCGCTCGACCGCACGCTGGGTTTCCTCTACGGCGCGGCGCGCGGCATCCTGGTGGTCGCGGTGGCGCTTTTGTTCTTCAACTGGCTGGCCGGCGCCAAGGCTCCGGCCTGGGTCGCCAACGCCAAGTCGCGGCCGCTGCTGGAACAGATCGGCACCAAGCTGGAAAGCCTGCTGCCAGAGGATCCGGAAAACACGATCCTGAAGAAGCTGAATCCGAATCAGCCGGCGGCGCCCGAGGCCGGCACAGAGGCCCCAGCCGCGCCGACAACGGAAGCACCGGCAACCGGCGACGACGCCGATGCCCCGGCGCCCGACGACAGCGGAAGCGATGCGCCGGCCGACAATGCACCGGCCCAGCCCGCCAATCCGGCGCCCGCGGCGCCGGCAAACTGAAGCCTGGCCAACGAGGGCCGGGCCTGACGATGATGTGAACGCCGCGCGGCATGCGTTGCTTTCGACGCGCTATCACCTTATATGGCGATTTTAGCGGAGCTTGAGCCCCACATGGCAGACGCAGACGATTTGCTTTCCGCCGAGGCCGACGACCATTTCCACGACGAATGCGGCGTGTTCGGCATATTCGGCCGGCAGGATGCCGCAGCCATCGTCACGCTCGGCCTGCACGCGTTGCAGCATCGCGGCCAGGAGGCCGCCGGCATCGTCTCCTATGACGGCAGCCAATTTCATGTCGAACGCCATGTCGGCCTGATCGGCGACACCTTCACCAAGCAGCGCGTCATCGACAGCCTGCAAGGCAACCGCGCCATCGGCCACACCCGCTATGCCACCACCGGCGGTGCCGGCCTGCGCAACATCCAGCCCTTCTTCGCCGAGCTTGCCGATGGCGGCTTCGCCGTAGCCCACAACGGCAATCTGACCAATGCGATGACCGTGCAGCGCGCGCTGCAGAAGCAGGGCGCGATCTTCTCGTCGACCTCCGACACCGAGACGCTCTTGCATCTCGTCGCCACCAGCAAGGAACGCGATCTCAACTCGCGCTTCATCGACGCGGTGCGCCAGGTCGAAGGCGCCTTCTCGCTGGTGGCGATGACGGCCAAGAAGATGATCGGCTGCCGCGACCCGCTGGGCATCCGCCCGCTGGTGCTGGGCGACCTCGACGGCGCCTGGATCCTCGCTTCCGAAACCTGCGCGCTCGACATCATCGGCGCCCGCTTCGTGCGCGACCTCAAGCCGGGCGAGATGGTCGTCGTCACCGCCAAGGGCATCGAGAGCCTGTTCCCGTTCGAGCCGCAGAAGACCCGCTTCTGCATCTTCGAATATGTCTATTTCGCGCGGCCGGACTCCTCGGTCGAGGGCCGCAACGTCTATGAGGTGCGCAAGCGCATCGGCGCCGAACTGGCGCAGGAAAGCCCCGTCGACGCCGACATCATCGTGCCGGTGCCGGATTCCGGCACGCCGGCGGCGATCGGCTTTTCCCAGGCCGCAGGCATCCCCTTCGAACTCGGCATCATCCGCAACCACTATGTCGGCCGCACCTTCATCCAGCCCGGCGATTCGATCCGCCACATGGGCGTCAAGCTGAAGCACAACGCCAACCGCCGCATGATCGAGGGCAAGCGCGTGGTGCTGGTCGACGACAGCATCGTGCGCGGCACCACCAGCCAGAAGATCGTGCAGATGGTGCGCGACGCCGGCGCCAAGGAGGTGCATATGCGCATCGCCTCGCCGCCGACCAGCGCCTCCTGCTTCTACGGCGTCGACACGCCGGAGAAGTCGAAACTGCTGGCGTCGCGCATGTCCATCCAGGAGATGGCCGAGTTCATCCGCGTCGATTCGCTCGGCTTCCTGTCGATCGACGGCCTCTACCGCGCCGTCGGCGAGGCCGGCCGCGACAATGAGCAGCCGCAATTCTGCGACGCCTGCTTCACAGGCCAGTACCCGACCCGCCTGCTCGACTTCGAAGGCCACGACAATGTGCGCACGCTGTCGCTGCTGGCGACGAGCGGGGCATAGGCACCCTTACGGAAATATCGCATGAGCCTCGACCTCTCCGGCCGCACCGCGGTCGTCACCGGCGCCTCGCGCGGCATCGGCTATTTCATCGCCAAGGAACTAGCCGCCGCCGGCGCGCATGTGATTGCGGTGGCGCGGACCGTCGGCGGACTGGAAGAGCTCGACGACGAGATCAAGGCCGAACGCGCCAAGACCGGCAAGGGCGAAGCCACCTTGGTGCCGCTCGACCTCGCCGACATGGCCGGCATCGACCGGTTGGGCGGCGCCATCCATGAGCGCTGGGGCAAACTCGACATCCTTGTCGCCAATGCCGGCGTGCTCGGCGTCATCTCGCCGATCGGCCATGTCGAGGCAAAAACCTTCGAGAAGGTGATGACCATCAACGTCACCTCGACATGGCGGCTGATCCGCTCGGTCGACCCACTGCTTCGGCTCTCCGACGCCGGCCGCGCCATCATCCTGTCTTCCAACGCGGCGCACTCGGCGCGCGCCTTCTGGGCGCCCTACGCGGCCTCGAAGGCGGCGGTCGAGACGATGATGCGCTCCTGGGCGCATGAGACGCAGAGCCTTCCGCTCAGGGTCAATGCCGCCGATCCAGGCGCCACCCGCACCGCGATGCGCGCACAGGCCGTTCCCGGCGAGGATCCGGAGACACTGCCGCATCCTTCGGAGATCGCAAAACGCATCGTGCCGTTGGCGAGCCCGGACCTGAAAGAGACCGGGCTGATCTTCCAGGCCAAGCAAAACCGCTTTGTCGCCTACCGGCAGCCGGAATAAACAGGCATTTCAGGTGGAAGAATTCCGCGCTCGGTGACGTTCTTCGAATGTAGAACATTCGAACCCGAAGAACGGAGGACCACTATGCGCAGATTGCTTCTCGCCACCGCCGCCACCTTCCTCGCAGCAGCTGGCGTCGCCTATTCACAGGGCGCGACGATGAGTTTCTTCGTCACCAGCGTCGGCTCCGGCAAGGGCGCCGACCTTGGCGGCATCAAGGGCGCCGATGCGCATTGCGCCGCGCTGGCCGAGGCCGTAGGGGTCACCGGCACGATCTGGGCTGCCTATCTCTCGACCAGCGACGCCGATGCGCGCGACCGCATCGGCAAGGGCCCATGGGTCAACGCCAAGGGCGTCAAGATCGCCGACGATGTCGCCTCGCTGCACGGCGACGCCAACGCCATCACCAAGGAGACGGCGCTCAATGAAAAAGGCGAAGTGGTCAACGGCCGCGGCGACAAGCCGAACCGGCACGACGTGCTGACCGGCTCCAAGCCCGACGGCACCAAGATCGCCGATCAGACCTGCGGCGACTGGACGATGAGCGGCGCGGACGGCGTGGCGATGGTCGGCCACCACGACCGCACCGGGCTTGACGATTCGGCGGCCGCCAAGTCGTGGAACTCCTCGCATGCCTCGCGCGGCGGCTGCAGCCAGGAGGCGCTGCAAGGCACCGGCGGCGACGGCCTGTTCTACTGCTTTGCCGTGAACTGAGCGGCACTCGGGAACGGCTGACATCACGCGGCTGTGATGCCGGGGCGGAGCGACGCGCACGACGCGCGCTTCCGCCACCCGGTCGGAGTTGCTAGGGTCACGGCGACTCCCACAACAGCAAAGCGAGGAATTCCCATGGCTGCTCCCAGCGTCGCACTTGTTTGGTATCTGGTGATCGCCGGCCCGCAGGGCGGCATGGTGGTGCTGCCCAGCACCTTCGACACGCGCGACCAGTGCACCAACGCCATCACCGAATACCAGAAGCAACCGACGCCGGCCGGCTGGGCGGTGAACTGCGTGCCGAGCGCCTCGCCGTTCACCGACGAAGGCGACGCCGAGGAGCCGGCGGCGCAGTAGAGGGGAAGTTAGCGAAAGCCGGGAAGACAGCCGATCTCCCCCCTCGTGAGGGAGATGTCCGGCAGGACAGAGGGGGGCGCGAAGGATCGCCTACCTTCATTTAGTCCACCCGTTGCGAAGCGACTCGGTTTGATAGAACAGGGGCGAGAGGCCGGCGGGACAGCGCCCCCCTCTGCCTTGCCAGGCATCTCCCCCACAAGGGGGGAGATCGGCAGTGTCAGCGCCGCGCTGAAACCGTCATCTCCGGCTTGTTGCTGATCGTCTGGAACACCACGCAGTAGCGTTCGGTGAGCTTCAGCAGCGCATCGATGCGCTCTTGCGGTTCATCCGTGTCGAGACTGAAATTGAGCCGGATGGCGCGGAAGCCGACCGGCGCATCCTTGGCCACGCCAAGCGTGCCGCGAAAGTCGAGGTCGCCTTCGGCCTCGACGGTCGCGGCGCCAAGCCTGAATTCGAGTGCGGTGGCCACCGCCTTCAGCGTCACCCCGGCGCAAGCCACCAGCGCCTCCAGCAGCATGTCGCCGGAGCAGAGTTCGAGCCCGGAGCCGCCGGTGGCCGGATGCAGGCCGGCAATGGCCAGCGCCCTGCCCGTCTCGACCTTGCAGGCGATCGACTGGTCTTCGATCGAACCCTTGGCCCGAAGCGTGATCAGCGCCCGCGAAGCATCGTCGCGATAGGCTTCCTTCAAAGGCGCCTGCATGGCCTTCAGTGCGGTGGCGTCCATGTTCAATCCTTCCGAGTCCTTCACGCTTTGATAGCACCGATATGCTGGCGGGACAGCGGGGGCGCGAAGGAACTCGACTTTGGCGATGCCGAACCAACGACCATCCATCCGTCATTTCCTTTGACTTCGACCGCCCCGGTCATACCTATGCGACAGTCGTTCTCGCGGAGGCGTCATGCCATTCAAGCTGAAACTCGTCCCCCTGATCCTGCTGTCGCTTGCCGCCTTCGCGCAGCCAGTCCTGGCTGAAACAGCGGAACGGCCGGCGCCCACGGGCGGCGTCCTGTCGCTGCTGCCATCGCCGCAGACCACCAGCCATTCGATCACGCTTGCCGGGCGCAAGCTGGACTATCAGGCAAAAGCCGGCACGCTGTCGCTGCTTTCCGGCAAGGGCGACGTCACGGCGGAGATCTTCTATGTCGCCTACACGCTGCGGCCGCCGGACAACGCAGCGAACCAGCCGCAGCGGCCCATCACCTTCGTGTTCAACGGCGGCCCGGGAGCGGCGTCCGCCTATCTGCATCTTGGCGCGCTCGGCCCACGCGTCATTGCGACCCGTGCCAACGGGGAGTTCCTGCCCTCGCCGCAAAGGCTCATCGACAATCCGGACAGCTGGCTCGACATGAGCGACCTCGTCTTCGTCGACCCGGTCGGCACCGGATACAGCCGGGAGGCACCGGGCCAGGACACGCACGACTTCTGGGGCGTCAACCAGGATGCCAGTTCGGTAGGCGCTTTCATCCGGCTCTTTCTTGCACAGAACGGCCGCACCGGATCGCCGCTCTTCCTCGCCGGGGAAAGCTATGGCGGGTTCCGCGCGGCACTGCTTGCCAGGACCCTGCAGGAGGATATCGGCATCAGCCCGAACGGCATCGTGCTGATCTCGCCGGCGCTGGAGTTCATGCTGGTGCAGCCGGACGAATTCGAGCCGCTGCATTGGGCGCTCGAACTGCCATCGCTGGCGGCGGTGCGCCTGCGCGCCGAAGGCGTCAGCGGCGATGCGCTGCGCGAGAAGCTCACCGAGGTCGAGCACTATGCGATGGGCGACTACCTTACGGCCTTGGCCAGCGGGCTGGAGCAGGGCGGGCGGCTGGCGAGCCAGCGCGTGGCGGAGTTCACCGGACTGTCGCTCGACCTCGTCCAGCGGAATTTCGCGCGTATCCCGACCGGCCTGTTCGCAAGGGAGTTTGCCCGCGCCAGCGGCAAGGTGCTCAGCCCCTATGACGGCACGATCGCGACAGCCGACATCGCGCCCGAGAGCGCCCGCATCGCCGGCCCGGACCCGGTGCTCGACCGCAGCGTGCCGGTGCTGACCTCGGCCTTCGTCGCCTATGCCCGCGACGAGCTGAATTTTCGCACCGATGTCAGCTACCGGTTGCTCAATGGCGAGATCAGCCACAATTGGGACTACGGCACCAGCGCCTCGCGGCAAGGCTATGTCGGCGTGATGGACGATCTGCAGCGGGCGCGCTCGCTGAACCCGGCGCTCGGCGTCGTCATCGTCAACGGCTACACGGACCTTGTCACGCCCTATCTCGCCTCGCGCTACCTGGTGAACCAGATCCCGTCGCTCGCCAATGCCAAACCGATCCGCCTCGATGTCGTCGAGGGCGGGCACATGATGTATTTCAGGCCTGACGGACGGCGCGCGCTGAAGGAGGCCGCTTCGGAGCTTTATCAGGCGACGCAGTGAGCCTCGCGACAGCGCGGCTCGCCATGGAACCCCTGCCCCAACGCAAGGCCGGCGCTGGCGTAGCGCCGCGCTGGCTCTCGCCCGTATAGCCTGCGGTGTGGAGCTTGATTGGGCAGGCTTCCTTCTCTCGACAGCTGCCGGACCCGTCGCATGGCCGATATCGCCATTCTGGAAACCCGCGAAAGGGTGCTTGCCGGCATCCTCCTGACCGGTGGCGCCTATTTCCTGTTTTCGACGCAGGACGCTGCAATCAAGCTGCTCGTCGTCGGCATCAGCGTCTGGCAGATCATGTTCTTCCGCAGCATCACCGTGCTCGCCGGCTGCGCGGTGATCGGCGGGCGGCGCGTGTTCGCCGACACAGCGCGCTCGCCCATCATACGGCCGATGCTGGTGCGCAGCGCCTTCACGCTTGCCGCCTGGCTTTGCTACTACAACGCCGCTCGCACTCTTCAACTGGCCGAGCTCACCACAGTTTACTATGCCGCCCCGATCATCGTCACCGTGCTGTCGGTGTTCATGCTCGGCGAAAAGGTGCCGCTGCTGCGCTGGGTGGCGGTGCTGATCGGCTTTGCCGGCGTGTTCGTGGCCTGCGACCCCACCCATCTCGGCCTGTCCATGCCGATCCTTCTGGTGCTGGCGGCCGCGCTGCTGTGGGGCATCGCCGTGGTGCTGCTGCGCAAGACGGCAATGCAGGAGCGGACGATGATCCAGCTCATCCTCAACAATTTCTACTTCCTGGTGTTTTCGGCGGTGCCGGCGCTCATCGTGTGGCAGATGCCCGATGGCGGCCAGTTGCTGCTGCTCATCAGCGTCGGCGCGCTCGGCGGCGTCGCGCAATTCCTGCTGTTCGAAGGGATGAAGCGGGCGCCGGTGTCGATCGTGGCGCCGTTCGAATACACGTCGCTGGTCTGGGCCTTCGCGCTCGGCTTCGCCATCTGGGGCGACGTGCCGCGCCGCGAAGTGTTCTTGGGGGCCGCGCTGATCATCGGTGCCGGCCTGCTGATCGTCGGCAACGAGCATTTCCGCAAGCGGCTGTAGGATATGACACTGAGACGTGGACAACGGATCGCTGCTGACAGGATGGTGTCAGGACGTGACGGCGTAGTCTGCTGAAATGACAGAGGCTCTGAGCATGCCATCCACCGACACCGCCGCCGAGCGAACGCTCGGCATCATGCTGGTGTCGGCGTCGGCGGCCTTCTTCGCGCTAACCGGGGTTCTCACCAAATCGATTCATGCCGACCCGCTGACCATCACCTGCTGGCGTGGCTTTGTCGGCTCGATCCTGATCACCGCCTATGTGCTGTGGCGACGCCGTCGCGCGGACGGGCGCGAAAGCCTGCGCCTCGGCTGGCGCGGCTGGCTGCTGGCAGTCGAAGGGGCGCTTGCCAGCATCGCCTTCATCGCTGCCTTCAAATTCACCTATGTCGCCAATGTCGCCATCATCTATGCCACAGCGCCTTTCATCACCGCGCTGCTTGCCTTCATCCTGGTGCGCGAGCCGTTCCGCATGCAAACGCTGGCCGCCGCTGCGGTGTCGCTGTGCGGCGTGGCGATCATGGTCGGGTCCGGGTTCGGCACCGGCCACCTGCTTGGCGACGGCCTGGCGCTGCTGATGACCATCGGCGGCGCACTCTACATGATCATGGTGCGCGCCTTCCGCGACACGCCGGTGGTCTGGGCGGGTGCTGTGTCGGCATTCCTTCTGTTTCTGCTCGGCTGGTTCGTCACCGATCCGCTGGCCGTTTCAACTGGGGATGCCGTGCTGCTCGCCACGTTCGGCGCCACCTTCGCGATGGCCTCGATCCTGTGGACGGAGGGCTCGCGGCTGATCCCGGCGCCCGAATCCGGCCTGCTGGGGTCGGCCGAGGTGCCGTTCGCGATCCTGTTCGCCTTCCTGTTCCTGGCCGAGATCCCGCCGGCCGCCAGCATGATCGGCGGTGCCATCGTGCTGTGTGCGGTGTTTGCCCATGCCGGCCGCGACTGGCTGGTGGCCAGACGGAGCGCAGCCGACGGCTAAAATATTTTCGCAGTCACGGAACCATCATCCGACTCGGGCATTGTTGGTGCGACGGGTCACCCCCAAGTCCCCCCAAACCCCTCGACCCGTCCTACTTAAAGCCGATCGTAAGGTCGGCTTTTTCTTTGGATCAACCGGTACTGCCGGTCAAAGCGAGGTTGCCGCTCAGCAGCGCCGCCAGATCCCGCGCCGGCAGATCGGCACCCTGGCGCAGCCGGATGGCGAATTCGGCTGATGGAACAGGCGGCAGGCCAAGGGCGCGCGGCGCTTCGACGATGCCGGAATGGGCAAAGCGCGCGGTACGCAAGGTCAGCGCGATGCCGGCATTGACCGCCGTGCGCAGGCCGGCAAGGCTGGCGCTGCCGGCGGCTATGCGGTAGCGGCGGCCAGCGGCATCGAGGGCCGCAAGGGCCGCTTCGCGAAAGCCGCAATTCGGATCGAGCAGCGCCAGGGGTATCTCTTCTTCCCGCGCGGCCAGCCCCTTTTGCGAGCAGAGCCAGAGCATCGGCTCGCGGAGCAGGCCGATTTCGTCCGGCGCCTGGGCCTGGCGCATGGTGATCGCCAGATCGAGCAGACCGGACTGCAGCGCCTGCGCGAGTTCGGCGGAACGGCCGACGCGCAATTCGATCCTGACCCGCGGATGGCTGGCGGCGAAGGCTCGCAGCAGTTCCGGCAGGCCGCTGTCGGCAAAATCCTGCGTGGTACCGATGGCGACGCGGCCATCGGCGCGCGCGCCCTTCAGCGCCAGCCAGGCTTCCGTGTGGACGGCGAGAATGCGCCTGGCATGGCCGACCAGATCCTCGCCGGCCGGCGTCAGGCCGCGCCCCCGCCCCTGCGCCAGAAGCAATGACTCGCCGACGATCTCCTCCAGCCGCTGCATCTGCGTCGTCACCGCGGAGGGCGAGCGGCCGACGACAGACGCCGCCTGCCCCAGCGAACCGCCGTCGACGAAAGCGAGGAAGGTTTTGAGAAGGTCTGGATCCAGTGTCTGCATAATTCGATAGTATCGAATTATAAGTTGAAAACAATTCGATTTTTTTGGTTCGATGATCGTGACATGGTTTCCCCAACGGCGAACAGAGGCCGCAGCAACTCGAGGAGAAAACAATGCCGATCATCACTATCAGCGTCACCGGCAAGCCCGATGCCAAACTGTCCGCCGCAATCGCAAAGGAAGTCACCGAACTGACGGCCACGCATCTGCGCAAGGATCCGACCATCACCGCGGTCGCGATCAACTATCTCGATCCGCAGCACTGGTTCGCCGGCGGCAAGTCGCTGGCCGAGCATGGCTCCAACACGTTCTGGCTCGACATCAAGGTGGTCGACGGCACCAACACCAAGCTCGAGCTGGAGGCCTATCTCCGGGCGGTGTTCGCCGCCTTCGGCCGCTTGCTGGGTCATGTGCACGAGGAAAGCTACGCCTTCGTGCACGAAGTGCCGGCGGCGGCCTATGGCTATGGCGGTAAGACACAGGAGTTTCGTTTCATCAGCGGGAGGTTGAATGCGGCCTAGCACCTCTCCACCTTCTCCCTCGTGGGGAGAAGGTCAGAGGGCACTCAGTCCACATTGACGCCGCCACCACTTCCGCTAGGCTCTGCCCTCGAAGCGGCCGCCAAAGAGCCGCGGCATGGAGGACGTTGGGAGAGACGCGGCATGATCCTGACACTGGCGCTGCTTGCGGGTCTCGTTGTGGCCTGGCTGCTGATCGGCGTGGTCGAGAAATTCCGCCTTGGCCTGCGTTTTACCCAGGCGTTGCTCTACGTGCCGTTCAAGCTCGCCTACCGGATCGCCGACGAGCGCATCAGGATCGCCCGCAATGCGCCGGCGCCGGTGATCTATGTGGTCTCGCACCAGTCGCGCTTCGAGCCGGCGCTGATGCTGTCGCTGCTGCCGGACGACACGCTGCACATCCTCGACGATGCCTCGGCCAGATCGCCCTGGCTGGAGCCGTGGCGCGAGCTTGGCCGCAGCATCGCCTTCAATGCCGAACATGTTTTCGTCAGCCGCCGGCTGGTGCGGGTGCTGAAGGGCAAGGGGCGCTTGGCCGTCTATCTGCCCGAAGCGGTCGAGCCCGACGTCAAGGCGTTCCGGCTGTTTCGCGCCATCACCCGCATCGCCATGCAGGCCGACGCCCGGATCGTGCCAATCTTCGTTGCCGGCGCACGCGACCTGCCGGTGTCGCTGACGCCGGCGGACAGGGCGCCGCGTCACTGGTTTCCGCGGCTGTCGATCAGCGTGCTGGAGCCGATGACCATTGCCGAGCTCTTGGCGCGCAACCCGGACCAGGCCTCGAACACCAACGCGCTGTTCGACCGTGTCGCCGAGGCGCGGCTGTTCGGCAGCAGTCTCGATCGCGGCCTGTTCCTGGCGATGCGCGACGCCGCGGACCGTGTCGGCGCCTCGCATCCGATCATCGAGGACGTCATCTCGGGCGCGATGAGCTACCGCAAAATGTTCATCGGCGCACGCGTGCTTGGCCGCCGCTTCGAAGCGGTGACAGCGCCCGGCGAGGCAGTCGGGCTGCTTTTGCCCAACGCCAATGGCGTGGTGCTGTCCTTCGTCGGGCTTTTGTCGGCCGGCCGGGTGGCAGCGATGATCAACTACACCGCCGGGCCGGCCAGCGTGACCGCCGCCGTGCGCACCGCCGTCATCCGCACCGTCGTCTCCTCCCGCGCCTTCATCGAGAAAGCCGGCCTCGCCGACATCGTCGAGGCGGTCGAGGCAGGCGGCGCCAGGATGCTGTGGTTGGAGGACGTCCGCGAGAGCGTGACGGCGCTGGACAAGCTGGCCGCAGCAGTGCTGTGGCGCTTTCCCCTGCAGCCGCAGGATGCGGCCAAGCCGGCGGTGATCCTGTTCACCTCAGGCTCGGAAGGCACACCCAAAGCCGTAGTGCTGTCGCACCGCAACCTCCACGCCAACGCCATGCAAGCCGAAGCCCGCATCACCATCTCGCCGGCCGACATCCTGCTCAACGTGCTGCCGGTGTTCCACTCGTTCGGGCTGACGGGCGGCACCATCCTGCCTTTGGTCACCGGGGTGAAACTGTTCCTCTACCCCTCGCCGCTGCACTACAAGATCATTCCCGAGATCGCCCGCAAGGTGAAGCCGACCATCATGTTCGGCACCGACACCTTCCTCGCCAATTATGCGCGCACCGCCAAGGACGGCGATTTCTCCAGCCTCCGCTTCGTCGTCGCCGGGGCCGAGGCGGTGAAGCCGGAGACGCGGCGCGTCTACCGCGAGCGTTTCCAGGCGGCAATCATCGAAGGTTTTGGCCTGACGGAGGCTGCTCCCGTGGTCGCCGTCAACACCGCCATTCATGGCCGCGACGGCACGGTCGGGCGGCTGCTGCCTGCGATACGCATGAAGCTCGAGCCGGTCGAGGGCATCGACGATGCCGGCCGTCTCTGGCTCGACGGGCCGAACCTGATGATGGGCTACATGACCGCCGACCGGCCGGGTGAACTCCAGTCGCTGGACGGCTGGCACGACACCGGCGACATCGTCTCGGTCGACCGCGATGGCTTCATCACCATTCGCGGCCGCGCCAAGCGCTTCGCCAAGATCGCCGGCGAGATGGTGTCGCTGGGCGCGGTCGAGATGCTGGTGCAGTCGCTGTGGCCGGAGGAGCGCCACGCGGCAGTGGCGGTGCCGGACAAACGGCGCGGCGAGCGCATCGTGCTGGTCACCACCGCCGACGACGCCGACCCGGAGGAACTGCGCAAGTTTGGCAAGCAGGCCGGCGCAGCCGAGCTGATGGTGCCCAACGACATCGTCAAGGTCGAGGAGATCCCGGTGCTGGGCTCGGGCAAGACCGACTATGTCTCGACCCGCAAGCTGGTGATCGAGCGGCTGGGGCTGAGCGCCGCAGCGTAGGAACCTCGTCTTCGTCATCCTAGGGCGAAGCAAGGAGCGAAGCGACGCGGCGTAGACCCTAGAATCCATGCCGTGATGTTTTCGGTACCGCTGCTATTCAGAACGAGCAAACGTCGGCTGCGAGTTTTGGTCCGCTGCGTTCCTCGGCGGAGGCAACGGCATGGATCCTAGGGTCTGCGCTCCGCTTTGCGTCGCTCCGCCCTAGGATGACGAAGAGTGCTACCCGATATCCGAAGGCGGCACCTTCTCGCCTTCGCGCTTGGCGCGCTGCGAATAGGCGCGCACGCTGAACGGCAGAAAGGCAAGGTAGCCGGCGACCGACGCGGTCAGCGTGTACCAGGGGTAAGTCATCAGCAGCAGCACGTAGAGCACGACGGCGAGGATGACCGGCAGCACCTTGTCGCCCGGCACCTTGATGCTCTTGCCGGAATAGACCGGCAGCCGGCTGACCAGCAGGAAAGCAACCAGGACAGTGAAGCCGGTGGCGACAAGAGCGACAGGACGGCTGGGCTCGATGCCGAGCCTCAGGAATGACAGATAGAGCGGCAGCATCACCAGCACCGCGCCCGCCGGCGCCGGCACGCCGACGAAATACTCGGTCTGCCAGATCGGCCGGTCGGTCTCCTCGTCGAGCACATTGAATCGCGCAAGCCGCAAGCCGCAGGCGATGGTGAACAGAAGTGCCGCGATCCAGCCGAACGAGCCGGCACGATCGAGCATGAAGGCATAGAGGACGAGCGCCGGCGCGACGCCGAAATTGACGATGTCGGCCAGCGAATCCATCTGCGCGCCGAATTTCGATGTCGCCTTCAGCATGCGCGCCAGGCGACCGTCGATGCCGTCGAGGAAGGCGGCGAGCAGCACCATCACCACCGCCGGCTCGAAGCGACCTTCGAAGCCGAAGCGGATGCCGGACAGGCCGGCGCAGATGGCAAGCACGGTGACCAGGTTGGGCAGCACCATGCGCATCGGGATTTCGCGGATGCGCGGACCGCCGCTGCCATGCGCCTCGAACTTCTTGAAGGGCACGCCCACCGCTTACGAGATCCTGACGAGCGGCGTCGCGGCAGCGCCGCCGAATTCGGCCAGCACGGTTTCGCCGCCGACCGCCGTCTGGCCGACGGCAACGCGCGGCGTCGCGGCAACCGGCAGGAAGACGTCGACACGCGAGCCGAAGCGGATCAGCCCAAAGCGCTCGCCGATGGCGATCGAGCCACCGGTCTCGGCCCAGCAGACGATGCGCCGCGCCACCAGGCCGGCGATCTGCACCGCAGCGACGGTGCCGTTGGGGCTGTCGATGACGACACCGTTGCGCTCGTTCTCGGTGCTCGCCTTGTCCAACTCGGCATTGAGGAATTTTCCGGGCCGGTGCTCGATTTTTGAAATGCGGCCGCGCACCGGGGCGCGGTTCACATGGCAGGAAAACACATTCATGAACACCGAGATGCGGGTCATTTCACCGGAGCCGAGGCCAAGTTCGCGCGGCGGCACGGCCGGGCCGACCGCCGAGATGATGCCGTCGGCCGGGCTCACCACCAGCCGGTCGTCGACCGGCGTGACGCGCTCGGGATCGCGGAAGAAATAGACGCACCAGGCCGTCAGGATCAGCCCGATCCAGAACAGGATCGAGGAAAAATAGCCGAGAAACAGCGTGCCCGCACCGAAGGCGGCGATGAACGGATAGCCCTCGCGATGGATCGGTACGAACGCATTCTTGATCGTGTCGACGAGGCTCATGGGATGGGGGCAGCCCTTGTTTCAGGTCCGGCCTCAATAGCCGAAAGCCCCCGTCGTCGCAACGCAACAATGGGGGAGGCTGGGGTGGCGGCTGGAGAACCTAGCCCGCGGCAGCGGAGCGATCAAAGTGCTCGTCGAGTTCCGGCATCGTAGCCTCGGCTAGCTTTTCGTCATCTTTGCTACGCATGAGCACACTGCCATTCGGCGAAGATACGAAGAGGAAGGCTTTGCCAGACGCTAGCACCACCCAGTTCACGATTGGCCCTTCCGCCGTTTGCACTATTGAGTTCGCTGAAACAGCGGCTTCAGCGGGGTCGAATCCGGCCTTGCGCAACAGAAGATCGACAGCGACCGGAGCATGATACCTTTCCACCAGTTCGATAACCGTGTTGATCTCTGAGTCTTCGGCGCGACCAAGCCTTATGCCGACTCGCGGGGCGTTAACTCCGAACGGATTCTCCCCCGGGCGTGCGACTGGAGGGTCTTCCGGCGCGACCTGCTCATAAACAGCGACGTGTGTCTCTGTCGCGACGCATAGCCGGAGCTCCTTTGCACTGGTTCGGAGTTGGGAGACCATCTGCTCCTGCCTGTCGACAGTCAGCACCCTTGACATGCCGAATGCCAGCTTGATTTCCGGTGGTGATATCTTTGCGCAAGCAAGGCCGGCGCCGACGTGGCACCGACCCAACATCTGGCGGACCAGATCGCCAACCGACTTGTGAAGAAGCCTGCCTTCGCGCTGAGGGGTTAGCCATCTCCAATTGATTGATGGCATCGTCGTAATCGTCATCATCGACAACTTGCAAATCGGGCCAAGAAGCGATCCAGCGCGCGACCAAATTGTCCATCGGCGCGGCTTCATCAGCGTCGTAGAACGCGTCATCAAGCGTATCCAGAAGACCGTCGCGACCGCCCTCAAAGCCCGTCTGTTTGGCGGCCTCATCAGGGTGCTCGGCAACCCAGGCTGACATCTTTTCCAGAGTTGCCAGTTGCCCCTTCGCACCACTAGCGGCGAGGCCAGCTCGAGCGTTGGCAACCATCGCATCGATTTCCTGGCCCGCATTGTGGATGAATTGACTGTGGCCGCCGTTCTTTACCTCCGAGGAGTACCAGTGGGCGTGATAGACCTGCATCGCCTTAGGGTTGATCTCTGGATACCGATAGAGGCCTTTGGAAACCATCGTTGTGGCGAATTGCATGACAGCGAAGACGAGATCAAACGGCTTTCTACCAGCGGCTTCGACCTTCGAACGAGGCACCACAACCGGCAACGGCAGGCCGAACTTCAATCCCCTTCCAGAATTTGATGCCAGCCTGTCAGGCGTTTTTTTGGATTTGCGGGAAAAGAAACCGAACATCGAAAATCCTTCCATGGCCGGAAAGCCAGTGCGGACGAGGTTGCTTCCGACGCGACAATATCAGCTGTCCTTGAGTAAGAAAGACGCTCAAATCTGATCATGTTTGCCGGAGGCGCACGATGGTCCGCTCAAATTGTCGACGACCATGTCGGCTCGCCATACGCTCAACCGTCCTTGGCAGGAAAGCGCTTCGCGACAAAGGGGCCAGCAATGCCATTCTCGAAATCGAAATCAGCCACCATGAACGCCGAGGTCATCACAGAGGGCCTCGCTTTTGGCGAGTCGCCGCGATGGCACGATGGTCGGCTTTGGCTCTGCAACTGGGGCACCGGCGAGATCGTCGCCGTCGATAAGGACGGCCGGGGCGAAGTCATGCTCACCGTTCCGGCCGTCCTGCCTTATTGCATCGACTGGATGCCGGATGGACGGCTTCTGGTGGTTTCGGGACGTGAGGGCTTGCTGCTCAGGCAGGAGGCGGACGGGACCCTCGTCACCCATGCCGATCTCCGAGAGCTGTCGAGGAGCCCGTGGAACGAGATCGTCGTTGACGGGCGCGGCAACATCTATGTCAATGGCGGCGGGCCGGCGCCTGCTCCGGGCGAGCATTTCGGGCCGGGGACCATCGTGCTGATCACGCCGGATGGCACGATCCGCCAGGTGGCCGAGAACATCGCCTTCGCCAACGGCATGGCGGTGACACCCGACAACAAGACGCTGATCGTCGCCGAATCCCATGCCAACCGGTTGACTGCCTTCGACATCGGCGGCGATGGCGGGCTTGCCAACAGGCGGGTGTGGGCCGATCTCGGCAACGGCTTTCCCGATGGAATATGCATCGATGCCGAGGGCGCGGTCTGGTATGCCGACGTGCCCAACCGACATTGCGTCAGGGTGCGCGAAGGCGGTGAGGTGCTGCAAACCGTCGATGCCGATCGCGGCTGCTTCGCCTGCATGCTAGGCGGCACCGATGGCAAGACGCTGTTCATCGTCGCCGCCGAATGGCGTGGCTTCGAGCACATGATCAGCGACGCCCGCACCGGCCATGTGCTCAGCGTCGAGGCGCCGGCACCCGGAGCGGGCTATCCTTCCTACAGCTCCGGCAGGCGCTGATAGTTGGCGATATCGGCCCTGACGCCAAGGCGGGCGATCGTCTCCTGGGGGTTGAAGCCGGCCTGCTCGTGGGCCGCCTTGACGATCGGCACGACGTTGTCGACGGCCGCCTGGCTTTCCCATTCGACAATGGTGACCAGGTTGAATTCGCCCGGTCCGGAGAATTGCTCGAGCAGGAAATCCTGCACGAAGCCCTGCTGGAGGCGCAGCAATTCATGCGTCGCCCTGACCTTGCGCAGTATCTCCTCGCGGGCGTCGGCCGGGACGACGAACTTGTCGACCCTGAAGACACTGCCGTTGTGGTGATTGTTGGTGCTCATCTCATTCATCTCCAATTGGAATGGCTTGCTTGGCAGGAGGCTCGGAGATGGTTTGCAAGCTCAAGGTAAGTTGAGGTCAAGGGAATTTTTTGGCGGGGCGTTGGAGCTCCAATCTCCCCCCTTGTGGGGGAGATGTCCGGCAGGACAGAGGGGGGCGCTGTCCCGCCGGCGTGTGCCGTTTGGCTTGGCGCTCCCGCCGCAATTCGTCATCCTCGGGCTTGACCCGAGGATCCATGCCGTGACCTTCGCCGAAGGGCACAACGGAGCAGAATTTTCAACTGTTGCAACGCCTTAGCGTCACGGCATGGATCCTAGGGTCTGCGCGCGTCGCTCCGCTCCTTGCTTCGCCCTAGGATGACGACAGCGACGGGTTGGCGATCCTTCGCGCGCGCCCCCCTCTGCCTTGCCGGGCATCTCCCCACGAGGGGGAGATCGGCAGCTTCAGCATCGCCCTACCCCACCTCCGACGTCCGCCTGCGCACGATGACACCGAGCTCGTCGCTCTCGCGCGCGATGCGCAGCCGCTCTTCGGCTTCGGTCGCCTCGCGCTGGCGGTCCCACATCGAGGCATAGAGGCCGTGCTTGAGCATCAGTTCGGCATGGGTGCCGCGTTCGGCGATCTGGCCGTCCTTGAGCACGATGATCTCGTCGGCCGTGATCACCGTCGACAGCCGGTGGGCAATGACGATGGTGGTGCGGCCCCGGCTGACGAGGTCGAGCGCGGCCTGGATCTCCTGCTCGGTGTGGCTGTCGAGCGCCGAAGTCGCCTCGTCGAGCATCAGGATCGGCGGTGCCTTCAAAATGGTGCGGGCGATCGCCACGCGCTGCTTCTCGCCGCCCGACAGTTTCAGCCCGCGCTCGCCGACCATCGAGCGGTAGCCGTCCGGCAGCCGCTCGATGAACGATCCGATCTGGGCGAGTTCGGCCGCCTTGCGCACCTCCTCCTCGCTGGCGCCGACGCGGCCGTAGCGGATGTTGTAGGCAATGGTGTCGTTGAACAGCACGGTGTCCTGCGGCACCATGCCGATCGCCGCGCGCAGGCTTTCCTGCGTCACGTCCCTGACATCCTGGCCATCGATCAGCACCGCCCCACTCTGAATGTCGTAGAATCGGAACAGGAGCCGCGAGATGGTCGACTTGCCGGCGCCCGAGGGCCCGACAATGGCGACCGTCTTGCCGGCCGGCACCTCGAAGGAGACGCCCTTCAGGATCTTGCGGTTCGGATCATAGGAGAAATGCACGTCGCGGAATTCGACCTTGCCGGCCGAGACGGCGAGCGCCTTCGCATCGGGCTTGTCGACGATCTCCTGCGGCACGTCGAGCAGCTCGAACATCTGCTCGATGTCGGTCAGCCCCTGGCGGATTTCGCGGTAGATGAAGCCGATGAAGTTGAGCGGCACCGAAAGCTGCATCAGCATGGCGTTGATGAAGACGAAGTCGCCGACCGATTGCGTGCCGGCCTGCACCTCCAGCGCCGACATGCACATGACGATGACGGTGCCGATGCCGTAGATGACGCCCTGGCCGAAATTCAGCCAGCCGAGGGAGGTCCAGATCCTGGTCGCCGATATCTCATAGCGCGCCATCGAGCGGTCGAAGCGCTCGGCTTCCATGGCTTCGTTGTTGAAATATTTGACGGTCTCGAAATTGAGCAGCGAATCGATCGCCTTGGTGTTGGCGTCGGTGTCGCTGTCGTTCATGTCGCGGCGGATCGAGATGCGCCAGTCGCTGGCCCTGACCGTGAACCAGACATAGACCGAGACGGTGACCGCCACCACAACCACGTATTTCCAGCCATAGGTGTAGGCGAAGATGGCCGTGGTGAGCGCGAATTCGAGGATGGTCGGCGCCGTGTTCAGCATGATGAAGCGCACGATCGTCTCGATGCCCTTGGTGCCGCGCTCGATGATGCGCGACAGACCGCCGGTGCGCCGCTCGAGATGGAAGCGCAACGACAGCTGGTGCATGTGGACGAAGGTGCGGAAGGCGAGCTGGCGCACCGCATACTGGCCGACGCGGGCAAACAGCGCGTCGCGCAGCTGATTGAAACCGAGCTGCACCAGCCGCAGCACATTGTAGGCGATGACCAGCATTACCGGCGCCAAGAGAAACGCCGGCAGCGGCGGCGCAGACTTGGCGTCACCGGCCAGCGCGTCGGTCGCCCATTTGAAGAAATAGGGCCCGGCGACCAGCGTCAGCTTGGCGACCACCAGCAGAAGCGTCGCCCAGGTGACCCGCGCCCTGAGGTCGGCGCGGTCGGCCGGCCACATATAGGGCCAAAGATTGCGCAAGGTGCTGAAGGTCGAGGAGTCGGAGACGGTTTTTTCGGCCATTCTTTTTGCCTTCTTATTCTTAGCCGCCGGAACAGCAGGAATCGACCAGTGCCGCGAGCGACGCCGACACATCGGCGAGCGCGGCGTGGTCGACTTCGTAACGCGAACGCTGGCGATCGGGCTCGAAGCGCACGAGCCCGGCTTCGACCAGAATCTTCAAATGCTGGGACACGGTGGACTGCGCCAGGTCGAGATGGTCGACCACCTCGCGGCAGCAGCAGGAGCGGCTGGCCGAAAGGTGCTTGAGGATCTCGATGCGCGCCGGATGCGAAAGCGCCGCAAATCGAGCCGCGACAATACGGCTGTCAGAGGTGCAGGTGGGTAGCGCACTCGCCGCGCGGTCTGGTTCAGCCAGGGATTCGGTCATCGTCCATCGGCGATAGACGATGAACGATGATGGAGCAAGCTATGCCGATGGATAGGTTGCCGGAACTGCAAATCTCCCACGTGGGGGAGATTACTCGCACCCCTGCAGCCTTAATTCGTCTTGGCCGGAGGTGTCGTCATCTGGTCGCCCATTGCCTTGAGGTCGGCGTCCTCGCCCTCCTTCGACTTTTGCGGGACCTTGAACACCTGCCCGGGCCAGATGCGGTCGGGATCGCGGATCTGGTCCTGATTGGCGAGATAGATGGTCGAATAGCGCACGCCACGGCCATAGACGCGCCGCGAGATCCGCCACAGCGTATCCTTGCGGCGGATGATGACGGAGCCGTCGGCAGGTTCGAGCTTGGGCGCCACCGTCTCGGGCACGGCGGGCGTCGCCGCCGCCACCTCGGCGGGAGCCTCGGCCGCGGGTGCCGCGGGGGCTGTCGCATCAGCGGCCGCAGGCGGCGTGGCCGGCTCCGTTGCGGGTGCCGCAGGTTCCGTTGCCGGCGCGGCCGGGGCTTCGGCCACGGTTGCCGGCGCGGCAGGCTTGGTTTCTGCCGGGGCGACGGCGGCGACCGACTCGCCCGGCTCGCGTTCGAACGGCACGGCGGCGCGGGCCACCACCTTCACACCGTCGGCGTCCAGGCCATCGACGTGAATGGTGTAGCTGCCGACCGGAATGTCGCGCGTCGCCTCGACCAGGAAATGGCCGTCGGGCGAGGTCAGCGCGTCGCCGAGCAGGATGTCGTTGGCATAGGCGCGCACCTTGCGGCCGGGATCGGCGATGCCGGCGACGAAGATCTTGTTGCCGTCGATCTCGACGGCCTCGACGACGATCTTGGGCTCGGCAACCGATGCGGCGGGTGCCGCTGCGGGCGCCGGCGCGGCTTCAACCGCGGCTGGCGCGGCCGGCGCCGGCGCTGCTGCAGCAGGCGTTTCAGGCGCCGGTGCTGGGGTCGCCGGCGCGGCTGCCTGGTCTCCGGTGGCGGGTGCTGCGGGCTTGGTGTCGGGCGCTGGGACGCTGAGCAGCTCGGACGGCTTGCCGGGCTCCTCGACCATGGCCAGCACCTGGCCGGCGGGATTTTGCGGGATCGAGACGACGGCGGTCTGCGCCGAGGCGGTCACGACGTCGCCGGTCGTCGAGCGCAGCGTGATCGTGTAGTCGCCGGGCTTCAGCGGATCGTCGAGGATGATGGCAAAGGCGCCGTCGGCACCGGCAACCGTCGAGCCGAGGACCGTCGCACCGTTGAGGATCTCGACCTTGGAATTGGGCGCCGCGTTGCCGGCGACGACAATCGAGCCGTTGCCTTCGACACGAACGACATCGAAGGTCGGCGCGATCGGCCCGGCAGCGGCGGGAGCCGCAGGCACTGCGGCTGGTGCCGCCGGAGCCTCTGCCGCGGGCGCCGCCGGAGCAGCAGGGGCAGCGGGTGCCAAGGCGTCGGCAGCGGGCGCCGGTGCCGCCGGCAATCGGCCTTCGGTGCCTGCGTCGGCCGGTTTTGTTTCCGCCGGCTTGCTATCGGCCGGCGCAAGCGCAGCTATCTCGGCCGGCGGCGTGTGATTGAGATATGGATCGAGCGCGCCCGATACATAGGCGGTTCCTGCGGCCGCAACGGTCCCACCCGCCGCGAACAGAAACGCCTTCAAAGGATTAATTGCCATATTTCCCTACCCCTTAGCCACCTAACGCCGGTCTAGCCTGTTTTAGCGAGTCCGACAAGAAAAAGCCCGTCCGGGCTTGACCCCGTCTGCCGTCCCTATCACCAATCATCGTATGAACACGATTCGATCCGTCTGCGTCTATTGCGGCTCGTCTCCGGGCCGCGATGAAACCTATGCAAAGGCCGGACATCTGCTCGGCCGCTCGCTCGCCAGATCCGGTCTGCGGCTGATCTATGGTGGCGGCACCAAAGGCATCATGGGCGCCGTCGCTGAAGGCGCGCTCAAGGCCGGCGGCAAGGTGACGGGCATCATTCCGCGCTTCCTGATCAACAGGGAAGCAACCGAAACCGCGCTTGACCGGCTCGACGAACTCGTGATCACCGACAATATGCACGAGCGCAAGCACAGGATGTTCGAAAAATCCGACGCCTTTGTGGCGCTGCCGGGCGGCATCGGCACGGTCGAGGAGATCGTCGAGATCATGACCTGGGGCCAGCTCGGCCATCACCGCAAGCCGATCGTGTTCGCCAACATCAAGGGGTTCTGGGATCCGATGCTTTCGCTCATCGACCATATGTCGGCCGAGGGCTTCATCCACACGGCACAGCGGGTCAAACCGCTGGTGGTCGAAGACCCCGAAGCGATCGTCGCCGCCATCATGGTGGCGGGATCGTCCGTCGACGCGCCGACCGAGGGTGTGCAGTCGGTGATAGACAAAATGTAAGGCAATAGGGGAATAGGGCAGTAAGGAAAGTCAGCCCCTACTGCCCTACTGCCCTACTGCCCTACTGCCCTACTGCCCTACTGCCCTACTGCCCTACTGCCCTACTGCCGTCCGCAAGTCGGTGATCACTGCCCGTTTGTCCCGCCGCCGCCAGGCGAGATGGATCGAGACGGTGCGCTCGAACCAGGGCAAGTCGCGAAAGACGATCCCGGGCGGGGCTGCGCTTTGCAGGCTGGCCTGCACCGTCGCCAGGCCGAGCCCGGCGCTGACCAGGCCGAGCGAGGTCAGCGGATCGGCCGTCTCGTAGGCGATCTCAGGCATGAAGCCGGCCTTGGCGCAGGCGGCCAGGAACTGGCCGCGATTGGTATCGTCGGGCTGGCGCACCACGGTGATCCAGGTGCGGCCGTCGAGATGATGCGCAAGGATGTCGACGACATCGGCAAGCGGATCGCCCTGCGGCATCGCCAACACAAGCGGCTCGCGCCTGACGAGCAACGAGGCAATGTCGGGATCATCATCGGCCGGCGGCGAATAGACGAGGCCGAGGTCGAGCGTGCGCCGGCGCAGCCCCTCGACCTGCACGGCCGAGCGCTGGCTCATCAATCGCAGATGGAAGTCGGGCCGGTCGCGGCGGAACTGCCTGAGCATGCCGGCGACCAGCCCGGCATGCACCGCGCCCTCGACATAGCCGATGGCGAGGCGGCCGGCAGCACCGCTCGCAAGATCGCGGCCAAGCTCCTCCAGGCGCCGCGCACTGGCCAGCAGCGCGCGCGCCTCTGCAAGGAAGGCCTGTCCCTCGGCATTGAGATGAACCCGCTGCTTTGCCCTTTCGAATAGGGCGACACCCAGCTGCTCTTCGAGCTGCATGATCTGCCGGCTCAAGGGCGACTGCGAGATATGCAGCAGTTCGGCGGCGCGGCCGACAGTGCCGGCCTCGGCCACAGCGACGAAGTAACGGAGCTGGCGCAGGTCGAACATTTTTCTCCTGAGGCTAGTCCTTGTGGGTCTGAACTTTAGCCTAATCAGTCTTGGACAGTCTGACCAGTGGCGGCGACACTGTTGCCATCCCAACCGGAAACCACAGGAGACCGCCATGCAGTTCTTTGCCCTTCTCACCCGCAACACCGAAAAGTTCAGCGACGCCGATTTCGCCCCGCTGTTGCCCGGCGAGGCCGAACAGCGCCGCACGCTCTATGCCGAAGGTGCGGTGCGCCAGGTGTGGAACCGCGGCGACATTCCCGGCAGCGGCATGATGTTCGAGGCTGGCAGCGATGCCGACGTGCGCGGCCATCTCGCCACCTTGCCGCTGGTCAGGGCCGGCATGATGGACATTGCCGCGGTCGTGCCGCTCAACCCCTATCCCGGCTTCGGCCCGAAGCGCTGAACGGCATCAGACGGCGCGGCCGGCGGCGCTCGACGCCGTCGGTCGGCGCCCGCGAGTCTGTGATCGGCTGTCAAGAAACCGTCACACGAAACCGGGCTGCCGCATGCTAGGAATTTCGCAGCCTGCCCGTGCCGGCTGTCTTGGAAACCTGCATTTGGCGAAGCGACCATGAATATCGCTCTCAACCCGGAAGGCAGCGACCTGTCTCCCTATCTGCCCGACGAGCACGGGCTGTTCTTCCTCTACCATTTCACCGCCGAGGGCGTGCGGACGAAGGATGCCGCGCAAGCGCACTGGACCTGGCGCAGCTACCAGCTCTCCGACATGCGCGCGCGCCATGAGATCGCCTCCGAGCAGGCCCTGCCGGCCCCTGTGCGCGAGGCCTTCCTGACCGCCAGCCATGGCTGCCACATCGACCTCGAGGACGACTGGCTCTATGGCGACTTGCCGGATCTGCGCCACGACTATTCGGCGGAGGCGCGCGGCCTCGGCCATTTCCGCTTCGCCCTCAACGAAACGATGCTGATCGGCGCCCGCAAGCAGCCGCTTCAGTCGGTCGATACGATCCGCAAGGCGGTGGAGAACGGCACACGAAAATTCCGCTCGCCCGCCGAACTGATCGAGGCGGTCATGGGCCAGTCGCTGGACGGCATGGCCGCGGAACTCGGCGGCCTCTCCGAGACGCTCGACGGCATCGAGGACCGCATCGTGTGCGACGCATGGCACAGCGAGCGGCAGTCGCTGGTCGATGCGCGCCGGCAGCTGGTGGTGATCCACCGGCAGATGGCGACGCTGACCAGCCTGTTCAGGCATCTCGACCATTCGCATCGCAACGATCTGCCCGACCCGATCAACGATATGGCCGCACGGCTTTCGCACCGGGCGCACACGCTCTATCACGACGGGGAACAGTTGCAGGCCCGCACACGGCTGCTGCAGGACGAGATGATGGCCAAGCTGACGATGCAGTCGAACCAGCTGCTCTACATACTGTCCGTGATGACGGCGGTGCTGTTGCCGATGACCATCATTTCGGGCCTGTTCGGCATGAATGTCGGCGACCTGCCACTGGTCGACACGCCGATGGGGTTCTGGGTGGTGACCGCGGTGGCGCTGTTTGTCGCCGCCGCCGTCTATCTTTTCGTCAGGCGGCTTGGGCGGATGTAGCGCACCGTCCTGCTACGCCGTGGCCCGAAGATCCATTGTGATGGTGCCGGCGGCGCGGACTTCCGCCTCGTGGTCGGGCTCGCGCCATGTCTCGGCAAGGCCTGCTTCATACCATTCACGCATCGCCGGCAGGTCGAGCAATCGCGCCGGATAGTCTGCGGCCGCGCCCTCGAAAGCCAGGCCGTAGGACTGCGCCCGAAACGCCACCGGGGCAAAGAAGGCATCGACAGCGGTGAAATGGTCGCCGGCCAGGAACGGCCCGTCAAAGCGGGCAAGGCCGTCATTCCACAGGTCGCCAAGGCGGAAGAGATCGTGCTTCAGCGCATCGGACATCGCAAACGGCTCGACGCGCAGGCCGCAACTCATCGGGCATAGGTTGCGCAACGCGGTAAAGCTCGAATGCATCTCGGCGGCGGCAGAGCGAGCCCAGGCCCGCGCCTTGGCCTCGACCGGCCAGACGCCGTGGTGGCGCTCGGCGAGATACTCGACGATGGCCAGCGAATCCCAGACCGCCCAACCCTCGTCGACCAGGCACGGCACCCGGCCGCTGGGCGAGAACGGCCGGTACAAGTTCCAACTCGATCCGGTCGGGAATGGTGTCAGCCGCTCCTCGAACGGGATGTCGAGGGTGCGCATCAGCACCCACGGACGCAGCGACCATGACGAGTAGTTCTTGTTGGCGATATGCAGAACGTACATCGGAACCCCCTTGCCCTACCGAGCTGCCGGTGCCGCCGGCCGGATTTCGCGGCCGCGGAACATCGACCAGCTATACATCGCCAGCGCCGTCCAGATCAGCGCGAAGGCTATCGCCTGGGTGCCGCCAAACGGCTCGCCGAAAACCAGCACGGCGATCAGGAACACCATGGTCGGCGCGATGTACTGCATGATGCCGATGGTGGAGAGGCGCAGCAGCCTGGCGCCGAAGGCGAACAGCAGCAGCGGCACCGCAGTGACCGGTCCGCAACCGATGAGCAGCGCCGTGTCGTTGGCGGTGCTGGAGACGAAATGGTCCTGCCCGGTGGCGATCAGGTAGGCGATGTAACAAAGCGCCGGCACCGAAAGCAGCAGCACTTCGAGCAGAAAGCCCTGGCTCGGGCCGATCGGCAGCGTCTTGCGGAAGAAGCCGTAGGCGGCGAAGGAAAAGGCCAGCGCCAACGACACCCAGGGCAGCTTGCCGCCCTCGATGGTCAGCACCGTGACGGCGACCGCGGCCAGCACCACCGCCGCGATCTGAAGTCGGTCCAGCCGCTCGCCCAGCAGCACCGCGCCGACCACGACCACCACCAGCGGGTTGATGTAGTAGCCGAGCGCGGTCTCGACGGTGCGGTCGACGGCGATCGCCCAGACATAGATGCCCCAGTTGACCGAGATCAGCGTCGCCGTCAGCGCCGCCATGGCGATGCTGCGCGGCGAGCGGATCGCCGCCTTGAAATCGGCGGTGCGACCGGCCCAGACCAGCACGGCGGCGGCGATCGGCACAGACCAGACGATGCGGTGGGCGATGACTTCGATGAGCGGCAGATGCGCGACCGCCTTCATGTAGAAGGGCAGCATCCCCCACAGGAGATAGGCACCCAAAGCCAGCAGAAAGCCGCGGCGAGCCTTGGCGTCTTCGTCGAGGTGAGCTGTTTCGATTGCCATGGCCCAACGCTATGGCCCAGCGGCCTGCCCAAGACCATCGCAAATTACTGATGGATCAATGGACTTTTGCTGATGGTTCAACCCTACTCCGCCGCCACCAGCCCCGCCATGTCGCGGTTCTTCATCAGCTTGTAGACGATCGAATCCATCAGAGCCTGGAAGGAGGCGTCGATGATGTTTTCCGAGACGCCGACCGTCCACCAGCGGGCGCCGGTCGCATCGTGCGATTCGATCAGCACGCGGGTGATCGCCTCGGTGCCGCCATTGAGGATACGCACCTTGAAGTCGGCCAGTTCGAGGTCGGCGATCTCGTTCTGGTATTTGCCGAGGTCCTTGCGCAGCGCGATGTCGAGCGCGTTGACCGGGCCATGGCCTTCGGCCACCGACATCTTCTCCTCACCGTCGACCATCACCTTGACGATCGCTTCCGAGACCGTCTTGAGCTGGCCGTTGGCGTCGAAGCGGCGCTCGACCATGCAGCGGAACGAGGTGACGGCAAAGAACTCCGGCAGGCCGTGCAGCATCTTGCGCGCGAGGAGCTCGAAGGAGGCGTCGGCGCCTTCGTAGGCATAGCCCTCGGACTCGCGTTCCTTGACGACCGCGATCAGTGCGTCGAGCCGGTGATCGTCCCGCGGCACGTCGATGCCGCGCCGCTTCAGTTCGGCGAGGAAATTGGCCTTGCCGCCCTGGTCCGAGACCATGACGCGGCGGCGGTTGCCGACCGCCTCCGGCGGCACGTGCTCGTAGGTCGCCGGCTCCTTGGCGAGCGCGGAGGCATGGATGCCGGCCTTGGTGGCGAAGGCCGACGCCCCGACATAGGGCGCCTGCGCTTCCGGGGCGCGGTTGAGCAATTCGTCGAAGGCGCGGGACAGTCGGGAGATGCCGGTCAGCGCCTCAGCCGAAATGCCCGTCTCGAAACGGTCGGCGAAGGCCGGCTTCAGCGCCAGCGTCGGCACGATGGAAATCAGATTTGCGTTGCCGCAGCGCTCGCCGATGCCGTTCAGCGTGCCCTGGATCTGGCGCACGCCGGCCTCGACGGCGGCCAGCGAATTCGCCACCGCCTGGCCGGTGTCGTCATGAGCGTGGATGCCCAAATGGTCGCCAGGAATGCCAGCCGCGATGACCTTGTCGACAATGGCACGCACTTCCGAGGGCTGCGTGCCGCCATTGGTGTCGCACAGCACCACCCAGCGTGCACCGGCGTCGTAAGCTGTTTTCGCGCAGGCCAGCGCATAGTCGGCATTGGCCTTGAAGCCGTCGAAGAAATGCTCGCAATCGACCATGGCTTCCTTGCCGGAAGCGACCGCCGCCTCGACGGATGCCTTGATGGATTCGAGGTTCTCCTCGTTGGTGCAGCCGAGCGCGACGCGGACATGATAGTCCCAGCTCTTGGCGACGAAGCAGATGGCGTCGGACTTCGACTGGACGAGCGCGGCCAGACCGGGGTCGTTGGACGCCGAGACTCCCGCCCGTTTGGTCATGCCGAAAGCGACGAATTTGGCGCTCGCCGTGCGCTTCTGCTGGAAGAAGGCCGTGTCGGTCGGGTTGGCGCCGGGATAACCGCCCTCGACATAGTCGATGCCGAATTCGTCGAGCAGCTTTGCAATGGCGATCTTGTCCTCGACGGAAAAATCAATGCCCGGCGTCTGCTGGCCGTCGCGAAGGGTGGTGTCAAACAGGAAGAGGCGCTCGCGAGCCATGATCATTTCCCTGCAAACTGGTCGGTCGCCCGGATCAGCCGGTCGAGGATGCCGGGCTCCGAATAGGCATGGCCGGCGCCTTCGATCAGATGGAAATCCGCTTTCGGCCACGCCTTGTGCAGCGCCCAGGCGTAGCGCGCCGGGCACGGCATGTCATAGCGGCCGTGGATGATTGTGCCGGGAATGTCGCTCAGCTTCCATGCGTCGCGCAGCAGTTGCCCCTCCTCCAGCCAGCCGGCGTGGACGAAGTAATGGTTCTCGATGCGGGCGAAGGCGACGGCGTAGTCGTCCTCGCCAAACTTGCCGCTGGTTTCCGGCTCCGGCAACAGCGTGATCGTCTCGCCTTCCCATAGGCTCCAGGCAAGGGCGGCCTCGACTTGGCGCTTGGGATCGCTGCCGACCAGCCGCTTGCGGTAGGCGGCCATCATATCGCCGCGCTCGGCTTCGGGGATCGGTGCCAGGAAGCGTTCCCACTTGTCGGGGAACATCTCAGAGACGCCGAACTGATAGTACCATTCGAGTTCGGCGCGGGTCAGCGTGTAGATGCCGCGCACGACCAGTTCGCTGACGCGATCGGGATGCGTCTCGGCATAGGCGAGCGCGAGCGTCGAGCCCCAGGAGCCGCCGAAGACCAGCCATTTGTCGAAGCCGCACATTTCGCGCAGCCGCTCGATGTCGGCGACCAGGTGCCAGGTGGTGTTGGCTTCGAGCGAGGCGTTGGGCGTCGACTTTCCGCAGCCGCGCTGGTCGAACAGGACGACGTCGTAGAGCTTTGGATCGAACAGGCGCCGGTGCTTTGGCGATATGGTGCCGCCCGGGCCGCCATGCAGGAACACCGCGGGCTTCGCCCCCCTGGTGCCGGAGCGCTCCCAATAGACCTGGTGACCGTCGCCGACATCGAGCATGCCGGACTCGTAGGCTTCGATCTCGGGATAGAGGGTACGCAAGCTCATAGTTTCAGGCCCTGCTGCGGCCAGTTGACCGTCTCGTGGTCGGGATGCTGGAAGGAAATGATCTGCTCCTGCCTTGCGTAATAGTCGGGGTCGTCGTGGACCGGCGCCTCGAAGATCTTTTCCACCCAGGGCAGCCGCGCGGAATAATTGACCTGGATCTGCGGCGCGAGATCCGAGCGGTCATCGAAGGCGCCGATGGCGATCTCCAGCCCGCCTGGCTGGCGGTAGGTCAGCGGCGTGCCGCAGCGGGCGCAGAAGCCGCGATCGATGTTGACCGAGGACTGGAAGTAGCTCGGCTCCTCGCGCACCCATTCGACGCCGTCCTTGGGCGCTGTCACCAGCGCGCCGAAAAAGGAGCCGAACTGCTTCTGGCACATGCGGCAATGGCAGATGGACGGGCGTCCGAGCGCCCCCTTGATGCGGAAACGCACGGCGCCGCACTGGCAGCCGCCTGTTCGAACGGTCTCGGTCATGATCTTTCCTTCGGCGGCCATTGTTCGGTGTCGTGGTCGGGATGCTGGTAGGAGACGAGTTCGGCCAGATAGGGGGCGGACGAGATGTCCGCCGAGGTGTCCTCGCCAGGCAATTGCGGGATAGCGTCGACATAGGGCAGCTTTGCCTCGATGCCCCACTGGATGGTCGGCGCGATGCCGGCCGGATCATCGAAGGCGGCAATCGCCAGCGCCGTGCCGTCGGGCGCCTCGAAGGTCAGCGGCGTGCCGCAATCGGCGCAGAAGCCACGCCAGGCAGCATTGGATGAGCGGAAGCGCTTGGGTTCGCCGCGCGTCCAGTCGACCTTGGCGCCACGCACCGACACCAGCGGCAGGTAGAAATTGCCGCTTGCCTTCTGGCACATTCGGCAATGGCAGATCGAGGCATCGCCGAGCGTGCCCTCGACGCGGAAGCGCACGGCGCCGCACTGGCAGCCGCCTGCGTAGACCGGCCGATTGTCGAGGCTCATCATGGCCCCTCACTCCGGATCATGGCAGACGGCCTCGACATTGTTGCCGTCTGGATCGAAGACGAAGGCGCCGTAATAGTTCGGGTGATAGTGCGGGCGCAGCCCTGGCCCGCCATTGTCCTTGCCGCCTGCGGCAAGGGCCGCGGCATGGAAGGCGTCGACCTCGGCGCGGCTGCGCGCGGTGAAGGCGACATGCTGATGGTCCCTCGGTCTGTCCTTGCCGGTGCTCAGCCAGAACACCGGCCGGTCCCGGCCATAGCCGCCGACCTTGGCGCCGCCGGTGTATTCTTCGGGCACCATGTAGAGCAGCGCGGCGCCGAGCGGCGCCATCGCCTTGTCGTAGAACGCTTTCGACGCGTCGAAATCGGAAACGGTGATGCCGAGATGGTCGATCATCTTCTTACCTCCCAAGTGGTGATGCGTTCGCCTGTGACAGGGTCCTTGCCATCCTTCAACTGCACGCCTTGCGCCAGAAGCTCGTCGCGGATGCGATCGGCTTCGGCCCAGTTCTTGGCGGCGATCAGTTCCAGGCGCCTGGCAATGGCTCTGGCGATCGCGGCCTCGTCGACCTTGGCCGCACCGACATCGAAGCCGAGGAAGGCAAGGGCGGCCTTCAGCGAAGCGGCGGCGGCGTTGTCGCCACCGCCGGCATCCAGCGCCTCGCCGGCAAGCTGCGTCAGCCGCTGAAAGGCGGCATAGGTGGCGAGATCGTCCGACAGCGCTTCCACGACTTCGGCCGGCAACTGAGGTGCCACTTCCGGCGCGAGGTCCGCCGCGCGCTTCCATTTGCGCAGCGTGTTCTCCGCCTCCTCCAGCTTGCGCACGGAAAAGTCGATCGGCTCGCGGTAGTGCGTCATCAGCATTGCCAGCCGCAGTACCTCACCCGGCCATTTGCGGCCGCCGAAGGTCTCGGTCTCCAAGAGTTCGTGGATCGAGTAAAAATTGCCGAGGCTCTTCGACATCTTCTGCCCCTCGACCTGCAGGAAGCCGTTGTGCATCCAAATGTTGGCCATGACATCGGTGCCGTGGGCGCAGCGCGACTGGGCGATCTCGTTCTCGTGGTGGGGGAAGATCAGGTCGAGGCCGCCGCCATGGATGTCGAAGACCTCGCCGAGATAGGCAGCCGACATCGCCGAGCACTCGATGTGCCAACCCGGCCGCCCCCTGCCCCACGGACTGTCCCAGCCCGGCTCTTCCGGCGAGGACAGTTTCCACAGCACGAAGTCGCCGGGGTTCTTCTTGTGCGCGTCGACGGCGATGCGGACGCCGGCCTGCTGCTCGTCGAGATTGCGCTTCGACAACTGGCCGTAATCGGGCATCGAGGCGGTATCGAACAGCACTTCGCCCGCCGCGACATAGGCATGGCCACGCTCGATCAGGCGCTCGATGAGCGTGATCATGTCGGCCTTGCCGTCGGCACGCGGCTCGACGAATTCGGTGGCGCGCGGCTCGACCGTCGGCTCCAGGCAGCCGAGCGTCGCTACATCCTTGTGGTACTGGTCGGCGGTCTTTTCCGTGACCCTGCGGATCGCCTCGTTGAGCGAGAGCTTTCCCGAGGAAATCTCGTCGCCGAAATCGCGCAGCGCACGCGCATTTATCTTGTCGTCGACATCCGTGATGTTGCGCACATACGTGACGTGGCTTCCGCCGTAGAGATGACGCAGCAAACGGAACAGCACGTCGAAGACGATCACCGGCCGCGCATTGCCGATATGGGCAAAGTCGTAGACCGTCGGGCCGCAGACATACATGCGCACGTTCAGCGGATCGATCGGGACGAAATCGTCCTTGGCCCGCGTCAGCGTGTTGTAGAGGCTGAGACCCTTCGATGCGTCAGACATGCGTGCCTTCCCGGTCCGTTGGTTTCTGGATGGGCTTGCGCCGAGGCGCAAACCGATTCCAGCCTGCTGGCCGGGGCGTTTGTCCAATCTGGGGAAAGATGAGGCGAAAACGTCCGGACCAGCGCGAGGCTAGCCAATAATGCAAATGCCACAAATGGCGAAAAACGTTTTCATGCGCGGCTTTATCGCCTTGCCCGGTGTTGCCGTCAAGTCGCAACATCAGCCAAAAGAGTCGGTGGATCACAGGAAATGAGGCACTGAAACATTTTATTAAACATGTCGGCACAGTCATGAAACATTCGCCGGCTAGGTCACCAGACGTCACGATTTGGTCGGAATCGGCGATCAAACGCAGACACGGAAATGTTACCAGGGAAGAGAGCAATGCCCCGAACCAAGCAGGAATCCAACCGCGCCAAACAACCGGCGCTCGCCAGCCACTACCGCGCGATCGGCCCGGCCGCTATCGTCGCCGCCCTTCTCCACACCGCGAAGAAGAAGAAGCCGACGCAGAAGATCGTGTCGCCGCGCGCTGCCTGAACAGGCACGCAGCCGGCGCCGAGCGCCCGGCAACAGAGGCGTCGAAGCGCGCCCGATCGCAACGGCTTCAAAATAGGGTCATCTGACTTTCGTCCGCGCCAGGCTTCTGGCGCCTGACCCTCTCGGGCTCCGGTCCGATGACGCCCCGCTCCTGAACCTCCGGTCCGGTGTTGGCGACCTTGTTGACGAGGTCGGAAACAGGAATCGCTTCGAAGAAATCGGGCTGTACAGGCCGCAAGAGGTCGGCCACGTGGCGTGGCTCCTGGGTGCGGCAGTCCAGCCAGCGGTCGAAATCCTCACGCGCGATCACCACCGGCATGCGGTCGTGGATATGGGCGATGTCGGCATTGGCATGCACGGTGAGGATGGCGCCGGTGTCCATCTCCGAGCCGCCCGGTTCGGCATAGGTCTCGACCAGCCCGGCGAAGGCGACGAGCCTGCCATGCTTCGGCCGGATCCAGTAGGGCTGGCCTTTCTTGCCGCCAGCCCCCTTATCTCCGGCTTGCCGCCACTCGTAAAAGCCCGACGCCGGCACCAGAGCGCGGCGATGGCGCATGGCGGCCTTGAACGAGGCCTTTTCCACCGCCCCTTCCGAGCGAGCGTTGAACAGCAATGGGAACTCCCTGGTGTCCTTGACCCAGGCCGGGATCAGCCCCCAGCGCACCAGCATCGCCTGCCGGTCCGGCAGGTTCGAGCCTGGCATCCGCGGCGGTCCTGCAAGCGTCATCAGCACGGGCTGCGTCGGCGCGATGTTGTAGCGCGCCGGAAAATCCTCCAGTTCCGCCAGGCCGAAAAGAGCGGCGGTCTGGTCCGGCGTCGCGGTCAAGGCAAAGCGTCCGCACATTGGCAAGCCCGTTGAATCGATCAGACGCGAAAGTGGCGATGGAACCGGCGTTGCGCAACCGCTAAAGCTGTTTGCTTGCTGCTGGTCCACAAGGGCTGCAGATCGAGGATTGATGGACGAGAGGCGAAAGACAGTTCCGGCAGTCTCGGTTGCCGTCGTGCGCGGCGACACGGTGTTGCTGGTCAAGCGGGCAAGGCCGCCCTCGCAAGGGGTTTATGCCTTTCCGGGCGGCAAGGTCGAGCCCGGCGAGACGCTTGCGCAAGCGGCGGCCCGCGAATTGCTCGAAGAGACCGGGCTGCTGGCCGAGGACTACCGGCCGCTGCGCGAAATCCACATCGACGGCAGTGGCGAGAACCACCCGGTCGACTATCTGCTGACGGTGTTCGGCGCCACCCATGCCGGCGGCGAAGCGATGGCCAGCGACGATGCCGAGACCGCTGCCTTCTATACGCTCGGCGAGATGGCCGCGCTACCGCTCGCAGGCTCGGTGTTTGAGGTGGCGAAGGAACTATTCGGAACCAACAAGGATGCCGGTATCTAGCCACGAGAATCGTCTTGCGGGCGACAAATTGTTTGGCCACAAAGCCTGATGACCCGAGCCTCGCTGTTTCTCGCCGCATGCCTCGCCGCCAGCACCGCTGCGCGGCCGGCTTTAGCCACCGAGGCGCCGTTCGAACCTGGGCTGATGCGGCTGGCGGAAGTTCTGGGTTCGCTGCACTTCCTGCGCAATTTATGCGGCGAGAAGGGCAACCAGTGGCGGGTCGAGATGGAAAGGCTGCTCGAATCGGAAAATCCCGATCCCGAGCGGCGCGCCCGCTTCATCGCCAGCTTCAACCGCGGCTACCGCTCCTTCGGCGGCACCTACACGCAATGCACGGCGTCGGCGATAGAAGCCATCAGCCGCTACACCAAGGAAGGCGAGACGCTGACGCGCGACATCGCCTCGCGCTACGGCAACTGACCGGCATCCGGGTCGCTGTCCCGCTCGATACCAACAGGCTTTTCATCTCTGCCCGCTTGTGTCCACCGACGTCTTGGTGCAATCCTGATGTTGCACTTCTGCAACTATATTAACGAAACGTTATCGTGCAGATGTGGAATTAACTCAAACTGAAGGTTTTGATGCCGCTCGCCGGTCTAATCGGCTAAGTTTGAAAACGATCGAAGGCAGGTTTTTGCAACGCGACGGACTTTGTAGAGCACGACCAAAAAAATGTCGTATTTACAAACAGTTACTGAGACCTGCGCATTAAAGGGACAGCCCAAGCCTGATCCGCACCCACGGATCGCCGCTTGAAAAGGGTGGACATCGCAATGGAACATGCCGTCAACGACATCGACGCGTTGGTCAGGGAAGAAAAGCGCCTGACCGCCGTGGAGAGCCACAGCGAGGCCTGGGCGGAAGGGTTGTCGGCCGGAATCGAGCCCGAGATCATTGCCGAGGCGGCGCTGGAAACCGCGTTCGGCGAGATGCTGCGCGCCAATGGCGAGACCTCGGCCCTTGCCCTGCTCGACCGCATGCGTGAAAAGGTGGTCGCTGGCGCTTTCGAGCCGGAGCGGCTGCGACACTAGACGCCGCCGCGTCCCTTAAACGACGTACGGTTCTTTGACGACGGCGCACCGTTTGGGCATCATGCCCGGGACATCCGGACAGGCTCGGGGGCGCTTGAACGGCCCGGAAAGCCGGGCACTAGAGCGGTTCAGCTTTTGATAGAATTGCCGACCCGCTCTAGGTATTTGTTTTTGCGCAATTCCGGACGGAAAACCGCTATGCACTTTTCCTGGAATTGCTCTGAGGAGATGCAGGCGGTGAATTTTTCGATCTCAGGCCAGCCGCGTGGCCTGGTTTTCAGCATCTGGCTCGCTGCTTTCTGCGCCGCGGTTCCGCTGGCGCTCTGTCTCACGACCGGCCCGGCTCACGCGCTGAGCGAGATCAAGCGCGAAGAGCTTCCCTCGCCCGTCACGCCACCCGCCGACGACGACATGGCACCGCCCGGAAGCGCCGTGCCGGCGCCCGATCCGCTCGGCACGACCCCGCCCGCAGCCCAGGAGCCGACGCCCGCCGACGAGCCCGAAAAGAGCGAGCCGGAAGGACCGGCGAACGATGGCGGCGTGGCCACCCCACGCACCGACCCGGAGACGCCGCCGCCGGAAGTCATCTACGACCTCACCAGGCTGCCCGAGCCAGTCAGGCGCATGCGCGACCTGATCGTCGAGGCCTGCCGGAGCGGCGACATCGAGAAGCTCAGGCCGTTGATCGGCGCGGGCGATCAGATGACGCAATTGTCGCTTGGCGACATCGACGGCGACCCGATCGCTTTCCTCAAGGGGCTGTCCGGCGACGGCGAAGGCCAGGAAATCCTGGCCATCATGGAAGAGGTGCTTAGCGCCGGCTATGTCCATGTCGATGCAGGCACGCCGCAGGAGCTCTATGTCTGGCCCTATTTCTTCGCGCTGCCACTCGACAAACTCGACGCCAGGCAGCGCGTCGAGCTGTTCAAGATCGTGACCGCCGGCGACTTTGACGGCATGAAACAATTCGGCGCCTACATCTTCTACCGTGTCGGCATCACGCCGACCGGCCAGTGGATGTTCTTCGTCGCCGGGGATTGAGCGGCTCGCCCTGCCCCTCTGGGAGGTAGGCTAGCCCTGCAGCGCCTCGGAAAACTCCACCGCCCTGCCCTGGCCGGGCGTTACGATCTCGCCTTCCCACATCACACGCCGGCCGCGCACGACGGTGCCAACCGGCCAGCCAATCACTTCTTTCCCATCATAGGGCGTCCAGCCAGCCTTTGAGCCCGCCTGCGCATTTGTGATGGTCTCGCGGCGCTTCAGGTCGACGATGGTGAAGTCCGCGTCGTAGCCGGCGGCGATGCGGCCTTTCCTGGCCATGCCGAAGATGCGCTGTGGGCCGTGGCTGGAGAGATCGACGAAGCGCTGCAGGGTCAGCCGGCCGGCATTGACGTGGTCGAGCATGATCGGCACCAGTGTCTGCACGCCGGTCATGCCGGACGGCGAGGCCGGATAGGGCTTTGCCTTTTCGGCCAGCGTGTGCGGAGCATGGTCAGAGCCGAGCACATCGACGATGCCTTGCTGAATGCCGTGCCAGACGCCGTCGCGGTGGCGCGCGGCACGTACCGGCGGGTTCATCTGGATCAGCGTGCCCAGGCGCGCATAGTCGTCGGCGGCGAGCGTCAGATGGTGCGGCGTCGCCTCGCAGGTCGCGACATCCTTGTGCTGTTCGAGGAACAAAATCTCCTCGGCAGTCGAGATGTGCAGCACGTGGATGCGGGCGCGCACCTGGCGGGCTATGCGCACCAGGCGCTCGGTGCAGCGCAGTGCGGCGATCTCGTCGCGCCAGACGGGATGCGAGGACGGGTCGCCTTCTATGCGCTCGCCCAACCGCTCGCGCAGGCGGAACTCGTCCTCCGAATGGAAGGCCGCGCGGCGGCGCGTGTTTTTCAGGATCGCGGCGACGCCCTCGTCGTCCTCGACAAGCAGATCGCCGGTCGACGAGCCCATGAACACCTTTATTCCGGCCGCGCCCGGCAGCCGTTCGAGTTCGCCCACGTCGCCGGCATTGTCGCGGGTGCCGCCGACCCAGAAGGCGAAGTCACAATGCATGCGGCCCGAGGCGCGACGCACCTTGTCGTCAAGTGCCGCCTCGCTAGTGGTGAGCGGATTGGTGTTGGGCATCTCGAAGACGGAAGTGACGCCACCGAGCACCGCCGCGCGCGAGCCTGTCTCCAGATCCTCCTTGTGCTCGAGCCCCGGCTCGCGGAAATGCACCTGGCTGTCGACGACGCCGGGCAGGATATGCAGGCCGCGACAGTCGATCGTCTCGCCGGCGGAGGCCTGACCGAGATCACCTATTGCCGCGATGCGACCGTCCTTGACGCCGATATCGCGAAAACCCTCGCTGTCATGGTTGACCACCGTGCCGCCTGTCAGGATGAGATCGTAGGTGCTGGCCATGGGCGTCCGGTCTCTTGCGGGGGGAGTGTCGTCGGCTTACGTAAAGGCCGACCGTTTTGCAAGATCAGGCTTTTGTCCCCCCATGCCCATTGCCCTGCTGAAAGACCGTGCGCTCGTTTCCGTGTCAGGCCCAGATGCCGAGCATTTCTTGCAAAACATCCTCACCACCGACCTCGACGTGCTGGCTGCCGGCGAGGCCAAGCCTGGCGCGCTGCTTTCGCCGCAAGGCAAGATCCTGTTCGATTTCCTGATCTCGCGTGCTGGAGAGGATGGCCTTGTCCTCGACTGCCGCACCGACGTTGCCGACGATTTCGTACGCCGGCTGATGCTCTACCGCTTGCGCGCCAAGGCTGAGATTGCCAAGGCCGATCAGGCACTTGTCAGCGTCGCGTGGGGAAGTGAACCAGCCGCTTCACATTCTGATTCAACCGAAGTCTCCGACACGCGCTTCCGCGACATCGCCGTCAGGCGCCGATATGGGAGCGCGGCCGGGGCCAGCGATGCCGCCGCATGGCAGGCTCTGCGGATCGCCCACGGCATTGCCGAAAGCGGCAGCGACTATGCGCTCGGCGATGCCTTTCCGCATGACGTGCTGCTCGATGAGACCGGTGGCGTTGGCTTCAAGAAAGGCTGCTATGTCGGTCAGGAGGTGGTCTCGCGCATGCAACATCGCGGCACCGCCAGGCGCCGCGTGCTGATCGCCTCCGCGCAAGCTCCCCTGCCCGCGCCCGGCACGGAACTGACGGTCTCCGGACGGCCGGTTGGAACGCTCGGCTCGACCCAGGGGGCCGCAGGCCTCGCCATTGCCCGCATCGACCGCGTCAAGGCAGCACTCGACAGCGGCCAGCCGGTCATGGCTGGCGAAATCGCGGTGACGCTCGCCATACCGGCCTGGGCGAAGTTCGGCTTCCCGCAGGATGCCGTCGGCGCGGAGGAGGCCTGATGGCGGCCGACCGTGCCGGGGCGCCGCCACGCGCATGGCAGCGTATGCTGTCGGGACGGCGGCTCGACCTGCTCGACCCCTCGCCGCTCGACATCGAGATATCAGACATCGCGCACGGGCTTGCCCGCGTCGCCCGCTGGAACGGCCAGACCAGCGGCGAGCACGCCTTTTCGGTCGCCCAGCATTCGCTGCTGGTCGAGTCGCTGTTTGGCGAATTGATGCCGGCAGCTTCGGCCGGCGCCCGGCTGGCGGCGTTGCTGCACGATGCGCCGGAATATGTCATCGGCGACATGATCTCGCCGTTCAAGTCGGTGATGGGCGGCTCCTACAAGGACTGCGAGTTGAGGCTGCAGCGCGCCATCCATCTGCGCTTTTCGCTGCCGGCCGAGCTCGGTGCCGGTCTGCGCAAGGAGATCAAACGCGCCGACCAGATCGCCGCCTATTACGAGGCGACGCTGCTTGCCGGCTTCTCCACCCGCGAGGCGACGGAGTTTTTCGGCCGCCCGCGCGGCTTTAACGCCGACAGCTTCGATTTCACGCCACGCTCGGTGACCTGGGCGCAGGCCGCATTCCTCAAGCGGTACGCGGCGCTCGAAGCGAAGCGCCAGGCACCGGTTACCGTGCATTCGGCTGACTGAACGAACGCTAAATTAACCGGCGACTACCACAGTATCGTGTCAGATCACGGTCCGCAGGCGCCTACATGCCCGTCGCACACGTCAAGGCTGGTTTGCCCGCGCGCAGGCGGAGCGCCGGAAGCATCGGCCAGCCACGGCGGATCGAAGACCAACTGCGCGAGCAGAACGAGCGTTTTTCGGCGGCCGTCGAGAACATGTCGCACGGACTGTGCATGTTCGACGCCGACGAGCGGATGATCATCTGCAACGGCAACTATCTCGGCATTTTCTGCCTCGACGCCGGGATCGTGCGGCCCGGCATACGCTTCTTCGACATTCTCCAGCACAGCGTCGATATCGGCGTTGCCTCGCACAGCGCCGAGGAGCTCTATGCCATCCGCAAACCCTATATCGACCAGGCCAGGCCCTCGACCTACGAGGAGGTGCTGTCGGACGGGCGCATCATCAATATCTCGCACCGGCCGCTGGCGTCGGGCGGCTGGGTGTCGATCTACGAGGACATCACCGAACAGCGGCGCGCCGGGCAGGAGCTGAAGGAGCAGCACCGCCGGTTCGACGCCGCTTTGGCCAACATGTCGCAAGGCCTGTTGATGTACGACACCGAGGCCAGGCTGATCGTGCGCAACGAGCGCTTCCTCGACCTCTATCACGTCACGCCGGCCGACTTCCCGCTCGGCATGAGCCACCGCGAGCTGCTGGTGCAGTTGGTGCGTCTCGGCATCTATGCCGAGATCGATATCGACGGGGAAATTTCGAAAACCATGACCTGCCTGCAGGCCGGCGAGTCGCGTTCGACCCACCGCAGCCTTGCCGACGGCAGGACCCTTCTGATAGCGCGCCGGCCGCTTGCCGGCGGCGGCTGGGTGGCAACGTTCGACGACATCACCGAGCGCCGCCAAGCCGAAGAGCGCATGACGCATCTTGCGCATCACGACACGCTGACCAACCTGCCCAACCGCTCGATGTTCCGCGAGCGCCTCGACCAAGCCCTGAGCGAGCCCACGGTCGCACCGCTGGCGATCCTCTCGCTCGACCTCGATCGCTTCAAGGCCGTCAACGACACGTTTGGGCACCCGGCCGGCGACTGGCTGCTGAAATGCGTGGCCGAGCGCCTGATGCGCTGCCTGCGCAACGAGACGGATGTGGTGGCCCGCTTCGGCGGCGACGAGTTCGCCATCATCCAGTTCAACGTCAAAGGCGCGGCCGACGCCGAACGCCTGGCCAGGCGCATAGTCGAGGTCATCGGCAAGCCCTATCGCGACAAGAGCCGCGACATGCATATCGGCATCAGCCTCGGCATCGCACTCTACCCGGACGACGGCAAGGACGCCGACACGCTGCTGAAGAACGCCGACATGGCGCTCTATCGGGGCAAGAGCGAAGGCCGCAACGTCTACCGTTTCTTCGAACCCGGCATGGACGCCATGGTGCGGGAGCGCCAGGTGCTCGAAACTGACCTCGAGGCGGCGCTGCCCCGGCGCGAATTCGAGCTCGATTTCCAGCCGATCATGAACATCGCCTCCGGCGACATCGTTGGCGCGGAAGCACTGATGCGCTGGCGTTCGCCGGCACGCGGCCTGGTAGCGCCCGACGATTTCATCCCGGCCGCCGAAGAAACCGGATTGATCGTGCAACTGGGTGACTGGGCGCTGAGAAAAGCCTGCACGGCGGCCGCCGGCTGGCCGCATGCGATGCGCATTGCGGTCAATGTCTCGGCGGTGCAGCTCAAAAGCGGCACCTTCACCCGCAGCGTGATTTCGGCACTGGCGTTTTCCGGCGTGCCGGCCGACCGACTCGAGCTGGAGATCACCGAAACCGTGCTGATGGACGAGAGCGACACGGTGCTGAAGACGCTCAGCCAGTTGCGCGACCTCGGCATCCGCATCGCGCTCGACGATTTCGGTACAGGCTATTCGTCGCTCGGCTATCTCAGGCGTTTTCCCGTCGACAAGATCAAGATCGACCGTTCCTTCATCCGAGACATGGACAATCGCGACACGGCGGCGATCGTGCGCACGGTTATCGGGCTCGGCGCGCAGCTCGGTATCACGGTCACCGCCGAAGGCGTCGAAACCGAAGCGCAGCTCGACATGCTGCGCGAGGCAGGCTGCGTCGAGGCGCAGGGCTATCTGATCGGCGTGCCGTCGAAGGCGGCGGACATCAACCGGCTGTTGAGATCCGCGGCAGCGCTGCGTCAGTCCGGGTAGACGACACCGCCCCAGGCTCGGGACCCAAAAATTGGTCAGGCGTTACGACCGCTTCGAGTTTCTCGCCTCGATAGAGTGAATTGCTGCTTCGCGGTTGGAAAGCATGTCCGTTTTACGCTTAGCGTCATGTTGTTGAAATTGCAGCGTGCCGAGCCAGCCGATTGACAAATACCGACCGTACGGTATTTATATAAGATGTCGAGACCTACCAAGCACTCACCGGAACGCGGCAGCGCACGAACCCGGCTCCTCGAGGCGGCGCGGGATATCGTTCGTACCAAAGGCTTCGCAGCTACAGCGGTCGATGACCTCTGCAGATCAGCCGACGTCACGAAGGGAGCGTTCTTCCATCAGTTCGGGAGCAAAGAGGCTCTGGGCGTTGCGGCTGCCGAGTTCTGGGCCGAGACGACGTCTGTTTTCTTCGCGGACGCGCCCTATCACGCCCCGGCCGATCCTTTGGAGCGCGTCCTCGCCTACGTTGCCTTTCGCAAGGCAATCATCGCCGGCGATCTGGCCGAGTTCACCTGCCTGGTCGGTACGATGGCGCAGGAGATCTACGCAAGTTCCCCGGACATTCGCGATGCCTGTGGCCGAAGCATTTTCGGCCATGCGGCAACGCTCGAGGCCGATATCGAGGCGGCACGACGGGACCGCGGCATCATCGGTGACTGGACGGCGGAGAGCCTCGCGCGGCACACGCAAACCATCATTCAGGGCGGGTTCGTCCTGGCGAAGGCAGGGAACGATCCGGAACTTGCGCGGGAAAGCCTTGACCATCTGGACCGGTACATCCGGCACCTGTTTCACATCACGGAGGAGAACGCAGCATGAGCGAAACCACGCAGATCAGTTGCGCCTGCGGACAGACGCGCCTGGAGTTGAAGGGAAGCCCGATCCTGGTGTCCGAGTGCCTGTGCGACAGTTGCCGGGCTGCGGCAGATCGGCTGGCGACGCTCCCCGGTGCGAAGAGCGTTCTTACATCCTACGGCGCGACGCCTTGTGCGGAGTATCGTAAGGACCGTGTCCGGATCCTGTCCGGCACGGAGCACCTGAGAGAGTTCCGGCTGTCCGCCGATGCAGGTTCGCGCCGTGTCGTTGCGACCTGCTGCAACACGCCGATCTTCCTCGAAATGAAGGGCGCGCATTGGCTGAGCGTCTATCTGCATTTATGGGCGGACGACGCCCGCCCAAAGGCCGAGATGCGCACAATGGCCGGCGACCTGCCTGACGCGTCCAACCTGCCCCAGGACATCCCCAATCTGAGGAGCCATACTTTGTCGTTCTACGCGAAGCTTCTGGGGGCGTGGATCGCAATGGGTTTCCGCAATCCGAAGATTGAAGTGTCGGGGAAGATCCATGCCTGACGACAAGGTCGAAATCGAGAACGTCAACACGCCCGGGCGAACTGTATGGGTCAATAGAGCGAAATATGTGGTGATGCGTGGGGCGCTACTTGCCGTCCTGCCGGGCAAGGCGCCGGGACTGAAGGTGGCCGACGCGAAAGAGGCGCTGCTGCCCAACCTTCCCGACGACCTTTTCCCTGAAGGCAAAACGGCGGGATGGTGGCTGAAGGCCGTCCAGCTCGACCTTGAGGCAAAAGGCGTCATCAAACGTGCGCGCCTGAAGCCGGTTCATCTTTTCAGGCACGAGCCGATCTAAACCCAAGGGCGCGTTAGCTCAACGTGCCGATATACTTGCCGTGGAAGCTGACATAGCCGTTCTCGACCACCTTGAGGTGGCGCTCGATCAGGGCATGAAACTGCGGCAGCTGATGGAAGGGCACGCCCGGATAGGCATGATGCTCGGTGTGGTAGGGCATGTTCCAGGCGAGCTTGCGGACGAACCAGTTGGTAAGCGTCGTCCTGGTGTTCTCCAGCATGTTGGCGACCAGCGGGCAGCGGCCGTGTTCGGCCAGCAGATAGAGGCGCAGGAACGGCTGTCCGAGCAGCGCCGGCACGATCCAGACGTAGAGCAGCACCGTCGCCTTGAACCATAGCGCCAGCACGAGCAGGACGGCATAGAAGGCGAGCATGGCGCGAGCCTCGGCGCGCACCTTGGGGTGGCCCTTCGGCGGCACGTAGCTGCCGCTGCACTGGCCGGTGGCGTTGAGGTAGAGCGTCTTGACATGCCCCCACCACACCGGAATGCCGGAGACGTGGACCAGGTACTGCCGCCAGGTTTCCGGTTTTGGAAAGGCGAGTTCGGGATCGTTCTCGGGATCCTGGGTGAAACGATGGTGCGCAAAGTGGAAATAGCGGAACCAGTCCGCCGGCAGCGCGATCGCCAGGCTGGCGGCGCGCGCCGCCAGATCGTTCAATCGCTGCGTCTCGAAGGCGGTCCGATGGATCGTCTCGTGCAGCAGCGTGAACAGGAACACGATCAATATGCCCTGCGGCAGCATCAGCAGCGGCCAGAACGGCACTTTCGCGGCGATCAGCGCGCCGAGGACGACGATCGCGCCCCAATGCGCGGCGAGATGAACCAGTCCGAGGCGATCCGACTTGGCAGTCAGCCGGTCGCGCTGCTGCTGCGTCAACGATGCGATCACGTCGCGATGGTCCATTGTGTTCCGTTCCTTGCCTGCCGATCGAAAAGACCGTAATCGACAAAATAGCTTTCGCAAAACGAGGATTTCTGCCAGATAGATAAGCTTAACTTATCTGTTAGGGACCATGGTCGCACTTCCATCCTTGCGCGGGTTGCAGGCTTTCGAAGCGGCGGCGCGCTGCGGCAGCTTTGCTGCGGCGGCCGAGGAGCTTTCGGTTTCGGCGGCAGCGGTCAGCCAGCTCATCCGCACCGTCGAGGAGCAGATGGGCCGCAAGCTGTTTCTGCGCGTGAACCGCCGCGCCGTGCTGACCGATGCGGGGCGCGAGATGCTGCCCAGGCTGACGACGGCGTTCGAGGAGATCGGCAGCGTGTCGCGCGAATTGGGCGGTGCTGAGCTACGCTCGCGGCTGGTCGTCTCGGTGCCGCCTTCGATGGCGATGGGCTGGCTGTCGACGCGGCTGGCGAAGTTCGTCGCCGGCCATGGCGCGGTCGACATCGCTCTGAGGGGCGAAGACGATCCAGTATCGTTCGACCACGACCTGATCGACATCCGGCTGTCTTATGGGCGTTCCCACTATCGCGACGAGGTCACTGAGGAGATCGTCAGGGATGCCGTCTATCCCGTCTGCGCGCCAGGCATCGCCAGCGAGCCAGGCACTGCCCGCGGGATCGGCGGTCCGGAAACTGCGGGTACCCTCGCCGGCCTGCCGTTGATCCATACGGATTGGGGGCCGACCGGCGCGTCCTTTCCGTCCTGGCGCAGCTGGTTCGAGGCCGCAGGCATTGCCCCCAGCCGGGCCGGGCAGCGCGGCCTGTCGGCGAACTCGTCGCGGGCGGCGCTCGACCTCGCCATATCCGGCCTCGGCATCGCGCTCGCGCAAGGCATCTACTGCGCCGAAGCGCTCGAAGACGGCCGGCTGGTCAGGCCCGTCGGACGCGCGCTCGTGCTCAGCCAACCCTATTGCCTGACGATCCCGCAGCGAAGCATCCGGCGCGAGGTGGTGGCGGCGTTCAGGACATGGCTGACCGAAGAGTGCCAGCGGTCGGTGGGTTCGCCGACACTGGGGACAAAGCCTTAGCAGAGGCCGAAGATTTCCCGCCCGGTCAGAGGTGCCCGCTCAATGCCTCTGTCATGTCCTTGTTCGTCGCCACCGGAACGATCTCGAACTCCACCAGATCCGCCCATTCGATGACCCAGCGCTGCAAAAGGGTAACGTCATCGGCCTCCACCAGCAGGAAGCATCGGCTCATATCCGCCGCGATCCAGCTATGGTGCACGACAAGTTCGTCCGGCTTCAGGCGACCACGGTCGCGGAAGCGACGGTAAATCTCCTTCCGATCGCAGCCGGTAAAATCCTCGATTACGATGAACTGCATCTTTCCCCCCGGTTGAATTACCGCCCCGGTCGGTCGAGCCGTTCCAGGAACCATTGCGTCAGCCGCACCCAGACCTCGTCCTTTTCGCCGGAATCCTCCCAGCCATGGTCGAGATTGGGGTTGTCGTTGACCTCGATGACGAAGACGCCGTCCTTGGTCTCCTTGAGGTCGACGCCATAGAGCCCGTCGCCGATGCAGCGCGCCGCCTTCACCGCCGTCTCGACGACATGCGACGGCGTCTCCTTCAGCGTGAAGGTCTTGATGCCGCCCTGGTCGGGCTTGCCGTTGGCCTTGTGATTGACGATCTGCCAGTGCTTCTTGGCCATCAGATAGTGGACGGCAAACAGCGGCTGACCGCCGAGCACGCCGACGCGCCAGTCATACTCGGTCGGAATGAACTTTTGGGCGATCAGGAGATCGGAATCCTCCAGCCACTCGGTGGCGAGCTGTTTCAATTCTTCCAGGTTCTCGCATTTCTTGACGCCGCGCGAGAAGGAGGAATCCGGGATCTTCAGCACCAGCGGGAAGCCCAGCGTCTGCGCCGCCACTTCGAGGTCCGAGGTGCCGGCGATCATCACCGTCGGCGGCACCGGCACCTTGTTGTAGGTCATCAGCTCGTTGAGATAGACCTTGTTGGTGCAGCGGATCATCGACAGCGGATCGTCGATGACGGGCATGCCTTCCTGCTGCGCGCGGCGGGCAAAGCGGTAGGTGTGGTTGGAAATCGAGGTCGTCTCGCGGATGAACAGCGCGTCGTAATTGGCGAGCCTGGCCAAATCCTTCCTGGTGATCGGCTCGATTTCGACGCCCATCTTTTCGGCGATCCTGGCCCAATAGCGCAGCGAGGATATCTCCGACGGCGGCAGTTCCTCATGCGGATCGACCAGCGTCGCGAACGTATAACGCGCCGGCGTGCGGCCCTTGGTGTCGCGCCATTCGCGGTTGGTGTAGGTCTCCAGGCACTGCAGGAAGAAGGTCTCTTCGTCCTCGGTCATCCTGGCCAGCGGAAGAAAGCCGATCTTGCGGATCGAGGCCCATTCGGCGCTGTCCTTGATGTGGACTTCCAGCGCCGGCGCGCGGAACCAGTCGAACAGGAGCTTGGCGAAACGGTCCCATATTTTCGACGGGCCGATGCCGAAGAAGATGCAGACCTTTTGCGGGAAAGCGCCGCCGAGATCCTTGCGGCATTTGTTCAGCGCCAGCTCCAGTTCCGGCAGCGCGTGCTCGTAGAGCTTGCGCTCCGACAGGTCGATCATCGTCTCGACCGTCGGGATGACCTTGTGGCCGCGCGAACCGGCGAGCAGCGAGGCATAGTAGCCGCGGCTCTGGTAGCCATAATTGTTCGACAGGTTGATCACCTTCGGCCGCTGGCCGCGAAACAGCGCCGGATGCGCAAGATAGTCACGGTTGGTGATGATCTTGTGCGGCGTCGCCACCTGGTCGAGGTCGTTCTGCCTGCCAGTTAGTATGACCCAGGTCATTGTGTGTCGCGCTTCCCCAAAGTGATGGCGGCTCGCAGTCCGTCGCGGCCGAACTGCGCCATGTTCATGAAGATGCCGTAAGGCACGGGAATGTTGGCCGCATCAAGGATGGTCTCCTGCCGTTCGTCCTCGACCCAGGGATCGTGGATCAGGATATGGTCGCCATCGTCGCCGATGGCCAGCACCCAGTGCGGCACCTTCTTGCCGAACATCAGGAAGCCGCTGATCAGAACCAGCACCAGCTTTCCCTCGGCGATCGCGCTGCGGACATCATCGAGGGCGAATGGACGGTAATTCACCGGGATGCCGTATTGTTCCGCACGGCGGCGAAAGTCGACTTGGGCGAGTTCCATCACCCGGCGCTTGTCCTCGCTGCGCACCGACTGCAGGAACAGCGCGCCGTAGAAGGACACGTAGATCTCCGCCGCAAGCCCGCTTTCATAGCCGGAGACGGCGAGGCCGAACGGTTCGCAGCCGCCCGGCCCCGACATCATGAACACGGTCGTCGCCTCGCGCCACAGGCGGATTTCCATGACCGGGTCGGGCACGAAGGCCGCATCGAAATTGGCCATCGCCATCATCAGGCAGCATGGGCCGCAGGTGAACTCGCAGGTCTGCTGGTAGAACGGCACTTTGGTGGCGACCGGGATCTCGCCGCGCAAGGTCTTCTCGTAGCGCAGCGCCGTGGCGCCGTCCTCATAGTAACCCGGCTCGCGGCCGATCTTGCGGTAGCCGCCCTGCTCGTAGACGCGTATGGCGCGCAAATTGTCCTCGCGCACTTCGAGGCGCAGCAACATGCGGTCGTGCTCGAAGGCCGCTTCTTCAGCCGCCGCCAGCAGTTGGCGGCCAATGCCGATCCCGCCGAAGAAGGGGCCGATGGCGATGGAATAGAGCCGGGCGACACCGCTGCCCTTGCGAAACAGCACCACCGCATAGCCGGCAATTCGGCTATCGCTTTCGGCGACCAGCATCTCGGCGGTCTCGCGCTCGATCAGCTGTCGGAACGAACGTCGCGAGATGCGATCGCTCGCGAAAACAGCCTTCTCGATGGCGGCGAGGTCATCGACGTCGGACGCGCGGGCCTTGCGAATCTCGGCAGGCATGCGGGGCTCAGAAAACCTTGATTGGGTTGTGGAAACGGCCCGGATCGAAACATCGGTCATACCAGCCGATGCGCCGGTATTGATCAAGCGCTTTCGCACCCCGATTAGGGCCGAATTGTGACAGGTTGCATGGTGGTCCAGCAACACGGAGGCGCTGAAAGAACCGCCGCTTCGAGAGGGCGCCGGCCGCGGAAAGCAGCAGCCGGTTCAGCTCGCCAAACCGGCCAGAAGCTGGCCATAGGCGCTCTTGGCCACCGCGGCCAGTCGTTCGCGCGGCAGCGAGCCGACAACGGCGCAGCCATAGCCCTTGTCCAGCCAGTAGACGGCCTCTGGGCCGTCCTTCTCAGCCATATAGGTGCCCTTGGCCTTGTCGGCCGATTCGGCGGTGACGAACAGCGAGATGCGTTCGCCCTTGGCGTCCTCATAGAGCAGCATCGCCGCCTTGCCATGGCCGGCGGGCAGCAGCCGGCCGCCGACGAGCTGGAAGCCTTCGGCTGCCAGATCGGGCGCCACCAGTTTCAGGCCGACGCGGTTGGACAGCCAGGTCTGCAGATGATCCTTGTCGCTGGCCGGCACCTCCACCGCATGGCGCTTCTCGGCGGCATAGATGACATGGGCGGCGATCGCCTGCTCGGCCAGTTGATCGTCCGCGCCGTCTCCCCTGCCGACACCGTCAATGCCGGCGACATAACCGGCGAGCCCGCCGGCCACCAGCACCACGGCCGCAGCCGCCGAAAGCCACCAGCGCGAGCGCCAGGCGGCCGCCTTCACCGTCGCTTCGCCGAGCAACGCTTGCCTCAGCCTTGCCGGCACCGGCTCGTCCATCACGCCGGCAAAGGCGGCACGCAGTGCCGCCCGGTCGGCGATGTAGCGGACGCTTCTGGCCTTCATCTCAGGATTGGTCTCGAGCCAGCTGTCGTAGGCCATGCGCTCCTCGCCCGGCAGCTCACCGTCGAGGGCCATGTGGATATCGCGTTCGGAGAAATCGCGCCGGGTCATTTCTCGACAACCCTTATCGAGCGGCGGCGCGCGCTGTCGTCGAGCAGACTGCGCAACTCTTCGCGGCCGCGCGCGATGCGCGACATCAGCGTGCCGGCCGGCACACCGAGGATGTTGGCGGCCTCGGCATAGGAAAAGCCTTCGATGGCGACCATCACCAGGGCGGCGCGGCGGTCGGGGCTGATCGCCTGCAATGCGTCGATGATCTCGCGCGAGGCGATGCTTTCGACCTGCTCGGCGGGAGCGGCCTGCGCCTCACCGGCCTCGAGCGGCAGCATCTGCGCCTCGCCGCGGCGGTTCACCTTGCGCATCTGGTCGATGAACAAATGATGCATGATCGTAAACAGCCACCTCCTGGGGCTTTCTCCCGTCTGCCAGTTGTCGAGCCTGACCAACGCGCGCTCCAGGCAGTCCTGGACAAGATCGTCGGCGGAATCGCGGTCGCGCAGCAGCGAGCGTGCGTAGCGGCGCAGACGCGGTATTTCGCCAAGGATCGCTGCCTTCTTCTCGTTCATGACCGCTGTTTTCGAGGTCGCCTCTATTTTATTTCATCGCATTTGAACGCGCCTTCACGGCGCGGCGCAAGCGGCCAGCGCGAAGCGGTCGGCGCTCCAGTCACCCAAGCAAAGGAATAACGTTGGTAGCGAGCGATTTATTCCCGGATGGGAGTGGAATCTGCCTGTTCCTGCTTGTCTTTATCCGCGTCCTTGGCTGCCCTCGTCAGCAGCCGCTGGTAGAACAGACCGATGCCGATCAGCACAGCGCCGAGACCGATGAAGGACAGCGCGCGCAACACGCCTTCCAGCTCCGACATGTCGAAGAGGAAGACCTTCAGCACGGCAATCGCAATCAGCGCCGCCGAGGCGATGCGCAGCACCTGCGACTTCAGCCAGACGCCGGCGGTGAGCAACGCCACGCCGATGGCGAGCCACAGCGCCGAATAGGTGTAGGTCTCGAGCTGGCCAAGCCCGCTCCACAGGCCGATGAACTCGCCCTTGAACAGCCGCCTGACCGACAGCGTGGCGTAGGCCAGGGCAAGCATGGCCGCCACCACGGCCAGCATCTGCGCATACCATTTCGGCCGCTTGTCCCTGGCGTAGAGCGCCAGTCCCCCGGCGGCGACCGCCGGCAGGAGATAGGCGAGGAACAACAGGTTGAACACCGGGATCCGGCCAGTCGATTCGTCTGACAACAATGGATTCAGCACGACGAAATGCCGGATAACGATGAAGGCGACCGAAACCACACCGGCGGCCATCGAACCATAGCGCAGCACCGAGCTTGGCGAGCGCATGTCGATGGCGACCAGGATGGCGCCGGCGCCGATGGCGATCAGCGTGTAGATCGCCTGTTCGGCGAGCGTCATCGCACCCGTGTCGATGACGCCGCCATGCATGGCGTGGCGCACCAGCATGGCGAGCGTGAGCAGCGCAAACAGCGCCGCCGCTGCTTCCATGGCCAGGCGCGGCCGGCCATTGGTGGTGCGGGCCAGTTGCCAGGCGGCGAAGCCGAAGGCCAGCGCCGGCACGCCATATCCAAGCAGCAGCCAGTTGAAGACCGGCGTCGTCGACAGCAAACCGGCACCGACGATCGTCGGGTCGAAGGCGACGCGGCCGAGCACGGCGATGACCGCGGCGACCGAGATCCAGCCGAGCACCGGATAGGACCGCCAGCGCGTCGCCAGCGCCGGCACGATGGCCGCGGCGCCAATGAGAACGGTGGTCCAGCCGGAGCCGAAAGCCATATGCAGCATCAGCAGGCCGGCGACCGCCGCGCCACCAAGCGCGAAAGACACGGAAGCGCCGCCCTTGAGCGGCGGCTCTTCGGCGCGCGCGATCCACTCGCCGCCGGCAGCGAAGACGACGACCAGAAGAGCAGCAACCGCAGCGTAGAGAAGATCGCGATCGAGATTGCCGAAGGTGAACCAGAGCGCCAGCAGAACGACCAGCGGGGCGATGGAGCCCCATGCCGCCCAGGACGCGGCGCGGATCGGCATAGAGGCCGCCCATCGACGCGCGGCCCAGAAGCCGGCGGCGATGAACAGCAGGCCAAGTCCGATGCCGATGTTGCGCGTCAAGGCATCGGACACCACCGCCGGCTGGCCGTCGACGCCGAGGCTGCCGCCGACAAAATCTGACCCTATGGAGGTCGGCGGGATGATGCCGAGATAGATCATCACCGTGACCAGCCCGGCGGCATGGAGAAGCGGCAGCGCTGTTGGCCGATAGAGCGCGACGGCCAGCATGGCGGCGAGCAGAACCGCGCCCGGCAAGGCATAGCCGGCGGCGGCGAAGGCCGGATCGACGGACAGGCCCAGTGCCGAAAAGGCGACGAAGAAAGCCGGCGCGATGGACGGCCAGTCGAACGGGCTTGCGGGCCCTGCCTCGTCGCGGCGACCGAGCCAGACGAAGGCGAGCAAGGCAAGCGTGACGGCATTGATGAACAGGACGGTGGAGAGGTTCACGCCGGGCGCTTCGGTCATGTAGAAGATGGTCCAGATGCCGGTGCCGGCGAAGGCCGCGGCCATCAGCAACTTCCAGTCGCGCATGCGGGCGATGACGCCGGTGGCGGCGAGCACAACGCTTAGATAGCCGAACAGCGCCCAGGGATTGGGCGCCTCGGCGGCGACAAGCGCCGGCGTCACCATGGCGCCGACCAGGCCGATGCCGGCCAGCGCCTGGCCGTGAACCAAGGCGGCGGCGATCGTCGCCACGCCAATGACGCCAAGCAAGGTGAAGGCGACCGTTGGACCGATGAAGCCGTAAATGCCATGTGCGGCATAGACGGTGCCGAACAGGATAAAGGCGCCGGCGGCCGTCAGGATCGCCGGGATATAGGCGCCGGCAGCGCCCTGCACCGGCACCTTGAAGCCGGTGCGGCGGATGAACTCGGCACCGGCGATCAGTACCAGGCCGAGGAGCGCGGCCATGGCGAGCCGCACGCCGGGGCCGAAAATGCCGGCCTCGATGGTGTAGCGGATCAGGAACAGCCCACCCAATGCCAGCGCGATACCGCCGACCCAGACCGCCCAGCGGGTGCCGAGCGCCGTCTCGACGTCGGTCTGGCGCGCGGCCTTTGCCGCCGCCGGCTCGGCGGGCTCTGCCGCCGGCTTCGCCTCGTCCTTGTCCCACGGTCCGGCCACGACACCGCCGCTTGCAGCCTCGGCTGGGACTGCCGGTGTCTCTGCCGAAACGGCGTCGCTCGCCGGTGAGGCGGCAAGATCGGCAACTGCAGCAGCTGCCGGGGCAGCATCTGCGGGCTTGCCGTCGGTCGCCACCTGTTCGGCTGGCTTGGCGGCAGACGGCACCGCACTCGAAAGCACGAGGCTGCGCAGCGCGCCGAGTTCGCGTTCGATCAGGCCGATGCGGCTTTGCTGGCGCGAAATGATGACGAACAGGGCGATGATGGCGGCAAGGCCGATCAGGCTCTCAAACATGGCGGCTCCCCCAAACCAGGCCAGTTGTCACTGACAAATGCGGCGGCCGGACGGCCGGTCCCTAGGCTCAACGCACTGCCAGATGGGTGGCAGGAAAGATCGAGCATGTTTCGTCGGCAAATGCCAGCGGCTTAAAGCCTTTATCCCTTACCGTCGCGTCGAAAAGGACCTGGGATGGGCTGACAAGGAGGTTGCCTGCCGCCAGCTGCCAAATACTCGTGGTATCCTCGGCTGCTCGCGGCAAAAGCGATGGGGATTGTCGATGCCGAATCGAAGTGCAGGCCTGCTGATCTACAGGAGAAACGCCGGCATTCTCGAGTTTCTGCTGGTCCATCCCGGCGGCCCGTTCTGGGCAAGAAAGGATGACGGCGCGTGGTCGATCCCCAAGGGGCTTGTCGGCGAGAACGAAAGTGAACTGGCGGCCGCACAACGCGAGGCCGAAGAGGAACTCGGCTTCGCGATCGATGGACATTTCGAGCCTGTCGGCAGCTATCGTCAACCGGGCGGCAAGATCGTGATCGCATGGAGCGTCGAAGCGGAGGTCGACGCAGACGCTATCAGAAGCAACATGTTCACGATGGAGTGGCCGCCAAGGTCCGGCTCGATGAAGGAGTTTCCAGAAGTGGACAAAGCCGGCTGGTTTTCTTTGCCGGAGGCCGGCCTCAAGATCCTGAAAGGCCAGCGCGCCATCCTTGACGATTTCGTGGAGCGGCAGAAAGCCGGTTAAACGCTTCCGCTACTGTCCGGCAACCTCCACGGCAATTGCCTTGCCAGGCAGATGGTGCTTGCGCAGCGCTGCAAGGAAGCCTGCACGGGCATCGGGCGGCTCGAGGCCGCGCGGCTCGTAGACGTGGCGGGTGAAGAAGAAGCCGGTCAGCCTGAAGGCGTCTTCTAGCGCCGCCTGGTCGGCGCGGGGGCCTGAGCGCTGAAGGAAGGCCGGCAGCGCCAGCATCTTGTCGTGCCAGGCAGCACCAGCAGCGCGCGAGACGGCCCGGCCGGATTTCGGCGAGACATAGGCGAGATCCTGCCTTGTTCCGGTCGCGGCGCACTGGCTGAGATCGAGGCCGAAGCCGAGCTCGTCGAGGATGAGCAGTTCGAAACGCGCCGCCAGTTCGCCGGCGGCGTCGGCATCGTCGAGATGGGCGATCATCACGGCCAGCGTCTCGTAGAGGCCGCCATGGGCGTCGCGTTCGGGCAGCAGGCGCAGATGCGCGGCCATGGTCTGCAGGCCGTAGACGGCCACCGCGCTGTCCATCAGCCGTGCGGCGTTCATCTCGATCGCCTCGGCCTGGAAGGTGCCGAGATGCTCGTCGAGCCGCGCCCGCCAGAGCAGGTCGACGCGGTTGCCGGGCTGCAGCACCGGCTGTTGCTTGCGCGAGCGGCCGCCGCGCACCAGGCCGAGATGGCGGCCATGGGCGCGCGTCATCACCTCGAGGATGGCGCTGGTTTCGCCATGCTTGCGGGTGCCGAGAATGATTCCCTCGTCGCGCCATTCCATGACGGGAGCTTGTCACCGATCGGACGGCGAAATCAAGATTGGACCGGGCCGGGCCCGGGGAATGCTGCCAATGGCAAATATCGGAAATCGATCGGAAAGCGCTCGGGATTTTTGACCGCGCTGGCGGCAGTAAGCACAGGTTGACCGACCGCCGAACAATTCGACCGGCTCGTTCCAGATGCATGTCGACCGATCGGGCAGCCCGGCGACCTCTCGTGACCACCTGCCCGCTGAGAGGACCCGACATGACTTCCTTCCTGGACCTGGTGCGAAGGCACCAGTTGATATCCTTCTTTTCGCTGACGCTCGGCCTGACCTGGCTGGCCTTCATCCCGTTCTGGCTGTCGAATGGCGACAGCATACCCTGGTTCACCTTCGGCCCGATCGTTTCCGGTTTCATCGTCGCGGCCCTGTCCGGCGGCTGGGGTTCGGTGAAGGCCATCCTTGCCTCGATGGTGAAATGGCGGGTGCATCCCTTCTGGTATCTGGTGGCGTTCGGCCTGCCGTTCGGAGCGCAGCTTGCTTCGACCCTGATAAACCCGCTGCTCGGCGCGGCAGCACCGGCGTGGGGCAACATTCCCGCCATGGCCGAGATGCTGCCGATCATCGCGCTTTATGCCGTCTTCAGCGGCCCGCTCGGCGAAGAGCCGGGATGGCGCGGCTTTGCGACGCCTCGCCTGCTTGCCAGTGATTCGGCGCTCACCGGCAGCCTCATCCTCGGCGTGATCTGGGCCGTCTGGCATTTTCCGCTTGGCCTGGTCGGCGACCTCTCGCTCTACAGCACGATCAACGTGGTGCTGGCGGCGGTGGTGTTCACCTGGCTCTACCAGAACACCGGCAGCGTGCTGCTCGCCTTCATCATGCACGTCACGCACCAGAACAGCGTGCGCTTCCTCGGCAAGGTGTTCGTCGATGGCGACTATGTGCAGCAGCAGTGGATCGGCGTTGCGATCTGGGCGGTGATCGCGGTCGCTATCGTCGCCTGCTATGGCACCGAAAGTTTTATCCGCCGTCCAAAGACGCAGCTTGCCGTCGCTGCGGGCTGAACAAAAACCGCAAAATGAGTGCGGCGCCCTTATCCGGGCGCCGCGTCTTTTTTGCCGTCAGTGCGGAAACTCCAACCCCATTTCGCGATAGCGCTCGGGGTCGTCGCCCCAGTTCTCGCGCACCTTGACGAACAGGAACAGGTGCACCTTCTGTTCGAGGATGCCTGCAATCTCCATGCGCGCCGCCTGGCCGATGGCGCGGATGGTCTCGCCCTTGTGGCCAAGCACGATCTTCTTCTGGCTGTCGCGCTCGACATAGATGGTCTGGTCGATACGCACCGAACCGTCCTTCTTCTCCTCCCATTTCTCGGTCTCGATATGGGAGGAGTAAGGCAGTTCCTGATGCAGCCTGAGATACAGTTTTTCGCGGGTGATCTCGGCCGCCAGCTGGCGCATCGGCAGGTCGGAGATCTGGTCCTCGGGATAATACCAGGGACCGGCCGGCAGCGTCTCCGCCAGATAGTCGAGCAGGTCCTTGCAGCCGGAGCCGGTCAGCGCCGAGACCATGAAGGTGCGCTTGAACGGCACGCGTTCGTTGGCGGCCGCGGCGAGTGCCAGCAGCGCCTCGTGTTTGACGCGGTCGACCTTGTTGAGGATCAGCACCATCGGCTGGCGCACATCCTTCAGCCGCTCGAGGATGGCGTCGGCATCGCCCCTGATGCCGCGCTCGGCATCGATCAGCAAAAGCACGACATCGGCATCCTTGGCGCCGCCCCAGGCGGTGGTCACCATGGCCGTGTCCAGCCGCCGCTTCGGCTTGAAGATGCCCGGCGTGTCGACGAAGACGATCTGCGCGTTCTCATGCGTGGCGATGCCGCGCACGATGGCGCGGGTGGTCTGCACCTTGTGGGTGACGATCGACACCTTGGCGCCGACCAGCTGGTTGACCAGCGTCGACTTGCCGGCATTGGGCGCGCCGATCAGCGCGACGAAACCGGAGCGCGTGGCGGGACCTTCTGTCGCCGGAGCGAGGTCTTCGGTGGCGGTCATGCCGCGCTCCCTTCATTAGAGCGCCGCGCGTCCTCTTGGACGCGCAAAGGACGCTCTAAGGCTTTCAATCTACGCATCGTGCTCTCCAAAAATCGATTCCGATTTTTGCGCCGATGCGACCCAGACGCCTTCGCGCATAAGCAGTGCTGCGGCGGCCGCCTGCTCGGCCTCTCGCTTGGAGCGGCCACTGCCAATGGCCGGCGCAAACTGGCCAACCTTGACGCTGACCGTGAACAGCGGATCGTGGTCAGGCCCTTCGCGGCCGTCGATGCGGTAGGCCGGCATGGCGCCCGCCGCCGCCTGATGCGCCCATTCCTGCAATTCGGTCTTGGCATCGCGACGAGCGGCGCCGATTGCCAGCGAGCGTGGCTGCCAGAATTTATGGATGAAGGCGCGAGCCGCCTCCAGGCCGCCGTCGAGATAGAGCACGGCGATCAGCGATTCCAGCGCATCGGCGCGCAAATTGACGCGCTTGCGCCCGTCGAGACCGCGCACGTCGGAACCGGCGCGGATCAGCTCCGGCAGGCCGATCTCCTCGGCGATCTCGGACAGCGCCTCGGCATTGACCAGGGCGTTCAGCCGAAGCGACAGTTCGCCCTCGGCGGCGTCCGGAAATGCCGCGAGCAGCATGTCGGCGACGACAAGGCCGAGAACGCGGTCGCCGAGGAACTCGAAGCGCTCATAGTCGACGCCGGCATGGGTGGAGCGGGCGCTGGCATGGGTCAGCGCGCGCTGCAGACGCTGGCGGTCGGCAAAGGCGTGGCCGGTGCGCTGCATGAGCGCTTCGGCGAGCGCATCGGCGGTCAACCGCTTTGTCGCCGCCATGCCTAGTCGACGAAGTTGAACAGGCGCGACACGCGCATCAGCGACGGCCATTTCCAGATCTCGAGCGGGCTGGCGCCGTCGGCGATCGAGAAGAAGATGATGTTGGCGCGGCCGACAAGATTCTCCTCCGGCACGAAGCCGACGGTGAAGCGGCTGTCGGAGGAATTGTCGCGGTTGTCGCCCATCATGAAATAATGGCCGGGCGGCACGTCGAATTCGCGCGTGTTGTCGCCGATCGAATTGGGCGTCAGGTCGAGCGTGTCATAGGAGACGCCGTTGGGCAGCGTCTCGCGATAGACGTCGACCGGGCCCTGGGCCTCGGTGATGTCAGGGTTGTCGATCTGTCCCGTCTTCACGCGCGGCACGGCGACGCCATTGATGAAGAGCTGACCGTCCTTGACCTGGATCTTGTCGCCCGGCAGGCCGACGACGCGCTTGATGTAGTCGACGGACGGGTCCGGCGGGAACTTGAACACCGCAACGTCGCCGCGCTTGGGCGCGGCGCCCCAGATGCGGCCCGAGAAGATGTCGGGGCCGAACGGCAGCGAATAGTGCGAATAGCCGTAGGACCATTTGGTGACGAACAGATAGTCGCCTTCGAGCAGGGTCGGCCGCATCGACCCGGACGGGATCGAAAACGGCTGGAACAGGAGCGTGCGGATGACCAGCGCAAGCACCAACGCCTGAATGATGACGCTGACGGTTTCGCCAAGCCCGCCGGATTTCTTCTCGGATTTTTCAGCCACCCTCATGTCGTCCTCGATTGTGCGTTGGATGGTATAGAGTCTCGGCGCGCGCTGGGCAACGTCATGCCGGTGGTCAGATGCAATCAATGTGGCGCTTGTTCGACGGGCAACGCCTCAATGATCACAAAGGCTTGAGCAAGCGGAAAATCATCGGTGATGGTGAGGTGGATTGACGCGCGGTGCCCCGCAGGCAGGATCTTGTCCAGCCTTGCGGCAGCACCGCCAGTCAACGCCATGGTCGGCTTGCCGCTGGCAAGGTTGACGACGCCCATGTCGCGCCAGAACACGCCTTGCGCCAGGCCGGTGCCCAGCGCCTTGGCACAGGCCTCCTTGGCGGCGAAGCGCTTGGCATAGGAGGCGGCGCGCCCGTGGCGAGCTTCTGAGCGGGCCTGCTCGACCTCGGTGTAGATGCGCTGGATGAAGCGCTGGCCGTGGCGCTCCAGCGACTTCTCGATGCGTCTGATATCGATCAGGTCGCTGCCGATGCCGATGATCATTCCGCGGGAACTTCCCGTCCGCCGTGCCTGGCCTTCTGCGCCCGCTCGTCCATGCGCCTCTTCCGTTGCTCGCGAAAGACCGTCATGCCCCAGCGGGTGATGCCGTAGAACACAAACCCGAAGACCAGGCCGAGCGGAACGGCACCGATCAGCATCGGCTCCAGCACCGGGTGCCACAACCTCGCAAACGAAAGCGTGTGCATCATTTCGCCAAGATGCTCAGGTGGCCCATGCTTTGGCAGGTGCTCGTGCAGGATCAGCTTGCCGGTCTCCCAGGATGCGCCCCACAGCAGTGGGAAAGTCAGCGGATTGCCGAAGAACACCGCGCCGAGCGCGGCAGCCACCAGATTGCCGGCGATCACCCAGCAAAGCACGGCGGCGATGACGAAGTGAAAGCCGAGCGGGAAGAACGAGGCGAAGACGCCGGCCGAGACACCGGCGGCGACCGCGTGCGGCGTTGCCTTCAGCCGCAGGATACGCTTGGAGAAATACTGAAGCGAACGCGAGAACGAGCGGCGCGGCCACAGATAGGTACGCACCCGCTCCAAAAGGCCATCAGGCTCGCGGCGTCGAAAAAGCACTCTGTTCCAGTTCCTGATTTGTCAACGCCGGCAACTCCGGCCATCCCGGCCGGGCACCACTGCCATATCTTGCGCTTTGAGGTCCCAAAGGCAACAACGACTTTGATATAGCGACGCCCAAGCCCCAAGACAACGAAACGCTGCCGCGATGCTCTGCCACAGGAGACGACTTCAGGGCGCCTGTATGGAAGGCGCGGCCCGACGATCAACTTTCCCGGTCGAGGTCGGATACGAGTTGCTGAAGGCTGCTCCCCAATATGACCAAGCTCACTCCGAGCAAGGCGACATCCTTGATCAGAAAGGCACCTAACCCGTTGAGGAAGGGAAACCCTCCGGATCCCGTTTCCCAAATCGGCAGGGTGAGCATTGTCGAGGACGTCAGCGCAAAGGTGACTGAACCGATGGCACCCCCCACGAGGCCAGCCCAGACGCTGCGGACAGATGCCACCAGCAGAAGCGCGGTGGCCAGTTCGACCACGCCCAAGAAGTAGGAGGCCCCCGCAAATCCGAGTGCGGGATAGAGCCATGCCAGCCAAGGCGTATTCTCGACGAATGGCCGAAGCGCCTCGATCTCGATTGCGGTGAATTTCAAAATGCCAATGAGCAGCAGAGGGAGCACCACCCCCAAAAGGGTTACCGCGCGACCGATGGCGGCGAGGCGATTGCCAGCTTTGTTGAGACGCGCCACGAACGGCGCGTTGGCGGTTGCAGAGGTAACCATAGCCTTCCTCCTTCGATTTGTATGCTCCAAGCATATAATAATTCGCCCTTGATGTATATGCTCCGAGCATATATTTTTTGCCGATGGCCGATTCCAAGATTGAAAATGTGATTGGCGCCCTGGCGCTCGCCTTTGCGGACACCTTGCAGCGAGACGCTCAAGCCAAAGCACCGGAGCCAGGCCCTGCGGCTTCGGCGATCACCCTGATTGGCCACGTACCGGGCCTGTCGATCGAGAGGCTGCGCCGCGCCTTGTCGCTGTCCCATTCGGGCACCGTTAGACTGGTCGATCGACTGGTCGCGGAAGGATTGGCGGCTCGGTTCTCGGCGCCTGACGACCATCGCGCGGTAGCGCTAAGGCTTACGCCTTTGGGCGAGACGACCTGCAGCGCTATCCTTGCTGCTCGTCAGACGGGGCTCGCGTCAGCGCTCGCCGTTCTAAGCTCGGAGGAGTTGCAGGAATTCGGCAAACTTGCCGCTAAGCTGCTGCGTGGGCTCGTCAGCACCGAGGACCATGCATACCGTGTTTGCCGGCTCTGCAACTATACCGCTTGCCTCGACTGCCCTGTGGAAGCCGAACTGGCCTGAGCTGTGGCTTTGGCAGACCAAGCTTTCGTCATACCTGGACGATGACCTAACCGCTGCGGCGGGTGTGAACAGGGTTGGCCGCAACCCGGCCTTGCCGATGCTTCGTTCCCGGGTTACCTGTTGTAATCGCTGACCTCGACGAGATTGCCGTCCGGATCGCGAAAGTAGACAGACATCATCGGGCCGCGGGCGCCGGTACGCTCGACCGGGCCGACTTCGACGGCAACGTTGTTGGCGGCGAGCCGGGCGCAGATTTCGGCAAGCGGCCTAGCGGCGACCAAGCAGAAATCGCCTGAGCCCGGCGTCGGCGCCTTGGCCTTCGGCTCGAAGGTCCGCCCGACCTCGTGCAGATTGATCTTCTGCGATCCAAACAGCAGCGCCGTTGGCCGGTTCGGCTCGTCGTGCCGCTTCATGCCAAGCACACGCTGGTAGAAGGCACAGCTGTCGTCCACCGAACGAACCGTCAGCACGAAATGGTCGATGCCGGCGATCATCACGGCGTCGCGGTCAGCGTGCGTCGCTCCCGAAGAGATTCAGGCGAAGCGCTCAAGTGCTTGTTTTCATGCATGGCGACATCAGATGTTGCGGCTGCCGGGCTTGACGGCCGGTATGGCGGCGAGTTCGGGCGGCAGCCGGTCGGCCGGATAGGCAGGAACCTCATATTCGGCCAGCGCGATCAGCGGGACGCCGACATCGGTCTTGCCGGCCGAACGGTCGATGATGCAGGCGGCCGCCACCACCTCGGCGCCAAGCTCACGCAGGCAGTCGATGGTCTCGCGGATCGACAGGCCGGTGGTGACGATGTCCTCGACGATGACGACGCGCGATCCCCTGGCGATTTCGAAGCGGCGCAGCCTGAACTCGCCCCCTTCCCGCTCGACCCAGATCGCCGGCGCGCCGAGATGGCGCGAGGTCTCATAGGCCGGGATCAATCCGCCGATCGCCGGGCCGACGACATAGTCGATGCGGCCGGGCACGCCCTTGCGGATCTTTTCGGCCAGCGCACTGCACAGGCGCTCGGTCTTGTCGGCATGCATGAAGACGCGGGCCTTCTGCAGGAAGACCGGGCTGCGCAAGCCCGACGTCAGGATGAAATGGCCTTCGAGAACGGCGCCGGCCTCGCGGAAAATGCCCAGCACTTCGTCGGTATTCATCCTGCCTTGTCCCTAAAAAGATTGTCAGCCATTGACGCGCCGCGCATCGCTGACGCTCGAATTGTCCTTGAGCTGCGACAGCAGCCGGTTGAGGTGCTTCAGATCCCAGACTTCGAGATCGATCAGCATTTCGGTGAAGTCGGGCGCGGTGCGCACCATAGACAATGTATGGATGTTGGCGTCGTTGGAGGCAACGACCTGGGCGATGTCGGCGAGCGAGCCCGGCGCGTTGATGGCGGTGACCGAGACGCGGGCCGGGAACCGCTCCTTGGTGCGCTCGTCAATGTCCCAGCGCACGTCGATCCAGCGCTCGGGCTGGTCGTCGAAGGCCTGCAGAGCCGGCGACTGGATCGGATAGATGGTAATGCCGGTTCCCGGCTGGACGATGCCGACGATGCGGTCGCCGGGCACCGCGCCTTCCGGCGCGAAGCGTACCGGCAGGTCGCCGCGGACGCCGCGGATGGGAACTGCGCCGTCGCGCGGCTGGTCCTTGTCCTTGCGTGCCGCGCGGCCCGGGATCTGGAACAGCATGCCGGCGGCATTGCGGATCTTCGACCAGCCTTCCTCGCGCTGCTTGGGCGCGGCAACAGTGACGCGTTCGTCCTTGTAGTCGGGGAACACCGCTTTCATGACATCGGTCGAGGCGAGTTCGCCGCGGCCGACCGAGGCCAACACGTCCTCGATGTCCTTGCGCGCCAGCCGGTGTAGCACCGGCTTCAGGCCTTCCTTGGTGAAGCTCTTGCCGGCGCGCTCGAAGGCGCGTTCGAGGATACGGGCGCCGAGACCCGAATACTGCTTGCGGATGGCATTCTTGGTGGCACGGCGGATGGCGGATCGCGCCTTGCCGGTGACGACCACCGATTCCCAGGCCGCCGGCGGCACCTGCGCCTTGGAGCGGATGATCTCGACCTCGTCGCCGTTCTTCAATTCGGTCATCAGCGGCATGATGCGGCCGTTGACCTTGGCGCCGACGCAGGTGTCGCCGACATCGGTGTGCACGGCATAGGCGAAGTCGATGGGCGTCGCGCCGCGCGGCAACGCGATCAGCATGCCCTTTGGCGTGAAGCAGAACACCTGGTCCTGGAACAGTTCCAGCTTGGTGTTCTCGAGGAAATCCTCGGGATTGTCGCCTTCGGCCAGCTGCTCGATGGTGCGCCGCAGCCAGGCATAGGCGTTGGTCTCCTTCGAGATCGCGTGGGCGGCACCGTTCGTCTTGCCGCCGGTGTCCTTGTAGATCGAATGCGCGGCAACGCCATATTCGGCGATCTTGTTCATCTCGCGGGTGCGGATCTGCAGTTCGACGCGCTGGCGCGACGGGCCGACGATGGTGGTGTGGATCGAGCGGTAGTCGTTCTGCTTCGGCGTCGAGATGTAGTCCTTGAAGCGGCCGGGCACCATCGACCAGGCGGTGTGGATGGCGCCGAGCGCGCGGTAGCAGTCCTCGACCGTATCGACGACGACGCGGAAGCCGAAAATGTCGGACAGCTGCTCGAAGGACAGCGCCTTGGCCTCCATCTTGCGGAACACCGACCACGGCTTCTTCTGGCGACTTTTCACGCCGGCCTTGATCGCATGCTTTTCGAACAGGGTGGACAGCGACTTCTCGATCTCGGACAGCACGCCCTTGTTGCGCTCGAAGATCTCGGCCAGCCTGGCGGTGACGGCGCGGTAGGCTTCCGGATTGATGTAGCGGAAGGCGATCTCCTCCAGCTCCTCGCGCATGCCTTGCATGCCCATGCGCCCGGCCAGCGGCGCATAGATGTCCATTGTCTCCTCGGCGATGCGCAGGCGCTTGGCTTCCGGCACATGGTCGAGGGTGCGCATGTTGTGCAGGCGGTCGGCGAGCTTGACCAGAAGCACGCGCACGTCTTCCGAGATCGCCAGGAGCAGCTTGCGCAAATTCTCCGCCTGCTCGGCCTTCTTGGAGACAAGGTCGAGCTTCTTCAGCTTGGTCAGGCCCTCGACCAGCTTGCCCATTTCCGGGCCGAACAGTTCGTCGATCTCGGCCCGGGTCGCGGTGGTGTCCTCGATCGTGTCGTGCAGCAAGGCAACGGCGATCGTCGCCTCGTCCATATGCATTTCGGTGAGGATGGCGGCGACTTCGAGCGGATGCGAGAAATAAGGATCGCCGGAAGCGCGCTTCTGATGGCCATGCTTCTGCATGGCATAGACGTAGGCCTTGTTGAGCAACGCCTCGTTGACGTCAGGCTTGTAGCGCTGGACGCGCTCGACAAGCTCATACTGACGCATCATGGGCGGGATCTCGCGGTGCTGAAATGAATCATGCGCCGAATATGCATCCGGCGCATGTCATAGATAGCCACGAAACTGCCGACGCGAAAGTGTCGGCAGCGTCGGCGAAGATCAATAGTCGTCGCTTTTTTCCGGCGGGACCAGGCCTTCGATGCCGGCAAGCAGGTCTTCCTCGGTCATGCGGTCGAAAGCGATGTTGTCCTCGGCGTCGTCGGCATCGGTCGCCGCAACGGCGGTGCCGGTCTGATCGGCGATCACCTCGCCGTCGGCTTCCGGCTCGTCGACCTCGACATGCTTCTGCAGCGAGTGGATCAGGTCTTCCTTGAGATCGTCGGGCGACAGCGTCTCGTCGGCGATCTCGCGCAGAGCGATGACCGGGTTCTTGTCGTTGTCGCGCGGCACGGTGATCTGCGCGCCCTGGCTGATCTGGCGGGCGCGGTGGCCGGCCAGGAGCACGAGTTCGAAGCGGTTGTCGACCTTGTCGATGCAATCTTCAACGGTTACGCGGGCCATGAATTGCCCCTTTCAGCCTGGATTTGATGGAAAACAGGCGCGGTCCATAACCCGAACGCCGCCGAAATACAAGCTTCTTGGCAATACACGCCCCTGGCCCGGGCGGAAGACGGATCGGTACCAGATCTGGCGACACGCCTGGCAGCGACGATTGCGCACCGATCACAATTGCTTGCAATGCGGCAATGCAGCTTGGATTGCCGTAAAACTGGCGCTATCTCGGATAAGGAAGGCCATAAGGTCTATTTTCAGAGACCGGCCGATAGTCACGCACGCATTTAGACGACCGCCTATTTTCGAAAAGGAAATTTTTCCATGTTCGACCCTCGTGAGAAAATCGCCCTTTTCATCGACGGCGCCAATCTCTACGCCACCTCGCGGGCGCTGGGTTTCGACATCGACTATCGCAAGCTTCTGTCGAGCTTCCAAAAGCGCGGCTATCTGCTGCGCGCCTACTATTACACGGCGCTGGTCGAGGATCAGGAATATTCCTCGATCCGGCCGCTGATCGACTGGCTCGACTACAACGGCTTCAAGGTGGTGACCAAGCCGGCCAAGGAATTCACCGACTCGACCGGCCGCCGCAAGATCAAGGGCAATATGGACATCGAACTGACCGTCGATGCGCTGGAACTCGCCGATGTCGTCGACCACTACGTTATCTTCTCCGGCGACGGCGATTTCCGCACCCTGGTCGAGGCGCTGCAGCGGCGCGGCCGCAAGGTCTCGATCGTCTCGACCATGGCCTCGCAGCCGCCGATGATCTCCGACGATCTGCGCCGCCAGGCCGATCATTTCATGGACCTGATGACACTGAAGAACGAAGTCGGCCGCGATCCGTCCGAGCGGCCGGTGCGCCGGCCCGAGCCGGCCGAAGTCGACGAGGACGATTTTTGACGGCGGCGGCCTTGGTCGCCGCTACCTCCCCCGAACCCGGCCGCGACTGCCCGCTCTGCCCGCGGCTGCATGATTTCATCGCCGACTGGCGGCAACGCGAACCGTCCTGGTTCAACGCGCCGGTGCCGACCTTTCTGCCGCCCGAAGGCGAGGATGCCGTCAGGCTTTTGATCGTCGGCCTGGCGCCCGGCCTGCGCGGCGCGAACCGGACGGGGCGCCCCTTCACCGGCGACTATGCCGGCGACCTGCTCTATTCGACGCTGATCGCGCACGGTCTTGCACGCGGCGAGTTCAAGGCGCGGCCGGATGACGGGCTGCAACTCGTCGGCACCGCGATCACCAATGCGGTGCGCTGCGTGCCGCCGGAAAACAAGCCGGTGGGTGCGGAGATCGCCACCTGCCGGACATTCCTGGTGCCGACCATCGCGCGCTTCCCAAACCTGCGCGCCGTGCTGGCGCTGGGCTCGATCGCGCATCAGTCGACGGTGCGGGCACTAGGACAGCGCGTCGCCACCTATCCGTTCAAACATGGCGGACAGCTACAAGCCGGCGGCATCACGCTGTTTTCCAGCTATCACTGCTCGCGCTACAACACCAACACCGGTGTTTTGACCGAAGCGATGTTCGTCAAGGTTTTCAGCGAGATCGCGGAATTCCTGCGGAGCTAACGCCGGCCTATAAGAACCCCTCCAGCACGATCTTGCCTTTGGCCTTGCCGGTCTCGATCAGCGCATGGGCGCGCTTCAAATTGGCGGCATTGATAGTGCCGAATGTCTCACCCAGCGTGGTGCGGATAGTACCGTCGTCGACAAGCCGTGCCAGTTCGTTGAGATGCTCGCCCTGCGCGGCCATGTCCTGCGTCTCGTATAGCGAGCGGGTGAACATCAGTTCCCAATGGACCGAAACGCTCTTGCGCTTGAACGGATTGATGTCGAGCGTCTGGGGGTCGTCGATCAACCCGAAACGGCCCTGCGGTGCGATCAATTCGGCGATGTCGGCCAAATGCTTGTCGGTATTGGTCGTCGAGAACACAATGGCCGGCGCGCCGATCTCGAGGGGCGCGACTTGAGCGGCGAGTGGCCTCGAATGGTCGATGACATAATGAGCACCAAGCCCGAGCACCCAGTCGCGCGTCTCGGGCCGCGATGCGGTAGCGATCACCGTCAGATCGGTCAGTTGGCGCGCAAGCTGCACCGTGATCGAGCCGACGCCGCCGGCGCCGCCAATGATCAAGATGGCGTTCGCGGCACCGGTGACAGGTTTCTTGACATCGAGGCGGTCGAAGAGCGCCTCCCAGGCGGTGATCGCGGTCAATGGCAGCGCCGCAGCCTGCGCATAGCTGAGCGAACCCGGTTTGCGGCCGACAAGGCGCTCATCGACGAGATGGAACTCGGCATTGGTGCCTTGCGGCGCGAGCGCACCCGAATAAAAGACGTCGTCTTCGGGCTTGAACAGGCCGGCGTCTGGCCCCGTGGCGACGACCCGACCGGCAGCGTCCCAACCAAGCACGCGCCAGCTTCCGACTTCGGGTTTGGCGCTTTTGCGGATCTTGGTGTCGACCGGATTGACCGAGATCGCCTTCACCTCGACCAGCAGTTGGCGGCCTTTCGGCTCCGGCTTCGGCAGGTCGATATCGACGAGGGACGCCTCATCAGTGATGGGGGCTGGTATCTTATAGCCGACGGCGCGCATTCTGGTTTCTCCGCGATTGCTGTTGAGCGTTGTCTGGAGCAGAGATGCGGATTATGTGCGCAAAGTGCAAGAATGCACATATAAAGCACATAGTGTCGAAAAGGATACCGTCATGCCGCGCATTCGCCATGAGCGATTCGATTGCAGCCCCGGCTGCACCGTCGAGGGCACGCTCCGCTATATCGACGGAAAATGGAAAGGCGTCGTGCTTTACCATCTGTTGGAAAGCACACTGCGCTTCAACGAGATCCGCCGGCGTATCCCGAATTGCACGCAGCGCATGCTGACCAACCAGCTTCGCGAGATGGAGGCGGATGGGCTGATTGCCCGCAAGGTCTATGCCGAGGTGCCGCCGAAGGTGGAATACAGCCTGACCCAGCGCGGCAAGAGCCTGGAGCCGGTAGTCACAGCGCTCAAAGCCTGGGGTGACGCGAATGTGACGATTGATCCGCAGAGGTCACAAGCGGCGGCGTGAGCGCAGCATTCCTACAGCACAGGTGTTCTGACGGCAGCAATGTTCCTGAATCTGTTCAAGGAGATCGCAGCGTTTCTGCAGAGAAGAGTTCGGCCAGCTTTTCCTGCCCGCCCTGCAGGACGTTCAGGTCGACATCGCCGCTGATGCCATCGACGCGACCCCTGTTGTGGTATTGCCAGTAAATCCAGTCGTCATGGCCCGGCCACAGCGCCAGTGAACGGACCCAGCGCCGGCGGCTGGCGATCTGTCCGGAATAGGCATCCGCCGCCTCGTCGATCAGATAGATGATCGCCGGCTTACCGAAGGCTGCTTCCACCGGACCGAGGAAAGCCTGGAGTTCGGCGTTCAACTGTTCGGGCGACGGCCGTTTCGGGCAATTGCCTCCGAATTCGATATCCACAACCGGCGGCAGCAGCGGCCCGTCACGCGGCACCACCGAGATGAAGTTCTTCGCCTGGTCGGCGCCCGGCCGACAGAAGGTGAAGAAGTGATAGGCGCCGACCGCGAGCCCGGCGGCGCGGGCCTCGCGCAAATTAGCGGCGAAGGCATCGTCGACATGATCACCGCCTTCGGTCGCCTTGATGACGGCAAAGGCGACATCGTCGGCGGCTACGCGCCGCCAATCGATCTGGTGCTGATGATGGGAAACGTCGATGCCCCTGACCGGATATCTGTCGCGGTCCGGCGAGAAGGTGCGGAAGTAGAGAAACCCACCCGCTGCGACGAGACCCGCAAGGACCAAGCCAGCCGCGCCCCAGAGGATGATCCGGTTCTTCAAGACTATCCCCTGTTGCGCTTCTCTGGCTCCGCTGTTCGAAACTTGAAAGCCAAACGCTTGGGGCTTTTTTCAGGCTATCGCCTGATGTTTCTCACCCACGTTCCTTCAGCAGCCGGCCCTTCTCGCGCGACCAGTCGCGCTGCTTTTCGGTCTCGCGCTTGTCGTGCAGCTTCTTGCCGCGGCCGACGGCGAGCAAGAGCTTGGCGCGGCCCTGGTCGTTGAAATAGATCTTCAGCGGCACCAGCGTCATGCCTTCGCGGTCGACGCTCTGCGACAGCTTCGCCATCTCGCGCTTGTTGAGCAACAGCTTGCGGCGCCGGCGCGGCTCGTGGTTGAAGCGGTTGGCCTGCAGATACTCCGGCAGATAGGAGTTGATCAGCCAGATCTCGCCGCCCTCGACCGAGGCGTAGCTGTCCTGGATGTTGGCCTGGCCCTGGCGCAGCGACTTGACCTCGGTGCCGGTCAGCACCAGGCCGGCCTCGATCGTGTCGAGCACCTCATAGGAAAACCGCGCCTTGCGGTTTTCCGCAACGGTCTTGTTGTTGGGATCGGCTTTTCTGACTTGATTCATGATGTGGAGAGGTGGCGCCTCATCCCTAATTTATCAAGCCGGCGTGCTTCATGGCCTGATCGATCTTCTCGGCGGTCGAAGCCTCGATCGTCACCAGCGGAGAGCGCACGACGTTTTCGACCTTGCCCAGCTTCGACAGCGCGTACTTGGCGCCGCACAGGCCAGGCTCGATGAAGATCGCCTTGTGCAGTGGCAGCAAACGGTCCTGCAGGTCGAGCGCCCTGGCGCTATCGCCGGAAAGGGTGGCTTCCTGGAATTCGGCGCACAACCTCGGCGCGACATTCGACGTCACCGAGATGCAGCCGACGCCGCCATGGGCGTTGAAGCCGAGTGCGGAGGCGTCCTCGCCGGAAAGCTGGATGAAATCCTTGCCGCAGGTGGCGCGCTGCTCGGAAACGCGCTCGACCTTGCCGGTGGCATCCTTGACGCCGACGATGTTCTTGAAGTCGTGTGCCAACTGGCCCATCGTCTCCGGGCTCATGTCGATCACCGAGCGCGGCGGGATGTTGTAGATGATAATCGGCAGGCTGGTCGCCTTGGCGACGGCGGCGAAATGCGCATAGAGACCGCGCTGCGTCGGCTTGTTGTAATAGGGCGTGACGACGAGAGCCGCATCGGCGCCCGCCTTCTCGGCATATTGCACCAGCCCGACGGCCTCTTCGGTGTTGTTGGAGCCGGCACCGGCGACGACCGGAACGCGCCCGTTGGCGACCTCGATGCACACTTTGACGACCTGGCGATGCTCGTCATGCGACAGCGTCGGCGACTCGCCGGTGGTGCCGACGGGCACCAGCCCAGTTGTGCCTTCGGCGAGCTGCCATTCGACGAACGCGCGAAAGGCTTTCTCGTCGAAACGCCCGCTCTTTTCGAACGGTGTCACGAGCGCGGTCAGCGAGCCTCTCAGCATGTCGTCCAACTCCTTGGGACTTCGTTGGTTTATGCATGTCGCGGTCCCAAAACCGGTATCCACTTTTGGGCGACATGCATTGGTGTTTTGTCGGTCGGTCTATAGTGCGCGCCTTCTAGCCGAAAGCGAAGCCGCGCACCATAGTCTCGACATTGTTGCGCGGCAAGCATTGCCATGGTGCCAGCGGGCGCAATTCGAACGACCTCGACAACCTTTCATTCACGTGCTCTTCACGACCTAAGTCTAGGCTTCGAGGCGTCTCAGCCTTGCTGGTAGTGCGTAAGGACAAGATAATGCCGACCCGGCGGCCTCATCGTTTCGCGCTTCTGGGCGCCACGCTCGCGCTGATCCCGGGCATGGCGATCGGCGGTAGCGTCGATGTGCAACTGACGTCGGCGATCCCGATGCCCGACTTGCAGAGCCAGTCGGATCCGGGCCGACAGGATGCGCGCCCCTCGCCCAGCATCGCCCTGCTGAAGAGCGGCCTCGACAGGCTGGCGGCCAACGACATTGGCGGCGCGCGCCAGGTGCGCGAGGCACTGCCGGCCGATTCGCTCGACCGCCATATACTGGCCTGGGCGATCGCGCTCTATGGCGGCGACCAGGTGCCGAGCGGCGACATCGCCGACGCCGCCAAGATGCTGCCGAACTGGCCGGGCACGATCGCGCTGCGCAAGAACAGCGAGCGCGCGCTCTATCGCGAGAACCCCTCGCCGCAGACCGCGGTGAAGGCCTTCGACGGCAGCCAGCCGCTGACACCGGAAGGCGTGATTATCCTTGCCCGCTCCTATGTCGCGCTGGGCAATGCCAAGGCAGCGCGTTCGGTGCTGTCGCCATTCTGGCGCACGGAAAAGCTCGAGGCCAAGGACGAGACTGCGGTCACCAAGGAGTTCGGCGCGCTGATCCCGGCCGCCGACCATCGCTTCCGCATGGAGCGCATGTTCTATGCCGACAGGGTCAGCTCGGCGTTGCGCATCGCCGGCCTCGCCGGCGCCCAGCCGCTAGCCGATGCTTGGGCGGCCGTGTCCAAGGGCGACAAGAATGCGGCCAAGCTGCTGAATGCGGTGCCCGCCGCGCAGCGTTCGGCCGGCTATTTCTTTGCGCAGGCCGAATATCTGCGCAAGCAGCAGAAGTTTGCCGATGCGGCGGCCGTGGTGATGAAGGCGCCGAGCGACCGCGAGGCGCTGGTCGATCCAGACGCCTGGTGGGTGGAGCGCCGGGTGCTGGCGCGCGAGCTGGTCGACCAGGGCGACATGAAGACCGCCTACAGAATTGTCGCCGCGCATGCCGCCGAAAGTGCCGCCAACGCCGCCGAGGCCGAGTTCCATGCCGGCTGGTACGCGCTGCGCGGCCTCAACGATCCCGCCACCGCCGCCACGCATTTCGCGCGCATTGCCAACCTGGCGCAGGGGCCGATGTCGCTGTCGCGCGCCTATTACTGGCTCGGCCGCGCGGCAGAGGTCGGTGGCCCCGGCAACGCCAAGGACTTTTTCTCTCGCGCCGCCGCTTACGGCACCACCTTCTATGGCCAGCTTGCTGGCGAGCGCGTGGGCTTGAGGAGCCTCAACATCGCCTATCCCTCGCCGAGCGCCGCTGACCGACAGAACTTCGCGGCCCGAGAGGCCGTCAGCGCCATCAAGCGGCTGCAGGAGGCAGGCTACGACCGCTACGCCGAAACGCTCTACCGCGACCTCGCCGGGCAACTGACCAGTCCGGGCGAACTGGCGCTGCTCGCCGTGCTGGCGGAAAAGCAGGACAACCATTTCATGGCGCTGAAGATCGGCAAGATCGCCGGCGCGCGCGGCATCGATGTCGGGGCGCTGTCGCATCCGCTGGGCGTCATTCCCGACACCGCCAACATCTCCGGCTCGGGCAAGGCGCTGGCCTATGCGATTGCGCGCCAGGAAAGCGAGTTCAATGTCGGCGCCATCTCCAGCGCCGGCGCGCGCGGGCTGCTGCAATTGATGCCGGGCACCGCCAGGCAACTGGCGAAGAAGGCGGGACTGACATTTTCGCAGACCCGGCTGACCAGCGATGCCGGCTACAATGCGACCCTGGGCTCGGCTTTCCTCGGAGAGCAGCTCGAGCGCTTCGACGGCTCCTACGTGCTGACCTTCGCCGGCTACAATGCCGGTCCCAACCGCGCCGCCCAATGGGTGGCGAAGTACGGCGACCCGCGCGGCAAGGACGTTGACGCCGTCGTCGACTGGATCGAGCGGATTCCCTACACGGAAACAAGAAGTTACGTGCAGCGCGTGATGGAGAATTACGAGGTCTACAAGATGCGCATTTCAGGGAGGTACGACATCGTGGGAGATTTGGTGAACGGGCGGAGTTGAGGCCCTTCCTTCTCCATTTGACCGCCCCCTGCCCTCGGCTGTAGCAGTCGGAAACGATCCGACAACGGCGGGGAATCGAGTGCATATGCAAGATGACCAAGGTTTTTCCGATTTCTTCTACACCGCGCCGGACGGGCTCAGGCTGCATGCCCGCATCTACGGCGAGGCGAATTCGGGCCACTGGCCGGTCGTCTGCCTGCCCGGCCTGACCCGCAATGCGCGCGACTTTCATGAACTGGCGCTGCATCTGTCGAGGCAGGAGAAGAACCCACGAAAAGTCATCGCCTTCGACTATCGCGGGCGCGGGCAGTCCGCCTACGACCCCGATATTAGCCGCTATAATGTCGGTGTCGAAGCCGGTGACGTCCTCGCCGGCCTGGCGGGCCTCGGCATCGAGCAAGCGGCCTTCATTGGCACGTCGCGCGGCGGGCTGATCATTCATGTGCTCGGCGCGATTCGGCCGGCCGTGTTTAAGGCCATCGTGCTCAACGACATCGGCCCGGTGATTGAGGCCGAAGGCCTTGCCCATATCCGCTCCTATCTCGAGCGTGGACCAAGGCCGAAGACATTTGCCGCAGCGATCGACGCCCAGCGGCGAGCGCATGGTGGCGACTTTCCGGCGCTGACCGAAGCGGACTGGGAGCGGATGGTGTCAGCGCTCTATCGCGAGACGGACCAGGGGCTGCTGCCGGATTTCGACCCGCGGCTGGTCGACACGCTGGCCGGCCTCGACCCCAGCAAGCCGCTACCCGATCTTTGGCCGCAGTTCGAAGCGCTCGCCGCCGTGCCGCTGCTTGCCATACGCGGCGGCAACTCGAAGCTGCTATCGGCCGCGACGCTGGAAGAGATGCGAAAACGCCATCCCAGCATGGAGGCGATCACGGTCGATGGTCAGGGCCACGCGCCTTTCCTGGAAACCGGCGACCTGCCGGACGCGATCGCCGCATTCCTGGATCGGGTCGAACAGCAGGTTCAGGCAAAGTAAACCCCAAGACCAAGTCGGTCTCGGGGTCGTTATTGCAGTATAGGAAAGTTTGGCGGAGCTATTTGGCCTTGGAACTTTTCCCGGCCGCCTTGGCCGCCTTCGCCGTGCCCGCTTCACTCTTTTGCCTGGGCCCTGCCGATGTCGGCGTGGTCAGCGGAGACGAGAACGCCGAATTCTCCGTGCCGCCGGCCGTCCCTTCACTGCGCGGCGTTTCCAGCACGACGACGCAGCCATCGAGGTCGTTGGTGGCCAGATGGGCGTAGCGCATGGTCATCGAAAGCGTCTGGTGGCCGAGCCACATCTGGACGCGCCTGATGTCGATGCCGCCCTGGACGAGACGCGAAGCGCAGGTATGGCGCAGTATGTGGGGCACCACCTGTTCGTCGGCGCCGAGGCCGACCTCGGCTTTCGCATCGTTCCAGATGGCGCGGTACTGCGCCTGGCTGAGCTTGGTGAACGGACCCTTCGGCCGGCGACCTTCGGTGACCGGCAGCTTGATCACCTCCTTGACACGAGCCGTCATCGGAATGGTGCGGCTACGGCCGGACTTGGTGATCCAGAACGAGACGCGGTGTTCCTGGATGTCGTTCCAGATCAGCCCGAGCGCTTCGCCGAGGCGGCAGCCGGTGTCGACGAGGAAGACAGAAAGGCGGTAAGCATCCTCGCTGCGGCTTCTGATGGCCGCGAACAGCCTTGCCTCCTCGTCCTTTTCAAGGAAACGAATCCGTCCCGCCCGCTCCTTCTGGCGGCGGAACTCGGGCAGGCTGTGGATATCTCCCATCTTATGAGCCTTGCGCAACAGTTTGCTAAGGGCAGCCATCTTCCGGTTGATGGTTGCGTTGCTGTTGCCGCGCTGGCGCAAGGTGCCGATAAGGTTGTCCAGGGTGCTTTGGTCAAAGGCGCTGAAACGTTCCCCAAGGAGGATCTCGTCTATTTCGCCGATGAAGGAGCTGACATTGTATTTATGCCGCCCATCATCCCAAAGTATGTCTCGATAGGCTGAAAAAAGCTCTCCGACCCTATACGACTTTACTTCTCTTATCTTGTTAAAGCTGTATTTGATCTTTGCGCTTTGAGAAGAAAACATCGAAAAATGATCAGAGGGTGTTTCCTCTTGAATCGCTTCGGTCGTCATCATTCGCTGCAACCCCCGAATGGATAGATCAGCCCTATCCGCTTGGAGGCGCCCTTTCAAGAGTTTTGAATCACGCAGTTGTGATTTCACCCGCCCATCAACGGATCCCACGAAATCGTCCCACGGACTCTATTCAGCTACCGATACCCCCATCCTTTCGTTTGCGTTGACCCAGTCACGAAAACAATCCAGCCCGGGCGTTGATGCGCCCGGGCTGGATTTCACCTGTGTAGTACCAGCCCTTAGAACGAGCGCTGGAAGCGGAGCATGCCACCGATGGCGTCGTCGTCACGGGCATCGGTCCAGTCGGAGACGGTGTCGTCGCCAACGTTGATGTAGTCGACTTCAGCCGTGACCGTCAGGCCAGGGACGACGTCGTAGGCGATGTTCGCCGCGGCACCAAAGTTCTTGCCTTCGTCATAAGACAGCTGGACGTTGAACGAGGTCTTCTCGTTGATGGTGTAGGTACCACCGCCCCAGACTGCCCAGTTGCCGGACCACTGCTTGTAGAAGCCGCGACCGCCAGCGTCGATTGCGTTGTTCGCATCATCCAGCAGATTGTCGTCGGTGCCGTAGCCGCCGATGATGAACAGCGACAGGTTCTGCATCGGAGTGACGTCCAAGCGGACCTTGCCGGCCACTTCCTCGTAGTTGGCGTCATAAGCAACGACGCCGGTGATGGCGCCCCAGCCCTGCGTGTACTTCACGCCGCCGACGACATGCGGAACGTAGCTGTCGATGGTGCCGACGACGCCAGCGCCTTCTTCGAGCGAGAGGACGGCGGAGAAGCCGTTGCCTGCATCGAAGTAGTACTGGACGACGTTGGTGTCGAAGCCGCCGTAGGGAACCAGCGTATCGTTGATGACGTTGCCGGCGTAGCCGATGAACGTATTGAAGGCCGATTCGTCCTTACCGACGCGCAGGCCACCGAGCTGGATCCAGGCGAAGTTCAGCGAGACGCTCTTCATGCCGGCCGGATTGCTATCGAAGGGCCCCGTCGTGGTGTCGGCGTGCCGATTGTTGTTGCCGAAGTTGAAACGGGTCTCGGTGTAGGTCTTCAACGTGCCGAGTTCGGTTTCCTGGCCGGTCCAGGTCTTGAAGGTGGCGCGGGCATTCTTGTACCAGGTGTCCTGCACGTCACCATCTTGGTGATCGACCGACTCCGCACCCGTGAACGCGCCGACGTCGCCCATACCGATGTCGTAACGGACATAGCCGCCGATGCGCAGGCAGGTTTCGGTGCCGGGGATGTAGAAGTAGCCCGAGCCGTAGACGTCGCAGATCTTGACGTATTCAGCCGGTTCCGGCTCGGCGACGACGACGGCGTCGGCGGCGCGCGCACCGGAAACTGCGATCAGGGCCGCAGCGGAGCCAAGGAGAAGGCTCTTGATGTTCATTTTCTGACCTCCAGTCAAAAGTTAAAAAACGGGTCTGGGTATTCTTTGCTGAAGGACAGCGTTCCCTGCCCCATCCCCACTAACCGAAAAAGATGCGCACCGCGCCGCTCCTTCGAATTCGACATTACCCATGAGGCGGCGGCGTTCAACCACGATCGTACCGGCAAAAGGGCAGTTCGGGCGCTATCCCCCGGCGTTGTTGCACAAATGACACGATTTGGCCTCACTCCGAAAGCTCTCGTTAACCATCTGGGCTGCCGCGGCCCTTGCAATGCGGCCGAATCCGGCGACGGCGCCGCCGCAATTGCGGCCAAGGCGCCCGAGTCGCCAGCCAGGGAATTGCCGCAGAATCGCCGCATGGCGTAGGCTGTCCGTCAGGCTAGGCCGGATTTTTCTGCGATAATGGCGCCAGCTGTTGATTGTGCCGGCGCTTTTCTTTATCCAGCGGCGCAACGGAGAGGTGGCCGAGTGGTCGAAGGCGCTCCCCTGCTAAGGGAGTAGAGGTCAAAAGCTTCTCGTGGGTTCGAATCCCATCCTCTCCGCCACCCTACGCCCTGCGGGCTTCGGGTGGCAGGCCATCCGAAACCGCATTTTGGGCGTAGGAGTGTCGCCCGAAGCTACGAAGTAGCGTAGGGGGACCATGTGGTACGTCTACTTTCTGCAACTCCACAACGGCGATACCTATGTCGGATCGACCAACGACCTTCGACGTCGTTTCGAATCGCATCGATCAGGCCATGTCACTTCGACCAAGGCTCATCTGCCCGTCACCTTGAGGGCCTACATTGCGGTCGAAACCGAGGCCAACGCCCGGCAACTCGAGCGATATTTCAAGACTGGATCGGGCAAGGCCTCGGGCAAACGTTTTTGGCCTCACTGACGATCCAAAGATTATCTATTTGAATTAAAAAGAGAAACGGCACAACGAGCTGCTTTTCGCCGACCTCCAGGTTCGATTCTGACTGGAGGTCAGAAAATGAACATCAAGAGCCTTCTCCTTGGCTCCGCTGCGGCCCTGATCGCAGTTTCCGGTGCGCGCGCCGCCGACGCCGTCGTCGTCGCCGAGCCGGAACCGGCTGAATACGTCAAGATCTGCGACGTCTACGGCTCGGGCTACTTCTACATCCCCGGCACCGAAACCTGCCTGCGCATCGGCGGCTATGTCCGCTACGACATCGGCGCCGGCGACGTCGGCTCGTTCGATGGTGCTCGCGCCTTCAACCAGTTCGGCGACCCCAAGGAACAGGACACCTGGTACAAGAACACCCGCTTCACGCTGAAGACCTGGACCGGCCAGGAAACCGAGCTCGGCACCCTGAAGACCTATACGGAAACCCGTATCAACTTCGGCAATTCCAACGGCTATGGCGATGACTTCGGCAATGACGCTGTCAACAAGGGCATCACGCTGAACTTCGCCTGGATCCAGCTCGGTGGCCTGCGCGTCGGCAAGGACGAATCGGCCTTCGATACGTTCATCGGCTACGCCGGCAGCGTCATCAACGACACGATCGTGCCTTACGGCGGCTTCGACACCAACGTCGTCCAGTACTACTTCGACGCCGGCAACGGCTTCTCCGCGGTTCTCTCGCTCGAAGAAGGCTCGGGTGATGCTGGCGCTGCCGTCCTCGATGGGGCTGGCAACTATGTCTTCAATGCCACGTCCGGCAATGACACGATCGACAGCTACGTGCCGCACGTCGTCGGCGGCGTGAAATACACGCAGGGTTGGGGCGATATCATTGCTGTCGGCGCCTACGACAGTACCTGGGAAGAGTGGGCCGGCAAGGTTCGCCTGGACGTGAATGCCACCAATGAACTGTCGCTGTTCATCATGGCCGGTTACGGCACCGACGACCACATCGACCGCAATTTCTACAAGCCGTGGGGCGGCAACTGGGCAGTGTGGGGCGGCGGCACCTACAAGTTCAACGAGAAGACCTCGTTCAACCTGCAAGCGTCTGCCGACGACGACAAGAACTATGGCGTCGCGGCGAACATCGCCTACGACATCGTACCCGGCTTAACTGTCACGGCCGAAGTCGACTACGACCACGACGGCAAGTTTGGCGATGCCGACAATCGCAACTGGACCAATGCGGATAAGAAGAACAGCGTCGGCGGCATCCTCCGCTTCCAGCGCTCGTTCTAACAGGCCACGCCTGACTGAAATCGAACCCGGCGGGCAACCGCCGGGTTTTTTGTCGCCAGAGCGGCTTCGCTGGTAGACTTCCAGTGCTCCTAGGCGAATGTGGCAGGATGGCCGCCGACCCAGTTGCAACCCTGCCGCGACGAAAGCTTTCACCAGTTACTTCGATGGTTCGACGGAATGAAAACAGCCTTGACCCTGGCGGGCACTTGCTCAGGTTTCCGCCAGGTCACCCAACGCGTCGATCAACGGCTGGATTCGGTCTCCGTAGTTTTTCCAACGCTTGACCGACGACGTATAAATCGGCTGGCGAACCTGCCAGCGGCTGATCGTTCTGACGGAGCCCTCCTTTTCGAAGAAGCGCAGGCAAGCGTCATCCCAGGGCAACCCGAGGTGCTCAATCAGACGATGCGATTGCGCCTCTTGATCCGAAATAAGTTCCTCATAGCGATTCTCAAATATTCGTCCCGGCAGGAGCGTCTTCCAGTGCTCCATTAGACGATCATATTCACGATAATACAGGCCCAATCCGTGAAGGTCTGACGTATAATCGTGTGTTTCGTTAAGGTTCGAAGTGAAACAAGACAGGCAATTGTCGATCGCGTCACGTTTGCAGTGAATTATGCGAGCATTCGGCAATAGGATCGCGATCAGGCCGACAAGTTCGAAATTATGAGGCATCTTGTCGACAACCCGCAGCGCAGTATGGGAATATTGCCTCAAAAACGCCAGGTAATCCTGCGCCATCGTTCGCGATTGTTCGATTGTCATCGACTTGATCAGTGGCTTGAAACTCCGATCAATGTCCTCGCGCAGCCCGCTGGCAACCGCCATTCCCCTGAGCTTGAGAAGTTCTCCGGCACCATGAACGTCTGGATGGCTCGAGCAGATCTGTTCCGTCAGCGTCGTTCCAGAACGCGGCATCCCAAGAACGAATACCGGAACGTCGGAGGGGTCGCCAAAGCCCGCCTTGGCAGCCAGGAGTTCTGCGTCGAAAATCTCGATCAGGGAGTCCACCTTCTTGCGATAGGATGCGATGTCGAAATTCCGCGCGGCGAATGTCGTGGCCTTCAGGTAATGATCCATAGCGTCGTCGAAACGCTTGAGATCGCTCAAAAGCTTGCCCGCAGCCATATGAAGGTCATGTGAGCCGGCGTCGCCAACACCAGGATCGTCAAGTTCGTGAAGAATGGACTTGAGCTCGGGCGGCTCAGTCGAGAATTTTCGCGTGTTGACGAGCGCATGGTAAGCCGCCGGCGCACTTAAGCGCTCGCCGATGGCTTCTCTTAGACAGACTGCAGCGTCGTCCATCCTTCCCAGGCTGCTTAGCGCACTTGCCATGCCCACTCGAACCTGGGGGTGATCTCTTTTGATTTTGAGCACCCGTTCATAGGTCGCCAAAGCCATCTCAGCCTTGCCAAACTTGTGGTAGGCTTGGCCCAATCCGAAAAGCGCCTCTACCAGATCCGGCTTCAGTTCGCATGCGCGCTGAAAATGCTTGATTGCTGGCGAATAGTCAGCAACCTTCAACCAGGCTTCGCCGAGGCTTAGTTGGTAGTAGGGATTGCCTGGCTCTCGGGCCGCAGCCCGCTCGAAATACTTTATGGCCAGGTCGGCGTCGAAATCGAGACCTAGCGTTCCCAGTATGTACAAAGCAAGCGCGTGTTCGGGAGTTCTTGCCAGAACGCGGTGACAGAGTTCCTCGGCCTCCGGCAACCGCTCGGCTTTCTGAAGCTCCAGCGCCTGCCTCAACAGCATGTCATCAGCTTGCGCGCGAGACGGACCGGCCCTCGAGGGCTGGGGCTTTGGCGATCCAGCTTTCGGTGGCGGCGCGGCCTTTGGCGGCGCGGGTTGGGCTTTGAGGTGCTTGGCCCAGGCGGGCGGCAATCGGCTGTTCATTTTGTCTCGCTAGCAAAAGCGGCCAGGAGAATCCAGCCTTTGGCGAACGGCGGCGGCTGTGGCCTGGGCCGTCGCAAGTCGCAGTCTGACCTGGAGTGTGCCAGACGCAGTTTGCCGGTGTCCAGCCGAGACTGACGAACGGAAGGCTCTGGAGGGAGGCAGCGTCGATTCGCAGTACACACCTGCCCTCTCCACATCGAACTTGCACACGCCCACTGGCCACGCTAGCAAGAAAGCCCTTCTCGCGAGCCTTTGCAATGCGTCAGCGCCCTCCCCTTACGCCGCTCATCGCGGCACTTCCCTCGACGGTGCCGTTTGTCGGGCCGGAGGCGCAGGAGCGGGATCGCGGTCGTGCTTTTCGTGCCCGAATCGGCGCCAATGAGAGCAGCTTTGGCCCTTCGCCGCGGGTCATCGAGCGCATGGCCGGGATTGCCCGCGACATGTGGATGTATTGCGACCCCGACAATTTCGACCTGAAGCAGGCGGTGGCTCGGCATCTCGGCGTCGGTGCCGAGAATGTGGTTGTCGGCGAAGGTATAGACGGTCTGCTCAGCCTGGTGGCACGCATGTATGTGGCGCCCGGTGACGCGGTGGTGACCTCGCTCGGCGCCTATCCGACGTTCAATTTTCACATTGCCGGCGTCGGCGGCCGTCTGGTTGCGGTGCCTTACGAGGACGACAAGGAAAGCCTGGACAGGCTGCTCGCGGCGGCGGTCAGGGACAAGGCGCCGCTGGTCTATCTCTCCAACCCCGACAATCCGATGGGCAGTTGGTGGGAGGCAGCCGAGATCATCCGCTTCATCGAGGCGCTGCCCGAAACCACCATGCTGGTGCTCGACGAGGCCTATGGCGAATTGGGGCCGGCCTCGGCACTGCCACCGATCGATGTCTCCAGGCCGAACGTCATTCGCATGCGCACCTTTTCGAAGGCCTACGGCTTGGCCGGCATACGCTGCGGCTATGCGGTGGCGGACGCCCAGGTGATCCGCGATTTCGAGAAGATCCGCAACCATTATGGCGTCAGCCGCATGGCGCAGACTGCCGGCGTCGAGGCGCTTGCCGACCAAGCCTATCTCGAGAGCGTGGTGGCGCGGGTCTCCGCTGGACGGCAGCGCATCGCCGGGATCGCTGAAACAAACGGATTGAATCCGCTGCCTTCGGCGACCAATTTCGTCACCATCGACTGCGGCAACGACGGCGCCTTCGCGTTGAAAGTGCTGCAGGGGCTGCTGGCGCGCGACATATTCATCCGCAAGCCCATGGTGCCGGTGCTCGACCGGTGCATCAGGGTCAGCGTCGGCCTTGATCACGAGCTCGACATTCTTGCCGAGGAATTTCCGGGCGCGCTGGCTACTGCGCGGGGGAACTAGTCGGTTCCCGTTCGCGCAGTCGACGCGCACTCATTTCGCATTGCATCGAATCGGTCGTCCGTCGGCACGCCGGCCTTCCTTGATTGCCAAGCTCAGAGCGTGCCGTTCGCGCCAAAGCGAACCGTGCGAAACCCAATATCCACCTCGAAGCCGTCTCGCCCGTGCACAATCGGTCCTTGCCAGGGTGACGCGAAGATATCCTCCCTGAGCGACCTGTTCTTGCCGAGGCTCATTCGCCTCTCGATCCTATCTTGTAACTCCATCCGCTTCCGGACGTTCGCGCCTCTCCCGTGCGGGAGATATATTAGCAAATTCCGGCTGTTAAGGGTCCTCGGAAGAGCCGGCGCCTGGAAAACATAGGTCCCTCGAAAACGGGCCATGGTCCGAGCAGATCATCACCCGCCCAAGGTGCGGGAAGAACTTGAGAACTCTGCCGGAAACTGATCCTACAACTGATTTCAACCTTGCCAGGCGAATAGGCAATGCTGCACACGATATATGTGCGTATGTTCTAATTTGTTTACTTTAGCGCCAAATCATAAACACATATCCTGCTCAAGGATGGGTGACGGGACGCACAGGGGCTCAATACCAATCAGGACCCACGGGGATACCAATGCCGCAACACAGTGCCAACGAGCAGTATCTGCTCGAACTCATCAATGCCGAGCGTGCCAAGACAGGTGCCCAGCCTCTGGCCTTCGACAACGACCTCAGCGAAGCCGCCGAGGGTCACGACCGGTGGATGCTGGCAACCGACATTTTTTCGCATACCGGTTCCGGTGGCTCGTCGCCGACGACGCGCATGAAGGCTGCAGGTTATGTCCTGTCCGGATCGTGGGCCACCGGCGAGAACATCGCCTGGGCAACGACCCGCGCCCCGACCGGCTATGTCGACGAGGTCAAGCTCCTCCATACCAATCTGATGAATTCCTCGGGACACCGGGCCAACATCCTCAATCCCAACTTTCGCGAAGTCGGCCTTGGCTTCGAGGTCGGCGACTACAAGGGCCGCAGCAGCGCCTTCGTCACCGAGGACTTCGCCAAGACCGGCACCGACCTGTTCCTGACCGGCGTCACCTTCGACGACAAGGATGGCGACCGTTTCTACGATCCGGGCGAAGGGCTCGGCGCCATCACGGTGACGGCCAAGAATTCCGCCGGCCAGACCTTCAAGACCACGACATCGGCTGCCGGCGGCTATGATCTGGTGCTGAAGCCTGGCACCTACACGGTGACATTCTCGGGCGCGAACATCGCCACCTCGACGCAGACCGCGACGATCGGCACCAAGAACGTCAAACGCGACCTGATCGATCCGACGATGAAGTCGGGCACGCTTGCGGCGACCGCCTCGGCCGACGATGCCAGTTCCGACACGAGCCACACGCAGCCAGCGGCCTCGACTGCTCCCACCACCGTTGCGGATGCGGGAAGCAACAATGCCGGCAGCACCACCAAAAGCTGGCTCGCCGACTTCTTCAAGACCCATTCGGCGGCGAAGCAAGGCACTCTCGGCGCCAATGAGACTGCCGACGGCGATACCTCGCATACGGCTCCGCTTGCCGGCGACCATTTGCAATTCCGTCAGGCCATCGCCGCGCACACCAATGGAGACGATGTTTCCGACCTGCTCGATGGCGGCGGCCAGTTCCACCAGGCGATAGATCGCGCGGTGGCGGCGCTGCAGGCGCATCTCCCGGCTGACGGCCACATCGTTGCCGATGCCGGCGACGCGGCGCATGCCGCGGTGGCCAAGATCCTGGCTCAGATGACAAACCATCAGACGGCAGACCTCGTGGGCTGACCGCGAACTGCAAGACTGCCTGGCGGTCCGTGCTTCAGGCGCGGGCCGCCGCGAATTTGAAGGAGATTTTGACGCCTAGCCATTCTGACGGCAGCGTTCGGATTTCCAGACCGCCAGATGCCGATGGCCGGGTACAGTTGAGGGAAAGATACTGCTTCATCCGTTTTCGCCAGACCCGAATCGCAAGGCTCGCTCCGAGCTGCGGGAGGCTCTTGCCTCCTTCCGCCGTGCCTATGTTGCCGTTGCCGGCTTCAGCGGCCTGATCAACGTGCTGATGCTTTCCGGCTCGCTGTTCATGCTGCAGGTCTATGACCGCGTACTGCCCAGCCGCAGCGTGCCCACGCTGGTGGCGCTGATCATCCTGGTGGCCGTGCTCTACGCCTTTCAGGGCATTCTCGAAGCGGTGCGGGCACGGGTGCTGACGCGCATAGGCGCCGGCATCGAGGAGACTATCTCCAGCCGCGTCTTCGGCTGCGTGGTGCGCCTGCCGCTGCGCACGCGCGACCGTGGCGAAGGGCTGCAGGCGCTGCGCGATCTCGACCAGGTGAGCGGCTTCCTCTCCGGCCCCGGCCCCGCCGCCCTGTTCGACCTGCCATGGATGCCGCTCTATGTGGTGATCTGTTTTCTCTTCCACCCGTGGATCGGTGTTGCAGCGCTCATCGGCGCCCTTCTTCTGGTGTCGCTGACGGTGCTGACCGACCGTCTGGTTCGCGGGCCGACCAAGGCGATGTCGAGGTTCAGCACCAGCCGCAGCGCGATCGCGCAGTCGAGCACCCGCAACGCCGAGGTGCTGGCCGCAATGGGCATGGGCGAGAGGCTGGCTAGCCGCTGGAGCCGGGCCAATGCCGACTTTCGCGAGGCGCAGGAGCGCGCCAGCGACCTGACAAGCGGGCTGGGCGCGGTGTCACGCATCCTGCGCATGATGCTGCAGTCGATGGTGCTGGCGCTCGGCGCCTATCTGGTCATCCACCAGCAGGCGACGCCCGGGATCATCATCGCCAGCTCAATCCTCACGTCACGTGCGCTGGCGCCTATCGAGCTTGTCATTGCGCATTGGAAGGGCTTCCTCAACGCCCGCCAGAGCTGGCGGCGCCTGGACGATTTGTTTGCGGCGCTCCCGGCATTGGAGAGCGGGATGGAGCTGCCTGCCCCGACCGGCGAGCTCTCGGTCGAGAGCATCAGCGTCGTGGCCCCCGGCGACCGGCGCCTGGTGGTGCAGGACGTCGAATTCTCGCTGCGCGCCGGATCGGGCGTTGGCGTGATCGGCCCCAGCGGCTCCGGGAAATCTTCGCTGGCGCGCGCGCTGGTCGGCGTGTGGCCGGTGATGCGCGGCAAGGTCCGGCTCGACGGTGCGGCCCTCGAGCAATGGCCGGCGCGCTCGCTCGGCCGCCATATCGGCTACCTGCCGCAGGACGTCGAACTGTTCGCCGGTACGGTCGGCCAGAACATTGCGCGTTTCGACGACGATGCCGTGCCGGCGACGATCATCGCGGCGGCGCGAGCCGCCGGCGTCCATGAAATGATCTTGCGCCTGCCCGAAGGCTATCGGACGGAAATCGGCGAAAGCGGAGCGGCACTTTCGGCCGGCCAGCGCCAGCGTGTGGCCTTGGCGCGCGCGCTGTTCGGCGATCCGTTCCTGGTCGTGCTCGACGAACCGAATTCCAACCTCGACGCGGCCGGCGACCAGGCCCTGAAGCAAGCCATCGAAGGCATCAAGGCGCGCGGCGGCATCGTCATCGTGGTGGCGCACCGGCCGAGTGCGCTTGCCGCACTGGACCATCTGCTGGTGCTCGGCGGCGGCAGGCAGCAGGCCTTCGGCCCGAAGAGCGAGATAGCGCGGCAGGCGCTGCAGCCTGCAGCCGTGCCGCTTCATGCGGTGGGAACTGCGGGATGAAGATGGCGCTTGCAATGCCCGGCTTTGCAACGGAGGGCCTGCATAGGGCCCGGGACGTGGCGTTGCGCGCAAGGTCGATGGCGCTTGCCTTTCTCGACAAGGGAGCAAAGCCGGCCGAGGCCGCGTCGCCGCAACAGCAGCGGTTGCGGCTCGCCATTGACCGCAACGTGAGGCTGGGCGGCATCGCTGCCCTCCTGCTGGTCGGCGGACTCGGCCTTTGGGCGGTGACAAGCAATCTTTCCGGCGCCGTGGTCGCGGCCGGCCATCTGGTCGTCGATTCCAACGTCAAATCCGTCCAGCATCCGCAAGGCGGCGTGGTCGGCGCGCTGAATGTGAAGAATGGCAGCATGGTCGCGGCCGGCGACGTGCTGGTACGGCTCGACGACACGGTGGCACGTGCCAATCTGGCCATCGTTGACAATGGTCTCGACGAGCTGTCTGCCCGCCGCGCCAGGCTGATAGCCGAACGCGACGGCGCCACGGTGATCGCCTATCCCGACCAGTTTGCGGCACGCGGGGCCGACCCCAGGATCGCCGAACTGATCGACGGCGAGAACAAGCTGTTTGCCTTGCGGCGCCAGGCACGCGACGGCCAGGTCTCGCAATTGCGCGAGCGCGTCGTGCAATTCCGGCAGGAGATCGCCGGTATCGAAGCCCAGCAGAAGAGCAAGCAGCAGGAAATCGCGCTCACCAAGGTCGAACTGCAGGGCATGCGGGACCTGTGGAAGAAGAAGCTGGTGCCGATTTCGCGGCTGGCCGAACGCGAGCGCGCCCAGGCGCGGCTCGACGGCGAGGATGGCCAGCTGACCGCCGCGGCCGCGCAGACGCGCGGACGCATCAGCGAGACGGAACTGGCGATCATCCAGATCGACCAGGACATGCGCAGCGAGGTGGCAAGCGAGATGCGCGAGATCGACGCCAAGGCGAGCGAGCTGCGCGAGCGCCAGATCGCGGCCCAGCAATCGCTGAAGCAGATCGACATCCGCGCACCGCAATCCGGCCGGGTGCACCAGCTGGCAATCCATACGGTCGGCGGCGTCATTTCGCCCGGCGAAGCGATCATGCAGATCGTGCCGACGGCCGACGCGCTGGTGGTCGAGGCGCGTGTCGCGCCTCAGGACATCGACCAACTGCGCATCGGACAGCCGGCGACGCTTCGCCTTTCGGCATTCAGCCAGCAGACGACGCCGGAGGTCGAAGGCGAGGTGGACCGCATCTCGCCCGATCTCATCGAAGACCAGAAGGCCGGCATCTCCTACTATGCCGTGCGCATCGTGCTGTCGGCCAGGAGCCTCCAAGAGGCAGGCCCGCTGGAGCTGAAGCCAGGCATGCCGACCGAGGTTTTTCTCAGGACCACCGACCGCACGGTGCTTTCCTATCTGCTCAAGCCGCTGACCGACCAGGCCAGCCGCGCGTTTCGCGGCGACTAGCTAGCGCACGGCCCGACTTTCGGGAGCGCGTGCGCACTCGCCAAGCGGCATGCCTATTGGCGATTTCCGCTCGTTGCGGTTTCACCCATGTCGCCGCCGAGCAGGCGCGTGACCCGTTTCAGCGCGTCTGAAAGCTGCTGGGCTTCGTCATCGGCAAGGCCGGCCGTCAGGCGGGCGAGGTCTTGGTTCGCCGTCATCTGCAACCTTGCCAATGCCCGATTGCCGCGAGCCGTCAGGGACAGGCGGCGGCGATGCCGGTCGTTCGGGTCGGCGCGCATTTCGGTCAGGCCGGCAGCCGCGAATTTTCGCAGGATGCGCGTCAGATAAGTCGGTTCGAGCCGCAATTCCCTGGCCATTTCGGAGGCCGCCGGCCCGATATCGAGATGGAACATCCGGGCAAGAAAACCCGCCGTGCCACCCGTATCGGCAGCAGGAGCGCCCGACCTGCGATCCAGCTCGAACAGCACCCGCGCCTCGGTCAGCGTATAGGCGCTGTGCGTCAAGGTCTCGTCGAGCAACCCGATCAGGCCGGTATAGAATCGGTTGAAGCGGCGGATGTCGCCGACCAGGGCATTTCGTTCGACCGGCATGTCAGGCCTTCCTCAGGTATATCCGCCGTTGATTCATCTCCAGTTATTTGACCAAGTCAACTATTTATTGGATCATGTCATACATCCGCAGCCCGGAGATCGGGCGCTCGGCCCACGCATTCCTGTTGGAAGCTGCTTGCATTCGCCGGGTGAAGCGCCAGATTCATGCGCACAGTGCATGAAGACGCTTCGGGGCGAGCGATGAGTGATCGGCAAAAGGCCGTGCAGGCACGCGTTTACGGTAGAGTGCAAGGCGTCAGCTACAGGGTTTGGGCGCGAAGCGAGGCGATTGGACTTGGCCTTGTCGGCTGGGTGCGCAACGAAAGCGATGGTTCGGTGACGGCACGATTGGCGGGAGCCGAAGCCGCGGTCTCGTCAATGATCGATCGCCTTTGGATCGGCCCGGCAGGCGCTTCGGTTTCGCGCGTCGACGTCGAGGAACTCAGTTCCTGGAACGCGCCAACGAACTTCACGATCGTTGTGTGAACAGGGCGCGCGATTGCGCACCCTTGAATTAATTGAACGTTTGTTTTATTATTTGCCTCAATGAGGTGAGCATGGCCCGCACGACCGGTTCCGATGGCGAGAAGACCGAGGCTGCCGTCCGCGAGGCGGCGGTCAGCCTGATCGCGCGTCTCGGCTACGAAGCGATGTCGATGCGCCAGTTGGCGGCCGAGGTCGGCGTACAGGCAGCCGCGCTCTACCGCTATTTTCCGACCAAGGAAGATCTGCTGTTCACGCTGATGCGAGAGCACATGGAGGGGCTTAGCTCCGCGTGGGAGGCGGCACGTCCGGCAACGGCCGACCCGGCGCGGAGGCTCGCCGCCTATGTCCGGAACCACATCGCCTTCCACATCGAACGCCGCCACGCCACGCACGTCTCCAACATGGAGCTGCGCAGCCTGTCGCATGAGCGCCTGACGCAGATCCTGCGCATGCGCACAGCTTACGAAAAGGAACTGCGCGCGATCCTGCGCGACGGCGTGGAGACCAGCGCCTTCGACATCGACGATACCGGCCTGACCGCCATGGCGCTGATCCAGATGATGACCGGCGTCATCGTCTGGTTCCGGCCGGGCGAGCGGCTGTCGATCGCCGAGGTCACGGCGTCATATCTTTCGATGACAATGCGCCTCGTTGGCGCAAGGATCGACACTAACACCTACAGCGCCGCGCGTCCCTTCGGACGCGCGAAGGACGCTGTAGCACTTTGATTTCGCGCATGATCCTTTCCGAAAATCGAAGTCGATTTTCGGGGTCATGCGGCAGGAGGAACGGCATGTACACGAACACGCTCAGCTTCGGGCTTGACGAAGACATCGAGGCGCTGCGCGACACGGTGCGGCGCTTCGCCCAGGATAGGATCGCGCCGATCGCGGCCGAGATCGACCGCTCGAACGAATTCCCGGCGCATCTGTGGGCCGAACTCGGCGCGCTCGGCCTGCTCGGCATCACCGCCGATCCCGATTTCGGCGGCACCGGCATGGGCTATCTTGCCCATGTGGTTGCGGTGGAAGAGATCTCGCGCGCCTCGGCCTCGATCGGCCTCTCCTATGGGGCGCACTCCAACCTCTGCGTCAACCAGATCAACCGCTGGGCGACGCCGGCGCAGAAGGAAAAATATCTGCCGCCGCTCTGCAGCGGCGAAAAGGTTGGTGCTCTCGCAATGTCGGAATCCGGCGCCGGCTCGGATGTCGTTTCGCTCAGGCTGCGCGCCGAAAAGCGCAACGACCGCTATGTGCTGAACGGCTCGAAAATGTGGATCACCAATGGGCCGGACGCCGAGACCCTGGTGGTCTATGCCAAGACCGATCCGGAGCGCCATTCGCGCGGCATAACCGCTTTCATCGTCGAGAAGGCAATGGCCGGCTTTTCGGTGGCGCAAAAGCTCGACAAGCTCGGCATGCGCGGCTCGAATACCGGCGAGCTGGTGTTCGAGAATGTCGAGGTGCCGTTCGACAATGTGCTGCATGAGGAAGGACGCGGCGTCGAGGTGCTGATGTCGGGCCTCGACTATGAGCGCACGGTGCTTGCCGGCGGCCCGATCGGGCTGATGGCGGCCTGCCTCGACGTGGCGATCCCTTACGTGCACGAGCGCAAGCAGTTCGGCCAGGCGATCGGCGAGTTCCAGCTGGTGCAAGGCAAGCTGGCCGACATGTACACGGTGATGAGTGCCGCGCGCGCCTACGTCTATGCCGTCGCCGCCGCCTGCGACCGCGGTCAGACCACCCGCAAGGACGCCGCCGGCTGCGTGCTGTTTGCCGCCGAGAAGGCGACGCAGATGGCGCTCGATGCGTTGCAGCTGCTTGGTGGCAATGGCTACATCAACGACTATCCGACCGGCCGGCTCTTGCGCGACGCCAAGCTCTACGAGATCGGCGCCGGCACCAGCGAAATCCGCCGCTGGCTGATCGGACGGGAAATCATGGCGGAGGGGGCGTGAGCGATTTCAAATGCTTGGTTTGTTAAAATACCTTGGAATAGCGACACGCACTGTCATCGCATTGATTCCGTTGTCGGGGTTTGCGGGTGCCTCCTCTTCCGATTTGCTGCAGTTTCGAGACGTTGCGGCACTGCGGACTGACGTCATCTCCCGTCTGAAGACAGACAGCCGTGTCAAGGAAGCCATTCCCGACCCCGCCGACCCCGCTCGGCTCAGCGTAACCAGCACACAATCGTCAGGCAAAGATCAGAAACTTCAGGTTGACGTCACAAATCTGCTTGGCCGCATTCGTGGCCTGCCAGCGGCCGAAGCCGAAAAGGAGATCCAACGTTTTCTACGTGTGGTCGTCCTTGCCGACACTGAAGGCAACGATTTCGATGCCGCTCATTTGATAGCGAATATCCGGCCCCGCGAACACCTCGACGCCATGAAGCCAGAAGAGGCAGAACTCGGAAGCGGGCCCGCCTTTGAGGATTTGGCCGGCGATGTCGTGATTCTCTACCAGATCGATGCCGCGGACTCGCTTGCCAGCGTATCGCTTTCCGATGTTGGCGGTCGTTCTCTTGCTCAGCTTCGTGAGCTTGCGTTGGAAAACATCAACACACTGATGCCGCAGGTCAGGCAAAGCGAGTTCGTCGACGGGGTATCCATCTTCACTGTCGAAGACGACGAGGCCGTCTCACCGGCGCTTCTTTTGACCGACAAATTCTGGTCCCTGCTCGGTCCTCAATTTCCGCGTGGCGCGCTGATAGCCATTCCGAGACGCGACGCGATTTTCGTCTTCGACAAGCGTTTGCCCAACGCAAGTCAGATGGCTCGCACCTTGATCGACAAAATTTTCAAGGAAGAACCCGATCTTCTATCCGAGTACATTTTCGAACGCCGCGACGGCAAGCTGCAAGTTGTGGCCGAGCAATAGGAATCAACGGTGGCCGTACTCCAGACCCAGATCTCCCCCTCCTCCGAAACTTTCCGCGCCAATGCCGAGCGCATGCGGGCGCTGGTTGCCGACATCGCGGAGAAAGCGGCGAGCGTCGAGCGCGGCGGCTCGGATGAGGCGCGCGAGCGCCACCAGGGCCGCGGCAAGCTTTTGCCGCGCGAGCGCCTTGCCCAGTTGCTCGACACCGGCTCGCCCTTTCTCGAGATCGGGCAGTTCGCTGCATGGTCGATGTATGGCGAGGAGATCGCCGCAGCCGGCCTCATCGCCGGCGTCGGCCGTGTCGAGGGCACCGAGGTCATGGTCGTCATCAACGACGCCACGGTGAAGGGCGGCACCTACTATCCGCTGACGGTGAAGAAGCATCTGCGCGCGCAGGAGATCGCGCTGCAGAACAATCTGCCTTGCGTCTATCTGGTCGACAGCGGCGGCGCCAATTTGCCCAACCAGGACGAGGTGTTTCCCGACCGCGAGCATTTCGGCCGCATCTTCTACAACCAGGCCAACATGTCGGCGGCGGGCATTCCGCAGATCGCCTGCGTCATGGGCTCGTGCACGGCGGGCGGCGCCTATGTGCCGGCGATGTCGGACGAGACGATCATGGTGCGCAACCAGGCGACCATCTTCCTCGGCGGCCCGCCGCTGGTGAAAGCTGCCACCGGCGAGGACGTCAGCGCCGAGGAACTCGGCGGCGCCGACGTACACACACGACTCTCCGGCGTTGCCGACCACTACGCGATGGATGACGAACACGCGCTGGCTATTTGCCGGCGCATCGTCAAGAACCTGAATCGGAACAAGGCCGTAAGCCTGAACTTACAGAAATCGATTCCACCACTTCACGATCCGCATGAGCTCTACGGCATTGTACCGACCGATCTGCGCCAGCCCTATGATGTGCGCGAGGTGATCGCGCGTGTCGTCGACGGTTCGGAGTTCGACGAGTTCAAGCAGAACTATGGCACCACTTTGGTCACCGGCTTTGCCCATCTGCACGGCATGCCGGTCGGCATCATCGCCAACAACGGCGTCTTGTTTTCGGAAAGCGCGCTGAAAGGCGCGCATTTCATCGAGCTGTGCTGTCAGCGCAAGATCCCGCTGGTGTTCCTGCAGAACATCACCGGCTTCATGGTCGGACGCAAATACGAGGCCGGCGGCATCGCCAAGGACGGTGCCAAGCTGGTCATGGCGGTCGCCACCGCCAAGGTGCCGAAGGTGACCATGATCATCGGCGGCTCGTTCGGCGCCGGCAATTACGGCATGTGCGGCCGCGCCTATTCACCGCGCTTCCTGTGGATGTGGCCGAACGCCCGCATCTCGGTGATGGGCGGCGAACAGGCGGCGACGGTGCTGGCCATGGTCAAGCGCGAGGGCATCGAGCGCAAGGGCGGCGAATGGAGCGCCGAGGAGGAAGCAAAATTCAGGAAGCCGATCCTGATGAAATACGAACATGAAGGCCACCCGCTCTATTCCTCGGCGCGGCTCTGGGACGACGGCATCATCGATCCGGCGAAGACGCGCGAGGTGCTGGCGCTGAGCCTCTCGGCCGCGCTCAATGCCGAGATCGAGGAGACACGCTTCGGCGTGTTCAGGATGTGAGATGAGCGAGGTCGGCAGCAGGATCTGCGTCCACACCGGCGACATCACCAAGCTCGAGGTCGACGCCATCGTCAACGCCGCCAATTCGTCGCTTCTGGGCGGCGGCGGTGTCGACGGCGCCATACACCGCGCGGCCGGTCCTGAGCTTCTGGCCGAATGCCGGATGCTGAACGGCTGCAAGACGGGCGACGCCAAACTCACCAACGGCTACGGGCTGCCGGCGCGCTACATCATCCACACGGTCGGACCAGTCTGGCAAGGCGGCGGCAAGGGTGAGGCCGAACTGCTCGCCTCGTGCTACCGCCGCTCGCTCGAACTCGCCGCCGCCAACGATTGCCGGACGGTGGCGTTTCCGGCGATCTCGACGGGCATCTACAGCTACCCGAAAGATGAGGCGACGGAGATTGCTGTCGCCACGGTAGACGCCTTCCTCGATAAGAACACGGTTCCCGAAACCGTCATCTTCTGTTGTTTCGACGAGCAGACGGCAGAACTATACCGGCAGGTCGTTGCTGCCCATCGTGGAGCCTAGACTGCATGGCCGAAGCGATCGATCCACAGCTCGAAGTGCGATTTTTCGTTCCAGAACTGGCGGCGCCGGAAATTAGGCGCTATTGCTCATCCTGCACTTTCCAATGGGCATGGGATGAAAATGGAACTGAAACACTTTCGCAGGACGACTGTCTCGATACTTGCAGGATTGCTTATATTTGCGATACCCGGCATCGGGTCGGCGGCATCGCTGGCTGGGAACAAGGGCGATATCCGTTTCCACCCGACTTTGTCGGGAAACCCGAAATCCGATTGCACCAAGGCATACAATGCCTATGTGGCGGCCAGCGGCCACTCGGCCTATGCGACCACCCCCTACATGCGGGTGACGTCGATCTACATCATCTGCGGCGCGCACCTGAATGCGCAATCGCAGAAGGCGGCCGAGGATCTGGCGATGAAATCCTGCAAGGCCACCCGCGCTCATTACAAGGTCACAACCGGCGGCGCTTGCGAGATCGCAGCTTCCAAGTAGGCTGGTTCCTGCCAGACTGGCGCCGCCCGAAGCAAACCCGGGAGGCTCCATGTTCGCCAAGATCCTGATCGCCAATCGCGGTGAGATCGCCTGCCGGGTGATCCGCACGGCGCGCAAGATGGGTGTGCGCTGTGTCGCCGTCTATTCCGACGCCGACGCCAAAGCCATGCATGTCGCGATGGCCGACGAAGCCGTGCATATCGGCGCCTCGCCGGTCGGCGAAAGCTATCTGCGCGGCGACAAGATCGTCGCCGCGGCCTTGGCGACGGGCGCGCAGGCGATCCACCCCGGCTACGGCTTCCTCTCGGAGAACCCCGACTTTGTCGATCAGGTGACCGCGGCGGGACTCACCTTCATCGGCCCGTCGGCGGCCTCGATCCGCGCGATGGGGCTGAAGGACGCGGCCAAGCGGCTGATGGAAAAGGCCGGCGTGCCAGTGGTGCCGGGCTATCATGGCGAGGCGCAGGAGATCGTGCTGCTCGCCTCCAAGGCGCGCGAGATCGGCTATCCCGTGCTTATCAAGGCGCGCGCCGGCGGCGGCGGCAAGGGCATGCGGCGGGTCGAGCATCCCGACGATTTCTCCGAAGCGCTGTCGGGCGCGCGGCGCGAGGCCAAGGCGGCCTTCGGCGACGACCGCGTGCTGGTGGAAAAATATGTCGACAAGCCCAGGCACATCGAGGTGCAGGTGTTCGGCGACAATTTCGGCAACGCCGTGCATCTCTACGAGCGCGACTGCTCGGCGCAGCGCCGCCACCAGAAGGTGATCGAGGAAGCACCCGCTCCCGGCATGACGCCGGCATTGCGCAAGGCGATGACGGAAGCGGCGGTGAAGGCCGCCAAGGCGATCAGCTATTCCGGCGCCGGCACGATCGAATTCATCGTCGATGCCTCGCAAGGGCTGAAGGCGGACCGCTTCTGGTTCATGGAGATGAACACCCGCTTGCAGGTCGAGCATCCCGTCACCGAAATGGTCACGGGCACCGACCTGGTCGAGTGGCAGCTCAGGGTGGCGGCCGGCGAGAAGCTGCCGAAGACACAGAGCGAGATAACGCTTTCCGGCCACGCCATCGAGGCACGCATCTATGCCGAGGACGCGGCAAAGGGATTCCTGCCGGCGACTGGCACGCTGCATCATCTGAAATTTCCCGACGCAGCACCCGAAGGCGCTACCATGCGCATCGAGACCGGCGTGCGGGCGGGCGATGCGATCTCGCCCTTCTACGACCCGATGATCGCCAAGCTGGTCGTCCACGGCAAGGACAGGCCAACAGCACTCGCTGCGCTCGGCTCCGCGCTGGCGCAGACCGAGATCGCCGGCTCGACCGTAAACACCGCGTTTCTGGCGGCGCTGGCAGCCGATAGAGATTTTTCGGCCGGCGATGTCGACACCGGTCTGATCGGCCGGCATCAGGAGGCGCTGACCGTCGTCCCGCCGCCGAGCGGCGAGACCGTCGCCGCGGCAGCGCTCGCAGCCTCCGGCGCCGGGGCGCAGGCTGCGTTCGACGATCCCTGGTCATCGCTTGCCGGCTATGCGCATTTCCACACGGTGGCGCGGCGCACGCGGCTGCGCCATGGCGAGGAGGATATCCTCGCGCGAGTTTCGGTGCGGCCCGACGGACGCTTCGAGGTGGCGCTGGACGCTCCCTATGAAGCAGTCAATTCGCACGATCTTCGCGCCGTCCCTCGCCTCGCCCGCTGGCCCGGCCACATCACCGTGTTCGAGGGCGCGACCAGCTACAATTTCGCGGTGCCGGATCCACTGGCCAAGGCGGACGAAGCCGCCGCCGCTTCGGACACCCTGCGGGCACCGATGCCGGGCCTGGTCAAGCTGGTGCGCGTGGGCAAAGGCGACGCCGTCACCAAGGGCCAGCCGCTGCTGATCCTGGAAGCGATGAAAATGGAACACACGATTGCCGCGCCGCATGACGGCGTGATCGCCGAGATCGCGGTCGAGGGCGCGCAGGTCAGCGACGGCACCGTGCTGGTGCGCTTTGCCGAGCAGGACCAGGGATAGCTGCCCGAAAATGAAAATGGCCGGGCAAGCCCGGCCATTTCCGACTGTCAGGCAGAGAAGATCACGGCTGGATCGGCGCGTATTTGCCGTCGTGCCACTGGTTGATGTCGTAGCTGGCGTTCTTCAGGTCGCCCTTCTCGTCGAAGGTGACTTCGCCGACCACTGTGCTGATCGGCTGGCCGTTCTTCAGCGCCTCTGCGACCTTGGCCGGGTCATCGCTGCCGGCGCGCTTGATGCCTTCGGCGAAGGCCTGGACCACGGCATAGGAGAACAGCGTAAAGCCTTCCGGCACGAAGCCGCCCGCCTTGATCTTGGCGATGGCGTCCTTGGCTTCGGGCTTGGCCTGCGGGTCCGACGGGAAGACGAACATGGTACCTTCGCCGGCCGGACCGGCGATCTGCCAGAATTCCGGCGAGGCGATCGAGTCCGGCATGATCAGCTGGAACTTGACGTTCTGCTCGGCAGCCTGGCGCAGGATGAGGCCGGCTTCGGGGTGGTAGCCGCCGAAATAGACCACGTCTGCCTTCAGTTCCTTCAGCTTGGTGACGAGAGCCGAATAGTCCTTCTCGCCGGCATTGATGCCTTCGTAATTCACCTCGTTGAGGCCACCGGCATTCATCGTCGCCTTGACGGCGTCGGCAACGCCCTGGCCGTAGGCGCTCTTGTCATGCAGGATGACGACGTTCTTGCCGGCGTATTTCTTGGCGATCCACGGACCGATGAAAGCGCCCTGCGCATCGTCGCGCGTATAGAGGCGCATGATCGTCGGCCAGCCGGCCTTTGCCGCGGCATCGGTCAGCTCCGGGTTGGAAGACGCCGGGCTCATCATCAGCGTGCCGGCTTCGGCATAGACGGCCGAGGCCGGAATGCTCGAACCCGAGCAGGCATGGCCGTCGACGAACTTGGTGCCGTCGGCGACGATGCGGTTGGCGACCGACACAGCTTGCTTCGGATCGCATTGGTCGTCCTGGATGTCGAGTTTGATCTTGTTGCCGTTGACGCCGCCGGCGGCATTGATGGCGTCGGCGGCTGCCTGTGCGCCCTGCTTGAACTGGTCGCCGATGTTGGCTAGTTGGCCGGTCATCGGGCCGACAACAGAGACGGTGATATCGTCGGCGAACGCAACCGGTGCGCTCATCATCAGACCTAATACGGCCGCGCTCAAAATACCCATTTTTTTCATGGTGATAGTGCTCCTCCACTCACGCGCGACCCTTCCGGCCACGCTTCTTCCACAGAGGCGGGACAATTTCACCCTTCGCCCGGCATGTCTTGGCGCATCGCCGGCACTCGATTGGGCCTGCGCAGTATCACCGCCGAACATACTTCAGTCATCGACGCGGCCTGGTCTTGTTGTATGACCATGATCTTGGCCTGGCCGAAACAGCCAAAAGCCGCGCCGGCCTTGTCCCGGCCGGTCGCGGCTTTTGCCAATGGAGCTTCCCCGAACGCCCCCGCGCCCCGAAACCCCGCTTACTTCCCTGCCTGCCGCACGGCTTGACCGGATTTGGCCTGCCGTGTTCTTGGTCTTGTTCGTATGGCCGTCTTCTCGCGGCCTTGTCCCTGGTGGGCCGGCCGTCTTTCGCGGCCTTGACCAAAAGCGTTCCTGCCCCGTGATCTCGCTGCACGTGATCTTTGGGCACCGGGAGCCCGGTGCTTAGTGCATCGTCATCCATTCGCGCGCTTCGCGCAGCGCCTTGGCGATCTCGACCTTGGACATTGCGGCCGACAATTCCGAGCGCAATTCCGCGGCGCGGACCGAACCCTTGATGGCGGCGATGTTGAACCATTTGTGGGCGGCGACGACATCGGTCTCGCAATCGCGGCCGGTCGCATACATCATGCCCAGTTCGAAAAGAATGTCGGCCTGGGCAGTTGCCCCCATGGCGCCGAAGCCGGCTTCAAGCATTTCAAAACGTGCCATTTCAAATCCCCTGTCTGGCTCCCGAGAGCTGCCTCCTTCTGTCCCTTGGTGTCCCTTGGGGGGCCGCTCTTTCGATGCTTTCGAGAATGCCGCCGAGCCTTGAATCCGTCGTTAAATGGCGTGCTTAATTTGAGGAAAACAAAGCTAAAACAAGAGGTAAACACGGAAATTCGTTAAGGATACAAAGCCAGCTATTCTGCCTGCTTGAGAAAAATTTGACGAAAATTCCGAGATCGGGGATCAAGACTCCGCTAACCACGAGAACCAAAGGCCCTGCTTGGATCGCTTCATTTGTTCGCCGACCGGTAGCTAATAAATCCCGCAACCTTCCGTGGCGGCACCGCTTTTGTTTTGCCAGGAGCTGGATTAGCTTACGTTTGCGTAAGGGGCGGGAAGGCGGAACGGAGCCCCACCGAAACCCATAGGGAGGACAGACATGTTTCGAAAAGTGAGCCTGGCCCTGGCGGCCACCTTGATCATGACCGGTGCGGCATGGGCCGACCCGATCGAAGGCAATTGGAAGACACAGGCCGGCGATACCGCAGCCATCGCCGGCGGCGGTTCGTTTTCCATCACGCTGAAGACCGGCAAATATGCCGGCAAGACCATCGGCTCTCTCAAACCTGCCGGCGACAACAAGTATGCCGGCAGCATCACCGATCCAGCAAACGACAAGACCTATTCCGGCAAGGCGACGCTTTCGGGCACCTCGCTCAAGATGAGCGGCTGCGTGCTCGGCGGACTGATCTGCAAGAGCCAGACCTGGCACAAGCTCTGATCGTCTTCGCCACCAAGGAATGGGAGAACGGGGCCTTCGCGGCCCCGTTTCTTTTTGCGCGGCGCGGTAGCGCCGCCGACTTGTTGTCGCCAGCGGACAGGCGCACGGCCTCGACCTCACGCGCCTGCGCGACGGTCCAAAACACCGTCAATCAATTTGAACCGCAGATGAACGCCGGCATCAGAGCCGGTTCAGAGGCATTTGGGCATTCTCCTCGGCATTGAAGGACGACACCACGCCAATGCTCGCTCGCCGCCTCACCATCGTCTGCCTGCTGATGAGCCTGTTCGGCATGTTGTTCGCCATCCTCGTCGCCGAAGCAGGCCGTCCGGCCCGCTCCTGGGACGCAGCCAATTCCTGCAGCTTCGGCTGTTCGAACCATCTTCGCCACTGAAACGACAAAGCACCAGAAACCCAGAGAAAAGCAAACGACCATGAACCGCATCGCCACCAGCGCCCTGAAGATCCTTCGGCTCCTGCCGCGGACAGCGCTCATCCTGACGCTTCTCGCCGCCCCGGTGCTGGCCGTGCCGATGCTGCGCGCCGATGCCGGTTCGACGATCGAGGCCCCGGCATTGAAAAAGAACGGCGTCGGCTTTGTGTTACTGGTCAGCCTGCAGCGCGGCTAAGGTCTGCTGATATTCAGGTGATGCCGGCCTGCAAATGGCGGCTTCCTGCGCTTCCGGTGCTCACGTACTTTAAGTACGCTCCGCGCCGGTTCTCGGAACCCACCACTTTCGGCTCGGCCTGACCTGAATCTCAACACACCTTTGAACCGTGGGAGAAGAAATCGACGCTTTGGTCTTCTTCGCGGCTTTCGACCCCTCCCAAGGGCTCTTCCAAATCTCTATATTGAGCCATGGAAAAGCGAATCTACCCCCAAGCCATCGAATCGGTCGTCATGCCGGAGCCTTTCGGCAAGCGGAGCTTCGACGATGCCAAGAAGGCGGTCGCGGCCCTGCAGGCGCTTTACGACCGCAACACCAAATTCCTGCGCGATTCCTTCACAGCGCTGGCCGCAGGCGGCGACAACAACAAGCGCTACCGGGCCTTCTACCCGGAGATCGGCGTCACCACGAGTTCCTTCACGCAGATCGACTCGCGGCAGGCCTATGGCCATATGCCGACGCCAGGCCATTTCTCGACCACCATCACCCAGCCGATGCTCTTCGAGAGCTATCTCATCGAACAGCTTCGCCTGATCATGCGCAATCACGGCGTTCAGGTCACGGTTTCCGAATCGACCACGCCGATCCCGCTGCATTTCGCCTTCCTTGAAGGCACCCATGTCGACGGCACTGCCGCCGAACGCATCAAGCGTCCGATCCGCGACCTGTTCGACGTGCCGGACCTCGACGGAACCGACGACCAGATCGCCAACGGCACCTTCGAAGTGGCGTTCGGCGAGACGCGGCCGCTGGCGCCGTTCACGGCACAGCGCATCGACTATTCGCTGCACCGGCTGTCGCATTATACGGCGACCACGCCGCAGCATTTCCAGAACTTCGTGCTGTTCACCAATTATCAGTTCTACATCGACGAGTTCGTCGGCCGTGCGCGCGAGTTGATGGCCAATGGCGGCGGCGGATATGCCGAGTTCGTCGAACCAGGCAATGTCGTCACCCGCCCCGGGGCAAGCATGCCCGGCGAAGGCACGCCGCCGCAGCGACTGCCGCAGATGCCGGCCTATCATTTGAAGAAGCCGAACCATGGCGGCATCACCATGGTCAATATCGGCGTCGGCCCTTCGAACGCCAAGACGATCACCGACCATATCGCGGTGCTCCGCCCGCATGCCTGGGTGATGCTCGGCCACTGCGCCGGACTGCGCAACACGCAGGCGCTGGGCGACTATGTGCTGGCGCATGCCTATGTCCGGGAAGACCATGTGCTGGACGACGACCTGCCGGTCTGGGTGCCGATCCCGCCGCTGGCCGAGATCCAGGTGGCGCTGCAGGAGGCGGTGGCGGAAGTCACCGGGCTCTCCGGCTACGATTTGAAGCGCATCATGCGCACCGGCACCGTCGCCACCATCGACAACCGCAACTGGGAGCTGCGCGACCAGCGCGGGCCGGTGCAGCGGCTGTCGCAGTCGCGGGCGATCGCGCTCGATATGGAATCGGCTACGATCGCCGCCAACGGCTTCCGCTTCCGCGTGCCCTACGGCACGCTGCTGTGCGTCTCCGACAAGCCGCTGCATGGCGAGCTGAAGCTGCCCGGCATGGCGACCGAATTCTACAAGCGGCAAGTGGCGCAGCACTTGACCATCGGCATCAGGGCGATGGAAAAACTGGCCGGGATGCCGATGGAGAGGCTGCATTCGCGCAAGCTCCGAAGCTTTTCGGAGACGGCCTTCCAGTAGGCACGGCCCGCAGGCTCCCGGCGAGGCATTCGGTCATCTTGATTGGGCCGCATTTTGGCCGATAAACAGGCTGGACACCTCGGCGAGGCAAACCCTGGTCTGATGGCACGCGTGCGAAACATGATGGCTTCGATGGCGTTCCTGGCAATGCTGGGTCTCTCGGTCGCGCTGGTGGCCGGGTTTTTTGGCACGCTGCATCCGGCTTTCGATTCATTCTCCCACTTCCGCGTCCATCTGGCCGTGCTGATGGCATTGTTTGCCTTGCCGCTGCTTGCCACCTCGTTTCGCCTGCAGGCGGCCGCGGCGCTCGTCTTTGCGGTGGCGGCCTTTACCACGACGTCGAACGCCTTGCCGCGCCTGTGGCAGGTGCAGGCCGCCTATGTCGGCAAGCCGGTCGACCAGCCCATCTACAGACTGCTGCAGATGAATTTGCGCTACGACAATCCGACGCCGAAGAAGGTGCTGTCGCTGATCGGGCGGATCAACCCAGACGTGATTACCCTCGACGAGGTGTCGGAGATGTGGACGACCGAGCTTGGCTACATCACCAGCGCCTATCCCTATCGGATCCTCTGCCCCTATCCCAACGGCGTGTTCGGCGTCGCACTGCTGTCCAGACGACCGTTCGTCGCCGGCACCGAGCCGATTTGTGAGCGGCGCGGCGCGATGGCCATCGCGAAGGTCGATTTCGGCGGCAGCGCCGTCGATGTCGCCGCCATCCATCTCAGCTGGCCATGGCCGCGGGAACAATCATGGCAGATCGGCGAGTTGTCACAGCAACTCTCCTCGCTCGGCGAGACGGCGATCATGGCTGGCGACTGCAACGCCGTGCCGTGGAGCGCGGCCGTGCGGCGCGTCGCAGCACTCGGCGGGCTGACAGTGATGCCCTCGGCCGGGCCGAGCTGGATCCTTCTCCGGCTGCCGGACTTCCTGCGGCGCTACGCCGGGCTGCCGATCGATCAGGTCTTCAGCAAGGGTGCCGTCGTCATTCATTCAGCGTCGAGGCTGGAGGACACTGGCTCCGACCATCTTCCGATCATGGTCGAGTTCTCGCTGCGGCCCGATGACAAGAAGCCTGACGAGCATGAGACTGCGCTCGCCTTGTTGAGACAGGTCGTCAAGACGCGCAGCTGAAGCGCGCACTCTCAAGGCTTGATCAAAGCGATAATGAGGTGCTCGACATGACCACCGTTCCGATGCTCGCGGGCATCGAAAGCGTTTTGCTTCGCTTCATATACGGCATAGGCGGCCTTGATACGCTGCCGCGCCTCGCGCCGTGTCTTGTAGCAGAACGGGTCGTCGGCAACTTTCAGCCCCCGGATCGATCTCTCGGTGGCGCGCATCATCTCCCGGGCAATGCGGCCGTGGGTCTCCTCATGAGCGCGGACGCCGGCGAAGAACCGCTTCCAGCGCTTCTGCAGCGCTGGCGTCGTGGCTGAAGCGACACGGGGATAGGTATAGAACAGATTGAGCGTGCCGTTGGCCCGCCGCATGCGGCAGACGCCATTGTCCTGGCCGTCGTCAAGGTCCCAGTCGACGGTATAGCCGGTCTGCGCGATGGCATGCGTCATGAAGCCGTGCTTCGGCCCTTTGCGGTCCATGGCTTCCATCAGCGCCAGCCCCGTCGTCCCGGTGATGTCATAGGTTTTGGTCTTGACCACCACCTTGCTGCCGGCCGAGGCGGCCGCAGCGGAACCGCACAGGGCGGCGATCGCCACGAGGCATGTCAGAACCGCCAGGCGCATTGGCCATCTCCGTATCGTCCGGGAATGGAAACATAAGCGCGTGGCAGATTCAACAGTCCTGATGTCTCACATGCTCTGGCAAGACGGCCCGGTTGGCGCGTGGCTTACATGTTTTGATAGACCGGGCCTTCGCCGCCTTGTGGCGGCACCCAGTTGATGTTCTGGTTCGGGTCCTTGATGTCGCAGGTCTTGCAGTGGACGCAGTTCTGCGCGTTGATAACGAAGCGCACGTCCTTGGCCGTCGGGTCCGCGGCGGCGTTGCCGTCCTTGTCGACCCATTCATAGACGCCGGCCGGGCAGTAGCGCGTCGAAGGGCCGGCAAAGACGTCGTGCTCGGAGCGCTGCTGCAGGGCCATGTCGGCGACCAGCAGATGCACCGGTTCGTTTTCCTCGTGATTGGTGTTGGACAGGAACACCGAGGACAGGCGGTCGAAGGTCAGCACGCCGTCGGGCTTGGGATAGGCGATCTTCTCGTGCTTGGCGGCAGGCTCCAGTGTCGCATAGTCGGCCTTGCCGTGCTTCAGCGTGCCGAAGGGCGAGAAGCCGAACAGCGTGTTCAGCCACATATCGAGGCCGCCGAGGCCGACGCCGATGATGGTGCCGAAGCGCGACCACAGCGGTTTGACGTTGCGCACCTTCTTCAGGTCCTTGCCGATGTCGGTCGCGCGCCATGCCGCCTCGTAGGAAGAAAGCTCGTCATTGGCGCGGCCGGCGCCGATCGCCTCTGCGACATGCTCGGCCGCCAGCATCCCGGAGAGCACCGCATTGTGCGAGCCCTTGATGCGCGGCACGTTGACGAAGCCCGCAGCACAACCCATCAGCGCGCCGCCAGGGAAAGACAGTTTCGGCACAGACTGAAAGCCGCCCTCGGTGATGGCGCGCGCGCCATAGCCCAACCGCTTGGCGCCGGCGAAGGTGCCGGCGATGGCCGGATGGGTCTTGAAGCGCTGGAATTCCTCGAACGGCGACAGATACGGGTTCTTGTAATTGAGGTGGAGGACGAAACCGACCGCGACCTGATTGTCCTCGAGATGGTAGAGGAAGGAGCCGCCTCCGGTCTTCATGTCGAGCGGCCAGCCGAAGGAATGCTGCACCAGGCCCGGCTTGTGGTTCTCCGGCTTGACCTGCCAGAGTTCCTTGAGGCCGATGCCAAACTTGGCAGGCTCGCGGCCTTCGGAGAGCTTGTACTTGGCGATCAGTTGCTTGGCCAGCGAGCCGCGCGCGCCCTCGCCGATCAGCACATATTTGCCCATCAGCGCCATGCCCGGCGCAAAGCCCGGGCCGTGCGTGCCGTCCTTCTCGACGCCCATGTCGCCGGTGATGACGCCGGTGACGGCACCCGCGTCGTTATAGAGCAGGCCGGCTGCGGCAAACCCCGGATAGATCTCGACGCCGAGCGCCTCGGCCTTGGTCGCCAGCCAGCGGCAGACATTGCCGAGCGAGACGATGTAGTTGCCGTGATTGTTCATCAGCGGCGGCATCAGGATGTTGGGCAGGCGGAACGAGCCGGCAGGGCCGAGCACCAGGAAATGGTCGTCGGTAACCGGCGTCTTGAAGGGATGCCCCTCTTCCTCGCGCCAGCCCGGCAGCAGGCGGTCGATGCCGATCGGATCGACGACGGCGCCGGACAGGATGTGGGCGCCGACCTCACCGCCCTTTTCCAGAACGACGACGGAAAGCTCGGGATTGACCTGCTTGAGGCGGATCGCGGCGGCAAGGCCGGCCGGGCCCGCGCCGACGATGACCACGTCGAATTCCATGCTCTCGCGTTCGATGTCGCTCATCAACCCCTCCGCACTGGCTTATCCCATCCGGGTATCTTGCTGGCTTATCCGCTGCATAGCGCATCAATACGCGACGGGAAACCGGCGCTGGCGTGACAATACCGATTTCGACAAAAAGTCGCGGCTGATGGGTAGAAACATCCGGCTGCAGCTTTTTCAATTGTTCGGCGGCTTGCTTATCGGCCATACTTCGCGCCATGCGCCCGCCAGAGCCATCCGGCTTTTCATTGACGCGCTTTTTCTCCATGCCCGGCCAGGCCTGCCGCGTGGCTCTTCTGCTCCTTTCGCCGCTGGTTGCCACCGAGGCCCATGGCGAGCAGCTAAAGGTCTGGGCGACCGGCGCCTATTCCTTTTCCGACGAACTCGGCGGCTTCCACATCACCGGCGTTTCGGGCATCGGTACCAAGGACGATCCGATCGTCATCACCGAAGAACTGAATTCGGCGACGCCGGTGACGCTGACCATCCGGACCACCAAACCGATCGAGGCGTTCGGCAGGGCCGGCGATGTAGCCAACGGCATCATGTACATGCGCATCGAAGTGCTCAACAACAGCGGCCAGGCCTGGGTCGAGTTCCAGTTCGAGCTGCAGGAGATCCTCAACCAGCCGAGCGTGTTCGGCGACGGCCTGTCGTTCGACCAGCGCAACAAGACGCCCGACAACATCATATCGAGCAGTTTTGCCGATTTCGACCGCGACTTCGAACCCTATGACCGGCTGCTGTTCAAGAATGGCAAGATCGATCCGCTGATGACGGGCCGCTTCGAATTCCTGATCACCGACTACACGCCGCGCTGGACGTTTTATCTGGTGCAGGATCCGCGCATACCAACCGGGTGAAGTATTCCGCCATATTTCAACCCGCGGTCCAACCTTGCAAATTCATGCCGCGCGAACGATGGTGGCGGCATGACTGCCGCCTCCCCCATCACCCGATCCGACCTCGCCGACCTGCTCGCCTTCTATGCCAGCGCCGGCGTCGACGACGCGCTCGAGGACGCGCCGGTGAACCGGTTTGCCGAGGCGGCACCGAAACCGGCGGAGCGCACGCCGATGGCAGCGGCGCCAGCGCGCGAAAACGTTCAACAACAACCACCATCAGCGCCGTCACGGCCCGACATGAGCCGGTTGCCGGACGCGCCACCCGCGCGCGCGCCTGCTGGCGCAGCGACGGTACCGGACGAGGCGCAGGCCGCACTTGCACGGCAACTGGCGGCGACGGCGTCAACCTTGGAGCAACTGCGCCAGCACATGGCGGCCTTTGACGGCTGCAACCTCAAATTCACCGCCAAGAACCTGGTGTTCGCGGACGGCAACCCAAACGCGGACCTGATGCTGGTCGGCGAGGCGCCGGGCCGGGACGAGGACCTCGAAGGCCTGCCCTTCGTCGGCCGCTCCGGCCGGCTGCTCGACCGCATGCTGGCGGCGATCGGCCTCGACCGGACTTCGGCCTATATCGCCAATGTCATCCCGTGGCGGCCGCCGGGCAACCGCACGCCGACCCCGCATGAGACGGAGATCTGCCGCCCGTTCATCGAAAGGCAGATCGAGCTGGTCAATCCGAAGGTGCTGGTCAATCTCGGCGGCCCCTCCGCCAAGACCTTGCTCAACACGACCGAAGGAATCTTGCGACTGCGCGGCAACTGGCGCGTCCATACCACGGCGTCGGGCACCGCCATTCCGGCCATGCCGACGCTGCACCCGGCCTATCTGCTCAGGACGCCGGCGCACAAGAAGCTGGCCTGGCGGGATTTTCTCGAGGTGAAGGCAAAGCTGCGGGCGCTCACCTAGCGATAACCTTCCAGGTAATTGAAATGCGCCGCGCACCGGCCTAACCATGGCCCATGACAACAGCTCAGACCTCCGCCGGCAGCCTCATCCGCGAATGGCGCACGCGCCGGCGCATGTCTCAGCTCGACCTCGCCATGGAAGCCGAGATATCGCAGCGGCATCTGAGCTTCGTCGAAAGCGGCCGGGCGGCACCCTCGCGCGACATGGTGCTGCATCTGGCCGAACAGCTGTCGATCCCGCTGCGGCAACGCAACCAGCTCTTGCTGGCGGCGGGCTTTGCGCCAAGCTTCAGCGAGCGGTCGCTCACCGATGCGACGCTGGCGCCGGCAATGGCGGCAGTCGAGACCGTGCTCAAGGGGCACGAGCCATTCCCTGCTCTGGCGGTCGACCGCCATTGGAACCTGGTTTCGGCGAATGCCGCCATCGGCCCGTTGCTGGCGGATATCAGCGAAGCGTCGTTGCTCAAGCCGCCGGTCAATGTGCTGCGGCTCAGCCTGCATCCGGGCGGCGTCGCGCAGCGCATCGTCAATTTGGCGGAATGGCGGACGCATCTGCTGGAGCGGCTGAAGCACCAGAACGATGCCAGCGGCGATCCCGTCCTTGTCGAACTGGAGCGCGAACTGCGGTCCTATCCGTCCGGCCTCAAGGACGGGCGTCCCGTTTCGGTCGAGCCTGATGGTATCGTCCATCCGCTGAGGCTCGCGCATGGCGACCAGGTTCTGTCCTTCATCAGCACCATCACCGTCTTCGGCACGCCGCTCGACGTCACGCTGTCGGAACTGGCGATCGAATCTTTTTTCCCGGCCGACGAGCCGACGAGAACGGTGCTGGTGCGGCTGGCGAAGGAGCGGGCGGCGAAGGTGTCGTAACCGGAAAGGTCGCGGGGTTCGAAGGAACTCGACAGAACGAAGTCAGCCTCACCCCTGCGGCGGCGTAGCCTTTCGCGTGCGGGTGCGCTCGAGGCCCAGTTGCCGCTCTCGCCAGATGATGAAGATGCCGGCCGCCACCACGATCGCGCCGCCGGCCAGCATGTTGAGTGACGCCACGTCGCCGAACACCAGGTAGCCAACGACGACGCCGAGGATCATCGAGGTGTATTCGAACGGCGCCACGACCGAGGCCTCGGCATGGCGATAGGCCGCCGTCATCAGGATCTGGCCGAGCCCGCCACAGAAACCCGCCGCGACCAGCAGCGCCGTCTGGCCCGGCGTCAGCGCCTGCCAGCCGAACGGCAGCGACAACAGCGACATGACGCTCGCCGTCGAAGAGAACCAGAGCACGATGGTCGCCGTCTTCTCGGTCTGGACGAGGTTGCGCACCAGAAGCATGGCGATGGCCGAAATCGCCGCGGCAATCAGCGCTGCAATGACGCCAAGCACCTCCTGGTCGCCAAGGGCAGCGCCCGAACGCAGCAGCGTCAGTTCCGGCCAGGAGATGATCAGCACGCCGACAAGGCCGACCGCGACCGCGCTCCAGCGATAGACGCGGATCGCCTCGCCGAGGAAGATCGAGGAGAACACCACCACCAGCAACGGCTGGGCATAGTTGAGCGTGATCGCCTCGGGAAGCGGCAGCCTGGTCAGCGCGAAGAAGCCGAGCCCCATGGCGCCGACGCCGACGACACCGCGCGCGATGTGGTTGAACGGCCGTTTGGTCGTGAACGCTGTGCCGAGCTTTCCCCTGAAGGCGAGGAAGGCGATGATCGGAAAGATGGCGAAGAAGGAGCGGAAGAAGACGATCTGCCCCGCCGGCACCGTGCCTGCCGCCTTGATGCAGGTCGACATGCCGACGAAGACCGCCACCGAAACGATCTTGAGCGCGATGCCCCGCAATGTGCTGTGGCCGACGGCATGATCGCCGCCAACCTTCGGCTCGGCCCTCTTCTCCGCCATCACGCCGGCGATGCTTCCTGGATCGCCGCCCAGATGCGCGCCGGCGTCGCCGGCATCTCGATGTGCCTGATGCCGTAGGCGCGCCAGAGTGCGTCGGTCACCGTGTTGAGCGCGGCCGGCGTCGCGCCGATCGTGCCGGCCTCGCCGGCACCCTTGATGCCCAGTGCGTTGGTGGTCGAAGGCGGCGGCGTGCCTTCATCCAACGCGATGGCGGTGCCGGAGGCGGCATCCTCGCTGTCGTAGTCGACCTCGATCATCTCGGCCGCGTCCTGCGCCAGTGCGCGGCTGTCGGCAACGACGAAGGCGACGGCATCGCCAACATAATTGACCCTGTCGCTGCACAGGCCGGCAGGGCTGATGTCGTCGGTGTAACGCCCCTCACCCTTGATGAAAGCCTGATCCTCGCGCCGCAACACGGAAGCGCCCATGCCGAATTTCGGTGTGACGACGGTCATGAATGCCTCGCGATGATTGGGGAAACGAGTGTCTGAAATAGGCACTGGTGCAGTTTTGTCGAGTGACCGTTTCGTGTAAAGAGCGCGGACTTCAAACTTTTTGGACCAGCGGACACACTTTCCGCCACGCAAATCGACGGGAAACCCAAGGGAATGCGCACCGATACCGGCCATGTCTTCAGGCTCGAAGACTATCGCCCCAGCGACTATCTCATTTTGGAAACCAGCCTTGTTTTCCGCCTTTCCCCGGAGGCGACCCGCGTCACCGCAACCTTGACGATCGAACGTCGCGACGGCGTCGCGGCATCAGCGCCGCTGGTTCTGGATGGTGACGGGCTGACGCTCATCCGTGTCGCCATCGACGGCAGCGAGCTTCAGTCCACGGATTTCCTGGCGACGCCGGATCAACTGACAATTTCCCAGCCGCCGGCGGCGCCCCGCTTCCAGTTGCTGATCGAGACCGAAGTCGCGCCGGCGGGCAACGAAACGCTGATGGGCCTCTATCGCTCCAACTCTGTCTATTGCACGCAATGCGAGGCCGAGGGCTTTCGCCGCATCACCTATTTCCTCGACCGTCCCGACATCTTGTCGGTCTACACGGTGCGCATCGAGGCTAAGCTGGACGAGGCGCCGCTGCTTCTGTCCAACGGCAACCCGGCCGGCAGCGGGAACCTTGCCGACGGCTGGCACTATGCGGTCTGGCATGATCCCTTCCCCAAGCCATCCTATCTGTTCGCGCTGGTGGCCGGCGCGCTCGGCAAGGTGGCCGACAGCTTCGTCACCCTATCCGGGCGCACGGTCGAACTCGGCATCTATGTCGAGCCCGGCAAGGAGCGGCTCGCCGGCTACGCGATGGATGCGCTGAAGCGGTCGATGACATGGGATGAAGAAGCCTTCGGGCGCGAATACGATCTCGACGTCTTCAACATCGTCGCCGTCTCCGACTTCAACATGGGGGCGATGGAGAACAAGGGCCTCAACATCTTCAACGACAAATATGTGCTGGCCAACGAGGAGACCGCGACCGATGCCGATTTCGCCAATATCGAGGCGATCATCGCGCATGAGTATTTCCACAATTGGACAGGCAACAGAATCACTTGCCGCGACTGGTTCCAGCTCTGCCTCAAGGAAGGGCTGACGGTCTTTCGCGACCACGAATTCTCCGCCGACCAGCGCTCGCGCGCAGTCAAGCGCATCGCCGAAGTGCGTACGCTGCGCGCGCATCAATTCCCCGAGGACCAGGGGCCGCTGGCACATCCCGTGCGGCCGCGCCGCTACCGCGAGATCAACAATTTCTACACAGCCACGGTCTACGAAAAGGGTTCGGAAGTGGTGCGCATGATCCGCACCATCCTCGGCGATGACGCGTTCCGTGCCGGCATGGACCTCTATTTCGACCGCCATGACGGCGAGGCGGCGGCGATCGAGGATTTCCTGAAAGTGTTCGAGGATGTCTCCGGGCGCGACCTGTCGCAATTTGCGCTCTGGTACCATCAGGCCGGCACGCCGAACCTGACGGTGAGCTCGACGCACAATCCGGCTGCGCGGGAATTCACGCTGGAGATCGAGCAGTCGGTGCCCCCGACGCCGTCGGAAAGCCGCAAGCGGCTGATGCACATTCCGCTGGCCTTCGGCCTGGTCGGCGCCGATGGCAGACCGGTTGCCTATGAAGGCGTCGAGGGCGCCACCGTCGAGGACGGCGTCATCCACATCCGCAAGCGCCGGCAGGTCGTGCGCTTCTCGGGCGTGGCCGAGCGCCCGGCTGTGTCGCTCAACCGCGGCTTCTCAGCGCCGATCACGCTGTCGGTCGAGCAGAAGGCCGACGACCAGTTCTTCCTGGCCGGCCATGACAGCGACAGCTTCTCGCGCTGGCAAGCGTTCAACACGCTGTTAACCGACGCACTGATTGCGGCCTTCCGCCAGATCCTCGGCGGCAGAGAGCCGGCCTACACAGCGCGGCTGACCGAACTCGCCGGCAAGATCGCCGGCGACGAGACGCTGGAGCCGGCCTACCGCGCGCTGGCGCTGGCGCTTCCCGGCGAAGCCGACATCGCCCGCGACATCGGCAAGGGCATCAACCCGGACGCGATCTTCACCGCCCGCGAGGCGCTGGCGCTGGCGATCGCCAAGGTCAACGGGCAAGCATTCTCGAGTCTCTACGACCGCCTTGCCGACAAAGGGCCGTTCAGCCCGGATGCGGCGAGCGCCGGGCGGCGGTCGCTGCGCAACATCCTGCTCGACTATCTCACACTGCTGCCGGAAGGCACCGAACTCGCGGCACGCCATTTCCGTTCCGCCACCAACATGACCGACCGCGCCGCGGCGCTGACCGTGCTTGCACACCGCCATCGCGGCTCGCCCGAGGCGGCGAGAGCCCTGGCTGATTTCGAGACGAAATATGGCGGTGATGCGCTGGTGATGGACAAGTGGTTCCAGATCCAGGCCGGCGTGCCCGGTCCGCAAACCGTCGAGACGGTGCGCGCGCTGACCAAGCACGCCGGGTTCTCGATGGCCAATCCGAACCGGGTGCGCTCGCTGGTCGGCACGTTCTCCAGCGCCAATCAGACCGGCTTCCACCGTCCCGACGGCGAAGGCTACCGCTTCTTTGCCGAGACGGTGCTCGCGGTCGAAAAACGCAACCCGCAAGTGGCGGCCAGACTGGCGACGGCGCTGCGCTCATGGCGCTCGCTCGAGCCGGTCCGGCAGGCCAAGGCCAGGGAGGCGCTGCTCAAGATCGCCAGTGCCGAAAACCTGTCTGCCGATTTGCGCGACATTGTGGAGCGCACGCTGGCGTGAGCCCCCCTCCCTTCCCCCTTTGTGGGGGAAGAAGGGAAGATCGCGCCTGCCGGATCAGAAAGGCGTTATTTTAGTCGATTTTTAATCTTTTTTGGCCGCGCCTCTGGACAAGGCGAATCACCTTTGATTCCTTAGAGACGATTCGGACGTGCGGTGTTGCCGGATCGTCAAGCACAGGGAATTCGGGGAGTAGCCATTTATGGCCAAGGCGGACGCGTGGGGCGCGCCCGGAGGGACGGCTTTTGAGCGGCGTGAGGCGCGGGGCGACGGCCTTGCGGGCAACACGCGGCTGATCGCCGAACCCGCCTACCGGCGGCTCTTGGCAGCCGAGCCCTTGCTGCGCCGTTCGATCCCTGCCCTCATCATCCTGTTCCTGGTCGTTATCGCGGCACTGCGCGTCCTGTCGCTGATGAACGAGCGCGACGAAGTGGAGCGTGACACCAGGGCCATTCTCTCGCTGGCGGCGGGCCAGATGGCGAGCGCGATGGCCGCCGACCCCAATGCCGCCTCCACCGGTGCACTGGACCTTCTGGAGAATGCCGGCCGGCTGGGCGCCATGGGCCGAAGCCATGTGCTGGCGATCACCGATGACGCCTTCAAGATCATTGCCGTGTCGCCTCTGTCGACCGGCTGGCAAGGGCGCTCGCTCGACAGCCTCGTCCAGGGTGGCCAGCCGCTGTTCATGTTCGGCGAGCGCGCAGGAGTGATGAACGTCAGCATCGGCGGACAGAACTGGTACGCCGCGGTGAGCCTGACGGCGAGCCGCAAGAACGCGGCCGCCGTGCTGGTGCCGCAGGAAGCGGTCTTCGACAGCTGGCGCAAGACAGTCTCCCTGAACGTCACGCTGTTCGTGCTGACGGCCGGCGTGCTGATCATCATCCTCTATGCCTATTTCGGCCAGGCGGCGCGGGCTCAGGCCGCCGACCGCATCTACCTCGAAGCACACCAGCGCATCGACATGGCGCTGGTGCGCGGCCGCTGCGGCCTTTGGGACTGGGACATGGTGCGCGGCAAGATGTACTGGTCGCGCTCGATGTACGACATGCTGGGCTACGAGCCCTGCGATACGATGCTGTCGTTCGGCGAGGTCGACGAGATCATCCATCCCGAAGATGGCGACCTGTTCGATCTTGCCAACCGCATCGTCGAGCGCGAGATCGACCATATCGACCAGGTGTTCCGCATGCGGCACGCCGACGGGCAATGGGTGTGGATGCGCGCCAGGGCCCAGGTGATCGACCCCGAAGCGCCGGAGATCCAGCTGATCGGCATTGCCGTCGACGTCACCGAACAGCGGCATCTGGCGCTGCGCTCGGAAGCCGCGGATCTCAGGCTCAGGACAGCGATCGAGAATATCAACGAATCCTTCGTGCTGTGGGATGCTTCCGAGCACCTGATCATGTGCAATTCCAAATTCCAGAAGGACAACGGCCTTTCGGACCGCGACGTGATGCCGGGCGCGGCGCGCACGGCGCTGGAAGAGCACATGCTGGCCTTCGCCTCGGAGCGCAGGCTCGCCAACAGCAACGGACCGCAAGGCGGCGTGACGCTGGAGCGGCAGCTTGCCGATGGCCGCTGGCTGCAGGTCAACGAACTGCGGACCAGGGATGGCGGCACAGTCTCGGTCGGCTCCGACATCACCCAGATCAAGCTGCACCAGGAAAAGCTGGTCGACAGCGAGCGCCGGCTGATGGCGACGATCCACGATCTCAGCCTTGCCCGCCGGGCGGAGGAGGAACGGGCGCGAGAACTCGTCGAGCTCAACCGCAAATATATGAAGGAAACCGAGCGCGCCGAGGCGGCCAACCGGGCCAAATCCGAATTCCTGGCCAACATGTCTCACGAATTGCGCACGCCGCTCAACGCCATCATCGGCTTTTCCGAACTGATGGAACAGGGCCTGTTCGGGCCGCTCGGCTCGCCGCGCTACGAGGAATATGCCACCGACATCAACGGCAGCGGCAAATACCTGCTCGGCGTCATCAACGACATACTCGACATGTCGAAGATCGAGGCCGGCCAGTTCTCGGTGGACCGCGAGGAGATCGACCTCTGCCCGCTGATCAAGGAGACCGTGCGCGTCGTCTCGCTGCAGGCGGCCGAGAAATCGATCACGGTGGAAACCCGTATCGCCGATTCGATGCGGCTCTACGCCGACCGGCGCGCGATCAAGCAGATCGTCATCAACCTGCTGTCGAACGCGGTGAAGTTCACCGGACAGGGAGGCCACATCTCGGTCAGGGCGCGCAACACCTCGGGCGCGCTGGTGCTGACCATCGAGGACAATGGCTGCGGCATCCCCAAGGAAGCGCTGGGCAAGCTCGGCCGGCCGTTCGAGCAGGTGCAGAACCAGTTCTCCAAGAACCATGCCGGATCCGGCCTCGGGCTGGCCATCTCGCGCTCGCTGGCCGAACTGCAGGGCGGCGCGCTGAAGATCCGCTCGACCGAAGGCGTCGGCACCATCGTGTCGGTGCGCATCCCGGTCAAGAAGGCGACGCCGGCGGTGAAGGCAGCGGCCTAAAGCTGAGCTTCGATGGCGGTCTTATCTATAACCGACCACACTTCCACGATCTTTCCGCCGCGAAATTCGTAGATCACGTTCTCGGCGAACGACACTCTCCTGCCGTTTACGTCCAGGCCAAGGAACCTTCCCCTTGGCCTGCAGTCGAAGGCGATCCGGCTCGCTATGTAGGGCGGATCGGAGATCAGCATCCGGACATCAAAATAGAGGTCCGGAATGTCCTCGAAGTCCCTCTCCAGCATTTCGCGATAACCCGACAAGCCGATCCGCCGGCCATTGTGGATCGCTTCGTCGTCAACGAACTGCCCGAGCTTCGACCAATCCTGGCTGTTCAGGCAGGCGATGTAGTCGCGGTAGATATTGGCGAGATCGACTTTGGTCACGGCAATCGGCCTGTCTTCCCACAAGCACCGGCGGCTTGTGCCGCCGGAGCCGGTAGCCGGGGTCACTGCATGCCGTCTTCGTCGTTGCCGCCCGATGGACGGTGACGGCCAAAGCGGCCGCCCTTTGGCAGTTCGCTCTTCTCGATCTTGCCGTCATTGTTCCTGTCCAGGATGGCGAAGACCTTCTTCTGGCGGCTGGTGATGTCGTCGATGGTCAACGTGCCGTCGCCCCTGGTGTCGTAGCGTTCGATGATGCGTTTGGCCATGCGCTCGTAACGCGCCTTCTCCAGCGCATCGGCGAGCTGGGCGACGGTGAGCTTGCCGCCATTGTCGGCGACCATCTTCTTCAGCCGGGCATTCATGGCGTCGGAAAACTGGTCGAAGGTGATGGTGCCGTTCGAGTCCCTCATCGTCTTGTCGAGGCGCATCATCATGTAGTCGCGCATTTTGGCGCTGGCATTGTTTTCGGCATAGGCCGTGGTGCCGACGGCGCCGGCAAGGGCTGCGAAAGCGAGGGCAAGTTTGGTTGACTTTCTCATTGGTCTTCTCCTGTTGCATCGTCACCCCCGATGCGATCGGTAACCGCCGCTCGTTGTTGCGGCTGTCCCGCACGAAGCAAAAGGTCGAAATCCTTTCTGACCTTTCGCGACGTCTCCTTGAGGTGTGCTTCCAACACACCGAAATCCGGCAGGTCGGTGACCGCCAGAAGCAGATCCGACAGGCCCGGCGGAACGTCGTCGCGTTCGAAGACGCCGGTGAGGCAGAGCCTGATCATCTGGGTCAGCGCCAGATACAGCCGGTAGGCATCGCTTAACTCCTGCCTGATGTCGGCGCCGACGAAGTCCGGCGCCAGCCGCGCCAGGATGTCGGCCGTCGCGGTAACCCTGCTGCCGGCCTCGACGTGGCCCGTGATAACCGCCACCTGGGCAAGGAATTCGAGATCGATGAGCCCGCCGGGGATCAGCTTGATGTCCCAGAGATCGCGCGGCGGCTTCTCCTTCTCGATCAGCGCCCGCATCTCCGACGCCTCGGCCATCACCTTGGAGGCATCGCGCGGCAAGGCAAGCACGGCGGCCACCTCGGCCTCGACCTCGGCGCACAGCGCGGCATCGCCGCCGATAGCGCGGGCCCTCGCCAGCGCCATATGCTCCCAGGTCCAGGCGTCCTGGCGCTGATACTTTTTGAAGGCATCGATGTGGGTGGCGACCGGCCCCTTGTTACCGGAAGGACGCAGGCGAAGGTCGAGCTCGTAAAGCACGCCCTCGGCCGTCGGCGCCGAGACGGCGGCGATCAGCCGTTGCGTGATCCTTGTGTAGTAGTGCGACGGCGCCAGCGGCTTGTCGCCGTCGGATTCCTCGGCATCCGCGTCGTGATCGTAGAGCAGGATGAGGTCGACGTCCGAGCCGGCGGTAAGCTCACGGCTGCCGAGCTTGCCCATGCCGAGCAGCGAAACCGTGCCGCCGGCGATGCGGCCGTGGCGTAGCGCGAATTCGGCCCTCACCGCTTGCAGAGCGGCGTCGATGGTGAGGTCGGCGAGGTCGGAAAAGGCACGGCCGGCACGGCTCGCGCTGATGGAGCCGGCGAGCAGGCGCACGCCGATCAGGAACTTCTGCTCGGAGGCAAAGATGCGCAGACGGTCGAGCACGTCCTCGTAAGCCCTGTCACCTTCGGTGAAAGCCGCCAGCCGCGCCGACAGATAGGCGCGATTGGGCAGTTCGTTCAGCAGCGCCGGATCGAGCAGGCCGTCGAAGACATGCGGACGCTTGGTGATGATCGCCGCCAGCCGGGGCGCGGCGCCCATGATGGTCGCCATCAGTTTCAGCAGAGCAGGATTGGACTGCAGCAGCGAAAACAGCTGGATGCCAGCCGGCAGGCCGGCGAGGAATTCGTCGAAGCGCACCAAAGCCTCGTCGGCGCGGCGCGTCTGGCCGAAGGCTTTGAGGAGCGCCGGCGTCAGTTCGGTCAGCCGCTCTCGCGCCTCGGCCGACTGGGTGACGCGGTAGCGGCCGAAATGCCAGCCGCGGATGACGCGGCAGATGTCGCTCGCCCTCTGGAAGCCGAGGCGCTGTAAGGTCTGCAGCGTATCGGGATCGTCGACATCGCCGGTGAAGACCAGGTTGCCGACGCCGGCCGACAGTTCCGGCGCGGTCTCGAACAGTGCCGCATAGTGGCGCTCGACCTGTTGCAGCGACGAACGTAAGGCTTCGGAGAAGGTCTTGGCTTCGGCAATGCCCAGCATGCGGGCAATGCGCTCCAGCCCCTCATCGCTGTCGGGCAGGATATGCGTCTGCTCGTCGGCGACCATCTGGATGGCGTGCTCGACGCGCCGCAGGAACCAGTATTGCCGGGTCAAAGCATCGCGCGCGTCGGCGGTGATCCAGCCGCGCGCGGCGAGCTGGCCGAGCATCGGCACCGTCTCGCGGCCGCGCAGCTCCGGGAAGCGGCCGCCGGCGATAAGCTGCTGCGTCTGGACGAAGAACTCGATCTCGCGGATACCGCCGCGGCCGAGCTTGACGTTGTGGCCCTTGACCGCGATCTCGCCATGGCCCTTGTGGGCGTGGATCTGGCGCTTGATGGAATGGACGTCGGCGATCGCGGCGTAGTCCATGTATTTGCGCCAGACATAGGGCTGCAACTCCTTCAGGAAAGCAGCCCCGGCGGCGAGATCGCCGGCCACCGGGCGCGCCTTGATCATGGCGGCGCGCTCCCAGTTCTGGCCGCGCCCCTCATAGTAGTGAAGCGCAGCCTCTTCGGGAATCGCCAGCGGCGTCGAACCGGGATCGGGACGGAGTCTCAGATCGGTGCGGAAAACATAACCGTGTTCGGTGCGGTCCTGAAGGATGCGCACCAGGCGGCGGGTGAGACGCGAGAACAGCTCCGTCGCATCGAGCGGATCGGTCACCGCCGGCGCCTCCGGATCGAAGAAGACGACGAGGTCGATGTCGGAGGAAAAATTCAGTTCATGCGCGCCGAGCTTGCCCATGCCGAGCAGGATCCAGCCGGACTGGCGCGCCGGATTTTCAGGATCGGGCAATTCGAGCTTGCCTTGCCCATGCGCGTCGCGGAGCAAAAAATCGACCGCGGCGCGGGTGCAGGCGTCGGCGAGATCGCTGAGGCGGCGGACCGTCAGCGCGGGCTCGGCCTCGCCGGCGAGATCGGCGAGCGCAATCAGGAAATGCGCTTCGGCCTTGCACAGCCGCAACTCCATCATCAGGCTCGTTTCCGAAACGGAATCAGTAAAGGCCGCCTTGCCGATCGCCTCGCCGATCGCGATCAGTCGGGCCTCGACATCGGCGTCGAACAGCTGATCGAGAATGCCGGGACGGCGGCGCGCTGCATCACGCAGGAACGGCGACAGGTCGAAGACCGCGGCGAGGAGATCCTGAACGGTGCCCTCGGCTGCCAGGAACTTCGCCAGCCGGGGCAGGTCCTCTTCCTCGGCGGCGTCGGCGATCTCCGACAATTCACGCCGGGCGCGGCTTTCATCCAGCGGCAAAAGCCTTGCCACCGGTTGCAGATGCCATTCGGTTTCGATCCGCTTCACAGGCTTCCTCGCCGCCATCAATGGTTCTCCCGTGCGGGAAAACCCATGACCACGGACAATCCGGGATTGGCGGGTAAAAGATCAAGCCTGCCGTTATGGAAAGTCATGATTGCGTTGGCGAGGCTGAGGCCCAGGCCCGACCCCGGCTGCGAGCGGCTCTTTTCCAGCCGCACGAAACGCTCGGTCGCGCGGGCGCGGTCGGCGTCGTCGGGAATGCCCTGGCCGTTGTCTGTAACCGAAAGCCGGATTTCGCCGCCGACGCGCCCGAGCGCCACGCGCACCGCGGGCTTGCCGGTCGCGTCGGTCGAGTACTTGATCGCATTGTCGACGATGTTCGACAGCGCCTGGCCGATCAGTTCGCGATTGCCGTTGACGGCAAAATCACCCTCGACCGAGCTCTCCAGCGTCACGCCCGCCTCCTCGGCCACCGGCTCATAGAGCTCGACGACGTCGCGCACAGCGGCGGCGAGATCGACGCGGCTGGTGCTCTCGGAGGAATAGCCCGCCTCCAGCCTGGAGATCATCAGGATGGCGTTGAAGGTCTTTATCAGCTGCTCGGACTCGGCAATCGTGCCTTCCAGCGCCTGCCGATAGTCGGTGGTCTTGTGCTTGCCGGAGAGCGTCGCCTCGGCGCGGTTGCGCAGTCTTGTCAGCGGCGTCTTCAAGTCGTGGGCGATGTTGTCCGAAACCTGCTTCAGCCCCTCGTTCAGCGTCGCAATCCTGGCCAGCATGGCATTGAGGTTCTCGGACAGGCGGTCGAATTCGTCGCCGGCGCCGGTGACCGGCAGGCGCCCGGACAAGTCGCCGCCCATGATGCGGCGGCTGGCCTCGGAGACGCTGTCGATGCGCTTCAGCGCCGCGCGCCCGACGAAGAACCAGATCAGCAGTCCGCCGAGCCCCATCATGCCCAGCGCCAACATCAGAGAACGGCGGATGACGGCGCGGAACCGCTCGGGTTCGCCGAGGTCGCGGCCGACCAGCATGATCATCTGGTTGGGCAGGCGCAGCACCAGTGCAATTGCGTTGTGGCCCTTCTCGCCCTCGGCCTGGACTTCGTTCTGGCCGGGCTGCGTCTCGTTCTGGTCGGCCGCCGTATTGCGCTGCCGTTCGAGTTCGCCCTCGCCGAAGCGCCGGTAGGAGAACGGCTCCGTCGTCCAGCCTTCGGTCTCGATCACCCCCGGCTCCAGGCTCTGCACATTGCCGGTCAGGATCTGGCCGTTGGTATCGGCGATCAGATAGAGGTTGGCGCCGGGCTGGCGGGAGCGGGCCTCGACGACGCGGACCAGCACCGGCAGCCCGCCGCGCTGATAGGCGCGGGCAAGGCCGAGCACCTCGTCATTGATGGTCTCCTGCGTCTGCGCGGTCAGCATGCGCGCCGACAGCGAGGTCATGTACAAGACCAGCAGAACCGCACAGAGGGCGAAAAGCAGGAAATAGAGCGCCGAGAGCCGCGCCGCCGTCGTTCTCATGATGGCCGGCAGGGAAAGGGCCATGCTGGGTTCAGCCGCTCTTCAGCATGTAGCCAGCGCCACGAACCGTATGCAGGATCGGCTTGTCGAAGCCTTTTTCGATCTTGCCGCGCAGCCGCGAGACATGGACGTCGATGACGTTGGTCTGCGGATCGAAATGATAGTCCCAGACATTTTCGAGCAGCATGGTGCGCGTCACAACCTGGCCGGCGTGGCGCATCAGATATTCGAGCAGGCGGAATTCGCGCGGCTGCAGCGTGATTTCGCGCGCGGCGCGGCGCACAGAGTGCGAGAGACGGTCGAGTTCGAGATCGCCGACCCGGTAGACGGTTTCGGCTTCGCGCGCGCTGGCGCGACGGTTCAGCACCTCGACGCGGGCGAGCAGCTCGGAAAAGGCATAGGGCTTGGTGAGATAGTCATCGCCGCCGGCGCGCAGGCCGGTGACGCGGTCGTCGACCTCGCCCAGCGCCGACAGGATCAGCACCGGCGTGGTGTTGCCGCGCGAACGCAGGCCGGCGATGACCGACAGGCCGTCGCGGCGCGGCAGCATGCGGTCGACCACCATGACGTCATAGTCGCCGGCATCGGCAAGCGTGAAGCCGGTCTCGCCGTCGCCGGCGACATGGGCGGTATGCCCGGCCTCGGCAAAGGCTTTCTCGAGATAGTCCGCAGCCTCGCGATCGTCTTCTATGACAAGAATCTTCATAGAGCCGTTATACGCGATTTCGCTGGAAGAATGAGTGGTGGCCGGCATGTGCGTCTGGGCCTCTTAAATTAGAGCGGCAGCGGGCGATGGGAAGCCCGCTGCCGCCGGGGGCGGAACACGATGACTGACTAACGCATTCAGGCCCCGTGCTTTCCCGTGCGGCGGCTCGGGGGTGTTGAAACCGCCGCACCGGAAAAGTTTCGAATGTCAGCCCTTGGCGACAGGCAGGGCGACGAAGCGGTTGGTATCGTCGCGGGTGATCTGCATCAGCACCGCCTTGCGGCCCGACTTCACCGCGTCGGTCATGGCCTTGGTGACATCGTCGGTTCCGCTCACCTCCACCGAATTGACCGAGGTGATGATGTCGCCGGGCTGGATGCCGCGATCGGCAGCGTCACTGTCCGGGTCGACATCGGTCACAACCAGCCCCTTGCCCTTTTCGGACTTGGTAACGGTGAGGCCAAGATCGGCCAGCGTGTCGGGCTTTGCCGGAGCGGCGGGCTGCTGCTGATCGGCCGAAGCCTGCTTGTCGCTTGCCGGCAGCTTGCCGAGGTCGACTTTGATGGTCTCACTCTTGCCGTCACGCCACACGGTGACGTCGACCAGCTTGCCGGGCGAGTAGGCACCGATCAGACGGGCAAGTTCCTTGGGCGAAGCAACGTCCTTGCCGTCGACCTGGGTGATGACATCGCCAGCGGCGATGCCGGCCTTCTTGCCGGGGCCGTCGTCCTGCGCACTCGACACCAGTGCGCCCTTCTCGGATTTCAGCCCGAGCGACTCGGCGATGTCGGACGTGACCGGCTGGATTTCGACGCCGAGCCAGCCGCGCTGGACGGAGCCGTTCTTCATCAGGTCCTCGACGACCTGCTTGGCCGTCGAAGCCGGGATGTCGAAGGCGATGCCGACGCTGCCGCCCGAGGGCGAGAAGATCGCGGTGTTGATGCCGACGACCTGGCCGTTGAGGTTGAAGGTCGGGCCGCCCGAATTGCCGCGGTTGACCGAGGCATCGATCTGCAGGAAGTCGTCATAAGGACCGGCGCCGATGTCGCGGCCGCGGGCCGAGACGATGCCGGCGGTCACGGTGCCGCCAAGGCCGAACGGATTGCCGACGGCCACCACCCAGTCGCCGACGCGAAGCTTGGAATCGTCGGCGAAGTCGACATAGGTGAACTTGCCGACGCCATCGACCTTGAGTACGGCGAGATCGGTGCGCGGGTCGGTGCCGATCAGCTTGGCGTCGAGCTCCTTGCCGTCACTCATCACCACGGTGAAGGCCGAGCCTTCCTCGACGACATGGTTGTTGGTGACGAGATAGCCGTCATCGGAGATGAAGAAGCCGGAGCCTTGCGCCACCGGGCGCGGCTGGTCGTTGCTGTGGTCGCGGCGGCTGAAGCGGCGGTTGCCGAACTGGCCGCCCTGGTCGCCAAAGCCACGGAATTCCTTGAAGAAGCGACGCAGTTGCGGGTTGTCGGGCAGGTTGTTCATGCCGTCCTGGTCGTCCGACTGATCGGAACCATCATCGGCCGCCGGCTCGATCTTGGCCTTGACCTTGACGCTGACCACCGCCGGCGAGACGCGCTCGACGATGTCGGCAAAGCCGGGAACCTGCGGCGCCTCGACACGCACGGCATCGGCCAGAACCGGAGCCGTTCCAGTGGTCACGACACCAAAGCCGACGGCGCCAGCAACGGCCAGCGAGGCAACGGCGGCCAGAAGGCGCTTGCGGGTGCGGGAATATGAATTGGGGGCAATATTCATGGGTCTCGTATCCTCTTTTGATTGGATGCGGCTTAGCCAGGACATCCTCGATCGAGAGGAATAGAGAGGCGCACATTACGGCGCCATTTCCGGTGCATGAAACTTTTGTAATGTTGGCGATCAGTCGCGCAGCATCTTGTCCAGCGCCGCCTGCTCCTCGGCGGTCAGGGCCTTCGTTGCCGTCGAACGGCGCGATCGCGCCGTGAGCACGATGAAGATGCCGCCGGCCAGAAGCAAGAGCACCGGCGTGCCCCAGAGCAAGGCATTGCTCAGGCTGAAGCGCGGCTTCAGCAGCACGAACTCGCCGTAGCGCGAAACGACGTAGTCCATCACCTGCTGGTCGGTGTCGCCTGCGACAAGCCGCTGACGCACCAGGATGCGCAGGTCGCGGGCGAGATCGGCGTCGGATTCGTCGATCGACTGGTTCTGGCAGACCATGCAGCGCAGCCCTTCCGACAGGGTCCGCGCCCTCGCCTCCAGCGCGGGATCCGAGAGCACCTCGTCGGGCTTCACCGCGAAGGCGCTGCCGGCGAACAGCAGGCCCAGCAACAGCACCAGCGAAGCCAGCGAGACCCTTGCCGTCATGACAGGCTCGCGGAAGGCACGAGTTTCTTGCGGCGCGACGGCGCGCCGACGCGCAGGCGGCGGTCCATCAGCGACATTGCCGCGCCCGCCATCATCACCAGGGCGCCGCCCCAGATCAGCGTCACCAGCGGCTTCCACCACAGCCTGACGACGACGGAACCGTCATTGCCCTCGTCGCCGAGTGACAGATAGAGTTGGCTGAACCCGATCGTCCTGATGCCGGACTCGGTCGTGGTCGTCTGGCGCACCGGAAAGAAGCGCTTGGCCGAGCTTATTTCGCCCTTGGCATTGCCGTCGGCGCCGATGACGACGAAGCGGCCGCGATCCTCGCTGTAATTTGGTCCCAGCGCCGGGTAGAGCCCTTCGAAGCGCAGCGTGTTGCCGGACAGTTCGACAGTCTCGCCGGCATGCATGGACAGGATCTTCTCGGTGCCGAAGCTGAGCGTGCCGACGATGCCGAGCAGCGTCAGGCCGAGGCCGAGATGGGCGAGCGCGGTGCCGAACACCGAACGTGGCAGGCCGGCGAAACGCCGCAGCATGATGGCAGGCGTCACCGAACCGAAGCCCGATTTGACGGCGAGATCGGTGAGCGCGCCGCAGACCAGCCAGACGGCGAGGCCAACGCCAAGGGCTGCGAACACCGAGGCGCCATCGACGAACAGGACCGTCACCAGCATGGCGGCAAGTGCAGCGGCGAAGGCCGCCATCAGGCGCTGGGCGGCGGCGAAGACATCGCCGCGCTTCCAGGCAAGCAAAGGCCCGAATGGCACGATCGCCAGCAGCGGCAGCATCAGAGGGCCGAATGTCAGGTCGAAGAACGGCGCACCGACCGAGATCTTGCCGCCGGTGACGGCTTCGAGCGCCAGCGGATAGAGCGTGCCGACCAGGACGGTGGCGGTGGCGGTGGTCAGGAACAGATTGTTGAGTACCAAAGCGCCTTCGCGCGAGATCGGATGGAACAGGCCGCCGGCCGTCAGCCTCGAGGCGCGCAAGGCGAACAGTGCCAGCGAGCCGCCGATGAACAGCGTCAGGATGCAGAGGATAAAGACGCCGCGCGTCGGGTCGGTGGCGAAGGCATGCACCGAGGTCAGCACGCCTGAGCGCACCAGGAAGGTGCCGAGCAACGACAGCGAGAAGGTGAGGATGGCGAGCAGCAGCGTCCAGATCTTCAGCGCCGAGCGCTTTTCCATGACGATCGCAGAATGCAGCAGCGCCGTGCCCGCCAGCCATGGCATGAAGGAGGCGTTCTCGACCGGATCCCAGAACCAGAAGCCGCCCCAGCCGAGCTCGTAATAGGCCCAGTAGGAGCCCATGGCGATGCCGCCGGTGAGGAACATCCAGGCGACCAGCGTCCACGGCCGTACCCAACGCGCCCAGGAGGCGTCGATTCGGCCCTCGATGAGGGCCGCGACCGAGAATGAAAAGCAGATCGAGAAGCCGACATAGCCGAGATAGAGCAGCGGCGGATGGATGGCGAGGCCGAGATCCTGCAGCACCGGATTGAGGTCGCGGCCCTCGATCGGTGCCGGGTTGAGCCGGGTGAAGGGATTGGACGTCGCCAGGATGAACAGGAAGAAGGCGGCGCCGATAGCGCCCTGCACGGCCAGCACATTGGCCTTGAGCGTTGCCGGAAGGTTGGAGCCGAAGGCGGCAACAAGGGCGCCGAAGAAGGTCAGGATCAGTACCCAGAGCAGCATCGAGCCTTCGTGATTGCCCCAGGTTCCGGTGATCTTGTAGATCAGTGGCTGCAGCGAATGCGAATTCTCCCAGACGCTCGCCACCGAGAAGTCGGAGCTTGCGTAGGCTATTGCCAACGCCGCGAAAGAGAGCGCGGTGAGCGCGAAGCCTGTCACCGCCACCGGACCGCCGACCGCCATCATCTTCTGGTTGCCGGCGCGCGCGCCATAGAGAGGCACCAGCATCTGCACCAGCGACAGCGCGAAGGCGAGGACGAGGGCGAAATGTCCGGTTTCAACCAAACGCGTTACTCACTCTTGCTCTCCTGCCAGACGCCCTTGGCCTTGAGGCCGTCGGCGACTTCCTTGGGCATGTAGCGCTCGTCATGTTTGGCCAGCACGCTGTCGGCGACAAAGACGCCGTCCGGACCGAAGCTGCCCTCGGTGATGACGCCCTGCTCCTCGCGGAACAGGTCGGGCAGGATGCCGGTATAGGTGACCTTCACCGATTTCTGCTTGTCGGTCACCGAAAAGGCGACGGTCGCGCCCTGCCCGCGCTCGATCGTACCCCTTTCGACCAGACCGCCGAGCCGAATGCGCTGTCCAGGCTGGACGGTTGCGGTGGCGAGATCTCCGGGCATGTAGAAATAGGAGGCCTTCTGGCCGAGTGCGTAGAAGGTGAGACCCGTGGCGGCACCGAGGAAAGCCAGCCCCGCGACGATCACCGACAATCTCTTCTGCTTGCGCGTCATCGTCTACTCCGTCGCCGTCAGGCCGAGCGAGGCGGCAAAGGCGGTGAACTTTTTCGCTTCCTCGCTGTCGGCACCAAAGACGGCTATGCCGCGGCTCAGCGCATCGCGCGCCTGGTCGGCCTTGCCAAGCACGACATAGGAACGAATGAGCCGCATCCATCCTTCCGTGTCGCGCGGGTTTTGTTTGAGCTTCTCGTCGAGCCCGGCGACCATGGTCTCGATCATCGCCTGGCGGTCCTGCGGCGACATCGACTGCGCCGCTTCGACCGCCTGCGCATCCGGGCCGTTGGCGGGCGTTCCCGACGCGACCGTCCTCTTCGCGTTTTCGGCCAGCGCCTGCTCGACGGCGCGGCGCCAGGGCGATTCCGGCGGGAGCGTGCCGAGCATGTTCTGCCAGGCCGCCGTCGCCTCCGCGGCACGGCCTTCCTGCGCCAGGCCCATCGCCAGGTAGAAGCTCGCCTTCGCATTGGCCGGATCGAGCTTCAGCGCCGCTTCGAAGGCGTCCTGTGCCTCGGCCGAGACGATGCCGCCGGCGGCATTGGCGATCGCCTCGCCGAGACCGGACTGGCGGGTGGCGCTGACGCCGTCGAGGCGGATAGCGTTGCGATAAGCGGCCACCGCGTCGGAATAACGCTGCAGGCGCAGATAGATTGGCGCCAGCACGTCCCAGCCGCGGCCATCGGAAGGGTTGGCGGCCAGATGCGCCTCGGCGCGCGCCACCAGCTCGTCCACCGAGGAGTCGGCAGGATTCTTGGCGAGCCGTTCGGCGAGCGGCTGCGAAGGCAAATCGGGCGAGCCGAGCTTGATGTAAAGCCCCCAGCTGATCAGCGGAACCGCCAGCACCGCCACCGTCGCCACCAGCCTTGTCGTCACCGACGGCCGCCGCGCGGCCGTGCCGGCCTGACCGGTGGTGCCCAGGCGCAGGATGCGACGGCCGATTTCGGCACGCGCCTCCTCGGCCTCGGCCGGCTGGATCAGACCGCGCGCCACGTCGCGGTCAAGCTCGGCGAGCTGATCGCGATAAACTTCAAGGTCGTGGTCGCCGGGGGCCGACGCGCCCTTCGGGCCGCCGGCCAGCGGCAGCAGCACCGCAAGGCTGGCGCCCAGCGTGAGGATTGCAGCTATGACCCAGAACAGCATCTTTCATCCAATACCGGCAGAGCCCTGCCCTGCCAACATGGGCATCCTGCGACGCTTTGACGGCACGTGCGCCGTCTGTCCTTGACCGATGTCAACCGGATCGGATCTGAAGCCGATCCGGCTTCCTCTTGATGCATGTCGTTATCCCAAAACCGCTGCGCACTTTTGGGCGACAAGCATTGATCAGGTCAGCGGCGTCCAGCTGCCGTCGGCATTGCGGCAGGCGGTGCCGCGCGCGGTGGCCCCGGCGGCGCCGCTGAACACCGTATGGGTGTATTGCCGGCAATCCTGCGAGCCGACCCGATAGGGCTGGGCGGCAACGACTTCGCCCGAGCGGCCCGAACTGTCGCTCTTCCATGTCACCTTCTGGCCGCTCGCCGTGTATTCGAGCGCCTTGTATTCGGCTTCCAGCGCCTTGCGCTTGTCGGCATCGCTCAGGCCGGAGCCGATCGATCCGCCGACAAGGCCACCGGCCATGGCCGAAATGATCGTCGTCGCCACCTTGCTGCCGGCCGGAGGCGTCGCGGCAGGCGCCGGCGTGACCGCCGCGCCAGGGCCGCCCTTGCCCAACGTCCCACAGCCGGAAACGGCGAGCAGTGCGGAAAGGAGCGCGACGCGAATCTTCATGCCAACAACCGGATTTCTCGAGCAGGATGAACTGGGGGCCGCGCCATTGGGAAGCCGGCAAGGCCATAGTATTGATATTTGTCGGAAATTTGGCCGCAGCCCACCATTGAAAATAGCATCACTGAAGGCTCCGCAACCGCACCGCCGCCTTCAACCCGCCCATGGCGGAGCGTTCCAGCGCCAGACCGCCTCCATACTCGTTGACGAGGTCGGCGACAATGGCAAGGCCGAGCCCGGTGCCCGGTTTGGTTTCGTCGAGGCGCCGTCCGCGCTTCAGCGCCTCGCGCGCCTTGTCCTCGGGAATGCCCGGGCCGTCATCCTCGATGGCGATCTCGAACAAATTTGCATCCTTGCCGGGGACAGGCGAGACCGATACGGCGACCGCACCCCTGGCCCATTTCATGGCGTTGTCGAGGAGATTGCCCAAGAGTTCCTCCAGGTCCTCGCGTTCGCCGCCGAAGATGATGTCGGTGGACGGCAGTGAAAGCGTGAGGGTTGTCTCAGGGTTGAGCTTTTGCAGCACGCGCACCATGCGCTGGACCAGCGGCGCCACCGGGGTGCGGTAGACGACGCTGTCGCGCTGGGCGGCGACGCGCGCCCGCTGCAGATAATGGTCGACCTGCTTCTGCATCGAGGCCGCCTGCTCGGTGATGAGCTGGCCCTTGGCGCCGCCGAGCGCTCGGCCCTCGTTGAGCAGCACGGCCAGCGGCGTCTTCAGCGAATGGGCGAGGTTGCCGACCTGCGTGCGCGAACGCTCGACGATGCGCTTGTTGTTCTCGATCAGTGCGTTGGTCTCGTTGGCCAGCGGTTCGATCTCGGCCGGAAAACTGCCGTCGAGCCGCTGCGCCGTGCCCTCGCGCACCATGGCGAGCGCGTTGCGGACGCGGCGCAAGGGCTGCAAGCCGATCAGGATGGCGAAGGCGTTGATGGCGATCATGCCGACGCCGAACAGCGAGAGATAGGTCAGGAGGCGGCGCTGGAAGCTGGCGATCTCCTGCTCCAGTTCGGTCTGGTTGCCCATGACGCGAAAGCGCGCTGCGCGGTTCTTGGCATCGAGGACGAATTCGCTTTCGAACACCTCCAGCTCCTCGCCATGGATGCCTTCGGCGCCATAGCTGCGCTGGAAGCTGGCGTTGAAGGGAACCTCGGCGACGCTCGGCGAAAGAATCGCCTTGGTCATCGAGGAGGAGTGCAGTTCGCCATGCACACCCTCGGAGGCCGGTTCAACCGACCAGTACCAGCCCGAATTCGGTTCGGAAAAGCGCAGGTCGCCGAGGTCCGGCGCTCCGGTCAGCTGGCCGCTTTCGGAAACGCCGACCGAGCCGATCAGGTTGAACAGATGCGCCGAAAGCAGGCTGTCGAAGCCGCGCTCGCTGGCCTGGCGGTAGAGCGTGGTGATGAGGGTGAAGATGACGACCAACGTCAGGATCGCCCACAGGGTCGAGAAGGCAATGACGCGGAACGCCAGCGAGCGCGGCCAGAACCGCGCCAAAAGCGTCTTGGAGACGACCGGTTTTGAGGTGAGAGGTTCCGCCTTACGCCTCCGGCTCACGCATGCGGTAGCCCATGCCGCGCACGGTTTCGATCATGTCGATGCCCATCTTCTTGCGAAGCCGGCCGACGAAGACCTCGATGGTGTTTGAGTCGCGATCGAAATCCTGGTCATAGAGATGTTCGACAAGTTCGGTGCGCGACACCACCTCGCCCATATGGTGCATAAGATAGGCCAGCAGCCGGAATTCATGCGAGGTCAGCTTCAACGGCTGGCCGTCGACATCGGCCTTGGAGGCCTTGGTGTCGAGGCGCAGCGGCCCGCAGGTCAATTCCGACGAGGCATGGCCGGCGGCGCGGCGGATAAGCGCCCGCACCCGCGCCAGCACCTCCTCGATATGGAACGGCTTGGTGACATAGTCGTCGGCGCCGGCATCGATCCCCGACACCTTGTCGCTCCAGCGGTCGCGCGCCGTCAGGATCAGCACCGGCATCTTGCGGCCGCCGCGGCGCCAGCGCTCGACGACGCTGATGCCGTCCATCTGCGGCAGGCCGATGTCGAGGACGACCGCGTCGTAAGGTTCGGTGTCGCCGAGGAAATGGCCCTCCTCGCCGTCGAAGGCGCGGTCGACGACGTAACCGGCATCGACCAGCGCATCCGCTATCTGCCGGTTGAGATCCTTGTCATCTTCGACGACGAGCACGCGCATGGCGGTTAGCACCTGTTGACGGATCCGGGGTGAGGTATAGGCCGATTCCGGCGGCCTGGGAAACGGAGGCCTGTAAGACGGAAGATCGGGTCAGTTCAGCGGAACGACGATTTCGGAGCGGCGCGGACGCTGACCGTCCTTGCCCGGCACCAGCACGACGATGACGCAGACCGGCTGGCCGCCGCGCGTCGACTGCGAGGCCTTGGCCAGCGTACCGCCATTCTGCTCGGCCACCTGTTGGCCGATCGCATAGCAGTCCGACGCAGCCAGCATGATCGGCTGGGTGTCGGCGGGCGCGACGACCGGCATTGCCGTCGCCTGCGACGCCAACAGGCCGACCGCTGCAAGCGCCAGTGTCGCGGTTCGGAAATGGGAGCGAAGCGTTTTCATGGTCAGCGTTGTAACGCATCGGTGCTGAACGTGAAATGAACGGTGAACGCCCGAAAAAACATGCCCGCCACACCCCTGCAACGCGAGACAATCAAGCTGAGATTCCACCGCCCAATCCAGTGAAATCGGCCAAGGTTCAGTGTAGACTCCGTTTCACCGATATTGAAAGCGCGTCAGACGTTTTCCTGCGTGATGGCGCGAAAGCGCAGCATGCCATGATGGACCGCCAGATCCTCGTCATAGCGGGCCTCGGCGAATTCCAGCGACAGGCGTGTCTGGCCATGTGGGCCGATGGCCAAGGCCGCGTCGGCAAGGCGCGCCTCGATAGTGTCCATGATGACACGCGTCTCGGCTCCGCCATGGGCTTTCGACCAGACATGCAGCGTGACAAGCTGATCGGCATCGTTGTCGGCGCCGGTGTCGAGGTCGAAGGCGCTGGTGTGGCCGCAGGTCACATAGGGGAAGGCGGCGTTTTCGGTCGCCTGCTCGAGCAATCCGGCGCCGCCCAGCAGCACCGACAGCGAGGCATCGCTCTTCAATCTCAGGAACAGGGCCTGCAGCAAATCGTCGGGCGCCGTCATCGTTTTCTCCCTCGCCCGTTACGTCTTGAACAAGCCTTTGCTACCGCCATTCGCTAGCAGCGTAGCCGCGTTCGACGCATTCTGCCAGATCACGCCATTCCAAAGGAACCCACCAATCAGCCGATACTGGCCTTCAGGCTGATGGTTTCTCGGCGCGGCAGTCCGCCGAACTCGAGCTTACGCAACGGATCAGGACCAGCATGGCTTCTACCGCCTCGTCTTCTGAAAGGCCCTGGTTTTCGACAAGCGAGCGCCACGTCGAGAAGTCCAGCGCATGCCCTATCGCGGCAACAAGCAGACGTGCGGTTTCGCTGTCCGGGTCGAGCCAACCCGATTCGAGGATCGTGACGCCTTTTGCGAGAACTTCTCGCCGGCGGACGAGTGCCGCAGCGACAACCGGCATTTCGGCATCGCGATACAGATTTGCGAGCAACTGGCGCTTGCGGCTGTAGTAGCCGTAGAGCTGCAGGAGCGCCGTCCGCAGCCTGGCGTCCGGGTCGGCGATCGATCGCCAGACCTCGGGGTTGGGCGGCGGGTCCTGGCCGAAGGAATAGGCGGAGCAGGCACTGAAGACCGCTTCCTCGTCGGGAAAATGGCGATAGACGGTCAGCCGCTGCACGCCGGCTTTCTCGGCGATAGCGCTCACCGTGGTCCGCGATGGGCCCACCGAACTGTGCAACTCGAAGGCCGCGCGGGCGAGTGCGAGATGGGTTTCGGCCTGCTTGACCGCGCGGCGTTGCAATCGGTAGGAGCGCCGTTGGCCTTCTTTCGGTAAACTCATGTGATCACTGATATTGACATGGGTTGGAAGAGCGCCTAGAAATGAGTGATCGGCAGCGTACACCCATTTCCGGGAGGATGATATGGAACGCGTATTGCCTGACCACAATCCCCATCATGCGACGACTCGTTCGGCTGCAAAACCGGCACCGGGGCCAATCATAATCATGCCTGGGGCGGGCGACCGCTTCGATCTGGGTGGTTTCGGAATCCGCTGGAAAATAGACGGGTCCGATACCGGCGAGCGCTTCTCCATCGTGCATCATCCGCTGGCGCCGCGCGCGCTGGCGGCGCCGCTACACCGGCATCACCGCGAAGACGAATACTCATATGTGCTGAGCGGCAAGCTGGGCGCCTTGCTCGGCGATGATGTCGTTACCGCCGGTCCGGGCACATGGGTGTTCAAGCCGCGCGGCCAGTGGCATACGTTCTGGAATGCCGGCGACACGCCATGCGAAATCATCGAGGTGATTTCGCCGGCCGGATTCGAGGACTATTTCCGCGAACTGGCCGCCATCTGGCCCGACAGGACAAAGTCCGGCGACCTGCTGCGGAAATACGAACTGGACATGGACTTCGAGAGTGTTGCGAGCCTGTGCGCCCGCTTTGGACTGACATCGGCCCGACCAGCCGCTGCGCCAACGCCACGGTAAGGATAGAAGTCTTTGATGGCCTGCGAGCCGGAGGCTGGAGCGTGTGATCCGGCGACCTTGATGGAAGGCCTCAAGACACCGGAGGCGCCCCGCCCTCCGCGGTGCGGCTCGCGATGAAGTCGTCGAGCAGGCCGGCGGTGTCGACGGCGCGAGCTGGAACTGTAAAGGGCGTGATCGCGGGCGAAATCGATGATGCCCAGCGCCATCGGGAATCGAGCTGGTGCAGCGAGTTGGATCGATAACGGTGTCCGCGGCATGCGCCGCCAAGCAACTCGTCTTCGGGGAGCCGCCCGCGCACCCAGTTAGCGAAAATCAGCCGCGGTCAGCACATATATGCTCTTACGGGTGCGGTCGTAGGCCGTCCTGGCGACGTCGTATATGGCGCTGCTGGCCGTATCGAAGGCTGCGAGATAGCCGGCCTCGTCGGCTGCGGTTTCGGGTCGCATCTTCGACATGGCATCCGCAGCCACCGAGAAGGAAATCTGGAACATGCCATCATGGCCGACAAATCGGATGCGCCGACCCGCCTCGTCATAGCTGCGGCTGCGATTGGGGAATGTAAGGCTCATGACTTGACCTCCGTTGCGGCGACCTTCTTGACCACCCGCTTCTTCTTCGGCGTCGGGTTCAGGGCTTCAGCCACGCGATCAGCCTCTTCCTTGGCCAGCCGCAATTCGCGCAGCCTTGCCGTCTTGATGATCCGGGCCTTGGCCTCGGACATATATTCGGCCGTGGCCTTGTTTCGCTCTGCAGTCTTTTTCTGCTTGTCGACAAAGCGCGCTTCAGCTTTTTCCATGATACTTTGATTGCCATCGGCCATCGCCAAATCTCCGTTGCGCTCGAAATCGTGAAAACGAACTTGTTCGATATAAATAGGCATTCGGGCGACAGAATTCAAACTTGGAAATATTTTAGATATTGCGAATATCGGAAAGCGATCTGGTAAAATAATACGTTTCAATATTTCCACGTATCGCACGAATAATTCTTGGCACTCCTATCTATCGAGTGCCAATGCGCTATACAGGAGCAGCGGCCGCTCATGCCGGCTCCAGAAAGAAATTCCATGAAATTCCGGCCGCTCCGCGACCGGCCGGGCGACCTATCTCAACCCAATCAGGAAGGAACTCGTTCCGTGTCCACACAAAGCAGCAAGCCATCTCTCGCGCGTCGCTGGGAAGACTACCAGCCGGCCAAGTCCACGCTTTTCTGGGCATGCGCGGTAACCCTCGTCGCCACCCTGATCATCGGTTTCAACTGGGGTGGATGGGTGACAGGCGGCACCTCGCGCTCACTGTCGGCAACGGCCGGCGATGTGGCGCGGGGCAAACTGGCCTCGGCCATCTGTGTCGATCGCTTCAACGCAGCGCCCGATGCGGCCGCCAAGCTTGTCGAGTTCAAGGCCCTGACCGACAGCTACAAGAAGCGGCAGTTCATTGAGACGGGCGGCTGGGCGACCATGCCCGGAGAAGCATCGCCCGACAGGCTGGGCGCCACGAGCTGTGCGGTTGCTCTCGCGGCATGAACTCTTCGACCCCTTCGAGACAGACGAACTCTGCATGAGAGCCTGAAAGACAGCCGCCGGGGGATCTTCCCCGGCGCGACCCAGCGGCAAGGAGAACGACAAATGATTACGTTCGTACCGAAGCCAAATTCTGTACTGGCAACCGAACCAGCCGAGGAAAGCCGCTTCGACCGCATTCGCCGGCTTGCCGCCGACAAGCATCGAAAGGCCGACGCCGGCACGATACGCCGCGACCCCCAAAAGGCCGGCGACAAGCGCCCGATGTAGCGGGCGCTTGCTCTGGTCAGGAGACGGGTGCCGCGCCGCCCTCTTCGGTGCGGCGTGCGATGAACTCATCGAGGATGCCTGACGTAGCAGCGGCGGATGTCGGTGGCTGGAAGTCGGCGACCAGCCGCTTCCAGATACCCGTTGCGCGCTCCGTCGCGCTCTTCGAGCCGGCCTGCGTCCAGTTGCCGAAATTCGACCAGTCGGCCACCAGCGGCTCGTAGAAGGCGGTGCGGTAGCGCACCATTGTGTGGCCGGCCGCGAAGAAATGCCCGCCCGGCTGCACTTCGGTTATGGCTTCGAAGCCAATCGCATCCTCGTCGCCAGGTGTTGATGCGCAGAGTTCGGCGACGGTTTGCAGCGCCTCGATATCGGTGATCAGCTTCTCGAAGGAGACGCTCAAGCCGCCTTCGAGCCAGCCGGCAGCGTGGATGCAGACGGTGGCGCCGGCCAACACCGAGCCCCACAGTGCGAACTGCGTCTCGTGGGCCGCCTGCGCGTCGGAAATGTTGGCGGCGCTGCCACCGCCCGAGCGCCAGGGCAGTCCGGTGAAGCGCGCCAGCTGGCCAGCCCCCAGCGTCGCCTTGACATGCTCCGGCGTGCCGAAGGCCGGCGCGCCGGACTTCATGTCGACATTGGAGGAGAACGAGCCGTAGACAACCGGTGCGCCGGGCCGCACGATCTGGGCGAGGGTCAAGCCCGCCAGCGCCTCGGCATGCTGCAGCGTCAGCGCGCCGGCGACCGTGATCGGCGCCATGGCGCCCGCCAGGCAGAAGGGGGTGATGATCGATATTTGCCCGGCGCGGGCGAAATCGATGATGCCTTGCGCCATCGGGATGTCGAGCTGGCGCGGCGAGTTGGTGTTGATGACAGTGTAGCAATGAGCATCGGCAAGGAATGCGTCTTCGGAGAGCCCGCGCGCCAGCCTGATCATCTCGAACCCGTCTTCGATCTGCGGCGTGCCACGGGCGAAGATGAAGGGGACCTTGTTCGACAGCGTCAGCTGGGCTCGGTTGACGGCGTAGTGGCGGAAGCGATTGTCGACGTCCTGCGGCTCGATGCACGGGCAAAGCATATGCAGCACGTCGAAATGCTGGATCAGCTTGGTCAATTCCTCAAAAGCGGCAAGCGTTCCCGGCCGCCGGCCGCGTTCGAGATCGGTGACGTTGGGCGCGCCGGCCCCGGCGAGGAAGGTCATCGAGCCGAGTTCGAGCATCAGGTCGCGGCTACGGTCGCCCGCCAGCACCCGGATGGACTTTGGCGCCGTGGCAAGTGCGGTCGCGACGATGTCGCGACCGATGCGCACCATCTGGCTGTCCTCGTCGACCAGCGCGCCGGCGCGGGCAAAACGCTCACGCGCCTCGGGCAGCAGCACCTTGATGCCGAGTTCCTCAAGCACGCGCAGTGCCGTATCGTGGATCGCGGCGACCTGGTCGTCCGAAAAGACCGACTGCGGCAAGAACGGGTTTTTCAGCGCGCGATAGTCCGGGCGGCGGCTGGACTCGCTGCCGGCCTCGCCGGTGCGTCCACGCCGGCGCTCGCGCCTGGTGTCGCGTGCAGCGTCATCGACCATGGCAGTTCCTCCTCATTGTCGCATCGCCTTGCCCTCGGGGTCGTAGGGCGAAGCCGGAATGACGCGCGCCGGCCGCTCGACGCCGACGATATGCACCGACAAGGCGGTACCCTCGGCTGCAAGATCTCGGTCGACAAGCGCCAGCGCCAGGCTCTTGCCGACCGTGTAGCCATAACCTCCCGAGGTGACGAAGCCAACGCGCCGGCCCTGATGCCAGACCGGCTCGAAGCCGCTGGCGTCGGCGTCAACAGCATCGACCTCGAGCGTCACCAGGCGTTGCCTTGTGGCGGCGCCCCTGTCCTTGAGGGCCGCCTCGCGGCCGATGAAATCGCCCTTGCCAAAGGCGATGAAACGGTCGAGGCCGGTCTGCGCAGGCGTGTAGGCTTGCGTGAATTCGCGCGACCAGATGCCGAAGCTCTTTTCCAGCCTGAGCGCGTTCAGCGCATAGAAGCCGACTTCCGCCAGGCCGAGATCCTCGCCGGCGGCAAGCAACGTGTCGCGCAAGGTGGCATGCATGGTGGCCGGACAATTGATCTCGAAGCCTACCTCACCGGCGATCGACAGCCGCGCGACACGTGCTTGCGCCATGCCGATGTCGAACGCGCCGCAGGCCATGAACGGCAGGGCGTTCGCCGAGACATCCTGATGCGTGGTGCGCGCGACGATTTCCCGGGCATGCGGCCCGGTGACGAGGAAACCTGAGACCGTGTCGGAAATGTCGGTGACAGAAACGCCGTCGGCACAATGCGACTCGAACCAGCGCATGTGGAATTCCCGGAGATAGTAGGAGCCCATGATCCAGTATCGGCCATCGCCCCAGTTGAAGACGGTGAGGTCACCCTTCAGCCTTCCGTCATGGCCGAGCATCGGCGCCAGCCTCGCCTGCCCCGGCTTTGGCAGCCTGCAGGCCAGCAACCGGTCGAGCCAGGCTTCCGCGCCCGGTCCGAACACCGAGTAGCGCGAGAAGGCGGAGGTATCGACGAGACCGGCGGCGCGGCGCACCTGCATCGCCTCGTCGCCGACGATGTCGAAGGCGTTGGAGCGCTTCAGCGTGGTGTTTTCGCGAAACCCCATCGGCGCGAAATAGGCCGGGATCTCCAGGCCCCATGAGGCCGTCCATTCGCATCCGGCCGCCGTCATGCCGTCATAGGCGCCGGGGCGTTTCAGCGGCCGGCCGGCCGGCAGGCGCTCGTTGGGAAAGGTCATGACGAAGCGGCGGGCGTAGAACTGCCGCGTGGTCTGCTTCAGATATTCGCGGTTGGCGGCGAAGGCGCCGTAGCGGGCGATGTCCATGCCGAAAATATCGGCCTGCGGCTCGCCATGGATCATCCATTCGGCCAGCGATTTACCGACGCCGCCGCCCTGGCTGAAGCCGGCCATGACACCGCAGGCGACCCAGTAGTTGCGCAAGCCGCGCACCGGCCCGACGATCGGGTTGCCGTCGGGCGTGAAGGTGAAGGCGCCGTTGACCCATTTGCGGATGCCGGCGGTGGCGAGGCAGGGAAAGCGCTCATAGGCTTTGGCGAGTTCAGGGCTGATGCGGTCGATGTCTTCCGGGATCAGTTCGATGCCGTAATCCCAGGGCGCGCCGTCCATGTTCCAATGCTTCGGGTTCTGCTCGTAAACGCCGAGCAGCACGCCCTTGCGCTCTTGGCGGAGATAGGCAAAGCCATCGAGATCGACGGCGAGGCCGAGTTCCTTGTCGAGGGCGGCGACCTCCGGAATGTCCTCGGTGACGAAATAGTGATGCTCCATCGGCGTCACCGGCAGCTCGACGCCAGCCATGCGGCCGAGCTGCTTTGCCCAGAGACCGCCGGCGTTGACGACATGCTCGGCGACGATCATGCCCTGTTCGGTGAAGACGTCCCAGCCACCGTCGGCGCGCTGCTTGAGGTCGAGCACCCGATTGCGCAGGATGATTTCGGCGCCGCGCTTCTTCGCTGCTCCAGCATAGGCATGGGTGGTGCCGTAGGGGTCGAGATGGCCTTCGTTGGAATCGTAGAGGCCGCCCAGCACATCGCTGACATCGACGATCGGGCAGATCTCCTTGATCTCGTCGGGAGTCACCAGCCGCGCCGTTTCGATGCCGACCGACTGGAACACCGCCCAGGCCGATTTCAGCCATTCCCAGCGGGCGGGGTCGCTGGCCATGTTGACGCCGCCGGTCATGTGCAGGCCGGCATTCTGGCCGGACTCGGCCTCGATCTCGCGATAGAGTTTTATCGTGTAGTCCTGCAACGCCGCGACGTTCGGGTCGGCGTTCAGCGCATGGAACCCGGCAGCCGCATGCCAGGTCGAACCAGCGGTCAGTTCGGCGCGCTCGATCAGCGCCACGTCGCTCCAGCCGAAGCGCGCCAGATGGTAGAGCACCGAGGCGCCAACCACCCCACCCCCGATGACAACTGCGCGATAGTGCGACTTCACGAGCCTCTCCCTCTCGTTAGAGGCTCTCACCATACAGGCACTGTACATATGTGTCTAGACACTTGTGTACAGACCGCTTGCACGCCGCTGCGCGCCATGGCACTTGTGCGGACATGATCATGATTGCACCCCAGGACGAGCCGGCGCCAGGCAACATCAAGGTGACGCGCTGGGACTGGATCAATCTGGCGCTGCAGACGCTGATTTCGGACGGCATCGAAAGCGTGCGCGTGCTGCCGCTCGGCCAGAAGCTCGGCGTCTCGCGCTCGAGCTTCTACTGGTACTTCCAGAGCCGGCAGGATCTGCTCGACCAGCTGCTCGCGCACTGGCACGACACCAACACCAAGGCGATCGTCGAACGCGCCGGGCGCCCGGCCGAAAGCATCATCATGGGGGTCATGAACGTCTTCGAATGCTGGGCCGACGAGCGCCTGTTCGATCCCCGGCTTGACTTCGCCATCCGCGAATGGGCGCGCCGCTCCGACGATGTGCGGCGCATGATCGACCAGGCCGACGACGAGCGCCTCGTCGCCATCCGCGACATGTACCGCCGACACGGCTATGACGAGGAAGACGCCTTCATCCGCGCCCGCGTCCTCTACTACATGCAGATCGGCTACTACGTGCTCGATCTCAAGGAGCCGGTCGAGGCCCGGGTCAGCCATCTCGCCGCCTATCTGCGCAGCTTCACCGGCCAGGAGCCGAGCGAGGCCGACGTGGCGCATTTCATGCGCTTCGTTGCGGCGCGCTGACATCGGCCGGGCACTATCAGGCTCGAAGCCTTCCCTCCCCAGCCAACAAACCGCGCGGTGTGGCTTCGCTGCCCTTGTGAGCAGTGCTAGAATGGACGAATAGTTCTCCGGGGCGCCGTCCTGAAATCAGGTCACGGCGTGGGGCGGAATTCTGGAATGACCAGTCCTTTGATGCCACGCAAGAGAAGAGGTCCGATCGCCGCGGCGCTGCTGGCGGTGGATGCGTGGCTCGATTCCTCGCTCTACGAGATCGGCTTCAAGGCACGCCAGTTCTGGGAAGCAGCGACCATCTTTTCCCGGCGTTTCCGTGTCAAAGGCTGGCGGCGCGGCATCGTCGAAGTGCTGAGCGAAGGGTTTACGCTGGGCGCCGGCGGCATCGTGGTGCTTTTTGCGCTGGCCTTGCCAGCCTTCCAGATCACCACCGGCGACTGGCGCACCCAGGGCGACTTCGCCGTCACTTTCCTCGACCGTTACGGCAACGAGATCGGCCAGCGCGGCATCATCCAGCGCGATTCCGTGCCGGTCGACGAGATGCCCGACCATGTCATCAAGGCGGTGCTGGCGACCGAGGACCGGCGTTTCTTCGACCACTACGGCATCGACGTGCTCGGCCTGTCGCGCGCTATCTTCGAGAATGTGCGGGCCAATTCCGTCGTCCAGGGCGGCTCCAGCATCACCCAGCAGCTGGCCAAAAACCTGTTCCTGAGCAATGAGCGCACCTTGCAGCGCAAGATCAAGGAAGCCTTCCTGTCGCTGTGGCTGGAGGCCAATCTGTCGAAAAAGGAGATCCTGCAGCTCTATCTCGACCGCGCCTATATGGGTGGCGGCACGTTCGGCATCGAGGCGGCGGCGGACTTCTATTTCGGCAAAAGCGTCAAGGATCTCAACCTCGCCGAGGCGGCGATGCTGGCCGGCCTGTTCAAGGCCCCGACCAAATACGCACCGCATATCAACCTGCCCGCCGCTCGCGCCCGCGCCAATGTGGTGCTGTCGAACCTTGTCGATTCCGGGTTTATGACCGAAGGCCAGGTGCTGCAGGCAAGGCTGCATCCGGCCGACATCGTCGATCGCGGCGAACAGAAGAGCCCGGACTATTTCCTCGACTGGGCCTTCGACGAGGTCAAGAAGGTCGCCGCCAAGTCCGGTCAGCACTCGCTCGTCGCCCACACCACGTTCGACGCCAACATCCAGAAGGCGGCCGAAGAGTCCGTCGAATTCCACCTGCGCCAGTTCGGCAAGGAATACAACGTCACCGAAGGGGCGGTGGTGGTCATCGAAACCAATGGCGCGGTCAGGGCGATCGTCGGTGGCCGCGACTATGGCGCCAGCCAGTTCAACCGCGCCACCAAGGCGCTGCGCCAGACCGGCTCCTCCTTCAAGCCCTACGTCTATGCCGCCGCCATGGAGCATGGTTTCACGCCGGATTCCGTCGTTTCCGGCGGCGCGATCAGCTGGGGCGGCTGGTCGCCGCACAATTACAATGGCGGCTCGGCCGGCAACGTGACGCTGATCACGGCGATCGCCAAATCGATCAACACCGTGCCGGTGCGACTGGCCAAGGACTATCTCGGCATCGGCCCGATCAAGGCGATGGCCGAAGCGATGGGCGTGGAGTCGCCGCTCGAAGGGCACAAGACCATGGTGCTCGGCACGTCGGGCATGACCGTCATGGACCAGGCGACCGGCTACAGCGTGTTCGCGCAGAACGGCTTCGTCGGCTCGCGGCACGGAATCACGCAGCTCGTCACCCGTACCGGCGAGGTGGTCTACGACTGGGCCAAGGACGCGCCGCCGCCGCACCGCGTGCTGTCGGAACAGGCGCTGAAATACATGAACACCATGCTGGCGGCGGTGCCGGTGATCGGCACGGCACGGCGCGCCCTGCTTCCCAACATCGTGGTCGCCGGCAAGACCGGCACGACGCAATCCTACCGCGATGCCTGGTTTGTCGGTTTCACCGGCAATTACACCGCCGCTGTCTGGCTCGGCAATGACGACTTCACCCCGACCAAGAACATGACCGGCGGCACGCTGCCGGCGATGGTGTGGCAGCGGCTGATGGTCTACGCGCACCAGAACATCGACTTGAAGCCGATCCCCGGCCTCGATCATCCCTTCGTCGATCCGGAAGTCGCGGCCAAGGCCGAGGAGGCGGCAAAGAAGAACGCCGAGCAGGCGGAGGCCGAAGCCGCCGCCGAGCGCCCGCCGGTGTTGTCCAGCCGCACCACGCAGACGCTGCGGGAGATGACCAAGATGTTCCAGGCAGCGCCCGTGCTCGAGCCGCCCAAGGCGCCGGAGACGCTGTCGGCGCTATAGGTTTTGATTCCACGCACGTCTTTGTCTCGAAACCGGTTCCCACTTTCGGGAGACATGCTTTAGTGGAGACTAGGCAATCTGAGACGGCCCCATTCGCCGGGTGGGATCTCATCGCCGACGCGGAAGTTGAACGACAAGACCCTTGTCGCATCGGCGTCGACCTCGCACCGGAAGCGTAAACGGTACCATGTGGTTGTCGTGCTGAAGGCGGCCTCCGGAGGGTTAAGAACATTGCCCGCCTTCAGCGGAATGGATGGCAGCCATTTGGGAGAATAAGAGGCGTTTCGCAATTCCTGGTTCAAAACGCTGCCGCAAAGGTTGGCGACCCGCTGATCGCGAGGCGCGCCGGTCATCGAGCTTGCGGCCAGCGCATCGCCGGTAGCGCCCTGCGAGTAGAGCTTTCGAACACCCGGAAGGCCCGAATAGATCGGCGATCCGGCAGCGGCAGCGTTGGTGGAGCCTGGCGTCCCGGCGCTGTTGCTTCTGGGCTTCGATACCTTTGCAGGCCTGAACTTCATGGCATTTGCGGGTTTGGGCTTCGGCTTTTCGGCCGCGGCCGGAAGCTCGACTTTATCGCCGCTCTCAGCACCCAACAGCGTCGGAGCGGCGGCTGTTTGCTTTTCTGCGGTTTGCGCTCCTGCCTCCTTTTCATCTGCCTGCTTTTTATCGGTTGCCTGCTTCTCCTCGCTTTGCGTGGGCCTGGCGTCCGTAGGGGTGGTTACCGGCTTCTCGTCGGCCTTGCTTGGATCTGGCCGCTGATCGGCTTCTGCCGGCGCGGCCGGTTGGTTCTCTGCAGGCTTCGGCACGGCAGGCGGCTTCGAATCATCCTGTTTGGCCGGCGCCGGCGTGTTGTCTCGATCGCCGCCTCCATCCAGGGATTTCCTCGGGCCGGTATCCTTGTCGCCGTACTGAAAAACGGGCTTTAGCACCGCGATCGCCGGTGGCTTCGGCGGCTGCTTTTCGGGCGGTTTTTCAACTTTCTGCTCGGGCGGTTTTTCAGGCTTCGGTTCCGGCGGCTTTTCGGCCTTGGGTTCCTTTGGCTGCGGCGGGGGCTTCGGTTTCGGCTGCTCGGGCGGAGGCACAAGCGCGACATTGACCGGCTGTTCCTGATCCGGCTGTTGGGCAGGCCTCGGCAGGCTGTAGACCAGAAATGCTGCGATGAGCGCATGCATGATCAGCGATGCGGGCAAGGCCCACACCAAATTCCAACGCCGCTCTTCTGTCTCGGCCTTCATCCCCTGTCGATGTGGAACGAAATGGCGGCGGCTTCAAGCGCAGGCATCGGATCGGCGCGAACTGGCAGCCTGACAAGTCAGTGATTGGATGGCCACGTGCTGCGCCGCAGGAGGCATCGAAAATCAGAGGGGCGCAGTGCCGGAGAGCTCGTCCATGACAAGCCGGTCGTCAACACGGGGAATGCCACTCTCCTTGTTCGGTAGAAACGACTTGAAGGCAGTGTGCCATTTAGATGAGCGGGAAGCGCAAGAAGCCACCATTTACAGGCCGGCATCAGCTGAAAATATCGCGACGCCTTTAGAGCAAGCCGGCTTGCCACGAGGCCCCGCGCCGCGATATCCCGAGCAACCTCCTCTGTTTCCGGCCCTTCATGCTCAAGAATGCATTCCTCACGCTGCTTTCGCTTGCCATCGCCATCGGCGGCGGCGGCGGCAGCGTCTGGTATGCGCTGAAGGCACAGGACGGCGTTGGCGCGATCAGGATCGGCCAGTGGACCGCCTTCCCCGAGATCGGCACGCAAGCGGCCGACCCCTATTCGAAGGCACGCGTGGCACGCGAGGGCGTGCTGGCGCTCGGCCGGGCCGAGGGGCTCTCCTTCATCGCCGAACGCGATGCCGGCGGCGACCAGCTCAGGCGCGAATGCGCCTACATGATCGAAGGCGGCTTCCCAACTGCCCGTTTCTGGACCCTCTATGCCGCCGACCAATCGCTCGGCGTGGTCGACACCGACAGGCCGAGGCTTGCGGCTCTGCAGTCCTATCAGGTGCTGCGCCAGCCCGACAATTCGGTGATCATCACCGTCGGCAACCGCCCGGCCCCCGGCAATTGGCTTCTGACCGAGGGCTTCGGACGGATGTATTTCGTGCTCACCTTCTACGACACGCCGATCGCCAGCAGCACCGGCCTTTCCGATGTGACGCTGCCCAGGATCGTGAAAGCCGGCTGTAATGCGTAAGCTGCTGCACACCGTCCTGCTTGGTCTGCTTGGCGCCGGCATCGTGCATATCGTCGTCTTGATGCTGGTGCCGGAGTTTTCCGAACGCGACGCATGGTCGCGACTGGCGATGGCTTCGGACCTCTACAAGATGACAAGGCTCGACGCAGAGGCCGGCGGCGCTCCGGTGGTGAAATCCGTCGATCCGCTGTTTTACGCCGCGGCCTGCCGCTTCGACCTCGCCGAGGGCATGGTGCGAATCAAGGCGCCTGGCAACGTGCCGTTCTGGTCGGTCTCCGTCTATGACCGCAGCGGCCACAACCTCTATTCCTTCAACGACCACAGCGCCACCGGCGGTGTGCTCGACACCGTGGTGCTGACGCCGGCTCAGATGATCGATGTGCGCAGGGAACTCCCCGAGGAGCTGCAGGGCGCGATCTTCGTCGAAGCGCCGATCGAGGAAGGCATCTTCGTCATCCGCTCCTTCGTGCCCGACGACAGCTGGAAGCCTGTCGTCTCACAGTTTCTGGAGCAGAGTTCCTGCGAGCTGCAGGACTACTGATTTCGACCGCAGCGCCCTAGTGATGCGGAACAGGAGTCTTCGGCGCACCCGGCTTGTCCGGACCGCTTGGCCTCGCATCGCCAGTTAGCGGCGAAGGTTCGTAGCGGACGCCGGGGAAAATGATCACCGCCGCCGGCGTACCGGTGTTTTGACTTGCTCGATTGGTTGGTGCCGTTCGCGGCACGAAAGACAGTACCATGCCCATGGTTCGCGCATTCCTCTCGGTTGCCCCGGAGCACAACGCAACGCCTCCAAATATGATTAAGGCGGGCAGAGGGTTAACGGAGCGCTAACGGATCGTCGCTAACTTGATCTTTGTTCTTGGTAATCGCGAAACCGACACAGTCCCGGTCGAGCGTGGTCCAAGTCGTGTCGAGTGTCAGGCGTATCCTCCGTGTCATCTTCGGATTTCAGGCAAATCGCTATTCGGGCTGAAGCGGGAAAGGCCGAAAGGTTGTTCCGCGCCGTGGTGTCGGCATTCTGCTCACTCACCCGGCCCTCGCGCCGCGAGATCGCCCAGCTCGAAGATCTGACGCTGCCGCTGTTCGACGAGGTGTCGGTCGAATCGCGCCGCTATGTCGCCGCAGCACTTTCCGAATGCGAGTATGCGCCAAGCGCCCTGGTGCGGCGCCTGGCCGAAGAGCCGGTCGATACCGCCGCTCCCCTGCTGATCCGCTCACGGGCGCTGAGCGACATCGACCTCATCGCGCTGATCGGACGGCACGGCCTGCCGCATGCGCGTGCCATTGCGCGGCGCAAGGACCTGAACCCGACCATATCCGATCTGATCAAGGCGCTTGAAAAGCCGACGCTGGTCAGGATGCGGCCGCCGCAGACGATCGTGACGGCAATGCCGGCGAAAACCGAGGCGGCGCCGGGCAATGCAGAAGCGGTGCCGGCGAAGGAAGCGGCCGCTGCAGCAGCCGACGCGGAAACGCGGGAGCCGCGCGGCAATGCCGCCGAGAACGCAAGGCGCCGGCTGCGCGCCATGATGCGCCCCGATACGGCCGGCGAGGATGTCAGCGTCAACCCGTTCCTCGGCCAGGCGAGCTACGTCAAGCTGCGCGAGACGGCGCTGACCGGCAATGCCGCCTTCTTCCAGACCGCGCTCGCCGATGCGCTCGACATCGATTTCCAGACGGCGCGGTCGCTGATCGAACAGTCGAGCCATGCCGCGCTGCTTACCGCGCTCAGGGCACTCGATCTCAGCGAGGACCGGGCCTTTCTGATCGCGGTCGCCGTCTTCCCGAGGGAGTTTCCGCATCCGCAGGCAATCCGGCTGTTCCTCGACCGTTACCGGCTGCTGCATCGCGAGGCGGCGCTGGACAGGGTGCGCAGCTGGAAGGCAGAGACATTGTCGCGGGCGATCCGTGGCAATGGCCCCGAAGTGGCGAATGCCGAGAGCCGCCAGTCGTCGAACGGCGACGATCCGGCCGCCAGCCGCAAGGCATCCTAGAGATCGATCCAAGCCTTAGTCCGTCTTGACCGAAAGCAGTTCCTCGACCGGAACGGCGCCGGCCTCGATCTCGACCACCCAGATATCAGGATCGAATTTCTTCTCCCGCTCCAGCCTGGCGTCGAGCATTGCGGCATCGTCGCCCGAACCGAGCAAGGTGAAGAAGCGGTCGTCGGGCTTCGCCGAATCGTAGCTTGTCTGCGGCGCCGGCCCGAACAGGGCGACCTCACCCAGCCTGCTCCGCGCAAACACGAAGACGGCGCCGGCCTCGGCCGCACCGCGCTTGACCACGGCGGCAAAACCGCCAGCGGCAAACACCCGGCGCAACAGGGCCGACACCCATAGATCAGTGGTTACACGCATGGAAGGTTCCCGGTCGACATGCGCGGCTCCTTACAGCATCGCGCCGGAAACAGGAACGGTTCGGTCAGCCACTGCCCCCATGGTCAGTTGGTCAGGCCGATCTCGCGCATCTTGACGTAGACGAGTTCGTCGGGCTCGCCGGTTTCGGGCAGGCCGAAGAGCGACTGGAATTCCTTGATCGCCGCCTTGGTGCGGGCGCCGACGACGCCATCGAGCTGCATGTCGTCATTGCCGAAGGCCTTGAGCCCGGCCTGGATCTTGACGATACGGGCATCGGGCGCCTGCGCCTCTGCATTGGCCGGCGCTGACGCCGGGATGGGTGCGGGCGTCGGATCGGAGTCGGCTGGAGCGGCAGCGGTGTCCACGGGCCGCGGCACCGGATGAGGAATGCCCGCCGTCGTCTGCCTGGCGCCGAGCTGATCGAGCAGTACGGCGTCGATTTCGCCCGAGGCCGGCAGACCGACTTTCTGCTGGTAGGCCTGGATGGCTTTTCGCGTGTTGGGACCGGAAATGCCGTCGACGGTGCCGGAGTAGAAATCGAGGTCCTTCAATATGCCCTGGACCTCTTCGATTGTCGGGTCGCTTTTGACCGGCGCCGGACGCACGATGTTGATGGTGGTTTCGGGCTCGTCCGAGCCTGTGCGCGGAAAGTCCTCGATGCTCCTGGTGGCAAAGAAGGCGCCGGCATGCGGAAACGGCTGGTACCAGAGCGCATTGGCCGAGACGTAGAACAACGTGACCAGGAAGGCGGTCGAGCCGCCGACCAGGACAGGGTTGCGCGAGATCATGCCGCCGACGGCCATCGCGCCGTCCTCGAAGGCACTGCCGCGGCGCTTGACCGCCTTAGCCTGTTTTGCGGAGCGAGCCATTCCTGTCCCCCTTCGTCATCACCGCGGGCATCGCCAGCACGCCGCCGTCCTTGCCCTTCGAACGTCCCTTCGGCCCGTTCACCGGCAGGCTGATCGTCACCGTGGTGCCCTCGCCCAGCACGCTCTCGATCGACATCGTGCCGTCGTGCAGCGCCACCAGGCCCTTGACCAGCGACAGGCCGAGACCGGTTCCCTCGAAGCGGCGCGTATAGTCGTTCTGGATCTGCATGAACGGCTTGCAGAGATTTTCAAAATCCTCCTCGGCAATGCCGATGCCGGTGTCGCTGACCCAGAAATGCAGCCGCGAGCCAACCCGCTTGGCGCCGACCAAGACATCGCCGCCGTCGGGCGTGAACTTGATGGCGTTGGAGACGAGGTTGATCAGGATCTGCTGCACGGCGCGGCGATCGGCATTGATCTCGCCAGAGTCGGAGGCGATCTGCGTCGTAAGGCGGATGCTCTTGGCCTCGGCCTGCAACTGCATCATCGACCGGCACATGTCGACCGCTTCGACGAAGCGGAACGGTTCCGGCTCGGTCGCGTAGGCGCCGGCCTCGATCCTGGAGACATCGAGAATCGAGGTGACGACGCCGAGCAGATGCTGGCCGGAGTCCCTGACCAGGCCGACATATTCCTTCTGGCGCGGATCCTTGAAGGCGCCGAACATCTCATGCAGCAGCATGTCGGAAAAGCCGATGATGGCATTCAAAGGCGTGCGAAGCTCGTGGCTGACCACCGCCAGGAAGCGGCCCTTGGCCACTTCGGCGGCCGCGGTCGCCTCTTTTGCCGCCGCAAGCTCTTCGCGCAGCCCGGCGACGTCGTCGTTTTCGCGCAGCAGCAGCGTGAACGCATCCTGCTGATGGTCGGCCCGCATCAGGTCGAGGCGGAACGGCCTGAAATTGTCGGACGAAGCGCCGTCGCGCGGCAGCCGGACGCGCAGGTCGACCCGCCGCGCCACAGCCCCGTCGCGCATGTCGGCGAGCGCGCTGAGGTAGGCGACGCGGTCGGAAAGATGGACGCGCTCGAACAGGCCGGCGCCGAACAGAAGCTCCGGCGGCAGCTTCAGAATGCTGCGCGCCCTGGCCGAGGCATCCAGCACCTCGCCATGCCTGGCAACGCGCAGGACGACCGCATCGATCATATCCTCGAGATGGTCGCCGGCAGGGGTTGCATGCCCAGCGTTTGCCGGGTTGCGCAGCGCCGTCAGCCGCACAGCCAGCGTCAACGCCCAGGCCAGCGGCAGCAGCCAGTGCCAGGCCGCGATTTCCGTCGCGCCGAGCGGCAGGATGGAGCCGGCAAAGGGCTGCAGCAGGATCGCTGCGAAAGCGCATAGCGCGCCCCACCAGCCAGCGCGCCGCGATCCGCCGATCCACCAGGCCTCGAATGGCAATGCCAGTGCGAGCAGGGCAATCGGCGAGGCCAGGCCGCCGGCAGCAAAGGTCGCGCCGGCAAGCACGAGGCCGCCCATCGCGAGCGCCGCCTGGCCGGCCAAGGCCATCCGCCCCGTCGCGGCGACCAGCAAGGCGGCGAACCAGCACAGGCCGAAGGTAGCGAAGATCGCAGCCACGGTGACGGCCGCGCCCAGGCTGGAGGTTACCAGCGTCACCGCGGCGCCTGCGGCAAGGAAGGGGGCTGCCAGCATGACGCCGATGAACCGGCGCTGGCGCAAGCGCTCATCCGGCACGGTGATGGTCGGATGAACCATACGTTCGCAGCCGGCCGCTATCGCGCCAGGCAATTCGACGTATCTGGCCGTAATCGAACTCAACGCACTCGCACCCGGTCGTGAATTGCCCTGCTTTTTGCAGGTCGCCCTTATTGATCTGAAACTCTCATTGAGCGTTTAAGGAATGGATAAGGCAGGACCCGACCGACGCCAGGCCCGCGGCAAATATCGGGACGCCGGCACGGCAAAGCCCGGCGATCTGCCGTCATGGTAAATGGAGCGTTATGCGGATCGGGCGCCGCCGTGCCTTCGGCCTTGGCCGGCAGCGTCACTCCGCTCCCGAGAATATACATAAAAATCAAACAGATGGATGGTTATTGCTTGATGAACAAAATCGACAACTTTCAAGTCAAATCGATTGCAAAACCAATCGTTTCGAATTTGCCTAAAATTTGAGGAAAATCTTCGGTTTCGGCGCAAGCCGTCCTTTGCGCGGGTGTGCCACCATACTGCCCATAAAAGAGGTCATGCCGACGGATGCATGATCCGGTCACGGACGAGAGGGCATTGCGATGGGCTTTCTTATAAGGGCGGCTTTCTGGTTCTCGCTGGTGCTGCTGGCGCTGCCGCTGAATGTCGGCACCGACGAGGCCGGTCACGAGAGCGTCGGGCCTATCCAGGCCCTGTTTGCGGCGCGCGAAGCGGTCGGCGACATCGCCGGCATTTGCGAGCGCAAACCCGATGTCTGCGAGACCGGCAAGTCCGCCATGCACACGATTACCGCCCGGGCCAAGGAGACCGCCAAGATCGCGGCCGCCATGCTGGACGACCAGCAGGCAAGCGATCAGCAGGCTGCCGGACCCGACACCACGGTTGCCACCGGCAGTGTGGCCGAGACTATCGTCCTGCCGGCGACAGTAGAGATACCGGCAAGACTGCCGACGACCAACTGAGACCTTTTCCTGCCGCAGATCTTGGCGACACCGCAGGCGCGTCCGACCTCTCGACGCCTGCGGTGTTTTTCTTCTTTTTCCGTGACGCGACAGTGCCGGATGACTATATCCGGTATGATGACGACGACGATCCAGACGATCCGCGACGACTTTTCCCTCCTCGACGAGTGGGAAGACCGTTATCGCTATGTGATCGAACTGGGCGAAGCGCTGCCGCCATTTCCCGATGCCGAGCGTACCCCCGCCAACAAGGTGCCGGGCTGCGTCAGCCAGGTCTGGCTGACCACCGAACAGGAACCGGGCGTCGATCCGGTCATCTCTTTCAAGGGCGATTCCGACGCCCATATCGTGCGCGGCCTGGTCGCCATCATGCTGGCGCTGTTTTCGGGACGGCCGGCGAGCGAAATCCGGGCGACCGACGCGGAAGCGACGCTGAAGGGCCTCGGCCTCGACGAGCACCTGTCGCCGCAGCGCGCCAACGGCCTCCGCTCGATGGTCAAGCGCATCAAGCGCGACGCCGATGCGGCGCTGAAGCTGACCGCCTAACCGGACAAGTCGGATTTTGGGAAGGCTGGCCGTCGCAGGGTCGGGCGATTGAGCTGCACATCAGCGCCGGCCTTCAAAGCAAAACGGCGCCCACACAGGCGCCGTTTGTCGTCGAAACGAAATCAGCAAAGTGCCAATATCAGCGGCCCTTGCGCTTGCGGCCAAGACCCATCTTCTTGGCAAGCTGCGAGCGGGCCGCGGCATAGTTGGGAGCAACCATCGGATAACTTGCGTCCAGGCCCCACTTCTCGCGGTACTCATCGGGCGTCAGATTGTAGTGGGTCATCAGGTGGCGCTTCAGCGACTTGAATTTCTTGCCGTCCTCAAGACAGACGATGTAGTCGTCATGGACGGAGCGCTTCGGGTTCACCGCAGGCTTCTGCTTGTCGGCGACAGGTGCCTCGGCGGTTCCGCCCACGCGCCCGAGAGCGGCATGGACATCGGCGATAAGGTTCGGCAGTTCGCCGACCGGCACGGGATTGTTGCTGACATAAGCGGCCACCACATCGGCGGTCAGCTCGATCAGCGCATCACTGTTTCTGGAAGGTGTTTCGACGATATCCATCATATTCAGACCCCAACGAGAGTTGTTTCTAACTGCGCCCTTTTTTGGCAGGGCATCGCGCGAATTTTCTTGCAGGTGAGAGACCCTGCGATTCGCGTCGGGGAATCTTAATGAGCCTATGAACCAAGTAAGTCAATTCGCATATTGCGCTATATTCAGCGATAATAATCAAATATTCGCCGTTCAGCTTCAAACTTTCGTGCGATGTGTAACTTAGCGAGATTTTTTCGGCCAGACCAGCGCGGCTGACGCGACGTCAGGTCCCCGTTACATCAGCAGCAACAGCTAAAAGAAGCGTAATGCTTCGGCTTTGCTTGACCGGAAACAGGTCGAAAGGTTTCCCGATCCTAATGAAATCATGGGTTGCAGTGCGTTACTGGTGCGCGTGACCTGAGCGGCAGGGAACCAGGGCCGGTCAACGGGGCGTGATGTACTTCCCATAGACCCAGCCAGTGACGAAATGGCCGTTCTGCGCCGGGTCATGCCAGATTTCGCACCAGCGATAGCGGATCTTCTGTTCCTGCTTCCAGTGTGGCTGGCCGGCAATATCAAGCAGGTTTATGCCGCCGGTGCATTTGCCGGTCATCTGCAAGACTGTCCCGTTGGGATAGGCAGCCTGCTTCTGCGATTCACCTGATGGATATTTGCGCGCGTTGAGCGTGTCGCCGAACGGCACGTTGGCCACTTGCCAAGCCGCGAAGACGGTTGCATGAGACTGACCGGTGAAGGCCAGAACAGTCGAAGCAACGGCAAGAGCCGCAGCGGTGCGAACATAGAACTTCATCATCTCTCCTCCGGCCCATCTCCTGAGTGCCACCCTGATCCTGCCGTCCTGCCCTTGAACCGGTGCTGATCGGCGTGTTCATTTGCCATTCAAACAACTTCCCAGCGAGTGCCATTCAAACAACTTCCCAGCGAGACGCAATGACCAGGACACCAGCCTTTCCGACCGCCAGCCCGCCGCAGCCCGAGAAACGGACCGTCTTCGACACGCATCATGGTTTCACCCGCACCGACGACTATGGCTGGCTGCGCGCCGACAACTGGCAGGCGATGTTCAGGGACCCTTCCCTGCTCGACGGCGACATCCGCGCTCATCTCGAAGCCGAGAACGCCTACCAGGCAACGCTGACGGCCGACTTGGCCCCGCTGCGGAAGCGGCTCTTCACGGAGATGAAGGGACGCATCAAGGAAGACGACTCCACCGTGCCGATGAAGGATGGCGCTTACGCCTACGGCTCGTCCTTCAAGCTCGGCGGCGAGCAGCCGCGCTATTTCCGCACGCCGCGCGATGGCGGCGACGAGCAGATCCTGCTCGATGGCGACGCCGAAGCCGAGGGCAAGGCCTATTTCAGGCTCGGCGGCGTCGACCATTCGGCCGACCACGGGAAGCTGCTATGGGCGTTCGACGACAAGGGCTCTGAATTCTTCACGCTTCGCGTACGCGATCTCGCCAGCGGCAAGGAACTGACGGATCAGATCCCCGACACGGGCGGCGGCGGTGTCTGGGATGCCGGCGACGGCGGCTTCTTCTACACCCGCCTCGATTCCAACCATCGCCCGTCGAAGGTGGTGTTCCATGCGCTTGGCGACGGAACCGAAAACGACCGGCTGGTCTATGAGGAAACCGATCCCGGCTTCTTCATGGATGTCGGCGGCACGCGCTCCAATGAATGGATCCTGATCGGCATCAACGATCACGAGACATCCGAATACCGGCTGATGCGCGCCGGCGATCCGCTTGCCGAGCCGAAGCTGGTGGCGCCGCGCGAGAGCGGGCTGCAATACGATCTCGAGGAAGGCGGCGACCTCTTCTTCATCCTGACCAACGCCGACGGCGCCAAGGACTTCAAGATCATGACGGCGCCGGCCAGCGATCCGGTGCGCGCCAACTGGCAGGAGCTGGTCCCGCACGAAGCCGGCCGGCTGATCCTGTCGGTGATCGGCTTCAAGGACCATATGGTCCGTCTCGAGCGCAAGGAGGGCTTGCCGCGCATTGTCGTGCGCGATCGCAAGAGCGGCGAGGAACATCTCATCTCGTTCGACGAGGAGGCCTTTTCGCTTGGCCTGTCCGGATCCTATGAATACGACACCGAGTTCATGCGCTTTACCTATTCGTCGATGACGACGCCGGCGCAGGTCTTCGACTACAACATGCGCACACGCGAGCGGGTGCTGCTGAAGACCCAGGAAGTACCGTCCGGCCACGACCCGGACCACTATGTCACGCGTCGGCTGATGGCGCCCGCCGCCGACGGCGAACTGGTGCCGATCTCGCTGATCCATCACCGTGACACGCCGCTCGACGGCACGGCACCTTGCCTGCTCTACGGCTACGGCTCCTACGGCATCACCGTGCCGGCCGCCTTCAACACCAATTGCCTGTCACTGGTCGATCGCGGCTTCGTCTATGCGATTGCCCATGTCCGCGGCGGCAAGGACAAGGGCTATGGCTGGTACGACGACGGCAAGCGGCAGCACAAGATGAACACCTTCACGGATTTCATCGCCTGCGCCCGCCATCTCGTGGCCGAGCGCTACACCGCGCATGACCGTATCGTCGCGCAAGGCGGCTCGGCCGGCGGCATGTTGATGGGGGCGATCGCCAACATGGCGCCGGAGTGTTTTGGCGGCATCGTCGCCGAGGTTCCGTTCGTCGATGTGCTCACCACCATGCTCGACGCGACGCTGCCGCTGACGCCGCCGGAATGGCCGGAATGGGGCAATCCGATCGCATCGGCGGAGGACTACCGGACGATCTCTGCCTATTCGCCCTATGACAATGTCGGCGCGCTCGACTATCCGCCGGTGCTGGCACTGGCGGGCCTAACCGACCCGCGCGTCACCTATTGGGAGCCGGCCAAATGGGTGGCGCGGCTGCGCGAGCGCAAGAGCGGCGACAATCCGGTGCTGTTCAAGATCAACATGGACTCAGGCCATGCCGGCGCCTCCGGGCGCTTTTCCAGGCTGGAGGAGATCGCCTACACCTATGCCTTCGCGCTCAAGGTGACCGGCAAGGCCGATCTGGCTGGGTGAATGCGATGCGCCCCCGCCTTGGGTAATGATTTTTTGATTTGCGCATGACCTTTTTCGAAGCTTTGAATCAGCGGCAAGCGCCGCTGATTTTCCGCTCGCAATTGCCATCGCCGCGCGCTACCCAATGCCCGGCTTTTTCAGAGCCGCACCTGCCAGTCGCAATCTCGCAAGGGTCCGCCATGCTGCTCGTCGACGTCTATCTCGACAAATCGCCCATCCAGGGCATCGGCGTCTTCGCCAAGAAACACATTCCACGCGGCACGCTGGTCTGGAAGCTCGACCCCCGGTTTGACCGGCTGATCGAGGTCGACACCTACGAAGGGGAGTCCGGGCCGGTGAAGGGTTATCTCGACCGCTACTCCTATCCTGATCGGCGCAACCCCGGATACATCGTCTTCGAAGCCGATGACGCGCGCTACATGAACCATGCCGACGAACCGAACTGCGACGTCTCCTCGCCCGAGGAGACTTACGCGTTGCGCGACATCGCGCCCGGCGAGGAATTGACTTGCGACTACAATCACTTCTTCGACAGCGGCTTCGATTTCCTCGGCGACCGCCACCCGTAGCCGGGCGGAAAACCGCTGCGCATTTTTCCCGGAGTTGCTCCAGTCGAAAACTAGCTCTCCGGCTTCTTTCGAGCCGGATAGCCATTGGGATGCGGCGGGGCCGCCTTGAGATAGGCGGCGATGGCCGCACGGTCCTCGGGCGTCAGTTGGGCCATGTTTCGCTGCACGTCGACCATCGCTCCGCCCACCGAATCGAAATCCGGTGTGAAACCGGTTTCGAGATAGTTGGCGATGTCGGCCTCCGACCAGTCGCCGATGCCGCCCTCGCCCGAGGTGATGTTGGGCACGATACCGCTGCCTTCGGCGGCGATCGCGCCCGCCAGCCACTCGGCCTTCTTCGTTCCCCCTGCCAGGTCGCGCGGCGTGTGGCATTCGCCACAATGGCCTGGCCCCTCGACCAGATAGCGGCCCGCCATCACCTTGTCCGGCGTGCCTTCAGCCAATGCGATCACCGGCTGCGGGCTGAGATAGAGCAGCTTCCACAGGCCGATGCCGCGGCGGATGTTGAAGGGGAAGCCGAGCGTATGGCCCGGTGCTTTGCCGGCCACCGCCGGAAGCGTCTTCAGGAAGGCGTAGAGGTCGGCAATATCAGATGGTTTCATGCGGGCGTAAGACGCGTAGGGAAACGCCGGATAGAAGTGCTCGCCGCCTGGCGAGACGCCTTTCAGCATGGCGTTGGCCAGGTCTTCCTCCGACCAGGCGCCAATGCCGTCCTTGGCATCCTGCGAAATATTTGGTGGCACGAAAATGCCGAACGGCGTCTTGAGCTGGAGACCGCCGGCCAGTTGCAGACGCGCCTCACCCTGCGAACCGGGCTTGGCATGACAGGAGGTACAGCCTCCGGCATAGAAGATGCGTTTGCCCTTGGCCACATCGCCGCGGCCGAGCTGCGCCACGGTTTCAGCGTCGAGCCTGACCGGTGCCGACAGGAACCATGCGGCAACAGCGCCGACGCCGCCCAGAACGAGGGCGGCGCCGATGAGCTTTTTCAGTACGGGCATTGCCCGCCGTCAGCCCTTCTTGATCCTGTAGCCCTCGTGGCAGGTGCCGCAATCGCCGCCGATTGTGTTGAACTGCGCCTTCAGGGCATCGACATCGGCGGGTGCGGCCGCGACCGCCGCCTTGACGTCGGCGACATATTTATCGTTGGCCGCCTTGAAGCCGGCCGTGTCTTCCCAGATCTTCGGCGATGCCGTGGTGTCACCCTTGTCGCTGCCGGCCGGGAAGAGGGCATCGACGTCAATTTTCTCGGCATTCGCCTGCAGCGACTGCAAGGCAGTGAGCACCGCGGCCGAGTCGAAAGCCTCCTCACCCTTGACCACTTTCGACAATCCGCCGGCAATCTTTCCACGTTCCTTCATCAGGGCCTGGCGATCCATGATCGGGTCGGCAAACGCCGCCGAACCGGCAAAGGCGAGCATAGAGATGGCGATGACAAGCTTTCTCATTCAATTGGCTCCATGGGTGAAGATAGTTCGAGACAGAACGACAACGGCCTGGATGACCTGAATATTCCCGTTCCGTGGCCGCTATTTGTCGGATGTTGTTTCAAACGCCGAAAAAGAAAAGCCCCGGACGTCGGGGCTTTTCGAAAGTGCGATCAGGCTTTTTCGTAGAGTTCGAGGACGTGGTCCCAGTTGATGAGACTGTCGACGAAGGCCTCGAGGTACTTAGGCCGGGCATTGCGGTAGTCGATGTAATAGGAGTGCTCCCAGACGTCGACGCCGAGGATCGGCGTGGCGCCATGGACCAGCGGGTTCTCGCCATTCGGCGTCTTCGAGATCGCCAGCTTGCCGTCCTTGACCGAAACCCAGGCCCAGCCCGAGCCGAACTGGGTGGTGCCGGCGGCGATGAAGTCCGCCTTGAACTTGTCGTAGCCGCCAAGGTCGCTGTCGAAGGCCTTCTGCAGCGCGCCCGGCAGCTTGTTGCCGCCGCCACCCTTCTTCATCCACTTCCAGAAATGGATGTGGTTGTAATGCTGGGCGGCGTTGTTGAAGAGCCCGGCATTCTTGCCGAAGGACTGCTTCACCACGTCCTCGACCGACAGGTCGCCCATCCCGGCCTCGGCGGCCAGCTTGTTGCCGTTGTCGACATAGGCCTTGTGGTGCTTGTCGTGGTGGTATTCCAGCGTCTCCTTCGACATGTAAGGCTGGAGCGCCTCGTAGTCGTACGGCAGAGCGGGCAATTCGAAAGCCATGGATGATACTCCCTCATGGAAAAATCCGGTGTCGATACCGGACTAACATAGGTCTGGAATGATTAGGGACAACTCCGGAATGAAGCGCCGGTTCCCTTTCTAGAGAGGTTCCGGAAAACTGTCACACGGTTTTGCGAACGGACCCTGCGTCAAAACAAACGGCGGGCAAGCGAGGCGGGCGGTGGCGCCGCAAGTCGGCTGGCGGCTTCAGGCGGCGGACGTCGAATGCGCCCAGTCCCAATAGAGTTCGCGCGCCTTCTTGGCCACCGGCCCCGGCTGCAGGTTGCGCTCCTCGATACGGGTGATCGGCACGACCTTGGAATGGTTGCCGGTCGAGAATATCTCGTCCGCCTCGAGGAAGTCGCGCACCGACAGTGTCTTTTCGGTGGTCTTGAAACCGTAGTCGCCGAGCAGGTTTATCGTGCGCGAACGGGTGATGCCGGACAGGAACGTGCCGTTCGCGGCCGGCGTCATCACATGACCGTCCTTGACCAGGAAAATGTTCGAGGTCCCGGTCTCGGCGACATTGCCCAGCATGTCCAGCACCAGCGCATTGTCGAAGCCGCGCATCTTGGCTTCGAGGATGGCACGGCCGTTGTTGGGATAGAGGCAGCCGGCCTTGGCGTTGGTCGGCATGGTCTCGATGGTCGGACGCCGGAACGGCGACACCGAGACCGAAAAGCCCGCCGGCGAGATCATCGGCGATTCGTAGAGGCAGAGGCAGAAACGGGTCGAGGCGGGATCGGCCGGCACGCCCATATAGCCGCCATGCTCGGCCCAGTACATCGGCCTGATGTAGACCGCCGTCTTGCCGTCGAACTTCTTCAGCCCGTCCCAGGTCAGCCCGACGGTCTTGTCGGTGGTCATGGTGGGTTTCAGGCCAAGCGCGATTGCCGACGCATTCACCCGAGCGGCATGAAGTTCGAGATCGGGCGCGACGCCCTCGAACCAGCGGGCACCGTCGAAGACGCTGGTGCCAAGCCACATGGCGTGACTGCGCGGTCCCAGAATGGCGACATTGCCCTCATGCCAGTCGCCGTCGACGAAGGTCCATGTCGCGGATTGCGCCGCAGCTGCCAGTGTCATCGCTTGCTTCCCTGGATGATATTCCGGGGCAGCATAGGAAGATGCTTTGACGGCCGCCGTCAACCGGCATCGCCGAGAATCGTTCAGGCCAGCATGAGCGCCTTGCAATCAATGCTTGCGCCTTTTGCCTGCTCGCCTCAAAACTGTCGCTATGCATCACGCTGCCTATGTTTTCGACGCCTACGGCACGTTGTTCGACGTGCATGCCGCCGTGCGCCGCCATGCCGACCAGATCGGGCCGGACGGCCAGTTGCTGTCCGAAATCTGGCGCGCCAAGCAGCTCGAATATTCCTGGGTCAGGACGCTGATGGGCGCCTATGCCGATTTCTGGGAGCTGACCGAGCAGGCGCTTGATTTCGCATTTCGCAAGGTGCCCTCAGCGGACAAAGGGCTACGGACCAAGCTGCTCGACGCCTATTGGCGTCTCGACTGCTACCCGGAGGTGCCGGCCGTGCTCAAGGCGCTCAAGGCGTCGGGCGCAAAGCTCGCCATCCTTTCCAACGGCTCGCCGGAGATGCTGGAGGCGGCGGTCAAGTCGGCGGCGCTCGACCAGGTGCTGGACGACGTCTTTTCGGTCGATCAAGTCAGGCGCTTCAAGACCGACCCGTCGGTCTACGACATGGTGAGCACAGGGTGGCGTCTCTACCCGGCTGCGGTGTCGTTCCAGTCCTCCAACCGCTGGGACGTCGCCGGCGCCACCAAATTCGGCTTCCGCACCGTCTGGATCAACCGCGCCGACCAGCCCGACGAATACCGGGACTTTCCGCCGTCGCTGATCCTGCCGTCTCTAGAAGGTCTGCTGACCGGTGGCTGAGACCGCGCCCGCCCATGGTTCAAGGCCTGTCACGCGGCCTGTTGCTGTTGGGCAACAGATGCATTGCAGTCACAGCTTTGCCTTTGTTTGTCCACTGTCAGGCCAGAATCGGAACCGCCTATCGCCGCCAACCGTTAGGTGGACCGCACGCTCGGTACATTCACGCTTTCTTGCAAACTAAGACCTAGAAAAGGCGACCATGTTCACACCCGATTCGTCCTCCCTTCGCCTGAGCCGCCGCGGCTTTCTTAATGCCGCCGCGCTCGGCGCCGCTTCGGTCGCGGTTTCCGCCTGTGGCACGGTCGGGCAGCAGCCGGTCGAGCCGCCACCGCCGGCCTATGTCGAGCCGCCCCTGTCCGATTATGCGATGATGTACGGTCCGATCAGCGATGGAGGCTTCGAGGTTCCCGCCATACCGTACCAGAAGATCGACCCACAGTTCCTGCGCCAGATCGTTCCCGATCCGACCGGCCAGAAGCCGGGCACCATCATCGTCGATACGACTGGCCACCACCTCTATCTCGTGCGTGAGGGCGGCCAGGCGATCCGCTACGGCGTCGGCCTCGGCCGTGCCGGCTTCGAATGGGCCGGGGACGCCGTCGTCCAGTGGAAGCAGAAATGGCCGAAATGGACGCCGCCGGACGAAATGGTCGCTCGCCAGCCTGAACTGGAGCAATACAGTGCCGACAATGGTGGCATGCCCGGCGGACTCAAGAACCCGCTCGGCGCACGCGCGCTGTATCTCTTCCACGACAATGTCGACACGCTCTACCGCCTGCACGGCTCGCCGGAATGGAACTCGATCGGCAAGTCGGTATCCTCGGGCTGCGTCCGGCTAATCAACCAGGACATCATCGATCTCTACGACCGCGTGCCTTCGAAGACCCCGGTGATCGTTACCGCCAATATCGGTCAGCCGATGGTGGCTACGGCGAACCGCAGGGCGATTCCGATCGACGCCGGCGTGCCTGACGGATCGATCCTGCTCGGGCCGGTGGACTGAACAGCGACCAGATTTTCCGACCTGTTTGTACAGGGCGGCGGAAGTCGCCGCCTTGGGGGCTCGCGTGAACATCGAATGTGGATCGGCGCGCAGCGGGCACTCGCGGTGCGGCTGACGAACTACCCCATCAATAGCTCTTCCAGCCGCAGACCAGCTTTGGTGTTGAGATCAGGCGACGTCCTCGACGACGGCAATGAATTCGGATTGCACCAGAGACGGGCTATCCGGCGGCAATGGCCGAACGTGCCGGGCCGGACGCGACTGCGGATCGGGAAACATCCGCAGCCATTCTTCGTTCACGGCATTCCTGTCGCTGCTGTCGCGTAGGTAGATTTCCACCTTGATAATGTCCTCCACGCTGCCGCCGGCGGCCTCGATGATGGCAAGCATATTGGCAAACACATTGGCGGACTGATCTGCCATTCCGGACGGCAATTCGTGCGTGATCGGGCTCACCCCGTGAACCGCGCCTGAGAACACCATATTGCCGATCCGACAGGCATTGGGGACCGGATGCCTGTGGCTCAGGCCTTTCACCGAAATGCTCTTGCGCATGGTCTGATGATCCTCCGCGAGATCTGATCCGTGGGACAATTCGTGGGACGCTTCAGGTTGCTGCAAGAGCAACCCGGAACCGGCCGGCTATCGTCTCGCGCGCACAATGGCGGCCTCGGCGGACGGCGAAGAGACGCCGCTGTCCTGGCGCGGCGCAAGGGGCTCATAGCCGGGAGTGAGTTGGATTCCACGCGTCTCGGGCAGCATAAGGGTCGCGACAAAAGCAATGCTGTAGCCCAGCAACGCCACCAGGCCGATTGCCTCCGCCAGGGTGATGTATTGCGCCAGTATTCCGATAGTGGACACTGCCGCCGCGCCGGCCGCCTTGCCGAAATTGTAGGCGAAACTCTGGCCGCTGGCGCGAATGGCGGAGGGGAACAACTCGGTGAAGAACGGCCCCAGCGTCGCATAGTTTCCGATGGTGAAGAAGCCGAACGGCGCGCCAAGAACAACCAGCGGCCAGCCAGAGAGCGGCAAAAACATGTAGGCGATGGTGATCAGCCAGGAACACAGCAGAAACAGTTGGAACGTGCGACGCCGTCCCAGACGATCGGACAGGTATGCGCTCGCCAGAAATCCAAAAAACGAGCCACCGGTCACCACGAACACGTAGTATCCCGAAGTGCTCGGCGACAGTTCGCGCACGGTCTTCATGAAGGTTGGCAGCCAGTTGACGATCGCACCGCCGACACCGATCACGCCGAACGCAAGCAATGATGACAGGATCGTTATCCGCAAGGTTTCCGGCTGGAATATCGCGCCCAATCCCGGACGAGTGCCGGTCTTCTCGACATGCGCGCGCGTTTTGACGAAAATCTCGGGCTCCTCGATCTTGCGGCGCAAATAGAGAACCAGAACGCCGGGCAGAACACCGATCATCAAGAGAACGCGCCATCCATACTCCTGAGGCAAATGCGCCAGAACCAGGCCTGCCAATATGGCGGCCGCGCTCCATCCGACGCCGAAGCCGCTCTGAACGGTGCCCACGGCCTTGCCGCGATGTTCGGCGCGAATGATCTCGCCCATGAGAACCGCCCCGGCGGCCCACTCGCCGCCAAAGCCCAGTCCTTGCATGATGCGCAGGACCATCAGCTGCTGGAAGTCCTGCGCGAAACCGGCAAGGAAAGTGAAGGCGCAGAACCACAGGATCGTGAACTGCATGATGCGGGCACGGCCGAAACGGTCGGCGAGGTACCCGCAGGCCCATCCTCCGATCGCCGCGGAGAGCAGCGTTGCCGTGGCCAGATAGCCGGCCTGCGCCGTCGTCATCCCCCAGGCAACGATGAGAACTGGCAGCACGAAGCTGAAGAGTTGCGCGTCCATCGCATCGACGGCCCAGCCGGCGAAGCAGCCCCAAAAGGTGTTGCGCTCCCGTTCCGTCAATTCCCTGTACCAAGCAAACATATCTTCCTCCCGTAAGTTTTCTTTGCAGTGGGGCCGGGTCAAACGACCAATGGAGTTAGACCTCCGTCCATGGTCAGCGACGCCCCGGTCACGTAGGAGGATCTCGCGCTGGCGAGAAAGAGCGCGGCGTCGGCCACTTCTTCAGGAGTTGCGTAGCGCCGCAGCGGGATGCGCTGCTCGTTCAATCGCAGCAGTTCCTCCGGCGTCTTGCCCGTCATTTTGGATTCGACCTCAAGCGACAACTGCAGACGCTCGGTCATGGTGGCGGCGGGATTGATGACGTTGACCCTTACCCCTGCGTGCCCCCAGGCCGCCGCCAGTCCCGCCGAGGCGAGCATCAGCGCCGCGTTGGCGGCGCCTCCCGGCAAATGCATGGGTGATGCGATTTTGCCGCCGGTGCCGACGATATTGACGATCGTGCCGGCGCGCCGTGCCACCATCAGGGGCAGGACGTTGTCCGTGACGTTCATGTAGGTGAAGAATTTCGCGTCCATCGCGATGCGCCATTTGTCCGGCGCCAACTCGCCCGGAGGAACTCTCCTGGCGCCGCCGGCTGAATTGACCAGGGACGCGATCGGCCCCACCTGATCCTCGAGTGCTGCGACCATCTCCTTTGCCGCGAGTTCGTCCGACAGGTCAGCCGCGAAACTCGCTACCGACAGGCCGTCGGCAGCCAGCGTTGCTTTCGCGGCGTCCAGGTTCTGCTGGCTGCGCGACACAATCGCCACGCGGGCCCCTTCCCTGCCAAAGGCGCGCGCGCAAGCCAGCCCTATTCCCTTGCTGCCGCCAGTTATCAGGACGACCTTGGCTTCGAGTTCGAGGTTCATTTCAGTGATCCTGTTTTGCGCCGTGGGCGTTGTGCACGTTGATCGGGCTTCCCTCGGCAAACGCCACGATCTGGTCGAACGCGTTGCCGTAGGCGAACTCGTAATTGTCGCGCTCGACGTAGCCGAGATGCGGCGTGCATAGTGCGTTGGGGAGCCGGAGCAAGCCGTCGTCCGGATTGGTGAGCGGCTCGCGTTCGAACACGTCGACGGCCGCCTTGCCGGGGCGGCCATTCTTTAGCGCCGCCACCAGAGCCCCCGGCTCGATCAGCTCGGCGCGGCTGGTGTTCACAAGCAGGGCCGTGGGCTTCATCAAGGCCAGGTCGTCAGGACCAATCACACCGGCGGTCTCGGCATTCAACCGCAGATGCAAACTGAGGACATCCGACAGGCTGAACAGCGAGTCCTTGTCCGCGGCGGTGTCAAACCCCTCGGACCTGGCACGAGCCAGCGAGCCCTCGCGGCCCCAAACCAGAACATCCATACCGAAGGCCTTGCCGATGCGCGCCACCATCGAGCCCAGCCGGCCGAAACCATAGATGCCCAGGACACGGCCTCTCAGGCCCAGCCCGATGGTCGTCTGCCAATGGCCTTGCCGCAGCGAGGCGCTCTCGAAAGGAATGTTGCGCATCGCCGCAAGGATCAGCCCCCAGGTAAACTCCACCGTCGAATAGGACGGGCGCGTCGTGAGGGCGGACGAAACGACGACGCCATGCCGGTCGCACGCCGCCAGGTCGATATGGGGGATGTGGCCGTTCTGGCTGATGAGCTTCAAATTGGGCAGGCGGCTGAGCAGATCTTCATCGATCCTGGTGCGCTCGCGCATCAGCACAAGCACATCCGCATCGGACAGACGATTTGCCAGCAGTTCGATGTCGTCAACGATATCGGTCCAGACGGTAATTTCATGGCCTTCCAGCCTGGAAAAACAGTCCAGAGTCCGCACCACGTCCTGGTAATCGTTGATGATGGCGACGCGGAGCTTTTTCACTGGATGATCCATCGCTTTATGCATTGCCCGGCAGGTCCGCGACGGCGGTGCCTGCGTCGATTGCTTCGCACTTCGCCCATTCAAAAGCTGACTTCTTCAGCGCCTTTGCGAGGACCTCGGCTGCCCGGGCGATCGGAATGAAGCAGACGCCGGTTTCGTCCGCGACCACAATATCGCCGGGAGCAACCCGGACGCCGGCGATCTGGATGTCGCCATTGATCTCCACGGTTTCGATCCGCCATTTGCCGGTGACCGGCGTGATCTCGGTGGCCCAAAGCGGGTAGCCGACCCGTCGCGAATGTCCGAGGTCGCGAATGCCTCCGGAGACGATAGCGCCTGCCTCCCCCTGTCTTTTTCCCGTCTGGGCCGAGATTCCGCCCATGTTCGAAACGCCGGCGACGCCGTCGATGACCACCACGTCGCCCGGCAGTGCCAGATTGTGGGCTTCGAACTCCGCCATCCGATTGACGTGGTTTCGCGCCGTCTCGTAGACATGCTCGCGCTGCAGGATGTTGCGTACCGTCAGCGCTGGACCGACGATAGACGTTGAAGGCAGGGTCGGCTTCAGAAGCGATGCGCCGATCGCGCCGGTGATGCCGAGCTCATCCAAAATATCCGAAACAACGCTGGTGGCGTCGCCGATCCGCTTGAACCCGTCGATCAGTTCCTTCGGCGGACGCGGCGTCCGCATCAGCCGGATGCGGTCGGCGCTGATCTTGCCGGTCAGTTTCGGCAGCACGTCCGCGAAAGCGAGATCATTCATGGCGTATCCTCTATTTTGGACGGAGCTTTTATCACCGGTTGCGAGGCGCGCGCAGTCACTCGCACGTGTTCGGCGGCTCGTTCGAAACAGGATTGCTTGCCGCGGCGAGCACGTCCAATTTAGAATTAGACACTAGCGTCATTTCCTGGGTGAATAACGTGCGCCTCGACTTGAACCTGATCGCCGTCCTCGAGGCCATCATGCTGGAACGAAACGTGACACGTGCGGCCGCGAGCCTGGCAATGAGCCAGCCGGCGGTCAGCAACGCGTTGCGTCGCGCCCGCAAGCTGACGAAGGATCAGCTCTTCCTCAAGACGGCGACGGGTGTCCAGCCGACGGCCCGCATGGTCGCGATGTGGCCCGAACTGCATCGCTCGCTTACGGCAATCCGCGCCTCTTTCGCGCCCGACGACTTCGACCCCGCATCGGATGCGACCAGTTTTCGAATTGCCGTCACCGACAGTCTTGCCATGGAAGGCGTCAGCGCAATCACGCTGAAGCTACAGGCAGCGTCCCCACGCGCGCGTGTTTCCTTTGCGGTTCATACCCATGAAAGCTCCCTGGAAGGGATCGACCGCGGTACGCTTGACTGCGCCGCTGGCATGTTTGCCTCTCTGCCAAGAGACGTTCATGTGCAAAGCCTGCGGACGGATCGCTATGTCTGCGCAATGCGCAGCGGGCACGAATTTGCTGGCGGGCTGGCGCTGGATCAGTTCACCGCCGCGACGCATGTCTTGGTAACCCCGTCCGGCCTGGAGCTGGGACTGGTGGATGGATGGCTCGGCCTGACCGGACGGACAAGGACGATCGCCGTGGTCGTCAATCACTTTGCCGACGCGCTGAGGATCGTCTCACGCAGCGACCTTCTGACCTGCGTGCCGCTTGGCTTCTTCAGCGGACCGTGGCGTGCCGTTGCCGACAAGCACGAGCTGGTGGTGCGCGACTTGCCGTTCGAAACGGAGAAACTGCTCTACAAGCTGATCTGGCACGAACGATTGCACACACACCCTGCCCACCAATGGTTTCGATCGCTGGTGGGAGATGTCTGCGGTTCGCCGTTCGACGGCCCGCCGATTGGAGAAACGGCCTCCGCCAGGCCCGCATAAGCTGTCTTGTGAGCGGGATGGGCCTCCAGGAGGTCTTTTGCGCGAATTCACTTCCGCTTTGAGGTGATAGACCACCCTATCCGTAATTTAGAGGCAAGTATGTGTAGGTTTTATCGGGGTCGCGTCGCACATGGCCCAGCCCAGGAAACGATATGTGCGCACCGCCCACGATGTAGCCGTTTTCGGCCGCATCAGCGAATGCGAGCTCGTGCACGCGTTCGGCCTCGGATGCATCTGCATCGTATTGGATTGTGACGGAAGGGTCTTTGAACTGCACTGCGGCGACATGCACGACATCGCCCCACAGCACTACCTTCTCGCCCCTGCTCTCGACCACGTACATGGTGTGTCCGGGCGTGTGGCCATAGGCTGTTTGCGCGCGCACACCCGGCACGAGATCGGTGTCGCCTTCGAAAACGGCGAGCTTGCCGGCTCGCATATATGGCGTGATCGACGCCATCGCCGCCTGAAAGAACCGCTTCGCCTCGGCCGGAGCAGCGCTCATATTGTCCTCGCTCAGCCAGTAATCGGTGTCCCGCTTCTCGACTCGTACGATGGCATTGGGAAAGGCCCTCTGGCCCTCAATCATGAGACCGCCAACGTGATCCGTGTGCAGATGTGTAAGGTAAAGCTCGTCGACCTGCTCAGGCCGATAGCCCGAGGCGCGCAGATTGGCGAGCAGATGGCCCGTCGTTGGCCCCAATAGCGAGCCTGCACCGGCGTCGATCAAGACCAGTTTGGCTCCGGTATTGACGAGAAAGGAATTGTGCGAGGTTTCGACGAGGTCGCCGAGATAGTTGCGTTTCAGGGCTTCTTCGATCCGAGCCGGGTCGCCCTGCAGCAACTTCGTAGCGGGCAGCATATTGCTGCCGTCGGATAACGCCGTTAGCTCAAAATCACCGACCGCCAGCCGATAGAACCCGGGTGCCTGGCTTTTCACCATGGGCGCATCTGCGAGCAGGGGCGTCGCAAAACCGCAGGCCAGGCAAAGACAACCAGCTGCTAAAAAGGCGCGGCGGGTAGGATTGACGGCGTCGCCGCTGGGCAGCTGGACAGAGCCTTTGGTGTCGTCGAACAAGCGATCGAGCGGTATCCGGGGAGCGACCATTTTCGGACCTCTGTTTGCGTTTGTCGGGGCACTGCAGCTGACTTCCGCCTCGCTGCACACTCGCCGAAGCTCTGCACGCCTCGGCCCGGCTGTTGCGGGCGTACCGTCGCCGAGATGGCCAACCCCGTCCAATTCAGAGTTTAGGGGCAGCATCATAACTCGGTTGAATAACGGCGGCTTAACCGTTGCACACCAGGCGGCTTGCGTTGGGCGCAATTCATCGCGTTCGTGTGCCGCCTATCGACCGCGTCATTGTCCGTGCAAACCCATTCTTCCAGATCCCCAAATACTCCATTTCGGAAGTCGTCATTCATTCGCGGAACGGCCAGGAATATCCACGTCCAGTGACCAACGGCATTCAAATCTACCAATGATCGATGAGCGCCCGTCAGGTCTTCTCGTGAAGCGGCAACGACCTTCGCTTCGTCTCGACGAAACAAGGTCGCATGACCAACGAAAGGTTCAACTATGTCTATGTCAAAATCGGCCGCGGCCGCAGCAGCAGCCATTGGCTTTCTCTCGGTTACCACCTTAGCATTTGCCAGCGACGCTGATGTTTATGGTCCCGATATCACCCTGTCGGAGGCCAAGCAGGTTGCCGCCGGCGCTGTCAAGGAATGCGCAGCCAACAAGTGGCTCATGGCCATCGCCGTCGTCGATACGCACGGCGCCCTGGTCTACTACGAAAAGGCAGATAACACCGAGGTGGCGAGCGCCCAGATCGCCTTGGACAAAGCAACTTCGGCAGCCGTCTACAAGCGTCCGACACGCGACTTCTTCGACGTCACGGCCAAGATGGGTCCTTTCATGCTGAACATGGATCACGTCATCGCAGCGCCTGGCGGCATTCCGGTCATGAAGGACGGCAAGATCGTCGGTGCGATCTCGGCCAGTGGCGGCACGGGCGCGCAGGACGAGCAGTGCGCCAAGGCCGGCCTTGCCGGCTTTTGATCCTCGTTCAGCGACGGCTCCGGACGGAGCTGCCGCACTTCAAAGGAACCATTGACATGATGCATCTCAAATCGCTGGGCAACCGTCTTGCCGCGGCCGCCGCGCTCACCATTGCGCTTGCATTGCCCTCGCTCGCAAACGCCGCCGAGCTCTACAGCGGAAGCAATTCCGATGTCCGCACGGTTCTCTACTACAAGGCTTCGACGGCTGCGCTCTCCAAGTTCCTGCCATTGGGCTGGGAGCTCAGCCCGTTTACAACAGCACCTTCCGCTGGCGCCAACCTCCAGATTGAATTTGTGGATCAGCTTTATGCGGTGGATCCCAAGGGTACAGTCGGGGCTCCGTACCGCTACGTGCTTTTCGGCATCCCGGTTCACAAGACGGGAAGCAGCGAGAGCGTGCTGATGTTGTTCGATGGCCTTTCGCGCGGTGGAGCCGGTCCTTACGGCATTGCCGAAACGGCCAAAGACGACGTCAATCGTGGGGTTCATTATAACTCGAGCCCGACGACGGTGAGCGAGAACTGGAACTTCGAAGGCGGCGGTGAGAAGGTTTCACTGCAAACGGAATTCGAACGTGGCCCGATGACCCTGGAGAAGGGCGACAGTCACGTCTACTCGCAACTCAAGCCGGAATTCTCGCGCATCTATCGCTACAAGGAGGCGACTGACGTTGTGAAGTCCGGCGACGCAAACCATCTCCGCAGCCTGTCCTTGAAGGCCGAAGGCGGAAAGTTGACCGCGATCTTCGACGGCAGCGAGAGCCTTGTCTCGGTCGTATCGTTGCCTGTCTATTCCCGCGACATCCTCGTTCCGCAACCCTGAACTCCGCTTTCTTTGGGGCGGCGGCCACCCAACAGGTTGCCGCTGCTCTCCAAAGTTTCTACTGCGCCTGCGGCTTTCTCTTTGCAGGTACATGTAGCGCGGGTCGATTCTGCTTCATGAACGCTATGAAGGCAGCAAGGGCTGCAGGTATCTGTCGGCGGCTGGGATAGTACAAGTAAATCCCGGAGATCGGGGAACCCCACCCCTCGAGGACAGTCACGACGCGTCCCGATCGCAGCTCCTCCTGCAGAAGAACGGCCGGCACCAGGCCGATTCCTGCGCCTCCGGCAATTGCACTGGCAACCGCACGAAGATCGTTGGCCACGACATGCGTGCCGGTGACGGGTTCGGCCTTCTCATCCCCCTTGTGCAGGGTCCAGGGCTGGATCGTGCCGTCCCACGGGGATCGAAGGCGAACGCACCGGTGATCCACCAGCGCGCCCGGCGCGCTGGGCTCGCCATGAGCCATCAGGTAGTCTTTCGCAGCGAAGAGAAGTTCGTTGAAAGGTTCGGCGATCCGGACGGCGATCATATCCTTCTCGATGCGTTCTCCGACCTGAATGCCCGCGTCGATGCGGTGTTCCACCAGATCAAGGTGAAGATCCTCGACAAGGATTTCGAACTCAATTTCGGGGTGCCTTGCAAGGAAGCGGCCGATAAGAGGGGCTATCAGGACAGTTGTTGCCGTCCGTGAACCCAGAATTCTCAGTTTCCCGCCCGTAGCGCTACGGAACTTGTTCAATCCGTCGAGGACACTGTCCAGTCCGCTCAATATCGGGACTATGTTGGTGAGAAGCTCTTCGCCCGCCGCGGTCAGCGACACGCTACGGGTGGTTCGTGTGAGCAGTCTCACGCCGAGCTTCTCTTCCAGACCCCTCAGCGTTTGGCTGAAGCTGGGTAGCGACACCCCCAGTGCGGCGGCGGCCCTGGTAAAGTTCAATTGCCGAGCGGCCTCCGCGAAGGCGATGAGCTCCCGCAGTTCTGGCTTGTGCATTTGTCCTCCTCGCTGGGGCGTGCGGTCGATTGACGTTTCGGCAAGTGCTCAAACTTCAATTTCCTGACCGGCGCGGCGTCGCGGCCGAAGCTCTGCCAAGGCCGCTTCGGAATAGCAAGGTTGAGCATCACATTGTTCGGCGGACCCAAAGAGCCCATTCCGCAATCGATAATTCTACCTGTTCATACGTTCAGCTACCTCCTGTTGCGAGACGAAGGCGTTCAGGCAACTCCGGGTCGGCGCCTAACCGCAACCAAGGAGCTTCCTATGAAGACGAAATTGCTGGTTTCCGCTGCGATGATAAGTCTGGCACTCAATCTTGCGCCAGCGTTCGCCCAGGATGGTACATGGCAGATGGGAACGCCGATGCCTGAGCCTCAGAGCGAGAATTCCAGCGCTGTGGTTGGCAATCAGTGGTTCGTCATTGGCGGCATCGACGTGCCGGAGGTTATGCCCGTCGGCACGGTCGTGATGTATGACGAAAATACGAAGGCCTGGTCGAAGAGAGTGGCAATGCCCGAGCCGGCCCATCATACTGCAACTGTAGCTTACGACGGCAAAGTGTATGTGTTCGGCGGTTTCGTCGGAGAGCCGGGCACCAAAGAATGGCAACCGACAGCTGATGCTTTTGTCTACGATCCGAAGACCGACGGCTGGTCAGGCTTCCACCTATGCCAACTGCCCGCGGAGCGGCAGCGGCTGTGGTGCTCGACGGAAAAATCTACGTCGTCGGCGGCGCGCATGCCCATGAGCATGGCCGTGACATGAAGGAGCCCCTTTGGGCCGACGTTCCCAACATCGTCGGCAGGACTGTCGAGGTCTACGACCCCGCATCCAGCACTTGGACAAGCCGGGCTCCCATGCAGACCGGCCGCAATCACTTTCTCGCCGCTGCTGTCGGTGGAAAAATTTATGCGATTGACGGTCGAATTGGTCTGCCCTTCGTGACCAAGAGCGACGTCACCGATCTGGTCGAGGAGTACGATCCCAAATCCGATTCCTGGACCTACAAGGGCCGTTCCCCCACGCCGCGGGGCGGGGTGTCGGGCAGCGCCTATGGTGGAAAGATCTATGTGACGGGCGGCGAGTACCAGGACCCGGCGGGCAAGCGCACGTTCTGGGCCTTCGAGGCCTACGATCCCGCAACCGACACGTGGCAGACCCTACCGCATATGCAGATTGCCCGCCACGGCTTCGTAGCCGGTTTCATTGGCAACGAGTTCCATGTCGCCGGTGGCTCCTTCCAGTCCGACGGCATGCCTGGGATCAATGCTCAGATGAACACCCACGAGTTCTACACCGTGCCCAAGTAGTTCAATTCAATGCCGATCCCGATCGATATGCGGGCTTTAGGTCGATGCTGTTCAGCGCCCCCGCGCGAGGCTCCCTAGAATCCCGCGCACGATCGCCCGCCCGACCGACGATCCCACCGAGCGCACCACCGATTTGATCGCGGCTTCCGCCACGGTCTGGCGGTCGGACGGCCGTGGCGCCGGCGCGCGCCGGCCGCCTGACTGCGGCGCGGGATCGTCATTGCCGAAGCCGGGAATGGTCCAGCGCGAGCGGCCGCTGTCGGCCTGCTGCGCCTGTTCTTCCGCCTCCTGCGCGTCCTTGGCCTTCTTCTGCAGCATCTCGAAGGCCGATTCGCGATCGACGGTGTGGTCGTACCGGCCGGAGACCGGGCTCTCGGCGATCAGTTGGCGGCGCTCGTCCGGTGTGATCGGCCCGAGCCTGGACGATGGTGGCCGGACCAGAGTCCGTTGCACCATGGACGGCACGCCCTTGGTTTCCAGCGTCGAGACCAGCGCCTCGCCGGTGCCGAGCTGGGTGATCGCCGTGGCGCAGTCGAAATCGGGATTGGGGCGGAACGTGTCAGCGGCGGTCCTGACCGCTTTCTGCTCGCGCGGCGTATAGGCGCGCAGCGCGTGCTGGACGCGGTTGCCGAGCTGGGCGAGTACGGTTTCGGGGATATCGAGCGGGTTCTGGGTGACGAAATAGACGCCGACGCCCTTCGAGCGGATCAGGCGCACCACCTGCTCGACCCGGTCGACCAGCACCTTCGGCGCATCTTCGAACAGGAGATGTGCCTCGTCGAAGAAGAAGACCAGCTTCGGCCTCTCGGGATCGCCGACTTCGGGCAGTTCCTCGAACAGTTCCGACATCAGCCAAAGCAGGAAGGTGGCGTAGAGCCTGGGGTTCATCATCAGCTTGTTGGCGGCCAGCACGCTGATGGCGCCGCGCCCGTCGCGTGTGGTGCGCATGATGTCGGCGATGTGCAGCGCCGGCTCGCCGAAGAAATGCGCCGCGCCCTGCTGCTCCAGCACCAGCAGCGTGCGCTGGATGGCGCCGACCGAAGGCTTGGTCACATTGCCGTAGCGGGAGCTGATCTCCTCGGCGCGCTCGGCGATGTTGGCAAGCAGCGCCTGCAGGTCCTTGAGGTCGAGCAGCAGCAGGCCTTCCTCGTCGGCGATGCGGAAGGCGATGTTCATGATGCCCTCCTGCGCCTCGGAAAGGTTCATCAGCCGCGACAGAAGCAACGGCCCCATTTCAGATATGGTGGCGCGGATCGGGTGGCCCTGCTCGCCGAACAGGTCCCAGAAGATGACTGGGAATTCCTGGAAGTCGTAGGGATCGAGCTTGATCTGCTCGGCCCGCTTGACGAGGAAATCCTGCGCCGTGCCCATCATGGCGATGCCCGACAGGTCGCCCTTGATATCGGCGCAGAACACCGGCACGCCGGCATTGGAAAAGCCTTCGGCCAGGATCTGCAGGCTGACCGTCTTGCCGGTGCCGGTAGCGCCGGTGATCAGGCCATGGCGATTGCCGTATTGCAGCAGGAGCTGCTCGGCGCGCTGGTAGCTGTCATCGGGCTTGCGGCTGGCGCCGATGAAAATGCTCTTGTCGTCAGCCATAATGTCCGGTCTCCGCAAACTGATCCGTCGAAAATGTCGGGCTTATCCGAGGTATAGTAACGCTACCGCGCAGCGGCAATGGCCGCCATTGAAATTGGCCTTTTCGAAACTTGCGGATTTTGTACATGTTTGGCAATCGGTTAGCTATCGTCGGGAACTTGCGGAACGGATGCCGCATTGTGATATCCAACCGGGGACTTTAGACTGGGCTCCCGGCTGATGCAGCCGAGAAAACGGGGAATGCAATGGGCGCCGGCGCCTTGACCATGGATGTCGATCTTCCGAACGTTGAGCGCCAGCGCTGGCTGACCTTGGCGGAAAAGGCGCTTGCCGGCGGATCCTTCGAGGACAAGCTGGTGTCGCATAGCGACGACGGCATCCGCATCGAGCCGCTCTACGAGCGTTCGGTCACGGCTGAGCCGCTGGTGCGGGCAAACCCCAAATTGGCATGGATCGTCAGCCAGCGCATCGACGATCCGGATATCGGCCGCGCCAAGACGCAGGCGCTGGAAGACGTCGCGCAGGGCGCGACCGGGCTGTCGCTGGTTTTCGAAGGCGCGCCGAATGCTTTCGGCTACGGCCTGCCGAGGACGGCCGAGGCGCTGGAAACGGTTTTGGACGGCGTGCCGCTCAACCGCGTGCAGATCCGTATCGACGCCCATCCCTGGAGCCGCGCCGTGGCCGACTGGCTGGTGGCGTTCCTCGGCAAGCGGCGCTCCGACCCGGCAAAGCTCAACCTGTCCTTCGGCATCGATCCGGCGGCGATCTTCGCCGGCACCGGCCGGCTGCGCATGTCGATCGAGGCCCTGCAGGCCTCGATGCCGCAATCGCTGGCGCATTTCTTCTCGATGGGCGTTCCGGGTGTGCTGCTCGAGGCGGACGGGCGCGTCTTCCACAATGCCGGTGCCACCGAGGCGCAGGAACTCGGCACGATGCTAGCGTCGGCGGTCTCCTATCTCAAGATGTTCGAGCAGGCGCGCCAGCCGCTGGTCTACGCCGCACCCCATATCGGCTTCGCGCTCGGCGTCGACCAGGACCAGTTCCTGTCGATGGCCAAGGTCCGCGCCTTGCGCCGGCTGTGGGCACGGATCCAGGAAGCCTGCTCGATCCCGGCCTCGACGGCCAGCATCCATGCCGAGACGTCCTATCGCATGATGACCGCGGCCGACCCGGAGACGAACATATTGCGCACCGCGATCGCCGGTTTTGCCGCGGCCGCTGGGGGCGCCGATTCCATCTCCGTCCTGCCGCATACGATCGCGCACGGACTGCCGGCCGGCTTTGCCCGTCGCGTCGCCCGTAACACGCAGCTGATCATGGCCAATGAAAGCCATGTCGACCATGTCGCCGATCCGGCGAGCGGTTCGGGCGCCGTCGAGGCGCTGACCGCCGATCTGTGCGCGGCCGCCTGGGAGGAATTCCAGCGGATCGAGGCGGAGGGTGGCGTGCTGGTCAGCCTGCAGCAGGGATACATCCAGAATCGCGTCCAGACCGCGTCCGCAAAGCGCAACGCCGAGTACCGATCGGGAGAACGCGCGATCGTCGGCACGACGGTTTTCCGGTCCGGCACCGAGCGTCCGGTCGAGACGCTGCCGGCCGAGCGGCGGCCAGCCCTGACCGAGGGCGTGGCAGTGTGTGAGCCGCTGTTTCCGGTCCGCATCGATCAGTCGATCGGAGCCGGATCATGATCCCGGATTTCAGCCAGATCGGCTGGTCGGCGCCACGACGCATGCCGGCCGAGGTCAAGGGCCAGCGGCTGACGCCGGAAGGCATCGCCGTCAAGCATCTCTACGGCCAGGGCGACCTCAAGGGTGTCCCGCATCTTGATACCTATCCCGGCCTGCCGCCCTTCGTGCGCGGCCCCTACCCGACCATGTATGTCCAGCAGCCGTGGACGATCCGGCAATATGCCGGGTTCTCGACGGCCGAGGAATCGAACGCCTTCTACCGGCGCAATCTTGCCGCCGGCCAGAAAGGCCTGTCGGTCGCTTTCGACCTCGCCACCCATCGCGGCTATGACAGCGACCATCCGCGCGTCGCCGGCGATGTCGGCATGGCGGGCGTCGCCATCGATTCCATCCTCGACATGCGCCAGCTGTTCGACAGCATACCGCTCAACGAAATGACGGTGTCGATGACCATGAACGGCGCGGTGCTGCCGATCATGGCGCTTTACATCGTGGCGGCGGAAGAACAGGGCGTTGCGCCGCAGGATCTCGCCGGAACCATTCAGAACGACATTCTGAAAGAGTTCATGGTACGCAACACCTACATCTATCCGCCAAAGCCTTCGATGCGGATCGTGTCTGACATTTTCTCCTACACGTCTCAGCATATGCCGAAGTTCAATTCGATCTCGATCTCCGGCTACCACATGCAGGAGGCGGGGGCGACTGCCGACCTCGAGCTTGCATACACGATTGCCGACGGCATCGAGTATGCCCGTGCCGGCGTCGCCGCCGGCCTCGACATCGACCGCTTCGCGCCACGGCTTTCCTTCTTCTGGGCCGTCGGCATGGACTTCTTCATGGAGGTCGCCAAGCTCAGGGCCGCGCGGCTTTTATGGTCGAACCTGATGAAGAAGAATTTTGCGCCAAAGGACGAGCGATCGCTGTCGCTGCGCACCCATTGCCAGACGTCGGGCTGGTCGCTGACGGCGCAGGACCCTTACAACAACATCACGCGCACCATGGTCGAGGCGATGGCGGCGACGCAAGGCCATACCCAGTCGCTGCACACCAACTCCTTCGACGAGGCGATGGCGCTGCCGACCGACCATTCGGCGCGTATCGCCCGCAACACGCAGCTCATCCTGCAAAAGGAATCGGGCACGACGCGCATCGTCGATCCGTGGGGCGGCTCGGCCTTTGTCGAACGGCTGACGCATGATCTGGCGGCGCGCGCGCTTGCCCATATCGAGGAGGTCGAGAGCCTTGGCGGCATGGCCGCCGCGATCGAGAAAGGCATCCCGAAACTGCGCATCGAGGAGGCCGCCGCCCGCACCCAGGCGCGTATAGACTCCGGCGAGCAGACCCTGGTCGGCGTCAATGCACATCGCCCGGAGAAGGATATCGAGGTCGATGTGCTGAAGATCGACAATGCCGAGGTCCGGGCCCGGCAATTGTCGAAGCTGCAACGCCTGAAGGGCACGCGCGATGTCGGCGCGGTCGAGAGCGCGCTGGATGCACTCACCCGCGCGGCGGAGAGCGGCGAAAACCTGCTTGAATTCGCCATACGCGCCGCGCGCGTCAATGCCACGGTCGGCGAGATCTCGCTGGCGCTGGAAAAAGTGTTCGGCCGCCATGTCGCTTCGGTGCAGACGATCTCCGGCGTCTATCGCAACGCGCTTGGCGACAATGCAGCTGTCGACCGGCTACAGGACAAGATCGCGGCCTTCGAGGAAAAGTCCGGCAGCAAGCCGCGCATCCTCGTCGCCAAGATGGGACAGGACGGCCACGATCGCGGCCAGAAGGTCATCGCCACCGCCTTCGCCGATCTCGGCTTCGACGTCACCGTCGGGCCGATGTTCCAGACGCCGGAAGAGATCGCCAGGCTCGCGGTCCAGCATGACGTGCACATCATCGGCGCCTCATCGCTGGCGGCAGGCCATCTGACGCTCATCCCCGAACTCAAGGGCGCGCTGAAGAAGCTCGGCCGCGACGACATGCTGATCGTCGCCGGCGGCGTCATCCCGCCGCAGGACTACGACGCCGTGCTCAAAGCAGGTGCGGCGGAAATCTTCCCGCCGGGCACGGTCATCCCGGAAGCGGCGGACCGGCTGATGGATCGGTTGCTGGCGGCAGGATAAGGTTGCTGCACCTCTAAGCAGGTTGTATTAGATGAAATATACAACCAGAATGAGGCAACCGTGAAGACGATCATCCACAAGCTCGACGACGGATCGGATGCCGTGATCTTGCCACGGGAAATGCTCAACAACCTGAACCTGCAGGTGGGCGATCAACTCCAGATCATCGAAACCGACGACGGCATCACTCTAAGGCCGGTGGGCGGTGACGACTTCGAACGGCAGATGCATGCCGCTCGTGATGTCATGGACAAGTATGAGGTCGCATTGCAAAAGCTGGCAAAGTAGACGAAGTCAGCCGTCCGACAGCTTGACGATTTCCCATTCCTTGCCGTTGACGCTTGCCACGTCGCCGACCTTCTTGCCGAACAGCGCTACGGCCATCGGCGAGACATGGGAAATCGAGCCCTTGGCCGGGTCGGCCTCGTCCTCGCCGACGATCTTCCAGTGCACCTTCCTGCCGTCATCGCCCTCAAGCGTGACGCCCATGCCGAAACGAACCAGGTCGCTGCCCGGCTCCGGCACGGACAGCTCGGCGCCTTCGCGCCTGGCGGTCCAGTAGCGCAGGTCGCGCGACACCAGCGCGATGCGCTCGCGGTCGGCCCTTTTCTCGGCCTTCGCCAGTTCGTCGCGCAATTCGGTCAATTCAGAGTCGATCAGCGCGAGACCGCGCTCCGTCACCAGATTGCGGTGCTGGCTGACCGGCCGCTCGCCAATGCCGGCAATGGCGTTTTCGCTGTCTTCCTCTCGGGTGAAGGCCCTGCTCATAAACCAAACTTAGGCGTGTGACAGTGACTTCACAAGCCATTGCCTGCGTTCCGGCCAGGTCGGTCCGGCCTGGCACGTTTCCTGCGATTGAGCGGCAAACACCAGGAATCTGTGCCGATGTTGAACAGACGAACGCTGCTCACGGGAACCGCCGGCTTTGCCGTCATCGGCCTCGCGCTGGGCAAGGCCTCGGCAAAAGTCCTGCCCGGCATCGAGAAGGCCTCGATGCGCGGCTCGATCGACGCCACCGAGCTTGGCGTACAGCCCGGCGCGGTCGACGACCAGAGCAAGGCTTTCGCCAAGCTGCTGCGCGACGCCACCGAGCACGACCTGCCGGTGTTCCTGCCACCAGGAACCTATGTCGTGTCGAATCTGACGCTTCCAGCCCGTGTGAGGCTCTCCGGCGTGCCGGGCGCGACGCGGATCGTCTATGGCGGCAACGGCCATCTGATGATGGCCGAGCAGGCCGAGCATATCGAACTCAGCGGGCTGGTGTTCGACGGTGCCAACCGCTGGATGGCCGACTATGCGCAAGGGCTGCTCGACCTGCGTCGCGTCGGCCACCTAGTGATCGACAATTGCCAGGTAACCGGCAGCGGCAAGAACGGTCTGGCGCTGGAGCATGTGACCGGTCGCATCGGGCGTTCGGACATTTCGGGCGCGGCGGACGCCGGCATCTATTCGGTCGAGGCCGGCGGCCTGGAGATATCGGGCAACACCGTGTCCGACTGCGGCAATGGCGGCATCCTCGTGCATCGCTGGCAGCAGGCGGAGGACGGCACCATCGTCAGCGGCAACCGCGTCCAGCGCATCCAGGCGCGCAGCGTCGGCACCGGCCAGAACGGCAACGGCATCAACACCTTCCGCGCCGGCAATGTCGCCATTTCGGGCAACATCGTTTCGGACTGCGCCTTCTCGGCGATCCGCGCCAACAGTTCGAGCAACCTGCAGGTCACCGGCAACACCTGCTCGCGGTCCGGGGAAACCGCGCTCTATTCCGAATTCTCCTTTGAAGGCGCGATCATCGGCAACAACATCATCGATGGCGCGGCCAACGGCATCTCGATCGTCAATTTCAACGAAGGCGGCCGCCTGGGAGTGTGCTCGAACAACATCGTGCGTAACCTCTCGACCACAGGCCCCTACCCCGCCGATGCCCCCGGCTTCGGCGTCGGCATCAGCGTCGAGGCCGACACCACCGTCTCCGGCAATGTCGTCGAGAACGCACCGCTCTACGGTATACAGATCGGCTGGGGGTCGTATCTGCGCAATGTCGTGGCGACCGGAAACATCATCCGCAAGGCTGGAACCGGCATCGTCGTGTCAGTGGTCGAAGGCGCCGGAACGGCAGTCATCTCGGACAATGTCATCGACGGGGCGAGGAACGGCGCCATCATCGGCCAGCGCTGGGCGGAGCCGGCGACGGGTGACCTCGCCTCACTGGGCAATGCCGGCTATGCGCATCTGACCGTCGAGCGCAACCACGTCAGCTGAGCGCCGCGGTCGGTCGGAGCGAACCCACCTTGGCGCCGATGCGGCTCTCGATCGCCGGATTGGCTTGTTCGATCAGCTTTGCCGCCAGCGCCTCATCGGCGCGCAGCAGCTTCGCCAGCACGGCAGCGGTCATGGCTTCGGCGGCACGGCCGGCGCCGTCGTCGCATTTGAGCGCAATGCCCAGGCCCAGTTCGGGAACTGCCGCACAGTAGACGCCTTCGGCGCCAGTCTTGACGAAAATGCGGCCGGGCGCGGCCTGCATCAACGCAACGTCGGCCCTGCCGGTGCCGGCGACGAGAAAAGGCTCGGCCATGCAGGCGGAAAACAGCCGCTTCGCCGCCTTGGCGCGCACCGGCTCGAAACCGGCGCCGGTCGCCATGCGGGCAAAGCCCAGCGCAAAGTTTTTCAGCGGCACGGCATAGGTCGGGATCGAGCAGCCGTCGGTGCCGCAATGATCGACATCATGGGCGGCGCCCGTCACCGCCTGCATGGCGTCGCGGACCAACTCCTGGAAGGCATGGCCCGCCTTGACGTAGCCGCGATGCGCAATGCCGGTGTGCACGCAGGTGCAGAGGAAGCCGGCATGCTTGCCGGAGCAGTTGTTGTGCAGCGGGTTCGGCACGCCGCCGGTGCGCGCCAGCGCCACCGTCGCGTCATGATCCATCGGCCAGTGCGCGCCGCATTCGAGTGCGGTCCGGTCAAGGCCGGCCTTGGCCAGCATCGCGTCGGCCAGTTCGGCATGTGCCGGCTGGCCGGAATGCGAGGCGCAGGCGAGCGCCAGTTCGCGGTCGCCGAAGCCATAGGCATCGGCCGCACCGCTTTCGACCAGCGGCAGGGCCTGGATCGCCTTGACCGCAGAGCGCGGAAACACCGGACGCGCCGTGTCGCCGAGCTCCCAGACGGGCTTGCCGTCGGCATCGAACACGGAGACCGCACCGCGATGGCCGCTCTCGACCACCGCGCCGCGCAAAACCTCGACCAGAACAGGATTTGTCATGAAATCACCCGCGAAATGCGGGCCGCTTCTACCTGATCCGGTCGAGAATGGAAACGTAGTTGGCGACCGCGGCACCGCCCATGTTGAAAATGCCGCCGAGCTTGGCGCCCGGCACCTGGATGCCGCCAGCCTCGCCGACAAGCTGCATGGCAGTCAACACATGCATCGACACGCCGGTAGCACCGATCGGATGGCCCTTGGCCTTAAGCCCACCGGAAGGGTTGACCGGCAGCCGGCCGTCCTTTGCCGTCGTGCCGTCCAGGGCCAGTTTCGCGCCCTCGCCCGGCTTGGCCAGGCCCATCGCCTCATATTCGATCAGCTCGGCGATGGTGAAGCAGTCATGCGTCTCGACGAAGGAGAGGTCGTCCAGCGTCACACCGGCTTTTTTCAGCGCCTGGTTCCAGGCCTGCTCGCAGCCCTCGAAAGCAAGAATGTCGCGCTTCGACATCGGCAGGAAATCCTGCACATGCTCGTTGGCGCGGAAGGCGACCGCGCGACGCATCTTCAGCGCCGTCGAAGTGTCGGCCAGCACCAGAGCGGCCGCACCGTCGGAAACCAGCGAACAGTCGGTGCGCTTCAGCGGTCCGGCGACGAAGGGATTCTTCTCGCTTTCCTGGCGGCAGAACTCAAAGCCGAAATCCTTGCGCATCTGTGCATAGGGGTTGTCGACGCCGTTCTTGTGGTTCTTGGCGGCAATCATCGCGAGTGCGTCCGACTGGTCGCCATAGCGCTGGAAATAGGCCTGCGCGATCTTGCCGAACACGCCGGCGAAGCCGGCCGGCGTCTCGCCGTCCTCCGGCAGGTAGGATGCCTTGAGCAGGTTCTTGCCGATTTCGGGACCGGGCGTCGTCGTCATCTGCTCGGCACCGACCACCAGCACCACGCGGGCGGCATTGGCGTCGATGGCGCGGATGCCTTGCCGGACCGCCGCCGAGCCGGTGGCGCAGGCGTTCTCGACTCGGGTCGCCGGCTTGAAGCGCAGCCGGTCGTCGGCCTGCAGCACCAGGCTTGCGGTGAAATCCTGGGGGGAAAAGCCGGCGTTGAAATGGCCGAGCACGATCTCATCGACATCGTCCGGACCGATGCCGGCATGGTCGAGCGCGTCCGTTGCCACTTTGACGATCAGGCCCTCCAGCGTCTCGCCTTCGAGCTTGCCGAAGCGCGAATGCGCCCAGCCGACGATGCATGCGGTCATCTCAACCTCCAACCTCAGCGCCAGCCTAGCACGTTAGGCAGCGGCGCGCCGTTCAAGCATTGTTCAAGTGTGAACCATATCTGCCGCTCCGTGAAGGGCCGGAACCGAACAATCGCTTGGTGCAGCGCTTTTGGTCTGTCGATTTTTTGTTGATTGATCCGTCAATAAAAAATAATCATGCCGGTAGGAACTGGGAACAAGAATGCCGAAAATCGGAATGGAGCCATTGCGCCGCAAGGCGCTCATCGACGCGACGATCTCGGCGATCGGAGAGCGCGGCTCTCTTGACGTGACCATGTCGGAGATCGCCGGCCGCGCCGGCGTGTCGTCGGCACTTGCCCATCACTATTTCGGCGCCAAGGACGAGCTTTTGCTGGCGACGATGCGGCACATACTGGCCGAACTGACCGCCGACACGTTGCGCGCCCTGGGTTCGGCCAAAACCTCACGCGAGCGTGTTTCGGCGGTTGTCGCCGTCAATTTCTCCGATCTCCAGTTCCAGCCGGAAACGATCGCCGCCTGGCTCGCCTTCTATGTCGAGGCGCAGAAATCGGCCGCACTTCGCCGGCTGCTCAAGGTCTATGCGCGGCGGCTGCATTCCAACCTGTTGAGCGGCCTGACCGGCATCCTGCCGCGCAACGAGGCCGACCGCGTCGCCGAGGCGACAGCAGCACTGATCGACGGGCTCTACATCAGGCGCGCGCTGAAGGACGGTGTGCCCGATGCAGCGACGGCGATCGCGCTGGTCGAGGACTATCTCGAAACCAAACTCGACGGCCGGAGCGCGCAGTGAGTCGACCCAATTTCCTCATCGTCATGGTCGATCAACTCAACGGGACCCTGTTCCCGGACGGACCGGCCGACTTCCTGCATGTGCCGCATCTGAAAGCGCTGGCCGCCCGCTCGGCGCGCTTTGCCAACAACTATACGGCCTCGCCGCTCTGCGCGCCGGGCCGCGCCTCGTTCATGAGCGGGCAATTGCCGTCGCGCACCGGGGTCTACGACAATGCCGCCGAATTCGCGTCCTCCATCCCGACCTTCGCGCATCATCTGCGTGCCGCCGGCTACTACACCTGCCTGTCCGGCAAGATGCATTTCGTCGGGCCGGACCAGTTGCACGGTTTCGAGGAGCGGCTGACCACCGACATCTATCCGGCCGATTTCGGCTGGACGCCGGATTACCGCAAGCCCGGCGAGCGCATCGACTGGTGGTATCACAATATGGGCTCGGTGACCGGCGCCGGCGTCGCAGAGACCACCAACCAGATGGAATATGACGACGAGGTCGTGTTCCTGGCCACGCAGAAGCTCTACCAGCTTTCGCGCGAACAGGATGATGCAAACCATCGGCCCTGGTGCCTCACCGTTTCGCTGTCGCACCCGCACGATCCCTACGTGGCGCGCAAGCAGTACTGGGATCTCTACGAACATTGCCAGGCGCTCGACCCTGAAACCGGGTTCATCGCGCATGACGAGCAGGATGCGCATTCGCAGCGGCTCTATCATGCCTCCGACTACCCCTCCTTCGACATTACCCGCGAGCAGGTGCGTCGCTCCCGGCGCGGCTATTTCGCCAACATCTCCTATGTCGACGACAAGCTCGGCGAGTTGCTGGACGTCCTCAAGCGCACGCGCATGCTCGATGACACCGTCATCCTGTTCTGCTCGGACCATGGCGACATGCTCGGCGAGCGCGGCCTGTGGTTCAAGATGAGCTTCTTCGAAGGCTCGGTGCGGGTGCCGCTGATGATTGGCGGCAAGTGTGTGCCGGCCGGTCTGGTCGAAGCGCCGGTCTCCAATCTCGATGTGACGCCGACGCTTTGCGACCTCGCCGGCATCGACATCGGCGCCATCGCGCCGTGGACCGACGGCCAGTCGCTGCTGCCGCTTACCAAGGGCGGGCCGCGGGCCGCGCCTGTGTTGATCGAGTATGCAGCGGAAGGCTCCTACGCGCCGCTGGTGGCGATCCGCGACGGCCAATACAAATTCGTCCATTGCGAGCTCGATCCGCCGCAATTGTTCGATCTCGAAGCCGACCCGCTCGAGCGGGACAACCTTGCCGCCGACCCGGCCAATGCGGCCTTGGTGGCTGATTTCATGGACAAGGTCCGGGCGCGCTGGGACATGGCCGGTTTCGACGCCGCCGTGCGCGAAAGCCAGGCGCGCCGCTGGGTCGTCTATCCGGCGCTGCGCAACGGCGCCTATTACCCCTGGGACTTCCAGCCGCTGCAAAAGGCCTCGGAGCGCTACATGCGCAACCACATGAACCTCGACAATCTCGAAGAGAGCAAAAGGTATCCGCGAGGCGAATGATGACAACAATGCTCGTCCCCTCCCTCGATCACCTCAGGCAAGCCTACGCGGTCACCGCCAAGGCGACGCAGATCACGCCGCTGCTGGAGTCGGCCGCACTTGCCCGCGAGACGGGCGCTGCCCGCGTCTTCATCAAGCCGGAATCGCTGCAATGGGCCGGTTCCTTCAAGGTGCGTGGCGCCTATTGGCGGCTGAAGCGGCTTTCGCCTGACGAGGCCAAAAAGGGCGTCGTCGCCTATTCCTCGGGCAATTTCGCACAAGGGCTGGCGGCTGCCGGTCAGGCACTCGGCATCCCCGTCACCATCGTCATGCCGATCGACGCGCCGGCCGCCAAGCGCGACGCGACGGCGGGCTATGGCGCGCGCGTCGTGCTGACCGACCATGGCGAACGCGCGCGTGAAGAGGTCGCCGCCGCCAAGGCGCGTGAGATCGCCGAGACGGAGAACCTGACGCTGCTGCATCCATTCGACGATCCGGAAATCGTCGCCGGCCAGGCCGGCGCCGGGCTGGAAGCCCTCGAGCAGCTAGATGCCAAGGGCGCCAGTGCCGACCTGCTGTTCTGCTCGGTCGGCGGCGGCGGACTGATCGGTGGTGTGTCCCTCGCCTTCCACTATCTGTCGCCGGCCACCGAAATCATCGGCGTCGAGCCGGAGGGTTTCAACGGCATGGGCTCGTCATTGGCGCATGGCGCCATCGAGACGATGCCGATCGGACCGAAATCGATCTGCGACGGGCTGATGTCGAGGCGGCCCGGTGAGGCACCCTTTGCGGCGGTCAAGACGGCCGGCGTTCGCGGCATCACCGTCGACGACGCGTCGGTGCGCAACGCAATGCGGATCGCCTTCGAGCGGATGAAACTCGTGCTCGAACCGTCGGGCGCTGCATCGCTGGCGGCGTTGCTCGGGGGCAAAGTCGATGTGGCGGGAAGGACCGTCCTTGTTGTGGCTACCGGCGGCAATGTCTCGCTCGCCGATTTCATGGCGCATATGAACCATGCTTGAAGCAGATTTCGTCATCATCGGCTCCGGCTCGGCCGGCTCGGCCATGGCCTACCGGCTGTCGGAAGACGGCAAGAATTCGGTGATCGTCATCGAGTTCGGCGGCACCGATCTCGGGCCGCTGATCCAGATGCCGTCGGCGCTGTCGATCCCGCTCAATATGAGCCTCTACGACTGGGGTTTTGCCAGCGAACCGGAACCGCACCTCGGCGGCCGCGTGCTGGCGACGCCGCGCGGCAAGGTCATCGGCGGTTCTTCCTCGATCAACGGCATGGTCTATGTGCGCGGCCATGCGCGCGACTTCGACCACTGGGCCGAAGAGGGTGCGACCGGCTGGGGCTTTGCCGACGTGCTCCCCTACTTCAAGCGCATGGAGGACTCCGATGGCGGCGAGGACGGCTGGCGGGGTAAGAGCGGTCCGCTGCATGTGCAGCGCGGGCCGCGACGCAATCCGCTCTACGGCGCCTTCGTCGAAGCAGGCCGCCAGGCCGGCTTCGAGCTGACTGACGACTACAACGGCGCCAAGCAGGAAGGCTTCGGGCCGATGGAGCAGACGATACGCGGCGGCCGCCGCTGGTCGGCGGCAAGCGCCTATCTGAAGCCGGCGCTCAGGCGAAAAAATGTTAGCCTGCTCAAGGGTTTCGCCCGGCGGGTGATCATCGAGAATCAGCGCGCCATCGGGGTCGAGATCGAAGCTCACAAACAGATTCAGGTCATTAAGGCGCGACGTGAAGTGATCGTCGCCGCTTCCTCGATCAATTCGCCCAAGATCCTGATGCTGTCCGGCATCGGCCCGGGCGCGCATCTTCAGGAAAACGGTATACAGGTCGTGGCCGACAGGTCTGGCGTTGGCCGCAACCTGCAGGATCATATGGAGCTCTACATCCAGCAGGAATCGACCAAGCCGATCACGCTGAACTCAGTGCTCAATCCGTTCTCAAAGGCGCTGATCGGAGCGCAGTGGCTGTTCTTCAAGACGGGCCTCGGCGCCACCAATCATTTCGAAGCGGCCGCCTTCGTGCGCTCGCAGGCCGGTGTCGACTATCCTGATATCCAGTATCATTTCATCCCGGCGGCGGTGCGTTACGACGGCAAGGCGGCGGCAAAATCGCACGGCTTCCAGGCGCATGTCGGACCGATGCGCTCGAAGTCGCGCGGCTCGGTGACGCTGCGCTCGCCGGACCCGAAATCGAAGCCGGTGATCCGCTTCAACTACATGTCGCATCCAGACGACTGGACCGAGTTCCGCCACTGCATAAGGCTGACGCGCGAGATCTTCGGCCAGCAGGCTTTTGACAGCTTCCGCGGCAAGGAGATTTCGCCTGGCAGCCATGTCCAATCGGACGAGGATCTCGACGCATTCATCCGGGATCACGCCGAGAGCGCCTACCATCCTTGCGGCACCTGCAAGATGGGTCGTGCCGACGATCAATCAAGCGTCGTCGATCCGGAATGCCGGGTCATCGGCGTCGAGGGATTGCGCGTCGCGGATTCCTCGATCTTCCCGCGCGTCACCAACGGCAACCTCAATGCGCCGTCGATCATGACCGGCGAGAAGGCCGCCGACCACATCCTCGGCCGCACGCCGCTGGCGCCGTCCAACCAGGAACCCTGGATCAATCCGCGCTGGCAGGTGTCGGACAGATAGAGCATTGTCGGGCGGACTGAACGATCCGCATGTCGCGAATGAAAATCGGAGAACAGCCATGCGCGCCCAGCCAACGGCATCGCACTATGTCAACGGCCGCTACCTGGACGACGAGCGCGGTGCGCCGTTGCCGGTCATCTATCCGGCCACCGGCGAGACGATCGCGACATTGCATTCGGCGACGCCCAACGTGCTGGAACTGGCGATCGAGGCCGCGCGGGCGGCACAGCCCGCCTGGGCACGTTTGAAGCCTGTCGAGCGCGGACGCATCCTGCGCCGCGCCGCCGACATTCTGCGCGCACGCAATGCCGATCTCGCCCGCATCGAGACTTTAGATACCGGCAAGGCGATCCAGGAGACGCTGGTGGCGGACGCGCCGTCGGCGGCCGATTGCCTGGAATATTTCGGCGGCGCGGTCGCTGCCTTCAATGGCGAGTCCATCGATCTCGGTGGACCCTTCGCCTACACAAGGCGCGAGGCGCTTGGCGTCTGCGTCGGCATCGGCGCCTGGAACTACCCGATCCAGATCGCCGGATGGAAATCCGCGCCGGCGCTCGCCATGGGTAACGCCATGGTGTTCAAGCCGTCGGAGAACACACCGCTGTCGGCGCTGGCACTGGCCGAGATCTACACCGAGGCCGGCCTGCCCGACGGGCTGTTCAACGTCGTGCAGGGCTATGGCGATGTCGGCGCCGGCCTCGTCGGCCATGATGTCGTCGCCAAGGTCTCGGTGACCGGCTCCGTGCCGACCGGCCGCAAGGTGCTGTCGCTGGCCGGCTCGAAGATGAAGCACGCCACCATGGAGCTCGGCGGCAAATCGCCCTTGATCGTCTTCGACGACGCCGATCTCGAAAATGCCATCGGCGGCGCCATGCTTGGCAATTTCTATTCGACCGGCCAGATCTGCTCCAACGGCACGCGCGTCTTCGTGCAGAAGGCCATCCACGACCGCTTCGTCGACCGGCTGGTAGAACGGACCAAGAAGATCCGCATTGGCGACCCGCTCGATCCGGAAACGCAGATGGGACCGCTGGTCAACAAGGCGCAGCATGAAAAGGTCATCTCGTACATCGAGGCCGGCAAGCAGGATGGCGCGACGCTTGCCTGCGGCGGCAATGTGCCTTCCCTGCAAGGTTTCCAGGGCGGCTTCTTCGTCGAGCCGACTGTGTTCACCGGCGTCACCGACACGATGCGCATCGCCCGCGACGAGATCTTCGGGCCTGTGATGAGCGTGCTGAAGTTCGACAGCGAGGACGAGGTGATCGACCGCGCCAACGACACTGAGTTCGGGCTTGCCGCCGGCGTCTTCACACGCGATCTGCAACGCGCCCATCGCGTCATCGCCGAATTACAGGCCGGCACCTGCTGGATCAACGCCTACAATCTGACACCGGTGGAAATCCCCTTCGGCGGCTTCAAGCAATCCGGAATCGGGCGGGAGAATTCGCTGGCGGCGCTGGCGCTCTACTCGCAACTAAAGGCGATTTATGTCGAGACAGGGGACGTGGCGAGCCCATATTGAGGTTGGCGATTGCGAAAGCCGACATGACAGCCGATCTCCCCCTTTCGAGGGATGTTTGGCGGCTTCAACCTCTTAGCTACCCTTCTCCGCCGTCCCATCCAGATACTGCGTCAACGCGCAGACCAGGTGATAGAAGATGCTGGCCGGCACGTCTGATGCGAGCGAACGGCCGCGCTCGTCGATGCGGTCGATCCAGAGACCCAGCGGCGCCGGGTCGATGTGCCAGCGGAACAGGCGGCCGACGCGCGCCTCGATCTCGGGCTTGAGGTCCGGCCCGCCTGCGCCATCCAGCGCGATCGCCGCCTTGACCGCCTCGGCTTGCGGCCAGCTGCGAGACACAAGATCGAGCGGCAGGCCTTGCCTGGAGACGGCGCCGTAGGACAGGCCGGTGGCGCGGTTGAGGCCGTTGGCGATCGCCGAGGCATAGAGTTTTCGGGCAAAGCCGCTAAGCTCGGTCTGGCCGCTGCGGTCGGCGAAATCGACCAGCAGCGAGGCCCATTCGAAATGATGGCCAGGCTCGGTCCAGGCGCCCTTCTCGCCGGCCACCGGCTTCCAGCCGGCGTCGAAATATTCACCCAGCGTCCAGCTTTCCGGATCGAAGAAATGGCTGCGGAAAAGGTCGATGATGCGTGCAGCGCGGCGCAGATACGCACGCTCGCCGGTCGCCTGATGCCAGGCGAGGAAGGCTTCAAGCAGATGCATATGCGGGTTGGAGCGTCGCTCGCCCTCGCCGCTCGAAGTCTCCAGGAAGCCGGTCATGCGCTCATCCTCGAGATGGGCATCGAGGAAGGCGAAGGTCTCCTCGCCGAGCAGCAAGGCATCGGGATTGCCCGACATATGAGCGTGCGCCAGTGCCAACAGAACGCAGGAATGATCGTAGGCGTCCTCGGCGGAATCCGCGACCGAACCGTCGACATTCAGAGTGCGCACCCAACCGCCGCTGTCGGTGCGGCCCTTGCCGGCCATGAAGTCGATGCCGTGGCTGATCAGCCGGTCGGCCGGGCCAGTCCAGCCGCGCGCCTTGGCGACGGCGAAGGCGTAGACCTGCCTGGCCTGCGTACGCATGCGCTTCGGCTTCAGCAGCGGTGCAGCGTCGAAGCCGAGCGCCTCGTGGAAGCCGCCATGGCGCTCGTCGACACCTGATGTCGACCACAGCGGCAAGGTCTCTTCGAACAGCCAGTGACGAACACGCCGCCGCCAGGCGCCGCTTTCGATGACGCGATCATGCGCCGGCGTGAAGCGGGTCTCCAGCCGGCCCGACTTTTCCAACTGTTCGACGATCTTCTTGACGTGCTGGCTGTGGCTGACCGGGGCGACGAAGGTGGCGTCGGCGGTCGAGACAATGGCGACGTCCTTCATGCCGATGGCCGACAGGAGCCGACCGTCGCTGCGGATGTAGGAGTTCTCGCAGTCGATGGCGACCACATCGCCGACGATGACATTGCCTTGGCTGTCGGACGGACCGACATCTAGCAGCGACTGCCAGGAGCCAAGGTCGTTCCAGCGAAAGCCGGCCGGCACCATGGCGATGCCCGTCGCCCGCTCCATGATGGCGTAGTCGATCGAGGTCGAGGGAATGGCCGCGTAGAGTTCCAGCGGCATGTAGAGGCCGGAGAGGTCCGATGTCGCCGCCTTGTAGGCCGTTTCTGTCGCCTGCCAGATTTTTGGCTCGAACGCCGCAAACGCATCGCGCATGGCGCCGGCGCGAAACAGGAAGATGCCGGTGTTCCAGTAAAAGTTTCCGGCCTCGAGATAACTCTGCGCGGTCGCGAGATCGGGCTTTTCGACGAAGCGCGACACGTCGAAGATGCCGGCCTTGTCGCCCGATACCTCGATATAGCCGTAGCCGGTCTCGGGCTGGTTGGGCTTGATGCCGAACACCACCAGCCGGCCATCGCTGGCCGCCGCGGCACCCGCTTCGATGCTCTCCCAGAATTGCCGCGTGGTGGAAATCTCATGGTCGGACGGCACCACCAGCACCAGGCTGTCGCCGAATTCCGACAGCGTGCGCAACGTAGCCAGCGCGACAGCGGCGGCGGTGTTGCGGCCGGTCGGTTCGAACAGCGGGCCGCCGCCGGCAAGGTCAAGCCCGGCGAGATCGGAATGGACGCGCTCGGCATGGCGCTCGGCGGCGATCAGGAAGATCGGCGTCTCGCCATCCGGCCTTGCCGTCAGCCGGCGCAAGGTCTTGGCCAGCATCGAGCCATCGCCGGAAAGGTCGTGGAACTGCTTCGGATTGTCCTCGCGCGACAGCGGCCAGAGCCGCGACCCGACGCCGCCGCTCATGACAAAACTGACGATCCGCTCGCTCATTCAGGTCTCGCGCTCAAGGTTGTGGCTGCTGCTTACTACACATGCCTTTAAGCTGTGTTTAGCCGATTGGAAATGCGCTCGGCCGCCAGCTCGATGAAAGCCTTGACCAGCGGCGAAAGGTGGCGGCTGCTCGGATAAAGGACATGCAGCCCGCCAGCCGGCGTCGTGTAATCCTTGAGAACACGCTTCATGCGCCCTTCGCTGATGAGCGCCTCGGCCATGCCGTGCGGCAATTGCGCGATACCGAAGCCCGCAATCGTGGCCGCAACGACTGCCTGCATCTCGTTGGCTGCGAAGCGCCCGTCTACGGCGACCGTCACCTGACCGTCCGGCCCCTCCAGCACCCAATGAGCGCCGGCCGCCGAGGCACCCGCGATGACACAGTCGTGGCCGGCGAGATCCGTGGGTGCTTCCGGCACGCCGCGACGCGCGAGATAGTCCGGGCTGGCGCAGAGCAGCCTGTGGGTCGAGCCGAGCTTGCGGGCGATCAGAGTCGAATCCTGCAGGACGCCAGTGCGGAAAGCGAGGTCGATCCCGTCCTCGACCAGATTGAGCCTGTCGTCGGTCAAGCGGAGCTCGACCTTGGCCTTCGGATACATCGCCAGAAAGTCGACCACGGCGCTGGTGAGGAAATATCCCCCGAAGCCGACGGGCGCTGAAATGCGGATCGTGCCGGAAGGCTCGGCCCTTGCTTCCGCGAGGCGCAGATTTGCTTCCTCGAGCGTCCGCAACGCCTGGCTGCTCTGCTCATAGTAGAGGCGCCCGGCGTCCGTCAGGTTGAGGCTGCGTGTCGTGCGCTGCAGAAGACGGACGCCGACCTCGCGCTCGAGCGCGGCAATGCGGCGGCTGACCGTCGTCTTGGGCATGGCGAGCAGGCGCGCGGCAGCGGTGAAGCTGCCGGCTTCGACGACGCGAGCGAAAACGACGATATCGTTGAGATCGAGCATTGTATCCGAATGTGGGACAAAGTTTTTTCAATTATAGGCAATTATGCATCAATATGGCAGTCCCTAAGTTTGCTCCACCGCAACGAAGGAGCAGAACTCAATGACCAGCAAACGAAGCATTTTGGTGACCGGCGCCACCGGCCAGCAAGGCGGCGCGGTTGCGCGCGCCCTGCTGTCGAAAGGACATCGCGTCAAGGCACTGACACGCAGGCCGGACAGCGACGCCGCAAGGCAGCTGGCGTTGGCGGGCGCTGACGTCGTGGGCGGCGATCTCGCCGACACAGCCTCCGTCGTGAGGGCCGCAAGCGGCGTCGACACCATGTTCCTGATGGGCAACAGCTATGAGGCCGGCATGGAAGAGGAGACGCGCCAGGGGATGATCGCCGCCGATGCGGCGAAGGCTGCCGGCGTCGGGCATCTGATCTATTCGTCGGTTGCCGACGCGGACAAGCACACCGGCATCCCGCATTTCGAAAGCAAGTATCTCGTTGAGAAGCATATCGTCGGGCTCGGCGTCCCCTACACGATCAGCGCGCCGGTCGCCTTCATGGAGAATATCGTCGCGCCATGGTCGATCGGCGCGCTCAGCCAGGGCACGTATGCCTTTGCGATGCCTCCGAGGCGCGTCCTCCAGTTGGTCACTTTGGCCGACATCGGCGCTTTCGTTGCCGCTCTGGTCGAGCGGCGCGAACAGGTGTTCGGCAAGCGCTTTGATTTTGCCGGGGACGAGTTGTCCGGCGAGGAACAGGCGAAGATCCTGACGCAAGCCATCGGCCGGCCCATCAGCTATCAGGAAATCCCGATCGCCGTGGCCCGCGAGCAGAGCGAGGATGCGGCACTCATGTTCGAATGGTTCGACCGTATCGGTTACGACGTCGATATCGCCGCCCTGCACAAGGAATTCCCGGAGGTCCGCTGGCACAGTTTTGCCGACTGGGCGCGCGCATTCGACTGGAGCGCTCTCGAGCGGGCATCTGCCGCCATCTGACAATTCGCGGGGCCTGAACCTAAAAGGTCTGGTTGTAGGCGCCAACCTCGGGGCTGCGACGCAGCACGGCGTCGACGGCCTCGAACATCTGCCGACGCCGCTCCGACGATACCGGGCTCTCTACCACGACGACCAGCTCCGGCTTGTTGGAGGAGGCGCGCACCAGACCCCAGGTGCCGTCCTCGGCGACGACGCGCACGCCGTTGACGGTGATCAGCGCGGCGATTTTCTGGCCGGCGAAGATAGCGCCGTCGCGCTGCATTGCCTGAAAGTCGGAAACCACCCGCTCGACCACGCCATACTTCACATCGTCCGCACAGTGCGGCGACATGGTGGGCGTGCCATAGGTCAGCGGCAGCGCGCGGTAGAGATCAGCCATCGAGCTGTCCGGGCTGCGATCGAGCATCTGACAGATGGCGATAGCGGTGATCAGCCCATCGTCATAGCCGCGGCCGATCGGCGGGTTGAAGAAGAAATGGCCGGACTTTTCGAAGCCGGCGACGGCGCCGAGTTCGGCGACGCGGCGCTTGATGTAGGAATGGCCGGTCTTCCAGTAGTCGGTCGTGGCGCCATTGGCGTGCAAGACGCCGTCGGTGTTGAACAGGCCGGTCGACTTGACGTCGACGACGAAGGTCGAACCGGGATGGATCCGCGAAATATCGCGCGCGAGCATCACGCCGACCTTGTCTGCGAAGATTTCGTTGCCTTCATTGTCGACGACGCCGCAGCGGTCGCCATCGCCGTCGAAACCGAGGCCGACATCGGCCCCTGTCTCCAGAACCTTGTCCCTGATGGCATGCAGCATCTGCATGTCCTCCGGGTTCGGGTTGTAGCGCGGGAAGGAGTGGTCGAGCTCGACGTCGAGCGGGATGACCTCGCAGCCGATGCGCGCCAGCGCCTCCGGTGCGAAGGCGCCGGCGGTGCCGTTGCCGCAGGCGCAGACCACCTTCAGCTTGCGCGCTATGCGCTTGTCTCCGACCAGGTCGTCGAGATAGGTCGCGCGAAAACTGGAGACGAATTCGTAGGAGCCGCCGCCGGCAAGGTCGAAATCGCCTGCCAGCACGATTGTCTTCAGCGCACCCATCTCCTCGGGGCCAAAGGTCAGCGGCCGCGCCGCACCCATCTTGACGCCGGTCCAGCCGTTTTCATTGTGCGAGGCGGTGACCATGGCGACGGAGGGCGTATCCAGCGCGAATTGGGCGAAATAGGCCATCGGCGACAGCGCCAGCCCGATATCCTTCACCCTGGCGCCGGCGGCCGTCAGGCCGGAGACCAGTGCCAGCTTGATGCTGAGCGAATAGGAGCGGAAATCATGCCCGGTGACGATGTCAGGCCCGGCGCCGAGACGACGGATCAGCGTGCCCAGCCCCATGCCGAGCGCCTGGACGCCGATCAAATTTAGCTCCGGCTGCACCGTCGAGCCCGGATGGCCGAACCACCAGCGCGCGTCGTATTCGCGAAAGCCGGACGCCTTGATCAGCGCGTCGGTTTCGAATTCGAAACTGTTGGGCCGGGCATCGCCAACGATTTTTGGGGGCAAGACAGCAGAACTCCAGGCGGCAGAAAATCCGATCTATCGAGGCAGCGGCTTAGCACGCAAGCCTTTAGACCGTGTTTATCCCCGGGGGAAAATCCGGGCTTTCCGGCCATGCCGGACGAAAGCGGACGAAATGCGACAGAAGCGCTGCCATTGCCGCTTGCAGGAACGAAGTACGGCGGCTATAAGCCCGCGGTCTGGTCACGGAGTGTAGCGCAGCCTGGTAGCGCACCTCGTTCGGGACGAGGGGGTCGCAGGTTCAAATCCTGCCACTCCGACCAGAAAATCAAAGGGTTAGGTAACCCGAAGACTACCTGCCCCATAGATCTCCCCACAGAAAAAAATGGAAAGCGTCCAGGGCCGCTCTGTGTGGCTGGCGGACGCATATTTGGTAAATTGGGACGTCTTCACCGTTTCTGTTCCGGTATTCGGCCCTCACGTTCAACGGCCATCGGATCCACTACGATCGCGACTACAGCGTAAACGAAGAAGGCTATGCGGGACTTGTCGTTCATGGTCCGCTGCAGGCGACGCTGCCGATGGCATTCGCGCTCGAGATCATGTCGTCTCTGCTGAAAACGTTCAGCTTCCGAGCGCTCGCGCCGCTTTGCGACATGGGCCCTTTTGAACTTCGTGCCATCTCCAAAGGTCACGGGAATGCAACTGTGGACTGAGGATTCCTCAGACCGAGCTCGAAGCCTGCGGCAAAATGATTTAACTGATTGGTACAAAATGGCTTGACGGCTATTAACCAGATGGTACAAAGATGTGCAATGAGAGAACGGCTCGCCATAGAGCGGTCGGGATACTTTGCCGCTTGAGGAGGCGTCCGGGAGGAATTGATGGGCTATGTGCTCGACTTCGGTGTCGTCTATGAGCGGCTGCCTGAATTGTTGCTGGCTGCGTTGTCGACTATCGGTCTTGCCGTCGCGGGGATGTCGCTTGCGACGCTGATCGGCGTCCTCGGCGTTCTCACACGTACATCCAAATCCTCCCTCCTTCGTATCCCGACCATCGCGTTCGTCGAGGTCATCCGCAACACGCCTTTCCTGGTGCAGATCTTCTTCATCTTCTTCGCCCTGCCGCAGTTCGGGATCCGGCTGAACCCGACGGCGACAGCGATCATCGCACTTGCCGTCAATGGCGGCGCCTATGCGATCGAGATCATTCGCGGCGGGGTCGAGAGTATCGGCAAAGGACAGATCGAAGCCGGCTTGGCGCTCGGGCTGCATAAGGCGCAGGTGTTCCGCCATATCGTGCTGAAGCCGGCCTTCAGGGCGATCTATCCTTCACTGACCAGCCAGTTCATCATGCTCACGCTGACGACATCGGTATGCACGTCGATTGCGGCGTACGAACTGACTTCGGTTGCCCAGCGGATCGAGTCCGACACCTTCCGCTCCTTCGAGGTCTATTTCAGCATCACACTGATCTATCTCGCAATTTCCGGGCTGATGATGGCGCTGTTTTCCGCGATATCCAAGCTGCTCTTCAGCTATCCGGTTCGATGAGAAAGGGCGGGTCATGGCAAGTATCGGCGTAAACGAGTTGCTTTTCCTGCTTCAGGGACTGAAATGGACGATAGCTCTGGCCGCGATCGGCTTTGCCGGCGGGGGTCTATTCGGCCTGGGGGTCGCCCTGTCGCGCGTCTCGACCCATGCCGTGCTGTGGCGGGCTGGAGCCGCCTATATCGCGGTCTTCCAGGGAACGCCGCTGCTTATGCAGCTCTTCGTCGTCTACTACGGTATCGGACTTCTCGGCGTCAATGTGGACGCGTGGATTGCCGTCGCCATCGCCTTTACCCTGCATGCAAGCGCATTCCTGGGTGAAATCTGGCGTGGCGGCATTCAGTCGGTCCCCAAGGGCCAGACGGAAGCCGGAAAGGCGCTCGGACTGCACTATGTCTCGCGCATGAAGGATGTAATCCTGCCGCAGGCGCTCAAGATATCCTTGCCTGCCACGATCGGTTTTCTGGTGCAGCTCGTCAAGGGAACGTCGCTCGCCGCGATCGTCGGTTTCGTCGAGCTCTCCCGCGCCGGCCAGATCGTTTCCAACCAGACTTTCCGGCCGCTAATGGTCTTCGCGATCATTGGAGCCATCTATTTCGCGCTGTGCTGGCCGCTCTCTTTGTGGGGCGCAAGCATGGAACGCCGGCTTGCCAAGTCGGCACGATGAGGAATTCGCCGAGCTTTGTTGAAGAGGAGAAGAAAATGATCGACAAATTGAGACATGCCTTGCGTCGCGGAAGCGTCCTTATTGCCGCGGCGGGAGCCATGCTGCTTCCACTGGTAGCTGCATTTCCGGCAAATGCCGGAACCGTCGAGGAAGCCAAGGCGAACGGCAAGGTCGTCATCGGCATCCAGGGCGACAATGCTCCCTGGGGCTTCGTCAATTCGAGCGGCGTTCAGGACGGCCTGGATGCCGACATCGGTCGCGCCTTTGCCAAGGAACTTGGCGTGGAGGTCGAGTTCATCCCGCTTGCGGTCGCCAATCGCATTCCCTCTCTGGTGACCGGCAAGGTCGACGTCCTGTTCGCCACCATGGGCATGACTGCCGAACGGGCAAAGTCGATCCAGTACAGCAAGCCCTATGCGGGCAATGTGCTTTCCATCTATGCGGCGAAGACGATGAAGGTCGCCGACTACAAGGATCTCGCCGGCCTGACGATCGGCGTGCCGAAGTCGAGCGCCATGGACACTGCAATTACCGCCGGCGTCGGCGACACTGCGACCGTTCTGCGTTTCGACGATGACGCGGCAACGATCCAGGCGCTGCTTGCAGGCCAGGTTCAGGTCGTTGGCGGCAACCAGTTCTACGGCGATCGCCTGGATGCGGCCAGCGCCGGAACCTATGGCAGCAAGTTCGACCTCAAGACACTCTACAACGGTGCTGGCACGCGCCTCGGCGAAAAAGACTGGAACGAGGCCGTCAACGCCTTTCTCGACAAGATCACGGCCGATGGCGAACATGCCAAGATCTACGCCAAGTGGATGAAGCGCGAGGTTCCGAAGTTCCCGGACTCCATGCCGGATGTCCCCTACACCGTGAAATGATCGACAATCCGAGGAGGACGTCGCCATGCCGCATATTGAACCCGGCTCAGAACAGGCCCTGATCGCACTCGAGGGCGTCGAGAAATGGTATGGCACCTTCCATGCTTTGAAGAATATCAACCTCTCGGTCCACAAGGGGGAGAAGATCGTCCTTTGCGGGCCGTCGGGTTCCGGCAAGTCCACCTTGATCCGCTGCATAAACCGCCTGGAGGACATCCAAAGGGGCAGGATCGTCGTGGAGGGACTCACTCTGGACGACAGCGGCAAGACCGTTGATGCCGTCAGGCGCGAAGTCGGCATGGTGTTTCAGAGCTTCAACCTGTTCCCGCACATGACAATCATTGAAAACTGCATGCTCGCCCCGATGCGGGTGAGAGCCATGTCGAAGGCGGATGCCCGGGACATCGCGACCAAGTATCTCGGCAAGGTGCGCATCGGCGATCAGGCGGACAAATATCCGGCGCAATTGTCAGGCGGGCAGCAGCAGCGGGCGGCCATCGCCCGGGCGCTTTGCATGGAACCGAAGGTCATGCTGTTCGACGAGCCCACATCCGCACTCGACCCCGAAATGGTCAAGGAAGTGCTCGATACGATGATCGGCCTGGCACGCGACGGCATGACGATGATCTGCGTGACCCATGAGATGGGGTTTGCCAGGCAGGTGGCCGATCGCGTCATCTTCATGGCCTCCGGAGAGGTGATCGAGGAAGCGCAGCCTGACGAATTCTTCAGCACCCCCCGGCACGATCGAACCAAGGCCTTTCTCGGCGAAATTCTCGCTCACCATTGACCGATCGCAACCGGATTCCGGCATTTTTCAGGGCACGGCCCGAAGGCCGGCCTATCTCCTTCTGGAAATCAAATGGCGGACAAACGCACTGTGCTTGTCGGACTGATCGGCTCCGACCTCAAACTTTCCAAGACGCCGGCACTGCATGAGCGCGAAGGCGCCTGTCATGGGCTCGATTATCGCTATGAGCGGGTGGACATTCATGAGCGCGATCTTCCCGAGAGCGCCCTGCCGGACCTGCTGCGTGAACTCGAGGACCGTGGCTTCTCCGGCACCAACATTACCCACCCTTTCAAACAGGCCGTGCTGCCGCTTCTCGACGAACTGTCGGAGGACGCCCGTATGCTGGGGGCGGTCAATACGGTGGTATTCCGCAACGGCAGGCGTTCCGGACACAATACGGACTGGTACGGCTTTTACGAGAGCTTTAGGCGCGGTCTCCCGGATGCGCGGCGTGATCATGCACTGCTTCTCGGAGCGGGCGGCGCCGGCGTCGCTGTCGCCCATGCCGCGCTCAAGCTCGGCATCGCCAGTCTCGATATCTTCGATCGTGATCCCACCCGTGCGGTGCAGCTTGCCGACGCCCTGAATGGACGCTTTGATGGAGACCGAGCTGCACCGACGGTGGATCTCGCCGGATCCATGGCAGCCTCGGACGGGCTGATTCATGCCACACCAACGGGCATGAAGAGCCATCCCGGCATTCCCATCGACGAAACGCTTTTGGAAAGCCGCCATTGGGTGGCGGACATCGTCTACATGCCGCTGGTTACGAATCTGCTGGCGGCGGCGGCCCGTCGCGGCTGCCGCATTCTTTCGGGCGGTGGCATGACCGTCTTTCAGGCCGTCGGCGCGTTCCGGCTTTTCACCGGCCTCGAACCCGACGCAGAACGCATGCAAATCCATTTTGCCGAGCTTTTCGACGCACGCGTCCGACCGGTGCAGGCGACAGACGAGGCTTAGCCATCACCTCGTCTGGCCAACGCCTCGAGTTTTGAGACATAGCGCAGAACCATCGCGGCAACGTGGCGCGACAATGTGTCGTGCGCCTCGTCGGCCCAGAGAGACTGACCGAAAATATGCGAGAAGGTTGCCCGGTTCGAAACATTGAAGAACGACAATGCGCTGATTTGCCAATGCAGTTCGAGCGCGTCGATGTCAGGCCTGAATACACCGTCCCTCTGCCCGCGGGCGAGCAGTGACTGCAATTTCTCAATGGCCGGCCGGTTGAGCTCACGGATGCTCTGCGAGCGCTCGATATATTGCCCGTGGTGAATATTTTCGATCATCACCATGCGAATGAAGGCCGGGTTCTGCCGGTGGTGATGAAAGGTGAACCGAGCCAAACGGTCCAGCGCCTCGATCGGATCGAGCGTATCCAGCTCGAGATCGGCCTCATCGCCGCGAACATGGCGATAGGCTTCTTCCAGCACGCGCGTGTAGAGCCCTTCCTTGTCGCCGAAATAATAATAGATCATCCGTTTGGATGTTCTGGTCTTGGCAGCGATTTCATCGATTCTCGCGCCAGACAGGCCGTTTTCGGAAAACTCCTGCATGGCAACGCGAAGGATGTCTTCGCGCACTCCTTCAGGATCCCGTTTGCCCTGCGGCTTATTCACCCGGCTCTCCATTTCTTCCTCTAAAAGGTGACCATACCCGGATCGTATGCTGGACAGAAGATATGTTTTAACCTGTTAGTACAAAATGATTGACAATCTTAACCAGTTGGTACAGAAGAACCGTGAGGAAGACAAGTCGGCGAACTTGAGCATGATTCCGGGAGGATCGGCCATGAAGACTTCCATCGCGACGGTGTCGATCAGCGGCGACCTCCCCGAAAAACTAGCGGCTATCGCCCAAGCCGGATTCTCGGGAGTCGAGATTTTCGAGAACGATTTCCTGGCTTACGATGCCCCACCGAAAGACGTGGGGCAGATGGTTCGCGATAACGGACTGGACATCACCCTGTTCCAGCCCTTTCGGGACTTCGAGGGCATGCCGGAGCCGCATCGATCGCGTGTCTTCGATCGCGCCGAACGGAAATTCGATCTCATGACGGAACTTGGCGCCGACCTGATGCTGGTCTGCTCCAATGTTTCGCCGATCGCGCTTGGCGGTATCGACCGCGCCGCAGCCGATTTCCGCGAATTGGGAGAGCGCGCGGCGCAGCGGGGATTGCGTGTCGGCTACGAGGCACTCGCCTGGGGCCGGCATATCAGCGACCATCGCGATGCCTGGGAGATCGTCCGCAGGGCGGATCATCCCAATGTCGGCATCATCCTCGATTCCTTCCATACTCTTGCCCGCAAGATCGACGTCAACAGCATTCGCTCCATTCCCGGCGATAAGATCTTCCTTGTTCAGCTTGCGGATGCACCGTTGATTGATATGGATCTGCTCTACTGGAGCCGTCATTTCCGCAACATGCCCGGCGAGGGCGATTTGCCGGTGGTGGATTTCATGCGCGCTGTCGCGGCGACCGGCTACGATGGCGTTCTGTCTTTGGAAATCTTCAATGACCAGTTTCGTGGCGGCTCGCCGCGCTCGATCGCCGGTGACGGGCATCGGTCGCTGCTTTTTCTGATGGATCAGGTCCGTCGACAGGAAGAGGATATTCGCCTTGCTGTTCCGTCAATGCCTGAGCGGGTTGCGGCGCAAGGCATCGAATTCGTCGAATTCACCAGCAGGGAAAGCGAGCAGCGGGATTTGGAAGCACTTCTCGCCACTCTCGGCTTCGCCAGAACCGGCCGGCACAGGAACCGCAAGGTGGACCTCTACAGGCAAGGCGATATTCGCCTCGTCATCAATACCGACAACCGGGGCTTTGCCAACTCTTCCTATTCCGTAAACGGCGCCAATGCCTATGCCTACGGGATGAAGGTCGCAGACGCCAATGCCACGGTGGAGCGCGCATCCGCGCTGGGAGCAGATATTTTCGCAGAGCCGCGCCTCCCGGGCGAGGTGGCGGTGCCGGCGATCCAGGGTGTCGGAAACGGCGTGATTTATTTCCTCGACGGTTCCAGCGCACTCGCCAATATCTGGGAAAGCGAATTCGATGCGGTCGAGGAATCGACCCCAAAAGGGGCCGGCCTGATCCATATCGACCACATCGCCCAGACGACCCGCTATGACGAAATGCTGACATGGCTGCTGTTCTACACATCGATCTTCGATACCCGGCGAACGCCAATGGTCGACATCGTCGATCCCGGCGGTCTTGTCCGAAGCCAGGCCGTAGAGGGCAGTGATGGTGGATTCCGTCTGACGTTGAACGGTGTGGAAAATCGCAAGACCTTCGCGGGCAACTTCCTGGCCGAAGGTTTTGGCTCGAGCATCCAGCATCTCGCCTTTGCCTCCGGCGACATTTTCGAGACAGCCCGCGCGCTTGCTGCACTCGGCTTTCTGGCTCTGCCCATCTCGCGGAATTACTATGACGACCTCGAGCCGCGTTTCGGCCTGGATCCGGACTTCGTTGACCGGTTGCGCGAAAACCGCATTCTCTACGATCGGGATGGCACGGGGGAATATCTCCAGATCTACAGCCGCACGTATGGTGAAGGCTTCTTCTTCGAGATCGTGGAGCGACGCGGCGGCTATAAAGGCTATGGAGCGATGAATGCCGCGTTTCGGATCGCAGCGCAAAGGCGGCTTTCCCAGCCGAAGGGTCTACCGAAGTTCTGAACACTTGGGAGCCAACGCATCATAGATACCATAGTATTTTCAAGCCGGGTCGGTTTCTCCCGCCGCCCTCCACATCAATCGAGCAGCTCCAAATGCGGGCCGGATCGTGGCCAGTCGCGATGATGCTCGACAGCAAGCCCTCACTTTGACCTAATGGCGCCCTGCCCTAGTTGCACGGGTATGAGGGAGTCAGGAATGGCGAGACCGGACAAGACATGAAGCTGACGTCGACGGCCGCCTTGCCATTCAGCCTGGCCGCTATGCTCCTTCTTGCAGCAGGCTGTTCGTCGACGGGAAGATCGCTCGACCCGGCGAAATACGACAAGATGACGTGCACCGAGCTCAACAGCGCGCTCGGCGACACCGCCAGCGACATCTCGCAGACCGCCATCACCCGCGGCAAGGTTGCCAACACCAGCGTCCCGCGCTGGCTGCTTGGCGGCTCGACCGTCAAGACCGCGGTCGCCAACCGCGAGACGGCCCGGATCGAACGGCTTCAGCAGCAACAACTAGCCATCGTCGCGGCAAGGAAGCGCCAGTGTCCATCTTCGCAATGACGCGCATGCCGTCGGACGACTGTCGCCTCAGGCGCTCAACCGAAACCGCGTGACATCGATCGCCGCGTTCATCAGCGTCTGCGTGTAGGCGGCCTGCGGATTGCTGAAGATCTCTTCGGTCGGCCCTTCCTCGACGATCTTGCCCTGTTTCATGACGATTATGTAGTCGGCCATGGCGCGCACGACGGCGAGATCGTGGCTGATGAACAGATAGGATAATCCGTGATCGGCCTGCAGCTTGCGCAGCAGTTCGACGATCTGCTTCTGCACGGAACGGTCGAGCGCCGAGGTCGGCTCGTCCAGCACCACCAGTTTCGGCTTCAAGATCATGGCTCGCGCGATGGCGATGCGCTGGCGCTGGCCGCCGGAGAATTCATGCGGATAGCGGTTGCGCGAATTGGGATCGAGCCCGACTTCAAGCAAGGCCTCGACAGCGCGCTGGTCACGCTGCTTGCCCGAAAGGTTCGGCTCATGCACCAGGAGCCCTTCGGTGATGACCTGGCCGACGGTCATGCGCGGTGACAGCGAGCCGAACGGATCCTGGAAGACGAGTTGCATTTCGCGCCTGAGCGGCCGCATCGCCTGGCGGTCGGCACCGGAAATGTCGCGGTCGCCGAAGCGGATCAGGCCGTCGCTGGGCAGCAGCCTGAGCAAAGCGCGGCCGAGCGTCGACTTGCCCGAGCCGGATTCGCCGACGATGCCGATCGTCTGGTTGCGCTGCAGCCGGATCGAGATGCGGTCGACGGCGCGTAGCAGCAGCGGTTCGCCGGCGAGGAAGCCGCCGCCGATCTTGAAGGTCACCTCGACATTCCTGCCCTCGAGCAGCACCGGCGAGTTGGCCGGCGGCGGCGCCTTGGTGCCGGTCGGCTCGGCGGCAAGCAGCATCTTGGTGTAGGCATGCTGCGGGCTGGCGAAGAGCGCTTCGGCGTCGCCCTCCTCGACCACTTCGCCCTGGCGCATGACGTAGACGCGGTCGGCAAAGCGCCGGACGATGCCGAGATCGTGGGTAATGAAGACGATGGCCATGCCGAGCTTGCGCTGCAGTTCGGCGAGCAGCACCAGGATCTGCGCCTGGATCGTGACGTCGAGCGCGGTCGTCGGCTCGTCGGCGATCAGGATGTCGGGATCGTTGGCCAAAGCCATGGCGATCATGACACGCTGGCGCTGGCCGCCCGACATTTCGTGCGGATAGGATTTCATCCGTCGCTCGGGATCTGGAATATGCACCAGCCGCAGTAGCTTGAGCGCCTCTTCCCGCGCCTCGGCCGCATTCAGCCCGCGATGCTTGCGGATCGGCTCCATCAGCTGGTTGCCGATTGAATAGAGCGGATCGAGCGAGGTCATCGGCTCCTGGAAGATCATGCTGATCTTGGCGCCGCGCACCTTGTTGAGGTCGGACTTGCTCAGCGTCAAAAGGTTGCGGCCGCGATAATCGACGTGACCTGTCGCCTCGCCGTTGGAAGCCAGCAGGCTCATCGCCGCCATCATCGTCTGGCTCTTGCCGGAACCGGATTCGCCGACCACGGCAACGGTTTCGCCTGCCTTGACGTGGATGTTGATGCCCTTGACGGCCTCGACCGCGCCGTCGAGCGTGCGGAAGCGAACACGAAGGTCCTTGACGCTGAGGATCGTTTCGGGAGTTCCCATATCAACGGTTCCCATCTTTATCGATCTCTCGGGTCGAGCGCGTCGCGCAGGCCGTCGCCGACGAAATTCAGCGCGAACAGCGTCGAGACGAGGAAGAAGGCGGGGAACAGGAGCAGCCAGTTGGCGGTGCCGATGTTCTTGGCGCCAACCGATATCAGCACGCCCCAGCTGGTCATCGGCTCCTGCACGCCAAGGCCGAGGAAGGACAGGAAGCTTTCCAGGATGATGACCTGCGGCACCAGCAGCGTCATGTAGATCACCACCGGTCCGAGCAAATTGGGGATGACATGGCGGATCAGGATGCCGCGCTGGCCGACGCCCATGGCCTCGGCTGCCTGGACATATTCCTGGCGCCGGATCGACAGCGCCTGGCCGCGCACGATGCGCGCCATGTCGAGCCATAGCACCGCACCCACCGCCAGGAACATCAGCACGAAGTTGCGGCCGAAGAACACCACCAGCATGATGACGAAAAAGATGAAGGGCAGCGAATAGAGCACGTCGACGATGCGCATCATCACCTCGTCGATCTTGCCGCCGGAAAAGCCGGCCGCCGCCCCGTAGAGGACGCCGATGACCACAGCGACAACGCCGGCAAGCAGGCCGATGGCCAGCGAAATGCGCCCCGCCATCAGCGTGCGGGACAACAGATCGCGGCCGGTGTTGTCGGTGCCGAACAGGAAATATTGCTGCTTGACCGAGGTGGTCATCGTCAGTTCGAGCCCGTCGGGCGACTTGCTCTCTATCTTGGTATCGTCGAAGGCATCGGAGCGGTCGAGATAGCGGATGTTGCGCTCGTCGACCGGCTTGGTTGAGGTGACGGTTACGGTGACGCGATCGCCCTCCTGCTTCCACTCCTTGATGTCGACGCGCATGCGCTTGATGGCATCCTTGAGCGCAGTCTCGATCATGTCTGCCTTCGGATAGGCAGAAAAGCTTGGCGGCGTGCGCACGTAGTCGGCGTAGATGGTGGTGTATTGATGCGGCACCAACCAGGGCCCGAAGACGCTGATGACGCCAATGAAGGCCAGATAATAGAGGCTGAACATGGCGGCGCGGTTGGCCTTGAGCCGCGCCCAGGCATCGCCCCAGAGCGAGCGGCCGACGATGGCCGGCGGAGCGGCGGTGGCCGCGATATCAGTCATAGCGCACCCTCGGATCGACGACCGCATACATGACGTCGACGATCAGGTTGAAGACGATGGTGAAGAGCGCGATCACCACCACGGTCCCCATCACCAGCGTGTAGTCGCGGTTGAGCGCGGCATCGACGAAATAGCGGCCGACCCCGGGAATGGAGAAAATGGTCTCGACGATGACCGAACCGGTGAGCAGCGCCGCGGCCGCCGGACCGGTGAAGGAAACGATCGGCAGGATGGCGCCGCGCAGCGCGTGCTTGACCACCACCGACCAGTCGGAGAGGCCGAGCGCACGCGCCGTTCGGATATGATGCGAACGCAAGCTCTCAATCATCGAACCGCGCATCAGGCGGGCGACGATGGCGATCTGCGGCAAAGCCAGCGTCAGCACCGGCCCGACCTTATTGATGAAGGCGCCATCGCCCCAGCCGCCGATCGGCAACAGCTTCCAGGTCAATCCGAACACCAGCTGAATCACCGGAGCGATGACGAAGGTAGGGATGGTGCTGCCGGCGGTCGCCAGCGCGATCACCGTATAGTCGCCAAGCTTGTTCTGGTTGAGCGCGGCAATGGTGCCGAGCACCGAACCCAGCAGCAGCGCCAGGATCAGCGCGGAGGCGCCGAGCTGGACTGAAATCGGCAAGCCCTTGGCGAAGAGTTCGGTGACGGTGAAGTCAGGCAAATTGTAGCTCGGCCCGAAATTGCCGCGCAAAAGATTGCCGAGATAGTGGGCATATTGCAGCCAGAGCGGATCGTCGAGGCCGAACTGAGCTTCCAGATTGGCCCTGATCTCGGGGCTCAAGCCCCGCTCCTGATTGAAGGGGCCGCCTGGTGCGACGCGTATCAGGAAGAACGCCATGGTCACGATGACGAATAGCGTCGGTATGGCGGTCAGAAGCCGCCGGAAGATATATCGCAGCATCGGCGCCCCGCTTCGGCCAGAGCGACATTACGTCAATGCGGACGCATTGCCACGCTCCGGCGCCTCCAATCTTCGCACCGGGCTTGCCAAAAATCGACCACGACTTTCGGAGCGATGCGATGACCGACCAGCCCGCCGCGCCCAGATGAGGCGCGGCGGTCCAGTCAAGGATGATTGTCAGTCCTTGGAGACGAAGCGGGACGGATGGATGTCCATCACATTGTCGTCGAAGCCATGCAGCTTCGAGGAAACGATATCGTGGAAGCTGTAGTAGAGAAGCGGGATCTGGCCGACATCGTCGACGAGGATGCGTTCGGCTTCGGCGAGGTCCTTCATGCGCTCTTCGGGCTTGCCGCCGGCAGCCGCAGCCTTGTCCATGGCCGCTTCATATGCCGGGCTGACGTAGTTCGAATAGTTGTTGCCGCTGGCCTTGCGGGTGATGCCGAGGAAGGTCTCGGGATCCTTGTAGTCGGCGATCCAGGCGGCGCGCGCCACGTCGTAGTTGCCCTTCTGCTCAAGGAAGGAGTAGTGGGTCTTGGTGTCGGTGTTGAGCAGCGTGACTTCGACGCCAAGCGGCTTCAGCTGTTCCTGGATGGCAACCGCGGTGTTCTTGTGGTTTTCCGAGGTGTTGTAGCGGATCTCCATCTTCAGCGGATGCTCGGGCGTATAGCCGAGCTTCTCGAGGATTTTCTTGGCGGCGTCCTCGCGGTCGATCTGCGGCATGTCGGCAAACTTGGCCAATGCCGGCGTGTAGCCCGCGATGCCGGGAGGCACCATCGAATAGCCGGGCAGCATCGAGTTCTGCCAGACTTTCTCAGCCAGGAAGTCGCGGTCGATCGCCATCGAGATGGCGTTGCGCAGTTCGACATTGTCCCACGGCGCCTTGTCGGTCTTGATCGCATAATAGTAGGTGCCGAGATACGGTCCGACGCGGATCTGATCGCCGAACTTGGTCTTGAGGTCAGCGAGCTGTTCGGTCGGCAGATCGCCGTAGCTGTCGAGTTCGCCGGCTTCGAAGCGCTTCATCGCCGACGAACGATCTTCTGTCGGGATATAGTTGACCACGTCCATCTTGACGGTCGCGGCATCCCAGAATTTCGGATTCTTGACCAGCTTCATGTGGTCGTTGGGGACCCATTCGGCCAGCGTGTAGGCGCCGTTGGAAACCAGCTTGCCCGGCTTGATCCATTCGGCGCCGAGCTTGTCGATGGAGGCCTTGCTGACCGGGTAGGTCGCCTGGTGGGTCAACATCTCCAGGAAATAAGGCGTCGGCGCCTTCAGCGTCACTTCCAGGGTGTTGGCGTCGATCGCTTTGACGCCCATATCCTCGGGCTTGCCTTTCTTGGTGTTGAAGTCCTCAGCGCCCTTCACCGGATAGAGCATCGAGGCGTATTCGGCGGCGGTCGCCGGATCTTCCAGCCGACGGAAGGAGTAGACGAAGTCTTCAGCCGTCACCGGGCTGCCATCCGACCATAAGCCGTCCTTGCGCAGCTTGAACGTGTAGACGGTGCCGTCGTCGGACACCGTCCAGCTTTCGGCGGCGCCCGGAATGAGGTTCGTCTTCTGATCGTGCATGACCAGGCCTTGGAACATGTCGCGTATAATATCGGCTTCGTAGACGGTCGAGGTCTTGTGCGGATCGACCGTCTCCGCTTCGGCGGCGCTGCCTCTGTTATAGACGGTCTCGGCGAAAGCCGGCGTGTAGAACGTGCCGGCCGTCAAAGCCATCGTGGTGGCGAACACTGTCGCCTTCAGCATGTTTCTCAGCATGAAGTTCTCCCTGTGGCACTGCCGTCGGCGCGCCTTTACGTGTTGACGCCCCGGAACCGATGTCTGGCCCCTTTTGAGCGCGCCACCGGTTCCCTGTCCGGCGGCTGGTGGCAGGAGACTAGACAGACGGAAATGCGATTTCAACCGAGTCTTGCTTGACGCAAAGTGAGCAATCTTCCGCTAAAACAGCGATATCTAAAGTCTAGCGCCTTTCAACTTGGCACACCCAAAGGTTGCTCGGGCTGTTTTCTGTTTTTGCAATCGGGATTTGGCATGCTGTGATGATGCTGCAGAACCCCAAAAACTGCCCTTCATGGTCTCGTTTCCGGACAGACGCCGCGGCAACGTCGGCGATCGAATTCGCCATGCTGGCGCCGATCTTCATCCTGCTTCTGCTCGGCATGGTTGCATACGGCATCTATTTCGGAGCAAGCCACTCGGTGCAGCAGATCGCCGCTGATGCGGCGCGAACGGCAATTGCGGGACTAGACCAAACCGAGCGAAAGGCTCTTGTCACCGATTTCATCGCTCACGACGTCACCGGCTATCCTTTCGTCAACGCCAGCAAACTGACGGTCGATGCCAAGGACAGCGTCATCGACGGCAGTCAATTCGTTGTGTCGGTCAGCTACGACGCGCGGGATCTGCCGATCTGGAACCTCTTTCAGAGCCTGCCGATGCCGTCGGTGACAATCCAGCGTCAATCGACGATCCGCGTCGGGGGCATATGATGGGCTTTGCCAGCGCCGGATCAATACTGGGATCGATCAGGCAGCTGATCGCCGACAGGCGCGCCAATTTCGCGATCATGACGGCGGTGAGCGCGCCCGTTGCGCTGGTGCTGGCAGCCTTCGCGATCGACGAAGGCGCGCTGTTCAACGAGCGGCGCGCGGCGCAGTCGATCGTCGACCTGGCGGCGATCACGGCGGCCGCCAACATCAACAACGCCGAACTGGCGGTGCTGACGACGCTGAAGGATAACGGGTTCAACTCGGTCGCCGTCCAGAAACAGGGCACAATTGTCGATCCCACAGTCAGCAAGGCGGTCATCCAGGTGGTGCCGGGCCGCTATTCCGGGGTCAGCTCGATTGCCGCCGGAAGCCGGTTCGAGGCCGGCAAGCTGCCTTACAACGCCGTCCAGGTGTCGCTGAAGAAGCGCGGCACGCTCTATTTCTCGGCTTCGATGATGGAGGCGCCCGTCATCGGCACCACAGCCACGGCGAGCGCCCAGGCCGAGGCCGCATTTTCGATCGGATCGCGGCTGGCCAGCGTCAATGGCGGCATCCTCAACGCACTGCTCGGCGGGCTCCTGGGCAGCAACATCTCGCTCAGCGTGATGGACTACAATGCGCTGATCTCGGCCGATATCGACGTGCTCTCCTTCACTGATCAACTCGCGACCGAGCTGAAGCTGACAGGCGTGAGCTATTCGGACGTTCTGGCCTCGAAGGCGACGGTCGGCCAGATCGCCACTGCCATGGCCAATGTCCCCGGGCTCGACCGCACAGCCAGGATCGCGCTGCAGACGATGGCCTCCGGCGCCACCAACAAAGTCAAGATCCCGCTCAGCCAATTCATCAATTTGGGTTCGGTCGGCAACCTTGGCGTCGGGCAGAAACCGGCCGGGCTCAGCGTCGCCGCAAGCGCGATGAGCATGGTGACGGCGGCGGCCGCATTGGCCAACGGCACCAACCAGGTCCAGGTCAATCTCGGCGCCACCTTGCCGGGATTGACGTCCACTACGCTCAGCATCGCCATTGGCGAGCCGCCGCAATCCTCGCCTTGGCTGACGGTGGGGGGGACCGGCACCGTCGTGCGCACCGCGCAGACGCGGATCAAGCTCCTGGCCAGCGTCGGCATCGGAAACGGAAACGGCAACGGTGGAATCATGAATCTAGGCGGCGGCATCAAGCTGCTCGCCGTGAACCTGCCACTGCATATCGAAGTGGCCTATGCCGAAGCCAAGCTGACCGACATAAGCTGCCCGACCGGGCGTCCCGACAGCCTGAAGGTCACAATTGCCGCGCAGCCAGGCGTGGTTGCCGCGCATCTCGCCGATGCCGACGCCAGCGGCTTCGCCGACTTCACCAGGCCGCAATCGTTCAGCGACGCCGAGATCGCCGATGTCAGCGTCAAGCTGCTGCTGCTGAATCTCAAACTGCTGCAGATCAAGGGATCGTCGGCCTTCTCAGCCACCAACATGACACCAACGAACCTGATCTTCACCAGCACCGACATCACCAACAAGGCGATCAAGACGGTGTCGACGAAGAACCTGACGCAGTCGCTGACCACCTCGCTGGTCAACAATCTGTCGCTTTCGGTGAGCGCACTGGGGCTCGGCATCGACGTGAGCGCCTTGCTGGGCACGGTGAAGCCGGCCGTGGTGACGCTGCTCAACGGCGTGACCGCGCCGGTCGACGACCTGGTCTCCAACACCCTCGCAGCGCTCGGCGTGCATGTCGGCGAAGCCGATATCCGCGTCACCGGTGCCACTTGCGGGCGGTCCGTGCTCGTCCAGTAGGGCCCGCGGTCAGATCATCCGTCCGAGGAAGCAAGCCAAAGGCGGCAGCACCAATGCGTGGTCTTCAAGGGCACCTGCGGCAACCATTCCAACATCGATCGCCTCGACAGCGCCCAGATGAGGCGGAACCGGCCAGCTTGCCGGCTCGTCGGCGAAGTTGAAGACGCAGAGCAGCGTCTCGCCGCCGCCTTCACGGATAATGGCAAGAACATCGCCTTCGGCATCGAGGAAGCGGATTGAGCCGGTGACCAGCGCCGGGTGCCGCTTGCGCAAGCCCAGCATCGCCCGGTAGGCGGCAAGCACCGACGACTGCTCACCGTTCTGGATGTCAACGGCGCAGGCGCGATGACCGACCGGCACGGGAAGCCAGGGCTTGCCAGAGGTGAAGCCGGCATTGTCGGCGCCCGCTTCCCAGGCCATCGGCGTGCGACAACCGTCCCTGCCCTTGATGCCCGGCCAGAAGCGGATGCCGAACGGATCGCGCAAATCCTCGAAGGCAAGTTCCGCCTCCTCCAGGCCGAGTTCCTCGCCCTGGTAGAGGCAGATCGATCCGCGCAGGCAGGAGAGCAGCGCGATGGAGAATTTCGCTACCATTTCGGGGTCGCCGCCCGGGCGCGTCCAGCGGCTGACATGGCGCACCACGTCGTGGTTGGAAAAGGCCCAGCAGACCCAGCCGTCGGCGACCGCGGTCTCGAACGCCTCGACGCAGCCGCGTATATGCGCGGCCGAGAATTGCGGGCCGAGCAGGTCGAAAGTGTAGCACATCTGCAGCTTGTCGCCGCCGGAGGTATAGGCGGCGAGCGTCTGCAGCGAGCGATCTTCGTCGCCGACCTCGCCGACCGCGGCGCGGCCGCCATGTTCGTCGAGCAGCGCCCGAAAGCGCCCGAGGAAAGTCAGATTTTCTGGCTGCGTCTTGTCGAACAAATGCATTTGAAAGGCATAGGTGGTGGTGGCCTCGTTGGTGCCGGCGACGCTTGCCGCCAGAGGCGGGTTGTCGCGCAGCCATTGGTCATGAAAATAGTAGTTGACCGTGTCCAGCCGGAAGCCATCGACGCCGCGCTCCAGCCAGAACCGCACCGTTTCCAGCAGCGCGTCCTGAACCTCGGGATTGTGGAAATTCAGGTCCGGCTGCGAGGCCAGGAAATTGTGCATATAGTACTGCCGCCGCGTGGCATCCCATTCCCAGGCCGGGCCGCCGAAGAGCGACAGCCAGTTGTTGGGCGCGCTGCCATCGGGCCTTGCGTCGGCCCAGACATACCAATCGGCCTTGGGATTGTCGCGGCTGGCGCGGCTTTCGACGAACCATTCATGCTTGTCAGAGGAATGCGACAAGACCTGATCGATGATGATCTTAAGCCCGAGCCGGTGAGCCTCGGCGATCAGCGCGTCGAAATCCTCGATCGTGCCGAACATCGGATCGACGTCCTGATAGTCGGATACGTCGTAGCCCATGTCGGCCATCGGCGACTTGAAGAAGGGCGACAGCCAGACGGCGTCGGCGCCAAGCGAGGCAACATGCTGCAAACGGTTGGTGATGCCACGCAGGTCGCCACTGCCATCGCCCGTCGTATCCTGGAAGGAGCGCGGGTAGATCTGGTAGATGACACAGCCGCGCCACCACTCGGCATTTCCCTCAGCCATCACAAATCCTTCCCGGCGCGAGCACGCCCGGCCTTGCGCTCAATCATGAAAATCACCGCCCGGCCAGGCACAGGCCGTGCGATGTCGGCGGCGTCGGCGGCGGCTTCGATCGCGGGAACCCACTGAAATCCATCGCGCCCGGGCAGCGTGAACATCGATTGGCGGCGGTCGCCATTGACGATGACGGCAAAGCGGCCATCGCTAGCGCCGGCGCCGCCAAGCAGCATGACCAGGCGATGCCGCCGCGGATCGTGCCAGTCCGCCTCGCCAAGCGGTGCTCCCGTCTCGGTCAGCCAGGCGACGTCGGGAACGTCCGAACCCGCCGGCGGCTCTCCGGTCAGGAAATCTGTGCCGGAAAGCGCTGGTGCGGCGCGGCGCATTGCGGCGAGCGCCGTTGCATGGCGCTCCAGCTTCAGGTCGCGTCCAGCCCAGTCGAGCCAGGTGATCGCATTGTCCTGCGCATAGGCGTTGTTGTTGCCCTTTTGCGTGCGGCCGAATTCGTCGCCCGCCGTCAGCATGATCGTGCCGCGCGAGGCAAACAGCGTGGCGAGCAGCGCGCAACGATCGTTGAACCGGTCTTCGGCAATCCCAGTATCCGAGGTCTCGCCTTCGACACCGTTGTTCCACGACAGGTTCTCGTTGTGGCCGTCGCGGTTCTGCTCGCCATTGGCCGCGTTGTGCTTGCGCTCGTAAGCGACGAGGTCGGCCAGCGTCATGCCGTCATGCGCGGCGATGAAGTTGACCGTGCGGTTCACCGACTGATCTGCCTTGGCGAACACATCGGACGAGCCGGCGAGCCTTGTCGCCAGCGCGCCGACCATGCCGGCGTCGCCGCGCCAGAAGCGCCTGACATCGTCGCGGTATCTGTCGTTCCATTCGAGGAAGGGCGCTGGAAAATTGCCGAGCTGATAGCCGTCCGGGCCGATGTCCCAAGGCTCCGATATGAGCACTCTGTCGGCGAGAACGGGGTCGTCGGCGATGGCCTTGAGCAGTGGCGCGGCCGGCTCGAACACGCCGTCGATGCGGCCGAGAATGGGCGCGAGGTCGAAGCGGAAACCATCGACCCCGGCATGGCGGACGAAATGACGGAGCGTGTCCAGCACCATCTCCGCGACGATCGGGTGATCGCAGGCGACTGTGTTGCCGGTGCCGGTGTCGTTCACCAGCCTGCCGTCCGGCTCGTGCCGGTAGTAGGCGCGGTTGTCGAGGCCGCGCAGCGACAGCGTCGGGCCGAGCCGGTCGCTTTCGCCGGTGTGGTTGAAGACGAGGTCGAGGATGGTGCCGATGCCGGCCTTGCGCAGTGCCGAGACCGTGTCGCGCAATTCGGTCAGCCCGCCTGGGGCCAGGCGCGGATCGAGCGCCATGAAGGTGACGGGATTGTAGCCCCAGGCGTTGCTCAAGCCCAACGGCGGCAAATGCCGCTCGTCGATCGAGGCCGTGACCGGCATCAGTTCGACGGCGCCAACGCCGAGTTTCTTCAGGTGCTCGATGATTGCAGGATGGGCAAGGGCCGCAATCGTCCCGCGCTGTCTCTCGGGGATATCCGGATGGAGCATGGTGAAGGCGCGCACCGGCACTTCGTAGACCAGGCCACCAGGTCGGAACAGGGGCGGCAAGACAGGCAGTTGCTTCGGCAAGGTCTTGGCCACGGCCTTCGGCATCAACGGCGCGGTGTCGGCGCCCTCGTTGCGCCGCGCGGCAAGCCGCCAGTGATAGGCATAAGGCCTGTCGATCTCAACGGCATAGGGGTCAACGAGCAACTTCTCCGGATCAAACCACAGACCGCGCTCGGGCGCATAATCGCCATCGGCGCGAAGGCCGTATCGCGTGCCGGCGCCGAGGCCGGCGACGAACAGGGCATGGACGCCCTCACCTTCCGGCTGGAGCTCGAGCCGGTCGGTTTCGCGGCTTCCAGTCTCGTCGAAGATCGAGACCCAAAGGCGCCTCGCCGATGACGACCAGGCGGCAAAACGGATGCCCTCGCGGCTGACGGTTGCGCCAAGCGAGGTCATGGGCGCGCCTCCTCTTCTCCCCTTGTGGGAGAAGGTGGATCGGCGCGCAGCGCCGAGACAGATGAGGGGTGTTGGAAGGAGTGCGGCATCAATGATTTGAACGCCGGTTTGCGCCGAGCTGGAGCCCCCCTCATCCGACCGAGCTTCGCTCGGCCACCTTCTCCCACAAGGGGAGAAGGGGTAGCCCTCTCAACCACCCTCAAGTAATCACGCTCGGCTTGTTGCGGCCGGTGTGGCTCTTGATCCCGGCAATATCATCGGCGGCCGCTATCAGATCGGCAAGCGCCTCCTGCGTGTCCAGATCGTGCCTCGCCTTGTCCGGTTCGTAGCGCTCGATATAGACGCGCAGCGTCGCACCCGAGGTGCCGGTGCCGGACAGGCGGAAGACGACGCGCGAGCCGCCTTCGAACAGCACGCGGATGCCCTGGTTCTTGCTGACCGAGCCGTCGACCGGGTCGTGGTAGGCGAAGTCGTCGGCGCTGGCGATTGTCATGCCGCGCACGCTGGTGCCCGGCAGCGAGCCAAGCTTGGCACGCAATTCGTCGACAAGCTTGTTGGCGCGATCGGTCTCGACCTCTTCATAGTCGTGGCGCGAATAATAGTTGCGGCCGTAGGTCGCCCAGTGCTCGATGACGATCTGCTTAGCGCTTTCGCCGCGCACCGCCAGGATGTTCAGCCACAACAGCACCGCCCAAAGGCCATCCTTCTCGCGGACATGGTTGGAGCCGGTGCCGGCACTTTCCTCGCCGCAGATCGTCGCCATGTCGGCATCGAGCAGATTGCCGAAGAACTTCCAGCCGGTCGGCGTCTCGTAGATGCCGATGCCGAGTTTTTCGGCGACGCGGTCGGCCGCACCGCTGGTCGGCATCGAGCGGGCGATGCCTTTGAGGCCTTCCTTGTAGCCGGGCGCAAGATGGGCGTTGGCGGCAAGCATCGCCACCGAATCCGACGGCGTGACGAAGATGCCCTTGCCGATGATCAGGTTGCGGTCGCCGTCACCATCGGAGGCGGCGCCGAAATCCGGCGCGTCCGGCCCCATCATCTCGTCGTAGAGATGCTTGGCATGGACCAGGTTCGGATCGGGGTGATGGCCGCCGAAATCCGGCAATGGCTTGAAGTTGCGACAGGTGCCATTGGGAGCGCCAAGCCGCCGTTCGAGGATCTCCTTGGCATAGGGTCCTGTGACCGCATGCATGGCGTCGAAGCGCATGCGGAAGCCGTATTTGAAATTGGCGCGGATGGCGTCGAAATCGAACAGGCTTTCCATCAGCTCGGCATAGTCGGTGACCGGATCGATGATCTCGACGGCCATGCCGTCCGCCTTGACGGTACCGATCTTGTCGATGTCGATCGGCCCGATATCGGTGATCTTGAAGCTCGCGATCGTCCTGGTCTTTTCGAAGATCAGGTCGGTCAGCTTTTCCGGCGCCGGGCCGCCATTGCCGGCATTGTACTTGATGCCGAAATCCTCATGCGGACCGCCGGGATTGTGGCTGGCCGACAGGATAATGCCGCCGAAGGTCTTGTATTTGCGGATGACATGCGAAGCGGCCGGCGTCGACAATATGCCGCCCTGCCCGACCATCACCTTGCCAAAACCGTTGGCTGCGGCCATGGCGATGGCCTTCTGGATGACCTCGCGGTTGTAGAAGCGGCCGTCGCCGCCGATCACCAGCGTCTTGCCCTCAAATCCCTCCAGCGCGTCGAAGATCGACTGGATGAAGTTCTCGGCATAATGCTCCTGCTGGAACACCGGCACCTTCTTGCGCAGGCCGGAGGTGCCGGGCTTCTGGTCGAGATAAGGTTTGGTGGCGACGGTTCTGATCATGCCTCAGGCAGCCCTTTTCGATAGCAGCAAGCGATAGAGTTCGACGTATTTTTCGGCGCTCTTGTCCCATGAGACATCGGCCTTCATGCCCTGGCGCTGGATCGATTGCCAGGTTGCGGCGCTGGCATGCGCGTCGACCAGCCGGCGGATGGCGTGCAGCAGCGCGCCGGCATTGTTCGGCGCGAATTGGAAGCCGGTCGCCACGCCGGCCGAAATCGCCGCTTCATTGGCGTCTATGATGGTATCGGCAAGCCCGCCGGTGCGGGCGACGATGGGCACGCAGCCATAGCGCAGGCCGTAGAGCTGGGTCAGCCCGCAAGGCTCGAAGCGCGACGGAATGATGATCGCGTCGCAGCCGCCCTGCATGGTGTGGGAGAGCCCCTCGTCATAGCCGACGACGACGCCGATACGGCCGCGATGGCGGGCGGCGGCGGCGAGCAGTGCACCTTCGAGACCGGCGTCGCCGGAGCCCAGGATCGCCAGCCGCGCGCCGGCCGCGACGACGCCGTCGACGACCGCGGCGAGTATGTCCATGCCCTTCTGCCAGGTCAGCCGGCTGACGACGCAGACGATCGGGCTGTCGTCGCGCTCGAGGCCGAAGCGGTCCTCGACCGCCGTCCGGTTGGCGCGCCGCGCCTCGAGCGTCGCGCCCGAATAATTTGCCACCAGATGCTTGTCGGTTTCCGGGTTCCAGATGTCGACATCGATGCCGTTGACGATGCCGTAGAGATCGGTCGAGCGCATGTTGATCAGGCCGTCGAGGCCCATGCCGAATTCGGCCGAGCGGATCTCCTGCGCATAGGTCGGGCTCACCGTGGTGATCGCCCAGGCGGCCTGCAGGCCGGCCTTGAGGAAACCGACGCCGCCGTAATATTCGACGCCGTCGAGCGCCATCGCCACCGCCGGCAGGCCAAGCTCGCCGAAGATGCCGGCGCCGAACTGACCCTGAAAAGCGAGATTGTGCACGGTGATCAGCGACGGTATGCCGACCGCCTTGCCGTAACGCATATAGGCCAGCGTCATCGCCGACTGCCAGTCATGGGCGTGCACGATGTCGGGCTGGTAGCCGGAGATGGCGCCACCGGCTATGTCGCCGCCGGCCTGGCTCAAGGCGGCGAAGCGCCGCCAATTGTCCGGCCAGTCGGCGCCCGTCGCATTGCCATAAGGGCCGCCGGGACGGTCAAACAGATGCGGCGCGTCGAGCACGAACAGGTCGAGCCCGGCGACCTGGACGGCATGGATCGAGGCCTTGCCGCCCTGCAGCAGCGGGTATTGATAGACGGCCTTCTTTTTCTTGAAAGCGCCCATGACAACGGGATAGCCGGGGATCAGCGTGCGCATGGCCACGCCCTTGCCGGCCAGCGCAATGGGCAGCGCGCCGGTTACGTCGGCAAGCCCGCCGGTCTTGATCAGCGGGAAGATCTCGGGCGTGACCGACAGAACCTGCATGCGCCTACAATCCAATCCTGCCTATAGCTTCAGCTTGTCGATCATGTCCTGCGTGACCAGGCAGATGCCTTTCTCCGAGACGCGGAAACGCTTGGCGTCGAGCACGGGATCCTCGCCGACCACCAGCCCTTCCGGTACCCTTACGCCGTGATCGATGACCACGCGCTTCAACTTTGCGTTCCGGCCGACATGAACGTCGGGCAGCATGACGACTTCTTCCAGCGTCGAATAGGAATTGATGCGGGCGCCGGTGAAGATCAGGCTGCGCTTCAGCGAAGCGCCGGACACGATGCAATCGCCCGACACCAGCGAGGAGACAGCCGAGCCGCGCCGGCCATCCTCGTCGTGCACGAACTTTGCCGGCGGCTTCAATTCGGCATAGGTCCAGATCGGCCAGTCGCGATCGTAGAGGTCAAGCTCCGGCGTCACGTCGGTGAGGTCGATATTGGCTTCCCAATAGGCGTCGACTGTTCCGACATCGCGCCAATAGGCCTCGTTCTCGGCGGTCGAACGCACGCAGGATTTGGCGAAGCGGTGGGCGATCGCCTTACCGTTCTGGACAATGTAGGGGATGATGTCCTTGCCGAAGTCGCGGCTCGAGCCGGCCTCGGCGGCATCGCGGCGTAGCTGCTCCATCAGGAACTTGGTCTTGAAGACGTAGATGCCCATCGAGGCCAGGGCGAACTCCGGCTTGTCGGGAATGCCGGGCGGGTCGGCCGGCTTTTCGACGAAGGCGATGATGTTGTCCTTGGCGTCGACATGCATGACGCCGAAGCCGGTCGCTTCCATACGCGGCACTTCGAGGCAGCCTACAGTGACGTCGGCATTGGCGTCGACGTGCTGGCGCAGCATCAGCTCATAGTCCATCTTGTAGATGTGGTCGCCGGCGAGGATGACCATATATTCGGGCCCGTAGGCCTCGATGATGTCGATGTTCTGGTAGACGGCATCGGCCGTGCCCTCATACCACTGCGTTTCCGAAACGCGCTGGCTGGCGGGCAGGATGTCGAAGCTTTCGTTTCGCTCGGGGCGCAGGAAGTTCCAGCCACGCTGCAGGTGGCGGATCAGCGAATGCGCCTTGTACTGGGTGGCGACACCGAGGCGGCGAATGCCTGAGTTGAGAGCATTGGAGAGCGCGAAATCGATGATGCGCGTCTTGCCGCCGAAATAGACCGCTGGCTTGGCGCGCCGGTCTGTCAATTCCTTGAGGCGGCTGCCGCGCCCGCCCGCCAGCACGTAAGCCATAGCGTCGCGCGCCAGCGGCTGGGTCCGTTTCGTGTCTGCCATATTACCCTCCCAAGTCACTCAGTCTGAAACATCACTCAGTCCGGAACAAATTCGAGCATGGTCGTCGACAGCGGCGGCAAAAGCATCGTCACCGATATGCCTCCTCCTTCCGCCCGTGCCTCGACCTCGCCGCCATTGCCCTGGCCCGAACCGCCATAGTCCGAAGCATCCGTGTTGATGATCTCGCGCCATTTGCCGGCCTGCGGCAACGCCACGCGGTAATTGTCGCGAGCCACCGGCGTGAAGTTGGAAATGACGGCGATCGGGTTGCCGCCCGGCGCGCTGCGCAGCCAGGCAAACACCGAGTTGGCGCTGTCGTCGACGATCAGCCACGAGAACCCCTCCGGCTCGCAGTCGCGCGCATGCAGCGCCGGGCGCGAACGGTAGAGGTAGTTGAGGTCGCGCACGGTCTGCCAGACGCCGCGATGCAGCCTGAAATCGAGCAGGTTCCAGTCGAGCGCGCGCGCCTCGCTCCACTCGCGGCGCTGCGCGAATTCCTGGCCCATGAACAGCAGCTTCTTGCCGGGATAGCCCCACATGAAGGCGTAATAGGCGCGCAGCGTCGCGAATTTCTGCCAGTCGTCACCGGCCATCTTGCCGAGCAGCGTGCCCTTGCCGTGCACGACCTCGTCATGGGAGAGCGGCAGAACGAAATTCTCGGAGAAGGCGTAGACCAGGCCGAAGGTGATGTCGTTGTGGTGATGCTTGCGGAAGATCGGCTCCTTGGAGAAATACTCCAGCGTGTCGTGCATGAAGCCCATGTTCCACTTGAAGCCGAAGCCCAGGCCGCCCTCATGCACCGGCTGCGACACCTTCGGCCATGAGGTCGATTCCTCGGCGATGGTCATCACGCCGGGATGATGGCCGTAGATCTCCTTGTTCATCTTCTGCAGGAAGCTGACCGCTTCGAGATTTTCGCGTCCGCCTTTCTCGTTGGGGATCCATTCGCCGGCCTTGCGCGAATAATCGAGGTAGAGCATCGAGGCGACCGCATCGACGCGCAAACCGTCGACATGGTATTTCTCGGCCCAGAACAGCGCGTTGTTGACGAGGAAAGACACCACCTCGCGGCGGCCGAAATTGTAGATCGCCGTGTTCCAGTCGGGATGAAAACCCTTGCGCGGGTCGGCATGCTCGTAGAGCGCGGTGCCGTCGAAATTGGCCAACCCATGCGCGTCGACCGGGAAATGCGCCGGCACCCAGTCGAGGATGACGCCGATGCCGGCCCGATGGGCGCCATCGACGAAACGGGCAAAACCGTCCGGATCGCCGAAGCGGGCCGACGGCGCGTAGAGGCCGGTCGTCTGATAACCCCAGGACGGATCATAGGGGTGTTCGGAGATCGGCATGAACTCGATATGGGTGAAACCGGTTTCGGCGACATAAGGGATCAGCCGGTCGGCGAGTTCGTCCCATGACAGGAATGTGCCGTCGTCGCGCAGCTGCCACGAGCCGGCATGGACCTCGTAGATCGATATCGCCTCGCGGCGGGGATCGGCATTGCGCCAGAAATTGCGGTGCGCTTCGTCGCCCCATTCGTGCGCCGGTGGCACCGCCGTCACCGAAGCGGTGGCCGGGCGCAGCTCGGATTTGAAGGCGAACGGATCGGCCTTGAGCGGCAGGCGCACGCCATCGGGCGCGATGATCTCGTATTTGTAGGGCCGGCCGGCGCCGATGTCGGGAATGAACAGCTCCCAGATGCCGGTGTCGCGGCGGTCGCGCATCGTATGCCTGCGACCATCCCATTCGTTGAAGTCGCCGACCACCGAGACGCGCCGCGCATTGGGCGCCCAGACGGCGAAATGCACGCCCGACGCGCCCTCATGGTCGATGAGATGAGCGCCGAGCTTGTCGAACAGCCTGAGGTGCGATCCCTGGGCGATATAGTAATCGTCCAGCGGGCCGAGCACCGGACCGAAGGAATAGGGATCGGTCAGCCACCAGTCGCCGCCGGCATTCCTGGCGTGATAGCGCAGCGGCTGGCGTTTCCTGAGCGACAGCTTGCCCTCGAAGAAACCGCCATCGTCGCGCCGGGACAGTTCGCCGGCATTCTTGCCGGTCAGCGTATAGGCGGTGACGAACTCGGCATGCGGCACGAAGCAGCGGGCGACAAAGCCCTTACCGGCTTCATGCACGCCCAGCACCGCGAATGGATCGCCATGCGTGCCGGCGACAATCGCCGCGACATCGCCGGCTGGCGCCAGTCCGTCCGGCCCGCTTGTCGCAGCGGTCGCGCGCGGCTTCCTCATCAGGCAGTTACCCTCCCCGGGCGGCACCTTTGTTGTTGTGCATGTCGTCGTCCCAAAACCGCTGCACACTTTTGGGCGACATGCACGCCGACCACATTGTTCGTGGTCTCATGCAAGCATATCAGGCGGGCACGTTCCAGATGTCTTTCGCATATTGGCGGATCGTGCGATCGGACGAGAACCAGCCGACGCGAGCGACATTGCGGATCGCCCGCGCGTACCAGTCGGGACTGTTGCGCCAGACGGTGTCGACGTCGCGCTGGGTGGCGGCATAGGCGTCGAAGTCTGCCGCCACCATGAACCAGTCGCTGCCATAGAGGCCGTTGATCAACTCGCGGTAGCGCTCGGGATCGTCAGGCGAAAAGACGCCCGACGAGATGGCGGCGAGCGCTTGCGACAGTTCCGGCGAGGCCTCGATCACGGCGCGCGGATCGTAGCCGTTGTTGCGCCGCTCGGCGACCTCGGCGGTGGTCAGGCCGAAGATGAAGATGTTGTCGTCGCCGACGCATTCCTTGATCTCTACATTGGCGCCGTCGAGCGTGCCGATGGTCAGCGCGCCGTTGAGCGCGAACTTCATGTTGCCGGTGCCGGACGCTTCCATACCGGCGGTCGAGATCTGCTCGGAGAGGTCGGCGGCCGGCATCAGGATCTCGGCCAGGCTGACATTGTAGTTCGGCACGAACACCACTTTCAGCAGGCCGCGCACCGCCGGGTCGCGGTTGATGACCCTGGCGACGTCGTTGGCGAGTTTGATGATCAGCTTGGCGTTGTGGTAGCTGGGCGCCGCCTTGCCGCCGAAGAATTTCACGCGCGGCATCCAGTCGCGCTCGGGGTGCGAGCGGATCTGATCGTAGAGCGCCACCGCTTCCAGGATGTTGAGCAGCTGGCGCTTGTATTCGTGGATGCGCTTGACCTGGATGTCGAACAGCGCCGAGGGATCGAGCCTGATGCCGAGCCGGTCGGCAACCAGATTGGCGAGCCTGGCCTTGTTCGCCCGCTTGACGGCGGCGAACTTTTCGCGGAAGGCGGCGTCGTCGGCAAAGGCGTCAAGCCCCTTGATCGCATCGATGTCATCGAGGAAACGGTCGCCGATCGCCTCGCGGGTGAGCGCGGTGAGGCCGGGATTGCACTGGATCAGCCAGCGCCTGGGGGTGATGCCGTTGGTCTTGTTGTTGATACGCTTGGGATAGAGCTTGTGGAGATCGGCGAAGACCGTCTCCTTCATCAATTCGGTATGCAGAGCCGAGACGCCGTTGATCGAGTGCGAACCGACAAAGGCCAGATTGCCCATGCGCACCCGGCGGTCGCCATTTTCCTGGATCAGCGAGATGCGGCTGATCTGCTCGCCCGAGAACTTGTTGGTGGCGCGCGCCTCCAGAAGCACCTCGGCGTTGATGGCGTAGACGATCTGCATGTGGCGCGGCAGCAGCCGCTCGAACAGCGGCACGGGCCAGCTTTCAAGCGCTTCGGGCAGCAGCGTGTGGTTGGTGTAGCCGAAAGTGCGCTTGGTGATGTCCCAGGCCTGGTCGAAATCCATGCCGTGGACGTCCATCAACAGACGCATCAGTTCCGGCACGGCAATGGCCGGATGGGTGTCGTTCAAATGGATCGCCGCCTTGTCAGGCAGCGACTGCAGATCGCCATATTGGCTGAGATGACGCTGGAGAATGTCCTGCAGCGAGGCGGTGGAGAAGAAATACTCCTGCCGCAACCGCAACTCCTGCCCGGCCTTGTGGGAATCGGCCGGATAGAGCACGCGCGACAGGGCATCGGCCTTGTTGCTTTCGGCAAGCGCGCCGATGTGGTCGCCGGCATTGAACTTGTCGAGCAGGATCGGATCGATCGGCATGCCGGACCACAGGCGCAGCGTGTTGACGCGGTTGGCCCGCCAGCCGACCACCGGCGTGTCGTAGGCGACGGCCAGCACATGCTCGGTCGGTTTCCAGACGTGGCGTTCGAGCCGGCCGTCCTTCGTGGTGATCGACTCGACCGAGCCACCGAAGCCGACCTCGAAGGAGCGCTCGCGGCGCTCGAACTCCCAAGGATTGCCATGGTCGAGCCAGGTTTCGGGCAGCTCCACCTGCCAGCCATCATGGATCTCCTGGCGGAACATGCCGTTGGCGTAGCGTATGCCGTAGCCATGCGCGGGAATGTCGACGGTGGCCATGCTTTCCATGAAGCAGGCGGCGAGCCGGCCGAGACCGCCATTACCAAGCGCTGCATCCGGTTCGAGCCCGGCGATGAGGTCGAGGTCGACGCCGAGAGACTTGAGCGCCTCGCGCATATTGTCCATCAGGCCGAGATTGGAAAAGGCATCGCGCATCAGGCGGCCAATGAGGAATTCCAGCGACAGATAGTAGACGCGCTTTTCCTGCTGGGCGTAGGCCTCCTGCGTCGCCTGCATCCAGTGATCGACGATGCGGTCGCGGACGACCTTGATCGAGGCGGTCAGCCAGTCGTATTGCGTGGCGACGTTGGTGCCTTTGCCAACCCTGTATTTGAGCGCCAGCAGGACTTCGTCAGCGAGCGTCTTGGGGTCTGGGATTTCGAGGACGGGGGCTTGGGATGTCATCGTGCGCGTCATGCTGCCTCTCGTGATCGTACCGCGATCATACCGGCTTTCACCGCTAGTCCCAGCCCATCCTAGTGCATTGCAGCATATGTTCAATCGATTTAGATCAGGAAACCACCTGGCTCCCCTGCGGCAATTTACCCGTCGATGCAGATCAGGCCGCCAGTGCGTCCTCGGGCGGCTTCTTGGCGCCGGTCATCAGGGCCACGGCATCCGACATGGAAATCTGCTTCGGGTCGACGACGCAGAGTCGTCGGCCGAGCCGGTGGATGTGGATGCGGTCCGCGACCTCGAAGACATGCGGCATGTTGTGCGAGATGAGCACGATCGGCAGGCCACGCTTCTTGACGTCGAGGATCAATTCCAGCACGCGGCGGCTTTCCTTGACACCAAGGGCGGCCGTCGGCTCGTCCATGATCACGACGCGACTGCCGAAGGCAGCAGCGCGCGCCACCGCGACGCCCTGGCGCTGGCCGCCCGAGAGCGTTTCCACCGCCTGGCTGATGTTCTGGATGGTCATCAGGCCGAGTTCGGTCAACTTGTCGCGGGCGCGCTTTTCCATCGCCGGACGGTCGAGCATGCGAAACCAGTTGCCGAGCGGGCCCGGCTTGCGGATTTCGCGGCCGAGAAACATGTTGTCGGCGATCGACAGTGCCGGCGACAGTGCGAGGTTCTGGTAGACGGTCTCGATGCCGGCTTCGCGGGCCTCCATCGGTGACTTGAAGGCAACGGGTTTGCCTTCAAGCCGGATTTCACCTTCGTCGGGCACGGCCGCGCCGGAAATCGCCTTGATCAGCGATGACTTGCCGGCGCCGTTGTCGCCGATGACAGCAAGGATTTCGCCCGGATAGAGGTCGAAATCGGCATTGTCGAGGGCGGTGACGCGGCCATAGCGCTTGACCAGGCCGCGCGCGGTGAGGATGGGTTCCTGGGTCATGACTATGCCGAAACCTTTCTGATCCATTGATCGATCGCCACGGCGCCGATGATCAGCACGCCGGTGAGCAGCACTTTCCATTGCGGATCGGCGCCAAGCATGTTGAGGCCCATCGAGACGACGCCGACGATCATGGCGCCAAACAGCGTGCCGAGGATCGAGCCGCGTCCGCCGAACAGAGAAATACCGCCGATCACCGTCGCGGTGATGGCCTGCAGATTGTAGTCGGTCACGGCGGCCGACGGCGAGATCGAGCCATTGCGGCCGATCGAGACCCAGGCCGCGAAAGCGGCGATCAGCCCGGCAAGGGCGTAGACCGTCATCAGCACCTTCTTGGTCTGGATGCCCGACAGTTTCGCGGCCTCCTGATCGTCGCCGACGGCGTAGACATGACGCCCCCATGCGGTGTGGTTGAGCACGTACCAGAGGACCATCACCAACACGACCATGGCAATGACGCCGAGCGTCAGCACGGCCGTGCCGACCTTGAAGCTCAGGGCAAACAGGTGCAGCAGCGGCGCCTGGGTGTCGACGTCGGTGTCGCGGATCGTCTCATTGGCCGAATAGATGAAGTTGGTGGCCATGACGATGTTCCAGGTGCCAAGCGTCACGATGAAGGGCGGCAGCTTCATGTAGGCGACCAGCACCCCGTTGAGCAGGCCGCAGGCACCACCAGCGGCAAGGCCGATGGTTACCGCAAGAATGGCCGGCATACCGTAGGTGACCGCGCAATTGCCCATGATCACGGCCGAAATCACCATGATGACGCCGACCGACAGGTCGATGCCGGCGGTCAGGATGACCAGCGTCTGTGCCGCGCCGAGAATGCCGACAATGGCGATCTGCTGCAGGATCAGCGTCAGCGTATAGGATGAAAAGAAACGCCCGCCGATGGTGATACCGAAAATGATGATCGACAGGACCAGCACGATCAGCGGCACCGCGGCCGGCGTGGAATGCAGGAAATGCTGAGCGCGCTTGACGGCCGATTTGTGCTCGTCAAACGCGGCAACGCTTGTATCGCTGCCCGAGAGAACCTTCTCGAATTCCTGAGCCTGAGCCATGTTTCCTCCCTGGGCTCGGCCACATGCCGACGCCCGTCCACGCCTTTCCGGTCTGCTGCCGGGATTATTCGCGTTTACAGTGACACATCGTCCACCCGATGCGGCCGGGGATCAAGCCCCCGGCCGTCAGGTTGTTGCTGGCTGTCAGGCAGCCATCAGCCCCAGCACTTGGCGAGGCCTTCCTTGGTGTCGATGGATTTCACGCCGTTGGCCGGCTTGTCGGTGACGAGGTTGACGCCGGTGTCGAAGAAGTTCTTACCTTCGGTCGGCTTCGGCTTGGTGCCGTCCTTGGCGAAAGCGGCGATCGCCTCGATGCCAAGCGCCGCCATCTGCAGCGGATATTGCTGCGAGGTGGCGCCGATCACGCCTTCGGTCACCGACTTCACGCCAGGGCAGCCGCCGTCGACCGAGACGATCAGCACCTGGCTTTCGAGACCGACGGCTTTGAGCGCCTGGTAGGCGCCGACAGCGGCTGGCTCGTTGATGGTGTGGATGACGTTGATGGTATTGTCCTTCTGCAGAAGGTTTTCCATCGCCTTGCGGCCACCCTCTTCGTTGCCGTTGGTCACATCATGGCCGACGATGCGCGGATCATCCTCGTCGCCGATCTTGTTGGGGTCCTTCACGTCGATGCCGTAACCCATCATGAAGCCCTGGTCGCGCAGCACGTCCACCGTCGGCTGCGAGGGCGACAGGTCGAGGAAGCCGATCTTGGCGTCCTTGGCCTTGTCGCCGAGCGTCGCGGCGGCCCAGGCGCCGATCAGCTTTCCGGCTTCCAGATTGTCCGTGGCAAAGGTCGCGTCGGCGGCGTCGATCGGATCAAGCGGGGTGTCGAGCGCGATCACCAGCAGGCCTGCGTCACGCGCCTTCTTCACCGTCGGCACGATGCCCTTGGTGTCGGAAGCGGTGATCAGGATACCCTTGGCGCCGTCGGCGATGCAGCTCTCGATCGCCGCCACCTGGCTCTCGCTGTCGCCGTCGATCTTGCCGGCGTAGGTCTTGAGATCGACGCCGAGCTCCTTGGCCTTGGCGGTGGCGCCTTCCTTCATCTTGACGAAGAAGGGGTTGGTGTCGGTCTTGGTGATCAGGCAGGCGCCGACACCGGCGGCCGATGCCGTCGATGCAAAAGCCATCAGGCCGAGGCCGGCCGCGGCAAACACGGTGGATTTCAACAGTTTTGACTTGGTCACGATCTTCCTCCCATGGGAACCATTCAGGATGCCGGCCAACCGGCATCTCAAGCGCATCCAACGATATTCTCCCAGCGTGGACGCTGCCCCAACAGACACCAGTCCGCGTGGCGTGTCAATAATTAAATCACTCTTATTTATTATTGACACACTTGCCTCGTTCGCCCATTCTGGCCCAAAAGCAGTGTGGGGAAACGACGGGAGGAACAAGGGTGGAGACCGGCATTGCGAGGCACGGTTCGCCCGAGGCAGCCGAGAGCCGTCTGCACCGTGGCACCAACCAGAGCGGGATGCGCGACCACAATGAGCGGCTGGTGCTGTCGCTCGTGCGCCAGCATGGCAGCCTGGCCAAATCCGACATAGCGCGCATGACCGGCCTTTCGGCGCAGACCGTCTCGGTCATCATGCGCGAACTGGAAGAAGACAGCCTGCTCGTGCGCCAAGCGCCGCTGCGCGGCAAGATCGGCCAACCCTCCATCCCCATGGCGCTCAATCCCGAAGGCGCCTTCTTCATCGGCCTCAAGATCGGCCGTCGCAGCGCCGAGTTGGTGCTGATCGACTTCCTCGGCACCGTGCGCTCGATGCTGCACCACTCCTACCGCTATCCGGCGCCGCGCGAGACGGTGGAATTCGTCACCGCCGGCATGAAGACGATGCGCGGCGAACTGACGCCGGCGCAGGACAAGCGCATCGCAGGGCTTGGCATCGCCATGCCGTTCGAACTGTGGAACTGGGCCGACACGGCGGGTGCGCCGCGCGAGGTCATGGACGAATGGCGCCATCGCGACATCCGCTCAGACATCCAGGCACAGTGCGATTTTCCGGTCTATCTGCAGAACGACGCCACTTCGGCCTGCGGCGCCGAACTTGTCTTCGGCCAAGCGGCGGCGCGCGACTTCGTCTATTTCTATATCGGCGCCTTTGCCGGCGGCGGCATCGTGCTCAACGGCCGGCTTTTCGGCGGTCCGACGGGCAATGCCGGCGCGCTGGGTTCAATGCCAGTGCCCGGACCCGACGGCAAGCCGACGCAGCTGATCGACGTCGCCTCGATCGCCATGCTGGAAAAGGCGCTCAATGGGCGCGGCGTCGAGGCTTCGCATCTGTGGACTTCGCCGCAGGACTGGGGCGACATCGGCGACGAGCTCGACACGTGGATCGCCACCGCCTCCCAGGCGCTCGCTTATGCCATCGTCGCGGCGTCCTCGGTGATCGATTTCGAAGCGGCGGTGATCGACGGCTGGATGCCGCTCACCGTACGCCGCCGCCTCGTCGATGCCGTCATCGAGGCGATCGGCAGGATCGACGGCGAAGGCCTCAAGCTTCCCGCCGTGCGCGAAGGCACGGTCGGCATCCATGCGCGGGCGCTGGGCGGCGCCAGCCTGCCGCTTTCCGAGCGCTTCCTGATCGGCTCGACCACGATTTCCAGGAGCGCCTGAGCCATGCTGATCGGCATTCCGGCGCTGCTCGGTCCGGAGCTTCTGGCAATTTTGCGCTCCATGGGCCATGGCGACGAGATCGCGCTTGTCGACGGGAATTATCCGGCCGAGGAACAGGCGAAGCGGCTCATCCGCGCCGACGGTCATTCGCTGGTCCCGGTGCTCGACGCCATACTGAGCGTCCTGCCGGTGGACGACGCCGTGCCGGAAGCGCTGTTTCGCGCCTCGGTCAAGGGCGATCCCACGCTTGCCGATCCGGTTCATCACGAGATGGAGGCGGTCTGCGCCAGGCGCGCGCCGGGCCACAAGGTGGTTGCGCTGGCCGGTCCCGACTTCTATGCACGGGTCAAGGCCGCGCACGCGATCGTGGCGACCAGCGAACCCAGGCTCTACGCCAACATCATCATCCGCAAGGGTGTGATCTATCCGCCGGAGACCAAGAAACAATGATCCTCTGCTGCGGCGAAGCCCTGATCGACATGCTGCCGCGCACCACCACGGACGGCGAACCCGCCTTTGCGCCCTATGTCGGCGGCGCGGTGTTCAACTCGGCCATCGCGCTCGGCCGGCTGGGGGCGCCCGCGGGCTTCTTTTCCGGCCTGTCGTCGGACCTGTTCGGCGGCCAGTTCCGGGACGCGCTTGGGGCAAGCAAGGTCAGCTCGACCTACGCGCACACCTCGCCCCGTCCGACGACGCTTGCCTTCGTGCGGCTGAACAACGGCCAGGCGACCTACACCTTCTATGACGAGAACACTGCCGGACGCATGCTGACCATCGAGGATCTGCCGGAACTCGGCGCCGAGATCGAGGCCATGCTGTTCGGTGCCATCAGCCTGATCTCGGAGCCGGCCGGATCGGCCTATGAGGAGTTCATGCGGCGCGAGCACGAGCGCCGCGTCATGATGCTCGACCCCAACATCCGGCCGAATTTCATCCCCGACAAGGCCAAGCACCTCAGGCGCATCCGCTCGATGATGGCCATGGCCGACATCGTCAAGCTGTCGGACGAGGACCTGAACTGGTTCGGCGAAGCCGGCTCACATGAGGACGTCATCCGCAATTGGCTCGATCGCGGGCCGAAGCTGATCGTCGTCACCCATGGCAGCGAAGGTGCTGTCGGCTATAGCCGGGAGCACAAGGTCACGGTCATGCCTCAGAAGGTCACGGTGGTCGACACGGTCGGCGCTGGCGACACCTTCAACGCCGGCATCCTCGCCTCGCTGCACGAACAGGGCCTGCTCACCAAGGCGGCGATCGGCGATCTGCCCGAGGACGCGATCCGCCAGGCGCTGGCGCTCGGCGCCAAGGCCGCAGCGGTGACCGTATCGCGGGCCGGCGCCAATCCGCCCTGGCGGCATGAAATCGCCTGACCGGAGTGCAGAACGGCCGGAAATGCGCTTTGCCAACTGATCACTTTATGTTTCGCGAGGCGAAAAGACGCGATGGAAGGGACGGCTCGCGCCCAGCGAAGGCCGGAATTCCGGCATCCTGCGGCAATGCACCTGAAATCGCGGTAACAGACTGCGACACCTAGGCAATTCGCGGTTTGGCCGGTTCGGCTTTCTCGACCGCGCCAAGTCTGGTACCAGCGGGCCGATCAAGTTGTTGTGCGTGTCGTTGTCCCGAAATCGGCACACCCTCGGGTCCGGCCCGTGGGCGAGCTTTTGGGCGACACGCACCAATCCGTTTTGAGGCAGACATGCAGTTCATCGATCTTGGCGCGCAGCGCGAACGAATCCGCGACCGGCTGAAAGCCGCGATCGACCATGTCGTCGAAGATGGCCGCTACATCCTTGGGCCGCAGGTCACGGAATTCGAGAACAAGCTCGCCGCCTATGTCGGCATCAAACATGTCGTGGCCTGCGCCAACGGCACCGACGCGCTGCTGCTGCCTTTGTTCGCCGCCGGCATCGGTCCCGGCGATGCCGTTTTCGTGCCGAGCTTCACCTTTGCCGCGACGGCAGAAGTCGTGGCGCTGGCCAAGGCCGAGCCGGTGTTCGTCGACGTCGATCCCGAAACCTACAACATCGACATCGCCAGCCTCGAGGCGGCGATCGCAATGATCAAGAAGGAAGGAAGGCTGCAGCCGAAGGCGATCATCCCGGTCGACCTGTTCGGGCTCGCCGCCGACTACGAGGCGATCATGGCGATTGCCAACCGCGAAGGGCTGCTGGTGATCGAGGATGCCGCCCAGTCGATGGGCGGCTCACTCGACGGCAAGTCGATCGGCAGTTCCGCCGACGCCAGGATGTGCGGCGCCTTCGGCCATGTCGGCTCGACCAGCTTCTATCCGGCGAAGCCCCTCGGCTGCTATGGCGACGGCGGCGCGATGTTCACCAATGACGATGCGATGGCCGACAAGCTTCGCTCCTTCGCCTTCCACGGCAAGGGCGAAACGCAATACGACAATGTCCGCGTCGGCATCAATTCGCGGCTCGACACGCTGCAGGCAGCGATCCTGATCGAGAAATTGGCGATCCTGGAAGACGAGATGGTCGCCCGGCAGGTGGTCGCCAAGCGCTATGCCGAAGGCCTCGGCGACATCGTCAAGGCGTCCCGCAATCTGGACGGCAGCCGGTCAGCCTGGGCGCAATATGCCATCGAAACGCCGAAGCGTGACGGGCTGAAGGCGCATCTGGGCGAAAAGGGCATCCCCTCGGTCATCTATTACGTGAAGCCGCTGCACAGCCAGATCGCCTATCGCGACTATCCACGCACACCGACCGGCCTTGCCGCCTCGGAAGAACTGCCGAAGCGCATCCTGTGCCTGCCGATGCATCCCTATCTCAGCGAAGCCGACCAGGACCGCATCATCGAGACGATCCGCAACTATATCGGCTCGAACTCGGCGCACGTAGCCGCGGCTTAGCCGTCAGGCTGCGCCGACGCTCTTCCCGCTGGCGATGAAATGCGGGTTGGCGAAATCCGCGTCGTCAGCCTGCTTGCGCTTGCCGTAAGCCAGCGGCTTGCCGTCCAGCGTCCGCGTCACGCCGCCTGCAGCGCGCAGCACCGCGTCGCCGGCCGCCGTGTCCCATTCCATGGTGCGGCCGAAGCGCGGATAGATATCGGCCTCGGCTGCCGCGACGAGGCAGAATTTCAGTGACGAACCGACCGAGACGATCTCGGCTGCGCCGAGATCACGGATGAAGGCGTCGGTTTCCGGCGTGTTGTGGGAGCGGCTGGCAACGACGGCAGGCGGCTCGGCGACCACTCGCGCAGAAATCGGCCGGCGGCCGACGATGCGAAAATCGCCATCGACTTCAATTGTTTCCGCCCTGCCCGGCCGTCCCGAGAAGAAGCGCCCGGTGCAGGGCGCGAAGACGACGCCGACTTCGGGCACGCCATGGCGAACCAGCGCGATGTTGACGGTGAAATCGGTCCTGCGGTTGACGAATTCCTTGGTGCCGTCGAGTGGATCGATCAGGAAGAAGGCATCACCGAGATCGCTCGGCATGACTCCGGCCGAGGCTTCCTCCTCGGCCACGCATGGAATTTCTGGAAATGCGGCGCGCAGGCCGGCGAGGATGATCTTCTCGCTCTCGCGATCGGCTTCGGTCACCGGTGAACTGTCGGACTTGCGATCGACCGCGCAGCCCTCGTGAAAGACGCGCATGACCTCGCGACCGGCCTCCAGCGCAAGGCGCTCGAATACGCCGAGCATCGCCTCGTCGTCAGATACCGCCGCCGTTGTCGTATTGATCTTCGGCAATGTCGCGCTCGTTCAGCCAGAGTTCCAGGGCCTCTACCATCTCCTCGGCAGATTTGCCGAGTGTCTCGAGATGGATTTCGGGTTTTTCCGGAGCTTCATACGGTGAATCGACGCCGGTGAAATTCTTGATCTCGCCATTCAGCGCCCGCGCATAGAGGCCCTTCGGATCGCGCCTGGCGCATTCCTCGAACGGCGTGTCGACGAACACCTCGATGAATTCGCCATCGGCCATCAATTCGCGCGCCATGCGCCGCTCGGCGCTGAACGGGGAAATGAAGGATACGATGACGATCAGCCCGGCGTCGGCCATCAGGCGCGCCACTTCGGCGACACGGCGGATGTTTTCGACGCGGTCGGCATCGGTGAAGCCGAGATCGCGGTTGAGGCCGTGGCGGACATTGTCGCCGTCAAGGATGTAGGTGTGGCGGCCCGAGGCGAAGAGCTTTTTCTCGAACAGATTGGCGATGGTCGACTTGCCCGAGCCGGAAAGCCCGGTGAACCAGAACACGGCGGGGCGCTGGTTCTTCAGGTCGGAGCGGCCATGCTTGCCGACATCGAGCGACTGCCAGTGGATGTTTTCGGCGCGGCGCAGCGAATGCAGGATCATGCCGGCGCCGACCGTGGCGTTGGTGATGCGGTCGATCAGGATGAAGGCGCCGGTGGTGCGGTTCTCGCCAAAGGTGTCGAAGGCGATCGGCGACCGGGTCGAGATGTTGCAGATACCGACTTCGTTCATCTCCAGCGACTTCGCCGCCTCATGGGCAAAGTCGTTGACGTTGACGCGGTACTTCAGGTCGGTGACGGTGGCGCTGGTCTGGTCGGTCTCGGTGCGCAGGATGTAGGAGCGGCCTGGCAGCAGAGCGTGTTCGTCGAACCAGACGATGTTGGCGGCGAACTGATCGGCGACCTGCGGTCTGGCTGCCGGCGACACCAGCATGTTGCCACGCGAGACCTCGACCTCGTCGTCGAGAACCAAGGTGATGGCTTGGCCGGCAACCGCCTGGCTGAGATCGCCGCCATGCGCGACGATGCGCCTGACGCGCGAGGATTTTCCGGATTTGGCGACGACGACCTCGTCACCCTGTGCAACCGTGCCGGACGCGATGGTGCCGGCAAAGCCGCGGAAGTCGAGATTGGGGCGGTTGACATACTGCACCGGGAAACGGAACGGCAGCTCGGCGGCAGCTTCGTCGACCGACACATTTTCGAGATGCTCGATCAGCGTCGGGCCGGAATACCATTTCGTCTTGTCGGAGCGGCCGGTGACGTTGTCACCGTAGCGGGCGGACATCGGGATCGGCATGACCGTCTGGAAGCCGAGTTCCTGCGAGAACTGCCTGTAGTCTTCGACGATCCGATCGAAGACGCCATGGTCGAAACCGACGAGGTCGATCTTGTTGACGGCGAGCACGATGTGGCGGATGCCGAGCAGCGAGGCGATGATCGAATGGCGCCTGGTCTGGCGCAGCACGCCCTGGCGGGCGTCGATCAGCACGATGGCGAGATCGGCAGTCGATGCGCCGGTCGCCATGTTGCGCGTGTACTGTTCGTGGCCGGGCGTGTCGGCAACAATGAACTTGCGCTTCGGCGTGGCGAAGAAGCGATAGGCGACATCGATGGTGATGCCCTGCTCGCGCTCGGCCTCGAGGCCGTCGACCAGAAGCGCGAAGTCGATGTCGTCGCCAGTGGTGCCGTGCTTGCGCGAATCGCGCTCGAGCGCGGCGAGCTGGTCCTCGAAAATCTGCTTGGTGTCCGACAGCAGGCGGCCGATCAGGGTCGACTTGCCGTCATCGACGGAGCCGCAGGTGAGGAAGCGCAGCAGCGACTTCTTCTCCTGCGCCGCCATGTATTCGCGGATGCTGTCGGTCGGGGCGAGGCTCTTGGCCAGGATGTGGCGCATGCTCAGAAATACCCTTCGCGCTTCTTCTTTTCCATCGAGCCGGCTTCATCGCGGTCGATGAGGCGGCCCTGGCGCTCGGAGGTGCGCGCCGTCAGCATCTCGCCAACAATGGCCTCAAGTGTGTCGGCGTCGGATTCGATGGCGCCGGTCAGCGGATAGCAGCCAAGGGTGCGGAAGCGCACAAGCCGGTTCTCCACCGTTTCGCCCGGTCGCAACTGCATGCGCTCGTCGTCTTTCAAAATAAGCATGCCGTCGCGCTCGACGACCGGGCGCTCCTTGGCGAAATAGAGCGGCACGATCGGGATGTTTTCCTGCAGAATGTACTGCCAGATGTCGAGCTCGGTCCAGTTCGACAACGGAAACACGCGGATCGATTCCCCGGCTGCGATGCGGGTGTTGAATATCTTCCACATTTCCGGTCGCTGGTTCTTCGGATCCCAGGCGTGCTGGGCGTTGCGGAAGGAAAAGATGCGCTCCTTGGCGCGCGACTTCTCCTCGTCGCGGCGGGCGCCGCCGAAGGCGGCGTCAAAACCGTATTTGTCGAGCGCCTGACGCAGCGCCACGGTCTTCATCACATGGGTGTGGGTGTTGGAGCCATGATCGAAGGGATTGATGTTGTCGCGCACCCCATCTTCGTTGACATGGACCAGAAGGTCGAAACCGAGCTTCTGCGCCATCTGATCACGAAAGGTGATCATTTCGCGGAACTTCCAGGTCGTGTCGACATGCAGAAACGGGAAAGGCGGCTTGGCGGGATAGAACGCCTTCATTGCCAGATGCATCAGCACCGAGGAATCCTTGCCCACCGAATAGAGCATGACCGGCTTGCTGAAGGCCGCCGCAACCTCGCGGAAGATGTGGATGGATTCGGCCTCAAGCCGCTGCAGGTGCGTTAGTGCGATGTTCATGGACTGTGAGCGTTCTCTCGTGCCATCCAGACCTTGCATCGACGCATCAGGCACAGTTTTTCAACAGCCCGGTTCAAGCTTCACGTCTGGACATTATGATTTCGTGCCGGCGTTCTAGCAGATCGCCATTGCCGGGAACAATGCAAGAGAGGTCCGCTACCGGGCGGATAGAGAATGAATTTTCCACGCAAAGCTTAAAAACCGGAAATTCCTGCCTAACGAGTTGATAGGCCTGAAAGGCAGCGAAAAACTATTGCCGCCGCAAGATGCCGCCCGGCGGCAGGAGGTGTCACGGGGGCGTAACGGCCATGCCGGTGATTTTTGATCAGGAGCCGGGCCTCGCCGCACTATCGAAAATCGGACCCAGCCGCTATACCGGACGCAGAAGATGGGCCGGCGGCCGCCTTGCGGCGCCTGGATTTCGAAGGTGATCTTGTTTGCTGCCACCAGAAAGCAGCGTCCCCCAACCCCCGCAATTGTGAACCAGAGCATTGAACCGGCTTTCATCCATACGACGTCACTTCACGCCTTCGCAGATCAACATCTACTTCTCGATCGTCTGCTTCTTTTCTCCGCCGGTTCTGGGGTCGGTGGTCAGCTTCGTGTTCAGCGGCGGCGCCCTGTGGTCCGTCCTGCTGCTCGCCGTGAAGCGGCGGCGCTTCAATATCGACCGGCCGATGCTGGCGATGACCGTGGCGATCTATGCCTATTGCGCCGCGATGATCCTCGCTTCGATCGTCAACAATACGCTCAGGGCCGACGCGGTCTATTTCCTGCCGCTGATAACCTTGCTGTTTTTCCCCCTCTCCTACTCGACCTGGAGCATTACCGAAAAAGCCACCCTTGCGCGCATTGTCGTGCTGGCCAGCATGGCGGCATGTTTTGGCGCCCTGGCTTTGGCCATCGTGCAATATTACTGGCTTGGCATGAGGGCTGAAGGCGGGGCGGGAAATGCGATCGTATTCGCGACCGTCGCCTGTCTCAGCGTCATGATGTGCCTGGCCGGCGCCCTGTCGGGCATAGAGAGGGCGTGGAAGCCGTTGATCTTGGCGGCGCTGGCCGGCGCTGTTGCGATTGTCTGTTCGGGTTCGCGCATCATCTGGCTGGCCATGCTGATCGCCGGCATTGTCGTGCTTCTGATCAACCGGCGCAAGCTCACCGGCAAGAATTCCATGCGCCTGCTGCTGATCGCCGCCGGGATCGGTCTGGTGATCGCGGCGGTCGGCTTTCCCATCATAGTGGAGCGCGCCGATTTCCTGTTCAGCGACTGGGATGCGCTGAACACCAAGGGCGACCACTCGACGGCACTCGGGTTGCGCGTGGCGCTTTGGCAGATCGGCCTTGGCGCATTCCGCGAGATGCCGATTTTCGGACATGGCATCGCCGCCAGCCGTGACCTCATGCATCAGGGTTTCCAGGACCAGTTCGGCATGGACCGCGGCTTCAGCCATTTCCACAACGGCTTCCTGACGGTCATGGTAGAGGCTGGAATTCTGGGCGCCGTCGCGCTGGCTGGGATATTCGTGGTTGCCGCCAGAAATGCGGCCAGGGTGCTGCGCATCAGCGCCGATCCGCTCGAGCGCTTCGGCGCAACGATGCTCGTCGTCACCGTGATCACCTATCTGATCGGCGGGCTGACCGGCATCCTGGTCGGCCATGACATTCTCGATTCGACCTTGATGGTGTTCCTGGTCTGCGGGACATATCTTGCCTCGGGGCGTCGGCAGCCATTGCCGGAAGCATCGGCAGTTGGCTGACGGTTTTCGGACGAGGCCATGAAAGTGCTGGTCACAGGCGCGACGGGGTTAATAGGGCGCCAGGTCGTGCAACAACTCCGCGAAGCCGGGTTCGAGGTGCGGATCGCCTCCCGCCATCCCGAGCCGGCAAGCGATGCCGTCCTGCTGCCGGCCCCAGATGCGCCGGCCGCGGCGTTCACGGCCATCACGCAGGACGTCAGGCATGTCGTTCACTGCGCCGCCCTGAACAATGACCGCGATGCAAGCGAGGCCGACTATCTGAGTGCCAACGCGGATCTGACCGGACGGCTGGCGCGTGCTGCCGCCGTGCAGGCCGGCGGACGCTTCGTCTATTTGTCGTCGATACGGGCGGTGGCCGGTCCCGGCTTCAGCGGCACCATCGACGAGAAAACACCCCCTGCCCCGCAATGCGCCTATGGGCGTTCGAAGCGCGAAGGCGAGATCAGGACGCTGGACGCCTACGCGTCCAGGCCCTCCGATACCACGGCGCTCCGCCTGCCGCCGGTTTATGGCGAAGGCATGAAGGGAAACCTGGCGACGCTGATGCGCCTGGGTGGCATGCCTGTGAATTTGCCGCTGCCCGCTGCGCTCTTTAGCGGCATGCGATCGTTGATGTCATGCGAAGCGGCAGCGCGGACTGTGGTTTATTTGTTGAGCCGTCCGCAGCCGCTTCGGCCCGTCTATGTCGCTTGCGACCTCCCTCCTCTCCCAATCTCGGCAGTCCTCGGCGCCTTCCGGCAGGGTTTTGGGCTCTCGTTGCGGCTCTCTGCCGTGCCTGCCGGCCCGATACGGGCGGCAGCGACCTTGCTCGGCAAAGGCAAGGCATGGGACGCGATGACAGCGACACAGATTTGCGATCCGTCGCTGCTGGTTGCCGAAGGCTGGGTGCCACAGACCGATACGCTCGAGCGGCTGGCTGAACTTGCGCGGCGCCACAGATCAGGTACCGCTCAGCCCCGGTAGATTGTGCCGATGAGAATGCGGATATCCAGGCCGATTGAGGCCGTCTTCAGATATTCGGCATCGGTTTCGGCGCAGAGCTTGGGATCCGACATGTCGATCCCCCTGACCTGGGCGAGGCCGGTTATGCCGGGGAACGCCTGCAGCACGCCCAACTCTCTGCGGTGCCCGATCAGTTCCGTCTGCGTGGGCAGGCATGGGCGCGGGCCGACCAGGCTCATCTCGCCTTTCAGGACGTTCCAGAGCTGCGGCAACTCGTCGATCTTGGTCCCGCGCAAAACCTTGCCTATCGCGGTGACGGCATTTGCCGGCGCCTCATGCGTGGGCAAGGACGGCGTTCCCTCGTACATCGTTCTCAGCTTGTGGCAGCGAAAGGGTGCACCGCCCTGCCCGACCCGGACCTGGGAAAACAGCGCCGGCCCTGGCGAAGACATTCTGACGGCCAGTATGGCGATCAGCAGGACGGGCGACGTCGCCACCAGCATCAGCGCTGCGATCACCAGATCGAAGGCTCGCTTCGCTGAGGCGGACCTGCGCTTCGCGTTCATGCTCTAGATCCGGCGCCAGAGGAAAGCCAGATAAAGCCCAAGCGTTCCCAACAACGTCTGTCGGTAGACGCCGCTCCTGCGCAGCAGGCGCAAGCGGCGAACCACATTGCCCTTGCGTGCCCTTATGAACAGGCCGAGGCAGGCCGCCGCATCCTTGGTGAGGATATCGCGGTTGACGGCGAGGCCGCCGAGATTGGTGTCGGTCCAGCCGGCAAACTCGCCCCTGGACAGGCGCGCGAGCCTGGAAAGCCTTGCCCTCCAGGAGACATTGGCGCCAACCAGATTTGCCGCGTGCTGGCGGTAGCGCACCAGGGGCCGCGGATCGTAGCGGACAATGCCGCCGGCGGCGGTGACGATCAGGTAGGCCCACCAGTCGTGGCTGACGAACTCCGTCCTTGCCGATGCCTTGGCCAGGAGGTCACGCGCGGTGCGGTTGATCATCATCGTGTTGCCGCCGGCGATGCTCTGTACGAGGGCATTGCGAAACGATGGCGGCTGCCCGAACAGCGGCGAATGGCCTTCGGCGGTTCCGGTTTCGGAAATGGTCGCGGTTCTGGAGCAGAACAGAAGCGGGGTCGCCGCATCCAGTGTCTCGATCCAGCGCAGCGCGCTTTCCAGCCGGTCGGGCTCCCAGACGTCGTCCTGGTCGCAAAAGGCGTAGCAGTCGGCATCGATGCGCGGATCGACGATCATCGAACGGAAATTGGCGGCGAAGCCCCGGCGCGGTCCTTCCATCAGGGTCAGCCGGCCCTTGTGCCAGCGGGCCTGCCACGCGCGGATCAGATCGGTCGTGCCGTCCGTGGAGCCGTCGTCGGAGACCCACAGGTCGATGTGGGGATGCGACTGCGCGAGCAGCGACTCCAGCTGCTCGGCGAGGAAGGCCGCGCCGTCCTTCGTCCCCAACAGAACGGCCACGCGCTGGTCTTGTCTGATCACGGGTTTAGAATCACCTGAACTGCCCGAAATGGCTATCGGATTGGTTTCAATAGCCAATCACGGCCATCTGCGACAGAGTCTAGAGGCTGTTCCATCCCGATAGAATCGGGATGGGGCTCTATTTTCTTGTTTGAGCATGATCTTTTCCGAAAACCGGTTCCCATTTTTCGGGATCATGCTCTAGCCGACTTGTCCGACTGTTTTCGGTCTGGTTTCCTGGCGCGCGCCCTCAATTGGCTTCTCAGCCTGATACAGTCCGGCCAGCACGGCAAGTGCCGCCGCCTTGTCCTGGTCACGCATCGCCACCTGCAGCATCGTCAGCGCGGCCTGGATCCTGGGCCATTCCACGACATCGGTCCGCAGGCCGAAAATCTTGGCAATATCGAGCTTGACGATCTCCTCGTTCTCGCCCTGAAGCGTCTCGTGCAGCTTCTCGCCGGGCCTGATGCCGGTGAAACGGATCGGAATGTCGGAGTAGGGGCTCTTGCCGGCCATGCGGATCATGGTTTCGGCGACCTCGAGGATCGGCACGGGCTTGCCCATGTCGAGCATATAGATGGCATAGTCGTCCTTGCCCTCGCGCCGCTCCGAATCGGCGGCCGACATGATGACAAGGTCGACGGCCTCGGCCACGGTCATGAAATAGCGCGTCATGCGCCGGTCGGTGATGGTGACTGGGCCACCCGCCTCGATCTGCGCCTGGAAGATGGTGGCCACGGAGCCGTTGGAGCCAAACACGTTGCCAAAGCGCACGGCGATGAATTTGGTGCCGGAGCGCCGCCCGCCGAGCCCGGTGGCATGCGTCCCATGCAAGGAACTGACGATCTGCTCGGCCGCCCTTTTGGTGATGCCGAGCACCGAGGTGGGGTCGACCGCCTTGTCGCTCGAAATCAGCAGGAACTGCGGCACCCCGCATTTGGCGGCGACTTCGGCGCAGGCGAGCGTTCCGAAAATGTTGGTCTGAATGGCCGATTCCCAGTTCTCCTCGAGCAGCGGCACGTGCTTCAGCGCCGCGGCATGGAAGATGATGGCCGGCTTGAATTCGCTGACGACGCGCGTCATCTGGCGCCGGTCGGTGACATCGATGATGCGGCATTTCAGCCGATCATGGTCCTTTTCCTCGATGGACTGGTCGAGCTGGAAAATGCCGAATTCCGAGATATCGGCGACCAGAACGGCCTCGGCGCCGAGTTCCAGCGAGCGCTTGACCAGGATGCGACCGATGGAGCCGGCACCCCCCGTCACCAGGACGCGCTTGCCGCCGACGAAAGCGCCGATACGCTCGATGTCGGGCGGAACGGTCGAGCGGCGCAGGATCGTTTCCATCTCGACAGCGTCGAGGACCAGCTTGCCGCCCTGCCCGAGCTCCGAGAAGCCGGAGAACTGAACGACGGCAATGCCGCTGTGGCGGGCGACGCGAACCAGCTCCGAATATTCCTCGATCTCGCGTTCGGCGCCGTTGCCGAAAATCAACAGATCGAGATTCTCGGTGCCCTTGGCGTATTCCTCCAGCACTTCGACAAGGCGCGGGCGGAGCGCCACCACCGGAACGCCCTGGATTCGCGTGCCCCGCCGCGCCTCGCTCTCGATGGCCATGATGCCGGCGATGGCATATTCGGCCGGCTGCGCCGTGCGTGTGAAACGGATGATCACGTCGGCCTCGCTCAGCCTGCCGATGAACAGTGCCTGCTTGACCAGCTTGTTGTTGGTGCCGCGGCCGAGGATGCGCCAGCTCGCGCCGTCGCGAAGGAACCGGTAGTAGAGCCGGGGCGCCGATATTATGGTGAAGGAGACCAGGAAGAAGACGATGAACTGGCGCTCGTTGAGGCCGATCACCGGCTGGAAGGCCCGAAACGCCAGCGAGGCGCTATAGAGCAGCACAGTCAAGGTCGCGCAGCCCTTCAGGATGTTGAAGAAGTCGGGCGTCGAGGCGAACCGCCACACGGTGTTGTAGAGGCCGCAATATCTGAACAGCAAATGGCTGAGAACGACAATGCTCGCCCAGAATGCCAGGCCCGTAGGTGAGAACGTATCGAACGAAAGATTCGACCGCGACAGCACCAGGCTGAGCACCATCGCGATCAGGACCATGACGATGTCCTGAAGCATGATGATGGCGCGCCGTATCTTCGGCCGAAGTCCGGACACGGCTTCTACATATGAGGTCATTGGCTAGTACTGAACTCCAGGCGCGAAGATAGTAGCGCTAAAGTGGCGCCAGATCGACTGTCATCCGCCACCGGCCACCTATCAGAGTGCCAAATCTTCAACCCGCCGCCCTCTATCGCATAGCGCGGAGTTGGGGGCATCACCAGAGAATTTTTCTGCAAAGAAGCGGGGTAAGGGATTGGGGTGCAGGGCTGCCACAGTGCCCAGGCTCCGCTGCAGCCGTCATAGACGGCAGCGGCAAAGGTATTTGCGCTCAGGGCGCTTTTGATACTTCCATCGAAGCGGGTTGAACCGCATCGGCTATTGAGATGAAAGTCGAAAGCTTATCGGTCTTTCCCCAGAAGGCCAGCGGCTCATAGTCTGGATAGGGATAGTGGCCAAGGTTGAGCTCTATCTTCCAGCCATATTCCCGAATCCAGGTCTCAACCAATCTACGAACCGAAATCGGCTTCCCCGAGCAGATGTTGATCGGGCCAATGTCTTGCCCCAGCGTCGCAAGTGTACAAAGAAACCTTGAAACGGTAGTCACCGGCAGATAGTCGCGTAACTGCTCACCGCCGGACATGTCGAAGACTTTCTTTCTTTCTGCAACCGCATTACGCAATTGCGAAAGAAGCGAGTTGGAGGACTGACCGTCACCATACAGATAAAATAATCGTGCCCAAACGAGATTAAAGCTATGTTTGGCCGAGAGAAATTGCAATTTCTTGTATAAGGTGTTCTTGGCAAATCCGTAGCAATTGCTCGGTAAGCATATGGTCTCCTCACCGAGAGCACCAGATTGCATACCATATTCGAAGCAAGTTCCTGTCACAGTTAGCGCCGGCAATCCGGTCTTTACGAGCCGAGCGAGGAATGAGTACTGGTCCGGCAGCTCTTTCTCAAAATGGTGCGGCGAGTGGTAGTTCGGCAATCCATCCCATGCAAGATGGATAAGCACGTCCGGCGAACCCAAGCTCGGCCAGTCAGGCTCGTCGCCAGCGCCTATGGCAATCTGCCGGACTCCCGTCCCCATCTGCAGGAATTCATCCGGCAGACGCGAAGCGTCGCGCACGCACGCTGTCGTTTCATGACCACGCCGACACAGTTCGGCCAGGACATGACGTCCAATAAAGCCTGTCGCGCCTGTTACCGCGACGCGCATCAAAATACCTTGAGTTCAGGTATGGACGTCACAAAGCGTGCACCCCATTCGCGGACGTATGCAAGTTGGCTGGTTATCTCTTCAGACAGATTCCATGGAAGGATAACTATGTAGTCTGGCTTTTCGTCGCGAATCTTTTCTTCGCCGGCGATTGGAATCCTGCTTCCTGGCATGAACTTCCCCTGCTTGGCAGGATTGAGGTCCACCACAACGCTTATCAGGTCCGGCCGAATACCGGCGTAGTTGAGGAATGTGTTACCCTTTGCAGCGGCACCGTAGGCGACGACCTTCTTTCCGTCGTCCCGCGCTGCGATGAGAAATGAAAGCAGCGCGTTCTTTGCATGATTGGTTCTCGCCTGGAAACCGGCATAGCCTTCGCGAGAAGTGAGTCCCGCAGCCCTCTCACGCTCCAGCATCGCTTCAACAGAGGCGCGTTTTTCGTGCTTCCCCGTGTCTTTCCTCTGCGCGAATACGCGCAAGCTGCCACCATGAGTCGACAACTCTTCGACATCGAAGACAGACAAGCCATTCGCGTCGAATATTTGATCTGCTGCGGTCAAAGATAGATAGGAGAAATGCTCATGATAAATCGTATCGAACTGGACGAGATCACGTAGATTGAGCAGGGAAGGAAATTCGAAAGTCGAAACGCCGTTCGGTTTCAAGATCCTCGCAAACCCCTTCACGAAATCATTGATATCCGGCACGTGAGCGAGCACATTGTTCGCGACGGTAAGGTCAGCACCCCGGCCCTCGTTCGCTAGCTTTTGACCGAGTGCCTCGCCGAAAAACGACTGGACTATGTCGATCCCCTTTTCGCGCGCTGCCCTGGCAGTGCTTTCAGTAGGTTCGATGCCAAGACATGGAATGTCGGCTGCCTTGAAATATTGCAACAGATAGCCGTCATTGGCGGCAACTTCGACCACGTGGCTAGCGGCGCTGAGGCCGAACCGTGCAGTCATTGCCTCACAATAGTGCTTGGAATGCTTAAGCCAGGAGGCCGAAAAGCTGGAGAAATACGCATATTCCTGGTCAAACAGTTCGTCAAACCTTGCAAAATCCTCTGTTTGCACCAGCCAACATTGAGTGCAAACGAGAACGTGGAGCGGAAACCACTTCTCCGGACCCCGCATTGCCTCTGCAGTTAGGTATGCGTTCGAAGGGGGCGCGCTGCCTAGGTCGACGAAGCTCTGCGTGACCGGTGCACGGCAGTGTCTACAAATCATGTCTTCAAACTCTCGAATGCGCTTGTGATGAAAGGATGGCCTTCGTCGCGAGCCGAGCGCTCGGTGATGGCCAAGGGCCATTCGATGCCGAATGCGGGATCGAGCATGTTGACGGCGTCCTCCGCCTCGGCGGCGTAGGGAGCCGTGTGGAAATAGAGCATCTCGCAATCGCTGCATAGCGTCTGAAAGCCATGGGCGAAGCCTTCGGGAATGTAGAGACTGCTATGATTTTCGGCGCTTAGAACAGCGCCATACCATTTGCCAAATGTGGCAGACCCCTTCCGAAGATCGACGGCAACGTCGAAGACCTCGCCGCGCAAACACGACACGATCTTCGTCTCTTGATAGGGCTCACGCTGAAAATGCATGCCGCGCGCCGCTCCGGTGTTTCGTGTCAACGTGTGATTGATCTGGGCAATCTTGCGCCCATCGAGGAAAGAGGCAAACTCGGTGGTGCAGAACAACCGCTCCAAGTAGCCGCGATGATCGCCGATGACCTTCCGCGCAATCAACAGAAGCCCGGTCAGGGGCGTTTGCTCGACGGAAAAACGCGCGCTCATGGGACGGGGCTATCCAGATAGCTGCCGATCTGTTCCCGACACAGCTCAGCCATGTCTTGGCCGCGCGTCCAGGCGTCATGCCATTGAACCGTCGCTTCGAGCGCGCGACGAAGTCTCCAGCGGGGCTGCCATTTCAATCTGGCCCGGGCCTTTGAACTCGACAGGGTCAGCATGCCTGCCTCGTGCGGGCGCTCGCCGTCGAAGGTCTCCCAGCGCGTCTGCGGAAGTAAGGCATGCAGTGTCTCGACGATCCAGCGTACCGGCTTGGCATCATCCTCGTCCGGTCCAAAATTCCAGCCTTCGGCGAAGCCGACATTGTCGCGCCACAACGCTTCGGCCACCAACAGATAGCCAGACAATGGCTCGAGCACGTGTTGCCAAGGACGAGTCGCTTCGGGCGATCGGATGACGAGTGTTTCATTGCGATCGATGGCGCGTAGAAAATCTGGCACCAACCTGTCTGCCGACCAGTCTCCGCCACCTATGACGTTGCCGGCGCGGGCAGTCGCGACGCCAACGCCCGCCGCGGCCAGGAACGAACGGCGGTACGCCGCGGTTACAAGTTCGGAGCAGCCTTTGCTGCTCGAATAGGGGTCGTGACCTCCCATCGCCTCGTCCTCGCGATAGGCCCAAACCCATTCGCGATTCTCGTAGCATTTGTCGGTGGTGACGTTGACAACGACCTTGACGGACGGCGTATGTCGAACGGCCTCCAGGAGATGCGCGGTGCCCATGACGTTCGTTGCATAGGTCGCAAGCGGGTCGGAATATGAGCGGCGCACCAGCGGTTGGGCCGCCAAATGCAGCACGATTTCGGGCTCTGCGGACAAAACTGCGTCGCGTAGCCTGCCGGCGTCGCGAATGTCGCAGCGCAAGTCTGCCTCAAGGAACCTGCTCACTCCAGCGATGTCATAGAGCGATGGGGTGGTGTCCGGGTCCAACGAGAGCCCCGTGATCCTCGCTCCCATCGTCGAAAGCCAGATGCAAATCCAGCTACCCTTGAAGCCGGTGTGACCCGTAACAAGAACTCTTTTGCCGGCCCAGAAATCCGGGTTGGGATTGACGGCTGTCATTGCCACACTCGCCATGGCGCCTTGCCGCCCTCCCACAACGCCTCGAGCTGGTGACGATCACGTAGCGTGTCCATGGGTTGCCAGAAGCCATTGTGGCGCCAGGCAGCAAGTTGACCATCTGACGCGAGGGTCTCGAGGGGCTCCCTCTCCCAAACCGTCGCGTCGCCGGAGATGCGGTCGATCACCTGCGGCTCCAAGACGAAGAACCCTGCATTGATCACTCCCCCATCGGCCTTCGGTTTTTCCTGAAATGATTTGACGTCATCACCGTCCAGGTTAAGCGCGCCGAAGCGGCCGGGCGGTGTCGCGGCCGTAAGCGTTGCGAGTTTGCCGTGGTGACGATGAAACTCAATGGTTGCCGCAATGTCTATGTCACCAACGCCGTCGCCATAGGTGAAGCAGAAAGTCTCATCGCCTATGTATTCACGCACGCGACGGAGGCGTCCTCCCGTCATGGTGCTATCTCCAGTGTCAATAACCGTAACCCTCCAATCCTCGGCTCGACTCTGATGAGTTACCATCTGGTTTTTCGCAATGTCAAAGGTTACGTCACACATATGCAGGAAGTAATTTGCAAAATATTCCTTGATCATATATCCTTTATAACCGCAACAAACTATAAATTCATTTATACCGTGCGCTGAATAGCTCTTCATAATATGCCAAAGAATCGGTCGGCCGCCAATTTCCACCAATGGCTTGGGTCGAATAGACGTCTCTTCCGCCAATCGCGTACCGAGTCCGCCGGCGAGTATCACCGCTTTCATTCATAAGCTCCATAGATCCGGGAAGGCGTCGACTACGAGCGCCTAGTTTGCTGGCCCTATTTCCCACGCTGCTGTTGGCGACATCCTCGATGGATAGTATGCCGTGCCATCGGGGAACGGATGCTTCACCACCGGATGATAGGGTAGCTCCCCGACGGAGCCTCGCACAACCGCCTTCATGAATGGTGAAACGACGGCCCGATATCCGTTCTTGGCAGCTCCGACCCGTTGTTCTTGCTTTGGAAACACCGCCTCAGAAAGGGCATACTGGATAGGTAGCGATTTCAACCCTTATCGATCGGCGATGAAGGTAGTGAAGTGACTGCCAGAGCGCCGCTCGAATTCGGGCCAACATAGACCCCAGATTGTGCTGCGGCCGGGCAACAGCCTTCCTGGCGCGATCTTCAAGAACTGAGGAATTGTGCAATGAGCAGGGATTGGGAGAAATGGGATATCGGCAATATTGCCACAGAGCTCCAGGCGATCTGGCAGGATTCCGCCAATGAGATTGCTCATCGCGGACAATTGGCCGACATCGTCTCTCACTATGCCACCGCTCAAACGTCCATTTTGGAAGTGGGCTGCGGAACCGGCCTCGTATACGAGAAGCTTGTGACGACCCTACCTGTCACCTCAAGATACACAGGCGTCGATTCGTCCGTGAAGATGCTCGAGATAGCGAGACAAAATTTCCCTCAAGGACAATTTCTTTATGGCGACGGTTACGAGCTTGTTTTCAGAGATCAGGAGTTCGATGTCGTGCTGTCCTTCGAGGTGCTTGGTCACATCCCGGAGATCAAGCCGTTCGTGAGCGAACTGTTTCGCGTAGCAAAGAAGACATGCATCTTCACGACTTGGCCGAGCGACGGACGTGATATCGTGGAAAACTACGAAACGATCAATGGCGTTCAGTTTTTGCACCGAAGATATTCAGACGACTATGTTCAGAAAATCATCCGCACAGTCGGACGGAAAAAACTGGACAGTATCGAGTTGGCAAGTCTTAGCTCGGGGGGCCAAGCCTATATCGTCACGCTCCATCCCTGACTTATGCCTTCCCGTATCGCCGTAGCTTTCTGACGATGCGTTGAATTACCAAGGGAACTCCACCCTCCTCATAAATTATAGTAAGATGAAGCTTTATTCGCTCAAACCGCCTCCAGAATCTCTTGGCTTTCAGACTGCTCTGATAGAGAGGTTTGGCGTCTCCTGAACGGTGCTCGGCAAGCTGTTTGAAAAATCCCGCCCACTGATGAGAAACATGTGAGACGTCATAGCGCGACTTGACGTCCGCAAAAGCCGCATTTGCCAAAGTCGCTCGCTTGTCCGGTTGCTCAAGAAGGGTCGTAAGCGCTTCGGACCAGGACAATTGGGCGCCGTTGACCAGCAAACCGGTGACTGAGTGCTTCACAACATCGCTATAGGGCGGAATGTCGGAGTAAATTCCGGTGATGCGACACGCGCCATATTCGCGGTATTTGTTGTCGGTTTTGCCACGATTGGCTTCGTGATCCAGTAGCGGCGCTAGTCCTATCGCCCAGTTTCGCTCCGCCTGAAACCTTATGTACGCATTGTAATCGCCATTGTGCGGAAAGAAGCGGACGCGCTCTCCAACTGCAACGCCTTTTGGAAGGACGCCAGCAAATTCGAACACTGTTTTTGGAAATCTCTCCAGGGTTGGCCCAATAAGGTTTGATATCAAATCGAGATCGTCAACACGTGAGGGGCTTCCCGCGAAGCCGATCCGCATTTCGTCGGTGAGGGATGGCTTCACTCCCTCAATGAGAGAGAAATCGAAAAAGGTCGGCAGAACTGTCACATGATTGCTGAAACTGGACAGAAATCGGCCCAACTCGACGGAATTGGCAATTACCGCTTTCGCATGGGAGATCGCAAACTTTAATGACGCCCTCACCAGCGGATGCCGATAGTACGCCGCCAGAGGGGTATGCCCAACGATACGCCAGAAATTGTCGTCAATGTAATATGCATATGGTCGATTTGCGTCGACCAGGGCCTGCGTCCACGACAAGACCAAAGGATCTGCGCATCGGACGAAAAGAGGGATGCTATCCGCTGTGATATCACTGGCTTGTAGTCGGTCAAGAAACTGCGTTCGATGGCCGATGCCGTGCTCGCCGCAGGCCTTCATAATCTGCTCAATCAAGTGCGTAGTGGCGATCTCCGCCTCGATTATGACCAGTATGTTAACAAGGCTGGACATGGCTACCGTCGGCCGTCGCTAGTCGAACTTGGCGAAAGGGAACCGCTTCAGCGCACCGTAGAGCACTGCTGGCCGCACCACTTCATAGATGGTGACCGGTACGTCCGATTCACGTACGAAGACCCGGAGCCGCCATCCTGCCTCGAGATCGCGCACAGGCATGTTCAGCGAGAATTTCGCGGGCAGGCCCTCTTCCAAGTCGGCGAGAGAGCGCACGGTCGAACCGAGAATCTTGTCTTTGCTTGACACGATCTCGATGCCTACAAGCCCCGCCGACGCGCGGACGAGCGGCACGATGCCAAGATGGATGGCCGCTAGAGAGGGAAGTGCAAAATGGACGGTATACTCCCTGTAGGATATACTCGAAAGATCCTCGCTCAGGCGCAGTTCATCACGTCGCGTCCGGCCGAAGTGCTGCCGGGTGAAAAGATCAAGCGGAGCAAAGGTGGAGGAAATCAAATCCCACATCTCGCTCGACCGCCCAGTGACGGCTCTCGCCAGCCTGAGCGAACGCGAGAAATGCTGGGCTTCCACTTCCGAATGGAGCCTGGCAATTGTGGAAGCCACAGCGGGTTCGAACCTCCCGGGGAGCATACCCAGTCGAGCCATCGGGATGTCTGTGATCGCCTCGGTTAACCTCTCGGAGGCCGACCTGCGGACAGCGCTCCCATAGAGGTCCATCAATTCCGCGCGTACATAGCTGGAGCGTCCCAGAATGCCTATAGTCCGGTAGGCACTGCGCAACATCTCCGCTCGCCGTGCATCTGAATACCCCAGGAACTCCTTGACGGCATTCGCCAGTTCTTCGGGAGATGCATCCTTGGCGATCAAGCCGTTGTAGCGATGTTTGATCAATTCGGACACGCCCCCAACGCGTGCCGATACAACAGCGACACCGGACGCCATGGCCTGAAGCATCGTCTGCGGCATGGACTCGTCCAGCGCGGAAATAAGCAACAAGTCGCAACTCGCGTAGAAGCGCTCCGGGTCGGAAACGAACCCATGAAAAATGACGTGGTTTTCCAGACCTTGTTCCGCCACATAAACGCGACATGCCTTCGCGTATTCAGAGTGGAGGTCATCGTAACCGATCACGTGGACTCTAACGTCATGTCCAGCCTCGCGCAGAAGTAGCGCTGCCTTGATGGCAGCGAGTTGATTCTTACGGGGCTGCAGCGTTCCCGATACGACTACCTGCAGCGGATCTTGTATGGCAAAGTTCCGAGCCTCCCGTGGCCGGAAAAGCGAAAAATAGACCTCGTCGACGGGGCAGACAATGCGGCGCACAGGGATCCCCGACGCCTTCTTCCATCGTTCACCATGTGTTGCCGAGGAACAATGAACTGCATGAGCGAAGGCCCGTGTATCAGCCCCCTCATAGTATTGGTGAACGCTGGCGACAACTGGAACGCCAAGTTCCGATCCGAGTGCCGTCATGGCTGGCTGCCATGTGGCGAAATGAAGAAGACCTACATCAAGCTCGGCCAATTTCTCCCCAATGCGTTCGGCACTCTCCAAATCCGTCACATCTCGTGAACGCGCCCTGGAGTCATCGGCGCTATTGGCTCCATGGGGCCAGCTTTCCTCCAACAAGGGGGCATCCTTTGTTGCCTCGCGCCAGAGACGAGCAAACTCCGGTCCAAACCTCTCGTCCTGCTGGACCAAACCAACAACCCTGAAGCCGAATGAGGATACAAGTGCCGCATGCCTTAGCAAATGAAGAGTTGCCCCTCCCAGAGCCGCCTCATGAAACGCGTAGAGAATTGCCTTATCCTTCAAATGCGCATGAAGCTCTGTTGCGGCGAGGGCGCCATAAAAGTCGTAATACTGCACCTCTGTCGTATAGCGGTTTTCCACATAGGTCCGCGCCCGTTCGAGAATTTCGTCCCGCTCGTCCGCCCTAAGCGCAATGAGACTTTCGATGGCGCCTGCCCACTCGTCCGGCGTGTTTCGAGCCTTGACGCAAACCTCATTTGGCAACCGACTGTAGGGGGCGACATCACTCAGGATACTGACCGCTCCAGCGACGACAGATTCCAACAGTTTGACAGGGCTCTTGCTCCTTTCTGCACGAGTCTCGCCCTCAAGAGGTGTCAGCGAAATGTCAAAGTAGGTCCTCCGTAGCGCTTCAAGATACCCGTAGTAGGAATGAGTGAACGGCTTGAAATGGACATCGCAGCCCAAAACTGGAAAGTCTCCTGGGTCAATACCCCAGAAATGAAATTCAATACTCTCCTTATGGCGCGCAGCAACGCGCTGAAATCCTGGCCAAAGCTTTGCAAGAACCGTCTTGCGGAACGCGTTACTGAAAACAGCGATTTTGATTTTTCCTGCTCTGTTGTATTGTCTACGTCGTACATAATCACCATTAATGTTAGTCTTCAATTGAATTGTGTGATTGTTGTACTCCGCAAAATCGTCAATAATTTCATCGCTATAGCCGATGACAGCGCTAGCGCCAGATATTTGCGCAATGATACTGCGGTATGCCGGGGTGCCAGGCGCGATAGAGGAATGTTCCGGCCCCACTTCGTGGAAGCGAATCATGTTGTCATCCATGAGATAGGCGCAGGGAACGCTCTTTCGATCCTTGTCAGTCAACAGCCTTTCTGCCGACCCAACAGTGCGATATAGAATGGCGATGTCCGTTTCCGATATGTCGAACGATTTAACATCCAATTCCTTGACGAATGTACTGGTAAAACCCCTTTGGTTTCCAATATTCTCGAAATTCCTAATCGCTACATCTACAGACGTACTGTAGTCTGGCTTTGTCACCAGTATCCTTTTGTGATCCATTGCTCCTGACGCCACTACAGCCAACTCTTCAATGGCGCAGTAGTCGTTGAACTTAGACAAAAAAGGCAATGCTTCTTCTCTATAGTACCGCTGTATCTCTGCAGTCGAGAATCTAAATCCCCACTGATCGGCTGCAATCAGGTCATAGTGAGCAATATTTACGGGATTCAGCTGGTTGTCTCGAGCAAGTTGTAGGTATTTCGAGGTACGCGTGAAATCTGCCTGCACATCCCGGCCAAGCGAGTTCTCCATGTTGGCGCGAACGACCGAGCACGTCGCATCCACCCATTGGAAGGGGGCAGTTCTTCCGAAACGCAGCCAAAGATCGTAGTCCGAATATCGCCTGGCCACCAAGTGAGGGTCGTACATGCCGTGTCTCTCGAAGAGAGCAGCATGGTGGACTACTGTGTTGTTTGCGATGTAATTGCCGTGCAGGAGGAGGCTGTAGTTGAACTCCTGCCCCAGCACACGCTGAAAGATCTCGCCGTCGTCCGTCGCGCGATAAGCGTCGCAGCTGCCATAGACGACGCTTGGCACGGATTGGCGTTCAAGCCACGCCATGCGCACCTTCAAGCTGTCATCCGTCCAAAGATCATCGTCAAACTGATAGGCAATGTACTTGCCGCGACCGTGAAGCGCAGCCTGATTCACGCGCAGGGCCGGAAGACCACTGTTATACTTATATGAGTGGATGATGACCCGGGAATCGGCAAGCTGATACTCATTTAGTACATCGGCGGTACCATCGCGCGAACCGTCATCGACGATGATGAGTTCGAAGTCGCCATAGCTCTGCGAAAGAACGCTCTCAATCGAAAGCTGCAGAGGCCCGTTAGCACGCGCAAATGTGGGAAGGATCACCGTCACTTCGGGTGCCGGCTTGCCTTCTTCTATGCGCCTTATGAAAAGATCGTGGCCACAATCGCCAAATTTCATGTTACCCCCGAACCCGCACTCCGCAGGCATAACGTATCGTCCCGCAGTGGCGGAAACCTAACTATCTCTGTGAGGATTCATATTTGGCGATCACGTCCTCAGTACTTCCGTCCATGATTATTTGCCCTTTCTCCAGCCAAATTGTCCTAGCACAAAAACTCTTCAATAAATCAAAATTATGAGACGAGAAGACAAGTATCTTGCCCTGCTCCATGAATTCGAACATGCGACGTTTTGCCTTGTTCGCAAAGCGGAGGTCACCGGCTCCCATTACCTCATCTATGAGAAGTATTTCTGGATTGATACTTGTCGATACGGCAAACGCTAGGCGGATGAACATGCCTGCCGAATACGTGCGCACGGGATATGCCAGGAACTCTCCAAGCTCGGTAAAGTCCTCGATCTCCGGCAGTTTCGCCTCAATCTCATCGGGCGTCATACCAAGCAGCAACCCACGGATGCGGATATTGTCTCGACCGGTTTGATGCATTTCGAAACCGGTTGCGAACTCAAACATCGGGCAAACATGTCCCTCCGACTCAGCGATACCGCTGGTCGGCGTGTAGATGCCCGCCATGACCTTCAACAGCGTGCTCTTGCCTGCCCCATTGAGGCCGACGAGCCCCACCCGCTCGCCCTGTTCGATAGCGATCGTCACGTCCTTCAGCGCCTCAACATTGTAGGTGCCGGGGGTCGACACGCCACTCCGCTTTCTGGCAAGCCAGCCTATCAGCCCGTCGGTGCTCATGTCGCCAGTGAAACGTACGCCGACGTTCTGTAATCGTATGAAGTTCTGCGTCAAAGGAGAAACACCACTTTCTTGTCCAACCGCCAAGCCACGTACCAGCCAACGCAATACACCACCAGAATATAACCAAACACAAAGCCATATGTAGACAGCGGCGCTAAGTCTGAATTCAGTATTGGATGACGCACGACTTCAATCAAATGATAGATCGGATTGACGAGATAAACGAATTCCATGCCGTGGCTCTTGAGAACGCTGGCGGGAACGACGATCGGAGTTAGATAGAACACCACCTGTAACACAGCGGCTAGGGCATGAGGCAGATCACGGAAGGCAGTGCCTAGATAAGCAAAAATAGTTGTGTGCCCCAGAAGCGCTATATAGATCAGCAGAAAACCTGGTATGGCCAACAGCCATCCGACAAATTCGAAAGTACCGAGAAATAGCTGTACGACAGCCACAGCTACTAGACCCATTGCGAAATTCATACTGTTGCTGACGATCGCCCGCAGGATATAAATTTGTTTTGGGTATGAAAACTGCTTTATATAACCTTCCGCACTTACGAATACCGAGCCAGCGTCGACGATAGACGCGGAAATCAGCCCCCAGGTGACGAAACCCAGCATCAGGTAGGGGAGAAAGGCCTTCAGGTCTTGGCCGAACATGACACCATAAACGAAGCCTATGGCCCCAACATACACGCCAAGATTGAGAAGGATCCATAATGGACCGATGAACGAACGACGGTAGCGACGCTTGACGTCTTGCATGCCGATGAAAAACCAGACGCGATGCAGCAGCAGCGAGCGGATCACATCTCGGAGCAGCCTGCTCTTGTCCGCACTTGAATAGCTATGTTTCATGAACCGCACCGGGTTTGCCGTTTCGTTTTGAGTCACGCGGCCATGGCGGGCGATCCCACCAGCGTCGGCGTGGAGTTTCGCGTTGGGGTCATGAAGCTCTATCTCGGCCAAAGCCCATGCGGATCATGCCGTCGGAGCGGCCTTCTTCTACGAAGCCGCATCGCGTGTAGAGCTCGATAGCCCTTGTATTTTGCTCCATCACTTCGAGGAAAACATAGGGCAGTTTCAAAACACGCGTTCCGAAACGCACGAGTTCCGAGCACGAGCGCTTGATATAGCCATTCCCGGCCATTTCCGGAGCAACGAGAAATCGCCCGATCTCGGCGCTTCCGGCGTTGTGATCGATATCATAAATCCCACATTGGCCGACCGGCCGGCCGTCCGCTTCAACCAGAAAGAAAAGATCATCCTCCTTTTGGAGGTAGCGCTTGTACCAGGCAAGGTGGCTGTCAAATGTGAGTTTGTCGGACGTCTTGAACCACACGCGTGCGTCGTCACGATTGCGCCAATCGAGAATCGTCTTGAGATCTCGCTCTTCCACAAGCCTCAAGACAATCGTGCCGTCTCCAAAGGGAGTAATTTGCCGTTTCATTGAGCGTATTTGAGAACCAATTCTGAAACCAGATCCACATCCGCCTTGCTCATGCGAAGATGAAGCGGCAGCGAGATGATTTCCTTGCTTGCGGCCGCCGCATTCGGGCAGGTGCCTGCAGCGTAGGCGTACATCCGATAGTCCGTGTTGTCGCGATAGTGAACGCCCGGATAGACACCGTGCTCGTTCAGCGCAAGCATCAGGACGTCGCGGTTCTTAACGCGTATCTGAAGAAGGTGCTGGGCGGACTCACAACCCTTCGCGGTTGGAACGACCGTTACGCGATTATGCCCATCAAAATGCCGGTGGTACCAAACCGCCAGCTGGCGGCGGAAGGAATTGTCGATATCGAGATATTTCAGTTGGACGATGGCCATGGCAGCCATGATCGAGTTGCCATGATATTTGTGCCCAACCTCCTCGACATCATACATCCATTTGTAAGCTCCCTGAGCGGCGGTGCGAGCATATGTATCCTTGTTGATGCCCAGCCAAGTCAGTTTGCGAACGCGCTCATCGTCCTCCGCTTCCTTGAAGCAGATCATTCCTGAGTCGGCGGTAGGCAGGTTCTTGACCGCCTGAAAGCTGAATACCGATACGTCGGCATCGCCGCCTACATGCTTTCCGTTGACACGAGTGCCCGACATGTGAGCTGCATCAAGCACCAGCTTGATGTCGTGTTCGCGACAGATCTCCAATATCTTCTGATACCGCCCCACATTGCCCCCCATGCCGACAAATATAAGAGCCTTTGTTTTGTCGGTGATGAGCTTGCTGACGCTGTCAGGATCCAGGCAAAGGTACTCATCGACGTCTGCGAATACCGGCTTCAGGCCCGCATAGAGAATGGCGTGATTCGTCGAAACAAACGTCAACGGTGTTGTGATGACTTCGTCATCGTCTTTCCATCCGTATTTGGATTTGAAAAGCTGAAATGCCAAGTGAAGTCCGACCGTGTTGGAATTCAGAAAGTGGGCATGCGGAAGTCCGGTATAGTTCTTCCACGCCGTCTCAAATTCAGCGGTCTTGAAGCCGAGCCCCGTCCATCCTTTTTCAAGGCACTCGCGGATTTCCGAAAGGCACTCCTCAATGCGGAAACTTGGTACGAATAGCTGAACGGTCATGAAATCCTCCGGCGATGCCTGCTTGTCATAGGTCCACATTTACCTCGTCTCCTATGAGGAGCCGAGAAACCACCGCTTGCGTCGACTGCCGCCAGTCCGGCGCTGTCCAGCCGAATATGGCGGTGAATTTCGCGCTCGACAGCCGCGAATTGCCGGGGCGCTTCGCCTTTGTCGCGTCGTCGTTGGTGGCGATGTCCGTCACCCGCGCATAGGGGCCACCAAACGCGCGGCTTGTGTCTAGGATATGGCGGGCAAAGCCGCTCCAGTTCGTCTCCCCGCTGCCCGCCAGGTGATAGACGCCGCAGGCGGCAAAGTTGTTGTCGCCCTGCAGCATCGCCGCCGCATGCACAACGGCGTCGGCGATGTCGAGTGCCGAGGTTGGATTTCCCCATTGGTCGGCCACAACCCTTATCTCGTCGCGTTCGCTGGCCAGCCGCAGCATGGTCTTGACGAAGTTCCTGCCGAAGGGGCTGTAAGCCCATGCCGTGCGCAGGATCAGGTGGCGTGGATTGGCCGCAGCCACCGCCAGTTCGCCGGCAAGCTTGGAGGCGCCGTAGATGTTGCACGGACCGGTGGCGTCGGTTTCGACATAGGCGCCATCCTTTGCGCCGTCGAAAACATAGTCGGTCGACAAATGGATCACAGGAACGCCGAGGCGCGCTGCTGCCTCCGCCACCTTGCCCGCGCCAACGGCGTTCACCGTGAAGGCCAGGTCAGGCTCGTCCTCGGCCTGGTCGACAGCGGTGTAGGCGGCGGCCGAAACGATGATGTCCGGATCTGCCGCCGCCAGCGCCTCGAATACGGTCTCGGGCCGCGCCAGGTCGAGCGCCGGCCGGCCGACGGCGATCACCTCCACGCCCGTGACCGCGCGCGCCACCTCGCTCAGGCTGGTAACGACCTGGCCCTCGCGTCCGGTAACGACAAGCCTCACGCCGCGCCCTTCCTGCCTTCAGCCGGGCTGTCTTCAACCGGGCTCTGGCCCAGCCGCTCGCCGGCATAGCGATGCTCGCGAATCGGTCCCCACCACCATTTGTTGTCGAGGAACCAGTCGACCGTCCTTGCCAGGCCGCTGTCGAAATTCTCCTTTGGCGACCAGCCGAGGTCACGACTTATCTTGGAGGCGTCGATGGCATAGCGGCGGTCGTGGCCGGGGCGGTCGGTGACGAAGGAGATCAGGTCGCGGTAGCGCTTGCCGCCGGCGCGCGGCCTTCTCAGGTCGAGCAGGTCGCAGATGGTCTCGACGACACTCAGATTGGTGCGCTCGGAATTGCCGCCGACATTGTAGCTCTCGCCCGCTTGCCCCTTTGTCGCGACAAGCTCGAGCGCGCGCGCGTGATCCTCGACGAACAGCCAGTCGCGCACATTGGCGCCGGCGCCGTAAACCGGCAGCGGCTTTTCGTCGAGCGCGTTCAGAATGACCAGCGGAATGAGCTTTTCGGGGAAGTGATAGGGGCCGTAATTGTTCGAGCAGTTGGAAAGCACGACCGGCAGGCCATAGGTCTCATGCCAGGCGCGCACCAGATGGTCCGACGCCGCCTTGGAGGCGGAGTATGGCGAGGACGGCGCATAGGGCGTCTCCTCGACGAACATGCCGCCGTCGAAGGGAAGATCGCCGAACACCTCGTCGGTCGAGATGTGGTGGAAGCGGAAGCGGGTCTTGCGGTCCTCCGGCAGGCCGCGCCAGTATTCCAGGGTCGTATTCAGCAGTCGGTAGGTGCCGACGATGTTGGTTTCGATGAAGGTGCCCGGACCGTCGATCGAGCGGTCGACATGGCTCTCGGCGGCCAGGTTCATGACGATGTCGATGTCGTCGCGGCGCAATATGTCGAGCACCGCCCTCTCGTCACAAATGTCGGCCTGCTCGAAGCGGTAATTGTGCGCATTCTCGATCGGCCGCAGCGAGGCAAGGTTGCCGGCATAGGTGAGCTTGTCGAGATTGGTCACCCGGTAGGCCGGATTGGCACACAAATGCCGGCACACGGCCGAGCCGATGAAGCCGGCGCCGCCAGTCACCAGGAAATTCATGCCGCTCTCCTTACGCGCACAGTCGTCACGGGAACACCTCCGCGGCTGCAAGGAGCGGCGCCTTGAGATCCTTGTCCGAAAGCTGGAACCCGCCCGATACCGTCGGCCATTCAATGCCGATTGCGGCGTCGTCGAAACGGATCGACCGGTCATGCGCCGGCGAATAGGTATCGGTGACCTTGTAGAGAACCTCGGTGTCCGGCACGAGCGTGATGAAACCGTGGGCGAAGCCCTTCGGCACCAGGATCTGGTTGCCCTTCTCGGCCGAGACTTCGAGGGCGACCCATTTTCCGAAGCTTTTCGAGCCGCGGCGGATGTCGACCGCGACGTCGAGGATCTTGCCTCTGATGACGCGCAGCAGCTTGTCCTGGGCGCGCGGCGGAAGCTGGTAATGCAGCCCCCTCACCACGCCCGCGGCGGCGGAATAGGAGTGATTGTCCTGCACGAAGCGCAGGTCGATGCCGGCCTCGGCGAAGCGCTCGGCATTCCAGGTTTCAATGAAAAAGCCGCGCTCGTCGCCGTGCCGCTTCGGTACGATCTCCAGCACGCCGTCGAGACCGAGTTGCCTTACCTCCAGCACCTACTTCTCCGTCAGGTCGGTGACGCGCCTGCGTAGATAGGCGGCATATTCGTTCTTTCCGAGGCGGGTGGCGCGCCGCAGCACCTTGTCTGCCGTCAGCCAGCCCTGTTCGAAGGCGATCTCCTCCGGGCAGGCGACCTTGATGCCCTGGCGGTGCTCGATCGTGCGCACGAAAGACGAGGCTTCATGCAGGCTGTCATGGGTGCCGGTGTCGAGCCAGGCATAGCCGCGGCCGAGCTGATGGACGTGCAGGTGCCCGCGTTCGAGATAGACGTTGTTGACCGCCGTGATCTCAAGCTCGCCGCGCTCCGAGGGCCGGATCGTCGAGGCGATGTCGACGACGTCATTGTCGTAGAAGTAAAGGCCGGTGACGGCCCAGTTGGATTTTGGCGTCTGCGGCTTTTCCTCGATCGTCAGGGCGGTGCCGCTGAGCTTGTCGAACGACACCACGCCATAGCGTTGCGGATCGTCGACATGATAGGCGAATACCGACGCGCCGCTTTCGCGGGCCGCCGCCGTGCGGCAAAGCTGCGACAGCCCTTCGCCGAAATAGATGTTGTCGCCAAGGATCATCGACACGCTGTCCTTGCCGATGAACTCACGGCCGATGATGAAGGCTTCGGCGAGCCCGTTGGGATGCGGCTGCTCCGCATAGGTGAGCTCAAGCCCGAACTCCGAGCCGTCGCCGAGCAATTCCCGGAAAGCCGGCACGTCACGTGGAGTTGAGATGATCAAAATCTGCCTGATGCCGGCGAGCATCAGCACGCTCAGCGGATAGTAGATCATCGGCTTGTCGTATATTGGCAGGATTTGCTTAGAGACCGCTAATGTTAGCGGATAAAGACGTGTTCCGCTGCCTCCCGCAAGGATAATTCCTTTCAACAAGATCTCCTTGAATTGCCGAGGCCCCCGCCCTGACATCAAGTTGCCCGTGCTTAGGTTTCGCGCAATGGCTTGTCAATCTCGCTGCGGGTCGCGCCTGGTGATCTCACCGGCGAAACGAGCTGCAGCCGAAGTTGGCCGGAGGAACCGACCACCTGTTTCCGCCACCACCTGGCAGTGGCCAACGCATGAAAAAGCCGGCGGGATCTCCGCCGGCTGGCTTTCATTTGATAAATGTCAGGGCCGCTAATAAATGTCAGGGCCGCTTCGACAGCAGCGACCATACTGCCGGGACCAGGCTGGCTGCGAGCGCCACCTTGATCAGGTCGCCTACGATGAAAGGCACGACGCCGAACTGCCATGACTTTTCCGCGCCGATCAGTAGCGCCAGCCAGGCAAAGCCCATCGCCATCATAACGATTTCGGCGACCAGCATCGCATTGAAAAGCTTGACCGGGTGACGATCCCAGCCACGGTCGGCGGCCCAGCCGACGATGGCGGCCATGACAACGAAGCCGGCAAGATAGCCGCCGGTCGAGCCCACCATATAGGCCAGGCCGATGCCCTTTTCCGGTGTGCCCTGGAAGACCGGGAAGCCCATGGCACCCTCGGCCATGTAAAGAAGCAGCGTGGCGACGCCGAGGCGCAGGCCGAAAGCCGAGGCGATCAGGAGGACGGCCAGCGTCTGCAGCGAAATATCGACCGGGCCGAGCACGACCTTCGTCTTGGCCGACAAGGTCAGCAGCAGCGTGCCGGCAATCGCCAGCAACAGCTGCGTCGCGAAGCGTGTCGCGCCTTTTTCAGGCAGAGCCAGAGAAACAAGCGGACGCATCGTCGTTGCAATTGCCATGGTCTTCCCCATTCCGGTCAGCCGCCAACATGCGGCCTCGTATTTTCCTATATTGGCTTCCGTGTTATGCGGCAATCGGTTTTGCCACCTCAGGAACAGAGCTCCCCGCCCCTCATGGCCCTTAAATTCAACACCAGCTTCGATCCTGCTTACGGCCAGGCCGTGACCGTCGCGCCAGACGTCCAGCGCGTCACCGCCCGAAACCCGAGCCCGTTCACCTTTCACGGAACCAACAGCTATCTTGTCGGGCGGGACACGCTGGCGGTCATCGATCCCGGACCGGATGACGCTGCGCATCTCGAGACATTGCTCGGAGCCATCGGGCAGCGGCCGGTCAGCCACATCTTCGTCAGCCACACGCATCGCGACCATTCACCGTTGGCGGCCCGGCTGAAGGAGCGCACAGGGGCGATCGTGCTGGCGGAGGGGCCGCATCGCCCGGCGCGGCCGCTGCGCATCGGCGAGATCAACCCGCTCGACGCCAGCGCCGACATGGCTTTCGCCCCGGACATGGCGCTCAAAGACGATACGCTGGTCGATGGCGACGGCTGGACGATCAGAACGGTGCTGACGCCGGGCCATGCCGCCAATCACGCGGCCTTTGCGCTGGAAGGAAGCGGCGTTTTGTTTTCGGCCGATCACGTGATGGCGTGGGCGACCTCGATCGTGGCGCCGCCGGACGGCGCCATGGCCGACTACATGGCCTCGCTCGACCGGCTGATCGAGCGCGGCGACCGTCTGCTTTTACCCGGCCACGGCGGCCCGGTGATGGCGCCGCGCAGCTTCATGCGCGGCCTGAAGACCCATCGCAAGATGCGCGAGCGGGCGATCCTGGAACGCATCCGGGGCGGCGACAGGACGATCAAGGCGATGGTTGCGGCAATCTATCGCGACACCGACCCGCGCCTGCATGGCGCCGCCGGGCTGTCGGTGCTTGCGCATCTGGAAGATCTGGTGGCGCGCGGCCTTGTCGTCACCGATGGCGACCCGGCCATCGACGGCATTTTCAGGCCAGCACTGTAGACATTATTCGGCCGGCGCTGCGCCCACCTGGCCGGCCACTTCCTGGTCAAGTTCCCCCAGGAATTCCACGATGCGGGCAGCATTGTCGCCAAGGTCGTATTGGCCGTAGCGCGAGGCGGACCGCATGTCGACGACGACCGTGTCGCCGTCGTCGGTCACACGGATCGCGACATCGGCCGGAAGGCTCAGAACGAAGCTTTTGGCGAGCGCATTGATCGTCACTTCGCTTTGCCCGTCAGTTTCTGGATATGGCGCCTGAAGCTGCCAGTCGCGCCGGTCGAGCACGGTCTCGACCGCATCGACGACAGTCTCGAAGGGCAAATTGTAGCTGCGACTGGTGACCAGAGGATAGGCATCGCCTTGCAGGCTTTGCTCGCCTGGCGTCGGCGTCGATAGAACGTTCATGCCCACGGTGCGGTCAGACGTGTCGATCGCCGGCGGGTCGTCGAAATCGGTCGAGATGTCGCTCAGTGGCGGCGAGATCGTCGCCCAATAGGCGGCGACGCCATAGGGGGCGAGCACCAGAAGCGCCAGCAGGGCGCCGACGGAGAGATCGCGGCCGCCGCGGTCGCCGAAATTCCACAGCCTGGAGAAGGCAAGTCCGGCGAACAAAAGGGCAAAGGCGGCGAGCAGCGCGACGATCGCCAGTACCCAGAGGAATACTGGTGTTTCGACGAGATCGAATCGGTGGCCGACGAGCACCGTGAGCAAAAGGACCAGCGAAAAAGCCGCTGTCCCGCGCGACCATCCGGCCGCTCGCGACGTCTGTCGTTCAGGAATACTAACCATTCTCAGCCGCACCGCCCCATGCCCGAACCGAGACTTAAAACGTTTTGGCTCGGGCTTGAAGCCGAAAGGCGCATCATGCCCATCAATCCGTCGGCAGGCGATAGTCCTTGAACTGCTCGCGCAAGGTGATCTTCTGGATCTTGCCGGTGGCGGTGTGCGGAATCTCGCCGACGAAGGCGACGTCGTCGGGCATCCACCACTTGGCCACCTTGCCGTTCATGAAATCGAGGATATCGGTCTTGCTCGGCTCCTTGCCCGGCTTGCGCACGACGACGAGCAAGGGCCGCTCGCCCCATTTGGAATGAGCAACGCCGATGGCCGCCGCCTCGGCGACATCGGGATGACCGACGGCGAGGTTTTCGAGATCGATGGTCGAGATCCATTCGCCGCCCGATTTGATGACGTCCTTGGCGCGATCGGTGATCTGCATGTAGCCGCCCGGATCGATATGCGCGACATCGCCAGTATCGAACCAGCCGTCCGCGTCGAACTGCTCGGCGCCGACGCCGCCATAATAGGCGCGGGCGATTGCCGGCCCGCGCACCTTCAGCCGCCCAAAGGTCTTGCCGTCCCAGGGCATTGCCTTGTCGTCGTCGTCCGTCACCTTCATCTCGACGCCGAAGGGTGGGTAGCCCTGCTTGCCCTGGATATCGAGCCGCGCCTCGCCCTTCAGCCCTTCATAGTCCGGCTTCATGGTGCACAGCGTGCCGAGCGGCGACATCTCGGTCATGCCCCAGGCATGAATGACCTGGACATCGTAATTGTCCTGGAATTTCTTGGTGATGGCGCGCGGGCAGGACGAGCCGCCAATGACGACCTTGCCCAGATGGGGAAGTTGCTTGCCGGTCTCCTCCAGATATTGCAGCAGCATCATCCACACGGTCGGCACGGCGGCGCTGAAGGTCACCTTCTCGGTATCGAGCAGTTCGTAGATCGAGGCACCGTCCATCTTGCAGCCGGGCATCACCAGCTTGGCGCCGATCATCGGCGCGCTCTGGCCAAGGCCCCAGGCATTGGCATGGAACATCGGCACCACCGGCAGGATGGTGTCGCGGGCCGAGATGCCCATGGCGTCGGGCATGGCGGCGATCATGGCGTGCAGCACGTTCGAACGATGGCTGTAGAGAACGCCCTTGGGATCGCCCGTCGTGCCCGAAGTGTAGCACATGCCGGCGGCGGTGTTTTCGTCGAAGGTCCTCCAGGCGAAGTCGCCGTCCGTCTCGGCCAGCCATTCCTCGTAGGCGACGACGTTCGGCAATGCCGTCTCAGGCATGTGTGCGCCGTCGGTCAGCACGATCACACGCTGCAGCGATTTGACCGATCCGGCGATCTTCTCCAGCAGCGGCACGAATGTCAGGTCGACGAAGATTGCCTTGTCCTCGGCGTTGTTCATGATCCAGGCGATCTGCTCGGGGAAGAGCCGCGGATTGAGCGTGTGATAGATCGCGCCGATCCCCATGATGCCGTACCAGGCCTCGATATGGCGTGCCGTGTTCCAGGCCAGCGTCGCGATGCGGTCGCCAAGCGCGAAGCCGTCACGCTCAAGCCGTTGCGCCACTTTCAGGGCGCGGCGGTGGATTTCGGCGTAGGTGGTGCGCACGATCGGCCCTTCGATCGATCGCGACACGATCTCGCGGCTGCCATGCTGGCGTTCGGCATTGTCGATCAGCTTGTGGCAAAGCAGCGGCCATTCCTGCATCAGTCCGAGCATGTCTGTTCCTCCCCTGCGCTTTTTACGTCTATGCTTTTGCCCCATTGTGGGACGAACCGACAGATTGTCCAGCCATCCCGGTGCATTGGCCGAAATGACAAGGAAAACCGCCACAATCCGGCCATCGTCGGCGTTAAGCTCTGTTAACGGGCAGGGGTGCGATTGGCGAATGGAAGAGGTTCGCATGGACGCGCAGCTCGACGACAAGGCACTTGAAGACACACTTGCCGAAAGTCTGGCCGATTTGGTGCCTGACACCAAAACCGTCTCCGAAGATGAATTCGTCGAGGTTGTCGGCGGCGCCCTCGAGGCGGTCGGCGGCACGCTGCTGTTCAAGATGTGCGTCGACAATGGCGGCGAAGGCCAGCATGTCGCAGCGGCATGCGTGGGCGATGGCGGCAACCGCCAGTTCCTGCTGCTGACCCTGCCAACGGTCGGCGGCGCGCTGAAGGTCGAGACGGCGTCGAGAAGCACCAATCCGGTGGCCGGCATCGCTGCCGCCTATGCCGGGCTGATGGATGTGTTCAAGACCGCGGCCTGAACGTTTCTCGGGACAAGGCTAGTTGACCGCCGGCCAGGCTTGGATTTTGCTTGGCCTTGCGCTTGGCGCTTGCCCGACACACCTATTCCGGACGGCCTCATCCCGGATAAGGAAAACCCGCCAATGGACAAGATCGCAAATCCCGCACCCGGCTTCCAGCGCAATCCCGACAAGGTCATCACCATCGAGCCCTATCACGGCACAGTCAGGGTGTATGCCGGCGAAACGGTGATCGCCACGTCGACGACCGCAAAGCTCCTGTCGGAGCCGCCCTATGCCCAGGTTCTCTACATTCCCTTCGACGACATCGATTTCAGCCGGCTGGCCAAGACCGAGCACTCGACGCATTGCCCTTACAAGGGAGATGCCAGCTATTGGAGCGCACTGCCGGCCGGAGAGGCCGGCAAGGACGCGATGTGGGCCTATGAGCGGCCCTTCGACGAGATGACGGAGATCCGCAATCACGGCGCCTTTTATCCCAGCAAGGTGACGATCGAAGCCACGCCCGCCTAAGCGTTCCGAGCCGAGCACCCACCCAAGGGTGCGTGCGTTGAGACTCAAATCAGGCTGATCCGATCAGTCGGTGGTGCCGTCATTGCCTACGCCATCGGCTTCATCGAGCCGCACGAAGGTCAGGCCCTTTTGCTTGAGCGACAGCAGGCCCTGCACCACGCCTTCGCCGGCGGCATGGGTGGGCTGGTTGATATGGGCGATGATGACGTCGCCATCCTTGGCGGCGGCGATGCGCCGGGCGGTTTCCTTCGCACCCAGCAAAGAGCCGCCGTCGCCGTTTATCGAAAAGCCGGCGATCTTGAAACCAAGCTTGCGGATCATGGCGATGGCGGATGGGCTGTATTCGGCGGTCGCGCCGCGAAACCATTTCGGCGCCGGCTCGCCGGTGCGGGCGAGGGCTGCGGCGCCCGATTCGACTTCGGCCAGCACGGCGTCGGGACTGCCGGCGCTGCGGATGCCATAGATTTTTCGCGGCGTGTCGACTGCCGGAATATGGCGGCCGCCATGGTTCTCCAGTTCGAACAAATCGGGATGCGCGCGCATGATCTCGATCGCCGCTTCATTGCGTTTCAGCCAGATGCCGGTGACGAAAATCGTCGCCGGGATCCTGTTGTCGACCAGCGCCGAGAGTATCCTGGTGTCGGTCTGGCCGCCGCAGGCGTCCAGCGTCAGCGCCACGCGGCCGCTGCCGGCCTGCGGCGTCAAATGCAGCGTAGGTTCGAGAAGCGGTGCGGTGTGACCTGCCGACACGGTGCAGGCCGAGATCGCTATCGCGCAAAGATATTTTCCGAGCAGGCGCATGATTGATTTCCGGATATTGAAGCGGATCCCCTCGGGAGCCGCGCCAGGAAAGCCCGCATCAAGGCGAAAATCGGGACGGCGCGCATGCCAAAAGCGGCCGTGGCGACAATTTCCTGGCGTGTGGCTTTTCAGCGAGTGGCGCGAACCACGGGCGGCGGTTGTACAGCGACCTCGGTCTGCGCCAGGATTTCGCGCACGGCCTCGATGACAGGCTCGACCTCCAGGCGCCAGACACAGCAGGATTTGCTTGGGTCCGGCCAACGGCACAGATCGCGCGCCACGCATTCGCATGGCATCGAAGGCTGGAGGCAAATGCTCGGCGCGCCGACCGGCGCCCAGCGGGTTGGCCTGGTCTGGCCGAAAAGGCCGACAACAGGGGTTCCCGCCGCGGCGGCCATATGCATCGGGCCGCTCTCATTGCCGAGGAACAGCCGCGCTTCCTTCAGCAATGCCAGCAGTGTTTCGAGCGACAGGACGCCGACGAGGTTGACGACGGCCGAGGCGGTCCCGGCGACGATCTGTTCAGCCGGCGCGCGCTCGTCCGGACCGCCGACAAGCACGAAGTCCAGCCCGGTCTCGCGCGAGATTTCGTCAATCACGGTGGCGAAGCGTTCCGGCTGCCATCGCCGGCCGCGGAAGCTCGCTCCGGCATGCACCGCGACGAAGGCGTTTTGCCGGAGCCCGTGCCTGTTCAGCAAGTCCTGGACGCGAGCCGTTTCCAGCGGCAGCGGGTCGATCGAAGGCGTTCTGACGCGCAGATCGATCCCAAGCGCCTCCAGCGGCGAAAGGTAGCGGTAGAGATAGTGCTTTTCACCGTAGCCGAACCGCGTGACCCGAATGTTTGCCGGATTGCGCTCGTACCAGCGCAAGGGCCTGTCCGTCGGGTGATAGCCTACCCTGGTCCTGGCGTTGACGAGCCTGACGACGACCCGGGAGGTTTTCGAATCGCTCAGGTCGATCGTCATGTCGAAGCGGTGCCGGCGCAGCCCGCGCACCATCGAATAGAATTCACGCCCGCGTTGCAGCGGTGAACCACGCAGGCGCGCGCGGCTGAAGGTGACGACTTCGGAGGCGATGCCGTGGGCGGTGAGGAAACTTGCGAAGCGCGCCTCGCAGAGGAATACGATCCTGACGCCCGGATATTCGAGCTGCAGGTTTTTCGCCAGCGTGGAGGCGAGGACAATATCGCCCAAGTACTTGGTCTGGAGGATCAGGATCGAGCGGACGGGAGCGGGGGAAAACTGCAGCATCTGTTTCGGGCACCGGGGGTCGGGCTTGGGAAACTGGGCGGAAACGATGTCGAGATTGAGGACCGTCACGCGCAACTTCGCGTGACTTTGCTCACAAAATCGTAAGTTGGCAACCGCGCAGCCGGAGCCAATCGACAGTCATCGATCGGTCATCCATGGCAATAGTCGCGGCCATCAGGCACGCGGCGCAGATGCCTTTGCCACCAGCACCGCTGCCTGCGCGGCGGCCAGCCTGGCGATCGGCACGCGATAGGGCGAGCACGACACATAGTCGAGGCCGACCTCCTCGCAGAAGCGGATCGAAGCGGGATCGCCGCCATGCTCGCCGCAAATGCCGAGCTTGATCCCGGGCCTGGTCGCCCTGCCCTTTTCGGCGGCCATGCGCACCAGTTCGCCGACGCCGTCTATGTCAAGCGACACGAACGGATCCTGCTCGATGATGCCTTTCTGGCGATAGGTCTCCAGGAACGAGGCGGCGTCGTCACGCGAGATGCCGAAGGTGGTCTGGGTCAGGTCGTTTGTGCCGAAGGAGAAGAATTCGGCCGCCTCGGCGATGACATGGGCGCGGATCGCGGCGCGCGGCAGTTCGATCATCGTGCCGGTGAGATAGTCGATCTTGATGCCGGTCTCTTCCATGACGCTCTTGGCGACGGCATCGATCCTCGCCTTGACGTAGTCAAGCTCCTTCACCAGGCCGACCAGCGGCACCATGATTTCGGGAACCACCAGCGCACCGGCCTTCTGGCCGGCCTCTACGGCGGCCTCGAAGATGGCGCGCGCCTGCATTTCGGCGATCTCGGGATAGGAGACGGCCAGGCGGCAACCGCGATGGCCGAGCATCGGATTGAACTCGTGCAGGGCTTCGGTGCGCTGCCTGAGCTTTTCCGGCGACACGTTCATGGCGGCGGCGACCTCGGCCACTTCGCCTTCCGTCTTGGGCAGGAATTCGTGCAGCGGCGGATCGAGCAGGCGGATGGTCACCGGCAGGCCGGCCATGATCTCGAACAGTTCGAGGAAATCCGAGCGCTGCATCGGCAGCAGCTTGGCAAGGGCGGCGCGCCGGTCGTTCTCGGTGTCGGCCAGGATCATCTCGCGCATGGCGACGATGCGGTCGCCGTCGAAGAACATGTGCTCGGTGCGGCAGAGACCGATGCCTTCGGCGCCGAAGGAGCGCGCCATGCGCGCATCGAGCGGGGTTTCGGCATTGGTGCGAACCTTCATGCGGCGCGCGGCGTCGGCCCATTCCATGATGGCGGCGAAATCGCCGGACAGTTCGGGCTGCAGCATCGGCACCGCGCCCTTCAGCACCTGGCCGTTGCCGCCGTCGATGGTGATGATGTCGCCCTTGCGGAAGGTCTGTCCCATCGCCATCAGCGTGCCGGTCTTGTAGTCGACGCGCAGCGAGCCGGCGCCGGACACGCAAGGTTTGCCCATGCCGCGTGCCACCACCGCGGCATGGCTAGTCATGCCGCCGCGCGTGGTCAGGATGCCTTCCGCCGCGTGCATGCCGTGGATGTCCTCGGGGCTGGTCTCGATGCGCACCAGGATCGCCTTGCGGCCTTGCGCCTTGGCGTCCTCGGCATCGCCTGAGGAAAAGACGATCTCGCCGGTGGCGGCGCCCGGCGAAGCCGGCAGGCCGATGCCGATCACGTCACGCGCGGCCTTCGGATCGATGGTCGGATGCAGCAGCTGGTCTAGCGAGGCGGGATCGATGCGGGCGACCGCCTCCTCCTTGGTGATCAGGCCATCCCTGGCCATCTCGACGGCGATCTTGAGCGCCGCCTTGGCGGTGCGCTTGCCGGAGCGGGTCTGCAGCATCCACAATTTGCCGCGCTCGATGGTGAATTCGAGATCCTGCATGTCGCGGTAGTGCTTTTCCAGGCTGTCGGAGATGGTGACGAAGGACTGGAAGGCGTCCGGCATCAGCTTCTGCAGCGACGGCTTGTCGGAGCCGGCGGCAATGCGGGCAGCTTCGGTGATGTTCTGCGGCGTGCGGATGCCGGCAACGACGTCCTCGCCCTGCGCATTGACCAGGAATTCGCCATAGAGCTGCTTTTCGCCGGTCGAGGGATTGCGGGTGAAGGCGACGCCAGTGGCCGAGCTATCGCCCATATTGCCGAACACCATGGCCTGGACGTTGACCGCCGTGCCCCAGCTTTCGGGTATGTCGTGCAGGCGCCGGTAGGTGATGGCGCGGTTGTTCATCCAGCTCGAAAACACCGCGCCGATCGCGCCCCACAGCTGCTCGTTCGGATCCTGCGGAAACGGCTTGCCGAGCTCCTCCTCCACCTTGGCCTTGTAGAGCGCGATCACGCCCTGCCATTCCAGCGCCGTCAGTTCGGTGTCGAGCTCGTGGCCGAGGCTCGCCTTCTGGTCCTCGAGGATCTCCTCGAACACGTCATGGTCGAGGCCCATGACGACGTCGGAATACATCTGGATAAAACGGCGGTAGCTGTCATAGGCGAAGCGTGCATCGCCGGAATCGGTGGCCAGCGCCTCGACCGTCTCGTCGTTGAGGCCGAGATTGAGCACGGTGTCCATCATGCCGGGCATCGAGGCGCGGGCGCCTGAACGCACTGAAACCAGGAGCAGCTTCGACGGGTCGCCGAAACGGCGCCCGGTCAGCCGGCCGATATGATCCAGCGCCACCGTGACATTTGGTTCCAGCTCAGCCGGATAGGTACGGCCGTTGGCGTAGTAGGCGTTGCAGACCTCGGTGGTGATGGTGAAGCCCGGCGGCACCGGCAGGCCGAGGCTGCACATCTCGGCCAGGTTGGCGCCCTTGCCGCCCAGAAGGTTGCGGTCGCCGACACGGCCTTCCGCGGCACCATCGCCGAAAGTGTAAACCCACTTGGTCATGCTCACCCTCCAGATGCCGGAGATTGGAAAGATCGGCGAAACCTGGACGATGGCCCAGGTTCCGACGCGTCTTAGATCGAGCGATATGATGCTGCACTGCGAAAGGCAAGGCATGGGCAAAGTCGGCCGGCGCCTACAATCGATTAAGAAAAACCCCTACAACCGATTAAAGCGAAGGCTGCGTCAAAAAGACTTGCGGCATCGGAGGTAACGGAATAGAACATAACAAGAACATTGTATGGAGTGGATCATGAAACTGACGGGAAAACTCGACTATCTGGAAATGCCGGCGACCGGAGGTACGCTGGATAGTGTGAAGGCTTTCTACAGCGCCGCCTTTTCCTGGTCGTTCACCGATTACGGGCCGACCTATTCGGCCTTTGCCGAAGGGCTCGACGGCGGTTTCCAGGCCGATGCCGGCGAAGCGCCGGCCAAGCCGCTGCCCGTGCTCTATTCCCAGCAGTTGGAAGAAACGATGGATGCGGTCGAAAATGCCGGCGGCACCATCATCAAGCCGATCTTCTCGTTCCCGGGCGGCCGGCGGTTCCATTTCATCGATCCGGCCGGTAACGAAATGGCGGTCTGGAGCGAGTAGACGCCGCTCCTGGCCGCGGCTGTGGACTGCGAAATCAGGTGGGCGACACCACCCTTCATTGCCATTGTGCTTTTTGGCTGCTCTGCTAATAACGCGCCGCACAAGCGACTCTGATGGCTATTGGGGCGTCGCCAAGTGGTAAGGCATCGGTTTTTGGTACCGACATTCCCAGGTTCGAATCCTGGCGCCCCAGCCAAACTGGATGCCCTGTAGAAAATCTCGTCTTGGTGGCCTCGCTTGACGCCGCCGCCACCGCCGATTCAGCAAGTAAGTCAAAAGGTTGCCTGAAGTTTGCGCGAACCTCACCGTGATTGCATTCGCACCCTACGGCTGGCGGAGAGCAGCGGTCGCGGGCCGGTCATGAGAAGCAGAAGATCAGGCATACGATGCCGTCATTTAACCCAAATCCTGTCCTACCAAATCGTGCGCTGCACTTGCGCGCGCTGTGCCTTGTGTTGACTTTGCGTCCTGCACGTGCCGAAAGATGCCCGATGGTCGGATACCCGATGATTCCCTGCGGAAAGGCTGCGCGCGCTGTCGTCGCGTGCATGTTCTTTCTGCTTGCCATCTGGCAGCCGGGACTGGCGGCCGCCGCCACAGCGGCTGCAAGCGAGAGTGTCGCGACAGCTGCAGCCGGCCACCGGCACGATGTCAGTGGCATGGATGATGATGCCGCGCAGCATTCCGCCGGAAGCGCGCACGAGCATAAGGGCGGCAGCGACCATCACCAGCCGGCCTCTGCAGATCTGTGCTGTGAGATGCATTGCGTCATGAGCCAGGCGATGCCGGCCTTATCGCCCCTGATCCATGCGCCCGAAGCCGGCGGATTCCGGTTCGACTTTACCCACGCCCTGCCTGACGGCCAGATTTCGTCCGTCATCAAACCGCCCCGAACCATCAGCTGACGAGTCCGCCCACAGGCGGAGTGTGCCCGGCGTTCCGGCTGTTGCCGCCGCCGCAGACCCATCGTTCCAGCTTCAGGTTCCCCAATGAACATTCCTGTATGCGCGGCGCTCGGCGCGTCGCTCGCCCTTGCGGGTTGCAATGCCGTGCCGCCCGAGGCCGCCCTCCCGGCCTTCAGTCCGGCTGATCCCGCCTTCGGCATCACAAATACTCACTATCATCCAGTCGTGAATTACGTTCATCGCGAGCCGACCGACCCACAGGATTGGCGCAGGCTCAACGACAATCTGTCTCCGGCCGGCAAGGGAGCGGGATCGTGAGGCTGCCTTTCCGCATTTTTTCAGCCTGCGCAGCGACGCTGCTCACGGCGGGCTGCGCCACCACTACCGGCTCGGTTGACATCAGCGACCCCCAATCGGGCTTCACCACGGTCGCCATGCGCAGTCGTGCAGCCACCGGCAAGACCCCCGTGTGGGTGCAGTCCAACGCGCAGGCTCAGGCCCTTGCCGAGCAGGTCGGCCGCCTTGTCAAGTCAGGGCCGGTCGGGCCTGACATGGCGGTTCAGGTCGCGCTTCTCAACAACAAGGGCCTGCAGGCCGCCTATGCCGATATCGGCCTGTCGGCGGCCGACGTCTGGCAGGAAAGCCTTCTCGTCAATCCGCGCGTGTCGGTCGGCATCATGACGCTCGACGCGGTGCGCACGGTGGAGGCCGCGGTTGTCAGCAATATTCTCGCGCTGATGACCCGCGTGAAGCGCGTCGCCGTCGCGGATGCCCGTTTCCGGCAGGCGCAGCTCCGCGCGGCCGAAGAGACCATGAGGCTGGCCGCCGATACGCGGCGGGCCTGGGTCAATGCGGTCGCCGCGCAGGAGACCGTCGGCTTGCTGGGACAGGCGCAGGTCTCGGCGGATGCGGCAGCGGAGCTCGCCCGCAAGCTGGGCGAAACAGGAGCTTTTTCCAAGACAGGGCAGGCGCGGGAGTTCGTGTTCAACGCAGAGCTCGCCGGGGAGGCGGCGCAGGCCCGGCTCGATGCGCGCCAGACGCGTGAGGAACTGACGCGGCTCATGGGCCTTTGGGGGCAGGATATCGCCTACAAGCTCCCAGTTCGTCTTCCGGGCCTGCCGAAGGGCGTTTATGGCAGGAGCGCGATCGAGCGCGAAGCGCTGCAGCAGCGTGTCGATCTTGAGATAGCGCGCCTGGAACTGGAAGCGCTCGCCCGTGAATACAAGCTGACAGAGGCCACCCGCTATCTGACCGACCTTGAGCTCCTGACAGGCGTTGAGGTGGAGCGCGAGGAGGAAGAAGACGGCGAGACGAAGAACGTCGCCACGCCCCGGATCGAGGTCGAGTTCGTCATTCCGGTCTTCGACACCGGCAAGCCGCGTATGCGCAAGGCAGAGCTTGCCTACATGCAGGCAGCAAACCGGCTCGCTGAAAAAGCCGTCAATGTGCGGTCGCAGGCCCGCTCTGCCTTTGATGCCTACCGCTCGACCTATGACATCGCCCGGCACTACCGGAACAGCGTCGTGCCCCTGCGCAAGAAAATCGAAGAGGAGTCGGTGCTCACCTATAACGGGATGATCACCAATACCTTCGAGCTGCTGGCCGATACGCGCGCGCGTATCGAGGCCAACATCCAGGCGCTGCGGGCCCGTCAGTCTTTCTGGATCGCCGACGTCAATCTCGGCACCGCCGTTCACGGCGGCGGCGCCGCCGCTTCATCAGAAACAGTAACCGCGTCCGCCGCCGACGGCGACGGCGCTGGACACTAACCAGAAGGACCATTCCCATGGTTACAAGACGACAATTGTTGGGCGGCGGCGCGCTGCTGGCCGGCGCCGCCGCCTGGACCAGGACTTCCGCCATGGGGCTGCCCGAAGCCGCCCTTATGGAATCGCCTGACATGCAGCCGCCGCTCTTCCCGAAGAGCGGGCCTGACTACCAGCCCGTCGTAACGCTGAATGGCTGGACACTGCCGCACCGGATGAACGGCAACGTCAAGGAGTTCCACCTTGTGGCGGAGCCCGTCGAGCGCGAGATGGCGCCCGGCATGATTGCCTATCTGTGGGGCTATAACGGCCAGTCGCCGGGACCCACTCTCGAGGCCGTCGAGGGTGACCGCGTGCGCATCTTCGTCACCAACAAGCTGCCCGAGCACACCACCGTCCACTGGCACGGCATGATCCTGCCGAGCGGCATGGACGGGGTGACCGGCCTTACCCAGCCCGGCATTCCGACCGGCAAAACCTTCGTCTACGAGTTCGATCTCGTGAAGAGCGGGACCTTCATGTACCACCCGCATGCCGACGAAATGACGCAGATGGCAATGGGGATGATGGGGTTTTTCGTCATCCACCCGAAAGACCCCGCCCTGCACCGCGTCGACCGCGATTTCGTTTTTTTGCTGAATGCCTACGACATCGACCCCGGCTCCTATGTGCCGCGCGTTATGGAGATGACCGACTTCAACATGTGGTGCTGGAACAGCCGTGTGTTTCCGGGCATCAGCCATCTTGTCGCGGCGAAGGGTGACCGCGTGAGGGTGCGGGTGGACAACCTCACCATGACCAACCACCCGATCCACATGCACGGCTACGACTTCGAAGTGACCTGCACAGACGGCGGGTGGGTGCGACCGGAGGCGCGCTGGCCGGAAGTGTCGATCGACATTCCTGTCGGCGCCATGCGCGCCTACGAGTTCGACGCCATCCATCCTGGCGACTGGGCGGTCCATTGCCACAAGTCGCATCACACGATGAACGCCATGGGGCACGACGTGCCGACGTTCATCGGCGTCGACAAGACCCAGCTCACCGAGAAGATCAAGCGTGTGCAGCCCGAGTACATGGCCATGGGCAATCGCGGCATGGCCGACATGGGCGAAATGGAAATGCCGCTCCCCGACAACACCATCCCGATGATGACGGGCTGGGGCCAGTTCGGCCCCATCGAGATGGGCGGCATGTTCTCGGTCGTCAAGGTCCGCGAGGGACTGTCAGCGACCGATTACGCAGACCCGGGATGGTACGAGCACCCCGCCGGCACCGTCGCCTGGGAATGGACGGGCGCACTCCCGGCGCCCGCTTCCGCCAAGGATGCAATGACCGTTGTCCCGCCCGCCGGCCATGCCGGGCACGGGACAAAGGGATGAATGAAAACCATGACCAAGAAAAACAGGAGAGACTGCATGAAACTGAAATCGGCCCTGTGCCTTCTGATGATAGCCGCTGCCACCCCCGCCCTTGCCGGCGGCACCGGCAACCACTCGCATGACGAACTCGCCATCGGCGCGCCGGGCAAGGCAGGCAAAGCCAAACGCACCGTCAACATCACCATGTCGGAGACGGCGGACGGCAAAATGATCTTCCAGCCCGCATCCTTCACCGCGAAGGAAGGGGAGACACTGCGCCTCAAGTTCTACAACAAGGGCGAAACCGACCACGAGTTCGTCATGGACAAGATGAAGGCCATCCTCGAGCACAAGGCCGTCATGGAGAAGTTCCCCGAGATGGAACATGACGATCCCAATGCGATCCGCCTTGCGCCGGGCAAGCGCGGGGAAATCGTCTGGACCTTCACCAAGGCCGGGACTTTTGCGTTCGGCTGCCTGATCCCGGGCCACTACGAGGCCGGCATGAAAGGCGACATCGAGGTCGCCACCAAGTAAAGGAGACACCCTATGAAAAAGACAGTTGTTACAATCGCCGCCCTGATGCTGGGCCTAGCGGGCCATGCGTTCGCCGCCGAATACACCAAAGGCGAAGTCACCAAGGTCGACGCCAAGCAGAAGAAAATCACGATCAAGCACGACCCGCTCGCAAACCTTGACATGCCGGCCATGACGATGGTGTTCGTCGTCGCCGACGACGCGATGCTCGAAAAGGTCAAGCCGGGACAGGCCATCGAGTTCGTGGCCGACCGCGTCAATGGGCGCATCACCGTCGTTGAAATAAAGTAGCATGAGGGCCGGAGGCCGACCTTGCGACCTCCGGCCGTCCCCAAGGAAGGTGGTTGCGATGAACAGACGAACCTTATTGCTGTTGCTGGCAACAGTCGCTACCGGCAGCGCCCGGGCTGCCACGAAGCCCGCCGTCGCCGTGCACAAAAATCCGTGGTGCGGCTGCTGCGGCGCGTGGGCCGCGGCGCTGCGACAGGCCGGCTACAAGATAACGCTGCATGACAGCGACGACCTTGCGCCGATGAAAAAGTCGTTGGGCATTCCGGACAAGCTGCAGGGCTGCCATACAGCTCTGATCGAGGGCTACTATGTGGAGGGCCATGTGCCACTTGATGCCATCGCGCGCCTGCTGAAGGAGCGGCCCGCGATCGCCGGTCTTGCGGTACCGGGTATGCCGAAAGGCTCGCTGGGCATGGGCAGCGATCCCGACGCCAGCTACGACGTGTTCGCAGTTAGCAAGGATGGAAGCGCCGTTATCTTCCAGCATGCCGGAAATTAGGAGTGCAGCACACGCCCTTGCCGGACCCGACTTGGCTCGTCCCAACGTCCTTCACAAGTGCCCGCAATTCGGGTGTGGCGCGAGGCAGAAAGCGAAAAGCTTCCAAGAACCCAGCCAAACCTGCCAACAAAAAATAAGATCGAATCCGGGCTGCTCGCCCGACCGCCTCAGCTCGCCTCGCGCATCGCCTCGGCGGCTTGCAGGTCGACCGAGACCAGCTGGCTGACGCCCTGCTCGGCCATGGTGACGCCGAACAGCCGGTCCATGCGCGCCATGGTGATCGGGTTATGGGTGATGATGACGAAGCGCGTCTCGGTGGTCTTGGCCATCTCGTCCATGAGATTGCAGAAGCGCTCGACATTGTGGTCGTCGAGCGGCGCGTCGACTTCGTCGAGCACGCAGATCGGCGCCGGATTGGTCAGGAACACGGCAAAGATCAGCGACATCGCCGTCAGCGCCTGCTCGCCGCCGGAGAGCAGCGTCATGGTCTGCGGCTTCTTGCCGGGCGGGCGGGCGAGGATCTCGAGCCCTGCCTCGAGCGGGTCTTCGGATTCGATCAGCTGCAGTTCGGCCGTGCCGCCGCCGAACAGATGCGAGAACAACCGCTGGAAATGGCCGTTGACCACCTCGAAGGCGGCGAGCAGCCGCTCGCGCCCCTCCCGGTTCAGGCCCTGGATCGCCTGCCTGAGCTTGCGGATCGCCTCGATGATGTCCTCGCGCTCGGAAACGATGGTTTCCAAGCGGTCAGACAGTTCCTTCTGCTCCTCCTCGGCGCGCAGATTGACGGCGCCGAGCCGTTCGCGTTCGATCTTCAGCCGGTCGAGCTGGCGCTCGATCTCGGCCATTTCGGGCATCGCGTCGTCGGCTTCCAGGCCGGTATGGCGGATGACCAGATGCGGCGGCGTGTTCAGCGTCTCCTGGATGCGCGCCTCGACCTCCAGCCGCCGCTCGTCGGCCGCCGTCAGTCGCTCCTCGGCGCGGACGCGGGATTCACGGGCTTCGGCCAGCGACTGGATCGCCGCCGTTGCAGCCTTATCGAGTTCGGCCTGCTTGTTTTCCGCTTCCTGCAGGCGATCGCCCGCCGCCTGGCGCAGCGACTCGGCTTCGGCCAGCTGTGACAGCAGCGCGCGCCGCTTGGCGTCGATCTCGTCGGGCGCGTCGGCCAGCCGCTCGCGCTCGGTCTCGGCTTCGGCCTTGCGCTCGCCAAGGGCGGCGATCTGGGTCGAGGCGTTCTCGGCCCGCTCCAGCCAGTTGCGGCGTTCGGCACCAATGGCTTCGAGGCGGCGCGTGCGCGCCTCGGCTTCCCGCCGCAACCCTTCATGGACGGCACGCGCATCGGCCAGCGTGGCACGGTCTTTTGCGACATTGGCCGAGGACTGTTCGAGCTGCAGTTGCAGGTCGCCAAGATCGGGCGCGCTCTGCAGCAGCATTTCCGCCTCGACGAAGGCGGCCGCCGTCTCTTCATGGCTGTCGACGACGCGGGCGCGGGCCTCGTCGAGGGCAGCGCGCCGGCTGACCAGTTCGCCGCCGGCCTTTTCAGCCTCGGCCAGCGCGTTACGGGCGGCGTCCAGCCCGTGCTGGGCATCGCGGCCGGCCTGGCGGGCGTTGCGCTCGGCCTCGCTCGCCTGGCGAAGCGCCTGCTCGGCCTGGGCGAGTGCTGCCTCGGCCTCGCGCAGGACAAGGGTCGCCTGGACCGCCTCGGCGTCGAGCTCGGCCAACCGGTTCTTCTGCGCCAGCCGCTGCGCGGCCGCGGTCGGCGCGTCGGCGCTGGCGGTCAGCCCGTCCCAGCGCCACAGCGCGCCTTCACGGCTGACCAGCCGCTGTCCCGGAGCCAACAGGGCCTGCAACCGCCGGCCGTCCGCGGCGTCGACAATGCCGATCTGCGCCAAGCGGCGGGCAAGCTGTGCCGGGGCACGAACCACGCTGGCAAGGCTCCTGATGCCTTCCGGCAGCGCGGCATCGCCGGGCTGGACCGCGCTTTCGCCCCAATGCACCGGAGCGCTGCGGTCGAGCGGGACATCGAGATCCTCGCCAAGCGCGGCACCCAGCGCTGTCTCATAGCCGCGCTCGACGCTGAGTTGTTCGAGAACGGAGGGGAAGAGATCGCCGCTCGCTGCGTTCAGGATCTTGGCCAGCGTGCGGGCTTCGGTCTCGATGCGCGCCAATTCGGCCTTGGCATCCTGAAGCGGCGGGCGGGCGGCACTTTCGGCCGCGCGTGCCTCGGCGACGGCCTGCTCGGCTGATAATGCGCTGGCCTCGGCCTCTTCCAGCAGCGCCTGGGCGTCCTCGACCAGAAGCCGCTTCTCGGCCGGATCGGGCAGGCCGGCGACCTTGGAAATAATCTCTGACAGTTCGCGGTCGACTTCGGCAAGCTGGCGGGCGAAGCGGTCGCGACGCTCGGCGGTCTCGCGCAAGGTGCGCTCGATCTGGTTGCGCGAGGCGGCGGCCTCGGCGCGTTCGGCGGTCAACGCGGCAAGCTTCGCTTCGCTCTGCGAGAGCGTGGCTGCCGCCTGCTCGAAGGCGCCGCGCGTGGTGGCCTCGCGCTCGGCTGCGCCGGCATTTTCGGAATTGAGCGTGGCCTCCTCCGTGCGAAGACGCTCGAGGATATCGGCGTTGTCGCGCACCATCCGCTCCTCGCGGGCGATGTCGCCGTCAAGCTGCTGCAGCCGGCGCTCGAGTTCGGCCTGGCGGGCACGGATGCGGCCCGCTTCCTCCTCGATCTGCGTCTTGGCGATCGACAGGCGCTGGAAGGCGGCGGCGGCGGCGGCCTCCGCGTCGCGCAAATCCGGCAGCCGGTGGGCGCCGATGCCTTGTTCCCTGGCGGCCGCCATCTGAGCGGCGGCACGGTCGCCGACCAGCGTCGTGGCAACCGCCAGCGCCGAACGCGCCTCGCCTTCCTGGGTCTTGGCGAGCGTCCAGCGCAGATGCAGCAGCGTCGCCTCGGCCTTGCGGATGTCGGCCGACAGGTTCTTGAAGCGCGAGGCCTGGCGCGCCTGGCGCTTCAGGCTTTCGATCTGGCTTTCCAACTCGCCGACGACGTCGTCCAGCCGTTCCAGGTTCTGCTCGGCCGCCTTCAGCCTAAGCTCGGCCTCGTGGCGGCGCGTATGCAGGCCGGAAATGCCTGCCGCCTCTTCCAGCAGGGCGCGGCGCGCCTGGGGCTTGGCCTGGATCAGTTCGCCGATGCGGCCCTGCCCGACCATCGAAGGCGAGCGCGCGCCGGTCGACTGGTCGGCAAACAGAAGCTGCACGTCCTTGGCGCGCGCTTCCTTGCCGTTGATGCGATAGAGCGAGCCGGCCTCGCGCTCGATGCGGCGCGACACCTGCAGCTCATCGGCATCATTGAAGGCCGAAGGCGCGCTGCGGTCGCTGTTGTCGAGGAAAAGCGTGACTTCGGCGGTGTTGCGGGCCGGACGTGTTCCCGAGCCGGAAAAGATCACGTCGTCCATGCCCGACGCGCGCATGTTCTTGTAGGAGCTCTCGCCCATCACCCAGCGCAGCGCCTCGACAAGGTTCGACTTGCCACAGCCGTTCGGCCCGACAATGCCGGTCAAGCCGCGTTCGATGACGAACTCGCCGGGTTCGACGAAGGATTTGAAACCGAGGAGGCGAAGGCGCGAAAACTTCATTCGCGCCGCCCCATAAGCGGATTAGGCAAAGGTGTTTCGCGGTTGATCCCGCGGCAAGGCATAGGCGAGCGCACGCCGAAGCGCAGCCGCTTCGGCGCTGCCTGGACGTCAGAGCAGAGGGTCGAGGATGGCCGACATTTCCTCAATCGACATCGCCCCTTTGTAGGTCTTTCCATTAATGAAGAAGGTCGGCGTCGAGTCGACCTTGAATTCATCGGCGCCGCGCTTCTGGACCGCTCTCACATCGTCCAGAAGTTTCTGGTCCGTCAAGCAGGCCTCGAAGGACTCCTGTGTAAAACCGGCGAGCTTCGAGATTTGCAGCAATGCGTCTTTGGTGTTGTTGACGCCAACCCAGTTGGCCTGTTGCTTGAACAGCACGTCCACCATCGGGAAATAGTTGTCCTTGGCGCAGCGCGCCAGCATGAAACCGGCCTCGGCACTCGGATCGAACGGAAATTCGCGCAGGATGTAGCGGGCCTTGCCGGTGTCGATGTATTTCGTCTTCAACTCAGGGAAGGTCGTCTCGTTGAAATGCGCGCAATGCGGGCAGGTCATCGAGGCGTATTCGACGATGGTAACCTTGGCGTCGTCCTTGCCGAGCTGCTTGTCGGGCAACGCGCCGGGCTTCAAAAGTTCGGCCATGTCGACCGTGCCCTGCGCTTCCGGCACCTTGACGGCGGCCGGCGTGGCTGGTGTCGCAGGGGTGGCGGGAGCGGCAGGCTTCACATTCGCCGCCTTGGCCTCCTCGTCCGAGTCACTGCAAGCGGCAAGCAGAACCACAGCCGGAACGGCGGCCAGCGAAGACAAGAGGTTTCTGCGAGACAAGCTTTGGCCAAACGGGGAACGGATCATGCGAATCACCTGACAATGTTGGATTTTGCAATGCAAAGGCTAGAAAAGGCGAGAGTTGGCGCGAATTAAGGCATCGCCGTCCCCATTCCAATCGCCAAAGACTATATGCATGATCACGAATGCGCGAGATAGATGACGCGTTCATGACCCGCGCGGTTTCCTTTCGCCAAGAATGGTGGCACCGAGCCGCTCCAGCGAGGCGCGCAAGCCATCGTCCTCGATCTTGCCGACCGTATCGGACAATTTGGCCTTCTCGGCTGATGTCAGCGGCCTGAGAGCCGGTTTCGGCCGGGCTTTCTCGGCCAGCACCGGCTTCTGCAGGATCTTGATGCGGCCGATGGCATTGAATCCAAGGAAAGCATTGACGCGGTTGATGATCTCGCCGGCCTCGTGCTGCAAATGCAGCGCGGCCATGCCCTCGCAGGCGATGACCAGCACCGCCGGCTCGAATGGATCGTCCTCATGCAGGCGGCGCGGCCACTGGATCTTCTCGGGGCGCGAACGGCCGGCAAGCCGGGGTCCGGCGATCTCCTCCCATGACTGGACCAGCCCAATCGAGATGCCGGCGCGCTTGCGCAGCACCGGATCAAGGATCTCGGTCGCGAGATCGCTCACCGGAACGGGATTGCCGAAGGGCCTTTTCCCTGCCATGTGCGTTCTCCAGTCACCACCCTAACCCAGCCAGGTGCAGTTCCGATCAATGGCACCGCTCGCCCAGCCTCGCAAGACCGCATCCGGGGAGAGCGGCAAGGCCGCCTCCGGGGAGAGCGGCAGGTCCGCCTCCAAGGACAGCAGCAAAGCTGCGTCGGGAGATAGCAGCAAAGCTGGATCTGGTGGGATCGCGCCGCACCTGCTTGCCTGGTACGACGCGCATCACCGCGAATTGCCGTGGCGCATTGCGCCGCGCGCGCTGGCGTCAGGTACAAAACCCAATCCCTACCGCGTCTGGCTGTCCGAGGTCATGCTGCAGCAGACCACGGTCGAGGCGGTCAAAGCCTATTTTCGCGCTTTCGTCGAGAAATGGCCTGATGTCGAGGCGCTGGCCGCCGCGTCGACAGAAGACGTGATGAAGGCGTGGGCCGGTCTCGGCTACTATTCACGGGCACGCAATCTCAAGGCCTGCGCCGATCTCGTTGCGCGCCGAGGCGGCAGCTTTCCGGACAGCGAAGCTAGCCTCAGGGAACTGCCGGGGATCGGCGCCTACACGGCGGCGGCGATCGCGGCGATCGCCTTCGACCGGCCGGCGGCCGTCGTCGACGGCAATGTCGAGCGTGTCGTCTCCCGGCTGTTTTCGATCGCCACGCCGCTCAGCGAGGCCAAGCCCGAGATCCGCGCGCTTGTCGAGCGCATGGTTCCGGACAAAAGACCGGGCGACTTCGCCCAGGCGATGATGGATCTGGGCGCGACGATCTGTACGCCGCGCCGGCCGAACTGCATGCTGTGCCCGCTGCGGGCGGATTGCAGCGCCATTCTTTCAGGCGATCCCGAACGCTTCCCGGTTCGCTTGCCGAAGGCGGAAAAACCCTTGCGGCGCGGGGCGGCCTTCGTGGCCGTGCGTGGCGATGGCGCCATCCTGTTGCGCAAGCGCCCGGACAAGGGCTTGCTCGGCGGCATGACCGAGGTTCCCACCACGAATTGGACGGCGCGCGTCGACGGCGCGACTACGGCGGCCGCGGCGCCGTTTGCCGCCGACTGGCGGCGTGCCGGGCAGATCGCGCATGTTTTCACCCATTTCGCGCTCGACCTCGACGTCTTTCAAGCGCAGGTGAGCGGCGACACCCCAGCCGGCCATTTCTGGTCGCTGCCATCGGACATTTCAGGCGAGGCGTTGCCGACTGTCATGAAAAAGGCAATCGAGGCTGCGATACCCGGCGCGACGAAAAAACCGTCGCCACATACCGCAAAGAGGCCTGCATGACTGAAATCCGCCACATCGTTTTCGACATTGGCAGAGTGCTGATCCATTACGATCCTAATATCCCGTTCAGCCGCCTGATCCCGGATGCCGAAGAGAGAAAGTGGTTTTTCGACAATGTCTGCACCAGTGACTGGAACATCGAGCAGGACCGTGGCCGGACCTGGGAAGAGGCGGAGGCGCTGCTGATCGCCGAACACCCCGATCATGCTGAAAATATTCGCAGTTTCCGCCGCCACTGGCACGACATGGTGCCGCATGCTTATGACGACAGCGTCGCCATCATGGAGAAGCTGATCGATACTGGCCATGACGTGACCATGCTGACCAATTTCGCCACCGACACGCTTGCCGAAGCCCGGCAGCGCTTCGATTTTCTGAACCGTCCGCGCGGCGTGACCGTGTCGGGCGATATCCGCCAGATCAAGCCCGACCGCGCCATCTACGACCATCACATCGCCGCATTCGGCCTCCAGCCCGAAGCGACGCTGTTCATCGACGACAGCCAGAAGAATGTCGACGGCGCCAAGGCTGCCGGCTGGCAAGCGGTGCTGTTCACCGACGCCGAAACGCTCAAGGCGGACCTCGAGCGTCTTGGGATCAAGCTGAGCTGAATCAGGCCCCTGCCCGCTCCATGCCGAGGCGGGCAATGCGGCGCAATTCGTCGATCGGGGTGAGGCCGCCGCTGCGCTCATAGTGCCAGAAGGTCCAGCCGTTGCAGGCGTCCAGACCCTGCACCTCGGCGCCGATCTTGTGGATCGAGCCGGCGCTGTCGCCGATCGCCACGGTGCCGTCGGCGCGCACCTTGGCCGCCCAGCGCTTCTTGGCGTCGTAAAGCGTGGCGCCGGGCAGCATAAGACCGGTGTCGATGAGGCTGACAAAGGCAACGCGCGGCTCGGCGCGCTTGCCGGTAAGCACGGTGAGATCCTCGCCGTCCAGCGGCCGGACGGCATCGATGCGCTCGTTGGCGGCATCGATATAGGCCTGCTCGCGCTCGATGCCGACGAAGTGGCGGCCGAGGCGTTTTGCCACCGCGCCGGTGGTGCCGGAGCCGAAGAAGGGATCGAGCACGATGTCGCCCGGTTTGGTCGAGGCCATCATGATGCGGGCCAGCAGTGCTTCCGGCTTCTGCGTCGGGTGCAATTTGTCGCCGTTCTCGTTCTTCAGCCGCTCGCCGCCGGTGCAGATCGGAAACAGCCAGTCGGAGCGCATCTGGATGTCGTCGTTGGATGCCTTCAGCGCTTCGTAGTTGAAGGTGTAGCCTTTGCCCTTCTGGTCGCGCGAGGCCCAGATCATCGTCTCATGCGCATTCTGGAAGCGGCGGCCGCGGAAGTTCGGCATCGGGTTGGTCTTGCGCCAGACGACGTCGTTGAGGATCCAGAAGCCGAGATCCTGCATCCGGGCGCCGACCCTGAAGATGTTGTGGTAGGAGCCGATGACCCAGATGGTGCCGTTCGGCTTCAAGACGCGGCGCGCCGCCAGCAGCCAGGCGCGGGTGAAGGCGTCGTAGGCTTCGAAGCTCTCGAACTGGTCCCAATCGTCGTCGACGGCGTCGACCTTGGACTGGTCGGGCCGGTGCAGGTCGCCGTCGAGCTGAAGGTTGTAGGGCGGATCGGCGAAGATGACGTCGATTGATTTTTCAGGCAGCCGGTCGAGTGCCGCGACGCAATCGCCCTTCAGGATCGTGTCCAGCCATTCGGATTGCTGGGGAGCGTGGGAAAGCTCGTCGAGAAGACGCACGGCTGACATTGTTACACCCAAGGCACGCGTTACTGTTTTACTCTCCGTTATGGTTACCGATCAGCGTAAATATTCGGTGAAGGGCGGAACCGGTTCGGCCGCCCGGGCCCGGTTAATTTGCGAAGCCCGGCCTGTTGGTGTATGCCGCGCCGCCTGAGCCCAGTCGGGCCGCCCACCATCCTTCCCTTGTTCGGATTGCCATGCCCCAGCCAGACCTTGTCATATTCGATTGCGACGGCGTGCTCGTCGATTCAGAAATCATCGCCGCGCGCATCGAAGCCGAGCTTTTGACCTTGGCCGGCTATGAGATATCGCCGGAGGAACTGGCCGAGACCTATGCCGGGCTGACCTTCAAGGACATCATGATGCGGGTCGAGGAGAAGTCCGCCATCCCGTTCCAGGTCTCGCTGATCGACCGCGCCGAAGAGCTGGTCGACCGCAAATTGCGCAGCGACGTGCGCGCCATCGACGGCGTGCGCGAAGCGGTCGCGGCGGTGACCGTGCCGCGCTGCATCTGCTCCAACTCACGCTCCGAGCGGATCGAGTTCATGCTGGAGAAAGTGCATCTGCTGCCGTTCTTCGCCGGCCGCATCTTCTCGGCGATGGAAACACCGACCGGCAAAACCAAACCGGCCCCGGACGTGTTCCTGCTTGCCGCCGAAAAGCTCAACGCGAAGCCGGAAAACACCTTCGTCATCGAGGATTCCGTGCACGGCGTCGCCGGCGCCAGGGCGGCCGGCATGCGCGTCATCGGCTTCACCGGCGCCGGGCACAGCTATCCCGGCCATGCCGACGCGCTGACCGAGGCCGGCGCGGAAACCGTCATTCGCCGCTGGGCGGAGCTGAAAAGCGTGATCGCCGCTTTGTCTGAGTGGTCCGCGGACGCCTGAAAGGCAATCCGCAGCCGCTCTTAAGCGGGTCAGTTCGTCGCGGGGGCGGCTTGCTTCCTCTTGCCCTTCCGCTTGTCCGTCGCGGCTTTCGGCGCGCCCTCGTCATAGCCGGCAAAGGCCTGGTAGTCCTGCGCGGTCGGTTCTGGCACCACGACGTTCTGGTCGGTGAAGACAAACTGCGTGGCGGCCGAGGGGTCGGTGACCTGGATCTGGTAAGGATGGATCTGCGAATAGAGCACCTCGGTGCCATGCATCACCGCGACGCGGATCGGCATGGTGATCGTGCCCGGCGCGAACATCGGTCCCGGAACGACCTTGCCGGCGACGGCGATCTTCATCGACAACTGGCCGTTGGCGTTGCTGCAGTCGCGGGTCACGTCGGTGATCGAGGCCTGGTAGATGACCTTGGCGGGATCGCGATCGGGATCGACGATGGTGCCGTCGGGCGCCGGCTGGGCGGCAGCCGCGGCATCTTGCGCGGCGTCGGTCTTCTTCCTGGGCTTGGCCGAGCCCTTGGCATAGGTGCTGAAGTAAGCCGTGCCGTCGCGCAACGTCACCTTCGGGCAGTAGGCGCGCAACTGGCTGGCGAGCACTTTGGGATCCTGCGGCGGCGGTGGCGCCTGGGTGTCTTTCTTGCCGAAGCCGAGGTTGAGAACGCCATTGTCGCTCGATTGGCAACCGGCGGCGGCAAGCATAAAGCCGGTGAGCGCCAGACCCGCGACAAAGCGGTTGTTGAACGAATAAAACGCCATGAAACTGCACTTCCCTCTCGCAAAGCTGGTGACGTATATCAACCGCGCGGCAAAAATGCGACTGATCCGGTTCGGAAAATTAACCACCTTGCGGTGAATGAAACGCCCGGCAAGAACGGAATGTGACGATGCAATATGTGAGTACCCGCGGGGATGCGCCCGTGCTTGGATTTTCCGACGCGGTGCTGGCCGGGCTGGCGCGCGACGGCGGGCTCTATGTGCCGCGCGAATGGCCGCAGTTTTCGGCATCCGATATCCGCGCCATGCGCGGCCTTGCCTATCCCGACCTCGCCATCCGCGTGCTGACGCCGTTCCTCGGCGGTGAAATCGCGGCGCCAGTATTCGAGAAGCTGGTGCGCGAAGCCTATGCGACCTTCCGTCACGAGGCCGTCTGCCCGCTGGTGCAGACCGGCGCCAATGCCTTCGTGCTGGAACTCTTCCACGGCCCGACGCTGGCCTTCAAGGACGTGGCGATGCAGCTGCTGGCCCGGCTGATGGACCATGTCCTGGCCGAGCGCGACCAGCGTGCAACGATCGTCGGCGCAACCTCCGGCGACACCGGCGGTGCGGCAATAGACGCTTTTGCCGGGCGCAACCGCACCGACATCTTCATTCTCTTCCCGCACGGCAAGGTCTCGCCGGTGCAGCAGCGGCAGATGACGACGTCGACCGCCGCCAATGTCCATGCGCTGGCCCTTGAAGGCAATTTCGACGACTGCCAGGGCCTGGTGAAGGACATGTTCAACGACCACGGTTTTCGCGACCGGGTTTCGCTGTCGGGCGTCAATTCGATCAACTGGGCCCGCATCATGGCCCAGATCGTCTATTATTTCTCCTCCGCGCTGTCACTCGGCGCACCGGACAGGCCTATCTCCTTCACCGTGCCGACCGGCAATTTCGGCGACATTTTCGCCGGCTATGCCGCCAAGAGGATGGGCCTGCCGATCGAGCGGCTGATCATCGCCACCAATGACAACGACATATTGGCGCGCACGCTTGCGAGCGGCGAGTACCGCACCAAGGGCGTCTTCGCCACCACCTCGCCGTCGATGGACATCCAGGTGTCGTCGAATTTCGAGCGCCTGCTGTTTGAGGCGGCAGGCCGCGACGCCGCGACAGTGCGTCGCTACATGAACGGGCTCAAGCAGTCCGGCGCCTTCACCATCGAGACAGGCCAAATCGCCAGCATCAGGGCCGAATTCGATGCCGGCCGAGCCGGCGTCGACGAGGTCGCCGCCACCATCCGCTCGACGCTCGAAGCCAGCAATTATCTGCTCGACCCGCACACGGCCGCGGCCATGCATGTCGCGGTCGGCAAGGCCGTCGGTGCCATCCCGATGGTGGTGCTGGGCACCGCGCATCCGGCCAAGTTTCCTGCCGCCGTCGAAGCGGCCTGCGGCGTGTCGCCGGCCCTGCCCGCATGGCTTGGCTCCTTGATGTCAGCCGACGAAAAATACACGGTACTTCCATCCGACCTGAAAATGGTGGAAGATTATGTTACACGCCACACGCGGGCGGCGCGTTAGGGAGTACTAGCCATATGGGTGTTGAGGTAAGCCGTCTGTCGAACGGCCTGACAGTCGCAACCGAAACCCTTCCAAGTCTCGAATCCGTTGCCCTTGGTACCTGGGTCAAGTCAGGCGCCCGTAATGAGCGCGAAGAAGAGCACGGAATGGCCCATTTGCTCGAGCATATGGCCTTCAAGGGTACGAAACGCCGTACCGCCTTCGAGATCGCTTCGGAAATCGAAAATGTCGGCGGCGAGATCAATGCCGCCACCAGCGTCGAGACGACCTCCTATTACGCCAGGGTGCTCTCCGACGATGTGCCCCTGGCGGTCGACATCCTTGCCGACATCCTGCAGGAGTCCGAATTCGACCCGGAGGAGCTGGAGCGCGAGCAGCATGTGATCCTGCAGGAGATCGGCGCCGCGCACGACACGCCCGACGACATCGTCTTCGACCGTTTCACCGAAACCGCCTTCCGCCATCAGACGATCGGCCGCTCCATCCTCGGCACGCCGGAGACCGTCAAGTCCTTCACCTCCAAGCAGCTGCATAATTTCATCGAGCGCCAATACGGCGCCGAGCGCATGGTGGTCGTGGCCGCCGGCGACATCAAGCACGACAATTTCGTGCGCGAAGTCGAGAAGCATCTGGGCGGCTTCCGCGCCAAGGCCGAGAGCAACATTCCACAATATGCGCAGTATGTCGGCGGCGATTTCCGTGAGGACCGCGACCTGATGGATGCGCAGATCGTGCTCGGCTTCGAGGGCCGCGCCTACCATGTGCGCGACTTCTACGCCTCGCAGGTGCTGTCGATGATCCTCGGCGGCGGCATGTCGTCCCGGCTGTTCCAGGAAGTCCGCGAAAAGCGCGGCCTGTGCTATTCGGTCTATGCTTTCCACTGGGGCTTTTCCGACACCGGCATCTTCGGCGTCCATGCCGCGACCGGGCAGAGCGACATCGCCAAGCTTGTGCCCGTCATCATCGACGAGTTGCAGAAGGCGGGCGAAAACATCCTGCAGGAAGAGCTCGACCGGGCCCGGGCGCAGTATCGCGCGGGGCTGATCATGTCGGCCGAAAGCCCGGCCAGCCGCGCCTCGCAGATCGCCAGGCAACTGCTCCTGTTCGGCCGGCCGATCGCCAAGGAAGAACTGATGGAGCGACTTTCGGCCTTGACCATCGAGCGGCTGACCGATCTGTCGGCGCGACTGTTTTCGACCAAGCCGACGCTCACCGCCGTCGGCCCCGTGGGTACGCTTGCGCCCTATGAGGCGATCCTCGACTCGCTTTCGGGCACGCAGACGACGGCCCGCAAGCTCGCCGTCTAGACCTCCCAAGCGCCATGTTCGCGCTCCCTTTCTTTCGCCGCGATCTGCCGGCACTGAAGGGTGACCGGATTACGCTGCGCGTGCCGCTGACCAACGACTACCGCGAATGGTCGGCGCTGCGCGGCGAAAGCCGCGGCTTCCTCGAGCCGTGGGAGCCGCGCTGGACGCCGGACGAGCTTGACCGCACGGCATGGCGGCTGCGCATCAGCCGCTACCGCGAGGACTATGCGCAAGGCACGGCTATTGCCTTCTTCATCTTCGAGAAGAGCAGCGGCAAGCTTGCCGGCGGCATCACGCTCGGCAACATCCGCCACGGCGTCGCGCAAAGCGGCCATATCGGCTACTGGATCGGCGAGCGCTATGGCGGCCGCGGCCTGATGACCGAAGCGGTCAAGCTGGTGTCGCAATTCGCTTTCGATACGCTGAGGTTGCACCGGATCGAGGCTGCCTGTATTCCCGACAACGCCCGGTCGATCCGCGTGCTTGAAAAAGCCGGATTCCGGCGCGAAGGACTTCTGCGATCCTATCTCCGGATCAATGGCATCTGGCAGGACCACTACCTCTACGCCCGGATCGCGGACGATCCGCCGGGCGCTGGAACGAAGGGCTGATTTTTGACGAATTTCCTGCGAATCGGCTCGTTGTTCGCGCTCCTCCTGGCGACGATCGTGACGCTCTGCGCGGCGTCTTCGGCCTTCGCCGTCGAGCCGATCAAGATCGCCCGCGACGACGTGGCGCTCGACCTGTCCGGCGCCGTCGAAATCTACCGGAACCAGGGCGAAAATTTCCAGGTCTCGACCGCGCCGGGACCCGACGGCATCGTCAGGCGTATCGAGGTCGAGGCCAATGACGCGCGCTCGACCGGCGACTGGGCGGTGTTCGCGCTGGCCAACACCACCGACCAGCAGCTCGACCGGCTGATCGTGGCACCGCATTTCCGGCTGGTGAATTCGGGCATCTTCTGGCCCGATCTCGGCTCGACCCGCATCGCCGCCATCACGCCCAGCGAAGGCTTCGCGCTCGACCGCCAGACCAGCCCCGACGCCGACGTGTTCCGGGTGACGCTGAACCCCGGCACGGTGATCACCTTCATCGCCGAGCTCGCCTCGCCGAAACTGCCGCAGGTCTATCTGTGGGATCCGGAATCCTACAAGGACTCGGTCAATTCCTACACGCTGTTTCGCGGCATCGTCATCGGCATCGCCGGCCTGCTGGCGCTGTTCCTGACCATCCTTTTCGTCGTCAAGGGAACCTCGATGTTCCCGGCGACCGCGGCGCTGGCCTGGGCGGTGCTTGCCTATATCTGCGTCGATTTCGGCTTCCTCAACAAGGTCATCGAGATATCGCCGGGCAATGAGCAGATGTGGCGGGCCGGAACGGAGGTGGCGCTTGCGGCGACCTTCGTGGTGTTCCTGTTCGCCTATCTCAACCTCAATCGATGGCATGGCCATTTCAGCTACGGCGCGCTGGTCTGGATCCTCGGGCTGGTGCTGATCGCGGGCGTCGCCATCATCGATCCGGCGGTCGCGGCCGGCATCGCCAGGCTGTCCTTCGCCGCCACCGCGGTGACCGGGCTCGGCCTGATCATCTTCCTCGGCATACGCGGCTACGACCGCGCCATCATGCTGGTGCCCAGTTGGGTGATGGTGCTGTTATGGCTATGCGGGTCGTGGATGGCAATCACCGGCATGCTCGACAACGACATCGCCCAGCCGGCACTCGGCGGCGGGCTTATCCTGATCATCCTGCTGATCGGCTTCACCGTCATGCAGCATGCCTTTGCCGGCGGCGCGCTGCATCAGGGCCTGTTCTCCGACCTCGAACGCCAGGCGCTGGCCGTCGCCGGATCAGGCGACATCGTCTGGGACTGGGACGTGCTGCGCGACCGCGTGGTGACAAAACCCGATGTCAGCGTGCAGCTTGGCCTGACGCCGAACAGCCTGGGGGGTGCGGCGCGTAATTGGCTGCCGGTGCTGCACGCCGACGACCGCGACACATTCCGCACCACGCTCGACGTGGTGCTGGAGCACCGGCGCGGCCGGGTCTCGCAGAATTTCCGCCTGCGCGGCGCCGACGGCCACTATCACTGGTTCTCGCTGCGCGCGCGGCCAGTGATCGGCTCGGACGGCGAAGTGATCCGCTGCGTCGGTACCATGGTCGACGTGACCGAGCAGAAGAAGTCCGAGGAAAGGCTGCTGCACGATGCCGTGCACGACAATCTGACCGGCCTGCCGAACCGCGAATTGTTCATGAACCGGCTGGAGGCGATCATCTCGATCGCCCGCACCGAGGAGAAGGTGCGCCCGACGGTCTTCGTCATCGACATCGACCGCTTCAAGCAGGTCAATGACGGTCTGGGCATTTCGGCCGGCGACACCATCCTTTTGACCATCGCGCGGCGCCTGCACCGGCTGCTGAAGCCAAAGGATTCGCTGTCGCGCTTTGCCGGCGACCAGTTCGCGCTGATGCTTCTGTCGGAACAGGACCCGGCCCGCATCGCGGCCGTTGCCGACGCCATCAAGCACGCGATCAACAACCCGATCACCTTCGCCAAGCGCGAGATCGTGCTCACCGCTTCGATCGGGCTGATCACCTGGACCACGGCGCAGACTTCGGCCGAGGACATGGTCAAGGACGCCGAGCTTGCCATGCACCAGGCCAAGCGCTTCGGCGGCGACAGGATCGAGCCGTTCCGGCCCGCCTTCCGCACCGTCGGCACCGACCGGCTGCAGTTCGAATCGGACCTGCGCCGCGCCATCGAGCGGCGCGAATTCACGCTCGCCTACCAGCCGATCGTGCGCCTGGAGGACGGCAGCGTCGCCGGCTTCGAGGCGTTGCTGCGCTGGGACCATCCGCGCCGCGGCATGATCCCGCCGGGGGATTTCATTCCGGTCGCCGAAAACTGCGGCCTGATCGTGCAGCTTGGCCTGTTCGCCATGCAGCAGGCGGCCGAGGACCTGGCGACCTGGCAAAAGCAGATCGGCGACGCGCCACTCTCGGTTTCGGTCAACCTCTCCAGCCGCCAGCTCATCCGCCGCGACCTGGTCAGTGACGTCCGCTCGGTCATCGCGCGCGCCAATCTGAAGCCGCGCTGCTTCCGGCTGGAACTTACCGAATCGCTGGTGATGGACAATCCCGAGCAGACATCGCATGTGCTGAACAAGCTGAAGCAGCTCGGCATCGGCCTGTCGCTGGACGATTTCGGCACCGGATATTCGTCGCTGTCCTATCTGACGCGCTTCCCGTTCGACACCATCAAGATCGACAAGAGCTTCGTCGACGATGCGACGCCGAAGCGCGCGGTGTTGCTGAAATCCATGGTCAACATGGCGCATGAGCTCGGCCTGTCGGTGGTGGCCGAAGGCATCTCCGACGAGAGCGATGCGCTGGAGCTGCGCCAGATGGGCTGCGAGTATGTGCAGAGCTTCATGTTCGGCGCGCCGATGCCGGGCGACCAGGTGCTGAAGACGCTGAAGGAACAGTATCCGCTGACTCAGGCGTGATGTTCAGGCGTGACCGGCGGCCAGGCTGAGATGCGCCAGATCGATGCCGATCGAGGCGAGGATGCGGTCGTATTTGCGCTCGATGTCGGCGTCGAACAGAAGCTCGGGGCTGGCCGGGCAGGTCAGCCATCCGTTCTCGGCGATCTCGCTTTCCAACTGGCCTGCACCCCAGCCCGAATAGCCAAGCGCCATAAGCGCGCGGCGAGGCCCGCGGCCCGACGAAATGGCGCGCAGTATATCGACGGTCGCCGTCAGGCAGATGTCGTCGGAGACGCTGAGCGACGATTCAACCCGGTAGTCGCCGGAATGCAGGACAAAGCCGCGGCTGCGATCCACCGGCCCGCCATTGCGCACGACGAAGTCGCGCGCCTGCGCCGGCAGGCGTATCGCCTCCTGCTCGTTCATGATGCCGAGCTGCACCAGAAGGTCCGGAAACAGCATCTGCTGCGTCTGGTTGATGATGAGGCCCATCGCGCCCTCGTCGCTGTGGGCGCAAACGTAGATGACGGAGCGCGTGAAACGGTCGTCCTTCATGCCGGGCATGGCAATCAGGAACTGGTCGTCGAGAAAGCCGCGTCCAGCAGCCGTCTTCTTGTGGCGCAACAAGTCCATGACGTGAGGGTAACGCGTTTCCGGGGCGCCGAAAAGATGCGCCTAGCGCGATTTGAGGTCGGCCGCCCGTGCCCGGAGCAGATGGACTCGCGGATCGCGCATCGTCGGGTTGAAAGTCCAGCGCCAACAACCCTAGCTGCGATGTCACGCAAATATGATACCGAATGGGTCATGAGGTCATTGCGCTGCCACGAACGGACGATCAAATCACGGCCATGCAAAGCTTGAGAATCCTGCTCGCCAGCACTGCTGTCGTCTTGGGAACGGGCCTTCCGGCCTTGGCCTCCTCCTCGGTCTGGTACAACAGCGAGGGCGGCAAGGTACGGCTTGTGACCAGCGGCAAGCCCGACGAAGCCGGACGCATCCAGGGCGTGCTCGACATTGCGCTCAAGCCCGGCTGGAAAACCTATTGGCGCGACCCTGGCGATGCCGGCGTGCCACCGCAGATCGATATCTCGGCCAGCACCAACATCTCCGACGCGCGGTTTTCATTTCCGCCGCCGCAGCGTCACGACGACGGCTACGGCAAGTGGGCCGGCTACGACCATCCGGTTTCGTTGCCGATTACCTTCACGCTGTCGGCGCCGGATCAGCCGGCTGTCATCGACGCCAACATCTTCCTCGGCATTTGCGAGACGATCTGCATTCCGGTGCAGACAAGGCTGAGCGTCGATCCCGGGGCCGATCCGGACAATGCCAAGGACGCTGCACAGGTGAAGGCAGCGCTTGCCACCCTGCCGGCTGCTCCACGGCCCGATTTCGGCATCAACGTGCTGCCCGGCGACCACGAGACACTGATCGTCGAGGCGAGCTTTCCAGGCGACCCGGAAGCCGCCGACTTCTTCGTCGCCGGTGAAAGGGACTACATGTTCGGTGCCCCGGTTCGCAGCGAGAAAGACGGCAAGCTGTTGTTCACGGTGCCGATCCTAGACCGGCCGTCGACGACACCGACCGATGGCGGGCTCTACTACACGCTGACAAGCGCCGAAGGCGCGGTCGAAGGCATGCTGCCTTTCCCGTGATGGCAGAGCCGCGGATGCACAGACGGCAACATCCATTGCGCCAGGCGCCATGGCCGTTGCGGGCGACGCCCGACTTCGCTATCGCAAGGACAGGTCCCTTCCCCACACATTGAACGAGGCATCCATGACCATCTCCGTTGGCGACAAGCTGCCCGACGCGACTTTCAAGACGATGACCGCCGACGGCGCCAAGCCGATCACGACGGCGGAGATATTCGCCGGAAAGAAGGTCGTGCTGTTCGCCGTTCCCGGCGCCTTCACGCCGACCTGCAGCAACAACCACCTGCCCGGCTACCTCGAGAACCATGACGCCATCCTGGCGCGCGGCGTCGACAGCATTGCCGTCGTCTCCGTCAACGATGTGCATGTCATGGGCGCCTGGGCACGCTTCAGCGGCGGTGAAGGCAAAATCCTCTATCTCGCCGACGGCAGCGGCGATTTCGCCAAGGCGATCGGCCTCGACAACGACCTTTCCGCAAGCGGCATGGGGCTGCGCTCGAAGCGCTTTTCGATGATCGTCGACGACGGCAAGGTCACTGCGCTCAATGTCGAGACCAAGCCCGGCGTCGACGAGTCGGGTGCGGCGCATATCCTGGGACAGCTCTGAACCTCTAGCGCAGTCATGAAGGTCGTCGGGTTCGCCTTGGCGTGACGGTCGCGCGCGTGTAGGTGCTTCTGGATTTTCACCTTTGGGGGACCTCAGCGATGTTCGATATTGTCTGGCGCAGCTTGGCGATCGGCATTGGCGCGACGGTGCTGATGGATATCTGGGCCTTCTTCCTTCATGTAGCCTTTGCCCAGCCGCGGCCGAACTGGGGGCCGGTCGGCCGCTGGGTCTGGCACTTGAGGAACAAGGTATTTCACGACGATATCGCGGACGCATCGCCCTACGCACAGGAAGTGGCGCTGGGCTGGGCTTTCCACTATGCCGTCGGCATCGCCTACGGCATCATCCTCGTCCTGCTGGCGGGAACGGCTTGGCTTGCCGCGCCGACCTTCCTGCCGGCCTTCATCCTCGGCATGGTGACCGTCGGCGCCGGCTGGTTCCTGCTCGCGCCTGGCATGGGTGCCGGCTGGGCGGCCTCAAAGCGCCCCAACCCGATGCAGGTCCGGGCGCTCAATCTGGTGTCGCACACAGTGTTCGCGCTTGGCCTCTACGGCACGGCGCTGCTGATCCGTTAGATTCAGCTGAATTGGTCGTCAACGCGTTGCGCCGGGCCATCGATCGGCCGCCAGCCGTGAACAACGCGGCGTGCTCCGATATCGTAAGCGAAGTAGTTTCCGCCGCCCGCCGGCTGATCCGCTTCGCGGCTGATTTCCCGACCGCTGAGAGAAAGCAGCAGCAGCGTTCCCACGCCGCCATGGCCGACGAAGGCAATATCGTCGGCGCCGTTGGCGCCAAGCACGCCTTCGACCTCGCTCACAATACGATGCTGGGCATCGATTGCCCGCTCCCATCCGCGAATACTGCTGTCTGGATTGGCGAAGAACTGGTCCGCAACGGCTTCGAACTCCGGCGGCGGCAGGAACCCCGTTGCCGACCGGTCGTTCTCATGCATCCGGTCCCTCACCTCGACCGCAAGGCGCAGATGCCTTGCCAGGATCTCGGCGGTTTCTATCGCCTTGCGTTCGCCTGACGACACGACGCGCCGGATCGACCCGACCCATGGCTGGTCGAGCATTGCAGAGGCTCTTGCTCGCCCGATGTCGGATAGCCCCCACTGCGGCACGGAATGCCGGCATCGATCTGAACCTGGGGATGCGTGATGTAGTATGCGACCGGCACGATGGAGGTCTCCTGCCAGAGAGCGGGCCGCTTGCGGAATTCAATAGCTCTGGGTCGACCGCCGCGCTTTTGCGGCCACTGGCGACTTTGCCTGTGCAGTTGGCTTGGGTGCTGCGGCTGGCTTGATCGGGCCCTTCTTGAACGGCGCCATGCCTTCGCGCGCCAGTTCGTCGGCGCGCTCGTTCTCGGCATGGCCGGCATGGCCCTTGACCCAGTTCCAGGTCACATGATGGCGCCTGTTGGCCTCGTCCAGCGCCTGCCAGAGCTCGCCGTTCTTGACCGGCTTCTTGTCGGCGGTCTTCCAGCCATTCTTCTTCCAGCCATGGATCCACTTGGAAATGCCGTCCATGACGTATTTGCTGTCGGTGTGCAGGTCGACCGCGCACGGCTCCTTCAGCGCATTGAGCGCCGAGATGGCAGCGAGCAGTTCCATGCGGTTGTTGGTCGTCTCGGCCTCGCCGCCCGACAGTTCCTTGGTCTTGCCGTTGAAGCGCAGGATAGCGCCCCAGCCGCCGGGTCCGGGATTGCCCGAACAGGCGCCGTCGGTGAAGATTTCAACTCGCTTGGTCATGTCAGTCATGTCAGCCCGTATTCGGAAGGGGACCGGATCGCCCGGTGGAAACGCATGCGGCGAATGTATTCGGTCGGGTCGCGCTTCATGACCAGCCCACCGTTGGGGATGGTCAGCCAGTCATAGAGGCGGGTCAGCATGAAGCGCAGCGCCGATCCCCGCGCCAGGATCGGCAGCGCGGCTTTCTCCTCGCTGCTTAGGGGCCGAACGCTTTGGTAACCGGCCAGTAGCGCGGTGCCCTTGGTCAGGTTGAACGAAAAATCCTTCTCGAAGCACCAGGCATTGAGGCACGTGGCGACGTCATAGGCATAGAGGTCGTCGCAGGCGAAATAGAAGTCGATCAGCCCGGACAGCTTCTCGCCGAGGAAGAAGACATTGTCGGGAAAAAGGTCGGCATGGATGATGCCCTGCGGCAGGTCCTTCGGCCAGCTGCGTTCGAAATCGGCGAAATCGGCATCGACTTCGGCCGCCAGCCCCGGCTCGACCTCGTCGGCGCGGGCATGGGAGGCGTTCCACAGCTTGCGCCAGCCATCGATGGCAAGCGCATTCCGGCGAGTCATGGAAAAGTCCTGGCCGGCAAGATGCAGTTCGGCCAGCGCCTTGCCAACTTCGCCGCAATGCGCCGCCGTCGGCCGCCGCAGCGACAGGCCCTCGAGGAAGGTGATGATGACCGCCGGCCGGCCGGCCAACGCACCGATGACGCTGCCGTCATGCGCGGTCACCGGAAGCGGGCAGGAAATGCCCTTCCTGGCGAGATGGCCCATCAAGCCCAGAAAGAACGGCAGGTCGGCCTTGTCGACGCGCTTCTCGTAAAGCGTCAGGATGTAGGAGCCGCTCGTCGTGTGCAGCAAAAAATTCGAATTCTCGGTGCCTTCGGCAATGCCCTTGTAGGACAGGAGTTCGCCGACCGGATAGGCCTGCAGGAACGTGCCGAGCTCGCCCTCGCTGACATCGGTGTAGACCGCCATGGGCTGTTCACGCGGCTCCGTTGACGAAAGCCATGTCGGCCTTCGTCAGTTCGACATCGCGCAACACCCGCATGACCGGAAAGTCCTCCGTTTCCGTTGCCGTGATCGCCAGATCGATGGTCACATCGAAGCGCTGGCGGAAGGCATCGATGATTTCGTCGACGATGATTTCCGGCGCCGACGCACCGGCCGACAGGCCGAGCGTCGAGATGCCAGCGATGTCATTCCACGGAATTTCAGAAGCGCGCTGCACGAGAAGCGACATCGTGGCGCCGGCGCGTTCCGCGACTTCGACAAGACGGCGCGAATTGGAGGAGTTGGGCGCGCCGACGATCAGATAGAGATCGGCACCCGCCGCGGTCTCCTTGACCGCCTCCTGGCGGTTGGTCGTGGCATAGCAGATCGATTCCGCTGCCGGCGCATGCAGGGCGGGAAAGCGATCCTGCAATGCCCGGATGATGCCGGCGGTGTCCTCGACCGACAGCGTCGTCTGGGTGACGAAGCCGAGTGCCTCGGGATCGGCAGGCGCAAGCTTTGCGGCGTCCGCCTCGGTCTCGATCAGCGTGACGGCGCCGTCCGGCAGCTGGCCCATGGTGCCGATTACTTCAGGGTGCCCGGCATGGCCGATCAAAAGCACATGGCGGCCAAGCCGCTGGTGGCGCATTGCCTGCTTGTGGACCTTGGAGACCAGCGGACAGGTGGCGTCGAGATAGAACAGGTTGCGGGCCTGCGCATCGGCCGGCACCGATTTCGGCACGCCATGCGCCGAAAACACGACCGGGCTCTGGCGATGCTCGGCCGGGATCTCCGACAGTTCCTCGATGAAGACGGCACCCAGGCTCTGCAGGCCCTCGACGACGTAGCGGTTGTGGACGATCTCGTGGCGGACATAGACAGGCGCGCCGTATTTCTTCAGCGCCAGCACGACGATCTGGATGGCGCGGTCGACGCCGGCGCAAAAGCCGCGCGGCTGGCAGAGCCTGATCGTCAGTGGGGGCTTGGTCGTGGTGTGAAGCATGAATCCGGGCCGGTTGTTCAGAGCCGAAATGAGGTGTGCACCCCTGCCCTGTCAAGGGCGGCGGCAACGATCATTCCGCTTTCGCCGGACGGCGAAGCCTGAAGATGAGGACGCCGGCAAGGGCAGCGGCAAGGCCATACCAGGTGAAAGCATATTGCAGATGGCTGTTTGGCAGGTCGATGATGGTGACGCCGCCGACCGGCAGGCCGCCGGGGTTTGGCGTCTTGTCGGCATCGATGAAGAACGGCACCAGCCGGGCTGCGGCCGGCAGGCCGGCGCTCGACGCCATCGCATCGCGATCCTTCCAGTAGAAGATGTTCTTCTGGATATCGTTGTCGGGAAGCATCATCGACGGCTTCACCAGCAGCGGATTGCGGGCGAGCCCGGTCACCGTCACCTTGCCCGTCACTTGCCCCTGCGGCCGCTTGGCGGCGTCCTTCAGGTCATAAGGGATGAAGCCCCGGTTGATCAGCACGAAACGGCCGTCATCCAGTTGCAGCGGCGTGATGACGTCGAAACCGGCAGCACCGTCCCAGGTCGAATAGAAGTGCCGCTCGCCCTGGTGCAGGAAAGTGCCTGACACCGTCACCGGCGTGTAGTCGACATCGCCAGACGAAGCGAACTGGCTTTCGACCTCGGCCAGCGGCCGCGGCGGCGAATGCGTACGCTGGTCTATCGTCTGGAGAAGGCCTTCCTTCCAGTGCAGGCGTTGGAGCTGCCAGGTCCCTAGCGCCAGAAGGATGACGAACACGACAAGGCCGAGGCCGAGCAGCAATGCCGTCTTCGGCCGCGAACGGCCGGAACTCCTGGCCGATGCCTCGCTCATTCGCTGCGGTCCAGCCGGCCCTCGGCCGCCTTGTTGGCGTATTGCAGCGTCAACAGCACGCCCTTGATCAGCCTGAGCGCCGTCAGGCACAGCACCAGCGCCAACGGTATCCAGATCAGCAGATGCAGCCACAGCGGCGGGCTCAGCGTCACTTCCACCCACAGCGCCAGCCCGACGACGATGAAGCCGATGATCAGGATGACGAACACCGCCGGTCCATCGCCGGCATCGGCGTAGGAATAATCCAGGCCGCAATTCGTGCAGCGCTTGCCGACGGTCAGGAACCCGGAAAACAGCCGGCCCTCTCCGCAGCGCGGACAGCGGCCGTGCAGGCCGGCCGAGATCGGCTCGATGGGTGGCCAGATCGCCTTGTCGTCGCTCATGCTCTACGGCTCGATCTCGATTGGCGTTCCATCGGCCACCATGGTTCAGATTTCATCCATATCGGAGTCCGTAACGGCAATGCAGCCGTCGGTCCAGTCGACCAATTGAAGCAGCCAGCCCCACCAGCCATAGCCGTTGGGCTGGCCATGGATCATGATCATGCTGCCGGGATCGACGCCGGCCGCCTTCGCAGCCGCTATCTCCACGGCATTCGGATAGGAGATGTGGATCGACTTGTGGGCGATGCTGTTGGGGTTGCGCCAATCCAGCACATAGCGCCCTTCGGGCGTGCGCTGGTCACCTTCCCTGTGCTTGTGCCCGACAGGGTCGCCACCCAGCGCGATGCCGTAGGTGCGCAATATCTTGCCATCGCCGATCAGTTCCAGCCGCCGCTCCGACTTGTCGACGCGCACAAGGTCGACCGTGTCCCCGGCAAGGGCTGGGGCCGCAGCGAGTGTTGATGCACAGATAGCAAACGGGATGGTCAGCCGCATCGGCATTCGATCGACGATCATTGCGCCGAAATGAAGAAGGCGGCCACGTCGCCGCAGCCGCCTTCGCAAATCGTGAACCTTGTCTGCTTGAAGCAATTCCGGACGGAAGGCTACGGCGAAGGCGCCGAGCCTAACCGCTACGCACTTTTCCTGGAATTGCCCTGGTCAGTGGCCTTCGATCAGCGCGCCGTTCGAGGCCCAGACATAGATCGAGGCGAACAGGAACAGCCAGACCACGTCGACGAAGTGCCAGTACCAGGCCGCCGCCTCGAAGCCGAAATGCTGCTTCGGGGTGAAGTCGCCCTTCATGGCGCGCACCAGGCAGACAGCCAGGAAGATGGTGCCGATGATGACGTGGAAACCATGGAAGCCGGTCGCCATGAAGAAGGTGGCGCCATAGATGGAGTCCTTGAAGCCGAACGGCGCGTGGATGTACTCGTAGGCCTGCACCATGGTGAACAGCATGCCGAGGCCGACGGTCAGCACAAGGCCGTTGATCAGGCCCTTGCGGTCGCCGTGAAGCAGCGAATGGTGCGCCCAGGTGACGGTCGTGCCCGACAGCAGGAGGATGATGGTGTTGTAGAGCGGCAGGTGGAAGGGATCGAGGACTTCGAGGCCCTTTGGTGGCCAGACGCCGCCGGTGAAGGTGGTGCGGGCGTAATTCTGGACCTCGCCGGGAAACAGGCTGGCGTCGAAGAAAGCCCAGAACCAGGCGACGAAGAACATCACTTCCGAAGCGATGAACATGATCATGCCGTAGCGCAAATGCAGCGACACGACGCGGGTGTGATGGCCCTCATGCGCTTCCTTGATGGTGTCCGACCACCAGGCAAACATCGTGTAGATAACGATCAGGAGGCCGATGAAAAACAGCCACGGATTGGCGATGTTGTAGCCGAAGATCGGGAAATCGCCGGCCTTGAGATACTGCATATAAGCGACGCCGCCGATAGCGGTCACCAGCGCGCCGATGGAGCCCAGGAAGGGCCACGGGCTCGGGTCGACGAGATGGTAGTCATGCTGTGGTTTTGCGTGCGCGTCGGCCATATCAACCCCCGAGATTTGCTTCGGTATCTGAAACTTTGTTGCTGCTTGCCGCCGGCGCTGAGGACGCGACCGGCTTGTTCTTTTCGACCGGGAACATGGTGTAGGACAGAGTGATGGTCTTCAAGTCCTTCAGTTCCGGCACGTTGACGATGTCGGGATCAACGTAGAACACGACCGGCATGTCCAGCGTCTCGCCGGGCTTCAGCGTCGTGTCGGTGAAGCAGAAGCACTCCACCTTGTTGAAGTAGGGGCCAGCCAGTTCCGGCTGCACGTTGAAGGTCGCGCGGCCGGTAACGGGGCGGTCGAACTTGTTGGTCGCGGTGTAGTGCGCCTGGACCGTCTCGCCGATCTTGATGGTGATCGAACGGGTGACCGGCTGGAATTGCCAGGGAACGCCGGCGGTGTTGGCGTCGAAGCGGATGGCGACATCGCGGTCGAGCACGCGGTTCGCATATTGTTGCGTGGCGCGTTTGGTCGTGCCGCCATAACCGGTCGCCTGGCAGAACATCGCATAGAGCGGCACGGCGGCGTAGGCCATGCTGATCATGCCGGCGAAGAAGGCAATGCAGACGCCCGCGACAACGCGGTTGGTGTTCTTCTTTGCGGGATCGGTGACTGTCTGGCGGGTCATCTTCGGCCTCACATCGCCGCGCCGCCGGTATGACCGAATTTCACGATGGTGGCGACGTAGAAGATGACGACAAGCACCGCCAGCGCCAGGCCAATGGCGGCGGAGCGGTTGCGCTGGGCTTTCTTCTGGCGTTCCGTCAACGTGATGAGTTCGAGTTTCTTGTCGACCATGATCATGCTCCGCCGATGGCAAGCGCGCGGCTGACGACGCTGTCGGCAAGGTAAATGGCGAAGATGGCGAAGAGATAGAGCAGCGAGTAGCCGAACAAAGCCTTGGCCGGCTTCATCTCGCGGTCGCTGTCGCTCATGCGCAGCACCTTCCACGCATACCAGACGAAGCCTGCGCCGAGCAGCAGCGCGGCGATACCGTAGGCCGGCGTCGTGAAGCCTAGGACCCATGGCAGCACGCCGATGGGCGCAAGGATCAGCGCGTAGGCGAAGATCTGGCGCCGGGTCGAAGCCTGGCCGGCGACGTTCGGCATCATCGGGATGCCGGCCCGGGCATAGTCCTCGGACTTGAACAGCGCCAGCGCCCAGAAATGCGGCGGCGTCCACAGGAAGATGATCAGGAACAGGACAAGGCTTTCGAGGCTGATCGTTCCGGTCACCGCGGCCCAGCCGATGACGGGCGGAATGGCGCCGGCGGCGCCGCCGATGACGATGTTCTGCGGCGTCCAGCGCTTCAGCCACATCGTGTAGATGACGGCGTAGAAGAAGATGGTGAAGGCCAGCAGGCTCGCCGACAGCCAGTTGACCAGGACGCCGAGCGTCATCACCGACAGCACGGAAAGCACCAGGCCGAAGGTCAGCGCCTCGCCGGGCTGGATGCGGCCGGCAGGGACGGGGCGGCTTGCGGTCCTGGTCATGACTGCATCGATGTCGGCGTCGTACCACATGTTGAGCGCGCCCGAGGCGCCAGCACCGATGGCGATCGACAGGATCGCGATCACCGCCAGCAGCGGGTTGATGGTCACGGGCGCCGCGACCAGCCCGACAAAGGCCGTGAACACCACCAGCGCCATGACGCGCGGCTTCAGCAGGGCGAAGAAATCGCCCGCGGTGGCTTCCGACATGCGAAAGCCCGCTTCGTCAATCAATGGTTTGTCGACAAGGGCCATGCGTACTTAAGTCCATCATTCCGTTGGCCAAAACCGCCGGCGTGCCGGCGGTTTCGTATTCGCGAGCAGCCGCCTACTTGATCTTCGGCAGCTGTTCCCACTGATGGAACGGCGGCGGCGAAGGCAGCTGCCATTCCAGCGTCGTTGCACCCTCTCCCCATGGGTTGGCGCCGGCGATCCGCTTCTTCTGGAAGGCTTCGAACACGCCATAGAGGAAGATCATGACGCCGACGGCCGAGATATAGGACCCCATGGACGACACCCAGTTCCAGCCGGCAAACGCGTCCGGATAGTCGATGGTGCGGCGCGGCATGCCGGCGAGGCCGAGGAAGTGCTGCGGGAAGAAGATCAGGTTGACGCCGACGAAGGTCACCCAGAAATGGGTGTTGGCGATGACGGGCGAGTACATGTAGCCGGTCATCTTCGGGAACCAGTAGTACCAGCCGGCGAAGATGGCGAAGACCGCGCCAAGCGACAGCACGTAGTGGAAGTGGGCGATGACGAAATAGGTGTCATGCAGCGAGCGGTCGAGGCCGGCATTGGCCAGCTGCACGCCGGTGACGCCGCCGATGGTGAACAGGAAGATGAAGCCCAGCGCCCACAGCATCGGCGTCTTGAACGAAATCGAGCCGCCCCACATCGTCGCGATCCAGGAAAAGATCTTCACGCCCGTCGGCACCGCGATGACCATCGTGGCGAAGACGAAGTAACGCTGCGTGTCGAGCGACAGCCCGGTCGTGTACATGTGGTGCGCCCAAACGATGAAGCCCACCGCGCCGATCGCGACCATGGCATAGGCCATGCCGAGATAGCCGAAGACGGGCTTCTTCGAAAAGGTCGAGACGATGTGGCTGATGATGCCGAAGCCCGGCAGGATCAGGATGTAGACTTCCGGGTGACCGAAGAACCAGAACAGGTGCTGGAACAGGATCGGGTCGCCGCCGCCGTCCGGCGCAAAGAAGGTGGTGCCGAAATTGCGGTCGGTGAGCAGCATGGTGATGCCGCCGGCCAGAACCGGCAGCGACAAAAGCAGCAGGAAAGCGGTGATCAGCACCGACCAGGCAAACAGCGGCATCTTGTGCAGCGTCATGCCCGGTGCGCGCATGTTGAAGATGGTGGTGATGAAGTTGATGGCGCCGAGGATCGACGAGGCGCCGGCGATGTGGATCGACAGGATCGCCAGATCCATGGCCGGCCCGGGCTGACCCGAGGTCGACAGCGGCGGATAGAGCGTCCAGCCGCCACCGACGCCGTAGGCGCCCGGCGCGCTCGGCATGAAGGCCGAAGCGATCAGCAGGATGAAGGCTGGCGGCAGCAGCCAGAACGAGATGTTGTTCATGCGCGGGAAGGCCATGTCAGGCGCGCCAATCATGATCGGCACCATCCAGTTGGCAAAGCCGCCGATCAGCGCCGGCATGACCATGAAGAAGATCATGATCAGCGCGTGCGCGGTGCCGAAGGCGTTGTACATGCTCTTGCCGCCGTCGATCGCGGCATCGCCGTTCATGCCGTAGACCATCTGCGCCAGACCGGTGAAGATCTGGATGCCCGGCTCCTGCAGTTCCATGCGGATGACGACCGACAGAGCGCCGCCGACGATGCCCGCGAAGATCGCGAAGATCAGATAGAGCGTACCGATATCCTTGTGGTTGGTCGAATACACCCACCGGACCCAGCCGTGATACGGCTTGTGATCGTGATCGTCGTGAGCTGCAGCGTCTGCCATGTTCGGCTCCGTTCCCTGATCTTATTTCGGTCGCGGCATCAGTTGCCGGCGGCCGCAACCTTGTTTGTGCCGTCGACCTCGGCCATCAGCGCCTTGTTGGCACCGGGAAGGTCCGTCTTGGCTGCCGCCAGCCAGGTGTTGTACTGCGCATCGGAGACGACGCGGATCGCGATCGGCATGAAGGCGTGGTCCTTGCCGCAGAGCTGCGAGCACTGGCCATAGTAGAGGCCTTCCTTTTCCGCCTTGAACCAGGTCTCGTTGGTGCGTCCGGGAACAGCGTCCATCTTGATGCCGAAGGCGGGCATGGCAAAGGAATGGATGACGTCGGTCGCGGTGACCAGCACGCGGGTCATGGTGTTGACCGGCACCACCATCTCGTTGTCGACGGCGAGCAGGCGCGGATAGACCTTGCGATCTTCCTTGCCGGCGGCCTTGCGATCGCCTTCCTGAAGGATGGCCGAGTTGAAGGAGAGCGTCTTGTCGACCTGGTACTCATAGTCCCAGTTCCACTGGTTTCCCGTCGCCTTGATGGTCAGCTTGGCTTCTTCCGGCGGCGTGTACTGCGCGGTCAGCAGCTGGAACGAGGGGATGGCGATGAAGAGCAGGATAACGACCGGACCGACCGTCCAGATCACTTCGATCAGCGTGTTGTGGCTGGTCTGCGAAGGGGTGGGGTTCACGCTCGCACGGAATTTCCAGATGCAGTAGGCGAGCAGAACGAGCACCAGGACGGTGATCGGAACGATGAACCACATCGTGTAGTTCCCGAACCACTCGATCTGCCGCATCATGTCGGTTGCGGGCGGCTGGAAACCGATCTCCCACGGCTGGGGCTGGGCCGCCTGAGCGGTGCTCGCACCGGCCACGACCATGGCAGCGGCTGCCGCACTTGCCAGAGACTTGGCGCTTGCTAGAGACTTGGCGCTTGCTAAGGACTTGGCGCCAGCTAGGAATTTTCTCATCGCCCTCATCATCTCCCAGTTCCTCGCGATCGGACCGCAAGAATAACGAACCACGCCGGGATGGGAATCCCGGACAGTCCCAAGGGTGGTTCAAACCATACTCTATTTCCCTCCGCAAGAAAGGAGCGGCCGAAACCGTGCGGCATTTTTGCGCGCAAGCCTCGGCCGTCGCTTTTGGCCGCAAGACGCCTCTCGTCAATCGTTGACGCGCGGACGCCAACCGCTACTTTCCGGAATGCTTGGCACCATGCGCCGGGGCGGTCGCAATTCGGGCGAATTTGGCTTGGAAAAGCGCATTATTGCCGGTGTCCGGGCGGACGGGCGGCGGTCTCGTCCTTTACTTGGCCTTGGCGCGGCTTAAAGTGCCGTGATTCGCAATGGAGCCGTCATGATCTCTTGGCTTTCAAAACTTGGGTGTTCGAGAACTTTGGCCAAGGCCATTTTTCTTGCCGCCCTGTTTGGTACCGGCCTGTCGGGCATCGGCCCAGCCAACGCCGCCCAGCCTAGCGGCACGGTGCGCTCGACGCATGGCGCGTGGTCTATCATCTGCGACACACCTGCGGGCGCGACGTCAGAACAATGCGTGATGATGCAGAACGTCGTCGCCGAAGACCGCCCGGAGATGGGGCTGTCGGTGGTCGTGCTGCGCACCGCCGACAACAAGGCCGAGATCCTGCGCGTGCTGGCGCCGCTCGGCGTGCTGCTGCCCAACGGTCTCGGCCTCAATGTCGACGGCAAGGATATCGGCCGGGCCTATTTCGTGCGCTGCTTCCAGGACGGTTGCTATGCCGAGGTCATTCTCGAAAAGCCGCTGCTCGACACGCTGAAGACCGGCACGTCGGCCACCTTCATCGTCTTCCAAACGCCTGAGGAAGGCATCGGCATTCCGGTCGACCTCAAGGGCTTTGCCGACGGCTTCGTCGCCCTCCCCTGATCCGCGATGAATATCGCCATTGCGCTGGCGCCACCCGTCTGACGTCATTGTGATTGGCGCCATTGCCGATTGTCTCGGCGCGCCTTCGCGCCTACATCGGGGAAAACGCCCAATCCTCCCGCGGACGGACCTGCCATGAACAGCCTGATCGGCCAATTCGATATTTCCTACGATCGCATCAAACAGATCGTCGCCGAGACCATCAACGGCGCCGACGACGGCGAGTTGTTCCTCGAATACAGCGAGAGCGAAGCGCTGATGTTCGACAATGGTCGACTGAAGACCGCCAATTTCAACACCGACCAGGGTTTCGGTCTGCGCGCGGTTGCCGGCGAGGCCAGTGGCTATGCGCATTCGAGCGACCTTTCCGAAGCCTCGCTGCTGCGGGCTGCCGACGCCGTTTCGACGGTCAAGGGCGGCTATTCCGGCACGCTTGCCGCCGCACCGGCGCGCACCAACCGCCATCTCTATGGCGAGGAGAACCCGATCCCCTCGCCTTCCTTCGAGACCAAGGCCAAGCTGCTGCAGGAAATCGATGCCTGGCTGCGCGCCGAGGATCCGCGCGTGCGCCAGGTAACAGCCTCGCTCGCCGCTTCCTGGCAACATGTCGAGATCGTGCGCGCGGACGGCCAGATGGTGCGCGATGTCCGTCCGCTGGTCAGGATCAACGTATCCGTCGTCGTCGGCAGCGGCGACCGCCAGGAGAGCGGCTCCTACGGCATGGGCGGGCGCAAGGCGTTCGGCGAGTTCCTGGTCGAGGAGAGCTGGAAGCATGCCGCCAAGGAGGCGCTGCGCCAGGCGCTGGTCAATCTTGAGGCAATCCCGGCGCCTGCCGGCACATTCGACATCGTGCTCTCCAGCGGCTGGCCGGGCGTCATGCTGCACGAGGCCGTCGGCCACGGGCTGGAGGGCGATTTCAACCGCAAGAAGACGTCGGCCTTCGCCGGCCTGCTCGGCCAGCAGGTGGCAGCCAAAGGCGTCACCGTCGTCGATGACGGGACGATTGCCGAACGGCGCGGTTCGCTAACCGTCGACGACGAAGGCACGCCATCGGCCCGCAATGTGCTGATCGAGGACGGCAAGCTCGTCGGCTACATGCAGGACCGCCAGAACGCGCGGCTGATGGGCATGAAGGCGACCGGCAACGGAAGGCGCGAAGGCTACGCGCATCAGCCGATGCCGCGCATGACCAACACCTACATGACCTCGGGCGACATGGAGCCGGACGAGATCATCGCCTCGGTCAAGAACGGCATCTATGCCGTCTCCTTCGGCGGCGGCCAGGTCGACATCACCTCGGGCAAGTTCGTGTTCGGCTGCACTGAAGCCTACATGATCGAGAACGGCAAGGTGACGCAGCCGGTCAAGGGCGCGATGCTGATCGGCAATGGGCCGGATGCCATGCACCGGGTGTCGATGATCGGCAACGACATGAAGCTCGACAACGGCATCGGCATGTGCGGCAAGGCCGGACAGGGCGTGCCCGTCGGCGTCGGCCAGCCGCATCTCAGGATGAACCAGATGACGGTCGGCGGCACGCGGGTCTGACGCGCGAACTACCGCCTCTTCTTCGGCTTCTCCAGTAGCGCCACCGCCTCGACATGCGGCGACCATAGGAACTGATCGATCGGGGTTACGCTTTTCAGCGCATAGCCACCGTCAAGCAGGATGCGCAAATCCCGCGCCAGCGTCACCGGATTGCAGGATACCGCGGCGACGAACGGCACGTCGGAGCGGGCGATCTGCTTGGACTGATCCTCGGCGCCGGCACGCGGCGGGTCGAAGACAAGCCCGTCGAAGGCATTGAGTTCCTTGAAGGTGAGCGGACGCCGGAACAGGTCGCGGCGTTCGCTGGTCACCCGCTTCAGGCCATTGGCGAAACGGAAGGCGCGGTCGAGGGCCGCAAGAGCCGGCGCGTCGCCTTCTGCCGCGTGGACCTCCGACTTCGCGGCCAGGCGTAGCGCGAAGCTGCCACAACCGGCGAAAAGGTCGGCGACCTTCTTGGCGCGCGACAGATGCTGGCCGACGATATCTGCCATGGCCTGCTCAGCCGCCTCGGTGGCCTGCAGGAAGGCGCCCGGCGGCACCGCGACTGCCACGGTTCCAAACTGCACCACCGGCTTCTTCGGCTCGACGATGATCTCGCCGTCGACCGAAAGCCTGGCCAGCCCCTCGGCGATGACGAAGTTCGAGGCGACGCGGCGCTGGTTCTCGCCGAGCTTGCCGGATTCGTGGACCGCGACGTCGAGGCCGGACCCGGTGACCGTCACCGTCATGTGGAACGATCTGGTGGTGGCGCAGACCAGTTCGGCAAGTCTCTTAAGACGATCGAGCGCAGCGACGATCACGGGCAGCGAGATCGGACACTCCTCGATGGCGATGATTTCCGACGACAGCGCGCGCACGAAACCCAGCCGCATACCGGCGTCGGTGCGCCGGGCGGAGAAGACGACGCGGCGGCGCGTCGCCGGCGCGCACGGCACCAAGGCGCCGATATCGCCAACGATGCCCTTGCTCTTCAGCGCATGCACGACCTTGTCGCGCTTCCACTGGCGGTAGGCTTCGGCTTCCAGATGCTGGACGGCGCAGCCGCCGCAATCGGTGAAATGCCTGCAGGCCGGATCGATCCTGAGCGGTGAAGCCTCCAGCACAGACATCAGCGTGGCGCGATCCTTTTCGCGCGCAGCGTTGACGGTTTCGCCGGGCAGCGTGAAGGGAATGAAAACCTCGCCGGTTTCGGTCGCGGCGACGCCATCGCCTTGCGAGCCCAGCCTGGCGATGGTGAAGCGCGCGCTCATCGATCTTTGATCCCACCAAGCAGGAATTCACGATTGCCGTCGCCGCCCTCGATCGGCGACAGATGCAGCCCCAGCGAGCGCCAACCGGGCATGCTGTCGAACCAGTCCTGCAGCACGCCGGCAACGCGGGCGGCGTCATAGGGATCCCTCAGCAGGCCGCCCTTGCCGATCGCCGCGCGGCCGGCCTCGAATTGCGGCTTGACCAGAAGCACCGCGCGAGCGCCGCTGCCGGCCAACGCGAGGGCTGGCGGCAGCGCCAGCTTCAGCGAAATGAAGCTGACATCGCAGACGATGAAATCCGGAATGCGGCCGCCGAGATCACCGACGGTGAGGTCGCGGGCATTGAGGCCCTCGATGACCGTCACGCGTGGATCGCCTGCGATGTCGGCATGCATCTGGCCATGGCCGACATCGATCGCCGTGACATGCGCCGCACCGCGTTCGAGCAGCACCTGCGTGAAGCCGCCGGTCGAGGCGCCGATGTCGAGCGCTTCGCAGCCGGCGGGATCGAAACCGAAATGGTCGATCCCGGCAATCAGCTTCAGCGCCGCGCGAGACACATACCCCTGCGCCGGGTCGTCGATCGCGATCAGGCATTGCGGCAGGGCGGTCTGGCCAGGCTTGCGGGCGATGGTGCCATCGACCGTCACCGTGCCGCGCTCGATCGCGTCGCGGGCACGAGAGCGGCTGGCGAACAGGCCGCGTTCGACGAGCAGTTCGTCGAGCCGCTGGCGCGTGCTGGCTGGCAGAGGGGAGTTCATCGGCCTTCATGGCGAAAGCCGGTGATGAACGCAAGGATGTTGGAAAGAGGTGGTCTCTTTGCTTTACGCAATTCCGGACGGAAAACCGCTACGCACTTTTCCTGGAATTGCTTCAGAAGATGGTTCGCGAAACCGGCCGCTCGACCGCCGGCGCCAGACCGTCATTGCGGTCGCCGGAAGCCTGCCTGCCCGGATGTTCGGCAGGAACCGCCGGCGTTGCGACAGCGTCCGGCACGACGACGAATTGTGGCCGCTGCTTGTAGGAAAAGCCGCCGCGGATGTCGCCGATCTTGCCGGCGACAATGTCCAGCACCGCCTTTTCGAGATTGCGGTCGTAGCGCGTTTCGGCCATCGCAGGTGCTGCGATGACGGCCGAAAGCGCCATGCCATACAAAAGCGTTTTCATTCCTTGTCGTCCCCATGCCGGACTACCTTCTAGCAGGGCGGCGTTGAGAAACGGCCAAAAGACACGGTAAGCAAAACGCCAAATAGCAGCGTAAACAGGGCGTTACAACCGCAAGCCGGCAAACTGATTCAGAAGCTTGAGATTTTGATTCAGGCGCGTTGTGCGTGCGCGGTATGGCCGAGCGCGGCAAAGACGGTGCGCACGATGCCGGTCGAGTCCAGCCCGGCGTCGGCGTACATCTTCTCGGGCTTGGCGTGGTCGGTGAAATCGTCCGGCAGCACCAGCGGACGCACCTTGAGCCCGCTTTCGAGCAAGCCTTCATGGGCGAGGAACTGCAGCACGTGGCTGGCGAAGCCTCCGACAGCGCCCTCTTCCACCGTCACCAGAACCTCGTGCGAACGAGCGAGCCGGCGGATCAGATCCTCGTCGAGCGGCTTGGCGAAGCGGGCGTCGGCGACGGTGGTGGAAAGACCGGCGGCACCTAGCTCCTCGGCGGCCAGCAGACAGTCCTGCAGGCGCGTGCCGAAGGACAACAGCGCCACTTTGGTGCCTTCCCTGACGATGCGGCCCCTGCCGATTTCGAGCACGGAACCGCGCTCCGGCATTTCGACGCCGACGCCATTGCCGCGCGGATAGCGGAAGGCGATGGGGCCGTCATCATAGTGCGCGGCGGTGCGCACCATGTGGCGTAACTCCGCTTCGTCGGCCGCCGCCATGACGACGAAACCCGGCAGCGTCGCCAGGAAGGTGGTGTCGAAGGCGCCGCAATGAGTGGCGCCATCGGCGCCAACAAAACCGGCGCGGTCGATGGGAAAGCGCACCGGCAGCTTCTGGATCGCCACGTCGTGGACGACCTGGTCGTAGGCGCGCTGCAGGAAGGTCGAGTAGATGGCGGCGAAGGGCTTGTAGCCTTCGGTGGCGAGGCCGGCGGCAAAGGTCACCGCGTGCTGCTCGGCGATGCCGACGTCGAAGGTCCTGCTCGGAAACGCCTCGCCGAAGAGGTCGAGGCCGGTGCCGTTCGGCATGGCGGCGGTGACGGCGACGATGCGGTCGTCCTCGCGGCCTTCCTGGACCAGGCTTTCGGCGAAGACCTTGGTGTAGCTCGGCGCGTTGGCAGGCGCCTTGGCCTGCGCGCCGGTGATGACGTCGAACTTGTTGACGCCATGATATTTGTCGGCGGCGGCTTCGGCCGGGCCATAACCCTTGCCCTTCTGGGTCACGACATGGATCAGCACCGGGCCGTCGCCATTGTCGCGGACGTTCTTCAGCACCGGGATCAGGTGCTCGAGATTGTGCCCGTCGATCGGGCCGATGTGGTAGAAGCCGAGTTCCTCGAACAGCGTGCCCCCGGTAACGTAGCCGCGCGCGTGCTCGACCGCCCTGGTGATGGCGCGATCGGCGCGCTTGCCGAGGTAGGAGGTCAGCTTCTTGCCGAAATCGCGCAAGCCCAGATAGGTTCTGCCGGAAGCCAAACGCGCCAGATAGGCACTCATCGCACCGGTTGGCGGGGCGATCGACATGTCGTTGTCGTTGAGGATGACGATCAGGCGGGCGTCGAGCGCGCCGGCATTGTTCATTGCTTCATAGGCCATGCCGGCCGACATGGCACCGTCGCCAATGACGGCGATGACGTTGTTGCGGCCGCCCGACAGGTCGCGCGCCATCGCCATGCCGAGGCCGGCGGAAATCGAGGTCGAGGAGTGCGCGGCGCCGAACGGGTCGTATTCGCTCTCGGCGCGGCGGGTGAAGCCGGAAAGGCCGCCCTCCTGGCGCAATGTGCGGATGCGGTCGCGGCGGCCGGTCAGGATCTTGTGCGGATAGGCCTGGTGGCCGACATCCCAGATCAGCCGGTCGTCCGGCGTGTTGAAGACATAGTGCAGCGCCACCGTCAGCTCGACGACGCCAAGGCCGGCGCCAAGATGGCCGCCAGTGTGCGACACGGCATCGATCAGTTCGGCGCGCAGTTCCGAAGCCAGCTGCGGCAGCTGGCCTTCGTCAAGCGTGCGCAGGTCGGCCGGAATGCGGACCTTGTCGAGAAGCGGCGTATGCAGCGTTGCGTTCACTGTTAAAGGGCCTGCTGAAACCTGAAGTTCATGCGCGTCGATCATGGGCGAAATATGCCGCCCGCCGGCGAATGTAAATGCGTGTCAGTGACGCGGGCAGCTCTGGCGTTAATTGTTCGGTAACGGAATGAATTCTTCCTCATCTCCAGGAACGATGTCGAAGCGGCCTGTCTTCCATTCTTCTTTCGCCTGTTCGATGCGTTCCTTCGACGACGAAACGAAATTCCACCAGATGTAGCGCTTGGAGCCGAGCGAGGCGCCGCCGAACAGCATGAAATGGGCGCCCGTCTGCGACGACACGACGATTTCGTCGCCGGGTTTGAATACAAGCAACCGCTCGGCCGGGAAGCGGTCGCCGGCGATCGAAACCTCGCCTTCCAGCGTGTAGATGGCGCGCTCCTCGGCATCGGCCGGGATTTTCACGCTGGCGCCGGGCGCCAGTCTCAGATCGGCATAGAGCGTGTCCGAGGCGGTCGTGACCGGAGATTGCAGACCCGAAAGCGCGCCGATGACGACGCGGCCGCTGATGCCTTCGGCATCGATTTCGGGCAAATGAAGGGCGGCCGTGTTCTCGAAGACCGGGGCGACCTCCTCCTTGCCGTCGGGCAGCGCCAGCCAGGTCTGCAGACCGGAGATCGACATCGACGCGCCGCGCAATTCCTCCGGCGTGCGCTCGGAATGGACGATGCCGCGCCCGGCGGTCATCAAATTCACGTCGCCGGGCTCGATCACCATTTCGGTGCCGAGCGAATCGCGATGCCTGATCTTGCCGTCGAACAGATAGGTCACCGTCGACAGACCGATATGCGGATGCGGACGCACGTCGAGCGCCTGGTCGGCCCGCAGGATGGCCGGGCCCATGCGGTCGAAGAAGATGAAGGGACCGACCAGCCGCCGCCTGGCGGTCGGCAAGGCGCGACGGACCTGGAAGCCGCCAATGTCCTTGGCATTCGGAATGACCATCAGCTCGATCTGGTCGCAGGCGAAGGCATCGCCAGGTGTCGGGTCGTTGCCGGGAAAGAAGCTCATCAGGTCTCCTCAGGCGAAGCGGAGCGCGGATTTGGCTTTCGCCTTGGCCGCCACTTCCTCGCGATTGCGCGGCTCCTGGGTGGTTTCCATCGAATCGAGCAGCTCGCGCGCAGCGGCCGCGATTGCTTCCACGGCATGGTTAAAGGCATGCTCGTTGCGCTTCGAGGGTCTGGTTGAGCCGCTCAGCTTGCGCACGAACTGTAGTGCTGCGTCATGCACCTCATCATTCGTCGCCGGCGGCTCGAAGTTGAACAGGGTCTTGATGTTTCTGCACATCGCTTGAACTCCTTGCCTGTTTTCCCTTGCCCCGCCCCCGTTCCAACTAATCGGCGTCGAGCGGCTCCGTTCCCACCGGCTTGCCGTCGCGCGACAGCCTGATCTTCTCGACCTTGTCTTCCGCCGCCTTCAGCAGCCGGTCGCAATGCACCTTCAGCGCTTCGCCGCGCTCGTAGATACGGATCGACTGGTCGAGCGGAACGTCGCCGCGCTCCAGATCGTCGACGATCTTCTCCAGCGCGTCGAGCGCCTGCTCGAAGCTCATCGCCTTGACGTCGTCATTGCCTTCGCCTGCCATACTTTATCCCTTCATCAGCCGCCCGACATGGGCGGCGACCGAAAATGCCAACCCCTGCAGATCGTAGCCGCCCTCGAGCAGGCTGACGAGCCGGTTGCCGCTGTGGCGCCCGGCACGCTCCATCAGCTGGCCGGTCGCCCAGTCGAAATCCTCCTCGGTCAGGTTGATCTCGGCCAGCGGATCGCGATGGTGCGCGTCGAAACCGGCTGAAATTATGATCAGGTCGGGGGCGAAATCGTCGAGCGCAGGCAGGACGCGCGACAGGAAGGCATCGCGAAAAACCTCGCTGCCGGTGCGTGGTGCCAGCGGCGCGTTGACGATGTTGCCGGCGCCCGTCTCGTTCTTCGCGCCGGTGCCGGGATAAAGCGGCATCTGGTGCGTCGAGCAATAGAGCACCGACGGATCGTCCCAAAAAATGTCCTGCGTGCCGTTGCCGTGATGGACGTCCCAGTCAACCACGGCAACGCGCTCGGCCTGATGCTTCTTTTGTGCATAGCGCGCCGCGATCGCCGCGGTGTTGAACAGGCAAAAGCCCATCGCCGTGGTCTTCTCGGCATGATGGCCGGGCGGCCGCGCGGCGACGAAGGCATTGGCGGCGCGGCCCTCGAAGACATCGTCGACGGCTGCGTTGGCCGCGCCGATCGCCGTCACCGCTGCCTGCCAGCTTTTGGGGCTGGCGCTGGTGTCAGCATCGATCGAGACGATGCCGGTCTCGGGGATCGCGGCGCGGACGCGCGCGACGAAATCCTCGGGGTGGGCATAGAGGATGGTTGCCTCGTCGCCTTCAGGCGCCTTGACCCGGTCGAGCGCGGCAAAGGCCTCGTCGTCGAGCACGCGCTCGATGGCGCGCAAGCGGTCTGGCCGCTCCGGATGGCCCGATGGCGTCAGGTGTTCGAGGAAGATCGGGTGGGTGTAGAGCCTGGTGACCATGCCCCGATATAGGCGCGTGCGGGCGTTTTGACCATGTTTTCGCGCCCAGCTCGCGTGATGTTCAACAGGGATTAGGTGAGACTATTGGTTATTGGTTGCCGGCTGGGTCCAGCGCGAGCCGCCGAACGAGGCCAGCGCCTTGTCCTTGAGTTCCCTGAATTTCGAGGAGGCTTCCGACAGCCGCCGATCCCATTCGGGATTGGGCACCTGGCCCTCGATGGTGCTGAAATAGACCTGCATCAAAGAGGCGATGGCGAAGGGCTCGATGAAGGCTGCCTTGAAGGCCCAGGCAAAGACGATGGCCAGCACGAAAGCCCAGCCGGCGAGCTGTCCCGGCATGAACCAGAGGATCGCGCCGGCGGGCGCCAGCATCAACAGGAAGATGACGAAGGACACGCCCCACATGATCACCGACAGCCAGATCGCGTTCTTGACCATGGTCTTGCCGTTCTGCGCATAGAGCACGATGCCTTGCCTGGCCGTCTCGAAGGGCGAGGTGGAATTGATGCGGATGTTGTAGCCGAGGATAATCTCGTCGACATAGGTCAGCGACATGCGGATGACGGTGTTGATGAAGCTGACCAGGCCGCTCAGGCCCGGAATGGGCAGGAAGGCGGCGATGCCGCCGATCAGGCCGGTGATGGCACGAATAGCACCCTTGACCAGCTGGTCGAGCACGAACAGGACGTTGGCCTCGGCGAAGCGCTCGGTCACCACGGCCCTGGCATAGGAGATCTGGTCCTGGCCGCCAGGCACGTCCTGGCCGTCGATCAGGTGGACCATGACCGCGATATGGCCGGCCTTGACGATGTAGAGGATGTATTCGCGGATCCAGTAGACGGCGATCGAAACGACGCCGAAGCCGACCACGCCGCCCCATAGCGCAAAGGACAGAGGGCCGTCGGGGTCGGTGGAGATGTGCCCGACGCCGTAGCCGACACTGGCGCCGGTGCCGGTCGCCATGATGTAGGCCAGCGTGATGCCGAAATAAACAATCATGCGGAAGACGATGAAGGGCCATGTCCTGATCATGATGGACACCGACCTGCCGATGCTGAAGTCCCACATCGCCCGAATCCCCCGCCTCAGAGATGGCCGCAGAGGATGATCTCAACCTTGCGATTGTCAATCTCGGCTAGCGCCGCGCGGCCGCAAAACCGGTGCAAATCCTTGGCTTATCGACGCTGGTCGGCGGGCCCGTCAGCCTTTTTGAGCAAGCCTTCGAGCAACTGCCTGAAGGCGGCCACCACGGTCTTCGAGGTCGCTTCGGGGTCGTTCGAATTGGCGATCCGCTGCGCCGCCTGGCTGCTGGCGCCGTTGATCAGCCGCGCGGCGGTCTCGGGGTCGACACCTGTTACGACCACCCCATCCTGCTGCAGAGCGGTCAGATGATCGGTCATTGACCCGACGCAGGCATTGGCATTCGGCCAAAGTGCAGGATCGCCGAGCACGGCCGGGCCGTCACGGAACATGATGCGCTGGATTTCCGGCTCCAGCGCCATCTCGATATAGGTGGTGCATTCGTCGACGAAGCTCTGCCAGCGGGTCGGCGCCCGCGCCGCCACCTCGTTGACCCGCGCCGCCATCTCGCCGTCGATCTCGGCAATAACCGCCTGCAGCAGTCCCTTCTTGTCACCAAAGTGATGATAGAGCGCGCCGCGCGTCAGCCCGGCCGAGGCGGTGAAATCATCCATCGAGGCCTCAGCGTAGCCGATGGTGCCGAAGGCCTGGCGGGCGGCCGTGATCAGCTTGGCGCGCGTCTCGGCGATCATCTCCTTGCGGGGTCTGTGCATGGGTCTGGACCTACTTACATACGCATCGTATGCCAATTGACATACGCGACGTATGATCTATCTAATAGTCATACGCATCGTATGTAATTGTCGAATTGGCCTTTGTCGAGGAACCAAGCCATGCAAAACCCATACTCGGAAATCTTTCGCGCCCCTGGAGCCAAGGGCTTTGCCGCCGCCGGCTTCCTGGCCCGCCTGCCGATCGCCATGGCGCCGATCGGTATCGTGGCCATGCTCTCCCAAACACATGGCGAATACTGGCTGGCCGGCGCTGTCGCGGCGACATTCGCGCTGAGCAACGCTTTCGTGGCGCCGCAAATCTCAAGGCTGGTCGACCGCCTTGGCCAGACACGGATCGTGGTTCCCACCACGATCCTCACCGTGCTTGCCTTTGCGATCCTGATCGCGGCGGCCAATCAGGACTGGCCGGTGTGGACGCTGTTCGTATCGGCTCTGGCGGCGGCCGCCATGCCCAGCATGCCGGCCATGGTGCGCGCACGCTGGACCGAGCTTTTCCGCGGCCGGCCGGAGATGAACACCGCCTTCGCCTTCGAGTCGGCGGCAGACGAACTGGTCTACATCGCCGGCGCATCGCTGTCGGTGGGTCTGAGCGCCGCTCTGTTTCCGGAGGCGGGCATGCTGGTGAGCACGCTGTTCCTTGCCTTTGGCTCGACGGCCTTCATCCTGCAGCGTTCGACCGAGCCGCAAGTGCGGCCGGTGGACCATGCCTCGAGCGGCTCGGCAATCCGCCTGCGGCCGGTGCAGATCATCACCTTCGCCCTGATCTTCGTCGGCGCGACCTTTGCCACGACGGAAGTGAGCACGGTGGCGATCACCAAGGAGCTCGGCCAGCCCGGCGCTGCCAGCATCGTCATCGGCGTCTATGCGCTGGGATCGTTCGTGCTCGGCCTCGTCGTCGGCGCGCTCAATCTGAAGGCGCCGCTGCAGCGTCAGCTCGCCATCGCGGTCGCCCTCGTCGCGCTCGGCACGCTGCTGCCGCTGACCGCCGGCACGGTGCCGCTCTTGGCGCTGACCGTGTTCATCAGTGGCGTGGCGATTTCGCCGACCTTCATCACCGCCTTCGGCCTGATCGAGCGGCACGTGCCGGAAGCGATGCTAACCGAAGGCATCACCTGGGTGATGACTGGTATCGGCATCGGCATGGCACTGGGCGCGTTTGCCGCCGGCGCGGTGGTGGATGAGTTCGGAGCCCGGAACGGGTTCTTCGTGTCGGTGGCGGCGGGCGCAATCGCACTGGCCACCGTGCTCATCGGCCAGCGCATCCTAGGCGAGCCGGATTGCGATCTCGCCGGATGCGAGCCGGCCGCTGTTCCCGCGGAATGATCCCCGAAGCGCCCGGTTTCGAGCGGGCCGGGCGCTATCCTTTGGCGGTCGATCCTCAGAGGATCTCGGTCTTCGCGATGTGGATGCCAAAACCTTCGAGGCCGACATAGTGGCGCTCGCGCGAGGCGATCAGATTGATCGAGGAAATGCCGAGATCCTTGAGGATCTGCGCGCCGAGGCCGATCTCGCGCCATTCGTTCTCGCGGCGGCGCGCCTCTTCATGGTCTTCGCGCTCGCCGCTCGCCGGGCGCTTGCGCTCCTGATGGGCAACGCCGACCGAGCCTTCGCGCAGATAGACGATGACGCCGCGCTTGCGCTCGCCCATCGCCTTCATGACGCCGTCGAGCCGATGGCTGGTGCCGAACACGTCGCTGACGACATCCTCGGAATGGAGCCGCACCGGCACGTCCTCGCCGTCGCGGATGTCGCCGAAGACGATCGCCACGTGGTGCATGGAATCCCAGGGCAGCGTATAGGTGAAGACCTGCGCCTTGCCGCCCGCCGTATCGATGTCGGAGCAGGCGACGCGCTCGACCAGCGTTTCCTTGCGCTGCCGGTAGGCGATGAGGTCGGCGACCGAGATCTGCTTCAGGCCATGCTCCTCGGCGAAAGCCTGCACCTGCGGGCCGCGCTTGACCGTGCCGTCATCGTTGACCAGTTCGGAAATGACGCCGATCGGCGGTAGGCCGGCGAGCTTGCAGAGGTCGACCGCGGCCTCGGTATGGCCCGAGCGCATCAGCACGCCTCCCTCGCGCGCGATCAGCGGGAAGATGTGGCCGGGGCGGACGAAATCGGAGGCGCCGACATTGCCGTTGGCAAGGTTGCGCACGGTCAGTGTGCGGTCGTCGGCCGAGATGCCAGTCGTGGTGCCATGCTTGAAATCGACGCTCACGGTGAAGGCCGTCGTGTGGGCGGAATCATTGTCGGCCACCATCGGCGCCAAATTGAGGCGTTTTGCCTCCTCGCGAGGCATTGGCGTGCAGACGATGCCGGACGTGTTGCGGACGATGAAGGCCATCTTTTCCGGCGTGCAGTGGACGGCGGCGACGATCAGGTCACCCTCGTTCTCGCGCCCGTCATCGTCCATGACGACGACGATCTCGCCGCGTTCGAAGGCGCGTAGGGCTTCGACGATTTTTTTCTGGTCGTAAGGCATCGACGCTCGCTTCCGCTTGCAGGTTGAAGGTCAGACGCGCCCGGTCTGGCCGCGATGACGCAAATAGTGATCGGCGATCGCGCAGGCAACCGTCGCCTCGCCGATCGGCACGGCGCGGATGCCGACGCAAGGATCGTGGCGGCCTTTGGTCATGACCTCGACGTCCTTGCCGTCCTTGTCGATCGACTTGCGCGGCGTCAGGATCGACGAGGTCGGCTTGACGGCGAAGCGGGCGACGATCGCCTGGCCCGTCGAGATGCCGCCAAGGATACCGCCGGCATTGTTGGACAGGAAGACCGGCTTGCCATCATTGCCGATGCGCATCTCGTCGGCATTCTGTTCGCCGGTGATGCGGGCGGCCTCGAAGCCGTTGCCGATCTCGACGCCCTTGACGGCGTTGATCGACATCAGGCCCGACGCGATGTCCTGGTCGAGCTTGGCATAGATCGGCGCGCCGAGGCCGGCCGGGACACCGTCGGCGACGATCTCGATCACCGCACCGACCGAGGAGCCGGCTTTGCGGATGCCGTCGAGATACTGCGTGAAAACGGGAACGGAGGCCGGATCGGGCGTGAAGAATGGATTTTCGGCGTCGCCGATGAAGTTCCAATTCCAGTTGGCGCGGTCGATCGACTTTTCACCCATCGACACCAACGCGCCACGCACCACCATGCCGGGCACGACCTTTCGGGCAAGCGCGCCGGCCGCCACGCGCGCCGCAGTCTCGCGCGCCGAGGAGCGGCCGCCGCCACGGTAGTCGCGCAGGCCGTATTTGACGTCATAGGTGTAGTCGGCGTGGCCCGGCCGATATTGGCGGGCGATCTCGCCATAGTCCTTGGAGCGCTGATCGACATTTTCGATCAGCATCGACACCGGCGTGCCGGTGGTGATCATCGTCTCGCCGTCCTCGTCGAGGATGAAGCCGGACAGGATCTTGACCTCGTCGGGTTCGCGGCGCTGCGTCACAAAACGTGACTGGCCCGGCCGGCGCTTGTCGAGCTCGGCCTGGATCTCTCGCTGAGTGAAGCGGATGCCGGGGGGGCAGCCGTCCACAACGCAGCCGAGTGCCGCCCCGTGGCTTTCGCCCCAGGTGGTGACGCGGAACAGGTGGCCGAACGTGTTGTGAGACATGGAGAAGTGCCCTGCCCGGCGGCGGAGCCGGTTCAAGCCTGCCTTCTATTGGCGTTTTCCACAGTGGTCAAACTGTGATCTGGCGGTTTTAGTTTTGACACATTCGGTTGGTTTCTGCTCTCTTCCATCCGCCGTTGAGGATCCGCCGCTACCCATGCCGGCGCAATGATAATGAGGACGACGATGCGTACCCTGATTGGCGCTGTTGCCGCCACGCTGCTGATTTCCACTGCCGCCTTCGCCGGCCAGACCGAAGGCCTGATCAAGAAGATCGACAAGGATACGCTGACGCTGACGCTGGAAGATGGCAAGTCCTACAAGCTGAATGCCGAGACCGATCTCGATGCATTGAAGCCCGGCATGGACATCGTCCTCGCCTATGACGTGACGAACGGCGAGAATGTCGTCACCGACATGGAACTTCCGGACACCGAGTAAGTCTAGCGCCCTATAGCCACTCCAGGCTCCGGCCCTGCAGCCGGAGCAGGCGATCCTGAGGCACGTCCATCCTGACCGCCTCCCGCGTGGACATCCCCAGCACGACGCGAAACAGCGCGCGCACGACGCCGCCATGGGTAACGCAGACCGTGTCGCGATCGAGCGCGTCGAACCACGGCTTCACCCGCTCGAGCAGCATCTGGTAGCTCTCGGCGCCCTCACCGGGCGGCTGGAAGTTCCATTTGTCGAGGCTGCGCTGCCTGGTCGAGCCGGGATCCCTGGCCTCGAGTTCGGCAAAGGTGAAGCCCTGCCAGTCGCCGAAGCTCAACTCGACGAGCAGCGGCTCGGTGCGATAGGCAAGCGGATCGAGCTTCATCGCCGCGCGCAGGCGCTCCATCGTCTCGCGCGTGCGCCGCATAGGGCTGGCGACAAAGTCGAATTCTTCGGGATTATGGACGAGCCCGGCCAGCCGCTGTCCGTTGCGGCTCGCCTGCTCGCGGCCGAGCGCGTTGAGATCTGTGTCGGCCTGACCCTGCAGCCTGGACTCGGCGTTCCATTGCGTCTGGCCGTGGCGCACAAAGTAGACGAGCGGATACATCAGGTCTTCCGAGGCTCGGGCCAGGCTTCTTCGCCCAGGCTTGGTCGCAAGGGGTTCAGTCGGAAGACTAGTCCTTGACGGTCGAAATGTCGGGGGCGTCGACCGCCTTCATGCCGACGACATGGTAGCCGGAGTCGACATGATGGATCTCGCCGGTGACGCCGCGCGACAGGTCGGACAGGAAATAGACGCCGGAATCGCCGACTTCCTCCTGGGTGACCGTCTGTTTCAGCGGCGAATTGTACTCGTTCCACTTCAGGATGTAGCGGAAGTCACCGATGCCTGATGCGGCCAGCGTCTTTATCGGACCGGCGGAGATGGCATTGACGCGGATCTTCTTGGCGCCGAGGTCGACGGCCAGATAGCGCACGCTGGCTTCGAGCGCCGCCTTGGCGACGCCCATGACGTTGTAGTGCGGCATCACTTTTTCGGCACCGTAGTAGGTCAGCGTCAGCAGCGAACCGCCATCGGTCATCAGCGGCTCGGCGCGCTTGGCGATGGTGGTGAAGGAATAGACCGAAATGTCCATGGTGCGCAGGAAGTTGTCGCGCGTCGTCTCGACATAGCGGCCGGTCAGCTCGTCCTTGTCGGAAAAGGCGATGGCATGGACGAGGAAGTCGAGCTTGCCCCAGTGCTTGGCGATGTCGGCGAACACCGCATCGAGGCTTTCCGGATCGGTGACGTCGCAATGGCCGGCAACATGGGCGTTGAGTTCGGCCGCCAATGGCTCGACGCGCTTCTTGAAGGCTTCGCCCTGATAGGTCAGCGCAATTTCGGCGCCGTGATCGACGCAGGCCTTGGCGATGCCATAGGCGATCGACCGATTGTTCGCGACGCCGAGGATCAGCCCGCGCTTGCCGGCCATCAGGCCCTGTCCACCCGCCATATGAGTGCTCTCCGCAAGAATGTCTGCTTTGTGGAGTGCCCTATCGCACAGGCACAGGGCCCCATCAAGCGTTCAAAACGGACAGTCCAGCGGAGAAAACTCTCTCGATCAGCCTTTTCGGCGGCGCATCAGCGCTTCGAGCTCGCTGTCGCCGGCCTCGGGCAGCATCAGCCTGACATGGGCGTAGAGATCGCCATGGCCACCGGTTTTTTCCGGCAGGCCCCTGCCCTTCAGCCGCAGCACCTTGTCCGAGCTCGACCATGCCGGAATATTGACCGCCAGCCGGCCAGTCGGCGTTTCGACCGCCACCTTGGCGCCCAGCACGGCATCGGCCAGCGCCACCGGCAGATCGGCATGCAGGTCGCGGCCCTCGACACGGTAGCGCGGATGGCGGCGGAAACGGATCTTGACCAGCGCGTCGCCCGGCTGTCCCGGCCCCTGCTCGCCCTGGCCTTTCAGGCGGATGGTCTGGCCATCCTCGACATAGGCCGGCAGCTTGACCGCCACCTTGCGGCCGTCGGGGAACATCGCCGTCACCTTCTCGGCGATGGCCGCCTCCTCGATGGTGACATCGAGCGTCACGTTGAGGTCGGCGCCTGCCGCCGGCTGCCGGCGGTCGCCCGCACCCGGCCCGCGCGCGCCAGAGAAGGCGTCGCCGAAGATCTGGCTGAAGATGTCGCTGTTGCCGTCGAACGGATCGCCACCTGGACGCCCCGAGCGGAACTCGAATCGCGAACCGCCGGCACCCTGCTGGCGGCGGAAGCCTGCGAACGGATCGCCACCGCCCGCCGCGCCCTCGAAGCCCTGGAAGCGCGGCTTGCCGTCGGCGTCGATCTCGCCGCGATCGAAGGCGGCGCGGGTCTTTTCGTCGCCGACGATCTCGTAAGCCTGGTTGGCGGCCGCAAAACGGTCCTTCGCCTTGGGATCATTCGGATTCTGGTCCGGATGATGTTTTTTGGCGAGTTTGCGGTACGCCGATTTTATGTCCTTGGCCGATGCGTTCTTGGCAACGCCCAGGACCTCATAGGGGTCGCGCATGCTTCCTGCCCTGGAGAAGGAGTGAGTCCATGGTTGCCCCCTATATGCGCTCGCATAGGAAGAAATTCCAGTAGCGCAAGGAGAGAAATGGCCGTGGAGAATCAGAGCGCCTTGAAGTCCTGCATGTGCCAGCCGCCGGCTCCGGCCATGCACAATTCGCCCTTGAACAGCGAGACGCCGTCGAAGCTCTCGCGCGAGGCGGTAAAGCGGCGGCAGGTCTGGCCCACGTCCTTCAATTCGACCAGTTCGGTGATCGAACCACGCGAGCCGGTGCCCGCATTCGCCCATGGCACCGCCTGGCCGCCGAGCTCTTCGATGTCGGCGGAAGACACTGCATTGCCGATCGTGGTCTGGTCCGAATCGCGGTCCTGATCTGTCGGGGTGGCGGAAGCAGGTGTGCTGCTGGTCAGGATCGAACGGTCGACCTCGGCCTTTTCCAGGCTGAAGCCGCCGGCGCCACACGCGGCAAGAGGCAGCGCGACCATCACGATCGCGGCTTTGGCGCTGGCCGAAGCGATAACGCCCCATTGCCTGCTGTCAAAAGCTTGCGCGATACGCAACAATCGGCAACCTCCCCAGCCAGCGTGACAATTTGAGAAAAACTATGGGCGAAACTGAGTTAACAACCAGTGACTTTACCGAGGCCGCCGAGCCTTTCCGACTGTTTGGCGCCTGGCTCGACGACGCGACGAAGAGCGAGATCAACGACGCCAACGGCGTGGCGCTGGCAACCGTCGATGCCGACGGCATGCCGGATGTGCGGATGGTGCTGCTCAAGGGGTTCGATGAAGGCGGGTTTGTGTTCTACACGAATTTCGAGAGCGCCAAGGGCCGCGAGATTCTTGGCAGCATGAAGGCGGCGATGTGCTTCCACTGGAAATCGCTGCGCCGGCAGGTGCGCGTGCGCGGACCGGTGGAGATCGTCAGCGATGCCGAGGCGGATGCCTATTACGCGACGCGGCCGCGCGGCAGCCGCATCGGCGCCTGGGCGTCGAAACAGTCGCGGCCGCTGGAGAGCCGCTTCGCGCTGGAAAAGGCGGTCGCCGAATACACGGCGCGCTACCCGATCGGCGAGATTCCGCGCCCAAAGCATTGGTCGGGTTTCCGCATCGTGCCGCAAGCGATCGAGTTCTGGCACGACCGGCCATTCCGCCTGCACGACCGCCTCGTCTTTTCGCGCAATGCCGCAGGCGGCTGGGACAAGACGCGACTATATCCCTAGCCCCTCGGATGGGCGCAGGAAATCAATCCTTTTCCAGTTGGAACAACAGGAAATGCGGCCGCTCGCTGGCGAGGCCGACCGCCGGCCGTATCGTCTTCGTCACGTCCTTCGGCACCAGGAAGGTCTCGCGCAAATTGAGCGTGTCGCCGCTCTTGGCGCCGGAGAAGATCGCCGACGTGCAGGTCTGCACGTCGCCGGGCGCCTTCAGCGTCACTGCCGATGTCGGCGCCCAGCGCCGGCCGGCGGCGTCGATCAGCATCACCTTACAGCCAAGCCAGAGTTTTTGCAGATCGGGATCGCCGACCTTTACCGAGAAGTCAGCCAGAACAGGCACGGAATCCGGCGGCAGGTTCGCCATGCCGAAGGCACCGCGCAGGTCGGTCAGTTTCCAGTCGCTGCCGCCGAAATGCACGCTCTGGCCCCAGGCGACGCGGCGCGCAAACAGGTCATTGTCGGCCAGCAGCGCCTTGATGCTGTCATAGACCTCGACGGCAAAGGTCAAGGGGATCAGCAGAAGCAGCGCCCAAAGGCTGCGGCGTCGCCATTTCCGCTCGCCGAGCCCACTTTGCTGAACCAGATCCTGTGCTGTCATTCCGTGCCAGTCCTTCAGATCGGCTGCGACATATCCAAGGTGTCGACTGTGCCAGCAGGCAAGCCATCGGGTGCGATGACAACCGGCCCGAGTGAAATCTCTGCCTGCGAATCGAGCGCCGACATCAGCTTCTCCGAAATCAGCAAGGTCGCGTTGCTGGCCTCGTCCGGCCGCAACTCGAAGACCAGCCTTGCCTTCTTCGGCAGGCCGGGGTCGATGGCCACGGGAAGAAGCCCGTCGGCAAACGACATCCGCTCGGTCTGATCATAGGCAAGGCCCGTCGGACCGCGCCAGGACGCGACCGCAACGGACGTCGATTGCGCCCGTGCCGCAAACTCCACCGTCACCACGGCCCAGACACCACCGGTTGTCAGGATCTTGGTCTCACCGAAGCGATCCGCCTTGAGGTTGCGGGCGAATGCCACCTTTTCGGCACGCGCCTCGAAGTTCCGCCCAACGATCGTCTCAGCCATCTTGCCACGCGCGGGGATCGGTCCGATCAGGTCACCATAATGCGGCTTCGATACTTGCAGGCCGTAGCAAAATGCCACCGCAACGAGCAGCAGGACGATGTTGGCCGTCTTGCGCATCATGGCTGGATGTCCGCCGTGTCGGGCCCGGAGCCGACGGGAAGTGTCAGCGTGCCGGCCGGCGCCGGATTGAACCAGCCTGGCAAGCCGTAGAGGTTGTCGCGCTGCTTGTAGGTTTTGCGGATCACCGTCAGGTCGAGGCTCGCCGGCGGAGCCGACCCGCCCGGCAGCTCCCAGATATAGGCCATGCGCTCAGGCATGCCGGGATGCAATTCTGGCGAGAGCGTAGAATCGCGCGTCAGCACGATGAAAGGCTTGGACGATGGATCGACCGTGGCCTGGCTCGCCTGCAGGACATCGAAGTAATCCTTGCTGGACTTCGCCGTGCGGTTCGTCATTTCGACCTCGAAGACCAGCGCCCTGGCCCCAGGCTTGAGTGGCGCGCCGTAGAGGTTCTCGCCTTCGGCGGTATAGGCGCGGAGCGGCCGCAGCAGCCACTGGCCGGTTTCGATCCGGCCGGTCGGCGCCAGGAGCTGCATCGGCTCGTGTCTCGCGCCGAACGCGCCCAGGACACCAGCGAGGGCCAACGCTGCCGCGGTGCCGATGCCGGCCACCAGCCAGGCTTTCAGGCGGGAACCGGCGTTCTCAAACATTGTGGGCCTCGACCCTGCCCTTCGGATCGGACAGTTGCGCGCCATCATCGGTCTGGCGCGTTGGCAGCGCGAATGCGGTTTCGAGGATCGCGGCGAGGAAGCAGATGCGAAGCGGCTCGACGAGGATGCCGGTCGATGAGTCCTGGAACGGGCTGCCGAACAAGAGCGAAACGCCCTCGGAAAGAACTTGCCAGGTGTCTAGATCATGCGGGCCGATGAGGCGCGTCATGCCCAGCCACGCCCAGGCCGCCAGCCAGTCGATCAGCCGATAGCCGACGATCAGCGTGACGATCAGCACGACGCCGGAGCTCAGCGTGATGCGCACGCCATTGGCGATCGGCAGGTAGCGCGAGCGATAGCCGGAGATGAAGTGCTCGGCAAAGTCGCGCAGGAATTTCGGGATGGCGCGGTAACGCTCGCCGAGACGTTCGACGCGCTGGTGCACGCGCATCAGTTCCTTGTCGTCGCGGACATCGTAGCCGTAGATGAGCGCGGCCAGCACCAGCCAGATGACCGGCAGCAGCATGAAGAAGAACAGGCCGATGAGCTTGGTTGTCGTGTCGATGGAAGTGACCTCCACGGGAACCATCGGCTCGGCGAACGCCCTGGGAACAGGGTTGGCCATGCCGTCCGCCGTGGCCTGCAGGACGGAAAACAAGTTGCGGCTCATGATCCAGCCGAGGATTTCGTCCTTCCAGCGCGAGATCACGTAGAGGCCGATAAAGATCCAGTTGGTCTCGCAGATCACCACGACGATCTGCCAGAAGGACCGCGCCCCACCGCGCTTCTGCATCGTGGTGGCGAAGCGCCGGACCAACCACGAGATCGCGACGGAAAAGACCAGCCATCGCGAATCGAGGACATCGAGCACGTTGCCTGCGCTTTCACCGAACGGAGCCATGTCGAGCGCGACGCGCGAATATTGCCGCACCGTGTCGCCTAGAAAACCCCAGGCGGCGTAGTAGGCGAAAAAGGGCAGCAGCGCGACGGTCACCATGCGGGCCAGACGCGCGCTGCCGCCGCGCGCCTCGCCCGAGCTTTCATCGTGTGCCGCCTGTTGCGCGGCACGTGTCGCGGGCAGCGCCGGCAGCAATGTCTGGAACATGGCGACCGTGACGATGAGCTGCGTCAAAGCGACGAGCGTCAGCAAGGCCAGCCCTGCCATGTGGTTGAGAAAGGCGGTACGCGCCGCGACCTGCATGAACAGGTCGCCGAACACGATGCCCAGCAGCACGATGGCGACCAATTGCGGCCAAAAGCGCCACCAGAGCTTGAGCGTCAGCCCGAGCGGCTTTACGGCATCGGCAAGCATGTCGAGGCGTTCAACGCATCAATGGGCGCCGGCAATCATTTCGGCAAATTGCGCATTGATTGAAGATGCCTCGGGTCATGTCCTCTCCACCTCATAGGACACCCCAACCGCCCGCTAGTCAGATAGGGCGCGAAGACTCGCGTGTACAGACCAAAAATCACGCCAGGCGCGAGTTTCCCCAGACAAGGCGCAACTCTGCCGTGCTCGCCGTGATGCCAGAGCGCCACGCGGCGACAGCTCGGTCAGCCCGCCTTCTTGCGCATCATGAAGGCGGTGAGAGCGGCGCGGGCCTCATCGGATTTCAGGCGCTCGCGGAAGTGTTCGCTCTCCACCCCGATGCGGGCGACGAGGTCCTCGCGAGAGCCGCGCATCAGGTCGCGCGCGATCTTCAGCGCCTGCGGCGGCTTGGCCGCGATCTGGCTGGCGGCTTCCAGCACGGCAGCTTCCAGTGCGCCTTCCTCGACCACCTCATAGATCAGCCCGGCTGCCTTCGCCCGCTCGGCGGAAAAGCCTTCGCCGAGACCAAGCAGCGCGAAAGCGCCCTGCTGCCCCAGGATCCGCGGCGCAAGCAGGCTCGACCCCGCCTCCGGCACCAGGCCCAGATCGACGAAGGGCGTGCGGAAGACGGTGCGCCGGGTGGCGAAGGTCAGGTCGCAATGCAGGTTGATCGTGGTGCCGATGCCGACCGCTATGCCGTCGACGCCCGAAACTATGGGCTTTTCCACTTTGGCCAGGGCCATCAGGAAGTCCCAGACCTCGGTGCCGCCCTCGCCGCCGGTGGCGATGACCATGAAGTCGGCGAGGTCGTTGCCGGAGGAGAAGGCGCCGGGCACGCCAAGGAAGACGTGCACGCGAACCGCCGGATCGGCATCGCCTTCGGCAAGGGCAGCCGACATTGTCGCGTACATGCCGCGCGTCAGGGCATTCTTCTTGTCCGGACGGTTCATGCGGATGATCTGGATGGCGCCCTGGCGCTCGACGAGGATATGGTCTGTCACGGTCTTTTCCTTGTGAACGTCAGGCAGAAATCAGCGTCTTGCCGGCTGCGGCAAGGCTTTCGGCGCCGCCGATGACGCGCTCCTTCAAGGCCCGCGTCTCGCCAAGCAGGTTTTCGGCAAAGAAGCGGCAGAGCGCGACGCGGCCATGGTCGGCAAGCGCACCTTGCGCCAGATAGGCGCCGCCGGCGGCAAGCGAGATCAGTCGGAGATAGGGCGTGGCGCCGGCCAACGCCTCGTCCGAGCGGCCATCGGCCAGCAACTTCTGCAGGAAGCGCGTCGCCGCGTCGAGATCGGCAAGCGCCCGATCGAGATTGTCGGCAGTGCGGCCAAAGCCTGCGACGTTGGAGACGCGCACCGCGTCGGCTACCGCCTTCAGTTCGCCGATATAGCGATGCACATGCTCGCCGCCGCCGAGCGGCAGCTTGCGCGCCACCAGATCGATCGCCTGGATGCCGTTGGTGCCTTCGTAGATCGGCGCGATGCGGGCGTCGCGGTAAAGGGCGGCAGCGCCCGTCTCCTCGATGAAGCCCATGCCGCCATGCACCTGGACGCCCAGCGACGCGACATCGACGCCAACATCGGTCGAAAAGGCCTTGGCGAGCGGCGTCAGCAGATTGGCGCGGTCGCGCCAGTTGGCGGCGGCCTCGCCCTCGGCGACACGGGCCCGGTCGATGGCATGCGCGCAGGAGTAGCTGATGGCTCGGGCGATCTGGGTCAGCGCCTGCATGGTCAAAAGGTTGCGCTGCACGTCGGGGTGATGGACGATCGGCGCCATGCCCGCGCCGGCAAAGTCGGATGCCTTGCCCTGGCGGCGCTCATTGGCATAGGCGATCGCCTTCTGCGTCGCCGTCTCGGCCACCGCCACGCCCTGCATGCCGACGCAGAGCCTGGCATTGTTCATCATGGTGAACATGCAGGCGAGGCCCTTGTTCTCCTCGCCGATCAGCCAGCCGATGGCGCCGGGCTTGGCGCCTGCAAAACCGTCGCCGTAGATCATGGTGCAGGTCGGCGAGGCATGGATGCCGAGCTTGTGCTCGAGGCCCGAGCAGAAAACGTCGTTGCGCGCGCCGAGGGCACCATCGTCGCCGACCAGGAATTTCGGCACCAGGAACAGCGAGATGCCGCGCGTGCCGGCCGGTGCGTCGGGCAGCCTTGCCAGCACCAGATGGATGATGTTGTCGGTGAAATCGTGCTCACCATAGGTGATGAATATCTTCTGGCCGAAGATGCGGTAGGTGCCGTCACCGGCCGGCTCGGCGCGGCTGCGCAAGGCGGCGAGGTCGGAACCGGCCTGCGGCTCGGTCAGGTTCATCGTGCCCATCCACTCGCCGGAAACGAGCTTTGCCAGATATTTGGCCTTCAGCGCCTCTGACGCGTGCTTGTCGAGCGCTTCGACCGCGCCCATGGTCAGGGTCGGGCCGATGCCGAAGGCCATGGCGGCGGAGTTCCACATTTCGAGCGCGGCGACGCCGAGCATGGTGGGCAAGCCCTGGCCGCCATAATCCTCCGGGCCGGACAGCGCGTTCCAGCCGCCCTCTATCCAACGCCGGTAGAGATCCTTCCAACCAGGCGGCATGGTGACGGCGGCATCCTTCAGCACCGCGCCCTGCACGTCGCCGATTTTGTAGAGCGGCGCCACTTCGTCGGTAGCGAAGCGGCCGGCCTCGGCCAGGATGGCATCGACAAGGTCCTCGCCGAGATCGCCGAACGTGCCGGCTTCCAGCGCCGGCTTCAGGCCGGCCACGTGCTTGAGCGTGAAGGCGATGTCCTCGACCGGTGCCCGATACATGCCGCTTTCTCCTCCTCACTTTCCGTCGCCGACCCTAGGGCCGGCGCGGCCACAAAACCATTGGCCGTTCGCTCCCATCTTCTTTTTACGTAAACGTCAAACTTTGTCACGCGGATTTTGCAATCGCGGCGGGGCGTATTAGAATCGAGGTCGGCCCGGCATTCGGCCGGCGACAGACTGGAACGGAACCACCCATGCTTGCCAGACCCCACGCCTATCGCTGCATCGAATGCGGGCTGCCCTACCGGGCCGCGGGGTTCTGGTATCATCATGGCAGACTGGAGAACGGCGCCGCCTACTGGTCCGATCGTGGCATATTGTGCTCGCCGCAATGCTCGCTCGCCCACCATCGCAAGCGCGCAGCCGAGGGGATGCTGTCGCAAGAACCGGCGCCCGACCCGTTCGAGATCCAGCCGCTGATACGCCGGTGACAGTCGGTTGCCGCGCTACAAAAGCATTTCCTTAACCATAGCGGTTCACCATCGGTATTTGATCAGCGGGGACTCCCTGTTTGAAAACGCCGGCGCATCTTCTTCGCCGCTCAGCGCTCGCTCTCGCGGCAATGGTGGCGCTGACACTGGCAGCAAAGGCCTCGGATTTTTCCGAGCCGTGGAAGAATGCCGACCGCGCGCTGGTGATCGACGCCTACGAATACAATTCCATCGACTGGGGGCAGCTTGCCACCGACAAGCGCGTCGTCGGCTTCATCAACAAGGCCTCCGATGGGTTGCCGCCGCCCTATTTCTGCTCGGGTGACGAGACGGAAGTGCGGCTCTGCAAGGCGCTGTGGAAACGCCATGCGGTGACGCGCGAACTGTTCCAGACGCGCAAGGTCGTGGCCAAGGCGCTCGGCCTGAAATGGGGCGCCTATCATCTTGCGCGTCCCGGCAATCCGGTCGAACAGGCCAACAATTTCATCGATTTCGCCGAGCCGGCGCCGGACGAACTGATGGCGCTGGACCTCGAGGGCAACGACCCGACGCAGTGGATATCGCTGGAGGATGCCGAGGAATTCGTGCGTCAGGTGCATCGGCGCGTTGGCCGCTTCCCGGTGCTCTACACCAACGGCAAGACCGCCCAGTACATTGCCGACAATCGCTACCAATACCGGCTCCTGTCGCGGCTGCCGCTCTGGTATGCGCGTTACAAGCCGGACATCGACGTGCATTTTCCGATGGGCAACTGGCAGGGTTACGCACTCTGGCAATTCTCGGCGCAAGCCAATTGCGGGCGCTTCCACTGTCCCTACCGGGTGGCGGGCACGCCGAATGACATCGACGTCAATGTCGCGCCGATGAACGGCGACCAGTTGCGCGCGCAATGGGCCTTCGGCGGGCTGATCGATGTGCCGACGGACTATCTTGCTTCGATCCCTGTGCCGATTTCACGCGCGGACGGGCTCGCCGGCAAATTCACCATCACCTACGCCGATGTGGCGACGCCGCCGACATTCGAGGAGATGGTCTCGGTGCTCGGCGCGCGCTGGCAGAAATTCCGTGACGGCTTCCGCATGCCGGTGGTCAAGACGGTGCCGCGGCGGCCACGCTTCGGCATTGCCGACTATGTTGCCTGGAAGCGGACCGAGCAGCGTTCAACCGCGCAGATCGAGGCCGCCCTCGCCGCAGCGGCAGACCCGGTCAGCACTGCCTCGACGGAACTGGATCGTCGCAGGCGCTGAAGGCTTTGCCACTTGGGTGCGCGAGCCTGGAGCATTTGTTTTTACGCAATTCCGGACGGAAAACCGCTATGCACTTTTCCTGGAATTGCTCTAGTTGGCACCAACCTTTTCGCGTGCCACCGCCTGCCAGCCAATGTCGCGACGGCAGAAGCCTTGCGGCCAGTCGATGCGGTCGAGCGCGGCGTAAGCGCGTTTCTGCGCTTCGCCGACGGTTGCGCCGATCGCGGTGACATTGAGCACCCGGCCGCCATTGGCAACAAGCGCGCCGCCATTGATGGCAGTGCCGGCGTGGAAGATCTGAGCGCCGTCGCTGGCGGCCTCCTCGAGGCCACGGATGACCGAGCCTTTTTCCGGTGTGCCGGGATAGCCCCTCGCCGCCATCACCACGGTGAGCGCTGCCTCGTCGCGCCAGCGCACCGAGCTGTGCGCAAGCTGGCCGTCGACGGCGGCGTTGAGCAGCACCAGCAGGTCGTCCTTCAGCCGCATCATCAGCACCTGGCATTCCGGATCGCCGAACCGGGTGTTGTATTCGATCAGCTTCGGTCCCTTGTCCGTGATCATCAGCCCGGCAAAGAGAATGCCGGCAAACGGTGCGCCGAGCTCGGCCATGCCGCGCATGGTCGGCTCGATGATCTCGCGCATGGTGCGCTCGACCATCTCAGGCGTCATCACAGGCGCCGGCGAATAGGCGCCCATGCCGCCTGTGTTGGGGCCGGTATCGCCCTCGCCGACGCGCTTGTGGTCCTGCGCGGTGCCGAAGGGCAGCGCGGTGGTGCCGTCGCACAGGCAGAAGAAGCTTGCCTCTTCGCCGGTGAGGAAATCCTCGACCACGACCTCGGCGCCAGCGGCGCCAAAGGAGCCGTCGAAACAGGCGTCGAGTGCTGCCAGTGCCTCGGGGAGCGTCATGGCCACGGTGACGCCCTTGCCGGCGGCCAGACCATCGGCCTTGATGACAATCGGCGCGCCCGTCTTCTCGACATAAGCTCTCGCCGAGGCCAGATCGCCAAAGCGGCCATAGGCGGCGGTCGGGATGTCGTATCTGGCGCAAAGGTCCTTGGTGAAACCCTTGGAGCCTTCGAGCCGCGCCGCCGCCCCGGATGGACCGAACACGCGGATGCCCCAGGCGCGCAAATCGTCGGCAATGCCGGCCACCAGCGGCCCTTCCGGCCCGACCACGACCAGGTCGATTTTCTTCTCCTGGCAGAAGGCGGCGACAGCGGAGTGGTCGGCAACGTCGAGCTTGACCAGTTCGGCTTCACCGCCAATGCCCGGATTGCCGGGCGACGCGTAGAGCTTTGTCAGCAGCGGCGAGGCGGCAATCTTCCAGGCGAGCGCATGTTCACGGCCGCCCGAGCCGAGAAGAAGAACATTCATGGCCACCTCTTGCTGCCGATCGTCCTCGTCCAGAACCCGCTATTGGTCTCGGGGCGACGGGTCAAGGCGTCTCGACACTTTGGCGGCATTTGCGCACGGGAACATTGCCCGCCGATGGGATCGAAGAGGCAAGTTCGTGCCCGACGAAGGTGATCCGGCCAATCAGCTCTGGAAGACGACCGGAAACCAGTCCTCGCGCAGTTTCTGCCCGGGCTTCATGTCGTGGCCGGGATAGGGAGGAGACGTGCGGCCGGGTCGCTCGACGTAGCGCGCATCGTCGCCGACCCAGCGCAGCGACAGCGCCCGGCGGCGGGCCGCGGTCAAATTGCCGCGCGCCCCATGCGCGGTCCTGAAGTCGAACAGGATGGCGTCGCCCGGCTGCATCTCCCATTCGAGGACTTTCATCGAGGAATCCTGGTCGGGATCTGGCACCGGCAAATAATCACCCTCGCCGGCGTAGCAGTTGCTGTCGTCGAGCCAGCGCACCGGCAGGATCATCTTGTCCCATTTGTGCGAGCCGGCGATCAGCCGCAAGGTCGCCTCCTTCACCGGATCGATGGGGATCCAGAAGCTCACCGTCTGCCTTCCGTCGACGAAATAATAGGGAATGTCCTGGTGCCAGGGCGTCGGTTTCTGCGTGCCCGGTTCCTTGACCAGCACATGGTCGTGGAAGAACTGGGCGCTGCGCGATTGCATCACGGCGGCCGCCAGTTCGGCGGCGGGCGAGTTCCGCACCACCTCGACGAATTCGGGAATGCGCTCCCAGTTGCAGTAATCGTCGAAGAAGCTGCCGCGGCCATTGGCGATGTCGGAAGCGGTGGCGCTGCGGTTCTGGATATTGCGCTCGATGCCGGCGGCAATTGTCTCGACCCAGTCCTTGAAGGCGCCGCGGATGCAGACTGCGCCATCGCGCTGGTAGTCGGCAATTGTTGCGGCATCGATGTGTTGGGCGGCCATCGCGTCTCTCCTCTGCTTGATGACCGACTATCGCAGCCACCACACATCGCGTAAAATAATAACTTCTCATCGCTCTTATAGATTTACCCTATGACATTGACCCTTACCCAGCTGCGTTACCTCGTCGCCGTGGCGCGCCATGGCAGCGTCACCGCGGCCGCAAGGATGCTGAACGTCTCACAGCCGTCGATCTCGGTGGCAATCGACAATGTCGAAGCGACGCTCGGCCAGAAACTGTTCGTGCGCCAGCGCGGCAGCGGCATTGCGCTGACCTCGTTCGGCCGCGGCGCGGTGGCGAAGGCGAAACAGGTGCTTGCCGAAGCGGACGAACTAGTAGGGCTTGGAACGCGTGAAGCCGATGTTGGCGGCGAGCTGGTGCTCGGCTGTTTCGAGGATCTTGCGCCCTACTTCGCGCCGGCGCTGATCCGCTTGTTTGCGCAGCGTTGCCCCGCCGTCACCGTCATCGTCCGCGACGAGACCTTCGAGACGCTGGGACGGCGGCTTGGTGATTCCGCCATCGATCTCGGCCTCACCTATGATCTCGGCCTGCCGGCGCATTTCGCCCGCATCCTGCTGCACGAGCTGCGGCCGCATGCGCTTCTGCCACAAGGCCACGCGCTGGCCAGCCAGGCGACGGTCAGCCTCGCCGACCTTGCGGCGCATCCGCTGATCACCACCGACCAGCCGCACAGCTGGCAGCACATGCTGGACCTGTTCTTGAGCCGTGGCTTGTCGCCGGTCGCGCACTCGACGATGAGCTCGTTCGAACTGCAGCGCAGCATGGTGGCCAACGGCTTCGGCGTCGCCGTCAGCTACACCAGGCCGCATGGCGACATGAGCTATGACGGCTTGCCGCTGGTGTGCAAGCCGCTGTCCGATCCGCTGCCGATGCAGCGCATCATCCTCGCCCACGACACGCGCCAGCGGCTGTCGAAGGCGGCGCTGGCGTTCACCGAGGTGGCGAAGGAGTGGTTCGCCAGTCACGATGTTTTCACCGGGTGATGGCTTCGCCTGACGCTTGACGGCGTTGCCCACTGCTGCCACTCCAGCAGCATGGAACCGATCCAGTCGAAAGCAGCCCAGGGTCGTGTCGCCGATGCGCCGAGCGGCCATTGGGCCTACCGGGCGCTGCCGCGCTGGCTGTGGCCCTATGCGCAGCTTGCCCGCTGGGACCGGCCGATCGGCTGGCAGCTGCTGCTGTGGCCGTGCTGGTGGTCTGCCGCCCTTGCCGCCAGCGCCTATCCCCGTCCCACCGACCCGCTGCTGACGCTCTTGCCGGCACCCTGGTATCTGCTGCTGTTCCTGATCGGCGCCATCGCCATGCGCGGCGCCGGCTGCACCTATAACGACATTGTCGACGAGGACATCGACAACCAGGTCGAGCGCACGCGGTCGCGGCCGCTGCCGGCAGGCAAGGTGACGCGCAAGCAGGCCTGGGTGTTCCTGGTCATCCAGGCGCTGGTGGGTTTGGCCGTGCTCGTGCAGTTCAACAGCTTTGCCATTCCGCTCGGCATCGCCTCGCTCGCCGTCATCGCCATCTATCCGTTCATGAAGCGCTTCACCAACTGGCCGCAATTCGTGCTTGGCCTCGCATTTTCCTGGGGCGCGCTGATGGGCTGGGCAGTCGAATTCGGCGACCTCGATGGCCCGGCAATCATGCTCTATATCGGCTCGATCCTGTGGGTGATCGGCTACGACACGATCTATGCGCATCAGGACAAGGAAGACGACGCCATTGTCGGCGTGCGCTCGACCGCGCGGCTGTTCGGCGACAACACCAAGATCTGGCTGGTCGGGCTCTACGGCGGGGCACTCATCTGCTTCGCCATCGCCTTCGCCTCGGCGCAGGCGCCGGTGCCGGCGCTGGCCGGGCTGATCGCCGCCGGCGCGCATATGGCACGGCAGATCGCCGTGCTCGACATCGACAATCCTGATCAATGCCTGCGGCTGTTCAGGTCGAACAACCAGGTCGGTTGGCTGATCTTCCTCGGCCTGATCGGCGGTTCGCTCTGGGTGGCTTTGAAGCCGCTGGTGTAGCAGCGCTTTCCCTTGTCCCCGTCACTATACGGGGGAGAAGAGGGCTGTCATTGGCGGTTCCGCCAATCACTCGGGCGCAATAATCTCCTGGCCGTCGACGACCAGCCGGAGGCCGAGATCGCCGGCCCTGCGGCGGGCGAGGAAGCGCGGGCGGCGCATGGTCGAGACGCGGCCCTTGCGGCGGTCCTGCGGCGGCAGCGCCTTGATGGCGGCGCCGAGCGATTCCTCCAGCGTGCGGGCGATGCCGTCGGCCTCGATCAGCAGCATCGGCAGACGGTAGGCGTCGGCCCAGGCGCGCCAGTCGGCGGCGACGTCGTCGAGATCGTCGGCCACCAGCAGCGGCACCGACAGCATCGGATCATTGTGCAGCAGCTCGAGCGTCACCGTGACGTTGCCCTCGGGATCCTCCATCGCGCGGGCGGCGACGCCACGAAACGCGTTGGCGGGCAGCGCGATGATCGCCGGCACGCCGCTCATCTCCAGCATGCGGCGAATGACGGCGCCACGCTGGTCGATGGTGAAGGTAACGTCGCCATAGTCGTCGCGCGTCGCATAGCTCACCATCTGCGGCAGGCGGAATGGGTCGAGACGCATGTTACGTCCGGCCCAGACTGGCTTCAGTCCAGTGTTCATCGATTGCCTTCCTGTTACTCCTGAGGGCCGTTTTCCGGTTCTCTCCGGGCCGGTTTTTCCGACCTCGTTTGTGCAGGAATATTAGCGCGGGCTTCTTACCGCTGCGCTTAAGAAAGTCGGTTAAATTTTGCTGATCTCAGGCGATGGTTATCGGAATGCAACCAACAACAACATGTTGGAAGGATCAGATAACCTTACCGGGATTCATGATGCCGGCCGGGTCGAAGGCAGCCTTCACGCGGCGCATCAGATCGATCGCCATCGGCGGCGCCGTCGCGATCAGTTCATCGCGCTTCAGCTGGCCGATGCCATGCTCGGCCGAGATCGAGCCATGGAAGGAACGCACCACATCGTGCACGGCCTTGTTCATGGTGTGGTAGAGACCGAGGAAGGCCTCGTCATCGCCATCCACCGGCCGGGAGATGTTGTAGTGCAGGTTGCCGTCGCCCATATGGCCGAAACAGACGACGCGCGCATCGGGACTGACCGAAGCGACCGCGCCGGCGGCCTTTCCGATGAATTCAGGGATCCATGATATCGGCACGGAAATGTCGTGCTTGATCGAGGCGCCCTCGGGTTTCTGGCACTCGGGCAGCACCTCGCGGAAATTCCAGAAGGCGTCGCCCTGGGAGAGGCTTGCCGCGATCACCGCGTCGCCGACGATGCCCTGCTCTAAACCGGCCGACAGCACCTCCTCGATCAGCGCCCTGCCGTCCTCCTCCGAACGGCCCGAGGACACTTGCATCAGCACATACCAAGGCCAGTCTTCGGCCAGCGGCCGCGTAACGCCTTGCGCATGTTTCAGCGTGTAGTCGTAGGGTCTTTTGGCGATCAGTTCGAAAGCGGTGAGCGAAGCACCGGCCCGGTCCATCGCCAGGCCGAACAGCGAAAGTGCCGCCTCGGGCGACGACAGGCCGGCGAATGCCACTTCCCTACCCTTCGGCTTGGGGAAGAGTTTCAGCACGGCGGCGGTGATGATGCCCAAAGTGCCTTCGGCGCCGACGAACAGGTTCTTCAGGTCGTAGCCGGTGTTGTCCTTCTTCAGCTTGCGCAGATCGTCGAACACCTCGCCGGTCGGCAGCACCACTTCGACGCCAAGGCAGAGCTCGCGCGCGTTGCCGTAGGCAAGCACGCCGGTGCCGCCGGCGTTGGACGACAAATTGCCGCCGATCTGGCAGGAGCCTTGCGCGGCGAGCGACAACGGAAACAGCCGGCCGGCCGCATCGGCCGCCTCCTGCAGCGTCTGCAGGATGACGCCGGCCTCGGCGGTCACCGTGTTGGAAAGCACGTCGATCTCGCGGATGCGGTTGAGCCGCGACAAGGACAACACGATCTGGCGGCCGGAGGCATCCGGCACCTGGGCGCCGACCAGCCCGGTGTTGCCGCTCTGCGGCACGACCGGCGTGCCGGTCTCGGTCGCCAGCCGCATGATATGGCTGACCTCCTCGACGCTGCCCGGCCTTAGCACCAGCGCCGTCCGGCCGTGCCATAGGCCGCGGCGCTCAGTGAGGTAGGGCGCGATGTCCTGCTGGTCGCGCAGCGCATAATTCTCGCCAACGATCGCCGCGAAGCGGTCGATGAGGGCGGGAGCAAGATCGGAAGGGGCGTCGTTCATGGGCAGAAACTATGGCCCTCAATCGGCCTTGTCACGTGGGGCGGCGGCACGAAAGAGCCGGTCGTTGATCGCCTCGCCCAGCCCGTCGAACGGGATCGGCTCGACGGCAATGGTCGTGGCGCCGCTCTGGTCGAGCGCCTGCAGATGGGCAAACAGGTTGGTGGCCGCTTCGCGCAGGTCGCCGCTCTCGGACAGGTTGCGCAGGGCGATGGCATCCTGCCAGCCTCCCGCGCGGCGTTTCCCGAAGGCGAGCAGCGCTTCGCCGCCGGCGACCTGGCCCGCATTGAGCCGTACCGCGGCGCCTGGCGCATAGTGCGAGGCGAGCATGCCGGGCGCCTCGATGCCGGCCGCCATTCCACGCAGCAGCTTGATGCCGGCCACCGCCTCGATATCCCCTGCAGCAACGCCGCCGGGCCTCAGCAAGCGCAAGTCTTCGCCCTCGACCTTGACGATGGTCGATTCCAGCCCGACCGGCGTCGCACCGCCATCGACGACCAGCCTGATTTTCGCGCCGAGGTCGGTCGCCACGGCCTCCGCCGTGGTGGCGCTGATCCGGCCCGAGGAATTGGCACTGGGCGCGGCCAGCGGGCGGCCGAGCCTGGCGATCAGCTCGCCGCCAAAACCCCTCGGCATGCGCAGCGCGATCGTGTCCAACCCTGCCGTGACCAGCGGATGGATGCCATTGCCGGACCGTTGCGGCAGCACCAGCGTCAGCGGCCCCGGCCAGAATGCCTCGGCCAACCTTTTCGACAGCGGATCAAAGACGGCAATGCGCTCGGCCATGGCGATATCGGCGACATGAGCGATCAGCGGGTTGAAGCGCGGGCGACCCTTGGCCTCGAAGATGCGCGAGACGCCGATGCCGTTGGTGGCATCGGCGGCCAGCCCGTAGACGGTCTCGGTCGGGATGGCGACGACATCGCCGCCTTCCAGCAGCGCCAGCGCCCGCTCCATCGCCTCGCCGACGGCAAGTATCTCAGCCAATCTCGTCACCTCTGCAGATGCCGGGCTGCGTAATACGGCGGCGTCCACGGGGCAAGTGCGGGCGTTGGCGAATTATCAATCTCTAAAATGCTATGCTTTCGTGCAAGTGGGCATCAATCCCCCGGGAATAGGATGTCGGCTCCAAGGGTTTGGGGAGTTTTCATCGTGTCGAAGCGTATGCTTGCAATGCTTGGCATCGGTCTGGCGGCAACGACCGGCGGGGCGCATGCCTCGTCCATTCTTGTCCTCGGCGCGTCGACCACGACGCCGTCCGTCGTCAAGCTCGGGACGTCCGAGCCGATGAAGATCGCTTCCGCGCCATCGGTCGTGGCATTGGGCGAGGCCGTGCCCGACGTCACCAATGAGAAGGTGGCGGCGATCCCCGAAAAGCCTCACATGCAGAGCCCGATGATCATTCGCGGCGGCATCGTCGGCGGTGCCTTTGCAACGCCCGCCGCCGCACCGGCCAAAGCGACCGCCGCACCGGCAGCGGAAGACACCAAGCCCGCGGCAGGCACCAAACCCGCGTCAGACGACAAGCCGGCGGCGACTGCCTCGAACGGCGAGCAGCAGCCCACGACGCAACCAGAACCGGCGGCAGCACAGCCGGCACCGATAGCTCCCGTCGGAAAAGCCATGTAAGCTGCCAGCGGAGGCGGATCGGTCGCCCGGGGCAGGCATCCGGTGAGCGATCCCCTTCTCCAGTCTCCCTGTCGCGGCCCGCTCGTATTTGCTCGAGCGGCTCCGGCAGGAGAAATCGGGGGTTTCAGAGGGGGGTATCATGAACAAGGCAAGAGCGTTTGCCGTCGCCGGGCTGTTGCTGGCGTCGGCGCTGGGTACAAGTGCGGCGAAGGCCGACGACATGCTCGGATCCTATGTCGCGCGCATTTCCGAACGCGACCACCAGGCTAGCGATGGCTTCCCGCTGGACAGTGCGGCGCAGATGGTGCGGCAGGACCGCGCCAACTGGCACAAGTTCCACCGACGCGACAGCGACGACGAGGGCGACGACTGGTTCAGGAGCAATGACGACCGCGCGGATCTGCAACGCATGCTGGAGCGCGGCGGCGCGATGAGTTCCTCGACACGGCGCGCCATCGTCAATGGCGAACCGCTGATCCAGGTCGATGTCTATGCGCGCAGCGTGCGCGTCAGCATCCTGGAAGATTGAGCAGGTCAACTTCTGGAAGATTGACCAAGTCAACTTCTGGAAGACCGACCAAGTCAGACTGACGGACGTCAGAGTCTGGAAGACAAACGCAAAGAGGGCGGCGCGCAAGCGCCGCCCCCCTTCGTAACTCGGCGGGCAGAAATGGCTCAGGCCGCCTCTTCCTTGTCGTCGTCCTCGTCGTCCTCGGACTCGTCTTTTTCGCCAGCGTCGCCGCCTTCGGCCTTCACGCTGTCTTCGTCCTCGTCGTCTTCTTCGTCGTCTTCATCCTCGTCGTCGTCCGAGAGGGTGGCTTCCTTGTCGGCGTCCTCGCCGTCTTCGTCGTCGCCTTCCTCATCGTCGTCGGACGGATCGGTGGCTTCGACCGCCGCGGCGGCGGCCTGGTCGAGAATGTTTTCGGAAGCGGATTCAGTCGCCTTGGCGGCGGCCGGGCCTTCTTCTGTCACTTCGATGTCGTGATCGGAATTCATGGATGCCTCCGTGGGTTGGGGGAACATGACCGTTCTGCCACGGGGAGATCATCGTCATATGACTGTAAGCCGGCTCGAATGGCCGGCCGGTACAATTTTTTCCTGCGGCTTAGCCAGCGATCCTGGAGAAGTCCGCGACCTGACCGGTCGCCGCGCGGATGCGAGCAAGCAACGCGAGGCGGTTGGCGCGCACGGCCTGGTCCTCATCATTCACGAGAACGCGTTCAAAGAATGAATCAACCGGCTCACGCAACACGCTAAGCGCCAGCATGGCGGCGGAAAAGTCTTCGTTTTGAATCGCTTCGCCGGCTTGCTTCTCGGCCTGATTCACCGCTGCAAACAGCGTTTTCTCGGCATCCTCGCGAAACAGCGCCGGCTCAACAGTCTCGGCGATCGCCGTTTTCTTCTTCTCCTCGGCGGCCAGGATGTTCGCAGCGCGCTTGGTTCCGGCAAGCAGGTTCTTGCCGTCCTCGCTGTCGAGGAAGGAGCCAAGCGCCTCGACGCGGCGGACGATCTGCAACAGGTCGTCGGACTGCGGCGTGATGACAGCATCGATCAGATCATGCCGCGCGCCCTGGTCGCGGAGGTAGACCTTCAGGCGGTCGTGGAAGAACGACAGGAGGTCGGAGCCATTGGCCCCGCCAGCCTTCGACGCGAGATAGTCCGCCACTTCGTAGGCGCTTTCGAAGGTTGGTGTCAGTGGCAGCCGGATGCCGTTCTCGACCACAATCCTCACCACGCCCAGCGCCGCCCTACGCAGCGCATAGGGATCCTTCGACCCCGTCGGCTTTTCATCGATCGCCCAGAAGCCAACCAGAGTGTCGAGCTTGTCGGCGAGCGCCACTGCGACCGACACCGGATCCGTCGGTACGCGGTCGGACGGGCCTTGCGGCTTGTAGTGTTCCTCGATGGCAGCGGCGACGGAAGGATGCTCGCCCTGCAGCAGCGCGTATTTGCGACCCATGGCGCCCTGCAGTTCCGGAAACTCGCCGACCACCTCTGTTGTGAGATCAGCCTTGGCAAGCATGGCTGCACGGCGCGCCAGCGCGGGATCGGCGCCGACGATCGGCGCCAACTCTTCGGCCAGCTTCTTGATCCGCTCCACGCGTTCGCCCTGCGTGCCGAGCTTGGCATGGAAGGTGACGCCGAGATGGTCGAGGCGGGCCATGCGCTGGTCGAGCGGCTTTTTGAGATCAAGCCCGAACTTTTCCGCCGATGCCTCGAGCTGGTCGAGATCGGGCAGGTCGCCCTGGTCGGTCTTCCAGAAATACAGCGCATCGGAGAGGCGCGCGCGCACCACCTTGCCGTTGCCGTATGCGATCTCCTTGCCGCCGTCCTTCGCCTCGATGTTGGCGGTGAGGATGAAGCGGTTGGACAGATCCTCGACGGCGCCCTGCGGCCGGCTGACGAAGCACTTCTGGTTGGCGCGGATGGTGAGCCGGATGACCTCGGCGGGAATGGCGAGAAAATCCTGCTCGAATTCGCCCATCAGCACGACCGGCCATTCGACCAGGCCGGACACTTCCTCCAGCAGCCCCTCGTCCTCGACCAGGTCGAGGCCGTTGGCGAAGGCGAGGTTGCGCGCATCGGCCAGGATGATCTCCTTGCGGCGGTCGGCATCGAGCACGACCTTGGCCGCTTCCAGCTTGGACACATAGTCGTCGAAGCGGCGCACGGTTATTTCGCCCGGCGCATGGAAGCGGTGGCCGTAGGTGACGTTGCCCGAGCGGATGCCGTCGATCTCGAAATCGACCACCACCGGCTCCTCGGTCTCCGGGCCGAAGGTGCAGAGAATCGACTGTAGCGGCCGTACCCAGCGCAACGAGCCGGGCTTCGCCGAGGCCGGTCCCCAGCGCATCGATTTCGGCCAGGGGAAGGCGCGGATGATGCCCGGCACCAGGTCGGCGATGATCGCTTCCGCCGCCCTGCCCGGCTTCGAAATGTGGGCGACATAAAAATCGCCCTTCTTCGGGTCGGAGTGGACATGCGCGTCGGCAATCGAGGCGAGGCCTGCCTTGCGCAGGAAACCCTGCACTGCCTGCTCCGGCGCCGAGGTGGCGGGCCCCTTGATCTCTTCGTGGATGTCCTTCGAGCGCGCCGTCAGGCCGCGAATGTCGAGCGCAAGCCGCCGCGGCGTCCAGTACTCGCGCGCCGCCTCATAGGTCAGCCCGGCCTCAACCAGACCGTCGGTCAGCATCTTCCTGAGGTCGCCCGCCGCCTTGCGCTGCATGCGCGCGGGGATTTCCTCGGAGCGAAGTTCCAGAAGCAGGTCAGGCATAGCAAGGGCTCGCGCGGCAAGAAGGTCCGGGGCGGGCATAGCAACTCGGCTGGCCGCTGTCACCCTGCCTGCCGATCGCCAATCCGATCTATTTTCAGGAAATTTTCAGGTCTTTGTCGGGACCAAGCGGGCCCGCCCGTCCTAAGAGCAGACACCCCATGAACCAAACGCAGCGCTGAAGCGACCAACGCTCAGGCAGGGAACTATTGGCTGAACGACCATGAAAACGGCATCGAGACTTTTGCAGATCCTCGCACTTAGCGCCTGCTTCGCCGCGCAGGCTCACGGTGCTTTCTCGATGCCGGGTGTCAGGCAAGCGCTGCGGACAATGGCAGGCCCGAGTGGGCAGATCCTCTCCCCGATCGCCGCGCCTCTCGAAATGATGAAGCGCGTCTGATCTCAGGCGGCCAGCCCGCCAGCCTGCGTCAGCAAGAACGCCTCGCCGCAGGCCTTGGCCAGATTGCGCACCCGCAGAATGTAGCTTTGCCGCTCGGTGACCGAAATTACGCCGCGGGCGTCGAGCAGGTTGAAGACGTGGCTGGCCTTGATGCACTGGTCATAGGCCGGCAGGACCATGCGGTGCATCGCCAGATTGTCGTTCGAAGCCGGCGCGCCCGCATCGAGCAGCGCCTTGCACTCGGTTTCGGCGTCCTCGAAATGCCTGAGCAGCATCGCCGTGTCGGCATGTTCGAAATTGTGGCGCGAATATTCCTGCTCGGCCTGCAGGAAGACGTCGCCATAGGTGACCTTCTCGGCGCCGTCGCGGCCGTTGAAATTGAGGTCGTAGACATTGTCGACGCCCTGCACATACATGGCCAGCCGCTCCAGCCCGTAGGTGAGTTCGCCTGCCACCGGCGCGCATTCGATGCCGCAGACCTGCTGGAAATAGGTGAACTGCGAGACTTCCATGCCGTCGCACCAGCACTCCCAGCCGAGCCCCCAGGCACCCAGCGTCGGGCTTTCCCAGTCGTCCTCGACGAAGCGGATGTCGTGCAGCAGCGGGTCGACGCCGATGGCCTTGAGCGAGCCGAGATAGAGCTCCTGCAAATTGGGCGGGTTGGGCTTCAGGATCACCTGGTACTGGTAGTAGTGCTGCAGCCGGTTCGGGTTCTCGCCATAGCGCCCATCCTTGGGCCGGCGCGAGGGCTGCACATAGGCGGCGTTCCAGCGCTTTGGCCCCAGTGCGCGCAGCGTCGTTGCCGGATGGAAGGTGCCGGCGCCGACCTCCATGTCGTAGGGCTGCAGGATGACGCAACCATAATCCGCCCAATAATTGTGCAAGGTCAGGATAAGCCCCTGGAAGGAGCGGCTGGGATGCATATGGGTTGGGATGTCGATCGTCACGGCGGCCTCGGAAAGCGCGGAATGAAGCATTCCCTAGTTGCCGGGCCGGCGAGCGTCAAGGCGGGGTGCCTTGACGCCGCGAGGTTGAACGCTTTGCGATCGGCTGGCCCATTGCCGATCACGGCCCACGGCCGTTTGCTCACCCGCAGCTTCAACGGCAAGGGTCCAGCCATGCCCGGCCCGACCATCGTGCGCCCTATCGAGCAACAGGACTACGAGGCATGGCTGCCGCTTTGGGACGGCTACAATGCTTTCTATGGACGCTCGGGCGAGACAGCGCTCGCCGGCGAGATCACGCGGATGACCTGGTCGCGCTTCTTCGATGCATACGAGCCGGTGCACGCGCTGGTGGCCGAGAGCGAGGGCCGCCTGCTCGGCCTCGTGCACTATCTCTACCACCGCAGCACGACGGCGATTTCGCCGAACTGCTATTTGCAGGACCTTTTCACCACAGAGGCGTCGCGTGGCAAAGGCGTCGGCCGGGCGCTTATCAACGCTGTCTACGAACGCGCCAGAGCCGCCGGCTCGGGCCGCGTGTACTGGCTGACGCATGAGACCAATCACACAGCGATGCAGCTCTATGACAAGATCGGCGAACGCTCCGGGTTTGTCGTCTACCGCAAGCTGTTCTGAAAAACGAAGCGGGGCTCCGAAGAGCCCCGCGCAAAACGGATATCAGTGGCCGCTTACCCCTTCGGGGCGGGCGTCGGCTCGGGTTTGACCTTCGGGGTCTCCTGCGCCGTGTTGGATTCGATCGGCGGCAGGCCTTTCAGCAGCTTCTGCTGCACGGCGGCAAGCACATCGGGATCCGGCTTCAGGTCGCGCGCCTGGTTCCACTGGAAAGTGGCTTCCAGCTTGCGGCCAACGCGCCAGTAGGCGTCGCCGAGATGGTCGTTCAGCACCGGATCTTCCGGCTTCAGCGACACGGCACGCTCCATTTCGCGCACGGCGTCGTCGAATCTGCCAAGGCGGAAATAGGCCCAACCCAGCGAATCGACGATGTAGCCGTCGCTTGGCCGCAGATCGACGGCCTTCTGGATCATCGCCAAGCCTTCCTTGAGGTTCATGTTCATGTCGACCCAGGAATAGCCGAGATAGTTCAGAACCTGAGGCTGGTCGGGGAGCAGTTCCAGCGCCTTGCGGAAATTCGGCTCCGCCTTCGGCCATTCCTTCAGCCGCTCATAGGAGATGCCGCGCTGGTAGAAAATGTTCCAGTTGGCGCTGGTTGGCGTCTTCAGCACCTCGACCGCCTTGTCGTAGAGATTGGCGGCGGAGCGGAAATCCTCCTTGGAGGAATAGACGCCGCCAAGCGCCAGATAGCCACGCATGTCGTCGGGATGCTTGTCGACGAACGCTTTCAGATGAGCGATCGCCTCTTCGTGGCGGTCGAGATCGGCGAGGTTGAGGCCGAGCTGCAGGTCGGAAAGCTCCTTCAGCGGCGAAGAATTAGGAATACGGCGATAGAGCGCGATCGCGCCCTCGCCGTCCTTTAGCTGCTCGGCGACGGCGGCGAGTTGCACCAGGGCGGCATCGCTGTTGGGCTTCAGCGCCAGCGCATATTGCAGATAGAGGCGGACGAACGGCTCGCCGCCGCCGCGGTTGAGCGCGGTGGCGAGGTCAAGCAGGATCTCGGAGGCGCCTTCGGACGGGCCGGCGACGAGAGGCTCGATCTTGTCGCCCTTGTTGATCCTGTCGCGAAGCGTGGTGATTTCCAGCTTGCCCGGCGCAAATGCCTCGGCCTGGTCGAGCACGGACAGCGCCTTGGCCTTGTCGCCCCTGCGGGACAGGAAGGAAGCATAGGCCTGCGCGTTGCGCATCCATGTTTCAGGAGCAGCGCCGCCGGCGGCAGTGTCTGCCAGGGTCGCGGCGTAGATTTGATCGGCCTTTTCGGGCGGGCCCGCGACGTCGGCGATTAAAGCGCGATGGTAGGATTTGAACAGGCCGAACCAGTCCGGTCCCTGCAGCTTGTCGATGAACGCCATGGCGCCGCTGGCTTCACCAGCGCCTTCCATGGCCCAGCCGCTCATGACGCCGGACAAAAGTCGGTCGAGATCGGATTCGAGCGACAGCTTGAGCCAGTATTGCGCCTTGGTGAAATCCTTCTTGTGGAAGGAATCGACGGCCAGCGCCATGCGCGAGAAGCGCTCGACATCGGGCACTTCCTTGAGCTTGTCGGCATAGACCAGGGATTCCTCGAAGCGGCCTTGCGCGATCAGCGACAGCATCAGGCTCTGCTGCAGCGCCGTGTCACCGGGCGCGAAGGCAAGCGCCTGCTTGTAATAGGCGATGGCGCTGTCGAGGTCGTTGTCGCCCTCGGCGATCCGGGCGGCGAGATAGGCTCCCGAGAAGGATGTGATCTTGACCGGCTCGCTGGTTTCCTTGGCGTGCGACGGCAGAGCCGAGATCGCCATGCCCGCCACAATTGCCAGCCCTGTGAGCCAGCGCGCACGTCCTTGCCGCATCGTATCCCTTTCAGCCAGACGCAATCCCCAAGTCGGTGGGACCGCCATAGACTCGCACTTTTCCGGGTAAAGCATGGCCTTTTTGGGGTCAGGCTTCAATCCGGGCCGAATTCACAATCGGGTCACCCGATCAACAAACCATGGCGACGGCGCATCATAGCAGATTGCGGACGCGGACCCTACACCCTGGTATCGCGATAGGTGTTGATGGCAACAGTGGTGCACAGGCCGGCCCACTCGCAGCCCTGGCAGGCCTCACGCGTCAGCCCGGCCGAAAAGGCGGCGCGCATGCTGGCCAGGGTTGCCGCGTCGAGGCTGAGGCTGGCACCGACCCGGATCGGCCGGCCCAGCAATTGCTCCACGTCCCGCGCCGCCAGCCGGTCCCGCTCGGCAGCACTTTCGCGCAGGCAGTGCGGTTCCGGTTCGCCGAGCAGCGGGGCACAGATATCGTCCGGACCCGAGACGATCAGGATGTCCTCGCCCCGGCGAAGACGCTCGGCGATGCCGTCATAATTGGCGATGAAGGCGGCGCTGTATCCCTTGCCGACATAGGTCAGCACGCAAAGCAGATGATGGGCGCGCAGCCTGACGGTCATCGCCGGCTATGATGCGGTTTTGGCCGGGTTGGTCTTGTTGCCTGCAAACAACTTGAGCGTGGCGGCACCGAGCGCGGACTTCAGCAAGCCGCCGACAATGAAGGGCAGGAAGCCGAAGGTGATGGCCTGTTCGGCGCCGATCATGGCGGCAAGCCACGCCGTGCCGAGAACCAGGCAGGCGAGATTGCCGAGCACCATCGCGGCGAAGGCCAGCATCACCCGGTTGCCGTTCCAGCCGCGCTCGGCCAGCCAGCCGACGAGCGCGCCGGTGAGCGGGAAGGCGAAGAGATAGCCGCCCGTCGGCCCGAGGAAATGCTGCACGCCGGCAGCACCGCCAGCCAGCACCGGGAAACCGACCGCGCCTTCGACGAGCCAGGCAGTGATGGTGATGGCGCCAAGCCGCCAGCCATAGAGCGCGCCGATCAGCGTCACCGCGAAGGTCTGCATGGTCACCGGCACCGGCACCATCGGCACTTCGATGTAGGACGACAGCGCCAGAAAGAACGTACCGAGGACGACGGCGCCAGCCTGCCAGCCAAGCGAGCGGTCTTGCAGGCGCAGCGGGCTGAAGGACGGCTTTGAAGACGAAAAAGTGATATCGGTCACGGCGGTTTCCTTAGCTGATTTGAATTTATAGATAATTTCTTTATTCGATCTATTATCGAATCCATATTTACGGCGCGATGGCAAGCCCTCGTCCCGAAAAAGCTCCGAGATCGCATTGGGGCATTTGCGCCCGGCGCTGGCCTTCAGCTGATATTCCGATCCCTAAAGCGCGTCGCGCCTGAACGGCCTCACGCGACGCGCTTTAGGTTATTGTTTTTATGCATGTCGTTATCCCAAAACCGCTGCACACTTTTGGGCGACATGCATTAGCCGACGATAGCGAAGGCGTCGCGGGTCCTGCCGGAGGCGGTCTTGACCGGCTTCTGGCCGATCCACTGCACATGCCGGCCAAGGGTGGCGGCGGCCGATTCGGCATTGCCCTGGCGGAGCGCGCTCAGGATCGCCCGGTGGTCCTGGTCGGTGCGGATTTCCCATTCCGAGCGCCAGGCGGCGAACAGGAATCGGGCGCTTGCAGCGTGCAGATCGTCGATGGTGGCGAGAAGGCGCGGCATGCCGCATGGCGCCAGGATCAGCCGGTGGAAGGTGCGGTTGGCTTCCTCCCAGGAGCGGACGTCACGAGACTTGTCGCCAGCCTTGGTCGCCTCCTCGGCGAGATCGAGAATGGCTGCTGTCAGGTGCGGCGCGGCATGACGCAGCGCCAGCACTTCGAGTGCCGCCCGCATTTCGGCGACTTCCCTGACCTCGCCAAGGTCGAAAGACGCGACACGCACGCCGCGGCGCGGCTCGCCGATCGCCAGCCCTTGCGCCTCCAGACGCCGGAACGCTTCGCGCACCGGGACATGGCTGGTCTGGAATTCCTCGGCGATATGGTCCTGCCGCAGCCTGGCACCCGGCTCGATGGCGCCCGATATGATGCGGTCCGCCAGCACCTTGCTGATACGGACGGCGATGGTGTCGTCTGCGGTCTTTGCCATGATTTATAGATAATTTGCATCGCGACGGCTTGTCGAGACGGCCGTTGCGGATTTCGCGGCAAAGTTGCCTCGGCGCGGACCTCAGTTCACCCGGCTGATGCAGAAATCGATGACGTCGATCAGCGCCGATTTCTGCGGCGTCGCCTCCAGCGGCGCGAGCGCGTCGCGGGCGATCTCGCCGAAATGGCGGGCGCGGCCGATCGTGTCGGCGATGGCGCCGTGGCGGGTCATCAGGCCGATCGCCTTTTCCAGCCCGGCATCGTCGGTGACATTGTCCTCGATGGCGCGCTTCCAGAAGGTGCGTTCGGCCTTGGTGCCGCGCCGGTAGGCGAGGATCACCGGCAGCGTCACCTTGCCTTCGCGGAAATCGTCGCCGACATTCTTGCCCAGCTCCTTGCTGGAGCCGCCATAATCCAGCACGTCGTCGATGAGCTGGAAGGCAAGGCCGAGATTCATGCCATAGGAGCGCAGTGCCGCGCGATCGTTGCGCGTTGCCTGGGCGATCACCGGGCCGACTTCGGCGGCGGCCGAGAACAGCGCCGCGGTCTTGGCCTTGATGACGGCGAAATGCTCGTCCTCGGTGGTCTCCAAGTTCTTGGCGGCGGCAAGCTGCATCACCTCGCCCTCGGCGATGATCGAGGCCGCACTCGACAGGATGTCGAGCGCTTCCAGCGAGCCGACATCGACCATCATGCGGAAAGCCTGGCCGAGCAGGAAATCGCCGACCAGCACGCTGGCCTGGTTACCCCAGATCATGCGTGCGGTCTTCTTGCCGCGGCGCATACCGCTCTCGTCGACGACGTCGTCATGGAGGAGCGTGGCGGTGTGCATGAATTCGACCGATGTGGCGAGCTTGACGTGGCCTTCGCCGGAATAGCCGAACATCTGTGCGGCCGCCAACGTCAGCATCGGCCGCAGCCTTTTGCCGCCGGACGAGATCAAATGGTTGGCGACCTCCGGGATCATCTCGACGTCGGAACCGGCCTTCGACAGGATGAGTTCGTTGACGCGCCCCATATCGGCCGCCGTCAGGTCGATCAGGTCCTTGATGGAGGCGGCTTCCCGCTTCCCGTTTTCGATGTTGAGAACGACACCCACCACAAACACTCCCGTCTATTCCATGCGCACGACGGCACCCTGTCCCGGATGGACTCTAGGGCGGCACCCACGGGCACGGCAAGAGGCGAATTGGCGCGGTTGCAACCGGCAAGGCGATCGCCCACGTTTACAGGAACGCCGCAACCTGCGATTTTCGTCCGATGATAGAGCTCATCCGCACCAACGATGCCGTGATCATCTCCTTTGTCGAATCGCTGATGCGCGACGCCGGCATTGCCTGTTTCGTCGCCGACCAGAACATGAGCGTGCTCGATGGTTCGATCGGCATCCTGCCCCGGCGCGTCATGGTCGACGCCGACCAGGCGGATGCAGCGCGGCGCATTCTGACGGATGCCGGCATCGCCAACGAGATCCGCCGACAATAATGTCCGCTTCAACCGCCACCCTTGTTCCGGACACGCCGGCCCACACGGTCGATGGCTTCCATCGCGGCCGCTTCTGGCTGGTGCAGCCCCGGTCGGGCGGGCACCGCGCCGGCATGGACGCCATGATGCTGGCCGCTGCCGTGCCATCCTCCTTCGCCGGCCGGCTTGCCGATTTCGGCGCCGGCGCCGGTGCTGCGGGCCTGGCGGTGCTGTCGCGCTGTGCTTCCGCCCGGGCCGTGCTGGTCGAACGCTCCGAGGAAATGGCGGGATACGCGGCGACCACGCTTGCCCATCCCGGCAATGCCCATCTCGGCGATCGCGCCTCGGTGCTGGCCGCCGATGTCACGCTGTCGGGCAAGGCGAGAGGCGACGCCGGCCTTGCCGACAATTCCTTCGATTTCGTCATCATGAACCCGCCCTTCAACGCCGCCGAGGATCGCGCCACGCCCGACCCGCTGCGCAAGCAGGCCCATGTCATGGAGGACGGGCTGTTCGAGCACTGGATCCGCAGTGCAGCAGCGGTCGTGAGGCCGCGCGGCGGGCTGGCCGTCATTGCCCGGCCGGAGCAGCTCGGCGCGCTTCTCGATGCGATCGAGGGCCGCTTCGGCGATGCCGAAATGCTCTCTGTCCACCCTCGCCCCGAGGCGGCGGCGATCCGTATCGTCGTCAGGGCAGCGCTCGGCGCGCGCGGAAAGCTGTCGATCCGCCCGCCGCTGATGCTGCATGGTGAAACGGGCAACGGACCAGCGGAACGGACGGAGATGATCAACAACGGACTGGCGTCGCTGTTCGGCGATTGATCCTGCCGGCCACATGGCATTGCTGTTGGCCGGAAAATCCCTACATGCCCGGAGCAAGATTGCCGCGCCGTCCGAAAAAAAGAATTGACCGAACCTGACCTTGTCTTGCTCTTTGCACATTGCCCCGGAGATCCTCCCCTCGTGAAACGCCTTTTGAACCGCCTGCTGCCGAAATCCTGGCGCTCCAGTGTCGTCACTGTTCCGGTCATCCGGCTGCAGGGGACCATCATGCCTGGCGGCGGCCAATTCCGGCCGAGCCTGTCGCTGGCATCGACCGCCGGCCTGATCGAAAAGGCGTTTTCCTTCGATGCGCCCGTCGTCGCCATCTCGATCAATTCGCCTGGCGGCTCGCCGGTGCAGTCGCGGCTGATCTTCAAGCGCATCCGCGACCTGGCGACGGAAAAGGACAAGAAGGTGCTGGTCTTCGTCGAAGACGTCGCGGCATCGGGCGGCTATATGATCGCGGTCGCCGGTGACGAGATCTTCGCCGACCCCTCCTCCATCGTCGGCTCGATCGGCGTGGTGTCGGCCTCGTTCGGCTTTCCCGAACTGATGAAGAAGATCGGCGTCGAGCGCCGCGTGCACACGGCCGGCCAGAACAAGGCCGTGCTCGACCCGTTCAAGCCGGAGAAGAAGGAAGACGTCGAGCGGCTGAAAGCGCTGCAGCTCGAGGTGCATGAGACCTTCATCGACCTCGTCAGGGAGCGGCGCGGCACCAGGCTCAAGGACGACCCGGACCTGTTCACCGGCCTGTTCTGGACCGCAAAGAAGGGTCTGGAACTCGGCCTTGTCGACGCGCTGGGCGACATGCGCACGGTGCTCAAGACCCGCTTCGGGCCGAAGACCCAGCTCAAGCTGATCACGGCGCCGCGCGGCCTGTTCGGCCGCTTCGGCCTGTTCGGCTCGCGCAGCGGCTTTTCGGCGCCCGATATCGCCGCAGCGGCTGCCAGCGGCATCATCGATGCGGCGGAAGAGCGCGCGCTATGGGCGCGCTTCGGGCTTTGAAAAAACGGTGAAACCGTCTAGCATATCGGCTTGACCGACCCGACCGGCCGCCTTCGCCGCCTTTTCGAGGGAGGAGTTTTGAGATGCCGCAGATCATTTTCTTCGTCGCCGTTGGCGTGCTTGCCTATGTCGGCTACCGCTCCTTCGTCAGGGAAGCCGAACGCGTGACGGCCAAGATCCGGCGCACCGAAAAGCAGGCGGCCAACGGTACGATGGGAACGCTGGTCAAGGATCCAAAGACCGGCGAATACCGCCTGGCCAAGGACTGACAGCATTTCCCTTGCAGCCGACACATTGAACGCCGAGGCCGAAGCCCGGATCTGGCTTGCGCCCGCCAAGATCAATCTGGCGCTGCATGTCACCGGCAGGCGCGCCGACGGCTATCACCTGATCGAGAGCCTCGCCGTCTTCACCCGCTTCGGCGACAGGGTCGAGATCGGGCGCGCCGACAGCGATCTTTTTTCCGCCTCCGGCAAGTACGCGTCCGCGGTCCCGCTCGACGACAGCAATCTGGTGGTGAAGGCACGCGAGGCACTGCGGCGGGAAGCCGGCCTGCAGCGGACGCCGCCTGTCGCCATCAGGCTGGAAAAGAACCTGCCGGTTGCTTCAGGCGTCGGCGGCGGATCGAGCGATGCGGCGGCGGTCCTGCGCGGGCTCGTCGATGCCTGGGAGCTCGACATCGATGACGGCGAACTGGCGCGGATCGGCCTTGCGCTTGGCGCCGACATCCCCATGTGCCTGGCGGCAAAACCCCTGGTCGCGCGCGGCATCGGTGACGAGCTGTCGAGCGTCCCGGATTTTCCGGCGCTCGGCCTAGTTCTGGTCAATCCAGGCACCGCCGTCTCCACGGCCGAGGTGTTCAACGCGCTTTCCAGCCCGGACAATGACATGCTGCCGCCGCTGCCGCGCAGAATCGACTTCCACAGCATCCGCAGCTGGCTGGAGATCACGCGCAACGATCTCGAACCGGCAGCCCGCGCGATCCAGCCGGCCATCGGCAAGGCATTGTCGGTGCTGAACAAGGCCGGTGCGGGATTTGCCCGCATGTCGGGCTCCGGCGCCACCTGCTTCGGACTGTTCGAGACCGGCAATGTCGCCAAGCGCGCCGCGCTCGACATACGCAGCCGTCATCCCGACTGGTTCGTCGCCGCGACGCGAAGCATGGAGGCCGACGCCCATGGCCAGGATTGACGAGACACGCCCCTTCATTCCGGTGCGCATCGCGGTTCTGACCGTTTCCGACACGCGCAGCCTCGCCGACGACAAGTCCGGACAGACTCTGGCCGACCGTATCGCGGAGGCCGGCCACATCCTCGCCGCCCGCGACATCGTCACCGACGACCGCGACAAGATCCGCGGCACGGTTCTAGCGTGGTCACAAGACAAGGATATCGATGTCGTCATCACCACCGGCGGCACCGGTTTCACCGGCCGCGACGTGACGCCGGAGGCGCTGGAGCCGATCTTCGAAAAGCGCATGGACGGCTTTTCCGAAGTCTTCCACCGCATCTCCTACGACAAGATCGGCACCTCGACGATCCAGAGCCGGGCGACCGGCGGCGTCGTCAACGCCACCTTCGTCTTCGTGCTGCCGGGCTCGCCCGGCGCCTGCAAGGACGCCTGGGATGGCATCTTGAAGCCGCAGCTCGACTACCGGCACATGCCTTGCAACTTCGTCGAGATCATGCCCCGCCTGGACGAGCATCTCAGGCGCGGCAAGACCGGATAAGATCCCGGATCAGCGGATGACCGGCTCGCCGTGGAAGCGACGGCGCGACGGCGCCGAGACGCCGAAGCCGACTTCCATCATCAGACGCGGCGTGCGCGTCGGCACGGTGCCCATGTGGAAACCGAACGGATCCTCGACGAAGCCGAGGCCGGCTTCGCCGGTCAGCGTCACCGGGCTGTCGTCGCCATAGACGTCGAGGACGTCCTGCGCCGGATGGCCGACGAGCAGCGTCAGCTGATGCTTTACGGCGCGGCGCTTGTGACTGCCGCGGACATAGACATGCGGACCGGTGTCGGCATCGACGGGCTTGAGATAGAAGAAGAATTTCAGCATCCGCCAGTCGTCGAGGTCGAAGTGGTATTTGCCGAGCGACGCCAGGTTCTTGTCGGCCTCCGAGGCCGCGCCGGTCGGAAAGCTCCACCAGACGCGCGTCGTGATCAACTTCGCCTGGCCGCCGAGATAGTGCGCGGCGATATCAAGCAGCAGCGGGTCGCGCTGAATGGCCAAAGCAGCATCGCAATCGAGGATGCGCTCGAAAAAATGCCCGCTGAGCAGCGGGCGCCCAAAACGCTTTTCGGCCTCGGCATGCTCGCCCGGCATGAATTCGAGACGACGGTCGAAATTGCCGAAGCACGGCGTGCGCTCGGCGAAGCTGGCGATTTCCTCGTGAATGGCCTGCGGCAGCACCAGCCCTGAAAACAGCCCGTCCGCTTTCAATGCGCCGACGGCCGCGGCGCGGTCGACGCCGGCGAACATCGTATCCTCGTTGCGTGCCGGCTTGGCCTGCTTGGCACCAAGCCAGTGCAGGCGCCGCCCCGGCATGGTGCGGGCGAGGACGAACATCGGCAGCCAGGCGGGATTCTCGCGAAGGTCGGTCAGATAGGTCGGGATGCGCGCGGCCATACGGCGCAACATGCTGCCATTTCGCGCAATTGCCTCCAAGCTGGCGGCGCCGGATTTGTCAGGGCTTGTAAAGGTCATCGGGTCCTCGGGTATGAATGCGGCGCCGACGCAGCGTTGCTCACCGCTCCGGCATTACCCAAACCCGATTGTCCCGCGTGAAGGGAAAGCTACGCCCACGCCATGTTTTGTGCAATGCACAATAGACAACGCAACTGCAATAAATTCACGTGGCCGTGGGGCCGGTGAAACTCCGTCCGTTCGCGAAGGCGGGGCAAAAGAGCCTCACTTCGACGGCGCGACCCAGATCTCCGCGTTGAGCCTCCTTGTCGCAAGGCCGCGCGCAATGGCCTCGGCGCTGCGGGCGCTTTTCGACAGAGCTGTGGCCTGGCGTTTGCTGATCACCAGCCCCTCGGCCAAGGCCCTGTTGCCTGAAAAGACGCGTGCCAGGAACGGCGTGCGGCTGCCACGCGCCCGCGCAAACCGCGCCGGCATGGTTTGCCTCGCGGTGTGGGCGACAAGCTCGTCGATCCAGCCTTCCGAAAGCCGCGCGCCAGGCTCCAGCAACAGCAGCCAGTCGCCCTTGGCCTGCCTGATGCCGGCCGCGATGCCGCCGGCGACATAGTGGCAGCCGGCATGCTCGGCGACACGGTGCGTCTGGTCGGTCGAGCCGTTGTCGCAGACGATGACATCGCGCACCACGCCCTCGACCGCGCCGCCGATCAGCGAGGCGAGCGTGCGGGCAAGGCCCTCTTCGTCGTTCATGGTTTCGATGAGAACACTGAGCATGGTTAGCCGAATAGCGGAAAGCCATGCGCCGCGCCAGTTTTGCATCGCGGCATAAAAAGTTCTTGCTTTGTTCTCCTCGAGAAAATAGGATTATTTTCATGAACAGAGCGATTCGACAGCCTGCCGACAGTCCCTGGGAGAGGGCAAAGATGGAACAGATCGTGCGTGCCGACATTGCAGCCTTCGGGGCCGGGAGAGCCGAGATGGCGAATGCGATGATCGAGCAGAGCGGCATGCGCGTCAGGCCGGACCGCAATCGCGGCCGCTCCGCCGGCATCAATCCGTCCGGCCGCTTCGAGCCGGTCAGCCGGCATGTCTTCGACGACGGCTGGAATTCGCTGGAGGAACTGCCGCCCTTCAAGACCGAGGTGCAGGTCGAAAAGCCGCGTACGATCATCACCCGCAACGAATCGCCCGACATTTCCTTCGACCGCTCGATCAACCCCTACCGCGGCTGCGAGCATGGCTGTGTCTACTGTTTCGCCAGGCCGACGCACGCCTTCATGGGCCTGTCGCCGGGGCTCGACTTTGAATCGAAGCTGTTCGCCAAGCCGGACGCGGCACGGATGCTGGACAAGGAATTGTCGAAGCCCGGCTACCAGCCGCGCACCATCGCTATCGGCACCAACACCGATCCCTACCAGCCGATCGAGAAACAGTACCGGATCATGCGCGAGATCCTGGAAGTGCTGGAAGCCCGCGGCCACCCGGTCGGCATCGTCACCAAATCGGCGCTGGTGACGCGCGACATCGACATATTGTCGCGCATGGCCGAACGGGGCCTGGCCAAGGTGGCGCTGTCGGTGACGACATTGGACCGGATGCTGGCCAGAACGATGGAACCACGCGCGTCGACGCCGACCAAGCGGCTGGAGGCGATCCGGCAGCTTTCGGACGCAGGCATTCCGGCCTCCGTCATGGTGGCGCCGATCATACCCGGCCTGACCGATCCGGAGATGGAGCGCATCCTCGATTCGGCACGCGCCGCCGGCGCGCGCGAGGCCGGCTATGTAATACTTCGCCTGCCGCTGGAGGTGGCGCCGATCTTCAAGGACTGGCTGCTGCGCCACTATCCCGACCGCTACCGCCACGTGATGTCGCTGATCCGTTCGATGCGCGACGGCAAGGACTACGATTCGGAATGGGGCAAGCGCATGAAGGGTGCGGGACCCTATGCCTGGCAGATCGGCCGCCGCTTCGAGATCACCGCCAAGCGGCTCGGCCTCAACGCCGAGCGGCGGACGCTCAGGACCGACCAGTTCGTCGCCGCGGCCAATGCCACGGAGCAGTTGATGCTGCTTTAAGGAAGATCGTGCACCGGCCTTCGCCGGCCGGTGCATGAGAAAAGGATCCCGTCCGGCCCTGTCCCCCCGGCCTGCAGACGGTGCCCTCCTGGTCCGGCGCCCCACCCCGACCCGGAGGGACTTGCGGAGAATCGGAGCCGATGCGAACCTCGCCGCAACATGGCTCGCGCGCGTTCCGATTCTCCGCTTCTTTTCGAAATCGTCGAGAAGCCCGATTTCTCCTTCGAGACGAAGGCGATGGCCGAAGGCCTGTGGCCGGTGGCGGGGATGGACGAGGCCGGTCGCGGACCGCTTGCCGGGCCGGTCGTCGCAGCGGCGGTGGTGCTCAATCCCGCCAACATCCCGGAAGGGCTCGACGATTCCAAGCGCCTGACGCACCTGCAGCGCGAGGCGCTATTCGCCAGGATCCTCGGATCCGCCTTTGCCGTCTCGATGGCCTCGATCAGTGCCGAAGGCATCGACGGCAGCAATATCCTCAAGGCCAGCCTGGAGGCGATGCGCCGCGCGGTCGCCGGTCTTTCGGTGCAGCCCAAGCTGGCGCTGGCCGACGGGCGTGACGTGCCGCCGGGCCTCACCTGCGCCGGGCGCGCGCTGATCAAGGGCGACCAGCGCTCGCAGTCGATCGCCGCCGCCTCGATCGTCGCCAAGGTGATGCGCGACCGCATGATGTGCGGCTGCGGCAACCACCACGACCGCTACGGCTTCGAGGTCCATATGGGCTATGCCACGGCCCGCCATCGCACGGCGATCGAAGCGCACGGCCCAGTGGCGCGGCTGCACCGTGTGTCGTTCGCGCCGTTCCGGCTGGGCGGAGCCGAGGTGGTCGAAGACGAGAGCTTCGCCGGGTTGGAGTGAGGCGGCGGCGGCGAAGCTGCCAATCTCCCCCCTCGTGGGGGAGATGTCCGGCAGGACAGAGGGGGGCGCTGTCCCTCCAGCGTCGGTCAGTAGCGCCCTAGTACCAGCCGCAATTTTGATTGCCGACACATCACGAAATCAAACGCTGGCGATCCTTCGCGCCCCCCTCTGCCCTGCCGGGCATCTCCCCCACGAGGGGGGAGATTGCGCGCCCAGCCGCTTTCGCCAATCTCCCCCGCCGCACGCAACAAAAAAGCCGCCAGGTTGCCCGGGCGGCTTTGATTCTACGGCGGCGTTAGCTGTCTAGTTCAGCTTGGCCTTCACGTCCTGCAGCGACGCCTTGAACAGGTCGGCGCCGGCCTTGGCGTCGATCTTGCCGGCAAGCAGCGCGCGGGCCGCTTCGACGGCGATGTCGACGGCGCTGGCGCGGACTTCGGCGACTGCCTCGCGCTCGGCCTGGCCGATCTTCTGCTCGGCAAGTGCCGTGCGGCGGGCGACATAGTCCTCGGTCTTCTTGTGCGCCTCGGCGGCGAGCAGGTCGGCTTCGCGCTTGGCGGCGGCGACGATGTCGGCGGCCTCCTGCTCGGCTTCCTTGCGCTTCTTCTGATACTGGCCAAGCAGCTGCTGGGCTTCTTCGCGCAGCCGGCGGGCTTCCTCGAGTTCATTGCTGATCTTGGCGGCGCGGGCGTCGAGCGCCTTGGCGATCAGGCCCGGCACCTTGATGTAGACGGCAACGCCGAGGAAGATGACCAGGGCAACCGTAGCCCAGACTGTCGCGAGAGATGTGGCGTCCATGATGCGCTCCTCACCGGGCCACGGATTTGACCGCAGCCGCGATCTCGGCCTTGCTGGCCTTGCCGCCGACAAGCGCCTCGACGATCGCCGAAGCGGTGTCCTCGGCAATCGAGCCGACTTCCTTCATGGCGTTGGCCTTGATGGAAGCGATGCTGGCCTCGGCCTCGCCAAGCTTCTTGTCGAGGGCGGCCTCGACCTTCTTGCGCGCGGTCTCGGCCTCGGCCTTGGCGGCGTCGTTGGCCTGCTGGCCGATCGCGTTGGCCTTGGTCTTGGCTTCCGCCAGTTCCTGCTCGTAAGCGGCAACGGCGGCGTCGGCCTCGCCCTTCAGCTTGGCGGCGTGGTCGAGGTCTTGCGTGATGCGGTCGTTGCGGACATCGATGATGCCGCCGAGACGCGGCATCACCACCCGCTTCAGGAACAGGTAGAACAGCCCGAAGGTGATCGCCAGCCACAGAAGCTGCGACGGGAACGTCGCCGGATCGAATGGCGGGAAGGTGCCGTGCGCCTCGCCGGGCACCGCGGTGCCGGCATGCGTTTCGGCTCCCGCACCGGCGGTGCCTTCGGCAGCCGGCGCTGACTCTTCTGCAAAGGCAGATGTCACGAACATGGACTATCCCCTGATATCAGGCCTGCCGCAGGATCGCGGCCGGCCTGTACAATCTTCCCGAGTGCTCAGCCGAACAGGGCCAGAAGCGCGATGAGAAGGGAGAAGATGCCCAGAGCTTCGGTCACGGCGAAGCCGAAGATCAGGCGGCCGAACTGGCCATCGGCGGCCGACGGGTTGCGCAGAGCGCCCGCCAGGTAACTGCCGAAGATGTTGCCGAGGCCAATGCCCGCGCCGCCCATGCCGAGGCAAGCGATACCAGCGCCGATGTACTTTGCTGCTTCTGCGTCCATTTCAAACTCCTTTGGATCTATAATTCCGTTGCATTTCCATCCGGCGGCAATGCCGGAAACTTGTCGTCAGTGCCCGGGATGCAGGGCGTCGTTGAGATACATGCAGGTCAGCACGGCAAAGACGTAGGCCTGCAGGAAGGCGACCAGCAACTCAAGCGCCGTCAGCGCCACGGCCATGGCCAGCGGCAGAACCGAACCGGCGACGCCGACCGCGCCGAGCGCGCTGAGGCTGACGACGAACCCGGAGAACACCTTGAGCGTGATGTGGCCGGCCAGCATGTTGGCGAACAGACGAACCGAGAGGCTGACCGGGCGCGACACGAAGGAGATCACTTCGATCAGCACCACCAGCGGCAGCAGGAACACCGGCACGCCATGCGGCACGAACAGCTTCAGGAAGCCGAGGCCATGCTTCATGAAGCCGTAGACGACCACGGTTCCGATGACCAGCGCGGCGAGGCCGAAGGTGACGATGATGTGGCTGGTGACGGTGAAGAAATAGGGAAACAGGCCGAGCAGGTTGGCGACCAGAACGAACATGAACAGCGAGAAGACGAAGGGGAAGAACTTCAACCCTTGCGTTCCCGCGGCGTCCCTCAGCATGTTGGAGACGAATTCGTAGGCCATCTCCGAAACCGACTGCAGGCGGCCCGGAACAAGGCTACGGCTCGAGGTGGTGAGATAGAGGAAAGCCGATGCGACGGCGACCGTCGCGACCATGAACAGCGCCGAATTGGTGAAGGACAGGTCGTAGCCGCCGATGTTGATCGGAATCAGCTTGACGATATGGAACTGGTGAATCGGATCGACCTTGTCAGCAGCCACTTTACATCCCCGTCAAAGCCGCGTGCGGCTTCAGTGTCCTGTTTCGCGCCTTTGACAGCGCCTCGTCCTAGTCTTTCGGATCGCGCGTCTTATCGCCCTGTCCGAATTCCGCCACAACTCCCGCCGAGCGCAGGACATTGAGCACGCCGGCGCCAAAACCCAGCAGCAGGCCGACGATCAGACCCCATGGCGATGTTCCCGCCATACGATCCAAGAACCAGCCAAGACCGACGCCCACCACTATGCCGGCGATGAACTCGCTGGATAGTTTGAGCGCCTGGCCATATCCGGCCACACTGCTCGCTTTCGCGTCTTTCCCCTCGAGCCGGTCCGGCCGTCTTGTCGCAAGCGATGCTTCAAGATCGCGCCGGCGGCGCTCAAGATCGTCGTCGCGGATGTCGGCTTCGTGCTGTTTGCCGCGGCCGGTTTCTCCGGTTCCGTCTGGCCCGTTTTTGTCGGCCATCGCAACCCCCCTGCCCGGTCAGATCGTCGCCGTCCGTCCGCTACCAAAGTCGCCGGCAACATAGTTAGAGGGTCCGCGCCCGTCAAGCCACGGGCCGAACTTCAATGTGATGTATTTTTCATAGTTAAATCAATCACTTATTTAGGTGCGACATCGTGCCCGCCGCAGTTGCGGGCATGTGCCTGCCGAATCCTTGCGGCGGCAGGTCTTTGGCCGCCGGGTCTTGAAGCCCCTCCGGCTCGCCGCGAACGCCTGTTCAGGGAATACTCAGCTCCAGCCGCCGCCATAGGTGCGGTAGAAGATATGCAGGCCGATTTTGGTCATCTTCTTCATCGTGCGCGCCCAGCCCGGATGGACATAGTTGGCGTAATAATGGGTCGAGGAGCCGACTTCCGGAATGAAGATCTTGCCGGCGGTGACGGCCATGGCGACATCCTGGGCGGTCTTGTAGGCGACAGGATTGTCGATGCGCTTCTTGCGGCCGTCGCAGGCGAAGGAGAACTGGCAGCGATTGTACCAGTGGTCGTTCTGGTAGACGACGCCGCAGATCGAATTCGGATAGGCCGGGTTGCGGACGCGATTGAGGATGACCTGGGCGACGGCGGCCTGGCCGCGCACAGATTCGCCGCGCGCCTCGAAATAGATGCCGTTGGCAAGGCATGCCTGCTCGTTCTTGGAGAAGACGCTGGCCGGCAGCGGGTTCTGGATCCACGCGTGATCGCCCTTGCTCATCGGCGGGATGAAGCGGCCGTTGTTCGGCTGCTCGTCCTGCAGCAGGGCCTCGAAGGGCGAGGCCTTGGCGTAGTCGGGTTCGGCCTGCGCATAGGCGGTGGCCAGCACATCCGGTTTGTCATTGTTGACGAGAGCCGCCAGCATGGCCGGAACGCCGGGATCAGGTTTCTCCTCCTCACGGATGTGGAAGGCCTGGGCGATCTGGATCTCCTTGCCCTTGATGCCAGGCTTGGCGAAGGCGAGCTTCAGGCCACTGTCCATGCTTGGGCGCAGCAGCGAGGAGGTGCGTTCGAAGATCGAGCCGGCGTTGAAGTTCTTCGGCGGCGCTACGGGCGAGATCTGGACGATGCGGCCCTTCTTGTCGGCGCGCACGATACGATCCTCGTCGGGTGTCGTGCCGGCGACATTGCCCTTGCCGCGAAACGATACGCTGCCGATGCCGGGCAACTTCACGCCCGACCCGGAGATCGAGCCGGTGGAGACGGAATCGACGAACGGCATTTCGGCGGCGTGCACCGAACCGGCGACGGATTTTTCGACATAGGCGTTCCAGCGGGCGTTCGGCTTCTCCAGGCCGGAGACCAGGCTGGTCATGTCTTGATAGGCAACGACGGTCGGGAAGCCGACCCAGATGCCGAGCCCGATGATGAAAGGAGACAGGAAGGAACGTTTTTTCTCACCGGCGACGGCGGCCAGCCGTTTCAAGACACGTCGATGCACGGAACTCTCCAGAAACGCAACTGACCCTCTGGAGAGCCAAAATGATGCATTAACCTTGATGGGGCGTTAACGGGTTCGATCGTGTTTTTTTGATGTTGATCCGAAACGAGACGCAGCCGGCGCCCCCTCAACCGAGCAGAAAATCAGGCCGGCTGGAGGAAAATCGGCCAGGCGATTAGCGCGCAGGCTGCCGCCGCCAGCCATACGCCCGCCCACGACGAGACGAGCAGCAGTCCGGGAATGCCCGCCGGCACCAGGAAGAAGGCGATGAAGACGAAGCTGTTGGCGAGGCCGAGCGCCGTTCCGGCGCGGCTGGCGCCGGCAAGCGTGGCGAGTTCGGTGTAGGCGACGCCATGCCAGGCGGAGACCGAGATGCCGGCCACGACCAGAAGCACCGCGATAGCCGGCATCAGCGCGGGCTGCCAGCCGGGCGTGGCGGCTGCTGCCAGGACCAGCAGGCCAAGGGCAGCAAAGGCGAGCGCGCTCAGCGCACTGCAGAGCCGCAGGAACGGGCGTCGGTTGCGGTGGCGGTCGGTGAAACGGCCGCTCCAGACACGCAGGATCATAGCGCCGGTCTGGACCGCAGCCAGGCTGGCGCTGATCACCAGCGTGCCCATGCCGGCGAAATCGTGCAGGAAGACGGAGGCGAAGGTGAGCACCGCCACCTGCGGAAAGCAGAGCAGGCCGATGGCCGTGGCGAGGCGCCAGACCTCGATGTTGCGCAGCGGCGCCGGACCGGCTGGTTTTGCCGCAACGGCGTTGCCGACATCGTCTCCCGCCGGCGGCTGATGCAGCCAAAGCCAGGCGAAGAATGCCGAGACCGCCGATGCCGAGGCCAGAAGACCAAACACCATGGCAAAGCCGTAGGCCGACGCCAGCGACGGCAGGACAAGCGCCCCGAGCCCGCCGCCGAGTGGCACCGCGGTCTGCCGGATGCTCATGGCAAAGCCGCGCTCGCCCTCCTGAAACCAGGCCATGATGGCGCGGCCGCTGGAGCCGTTGACGCTGCCGCCGAGCAGACCTGCAACCAGCAGGCTGGCGGCAAGCACCGCGACATCTGGAACATGCGATGCCGACGGCACGATGAAGAACGCCATGAGCAGGAGCCAGGCCGCGGTTGCACCAAGCCCCGTCAGCAGTACGCCGCGATCGCCCCAGCGGTCGGTGAGCAGGCCCCAGGGCAGTTCGCTCAGCGCAACACCCAGCCCGAGAAGGCCAAGGGCGAGGCCGAGCTGGCCGTTGCCGAGGTGGTAGCCCTGGCGCATGAATACCGCCGTTGCCGGAATGCCGCTGAAGATGGTGGAGAAACTGGCATTGGCAGCGACGCCGATGCCCAGCACCTTCCAGCGGTGATTCCTGTGGGGAGAAGCCTTGTTGGCAGACGTGACGATGCCCGGCCGGGGCCTGCCCTGGAGGCGGTTTGCGTGTGCTGCGATGACCGACATGGCGCGGCTCCTGTGATGGTCTAGGATCTTGACGCACCGTCTCTACCGCCATAGCTTCATCCTGAATATCGGGAAGTTTTTGACATTCATTCCCGAAAAACGGGATTATCGTCATGCGACGCGTAACCTTCGACCTCGACGTCCTCAGAAGCTTCGTCACCGGCATGGAGCTTGGCAGCTTCGCCAAGGCCGCCGATCGCCTGGGGCGCTCGACCTCGGCGGTCAGCGCGCAATTGAAGAAGCTTGAGGAACAGGCGGCAACACCGATCTTCCGCAAGGCGGGGCGCGGCCTGGCGCTGACGGAAGCCGGCGAGACGATGCTTGGCTACGCCAGGCGGCTGATCGAGCTCAATGACGAGGCGGCGTCGGCCATCCACGACATCGAGCTGGAAGGCTGGGTGCGGCTCGGGCTGCAAGAGGATTTCGGCGAAGCGGTGCTGCCGGAAGTGCTCGGGCGCTTCGCCCGCGCCCATCCCAAGGTCAAGATCGAGGCGCGGATCGCACGCAGCCACGAGCTCGCCGAGCGGATCACGGCAGGCAGCCTCGACATCGCACTGGCCTGGCACAATGGCGCGACGCTGCCCTACAGCCGGCATGTCGCCGATGTGCAGATGCGGTGGGTCGGCCCGGCAAGGCTGATCGAGGCCGGACTGCGCCAAGGCGAGCCGCTGCCGCTGGTGGCGCTGGAAGCGCCTTGCCTGCTGCGCACGGTGGCGACGGAAACGCTCGACCGCGCCGGCCTGTCGTGGCGGATGGCGTTCTCGAGCCCAAGCCTTGGCGGCATCTGGGCGGCGGTCGCAGCCGGTCTCGGACTGACGATCCGCACCGATATCGGCCTGCCCGCCAATGTCAGGGCAATGGCGCCGCTGGTGCTTGGGCTGCCCGCGCTGCCGAAGATGGCACTGGTCCTGCATCAAAAGGAGGCAGAGCTCGATCCCGTTGCGGCGCGCCTTGCCGACATATTGTTGCAAGCGACGCTGCAGGCGCTGCCCGAAAGTGCGGAGGCAAAGGAGAAGCTGCCAAGCGCCGCGTGACATCTTGGCCGCAGCCTATCGACTTCGTCATCCTTGGGCGGAGCAGGAGCGAAGCGACGCGGCGGAGACCCAAGGATCCATGCCGTTACCTCGCGCGAGGGACGCAACGGAGCAGAATTCTGCACCGTGGGAAGCACCTCGAAGTCACGGCATGGATCCTCGGGTCTGCGCCGCGTCGCTTCGCTCCTTGCTCCGCCCGTGGATGACGATGGAGAGGCGTTGGCGCCAACGCCCGAAGGCCTCAGCGCTTCTTGGCCCTGCCGGCGAAGGGATTGTCCGAGGTGCGCAAGGCGATACGGATCGGCACGCCGGGCATGTCGAAGGCCTCGCGCAGGCTGTTCGAAAGGTAGCGCACATAGGATTGTGGCATCGCATCGGGCCGCGAGCACTGGACGACAAAACCCGGCGGGCGGGTCTTGGCCTGGGTGACATATTTGATCTTCAGCCGGCGGCCGGCGACGGCGGGCGGCGGATGATGCGCCAGAATGCCTTCCAGCCAGCGGTTGAGCTTGCCGGTCGAGACGCGGCTGTTCCACACCTTGTGCGTGCGGATGACGGCATCCATCAGCTTGTCGAGGCCGCGCCCGGTCTCGGCCGAGACGGTCACCGCCTGCATGCCGCGCGCCTGCGGCAACAGCCGCTCGGTCTTCTCGCGCAACTCGGCCAGGAGTTCCTGCGGCTTGTCGATCAGGTCCCATTTGTTGAAGGCGATCACCGGCGCGCGGCCCTCGCGGATGATCAGGTCGGCGATCTGCAGATCCTGCTTCTCGAAGGGGATGGTGGCATCGAGCACGATGATGACGATCTCGGCGAAACGGATGGCGCGCAGGCCGTCCTGCACCGACATCACTTCCAGCTTTTCGTGGATCCTGGCCTTGCGGCGCATGCCGGCGGTGTCGAACAGTTTCAAGCGGCGGCCGCGCCAGTCCCAGTCGACGGAGATGGAATCGCGGGTGATGCCGGCTTCCGGTCCGGTCAAAAGCCGCTCCTCGCCGATCAGCGCATTGATCAGCGTCGACTTGCCGGCATTCGGGCGGCCGACGACGGCGATGCGCATCGGTTTGGTGTCGTCATAGCTCGGCTCGGCATCCGGGTCGGTGATGTCCTCACCGATCAGCACCTCGCTGGCGGCGACCTCCTCGACGTCGTCCTCTTCCTCGCCGAAGGCGCGCTCCTCGCCGAGGGCCGCGATCACGGCGTCGCGCAGATCGGGCATGCCCTGGCCGTGTTCGGCCGAGACCGGGATCGGCTCGCCAAGGCCAAGCTCCCAGGCTTCCAGCATGCCGCCCTGGGCGCCCTTCGCTTCGGCCTTGTTGGCGACCAGCACGACCGGCTTGCCGGATTTACGCACCACCTCGGCAAAGGTCCTGTCGTCGGGCAGCAAGCCGGATTTGGCGTCTATGGTGAAGAAGATCAGATCGGCCTCGCGGATGGCGATCTCGGTCTGCGCGCGCATGCGGCCGGGCAGCGTCGAGGCACCCGCGTCCTCGAAGCCGGCAGTGTCGATGACGTCGAAATGCAGGTCGTAGAGCTTTGCCGCATGGACGCGGCGATCGCGGGTGACGCCCGGCGTGTCGTCGACAAGCGCCAGCTTCCTTCCCACCAGCCGATTGAAAAGAGTCGATTTGCCGACGTTAGGCCGGCCGATAATGGCGACTTTGAATGTCATCCGGCTCTACATTTTTGGTGCATGTCGTTGATCCCAAAACCGCTGCGCACTTTTGGGCGACATGCACTACGACGCGCTGCCCGACCCGCGGATCAGCTCGGACATCAAGGTCGCCCGCTGGCGCGCATTGCGCGGGGCACCGTCATCCGAGGCGATCTGGTCGAACAGTTTCAGCGCGTCCTGAGACTTTCCTTCCTTCCAGGCGGCAAGACCGAGCGCCTCGCGCGCGGTGTGGCGCAGCGTGTTGGTGTCAGCGGTCAGCGCCTCGACGCGGCTGGAGACGTCGGCGAAGGAGCCGTGGTCGACGAGCAGGAGTGCCGCCCTGAGGCGAGCCATGTCGCGGATGCCCGAAGGAATGGCGGTGTCGGCGGCAACGTCGTCGAAATCCTTGACGGCGGCATCGACGTCGCCCTTGTCGGCCTTGACGGTCGCCGCACGCATGCGGGCGAGCAGCGGATAGGCGCCGTAGCCGTCCTTCTCCAGCGAATCCAGCGCGGCCAGCGCCTCGTCGCTCTTGCCGTCATTGGCGAGCTTCAGCGCCTGCGAGAAAGCATCGCCCGAGCGGTTGGCGCGGCTCTCATCCCAATAGCGGTAGCCGACGACGGCAGCGGTGCCGAGCACCACCAGGATGGCAAGGACAAGCAGGGCCGGGCCGAAACGGTCCCACAGCGCCTGCGCCTGTTCGCGACGAATCTCTTCGTTGACTTCGCGGATAAAACTGTCGTCCGACATCATCAAAACCATTGCAGCCCCGGCCGGGGCGCTTCTTGAGCCCGCGTTTTAGCGAAATTTTGTCGGCATGGAAGGGGCTTGGCAGGAAAATCGGCGGATAGAGGTCGAGGCGCGGCAAAGAGCAGCTCCGCGGGGTGACCGCATCCGTGCCACATTTCGCCGCTAGCCGGTCCTCGACCTTCCGGATATCCAGATCTTTGCCGATGCCTCTTCTGTCCCGCGTTGTTGCGTCGTCTCTTGCCTCGCTTGCGATGGCAGGCGGTGCCTTTGCCGATCCGCCCGCCACGCCGGCGAAGCTGAAGCCGAAGCAGGTCGTCATCATCTCGTTCGACAGCGCCCGCGACATTTCGCAGTGGAAGCGCAGCCGGGCACTGGCTGAGCGCACCGGCGCGCATTTCACCTATTTTCTGTCCTGCGTCTTCCTGCTCTCGCCACAAACGCGCTCGGAATACATTGCGCCCGGCAAGAGCGCCGGCAAATCGAATATCGGCTTTGCCGCCTCGAAGCAGGACGTGGCCGATCGTCTCGAGCAGATCCGGCTTGCCGCTTCGGAAGGCCACGACATAGGCAGCCATGGTTGTGGCCATTTCGACGGCAAGGGCTGGAGCAAGGCCGACTGGCTGAGCGAATTCGGTTCTTTCCAGCACATCCTCGAGAATGCCTATGCGATCAACGGCATTGCGCCCGAGCCATCAGGCTGGCGCGCTTTCGCGCGGCATGCGGTGGTCGGCTTTCGCGCGCCCTATCTGTCGACGAACAAGGCGCTTTACCAAGCACTTCCCGCGGCCGGCTTCCAGTTCGACGCCAGCGGCGTCTCGAAGGGCCCGGCGCAGCCGCCGACAAGCTACGGCATCACGCGCTTTTCGCTGCCGCAGATTCCGGAGGGCCCGAAGGCAAGACCGGTGATCGCCATGGACTACAATCTCTATGTCCGCCATTCCGGCGGCTTCGAGCGACCGAGCGGAGCGGCGGAATTCGCCGAGCGGACCTACGACGCCTTCCGCGCCGCCTTCGACAGGCAATACCAGGGCAAGCGCATACCACTGGAACTCGGCTTCCATTTCACGCTGATGAACGACGGCGCCTACTGGAACGCGCTGGAGCGCTTTGCCGGCGAAGTCTGCGCCAAGGCCGATGTCGAGTGCATCAGTTTTCGCGACTATGTTTCGCGGCAACGCGCCGGCGACAGACAGGCAGCGGTGGGCGGCTGAGCCGCCCACGCTTCTCCTAACCAAAGTGTGATCAGGCCGGGTCTTCGGCGCCCTGCCTCGCGAGATAGCGCTGATCGATTTCAGGCAGCGGCTCGCCTTCCAGCGTTGCTTCGAAGGCGCGAAGGCGCTTGTGCACCGACTGAAGCTCGACGATGGTCGACCACGAGCTGAGCAGGAACTGCAGTGACCCCGTCACCTTGCCGAAGGCATTCGGTATCTGATTCAGGACGCCGAGCGATATCCTGTGCGCCACGATCGACGGCCCCATGATAAGAAATGAGAATATATTGTCGGCTTGCAAGTATGTGTAACGAACCACATTGAAATATATGTAGTGAAAGTAAAGCCGGAAGTAATTCCTTCGAACATTATTGAACAATTCTGCTGTGGTGGCAGGCTGAGCGCGGTCGGCGTGATCCTCTCCATACACCAGCTCCTTGCGATAAGCGGCCTCGACGCGCTGATTGCGGAACTGGAGGCCTGGCAATTTCAGACCGGCGACCATTACCGAAATGGTTCCGAACAAGCACCATCCAATCGCGGCGACGACGAGGGGTTGAGGAATGGCGCCAATCACAGGCAATTCGCTGATATGGACCTGAAGTCTGATCAGCACGGGAAGGAACGCGATCAGAGTCATGATCGACTGAACGAAGCTGGTGCCGAGATCCTCCATGATCTGAGCGAACCGCATTGTGTCTTCCTGAACGCGCTGAGAGGCGCCCTCGATGTGGCGCAATTTGCTCCAGTTCGCCATGAAGTGACCATTCATCGCCATACGCCAACGGAAAATCCAGTGGCTGACGATAAAGGCATTGATCACGCTGACATTCATACCAACCAGCGCCAGCCAGGCGAATGTGGCCAGTTGGGCGTAGAACTCGGCATTGGTCGATTCTATCGTTTTAGAAATTAGGCCCTGAATGTAATCGAAGAACGGACCGTACCAGTTGTTTACGGCGACACTGATCTGCACGTTGAAATAGATGAGGAACAGGATAAAGGCCGCTACAAGGATGGACCAATTCTGCCAGGGGTGAGGCGCGTAAAGGCGCCAGAACGCGTAGAAGGCCCCAACGCAGAAGATGAAGTAGAGATAGAACCACAGGAACGGCTTGGACCAGATCACGGCGATGCCGATGATGGGCGGCGCGTCGGCCGCGGCCGGCGGCAGCCCGAAGATGGCGCCTAATTGTTCGCCGCCGAAAAACCAGAACAGGACCGCGGCAAGACTCCAGACGGCGGCCGAGGTGAAGAAGAGCTTCGGCTGCGGAAAAAAGGATACGAACACTGTGGCGGGTTCCTCGGTCGAATCGCAAATCAGCGGGTTGCTGTTCGGCGGGCATAAGCTCACACATTAGTTGGAAAGAAAATGCCCGTGCCCGATGCCCGGCACCGAGCAAGCCCACAAATCATGGCGATTTTGGCGCAGCCGACCACGCGATCAAACCGGACGCCAAAAGAACGACGGCCGCCATGACCGAAGCGAGCACGTAATTGCCGGAGGCCTGGGCGAGCAGCCCGGCGGCGATCGGGCCGATGATCTGGCCAATGCCGAAGGCGGCCGTCATCATCGCCAGGATACGGCGTGGCGCCTGGGGAACCAGGTGTCTTGCCGTCTGCAGACCGAGCGCGGTGAGAGCGATGAAGGTGCCGCCGAGCAGAACGCCGGCCAGCAGCGGCCCGGCATGGCCGCCGACCGCGACGCTGGCGGCGACGCCGACCACCTCGACGAGGCAGGCCAGGGCGTAGGCGGCATAGAGCCCGACCCTTGCGGCAACCTTCTGCCAGAGCCAGAGCGAAGGAAGACCGGCAAGGCCGGTGACCATCCAGACGGCTGCCTCGAAGACGCGCCCGCCGCCGCCCTGGCGGACGATGGCGACCAGGAAGGTCGCCGTCACCACATAGCCGAAGCCGAACAGACCATAGGCGACGATCATCTTCAGCAGCGGCCTGTCGTCCTTCGGCAGCGGCGGCTCACGGCCGGCGACGCCGTTGGCGGTCGAGGTGGAGCCGACCAGCCAGACGACGACCACCAGGCCGCAAGCGGAAATCGCCGCCGACCACAGCCAGCCCGCCGCCCAGCCGGCATGGTCGGTGACGAGAACCGCCATCAGCGCCGAGGAGGCCGCGATGCCCAGGCCGACGCCGCCGAAATGCAGGGCCTGCAGATCGTTGCGGTCGGCCCGGACGAGATGGCTGAAGACGATGCTCGACATGAACACCATGACGAAGGCGCTGGCCAGACCGGCAAGAAAGCGGATGACGAGAAAGGCCGCCATCGTATCCGTAAGCCCCATCAGAGCGGCAAGCAGTGCGTTGGCGGCAAGGCCGGAGAACATCAGCAGTCGCTCGCGCCCATGCGCCCAGCCGCCTGCCGCGGCCATCGCGCCGACGAGGTAGCCGAGATAGTTGGCGGACGCGATCCAGCCGGCATCGGCCGGCGTCAGGCCAAGCTCTTCCATCATGCCGGGCAGGATCGGCGTGTAGACGAAACGGCCGATGCCCATGGCGACAGCGAGCGCCAGCATGCCGGCGATGGCGAGGCGCAAGGGCGAAGCGGTTTTCATTGCAGCGCACAATAGGTGCATGCGCCGGTGAGACAATCCGCTTGTGTTGGGCCAGCGCGGCCGTGCTCCGTCGCGGGCGATTTTCGCCGTCGCGCTGCCCCTCATCCGCCTGCCGGCACCTTCTCCCCGTATAGTGACGGGGAGAAGGGTCTGGCCGCAACCTCGGCTCAATTTTCTGCAACGCCGGCGATTGGCGAAACCATCGATGTCAGCGTCCTTCTCCCCGTCACTATACGAGAAGTGCCCGGCAGGGCGATGAGGGGCGGCGCCGACATCATGCGATCTTAGCCGCAGCCTGCCGTCACCGCCTCGTAGGCAGTGCGCCGCGCCGTCAGCCGGAACGGCACGTCGCCCAGTTCGCGCTCCGACATGGTGTCGAGCACCGGGTGCGACAGCGGGTCGATAACCCAGCGGGCGATCTCGTCATGACGCGGGTCTTGCCCTGCTCCGGAGACGGACAAGACTTTCAGGAATGATAAAATCTTCATCGCCTTTGCCTCCAAGGTCTGGCTTGCCTCCATAAAATCTGCCTTTCAACCCGGTATTTCAATTGAGATTTCGGCCATATCAGTTTAGAAAAACTTCATGGCTATGCTCAACCGCGTCCACCTGAACGGCCTGCGCGCCGTGGAAACCGTCGCCCGGTTGGGATCGCTCGCCGCCGCGGCTTCCGAGCTCAACGTTTCCGTCAGCGCCGTCAGCCAGCAGATCAAGCGCACCGAAAAGCAGCTCGGCCAGACGCTGTTCGAACGGACGCCGGGCGGTCTGGTTCCGACGGAGTTCGGGGGCGTCTTCACGGCGCGTCTCAGCGCCGGCTTCCGCGAGCTTGCGCAGGCTGTGGCGCTGGCCGGCGAGGCGAGCGAATGCACACTGGTGGTTTCGGTCGCGCCGGCCTTCGCCTCGAAATGGCTGCTGCCCAGGCTGTCGCGGCATTTTGCCAGGCATCCGAACGTGCTGCTGCGCATCGACGCTTCGGGCCGGATCGCCGATCTCGACCATTCCGACATCGATATCGGCATCCGGATGGGGGACGGCAAATGGCCGGGCGTGCGCGCCGAACTGCTGCTGGCGCAGCAGGTCTTCCCGGTCTGCGCGCCGTCGATCGCGGCCAAGCTCAGGTCGATCGAGGATCTGGCGCAGACCTGCGCCATCGCCGACGAGCGGTCGATGATCAGCTGGGACAGCTGGTTCGAAGCGGCGGGCGTCGAGCCTGTCACCTTCCTCAAGGGCGCGCGCTTCACCGACCCGATGCTTTGCCTGGAATCGGCGATCGCCGGCCATGGCGTGATGCTGGCCTGGCAATTGCTGACGGCCGACGCTCTCACCGACGGCCGGCTGGTGGCGCCCTTCGGCGTGCGCGCCGAGAGCGGGCTGGGCTACTGGATGGTGACCTCGGCGACCAAGGCCGAAAGCCGCAAGGTGCGCGATTTCAAGGCCTGGATCCGCGAAGAGATCGACGCGACCATGGCGCAGTTCCGGACGCTCTACAGCGCCGCCTGACACTGGTCCACAGCAATGCGGTGGAAAGGATAGCGGCGCCGGTCTATGTATGGATCAGACCCCCACATCACGGCAGGCAGGATCATGACCACACATTCGCGCGGCGTTTCCGCAACGATCGACCCGGTGAAGCTCGACAGGCTGGCCGAGGTCGCCATCAAGGTCGGGCTTCAACTGCAGCCGGGACAGGACCTGGTGCTGACCTCCTCGATCGCCGCCCTGCCCTTGACGCGGCGCATCGTCGAGCATGCCTACAAGGCAGGCGCCGGGCTGGTGACGCCGATCTTCAACGACGACGAGATCACGCTGGCACGCTTCCGCTACGGGGCCGATGCCGGTTTCGACCGCGCCGCCGGCTGGCTCTATGAAGGCATGGCCAAGGCCTTTGCCGGCAATGCCGCACGGCTTGCAGTGCGCGGCGAGGACCCGTCGCTGCTGTCGGCGCAAGATCCTTCGAAGGTGGCGCGGGCCAACAAGGCGAATTCGATGGCCTATCAGCCGGCGCTGGAGAAAATCACCGGCTTCGACATCAACTGGAACATTGTCGCCTTTCCGGACCTCGCCTGGGCCAAGCAGGTGTTCCCCGATGACGCCGACGACGTCGCGGTGGCAAAGCTCGCCGATGCCATCTTCGCCGCCTCGCGCGTCGACGTGGAAGATCCGATCGGCAACTGGACGGCACACAATGCGGCGCTCCGCAGCCGCACCGAATGGCTGAACGGCCATAATTTCCATGCGCTGCATTTCACCGGGCCGGGCACGGACCTCACCGTCGGGCTGGCCGACGGCCATGAATGGATGGGCGGCGCCTCGACGGCCAAGAACGGCGTCACCTGCAACCCCAACATCCCGACCGAAGAGGTGTTCACCACGCCGCATGCACGGCGCGTCTCGGGCCATGTCTCCTCGACCAAGCCGCTGTCCTACCAGGGCACGCTGATCGACGAGATCTCGGTGCGCTTCGAGGAGGGCAGGATCGTCGAGGCCAAGGCCTCGAAAGGCGAAGACGTGCTGAAGAAGGTGCTCGACACCGACGAGGGCGCGCGCCGGCTCGGCGAAGTGGCGCTGGTGCCGCATTCCTCGCCGATCTCGGCCAGCGGCCTGCTGTTCTTCAACACGCTGTTCGACGAGAACGCCGCCTGCCACATCGCGCTCGGACAGTGCTATTCAAAGTGCTTCGTCGACGGCGCCTCGCTCAGCCAGGACGAGATCGCCCAGCGCGGCGGCAACAAGAGTTTCATCCATATCGACTGGATGATCGGCTCGGACAAGATCGACATAGACGGTGTGGCCAAGGACGGCAGCCGCGTGCCGGTGATGCGCAAGGGCGAATGGGCCTGAGGGGTCAGCCTGTCGGAGGTTGCGATGGCCTTCGATATTGCGGTCAAGCGCGTCTATGAGCCAGCTCAGCCAGGCGATGGACAGCGGGTACTTGTCGACCGCATCTGGCCGCGCGGGGTTGCCAAGAAGGACGCGGCGCTGACGCTATGGATGAAGGATGTGGCTCCCAGCGATGAACTGCGCAAATGGTTCGGGCATGAGCCCGAGCGTTGGACGCAGTTTCAGGAGCGGTATGGCGGCGAGTTGGATGCCAATGACGAGGCGGTCGAGCAGTTGCGCGCCCTGCTCAGCAAGGGCCGGGTGACGCTGCTTTTTGGTGCGCATGACGAAGCGCACAACAATGCAGTGGCGCTGGCGGGCTACCTACTTCGTCATCCTCGGGCTTGACCCGAGGATCCATGCCGTAACCTCGGCCGAAGGATGCAGCGGAGCAGAACCTGGACCGTTGCAACGCTCGAAAGTCACGGCATGGATCCTATGGTCTGCGCCGCGTCGCTTCGCTCCTTGCTCCGCCATAGGATGACGAAGCGATGGGGGCTGCCACTACTTCACGGCTTCTTCATAAACATCCGGCTTGAACCCAACCAAAATACGGTCGCCGACTTCCAATACCGGCCGCTTGATCATCGTCGGTTTCGCCAGCATCAGCGCCTTGGCCGTCTTCTCGTCGAGGCCCAGCTTGTCCTTGTCCGGCAGCTCGCGAAACGTCGTGCTGCCCTTGTTGAGCAGCTTTTCCCAGCCGACCTTGCCGACCCAGCCGTTCAATCTGGCCGGCTCGATCCCCTCGGCCCGGTAGTCGTGGAAGCGATAGGGTACGTCGTGGCTTTCCAGCCAGACACGCGCCTTCTTGATCGTGTCGCAATTGGTGATGCCGTACATGGTGATCGTCAAGACAAACCTCGGAACGATGGGTTTTCGAATCTGACGGCAAGCTAGGCCCGCCCTTCCCGTTTTGCCAATGGCTTTGTCCGCATCTGCGAATTTCGGCCTTGCCAATACTAAGGAATTTTCCTAAGTAATTTTCGAAGCGCTCGCAGTGGTGCGCGATCCGCAGGAAGGAAGAGGCATGAGCCTGCAGACGGCGACTCCCAGTCCGCCACCGATCGACGGCATTTTCCGCGCCCTTGCCGATCCGACGCGCCGTCTTGTGGTGGAGCGACTGAACCGAAGCCCGGCTTCGGTCAGCGAGTTGGCGGAGCCCTTCGAAATGGCGCTGCCCTCCTTCATCGAGCACCTCAAGGTGCTGGAAGGTTGCGGGCTGGTGCATTCGGAAAAAGCCGGCCGCGTCCGGACCTACCGGCTTTCGCCCGAACCGCTGAAGCTGGCTGAAAACTGGCTATCCGAGCAGCGCGCTCTTTGGGAGCGCCGCCTCGACCAGTTCGACGCCTATGTCATGACCCTCAAGGAGACAGAAAAATGAGCTATCCGTTCAAGCCGGACCCCAGACTGGACCTCATGCTCGAACGTGTCGTCGATGCGCCGCGCGAATTGTTGTGGCGCGCCTGGACGACGCCGGAGCATGTCAAGCAGTGGTTCACGCCGAAGCCATGGATCATCACCGACTGCGAGATCGAGCTTCGGCCCGGCGGGTTGTTCCGGACGCGCATGCAGTCGCCGGATGGCAAGCAAGTCAACGACCGCCATTGCTGCTATCTCGAGATCGTGCCGAACGAGCGGCTCGTCTGGACCGACGCGCTGCTGCCCGGCTATCGGCCGTCGGGCGAGCCTTTCATCACCGCGATGATATCGTTTCAGCCGGAAGGCAAGGCGACACGCTACACCGCGACCGCCATTCACCGCGACGAGGCGACGCGCAAGAACCATGAAGAGATGGGTTTCTACGATGGCTGGGGCACGGTGCTCGACCAGCTTGCGGACTATGTGAAGACGATCTGAGATTGCCATATGGCGGCCAGGGCACCGTCCTGGCCGCCTAATTTTTGAATCATGCAGCGAAGCGCGCAGCCACCAGCAAGCCGGTGGTGTTTCCGGCCTCAATAGTAAAAGCGCTCTTCGGTGATTTTGCCGTTCTTGACCGTGTACAGGCCAACCTCATCCATGGTGACGCGCTCGCCGGTAGCCTTGGGCGTTATGTCAAACTTGAAGCGGACCGCGAACTGGTCGCCGTTGACATAGGGGCCCTCGACCGAACCGCCATGGACTTCGTGGTTCTCTTGCCACCACTGGCCCTTCTGCTTGACGGTGTCCTTGCCTTCGCAGACGGCCATCGGTCCGTCCATGGCTTCGTAGCTCGCGATGTTGTCGGCATTGTACTTCTCGGCAGCAGCTTCGTTGTTGCCCCGCTTGAGAAGCTCTGTGAAATCCTTGGCAATTTCCGCAGTGGTCATGTGTTCCTCCTGTCCAGACGCAATCCAGATAGGGAACCGCTTGCTGGCCTGCCACCGGCGGCCCGTTCGGTAGCTGACAACCCATGTCAGGATGGAAGCAATGTCTGAGCGATTTGTGATGCTCAAAGAGCGGCCAAGGCATCGTCGTGCCCGCTCAATTGCCAGCGCCCGTGAAGTCGATACCGTCCTTGCCGCAGGAAACTGTCGATGTGCACGAAGTCGCGCACCGTCCATATCCGGTTTGGAGCAACCCGCTCCCCTATGCCTGATAGCAGCCGCGTTCGATGGCGAGGCGGCGGACCAGTGCCAGCACGCTGTCTATGGTGGGCGTTGGTTGGCCGGTCAGCCGGCCAAGCTCCTGCACCGCCGTGACCAGCGCGTCGATCTCCATCGGCCGGCCGCGCTCGAGATCCTGCAGCATCGAGGTCTTGTGCTCGCCGACATCGCCGGCGCCCTTGATGCGCCGGTCGACCGCGACGGGGAAGCGCACGCCGAGGCTTTCGCCAATCGCCTGCGCTTCCAGCATCATGGCGCGGGCCAGCGCGCACGTCGCCTCGTCGGCGACGATGGACGCCAGCGTGCTGCCGGTCAGCGCCGAGATCGGATTGAAGGAGAGATTGCCCCAGAGCTTGACCCAGATCTCGCCGCGGATGTCGTCGCGAACCGGTGCCTGCAAGCCCGCCGCGACCAATTCCCTGGCGAGCCGCGTGACACGCTCGCTCTTCTCGCCGGATGGCTCGCCGAGCGAGAAGCGCGTGCCCTCGACATGGCGGATCAGGCCGGGCGCGTCGACCTCGGCGGCGGGATAGACGACGGAGCCGATGACGCGCTCCGGCCCGAGACGCTGCCAGATCGTGCCGCCGGGGTCGACGGCCTGAATGCGGGTGCCTTCGAGCGCGCCGCCGGCCTTGTAGAAATACCACCAGGGCACGCCGTTCTGCATGGTGACGACGGCGGTGTCCGGCCCAAGCAGCGGCGCGATCTGGTCGAGCGCCGGGCCGACCGAATGCGCCTTCAGCGCCAGCACGACATAATCCTGCACGCCGAGCTCTTCGGCCCGCGCGGCAGCCCTGACCGGGGCAACGGATTCACGGCCGTCCTCGACCAGCCGAAGGCCATCGGCCTGGATCGAATCGAGATGCGCGCCGCGCGCCACGATCGACAGATCGACCTTGCCGGCGATCGCAAGCTTGGCGGCGAGGTAGCCGCCGATGGCGCCGGCGCCGAAAACGGTAACGCGCATCAGCCGAGACCGAGCTTGGCGGCAAGGCCGATACGCTGCAATTTGCCGGTCGCGCCCTTGGGTATCTCGTCGAGGATGAGGACCTTGCGCGGCACCTTGAAATCGGCGAGCCGCGTCGCGGCAAAGGAGCGGATGTCGGCTTCGCTGGCGCTCAAACCTTCGCGCAGCACGACGGCGGCGGCGACCTCTTCGCCGAGCTTGTCATGCGGCATGGCGAAGGTGACGACCTGCGCCACCGCCGGATGATCCATCAGCACGCCGTCGACCTCGAGCGGCGAGATTTTTTCGCCGCCGCGGTTGATGATCTCCTTCAGCCGTCCGGTGACGCGCAAATAACCGTCCTCGTCGAGCACGCCCTGGTCGCCTGTATGGAACCAGCCATGGGCGAAGGCGCTGGCATTGGCGTCAGGGTTCTTCTCATAGCCGGCCGTGACATTGGGGCCGCGAATGACGATCTCGCCGGTCTCGCCGGTTTCGAGCAAGCGCCCGTCGGGAGCCATGACCGCAACGTCCGGTCCGGCGGCGGCGCCGACGCTGCCAGGCTTGCGTTGGCCAGGCGGCAGGCGGTTCGACGCCATCTGGTGCGCGGCCTCGGTCATGCCGTAGGATTCGATCACCGGACAGGAGAAGGTCGCTTCGAGCTCGGCCATCACCTGCGCCGGCAGCGAGGCCGAGGACGAGCGGATGAAGCGGAGCGGTGCCGCAGCCAGTTGTTCAGCATTGCGTGCGGCGCGCGGCAGGATCGCCTGATGCATGGTGGGTACTGCCGTGTACCAGTTCGGCTTTGCTTCGCCGAGCCAATGGAAGAAACGCAGCGCGTTGAAGCCCGGCGTGCAGAAGACGCTGCCGCCGGCGGCGAGCGAGGACAGCACCGCCGCGATCAGCCCGTGGATGTGGAACAGCGGCATGATGTTGAGGCAGCGGTCGGCGGCGGTCAGGCCGAGCGTCGCGCCGATATGGGCAGCCGAGGCAGCAAGGTTGGCATGGCTGAGCGGCACCAGCTTAGGGCGCGACGTGGTGCCCGACGTGTGCAGCAGCAGCGCGATATCGCCATCCTGCGCCAGCCCGGGCAAAACAGACGGACCGACCGGTTCGCCCTCGATGGTGAAGCTGCCAGCCGGCGCATCAGGCAACGCAACGAGCCGCAGCACGCGGATACCGAGGCGTTCGGCAACGGCGACCGCAGGACCGCTTTCGTCCTTGGCGACGAGGATTGCCCTGGCGCCGATATCGGAGAGATAGAAATCGAGCTCGTCGGCCCGGTAGGCGGGATTGAGCGGCGCCGTCGAAGCGGCGGCCGCCACCGCGACGAAGGCCGTCGCCATCTCCGGTCCGTTGGGCAGCACGATGGCCACCCGATCACCACGGCCGAGGCCGAGCGCATTGAGCCGCGCCGCCGTCTCGTGGATCAGGCGGCGCAATCCACCATGCGTGAGGGTTGTGCGATCGGGGGCTGAAATCGCCGGGGCGCCGTCTGTACCTGCGGCGATCCGTGCGATGATTGAATTCGTTTCAGACAACCCTGACCTCGATGTCGCCAACAGTGTCGATATGACCGGTGAGAATGTCGCCGCGCTGGACGGCGCCGACGCCGGACGGCGTCCCCGAAAGGATAATGTCTCCGGGCATGAGCGTAAACAGGCCAGACAGGTAACTGATCATTTCAGGCACCTTCCAGATCATCTGGTTGAGATCGCCCGTCTGCTTGCGCTGGCCGTTCAGGTCCAGCCAGATCGCCCCTTGGGCGGGATGGCCGATTGTGTTTGCAGGAACCAGCGGGGTGCATGGCGCCGACGCCTCGAAGGCCTTGCCGACCTCCCAGGGCCGACCGAGATCCTTGGCCACGGCCTGCAGGTCGCGCCGCGTCATGTCGAGGCCGACGCCGTAGCCGAAAACGCAGTCGAGCGCTTTGTCCACCGGAATGTCCTTGCCGCCGCTTTTCAACGCCACCACCATCTCGATTTCATAGTGGACGTCGCTGGAAGCCGGCGGATAGGGAAATTCTCCGGATGTGTTGAGGTTGTCGGGGTTCTTCTGGAAGAAGAAAGGCGGCTCCTTGTTCGGATCGTGGCCCATTTCGACGGCGTGCGCCGCATAGTTGCGGCCGACGCAATAGACCCGATGCACCGGAAACAGCTTGTCCGACTGAGCGACCGGGATGGCCGGGATCGTGGTCGGTTCGATTGCGTAGTCTGCGCCGTGAATGTTCATTATCTTGCTCCTGCGTAGTATTCGACTTTGGCTTCGGCCCGCTCGATCAGTTCGGCGATCAGGAGGGCGAAGGCGAAAAGGATGATGGTGAGGGCCCAGAACTCGGCCATGCGGAAATTCCGCGAGAAGGTCTCGAAGAGTGCGCCATAGCCGACGATGGCGACCAGAAGCTGGCCGATCACAACGCCCTTCACGCCGCGGATGAGGCCGAGCCTTATGCCGGCGAGGATTTCCGGCAGCGCGGCCCAGAGGATGATTTTCAGGTACAGCGCCCGTCGCGAGGCGCCATAGGATCGCGCCATCTCGATGAGCGACGGCGAGATGTGCCGTACGCCGGCGCGGGTATCAAGGACGATGATCCAGATCGCAAACAGGAATACCGCCGCGACGATCGTCCTTTCGCCGAAGCCGAACAGGATCATCAGCACCGGCACCAGGGCCGAGAGCGGGGCGCTGGAAAAGATGTTGACCCACATGCCGAGCAGGTCGTCGGCGATCTTCACACGGCCCATGAGAATGCCGAGCGGCACGCCGATCACGATCGACAGGACCATTCCGGTGAAAAAGGCGCGCAGCGTCGTGACCGTCGCGCTCTGCCAGGAAGGAGTCTGCACCAGACCCACGGCCGCACTCAGAACCTCGCTGAGTGGCGGCAGCAGGAAGACCAGGTCGAGCCTGCCGACGATCTCCCACAGCACGCACCAGACAAGCAGCGATGCCATCATCGGGACGCGGTAACCGAACAGGGTCATCTCAGGGCCTCATTCGGCATATTGCTTCAACCCTTGCCAGATTTCCTGGACCGTATCGAGATAGTGCTTGTCGCGGTGGATGAGGTCCGGGTCGCCGGAGCGGTCGATCTCGGGTTCGATGATCTGCGAAACCCTGCCCGGCCGGGGCGACAGCAGCACGATGCGATCGGATATATAAACCGCCTCCTCGATCGAGTGCGTGACGAAGATGAAGGTCTTGTTCTGGTTGCTGCGCAACCTGATCAGGTCTTCCTGAAATTTCCGCCGGTTCTGCTCGTCGACAGCCGAGAACGGTTCGTCGAGAAGCAGCACGTCGGCGTCGACCGACAAGGCGCGCGCGAGACCGACGCGCTGACGCATGCCGCCCGAAAGCTGGTGTGGATATTTATCCTCGAACCCGGCGAGCCCGACCTCGGCAATGTAGTGGCGGGCGATCTCCTCGCGCTCGGCTCTTGCCTTGCCGCGCAGTTCGAGCCCGAAGGCGACGTTGCGGAGCGCGGTTGCCCACGGCATCAGCGCAAAGTCCTGGAACACGAAGGCACGCTCGGGGCCCGGCGCGGTGACCACCTTGCCGTCGACCGCGATCGAGCCGGCATTGGCCTTGATCAGCCCGGCGATGATCTTGAGAAGCGTCGTTTTTCCGCAGCCGCTCGGGCCGAGCAGGCTGGTCAGCTTGCCACGCGGAAAGTCGAGGTCTATGCCGCGCAAAGCTTCGGTGCTCCCGTAGCTCTTGGAGATTCCCCTCACCTCGACGATCGGATCGATTGGTGCGGGCATCGATGACGGTTCCTTTCGCAGTACAGCAGCGCGCATCTCAGGCTCCTCTTGTCTCGGGCCTGAAAACACGGACCTCGATCCACTGCAGCACAATCAGCGTCAGGGTCGAAAGCGCGATAATCGAGGCAATCGTTGCATACATTTCGGCATAGTCGGCGCGCGAACGGTGAAAGGTGATCAGGTCGCCGATTCCGGTCGGCGTGATCAGCAGTTCGGCCAGCACGACGCCGACAAAGCCCGCCGCCACACCCAGGCGCAGACCCGCGAAAATGACCGGGCTGGCGTCGGGAAGGACGATCTGTGTGACCACTTGCCAGCGCGTTCCGAGGAACGAGCGGCACATGACGACGAGCGACTCGTTGACGTTTCGCACCGCCTTATAAGTGTTGAGCACGATGACCGGCAAAGCCAGTATCATCACAGCCAGCGTCTTGGCGGTCATGCCGATGCCGTAGACGAAAGTCACCATCGGGATGAAGGCGGCGACGGGCGCGGCCTGGAGCACGATAAACACCGGGATCAGCAGCCATTCTCCTGTGCGCCACAGGCCGCACAGCGTTCCTAGGCCGACGCCGAGGAAAGCCGACAGCACTATACCGAGCAGCAAGGGTTGCAGCGTCGAGACATACGCCAACGGCAGGCTGCCGTCGGCGATCAGCCCGATGAATGCGGTGAAAGTGGCTGAGAAGGTTGGAAACGCAAAGCTCACCGGTATGCGGCCGGCGATTTCCCAGATGCCCGCAAAAAGGGCGATCGAGACCAGCCTCAAGAGAACTGGCTGGTCCCGCCATCCATCCACTTCGCCGCGTGTCGAACGGGTCGCGAGGCCGACTGCCTCACTCTCCGTCCTGATGCCGGTTGCCATCCGCCAGACCTATTTCTTGCCGAGCTTGGCGACGGCGCGGTCGATAGCAGCGACATCCCAGAAATCCTCGACCTTAAGGGAGGCCGGCTCACCTTCGATCTGGCCGGCAAGGCTGAAGAACGCAAAATCGTCGGCTGCGGCCTCCGCTCCGCCGCCGTTCAGCACCAGGCTGCCGGCGGTGGCCGATTCCTTGTAGTACTCGGAGATTTCCGTGTCAGCGTCGGCGCCAAGGTCGGGCAGCAGCTTGTACTTGTTGCGAAACTCGACTGCGACGGCGGGGGTCTCGGTGATCTCGCGCCCCGTCTTCATCAATTCCTCGACGAGGATATCGACATCGGCGGCATTGTTCTTCAGATAGTCGGCGGTGGCGAACAGACCTTCGTCGGTGGCGCTGAGGTCATCGACCGGCAGCACGATGAACTTGCCGGGCGCTTCCGTCTCGAGCGCGCGCCGATTGGCCGCGTCGACGATCGAGGCTTTCAGGGTGCCCTGGATAAGCGCATTGCGCCGGACCTCTGAGCCGGGGACGTAGCTGACAGTGCCGAGCTTGATGCCGTGGGTCTTGGCCATCAGCAGCATGACGGCCTCGGTGCCGGAGCCGCGCGCCTGCACCGCCACGTCCTGTCCGTCCAGATCCTTCCACTCCTTGTAGAACTCACTGTTGACCACCGGGAAAAAGCGCAGCGTCGAAATCTGCGCGAACAGGCGAATAGGCACGCCCGCCTTCTGGATCAGCGTGTAGGGTGCGCCGATGCCGACATCTGCCTGGTTGCCGACGATGGCCTGGGCGGCCAGGTCTTCATCGTTGAGCACGATCAGTTCGACGTTCACTCCGCGTTCCTTCGCGCGTTCGATGGCGGTGAGCGTCTGGATGGATTCGATTCCCGGCAAATCCCCGAACGCGATCCGCATATCGCCGGCGCTGGCAGCCTCGATCGACATTGCACTGCCGATCGCCGCGGCGAGCGCTGTTGCAAGGACGGCACGTCTGGACAGCTTGGTCATGTTGATTCCTCCCGTTTTTCTTGTAACCAATATTGTAAATGGTTAAGGATTTTGGCCAGATTGGTCAAGCAATAATTCACCTTCGACCGAGTTGACACACGATCCACGGTTCGCAGTTCGGATATTGACGGCCTCACGCTATCGATTTATCACCAAGGATAGGAATCAATCGGCAAATTGGTTAAACCAATGGACATTGTCGGAGACGGCGGTCACGCAGCGCTGGTACAGCTTCAGGCCTATCTGGCGCAGATGGACCTTTCCGGCGAGACGCGGCTGCCGGCCGAACGGGAGCTTTGCGAGAGTCTCGGCGTTTCGCGGGGCGATTTGCGCAAGGCTCTGGCGGTGCTTGAGAAGGACGGCCGCATCTGGCGTCACGTCGGCAAGGGCACCTTCGTCGGAAGCGGCCCGATCGAAGAGACGATCGGCATTTCGGAAATCGCCGGGCGCACCAACCCCGCCGATGTGATGCGCGCGCGTCTTATCATCGAGCCGGAAATCGCGCGCGAGGCAGCCCTGCACGCCACGCTTGACGATATAGCCGCGATGCGGAAATCCCTCGCCCAGACCCGCGAAGCGGCGACGTGGCGGCAGTATGAAAACATCGACAATCTGCTCCACCGCCAGATCGCCGAGGCGAGCAGCAACAACGTGCTGCTCGGCTTGTTCGACGTGCTGAACGCGGTGCGGCGTACCGTAGTCTGGGGCCGTCTGCGTGCCGATGGCTCGCGCCCCCCGGCCGACCATCACAGTTTCGCCGACCACGAGAAGATCGTGGAGGCGATTGCCGACCGCGATCTTGCGGGCGCCGCGGCCGCGATGCGCCTGCATCTGGTCCAGGTTGGTCGGCGTTTGATTCCGGCACATGAGGCGGCTGAATAGTAACTGCGCTGCCGTTTCGACGATCCGTCGGCTCAGCCCGTCATGGGGTGAGCGTGATCCTGTCGGGCGCCAGAATCGCATGGCCTCAGTAGCCAAGCGCCATTCCATCCTTGCGCGGGTCGGACGCGCCGGTCAGCGTTCCCTTCTCCCAGTCGATCAGCACCGCCTGTCCGCCGCCCAGAGGGTGATCGGGCTCGATCACCTGATGGCCGCGCCGGCGCAAGCCCTCAATCGCGTCGGCCGGAACGCTTCGCTCCGCCTCGACGACGCCGTTGTTGTAGAACACACGCGGCGCGTCCAGCGCCTGCTGCGGGTCCATGCCGAAGTCGATCATGTTGGTGAGCAGGTGGACATGGCCGAAGGGCTGGTAGCCGCCGCCCATGACGCCGAACGGCATCACCGCACGGCCATTCTTCGTCATCATGCCGGGCATGATCGTGTGCATCGGCCGCTTGCCGGGCGCGATGCTGTTGGGATGGTTCGGATCGAGCCGGAAGCTGGAGCCACGGTTCTGCAGGACGACGCCGGTCTTCGGTCCGACAATGCCGCTGCCGAAGGAATAATAGGTCGAGTTGATGAAGCTCACTGCATTCAAGTCGCGGTCGACGATGGAGATGTAGACCGTGTCGCTGCCCGGCAGGTCGAGGCGCGGCAGATGCGTCATGGCGCGCTCGCGATCGATCGCGGCGCGCAGCCTGTCGGCATAGGTGCCGGACAACAGTTCCTTCACCGGCACCGCGACATGGTCCTGATCGCCGATAAATGCATCGCGGTCCTGGTAGGCCAGCCGCCCGGCCTCGATCTCGAGGTGCAGCCGCTCCGCGCCATTGGGATCGAGCGCGCCGAGTTCGAAGCCGGAGAGCACGTTCAGCATCAGCAGCGCCGTCAGCCCCTGGTTGTTCGGTGGCATCTGATGAATGCCGTAGCCGCCATAGGAGGTGCCGACCGGCGTCTTGTAGTCGCCCTTTGTCGCGGCGAAATCGTCGAGCGTATGCAGGCCGCCGAGTTGGCGCAGCCGGCCGACAATGTCTTCCGCCACCGCGCCTTCATAGAAACCGGCGCGACCGCTCTTGGCGATGATGCGCAGCGTTTCGGCGAGCTCCGGCTGGCGGTGGACGTCGCCCGCCCTGGGCGGCTTGCCCCCGGGCAGGAAGATGCGCGCCGCCACCTCGTCGAGCGACAGATCGGTTTCCGGATCTTCCCAGTCGAAGGCGACGCGATCATGCACGACATAGCCGTTTTCGGCGTAGCGGATCGCCGGTGCCAGCGCGTCGGCTATGCTCTTGCGGCCATGATCCTCCAAGAGCCGGCACCAGGCGTCGACGGCGCCCGGCACGGTTACCGCGTGCGGACCTTGCTTCGGCAGCTCGCTGAAGCCGTTCTCCAGATACCAGTCGACGGTCGCGGCGGCGGGCGCGCGGCCCGAACCGTTGAAGGCCAGCACCTCGCCCTGCCCTTTCGGGCAATAGAGGACAAAACAGTCGCCGCCGATGCCGGTCGATTGCGGCTCGACCACCCCCTGGACGGCGGCGGCGCAGACGGCGGCGTCCATGGCGTTGCCGCCGGAGCGCAGCATGTCGATGGCGGCTAGTGTCGCCAGCGGATGCGAGGTCGCGGCCATCGCCTCGGTGGCGCGGACTGGCGAACGGCCTGGAAACTGGAAATCACGCATGCTTTCTGGATATCCCTGCTTAACGCCCGCGGCCGAAGATCTGCGCGGCGGACAACAAAACGATCGATAGCACGATCAGGCAAGTCGAAATGGCGGCGATGGTCGGATCGATCTGGTCGCGCAGCGCATTGAACATACGGCGCGTCAGCGTCGTGGTCTCGCCGCCCGAAATGAACAGCGACACCACCACCTCGTCGAAGGAGGTGATGAAGGCAAACAGCGCGCCCGACACGATCGAGAAGCGGATCTGCGGCATCGTCACCTGGCGAAAGGCCGAGAAGCGGTTGGCGCCGAGGCTGCGCGCCACCTTCTCCTGGTTCATGTCGTAGGACCTCAAGCCGGAAAGCACGGTCAGCACCACCAGCGGCAAGGCTTGCACGGTATGTGCGATGACGAGGCCGGTCAGCGTGTTGTTGAGGCCGATGCGGGCGTAGAGGAAGAAGGTGCCGATACCGATGAGGATCACCGGAATGATCAGCGAGGCGGTGAGCAGCGCATTGATGGCGCCGGTCATTCGCAGCGTGCCGATGTTGATGGCGTAGGCGGCGGCGGTGCCGAGCGGCGTCGCCACGATCATCGTCATGACAGCGACCTTAACCGAAACGATGGTGGCATCGCGCCATTCCACCGATCCGAAATAGCTCTCATACCAGCGCAGCGACCATTGCTCAGGCGGGAATTGCAGCAGCGTCGAGCCGGAAAAAGACATGATGACGATGATGACCGACGGCGCGATCAGGAACAGCAGCACAAGGCCGCCGAGCCCATAGAGCCAGAGGCGTTGCCTGTGCGAGATGGGCAGGCTGGTTTCCGCGCTCATCGCGAGCTCCACACGCCGGTGGCGCGCGCGCCGAGCAGCCATTGGAAGAGACCGAGCAGCGCCAGCGTGACTGCCAGCAGCACGACGCCGAGCGCGGCACCGGCTCCCCAGTTGGAGTAGAGGCTGGTGGTCTGCTCCATGCGCATCGCCCACATGATGACCTTGCCGCCGCCCATTAGCGCCGGCGTGACGAAGAAACCGAGGCAGAGCACGAAGACGATGACGACGCCGGAGGCGAGGCCGGGCAGCGACAGCGGAAAGAATATCTGGCGGAAGGTGGCGGCCGGGCTGGCGCCGAGGTTCATGCCGGCGCGCAGACAATCGGTGTCGATGGTCTTCATCGAGGCGTAGAGCGGCAGCACCAGGAACGGCAGCATGATATGCGTCATGCCGATAATAACGCCGGCGAAATTGTTGGCGAGCGGCAGCGGCTGGCTGATGACACCGAGGTCGATGAGCCAGCTGTTGGCCAGCCCCTTGCGCTGCAGGATGACCAGCCAGGCATAGGTGCGCACCAGCACGGAGGTCCAGAACGGCAGGATGACGAAGATCAGGCAGATCGACGCCGCCCGGCGCGGCAGTTGCGACAGCATGTAGGCCAAGGGATAGCCCAGCAGCACGCAGGCGCCGGTGACGAAGAAGGCGACCTTGAAGGTGGTGATGAAGGTCCTGATGTAGGACGCCTGCTCGAAGAAGCGCGCATAGTTGGCGGCGCTGAGCGCGCCCGTCTCGTCGTAAAGCGAAAGCCAGAACAGCCAGCCGATCGGCACGATGATGACGGTGAAGACGAGCAGCAGGCCAGGTGACAACAGCGCCAGCAAACCGAATGATTCCCGACGCGCATCGGCACGCAGTGCATCGGCGTTGAGCGTCCCGTGCGGGCCGCCGAGATCTTCAAAGCGTGCGGATTGCATGCTCATCAGTCCGCCGCCACCAGCACCACGTCCTCGGCGTCGATGCCGAGATTGACCGGCTCGCCGGGCCTTGGCAGCTTGGCCAGCACGTCGCTGCGGCAATAGTCGCGCAGCGTCACCTGTTGCCCGTCCCTGAGCACCGCGTAGCAGACGAAACTGTCGCCCTGGTAGATGACGTCTCCGACCGTCGCCGGGAGCACGTTGACGCTGCCCGACGGTTCGGCGTCGGTGACCAGGCGCAACTTTTCCGGCCGCACCACCATCAGGTGGCTGCCGGAGGACGGCGCCATTGCCGCCATGCGGATCTTCCTGTCCTCGTACCAGACACTGCCATTGCGGCATTCGACCGGGATGAAACTGGAATCGCCGATGAAGCCGGCGACGAACCGGGTCTGCGGCCTGGCGTAGAGCACTTCGGGGCGGTCGATCTGCTCGATGCGCCCGGCATTCATGACGGCAATGCGATCCGACATGGTGATCGCCTCGCGCTGGTCGTGCGTGACATAGACGGTGGTCATGCCGAGCCGGCGGTGCAAATTGCGCAATTCGATCTGCATATGCTCGCGCAGCCCCTTGTCGAGCGCCGACAGGGGCTCGTCCATCAGCACGATGCGCGGCTCGAAGACGATGGCGCGAGCGAGCGCCACGCGCTGGCGCTGGCCGCCCGAAAGCTGGTCGACACGGCGCTCGCCCAGACCTTTCAGCTGCACGAGATCCAGTGCCTTTTCGACGCGCTCGGCCGTGTCGGCAGCGGACACGCGGCGCTGCTTCAGCGGAAAGGCGATGTTGTGGAAGACGTTCATGTGCGGGAACAGCGCGTAGTTCTGGAACACCATGCCGATGTTGCGCCTGTGCGGCGGCGTGGTGATTATCTCCTCGCCGCCGACCTTGATGCTTCCGAAATTTGCCCTGACGAAGCCGGCCAGGATCATCAGCAGCGTCGTCTTGCCCGAACCCGAAGGACCAAGCAGCGTCAGGAATTCGCCGGCCGCGACATCGAGCGACAGGTCGCGCAGCACGGAAACGCCGCCGAACCGTTTTTCGATGCCGCTGATACCGATGGGAAGCGCGGACGGCGCAATGGACAAAAGCATCTCCCTGGGCTCCGGATCATTCATGGCGCAGACGGAACGGAGCAGCGCCTCGGCCCCGCTCCCTTCCATCAGGCTGCCTGTCTACTGCTGGACCAGATTGTTGAACTTCTCCGTCGCCTCAACCAGCGTGTCGCGCCAGAATGCGGGATCCTGCAGAACCTGCTTCTTGACGTTCTCGGGAGCTGAATTGATGTCCTTGATCCGCTCCGGCGGGATCTTGCCGGTCTCGAAGGCTTTCTCGTTGGCCGGTCCGTTGTCGACATAGAGCGGCAGATTGGCCTGGAGCTCGGGGCTGACGAACTTGGCCAGCGCCTTCATGGCGATGTCCTTGTTCTTCGAGCCCTTGGGGATGACCATGCAGTCGGCGGTGAGAACGCCCTGATCGAAGGAGAAGGCGACTGGCGCGCCTTCCTTCTTCAAGGTGCCGGCGCGGCCGTTCCAGATGCTCGCCATGTCGACCTCGCCGTCCTTGACGAGCTGCATGGCCTGTGCACCGGAGGTCCACCAGGCATCGATATGGCCCTTGACCTTGTCGACGGATTTGAGCGCGCCGTCGATGTCGACCGGATAGACCTTGTCGATCGGGATTCCCTCGGCGAGTGCTGCAACGCTCAGCGTCTCCGTCGCCTGACTGCCGCTCAGCGCGCGGCGGCCCGGAAACTTCTCGACGTTCCAGAAATCGGCCCATGTCTTCGGTCCCTTGTCGCCGAAGACGTCGGTCCGGTAGATCAGCACGACGGAGGTGTAGGAGATGCCGACCCAGTCGTCATGGACGAGCTTCGGATTGATGCCGCTCTTGTCGATGACGCTGTAGTCGAGCTTTTCGAACAGGCCCTCCTTGGAGCCGCGCGCGCATTCGTCGGCGCCGAGTTCGGTGATGTCCCATTTGACGGCATTGCCGGTGACCTGCAGGCGGACATCGTCGAGGCCGTTGGTGGTGTCTTCCTTGATTGTGATGCCGAGTGCGTCGGCCGTCGGCTTGAAGAAGGCCTTGGTCTGCGCTTCCTGATAGGTGCCGCCCCATGACGCGACGGTGATCGTATCGGCAGCCATCGCCGGAACGGCGGCCGACGCCAGCAGCCCCGCGAGCGCCAGACTGTGAATGCAAGATATCCTGGTCATTTTTCGCTTCTCGAACCGGTGTTCCCATTATCGTTGATTTGGTATGCGAATTTGTATACAATTTTGAGTGTAGCCTGCCGAAAACCGATGTCAACACGGGCCATCTGATTTTTTCGCGGCGGGTAAGGGAGGCGTCGGTTCAGAGCTTTTAGCCCTTCTCGAACGGTTCTGTTCAAGCGGGAGGTAAAAGGCTCTAAACTGCGAATCCGTGGCAAGACGGTTGGAGGCGGGACGCTTGATCAAGGAGAGGAAGAACACGCTGCGCGACTCGGTCTTCGAGTCGCTGAAGGCGCTGATCATCACCGGGCAGATTCCGCCCGGCGCCCGGGTGACGGAGAACGACATGGCGGCGCGCCTCAACGTCAGCCGCACCCCGGTGCGCGAAGCCTTTAACCGGCTCGAGCGCGACGGGCTGGTGGTTGGCCGGCCACGCCAGGGCTATGTGGTGACGGAATTCAACCTCACCATGTTTCGCGAAGCCTTCGACATTCGCGAAATGCTGGATGGACGCGCGACCGAACTCGCCGCCGCCAATGCGACCGCGGCCGACAAGGCGCGGCTGCGAGACATGCTGGCCGAATGCGAGCGGCTGGCGGCGATCCCCGACCGCAGCACCAGGGAGCAATTCGAGGAGCTGCAGGTCGGCATTGACCTGCATCGCGTCATCGCCGAAATCGGCGGCAACGAGATGCTGCACGGCATGCTGTGCGGCATCCTCGACAAGTGCCAGCAATATGTGTGGACGGAACTTTTGTGGCTCGACGAGTGGCAGCTCACCCGCGAGGAGCACACCGGCATCGTCGACGCGATCTGCGCAGGCGACGTCGCACTGGCCGGCGAGCGCGCCCGCGCGCATGTTCGCGGGTCGCGTGAAAACATCCTGCGCCTGCTGCAGGCCAAATCCGACTATCAGGGGTTTTTCGCCAAGGCGTCTTGAGAAGGTTCCTCGCCCCGCGGAGCGGTCCGATCGACGGGGGAGACGAAAAGGCGCGAGTTCGCCGACCTTGGCGTCTTTCCTCTCCCTCCGGAGGGGGGAGAGGTGGCGCTGCGAAGCAGCGACGGAGTGGGGGAAGCCGGTCCTCCAATGCGCCGCCGCTGACAACCACCAGAGGGCCTCAATCAGGACCAGGCATCGCCCCAGCTTGAAGCGACAACGGTCGAGCCAGGTCGACCCCCACTCCGTCGAGCTTCGCTCGACACCTCTCCCCCGATCGACGGGGGAGAGGAAAGGCGCGAGTTCGCCGACCTCGGCTCCCTTCCTCTCCCTCCGGAGGCCCCATTTCATGGGGGCGAGGAAGCCAGCTGAGACGTCAGGCGCCGTAGCCGATGATGCCCTTGACCTCGAGGAAGTCGTGGATGGCCCAGTCGGCATATTCGCGGCCGTTGCCCGACTGCTTGTAGCCACCGAAGGGCGCGAACGTGTCCCACTCCGGATAATTGATCGACACCTGGCCGGCACGCAGGCGGGCTGCGACCTTGCGGGCGCGGTCGATATCCTGCGACTGCACATAGGCGGCAAGGCCGTAGACCGTGTCGTTGGCGATCTTCACCGCCTCGTCCTCGTCATTGTAGGAAATGACCGAGAGCACCGGCCCAAAAATCTCTTCCTTCTCGACGGTCATGCCCGGCGTGACATGGCCGAACACGGTCGGGCGCACATAGTAGCCGCGGTTGAGGTGTTCCGGCCGACCGGGACCGCCGGTGACGAGCGTCGCACCTTCCTTGATGCCGGCCTCGATCAGCCGCTGGATCTTGTCGAACTGGAGGTTGGAGACGACCGGTCCGAGCTTGGTCTCTTCCGAGCGCGGATCGCCGACCTTGTGCGCTTCGGCGGCCTGCTTGGCGATCGCCAGCGCCTCGTCATGGCGGCCGGCCGGCACCAGCATGCGCGTCGGCGCATCGCAGGACTGGCCGCTGTTGCCGAAGCAGGCATTGACGCCCTGACGCACGGCGGCCTCGAAATCGGCATCCGGCAGCACGATGTTGGCCGACTTACCGCCGAGCTCCTGTGCCACGCGCTTGACCGTCTCGGCCGCCGTCTTGGCGACGATGATGCCGGCCCGGGTCGAACCCGTAAATGAGACCATGTCGACATCGGGATGACCGGCCATGATCTGGCCGACATCGGGGCCGGTGCCGTTGATCATGTTGTAGACGCCCTTCGGCGTGCCGGCGGCCTCCATCACTTCCGAGAAGACGATGCCGCTGATTGGTGCGATCTCAGACGGCTTCAGCACCACGGTGCAGCCGGCGGCGATGGCCGGCGCCACCTTGCAGACGATCTGGTTGAGCGGCCAGTTCCAGGGCGTGATCAGCGCGCAGACGCCGATCGGCTCCTTGACCACCATGGTGCCGCCGCGCTTCTCCGAGAAATCGTACTCCTCCAGCGCCTTGATGGTGGCTTCCATATGCGCCCTGCCCGCCCAGGCCTGCGCCTCGCGCGCCCAGGTGATCGGCGCACCCATTTCCTGGCTGACGGCCTGGGCGATGTCCTCGTAGCGTTCGTTGTAGACTTCGAGGATGCGCTTCAGCAGCGTCAGGCGCTCAGCCTTGCTGGTCTGCGAGAAGGACGGGAAGGCGGCCTTGGCGGCAGCAACCGCCTTGTCGACGTCGGCCTTCGAGCCAACGGATATCTTGGTGTAGGCCTCTTCGGTGGAGGGGTCGATCACGTCCAGCGTTGCCGGCGCCACGGGCGCCACCCATTTGCCGTCGATGAAGAAATTCAGATGATTGCTCACAATAGGGCTCCGATATCTGGAAATGGCGAGGAGATCAGCTGGAGAGCATAGGGCAGTTGGCGCCACGGCGCAGGCTGATATGCGCCACGTCGCCGACGCTGAATTGAAAACCCTCGGCCCGGCGCGGCGCGTCGATCACCACCGGCATCCCCTGCCCCAATTCGGCATGCAGACGCAAGGTGCGGCCGTGGAAGACGATGCTGTTGACCCGCGCCGGCGCGGTACCGGAGGCTGCCTCGGTCGCCACCAGCAGGTCCTCGGGACGCACGCCGATGGTGCGCACAGCGCCTTCGCCGGGTGCCTCGCCGGTTTCGGAAATGGCCTCCAAGGGCAAGGCGCCTGCGGTGAAGCGCAGGCGGTCGCCGTCGCGGTCGACAAAGCGCGACTGCAACAGGTTCATCGTGCCGATGAAGCTGGCGACGAATTTGGTGGCGGGCCGATCGTAGAGGGTCGCCGGCGGGGCGATCTGCTCGATGCGGCCCTTGTTCATGACGACGATGCGGTCGGAGATCGACAAGGCTTCGGTCTGGTCGTGGGTGACCATGACGAAGGTGGTGCCGAGCCGCGACTGCAGCCGCTTCAGTTCGACCTGCATCTGCTCGCGCAGATGCGCGTCCAGTGCCGACAGCGGCTCGTCGAGCAACAGCACGCGCGGTTCGCAGACAATGGCGCGAGCGAGCGCGACGCGCTGGCGCTGGCCGCCCGACAGCTCGGAGACGCGAGCGCCGATCTTGTCGCCGAGGCCGACCATGTCGAGCGCTTCGCCGACGCGCTTGGCCTGTTCCGTCCCTGACAGCTTGCGCAGCGACAGGCCGAAGCCGACATTCTCGGCAACGTTCATGTGCGGGAACAGCGCATAGTCCTGGAACACGGTGTTGACCGGGCGATCGAACGGCCTGAGCGCGGTGATGTCGCGGCCTTCGAGCAGCACCTTGCCGCTCGACGGGCTCTCGAAACCGGCAATGACGCGCAGGCTGGTGGTCTTGCCGCAGCCGGAGGGGCCAAGCAAGGTCAGGAATTCGCCGCGGGCGATGTCGAGGTCGACGGCATCAAGCCCGACGATGCCGCCGGGGAAAATCTTCGAGACCGCGTCCAGCCGCACCAGGGCATCAGGCGCCATCGCGCACCTCTGACGGCTTGGTCGTGTTGACCCACAGGATCTGGCAGCGCTCGGCGCCCGGGTTGCGGAAGGCGTGCAGAAGCGTGCTCTTGAAAGCAAAACTGTCGCCGGCCTTCAGCCCGTAGGTGGTCGAATCCACCACCAGCTCGACCTCGCCCGACAGGACATAGCCGAACTCATGGCCGGCATGCGCATAGGCATCGGCGGTGCCGCCGCCGGCCTCGACGCTCACCAGCATGCCGGTGAGCGTGGCGGCGGGCGGCGACAGCAGCGCCTTGGCGATGCCCTCCGACTTCACCGGGATCTGCCGCCGCTTGTCGGCACGGACACAGTAGAGATCGTTGACGGCATCATTGCCGTCAGTGATCAGCGCCGAGGGCTCGATGTCCAAAGCGGCGGCCAGCGGCCAGATCACCTTGACCCGCAGCGAGGACATGCCGCGCTCGATCTGGCTGAGCGCGCCGATCGACACGCCGGCCTTTCCGGCAAGCTCGGCCAGCGACAGGTTGCGCTCCAGCCGCAACGCCCGCACGCGCCGGCCGACCCGCACGTCGGCATCGTCCTTCGGCCTTTCAGCCGCCTCGTCCAGCATGTCCATCCGTTCGTCCTCGTTTGCTTTCCCTTCTCCCCTTGTGGGAGAAGGTGGATCGGCGCGCAGCGCCGAGACGGATGAGGGCTGGGCGACGGAATGAGACGTCTGCATTCCCTGGAACACCCCTCATCCGGCCGCTTCGCGGCCACCTTCTCCCACAAGGGGAGAAGGGGAGGTCTGCGCTGCTCACCCGCCCGCCTTGACCTTCTCGAACATCTTGGCGAGGTCGTCATTCTGTTTCATCGGGCCGGTGAAGATTGTGGTCTTCAGCATCACCTCCGGGTCGGACGGCAGCTGCAGCTTGTCCAACTCCTCCTTCGGCACGGCGGCGAAAGCCGAACTGGTCGAGCTGCCATAGCCATAGGCCTGGATCAGGTATTTGCCCGAATCCGTCTCCAGCCGGCTGTTGATGAAGTCATAGGCAAGGTCGACGTTCTTGGCGTCCTTGAGCATGACGAAGCCGCAGGACCAGGTCAGCATGCCTTCCTTCGGCTTCATGAACTCGACCGGCACGCCCTGCTTCTTCAGCGAGGTGGCCGAGGCGTTCCACGTCATGGCGGCGACCAGCTGGCCGCTCGCCAGCGCCTGCTCCACCGAGGTCATGTCTGTCGTGTAGTTGGAGAGTAGCGGACGCTGCTCGCGCAGCTTCTCCGCCACCTTGTCCATTTGCTCGGGCGTCATGTCGAACGGATTGACGCCGGCGAGAAGTGCTGCCACGACAGGCGTGTCATGCACGGCATCGATCGTCGCCATGCGCCCGGCATACTGTTTGTCCCACAAAAGGTTCCAGCTCGCTTCCGGGTCCTTGACCAGGTCGGTGCGGTAGAGGATCGAGGTGTTGCCCCAATCCCACGGCACCATCCAGACCTTGCCGTCGCCGGCCTGCAAATCGGGCAGGTTCTTGAAGACGGGGAAGATGGAATCCCAGTTCTTAATGCGCTTGGTGTCGATCGGCTGCAGCAGGCCTTCCTTGTTCCAGCGCGCCACCTTGTCGTAGCAGGGATGCGCGACGTCGGGGCGGAAGCCTGCCTTGACCTTGGTGAAGGCGTCGTCGTCATCGCCGAAGATCGAGGCCTCGACGCCATCGGGATGGGCGGCAAGGAAGCTCTTGTTGAAGTCGGGCAGTTCGTAGCCCGACCAGGTGAAATATTGCAGCTTGTCGCCGGCGAAGGCGACCGTCGACGACAGTACCAGCGCGAGAGCGGCGAGACCGGCTCGCGCCTTGTTTCCGGTGATCGATTTCAGGTCGAATGCCATTTTCGTTCTCCTCTTCGTTGTTATGCTCAAGCTGGATTGGCGGCGGCTGCCCGGCGGGCGGTCCCGAGCCCGCGGTGGCGCAAAAATTCGGCAAGGGCGGCAATGATGAAGGACACGACCAGGATCGCGGTGCCCAGCGCCATGACGGTCGGCAGCGAGCGGGGAAAGCGCAGCTGGCTCCAAATGTAGAGCGGCAGCGTCGGCTCGGTGCCGGCAAGGAAGAAGACGACGATGAACTCATCGAAGGAGGTCAGGAAGGCGAGCATGAAGGCCGACAACACGGCGGGCAGGCTGAGCGGCAGCATGACGCGCCGGAACGTCGTCCAGTCGGAGGCGCCAAGGTCAAGTGCCGCCTCGCGAATGGTTTTCGGGATGGCGGCGAAGCGGCTGCGCATGACGACCACGGTCGTCGGCAGTGCCACCAATATGTGGCCGAGCACGATGGCGATGCGCGACGGGCCGAAGCCGACGAGGTTGACCAGGATCAGCAGCGAAATGCCGACGATGACGCCGGGGATGAGGATCGGCAGCCGGGCAATGGCGCTGATGGCGGCCGCCAGCGGCGAGCTTCCATAGAGATCCATATAGGACACGGTGATGCCGCAGAGCGTGGCGCCGCTGGCGGCGATGGTGCCGATGACGAGGCTGTTGGCCAAAGCTCCCGACAGGGCCGGATTGCCGTAGAGCGTCGCGTACCATTGCAGCGTAAAACCGTGCAGCGGAAACGCCGCCTGGATGGAATCGTTGAAGGAAAACAGCGGGATCAGCAGGATTGGCAGATAGAGGAAGACCAGATAGGCAAGCACATAGGCGCCGAGCCAGCGGCCGCCTGCATTGGCCTCGGTGCGCGCCGCGCTCATGTGCGGCTGCCAAATCTGCGGTCGGCACCGCGCGCGACCAGAACCACGCACAGGATGACCAGCATGACGCAGACCGAAAGTGCGGCGCCGAACGGCCAGTCATTGGCCTTGCCGAACTCGGACTGGATCAGTGAGCCGATCATGGTGCTGGCCGGACCGCCGACCATGGCCGGGGTGACATAGTCTCCGACCGTCGGCACGAAGACGACGAGGGCCGCCGCCAGCACGCCCGGCATCGAATTCGGCAGCACGACGCGGCGGAAACTGGTGAAAGGTTTTGCGCCAAGGTCAGACGCCGCTTCGAGTAGCGACTTCGGAATGGTGTCCAGAGCCACATAGATCGGCAGGATGGCGAACGGCGCATAGGCGTGAGCGAGCGTGACGACGACCGCCGCCGGCGTGTTGAGGAAGGCAAGCGTCGGCTCGGACCAGATGCCGCTTTCGATCAGCGCCGAGTTCAGCACGCCATTGTAGGCGAGCACGATCTTCCAGGCGAAGACGCGCAGGAGATAGCTGGTCCAGAACGGCAGCGTCACCAGGAACAGCAGCAGGCCACGCCGCCGCCCGGCATGGAAGGCGAGATAATAGGCGACGGGATAGGCGGTGACGACGGTCGCCAGCGTCACCAGGCCGGCGATGACCAGCGAGCGCAGCGTCACCGTCCAGTACAGCGGATCAGACGCGACCGTGGCGAAGTTCGCGACAGTGAGGCCGGCCCCGAGCAGTGAGCCGTCATTGCCGCGAAAGGCGAGGAAGAGCACGAGGCCGAGGGCAAACAGGATGAGGAAGAAAGTGACCAGCCCGCCCGGCAGCAGCATCGCGAAGCGGAAAGCCGGTGAAGACCGGGATTCCGGCAGCGACTGCCCTGCTGCGATGGTCGACATCGAACCGTCCAACGGAATTATGAAACCGGCTTAGCTTTTTTCATATTCATGAAACTGTCAAGTTGAATCGCAAGGCGCCCAAGCGCCGCCTTCGAAATCAGCGCTCGAAGGCGTCCAGCATGCGATACCAGGCGATCGTCGCGGCGACGCCAATCTGGCGGAAGGCATGGAATGGGATCGGCCGGATTGGCGACAGAGGGAACGGCAGCTGGTTGATGTCGCCATTCGCAAGGTAGCTCGCCATCCGCCCGCCGAGCGCGGTCATCAGGCCGACGCCACGGCCCTGGCAGCCGACCACGGCGAGCAGGCCCGGCTCCGGTTCGTGGATATGCGGCAAGTGATCCGGCGTCATCGCCACGCGTCCGAACCAGCGCTTTTCTATCGCGACGCCGGCAAGCGCTGGATAGAGCCTGGCCAGCGCCCGTTCGAGATGCACCCAGTCACCCTCACTGGTCGGCAGCGCCATGCGGCCGCGCCCACCGAGCACCAGCCGGCCGTCGGCGCTCTTGCGGTAGTAGACGAGGATGCGGCGCGAATCCGACACTGCTTGCCCTTCCGGCAGAATCGTCGCCGCGAGGTTGGAAGACAACGGCACCGTCGCGATCTGGAAGGAATGCAGCGGCACGATGGTCTCAGCCAAGCCGGGAAGCAGCCCGCCGGTATAGGCGTTGGTTGCAAGCACAACCGCCTTCGCCCGCAGTTCGGCGCCGTTTGCGGTCGAGACGCGCCAAAAGCCGGCTTCCCTGCCAAGTTTCACCACCTTCTGGCGCTCGGCGATCCGGGCGCCGGCGGCTGTGGCGACGCGCGCCAGTTCCGACGTATAGGCGAGCGGGTCGATGACGCCGGCGCGGCGGTCGAGCCAGCCACCGAGATAGCCCTGCGCGCCGGTCATCGCCGCGATTTCCGCCTGGCTCAGAAGCTGGACATCGGCGCCACGCGCCCGCCACTGGCGGTCGCGGTTGGCTGCCGCCTTCAGCGCGGTCTCGGTGTGCGCGGCCTGGATCCAGCCATTGCGAACGAACGGCACCGCCAGTCTCTCGTCGCGGATGAGGTCGAACACCGCATCGGCTGTCGAGGCGGCAAAATTGACCAGCGCCGCGCCGCGTTCGGGCCCGAAATGCTCAAGCAGCCATTCCGGATCATACTTCAGGCCGGGGATGACTTGGCCGCCATTCAGCCCCGACGCGCCCTCGCCGATCGCGCCGGCCTCGAGCACCTGGACTGCAAGACCGAGGCGCGCCGCGTGCAAGGCGGTCGACAGGCCCATGATGCCGCCGCCGACGATGACGACATCTACAGGGCTGCCGGCCGGGAAAAGCGACGGAAGTGCGATTACCGCTTTGGGCTTTTGCCAGATCGGATCGGAAAACGCTGCGGGCAAGGATCACCTTGATGTTGATTGTGCGTGAAAATTCTATTGTCGATTTCACATATTTGAAAGAGCGTTTCGATCTTGTTGCGACGCCTGTGGGTAATTTTCCGGCCGGCCCTGTCGAAACCCGCATCACGAACGGGATAGACCTTTGACCGGAATCCGACGAAAGTGCCGCGCCGATCGGCCCGCCTTTCAGCCAAGGCGGACGGCCATAACCAGACTGGGAGACCGCAGACATGACCAATCCAAGCCACCTGCCCGCCGACGGCCTGTTCATCGGCCGGGCTCGGACAGGCGAAGCGTCCTATCCGCTGGTGGTCACGGTGCGCGACGGCACGGTCCTCGACATCACCTCCAGCACGGCGCCAACCGTTCGCGATGTCTGCGAAATGGCCGACCCCGCAGGCTATGTTCGCGCCGCCAAGGGCAAGCCGATCGGTTCGCTCGACGCGATTGCCGCCAACAGTTTCGCGGCGACGCGCGATCCGGCAAAGCCCTATCTGCTCTCCCCGGTCGACATGCAGGCGGTCAAGGCCTCCGGCGTCACCTTCGTTGTCAGCCTGCTCGAACGGGTCATCGAGGAGCAGGCGCGCGGCTCGGCGGAAAAGGCCGACGCCATCCGCGCCGACATTGCCGGGCTGATCGGCCACGATCTGTCGAAGCTGAAGCCCGGTTCGCCGGAAGCGATGGAGATCAAGGCCAAGCTGATCCAGCGCGGCGCCTGGTCGCAATATCTGGAAGTTGGCATCGGTCCCGACGCGGAGATCTTCACCAAATGCCAGCCGATGGCCTCGGTCGGTTTCGGCGCCGATGTCGGGCTGCATCCGGTGTCGACCTGGAACAATCCGGAACCGGAGATCGCCATGATCGCCGCCAGCAGCGGCAGGATCGTCGGCGCCACGATCGGCAACGACGTCAATCTGCGCGACGTCGAGGGACGTTCAGCGCTGCTGCTCGGCAAGGCCAAGGACAACAATGCCTCGGCCTCGCTCGGCCCGTTCATCCGGCTCTTCGACGACACCTTCTCCATCGACGACGTGAAGCAAGCCATCGTGCGCCTGAAGGTCGAGGGAGAGGACGGATTTTCGCTGGAGGGCGCAAGCTCGATGGCCGAGATCAGCCGCTCGCCGGAAGAGCTTGTCGCCGCCGCAATGGGGCCGCACCACCAGTATCCGGATGGGCTGGCGCTCTATCTCGGCACCATGTTCGTGCCGTCGAAGGATCGCGGCGAAAAGGGCAAGGGTTTTACCCACAAGGTTGGCGACATCGTCACCATCTCGTCGGAGAAATTCGGCGCGCTGGTCAATCGTGTGCGGCTGTCGCCCGACTGTCCGCACTGGACCTATGGCGCCAGCCATTTGATGCGCGACCTCGCCAAGGCCGGTCTGATCTAGCCGGCCCGCCTCACCCGCGACCGGGAGCGAGGCCCCGAGCTCTCGGAAAATATCACCTCAGCTGATGCAATCTGATGGGATTGCTGATGGCGCAGCGCCGTGCGCCAACGTCCACTGGCAGATGGAGGCTTGCCAGTGGCCGGAAAAGGGAATGCTCTGAGGGCACCCGGTCGGCGCTGGCAGGAGATGCGATCCTTGGGCCGCATCGCGCCTGACGGGGGGATCGTTTTCAACATGGGAGGAAATCAAATGCTGTCGAGGCTAAGACTGCTCGTGCTTGGCTTGATCGCGCTCATTGCCATTCCGGCAATGGCGCAAGCCAAGACGTTCTACTGGATTTCGCATGGCGGCCCGGCCGACCCGGTCTGGACCTACTTCCTGGCCGGCGCCAAGCAATGGGCGACGGACACTGGCAACACCGTCAACACCTCGTTCCACAATAACGACGTGGCCTCGCAGCAGGAGGCGGTGCGTGCCGCCATCTCGGCCAAGGCAGACGGCATCGTCACCACCAGCCCCGACCCGGGCAGCCTGGTCGAGATCGTCAAGGAAGCGCGCGCCGCCAACATCCCGATCATCAACTTCAACACGCCCGACCCGAAAGCCAATTTCAATGCCTATGTCGGCGGCGACAACGTCACCTTCGGCAGGCACTGGGCGCAGTATCTGGTCGACAAGGGCCTGGTGAAGAAGGGCGATTTCGTCTGGATGCCGGTCGAAGTTCCCGGCGCCACCTATGGCGTGCAGGAAGAGGAAGGCATCAAGAGCGTGTTCGAGCCGCTCGGCATCACCTACGAAATCACCGAAGCCACGCTCGACCAGGCCGAAGTGATCAACCGCATGGTCGATTACCTCACCGCCAACAAGGCCAAGGTCAAGGCGATCATCGGCCTCGGCGACCTCGTCACCGGCTCGATCAAGCGGGTGTTCGACCAGGTCGGCGTCAAGCCTGGCGAAATCCCGGTCGTCGGCTGGGGCAACTCGCTCGACACCACGCAGGAAGTGCTGAATGGCTACGTCAATGCCGGCCAGTGGCAGGACCCGCAGGCGACCAGCTATGTCGCGCTTTCACTGGCCAACATGGCTGCCAGCGGCATTCCTCCGGGCTTCAACGTCATCACCGGCGCGCTGTACGAAAAAGACACCGCCGGGGTGTACGACAAGATCCTGTCCGGCAAATAACCCCTCGACTACCAGCACCGCGCGTCTTTCGACGCGCGGCGCTGGACGCTATCGTCGCCGAGCCCGCGCCGTCATCTACGGTGCAGGTCTCAGCCCATTCCATTCATGTCGCGGGTTGCTCGTGGAAAATCGTTCCCTCATCCAAGGCCTGATCGGCAGGCCGGAATTCGGGCCATTCGTCCTGCTCGTCATAGAGCTCGTCGTCTTCTGGGGTATCAATCCGGACTTCCTGTCGCCGCAGAACATTTCCAACATACTGGCCTTCACCGTCGAGCTCGGCCTGATCGCGCTGACGATGACGCTTTTGATGACATCGGGCGAATTCGACCTCTCGGTCGGATCGCTGTTCGGCTTCTCGCCGGTGCTGATGTGGACGCTGTTCAACAGCGGTGTCACCTCGCTGGAGATGGGGCTCGTCGTCGCGCTTGTGGTTGCCGCCTTCATCGGACTGGTCAATGGCTGGTTCGTGACGCAACTCAAGATCCCCTCCTTCCTGGTGACGCTCGGCATGCTGCTGGTGGTGCGCGGCACCGCGCTCTTCGTCACCGATGGCTTCCCGCAGCGGACCTGGAGCGCCGAAGGCAGTTGGCTGGCGGAAGCGCTGGTCGGCGATTTCTTCATCGGCCCGTTCCGCGTCTACATGTCGCTGTTCTGGTTCATCGCCGCCGCGATCGCGCTGGGCTACGTGCTGACGCAGAGTCGCACCGGCAACTGGATCCAGGCCGCCGGCGGCAACCCCAATGCGGCGCGCGCCCGCGGCGTCAACGTCAACGGCGTCAAGATCGGCCTGTTCGTGCTGTCGTCGCTGATGGCCTCGCTTGCCGGCGTCATCTCCTCGCTGCGCACCTCGGCGGCCAACCCCAACAGCGGCACCGGCTACGAGCTCGAAGTCATCGCCATGGTGGTGATCGGCGGCACGGCGCTGACCGGCGGACGCGGCACGATCATCGGCACCGTGCTCGGCATCCTGATCCTGCGCGTGATGCGCAACGGCATCGTGCTGATCGGCGTGCCGGGGCTTGCCTACAACATCTTCATCGGCGCCATCATCCTCGGCATGATGGCGCTCCACTCATGGCTGGAACGCCGGCATCAGGCAGGGACGTGAACCATGGCTGAACCGCTCATCCGCATGACAAACATCCGCAAGTCCTACGGTCGCGTGCAGGCGCTGGTGGACGCCAATTTCCACGTCAACGAACAGGAGATCGTCGGCCTGCTCGGCGACAACGGCGCCGGCAAGTCGACGCTGATCAAGGTGCTGTCGGGCGCGGTGCCGCTGACCAGCGGCGACATCTTCATCCGCGGCAAGAAGGTGAATCTGCGCAGCACCAGCGATGCCATCGCCCACGGCATCGAGACGATCTACCAGGATTCGGCGCTGGTCACACAGCTGTCGATCGCCCGCAATTTGTTCCTCGGCCGCGAGCCGATCAAGCCGCCGCGCTTCCTCAACCGCATGGACCAGGAGGCCATGAACCTGGTCGCCCGCGACCTGCTGAAACAGGTCGGCATCTCCAAGAACATTCCGCCAACGACGCCGATCGGCTCGCTGTCGGGCGGCGAGCGGCAGGCGGTGGCGATCGCGCGCGCCATGCATTTCGACAGCGACCTGATCATCCTCGACGAACCGACCAACAATCTCGGCGTCGCCGAGACGCAAGGCGTGCTGAGCTTCGTGCGCAGCGCCCGCGATTCCGGGCACTCCTGCATTTTCATCGCCCACAACATCCATCATGTCTTCCAGGTGGTCGACCGCATCGTCGTCATGCGCATGGGCAAGGTCGTGGCAGACGACATCGATCCGAAGAAGACCAATGTCGCCGAGGTCGAGCGGATCATCACCGGCATGTCCGACAAGGAAATCCGCGCGGCTCTCGCAGAGGACACGCAACGGCCAGGCTGAGCACCACCCATCGCTGGCACAGGATCGCAGCAGCTCCTATGACTGTGACAATGAAAGCCACCGTTGCCGATATCGCCAGAAGCTGCGGGCTGTCGACCGCGACCGTCGACCGGGTGCTGAACAACCGGGCGGGTGCAAGTGCCGCCAACCGGCAGCGCGTGATGGAGGCTGCCAGGCAGCTCGGCTACCTGCCCGTGGTCGACCAGGTGGCGTTGCCGTCGAGGCCGGCGCATCTGGAATTCTTCCTGCCGATCGGCTCGAACGCCTTCATGATCGATCTGGCCAAACATATCGAGGACTATGCGGCGCGCCTGCCGCTGGTCGCTTCATGCCGCATCCACAGCCTCGCCGGCATCGCGCCCGGCGCGCTGCAGGGCGCCATCGAAAACCTCTCGCTCAAGGCGAACGGCGTCGGAGTCATCGCCGTCGATCATCCGAGAACGCGCAACATCCTGCGCGAGGTGGTCGAGGCCGGCATCCGCCTGGTCACGCTGGTCTCGGACGTTCCGGCGGCACCGCGCTCGGCCTATGTCGGCATCGACAACCGGGTCGCCGGCCGCACCGCGGCACTTTTGATGGGCCGGTTCCTCGGCGGCCGCACCGGACATCTGGCCATGGTCGTCGGCTCACGCTCCTATCGCGGCCATGAGGAGCGCGAGATGGGCTTCCGCTCCGTACTCTCAGAGGAATTCCCCAATCTCACCGTCTCGAGCGCCGTCGAGATCAACGACGAGCCGGAGGTGAGCTACACCGCGACGATGAAGGCGCTGCACAATGAGCCGGAATTGCTCGGCATCTACTGCGTCGGCGCCGGTCGCTCGGGTGTGGCAAAGGCATTGCTGGAGGCAAGGCCGAAGAAGAAGCCGGTGTTCATCTGCCACGACCTGACCAGGGAAACGCGCGGCTATCTGGTCGACGATATCGCCGATGTCGTCATCGACCAGAATGCGCGGCTGATCGCCGAACAGTCGGTCATCCGCCTGCTCGGCTCGATCGCGTCTTCGGCGCCTTACCTGACGAAAAAATTCATCGAGCCACGCCTGATCTTCAAGGAAAACGTGCCGGTTCAATAGGTTAGTGCGCCGCAGAAAGGTCGCTTTGTCCGGATTTGTCGGAGGATTGGTGGCTGATGCGGCAATTCTGCACACCTGCTATGCAACTTTTATGGTTGCCGAATCATTAAGCAATCGGTAGATATCTGGGTGTCGGCCATCTACTCCTCCCAGATGCGATGCCGACGCTGAATGCGGCGCACCTCCTCCCGCGTCTCATTCGAAATCGAGCCCGCTGCCACCTCCTCCCGGCAGCGGGCTTTTTTCGTTCCGGGGTACAGATTCAGGATTCTTCAGCGTCAAAAACGCGAAGCTTTGGTCCTATCGCGCCCGGAACGACGCAATCAAACCTTCCGCCATGCGCACGAATTGCGCGCTCGGGCCTTCGGCGCCGACGCTCTGCATCGAGACGCGCGCGCCTTCGAGGAGCAGCGACAGCGTGTCGGCGAGAAGCTCGGCCTGGCCGACGCCTGCGTCACGGCAAAGCGACACCAGCCGGTCGCGCTGGGCCTCTTTCAATTCCTTGATGACGCGCCGCGCCGGATGGTCGGTCTCGCTGAGTTCGATGGCGGCATTGGCCATGTCGCAGCCGCGGCTGTCGGCATTGAGCATATCGGCGGCCTTGCGAACCCAGGCATGCAATTGCGCGAGCTTGTCGCCGGGATATTCGGCCTCGAATGCGTCCCATATCGCGGCGGCCTTGCATGCGGTGGCGCGCAGGCATTCGATGATCAGGTCGTCCTTGGACTCGAAATGACGGTACAGCGTCATCTTGTTGGTGCCGGCGGCCTCGGTGATGGCGTCGACGCCGACGCCCTTGATGCCATGTTTGTGAAACATGTCCTGCGCCGTCTCCAGGATACGATCCCGGGGGCGAACGCGTTCCGTCGTGCCGTCTGCCATCGAAGTCTCCTTGTCTCCCTAAAAATTCGGCTCACCTCTTGACTAGGGTGTTACCGGTCTGTAACTTTAGCGATGTTACTTACTGGTAACACCCATCTTGCCTCCCGTCAACGACAGGTTATCGCCGTTGGGTCCTGCCGGGGCGAAATAGGGCAAGAACACTGCATGTCATGCGGCTTCGGCCGGTGAGAACGAGAAAAACGGTTCGCGATCATCCGATGCGAATCGCCAGCCAGGAGCCGCTCCTATGTCGCAGCGCAAGGATTTGACGATCGATGAAGCCATCCGGGATCCGATGATCCGGCTGGTGATGAAGGCGGACCGCGTCGATCCGCGCGCCTTGGAGGCGACGCTGCGTTCGTTGGCGGCCGCGCAGGCGCCAGCCCGCAAGGCGGCGGCGCGCTTTCCCGATGAGACGGCGCGCAGCCGGCAGCTGTCCAGAATCGCCAACGCGTTTGGCGAAGCAAAAGCATTCAACGAGGCCTGCGTGTCATGGTGAACTATTTCATCCACCGCCCGATCTTCGCGTCGGCGATCGCCATCATCATGGTGCTCGCCGGGGCGATTTGTTATTTCCTTTTGCCGGTCTCGCAGTTTCCCGACATTACGCCGCCGCAGGTCGTGGTCAGCGCCCATTATCCGGGTGCCAGCGCGCAGGTGGTCGCCGATACGGTGACGACGCCGCTGGAGCAGCAGATCAACGGCGTTGAAGGCATGACCTACATGTCGTCGTCGAGCTCCAATGACGGCTCCTCGACCATCACCATCACTTTCGATGTCGGCTATCCGCTGAGCACGGCGGCCGTCGACGTCCAGAACCGCGTCTCGCAAGCCGCCTCGTCGCTGCCGGCGATCGTCAACCAGGGCGGCGTGACGATCAAGAAGCAGAACCCGAACTTCGTTCTCATCGTCAACCTGACCTCGCCCGACAAATCGGTCGACCCGGTGGCGCTGAGCAACCTTGCCTATCTGCAGGTGGTCGATCCGCTGAAGCGGTTGCAAGGCGTCGGCGACGTGCAGATCTTCGGCGAGCGGCGCTATTCAATGCGCGTATGGCTCGACCCGGACAAACTTGCCAATCTCGGCATCACCGCAGTCGACGTCCAGAACGCCATCTCGGAACAGAACGTCCAGGTGGCGGCCGGCAAGATCGGCCAGTCACCGGCGCCCGCCGGCACTGCTTTCGAAATGCAGGTCAGCGCTGTCGGCCGCCTGAGCGACCCAAAAGAGTTCGGCGACATCGTCGTGCGTGCCAACACCGACACCGGCTCGCTGGTGCGGCTGAAGGATGTCGCCCGCATCGAGCTCGGCGCCTTGCAGTATTCCTCGTCCGCCTTCTTCGGCAAGGACCCGACCGTGGTGCTCGCCGTCTACCAGATGCCGGGCTCCAATGCGCTCGACCTGCAGCAGCGCGTCAAGGACAAGATGCAGGAACTGTCGGCGCGTTTCCCCAAAGGCGTCTCCTATGCCATGCACTATGACACGACGCGCTTCGTCTCGGCCTCGATGCATGACGTGCTGATCACGCTCGGCGAAGCGCTGGTGCTGGTCGTGGCGGTGGTGTTCATCTTCCTGCAGAGTTGGCGCACGACGATCATCCCGACCATCGCCATTCCGGTGTCGCTGGTGGCGACCATGGTCGTCATGTACATGCTCGGCTTCTCGCTCAACATGCTCTCTCTGCTCGGTATGGTGCTGGCCATCGGCCTTGTTGTCGACGACGCCATCGTGGTGGTGGAAAATGTCGAACGACAATTGGAGGCGGGTCTCAAACCGCTGGCGGCGACCAAGGCCGCGATGGCCGAAGTCACCGGACCGATCATCGCCACCACAGCAGTGCTGATGGCCGTCTTCGTGCCAGTCGCCTTCATCCCCGGCGTCTCGGGCAAGCTCTACAACCAGTTCGCACTGACAGTGGCGATTTCGGTCGGCATCTCGGCCTTCAACTCGCTAACGCTCAGCCCGGCGCTGAGTGCTGCCTTCCTGCGCCATCGCGGCGAGACGCAGTTCGCGCCGTTCCGCTGGTTCAACACCGGCTTCGACAAGCTCTCGCATGCCTATGCCCATGGCGTGCGCATCCTGATCCGGCTGCGCTGGATCATGCTCGGCCTGTTCGCGGCCGGGCTGGTCGCCACCTACTTCGTCTGGCAGAAGCTGCCCTCGACCTTCCTTCCGGTCGAGGACCAGGGCTACTTCTTCGTCGTCATCCAGTTGCCTGACGGCGCCTCGCTGGAACGCACCGACGCGGTGGCGCAGAAGGCGCGCGACATTCTGCAGGCGACGCCTGGCGTCGACATCGTCGGCTCGATCAGCGGCCTGAACTTCCTGACCAGCGCGGCACAGTCGAACTCGGCGGTCGAGTTCGCCATCCTGAAGCCTTGGGAGGAACGCGGCCCCGACCAGAGCGCATCGAAGCTCGTCGCCGATGTGCGCGGCAAGCTGATGCAGATACCGGAAGCCTTCGCGCTGTCCTTCGATCCGCCTTCGATCCCGGGTATCGGCACCACGGGCGGCTTCGAATTCGTCGTCGAGGATCTCACCGGGCGCGGCAGCGTGGCTCTCAACGATGCGACGCAAGCCGTCATCGCCGAGGCGCGCAAGCAGCCGGAAATCAATCCGCAGCAGCTGTTCTCGCCGTTCTCGACCTCGACGCCGCAGTTCAACTACGACCTCGACCGCAGCAAGGCCAAACTGCTCGGCCTCAACCTGCCCGATGTCTTCAACACGCTGCAGATCTATCTCGGCTCGCTGTACGTGAATGACTTCAACCTGTTCGGCCGCACCTTCCGGGTGACCATCCAGGCCGACAAGGATGCACGTGCGGGTGCGGCCGACATTTCGCGGCTCTATGTGCGCAATGCGTCTGGCGGCATGGTGCCGCTCTCGACGTTGGGCAAGCTGGTGCCGTTCGTCGGTCCGGAAACCGTGCCGCACTACAACAACAACGCCTCGGCCACGATCAATGGCGGCGCTGCGCCCGGCTATTCTTCGGGTCAGGCGGTTGCCGCGATGGAACGGGCCGCTGCCACCGCGCTGCCAAGGGATTTCGGTTTCGAGTGGACCGGCATCACCTTCCAGGAACTCAAGGCAGGCTCGATCGCGTCGGTCGTCTTCGGCCTCGCCATCGTCTTCGTCTTCCTGATCCTGGCGATGCAGTATGAAAGCTGGGCGATGCCGTTCATGGTGCTCTTGGCGGTGCCACTGGCCCTGTTCGGCGCCTTCGCAGCCCTGTTCCTGCGCGGCATGCAGATCGACGTCTACTCGCAGATCGGCTTCGTCATGCTGATTGGCCTCGCCGCCAAGAACGCGATCCTGATCGTCGAGTTCGCAAGGCGGCGACGCGAGGAAGGCCTCACCATCGTCGACGCGGCGATGGAAGCCGCACGGCTAAGGTTGCGGCCTATCCTGATGACGGCCTTCGCCTTCATCCTCGGCGTGTTGCCGCTGATGTTTGCCACGGGCGCCGGTGCAGCAAGCCGGCAGTCGATCGGCACCACCGTCTTTGGCGGCATGGTGGCAGCGACAATCCTGTCGCTGGTGTTCGTGCCCGTCTTCTACGCGGTGATCGAACGGCTGCGCGAAGGCCGCGAGCGCAGCGAGCCCACGACCGCACATGAACAGGACAATATTGAACCGACTGCCGAACCAGCGCCGATGCGCCTGGCCGAAGCAGCCGAATAGGATTGGAGACCAAAATGCGTAAATGGAAAATCGCTTTGGGGACGGCCGTCGCGCTGGGCGCAATCTCGGTGGCGAGCGTGCATCTGCTCGACATGGGCAGTCTCGGCGTCAATGCCGGCACCGCAGGGGCAGCCCCGGCTCCGGCCGCATTCGTCATGCCGGTGCCGGTGGTGAACGTCGTCAGGAAGACGATCCCGATCTATCTCGACTATGCGGCGCGCACCGAGCCGATCCGCAGCATCACGCTGCAGGCGCGCGTGCCGGGCTATCTGCAGGAGCAGGCAGCCGCCGACGGCAGCGACGTCAAGCAGGGCGACCTGCTCTATAGAGTAGCCCCGGAGGATTTCCAGGCGGCTCTCGACCAGGCCAAGGCACAGGTGCAGCGCGACACGGCAACGCTCGACTATGCGCGCTCCAATCTCGGCCGCGGCACCGAGCTCGCCAAGAGCGGCTATCTCGCCAAGGACAGTTTCGACCAGCGCACCAGCACGTTGCGCGAAGCCGAAGCCTCGCTGGCGGTCAACCAGGCCGCGGTGCGGACGGCTGAGCTCAATCTAAGCTATGCCGAGATCAAGGCGCCGTTCCCCGGCCGCATCGGCCGCAACCAGGCCTCGGTCGGCACGCTGGTCAGCGTCGCCGGCACGGTGCTCAACACGCTGGTGCAGCTCGACCCGATCTACGTCACCTTCAATCCGAGCGAAACGGACCTGGCACAGATCGAGCAGGCCAGGGCGGCGGGCCCGATCGATGTCGATATCCTGCTTCCCGGCGAGACGGAGCCGAGCCAGAAGGGTCAGCTCACCTTCATCGACAACACGGTCGACCACTCGACCGGCACCATCACGGCACGCGCGACGATCGGCAATGCGAAGTTCACGCTGCTGCCCGGCCAGTATGTCCGGGTGCGGCTGCACATCAAGGAACAGCCGGACGCGCTGATGGTGCCGCAGGTGGCGCTCGGCTCCAGCCAGCTCGGCAAATACCTCTATGTCCTCGGCAAGGGCAACACGGTCGACCAGCGCATCGTGTCGCTCGGGCCGGTCAATGGCGATCTCATCGCCATCTCCAGCGGCATTGCCGAAGGCGATCAGGTCATCACCGGCAATCTGCAGAAGATCGGACCCGGAATGCCGGTGTCGCCGCTGCCCCAGAAACCGGCCACCTGACAACCCCCGTCAGGCCCGGTCCAACGGCGCCCTCGGCCTCAAGCCGGGGCGCCGTTTTGCTATTTTTGTTTTTACGCAATTCCTCAGGGAAAGCGCTACACGCTTTTCCCGGGAAAACCGCTGTGCACTTTTCCTGGAATTGCTCCAAGCAGTTCGACAAGGCCGGCGACGTCGGCACGCTCGGCCTTCGCCGGCAGCATGAAGGCGCAGTAGGGATGACCAAGCCGCACCGAGACCGGTGACAGTGCGATGAGACGCCCGGCCTCCAGATCGGCGCGAGCCATGACCCGCTGGCCAAGCGCGATCCCGAGGCCGAGCCGGGCCGAGGCGATCGCCAGGCTGGACAGCCCGACGCGCCGTCCTTGCGAGGGATCGGGCGAGCGACTTTGTCCCGACGCCGCGAACCAGTCCGCCCAGCTCGGATGCGTGGCATAGTTCGGACCCCAGTTGGTGTGGATGAACATGCTGTCGTGCACGCCCTCGAGGCCGGATGCGCCATTGCCGTGGCGGTGCCAGAAGTCCGGCGCGCAGACCGGCAGCACCTCGTCGTGGACGAGGCGGACGAGCTTCAAGCCGGGATAGTGATAGTCGCCATAGCTGATGCGCAGGTCGATGTTCTGACGCGCTATGTCGACAGGGTCATCCTCGACCCGAACGTCGATCGCCATCTGCGGAAAGGCCTCCAGAAGCACGGCCAGTCTTGGCGCCAGCCACAGTTCAGCCAGAGAAAACGGCACGCTGACGACGAGGCGGGTTCGCAAGCCGCCTTCCAGCATGCGCCGCCCGATCGCGGCGATGTCGCCAAGCGCGCGCGACGCCTGCGGGTAGATGGCGTGGCCGGCATCGGTCAGCGCGATGCGGTTGCCGCTGCGCACGAACAGCTGCTTGCCGAACCAGTTTTCCAGATTGCGTATCTGCTGGCTGACCGCAGCCGACGAGACGCCGAGTTCGGTGGCGGCCAATGTAAAACTGGCGGTGCGCGCCGCGACTTCGAACGCCCGCACCGCATTCAGCGGCGGAAGCTTTTCCATGTCGTCTCATCCCTAAGTTTTTCTTATGAGAGACTAACAATTTTCGGCGTTGAGGGAAAGATTTCCTTGCTGTCTAGTGACTGCAGGATTTCACGAGGACGCGACGATGAAAGACATTCTCGACCTGGACCGCTACCCGCTCGACCGCGAGGCCAGCCCCGAATGGAAACACCTTGTAGATCAGTCCGTTGCGGCACTGGAAGCCGACGGCATGTTCAATCTGGAGGGTTTTCTGCGCCCCGGCGTCGCCGAACGGGCCGTCAAGGAAGTCCGGCCCGTCATGGACACGCGCTCGCACATCCACAAGCGCATGCACAATATCTACTTCAAGCCCGACATTCCCGAGCTTGCCCCCGACCACCCGGCGCTGCGCAAGGTCGAGACCGTCAGCCACACCGTCTGCGCCGACCAGATCCCCGGCAGCACCGTGCTCGCCATCTACGAGTACGAACCGCTGCTGCGCTTCCTGGCGGCGGCGATGGGCAAGCAGCAGTTGCATGTCATGCTGGATCCGCTGGCCCGCACCAATGTCATGGGCTACCGCGCCGGCGAGGCGCTCAACTGGCATTTCGACCGTTCGGAGTTCACCACGACGCTTCTGCTGCAGGCCGCCGAGCGTGGCGGCGACCTCGAATACCGCACGGACCTGCGCTCGGATGACAATCCGAACTATGACGGCGTCGCCAAACTGCTCGAAGGGCGCGACCCCGAGGCGAAGATATTGCGCATGAAGGCAGGCACGCTGAACGTCTTTCGCGGCAAGAACACCGCGCATCGCGTCACCACCGTCGAGGGCGAGCGCGAGCGGATGATCGCTGTGTTTTCCTACTATGAGAAACCGGGCGTGATGTTCAGTGCCGAGGAGCGGCTGGGCTTCTACGGAAGAGCTGCATAGCGCACCGCCATCAAAAACGGGCAACCAAGAAACTCGCTATTGCTAGATTGTCGACAATCTGCTTGTCTTATCTCCGGTTCTCCCGGAGTGAGCGCATGGCCAAGCTGGACTTCAGTCCGATTGCGGATACGACGCGCAGGGCCGAGATCGTGGCGCTGCTCAGGCGGGCGATCCTGACCGGCCAGCTGGAGCCGGGACAGAAGCTCAACGAACTGAGGATTTCCGAGCAGATGCGGGTGAGCCGCGCGCCGCTGCGCGAGGCGATGCGCGAGCTGGTGCAGGAGGGCATCCTGACCAGCATCCCCTATGCCGGCACATTCGTAATCAATGTGACCGCCAAGGACATCGACGACGCCTATTCGTTCAACAAGGTGATGGACGAGCTTGCCATCGAGCGCGCCTGGAAGCTGCGCGACCAGCGCTTCTTCGACGAGCTCGACCGGCGCCACGAAGCGGTGAAGCAAGCGACCCGCGATCTCGACACAACCCGCCAGATCGAAACGGCGCTACAGTTGCACGGCCTGATCTACGAATGGGCCGACAATTCGGTGCTCCTGGAAACCTGGCAACGGCTGACCAGCCGGCTGCAGATGTATTTCGCCCTCCACCAGCGGGCCCGCAACGAGCCGGTGCCCTCGGAAGACGTCCACGAGACCTATGTGCAGTTGCTGAAGGGCAAGGACATGCGTGCCGCCCAGCGTCATGCCCGCGAACATATCGACCTCGATTTCGAAGAGCTCCTTGCCTACGCGCGCGGCCTCGAAAAGCGCGCATCGAAGGGCGCCTGACCAATCCCGAACTTTGGACAACAACGTGAAGATCAAAACCATAAAAGCCTACCATGTCGTGCAGCCCTTCGTGGACGGGCCCTACCGCATGTCAAAGGGGCGCATCGCCGACGCGTTCGACGCGGTGATCGTCGCCATCACCTCAGACAGCGGGGTGACGGGCTGGGGTGAAATGGCGCCGCTCGGCAATTTCTATTCGCCGGCCTTCCCCGCCGGCACCCGTGCGGGCGTGGTCGAAATCGCACCGCATCTGATCGGCCAGGACCCGCGCGGCCTGGCCGGCATCGGCCGGCTGATGGACACGGTGTTCAAGGGCCATCCCTATATCAAGTCGGCTCTCGACATGGCTTGCTGGGATCTCGCCGCACGCGCCGCCGACGTGCCGCTGGTGACGCTGCTCGGCGGCCGCGAGAGCGAGACGGCGGAGCTTTACAAGGTGGTCACGCACGGCACGGTCGATAAAATGGCCGCACTCGCCAAGCGCATCGTCGGCCAGGGCTTTCACCGGCTGCAGGTCAAGGTCGGCGGCAATGTCCGTGACGACATCGAGCGCGTCAGCGCCGTCGCCGATGCCGTGCCGAAGGGCACCGTCATCTTCTGCGACGCCAATGCCGGCTGGACGCCCTACCAGGCGCGCCAGTTTGTCGACGCGACGCGCGCCATCGACTATACGTTCGAGCAGCCCTGCACCACGATCGACGAGAACATGTCGGTGCGCCGCTCGCTCGACAAGCCGATGGTGCTCGACGAATCCGTCGCCTCGCTGGACGACATGCTCGACATCCACCGCAAGGGCGCCGCCGATGGGCTGACGCTGAAGATCTCGCGGCTGGGTGGCGTGACCAAGACCCGCCAGATCCGCGACCTCGCCGTCGATCTCGGCTTCATGATCACGGTCGAGGACACCGGCGGCGCCGAGATCGACACCGCCGCCATGGCGCATCTGTCGTTGTCGACACCGGAGGAGCGGCGGCTGCATGCCATTGCCTTCCACGAATGGGTGACGGTGCGCACCGCCTCCAACATGCCGCCGGTGACTGGCAGCCGCATGGGCATTCCCGATGGTCCGGGCCTCGGCATCGATGTCGTGCCCGACCTGCTCGGCAAGCCCTTCTTCGAGATCGGCTGAGATGAAGATCCGCCGCATAGAGGCGACGCCGATCAATCTGAGGCTCGAAGCGCCTTATGCCTGGGTGTTCGGCGAACTCGACGGCTTCTCGCCGACAATCGTCGAGGTCGAGACCGAGGACGGTCTGATCGGCCTCGGCGAAGCACCGACGCCGGCTGCAGCAGCGATCATCAACGACGTGCTGGCGCCACGGCTCGCCGGCCGCGACGCTTTCGATATCGCCGGCGCGGAAGAAGCCTGCCTGCCCTACTGGACCGGCGTGCAGTCGATCAACGACCGCAGCCGCATCATGGCCTTCGGCGCCATCGAGATGGCGTTGTGGGACCTGCGCGGCAAGGCGTGGAAGCAGCCGCTCTATCAGCTGCTCGGCGGCGCGGTGCGCAAGGACATCCCATTCACCGACTACTTCTCGCTACGCGGCAACGGCCAGAAAGTGAAGGGCGAAACGACGCCGGAGGAAGTCGCCGACTACTGCGTCGAACTGAACGAGACCCACGGCACGACTTTCTTCGAAGGCAAGTTCTCAACGCAGGATCCCAAGATCTCGCTCAGGATGGTCGAGCTGATCCGCAGAAAACTCGGCGACGAGGCGATGATCCGCATCGATTCGAACCAAGCCTATTCGCTGGCCACCGCCAGGCGGCTGGCGCGGCCGCTGGAAGAGCTCGGCGTGCGCAACTGGGAGGATCCGGTGGCAACCGTCGAGGAGATGCGCGAATTGCGCCGCCATTGCTCGATCCCGTTCTCGACCCACAACGTCGATATTGCCCGCGCGATGGAGATCAAAGTGCCCGATGCCTTCGTCGGCAATCCGACGGCGCATGGCGGCATCGGCAGGCTGCTGCGCTTCGTTGGTGCCTGCGAGCATGCCGGCATCGATTTCTGGTGCTACAGCGGCGACAGCGGCATCGGCAGCGCCTGCTATCTGCATCTGTGCGCAGCCCTCGGATGGATCCGCGAACCCAACCAGTCGCTGTTTCGCATGTGGCCTATTGACGTGATCGAGGAAGGGCCGCTTTCGCCGCGAAATAATGTCGTGCGCGTGCCCGAAGGCCACGGCCTCGGCGTCACCCTGTCGCGCGAGAAGCTTGCCGCCTGCCATCGCGACTTTGTCGAGAACGGGCCGTGCAACAAGTATCACGACCCGGCGAAGCCCGGCACGTATCGGCGCCTGCCGTTGAACTAGGAGTGATCACACAAACCAACAGGAGACGGATACAACAAGAGAAGCCCGCAGCAGCGACAAGGATCGCGTAACGCGGGACGAACGGGTGGAAGCAGTGCTTCGAAAATCCGGCCCGCGCAGGACCGGATAGAGCTAGAGTTCCGGTCGAAGACCACATTGACGGCCGGGATCCAGGAGAACTCCACGGAATTCGTCAATCACAAGAACACAGGGGAAAGGGTTAAACCCATGAGCAAGAATTATCGCCTTCTCGAGCTCATCCGGCGCACGCGCTCGCCGCTCGAAAATCATCTCATCGATGGGCTGATCGACGGCCGCGTCAGCCGCCGCGACTTCATCCGCCACGGCAGCCTGCTCGGCCTGTCGCTGCCGCTGCTGGGCGGCATAAGCACGGCCGCCGGCCTCGGTGCCATGCCCTCGCTCGCTCGCGCAGCGGGCGCTCCGGGTGCGACCATCCGCGTGGCGAGCAGCGTGCCGGCAGCAGCGATCGACCCGGTGACCATCGCCGACGCCGGCGGTCTGCTGGTGATGCAGCAAGTCGCCGAGTTCCTCTGCATCGACGGGCCCGACCTGGTGTTGCAGCCGGCGCTGGCCGAAAGCTGGAAGCCGAACGACAAAGGCACGGTCTGGACCTTCAAGCTGCGCAAGGGCGTCAAGTTCCACAGCGGCGGCGAGATGAAGGCCGACGACGTGGTGGCCAGCATCGACCGCCTCGCCGACCCGGCCAATTCGTCCAACGCGCTGTCGGTTTTCAGCGGCATATTGCAAAAGGGCGCGACCAAGAAGGTCGATGACCATACGGTCGAGTTCCATCTCGACGCGCCGAACGGCAACTTCCCCTACATGGTGTCGTCGGACAATTACAACGCCGTCATCATCCCGGCGAGCTACAAGGGCGACTACGAAAAGAGCTTCGACGGCACCGGGCCGTTCAGGATCGAGAAATACACGCCCAAGGTCGGCGCCTCGTTCGTGCGCAACGAGGACTATTGGGGGACGAAGGCGCTGCCGGAGCGCACCGAGTTCACCTTCTTCGCCGACATGCAGCCACAGATCCTGGCGCTGCAGGGCGGCCAGGTCGACATCATCAACCAGATGCCGGTGCTGGCCGGCGTCGGCCTGCTCAACGATCCGAATGTCGACATCATCAGCCTGAAATCGGTGGCGCACCAGCAGCTGCACCTGCGCTGCGATTCCGATCCGTTCAAGGATCCGCGCGTGCGCCGCGCCATCGCGCTCAGTCTCGACCGCAAGAAGCTTGTCGCCGGCCTGATGAAAGGCCGCGCCCTTGAGGGTAACGACAGCCCGTTCGCCTCTGCCTATCCCTCGACCGATCCGAGCGTGCCGCAGCGCGAGCAGGACATCGCCCAGGCCAAGCAGCTGATGGAAGCGGCCGGCGCCGGCAAGGGCTTCAAGGTGACGCTGACCACCGAGCGCTATCTGGAAATCCCCGAGTATGCCCAGCTCATCCAGAACTGGGTCAAGGAGATCGGCATCGAGCTCGAGCTCAACATCCTCGACCAGGGCGCCTATTACGGCGATGCGGTGTTCGGCAAGTCGAACTGGCTGGACTCGGTGATGGGCATCACCGACTACGGCCACCGCGGCGTGCCCAACGTTTATCTTGCAGCACCGCTGAAGAGCGACGGCACCTGGAATGCGGCGCATTTCAAGAACAAGGATTACGACACGCTGGCGACCAGCTACATCGCGGCACTCGACCTCGAGGCGCAGAAGGCCTCGGCCGGCAAGATCCAGAAGCTGCTGCTCGAGGAAACACCGGTCATCTTCGGCTATTTCTACGACTATCTGACGGCGACGGCGAAGGGCGTCACCGGCGTGCAGCCGACCGCCATGTCGCAGTTGTTCCTCGACAAGGCGTCGAAGGCCTGAGCGGGAGGAAGAGCTGATCCCGCGACCGCCAGCCCCATGCCAGGGACTGGCATCTTGAGACCAGCCGGGACAGGCGCGTAGCGCCTTGCCCGGCATCGGCCATCGCGCGATGATCCAGATTGACGCGTCCCATGGAGTCCAGATCCTTGCTCACCACCATGCATTGGGGGACATACGAGGTCAGCGCCGAGAATGGCAGGCTCGTCGGTGTGGAACCGTGGAGCGGCGATCCCGATCCGTCGCCGATCGGCAAATCAATGCTCGGCGCCGCGCAAGGAAACATGCGCGTCGCTCGCCCCGCCATCAGGCGCGGCTGGCTCGAAGGGGGCAGATCGGCGGCTCGTGGCAGGCGCGGCAGCGAACCCTTTGTCGAAGTGCCCTGGGAAACGGCGCTCGATATCGTCGCGGCCGAGCTTGACCGGGTCCGCACCGCGCATGGCAACACCGCGATCTACGCCGGCTCCTATGGGTGGGCGAGCGCCGGGCGGTTCCACCATGCCCAAAGCCAGGTCCACCGCTTCCTCAACACGATCGGCGGCTACACAAGCTCGGTCCTCAGCTACTCCTATGGTGCGGCCGAGATCATCCTGCCGCATGTGCTTGGCGGGACCGACGGCCTGACCGGCAATCACTCCACCTGGGACGGGATCGAACGGCACAGCGAGCTCATCGTCGCCTTCGGCGGCCTGCCGTGGCGCAACGCGCAGATCCAGGGCGGCGGCGCGGCACGCCACGAAGCCGCGGCGGCCTTGCAAAGGGCCGTCGCCAATGGCGCCAGGCTCGTCAATGTCTCGCCCGTGCGCGACGACGCGCCGCGCGGCGTCGACAGCGAATGGCTGCCGCTGCGGCCGAACAGCGACACCGCCATCATGCTGGCGCTGTGCCATGTCCTGGTCAGCGAGGGCCGCCACGACGAAGCCTTCCTGGCACGTTACTGCACCGGCTTCGAGGCCGTGCGGGCCTATGTCATGGGCGAAAGCGACGGCCAGCCGAAGGATCCGGCTTGGGCGGCGGCGCTCAGCGGCGTGGCAGCGGAGAAAATGGTCGCGCTGGCCAGGGAGATGGCCGCCAAGCGCACCATGCTGATGGTCAGCTGGTCGCTGCAGCGTGCCGACCATGGCGAGCAGCCCTACTGGGCGGCGATCACGCTTGCAGCACTGCTCGGCCAGATCGGACTGCCGGGCGGCGGCTTCGGCTTCGGCTATTCATCGACGAACGGCGCCGGACGGCCGGAGCTTGGCTTTCGCTGGCCGTCCGTGCCGCAGGGCCGCAATGGCGTGCCGGATTTCATACCCGTGGCGCGTGTCGCCGACATGCTGCTCGATCCGGGTGGCTCGTTCGCGTTCAACGGCGCTGAGCTGTCCTATCCCGATATCAGGCTCGTCTACTGGGCCGGCGGCAATCCGTTCCACCACCACCAGGACCTGAACCGGCTCGTCGAGGCCTGGCAGCGGCCCGAGACGGTCATCGTCCACGAGCCCTTCTGGACGGCGACGGCGCGCCATGCCGACATCGTGCTGCCGGTCACGACGCCGCTGGAGCGCAACGACCTCGCCTTTTCGAACCGCGAGAACCTGATGGTCGCCATGAAACAGGCCTTCGATCCGGTGGAGGAAGCGCGCGACGACTACCGGATCTTTGCCGATCTGGCGACGCGGCTTGGCGTGCGCGAAACCTTCACCGAAGGGCGCGATGCCCAAGAGTGGATCCGTCTGCTCTACGCCCAGGCCAGGGAGAATGCGAACGCCGCCGGCGTCGACATGCCGCCTTTCGAGCGTTTCTGGGATGACGGCCACGCCGAGCTCACCCGCCGCATCACCTCGCAGACGTTCCTGGGGCCGTTCCGCTCCGACCCCGAGCGCCACCGGCTGGCGACGCCGTCGGGGCGTATCGAGCTCTATTCCGCGACGGTCGATGGTTTCGACTATGACGACTGCCCCGGCCATGCGGTGTGGCGCGAGCCGCGGGAATGGCTTGGCAGCGGCCTTGCCGAACGGTTCCCGCTGCATCTGTTGTCGCCGCAACCGGCCGACAAGCTGCACAGCCAGTACGACCACGGCTCGGTCAGCCGCGCCGGCAAGGTGTCGGGCCGCGCGCCGCTGTGGATCAACCGAACCGACGCCGCCGCGCGCGGCATCCTGGATGGCGAGATCGTCGTCGTCTTCAACAATCGCGGATCGTGCCTGGCCGGGGCAATCCTGACCGACGGCGTGATCCCCGGCGTCGTGCAATTGCCGACCGGCGCATGGTTCGACCCCGCCGAACCCGGGCAATCACCCAGCCTGGAAAAGCACGGCAACCCGAATGTGCTGACGGCAGACCGGGGCACGTCGCGCCTTGCCCAGTCGCCGACCTGCAATTCGACGCTGGTCCAGGTGTCACGATTTGTTGGCGCCGTTCCGCCGGTGACGGCGTTCGAGCCGCCTGTCATACTGAATTTGTCCGACGTCCCCGGCATCGCCGGCCTTTCATAGGAGTCGATGCCATTCTCTCCTTCCTTGTCCGGCGCCTGGCTCTATCGCTCGTCACGCTGTTCCTGCTCAGCATCATGGTTTTCCTGGGTGGCCAGGTGCTCCCCGGCAATGTCGGTCGCGCCATATTGGGGCCGTTCGCCGACCAACGCGCCGTCGACACGCTCAATCACACGCTCGGCGTCGACCGTCCGCTGCTCACCCAATATGCGAGCTGGATCTGGAATTTCCTCCAGGGCGACATGGGCACCTCCTACATCTTCCGCTCGCCGGTGGCGCCCTTCGTCATCGATGCGCTGGGCAATTCGATGAAGTTGGCGGCGGTCGCCTTCGTGCTGGTGGTGCCGATCGGCATCCTCGGCGGCGTCATTGCCGCGCTCAACCTCAACCGGCCGCTCGACCGCATCATCAGCCTCGGCGGCCTGTCGGTGACGGTGCTGCCGGAGTTCGTCACCGGCATCATCCTCATCCTGATTTTCGGGGTCTGGCTGCGCTGGCTGCCGATCTCCGCCGCATGGCCGCGCGATGCCGGCTTCTTCACCCAGCTCTATTATCTGATCCTGCCGTCGCTGCCGCTGTTCCTGGTGCTGTTCGGCTATATCGCCCGCATGGCGCGCTCCGGCATGATCGAGGCGCTGGATTCCGACTATACGCGCACCGCCGTGTTGAAAGGCCTGCCATGGCGGACGGTGATCTGGCGGCATGTGCTGCGCAACGCGCTGCTGCCGACCATCACCGTGATCGCGACGCAGACCGGCTACCTCATCGGCGGCCTTGTCGTCATCGAGACGCTGTTCCGCTACCAAGGCATCGGCTCGCTGATCTTCACCGCCGCGCGCGGCAAGGATTTCCCGATCCTGGAGGCCGGCATCCTGACCATAGGCATCGTCTATGCGGTGGCCACCTTGGCCGCCGACTTCCTCTATTCCGTGCTCAACCCACGGATCCGGCTGGGGACAGACCAATGAGCGCCACCGACAGCCCTGCCGGCATGCCGGCGCCCGACAATGCCGGGCGGCGCGGTCCGATGGCGGAGGTCTTTTTCTCCCTGCTGCGGTCCGGCACGTTCCTCACCGGCCTCGGCATCGTGCTGTTCTGGATCGCATGCGCTCTGTTCGGCGAGCATTTTGTCCCTTACGACCCGCTCGCCGACGACATCATCAACGCGCTGGCGCCGCCTTCGGCCGAGCACTGGTTCGGCACCGACCAGATCGGCCGCGACGTGTTCTCGCGCGTCATCGTCGGCTCGCGCGACATTCTCACCGTGGCGCCATTGGCCACCTTGCTGGCGACCGTGGCCGGCACCGCGCTCGGCCTGTTCACCGGCTATTTCCGCGGCATCGTCGACGACATCATCAGCCGCATCCTCGAAGCCTTCATGGCGATCCCCGTTGTGATCGTGGCACTGCTCGCCATCGTCGCGCTCGGCACCTCGAAGACGACCGTCATCGTCGTCATAGGCCTCAGCTTCGCGCCGATCATCGCGCGTACAGTGCGTTCGGCGGTGCTGGCCGAACGCGAGCTCGACTATGTCGCGGCAGCGCAACTTCGCCATGAAAGCGCTTTCCACACGATGTTCGTCGAGATCCTGCCCAACGTTATCCCGCCGATCCTGGTCGAAACGACGGTGCGCCTCGGCTATGCCATCTTTGCCGTCGCCACGCTTTCCTTCATGGGCTTCGGCATCCAGCCACCCTCCCCCGACTGGGGGCTCTCGATCTCCAGCAATTACGGCATGATCGGCGGCGGCTTCTGGTGGACGGTGCTGTTCGATGCTCTGGCCATCGCCACGCTGGTGATCGGCGTCAACCTGGCGGCGGACGGCGTCCACGGAGCGTTCAATGACTGAGAAAGCCGGCAACGCGCTCGAACTCTCCGACCTCTCCGTCGCCTATCGCGTCGCCGGCCGCAACCGGGCGGTGTTGCGCAACCTCAACCTCACCATCGGCCAGGGCGAAGCCTACGGGCTGGTCGGCGAATCCGGCTGCGGCAAGTCCACCGTAGCGCTTTCGGTGGTGCGCTACCTGCCGCGCAACGGCTCGATCACCGGCGGCGCCATCTCGCTCGACGGCCAGGACGTGATGAAGCTTGATGGCGAAGCGCTGCGGCGCGCCCGCGCGGAAAGCGTGTCGATGGTCTATCAGGACCCCGGCAAGGCGCTGAATCCGTCGCTGCGCATCGGCCGCCAGCTGACCGAGATTTTCGAGCTTGGCGGCATTGCGGGACAAGCCGCCACGGACCGGGCTATCGCCATGCTGAACCGGGTGCGCATCTCCGATCCGGCAAGCGTCATGCAGCGCTATCCGCACCAGCTTTCTGGCGGCATGCAGCAGCGCGTGGCGATTGCCATGGCTCTGGCCAACGATCCGACCATGCTGATCCTCGACGAGCCGACGACGGGCCTCGACGCGACTGTCGAGGCCGAAGTGCTCGACCTGATCGCGCTGCTCAGGCAGGAACTGTCGGCATCGATCCTGTTCATCAGCCACAACCTCGCGGTCGTCTCCAAAATGTGCGATCGGGTTGGAGTGCTCTATGCCGGCATGCTGGTCGAGGAAGGCTCGACGCAAGACGTGTTCAACGATCCGCGCCATCCCTACACGGTGGCGCTGCTGCGCTGCCTGCCGCGCGGCGGCCAGCGCAAGGACCAGGGCCGCCTCGACACCATCCCGGGCTTCCTGCCCGGCATCGGCGCCGACATCAAAGGCTGTGCCTTCGCCGACCGCTGCGCTCTGGCCACCGACCGCTGCCGTAGCGAATTACCGCCGCTCTATGATCTGGGCGGCAGGCTGTCGCGCTGCCATTACCACGAGCAGGCGCAGGCGCTGCCGCGTGCAACACCAAGCGACGTTGCGGCCGTAGCGAAGGCCAAATCGGAACCGGTCCTCCATGTCGAGGGATTGAACAAGACCTATGCCAGCCACGGCCATGCGCTGCGGGCGGTGAAGGATGTTTCCGTCAGCCTGCGACCGGGCGAGACGCTCGGCCTGGTCGGCGAATCCGGAAGCGGCAAGACGACCTTCGCCAGGCTGCTGCTCGGACTGGTGCCGCCGGACGAAGGCGGCTCGATCAGGCTCGAGGGCAAGGTGCTGGCGCCACGGCTGGACAACCGCACCGACGACCAGATCAAGGCGATGCAAATCGTCTTCCAGAACCCGGATTCGGCGCTCAACCGCTCGCACTCGATCCGACATCTGATCAGCCGGGCGCTGAAGCGGCTGGCCGGGCTTCGCGGCGCTGCATTGCAGGCCCGCCTCGACGAACTCATCCGTTCGGTGCGGCTTACCGATCGGCATCTCGCCGTCAAGCCGCGCCAGCTGTCGGGCGGGCTGAAGCAGCGCGTTGCCATTGCACGCGCCTTCGCCGGCGAGCCGCGCATCGTCGTCTGCGACGAGCCGACCTCGGCGCTCGACGTCTCGGTGCAAGCGGCGATCCTCAATCTGCTCGCCGACCTGCAGTCGAAGGAGGATGTCAGCTACATCTTCATCTCGCACGATCTCGGCGTGGTGCGGTATCTCTCCGACCAGATCGCCGTGCTCTATCTCGGCAGGATCATGGAACTGGGGCCATCCGAGGCGGTGTTTTCCGGCCCGCACCACCCCTATACGGAAGCGCTGCTTTCGGCGGTGCCGAAGCTCGACCAGACCGAGACCTCGCGCATCCGCCTCGACGGCGAAATCCCCAGCGCCACCCATCCGCCGCCGGGCTGCGTGTTCCAGACGCGCTGCCCGCGCAAGATCGGCGCGATCTGCGAGACGCAGGAGCCGCCACTGGCGGAGGCTGAGCCCGGCCATTCGATCCGCTGTCATATTCCCTATGCCGAGCTGGCAAGGTTGCAGAAGCCGGCGATGCAGGCGGAACCTGCCTGACGATCGGCTAAAGGCGATCGTTCTGCGCGATTGAATCCGCCATGCTGAAGGCACGGTCACCTTCGGCAAAGCCGTCGCCGGTCGTCCAGTCCCGCGCAAGATCGCGCAATCCCTCCAGCGCGACATTCAGCGTGTCCGACGAGGCCGGGTTCGACGGATAGGCGAGATAGATCGGCCGCTGGAACACCGGCGCGCCCTCGATGCGCCTCAGCTCGCCGCGCTCGATATGGCCGCTGACGGCGCTGAGCGGCAGATAGGCGGCCGCCTGCTGCGACAGCACGTGCTGCAGCCCGATGAAGACCAGCCCGGCCGAGATGGCCGGCTTGACCAGGCCGGCAAAAGCGCGGTCGTGCTCGACGCGGAATTCGAGCCCCCAATCCATGAGGATGTAGTTTTCCGTCCACGGCCCGGTCTGCGCCGTGTGCTGGACAAGCACCACCTGGTCGACCGCCAGCGTCTCATAGACGATGCCGGGATGCGGCCGCGGCAAATAGAGAATGCAGATGTCGAGCAGGCCTTCGGCCATCTGGTCGATCGCCAGATCCGGGAAACTGCCTTCGAGCCTGAGCGCCACATTCGGGCGCCTTTCGCGCATCCAGGCGATCCAGGGCGAGGTGATGCGGTCCCAGAGATAGGCCGGTGCGGTCAGCCTGAGCAGCGTTTCGTAGCCATCGGGGACGGCGATGTCCTGCCGCGATTGCTCCCAGGTGCGGGTGATCGAGGATGCGTGTGGCAGGAACTGCCGGCCGGCCGGCGTCAGCGTGATGCCATCGCGGTCGCGCACGAACAGCTTGCGCCCCAATTGCTCCTCAAGACCCCTGATCCGCGCGCTGACGGTAGATTGGGCGAGGTTCAGCCGGCTGGCCGCGACGGTGAAGCTGCCATGCGCGGCAACCTCTAGGAAACTGCGCAGATTTTCTGTGTCCATGGCTCCACCTTGCATCGAAGATTTCGATGACCCCCATCAAAAAATATCGCTTTCCGGGTGGGATCAACAGTGACCTAGATGGCCGAGCCCCCACGATAAGCAAGGAATGCCGCCATGCCAAAGCATTTCAGGATGATCGATACCGCCCGCCGGAACCTCACCGCAATCGAAAATTCCGCTATCGACGAGCTTTTGGCCGGCAGGATCGGCCGCCGCGAATTCCTCAGGCATGGCAGCGTGCTTGGCCTGTCGTTGCCCTTCCTCGGCGGCATTGCCTCGGCGCTCGGTCTCGATACCGGCGAGGCGCGCGCCGAAGGCAAGCCGGGCGGCACCGTGCGCGCCGGCATCGCCACGCCGGGCGGCGCCATCGACCCAGTCACCTATTACGACAGCGGCAGCTATCAGCTGGTTTTCCAGACCGCCGAATTTTTGTGCGTAACCCTGCCCGACCTGACGCTGAAGCCGGTACTGGCGGAGAGCTGGGCGCCGAACGACGACGGCAGCGTGTGGACCTTCAAGCTGCGCAAGGGCGTAAAATTCCACAATGGCGAGGACTTCAAGGCGGACGATGTCGTGGCGACCTTCGACCGGCTGGCCGATCCGAGCGGCTCATCCAATGCGCTGTCGGTGTTCAAGGGGCTGTTGTCGAAGGGTGGCACGCAGAAGGTCGACGACCACACTGTCGCCTTCCATCTCGATGCGCCGAACGGCAGCTTTCCCTATTCGGTGTCGATCGACAACTACAACGCCGTCATCCTGCCGGCGAGCTACAAGGGCGACTACGAGAAGACCTTCGAAGGGACCGGCCCGTTCCGGCTGGAGAGCTACACACCGAAGGTCGGCGCGAGCTTTATCCGCAACCCCGACTATTGGGGCGAGAAGGCACTGCCCGACCGGCTCGAATTCAAGTTCTATGGCGACGTGCAACCGCGCATCCTGGCACTGCAGGCGGGCGAAGTGGACCTGCTCGATGCCGTGCCGCTCGATGTCAGCCAGGTGGTGCTGAACAGCCCCGACATCACCGTGCTGCGCGTCGCCTCGACCGCGCACCGGCAATTGCACATGCGCTGCGACATGGCGCCTTTCACCGACAAGCGCGTGCGCCAGGCGCTGGCGCTCTCTATCGACCGCTCCAAGCTGGTCGACGGGCTGTGCCGCGGCATGGCGGCGACCGGCAATGACAGCCCGTTCGCGCCGGCCTTCCCGGCGACCGACAAGTCGATCCCGCAGCGCACGCAGGACATCGCCAAGGCCAAGCAGCTCATGGAAGCCGCGGGGCTCGGCGGCGGCTTCGACATGACGCTGACGACACTGCGCTATTCCGACATTCCGGGCTACGCGCAGCTGTTCCAGAACTTCGCCAAGGAAGTCGGCGCACGCCTCTCGCTCAACATCGAGGACCAGGACAAATATTACGGCAAGGCGGTGTTCGGCCAGTCGGACTGGCTGGACAGCCCGCTCGGCATCACTGACTACGCACACCGCAGCGTGCCGAACGTGTTCCTGAAAAGCCCGCTGGTCAGCGATGGGCCGTGGAACGCGGCGCATTTCAAGAACAGCGCCTATGACGGGCTGGTCGCCGGTTATCTGAAGGCGCTCGACCTCGATGCGCAGCGCAAGGCCGCCTCCGACATCCAGAAGCTGCTGCTCGAAGAGACGCCTGTCATCTTCAGCTACTTCCCCGATTTGCTGGTGCCGGTGCGCAAGAATGTCAGCGGCCTGCCGCCGATCGCCGCCGGCCTGCTGCTCGACCGTGTGTCCATAAGCTGATCATGACCGCGCACCAACGCCACGTCACGAAAGAAAAGAAACGGGAGACCACCATTCGCAAGCCCCATTTGCGCGGTCGCGGGCCGCACTTCCCCTTGCTCGACACCATCGTCCAGTACGAATTCGAGCCGGGCTACGTCGCCTTCACCATGCCGTCGCCGAAACGGCTGCGGGTGCAGGTCGGCTCGATGACCGTCGCCGACACGACCAAGGCGCTGGTGTTCTACGAATCCGATCACCTGCCGGTCTACTACTTCCCGATCGGTGACGTGCGCGAGGAGTTCCTGCTGCCCAGCAAGACCACGACGGAGGACCCGTTCAAGGGCGTCGCCACCCACTATTCGCTCAACACCGGCATCACGCTGGTCGAGGACGGCGCCTGGCGTTATCTCGACCCGGTCAAGGGCTGCCCGCCAATCTCAGACTACATGTCCTTCACCTGGAGCAAGATGGGCCACTGGTTCGAAGAGGACGAGGAGATCTTCGTCCATGCCCGCGATCCGTTCCGCCGGGTCGACTGCCTGCCCTCGTCGCGGCGGGTGCAAGTCATCCTCGACGGCGAGCAGGTTGCCGATTCACGGCGTGGCGTGTTCCTGTTCGAAACCGGCCATCCGGTGCGCCACTACCTGCCGATTTCCGACACCAGGCTCGATATGTTCGCGCCCAGCCGCTACATTTCGCGTTGCCCCTACAAGGGCATCTCCAATTATTATCATGTGACGACCTCCAAGAAGCGCCACGAGAACCTCGTCTGGTACTATCCCGAGCCGGTGCACGAGGCCGAACGCATCAAGGGGCTGGTCTGCTTCCACCATGAACTGGTCGACAAGATTCTGGTCGACGGCGTCGAGATCCCGAAAGAGGCGACGGCCGCATCGGATGGCTATTTTTGACCAGTCCTTAGTCGACGGCTAGCGCCAGCCGGCGAGATTGGCTGAAACAGCCAACGCTTCGTCATCCCAGGGCGAAGCAGGAGCGAAGCTCCGTCGCGTAGACCGTGCGATCCATTCCGTGACACCAGCCGAAGAATGCAGCGGTGCAGACGTTTCTTGCGCCGTCGCGTTCTTCGGCTGATGTCGCGGCATGGATCCTCGGGTCAAGCCCGAGGATGACGACCGGAGGGGAGGCGTCGGCCAATCTCGAAGGTTGCGAACCATCCGTCCTGGGCTGATGACGGGACAGTCAACCCGGCACCCTCCGTCGCCCTAACACCGAGCAGCCCCCCGATCTGAATCCTCCCACTCCACCCCTTTTCTCGGTTGAAATATTTTTCAAATGGAAATAGGAATGTTCAACAGATGATTGCGACGCAGCGGCGCGTCTGGAACTGGAGGAAGCGATATGTCCCATCCGCAATTCGCAGCGGAACTCTTGCAGCGCGCTGAAAAGCAGGGGCCGATCACCATCGGGCTGGCCGGCGCCGGGCAGATGGGCACCGACATCGTCGTCCAGGTCGCACTGATGCCGGGGATGCGCATCGGCGCCATTTCCGAGGTCCGGCCGCAGGCGGCGATCGATGCGGCACTGCTTGCCGGCCACGACCGTTCCGACATCGTCCAGGCGCCCAATGCCGCGGCCATCGACCGCGCCATCGAGGCCGGCAAGATCGCGGTGACCGAGGATTTGCATGCGCTGGCCGCCGCCGGACGCATCGACGTCATCATCGACGCCACCGGCAATCCCAATATCGGCACGCTGTTCGCGCTCGAAGTGATGAAGAACGGCAAGCACATTGTCATGCTCAATGTCGAGGCTGACATCACCATCGGGCGCTTCCTGAAAGAGGAAGCGCGCAAAGCCGGCGTCGTCTACACCGGTGCGGCCGGCGACGAGCCCGCCTGCACGCTGGAGATCATCGGCTTTGCCAAAAGCCTCGGCTTCAACATCATCGCCGCCGGCAAGGGCAAGAACAACCCGCTGAAGATCGACGCCATGCCCGCCGACTACGAGAAGGAGGCCAGCGAGCGCAACATGAATGCGCGCATGCTGGTCGAGTTCGTCGACGGTTCGAAGACGGCGATCGAGATGGTGGCGATCGCCAATGCCACCGGCCTGGTGCCCGACGTGCCGGGCATGCACGGTCCGACGGCGACGCTTGAAGAGCTGGCCAGCGTGCTCTGCCCGCGCGAGGATGGCGGCGTGCTGCACCGCAAGGGCGTGGTCGACTATTCGATCGGCAAGGGCGTGGCGCCCGGCGTGTTCTGCATCATCGAGACCAGGCATCCGCGCGTGCTTGAGAGGATGGTCGACCTCAAGGTCGGCAAGGGCCCCTATTTCACGATCTTCCGGCCCTACCATCTGACCAGCCTGGAAGTGCCGCTGTCGGCAGCGCGCGCCGTGGTCTACAAGCGGGCCGACATGGAGCCGCTCGACCATCCGGTGGCCGAAGCGGTGGCGGTGGCCAAGAGCGACCTCGGCACCGGCCAGTCGCTCGGCATGATCGGCGAGAACGACTATCGCGGTTTCGCCATGACCTGGGAGGGCGCACGCGCCAAGGGCGCGCTGCCGCTCGGCCTCGCCGAACGCGCCAAGGTGGTCAAGCCTGTGAAGACCGGCGAGTTCCTGACCTATGAAAACTGTGTACCCGACGATTCGATGGTGATAACCCAGATCCGCCGTCGTCTCGACCAGTCGGACGGACGGTTCGTCACCAACGCAGCCTGATCTCCACCGGATCCTCGCCTGATGGACGATGTCGTAATCGGGATCGACGCCTCGACGACGGCCGTGAAGGCGATCGCCTTTGCGCGTGACGGCGCGGAGCTCTTCCAGGCGCGCGAGACCTATCCGCTTTCCAATCCGAAGCCCGGCCATTTCGAGCAGGATGCGGAGCACTGGTGGACAGCGCTTGTCACGGCGCTGAAGCAGGTTGCCGACAAGATCGGCGCCAAGCGCGTGGCGGCGATTTCGATCGCCCATCAGCGTGAGACCTTCACGCTGATCGACAGCGCCGGCAAGCCGCTCATACCGGCGATCCTGTGGCTGGACGAACGCGCCCGCCCGCAGGTGGCGCGGCTTTCAGCGGAGCTTGGCCGCGAGGCCATCCGCGACTGGAGCGGTAAGCCGCCGGACCCGACGCCGGCGCTCTACGCCGCCGCATGGCTCGCCGAACATCAGCCCGAGGTTTTGGCCAAGGCGGCCGCCCTTGTCGACGTGCATGGTTTCTTCGTGCACCGGCTGACCGGTCGGCTGGTCACCAGCACGGCAAGTGCCGATCCGCTCGGGCTGCTCGACGTCGCGACAGGCGCCTGGCATCCCAAGCTCGTCGAAGCCGCCGGGCTTCGGCCGGAGCAACTGCCGGAGTTGATCGGACCGGGCGAAATCTGCGGCGGACTGGCCGAGAGCGTTGCCGGGCTGACCGGCCTGAGGGCCGGCACGCCCATCGTTGCCGGCGCCGGCGATGGCCAGGCGATGGGCCTGGGGATGGGCGTCTACGGTGCAGGCAAGAGCTACCTCTCGCTCGGCTCCGGCGTCGTCAGCGGATGCTATTCCGGCGCTGTCACCAAGTCGGACGCGTTCCGCACCCTGGTCTCACCCACCGGCTCCGGCTTCATGCTGGAGACGGTGCTGCGCTCGGGCATGCAACTGGTTGACTGGATCGTGCGCACCACCGGTTCGGCCTCGGCGGCGGTGCTGGAGAAAGCGGCGGTCGATGTAACTGCCGGCAGCGACGGCCTGCTGGTCATGCCCTACTGGGCTGGCGTGATGAGCCCCTATTGGGACGGCGCTGCGCGTGGCGCCATCGTCGGCCTGTCGCTCGATCATGAGCCCAGGCATCTCTTCCGCGCGACCCTCGAAGGTATAGCCTTCGAGCAGGCCATCGCCAGCGAGGCGATGGAAGGCCAGACCGGCGGCAAGCCGGCGGCAATGATCGCGGCCGGCGGCGGCACCAATTCGGCGCTGCTGATGCGGATCATGGCCAGCGTGCTCGAGCGGCCACTCTCCGTGTCGCCGGTCAACGAAGCGGCGGCGCTGGGTGCCGCGATGCTGGCGACGTCGGCCGTCGGATGGTTTGCGTCGCCCGAGGCGGCGGCCGAAGCGATGACCGCGGCGCCGACCAGACATGTCGATCCCGTCGATGAACTGGTCCCGGGCTACCGCGCCCGCAAAGCGATCTACCGCGACCTCTATCACGCGACGCGTGACATCCACGCACGGCTCGCCAACGCTTCGGCGTAGAGTCGACGGCGCCAGTTTTCCAGATCCAGAACTCCTGGTGTTCTGTCTGCCAGCGGAGCCACTTTTGCGTCTTGTCCAGCCAATGCTAGATTTGCAGCCATGAAGACTGCATCTCATCTCGCGGCCCTGTCCTGGATGGTCGCCCTTGCCACAATCCCGATGTCCGCGCTCGCCGACAGCGAACCTACCGAACCGCCATTCGAGGTCGCACTCGACATCGACGCTGATGGCCAAATGGATCGGGCCGTGATCGCGCAGGATGCCGACAACGGGCAAGCGGAGCTCTCCATCTATCTGGCTGCCGGCGAGGGAAAACTCGACCCTTCGCGCAAACCTGACTTCGTCAAGAAGTCGCTTACGGAGGAGCGGATTCTTGCGCTCGAAAGCAAGGGCAAGGAATCGCTGGTCATCACCTCGTGTTTCGGCTGCGGCGCCAACAAATCGACGGAGGCGACGCTGACGATCGTCTATCGCGAAGGCAAATTCCTGGTCGCCGGCTACAGCCGCGACTGGGACTGGAACGTGCATAAATCCGATGGCACGGTCGAGACGACGCTCGGCGGTTGCGACATCGATTTTCTCACCGGCAAGGGCATCGCCTCGCAGGATCTGGACGACGGCAAGCCGGTCGAAGGAAAGTTCGCGCCGATCGCCCTCGCGGACTGGTCCGACGACAGCCGCCCCAAACCCTGCGAGTTTTGAAGAACCGCGACTGAATGCCAGACCTCAGCGACCAAGCAGGCCCTTGGCCGCGTCCTCGTCGGTGATCAGCACCGATATCTTGGTGTTGGCGAGCGCGGCGCGCATAATGGCCACCTTCTCCTGCCCACCCGAGACCAGGATGATGTTCGGAATGTCCGACAGCTCCTGCAGCGGATAGGCGCAGACCCGGCGGTTGACCTCATGGTCGACCGGCCGGCCCTCGGCGTCGATGAAATGGCAAAGGATATCGCCGACGGCGCCGGCCGCCTGCAATTCCTCGAGCTCGCTCGGCTTGATGAAGCCGTAATTGGCGATCGGGCTGTCGTTGGAGAACGAGCCGACGCTGAGCACGGCGATGTTGGCGCGGCGCGCCCGGAAGACGACGTCCTGGACGCTGCGCTGGCTCATGAAGGCGTCGCGCTGCTCCGGCTTGTCGGCATAGACCGGCACCGGCAGCAGGAAACATTCGGCGCCGATCTTTTCGGCGAACTCCCAGGCGCTTTCGGTCGGGTTGAGCGGCTGGGCATGGGTGAGGCCGCCTAGCATGGAGACCACCGTGGTCCTGGCGATCGGCCGCCTGGGCAGTTCCTTGATGGCGAATTTCAGCGTGCGGCCCCAGCCGAGCGCAATGACATCGCCGATATTCACATTGTCGGCCAGATAGGTAGCAGCGGCATGGCCGATCATCAGCGGCGCATTGCTGCGGTCGGCGGCCGAGGGCACGACCACGGCCTGGCTCAGGCCGTAGCGCTGCTTCAGGCTCTCCTCGAGTTGCACGCATTCGACGACGCTGTCGCGGATGCGAAACTGGACGACCCCCTCCTCGCGCGCGGCGGAGAGGATGCGATGCACCTTGATGCGGCCTATGCCAAGGATCTCGGAGATCCGCTCCTGCGTCAGGCCCTCGACATAATAGTGCCAGGCCGCGCGGGCCTTCAGTTCGGCGTCCGGAAAGCGCGATGCCCTCTCGTTCTCCATGGTCGCCATCTTTCTTGCCCTCCCGCAAAAAGCTTCCCGTAAGGCAAACCGCATTGCCGCGCAAACCGCTGTCGAATGCGTTCGCGGCACTTGACAATTTTCTGATGAACAGTTTAGCTGAACAAAATTGCATATCAAGGATAAATTGTTCACAGGGAGGTGCCTGGTGAACAAGAGCGAGCGGCAAGCCATCGCCGGTTCGCTGACGGAGGAGACGAAGTGACCGTGAGCAATGATGCAAGCGATCTGAAAGCCACGACCGGCGCTCAAGGCGCGACCGGCGCGAAGCTTTCGGCGCTGTTCGCCGGAACCATGGGACCGCTGATCGGCCTGGTGCTGCTCTGCCTGGCGCTGACACTGACCACCGACACATTCCTGACCGTGCGCAACATCCTCAACGTGCTCGACCAGATCACGGTGCTGGGCATCATGGCGATCGGCATGACGCTGGTCATCCTGATCGGCGGCATCGACCTGTCGGTCGGCTCGGTGCTGGCGCTGGCTTCCATGGTGATGGGTTTTGTCGCTCATCCCGACTATCTCAATCTCGGACTGCCCGCCGGCATCGCCGCGGCGCTCTTCGTCGCCGGCCTGTGCGGCCTGGTCTCGGGCCTGCTGGTGACGCTCACCAAGCTGCCGCCCTTCATCGCCACCCTGGCGATGATGTCGGTGGCGCGCGGCCTCGCCAACATGATCACCGACGGCTCGCAGATAGTCGGCTTTTCCGACTGGTTCACCAACCTGTCGATCATCCGCCATTTCGGCTTCCTGTCGGTCACCGTCGGGCTGATGATCGTGCTGGCGATCATCTTCGCCATCTTCCTCAACTACCGCGCCACCGGCCGCAGCCTCTATGCGATCGGCGGCAGCGCCGAGGTCGCGCGGCTGTCGGGCATTCCGGTGAAGTCGTTGACCAACTGGGTCTATGCGATCTGCGGCGTGCTGGCCGGTCTCGCCGGCATCGTGCTCGCCGCACGGCTCGATTCCGTGCAGCCGAGTTCAGGTCTCGGCTACGAGCTGGACACGATCGCGGCGGTGGTGATTGGCGGCGCCAGTCTCTCCGGCGGCGTCGGTTCGATCGGCGGCACCACCGTCGGCGTGCTCATCATCGGCGTGCTGCGCAACGGGCTCAACCTGCTCGGCGTCTCGCCCTTCATCCAGCAGGTGGTGATCGGCGTAGTGATCGCGCTGGCGGTGGCCACCGACACCTGGCGGCGGCGAGCGCAGTGAAGAGCGGGGCGCAATAGGAATTCGCCCGGCATCCGGGCGGAAACGGATCGGTCGATCCGAAACTGGGAATGTTCGGCCAAGGGGCGCTGAGCTGCGCAGGCGGGACAGATTGAATATCAACGGAGGAAAACCATGCTGACCAAACGTTCACTCTTGCTTGCCGCGGCCGCCATCGTTCCGCTGCTCGGCCTCACCGACATGGCCTCGGCCAAAGAGGCCAAGAAGCTTGGCCTTGCGGTGGCCAATCTGCAGGCCGACTTCTTCAACCAGATCAAGCAGTCCGTCGAAGCCTATGGCAAGGAGAAGGGCATCGAAGTAGTCACCGTCGACGCCAAGGGCGATTCGGCAACGCAGGTCAGCCAGGTGCAGGACCTGATCACGCAGAACATCGACGCGCTGATCTACATCCCGGCCGGTGCCACCGCCGCCACGGTGCCGACCAAGACCGCCAAGGCCGCCGGCATCCCGGTGGTCAATGTCGACCGCAACGCCGACGGCGCGCCCGGCGACACCTTCATCGCCACCAACAGCGTCGCCTCGGCCCAGGCGGTGTGCGACTACATCGCCAAGCAGGCCGGCGGCAAGGGCGAGCTGATCATCATCCACGGCCAGAAGGGCACGACACCGGAAGTCGACCGTTCGAAGGGCTGCGGCGAAGCACTCAAGGGCTACCCCGATATCAAGGTGGTCGGCGAGCTGTGGAGCGAAGGCTGGCACCAGGACGAAGGCTTCAAGCTGACGCAGGATCTCTTGCAGTCGCATCCCGACGTGTCGATCGTCATCGGCCAGGCAGACGCGCTGGCGCTGGGTGCCGCGCAGGCGGTCAAGGTCGCCAATCCCGGCCACAAGGTCTGGGTTGCCGGCTTCGACGGCGACGTGGCGGCGCTGAAGGCGCTGAAGGACGGTGTCTTCGACGTTACCGCGACGCAGCAGACGCAAGGCATGGGTCGGCTCGCCGTCGATGCGGCGATCAAGCTGGTGGCCGGCGAGACAATTCCCGCCGAGCAGCTGCAGGACGCGACGCTGACCACCAAGGACAATGTCGAGCAGTTCATCGCCAAGCACCCTTGAAACCTGGCATGTTTGAGACTTGGCATGTTTGAGAGTTGACGAGCACAACGATGTCGCCTGATCCCCGCCAAAGCGAAAGCCCCCACAACGGGCTGTTCGTCAACGGCCTCTGCAAGAGCTACGGACCGGTCCAGGTCCTGGCCGATGCGAGCTTCGAGGTGCGGCCGGGCGAGGTCGTGGCGCTGCTCGGCGAGAACGGCGCCGGCAAGTCGACCGTCTCGAACATCATCGCCGGCGCGACCAAGTCCGATGCCGGCTCCATAATCTGGCGGGGGAAACCTTATTCCCCCGCCAATCCCGCCGCGGCTATCGAGGCCGGCGTCGGCATGATCCATCAGGAATTGAAGCTGCTGCCGGACCTGTCGGTGGCGGAGAACGTCTATGTCGGGCGCCTGCCGATGCGCGGCGGCCGCATCGACCGCGCGACCATGAATGCAAAGGCCTCGGCGCAATTGAAGCGGCTCGGCCTCGACGTCTCGCCGGAGCGCATGGTGCGCACGCTGCGCATCGCCGCCCAGCAGCAGGTCGAGATCGCCAAGGCTCTGACGCTGAATGCCGAATTGCTGATCTTCGACGAACCGACGGCGGCGCTCGGCGGCGAAGAGACGGAACTGTTGTTCCAGCAGATCCGCAAGCTCAAGGCCGAAGGCATGTCCTTCATCTATATCAGCCACAGGCTGGACGAGATCGCGCAGATCGCCGACCGCGTGGTGGTGATGCGCGACGGGCGCATCGTCGCCCGGCACGAGCGCGCCGATGTGTCCGTGCGCACCGTGGTCGAACAGATGGTCGGCCGTAGCGTCGAGCGGATGTTCCCGACGCTGTCGCCGCCGGGCACCGACACGCTGCTCGAGGTCGAAAACCTGTCCTCGCCGGAGCGCAGTTTCAATGATGTCAGCTTCTCGGTGAAATCGGGCGAAATCCTCGGCATTGCCGGGCTGATCGGCGCCGGCCGCACGGAGCTGGTACGGGCGATCGCCGGCGCCGATCCGATCTCGTCGGGCTCAGTGCGCGTTGGAGGCCAACCGGTGCATCTCAGCGGCCCGGCAGCGGCGATCAAGGCCGGCGTCGTGCTGGTGCCGGAAGACCGCAAGGCGCAAGGCGTGGTGCTCGACCAGACCATCGGCGAGAACCTGGCGTTCGGCAATTTCGACCATGTCGCGCCGAAGGGCTGGGTGTTTCCCAAGGCGGTGCAGAAATTCGCCGAGGCCGGCATCTCCAGGCTCGGCGTCAAGGGCCGGCCGAACCAGGCGGTCTCAAAACTTTCCGGTGGCAACCAGCAGAAGGTGATCATCGCCAAATGGGTGTCGCGTCCGCCCAAGGTGTTCATCCTCGACGAGCCGACGCGCGGCATCGATGTCGGCGCGCGTGCCGCGATCTACGATGTGATCGCCGACCTCGCCCGCTCCGGCATGGCGGTGGTGGTGGTGAGCTCCGACCTCGAGGAGGTGCTCGGCCTCTCGCATCGCGTGCTGGTGCTGAGCCGTGGCCGCCAGCGCGGCATCCTCGAGCGGAGCGAAGCCAGCAATGTCGCGGTGATGGAGCTCGCGACGAGCTAGAAAGCAATCGGAACAAAGCGCAGCAGGTGATACCCTCCCAGGCACCGGACCGCGCGGGGCGCCAGCAGGACTGGCGCCCCTTCCCTTTGAGGAATTCCGGCGGTTGGAGGAGAGGAACCGACGATGACATTATTCGATCTCAACGGAAATGTGGCGCTGGTGACCGGCGCCGGCAGCGGCATTGGCCAAGCGATCGCCATCGGGCTTGCGGAAGCCGGTGCCGATATCGCCTGCTTCGGCCACACCTCCAAGGGTGGGCTGGACGAAACGGCGCAAAGGATCACCGCACTCGGCCGCAAGACGCTCGTGCTGACCGGCACGGTGACCTCGGAAGACGATCTTGCGGCAGCGGTCGAGCGTACCGAAAACGAACTCGGCGCGCTGACGATAGCCGTCAACAATGCCGGCATCGCCGGCGCCGAACCGGCCGAGACGCTGCCGCTGGAGACATGGCAGAAAATCTACGACGTCAATGTCAGCGGCGTGTTCCTGTCCTGCCAGGCCGAGGCGCGCGCGATGCTCAAGCGGCGCAAGGGCTCGATCATCAACATCGCCTCGATGTCGGGGTCGATCGTCAATCGAGGCCTGACCCAGGCGCACTACAATTCCTCGAAGGCCGCCGTCATCCACATGTCGAAGAGCCTCGCCATGGAATGGGCGGATCGCGGCCTGCGCGTCAATGTGGTGAGCCCCGGCTACACGCTGACGCCAATGAACAAGCGGCCGGAGGTCGCCGACCAGGTCAAGATCTTCGAGCGCGACACACCGATGGGGCGCATGGCGATGCCGGAGGAAATGGTCGGCCCGACCGTGTTCCTGGCCAGCCGCGCTTCGAGTTTCGTCACCGGCATCGACCTGATCGTCGATGGCGGCTTTGTCTGCTGGTAGGAGAACTAGAAGTGCAGAGGCGTTTTGAAGGAAAGACCGCGGTCATCACGGGCGCCAGCGGCGGCATTGGTGCGGCGATGGCCAAGCGTTTCGCGGCCGAAGGTGCGGCGGTCGTCGTCAGCGCCATCGACCCGCGCGTCGACGAAGTCGCGGCCAGCCTGAAGGCGGCGGGCGCGAAGGTCGCTTCGATGCGGATGGACGTGACCAAGAAGGACGAAGTCGCCGCACTTTACGACCTCGCCGAACAACAATTCGGCCGCGTCGACATATCCGTGCAGAATGCCGGCGTCATCACCATCGCCCGGATCGAAGCCATGACCGAGGCCGAATGGGACAAGGTGATGGCAGTGAACACCAAGGGCGTGTTCTTGTGCTGCCAGGAGGCGATCGCGCACATGCGCAAACACGGCGACGGCGGCCGGCTGATCAACACCGCGTCGGGCCAGGCGCGGCAGGGTTTTATCTATACGCCGCATTATGCGGCATCGAAATTCGGCGTCGTCGGCATCACCCAGAGCCTGGCCAAGGAAGTGGCCAAGGAGAAGATCACCGTCAACGCCATCTGCCCCGGCATCATCGACACCGACATGTGGGCCTACAACGATGCCGCCTGGGGCAGGTTGATGGGCGACTACAAGCCGGGCGAGTTGATGGCGGAATGGGTGAGGAACATCCCCATGGGCCGCGCCGGCAGCGGCGAGGACGTCTCCGGCCTGGTCAGCTTCCTGGCCAGCGACGATGCGACCTACATCACCGGCCAGACCATCAATGTCGATGGCGGCCTGATCATGTCGTGAGCAGGCTGATCGTGCCTTGAGCGACCGCCGACCGGCAAGCCGGTGACGGGTCGCCGATCGCACCCCTAGCTTTTGTTTATCTCTGCCGCCATCATCGTGGCATGCGCATCGAGGACGACATCGCCAGGGTCGAGCAGTACATCCGCGAGCTCGAACAGCGGATAGAGCATCAGCAAGAGGTAATCGCCCAGGCAGAGGCGAGCGGCCTGTCAACAGACAGGGCGCGCGTGTTCCTGTTGTTTCTCAAGCAAACGTTGGGCATGAGCCGCGACCATCTTGCGAGGCTTCTGACGGATGAGGTCCTGGCGAGCAGATCGCCGGACGGCGGCACCGACTTGGGTCAGTGAATTTCAAACTGAGACACTGCCGAGGGGCTTTATGCGTTGCGCGGCATGAACGTTGGTATATATAATTTCATCCCATGAAACGGTTGCGGCAAGCCGGACGGTTTGCGGTGCTGGTGGCTGGGGATTGTGGGACCATCTCGATGGTTGGGACGTTTCGGAGCGCCGCGGAAGTGGCGATCGACCCGTTGATGACTGCTTCGGCAGCAGCCCGCCGGCAGTCATGACGGCGTCCCTCGGCTTCCTCCGGAATCCAATTTTCACCAATTCCCCCGCGCCTGCCCGACAATCAATGCATTGGCGCCTTGCGCGCCTGCGGCTTTTGCCAACACAATGAAATCAAAACACAAGAAGACGGGAACGAGCGATAATTTCCACACGGCTTGACAGGAGAACGAGCATGTTACTTCGCAGCGTGATTTCGAAATTCTCAATGGGAGCACTTGCGCTTGCCGCGGCAAGCGCGCTGACCCCACCGGCCCATGCAGCGGCGCCGGAATCCAACGACCCGATCAAGATCGCGCTGTTCGACTGGACCAGCGTCAACCTCAACGCCAAGATCCTTGGCGGCATCCTCGAAAAGCTCGGCTACACGGTCGAATATCCGACCGCCGACTACCTCTCCAGCCTGACCACCGGCCTGACCAATGGCGATCTCGATGTCGGCCTGGAATTCTGGGACACGACCGCCGGCGAGGCCATGAAGGCCTCCGACGCCACCGGCCAGACCGAACGCCTCGGCGCGCTCGGCCCCAAGGCCAAGGAAGAATGGTGGTTCCCCGAATACATGAAGGAGAAATGCCCGGGCCTGCCGAACTGGGAAGCGCTGAAGGATCCGAAATGCGCCGAAGCCTTCTCGACGGCCGAGACGACGCCGAAGGGCCGCTATGTCGGCGGCCCGGTGACCTGGGAAGGCTTTGACGACGAACGCGTCGAGGCGCTGAAACTGCCCTTCACCGTCATCCATGCCGGCACCGATGCGGCGATGTTCGCCGAGCTGGACTCGGCCTACCAGCGCAAGGCGCCGATCATGCTGTGGATCTATTCGCCGCACTGGGCGCCGGCCAAGTACAAGGGCGAATGGGTGCAATTCCCCGAATACACGCCGGAGTGCTATACCGACCCGAAATGGGGCACGAACCCGGACGCCAAATACGATTGCGGCAAGCCGCATGGCGAGATCTGGAAGTATTCCTGGGCCGGCATGAAGGACAAATGGCCGGTCGCCTACAAGGTGGCCAAGGCCTACACGGTCGACACCGACGAACTCAACAAGATGAGTGGCGAGATCGATCTCGACGGCAAGACGCCGGAAGAGGTCGCCGCCGCCTGGATCGCCGCCCACGAAGCCGACTGGAAAGCCTGGGCGCAGTGATCGTTCCAACTGGAAGCCACGGGATCCGGCCCTAGCCGCCGGGTCTCTGTCCCATTTTCCAGAAGGACCATTGGATGACGGAAGCGACTGAATCGCAGGCAGTTGGCGTGCCGAAGGATGCCCGTCCAATAAAACTTGCCTGCCGCAATGTCTGGAAGCTGTTCGGGTCGAACGCGGCCGATTTCATTCGCCAGCGCGACGGCAAGGCCAGCCCTGCCGACATCGCAGCGGCCGGCCTGGTCGGCGCTGTGCGCGCCGTCGATCTCGAAATACGCCAGGGCGAGATCTTCATCATCATGGGGCTTTCCGGGTCGGGCAAGTCAACGCTGGTGCGCTGCATGTCGCGGCTTGTCGAGCCGACCCATGGCAAGGTCGAATTCGAAGGCAAGGATCTGCTGAAGATTTCGGACGCGGCGCTGATCGAACTCAGGCGCCACCGCATGGGCATGGTGTTCCAGAATTTCGCGCTGCTGCCGCATCTCAATGTACTCGACAACATCGCCTTTCCTCTGAGCATTCAAGGTCAGGACCGGCCGACACGCGAGAAGCGGGCGCAGGAAGTCATCGAGCTTGTCGGCCTGCGCGGCCGCGAGCATTTCTATCCGCGCGAGCTTTCCGGCGGCCAGCAGCAGCGCGTCGGCATCGCCCGCAGCCTCGCCACCAAACCGGAGATCTGGTTCCTCGACGAGCCGTTCTCGGCGCTCGATCCGCTGATCCGCCGCGAGATGCAGGACGAACTGATGCGGCTGCAGACCATGCTGCACAAGACCATCGTCTTCATCACCCATGATTTCGACGAGGCGATAAGGCTCGCCGACCGCATCGCCATCATGAAGGACGGCGAGGTCATCCAGATCGGCACGCCGGAGGAGCTGGTGGTCAATCCGGCGACCGACTATGTCGCCGAATTCACCCGCGACGTCGACCGCGCCAAGGTAATCTCGGCGCGCAGCCTGATGCGTGCCTGCGATGGTAGCGACCACGGCGGCACTGTGGCGCCGGACGCCAAGATCGCCAGCTTTTCAGCAAGCATCGTTTCCGCCGGCAAGCCGTTCGCGGTGGTCAACGGCACCGGCAAGCCGATCGGCGAAGTGACGCCGCAAGCGGTGATCGATCTGCTGGCCGGCATCGAGCACAAGAGAGCCGGCGCATGACGGTGACGGCAAGCGCCAGCGCAGCGAGGCCGCCGGTCCAACGCTGGCTGGCGATCTGGGCGCTCGCGCTGATCGCAGTGCTTGTGGTGTTCCTGCTGCAGGACAGAATGCCGTGGGCCGTCAACTATCCAACCGAAGCGGTTGTCCCGGTCGCCGACTGGATCAGCGCGCTGATGCGCTGGGTGAAGTCGAATTTCTCCTGGCTGACGCGCTCGATCACCGCGGTGCTCGGCGTGCCGCTCGATTTCGCGCTCAATCTTCTGGCCAAGAATTTCAAGATCGGCCACGGCGCGGAAGCTTTTGCGCTGCCCCGCCTGTCGTGGGTCGGCGTGTGCGCCGCCGCATACCTGGCCGGGCGCGCCGCCGGCGGCTGGAAGCTTGGCGTGCTGGTCGGCGGCTGCTTTGCCTACATCGCGCTGTTCGGCCAATGGACCAGCGCCATGCTGACGCTCGGGCTGATCTCGATCGCGGTGCCGTTCTGCATCGTCACCGGCCTGTTCGTCGGCATCTGGGCCTGGCGCAAGCCCTGGGCCGAGCGGCTCATCATCTCCCCTGCCCTCGACCTCATGCAGACGATCCCGACCTTCGCCTATCTGATCCCGATGCTGCTTCTGTTCGGCAACAGCCCGGTTTCGGCGATGATCGCCACCGCCATCTTCGCCACGCCGCCGATGGTGCGGGCAACGATGCTGGGGCTGGCGCGGGTGCCGTCGGAGATCGACGATTTCAGCGAGATGGCCGGCTGCACGGCACGGCAGAAACTGTGGCGGGTGCTGCTGCCTTCGGCGCGGCCGACGCTGATGGTCGGCGTCAACCAGGTCATCATGCTGGCGCTCAACATGGTGATCATCGCCTCGATGATCGGCGCCGGCGGCCTCGGCTACGACGTGCTTCTGGCGCTGCGCGCGCTGAAGGTCGGCGAGGCGATGGAAGCGGGCCTTGCCATCGTGGCGCTGGCGATTGCGCTCGACCGGCTGAGCCAGGCCATTGCCCACAATCATGCGCAGGGCCAGATCTATCAGGCGGCAAGCCCGGACTTCTGGCGCCGCTATCCCAATCTGACGCTGGCCGTTGCCATCCTTGCCGCGACCACGTTGCTTAGCCTGTCTGTGCCGGCTTTCGCCGCGGTGCCGAAGGCGATCACCTTCACCACCGCGCCTTTGTGGAAGGCGGCGGTGAGCTGGGTGACGATCAACTTCTTCGACACGATCGAAGCGTTTCGCGTGGCGCTGATCCTCAACGTGCTGAACCCGGTGCGCGCCTTCTGCGAGGGCTTTCCGTGGCTGGGTGCCGTATTCCTGCTCGGCCTTGCCGGCTACCAGCTTTCCGGCCTGCGCCTGGCCTTCCTGGTTGCGGCGCTGACCGCCTTCTGCGCCATCACCGGGCTGTGGGAAAAGACCATGGCGACGGTCTATCTCTGCGGCCTCTCGGCCTTCATCTCGTGCCTGATCGGCATTCCGATCGGGCTGATGGCGTCACGCAGCGATCGTTTCGAAAAGACCGTGACACCAATCATCGACACGCTGCAGGTGCTGCCGTCCTTCTGCTTCATCATTCCGGTGGTGATGCTGTTCCGGGTCGGCGACGTCACCGCCATGATCGCCACCGTCGCCTTCGCCGTCGTGCCGGCCATCCGCTACACCAATCACGGCATCCGCCAGGTGCCGCCGGCACTGATCGAAGCGGCCAAGGTTTCGGGCTGCACCCCGCGCCAGACCTTCTTTCGCGTGCAACTGCCGCTGGCGCTGCCCGAGATCATGCTCGGCGTCAACCAGACCATATTGATGGCGCTGGCGATGATCATCATCTGCGCCATGGTCGGCACGCGCGATCTCGGCCAGGAGGTGTTCATCGCCCTGTCCAAGGCCGATTCCGGCCGCGGCATCGTCGCCGGTCTCGCCATCGCCTTCATCGGCATCGTCGCCGACCGACTGTTCAGCGCCTGGACGGCGAAGGCACGGGCAAGGCTGGGATAGGCCGCTGGGCGCGACGGTTATTCCGCCGCCACGCCCTTCACCTCGAGATAGCTCTCCATCGAATCGTCCAGTGCCTGCAGCCAGGGCGTATGGTGCAGCGGTGCCATGGTGCCGGTCATCAGTGAGCGGTAGGCGTGGTCGCGGAAGCTCATAATGTCTTCCATCTTGTGGTGTTCCCACTCCATGAAGGTGTGGTTGACCGCCTCGACGTCGAAGCCGGGATAGTCGGTCTGGTCCATCAATTCCTTGGTGTAGTCGCCCTGGAACCAGATCATCTGCTCGGCGTCTTCGAGCGTTTCCTCGCGAGCGCGCCATTTCGCGCCATGCGCCGCCATCGCCTCGGCCGAGGGCAGTTTGATGCGGCCCATGATCACGTCACGCGCGAACCAGGCCTGCGCGTCGAACATGTTGAAGGTATAGAACTGGTCCTGCATGCCGATGTAGGAGAGCTTCGGGTTCTTCTCCCAGACGACACCCTCATAGATACCGTCCGGCCACATGCGGTTGGCGGTCTTGAGCTTCAGATCGTCCGTGAGGAACGGGAAGGAATGCAGATAGCCGGTGCACAGGATGATGGCGTCGACATCCTTGGTGGTGCCGTCCTTGAAGTGGGCCGTCTTGCCGACGACCTTCTGCAGCAGCGGCACTTCCTTCCAGTTCTCCGGCCATTTGAAGCCCATCGGCTTGGAGCGGTAGCTGGAGGTGATCGATTTGGCGCCGTATTTGTAGCATTGCGAACCGATATCCTCGGCCGAATAGGAACGGCCGATGATCAGTATGTCCTTGCCCTTGAATTCCATGGCGTCGCGGAAATCGTGGCTGTGCAGGATGCGGCCGTTGAACGTCGAAAAGCCTTCGAAATAGGGAACGTTCGGAACGGAGAAGTGCCCTGAGGCGACGACGACGTTGTCGAACTCTTCCGAGTAGGTGACGTCGTTGGTGCGGTCATGCGCGGTGACGGTGAATTTTTTGGTTTCGTCCGAGAAGGTGACCATACGCACCGGGCTGTTGAAGCGCACCCATTGGCGCAGGCCTGACTTCTCGACACGGCCCTTGATGTAGTCCCACAAAACGGCGCGCGGCGGGTAGGAGCCGATCGGCCGGCCGAAATGCTCCTCGAACGTGTAGTCGGCGAATTCGAGGCATTCCTTCGGCCCATTCGACCAGAGGTAGCGGTACATCGAGCCATGCACCGGATCGCCATGCTCGTCGAGGCCGGTACGCCAGGTGTAGTTCCACAGGCCGCCCCAGTCGGACTGTTTTTCGAAACAGACGACTTCGGGGATCTCGGCGCCCTTGTCGGCGGCCGACTTGAAGGCCCTGAGCTGCGCCAGGCCGGACGGCCCGGCTCCGATGACGGCAACGCGACTTTTCATGGCGGACCTCCCGTTCCTGATTTCGACTTTTGTCTGACGCAATTCCGGACGGAAAACCGTTTCACACTTTTCCTGGAATTGCTCTTACGAAACAAATTTCACTCACAGGACAGTAATTGGCCCTTCGGTGCTGTCAACAGGCCTTGTGCGGAAAGCGCGTTCCGCACAGGCAACTTCCGGTGAAAAAGCTATCGGTTGAGTGGCAGGCCGGCAACGCACAATTCGGCCGTGGATGGCTTGCCGTGGTGGTTGCTCTTCTATATCGGCAGCGAATATGTTCACCTTGAGTGAAATAAATCCGCGAAGCGCGAGGCGGCGACATGGCGAAGAAGAGTTCCGATCCCAAGCCTCGTGTCGCGGCGGCCAAGCCGCTGCCGAAGGCAGGCGACGGACGGGCTATCCGCACGCCGCTGACCCAGAACCCGCACGCCATTCGCGACACGCGCGAAAAGGTGTTGGAAGTGGCGATCGGCCGCGAGGTGCGGGCGTTCCGCAAGAAGCTCGGCATCACTGTCGCCGATCTGGCGGTCGCCACCGACATTTCGTTGGGCATGCTGTCGAAGATCGAGAACGGCATCACCTCGCCGTCGCTGACGACGCTGCAGGCACTGTCCAGGGCGCTCGGGGTTCCCGTCACCGCGTTCTTCCGCCGCTTCGAGGAGGAGCGCAGCGCCGTCTTCGTCAAGGCCGGCGAAGGGCTCGATGTCGAGCGCCGCGGCACGCGCGCCGGCCACCAGTACAATCTGCTGGGACATATCGGCTCCAACACCAGCGGCGTCGTCGTCGAGCCCTATCTGATCACGCTGACCGAGGATTCCGACGTGTTCCCGACCTTCCAGCATGAAGGCATGGAGTTCCTCTACATGCTGGAGGGCGAGGTCGTTTACCGGCATGGCAGCAACCTCTACCCGATGAAGCCGGGCGACAGCCTGTTCTTCGACGCCGACGCGCCGCACGGGCCGGAGCAGTTGACGCGGCTGCCGATGCGCTATCTGTCGATCATCTGCTATCCGCAGAGCAGCGCGGGTTAGCCAATCCCCCCTGTGGAGGAGATCAGCAGCTTTGCGGGCGGGCAGCTTCAATCAGGCCCGAAACCCGGTGATGTCGCACTCCCATCATCCAGCTTCGACAGCCATTCAACCAGCGTCGGTCGATAACGCGTCAAGCCCTTGTAGGTGGCGAGCTCCTCCGGCAGGTCGCGGATGACGCGGTGCAGGCGCCGTGCCCATTTCGGCTGCGTCACCAGCTCGTCCATCTTGATCAGATAGCAGCGGATCGGGAAGACGACGCCGTTGGAGCGCGGCAGCCGCCAGAAGCTCTGCAGCTCGACGCGCAGATGCACCTTGTCGCCGACATTCTCGGGCGTCACCGTGGTCCGGTCCGGACCCCATTTGTGGTAATTCTCGGGGCTGGTGTCTAGGCGCGGATTGATGGTCATCGTCCAGTTGAGGCGCCTGGCCGGCTTGCCCTGCTGGATGTTGGTTAGGAATTTTAGCGCACGGATAAAGATCCCCTTCTCATGCGCCAGCGGCACCGGCGCGTGCCATTCGAAGAAGTTCATGCCGATGTCGAAATCGAGCGACCAGTCGGCCTGGGTGGTGACCATGCCGGCATCCATCCACAGATTGCCGTCGCGCTGGTCGAGGATGCAGAAATCGCCTTGGCTCTGGCGGGTGATGTATTCCATCGGCCCGTAGGGCAGCGTCGAGGTGTCGCCGAACGTGAAGGTGTCGTCGATGCCGAGCGGCCGGTTGATCCAGCGCCAGCGGTCGCCGTCGCGCGTCAGCGTGAAATGCTCGGGATAGCCGAGCGCCTGCTGCTCCATCAGAAGTTCGAGCAGATCCCAGCCGGCGAGCGTCATATGCGGCAGCGACTGGCAGCGCAGCGGGTCCTCGGCCAGCACCAAAGCACGGTCCTGCATCTCAGCGACATAGTGCTCGTCGACGTCGATCAGGTTTTCGAGCACGCTGCCCTTCGGCCCGACGACATGCGGCTCGATGTTGACGGCATACATGTAGCTGTCTTCGTGGAACGGGAACGGAAACCGCCTGATGTGCTCCGGGCTGTTCCTGAAGGTGAAATCGTCGCGGAACGTTTCCTTGCGAAAGGTGATGCCCAAGCTCGCCTCCTATCTTTCCAAGACCAGCGATTTGCCCTCGAAGCGCGACACGCAGGGCATGATCTTGCAGCCGGAGCGGTGGTCTTCCTCGCTCAGCCAGTGGTCGTTGTGGATAAACTTGCCGTCATGCGAGACGACATTGGTCTCGCACTGGCCGCAGACGCCGCCGCGGCAGAGATAGGGCGGATCAACGCCGGCGGCCTCGATCGCCTCCAGGAGGCTCTGCTGCGAGCCGACGCGGATGGTCTTGCCGGTGACGGCCAGCGTCACGTCGAAGGGCGCGCCCGGCTGCGGTGCCGCGAAATGCTCGAAATGCACGGTCTCAGACGGCCAGCCAAGGGCGGCCGCGCGGTCGCGCACCCAGTTGATCATGCCGGCCGGGCCGCAGACGTAGAGATGCGTGCCGAGCGGCTGCGAGGACAACAGCCGGTCGAGATCGATGCGCTCGTCAAGGTCGTCGTGGTAGAGCCTGACCCTGCGGTCGTAGCGCTGCTGCAGCACATCGGCGTAAGTGCCGAGCGAGGCGGTGCGGCAGGTGTAGTGCAATTCGAAATTGCCCCCCGACCCTGCAAGCTGCGAGGTCTGCGCCATGAATGGCGTGATGCCGATGCCGCCGGCCAGCATCAGATGTTTCCTGGCGCGCAGATCGAGCGAGAACAGATTGACAGGATAGCTGATCACCATCTCCAGCCCCGGCTTGACGCTCCGGTGCATGAACAGCGAGCCGCCGCGGCCGACATCGTCGCGACGCACCGAGATCGTGTATTCGCTTGTGTTTAGCGGCGAGCCCATCAGCGAATAGGGATTGAGCCTGGTGCGCTCGCCGTCGCGCATCTCGACCACGACATGGGCGCCGCCGGAGAAAGTCGGCAGCAGTTCGCCGTCGCGCCGGCGGAAATGGAAACGGGTGACCAGTTCGTTGACCGGGACGACGTCGCTGACCACGACATCGAGTTTTGTTGTTCCTGTGCTCATCGAAAAATCTCCTCCATCGGAGGAATCTCGCTGCGGTCCTCGGCGTTGATGCAAACGCCCTGGAAGGCGGCGAGGCGCCTGGAATAGTGGTCGCGCACCAGAAGCAGCAGGCCGCAATGCGAACAGCTCGCCGGCTGCGTCGTCACGTTCTCGGTGATGCCCTTGCAGTGCACGCACTGCATACGCCGCGCCAGCGAACCGCGATGCTCGGTCTGCATCGAGGTGTGGTCGATGCCGGCTTCGAGCGCCACCTGCATGGCCTGGCCGATCAGGCCTTCGGTGCCCGACAGATAGAGCCGCAGGCCCATATGCGCATTGGTCAGCGTCTGCCTGAGCCGCGGCAGCAGGCTGGGGAAGGACGGGGCCAGATGCAATTGTGCCGGCTTCAGCGCTTCGAGTGCCGCCACATACTTGCCGTCGGAGCCGGGGATGAAGACGATTTCCGCTCCGTCGAAAAAGCCTGCCGGAGCGTTCTTGGCCATCCCAATTATCGCGAGCGCGCCTTCCGCATCCGCCACGAAAAGATGATGCTTGCCGGCCTGTGGAGACAGGGTTCCGTAAACCGGCCGGCTGATGATGCTTTTGGCTGCCATTCTGTCTTTGTGCCTCGAGCCCCTCGCTGTTGATCGTGCCTCAGCCTTTGGCGGTGCGCTTGGTCTTCTTGGGATCGTCGAACGGCAGCGGCTGCGCTGTGGCCCTGATCGAGCCGCTCTTGTTGCGGATCTCGAGCTTGGTGTCCTTGACGGCGCAATCCACGTCGAGCCGGGCAATGCCCATCGATTTCTTGACCAGCGGAGAATACATGGCGCAGGTCACCACGCCAACCTTCTTGCCGTCACGGTAGACCGGCGCACCCTCGTCGGCCGGCTCCTTGCCGTCCAGCAAAACGCCGTAGATCTTGAAGCGCTCCTTGCCCTTCAGGCGATAGTGCTCCTCGGCGCCGCGGAAGCCGGTCTTGCCGGGGCTGACGGTGAAGTCGAGGCCGAGTTCCCACAGCGTGTCGCCAGGGCCTTCATTGTCGAACGGATACTTTTGGGAATTATCGTAGGGGTAGAAGAGCAAATAACTTTCGACGCGCAGCATATCGAGCGTGGTGAAACGGCAGGGAATGATGCCGGCGCTCTTGCCCTCGTCGAGGATCCTGTCCCAGATCGTGCCGGCATCCTGGCCGCGGCAGAAGATCTCGTAGCCGCGCTCGCCGGTGTAGCCGGTGCGCGAGATCATCACCGGAAGACCGAACAGCTGCGTCTGCATGTGGTGGAAATAGTTGAGGTCGCGAATGCCCGGCATATGCTTGGCCAGATAGTCGACTGCGGTCGGGCCTTGTAGCGAGAGGTCGTGCAGATTGTCGTCGAAGCGCAGCGAGACATCGCGCCCAACGGAAGCGCGCTGCAGTTCCTCATGGCCGGTGCCAGAGCCGTGCACGACCATCCAGCTATTGGGGCTGATGCGGTAGATGATGCAGTCGTCGGTGAATTTTCCCGCCTCGTTCAGCATGCAGGCATAGGCCGACTTGCCGGGATAGATCTTTTCGACATCGCGCGTGGTGGCGAGATCGATCAGATGCGCGGCGTGCGGCCCGGTGATGTGAACCTTCTTCAGGCCGGAGACATCCATCAGCCCGGCCTTGGTGCGGATGGCGACGTATTCCTCGTCGGCGTCCTTGTCGTAGGTCCAGGCGGTTCCCATGCCGCTCCAGTCCTCGAGCTTCGAGCCGAGCGCGCGATGGCGATCAGCCAAGGTCGAAAATCTCCAGGATGCCGTCATCCGCTCGTCCTCCGTTCAAAAGTCGTTGATGTTCCCTGCTCCGTGCGCGGTGGCCGGAGCTTTGGTCGAATATTGATCGCAAACGCCCGAGCCCTGCAATACCCGTAAGCAAATAATTTCATTGTCAGGCAAAATTCGGAGCACCAAACTAGCGGTTAACCAAACGTAAAACCGTCTTGACAATTCGGCAAATCGGACAGAACTTATGAAAAAAATTTCACTCTCTTGAAAGAGCGAAAAGCGCGGCCGATTCGGAAGCCGGCGTTGAAAAAAGGGAGAAACCGATGTCCGACCTGCAGCAGCGCATCGAAGCGCTGTACCGTTCCGACGTGCGTGGTTCCGTGCTCCTGATCGTCTGCCTGTGGGCGACGATTCTCTTCGTGCTCGTGATGACATGGCCATACATCCCCCACGGCGGGATCAAGCTTGTCGTCGCGGTCGCCGCCGCCGCAGTGCTGATCTTCAACACGGCTGCCATCCTGGCGATGGTCAACCATTACAAGGAAGACAAGGACTTCATCTACGGGCTCGATATCAAGAACGCCGACGCGTACCGCAACCGCAAGTCCTGAGGGGGTAGAAGAGATGTCCCGTTATAGACCGCCGGAGCAAAGCAAGGCCGGACAGGTTTTCGATATCGTCGTGGTGGTGGTCGCCATCTTCGTGGCGCTATGGCTGCCGCTCAAGCTCGGCCTGGCCGGCGCGGCAAAATCCATCGACGCGCTCGACGCCAAGACCTGGGAAGCGTTGGGCCAGAACCCGACCATGGCGTCGATCTGGGAGAAACTCGGCTACACGCCCGAGACCGCGCACGACATCATCCAGAACCGCTTCCACTATATCATCGACTGGCCGACGCTGATCATCATGGCGGCCGTCCTGATCGGCTACTTCGTCTTCCTGTTCCGCGCATCCGACCGCGAATACCGCGACGTCATCAACGAAAAGTTCGACGACAAATAACCGGGGAAGCACGCTCATGTGGATGGCACTCTCTTACGCATGCTGGGGCATCTCGATCGTGCTCGCGCTGTGGATGCTCTACGACTGGTTCAAGGTCGACACGACCTTCTCAGAGGATGTGCTGACCTCATCGCGCGAAGGCGAGCTTGAAGCCGTCTCCGAAAAACACCGGATCTGAGTGGGGATTGAGCGATGACGGTCGCGGTTGAAACGGCAGGAGCGGCAACAAATGGCGACAGGGTTTCGCTGCTTAGGGTGCTCGGCCCCGCCCATGTCTGGGCGCTCGGCGTCGGCATCGTCCTGGTTGGCGAATTCACCGGCTGGAATTTCTCGGCCGACAAGGGCGGTGCGCTGGCGGCGCTGATCGTCTGCTGGATCGTCGGGCTGCTCTACACCTCGGTCGCGATGATCGATTCCGAGGTGACGTCGACGGTGGCGGCCGCAGGCGGCCAGTATGCGCAGGCCAAGCACATCGTCGGGCCGCTGATGGCCTTCAACGTCGCGCTGTTCCTGGTGTTCGCCTACACGATGCTGGAGGTTTCCGATGCCATCCTGCTCGGCGACACAATTGTCGCCAAGGCAGGCGTCGAGGGGCTCACCCACAATTCCTTCATTGCCGCCACCATCGTAGTGCTGGCGTGGCTGAACTACCGCGGCGTGCTGATGACGCTCAACGTCAATTTCATCATCACCGCTATCGCCTATGTCTCGATCGTCATCCTGTTCTTCTCCGTCACCCCGTGGACGCAAGGGGCGGTGCTGAAGCTGAACGAGCTGGTGACACCCGGCAACGCGCTGCCCTATGGCTGGATCGGCGTCATCGCCGCCTTCCAGTTCGGCATCTGGTACTACCTCGGCATCGAGGGCACGACGCAGGCCGCCGAGGAAGTGCGCTCGCCGGCCCGTTCACTGCCCTACGGCACGATGGCCGGCATGATCACGCTTCTGATCGCCGCCGCCATGACCTGGTATGTCTGCGCCTCGATGATGCCGTGGGAATATCTCGGTATCACCTATTATCCGCTTTGGGACGCGGGCAAACTGACCGGCAGCCCGCTGCTCGAGAACCTGCTGTTCATCGCGACGCTGCTTGCTGCACTGGCCTCCGCCAATGGCTGCATCAACGATGCAGCGCGCGCTTGGTTCTCGCTGGGACGCGACCGCTACCTGCCGAGTTGGTTCTCGGCGGTGCATCCGAAATACCGCACGCCCTACCGCTCGATCCTGTTCCTGCTGCCGATCGCGCTGGCCTTCGCCTTCATTGCCGACCTCAACCAGGCGATCACCTTCTCGATCCTGTCGGGCGTGCTGCAGTATACTTTCATGAGCATCAACATCGTTATGTTCAGGAAAAAGTGGCCGTTGGGCTCGATCCGCCGCGGCTACACGCACCCTTTCCACCCGCTGCCGGCGATCGTGCTGTTCTGCCTGTGCGTGGTGACATTTTTTGCGATCTTCCTCGGCTTCGGCTCGCAGCTGATCGCCATGGTCGCCTTCTATTTCCTGATCTCACTGTGGTTCCACTTCTATCGCTACAAATTCGTGCGCCGCGGCGACCAGTTCACCATGCCGTGGCCGAAGCCGCAGGGCTATTGATCGAGACCGGACAGGCTCGCGCCAAGGCAGGGCGAGCCTTTGCATGACGGGATGTCTGAAGTGACGTCAGCATGGCTCACCGGGGTGCTCGCCCTGGCTCTCGTTGTCCACATCGCCTGGCTTGCGCGCGCCAGCCGCAACAGGGCCTCGGCAGCACTTGCCGCCGACACAGTCAGCATCCGCACAGTCATCGCAGATGCCGTCGACTTCTCGGACGGCACAGTTGGAGTCGTCACCTGGGCCGGCTCGTGGAACGGAAGGCGGGTGCAAATCCGCACCATCGTCGACACGCTGGCAACGCGAAAACTTCCGGCGCGCTGGCTCAGTATTTCGGTCACCGAACCGGTGGTGGTGCCCGGCACCTTCGACATGATGATGCGACCGGGTTCGCCGACGACATTCTCGAATTTCGATCACCTCGACCATACGCTGCCGAAGACCGCCGAGTTTCCGGCCGAAGCGGTGCTGCGCACGGACCGCAAGGGCGTGCGTTTCCCGCAGGACATCATCGCCGGCCATCTCGAAACCTTCGCCGAGGGGCGCGCCAAGGAACTGCTGATCACGCCGAAAGGCGTGCGCATCGTCTGGCTGCTGGCCGAGGCCGAGCGGGCGCGCTACGGCGTGTTCCGGCAAGCCGAGTTTGGCCCAACCGGCATTGATCCCGATCTGATCGCGAGACTGCTTGCATCCGCGTCGGCACTTCGGGACGCCATCAACCAGAGTGAACGGCAGGCCGCATGACCAGTTCGACGACTTCAGCCGCGGTAAATCCGTATCTCGTGCTCGGCGCGGCGATCGTTTTGCCGGCAAGCGGTCATGTCATTCTGGGCGTGCCGGTGCGCGGCCTGCAGTTCCTGTTCTTCATGGTCATCCTGGCCTGGGTGACGACCAAGATTGCGCCAGCCGACGCCAGCTTCATCGGCCGCCACGCCGGCGGCTTCCTGATCTACGCGCTTTCGATCCTGGATGCCTACAAGATGGCGCGCATCCGCCATGCGCAATGGCTTCACAGTGCCCGCCACGACGGCGATGATGCGCAGAGCGGCATTGAGCCGCATACGTAACTAGAGGAAAATTTTTTTCATATGATTGAATTTCGGCAACGCATTCGGTACATCATCTTCTAGCTGCAAACGTCGGAGGCTGACATGTGCGGAATCGTCGGACTTTTCCTTAAGGACAAGGCGCTGGAGCCGAAGCTCGGAGCGATGTTGTCGGAGATGCTGATCTCGCTCAGCGACCGCGGTCCCGACAGCGCCGGCATCGCCATCTATGGCGCGCCGTCCGGCAACGAGGCCAAGATCACCATCCAGTCGGCCAAGCCCGAACGCGACTTCCGCGGCCTCGACGCCGAAGTCGCCAAGGCCATCGGCGCGCCGGTGAGCATCGCGGTGAAATCGACGCACGCCGTCATCAGGACCACGCCCGCCAAGATCGACGAAGCGCGCGAGACCATCCAGGCGCTGCGCCCCGACATCCGCATCATGGGCGCCGGCGACGTGGTGGAAATCTACAAGGAAGTCGGCCTGCCGGAAGCCGTCGTCGAGCGTTTCGACGTGCGCTCGATGACCGGCACGCATGGCATCGGCCATACCCGCATGGCGACGGAATCGGCGGTGACGACGATGGGCGCGCATCCGTTTTCGACCGGCGCCGACCAGTGCCTGGTGCATAATGGCTCGCTGTCCAACCACAACAATGTCCGCCGCGAACTGATCCGCGACGGCATGAAGTTCGAGACCGAGAACGACACCGAGGTGGCAGCCGCCTATCTCTCCTCCAAGATGGCGCATGGCAAGAATCTGGGCGAGGCGCTGGAAGGCACGCTTTCCGACCTCGACGGCTTCTTCACCTTCGTCGTCGGCACCAAGAACGGTTTTGGCGTGGTGCGCGACCCGATTGCCTGCAAGCCCGCCGTGATGGCCGAGACCGACCAATATGTCGCCTTCGGCTCCGAATATCGTGCGCTCACCAAACTGCCTGGCATAGACAATGCAAGGGTCTGGGAACCGGAGCCCGCAACCGTCTATTTCTGGGAGCATTGAGCTGATGCCGGCAACCAACGTGTCCAAGGCAACACGCGACCAAAGCCATGCGAGGGTGTTCGACCTCGCCGAACTGTCGCTGCGCGAGCTCAACCAGGCGCTCCACCAGCTGACCCCCGGCTCGAACGAGACGGCGTGGGAAGTGCTCAACCCGAAAGGCAGCCATTCGGTCGCCGTCGGCGTCGACCAGCCGGTCGCCATCGATGTGCGCGGCAGCGTCGGCTATTATTGCGGCGGCATGAATGCCGGCGGCACCATCACCGTGCACGGCTCGGCCGGACCCGGCGTCGGCGAAAACATGATGTCGGGCTCGATCACCATCAAAGGCGACGCCAGCCAATATGCCGGCGCTACCGGCCGCGGCGGGCTGCTGGTCATAGAAGGCAACGCCTCGTCGCGCTGCGGCATCTCGATGAAAGGCATCGACATCGTCGTGCACGGCAATATCGGCCACATGTCGGCCTTCATGGCGCAGTCCGGCAATCTGGTGGTGCTGGGCGATGCCGGCGATGCGCTCGGCGATTCCATCTACGAGGCGCGGCTGTTCGTGCGCGGCAAGGTCGAGAGCCTCGGTGCGGACTGCATCGCCAAGGAGATGCGGCCCGAGCATATCGAACTGCTGCAGGGCCTGCTCGACCGCGCCGGCGTCACCGACGTCAAGCCGTCGGAGTTCAAGCGCTACGGCTCGGCGCGCACGCTCTACAATTTCAATATCGACAACGCCGACGCGTATTGAGGTAAGATGACCTATCGCAACCCGCCGACGACGCCGCGCAAATCCGCGACCTTCGACGACTACACGCTTTCCGAAATCCGCCGCGCCGCGGCCACCGGCATCTATGACATCCGTGGCGCCGGCGCCAAGCGCAAGCTGCCGCATTTCGACGACCTTCTGTTCCTCGGCGCTTCGATCTCGCGCTATCCGCTGGAAGGCTATCGCGAACGCTGCGACACCAGCGTCGTGCTCGGCTCGCGCCATGCCAAGAAGCCGATCGAGCTGAAGATCCCGATCACCATCGCCGGCATGAGTTTCGGCTCGCTTTCCGGTCCCGCCAAGGAAGCGCTCGGCCGAGGTGCCACGCTTTCCGGCACCTCGACCACCACCGGCGACGGCGGCATGACCGAGGAAGAGCGCGGCCATTCAAAGCAACTGGTCTATCAATATCTGCCGTCGCGCTACGGCATGAACCCGCGCGATTTGCGCCGGGCCGATGCGATCGAGGTGGTCGTCGGCCAGGGCGCCAAGCCCGGCGGCGGCGGCATGCTGCTCGGCCAAAAAATCTCCGATCGCGTCGCCGAAATGCGCACGCTGCCGAAAGGCATCGACCAACGCTCGGCTTCGCGCCATCCCGACTGGACCGGACCGGACGATCTCGAGATCAAGATCCTCGAGCTGCGCGAAATCACCGACTGGGAAAAGCCGATCTACGTCAAGGTCGGCGGCGCCCGCCCCTATTACGATACCGCGCTTGCGGTAAAGGCCGGCGCCGATGTCGTCGTCGTCGACGGCATGCAGGGCGGCACGGCGGCGACGCAGGAAGTGTTCATCGAAAATGTCGGCCAACCGACGCTCGCCTGCATCAGGCCGGCGGTGCAGGCGCTGCAGGATCTCGGCATGCACCGCAAGGTGCAGCTGATCGTCTCCGGCGGCATCCGCAACGGCGCCGACGTCGCCAAGGCGCTGGCGCTCGGCGTCGACGCTGTGTCGATCGGCACGGCGGCGCTTGTCGCGCTCGGCGACAACGACCCGCGCTGGGAGGCCGACTATAACGAGCTCGGCACCACCGCCGGCGCCTATGACGACTGGCATGAGGGACGCGATCCGGCCGGCATCACCACGCAGGATCCCGAACTGATGAAGCGGGTCGACCCGATCGCCGCCGGGCGGCGCCTGGCCAATTACCTGAAGGTGATGACGCTGGAGGCGCAGACGATTGCCCGTGCGTGCGGCAAGAACAGCCTGCACAATCTCGAGCCCGAGGATCTCGTCGCGCTCACCATCGAAGCCGCCGCCATGGCCGGCGTGCCGCTCGCCGGCACCAACTGGATACCAGGGAAGAACGGCTTCTAGACACTATCCAAAAATACCATAAGCGAGGAACTATAATGGGGAACGATCTCGCCGCATTCGCCAAGAAGCACGGCGTCAAATATTTCATGATTTCCTACACCGACCTGTTCGGTGGGCAGCGCGCCAAGCTGGTTCCGGCGCAAGCCATCGCCGACATGCAGAAGGATGGTGCGGGCTTCGCCGGCTTCGCCACCTGGCTCGACCTGACGCCAGCGCACCCCGACATGCTGGCGGTGCCGGATCCGGATTCGGTCATCCAGCTGCCATGGAAGCCGGAGGTGGCCTGGGTCGCCGCCAACTGCATCATGGACGACAAGGAGGTCGACCAGACGCCACGCAACACGCTGAGGCGGCTGATTGCCGAGGCGGCCGGCGACGGCATGCATGTCAAGACCGGCGTCGAGGCCGAGTTCTTCCTGATCTCGCCGGACGGCAGCGTGATCTCCGACCAGTACGACACGGCCTCAAAGCCCTGCTACGACCAACAGGCGGTGATGCGCCGCTACGATGTCATCGCCGAGATCTGCGACCATATGCTGGCGCTCGGCTGGGGCCCCTACCAGAACGACCATGAGGACGCCAACGGCCAGTTCGAGATGAACTGGGCCTTCGATGATGCTTTAGCAACCGCCGACAAGCACTCCTTCTTCAAGTTCATGGTCAGGTCCGTGGCCGAAAAGCACGGGCTGCGCGCCACCTTCATGCCAAAGCCTTTCCAGGGCCTGACCGGCAATGGCTGCCATGCGCATATCTCGGTGTGGGACAAGGCCGGCAAGACCAATGTCTTCGCCGACAATGCGATGGAGCTCGGTCTCTCGGCCAAGGGCAAGAACTTTCTCGGCGGCATCATGAAGCATGCCTCGGCGCTGGCCGCGATCACCAATCCGACGGTCAATTCCTACAAGCGCATCAACGCGCCGCGCACCATTTCGGGCGCCACCTGGGCGCCGAACACGGTGACCTGGACCGGCAACAACCGCACCCACATGGTGCGCGTGCCCGGACCCGGCCGCTTCGAGTTGCGGCTGCCGGATGGTGCCGCCAACCCCTATCTGCTGCAGGCGGTCATCATAGCCGCCGGCCTCGACGGCATCCGCTCGAAGGCCGATCCCGGCAAGCGCTACGACATCGACATGTACCAGTTCGGCCATACGGTGAAGGGCGCGCCGAAGCTGCCGCTCAACCTGCTCGACGCGCTGCGCGAGTTCGACAAGGACAAATCGCTCAAGGCGGCGCTGGGTGAGGAATTCTCGTCGGCCTATCTAAAGCTGAAGCACCAGGAATGGAATTCCTATGCTTCACACTTCACGCAGTGGGAGCGCGACCACACGCTGGATATTTAGCAGTCCCAGCGGTGTGAGCGGCCACGGAATGATTTTATGAAATACTCGATCTTCTCGCTCGCCCGCGCCGCCCTTTCCGGCCACAAGAACTGGCAGCGCACCTGGCGCGACGCCACACCGAAGGATCGCTACGACGTGGTGGTCATCGGCGGCGGCGGCCATGGGCTGGCCACCGCCTGGTTCCTCGCCAGCGAGTTCGGCATCAAAAATGTCGCCGTGCTCGAAAAAGGCTGGATCGGCTCCGGCAATGCCGGCCGCAACACCACCATCATCCGCTCCAATTACGGCCTGCCCGGCAATACCGGCTTCTACGAATTGTCGATGAAGCTGTGGGAACGAATGGAGCAGGACCTCAACTACAACACGATGGTCAGCCAGCGCGGCGTCATCAATCTCTACCATTCCGACGCGCAGCGCGACGCCTATGCGCGGCGTGGCAACACGATGCGCATCAACGGCATCGACGCCGAACTGCTCGACCTCGCGGCAGTCAAGAAGATGATGCCGTTCCTCAATTTCGACAATGCGCGGTTTCCCGTGCAGGGCGGGCTCTTGCAGCGACGCGGCGGCACGGCGCGTCATGACGCAGTCGTCTGGGGCTATGCCCATGCGGCAAGCGCGCTCGGCGTCGACATCATCCAGAACTGCGAAGTCACCGGCTTTTCGCGCGATGCCAACGGCAAGGTGACCGGGGTCGAGACGACGCGCGGCAAGATCGGCGCCGGCAAGGTCGGCATGGCGGTGGCCGGCTCTTCATCGCGTGTCGCGGCGATGGCCGGCTTGCGCCTGCCGATCGAAAGCCATGTGCTGCAGGCCTTCGTCTCCGAGGCGATCAAGCCGCTGCTGCCCGGCGTCATGACCTTCGGCGCCGGACACTTCTATGTCAGCCAGTCCGACAAGGGCGGGCTGGTCTTCGGCGGCGACATCGACGGCTACAATTCCTATGCCCAGCGCGGCAATCTGCCTGTCATGGAGGACGTCTGCGAGGGCGGCATGGCGCTGATGCCGATGATCGGCCGCGTGCGGCTGCTGCGCCAATGGGGCGGCATCATGGACATGTCGATGGACGGCTCGCCGATCATCGACAAGTCGCCGGTCGACGGGCTCTATCTCAACGCCGGCTGGTGCTATGGCGGCTTCAAGGCGACGCCCGGCTCCGGCCTGGTCTTTGCTCATCTTCTCGCCCGTGACACGCTGCACAAGGAGGCCGAAAAATTCCGCCTCGACCGTTTCCGGCGCGGCGCGATGATCGACGAAAAGGGCCAGGGCGCCCAACCGAACCTGCATTGAAGGCGGTGTAGAAGCGCATGCGTATTACCTGTCCCTTCTGCGGCGAACGCGAACTCGGCGAGTTCACCTATCTGGGCGATGCCAAGCCTGCCCGGCCGGCGGTGGATGCCGGTGAGGACGCGGTCTTCGACTACGTCTATCTGCGCGACAATGTTGCCGGCGCAATGAGCGAGCACTGGTATCATGGCGGCGGCTGTCGGGCCTGGCTGAAGGTCACCCGAAATACGCTGACGCATGAGATTTCTGTCGTCGAACCGGCGGCGGGCGTCGGCGCCGCCAAGGTTGGTGCGTGATGGTCGGCGGCCCGCAGACACATCGGCTGAGCAATGGTGGACTGATCGACCGCTCGGCGCCGCTGAGCTTCCGTTTCGACGGCAAGACCTTCGTCGGCTACCAGGGCGATACGCTTGCCTCGGCATTGATCGCCAATGGCGTCAAGCTGGTTGGCCGCTCGTTCAAATATCATCGCCCGCGCGGCATCCTCACCGCCGGTTCGGAGGAGCCCAACGCACTGGTCGAGCTGCGCACAGGCGCCCGGCGCGAGCCGAACACCAAGGCGACGATGGCCGAGCTTTATGAAGGCCTCGAAGCCGCCAGCCAGAACCGCTGGCCGTCGCTGCGCTACGATTTCATGGCGGTCAACCAGCTGTTCGCGCCGATCTTTGTCGCCGGCTTCTACTACAAGACCTTCATGTGGCCGGCGAAATTCTGGGAGGCTATCTACGAGCCGGCGATCCGCCGCGCCGCCGGCCTTGGCCGCGCCGCCGGCATTGCCGACCCCGATCATTACGACAAGGCCTGGGCGCATTGCGATGTGCTGATCGCCGGCTCCGGCCCGGCCGGGCTGGCGGCGGCATTGGCCGCCGGCCGTTCAGGCGCTCGCGTCATCCTGTGCGAGGAAGATTTTGCCCTTGGCGGCCGGCTGCTGTCGGATGGCGGCACGATCGATGGTTTGCCGGCAGCCGAATGGATTTCACGGACGCTGGCTGAACTCGCAGCGCTGCCCGATGTCCGCATCATGACCCGCACGACCCTGTTCGGCGTCTATGACGGCGGCACCTATGGCGCCATCGAGCGGGTCAACGACCATCTGCCTTCACCGCCCGAGCACCAGGTGCGCCAACGCCTGTGGCGGATCGTAGCCAAGCGCTGTGTCGTCGCGGCTGGTTCAATCGAACGGCCGATCGTCTTTGCCGGCAACGACACGCCGGGCGTGATGATGGCGTCGGCCATGCGGACCTATGTCACGCGCTATGCGGCGACCCCGGCAAAGCGCGTGGCACTGTTCACCAACAACGAGGATGGCTGGCGCACGGCCGAGACAGCGCTCGGCGCCGGCCTGCAGATCGCCGCCGTGATCGATGCCCGGGCGGAGGTCTCGCCCGCCCATCGTTCGCTGGCTTCCAAGGGCGGCTTCACCGTGCTGAATGGGTCTGTCAGCGGTGTCGAAGGCGGCAAGGACGGTGTCAAAAAAATCTCGGTCTCGATGACCGGCGGCGCGCGCGCTGAAGTCGAAGCCGACGGGCTTGCCGTTTCCGGAGGCTGGAACCCGGCGGTGGGGCTCACCTCCTACCATCGCGGCCGGCCGAAATGGCAGGACCATATCGCCGCCTTCGTGCCGGATGGCGCGCCTCCCGGCATGGTGGCGGCGGGTGCCGCCAATGGCGCCTTTGGGCTCGGCGCCTGCCTGCGCGAAGGTTTTGCAGCCGGCGCTGCGGCGGCAAGCGATGCGGGGCGCAACGGCAAGGCGGGCACGGCGCCGAGCGCCGACGACGAGGCTTACTCGCTGACCCCGCTCTGGCATGTCGCCGGCAAGGGCAAAGCCTTTGTCGATTACCAGCATGACGTCACCGCTTCCGATGTCGAACTGGCGCAACGCGAGGGGTTCGAATCGGTCGAGCACCTGAAGCGCTACACGACGCTCGGCATGGCGACCGACCAGGGCAAGACCTCGAACATTGCCGGTCTCGCCATCATGGCCGCGGTATCAGGCAAATCCATTCCCGAGACCGGCACGACGATCTATCGGCCTCCTTACGTGCCGGTCGCCATCGGCGCCTTCGCCGGTCATCACCGCGACGAGACATTTCATGCGACGCGGCTGACGCCGTCGCATCACTGGGCGGCCGAACAGGGCGCCATCTTCGTCGACACAGGGTTGTGGAAGCGGGCGCAATGGTATCCGCGCGCCGGCGAGAAAGACTGGCTGGAATCGGTGACCCGCGAGGTCAAGGCGGTGCGCGGCGGCGTCGGCTTCTGCGATGTCTCGACGCTCGGCAAGATCGATGTGCACGGCCCGGACGCCGGAACCTTCCTCGACCGCGTCTACATCAACAGCTTCTCCAACCTTGCCGTCGGCAAGGCGCGCTACGGGCTGATGCTGCGCGAGGACGGCCTGGTCTATGACGACGGCACGACATCGCGGCTGGCCGATGACCATTATTTCCTGACCACCACCACGGCCAAGGCCGGACTGGTGATGCAGCACCTCGAATTCTGCCGCCAGGTGCTGTTCCCGGAACTCGACGTCCAGCTGACCTCGGTCTCCGACCAGTGGGCGCAATTTTCCGTCGCCGGACCGAAGACCCGTGATCTGCTCAAGGAAATCGTCGATCCGGCCGAGGACCTGTCGAACGAGGGCTTCCCGTTCATGGGCGCGCGCGAAGTGGCGCTGCGTGGCGGCCTCAAGGCCAGGCTGTTCCGTATCTCCTTCTCCGGCGAGATGGCGTTTGAGATTTCGGTGCCGGCGCGTTACGGCGAGGCGCTGGTGCGCAATCTGATGCAGGCCGGCGCGCCATTCGGCGTGACCCCATACGGCACCGAGGCGCTCGGTGTCATGCGCGTCGAAAAGGGCCATGTCGCGGGACCGGAACTGAACGGCACGACGACCGCCGCCGATCTCGGCCTGGGCAAGATGATGTCGACCAAGAAGGACTTTATCGGCCGCGTCATGGCCGGCCGCGAGGCGCTGGTCGCGCCTGACCGGCAGGTCGTGGTCGGCATCAAGCCGACGGACAAGGCGCGCCGCCTGCGCTCCGGCGCCCACATCATCCCGAAGGGCCAGACGCCTGGCCCGGACAACGACCAGGGCTATGTCACCTCGGTCTGCTTCTCGCCGACGCTCGACCAGTGGATCGGGCTCGGGCTGGTCGAACGCGGCCGCGAACGCATCGGCGAAATCGTCCATGCCCATGATCCGCTGCGCGGCGAGGACTACGAGGTCGAGCTCTGCAACCCCGTCTTCTACGATCCGGATGGAGGGCGCCAGCGTGGCTGAGTTTTCCTGGGAAGTCCGCAGCCCGCTCGAACGCGCGCTCGTCGCAGGACCTTATGGCGCGCGCGGTGATGCCGGCGTGTCGCTGACCGAGATCCGCAATTTCGACCTCGTGCAGGTGATGGCGCGGCGTGGCAAGGCGGCCGACATGGCAGGGGCGGCCAAGGCCCGCTTCGGTGTTGCGGCACCGGCCAGGCCCGAGGCGGTGCAGATTTCCGATGCCGCGCTGATCTGGTCCGGACCGGACCAGTTCCTTGTGCTGTCGAAAGGCGGCAAGCATGCGATCGAACAGCTCAGCCAGGCCTTTGCATCTTCCGCCTCGCTGTCGGACCAATCTCATGCCCGGGTGCTGATCAGCATTTCCGGCGCCAAGGTGCGCGCGATGCTCGCCAAGCTGTCGTCGATCGATCTCCATCCGGCATCGTTCCCGATTGGCGCCGCCGCCGCGACCTCGATGGACCACACCAGCGTCACGCTCTGGCGCGGCAATGACCGGACGGATGGGCAGGCGGTGTTCAACCTGCTGGTGTTCGCGACCTTTGCCGAAAGCCTCTGGCACACGATGCTGGACTCGGCTGCTGAGTATGGTGTGACGATCGCGCGTTCGGAGGAATTGGCGTAGCGCTGCGTTCTTCCCTTCTCCCCTTGTGGGAGAAGGTGGATCGGCGCGGAGCGCCGAGACGGATGAGGGGTGTTCCAGCGGAGTGAGACGCTGGCGTTCCCTGGAGCACCCCTCATCCGTCGCCTTCGGCGACACCTTCTCCCGCAGGGGGAGAAGGGGGAGCTTGTGCCACCTCCACCTTGCCAAATCCGACCGCACTGCTATTCTTGCTGCTAAAATAATTTTACACACAGGCAAACTTGTTTCTCGAACCGCAAGGCTGAGATGAGTCAGTCGCCCTACCCTGCAGTCACCATCGGACCGCCACGGCCGAGCCTGATCCTCAGGCCCGGCCAGATCGCGCTGCCGCCCGGCATGGAGCGCTATACGATCCAGGGCAATGGCGCCGTGCTCATCGAGGTCGAGGCCGGCGACACGATCAGCGTGCGCAATGTCGAGGGCGGACAAGCCTGCGAGCTTCTGGCCTGGGACAAGAGTGGCGCGACCGATCCCGCTATTTTCGGCGAAAAGTCCAACAGCAATGCCGCTGGCATCAAGGCGCTGCTGGTCGACGGCGACGACAGTCTTTCGGCTGTGCGCCGCGGCCTCGAGCGCCGCCAGGTGCAGCTCGACCAGGCGAAGGCGGTGCGCGTGTTCGGCGGTGCAACGCCCGCCGGCACCGAACAAAGTTTCACCGTCGCACGCGACGGCGCGATGCTGATCGCCGCACCCGGCGGACCGATGCTGGTCGACGGCCATGACACTGCCACGCCGCTTACCGTGATTGTTCGCCGCGCTACGATCCGCCCGGCAGCGAGATCGCAACTGGCCGATCCGCTCGCCGATCCCGTGCTCGACCTGCGCGTCCATTCGGCGACGGCGGAATCCTATTTCGTCAAGGCCGGCGACTATCTGCAGATCATCGACGTCGACGGCCGCCAATGCACCGACTTCCAGTGCTTTTCGGCGCGCAAGCTCGACAAGGGGCGCGATCATCCGCTCGACGTAACGACGACCCGCACGCTGATGGGATCGAGCTATCCGATGCCCGGCCTGCATTCGAAATATTACGACCAGGACATGGAGCCGCTGGTTGAGGTGGTGCAGGACACGTGCGGGCGCCACGACGCTTTCGCGCTCGCTTGTGCCGCCAAATATTACGACGACATCGGCTATCCCGGCCACACCAACTGCTCCGAGAATTTCAATCGCGCGCTGTCCGACAAGGGCGTCACGCCGCGCGCGGGCTGGATGGCGATCAACTTCTTCTTCAACACGGCGATCGACGCGCATGGCGTCATGGTCTCGGACGAGCCATGGTCGCGGTCGGGCGACTATGTGCTCTTGCGCGCTCTCACCGACATCGTCTGCGTGTCCTCCGCCTGCCCAGACGACACGACGCCGGCCAATGGCTGGAACCTCACCGACATCCATGTGCGGACCTATTCCGGCCAGCACAAATTCTCGCGAGCGATCGCCAGACGCATGACGCCCGATTCGGAACCGAAAATGACCCGCGAGACAGCCTTTCATTCGAGCTTTGCCAAGCACACCCGCAACTTCGTCGAGTACAGGGGCTACTGGCTGGCCAATGCCTTCGCCAAGGAAGATCCCATCGCCGAATACTGGGCCTGCCGGCAGGACGCCGTCATCATGGACCTGTCGCCGCTGCGCAAATTCGAGGTCACCGGCCCGGACTCTGAGGCGCTGCTGCAATACACGCTGACCCGTGACGTGAAAAAACTCGGCGTCGGCCAGGTCGTCTATTCGGCCATGTGCTACGAGCACGGCGGCATGATCGACGACGGCACGCTGCTGCGGCTCGGCAAGGATAATTTCCGCTGGGTCGGCGGCGACGATCTTTCCGGCGAATGGCTGCGCGAGACCGCGAAAAAACTCGGCCTCAACGTGCTGGTGCGCTCGTCGACCGACCAGATGCACAATGTCGCCGTGCAAGGGCCGAAGAGCCGCGACATCCTGAGAGAAGTCATCTGGACCTCGCCGCTGCAGCCGTCGATCGACGAGCTGGAATGGTTCCGCTTCGCCGTCGCGCGCATTGGCGGCGGCAACGGCATCCCGGTTGTCGTCTCGCGCACCGGCTATACAGGCGAACTCGGCTACGAGATCTGGTGCCATCCGCGCGACGCCGAAAAAGTCTTCGACGCGATCTGGGAGGCCGGACAGCCGCACGGTCTGAAGCCGATGGGGCTGCAGGCGCTCGACATGGTGCGTATCGAGGCCGGGCTGATCTTCGCCGGCTACGAGTTCTCCGACCAGACCGATCCGTTCGAGGCCGGCATCGGCTTCACCGTGCCGCTGAAGACCAAGACCGACGACTTCATCGGCCGTGAGGCGCTGATCCGCCGCAAGGAACACCCGCAGGCGAAGCTGGTGGGCCTCGACATCGATGCCAACGTTCCGGTCGGCCATGGCGACTGCGTCCATATCGGCCGCGCCCAGATCGGCGTCGTCACCTCGGGCATGCGTTCGCCGGTGCTGAACAAGACCATCGCGCTGGCGCGGCTCGACGTCACCCATGCGGCTGTCGGCACCGAGGTCGAGATCGGCAAGCTCGACGGCCATGCCAAGCGGCTGCCGGCGCGAGTCGTGGCCTTTGCCCACTACGACCCGCAGAAGACCAAACCGCGCTCCTGACGCCAGCTTGAGACCCAATAAACCAGCCCGCCATACGGGACCCACCGGTGCCGAGGTGGGTGCGCGGTCACAGTGATGTGCACATGTCCACAAAACGCTTGACGTGAAAGCGCGCCGGATCAATGTTCACTGTTAAGAAAAAAAAACGACTGAGTGGAAACACCAACAGTCGTCATATTGTGCCGGGGGGAAGCTTCGCGAAGCCGAGGCGTCGCCGGCGGGGACAACAAAAAGGGGACCACAGACACATGAGCACGGTAACCACTGCCTTGGTGCAGCCTGCCGAAGGGCAGTTGCACCGCAACATCGACTGGCGCGGCGCCTTCTGGGTGGCCAGCGGCGTTCCAGCCCTCGTCCTGTTTTCGATCGGCGGCATTGCCGGCACGACCGGAACGCTGGCCTTCGCGATCTGGATCGTGTCCATGATCATGGGCTTCCTGCAGTCCTTCACCTATGCGGAAATCGCCGGCCTGTTCCCGAACAAGTCCGGCGGCGCCTCGATCTACGGCGCCACCGCCTGGCTGCGCTATTCGAAGTTCATCGCGCCGCTCTCGGTGTGGTGCAACTGGTTCGCCTGGTCGCCGGTGCTGTCGCTCGGCTGCTCGATCGCCGCCGCCTACATCCTCAATGCGCTGGCGCCATTGCCGGTGTTCAGCGAGACCTCGCCGGAAGTCGCTGCCTACATCGCGGCGCATGTTGGAACGGCTCCCGCCGACGCCATCGCGGCGGTGACCGCTGCCGCAACACCGGCGATCCGCACCTGGTCGCTGTGGAGCCACACGCTGGGTCCAGTCTCCTTCACCTTCAACTCGACCTTCTTCATCGGCGCTGTGCTGATGCTGATCATCTTCTCGATCCAGCATCGCGGCATTCTCGGCACGGCCAATGTGCAGAAATATATCGGCCTTTTGGTCATCATCCCGATGCTGATCGTCGGCGTGGTGCCGATCTTCACCGGGCAGATCAACTGGGCGAATTTCTCGCCGCTGGTGCCCTTGGCCGCCGCCTACGCGCCCGAACCCGGCGCGTGGAACATCGCCGGCTGGACGCTGGTGCTTGGCGGCATGTTCATCGCCGCGTGGTCGACCTACGGCTTCGAGACCGCCGTCTGCTACACGTCGGAGTTCAAGAACCCCGGCACCGACACGTTCAAGGCGATCTTCTACTCCGGCCTGCTGTGCATGCTTTTGTTCATCCTGGTGCCCTTCACTTTCCAGGGCGTGCTTGGCTTGAACGGCATGCTGGCGACTCCGATCGTCGACGGCTCCGGCGTTGCCGATGCGCTGGCCGGCATGGTCGGCGGCGGCAATCTGATCCACAGCCTGCTCGTCATGCTGATGATCCTGGCGCTGGTGCTCTGCATCATGACGGCGATGGCCGGCTCCTCGCGCACGCTTTACCAGGGCTCCGTCGACGGCTGGCTGCCGCGCTATCTGAGCCACGTCAACGAACACGGCGCGCCGACGCGGGCGATGTGGACCGACCTCGTCTTCAACCTGATCGTGCTGGCCATCGCCTCAGCCGACGCGACGAGCTTCTTCTTCATCCTCGCCGTGTCGAACTGCGGCTACATCATCTTCAACTTCCTCAACCTCAATGCCGGCTGGATCCACCGCATCGACAACGGCCATATCGCACGGCCGTGGAAGGCCCCGAGCTGGCTGCTCGGCGTTGGCGCGATCTTCGCCTATGTCAATGCGATCTTCATGGGCGCCGGCGCCAAGGTCTGGAACCCGATGGCGCTGTGGGCCGGCCTGATCACCGCGGCGCTGATCATCCCGGTGTTCTGCTTCCGCCACTACATCCAGGACAAGGGCAAATTCCCCGACCACATGCTGGCCGATCTCGGCATGACCTCGTCCGATCTCAAGGTCAGGAAGGCGGGAATGCTGCCCTATCTGACGCTGGTCGCCGGCGTGGTGGTGATGCTGCTCGCCAACTGGCTGTTCGTCATCTGACGCCGAACCTTCAATGAAACGGGCGCGCTTCGGCGCGCCCGTTCTTTTTGGGCGTCTCCTCCAGGCCGGTATCAGCCGGCCTTGCGGACTGTCGCGTCTTCGAAGAACCGGTTGGGCGGCCGCTTCAAGCCGAGGTTCTCGCGCAGCGTCGATCCCTCATACTGCCGCCTGAAAATGCCTCGACGTTGCAGCTCCGGCACCACCTTCTCGACAAAGTCGTCCAACCCGGCAGGAAGATACGGGAACATGACGTTGAAACCGTCGGAGCCGTCGGCAAGCAGCCATTCCTCCATCTCGTCGGCGATGGTTTTCGCCGTGCCGACAAAGGCGAGTCCCGAATAGCCGCCCAGCCGCTGGGCAAGCTGGCGGACGGTGAGGTTCTCCGTCCGCGCGAGTTCGATGACGCGCTCGCGGCTGCTCTTCGAGGCATTGGTCTCCGGTATTTCCGGCAGGGGCGCGTCGGGATCGAAGGCCGACGCGTCATGGCCAAGAGCGATCGACAGCGACGCGATGCCGCTCTCATAGTAGACCAGGCTGTCGAGCTTCGCCCGCTTGGCCCGCGCTTCCTCGACGCTGTCGCCGACAATGACGAAGGCGCCGGGCAGGATCTTGATATCGTCACGCGAGCGGCCGAGTTTCTGCGCGCGCGCCTTGACGTCGGCGAAGAAGCGCTGCCCCGCCGCAAGATCGGCATGGGCGGCGAAGATCACCTCTGCCGTTTCGGCGGCCAGCTGCCGCCCCGCCTCCGAGGCACCGGCCTGGACGATCACCGGCCAGCCCTGCACCGGGCGTGCGATGTTGAGCGGCCCGCGCACCGAGAGGTGCTCGCCCTTGTGGTCCAGCACATGCAGCCTCGCCGGATCGAAATAGAGCCCGCTCTCGGCGTCGCGGATGAATGCGTCGTCGGCAAAACTGTCCCACAGGCCGGTGACGACATCGTAGAATTCCCGCGCCCGGTGGTAACGCTCATCATGCTCGACATGCTCGTCGAGACCGAAATTCAGCGCGGCGTCGGGATTGGACGTCGTCACGATATTCCAGCCGGCGCGTCCGCCGCTGATGTGATCAAGCGAGGCGAAGCGGCGGGCGATGTGGTAGGGCGCGTCGAAGGTGGTCGAGGCGGTGGCGACCAAGCCGATGTGATCGGTGACGGCGGCGAGCGCCGACAACAGCGTGAACGGCTCGAAGGAGGTCACCGTGTGGCTGCGCCGCAGCGCTTCGATCGGCATGTTGAGCACGGCCAGGTGATCGGCCATGAAGAAGGCATCGAACTTCGCCGCCTCGAGCGTCTGCGCGAAGCGCTTCAGATGCGCGAAATTGAAGTTGGCGTCGGGATAGGCGCCCGGATGGCGCCAGGCGCCGGTGTGGAGGCTGACCGGACGCATGAAGGCGCCGAGACGCAATTGCCGTTTTTCTGCCATGGGAGATGATCCAGTGATGCCGAGCGTTGCCGCTTCGATATCGCCACAGAATCGGCCTCTATCGGCCCGCTGAAAAGGAATTGTGTTTTGCGAAGCCGGTGCTGGGGAGCATTTTTCGCCCGCCAGGCTTGTGATACGGATCATCCGCCATCGGCCAGTGGCGATGGCGGATGATCCAAGGCTGCCACCTTATTCCGCGGCCAGTGCCAGTTGTGGCCTTTCGCTGCTCTCGATCAATTCGGGTTCCGGCGCCTGCTCTTCGTCCCGCGCCTTCTTGGGCTCGCGGCCGAAGAACAGAGCGTAGGCAGCCGGCAGCACCAGGATGGTAAGCACGGTGGCGACAAGGATGCCGCCCATCATGGCGTAGGCGAGCGGACCCCAGAACACAGCGCGCGAGATCGGGATGAGCGCCAGCACCGCCGTCATCGCCGTCAGCACGATCGGCCGGAAACGGCGGACAGCCGAGCCGATGATGGCCTCCGAGCGTTCCATGCCTCTGGCTATGTCCTGGTCGATCTGGTCGACCAGGATGATCGAGTTGCGCATGATGATGCCGAGCAGCGCGATGACGCCAAGGATGGCGACGAAGCCGAACGGCGCGCCGCTGATCAGGAGGGCCGCCGCCGCACCGATGATGCCGAGCGGGCCGGTGGCCAGCACCAGCATCGCCTTGCCGAAATGCTGCAGCTGGATCATCAAAAGCACGACGATGATGGCCAGCATGATCGGCGCCTTGGCGGCGATCGAAGCCTGGCTCTCGGCCGAATCCTCGGCACCGCCCTGGATCTCGATCTTGTAGCCGGGCGCGAGACCGTCGCGCAGGCCCTTGATGTCGTTGTACATCTTGGTGACGACATCGTTGGACTGCACGCCGTCCGGCAGCGTGCCGCGCACCGAGATGGTCGGCAAGCGGTCGCGACGCCATTCGACGCCCTGCTCCAGCACCGGAACGACCTTGGCCACCTGCGACAGCGGCACGAAGCCACCGAAGTCGGTCGGGATATAGACCGAGTCGACCGAGGACAGCAGCTTGCGGCTCGCCTCCGGCTCGCGGGCGACGATGGAGACCGTCTCCTCGCCGTCGCGGAAGTCGTCGAGCGGCGCGCCGGACATGGTTGCCTGCAGCATCTGGCGGATGCGCTGCGAGCTGACGCCGAGTGCACGGGCGCGGTCCTGGTCGATGACCAGTTTCATTGCCGGCACCGGCTCCAGCCAGTCATCGTGGACGGCGCCGAGCAGCGGATTGGCCTGGAACTTGGCCTTCACCTCATCGGCGATGCGGCGCACCTCCTGGCGATCCGGACCCATGACGCGCATCTGCACCGGCCAGCCCGTCGGCGGGCCGAGGAACAGGCGGTCGACCTTGGAACGGATCGAGGGGAAATCCTGCGCCAATATGGTGCGCAGCTTGACGATCAGCCTCTCGCGGGCCGGCTCGTCCTTGGCCATCACCAGAAGCTGGGCGAAGTTCGGATTCCTGAGCTGCTGGTCGAGCGGCAGGAAGAAGCGCGGCGCGCCCTCGCCGATATAGGTGGCGATGAAGCGCTTGTCCTGGTCGTCCATCATCCTGGATTCCAGCGCCTTGGCCTGCGTCTCGACCTCCTTGATTGAGGTGCCTTCCGGCAGCCAGAGATCGACGAGGATTTCCGGACGCGAGGACTGCGGGAAGAAATTCTGCGGGATGAACTGGAACGCCCACAGGCTGCCGGCAAAGGTCATCAGCGTCATTGCCAGCACGATGATGCGGTGGCGCACCGCCCAGCCGACGGTGGCGCGCAGCCGCCGGTAGAAGCTGGTGTCGAAGGCATCGTGATGATTGCCGGCATGCTTGCGCTGCTTCAGGATCATGTAGCCGAGCCACGGCGTGAAATAGACCGCGACGAACCAGGACACGACCAGCGCGATGCCGACGACGTAGAACAGGGTGCGCACATATTCGCCGGCCGTCGAGGCGGCGAAGCCGACCGGGATGAAGCCGGCGGTGGTGATCAGCGTGCCGGTCAGCATCGGGAAGGCGGTCGAGGAGTAGGCGAAGCTCGCCGCCTCGATCTTGACCAGCCCTTCCTCGAGCTTTCGTTCCATCATCTCGACGACAATCATGGCGTCGTCGACGAGCAGGCCGAGCGCAATGATCAGCGCGCCAAGCGAGATGCGCTGCAGGTCGATGCCGATCTCGTACATGATGGCAAAAGTGGCGGCGAGCACCAGCGGAATGGCGATCGCGATCACCAGACCGGAGCGCCAGCCGATCGACAGGAACGAAACGACGAGCACGATCAGCAGCGCCTCGCCGAGCGCCTCCATGAACTCGTTGACGGCATCCTTGACGACCTCGGGCTGGTCGGAGATCTGGTCGACCGCAACACCATAGGGCAGCCCTTCCTCGAAGCGCTGATAGGTCGCCTCGACGTCCTTGCCGACGTCCCTGACGTTGAAGCCCTTGGCCATGACGACGCCGACCTGGACGCTCTCGTGGCCGTTGAAGCGGTATTTGCGCTGGTAGGGATCCTCGAGACCGGAGGTTACCGTGGCGATGTCGCCGAGACGCGTCACCTGGCTGCCGGCGCGCAGGCGCAGCTCGCGGATGTCGGCCGCCTTGGTCACGTCGCCCTCAACCGAGATGCGCACCGAACGCAGGCCGGTGTCGACCGAGCCCGCCGGATCGACATTGTTCTGGCCCTTGATGGCATTCTGCAGGTCGGTGAGCGTCAGGCCACGTTCGGCGAGCGCCTTGGACGAAACGTCGATATAAAGTTTCTCCGGCTGGTCGCCGATGATGACCGCCTTCTCGACACCGGGCGTCGTCAAGAGCATGTCGCGCGCCTGGATGGCGAACTTCTTCAGCTCGGGATAGCTGTAGCCGTCGCCGCTGATCGAATGCAGCGTGATGAAGGTGTCGCCGAACTCGTCGTTGAAATAGGGACCGAGCAAGCCTTGCGGCAGATCGGCGGCGATATCGCCGACCTTCTTGCGCACTTGGTAGAAGGCATCCTTCACCTGGTCGGCGTTGGTGTCGCCCTTGATCTGGACGGTGATGATGGCACTGCCGGCACGGGTGTAGGAGCGCACGAAATCGAGATGCGGCGTTTCCTGCAGCTTGCGCTCGATCTTGTTGACGACCTGGTCTTCCATCTCCTTGATCGAGGAGCCTGGCCAGACCGCCTGGACGACCATGACGCGGAAGGTGAAATCCGGATCTTCCTTCTGGCCCATGCGCATCAGGCCGAGCGCGCCGGCAATGATGATCAGGCCAAACAGGAAGCGCGCAATGCTCGGGTGTCCGATTGCCCAGCGCGAAAGGTTGAACGGCTTCTTTTCATTCGTGTCGGTGGTCATCGGCGTCAGTCCAATCCAATTGATTGTCGGCGCATGCGCGCGGCATGCTCACGGAATTTCCGATGCTGGCTTCCGGGCGACGAGGCTTTCCGAGCGGAGAGACACTCGTCGCGTTGGGACGCGAGGACGGATGTGGGGGTTACATCGACCCGACGTCTCGACAATCGGGCACTCGTCGCCCGGAAACCGTGACCCACCAGACCCCTGCGGCTTCCGCCAAAGGTGATGACAAGTGGGTTTTCATTTTGCCTGGGCTTTAGCGCAGGCTGCTGGTGGTCTCGCCATCATTTTCCGCCGATGCGGCCTGCTGCGCTGCATCACCGGAGAGCTTGACCTTCAGGTTCTCGGTCATGAACTGGGTGCCGGCGGCAACCACCACGTCGCCCTGCTTCAGACCGTCGGCGACATTGACGCCATCGGCGGTGAAGTCGCCGACCTTGACCGGGCGCGGATGCACCGTCCCGCTGCTGCGGTCGACGGTCCAGACGATCTTCTGGCCGTCCTTCTCGGCGAGCGCGCTGAGCGGCACCGACACCATCTGCTGCCGGCTCGCCACCGAGGCTTCGATATTGGCGGTCATGCCGAGCAGCACGCGCGGATCGTTGGGCAGCGAGACGCGAACGGCAAAGGTGCGCGACTGCGGATCGGCGCTGCCGGCAACCTCGCGGACCTTGCCGGCAAGCGTCAGCGCATCGTCCGACCAGAAGCTCGCCTTGACGTCCTTGCCCGGCTTGAATTCGGCGATATCCATTTCCGGAACGGCGATCAGCACTTCCTTCTCGCCGTCGACGGCGACGGTCATGACCGGCGTGCCGGCGCCAACCACCTGGCCGACATCGGCGGTGACGGTGGTGACGATGCCGTCCTGGCTTGCCTTGAGATCGGTGTAGCCGACCTGGTTGCGGGCCTGGGCAAGGGTCGAGCGGGCAGCATCGCGCGTCGCCACCGCCTGATTGTAGGTCAGTGTCGCCTGCTCAAGCTGCGACTTCGACGCGAAGTTCTTGGCGTAGAGCTGCTCGGCGCGCTTCTTGGTCAGATCGACCGTCTCGACCTGCCGCTCGGCAGCGTCGAGGCTCGCCGCCGCACTCTTGACCGACAAGTCGTAGTCGGAGGGGTCGATGCGGGCCAGCACATCGCCCGAAGTCACATGCTGGCCGATGTCGACGAGCCGCTCGGTGACCTTGCCGGCGACACGGAAGCCGAGGTTCATCTCGGTGCGGGCACGCACCGAGCCGGAATAGTCGAGCTCGCGGGTGGTCTGCGCCTGACCGATCTCGACCACCTTGACCGGCCGGATGATATCCTTGACTTCGGCCTTCTCCTGGCTGCAGCCGGCAAGCCCAAGTACCGCGACGACGAGCACGGCCGGACCGACTGCCGGGAGCCTGCTCATGATGGAATTGGACAAAGACACCTTAGTACTCCCAAACTGGAGATGAACTGTCTTCCGGCGCCCGGCGGGCGGCGGCTATTTCTTCAAGGCCTTGATCGCGTAATCGATGAGGTCGTCGGGCATCGCCCGGTTGGTCTTGGCAAGACATTGCGCCACCATCTGCGGATGGCACAGGATGACGGTGGCGGCGCCGAAGCAGCGCGACGCGATCACCGGATCCTGCTCGGCGAACTCGCCGGCCTCGATGCCCTGGCGGATCACCTCGGCGAACAGATCGTGGATGCTGTCGACATGCTTGTCGATGACGCCCCAGTCGCGCTCGAGCGCCACGATGACCATCTCATGCACCTTCTGATCGTCGAGCATGACCTCCATCGTCATCTTGTATTGCGCATGCACGTAGCGACGCAGCCGCTCCTCGGCGCTGATCGGCAGGCGGGAAATCTCGTAGGCCATCTGATAGCTGGCGCCGAGCATCCGGCCGCAAACGGCCTGGTGGATTTCGACCTTGGAGGCGAAGAAGCGGTAGATGTTGGCCGGCGACATGCCGAGTTCGCGGGCAATGTCGGCGACATTGGTCTTGCCGTAGCCATAGTGGCGGAACAGGCGTTCGGCGCAGTCGAGAATGCGGGTGACATTCTCCTGGCGGGTCGGGTCGGCCACGATGTTGGCGATCTCGGGCATGGCTCTCTGTCAAATTACGAGTGACGAATTTCAATTTTCATCAGTCGTAAATCGAAATTCGTGAGATGTCAACGCGGATTCGACGTACGCGTATAATTGGTGACAGATGGTGACAGTCGCAAAGAGGCAATGACCAACGTTCGCGATTGGCCAATGGCGCTGATCCGGTCGTCATCCTAGGGCGAAGCAAGGAGCGCAGCGACGCGGCGCAGACCCTAGGATCCATGCCGTGACGCGTGTCGAAGAATGCAGCGGTATCAAGAAGTTACGCCGATACACGCCTGACGTCCGCCGCCGGTCATTCTCGACCGCTGGAGCACGGCCGTAAGGTCGCGGCATGGATCCTAGGGTTTCCGCGACGTCGCTTCGCGACTGCTCCACCCTAGGATGACGAAGTCAGGTGCCCTTCGCCATTTCCCTTAGCCGGAACTTCTGGATCTTCCCGGTCGACGTCTTCGGAATCTCGGCGAACACCACCGCCTTCGGCACCTTGAAGCGCGCAAGCAGGGCGCGGCAGTGATCGATGATCTCGGCCTCGGTCGCCGTCTTGGCAGGCTTCAGTTCGACATAGGCGACCGGCACCTCGCCCCATTTGTCGTCGGCCCGGGCGACGACGCCGCAGGAGGCGACGGCGGGATGCTTGTAGAGCGCGTCCTCGACCTCGATCGAGGAGATGTTCTCGCCGCCCGAAATGATGATGTCCTTGGATCGGTCCTTGAGCTGGATGTAGCCGTCGGCATGCATGACGCCGAGGTCGCCGGAGTGGAACCAGCCGCCGGCGAAGGCCTCGTCGGTTGCCTTGCGGTTCTTCAGATAGCCCTTCATGACGATGTTGCCGCGGAACATGACCTCGCCGATGGTCTCGCCGTCGGCCGGCGTCTCCGTCATCGTCTCGGGGTTCATCACAGTCAGACCCTCGAGCGCCGCATAGCGAACGCCCTGCCTGGCCTTCTTCGCTGTCCTCGGGCCCTTCTCCAGCCCGTCCCACTCATTGTGCCATTCGTTGACGACCGCCGGCCCGTAGGTCTCGGTCAGGCCGTAGAGATGGGTGACCGCAAAGCCGGCATCGGCCATACCCGACAGCACCGCCTCCGGCGGCGGTGCCGCGGCCGTGTTGAATGTGACCATCTGCGGGAACTGGCGCTTATCCTCGTCCTTCGCATTGATCAGCACCGACATCACGATCGGCGCGCCGCAGAGATGGGTGACGCCATGATCGGCAATCGCATCGTAGATCGGCTTCGGCCGCACCCAGCGCAGGCAGACATGGGTGCCGGCCTGCACGGCGAGCGTCCAGGGAAAGCACCAGCCATTGCAGTGGAACATCGGCAGCGTCCACAGATACACCGCGTGCTTGGCCATGCCGGCATGGATGGTGTTGGTGTAGGCCATCAGCGCTGCGCCGCGATGGTGGTAGACGACACCCTTCGGGTTGCCGGTCGTGCCCGAAGTGTAATTGAGCGAGATGGCGTCCCATTCGTCGTCGGGCATCGCCCAGGTAAAATCCTCGTCGCCGCCGGCGACGAACGCCTCATAGTCGAGCGAGCCGATGCGCTCGCCCTTCGGATAGGGAGCATCAGTGGCGTATTCGAGATCGTCATAGTCGATGATCAGCGGCCTGGCCTTGGCCTGCGCCAGAGCCTCCTTCATGACGCCCGAAAATTCGCGGTCGACGATGAGGACTTTCGTCTCGGCATGGTCGATCTGGAAGGCGATTACCGCTGCATCGAGGCGGGTGTTGAGCGAATGCAACACCGCTTTGGTCATCGGCACACCGAAATGCGCTTCCAGCATCGGCGGCGTGTTGGAGAGCATCACAGTCACGGTATCGCCCTTGCCGATGCCGCGCTTCGAGAGCGCCGAGGCGAGCTTCAGCGAACGCCGCCAGAAATCGCGATAGGCGATGCGCTGGCTGCCATGGATGATGGCAACATGGTCGGGATAGGTCCTGGCCGCGCGCTCCAGATAGGTCAGCGGCGTCAGCGGCTGGTGGTTGGCGGCGTTCCTGTCGAGATCCTGTTCGTAGGGATTGCCCATCCCATCCTCCCCAATGTCTATATTGCCGACTTTCTAATCACAGGCCTCGCGCCGCGTCACCAACAACGATGCCACGACATGGTGCATTTGGCACAATGATGATCCAGATTCGGCGGGCGGGCGAGCATCGCATGCCTCTGCTCAATTTGACTTTTGTCGAGAGCCGTGAATAATGTCAGCCGAGGAGATGGCATGGCGATCCGACCGGCAGAACAGCTTATCCACAAGGCCGCCTGGCTTTACTATGCCCATGGCCTGCGGCAGGACCAGGTCGCCAACCAGCTCAACATTTCGCGCGCTTCGGTCGCCATGTATCTGCGCAAGGCGCGCGAGACCGGCATCGTCAACATCTCGACCTCGACCCAGCTCTTCACCGACGACGTCATGGCGCGCCGGCTCGAGGACGCGCTAAAGCTCGACGCTGTCTGGATCGCGCCGGAAAACGACTATGTCATCGATCCGTCGACCGACATCGCGGTGCTGGCGGCGAGCGTCTTTCTCGAACTGGTCAGGAAGGGCGACCGCATCGGCGTCGCCTGGGGCCGAACCATCTACACCATCGCCGACATCATGTCCTATGCCGACCTGCAGGACGTCACGGTGGTGCAGCTCTGCGGTAATCTCGGCGCGCCCTATTCCTACCGCCCGGACCAGTGCACGATGGAAATCGCGCGCCGGCTCAACGCCAAGGGGCTGAATTTCTACGCGCCGCTGGTGCTGACGACGGAAGCGCTGGCGCATGGCTTGCGCGCCGAGCCGGTGATCCGCGAGCAATTGTCCGGGATAAGCGACTGCGATCTCGCGCTCTATTCGGTCGGCACGGTCGATGCCGACAGCCATGTCGTCAAATGCGGCGCGCTGAGCGTCGGCGAGATGGCTTTACTGCGCGACGCCGGTGCGGCCGGCGTCATCGCTGGGCAAATCATCGACGCCGCCGGCAAGGCGCTCGACTGCAGCTACAATCGCCGCGTCATCTCGGCGGCCCTGTCGTCGCTGCGCCAGATCGAAAAGCGGCTGATGGTGGTGCAGGAGGACAGCAAGTTCGAACCGCTGCTCGCAGCGCTTGCCGGCGGGCTCTGCACGCATCTCGTGGTCGGCGCGCGTATGGCGAAGCGGCTGCTGGAGCACGCGGGAGCTGCGACCGAAAAGGCCTCCTAGACGGACACAATCCTTGCCGCCGGCGCATTGTCATCAAAGCGTCGCGGCATTCCTGTTCACAGCAACCAAAGACAGCAAAGCGGACGAAGTGAAATGAAGAATTTGTGGAATGACGGCGACGCCGAAAAGATGGTTGCCGACTATGCGAAGAAGGGCATCAGCCGCGATCTGGCGCTGCGCGTCTACACGACGCGGCTGCTCGGCGGCGAGCCACGCCTGGTGCTCCACGGCGGCGGCAACACCTCCTGCAAGACCAAGGCCACCGACCTCGTCGGCGACGAGTGGGATGTGCTCTGCGTCAAGGGCAGCGGCTGGGACATGGCCGTGATCGAGCCGCAGGGCCTGCCGGCGGTCAAGATGGGCGCGCTCCTCAAGGCGCGCGCGCTGAACAAACTCGGCGACGAGGACATGGTGGCGTTGCAGCGGGCAAACCTCATCGACCCCGCCTCGCCCAACCCGTCGGTCGAGACGCTGCTGCACGCCTTCCTGCCGCACAAATTCGTCGACCACACGCACTCGACTGCCATTCTTGCCATCGTCGACCAACAGGACAGCGAGCCGCTGGTGCGAAAAGTGTTTGGCGAGAAGATGGGCTACGTGCCCTACATCATGCCGGGATTCGACCTGGCAAATGCGGCGGGCGATGTCTTCGATGCCGACCCGAGCGTCGAAGGCCTGATCCTCGACAAGCACGGCATCTTCACTTTCGGCGACGATGCCAAGCAGGCCTACGACCGGATGATCCATTATGTGAATGTCGCCGAGGACTATGTGGCGCAGAACGGCAAGCCGCGCAGCGAAAAAGCGGCGCTGCCGGCAAGGCTGGCGAAACCGCACGACATCGCGCCAATGCTGCGCGGCGCGGTGGCGGTCTCGCGCGGCGACGGTCGCTTCGACCGCATGATCAGCGACTTCCGCACCTCCGACGCCATCGTCGATTTTATCAACTCGGCCAGGATTGCCGACTATGCCGGACGCGGCGTCTCGACGCCGGACCTGTCGATCCGCATCAAGACCGGGCCGATGGCAGTGCCGGCGCCGGACGGCGACAAGATCGGCGACTACAAATCCATCATCCGCAGCCATGTCGAGACCTTCGCCAAGGATTATCGCGCCTATTTCGAGACCAATGACGCGCTCGACGACGTCAAGCGCACCATGCTCGATCCGATGCCGCGGCTGACGCTGGTGCCCGGCCTCGGCATGTTCGGCCACGGCCGCACGCTGAAGGACGCCAGGATCGCTTCCGATGTCGGCGAGATGTGGATCGAGGCGGTGCGCGGCGCCGAAGCCGTTGGCCATTTCCATCCGCTGTCGAAGGCCGATCTGTTCCCGCTCGAATACTGGTCGCTGGAGCAGGCCAAGCTTGCCTCGAACAAGCCGAAGCCGCTGACCGGCCAGGTGCTGCTGGTCACCGGCGGCGCCGGCGCGATCGGTGCGGCCACGGCCAAGCTGTTCGCCGACAATGGCGCGCACGCCGTCATCGTCGATCTCGATCCGGCGAAGGCCGCGGAAGCGGCCAAGAAGGCCGGCAACGGCTCGATCGGCGTCGGCGCCGACATCACCAATCCGACCGAGCTGCGCGCAGCCTTCGACAAGGCAGTCGCCGTCTTCGGCGGCCTCGACATCCTGGTCTCCAATGCCGGCGCTGCCTGGGAAGGCCGGATCGGCGAGCTTGACGACGCCCTGCTGCGCAAGAGCTTCGAGCTCAATTTCTTCGCCCATCAGTCTGCGGCGCAGAACGCCGTACGCATCATGCTGGAACAGGGCACCGGCGGCGTGCTCCTGTTCAACACCTCCAAGCAGGCGGTCAATCCGGGGCCGAAATTCGGCGCCTACGGCATCCCCAAGGCGGCGACGCTGTTCCTGTCCAGGCAATATGCTCTCGATTACGGCGCGCAAGGCATCCGCTCGAACGCGGTCAATGCCGACCGCATCCGCTCGGGGTTGTTGACCGACGCCATGATCGCCAGCCGCTCGGGCGCGCGCGGCCTGTCGGAGAAGGAATACATGTCCGGCAATCTGCTGGGACAAGAGGTGACGGCCGAGGACGTCGCCCAGGCCTTCCTGCACCAGGCGCTGGCCGAGCGGACCACCGCCGACGTGACGACGGTCGACGGCGGCAACATCGCGGCGGCGCTGCGCTAGGGATGTAAGGACATGCCTTGGAGCGGTTCATTGTTTCACGAAAACGACGAACCGCTCCGTCTCCTGGTCTTGACGCGGTTCCAGACGGAAAACCGTTTTCACACTTTGTGCTGAAAAACTGCTTCAACCGGTCGAAATCCCGCTCCAATCCTTCGCTTATTGCTCAACAGTTTAAGGGGCGCCTTGTGTTTCGCATGGGAGCTCCAACCCTGATCATTGGTGGAGTTGGTCTATATGGCAGCGAAAAGACTTCGTATCGGCGTGCTCTTCGGCGGGCGCTCGGCCGAGCATGACGTGTCCGTACTCTCAGCGACCAATGTCATGGCCGCGCTGGAGCCGGGGAAATACGATGCCGTTCCCGTCTTCGTCACCCGCGACGGGCAATGGCTGCTGAGCAGTTTCGAGGACGGCGAACTGACAACGCCGTCTGTTGGTACGGAGGTCTGCCTGGTGCCTGGCGGGCACGGACGGATGCTGGCGATCCCCGCCAATGGCGCGCCCTACGAATTGCCTGTCATCGACATCTTGTTTCCCGTCCTGCACGGCCTGCATGGCGAGGACGGCGCCGTGCAGGGGCTGGCCGAGGTGGCACGCGTGCCGCTTGCCGGCTGCGGCATCCTTGGCTCGGCCACGGCGCTCGACAAGGACATTGCCAAGCGACTGCTGAAGGCTGCGGGGCTGCCTGTCGCGCGCTCGGTGACGATCGACGAGGGTGCGGCACCTTCCCTCGCCGCGCTGGAAGCCGAACTCGGCCTGCCGCTGTTCATCAAGCCGGCGCGGCAAGGGTCCTCGGTCGGCGTCAGAAAGGTCTCGGCCAGCCAGGAATTCGCCGGGGCGCTCGCCGAAGGTTTTGAGCACGACCGCAAGCTTTTGGCGGAAGAGTTCATTCGTGGTCGCGAGATCGAATGCAGCGTGCTGGAGGACACGGAAGGCGGCCTGTTCGTTTCCCGCCCCGGCGAAATCGTGCCGGCCGAAAGCCACGGCTTCTACAGCTACGATGCCAAATACATTGACAAGGATGGGGCGGCACTGAAGGTGCCTGCCGAACTGCCGCCGGAGATCGAGGCCAGGATCCGCGAGACGGCGGCAAAGGCGTTTCGCGCGGTCGGCTGCGACAGCATGGCCCGCGTCGATTTCTTCGTCACGCCGAACATGGATTTCGTCATCAACGAGCTCAACACCATTCCCGGTTTCACCGACATCAGCATGTATGCCAAGGCGATGGCGGCAAGCGGCGTCAGCTATCCGGAAGTCATCCACCGGCTGGTGGCGCATGGGCTGGCGCGCGCCGGGCGATCGGGCTGAAGAGCGAGAGCTCAAACAAAAAGAGCGGCCCACGAGCCGCTCTTTTCCTCTGCCAATAGGCCAAAGATTACTTGGCGTTCGGGTTCGGCATCCAGGCCGGCATGGCGACGTCGGCATGGGCGAACTGCGGCAGCTTGGCCGACAGGTCCTCCATGTTCTTGATGTCCTTGTCGACCAGGTCTTTCTGGGTGATCAGCGTCGGCGGCACGATGACGTTGTGGCCGGGGTCTTCACCGGCGAGCAGTTGCGCCAGCGCGCGCACCGAGACCTGGCCGACGACGGCCGGGTTGGTGGCCGCGGTGGCCGCCCAGGCACTGTCCGGCTCGCGCATGGCGGCAATGTCGGAGGTCGAGATGTCGGCCGAATAGATCTTGATGTCCTTGTTCATGCCGGCCTCGTCGACGGCGATCTTCACACCCTTGGCGAACTCGTCATAGGGCGCGAACATCACCTTGATGTCGGGATGCGCCGACAGCACCGAGCGCGCCTGGTTGGCGACCGAGTTGGCGATCGGGTTGTCGAGCGTGCCGAACATCGCGACTTCGTTGATGCCGGAAAACTTCTTCTTGACGTCGACCCAGGTCTCGTTGCGGCGGTCGAGCGGCGCGATGCCGGCGACGTAGACATAGCCGGCCTTCCAGCTTTCGCCATTGTCCTTGACCGCCTGTTCGAGCGCGAGGCGCGCCAGGTCGCGGTCTGACTGTTCGATCTGCGGGATCTTGGGGTTTTCGACATTGACGTCGAAGGCGACGACCTTGATGCCGGCATCGACCGCGCGCTGGGCGGCGTCCTTCATCGATTCCGTCAGCCCGTGCTGGATGATGATGCCTTGCACGCCGAGCGCGATGGCCTGGTCGACCATGTCGGCCTGCAGGGCCGCATCCTGGCGGCTGTCGAGCACGCGCAGGTCGACGCCGAGCGCCTTCGACTGTGCCTCGACGCCGGAGAGATAGGCCTGGAAAAAGTCGCCGGTCGAGAGATAGCGCACCAGCGCGATCTTGACGCCGGGCTTGTCGAACGGCGCCGGCTTGTCCGCGGCAAGAGCAGGCGCCTGCATCAGCATCGTGGCACCGGCAAGCCCGAGCGCCAGCTTTCCCAGAAATCTTCTTGTGATCGTCACTTTGTTTCCTCCATTTGTTGAACCCAAAATCTGCCCCGGTCGAAACCCTATCTCTTGCCCCTGCCGGAAAGGGCGAAGGTGAAGACAAGGGCGACAACGAGAACCACGCCCTTGACGAAATCCTGCGTGTAGTAAGGCGCGTTCATCATCGTCAGCCCTTGCAGCAGCACGCCGACGAACACAGCACCGACGGCCGTGCCGAAGGCGTTGGGCTTGGCGGCCCCGAGGACCGCGTAACCGATGAGCGCTGCCGCCACCGCGTCGAGCAGCAGATTATTACCCGAGGCGATGTCGCCGCGTCCAAGCCGGGCAGCGAGCAAAATCCCGCCGATCGAGGCAAAAACTCCCGAAATGACGTAGGCCCAGATTTTGTATGCCTTGACAGGCGCGCCGGCGAGTTCGGCGGCGCGTTCGTTGCTGCCGACGGCATACATCATGCGGCCGAAGCGGGTGTATTCGAGGAAGAACCAGATCAGCACGGCGAGCACGAGCAGCACGACGACCGATACCGGAATGAGGTTCGGGATGAAGAAGTCGAAGCGGTGGCGGCCGAGCGCCAGGAAGGCGTCGGAGAATTTGCCGTTGGCGACCGAGCCGTCGGGCATGGTCATGCCGGTGGCGATCGAGCGTCCCTCGGTCGGGATGCGCTGCAGGCCGACCAGCAGGAACATCATGCCGAGCGTCGCCAGGAGATCCGGCACGCGCATGTAGACGATCAGCCAGCCATTGATGAGACCGACGAGAACGCCGATCAGCAGGCAGGCGACGACCGCGACGACGGCGTTCTGCTCGAGCACCACCATCACATAGGAGGCCGCCATCATGGCGCTGGTGGCGACCGAGCCGATCGACAGGTCGAAGCCGCCGACGACCAGGGTGGCGGTGACACCGAGCGCCAGCACGCCGGTGATGGCGACAGACTGGAAGATGAAGACAGCACTCTGCGGCGAGACGAAACCGTCGGCGGCGACGGCGAAATAAGCGATCAGCCCGAACAGAAGAACGATGAAGCCATAGCGGATGGCATGGTCGCGCAGCATCATCCGGCGCACCCGCGCGCTGCTGTCGTCTTAGCCCAACTCATGCCTGCTCCATTCCATGTCCTTTACTCATGCCGCACTGTGCAGCGGGCCGCCCGCCACTTCGGCGAGCAACCGCTCGAGGTCGATGTCGGCATTCCGGTGCTCGCCGACGATCGTCTGCTCCGACATCACCAGGATGCGGTCGGCCGTCTCCAGCGCCTCGTCGAGCTCGGTGACGAACAGCAGCGTGGCGCGGCCGTCAGCGCTTGCCCGCAGCTTGGCGGCGATATCGCGCCTGGCCGAGATGTCGACGCCCTGGAACGGCTCGTCTAGGATGAACAGTCTTGCCTCCTGCGCCATCCAGCGGGCGACCATCACCTTTTGCTGGTTGCCGCCGGAAAGGGCCGACATCTCGTCCTTCTCGGAGCGGCAGACGATGCCAAGCTCGTCGATCTGGCGGCGGGCGGTGGCACGTTCGATGCGGCGCTTGAGAACACTGAAACGCGACATGCGCCTGTGGAACGGCAGGCTGATGTTTCGCTCGATGTTGAAGCCGCCGACGATGCCGTTTTCGCCGCGGTCCTTGGCGACGAGGAACACGCCGGCCGCGATCGCTTCGCCCGTGGATCCCGGCGCGTAGGGCTTGCCGTTCAACGTCATGGCGCCGGACAGCGGCCTGCGCACGCCGAACAGGGTTTCGGCCAGCGCCGTCTTGCCGACGCCGACGAGACCGGTGACCGCAACGACCTCGCCGGCGCCGAGCGTCAGCGAGATCGGCCGGGCACCCGGCGCGATGCGCAAGCCCTCGACCGTCAGCACGGGGTGCGCCGAATTGCGGGCGACGACGCGGTCGAGATGGATCTTACGGCCGAGCATGGCGTTGACGGCGCCCTCATAGTCGAGCGGCTTCCGGTCGAACACGCCACTGACCACGCCGTCGCGCATCGAGATGATGCGGTCGGCCAGCCGGCGGATATCCGACATGCGGTGCGAGATGTAGAGGATTGCGACGCCCTGCTCGCGCAGCCGGTCGATCAGCGCGAACAGCCGGTCGGCCTCGGCGCTGGACAGCGATGAGGTTGGCTCGTCGAGGATCAGTACTTTCGGCCGGTGCGCCATGGCGCGGGCTATGGCCACCATCTGGCGGTCAGCCAACGACAGGTCGCTGACCCTGGCCTTGAGGTCGATGGCCAGCCCCATGCGGTCGGCGACGGCCTTGGCCTCGCGGCGCACGCGGGCCGGATTGAAGAATGTCGGCACGCCTTTGCCGCTCAGCCTGTCCAGCGTCAGATTGGTGGCGACATCGAGATCGGCGACCACGCCGTCATTGATGTTCTGATGCACGGTGACGACGCCGGCGCGGATGGCTTCGGCGGGGGTCTGCGGATCGAACACCTTGCCGGCGAGTTGCATACTCCCGCTTCCGCGCGAGTAGACCCCGCTGATGATCTTGACCAGGGTGGACTTGCCGGCGCCGTTGGCGCCCATCAGCACGGTGACCTCGCCGGCATGCAGCTCGACCGAGATGCCGCCAAGCACCTCGTTCTGGCCAAAGGATTTCCTCAGGCCGTCCACACGGAACACGGCATCAGCGCCCATTCGTTCCTCCCTGACCGTGACGCTATGGGCTGTATCGGCAATTGTCAACACGATTGACAATTGCCAGATGGCTTCCTAGCTTGGCCCGGCCGCCATGCCTCCGCTATGTTCGGAGCGCATATGCGGGAGGATGACGATGACGCAGAAATTGCCGTTCGAAGCACTATCGGTCGAGACGCTGCCGGCGCGCCTTGGCGCCAACGACGCGCTCACCGCGAAGATCGGCAAGGACACAAGTCGCTGGAAAGTGCGCGAGGTCGGCGACGGCAATCTGAACCTAGTGTTTATCGTCGAAGGCGCGACGGGCGCGGCGGTGGTCAAGCAGGCCCTGCCCTATGTCCGCCTTGTCGGCGACAGCTGGCCGCTGCCCTTGAAGCGCTCCTTCTTCGAATATCATGCGCTGACCAGGCAGGAAGCGCGCGCACCCGGCTCGGTGCCGGCGATCTATCATTTCGACGAAGGCCAGGCGCTGATCATCATGGAGTATCTGTCGCCGCACATCATTCTGCGGCGGGCGCTGATCGAAGGCCGGCAATTGCCGAACATCGCTCGGGATATCGGCCTGTTCATGGCGCGAACCCTGTTCCGCGGCTCCGACCTCTCGATGGCGGCCAAGGATCGCAAGGCCGATCTGGCGCTGTTCGCCGACAATGTCGAACTTTGCGACATCACCGAGAACCTGGTGTTCTCCGACCCCTATTTCGACGCGAAAATGAATCGCCATACCAGCCCGCAGCTCGACAGCCTGGTGGCCGAATTGCGCGCCGACCGCGACCTCAAGGTCGAGGCGCAGCGGCTGAAGCATCTCTTTGCCGCCAATGCCGAGACGCTGCTGCATGGCGATTTGCATTCCGGCTCGATCATGGTCACCGACCAGGAAACCCGGATGATCGATCCGGAGTTCGCCTTCTACGGCCCGATGGCCTTCGACGTCGGCATGCTGCTTGCCAATTTCTGGATGTCCTTCTTCTCGCAAAGCGGCCATGAGCAGAACGGCAAGCGCGACGCCATGCGCGCCTATCTGCTCGATGTCGTCGTCGAGACATGGGCCGTGTTCCGCACCGAATTCTCGCATCTATGGCGGACCGAGCGCAGTGGCATGCTCTACCAGAAGAGCCTGTTCGAGGATCAGGGTGACCGGCTCGGCGCCGAACAGGCGCTCGACCATGTGCAGCATTCGATCTGGACCGACCTTCTGGGTTTTGCCGGCATCGAGGTGCACCGGCGCATCCTCGGTCTCGCCCACAATGCCGATTTCGAGACCATTGCCGACGAAGACATGCGCGCCAGATGTGAGGCAAAGGCGCTGAAGTTCGGCCGTCACCTCGCCGTCAACCGGCGCCAGATCCACAGCATCGACGAGGTCAACACTCTGGCCGCGCTGATCGAACGGGAGAACAGCATTTGAACGTCGGCGAGCGCCATTACCGCACCATCTGGCTGAGCGACGACAAGCGTTCGGTCGAGATCATCGACCAGCGCTGGCTGCCGCATGATTTCCGCGTCGAAAAGATCGGCAGCGTTGCCGGCATCGCCACCGCCATCCGCGACATGTGGGTGCGCGGCGCGCCGCTGATCGGCGTCACCGCCGCCTATGGCGTCGCCATCCAGATGACTGAGGACCCGTCGGATGCGGCGCTCGATGCCGTCTGGGAGATCTTGCACGAGACACGCCCGACAGCGATCAACCTGCGCTGGGCGCTCGACGAAATGCGGCGCTTCCTCAAGCCGCTGCCGGCAGAACAACGCGCCGAGGCAGCCTACCGCCGCGCCGCCGAGATCGCCGACGAGGATGTCGGGCTGAACCGCGCCATCGGCGAGAACGGGCTTGAGATCATCAAGGCGATCGCGGGGCGCAAGCAGAAGGGCGAAACCGTCAACATCCTGACCCACTGCAATGCCGGCTGGCTGGCAACCGTCGATTACGGCACCGCCACGGCGCCGATCTATCTGGCGACCGAGGCCGGCATTCCCGTCCATGTCTATGTCGACGAGACGCGGCCGCGCAACCAGGGCGCCCAGCTGACCGCCTGGGAGATGGCCGGCCACGGCGTGCCGCACACGCTGATCGTCGACAATGCCGGCGGCCATCTGATGCAGCGCGGCCAGATCGACATGGTCATCGTCGGCACCGACCGCACGACTGCCAGTGGTGACGTCTGCAACAAGATCGGCACCTATCTCAAGGCGCTTGCCGCCGCAGACAACGACGTGCCGTTCTATGTCGCACTGCCCTCCCCGACCATCGACTGGACGGTTGGCGACGGTCTCGCCGAAATCCCGATCGAGGAGCGCTCCGGCGACGAGGTGTCGCTGGTCTGGGGCAAGACCGCGTCCGGCGATATCGCCCAGGTGCGTGTCTCACCGGAAGCGACGCCGGCGGCAAACCCCGCCTTCGACGTGACGCCCGCGCGGCTGGTCACCGGCCTGATCACCGAACGCGGCATCGCCAAGGCCTCGCGCGAAGGGTTGAAGGCGATGTTCCCCGAGCGCGGCTGATTGGCAGATGGAACGGATCGTTGTTCCAACACTTGTCGGCGATTGACAGCAACGCACTGCCCTTCCATACAAATGCCGTCAATGTTCTCAGGGCGGGGTGAAAGTCCCCACCGGCGGTAAGGGTTTCGACCCAAGCCCGCGAGCGCCTCCCGGTAACAGGAGGGTCAGCAGATCCGGTGTGATTCCGGAGCCGACGGTCACAGTCCGGATGGAAGAGAACGAACGGAAGACGGCCGCTTGCGCGGTCCGGATTTTCGTATCGTGCGTCCTGATTCTGGTTCGAAACGGAAGGATGGACCCATGAATCAGCATTCCCCAAAAGACTATGAAATCGCTCGCGTTGCCGTCATTCGCGCACGCTGGCATGCCGACATCGTCGACCAGTGCGTGGCGGCGTTCGAGGCCGAGCTTGCCGTTCTCGGCGGCGGCCGCTTTGCCGTCGATGTGTTCGACGTGCCGGGTGCCTACGAGATTCCACTGCATGCCAAGACTTTGGCCGGGACCGGCCGCTATGTCGCGATCCTCGGCACCGCCTTCGTCGTCAATGGCGGCATCTACCGGCACGATTTCGTCGCCGGCGCCGTCATCGACGGCATGATGAATGTGCAGCTGGCGACCGGCGTGCCGGTGCTCTCGGCGGTGCTGACGCCCCACAATTATCACGACAGCGCCGAACATCACCGCTTCTTCTTCGAGCACTTTCAGGTGAAGGGCAAAGAGGCGGCCAAGGCCTGCGTCGAGATTCTCGCCGCGCGGGAACAGATCGCGGCTTGAAGCGCCCTTGCCGGGTGGCAATCCCGGCAACACCCGGTAATATCTGGGAAAATACCGAGGCGGGAGGATTCCGGTGCAGACCAAGAAGATCATCAATGACGGCAACCGCTCCGTCGACGAGATGCTCGAAGGGATCCTCGCCGCGCATCCTCGCCACCTCAAGAGCGTGGACGGCAGCCCGCGCTCGATCGTCGCTCGTGACGGTCCACGGCCCGGCAAGGTCGGCCTCGTCATCGGCGGCGGCTCGGGCCATGAGCCGACCTTTCTCGGCTTTGTCGGCAAGGGGCTGGCGGATGCCGCAGCCATCGGCAACGTCTTTGCCTCGCCGCCGCCGGACCCGATCCTCGAATGCGCCAAGGCGGTGAGCGGCGGCGCCGGCGTGCTGTTCATGTATGGCAACTATGCCGGCGACGTGATGAATTTCGACATGGCTGCCGAGATGGCTGATATGGACGACATCGACGTGCGCACGGTGCTGACCACCGACGACGTCGCGTCCGCGCCGCGCGACCAGCGCGACAAACGGCGCGGCGTCGCCGGCAATTTCTTCATCTTCAAGGCGGCTGGTGCGGCCTGCGACCGGATGCTCTCCTTCGACGAAGTCGAGCGCATCGCCAGGAAGGCCAACGACCACACCTTCACCATGGGCGTGGCGCTGTCGCCCTGCTCGCTGCCGCAAACGCGGCGGCCGAATTTCGAGATCGGCGCCGACGAGATGGAGATCGGCATGGGCATCCATGGCGAGCCGGGCATCGCGCGCGGCAAGCTCAGGACGGCCGACGAGATCACCGACGAGATGCTGGACAGGATCCTTGCCGAGATGGCGCCGTCGCGCGGCGACAAGGTCGCCGTGCTCGTCAACTCGCTCGGCTCGACGCCGCTGATGGAGCTCTACATCATGAACCGGCGCGTCAAGCAGCGGCTCGACGACATCGGTGTTGCCATCCATGCGACCTGGGTCGGCAATTACTGCACCTCGCTCGAAATGGCCGGCGCTTCGGTGACCCTGGAGCATCTCGACGGCGAGCTGCAGACGATGCTCGACCACCCTTGCGACTGCGCCATGTTCCGCGCCGGCTGAGGCACACCATGACAGCCATCGACACGGCCCGGCTGAAGCAGATGTTCGATGCCATCGCGGTGGCGATCGAGGCTGACAAGGACCGGCTCTGCCAGCTCGACGGCGTCATCGGCGACGCCGACCACGGCATCGCCATGGAGCTTGGCTTCAATGCGGTACGCGATGCGTTGGCGCCGCTCGACCTCGCTGCGGTTGAACCGACAGCGCTGCTCAATACTGCGGCAAAATCCTTCCTCAATGCCGTCGGCGCGTCGTCGGGCCCGCTCTATGCGACGGCGTTCATGCGCGCTGCTGCCGCCGTCAAGGGCAAGGCGGCACTGGAGGGTGCCGACGTCATCGCGCTGTTCCAGGCGATGGCGCAAGGCATCAAGGATCGCGGCAAGGCCGAGATCGGCGAAAAGACGATGATCGACGCCTGGCAGCCGGCGGCCGAAGCGGCGGCCGCCGCGCATGCCGCCGGCAAGTCCCTGGCTGAAAGCCTCGACGCCGCGCTTGCTGCGGCCGAGCGTGGTGCGGAAGCGACCAAGGACATGATCGCCGCCAAGGGCCGCTCCTCCCGGCTCGGCGAGCGCTCGCTCGGGCATATCGATCCGGGTGCGGCGTCGGCGGTCACCGTTATCGCCGCGATGCGAAAGAGCCTGACCTAAGCCTGTTTCGCATCGTCCAGGCGATTGATGGCCTGGACGTTGCCGGCCGACGGGCCCTTCTCGTCGAACTCGGATGCGAGCCAGGTGTCGACGATCGCCTTGGCCAGTTCCGGGCCGATGACGCGCGCGCCCATGGTGATGATCTGAGCGTTGTTGGATTTCGCCGCGCGCTCGGCCGAATAGGTGTCGTGGGTGAGTGCGGCGCGGATGCCCGGCACCTTGTTGGCCGAGATCGACACGCCAATGCCGGTGCCGCAAAACAGGATGCCGCGATCGTTCTCACCATCGACGATCGTCTGCGCCAGTTTTTGCGACAGGTCGGCATAGTAGCCGGCCTGGCTGAGATCGCTAACCGTAAGGCCGGATTTGGTGGCGAGATGGGCCGCGATGACGTCGAGCAGCGGCTTGCCGGCGCTATCGGCTCCAATGGCTATTTTCATTTTCTTGTCCTTTCTGTTCGATGGATTCAGATCGCCGCCGAGGCGCGCTGGAGGATGTCGATGTAGCCGTCCGCCTGCCAGGCCGAGCGGCCGATGAACAGGCCGTCGACATTGGGCTGGCCGATCAGCTCGGCGGCATTTTGCGGATTGACGCTGCCGCCATAGAGAACCGGCGGTACCGAAGGCAAAAGACTGCCGGCCACCTCCTTGATCAGCGCCTGCTGCCTGTCGGCATAGTCGGAGCTGGCCGGAATGCCCTTGTCGCCGATCGCCCAGACCGGCTCATAGGCGAACAGGATCTTTGCGCCCTTTGCCTCGCCGTCGAGAAACTGCAGCGCGCCTTGCACCTGCGCGGTCAGCACGGCATCGGCCCTGCCGCCTTCGCGCTCGGCAAGCGTTTCGCCGACGCAGATCAGCGGCACCAGCCCGTGCTTGACCGCCGCCGCCGTTTTCAGGCCAACGGCATGGTCGGTCTCGCCGAAATGCTCGCGCCGTTCGCTGTGGCCAAGCTCGACCAGATCGAGCCCGCAATCGGTCAGCATCAGCGGAGAGATCTCGCCGGTCCAGGCGCCGGCATCGGCCCAATGCATGTTCTGCGCGCCGACCTTGATGCGCGTCGACGACAACGCAGCTTTGACCTCGCGCGCCGCCGTGAACGGCGGAATGACGAAGGGCTGGATGCGCTCGTCGAAACCCGGCACGAAGCCGGCTAGCGCTCGCGCGAAGTCGAGCGCCTCGGCGAGCGTCTTGTTCATCTTCCAGCTTGTACCGACCCAGTAGACCACGCGTACTGCTCCCTAATCCTTGTTGCCAACCACCGTCAGCGAAACGCCCGCGCCATCCAGCGCTTCGCGCACCTGCGGTTCCAGCTCGCGACCGGTGAAGACGGTGTCGAACGCCCTGAGATCGGTCAGGAAATGCAGCGCAGTGCGACCGAACTTGCCGTGATCGACCAGCAGGTATTTGCGCGCCGCGACGGCCATCATCGTGCGCTTGGTCTGCACCACTTCCTGGTCCTGGTGGAAGGCCGAGGCGCCATGGATGGCGGACGACGACAGGAAGGCGACATCGGCGCGCAGCGACTTCAGCATGTCCTCGGTGAGCAGGCCGAAGAAGCCATGGAACTTCTTGCTGTACTGGCCGCCGAGCGCGATCAGCGTAATGCCGCCAACGCCGGCCAGTTCCTGGATGACGGCCAGATTGTTGGAGATCACCGTCAGCGGGCGAAGATCGGCGAGGCGACCGGCAATGCCGCCCGCCGTCGAGCCGTCATCGATGATCACGGTCTGGCCCGGCTCGATCATCGCCACCGCTGCGGCCGCCAGGCGCTGTTTCTCCTCGGCCGCCTGCTTCTGCCGGTAGCGGAAATCGCTCTCGAACAGGCCGCTCGGCTGGATCGAGGCGCCGCCGCGCACCTTGCGCAGGAAGCCGCTTTCCTCCAGCTCGTCCAGATCGCGATGCACGGTCATCTTCGAAACGCCGAAGCGCGAGGCAAGGTCGTCGACCGACGCCGTACCGGCGTCCATCAGAAAATCCATGATGCCCTGGCGGCGGCCGTCGCTCTTCATCCCGGCGCTTTCTCGCGCAACAAGCTGCGCGTTCAATCACTATCAGACATATAACGCCCGAAATGCGTGTTTGCATCAAAATTTTTGTGATAATGTTATATTTCTATGGGATATCCTTTCCGCCGATGATCGCGATCCTGTAACAAGAATTGCTCCCTGCGACGCGCCGGACTGTTGCGGTCCGGCGGAAATCCGGCCAGAAGCATCGACGGGCTGGACGACGGTCGACCAGCCAGCAACCGAATTCGAAACCAGACACGGGAGACTATTGGGTGGCTCGCATCACATTGAGACAATTGCTCGACCATGCCGCCGAACACGGCTATGGCGTGCCGGCCTTCAACATGAACAACATGGAACAGGGCCTTGCCATCATGGAGGCCGCCGAGGAGACCAAGTCGCCGGTCATCTTGCAGGCGAGCCGCGGCGCGCGCGCCTATGCCAATGACGTGGTGCTGGCCAAGCTGATCGACGCGCTGGTCGAAATCCACCCCGACATCCCGGTCTGCATGCATCTCGACCACGGCAACAACGAAGCCACCTGCGTCACCGCGATCCAGTACGGCTTCACCTCGGTGATGATGGACGGTTCGCTGAAGGAGGACGGCAAATCGCCGGCCGACTATGACTACAATTCCGGCATCACCAAGCGTGTCGTCGACATGGCGCATTGGGGCGGCGTGTCGGTGGAAGGCGAGATCGGCGTGCTGGGGTCGCTCGAGAGCGGCGGCGGCGAGCAGGAAGACGGCCACGGCGTCGAAGGGGCTATCAGCCACGACCAGTTGCTGACCGATCCCGAACAGGCGGTGCAGTTCGTCAAGGACACGCATGTCGATGCGCTGGCGGTCGCCATGGGCACCAGCCACGGCGCCTACAAGTTCAGCCGCAAGCCTGATGGCGCGGTGCTGGCCATGAACGTGATCGAGGAGATCCACCGCCGCCTGCCAAACATGCATCTGGTCATGCACGGCTCGTCCTCGGTGCCGGAGGATCTGCAGGAAATCATCAACAAGTATGGCGGCCAGATGAAGCCGACCTGGGGCGTGCCGGTGGAAGAGATCCAGCGCGGCATCAAACACGGCGTGCGCAAGATCAATATCGACACCGACAACCGCATGGCGCTGACCGGCGCGATCCGCAAGGTTCTGACCGAGAACCCCTCGGAGTTCGACCCGCGCAAATATCTGACGCCGGCCATGGCTGCCATGCGCAAGCTTTGCAAAGAGCGCTTCGAGCAGTTCGGCACCGCCGGCAATGCCCAGAAGATCAAGCCGCTGCCGGTCGCCGAAATGGCCAAGCGCTATAAGTCGGGCAGCCTCGACCCGAAGTTCGGCTGAGTTCTATCTGACCGGAATGACCGGTGCAAAGGGCGGGGTCCGATCGACTCCCGCCCTTTCATTTTGCCCGCGGCGACAGGTCCGCCCTGCCGGCGTCGATGAAAGGCGTCCAGTAGTCGACCGATTCACGGATCATGGCGACGACCTGATGGTCGACCGGCTCGCGCTCGCGGAACGACAATTCGAGGCAGATCTCGTTGTCGGTGCCGCCGCCGCGCCGCACCGTCTCCAGGAATTTCTCCGGCGTGATGCGGCCGTCCTTGTTGTAGGCGGCGGTGAACGGCCAGTGGCCGCCCTTGTTCATCGACGATTGCTTGATGTGGATGATCGGCGACTCCTTGGGAAATGCCTCGGCCCAGGCATAGGGGTCGATGTCGGCCGGATTGCTCGAGGTCACGTCGCCATGGTCGATGTCGACCATCATCTTGAGCGGAATGGCCATGCCGGCCGCCTCGATCTCCTGGTGCAGCGCCCGGCAGCTCTCGATCGTGTGGCCGAATTCGCGGCCGACCGACATCGGCTCCCAGAACAAATAGGTCAGCCCGGCGGCCTTGGCGTGGTCGGCGACCTCGCGCCAGCATTCGAGCGCGATGTCGAGAAGCTTCGCGCGGCGCTCGGGATCGTCATAATCCTGGTGGGTGAAGATGGCGAACTGCGTGCCGATGCCGCTGGCGCCGAGCTCGGCCGAGATGTCGGCGAAGGTCTTGAACCAGTCGACATAGTAGCGGCGCACATCGGCGTCGGGATGACCGAAATGGTTGAGCCGGCCATAGGGGCCGGTCATGCCCGATGTGATGCGCACGCCCGTCCGATCCAGCGCCGACCGGAACAGGCGGATAAACTTGGCGATCGTCGCCGGCGGCCAGCCCGGATTGACGAATTCATGCGTCAGCTGAACGTCCCTGATGCCGATGCCATAGGCGATCGCGTCGATCAGATCGTCCGGATCGGCAAAGCGGTTGACCAGCGGATTGGTGTTGAGGGACAGCGTAAAGGCCAAATTCGAAACTCCTGTTCAGGCCTGCCGGGTATCGTGCTTGACGGCACGATCATCCGGACCGCCACCATCGAGGCCGAGCGCCGTCATTGCAACGTGGCGGCGCTGCGGCGGTTGAGTTCCTGGCGGTATTTCTCGGCGTCCCAGTTCAAGAGCTCGGCATTCTGCTCGAGGCTCAGATAGTTGACGCGCGCCGCAGGATCGATGCGCGCCGCGACATCGGCAAGGCAGCGCGCCATCGCCTCGGCGCCGGCATTGGCATCCCTGCGCATCAGGATGCCCTTGCCGGGAAAGAGGATGGAAGCCGGGGCCGGCTGCCCGGCGCCCGTTGTCCTGGCCACGACGGCGGCGGCATTCTCGTTCGGACCGGCGATCACCGATCCGGCGCCGAGGAAGATGACATGGTCCGGATAGAGGCTGCCGGATGCGGCGATGCGACAACTGGCGAGATCGGTGGCGGCGGCATGCGCCTCGACCGCGACGGGAAGCCGGTAGCCGCTGCCCATGGCGAGCCTGATCAGCGCGTCGACATCGGGCGGTGGTGCCGCGCGCGGCGGGCGGGCGAGCAGGCCGGTGACGCGCCTGAGCAGCAGGCTCGCCTCGGCAACCGTGTCGGCGGCGACGACCAGCCCGTGATTGCCAAGCACCAGCACATTGGTGCGAGGCTGCAGCCGCTCCGCAATCCCCTGCGCCAGCGGCAGCCCCGGCCGGCGATAGGGCACGAAGGCCCAGTCGAGCCCGCGCAGACGTTCTTCAAGCAGCGCCTCCGCATTGGCCTGCACGGCGATCGCGATCGTCTCGACGCAATGGACGTGGACGACGATCTTCTGCGGCAGCAAGGCATGCACCGTGGTCTCGATCGAAGGCCGCAACCGGTGCGGGTTGAGATCCGCCGGTGTGAATTGATCGGCCTTCTCGGCTGCCGGGCTCTTGCGCGCCACCGCATCGAGCAAGGGGGCCAGTTCCACCGGTACCATGATGTCGGTGGTGGCCGCGTTCATCAGCCAGGTGCCGGACGCCTTGATCCACAGCAGGCCGGCCTCCTTGAGCGAGGTGTTACCGCCGGCGCCCTGGACCAGCAGCGGGTCGGCGCCGACGCTGGCCGACAGCGCGCGCAGCGCCTCCAACTCGGCGGCATCGTGATCAATGTTAGAAGCCATCAGCCGGCCTTCGCCAATTGGTTCGCGCACCAGTCCTCGAAGGCGGCTCGCTCAGCGGCGCTGAGATGCAGGCCGTGCTTGGTGCGCCGGTCGAGAATGTCGGCCGCCGTCAGCGCCCATTCGTGGGCGAAGAGGTAGCTCGCCTCGCGCTCGAAAAAATCCTTGCCGAAAGGCCGCCCGAGGTCGGCGAGCGAGCCGGCGGCGCCGACCAGCGCGCGGGTACGCGTGCCGTAGAGCCGGCCGTAATGCTTGACCAGCGAAGCTGGCATCCACGGATAGTCGCGGCCGAGATCGCCGAGGAACTGTTCGAAGTCGGCATTGGCGATGTCGCCGCCCGGCAGATGCGCCTTTGCCGTCCACGCCTTGCCCATCTTCGGGAAGAATGGCTGGATCCGGTCCAGCGCATGCTCGGCCAGCTTGCGGAAGGTGGTGATCTTGCCGCCGAAGACGGAAAGCAGCGGCGCCTGGCCCGCCGATGCGTCGAGCTCGAAGATGTAGTCGCGGGTCACCGCGCTCGGATTGTCGGCGTTGTCATCGTAAAGCGGCCTGACGCCCGAGAACGAATAGACGACCTCGCTGCGCGCAAGGCCGCGCTTGAAGTAGCGGTTGACGACCTTGATCAGGTAGTCGATCTCGCTCTCCTCCGCTGTCACGTCCTCGGGCCGCCCGTCATAGGGAATGTCGGTGGTGCCGATCAGGGCCAGATCGTTCTGGTAGGGGTTGATGAAGATCACCCGTTTGTCGTTGTTCTGGACCAGATAGGCCTGCCGGCCCTCCCAGAATTTCGGCACGACGATGTGGCTGCCCTTGACCAGCCGCACATTGCGCTTGGAGTTCTGGCCGGCGACGCGGTTGACGATATCGTTGACCCAGGGGCCGGCGGCGTTGATCAGCGCCCGAGCCCTGACCGTGGTTCTGACGCCGGTCCTGCCGTCGCGCATTTCCACCGACCACAGGCCGTTCTCGCGGCGGGCAGCAGTGCAGGCGGTGCGGGTGAAGACCTTCGCGCCCCGCTCGGCGGCGTCGAGCGCATTGATGACGACGAGGCGGGCATCGTCGACCCAGCAGTCGGAATATTCGAAGCCGCGCCTGAAGGCGTCCTTGATCGGCGCGCCTTCGGGCGCGGTGCGCAGGTTCAGCGTGCGGGTGGCCGGCAGCCGCTTGCGGCCGCCGAGATGGTCGTAGAGGAACAGGCCGAGCCGCACCAGCCAGGCCGGCCTGTCGTCGGGGCTGTGCGGCAGCACGAAGCGCATCGGCCAGATAATGTGGGGCGCAGATTCCAGCAGCACCTCGCGCTCGATCAGCGCCTCGCGCACCAGGCGGAACTCGTAATATTCGAGATAGCGCAACCCGCCATGGACAAGCTTGCCCGAGCGCGAGCTGGTGCCTTCGGCCAGATCGTCCTTTTCGCACAGGATGACGGACAGGCCGCGGCCGGCGGCGTCGCGCGTGATGCCGGCGCCGTTGACGCCGCCGCCGATGACGAAGAGGTCGACGATTTCGCTGTCGCCGCTCATCGCGCCAGACCTTCGCTGCAGACTGTCCGTTTCATGGCGGCGGCCTTAGCACGGATTGACCGGCGGCAGACCGGCGATGAAGCGACGCACCTCCTCGGCCGCCTGCTCGGCGGCGTAGGTGACGGTGCGCACCGAGGCGCCGGCGATATGCGGCGTCAGCGTCACGTTGGGCAGTTGCAGCAGCGGCCAGTCCGACGGTACCGGCTCGACCGCGAAGGTCTCCAGCATGGCGCTGGCGATGTGACCGGACACCAGCGCATCGTAGAGCGCGTCATAGTCGACCAGCGGGCCGCGCGCGGTGTTGATGAAGATCACGCCGGGCTTCATCCGGGCCATGGTGTCCATGTTGATCAGCCCGCGGGTTTCCGCCGTCACCCGCGAATGCAGCGTGACCACGTCGGAGCGAGCGAGAAGATCGTCCAGGGCGACCAGCTCGACGCCGGCATTGCGGTCGTCCGCGCTCAGCTGCACATAGGGATCGGAGACCAGGATGCGGCAGCCGAAGGCGCGCAGCAGGCGCACTACCTTCGTGCCTATATTGCCGTAGCCGATGACGCCGACGGTCATTTCGCTGAGCTCGCGGCCGGTGCGGTCGGCGCGGTAGAGATCGCCCCGCCATTCGCCCTTCCGCAAGGCTTCGTGGCCGACGCGGATCAGCCTTGTCTCGGCAAGGATGGCGCCGATAGTGAACTCGGCGACCGCGCTGGCATTGCGTCCCGGCACGTTGACGACGGTGATGCCATGCGTTTTCGCAGCCGCCATGTCGATGTTGATCGGACCGCCACGCGACACCGCGACCAGTCTGAGCGCCGGCAGGCGCCGCATCATGGCGTCGGAGAGCGGCGACAGCTGGGTGACGAAGATCTCGGCGTCGCCGATGAAATCGACCACCTCGTCCGGATTGCCGAAATACTCCTTGACCTTGTCGAGGCCGAGAGCCGGATTGCCGAACTCCATCGGCTCGTCGGGCCAGGCCATTTCGAGCGTGCGGATATCGAGGCTGTTGCCGCAGGCCTTCTCGATCTCCGACCGGAACACGTCCGGAAGCATGAAACGGTCGCCGATGATCGCTATTTTCTTCTGCATGCTCGACTTCTCAATGTGCTTTCGACGCGGCCATCGACCGCCAGACCGGACGCAGCGCCTCATGCGCCAATGTGTAGGACGGGGCCATCGCCTCGTAGATGGCGGCAAGCTTTTGGTCGCTCGGCTCGGCCGCACCGAGCAGCGGCGTGACCCATTCGGCGACGCAATCGTCCATCGTCCGGTACTGGCCGACGCACACCGCCGCGATCATCGCGGCACCCGCCGCGCCCGCCTCTTCGCGCTCGCTGGTGCGGATGTCGGCGCCAACCGCGGCACCCAGGATTTTTCGCAGGGCCGGGCTTCTCGCCGCGCCGCCGGTAAGGCGGACTTCCTTGGGCAGCGGGCCCATGGCGGCGTAGCAATCGCGCGCCGCGAAGGCCAGTCCTTCGAAGACGGCGCGCACCATGTCGGCATAGCCGTGGCGCGAGGAAATGCCGACGAAACCGGCCCTGGCATTGGCATCGACGAACGGCCCGCGCTCGCCGGCCTCCGACACGTAGGGCTGGTAGATCAGCGACGCCGGCTTCGACGATGCGATCCACTGGTCGACCAGCGCGATCATTTCGCCATTCGAGCGCGAAATCCCTTGCGAAGCGAGGATGCCGGAGGCGAGGCCGAGGACCCAGTCGATGTTGAGCGTCGCCGCCATGTTCGACTGGAGTTGCGCGAACACGCCGGGCGCCGGCATCGCCATCGTATAGCCGGTCGCGGCCTCATTCAGCTGCACCTCGTCGGCCGTCTCGGCAAGCCGCATATGCATGCCGGTCGAGCCGATGATGGTGCAGCCCGGTTTGCGCTGCCGGTCGAACAGGCCGGCGCCAAGCGCGGTGCAGACGACGTCGACATAGGCGAGCACGACCGGCGTGCCGGCGAGCAGGCCGGTGACATCGGCGGCCGCCTTGGACAGCGCAGCGCTTTGCCTGGTGCCATCGACGATGTCAGGCAGGAGATGCCGGAGATCGCCGACGCCGAGCACATCGAGCACATCGTCGGAGTAATCGCGGGTGCGGAAGTCGCCGAAGGTGAAGGTCCCTTCCGACGGATCGGTGGCGCGCTCGCCGGTCAGCCGGAAATAGAGCCAATCCTTGCAGTGGAACGCCGTCGCGGCGCTCGTGAGCATGCCCGGCATGTTGCGCTTGATGAACGCGAACTGCGATCCCTGCTGGCAGGCGGCGAGACCGCTGCCGGTCTTTTCGAAACGCAGCCGGTCCTCGGGCCGGGCACGGATCTCCTCGACCACGGAGGCGGCGCGCGCGTCGAGCCATAGCCAGCCCTTGGCGACCGGCTCGCCCTCGGCGTCGATCAACCAGGTGCCGTCGCCCTGCCCGGTCACCGCGACGGCGATGACGCGGCTGGCGAGATCAGGCACCTTGTCGGCAAGCTGGCGCAACGTGGTCGCCGTATCGGCCCAGGTGCGCGCCAGATCCTGCTCGGCGCCGCCGCCGGGCAGTGTCTCGTATTTGTTCGGCAGCGCCGCGGCCGCGATCTGCCGGCCCGCCGTGTCGAAGGCGACGGACTTGATGACAGACGTGCCGGCGTCGATGCCGATCAGCACATCCCGCATCAGGCAAGCTCCATCCCGTGCGAAATCGCGTTGCCGCTCGCCTGGTCGAAGACATGCAGGTTCTTCGGGTCGATGCTGACATTGATCGGCGCGCCCAGCTCCAGCCGGGTGCGGTCGTGCTCGACCAGCACCAGCGAGCCGCCGGCGAAATCGGCGGCGATATGCGTCTGGTCGCCGAGCCATTGGTTGGCCGAAACGGTGGCCGGCACGCCGTCCTTCGAGCGACGCACCGCATAGGGCCTGACGCCGATCACCACGCGCTCGCGGTTGAGCAACTGGTCGCGGACCGGGGCGCTGAAAGCGTCCTTGTCGTAGTCGAGCGACAGCCCATCGGGCAGCTTAAGACTGATCTTGCCGACGGTATTGCCGACATAGGCTTCGAAGACGTTCATCGGCGGTTCGCCGACGAAGGTGCCCGTGAACAAATTGGCTGGCCGCCGTTTGATCATGTCGGGCGTGTCGAACTGCTGCAGCACGCCGCCTTCCATCACCGCGATACGGTCGGCCAGCGCATTGGCCTCGGTCTGGTCGTGCGTGACCAGGATCGCGGTCAGGCCGCGCTCCTTGATGAAGTGCTTGATGCGGCCGCGGAGCACGGCGCGCAGCTGCGGCTCGAGCTGGCCCATCGGCTCGTCGAGCAGGTGCAGGTCGGCATTGCGGATCAGCGCCCGGCCGAGGCTGGCGCGCTGCTGCTGGCCGCCGGAGATCGAGCTCGGATAGCGCTCCAGTATGTCCTCGATCTCGAGCAATTTGGCGATGCTGGCGACCTTGGCGTCGACCTCGCTCTTCGGCAGCCGGGCCGCCTTGAGCGCAAAGGCCATGTTCTCGCGTACGGTGAGCGGCGGATAGAGCGAGTAGCCCTCGAAGGCCATCGCCACATTGCGCTTGACCGGCGCCAGCGTATGCACCTTGCGGCCGCCAACCGAGATCGCGCCGCGCGAGACCTCCTCGAAGCCGGCGATCATGCGTAGTGTCGACGTCTTGCCGCAGCCGGACGAGCCGAGCAGCGCTACGATCTCGCCCTTGGCGATCTCCATCGTCAGGTTCTTGACCGCGTGCACGCCACGGTCGATCGGACCATAGAACTTGTCGACGCCGGAAATGGTGATTGCGCTGGCGCTCATGCCGCTTCTCCGCTGCGCAAATTGACGACCTTGTTGGCACCGATGCGCTCGCCGCTCGCGTGATCGAACAGAAGCGCGCTTTTGCTGTCGACGGCGATGTGGGCCTTGCCTTCGGCCTGGCCCGGGGCTCCGGCCGGACGCGAGACCAGGATTTCGCGGCCGCGCACGGTGCGCACCAGCGTGACGATCTTCTCGTTGAGCGGCGTCTCGGCCTCGACCGTCACCGGAAAAGCGCCGGGTGTGGCCTCGTTGACGAAGCTCAGCGCTTCGGGCCGCAGCCCGATGACGCAGTCGCGCCCGACCGCTGCCTCAAAGGCGCCGGCGAGATGGACCTGCACATTCGACAGGCCGACATAGATGCCCTTGGCATCGCGCGCCGGCTTGACGTCGAGCAGGTTGATGGTCGGGTCGCCGAACAGCCTGGCGATCTCGATATTAGCCGGCTCACGATAGATCTGCTCGGGCGTGCCGAGCTGCCGGATGACGCCTTGCGACATCACGGCAATGCGGTTGCCGAGCGCCATCGCCTCCTTGTAGTCCTGGGTGACATAGATGACGGTCGCGCCACGATCGTGCAAAAGCCTCGGCAGTTCGAGCCGCATCTCGAAACGCAATTTGGCGTCGACGTTGCGCAAGGGATCGTCGAGCAGCAGCAACGGCGGCGATCCGACCAGAGCGCGGGCAAGTGCGGTGCGCTGCTTCTGGCCATTGGACAGGGCTCGCGGCTTGTGGCTCAGCACATGGTCGATCTTGAGCAGCTTGGCGACGCTCTCGACGCCGGCCTTGATCACGCCTTTCGAGGAGTGCCTGGCTTCGAGCGGCGACGCGATGTTGTCGAAGGCGGTCATATGCGGAAACAGCGCGAAATTCTGGAACGCCATGCCGACGCCGCGGAACTCGGCATCGACGTCGGTCATGTCCTCGCCGCCGATGAGGATCTTGCCCTCATCGGGATCGATGACGCCGGCGACGAGGCGCAGCAGCACCGTCTTGCCGGCGCCGGATGGGCCGAACAGGACCAGCGTCTCGCCATCGGCGACGGTCAGCGACAGATCGTCCAGCACGGTCTGGCTCTTGTAGCGCTTGACGACATTTTTCAGTTCAAGGCTTGCCATCGGACCTATCCTTTCACCGCGCCGAGCGACAGGCCTTCGACGAGGTAGCGCTGCGCGTAGAGGGCAAGCGCCAGCGTCGGCGTGATCGACAGCACGATCGCGGCCGAGATCTGGCCGTACTGGATGCCCGAGGAAGTGATGAAGGCGAGCGCGCCGACGGTCACCGGCTGCTTGTCGGCGGAAGCGAGCACCAGCGCGAAGACGAAATTGTTCCAGGCGAAGATGAAGGCGAGCAGGCCCGCCGCCGCGATGCCGGGGCCGGCGAGCGGCAGCGCGATCTTGCGGAAGGTGGCGAACCAGGAATGGCCGCCGATGCGATAGGCGTATTCGATGTCGGCCGGAATGTCCTCGAAATAGCCGCGCACGATCCACAGGATCAGCGGCAGGCAGATCAGCTGGTAGACCCAGATCAGGCCGAAATAGGTGTTGGCCAGCCCGAGCTTCTGGAAGTAGAGGGTCAGCGGCAGCAGCACCAGCAGCGCCGGCGCGAAGCGGAAGGACAGCAGCGTGAAGGCGATATCCTCAGAGCCGCGGAACTTGTGCCGGGCAAAGGCGTAGGCGGCTGGAACGCCGAGCAGCAGCGCGACGGCAACCGATGTGACCGACAGGAACACCGAATTCCAGAGGTTGCGCATGAAGGCGATGTCGAGCGTGCCCGATGCCGTCTCCAGCTTGCCGGTGATCAGGGCGGTGTAGTTGGCCAAGGTCGGCTCGAAGACCAGCTGCGGCGGAATGCGCAGGATGGTCTCGTTGGTCTGGAACGACATCATGAAGATCCAGACGATCGGAAACATGAAGAAGATGACGACCAGCGTCAGCGCTATGCCGCGCAGGACGCGTTCGAGAAGCGAGGTGTGTTCCATCCCGGCCTCCTATGCCTGCCCGCGGGCGCGTTCGCGCAGCCGCAGCCAGTTCTTGATGAAGATGTTCGACAGGAAATAGGTGATCGCCCACAGGATGATCATCAGTGCCGCCGAGCGGCCGACATTGGTCGACTGGAAGAAGTTGAGATAGGCCTCGACCTGGAAGACAGTCAGCGTGTCGCCGGGCCCGCCTTGGGTCATAGCGTAGATGATGTCGAATTGCTGGATGGAATCGAGCAGGCGAAACAGCGTCGCCGTCAGTATGTAGGGCGTCAGCATCGGCAGGGTGATGCGGAAGAAGACGAAGCTCCTCGGCACGCCATCAAGGGCCGCCGCCTCGAAGGGCTGTGTCGGCAGGCTGCGCAGGCCGGCCAGCAGCAGGATCATGATGAAAGGCGTGTAGACCCAGATGTCGACCAGCACGACGGTCAACAGCGCCGTCGACGGCGATGAAGCCCAGCGGAAATCCTGCAGGCCGATGAGGCTGGCGAGATAGCTCAGCACGCCGAAGCCCGGATTGGTCATCAGCTTCCACATCAGTGCGGCCAGCGCCGGCGCCGTCATCAGCGGCATCAAGAGCATGATCGAGATGAAATTGTTGAGCGTCGAGCGCTTCTGCAGCAGCATGGCGATGGCGAGGCCGAGCAGCAGTTCGAGCACGACGGTGATGCCGGCATAGAGCAGCGAGACCTGCAGCGTGTTCCAGAACTTCGGGTCGGTGAAGAAGGAGATGTAGTTGTCGCCCCAGTTGAACTGCCGTGCCCAGGGCTGGCTCAGCCGGTAGCGCTGGAAGGAGTAGACCACAGAGGTCAGGAACGGGATCAGGATGCCGATGCAGACCAGCAGGGCCGGCAGGCTGAGGAGGTAGGGCAGAGCCCGCTTGCTGATCCTGAAGCCGGAGGGTCTGGCCCTCTGCACTGTCGCCGCGGTCATCCGCTGTGCTCCATCATTCCTGTTGCTTCGCCCTGCCGGCCGCCAAGGGAGCCAGGCGGCCGGTCGGGCGAATTGGCGATGTCATCAGACACCGCGTCGCAAACCTAGAACAGCGTGGGCGAACTGGCCCGCCGGAACGGGCCAGACGCCACGCGATTTAGCCGAGACCAGCTTCCTTGAGCTGACCATTGATGCTCTCGGCCAGCTTGTCGAGGCCTTCGTCGATCGGCACTTCCTTGGCCACCATCTTCTGCAGCGTCGCCGCCCATTCGGTGGTGAGGTCGAAGAACAGCGGCTGCGCCGTGAACTTGATGCTGGCGCCCGGTGCCGAGGCGTCGAACATCTCGACATAGCCGGGATAGCTCTTGTTCAGCTTCTCGCGGAACACATCGTCCTTCCAGACCGACTGGCGGACCGGATTGACGAAGTCCATCTTGGTGGCGCCGAACAGCGCATGCTCGGGTCCGGAGGCCCATTGCATGAAGTACCAGGTGGCGTCCTTGTCCTTGGAGAAGTTGGACATCGACAGCGACCAGATCCAGATGTTCGGGGTCGGCGCCTTGGCGGCCGGATTGGCCTTGAAGCCGGCGAAGGCGAGCTTGCCGGCCATCTTGTTGTCGCCGCCATTCATGAAGTAGCCAAGGATGTCGGCGTCGAAGATCATCGCCGAGGCGCCGGCGCCAAGATCGGTGCCGACCTGATACCAGGTGTAGGTCGACCAGTCCTTCGGACCGCTCTCCTGGATCATCTGCACCCACTGCTTGTGGAAAGCCTTGGATTCGGCGGTGTTCATGGCGGCCGACAGCTTGCCGTCGGCCGACACGTTCAGGTCCTTCTGGTCGAAATTGGCGTAGGCCGACAGGAAGCCGGGATGGATCGTCGCCCAGGAGCGCGAGCCGCGCACGCCGATGCCGTAGACGCCGCCACCGACGTCCTTGGTGAGCTTGGCGGCCGCGGCGACCAGCTCGTCCATGTTGCCGGGCACCTTGACGCCGGCCTTCTCGAACATGCCGTGGTTGTATGTGATGTTGTTCTGCTCGAAGCCCCACGGAATGCACCACTGCTTGGCGTCTTCCGAACCCAGTTCGCCGCCCGGCTTGCCGTTCCAGGCGCAGGAATTCCTGACGCCGGGCAGGAAGTCGTCCCAGGCATAGTTCGGATTGGTCTTGGCTGGATCCTTGATCCATTCGTTGAGGTCGGTGATCCAGCCGGCCGGGCCATAAGTCCAGGTCATGTAGGCGCCGGTCATGAAGGCATCGTATTCCGGCGAGCTTGCCGACAGCGCCGCCGTGACCTTGTCGAAATAGACGTCTTCCGGGAACACGTCATAGACGACGTTCATGCCGGTCAGCTGCTTGAAATTCTCGAGGTTGGCGATCATCGCATCGGCATAGGGATGCTTGTTGAGCAAGAGCTTGATGGTCTTGCCCTTGTGCGCCTGCCAGTCGAAATCGGCGGCGAGCGCACGGGTCTGTCCGAAGTTGAGCAGCGTGCCGGCCGTTCCGGCGGCAAGGCCAAGTGCTCCGAGGCCCCTGATCAGGCCGCGGCGATCGACTTGTCCGCGCATGAACGCGTCGATCAGGTCTTTCTCTTTCTCATACATCTTCTCTTCTCCTCCACAGGGTAGTTTCAACCAAAGCTTTGCCGGCTACCCGACCGGCGTCTGTTCCACGAGCGATCGCGCCGTCCGCTCGTCGGTTATCAGGCCCTTCAGATAGCGGCCCTCCAGCACTGACTTGATGGCACGAACCTTCACCTTGCCGCCGGCGACGGCGACAATCCTGCGGTTGGCGATGTCTTCACGCGCCAGGGCCAGCGCCCGGCTAGACACCGTCGTCGCCACCGGCTTTCCGGCCGCGTCGAAGAAATGGCCGAGCAACTCGCCGACGGCGCCGTTGCCGCGGGTCTCCTCCATCTCGCCCTTCTCGATCATGCCGGTGGCAACCAGCGAGGCCTCGCGCTCGGCTGTACCGATGCCGGCGATCAAAAGGTCGGCCGACCGAGCGAGATCGAAGACCTCGCTGATGCCCTTCTGGCCGAGCAGCACCGTGCGGTCCTCGGCGGTGTTGGCGAACATCGGCACCGGCATGACATAGGCTTCGGCGCCGGTGCGTTCAGCCAGGCGATGGATAACGTCATGCGGATTGGCCGAAAACTTCCGCGTCAGGCCGCCGAGCAGCGAGACGAAGCGGATTCCCTCGGCCGATATGCGCGGCAGGTATTCGACGCAGGCGGCGAGCGTGCGGCCGTGGCCGACGCCGATCAGCGTGCCCTCGCCGCGCTCGATCTCGCGCTTGAGGAACTGCGCGCCGGCAATGCCCAGCGCCTTGAGCGGCAGGTCCTCGGAATCGAAGTCCGGCACCACCTCGCAATAGTCGAGGCCGTAGCGGCCGGAGAGCTGGTCCTCGAGTGCGACGCATTCGGAGACTTCGCCGTCGATATAGACTTTGACCAGCCCTTCCTGGTTGGCCTTGGTGATCAGGCGGTGCGCCTTGAGGCTGGTCAGCCCGAGCCGCTTGGCGACCTCGGACTGGGTCAGGCCGCCGGCATAGTGGAGCCAGGCGGCGCGGGTCGCCATGCTGGTCTCATCGTCGCGCAGCAGGCCGTTGCCGAACCCAACCATTTCCGCCCTTTGATATTTTTATCAGTTGCTGCAAAATTTTTCACAAGGCTTTGCCGGAGTCAAGCGTCGCCTGTTCAAATCGTGCAAAAGGGGTGGCGGCGGCGAGGGGAACCATCACTGCCCCAGCGATGTTGAGGGACGGTGGGGACGCGACGTAGGACGCGGGCGCGCCCAGGCCGCCAAGGTGGAAACGATGTTCGAGCCGTTTTGCTGCGAGATGCCGCTTCATCCAACCTGGCCCGACCTCGCCGCGCGGCTTCTGCTGACGCTGCTGGCAGGCACCCTCATCGGCTTGAACAGGGAGTCGCGAGGCCGCACCGCCGGGCTTCGAACGACCATCCTTGTCGGCCTTGCGGCTGCCATCGCCATGATCCAGGCCAACATCCTGCTCGACATCGCGGGCAAGGAAACGGATTCCTTCGGCCGCATGGATGTGCTGCGATTTCCGCTCGGAGTGCTGACCGGCGTCGGCTTCATCGGCGGCGGCGCCATCCTTCGGCGCGGCGACCTCGTGACCGGCGTCACCACCGCCGCGACGATGTGGATCATGACGATGATCGGACTGGCGTTTGGCGGTGGCCAGTTCGGCCTGGCGGGGATTGCGACGCTGCTCACCCTGGTGACGCTCCAGGCCTTGAGATGGGTCGATCTCCGGATCCCGCGCGACCATCATGCGATCCTGTCGGTGTCCTGGGCGAAAGGGTTGCCGCCCGATGTCCAGGATATGGTGCGGCCGCTCGGCTATGAGGCGCGCTTTGTCGGCATGGAGCATGACGCCGGCCGCGAGCGCTTTTTGTTTTCCTTCAGCCTCGAATGGAAACAGCCCGATGCGATCGAACCCTCGACGGACGTGCTGGCGATGGTCGGCCAGCACTGCGAGGTCGAACGCTTTGAACTGGTCGGCGAGAAAACCGCCTGACCGCGACCGACGGCCAATGAACTCTATTCGCCTGCTGTCGGTGCTTCGGTCTCGGCGCGAACGACCTTGATATCGGCCCCCGCCGCCCAGGCGCCGATATCCTCCCGGCGCAGGGCCGCCGCCATCATGTCCGGAAACAGGTCCGGCGTGCAGGCGAAGACCGGAATGCCAAGCGCGGCGACCGAACCGGCCATAGCCGGGTCATAGCCTGGGCGGCCCTGATCGGTCAGCGCCAGAAGCACGACGACATTGACGCCGGACCGGACCAGCGCTGCCAGCCTGCGCAACAATTCCTGGCCGTTGCCGCCTTCGTAGAGGTCGGTGATCAGCACGAAATGCGACTTGGTCGGCCGCTCGATGCGCTCGGCGCAATAGGCGACCGCCTGGTTGATGTCGGTACCGCCGCCAAGCTGCACGCCGAACAGCACTTCGACGGGATCGCTGAGGTCCTCGGTGAGATCGACAATCGCGGTGTCGAAGCAGACAAGCTTGGTGCGCACGACCGGCAGCGACGCCATCACCGCCGCAAAGATCGAAGCGTAGATCACCGAGCTCGCCATCGAACCGGACTGGTCGACACACAGTACAACCTCGTCGAGGTCGACCAGCCGGCGTTGCTTGCGCATGAAGCCAACCAGCTTTTCCGGCACGATGGTCTTGTGTTCGGGCTGGTAGTGGCGAAGGTTTGCCGAGATGGTGCGCGGCCAGTCGATATCGCGTTGGCGCGGGCGGTTGGTGCGTCTCGACCGGTCGAGCGCGCCGCGTATCGCTTCAGCGGTTTTCTGCTCGAGCCGCTGCATCAGCTTGGCGACGATGTCGGCGATGATGGTGCGGGCGATGTCCTTGGTCTTGGACGGCATCACCGAGCGAAGCGAAATCAGGTCGGCAACCAGATTGACGTCGGCCTCGATCGCTTTGAGGAATTCCGGCTCCATCAGCATCTGCTTCAGGTTCAGCCGTTCGAAAGCGTCTTTCTGGACGATCTGCACGACCTGCGCCGGAAAGAAGGAGCGGATGTCGCCCATCCATTGCGCGACGCGCGGTGCCGACCGGCCGAGCCCGCCGCGCCGCTTGCGCGGATCGGCGGCAGCATCGCCAGCGCCATCGCCATAGAGGGCGTCGAGTGCGGCCGAGAGCCGCTTGTCGTCTTCGGAAAGGGCCGGCGATGTTTCGTCGGCGGCGCCGATCGCCAGGCGCCAGCGACGCTCCCTCTCGCCGTCCGGCGTGAGTGCACCAGGCTCGTTCATTTCGGCCTCGTCATCCATTGCCACCCCCCATGAGCAATGGTCCGAGCCGTTCCAGGTGCCGGCGCCAGGCCTCGCCACCATCCGGTGCCGGCGTCAGCCCAGCCGGCAGGCGCGCCGCGCGGCCGAGAACCGCCTCGATCAGCCGCCGGCGCTCCATGCTGTCCAGATTGGAAAAGACGCGGCGCAGCAATGGCAGATGCGCGACAAAAGCCTCTTCGTCGAGCGATTTCAGCCACGCATCGACCGCGCCGCGCAGACCCTCGTCATAGATGAGCCGTTGACCGGCGGTGCTGAAGAAACCCTCGAAGAACCCAGCCGCTTCAATGACCGGCGTTCCGGGCGACAGGCGTCGCCCGAGCAGTCCGGCAGCGGCTTCTGCGGACAGTTGGCCGGCCTCGTAAAGCAAGTGCGCGGCGCAACCGGCCAGCAGCGCCGTCGATCGCGGCCCATCGAGCACGGCGGCCAGCCCGTCGCGCCATCCGTTCAGCACATCGTCCCCGGGTTCGATCAGCCTGATGGCTTCGTCGGCCTTGCGCAGGGCGCCGACCAGTGAAGCGGCAGCCTGCTGATCGAGATCGCGCACGGCATAGGGCAGCGCGATCGCCGCTTCGACGATCAGCCGCTCCATGAGGCCGGACAGGCGGTGCGTCTCCGTCTTGCGCGCCTCACCATAGCGGATGATGTCGGCAAGCGGCGGCACCGAGGCGAGGATTTCCAGGCATTCGCTGCTGTGCGCCGCGCGTGCCTCCAGCGCAACAAGACCGGCGCTCGAGGCTTCCGACAGGTCGGCCGTGATCGCGCTCTGCACCAGGGCGGCAAGCGTGTCGAGGGTTGCCGCGGCGCCGATCATCTGGATCAGCCGGCCATTGGCGGCCTTTTCGATGGTCGGGCCGTAGACAAGGTTCTCGACCAGCCGAACGGCATATTCCGGCTCCCAGGCCAGCGTCCAGCGTTCGCGGAAGGTGCCGCGGCTGCGCCCGGCGTCGGTCAATTTGCCCCAATGCACACCAAGTACGCTCAAGCGGTGCAGCAATGTCGAACGGAAAAGCCCGCTTTCGCTGCGCAGATCGACCGACAGTTCGCGCTCCAGCGCCTCGGGCTTCAGCCGCGCCGCCTTCTGGTTGCGCTGCAGATCCTCGATCAAGGGCGCCAGCGGGGTGTCGGGTGGGATTTCACCGACGTCCGCACCCAGAAGCAGCTCGGCCTCGACCAGCGCCCATAGCAGCGCTTCGCCGTTGAACAAAGCGGCGACGGAAGCGTCACGCAATTCCTCGAAGCCGGACTTCGGCCGCTCGCGAATGGCGGCGAGCGTACGGGCGAGCCGCTCCGCCTCGATCAGGGATGCGGTCGAGATCAGATGCCCCTTCTCGCGCAGCACCGCCGCAATCATCGCCAGCCACAGGGTTGCCCCGTCATGCCGGCCGCGCGTGCGCCAAAGATGCTTGCACCAGCCTGGCGCCACGACGCCCGCACCATAGCCGAGGCCCGACGCCAGGCGCGGCCCCGTCCACGGCGCCCATGTCATCGTGCTCTTGCGCCGGGCAATGCCCTTGAGCAGCGCCTGATCGGCTTTCTGGGCGTGCGCTGCCTGCAGCGCCGGCACGTGCCATGCGCCGCAGACCACCGCTATCGGCCCCTCGAACTCCTTTCGCGCCGCGGCGATTTCGAGCCGCATATGCGCTTCGCGCCTGGCTTCGAACTTTGCGATCGACCCTTCACCTTCGCGCAATGTCGTCATGGCGTCGGCGATGGCCGCGAAAATCGGGCCCGGCTCCGGGTTCTGTTCGACGATATCCGACCACCAGCTTTCGCCATCCTCGTAGCCGGCGGCATGCGCCAGCGTGCCGACCGGATCACGGCGATGCGGGTCCTCGTCATTGCCGGCGTCGCTGGCTTCGGCAGTGTCGGTGTTTTCCGCGGCATCGATCGCCTCGGCGGGCGACCGCGCCGACGACGGCAGATCGATGAAGCGCAACGCCGCCTTGTTGCCGACCGCCCAGAGGACCGCCTGATATTCGGGAGAGAATTCGGCGAACGGCCAGAAGCTGGTCGAGGCCGGGTCGTCCTCCGGGTAGCAGAGCAATGCCACCGGCGGCTGCATTTCCGGGCGGGCCAGCAACGGCAACAACGCCGAAGCGTCGCTCGGCCCTTCGATCAGGACGGCGACCGGCCGCAATTCCTGCAGCGCTTGCACAAGGCTTTCGGCGGAGCCGGGCCCGTGATGGCGTATGCCGAAATAGGCGATGTCGCTGTACTTCATCGGTGTCAGATCGCCGCGTTCAGCGCCGCATAGTAGCCGGAATAGTCGGGCCGCTTCTTGAGCACCGTTTCCAGATATTCTTCCAGCACCACCTTGTCCTGCACCGGATCCTTGACGATCGCACCGACGAGGCTGGCGGCGAGGCCTTCGGCGCCGAGCTTGCCGCCGTCGAACCAGGCCGCCTGGCTGAGGCCGCCAACCATGGTGGCGATGGCCTCTGCCGTCGACAGCGAGCCCGACGGTGTCTTCAGTGTCACCTTGCCGTCGGCGGTCGAGCCTGAGCGCAATTCGCGGAAGATGGTCAGCACGCGGGCGATCTCTTCGGCGACATTCTTCGGCACCGGCAGGTCGAGGCCGCCAGCCATCTCACCGACGCGCTTGGAGACGATCGAGACTTCCTCCGCCATGTCTTCGGGCAGCGGCAGCACCACGACATTGAAGCGCCGCTTGAGCGCCGAGGACAGCTCGTTGACGCCCTTGTCGCGGTTGTTTGCCGTGGCGATGATGTTGAAGCCGCGCTGGGCATAGATCGAGGTGTTCAGCTCCGGGATCGGCATCATCTTTTCGGACAGCACGGTGATCAGCGTGTCCTGTACGTCGGAGCCCATGCGCGTCAGTTCCTCGAGCCGGCACAGCTTGCCGTCCTGCATGGCGCGAAAGAGCGGCGTCGGCACCAGCGCTTCCTGGCTCGGGCCTTTCGCCAGAAGCTGGGCATAGTTCCAGCCATAGCGGATCTGGTTCTCGTCGGTTCCGGCCGTGCACTGCACGATCAGCGTCGAGTCGCCCATGATGGCTGCGGCGAGATGTTCCGAGACCCAGGATTTGGCGGTGCCCGGAACGCCGAGCAAAAGTAGCGCACGGTCGGTGGCCAAAGTCGCCACGGCGGTTTCCATCAAACGACGGCGACCGACATATTTCGGCGTGATCACGGTGCCGTCGCTGGCCTTGCCGCCCAGCAGATAGGTCAGGACGGCCTTTGGCGAGAGGCTCCAGCCGGCGGGCTTTTGCTTGTCGTCGCCGCGCGCCAGCGCTTGCAGTTCACTGGCATAGGCCTGCTCGACCGGGAGACGGATGGCTGCGTTCATGGTTTCTTCTCCGGATTGATCATGTGTCGGTTGCAGACGGATGTTCGGCCAGCGCTGCGTTGAGACGCAGGAGAGCGAGTGAAGGAGCCGCGGGCGGCATGCCGGCTGCGACGACCTCGTCGATCAGCCTTGCCGCCGCGGCGGTGGTGGTGAGGAAGCCCATCGTTTCGAGGATATCGTCGAGGCCGCGGCGCATGGCGTCGTCGGTTGCGCCGATGACCGAACGCAGTGCCGGAAGCACTTGCCCGTTTGTCAGGTCATCCCATTCCAGCCAGCTTGCTTCGATGCCTTCGGCAAGGTTGAGCGCACCAGGATATTTCCAGTCCTTCAGGATCAGCCTGACGAGGACACGCTTTCTGTGGCTGTCCAGACGCGGCATGAGGTGGAGGACGAACAGCGCCGGTTTGCCACCATCGGCGACAAGCGTATCCGCCATATGCGTCACCGCGGCGTCGCTGCCCGAGGCGGCAACCATTCGTGCGATCAGGATGTCGGCATTGTTGTCGGCGCCGAACTGCCAGGCGCCGATGAATTCGGGTTCGGTGGCACCGAACCGTGCGGCGAGGTCGACCAGGTTGCAGGTCTCGAACAATTGGGCGCGACGCTGTTCCTGCGCCGGGGATTTGAGTTTTGCCGGCGTGTAGGTGGTGCGGCGGCGGATGAAGCCGGATTTGCCTTCTGCGATGAAGGCGGCGAGTTCGGCAATGGGGTCATCCGCGCCACCGTCGCCATGCTGACCGTGCTCACCCAACCTTGCCAGCAGCCGACCAGCCAGTTCGCGCACCTTGCCGGAACGGTCGGTAGAAAGGCCTTTCAGGAAGGGCGCATCCTCGAGGGCGAGACCGAAGCGCATGAGCTCGATGAGCGCGAGCCTGACCTCCGCCGGCTCACTCGATCCCTTGGTCTCGATGAGCATCCGTGCCGCGGCCGGTTCGATGCGGCGCATGTCGGCCAGCGCGATGCGGCGCGCCGCGGGATAGAAGTCGTCCCAGTTTTCCGCCGTCAGGTTCTCGCGCGGGGCATGCGCCTGCCCTTCGACACCGGCCTGCCAGTCGATCCACGGGGCATAGACGTCCGGGCTGTTCTGGTCCGACACGGCAGGCATCCAGTCCATCGGATGGAGCACGAAGCCCCGGCTGGCGACCAGCGTCACCACACGCACCTTGCGCCTTGCGTCAGCGGCCTGTTTCAACGCGGCCCTCAACAGCGGTCGCAACCGCTCCGGCAGCATGGGCAGGGCAAGTGCCGGCAGCGCCGGACGACGCTTCAGAACCTTCGGTGCCGCAGGCCGCAAGCCGATGTCGAGCGCCTGTGCCGCGATCGCCAGCAGCCGGCGCTCGCGTTCGTCGGGGCCAGCGGTGCCGGCGATCTCCTTCCACGCGGCTGGAGCGAGGTCGAATGTCGGTCCGCCGGTGATCCAGCAGTCGCGCATTGCCGCCAGGCCTGTCTGCTCGAGTTCGTTCACGATAGATCGAGCCTCCCGAACCTGCTCTGCGCCGCCAGAAGGTCAAGCCTGGCGCCATTCCACAGAGCCGCGGCAGCGCCAAGGTCGATGCCGAGCAAGGTTTGGTCGACAGCACCGGCGATCGGCAAGGCGATCCCATGCGGATCATCGGCGGCCTGCCACCAGGCGGTGCCGCGGTCGTCGAGCGAGATCGCGCCGGGAGGCAGGATGAGAGGATTGTCGGTAAGCCATGGCGCACCATCCTGCTGGGAAGCGCGCGCCGCGAGCGGGTCTTTCAACGCGCCGAAATCAGGCCACGCCGCCCCGGAAGTGACGTCACCAATGCGCTCCGCCACCAGCGCGCGCAGCGGTGCGCGCGATGGATAGAACACCAGCCGGGCGTTGAAGCGGTCGCCCGGCGCGAAGGCATTCGATCTGCGTCCCGCCGATGCGGGAAAATAGTCGAGCAGCAGGGCAAATTTCGGCGTCACGCTGTTCAGATCGAGCAACCAGGTCGAATGGCTGACCAAGCCGTCGCGGCGGGTTTCGATCTTCTCGCCGAGTACCTCCCAGTGGCTTTCCACCTGCCTTGCGTCCGGGTTGGCCAGAATCTGTTCACGGGTTTCGGACGTCGATACGAGCCGCTTCAGTTCAGGGTCGTCAGGCTCCGATCGCCAGGCCTTGGCCAGCAGCACCAGCTTGCCGAGCTCGCGGATCGCCGCGTCCGGTCTCTCCTCGCTGCGCAGCGCCATCAGCCGCGACGGTATCTCGTCGATGCGCCCGGCAAGCGCGGTTGCCTTGAGGTCAACCAGCCGCGCGGCAATGCGGCGGCAGCGCTCGCTGCTGGCGTCGACAAATCCGGACAGACCAAGCCGCAACTGGTCGGCGATCCACTGGTCGAGTTCATCGAGCGCCGCCGACACCGCGGACCGTGTCTCTTGCGCCCGCTTGCGCTGCGCCACCTCGCGGCGTTCTACGGCCGCGGCGTCTTCGACGACGGCAGCCTCATCCGGCTGCAGAGCGTCGTCGATGCTCTTGGCTGCCGCGCCGGGTGCGGGTCCCGCAGGCTGCGACGTGGTCTTGCGGCGCCGGCCAAGCCAGTCATTCACCCATTCCGGCGTCGCTTCAATGGGAGCAAAGCTGGCTGGTGCCGTGGCGGCGATCCACATCAGGGCCAGCGTGTGCTTGCAGGGAAATTTTCGCGATGGGCAGGTGCATTTGTAGCCGTGATCGCCGGTATCGACCACCACGCGATAAGGGTTGGAGCCGGAGCCTTGGCATTCGCCCCAGATCAGGGCCTGCTGCTCATTCTTCTCGAGGCGCGGCCAGTTCGATCGCTTGGTCAGCTTGGAGGCGGCACTGAGCGACGCCTGGTCGGGAGCCAGCGCCTCTATGGTTTTCAAGTCGAATTCCAAGCCGCCCCCCTCGTGACCCCGAACCAAACGTCGTCGCCAGTATAGGTAGCCGTTTGTGAAGAATTCTTGTAGGTCGGACTTGCGGGCCGAGCTGCGTGTTTTGAAGAGCCGACATCGCGCCGTGATCGGCGCATGATATGTCGTTTCCGTCTCCGCCGCGGGCCTGAAAGACCGTAGACTTCGCTGGTCAACGGAGATCTGGACCATGCGTCTTTTCGGTCGTTTCGTGCTTGCCGCTTCAGTTGCCTTCTGCCTCGCCTCGGGCGCGGCTTTCGCCCAGGACAAGAAACTCAAGCTCGGCACCGAGGGTGCCTATCCGCCCTTCAACTACGCCAATGCCGACGGTACGCTGGGCGGCTTCGACATCGATCTCGGCAAGGCGCTGTGCGCCGAGATGAAAACCGAATGCGAGTTCGTCGTGCAGGATTTCGACGGCTCCATTCCCGCGCTGCAGGCCGGCAAGTTCGATGCCATCATCAACATAACCATCACGCCGGAGCGGGCTGAAAAGGTCGACTTCACCCGCAAATATTACCAGACGCCGCCGGCCATCGCCGTGCCGAAGGAGTCGACCATCGCAGGCACCTCGCCGGACGATCTGAAAGGCAAGGCGATGGGCGTGCAGAGCACGACCATCCATCAGAACTTCGCCGAGCAGAAATACAGCGGATCGACCATAAAAGCCTATCCGACCGGCGATGATGCCCGCACCGACATGGCCAATGGCCGGCTCGACGCGATGATGGATGGCTCGATCATCCTGACGGAATGGCTGAAGAAGCCCGACGGCGCCTGCTGCAAGCTGCTTGACACGCTGACGGCCGATCCGGCCATTCACGGGCCCGGCGTCGGCATCGCACTGCAAAAGGGCAACAAGGAGCTGACCGACAAGCTCAACGCCGCCATCGATGCGCTGCGTGCCAATGGAAAGTACAAGGAAATCAACGACAAGTACTTCTCGTTCGACGTCTACGGTACCTGACCTCACGACAGTCCACTTCGGCAGCGCCGCCCGGCGCTGCCGTTTTTCATGAACGATGGAGACCTCCTTGGCTGAGCGGCGATCCCCTTTCTACGGCAGCATCGTCGGGCTGGGCGCGACCATGGGTCGGGTCGGCGGCGATTTCATCTCGGCCAAATACTATTCCGGCATCGCCGACGAGCACCTGAACACGCGCGCCAATGTCGGCGTCCAGGACCTCAGCACCATGGGCAAGATGGACATCAAGGGGCCGGATGCCGTGGCGCTGGTCAACCATGTCATCGTCAATGATGCATCTGCGATGAAGCCGGGCCAAGTGCGCTATTCCACGGTGTGCCGCGAGGACGGCGGCATCATGGACGACCTCACCGTGTTCCGGCTGGCGCCGGAGCATTTCATGCTGGTGACCGGCTCGGTCAACCGCCTCAAGATGCTGCCCTGGCTGCTGCATCATGCCGAAGGGCGCAAGGCCTATGTCACCGACATCACCGCGGCCATCGCCTTCCCGACGATCCAGGGGCCGCGCTCGCGCGAACTGCTGAAGGTGCTGGTTTCCGACGCCGATCTGGATGGACTGAAACGCTGGTCGTTCACCTCAGGGCGCATCGGCGAGACGCCCGTGCTGATCTCGCGCACCGGCGTGACCGGCGAACTCGGCTTCGAGCTGTTCGTGCCGGCCGACGAGGCGGCATCCGTCTGGGACATGCTGATGCGGACCGGCCGGGATTTCGGCCTCAAGCCATATGGTGTGCTGGCGATGTTCACGCTGGGGCTGGAGAAGGCCTATCCCGCGCATGGCATCGACATGGACGAAAGCCGCACACCGTTCCATGTCGGCCTCGATCGCTGGATCCGGTTCGACAAGGGCGATTTCGTCGGCCGCGACGCCTTGCTCAAGGTTCGCGACCAGGGTGTCGACGAGCGCTGGACCGGCCTGATCCTCGACGGCGACAAGCCAGCCGCAACCAACGCCCGGGTCATGGCCGGCGACAAGGATGCCGGAGTGGTGACCTACAGCGACCATGGCTATTCCCTGGGCAAGGTGCTGGCGACCGCGCATCTCAAATTGCCGTTCACTGCAAATGGCACCGAGCTCAGCATCGACATCGATGGGACACCGACACGAGCGACCGTAGCGCCGATGCCGTTCTTCGATCCCGAGGGCTCGCGGCTGAGAGTCTGAAGCGGCTCAGCTTTTGATTGAATCGCCGACCCCGAAGATGATGGCAGTGCCATGTGGCCGGCGACCACTCAAAAAGAAAAAGGCCGGGCGCGAATGCCCGGCCAAAAATGAAGGTCAAACCTTCAGAGGGGAACACCGTTCGGGGAATGGGAGGAAAACCGCCGAACGATACACTCTATGTGGGCTTGCCCAGGCGCATTTGCGACGAACAGAATTCCAAAAAAGGGGCCAACGGCGAAAAATTCGGCTCCATTGCTGCAGCAAAATCAGCCGGCAGCGGCAGCCGTTTCCAGCAGGTCGGCATAGTGCCGCTTCGCCACATCGGGATGCGAGCGCAGCCGGCTTTTCAGCACGTTGGTTCCGACATCGCGAAACAGCGGATTGTCGGGATCACTGGCCGGGCCGCGCGCCTCGGCCGCCAGATCCTCGGGCAGGTTGAGCAGCGGGATCGTCGCGTCGAGCCGAGCGCTGAAGAAGAACGGAAGCGAGATCCGCTCGACACCAGGCGGCGGTGTGACGACGCGATGCACGGTCGCCCGAAGATAGCCGTTGGAAGCCAGTTCGAGCAGCTCGCCGATGTTGACCACCAGCGTTCCGGGAAGCGGGTCCACATTGACCCAGCTGCCGTCATACTCGACCTGCAAGCCCTTGTTCTCGTCCTGCAGCAGCAGGGTCAGGAAGCCGCCGTCCTTGTGCGCGCCGACGCCCTGGTCGTCGCCGGTCGCGTCACGGCCGGGATAGCGCACGATCTTCATGCGGTGGTTGGGCTCGTCGCGATAGATCGGATCGAAAGCGTCCTCGGCCTGGTCGAGCGATTGGGCAAAGGCCTTCAAAAGGCGGATCGCCACCTCGGTCGCCCTCGCCTGCCATGCCAGCAGCGCCGGCTTCAGCTCCGGCAGGGACGCCGGCCATTGGTTCGGCCCTTGCAGCCGCGTCCAGGCGGGAACGCCCGGACCTTGCGGGATGATCGGGCGCTCGACGCCGATGTCGAGCTGCTCGCGCCAGTCGGCCTTGCCCTTGGTCAGTTCGCCGCCGGCGCGCGTATAGCCGCGGAATTGCGAGGATTTGACCATTTCGATGGCCAGCTTGTCGGCCTCCGGCAAGGCAAAGAAGCGGCGCGACGCATCGAGCACGTCGGCAATCTCCGAGGCCGATATGCCGTGGCCGCTGAGATAGAAGAAGCCGACATCGCGAGCGGCGGTGCGCAGGTCGAATAGAAAGGTCCGGCGCTCCGATGCGCCCTGTTCGAGGCGGTCAAGATCGAGCACAGGGACAATTCTGGGCATGCTCAGGCTCCTTATGCGGGGCGTTGCGCCTGACCGCCACGGTGGCACGCAGGCCTTTGCGATCCAAGCAACGGACGATCCAAACTCGACGCCGATGGGAGAACGCCGGCCTGCATTTTGCCGCCTGCGGGCAAAGAACGTCCGAACGGATACCCAGCCTGCTTGCGCCCGGCCAATCCGGTCATGCGCGGTGGTCCAGCCTGGCGACCAGGCGGTCGCCGGCCCACTGGATGCCGCAGACCAGGATGATGAGGACGATGACGACCGCCACCATGACGCTGGTCTCGAAGCGCTGGTAGCCGTAACGGATGGCAAGGTCGCCCAGTCCGCCGGCGCCGATGGCACCGGCCATGGCCGAGGCGCCGATCAGCGTCACCAGCGTCACCGTGAATCCGGCGACGATGCCGGGCAGCGCCTCCGGCACCAGCACCTCGCGGATGATCGTCCAGCGGTTGCCGCCCATGGCGCGCGCCGCCTCAATCAGCCCGTGATCGACTTCGCGCAGCGACACTTCGGCGATGCGGGCATAGTAGGGTGTGGCAGCGATCGACAGCGGCACGATGGCCGCCCAGGTGCCGATGGAGGTGCCGACGATCAGCCGCGTCACCGGGATGAGCGCCACCAGAAGGATGATGAAGGGAACGGAACGGAAGCCGTTGATGACCGCGCCAAGCGCGCGGTTTACCCACAGGCTTTCGGCGATGCCGCCGCGATCGGTGGCGACCAGCGCCAGGCCCAGCGGCAGGCCGAAGACCAGCGAGATGAGGCCGGAGGCCCCGGTCATCAGGACCGTCTCCCAGATCGAACGAATGAGAAGCTCAAACAGAACCGGCGACATGGCCAAGCACCTCCACCCGCGCCTGGCGGGCTTTCAGGAATGCGATCACTTGCGACAGATGATTTTCATCGTTGCCCGCCACCGCCAGGAACAGCGTGCCGACCGGCTGCTGCTGGACATGGTCGATGCCGCCATGCACGAGGCGGAACGGACCCGGCAGGGCATCGGCAAGGTCCGATAGCAGCGGGGCCCGCGCGGCCTCGCCGGCGACGTCGATCCTGAGGATCGCGTCTCCGCCGGCTCCTGGCACGAGCCGGCTGGCGATCTCGGCCGGCAGTTGCGGACGGATGCCGCCGAGCAGGCTTTTGGTGATTTCCGAACGCGGGTCGGCAAACACCGACCAGACCGGGCCCTGCTCGACGATGCACCCGGCGTCGATCACCGCCACGCGGTCGGCGATCGAACGGATCACCTCCATCTCGTGGGTGATGAGCAATATGGTCAGGCCAAGCCGCCGGTTGATGTCTTTCAGCAGGGCCAGGATCGAGCGCGTCGTCTCCGGGTCCAGCGCCGAGGTCGCTTCGTCGGAAAGCAGCAGCGCGGGGCGCGCGGCGAGCGCCCTGGCGATGCCGACACGCTGTTTCTGGCCGCCCGACAGCGAGGCCGGATAGGCTTTCGCCTTCTCCGACAGGCCGACGAGGTCCAGGAGTTCGGCGGCACGCGCCAGCCGCTCGGCCTTGGGCCGGCCCTCGAGCTTGAGTGGCAACGCGACATTGTCCTCGACGGTCTTGGCCGACAGCAGGTTGAAGTGCTGGAAGATCATGCCGATGCGGCGCCGCAGCGGCTGCAGCTCACGCTCGCCAAGCCGGCTGATCTCGCGGCCCTCGATGAACACCTCGCCGGAATCCGGCCGCTCCAGCCCGTTCAGGCAGCGGATCAGCGTCGACTTGCCGGCGCCGCTGCGGCCGATGATGCCGAGTATCTCGCCCTTGCGCACCGTCAGCGAGACGCCGTCGAGCGCCGGCGTCGCGCCGAAGCGTCGCTTCAGATCGGTGAGACGGACGACGTCTTCCGAAGCAGTGGAATAGGCCCGATCCGCCACTTCAGCTGTGACATGCTGGTTCATCTTTGTTTCCGTCTCAGCGTTCCGCAAATGCGATGGCGGCCCGCTCCGTGGCGGACCGCCTGTTTCTGCCATGCGCCGATCAATAGGCGCTGATCCCGGTGCCCTTGTAGACCTTGTCGAACTCGGCCTTGACCGTCTCGTTCTGGTAGGCAGCGACCAAGGTCTTGACCCAGGGCTCGTTCTCGTTGCCGGCCCTGACCGCGATGAAGTTGCGGTAGGGATTGTCGGCCACCGGCTCCTGGGCGATGCGGTTGTCAGGCCCAAGGCCGCTCTTCAGCGCCCAGTCGGTGTTGACCACGGCGGCGTCGAGATCCTCGACCGAACGCCCGACAATGCCGGCATCGAGTTCCTTGATGATGACCTTCTTCGGGTTCTCAGCGATGTCGGCGGTGGTCGCCAGGATGCCGGTGCCGTCCTTCAGCTTGAGGACGCCTTCGTTCTGCAGCACACGCAGCGCGCGGCCCTCGTTGGACGGATCGTTCGGCAGGCCGATGACGGCGCCTTCGGGCAGGTCGGCGACCTTGGCGTATTTCTTGGAATAGAGGCCGATCGGCCAGACGCCGGTATAGCCGACCGGGACGATGTGATACCCTTGAGTCTTGATCTGGTTGTCGAGATAGGGCTTGTGCTGGAAGGCATTGGCGTCGATCTCGCCACGCTCTAGCGCCTCGTTGGGCTGTGTGTAGTCGTTGAAGACGACGGTGTCGATCGTCAGGCCTTTTTCGGCGGCCTGGGCTACGACGACACGCCAGACATCCTCATCCTCGCCGCTGATGATGCCGACCTTGATCGCCTTCTTGTCCTCGGCGAAGGACGGAGTCGGCGCAGCCAAGGCAACAATGGCAAGCGCCGAAGCCAGAAGCGCGGCAAGACCTGCGCGCCTGGTGACTGATGTTGAAACGAAAGGCTTAAAAGCGTTTCCGCGTTCGGACATGATGCGTTCCTTGCAATGCTGAAGTCATATCGGCCAGGCGGGATGCGAAGCCTTGATGACAAGATCGGCAATGCTGCGCTTGCGATCAAAGAACCGCTTTTCTTCTTCAACGCGAAGCAGGGAATATTCTCTCAAAGATCCTGCGACGGCGAGCACGCCCACCAGCGTGTGGCATAAGGCAGGCGGCGAGCGACAGGTGCTGTGCAGAATCGTGGCGCCGGCTTCGGATCGAAAGATCAGAACGTCTCGACCCAGGGCCTTAGTTCGACTTCAAAACTCCAGGCGCTGCGATGCTGGCGATGGGTCCCGAGATAGGTCTCGGCGATCGCGTCCGGCGACAGACGGCGATCCGGCCGGTCCGGCTCCTCGGCCTGTCCGGGCGGCTGGATGGCGCCGTCGATGATGAAATGCGCGACATGGATGTTCTTCGGGCTAAGCTCGCGGGCCATGGACTGCGCCAGGCCGCGCAGGCCGAATTTCGGCATGGCAAAGCCGGCCGAACCGGGAAAGCCCTTGAGGCTGGCGGTGGCGCCTGTGAACAGGATCGAACCGGAACCGCGCGCCAACAGCCGCCGCGCCGCCTGCTGGCCGACCAGGAAGCCGCCATAGGCGCCGACCAAAAGGGCCTGCTTGACGGCGTCCGGATCGAGTTCGGCGATCGGGCCGCGCGTGCGGCCGCTGGCGTTGAACACGGCAAGGGCCAGCGAGCCGACCTTGTCGGCGGCGTCGAACAGGCTTGCGACGGAGGCCGGATCGGCGACGTCCGTTTCGACGGCGAGCGCTCCGGTCTCCCCGACCAGCGGGGCGAGCTTGCCGGTGTTGCGGGCGGCCAGTACGACGCGAAAACCCTCCTTGGCGAGAAGGCGCGCGAGCGAGGCGCTGAGCCCCTGCCCCGCGCCTGCTATCACTGCGACGTCGGATGCCATGATTTTTTCCTCCCTGGTTAGCCTCCGGCGGAAGCACTTCGCCAGACGCTGCTCGTAGCGTCGCGCCTTCGCGGGCGACAGGCAAGAGATGGCGTTGCTGCCGTTGTTGAGCCAGACAGGCGCAGAAACCAAAATACCGGTTCCGCCGGCAACGGTCTGTGGATTGACTTCGACAAAGACAAGGCTGGACCTTGCCCGCCAGCCGGAACCATCCGACACGTCTTCTCGACAGCGGCGATCTCGTCAACGGAGGCTAGGAGCATGATCCCGAAAAGTGGGAACCGGTTTTTCGGATAAAGATCATGCTCAATCAAGGAATTTGACCATGGAACCAATCTGGGCCGTCGGCCTGATGACCGGCACCGTGCTTGACGGCAATATCGACGTGGCGCTGATCAAGACCGATGGCGAGCGGATCGCCGATTTCGGCACCTATACGCTGGCGCCCTACCCGCAATCGATCCGCACCCTGCTGGAGGAGACGCTGCGCCAGGCGCGGGTATGGAATTTCACCGGACCGGAGCCGGCGATCTTCCGCGAGGCGGAAGAAGCGCTGACGCGGGCACAATCGGCGGCGGTCAAGGACCTCGTCGAAAGCTACGGTCTCATCATGGCCGACATCGGCGTCGTCGGCTTCCATGGCCAGACCGTGCTGCATCGCGCTCCGCAGGTCGGCCGGCTCGGCCAGACCCGCCAGCTCGGCGACGGCGAATTGATGCACGCCATTCTGGGCACAAAGGTCGCCTATGATTTCCGCTCGGCCGACATGCGCGCTGGCGGACAAGGCGCGCCACTGGCGGCGGCCTACCACACCGCGCTGCTGCGCGCGGCGGACGCCAGCGGCGACATGGCGGTGCTCAATCTCGGCGGCGTCGCCAACATCACCTGGTGGGACGGCAAGGACAATGTCGTCGCCTTCGACACCGGCCCGGCCAATGCGCCGCTCAACGATTTCATCAAGGCGAAGGGGCTTGGCGACATGGACCGCGACGGCGCCCTGGCCCGCGCCGGCACGGTGGACGAAGCGCGTCTGGCCAAGCTGCTTGAGCACCCCTATCTGACCAAGCCCTATCCGAAATCGCTCGACCGTTTCGACTTCGGCGCGGCGATGGCCGACGGGCTCAATGCCGAGGACGGCGCGGCAACGTTGACGGCCTTCACCACTGCTGCCGTCGGCAAGGCGCTCGACCTTTTGCCGCATCGGCCAATGAGACTGGTGGTCAGCGGCGGTGGCCGTCACAACCCGACGATGATGGCGATGCTCGCCAGCCGCGCCGGCGTCGAAGCGGTGAAGGCCGAGACGCTCGGCTGGAAAGGCGATGCGGTCGAAGCCGAATGCTTCGCCTTCCTGGCGATGCGCGTGCTGCGCGGCCTGCCGATCAGCTTTCCGAGTACGACCGGCGTGCCCCAGCCGATGCGCGGCGGACGACTGGCGGGCTAGCCAGCCAGTTTCTTCTGCAGGAAGATGCGGCTGCGGCCGATGGGAAAATCGGGCAGCGTGCCGAACGGCTGGTAGCCCTGGCGCTCATAGGCCCTGGCCGCCTTCGGATTGAAGGTGTCGATCCAGGCGCCGTGGCAGCCACGCACGATCGCTTCCCGCTCGGCCGCCTCCAGCATGTTGCCTGCCAAGTGCTGGCCGCGCAGCCTTTCGTCGACCCAGAGCCATTGCACGAAGAGCCAGCCCCAGGCGGTGTAGCCGGAAATGCCGGCGACGATCTTGCCGCCTTCGTCGCGCACGAAGACGGCAAGCGCCTTTCGCCTGGACGCGCCGACATCGCTGTCGTTGAAGGCCGTCAGCCGCTCGCCCAGGAAAGCGAGTTCTTGCGGCAAGGGATCGGCAGTGGTCTCAAGCGTCGTCTTCATCGCAGGCCCGGCTCGGATAGCGAGCCAAACCTGTAGCGAAGGACCGGATGAGGACGCAAGCCTTGCCGCTTACGCCCGGATGGGGGATGGCGAACGCCACGCCGCCGCCGAGGCGGCGACCAGCATCAGCAGGGCTGCGACAATCGCCGAGGCGGCAAAGCCGAAGCCGGTGTAGAGCGGGCCGAAGCCTGTCGTGCCGACAAAGACGGCGAAGTAGGTCACCGCGCTGTTCAGGCCCATGATGGTGCCGCGCCGCGACGGATCGAGCGCGGTGAGCCGCATCACCAGCACGTTCAGGCCGAAATGGTTGGCCAGGCCCCAGACCGCCACCATCGCCAGCGTCAGCCCGAAGCTGCCGCTGGCCGCGGCGATCGCGACATAGACGACCGCGACCAGGAGATAGGCGAAAGGCATGACGCGGCGCGCGCCGAGGCGATCGATGACGCCGTCGAGAAGTGCGGCCGCGCCGAAGCCGGCGCCATAGGCAAGTGCCGCCCAGCCATTGGCACTGACCGGCTGGCCCAACCCGCTGTGAAGGTGATCGCCGAGATAGCCGTAGACGCCATAGAAGGCGGTCATGAAGGCGGCACAAGCGACGAGCAGCGGCACGATGCCGGGAACGGCCAAGGCTCCAAACGGCGTCGGCGCCGGACCGCTTTTCCTGGTGTCGCTGAGTGACGTCAGGGTCAGGCCGGCCAGGGCAAAGGCGGCAAGCACCGCGACCGTGCCGAAGACGGCGCGCCAATGCACGAGATCGGCAATCACGGCCGACAGCGAGACGCCGGCCACCATGGAGAGCGTCCAGCCGGTCAGCACGACGCCGATCGTGCCGCTCTCGCGGCCGGGCGGCGCGATCGCCGCCGAGCTGGCGTAGATCGCCGGCATGGCAATGCCGGCGGCTATGCCGGCGACGAGCTGGGCGGCGACCAGCGCCGTCACCGTCGGCGCCAATGCGGAGGCGACCAGGCCGATCGCCAGCAGCAGCAGCGCCCCTTGCAGCATGCGGCGGGCGCCGATGCGATCGATGTATCGCGCCAGGAACAGCGCGCTTGCCGAGGTGCCGAGACCGAAGGCGGCGGATGCGATCATCACCGCCGGCACGCTTGCGCCAAACGATGCCGCCACGGCCGGCGCTATCGGGCCGAGGACCAGCGAGTTCGAGCCGATGACGGCAATGCATCCGGTGAGCAGATAGGCGATCGCCGGGATCGGCGGCCGGGGCGCCGCCACGAAAATTGCTGATTGATCACTGTTCGACATACGACCATAATGTCCGAATGAAATTCAGCATCAACAAGGAATTTCCATATGGATGAAGAAACAGATGGCATTCAGCGGAACCGGCCGGCGGCCCGGGACGTCGATGCGACGGACCGAAAGATATTAGGCGTTCTGGTCGACGACGCGACGATCAGCTACGCCGATCTCGGCGACCGGGTCGGCCTGTCGCCGCCGGCGGCGCATGAACGGGTGAAGCGCCTGCGCCGCAGCGGCGCCATCCGCAGCACCGCGGCGATCATCGATCCCAAGGCGGTGAAGAAGCCGTTGCTCGCCTTCGTGCATATCGACACCAAGGGCTGGGGCAAGACGCCGGAACTGATGGCCGTTTCCCAATATCCGGAAGTCGAGGAGATCCATTCCGTCGCCGGCGACACCTGCATGCTGCTCAAGGTGCGCACCGAGGATACACGCGCGCTGGAGGGCCTGCTGTCGCGCCTGTACGAGACACCCGGCGTGACCTCGACGCGAAGCTATGTCGTGCTGTCGACCTATCTCGAGCGGCCTGTCCAGCCCGGCATCACAACCGAATGGCCGACGCCAAGGCACATGGCCCAGCCGCTGTACTAGAGCGCGCTCGGCAAACGAGCTTACTTGGCTTTCCAGAAATCGGCCTGGAGTTGCGCCGCTTCGTCGGCAAGCAGCGGGCCGACGACTTCCGTCGGACGCTGCCCTGCTTCGAAGACGATCGTGCAGGGCAGGTCGAGCGTGGGATTCTCGTCATGTGCACCCGTCAAGGCCTTGAGGTCATGTTCGCTCTGCCCAAAGACGACCCGTCCGATGCCCGCCCAATAGATCGTCCCTGAGCACATCGCGCAAGGTTCGGCCGAAGTGTAGAGTGTGCAAGAGGCCAGCTCTTCGAGGCTGAAATTCATCCCCGCCCACCGGGCCAGCAGACTTTCGGCATGAGCGGTGCGGTCGCCCCCTCCGGATTTGTAACCGTTGAGTTGCTCGCGCAACACATTGCCGTCCTTGTCGGCGAGGAGCGAACCAAAGGGATGTTCGCCAGCATCGCGGGCCTTGCGCGCGACGTCGAATGCCTGACGGAGCAGGCGCTCATCATAGGGGCGTTGCGGCATCGGCCGATCCTCCGGCAGTGCCGCTTGATAGCATAGTGGCGAACAATCCGCCGACTCAATTCGGCAGATTCAGTCAACGGGCGATGAGCCCGCTACTGCCCGGTCGCGCCGGCGTAGATATCGAGGACGCGGGTGATGCTGCCGATCAGCAGTTCATGCGCTGTGGGCTTGACCCGGCCCGCCGCAACCGCCGCATCGAGCTGTCCGAGGTACTGGCCGATCAAGGTGCGGGGGATCTCGCGGTCGCCCAGCGCCTCGAGCAGCGTCTGCGTCGCGCGCTGCGCTTCGGGCGCCGGCCAGTAGTAGCGGATGCGGTCGCTGAAGGAGAAATGCCGCTCGACGCGCTGTTCGTCCGGCGTGCCCGGATAGTATTTGCGCCAATTGTCGGGCGCGGCCAGCATGATGCGTTCCATCGCCGCCGGCAGGCTTTCGCGGGATGGGTCCGGCGCCAGCACGCCGGCGATGTGGCTCAGCCCGTACAGCGCCTCGCGCAGCGCGAAGGTCAGCCAGGGGCCGACCTTTAGGATGGCAAAGCCGTCGCGCACCAGAGCGCCAAGTGCTGCGTCCGGCTGGTAGTCGGTCGAATGCGCCTCGAAGACGAATTGCGGCATGCGGTCCAGCACCGCGACCAGTTCCGTCGCCATCTGCGGCGCATAGGCGATGATCTCGGCATTGCCGAATTCGACGCCGGGCTGGACGACGACGCCGACCGCACGGGCAAAGGCGGCATCGAGCCCGGCGCGCGAAAATGCCTGGCGATGGATCTCGACGGTGCGCAAGGCGTCATCAGGCTCGGTGACATGCATATGGTCGAGCGCTTCGAGCGCGCCGCCCGGCACCGGCACTTCGGTGCCGATGATGTAGACCGGCTTCTCGCCGCCAATGCGTGCGACCGCCGCCTCGGCGACGGCGGCAAGCGCGGCGGCGCGGGCGGCGATCGTCTCGTCGGCGAGCGCGGCGGGATCGTCGGCGCAGGCCATGCTGGTGTCGAGATGCAGCTTGGTGAAACCGGCGCCGGCATAGGCGTCGATCATCGCCTTCGCCTTCGCCATCGCCTCGGCGGCAGGAAGATGCTTCCACGGGTTGGGACCGAGATGGTCGCCGCCGAGGATCAGGTGATCGAGCGGAAAGCCGGCCTTCTTCGCATGCCCCTCTACGAATGTGCGGAAGCCGGCCGGTGTCATGCCGGTGTAGCCGCCTTCGTGGTTGACCTGGTTGCACGTCGCCTCGATCAGCACGTCGGAGCCGCGCGCCGCGCCGTGGCGGAGCGTCGCCTCGATCACCAGCGGATGCGCGGAACAGATCGAGGCGATGCCGCCTTTCTCGCCCGCGGCGCGCTTCGCCGCGATGCCGGCAAATCTCTGCGTCGCGGCGCTCATGGCTGGCCCTTCCCGGCGGTGGTTGCGAAAGCCTCGACCTCGGCCAGCGGAAAAATACCTTCCATCGGCCCCTTGCGGGTGACGGCGAGCGCACCGCAGGCATTGGCGATCCTGAGCGCCTCGACTGGAGCCGCGTCGCGCAGCCAGAACGAGACGAAGGCGGCGCCGAAGCAGTCGCCGGCGCCGGTCGGATCGACCTCGTCGACGGCAAAGCCCGGCAAGGCAACCGTGCCGTGCCGGTCGTGGTAGGCGGCGCCATCGGCGCCCTTCTTGAGGACGATGCAGGACACACCGCGCTGCAGGAGGTCGTCGACCGCGCCCTTTTCGTCGCCGGCCGATGAAAACAGGAACAGCTCGTTGCCGCTCGGCAGGAAGACATCGGTTTGCTTGAGCACCTGGTCGAGCGCCTCGCGCATGCCGGAGGCCTGCATGATCTCGCGGCGGATGTTGGGATCGAAGGAGACGGTCCCGCCCTTGGCCTTGACCGTCGATATTGCCGAGAGCGCGACCTCGGTGGCACGGTCGGAAAACAGCGACGAGCCCATGACATGGACGTGGTCGGTGCCGGCCAGCATGCTCTGCGCGGCCGCATCGATGCCGACCAGGCCGGCAGCACTGTTGCGGATGTTGAAGACAAAGTGCCGGCTGCCGTCGGCCCGGTAGGTGACGAAGGCGGTGCCCGTCGCATGGCCCGTGTGGACCGCGATCGCCGACACGTCGGCGCCCAGGGTCCGCAGCCGCTCGATGTTCAACTGGCCGAAATCGTCCTCGCCGACCGCGCCGATCAGCCCGGCGGGCTGGCCGAGCGCCGCGGCCTGGCCGATGAAGATGGCGGGCGCGCCGGACGGATAGGGACCAAGCAGCGGACCGGACTCGAGAAAGCTCTGGCCAATGCGCTCGGCCATGATCTCGACGAGGATCTCGCCGGCTGAGACCAGCTTCTTCATCTCGCGGAATTCCTCCCGGCGTTTCGCCGCAGTCTGACTTGGCGACCTGTCAGCCGCGCAGCTCTGCCTGGCGGCAACCGACATATGGAGTCAATACGGCTTGCACTTTTTTGCGTCAATTAATAAATTGACGCGTGGAATAAATTATCAATACGCGTTGAAACTGCTGGAGTTATCTGTAAAATTTCACCTTGCAGTTGCGAGCCGACGCACCGTATCTAGGTGCCGGGCAGCGCCAGGGATTGGATGTCCATGACGCGAGGGGTTCAATGCCTATGACGCACAAGACGATGGAGGATTTCGCCCGCTCCTGTGGCGTCTCCAGGCCGACATTGTCGAAATATTTCGACGATCCGACCAGCGTCAAGCCGGCGACACGAAAGCGCATCGAAGAGGCGCTGCGCTCATCCGACTACCAGCCCAATCTGTTTGCCCGCAACCTCAACCGCAAGCGCACCCGCAGCATCGGCATCATGGTGCCGACGGTGGCCGATCCGTTCTATTCGGAGATGGTCAGCCGCATCGAGCTTCGGCTGCGCGACGAGGGCTACTGGCCGATCGTGATCTCCTCGCACGGCTCGCGCGAGCTTGAAGTGGAGGCGACGCGAACCATCCTGTCGCTGAAGGTCTCCGGGGCGCTGATCGCGCCGCTCGGCCTGCGCTCGGACCGCCGCACGCTGGAGAAGCTGACGCAGGCGATACCGGTCGTCTATTTCGACACCTATCTCGAAGGCGGAACGCCTTTCGTCGGCAACAACAATGCCCAGAGCATCTCGACCATCGTCGAATATCTGTGCCGGTCCGGCGACGCCCCGGTCTATTTCGACATCCCGCATGTCAACCACAATTCGCCGGAACGGCTGGAGAGCTATGTCGGCTCGATGAAGCGGCTCGGGCATGAGCCTGTCGTCATCGGCGACACCGACGACTACACGTGGGATTTTGAACGGATCGGCTACGAGCAGACGGAAAAGATGCTCGCCAATGGCGGCCTGCCGGGCAAGACCATCCTGTGCAACAACGACCGTCTCGCCTTCGGCGTGATGGCGGCGGCCTATGCGCGCGGCCTCAAGGTTGGCCGCAAGGGCGATTGCGACCTGCGCGTCGCTGCCCATGACGATCATCCGCTGAGCCGCTACACATGTCCCGGCCTCACCACCATGGCGCAGGATTTTGCCGCCATGGCCGGGCGCAGCGTCGAGACGCTGCTCGCCTTGCTCAACGAGGATGACACGGCGGTCGCGCCCAAGGTCAGCCTCGACGCAACCTTGGTGATGCGTCAATCCGCTTAAGCCTTCCCGAAAGCCGGATCGAAGCCGCGCCATGCGGCGACCGCTGCGGCCACTGCCTGCCGCGCCGCCGGGCCATGACGGCCCATCGAGACGAAGCCGTGGATCTGGCCCGGCCAGCGGCGCAGCACGAGCGGCACGCCGTCCTCTTCCAGACGTCCGGCATAGGCTTCGCCTTCGTCGGCGAGGACGTCGTGGCCGGCGAGGGCGATGAAGGCCGGCGGCGCTCCGGCGAGGCTTTCGGCTTTGAGCGGCGAGGCGCGCCAGTCGTCGATATCGCTGACATTGCGGATGTAGTGATCGCGGAACCAGGCCATGGTTGACGCGGTGAGGCCAAAACCTTCGCCGAAGCGACGATAGCTGTCGGCCGTCTGCGCGGCGTCGGTGTTGGGATAGAACAGCAATTGCGCGGTCAACCGGACGCGATCACCCCGCGCGAGCAGGCTGAGCACGGTCGCGAGGTTGCCGCCGGCGCTGTCGCCGGCGACGGCGATGCGCCGTGTTTCGATGCCGAGCTCGCCGGCGGCGTCGCGCATAAAGGACAGCACGGCGAGGCAATCCTCGACCGCCGCTGGAAACTTGTGCTCCGGCGCCAGCCGATAGGCGGGCGAGACGACGACGCTAGCCGCCATGTTGGCGAACCAGCGGCAGATCTCGTCATGCGAGTCGAGATTGCCGATCACCCAGCCGCCGCCATGCAGATAGAGCAGTGCCGGCGTGTCTGCATCATGCGCACCCTGCCCGCGATAGATCCTTAGCGTCAACGGGCCGCCGGGTCCGGCGATGGTGCGCTCGCTGACCGAGGCCACCGGCTCGCGCTCGCCCTGCAGATCCGGAAAACCTTCATCATAGGCCCGGCGCGCCTGTTGCGGCGTGCCGGCCTCGAAAGGCGGGGCGTCTGCCTGCCGGCCGAGGTCGAGCACATGCCGGGCTTCCGGGTCGAGCACGGACAGGGACGGTATTGCCGAGAGGATCGATGTCATTCGAACCTCCGCGTCAGGCAAGCAGGCTTGCCGCCTCGTCTTCGCCAAGCAGCGGCGGCTGGTCGACGGTGCCAACGACGGCAACCGATCCCTGGCTCTCGCCCGAGGCCAGGATCGCCTCCATGATCTCCAGCACATGCAGCGCCAGCTCGCCCGAGGCGCGCGGCTTGCGTCCATCGGTCAGCGACCGCGCAAGATCGGCGACGCCGAGCATGCGGTAATTGGCGCGGTCGGGTGCGGTATAGGGCCAGTTGCGCGCGCCGTAGGGCTCGGCCTCGCTGGCGAAATCGACCCAGTCGGCGCCGCGCGCCGACAGCGAGACCGTGCCGCCGAACGTGTCGGGATCGGGCAACCTCAGCGAACCTTCGGTGCCGTGCAATTCGATCGGGTGGTTGGAATGCTTGAAGACGTCCCAGGAGGCGCCGAAGGTGACGGTGGCGCCGGAGCGGAACTCGAGCAACGACAGGATGTTGGTCGGCGTGCCAACCTTGAAGCTGGTGTTCTTGTAAGGGCCTTCGGCGGTGATCAGGCGCTCCTCCTGGCCGCGCGTCGCCATCGCCATGACACGCTCGACCGGGCCAAGCAGATTGACCAGCATGGTCAGGTAATAAGGCCCCATGTCGAAGACCGGGCCGCCGCCGGGCTGGTAGTAGAATTGCGGATTGGGGTGCCAATGCTCCATGCCGCGCCCCATCATGAAGGCAGTGCCGGTGACGGCACGACCGATGGCGCCCTCGTCCATCAGCCGGCGCGCCCGCCGTCCGGCGGCGCCGAGGAAGGTGTCGGGAGCCGAGCCGAGCAGCAGCCCGCGCTTCACCGCCTCGGCGACAAGACGGCGGCCGTCGGCGGCAGAGGTCGCCAGCGGCTTTTCGGTGAAGACGTGCTTGCCCGCCGAAAGTGCGGAAAGCGAAATGTCGAAATGCGCCGCCGGTATCGTCAGGTTCAGCACCAGGTCGATGTCCGGATCGGCCAGCAGCGCATCGACGTCAAGCGCGCGGATGCCGTATTCCTTGGCGCGGAGCGCGGCCATGTCGGCCGAAATGTCGGCGCAGGCCCGCAGCTCAACCCCGCCAAACAGGGCCGCGTTGCGCAGATAGGTCATCGAGATATTGCCGCATCCGATGACGCCGATACCGAGCTTCGTCTTTGATTTTCCGTGCATTTTCGATCGTACCTCCCAATGCGGAAATGGTCTCGCTGAACCGTCGCGCCGGCAACGGATCATAGTCGAAAGCCGCTATACAACATTTTAAATCTTGACGCGCGTAAAATTTTTATAGAACATGCGGGAATGCTGGCGCAAAATCGGGAGGCTGCCAGCCCTGGGAGGAGAAAATGACCGATATGAAAAAACGGCCGACCGCCGATACGAAGCTATGGGTCATGCGCGCATTGAATCTTTCCGTCGCGGTCAGGGACCGAGACGGGTTCAGGCATAGATCACCTTGGCCCCGATCATATCAAGCTGGCTACGTATTGGACCGGGCAGGCCATCGTCGGTGATCACCACATCGACGGCCGACAGCGAAAATGCCTTGGAGGTCCCGCTGACGCCCCATTTGCTCGAATCGGCGAGGAGGACAACGCGCCGGGCCATGCGAACGAGGTTTCGCTTCGTTCGCGCCATGTCTTCGTTCACGTCGACCACATCCAGTGACGAGTCTATCGCATGCGCTCCAACAAAGACCTGATGCGCTACCAAGCCGCCGAGAGCCGTATCGGCATCGGTGATCAGCGTGCTCACCGTGTCGGGATAGACACGGCCGCCGATCATATGAACGTCGAGCCCTGGGCGATGCATAAGATGCTGCACGATATTCATGGCCGTGGCCGCGACCACGACATTGCTGAGCGGCGGTAACTGCATGGCAACCTGCATCAATGTCGAGCCGCCGTCGAAAATGACCGATTGGTTGTCCTCGAACAGCTCTACCGCCGCCCGGGCGATGCGCTTCTTTGCGTCGAGGTTCGTTTGCATCCGCCGGGCGAACGCGGCCGTAGTCGAATCGGTGGTCCGGGTCACCGCCCCGCCACGGGTCTTGGTCAGCAGTCCCTTGCGGTCCAGTATCTCGAGGTCGGAGCGCACCGTGACTTCCGATACGCCAAACTCGTCTGACAGGTCCTTGATGCGAACCTGTCCGCTGCGTTGCACCTCACCCAGGATCGATTGGCGTCTCTGCTCCGACAACATTGCCCTGCCCTTGCCTCCCCGCGCCAAGCAACCGCTCTGGCCTCAACTCACCTTACCAAAAATACGCAAATTCGAAAGCTTTCGAAAGATTGTGTTTCTCATTTCTTTCGGAAACATTGGGTCCATGATTTTGAAATCAAACGATTGGGAAATTTTGCACTCATGAGCCTAGGAACCAAAGTGCGCCTTGCGCGCCTCTTCTCGCATCCATCGGGGAACCTTTTTGGTGGCGCGGTCGACCACTTCGTCGGCTATGGCGACGTGCGCAAAGGCGGCCTTGCCGACCTGCCGGGTGCGCTCGCACGCGTCATGATGGGCAAGCCCGACTACGTCAGCATCCAGCCTGGCACCGCGCGCCATCTGTGGCCGCAATATGCGGGCAAAGCTTCCCTGGTCATTCAGGCGGGCTGCTTCACTGCGGACGATCGCATCAGCGAGTTGATCGCAACGCCCGAGGATGCGGTGCGCGCGGGGGCCGATGCGTTGGCCGTGGCCATTCCGGTGCGCGGCGCGACCGAGGGCAAATACATACGCTGGCTGACCGATTCGGTAAATGCAGCGGCCCGCTACGGCATGCCTGTGGTGGCGCATATCTACCCTCGCGATTTCACCGACGGAGCCAAAATCGTCTTCACCCCCGACGAGATCGCCTATGCGGCGCGCATTGGCTACGAGTCCGGCGTCGACGTGATCAAGATCGGCTACACGGGCGATTTCGAGTCGTTCCGAGAGACCGTCCGGACCTGCCCGGTGCCGGTTGTGATCGCGGGCGGTCCGAAGACCGATACGCTGCTCGGCGCGCTTCAGCAGACGGCGGACGCCATCCGTGCCGGCGCGCGCGGTGCCGTGGTGGGCCGCAATCTCTGGGGGCATGGCGATCCGGAGAAGGCGGCACTTGCCTTTCGCGGCGTCATCCATGACGGCCTTTCGGCGCAAGACGCCCTGGCGAAGGCGGGTGCCTGAACGATGCCAACCGTCCCGTCAATCCTCGGCTTCGGCGCTATCGCGATAGACGACATCGTCTATGTCGATCAGCCGTTGTCGGCGGGCAAAGGGAAGGTTCTGCAAAGCGCCCGAGCCTTCGGGGGAAATGTCGCGACGGCGCTGGTCGCCGTCGCGCGGCTCGGCGGAAGCGCCGGGTTCGTCGGATGGCTGGGCAATGCCGCGGACGACGCCGTGCTGTGCGATCTCGTTGCAAGCGGCGTTGAAACCGCATTCGCGCCGCGCCACCCGGACGCGCGCCCGGTGCGCTCGCGCATCACCGTCGGCTCGGACGGGGAGCGGTTCATCGCGTATGACGACGAAGCGATGCTGGGCACCGATCCGGACTTTCCGGATGATATCCTCAGCCGCGCGACCGTGCTGATCGTCGATAGCTACGCGATCCGGTCGCTGGATGTCGTGGCTCGGGCTCGCGATCTCGGCCTTGCGATCCTCGGCGATATCGAATGGAGCAGCGGCGCAGCCACGGAGCGGCTGATCGCGCTCTGCGACCATCTCATTCTTCCCCTCGGCTTTGCGCGGACTGCCACAGGGTGCCGATCGCCCGCCGAGATGCTCGAAGCATTGTGGTTGCCGTCGCGGTCCGCCGTGGTTCTGACCGATGGCGGCAAGGGCGTCTACTATCGCGGACGCGAAGAGACAGGTCTCTGGCACCTGCCCCCGCACCGGGTTGTCGTCGTCGACTCGACCGGCGCGGGTGACTGCTTTCATGGCGCCTATGCCCATGCGTTGACGCGTGGAGCCGACACCGCAGGCCGGGTGGCATTCGCGGCCGCGGCGGCGGCCCTTTCGATAACGGGGCGTGGCGGGCGCGAGGCGCTTCCGACCGACGACCAGGTCACGGAACTCCTGGCATCGACGAACGCGCCGTCGGCAGTCGAACTGAAATGTGCGCATGCCGATACTGGAACATAGGCTGGAACTATCCGAGGAAACATTTCGCAAGTGAACATAAGCCGAGGAGAATTATTAAAATCAGTGGCTTAGACTTGTGGAGGGAGGAATATGGCAGAAGTCATTCTTGAGAATATCTGCAAAACCTACGGGAACAATTTTCGCGCAATCGACCAATTGAACCTATCGGTCGAGGACGGTGAGTTCTTGATTCTCGTCGGGCCGTCCGGCTGCGGCAAATCCACCGCGTTGCGAATGATCGCGGGATTGGAGGACATCACCAGCGGCAGCCTTCGGATCGGCGGAGTCGACGTCGTCGACATGCCGCCCAAGGACCGCGACATCGCGATGGTCTTCCAGAGCTACGCGCTCTACCCGCATATGACAGTGTTCGAGAACATCGCCTTTTCGATGCGGCTGGCAGGCAAGCCGAAGGCCGAGCGCAGGAAGCGCGTGGACGAGATTGCCAAAACCCTTCAGCTGACTTCTCTGCTGGACAGCAAACCCGCGAACCTGTCAGGCGGACAGCGCCAACGGGTTGCCATGGGCCGCGCCATGGTGCGCGAGCCAGCCGCCTTTCTGATGGACGAGCCCCTTTCCAATCTGGACGCGAAACTGCGTGTTCAAATGCGCGCCGAAATCACCAGCCTGCAAAAGCAGCTCGGGGTCACGACCATATACGTGACCCACGACCAAATCGAAGCGATGACGATGGGCGACAGGGTCGCGGTGTTGAAGGGCGGCGTGCTGCAGCAGGTCGACACGCCCAAGAGACTGTATGAGTCGCCGGTGAACGCGTTTGTCGCAGGCTTCATCGGTTCTCCGTCGATGAACCTTTTCGAAGCGACCCTAAAGGGCGGTGCGCTCGTTTCTCGCGACTTCTCCATGCGGCTGCAGGATGCAGCTTTCGTCGGCAGGCCCGCCCTGAGGTCCTATGAGGGGCGCAAGGTCGTGTTCGGGATCCGACCGGAGCATCTTTATGACAGCAACCTCGAATCCGGCCGCAAGTATCAGACGATACCGGCAAAGGTGACTTCGATCGAAGAGCTCGGCTCTGAACATATCGTCCACCTGAACATCGACGCGGTCCGGGTGGACTCCGGCGATCCGGACGCGGCGGAGGATTTTGGTCTCGCATCGAACGCGGTGGCGAGATTCGAACCGGTCAGCGCCATCCACTCCGGCTCGGAAATCCGGTTGGCCGTGGATGATACCAAGTTCCATTTCTTCGATCCCGAGACGCATCTGGCGATCTGAAGAATTGCGGCGAGGCCCGCAGGCGAGGAGCGAGGCGCCTGCGAATGAAGACTTCTGAATAAAGCAGACGATCGTTCGCATTGTGCGGCCGATCTTGAAGAAGGAGGAGAAAATGATGTTTCGGATAAAACCCGCGATGCTGAAAATGGCCGCGGCCGCATGGTTGCTTGGCGCAACCAGCGCCATGGCGGACACGACGCTGGAGTTCACTCAATGGTGGGAGCCTGAGCTGCCCGCAGGCTCCTTGCGGAAAATCATGGACGAATTCGAGGCCGCGAATCCGGGCATCAAGGTGACGCTGGTCAGCGGCCCCTATGCGACCACGCGAGACCAGATCTCGGTTGGTGCTGCAACCGGAACGCTTAGCGACATCGTCGGTCTTGACGGCGCCTGGGTGAACAATCTGAACGCACAGAATGCGCTTGCCGACATGAACCCGATGATGGATGCAAGCGGGTTCGACAAGAGCCAGGTCGCGGATATCGTCAAGGTGGACGGCAAGGCGGTGATGTTTCCCGTGGCTTCGTTCGTCTATCCGGTCTTCGTGAATCTGGACCTCGCCGCCCAGGCGGGCGTCACCAAGCTTCCGTCGACCCGGGCCGAGTTTCTCGAAGCCGCCAAGAAGATGACCCATGCCGACAAGAACCAGTATGGCTGGGTGCTGCCGCTGTCGCTGCAAACGCCGTCCGGTGTCCAGAACGACATGATGTCGTGGGTCTGGGCATCGGGTCAATCGATGATGGCGGACGGCAAGCCCGCTCTCGAGGGCAAGCCGGTGGTGGATATGCTGACCTTCGTCAAATCGCTCAATGACGCGGGCACCATCTCGCCCGGCATCGCCACCAAGACCGAACAGGAAAAGGTCGAGGAATTCGTCAACAACCGGGTCGGGATGATGATCGACTCGCTGGCGCATGTGAACCTCATCCGCGAACGCAATCCCAAGCTGAACTTCGACCTCATCCCGGTACCGGTCGTGGACGGCTATACCGGCAAGCGCGGCCTTCCCTATGCCTCCTGGGGCATTGGCATCTCCGCGGGCTCGAAGCATCAGGAAGAGGCCTGGAAACTCGTCCAATACCTGATGAGTGAAAAGGTGAACGCCAAGCTCGTATCGCTGGCCAACGCCTTCCCGGGCAACGTCAACGCCAAGCCCGATTTCGTGACCTCGGACAAGGCTTTCGGCAAGGCTTTCGAAATCTTCAAAACCGGTTACCTCGCCAATGAGTTCACGGGCCTGCCGGTGGCTGAAGACCTGATGACCCAGTTCGACGTGCAAGCCCAGAAGATGCTCGCCGGCGAGCAGTCTCCGGAACAAGCGGCCGCCGCCGCCCAGAAGGGCTGGATGGCGAAATTCTGATCGACCTGTTTTACGATCTTCGACCGGGGAGCCTGGCTTCGGCCAGGCCTCCCGGCAACAATGCACCGGCAACGCGAGACGAACCTGTTTGCGAAGCTCGCCTTCTCCTGAAGGCGTATCCCAAGGTTGGCACATGACCCGGCAGAAGCGCTCCCACCACAGACTGAAACGAGCGGTCGCACCCTATCTCTATCTGTCGCCCTCGCTGGTGATCATCGGCCTTCTGATGCTGCTGCCGATGGTGACGGTGATCGGCTATTCGTTCCAGAACAGCGCGGTGCTGCGTCGCGACCCGTCCTTTGCCGGACTGAAGCACTACCAGGCGATCTTCAACGATCCGGTGTTCTGGGCTTCGCTGTGGCATACGCTCTACTTCACATGCATGAGTGTCATCTTCCACATGACCATCGGCATGGTCTTCGCGCTCATGCTGAACAGCGACCGCATCAATCCGACGCTGCGCAATGTCCTGCGCGTGCTCTACATACTGCCCTGGCTGTTCACCGCGGTGATCATCGCGGTGATCTGGCGCCTCCTGCTCGAGCCGAACGGTGTCGTGAACAGCGTTCTCATGCAGATCGGCGTCATCGGTTCCAAGGTCGAGTGGTTTTCCTCGCCCGAGACCGCGCTGCACGCCGTCACTTTCGCCAATATCTGGGCGGGCTACCCGCTTTTCATGGTCAGCCTGCTCGCAGGCTTGCAGGGCATTCCCAAGGATTTCTACGAGGCCGCCGATATCGACGGCGCGAAGGCCTACCAGAAGCTGATCTTCATCACCATCCCGCAGCTGATGCCGATCATCATCAGCATCTCGCTGCTCGACTTCATCTGGACCATGCAGGTCTTCCCATTGATCTGGATAACGACGGGCGGCGGTCCGATCTACTCGACCGAGGTCCTCAGCACCTACACCTATAAGCTGGCGTTCTCGAGCTACAACCTGTCGCAGGCGTCGGCGAGCGCCGTGGTCATCCTGCTGATCTCGCTCGGCCTGACGCTGTTCTACATCCGCTATCAAAAGGCTCGGTAGTCACCATGAGGAAAAGGCACACGCCGAAAGACAGGCTGATCACCGTCGCGCTCCATGTCGCGCTTGCCGCAGGGCTGTTTTTCGCGGCCTTCCCGATCTACTGGATGCTGAGCAGCTCGTTCAAGTCGAATACCGAAATCTTTGCCCTGCCGCCAACCGTCCTGCCGAAGGCCTTCACGCTGGAAGCGTATGCGGCCATCCTTGGCGACCCGGTAAAGCTGCGTTTCTTCTTCAACAGCTACTTCGTGGCCGGAGCGGTGACCGTGCTGACGGTGCTGATCGCCTTGCTGGCGGCCTATGGGTTCAGCCGTTTCAATTTCCGCGGCAAGGGCAGCCTCAACACGCTCATCATCAGCACGCAGACGATCCCGCCGATCACGCTTTTGATCCCCTTCTTCGGACTTGTCGTCTCGTATGGCATCTTCGACACCTACGTCGCACTGATCCTGACCTACCTGGTGTTTACGCTGCCCTACGCGATCCTGCTGATGACGGGATATCTCAACACCTTGCCCCGCGATCTCGATGAAGCGGTGGCTGTCGACGGCGGCTCCAGCTGGACCGCACTCTGGCGAGTGATCGTCCCGATTTCACTGCCTGGTATCGTGGCGACGTCGGTCTACACCTTCCTGTTGTGCTGGAACGAATTTCTCTTTGCGCTGACGCTGACGAAGTCAACGTCCATGCGCACCGTCCCGATCGGCATCCAGCTGTTGATGGGGCAGCACGCCTTCGAATGGAACCAGATGATGGCGATGAGCGTGCTCGGCTCGCTACCGCTCTTGCTCATCTACCTCATTGCCCAGAGGTTCTTCCTCGCCGGCATGACCGCAGGCTCGGTCAAGTAGGATGTCCAGCGCCACATCATCGAAGGGCTGACCCAAGGTGGAATCAAGGAATGAAAGGATGATCGTGAAAGACCTCAAAGTCGGTTGCCAGACCTTTACCTGGGAGATGCTCGGAGACCGGTTCACCGGCGGCCCCGACGACCTGCTCAAGGCGATCGCCGACGGCGGCTATGCCGGCATCGAGATCACCGACACGATGATCGGCCGCTATGCCGGCAGACCGGCGGAATTCGAGACCGCGCTAAAGGCATCTGGACTGACGCTGGTCTCTTTCGCCTTCGGTTCGAACAGCGGCTTTACGCTCAAGGAAAAGATCGGCGCCGATCTCGAGACCGCCAAGCGCTGGATCGATTTCGCCGCGGCCTTTCCGGGCGCGCTTGTCTCGATGGGTTCGGCGACGGTCGTGTCCGACGGGCCGCGCGACGACAAGTTCGCTATTGCTGCCGAGGTCTACAACAGAGCCGGCGAGCTCGGGCGCAAGGCCGGCGTCCAGGTCGCGGTGCATCCGAGCTCGCACCACAACACGCTACTGTTCGACCGTGCCGACTACGACCGCATCTTCGGCCTGCTCGATCCGTCGCTGGTCGGCTGGGTGCCCGACACCGGCCACATCTTGCGCGGCCACAAGGACATAGCCGACACGCTCGCCACCTATGGCGACCGCATCCGTTACGTGCACCTGAAGGATGTCGATGCCAAGGGCATCTGGGCGATGCTCGGCGAGGGCGTCTGCGATACGGCGAAGGTGATCGAGATCGCCAGTGCCGCGCCCAACTTCAACGGCTGGCTGGTGCTGGAGGAGGAATCCGAAACCGCTGCCGCCGATCCGGCCAAAGCGGTCAAGGCCAATCGCCAGACCATGCGCGGCTACGGAGCCTGAGACGATGATCCGCAAGCAAGACCGTCGCCTTCGTGTCGGAGTGCTCGGCTGCGGGCCGATCGCGCAGTTCGCGCATCTGGAATCCTGCGTGAAGGCGAGCAATGCCGATCTCTACGCGATTTGCGATGCCGCGCCCGACCTGCTGGCGCGCATGGGCGCGACCTATGAGCCCGAGAAGATGTATGGCGACTACGACGCCATGCTCGCCGACCCGCAACTGGAAGCGGTGATCGTCGCCACCTCGGACGCTTATCACGTGCCGATGTCGATCAAGGCGTTGGAAGCCGGCAAGCACGTGCTGTGCGAAAAGCCGATCGGCGTTTCGGTCGAAGAGGGCCAGAAGCTTGCCGATGCCGTCAAGCTTTCCGGCAAGATGCTGCAGGTCGGCCATATGAAGCGCTTCGACCCGGCGCTGGAAGCGGCGCGCGATTTCGTCCGCGACGAGATGGGCGAGATCCTGGCGCTGAAAGCCTGGTATTGCGATTCCACGCATCGCTACACCAACACCGACGCGGTGCAGCCGCTGCCGGTGACCAGCAAGCTGGCGAGGAAACCGGCCGGCAATCCGAAGGCGGATCTGCGGCAATATTTCATGCTGGCGCATGGCTCGCATCTGGTCGACACGGCGCGCTTCCTGTGCGGCGAGATCGTGGCAGTGCGCGCGCGCCTCAACGAGCGCTTCGGCGCCTATTGCTGGTTCGTCGAAACCGAGTTCGCCAATGGCGCGCTTGGCCATCTCGACCTCACCGTCGCCGTGCGCATGGACTGGCACGAAGGTTTCCAGCTCTATGGCGAGAACGGCTCGGTGATCGCGAAGACCTTCAATCCCTGGTATTTCCGCGCCAGCGAGGTCGACATCTTCCACGAGAAGGACGCGACCTCGCGCAAGCCGCTCGGCGCCGATGGTCATTTCTTCCGGCGCCAGCTCGAGGGCCTCGCCGAGACGGTGCTCGACGGCAAGCCGATGCGCGGCGCCAACGTCGATGACGGGCTTGCCTCGATCCGCGCCATGGTGGCGATCGCCCGCTCGGTCGAAAGCGGCGAGCGCGTCGAGATCGCCAGCATCACGGGAGCGGTCTGATGCAAATCGGGGTGTTCGCCAAGACCTTTCCTGGCAGCGAGCCGGCCGGCGTGCTGGCCGCGGTGCGCGATGCGGAATTTGCTGTCACCCAATTCAATCTGGCCTGCGCCGGCCTGCCGTCGATGCCGGACAAGGTTCCGCTGGATACCATCCGTGCCATCGCGGCCGCCTCCGATGCCACCGGCGTCGCGCTGGTGGCGCTGTCCGGCACCTACAACATGGCGCATCCCGACAGAGCGGTGCGCGAGGACGGCCTGCGTCGGCTGGCGGCAGTCATCGAGGCCGCGTCAGCACTTTCCATTCCGCTGGTCACGCTGTGCACGGGAACGCGCAACCGTGACGACCAGTGGGCGCATCACCCCGACAATGCCGATCCCTCGGCCTGGGCCGACATGGCGCGCGAAATGGAAAAGGCGCTCGACCTCGCCGAACGCCACGGCGTCGATCTCGGCATCGAGCCCGAGCAGGCCAACATCGTCACCTCGGCGGCGGATGCGATGCGCCTCATCGCCGAAACGGGATCGAAGCGGCTGCGCATCGTGCTCGATCCGGCGAACCTGTTCGAGCAGGCGGATACCGAGGAGGCGCGCGCCATCGTCACGACCGCCATCGAAACCACGGCCGGCCATGTCGCCATGGCCCACGCCAAGGACCGTTTTGCCGATGGCCGCTTCGCCACCGCCGGGCAAGGCGTCGTCGATTTCGCCGATTTCATCGCACGGCTCAAGGCGACAGGCTTTGACGGCCCGTTGGTGACGCATGGGCTTTCGGCCGAGGAAGCGCCCGGTGTTGCCCGCCTCCTGAAAGGGCTGGTGTGATGGCGCGCCCGATGACCCTGCTCCGCGATGGCGCCACGCTGCGGGTTTCCGATACGGGCAACGGGCTGGCGGTCGTCTTCCAGCATGGCCTCGGCGGCGGCGAGGCGCAGGTCGCTCAATCCTTCCCCGCCGGCGCCGGCTTGCGGCGCGTCACGCTCGAATGCCGCGGACATGGCGGCTCGGCGCTCGGCAGAAGCCGGCCGTTCTCCTTCCAGATGTTCGCCGATGATGTGCTCGCCGCCGCCGACCAGGCCGGCCTCGAGCGTTTTGTCGCCGGCGGCGTCTCGATGGGGGCGGGAATCGCGCTGCGCCTCGCATGCCGCCATCCCGACCGCGTCGCTGGCCTGGTCCTGGTGCGTCCGGCCTGGACGTTCGGCAAGGCACCGGCCAACATGCAGCCGATCGCCGAGGTCGCCGGCCTCATCCTCGATCATGGACCGGACAAGGCCAGGGCGACCTTCGCGCAATCCGAGACCGCCTTGCGGCTCTATCGCGAGGCGCCCGACAATCTCGCTTCGCTGTTGGGCTATTTCGACCGGCCGGACGCGCTGGCGTTCGCGCAAGTGCTTGCCGACATTGCCGCCGACGGACCGGGCGTCTTCGCGAGGGAAGCAGAGGCCCTCGACATTCCGGCTTTGGTCATCGGCAACGCGATGGATGCCGTGCACCCGCTGTCTGCCGCCTATACGTTGGCAGCCGCCATTCCCAACGCCATCTTTGCCGACATCGCGCCCAAGGCGCTCGACAGCACCAGGCATTTCGCCGAGCTGCACGCTGAGATCACGGCCTTCCTTCACGCCCACGCCAACTTCCGGAGCCTCATTCCGTCATGACCACCAAACCCCTGTCCGGCCCCTCGGCAATAGCCGCCCTGCCACGCAACCGGCTGATCGGCGAGTTCTCGCTGTGGTCGGCCGACCTCGCCAATATGGAGCGCGACCTGAAGCGCATCGATCCGTACGTCGACCTCCACCACATCGACGTGGCGGACGCCCGCTTCACGCCGGGCTTCCTGTTCTTCCCCGACCTAGTGGCGCGGATCGCCAAGCTGACGGCAAGGCCGATCCATGTGCATCTGATGGTCGAGGCCGAGATCGTCGAGGAGCAGACGCGGCAGTTCATCGAGGCCGGCGCCGACCTGATCAGCGTGCACGCCGAAAACGGCGAGGCAGGCCTGCGCGCGGTGAGGTTGGCGCGAGAGCTTGGCGCCGAGGCCGGCGTTGTGCTCAGGCTGGAAACGCCTGTTGCCGCCGTCACGCCCTTCCTGCCCGAAGTGACTTTCGTGACGCTGCTCGGCACCTCGATCGGTGTCAAAGGGCAGAGCCTGTCAGACAAGGCCTGCCCGCGCCTGATCGAGGCGCGCGCGCTGATGCGAAAGGCCGGCCGCGAGGCCGACATCGTGCTGGCCGCCGACGGCGGCATCCGCCACGAGACGGTGCCACTGCTGCGCGCCGCCGGCGCCGAGACCGTGGTGCTGGGCTCGCTGGCCTTCGGCGATCCCGATCTTGCGCAGCGCATGGCCTGGCTGCACGGGCTGAAGGTCGCCGCCTGATGAACACGCTTGCGCTTGCCTTCGACCTCGGCGGCACGGAGCTGCGCGGCGCGCTGGTCGAGCGTAGCGGCGACGTCGTGGCGCGTGTTTCGGCGCCGACGATGGCGGGTGCGGGATCGGAGGCGGTGATCGGCCAGATCATCGCGCTGGCAGGCACCCTGCTCAAGGAGCACCCGGAGGCAAAGGTGGTCGGCATCGGCATGTGCGCGCCGGGGCCGCTCGACCCCAAGGCCGGCATCGTCATCGGGCCGCCGACGCTGGCCGGCTGGCACAATGTGCCGCTGATCGACATTCTCAGCCGGCAGTTCGGACTGCCGGTTCGGCTGGAGAACGACGCCAACGCGGCCGCCCTTGGCGAATGGCGCTTCGGCGCCGGCCGCGGCAGCGGATCGCTGGTGTTCGTCACCGTGTCGACCGGCATCGGCGGCGGCGTGGTTGCCGATGGCCATATCTATCACGGCAGGCGCGGGCTGGCGGCCGAGATCGGCCACATGACGATCACCGGCGAAGGCGAACGCTGCTTCTGCGGCGCTGTCGGTTGCTTCGAGGCGGTCGCTTCGGGGACGGCGCTCGGGCGGCGCGCCACCAAGCTCACCGCGCCCCGCGACGGCTCGCTGCTCCGGCAACTGTCTAACGACGGCGACGTTTCGGCCAGGCATGTCGTCGAGGCGGCGCGCGCCGGCGATACCGCCGCACTCGAGCTGGTCGAGGCCGAGGCGAAGTGGCTGGGCATCGGCTTCACCAATCTGCTGCATCTCTATTCGCCTGATCTGATCGTCATGGGCGGCGGTCTCGCCAACGGCTTCGATCTGCTGGCGCCGCTGATCAGAACCACCGTGGAAACGCGGGCCATGCAAGCCTATCGCGACGTGCCGATCGTCCCGGCTGAACTCGGCGACCGGGCCGGCCTGGTTGGCGCGGCAAGCCTGATCCTGTGGGAAGGCGAGCCGGGCACGGCGCTGGCGATGGTCCAGAACGAGGACGACAAGAACGGCGCGAGCAAACGTGCCGGTGCCAGAGAGGCAAGCCATCGCTGAGCTGAAGCTACGCGGCGCGCGCAAATCCTAGGGATCGGTCGAGATCATCAGGGGTATCGGCCTCGACGTCGAGGACCGCGGGTGATCGAGGGACGCAGAACGAAGATCGTTGCGATTCTTCGCGCCAGCGCTTGTTGTTCTCCCCAGCTCTTCCTGCTGCAGCGCAGCACATCAAAACGCACTGCACACCACTTTAATTCTTGACGCGTGTCAAATTTTTCTAAAACATGCGGAAATGCTGGCAAGGCATCGGCCAGCGCTCTGGGAGGAGCAATGCCTGACACAGACGAGACCCGAACCGGGGTCGCAACCCGCGCCACTCGCGGTGGGCATCTGGCCGGTCATCATTTTTCCAATGCAAGCGCCGGGGCAGCTTGTGTGCTGTCAAGCGTACCATCCGCAGAAAAACGAGCCGACAACCAGAAATCCGGAGGAGGAAGACATATGCGCATGTTCAATTGCCTGTCGCTTGGCGCGGGCCTGCTTGCCGCGACGCTTGCCGTACCAGCCCACGCCGAAGACGCAGCCAAGGTCGCGGCCATCGTCAAGGGTCTCGACAACCCGTTCTTCCAAACCATGCAAAAGGGCATCGAGGACCAGGCCAAGGCAGACGGGGTCAACGTCACCGTGCAGGCGGCCGCCAATATGGGCGACGCGACCGGACAGGCCGACCGGCTGACCGCCATGGCGATGCAGGATTTCGATTGCTACCTGGTCAACCCGATCAGCGTCTCCAATCTCGTCCAGGCGCTGGTGCCTGTCGCCCAGAAGAAGAAACCGATCGTCAACATCGACAGCACCATCGACGCCGAGCAGGCCAAGGCCGCCGGCTTCGCCATCTCGACCTATATCGGCACCGACAATGTCGCCGCCGGCGCTTTGGCCGGCGAGGAGATGCTGAAGCTGGTTCCCAACGGCTCTAAAGTCGCCCTGGTGGCGGGCATCGTCGGCGATGTCGGCTCCAACGCCCGCATCAAGGGCTTCAAGCAGGCCGTCGAAGGCAAGCTCGAAGTTGTGGTGATGGTGAGCGCCGATTGGGACCGCGAGAAGGCCTTGACCGCAGCCACCGACATCCTGGCCGCGCACCCGGATCTTGCCGGCTTCTTCGCCGCCAACGACATCATGGCGCTCGGCGTCGAACGCGCCGTGCAGACCTCGGGCAAGGACGTCAAGGTGATCGGCCTCGACGGCATCGTCGACGCGCTGAAATCGATCGCCGCCGGCGAGCTCACTGCCACCGTCGCGCAATATCCCTATGTCGTGGGCGCCATGGGCGTCGAGGCCTGCAAGGTGGCGGCGATGGGCAAGGAACTGCCCGCCAACGTGCCGGCGCCGGTGCTCCTGATCAACAAGGACAATGCCGAAGCCTCGCTAAAGAACTTCCCGGCGCCGGGCGGCGACTATCCCGATCCCTTCCGCGAGATGTTGAAGTGAGCACACCTGAACAAAACGCGCCCGCTCGAGTGACGGCGGGCGCGGCGGAGGAGAGCCGCCCCTCCCTGTCGGCTCTCCTCCTGGATCCTTCCTTCTGGGCCGACTGGGCATCGGTCGTCGGCCTTGTCGGCCTCGTCATCGTCTTCGGCATCGCCCAGCCGGTCTTCCTCAGCGTCGCCAATCTGCAGGCGCTGCTGCTTGCGGCGGCAACCCTGGTCGTGCTGTCGATCGGCCAGACCTTCGTCGTGGCGACCTCCGGCATCGATCTGTCGCTGGCGGCAGCTGTCATGCTCGGCGCCATCATCCTCGGCCTGGTCAACGCCGCCGGCTGGGGCATTTTTCTCGCCTGCCTGCTCGCCGTCCTTGCCACCAGCGCTGTCGGCTTTCTCAACGGCCTGCTGATCACCGCCGGGCGCATCCCCGACTTCGTGGTGACGCTCGGCACGCTGTCGGGCATCACCGGCCTCGGCCTGATCCTGTCGGGCGGCGAACCGACGATGGTCGGCTCGACCTTCCTGCTCAAGCTGGCATCGGGTCGTTTCGGACCGTTCGGCTATCCCGTCTGGGTGGCGATCGCGGCCGTCATAGTGGCGCATATCGCGCTCTACCACACACGCTTCGGCGTGCATCTGCTGGCCACCGGCGGCCAGACCGAGAGCGCCAACGCGCTCGGCATTCGCACCGACCGGGTCAAGATCGCCGCCTATGCGATTTCGGGTTTCTGCGCCGGCATCGCCGCAATTCTGCTGGTGGCGCGCATCGGCTCGGCCGAGCCGCTGATCAACACCAGTCTTCTCCTCAATTCGGTGGCAGCCGTGGTGCTGGGGGGCGTCAGCCTGTTCGGCGGCCGCGCCAGCATCCTCGGGCCGGCGATCGGCGCGCTGATGCTCACCGCTCTCGTCAACGGGCTGACGCTGCTCAGCGTCTCGGCCTTCTACCAACCGCTCGCCGTGGGCGCTATCGTGGTGCTGGCGGCGCTGATCATGCGGTACCAGAAATGAGCGCCGTCCATCACATCCCCTCCTCGGAAGCGATCCTCGCCTGCGAAGGGCTGAGCAAGCATTTCGGCGGCATCCGCGCCTTCACCGACGTCGCCTTCCAGGCGCGGCGCGGCGAGGTCACGGCGGTGATCGGCGACAATGGCGCCGGCAAGTCGACGCTGATCCGCTGCCTGGTCGGCGTGCATGTGCCTGACGGTGGAGAGATCTTCTTCGACGGCCAGCCAAAACCCTTCGGCAATCCCGACGAGGCGCGCAAGGCCGGCATCGAGACGGTGCACCAGAACCTGGCGCTGATCGACGAGCTGACGGTGGCGCAGAACCTGTTCCTCAACCGAGAGATCGTGCGCCGGATCGGGCCCTTCGCGCTGCTCGACCGCAAGGCGATGAGGACGCAGGCGCGCGCCATGCTGTCGCGCCTGTCGATCAACATGCCTTCGGTCAACCAGCGCGTAAGGCGCCTGTCGGGCGGGCAGCGGCAGGCGATCTCGATCTGCCGCGCCGCCGGCTCCGGCGCCAAGCTGGTGGTCATGGACGAGCCGACGGCTGCACTTGGCGTGCAGGAGACGGCCAATGTCGAGGCGCTGATCCGGCGGCTGCGGGATCAAGGGGTGAGCGTCATCCTGGTCAGCCACAATTTCGATCAGGTGCGTCGCCTGTCCGACCAGATCTGGGTGATGCGGGCGGGAAAGATGGTGGCGACGGTGCGCGCCTCGGAGACATCTGGCAATGAGCTCGTTGCGCTGGTCACCGGCGCGGCGTGAAATCAACGGCTGGCTGCTCTGCCGGCACCGAACTTGAAATCAAAGGGAGTTTGCGAGTGGCACCAATCCGTGTCGGACTTGTGGGTCTAGGCGAGGTCGCGCAGTCGATCCATCTGCCGGTGTTGGCGGACCAGCGCGACCGCTGGGTGATCGCGGGCGTCCACGACGTCTCGCCGAGCCTGGTGGCGCTGTGCACGTCGCAATATCCGACGGCAAAGGCTTTCGAGACGGCCGAGGCGCTGATCAATTCGCCCGACATCGACGCGGTCTTCGTGCTGTCGTCCGACGACACCCACAGCCGCTTCGTGCGCGCGGCGATCGCGGCGAACAAACATATCCTGCTGGAAAAGCCTGCCTGCCTGACGGTGCGCGAGATCGACGAGCTGCTGGCGCTGACCACGAATTACGCGAAGACCATTTTCGTCGGCTACATGCGCCGCTACGCGCCGGCCTATCTGGCGGCCAAGGATGAATTGCCCGCCTTCGCCGACATCACCCATGTCCGCATCTTCGACCTGATCTCCGAGGGCCGGCACTTCCTGAAGAAGAGCCAGGACATCCTCTATCCCCAGGACATCGACCCTGCCCTGCTGGCGCGCGGCGCCAAGGAGCGCGATGCTCTGATCCGCGAGGTGGTGGGCGCCGATGCACCCGCCGACCTGGTGCGCGCCTATCGCGGGCTGACGGCGCTCTCCTCGCACCATATCTCGGCGATGCGCGGACTGCTCGGCGAGCCGGCCGGCGTGCTCGCCGCGCACCGCACCAATGGCGGCGCCAACACCAGCGTGACCTTCGACTATGGCCATTTCGCCTGTTGCTACGACGCGGTGGTCGACGATCTCGGCCTGTTCGATGCTATGATCGAAGTGCGCTCGAACACCAGGCGCGTGCGCATCATCTACGATACGCCCTATATCCGCAGCCTGCCGACGCGGCTGGAGGTGACGGAGGCTGGCACGCTCGGCCCGGTGACGAAGACTTTTGGACCGCTCTACGGCGACGCCTTTTCCAACGAACTGGAAATCTTCCACCGCCACATCACCGACGGCACCAAACCGCTGACCGATCTCGCGGACTCGCGCCGCGACCTTGCACTGATGGCCGACATCATCGAGCGGATGAAGACGACGGGCGGGCGCGCCTGAAGCCGCTTCACGGCTGTCCGGGATATTCGAGCTGCATGGCAACGAAGTCCGTCGTGCGTGCGCCGTAGCGGGCGGAAATATCGCCAAGCGCCTGGTCGAGGGCCTTCGCCGGCCGCGGACCGACCATGGAGGGTATCAGGCGCTCCGCCGGCCAATTCGCTGCGACCTGGTCGGGCAGGACGCGGATGCCGTTGCGGCTGACGATCGCAGCGTCCTTTGCGGCAAATGTCACCGCCCGCGAGCGATAGGTTCGCGACCAGGCGTCGGCGACCAGCGCCAGCGACACCTCGTCCATATCGGGGGCCAGTTCGATGCCGAGCTGCTCGTGACCGAGGACGGCTAGCGTGTTGCCGATCGCCGTCAGCGCGAAGGGACGGGTGAATGTGAAGGCAGCGCTGGCATGCCGCGCATCCCACTGCGCCAGGCCAAGGTCGCGGCCGACGGCCTCTGCCTTGTCGCGGCCGGCTATGGCCTCGATCAGGGTCAGCATCATCGGCATCGACGCGGTGATCCCGGTCGTCGTCGCGACATCCTGGTCGACGACGAAGCGCCGGTCCGCGACATAGCGGATCGTCGGGTGCTTTTCGCGCAGCTCGTTCAGCGAATACCAATGCGTCGTCGCCCTTTTGCCATCGAGCAGCCCGCTGGCCCCGACCACCTTGGCCCCGGCGCAGATGCCGATGATGGTGGCGCCCTTGGCTGCCTGGCTCTTGATCCATTTCAGCACGTCGGCATCGTCGTCCCGCATCATGGCGGGAACGATGACGTAGTCGGCGCCTTCGGGATGCTGCGCGTCGAACTCGGCCACGGTCGCATCCGGCTCGACCTGCAGCGCCGGGAACAGTTTTACGGGTCCAGGCCCGGTCGCCAGCGCCACGACATCGGCGACATCGGCGCGCCGCAGGATGCCGTAGGGCATGAGGTAGTCGGTGGTCTCGGTGGCGTCGTTGATGCCGACGATGGCGATCAGCGGCCGCTCACGCTTCTGCGGCTTCAGAGCCGCGACGGCGGCCTCCGCCTCCTGGCTGTCGATTGCCGGCGGAACGGCCGCCAAGGATGCCGAAGGCAGCGACAGCAGCCACGCGGCGCCGACCGCCAGCAAAAGCAGGACGATGCCCAGACCACCACTCCACACCACGATGCGCAAACTCATGATCTGCTCTCCCGATAGCGCGACTTGACGTTCAGCCTAGTGCCGTTACGCTTTGTCCGAAATGACATATATCGGGCGAAAACTGCCATGCTGCGGAAGATCGGCATCATCATCCACCCCGGGTTCCAGCTGCTGGATGCGGCCGGTCCGGCGGCGGCATTCGAGATGGCGGAACACTTTTGCCCCGGAAGCTACGCTCTCGAGATACTGGCGCCCGGCGGCGGCGAGATAGAGAGCTCGTCCGGAATGCGGCTTTCAGCCCGGCCATTGTCGGCCGAAGAGCCGCTCGATACCGCCATCATCTCCGGCGGCGAGATCATACGCTCCATGGCGGCGGCCGAGCAGATCGTCGCCTGGCTGCGGCGCACGAATCCGCGACGGACGGCAAGCGTGTGCACGGGCGCCTACCTGCTCGCCGAGGCGGGATTGCTCGACGGCCGCAGCGCCACCACCCATTGGTGGAGCACGGACGATTTCGCCCGCCGCTATCCGAAGGTGAGGCTCGATGCGGAGCGGATCTTCATTGAGGATGGCGGCGTCTGGACCTCGGCGGGCATTTCGGCCGGCATCGACCTGGCGCTCGCGCTGATCGAGGACGATCTCGGCCCGGCGATTGCGCGCCGCGCCGCGCAGCAGCTCGTCGTTCATCAACGCCGGCCCGGCGGCCAGTCGCAATTCTCGGCGCTGGTCGACCTCGGCGGGCGGACGGGCCGCTTCGTCGACCTGATCGAGTGGATGCGGACAAAGCTCGCCGAGCCGCTGACGGTGGAGCGCCTTGCCGATCGAGCGGCGATGAGCCCGCGGCATTTCGCGCGCGCCTTCGCGGCCGAGACCGGCACCACGCCCGCCAAGGCCGTTGAACGGCTGCGGCTCGAAGCCGCGCGGATGGCGCTCGAGACCAGTCACACGCCGCTCGATCGCATCGCCGAGGCCAGCGGCTTCGGCGACCCGGGGCGCATGCGCCGTGCCTTCCTGAGGGCCTTCGGCCAACCGCCTCAAGCACTCAGGCGTACCGCGGCCCGAAGCTGACGCCTGCCGCGTCCGGACGCGAGAACGAAGTCGCCGAGGCTTCCGCGGCAGCTATTTCCCGCAATGGTGATCGTTGATCTTGTTCAGCGCATGCGCGTCGGGTCCCACCCTTTGGTAGGAGCACGGTTCGCTGCCTGTCGTGACCAGTTGCTTGTCATAGTAGCGGGGGCCGCCGAACAGGATGTCGATGATATCGCCTTCGGCGGGAACATAGCGTTCGGGCTGTGGCCGATGCTCGCGACTTCCAGCGTTTGCGGCGCCGGAAATGCCGCAGGCCGCCCCAAGAACGAGAGCGCAGATCGCAAAACGTTTCGTCGTCATCGGCGATACCCTCCTGGCCGTCTGGGCTTCCATCATATCCCCAAAAGCGCCAGCTGAACAAAGGTTCCCTCAGCGACCCGGGACGGAGCCGCGCGCACGCTTCTTCTCGGCCGCCAACAGCATATCGACGAAGGCGCGCACCTTGGCCGGCCTGAAGCGCGCCGGCGGGAAGACGGCATGGATGCCGCCGGTCGGCAAGCTCCAGTCGGCGAATACCCGGACCAGCCTTCCCCCGGCAATGTCGTCGCTGACGCTGTAATCCGGAAAGATGCCGAGCCCGATACCGGCCAGCACGCAGGCCTTCACGCCGGGGGTCTTGTCGCAGCTCACGACCGGATTGAGCTCGGCCAGCACCGTCTCGCCGTCCTTCGAAAACAGCCATTGGCCGATGCCGCGCAATTGGGCGTTGCCGACCCAGGGCAGCGACTTTGCGACCTTGGGACCGGCATCCGCCGGCAGCCGGGCGGCAAGCTCCGGGCTCGCCACGACGAATTGCTGCAAGGTTCCCAGCCGCCGCGCCAGGTTGGAGGAATCGGCAAGCCAGCCGACGCGGATGCCGAGATCGATCTCTTCGTCGACGAGATTGCTCACCGCGTCGTCGAAAATCGTTTCGACACGCATTTTTGGATACTTCCTGAGGTAGGCGGCGATGGTCGGCGCCACGACCATCTCGCCATAGTCGAGCGGAGCGGTCAGCCTCAGCATCCCGGTCGGCCTGGCCGCGCTTTGCGAGATGTCGCCATAGGCGGCCTCGGCCTCGCGCAGGATGATCGCCGCCCGGTCATAGAACAGGCGCCCCTCCTCCGTCGGCGTGACGCGCCGCGTCGTGCGACGCAGCAGCGTCGCGCCCAGTTCCTGCTCGAGCTTGCCGACCTGATGGCTGACCACCGCCTTGGCGACACCGAGCCGATCGGCCGCGGCGGTGAACGAGCCGGTTTCGACCACGGTGGTGAAATAGACGAGGCGGTTGAGGTTCAGAAGGTCGGTCATCGGCGATTGTCTGATTTGATCGGACAGTTTGTATGATTGACCGCGGTTTTTCGCAACCAGGCGAACTGCCATCTAGGTCCGAGACAAACGACATCCTCGGACCAGACAGCCATGACCAATGCCACGGTGACCTATCTTTTCGATCCACTCTGTGGCTGGTGCTATGGCGCCACGCCGATGCTGGACCGGCTTGCAGCAAGCGGCATCGCGCTCGACCTTCTGCCGACCGGTCTGTTCTCGGGCGCCGGCGCGCGGCCGATGGATGCGGGATTCGCCGCCCATGCCTGGGACAACGACCAGCGCATCGAGCGGCTAAGCGGCCAGCGTTTTACTCAAGCCTATCTCGACAATGTGCTGAATGTTCGCGGCACGCTGCTCGACTCCGGCGCGGCCACCCTCGGCATTGTTGCGGCCGGCGTAAATGACCCCAACTGCCGGCTTTCGGCGCTGAAGGCAATCCAGCATGCCCGCTATGTCGACGGCCGTGACATCGTCACGGTGAACGGCGTCGCGGACGTGCTGACCGACGCCGGCATGGCGGATGCGGCCGAGATGCTGAAGGCGCCGGCCGAGGCACTCCTGGCGGCGCATCGCGAGCTGGTCGGCCGTGGGCGCGCGCTGTTCCGGCGATTGCACGCCAATGGCGTTCCCTCGCTCGCCGTCATCCGCAACGAGGCGCCGCGCCTGATCGGCGCCAATGCGTTGTTCGGCAGCTACGACAATCTCATCGCCCATATCCAGGCGGCGTGAGCCCGGATTCTTCCCAAGCCACCTCCCCCAATCAGAAAGGAAATCCCATGAAAGTCGCCCTCATCGGCGCGTCCGGCCAGGCCGGCTCGCGCATCCTGAAGGAACTCTCCGATCGCGGCCACACCGTCACCGCCATCGCCCGCAACCCGGAAAAGATCGCAGCGCTTCCCGGCGTGACCGCCACGAAGGGCGATGTCTTCGACACGGACGGCCTCGCCGCCCTGATCGAGGGCCATGACGCCGTGGTCAGCTCCGTGCATTTCCTCGCCAGCGACGCCGACGGGCTGATCGCGGCGGTGCGGGCTTCCGGCGTCAAGCGCTACCTTGTCGTCGGCGGCGCCGGCAGCCTCGAGGTCGCCCCCGGCAAGCGCCTGGTCGACACGCCGGAATTTCCGGCCATCTACAAGGCAGAGGCCCAGAAGGGCGCCGACTTCCTCGACACGCTCAAGGCGATCGACGATCTCGACTGGACCTTCCTTTCGCCGTCGGCACTTTTCGTCGCGGGCGAGCGCACCGGCCAGTTCCGTCTCGGCAAGGACAGCCTGCTGGCGTCCGAGAAAGGCAGCAGCATCTCCTTCGAGGATTATGCCATCGTCATGACCAATGAGATCGAGACGCCCAAGCATATCCGCCAGCGCTTCACGGTCGGCTACTGACGGGCGGATCGGGCCACGCATCCGGCCCGGAAACAAGCAGGCGGGCGCTCCACGACAGCGTTGGCGGCGCCCGCCCGACACATGAGCGTGCGGGACGATTGCCTGACCGGGCACGCCCATAAGTTTTAGTATAGCCATGGTTATATTAGGGATTTCTTGACAATCTTCTGAAGCTCTGGTTTCCTGCTTTCGGGCATATTTAGACAAGTTCGTTGCGTTTTTTACGGACGGTGTTCGCATGTCGACTTTGGTTGTTGCGGACCCGCGGGGGGTGTATCTCGCCGGTCTGGAGTGGATTCTGCGGAAGGCCGGACACAGTGTCGTTGCCGAGTGCCACCGCTCGATAGACGTTCTCCCGCATGTGGAGCGTCACCGACCTGATATGGTCGTGATCGGCCTGGATATCGCGGATCCGCAGACGGCCACTCTTTCGTCGCGGCTGAGAGCCAGCCACGATGCTCTCGGCATCATTTTCATCCTGCAGCCAAACAGCCGATTCGACATCAAGGAGATACAGGCGCTCGACGTCGACGGCCTGTTGCTGGAAGGCATCAGCAATCGCTATCTCGTCGAATGCGTGAATGCGGTGGCGGCAGGCAAGAAGTGGATCGACAACAAGATCGTCCAGCAGCTGCTGATGTCGAGATCGCAACAGCTGGCAGTGTCCAGGCTGACCGGGCGCGAGAGCGAAATCGCCGATCTCGTCTCGCGCGGACTGCGCAACAAGACCATCGCGCAACAGCTGAATGTGTCCGAAGGCACCGTGAAGATGCATCTGCACCACGTCTACGCCAAACTTAACCTCGGCAGCCGGGCGGAACTGGCCTGGATGGCGCATGGCAAAAGTTCTGACACAGGAGCCGGTCAAAACCGCCTGCTCTCGTAACCTCGGTCGGGCGGCGAGGCCGCCGGCGTCAGCAAGCGCCTGCAGCGGGCCGGAAAACCAGAGCGGCGGCCGCTCACGCTGAACCCACTAACGCCCAAGCCTCTGCTCAAGCGTCCGATTTTCCAAAACCCGATATTCGCTCTTGGTCCGATGCTTTCCAGCGCGTCGACCGACAAGCGCCTGTCCCGGCTTGATCTATCGAAAGATGTACATCCTTCGATCAGGTACGGACATTGACCATAACACCATCGTAACGCGAATGGACGCGCCCTCTTGATCGGCGAGACAATGAGGTTGGAGGGCCGCATTTCAGGACGCGACCGGATGCACTCGGGCAGGTGCATTCCGGCATCCCGGGGCTGGGCCCGATTTCTTGATGCGTTTAAAAAAGGGGAGACTCTCCATGGCACTCGACATCGTGACCCAAGACATCATCATCGACGAGACCACCGGTCTCACGGACGACGATGTCAACCCAGCCGTTGCGCCGCACAGCACTGACGCCACGCTGCAATATCTCCTAAGTCGCGACGGCGCGGGCGGGCTGGCCCCCGAGGTCGCCTTCCAGGCCAACTTCGTGGTGGCGTCGGCTAGCGCGGGGGAAACCATCACCTCGGTCGTTCTCACGCAGAGCTCCTCCGGGACCCCGTTTTCCACCACCGTCGGCGTGAACAGCAACATTCGGACGGCCGATGGCAATTATGTCTGGCTGTTCCAGGACCCAACGCATGCAAACGTCGTGATCGGCGTCATCGGTACTTCCAACCCGGCCGTCGCGCCGGCCGCGAACGGGCCGCTCGCCTTCTCGCTTGGGCTGGTCAGCACCAGCGCCACCAATGCGGACCTGTACACGGTCCAGTATGTGCCGTTGTTCCAACCGGACGCGACCAACGCGGACGATCGCATCGATCTGACCGACAAGGTATTCGCCTCGGTCACGGGGACGTCCGTGGTCAATTTCAGCCAGCTTGGTGACGCCCCTCCTGGACACAACAATTGGTATATCCTCGACGCCGACGTCGCGAGCACGCAGAAGATCCTTGTCACGGCTCACGACAATGGCGCGCAATCTGAAGTCAACGTCAGCACGCAAGGCCTGGGTGTCTCATCCCAGGACGTGCGCTTTGGCCGTGAGCTTCAGATCGACCTGATCACCGGCGGCACCCAGAGCGCTGGCAAGAACTTTACCGACGCGCCAACCGCGCCCGACTACACCGCGCATATCGAGAACGTCTCCGGCGCGGGTTTCTCGGTCTCGCAGTCCACGCCGACCAACACCAAGGCCGACATGGAGATCCACGCCTACAACAACAACGACAACGCGGAAGGCTCTGCGTTCCCAGGTGATGACAACGATACCGAAATCAATATCACGGCAGTGACGTTCAAGCTGAACGGCGTCGCAACAACAGCCACGGCCCTGGGCATCACGGTTGATCTCAGCGGCGCCGGACTGATCCTTCAGGATGTCGGCGAGGGCGTGACGGTCGATTTCACGACCGCGGGCGGGGTTGGCGGGACCTTTGACCGCTTCACGATCAAGAATATCGACACCGAGAAGGACTATTTCGATATCAAGGAGGTGCACTTCTCCGGTGACATACCCAATGCCTACAACGAAGAGGTCGGCTCCTTCATCAATTTCGACGACGACGGCCCGAGCATTTCGACGACCGGCACGGAGCCGACGCTGACCGTCGACGAGACCTTGCTGGGGACCAACGACACGGAGAGCTTTGCGGCCAACTTCAGCTCGGTCTTCGGCGTCGACGGGGCCGGCACGCTGACCTACGCGCTGGGCTTCAATGCCGGCGCAACTGGGCTGGTCGATACGGCGACCAACCAGGCGGTGGTGCTCAGCCTTGAGTCCGGCCAGGTGGTCGGCCGGGCAGGCGTCGGCGGCGCGATCGTGTTCACGGTCTCCGTCAATGCCGCGGGCAGCGTCACCCTCGATCAGCTCCGGGCGGTGGTCCATGCGGACGCCAACGACCCCGACGACAGCACGACCCTGGCGGCCGACGACCTGGTCCAGCTAACCGCGACCATCACCGACAAGGACGGTGACCACCAATCGGCCACCCTCGACATCGGCCAGAACCTCACCTTCGAGGATGACGGGCTGTCCATCGTGCGGTCCGTCATACCGGTACCGGAGCTGACGGTCGACGAGTCGGATACCACCAGCGACACGGGCGATTTCTCGGTTCTGTTCACGGCCACCTTCGGAAACGATGGACCGGCGGACACCGGCGACGGCCTGACCTACGCGCTCGGCGTTTTCGGCGGAGGCTCAGATGTGGCCAGCGGTCTGTTCGACACGCAAAGCGGCCTGCAGGTGCTTCTCAACCTGGAAGGCGACGACATTGTTGGCCGTGCCGGCACGGATGAGGTGTTCCGCATCTCGGTCGCTGCCGATGGCAATGTGACGCTCGATCAATCGCGGGGGGTCGTCCATGGCGATCCGACCGATCCTGACGAGGCCGACACGCCTGCGACAATGGCGGCCAACCTGGTGACACTGACGGCGACCACCACCGACGGTGACGGCGACAGCGCCCCCAATACGGTCGACATCGGCGATGCCTTCAACTTCGAGGACGACGGGCCGGCGATCACGGTGCCGTTCGACGGTGACCCCGGCACCCCAGGGATCGAGCATGAGACGCTGGCCAACACGGCGGGCGCGTCGGCCAGCGGAGCCTACGGGTACGACATCGGCGCGGATACCCGCACCGACGCGTTCTACGCGGGCGGCGGTTCCGACTTTGTCGACCAAAATCCCGGGCTTGCCGGCGTCCAGATCGGACTGAGCGGGACGATCATCGGCGGCGGCGGCGGCAATGTCCTCACCCCGGAGGTGACGCTCGCGTCGGAGAGTGCCACCTCCGCGACGTTCAACTTCAGCTTCACCTACGACCAGGACCCGGCGGCTGGCGTCCAGGCCGGCACGGCGGGCGGCACCCTCGTCTTCGACAAGGCTAACGACACTTATACCATCACCCTGAACGACCCGCTCGAAGGCTTCACCTTCGACATTCTTCACACCAGTGAACTCCTGTCCAAGGAGCCAACGAGCAACACCGGTCACCCGAACATCGTGGTGGAGAAGCTCTTCGAGGCCGACAGCACACCCGATCAGACCGACCGGGACTTCTTCGTGCAGTTCACGGCGAACTCGACCACCAACAAGATCGGGTTCGGTCTGAACGAGACCGGCGACAGTGACGACGCGACACCCGCTGACACCGCGTGGAACCCCGACGACCTGGTCACCAACAACCACGAGGATTGGGTGTCTGCCACCCGGACCACGAACGGGGTTGCCGGTGACACCATCCAGAAAGGCGAGTTGCTGACGCTGCGGTTCTTCGACCACAGCCCCGGTATCGCCACCGAGGACATCACCCCGAACCAGACGGCCGGCGCCATGGCCATCAAGTTCGACGGCATCGGCAACAGCGAGGACCTGATGGTCATCCTCGACCTCGTCAGCGCCGACGGTACGCAGCACACCTCGAAGGCGATCTACGTCTCGAACGGCGATATCTTCAAGACCGGGCAGGTGCCGGCCGGCTACGCGACCGACTTCCCGCTCGACAACAATGACGGCCTCGTGATCATCGAGCAGAACGACTATAACGGTATCGGCGAGAACTGGGTGATTGAGGGTGCCCAGATCATGCAGTCCGCCAACGGGATCACCGGCACGGCGATAGACCTGAACAGGACGACAGGCGCCGGCGGCGGCAGCACCGGCACGGCGAACTTCAACCTCACCGACAACGACGTGCTGAAGATCGTGGACATCGGCTTCACCACGACCGTGACCCAGACGCCGGATGCCAACCTCGACTTCGCCTTCCAGGTGGCGGACGCGGACGCCGACCAGGCAGCGGTGCAGCACATACTTGTTGACGTCGCCTGACACTTGACCAACGGGGGCAGCCAATGCTGCCCCCGTCTGGAAAGCCAGGGCGGCGGCCGCATAAGCTGAACCGTGCTGCCGCCCAAGCCTTTGTTCAAGCTTTGATTTTCCCAAAGCTCGTGCTCCGACGTTTCCAGCGCGTCGCCCGACCAAGGCCTGTCCCCGGCTTGATCTATCAAAGGATGTATATCGTTCGATCAGGTGCGGACATTGACCATAACACTATCGAAACGCGAATGGACGCGCCCTCTTGATCGGCGAGACAATGAGGTTTGAGGGCCGCAGTACGCGACCGGATGCGCTCGGTTAGGTGCATTCCGGCCTTTCTTGTTGGGTTTTAAACCGGGGAGACTTTCCATGGCACTCGACATCTTGACCCAAGACATCATCATCGACGAGACCACCGGGCTTCAGGACGACGATGTTAACCCGTCCGTTTTGCCGCACAGTAGCAACACCACGCTGCAATATCTCCTGACTCTCGACGGTGCCGGCGGGCTGACCTCACCGGAGGTCGCCTACCAGGCCAACTTCGTGCAGGCGACGGCGAGCGCAGGGGAGACCATCTCCTCGGTCGTTCTCACGCAGAGCGCCTCCGGGACTCCATTTTCCACCACCGCCGGTGTCAACAGCAACATCCGGACGGTCGATGGCGATTATGTCTGGCTGTTCCAGGACCCAACGAATGCGAACGTCGTGATCGGCGTCATCGGTACCTCCGACCCAACCGCCGAGCCCGCAGAGACCGGGCCGCTCGCCTTCTCGTTTGGGCTGGTCAGCACCAGCAACACCAATGCGGACCTGTACACGGTCCAGTATGTGCCGTTGCTCCATCCGGACACGGCCAACGCGGACGACCGCATCGATCTGACCAACAAGGTGTTCGCCTCGGTTACCGGCACCAGTGTGGCCAATTTCTTAGGCTCGGCCGCCGAGTCCGGCAATCATGATTTCTACCTGATCAATTCGTCCGGTGACGCTACCAAGCAGCTTCTGGTGATAGGTCTGAACGGTGGCACCGCCAACGTGAGCACACAGGGCTTCGGCATCAACAACCAGAGCATCAATCCGAACGAAACGCTTCAGGTCGACTTTGTGACCGGCGGTACCCTGGCAGCAGGCGACGCCGACGAAATCCAGTACGGCAGCCATCTCGAGACAATCACGCAGGCCGGGTTCACGGTCAACCAGGTCACGCCTTCCAATCCGGATGCGCGTGTGGACGTCAGCATCAGCGCCTTCAACAATACGGGTAACGAGCAAGGCACGGATTTCTTTAACGGCACCGCGACCAGCTCCGTGAACATCACCAGCGTCAAGTTGACGGGTGAATCAGGGTTTGCCTCCGTCATCATCGCCGATGGCACCTATGCTACGGGCAGCGGCAACGTCACCGTCAGCGGGCTCGGCACCGGCATCGTCACCATCACCGGGCTCGATAACGTCACCACCGTCGATGTCACCACCAGCACCCCGATGGATCGGCTGCAGGTTAAAGGGGTCGATGCAAACGAAGGGCTCGACATCACCGAGTTCCATTTCACGGCGACGACCCCCAATGCCCACACCGAAGAGGTCGGCTCCTTCATCAACTTTGACGACGACGGGCCGACCGTGACGGCGGAGGGCACGGCCCCGACGCTGACCACCGACGACACCGACATCCCCGATACCACCTCGGCGAACTTCTCCACCATCTTCAGCGCCAGCTTCGGCACCGACGGCTTCAAGGACAGTGACGACAACAACGTCCAGGACGCCGACGCCCTGACGTATACGCTCGGCGTCAAGAGCGCCGGCGTCGACAGCGGCCTCGACGACACGATCAGCGGCGACAACATCCTGCTGCGCCTCAACGCCGGCGGCGCGGTCGAAGGCTATCTGGAGAACGACACCACCACGGTCGCCTTCCTGATCAGCGTCGACGCCACCGGCCAGGTGACGCTGACCCAGAACCGCTCGGTCGTCCATGACGACACGGCCGATCCGGTGGAGAGCGGCGCCTCGGCGGCGGCTCTTGTTGCGGCCGACCTGGTGACGCTGACCGCCACCGCCACCGATGGCGACGGCGACACCGACGATGCGACAGCCAATATCGGCGATGCCTTCACCTTCGAGGATGACGGGCCGACCGTGACGGCGGAGGGCACGGCCCCGACGCTGACCACCGACGACACCGACATCCCCGATACCACCTCGGCGAACTTCTCCACCATCTTCAGCGCCAGCTTCGGCACCGACGGCTTCAAGGACAGTGACGACAACAACGTCCAGGACGCCGACGCCCTGACGTATACGCTCGGCGTCAAGAGCGCCGGCGTCGACAGCGGCCTCGACGACACGATCAGCGGCGACAACATCCTGCTGCGCCTCAACGCCGGCGGCGCGGTCGAAGGCTATCTGGAGAACGACACCACCACGGTCGCCTTCCTGATCAGCGTCGACGCCACCGGCCAGGTGACGCTGACCCAGAACCGCTCGGTCGTCCATGACGACACGGCCGATCCGGTGGAGAGCGGCGCCTCGGCGGCAGCTCTTGTTGCGGCCGACCTGGTGACGCTGACCGCCACCGCCACCGATGGCGACGGCGACACCGACGATGCGACAGCCAATATCGGCGATGCCTTCACCTTCGAGGATGACGGGCCGACCGTGACGGCGGAGGGCACGGCCCCGACGCTGACCACCGACGACACCGACATCCCCGATACCACCTCGGCGAACTTCTCCACCATCTTCAGCGCCAGCTTCGGCACCGACGGCTTCAAGGACAGTGACGACAACAACGTCCAGGACGCCGACGCCCTGACGTATACGCTCGGCGTCAAGAGCGCCGGCGTCGACAGCGGCCTCGACGACACGATCAGCGGCGACAACATCCTGCTGCGCCTCAACGCCGGCGGCGCGGTCGAAGGCTATCTGGAGAACGACACCACCACGGTCGCCTTCCTGATCAGCGTCGACGCCACCGGCCAGGTGACGCTGACCCAGAACCGCTCGGTCGTCCATGACGACACGGCCGATCCGGTGGAGAGCGGCGCCTCGGCGGCGGCTCTTGTTGCGGCCGACCTGGTGACGCTGACCGCCACCGCCACCGATGGCGACGGCGACACCGACGATGCGACAGCCAATATCGGCGATGCCTTCACCTTCGAGGATGACGGGCCGACGATCGTGGCAGGCGGCACGGAGCCTACGCTCACGGTTGACGAGTCCGACTTTGGCACCGACGCTTCGGAGAGCTTCGCGGGTAACTTCACGTCGGATCCCGGTGCTGACGGCGGGGCAAGTTCCGGGACGATCACCTACGCACTCAGCGCGGTCGCCGGTCCTTCTGGTCTGATCGACTCGGTCACCGGCGAAGTGGTCAACCTGGTCGTCAACGGCAGCGTCATCGAGGCCCGCAACGCCAGCAACGTACTGATGTTCACGATCAGCGTGGCTGCCGATGGTACCGTGACGCTCGATCAGGCGCGTTCTGTCACACACGCGCCCGACAGCGGGCCGGATGAGGAAATTACGTTGGCGTCCGATGATCTCGTCACCTTGACGGCGACCATCACCGACGGCGACGGCGATCAGGCCTCGGACAGTGTCGACATCGGCAAGAACCTCGTCTTCAAGGATGATGCTCCGACGATCCCCGTGCCGTTCGACGGTGACCCCGTTGCCCCAGGCATCCAAAACGAGACCCTGGCCAACACGGCCGGCGCGTCGGCCAGCGGAGCCTTGGGCTACGACATCGGTTCGGATGCTCACACCGACGCGTTCTACGCGGGCGGCGGTTCCGACTTTGTCGACCAGAATCCCGCGCTTGCCGGCGTCCAGATCGGACTGAGCGGCACGATCGTCGGCGGCGGCGGCGGCAATGTCCTCACCCCGGAGGTGACGCTTCAATCGGAGAGTGCCACCTCCGCGACGTTCAACTTCAGCTTCACCTACGACCAGGACCCGGCGGCTGGCGTCCAGGCGGGCACGGCGGGCGGCACCCTCGTCTTCGACAAGGCTAACGACACTTATACCATCACCCTGAACGACCCGCTCGAAGGCTTCAGCTTCGACATAATCCACACCAGTGAGCTCTTGTCCAAGGAGCCTACGAGCAATACGGGCCACCCGCAGATCGTGCTGGAGAAGTTGCAGGCGGATGACGCGAACACGCCGAATGATGAAGACTTCTACGTGCAGTTCACCGCCAACTCGCTCAACAACAAGAACAAGACGTTCTCGTTGACGAACAACGGTGAAGGGTCTTCCAGCGACACCACGTTCAACTCGCTGCCGACAGCCGGCACCCACGACATGGTCAGCAACAACTTGGAAGACTGGGTGTCCGCGACGCAGACCACCAACGGTGTCGCCGGCGACACGATCCAGAAAGGCGAACTGCTCACATTGCGGTTCTTCAACAGCAACGTCGGTATCCAGAGCGAGGCTACCACCCCGACGGCGACCGCCGGCGCCATGGCCATCAAGTTCGACGGCATCGGCAACAGCGAGGACCTGATGCTGATCCTCAACCTGGTCGACAACGGTGCCGACAACATCTTCGGCACCGGGGACGACACCTCGATCACGCGGGCTGTCTACGTGTCGAATGCCGACATCTTCAAGAAGGGCCAGGTCCCGACCCCGTACTCGAGCGAGTTCACGCTCGACAACAATGACGGCCTCGTGATCCTCGAGCAGAACGACTACAACACAGCCGGCGAAGAGTACGTGCTGCAGGGCGTCCAGATCATGCAGTCGGGCAACGGGATCACCGGCAACGGCACGGCGATCGACCTCAACAGGACGACAGGCGCCGGCGGCGGCAGCAATGCGACCACCAGCCTGGTGAACTTCGACGGTGCCGACAACGACGTGCTGAAGATCACGGATATCGGCTTTTCCACGACCGTGACCGAGACGCCGGAGGCCCACCTCGACTTCGCCTTCCAGGTGGAGGACGCGGACGCGGACCAGACGGCGGTGCAGCACATACTGGTTGACGTCGCCTGACACTTGACCAACGGGGGCGGCCAATGCTGCCCCCGCACTGCCACCCGCGATCTGTTGTGAGTATAACGGGATGAATTCTGCCGCGACACGAACCAATCAACAGCCCCCTGCCCTGCAGGTGGTGATGAAAGAGGCCAGACGCGCCATCCTGCCGCTTATCTGGTTCAGCGGCGGCATAAACGTGCTGATGCTGACCGGGGCGCTTTACATGCTCCAGGTCTACCACCGCGTGTTGACCAGCCACAGCCTTGAGACGTTGGTGATGCTGTCGCTGATGGCGGCATTGGCGCTCGCGGCAATGGCGGGGCTGGAGATGGTGCGCGGGCGTCTCCTGGCTAAAGTCGGATCGTGGATGAATGCACGGCTGGCACCCGTTCTCCTGACCGCATCGGTAGAGTATGCCGCCTCGGCGCCCGGTCAGGCCAACGCCCGTCCGCTGCGCGACCTGGATCAAGTACGCAATTTCTTCACCAGCCCGAGCATCTTCCCGATCCTTGACGCGCCCTGGGCACCGCTATTTTTCGCCGCCATATTCCTCATGCACCCCTGGCTGGGTTGGTTGGCGCTGGTCGGCGGGATCGCTCTGTTTGCGTTGGCGTTGCTCAACGAATACCTCACACGCAAGCCGTTGACCGATGCCGCAAGCGCACAGTCGCGGGCATATGTGCAGGCTGAGGCGGCGATCCGCAACGCCGAGGTCGTCCAGGCGATGGGCATGTTGAAGCCACTGCAGGAGGGCTGGAAGGCGCTGCAGGACGAGGCAAACAAAGGGCAAGTTCTTGCCGCCAACCGTGGCGGCGCCATCGCGGCCATCGCGCGTTGTCACCGGCTGGCTCTGCAAATGGCCATACTGGGCCTTGGTGCCTATCTGGCACTTCGCAACGAGGCTTCGCCCGGTGTCATGATCGCCGCCTCGATCCTGATGGGTCGCGCGTTGTCCCCGGTCGAGCAGGCGATCGGCACATGGAAGGCGACGGTCGGAGCGCGTGCCGCTTACCGGCGTCTCACCGCAGTCGCCGGACAGCACCCGGAGGCCACACAGGTTCTGCCAATGCCACGACCGAAAGGCCGGTTCGAGGCCGACAACCTTGTGCTTGCCCGACAGGGTGGCGAGCCTATCCTGAAGGGGATCAGCTTCCACCTCGAGCCGGGTGAAGCGATGGCGCTGATCGGCCCGAGCGCGGCTGGCAAGACGAGCCTGGCGCGAATACTGGCCGGTGCCTGGCGTCCATCCGCCGGGCGTGCGTTGCTGGACGGCATGGACGTTGCCCAATGGGCGGCGGAGGACCGTGGTCACCATGTCGGTTACCTGCCGCAGGACATCGAGCTCTTCGCCGGCACCGTCGGCGAAAACATCTGCCGCTTCGCCAAGCTCAACCCGGCGATCTTCAACAACGTGGTCATGGCCGCGCAGTTGGCGGGCGTTCACGAGCTGATCAAAGGACTGCCGAAGGGTTACGCCACCGAGATCGGCGAATCCGGCGCGGCACTGTCGGGTGGGCAGCGCCAACGCATCGGGTTGGCACGGGCACTCTACGGCCAGCCGGCACTCCTTATCCTGGACGAGCCCAATTCCAACCTCGACCGCGATGGTGAGGAGGCATTGATCGCCGCCCTCCGAACGGTCAAGGCGGCGGGCACGACCATTGTCCTGATCGCGCACCGGCCGAACATCATAGAGATGGTTGACAAGGTACTGGTCCTCCACCGGGGCCAGCAAGACCTCTACGGTCCACGTGACTATGTCTTCAACGAACTCACCGCGCGCATCCGCAAGGTGAGCCAGATGCCAGCTAGAGTGGCGAACCAGGCATGACAACGAAAACAGACACGAATATCGTGCCGCTGCCCGTCCCGCCGCCCTCCTTGCCGGAACCGGTACCCTTGCGTCTCACGGGCGTGACGTGCACCGGGTTCGCGATCATGTTCCTGTTCTTCGGCGTGGCCGGGGGGTGGGCGGCGCTGGCACCGTTGGACAGCGCCGCGGTGGCGCAAGGCGTCATCAAGGTCGCCGGCGACCGCAAGCTCATCCAGCACCTCGAGGGCGGCATCATCGCGGAGCTGAACGCCGCCAACGGCGATATCGTCAAGGCGGGCAAGATCCTCATCCGGCTCGACAGCACGCAGCCAATGGCGCAGCTTGACCTGATCCAGAACCGGATAGCAACGCGTGAGGCGCTGGCCGCGCGTCTGAGGGCCGAGCGTGACGGCAAGGCCGAGATCGTGTTTGATCCGGCGCTGCTCGCAAACCCCGCCGCCGCGGTAAAGGACGCGCTGGCCGCACAGCGTGACGTGTTCGCGGCGAAGCACCACAATCTGAAGGACGAGCGGGAAATTCTCAGCCAGCGCCATCACCAGATCGAGGAAGCAATAACGGGACTGGAGGAGCTTATCGTCACCGAGGACAAGCAGATCGAGGCGATCGAGGCTGAAACCAAAGACCTTGAGAGCCTGCTCAAGAAGGGGCTGACCACCCGCGAGCGGAAGCTGTTGCTCAGGCGACAACAGCGGGAGATCGAGGGGGAGCGCGCTACCAACGTCGCGGCAATCGCTCGCTCCAGAAGCGCCATGGCCGAGATCGACATGCAGATCTTGAATCTCAACACAGTGCGGCTGAACCAGGCCGTCGAGGAATTCAGCAAGGTCGAGGCGGAGTTGTTCGACCTCAGACAGCAGGAGCGTTCCGCCAAGGACGTGCTTGCCCGTACCGATGTCGTCGCACCGGTCGACGGCATCGTCATGGACCTGAAGGTCCACACGGCGGGCGGTGTCGTTAAACCAGGTGAGACATTGATGACGGTCGTGCCGCTCGGACAACAACTCGTGGTCGAGGCCATGGTCAAACCAGAGGATGTCGAGACGATCGCCCCCGGACAGCCCGCGCGCATCAGCTTCCCGGCCTTTGCCCGCTACAACCTGCCGCCACTCGATGGCGTTGTGGAAATCGTGTCGGCTGACCGCATGGTGGAGGAGCGCAGCGGGGCACCGTATTTCGCCGCGACCGTGTTGATCGACAAGAGCGAACTCGCCAAGCTGGAGGGCCGCAAGCTGCTGCCCGGCATGTCGAGCGAGGCGATGATCCGCACGGGTGCCCGCACCGTACTTTCCTACCTCGCCGAGCCGATCACGCAGAACTTCCGCCGCGCGCTGCGGGAAAAATAGCCGCCCGACGGCTTCTCTGGCTCGATAGAAGACCGGCCCCGATCCGGATGCAGAGCGGTTCGCATTCCACCGCTCGCAAGCGGCGCCAAAGTAAAACACCTGACCCGGAACCGAAACGCGTGATGCGCATTTTAGCTTTAGCTGGTGGTCCGTCAGGGCTGCCAGGCTATTGTTCGAACAGTGAGATCTCAAATTGAATTTTATCCAGCAGGCAGACGGGCTTCCGGGGAACTCTGCCGAGCTGATGCAGGGGTTGCCTGTCGCCGTCTATACGACCGACAAGCAGGGCCACATCACCTTCTTCAATGAAGCGGCGGCTGAGCTCTGGGGGCATCGCCCGGTCCTCGGCAAGGACCAATGGTGCGGATCCTGGAAGCTGCGTCACCTCGATGGCCGCATCATGGAGCATAGCGAATGCCCGATGGCGATCGCCTTGCTGGAAGAGCGGGATGTCCGCTGGGGCCAGGCGATCGCCGAACGGCCGGACGGCGAGCTGATACCGTTCAGGGCGCACCCGGTTCTGCTGCGCGATGAAAAGGGCAAAGTCGTGGGCGCCATGAACACGCTCATCGATATGCGCACGCAGACGCAGGCCGACGAGGCCCGTATCCGCCTTGCCGCTATCGTCGACTCGTCGATGGACGCGATCGTCTCGAAGGACATCAACGGCATCATCACCAGTTGGAACGATGCGGCGGAACACCTGTTCGGCTACACGCCCGCCGAGGCGATCGGGCGGCCGGTGACGATGCTCATTCCGCACGACCATCTTGACGAGGAGGTCTCGATCATCAGCCGCATACGTGCCGGCGAACGTGTGCCGTCCTACGAAACGGTCCGCCAGCGCAAGGACGGCTCACGCGTCCCGGTGTCGCTCACCGTTTCGCCAATCCGCGACGGCATCGGCCGCATCATCGGCGCCTCGAAGATCGCGCGCGATATCAGCGCCACCAAGGAAAGCGAGCGGCGCATCCGGTTGCTCATGCGCGAAGTCAACCATCGGGTGAAGAACCAGTATTCGGTCATCATCTCGATGATCCGCGAAACCACCAAGAAGACCAGCACGCCGCAGGCATTCCTCGACCAGGTGCGCGAGCGGATCATGGCGCTCTCGGAATCCCACGACCTCCTCGTCAGCGCCGAGTGGCGGGGCGCCACGGTCGCCGAACTGGTCGGGGCGCAGATCAAACCCTTCGCGGCGCAGGACCGGGTCTCGGTGAGCGGACCGCTGATCGTGCTCGAGCCGAACGCGGTGCAGTATCTCGGCATTGCCTTTCACGAGCTTGCCACCAATTCGGCTAAGCATGGCGCCCTGTCGCACCAAGGCGGACGGGTCGAAATCGCATGGCAGGTGGCGGATGCAGCCGACGGCATCGGCATGTTCCGCCTGGTGTGGCGTGAGCTGGACGGGCCGGTCGTCGACGGCATGGCGCGCCAGGGTTTCGGCACAGTCGTCCTCAAGCGCGTCGCGCCGCAGGCGCTGAGGGGCACAAGCAGCCTGGAATTCGACAAAGGAGGGGTCGTCTGGTCGCTCGAGGCGCCGATGTCGTCGGTGGAGACGTCCTTCGCCGCCGCCTTGGCCTAGGCAATTCCAGGAAAGTCGTAGCGCCCGGAATTGTGCTCAGCTGAGTTCTTGGGCGAGTCCGATGAGAAGCCCTCCAGGCCCGCGGATGTAGCAGAGCCGATAAGCGTTCTTATACTGGACGACTTCGCCTACGAGCTGCGCGCCGCGATTGCGGAGCCTTTCAAGCATCTCGTCGATGTCGTCCACGGCGAACATGACGCGGAGGTAGCCTAAGGCGTTGACCGGGGCGTTGCGATGATCCGCGACGACAGGCGGCGTGAGGAAGCGGGAGAGCTCGAGCCGGCTGTGGCCGTCTGGTGTGCGCATCATGGCAATCTCGACACGCTGATCGCCCAGTCCAGTTACACGTCCGGCCCATTCTCCTTCGATCGTTGCCCGCCCTTCGAGCTCGAGGCCGAGCTCGCGAAAGAAATCAATCGTCTCTGCGAGGTCTTCGACAACGATTCCGACGTTGTCCATCCGCTTGAGCGCCATGTGTCCAATCTCCAAGGTGTCGTCCAGGCCGTAAACTCATGAAACTGCTGCTTGATGCGTCGCCGGTTCGATCTGACGGATTTTGAGTGGTCGCTCGTCCAGGGAAGGAACCATCGTCCCTGCCCGAGGGTTTCCGTATCGAGGGAGGACCAAGGCCATGGACGACGACGAACGGGACCATGCCCGCAAGGTAGGCGAAGAGACCTCCCTGGCAAGCTCATTGGCCGCGGAAACCGGCATCACCCTTGAGCAGGCGCGCGAGCTGATCGCCTTGATCGGCACCAACCGCAATTCCCTGGTGCGTGAGGCCCGATTGTTGATGAAGCGACCGCGTCAACCGCCTCGATAAAGCGAAGGCGGTTCGAGCGGCCAACCTATTGCATGGGATCTCTAGCGGATTCGGTTGCCTCATCCTGGACGCCGAAACCGCCGTTCGCATTTGGTTGGCCGTTGTCTAGCGAACCGCATTCCTCAATAATGGCGGTCAGACCATCGAATTCCATGTGCGCCCCATAGAGTTGGGACACCTGCACGACAAGAAACTCGACGTCTTCAAGCGCAATGTTTTCGGCAAGATTGCGCCGCCGCACTTCCTCTGCCACGGCGGCGACATTGACAATGCCTCGCGAATGCAGCGCGGCCAGGACCTGGACATTGAGATCGTCCCGCAATTGAGCCGAATATTCGTTGCGCATGGGAAAGCCCTTTCAGGACCAATTTCCTTGAGGCCAAGCATGCGCCATGCGAAATCGGAGCGCAAGCAGAATCTCAAAAATTCACTATTAAAATCAATTAGTTAGTAGATAAAGCCGATCACGCAGTAGACGCCTGTTGCTCATCGTTGGGCTTGTGCGTTGGTCGCTGCACCAACACTCTTGACGGCAAAGGGGCCAAGCACTAACTCGACTGTCACTGAGCCAAATACTAACTTGTCTCGTTTTCGTTTCCGGCAATGGGAGGCGTCAATGGCTGACTTGGAACGACCCGAACGACTTCAGATCATGCTGACGGCCGAGGAATTGGCAGCCTTGGAGAACTGGCGTTTCGAAAAACGCATGCCAAGCCGCTCAGCCGCAGTTCGAGAATTGCTGCGACGAGGCCTCGACGCGGACGGGTTCTTGACGGCGGCGCAAGGTTCCAAGTCCCAGGACTTTGGCATCCTGCCCAATTCCGAAATTACCGACGGACCGGTTGAGTAGGCTGGAGCGCACTTTTGCTGGAATTGCTCCAGGTCGCATCCTGTATCTTGGCTTGCCTCGGCGCCGCTTCGTTGGCGCTGAACCCGTGACTCAGTCGGTCCTGATCCAGACGCCCTTGGTGTTCAGATATTCGTCGAGGTGCTCGGCCCCGCCTTCGCGGCCGTAACCGCTCATCTTGTAGCCGCCGAAGGGCACCGCCGGGTCGAGCGCGTGGTAGGTGTTGACCCAGACCGAGCCGGCGCGCAGGCGGTTGGCCAGCTGATGCGCCTTGCCGACATCGCGCGTGAACACGCCGGCGGCAAGCCCATAGGGCGTGTCGTTGCCGCGCCGCACCGCCTCGTCCAGCGTATCGAACGGCAGCGCGGAGATGACCGGACCAAAGATCTCTTCCCTGGCGATGCGCATGTCGTCGGTGACGCCGGAGAAAACACCCGGCGTGATGAAATTTCCCGAGCCAAGCACGCCTTCGGTGATGCGCGCGCCGCCGGTCAGCAGCCTGGCGCCTTGCCGCGTGCCGTCCTCGATGAAGCCGGTAACGCGTTCGAGCTGGCGGGGCGAGATCAGCGGTCCGATCTCGGTTGCCGGATCGGCGCCGTCGCCGATCCTGAGCTTTGCCGCGTATTGAGCGACCCGTTCGACGAAATCCTCGTAGATCAGCCGTTCGACGAACAGCCGCGAGCCGGCAATGCAGATCTGGCCGGAATTGGCGAAGACCGACATCGCCGCGACCGGCACGGCGCGTTCGAGATCGGCGTCGGCGCAGACGATCACCGGCGACTTGCCGCCAAGCTCGAGCGAAACGCGCTTCATGTTGGCGGCCGAGGCGCGCAGGATCGCCTGGCCGGTGGCGGTGGAGCCGGTGAAGACCAGCTTGTCGACGTCCATATGGGCGGCCAGCGGCGCGCCGGCCTGGGCACCGGTGCCGGTGACGATGTTGACGACGCCGTCCGGCACGCCCGCTTCCTGCATCAGGTCGGCGATCAAGAGCGGCGTCAGCGGCGCCTCCTCCGAGGGCTTGAGCACGATCGTGCAGCCGGTCGCCAGCGCCGGGCCGATCTTCCAGATCGAAGCCGCGGTCGGCGCATTCCAGGGAATGATGGCGCCGACGACGCCGACCGGCTCCTTGCGCGTGTAGGAGACGATGTCGCCGAGCAGCGAATTGCCGATCGTGTGGCCGTGGATGGATGTGGCCATGCCGGCATAGAAGCGCAGCATGCCAAGCACGCGGTTTTTGTTGGCAAGCGTGCGCACGATGGGCATGCCCATGTCGGTGGTGTCGGAAAGCGCGATCTCCTCCCAATGGCGCTCCATGAGATCGGCAATCTTCAAGAGCAGAAGCTGGCGCTCATAGGGCTTGAACCGGCTCCAAGGGCCCTCGAAGGCGCGGCGGGCAGCGGCGACCGCCAGGTCGATATCCTTGGAATCGGCTTGCGGCACGGTGCCGATCACCGCGCCGGTGGCGGGATTGCGCGTCTCGAAGCTGCGCCCGCTTGCGGCATCGCACCATTTGCCGTCGATCAGCATCCTGCGATGCCGGCCGTCGATGGGGACGCGCAAGGATAAATCTCTGGCCGACACCGTCATCTTGCAAATCCCGATTTTCGCGTGGGCTCAGCCTAAGTGAAGACCGTCATTCAAACAAAGGCAATCGCTGGGAGCGTCGATCTGCCGGCGTCCCGGATTCGATCGCCGGCTTGAGCATTTTCCGCGGCGCGCAGGTGCTCTGCCTGCACCGCTGGAGCCTCTCAGTGAGCGGCCGGCACAGGCTTTCCATCCCGCTCCCTGGTTCGGGGCGAGTGAGACTCCTGCGACGCCGAAGCCATGGCGCCTGTGGTGCGCCCGGCGATCAAATCCGCCGCCTTTTCGGCGATCATGATGACGGCGGCGTTGGTGTTCGAGGAAACGATGCGCGGCATCACCGAACTGTCGCAGACGCGCAAGCCCTGCAGGCCGCGCACACGAAGCTCGGGATCGACGACGCTTTTCGCATCGCCGCCCATCCGGCAGGTGCCGACCGGATGGTAGGCGCTGCGCCCGTGCTCCCGGGCGAAGGTTTCCAGCGCCGCGCGCCCGGTCGTCCCCGCCCCCGGCAGGTGTTCGCGCCGGATGAAGGGCGCAAAAGCCGGCTGAGACAGGATTTCGCGGCTGATCTCGATGCCCTCGACGGCACGGTCGAGATCGTAGCGCTCGGCGAACGGGTTGGGATCGATGACCGGCGGCTCGCGCAGGTCCGCCGATCTCAGCGTGACGCTGCCGCGCGAACGCGGCCGCACATGGTAGGAATTCAGCGTGCAGCCATTGCCGCCAGGAACCGAGCCGATGCCTTCCTCGACGCCGGCGCCGGGCAGGAAATGGAACTGGATGTCGGGTGTCTTCTCGGCGCGATCGCCCCACCAGAAGGCGCCGGCCTCGACAATGTTGGACGCCACCGGCCCCTTGCCGAACAGCGCGTATTCGAGGCCGGCGACCGCCTGCCAGCGCTTCTTCTTGTAGCGGTCGATGCCGTGCGGCCCATTGAGCTCGGCGACGACGTCGACATCCATATGGTCATGCAGGTTCTGCCCGACGCCGGGCAGGTCGTGGCCGACCTTGATGCCGTGCGTGCCGAGATGGGCGGCCGGGCCGATGCCCGACAGCATCAAGAGCTTGGGCGAGCCGATGGCGCCAGCGGTGACGATCACCTCGCGCCCGGCGCGCAGCAGTTCCGGGCGGCCGTTGACGATGATCTCGACGCCGATGGCGCGCCCGTTCTCGACGACGATGCGGCTGACCGTGGCGTCGGTGCGCAGCGTCAGGTTCCTGCGGCCAAGCGCGGGCTTGAGATAGGCGACGGCCGTGCTTGAGCGCTTACCGTTGCGCGTCGTGGTCTGGTAGAAGCCGGCGCCTTCCTGCTCTCCGGCGTTGAAGTCGGCCCTGAACGGCAGGCCGGCTTCTTGTGCGGCCCTGACGAAGACGCGCGTCAGCGGATGCGGCGCACCGCTGGAAACGCCGAGCGGCCCCTCGATGCCGTGCTGCGGGCCGGCAAAGGTGTCGTTGCCCTCGGAGCGCCGGAAATAGGGCAGCACCTCGGCATAGCTCCACCCGGCACAGCCGTCGTCGGTCGCCCATCCGTCATAGTCCTGCGGGCAGCCGCGGGTGAACACCTGGGCGTTGATCGAGGAACCGCCACCGAGGACACGCGCCTGCGGATAGACCATGGTGCGGCCATCGATCATCCTGCCGGGTGCCGTCTCGTAGCCCCAGATCAGCGGGCCGGACGTCATCTTGAAGAAGCCTACGGGCAAATGGATGTAGCGGTCGGTGTCGGGCGGGCCGGCCTCCAGCAGGACGACCGAGAGGTCCGGATCCTCGCTCAGCCTTGCGGCAAGAACGCAACCGGCCGAGCCGCCGCCGACGATGATGTAGTCCGGCATTTTTCCTCCCGTTGCTTCCGGCCCTGGCGCGCCCGACGATCTCAAGTCCCTTGTGCCGCGTCAAGAGAAAGGGTATGGTTGCCGTGTTGAAGGGTTGTCGTACAAGTGGAGGAACTTGGCAACCCCTGCCGAAGAGCCCGGCGCTCCCCGCGCATGTCGCCGATCGGAAAAACACCGATTTCAACTGGGAGGTTCGAGAATGAAGGACAGGACAATTTCCGCGCGTTCCGGCATGGTCAGCCGCCGGACGCTGATGATGGGCGCCACCGCCGGCCTGGCGGCCGTCGCGATGCCGAGGGTGTTGCGGGCGCAGGACAAGCCGACGCTGGTGACGTCGATCCGCTCGCTATCCAACCCCTACCATGCCGTCTGGAAGACCGGCGCCGAGGCCTACGCCAAGGCTGTCGGGCTGGAGCACGTCACGCTGGTCTCGGAAGGCAACAGCGAGAAGGGCATTGCCGACATCAAGGCGATGCTGGCCAAGACCGGCGGCAACATGGTGCTCAATTCCGACCCCAACGATACGCCGGATGCGCGGCCGATCGTCGAGGCCTGCGCCAAGGCGGGCGCCTATGTCGTGACGCAGTGGAACAAGCCGCCGGACCTGCACCCGAAGGACTTCAATCCGAACTATGTCTCCCATATCGAGTTCGACGGCATCTCGAGCGGCAAGACCATCGCCGAGATCCTGTTCAAGACGATCGGCGGCAAGGGCGGCATCGTCGCGCTCGGCGGCCTGATCTCGACCACCGCGGCGATCGAACGCAAGAAGGGCCTCGACGCGGCACTTGCCGCCAATCCCGACATCAAGCTGCTCGACTTCCAGGTCGCCAACTGGAAATCGACCGAAGCCTTCGATTTGATGGGCAATCTGCTCACCCGCTTCGGCGACGACATCAAGGGCATCTGGGCGGCCAATGACGATATGGGCTCGGGCGCGCTCGAAGCGCTGCGCGCCGAAAACCTTGCCGGCAAGGTGCCGATCGTCGGCGTCGACGGCATCAAGACGGCGGTCGACGCGGTGCGCACGGGCGAGTTCGCCTGCACCGTGACCTCGGATCCGTTCTGGCAGGGCGGCATGGGCCTGGCCATCGGCTACAACGCCAAGATCGGCAAGTTCGATCCCACCAAGGAACCGCCGGAGCACCGCGAATTCTACGGCAAGGCGGTGCTGATTTCGCACGACAATGTCGAGGAATATTACAAGACCAATGTCGAGGCGCAGCCGACAGTGGACTGGAACGATCTGTGGGGTCGGGTGACCGGAGCGATCCGCACCTGACCCGTTGGAGCGGGCCCGCTTACTCCCTGGCGGCGGCCCGCTCCCTTTTGCAGTTGCCGTGCGTTGCTCGGCGACTGCCGTTCTGCAGATGGGAAGCGGTTTCTTGACAATCGATACAGAACCCCTGAAGTCCGTTTCGGACATCGAGCGGACAACGCTTATGACACTCTTCCCGGGCCGTATCGCCGCCCTGTTCGGCGGCAGGCGCTGGCGCAGCCTGGCACCGCTGGCGGTGCTGATCGCATTGTGCGTGCTGATCTCTATCGCCAACCCCAATTTCATCGAGCTGCGCAATCTCGTGCGCGTCGCCAATTCCGCGGCCGTGCCGCTGACGCTGGCGATGGGGCTGACCTTCATCATCCTGATGGGCAGCATCGACCTGTCGGTCGAAGGCACGCTGTCGGTGGCGGCCATGGTGGTGGTGCTGCTCGCCGCCAATGACAGCAACGGCAATGATTATGGCTGGCTGGCGGTGCTGGCCGCAATCGCTGCCGGCACCGCCATGGGTCTGGTCAGCGGCCTGGCGCAGACCGTGCTGCGGATTCCTTCCTTCATGGCCACGCTCGGCATGTGGTTCATCGGCCTTGGGCTCTCGGTCTACATGCTCGGCGGCTCGGCGATCCGGCTGAACGACGCCTCGATCCGCGAGCTGGCGCTCGCCCGTCTGCTCGGCCTGCCGCTGGCGGTCTGGGTCGCCGCCGGGGCATTCCTGCTCGCCGCCATCATCCAGTACTACACCAAGCTCGGCCGCCACATCCTGGCGATCGGCGGCGACGAGGATGTTGCCAAGCTCTCCGGCGTCAACGTCACGCGCGTGCGCATTGCCGCCTTCGCTCTGGCCGGCTTCTTCTTCGGCATTGCCGGCGTGCTTGCCGCCGCCCAGCTTGGCCAGTCGCACGCCGTCATCGGCGACGGCAGGCTGTTCGCCGCGGTCACCGCCGTCGTGGTCGGCGGGACGGCGCTGACCGGCGGCGAAGGCGGCGTCGTCAACACGCTGATCGGCGTCTTGATCGTCACCGTTTTAGCCAACGGCATGATCCTGCTCGGCATCTCGCCCTATATCCAGCAGACCGTGCAGGGCCTGATGATCATCGCCGCGGTGGCGCTGTCGCTCGACCGCGTCCGCCTCAGAATAGTCAAGTGAGCGCCATGCTGAAGGCATCCGGCATCATCAAGAATTTTCCCGGCGTGCACGCCTTGCGCGATGTCTCGATCGAGGTTCGGCCGAACGAAGTCGTCGGGCTGATCGGCGAGAACGGCGCCGGCAAATCGACGCTGATGCGGGTGCTGGCCGGCACCTACCGGCCGGATGGCGGCAGCCTCACTCTCGACGGCGAGCAGCTCAAGCTGCGCAATGCGCGCGACGCCGCACGACACGGCATCGGCATGGTGTTCCAGGAGCAGTCGCTGGTGCTCAACCTGACGGTGGCCGAAAACATCTATCTCGGCGAGGAAGACCGCTTCACGCGTCTCGGCATCGTCAACTGGCGCGCCATGAACAATGCGGCGCGCCGCCAGCTTGCCAAGATCGGCGTCGACATCGACGTCACCCGGCGCACCTCAGAGCTCACCTTCGCGGCGCGCCAGATGGTCGAGCTGGCCAAGGCGCTGACGCTGGAGGAAATGGTCGAACGGCCCTTGCTGATCCTGCTCGACGAGCCGACCTCCGTGCTCAACGGCGCCGATATCGAGGTGCTGTTTGCGCGCGTTCGCGCGCTCAAATCCCGCGCCAGCTTCGTCTTCGTCTCGCATCGCCTGGACGAGGTGCTGGCGATCTCCGACCGCGTCTACACGATGAAGGATGGCGCGGTGGTCGCCGAGCACAGCACCGCCGACGTCACCGCGCCGGAACTGCACGAGATCATGGTCGGTCGCGGGCTGCAGGCCGAATACTACCGCGAGGCCCGCCAGCAGCAGCCACGCGATGAGATCCGGGTCGAGACCAGGGGGCTGGGTGCCGCCGGTGCCTATCGCGGCGTCGATCTCAAGATCCGTGCCGGCGAGATCGTCGGCATTGCCGGCGTCGTCGGCTCGGGCCGCGAGGAGGTCACGCGCACGATCGGCGGGCTGCTCCAGCACAGCGCGGGCGAATTGAAGATCGCCGGCGAAGCGGTGCATTTCGGCTCGCCCGAGCCGGCCGTGCGCAAGGGCATCGGCTATGTGCCGCGCGAGCGGCGGCTGGAAGGCCTGGTGATGTTCCTGTCGATCGCGGAGAACATCTCCCTGGCCGATCTCTCCAGCGTCATGCGCCATGGCGCGATCGACTATGGCAAGGAGCGGCGGCTCGCCGCCGACTGGATCAAGCGGCTGCGCATCAAGGCGCCCGGCCCCGACGCCGCCTGCCGCAAGCTCAGCGGCGGCAACCAGCAGAAAGTGGTGCTGGCGCGCTGGATGACGGCAGGCTCGCGCATCCTCGTGCTCGACCATCCGACGCGGGGACTCGATGTCGGCGCCAAGGAAGAGGTCTACGAACTGGTCCGCGATCTTTGCGAGCAAGGCGTCGCCATCCTTTTGATCTCCGACACGCTGGAAGAAACGATCGGCCTGTCGCACCAGGTGCTGGTGATGCGCGACGGCGAGATCACCGCGCGGTTCGACGCCAGTCCGGGAAACAAGCCAAAGCAGGTCGACCTGCTGCGGGCGATGGTGTGAGGCCGGCCGATGAATGAGATCTTTTCGCTCAGGCCATTCCTCGACAGCAAATGGACGCATGGCGCCATACCGCTGGTGCTGCTTGTCGGCCTCTTGCTGATTATCGAGATCGCGGCGCCCGGTTTCCTGACCGCCGAGACGACCGCGCTGCTGTTTGCCAACACAGCGGTGCTGTTCATCCTGGCGACCGGCGTCACCTTCGCCATCCTGCTCGGCGGCATCGACCTGTCGATCCAGGCGGTCGCCTCGCTGGCGAGCGTGATCCTGGCGCAGTTGCTGCCCTCGCTCGGGCTCGCCGCCTTTCCGGTGGCGATCCTGTCCGGCCTCGCCTTCGGAATCTTGAGCGGCATCGTCCACGTCAAGCTGCGGGTACCGTCCTTCGTGGCGACGCTGGCCACGGGCGGTGTGGTGACCGGCATCGCGCTCTGGGTTTCCGACGGCCGCGCCATCACCATCGAGGAAGCCGGCCGTGAAAACACCGCCTGGATCAATGCGACGGTCGCCGGGGTGCCGGTGGTGGTGTTGATTTCCGCGGTGATCGGCATCGTCAGTTTTCTGGCGCTGCGCTACACGCGCTTCGGCCGCCAGGCGATCGCCGTCGGCGCCGGCGAGCCGGCCGCCTGGGCCGCCGGCATCAATGTCGACCGCACCAAGATCGTCGCCTTCGCGGCCTCCGGCATGCTGGCGGCAATAGCCGGCGTAGTGCTGGCAGCCAGGCTGTCGAGCGGCTCGCCGGTTCTTGCCAATCAGCTGCTGCTGCCGGCGATTGCCGCCGTCATCGTCGGCGGCACGGCCATCACCGGCGGGCTGGGCGGGGTTGCCCGCACGGCGGTCGGCGCGCTGATCATCTCGATCGTGCGCATCGGCATGACCTTCGTCGGCATCAACATCTTTTTGGAAAACATGGTGTTCGGCGCGGTGCTCATCGCCGCCGTCGCCATCACCATCGACCGCAGCAAGATCGCGGTCATCAAGTGACAGTGCCCTGCGCATCGCCTCCCAAGCAAGCGCGGAACGGACGGGGCCGCAACGGCGCAATGCCGACGCGGCCCCGCTTAGTCAGGTCATTGCCCAGATCACTACATCGTGTCGAGGCCGATCAGCTCGATCTTGTAGCCGTCCGGGTCTTCGACGAAGGCGATGTGGGTGGTGCCATGCAGCATCGGTCCGGGCTTGCGCGGGATCTTGGCGCCGCGCTTCTCGAGCTCCGCACAGACGGCGTAGATGTCGTTGACGCCGAGCGCCAGATGACCGAAGCCGGTGCCGATCTCATAAGGCTCTTCCCTGCCCCAGTTCAGCGTCAGTTCGACGACGGCCTCCTTGTCCTCCGGACCGTAGCCGACAAAGGCGTTGGTGAACTTGCCGCCGGGATAGTCGTCGCGGCGCAGCAATGTCATGCCGAGAACCTCGGTGTAGAAGGCAATCGACTTGTCGAGGTCGAGAACCCTGATCATGGTGTGCATGTAGCGGAAGCGGCCTGCGGCGTCGCTCATGGGGAAAGTCCTCCGTGTCAGGCGATTTGTCTGTCTGATCATCCGCATCAAACGGATGGTGGGGCTCCGCTTGATGTTCTTAATCAGGGTTGTATGATAACACTACAAGTACAATGGTTGTCCAGCCGTTTTCCGAGGGATCGCAGAGCCAGATCATGAACGCCGTGCAGCCCGCATCGCTGATCGCCACGCTGGCCGGCACGTTGCCGGACGGCGGGCTGCTGACCGCCGACGAGGATTTGGCGCGCTACAGCCGCGACTGGTCGGGCGACCATTTCGGCCGCCCGCTGGCGGTGGCGCGTCCGGCTTCGGTCGAGGAGATGTCGGCGCTGATGCGGCGATGCAATGAGGAGCGCATCCCGGTCGTGCCGCAGGGCGGCCTGACCGGTCTCGTCGGTGCGGCGGTGGCGGCCGACAGCGGCGAAGTGGTGATCTCGCTCGAGCGCCTGAACAGGATCCGCTCGGTCAGCCCGATCGATTTCGCCATGGTGGTCGAGGCCGGCTGCATTCTCGAGGACGCCAAGCGCGCCGCGGAAGAAAACGACTGCCTGCTGCCGATCACCTTCGGGGCGCAGGGCAGCTGCCGCATCGGCGGCAATGTCGCCACCAATGCCGGCGGCTTCAACGTGCTGCGCTACGGCATGACGCGCGACCTGGTACTTGGGCTGGAGGTGGTTCTGGCCGACGGGCGGGTTTGGAACGGGCTGAAGGTGCTGCGCAAGGACAATCGCGGCTATGATCTGAAGCAGGTCTTCATCGGCAGCGAAGGCACGCTCGGCATTGTCACCGCGGCGGCGCTAAAACTCTATCCACGACCGACGCAGATCGAAACCGCGCTGATCGGGCTGCGCTCGGTCGAGGAAGCCATGGCGCTCTATGCGCGGGCGCGGCGCGACTGCAGCGACCTTCTGACGGCCTTCGAGCTGATCCTGCGCGGCGGCATCGAGATCACGCTGCAGGCCCGGCCGGACTTCGCCGATCCGCTCGCCAGGCCCTACCCGGTCTACGTCCTGGTCGAGGTTTCTTCCGGCGGGCTGGTCGACCTCCAGGCCATGCTGAGGGATTTTCTGGCCGGTGCCGCCGATCTCGTCGAGGATGGCGTCATGGCGTCGAGCCGCGCCCAGGGCGAGCGGCTGTGGCTCTACCGCGAGATCATGGTCGAGCGCCAGGGACGCGGCGGCCGCTATCTGCGCACCGACGTCTCGGTGCCGATCTCAAAACTCGCCGATTTCGTCACCGACGCACTGGCGGCGCTGGAGCGGACCCGCCCGGACGCGCTCGCCGTCACCTATGGCCATGTCGGCGACGGCAACATCCATCTCAACGTCGTGCCGCCGGAAGGCATGGCAGCCGAAGCGGTCGAGCATCTGTTCGAAGAGGCGGAAGAGCAGATCTTTGCCATCGTCGACCGCTATGCCGGCTCGATCAGCGCCGAGCACGGCATCGGCCGGGTCAAGCAGAAGGCGTTCCTCGACCGCATCGACCCGGTGGCGCTCGATCTTGCGGCCGGCATCAAGGACGCGTTCGACCCGCGCCGCATCTTGAGCAATGGCCGCATTCTGGCGTCCAAATCCTCCCTCGACTATAGGTGAGCGATGACGCTGAAGCTCGACAAGGTCAATCGTGGTCCGCATCTCTCGACCCTGGTCGCGAGTTCCATCTCGCGCGAGATCGCGCAGGGACGTCTGAAGCCCGGCGACCAGTTGCCGACCGAGCAGGCGCTGGCGACCACATTCGGGGTCAGCCGCAACGTGGTGCGCGAGGCGATCGCCAGGCTGCGCTCGGAAGGCCGCATCTGGTCGCAGCAGGGGCGCGGCGCCTTCGTCACCGATGCCAACAACCCGACCGTGCTGACCATCGACTACGAGGCGCTGCAGCGGGCCGATTCCTTCCGCAGCCTGTTCGAACTGCGCGGCATCCTCGAAGTGCAGGCGGCAGCCCTTGCCGCCAGACGGCGCAGCGAAGCCGATCTTGCGGCGATGGGCGAGGCGCTGGCCGGCATGCGTGCCGCCCCCTACGGCAGCGTTGCCTGGCTGCGCAGCGACCTCGAGTTCCACCGCACCGTCGCCGAGGCGACGCGCAATTCCTATATGGGCCAGTTCCTGGTCTTCGTGTCCGAGCGGGTGCGCGAAAGCATTCTCGCCGCCGGCAACCAGCAGAAGTCCGACGACATGGCGCGCATCACGCTCGGCGAACACGAGCGCATTTTTGCTGCCATCCGAAACGGCGATGTGGAAGGGGCGCAAGCGGCGATGCGCGACCATCTGGCAGGTGCGGCACTGCGCGTTGGACTGCATGATGGCGAGGCGGCGGAGGTAGCAGTGCCGGCGAAAGAGGTGGCGTCTCCAGTGCGGCATTCGAGGTTGCGGAAGGCTGTCCGCGCGCGGGCTGGGGGATAAAGTTCTCGCCAGACGCCTTACCTGAACCTAGCCAATCGCCTAAGGGCAGCGCCAGCCCCCACTCCGTCTCGGCTTCGCCAAGCCACCTCTACCCCCATTTCATGGGGGAGAGGAAATGCCAATCTCAGAGGTCGCGGCCCTGAAAAGCTTGGGTTTCCTCTCCCCTACTTTGTGGGGGAGAGGTGGCTCGGCGAAGCCGAGACGGAGTGGGGGAGCGCCATATCCAATTTCACTCAGTTAGCGGCTCAACCGCGACACGCCTTGGACGGCTACGTGCCCACCCCCACCGCGCTATTTCAGCGGCAGAAAGAGTTCAAGGACCACTTCGCGTAGCGGCCCCTCCGGGAAGTGGGACAGATGTCGCTGGCAATAGATCGGAAAATCGCGTGCTTCCTCGCCGCTGGCCGGAAGCCATTCACGGTAGAGAAATAGTGCTGCGGGTTCGAGATTGTTGGTGTTGCCGGGATAGCGCAGCACCGCGCAGCGTCCGCCGGGGATCACGCCAGCCTTCATCTGCGCGTCATTGGCCTCGATCGGCTGATCGGTCCCGGCACATATGTCCATGCTGTAGTCGGCCGGATTCGCGGGCTCCCTTTCGGAACGGAAGACCATGAAAGTATGGCTTGTCTCCGGCGACAGGCCCGCTTCCTTGCGCCAAGCCCTGAACCGCTGGAAGGTGTCCTGGAGCGTCGCCCGGTCACCGCGATGCTCCATGATCGCCACCGGCGTGGGCGGCACATCGCGGATCGTCACGTCGTCGGGTTCGAAGATTATCTGCATGAGCGTGGTCCTTGCTTTTTCGAGCGGCCCGAAGGCCATGAGCCACGACCCCCAGTCGGGAGACTTCCGAAACGACGAAGGCGACTGTCCGAACCGTTGCCGAAAGGCGCGGGCGAAGGCATCCGGTGCGTCGTAACCGGCATCCATCGCTATATCGGTGACGCTTTGGGCGTCGCTCTCGGCAAGCCTGTACGAAGCGCGCTTCAGACGGGCGAGCTGGACATAGCGATGCACGGACACCCCGAAGGTGGACGTGAACTGCCGGTGGAAATGGTATTTCGAGAACGCCGCGAGAGTGTCCGTCAGCAGCGCGCCTGATCTGCCTATCCGCAAGGTGCCTTCACGCAGCCTAGTCCCCATGTGGCAGCGCGAGGCCCCCTCTCCGTCTCGGCTTCGCCGAGCCACCTCTCCCCCATTTCATGGGGGCGAGGAAACGCTAGTCTCCGAGGTTGCAGCCTCGAAAAGCTTGGGTGTTCCTCGCCCCCACAACGTGGGGGAGAGGTGGCTCGGCGAAGCCGAGACGGAGAGGGGGAGCACCCTAGCCGATGTTCACTCCGCAGGCTCCACCAGCGACACCCCGTTCAACCCCGCAACAATATCCGACAATGCCGGCACGAACTTTTCGCCATGGCCGGTGGCGACGGCGGTGGCGAAGCCGTTGCGTACCGCGGCGCCGATCGGGTTGGCGACGCCGCCGGCCTGGGCGAAGGACGCGAGATAGGTCATGTCCTTGAGCGCATTGACGATGGCGAAGCGCTGCGCGTTCTCGTTGCGGTTCAGGACGAAGTCGAAGAAGGCCTGGTAGAAGCCGCAATCCATGCGGCTGCCGGAGATGACGCTGTTGAAGACCTGCGGCGTCAGCCCGGCCTTCACGCCAAGCGTCAGCGCCTCCGAATAGATGGCGGAATAACCCATCGAGACGAAATTGTTGAGCAGCTTCATGGTGTGGCCGCTGCCGGTCGGCCCGGTGTGCACAATGCGCGCGGCGAAGGCTTCGAGCACCGGCCGTGCCCGGGCGACGGCGCCGGCCGGGCCGCCGACCATGACGTCGAGCTTGCCTTCGGCGGCTTCCTTGGGCGTGCGCGCCAATGGCGCATCGATCAGCGTCACGCCTTGCTGGGCGAGTTCGGCGGCAAGCGCTGTCGTCGAGGATGGATTGGAGGTCGAGCAGTCGATGACAAGCAGCGGCTTGCTGGCGGCGGCTCGTCCGTCCGCGGCGGCGGCCAACCCGTCCGTCCCCTTCACCAGCGCTTCCACCTCGCGCGAACCGGTGACGCACAGAATGACCGTGTCGCAGGCCTCGGCGAGCTTGCGAGGGCTTTTCGCCTCCGTGGCGCCGGCCGCCAGCAGCCGGTCGACCGCATCGCGGCTGCGATGGGCCCAGACCGTCAGCGGCCAGCCCTTTTCGAGCAGATTGGCGGCCATGCCGGCGCCCATGCTGCCCAGTCCGATGAAGCCGATGCGTTCCTTCATGCAATCCTCCAACCATGGTCCTGCGCCTGCAGGTCCACATTTCGTCACCTTGCGGCGCGCATCTGTCGATGCAATCCTTCGCCAGAGAATCGGACCGGGGGCTGTCGGCCGCGATGGCGGAAAACGAGACCAGGCTTTTCGACGCCATACCGCAAGCGCCCAATCTGAGGAGCGGGCTGGTCAACACGCTGATTGCGCAGATCGAATCCGGCGATCTGGCGCCCGGCCAGCGGCTGCCGACCGAGCAGGAGATCGTCGCGGCGACGGGCGTCAGCCGCACGGTGGTGCGCGAGGCGCTTGCCTCGCTGCGCGCCCGAGGCCTGATCACCACGCGCCAGGGCCTCGGCGCCTTCGTCGCCAAGGACCCGCCGCCGCGGACCTTTTCCATCCTGCCGGACGATCTCGAATCGATCGACGAGGTGCTGCGCGTTCTGGAATTGCGCATGGGCATCGAGGTGGAAGCGGCCGGCCTTGCCGCCGAACGGCGCAACGACGACGCGCTGCGGCAAATGAATGCCCGGCTCGACGCGCTCGATGCCGCGGTCCGCGCCGGCAGCGCCGGCCTGGAAGAGGATTTCGGCTTCCACCGCGCCATCCTTGCCGCAACGCAGAATGCCAATTTCACGCGGCTGTTCGACACGTTCGGCAGCGCGATGATCCCGCGCCAATGGACGCGGCTCGACCGGATGACCGATGCCGAGCGGGAAAAATACCTGACCCGCATGCAGCATGAGCATCGTGCCATCCTTGCCGCGATCGAGGCCAGGGACGTCAATGCCGCGCGTCGCGCCATGCGCAGTCATCTGACCAAGAGCTATGCCCGCTTCGAGACGCTGCGCGACAAGGCCGGGCACGACTGAGTGCTTGCTCATGACGCGGCTTGCGCCACGCCGCCAAGGTAGAGGTCGCGCATCAGCGACATGTCGCGTAATTCAGCGATCGGCCCGGAGACGACGATGCGGCCGTTCTGCATGAGATAGCCGCGCGCAGCGACCGCCAGCGCAAGGCCGGCATTCTGCTCAACCAGCAGCACCGAGGCGCCGAAGCGCTCGCCGATGTCCAGAATGATGGCCTTGATCTCCTTGACCAGCAGCGGCGACAGGCCGAGCGATGGTTCGTCGAGCAGAAGTACGCGTGGCCTCGTCATCAGCCCGCGCGCGATGGCCAGCAACTGCTGCTGGCCGCCGCTCAGCGAGCCGCCCTTGTCGCGCCGCTTGGTGGCGAGAATCGGGAAGAAAGCCAGCATCGTCGCGAAATCGGCCTCGACGGCGTCAGGGTCTTTGCGCGAATAGGCGCCGAGACGGAGATTTTCCTCGACCGTCATATCGACGAAAATCTTTCTGCCCTCCGGCACCAGCACGACGCCGCGTCTCGCCATGATGTCGGCGGGAAGGCCAGTCACATCCGCACCATCGAAACTGATGCTTCCGGCGCGCGGCCTGACCAGCCCGGCGATCGCCTTCAGCAGCGTCGACTTGCCGGCCCCGTTGGGGCCGAGGATGGTGACGATCTCGCCTTGGGCCAGGGTCAGCGAGACGTTTCGGTTGACGATGGTCGGACCGTAGCCGGTGACGATCTCGGAAATGGCGAGCAGGCTCACAAATCGCCTCCGAGATAGACGTCCAGGACCTTGGGATCGGCAAGCACGGCGCCGGTCGGCCCGTCGGCGATCTTGGAGCCAAAGTCGAGCACGGCGAGGCGCCGGCACAGCATCTGCATCAGCTTCATGTCGTGGTCGATGACACACACTGTGATGCCATGGCCGGGAAGCTGGCGGACAAGCCCGACGAGGGCGGCTGTTTCCCGATCGTTGAGACCAGCGGCGGGCTCGTCGAGCAGCAGCAGCGCCGGCCGGCTCGCCAGGGCCAGCGCAAGGCCGAGCAGCCGCAGGCTGCCGAAAGGCAACACCCCTGCCCTCTCATCCGCAAGCGCCGCGAGGCCGACGAAGTCGAGCAGCGCCAGCGGTGTCGGCCAGGGATGATGGCTGGCGCCTGCATTCACCCGCACATGCTCGCCGGCGATCTGCACGTTCTCCAGCACGCGCAGGCCGGCAAAGGCCATTGCCTGCTGGAATGTGTAGCCGATGCCTGCCCGCGATATGGCATGCGGCTTGAGACCGGTGATGTCTCGCCCGCGGAACGACACGCTGCCGCCACTGGGCATGTGGACGCCGGTGACGACGTTGAACAAGGTCGTCTTTCCAGAACCGTTCGGGCCAACGACGCCGAGGATTTCGCCTTCCTCGATCGCGAGGTCGACGCCCGACAATGCGGTGACGCCCCCGAACCGTTTGCTCAGCCCGCGGATTTCGAGGATCGGGCTCATCGCCGCACTTCCGAAGGTGTGGTGCTGGCCGTGTCGAGCTCTTCGCGTTCCTGCTTCGGCTGCCCGCTCGCCAACAGCCTGCGAAAGACCTGCCCGACGCCGGCGATCAATCCCTCGGGGAGAAGCAGGATGACGGCGATCAGGCAGACGCCGTAGACGATGCGCGACTGCACCGGATCGAGATTGAGCACCTCCGGCAGGAAGGCGACGAGAATGCCGCCGGCGAGCGGACCGGCAATCAGACGGGCGCCGCCGATCATCACCATCAGTGCCAGATAGATGCTGGGGAAGGAGGCGAACTGGGTTGGCGAGATGTGGCCGAGGAAATGGGCGAGCAGGACGCCAGAGATCCCGGCGAAGATGCCGCTGACGACAAAGGCGCCGATCTTGTGCCGGCCGACATTGATGCCGAGCGAAGCGGCAAGTCTCTCATTCTCCCTGATGGCGCGCAGCGTGCGGCCATAGGGCGAATTGATGATCGCCCAGCTCGCCACCGCCGCGGCCGCCACGAAAGCCACCACCATCAGATAGTAACGCGTCAGGTCGCTCATATCGGCGCCGAACAGGGTGACCGGACCGACCAGGTCGAGGCCGGTCGCGGCGCCCGTATAGTCGCCGCCATTGGTGAGCACGATGGCCAGCAATTGTCCGAAGGCGAAGGTCATGATGACGAAATGATGGCCGCCGACCCGCAGCGACGGAATGCCAACGATCATCGCGAACAGGGCGCTCGCAAGCGCTGCCGCCGGAAGCGCCAGCCAGAAGCCGGTGCACAGGTCACGCGCCAGGATCGCCGCCGTATAGGCACCGACACCGACAAGTGCCGCATGGCCCATCGACAGGATGCCGGTCTGGCCGAACAGCACCGAAAGCCCGTAGAGCGCAATGACGTTGATGCCGGCCGAGATCGCCAGCGACAGGAAGCGGTTGCTGGGCGAAAGCAGCGGCACCAGGGCGATCAGCGCAAGGACCACCAGAACCGGCAGCAGGGACCGCAGGGCGGATATCGCGGAGCCGTTTGGCTGTCTGCTTGCAATCATGACGCCATCCTGGGTCCGCTGGTGCCGCCGAAAAGGCCGTGCGGACGGAAGAGGAGCACCAGGATCATCAGGACGAAGGAGTAAGCATCGGTCCATTGCGAGAAGCCGTAGCCGGCGCTGAAGCCTTCGACGATGCCGAGGATGAGGCCGGCGGCGACAGCGCCATAGATGTTGCCGAGCCCGCCGATCAGCGCGACGGCGAAGCCCTTCATGACCATGGTGCCGCCGGTGAAAGGCGTGATCGGAAACAGCGCGATCAGCAGCGCGCCGCCGAGCCCGGCCAGCGCACTGCCGAGCACGAACACGCCGGTGATGTAGCGGCGCACCGGAATGCCCATCAACGCCGCGGTGTCACGGTCCTCGACGCTTGCCCTGAGCGCCCGGCCGTAGCGGCTGGCCGTGATCATTCTGAAGCTGAGCGCCACCACGGCGACGGTGATCAGGATGACCATGACGCGCACGGAAGCGATGCGCACGCCGCCAACCTCCCAGACCGTGGTCAGCGGGCGCGGGATGCTTTTCTGGTTGGGGTTCCAGAACAGCACGACGACATGCTGCAGCACGACGATGAGGCCGAGCGAGACGATGAAGCCGTTGGTCGGCCGTTCCAGCGTGAAGCGGAAAATGCCGCGCTCGAGAATGTAGCCCATCAGCCCGACCGCCAGGATCGCCAGCACAGCCGCCAACGGGAAGCCGAGGCCGGCACTGACAGCCAGCCAGGTGACGATGCCGCCGATCATCAGGAACTCGCCATGGGCGAAGTTGATGATGCCGGTCAGGCCAAAGATCAGGGTGACGCCAACGGCGATCAGCGTGATCACGCTGGCGATGGAAAGCCCGTTCAATATTTGCTGTATGAAAATGTCCACGGCGCGCATCCGCTGTTGACGTGGTGGCCGGCGACCTGGTCTGCCCGGATGGGTACTGGCGGCGCGAACTGCGCCGCCAGTACAAGGATCGGCCCCAGGAGCTCAGCTCTTCGGCGCTTCTGCCGGCGGCTGCTGCATCGAGCAGGAGATGTCACCGCCGGGCGCCGCGGCGCAGACCTCGGTGGCATGGGTGACCTGATGGGTTGGGTTGAAAGTCAGGTCATCCGAGACCACGCCCTGATGGTGGAGGGTCAGCAGTGCTTCGACCGTCTTGTCCGGATCGAAGCTGCCGGCCTTCTCCCACGCCTCGGCCAGGAAGTGGACATAGTCGTGATAGAGCAGCGACACCGACGAGGTCACCCCGTGCGGAGCGCCGGCCGCGAAATAAGCGTCGAAATAGGCCTTGGCTTTCGGATTGGAGGATTCGCCCCAACAGACCGGAACACAGCTCATCGCCACCGGCACATCGGCCGAAAGCTGCTTCTCCTTCCAGATGCCGGGGTCGACGCCGAACAGGAAGTAGCTCTTGGCAGCACCCAGTTCGAGCGCCTGCGGCAGCGCCGTCAGCGTTGAATCGCCATTGTACCAGAAATGGATGATGTCCGGATTGAGGCTCTTGGCGCGGGTCAGGAACGGCGAGAAGTCGGTCGTGTCCGGTGGGTAGAAGATGATGTCGGGAACGTCCTGCCCCTCGGCCTTCAATGCCTTGAAATAGTAGGATGACAGGAACTGGCCGGTCGCGTCGTTGCCGACGATCATCACCGATTTCTTCGGCTTGTAGCCGAGCAACGGCTCGAGAAGCGTGAGCACGCCGCTCGCCGTCGATCCAGACCGCTGGAATTCCTGCGGCTCGGACTGGAAGAGATAGTGATCCTCGCCGCCCGGCTTGACCGAATCCGGCGTCAGGATTTTCGCCAACGTCGAATTGCCGGCGAAATGGATGATCTTGGCCGGCTGCGTGATCTTGGCCATCGCCAGAGTGAAGTCATGTGTTTCCGACCCGAAGATCGCCTGCACCTTCACGTCGCGCACCAACTCCTGGGTGGCGGCGATGGCGGTGGCGATGTCGGTGCGGTCGTCGCGTTTGACCATTTCAAGCTTGTAGGTCTTGCCGCCGACCTTGATGCCGCCGGCGTCGTTGATCTGCTTGACGGCAAGCCCGACGCCCGCCGGCAAAGTATGACCGGCGGAAACGAACGACCCTGACTCCGCCGCGACGACGCCGATCTTGACGATGTTGTCTTCGGCCAATGCTGGATAGGCAAGCGAGCCAAGGCAGAATGCCGCCGACACGCCCAGTTTCAGAACGGTTTTCAATTTGAGGTCCTCCCGACTCCAAAATCTTGCATTCTTACCGGGTTGTCATACAACCCTGTAATCTGGTAAATCTGTCGAGAGCGGATGTCAATCGTGTCATCATTCGGTTAGATGCCGCGGGCGAAATTGAGAATCGCACGCGAGCAGGAACGAGGAACGGAAAATGCAGTCACGGAAATTCGGCCGCACCGGACGCCAGGTCAGCGAGATCGGCTTTGGCTCATGGGCGATCGGCGCCTCGTGGGGCGAGGTCAATGACGACGATGCGGTGGCCGCCCTGCACGCCGCTCTCGACGCCGGCGTCACCTTCATCGACACGGCGGACGTCTATGGCGATGGCCGCTCCGAAAAACTCATCGCCAGGGTGATGAAGGAACGCGGCGGCGATCGGCCTTTCATCGCCACCAAGGCCGGAAAGCGGTTGCCGCAGCAGACGGTCGAAGGCTTCACCCAGGAGAACCTGACGGACTGGGTCGACCGCAGCCTCGGCTATCTCGAGGCGGACACGCTCGACCTGGTGCAGCTGCATTGCCCGCTGACTGACCTCTACTACCATCCGGAAGTGTTCGAGCGCCTCGACCGTCTCGTCGAGCAAGGCAAGATCCGCAATTACGGCGTCAGCGTCGAGCGCGTCGAAGAGGCGCTGAAGGCGATGCAATATCCGGGCGTCGCCAGCGTGCAGATCATCTTCAACGCCTTCCGCCAGCGGCCGGCGGAATTGTTCTTCGACCTGGCGAAGAAGAACGATGTGGCCATCATCGCCCGCGTGCCGCTGGCGAGCGGGCTGCTGTCGGGAAAGTTCAAGGCCGACACCAGGTTCGAGGACAGCGACCACCGCAAGTTCAACCGCAACGGCGAGGCCTTCGATGTCGGCGAGACCTTCTCGGGCGTGCCCTATGAGGTCGGGCTGGCAGCGGTGGAGCGCATCCGGCCGCTGGTTTCCGACGATACGACGATGGCCAAATTCGCGCTGCGCTGGATCTTGATGTTCGACGCGGTCACGGTGGTCATCCCGGGTGCACGCAATCGAGCCCAGGCCCGCTCCAATGCCGAAGCCGCGGCATTGCCGCCACTGTCCGGCGCGGTCATGGACAAGGTCCGGGCCATCTACGACCAGGACATCAAGCCGCATGTGCATCAGCGCTGGTGAGAGCCAGCGCGCGGACATTGGAGCGACGCCATAGCGGCTGCGCCTCCACAAGGGCTAGAATTTCGGAGCCATTGCGCGGCTAGTTTTTGCTTGTGAACGCGCCGGCGGATTGTAGCCTGCCTGATGAGCCAGTCCGGCAGGGGTAGTTCACGAGATGACCGCCAGCAAAGTTCCCATGGGCCTGCCATGCCTCTGAAGGCTGCCGCTCACATAGAGGCCATGTCCGCCTTCGCTCTGGCGAATTTCGGTGGCTACGACCGGCCAACCCTTGCCCAGAACGAGAGCGCCTTTCCGCCCAGCCCAAAGGCGATCGCCGCCGGCCAGGACGCGATTGCCCGCAGCCATCTCTATCCCGACCCGGACTGGACGGCGCTGCGCGAGGCGATCGCGCAGGCCTATGGGGTCGAACGCAAGCTGATCCTGTGCGGCGCCGGTTCGATGGACCTGATCAGTTGCACCATCGCGGCGTTCGCGGGACCGGGCGACGAGGTGTTGGGCACCGCCTATGCCTATAATTTCGCGGCCTCCGCCGCGGCGCGCGCCGATGCGGCCTACATCAAGGCGGCGGAACAGGATTTTGCCGTTTCGGTTGACAGCATTCTCGCTGCCGTGACGCCGGCGACGCGGATCGTCTTCGTCTGCAATCCCGGAAATCCGACCGGCACCCGCATCCGCAACGCCGAACTTTTGCGCTTGCGCGCCGCCTTGCGCGGCGACGTGCTCTTGGTGATCGACCAGGCTTATGGCGAGTTCGACGACCAGGATGCGCGGCCGATCTTTGCGCTCGTCGGGCGCGGCGACACCGTCGTGTTGCGCACGCTGTCCAAGGCCTATGGCCTGGCCGGCGCGCGCGTCGGCTGGGGGCTGTTTCCGCCTGCGGTGGCGGCCGAAGTGCGCAAGATGCAGAACTCGAACCAGGTCACCACGTCGAGCCTCGCAATGGCGGTCGCCGCCGTCGAGGACCAGGCCTATGTGCGCGAAACGGTGGCCCGCACAGCCGGGATTCGCGACCGGTTCGCGCATGATCTGCGGGCTGCCGGATATGATGTACCCGAAAGCCGGACGAACTTCGTGCTGATCCGGTTCCCCGACGCAGCCGCCGCCGAGGCCGCCGAAAGTGCCTTACGCGATGCCGATCTCATCGTGCGCAGCCTCGGCGGCTACGGCCTCACGGACTGCCTGCGCGCAACGGTCGGCCCGCAGGAGATGATGGACCGGGCGCTGCGCATCATGACCGACAGGCGCGGCGGATAGCTGTATCCGAGGGGAGAGTTGAGACATGCCGTATCTGCCCGCCCGTGACTTCGTCGGCTATGGCGACAAGCCGCCTTTGGCCGAATGGCCCGGCGGCACCAAGCTGGCGCTCAACATCGTCGTCAACTACGAGGAAGGCGCCGAGTACAGCATCGACGAAGGCGACAATGTTTCCGAGGCGATCCTGTCGGACCTTGCCGTGTCGCCCGCGGTGCCGGGCCTGCGCAACCGCAACATGGAATCGCTCTACGAGTACGGCTCGCGCGTCGGCGTCTGGCGACTGCTGTCGCTGTTCGGGGATAAGAACATCGTTCCGACCTTCTATGTGGTCGGGCGGGCGCTGGAGCTCAATCCGGACGCCGGCAAGGCGATCGCCGCACTCGGCAGCGACATCGTCTGTCATGGCTGGCGCTGGATCGACTACGCGCCGCTGAGCGAAGCGGAAGAGCGGCAACACATCGCGATGACGGTCGACGCCGTGCAGCGGATCACCGGCATCCGCCCGCTCGGCTGGTACACCGGCCGGCCCAGCCTCAACACGCGCCGGCTGGTGGTGGAGCATGGCGGCTTCCTGTTCGATTGCGACGACTACAATGACGACCTGCCCTATTTCGTCGAGGTCGGGTCCAGGCGACATCTGGTCGTCCCGCACAGCTTCGACAACAATGACAGCCGCTTCTCGCGCGGCTCGGGCCTGGAGACCGGCAGCCAGTTCTTCGAATATGTCGGCGATGCGGTCGACTGGCTTGTGGCGGAAGGCCGGACGACACCGCGCATGATGACGGTGTCGCTGCACTGCCGGCTGGCGGCACGGCCGGGCCGCATGATTGGACTGGCCCGCTTCCTCGACAAGATCAAGGCCAATCCCGACATCTGGATCTGCCGCCGCTCGGACCTTGCCCAACATTGGCTGAACCGGTTCGGCGGCTGAGGATCATGCGGCGGTTTGAGACCGCCGAACGGGTCTCTCTATGCCCGTAGCCGCTTGCCTTCGGGGTCGAAGGGCGGCTCACTCAAAAGCACGGCGTCGTGCGGGCGCCCGAGAATAGCAACCGACACTTTGTCGCCGGGCCTCGCCGAGCCGGCCTTGACATAGCCGAGTGCCAGCGACTGCTCGACGAAGTAGCCATAGGCGCCTGAGGAGACCTGGCCGATCGGCGTGCCGTCCTGCAGGAAGATCGGCTCGCCGCCGGTCGCATCGGCATCCTTGGCGTCGATCGACAGCATGATCAGCTCGTCACGCGCCGGCCTGTCGGCGATGGCGGCGTAGGCGTCGCGGTTGAGGAACTTGCCCTTGTCCATTTTGACAAGCCGGTCGAACTTGACCTCCTGCGGCCAGTATTCGGGCGAATATTCGCGGCTCCAGCTGCCGTAGCCCTTTTCGACCCGCAGCGACATCAGCGCGCGCGAGCCGACCGGCCCGGCACCGACTTCGCTGCCCGCCTTGAGCAAGGCGCTGTAGAGTTCGACCTGGCTGGCTGCCGGGCAATAGAGTTCCCAGCCCAGGTCGCCTGTAAACGAGACCCGGAGCGCCACCACATCGACGCCGGCGACGGTGATCTGGCGCGAGCGCATGAAGGGAAATGCTTGCGTCGACAGATCGGCATTGGTCAGCCGCTGCAGCAATTCGCGCGACTTCGGGCCGGCGACGTTGAAGCCGCAAAAGTCCTCGGTGCGCGAGCGGAACGTCGTGCCTTCGGGCAGCGGGACAGCCTTGAAGAACCTTTGATGGAAGCGTTCGGCCATGCCTGAACCGAACACCCTGAACTCGTCATCGGCGAGCTTCGTCACGGTGAAGTCGCCGGCAATGCCGCCGCGCTTGCCGATCAGCGGCGTCAGGCAGGAGCGGCCGATCTCCGTCGGCATGCGGTTGGCGAATAGCGCGTTGAGCCAGGCTTCCGCGCCCGGTCCCTTGACCTCGTATTTGGCAAAATTCGACACGTCGATGATGCCGGCATGCTCGCGCAGCATGCGCGCCTCGCGGCCGACCGGCCCCCACCAGTTCTGGCGGGTGAAGCCGATCGTCTCCTCGCGCGGTTCGCCCTCGGCGGCGAACCAGAGCGGGTGCTCCCAGCCGAAATTGAGGCCGAAGACGGCGCCCATCTGCTTTTGCATGTCATAGGCAGGGCGGGTGCGGACCGGGCGCCCGGCGGCGCGCTCCTCGTTGGGGAAATGGATCTTGAAGCGGTGGCTGTACTGATCCTGCACGCGGGCCTTGGTGAAGGCCTTGCCGGCCCAGTGGCCGAAGCGCGCCATGTCCCACGCGAACATGTCGAGCGAAGGCTCGCCCTCGATCATCCACTCGGCCGCCAGCTTGCCCATGCCGCCCGACTGCGAGAAACCCGGAATGATGCCGTTGCAGCAGAAGTAGTTCTGCAATTCCGGCGCCGGGCCGAACAGCACGGCGCTGTCGGGCGACCAGATCATCGGGCCGTTGATGACGCGCTTGACGCCTGCCGTGCCGGCCGCTGGAACACGGGCAATGGCGCGCACCATATTGTCCTCGATGCGGTCGAGATCGTCGGGAAACAATTCATGGCCGAAGTCGAGCGGCGTTCCTTCCTCGGCCCAGAACTTCATGTTGCGCTCATAGGCGCCGATGAGCAGGCCGAGCCCTTCCTGGCGCAGGTAATATTCGCCGTCGCGGTCGGCGACCGAGGGCAGCCGGCGGCCCATGGCGGCGATTTCGGGAATCGTCTCGGTGACGAAATACTGGTGCTCGGTGGGGATCAGCGGCAGTTGCAGGCCGGCCATGGCGGCGACCTCGCGACCCCACAGGCCGGCGGCGTTGATCACCCATTGCGTGCGGATATCACCCTTCGGCGTGCGCACGATCCAGCTGCCGTCTGCTTGAGCCTCCGTCGCGGTGACCGGCGTGAAGCGATGGATCTCAGCGCCGCGCTGGCGGGCACCCGCCGCATAGGCCGCAGTGACGCCGGACGGGTCGACGTTGCCGCCTTCCGGCTCGTACATGATGCAGCGAATGCCGTCGAAATCGACCAGCGGATGCAGCCGCTCCGCCTCGTCGCGCGCGACCTCGTAGAAATTCATCTTGTAGCGCCGCGCCTTGGCTTCCTGGAGCCGCAGCTGGTGCTCGCGCGCCTCGGTCTGGGCGAGATAGAGCGAACCCGGCTGGAAGATGCCGCAGCCCTGGCCGGTCTCGGTCTCCAGCTCCTTGTACAAGGCCATGGTGTAGTGCTGCAGGCGGCTGATGTTGGTGGAATCATGCAGGCCGTGAATGTTGGCCGCCGCATGCCATGTCGAACCTGACGTCAACTCGTCGCGCTCCAAAAGCACGACATCGGACCAGCCGAATTTGGCGAGATGATAGAGGATGGAGCAGCCGATCAGGCCGCCGCCAATGACAACGGCTTGTGCATGAGTACGCATATCCAGATTTCTTCCCTTTGTTCGGCGACTGTCTTTTAGCGCTGCGGCCAGCGCCTTGCGATTGTCCTGATTGGTTGGCGCCGTCGCCCGGCGTATGTCCAGGGGCGATTGGAGGCCGTCCCTGGACCATTGCTGTCACCCTCGGCTACGCCTTGTCGAGCCAGACCGTATCCAGCTGCAACTCGAAGGTCTGATGCATCTTGAGGTTCTTCACATAGGCGGCGTGGTGGCGGTAGAGCGAACGCCAGAACGACTGCACGAGAACGCCCGAATCCTGCAGGATGAACTCGACGTCCTTCATCAGCTCCTTGCGCTTGGCCGGGTCGGCGACGGCCAGTGCCGCATTGAGCTTCTTGTCGAAGTCGGGATTGGCATAGGCGGACTCGTTCCAGGCTTCGCCGCTGCGATAGGCAAGCGCCAGCACCTGCACGCCAAGCGGACGCATGCCCCATTCGGTGGTCGACCACGGATATTTCGTCCAGTCGTTCCAGAAGGACGTTCCCGGAATGATCGTCCGCTTCACCTTGATGCCGGCCTCGCGCAACTGCGCGGCGACGACGTCGGCAGGGTCCTTCACATAGTCGGCATCGTAGGAGATGAGCTCGAACTCGTGATCCATCTGACCGGCCTCGGTCATCAGCGCCTTGGCCTTGGCGAGATCGCGCGGCACTTTCGGCAGTTCGTAATATTCCGGATGGATCGGGCAGACATGGTGGTTTTCGGCGACCTGGCCAAGGCCACTGTAGCCGAGCTTGAGCACGGTCTCGTTGTCGACGGCGAGCTGGATGGCGTTGCGCACCCGTTTGTCGTCATAGGGTTTGTTGGTCACATTGGTGCGCAGCACGATCGTGCCGGCGGTGACGACGGATTCCTTGACCAGGCCCATGCTGTCGTAGAGGTCCACGGTGCCGCCGACCGTCTGGTAATTGCAGTCGATCTCGCCCGCCTCGAAGGCGCTGGCGATAGCCGGGTTCGAAGCGTCCGCCCCATAGTCGGTCCAGTCGACGCCGTCGAGATAGGTTTCGCCGCCGAACCAGGTGAAGTCCTTGCGCCGCCTGACCGAGGCCGACTCGCCGACTTTGTACGAGATCAGCTCATACGGGCCGGTGCCGGGCGTCTTCGTCATGTCCGCGCCATCCTTGTCGAAGTTGCGATGGACGATGATCGCCGGATAGTCGGCGAAGCCCGGAATGATGGTGACGTCGGACTGGCCGCATTTCAGCTTCACCGTATACTCGTCGACCTTGGTGATGGCGCCGGCAATGGCCTTCTTGGTGGCGGGGTCGATCAGCGTGGCCATGCGGCCGGCCATCGAGTTGCCCTCGGCCGCCTTGTCGCACCAGCGCTCGATGTTGACGACGATGTCGTCGGCGTTGAGCTCGTCGCCGTTCGACCATTTCACGCCCTTGCGCACATGCAGCGTGTACTCGGTGGCGTCGTCGCTGACCTCCCAGCTCTCGAGCAGATGACCCTCGAAGGTGAAGTCGGTGGTGTAGCGGATCATGTAGTCATTGCACTGGCGCATCACGTTGGCCATTTCCGACCAGTCCCACAGGCGCGGGTCCTTCATGTCCTTGATGATCATCTGCATCCTCAGGATGCCGCCCTTCTTGCCCGGCTCCGGGGCAGCGGCCCGGGCGGGTGCGATACCGGCCATCGAGTATGCAAGCGCCGTGGAGGCGCCCATCGCGCTCGCCAAGGCAAGAAATTCGCGGCGATCCATCCTGCCGCTTCTGACTTCTTCTGCGTAGCTTTCGATGACGGCCGGGACGCGGTCACCGTTGCTCTTGAAAATCGTCATTGTGATTCTCCGGTTTGGGCTTTCCGCCCGTTACATTCCCCATTGCGAGGAGAATGTTAGAGGCGATGCAAAAATCCCGGAAGGGCTCAAGCCCGAGCAAACCGCAGAAAACCGGCTATTGAGACCTAATAAAACAATGCCATTGACGTCTCAAATTTTTTCGTGCGGAGGCGATCCCCGGCAATCGACAGCTTCAGGCGCTGTCCTCCTGGGCGCGCGCAAGGATCCATTCCCGCACCGTGCGCGCGATGGTTCCCTTCGAAAGCTGGTTCTCCGTGAGGTAGTAATTCCACGGGCTCGGCGGCCGGATCGGGAACGGTTCGACGAGCAGGCCGCGCCGCAGATAGGCGTGGGCAAGCGAGCGCTGGGTGGCGACGAGCCCCGCCCCCATGGCGGCGAGTTCGAGCGCGATGTTGGAGGCGTTCGTGGTCAGGCCCTTGTCGTATTCCTCCATGTCGACGCCAAGCGCCGACGTGACGACCTGCCAGTATTCCTGGCGGCCATGCACGAAGATCCAGTCGACCTTGAGGATGTCCGGCGGTACCTTCAGCGCGTGCTCGCCATCGAGCAGTGCCGGCGCACAGAGCAGAACCAGATCGTCGTTCCAGAGCGGGATGCCGGCCGGCGGCCGATCGTCGAAACGCCGTGTCGAGATGGTGATGTCGGCGATCTGTTCGCTGAGATCCTCCCAGATCGTGCCATGCAGCACGATCTCGATTTCGGGATGCTTCTTGCGGAAGGCTGCCATGCAGCCGGCCAGCCAGTTCTCCGCCAGGCTCATCGGGCAGGAGACGACCACGGTGCGGTTGCGCGACGAGGTGACGATCGCCTCCGTCGCCTGGTCGATCTGATCCAGCGCCTGACGCAGCGTCGGCAGGAACGCCTCGCCCATCTCGGTCAGCTTGAGGCTGCGCGGGTAGCGTATGAACAGCTGCCGGCCGATATAGTGCTCGAGCGAGCGGACATGCGTGCTGACCGCGGCCTGCGTGTAGCCAAGTTCCTTGGCAGCCAAAGTGAAACTCAGATGACGGGCCGAACTCTCGAAGGAGCGGATATAGTTCAAAGGGGGCGGCGGCTTCATCTCGAACTCCTGCGACATGCGTGGGACAACTATCCCACGGGGTAGGTATCGCACGGACGGGCCGCCGTTCAATCGCGCGCAGGCGACGAGACGTAGATATTTTTGGCCAAAGCCGCCAAACTAATTGCGTGAAAGCACGATGAACCCAAATTAATGATGTCGTGACGACAGAGGGAGTAGAGCAGTGGCAGTGTCGCCCCATCGGCGCGAAGGGCCTGACGCGAGTGCCGAAATTGCCGTTCGCCTGGCCGACTTCGTGTTGCGGCGGCCGGCGTCGGTTTTCCCGACAGCGGTGCTGGAACAGGCACGCTATTTGCTGCTCGACACGATCGGGATTGCCATTGCTGCCGGCCCGATGGAAGCGGGCAGGATCGCCCGCGATGGGGCTACCCTGCTCTACGGCTCCAGCGACCCGCAGCATTCGGCGCGTATGCTTTTCGATGGCCGTCGCGTCAGCATTGCGGGTGCTGCCTACGCGGCGGCGACGCAGATCGACAATCTCGACGGTCATGACGGATACAGCCCGACCAAGGGTCATATCGGCGTGGTGGTGGTGCCGGCGCTGGCGGCGCTTGCCGAGTCCCGTCCCGATCTCACCGGCCCGGAGGCACTGGCGGCCCTGATCGTCGGCTACGAAGTCGCCGGCCGGGCCGGCATCGCGCTGCATGCGACCGTGTCGGACTATCATACGTCTGGCGCCTGGAATGCCCTCGGCGTGGCCGCCGTGGCGGCGCGGCTGCGGCGGCTCAGCGACGGGCAACTGCGCGAGGCGCTTGGCATTGCCGAATATCACGGCCCGCGCAGCCAGATGATGCGCGAGATCGCCACCCCGACGATGCTGCATGACGGGTCCGGCGTCGGTGCGCTGACCGGACTGTCGGCCGCGGTGCTCGCCGAGCGCGGCTTCACCGGCGCGCCTGCGATCACGGTCGAGGCGCCCGAAGTCGCTGAACATTGGCAGGATCTCGGCGCCTTCTGGCAGGTGCTGCACCAATATGTGAAGCCGTATCCGATCTGCCGCTGGGCGCATGCGGCCATCGACGCGACGCGCGGGCTTTGCCTGGCGCATCATCTGTCGCCGGCCGACATCAAGCACATTCAGGTCAACAGCTTCCGCTATGCGGCAACGCTGTTCGACGGCATGCCGGACACGACGTCGAAGGCGCAATACAGCCTGCGCTTCGCCGTCGCGACCTTCATCATGCATGGCCGCATCGGGCTGGAGCACATCTCCGGCAATGGGCTCGAGGACGCCGCCGTGGCGGATATGCTGAGCCGCATCACGGTCTCGGAATCGGAACGCCACACCGCCCGCTTCCCGGCAGGCCGCTGGGCCGATGTCGTCGTCACCACGACCGACGGGCGGGTCCTGATGTCGGGCGATGTCCATGCACGCGGCGGACCGGAGGCGCCGCTGACGGATGCTGAAATCGAGGCCAAATACATGGAGTTCGCGGCACCTGTGCTTGGACAGGGCCGCGCCGGCGCGATCCGCGATGCAGTGCTGTCGCTCAGCGACCCGGACGGCCTCTTCTCCGATCTCTCGGTGTTGCTCTACGATCCTCCGGTGATCACCAAGATGCATCAGCGGCCGGCGTGGTAGTGCCCGGACGGCAGCGGCGGTGGTCAGACACCGAACACGATCACGCACAAGAGGACATCCATGACCCGCCCGCAAGGAACCATCGCACCGATCCTGACGCCGTTCGAAGATGACGGCAGCATCGCCCGCGATCTGTGGGTATCCCATGCCAAATGGGTACTGGACCAGGGCGCGCATTTCCTGTCGCCGTTCGGCACTACGGGTGAGGCGCTGTCAATCTCGCTGCGCGAACGCATGCAGGCGCTGGAATGGCTGGTCGAGGCCGGCATTTCGCCGAGACGGCTGATGCCCGGCACCGGCGTCACGGCGCTGCCTGAAACCGTCGAACTGTCGGCGCATGCGGTCGGCCTCGGCTGCGCCGGGGTGATGGTGCTGCCGTCCTTCTTCTACACCGCCGCCGGCGACAGCGGCCAGGCCCGCTACTACAGCGAACTGATCGAGAAGGTGGCGAATCCGGCGCTGAAGATGATCCTCTACCACATCCCGCAGAACTCCGGCGTGCCGGTGAGCCCGGCCCTGACCGCCCGGTTAAGTAAAGCGTTTCCCGACACCGTCGTCGCCTACAAGGACAGCGCCGGCGACTGGAGCAACACGGCGGCGGTGATTGCCGCGGCACCCGAGGTCGCGGTGTTCCCGAGCTCGGAGGCGCAGCTGACCAAGGGCCTTGCCAGCGGCGCGGCGGGCTGCATCTCTGCGACCGTCAACCTCAATGCGGCTGCCATCCGGGCGGTCTACGACGCGGCGCGCGCCGGCAAGGATGTTGCCGAGGCGGATGCGGCGATCAAGGCGTTCCGGAAGGTGATCCAGGATGCAGGATTGATCCCGGCGATGAAGGCGGTGCTGGCGGTTCGTTCCGGCGACAGGCGTTGGGTGAACCTGCGCGCACCGCACGAGAATGCGACGCTCGAAAGCGGCGAAAAACTGCTGACCGCGCTCGGTCCTGCGGCCGATCACATCGGCCGGGGCTGAGAGCGGCAGCATGTCCCCTCGCCCGTCCGTCATCCTGCACACCGACCGCCCGGACGCGGCACTTGCCGTGCTCAAGGAGACGCATCCGGATCTCGCGGTCCACGCCTGCGACAGCTACGCGGCGCTGCGCGAGATGATCGAGCGCGTGGCAGCGGAAGTTGTCTATTCCATCCGCTTCGACGGCACGCCGCGATATCCGCGCCAGGCCCTAACCGAAAGCCCGACCGTGAAATGGGTATCGATCGGCGGCTCGGGCACGGATCACCTCGGGCCCTGGGATCCGAAACGGCTGACCGTCACCAATTCCGCCGGCGTCGCCGCCGGCATGCTGGCGGAATACGCGCTCGGCGCCATGCTGTCCTTCTCGCTCGACCTGCGCGGCTTCGAACGCCGCCAGCAGGCGCGTCTCTGGGGCAGCGGCGGCCGCGTCGAGCCGATCGAAGGCAAGACGGTTCTCATCGTCGGCCTTGGCAAGACGGGCACGGCTGTCGCCAGCCGCGCGCAGGCGATGGGCCTGCACACGCTGGGTATTCGCGCGCGTCCAAAAGCCATGCCGTGCCTCGACGAGGTGCATGGGCCGGACGCGCTGCTTGAATTGCTTGGACGCGCCGATTTCATCGTCTGTTGCGTGCCGCTTGTGCCCAGCACGCGCGGCCTGCTCGGCAAGGCGGCCTTCGCCGCGATGAAGCCGTCCGCCGTAGTGATCGATATCTCGCGCGGCGGCGTGGTCGATGAGGCCGCGCTGCTCGAAGCCCTCGACGGCAAGCGGATCAAGGGTGCGGCGCTCGACGTCTTTGCGACCGAACCGCTGCCGGCCGACCATCCGCTGTGGGGCTACGACAATGTCGCCATCACCCCGCATTGCGCGGCGGTCTATGACGGCTGGGACGTCAAGTCGGTGCGCATGTTCGCCGACAATCTGGCGCGCTACCGCAGCGGTGAACCGCTGGAGAATGTGGTGAACCCGGAGCGCGGCTACTGAGCTGAAAGGGGAAGAGACTTATGACGCAGGACAGGCGCGGCGGGGGCCGCAGGTCGAGGCTGGAACGCGGCGGTGGCGGCATCGCGCAGCTGCCCTGGCAGCATGTCGAGAACCCCTATCCGCCGATGCAGCTGCTCGACGAGGAGCGGATGGAGCGGCTGCACGACACGTCGATGCGCATCCTGTCGGAACTCGGCATCCGCGTCATGAGCGAGCGGGTGATGGACCTGTTCGCCGCAGCAGGCGCCATCGTCGACCGCGAGAACAAGACCATCAGGATCGACGAAAGCCTGGTGCGCGAAGCGCTGCGGGCGGTTCCATCCTCGTTCACGCTGACCAGCCGCAATCCTGAGAAGCAGGTCCATCTTGGCGGCAATTCGCTGGTGTTCGGGCTGGTGGCCGGTCCGCCCAATGTGCATGACCGCATCAACGGCCGCCGCCAGGGCAATCTGCCCGACTACCAGAACTTCATCCGGCTGGCGCACCACTTCAATGCCATCCACATCATCGGCAACCAGGTGGTGGCGCCGATGGAGCTGCCGACCAATTCGCGTCATCTCGACACCTACCATGCCAATCTGACGCTCAGCGACCTCTCCTTCCACTGTACGGCGATCGGCCGCGCCAGGGCAATGGACGGCATCAACATGATGGCGATCGCGCGCGGCATCAGCGTCGAGGCGATGCGGGCGTCCCCGGGCGTGACGACGATCATTTCGATCAACTCGCCACGCCTGTTCGACGACGCCATGGCCGAGGGCCTGATCGCGATGGCCGAGCACGGCCAGCCGGTGACGGTGACCCCCTTCACCCTGATGGGCGCGATGACGCCGGTGACCTTGGCGGCAGCACTTTGCCAGCAGAACGCCGAAGCGCTGTTCGGCGTGGTGCTGACCCAGCTCGTCAACCCGGGCACGCCGGTGATGTACGGCGCCTTCACTTCCAATGTCGACATGAAGTCGGGGGCGCCGGCCTTCGGCACGCCGGAGAATGCCAAGGCCAACATCATCGCCGGCCAGTTGGCGCGGCGCTACAATTTGCCCTACCGCACCTCCAACGCCAATGCGTCGAATGTGGTCGACCTGCAGGCCGCCTACGAGACGGAAATGGCGACCTGGGGCGCGGTGCTCGGCGGCGCCAATTTGATCTACCATGCGGCCGGCTGGCTGGAGGGCGGCTTGACGGCTTCCTATGAAAAGCTCGTCCTCGATGTCGAGATCCTGCAGAACATGATGGAGTTCCTGCGGCCGCTGCCGTTCCAGGAGGACGATCTCGGCTTCGAAGCGATCAAGTCGGTGCCGGCCGGCGGCCATTTCTTCGGCGCCGAGCACACCATGTCGCGCTACACGACCGCCTTCTACCAGCCGATGCTGTCCAACTGGCAGAACCATGGCGCCTGGCAGGAAGCGGGCGGCAAGGACGCGCTCGAACGGGCGACCGAGCTCTGGCAGCAGGCGCTGCACGACTACGAGGAGCCGGTCATGGACGCCGCGATCCGCGAAGAGCTCGACGCCTATGTCGCGCGACGCCGCGAGGAGATCGCCGCCAATCCGGAAGGCTAGGGTGGCCTGCGGAAAGAGGAAAATGCCCTGATGTCCTATGACCTCATCCTGCGCAATGCGACCTTGATTTCAGGCGACGGTTCGGCGCGCTTCAAAGCCGATCTCGCCATCGCCGGCGACAGGATCGCCGCCATCGGCGGGCTAAGCGATGCGCATGGCGCGCTGGAGATCGACGCCGCGGGCAAGATCGTGGCGCCTGGCTTCATCGACGTGCACACCCATGATGACGGCGCCCTGCTGGCACCGCACGGCATGGACCCGAAGATCAGCCAGGGCGTGACGACCGTGATCGCCGGCAATTGCGGGATCAGCCTTGCCCCGCTGCTGCTGGACAGTGCACCGCCACCGCCGTTCACGCTGGTCGGCGGCCAGGAGAATTTCCGCTTCGACCGCTTTGCCGACTACGTCGCCGAGCTGAAGCAAGGCGGCATCGCCACCAACGCTGCCCTGCTCGTCGGCCACACGACGTTGCGCCAGCGCTGCATGCCGGTCACCGACCGCGCCGCGAACGAAGCGGAGACGGCGCTGATGCAGGACGCCGTGGCGCAGGCGATGGCTGAAGGCGCCTTCGGGCTCAGCACCGGCCTCGACTATCCGCCGGCCGTCAAATCCTCGACCGAAGAGGTCAAGGCGCTGGCCGCAACGGCGGCAAGCCTCGGCGGGCCCTATGTCACCCATACGCGCAACTATTTCGAGACCATGGACGAGGCGATCGAGGAGGCCATCGACATCGCCGACCATGCCGGCGGCAAGCTGGTGATCTCGCACCACCAATGCACGGGTCGCGCCAATTTCGGCAAGAGTGGTCCGTCGTTGAAACGCATCGACCGGGCGCGGCAGACGATGGACATCGGCATGGACGTCTATCCCTATGCCGCAAGCTCGACCGTGCTCAGGCTGGAGCGCTGCGACACCGGGTTGAAGATCCTGATCACCTGGTCCGACCCGCATCCCGAGATGGCCAGGCGCGAGATCGCCGACATTGCGCGCGAATGGAATTGTTCAGAACGCGAGGCGGGCCAACGATTGCTGCCGGCGGGCGCCGTCTATTTCCAGCTCGACGAGACCGACGTCCGCACCATCCTCGTCCATCCGCGCACCATGATCGGCTCGGACGGGCTGCCGCACGACATCCATCCGCATCCACGCCTGTGGGGCACGTTTCCGCGCGTGCTTGGCCACTATGCCCGCGATGTCGGCCTGTTCAGTCTGGAGGAGGCGGTGTTCCGGATGACGGGCCTGCCGGCGCGCGAATTCGGCATCCAGGAGCGGGGCACGCTGGCGGTGGGCAATTTCGCCGATCTGACGGTCTTCGACCCGCAGACGATCATCGACACCGCGACCTTCGAGGAGCCGCGTCAGCCAGCCGCCGGCATCGAGCATGTCTTCGTCAATGGCGTGTCCGTGTGGCGCGACGGCAAGGCGACCGGGGCGTTGCCGGGCACCGTCCTGCGCCCCTCGCCTTCAGCCAAAACGGTGAAGGTCAGCGCATGCGACTGCGGCGCCCATCACAAGGCTTCGTAGAGCCGGTCGACGGTTTCAAGCGTGTAGGTGAATTCCACCGGCCGCGTGCAGCGCCAGCCGTCGAAAGGCTGGCCGGCCAGCGCCTTCAGCGCCTCCGGCATGCGCAGGATGCCGCCGCCATAGAGGCGGTTGGCCATGTCGAGCATGCCGGTGCGATGCATGGCCTCGGTCATGCTGCCGCAGGCCTCCTTGACCAACCAGACCCTGAAACCCTGATAGACGGCGTCAAACACACTCTCGGTCACGCAACTGTCGGTGAGCACGCCGGTGACCATCAGGTTCTCGACCTTGAGTTCGGCGAGGCGCTGGGCGAGATCGGTCCTGCGAAAGCAACTCGGCCAGTGCTTGTGGATGACGATATCGCCCGGCAATGCCGCCACCTCGGCGCAGATCTCGGCGCCATTGCTGCCGGCCACGGCGGAGCGGAATTCCTCGGTCAGGATTTCCTCCTGCCTGGCATAACCATCGCGCTCCTCCGGCTTCACCCAGGCCTGGGCGTGGATGACGTGAACGCCCGCCGCACGCGCTGCCGCGATCAGGCGGGCGGCATTGGCGAGCACCGCGTCGTAGCCGATGACCGGCCAGGCGGCGCCGGGGCGGTATTCGTTCTGCAGGTCGATGACGAGCAAGGCAGTCGCGGCAAGGTTCATGGCTGATCCAAATTGTCGAAGTCGGTGACGAAGCGGGAAAGCAGACGGATCGCCTGGTCGAGATCGGCGATGTCCATCGCTTCATGTGGGTTGTGGCTGCCGTTCTCGTTGCGCACGAAGAGCATGGCGGTCGGGACACCGGCGCTGGCAAATGTCGCTGCATCGTGCCCGGCGCCGCTCGGCACATGCGGCACACGCATTTGCATGTCCTGGGCGGCGCGGTCGAGGCCGGCGATGAGTGCCGGCGACATCGTCGCCGGATCCCAGGTAAAACGCGGTCCGGCCTCGAAGGTGACGCCGCGCCTGGTGCCGACCTCGGCGAAGAGCGCCTGCAGCCGCGCCTCGATCCGCTCCAGCACGGCGGCGTCGGCGCTTCGCACATCGAGCGTGAAGCGGAGTTCGCCGAGCACGCGGCTGCCGCCATGCTGGCTCGGATCTGATTCCACGCGGCCGAAGGTGATGGTGGCCTCATGGCCGTCGCGCTCAAGCGCGTCCCACTCCGCTTCGAGGCCTGCGACGAGATCGGCAAAGCCGAGCACGCTGTCATGACGGGCAAAGCGCGGCTCGGCGCCGGAATGGCCATAGGCGCCGAGGCACTTCACATCGACATAGCGGAATCCACCGGCAATCCCGGTGACGATGCCGACCGGCACCTCGGCGGCCACCAGACGCGGCCCCTGCTCGATGTGGACTTCGACGAAGGCGGCGATACGGCTGGCGTCGATGCCGGCAACGCCACGCCTGACCGCGTCGGGATCGAAGCCTTCCTCCAGCATATGATCGGCCAAGGTGCGGCCGCTGTCGGATCGCCTGGCTTCGAGCGCCCGCGGCTGCAGCAGACCCAGCGCCGCCTCGCTGCCGGGATAGGACAGCGGAAACCACACGGCTTCCTCGGCGCGGGTCGCCAGCAGGATCAGATCGCGCGACGGCTGCATGTTCTGGCCGACAAGCTCGGCCATCACTGCCAGCCCCGCGACAACGCCGGCGGCGCCATCGAAATTGCCGCCATGCGGCACGCTGTCGAGATGCGAGCCGATGACGATCGCCGGCAGCTCGGAATTGCGGCCCTTCAGCGTCAGATAGAGATTGCCGGCGGCATCGACACGCGCCACTGCGCCGAGCTTTTCTGCTTCCTCGCGGACCATTGCGTGGGCAAGCCGCTCACCCGGACCGTAAGCCACGCGGGTTATGCCCGGTGCATCGGTGGTGGCTGCGGCCAGCCTGTCCAGCACCTGCCCGGCCAGCCTGCCGCCCGTCGTTAAGCTGGTCATGACGCGAACGCTTTCTGGAGGCGAGCGATCCGCAGCCGCCGCGGCGTCAGATCGGCCAGCGCCACGCCTTGCCTGGCGACATCGTCCGGCAGGCCGCCGCCCGCCATCAGGCTGGCGCAGACGCGCGACAAAGCGGGCGAGGTCTTGATGCCGTAACCGCCCTGCCCGACCAGCCAGATGAAATCCGGGACCTCGTCGTCGGGTCCGACGACCGGCGATCCGTCGGCGACGAAGGTCCTCAAGCCCGCCCAGGAACGCGACACGCGCTGCACTTCGATCGTCGTCGCCTGGCCGAGGCGCTCGGCGCCGATCGCGACATCGATATCCTCGGCATAGGCATCCATCGGCGCTGACGCCGTCGCATCGGCCGGCGAGACCAGCAACTGGCCGGCATCCGGCTTGAAGTAGAATTCGGCGCCGACATCGTTGACCAAAGGCCAGTCGGCGATGCTGACGCCGTCGGGCGCCGGGATGTTGAAGGCTGTGCGGCGCTTCGGCTGCAGGCCGATCGGGCGCACGCCGGCCATCATCGCGATCTCGTCGCCCCAGGCGCCGGCAGCGTTGACGATCCGTGGCGCAAGGAACGTCCCTGCTGGCGTTTCGACCCGCCACTGGCCGCCTTGCCGGCTGATGCCGGTGACGCCGGCATTGGTGACGATCTTCGCGCCGCACGCACGGGCGCCGCGCAAAAAACCCTGGTGCAGGCCGTTGACGTCGATATCCATCGAATACGGTTCGATGTAAGCGCCGGCGAGATAGTCGGCGCGCAGCACCGGCACGCGCGCAATCGCCTCGGTTGGCGTCATGGCGACGATCGAGGGAACCAGCGCCTGCGCCGTCTCCAGCTCCTGCTGCAGAAGGTCGAGCTGATCGCTGCGCGCCACTGTGATCATGCCGCGCTTGCTGAGCAGCGGATAATCGGAAAAACCAGCCGGCGGTTCGGTCAGGAACGCCCGGCTCGCCAGCACGATACGGCGGATGATGCCATTGCCGTAGTTTTCGGTGAAACTCGCCGCCGAGCGGCCGGTGGTGTGGTAGCCGCAATGGCTTTCCCGTTCGAGCAGAACCACCTTGGCAGTACGGGATATCTCGAAGGCGGCGCCGGCGCCGGCAATGCCGCCGCCGATGACGATGACCTCGGTCTGCTCGGCGGCGCTCATAAAAAACCTTCCTTCAACATGGCTGCACCGGCATCGTCACGCGATACGGCAGGCGGCTCGCCCAAACGGCCGCGCCGGGCACGGTCGCGGGCGCCGCGGCCCTCAGTCAGATTGTCGGCGAGCGCATTCTGCCGGGCGCAGTCTTCCAAGGCGAGATCGGTCACCACAGGCACAGGCTTGCCTGCGATCTCGATGCCCTTCAGCCGGGCCCACACGGCGCGGCGCTTGCGCACCTGATGCGATTGCAGTTCGCCGAGTTCGGCAAAGCTGGTCTCGCGCTTGATCGCCAACGCGCCGGCGGCAACAGCCGCATCGAACAGCTCGACGCCCCGCCTGGTGCGTATGATGATGCCGTTGAGCGGTTCATCCTCGACCGCCGGTCCGCCATTCAGCCAGGCGTCCGAGACGGCGATATCGGCCAGTTGGCCGATGGCGTCGGGGCAGATCTTGCAGCGCGGCTGGATCATCCATTTGTCCTCGTCTTCCCACAGCTGCCGGTAGCTGAGTTCGAAGGCGCGGCCATCCTTCGCTTCGATCCGGTTGAGGCCGGGATTGCCGTACCCGCGATAGCGGAACAGCGCGAGCTCGTCCTCGCGCAGCCCAAACCGCTGCAGCACCTGTTCCGATTTCGACAGGTCGGAGGCACCGCCGCAGACGAAGGCCAGCGCATAACGCATCTGCTCGTCAACACGCGGATCGAGCCGCGCCAGATTGCGCACGGCGGTGACGTCGCAGGGCTTGGCGATCAGCGCGAAGGGTTCGCCGCGATCGAGGATTTCACTAAAATCCAACAGCGGCGCCGCAGGCCCATAGCGCGAGCCCGCGCCTTCAAGCACCGAGGCGGCGTCGAAGCTTAGCCGGCGTTCGCTGCGCATCGGAGCCGACCGCGATGCCGCGACATGGAGGATGAATTTTACGCGGCCGGAAGTCAGCAGGAATTGGCCGAGCGCCGTCAGCACCCCGCCGCCAGAGCCGATGAACCGAACGGTGGAGTCTCCGGCGCAGCCGAGCACGAGCCGTTCGGCGGGTCCCCAGACGGGATCCGTAAGCGCGGCTTCACTTATCTGCGCTTGCGGCGGACCGGCGATGCGCGTTCCCGGACAGACGGCGTTGATCTGGATCAGCGTCGACTTGTCCAACGCCTGCCTCGCCACCGGCCGCTCGCGTCCTTCCGGCGTCATGACCATCTCGACCGCGCCGGGGCCGGCAAGCGACCGGCAAAGTCCGCAGCCGATGCACAGCCCGTTCTCGACGATCTCGCTCAACGACAAGGGATTGGCCGGAGGCGGTTCTATGCCGTGTGTTCGACTGGCTTGACTGAGGTTCACTGGCATCAGACCTGTTCCGCGATCAAGCGATACTGATCCGGCCGACGATAAAGCGCGAAGTCGAAATTGACCTTCCGGCAGGTCGTGATCAGGTCGAGGTCAGCGCGGTGGACGATGACCTCGTCGTCGAGCGACAGCGCCTGTGCCGCGATCTCGCCGGTCGGCGCGATGATGCAGGATCCGCCGATCAGCGCCTGGCCGTCCTCGAGCCCCGCCTTGGCGGCGGCCGCGACCCACAGCGTGTTCTGATAGGCGCCGGCCTGCATCGGCAGATGGTTGTGGAACATGCGCAGATGCGCCAGTGCCGGCGCCTCGTCGAGCAGCAGCGGCGTGTTGTAGCCGAGCAGCACCACCTCCGCTCCATTGAGGCAGAGCATCCGGTAGGTCTCCGGCCAGCGGCGGTCGTTGCAGATGGCCATGCCGACGCGGACGCCGCAATAGTCGAAGACAGGGAAGCCGAGATTGCCCGGTTCGAAATAGCGCCGCTCCAGATGCGTGGTCGTGCCCGCTTCCGGCTCGCTCGACCCCGGCACATGCATCTTGCGGTAGCGGCCGATGAAGCCGCCATCCGGTCCGACCAGGTCCATGGTGTTGAAGCGTCGCGTCCGGCCGTCTTCCTGAACGAGTTCCGAATAGCCGAGCGCGAAGCCGACCTTTAAGCGGGCGGCGGCATCGTAAAGAGACTGCGTTACCGGCCCGGGCATCGACCGTTCGAAGAAGGACTCGATCTCGGCGGTGTCGTCGATGCGCCAGCGCGGAAAGAAGGTGGTCAGCGCCATCTCCGGGAAGACCACGATCTCCGCCCCGGCGGCAGCGGCCTTCTCCAGCAGATGGACGAGGCGGCCGACCGTCTCGGCGCGCGAGGCGCTGCGCTGGATGGGGCCTGTCTGGCAGACCGCAATCGTCAGGAATCTAGCCATGGCGTCGTATCCTCGACAGGTTTTCCAGATTGAGCCGGGTCGGCGGCTGTCCTCGCTACGAAGCGGCCGAAGCCCGGCTGCGCCCGAAGCACGCCGTCGGCGATCACCGGCACGCCGCGCACCAGCACGGTGGTCGGTTTGCCGGTCACGCTTTTGCCCTCGTAGGGCGTGAAGTCGACGCGCGAATGCAGAGCCTTGTGGCCGAGCGTCCAGCGCGCCGTGGGATCCCATAGCGCCAGATCCGCGTCGAGCCCAACCGCGATCCTGCCCTTGCGGTCCTCTAGACCATAAACTGATGCGGCTTTGCGCGAGGTGAGGTCGAGATAGCGGGCAAGCGTGAGGCGACCGGCCAGAAGCCCTTCCGAGAACAGCAACGGCAGGCGGGTCTCGATGCCGGGAATACCGCTCAGCGTGGTGGTGAAACCGGGCGTTTCGGCTCCGCCGATCTTGTCGGCGAAAAAATAGGGCGAATGGTCGGAGGACCAGAGGTCGATGCCGCCATCGATCAAGTCCTGCCACAGATGCTCATGGCTGCGCGGCGAGCGCGGCGGCGGCGAAAAGACAAAACGCGCCGCATCTATCGCCGGCCGGTCGAGGTCGGCGGCGCCGATGAACAAATATTGCGGGCAGGTTTCGGCGACCACATCGACGCCGCGCGTCCGCGCCCGTGCGATCTCCTCGGCCGACTGCCAGGAGGAGACATGGACGATGGTCATGCGCGCGCCGGTCATTTCGGCGAAGGCCAGTGCGCGATGCGTCGCCTCGCGCTCCATGGTCTCGCTGTGGGCGACGACATGGTAGCGGATGTCGGTGCGGCCGAGATCGATCAGGCGCCGGCGCGTGCGCCGGATGGCGGCATCGTTCTCGGCATGGACCATGACGATCCAGCCGAGGCCGTGCGCGGCGTCGAGGACCCTGAAGAAGAGGTCGTCGTCGACGGCAAAACCCTGATAGGTCATGAACAGCTTGACCGAGGCGATGCCGCGACCGGCGAGCTGCGCAAGCTGTTCCTCGACATCGGCGCCGGTGCCCATGGTGACCACGGCGTGCAGCCCGTAGTCGATCACAGCCCGACCCGCTGCGCGCTCGAGAGCGCGGTCGACCGCGCCAATCGTGGTCATGTCCGGACCCGGCATGCCGAACGGCACAATGCAGGTCGTGCCGCCGAACGCCGCCGAGATGGTGCCTGACTCGAAGTCGTCGGCATTGCCCGCGCCGCCCCAGACCGGCTGGTCGAGATGGCAATGGGCGTCGATGCCGCCGGGCATGACCCAGCGGCCGCTGGCGTCCAGCAACGATTTGCCGGACAGGCCATTGCCGATAGCGGCGATACGGCCCTCGTCGATGCCGATGTCGCATTCGGCCCAATCGTCGTCGAGGGCAACGCGTCCGCCTTTGATCACCAGCTCATGCATTGGTTTTGCCGCCCCCTTCGCGGACGGGCCCCTCAGCCGACAGCCGCCGTGACCATGATTTCGACGCGATACTGATCGCCGGCAAGGCGCGCCTCCACCGTGGCGCGTACCGGCATGGCGCTCCTGTCGATCCAGGCGTCCCATGCTGAATTCATCATCTCGAAATCGGCAATGTCGCGCAGCCAGATCTGGGCGCTGAGAAGCTTCGACTTGTCGCTGCCGGCCTTGGCCAGAAGGGTGTCTATCTTGGCGAGGATTTGCTCGGTCTGCGCGGTGGTGTCGCCGGACAGGTCGTCCGCCGTCAGGCCGGCGACATAGACGGTGCCGTTGTAGCGAAGCACCCGGCAGAAGCGTGGGCCATTCTCAAGACGTTCGATGGTCATGCGGTTTCCTCCCTTGGCGGGTAATCGATCATGGCAGATTGACTATGGTACGGAGCGGACAAAACGACTGTAAAGCCTGGGAAGCGGCAAGATGCGGCTTTCGGCGACAAGGATGGCCAAAAAAATTATGGTCATAGCCGTGTCAATCTTCGTTTGTCGCGTGCTTGGCGGGGTATAGCTTCTGCAACCAGCCGCGGATCAGCGGCACCGCCAAGGGGGAACCGCCGCAATGCATGACAATGCCGCGCCGATTGTCTGGCCTGCGCCGATTGTCGTGCCCGGGTCGATTGTCGGGCTCGTCTCCCGTCGCCGGCGCGTATCGTAGCCGGCCGACAGCGGCATTCATGGGATCGGTCGCTCAATCCGCGATGCACTTGTGGCGGAACGCCGAGCGCTCCCGCGCCATGCTGCCGATCATGGCCAGCGTCTGTCTTGCCTGCATCGGCAGCGCCATGCTGACGACCGCAGTATCGTTCTACCTCGGCAAGCCCGGCATCGCCCCCGAAATCGTGCAGATCGTGCTCACCGCCTATCCGGTCGGCTTCCTGATCGGATGCCTGATCACGCGCCCACTGGTCGCCCGCTACGGCCATGAGCGGACATTCCTGCTGATCCTGGCAACCGCGCTGCTGTCGGCGGCGGGCTTCGTCTTCACCGATTTCGTGCCGAGCTGGTTCTGCTTCCGGCTGCTCGGCGGCATGTCGATGGCCTCGATGTTCGTGATCTGCGAGAGCTGGATCAACCTCTATGCCGAGCAGCACAATCGCGGCACGATGTTCTCGATCTACATGCTGACGACGGCGATCGCGGTGCTGCTCGGACAGGTGCTTGTCGCGCTGGTCGGTCCGCAGTCGTCGCATCTGTTTTCGGTCGCGGCGGCAACGGTGCTGTTGGCGTTCGTGCCGAAATTCGCCGGGCTGCGCTGGCCGGCGCTGCCTTCGGTGACGGCCGATCCGGCTCCGGAAGCCGGCGCAAAGGTCGACAGGCGGCTCGGGCCTCTGGCGCTGTTCCGGCTGGCCCCGGTGACGGTGGTCGCCATTTTCCAGGGCGGCATCACCAACATGAACGTCTTCGTGCTGACGCCGATCTATGGGACGCAGATCGGATTGTCGGCGTCGGCGACGGTCTGGCTGGTGACCACGATAAGCATTGCCGGCATGGTCGCGCAGACCCCGGTCGGCTGGCTGTCGGACCGCCTTGACCGACGCCTGATACTTCTGGTGCAGGGGCTGGTATCGGTGACAGCCTGCGCCATGATCGCCTGGGTCGGCACCCTTTCGGTGCCGCTACTGTTCGTGCTGTTCTTCGTCTATGGCGCCACGGCGCTGACGATCTATCCGGTGGCCATGGCGTTCGGCGCATCGCAACTCCATAGCCGGCACATGGTCGCCGCGTCCGGCACGCTGCTCCTGCTCTATTCGATCGGCAATGTCGCGACACCGGGCGTCGCCGCCGGATTGATGGCGCATATCGGACCGCCGGCGATGTTCCTGCTGCTCGGCGGCGGCGCGGTGCTGGTCACGCTCGCGGCCTGCTACAATCTTCTGCGCCGGCCGGTCGCGACGCCGATCGCGCAAGCTGTCGAGGACCAGGTCTGATGACGAACAATCCCGCAACGAACCGCCTGAAAGACAAGGTCGTCCTGATCGCGGGCGCCGCGAGCGGCATTGGCGCGGCCATCGCGCAGCGCTGCGTTGCCGAAGGCGCAAGCGTGGTTTGTGCCGACCATGATGCCGGGGCGGCGCGGGCCCTTGCCGACGGGCTTGGCGCTGCGGCGGTCGCCTGCCGCTGCGATGTGACCGACGCCCTCTCCGCCAGCAGCGCCGTCGACATCGCCAAGGAGCGCTTCGGCCGGCTGGATGGGCTGGTGCACAATGCGGCCGCGCCGTCGACGAACGCCACCGTGGTCGATCTCGATGAGAGTGCCTGGCGACGCGAACTCGACGTCAGCCTGACCGGCGCGTTCCTGATGAGCAAGTTCGCGGTGCCATTGATCGCCGCAGGCGGCGGCGGCTCGGTGGTGTTCATCGGCTCGCAATTCGGACGCGTCGCCACCACCAGGGCCGTCGCTTACTGCGCCGCCAAGGCCGGGCTGATCCATCTCGCCAAGGCGATGGCGGTCGACCACGCGCCCGACAAGGTCCGCGTCAACAGCCTGTCGCCGGGCGCAGTGGCGACGACGCGGCTGCTGCGCAGATTTCCGGACTTCGATGCGGCCAATGCAGGTCTCGGCCCCGCCCATCTGCTCGGCAGGATCGCGGAGCCGGACGAGATCGCCGCGGCGGCGGCCTTCCTGCTGTCGTCGGACGCGTCCTTCGTCACCGGTTCCGACATGCTCGTGGATGGCGGCTATGCGACGCGCTGATCCCGACTCTACTCGCTCAATTTCAAAGGAGTTCCCATGACGCTGCTCGTCACCGGTGGTACCGGCTTTGTCATGAGCGTGGTCGCGCGCGAATGGCTGGACCGCGATCCGCAAGCCCGCGCCGTCATCCTCGACCGCTCCAGCCTCGACGCGATCGCGGAGGCATTCTTTGCCCCGGTGCGCGACCGCCTGACCGTGCTGACGGCGGACATACTGGAGCCTTCCGCCTGGGCAGCCGTGCTCGATGCACATAACATCAGCGCCATCGTCCACGGCGCGACGGTGACGCCGAATTCGCGCCCCAGCGACCCGCAGATGCAGCCGGAGGCCCATGATCCGGCTCATATCGTCGACGTCAATCTGATGGGCACGGTGCGCATGCTGGAATGGGCGCGCGGCCGGCCCGGCATCAAACGCTTCGTCTATGTCAGCTCCGGTTCGGTCTATCGGCACAATGGGCCGGACTGGAACGGCGAGCCGCTGCCCGAGGACGGCTATGTCGCGCCGCTGACGCTCTACGGCATCTCGAAATTCGCTGCCGAGATGGTCACCAACCGCTACGCCGACCTGTTCGGCCTTTCGGCCATTTCAGTCAGGCTGTCATCGATCTACGGCCCGATGGACCGCGTCACCGGCAGCCGCAACGTGCGCCATCTGCCGAACCGTGTCGCGCATATGGCGCTCAACGGCGAGACAATCCGGCCGAACAGTCTTGAGCCGCTCGGCGACTATGTGCTGTCGAGCGACGTCGCCAAGGCGATCATGGCGCTGCTCGATGCCAAAAGCCTGCGCTACCGGCACTACAATATCGGCAGCGGCACGACGACGACGGTCGGCGACTTCATCGACTGGGCGGCCGAGCGTGTTCCGGGCCTGAGGGCCGAAATCAGCCCGACCGAGGGAGCGAATATCGTCATGAACGCCGCGCTAAAGACCGGCATGTGGGGCGAATACGACCTTGCCCGGATCGAGCGGGACACGGACTGGCGGCCGAGACCGGCCAAGCGGGCCTTCCACGACTACATGGACTGGATCGCCGCCAACGAAGCCTGAGGAGGACAGAAGATGCCGACCGATCACCAGCAGCCGCGCGACTTCGTAGGTTACGGTCCGCGCCTGCCTTTCGTGACCTGGCCGGGCGGCGTCAAGCTCGCCGTCAACCTGGTGCTCAACTACGAGGAAGGCTCGGAGTATTCCTGGCTCGAGGACGGCCGCAACGACAATTGGGGCGAGTACAATCTCGCCAGCAGCCCGCCGGTGCGCGACCTCGGCACCGAGACGCATTTCGAATATGGCAGCCGCGCCGGCGTGTGGCGGCTGGCGCGGCTGTTCGACCGCTACGACATTCCGGTCACCATCTCCGCCTGCGCCATCGCCCTTGAGCGCAATCCGGCGGTGGTCGAATGGATGAATGCGCGCGGACATGACCTGCTCGGCCACGGCCTGCGCTGGATCGACTACACGACGATGGAGCGCAGCGAGGAAGAGCGCCAGTTGCACGAGGCGATCGCGCTCTACGAGAGACTGATGGGCAGGCGGCCCTTGGGCTGGAACTGCCGCTCATTTCCGAGCGTCAACACGCGCGACCTGCTGGTGCGGGAAGGCGGCTTCCTCTACCACTCCGATCCCTGCAATGACGACCTGCCCTATTTCCTCGACCATCAGGGCACGGAGATCCTGGTCGTGCCCTATTCCAAGGCCCTCAACGACAGCCGCTATCTGGTGGCGCCGGGCTACAGCAATCCGCGCGACTTTGCCGAGGATTGCCGCTCGGCGATCGACTACATGCTCGACGAAGCCGACGAGACCGGCGGCCGCATGCTGACGATCGGCATCCACGCCCGCTGGATGGGCCAGCCCAACCGGGCATCCGGACTGCGCGAGGTGATCGAGCACGTGAAGAGCAAACCCGCGGCCGCCTTCATGCGCCGCGAGGACATCGCGCGCTTCTGGCTCGAGAACCATGCGCGCTTTGAGCAGCATGGCTGACGGAAGCAAAGCGGCATGTTCGAGACGCTTATCCGCGGAGCCACCGTGGTCAACGCCGATGGGCCCGACCGGCGCGACGTCGGCATCACCGACGGCAAGATCGCGGCGGTCATTCCACCTGGCGAAAGAGCGGAAGCGAAGACGGTGCTGGACGCCTCGGGCAGCCTGCTGCTGCCCGGCCTGGTCGACGCGCATGCGCATCTGCGCGAACCCGGGCTCACGCACAAGGAGGATTTCTCCTCCGGCACGCATGCCGCGGCCCTTGGCGGCGTGACGACAGTGCTCGATATGCCTACCGACGAGCCGTGGACGGCCAGCGCCGGGCAGCTTGCCGACAAGATGGCGATGGCCGACGGCCGTATCCATGTCGATGTCGGCTTGCAGGCCGTGATCAGCCGCGACTTGTCGTTGATCCCCGGCCTGCTCGACCTCGCACCGGTGTCGTTCGAATTGTTCACCGCCGATGTGCCCGAAGACTTCCTGTTTCCTACCTTCGATGCGGTCGCCGGCGCTCTGCGGAGTTTCGCTGGGGCCGACACGCTGATCGGCATTTCGCCGGGCGATCAATCCATGCTGACCAGCAGCATCGAACGCAATTTGGGGGGAACCATCGCGGCCTTCCTCGACAGCCGGCCGCCGCAGGCGGAAGCCGGCGGCATCAGGCGGGCGGTTCTTGCCGCCGCCAGGACGGGGACGCGCATTCATGTCCGGCAGATCAACTCGGAACTGGGCGTGGAGGCGTGGAGCCGGCTGCGCGACAGGGCGGATACCAGTGTCGAGACGACGCCGCAGAACCTGTTCTTCAGCGCCGACGACTATGAAACGCAAGGCGCCAGGCTGAAGGGCTCGCCGCCCCTGCGATCGCGGCAGGACGTCGAAGCCTTGCGCGCAGCGCTCGGCGCCGGGCTGATCGATATCGTCGCGACCGATCACGCACCGCATGCGCCGGCCGAAAAGGCAGCGAGCTACGCGGCTTTCGCCGACATTCCGGGCGGCATGCCGGGACTGCAGACGCTGCTGCAGACCATGCTGAAACTTGTCGACGACGGGCTGATCACGCTGCCCGATGTGGTGCGCCTGTGCGCCCGCAATCCGGCGGAGCGCTTCGGGCTCGGCCGGCGCAAGGGCCGCATCGCCGCCGGCTATGACGCCGACATGCTGATCGTCGACCCGCGACAATCCAGTTCCATCTCGAATGCGGAGCAGGTTTCCCGCGCGGCTTACACGCCATTCGACGGCTGGACGGTCAAGGCGCGGCTGACCAGCGTCTTCCTGCGCGGCCACGAGATCGTGCGCAACCAGAAGCTCGTCGGCCCGGCGCAGGGAAAGATCGTCACCCGGGAAAGCTGAGGAAGACACCATGGCCCTGCTTGCGAAAAAGATCGCCATCGTCACCGGCGCCAGCTCCGGCATTGGCCGGGCGATCGCCTTGAAGTTCGCGGCGGAAGGCGCCTGCGTCGTCATCGCCGACACGGTCGAATTGCCGATCGAGGGTGGCCAGAGCACCGCCGCCCTGATCGAATCGAGCGGCGGGACGGCGCTGCATATCGCGACGGACATTTCCGACTGGAACGCCGTCGATGCGCTGGTCACTGCCACCGTCACCCGCTTCGGACGGCTCGACGTCATGGTCAACAACGCGGCGATCTACACCAGCACCAACCTCATCGAGACATCGCCGGAGCAATGGAGCCGCGTCATCGGCGTCAACCTGACGGGCTTCTTCCATTGCTGCAAACGCGCCGTCATGCAGATGCTCGCCCAGGAACCCGTCAATGACTTGCGCGGCCGCATCATCAACATCTCGTCACAGCACGGCATGGTCGCCTGCCCCGGCGATTTTCCCTATTCGGTGAGCAAGGGCGGCATCGTGCAGATGACGCGGCAGATCGCGGTCGACCACGCCGACGACCTAATCGTCTGCAACGCGATCGCGCCCGGCAAGATCATCACCGGCAAGCCGGGTGTCGCCAACGACCCCGACGCGCTCGACTATTCACGGCAGCGCACACCCTGGCCGAGGCTCGGCAGCCCGAACGATGTGGCGGGCGCCGCCTTGTTCCTCGCCAGCGACATGGCAAGCTACGTCACCGGCATCAATTTGATGGTTGACGGCGGCTGGATGGCTGGCTGACGGAAGACCTAAACCAGGCTTGATCTTTCCTGTCGCTTCATGGCAGGCGATCAACTGAGATCTCTTGCGCAAGCGCGCTTGCTCGGCACTTTCGGAGCATCCCATGACCATCCCTCGCGTCGTCGTCACCCAGCGCTTCTTCGATGACGAGACGACTGCCTATCTGCGGGCGAATGGTTGCGAGGTCGACATTGCCGAATCCTCCAAGGTCGAGGGCGACGGGCACCTCACGCACGACCAACTGGTGGGTATCCTGAGCGGCGCCGACGCATGGATCGTCGGCCATGCGCGGGTGACGCGGGAATTGCTCGAGGCTTTGCCCGAACTCAAGATCGTGGCACGCCGCGGCGTCGGCTACGAACGTGTCGATGTCGAGGCTGCCCGTGCGCTCGGCCGCGTGGTGACGATCGCCGCCGGCGGCAACGATGCCTCGGTGGCCGACCATGCGCTTGGGCTCATGCTGGCCGTCGGCCGGCGGCTGCGCGAGACACAGATGAACATGGTTGCCGGCAACTGGACGATCTTGATCAGCTCGGATCTGTACCGCAAGACGGTCGGCCTGATCGGCCTCGGTCGCATCGGCCGCAACGTGGTCCAGCGGCTCAAGGGTTTTGAAGCGCGCATCCTGGTGTCCGCCCGGACGGTGGATGAAGCCTATGCCGAAGCGAACGGCATCACCTATGTCGATGTCGAGACGCTGCTTCGCGACAGCGACTATGTCAGCCTTCATGCCCCGCTCTCAGCGACGACACGCAACCTGATCAACAAAGACACGCTGGCGCTGATGAAACCGACGGCAGTGCTGATCAATACGGCAAGAGGCGGCCTGGTCGAGGATCGGGATCTCCTCGAGGCGCTGAAGGGCGGCACGATCGCCGGCGCCGGCCTCGATGTGTTCTTGAGCGAGACCGACCCTGGCTACAGATCCGTGTCCGACGAATTGGTCGCGCTGCCCAACGTCGTGGCCTCGCCGCATTCGGCGGCCTCCTCGGTCGAAGGGCTGGCGCGCACAAACATGGTTGCGGCGCAATGCGTGATCGTGGTGCTAAACGGCAGGGACCCGCCGAGCGGCTGCGTCGTGGCCGACGGCCGCGGGCGAGCGTCTCGCTGATCGCCCGGGCGCCGAGGAATCACATTTCCACGGGGTGGGCGCTGACCTGGTGCCTGGTGAAGCGCGGCAGCAGCCCTGAGCACAGCACCAGCACGACGATGATCGCGAACTGGCTTGCGATGACGATACCAAATGCCTTCGAAATGCTCGCCGGCTGCAGTGCCAGATAGAGCGTGCCGAGGGTTGCGACCCCGAGCGCCAGGCCGGACTGCTGCAGCGTGATCAGAACGCCGCTGCCGACGCCCGCCAGGTGGGCGGGAACATCGGCGAGCACGGCGCGGAACAATCCTGAAAACAGCATCGACTGTCCGGCGCCGATCAGCATCAGCGGCACAGCCAGTTCGATCAGGCTCACATTCGGCCAGCCCAGGACCATGATGGCGACTAGCAGGGCCAGGCCAAGCGCCTGCACGATGCCGCCCGCCGCCAGGGCGCCGCGTCCGAAGCGGTTGATCATGCGCGGGCTGACCATGGAGCCGATGAAGAACATGATCGCCATCGGCAGGATGGCGAGGCCGCTTTCGAATGCGTTGGCGCCGAGCCCGTTCTGGACGGTGAGCGCAAAGACGAACATGAAGGCGCCAAAGCCGACGCTGAACAGCGTGATCATGGCGAGACCGCGCGACATCGAGGGCAGCTTGAGCAATGACGGCGGCAGCAACGGCACCTCGCCTCGTGCCTCGGCAGCCCGTTCGACAATGACGGTCAGGATGGCCAGCACCACGGCTGCCGCCAACATCATCCTGGTCCAGGCAGGCCAGCCGAGCGAATGGCCTTCGGTCAGCGGCACCAGAAGTGCGGTCAAGGTCGCAGCGAAAAGCACCGTGCCGGGCAGGTCGATGCCGGCCGGGTGCGGCGAGCGGTTGGCCGGCACGACAAGCCGCGAGGCGAAGAACACGATGATGCCGAGCGGGATGTTGATCAGGAAGATCGGCCGCCAGGAGGTGCCGAACAGGTCGGCGCTGACCAGCAGTCCGCCGGCGAGCTGGCCGACGACCGCCGCAATGCCGGAGGTCGCGCCATAGAGCGCGATGGCCCGGGTCTTGCGCTCGCCCTCCAGCGTCGCCTGGAAAGTCGCCAGCACCTGGGGCACCAGCATGGCCGCCGTTGCGCCCTGGACCAGGCGGGCCACGATGAGGATGTCGATGGTGGGTGCCACGCCGCAGGCCAGCGAGGCCAGGATGAAGCCGCAAAGCCCGACCAGAAACAGGCTATGGCGGCCGAAACGATCGCCAAGCCTGCCGCCCAGCACCAGCATGGCGGCATAGGCCACGCCATAGACGGACACCACCAGCTCAAGTGCGGCCGGGGTTGCCTTCAGCGAAGCGGCGATCGTCGGCAGCGCCACGTTGACGATGAAGAAGTCGGCGATCGGCAGGAAGGCGCCGGCGAGCAGCACGTAGACGCCGAACCCGTGCAGGCCTCCGGCGCGCGCCATGGAACGGGGAGAGTGCCAGGCCGCGTTTGGGGAATAGGCGGGAGTCATTCGTGTCTCCAGATGTGTATGTCTACATAGTTATGTGAACATAATGATTATGCACATATACATACCAGACAGGAGGCTGTAAACTCCCGCGGTATGAAAACCGACGGTGATTCATCCGCACGCAAAACCCCGCCCACGGCTATTCGGTGGGCGGATCTGGCCGACCTGATCCTCATCATTGCCCGCGAGATCCAGTTCCGTGGCTACCGGGATGAGCGGGTGTTCCTGCTCTCGCAGTCGGAGGGTATGGTTATGCGCCATCTGGTGGCGCACGCCTCGGCCACGCCCAGCCAGATCGCGGCCGCGACGGGGCTGCAGCGCACCAATGCCTCCACGGTGCTGCGCGACCTGGAAGGCAAGGGACTGATCGAGCGCCATGTCGATCCGCAAGACCGCCGGGGCGTCAGCGTCCACCGCACGCGGCGCGGGGCCGACAACTACGCCCTGGTGCGCAAGGAATGGGGCGACGCCGTCTCTGCAGCCGCCGGCGGCGACGCCAGCGGGCTCGACGAAGCGATCGCACTTCTCAGGTCCATCGAGGCCGGCCTCATCGCGACGCGGCCGAAAGGCAGCGACGATCGGGCGCGCCGAGGCAGTTGAACCCGGGCGCCCGTACCCAATCAAGCCGACAGTGCCTGCCACCGTGAATCAGGCGGTGGTTTTCGGCTTCACACCAGCATGCCCATCGGATTTTCGATCATGCGCTTGAAGGCGCCGAGGAGTTCCGCACCCAGCGCGCCGTCGACGGCCCGGTGATCGGTCGACAGCGTCACCGACATGACTGTAGCGATCCTGATCTCGCCGTTCTTGACCACCGCCCGCTCCTCGCCCGCACCCACCGCCAGGATCGTCGCATGCGGCGGGTTGATGACGGCGGCAAAGTCCTTGACGCCGAACATGCCGAGATTGGACACCGCCGTCGTGCCGCCCTGATACTCCTCCGGCTTCAGCTTGCGGCTGCGCGCCCGGCTCGCCAGGTCCTTCATCTCGTTGGAGATGGTGGACAGCGTCTTTTCCTCGGCGCGGCGGATGATCGGCGTGATTAGGCCGCCGGGGATCGACACCGCAACGCCCACATCGGCGTGCTTGTGCTTGACCATGGCGCTGTCGGTCCATGACGCGTTGGCATCCGGCACCGCCTTCAGCGCCATGGCCATCGCCTTGATCACCATGTCGTTGACCGAGAGCTTGTAGGCAGGCGCCTCGCCCTTCTCGGTCTTCTTCACGGGAGCCGCAGCATTGAGCTGCGTGCGCAGCGCCAAGAGCGCATCGAGTTCGCAGTCGAGCGTCAGGTAGAAATGCGGGATCGTGCTCTCGGCCTCGACCAGCCGGCGCGCAATGGTCTTGCGCATATTGTCGTGCGGGACGAGTTCGTAGGAGCCGGCTTCGAAAAGGCGAAGCACCTGATCGTCCGACATCGCCTTCACGGCTGGGGCAGATGCGACAGTGGCGGCGGGAGCTTCAGGAGCCACCGCTGGGTTCTCTTTGGTTCCGCCCTTGGCAACCGCCGCGTCAATATCCGCCTTGACCACGCGGCCGTACGGACCGGTGCCGATGATGCTGGCAAGGGCAAGACCTGCCTCACGGGCCAGACGTCGGGCAAGCGGTGTCGCGCGTGCGCCCGACTGCGATTGGCCGATCTCCCCCCCTGTGGGGGAGATGCCCGGTAGGGCAGAGGGGGGCGTGACAGAATGCAACGTTGGCGGGACAGCGCCCCCCTCTGTCGGCTTCGCCGACATCTCCCCCACAGGGGGGGAGATCGGCGCCGCATCTTGCTTGGCCCCATAGGCCTCGCCATCGGCATAAATCCACGCAACCGGCGCGCCGACCGGAATATCGACGCCTTCCTTGCCGGTCACGTCGCGCAGCACGCCACTGGCCGGCGCATCGATCTCCATCGCCGCCTTGTCGGTCTCGATCTCGAACAGCACGTCGCCTTGCTTGACGGCGGCGCCTTCGGCGACGAACCAGCGCGAGATCTGCCCGGTCGCCATGTCCATGTCGACCTTGGGAAGGATGACTTCGACCGGCATCTTCTAGCGGACCCCCTTCACGAGGTCGCGTGCCGCCGCGACAATGTCGGGAACCTGCGGAACCGTCGCCTTTTCCAGCTCGGGATTGTAGGGGATCGGCGTCTCGGCGCCGCCCAGCCGCACGATCGGCGCATCGAGGAAATCGAACGCCTCGCTCTCGGCGATCATGGCGCTGACCTCGGCGCCGACACCCAGCGTCTTGACGGCCTCATAGACGCAAAGCAGCCGCGAGGTCTTCTTGACGCTGTCGATGATCGTGCGCTTGTCCATCGGCCGCACGGTTCTGAGATCGACCACTTCGATGTCGATGCCTTCCGCCTCGAGCGCTTGCGCCGCTTCCAGCGCCTTGTGCACCATGATGGAGGTGGCGACGACGGTCAGGTCGCGGCCCTCGCGCCGGATGTCGGCCTTGCCGATCGGCACCGTGTAGTAGCCTTCCGGCACCGGGCCCTTCATCTTGTAGAGCAGCTTGTGCTCGAAGATCATCACCGGATCGGGATCGGCGATCGCGGCCAGCAACATGCCCTTGGCGTCGTATGGCGTCGCCGGCTGGATCACCTTCAGCCCCGGCACATGGCCCAGCCAGGCCTCGAGGCTCTGGCTGTGCTGAGCGGCTGCCCCGGTGCCCGAACCGGCAGGAAACCGCATCACCAGCGGCACCGAAACCTCTCCGCCCAGCATGAAGCGCATCTTGGCGGCCTGGTTGACGATCTGCTCAAGGGCAAGCGTGGCGAAGTCGGAAAACTGGAATTCGAAGATCGGCCGCAATCCCGTCATCGCCGCGCCGACGGCGACGCCGGCGCCACCGAGTTCGGAGATCGGCGTATCCATCACGCGGTCTGCGCCGAAGCGCTCGACCAGGTCGCCGGTCACCTGGAAGGCGCCGCCATAGACGCCGATGTCCTCGCCCATCAGGAAGACGCGCTCGTCGGCTTCCATCGCGATCGCCATCGCCTCCTGGATCGCCTGGGCATAGCTCAGTTCGCGCAGCATGGCGTCCATCACGCCAGCTCCGTATAGACATAGTCCTGAAGGTCGCGGATATCCGGCGATGGGCTGGCCTTGGCGAATTCGATGGCCTCGGCGATCTCCTGCCTGACCACCTCGCGCACGGCTTCGATGCCCTCGCCGTCGATGATGCCGAACTCCTTCAATTCGGCCTCGAACAACGCGATCGGATCGCGGTTCGACATCCAGTCCTCGATCTCTTCCTTGGTGCGGTATCGGTTGCGGTCGCTCTTGGAGTGACCGCGATAGCGGTAGGTCTTGGACTCGATCAGCGTCGGCCCCTCGCCGGCGCGAGCGCGCTCGACCGCCGCGTGCGAGGCTTCGGCGACGTCCGAGAAGATGTTGCCGTTGACGATGATTCCGGGCATCGCATAGGCGGCCGCCCGGTCGGCAATGTTCCTGACGGCGGTGGAGCGGTCGGTCGACGTCGACATGCCGTAACCGTTGTTCTCGCAGACGAAGACGACCGGCAGCTTCCAGATCGACGCCATGTTCAGCGCCTCGTGGAAGGCGCCCTCATTGTTGGCGCCATCGCCGAAGAACGACACGACGACCTTGCCAGTCTTCAGCCTCTTGGCCGACAAGGCAGCACCGACAGCGATCGGAATGCCGCCGGCAACGATGCCGTTGGCGCCGAGATTGCCCTTGGCGACGTCGGCGATGTGCATCGAGCCGCCGCGCCCCTTGCAGTAGCCCGTGGTCTTGCCGAAGAACTCGGCGAACATCTTGCCGACCTCGGCACCCTTGGCGATGCAGTGGCCGTGACCGCGGTGGGTGGAGGTGATCTGGTCGTCCTCGGCAAGCGGCATGCAAATGCCCATGGCGCTTGCTTCCTGTCCGATCGACAGATGCATGGTGCCGTGGATGAGGCCGCGCATGTAGCAATCCTCGGCGCCCTCCTCGAAGCGGCGGATCAGGTACATCTTGCGCAGCACTTCCTTCAGCTGTCCGGCATCATAGTGCCGGTAGGCGAAGGGCAGATTGGTGGACACGGCCTTTTCCATCACGGCTTTCCTGGCCATGGTCATGCTCCCTTGTCGCCGTAGACGAGCCTGTCCTGCCGCGCTCTCAGCTCGGCGATCTTCGAGCCGGGCGCCGGTGTCGCGTTGGCATAGGTGATGAGATCGCCCTTGCGGATCGGCGCGGTCACCGAGCCGCCCTGAAGCAGGCCGCAGGGAACCGCCTTGGCCGCCCGCGCTTCCTCAACGGCAATGATCCAGGCGCGGTAGCAATATTCCCCGATCGCATCGAGCCTGTCGCCCGGCTGCATGTCCTTCTTGGCGACGGCGCAGACTTCCGCCACCGGCGTCGCCAGCGGAACCATATCGGCCTTGCCGTAGAGGACTACGCGCGCGCAGGTCAGCGGCACTTCGAGCGAGGTCAGGTGATAGGGGCGATGGAAGGTGAAATAGGGCCCCTTGCCCATCTTCAGATCTTCCATGCGCTCCGAGACGCGCGGGTGCGACATGTCGGCGATGACGAAGACGCCGGGAGCGACACCCTTGCCGATCGAATAGTCGACGACGCCGACCTTCGACAGCACGCCGCCGTCCTTCTGCGGCACCAGCACTTTTGACAACTCGCCGAGCGTCGCCGCCGGGCCATGCATACCGGGCCTGTCTGGCACCAGTCCCGTGGCATTGGCGATCGCGGCCATTTCGACCATGGTCTTGGAGCCGTCGACGAACTCCACCAGCATGCGCACATTCATGTGGCGGCGGGCCGCCTCCTCGGCGTAGTCGTGCGGGACCGCATCGATGTTGAGCGGATTGTTCTTGCCCTTGCCGGCCGCGACGATCGTATGCCCCATGGCCGAGACGAATTCGATCAGTTCCATGCAGGAGGACGGCTCATCGCCGGCGCCGAGCGAATAGGTGACGCCAAGCCGGTCGGCCTCGCTCTTCAGGTAGGCGCCGATGGTCACGTCCGCCTCGACATTCATCATCACCAGGTGCTTGCCGTGCTCCATGGCGCGCAGGCCGATTTCGGCGCCGACGGCCGGAACGCCGGTGGCGTCGATCACCACATCGATCAGTTCGCTGTTGATGATGAGGTCGGCGTCGCCGGTCACCGCGACCTTGCCGGCCTCGATCGCGGCGGTCATGGCCGAAGCGCTGGAGACTTCGCGCGAATGTCCGGCCTCCTGATAGGCGATGTCGACCGCCTTGGCCGCTGCAGGCAGGTTGAGTTCCGAGATCGCTCCGATCTCGATGCCGGTCATGTGCGCGACCCTGGTGACGATATCGGTGCCCATCTCGCCGGAGCCGATCAGGCCGATGCGGATCGGCTTGCCCGTTTTGGCGCGCTCGGCAAGATCGCGCGCAAGGCCGGTCGGCGCGACGTTGATGGTCATTGCGATATCCTCCCCTTAGGCGACTTGCCTCCGGTTCGACAAATACTGAACATCTGTCTCCATATCAAGACGAATGTACAAATCTTCGGCGCGAAAACCGAATATGGCAGTCGCGAAGCGACGGTCGCCGCAAAGGCCTTTGGACAAGCACATTCGACCCAGGGGCAAACGCTGGGCGTCGCTTCAGGAACCGATGCGCCGATCGGTCGGAAAACGGATCCTGAGGTCGAAGGCTACGGGCGGCCGAGCATGGCCTCGCGGGAGGCGCCGAGGGCTTTCTTGATCGCCGCCCTCTCCTGCGCCATTGCGGGAAAAAGCCAGTTCGGCTCCAGACCGACGAACTGGTCAAGGAACGCGATTGAGATGCTCGGATCCTTTGCAGCGTTCTCCCGGTAGGACCACCAGACGCGCAGATCCGAGGCGGCCTTTTCGAGATCGCGCGACACGCCGAATTCCTGCTCCTGGACGGCGGCAATGGCACAGACGCAAAAATTCGTGAACAGAAAGCCTTCCGGCCAGAAACGCACGATCTCAAGCGTCGCCTGATCGTCCGCCTGTCCCTTGCCGGCGTCGGAAACCATAACCGCAGGCTTGGTGCGGATCAGTTCACGCAAGGCTAGCCCGGCCACGAAGACGATGTAGTCGGCCCGGTCAACCGCTGCTGATTCATCCTGCGCGTCGATTGCGGCGAGCCAATCGAAGAAGACCTGGTTCAACAGCTTTTCATCGATCCGGTAGGTGAAGCCGAAATGCGCCTCCACCAATTCCGCATTGTTGCGGAACGCCTTGGAAAACCAGCGCAACTGCCGGAGCCGATGCCGGAGGTCCGGTATCGAAGACAATTTGTCCTTCGGCGTCAGGTCCATTGTCTCGTTCCATCCCTGGCGACGTTCATATCTGCTCAGGCTCCGAGCCCGCCACACATGTACATGTGTTTCCATTGAAAGGCAAAGGTTCAACGCCTTGCCCGAATTCCACCCCGTCCTTTTCGTAAGACCAACTAAGGAAGATGCGGGATCAGATCGGCGAAAACGTGCGCCAGGTCCTCGGGCCGATCCTGGCTCGCCAGAGCTTTGGCGAACAGCGCATAACGTGCGTCGACTGCGGCGCAGACGCCCGGATAGATATCGTCGTCGGCCGTCACGTCCTCATGGTAGCTCGCGACCGCCGTAGCCAAAGCAAGTGCTGCCGCACTGTAGATGTTGCTGTCCAGCATCCGGCCGTTGGCCGCATCCTCGATATGCCCGGGGGCCTCGACGGGACGGGCGCGAAGGATGGCCCTGGCCATGGCCGCGGCCCGCAGCGCAACATCGTCGAGCGACGCATCCGGGTTCCCGGCCTTGCCGGAAGGCGATGGCTGCTGACCCAGCTGTTGCCCTTTGGCGGCAAGGCGATGGGCCTCGGCGAACAGTTCCTCGCTGAGGTGCGGGTTCGAGATGCCTTTCGCCAACAGGACCTGCTTGGCGGCAAAATAGCAATCGCGGGCGAACATCGCCTGGGCGCTTGCACTTTCACCATCGAAATACCGGCTCAGCGGATAGGCGGACGCATTGCCGAAATGTGCCTTGGGATCGGAAGAGAGCAGCCCTATGGCGACCGATTCCAGCGCCGAAAGCGCAGTGTCGGAGAAGTCGGCAATCGCGGTCACGAGGCCGGCTGGACCCGCAGCATGATCGGTTCCCTCGGGCGTCTGGCTGTCCTGCCCCTTTCGCGCCGAAGCACGCATCTCGCGCGCCAGAAAACGAGCGTCGCGCAGGCGCTCCTTCACCATTGTCCGCAGTTCCTCCGGCAAGAATGATGCCATGCTTCCGTCCCTATGACTGCTTTGTACGGTCCTTGGAATGATAGACAATTATGGCCTGCAAAGCTATGACATCGTCATCCGCGCATCCTGTATTCCGGCTGTGACAGGTGGGCCGGAACGATGGAGCCAGGGGAACCATGCGCCAAGGGAAACGGGGGACGAAAGACCCCGAGTTGATGTTTGGCGAGAACGTTCGCGGCTCGAGTCAGGCGGATCGCGTTCGTGTGCGCACCGCCTGGATGTACTATGTCGAGCAGCTCACCCAGAGCGAGATTGCCGCGATTCTCAACATCGGCCGGGTGACGGTCGTCAGGCTTCTGGCGGATGCCCGCGCCCGCAACGAGATCAAGATCACGATCAATGCGAAGGTCGCCGACACGACGGAGCTCGAGCGCGGCCTGGAAGAGTTGTTCGGCATCCAGAAGGCGATCGTGGCGCCGCTGTCGAGCCCGCAGGCCGATCCCGTGCCGGTGATCAGCGCGGCCGCCGGCGACTATATTTCGCAGATCGCGACATCCAACATGCGCGTCGGTGTCGGCTGGGGACGGACGCTGTACAACACGCTGCCCTTCATCAAGGGTCAGTCGCTGACCGGATTTCGGGTCTATTCGCTGCTCGGCGGCATCATCCAGGCGCGCCGCTTCAACCCGGCCGAGTTTGCATGGCAGCTCGCCGAACTCTTCCAGGGCGAGGGTTTCCTGGTGCCGGCACCAGCCATCGTCGACAGCGCCGAGACCAAGCGAACCCTGATCGAGCGCTGCGGGCTGAACACCATCTTCGAAATGGCCGAGGACCTCGACGCCGTGCTTCTCAGTGTCGGCGGGACGACGTCGACGGCCACCTCCTATCGGGTCGGCTATCTGACCGACGCCCAGCACGACTCGCTGGTTTCGGCCGGCGCCATCGGCGATCTCCTGTTCCATTTCTTCGACGAACACGGCAACCTTGTCGATCACGAGATCAACGACCGCGTGATGTCGGTCGGCATCGACCGGCTGCGCAGGGCGCCGATTCGCCTGCTTGCCTCCGGCGGGCCCGAAAAGGTGGGCGCGCTGATCGGCGTGATGAAGCTGGTCGAGCCGACGGTTTTCATCACCGACGAAGTGACCGCGGCAAGCATGATCGAAAAAATGCAGCTGCGCGGATCGCGGCGGCAGAAGAAGAGCAACGGGCCGGCATAGAGCCTTCCGAAAACCGGAAACCACTTTTTGCTGCGCTGACCTTCGGTTCGCGATCATGCTCCAGTTCAAGCGGCGAGCGTGTTGGTCTTTCGCTTCGCGCTCCGCGCAAATTCCATGGTGTGGTCGAAGGAGCGAACGCCGGCCTGGCTGCCGAGCCCGGTGGCGTTGAGCGCCGACGTTGCCTGGGCGAGCGTGACGGAGTCCTCCGCGCCAAGCCCGCGATGCAGCCCGGCCACGAAGCCGGCGTTGAAGGCATCGCCGCAGCCGCAGGTGCAGACCACCTCGACCTCGAAGGCGGGAATGTGAAACCGCGTGCCGTCGGCGTGGTGATAGTAGGCGCCATCTTCGCCAAGGGTCAGGATGCAGCAGCGCACGCCTCGGTCGAGCATGAAGCGCGCCACGTCCCGCGTGTCGGACAGGCCTGAGAGCAGGCGCGCCTCCTCGACCGAGGGGAGGAAATAATCGACATGCGGCAGGAGCCTGGCGATCATCGACATGTCCTCGTGACGGGCGGATGCAACGTCGAGCGTGGTCGTGCAGCCACGCTGCTTGGCGCGGGTCAGGAGGTCGACCGTCGGCTCGCCGTCCATGCGGTCCATCAGGCCGGCGCCACCGATATGCACGAAGGTCGCATCCAGCACCTTGTCGAACTGGTCCGGCGCGATCTCGAAGGAGCCGGTCGCGCCGCGCATGTGCATGGCAGGCCGCTGGCCGTTGTCCTGCACCGCCACGATGCTCGACGAGGTGCCGACGCCGTCGATCCTCTGCATCAGACTGGTGTCGACGCCGTGCTGGCCAAGCTTGCCCAGCACCCAGTCGCCCATGTCGTCGGTGCCGACGCCGCCGACGCCCAGCACCTTCATTCCGTATTTCGCCGCCACGATCGCCGCGGCACCCGCGGCGCCGGAAACGGCAATGGTAATCTCCTCCAGGAAATCGAATTCGGTCGGTCCCGGGATGCGGCGTACGGGCCGGCCGAGGCAATCGAAAGTAAAGAAGCCGATGGAGGCGTAATCGTAGAGCACCGTGATGTCCCGTCAGTTTGCGCGAATGCGCTGACCCGTTTCCGCGTCAAAGAAATAGAGGCGCTCGAGATCGAGCTCAATGGCGATTGCCGTATCGAGCGGTTGCCGGAAGTCGCGGTCGGCCTTGACCTCGACGACCATCGCCTCGGTGCGGACCGACAGGAAGGTCTGGTCGCCGGTCGGTTCCAGTCCGTAGAGCGTCCCCTTCAGATGGCCGGTTGCGCCGGCGGACACTCTTGCATCTTCAGGCCGCACGCCAAGAATGACGCCTTGGGAATCGGCCAGGTTGACGCCGGCGATCTCCACCCCTGGAGCAGAGAACCGCTGGCCGCGCACCTCGCCTTTGATCAGGTTCATGGGTGGCGAGCCGATGAAGCCGGCCACGAAGGTGTTGCTGGGGTTGGAGTAGATCTCGTCCGGCGTGCCGAGCTGCTGGATGCGTCCCTTGTCCATGATGACGATCCGGTCGGCCAGTGTCATCGCCTCGACCTGGTCGTGGGTGACGTAGACGGTGGTGATCTTCAACTGACGCTGGACGTGCTTGAGCTGCACGCGCATGGCGTTGCGAAGCTTGGCATCGAGGTTGGACAGCGGTTCGTCCATCAGGAAGACGCGCGGCTGCCTGACGATGGCCCGCGCAAGGGCGGCGCGCTGCCGCTGGCCACCTGAAAGCGCGCCGGGCTTGCGGTCGAGATAGTCGCCGAGTTCCACCATGTCGGCGGCGCGGCGCACCCGCTGGTCGTGCTCGGCCTTGGGGATGCCGCGCATCCTGAGCGGAAAGCGAATGTTCTCGTAGACGGTCATGTTCGGATAGAGCGCATAGCTCTGGAACACCATCGCCACGTCGCGGTCGCGCGGATCGAAATCGTTGACCAGTTCGCCGTCGATCCAGATCTCGCCCGATGTCAGGTCGTTCAGACCGGCGATCATGCGCATCGTCGTGGTCTTTCCGCAGCCCGACGGCCCGAGGAAGACCATGAACTCCTCATCGCGTATATCCAGATCGACATTGTCGACGCCAAGGACCGCTCCCCATCCCTTGGTGACATTCTTCAGTTGAATCTGAGCCATAACCGTCTTTCCATTTTTCTTCGCGGGCCGGCCATGCAAAGCCAGGCAGGGCAATTGCGGCCACGCCTGATATCAACCCTTGACCGCGCCCATGGTCAGGCCTCGCGACAGATGCTTCTGGATCAGCACGACCAGGAACATGATCGGAACGAAGGCGAGGAAGGCGACAAGGGCGATCGCGTTGTAGATGATGCCGTCCGAACCGCCGGTGAAGTTGGCCAGCGCGACGGACAGCGTGTAGGCGTTCTTGGTCGAGGCGATGAGCAAGGTGAACAGGAATTCGTTGACCGCGAAGATGACGGCGATGACGGCCGCGGTGATGATGCCGGGCAGGCACATCGGCACGATGATCGACACCAGGATGCGCAGGTCCGAGGCGCCGTCGGTGCGGGCCGCGTCCTCGATCTCATGCGGTATGTCGAGCATGTAGGAGCGGATGATCCAGGTCACCAGCGACAGGTTGATCGCGGCATAGACCAGCATCAGCGCCCAAACCGTATCGAGCAGGCCCATGTTGCGGAACAGGAAGAAGATCGGAATGGCGACGATGGCCGGCGCCATCATCCGGGTCGACAGGATGTAGAAGCCGATGTCTTCGCGGAACCGGTAGGTGTAGCGGGCCAGCGAATAGGCGGCCGGGATCGCCAGCAGCAGGTCGATGATGACGCTGCCGACAACCGCGACAAGCGAATTGCGCAGATAATTGCCCATCGGCCAGTCGGTCCAGATCATGTTCCAGGCGTCGAGGGAGAAGGTCGGCCAGTAGATGGGCTCGGCGGCGATGATCTCGGTGCGCGGCCGCAATCCGATGGACAGGAACCACAGGATCGGCGCCAGGCAGAACACGGCCCAGGCGGACAGCACGAGGTAGCGCAGGAACAGGCTCTCCGAGGATCGGCTTTTGCTGGCCATCTTCTATTCCCGTCCCGAGCGGAAGAAGCGTTTCACGAACAGCTGCGCAACCGTCACCGTTATCGCCAGCATGACCACCGAAATGGCCGAGGCATAGCCGAAATTGAAGGTCTTGAAGCCGATGCGATAGATGAAATAGCTGATCGTTTCGGTGGCGCCGCCGGGTGTTCCGCCGGTGATGATGAAGACCGAAGCGAACATGGTGATGATGTCGATGCCGCGCAGGATGAGCGCGACGGCGACGATCGGCATCATCAGCGGCAGCGAGATGTTCCAGAATATCTGCCGCCATTTGGCGCCGTCCAGCCTTGCCGCCTCTTCCATTTCCGCATCCTGCCCCTGCAGGGCCGCGACAAAGATGATGAACAGGAACGGCGTCCACTGCCAGACATCGGCGACGATCAGGGTCAGCCGGGCGAGCCAGATGGAACCCAGAAAATCCAGATTGCCGTCGATCAGCCCCAGACGCATCAGGAGATCGCTGACGATCCGCCCATCGTTGAAGGCGAGCTTCCAGATGAAGGCGACCGCCGACGGCATGAACAGCATCGGCATCAGAAACATGATGCGCCAGGATCGCACCCAGGGGTCGCGATAGGCGAAGGCCGCGATTGTGATGGCGATGACGCATTCGAGGCTGAGCGCGATCGCGCCCATGACGAAGGTGTTCCACAGCGCCTGCCAGAACTCGTTGTCCGACAGGAGCTTGGTGTAGTTGCCGAGCCCGGCGAAAGACCAGTCGTTGAAGCGGACGAAGAAAAAGCTCTGATACATGGCGTAGACGCCGGGATAGAGCGTGATGCCCAGCAGGAAGATCATCGCCGGCGCCACCAGAAGGTAGGGGAACGCCTTGCGGCGCAAACGGCTCCGGGGCCGGGGCCTTATGCCGGGACGGGCGGCTGACGCCGCCCATCCTGAACTGTTGTGGACCATGGAGTCCTGCATTACGTGAAGTCTCCCTGGACCTGTCGGCAAGCCAGCATCAATCGACCGTCAAACCGGCGGGGTCTTGCCCTTGCCGGCCCAGGTCGCGGGCGCCACCGCAGCATACTTGAACGGCTCCTTGTCTGAGAAGAAGCCATTCTTGGTCATGATCTCCTTCCAGGCTTTGGCGCCGGCATCGAGAGCCTCCTTCGGGGTCGCCTGACCGACGATCGCCTTGTTGATCTCGTTGCCGAGCGCCTGCTCCATCTCGAACATGCCGGGGATGCGCGGCGCGCACCAGGCGTAGTCGAGTGAATCGGCCCACACCGCGGCAGGCTGAGAGACCGAGCGCAGCTTTTCGTTCTTCAGCACCGATTTGTAGCCGGGCGCGACGCCGTTGGCGTTGGCTTCGTTCATCGCCATGATCGACGCGGTGGTGAGGAAGGCGAGCATCAGGAAGGCGCCCTCCGGGTTCTTGGCCGTGGCGGTGACGCAGGAGGTCGAACCGGCGATGTTCGGCGGCGCGAAACGGGCGCCTTCAATCTGCACGCGCGGCTCGTAGAGGGTGAGACAGTCGCCGACGATGCGGCTCTGGTCCGGGCGCGTCGCCTGGGTGCCGGAATCCTGCCAGGAGATGTTCATGGCGAGCTGGCCGCCGAGCCAGGCAGCACGGTTCTCGCCCCAGCCCCAGCCGGCCACACCTTCGGCCGACGACGCCTTGAGCGCCAGGATGGTTTCGAGCGCCTTGATGCCGGCGTCGCTGTTGAAGACAGGCTCCCAGGAATCGTTGAACAGGTCGACGCCATGCTGTGCGGCGATGTGCTCCCAGGTGTAGGTCGACCAGAAGCCGCGAGCGCCCATCATGCCGACCCCGGCAACGCCCTTCTCCACCTTGTTGAGCTCGGCCGACAGACGGATCATCTCGTCATAGGTCGGCACGGTCAGCTTGGTGTCGGCGTCCTTGCCGGTCACCTTCTTCAGCAGCGACGGCCTGACATGCACCATCTGGATGTCGCAGTCGAACGGGATGCCGTAGAGGCCCTTGTCGCCGAAATAGCCGTAGTTGAGGCGATAGGTGTCATAGAAATCGTCAAGCGGCAGCTTCCACTTCTCTGCATAGTCGTCGAGCTTGGCGAGGAAGCCCGGGCCGGCGAAGTCGCCCAGCCACGGCGAGAAGAACTGCAGCGCGTCGAAGCTGGCATTGCCGGAAATGAATTCCGCCAGCACCTTGTCGTACATCGAATCGTCGGGGATCGGGACCAGCTCGACCTTGATGCCGGAAAGCTGCTCGAACGGCTTCAGGCCGTCGGCGGCGGATTCCATGTCGGCGGCGCCGATCGCGAACTTGACCGTGGTGCCGGCGAACTCGCCGCGGACCTTTTCCCAGTCGACGGTGCGGATCCAGTCCTTGGCCGGGTCCCACAGCTCGTCGCCGTCGGCGAGCTTGTAGAGATCGCGGTATTCCTTCTTGACGTAGCCGCCGACATTGATCTTGGCGAGCACGTCGGCAGGGTTCATGGCGTCCTGCGCGAAGCTGCGCCGGACATTGAACAGCGAGACCCCGCCAACCGCCACGGCCGAGGCGCCTACAGCCGCCGTCGACATCAGAAACGACCGACGCGACACATCCTTCCTAGTTCCAATAGGCATTGCAAATCCTCCCAAATGCCCGCTCAGAAATATCATGCACCGTTTGCGGGGCGACGACGATGCCAGGTTCGAAAAAAACGGACCGATCCAGGCCCGCACAGACTATCCAAGCGCAGCGTATCCTGTCCGGCCGGCAAGCAAACCGGACGGTGACCTATGTTGAATTTTCAGAGCGGTACTGCGGCTTTGAGCCATGTGATCGGGCCTCCCAACTCCCCCGATATTCAGCAGGGTCAAGCTCGCCCCGCATGAACATCGTTACTTTCACAAAGTCAAATGTTCATATCAGCGTAGCCTTGTCAATACGCTCCTTGGCGACTCCCACGCATACCGGCGAGAAGGGGTGCCAAGAGATTCTGATGCGCGGCCGCATGCGGCTGGCGACGGTCTATTTTTTCCAGTTGAGCGCTTGCGGTTACCCGAAATGAGGCACGCGTATTCGAGCCGTCGGCCGCTGTACCTGTCGGGTCAAGACGGTTAGAGGGCGCGGTTCGTTCGATTGCGGCTTGGCCGCCAGGCCGGATGCCCGGCCGTCAGGTCAGGTCCTGGCCAATGACTGCGGAGGGCAGCGCGTCACAAGCGTGCGCCGCTTTGCCTGTCGAAGATGTGGACCCGGCGCGGATCGATCTTCAGCCTTACCTCTTCGCCGGGACGGACGGTGAGCCGGTCCTTGACGATGGCGTCAATGGCGTCCTCGCCAAACCTTGCAAAGATCTGCGTCTCGGAGCCGGTCGGCTCCAGCACCGAAACCGTTGCCGGCAAACCGTCGGGTGCGATGTCGATATGTTCGGGACGGATGCCGTAGATGACCGGCTGGCCGCTCTGCGCCCTGCCCTCCTCGACCGGCAGCACGGAACCGGTGTCCGAGACAAAGACCTGCCTGCCGTTCTTCGCTTCGATCTTGCCCTTGATGAAATTCATCGCCGGCGAGCCGATGAAACCGGCGACGAAGACATTGCCCGGATTGTCGTAGAGATCGAGCGGTGCGCCGACCTGTTCCACCTTGCCGTCCCGCATCACCACGATCTTGTCGGCCATGGTCATCGCCTCGATCTGGTCATGGGTGACATAGACGATCGTCGTGCCGAGGCGCTGATGCAGTTCCTTGATCTCGACACGCATGGCAACGCGCAGCTTGGCGTCGAGATTGGACAGCGGCTCATCGAACAGGAAGACCTGCGGGTCGCGTACGATGGCGCGTCCCATGGCCACGCGCTGGCGCTGCCCGCCGGACAGCTGTTTTGGAAACCGGTCGAGCAGCTTGCCGAGATCGAGGATTTCGGCCGCCTTCTTCACCTTGGCGTCGATCTCGGCCTTCGGCCTGCCCTTGATCTTGAGCGAGAAGCCCATGTTGTCGGCAACGTTCTTGTGCGGATAGAGCGCATAATTCTGGAACACCATCGCTATGTCGCGGTCTTTCGGCAGCACATCGTTGACCACCCGGCCGCCGATGCTGATCTCGCCGCCCGATATCGCTTCGAGACCGGCGATCATGCGCAACAGGGTGGATTTGCCACAGCCCGACGGGCCGACGAGGATGACGAACTCGCCATCGGCGATGTCGACATTCACACCATGGATGACCTGCGCGCTTCCATAACGCTTGACGATGTTCCTGACGGTGACTTCAGCCAACTCGCATCCCCTCTATTGCGGCAAGGCAATCTGCATCTTCACTTCGCCTTTTGGGGCGGATGCGGCGATCTCAAACGCGCGAACGCTGTCTTCGAAGTCGAACGTGCGCGTGATCAGCGGCTTCACGTCGATTGCGCCGGAAGACAGCATGGCAACGCAGCGCGGGAAGACGTGGGCATAGCGGAACACATGCTCGACGCGCGCCTCGCGCACCATCGCCTTGCCGACGTCGTAGTTGATGCCACGCATCTGCACGCCGACGAACACCACCCGGCCGGCCGGACAGAGCGGATCGAAGACGCCTTCCGCGGCGCGCGGGCTGCCGGAGCATTCAAACACGATCTCGACGCCCCAGCCGTCGGTTGCGGCCAGAATCTCCCTGGCCAGATCCTGACGCGCGACATTGATCGGCGTGATGGCGCCGAGCTTCGCTGCGAGCTCAAGCTTGGTGTCGTCCACGTCCGACACGAAGACCCGCGCGCAGCCTGCCGCCAGCGCCGACAGGGCCGTGACCAGGCCGATCGGCCCGGCGCCCATCACCAGGGCGATATCGCCCGGCTTGACCTGCGCCTTGGTGGCGGCGTGGACGCCGACGGCCAGCGGCTCGACCATGGCCGCCTCGGCGAAGGAAACGTTGTCGGGGAGCTTGAAGGTGAAATTCTCCGGATGCACGACGCTTGGCCGCAGGACGCCGTGGATTGGCGGCGTCGCCCAGAAGCGAACCGCCGGATCGACATTGTACAGGCCCATGCGCGTCGCGCGGCTGTTCGGGTCGGGAATGCCCGGCTCCATGCAGACGCGGTCCCCAAGCTTCAGCGACGTCACCTCGGCGCCTGTCTCCACGACAATGCCTGATGCCTCATGGCCGAGGATCATCGGCGCTTTCACCTGGAAAGGGCCAGCGCCGCCATGCGTATAATAGTGGACATCCGAGCCGCAGATGCCGACGGTGTGCAGTTTGATGCGCACGTCGCGGACGCCGAGCGCCTCCTCGCGCTCGATCGGGAAATCGCGCAGCGACAGTTTCAGCCTTTCTTCCAGCACCAATGACTTCATGAGCCTGCGTTCCTCCTCTTGTCTCCGCCCTACCCGCGCCAGACGATCAGCACACCCAGTACGATCGCCAGGACGTGGCAGACGGACAATGGGATCGACTGTTCGAGCAAGCGCATCCAGAACAGTTCGAGCGCAACGAACAGATAGATGCCGACAAAAACCCGGTCGAACCAGTTGGTGACGATCGGCAGGAAACCGGTGCGTTGCGGGCTTGCGACGATGGTGTTGGCTTCGTCGTCCACCTCATCGAGATCGACCATGTGCTCCATGGAACTACTCCTTGACCGCGCCGAAGGTCAGGCCGGCCACAATGTGCCGCTGGACAATCGAGAAGATCAGCAGCGCTGGAATAAGCGTGATGATGGCGATGGACGCCATCGTGCCCCATTCGGTTCCGGTCGTCGTGACATATTCCGACAGGCCGGTGGTGATGGTGCGCGCGTTGAAGCTGGTGAGCGTCGCGGCAAGCAGGAACTCGTTCCAGGCGAACACCCAGGTCAGGATCAGGGTGACAGCGAGGCCGGGCCGCGCGAGCGGAAAGATGACTTCGCGGATCACCTGCCAGGTCGTGGCGCCGTCGACGGTCGCGGCCTCGTCCAGTTCCTTGGGAATTGCGTCGATCGTCGGCCTCAGCGTCCAGATGGCGAAGGGCAGGTTGAAGGTGCAGTAGAGCAGGATCATGCCGGTGCGCGTGTCGTAGAGCTTCCACTCGCCAATGACGAAGACCTGCGTGAAGAGCAGGAAGAAGGGCAGCAGGAACACCGCCGCCGGCGCCATGCGGTTGGTGATCGTCCAGAAGAAGATGTTCTCCTTGCCGGCCAGATCGAAGCGCGACAGCGCGTAGCAGGCCATGAAGGCAAGAACGGTCACCAGCACGGCATTGCCGCTCGAGATCACGATGGAGTTGAACATGTAGCGGCGCAGCGTGTCGTCGCCGAGAACCTTGACGTAGTTCTTCCAGTAGACTGTCTCGAGCAGCAGGCTTGGCGTGGTGAACAGCTCGACCGCCGGCTTCACGGAGATCACGAACAGCCAATAGATCGGGAACAGCGTCAGCAGGCTGAGCAAGGTCCACAGCAGAATGGAGAAAACCGGGCGGTTGGCGCGCATCAGGAAGGCCTCTTCTGGTCGCGCCGGGCGACAAGGGCGACATAGAGCAGCCAGCACATCACCAGAGTGAGGTACAGGACGATGATCGAGGTGGCCGAGCCGTAGCCGTAGTCGGTCTTGGGAAACACGATCTTCCAGATGTGCAGGCCGAGATAGCGCGTCGCGGCGCCGGGGCCGCCGCCGGTCAGCATCCACACTTCGTCGACGGTGCGCAGCGCGTCCATCAGGCGAATGAAGACCGTCGCCAGGATCGCCGGGCGGATCATCGGCAAGGTGACGTGCCAGAAGATCTGCCACCTGTTGGCCCCGTCGATCTGCGCCTGCTCGAACGGCTCCTTGGGGAGCGAAACCAATGCGGCCAGCAGCGTCAGCGTCACCAGCGGCGTCCAGTGCCAGATATCCATGATGACGGTCAGCGCAAAGGCCATGGTCGCGTCACGGCCGATATTGAGGTCGTAGCCGAACCAGGATTTCAAAAGATACGGGATGATGCCGATGCTGGGCGTCGTCATCAGGCGCCAGACCGAGCCGACGACGATCGGCGCCACGATCAGCGGCAGGGTGTGGATCGTGCGGAACAGGCCCCGGCCGGGGAACTCGCGCATGAACAGCTGGGCCAGAAGGTAGCCAAGGATGACTTCGCTGACGACAGCGAAGAAGGCGAACTTCAGCGTGAACGCGATCGAGGTCAGGAATTCGTTGTCGAAGACGAGACGGCGGAAATTGTCGGCGCCGTTGTAGATCATGTAGGGGTTTGCGCCGAACGGGTTCCATTGATGGAAGGCCACATAGAGCACGTACAGAAATGGGACGATGCCGAAGATCCCCAGGATCGCAATCGTCGGGGCGAGCATCAGCCATCCCACTCTGTTTGATCGCATGAAACCACTCCCCAGGCCGGCGCATTGTCCGCGACATTCTTGCGGCGGCGAAAATGTATTCGGGCCGCCGCTTCACGGCGGCCCGAATTTTAGGCTCACGAAGCTACTTGCGGTAGCCGAGGTTCTTCAGTTCCGCCTCGGCGGCAGCAGCCATCTGGTCGAGCCCATCGTCGGACGAGACCTCGCCCAACAGGATCTTGTAGAAGATCGGCGCCGTGGCTTCACGCACCTGCGCATGGAACGGATAGGGCGGTGCGCCGGCAAACAGCTTTCCGTCGTTCTTGAGCATGGTGTAGTAGCCGTTGAGCTTCTTATCCATCTCGATCACCTTCGGATCGTCGTAGGTTGCCGTGTTGGTGATGCGGGGTGCTGCCACCGCCCAATCGCCCTGGACCGAATCCTGGCCGATATACTGCAGGAACAGCAGCGCTGCTTCCTTGTTCTTCGAGGTTACCGGAAGACCGAAGGCGCCACCGTCATAGTAGCCGATATAACCCTTGCCGGCTTCCGCATCCTCCATGACGCCGGGTGCCAGCGGCGGCAGGGCGACGCCGACATTGCCCACGACCTTCGACTTTTCCGCGTCGGCAGCGATCCATGCCGCGTTCTCGCCGTAGACCAGGCCCTGTGCCGCGCGGCCCGCCGCGAAGGTGGTGCCGACTTCGGTCCATGTGCTTGCCGGGGATTCCGGCGGGGCGATGTCGCGCAGATGCAGCCAGTATTTGAGCGCGGCCTTGGCCTTGTCGCTGTTCATCGTGCCGCCATTGGCGACCGATGCCGAGTAGTTTTTCGACGCGTCGATGCCCCAGTTGTAGACACCGAAAGTGGGCGCGATGGACTCGAAGAACTCATACCAGGAAGCAGGGTGGCCGGTATGCGCCTGTGCCGTGGTGCCCCACAGTTCCAGATTGTGGTCCTTGCCCCATTTGGTGAAGAACTCCGCGATCTGCGTGTATTCCTCATGGGTCTTGGCCGGCACCAGATCCTTGCCGGTTTCCTTCTTGAAGGCTTCCTTGATCGCCGGATCGTTGAACAGATCGGTCCGGTACAGATAGAGCTTGATGAAGGCTTCCATCGGAATGCCGAAAAGATCGCCGTCGGCATTCTTGAAATAGTTCGCAAATGTCGTGAAGTGCGTTTCGTCGTACTCCGGCGCCTTCAGCGACGGGTCGTCCTTCAGGGATTTCGTGATGTCGACCAGGAAGTCGCGGGCGAGATAGGCGTAGATGATGTCCTGCTCGATATAGACCATGTCATAGATGCCGGTCTTGGCTTCCATGTCCTTGATCGCCTTGTCGTACATCTGGTCCCAGGAGGTGGTCTCGATTTCCACCTTGATGCCGGTCGCCTTCTCGAAAGCGGGGGCAAGAACGTCCTTGATGTAGTTCGAAGGCGGCGTGCTTTCGGTCACGCCGTGCAGTGTCACGCCCTTGTATTTCGCACCGGCGTCCGACCAGAAATCGGCTTTGGCGGGCATCACGCTGGTCATCAGGCCGACTGCCAATGCGGCAAGGCCCATTCTGAGTTCATGTTTCATTTTTCACTCCTCCAACAAAACATTGACTGTCAGTCATCCATTCTGCGATCGCCGCGTTCCACCCCTCAGGAACGGCACCTCCTGGCCATCCGGACATGGCTGAAACCCGTTTCAGGCCGACGCGCACCGGACCGTCCTGCCGGAAAAGCGGCACCCGGAAAGAGAACTCCCCGGGTGCCGGCCCTGGGAGGCAAATCCAAGTCCACGCGCTCGAATGCAGTGGCTCCGTCGCGCGTCCGACCAACCGATCTTGGCGCCATTCGCCGATCCCTGCCGGCAATGCCGCTACGATGCAGCACTTGGCGCGAGGCGACGCCTTCAAGACAACGAAACGGCGGTTGTGGTTCCCGCAAAGACATCCTCCCCGACCGGTGCCTGAGATGAAAGCTCAGCGACACGGATCCTCCTGCGCTCGAGAATTTGTTCTGCCTGCGGCCTCGCTCCCCCGAGGCATTCCGATGAACTTAGTGCGGGGACATCTCCGCGTGCCACGCGTGGTTTGCAGGCGATCTATACTTTTTCGCCGACTGCCCGCGCGCCGCCTGACCAGGCGCGGATCTCCCTGAACGGATCGGCGCGCGCCTCGGTCCCGATCTTGTGGGCATTGCGCCGGTAGTCCGACGGCGTGCGTCCGCAGATCTTGAAGAACTGCCTGTTGAAATTGGCGACGTTGTTGAACCCGACTTCGAAGCAGATGTCGGTGATCGGCCGATAAGTCTGCGTCAGCAGCGAGCAGGCTGCATATATGCGCGCAAGGATGACGTAACGGGCAAAGGTGTGACCCGTCTGCCGCTTGAAGAAACGTGAAAATGCTTGCGGTTCCAGCCCGCAGAGCCTTGCAACGAACGGCAGGTCGATATCGTCGCTATAGTGGTCCAGAACATAGCGCATTGCCACGTCGAGTTCCGGCGGCAATTCCGCCTGCGCGGACGTAGGCGCCAGCCGCGAGAGCCTGCGGCGGTCGCCGGGATCGCGGGCCAGCGTGATCATCAATTGCAGAAAGAGCACCACACGCTCGGCACCTTGGGCGGCGCCGATCTGTGCGAGCAGCCGCTGCCCGGCGAGGGCGGTGGCCCCGCGAAATTCCACTCCGTAGACGGCGTCGTCGTAGAGCGGCCGGATGGTTCCGAGCTCAGGACAGAAGCCGGTGACCCGATCGGCCCATTCGCGGCTGAACTGGATCAGCATGTCGCGATTGCGAATTGTCTGCCCGGGTTCAATGTCGCTGACCCAATTGTGCGGGACGTTCGGCCCGGTCAGGACCAGGCAGCCTGGTGCGAATTCCCCGATATGATCTCCCACCATCATGACGCCCGAGGTCGTTCGCGTCAGGTGCAGTTCGTATTCCGGATGATAATGCCACTTGGCTTTGAAGAACGGATAGTCATGCATGTTCCAGCGGAACGATTCCGCCGGCGGACATATGACCATTTCGAAGTCCGGAACGATCTTCAGAGCGGGCTTCATTGAGTGGCTCCTTCCCCGTAACGCAACGACCGCTTGATCCGCGGCCCCCTTCGCCCACTTGCCCGAAATTATCGAAAGCCGTCATCGATCAGACGGTGACCAATCCTCACAGGCCTTGCAGGTCGTTCAGTGCGCACAGCTCGCCGAACAAATACAGTGAACGATGCCATCCGCCGAAAACATGACACAAGGTACCGCGCACTCAAGGCGCCGGTTCGAGATCCTCCTCCAATGCGTCTGGTGTTTTTACCAGACTTATATGTTGCTTAACGAGACAAATTAGAGTTTTCCATTGTGCTGTCAATCATTTTTGCACGAAAAGCGGAAACAGGCGGAACCATTACGCACTCCGTATGACTCTTGACATGAACCTGGTTTGGATATTTTGTTGTGCTATGCAACATAGATTGTGTCGTGGAGGAGCTGCACATGCGCAGATTGGGCATTCATTCATTCGTTTGGACCGGCGGCGGCACTCAGGCCATGCTCGAGGAGGCGATGGAAAATTCTGCCGCCTGTGGCTATCAGCTGATCGAGTTCGCGTACCTTCGGCCCGAAAAATTCGACCTCGACCGTCTCGCCGGAAAGGCTAAGGCACTGGGTCTCGAAATCGCCGTCACGATGGGTCTTCCGCCAGGCGCCGACGTGTCGAGCGAGGATGCTGCCGTCGTCAAGGCCGGCGAGGACTTGCTCGCGGGCGCGGTCGCGGCCGTTCGAGATATCGGCGGCACCAAGCTTGGCGGGATTCTCTATTCCGCGCACACGAAATACTCGACCATGCCAAGCGATCGCGGCCGCAAGAACAGCATTGCAGCCATTGCGCGGACGGCCGAAGCGGCAAAGGCGGCCGGCGTCGATCTGGTGCTGGAGGTCGTCAACAGGTTCGAGACGAACCTCCTGAACACGGCGGCACAAGGCCTCGACTTCATCAAGGCGACCGGCTCTGATCACGTCAGGCTCCATCTCGACACGTTTCATATGAACATCGAGGAAGCGAACCCGGCGGCGGCCATTCGTCTGGCCGGCGACAAGATCGGCTATTTCCACATCGGCGAAAGCAATCGCGGCTATCTCGGCGACGGGGTGATCGATTTCGATCGCATCTTCGATGCCTTGCTCGATATCGGCTACGAGCGCGACATTACCTTCGAATCGTTCTCCAGCGCCGTGGTCGACGAAGGTCTTTCGCTGGCCTGCGCGATCTGGCGCGATACCTGGACCGAGAACATGCCGCTGGCAAAGCACGCCAAGGCCTTCATCGACCTGAAAATGCAAGAGGCGGTTCGCCGGCGAACGACGAACGCCCGCCCATTAGTTGCCGCACGCTTGAGCGGCGTGTACCAAATGACGGCCTGCGATCGCTTGCAGCTGGCGGATCGCAGGTAGCCTGGAGAAACCTACGTGAATGATCCGGCGTTGACCGCCAGTTCGCATCGCAGAATTCGACAAAGCAATGAAGTGGCGGCTCTGAGAGCCCTTCACCAGTTTGGACGACTGAGCCGGGCCGAACTCGCACGCAAACTGCGTCTCAACCGCTCTTCGTCGGGGCATATCATCGCCAGCCTGACGGCTGACGGTCTGGTGCGCGAAGCCATCGAGGATCCGCCCGAACAACCGGGTTATGCCCGGGTCGGCCGCCCCGGCATCATGCTGGAACTGGTGCCGGATGCCATATTCTTCCTTGGGGTGGAGATCGGCGTCGAACATATCAGCACGGTCGAGATCGATCTCGGAACCAACATCGTCTCGACGAATGTGGAACCGTTCGACGGACCCTCGATCAGCGTCGAGGCCGCGGTCGATCGCGCGGTAAGCATGGCCCTGCAATCCATTCCGGCGTCGAAACTGGAGCGATGCGAAGGCTTTGGCGTCTCGACGCCGGCGCAGATGGACAAGCATGGACTGGTCCGGCTGGCGCCGCTTCTCGGCTGGCGAAACGTTCATCTCGCCGAGCTGGTACGAGACGTCCTGCCGCTGCGCGTTCCGGTCCTTGCCGAGAACGACGCCAACGCATTCGCCATCGGCGCGACCTACGGGCGCAGCGAGGCGCATTCAGGCGTAACGCTGTTTCTCGTGATGGAGAGCGGCGTCGGCGGCGGCATCATCATCGACGGCAATCTTTTTCGCGGCGCCAACGGGCTGGCGGGCGAGATCGGGCACCTGATCATCAGCGACGCGCCGGGTCCGCGCCGCAATCTGGAACAACTGATCGGCCTCGAAACCATCATGGGCGAATACCGCAAGACCTCCGCCCTCAGCCACCCGGCGTTCGGCAACTTCCTTGCCGATGTCCAGGATCGCCTGCCCAGCGCCGTCTCTATCGCCGAGCATTGGGCAAAGGCCCTGGCAACAGGGCTTGTGCAGGCCTGCCGGATCATCGACGCCGACCGGATCGTGCTGGGCGGTTCGGTCGCGGCGCTCTATCCGCTGATGGCCGCCAGGGTGGCCGCCCACATCCACGCCATACAGGAATCCAGTTTCCCCTTCCCATCGATCACAGTGAACGATGAAGGAACCGTCGGTTCCGCTTTCGGTGCGGCCTGCATGCTGCACCAGCGTTATCTGTCTCTGGAGAGCCAGCGTTTCGCCGACGATGCGGCGGAATTCGAAGAGCCGGAGGCAGACGAAGGGAGATAGTGCGCGGTCGCCTTTGCCGCGACGGCGCCAATCCGGTTAATATGTTGCATAAACATACAAACGCCCATAGTGTGCCTTTTGGAGGAATAACAGCGCATTCCCGATCGTGACCATCTCAGGCCGCTGTTCGCTGCCAGGATCAGCGAGCGCGCCGCGAGACCTGGCGGCAGGTGCGTCTCCGATATCGAAAGTGTCCAATAGCCGAGCCATGCGATGCCCGCAGATGCGATTTCAAGTCAGACCAAGCTCGCTGCGGACGCACTCGGGCCGACGGTCGTCATCGGCGAGATCCTGGTGGAGATCATGGCGAAAAGCCGTGGCGACGGTTTCCTCGAACCGATCGAGCTCATCGGCCCCTACCCCAGCGGCGCGCCGGCGATCTTCATCGATCAGTGCGCCAAGATCGGCGGCTCGGCGGCTATTGTCGCCTCGGTCGGCGACGATGATTTCGGCCGCATCAACATCGAACGGCTCCGGTCCGACGGAGCCGACATATCGGCCATCTCGGTTAGCCCCGACTATCCGACCGGAAGCGCGTTCGTTCGCTATCGCGACGACGGCTCGCGCGACTTCGTCTACAACATCGGAAAATCCGCGGCCGCACTCGTCAGCCTGACGGTCGAGGCGCAGGCGCTGCTCGCGCGAGCCGGACACCTGCACGTCATGGGTACCGCTTTTGCCATCCCGGGTGTCTGGGAGATGACGGATCATGCCATCGGCGTCATCAAGCAGCGCGGCGGATCCGTTTCCCTCGACCCCAATCTGCGCAAGGAGTTGCTCGGGCACGGACAAACGCGGGAGCGCTTCGCCAGGCTCGTCGATGCCGCCGACCTTGTCCTGCCCTCCGGCGACGAATTGTTCGTGGCGGCCGGCGTCGAAGGCGAAACCGCCGCGATCACCGCGCTCCTTGCCCGTGGCGTAACGGAGATTGCTCTCAAGCGCGGCGAACACGGGTCGACATTCTTCGGCGCCGACGGAACGCGGCTCGATTGTCCGGCGTTCAGGGTTACCGAGGTGGACCCGACGGGCGCCGGCGACTGCTTCGGCGGCGCCTACGTCGCTTGCCGGCGCCTCGGCATGCCCGCGTTCCAGGCGCTTGAGTATGCCAATGCCGCGGGCGCTCGCAACGTCACCATGCAGGGTCCGATGGAAGGTGCCGCGTCACGCAAGCAGCTTGACGAGTTCATCGCCGTGACCCCGAAAAACAGCACAAGTCTGGACACGGCCGCGCGCGGCCAAGCACGTAAACTGGAGGATTGAGATGGGTCAGGATCTGTCGGGAAAAGTCATAGCAATCACCGGTGCGGCGTCCGGGATCGGCCTGGCCTGCGCCAAGGCCTGTCTTTCTTCGGGGGCACGCGTCGTTCTTGTCGACTATGCCGAGGATCGGTTGAACAACCTGTCGTTGGAACTGGGCGCCAACGCGATCCCGCTGGTGGTCAATCTCACCGACCCAAAAAGCGTGGCGGGCATGATGCCGGCCATTCTGGACAAGGCAGGCCAGCTCGATGCCTTCCATGCCAATGCCGGCGCCTATATCGGCGGCGATTTTACGGATGGCGATCCGGACGCCTTCGACCGGATGCTGAACCTGAACGTCAATGCTGTATTCCGAACGGTTCACGCGGTCCTGCCGCACATGATCGAACGCGGCACGGGAGACATCATCGTCACCAGCTCCGTAGCCGGCCACACGGCCGTGCCGTGGGAGCCGATCTACACTGCTTCCAAGCACGCCGTTCAGGCGTTCGTCCACGCGCTGAGGCGGCAGGTCGCGAAACACGGAATCCGTGTCGGCGCGATCGCTCCCGGGCCGGTGCTGACGCCGCTCGTCGAAGACTGGCCAAAGGAGAACCTCGACCGGGCGATCGCCGCGGGGACACTTTTTGACCCGAAGGAAGTCGCCGAGGTCCTGGTTTTCATGCTGACGCGATCGCGCACGGTAACGATCCGGGACGTCGTCATCCTGCCGGCGAACTTCGATATCTGACAGCACGGCAAGCCGGCATCGGAATTGGGGAGGAGGACCATGTACCAGGCTCGTTTCAGGGTGGACAACGAGGTCGCCGTGGTGACCGGCGGTGGCCGCGGTATTGGCCTTGCCTGCGCGGATGCGCTTGGCGAGGCCGGCGCTTCGCTGGTGATCATCGAACCGGACGAGCAGGTCGGCAGTGCCGGAACGGATGAGCTGATCGCGAAAGGCCACAAGGCCGAACTTGTGATCGGCGACGTGACCTCGTCGGCAAGAGTGACCGAGATTGCCGACATGCTGGCTGCCCGAGGAACGCCGGCTTCGATCCTCGTCAACAATGCCGGCATCGGCAGCAGCGGCATTTCACTGGAGGATATGGACGACGAATTGTGGCTGCGGATGATGGACGTCAACGTCAATGGCGTCTTCCGGTGCTGCCGCGCGTTCGGCAGGCACATGATCACCGCCCGGCATGGCTCGATCGTCAATCTCGGATCGATGTCCGGCACGATCTGCAATCGGCCGCAGCCGCAGACGCCCTACAACGTCTCGAAAGCGGCCGTCCATCATTTGACCCGCTCGATCGCCGCCGAATGGGCGCCGCACGGCGTGCGCGTCAACGCCGTTGCGCCGACCTACATCGAGACGCCGATGGTTCTGGCGATCCCTGAAAACAAGACGCGGATCGAGGCCTGGCTGCGAGACACGCCGATGGGGAGAATGGGACAGGCGCATGAAGTCGCCAGCGCCGTGCTGTTCCTCGCCTCCGACGCAGCCAGCCTGATGACCGGCGCCGTCGTGCCTGTCGATGCCGGCTTTACATGCTGGTAGGACGGCGGCACCGAAATTCCTTCGCGGTCGGCTCGATGCTGCATCAGCGATCACAGGCACAGTGCGATGCCGCCATTGGCACTTGAACGGTCAAGTCGGGCAAGCGTAACATCAAGCTATCTAATTGAGTCTGCTTCATTCGTCCGGGCTAATGCTCGGATTGGTTTGGATACTTTCCTTGAATACGCAAGCCATCGGCGGCGCGCCGGAGCGCGGCAAATCGTTTGCCCACGTTGCGGAAGCCTCGTGGGGCAAGGGTCTCAGCACCCTGCTCCGCATCGTGCGCATGACGCTGCGCCATCCCTGGCAGGTCGCGATCACCATCGTCTCGACCTTCATCGCCGCGACGCTGCAGCTTTTCATTCCGCGCCTGCTGGGACGCGCCATCGATCAGGCGCAGGGCGTGATGGTCGCGGGTGCCGATGCTGCTGCGGAGCACGCGCTTTGGAACACCGCCCTCATCCTGTTGGTCGTCAGCGTCCTGCGCGGCCTCTTCACCATGGCGCAGAACTATTTTGGCGAGGCCGTCGGCCACCGGACAGGCTATGAATTGCGCCTGGCCTTCTATGAAAAGATCCAACGCCTGAGCTTTTCCTTCCACGACAAGGTCCACACCGGCGATCTGATCACGCTCGGGCTGCTCGATCTCGACGGCGTGCGCATGTTCTTTTCCACCGGCATCCTGCGCGTGGTGTTGCTCGGCGTGCTGATCGGTGTCGGCGCCTATCTGCTGATCAGCACCGATCTCGTGCTCGGGCTGCTCAGCCTGAGCTTCGTGCCATTCGTCGCCTGGCGATCCTCGGTCACCCAGCTCAAGTTGCGCAGCACCTGGCTGACCTTGCAGCAGCGATTGTCGGTGCTGAGCCGGGTGATGGACGAGAACCTCGGCGGCATTCGCGTCGTGCGTGCCTTCGCGGCGCAACGGCACGAGCTGGAGAAATTCGACCGCGCCAAGCAGGATGCGCTGGACCTCGCCACCGAGCGCGTCGACATCCGCGTCAGCAACACCAGCGCCATGAACTTCTCGTTCCTGGCCGCCATGGGCCTGGTGCTGTGGTTCGGCGGCCAGAAGGTGATCGCGGGCCAAATCAGCGTCGGCACGCTGGCCCAGTTCCTCACCTTCATGACCATCCTGCAGATGCCGGTGCGCCAGCTCGGCCTGATGGTCAATTCGTTCGCCCGCGCCTCGACCTGCGGCACGCGGCTGTTCGAACTCCTCGATGCCGAACTCGATATCGAGGATGCGCCCGATGCCAAGGACCTCGTTGTCAACGACGGCGTTCTGCGTTTCGACAATGTCGGCTTCCGCTACGCGGGCGCAGGCCGCCCGACGCTGTCCGGCATCTCCTTCGAGGCCAGGTCCGGCGAGACCATCGGCATCGTCGGCCCACCTGGCAGCGGCAAGTCGACCATCGCGCACCTGATCCCGCGCTTCTACGACGTGACGTCGGGCGCCATCACCATCGACGGACAGGATATCAGCAAGGTCACGCTGCAATCGCTGCGCAAGGCGGTCGGCGTCGTGCAGCAGGACGCGTTCCTGTTCACCACTTCGATCGAGAACAACATCGCTTATGGCAATCCCTGGGCGCGCGAGACCCGCATCGGGCAGGCCGCCGAATACGCCCAGCTGCACAACTACATCATCGGGCTTCCGGCGGGCTACACCACGGTCGTCGGCGAACGCGGCGCGTCGCTTTCCGGCGGCCAGCGACAGCGCCTGACCATCGCGCGCAGCCTGATGCTGCGGCCATCGGTGCTGGTGTTCGACGATTCCACCGCGGCCATCGACGCCGGCACCGAGCAGCGCATCCGGGCGGCGATGAAGCGCTTCGCCAAGGATCGGGTCACGCTCATCATCTCGCATCGGCTGAGCTCGCTGATGCACGCCGACCAGATCCTGTTCGTCGAGGGCGGCCGCATCGTCGAGCGCGGCACGCATGAGGAACTGCTGGCGCTGGGTGGACGCTATCGCGCGCTCTACGACCTGCAGCTGCGGCCGGACGACGACAGGCCTGCGGCCATGGGAGCCGCCTGATGTCGACGCAGAACGACGACGAGAAGGAAGACACAAGCGGGCGGCCGACAAAGGCTGTCGTCGGCTCGCACCGCGACGAGGAAGAGGTTTTCGGCAAAGCCTACGATCCGCGCATCGTGCGGCGCATCTGGAGCTTCGTAAAGCCCTATCAGGGTCGGATTTTCATCTCGGTCGCCGCGGTGCTGGTGTTCACGCTGACGCAGCTGGCGATCCCGCTGGTCATCCGATACGCCATCGACCATGGCATGGCGGCGGGCAGGCTCGACCGCTCGGTGATGATCTCTGCGACCGGTGCCTTTGCGGTCATCATCCTCATCAACTATGCCGCCAGCTATGTGCAGGAGAGCGTCGTCGGCAAGGTGGCCGAAAATGTGCTGTCCGACCTGCGGCGCGCCATGTTCAGCCATCTGCAGCGGGTCTCGCTGAGCTTCATGGACAAGACCGAGGTCGGGCGGCTGATGTCGCGCCTGCAGGGCGACGTCAATTCCATGCAGGAATTCCTCGAGACGTCCGTGATGTCGGTGGGCGACATCGTGCTGTTGTTCGGCATCGTCAGCGTGCTGCTGTGGCTGGATTTCCGGCTCGGGCTGCTGACGCTGTCGACCATGCCGGTGCTGTTCATCGTGCGCCTGTTCTGGCTGCCGCGCGCCAAGGTCGCCTTCATGGCGGCGCACGAGACCAACTCCATCGCCAACGGCGCGCTTGCCGAAGGCATCCATGGCGTGCGCACGGTGCAGAGCCTCGAACGCCAGCATGTCAATTTCGACCTCTATGACGAAAAGGTGCTGGCCAATCTCCGTGCCCATCTTCGGTCGGCGAAATATGCGCAGGTGATGGTGCCGATCGTCGACACGCTGACCGGCGTCGCCATGGCGACGGTCATCGTCGTCGGCGGCTCGATGGTGTTGTCGCACAGCCTCGACGTCGGCATCATGGTGGCGTTCCTGTTCTACATCCAGCGCTTCTTCGACCCGATCCGCTCGCTCACCATGCAGTACAGCGTCATGCAGCGCGCCATGGCCTCCGGCCAGCGCATCTCCGAAGTGCTCGACGTGCCGGTTGACGTCAGCGACAAGGACGGAGCGGTCAAGCTGTCGCGCGACATGGACGGCTCGGTCGAATTCAGGAACGTCACCTTCGGCTACAGGCAGAACCTGCCGGTGCTGAAGAACGTTTCCTTCCGCGTCAACCCGGGCGAGACCGTAGCACTGGTCGGCCCGACCGGGTCGGGCAAGTCCAGCTCCATGGCGCTGGTGCATCGCTTCTACGATGTCTGGTCGGGTCAGGTCCTGGTCGGCGGGCATGATGTCCGCGACCTGACGCAGGATTCGCTCGGCGAGCAGGTGGCGATGGTGCTGCAGGAGCCGTTCCTGTTCTCCGGCTCGGTGCTGGAGAACATCCGCTATCACAAAACCGTCGCGACCCGCGAGGAGGTGGTGCGTGCGGCACAAGCCGTGGGCGCGCACGACTTCATCGAGCATCTGCCTAATGGCTACGACACCGAACTCGAGCAGCGCGGCGGCAACCTCTCGCTCGGCCAGCGCCAGCTGATCAGTTTTGCGCGCGCGCTGGTCGCCGATGCCAAGATCCTTGTGCTCGACGAAGCCACGGCCAGTATCGATTCCTACACCGAGATGCTGATCCAGAAGGCGCTGGTAAAGCTGCTCGAAGGCCGCACCGGCCTGGTCATCGCCCATCGGCTGGCGACCATCCGCGGCGCGGACCGCATCATCGTCCTGCAGAACGGCGAGATCGTCGAAAGCGGCAACCACGAGCAATTGATGGAACGAAAGGGCCTCTACGCCCGCCTCTACAACATGAACTACGCTTCGTTCGACGATATTTCAGAAGGCGAGTTGGAGTTGGACGCGGCGGTCGGCAAGGCGACGTGACTGGCGCAGGTTCGCGCGTGGCAGCATCACAGTCTGGAACGATTTGAAGCCGGACGGCGGTTATACCTGCCGATGAGGTCCATGGCAGGCTGATCCCCAAGACCGGGAGCATCGGCCATCGCCATGATTGCGGCTGCGCTCGTCCTGCGCCACTGCCAGGCATTTCACATCCTTCCGGCGCAGAAGCCATCATGGAATACGGCGGCCGCGCCCATTTCCTGAACGTCAATCATAGGATACATGCAGGGCATGACGCTCAGAATGATAATGCTCGACGCCAGGCCGTTCGGCGCGGCGGAAGTCGCCGAGATCGCACGTCGCAACGCCCGCCTGGTGCTGGGCGAGGAGGCGATGCGCCGCATCCGCGCGAGCCGCGCCGTCATCGAGCATCTCACGCAACTCGGCAAGCCGATATACGGCGTCACCACCGGTCTTGGCGCCTGTGTCGACACGCCGCTCGCGCCGGCCGATCTGATCGCCTTCCAGCATAGCGTGCCGCTCAGCCACAGCATGGGCATCGGACCGGCTCTTCCGATCGAGGCGGTGCGGGCAATGATGGTGGCGCGCATCTCGGGCATGGCCGCGGGCGGCACCGGCGCCTCCGAGCGTGTGGTCATGGGCCTTGTCGCGGCGCTGAACGCCGGCGTCCACCCGGTCATCCCCGCCTGGGGATCGATGGGGGCGGCGGACCTCGCACCTCTCGGCCATATGGCAAGGGCTCTGCGCGGCGACGGCGACGTGGAGTTCCAGGGCAAGGTCATGCCGTCCGCCGAGGGGCTGGCGCTTGCCGGGCTCGAGCCGCTCGACCTGCGCGAGAAGGACGGCCACGCCATCATCGTCGCCAACAGCCTTTCGACCGGAACGGCCTGCCTCTACCTCGAAGACGTCGCTCACCTCATCGACTGGTCGATGGCCGCGGTGGCGCTCAACTACGAGGCATTCCGTTCATCGCTGACGGCAATCGACGAGGACGCGCTGTCGGCGCGACCGGCGTTCGGCCAGCGCGAGATCGGCGCGCGCCTGCGGGCGGAGCTCGAGGGGAGCGGGCTGTGGAAGGAGAACGCGGCGCGGCGCATCCAGGATCCGCTCAGCTATCGCTGCGTGCCCCAGGTGTGGGGCGGCCTGCTCTACGCGTTTGAACAGGCAAGGCTGGCGACGGAGATCGAGCTGACCCATTCCGGCGACAACCCGGTTATCCTGCCTGCCGCCGAACGGATCATCTCGAACGGCAATTTCGACCTTACGGCGTTGACGCTGACCTGGGAACAGCTCGGCCAGGCCCTCGCGCATTGCGCGGTAGGCACCGCCAACCGCTGCATGAAGCTGATGTCGCCGACGGTGGCGGAACTGCCGCGCTTCCTGTCGGCCAGGGGCGGCAGCCGCCAGGGCTATGCCGAATTGCAGAAACCGCTCGCCGGCCTGGAAGCCGAGATCCGGCATCTGGCCAATCCGATGTCGCTCAGCCCGCTCGCCGTTTCGGACGGCATCGAGGATCAGTCGTCGATGGCGCCGCGGGTGGTGGCCAAGACCGCCGAGATCATCGAGCGCCTGCGCTATCTGGTTGCGATGGAGCTAATCTTTGCCGCGACCGGGGTGGAGTTGCGCGGCGTCGTCGACGGCATGGGCGTAGGGCCGCAACGCACCTATGCCGCCGTGCGCGCGCTCGTCAGCCCGCTCGACGACGACCGCGAGATGAGCGCCGACATGACGCGGATTGCCCGGATGGTGGTGGGGCCCCGGTGCTGAGCCGGCACCTCGAGGTCTCGGTCCGCCGGCTCCAGAAGTCGAGTTTCCGGGTTGGCTGGTCGATGAGTACGACATACCGCCATGCGCCCAACCCTCAACCGGGGCCTGCGGCATAGATTTCCTATCTAAAGAAAACGCGACGACTCAAGAAGCTCGGCCACGCCGTCAAGTTGCCTGTGCAGGCGATGCCAGCGACGGTCGAGATAGACCAGCGAATGCGCCTCCGGCAGGACCTCCTCGGGATGCACCTCGCCTTCCAGCAGCTCCGCCGCGACCAGCGTCGCGCCCTCGATAGGCAGGACGCCGAGCCGGCGGGCGCGAAACCAGGTCGAAACGCCGGTGTAGCGCGGCTCTCCCGTGGGCAGCCGCGCCCAGTCGCCCCCCGGCGGGAAGCGTTCCGCGCCGCTCGACGCGCAGAGTTGCGCCAGGTCGATATCGGTGAAGCGGAGCAGGTGGATCACCATGGTCTCGGCCCGCAGCATGGGCTCGGACGAGGTGGATTTCATCGAAAGCGAGAAGGCGACGACCGGCGGCGCGGCACTTACCGAGATCAGCGAGGACACGGTCATCGCCACCGGTCGGTCGCCGGGGTCGGCCGTGATCACGGCAACACCGGCCGGATGATGGCGAAAGGCTTCGCGGAAGGCGTCGGTCATCGGATGCGGGAAGCTCATCGACGTATCTTTTCTGCAGCATGACAAGGGGGCCGGGCGGCGTCCGCTGCCCGGCCGTTGGGACTACTTCTTCTCGATCAGGTCGTAGAACTGCCAGACATGGTTGCTCCAGACACCACCGATGTCGCGGCCGGCCGACGTGACGATCGACGGCGCGATCGTGAAGTGGTTGGCCGCCACCATCATCTCGCGGAAGGTACGCTGGATCACGCCGGCGCGCAGCGACGCGCCGCCACCGGCGCGGTAGGCGAAGTTGCAGATATCGACGCCAACCTCGTGAATCTCGGACTTGGCCAGATGGACGAGGCTGATCTGCCGCGTCGATACTCTGTTGCCGGCCTCGACCGTCGCCTCGATGTCGCGCCAGACTTCGAAGACAAAGGCGCGGGCAGCGCGATAGCGGGCTTCGGCGCGGCCATAGTCGTGCCAGAACTTCTCGCTCTCGCCGATCAACCCGGCACGGCCCGACTTCGTGCGGGCGAACTTTGCGATCTCGTCCAGCATCCGCCGCCCGGCCCCCAGTGCCCAGCCGGTATGGCCGATGGCGGCGAGGCCTACGACACCGAGACTGAAGAACTCCTTCTGGCGCAGCGGCGGTGCGGTCATGATCGGGAAGACCAGATCATCGGCGATGAAGACGTCCTCGGCCGCGTAGTCGATGCTGCCGGTGCCACCGAGGCCCAGAACGTCCCAATTGCCGAGCTGCTTGTGCTCTGAGATCGGCGCATGGGCGCACATGATGATCACGTTACCCTTCTCGTCCTTGGCGGGCTTGCCGCTGCCATCGTCGACGAAAGCAGCACTGTGGCTGTAGGTGGCGTGGCTGAAACCGCTGCCATAGCTCCACTTGCCGTTCAGCCTATAGCCGCCGTCGATCTTCTTCAGCATGCCGAGCGGCGCGCCCTGCCCCGAGAAACGGTTGTCGGTGCCCGGCGCGAAGAGCCGCTCGACCGCACTGTCGGGCAGGAAGGCCGCCGACATTGCGCCGATGCAGCAATGCACCATGGAAACCCAGCCCGCCGACCCCGAATGCCAGGTGATCGCCTCTATGAGTTCGAGGCCCTGGGTGGGAGGCAGCTGCGCGCCGCCGAGGCTCTCGGCGGCGAAGATGTGCGACATCCGCAGCGGCTTCAGCACCTCGAACGTGGCCTGGGTCAGCTCGCCGCTCTCCTCATCGGCGGCGGCATTGGCTTCCAGGATCGGTCCGATCTCCGCGATCGTCTTCAGCATGTCGCCATAGTCGACGGTGGTACCCCAGTATCCGTGCTTGATCGGTTTGTTCATCGTCTTCCCTTCCTCCTTCAAATGCGGTTAGCCGGCGAGAAAATCGCCAATCTTGCTGAGCGTTTCGGGCTTTTCCTGCTGCACGAAGTGACCGGCATCCTCGACCAGGATCAGCCGCGCATCGGGCAGTGCCTCGACCCAGAGCGGCGCCTGGCTGACTGGCAGCATGCGGTCCTCGGTGCCCCAGACGATCAGCGTCGGGTTGGTGATGCGCGCCAGGAAGCGGCGCAGGTTCGGGTGGCCCATGCCGAACGGTGTCAGCAACCGGCCGAGCGTCTCGCCTTCGCGCGCGCGATCGGCGCCGAAGGCCTCCGCGAAGGCGGGGTCCGAACCATCCGGGAAATAGCGCAGCGCCACCGAGACGTCATGCGCCAGATAGGCCGGCAGATCCTGTGGCGCGACCTCGCCGAGATTGGTGGCCGGGTGGGCAGGATCGTTCAGTCCGGCAGGTGCGATCAGCACCATCCTGTCGAAACGCTCGCGCGCCACGCCCGCGAGTTCGCTCGCCATCCACCCCCCCATGGAAAACCCAATGAGATGAGGCTTCTCCGGCAGGTCCAGAATATCGAGCAGGTCCAGATAGTGCAGAACCATGTCGGACATGCCTGCCACATGCGGCGCCGCGCCCGAAAAGCCGAAGCCGGGGTGGCTCGCGCAGAGCACGCGGAAGCGGTCGGCAAGGCCTTCGGCGAAGTCGAAGCCTTCCAGCGTCGCGGCGCCGTGCAGGAACAGCACCGGCTTGCCTTTGCCGATGGCCTTCACCACCGTTTTTATACCGCCGACATCGTATTCGAGTGTTTCGAACTGAATGGCCATTCACATTCTCCTCAGACAAGGTCCGGCTTGATCAGCACCTTGCATTGCGTGGTGCGGCGGCGAAGGCTCTCGAAGATCTGTGGAACCGGCGAGAGGTCGATCCGATCGGTGATCAGCGCCTGCGGCGCGAAAGGCCCGCCGCGCAGGGCATCGAGCGCGACGCCAAATTCGTTGCGCTGATGGAAGAAGACCGAGAACAGCAGGCTCACCTCCTTGGTCAGCGCGACGAACGGATCCCATTCGTCACCGCCGATACAGAGGCCGACGCCGACCACCGTGCCCTGCAGCCGGACGGCGTTGACCGCGGCACCCAAGAGACCCCGCTTGCCGACGCATTCGAAGACGATATCGGGTGCTCCGCCGCAGAGATCGGCGAGGTTCTCGGCCAGCCTTTCGCCGGAAAGCACGAAGCCGGTCGCGCCGAGCGCGAGCGCACGCTCGCGCTGATGATCGTGGATGTCGGCCACGACCACACGCGACGCCCCCATCCGCCGCGCCCAGAAGGCGACGAGCAGGCCGATCGGTCCGGCGCCCAGGATGGCGACCCGGTCTCCCGGCTTCATGCCCGAGCGGATGACGCAATGCAGCCCGACCGAGAGCGGCTCGGCCAGCGCTCCATCCTCGAGCGCCACTTCGTCGGGCAGGATATGGCACTGGCGCGCCGCGACGGTCACGTACTGCGCATAGCCGCCGCCGATCAGCACCATCTCGGGACAACGCGCCGGATCGCCTCGCCTGCAGGTCTCGCAGTGCCCGCAGCCGCGCATCGGCACGACGGCCACGCGGTCACCGGTCCGCAGGCCGGTCACCTCCGCTCCGGTGTCGATGACCTCGCCTGCGAATTCGTGGCCGAGGACGAAACCGCCGCCGATGCCGAAGGGCGCCGGGTCCTCGGTGATGTGGAGATCGCTGCCGCAAATGCCGCAGGCGGCAACGCGCAGCAGGACTTCGTCGGGCGCCGGTGCAGGATCGGGTACCATGGCGATCCGCAGCGGACTGCCGACCGTATCGAAGATGGCCGCTTTCATGAAATCCTCCCTGTCAGCGATACGGATCGACCAGCTTGCGCTGGATCGGGAACCATGGCGCGTCCCATCGTTTCGAGATCAGGCCCCAGATGCCCGAGCGGGCGTATAGCGCCACCAGGAGCGTCATCAGGCCGAGGACGACGAAATAGGTTGCGCCGTACTCACCGAACCAGCGGTCGGCGATGAAGAAGATCAGAGACCCGATCAGGACGCCTTCGATCGACCCGATACCGCCAACCATCACGATAAAGATCGCGACATTCGCCCACATCGGATCGAAGGCCGAGCCCGGGGTGATGCGCAGCTGCGCCATGAAGTAGATCGCGCCCGCAAGACCGCAGCCGACAGCCGCCGCCACATAGATCAGGAAGCGCAGCTTGGCGACGTTCACGCCCTGGCTGGCGGCCGCCACCGGATTGTCGCGGATGGCGATCAGTGCGAGGCCGAAGCGCGAGCGAAGCAGCCAGTAGCTGCCGCCCAGCGTGAGCAGCAGCATCCCCGCGCAGAGCAGCGACATGGCGACATTTCGCTCGAACGCCGAATAGTCCTTCATCACCCGAAGCGACATGCCAGCGCCGGAATTGACGAGCGGCAGGTTCGAGGCGGTCAGCCGGAAAACCTCGGCCACCACCCATGTGCCGATCGAGAAATACGGGCCGTCGAGGCGATGAAGCAACAGGTAGATCGGCACCGCCAGCACCGCCGGCACCAGAAGCGAAAGGAAGACCGCCGCGAATGGATCGATGCCGTAGGTCTGTGCCAGCACGAAAAGCGCATAGCCGGAAGCGCCCATGAAAGCCTGCTGGCCCACCGAGACGAGGCCGGCGTAGCCTGCAAGCAGGTTCCACATCTGCGCGACGGCGATATAGCAGCACAACTCCAGCATCGAGCGGATCGTTCCGGTCGATGCCCACCACGGCATGGCGGCCAGACCGATCAGCGCCAGCACCGCCAGCGTCATGGCAATGCGGCCCGATGGCGTCTGGCGCTGGACCAGGACCTCGGGCACCTCGGCCGCGGCATAGGGGATTGCGCTCATTGTGACGCCTTTCCAAAAAGGCCCTGCGGGCGGGTCGCCAGCATGATCAAGAAGACGATATGTCCGGCGAGCACGCCGAAGCCGGGATCGATGCGGAAGCCGATGGCCTGCGAGATGCCGAGGACCATCGAGCCTATGAAAGCGCCCCAGATGGCGCCCATGCCGCCGATGATCACCGCCTCGAAGGCATAGATCAGCTGGGCCGGTCCGTCGGCCGGCGCCACGGTCGACCGCAGCGCCTGGAAGACGGCAGCAAAGCCAAGGATACCGACCGCCGCCGCCGTCGCCATCGCATAGACGGCGCGCGGGTTGATGCCGGTCATCGCCGCCGCCTCGACATCGGCCGAAGCGGCACGGAGCGCGCGGCCGAAACGCGTACGCTTCAGCATCAGGTCGAGACCCCAGGTCAGCCCGGTGGCAACCGCAAGCACGATCAGCGGAAGGAGGCCGACATAGATGCCGCCGATCTCGATGGACTGGCTTTCCAGCCCGTGGCCCGGCAACGATCGGCTGTTCGCGGACCAGATCTGAAGCATCAGGTTCTGCAGCGCGATCGACAGGCCGAAAGTCGCGATCAGCGAAGGCAACGGATCGCTGCCCACCACGCGGTTCAGCACGGCCTTCTGCAGCACCCAGCCCATCAGCACCGCCAACGGCACCAGCACGATCAGCACCGGCAGCGGTCCAAGGCCCCAGGCCGTGGCGATCGAGATGCCGATCAGCGACAGCAGGATCACCAGGTCGCCGTGGCTGATGTTGACGATCCGCATGACGCCGAACATCAGCGCCATGCCGAGCGCATACTGGGCATACATGCCGCCCAGCAGGATCCCCTGCACCAATGCGTCAAACCACTCCATGGCCCGCTCCAAAATAGGCTTTGCCAATCTGCTCGCGCGTAACGTCGGCGGACTTTCCGGTGAGGGTCACGCGCCCTTCCAGCATGCAGTAGAGACGGTCCGACGCGGACCGGGCGAGGCCAACATCCTGTTCGACCACGATCATCGCCGTGCCGGTGGCGCGGATCTCGGGCAAGGCGGCATAGATCTCGCGGATCACCTTGGGCGCGAGGCCGAGGCTGATCTCGTCGCAAAGCAGCACGCGGGGCTGACAGAGCAGCGCGCGGCCGATCGCCACCATCTGCTGCTGCCCGCCCGAGAGGCTCTGCACCTGGGTGCGGGCCTTTTCCTTGAGGATCGGGAACAGCTGGTGCAACCGCGGAAGCGTCCATCCGCCCTTGGCGCCGACGCGCGCGGCCTGGTCGACGGCGACGCGCAGATTGTCCTCGACCGACATGCCGGTGAAGAGACGGCGGCCCTCCGGCACGATGGCGACGCCCTTCTGCACCATGCGGTCGGTCGCGGTGCCGCCGACGGGTTCGCCGTTCAGCCGCACCATCTCGCGCGCGACCGGGAGCAGGCCCATGATCGAGCGCAGGAAGGTGGACTTTCCGGCCCCGTTCGCGCCGATCAGGGCAACGGCCTCGCCCTGATGCAGTTCGGTGTCGACGCCGTAGAGCGCCTGGAAATCCCCATAGTGGGCGAAGAGTCCGTGAGTGGAGAGAACGGTCGTCATGCCTCGATCCCCATATAGACGCGCTGGACCTCGGGCAGCGCGATGACCTCGGTGGGCACGCCTTCAGCGATCTTCTCGCCGAAGTTCAACACCAACAGCCGGTCGGCCACCGCCATCAGCGCGTGCAGCACATGCTCGATCCACACGATGGTGATGCCACGGTCGCGGATGCGGCGCACCAGCGCCACCAGCGCCTTCGATTCATCGTCGGTCAGCCCGCCCGCGATCTCGTCCAGAAGCAGCAGCTTCGGATCCGAAGCCAGCGCGCGCGCCAGTTCCAGCCGTTTGCGGTCGATCAGCGTCAGTGCACCCGCCGAGACATTGGCCTTGTCGGAGAGCTCGCAATCGCGCAGCACCTGGGCGCAGAAGGCATAGCTCTTCTTTTCGGACCGGCCGCCGCCGAAAGCGGCGGCGACCAGCAGGTTCTCGAAGGTGGTCATGCCGGAATAAGGGCGCGGGATCTGGTAGGTCCGCCCGATCCCCATCTTGCAGCGCCGGAAAGGCGGCTCGCCGCGAAGCGCGGTATCGCCGAGCTGGATCTCGCCGCCTGACGCCCTCATGTCGCCGCTGATCATGTTGAACAGCGTCGTCTTGCCGGCTCCGTTCGGGCCGAGGATGCCCAGCACCTCGCCCCGATGCACATCGAAACTCACCTCATGCAGGACGCGGACGGCGCCGAAAGACTTCGATACGCCGCGTGCTTTCAGCAGGATTTCTCTATCCATAGCTCCCTCCGCGTCCCGGCTCATGTCACCAGGCGATCGGCTGAATCGCCTGTTGGGGCGCGAAGAGCTGATTGACCGTGTTGTCGACGATCCTCAGATCATAGGGCCATTTCTCGCCCTTCACCCACTGGCCGCCGAAGATCGGCGTCTTGCAGATGTTCTTGTGGGGCGAGCCATCGAACTTGATATGGCCGACCAGCGTCTGCAGATCGGTGGCGATCATCGCGTCGCGGTTCGCCTGGCGGTCGAGCGGATTGGAAGAGCGTTTCAGGATGTCCAGGGCGACCTCGAGCAGGGCATGCGAATAGCCCAGCGGCTGCGTCCACTGCCGCTTTGCATCGGCTTCCCATTGGTCGGCGATGTCGCGGCTGACCTGCCCGGTCAGCGACGATTTGAACGGGAAGGCCGGCGTCCACCAGACCTCCGAGGACATGCCGTTGCCGAGGGGTCCCATAGCCTCGACGCCGCCTGGAAACAGCAACGCCGCCGCCACAGTCACCGCCTTGGGCTTGAAGCCCTGCTGGTTGCACTGGGTAACGAAGGTCTTGAGATCGTCCGGATAGGTGATGCCGCCGATGATCTCACAACCCTGCTTCTTGAACTCGGCGATCTGCGCGGAGAAATCGTTGGTGCGTGGCTGAAAGTAGCCGGGTACCACGACCTCGTAGCCCGCCTTGCGGGTCGGCGCCGGAAGGCCATATTCGTCGTTGCCCCAAGTCTCGCCATCGATGTTCTGGGGAAACAGCATGCCGACCTTCTTGTTGGTCTCCAGATGGTTCCAGAGCCCGACGAAGGTGTTCAGCGCTTCGTCGAGGCCCCAGAAGAAATGATAGGTCCAGTCGAAGGTCTGCTTGCCGCCGCCGCGCGGCATGATCACCGCCTGCCAGGGAGCGCCGGAGGAGATGCAAGGTGTCTCATAGAGTTCGGCCTGCTCGGCAGCAGGCAGGATCGTGTCGGTCGTCGACGCCGGAACGAGCAGATGCACCTCTTCGTTCAGGATGAGGTTGCCAGCGATTTCCGATGCCTTGTTCGGATTGGACTGGCCGTCGCGATCGAGGATTTCGATCTCGTAGGTATTGCCGTCGGCCGATTGCAGCTGACCGCCAAGCAAAGCGCGGATCTTCTGCAAGGTGTAGCCGTCCGTCTCGCCGAAGAGGGCGAGCGGACCGGTCGTGGGGCTGAGATAGCCGAGCTTGATCTTCCCCGCCGTCGCGGCGCGCGCATAGCGAGGCATGGCCAGCGTGCTGGCGGCAACGCCCGCTCCAAGCCCTTTAAGCACGCTCCGGCGGCTTGGCCGCAAGCCCGATTTCACCAGTTTGTTGTAGTAGGTCACTGTCGTTTCCTCCCTTGTTAAGATATTTCCGGCTCGCCCCCTCGGCGGTCCGGCCTCAGTTCAAAGCTTCCTCAGGTCATCCGCAGCAGCGAACCGCCATCGATGACGATCTGCGAGCCCGTCACGTAGGATGAGGCGGGCGAGGCCAGATAAAGCGCCAGGCCCTTGATCTCTTCCGGATCGCCGATCCGGCCGATCAGTGTCTGGGCCTCGAAGGCCTTGCGATCCGCCGGATTGCGCAGCCGCCCGCCGGCGATGTTGGTGATGAACGGTCCGGGCAGGATGGCGTTGATGCGGATGTTGTAGGCACCGAGCTCCATCGCCATGTGGCGGACGAGATGGTTCACAGCGGCCTTGGCGGGCATGTAGGGCGTGCCCACGATGCTCTCGTTGATCAGCGAGGCGATGGACGACGTGACGATGATCTGGCCGCCGCCATTCGGCTTCATGTGCCGGACGGCATGCTTGATCGTGGTGTAGACCGAGGTCAGGTTGATCTCGATCACCTTGTCCCAGTGCTCGTCGGGCAGGTTCTCGATGGCGCCCTCGGGGTTCCTTTCGCCCGTCGGGGTGTTGAAGCCCGGTCCGGCGTCGATCCCGGCATTGGCGAACACGACGTCGATCGAGCCCGCCTTCTCGGCCACCTTGTCGAAAGCTTGCGCCATGGCCGCACGGTCGCCGACGTCGACGACCTGGCCCCAGACCTCGCCACCCGCGGCATTGATCGCGGCCACGGTCTTCTCCAGCCCGGCCGGGTTCAGGTCGAAGATGCAGACCTTCGCCCCGTGCTCGGCCATGATCTCGGCATAGGCCTGACCGATGCCGCTGGCGCCGCCGGTGACGATCACCGACTTGCCCCTGACATCGAACATCTTCTCAAGTGCAGCCATCCATTCCTCCCTTTTGCGCAACACCGACCCGCAGGCCGACGCCCTCGCGGCGCCGGCGGCGCGCGGTTACTTGGTCTTTTTCCGCGACAGCACGAAATCGAACTCCACGTCGTAGAACGGGGCCGCAACCTCGACCTTGGCGGCGGCTGCAGCGTCCTCGACCATGCGGAATTCGGCGAGCAGGCTTTTTTTCACGCCGAAGACGGCGTCCGAATCGATATACGGGTCGTCCGGATCGAAGATGTGCGTGGTCAGCGGGTCGAAGCCCTCGGCGTCGACGATGTAGTGGAGATGCGCCGGGCGATTGGGATGGCGGCCCAGCGCACCCAGCAGCTTGCCGACCGGCCCGTCATCGGGGATCGGGTAGTGCTTGGGCTTCACGCCGCGGAACCAGTAGCGCCCGTCCGTGCCTGTGCGGAACACCCCGCGCAGGTTGAAGTCGGGCTGGATGCCCTTCTGCTGCACGTCGTAGAAACCCTCGTCATTCGCCTGCCAGACGTCGATCTTGGCTCTCGCGATCGGGTTGCCGTCGGTGTCGAGGATGCGGCCATGCACGAACATCGGCTCGCCCTTCTGGTCGAGGCAGATGTTCGAGCCCATCGGCAATTCGGGTGCATCGGCGACATGGAAGGGTCCCAGCACCGTGGATTCGGAGGCGCCCGACGGCTTCCTGTTGTTGATCGCATCGACCAGCATCGAGACGCCGAGGACATCCGACAGCAGGATGTACTCCTGCCGCCACTCGTTGCAGATCTGGCCCGTCTGCGTCAGGAACATGATCGCGCCGAACCATTCCTCCTGTGTCGGCTCGATCTCCTTCACCGCCTCGTGCAGCTTGCGTGTGATGACTTCCATCACCTGGCCGAGCCGCTCATCCCTGGCATTCTTGTTTCGTGCCACGACGACTTGGGCCGAGTTCGCTTCGGTGAAATAGCCGTACTCGTGTTCGTCGATCATAGGCATTCCTCAGCGTGCAAGAACGGATTTGAAGACCCGGCGCAGCTCGGCCGCAGGGTCGGCCGCCAGCGCCACGGAGCGCCAGGCGACGTGATGGTCGGGACGGACGACCAGGCAGCCCGCATCGCGGATTTCGCGGGTGCGCGCCCAGTCGCCCGTATGGTCCTCGATCGCGCGACGCGGCCCGATCACATGGGTCCGAATCGGCAGACCGAGTTCCGCGGCGACCGTCTCTGCCGCGGCAACCCACGCCTCGCCGCCAATGCCGGTCAACAGCGTGAACTCGCCACGCCCGCAAAGGTCGAGCGTCGAGACCTTCCTGCCCGAGCGCTCGAAGACCCAGACATGCGGCAGCCGCGCGCCCGGCCAGGTCGTGGGCGCATAGTGCAACTCGCGGTCCTTCTCGAAGGCCGGCTCGGGCTGGCCGTCGGTCATGACCGCGCCCGACACATAGCGCTGGTTCATCTCGACGCCGTGGGCATCGAACTCGTATTTCTTGAAGGCGATGGCCTTGCGGAGCGCCGCGCGCTGAACTTCGGCGGCCGGGGTCGCATCGGCGCGAGCTTCCATGTTCCTGTGGATCTTGTCGTGATCCACGCCACCGTCCATGCCGAGGGATTCGAAGATGGGCCCGAACTCGGCGATCGACTGGTTGGCGCGCGTCACGATCTGGCGTGCGATCGGCGCACGCTCGGCCGAGTAGCTGTCCAGAAGCCCGATCCCCGCTTGCCCCTTGACGATCTTGGCGAGCTTCCAGGCGAGATTGAACCCGTCCTGGATCGAGGTGTTAGAGCCAAGCCCGTTCGAAGGCGGATGCCGATGCGCGGCATCGCCCATGATGAGCACGCGGCCCTTCTGCATTCGCGTGGCGAAGCAGTTGTTCACGGTCCAGGTGTTGGCACCCAGAAGCTCGATCTCGAGCTTCGGATCTCCGACGAGCTGACGCGCGACCTCGGTTGCCAGCGCCGGCGTCACGTCCGGCGGCGGCTGGTTGATGTCGTAGCCCCAGACGATGAGCCACTCGTTCCACGGCCGCACCATGCGAACGAGACCCATGCCGATCCCGCCGACATCGGCACCGGGCTGCATGACCCAGTAGAGGACGCTCGGACGGTGGGCGACGTATTTCGAGAGATCGGCTCTGAACAGGATGTTCATCGACCCGCCGACGCCCATCTTGCCCTCGAACGGCAGGCCCAGATGCTCGGCCACCAGCGAGTTGCCGCCATCGGCACCGACAAGGAACTTCGACCGTACGGTGAAGTCCTTGCCCGACAGCCGGTCGCGGCAGGTCGTGGTGACGCCGTCCGCATCCTGAACATGGCTGACATATTCGGTGCTCATGCGCGCCTGCGTCCCACGCGCGCACGCCGTCTTGAACAGGATCGGCTCCATGAAGGTCTGGGGCAGATCATTCATGAAGGACGGCGACGACAGGAGATGTTCGGCTTTGGAAAGCGGGTCCGTGCCCCAGCTCTTCATCCGGCCGATCTCCTCTCCGGCGAGACTTTCGCAGAACACGTTCTCGCCCATCAGTTCCTGCGGCGCGGCGTGCATCATGGCCTCGGCCTCGACCTCCGGCCCGAGGTCGCGCAGCACCTCCATGGTGCGCTGGTTGGTGATGTGGGCACGCGGCGTATTCGAAAGCCAGCGGTAGCGGTTCACGACCATGTTGGCCACGCCGGAGCTGGATAGAAGTGCCGCCGTGGCCGAGCCGGCCGGGCCGGTGCCCACGACCAGCACGTCGGTTTCGATATCCGCCATCAAATTCCTCCCTCGATCTTCAAACCGGCCAGCCTGCGGCGGACCGGAAACAGGTGCAGGCCGCTGCGGGCTGAGATCAGCCCCCACAGCCCCTTTGGCGCGAACAGCATCACGACGATGGCGATGAGGCCGAGTGTCATCAGGTACCAGCTGCCGTAATCGGCCAGCGCCGAGCGCAGCGCAAAGAAGACCAGCACCCCGAGGATTGGACCCTCGATGGTGCCAATGCCGCCGATGACGACGATGAAGATGACGTATGCGGTCCAGTCGGTGACGGCGAAGGCCGCGTCCGGCGAGATGCGGGCCGTCTGCAGAAAGATCAACGCGCCGGTCAGTCCGGTGGCGGCCGCGGCGATCAGAAACACCGCCCATTTGAGGCGCGCGACATCGACGCCGACCGACTGGGCCGCGTCGACATTGTCGCGCACCGCCGCCAGCGCCAGCCCAAGGCGACTGCGCAGCAGCCAGTAGATGCCGCCCGTGACCGCCACGGCAAGCACCAGCGCCAACCAGTAGGCCAGGATGTCGCGCGCAGCGGCTTCGCGCACGCCGAACAGCGCCCGGATCGCATCCGTGCCCATGATATTGCTCGTCGCCTCGCGCGGCAGCGAGATGCCGGTGCCCCCGCCGAGCGCCTTCCGCTGCGCGACCAGCAGCCGCGTCACCTCGGCGATCACCCAGGTGCCGATGGCGAAATAGGCGCCCTGGAGACGGAAGGCGAAGAAGGCCGTGGGAATGGCCAGCACCAGCGCCGCAAGGCCCGCCAGCAGGATCGCCGGGACCGGGTCCCAGTCCAGCAGGATCACGCCCGCGAACAGCGCATAGGCGCCGAGGCCGACGAAGGCCTGCTGGCCCACCGAAACCAGGCCGCCATAGCCCGCCAGCAGGTTCCAGATCTGCGCCAGCGTCAACATGGTGAGGATGAAGAACAGATCCTGTATGACGCCGCGGGTGGTCACGGCGGGCAGTGCGAGGCCAGCCAGGATCACAACGAGCACGGCGATCTCCGTGGCAGTTCCGGCGCGGGTGCGGGTTGTCAGCCGATACATGCCGCCCCCTCAATCCACCGCGCGCGGGAACAGGCCCCGCGGCTTGAGCAGCATCACGGTGAGGAAGGCGATGTGGCCCGCCAGTATCTGCCATTCCGGATTCACCGCCGCGCCGGCCGTCTGAGCGACGCCGATGATGATCCCACCCGCAAGTGTGCCCCACAGGCTGCCGAGGCCGCCGATGATCACGGCCTCGAAAGCATAGATCAGGCGCGCCGGCCCGATTGAGGGATCGAAGTTCGCGCGCATGCCGAGATAGAGCGCCGCCAGCGTCACCACGACCATCGCAATCCCGGTGGCGACAGCGAACACTTGCTTCGGCTCGATTCCCATCAGACCGGCGGTCACGGCGTCGTCCGAGGTGGCGCGGAAGGCACGGCCGAGGGCGGTGTGATAGAAGAGGCCGTTCAAGGCAACGATGGCGGCAATCGCGGACGCAAAGGTCATCAGCGGCATCACCCCCACTGTGACTTGCCCGAGATCGAGCGACGCCCCTTCCAGCGTCCCCGCCGGAATGCGGCGGCTATCAGCGGAAAAGGCCTCGAGCAGCCCATTCTGCAGGGCCACCGACAGGCCGAACGTGACGAGAAGCGGCGGCAGGATGTCCTTGCCCAACACCCGATTCAGCACGGCGGCCTGCAACAGCCAGCCGAGCGCGAACATAAGTGGCATGGCGACCAGGGCGGCGACCCAGGGCGAGAGGCCGAGCAACGTGACCCCCATCAGCACCAGATAGGCGGCGAGGACGATGAGGTCGCCGTGGGCCAGGTTCACCAGCCGCATGATGCCGAAGACGAGGCTCAGTCCGGCTGCGAACAGCGCATAGAGCCCGCCCAGCAGAATTCCCTGCACGAGGGTGTCCAGCCAGATCATCGCCGCAGCACCTCGACCAGGCCACAGCTGCGCTGCACAAGCAGAGGACGGTTCGGGCCCATCGTCATGCCGCCTCTCCGAAATAGGCCGCATGGATTTGCCTGCGCGTGACCTCGGCCGCCTTCGAGACCAGCGTCACGCGGCCCTCCATCATGCAGTAGACACGGTCGGCCACCGCCAGCGCCTTGCCGATATCCTGCTCCACCACCACGATCGCGGCGCCGCCTTCGCGGATCTTGGGAAGTGCGGCGTAGATATCGCGGATGACGACTGGCGCGAGGCCGAGGCTGATCTCGTCGCAGAGCAGCAATTCGGGGTTCGACATCAACGCCCGACCGATCGCCACCATCTGCTGCTGGCCGCCCGAGAGCGCGGTGCCGGGGCTCTTGCGCCGCTCGCGAAGGACCGGGAAGAGTTGGTAGACCGCGTCGAGGCTCCACGGCCCCGGCGCCTTGCGCGCCTGCCCGCCGATCAGGAGGTTTTCCTCGACGGTCAGCGAGGCAAAGAGCCGGCGTCCTTCGGGCACCATGGCGATGCCGCGCTTCATGATTTCGGCCGAGGAAAGCGCGCCAATGGGTTCGCCCCGATGTACCACCATGGCGGCCGCGTTGCGGATCACACCCGCGATCGATCGCATCAGGGTGGATTTTCCGGCACCATTGGCGCCGATGATCGCCACGCATTCGCCCGCGGCCACGGTGATATCCACGCCGAACAGCGCTCGGAACTGGCCGTAGTTCGCGGTGAGCCCGTGCGTTTCGAGCATCAGACCTCAAGCCCCAGATAGATTTCGCGAACCTCTTTCGAGGCCATGATCTCGTCCGGTGCGCCGATGCCGATCACGCGCCCGAAGTCCAGCACGAGAAGCCGTTCGACCACCGACGTCAGGGCATGCAGAACATGCTCGATCCAGATGATCGTGGTTCCCTTCGCGTGGATGGCTCGGATCGTCGCGACGAGAGCCTTGCATTCGCCCTCCGTCAGACCGCCGGCGATCTCGTCCAGAAGCAGAAGCTCGGGTCCCGTCGCCAAGGCGCGGGCAAGCTCCAGGCGCTTGCGATCGAGAAGGCTCAGCGATCCGGCCACCACATTGGCCTTCCCGAGAAGCTCGGTCTGCTCGAGGATGTGCGCACAGTCTTCGACCATCTCGGCCTCGCGCCCACCCCGGCCGAAGGCGGCAGCGGTCAAGAGGTTTTCGAACACGGTCAATCCCTCGAAGGGCTGCGGGATCTGGAAGCTGCGGCCAACGCCCGTGCGCACCCGCTCCATCGCCGGAGTACGGGTCACGTCACGGCCGAGGAATTCGATGCGGCCCTCATTGGCAAGCAGATTGCCGGTGATCAGGTTGAAGAGCGTCGACTTTCCCGCCCCGTTAGGGCCGATGATGCCCAAGGCCTCGCCGCGCGGCACCGTGAAGGTCACGGAATCCGCAACCTTCAGGGCCCCGAAGGACTTCGAAACGTTTTCCAGCCTGAGTATCATCACCGTCATCCTCGGGGCGCGCGCTGGACGAGGGCGGCGCATCCGCCGCCCTCGCAAGCGTCAAGCCAGGGCTTCCATCTTGCCTGCGGTGGGAATCTCCGGGGCGCCGGCATTTTCAACGATCACCAGATCGAAGCCGCCGCCGACTTTCTTCCGCCACTGCCCGCCGACGAGCGGCGTCTTGCAGACGTTCTTAGCGGCAAACGGCGGTAACCCTGCTCCGCTCCAGGCCACCTTGCCCACCACGGTCGTCATGTCGGTGGCGGCTATCGCCGTTGCGATCGCCTCGGCATTCGTCGGATCCGAAACGCGCCCCATGACGTTCGCCGCCACCTCGAACAGCGAATGGACAAAACCGATCGGCTGGGTCCAGGGACGCCCTGTCTTGGCGGTGAAATCCGCCGCGAGTTCGGCCGAACTCTCGCCCGTCACCGACGACTTGAACGGATGCGAGGCCGACCACCAGACCTCGGACGAGAGGTTGTTGCCGGCATCGCCGAGCGTCTCGACCGATTGCGGGAACAGGATCGCCTTTGCCACCGTCACCGCCTTGGGCTTGAAGCCCTGCTGGCGGGCCTGGTTCCAGAAGGTGGTGAAGTCGGGCGGGATGACCACACCGGTGGCGATCTCGACATCGGCCGACTTGAAGGCGTTGACCTGCGCGGTGAAATCGTCCGAGAGGTTCTGATAGCGACCGGGATCGGTAAGGTTGAAGCCGGCGGCATCGAGGCCGGGCCGCAGCCCGTTCTTGGGGTCGCCCCAGGCATTGCCGTCGGCGTCGTTCGGAAACAACCCGCCCACCTTGCCGTTGGTGGAAAGCTGCTTCCACATGCCGGTGTAGACGGCGATGATGTCTTCGAGACCCCAGAAGTAGTGATAGGCGAACTCGAAGGGCTTCCATGAGGCCGGATCGGCCGGATTGCCCTGCTGGCCGATGAACCAGGGCTGCCACGGCGCCATGGTCGAAATGACCGGCACGCCCTCCGCCTCGCAGGTGGTGGCTACCGGGTTGGTGTTCTCGGGCGTGGAGCCGACGAGCATCAGGTTGATCTCATCGTCGACGATCAGGCTCTTGGCCACCTCCGCCGCGCGATTGGGGTTCGACTGGCTGTCCTTGACGATGACGTCGAAGTTCTTGCCCGCCTCGGAAGCGAGGAAAGCCTTGATGTTGTAGGCATCGCTCTCGGCGAAGCCGGCGAGCGGCCCTGTCTGCGGCGAAACATAGCCGAGGCGAATCTTGGCGCCTTGCGCGATAGCCGGCGTCGTCAGGCGCGAACCGGCGAGCGTCAGGCCTGTCGCCGCCGAGGCTTTCAGTAGGCTGCGTCGTGTAATCATCTGCTTCTCCTCCCTCTTCCCTCTTCTCAGCCCCCCGGACGGCGTCCCTCGAACGCCGCCTGGAGGAGTTCCCTTATCGATCCCGGGTCGATCGGCCTCGGATTCGCATAGGCATTCTTCAGCGCGATTGCAGCCGCGCGGTCGAGATCGGCTTCCCGGATACCGATCTCCTTCAGGCTCAGCGGAGAGCCGACCGACTGCGCGAAATCCCAGAGCCCGCCGCCGGCCGAGCCACCGCCGAATGCTTCGGCGATCGGGCGCAGCAGATCGGGGACCGCGGCTTCGTTGTAGGCGGTGGTATAGGGCAGCAGGATTGCGTGGGTTTCGGCGTGCGGCGTGTCGAACGAGCCGCCGAACACATGCGCCAGCTTGTGGTGCAGCGCCATCGACACGTAACCGAGCGCGGTCGAGCAGCACCACGCCGCATAGAGCGCCTGCGCCCGCGCCGCGCGATCCTGCGGATGGTCGATCAGCCGCGGGATACCGTCGTGGAAGGCAAGCATGGCATCCTTGCACATCAGCACGACCACCGGATTGCGGTCTGGGGCGTAGAAGGTCTCCATCGCGTGAGCGATCGCATTCATCGCCGAGGTGACGGTGAGGCCTGCCGGCAGGCTCAACGTCAGATCGACGTCGTAGATCACGGTCTCCGGGCGGATGTCCGGCGAGCGGCGGGTGGTCTTTTCGCCCGCCGCCGTCTCGCCGAGGATGTCGGTCATTTCCGAGCCGGCATAGGTGGTCGGGATGACCACCTGATCGGCGCCGGTGCGAACGGCGATGGCCTTGCCGAGCCCGGTGGTCGAACCGCCGCCGAGGCTGACGACCGCCGAGGCCCCGCTGGCGCGGAAGGCTTCAACGGCCTTTTCCGTCACCTCGACCGGCGTATGCATGACAGCGCCGGCAAATATTCCGGCAGCGAGGTCGCCAAGGCTTGCGGCCAGCCTTTGCGCATCGGCCTCCTGATGCGGCGTCGAAAGCACCAGCACCTTGTCATGGCCAAGCCGCCGGACTTCCTCGCCGGCGCGCGCCATGGTGCCCGAGCCGAAGACCACCCGTGTCGCCAGACCCGGAAAGATGAAATTGTCCATCATCGCGCCGCCTCCATGCGCGGGCCCCGGCCGATGGACAGGTCCGCCAGGATCGTGCCCAGCATCGCGATCTCGGCATTCGAGACCTCGTGGCTCCGGCCGGGGAACAGATCGGCGCGCAGGCGCGCGCCACTGCTGCCCAGCGACTGCGCGGCATCGGCAAAGGCCGAGACCGGAATCCAGGGATCGGCATCGCTGCCGGAGAGATAGACCGGCACACCGGCCGGTACAGCTTCGGATCGTGCATCCTCAGGGACACCGACGCGGCAACCAGTGAAGGCCGCCAATGCGTCCGGTGGTGGAAGGCCCGCACAGAGATACTCGATCGAGAGGCAAGCCCCTTGCGAGAAACCTGCCAGAAGCAACGGACGTCCAGGCAGTTCCGCGCGAGCCGCGGTTACGGCGGCAGCAAGGTGGTCGAGTGCGTCGGAAAGCTGCGCGCGGGCGACCGGCGTCAACGGGTCGACAGCACGCGCCTCCCACCACGCGCCGAGCGGCGCGCGCGGCAGGACGAAGGCCACGGCCGGCGCGGAAAGCCGAGCCAGCACATCGGACTGCATCTCCTCCGGCGATTGGCCGCGGCCATGGACGAAGACGCAGATCGCCTTCGCCTCCGAACCTCTGGACCCAACCCTGAGCGGACCGCTGCCTGAGCTCACACGAAATCCGCCTGTTCCAGACCGGCCTGCAATTCGCCCTCGCGGTCCTTGAACCACGGCGGGAAGACCAGCGTCTTGCCGATCTGGCCCGGCGCCTCGTCCTTGGCCCAGCCTTCCGGCGTGGTCCAGGCAAGTTCGAACAGCGCGCCTCCGGGCGAGCGGACATAGCAGGACTTGAAGTAGTTGCGGTCCTTCTGCTCCGAAATGTCCGTGAAGCCGAGACCCTCGATATGAGCGCGCAGCTTCAACTGGTTCTCTTCGTCGCCCGTGTTGAGCGCGAGGTGGTGGATGGTGCCGCCCGCCAGCGTCCATGTGCCCTGCTGGTTGTCGCGGTCGACAATGACCTCCACACGCTGTGAAACGCCGGTCGCATCAGGCACGCGGAACACCAGCCCCTCGTGGTTGTCGGCCTCTTTCTCCAGCGGCAACGCAATGGTCAGGAAGTCGTCCATGGCGGTGCGATCCATCACCGCCACCACGGCGCCGTAGATTCCCTTGATGCCATGCGCCGTGCCGATGCCCTGCGCCTCGTTGGTGATGGGCGCGCGCGGATCGCTGTCGCTTTCCACCAATTCATGCGGGATGCCGCAGGGATGCGCGAAAGCCGCACGGTCGGCGCCAAAGCGCGTGATCTTGACGGCCTCGATGCCGCGCGCGTTCAGCCGGTCCACCCAGAAATCCGCGGCTCCCTTGGGGATCGACTGCATGATGGTGCGCGACTGGTTGGTCCCGCGGCGGCCATAGACGCCCGGCTTGCGGAACGGGAAGGTGGTGATGATCGTCGAGGCATCGCCGTCGGGCGAGCCGTAATAGAGGTGATAGACAGGGATGACGCCGTCGAACAATACGGTGCGCTTCACCGAATGCAGGCCGAGCGCCTTGGTATAGAAATCAAAATCTTCCTGAGCGCCGTCGGTCGACAGCGTCAGGTGGTGGTAGCCGCTCACACGTGCCATCAGTCATCTCCTCCCAGAGGTTTCGGTTTCGCCCCGCCGTTGCGGACAGAGCACGAGGTTGAGGTCGAGCGCATGCTTCCGCTTTCCTCCATTCGGCGGCAGTGCGCGGAACTCGGCCATGAGTTCGGGCTTGACCCCGAAGATGGCATCGCGGCCGATCGCAGGATCCGACCGGTCGAAGATGTGGGTTGTCAGCGTTTCGAAGCCTTCCGCCGAGACGCGAAAATGGATGTGGGCCGGCCGTTCGAGGCCAAGGCCAAGCGCTGACAACAACTGACCGACCGGTCCGTCCGACGGCAGCGTGTAGCCCTTCGGCTTCACCGTCATGAAGCGGAACCGTCCCTGCGGATCGGTACGGAAGCGTCCGCGCAGGTTGAATTCCGGCTGCCTGTCCGGCTCCTGGTTCTCGTAGAGACCCTCGGCATTGGCCTGCCAGATCTCGACCGTCGCATCGCCGATCGCCTCGCCGTCGAGCGCGACGATCTGGCCCGCAACCTCCAGCGGCTCGCCCTTGTGATCGCGCGAGATGTTCCCGCCGAGCGGCATCTCCGGCACGTCGGCCCGGTAGAAGGGGCCGGCCAAGGTGTTTGGGGTCGCCCCGACTGGGCGCGGGCTGTTCTGGTCTTCGATCAGCGAGGAGACGCCCAGGACATCGGCAAACAGCACCCATTCCTGGCGACGCGCGTCGGCGTAATGGCCGACCTCGGTCAGAAAATCGATCGCCTGCCGGAATTCCTCGCCAGAGGGTCGCAACTCCACGATCAGCGCGTGCAAACCATCCACGGCGGCCTGCGCCGCCGCTGCCAGGCGGGACTGTCCGATTGCCGCCAGACGCCGCGAGAATTCCTCGGCCTGCGTCGAGATCATCTTGGGGAATTCATCCCCTTGCGGTCCGTCGTGCTGGCCGTCCATCCGCCGGGACCTCCCTTCCCTTGGCAAACGGGATAGCACGGCCCGACGCGGTGCTTGATGAGATGTGGCGCCCCTTGTATAGCGTTTTGCTATGAAGCTGAACGAGCGACACCTCATGCAGCTCGCCGCGGTGCTGGATGCCGGCGGCGTGTCGGAAGGAGCCGCCATGCTGGGCCTGACCCAGCCTGCGGTGAGCCGATCGCTTGCCATGCTGGAGGCACGGGTGGGCGAGGCGCTCTTCCTCAAGGGCCGTCGACCGCTGCAGGCGACACCGCTCGGCTTCCAGCTGGCAGCGCAAGGCCGCACGATCATCACCGCCTCGCGCAAGGCGTCGGATGCGGTGCAGGGCTTTATGAAAGGCACGAAGGGCATAGTCCGTGTCGGCGGCGTGCCCTTCTTCATGGATGCGATGATCAGCCGGATGATCGGAGAATTCCAGAAGCTCGAACCCGACGTCACCGTCCAGCAAAGCTATATGAACCTGCCCGAGATGGTCGCGGCGCTGGAGAGCAACCAGATCGACCTCGGGATCGTGCCGATCGGCGTGCTCGACCTCGGACCCGGCTTCGAATTCACCGAGATCCTGCCCGGACGCAACGTCGTGGCTTGCCGGCCCGACCATCCACTGCTGCGCAATCGCCGCCTCAGGGCGCATGACCTGACCAGCTTTCCCTGGGTGGCTCCCCTGCCCGGCTCTCCGCTGATGTCGGACCTGCAGATGATCCTTATGAGCATCGGCATGTCGGACCTGAACGTTCGCTATTCGGGAGGCTCGCTGATGAGCGTGATCAACTTCCTTGCCGAAACCGATGCGCTGGCCGTGCTGCCATTCTCCGTGGTTTTCGCGCAGCGCAAGGAGAACCGGGTGACCGTGCTTCCCTATGAAATCCCGCAGCCCAGCCGCTCACTCGGCATCCTGCGTCGGGTAGGCGGGCCACGCTCGCCCGCGGCAGAGCGCTTCGCGGGCCACGTCACGACCGCCTTCGAGAACCTGAAGCACATCATCAAGCGGCATGAGAATGCCGTCATCTGGGGGCGCTAGCCAGCATCCGCCTACCGGCAGAAAACTGCGCCCGTATCGCAGGCTGAAGTCTAGTAGACCTTGAAACCGCCCGCGTCCGCTCGTGCATCCACGTCGGTGATCAGCATGTGCCCAGGCGACACCGTGATCGAGATCGCAAGTTCGGCACGAGCAAGAGCGTCCTGGGCGGTCAGGCTGCTGGCCCAGAATACGGGGACCTCCCCTGTCATGATTTCGACCGCATCGCCCCAGTCGGGAGCCGTCAGATCCCTTATTCCGATGATCGATGGATCTCCGACATGGACGGGAGAGCCGTGGGCATGCGGGAAGCGTGCCGTCAGAGCGCGAACCTTGTCGACGTCGCACTGTTTTACCGGACGCATGGAGACGACCATTTCGCCGCCAAACGGTCCGACGTGGCAGGTCTCGATCCTGGTTCGAAACTTGGGGGAGGCTTTGCCGTAGCCGACACGGCGAAGCTTCACGCCCTTTTCTGCAAGCGCAGCCTCGACGGTAAGCCAGCTGCCGAGCGCGAAAGCGGCAAAATCATCCCGCCACAGGTCGATGATGTCCGTTTTCCGACGGATCACTTCGCCGAAGCAGTAGATGTTATACTGAGGCGCATCGGTTCGGATATCGATATCACCCAGGGCTGGAAGCAATGGGCTGCCGGCACGGCTCACGCCCACCAAGGGACAGGGTTTAGGGTTGCGGACGCAAAACTGATGGAAATCGCTGGCGAACCTGCGGGGCACAATCACGACGTTGGCCTGTAGCTTGCCGCGCGCAAGCCCGCCTGTGTACCCTTCATAGGCACCCGTTCTAACCAGTCTGCGCAGCTTATCCGCATCGACCAGTCGTAAATTGTCATAGATCAATGTGGTGGTCTGGCGAGCCATGGCCTTCGGGAGTATGCACTTTTACAGACACGTCGAGAGGGCGTAAGATCATCGGCGGGTCGCCCGCTTGTCCAATCGTCAGAATCTTTCATCAACGATAAATTGTATTTATTGGCCGGCCAACAGAGACTGACATTATCATTAGCGTTTGCGAATAAATCTTTTGGTCATTGGCATGTGCGGCAACCTATCGCCTCTATCTGGCGACCGGCCTCGTGCAGAAAGCCGAGGTCGCGGTTCATGTAGAAGAGCAGGAAGGCCGCGTAGAGGACAAAGACGAGGCTGAAGACCAGCGTCTTCACGACCAGCGACAGCGCAAAGACATTCAGGTGCGGCGAGGCGCGCGCCAGGAAAGCCAGCACGATGTCGGACAGGAGCATGCTGATGACGAGCGGGAAGACGAGGGTCAGCGCCATCATCAGGATGCGGTTCAGCAGACCGAGGAAGATTTCGGCCGCATCCTTGCTGAACACAGGCAGAAGTTGGTCGATCGGCCAAAGGCCGTAGCTGTCGTAGAGGCTGGTCAGGGAAAGTTGCAGGCCGCCGGCTGCCAAGTAGAGCGTGACCATGATGACGGCGAGCAAGGTGCCGGTGGCACTCGTCTCGTGCGTCATCATCGGATCGATCAGCGTCCCCATCGTGGAACCGCGCTGCAGGTCCAGTATGTCACCGGCGGCCTCCGCCGCCCAGAACGGTATGCCCATTGCGAGCCCGAGCGTTACCCCGACCACGACCTCCTTGAGCATGTAGAGCACGATCATCGTCGTCGTGATGTCGGTGCTCGTCAGTTTGTGCACGATCATCGGAAAGACCGGAACCGCCAGCGCCAGCGCCACGCCGTTGCGCAGAAGTCCGGATAGCGGCACGCGCGAAAAGAGCGGCATCAGGAGCATGAAACCGGTCATGCGTGCGAGCGCGAAAGCGCCTGCCAGAAGATAGAACTGAAGCTCCTTGACCGACGTGAAGAGTGGCTCGACCGGCATCCGCGTGCCTCAACGCGTGACGATGGGGAATTCGTCCAGCGCCGTCGAGGCCTGCTCGGCGATCTGCTGGCCAAGCAGCGGGCCGAAGACGATGATGACCAGCAGGATCACGACGAGCTTGATCGTCTGCGGCAGCGACTGATCCTGGATCTGTGTCAGCGCCTGGGCAAGGCCGACAAGGATGCCGACGGCCAGCGCAGCAATGATCGCCGGGCTGGACGCGAACAGCACCGTCAGCAGCGCGCTTTGGACCTTCGCCAGGATGAAGTCGTTGCTCATGCAAAACCCCAGCGTCAGCCGTAACTCAGGATGAGGCCATGCATCAGCCGCGACCAGCCGTCGATGGCAACGAAAAGGAACAGTTTCAGCGGGATCGAAATGAGAACCGGCGAGACCATGATCATGCCGAGCGTCATCAGGACATTGGCAACAACGATGTCGATGATGAGGAAAGGCAGATAAAGCAGGAACCCGATCTCGAACGCGCGGGTAAGCTCGGATGCGACAAAGGCGGGAACAAGGATCGAGAGATCGTCGTCCTTGAGATTCTGCCGCGCCTGTTCCGGCCACAAACGGGTCGTTCCATCGAGAAAGAACTGCCGCTCCTGCGGCTGGGTAAATTTCATGAGGTGTCGCTGCAGTGGTTCCCTGACCAGTTGCGCCGCCCTGGCGAGGTCGTCCGTGGTCTGGAACTGAACCTGCCCTTCCTGAAGCCGGCCCGACATCTCGCTCAGCAACGGTGTCGTGACATAGACCGTGAGCACGAGCGCTATGCCGTAGAGCACCAGATTGGGCGGCATCTGCTGGACGCCGAGCGCGTTGCGGATGAGAAACAGCACCACCGAAATCTTCAGGAAGCCGGTCATCGTGACGACCGCCAGCGGCAGCAGCCCGACGACGCCGACGGCGATCAGAATGCCGAGCAGGTTGGGCGAACTGTCAAGCATCGTCGAACATGCGGACGATCCGCACGCCCAGGCTTTCCCCGATCCGCACGATCTCGCCACGGCCGACACGCTTGCCGTTGGCGATGATGTCGACAGTCGCCTCCGTCACATCGGCGAGCGCGACGACTGCGCCGGGCGCAAGCTGCCTTACTTCGCCGAGAGGCATTGCCGAGCGGCCAATCTCGAAGGCGAGCGCGACCGGCACCTCGTCCAGGGTCGACTCTTCCAAAGTCTGGCCGGCCAGCGGCGGCGTGTTCTGGTTCATGCTCCACTCCCAATTCGATCCAGCGATTGCAGTCGGCGCGGCAAGCAATTGCGGCCCATCGGCAGTCAAGGCCACCGGCGCGTAAAAGCGCTCGGCAATGATGAGTGCCGCCATACGCTCTTCTTCCGCGTCCCGAAAAAGCACCACATCGTCAGCCTGCAGGCTTCGAAGCTCGCCAAGGGTGATCTTAAGCGCGCCACGCCGGAGGCAGACCGGCAGCGGAAATTCAGCCGGGATCGGCGGCCTCGCCTTGCCGACCTCGTCGAGAAGGCGGCCGATCCGCACCGCCAGGCCGGCGTCATTCGTCTTCAAGACGCAATCTATCGCTTCATCCTTGCCGGTCAGGGCAAAGGCGAACGGGGGTTCGCCCGAAATGGTACCTGTCTGTTCGACCGAGGTGATCGCGATCCTCTCACCGAGCTTGGCCTCGATCCATTCGAGATCGTCTTCGAACGCGGTCTCCAACAGCAGTGCGGCGTGAGCGGGCGCCAGTCGTTCCATGTCGACCAGTTCATCCGCCTTGGCGAGACCCCGTTCGACGACGGAAAGCGGCAAGCACAATTTGCCGGCGCTGCCTCCGACCGTGAACGCGATGGTCCACAGCCGCTGGTCCCCAGGGTTCGGCGCCGGCCAGACGGCCGCGATTGCCATAACCTTCCCGGCAATCGTGATCTCGGCGGGTGCACGGCGGCGGTAGAAGGCGTTCAATGCCGCAACGTCCACAGACGCTACGGATTCCAATTTCAGCCGCTCGCCAGCGCGCGACCGCGTGGCGGCGCGTTTCGCTGGTTTTACCCGCGCTTTCGTTTTTGCCGACGCGAAGGCTTGAGGCATCACATCCATATTCACGGTCACGGATTGGACTATCGTTCTGCGGGCGAGCGCGGTGGGCCGCGCTCCTCTTCCTCGGAAAGCTCGGCAAGCGCCAGGCGACGCCGCGCGGTGCGTTTGGTCAGATGCTCCAGCAGGCCGTCCAGCTTCGACACGGCCTTCATGCTCGCGCGATGATCCTTGCGGGCTGCCGACAACTCCACCTCCCGTCGCTGCTCGGCGACACCGGCCATCTTCTCGCTTTCCCGCAACTGCTCGGTTTTTCTGGCGGCGATTTCGAAGCGTCCCTGAAGCCGATGGAGGCTGGCCGCCTTTACCGGCTGTCCGACCAGTGCACCAAACGCTGTATCTTCGGCGTCGACCGTGCGCCGGAGGTGCTCCGTGACCGCAGCGGCGGCCTCCTGACCCTCTCTTGCGGCCCGGTGCGCGGCGGCGTGCCTTCTGATCACCTCTTCTTTTGCGCGCGCTTCGCGGCGGTGCCTGAGGTCGCGCAACCGAGCGATCATGTCACGCTCCTTCATGGACGATCTCCCGCATGCGTTGGCGTGTCTTCTCGATGCTCTCGTGCGTGGCGGACGGCTGGCGCAGGAAGGCATTGATGGCGTCGATCTTCGCCACCGCCTCATCCGCTACGGCATCGCTGCCCTTTTCATACTCACCGACGCGCAGCAGAAGTTCGATGTCGGCGTAGCGGGCAAGCAGCTCGCGCAGGCGGCTGGCGTCAGCCCGATGTGCCGGCGGCACAACGGCATCCATCAGACGGCTCCGGCTGCGCAGGACGTCGATGGCGGGGAAATGGTTGCGCTGCGCAAGTTCGTTCGACAGGAAGACGTGGCCGTCGAGAAGAGCCTGGATTTCCTCGGCGACCGGATCCAGCGTGCCGTCGCCTTCCAGGAGAACGCTGTAGAGACTGGTGATGGAACCGACGCGGCCGGGGCCGGAGCGCTCAAGCAGGCGCGGCAGGACCGCGAACAGCGAAGACGGAAAACCGCGACGCGTCGGCTGCTCGCCCGAGGCCAGACCGATCTCGCGTTGCGCGCGGGCAAACCGCGTTATGTTGTCCATCGCCAGCAGCACATGCTTGCCCTGGTCGCGAAAATATTCGGCAATGCTGGTCGCCACATAGGCGGCCTTGACGCGCTCGATGGCAGGCCGGTCGGAGGTCGCGACGACGACGATTGCCCGCTCCCGCCCTTGCGGTCCTAACTGATGTTCGAGGAATTCGCGCACCTCGCGCCCGCGCTCGCCGACAAGGGCGACCACGGCGACATCAGCATCGGTGCCGCTGACGATGTCGGAAAGCAGGATCGACTTGCCGACGCCGGGTTCGCCGAAGATGCCGACGCGCTGTCCGCGCGCGCAGGTGAGCAAGCCATCGAGGGCGCGAATGCCAAGCTGGATCGGCTCGGAGATCAAACTGCGCTCGAGCGGAGACGGTGGATAGGCATTGACTGGATAGCTGCCGACAATGCCATCCGGCGAAAGTGGTTTGCCGTCCAATGGCTCGCCGAGCGCGCTGATCACCCGACCCAGAAGGCCAGGCCCGACGGGCACCAACTGCTCCTTTCCGGTCGCAACCACCTCGGTCAGGCTTGAAAGGCCGGTCAGATCGCCAAGCGGAACAAGGATCGCCATCTCGTCCATGAGGCCGACGACTTCCGCCTTGGTCGTCCTGCCGGTCCTGGGGTCGACCAATTCGCATATCTCACCGATCCGAGCCTCCTCCACTGTGGCGTGGATGACCGTGCCGGTGACCCGCCGCACTCGCCCTCTCCTCGGCCGGCTGGCATCGTCGCGAAGGCCGGACCGCAGGTTCGGAACGATGGACGCCAGACGGCTTTCGATGTCAGCAACGGGCGCCGTCATGGAACCTTGGCCTTTGCCGAAATCGCGGCCGCTATGGCATTGAGCTGCGCGTCGACGCTTGCATCGACGACGGCAAAGTCCGTCGAAACGATGCAGGCTCCGGCCGCCAGCGCATCGTCCGCGTCGATCTCGACCGTCATGCCCAGATCGCTCTCGCGCAAGACCGCGTCCAGCTCATCGCGAACCCTGTCGACGGAAGCGGGATGAACTCGGACCTTCAGATATTTGGCGCGGCGAATTTCGCTCACGGCCTGTCTTGCGGCCTTGGCGACAAGCGTGCCGACGTCGAATTCTCCCAGCATTCGCCTGACGATGTCGAGGGCAAGGCTGATGACTTCGGCTTCCAGCCCCCCAAGATAGCGATCCACCTTGACTGTTGTTTCGCTTACCAGCCGCGTGGCATCCGCATCGCCTTGCGCCTTGCCGTCTTCATAACCCTGCGCATATTCGGCCGCGTAAGCTCGCCGGGCGGCGTCGCGCAACTGTTGCGCATCACGCCTCGCCTCGTCGAGAAAGGCGTGTCCATCTTGCCAGGCGCGCGCCTCAGCGGCGCGCAGGATGCGGGCGTAGGGGCGCCTCGGCATGTCAGTGGTCGCTGTGCCCGGTTCGACCATCACGCTAGCCCATCGCCCGCCGGACAATCGCCGGACCGGCTTCGGCAAACGGCTCAGCCGTCCGGTCGACAAGCTCGTGCGGCATCAGCTTGAGGCGAACCCGTATGCTCATCTCGCCAGGCATCGCCTTGCACCACGCGCCAAGACAAGCCAGGCCGTCGGCATAGACACGGGAACGCATGTCATCCAAGGGCTCCAACGGTTGCATTGGACCGGCCAGATCGCGGTTGGCGACCGCGAACGTGCAGAGATCGGCGCCAAGTGCTGCCTGCAACGCATCGGCCTCGCGCCCGTCGATGACAGCAGCCAGGCTGCCGGCCCAGTAGATCGCGCCCGAACGAAGCGCGAGCTCCTCCAGCTCCTCGCTCGACGACAGGGCGATCGCCCGATCCACCTCGTCGGCCGGTTCATCGGCGGCGCAAGAGAGCCGATAGCGCTCCAGCAGGAATTTCGACAATCGCCCATGCAGGCGCTGCGAGTGCAGCATGCGCTCGCAGGCGGCCTCGCTGATCGTGCGGTCAAAGCATTCCGCCAGCCGCGCCGCATCCACATAGGATGCGGGGTTGGAGATGAATGCCTGCCATTCCGGACTGGCAGTCTGCTTCGAGCCGGTCTGGGTCATGTCTTCTTCACGGGCATTGTCGAAGCGTCGAGCGCATAGACATCGGGCCGTCGATACCACTGGAGGTAGGCCAGCCTGGCAGCCAACGCGAAGATGGCCGCCGCCATCCCGTAGAACAACCACATCGCGGCGGCGACGCTGTCCGGATGCAGCCAAAGGCCGAGGAAACTTGAGAAGCCTGCCTCGCCGGTTTCCTGCTCGGGGACTGGCGCGGCGACCGGAATGAGCGTGACGGAGACGTTGTCATAGGTCAGTCCGGCGATGCCCTTGGACACCAGCATCTTGACCTGCGGGATCAGCTCGTTCATCGGCACGGACGCGCGATGCCGGATGAAGACGGAGGCGGACGACGGCACCAGCTGCTGCCTCAGCGGATCGTTTTCGGGCAGGACGAGATGGACGCGCGCGGAAAGCACGCCGTCGATGTCCGAGATCGTCTGCGAAAGCTCCTGGCTCAGGCCGTAGATCATCGTCGCTCGCTCTTCCACCGGCGAGGACACAAGCCCGTCTCTCTTGAACACCTCGCCGAGCGTCTGGAATTCCTGCTTGGGCAATCCGCTTTCGTCGAGGATCGCCATGGCTTCGGCGAAACGGCCCTTCTGCACGGAAACCGTCATCTTGCCGTCCTTGCCAGCTTCGCGCTGGGCCGAAATCCCGCGACGCATCAGCGTGGCCACGATTTCGTTGGCCTGCTGCTGGTTGAGGTTGGAATACAGCTCCACCGAGCAGGCCTGGAGCACAAGCATGCCCATGACAACGAGCGCGACGCGGCACCGGGCCGCGCATCGGCTCAATCGCGTTGACCGCCGCGGCGAGGCTGATTTGGGCACGAACACTCCGCGGCGCCTACTGTTGCTTGATCAGCGTGCTGGTGGACGAGGTGACGGCCGTCACGCTGCTCATTACGACTTCGAGATTGGCTGCCGCCCACATCACCGAAATCGACCGTTCAAGCAGTTGCTCGGCGTTCTTAGCCGGAGTGTCTTCGCCTTCCTTGCCTGACGTCTTGCCGGCGGCATCCTGCGTGGCGGCCGTTTCAGCATTGGCGGGGGCGTTCGCCTGGCCGAGGGCTTTCTGGACCTGCTGCATGGTTCCTTCCAGCGACTGAACGGCGGAGCCGAACAGAGCCGACGGATCCGTGAACACCCCGCCGCCCGCCTTCTCGACCTCGGCCAGATAGTCGAAGAGCTTGTGTTCGACGATCGGTTCGGTCTTTTCCGATTTGGAGGATTGCCCGGCCATTGCCGGATTGGTGCCGGACGATGCCTGCGCCACCTGCTGACCTGCCCGCGTGGCGACATCACCACGCTCAGGCGTGTTGACCTTCGCGGCATCGTGCTTTTCCTGGTTGGCGCCCACCATTCGGTTGGCCGGCTGCGCGGTCGCGCCGGCGGTGACCTGTTGTTGCGCGCTTATGCTGGTGGTCAAGTTTGCAAGCGTAGCCTCCAGGGCTCCAATCGGTGCGATCTGCATGAACCTGCCTCCCGTTCCCTAGTTCTTCTTGGTGGAGGGGACATCATACGCCTCCACCTGCCTTCCGCGGAAAACGCGGACCGAAACAACCTTGCCCGGCTCGGGCTTCGTGCCCGTTGCCGCGGGAACCCCGAGTGTCTTCCTGACCAGTTCGATGTAGGAGGGCGGCCCCGATACCGAGACGACATCGTCTTGCTTGGAAACCTTTACCGGAAACCTCGGATCGATGACGCCCAGCCGCGAAAGCCGATCTTCGGCGCCGGCAGCCGCGTTGGCATCAAGCGGGATCATCTCCGTCTGGACTTCGGCTTCGGTCGCCACGTTCATGACGATGCCGTCGAAATGCCAGACCAGCCCGTATCGATTGCAGATCTCTTCCAGAAACTCGCGGGCCGTTCCGACCGGCATGCTGGCGCTGAGCCGCCCCTTTACAAGCTTGCTGACACGCATCGGCACCCGCATGTTGCGGCCAAGCTCGACGAGCGCGTCCGTCACCGACTGGTCGACGGTGATGTATTTGTAGGGGCCGGCAGGCCAGCGTGGTTCGGCGGCGTGCGCGGGCCGCGCGACAAGGCCGAACGCCAGGACCATGGCGAGGCCGCAGGCGGCAAAGGCAGCCCTTACTCCCGACAACCGATCCGCGTGGCAGATACCGCGTCGCGTCAACATCAGTCCTATCACAAAGGGACGCACGAGCGATGGCACGCGTCGCATGTCTCATGGTTTACCCGCCAATTCACTCTATCGTGCGCACCGAGAAATTGGAAGTCCAATTGGATTGCATCTGTGTATTCGGTGCCAAATGTTGTGAACAGTGAGCAAAGCGATATGGTGCGCGCTGGAATCAGCTGAGACCGGACCCATGATCACCGGTTCAAACGCCAGGATGCAGAAGGGGATCGGTCTCGGTGGCGGCAAACAGGATCCTGCTTGCGGGCTTGACTGCTGCTGTATCGATTGCGGCCACGGTGTCGGCACAGGCCCAATCGAACGGCGGCTATGACCCTAGAAGTTGGACTTACGATCAGGCGAGAAATGTGCTGGTCTCCCCTTCGGCTCCCGACCAGACGTCGGACGAAGGAACGCTGCCCGCGTGGTCGCTGATCCCCAGGCAGATCGTTAACTTCAGCGAGGCTCAGCCAAAGGGATCGATCGTGATCAACACCACGGAGCGGCGCCTTTACTACATTCTGGGGAACGGCAAGGCGCTGCGATACGCGGTGGGCGTCGGCAAGGAGGGACTGGAGTGGTCCGGTCGCGACACGATTTCGAGCAAGATGGACTGGCCGGATTGGCAGCCGCCGGCCGAAATGCGATCCAGGGAAGGGAAGCATCGAAAGGCCGCCTCCTGCCTGCGCGTGTCGCGGGAGGGCCGAACAACCCATTGGGGGCGCGCGCGCTCTATATCGGCAACACGCTTTATCGCGTCCACGGCACCAACCAGCCCTGGACCGTCGGACAGGCCAACTCCTCCGGATGCATCCGCATGACCAATGAAGACGTTATCGACCTATATGACCGGGTAAAGATCGGCGCTCAGATTATTGTCCGGCACTGACTCGTGATCCCTTTCAACATCAAGCAGCTCGAAACCTTTCTCCTGGTGGCGACTTTCGGAAGCTTTCGAAAGGCGGCGGAGCGCCTCAACACCACGCAGCCGGCAGTATCCACGCGCATTGCCGGGCTCGAGGAAGCGCTGGGCGCCAAGCTGTTCGAACGGCAGAGCAGCACCGTCAGGCTGACCGCCGAGGGACAGCGGCTGCTGCCACCTGCGCAGCGGGTCCTGCGCGTAGCCGAACGGCTGCAACTGACGGCCAGCTCTCTTTCAGAGACGGCAGGGGTGCTCAGGCTCGGGGTCGCCGAAACCATCGTGCACACCTGGCTTCCGGATTTCCTGAAGGAATTGCAGGCAAACTATCCGCTTGTCGACACGGATATCGTCGTGGATGCGACGACGACGCTGCGCAACGAACTCATGTCCCACCGGCTCGATCTTGCGGTGCTGATGGGGCCCCTTCTGGAGTACAGCATCGAGAATATCGAGCTGCCATCCTTTCCGCTCGTCTGGGTCTGCTCGCCGCAATTAAAACTGCCGAACCGACGCAAGCTGACGCTGACCGATCTGATGCAGTTTCCGATCATCAGCTATGCGCGCACCACGCGACCCTACAGCGAACTTTACCGCAAGCTGACCGGCGAACTGGAAGAGACGCCGCGTATCTTTCCGGCCAATTCGCTGGCCGCTTCCATCAAGATGACACTCAACGGTATCGGCATAGCCTCCCTCCCCGAGGAAGTCGTCCAGGACTACACCGCAAGCGGCCAACTGCGCATCGTCGACTGCGAGTGGCACCCGTCCGACTTGCAGTTCACCGCCTCCTACACTTCCGAACCGTCCAATCCGATAGCCGAGCGGGCGGCAAAGCTGGCCGCCTGCGTCGCGCACGCCTATGCCGCGAGAACCGGCAAGGCGCAGCCTTTAGACGATCGCTAAAAACCGGGCCGGCTGTTCCTCAGCCAACCGATGTGACCGGCAGATAGATGCGATCGCCCGAGAAGATCATATCCGGGCTCAGGATATGGTCCATGTTGAGCACTACCGTCTCCGCCACATCTGTTGAATGGGTCTTGGCGATCAGGCGAATGCTGTCGCCGTTCTTGACCTCGACCCACTGATAGCCGTCTTTCTCCAGCGTCGGATTGGTGCGGCCCTCGGGATTGCTGCTGCCCGCGGGATGAGCCTCCACAAGGTCGCTGGAAACCCAGCCGCTATGCATTTCGCCGTCCGGTCCGAATCCTTCGACGGGTATCCAGGCTTCCCCTGACGGATCGGTCGACGGCTTCGCGGTCTGTTCGACGAACGTGCCGGGCTCCAAGACCGTCACCACGGTCGAATCGCCATCGGGCTGGGCCCGCAAATTCAGGCCGTCATCCGCCAGCACGACAAGTTGCGGGAAGTTTTCGGGCGGGGTTTTCGGTCCATCTGGAACATCCGGATGATCATCGGGCTGTTGGGACGACGCATCGCCATCCGGGTTTTTCGGATCGGGTGGCGGAGTGGTTTCCGGGCTGTCCCAAGGCTGCGCCAGCAGGGAGTCAAGCGAGAAGAGAAGCATGCCAATGCCGAAGGTGATGCCCAGGGTCCAACGATCCCCCGCAGCCCATCTTTTGTCGGACTTTGCCGCCGCCGCGATATCGCCATCGGTTCGCGGCACCGAACGGCGATTCATCCGGTCCGTCCTTATGGCAGACGCCCAGAATTCGGCGCAGCCGAACGTGAACATGGTGCCGGCGACCGTCGCGATCGGCGCCGGCCACGAGTGCAACGTATAGACGGCGCAGCCAAGCACATAACCGGGTCCAGCCAGATGTTCGGCCATGTTTCGGATCACCGGCCTGCCGGTGAACGACTGCAGCATCGACTTCGTGCCATAGACGACGTTGCCGAGCGAGAACGTGCTATTGACGACAAGATCCTTGCCCTGGACCATTCCGGTCGCCGCGCCTGGCGCTGCGGCAATGAATGTAGCCCCGCCGAGCGCGTTGAGGAATCGCCCGAACGGCTTGTGACTTGCGGTCGCGTTGGGAAAGATCGCCTGCGTGCCGAACACGAAGCCTCGCACGCCAAATGCCACAGCTCCGGCGGTGGCCGTCCATGTCGGTGGCAACGAACTCCACAACGCGTAGGAGGTGGTCGACATGCCGCCAAAGGTGGCGAGCGCCTGAGCGTTTTCGCGCATCCGGGCATGGCTCAGCGCCTGGTCGACGGCCGCGGCCTGATCCGGCGTCATGGCATTCTTGTGAGTTGCCCGGAAGGTCGTCACCTGCAGCACGGAAAGCGCGTTCGTCTGCTCCGTCGACATCCAGGCAAACTGCGTTGGCGTGAACTTGCGCAACTGGCCGGGGCTCAACTCGCCAAGCTGCTTCGGCCTCAGAGCCGCTATCTGCTGCTTTGTCAGCGCCTCGATCTGATGAATGGTCAGGGCGCCAAGCTGCTCACGCGTAAGCGCCGCGATGTGGTCTGGCGACAGCTGTGCCGTTGTCACGGGATTGCGGGCCGCGACAAGGTCGGGATTCAACGCCGCGAACTGCGTCGCATCGAGATGGCCGAATTGAGCAGGTCTCATGGCGGCGAACTGTTCCGACGAGAAGGCGTTGCGCTGCTCGTCGCTAAGCCCGGCGATCTGGTCGGGCGTCAGCTTGCGCACCTGCTCGATGGTCAAGGCAGCAAGTTGCTCGGGTGAGAGGGCAGCGACCTGATCCGGCCGCAGGCCGCTGATGCGGCCAGGGGCAATGGCTTGCAACCTGCTTGGCCTGATCGCCTGGAGCTGTTCGGCGCTCAGCGCCCGCAACTGCTTCGGCCGCAACGCCGCGACTTGATCGAACGCCAGCTGGCCGATCTGCTCGGGGCTCAATGCAGCCACCTGCTCAGGCGTCAGCTTGGCGAGGTGCTCCGGCTTGATCGCGTGCAGCTGCGCGCCGGTCAGCCCTGAAATCTGATCGGCCGAAAGCGACCGGACCTCCGGCCCGGTCGGCGCCCGCACGGGCTCCGCAAATCCCGGTTCCGCGGCGGCGCTTGCCGGAAGCTCGAGGCTGACGATCCTTCCGCTGGCAGGGTCGAAGACTGCCCTGCCCAGGTCGGGCGCTGGCGGCCATGCGGCGCCTGGCGATGCTGCTTCAGTGGCAGTGTTGACCACCTGCGGTGTTTCGCTGGCCACAGGCGGCGCCTCGTTGACCACGGCCTCGGTCACCGGCGTCTCCGTTGGGGTGCTGACATCCCAGAATTCGTCGGCTGGGCGCAGGATGATCTGCGGGCGTTTGGACGTCGATGCGCCCGGAGCAACGAAATCCTCGTTGCGGGAGAAACCGCCGACGAAGTTGCCGTCAGGGTCCATCATCCGCCACCCGTAGACCTCGCTCCACGGCACACTACCGTCGACTGCGGTCTCGTCGACGCGGGCCATCCTGTCGCCGACGGGCCGGCCCATCGCCTCGAACTCGATCGGGACGTGGAGGCGCGGCCTGCTTGGGTTCAGCGTGTAAAGATAGGTGTAGCCTTGCTGGCGCGCGGCCCGCGACTCTTCCGCGACAAAGGTCTTGGCCCCGGAGACCGACTGGCTCGTACCGACGAAGCGGCCATGGGTGTTGCCCATGACATAGTTGCTCAGCGCGATGCCTTGCGGATTGTCCACCCATATTCCTGTCGGTGGCGGTGGCGAGAAGCCGCCCGCGTTGCTGACCTCGCCCGGCGAACGCGTATCGGCGCGGAAGACATAGGGGCCGACATTGCCGCGCGAGGATCGGCCGGCATTGCTTGCTTCCTCGGCTGCATTGGCAGGCTGGCTGCCCTCTTCCGGCAGGCTTCCCGGCACATGGTCGTCGGAAGCACCGCGTATCCAGGGCAGCACCACGGGCTCACCGGTGTTGGGGTCGTGCATCAATATGTGCGTCTTGTCGGCCACCTCCGGCGCGTCGGTCGGCGCGCGCGGTCCATCGGAAGGCGGAACATAAACCAGTTCCGGTCCCCTTGGTTCGGTGCCAAGCATTGCCGCGATGATCACCTTGCCGCTCTCGTCTTCGAGCAGCATGGTTCGGCCTGGACGGGATTTGGTCGTGGCAGAGTGAGGTTGCGGTGTTGCCGCGGCCGGTTTGTTGTGTCCGAAAATGTTGCCGACAATCCCCGCATCGTCGAGCGCCCGCTGCAACTCCGCCGAAGGCGGCGCGTCGAGAAAGACCCAGCGCGGTTGATAGGCCGGGTTCTCGTTGCGCAGCGCCACGTCCTTGTTGATCTGCTCTTGCAATTTCGGCGTGAGCGGTACTTCGCGCATCTGCGCGACACCGTTGATCGTCGTCCAGCGATGGTAGGTCTTGACCTCGATCGCCTCGATGACGTCCTGGCTCTTGAAGACAGGCGCATCAACGTATCGCCCACCTTCGCCAAGGACGGGGTGGGGGCCATCCGGGTTGGCCTCGACCGGGAAATGCACCTCTCCGTTCGATCCATTGAGTTCCCGCGTGTAGATCTCGCCGGCTTTCCATTTCTCGGGCTGCCGCATGTTGCGGACCTGTTGCAGCGAATAGGTCGTCGGAGGCGCCGCCTCCAGCATCTTGCGCTCCTCGGCGCCGAGGCTCCTGCCGTCGACCATGCGGCCGTCAACCTTGGCGCCGTGCGCCATGTTCGCAGGGTCGAAAGCGCCGTCAACACGGACGCCGCGCCCACCGTCTGACAGCCAATATCGCCGCTGCGCGTCATAGTTCGGCTGCTGATCGGAACGTCCGCCGGTGACGTCGATCACTGGTAGCCCTGGCAGCTCAACGAGGGCGGAACCATCCAGCGCGATCGTCTCGCCGATATGGACGTCGCCGTCGACGGCCTGCACGCGCCCGCCGAGCCTGCCTGCGACAGTCCTCGCAAGCGATACGGGAACGAACGAATCGGGATTGTTTTCCCGCGTCCCTCCTCCGCAGACGAATAGAACGACATCCTGGCCGCGGCGGTAGTTGGGATGACTCTCGATGTCACGGACCAGCCGATCCACGCCGGGCAGGTCAGCCTTCTCGGCAATCACCAGGAACGCATCGGACGCGACAGGAAGCTTGAGCGCGGCTGCATCGACGGTGCGTCCATCCACGGTGATCGAACCGTCGCGCAGGTAGTTCAGGTCGCCCTGTCTGCCTGCCGTTCGCGCGGCGCCTGCGTCCGATCCCCTTGCGAAACTGGCTGGGCCGGCGCCATCCCCGGAAAGCGCGCCAAGCCGGTTGACGTACCAGGTCTGCCGCTGCGTCTCGGTCACACCCTGTTCACTGTACCAGTGCACGAGCGGTGCCTGCAGGTCTTGCGATATCAAGTAGGCAAACTCTGGAGGTGGCGCTTCGACGGGTTTTGCCTGTCCCATCAAGAAGGTACGCAAGGCAGGCATGGCGCCGGCGGGAATGAATGTTTCATCCTCGAACAAGGGCAAACTGGTCTCCCGAAATTCCGCAATCTCACCTTTCTGCCGAGGTGTCGCGGTGGTTTCGATTTCATCCAGCCATTTTTCCAGTGAGGCCCTGCCGCCCTTTGGAAACGCGATACCTCCGCCCTTGGCAGCACGCGCGTCGAGTTCGTGCAGCCAGCGAGGAACGGCGATCCTCAGAGGTAGTTCGCCCTCGGTGACGAAATCCCGCTGAACAAAGTCACTTTTCGCGACGATCGGAGCGGCTTCCGGCAACTGCGTCCGATGAAAGAATCTGATCTCACCCCTGAGCGCAAATGGAAGCTGGAGGAAAGGGATACCGGGAACCCCGATCCGAAGGGCCGGGGCCGACAGCGCAAGTGTGCGGTCGACCGTCGCCGCTACCGCCTCCCGCTTGCCAAAGAGGTTGAAGTAAATCGAACCGTCCGAGGGCGTGTAGTGGCTGAACGGCGCCGGCAATTTCCGCAGCAAGATACGATCCGGACTGGGCAGAAAGTTGAAGAACTTTTCGTTGAGTATGACCTCGAGCCTGCTGGATTGTGCGTTCCATACGCGCTGTCTTTTTCCACTATAGTTGACGATTGTCTCTTCCAACGGCAGTCCCGGAACTGCAGACTGACGCATTCCGCTGCTTGATCCTGGAACATAGAAAATCGACTTGTCGGGATCGATCTGTCCTGACTCAACCAGGCCCCGAATTGTGCTCATGTCTGGATTGTCGACGAGATCCTTGGCCACGCGCTCGTCGTTCACGACGAAATGAGCCCGCAATCTGAGTCGACCAAGAACGCCTTGATTTTCATCAACAAATTGCGACACCACAACCGTGTCCTTGGGCACGGTTGCATTCATAGCAACCTCGTAACGTTGCTCAACACCGATGAAACTTGGTAAGTAGTATTTATCCTCCTGATAGACTTTCTTATAGGGTACATCGCCCTCGAATTGCATAAACTTGTTTCGACCATCTGCTGGCACATGTAAAAAGTCTCGCTCGCCAGCTTTCAATGTAGCTGGTCGCGCACGAAGGGCGAGGCTGAAGGTCAGATCTACCCCCCAGCTTTTGACGTTCGCTCCCTCAGCTGTCGGACCCGTCAGACGCGCGGAGCGCGGCACGACCACAAACGCGGAATCTGCAGCTTCTCCGAACAGCCCCTGGCGTCCGGCATCGAGAAGGTCCGACCCTTTGTATTGGAAGGCTATCTGGCGCTGAGCTGGCCAGAGCTTCAGTTGCGCTGCCGTGACATTTCGATGCTCATTCGGGCGAATGGAAATGCCCAGCTCCTCGCCAAGCGTACCACGAAGCGGCTCCGCGGATTTGTATTTCACGCCGTCGGAGACTGCTTGGCCGATTGCGCGGAAATTGGTTTGCCTTCCGATGCCTACCATGTAGGAGCGCCAGGTGGGCGAACCGAGATCGACTTGCCGCGCGCCGGGGATCAGGTCAAGAACGGCATTCAGTGGCTCGGTATTGATCCGGACACGTCCCAGCGCCGATACCCTGAAATCGCCAAATCTCTTCTGTTTTGTCGGTTTGCCATCCGCCGGCTCGGGCAGCTGTGTCTCCGATAGCGCCTCCAGGACGGGTCTGGCGTCCCCGTATCGTTGATCGAGCTCACGGCTTGAATAGTATTCCTTCTCCTTTTGGTACCGAGCCGCCAGTTGTTCGAGGGAAAGAGGCTTGCCGCCCGGATCGGTATCGCGATAGTGCGGTGGCGGAGTGACATCCTTGCCGCTGGTGTAGACGTAGCCGCTGGTGTCGGGTTCGGGCATGCCGGTGAAGCTGCGCGTCTCCGGATCCCAGACGAGGTGAACCGATCCGTCTTTTCCCGTCGGCTTACCAGGCACAACGATGGGATCGCCGTCGGCGGGATGCAGTGCGACGGGCGGGGTCGACCCATGCGGATCATGGGCCGGCGGCATCGTCGGACCGTCACCGCTGGCGTCATCGGTCTTGATCACTTCACCTTGTATCACCGGGTGGCTGGGATCGTGGAAAACTTGCTCTCCCGTCGGCCTGTAGACACCGTCGGCGCCAGCCTCGTAGACATTCATGGGACGGCCGGAAGGGCCGGGCCCAAGCGCCGGCTGCGACGGCGGCGATCCCTTGCCGCCGGGCGGCTGCTGGTGCGCTCCGCCGCTGCCCGGCGGCGGGTTGGCGCCGGGACCGTTGGAGCTTGCCTGCGTGCCCGTTCCCGGCCGCAGCGTGCGCAGACCGTGGATGCCGAGGCCGGTGCCGGTGATGCCGGTGCCAAGACCCGTAAGCGCGTTGGCAAGCTGGAGACCGTTCATCTGGTCTCCATTGACGACGAGATCGTAGGCCGATGTCGCCAGCAAAGGTGCGCCGACAATCACCGAGCCGACATCCGTCGACCAGGCCACCTTGTTCAAACCAGCGGTCGACTGCATGTAGGTTCGGGTTTCGAGCGCCAGTGGCGAACCGGACCGTGTCGCGCCTATGCTGCCGCGGAAGGCCTGCAGGCGCGTCATCTGGTTTCCGGCCAATCCGGCGGCCGTCATTTCCCTTCCCGCCATTCCAATGGTGCGCAGGCCGCTGGAAGCCATGGGCAGGACCGTGGTCGCCACGCTGGCGACATTCATCAGCGACTCGGTATCGTCCCACTCGCCGCCATGTTCCAGATGGTTGACCTGGTTGATGACCGCTCTGGTTCCTAGATAGGCCGCGCCCGTATAGGCCAGCGGTGCAGCGACCGGTGCGGCCGGCGTGAACGACAGAATGGTGGCTATGCCGGTCCCGATGCCAACCAGCGGATCGACAACCTTGTCCCAGACGGAAACGTTGCGCGCCTTGACGACCTCAAGCGCGACCTTGCCATCGTCTCCCGCCTTCATCTCCAGGCCCTTGGGAACGACGAGCTTGCCGTTCTCGCCAAACTGGTTGTTGTTGTCCTGGAAATCCCCGAGGTCGTCGAACTTCTTGCCGGTGACGTCGACATAGCGCGTGTTGCCGTCTCCGTCGCGCACGGCAAAGAGCACGGCCTGCTGCGTCCCGACCTCGTCGTCGACATAGAATATCGGCACACTGCGCACATACGGATTGTCGCCGCCGATATCTCGGATCTCCTCCGTCACATTCTCGATCGCCTCGCGGCCTTCCTCGGTCGAACCATTCACGCCGAGCTTTTTGGAGACCGTTTCCTCAAGGTCCGTGCCGACCTGTTCCCGGAATTCGTTGTCGTAACCGCTGGCAAGCAGTTGCTGGAACTTTGGCTGATAGATGCCGTCCAGCGTCTGCTGCCCGTGCTCGTCGAGATAGGTCTTGTCCACCGTGCTGTTGCGATCGGCCAAGAGCGAGGGATCGCTGAGCCGAAGCTCATGATAGTCGCTGAAGCCCTGCACCACCCTGCGCAGATCCTCGGCCTGCGTTATCTGCAGCCTTGTCGCATCGAGCTTCAGCTTGGCGACCGCCAGTTCGGGATCGACCCAGCGGCCACTGGCATCGTCATCCTGTGTATCCAGGTCGATCCAGACTGCCTTGCCGCCCTGGGTCAGCGCATCGATCCCTATCTCGTTGTATTTCTGGGCAATTTCGGGCGCCACCTTGATCGTCTGTCCGCCGACATCGATCTCGACCGGCTGCACACCGTCAGGCAGCGTGCCAGCGGGGGCATCGACCGTTCCCGGCCCGTGTTCCGTCAGCGCATTGTTGAAGTTGGTCTGCAGCGTCGTCAGCTTGGAGTTCAGGTCGGTAATGCTGTTGCCGATCTGCTTGTCCAGGACATCGTTCAGGGTCTTCGCCGCCTGTTCCTCGCCGGCCTTCGCTGCTCCCAGGCCATTTGCCGTGCACACCGGCCCGCTGGAGTTGGCGCCGCCCAGAAGCTGCTGCCAGTCCTTGTTGAGTTGCCGGTCCCGGTACTCGTCCCTGACGTTCTTTTCGCTCAGACTGTAGGTGAGCTGCTGCTCTGTCGTGCCCTCTTCGAACTGGTTGACCACCCACACCTGGCCGTCGCGGATCTCCAGTTTTTGCGATTGGAAGAGACCCAGATAATCGCCACTGACCCTTTGGTGTTTCTTTCCCTGTTCGAACAGAAACTGGTGCTCACTATTGTATTCGGCGAGTAGTCTTTGCTCGAGACCCGTCTGCTGCGCGCCCACTTGCGTGGCATTGGCATGGGCGTCGAAGTAGTCCTGGTAGGCCTGCGCCAGTTCGAGCTGACTGCCTGCCGTCGTCTGCAGCGCCTTGAGATCCTGGTATTCCTTCGAATCCGTGGGAACGCCGTTCAGTTCGGCCTGCCCCACCAGGAAGTCGATGGTGAGCTTGTCGCCCTTGCTCAGATGCAAGCCAACCTCGGAAAAGAGCTGGTCGACATTCGCGTGGTCGGCGAGCCCCTGTGCATATTGTGTCTGCCGATCAGGGCCGGGATTGTCCGTCGACGTAAAGGCCTGCGCATTGGGATCGATCAGCGGCGTGAGTTCGCCCTGCTGGGCGATCGCATCCGCGAGAACCCTGCCGGCGTTTTCGTATTCCCCGCGGGCATCCTGCGCGTTCTGCAGCAAGGTGTTGGCCTTGGTCAGCCGCGCCTGTGCGTCGGCAAGCGTGCCCTTCGGTTTCTGCGCGGTCCATTGCAGGCCGTGAGGTGCCAGCGCCTTGTTTATGATGGTCTGCGCGCCATCGACGGCTTCCTTGTAGGCGGGGTCGAGCATATGGACGTTGAACTGCTCCTGCCGCTGGCCGGCCAGGGCGCGCGTCTCGGTGATGCGGGACAGTGCGATATTCTCGGTAATGATGGCCTGCGCGACCTGGGGATCGACCCAGGTCCAGACGCCATCGATCTTCATCGGCGTCCATTTTCCGCCGGAAGGTGCGTTGCCTTGCGGCGGATCGCCGAACGGATCGACAACCCTGTTCTCACCGTCCAGCTTGGGTTCGATGACGGTACCCGGACCGTATTTCGTCATCAGGTCCGTTTTGTCCTGTCCGGCTTGTTCCGCCGCGTCGATGAGAGCTGGCAAGGCCTCGCCCGCAAGCAGCCCTTCGACGAAGGTCTTCACGACCTCGCCCTCTTTTGCCTCCTTGGGATCGCTGCTGTTGGGGTTCACCGCCAGCAGGGTCCTGGCCAGGGCCTCCTGCGTGCTTCCTGCCTCGATCTTCAGGTCGGTGCCGGTGGTGTTGTTGTGCAGCGTCATGCTGCCATCGGGCTTGGTGGTCAGCGTATAGCCGTTGAAGGTGACCTCGACGGTCGTGCGCGTGCCGTTTTCGATGGTGATCTTTTCGCCCGGATGGATGATGTCCGGGTCGCGAGGCGAATCGAAAAGCTCCGGATTCGTGCGCCTGAGATCATCCAGCGTCACGCCATATTGCTCAGCGATCAGGGTCAGGTTGTCGCCTGGCTTGACCTCGTACTCGACAGGCTTGCCGCCATTGATCTTCTCGGTGGTGGTCGTCGTCACCCGGCCGTCCTTGTCGGTGACGATCTTGGTTTCGGTTCCGGCCTTCGGATCGACGATCGTGGTCGTGGTTTCGCCCGTTTTGGTGTCGCGCATACTGTTGCGGGTCTTGCCGTTGCCATCGACGGAGTGCGACGTTTCCTTGCCGTCGGCCGTGGTCGTGACGGTGCGCGCGTCGTGCTGATAGTCGTGAGAGTAGACGGTCTTGTCGCCGCTGTGCGGGTCGACGATTTCGACCGACTGCACGTCGCCATTGTCGCTCGTCGGCGCCTGCGTCTTGACCTGATAGCCGGCGGCCTGCAATTCGGCGATCACCTGCTCGCTGGTGAGGCCGTTTTCCTGCGCGACCTGCTCGATGCTTTTCCCCTCGGCCAGACCGTCCTTGATAGTCTGCGTGCTTGTCCCGCCCGGATCCTGCGCGGTCGCCAGTATGGTCTTGCGGCCGTCCGGGCCAATGACGGTGGTCACCGGAAGGGACAGGCCGGCGCCCGGCGTCACCGTTTCCACCGAAGCGCCGTTGGGCAGCGACGTCCGCTCGGTGACGGTTCCCGTGCCAAGATCGTCTTCATAGCGCGTCGTGACGGCGCCGGTGTCGGAATTGTAGCTGCTGGTTTCCTTGCGTCCGAGCCCGTCGCGGACCGGCGTCATGGTCGTCGCGCAATTGGGTTGTTGGACGCTCGTATAATAGCTGTCGTGCTGGTAGTCGTAATATTGCGTGACGGTGCGGCCGCTGGCATCGGTAATTTTGGTCGTCTGCACGTCGCTGTTCGGATCGGTGGTCGAAACCGTCATCCCGCCGGACCTGAGCGCTGCGATGACCTGTTCGCGCGTCATGCCGCGGGCAGAGGCAATCTGGTCGATGCTTTTGCCGCCGGTGACGTCGTTGACGATATTGCGGGCGGTCGTCGCCTCCGCGGCATTGTCTTCGGGCTTGCTTCCGTCAAGTTTCACCGGCGTCAGCGAGGGTGGTGCCATGAGATCAGGCTGCACATAGAGTGCCGGCACCACCGTCGTGCCGTTGCCGGATGTGCCATTGCTGGCGTTCACGACGTTGACACCCGGCGCCGCCGGAGCTGCTGCCGGCGGCTGAAGGGAATTCAGTTGTGTGTTTACCTGCGCCAGTTCCTGGCGGGCCTGTGCCGCCCAATCGCGCTCGCCCATCCTGTTGGCAAGCCTGATCTGCTCGCGAAGCTGCGCTGCCTGCGCCTCCAGCCGCGCAACCTGCGCGGCGTTTGCCGAGGCGTTGACCTTTTGCGGCTGGACGGCCGGCTTGGTGAGCGTTATCGGGCGAACCATCTGGACGACCTCCGGAAATCACTGTCGCCGGCAGCCTGGCTGCCGGCACGCCCGCCGATCGCAACCCTTCAGGTCTTATCGAGGGGGCTTCCAATAAATGCCGAAAGCAGCAAGCTGCTCTTCCGACTGTTTCACCCGTTCCGCGGCATTCGTTTCAGACTGCACTGCCGTCAATGCGGCCAGAATCTCGACGGCGGCGAATGCCGGCGCCATGCTTCGGAAGAACGACTGCGAATTCGACGTAACGATGATTGTTTCCCGCGCGATCCGGGTCAGCGGCGACACGCTGCTGTCGGTGATTGCCACCACGCCGACGCCCTGCCTAGCCGCCTGGCGCGCCACGTCGATCGTCGTGCGCTCATAAGGCGCCATGCCTACGGCAAGCAGCACATCGCCACGTCCCGCATGCTGGAGGGCGTCCAGACCCTGTCCACCCATCTCGCCGACAAGCGTCACCTTGCTGTCGCCGCCAGCCACAAACGACATGATGTGAACGAAGTGGCTCGCCACCGGATAAGCGGATCGCGAGCCGAGAGCGAACAGATTGCGTGATCGCGCAAGCAGCCCGGCGGCGGCGATGAATTGCATGGCATTGCCATATTCGCCGAGACTTGAAATCTGGGCCGCGAGTGTGTCGGCAACGACCCCTGCAGCCGAATATCCCGGATCGCCACGCCGCCCCTTTCGCGCCGGCTCGCCGGCGATCGTCTCACGCAGCGCGCGCGCATAGAGGCTGCGCATGTCCTCGTAGCCATCAAGGCCGAGCCATCGCGCCAGCCGCATCATCGTGCTGTGCGAAACGCCGGCCTGGTGCGCCTGCTCGCGCATCGACATCAGTGCGACATCCTTGGGATGATCCAGCACAAAGCGCGCGGCGACACGTAGCTGCGGCGGCATATTCTCGAACCGTTCGACCAACAGCTCCGCCAAAGGACCTTTTTCCATCCTGAAATACCCCATTCACCCGGTTCGCAGGTTACTCCTGGAACGCCGGCAACGCAACAGTTGGAACTGAAGTGGCTCAAATATTCCAACTGGACTTTCCATTTCGGTCATGCTGCCTTAAGTTGGTTTCGCAACCTGCCGGATCGCAGCGGTGTGAGTCCGGAGTTTGCAACTTGAACAGTCCCTCAAGGAGACAATGATGGCTGCTACCTCTCCCATTACGTCCGGCTCTGCAGGGTCGCCGGAACAGAACCTGGACAAGATGATCAAGCACCAGGAGCGCATGTTTGGGCTGGAGATCACGAAAGAGATCGCGAAATCCCAGCATGACATGCTGATGAGCACCGCGAGGACGCTCGGCCAGTCGGCTGAAAAGGCCTAAGGCAGGGAATTCTCGACCCATACGCCGCCGCAAGCAACCGGCGGCGTACTTGCACGGCAGAAATCGTTCAACGCCGTCGTCAGGCTGCATTTGAAATCGTCATCGGCGGGAGATGAAGTGGCATGACCGCTAGTCCTATCGGCAGATATCTGGATGCGGCGCCGGCGCGCCTGCTCCGAACGATTGTCGCCCCCTCCCCGGCATCCGGAGGTTCCGTTGCGCTCAGCGTAATCCATGGATTTCACGCCGGCGCCGAACTCGGCCTGGTCGAGCCGCTCTATACGATCGGCTCCAGCACGGAGTCGGACATTGTCCTCAGGGATGCCGGTATCGCGCCGATCCACGCAAGGCTGCGGCGCAAGGGCAGCCAGTTTGAAATCGAGGCCGTCGGCGGTGATGTCACTTTTGCCACAGGCGAGACCATCCGCGAGGGACATGGCAGAAGCTGCAGGCTGCCGCTCACCTTGAGTATCGGCGACGCCCGTATCCGGCTGGTCAACCCGGAACGCCCCCCGAACAGGTGGTCCTTTTCCCACCGCTCCGTCCTGGTTGCCGGCAGCGTTCTCTTTGCCGTATTCGCCGTTTCCGTCGCCGCGAACGGGTTCTCTTTCGCCAAGCCCGACATCGGCGCAAAGGCATCCTCCCACGACGGCGAACCAATCAGAATGGCCTTTGCCGGAGAGCCGGGCCAAAAAGTCCTGGACGATTCGTCGCCGGCGCAAATCCAGAGTGCCGCCGAAGCGGAGAGCCAGCTCAAGCAGCGTCTCGAGCAATCCGGCATGAGCACGTTGACCGTTCAGCGATCGCCGGGACGGCTCGTGGTCTCGGGCATGATCCCGAACGACAAGAATGGTGCCTGGACGGAAACGCAATCCTGGTTCGATCAGGCGTTCGGCGCGCATATTCCCCTCGTCTCCAACGTCATGGTCGGCAATGCGGAGCAGGCTCCGCGCCTGACGCTGCAGGCGATCTGGTATGGCGATCGGCCTTACGTCATCGCGACCGACGGCGCCCGCTATCACGAAGGCGCGTTCACCAATGACGGCTGGACCATCAAGCACATCGGCGAGACGGAACTTCTGCTGACCAAGGGCAGCGCCACGGTCGCGCTGAAATATCCGTGAACCGCCGGCTCGAAGGACCGCGACTCGATTCGGCAAGGATGGACGCAGCCGGCCGCGAGGTGCGGCAGGCGGAAGGCGTGCGCGGTCAGGCAATCAACCGGCGCCGGATGAATGGCGTCGACAAAGCCGCAAACCGTGCTCAAGGGACGAAATCGGCCGCCGCTGCGGAAAAGCCCGAAACGGCGGAATTCCAGCCGTCTCAAGGTGCCGCCGGCGAATCGCTCGACGAGATCCTCGCCAGCTTCGTCATGCCCGTTGTTCCCGAGCCCGCCATCCTGCGTCGCTCCGTGCCTATTCTCCAGCATTTCGTAACGCACCTGGTCCCTGGCCTCGAGGGCGGCGAGCAGCTCAAGACGTTGGCCAGAACGCTGATGGAGGATGAAATCGAGCGTCATCGCGAACTGCTTGGTCGCATGCAGGAAGGAATCGGAATCTGACCGACCCGCATGACACGGTCCATCTGCTGCATGTCCTTGGCTATCTCTACGGGTGTCATGGGCAGGCAAAGCGGGGCGCGGCGTACCTGCTTATCGCCGCACAGCTCTCGCCGGGAAATGCCGGCGTCCTCAGGACATTGGCGCACCTGCTCATACTTGATGGCGAGGCGGAAAAGGCGCTGGCCACGATTGCCAGGCTGGAGACCTTGGAAGGAATGGACAACCCGGCGCTTGCATTGCTGAAGAGCCGCGCCTTGCTCGTGGCCGGGCGCAAGGCGGAGGCGCACAGTGCCTTGCTCAGCTTCCTGTCGCAACGAGGCGTCGGATGACCATGTCGGAGCGACTTCTGCAATTCCTTGCCAGGCTGTCACGCCGAAGCGATCTGGTCATCGCCGTGCTGATGCTTGTCGCAGTGGTGATGATGCTCATTCCATTGCCGACGTTTCTCGTCGACATCCTCATCACCGCGAACATCGCCATCAGCGTGCTCATCCTGCTGGCATCGTTTTATGTTTCTCACCCGCTCCAGTTCTCGTCGCTGCCGTCGGTCATCCTCATCGCCACCTTGTTCCGGCTGGCGATCACGATCACGACCACGCGACTGATCCTGCTGCAGGCCGACGCGGGCGAGATCATTACCGCCTTCGGCAATTTCGTCGTCGGCGGCAGCATCGCGGTCGGCCTCGTCATCTTCCTGATCATCACCGTCGCACAGTTCATCGTGGTTGCGCGGGGTGCGGAGCGCGTCGCCGAGGTCGCCGCGCGCTTCACGCTCGATGCGCTGCCGGGCAAGCAGATGAGCATCGATGCCGAGTTGCGCAACGGCGACATCGATCAGGCGGAGGCACGGCGTCTGCGCCAGCAGCTGGAGCGCGAGAGCCAGCTGTTCGGCGCGATGGACGGCGCCATGAAATTCGTCAAGGGCGACGTCATCGCCGGCATCGTAATCATTCTGGTCAATCTGATCGGCGGTTTCGCAGTCGGAACGCTGCAGCACGATATGTCGGTGGGGGATGCGGCAGCGACCTACACCCTGCTCACCGTCGGCGACGGACTGGTGGCGCAGATACCGGCGCTGCTCGTCGCCGTGGCCGCCGGGACGATGGTGACGCGCGTCGGCAGCGCGGATGGAACGGGCGACCTTGGCCGGCAGATAACCAGCCAGCTGCTGCGGGATTCCCGGGCGCTCGGGCTCGCTGCGGTGATCATGGTCGGCCTCGCCCTGGTGCCAGGCTTCCCTTCGATCGTGTTCCTGATCCTTGGCGCCTGCTTCGGAGCCGGCGCCTATTCAATCAACCGCCGCACCGCAAAGGAATCCGAGCCCAAAGATATCGGCCAGATCGCCATGTCCGAACAACCGGAAAATTCCGCGTCGCTTTCAGCAATCCGAGCCGGAACACTGCCTCCTTCCTACCGCGTGATCGTCCGCCTCGGAACCGATCTCGCACGCTCGATCCCGGAGCCCGAATTTGCCGCGCTCGCCGACGGCGTGCGCCGCGAACTCTTCGGCGATCTCGGTGTCGACGTTCCGGCCATCGGCATGCAGGTCGACGAGATGCTTTCACCGCGAAGCATCCGCGTCGACCTGGAGGGCGCACCCATTCTGGATGCCGAAATTCCTGCCGACCGCGTTCTTGTCGAAGCGGACGCAACGCATCTCGAACTGCTCGAAGTGACTTACGAAAAAGGCGCTTCGATTGCCGGTCAGCGCAAATTCGTGTGGGTCGACGACAGCCAGACATCGGCACTGAAGGAAGCCGGTTTCGTCTTCTCCGCACCGGCGGAAACAGCGGCCAGATGGACCGGCAATGCACTTCGGCTTTATGCCGGCCATTTCGTCGGGATCCAGGAGACGCGCAGGCTGCTGTCGGACATGGAGCCGGATTATGCGGATCTGGTCAGACAGGCACAGGAAATCGTGCCGCTGCAGAAGATCGCGGAGGTGCTTCGCCGGCTCGTCGGCGAAAACGTACCGATCCGCAATCTGCGCCTGATCCTCGAAGCGTTGATCGAATGGGGCCAACGCGAACAGGACGTCGTCCTGCTGACGGAATATGTCCGCACATCCCTGAAACGCCAGATCAGCTTCCGCTCCGCCGGCCGCAACAACATCATCGCGGCCTATGTCCTGCAGCGGTCGGCCGAGGATATCCTGCGAAACGCGGTGCAGAGCACATCGACCGGTACATTCCTGAACCTTTCGGACGATGATGCGCAGGCCTTGGTCACCGAGATCGAGCGGGCGCTGTCGCAGAGCTCGGCCGATGTCTCGCCGGTCGTGCTGGCCGCGATGGATGTGCGTCGTCACATGCGCAGCCTGCTCACGCACAATGCCATCGAGCTTCCGGTTCTGTCCTTCCAGGAGCTCGCGCAGGAATTCAATGTCCAGCCATTGGCCACGATCGCCGGCCGCTCCGGCAGGGCCGGCGCGCGCAATGTCTCCCAGTCGCTGCCGTCGGCCCAGGCGAAGGCCACACAAGAGGCGACCTCGTGACGCCAGCCGGACGGACGGGGACTTTTGGGGATTCAGGAGAGGAACGACATGACAATCCACGATACCGCAGCAGGCGTTCGACCAGCCGCTGTCGCCAGGCGGACGGATTTGCGCCGGCTCGCTATCGCGACGGTTAGTGGAACCACAACAGTGCAATAAGATTGCAGCATGGCCGAAGAAGCTGAGGAAAAGAAACTACCGGCGTCCGACAAGAAGCTTCGTGACGCCCGCCGCAAGGGCCAGGTTTCGCAGAGCCGCGACCTGACCTCCGGCTTCACCTTTTTCGCAGCGCTCGCCTATCTCTATTTTTCCTGGCCGATGCTGTTCGAGCACCTTTCGGAACTCGTGCAGACCGTGACGATGCCCGGCGGCTCGTTCGAGGAGGTCAGCCTGCGGGCCATCCGCCATTTCTTCTCTTTGCTGATGCTCGCGACATTGCCGCTGGTCGGGATCGTCGTCGTTCTCACCGTGGCTTTCGGCATGCTGGGGACGTTCGGGCCGGTCTTCTCGTTTGAGCCGCTGAAGCCGCAGTTCGATCACATAAACCCGGCGAAGGGCCTTCAGAAGATCCTGTCGCTGCGCAACGTCGTCGAGTTCACCAAGGGCCTGGTCAAGGTGGTGCTGCTGGCAAGCCTGTTCGTCTTCATCCTGATCGCCTGGCTGCAGCCGCTCTTCGATGCGCCAGGCTGCGGTCCGTCCTGCCTGGAGCCGATCATCAAGGCGGTGCTGGTACCCCTTGGTATCGCCGCCGCGCTGGCCTTTGTCGTTATCGGCGTGATCGATGTTCCACTTCAGCGCTGGCTGTTCCTTCGAGACATGCGCATGACGACGACCGAATACAAGCGTGAGCACAAGGATCTCGAAGGCGATCCCTTGATCCGCCATGAACAGCAGCGACAGCGGCGCGAAGCAGTGATGCAGCCGGCGAAGCTGGGTGTGAAAAATGCGGTCATCGTCTTCGTGTCCGGCGACCGTGCCGTGGCGTTGCGCTACGTCAAGGGCGAAACGCCGGTGCCGACGGTCGTCGGCAAGGGCCAGGGCCGCGCAGCCGACGAGATAATGGCTCAAGCGCGTCAGGCAGGTATCGCGATAGTCGATGATGCGGCCGTCGCCGAACCACTCTTCGAGGACGCGAACACCGGATCTTACATCGGCCAGCAGATGTTCTCGCCGGTCGTTCGCCATCTCGTCCGGCACGGGCTCACATAAGGCGAAAACCCGCGGTCGTGCGTCAATTCCCGATTTGGCAGCGAACCTCGATGCGCGCGTGCCAGGCTGGCGCCGCGATCCAGCATCTTTGCAGCATTCGTCTCATCCTTGCCAGAAGGGCTTGGCGAGCTCTGCCTCGACCTGCCGTTTCGTCAGGCCGATATCGTCGATCAAATGAGGATTGTCCTTCGACATTTGCTCAAGTTCCCAACGAAAGCGCATCCGCTCGCGCCAGGTCCGATCGCGCCAGGTCGCGACAATGCTTCGCAGGGTCGTCAGGTGCCGGCGCGACATTTCCGCCAGCCCAACGGGCGTTCCCGGCCGCGCCGCCTGATGCGGGGCCGACGCAAGGGTATCGTTCATGGCAACCTCCTATGGCTTGCGGGTCTGGGACCCACGACCTGAAAGAGGTTGAATTCTGCCGGATGCGACCGCCGCCGTAATTAAGCCCTCCCAAATAGTTCTCAAAACTTCCAAACGGGCTAGAGCAGTTCACCGGTTCACGGAACCGGCGAACAGCTCTAACTCTTTGTTTTGACGCAATTCCGGACGCAAAACCGCTTCACACTTTTTCTGGAATTGCTCTATAGATGCGCCGTATGCAGGGAGAGCGCTTTGCCTTTGGTCCGTTCGTACTTGATTCCGGCGCGGGAACGCTGCTTCGGAACGATGTCCCCGTTGCCGTTGGCTACCGCGGACTAAGGCTGCTTGCGGCGCTCGTCGGACGGCCCGGCGAGATCCTTGGCAAGGCCGAGTTGATGGACGCGGCGTGGCCGGGTACGGCCGTCGAGGAAGGCAACCTCACCGTCCAGATCGCGCAGTTGCGCAAGCTGCTTGGCCCGCCCGCCGACGGCGGTGAGTGGATATCAACGGTTCCGCGCGTCGGCTACCGCTTCACGGGGGTCATCGAACAGCTCGGTGGCGCGAAGCGAAAACCTTTGCCGCTGCCCGCGAAACCATCGATAGCCGTGCTGCCTTTCGTCAACTTCAGCAATGATCCGGAGCAGGACTCCTTCGCGGATGGGTTGACCGAAGACCTGATCACCGACCTGTCCAGGATCTCCGGCCTGTTCGTCATCGCGCGCAACTCGACCTTTGCCTACAAGGGAAAGGCGATGGACGTGCGCGAGATCGCTGAGGACCTTGGCGTGCGCTATTTGCTGGAGGGTAGTGCACGACGCGCCGCGGGGCGGGTGCGCATCAACGCCCAGCTGGTCGACGCGGTGAGCGGCGAACATCTATGGGCGGAACGCTTCGATCGCAGCCTGGAGGATATCTTTGCCGTTCAGGACGAGGTGACGGCCAAGATCGTGGAGGCTTTGCTCGGCCGGCTGCGTGCGCCGCCGCCGCGCAATCGGCCCCAGAATCTCGAGGCCTACGATCTCTGCGTGCGGGCGCGCAAGCTGATCGACGATTCGCCGCAGACGGCGCGGGAAGCGCATCTGATGCTGACGCGCGCGGTTTCGCTCGATCCGGACTACGCCGAGGCCTATCGCTGGCTTGCCATGAACCACTGGATGGGATGGGTGCATTGGGGCGAACCCATCGAACCCAATCGTAGCGTTGCTCTGGAACTGGCGCGCAAGGCTGTAGCGATCGATCCCAACGATGCCGGCTGCCATTGGGTGCTGGCCAATTTGCTTGCCTATGAGCGCAGCTTCGCCGAGGCGGATGCGGAATTCGCCAAGGCGTTCGAGCTCGACCCGAACGAGGCCGACGCCTGGGCGACATTGTCCGACATCGAGGTCTTGGCCGGGCGGGTCGAGGAGGGCCTCGAGCACATTCGCAAGGCGTTCCGGCTGAACCCGTTTCCGGCAAGCTGGTACTATCTGACACTCGGCCAGGGGCAGTATGCGGCACGCGACTACGAAGCCGCCGTCGAAACACTGCGCAGGGACGAGACCTATCGCACAAGCTCACGCCGTTTCCTGGCGGCAAGCCTTGCGCAACTCGGCCGGCTCGACGAGGCGCGCGCGGAGGTCGAAATGTTCCTCGTCGGCAATCCGCATTTCACGACCCGCCACTGGGTCTGGACGGAGCCATTCCGCGACGCCGCGACGCTTGAGCATTTCGTCGATGGCTTTCGCAAAGCCGGCCTTCCGGAGTGACGCGCCGGCGTTATCTTCCAAATGGCCATTCGATCCGAAGGCTGTCGGTCGTGCCGCCTACTTCTCAAAGCGACCCGTGGCGTCACGGTCGCGCTCGTATCGTCTTGTGAGCGGAAACGGCGGCAACCAGGCTTCGCGACGAACGGTCCAGAGTTCATAGGTTGGCACCAGTTGGTCGGGTGCATCCAGGGATCCCAGATGCACTTCGATTTCGTCCCCGGTGCGTGCGAAAACGGACGAGCCGCAGCGGGGACAGAAAAACCGGCCGGCGTAGTCGCGCGTTTCGCCATCGATCGTCACCGCATCCTGAGGGAACACCGCGGCAGCATAAAAAAGCGCCCCATGATGCTTGCGGCAATCGAGACAATGACAAATGCCGACCCGGTATGGGGTGCCCGACGCCACAATTTTGACGTTGCCACACAGGCAACCGCCGGTGAATCGGTCCATGCTGCGTCTCCTCCAGGCTCAGGCGGCCAGAATGGCTACAACGAGCAGCACTGTCATTGCAATTGCCCGCTGCGGGGCGGAGACGCGCCTCCCCGACAGAGCAACAACGCTCGATCTCGCAAATGCGGGCTTGCGCTATCGGTGGGAGGTGCGGCTAGTATGCGCAGCCTGATCACTGGATTTCGAAAGGCCTGCCATGCCGCCGAGCGAAACGACTTCCCGCGAGCCGAGTGAGCAAACTGTTCTCTCTGTTCAAAACCTGACGGTCCGCCTGCCCGCAAACATGGAGCGTGAGAACGCTGTCGAAAACATATCCTTCGACATGCGCAAGGGCGAGATGCTGTGCATCGTCGGCGAGTCCGGCTCCGGCAAGTCGGTGACCGCAAACGCGATCATGGGCCTGCTGCCGTCTTCGGTGCGGATTGCGCAGGGAAGCATCCGGTTCAAGGGCCACGATCTCGCCAGCGCCGGCGAAGTCGTGATGCGGAGCCTGCGCGGCCGTTCGGTCTCCATCATCTTCCAGGATCCGCTTTCAGCACTCAATCCGCTGATGACTGTCGGCCAGCAGGTGGCGGAGGTCATGGAAGCACACCGGTCCGGCACCTCGGCGACCCGCGCCAAGGCGGTTGTCGACCTGCTTGGCGAAGTCGGCCTGCCGGAGCCGGAGGTCCTGCGGCACCAATATCCGTTCCAGCTCTCCGGCGGGCAACGCCAGCGCGTCATGATTGCCATGGCGCTGGCGCTCGAGCCTGATCTTTTGATTGCCGACGAACCGACGACGGCTCTCGACGTCACCACCCAGGCGCAGATCCTTGCCCTGATCCGACGGCTGCAGCGCGAAAAGAACATGAGCGTCATGTTCATCACGCACGACTTTGGCGTCGTCGCGGAAATCGCCGATCGCGTCATCGTCATGGAAAAAGGCGCGATGGTCGAACAGGGCACCGCCGCCGACGTGCTTGGCAATCCAAGCCATCCCTACACCAGGCGGCTGATCGCCGCCGTCCCGCATATGATCGAGAGCGAAACGAAGCCGCGTGACGATGCGCCGATCGTGCTGGAGGTGCAGAAACTCGACAAGACCTATCGGCCGGGCATCGGCTTCTTCTCGCGGTCCCGCATCGTGCACGCCGTCAAGCAGGTCAGCTTTGAAGTTCGCCAGGGCAGAACGCTAGGCATCGTCGGCGAGTCCGGTTCGGGAAAATCGTCGCTGGGCCGCGTCCTGCTGAAACTGCTCGACAGCGACGGGGGCAGCATCCTGTTCGACGGCAAGGATATAGCGGCGCTTTCGGACTCCGAGTTCCGGCCGATGCGGCCGCACATCCAGATGATCTTCCAGGACCCGTTCGCCTCGCTCAATCCACGGCAGACGATCGCCAATATCCTCACCGTCGGCCCAATGGCGCACGGCCTGTCCGCCCGGGAAGCGCGCGCGAAGGCGCTGCAATTGCTGCGTCTGGTCGGGCTCGACGAGGGTGCCTATGGCCGCTTTCCGCATGAGTTCTCGGGCGGCCAGCGCCAGCGGATCGGCATCGCGCGGGCCCTGATGATGGACCCCAAGGTTCTGGTCGCCGACGAGGCGGTCTCGGCCCTCGATGTCTCCATCCAGGCGCAGATCCTCGATCTGCTGGCAAGCATCCAGAAGGAAATGAAGATCGCCATGATCTTCATCACGCACGACCTGAGGGTGGCAAGTCGCATCTGCGACGAGATCCTGGTGATGAACCGCGGCGAGGTCGTGGAGTGCGGTCCGCCTTCGCAGATATTCCAGTCACCACGTCACCCCTATACGAGGCAATTGATCTCCGCCATTCCCGGCAAGGAATGGGTCCCCGCCGCCTGAGGCGACGACGACGCTGAATATCCCCTGACCTTCCCTGAGCCATGAATGGCCGCGCCGGCAAAGGCGCGGCTGCAAGCCTGTTCTTCGATCGGGTCGCCGACGCGTGCCCGTCCAAGTCTGCTGTCGAGCAGAATAGTTGCGTTTGTCCACTAAAAGTAGTTGCATTTGTCCACTACCGGCTCAATCATGCCCTGGAAGACCCTCGACAACCCCGGATTGGGGCTGCGGCGATCTCGATGAAGGCTGTCAGGACAGCCTCGGGAGAGTGTTCGATGCCGGCAAAGAAGAAAGCCCCGCCTCATCCAGTCGAAACGGTCGGGCTGGACGTCCTCGAAGACACGTTGAGCTTCTATATCCGGAGCATCAACATAGCGCTTTCGCGTGATCTCGATCACCGGCTGGAGGGTCTCGACGTCGCCCGGGGAACCGGCAAGATCACCACCTTGCTGCTTGTCGACAGCCATCCGGGGATACGGCCTTCGGTCATCGCGCAGCTCATCCTGCGCGATCGCTCCGCCATGGGCAGGCTGGTCGACCAGATGATCGACCATGACCTTGTGACGCGCCGAAACGCACCGGACGACGGACGCGCGCAGGAACTCCACATCACCGAAAAGGGCGCGGACCTCGCACGCAAGGTGCGCGAGATCGCCACCAAGCAATCCAGCGATTTCTTCGCCGGCGTGCCCGAGGAGGATCAGGAGCGCCTGCTGGACATTTTGCGGCGCGTCTATCGCCGCACCCTGGGCCTCGACCAGTGAGGGCGCCGGCGGCAGGCAGGGGACGAGACGGCCAGCGTGTGGCGCTCGTGTCCGGTGCCAGCCGCGGTATCGGTGCGGCTTGCGCGCGGCACCTGTTCGAAACGGGCTGGACATTGTCGCTGGGCATGCGCGAACCGGTGCAGCCGGACTGGGCCGATGGCGAGCGCGTCCGTGTGTTCCCCTACGAGGCCGCGGAGGCCGGCAGCGAACGGGCATGGGTCGCCGGCACGATCGATGCCTTCAAGCGGATCGACGCGGTTATCGCCAGTGCCGGCATCATGATCCCGAAGTCGGTCATCGACGCCGACGACGCGGATCTCGATCTCATGTTCGAGATCAACGTCAAGGCGCCGCGCCGTCTGGTGCGCGCATCATGGGCATCGCTTGCGGCGAGCCGCGCGGGCCGGGTGATCATTCTCGCCTCGCTGTCAGGCAAGCGGGTCAAGTCGGTGACAGCAGGCTCCTACTCGATCTCCAAATTTGCCGCCGTCGCGCTGTCCCACGGCATCCGGCAGGCGGGGTGGGACCTCGGGATTCGGGCGACAGCCGTCTGTCCCGGCTTCGTCGCCACCGACATGGCCCGCGGCGTCACCGATCGCGCCGATGCGCTGATGACCGACCCGGATGACCTCGCACGGATCATCGGGCTGCTGCTCGATCTGCCCGACCATGCGAGCGTCGCGGAATTTTCCATCAATTGCCAGCTTGAGGAGTCTTACTGAGCATGCCCGGACCGTTCGTCGTCCCCGTTCATGGAGATACCGAGCTGCCAAAGGAGGTGGAATGCGTCGTCATCGGCGGTGGCATCATCGGCACCTCGACGGCATTGGAACTGGCCGAGAGAGGCTTGCGGGTCGCCCTGTGCGAGAAGGGCGGTATCGGACAGGAACAGTCCAGCCGCAACTGGGGCTGGGTTCGCATTTCGCGGCGGGATCCGCGCGAGGTTCCGTTGATGGCGGAAGCCTTGCGGCTATGGGCGAGGCTCTCCGAACGGACGGGACGAGACACCGGCTATGCCCGGGCCGGCATCGTGTTCACCTGCGCGGACGACAAGGAATACGACCAGCACGAGCGCTGGGGACGCCATCTCCAGGACTATCAGCTCGAGTCGCGAATGATCGGCGCCGGCGAACTGCGCAACCTCCTCCCCGGCTCCAATCTCGAGGTCAAAGGAGCGCTCTACACGCCGGCTGACGGCCGCGCGGAGCCGCAGAAGGCCGCGCCTGCGATTGCCGAGGCTGCACGCGACCGCGGCGCCGCCATACTGACGGAATGCGCCGTGCGCGGCGTGGAGACGACGAACGGCGCCGTCTCGGGCGTCGTGACCGAGCGTGGCTTCATTGCCTGCAAGGCGGTCGTCCTTGCCGGAGGGGCGTGGTCGAACCTTTTTTGCGGAACGCTTGGTCTCGACCTGCCGCAGCTGAAGGTCATTAACACGGTCCTTCGCACGACCCCGGTCGAGAACGGACCGGACCAGGCCGTCTGGGCTAACAACTTCGCCATACGCAAGCGCCAGGACGGTGGCTACACCGTCGCCTCCAGCATGAGCAATCTCGTCGACATCGTGCCGAACTCCTTTCGCTATGCGCGCGATTTTCTTCCGGCCTGGAAGACCGAGTGGCGATCGCTGCAATTCCGCCTGGGGGGCCGTTTCCTTGACGAGGCAAGGATGCCGACCCGCTGGGCGATGGACGAGGCGAGCCCCTTCGAATACTGCCGCGTGCTCGATCCCAAGCCTACCAAGAAAAGCTCGGAGCGCGTTCTTGCAAATGCCCGCAAGGCATTTCCGGTTCTGGAAAAGGCAGAAGTGGCGCAGCGTTGGGCCGGCTACATCGACGTCACGCCCGACGCCGTCCCAGTCATTTCGGCCGTCGACGACGTTCCCGGCTTCCATGTGGCGACCGGTTTCTCGGGCCATGGTTTCGGCATCGGGCCCGCGGCAGGCAGGCTGATGGCGGACATCGTCACCGGGCGACAACCGATCGTCGATCCCAGGGATTTCCGGTGGTCGCGGTTTTCGGACGGATCGAAGGTCGCACCGATCACGGGATTATAATCGCTCCGACAAGAGAGCGTGACGCAGCGAAAGTGGAACACTAAAGAAGGAGCCTCCAATGTCAGACAAGAGCAGCAGCACTACCTTTCGACCGACGCGTCGTCAGGCGCTTGGAATGGCAATCGCCGGTGCCGCCGGCCTAACCATGCCAGGCCTGACGGGAGCAGGCAGGGCCTTTGCGGCAACGCCGCCGAGCGAGCCCAAGGGACAGGTGATCGTCGGCTTTTCCCAGGAGCCCACCGTCTTCAACCCGCACCTGATACATATCGAAGTCGACGAGGGCATCCACTTCAGCGTCTTCGATCCGCTTTTCGGCGTCGATCCCAAGGGCAATTTCTTCCCCGCGCTCGCCAAGGAGGTGCCGACCGTCGAAAACGGCGGCATCTCTGCCGACGGGCTCGAGTGGCACGTCAAGCTGCGCGACGACGTGAAGTGGCATGATGGACAGCCGTTCACCGCCGAGGACGTCAAGTTCACGCTCGAACTGCTGGTCGACCCGAAGTTTCTCAGCTGGCGACGCGCCGGCCACGAACTTGTCCAGGACCTGACTGTCGTCTCGCCAACCGAGATCAAATGGAAGATGAAGGAGCCTTACGCGCCCTACCCGTCGATCCTGGCCGCGACCTTCATCGTTCCCAAACATGTGCTAGGTGCGGCCGAGGACAAGAACACCGCGCCGTTCAACAATGCCCCGATCGGGACCGGGCCGTTCAAATGGGTGAAGCGCATGGCCGGCGACCACATCGAACTGGCCGCGAACACCGACTACTTCGCCGAAGGTCCCTACCTGAAGAGCCTGATCTACAAGTACATTCCGGACCTGACCGTGCTCTACACCCAGTTCAAGACCGGTGACATCGACGTCATCGGCCTGCAGTGGATCACCGCCGACCACTATGAGGAAGCCAAGGCGTTGAGCAGCACCGCGGTCGCCGTCATTCCCGCCGCCACGATCGAGTCGCTCAGCTTCAACATGGAGCGCCCGCAGTTCAAGGAACTCGCCGTTCGCCAGGCGCTGTACCATGCGCTGGACAAGAAGACGATCATCGACGCCCTCTACTACGGGCTGCCGACCCCGACCGAAACCTACATGCCGCAGCAGTCCTTCTACTACAATCCGGATCTGCCGAAGCAGGAATACGATTTGGACAAGGCAAAGAAACTGCTGGACGACGCCGGCTGGGTTCCCGGCGGGGACGGCATCCGCGTCAAGAACGGTGTCCGCCTCTCGTTCAAGAACTCGACCACGGCGGGCAATCATATCCGCGAACAGGCGCAGCAGTTCATCCAGCAATCGTATCGCGACATCGGTGTCGAGGTGGAGATCTCCAACCTGCCGCCGGCGGTGATGTGGGGCGACTACTGGATGAAGTCGGAATTCGATTCCGTCGTCGTCGGCATCAACTTCCTGACCGGCTCCGATCCCGACACTTCGGACTACCTCAGCTCGAAGTCGATTCCCGCCAAGGGCGGCGGCGGCCAGAATACCTGGCAGTATGTCAGCCCGGAGGTGGACAAGCTGCTTGAAACCGGCGGTGTCGAATTCGTGCCGGAGAAGCGCAAACAGGCTTACCTGAAAATCCAGGAGGCCGTGCGCAATGACCTGCCATTCCTGCCGATGTTCCAATACGCGACGGTCCGCGGACACAAGTCCGGTGTCGAAGGCGTCGTGCCGAACATCAATGTGCGCATCGACTCCTGGGACGTGGCCACCTGGTACTGGGCATAGAAGCACAGAAGAGGCCGGGCCGGCATGACCGGCTCGGCCTTGGTGGCCGACAAGGGCGCTTCTGGCGCGAATGTATCCGACGGACAGCAAAACGGAGACAACCGGCATGCTTCGCTATCTGCTGGGACGCTTCTGGCAAAGCCTCGTCCTGCTCCTGCTGGTTTCGGTGATCGGCTTTGCCGTCCTGAACCTGGCTCCGGGCGGACCGCTCTCGCAATTCACCCTGACACCAGGGATGACGCAGGCCGACCTCGATCGCATCGCCTCGCAAATGGGGCTCGATCGACCGCTTCCTGTCCAGTACATCGACTGGCTGGCACACCTGCTTCGCGGCGACTGGGGGCGTTCCTACCGGGACGGCAGGCCTGTACTCGACATCATCTGGGAGCACCTTGTCGCGACATTGCTGCTGATGGGCGTGTCGACCGCGATCGCCATTCTTGTCGGCAGCTGGATCGGAGTACTGGGCGCGCTCAGGCGATATTCGATCTTCGACTATGCCGCGACGGTCGGCGCGATGGTGGCGCTGTCGATCCCGACATTCTGGTTCGGGTTGATCGCGATCTACATCTTCTCGCTGCGGCTCAGATGGCTGCCGGCCGGCAACATGTACACGATCGGCGATGGCTCGCTCGGCGATTACGCGATCCATCTCATCATGCCGAGCGTCGTTCTTGCGCTGGTCAATATCGCCGTGTGGAGCCGCTACATGCGCACCGCGACCCTCGACGTCATCAGCCAGGATTTCGTTCGAACGGCCCGGGCCAAGGGGCTGAGTTCCCGACGCGTGTTGCTTCGCCATATCCTCGGCAACGCCCTGCTGCCGATGATCACCCTGCTGGGGCTGCAGCTACCGACAATACTGGGTGGCGCATTGGTGACGGAAACGGTCTTTACCTGGCCCGGCATGGGGCGGCTGTTCCTCGATAGTCTCGGCTACAGCGACTACCCCGTCGTGATGGGCCTGCTGATGATGTCCGCGGTCCTCGTCCTGGTCGGCAATCTGGCCGCGGACCTCACCGTCGCATTCGTCGATCCGCGCATTCGATTGAGCTGAGGAACGAAGAGATGACCCAGTCGGATTTCCTCATCCCCACCCACACCAGTCAACGCTGGTGGCATAGCCGCAGCGTGCGCCGATTTGCCCGTCATCGACTGGCGATGTTTGGCCTGGTGATGATCATCGTCCTGGTCCTCGCCTGCGTCTTCGGACCTTGGCTGCTGCCCTTCGACGATCTCTACATCGACCTGCGTGGCCGGTTCTCGCCGCCATTCACGGGCTATCATTTCTTCGGCACCGATCCGCTTGGCCGTGACATCGCGGCACGCCTGTTCATGGCCGGCCGCATTTCGCTGCTGGTCGGCTTCGCCGCGATGGTCATCAGCACCGTCTTCGGAACCGTGCTCGGGATCGCCGCCGGCTTCTTCGGCGGCCGCATCGGCACGGTGCTGATGCGTTTCGTCGACGCGATGCTGTCCTTCCCCAACATCTTCCTGCTGCTGGCGATGGCGGCCTTCATCAAGCCGAGCCCAATCATGATCACCCTGATCATCGCGGCAACGAGCTGGATGGAAATCGCGCGCATCGTCGAGGCGGAAGTGCGTTCGCTGCGCGAACGCGACTTCGTCGTCGCCGCCCGCATGCTCGGGCTCAGCAACAGCCACATCATGTTTCGCGAGCTGCTGCCCAATGCGATCGGCCCGATCATCGTCGCGGCCACGCTCACCGTTGCCCGCGCCATCCTTCTGGAAGCCTATGTCAGCTTCCTCGGCTACGGCATCCAGCCGCCGTTGCCGAGCTGGGGAAACATGCTGAACGGCGCCCAGCAATATCTCGATAGCGCGCCGTGGCTGGCAATCGTTCCCGGCGCCGCCATCACCCTGGCGGTCACCAGTTTCAACTTCATCGGTGACGGATTGCGCGATGCGCTCGACGCGCGAAGCGACATGCTGTGAGGCCTCCCGGCATGGCAAGGTTTTCGCCGTTTGAAGTCTCGCTCTGGTATGCGACCGCGGCGCCGCCGCCAAAGACCGGCCCGCTGCAAGGACGCAGGCGGGCCGATGTCTGCATCGTGGGCGGCGGCTACACCGGGTTGACCACCGCACTCGACCTTGCCCGCGACGGCATCGACGTGGTTCTGCTCGAAGCGCAGGAGATCGGCTTCGGCGGCTCGGGGCGCAATGCCGGCCACTGCACGCCAACCTTCACCCACTACAGCCTGCCAGAACTGCGTGCCATGCTGGGCGAGCCATGGGCCGAAAGGCTGATCGCCCGGCAGACCGGGGCCAACAGTCAGGTCGCGGGGATGATCGAGCGCTACGCCATCGACTGCGAATGGCAGCAGAACGGCTACGTCATGGGCGCGCTCACGCCCGGCGGCGTCGGCAGGCTCGAAGCAAAGGCGCAGCAGTACAATGCGGTCGGCGCCAAGACGCGGGTGCTCGACAGGCAGGCGAGCGAGGAGATGACCGGCAGCCCGCGATATCATGGCGGCTGGTTTCATGCCGAGGCTGGTCACCTCAATCCATTGGGATATGCAAGAGGCCTGGCCCGCGCGGTCATGGAGGAAGGAGGCACGATCCACACGGGCTCGCCGGTCCGCGATGTCGTGCGGCAGGATGGTGCCTGGGCAGTGCATGCCGGCGAAGGAACCGTCGTCGCCGACAAGGTCATCTTTGCGACCGGCGCCTACACCGTCGACGGATGGCCCGGCCTCGACCGGAGCTACAAGATGCAGAAGGTCTTCGTTGCCGCCACCCAACCGCTGACCGCCAGCGAACGCCAAACCATCCTGCCGCGCAACACGACGATGCATGACGGCCGCGGCGACATCTTCGTCTACAAATACAACGCCGAGGGACGCATCGTCGCCTCGATGTTTCCGATGGGCCGGCGCGGAAGCGACATGGCGTTCACCCACCGCCTCATGTCCGATCGCCTGCGCTGGCTCCATCCGCAGCTCGGCAGCGATCTGAGATGGGAGTACTTCTGGTTCGGCGAGCTGGACATGCAGAAGCGCACCATCCCGCGTCTCTACCAACTCGCGCCGGGCGTCGTCGCGCTGACTGGCCTGTCCGGCCGCGGCGTGCCGACCGGAAGCATGCTTGGCGGCATACTGGGCGAATGGGCGAAGGGGGTCCCGGAAAAAGACCTGGCGCTGAAGCTCGAGCCGCTGCGACGCGCACCCTTCTTCATGTCCTTCGCTCCCGCCGCCATGTTGCGATACTATCGCGTTTCGGACTGGATCCGGGCAAAGGCCAGCGGGTCTCCACTCCCACCCCACGCTTAGCAAACCGTTTTCTCAGATAACAACGCCCGATCGTCAAGGTCGGTCGGCTCGCCATAGATCGTGTCCGGCCCGAGCCGGTAGAGGCCTTTCTTGAAGCGGGGCGACACGGCGATTGTGACTGCGACCGCCGGCACATGGGCAACACTGGGACGGCATCAGCGGGACTGGCAGCAGCCAGGCACGACGTTACGCGAACGCTTCGCGCGGCCGATTGGGTTGTGGGCTTGCTGTATGCAATGCGATTTGCGAGAAGCGGCGATGCTTGACCAATTGCAAAATAGCGGTATCGCAGTTCTGAACGACGCGCCGATAGGCAGGCATGCAACAATCATCATTGTTGGTGTCCCGCGATCCGGCACAACGATGGTGGCCAAAGCCTTAGGGGCCCTCGGGGTTTATCTCGGCGCCGATCTTGACGAAGCGATCCAAGAAGATTTGCGGCTGGCAAAAGCTATCGAGGATACCCCCGCCGACATCTCACTGGTTATTGAGGCCTACAACAGCGCTCATGATGTCTGGGCATTCAAGCGCCCAACCGCTTACCAGACCCTTGACGCGTCCTGGTTCCGCAACCCTCGTTTCATCATACCGTTTCGGGATCCTGTGGCGATCGCAAAGCGGGAAGAAATCTCCATGGTTTTCGATTTTCGCGATCAGTTGCGGCGAGCCGCCTTGTGGTCAATAGACCTTGCGGATTTTACCCTTCGACAAACGGCCCCGTTGATGCTTGTCTCCTATGAGAAGGCGCTGCTAAAGCCAGAACGCTTCGTGGATGAACTTGCCCAATTCTCTGGAATAGATGCTAGCGAGGCGATGCGGAGGGCGGCATCGATAGTGGTCAAGCCAAGTCCGGCCGATTACGTCAAGGGCTCCCAGGTGCGGCTTTCGCAAGCAGCCATATCTGACGTGGCAGTGATCCTCCCCTTTTACAACGGATCGAAGTACGTCCGCCGAGCGGTGGAGAGCGTCCAGCGGCAGTCGTTGGCGCCGGCTGAATTCGTGGTGGTCAATGACGGCTCCAAGCCGGAGGAAGCAGAGTTCCTTCATGCACTTGCCGAGGAGCTGGGTTTCAGGGTCGTCGATCAAAAAAATGGGGGGCAAGGCGCGGCCCGCAATGCTGGTGTTGCCGCCACTGTGTCACCGTACATTTGCCTGCTTGATCAAGACGATTTCTTTCTTCCCGATCACATTGAGGTTCTTCGAGCCGCGGTCCAGGACAATGAGCGTTTTGGATGGGCCTATGCTGATCTCATGGAAGCCGATGGTGATGGGAATATTGTACGCAGCACCGTGATCAAGGCGCACAGTTCGCATCCCAAGGCCGACATCTTCAATATGCTCTCAGGGGACATGTTTGTCCTGCCTTCCGCATCGATAATCAGCCGAGCAGCATTCAAGGCAGTTCAGGGCTTTGACCCGCAATTCATGGGGTACGAGGACGACGACCTCTTCCTCAGAATGTTCCGGGCTGGCTTTACCAACACCTTTATCGATCGCGCCGTCACGGTTTGGTGCATCAACTCCGAAAGCACATCCTATAGCATTCGCATGAGCAGAAGCCGCTGGCGCTTCCTGAAGAAGGTCTATCAGACGTTCCCGAGCGACCCGGTCCGAAGCCGGTACGTGTTGCGCGATGTGCTGGTACCTCGCTTCAATCCATCGATCGTTGGCGAGGCATTCCAGGCCGTTGCCAGGCCGAACAGTGTCCGGGGTCGCACGCTGGCACCACACGCCGACGAATTGATCTCGATTCTCCGAGATTACAAAGACCTTGTCTTGCGGGAGCCGTGGGTCAGTAGCGGCACCAAATGCAAAATCTTTGTGAGAGCCATACTCATCTCCACAAGATCTCGACTTCTCAATGAGGCCGCCCAATTTTGCGCTGCTGCATTTCGATGGGTCCGAGGACGATGATTGGTCGGCTAATAATGTTCACACTCGGCGCCATTTTCGGCGTGGCGTCTCTGTAGCCAGCGACCGCCCCTGCTACCGAGAAGCCGAGCGACGGGAACCGCTATGAGCGCGTGTTGCACCTCAGGCTGGGAAGTGATAGCGCCCGGCATGGCCGCTGTGAGTTTTTAGACTGTCATTGCGCCATATCAGTTGAGCGGCCAGCATGGCATCCGGAAGCGCACGACAGAGGATTGAGGGACTTGGTCGATCTCAACACCCACATTGCGAATGCTGCGCGTGATCGGAACTCCCCGCGAGTCGTCGCGGTCCTTACAACACGGAACGAAGAACGGTTCATCGCCGGATGTCTCGAGAACCTCTTTCGTCAAGGCGTGCAGGTCTACGTCTGCGACAATCAGTCGACGGACCGAACGCTTGAGATTGCCCAGCGCTACAGCGGGGCCGGACTGATAGGATTCGAAAGCATCCCGCATAGCGGCTGGTATCGCTGGGAGCACCTTCTTCGTCGCAAGGAGGAACTGTTTCAGTCGCTCGAAGCGGACTGGTTCATGCATGTTGACGCTGACGAGATCCACCTTCCGCCGACTTCATACGCATCGTTGGTCTCCGCCATTGCGGCTGCCGACGCACTCGGCAGCAACGCGATCGAGTTTTCCGAGTTCACGTTCATTCCTACCAGGGAAGCCCCCAATCACGACAATCCCGATTATCAACACACGCTGCGCACCTACTACCCGTTCCGGCCGACCTCCCCACACTGCGTCCGTGCGTACAAGAAACAGGACGGCCCCATGGAGATTGCGTGGTCAGGCGGCCATCTCGTACGCTTCGGGGGTCCGGTGAGGCTCTACCCCGAGCGTTTTCGCATGAAGCATTATCTGTTCCTGAGCGCAGAGCACGCCGCGCGCAAGTATGTTGGCCGCCGGTACCTGAGCGAGGAGGTCATTGGTCGTGGTTGGCACGGATGGCGACCCCGCTTGCGATCAGAGGATATCCGGCTGCCGGACGCCACCAAGGTGCGCGCCACTGCGACGGACGACGATCTGGACGAGGCCAATCCATGGTCGGCGCACTGGCTTGAGCGGTACGCCTCGTGAGCGATGCACACCTCCCCCGCATCCTGGCGATCGCGGACCGACCCGGCTGGGCGATCGATCGCAAGACCCAAAATCTCCGGCGCGTGCTGAAAGGAAGGTTCGAGATCGTCGAACGATTTCAGCATGATGTGACTGAGTCCGACGTGAACGCGGCGGACATCGTGCTCATCTACTATTGGTTCCAACTCGCGAAGCTGCCCCTGCCGGAATCGGTCCTCGCCCGGCGGTCTGACAGACTGCTCATCGGGATCTGCAGCCACAGAGAGCTGGAGGGCGAGTTCCGCGAGCCTGGCCTCGCTGCCCTGCACCGGCTGGCGCGCGCTGTGTTTGTCAACAATCGGCAGCTCGAACACGAATACGCTCCTCTCCTGCGTGTTCCGGTCCACTACACGCCCAATGGAGTCGACACGACATTCTTTTGTCCCCCACAAGAGCCAAAACCCTATTCTGGCGAACTCCGCGTCGGATGGGCGGGAAGCCTGAGCAACCATGGTCCGGCACATCGCGGCTTCCACGACGTCATCGAGACCGCGGTCGCTGCCGTGCCGGGCGTGCGGCTGCTGACTGCGGTTCGGGAGCAACACTGGCGTAGCCATGACGAGATGCTCGACTTCTATCGGGAGCTCGACGTTTATGTCTGCGCCAGTCGCAGCGAAGGCACTCCCAATCCCTGCTTGGAGGCGGCGGCGTGCGGTGTCCCCTTGGTGACGACCCGTGTGGGAACCATGCCCGAGCTGATCCGGGATGGCGACAACGGGCTGTTCTTCGATGGAACAGCGGAAGGGCTTGCGAACAAGCTCGCTTTGTTGCGGGACACGCCATCGCTCCGGTCGCGGATGGCCGCCCGCATGCTCGAGACGATCCGAGAGTGGGATTGGGGCGTGCTGGCGGAGAACTACGCGCACATGTTTGCCTCGTTGCTTAATGCGGGCGGGGAGGTCGGGCCTGAGATGTACGGCTTCAGACGTGCCCTGCCGGGCCTGACCTTTGCAGCGCCGATGGTGAATAGAATGACGCGTAAATCGTTGTTTTTTCTGCGTAAAATTACGAAGAAGCACTCCTAGTACGCCCTACTCCCACTCGATTGTTCACGGCCCTGCTAACTAACGATGTAGGTTTTGGCCGACTTGTCGATCATCGGCTGATGCTTTGTCTATGTTGGCGCGAGTGCATGTCCCGCCCCTCGATTTCGTCGGCAGAAATATCCTTGCCGTTTTGCAAGACCGGTCCATATTCATTGAATCGGGAGTTCCGTTGTATTGGCCATGAAAAGTCTGTCCGTCGCCTTTCTTGTCGGGATGGCAGTTTGCGCCACGAGCGCCGCCGATGCGCGACCGGACACGCGCGTGATGACCTGCGAACAGACGCAGGCCCTGATCAAAAGCCATCGCTCGATGGTTCTGACCACCGGCCGCAACACCTACGATCGATACGTCCGCCAGTTCGGCAACGAATGCGACTGGCCGGACGTGCCGATCGCCGCCTCGGTCCCGACACGCGACGGTCAATGCCGCGTCTATCACTGTGAGGAACCGACCTTCAATCGATCCCCTTGAGATTTGCCTCACCCTCACGCCGTCCGTGAGTCTATCGCTCGGGCGCAGGGCAACACGATCCCCTGCGGCAAGACCTCAGGCTGCTCCGGGATTGGATGTGAGCGGCTTGGGGACGGCCTGAATGCCGTGTTCCTGAAATGCCTGGTGCACGGCGATCAAAGCGGCGCGGCGGATCATGAAGTTTCTGCCCGCTTTCGCCTTGAATTTGGCCCGGATGACCAGCGTGCCGTCCTCAACCTCGGCAATTCCCTGGCTCTTGAACGGCTCGAGCATATCTGCGGCAAGTTCCGGGTTGGCCGACATTTCCTGGCCGATCTTCTTGAAAATCTTGCGGACTTTTTCGACATCGGTGTTGAATGCGACGCGAAAGACCAGTTTCTCGATCATCCAGTCGCGGCTGAAATTCTGGATCTTGCCAATCTCGCCATAGGGAATTGTCGCCAAGGCACCGCGCTGATGGCGCAGGGAAACCGACCGAACCGAGATTTTTTCCACGGTCCCCTTGGCGCCTGACGTTTCGATGTATTCGCCGAAGCGGAATGCATCGTCGATCAGGAAAAACAGCCCGGAGACCACGTCCTTCACCAGAGTCTGCGAGCCGAAGCCGATGGCCAGCCCGAACACGCTCAAGCCGGCGATCAGCGGCCAGACATTGACCCCGATCGACACCAGGATCGAGAGCAGCGCCAAGGCCAGAATGCTCGATTTGCCGACCGCGCTGATCAGCGGCACCAGCGTGCCCAGCCGTGAACGCGGCGCACCCAGCGCCTCCTCGTCACCACTTACGGCGGGCAACTCCGCGCGCAAGGCGCGAGCCGTCGCTGTGCCGACCACGTTCCACAGAAACGCCGCCACCAACATGATCAGCGCCACACCGGATGCGCCCTTGGCGACCTCTCGCAGATCTATGCCGAATCCGGCAGCCAGCGGTGTCGCCCATAGCGTTCCCAGCATGGCAATCATGATAGCCACGACGGTGAAGCGGGCGGTCTGTCGCCCCGCCGCCGCCAAGATCGAGATGTCAGGAGACTCCAATCCGCGCTGCGCCCAGTTCCCGATCATTGCGTCGAGATGCGGCGCGGCGAGAAACACCAACCCGGTCAGCAGAACGGCCGACCCACGAAGCGATGCTCCCAGGGTCAGCGCGGCCTGAGTGCTGAGAAAGGTGATTATCAGGAACGCGATCACGATCGCCGGCCACATTTTGGCGAGAAGGGTTCGCCAGCGGCCTCTGGGGCGCGGACCGGCGACGGCGACTGCCATTGTGCGTCTGTGACGCCATACCGCCCATGCAAACAGAAGGTAGATCGGAATTCCCAAGCCTGTTCGCAGCAGATCCCCCAAGGCCGGCCCGACGCTCCAGAGCCGCAACGTCCCGAGCAGCGCAACGCTGATGATCGCCAAGCCAATGGCAAGCGAGAGGTCGCGCACGAGCGCCGCCAGATGGACGGAGCGCTCCGCGAACTCGCTTCGCCGCGATGCCATCAAGAGTGATCTGACGGCGGCGAGGATGATGAAGCCGAGCACGGTCGCCACCGTCCAAAGGCGAAGGGTTTGCAAAGGCACGCCAGAACCGGCCAGCAGCCGCGCAGCAATGAAACCGATCACCAGCGCCACCACAGTAGCCGCCACGCCCGCGAAGAATCTGCGCCATGCACTACTTGTGGCACTCGCCTTCCTGAGCCGCCGGGCGAGCAGGATGAACACGCTCGCGACGAGCAAGACAACCAACACAATCTCGAACAGGAGCGCGAGGAGCGATGTTCCCCCGGCCACAAGCGAGGCCCTCAGGCTTTCAAGCTCGACGGGGACGTCGCCCAAGGCGGCAAACCGCCCGAACAGTCCGGAGACGAAGCGCTCGGCGAGCTGTTCGAAGCCCGAAATCAACGAAGTAATGTCCGGTTCCGCCGTCGTGTCCACGATTTCTCCCCCCTTCAGCGCCTCGGCCGATGTCTCGCTATCCAGCGCCCGACCGTCGAACAATTCAAGCTTTTATGCCCTTTTGCCCCGCACGACATACCATCGCTAGCTGGGAGGCATCGCAACCAGGAAGCCACTGGCCAGCAGATATTCATAAAGATGCCGTAGCGGCGGTGCCGGACGCAACTGATCGGCCGTTATCCATTTGCCGCTGCCGTCAACCTCCCATCTGCGTCCCGGTTCGGTCTTGAGCAGGTGAAGCAACTCCTCGCGAGGGCATGGATAGGCCAGCACGCGCACGTCGGAGCCGAAAAGCCGCGCGATACCCTCGAGCAGGCGCCCCTCCAGATGCTGATATCTCACATCGTCGAAAATCCGCATCAAGGCTGGCAGCGGCACGGCAAAGCGCAACGGGGCCTGCGTATATCGACGTACGAATGCGGTGGCGCGGTACAACTGGCGATGCCGCGTCATCATCGCTGCACCCTTGCCCATTGCAGGCAGCGACGCATCAGAATCGACGACCATCAGACGCAAGTCGATCACATCCTTCACCTCAGGATTGCCAGCAACCTCACGGCGGAGCGTTGCCAGGCACGCCGCAATCGCTTCCGGTGAAAGGTTGTCGTGCGAGTCGCTCACCAACGGCACGATGGCCACAGACTTTTTATACAGAAATTCGTTGGCAGCGACGGCCGCACCATCACCGTCCAGCGTCACCGCCTCAGCCCGGCCGCCGCGTGCCAAGGCCGTATGCAGCTTGCGCATGTCGCAACCCGAGAACGCGCTGCCTCGCATCACGATCTGATCAATTTCGAGGCGATCATTTGCAAGGTTATCGAACATCCTTGCAGGCAAATCTCCGGGCGCTGCCCGCTCATTCAGCAGCGCATGCAGCAGGTTCACACCCAGAATGCCCACCGCCTCCTGCTGAAGCAGGTTGGCATTGTCGCGAAGGTTTGCGTGTAGCAGAATGTCGCTCGCCTCCGCCCGCGGTTGATCCTGAAAGCGGACGCCGATCCAGCCGTGGCAATCGTTGGTGCCCGCAAAGTTGCGGGCGGCGATGGTATCGGCGAAAGCGAACAAGCGCGTGTCTTTGCCGCGGGCATCACCGACCTGTTGCACAAGCGATTTCCATTCAAAATCGAGCATCGCCTCAAGCCGCGGCCCGGACACGTAGCGCGTTCCAGAGCCGTAAAGGTCGTCGCTCACTTTCTTGTCGTAGGCTGAGACGGTCTTGGCTACCGTGCCCGACGCGGCGCCAACGCGCAGAAACCATCGCGCCACCTCCTGACCCGCGCCGATCTCGGCGAACGAGCCGAAACTCGTCGCATCGAGATTGACCTCCAGCGCCTTCTGATACGTATGAACAACGTTATCATCAGATCGATCGGTCACATCGGTAGTGGCAGACTGATGCATGGGGCCTCTTCGCTTGAAAGGAAGTTGCGCTTCACACTGCCCTCAACGCTAGTGCAAATTGGTCCGTCCGGCCAGTTGCTCGCTCTCCACCAATCGGCACACCTATTGTAAATCAGTGCCCTGGTATGCCCGGCGTGTTCATCTCGAAAAATGGCAACGCCAGAAATGCCTTCGCAACAAGAGCATTGGGCCAGAAGTGTTCGGCGATGCAAAAATAACCACTGCGCTCGAAGCGTACCACCAATGCGAGATCAGCGAGACGCCTCCGTTAACGCTTCGATCCCACCAGCGAGGCCCTTCCCAGATCAATAGCCAAGGCGGGGAGACGGCACACCAATCCGGATCAATCTCGAAAAATCCGGCGAAAGGCCTGACTTCCGCGCACGGTCGTCTATGTGGGACAACTCCCTCAAGGTCGATAGCGGCACACGGGTGTCGAGTGCACCGCGGTCATATGCATAGTCGGGAAGATAGCCGTTGACGATCAGGCGCCAGTCGAAAGGAACTGCGTCACCGACCGCCCGCATCATCTTGACAATCGTGGTCGTGCAGTTGGTCGTGATCGAATTGTAAAACTCCGGTGTCGTGGAAAGAGCATTCGCGTCCGACAGGTACTCGAGCAGAAGTGCCCGGCCCGCATCCGGCGACGCTTTCAGTCGATAGATCTGGACATCCTCTCCCCGAACATTTGACCTGACGCCGACCACGTCTCGCTCGTCGGCCGCGATAATGACCAGGGGATTGCTCTTGAACAGGTCGGCTATGGGCGAAAACTCGCCACCAACACGACGCCGCACCTCAATCGACCAAGCAAGATACTCACCACCGGAGAAGCCAAAGCTCATGATGACATGGGCCATTTTAGGTCCAGCCCAATAAGACATGAAGAGGTCGACGGTCTGAAGGTTGGAGAGGTCGTAGGTCCGCGTTGTCCAGCGTTCGGTGAAATCGGTGTCGCTACGCCATTCAAAGTCGCGCACGTCTTTCAGCGTCAGCAGATTTCCGTCGCGGGTGCCGGTTACCTGACGGGCGACATCTGGCGCCCAGTCGGTCTCGCCCAAAGGCTTGATGGTGCTCCACCAAACCAGAACCGCAGTGAACGCAGCGAGAAACAGGACAAACGCCCTGATACGAAAACGGCTGAAGAGCGCGACAACGATGGCGAGGCCAAACAAGATGAAAAGGGCGCTGGCCACAGCCCGAACAGGCTCTGCCGCAGGCAGGCGATACCACATGGCAAATCCGGCCCAGGCAGTCAAAATTGCAATGGCCAGCGACAGGATTATGGCGAGCGAAATTCGAGCGATGCTACGCATCATTCCCCCATCCAGCCATACGGGAACAGCAGAAAGGTTGCTTCAGGGGCGGCCGGGTTCATTCGCTGCCGTCCGAATGCCATTCTCACGCAACGTTCGAAGCAACTTCGAGATGGGGCATCAATAGGCCTCGCTGCCACCCTGGCCCGGAATCATCAATTCTTGCAGCCCTTCGAAGTCGCGCGCAACGTGCAACCCTTGTTGGGATTGTTGGCGGCCAGGCTGCTAGGAGTGCCGGTTAAACTCTCAACCTGATTGCCATAGTTTTCCCTGGTGTTCTGATCGATCGCTGCAACAGGTGCTGAAATCACCAACCCTGCAGCACTGCCCGCTGCCGCCGCCGCACCTGTCGTCGCTTGCACGATCGTGTCGCCAAGGCCGACCCTGCTGTCGGTCATGGTCTGGCCGCCGGCCATCCGTTTTCCGATCAGCTGCACGATCTGCGGCGACGACGCGAACTTGCCGTGATGCAAACGATCACCGGATTTGACTTTCGTCAGATCGATGACGACCACATTGTTGCTCGCCAGTTCTTCCTTGTATGGAGCTTGTTCCGGATCAATCGATCCGAGCCGCGGGATATTGCCCCAGACCCGTCGCGAAACTTTGAGCGCGCGATCGTCCTGCGAGACAAAGAGGGTGAACTGCGGATGCTGTTTGCCCATGTCGGCAATCTGCGTCCGGAACACATCGACATCGACGTCCGGTGCCGCCAGCATGACGTTCTTGAATTTCGCCGGGAGGCCGCCATTGCGGATGGCCATCTGGCGCAGGGATTCCAGTGCAAGCCAGTTGCCCATCGAATGAGCGAGGATCGAAACCTCTTTTACCTCGCGATCGTGAGCGAGATACTGGAACAGCGTCTCGAGCGCATCTCGCGTGTAGTTGGTGCTCTCGCGATCGTAGCCATAGGCCAGCGTACTGCCTCGGGAAGGCCATGTGACCAGGATCGGAGCGCTGTCGGTGCCGGTATCCTTTGCGATCTGTGCAAAGCGATAAAGGGAGTCTTCGAAGCGGTTGTTGAAGCCATGGATGAACACCAGCACGCTGTGGTCCGGGCTCTTCCTGACAGCGGCGCGTAGCCAGTCCTTCGCACCCTCCCGTGTTATTTCTTCGGCTTTCACAACAGCGAAATCGGTTGCCGGGTTTGACGGCAGCTTCTTGGGCCATGCGACCTCGCCGACCTTGCGCACCGATGCCGGAGGGATCGACACCGTAACGTCCGCGAACGAGGGGGCTATCCCGCGCTCGCCGGTATACATCTCGGCGGGATTGGCGGAGCGAGCGCGGGTCGTCGTCACCAGCATCTCTACCTTGCTGGACGACGGGGAGGTATCGGCCACCGGCAACAAGACATTCGTCGGGCGGGACGCGCAGCCGAAAAGCAGGCCGACCAATGCAAATGCGAGCAATGCGTTGGTGGCACGCCCGACTTTCAATTTGCTTGTAACGCCGGCTCTCAAAGCGCCCCCAAGTGTGCAACCTCAACAAGGTGGTTAGTACCGCCCTGTTGCTGACCGATCAGTCGATACAGATTGCCACGATAGTGACACCGAGAACTGATTGGCATGCCGCTCCACACTGCCAAATGAAGTATCGGAATCCTCTGTTTTGCGCAACTGCTGGCGTGTGTCGCAACGTTTCGCCTGGGAGCGCAGCAGGGCCGACGGCGGCGACGAGCGACTTCCACATTTTACAATATCAGTGCTTCCACACCGCCTCTGTTGCTTTTCGCAAGGCTTTCCCGCCCGTTGCAATGAGCGATCCCAGCCACTTCCTGCTGGCGGATGAACTCAGGGCCGGGATAGGCGACAGGAGCAATGGTTTCAGTTTGACGCTAGTCATCTGTCAGCTGCCATTTCTCACCGGGATTGAATTGCTTTATGGCGCCGGCCACAGCCTCCGTTTTCGGGCCAAGGTCGGCTTGGTAGACGATGCCTTGATGATTGACCGCAAAGGTGTGAACGCCTGTCTCGGCATATTTCACAGGCCAGGCCAGAAGCGCGAAACCCGCGATCATGTTGCCGTTGATGACATAGTTGTAGGCGCCGCCGGCGATATTTTTGCCCTGACCATTCAGTATGCGGAAGCGATAACCAAAATAGCCATCGCCTTTCTTGGCCTTGTCGAGAGCTGCCTGGTTGATGAAGTCGCCTGCCGGACTAATGCCATTGGCTTCGTCGGACGGCCAATATAGTCCATCGGTCAGGCCCTCGCTGCTGGCCAGCTTCTGGGCATACTCCAGCACGCCATCGCCATCGCGGTCTTCCGAGGCGTAATCACGTTGAGCGTCGACGTAGGCACGGACCGTTTCGATTGCCGCGATCTCATTTTCGCCGACGCGCCGGTTGATGATCTCTTCTATGCCAGCATAGGTATCGAATGCCCATTTGCCGTCTTTGCCCTTCACGATAGGGAACGGCAGGGGCCATAGCTTGTCGCCAATGTCGAGTTCCTTGCGGTCGCCAAGATCACGCACGATCACCGTCTTGGCAGCACCTTGCTTGATCTGCGCGTAGGTATCCATCACGCCTTCGCCTGACCGCAGCTTCGCGGCATCCAGCCCAAGCAATGCCGCCAGTCCGTCGAAATCGTCCTTCGCCAGGACCGATTTGAATGCTTCCACCGCCGCTGAGGGATCATCGAAAAGCGGCGGATCGTTCTTGGTCACGTAGTCAGTGAGGCTCTGCTCCTCCTGCGCGCTGACAAAACTTGCAGAACCCGCGCCAATGCCCAAGATCATTCCGACACCGAGCAGCGAACGTAGAACAAGACTCCGGACGCACGTTTTCATGGTCGGTTTTCCTCTCGCCAAAAGTTTTAACGCCTGCGCCCGCCACCGCCCTGCCTGCCACCGCCCTGCCTGATCATCTTGTGGCCGCCGCCGCCGCTGCTGCGAATTCCGCCTCCCATGCTCCTCGCACCGCGGTTGGAGGCAATCTGCTGGCGTTTTCCGGAGCTGACGTTGCCAAGGCCCGAAGGCTTCCTCGGCCTGTTGTCCACCCTCATTGCCGGCTTCGGCTTGCCAACCGCGCGATTGATTTTCCCCGACGCCTTGGCGGCAGGGCGGTCATTCTTTCGTGCCGAAGCAATTGGCTTGGTGTTGGTTGGCTTTTTGAAATCCGGCCTTGACCCCGGCGGCCGGTTTTTCAAACCCTCTCTGATTTCGCGTTGGCGAACGTCCTTCACCTTGCCGGACTTTCCGGCCAGTGTGCTCATCCGGTCCTTTTTAAGATCGGACGCCTTGTTGCGCATACTGTTGCGATCGTTCGTTTTGACCCGGTCGCGCATGCTCGTTTTGTCGAAGTTGGCGAACTGGTTCCTGTCGAAATTCAGTTTCGAACGGTCGACGTTCTTCCAATCGACGTCGTTGAGATTGATCTTGCCGTTTATGTTGTTGTTGTAGCAATTGTTGCAGTCGATATCGATATCGTTGCCGTCCCAACGGCCGCCCCAAACACCCCAGTCGTCCCAATCAACTGCCGCAGCCCAGATTGCGCCAGTGACGACGCCCGCAAAATAGGGCGCGTTGGGATAGTAGTAGCTCGGGTAGGGGTCGGGATAATAGGAGATCGGCGCAACCGGATAGTCGGTGGCATAGAGCATTTCCGGCTCATACCGTGGAACATAGATCGTGTCCGTGCTGGCGGACCGGATGACGACATTGTCGTTCTCCTCGACAACCTTGATCTTGTCGTCGGACTTGATCACACCCTTGGCCACAGCTGTGTCGCGCAACTGCTGGATGGCTACCAGCACGTCTTTTTGCTGATATGTCAGTGCGTCGCCAAGCGCCTGGGTCCACTCCAGATCGTCACTCATCATCTTGACGATCTCGGGATAGTTGAGCAGTGAGATGACGCTGCCGTCCCAACTTTCCTTCGGTTTCAGGCTTGGCTTCTTGGCGACCTGATCCAAGAACCGGCTCGCTTCCACGATCTGCAGTGGATAGAGCGCCGCTTCGGAAATGACTGCGACAAGTTCGTCGGGGTAGAGTGCGATACGCGCTACCAGGACTTCGAGTTCATCCTCGTCGAGCGGTTCGGGAGCTTGGGTTGCCGCCGCGCTATCGGCAGCAGCGACCTGATCCTGAGCAACCGCGAAAGAGATCTGACTGGAGCAGATCAAGATCGCGATCATGGCCACTGCGCCAGCATGCCAGCGCGGAAACTGGACCTGCATTGTCATCCTCCCAGGTTGTGTCAACCCGGTTGTCAGCGACGTCGCGTCGCCAAGCCCAGGGCGCTGTTCTTGCCTTGGTGCAACGTTGGCGCATTACCTGCCGATGCGGAAGGTAAGTAACTGTATGCTACGTGCGGGCTTGGGAGACCCGGCGAGCAGATCAGTCGATGTCGAGGCTATCGTTCGGATCGAATGTCCCCGTCAAATAGCAGTGTTCGAAGGCGCGGCGCAGATGGCCGCTGGATCCCAACCATCAGATCTCATTGGGCTTCGAAGGAGGCAACCCGATCGGCGACTTCGACGGTGAACGGTCAGGCCATAAAAGGAAAATACACACGACCCGAGCGGTCACGAGCACCTTATGTCAGCAACCTGTCTTCAACTCTGCGCCTTGGTCCTGGCCAAAGCAACGCCGCCATGAAGATCGTATAGGCGATGGCCACCAGTATGTAGTTGACCCGCGTGGCAAAGGATTCCGCTGCCGATCCCGGCAACGGCGAGACGCCCGTTCCGAACAGGATGAGGAAGATTGTAAGCGCGCCCGCGTAGAGCTTGGCGGCAGGGTTGTTCAGCGCGGCGCGACCGCCAAACACGAGGCCGGCGAGCAGCACCAGCACAAACAGCGTGGGAGTGGTGGGACGAACCTGCAGCAATGCGAACGCAAAGGATGCGACCACGCCTCCGAGGAGATTGACCATCACGAGGCCGAACGCCGCCCTTGCGCTTGCGATGACGTCGAGCTGCGACAACAGTGATGCGACAGTGATCGGAATGACGATCGCCGTGGCGAGGCCGTCCCGTGTCAGGCAAGCGAGCACGGCGACCAGCAGAATGATGGCATTGGCGGCGGCATAGCGCGTAGCGCGCGGGTTTGCAGCAGGAGCCGGGGCTTGAACATCGGCCCTGCCTCGGTCGGGTATGACTGCATGGGCAATCCACATCAGGACCGCTCCGCTGACCACGCCCTGTACAAGGATCGAAAGAATGGAATCGCCGAGATCGCGGTTGAGCACGGTCAGCAGCGGCACCATCACGCCGACCACCAGGACAAGAAAGATCGCTCCGCCGCCCTTGCCGTTCGCCTGCAGGTAGAAACAGACAAAATAGACGAGCCCGAGCAGCAGCAGCAGCACCGGCGGCCGGTCGCCCGTCAGTACCGCGACGGCTTGCAGAAGCGCGCCGGCGACAACAATGAGGATCGCCATTCCCAAGGCCTGTTTCAGCTGCAGCGGGCGGGAACTGGAGATCAGGAACTGCGCCGCGAACAATGGTCCCAGAAAGGGGATGATGGCCCCCGACAGAACCGACCATGTGAAGCCGACGGCGACGGCCAGCGCGATGCGCAGACCCTTGCGCCTGGCATTGGCGTGCGCAAGCTCGCCGTCAGCTGACATAGGTCAGGACCGACAACACACGCATCCAGATACGGCCGATCGCGTTGGTCACCGGATTGTCGCCGGTATAGATCACCACGTTCGCCTGCGACCCGTAGCGCACGCCCTTGGGCCTGCCCTCGTCGAGGATCAGCCGGACCGGAAAGCTCTGTGGCGTTCTGATCCATCCGCTTTCGGTGGAGATCTTCGGCAGCCCGGTCTTGGGGTCGACACTTCCCTGGGCAACGCCCATCCCGACGCTCTCGACCGTCGCGCCGAAAACCTGGCCGGGCAAGAGGTCGAACAACACGTCCGCGCGGTTGCCGGCGGCGACGTTCTCGAGGCTGTTCTCCTTGAACGCCGCGGTGATCCACACCGTGCCGACGTCGATGAAGGTGATGGCGCTCTGGCCGGCGCCGACAACGCCTCCGACGGAAAGTTGCAGGTTGGTGACGACGCCCTCGGCCGGCGCCAGGACCGTGGTGCGCAAGAGATCAAGCTGTGCGCGTTCAAGCGCTGCGAGCGCTTCCTTCAACTGCGGATTGTCGGCGCCGGCAGGCCCAAGCTCTTCCTGAGCCTGCTTGAGGTCCGCTTCCGCGGCGACGACCGAGGCATTTGCCTGGTCCACCGCCGCCTTCGCCTCGTCATACTTCGCCTTGGCATAGACGCCGCGCTTGACCAACTCCATGGCCCGGTTGGCCTGCTCCTGGACGTTGTCGCGAACTGCCCTTGCTTCCACAAGGCGTGCCTGGACGGCATCGACGGAGGCTGTCGAAGCGCCGATCGTCTGGCCTACCCGGGCAAGCCGAGCTTCAGCCTCCGCGACGGCCAGCTGGTATTGCTGCGGATCGATACGAAACAGCACCTGGCCAGGCTTCACGCCGCTGTTGTCGGCCACGCCCACTTCGATGACCCGGCCGGTGACCTCCGGCGCGATGCCTACGACATAGGCGCTGACCGTCGCCTGCGATGAAGAAGGCGTGCGCCTTTCCATGAAGACGGCTGTCACAAACAGCAAGCAAGCCAACAGCAGCACGCCAAGCGCGACCCGACGCAACGGGTTGCCCTTTGTCGTCTGCGTATCCGCGCCGTCAACGGCGTTGTCTTGAGAGGTCCCGGTCGCGTCGGACGCCATGGCATCTTCTCCCAGTCAGACTAATATCGCGCCATGGGCGGATGCTTGCTTGATTGTCAGCTTCGGCCCGGAAAATCGCGCAAGGATAACCTGCGACGAAGGCACGAGTTAAGCGACCCCTCATCGTGTCCACACTATACACAGTCTCCAGATGGTTCCAGTCAACCGGGGGTAAGTTACATGTTGAAGCTGCCACATTTTCGGATTTGCTAGACAATCCGTCTCGGATAACCGACAAATTCCTCACACTGGCAGTGTTGTCGAGATCGAGGGACCTTCCGATGGATTTCGCAGTCATTGATGCCGCTCTCGTGACGAAACTTCTCCTGCTCCTGCTGATTGGCATGGGACCGAAGATCGCGCTGGTGCCATTTCTGGAAAAGACCCAGAAGTTCGACGCCGAAACCAAGGTCAAGATAGGCCGCCAGATGGTCTTGACGGCCCTTGTTACGGCTTTGATCCTTTTTGCCACCGGCGCTCTGCTGATGAGGCTACTTCATATCACTGGCGGTGCGGTTGCGGTCGCTGGCGGCATTATCCTGGCGCTCCTCGCGATCAAGATGGCCTCTGGACCGACCGAGAAGCACGGGGAGGATTTGGGCCTGCCGGTGGACCCGGAGGAGATTGCGATTTTTCCCCTCGCTATTCCCTACTTGCTCAACCCCGTCGGCATCACGGTCGTAATCATTGCCTCCGGCGAAGTCGTCTCGGTTGCAAGTGCGGCGCTCGTTGCGGTGCTCATCCTGCTCGTTGCCGCATTTGACTACCTGGTGTTCACCAATACCGACGCGCTGGCGAAGCGAATGAAGCCGGCCAGTCTTATCGTCTCGGAGGTTGTCTTCGGCATTCTTCTGACCGCGGTTGCCGTCCAACTGGTCGTTACCGGATTGGTCAAACTTGGGATCATCACCGCGAGCGTCGCACACTGATTTCGCGCTCGCCATACCGCCATGAATGATACCGCCACTATTGTTGCCGACACGCACCAGAAGGCGCTGCAGGTCAATCTCGATGCGACGAGTTTCGGTTCGTTCGCCGAGATCGGCGCGGGTCAGGAAGTGGCGCGATGGTTCTGCTTGTTGGCGCCGCGTCAGTGACGCAGAGCGGATCAGACAGGCTCGACTGATTTGACGTTGCCATCCGTATCCACCAGACAGCTTGTCTTCTTGCCGCCTGCATCGAGTTCGACCTGATAGGTTTTGGAATCGATCTTGCTCGAGGAAACCGGAAGGATCTTGGCGCTGTCGACGCCGCTCGCCTTGGCGACTGCGTTGGCGCAAAGAAGCTGAATATCCGCTGGAGCGGTCTCAACCTGGGTCCTCGACATCTGCTCCGGAGCCGGCGGCGGCGTGCTGACGCAAGCGCTCAAGGTCAGCGCCAAGGAAGCAAGAGCTACGGCCAGGATCGAACTTCTCACTGCACGTTTTGCCGACATTGCTTGTCCCTCCGAATGCCGCTTCAAACACCCTTGTAAAGGGCCGCCCCCTGCATGAGAACGATGACCTTGGCGCCAACCTTGACGCGCGACGCGAGGTCGGTGATGTCGTCGTTCCTCATCCGAATACACCCTGACGACACGTCGAGCCCGATCGTCCAGGGCTCCGGCGTGCCGTGTATCCGATAGATCGTATCCTGATCGCCCTCGTAGAGATAAAGAGCTCTGGCGCCGAGCGGATTGTCTGGGCCTCCCGGCATGCCTGCGGCATGTTTGAGCGCATTCGGATCACGGGCGACCATTTCGGCCGGAGGCGTCCAGGTCGGCCATTCCGCCATGCGGCCGACGCGCACGATACCGGCCCAGCCAAAGCCTTCCCGACCGACGCCGATGCCGTAGCGCATGGCCTGCTGGCCGGACTGCACGAGGTATAGAAAATGCTTGTTGCCGTCGATGATGATCGTGCCGGGCACTTCCGCGGTGCGGAACTTGACCATCTGCGGACGGAACGCCTCCGGCACCTCCTTGTGGGCGGCGTAGTATTTTCGCGCTTTCTTCTTGTCGTAGTCGACCCACTTGTGGGTCTGCGGATCGAATACCTGCGTCTGAGCGGCATACACCAGTGTCGCGCCGATCGCGGTCATGACCAGCGCTGCGCCAAGAACCAGGCGGCGCCCAGCCATTCCGCGACCATTGCTTTTTGGAGTGCCGGACCGGTCTGCGAGCGAAAGGGTCATGTTCGTCCCCGTCCCTATTTCGACCAGGCGTTCAGCCGGTCTTGATGATTTGCAACCCAGTCCTGCGCGTACTTGGCGGGATCCTGCCGGTCGACCTGCAATGCGTAGCTCATCTCGGTGACCTCCTCCGGGGTGAAGTCGATACGGGAGAGGAAGGCCGCCACCTTCGGCAGGCGCGTTGCCGTCGACGACGCAAAGCCGATGTAGAAATGCGATGCGTCCCACGCCACCGGCGCCTCCGATTTCGACAGCCAGTCAGGGTCGTCGCTCGGCATCACGATGTGCCACTTGGCGGGATCGTGTTTCGGCTCGGTCAATTCGACGATATCGTGGAGCTTGAACATGTGGTGCGGACTGTAGCAGTAGAATGCCATCGGTTGCCCGGTTGCCGCGGCCGCATCGACTGCAGCCATTGCCATCTCTTCCGGCATTTGCAGGAGCGTCATCGTTTTTTCATAACCGTAGCTCCTGGCCCGGATCTTCTCGATGCTCGTCGACGACCAGCCCAGCGCACCGATCCACATTTCGCCCTTGCCGTCGCCATCGGTATCGAACACAGCCGCCTTTTTCGGATCCGCCAGATCTGCAATGTCCTTGACGCCATATTGGTCCGCGGTCTCGCGCATGACGCAGATACCTTGCGTGGCCGGCACACCCTTGGGACTGAGGTCCACGGTCTTGCGCCCGTCGACGTATTTCTTGACGAGTGAATCGAGATTGGGAAGCCAGACTTCGGGAAAGACGTCGACCTCCCCGGTATCCATTCCTGCGAATGCCGTCATGCCGCCCATCTCGCGCACGTCGGCGTCGAGATTGAGTTTCTGCTTGATGCCGTACTTGATGATATTGGCCGCCGCCTGGCCCGACGGCCAGTTCGGCATTCCGATGAGGAGATCCGCCGCATGGGACCGGCTATGTACCGCCAGCATCGTCAATGCGGCCAGCGACACTTTCAGCAGATGCTGACGAAATCGACTGTCCATTTTCTCCCCCCTGCGTCGGGACTGAAAAGAACCGTGGCGGCAACGAGAGGACCCCGATTTGCCACAGAACCGGCACATCACCGCCGAGACCGCTTTGTCTGCCAGTCGGCGTTCCATCCCGTTATTCGTTCGTGTTGTCCCAAGATTATCGGACGGAGCCGGCAACGGAACGTAAGTTACGTGGAGGTCAGGCAACTTTCTGACCGCGAAACCTTTCGAAGCAAGGTCGAATGTCCTCGCGCAAAGCCATTAAAGGCCGGACTCGCATCGGCGGCTTAATATTGAGCTGTGTCGATCACATAGAAAGTCGGTCAAGGGCGGCGCCCTGCCCGGTACGACGACAGCTAGTAACAGTTGCCGGAATCCGCTTCCCTGGGCGAGCATGGGCGATAGGACCTGTTTGAGTGATAGGCGTTGCCGTAGTAGCGGTCGCCGTAATACCGGTCGTGGTAATACGGTTCGACATAATACCGATCGCCGTAGTACGGATCGCCGTAATAGGGACCCCCGTAGTAGTCACCGCTTCGGTAATAGCCGCCGTAGTAGCCATTGTTGTTGGCGATCACGCTGCCGAGCAACGCTCCGGCGACAAATGCGCCGGCGGGGGCCCAGAAGTCGTTGTGCCGGTGATAGCGGCGGTAGCCGCGATAGCCCCTGTACCAGCCATCCCGAACCTGGACGACATCGGAATGCGCGCCTTGTGCCCTGGGCACGAAGATCGGGGCGGCATCAACTGGAACAGCGCTCGAAAGTGCAAAAGTTGCGACCAGGGCGGTCGCTATGCCTGACTGGAACATCATGATCGCGTCCTCGCTGGTGGCAATGCTTACCGTATGCGAAACGTCGTCATTAACTGCGTGAAACGTCTTCAATCCAAAATTGTTCCAGGCGTCCGCAAATTGCCTCAAGCCGCTCCAGGCAAGGCCGCCCCGACCATCGGCACCTTGTAACGGAGTGAATTTGGTCGGCCTGAATTATCTGGTGCGGCCGGATGCAGAGGAATGGTCTTCCTTTGCCCTGCCTAGCCGTTCTATTTCGAGCGAATAACAAAACAGACTGAACAGAACCAGCAGGACTTCCAACAGCTTGACTGCTCCCTGAATGAAGGAAGGGAATTGATCGAGTTCCGGCACGTGGCGGAAAAAGAAGACCGAAAACAAAGCGCCGCCAAAGAAGAAGCTGACCCGGCTGGCAAACAGGAACAGGTGCCTCACCAAGGCATTGCGGAACGGTGCGGGGACCGCAACCCAGCGAAACCTGACCCAGTAACAGGCCTGCAGAACAAGCGCACCACCGGCCACCGCAACCTGCTGATAAGGGCTGATGTCCTGTGGTTCTCCCAATTGCGTGATCACCTGCCGGAAGATCGGAAAAATCGTCAAATACAAGAACGTCACCGCAGCAGTCTCAACGACCATCAACATGACGTAGCGGATGTTGTTGTTCTTCACTGCGTGGCGCCCTTGGTCGTACGGCCACCGACCATGCTGCTCCCGGTGGAAAATGCAACTTCACGTATCGGCGAAGCGCAGTATCGTGGGACAGCCTTCTTTCGGAGCGGGTTGGATCAAATTGGCCCGTTCGACGACGTTTCCTTAGCCGGCTGGCGTATACCAGATCGGCGATGTGTAGGCTCGTTCCTGTGTCGTCATGGTTACATCCGGCGACATCTTGATGCCAAAGTATTTCGCATCATAGGCGGGCCAGCGTGGTGTAGGGATCTCTATGACGCGGCCATAGTAGAAGGCCCTCTGGGACGGATCGAAATCGGGGTCTTTCCACACAGCGACAAGCTCTGGCGCTCCGATCGTGTTGGTCCATGTGGCATTGGCTACGTCGACCGTGTCGCCAACCGGCGGCAGCTTGCCATCGGTGCCCGGCTTGCGGTCGCCGGACCAGGCGACATCGTAGACCTGTTCATGCACCTCGCCGGCGGCGTCCAGCCATCCTTTGACGATCTGATATCGATCGAGGTTGGCGCCGATCGGATCTTTCAGTGCAGCGACCAGGAAGGTCGGCACCTTGCCCGCAGGCGCCTGACTGAGGTCGCCGCCCATCGGCACGCCCTTGGTGTAACCGGCGATAGCCGGGCTGCGGGTATTGGCGTCGGTTTCGACGAAATCGAAGCCGCCGAAGAACCTAACTGCCATGCGCGGCCCGGTCGTGGCATAGGTCTCGCGCCGCTTCATGGCATCGAAGATAGAGGCGCGTGTGTTCTCCTGTGCCCAGACTGCGGCATAGCCCGATGCGGTCGTCTCCCAGCCAAGGACCTTGAGCCCGAGCTTGGGGTTCGCCATGAAGGGGTGAGACCAGCGTTCTGGGCTCGGCTCGCCGGTCGAGATCTTGCCGAAGAAATTGTCGTCGTCGGCAGTGGAGAGGCCCGTGTGAGAATCTGTGCTGCCGACCAGGCCGAATTTGTAGGGATTGACCCCCAACTTGGCTTCCAGCTTCAGCCCGTTCTTGAGCGCCGAGCGCGTGTACTCAAACTCCAGCATGTCCGGTGTCTTCTTCACGCTGAGGTCAAGATTGCCCTTGTCCCATTTCTCGAAACTGGCGAACTCGTCATTGGGAGAAAGGAAGGGGTGGCTCTCACCGTCGCCCTTCATCTGGGTGGTCTCGTAAAGCACCTCCCAGTGGGCGCGTTGCTCGGCGTATTCGCGATCGATCTCCTGGCCGGTGACCGGCTCGATGATCGGGAACATCTCGCCATTGCTCAGATTGCCATTGTGGGCGATGGCAAGAACATCGCCGCCGGTCTTGTCCTCAAAGTTCCGCAGCCATTTCCACAGGTCGCGAGGGTTGTTGCTGCCGACGGGCGGCTGCGTCGTGTACGGTTCGATGAGACCGGCCTTTTCGGCACCATCGCGGAAGATGACATTGCGGTGGAGATTGTTGCCCTTGGACAGCGACGTCCATTCGAAGCCGATGAAAGCGGTGAAGCGCCCCGGATCGTTGGCTTCTTCGGCTGCCGAGATGATGCTCTGCCATACCGACCGATAGGCGGGATTGCCCGGCTGGTAGATGATGTCGGGCGGAAATTTGCCTTGCGAAAAGGTCATGACGATGGCCCACGCCGCTTCCCCGGCGTGCCCCGACTGGATCATGTCATACCACTCGCGCGCCTGTGCATTCTGCAGGATCTCCGGCTTTCCGGCCATGAAGTCGGTGAACCATCCCATATTGTCGGAGTGATCCGCGACCACCAGGAAGTCCAGCGGACGCGACAGCCTGACCGGCTGTCCTGTCGAGGAGATGACTTCCTCGCCCTTGGCAAATTTGTAAGCCTCGCGTGGTCCCAGCCTGGCGCCGGCCGCCCCGGCGTCGAAGGACAGGGCGGTGTGCAAATGCGTGTCGCCGAACAGCGGCCGTGTCGGGAAATTGCGTCCGGCATAAGGTGAGTAGGGCCGGGCCTTGATGGCTTGCCCCGCTTCCTCGACTGTATAGGTGCCGGCATCCTGTGCCCGCGCCACGGGGCCCACACAGACGGCAAGCAATACAAGACTTGTGATCGTCAGCGGTTTCCGGATCATTGTCTCTCTCCCTTATGGAATGAAATCTCGGTGTGGTCAGGTGTGCATCCGAGTTCGGCGGGCACGATGCCGACCGGGTGCGACTGCATCGAAGCGAAATGGGATGAACCGGCCGCCGCGCTTGCCAGCGAGAAGACCGGTTTCTGTGATGTTTCGACAGCACTGTCGCTTGCGCCGATGTCCGAATAGCTGAGCAGGAATTTGGCGATCTGCGGCGCCGACCCATAGAGACGGACCACGCCGCGTTCGACGGCTTGGCCGAAGGTCAATCGCCGCGCCGCGATTTCGGCTATCACGGCTTCGCCGGCAACGAGTACCAGATCCCCGGGCTGCGCCCCCGAGACATGTACCGTTGTGCGCAAGCCGTCAGGCCCCTGATCGAAGCGCGCCCACAGCATCGGCTCAACCACGACCAGGGAAACCGAGCGCTGGGAGGGCCCCGGCCATGCCACCCGGAGCATGTCGCCGAATTGCTCCAGCGCCGTCGCCGTCAGCTTAAATCTGTGTCCGAACAGATCTGGTCCGCCTTGATCAAAGTTCGCCAGCGGCAGCCGTCCCGCCGCCACCTCTTTCGATATCGCGCCGACGACGTAGAGTGAATCCGGATAGTGCCAATTCAGGAAACCCTGCGAAATCGTTTGCGGACTATCATAGCCGCAAGCGCGTCCTTCGGAGACCGGAGCAGCAGCAATCAAAGACGCGGCAAGCGCCACGGTGATAGCGCGCGCAAGTTTCCGGCTCATCAGGAGGCGCCCGCCCGGCAGTTTCGTGCGTGATCCCATTTGCTCCTCCTTACAGGAACATCGCGTCCAACCGCTGGGCGCTCCAGAATGCCGCGACGATCCCGATGGCATAGGCCGACGCGACGATCGCCTGTCGCGGGATCATGACGAACCGCATCACCGAATAGACCGCAGTCAGCAAGACAGCGATGAAGGCCAGTTGCCCGAGCTCGACGCCGACATTGAAGGCCAGCAGAGCCAGCGGAATGTCGCCCTGCGGCAAGCCGAGCTCGACCAGCGCACCGGCAAAGCCGAAGCCGTGCAGCAGGCCGAAAACGAAGGCCACCATCCACGGCCTCACAATGGCCAGGCTGAGCTGCCCGCGCTCCATCCGCACAATTTCGGCGGCGACCATGACGATGCTGATGGCGATCATCGCCTCCACCGGCCGCGACGGCAGCGTCACCCATCCGAGGGTGGCGCAGCTCAAGGTGATCGAGTGAGCGGCGGTGAAGGCGGTGATCGCCTTCACCAGCTTGCGCCAGTCGCGCACGATCAGCATCAGCCCGCAGACGAAGAGCAGGTGGTCGAAGCCAAAGGCAATATGTTCGATACCGTGACGCACGTAGGTAACGAACACGGCCCAGGCGCTCTGCGACACCGGGATGACTGCCGATGGTTCGCTGGGAGTGAGCCGCGCCGTCCAACTGTTGCCGTTCGCGAACACCACATGGACCAGCGCGTCGGTCATGGTGTTTTGCAACCCGTCGATCACGACGTTCTGGCCTGCGAGCGGCTCCAGTGTGCGCATGCGCCAAGTCTGCACCATGGCGTCCCCGGTCGGATGCGAGACGATCGGCGTCACCGTCTCGATCTTGCCGGAAAAGAGGGCCGACAGCGCCAATCGCGCATCGCCCTGCATCGGCGTCTTGAACAGAACGCTGAACTCGTTCGGCGCGTCTTCCCTAAGGCTGAGATAGGCGGGGCGCACCTCGTGGGAGTAGGCAACTTCGCAGAACAGCGCAGCAATGGCCGCTGTCAGCACGATCAGTCGAATGCACTCCAAAGCGGTGCGGGCTCCCCGCACGAGCTTAGACCACTTGGCCAGCCGTCTCATTGTGCGGCCACATTCGTTGCAGGCCCTGACCTCAGCGCCGCCTTCGTACTGTCGTCAAGCTCGACGCCGTACTTGTTGCGCAGTTCGACTAGGTAATTTCGGCTGAGCTCGGTCTGTTTCGAAGCGCGCCACTCAGCAAGGACGGCATCCTTCACGGTCTCGAAGGGCTTCGGCGCGGTCGCCGTGCGCTGTGTGACGAGCACCAGATGAAAGCCATAGCCAGATTTCACCGGACCGCGCCATCCGCCCGATTCAAGCGCAAAAACCTGGCGCGCAAAATCGGCACCGAACATACCGGACAGGGCCTGTTCGTCAGTGTCGGCAAAGCTGTCGCCGAACAGCAGCCGGTCGCCCTCGATCGAGTCGTCCTCGACATTCGCCGACAGCGCACCCAGCGCGGCGGTCGCGTCCGCCGCGGCATCCTTGCGATGCTCCGGGTTGAAGTAGACCTGCCGGAACGAAAGTTTTCCGGGCGTCTCGAAGTGTGCAGGATTGGCGGCATAGAACAGCCGCAGCTCCACTTCGGTCGGCTCGGCAAGCTGCGCCGTATCCTCGACAAGGAATTTGAGCTTTTGCGCCAAGCGGCGGCGGATGATGGTGTCGTCCTTCTCGAGGCCCATCTCCTGCGCTTCGCGCGCCATCACCTTCTCATTCAGCAGATCGTCGACAAGACCCTTGAACTCATCGGCGGTTGGCTCGCGCAGCCACTGGCTCGACCAGGTCTGCTTGAGCCAGCGCAAGTCGCCTTCGCCAATGCGGACCGGCTCGACGGCTGTTGCTTCGACATGCCTGTCGTTCAGCCAGGAATAGCCGCCAAACAGGATCGCGCCGACGACGGCAAAATGCAGCAGAGGCTCCCTGAGCAACGTCATACGCTTTCCTCCGCGCCGGCTACGGCAGTGTCTCGCACGCGGGCATTGTCAAATGCCGCATCGCCTTCGACGCCGAAAACCGACAGAACCGCCAATAGAAAAATCGACACGACGTCGCCCATCTTTGCCTCTGGTTGCGACGGCTCTCCGGCAGCCGACAATGGGGAATGCTCCGCTCGATGGGCACTTCCTGCATTCAATTCATGGATAGTAGGCCCCAAAGAGCTGGCGCTGGAATGTAAGTTACGTGGGGTAAGCATGTAATCGCGCTACTGAACCGCCGTCGTTGCCGGGCGCGAAGTCGTAAATGTGCCAGGGCGAGCGCGGGATCCTGCGGACCGGCGCGTGGGGACTGCACTTCGCCTTCGCACAGACTTCGCGGTTGAACTTTGCTGGCTTAGAGGAGCGCCGCGTCATCGTTGAGCAGCGTGCCCGTGCCGGTCAGGTGCGATGTGCCGGAAGCCATTGAGACGTTGTCTCACTTTCCAAGGATCAGCTCTTAGGTTGTCACCGGTTTCCCAGCGGAGTTTCGCTCGGAATACCCCGTAGAAGCAGACCACCCCAGACGGCAAGAAGTGCATGAAATGCAACCGTGGGCCAAAGCATGACGCCGGTCATCTCCAGGACTGCGGCCGCGTAGACGAGGAGAATTGCTACGGCCGTGTTGTAAATCAGAATGCCGATAAGCAATCCGAATAGTGAAGGATTCAATGCGTCTTTCCTCGCCATCCAGCTTGCGACACCTATGGCAAGCAGCGCAGCGCCCGCAATGCGGCCGACAAGAATTGCTTCAACCGTAGCGCTTTCCAACCCAAGCAGGAGAGCAAATGGAACGGAAGGTAGCAAAAGAAGGCCGAGACCTGTCGCCGCTTCGACCGCCGCAATTACGATCAAGAATAAATTTCGTTTCGCGTTCATTTGTTGACTTTGTCCATAGCTAGGCCCGCCGATTGATGCTGGCAGTATCCGAGCGCACGACTCGCGATCGGTCGTTGCTTGGACGATCGTGTCGCCCAAGGCCGACCTGTCGGTCAGGTCTGGCCGGCGGCCATCCGTGCCGCAATCAGTTGATCTGAACGACCACGTATCTGGAGCTCGAGGGCTGATTTCGCGCCGCAATGCCAGACTAACGTGCCGTTGACTGAAGCCTTGCCGAGCGCGCGGTAGCCGGCGACCGCCGAAAACCGTTCGTTGAAGCGGTAGCCCAGCGCGGCTGCGACATTCCCCCGCTTTCGGCCCGGCACTCTATGGCTGTTCACCGTGGCGGCCATGGGTTGATACCCGATCTGCGGGCGGCATCGGTATTCAGCACTGCTGCTCCTACCTCTCCAACCAAGCGATCCACCAGTTCCTGCCATTCGGCTCGTCTGGCTTCGCGCAACGCCAGTGGGCCCTCGTCGACCTTCGATAGCGCAAACTCTGCATCCGCGAGTTCCTCGCAAATGTCGCGAAAGCTCTCGCTTCGGTCCACCAGCCGATGGATCGTCAATTCAAACTGGGGGTACCGGCGTACTGCCGCCGAGACCGCTCGGTGTCTGTCAGACGATCCGTCTTTTGTGTTCATGACGCCAGTTCATCGACCTGACGCAATCGTATTGCAAAGAGACGGCAGCAGAAGGTAAGTTACGTGGATAAGCATGTAACCGCACGACAACAAAAACTGCGGTTGCAAGGGACCAAGTGAGGACATGGCGATCCAGGCGGAAACGCCGGCACCAGGGGAGCATGAGCTTCCTATCGAAGCTTGTCGCGCCCAACTTGCCCTTATCCTCGACAGTGCGGACTTCGATGCCACCGGCCGCGAGCGCCGCTTCCTCAGCCATGTGGTGGAAGAGGCATTGTCGGGACGAGGCGACCGTATCAAGGCCTATTCGATCGCAGTCGAAGTGTTTGGTCGCGGCGAGGCGTTCGACCCGCAGACGGATCCGATCGTTCGCATCGAGGCTGGCCACCTTAGGCGTGCGCTGGAGCGCTATTATCTGACGGCCGGACACACAGACCCAATCCTGATCACGATTCCAAAGGGGGGGTATGTTCCTATCTTTTTGCTTCGTTCGCAGCCTTCGTTGCCGCTGTCGCAGGCGGTGGTTGTTTCTCAAACAACCACCCACTCTCCGGTTCGGCGGATTGCGTTCCTGCTGCCGGCGGTGCTTGCAGCCATTATCGCGGCTGGAGTGTCGGTATTGGCGTGGTCGTGGACCTCTGTCAGGTCAAGCGCGCCAGAAACGCCCCGTGTGCTTGTTGAGCCGTTTGACGATCTGACCGGCACCGCCACGGCCGCAGCCATCGCGAGCGGATTGAAGCAGGAAATTGTCAGCCAACTTTCGAAGTTCAAGGACATTGTGGTCATGGAGTCGGCGCCTGAGGACGGCGATACGTCGACCGCGCCACCACGATTTGTCCTTGCCGGAAGCGTCAACCTGTCGGTCGATACCTTTCTGCTTCGAGTCAGGTTGATCAACCGAGCCAACGGTTCGGTTCTGTGGGCAGACAGCTATGATGGCCGGATGAAAGTCGCGGACCTTGTCGAAGCTCAGGCGGACATCGCGCGGAAAGTATCGACGAGCTTGGCTCAAGCCTATGGCGTCATCTTCCAGGCGGATGCCAATCTCCATGTCGACAATCCGCCCGATGATTGGGTGGCATATTCGTGCACCTTGTCCTTCTATGCATATCGCGTCGACCTCAGCCCAGAAACCCGTGCATCCGTGCGTACGTGCCTCGAGAAGGCCGTACGGCGCTTCCCGAATTACGCCACCGCCTGGGGTCTTCTTTCGCTTATCTACATCGATGACTATCGATTCGAATTTCCCACCGACGCCACATCGTCCGCCGCCGTGCTTGAGCGCGCCCTGGCAGCCGCAAGGCAGGCAGTGGAAGTCGACCCTCTCAACGTAAGAGGGCTTCAAGGAGAAATGCTTGCGCTCTATTTTAGCAAGGAAATGAAACTGGCATTAGCAGTGGGCAAACGGGGTTTGGCCATCAATCCCAACGATACCGAGTTCATGGGCGAATACGGACAGCGCCTGGCGGTCTCCGGAAATTGGCATGACGGCTGCGCGTTGATAACGGAGGCGCGCCAAAAAAACCCGCGTTCGTTGGGCTACTATGAGGTGGAATTGGCTCTTTGCTCTTATTTCAGCGGCGATCATTCGCAGGCAGTTATGTGGATCAAGAAATCGCCGGTTCGATCGAACCCGATCTATCATATTGTTGCGGCTGCCGTTCTGAGCGAGGGGGGCTACAAGATCGAGGCTGATCGCGAGCGTGACTGGCTGGAGCAAAATCAACCGGCTTGGACGAAGAACATGCGCCAGGTGGTTGCGATGCGGTTGGCCCGTTCGCAAGACGTCGAAACCTTCATCGGTTCGCTGAAGAAAGCCGGTTTCAACGTGGCGGACTGAGATGAGAAGGCCTGTACGCGCGCAAGAAGGTCGAGATGCTGTTCGCTCATCTCAAGCGCATTCTCCCAGACTTATCTCTATTGACGCCGATCATACGGTTAGGGCACGTTTCGAGGAGTATTTTCAAAGGGGGGTGTGATGGCCGACAAGATCCACGGTTTTCTCCCTGCCACGGCTGAAATGCCGACTGACCGTCAGCGGTTGATCATCCGCTATACATTCGGATTCTTGATCGACCTCGTGGTGCTAAATCTGTTCGATGAGTTTTCGGACAACGTCACGGTTGCTTCCTTCAGCGTGTCGTTGCTTGCAGCCATCTTGTTGCAGGCCCTTCTGAAAGCGACGATCGCCATCGAGCATCAGGTCGCCGTGTTCTTCACGGCAAGGCAAGGTGCCTTTATGAAGTTCATGCGATTCTTCGGCGCATGGGTGGTGCTGTTCCTATCCAAATTCGTGATCCTGGAGGCGATTACCTTTGTGTTTGGGGATAGGGTTCGCTTTGAAGGCATGCTGCACGGCGTGGTGACGTTGATTATCGTCGTCATGGCCATGATCATCGCCGAGGAACTGATCGTCCGGTTCGTCAGGTGGATCCGTTGAAAGGGCTACGCAAGGTTCGCTCCAGGTAGGAGGCACTCTTTCTCCTAGACTAGAATGCCTGGGCTATCTCAGAATCGGCTGGAGCGTTCTTCCGGCTGAGGCGACTTCAAACCCTGGCAAGAGCATTCCGGATTGGCCGGAAGTCGTGCGGCGGTTTCCAGCGCAACCCGCGAGGCTGTCATGGAGAGATTCGGCAACACGTCCTCCTGCAGCAATTTCTGGCGATTGCGGTCCATATAGTCGTTGAAGCCCGCCGTCACGAACGCGCAAGGCACGAAACACGCACCGATCTCGCGCGACAAGGTCGCTTCAGGGGCGATCGAATGATTGAGCACATCCGCCCCCATGCTTCGAAACGCCAGGGCTTCGGCCGGGGTTGTCAGCCGCGGCCCATAACAGTGGGCAGCGACCAGCTGCTGCTCGATGCCATGGACGCGGCATTCGGCTGGCCAATGACGGCGGGCGGTTTCGACCAGAACCGCCGCACATCTTGGACATACGATCTGCTTGCCCGAGCAGTCGAAGCTCTGGCGGCCGGGCAGCAGTGAAAACGGGGTTTGCGTCAGCTCGATGATATCGGCGTTCACCACCATGTCGCCGGGCTTGATCGCCTTGTTGACGGCGCCAATGGTCGAGCAGGCCAGGACTTGCCGGACACCTGCCTTCATCAACACCCAGAACGCGCGGCGATGGCAGGAATGGTCGATATGGTCGCGGGGATTGCCGTGCGAATACATGCACAGGGCACGTTTCGTTTTGCCTTCGGCGGTAATCGACGCATCGAACTCGAGCAGCTTCCAGTTGTCGGTGCGACCGAAAGGCGTTTCAAAACTCATGTCCCGCCGCAAGGTGCTAATGCCATCGACATCGACATCCTCCGGGAAGGCAAGCCCCCAGTTTGCCGACCCGGTGATGATCGCCAAGCCCACCTGGGGTATGTCCGTCGGTTGATCCGTCATGTCGTCGGATACGTGATGATTGTCAGGCATGTTTCCAGTCTCGGTCAGGATCTTTGGCGAAGGGTCACGATCAGGACGACGACCACGACGATGGCGGTCCACAATGTCGAGATCGCAGCAATGGTCGGATCGATCTGATCGCGCAGCGACAGGAACATGAGCTTCGGCAGCGTGCTGTTGCGGCCGCTTGCGACGAAGATCGAAATGACGGACTCGTCGAGCGACGTCAGGAAGGCCATCAATGTCGCCGACAACAGGCTGAGCCGAAGTTGCGGAACAATTATTCCGCCAATGGCTCTTGCCCAGTTTGCGCCGAGGCTGCGCGCCGCCTGAACCTGGTTCCAGTCAAAGCGGGCCAGGGCGGGCAACAACACAATGCACGCGACCGGGATGGCCAGCACCACATGTCCGACCAGCACGCCGAACAGCGTTCCGACCAGACCTTGCGCCGCCAGCACGAAGAAGAGACCGATCGCAAGCAGGATTCCCGGCACGATGGAGGGGGTGAGCAGCACGCCTTGAATGGCCAAGGCGGCCTTTCCGCCGAGCCGGTTGATCGAGATGCAGGCGAGCAGCGCCAGGGGCACTGCGACCGTCGCCGTCAATGTCCCGAGGATCAGGCTCGTCCTGAGCCCGGCCATCCATGTCGCCGAACCGAAGAAATTCTCGTACCAGCGCAACGAGTATGCGCGCGGCGGAAACTCGAGAAGATCGGAAGCTGAAAAGGAGAGCGGCACGACCACCAGCGTCGGCAGCATCAGGAACGCCATCACGAGCGCGGAAAAGCCCCACAGCAGGATGAGGGCCAGCCTGTTGTCCGGATAGGCGTCAAGCATGGGCTGCGCCGACTTTGTTGCGCGCCATCAGTCGCCGCGCCGCCAGGAACATCACACCGATCAGCGCCATGAGAACGAGGAGCAGAATGCCCAACACGCTCGCCGAACCCCAGTCCTGAAAGGTCGACAGCGTGCGTTCGATCCGGATGGAGAGAGGATTTACCTTGCCGCCGCCAAGCACCGCCGGCGTGATGAAAAAACCTATGGTGTAGATGAAGACGATCATCGAACCCGAGAAGATGCCGCCGGCCGAAAGCGGCAGGATGACCGTGCGGATCACGTGCCCGAGCGTGGCTCCCATGCTCGCCGCCGCGCGAACAAGGTTGGCGTCGATATCGCGCATCGCGGCATAAACGGGCAGCAGAAACAGCGGCAGCATGTAGTGAACCATGCCGATCAGCGTTCCCGTGAAGTTGTAGACCAGCGGCAATGGCTCCGCTGTCAGGCCTGAACCTGTCAAAGCCGCGTTGATAAGGCCATCGCGCCGCAAGAGCACGAGCCAGCCATAGGTGCGCACCAGAATTGAAGTCCACAACGGCAGCATGACGAAGGCCATCAGCAAATTGGCCACCCTTGGTCTGGCGCTGGCCAGGGCGAGCGCCAAGGGGGTACCGAGTAGAATGCAGATCACCAGCGTGCCCAGGGACAGCTCAAGGGTTGTGAGGAGCGCCGACCATGTCAGTCCGCTCGAGAGCACCTTCTCGTAATTGCCGACGGTATATTCACCTCCGGTGGTCAGGAAGGATTGCCGGATGATCCAGAGGATGGGCAGTATCGCCGCCAGCCCAACGATGAAAAGCGCCGGCAGCGACAGCGAAAGGAAGAACCGCCGTTCGCGTCGCGCATCGGCCGCGAGCGCAGGATCCACGATGGCGGTCACGCTATCGCTCCCGGTATCGCGTGAACCTTCTCTGCTGGCGCATATGCGGTCACCCGCTGACCGACGACAAGCTCGGCGCAGCCGCCGGCCAGCGCTGCGGGAATGCACACAAGAACCTCCTGCCCACCATCAAGCGCCAGCGTCAAAAGCCAGTTTTCGCCGCGGAACGCCTTGGCGCGTAGTATTCCTTCGAGCGCCACTCCGTTCCGCCCGACGAGCTTCGCGTCAAGATGGAGGCTTTCCGCGCGGATCATCACAGTTTCGCGTGACGCATCGGCGCCGTCTACTCTGCGCACCGAGCCCGGGGGCACAATGTTGGCCTCGCCCATGAACTCCGCGACAAAGCGGGTCGATGGACGATCATAGATTCGCTGCGGCGTATCGATCTGCTGGATGCGGCCCGAATTCATCACCGCAACCCGGTCGGACATGGTCAGCGCTTCGCGCTGGTCATGCGTCACATAGATCGTGGTGATCCCCAGATCATCGTGCAGGCGCCGGATCTCGTACTGCATGGTTTCGCGCAGGTTCTTGTCGAGCGCCGACAGCGGCTCGTCCATCAACATCACGCGTGGTTCAAAGACGATCGCCCGCGCCAGCGCCACCCGCTGGCGCTGACCGCCGGACAGTGCAGCAATGTTGCGCTCCGAAAGACCTTCCAGCTTCACGCGGGCCAAGGTGTCAAGCGCCCGCTGACGGGCCTCCGCTTTCGGCGTCTTGCGCAGCGCCAATGGATACTCGACATTCGCCAGCACGCTCATGTGGGGGAACAGGGCGTAGTTCTGGAATACAATGCCGATGTCGCGCTTGTTGGGGGCCAGGCGGGTAACGTCCCGGTCACCCAACAGGAGCTTGCCGGAATCGGGCCGGACAAAACCGGCCAGAGCCATGAGCAGCGTGGTCTTGCCCGACCCGGACGGTCCCAGCAAAGTGAGGAATTCGCCAGCCTGAACGTCGAGCGAGACATCGTCCAGCGCGACGTAGGCCCCATAGGCCTTGCTCACGCTGTCGATGGTGATCGGGAGCGACTTCATCACGGGCTCAAAGCTGGCGAATGCGAGACTCAGCGGTTCATCATTTCATCAAATGCCTTTTGCGCAGCCTCGCCGTTCTTGACCCACCAGTCCGCATTCGAAAACACCGACGTGCCAGCATTTTCGGGAGCGGTCGCCAGGGTCTTCAGCCGATCTTCGGGGATGAGGCCACCCTCATAGGCCGCAGGATTGACCGGACCATAGGCGATGAAATCGGTCAGCTTCGCCACGCGCGCGGGCTGCGTCATCGCTGCGATCAGCTTCATGGCCGCTTCCTTGTTCGGCGCTCCCTTCGGCACCCCAAGGCAGTCGGTGCCGATGACGGAACCCTTGAACGTGTAGTCAACCGCGCCGCCATCCGCTTTGACGGTTTGCGCCCGTCCGTTCCAGGTAACGACCAGATCCGCCTCGCCGTCTTTCAGCAACTGCGCGGATTGGGCTCCCGAGGTCCACCAGACCGAGACATTTGGCTTGATCGCTTCAAGCCGCTTGATAGCGCGCGCCAGACCTTCCGGCGTGCTGAGCACGGGATAGACGTCTGCCGGCGCCACGCCATCAGAGAGAAGGGCGATTTCGATCAGGTCCTGCGCGTTGGCGCGCAGGGCGCGACGGCCCGAGAATTTGGCAACGTCCCAGAACTCCGCCCAGGTCTTCGGCGGATTCTCGTCAAAGGCCTTGGTGTTCCACGACATGACGGTGCCATAGGAGTCGAACGGATAGCAGTAGTCGGACTTTGCACCGGCCGGCACGGAGTTGGGATCGATGATCTTGTAGTCGAGCGGCTCCAGCAGTGACTGTGCAGCCGCCTGCGCGCCTTCCGGTGAGCCCAGGTGGATGATGTCGGTCGTGACCGTGCCTGCGGTGACCTGCATCTTCAGGGCAGCCAGGCCGTCGCTCTGCGTCTCCTCGCGGACATCATAGCCAAGCTCCTTTGCAGCGGGGGCCCACATGGCCTCCTTCATGGCGTTGCCATAGTCGCCGCCTGCGGTCGTGATGGTGACTGTTTGGGCATAGACGGGCAAGGCGGCCGAGACTGCGATCGCTGCCAGGGAAATGCGTAGCCAGGACATAGGTTCTCCTCCTCCAGGATTTATCAAAATGTCGATCAGGTGGGCTTTTTTTGTAATCGTAACGTTACGATTACCGCGAAATGCCCTAGAGTCAAGCTGCTTCCAGGCGGAGCCGTTGAGTTGCGGTGAGCCCGGATTTGACCGTCAGGCCGAATCCGGTAACGTTACGATGGTCAGCGAAATCAGCCGTCGCTTTCGCAAATGAAGTCGGGCGACATGGCCAATCTAAAACAGATCGCGGCGGAACTTTCCCTTTCGGTGACCACGGTATCCCGCGCTCTGAAAGATGGGCCGGAAGTGCATCCCTCGACCATGGCGCGCGTCAAGGAGGTGGCGAAGCGGGTCGGCTATGTACCAAACCATCACGGTCGCGCGCTCAAGACCGGACGAACCCTGACGCTGACGGCGGTGCTGCCGATGGAAACACGCGACTACCTGTCCGATCTGGCGAAGCTTCCCTTGATCGAAGGCATGACGCTGGCGGCGCGGCAAGCTGGTTATAGTCTGTCCATTTATTCCACCACGCCCGACGACGATCCCGTCGAAAGTGTGCAGCGCCTGCTTCAGGCGCGTAGCGCCGACGGCCTGATCATCACGCGCATGGTCTCGGGCGATCCGCGCGTCAAGCTGTTGCTGGATCAAGACATACCGTTCGTCGCGTTTGGAAGAACCGACCTGGACATCGCGTATCCCTATGTCGATATCGACAATGAGCAGATCGCCTACGACGCGACCCGGCGGCTGATGGACAAGGGCTGCCGACGCATCGCGCTGCAACTTCTCGTGCAGAAGGATCAGGCGAGCGCCATGCGTCTTGCAGGCTATGGAAGGGCGATGGCCGAGGCCGGTATTCCGATCGACCAATCGCTGATCGGCCACGGCACGTTCACGATGGAATCGAGCGCAGCCTGGTTTGATCGTTTGCTGGCGTCCCCAGATCCGCCGACGGGCCTGGCATGCGCTAACGAACTTGGTCTTCTGGGAGCACTGCACGCTCTCGGCAGGCGCGGTCTTGAGCCGGGCCGCGATGTCCACATCGTCACCCGTGACAGCACGCGTCTGGCGCGCTTCCTGCCGGCAAAGATCGGCGTTCATTCCGTAGACATGGCAGACGTAGGGCACAAGCTTATCGAGGTCTTGGAAAGCCGGATCGCCAATCCGCTTGGGCCGATCGCGACAGTCTTGTTGCAAGGCAGATTCGAGCCAGCCGAATAGTCTGCCGCAGACCCGATAGCTTCGATCGCCTGAGCAGAATTACCCGGTTGCCGATCAGATCGTTTCGCCTCCCTTTGGGAGCGCGGCAAAGCGCCTGCCGGACGCGGCTTCAAGCTGTCGGCATGCGCGGCTGTCAAAGCTCTATCGGTTTGAACGGCCGAACAATGTCGAAGCGGCCAGCAGCACGATAGAGGCGGCAATCAACACCGTTGCGGCAGCTGCGATGGTCGGCGTCAGCGTGTCGCGGGCGATGGTGAACATTTCGCGCGGCAAGGTGCGTTGTCCCGGGCCAGCAAGGAACATCGTCACCACCACCTCGTCGAGCGAGGTGGCGAAGGCAAACAGTGCGCCCGAGGCAATGCCCGGCAGGATGACCGGAAGCGTCACCTTGCGGAAGGCAAGGAAGGGTGGTGCGCCCATGCTGGCGGCGGCCCAGAGCAGTCGCCGGTCGAGACCGGTCAGAACCGCTGAGACGGTCACCACGACGAACGGAACGGCGAGCGAGGTATGACCGAGGATGAGGCCCGGGAAAGGTCGCGGTCAGGCCAGTCATCGAGAAGACGAAATACATGCCGACGCCGACGATAACGACAGGCGCGATCATCGGGATCAGCAGGAAGGCCGAGATCAGCCGGCGTCCGGGCAGTTGCGGCGCGGCAAGGCCGAGTGCCGCCATGGTGCCGAGCAGCGTCGCCAGCAGTGTCGTCGAGACAGCCAGGACCAGGCTGTTGCGCAAGGCATCCATCCAGGTCTGCGTCGAGAAGAACTCGGCGTACCATTTCAACGACCAGCCGGTGATCGGAAAGGTGAAGTCGCCACTGCTCTTGAACGAGAACAGCACGATAATGATCAGCGGGGACATCAGAAAGGCCAGCACCATAGCGGCCAACAGCCCGAGGCTGAGGCGGCCGAGCCGAACGGCGGAGGTTTGTCTCGGACCGGACACCGGGCCTCCTAGCGGATGCCGACGCCACTGCGGCGCAGCAGGGCGTTCTGGATGGCGTAGAGCGAAAGTGTGATGACCAGCAGGATCAGGCCCAGCGATGAGGCAAGGCCCCAGTTCAGCGTGCTGGTGGTAAACAATGCGATATAGTAGCTGATCATCTGGTCGCCGGGGCCGCCGACCAGCATCGGCGTGACATAGAAGCCGAGCGTGACGACGAAGACCATCAGCGTGCCTGCCATGACGCCCGGCATGACCTGAGGCAGGTAGACGCGCCGAAAGGCGTAGAAGGGCGTGGCGCCGAGCGACAGCGCTGCCCTGAACAGGCGCGGATCGATCGATCGCATGGAGGCAAGCAGCGGAAAGATCATGAAGGGCAGCATGACGTGGACCAGCGCGACGATGACGCCGACGCGGTTGTAAAGCAGCTTCATGGGTGCATCGATCAGGCCCAAATCCATCAGCAGCGTGTTGATCACGCCCCGGTCCTGCAGCAGCGCGAGCCAGGCCGTGGTGCGGACCAGGATCGAGGTCCAGAAGGGCAGCAGCACCATCAGCAGCAGCAGGTTGCGGACGCGGTCGCTCTGGCGGGCAAGAAAGGCGCAGAGCGGAAAGGCAAGCACCAGGGCAATGATGGAAGTGGTCGAGGCGATCATGAAGGTGCGCAGCATGATCGACCGGTAGAGCGCCGTGCCCGGCCGGGATGGACCGATGCCGGTCTCGTAGTCCCGCTTGAGATCGAGCGCCGAGAGGATGTGGTAGATGCCGACCGGACCGGCGGGTACTTTCAGTCGCTACGTTCTCGTCACACCGCCCTGTTGTGCGCCGGGGCACGACCGCCGCCATCGGCGATGACGACCGAAGCGCCGGCTTCGGCGAAGCGCGTGACGATCGCCGCGCCAATGCCGCGTCCGCCGCCGGTCACCAGCGCCACTCTGCCGTTGAGGTCGAAGGGTTGTGCCATCGCTCAGACGACCCTGGCGCCGCGGACCAGGTCGACGAAGCGCGCGAACACGTCGGTATGGCGATCGACATCGGCCGATGTGGTTGCCGGACACATCAGGAACATGGTGTGGAACGGCGTCACCAGAATGCCCTCGTTCATGTAGAAGGCGTGCAGCAGCGCCTCAAGATCGCTGCGCCGGCTGGCGATGACATCGGCGCCATTCCTCGGCGGCTGAGGCATGAACATGATCTCGGCGCGGGCGCCGATCTGCGTCACATGCCAAGGCAATTTGTTTGCAGCGATGATCTTCCGCGCAGCCTCCGCCAGCCGCGAGGCGTTGGCGCTCATGAGCTCGAAATTGGCAGGCGTCAGCACCTCTTCCAGCACCGCGCGCATGGTGGCGACGGTGAGCGCATTGCCGGCAAGCGTGCCGCCGATGCCGAGATGCGCCGACTGGCGCACGCGCGGATTGACCATCGGCACGATCGCCCACAATCGCTCGGCGATCTCCCGCGAGACGCCGAAGATGCCGGCCGGAATGCCGCCGGCGATGGCCTTGCCGGCCACCAGTATGTCCGGCTCCAGCCCATGCTCGGACGAATAGCCACCGGATCCGCTGGAAATGGTGTGCGTCTCGTCGATGACCAGCACCGTACCGGTGCGGCGGGTGAGGTCGCGAAGTGCTGCATGAAAACCGTCGGCGACCGGGATCATGCCGAAATTGGTCATCAGCGGCTCGGTCAGCACGCAGGCGACGTCGCCCGCCGACAGCGCCTGTTCCAGCGCGCCGACATCGTTGAACTCGACCACTTTCGAGACGGCCGAATGGTCGACACCGTTCGGATGGATCATGTTGCGCATGCCGACGCGGCCGTCGCGGATCTCGACATGCGCCTCCTCGACGCCGCCGTGATAGCAGCCGGAGAAGACCAGCACCTTGTCGCGGCCGGTGATCATGCGGGCGATGCGGATGGCGCCGCGATTGGCGTCGGTGGCCGAGGTGGTCAGCGTCCAGTAGGGCAGGCCGAAACGCCGCTGCAACTCGGCGCCGACCCACAGGCTGTCCTCGGTGGGCAGCATCATCGTGGTGCCGTTCTGCAATTGGCGCACAGCGGCACGGGTCACCGCCTCCGGCGCGTGGCCGCACATGCCGCCGGTATCGCCGAGGCAGAAGTCGACATAGTCGTGGCCATCGATGTCTCTGATGTGGGCGCCCTTGGCCTCGGCGGCGTAGACCGGAAAGCCGCCGGCCCAGCGCCGCATCCAGTGCGACGGTCCGCCATAGAGGAAATGCTGCTTGCCCTCTTCCCAGGCCGCCGCCGAGTGCGGATGCATTTCGCGAAAACGCTGCTGCTCGCGGTCGAGCAGGTCGCCGATCGTCGCTGAATGCAAATCGTTTCTGCTGGCAGCTATCACGGCGCAACTCTCCCTTTGTGGGCCATCGTTTCATGGCGCGAGCTGGTTATCGAAAACGCTCTAGAGCGCGATCCAGGCGGTCTTCAGATCGGTGTATTTGTCGAGCGCGTGCAGCGACTTGTCGCGGCCGAAGCCGGATTGCTTGACGCCGCCGAGCGGCACGGTGATGTCGGCGCCGCCATAGGTGTTGACGTGGACGACACCGGCGCGGATCGCCCGCACCATCCGATGCGCCGTCGACAGGTTCGCGGTCCACACCGCCGAGGCGAGGCCGTAGGCGGTCGAATTGGCGAGGCTCACCGCCTCTTCCTCGGTGTCGAAGCGCATGACGCCGAGCACCGGCCCGAACACCTCTTCGCGGGCGAGCTGCATGTCGTGCGTCACGTTCTCGAAGATGGTCGGCGCCATGTAGCTGCCGCCGGTCTCAACCAGGATGCGCTCGCCGCCGGTGACGAGGCGGGCGCCCTCTTCCGCCGCCCTGGCGACGAAGCCGAGATTCTTGTCCAGTTGCTCGGCGCTCGACACCGCGCCGATGTCGCTTAACAGATCGAGCGGATCGCCGACCTTCAGCCGGGTGGTCGCCTTGAGAAGCTCGTCCATGAAGCGGTCGTAGACTGACGACTGGACGAGAAGGCGTGAGCCGGCGACGCAGACCTGGCCGGAATTGCGGAAGATGCCGTTGGCCGAGACGGTCGCCGCCTGCTTCAGGTCCGGCGCGTCAGCAAAGACGATGTTGGGCGACTTGCCGCCGAGCTCGAGGAAGACACGCTTCAGGTTCGAGCGCGCCGCGTATTCGAGGAGCCGCCGACCGACCGGACCAGAGCCGGTAAACGCAATGGCGTCGACATCCATGTGCAGGCCGAGCGCCTCGCCGGCGACCGCGCCGCGCCCTGTGACGACGTTGAGCACGCCACCGGGAAGCCCGGCTTCGGCGGCGAGTTCAGCCAGCCGCAGAAGCGTGAGCGAAGCGATCTCCGGCGGCTTGACGACCACGCAATTGCCGGCGGCCAGCGCCGGCGCGATCTTCCAGGCGCCGATCATCAGCGGGAAATTCCAAGGCACGATGACGCCGACGACGCCGAGCGGCTCCTTGTGGATCAGGCCAAGCACGTTGTCGGGTGTCGGCGCAATCTCGCCATAGACCTTGTCGATCGCCTCGGCGTAGTAGCGGATGGTGCCGGCGGCCGACAGCGGCTCGGCCTTGTAGGCCATGCCGATCTCGGTGCCGTTGTCGCGCACGCCGAGCACGGCAAGTTCATCGACGTGCTTCTCGATCAGTTCGGCGAGCTTGGTCAGCACCTTCTTGCGGAAGGCAGGGGCGGCACGCGACCACGAGCCCTTTTCGAACGTCTTGCGCGCCGACGCCACGGCATGATCGACATCGGCGGCGTTGCCGTCGGCAATGCTGGCGAACTGGCGGCCGTCGATCGGCGACGTTACTGGCAGCGTCTCGCCGTTCAGGCCATCAGTCTGGGCGCCATCGATGAACAGGCCCCGCGCGCCGATCTCGACTTTGCGCAGCGTGTCGATAGCATTCTGGCTGATCATTGGCGACTCACTCCGAGGGAAACATGCAATGTGGTCGGGGCGCGGAACTCCCAGCCGCGGAACACCGGTTCCTTGCCTGGCACCAGCCGCAGGTCCGGGAGGCGCTCGAGCAACAGCTTTACTGCCAAGCACATCTGCTCGCGCGCGAAAAACCGACCTGAACAGAAATGATGGCCGAAGCCGAAGGCGGCGTGGTTGCCTTCGTCGCGATGGATGTCGAACCGGTCGGGATCGGAGAAGCGGCTCTCGTCGCGGCTTGCCGAAGAGACAAGCGCCGCGACCGGAGCGCCGGCCGGGATGGTCACGCCACTGAGCTCGACGTTGCGCGTCGTCTGACGCGTCTGCGTGCCGATCGGCGCCACCCAGCGCAGGCCTTCGTCGACGGCCTTCGGCACCAGGGTTTCGGGATCGTCGAGCACCTGCCGCAACTGTTCGGGATGGGCGAGCAGGCCGGCAAGGATCGAGCCGGCGCCATGGCCGGGCTCCTGCATGCCGCCGAGCAGGATGACCTTGATGCTCGGCATCAGGAAATCGATCGGACGCGTTTTACCCTCGGGCATGCCGTCATGCAGCATGTGCGACAAAGCGGAATCATCGGGCTTGCGGACAAGCCTCTCCAGCGTCGGCAGGATGGCGGCGCCGACCTCGGCGCTGATCGCATCGGCGATCTCCTGGCGCTTCGGGTCGTTCTCGAAATTGATGGCGCCCTGGGCGAGGCCATAGAACCATCGGCGCAAGGTCGGCATGTCGATGTCGACCAGCCCAAGCGAGCGCGCCAGGCTGAGCGTCGAGACCGGCTCGAAATAGTCGGCCATCAGCTCGGCCGAGCCCTGTTCGGCGATCCGGTCGAGATAAGGTTCGGCAATCGAACGCACGAGGTCGCCGGCATAGGAGGCGACGGTGCGCGGCCGGTATTTGGGGTCGATACCTTGCCGCAGATCCTTGTGGACGTCCCCGTCGGTCGTCAGGATCGTCGGTTTGCCGAACGAGCGTTCGACCGGAGATGTCCCGACGACGGCGGAGAAGGTGTCGGGCGACTTCGCGACCGTTTCCACATCCTTCCAGCGGGTAACGAACCAGAGATTGACGGCCGGCACGAAAGCGACCGGCGCGCTGCGCCTCAGTTCCGCATAGATCGGATACGGATCGGCTTCCAGCGCCTCAACGGTGATGCTCTCGGCAAAGCTCAACGCCGCTACTCCCTGCGATGGCAAAGGGGCGGCGCCAAGCGCGCCGCCCCTGTTTGTTTCAGTCCTTCAGAGGCTGTCCAAGCTCGGCGAAGGCGACCGGGTCACGGCTCTTCAAAGCGCTGGCCAGCACAAGGCCGACCACGGCCGCGATCAGCACCAGCGCCGGCAGGAAGACGCCAAGGAAGCCGCCCGCGCCCGACAGGCTGCCGAAGTTGATGACGATCAGGTAGATGATGATGACGAAGGCGATGAAGGTTAGCCCCGGCAGGATGGTGGTCTTCACGACGTTTTCCTGGCTGGAGGGATTGGCGCGGAAGAAGATCACCACGGCGAGCGAGGCGACCGCCATCATCACGATGACGCCAAGGGTGGCGACATTGGTAAGCCACGAGAACAGCGCCAGCACCGGATCGAGGCCGAGCACGGCGAAGAGCCCGACGACGACGGCGGCAAGCACGCTCTGGATGACCGAGGCGACATGCGGGCTCTGATGCACGATGTGCGTCACGCCGATGGTCTGCGGCAGGAGCTTTTCGCGGCCGGAGACATAGATGTAGCGGGCGACGGCATTGTGGAACGCCAGCACGCCGGCGAACAGGCTCGACACGAACAGGATGCTCATGGCATGCGACAGCATCGTTCCGGCGTAGCGGTCGGATAGGCCGAACAGGAAAGTCGTCGGGTCCTGAAGCCCCTGCAGCTCCGGCAGCAATTTGTCGACGCCGGCGCCGACGGCCATCAGCCATGCGGTGACCATGTAGAAGACGCCGATCAGGATGACGGAGAAATAGGTCGCCCGTGGAATGGTGACCTTGGGGTCGCGCGCCTCTTCGGCATAGATCGTCGTTGCCTCGAAACCGATGAAGGCGGCAAAGCAGAACAGGATGGCGATCGCCGGCGCGCCGCTGGTGATCTGGCTCCAGCTGAAAGGTGCGGCCGACAGTCCGCTGTCGCCACCGGTCTTGAGGATCGCCAGGTCGAGGATCAGCACCACCACATATTCGGCCAATACCAGCACGGTCAGGATCTTGGCCGACAGGTCGACCTGCCGGTAGCCGAGCACGGCAACGATGGCGATGGCGACGAAGCTCCACACCCACCAGGGCAGGTTGATGCCCCAGCCGGCGAACAGCCCGGCGGTGGCGGCGCCGAGAAGGCCCATGACGCCGATCTGCATGGCATTGTAGGACAGGATGGCAATCAGCGCGGTGGCGCCGCCGGCCAGGCCGCCGAGGCCGCGCGCCGCATAGGCATAGAAGGCGCCTGCATTGCCGACATGGCGCGACATGGCGACATAGCCGACTGCGAACAGGAGCAGCAGCAGCGTCACGATGAGATAGGTGCCGGCAAAGCCCGCGCCGTTGCCCATCAGCATGCCGAGCGGCGTGCCGCCGGCCACGGCCGTCAGAGGTGCGGCGGCCGAGATCACCATGAAGGTGATGGCGCCCACGCCTAGGCTGTTCTTCCTCAGCCGGTTTGTTTCGCCGGCTACAATTGTCGTCATCTTACCCTCCAATTCCGCGCTGCGGAAACCAAGTGTCCCTGAGATGCCGAGGCCTTCTGGCGGGCCTGATGTTCATTTCACTATTTGCAACGGCATTTCGAATATAGACTTGCAAAGGAAGGCGCTTCCTGTCAAGTTAATTCGCACGTTAAGTATCTAGGGAGGTTCGGAAACCAGATGAGCACGGTGGCCAAGGCCATTTCTCTGCTGGAAATGCTGGGTCGCGGCGAGCCCGAGCTGGCGCTGGCCGACCTCGCCCGGCATGCCGGCTTCGATAAGGCGACGACGCGCCGGCTGCTGCTCTCACTTATGGAACACGGCCTGGTCGAACAGGACGAAGGCACGCGCCGCTACCGGCTCGGCGCCGGTCTCGGTCGGCTGGCGCTGATGCGCGAGGCGCAGTTTCCGTTCCTGCGAACGGCAGCGCCGCTGGTCGAGGCTCTGGCCACCGAGACCGGCGAGACGGTGCATCTGTCGGAATATTCCAGGCGCGGCCTGATCACGGTCCATGTCGTCGAATCAACCAAGGCCAATCGCGTCAGCGTGGCGCTCGGCGAACTCCTGCCGATGCATGCGACCGCCTCGGGCATTGCCTTCCTGGCCTTTACCGAAGACCGCATCCGCGACACCATTCTCGCGGGGCCGCTGCCGGCCTTTACGCCGTTCACCGTGTCCAGTGCTGCCGCGCTGGCCGAACAGATTGCGGCGGCGCGTGCGCGCGGCCATTCGATCGGCTCGCAGGGCTTCGAGGAAGGCGTGCAGAGCGTCGCAGCACCGATCCTCGGCGCAGACGGTCTCGCCATCGGCACCATTGCCATTGCCGCGCCGCAGGTGCGCGTGCTGGAGGGCGATATCGAACGCTACGGCGCTGGCGTCGCGGACGCGGCGCACAGCATCGGCGAGCGGCTTGTCGGACGGCGCAGCCTGCCGGAGCGCAGGCGCGCATGATGACGATGACGCGCATGATGACGCAGGCGCGCATCTTGATCATTCAGCGAGGAGACTGACTTTGGAGGACAAACGCCGAATCCTGGTTATCGGCACCGGCGACACCAAGGCCGACGAGCTCTTGTTCATGCGTGAGCGCATCGAGGCCGTCGGCGGCGTCGCGGTGATGATGGATGTCAGCGTGCTCGGCGATCCGCCCTACCGGCCGGCGCATGACAAGCATGCCGTGGCTCAAGCTGCGGACACGACGATCGCGGCGATCGTCGCCAGCGGCGACGAGAATTCGGCTATGACGCTGATGGCGCTCGGCGCCTCGCGGCTCGCGCGTGCACTCTACGATCAGGGCGAGATCGACGGCTTCATCGGGCTTGGCGGCACGATGGGTACCGACCTCGCGCTTGACGTCGCCCTGGCGCTGCCCCTCGGCGTGCCGAAATTCGTCGTCTCGACCATCGCCTATTCGCATCTGTTGCCGCCGGAGCGGATCGCCACCGACCTCATGATGATCCTGTGGGCGGGCGGGCTCTATGGCCTCAACAGCGCCTGCAAGGCGGTGTTGTCGCAAGCCAGCGGCGCGGTGGTGGGTGCGGCTCGGGCCGTCGTCAAGCCGGACCAGGCCAGGCCGCGGATCGGCATGAGCTCGCTGGGAAAAAGCTGCCTGCACTATATGGTGACGCTGAAGCCGGAGCTCGAAAAGCGCGGCTACGAGGTCATCGTCTTCCACACCACCGGCATGGGCGGATGGGCGCTGGAGGCGATCGCCGCACAGCGCGGCTTCGTTGCGGTGATGGATTTCAGCCTGCAGGAACTCGCCAACCATCTCACCGGTTCGGTGGTGAGCTCGGGCGCCGACCGGCTGGAAAACGCCGGGCGGCAGGGTATCCCTCAGATCGTCGCACCGGGCGCAGTCGACATGGTGGATTTTCCGACCTGGCAGGCGGTACCAACCCGCTTCATCGAGCGCCCTTACCACGCCCATAACCGGCTGCTGGCCTCGGTGACTTCGGATGGCGAAACACGCAGGGAAATCGCGCGCGCCATCGGCGAGAAACTTGCCGCGGCAACAGGGCCAACCGCTTTCATCCTGCCGGCGGGCGGCATCCAGCAATGGGACCAGGACGGCGAGCCGCTGCACGAGCCGGACGCGCTGACCGCCTTCGTCGACGAGATGCGCCTGAGCGTGCCTGCGAATGCCGAGTTGCACGAGATATCAGGCCACATCAACGACGCCGCCTTCAGTGCCAAGGCGCTGGAGATCTTCGACCGCTGGGTCGCCGAAGGCATCGTGCCGCGGGGCGCGCCGGCAGGCAGGCAAGCCGGATGAGCACGCTGAAGCCACAGGCATTGGTGCTCGATTTCGGCGGCGTCGTCACCCGCACGCTGTTCGAGACGCATGCGTTGACCGAACGCGCGCTTGGGCTGGCGCCCGGCACGCTCGACTGGCGCGGACCGTTCGAACCCGCATCCGACCCGCTCTGGCGCGCCATGCAGGCCGACGAGATCAGCGAACGCGACTATTGGAAGACGCGCACGCGCGAGGTCGGCCGAATGGTCGGCGAGGACTGGAACGACATGTCGACCTTCGTGCAACGGGCGCGCGGCGCCGACCCGCAGGCGGTGGTGCGGCCCGAGGCCGAGCGGGCGATCCGCACGGCGCATGAAGCCGGCGTCCAACTCGCCATCCTCTCCAACGAGCTCGACCTGTTCTACGGCAGCAGCTTTCGCGAACGCCTGCCGCTGCTGTCGCTGTTCGAGACAATAGTCGACGCCACCTACACCCACATCCTCAAGCCCGACCGCGAAGCCTATGCGATGGTGAGCGAGGCGCTGCGTCTGCCGCCAGAGACTTGCGTCTTCGTCGACGACCAGCAGCGCAATGTCGATGGCGCGGTCGCGGCCGGCATGCGGACGGTGCATTTCGACGTCGCCGAGCCGGCGCGAAGCTATGCCGAGGCGCTGGCGCATTTCGGCCTTGCAGCCTGAAGTTTCAAGAAACGGAGTTTTTCACCGATGCGCGACATCAACTTCCTCACCGAGAACAACGCCAAGCCGATCTGGCACCCGATGGCGCATCCGGCCGAGATGCGCGCGACGCCGCCGAAAATCATCATGAAGGGCGACGGCGTGTCGGTGACCGACGTCGACGGCCGCACCGTGCTCGACGCCGTCGGCGGCTTGTGGAACGTCAATCTCGGCTACAGCTGCGACCCGATCAAGAAGGCGATCGCCGCACAGCTCGACGCCCTGCCCTATTATTCCGGCTTCCGCGGCACCTCGACCGGACCGTCGATCGAGCTTGCCTATGAGCTCTGCGACTGGTTCGCGCCGGAGGGCATGGTGCGGGCCTTCTTCACCTCGGGCGGATCGGATTCGGTGGAGACGGCGCTGCGGCTTTCGCGGCAGTATTGGAAGATCCGCGGCCAGGGCGACCGGACAAAATTCCTGGCGCTGAAGAAGGGCTATCACGGCACGCATTTCGGCGGCGCTTCGGTCAACGGCAACGCCAATTTCCGCCGCAACTACGAGCCGCTGCTGCCGGGCGTCTTCCACACGCCGGCGCCGTGGACCTACCGCAACCCGTTCGACGAGACCGATCCGGCGAAGCTGGCAAAACTCTGCGCCCAGGCGATCGAGGAAGAGATCGCCTTCCAGGGCGCCGACACCATCGCCGCCTTCATCATGGAGCCGGTGCTCGGCGCCGGCGGCGTCATCGTCCCCCATGAGAGCTTCATGCCGCTGGTGCGCGCCATCTGCGACCGCCACGACATTTTGCTCATCGCCGACGAGGTGGTGACCGGTTTTGGTCGCACCGGCGCCTGGTCGGGCTCGCGCCTGTCCGGCGTCAAACCGGATTTCATGACCATCGCCAAGGCGATCACGTCGGGCTATTTCCCGCTCGGTGCGACGCTGATCGGCGCCAAGGTCGCCGATGTGTTCGAGGCCGACAAAACCAGCTTCGGCGCCATCGGCCACGGCTACACCTATTCCTGCCATCCGGTCGGCTGCGCGGCGGGGCTGGCGGCACTGGCCGAAACCAAGCGGCTTGCCGTCAACGAGAACGCGGCGGCGCGCGGTGTCGAACTCGGCAAGGCGCTGGAAGCGCTGAAGGCGAAGCATGCGCTGGTCGGTGACGTCCGCTATCAGGGCCTGATGGCGGCACTCGAACTGGTCTCCGACCGCGCCGCCAAGAAGCCGGCCGACAAGAAGACCCTGGCCACCGTCGCCGAGGCTGCCTATGCCGCCGGCGTGATGCTGCGCGTGTCGGGCAACACGATCATCCTGTCGCCGCCACTGGTGATCTCGGCGGCCGATGTGGCGAAGATTGGCGAGGCGCTGGATGCGGGGTTGGCCGCGGCCTAGGGAATAGGCAGTGGGCAGTAGGGATTAGAGGAACCGCACTTACCTACTGCCTACTGCCTACTGCCTACTGCCTGCTGCCAGTCTCTCCCGCCGCCACGCCGCCGGAGACAGCCCGACGGCGGCGCGGAAGAAGCGCGAGAAATAGGCGGGATCGTTGAACCCGGTCTCGTAGGCGATATCCTCGACCGGGCGCACGGTGAACAGCAGCAGCCGCTTGGCCTCGATAAGCCGCCGCTCGCCGATTGCCTGGCGCACGCCCGCGCCGAGCACCTGGCGCGCTGCCTTGTCGAGCAGATGGCGCGTGGTGCCGAGTGCGGCGACATAACGCTCGACCGGCCAGTCGTCGCGAAAGTGCCGGTCGATCAGCCGCCGCAGCCGGCCGCCCAGCGCTACCGTCGCCGGTACCGCCACGGAATGCGATTCCGCATCGAGGCGAGCAATGCCCGACAGCGCCACGGCAATCAGCGGCGGCAGGATTTTGTCCATGCCGGGCAGCCTGTCGGCATATTCCGCCTGGATCAGCCTGATGACGCCTGCGAGCTTTTCCCACAGCGCTGCCTCGCCGCGGCCGGTGACGAAGACCGGCTGGTCGAGCGGCAACGCCGAATGCTCGGCGATCAAAGCAAGGGCCTCATCGGCGACCGAGACGACGATGGCGTCGGTGCCCGGTTCGATGCTGAAGCCGTGGACCACGCCACTCGGCATGAAACTCACCGTGGGCGCCGAAAAACTCCAGGTTTTGTCCTCGATCCGGTAAGTGCCGCTGCCGCCGGTCCAGAAAGTGACTTGCGCCATCTGCGGATGCTTGTGCGCCAGCACTTGGCCGCGATGCACGGAGGCGCGAGCCAGAACAGTCTCGACATGCAGAAAGCCGACATCAAGGCTTCGCGCGGGTTCGCCATAGACGAAGAATTCGGGAATGCTGGCCTGGCTCATGGCACCGGAAAAAGTCCAAGTGGTTTTGGTCTTTCGTCCATAAACCATTGCGTCGCATCCGGCTACTGTCCGATGATCAAGGGAGGATAAATGATGCGATCGGAAGATTTCCGGGCCGACACGAAACGGCCGTTCACAGGCGCCGAGTATCTCGAGAGCCTGCGCGACGGGCGCGCGGTCTACATCAATGGCGAACGCGTCGCCGACGTCACCACGCACCCGGCGATGCGCAATTCGGCGCGCTCGCTCGCCCGGCTCTACGATGCCTTGCACGACCCGGCGCGGCAGGCGGTGCTGACCTCGCCGACCGACACCGGCTCGGGCGGCTACACGCATAAATATTTCCGCGTCGCCCATTCCGCCGCCGAGCTTGCCCAGCAGCAGACGGCGATCGCCGACTGGTCGCGTATGTCCTACGGCTGGATGGGGCGCACGCCCGACTACAAGGCAGCGCTGATGAACACGCTCGGCGCCAATGCCGAGTGGTACGGCCCGTTCAAGGACAATGCGCTTGCCTGGCACAAACGGGCGCAGGAAGCGGCCCTGTTCATGAACCATGCCATCGTCAATCCGCCGATCGACCGCCACAAGCCGGCCGAGGCCGTGAAGGACGTGTTCGTGCACATCACCAAGGAGAGCGATGCCGGCATCTGGGTGTCCGGCGCCAAGGTGGTGGCGACGTCGTCGGCGCTGACCCACTATAATTTCCTGGCGCAGAGTTCAGCGACGGTCACCGAAGATCCGTCGCTGTCGGTGATGTTCATCGTGCCGATGAACGCGCTGGGGATAAAGATGTTCTGCCGCGTCTCCTATGAGCAAACCGCCAACACGGTCGGCCAGCCCTTCGACTACCCGCTGTCGTCGCGCTTCGACGAGAACGACGCGATCCTGGTGCTGGACAATGTCTTCGTTCCTTGGGAGGACGTGCTGGTGCTGCGCGATGCGCAAAAAATCCTGTCCTTCCATCCAGCGTCGGGCTTCATGCACGGCTATTGTTTCCAGGGCTGCACGCGCTTTGCCGTCAAGCTCGACTTCCTTGCCGGCCTGCTCGCCAAGGCGCTGCGCGCCACTGGCGGCGACGCCTTTCGTGGCAACCAGGCGGCACTCGGCGAAGTGATTGCGCTGCGCCACATGTTCTGGAGCTTTTCCAACGCCATGGCGCACAACCCGATCCCGTGGGCGAGCGGCGCGGTGCTGCCCAATCTGGAAGCGGCGCTCGCCTACCGCACCTTCATGTCGGAGGCCTATCCGCGCGTCATCGACACGGTGCGCCGGGTGATCGCCTCGGGGCTGATCTATTTGCCGTCCTCGGCAAAGGATTTCGACAATCCCGAGATCGACAAGTACCTTGCCCAATATGTGCGCGGCTCCAACGACATGGGCCATGTCGAGCGCATCAAGATCATGAAGCTCTTGTGGGACGCGACCGGCACCGAATTCGGCGGACGGCATGCGCTCTACGAGCTCAACTATGCCGGCGCGCCGGAAGAGGTGCGGCTGCAGGTGCTGAAGGGCGCCGAACGCGGCGGCCGGCTGAAGGCGATGGAGGAATTGGTCGACACCTGCATGGCCGACTACGACGAAAAGGGCTGGACGGGCGACACCTGGCTGCCGCCGCTGCCGGCCGGCGCAAGCTGAGGAGGCCGGCCATGGAGGCGCAGGTCTCGAGACTGGAATTCCGCGATGCCATGGCGCGGGTCTGCGCGCCGGTCAACATCGTCACGACGGACGGCCCGGCTGGCCGCGGCGGCTTCACCGCGACCGCCATGTGCAGCGTTTCCGACGATCCGCCGACGCTGCTCATCTGCATGAACGAACGCTCGGCGCAGGCCGGCCTGTTCCTCGCCAACCGGCGCTTCTGCGTCAACGTGCTGACGCAGGCCCATATGCACCTGGCGGCGAAGTTCGCCGGTGCGATCCGCGACATGGCCGAGCGCTATGGCTCGGCACGATGGCAGACGATGCCCTCCGGCATGCCGGCGCTGCTCGACGCCATTGTCAGTTTCGATTGCGAGGTCGGCGAGGTGAATCGGGTCGGCACGCACAATGTGATGTTCGGCCGCGTCGTCGACATCCGCCACGGCAGCGGTGAAGCCGCCCTGCTCTATGTCGACCGCAATTACATGCAGCCGACAGCGCTGGGCAGTTTTGGCGGGTAGACGCTATCAGGTTTGGTTTTCGGATGATTCCGACTGGATCAGGCTTTCGAGAAGATCGAGCAGATGTTCGTGCTGTTCGGCGCCGTAGCGCTGCTCGATCGCGTCATAGATCGCGATGCGTTCGGGAGCCAGGTCCTCGATCAGCGCCAGCCCGGCCGGGCTGATGGCGAGCAGCGCCCGGCGGCCGTCATCCTTGACCTTGTTGCGGGAGATGAACTGCCGCTCTTCCATCGCCTTGATGATGCGGGTGAGGCTTGGCGGCAGGATCGAGGCGCGGTTGGCGAGTTCGGTCGCTTCCAGCGGCCCGGCCTCGGCAAGAACGCGTAGCACGCGCCATTGCTGTTCGGTGATGTCGTGGCGGGCAAGCATCGGCCGGAAATGCGCCATGATCACTTCGCGGGCGCGCAGAAGCGCCATCGGCAAGGAGCGGCGGGTGCTGGGCGGTAGCAAGGTCAGGTCTCCGAAATTCCAGTTCCAGTTCCGGCTCGCAAGACGAATGAGACGCGGATCGCAGCTATATCCGCGATTTTGCCGGGAGCGGCAATCCCGACGCCGGGGCGTGGATCGCGACAGAGAACGACGCTTGACATTCGATCGTCAAGATGTAATTCACATGTTAATTACAAAAGACCGGCGACGCCGGCGGAGGAAACCTTGCCACATATGGCGATTGAATATTCCGCGAATCTCGACGCCAAGGTCGACATGAACGAGCTTTGCGCGCTGGTCTCGCGCACCATCCTCGCAACAGGCCTGTTCGAACCGGGCGCGGTCAGGGTGCGCGCCTTCCGCACCGAGGCCTATGCGATCGCCGACCGTCTGCCGGAAAACGGCTTCATCGACATGAGCTTCCGCATCGGCAAGGGCCGCAGCGCCGAGGAAAAGAAGCGCACCGGCGAAGCGATCTTCGCCGCCGTCTCGGAGCATCTCGCATCGCTGTTCACAACGCCGCATTTCGCGCTCTCCCTGGAGATCCGCGAGATCGACGCCGAGCTGAACTGGAAGAAGAACGCCATTCATCCGCGGTTGCGCGGCAAGTGAACGAGCGGCAGAGAACAGGAAAGACCCATGGCGGCATTGGACGACAATCTGCGGAAGGCCGAGGCCTATCTCGAGCGGTTCAGGCGCACCGGCGTGCTCAACCAGATCGGCGGCGAGGCCGTGCCGGCCGCCGACGGCTCGACCTATGAGACGATCTCGCCCATCGACCTGAAGCCGATCGCCAGGGTGGCGCGTGGCAAGGCTGAAGACGTCGACCGCGCCGCCAAGGCAGCCAAGGCTGCTTTCCGGGACTGGGCGGCGATCTCCGGCGATGCACGCAAGAAACTGCTGCACGAGATCGCCGACGCGATCGTGGCGCGGGCGGAAGAAATCGCCTTCGTCGAGTGCATGGATACCGGACAGTCGCTGAAATTCATGGCCAAGGCGGCGCTGCGCGGCGCCGAGAATTTCCGCTTCTACGCCGACCGCGCGCCAGAGGCCCGCGATGGCCGCACGATCCGGGCGCCGAACCAGGTCAACATGACGACGCGCGTGCCGATCGGCCCGGTCGGCGTCATCACACCGTGGAACACGCCATTCATGCTGTCGACCTGGAAGATCGCGCCGGCGCTCGCTGCCGGCTGCACCATCGTCCACAAGCCGGCGGAACTGTCGCCGCTGACGGCGCGGCTGCTGGTCGAGATCGCCGAAGAGGCCGGCCTGCCGAAGGGCGTGTGGAACCTCGTCAACGGTTTTGGCGAGGACGCCGGCAGGGCGCTGACCGAACACCCCGATATCAAGGCGATCGGCTTCGTCGGCGAGAGCCGCACCGGCTCGATGATCATGAAGCAGGGCGCCGACACGCTGAAGCGCGTGCATTTCGAGCTTGGCGGCAAGAACCCGGTGATCGTCTTTGCCGATGCCGATCTGGAGCGCGCGGCGGACGCCGCCGTCTTCATGATCTATTCGCTGAACGGCGAGCGCTGCACGTCGTCCTCGCGCCTGCTGGTCGAGGAAAGCGTCCATGACAAGTTCACTGCGCTGGTGGCCGAGAAGGCCAAGCGTATCAGGATCGGCCATCCGCTCGACCCGGAAACCGTGGTCGGTCCGCTGATCCATCCGGTGCATGAGGAAAAGGTGCTGTCCTATATCGAGATCGGCAAGTCGGAAGGCGCGGTCGTCGCCGCCGGCGGCACCAAGTTCGCCGGCCCGGGCGGCGGCTGCTATGTCAGCCCGACGCTGTTCATCGGCGCCACCAACACAATGCGCATCGCCCAGGAAGAGATCTTCGGGCCAGTGCTGACCGCGATCTCGTTCAAGGACGAGGCCGAGGCGCTGGCTTTAGCCAACGACACGCAGTACGGCCTGACCGGCTATCTCTGGACCGCGGACGTCACTCGCGCCTTCCGCTTCACCGATGCGCTCGATGCCGGCATGATCTGGGTGAATTCGGAGAATGTGCGCCATCTGCCGACGCCGTTCGGCGGCATCAAAAATTCGGGCATCGGTCGCGACGGCGGCGACTGGTCGTTCGACTTCTACATGGAAACCAAGAACATCGCGTTCGCCACGGCGCCGCACTCGATCCAGAAGCTCGGCGGCTGACCGGAGACCTAAAAGATGCCCTTGCCCACACCCAACCTCTACCCGGCCTTCAACATCGTGCGGCTCAGCCATGTCGAGCTCGCCGTCACCGACCTTGCGAAGTCGCGCGCCTTCTATGTCGACACGCTCGGCCTGCAGGTGACCGACGAGACCAAGGACGCCATCTATCTGCGCGCCATGGAAGAGCGCGGCCATCACTGCATCGTGCTGCGCAAAGGTGCTGTGCCGGAAGCGCGCGACCTCGGCTTCAAGCTGTTTTCCGACGAGGATCTCGACAAGGCCGCGCACTTCTTCAAAGGCAAGGGCCTGCCGGTGGAATGGGTGGAGCGGCCTTACCAGTCGCGCACCTTCCGCACCCGCGACCCGCACGGCATTCCGCTGGAGTTCTATTCCAAGATGGAGCGGCTGCCGCCGATCCACCAGAAATATGCGCTCTACAAGGGCGTCAAGCCGCTGCGCATCGACCACTTCAACTGCTTCTCGCCCAACGTCGATGAAGCGGTGGCGTTCTACAACGAGCTCGGCTTCCGCGTGACCGAGTACACTGAAGACGAAGCGACCGGGAAGCTGTGGGCGGCCTGGACGCACCGCAAGGGCGGCGTCCACGACATCGCCTTCACCAACGGCATCGGCCCGCGGCTGCACCATGTCGCCTTCTGGGTGCCGACGCCGCTCAACATCATCGACCTGCTCGATTTGATGGCAACCACCGGCTGGCTGCCGAACATCGAACGCGGCCCCGGCCGGCACGGCATCTCCAACGCCTTCTTCCTCTACATCCGCGATCCCGACAACCATCGCATCGAGATCTACTGCTCGGACTACCAGACGGTCGATCCCGATCTGGAGCCGATCAAGTGGGACCTGAAGGACCCGCAGCGCCAGACGCTGTGGGGCGCGCCGGCGCCGAAGAGCTGGTTCGAGGAAGGCAGCGTCTTTGCCGGCGTCGAGCCACGCAAGTCCGATCTGGCGGCGTCGCCGATCGTGGCGCCATAACGATGGCTAACCGGGGAGTTCCAGCATGAGCGCGGCACGGCTCGCCACCTTCACCGTCGGCGGCAGGACGCGCTATGGCGCGGTCACCGGCAAGGGCGTCGTCGACCTCTCGTCACGGCACGCACAGTGGCCGACACTGCGCGAAGTCATCGAGGCCGGCGCCTTGCTGCGCCTGGCGGAAGAAGCCGGGGCCTTCGCGGCCGATTTCCCGCTCGACGCCATCGCCTACGAGATTCCCGTTCCCTCGCCCGAAAAAATCATCTGCGTCGGCGTCAACTATCCGGACCGCAACGAGGAGTACAAGGACGGGCAGGCCGCACCTTCGAACCCGTCGCTGTTCATCCGCTTCCCGCGCTCCTTCGTCGGCCATGGCGCGCCGCTGGTGCGGCCGCCGGAATCGCCGCAACTCGACTATGAGGGCGAAATCGTCATCGTCATCGGCAAGGCCGGAAGGCGCATCGCCGAGGCCGACGCGCTCGGCCATATCGCAGCGCTGTCGCTCTGCAACGAAGGCACGATCCGCGACTGGGTGCGCCACGCCAAGTTCAACGTCACCCAAGGCAAGAATTTCGACCACTCCGGCTCGATCGGCCCGTGGCTGGTGCCGTTCACCGACGAGGCGCAGATCGCCGACATTTCGCTCACCACGCGCATCAATGGCGAGGTCCGGCAGCAGGACCGCACCGGCCGCATGATCTTTTCCTTCCGCAAGATCATCAACTACGTCTCGACCTTCACCACGCTGGTGCCCGGCGACATCATCGTCACCGGCACGCCCACGGGCGCCGGCGCCCGTTTCGAGCCGCCGATCTGGCTGAAACCGGGTGACGTCATCGAGGTCGAGGCCGACGGCATCGGTCTGCTGCGCAACGGCGTCGTCGACGAGAGGGCCTGATGATGACCCCAGATCAGGTGAAAGACGCAGCAGCAAGGTTGTTCGAAGCCGAGCGCGAGCGCCGGCAGATCAGGCTGCTCAGCCTCGACTTTCCCGCGGCGACGATGGACGACGCCTACCGCGTGCAGGCAGCACTCGTGAAAAGGAAGGTCGCATCGGGGCTCGCGATCAAGGGTTGGAAGATCGGCCTGACCTCGAAGGCGATGCAGTCGGCGCTCGCCATCGACATTCCGGATTCCGGCGTGCTGTTCGACGACATGTTTTTCGACGACGGCGGCACGGTTCCCACCGGCCGCTTCATCCAGCCGCGCATCGAGGCCGAGATCGCCTTCGTCATGAAGGCGCCGCTCAAAGGCCCCGACGTGTCGATCGACGATGTGCTGGATGCCACAGATTACATAACGCCGGCGCTGGAAATCCTCGACACCCGCATCGAGCGGGTGAACAAGGAAACCGGCAAGGTAAGAACCTTCTTCGACACCATCTCCGACAACGCCGCCAACGCCGGCATCGTCATCGGCGGCCGCTCGGCCGGTCCGCGCGAGGCCGACCTGCGCTGGATCGGCGCCATTCTGTCGCGCAACGGTGAGGTAGAAGAAACCGGTCTCGGCGCCGGCGTGCTCGACCATCCGGCCAAGGGCATCGTCTGGCTGGCCAACCGGCTGCATCAATACGGCATGCAGATCTCGGCCGGACAGGTCGTGCTGTCGGGCTCGTTCGTGCGCCCGGTCGAGGCACGCCATGGTGACGACATCGTTGCCGATTTCGGCCCTTACGGAACGATCAGCATCGCCTTCGCCCGTTAGCTTGCAGCGGGGCCATACAGGCGAGCAGCGACCTCGACGCGCCACTGCGACGATAGAATTGGTCAGGCTTCGATCACGAGCGTGGGATTTCCACCGTCCCTCAAGCATTTAAGTGCCCGGCCCGTGCCGAGGCAGGCGCCACATAGCGGCATCCTCGTGCAATGTCGACTCGCCTCGCCATGCTGGCTCGCTCCCGCCGATGCTGCCCAAAGCGAACCAACGAAGCCGCTGCCATAGTGACATCTTCGTGCAAGTCGACCCTACTTGCTATCCTGACGCGCGTAGTTTCGCTTGTTTGGAACGAATAGCCCCTGCCAGATCTTCCACCGTTCGAAGGTAGTGCTGGCTCAGCAGAGCCGAGGCCTTCTCGGCGTCCCTGTCGAGAGTCGCTTGCGCAAGCGCGCCATGCTCGGCCTGGACATCGCGACCCACCGGCAGCGCAGACGCGAGGAGGACCGGAATACGGTAGCGCTCGGTCGCCGCATAGAGCCGTTCGAAGAATTCCAGCGTCCATGGCGAGTTGCACGCGGCCAGCAAGGCGCGGTGGAACGCGTGGTGCCGCTTCTCGAGCGTCCAGATATCAGCCTCGGCACCCGTGCGCGCGGCCTGGACGTTCAAAGCGTAGAGGGCGGAAACGATACCTGACGCCCAAGCGTCGTCGCCCTGGCTGATCGAGGCCTTGAGCGCCTCCACCTCAATGACGATACGAAGCGATACGGCATCATGCAGTTCATCGAGGGACAGAGGCGCCACGCGGAAGCCGCGCAGCGACTCGGCCGTCACCAGCCGCTCGGCCTGCAGGCGGTTCAGTGCCTCGCGCAGCGGCGAGAAACCCATGCCGTAGCGCTCCCCGAGATCGGCAAGCCGCAACGGCCGGCCGGGCGCGAGCTCGCCGCGGATGATGTCGTGGCGCAGGGCTTCGTAGGCTTTTTCGGCAAGCGTCATTCAACTTTCCTCACCGCACAGCCTTACCTCATAGACGGCATCGTCGGCAATTTCATTTATTTTCGAAGATTTCTGTTGCATTCGAAAATATGTCGCGCCATGCTTAGGCCAACAACCCACAATCAGGAGGGTCCCATGGCACTGGAGCGCGAAAACCATCGCGAGGATGTCGTCGGCCGGGCGAACGTCGAGGACACGCCGGAGCTGCTTGCCTATTACGACGAGTTGGAGCGCCACAAGGCAGGCGCGCTGTGGACCGTCGCCAACAAGATCGAGCCCTGGGAGCCCAAGTCGCAGTCGGTCCCGGTGGTGTGGCGCTATCGCGACCTGCGCGCGAATGTCCTGCGCTCGATAGAACTGGTGACGCCGGAAAAGGCCGGACGACGCGTCGTCTATCTGAACAATCCTGGACGCAAGGACGTGGCCGCAGCCGTCGGCTGGATCTATGGCGGGCTGCAGGTGATGAACCCCGGCGAAGTAGCGTCGGCGCATCGCCACTCGGCTTCGGCGATCCGCTTCATCATCGAGGGCTCGGGCGCCTACACGGTGGTGGACGGGCACAAGATGACGCTCGGCGCGAACGATTTCGTGCTGACGCCGAACGGCACTTGGCACGAGCACGGCGTGGAGGCGACGGGCTCGCCCTGCATTTGGCAGGACGGCCTGGACATCCCCTTCGTCAACGCGATGGAGGCCAATTTTTACGAGGTGCATCCGGATCTCAGCCAAGCCGTCGGTTACGCGGTCGACGACATGACCAAAACCTGGGGAAATGCCGGCCTCAAGCCGATGGGCGAGAACTGGGCCAAGGGCTACAGCCCGATGTTCAAATACGAATGGGCACCGACCTACGAGTCGCTGCTGAAATACGCCGATTGCACCGACGGTTCGCCCTTCGACGGCGTGCTGATGGAATATGTGAACCCGGTGACGAACGGCCCGGTCATGCAGACGCTCGGGGCGTCGATGCAGATGCTGCGCCCCGGCGAGCACACAAAGGCGCACCGGCATACCGGCAGCGGCCTGTACCACGTGGCGAAGGGCAGCGGCCATTCGATCATCAACGGCCGACGCTACGACTGGCAGGAGCACGACATCTTCTGTGTCCCATCCTGGGCGTGGCACGAGCATGCAAACGGATCGGACCGTGAGGACGCCTGCCTGTTCTGCCTGTCCGACCTCCCGGTGATGCGGGCACTCGGGCTCTACCGGGAGCAGGCATTCGGCGACAATGGCGGCCTGCAGCCGCTTCTTTGAAGGAACCAGCATGAAACTTGTAACCTATCGCGCCTCGGTCGAGGCCGCGGCAAGGCTCGGTGTCCTCGTCGAGGACCTGGTGGTGGACGTGGCGGCGCTCGCTACGGCGCAAGGCAAGGTCCTGCCCGGCACCATGCTCGGCCTGATCGATGCCGGGCGCGCCGGATTGGATGCGCTGCGCGACTGCCTCGACAAAACCGGCGGACGCCTCCCGGCCGGCACCGCCACCGCTTTGGGCAACGTGAAGCTGCTGGCTCCCATTCCCCGGCCGCGCAAGAACATCTTCGGCATCGGCTTGAACTATGTCGAACATGTCGCGGAGAGCGCAAAGTCGCTCGACACGTCAAAGGACCTGCCGAAACAGCCGGTCGTCTTCTCCAAGCCACCGACGACCGTGATCGGGCCCGGCCACGGGATCGAGCACAACAGGAAGATCACGCAGCAGCTCGACTGGGAGGTGGAACTCGCCGTCATCATCGGCACAACCGCCCGTCGCGTGCGCACACAAGACGCGCTCGGCCATGTCTTCGGCTATTCGGTGATGATCGATGTTTCCGCGCGCGACAACCGGCGCGCCGGGCAATGGATCTTCTCCAAGGGACAGGACACCTACGCGCCGTTCGGGCCATGCATCGTCACGGCCGACGAGATCCCTGATCCACAGGTTCTCGACCTGTGGCTGACGCTGAACGGGGTCGAGAAGCAACGCTCCAACACCCGCCACATGCTGTTCAAGGTCGACCACCTGATCGCCGACATCTCGTCGGCGATCACGCTGGAGCCGGGCGACATCATCGCCAGCGGCACGCCGGAAGGCGTCGGCGCCGGGCGCGAGCCGCAGGAATGGATGTGGCCAGGCGACGTGGTCGTGGCATGCGTCGAAGGGATCGGCACGCTGCGGCACGCCGTCGTGGATGCGACTCCGGAATAGGCAGATGAACGCGCCATTCAAGCCGACGGTGCGGGAAATCTGATGCGCTTCGACCTCGACGAAGTCGGAACCCAGAACGCCTACAAGCTTCTGGCGGCGACCGTCATGCCGCGTCCGATCGCCTGGGTGGTCACGCAGGATCTGGGAGGCGTCGTCAACGCCGCGCCGTACAGTTTCTTCAACGTCATGGGGTCAGCGCCGCCGACGGTTGCAATCGGTATCCTCGCCGATCCCGAAAGAGGCTTCAAGGACACGGCGCGCAACATAATCGACACCGGCGAGTTCGTGATCAACCTGGTGCCGGAACGGTTGGTGCGGGCGATGAATGTCACCGCCATCGACGCGCCGCGCGGCATGGACGAGCTGGCGCTGGCCGGACTTGCAACAACCCCCTCCGCGCGCGTGCGGCCGCCCCGCATAGAAGAAAGCCCGGTCAGCTTCGAATGCATCTCCCTGTCGTCGGTGGTCACCGGGCCGACGCAGGTGATTGTCATCGGGCGCGTGTTGGTCGTCAACGTCGCCGACGATTGCGTGCTCGATCGCGAGCGCGCGCATATCGACACGCCGAAGCTCGATCTCGTCGCCCGCTCCTACGGCAGCGACTATGTCCGCAGCCGCGACACTTTCAGCCTTGCCAGGCCGACATGGCGCAACTGGCCGCACAGGGAATGAGCCCAATCATCGAATATTCCATGATTTGCGAAAATCCTGTTGACAGCGGCGGCTAAATCAGGAAACTTAACTGACAAGTAAAGAAATCCGAAACAAGCCGGATCGTCAATGGGAGTTTAGCGATGCTGCAAGAGCGCATCGAAGGACGGTGGCTGGATTGCTTCCGCCGCGTCTTCGCACTGAATGCGATCGGCAAGGGGACGAGAGTGGCACTCCTGTCCGAGACGCAGTCGCGTCCGGTGCTGATCCACCTGTCGGAACTCGCCCTACACGATCTGGGCGCCGAATTCTGCATGATCCAGATGCCGACACCGCGCCAGACGGCGCCGGTGCCGGTGAAATCCACCGGCACGTCCTGGGCGATCCAGGGCAACCGCGCCGTGATCGAAGCGCTGAAGCTCTGCGAGGTGATCGTCGACTGCACGGTCGAGGGTCTCATCCATGCACCGGAATGGCCCGAGATCGAGGCGGCGGGGCGGACCCGGCTGCTGGTTGTCACCAACGAGCATCCTGAAATCCTGGAGCGCACCGAGCCGACCGCCGATCTCGGTCCGAAGGTGGCGCTCGGCGTGCGGATGCTGCGCGAAGCAAAGGAAATGCGCGTCACCTCGCCGGCCGGCACCGATCTCGTCATCGATCTGCGCAACGCACCCTGCGGCGGCACGCCGGGCTTCGGTACGACGCCCGGCGCTGTGGCGCACTGGCCGGGCGGGCTTTGCCTCGCATTTCCCGGAAAGAACTGCGTCAACGGCCGGATCGTCATGGGCGTGGGCGACATGAACCTGACGTTCAAGACGACGCTCACCAGCCGCATCGACTTCACCGTCGAGGACGACTTCGTCACCGCCATCAAGGGCGACGGCGTCGATGCCATCCATTTCCGCGAATACATGGAAGCCTGGAACGACCGCAACGCCTACGGCATGAGCCATGTCGGCTGGGGCATGCATCCGCGCGCCCGCTGGGTCTCGGCCGTCATGTACGACAAGCGTGACATGCAGGCGGTGGAGTTCCGCGCACTGGCGGGATCGTTCCTGTGGTCCACAGGCGCCAACCAGTATGCCGGCCGCTACACGCTCGGCCATTTCGACCTGCCAATGCGCAACTGCACGATCACGCTGGACGGGAACATCGTCGTCAAGGGCGGCGTCCTGCAAGGCGAACTGGCGTCCTGACGCCCCTTCGGAGAAGACCATGAGCGACATTGCCGATTACTACGACCTCTCCCGCATCCGCCCGGAGGTGCAGGCCAAGCTGCGGCTGGTGAACGCACTCGGCCGCGACAAATTCGCGTCGCGCGCCAAGGGGATCGACGATGACGCCTCCTTCCCGGTCGAGAACTACAAGGATCTGGCCGCCGAGGGCTTTCTCGGCCTCTGCATCCCGGAGGAATTCGGTGGCTGGGGCTTCTCGATGTTCGAATATGCCATGGTCGGCGCCGAGATCGGCAAATATTGCGGCGCCACCGCACTGACCTTCAACATGCACAACTCGTCCATGGCCTGGTCGCGCTTCATGTTCGACATGCCGAACCTGACGCCCCAGGAGAAGGCGGCATTCGCGCCGCTGCGCGAGCGCCAGTTCCGCCGCGCCATCGCCGAAAAGGCGATCTATTCGCAGCCGATCTCCGAAGGCGGTCAGAACTGGACCTCGAAGCCGAACCAGACGCAGTGCCGCAAGGTCGACGGCGGTTGGAAGATCAACGGCTTCAAGAAGTTCGCCTCGCTCGCCGGCTATTGCGACTACTACACGATCGTCTGCACCGAAGTGTTCGAGGGCCAGGAACCGCGCCACGAGGACACCATGCTGTTCGTTGTCCACAAGGATGCGCCCGGCCTCAGCGTCAAGGGCGACTGGGATCCGCTCGGCATGCGGGGCACCAACAGCCGCGACCTCATCCTGAAGGACGTCTTCGTCACCGAACAGGACCTGCTGATGCCGCGCGGCATCTTCGGCAAGACGCTGCCCAACTGGCCCCACATGATGGTGACCCTTTCGCCCACCTATATGGGCGTGGCGCAGGGCGCCTTCGACTTCATGGTCGATTATCTCAAGGGCAAGATTCCCGGCCAGCCGCCGATCGACCGCCGCATGTACGCGACCAAGCGCGTCGCGGTCGGCAAGATGTATGCGCGGCTCGCAAACATGCGTGCGCTCTGGTGGCAGGCCTTCGGCGAGGCAAAGGGCTTTCCGACCAAGGGCGAGGTGCTGCGCATGTACGCCGCGCAGTACAATGTCATGGAGGGCGCCGCCGAGATGACCTCGATGGCGATCCGCACCTGCGGCGGCCAGTCGATGCTGAAGTCCCTGCCGCTGGAGCGGATGTATCGCGACAGCCGCTGCGGCGCGCTGATGCTGCCCTTTACGTCCGAGATCATGGAGGACTATCTGTCGGTTCTCGCCCTCTACGAGATGGACGAGATCGATACCGCACCTGGCGATGAAGGCGGTGCCCGCATGTCGCTATGGCGCGGCGATCACGGCGCCTTGCGGTCGGTCCGGTAGACGCCGATGGCGCGCCAAACGGTCGAGGTCACCGGCGTCTCAGCCGCCTCGCCGGAGGCGGTATGGTCCGTCGTTTCGGATTTCTGCGGTCGATGGCACCCGGCCATCGCCACCATCCGGGCCGAGCGCGACGCGCGCGGCGCGCTGGTCCGCGCCTTCACGGCCCACGGCGAGGATACCGTCTATCGCGAGCAGCTCACCTGGCTGAGCGACAGCGACCGCACGCTCGCCTACACACATCTCGAAGGCATTGCCGGCGCGCAAGCCTATGACGGCCGCATCGCCATAGGCGCCGGCGACGGTGGCGGCAGCACCGTGCGCTGGAGCGCGCGGGTCGAGGCTGCTTCGCCGCGGCTGCAGGCGATCTGCGAGGGCACGAAAGCGATCTTCGAGGCGGGCATCGCGGTCCTGTCGAAGACAGCACTCATGACCGGCGTAGCGGAGTCGCCGAGCCCTCTGCCCGCGCCCGCCGCCACGCGGGACATGGTGATCGACAGCGACCCTCGGCTGGCGCTGACAGCGACGACGGCCAGAGACGGGACGCTCTGCCTGTTTCTGCACGGCATTGGTGGTTCGCGCTACAACTGGCTGCCGCAACTCTCGGCCGTAGGTGGCGTGATGCGTGCGGCGGCACTCGACTTGCGTGGTTACGGCGGCAGCGCGCTTGGCCCGAAGCAGTCGACGGTGGACGATTATTGCGCCGACATCCTGCGGGTGAAGAAGATGTTCGGCGGCGACCGGCTGGTTCTGGTCGGCCTTTCCCTGGGCTCGTGGATCGCCACCTCTTTCGCGATGCGTCACCCGGAGATGCTGGCCGGGCTGGTCCTGTCCGGCGGCTGCACCGGCATGTCGGAGGCCAGCCTTGAGGAACGCGAGGCTTTTCGCCTCAGCCGCAAGGTGCCGCTGGATGCCGGCCAGACGCCGGCCAACTTCGCGCCCGCAGTGGTAAAGGTACTGGCGGGACCGAACGCCTCTGACGCGATGAAGGAACAGCTTTTCCAATCGATGGCGGCGATCCCGTCCGCCACCTATCGCGACGCGCTCGTCTGCTTCACCACTCCGTCCGAGCGTTTCGATTTCTCGCGCCTGACCATGCCGGTGCTGATGATGACCGGCGAGCACGATCGGTTGGCGCCGCCGGCGGAGATCCGTGGTGTCGCCGAGCGAATACTTGGCCAGGCTTCCCGGCCCGATATCCGCTACGAAACCATCGCCGATGCCGGCCATGTCTGCAATGTCGAGCAGCCCGCAGCCTACAACCGCATCCTGCTGGACTTCCTGGGGAAACTGCCGCGATGACCGCTTTGTCCCGCCGACAGCAAAACAAGATCGAGCGCGAGCGGCGCATCCTGGAAGCCGCGCTGAAGGTCTTTTCCGAAATGGGCTATTCCGGCGCCAACATGGATGCCGTCGCTCTCGAGGCGAACCTGTCGAAGCCAACGCTCTACCAGTACTTCCAGTCCAAGGAAGCGCTGTTCTCGGCCATGATGCTTGGCGAGCGCGACCAGATGCTGGCGGTCTTCGAGCGCCCTTCCGATCGCGGCATGGTGGCGGACCTGCTGGAATTCTCCTGGGACTACGCCGACACCGTGCTCCGTCCGGACCTCCTCTCCCTGGCTCGGCTCATCATCGGCGAGGTGCAGCGTTTTCCGGAGATCGGCCGTGCCTATCAGGAGGTGGGGCCGGACCGGTTGCTGCGCGGCATTATGGATTATCTGGAAGACCAGCGACGTACAGGCCGGCTGGCCTTCGACGACGCCGAGCTCGCCGCGCAGGATCTGTGGGGCCTGATCCTGTCGGCGCCGCGCACGCAGGCTCTTTACATGCCGGACCGCTCGCCCTCGCGCGCCGAGATCGCCCGCTATCTGAACAACGGCCTCAAGGTATTCCTCAAGGCCTATTCGACACAGCCCGAGACCGATCTCGCCGAACTTGCGCGACTGATCGGCGCCCAGTCCCTCAATCAGGTGCAACATGACGCTTGACGATTACATGGCCGACCCCGCCAACCGCTTTGCCACCGTCGCGATGACCGATACCAATGGGCTTCTGCGCGGCCAGATGGTCTCGGTGGGCAGCCTCAAGGGCATCGCCAAGAACGGCATGGGCATGGCCCCGGCGCAGCTGGCACTGGACCCCACCGATGCGATGCTCATCATTCCGGGCGTCAATGACGACAAGGGTGATTTCCACGATGACCCCTTGCAGCTCGATCCCGGTTCCGTCCGCCGCCTGCCATGGTCGAAACCGGGGCACGACCTGCTGGTGCTGTCGAACTACACCGGCGCTTCAGCGCAGATCTGCCCACGTGCGATCCTGAAATCCGTCCTGGCCCGCGCCGGCGAAGCGGGGCTGGTGCCGAAATACGGGATGGAGCTGGAATACACGCTGTTCGACGAGACGCCGGAAAGCGCGAAGGCGAAAGGCTACCGCAACCTCAAGACCGCGACGGCACATGCCAGCCACGACCTGATCCTCTACCAGGTCGTGCAGACCGAGTGGTACGAGGCGGTGGCCGCCATGTGCGAGCCGCTGAGGATCGACCTCGCCAAGATGCACGAGGAGATCGGCGCGGGTTTCATGGAGGCCTGCATCGGCGCCGGCGAGGGCATGGAGCCGGCTGACCAGCTGGTTCTGCTGAAGAACTTCATCCGCGCGCTGGCGCTGCGGCAGGGCCGATCCGTCACCTTCATGCCGCGCTGGAACGAAAAGGCGGACAGCCAGTCGATCCACCTGCACATCAGCCTGAAGGACAAGGCAGGCAAGTCGCTGTTCTGGGACACGAAGGAAAGGAACGGCGTCAGCCGCACTTTCCGGCACTTCCTCGGCGGCCTGCAGGCCTATATCGGCGACACGACGCTGATCTTCCAGCCGACGGTGAACAGCTACCGGCGTTTCGCCCCCGGCACCTTCGCGCCCCCCGGCCTGACATGGGGTTTCGAAAACCGCACCACCTGCTTCCGCCTGGTCGGTCACGACGCGGGGTCCCTGCGGGTGGAAAACCGTCTGCCAGGCGCAGATTCCAATCCCTACCTCTCCGCCGCCGCGACCATCGCGGCCGGGGTCGCCGGCGTGATCGGTGAGATCGAGCCAGATCCCGAAACCGTCGGCTCGGGTTATGCGCAGCAACCCGCCCGCGACTTCGCCCGCTCGATGCCGGAGGCGATCGACCGGCTGCGTGGCTCCGCCTTCGCCAAGGACTGGCTGGGGCCGCGCTTCGTCGAGGCGTTCACGGCCACGCGCGAAAGCCAGCACAACGAGTTCCGCCGCAAGGTTCCGGACGTGGAACTGGAACGCTTCTTCGACCTGGGGTGAACGACCATGGATGCCGATCTGCGCGCCCGTTTCATCGAAGGCATGAGCCGCGTGGCGGCCGCTGTCACCGTGGTGACCACGGACGGTGAGGCAGGTCGTTTCGGCGTGACCGTTTCATCGATGACATCGGTGTCCGCCGACACCAGCCGGCCTTCCCTTTTGATCAGCGTCCATCACCTCAGCCCCGTATGCGAGGCGATCAAGAAAAACAGGCGGTTCTGCGCCAATGTGCTCAGCGGCAACCAGAGTTTCGTCTCGGATCTGTTCTCCGGCCGCCTCAAGCATTTGAACCAGGACCGGTTCGGCGCGATCGCCTGGCATCCCGGCACGACCGGCGCGCCGGTCATCGATGGCGCCGTCGTTTCTCTCGACTGCGAACTCAAGACGGCGCTGATGTGGGGGACCCATTTCCTCTTTGTCGGCGAGGCCGAGACCATCGACCTTTCCGCGCAGCGCTCGCCGTTGGTCTACGGCAATCGCGGCTACCGGCGCGCCATCCCGATCGCACCGGACGACCATCGGCCGCCACGCCCGGAGAACCACCTCAGCATCGGCTTCTTCATCACGCTTGGACCGCAATTCGTGCCGGGTCTCGTCGCCGGCTTCGCCAGCCAGCAGCCGGATGTCGACATCCGGCTGCTGGAGGCCGACCATGACGATCTCATCGAGCAGATGCGTGCCGGCAGAATCGAGGCGGCGATCACTTTCGGCGCGGTGAACGAAGCTGACCTCGATGCAGAACTGGTCTGCCCATCGGCTCCGCATGTGCTGCTGAACGCCGGCCACGCGCTGGCGACAAGGTCCAGCTTGCGGCTCGCCGACCTGGCGGATCTGCCCATGATCCTGCTGGATTATCCCTCGGTGCGCGCGGCCACCGACGCCCTGTTCAAGCGCTGCGGGCTGCAGCCGCTCATCCGCTTCCAGTCGCCGTCCTTCGCCATGGTGCGCGGCCTGGTCGCCCAGGGTCTTGGATATTCGATTGTCCCGCAGGCGCCGCAGGCCAGGACCGCGCCCGACGGCAAGGAGATTCTCGCCATACCGCTGGACGAGGATTTCCCGGAGGGGGCGGTCGTGGCGATTACGCCACGCGGCAACGGCCGCAGCGAATGGGTCGAACAGTTTCTGGCCAAATGCCGGAGGTCCTTCGGGCATGCCGTCAACGGAGAGGGATGACGGCCGGCGGAGCGGCCGGACAGACAGGAAAGCAGACACCAACCAACAAATGGGCCGGTCAATTGGCCATGGGGAACACAGAGGGAGAACTACCAAAATGAGTACCGCAGGCAGCAATCAACTTCGCAGGAATTCGCTGGGCCTGATCGCCGTGACCTTCATGGTGATCTCGGCCGCCGCCCCGCTTACAGGCGTTGCCGGCGCAATGCCGCTGGCGTTCATGCTGGGCAACGGCGCCGGCATTCCGGCAACCTTCATCTTCGTGACGCTGGTCATGCTCGCCTTCTCGGCCGGCTATGTCGCCATGTCGCGGCACGTCACCAATGCAGGCGCCTTCTATGCCTATGCCGCGCGCGGGCTTGGCGGGCGCACCGCCGGAGCCGTGGCCGTCGTGGCGCTGGTCGCCTACAACGCCATGCAGTTCGGATTGATCGGCCTGCTTGGCGGCATCGCCGCCGGCGTCTTCAGCGAACTCGGACTGACCTTGCCCTGGTGGGGTTGGAGCCTGCTCGCCATCATCCTGGTCGGCATACTGGGCTACCGGCAAGTAGACCTGTCGGCAAAGGTTCTGGTGGTGGCCGTGGCGCTTGAATATCTGATCGTGCTGATCGTCGACTTTGCCATTCTCGCTAAGGGCGGCGACCATGGGCTGGCGCTGAACGTGTTCGACCCCGCTGCGATGTTTTCGGGTTCGCTGACCGCTGCGATCCTGTTTTGCCTGGGCTCCTTCATCGGCTTCGAGGCAACGACGATCTATGCAGAGGAAGCCAGAGACCCGGAAAAAACCATTCCGCGCGCCACCTACCTCTCGGTGCTGATGATCGGCATCTTCTTCGTGTTCACCACTTGGCTGATGATCGTTGGCATTGGTGCCGACAAGCTGGTGCCGACCATCCAGGGCTATGGCGATCCGTCAGCGCTCTTCTTCGATCTCGCCGGGCGCTATGTCGGCGGCCCGGTGCCGACGATTGCCGGCATTCTGCTCGTGTCCAGCCTCTTTGCCGCACTGTCCGCCTTCCACAACTACATCGCCCGATACAGCTACGTGGCGGGACGCGAAGGTCTATTACCGGCCGTCTTCGGGCGCACCCACGAGAACCATCAGAGCCCTCACATCGGCTCGGTGGTGCAGACGGCCGGCGCCCTGGTCGTGCTGGCGATCTTCGCCGGGCTTAAGCTTGACCCGATCCTCAACATGTTCACCTGGATCAGCCAGGTCGGCACGCTCGGCGTGCTGGGCATGATGACCGTCACCTCGCTCGCGGTGATCGTGTTCTTCCGCAAGAAGCAGGCCGGCGCGCCGGCGCTGTCGACGGTGATCCTGCCGGCCCTGTCGGGCCTCATCATGGCGGCTCTCTTCGTTTACATCTTCCTGCATTTCGGCGACCTCACCGGCACCACCGGCGGCGCGCTCGGCATCATCCTGCCGGCATTGATCCCGGCCGCCGCCATAGTGGGGTACGTGTTGGCGTTGCGGCTGGAGAAGGTCGACCCGGTGCGCTTTGCCCGCATGGGCGAAAACCAGGCCTGAGATCGCAGTGGCGAAGCGCGAAGCAATCGCGCTTCGCCAGCGGTCAGAATCGACTCTGCCGCAAAACAGTTTAAGCTTGAAATAAATGGACTGCCGTGTCCCCGTCGGCTGGATCGTCCATCACACGTTTCGCGACGGGTGGAGGGTTTGCAAATGCTTGGTCGCTCTGCGCATGTCGATACGTTCGCGCGTGACAATCTTCCGCCCGGCGATCAATGGCCGGAGCTTCCGCTCGATGGGTTCGACTATCCGGAACATCTGAATGCCGCCGTCGAACTGACAGACCGACAGGTCGAGCGTGGCTTCGGCGACCATGTCGCGCTGATCGGCAATGGCCGCCGCAGGACCTACAAGGAACTCGCCGACTGGACCAACCGCCTGGCGCACGCGCTTGTCGAGAACTACGGCCTGCGACCGGGCAACCGCGTGCTGATCCGCTCCGCCAACAATCCTGCGATGGTGGCCTGCTGGCTGGCCGCCACCAAGGCGGGAGCGGTCGTGGTCAACACCATGCCGATGCTGCGATCTGGGGAATTGTCCCAGATCGTGGACAAGGCCGAGATCACGCTTGCACTATGCGACACACGGCTGATGGACGAGATGGTGGCCTGCGCCAAGAACAGCCGCTTCCTCAAGCAGGTCATCGGCTTCGACGGCACAGCCAATCATGACGCAGAACTCGACCGCGCGGCTCTCGACAAGCCGGTCATCTTCGATGCCGTGGACACCGGTCGCGACGACGTGGCTCTGCTCGGGTTCACCTCGGGCACCACCGGCTCGCCGAAGGCGACGATGCATTTTCATCGCGATCTGCTGGTCATCGCCGACGGCTATGCGCGCGAAGTGCTGCAGGTCACGCCCGAGGACATCTTCGTCGGCTCGCCGCCGATCGCTTTCACCTTCGGCCTTGGCGGACTTGCCGTCTTCCCCCTCCGCTTCGGCGCCACGGCGACGCTGCTGGAGCACGCCTCCCCGGCCAACATGATCGAGATCATCGAAAGATATGGCGCGACGATCGTCTTCACGGCCCCAACGGCCTACCGGGCGATGATCGCCGCGCTCGACGAAGGGGCGAACCTCTCCTCGCTGCGGATCGCGGTCTCCGCCGGAGAAACTCTTCCCGCGCCGGTGTTCGAGGCCTGGGTGCAACGGACCGGCAAGCCGATCGTGGACGGCATCGGCGCAACGGAGATGCTTCACATCTTCATCTCCAACCGGCTGGACGATCTTGGACCCGGCAGGACCGGGCGCCCGGTGACCGGCTACGAGGCCCAGATCGTCGATGCCGAGATGAACGACCTGCCGCGCGGCGAGATCGGCCGGCTTGCCGTCCGCGGCCCGACGGGATGCCGGTACCTGAATGACCCCAGGCAGAAGGACTATGTGCGCGACGGCTGGAACCTGACGGGAGATTCATTCTTTCAGGACGAGGACGGCTATTTCCATTTCGCCGCCCGCTCCGACGATATGATCATCTCGGCGGGCTACAATATTGCGGGTCCCGAGGTTGAGGCGGCCCTCCTTTCCCACTCCCATGTCAGGGAATGCGCGGTCATCGGCATCCCGGATGTCGATCGAGGGCAGATCGTCGAAGCGCATGTCGTCCTGAGCGATGGGATCGAGCCGGGAGAACTGGAACGAAAGCTCCTGCAGGACCATGTCAAGGCCACCATCGCGCCTTACAAATATCCGCGATCGATCAAGTTCACCGACGCGCTTCCCAAGACCCAGACCGGTAAGATCCAGCGGTTCAGGTTGAAGGCAAAACAATAGTCGGCACGGATGATCGCTTGCGGAGCTATGTTCGTGGAGGCTTGCCGATTTGCAAGCCGGTACGCCAAAGCTCCCTGAGAGACTGAACGGGATTTACTTCAGAGGCGACACCGTATCAGATCAGCCAAACAGTCAGGAAGAAACGCAGTAAACAGTCGAAGACATCTGATGCGTAGTGAACGAAGGGCTTGCCACTCCCGCGCTATCGCCGCCCTCCCCTCATTCCCACTCGATTGTTCACGGCTCTGCTAACACATTGAATTTACTTAAGAAAATATTCTTGAGCCTGGATACTACCGACCTGCGGGCCGTCAAATAGCTACGCTTTTGATTTCGTTGGAGAATTTCTCGCAACTCTTGCGACCCATCTATCGACTACTATTGGCCGTCGAGGTGCACGTCCATATTGATCGAGAGAGCGCGAATGCTTCCAAAAGTACCGTCAGCGCCCCTTCTTCGGCATCTCCACACCCTCGCGAACAGGCAAATTCGAGGTTCATCAAACATCCTCTAACCACAGGAGGATAGACATGACCAAGAAGCCAAGCCGCGTACGCATCCTGATGATGCCCTATCACGATGACGGTGACAAAGATCCAGTTGGATATTCGGGTCCCGCAACCGTCCTGACAGGCCTGCCGCGAACGATAAGGCGGCACGAGTTGCGGCTTATCGTTCCGCTCGCCGAAAGCACCATTTACGAGATGGAGAAGCGCGGCGAATTCCCTCGCCGCTTCAATCTCACGCCGCGATGCGTCGTGTGGGACCTTGAAGAGGTCGAAGCATGGCTGGAGCAGCGCCGCCAAGCTTATATCGAGGGTCGCGCGAAGATCGCGCCGGGGCCTGACGTCCATCGGCGCAAGAGTCGCCCGGTTAAGCGAACCGACGACAGGTCGATCTGAAACGGAGGACCATCGCGTCGGCACGGGCGCGATGGTCCCCTCATCACGACGACAAGCCACCTAGCTCGAACCGCCTCCATTCCTTCAAGGCCAAGTGATCGCGCATTTCACCTGAGGGAAGGATCGAGAGGCAACCCGACGTTCCTCGCTAACAACCCCAACAGGAGAATTCTCATGTCGCACCGATCCGATGCTCGCGGAGTTCACGAAGGCGCTGACGACGCATGATGTCGAAAACGAAATCGTTCGTGCGCTGACGCATGACATCGAGCCGGGAGCGCTACTTTCAACCCATCGCGATCATCGACTTGATCGGGCCCAAAGCAAACATTGACTAGCCATGCTACATAGCGTCCCGCCTAGCGACGTTGCCACACTTTGCCGGAACGGCTGCAATGCGCTAGCCTGCAAACATGTGCAGTCGCTGATAGATCATTTCGCTGAGGGGGCGAAAATTCATGGAGATGCAGCAGGTCCGCTATTTCTTGGCCCTGTCCAGCACGCTCAATTTCACCAGAGCAGCCGAAGAGTGCAACGTCACCCAACCTGCGCTGACGCGAGCGATCAAGACGCTTGAGGAGGAATTGGGGGGTGAACTCCTTCGGCGCGAGCGCCAGCATTCCCACCTGACCGAACTCGGCCGGCGCATGCTGCCGTTGCTGCAGCAATGTTACGATGCTGCCACCTCCGCCAAGTCGCTCGCCAAGGCCGTGCAAAGCAGCGACGTGGCTCCCCTTAACGTCACCATTTCCAACAGCATCAACATAGCATTGCTGGTATCGCCGTTTACGGAGCTTTTCCGGGCCTATCCGGGGGTGCATCTCAAGATCAACCGCGGTTCGCCGACCGCTGTCATCGGTGCCCTCAAGAACGGCGAGGTTGAGCTGGCCGTTGCCGGTCCGCTGGGCCAGGCCTGGGATCGGCTCGACACCTGGCCGCTCTTCCAAGAGGGGATCGAACTCGTAGTGAATGCCGATCACCCGCTTGCCCGCCGCAACGAGGCCGATGTCGCGCTGAGCCAGCTTGCCGCGGAGCCCGTGCTCAGCCGGATCGATTGGGAAACGAGCGAGGAGCTGTCGCGTTGTCTTTCTGCGAAGGGTCTGGCGCCGCGGACCGCGCATGAAGTCGAGACCGACCATGATCTGCTGGCGCTGCTGGAAGCCAACGCCGGAGTTGGCTTCGTCTCGATGACCGCGCTGCGCTCGCCGAACACCCGTAGGCTCAAGCTCCGCGACTTGGACATTTCGCGGATCGTCGCCGTCTATGCCGTCGCCGGCCGCCATCGTTCGCCGGTGGCGACGACGCTGCTCAACCTGTTGCGGTCGACCGACTGGTCGTCTTTTGGCGTCAGCGAGCCCGCTTGAGCGCCGCAATCAGGTCGTCGATGTCCATCCGCCGACGGTAGTCGGGATCGACGAAGCGATCGGTGATGATCCCGTCCGTTCCAACGATGAAGGTTGCAGGGATTGGCAGGAACCAGCTGCTGTTTCCCTGATAGTTGGGGAGATCGAGGCCAAGCCCCATCAGCCGCTCCATCTCCGCTCCGACCCATATCGCAAGATTGAGAGACAGGGCGTAGCCGTTGTCCATATCCGTCAGGAAGGGAAAGGTGGCCCCGACCGCTGCCTTCATCGCCTTCCCGAATTTGCGCCGCTCGGGCATGATCACCACGACCTGGCCGCCCAGCGCAGCAATCTCTAGCTGAGCTTCGACAATGCCGATCGCGTTCAGCCGGCAATAGGGGCACCAATGCCCACGTTGAAAGGTGATCACGGCGGGGCCCTGCAGCAGCACATCGCCCAGACTGACCAGCTTGCCCTGATCGTCAGGCAGCAGGAACGCCGGCATGACATCACCTGGCACCGGCGCCATGGCGCCTGCCCCCTGTTTCTCCAGGCGCGCCACGAGGCGGTCAACCGCATCGGCGAAATTCGCGTCCAGGCGGCGCACCGCCGCGGCAATCGCCGCCAGCCGCTCGTTGAGGGACGCATCAAGTTCAACGGCAGCCTGGACAGACTGTTCAAATGTCATTGCCTGGTCGTCGGCGGCCATTTCTGCACTTTCGTGGACTGCATGCACCCTACCATTGGAACCCCTCGGAGAGGGCTATGCTTTCCTTGCATCGTTTCGATGCCCCACATGCATCGAGGCATGCCGGGTTCATATTCTGTTCGCGGCTCCGAGGTCGTCAGATGCTCGGCGCCGGGGATAGGCAGCGAGCGCGGCTTCGAACCGGTGGCGATGACGATATTCCCGGCTTCAAGCTCGCGGCCGTTCACGCCAATGGTGTTGCCTCTGATGAAGGCGGCGTTGCCGACGATGACATCGACGCCACGCCTGGGCATCAGTTCCGACAGCCGGGACGGGATGTCCCTGACAATGTCCTTTTCCCGTTCGATCAGGGCTCGCCAGTCAAGCCTCGGCGCATCGACAGTGATCGCGTACCGATCGGCCCGTTCGATCTCATCCAGCACATGGGCTGCGGCGACCGACACCTTCTTCGGCGTGCAGCCGCGATTGAGGCAAGTGCCGCCAAGGTCGCGGGCTTCGATCATCGCGACGGAGAGACCTGCGGCACGCCAAGGATCACGACATCATATTTTTCCATCGCACCGCCTCCGCCGCTAGTGAAGCTTGATCCGAGGCCTGGCGCGCCTGACTATCGTCTCGCCGATCGCAGCGAGAGCGGTCTTTGCAAGGCCGTGCACCGCCCTGAGATGCATCTTGTGGAGCGATCGATATACGATCCTTGCAAGTAGGCCTTCGATCTTCAGCCCACCGATCAGGCTGCCGAACGCGCCGTAGTCGGCGAGCGAAACGAGCGAGCCATAGTCGCGGTAACGGAATGCCGGCGCGGCCCGTCCCGCGAGGCGCGCGGCAACTACCTTCACCAGATGATCGGCCTGCTGGTGGGCTGTCTGGGCCCGCGGCGGCAGCGCGTTGTCATGGCCCGGCAGGATGCAGTTTGCACAGTCTCCAATCGCAAACACATTGTCGTCTCCGACCGCACGCAACGTCTTGTCCACCATCAAGCGGTTGATGCGATCGGTCTCAAGGCTATCGAGGCCCTTCAGGAAATCCGGCGCCTTGATCCCGGCCGCCCAGACCACGAGCTCGGCCGGCACGAAGAGTTTTTCACCGAGCCTGATGCCATCCTCTGTTACCTCGCTGACCCTGATGCCGCACCGTATCTGGACGCCGAGCTTGACAAGTAGACGTGCCGAAGCTCGCGCGATGTGCTCCGGCAGAGCCGGAAGGATCCGCGGCCCAGCTTCCACGATCGTGATGCGGATCAATCTTTCGAAGTCGATGTTGTCGAGATTGTGCGATGCAATCTCCCGCATCGACTTGTGCAGTTCCGCGGCCAGCTCCACGCCAGTGGCCCCGGCGCCGACGATGACGCAATGAAGCTGACCGGGCGAAAGTTGCTCGTATTGCGCGTTGGCGCGCAGGCACGCGTCTATCATGCGCATGTTGAAACGGGCGGCCTGCTCTGCCGTATCCAGCGAAATGGCGTGGCGCGCGGCACCCGGCGTGCCGAAATCGTTGCTAACGCTGCCGACGGCCATGACCAGCGTGTCGTAGCCCAGCACACGCGGTGGGATGACCTGCCGACCGTCATCGTCGAAGCTTGGCGCGACAAAGACCTGGCGTTTGGCACGGTCGATGCCGACGACTTCGCCGATGCGGTATCGGTAGCCGTGCCGGCTGGCATGGGCGATGTATTCGACAGCGTCATGCGACGCGTTCAGCGCGCCTGATGCCACTTCGTGCAGCAGCGGCTTCCAGATATGGGTGCGGTTGCGGTCAACGAGCGTGACGGAAAGCCGTCGCTTGCCGAACTTGCGGCCAAGACGCGTCGCCAGCTCCAGTCCGCCCGCGCCGCCGCCGACGATGACCACGCGATGCAGTGACGTGTCCATATGGGAAGGCGTCTCCGGAATCGTGCGGAAAAGAGCGGCGTTGTTGGCAAGCACCGCTTCAGGGATCAGCCGTATGCCGGGGGTGATGATCTGCATCGGTATTCTCCATCGTTTCCGAGGCGCTGGTCCGTCACTCTTGCGATTCGTGGATCACGATGCCCTGCAGCATGTCGACGTCGCACTCCCACGGCATTTCCGAGAGGACGCGCTGGCCATGTTCGTATCCCGCCTGCCAGCGCGTTCGGATTCCGGCGCGCGTGAAGTCGATGTCCTTGGTGTGGTCCTCGCCGTCCAGGCGCGGCGAAAGCAACCGAACGAGATGCATGACAGAGGGGCAGCCGTAGGATGCGAGTTCCTTGAACATCGGATCCTCGCGCCGTTCCTCGGGAACCAGCTTTCCCATTTCGCGCACGACGTGGCGCAGACGATGCAGTTGCTCCTGACGGGCAACATGGCTTCTGCCGCGGCTGGCGTATTGAAGATCCTTCTGCCGTCCCATGACCTGCCAGATCGATTTCGGCTCCGTGGCGCGCGGCTGCCACATGTTGACGGCAAAGATCAGCGCGTCGCGCCTTGGACGCTCGTCCAGCACGACCTCGATGGGCGTGTTCGAATAGATGCCGCCATCCCAATAGGGCTCGCCGTCGATGCACACCGCCGGGAAGGCCGGCGGCAAGGCGCCCGACGCCATGATGTGCGCCGCCGACAACGGCATCAGGCTGCTATCGAAATACTTGAGCTCGCTGGTGTTGACGTTGACCGCGCCAACCGTCAGCCGTGTATGGCGGCGGTTGAGACAATCAAAGTCGATCAGGTTGTCCAGCGTCCTCTTGAGTGGATCGGTGGTGTAATAGGAGGCATTCTCCACCCCGACTTCGCGATTGACCCCGAGCATGGCGCTTGGGTTCGGTTCGAAGAACCCTGGTATGCCGCGCATAACCGTGCCCATATTGGAGAAGATGTTGCTCGGAACCATCATCCGGAAAAACTCGTCGAGTGGGCTGCTGCGGCTGACGCCGTCCCAGAATTCGCGCAGCCTCGGCAGGCGGTTCTGCGGTTCGTTTCCAGCGATCAGCGCTGCGTTGATGGCGCCGATCGAGGTGCCGATGACCCAGTCGGGCTCGATCCCGCCCTCGACGAGCGCCTGGTAGACGCCGGCCTGATAGGCTCCGAGAGCACCACCGCCCTGCAGCACCAATACGGTCTGTCGCTTGATCGAACCGTCGGCCATATGGCCGGCCTCCGGCACGGGTTCCGACGTCGAGGGATTTCGGGTGATCTTGTTCATGGCCTTTTGCGCTCCTCGTTGCCGGTTTCAGTGGGCAGTCCAGCCGCCTTCGATCGGCATGATGGCGCCGGTGATCGAGGCCGCATCGTCCGAGGCCAGGAACAGGCAGAGCGACGCAACCTGCTCAACCGTTACGAACTGCTTGGTCGGCTGTGCGGCCAGGAGCACGTCCTTGATCACCTGCTGTTCGGTGATCCCGCGCGCCCTGGCGGTGTCCGGTATCTGCTTTTCCACCAGCGGGGTGAGCACGTATCCGGGGCAAACCGCATTGACCGTAATGCCTTGTTCGGCGACTTCCAGCGCCACCGTCTTGGTCAGGCCAGCAACGCCGTGCTTGGCGGCGACATAGGCCGATTTGTATGGGGAGGCGACGAGGGCGTGAGCCGAGGCGACATTGATGATGCGGCCCCATTTGCGCTCTTTCATTGCCTGCAGGGCGCGCCGGATCGTGTAGAACGACGACATCAGATCGATCGCCACGACGGCCTCCCATTTCTCGATCGGGAAGTCGTCGATCGGCGCCACGTGCTGGATGCCGGCATTGTTGACCAGGATGTCGACGGCCCCGAACTCGGCGATGGCCTTGTCCATCATGGCGGTGATCGCGCCGCCCTTGCTCATGTCCGCATTGTCGTAACGAACGGTCACACCATGGTCGGCGGCCAGCTTCGCCCGCAAGCGTTCGATCTCATCGGCATCGCCGAAGCCATTGAGAACGATGTTGCAGCCCTTTGCCGCGAAGGCTTCGGCAATGCCTTGGCCGATGCCGCTGGTCGAGCCTGTAATGAGTGCTGTCTTTCCTCTGAGCATCGTCGTTTCCTTCGGTTCGGGCTGCGGCCGAAAGGCCTGGCAAACGGCTGCTGGCATCGGGGGTGTATGCCTAGGTCCGGATTTCTGGGCCGAGTATGGCGACCCGCGCGAAGCAGCGGAAATGCCTTTGAGACATGGATTCGATAGCTGACGGTCAGATCGTCAGCTTCGCGCCGGCGACGCCATCGACCTGCCGCTTGGCTTGTTTGACGTAGGGGCAGCTAGTAAGATCGCACCGCAACACGGGTCGTGCTGTTTGCCGGCCCGCCGAGGGGAGTTGCCGTGGAGATCAGCCAGGTCAGATATTTCTTGGCCGTTGCCAAGGAGCTGAATTTCACCAGGGCTGCCGAGCAGTGCAACGTCACGCAGCCGGCACTCTCGCGCGCCATAAAACTGCTCGAGGACGAATTCGGCGGGGCGCTTTTCCACCGCGAGCGCCGCTTCACCCATCTCACCGAGCTCGGCCGCATGGTCGAGACCTATCTCGAGGGTGTCTTCGAGAACTCCCGCCAGGCCAAGCAGATTGCCGAGCAGTATGTGCATCTGAAGAAGACGCCGCTCAGGGTCGGCATCATGAGCACGATTGCGCCGGACGAGATCATCGAGCTGATAGCGGCCGTTCGTGGGCATCACCCCGGCGTCGAACTTCACCTTTGCGATTCAGACGCCAAGAGCTTGCGGCGACGGCTGCTCGAAGGCGATCTCGAGGCCGCCATCTATGCCTTGCCGTCGAATGTGCCTGACGAGGAGGTGCACTCACTTCCACTTTTTCAGGAGCAGATGGTGATGGTCGTCCATCTGAACCATCGCCTCGCCAACCAACGCAGCGTGCGCGTGAAGGATATGAGCAATGAAAGCTACATCCACCGCAACAATTGTGAGTTTGCCGGCTACGCGGATGCCATTCTCACCGAGCAGGGCGTCACCGTCAGTCCTGTCTACTGGAGCGATCGTGACGATTGGACACTTGCGATGATCGCCGCCGGGCTTGGATTCGGTTTCATGCCCGAACATACCGCCAAGCACCCAGGAGTGGTGCCCTTGCCGATCACCGAGCCGGAATTCTGGCGCGAGGTCAATCTCGTCACCGTGCGCGGCCGCAGGCATTCGCCGGCAGTTGGCGCGCTGGTGCGCGAGGCCACGCAGAAAAGGTGGTTCGGCGAGCGGGCGAAGGCGTTGTCCGCCGCCGAGTAGCCTTGTCGCGCGCTTACCTGCCGCATATGCCCACGGCGGAATTCCGGCACGCATCCGCGCTCAGTTTTTTCTGATCGTCGAGGTCACGGACTGGATGACTTCGGTCGCCATCTTGAATTGGGCCTCGCGGTCGGTGATGCCATGCCGCTTGGCGATCCAGTCGAAATCGCTGTAGGCGGCATAAACCGCTCCGTCCGCGGTCTGGTAGACCAAGACGCGCACCGGCCAGTCGAGACCGGCCTCGGGATTGGAGGTGATGAAGGTCGTGCCGAGCGCCGGATTGCCGAACATCACCAGCCGCGACGGCCTGACATCGTTGCCCGCGTTCTTGCCAAGCCTTGCCTGATCGATGACGCCAAAGAGCTTGATGCCCTTCTTAACGACATCTTTCTTGATGCGGGCGACGGTTTCGGCGACGGAATAGTCGCTCTTCACGGTGACGACACCGTCCGAAGCGGCGGCCGGCAGAATGACCGCCATCAGCATGGCGCCGCCGGCAATCATGGTTTTCAGGTAGTTGGTCATGTCAGTCTCCTTTGTTGGATAGCTAAGTTTTCGGTCTTAGGATCTCAGGTCTTTGGCGTTTGCAGCATGCGTGCCGCCGCGATTGCGCTGGCGAGGACCGCGGCAAGCACAGCCACGCATGCGGCCCAGCCGATCCGGTCGTAAACCTGTCCGATGACGAAGCTGCCGGCGAGCCCGCCCGCATAGTAGGAAGCAAGGTAGATGCCGCTTGCGGCGGCGCGGTCACGCGAGGCGGTCCGGCTGACGTGCCCGGTGGCGATCGCCTGAGCCAGGAAGGTGCCGATGGCGACCAACGCCATCCCGGTAAGCACCACCGGCAGGCTGCTCGCCAGAAGCAGAAGCAAACCCAGGATCGCCAGTGCAAGCGTTGCGCCGATCCCGATCCTTGGTCCGAGCCCCGCAGCAACCCGCCCGGCGAGCGGTGTGGTCAGCATGGATGGCAGAAAGACGAAATACACCAGTCCCAGCGCCATCGGCGACAACGACAGCGGCGCGGCGACGAGCTGGAAGTTCACGTAGGTGAAGGTGCCGATGAAGACGAAGAGGATCAGGAAGCCGATCGTGAAACAGGCGCGCAGTTCGACGTTTTTCAGCGGGCCCTTCCAGGCGGCGCGGGCAGGCTCGCTCTTGGCGTCAGCGCGCATCATTGCCGATGTCTTCTGCAGGGTAAGCCAGACGAGGGCCGCGCCTATCAGATTGAGGGCGGCGAACGTCAGGAAGTTGGTGGAGATGCCAAACGTGTCGGCCACGGCGGCCGACATCAGCCGTCCGAAGAAATTGCTGGCGACATTGCCGGTCACATAGGCAGCAAGTGCACTGGTCGTCTGCCGCGCGGAAAAATGCTCGGCCAGGTAGGCCATCGTCAGGGTGAACGCGGTCGACATGCACAGCCCTTGCGCTACGCGCAGCAGGGCGAAAACAACTATGCTGTGCGTCAGCGAAAGTAGCGTCGTCGGGATCGCCAGGATGGCCAGGCTGATCCAGATGCCGTTGCGGCGATCAATGCCGCGCCCGAAGAGCGCGACGGCGATCCCCGCCACCGCCATGCCGAACGTGCTGGCATTGACGGCGAAGCCCATGGTCGCGCGGCTGACGCCGAATTTTGTCACCAGCGAAGGCAGGATGGCCTGGGTGGCGAACAGATCGACAAGCGTGAGAAACGCGATCAAGGCAACGAGGCCGAAGCGCCAGCTATCCGCGGCCACCATACGCAGCCGCGCCGGTTCGGTGTGTTCACTGGTCGTCATGACGGAACTCCGTGCCACACGTCCCCAGGCGGATCGCCCGAGGACGCACTTTCAGTTGCTGATGCTGGAATCTGCTCGCCGCAACGAGCGGCTTACATCATGTGGTCTTCGTGCATCGCAGGCGGCAGGACGTCGGCGGAATAGAGCACGACGGGAACCTTGCCATTGTTCTTCCACCAATGGGCGAGCTGGCCGAATTCGGCTGTCACGTCGCCGGCCGGATGTTCGATCCCGACCTTGCAGGTGCTGCGATATTCGGTGATCGAGCCTTCGACGATCAGGATGTTGGCCGGGCGGACATTGTGCTCATGCCACGGCACGACGCCGCCGGGCTGAACGACGAGCTTGCGCAGGCGCAGAATATTGCCTTTCCAGGCTTCGCCCTTGCTGCTGAGATCGATTGCCGAGAGAACCGTATCGGTCACGCCGACTGGCTTGCTCGGATGTGCCTGGATGTCCGTCGTTGCCGCCTGGCCGGCAGGGCAGTCACCGGCGAAAACCGGGGCCACGGAAAATGCAGCGGTCGCAGTAAGCAGTCCGAGTGTCAGGGCCAACTTCAGCGGCGCCCGCAATGCAATAGTCTTGGAAGCCATGTTATTTCTCCTTTGTCAGTGCCCAATCGCAGAGGCGGGGCATGAGAGGAGAGTGACGGCAGCCTCGAAGAATGAGAAATGCTGACTGGCTCTCAAATCGATACCTGAAAACTATCGTCGGCTGTCGCGAGTGCACGAAAAGGCGCACGACAGGACTTGTCGCGCGCCACCACCATTTCTACAGTCTTTCTTCAGGCTGCCGTCTTGCGAAGCGCCTGAGGGATGGCGCTCTCCGGCCAGCCATGCGCCTTGACGCTGTTGACGAAGGCAGATGCCGCCGGCGAGAACCTGCGCCCCGCCACGACCACCAACGACACTTCCCGCCAGACTTCGGGGTCGATGACGGGGCGGACCTGCAAGCCGGGGATCACAGCACTGAACTCCGGGATGAAGCAGATCCCGAGACCACCTGAGACCATGTTCTGGATCCAGTCCTCGCGCTCGCTGGCGTAGGAGATCCTGAGCTTCACGCCGCGGTCGTTGCACAGCCCGGCGAGATGATCGCGATACTCGCAGTTGAGACGCCTGAGATAGTTTTCACCGTCGAGTTCGGAGATGGCGACATTGTCGTTGCGAGCCAGCCGATGGCCGTTTGGAAAAGCCAGGACGAAACGTTCGCGATAGAGCGGCGTGACATCGAACCGTTCCGGAAAGCTGCTGCTGGACGCCATGATTGCGACATCGATTTCACCGGATTCGAGCAATTGCGAAAGCGAGGCGGGCACACCTTCTACCAGCTGCAGCTGGATGCCTTGCTGGCGCCGGTTGAAATCGGCCAGCAGGCCGGTGAAGCGCCGCGGACCGATGGTGCACATGACACCAACCTTGAGGTTGGCATTTTCCAGGCACAAGAATCTCGAGGCCTCCTGCCGCACTCCAGTCAATTCGTCGAGGATCTGCTGGAACCGGGGGCGCAGCAGTGCGCCTAGGTCGGTCAGGTGAGTCAGGTTTCGCTCGCGGCGAAACAGCAGGCCGCCGACCTCGTCCTCGAGCTGCTGGATCGCGCGCGACAGCGCCGGCTGGGTGACATTGCACCTTTCGCCGGCGCGCGTGAAGTTTCGCGTCTCGCACACGGCTAGGAAGTAGCGGATGTGATGAATGTCCATGCCGATTTGTCCCAAATTGCAAACGAGGCTTTTCGTAGCTTCGGAGCCTGCCGCAAAGCTTGTCTCGGCGCCAATGCACTGCCGCTATGAAGTCGATAGCGGTCCGTCATGGCGTGTTGAGAACGCGCGGCACGCCTCGTGTGCAGGAGGTGGCGGCTGGACCTCGCCAACTCAGTTGGCGCCGCCGAGCGCCTGCAGGTTGGCGCAGAATTCGGCGTGCGGCTTGCTCATCGCCGCATCCTGGCATTCCTTCATCATTGCACCCTGCTTGTCCTTCGCCATCGCATCCCAGGCGGCCTTGAACTCGGCCTTGGACTTCATCGTCGTCATGCTGGCGTCCGTATAGAAGGTGGGCAAGGCCGCCAGGTCGCTGAAGGGGTCGGCGGACGCCGGATTTGCGCCAAGACTGATGGCAAGCGCAGCCATGCAAGTGAGATTTGTTCTCATCATATATCTCCTGGTTCCAGGCCGCGGTTCTGGCGACGGTGCGAAAGCAAGCGACGCGCATCGCCTGGCCTGATCGGGTGAAGGATGCTGCGCGCGAATACTGTCAGCCAATGCAATCTGCCTATGGACTTCATGCCACCTTGGCATTTCGTTCAAAGAAGAAGATGCGGCAGTCTCTCCACAAGTCGCCCTGCCGGCGACCTTGGAATGGAGATCAAGTGATGCACGCCCGGTCCGAGACGTATACTGACAAGGCCATCATTTCCGGGACCAGTTACCGACCGGAAGACCGCCAGTCTGTCGAGATTCTCGTTTCAACCGACGCACATGGCGCTTTCGTCTGGGGCGTGCTCGACCGGCTGCTGGACGAGCCGAACTGCACCTTCAGCGCAGTCACCGCGTCCGGCTTTGGAGCGGTTGAAGCGGCGGTCTTTGCCTATGGCCTGGGACTCGGCGGCCGGCGCGGGGCGCGGACTGCACTCGCCAATTTCTGGCGGCGCGTCAGCCATGCCTCGATTTTCGTCATCGACATTGCCAACCTCCTTCGATCGATACTGGAACAGTCAATCGATATCGAGCAAATCCGCGACGTACGCTGCCCGGTGAAGCTCGGCGTCCTGGCCGTTAGCGCCCGCACCGACGCCGTGAAGATTTTCACCGGTGAACAGTTGTCGATCAACGCGATCGTGGCGGCAGCCACTGTCCCCTTCCTCTCCTCGCCTGTAGAAATCGACGGCGATACCTATTGGGGTGATGGCGAGCTCTCGCAGTTGCCGTCGGTCCGATCAACCGAAGCCCGCCATCGCCTGATAATCGCCGGCAGGCCTTCGGTGTTCGCGACGCCATGTCCGGATCGCAGCTTCGCAGCGAACCACTGCGCGACCAAATGCGCGCCGGTTCACACCATATTTGACAGTCGACATCGTGCCGGGGCTCCGCTGCTTATGAGGCCCTGGATCGACTGGGGTGAGTTGACCGACATGCGCGACAGAGGGCGGCAGCGTGCAGCAGACTGGCTTGCGGCCGCTCCTCTCCGCACTGATGAACTCCCGGCCATCAGTTGCGAAAACCGATACATCTAGGCGCCTCCCTCCCGCCTAGCCGCGCCTGCTTCGCATATTCCCGAACGCAGGCGCCAAGCCCTCCGGTGCCCCCGCCGGAGGGCTTTTTGCGTGCGGCCTCTTCAACATAGTGGCCGCGTATCAAATCCATGCCGAGACAGCATTTCAGCTCGGCATTCGGATCGGGGACACTGCTTGCAGACAGGTCGCAAGGCCAGTCTTTCCTTCGAAACGCAACCAGGAGATACGACTGTGATCAACACCAAGACCCTCATCGGATCGGCCCTCGCGGCCGCCACTTCGCTCGCCGCCACGGCGGCCTATAGCGGCCCCGCCGCCCAGCCCAGTTTCTCGTTCGAGAAATGCTACGGCGTGGTCAAGGCCGGCCAGAACGACTGTCAGACCGCGACGCATTCCTGTGCCGGCACGGCCACCGCCGACAACCAGCCGGATTCCTGGCTCTACGTGCCCGCCGGCAGCTGCGCCAAGATTGCCGGCGGCAGCGACAAGCCGAAAGCCTGAACCATCCAGACTTAGAGCCAACCCTCTAGAAAGGAGCAGACCGATGTCCCCTGCGTTTCAGCCCCTCGCGATCCCCGCATCAGCGGGCATCGGTCTTCGCTCGCCTCACATCAGAGAAATGCTGACGCGAAGACCTTCCGCCGGCTGGCTCGAGGTTCATGCCGAGAACTACATGGGGGACGGCGCCGGCACCGAGGCGCTGGAACGGCTGCGCCAGATCTATCCGCTATCGGTGCATGGCGTTGGCTTGTCGCTGGGCAGCGCTAGAGGAGTTGACCGTGATCATCTGGAGCGACTGCGCAGGGTTTGTGAGCGCTTCCAGCCCGATCTCGTTTCCGAGCATCTCGCCTGGAGTGTCGCGGACGGTGCCTATCTGAACGATCTGCTGCCGCTACGCTATGACGAAGAGGCGCTGGGGATCGTGGCCCGCAATGTCGCGGCGGTCCAGGACACGCTGAAGCGGCAGGTGCTGATCGAAAATCTGTCTGCTTATGTCGCCTTTGCGGGCTCCTCGATGAACGAGGCCGAATTCCTGGCCGAGCTCGTAGCACGGACCGGCTGCGGTCTGCTGCTGGACGTCAACAACGTCCAGGTCTCGGCGCACAATTTGCAATATGACGCCAAAGTTTTCATCGATGCGCTGCCAGCCGCGGCAATCGGCGAGATCCATCTTGCCGGTCACGCGACCAATCAGGTCGGAGCCGACACTGTGCTCATCGACGATCATGGCTCGCGCGTGCCGCCTGTCGTCTGGGCGCTCTATCAGCATGCCATAAGCCGGCTCGGACCGCGCCCCACGCTGATCGAATGGGACACCGATGTCCCGGTTCTCGATGTGCTCCTTGGCGAAGCCATGTGGGCCGACATGCTCACCGCTTCGATCATGTTCAACCGCAAGCAGGCCGCGAGACAAGCCGAGGCAGCCAAACCCCGACCGATGTCCCTCACCCTCTTCGAAAGTATGGGGACCAGCATGCCAGTGCTAGCAGCATTCGCTGCCGCCAAGGCCGGAGCAGCCATACCGGTAGCGTTGACGCCAATGGAAGGAGGATACGATGTTGCCGCTTGAAAACCTGCAGACCACCATTGCGCGCTCGGTGCTTGCCATCGAGCCATTGGTCTCCGCGAAAATGCTGACCGCCGGCCAAGCCGATCCACTGGCCCGTCTGCGCATCTACCAAAACAACACGCGCAGTTCCCTCACCGCGGCGCTGATGGCGGTGTTTCCCGTCACCGTCCGGCTGATAGACGAACGCTTCTTCCGTTACGTGGCGAGCGAGTTCATTCGACGGTATCCGCCGGTTGAATCGCGTCTTTCGCGCTATGGAGCCGGCTTCCCGCGCTTCCTGAAGACGATCGACACGCTATCCGACATGCCGATCGTCGCCGAAACGGCGCGGCTCGAATGGGCCATAGCGGAGGCGCTCGATACAGCTTCGCTGCCGCCCCGCAGCCTCGCAGAATTCGACAACACCGACCTTGGGCTGTCACCGGATATCCTGCTCCAGCCCTCATTGCGACTGATCGTCTCGCACTGGTCGATCCTGTCGGTATGGATGGCGCATCAACAGGAGACGGCGGTCGACGAAAACATCACCTGGACAAGACGCCCCGAACGCGTGGCGTTGTGGCGATCGGGGAACTACGTGCGGCTTTTTCTGCTCGACCGCGCTAGCTTCGCCTTCTGGCATTCGCTGAAGCACGGTTTCGGCCTCGAGCATGCCACTGGCCGTGCCTTGGCGCTCGACCCGGCCTTCGACCTGGTTTCAGCCCTTGTGCGGCTGTTCCGCGACAGGCTCGTCACCAACGTGCGGGTCGCCGCGAATTCCCCCTCAAACTGACGGAGACAGTCATGACCGCAATATCGGAGCAATCCTCGTCCAACCCGGCCGGCTCTGTCGGCCTCTACAAGCGCATCATCAAGCTACCCGAACGCATTCCATTCTCGCTGATCCAGCTTGCCGCCCGTGTCGCGGTCGCGCATGTCTTCTGGCAATCCGCGCAGACCAAGCTGGCATCCTGGCCGGTGACGTTGCAGCTGTTCGCCAACGAATACAATCTTCCGTTCGTCGATCCGTCGATCGCGGCGCCGCTGGCGACGGCCGCCGAACTTGCGGGCTCGGTGTTGATTTTCCTCGGACTGTTTTCGCGCGTTGCAGCGTTGATGCTGCTCGGCGTCGTGTCAGTCATCCAGATTTTCGTTTATCCGGAAAGCTGGGCAGAGCACCTGCTGTGGGCCTCACTGCTGCTGCTTGTGCTGACGCGCGGGGCTGGCCCCCTCTCGCTCGACTACGTCGCCGAGCGAACCCTTTCGACATCTAGAAAATGAATATTTCGACCGAATGGGACGAGCACAGTGCGCATCTTCATCGTTCACGCCCACCCCGAGCCCAACAGTTTCAACGGCGCCTTGACCAGCGCATCGCAGGAGGCGCTGTCTGCGGCGGGACATCAGGTTGTTGTCTCCGATCTCTACGCTATGGGCTTCAATCCAGTATCAGATCGCAGCAACTTCACGACCGTGCGCGACGCGAACTACTACCGCCAACAGGCTGAGGAGGCGAATGCGGCAGCACATGACGGTTTCGCCCCCGACATCCAGGCGGAGATGGACAAGCTCTTCTGGTGCGATGCCTTGATCCTGCAGTTGCTCTTGACGTCCGCATTGAGGATCGCCACGGCAGGTCTCGAAAGTACCGTCGCGGCTCCAGATAAGTGCATACTTCCGACACACACACTCAACCGGCGCCTCGCGGCTATGGCAGCGCAGCCTCGCAGGGATAGCAAAGGCCATTGCCTATTTGGTATGCTGGTATAATGTGTACCTGACATAGCGTGATCCTCAGCAGATACGCTGCGTCTTATGGTCTTTATGGGAGGAGATACAATGAAACTTTCAATCGTGGCGGCGCTTGCCAGCGCCGCGCTGGCGAGTGTGTGCGTGCTGCCGGCAATGGCATCGTCGGACAAGCCGGTCATCGCGCTGACCAATGCCTATTACGGCAACACGTGGCGCCACCAGATGGTGGAAGCGTTCGAGGCCTCGGCCAAAGAAGCCAAGGCCGCCGGGCAGATCGCCGACTACATCGTCATGAACGGCGATGGTTCCGTCGCGCAGCAGAACAGCCAGATCGCCGAACTGATCCTGAAGAAGGTCGACGTGCTTGCCGTCGACGCCGCCTCGGAGACCGCGGTCAACGGCATCATCGAAAAGGCCTGCAAGGCCGGCATCATCGTCGTCTCCTTCGATTCGGTCGCCTCGGCGCCCTGCAACTACCAGCTCAATTTCGACTTCAAGGGCTACAAGGCGACCCAGGCCGAAGCCGTGTTCAAGATGCTCGGCGGAAAGGGCAACGTCATCCAGGTGCGCGGCGTCAAGGGCTCGGCGCCCGACAACGACATGTTCAACGCGCAGCAGTCGGTACTGGCCAAGTATCCGGACATCAAGGTGGTCGCGACAGTCTATGGCCAGGCGACGGCGTCGGTGGCGCAGGCGGCGATCGCCAACGTCCTGCCCTCGCTGCCGCATGTCGATGCGGTGCTCGGTCAGGGCGGCAGCGACGATGTCGGTATCGCGCAGGCCTTCGTCCAGTATGGCGGCGACTACGCCGGCAAGATGCCGGTCATCGAAGGTGGCGGCGGCACCGACTTCGTAAAATGGTGGGCCGAGGAGAATGCCAAGAATGGCTACCAGACGGTGTCGATGAACACCACGCCCGGCATCGGCGGCGCCGCCTTCTGGCTCGGCCTGTCGCTGCTCAAGGGCGCCAAAGCACCGAAGCTGATGATCATGCCGGTGGCGACGGTCGACGCAAGCAACCTCAAGGAATATGCGAAGCTGCCGGGCGGCCAGATCATCAGCCCGAGCTATTCGCTGGACTGGGTGAAGCAGAACCTGCTCAGCAAGTAACGCGACCAACCGGCTTGGATCGGGTGCCGGCCTAGAGCGGTTCAGCTTTGTCGCTGGCCCGCTCTAGGTATTTGGTACTACGCAATTCCGGACGGAAAACCGCTAAGCACTTTTCCTGGAATTGCTCCTTACTGCGCCCGATCCTGGCGTCGAAGAAAACGGAGGACGAATGTCCCAGCTTGCCGTTGCCGATCAGGATGGCGCCGCCACGGCGCCTGCCGCTCCTGCCCGGCCAAGCGTTGTCTCGCTCAGCCGGATCACCAAGAGTTTCGGGCCAACGCTTGCCAATGCCGGCATCGATCTTTCCGTCAGCGCCGGCGACGTGATCGGGCTGGTCGGCGGCAACGGCGCCGGCAAATCGACACTGATGCGCATCCTGTGCGGCGCGATGTGGCCGACGCTGGGCTCGATCTCCTTTGCCGGCGAGGCGCTGGACTTCACCGGCTACGACACCAACGAGGCACAGCGGCGCGGCATCCGCATGGTGCACCAGGAGCTGTCGCTCTGCGCCAACCTTTCGGTTGCCGAGAATTTCTTCCTCGAAACACCGGGCGAAGCGGCAAGCCGGCCCGGCTGGCGGGCGCTCTACCGCACCCGAGCCCGCGCGGCGCTCGACGCGGTCTTTCCCGGCAATGGCATCGATGCTGACGCCGAGGTCGGCCACCTCTCCATCGCCGAACGACAGATGGTAGAGATCGCACGCGCGGCGGCGACGCCCCGCGTCAAGCTGATCGTGCTCGACGAGCCGACCTCCTCGCTCGATCTCGATCGCTCGAAGCAGTTGCGCGCCTTCGTCCGCGAGCGGGCCGAGGCCGGGCTCGCCTTCATCTTCATCAGTCACAAGCTGCAGGAGATCATCGACATCGCCACCGAAATCGTGGTGCTGCGCAACGGCCGCACCGCCTGGCAGGGCAAGGTCGCCGATGCCTCGATTGCCGGGCTGGTGCAGCTGATGGGTGGTGACGCCAATCCGGTCCACCAGCACAGCGTCGCCGCCGCATCCTCAAAGGATGTGCTGGTGCGGCTCTCCGGCACGCTGACGGCGGAGCTCGGCCGCGACATCGACATCGTGCGCGGCGAGATCATCGGCCTGGCCGGCCTCGAAGGCAGCGGCCAAAAGGAATTGCTGCACGCGATCTTCGGCACGGGCCACAGGCACGATGCAGCCGTTGAGAGGCGCGCGGAGGCGAGCTTCATCGCCGGCGACCGGCAGAAGGAAGGCGTATTCCCGCTGTGGAGCGTGCTTTCCAACATCAGCATCGGCGCACTGGCCCGCCGCCCGGCGCTCGGCCTGGTTTCCGAGCGCGCCAACCGCGATACGGCGAGCAGCGCCGCCGGCAAGCTGCGGCTGGACGACAAGCGCTTCCAGTCCAACATCACCGAGCTCAGCGGCGGCAACCAGCAGAAGGCGCTGGTCGCCCGGGCGCTGGTCACCGATGCGCCGATCATCCTGCTCGACGACCCGACGCGCGGCGTCGACATCGCCACCAAGCAGGACTTCTACCGGCACTGCAACGAGATCGCGCGCGGCGGCCGCACGCTGGTCTGGCACACGACCGAGGATGCCGAACTGCTCGCCTGCGACCGAGTTCTGGTCTTCGCCGGCGGACGCATCGTGCGGGAACTGGTCGGCGAGGCGATCACGGAATCGGCGATCGTCGGCGCCTCCTTCACCCAGCCGACGGACAAGCTCGCCGACGCCGGGCCGAGGGCGGCGACAGCTGCCGGACTTGCCCGGCGGCTGGTGAACGCGGCGCCCTTCATCGGCCTCGCCGCGGTGCTGGGCATCATGATCTCGGCCAATCCGGCGGTCGCCTCGATCTTCGGCCTCGACCTGCTCCTGATGCCGGCGCTGTCGCTGGTGCTGGTGACGGCGGCGCAGATGTTCATCGTCGGCGGCAGCGAGATCGACCTTGGCGTCGGCGCCTTTGCCGGCCTGGTCAGCGTGCTCAGCGCCACGCTGCTCTACGACCAACCATGGCTCGGCCCGCTGGCGCTGGTGGCGGCGCTGGCCGCCTATGCTGGGCTCGGCGGCCTGATCCAGGCGCGCAAGATCCCGGCCATCGTCGTCACGCTCGGCGCCTCTTTCATCTGGGTGGGGATCGGCTATGCGCTGCAGCCGACGCCGGGCGGCGCCAGCCCGGACTGGCTGACGGCGCTGTTCGGCTGGTCGGTCGGCTTCATGCCGACCTCGATCATCCTCATGGCGGCCGTGGCGCTGATCGTGCTGGTCATCGACCGGCTGCCACTTGGCGTGGTGCTGCGCGGCTTCGGCAACAACCCGATAGCGATGATCCGCTCGGGCTGGTCGCCGACGCGCTATGCGCTGGTGCGCTATCTCATCGCCGGGCTGTTCGCGGGTGCCGCCGGCCTGTCGCTGACGGCAATCAACACGGCAAGCGACATCAATTCCGGCAATTCCTTCACCCTGCTCAGCGTCGCCGCCGTTGTGATGGGCGGCTGCTCGCTGCTCGGCGGCATCATCTCGCCGGTCGGCGCCATCGCCGGCGCGGTGACGCTGTCGCTGATCGGCGCGCTGCTCGGCACGCTCAGCGTCAGCAGCGACTACAATGCCGCCACGCAAGGGCTGATCCTGATCGCGCTGCTCACGCTGCGCAGCCTGACCGCCGACCGCAGGAGCGAACAATGAACGCGCTCGCCGCCTTCAGTATCTGGGCGCAAAAGAACCGCTGGATCTGGGCGGCGATCGGCGTGCTGCTTCTGTGGCTGGTTCTGTCGGTCGTCACCAACCGCTTCAGCCTCTCCAGCCTGTCCGGCATCATGCTGTCGGCGTCGTTCCTGACGGTGGTCGGCATCGGCCAGATGTTCGTGGTGACGACGGGACGCGGCAATATCGATCTCTCGGTCGCCTCGGTGATCACGCTCAGCGCCTTCGTCGCGCTGCTCACCATCAAGGGGCAGGACGCCAACCTTGCCATTGGCGTCGCCGCCGCCATCCTGCTCGGCCTCGCCGTCGGCGTGCTGAATTCGCTGCTGGTGGTCGGGCTCGGCATTCCGGCGATCATCGCGACGCTCGCGACCGGCTATGTGCTGGCGACGGCGACGCTGCTGTCCAACCGGGCGATACCGAGTTTCGCCGTCAGCCCGACGCTGAAGACGCTGGCGAGCGGCCGCGTCTGGGGCATGCCGATCATGGCCATTATCGTCATCGCCGGCGTGGCGGCGACCTCGTTGGTGCTGCGCTACACCGTGTTTGGGCAGCTGTTGTCGGCGGTCGGCCAGAACCGCGCCGCGGCGCGGCTCACCGCCATCAGGAACGGCAGGGTGATAGCCGCGGCCTTCATAATCTCCTCGGTGCTGGCCTCGCTCAACGGCCTGCTGCTCGGCGCTTATATAGGCGGCGCCTTCCTCGAGATGGGCCAGCCCTATCTCCTGCAGTCGATCGCTGCCGTGGTGCTCGGCGGGACGCTGATCTTCGGTGGCTCGGCGACGGCCGTCGGGACCCTGTTTGCCAGCATCCTTCTGATCCTCATCGTCACCACCATGCAGATCATCGGCCTGCCACCCGGCGTTCAGGACATCGTCCAGGGCATCGTCGTCATCTTCGTGCTGGCGCTGGCCGGCCGCCAGGCCTTGTCGCGGCGGGCGCCGGCCGAACCGGCAGCCGACGACGCCAATCCCGCAATACAGGCTGGCGACAGGCCTGCGTGAAACGGCAAGGAAGGCTCTGGTCAAACCACTACGTTGTGGTAGAGTGATTATACCAGTTGATAACGTGACGATCGGCGCGGCCATCGTTGGAAAACGGGAGCAAGCATAAATGACAACGATTGCGCTGTTCGGAGCCGGCGGCAAAATGGGCTACCGCCTGTCGACCAATTTTCGCAGATCGGACTACACGATCCGCCATGTCGAGGTCAGCGAGGCGGGCCGCGAGCGGCTGAAGACCGGACTGGGCTTCGATGCGGTCAGCGCCGACGAGGCGCTCAAAGGTGCCGACGTGGTGATCCTGGCCGTTCCGGACACTCATATTGGCAAGGTGGCGGCGAGCATCGAGAGCAAGCTGGCGGCGGGCACGATGGTGGTGGTTCTCGATGCCGCCGCTCCCTTCGCCGGCCATCTGCCGGACCGTCCCGACCTCACCTATTTCGTCACCCATCCCTGCCATCCGCCGATCTTCAACGACGAGACCGACATGGCGGCCAAGAAGGACTTCTTCGGCGGCGTCAAGGCCAAGCAACATTTCGTCAGCGCCCTGATGCAAGGGCCGGAGGCGGACTACGCCAAGGGCGAGGCGATCGCCCGAATCATCTGGGCGCCGGTGATGCGCTCGCATCGCGTCACGGTCGAGCAGATGGCGCTGCTGGAACCCGGTCTTTCTGAGACAGTGTGCGCCTCGCTGCTGGTCGTCATGAAAGAGGCGATGGACGAAGTCGTGGCGCGCGGCGTCGAACGGCAGGCAGCGCTCGACTTCCTGCTCGGCCACATGAATGTGCTCGGCGCCGTCATCTTCGGCGAGACCAAGGGCGTGTTCTCCGACGCCTGCAACAAGGCGATCGAATTCGGCAAGCCGGTGCTGATGCGCGACGACTGGAAGCGTGTCTTCGAGCCGGAAGAGATCGCTGCGAGCATCCAGCGCATTACCTGAGGAGGGACGCTCCTCCTTCTCCCCTGTGGAGATGCTCCAGCCTGCCGGCGACGGCGATCCTTCGCGCACCCCTCAACCGTCTCGGCGCTGCGCGCCGATCCACCTTCTCCCACAGGGGAGAAGGAAAGGCGTCAATCGCACATCAGATACATATCACCTGAAATAGTGGTTGACTCATTATACCAGTTGGCTAAGCTGTTCTCGAGCTCGGATAATCAGGTTTCGCGGGAGTCGAAGCCTGAACGAGTGGAGGACGGGGGAGTGACGATCTGCTCGGGAGGAGCCGGCTCGCGGCTTGAATCCGACGCGATCCGCCGCCTGACCAATTCAGACGCAGACAATGGCCCCGATTTGCCAGGGCAAAAGTTTTTTCAACGGGAGGACTTCATGAAACTCACTCGCAGAATGACCCTTGCAGCTTTCGCCGGCGTGCTGGCGCTCGGAACGGCGATGCCTGCCTATGCGGCGGACCTGATCGCCATCATCACGCCCTCGCACGACAATCCGTTCTTCAAGGCGGAAGCCGTCGGCGCCGAAGCCAAGGCCAAGGAACTCGGCTACGAGGCGCTGGTGCTGGTCCATGACGACGACGCCAACAAGCAGTCCGAGCTGATCGACACGGCGATCGGTCGCGGCGCCAAGGCGATCATCCTCGACAATGCCGGCGCTGACGCCACGGTCGCTGCCGTGCAGAAAGCCAAGGACGCCGGCATCCCCTCCTTCCTGATCGATCGCGAGATCAACGCCACCGGCGTCGCCGTGGCGCAGATCGTCTCCAACAACTACCAGGGCGCCCAGCTCGGCGCGCAGGAGTTCGTCAAGCTGATGGGCGAGAAGGGCAATTTCGTCGAGCTGGTCGGCAAGGAATCCGACACCAATGCCGGCATCCGCTCGAAGGGCTATCACGACGTCATCAACGACTATCCGGACCTCAAGATGGTCGCCCAGCAGTCCGCCAACTGGAGCCAAACGGAAGCCTATTCCAAGATGGAATCGATCCTGCAGGCCAACCCGGACATCAAGGGCGTGATCTCCGGCAACGACACGATGGCGATGGGCGCCTATGCAGCACTCGCCGCCGCCGGCCGCAAGGATGTCATTGTCGTCGGCTTCGACGGCTCGAACGACGTGCGCGACTCCATCACCTCCGGCGGCATCAAGGCGACCGTCCTGCAGCCGGCCTTCGCGCAGGCGCAGATGGCTGTCGTGCAAGCCGACGACTTCATCAAGAACAAGAAGTCTCCTGCCCAGGAAAAGCAGCTGATGGACTGCGTGCTGGTCAATGGCGACAATGCCAAGCAGCTGGAGACTTTCGCGCTCACCAACTGAGCCGGCATCACATCAATCGCAAGGGACGGACCTCCGGTTCGTCCCTTGCCCAATTTCCGTGGGTGCTTCCTGACCGCCATGCCGAACAAGCTGACCTGGTTGAGCTTCGCCGTGCCAATTCTTGCCGGAATGGCCGGCCTCGGGCTCACCGCCTGCAAGATCCTGCCGACACCGTCGATGCAGGGCGGCGGCAACGCGCCGGCCTTCAATCCCGACAAGATGATCGAGGACATCTGGGCGCCGAAGGTAATCCCCTATCTGCAGCAGAAGGGCGGACCGTTCCCGGAAGTGCACGCCTTGGCCACCACCGATCCGGCTGCCGCCGGCGCCAAATACGGCAATCCGAACAAGCAGGCGAATTCGCCCTGGACCTTCGCGGTGCGGCTGGAGGGCAAGATCGTCGCCGCCAACACCCAGTCGCGCGCGGCGACCATCGATGTCGATGTCGACGGCGACGGCAAGGCCGATGCGCGGGTGCAGATCGGACCGGCGGTGCGCGGCACCGCGCTGCGCGACAGCCTCGACTTCATCCAGTTCAACGACTTTACCAACCAGATCGACTTCGCCCAGTTCGGCAAGGCATTCAACATTTATGCCGACAAGACGGCGCTGTCCAAGCTGCCGCGCGAGGCGCTCGAGGGCCGCAGCGCCAAGGTGCTCGGCGCCTATACGCTGGGCAGCGGCCAAGACCTGCCGCTGGTGACGCCGGCGGAGGCCGAGATCGGGCCGAAGCCATGAGCGCGGAAGCCGAGCGCGACGTCATCCTGAAGCTGGAGGATGTCTCCAAGGTCTATTCCGGCACGGTCGCGGTCAAGCGCGCCAATTTCGAGGTGCGCAGGGGCGCGGTCAACGTTCTGGTAGGCGAGAACGGCGCGGGCAAGTCGACGCTGATGAAGATCATCGCAGGCGTCGAGCAGCCGACCGCCGGACGCATCCTGCTCGAGGGTGAAGACGTGTCGTTCGCCTCATCCGGCGATGCGGTGAACCGCGGCATCGGCATGGTGTTCCAGGAGCTCAACCTGTTCGGCAACCTGACCGTCGCCGAAAACATCTTCGCCACCCGCGAGATCACCAACCGGTTCCGCAAGATCGACCGCAAGGAGCAGGAGCGCCGCGCGGCCGAATTCCTCGAAAGGCTGCAGGCCGGCATCCGCCCGGACATGCTCGTCGAGGATCTGCGCATCGGCCAGCAGCAGCTGGTCGAGATCGCCAAGGCGGTCTCTCTCGACGCGCGCATCCTGATCATGGACGAGCCGACCTCGGCGCTGAGTGCGGCGGAAGTCGAGATCCTGTTCAAGGTGATCGCCGACCTCAAGGCGCGCGGCGTCGCCATCGTCTACATCTCGCACCGGCTGGAAGAGCTGATCCGCATCGGCGACTACATCACCGTGTTGCGCGACGGCCGCATCACCGGCCAGGAGGAGATGAAGAACGTCGACACGCAGTGGATCGTGCGGCAGATGATCGGCTCCGATGCCAAGGATTTCGCCAAGGCCGACGGCCATCTGCCGGGCGAGGAAATATTCCGTGCCGAAGAGATATGCCTGCCGCGCACGACCGGTGGACTTGCCGTAGACCATGTCTCGCTGTCGCTGCGCGCCGGCGAGATCTTGGGCATCTACGGCCTGATGGGCGCCGGACGCAGCGAATTGTTCGACTGCATCATGGGCCGCCACGGCCATGCCACGGGTTCGATCTTCATCGATGGCAAAAAGGTAAGGGAACGCGACACGACGCGGCGCATCCGCCGTGGCCTCGCGCTGATCCCCGAAGACCGCCAGCGCGAAGGGCTGGTGTCGATCCTGTCCGTCGCCAGCAATCTGACGCTGGCCAGCCTGTCGCGCTTTGCCCGCCTGTTCCACATCCGCGGAGCCGAGGAAAGACAGGCGGTGGCCGGCATGGTGCGGGAGCTAGCGATCAAGGTCGCCGACCCGGCGCAGGAGGTCTCGTCGCTCTCCGGCGGCAACCAGCAGAAGGTGGTGATCGGCAAGGCGCTGCTCACCGGTCCGAAGGTGCTGCTGATGGACGAGCCCAGCCGCGGGATAGATGTCGGCGCCAAGGCCGACGTTTTCCGCACTATGCGTAAACTGTCGCGCGACGGGCTCGGCATCCTGTTCGCCACTTCGGATCTCGACGAGGTGATGGCTCTGTCCGACCGCATCGCGGTGATGAGCAATGGAAAACTGACCGGCATGTTCGATCGCGCCGAGGCAACGGAAGCGGCGATCGTCGCCGCATCGGCGCTTGGCCACGGACCCGCAGGGCCAACGGAGACAAACGCCCATGACTGACATTCCGGCCAAGGCGGCTGCCCCCACCGCTTCCAGCGGTTCGCTGCTTCTTACAGTGATGAAGCTCAGGACCTTCATCGCGCTGATCGCAGTGCTGGTGTTCTTCTCGATTGCGGCGCCGAACTTCCTGTCGGCGGCCAACCTGATCCTTATGGCCAAGCATGTGGCGCTGAACGCCTTCCTGGCCATGGGCATGACCTTCGTCATCATCACCGGCGGCATCGATCTTTCGGTCGGATCGATCGTCGGGCTGTGCGGCATGGTCGCCGGCTATCTGGTCCTCAACGGCATCGACCTGCAAATCGGCTACACGATCTACTTCAACGTCGTCGAGATCGCGCTGATCACGCTTGCCGTCGGCATATTGATCGGCGCCGTCAACGGCCTCCTGATCACCCGGCTGAACGTCGCGCCGTTCATCGCCACGCTCGGCGTGCTTTACGTCTCGCGCGGCCTGGCGCTGCTCTCGTCCGATGGCCGCACCTTCCCCAACCTCGTCGGCAAGCGGGAGCTCGGCACCACCGGCTTCGGCTATCTCGGCGCCGGCAAGCTGCTGGGGCTGCCGGTATCGATCTGGATCCTGATCGTCGTCGCGCTGGGCGCGGCCTATCTCGCGAAGTACACGCCGCTCGGCCGCCATATCTTTGCTGTCGGCGGCAACGAGCGGGCGGCGCGCATTTCGGGCGTGCGGGTCAACATGGTCAAGATGTTCGTCTACATGTTCTCCGGCTTCTGCGCGGCGATCGTCGGCCTGATCATCTCGTCCGAGCTGATGGCCTCGCATCCGGCGACGGGCGAGAGCTTCGAGCTCAACGCCATCGCGGCCGCGGTGCTCGGCGGCACCTCGATGTCGGGTGGGCGCGGCACGATCGGCGGCACCATTGTCGGCGCCTTCGTCATCGGTATCCTCTCCGACGGGCTGGTGATGATGGGGGTGAGCTCATTCTGGCAGATGGTGATCAAGGGCCTCGTCATCATCGTCGCCGTCGTCGTCGACCAAGCGCAGCGCCGGCTGCAAAGCCGCGTCACACTTATGCAGATGGCGAAGGTTGGTTGAGCATGGCTGAATTGCGTGGAGCGCTGATCGGCTGCGGCTTCTTCGCCGTCAACCAGATGCATGGTTGGTGCGATATCGAGGGCGCCGCAATCGTCGCCATCTGCGACCGTGATCCGGAGCGGCTCGCGGCCGTCGGCGACCAGTTCGGCATCGCCAGGCGCTACACCGACGCGGCGGCGCTGTTTGCGAGCGAAAAACTCGACTTCGTCGACATCGCCACCACGGCACCCAGCCATCGGCCGCTGGTCGAACTGGCGGCGCGGCATCGCGTGCCGACGATCTGCCAGAAACCGTTCGCGCCGACGCTTGCCGACGCCAAGGCGATGGTCAAAGCCTGTGCCGAGGCCGGCGTGCCGCTGATGGTGCACGAGAATTTTCGCTGGCAGTCGCCGATCCAGGCGGTGCGCGCCGTGCTCGACAGCGGCGAGATCGGCACGCCCTTCTTCGGCCGCATCTCCTTCCGCTCCGGCTATGACGTGTTTTCCGGCCAGCCCTATCTGGCGACCGGCAAGCGTTTCATCATCGAGGACCTCGGCATCCACATCATCGACATCGCCCGCTTCCTGCTCGGCGACGTCTCGACGATCACGACGCGCACGCAGCGCATCAATCCGGCGATTGCCGGCGAGGATGTCGCGACCATGCTGATGGATCACCAGAGCGGTGCGACATCGGTGGTCGACTGCAGCTATGCGAGCAGGCTCGCCACCGAGCCGTTTCCGGAGACGCTGATCGAGATCGACGGCAGCGACGGCACGATCCGGCTGGCGCAGGGCTACAAGCTCACCGTCACCGGCAAAAGGGGAACGGCCGTGAGCGATGTCTCGCCGCCGCTGCTGCCATGGGCGTCGCGGCCCTGGCACAACATCCAGGAAAGCGTCGTCGCCATCCAGCAGCACTGGTTGGACTGCCTGGCTAAGGGAACGGAGCCCGCAACCTCCGGCGCCGACAATCTCAAGACCTTCGCGCTGGTCGAGGCCGCCTATGCCGGTGCGGCGAGCCGCGAGCCGGTCCAACTCGATACCTTGCTGAAATGACCGCCGACGCCTTCCTCCTCTACGGCACGCATGCGGTCGAAGCCGCACCGGTTCGGCTCAGCGCAGGCGCGCTTAGCGCCGACTTCGTCAATGGCAATCTGCGCACCATCCGCCATGGCGGCGCCGAGGTGCTGCGCGCCATCGCCTATATCGTGCGCGACCGTGACTGGGGCACCTACGAGCCCGAACTGACCGAGCTGGTCATCGACCAGCGCGCCGACGCCTTCTCGGTCAGCTATGCGGCACGCTGCACGGGGCCGGACGGGAGCAGGCTCGGCTTCCGCGCCACGATCACCAGCTCTGCTGATGGAGAGCTGGTGTTCGACGTCAGTGCGCTGCCCGAGAGCGATTTCGAGACCAACCGCTGCGGCTTCTGCATCCTGCATCCGATCGCCGGCCTTGCCGGCAGCCCGGTGACGGTCGAGCACACCGACGGCAGCGTGGTGGATACCAAGCTGCCGCTGCTGATCGATCCCTGGCAGCCGTTCAAGGATATTCGCGCCATCACGCATCAGGTCCGTCCAGGTGCGGCCGCCGAGTGCCGGATGGAAGGCGACATTTTCGAAATGGAAGACCAGCGCAACTGGTCGGACGCCTCCTACAAGACCTATGTGCGGCCTCTCGCATTGCCATGGCCCTACAAGCTGCCGGCCGGCGAAACCAACCGCCAGACGATCACCCTGCGCATCACCGGCGACGGCAAGGCGCCGGCAGTCGCCACTACCTCCGAACCGGTCCGCGTGGCGCTTGGTGAGCCCGGTGCGGCGCTGCCCGAGATAGGCGTTGTCATCTACCCCGAAAATGTCGAGGCAACGTTGGCGATCTTGCCCTTACTAACATTGCTGGGGCCACGCCAGTTGCTGTTCCACTACGATCCGACGCGCGGCCATGGCTTCGAGGCGCTGCGCGCCTTCGCTCGACTCGCCGAGGCTTACAAGTCGGGCACGACGCTCGAATGCGTGGTTGCCTGCGACGGCGATCTCGATGCCGAACTTTCCGGCATCGCCGGCATGGTGCGCCGGGCCGGCTTGCGGCTCGATGCCATCGCCGTCTCGCCTTCGGTCGACCGGCAGTCGACACCGCCGGGCAGCGTGTGGCCGCCCTGCCCGCCGCTCGAGAATGTCTATGCGGCGGCGCGGCGCGCCTTCCCGGATATCCGCCTCGGCGGCGGCATGTTCAGCTATTTCACCGAGCTCAACCGCAAGCGCGTTCCCGCAGGCCAGCTCGATTTCATCACCCACTGTACCTGCCCGATTGTGCACGCGGCCGACGATCTCAGCATCATGCAGTCGCTGGAGGCGTTGCCCTTCATCACCCAGTCGGCGCGCTCGATCGTCGGCGCAAAACCTTACCGCATCGGGCCGTCTACAATTGCCATGCGGCAGAACCCCTATGGCGGCGCGACCAAGGACAATCCGGATGGCCAGCGCATCGCCATGGCCAATCGCGATCCGCGCCACGCCGGTCAGTTCGCGGCCGCCTGGGCGATCGGCTATGCCGCGCGTGTGGCATCAGCCGGGCTGGAGATGCTGACGCCGTCGAGTTTCGCCGGACCGTTCGGACTGCTGGCCTCGTTGGGCGAGCCCGCCAAGGACGGCGCGCCCCGGCCGCTTTTCCATGCCGTGAAGATGCTTTGCGACCTCGTCGGTCATCAGCATGTCCCTACTGCGGTCAGCGATGACACTCGGGTAGCGGCACTCGCCGGCCGCTCCTCGATGGGCGAGACGATCGTCTGCCTGGCCAACCTGACAGCAGGCGAGGTTCAGGTCGACATTTCCGGTCTGGGCAAGGCATCGCTCATCATGCGGGATGGGAGTGAGCGCGCCATCAGCCTGGATGCAGGCGGCAGGCTGGCGATGCCGCCTCACGCGATGGCCCGGATCGGCTGAACCGTCACTTCTCGGAATTCATCACATAGAGGGCACGCGAGCGTTCAAGGTGCTTGATCATTGCCTTTTCGGCGCCGTCGGCATCCTTCTTCTCGATGCGGCCGATGATCTCCTCGTGCTCGGTCAGCGTGTACTTTTCCTTGCCGGTCCAGATCAGCATCTCGGTGTGGTATTCCTTCAGCCAGCCGAGCATCGCCTCGCTGACGGCGACATAGATCGGGTTGCCCGAGATCGCCGCGATCTGGGTGTGGAACTTCATGTCGGCGGAGATGAAGGCTTCGGAGTCGCCGCGAAAGCTGCGCTGCTCTGCAATGGTGGCCCGCAACCGCTGCACATCCTCGGCCGTGGCCTTCTCGGCGGCTTCCCGGACCATGCCGCGCTCGAAGAAGATGCGCGCGCTTTTGAGGTGCTCCAGCGTGTCCTTCGACGACGACAGGATCATCTTGGCCGCGCCATCGACCTGCCTGATGATCGACTTGGCGGTCAGTTGCAGCACCTTGGCACGCTCGCCATGCGAGATAGCGACGAGGCCCATATTGCTTAGCGCCTGCATCGCCTCGCGAATTGCGGGCCGGCCGACCTCGAAACGCTCCATCAATTCGCGCTCCGACGGCATGTCGTCGCCCGGCTGCAATTCGCCGCTGGTGATCAGGCGCTTCAGTCGCGCAAAGACTTCATCGGAAAGCTTGCGCCGGACGATCGGCTCCGAACGGTTCATCGTCGCGAATCACTCCCTTGACCCTGCTCTATCTAGCATTGCCGCGGCGGTTCCCGGAATGCCCGTCCGCCGGTCGGACCTGTATCCTTTGGGCAGGATATTGCTTGCAATACTTATGTACTCATTATACCAGATTTCGAACGACAGGGAATTGTTTTCGAACCCCCTTTCGACCCGAGACGGCCGGCCATGATCATCCTCACCTATCGCATCGAAACGTCCGGCAGCATCGAGGCGATGGCGGCCAAGATCGCCAGCGACCAGTCGACCGGAACCTTCGTCGCGCTGCCCGGCGAGACTGAGGAGCTGAAGGCGCGCGTCGCGGCCCATGTGCTGGCGATCCGGCATTTACCCGATGCGGAGCAGCCATCCATTCCCGACGCCGGCCCTGGCCCATTCAAGCGCGCCGATGTCGACATCGGCTTCCCGTTCGATGCGATCGGCACCGACCTCGCGGCGCTGATGACCATTACCATCGGCGGCACCTATTCGATCAGGGGCTTCACCGGCATCCGCGTCGTCGACATGAAGCTGCCGGAAGAATTCAGGGGCGCGCTTCCCGGCCCACAGTTCGGTGTCGCCGGCAGCCGCAGGCTGACCGGCGTCGAGGGGCGTCCGATCATCGGCACCATCGTCAAGCCGGCGCTCGGCTTAAGACCACACGAGACGGCCGCGATGGTGGGCGAGCTGATCGAGGCTGGCGTCGACTTCATCAAGGACGATGAAAAGCTGATGAGCCCGGCCTATTCGCCGTTGGCGGAGCGGGTGAAGGCGATCATGCCGCTCGTCCTCGATCATGAGCAGAAGACCGGCAAGAAGGTCATGTATGCCTTCGGCATCTCGCATGCCGACCCCGACGAGATGATGCGCAACCACGATCTGGTGGCGAAGGCCGGCGGCAACTGCGCTGTTATCAACATCAACTCGATCGGCTTCGGCGGCATGGCCTACCTGAGGAAGCGCTCCAGCCTGGTGCTGCACGCCCACCGCAATGGCTGGGACATCCTGACCCGCCATCCCGGGCTCGGCATGGATTTCAGGGTCTGGCAGCAGTTCTGGCGGCTGCTCGGCGTCGACCAGTTACAGATCAACGGCATCGGCTCGAAATACTGGGAGCCGGACGACTCCTTCGTCCGTTCCTTCGAGGCGGTGACGACGCCGCTGTTTTCGCCTGATGATTGCGCCCTGCCGGTGGCGGGATCGGGCCAATGGGGTGGCCAGGCGCCGGAAACATATCAGCGCACCGGCCGCACGGTCGACCTGCTCTATCTGTGCGGCGGCGGCATCGTCAGCCATCCGGACGGACCGGGCGCCGGCGTGCGCGCCGTGCAGCAGGCCTGGCAGGCGGCGGTCGATGGCATTCCGCTGGCGGACTTTGCCAGGAGCCATGCGGAGCTGGCGCATTCGATCGAGAAATTCGGCGACGGCAAGGCGGCTTGAGCCATGCAGGACCTTCTGCTCAGCTATTATGGCGACGACCTCACCGGCTCGACCGACGTCATGGAAGCGCTTGAGCTCGGTGGCATACCGACTGTGCTGTTCATGCGCCAGCCGGACGAAGCTCAGCTGGCGCAGTTCGCCCACTGCCGCGCCGTCGGTCTGGCCGGCTCCAGCCGCAGCGAGTCCCCGCAATGGATGGATACGCACCTCAAGGATGCCTTCGCCTGGCTGAAGACGCTTGGGGCCGAAATCTGCCACTACAAGGTCTGCTCGACCTTCGATTCCAGCCCGACGATCGGCAGCATCGGCCGCGCGATCGAGATCGGTCGCTCGGTGTTCGCGCAGGAGAGCGTGCCGCTCGTGGTCGGCGCGCCGCAGCTCAAGCGCTACACCGCCTTCGGCCATCTGTTCGCCGCCTATCGCGACAAATACTACCGCATCGACCGCCATCCGGTGATGCGCCGCCATCCGGCGACGCCGATGGACGAGGCCGATCTTTTGATCCATCTGTCGCGGCAGACCCGGCTTGCCTCGGGACTGCTCGATCTGGCGACGCTGCAGTCCGCCTCGCGGTCGCAAGCGTTCGATCGCCTTGTAGAGAATGGCGCGGCCATCGTGCTCGTCGACGTCGACAGCCGGGAGACCCAGACGCTTGCCGGAAAGGAGCTATGGCGCACGCGCAGGCCGGGGGGCACCTTCGTCGTCGGCTCCTCGGGCATCGAATATGCGCTGCTCGCTGCATGGGCTGAGACCGCGACCGTGCACGCCGAGCCTCGCTTTTTGCCACCGGGCGTGGCCGACCGGATCGCGGTGGTGTCGGGCAGCTGCTCGCCGACGACGGAACGGCAAATCCGGCATGCTCTGACCGACGGCTTCGACGGGATCGAGGTCGACCCGGTCGAGCTGATCTCGGAGAGTTCCGAAAACGCAATCGCCCGCGCGGCGGCAGCCGGTTGCGGCAGCCTGCAGGCGGGGCGCAGCGTCATCCTCTACACGGCGCTCGGGCCTAAGGCCGACCGCGGTGCCGAGATCGACCGCCAGGAAGGCGCCCGCCACAAGCTCAGCCGCGGCCTCGGCGCGCTGCTTCGCGAACTGACGATCGAACAGAAATTGAAGCGAGTGGTCATCGCCGGCGGCGACACGTCGAGCCATGCGCTCGGCCAGATGGGCGTCGATGCGCTGACGGTCAGGATGCCGCTGCCGGTGTCGCCTGGCTCGCCGCTCTGCGTTGCCCATTCCAGCATCGAGGCGATCGACGGGCTAGAGGTCGCGTTAAAGGGTGGGCAGGTAGGAACCGACCGCTATTTCTCGTCCATCCGTGACGGCCTTCGCAGTTGACAGTAGCGTTGGGCTGGTAAACCGCAAAACCTGGAGAGAAACATGCACAGGCCATTAGTGCTTCAACTTGCGCCGAAGCACCGAGCGAAAACATGTATGCTCGAAAGTGGACCAGCAGAGCCCCTCCCTACCAGCCTTTGGGGGGTAGGTTGAGCGATGACCGCTTTCGGGAAGGCTGCGCTTCGCCAGGAATGGCGGACATGCTGCGCGAAGCAGACCCGCCTTTGTGCACGTCATTCTACGCTGTAGCCCTCTCTCTTTTTGAAAGGTCTTTACATCATAGGGGACGTGGGCGCAGATCGGAGATCGAGAATGCCAGTTCAGCGGAAGTGCGATATGGACACGAAAACAATTTTCGACAGTGAAAGTCGCCACCGAAACTGCGGTAACGCCGCCGTTTGCGTCACTCCCACTCAATGGTGCCGGGCGGCTTTGAGGTCACGTCGTAGACGACGCGGTTGATGCCGCGCACTTCGTTGATGATGCGGGTGGCGGCGGCGCCGAGGAAGGCCATGTCGTAGTGGTAGAAATCCGCCGTCATGCCGTCGACGGACGTCACGGCGCGCAGGGCGCAGACGAACTCGTAGGTGCGGCCGTCGCCCATCACGCCGACGGTCTGCACGGGAAGAAGCACGGCAAAGGCCTGCCAGATGGCGTCGTACAGGCCGGCCTTGCGGATCTCGTCGAGATAGATGGCGTCGGCCTCGCGCAGGATCTCCAGCTTTTCGCGAGAGATGCCGCCCGGGCAGCGGATGGCGAGACCGGGGCCGGGGAAGGGATGGCGGCCAATGAAGCTCTCGGGCAGGCCAAGCTCCTTGCCGAGCGCCCTGACCTCGTCCTTGAACAGTTCGCGCAGCGGCTCGACCAGCTGCATGTTCATGCGCTCGGGCAGGCCGCCGACATTGTGGTGCGACTTGATGGTCACCGACGGGCCGCCGGTGAAGGAGACGCTTTCGATGACGTCGGGATAGAGCGTGCCCTGGGCCAGGAAATCGGCGCCGCCGAGTTTTTGTGCCTCTTCCTCGAACACTTCGATGAACAGCCGGCCGATGGTCTTGCGCTTCTTCTCGGGGTCGGACTCGCCTTCCAGCGCCGAGATGAAACGATCCGAAGCGTCGACCAGGATCAGCGGCAGATTGTAGTGCTGGCGAAACATCGCCACCACGCCTGCCGCCTCGTCCTTGCGCATCAGCCCGTGGTCGACGAGGATGCAGGTCAGCTGGTCGCCGACCGCCTCATGGATCAGCAGTGCCGCGACCGAGGAATCGACGCCGCCCGACAGCGCGCAGATGACCTTGCCCTTGCCGACCTGCTTGCGGATGGTCTCGACCGCGTGCTCGCGATAGGCCCGCATCGTCCAGTCGCCTTCGATGCCGGCGATGTTGTGAACGAAATTCCGCAGCAGCTTTGCGCCGTCCGGCGTGTGCACCACTTCGGGGTGGAACATGATGCCGTACATCTTGCGCTCGACATTGCCGAAGATGGCGAAGGGCGAGCCTTCCGACCGGCCGAACACCTCGAAGCCCTTGGGCAAGGAGATGACGCGATCGCCATGGCTCATCCACACCTGGTGGCGCTGGCCGGGCGCCCACAGGCCCTCGAACAGCGGGTTGTCCTTCTCGATCTCGACATAGGCGCGGCCGAATTCGCGATGGTCGGAACTTTCGGCGACGCCGCCCATCTGCACGCATAGCGTCATCTGGCCGTAGCAGATGCCGAGCACCGGCACGCCGGCATCGAAGACGATTTGCGGCGCGCGCGGGCTGCCGATGTCGGAGGTCGATGCCGGACCGCCGGAGAGGATCACCGCTTTGGGATTGATGCGCTTGAAGGCCGCCTCGGCCGACTGGAACGGCACGATCTCGGAAAACACGCCGGCCTCGCGGATGCGGCGGGCGATGAGCTGCGTAAACTGGCTGCCGAAATCGACAATCAGGACGGTGTCGGGGTGATTGGCTGTCTTCATGGCGAGCGTTTAGAGAAAGAAATGAGTCGGCGCAATGGGTTGCGGGGCCGCACCGTCAATCCGGTCAGACGCCTTCTGAAGCAAGCTGCAGCGCATCTGAGGCGATCGCCTGCTCAAGCCGCCCGACCGCACCGGCCAGCTTCTCGTCGATGACGTGCAGATATTCCTTCCAGTCATTGACGTGCTTCAGGTCGGCGGCGCCGTCGGAAATGCCGCGCAGGCCGATCAGCGGCAGGCCGAAAAGCTGGCAGGCCCGCAGGCAGGCGAAGGTCTCCATGTCGACCATATCGGCGGCGATGGCATCATAGGCGGCGCCGGAAATGACCGCGCCACCGGTCGACAGCGTCGCCTGCCTGATGCCGGGAATTCTGAACGGCAAAGGCACTGCCACCGGCAGGTCGAGAAACGGCGTGGCGCCCTTCTCGAAGCCCAGGGGCGAAGCATCGATGTCGCGATAGGCGACCGAAACCACCTGGTAGATTTCAGTCTGCTCCAGCGTCCGGCTGCCGGCCGAGCCAAGCGAGACGACGAGATCCGGCAGCATCTTTTCGGCCTTCAGCCGGGCAAACTCGGCGCCCAGCCTGACACCGGCCTCGACCGGCCCGACGCCGGTCATGACAGGCGTGAACAGGCGCTTGAGATGCGGACCGTACTCGGCCTCCACCGCCATGACGAAGAGGACGGACTTGCCCGACAGCATAGTCTGGTCAACGGATGCCTTGCCAGTCATTCAATTCTCCCTGCTGGCCGGGGGCCCGCTACCTGCGGCAGCTCCCCGGTTCGAGCCCTTTGAAAGGTCCACCGGACCTTTCAATTCGCCTTCGGCGAACCGGGCTCTCACCCTGCAATGCCATCGCGGTCGACCACAGTCATCATCGTGCCGGTCATGGTGGCGATCAGCTTGGCTTCGCCGTCGGCGGCGAAGGCATAGGCCTGGCCGTCGGCGACGATGATGGTGCGGCCGGGCTTGGTCACCGAGCCTCGGAACAAGAAGCGCTCGCCCCTGCCCGGCGCCAGGAGATTGACCTTGAACTCGATGGTCAACACAGTGGAATTCTCCGGCATCAGCGAGAACGCCGCGTAGCCGCAGGCCGAGTCCAGCGCCGTCGAGATGACGCCGGCATGCAAAAAGCCGTGTTGCTGGGTGAGCGCCGCCGAATAGGGCATCTCGATCTCGATGATGCCGGGCGTGACCAGGGTCAGTTCGGCGCCGATGGTCGTCATTGCTTTCTGACGCGCAAACGACGTCCTGACGCGGTCCTCATAATCCGGAGCGGGTACGATCTTTGCTGCCATTGGCCTTCGCCTTCATTGCACTAGTCAAGCTTATCGCAGAGGCATGGGCGGCAGGCAATCGCTAATGCTGCAGTGCAGCAATCGGCCTGCCGCCCTGCCTGAGCCGATGCCAACTCCGTTGGCCGGCAAAACGATCAGCCTGACCGGCGCAGCGCGCAGAGGTAAAACCCGTCCGTGGCGCTGAGTGCCGGCGACAGCGAAATGCCGCCGGCAGCGCCAATGCGCGCGGCCGCTGCATGGCCCGGAAAATGGCCGTCCCAGAGCGCCCGGTGATCGACCGCGCTAAAGCCGTCGTGGCGTTCACGGAAGGCCGCGACCTGGTCGCTGTTTTCTGCGTCGAACACCGAACAGGTGATGTAGACCAGCAGGCCGCCGGGTTTGACGAACGCCTTCGCCGCGTCGAGGATTGCCGACTGCTCGCCCTTGCGCTGGTCGAGCTGTCTCTGCGTCAGCCGCCATTTGGCATCGGGGCGGCGCCGCCAGGTGCCGCTGCCGGTGCAAGGCGCGTCGACAAGCACGATGTCCATATGGCCTGACAGCGGCGCGAGTTCCGCCGGCTTGCTGACGATCTGGATGTTGCGGTTTTCCGAACGGCGCATGCGGTCGAAGATCGGCGCCAGGCGCGCCTTTTCGGCGTCATGGGCGAAGATCTGGCCGCGATTGCCCATCTCGGCCGACAGCGCCAGCGTCTTGCCGCCGGCGCCGGCGCAATAGTCGAGCACCTGCATTCCGGCCTCAGCACCTGTCAGTGCGGCGACGATCTGCGAGCCCTCGTCCTGGACCTCGAACCAACCTTTCTGAAAGGCGGGCTCGGCCTGCACGTTGGGGTGCCGGCCGTCGCCGTCGATCGGCGGGATGCGGATGCCCTGCGGCGCAAGGCGCGCCGACTTGGCGCCGGTGTCGGCGAGTTCTACCAGCACCTTGCCGCGATCGGCCTGCAGCGTGTTGACCCGCAGGTCGAGCGGCGGGCGGGTGGCAAGGGCAGCCCCCTCTTCGACCCAGGCCTCGCCAAAAGCCCGTTCGAAGAGCGGTTCGCACCAGTCGGGAATATCCGCGCGCACTGCTTCCGGCGCGTCTTCGGGCCGGCGGGTGGCGAGCGCCTTCAGTTCGTCGGCGTCGAGCAGCGGCGGCGCGAACTTGTCTCCGTCGAGAGCGTCATTCAGCGACTGCGCCGTCTGCCCCCATTCGAGCAGCAACGCGCCGAAGCCGATGGCGCGCGGCGTGTCCTGGCCCAGCAGCCAGCCGGCGGAGCGCCTGCGGCGCAGCGCGTCATAGACGATGTTGCCGATCGCCGCGCGGTCGCCGCCGCCGGCGAAGCGGTGCGACAGGCCCCAATCCTTCAGCGCATCGGCCACCGGCCGGTGGCGCCGGCCAATGTCTTCCAGCACTTCGATGGCCGCCGCCAACCTTCCGCCCAGTCGCATTCTCGTCTTCCGATGCTCAGCAATTCATGTCCGGCCCTGCTCTTAGAGCCTTTCATGCCCAGATTGAAATAGTTCCGTTTGCCCATGGCGACACGGCCGACGCCGAATGTGGCGAAGGTCCGATGGCATGCATCCTGCGAGCCGCCCGAAAAAGCAGTCGTTTTCCAGCCACAACGAAACAATTCGATCAATACATTAAAGCTCTCTAATGCGCGCGACTGGCGTGCACAAGCATGCCGGCTGGAGCAAGCGCTCTTCTTTCCAAGTTTTCCGGTTGCGAATACTCTTGCGGCCATGATTCGCATCGCAGAAAAAGCGCAACCGCGGATCGATACGAGGAGAGGGCAATGAAGACTTATCTGGCGGAAGTTCTAGGCACGTTTCTGTTGGTGTTCATCGGCACGGCTTCTGTGGTCACGGGCGGCTTCGGCGGCGCGCTGCCGCTCGGTCAGGAAGGCATCGGCCTGGCGTTCGGTATCGGCCTCATTGCGGCGGCCTATGCGATCGGCCCGATCTCGGGCGCGCATCTCAACCCGGCGGTGACGCTCGGCGTCTTCCTCGCCGGCCGGCTGCCGGCCAAGGACGTCGTCCCCTACTGGATCGCGCAGATCATCGGCGCCATCCTGGCCTCGCTGGCATTGTGGATCATCGTCTCCGGCCAGGTTGGCGGACATACCGGCGGTTTCGGCGCGAATGGCTGGGACGAGGCGAAATGGGGCGTCAGCTCGGCCTTCCTGTGGGAGCTTATCGGCACCTTCACCTTCGTCACCGTGACCCTCGGCGTCACCGCGGAAAAGCACTCGACGGCGTTTGCCGGGCTGGTCATCGGCCTGACACTGGCGGGCATCCACTTCGCCATGATCCCGGTCACCGGCACCTCGGTCAATCCGGCCCGTTCGATCGGTCCGGCGCTGTTTACGGGCGGTGCGGCCCTCAGCCAGCTGTGGCTGTTCATCGTCGCCCCGCTGATCGGCGGCGCCATTGCCGGCGTGGTCGCCAAGGCACGTATCTTCGAGAAGGACTGACAGGTTCAGCCTAACGAAAAAGGCGCGGGCCACGGCCCGCACCTTTTTTTGCTAGGCATAGCTTTGTTCTGGATCAGCCGGCGATGTCGAAGCGGTCGGCGTTCATCACCTTGGTCCAGGCCACCACGAAGTCTTTCGCAAACTTCGCCTTGGCGTCCGCCGTCGCATAGACTTCGGCCAGCGCGCGCAGCTGCGAATGCGAGCCGAAGATGAGGTCGGCGCGGGTGCCGGTCCACTTGACTTCGCCGGTCTTGCGGTCGCGGCCCTCGAACACGTCCTTGGCATCCGACGTCGCTTTCCACTCCGTGCCCATGTCGAGCAGGTTGACGAAGAAGTCGTTGCTCAGCGTCTCCGGCTGCTTGGTGAAGACGCCGTGCTTCGACTGACCGGCATTGGCGCCGAGAACGCGCAGGCCACCGACGAGAACCGTCAGCTCAGGTGCGGTCAGCGTCAGCAACTGCGCGCGGTCGACCAGCGCCTCCTCGACAGTGAGGCGCTGCTTGCCACTGACATAGTTGCGGAAGCCGTCAACGGTCGGCTCCAGCGGCGCGAAGGAGTGGATGTCAGTCTGCTCCTGCGAGGCGTCCATGCGGCCCGGCCAGAACGGAACGTCCACGCTGTGGCCAGCCGCCTTCTCGATGGCGGCATTGCCGCCGAGAACGATCAGGTCGGCAAGCGAGACCTTCTTGTCGCCGGACTGCGCCGCGTTGAACTCGTTGCGGATCGCCTCGAGCTTGTCGAGCACCTTCGCCAGCTCGGCCGGCTGGTTGACGGCCCAGTCCTTCTGCGGCGCCAGGCGAATGCGCGCGCCATTGGCGCCACCACGCTTGTCGGAACCGCGGAAGGTCGAGGCCGACGCCCAGGCCGTCGAGACCAGTTGCGACACCGACAGGCCTGCGGCAAGGATCTTGCCCTTCAGCGCGGCCGCGTCCTGCTCGTCGATCAAGACATGATCGACCGCCGGGATGACGTCTTGCCAGGACAGCTCTTCCTTGGGAACGAGCGGGCCGAGGTAGCGCACGAGCGGGCCCATGTCGCGGTGGGTCAGCTTGTACCAGGCGCGGGCGAACGCGTCGGCAAACTGGTCCGGATTCTCATGGAAGCGCTTCGAGATCGTTGCGTAGGAAGGATCGAAGCGCAGAGCAAGGTCGCTGGTCAGCATGGAGGGCGCATGACGCTTTCCGGCGCTGTGCGCATCCGGCACGGTGCCGGCGCCGGCACCACCCTTCGGCGTCCACTGATGGGCGCCGGCGGGGCTCTTGGTCAGTTCCCAGTCGAAGCCGAACAGATTGTCGAAGAAGTCGTTGCTCCATTTGGTCGGTGTCGTCGTCCAGGTCACTTCCAGGCCGCTGCCGATCGCATCGCCGCCCTTGCCGGTGCCGAATGTGCTGGCCCAGCCGAGGCCCTGCTGCTCGATGTCGGCGCCTTCCGGCTCGACGCCCACCAGCGAGGCATCGCCGGCACCATGGGTCTTGCCGAAAGTATGGCCGCCGGCGATGAGCGCGACGGTTTCCTCGTCGTTCATTGCCATACGCGCGAAGGTGTCTCTGATGTCGCGCGCCGAGGCCAGCGGATCCGGGTTGCCGTTCGGGCCTTCCGGGTTGACGTAGATGAGGCCCATCTGGACGGCGGCGAGCGGGTTCTGCAGATCACGGTCGCCGCTATAGCGCTCGTCGGCCAGCCATTTGCCTTCGGGACCCCAGTAGATGTCTTGCTCGGGCTCCCAGACATCGGCGCGACCGCCGGCGAAACCGAAGGTCTTGAAGCCCATCGATTCCAGCGCCACGTTGCCGGTCAGGATCATCAGGTCGGCCCAGGAGATCTTGCGGCCGTATTTCTGCTTGATCGGCCACAGAAGGCGGCGAGCCTTGTCGAGATTGACGTTGTCCGGCCAGCTGTTCAGCGGCGCGAAGCGCTGCTGACCGGCTCCGGCGCCGCCGCGGCCGTCGGCGATACGGTAGGTGCCGGCGCTGTGCCAGGCCATGCGGATGAATAGCGGCCCGTAATGGCCGAAGTCGGCCGGCCACCACTCCTGCGAGTCCGTCATCAGCGCATGCAGGTCCTTGATCAGGGCGTTCAGGTCGAGGCTCTTGAATTCCTCGGCATAATCGAACGCCTCACCCATCGGGTCGGACAGACCGGACTGCTGGTGCAGAACCTGAACGTTCAGCTGGTTCGGCCACCAGTCGCGGTTGGCCCTGGCTGCGGTGGTGTGCACGACGGGGCATTTGCCCGCGCTGTTGTCATCGGTTTTCGCGTCCATCTTTACTCTCCGATTTGCTGAATCTTTTTCCGGGCGGCCTTGAGCCGCCACTCTGGAATGGTTCCAGACTAGGGTGGTTTGACGATAAAAACAAATTGCCTTTCCTGTTTTTTCCAATAGGTTTTTCTTATGATAGGTCTCACCGTCCGGCAGATGCAGTATTTTGAGGCGCTGGCGCAGACGCTGCATTTCGGCCGCGCAGCGAAACTCGCCGGCGTCAGCCAGCCGGCGCTGTCGGCGCAGATCGCCGAGATGGAGCAGCGGCTCAACTGCCGGCTGTTCGAGCGCGGCGGCAAGGTGGTGCGGATGACCGATGAAGCGCTGACCCTACAGCCCCGCATCGAGCGCATTCTGGCCGATATACGTGACGTCGAAACGACCGCAAGGCGCGGCCGCCCGGCCATGGAAGGGCGCTTCCGGCTGGGCATCATCCCGACGGTTGCGCCCTATCTGTTGCCGCATGTGCTGCCGGAGCTGAAACGGCATTTCCCGGCCCTGCAACTCGAACTGCGCGAAGCGGTGACCGCATCGCTGATCGAGGACAGTGCCTCGGGCAGGCTCGACGCCTTCATCGCCGCCCTGCCGCTCGATCATCCCGGCCTGGTCAGCGAGGAGCTGTTTTGCGACCGGTTCTTCCTCGCCGTGCCATCGGGCGATCCGGCCTTCGCCTCGCCGCCGGTGCCGCCGGAAAGCCCGGCGCTGGAACGGCTGATGCTTCTTGAGGAAGGCCACTGCCTGCGCGAACAGGCGCTCGCGGTGTGCGGCAGCGTTCGCCCGGTGGCAATGGCAAGCTACGGCGCCACCAGCCTGACGACGCTGTTGCAAATGGTGGCGCACGGGCTCGGCGTCACGCTGATCCCCGAAATGGCGACAGGCCCGGCCAGCGTGATGCCGGATCTCAAGATCGTACCGTTCCAGGAGCCGATGCCGCAGCGCACGATCTGCCTGGCCTGGCGGCGCAACAAGGTACGGCACGACGAATGCATTGAGCTGGCGAAAATCATTCGTGGGCTCGATGCGGCAGTGCTGGCGGCCTGAAGTGCTGCCCCAATAGACCCCAGATCGGAAAACTGGCGCAAAGGCGAATCCAGGGTCTCGCTTTGGCGCGCCCTCGGAAAAGGACCTTAGGTCAGGCGCGCTGGAGAATATCCGCCTTGATGGGCTGGTCGAATTCCAGTGAACCTTCGCTGGTACGCGCTGCCGCCGCAAGCACGGCGGCTCTGATGGCAGATTTGTTTTGCTCGACAATTTCGCGTCGCGATGGATCGACAGCTACAATGCGATCCAAAAAGCCGTCGGCGGTTGGAAAGACATCGCGACGAACGTAGTTCAACGTCGCCATCCGAGAGAGCACTCCAGACAATGTGGCCGTTTCGATCGCGCGTTGCGCCGCTAGCCGGACAACGGTCTCGTCCTCGACCAATCGAAGAGCCGAGAAGAAGGTGCCGGCCGGCAACGGCTCGACAATGATCACGACGCCGTTTGGCCTGATAACGCGCGCCGCTTCGCGAAGCGCTACCGGCATCGTCATTTCGGGAACGTGGTGAAGCGCATTGATCATCGTGCAGAGGTCGAATGTCGCGGTGTCGAAAGGAAGAGCCTCAGCCACGCCTTCGAGGAAATTGGCCTGCGGAACAGCCGCTGTGGCAGCCCGTATGGCGTCCACGCCCGGATCGATGCCGACCACCTCCGCGCCTTCGGCAGCAAGCTGACCTGCAAAATTGCCGGCCCCGCAACCGATGTCGAGAATCCTAAGCCCAGCGATCGATGGGCGCGCCGATCTGACAACCGCCAATGGACTGTCTACAGGTTGCACTGCCGTCCACCTTTACCCTTGATCGTAGCCAGTTCGCGGGCGCCTCATCTGCTTCGATATCCAATCCGGCTCATCTCTTTGCGAGATGGTCAACCAGACGGGCTACCTCCTCGGCAATGCCGGGTACCGTGCCCGATTTCCGCGTTGATGCGAGATCGAGGCCGGCAAAATAGATGCCGGGATCGACGCCGATGCCGTCCTCGTGCAGGGGCTGACCGGTCGCATCCAGCGCGCCCGGCAGCCCAACCCATCCGAAATCACCAGTAAAGCCGGTAGACCAGATTATCGAAGAGATCCCGCTCGCCGCCAGGTCGATCGAGCGGATGGGTGGGCTCGGCAAGTGCAGTTCGATGGTTTCGGCCGGATCGTCCTCGGCCGGAGGCGCCTGAAGGCCGGCGCGCTCGATATACTGGTCGACAAGGCGCTTGGCATCTGCAGAGACCTCATCGGCAAAGCGAATATGGTCATCGAGCTCCTCGCCAAAGATGAGGCTGCCGTTGTCCACGCCGAGAAATCGACCAAGCAGCACGACGCCTTGCGCGCTGAGAGACTGCAGGCTGATGGTGTGTGTCGCCCCGAGCAACGGGCGCGCCGGCAATTTGCCGGATGGCAGGATTAGTTCCCGGCGCGGGAGATCGAGATGACCGCTCAGGGTCAGCCAGTTGAGCATGCTGCCGCCGCGATAGTGCCGCACCCAGCGGCCATTGCGGCATGTCGCCAGAAAGACGGAGCGCCCAGCCAGAGCCAGGTCTTCGGCAATCTGGCCTCCCGATTGACCGCTGCCGACCACCAGTACCGCACCGTCGTCAAGTGCGGCCGCACTGCGATATGCGGAGGAATCGATCTGGCGAAGTGCCGACGGCAGCTCGGCGGACCAGGACGGGCGGACCGGACAATTCAGATTGCCAGTCGCGATCACCACGTTGCACGCCCGAATCGTGCCATCCGGCGTCGCTACCCGATAGTGCCCATCGTCTCTTGTCAGTTCCTGCACCGGAATCCCGGTTCTCACCGGTAATCGGTGCCGCTCGACGTAGCTCTCCAGATAGGCGACGAATTCGTGGTGCGTTATGGCACCCCAAGGATCCGCCCCGCTGTAGGAATCGCCGGGCAGGATCGAGCGTATATTGGGCGAATTCAGCCGGAACGAGTCCCATCGCTGCATCCGCCATGTCTCGCCGATGCGGCTTCGTTCAAGCACGCAATGCTTGAGCCCTTGCTGTTTCAGGAAATAGCTCGCGCCGAGCCCGGCCGAGCCGGCGCCTATGACAACGGAATCGAGTATCCCCTCCACCCAGTTCCCCGACGCAGATACACTTCAAAACAATAGTGTGAGTGGGCGGACGCGAGGGCGCTCACCCTTGCAATGCGGCGAGGCATTTCGTGCCGCCAATTCGACCGCACCTAAACAAGGACAGCATACTGTAAAGCGCCTGTTTCTGACAGTCCCAAGGATGGAGGCTTTCCGGCGTCGCGGATCATCTTCGGCGTGACTCTTTCCGTCGAAGGCTCAGCTTGCTCATGAGTAACCCGCCGGGGCTTTTGTGAAGCCCCGGAACCGTCCGCCCTCTCCACGCATTTCGGTGGATGGTGAGCAAGCCTATTTTCAACGATGCTGCGAGCGGGTCACCGGCTGGCTGGACAATCAAGCTTGGCGATTCCCCCGTCATCGGCACGGCGATCCACAGCGGCTCCGACGTCGGGCGCGCTTGCCAATCGCTCATGTGCATCCCCGACCCTGACCGGCTGCGGGAGGAGGACCCCTTCACCGAGCAATTTATCGCCGATTTCCCGACCCAGATCGTCGTTCATCGATCGCGCTTTCAAGTCGACCTGAACCGCGTGCGCGAGGCTGCGGTCTACCGGTCGCCGGACCAGTCCTGGGGCCTGAACGTATGGCGAGAGCCGCCCGCCGAGGACATTGTGGACGAGTCCCTCGCCTTTCACGACGCGTTCTATGGCGAGCTCAAGCGTGTGCTTGCCGATGTCGAGAAGCGCTACGGCAAGTTCGTCCTTGTCGATGTCCACAGCTACAACCACCGGCGCGAAGGGCCGAAAGCAGCGCCTGCCTCGCAAGATGGCGCGCCTGACATCAATATCGGCACATTCTCGATGGACCGCACGCGCTGGGCGCCGATCGTCGACGCCTTCACGGAGGCGCTGCGCGGCCAACGTTTCAATGGCGAACCGATCGACGTGCGCGAGAATGTGTCTTTCCAGGGCAAGGGCGAACAGACCCGTTTTGTCCATGCCAGTTTCCCTGAGACCGGGTGTGCCATCGCGGTCGAGTTCAAGAAGATCTTCATGGACGAATGGAGCGGCGAGCCCGACTGGGCAGCGATCGAACGGCTGCGCGCCATGCTGGCGTCCACGGTGCCCGTTCTCGAGGCCGCGCTGCGGGGCATGAGATGAAGCCGAAGCTCGTCGAGGCTGCGTCTCCGTTGGCGGAGATCGAAGCGGACCTGGACGCGCTTTTCCAGGACCGCAAGCCGATCCGCCGCGAGTTCGGCGATGGCAACCGTCTGCACATCGATCGGCCGCTGCCCTTTCTCTGCGTTCATGTCGGGTCGCAGCAGGATGCGGCGTTCCAAATTGTTTCCGCCAATGCGTCCTATCTGATCGCTGCCGAAAGTGGTGTCGCCGGCGAGGTCGCGCGGCTGGTGGCGCGAAGGATGCACGATCATTGCGGCGCATTCCTCGTGCTCGATATTGGCGAGTTGGCCGAAGACCGGTTTCTGACGGAGGACGTACCGTTCCTGCCGCCTTTCGAGATTGCACTGTCCAGTGGCGACACGGCGGCGGAGAAGGCGGCGCTCAAGCGCTTCGCCACTGCGGCGTCCGGACGCGAAGCGAAATACCGCACGCCGCGCGTCGACGAATTCATTCCCACGACACGCGCCGAAGCACGGCTTTCGGATGATCTCGGCGATGTGGCGAGGCTGACGGTGCGCTTCGCGCCGATCTACAGGGTGCCGGGCAGCGAGCGGGTCTATCCCGAATTGCGTGACCTTGTCGTCGCCAACATGGTGGATTCCGCACTCCAAGCGGTCAGCGCCTTTCTGAAGGCATCAAAGCTGGAACCGCCAGCAACCCATCGTTCGCTGGGGCGTCGAGCCTACATCGACGCTGTCGTGCGCGCCGACCGGGCACTCGACAGCGTCGCGTCGACATTCGATTTCCTGCTTGCCGTCACGCCGATCAACGCCGAACCAGCCTGGCGGGAATTCCAGGCGGGTGGCTTCGAGCATGTCCCTGCACTGCTCTACAGGCCGCTCGAATTCGAGGTCGCCGCCCAGAAGCGGAAGCTCTATTCGGTGTCGCTCGATCATCTGGAAGATCCCCTGCTGACCACGCTGCTCTCGCAAAAGCAGCAGGAGCTCGATCTCCAGCTGTCGTTGCTCGCGGCACGCGAGACGCCCCGTTTCGTCGAACTCGGGCGGGCCCTCTATGGCAGCGTCGAGCCGAGCCTGGCGGCGAGAGCACGCGCCATTCTGGAGAAGGCGCCCGGCGATGCTTCGGCGGCGAGGCAGGAGGGGCTGGGCGCTGACGCCGTCGCCGCGGCGGCGCGAGACATGATCGCCGGATACCGCGCCGCTTACTCCGATTTCGATGCCTCCGTGGAGATCCGCGGCGACCTGCCGGCCGGCCTCCTCGTCTCTCGAAACCTGCTGCTGGTTTCGCGCGATACCAACCTTCCACCGGAGCGTCTGACCGCGCTGCTCAGTCACGAGATCGGCGTCCATCTGCTGACCTATTTCAACGGCGATGCGCAGGGGCTCGCCATCTTCCGCAACGGGCTCGCCGGCTACGAGGGCATGCAGGAGGGACTGGCCGTACTGGCGGAATATCTGGTCGGCGGCATGACCGCGGCGCGGCTGCGGCTGATCGCGGCCAGGGTTATCGCGTGTCAGGCGATGCTCGCTGGCGCGACGTTCGAGGAAACCTTCCGCATTCTCCACCAGGATTTCGGTCTCGACGAGCGCACCGCCTTCAACGTCGTGCTGCGTGTGTTTCGAGGCGGCGGCCTGGCAAAGGACGCCATCTATCTGCGCGGCGTGGTGCAGGTCCTCGATCATCTGAGGAATGGCGGCAGCCTCACGCCGTTCTGGATCGGCAAGATCTCTGCCGCCCATTTCGGCGCCATCCAGGAACTCAACGCGCGCGGCTTGCTGCGCGCGCCGCGCCTCGAACCCGCATTCCTTTCTTCCGACGCGGCGCGTCCGCGGCTCAAGAGAGCGATGGCAGGTATCGATCCGATCGATATGGTTGAGACTTGAGGGAGCACCCGATGCGCATTGCGTTCTTCGTCAATTCGGTTGAGAGCGAAACGCCCGGCTACACGACGACAACCTTGGGGCTGGCTGCAACCCAGCGCGGCCATTCTGTCGTCTATGTCGAACCCGGCGACTTCATACTGCGTCCGGACAACAGTCTGGCCGTCAATGTCGCGGTTCTGCCGGACGCTCCCTACAAGACGCCCGACAAACTGTATGCTGCCCTGAAGGATGCCGCGAAGCAGAAAAAGACGTTCGCGACGAACGACATAGACATCTTGTTTCTGCGCAACGACCCGTCGCTCGACGCCACCGATCGACCATGGGCCGCCAATGCCGGCATCATGTTCGGGCGGCTCGCGGCGGAACAGGGCGTCATTGTCGTCAACGATCCGGACGGTCTGGCACAGGCACAGAGCAAGCTCTACCTGCAGACCTTTCCCGAAGCGGTCAGGCCGGCGACCCTGATATCGCGCAGCATTGCCGAGATCCGCGCATTCATCGACAAGCACGCGAAGGGCTGCATCGTCAAACCGCTGCAAGGGTCGGGCGGCAAGAACGTCTTCCATATTGCGACGCCTGCCGATTCCAACCTCAACCAGATTTTCGAGGCCGCCAGTGGTGACGGCTATCTCATCGCGCAGGCCTACATCCCGGAGGCCAAGGCCGGTGACGTGCGGTTTTTCCTGATGAACGGCCTGCCGTTGATGCGCGACGGCAGTTACGCCGCCTTTCGCCGCGTCCCAGCCAAGGGCGATGTCCGCTCCAACATCCACGCCGCCGGAACCGCCCGCAAGGTCAGGGTAACGGACACGATGTTGCGCATTGCCGAGATGGTGCGCCCCAAACTGGTCGGCGACGGCATGTTTCTGGTTGGGCTCGACATCGTCGGCGACAAGCTTCTGGAAATCAATGTCTTTACGCCAGGCGGGCTGGCACGGCTCGCCGACATGTACAAGACGGATTTCGCCACGCGTGTCATCGTCGCGCTGGAGGAGAAGGCGACGCTGCGCCGAGCCTATGGAAAGACCGTGCCGAATTCACGGCTGGCGACGCTTTGATGATGCAGGCAAGCCGGACAGCGATTTCCTGGCCGGGCGCCATCCCATCCACGCGTCCGATTGCCAGCTCGCACCAAAGCTTCAAGGTATAAAAATCAGAAATACATAAGTAAAAAATATGACAATATGGACCATGCCGGTCAAGAACGTTGTTCTTTCGTTACTAAAACTTACGCCGCAGATGAAAAGTGCCAAGACCAAAAGCACTGCATCAGCAGCCGGAAGCCCCAGGGTCAATCCTCTTCCAGTCAGCAGGCTGGCGGCTGCGACTCCCGGTATTGTCAGGCCGATCGTGGCGCAAGCCGAACCCATCGCAACATTCAAGCCGCGCTGCAGCTCATTGTTGAGTGAAGCACGGATCGCCGAAATGGCCTCCGGCATCAAAACCAGTCCCGCGATCAATGCCCCGACAATACTGTCAGCCTGGGTCACCTGGTAGGCAACGAGCGCATCTTCGACACTTGCGGCGACTTGCTCGGCGAGCATGACAATTCCAATCAGCCCGATCATCAGGAGCAAAGCGCTGGCCGAGATGCTCTCGTGAGAGGCGGTTCGCGCCGAAACGTGGTGCGCTTGTCCTTCGATGAAGTCGTCCCGGTGCCGGACGGTCTGCGCGAACACGAAACTTGCATAAAGCAGCACTGAAAGGACGCTGACAAAACCAAGCTGAGCTGCTGAAAATGTGCCAGGGTCTGTGGTCAGGGTGTAGGTCGGCAGAACAAGCGTCATGACGGTCAGCGCGGCCAGGACCGCCAGATAGGCGCTTGTCCCCTGCCGAACGATCGCCTGCTTGCGATGACGCCAGCCGCCAAGCGCGAGGCACAAGCCGACAACGCCGGTGGATGTGATCATCACCGTCGAGAAGACGGACTCCCGTGCAAGCGTCGGATTGTTCTGTCCATGCAGCATCATGGAAACGATGATCGACACTTCGATTGCCGTTACGGCAAAAGTCAGCACCAACGTGCCGTACGGCTCCCCTACCTGCCGGGCCACCGCCTCGGCGTGGTCGAGCACCACGAAAATGGTGGTGAACATGATCGCGCTCGAAAGCGCTCCGACAAGGATCCTGATGCCCGACGAACCTTCATCCACCGACAGCCCGCTGGCTCTGACCGCGACGGCCATCGCCAAGGCGGCCAAGGGCAGCGCGTAGGAAGTCACCGATCGCCCGAAACCACTCATTCAAGCCCCCATGCGTTTCTGCGGACCATGCGGAAGCCTATGGGGAAGACCTCAGCCAATATCACTGCGACGTCGGCAAGCCCCATCGCCGGCGTACCATTCCTCTCAAACAACGTCACCCGCGGCTCCAGAAAATGCCGCGGGATCGCGGCGGTCCTAGCCCGGCGAGTTCGCCTTGACCACCTTCTGGCATTCCGGCGTCAGCTCACTCAAATGATCGTTCAGGCACTTGATGATGCGGCCGCCGCCCTGCTCCACGCCCGTGCAGAACTTTTCGTAGTCAGCCTTGCAGGCTTCGCGCTCGGCCGCCGTCTGCGCCATCGCCGCATTGGCTGTAAGTTGAGTTGCCAAGAAAAGCACGCTGAAAGCAATCCGCATGACAAATCCCTCCAAATTGGGTAAGTTCAACTCACTTTCATAACGACGCGATATATACTGAGAAGTTTGCAGAGGGGCAAAATGCTTTTCGTATCGCTTAGAATCGCGCCCGCGGCAGGTTTGTTTGCGGTTGTTGCGCTGATGTCCGCGTGCAGTCAGGAAAACGCCTACGTACCGCCGCCTCCTCCCAAGATAGATGTGGCGCTTCCGGTCAAGCAGACCGTGACCCCCTATCTCGAGGCCACAGGCAGCGCCGCGGCGGTGAATACGACGCCGCTGGTTGCTCGCGTTTCGGGCTTCATCCAGGAAATCGACTACAAGGACGGCGACGAGGTCAAGGCCGGCACAAGGCTGTTCCTGATCGAGCAGGCTTCCTACCAGCTGGCGCTCGAACAGGCGCAGGCCGGGCAGGGTTCGGCCGATGCCTCCGCCAAGCAGTCCGGAGCCGACCTCAAGCGGCAGCAGGAATTGCTGTCGCAGAAGATCATTTCGCAATCGACCCTTGATCAGTCCGCCGCCGCGGCAGACGTCGACATCGCCAAGCAGAAGCAGAGCGCGGTCGACGTCGAACAGGCCCAGCTCAATTTGAGCTACACCGAGGTCAAGGCGCCGTTTGCCGGCATCGTCGGCGCCCGTCAGGTGTCGATCGGGCAACTGGTCGGCGCCGGCAGCGCCACCACGCTCGCAACCATCGTTCAACTCGCGCCCATCAACGTCAACTTCAACGTCTCGGAGCAGGACGTGCTGCGCATCCGCGCCGCCATGGCGAAGCGGGGCATGACCAGCCAGGATCTCAAGAAGATACCGGTCGAAGTCGGTCTGCAGAACGAGACTGGCTACCCGCACAAGGGAATGCTGGACTACGCCGCTCCTGAAGTTACGGCCACCACCGGCACACTCGCAGTGCGTGCCGAACTGCCCAACGACGACCGGGCTTTGCTGCCGGGCTACTTCGTGCGCGTGCGCGTGCCGCTGGGCGAGGAGCCAGATATGCTGCTCGTTCCCGACCGCGCGATCGGAAGCGACCAGAGGGGCCGCTACCTGCTCGTCGCCGGCAAGGACGACGTCGTCGAGGAGCGTCCGGTGGAGATCGGCCAGCTTGTTGGAACCTTGCGCGTAATCAGCAAGGGCATCACGGCGGAGGACCGCGTCCTTGTCTCAGGCTTGCTGACGGCCGTGCCTGGCCAGAAGATCGAGCCGCAGGTGAAGACGCTGGAAGCGGCTCAAGCGGACGGCGCCGCGCAATGATCTCCAAATTCTTCATCGAGCGGCCGGTCCTGGCCAATGCAATCGCCATCCTCATGGTCGTCATTGGCCTGATCTCGCTCTACGGCCTGCCGGTGGCGCAATATCCCAACGTGGTGCCGCCCACCGTTTCGGTGACCACCCGCTACCCCGGCGCCAGCGCGCGCTCGGTGATCGACACAGTGGCGCTGCCGATCGAGCAGCAGGTCAACGGTGTCGAAGGCATGCTCTACATGCAGTCGTTCGCTGCGTCGGATGGCAGCTACAATCTGACCGTCACGTTCGAGATCGGCACGGACCTTGACCAGGCGCAGGTGCTTGTTCAGAACCGCGTGTCCACCGCGCTCGCATCCCTGCCGCAGGCGGTGCAGGTGCAGGGCGTCAACGTCCAGAAGAAGTCGACCTCCATCCTCGAGATCGTCACGCTAACGTCGCCGGACAAGCAGTATGACAGCCTCTACCTCGCCAACTACGCCACCATCCGGCTGAAGGACGAGCTCTCCCGCATACCGGGCGTCGGCAATGTGAACGTGTTCGGCGCCGGGCAGTACTCGATGCGCGTCTGGCTCGACCCTGAAAAGATGGAGGTTCGCGGGCTTACCACGCAAGACGTCGTCCAGGCGCTGCAGCAGCAAAGCGAGCAAGTCACCGCGGGCCAGGTCGGCGCGCCGCCGGCGCCCGACGGACAGTCCTTCCAGTACACGATCGAAGTGTCCAGCCGCCTCGACGACCCCGATCAGTTCGGCGCGGTGATCGTCAAGACCGGCGCCAATGGCGACATGACGCGCGTGCGCGACGTCGGCCGGGTCGAGCTCGGCGCCCAGACTTACGGTCAGTTCTTCAATCTCGACGGCCAGCAGGCGGCTGGTCTGGCCATCTTCCTGTCGCCCGGCGCCAATGCGCTCGACGTGGCAGGCAAGGTCGAGGCGAGGATGAAGGAATTGTCGGGCGAGTTCCCGCAAGGGCTTGCCTATTCGATCCCGTTCAACACCACGATCTTCGTCAGCCAGGCGATCGATGAGGTCTACAAGACGCTGCTCGAAGCCGCATTGCTGGTGCTCGTCGTCATCCTCCTCTTCCTGCAGGATTGGCGCGCGATGCTGGTGCCGGCAACGACCGTGCCGGTGACCATCATCGGGGCCTTCGCGGCGATGCTCGCCCTCGGCTTTACTGTCAACCTGTCGACGCTGTTCGCCATCGTGCTCGCCATCGGCATCGTCGTTGACGACGCTATTGTCGTGGTCGAGGGAGCCGCACACAATATGGAGCGCGGCATGTCGGGCCACGATGCCGCGGTCGCAGCCATGAATGCGCTGTTCGGGCCGATCATCGGCATCACGCTGGTGCTGATGGCGGTGTTCCTGCCCGCTGCATTCCTGCCCGGCCTGACAGGGCAGATGTATGCGCAATTCGCCCTGGTGATTGCGGCAACGGCCCTGATCAGCGCCGTCAACGCAGCAACGCTGAAGCCCACGCAATGCGCGACCTGGCTGCGGCAGCCGGTGCCGCCGGACCAGCGCAATGCCTTCTTCCGCGGCTTCAACGCCGTCTACCAGCGCGCGGAGAACGGCTACGCCCGCCTGATCGGAGCGATGGTGCGCCACAGCACGGTGATGGGCGTCATCGCGCTCATCATCATCGGCGCGGCTGGTTACGGCATGTCGCGCGTCGCCACAGGCTTCATTCCGATCGAGGACCAGGGCTACCTGCTCGCCTCGGTGCAGCTGCCCGACGGCGCGTCGCTCGGCCGTACGCAGGATACGCTGCAACAGATTTCGACCATCGCCAAGGCCACGCCGGGCGTCGATCAGGTTGTGACGATCGCCGGCCTCTCGGCCCTCGACAACAACTCGACCCTAGCCAATGCCGGCGTCGCCTACATCATCCTCAAGGACTGGAGCGTGCGCGGCAAAGGCGAGGATCTCGCGTCGCTCTATGCGACGCTCAACAAAAGCCTGTCGGACATGGCGGACGGGAATGTGCTGGTGCTGCCGCCGCCGCCGATCCAGGGCATCGGCAACGCTGCCGGCTTCACCATGCAGGTCGAGCTGCGTGACGGCAGCTTCGACCTTGCCAAGCTGCAGAGCGCGACGAGCGCGCTGGTCAGGGCCGCCGAGACGCAGTCGGGCATCCAGCGCGTGTCGGCAACGTTCCGGTCCAACGTCCCGCAATACCAGGTCGAGTTCGACCGCGAAAAGATACAGATGCTCGGGCTGACCACCGACCAGGTGTTCCAGACGCTCGCCGGCTATCTCGGCTCAACCTATGTCAGCCAGTTCAACAAGTTCGGGCGGGTGTTCCAGATCTACGTGCAGGGCGATGCACAATTCCGCCTGACGCCCGACGACATCGGTCGTCTGACCGTGCGTAACCAGAACGGCGACATGATCCCGCTCGGCACGGTGCTGACCATCACCCCAAGCGTCGGTCCCTCGCTGATCAGCCTCTACAATCTTTATCCCTCGGCATCGATCCTTGGCGTGCAGGCACAGGGCTTCTCGTCGGGCGACGCGATCAAGCTGATGGAGGCGGCCGCGGCCGACACGCTGCCGCCCGGCACCGGCTTCGACTGGACGGCGCTCTCCTTCCAGGAAAAGCTCGTCGGCAGCCAGATCTATCTGGTGTTCGGCATGGCGCTGCTTTTGGTCTATCTGGTGCTGGCAGGCCAGTATGAGAGCTGGCTGGCGCCGATCTCGATCTTGCTGGCCGCACCGCTGTCGCTGGTCGGCCCGGTGCTGGTGCTTACCGGTCTCGGCATCGACAACAATCTCTATGTGCAGATCGGCCTGATCCTGCTGATCGCGCTGTCGGCCAAGAACGCCATCCTGATCGTCGAGGTGGCGCGCGAGTTGCGCGCCGCCGGCAGGCCGATCGTCGATGCGGCGATCGAGGCGGCGCGAGCGCGCTTCCGCCCCATCCTGATGACGTCGTTCGCCTTCATCCTCGGCGTGGCGCCGCTGGTGTTTGCGACGGGCGCCGGGGCCAGCGCACGCAAGTCGATCGGCATCACGGTGTTTTCCGGCATGATCGCCTCGACCTGCCTCGCCGTTCTCTTCGTGCCTGCCTTCTTCGTCATCCTGCAGCGATTTGAGGAATGGCGCGCCGCGCGCAAAGGGAAGCGTATCGCGCTTCCCAGCTAAGGCAGTATGGTCTCAGTCCTCTCGGCGAGGGACGCACCGGCATTCAGCGCGACGACAAATCGAAGCGTCTCCGCCTGCTCAAGCCGTCTTCTGCGTCACCAGTCCCAGCTCTTGCACCATCGCTTCGCGCATCAGGAACTTCTGCGGCTTGCCGGTCACCGTCATCGGCAGTTCGGTGCGGAAGCGGATGTAGCGCGGGATCTTGTAGTGGGCAATCTGGCCGGTGCAGAAGGCCTTGATCTCCTGCTCGGTGGCGGTCTGGCCGGGCCTGAGCACGATCCAGGCGCATAGCTCCTCGCCATATTTCGGATCGGGAATGCCGAACACCTGGACTTCCTTGACCTTGGGGTGGCGATAGAGGAATTCCTCGACCTCGCGCGGATAGACGTTCTCACCGCCGCGGATGACCATGTCCTTGACCCGGCCGACGATGTTGCAATAGCCCTCGGCGTCGATGGTAGCGAGGTCGCCTGTGTGCATCCAGCCATCGGCGTCGATCGCCTCGCGGGTCTTCTCCTGGTCGTCCCAATAGCCCTTCATCACCGAATAGCCGCGCGTACACAGCTCGCCCGGCTCGCCGACCGCGACAGTGGCGCCCTCGGCATCGATGGCCTTGACCTCGACGTGGGGATGGATACGGCCGACCGTCGAGACGCGTTTTTCCAGCGGATCGTCAACGCCGCTCTGGAAGGACACCGGGCTTGTCTCGGTCATGCCGTAGGCGATGGTCACCTCCGACATGTGCATCAGCGACACCACCTTCTTCATCACCTCGATCGGGCACGGCGAGCCGGCCATGATGCCGGTGCGCAGGCTGGTGAGGTCGAATGAGCCAAAATCCGGATGGTCGAGCAGGCCGACGAACATGGTCGGCACACCGTAGAGGCCGGTGCAGCGTTCCTGCGCCACCGCCTTGAGCGTTGCGCCGGCGTCGAAGCCTTCGCCGGGGAACACCATGGTGGCGCCCTTGGTGACGCAGCCTATCGTGCCCATCGACATGCCGAAGCAATGATAGAGCGGCACCGGGATGCAGAGCCGGTCGTCAACGGTGAGCTTGATCGCCGATGTGACGAAATTGCCGTTGTTGACGATGTTGTTGTGGGTCAGCGTCGCGCCCTTCGGCGCGCCGGTCGTGCCGGAGGTGAACTGGATGTTGATGGCTTCTCCAGGCTTCAGCCCCTCGGAGATGCGGTCGAGGCTGTCATGCTCGTCGCGTCCGGCCATCGCCAGGACATCACCGAAATTGTACATGCCGGGCGAATTGTCCTCGCCCATGCGGATGACAATCTTCAGCGCCGGCAGTTTTTTCGCCTTGAGCTTGCCGGGTGTCGCCGTCGCGATCTCCGGCGCCAGCGTCTCGATCATGCCGAGATAGTCTGAGGTCTTGAATTTGACGGCGGTGACCAGAGCCTTGCAGCTGACCTTGTTCAGGGCATATTCCAGCTCGGTCAGCCGGTAGGCCGGGTTGATGTTGACCAGGATCAGGCCGATGCGCGCGGTGGCAAACTGCGTCACCAGCCATTCCCAGCGGTTGGGCGACCAGATGCCGACGCGCTCGCCCTTTTCCAGGCCGAGCGCCAGCAGACCTGCCGCAAGCGCATCCACCGTGTCCGACAATTCGCTCCAGGTGAAGCGCTTGTCCTGGTCGACGAAGACGGCGGCATCGAGCGTGCCGTATTTGCTGACCGTATCGGAAAACAGCGCCGGGATCGTCTTGTTGAGCAGCGGCACGGTGCGCTCGCCCGACACATGCGCCCTGCCGTCGATCGGCGCGACGAAGGTGCCACCCTTGCCCGGGCCGCGCAGATTGGTGGCGTTGTTCAGCTCGTCGAGTTTGATCGCCATCGCCGCCTCCTCCGCAAGACATGCCGAACCTATCAGCCCGGCGGGGTGGTGGAAATCCCGTCGATGGTAGTGAAGCTCGATCCCTTCCCTCGAGGGGATTGCCCCGTAGCTATGCGATTACGGAAGCCATCTTCGTTGCAATGTCTCGCAGCACCGCCTCATCGGCGGCCGCGCGGCTCTCCCTCGACGCGACAAGGCAAGCCTGAGACCGCAGGACGACGCCATCTGTCAGCACCTTGAGATGGTTGGCGCGCAGCGTCGAGCCGGTGGTGGTGATGTCGACGATGACATCGGCCGAGCCGGCCGCCGGCGCGCCTTCGGTGGCGCCGAGGCTTTCGACGATGCGATAGACCTGGATGCCGTGCTTTTGCGAAAAGAACTGCTGCGTCAGCCGCCAGTATTTGGTGGCGATGCGCAGCCGCCTGCCATGGCGCTGGCGGAAATCGGCGGCAACATCGTCGAGATCGGCCATGGTGTCGACGTCGAGCCAGATGTCGGGCACCGCCACCACGACATCGGCATTGCCGAAACCGAGGCGGGCGACGATTTCGGCACGCGCCTCCCAGTCGGCAAGATTCTCGCGCAACAGATCCTCGCCGGTGATGCCGAGGTCGACCGAGCCCTGCCCGATCTCGCCGGCAATTTCCGATGCCGACAGGAAGGCCACCTCGATGCTGTCCATGCCTTCGATGCGGGCACGATATTTGCGCTCGTCACCCGGCAGGCTGACGGCAAGCCCGGCCTTGGCCAGCACTTCCAGCGCCTGCTCCTTGAGCCGGCCCTTCGACGGCAGCGCCAACGTGATCATGACGCCGTCTCCCGCAGCGCCTCGATGCGGTCGAGCCAGACGGAAAAACCAACGCCTGGGATCGGCGTCCTGGCGCCGAGCAGCGTCAGCAGGCGGTCATAGCGGCCGCCGCCGGCCAGCGGCCGCTCGCCGTTTTCCACCGCGATCTCGAAGACCAAGCCGGTGTAATAATCGAGCGGGCGGCCGAAGGCTGCGTCGTAGTGAATTGTCGCGGTCGGAAGGCCATGCGCTTCGATCGCCTTGCCGCGGGCGGCGAAATTGTCGAGTGCCGCGCCCAGCGACAGGCCAGCGCTTGCCGCGAAGGCCTCGAGCGCCTGGGCCGCACTGCCAAGCGGCACGTCTATCGCCAGAAATGTCTTCAGCGCCGAGAACGCTTCGTTGGAGAGCCGCACGCTGCGCAGCTCGGCCTTCTCGATCAGGCGGCGCGCGATATCGGACGGCGAACGACCGGCCGATGCCGACAGACCGGCTTCCTCCATACCGCCGGCGATATGCGCGGAAAGTCCGTCCAGATCGCCATCGAGGACAAGGGCCGCGACCGAGCCGGAAAGCTGGCCGTTGCGCGGCGGGTTGGCGAGGTCGGCCAATGCGGCCTCCAGCATCGGTGCCGAACCGAAGGCGCGGGCAAGCCGCATGCGCCAGCCGCGCGGCAGGCCGAGGGCGGCGAGCACCGCCTCGAAAATGGTCTGGTCGCCGAGCGTGACGTTCAGCGTCTTGCCGGGCAGCGCCAGCGACAGCAGCGCATGCGCATCGGCCAGCGAACGGGCGTCGGCTTGCGGCGTGTCGCGATCGCCCAAATCCTCTATGCCGGCCTGGAAGAACTCGTTGCCGCCCTCGCGGCGCTGGCGAAACACCTCGCCGAGATAGGAATAACGGCGCGGCGTGCCGGCCTGGCTGGCGATATGGTCGAGGCAGACGGGAATGGTGAATTCCGGCCGCAGGCACAGCGTCTTGCCGGTCTCGCTCTCGGTGAGAAAGATGCGGCGGCGCAGGTCTTCGCCTGCCATATCGAGGAACGGATCGGCCGGCTGCAGCACGGCGACTTCGACGGCGTGTGTGTCGCGGGCGGCGAAGAGCTTTGCGATGTCGGCGGCGATGGCGGGGCGGGAGGTCATAAGGCACCACCTTCCCTTCTCCCCTTGTGGGAGAAGGTGGATCGGCGCGCAGCGCCGAGACGGATGAGGGGTGGGCGACGGAGTGCTAAGGCCGGCGCTCTACGGCGCCCCCCTCTGTCCTGCCGGACATCTCCCCCACGAGGGGGGAGATCGGCAGTTGCTCCGAAGGCGCTTCTTCTCAAAGGCTGGCGATTGGCGAAAACAAAAGCGAAGTCCGATCTCCCCCCAAGTGGGGGAGATGTCCGGCAGGACAGAGGGGGGCGCGACAGAACGCGACCTCTACTTCCCACGTGCCCGCTCCTCGGCCTGCGCCGCGAGTATTTTCCTGACCTCGCCAACCAACGCACTTTCCGCCACCGTCACCTGCGCCGGCCGTGCCGCGCGCCATTCGGCGTTGTCGGAAATCTCGGCCGACATCCTGGCGCCCTCGATCAAATCCTTGATCTGCACCTCGCCTTTGGCACGCTCATCGCCGCCCTGGATGATGGCGACCGGGCTGCCGCGGCGGTCGGCATATTTCAGCTGCGCCTTCATGCCGGCGCCGCCGAGATACATTTCCGAGCGGATGCCGGCGGCGCGCAGGTCGGCGACCATCTTCTGGTAGCGGCCAAGGCTTTCGGTGTCCTTATCCATCACCAACACCACGACTGGTGCGATCACGTCCGACATGTCGAGCTTGCCGAGGTTCTTCAGTGCCGTCATCAGCCGCGAGACGCCGATGGAAAAACCCGTCGCCGGCACCGGCTCGCCACGGAAGCGCGAGACCAGCCCATCATAGCGGCCGCCGCCGCCGACCGAGCCGAAGCGCACGATCTGGCCGTCCTCGTTGGGGATTTCGGCCAGAAGTTCGGCCTCGAAGACGGGGCCGGTATAGTATTCGAGGCCACGCACGACAGAGCGGTCCATGGCAATGCGATCTTCGCCGTATCCCGCTGCCCTGACCAAGGCTTCAATCGTCGAGAGTTCGCTGACACCTTCCTGGTAAGTCGCGTTCGCACTGACGTTGGAATCCTGGCGGGCCTGTTCATTCTTCGCCGTTGCAAGAAGAACAGCCTCGGCTTGCACGTCATTCAGCCCGGCGCCCTTGGCGAAGTCGCCTTCGCCTTCCTTGCCCCCGTCCCAGCGCCCCGGCCCAAGCAAAAGTTTCACGCCTTCCGGGCCAAGCTTGTCGAGCTTGTCGATCGCCCGCAGCACGGTCAGCCGGCGCCCGGCATTCTCCTCACCACCGAGACCAATCGCCTCCAGCACGCCGTCGAGCACCTTGCGGTTGTTGACGCGGATGACATAGTCGCCGCGCGCAATACCCAGCGCTTCCATCACGTCGGCCATCATCATCGCCATCTCGGCATCCGCCGCGACACCCGGCGTGCCGATCGTGTCGGCGTCGAATTGCATGAACTGGCGGAAACGGCCGGGGCCGGGCTTTTCGTTGCGGAACACCCAGCCGGAGCGATAGCTGCGATAAGGCTTCGGCAGCTTTTCATAATTTTCAGCGACGAAACGAGCCGTCGGCGCGGTCAGGTCGTAGCGCAGCGACAGCCACTGGTCGTCGTCGTCCTGGAAGGAGAACACGCCTTCGTTCGGCCGGTCCTGGTCGGGCAGGAATTTGCCCAGCGCGTCGGTGTATTCGATCAGCGGCTGGTCGACAGGCTCGAAACCATAAAGCTCGTAGACCGAGCGGATCGTCGCCATCATCTTCTCGACGGCGCGGATATCGTCGGCGTTGCGGTCGGCAAAGCCACGCGGCAGCCGCGCTTTCGTCTTTTCCGATTTGTCGGCCATGGGATGGATACTCGGTGTTTCGTGGCGTTGCCCGGTAGGAAATTTCCTATTTCCGCGGCGCGCGTGTCCTAACCGATGCAGCCCGGAGCGGCAAGGGTTTGCGGCTTTGCTGAAACAAACTGCGCCAAAAGGAAACAATTCCGCCATGGGTGCGGCATCGTGCCGACACAATCAGAGCCGATAAGCACGCCGAAACAAGGGGTTCGGGCCATGACCACGGCAGGAAAGTTCGACATCGAACACAGCGGCGTCCGCGAACTGCCGGCGCGGCTGCGGCCTGCGGGCAGCAATGCAGCCGTTACGACGAGCCAGATGGCAGGTCCGTTCGAGATCAGTGCCGACGAGCGCAAGGGCTCGACGGTGCGCGATGCGCTGATGACCGGCCTGCTGGTGATCTATCCGGCCTTCGCCGCGCTGGCGGCGATCGTCGCCGGCCTGTTCCTGACCGGCGCCAGCGGCGTGTGATTGCTGCTCATTTCGGCCGCTTGAACTTCTTTCGCTCCGCTTCGACCTCCTTGCGGCAGACGCAGCCTTCGAGGTGGTCGTTGACCAGGCCCATCGCCTGCATGAAGGCGTAGACGGTGGTCGGGCCGACGAAGCTCCAGCCACGCTTTTTCAATTCCTTTGAAATCCTGACAGAAACCGCCGTCGTCGGATTGGCGCGCAGATGGGCGAGGTCGACGATCTCGGGCCGTTCTTCCGGGCCCGGCTCGAATTTCCAGAACCAGGCGGCGAGCGAGCCGAATTCGTCGGCCATTTCGCGGGCGCGCTTGGCGTTGTTGATGGTCGAGACGATCTTGCCCTGATGGCGGATGATGCCGGCATTGCCGAGCAGGCGCTCGACATCCTTGTCGCTAAAGGCGGCAACCTTGTCGAATTCGAAATTGGCAAAAGCCTCGCGAAAGTTCTCGCGCTTGCGCAGGATGGTCAGCCAGGACAGGCCCGACTGAAACCCTTCGAGGCAGATCTTTTCGAACAGCCTGCGGTCGTCGGCCACCGGCCGGCCCCATTCATGATCATGGTAATGCAGATAGTCAGGCAGATTGCCGTGCCAGAAGCAGCGTGAGATGCCATCGGGCCCGGCGAGAAGGCCGGTATCTTCGTTTGCCATCACAAGAAATCCATTCGTTAATGCGTCTTTGCGCTGATTTTACCGCGGCTTTACCAGATTCCTGAACTGGCCGGTAACCACACCAAAAGGTTTACTGACAAAGCGGCATTTTACGCATTCCGATTCATGTTTCGGTTGCCGCTTCGCGCCAAGGTCCTGGGAACCGGGGGCACTTTCCCCCGCGTGTCAGACGATCAAGGTGCGTTCCGATGAAGATCCTTTTGTGTTCCGTGCTCGGCGCCACGGCCGTTCTTGCCGCCGGCGTCACGTCCTCTTATGCGGATGACCGCTATGCCGACCGGCCGCCGGTGATGGTGAGCCCCGACCTTTCGGCGCCCTGGGTGCTGCAGCTTGGCCGCGCGCCGGGCATCGTGCGGCAGAACCGGCAGGTCGTGCAGCCGCAGCGCATGCGCTACGCACAGCCGGCACAACCCGACCAGGTGCGGACGGCAGCCGTGCAGGCGCCGGCCAAGCGCTTGGTGAAGCGGCCGCAGATCAACCCAATCTACCTGCCGCAGGAAGTCGCCTATGACGGGCCACAGAAGCCGGGCACGATCGTCATCGATACAACACAGAATTTCCTCTATCTGGTCGAGAAGAACGGCAAGGCGCGGCGCTATGGCGTCGGCACCGGCAAACCCGGCTTCGAATGGTCGGGCACGCACAAGATCACCAACAAGCGCGTCTGGCCGGACTGGCGCCCGCCGGCGGTGATGATCAAACGCGAGGCCGCCAAGGGCCGCTATCTGCCGACCTATCTCGCCGGCGGCGAAGAGAACCCGCTCGGCGCGCGCGCGCTCTATCTCGGCACCACGGAATACCGCATCCACGGCACCAACCAGCCATGGACGATCGGCGGCGCGGTGTCGTCGGGCTGCATCCGCATGCGCAACGAGGACGTTGTCGACCTTTACGAGCGGGTGAATGTCGGAACGACGGTGGTGGTGATATAGTGACTGCGAATCAGCCGGTTAGGCAGCGCTGAGTCGTTTTTGGCGTGGCTGTTGCCCTCAAGCCATAGCGCGCTTTTGGGAGACGTGCTTAGACTGGCAAAGAGTTAACGGGGGACGGGCCGTGTGGGGATGCGGCCAGTCACGAAAGGGCAGCGCGGGAAACCGCGCTGCCCTTTCGCTTTTTGTGACCAAAGCGCGTCGCGCTTTGAGTCTTTGTCTTTGATGCATGTCGTTTTCCCAAAACCGCTGAGCACTTTTGGGCGACATGCATTAAGGTCGCCCCGGGGGCAGAGCGTTTCGTTTTCGGGGGCTGATTTGCCGGCCGTGCTCTGCTATTGCAGGGCACAATTCGCCGAGCCAAGATCCCCGCTCCAAAAGGTCCCAGCCATGTCCCGCCTCGATGACAGCCGCTATCTCAAGGGCGGACCGGTTGCCCAGCGTATCATCGCCGCGGTGCGCGAGGATGCCGCGATCGCCAGATCCGAAGGTTTTCCGCCCAAGCTAGTTTCGATCACCGTTGGCGACACGGCGGCGGTCGACGTCTATGTGCGTAACCAGCGCGCCAAGGCGGAACTGGCCGGCATCGGTTTCGAGGAACGGCGCTTTGCCGCCGACATCACCGCCGGTGAATTGGAAGCAGCTATCCATGGCCTGAATGCCGATCCCAGAGTCACCGGCATCATCATCCAGCGGCCGGTGCCGGCGCATATCCCGATCAAGACGCTGCAGGCGGCGGTGCATCCGCTGAAGGACGTCGAAGGCATGCATCCGGCCTCGATCGGCAACATCGTCTACAACCAGCTCGATCTGGCGCCCTGCACGGCGGCGGCCTCGGTCGAATTGCTGAAGGAAACCGGCCTCGACCTCAAGGGGCTCGAAGTGGTCATCGTCGGGCACTCCGAGATCGTCGGCAAGCCGATCGCCTTCTTGCTGATGAGTGAGGGCGCGACGGTGACGGTGTGCCATCACATGACGCGCTCGGTGGCGGCGCATGCGCGGCGCGCCGATGCGCTGTTCGTCGCCGTCGGCAAGCCGCGACTGATCAAGGCCGACATGGTCAAGCCCGGCGCGGCCGTCATCGACATCGGCATCAATTCGGAGATCGGACCCGACGGCCAAAGCCGCATCGTCGGCGACGTCGACACCGACAGCGTCAAGGACGTGGCGTCCTGGATCACGCCGGTGCCGGGCGGCGTCGGCCCGATCACCGTGGCGATCCTGCTGCGCAACACCATGGTGGCGCTCAACCGCCAGCGCGCGCTCTACAACGCGACTTACGGCGTGGCGGACAAGCTCGCGGCGGAATAGACCCGCAATCGAGCAGCCGGGTACGCCGTCACTCGGCAGCGACAAGCCTTTCTTCCGCAATGCCTTCCGGCTTCGGTCCGCCATAGGCCCAGTCGAGCAGTTTTATCGTGTGCACCACCGGCAGCTTCGCGGCGGACGCGATCTGGGTGATGCAGCCGATATTGCCAGTGGCGACGATTTGCGCACCCGTCGCCTCGATATTCCTTACCTTGCGGTCGCGCAGTTTTGCCGAGATCTCGGATTGCAGGATGTTGTAGGTGCCGGCCGAGCCGCAGCACAGATGCCCCTCGCGCGGCTCGCGCACGACGAAGCCGGCCTTGGTCAGCAGTTCCTTCGGTTGACGGGTGATCTTCTGACCGTGCTGCATCGAGCATGCGGAGTGATAGGCGACGACGGTGCCAGGCTTGCGCACGGGCTCGGGCAGGTCGAGGCTTGCCAGATATTCGGTGATGTCCTTGGCCAGCGCCGAGACGCGTGCTGACTTCTCCGCATAGGCCGGATCGAGGCGTAGCATGAAGCCGTAATCCTTGATGGTGGTGCCGCAGCCCGATGCAGTGATGATGATGGCATCGAGCCCGCCCTGGTCGATGGCGCGCGTCCAGGCATCGACATTTCGTCTCGCCGAGGCAAGGGCCGCCTGCTCGCGGCCCATATGATGCACCAGGGCGCCGCAACAGCCCTCGCCCTCCGGCACCACCACCTCGACACCCAGCCGCGTAAGTAGAGAGATCGTCGTGTCGTTGATGGCGGGGTCGAGCACCGATTGCGCGCAGCCGGTAAGGATGGCGACACGGCCCTTTTTTGTCCCCTGCCCGGCATGGATGGCCGGAGACGCCATCGGCGACGCGGTGGGGATCGAGGCCGGAGCGAGCTTGAGCATGGCGCCCAGCGGCTTCAGTGCCGGGATCTTTTCGAACAGGCCGACAAAGGGTTTTCCCAGCTTCGCCAGTTTCAGCGCAGCGCGAAAACGCGCGGGATAGGGCAGCACGAAGGCCAGCATGGCGCGGGTCAGCCGATCAAGCAGCGGGCGCCTGTAGGTTTCCTGGATATGCGCCCGGGCATGATCGACCAGATGCATGTAGTTGACGCCCGACGGGCAGGTGGTCATGCAGGCCAAACAGGACAGGCAGCGGTCGATATGGGTGACGATCTGCTTGTCGGCCGGACGACCGTCCTCCAGCATGTCCTTGATCAGGTAGATCCGCCCGCGCGGCGAATCCAGTTCGTTGCCCAATGTCACATAGGTCGGGCAGGTGGCGGTGCAGAAGCCGCAATGCACGCATTTGCGCAGGATCTTCTCCGATTCCGCCACATCGGGATCGGCAAGCTGGGCAGCTGAGAAATTGGTCTGCACCTAGAAGATCCTATTGTCCGAGGAGCCAGCTTTCAGGGTTCTTGACCGGCTCGCCGCGCTGCAGGGCCTGAATGCCCAGAATGCAGCGGGCGATGAACCAGACGGCGACCGCGAACATCAGCAGGAAGCCGATCGCCACAAAGATCAGCACCATCGAGATCAGCGCGTAAAGCAGGCCGATCCAGAAGGTGCGGATCAGGAATGTGTAGTGGCTCTCGACGAAGCCGCCGGCCTTGCCACGATTGATGTAGGCCAGCACGATGCCGACAAGGCCGGTGATGCCGATGACGAGGCCGGCGAGATAGAGAATGTAGATGACCAGGGCGTTGGTCGCGCCCGGCTCCAGCCAGCGGTCGGTCTGGCGCGGTGTGTTCTGGCCTTGATTGGTGTTGCTCATGGTGCTGCTCCCTCCGTTGTCGGGTTCAGAGTAGCAGAGCCTGAGCCTGGCGCCATGCGGCCGGGGTTGAGGATCGCTTTGGGGTCGAATTCGGCCTTGAGGCGCGCCGACAGGGCCGCGAGGTGCGGGGCCTGCGGCTCGAACACCGGCACCGCGGCGCGATGCGAGAGAGCGGCACGCACCAGCGTCGCGTGTCCGCCGCCATGCTTGCGGATCAGCCCGCGCAGCAGGCTCGCCTCGGGATCCCCCGCCTCCATGCGCAGCCAGATCAGCCCGCCCTGCCAGTCGTAGAAGGCGCTGACTCCCGCCTGCATGCGCAGCGTCAGCACCATCTGGTGCGCCTGCGACGGCGCCATCGAGACGCGCCAGACCGGCTTTTCCGTGCCATCGGCGAAGGGCGCGCAATCGCGGACATCGCGCCAGATGGTCTTCGACGCCTCGCCGGCAATCTCCTGCAGCGGGCCGGCCTTGCCGAGCAACAGCTTCAGCGCGGCGATGCGGTAGGCGACCGACGGGCCGAACCCCTCGACGCGCAGCAGCGTCGCGGCATCACTGCCAAGCGTGCTTCCGGCAACGCGCGCGGCGACGCGTTCGGGCAGATGTGCGGCACTCGACACTTCGGCGCTAGAGCCGAGCGCCAGTGCCATGGCGGCGGTCGCGGCATCGTCGAGCAGGCCGCGAATGGCTAAAGTCACCTCGGTCTCGGCAGCCGGCAGCACCTTGAAGGTGACGTCGCTGAGCACAGCCAGCGTGCCCCAGCTGTTGGCCATCAGCTTGGAAAGGTCATAGCCGGTGACATTCTTGACCACGCGGCCGCCGGACTTGAAGGCCTCGCCGCGCCCGGCAACCGCGCTGATGCCGAGGATATGATCGCGCGCCGCCCCCGCCTTCAGCCGGCGCGGGCCGGAAAGGTTCGCGGCGAGTACACCGCCGATGGTGCCCTTTCCAGGCGCGGCGCCGAGCAGCGGGCCGTAGTCCATCGGCTCGAAGGCCAGCTGCTGACCGTTTTGCGCCAGCAGTTGCTCGATCTCGGCAAGCGGCGTGCCGGCTCTGGCCGACAGCACCAGTTCGGCCGGCTCATAGAGCGTGACGCCGGTGAGCTTCGACAGGTCGAGCGTGTGCTCGCTCTGCAGCGGTCGGCCGATGCCGCGCTTGGAGCCATGGCCGAGGATTTCCAGCGGCGCGTCTTCAGCCGCCGCCCATTGGACGGTGGAAAGGGTTTCGTCTGCGGTGGCGGGGGTGAAGGTGGTCATGGCCGCACCTTGTTCCTCGCCCCCGCAAAGCGGGGGAGAGGAGATAGGCCGCGTTCCTTCGCGCCCCCCTCTGTCCTGCCGGACATCTCCCCCTCAAGGGGGGAGATTGGCGGCTTCAACGCCTCGCCTTTCTGGCAACGCTGGAGATTGGCGAAGGCCAAGGCGACATCCGATCTCCCCCTTTGGGGGGGAGATGTCCTGCAGGACAGAGGGGGGTGTTCAAGCGCCAACACTCAAAACCTCGGAATATCCGGAAACGCCACCTGCCCGCGATGCACGTGCATGCGCCCCAGTTCGGCGCAGCGGCGCAGCTGGGGAAATACCTTGCCGGGGTTGAGCAGATGGTTGGGATCGAAGGCGCATTTGACGCGCATTTGCTGGTCGAGGTCGATCTGGTTGAACATTTCCGGCATCAGGTCGCGTTTCTCGACGCCGACGCCGTGCTCGCCGGTCAGCACGCCGCCGACCTTCACGCAGAGCCGCAAGATGTCGGCGCCGAAACTTTCGGCCTTGTCGAGCTCGCCCGGCACGTTGGCATCGTAGAGGATCAGCGGGTGCAGATTGCCGTCGCCGGCGTGGAAGACGTTGGCGACGCCGAGCCCGTATTTTTCGGAGAGTTCGCGCATGCCGGCGAGCACGCGCGGCAGTTCCTTGCGTGGGATGGTGCCGTCCATGCAGTAATAGTCGGGCGAGATGCGGCCGACCGCGGGAAACGCCGCCTTGCGACCGGCCCAGAAGCTCAGCCGCTCCTGCTCCGATTGCGAGATGCGGCAGGTGGTCGAACCGTTCCGATAGGCGATGGCCTCGACGAGACCGATCAGGTGGTCGACCTCGACACCCGGCCCGTCGAGCTCGACGATCAGCAGCGCCTCGACATCGAGCGGATAGCCGGCATGGACGAAATCTTCCGCCGCGTGGATCGCCGGGCGGTCCATCATCTCCATGCCGCCGGGGATGATGCCGGCCCCGATGATGTCGGCGACGCACTGGCCGCCCTGCTCGCTGGTCGGGAAGCCGATCAAAAGCGCGCGCGCCGTCTCCGGTTTCTTCAGGATGCGCACGGTGACCTCGGTGACGACACCGAGCAGGCCTTCGGAACCAGTCATGACGCCGAGCAGGTCGTAGCCTTCAGTGTCCAGATGCCTGCCGCCGAGCCGCACCACTTCGCCATTCATCAGCACCATCTCGATGCCCAGCACATTGTTGGCGGTGAGGCCGTATTTCAGGCAATGCACGCCGCCGGAATTCTCCGCGACGTTGCCGCCGATCGAGCAGGCGATCTGGGAGGATGGATCGGGGGCGTAGTAAAAGCCCTCCTGCTCGACGGCGGTGGTGATGCCGAGGTTGGTGACGCCCGGCTGGGCAACGACGGCGCGGTTCGGAAAATCGATCTCGAGGATGCGGTTGAAGCGGCTCATGACCAAAAGCACCGCGTCTTCGAGCGGCAGCGCGCCGCCGGACAGCGAGGTGCCGGACCCACGCGGCACGACGCGGATGTTGCGGTCGTTGCAGTATTTCAGCACGCGCGAGACCTGCGCCACCGTTTCCGGCAGCACGACGACCAGCGGCAGTTGCCGGTAGGCTGTCAGGCCGTCGCTCTCGAAGGCGCGCATGGAGTTCTCGGCATCGACGACGCCCTCGCCCGGCACGATGATGCGCATGTCGGCGACGATCTCGTCGCGCCGGCGCATCGTGGCATCGTCTGGCTTCGGCATGGCCAGGCCGGACATCAGCAGCCTCCATCGCTTGACTGGTAAAAATCTTTTACCAGCTGGAGGCAACTGTTGCAAACCCTGCTTCGGTCAAAATCGAAGGCCGGCCACGGAACAGCCTTCCGCAGCGGCAATCTGCCGCTGCGCGCCGATCACATCCGTACCAAGGTTCGGCTGGCCTATTCGCCCGGATGTTTCGCCGGCTCGGAGTGCATGCGCCGCACGCGGCGCACGCCCCACCAGACAAGCAGCACGGCAACCGGCACCGAGGCAGCGGTGACGATCTCGGGCGCGAAGACGTGACCGAAGATCGAGGCGCCCTTGGCCAGATAGGAGACGAGGCCGACGACATAGTAGGAGACGGCGGCGACCGACAACCCTTCCACAGTCTGCTGCAGGCGCAATTGCAGGCGGGCGCGGTTGTTCATCGACGCCAGCAGGTCACGGTTCTGCTTCTCGACCTCGACGTCGACCCAGGTGCGCAGCAGCGTCGTGGCGCGGGTGAGCTTGCGCGACAGATTAGCCTGGCGCTCCTCGACAGAACGGCAGGTGCGCATGGCCGGCGCGACGCGCCGCTGCAGGAAGCCGCGCCAGGTGTCGTAGCCAGGCACTGCCTCTTCCTCCAGCGCCTCCAGCCGCTCGACGACGATGCCGTCATAGGCGCGGCTGGCGCCGAAGCGGTAGAGGCTGGAGGCGGCATCGGCTTCGAGCTCCGCGGCAAGCTCGGTCAGGTCGGCGAGCAGCGTCTGGCTGTCGCGCGTCTCGGTGACCTTCATTTCCAGCGTGGTCTGCGCCAGCCTGTCCTCGATGCGGCGGGCGCGGCCGGACAGCGTCAAGGCCAGCGGCAGGCCGAGCATGGCCAGCGTCCTGTAGGTCTCGATGTCGATCAGCCGCTGCGACAGCGCGCCCGTCCGCGCCGGCGTCAGGCCGCGATCGAGCACTAGGATGCGGGTCAGGCCGTCGCCGTCCTGGCGGAAGTCGGTGATGATGGCGGCATTGCCGCGCTCGACCAGCGAATAGCAGAGACTGGTCGGGTCGAAGCCGGCGATCAACCTCTCGCTCGCCTGCGTCCATTTGCGGATTTCGAGCCTGATTCCGGAAATGACCGTTCCCGGCGGTGAAAACGCGTTGCCGAACGGAGAGTCCTCCTGGGCCCTGCCGCTGTCGGAAAGCGGCCCCTCCCACAGATAGGTCGAGAATTCCGTATGCCGTTCCCAGCGCAGCGTGCCCTTGCCCCACTTCATGGCATGGTGGCGGGCTTGACGGTCAGGCGCGGCGATGCCGAGGCGCCGTGACAGTTCGGAGAGCACGGCCATGTCGACGCCGGAGCCGCCCTCGGTCATGAAGGCAAGTTGCACCAGCACGCGCGGCTTCTCGATCAGCGGATGCGGCCGGGCATGCACCTCGCCGAGCGCGCCCGGCCGTCCCTCATGCGCCGGGAAACCCATGACGCTGCCCCGGGCACGCGGCTGGAATTCGAGTTTGGACGTCTCGTCCGACACGGCTGGTCCCCCTGTTTTCGACCCTTCGTGCAATGGTGTCCTCTTGCGGCAATCGGCCTAGCACGTAAACAGCAAAGTTTAGCAACGGCCGATATGCGGGCGCGACCCGGGAACCGATCAGATCGGCGAATTGGATAAATAATTTGACCAGTTGGCGACACTGGCTTTAATCTGCGCGGCACCGGCAAGATTTCCCAGGCCTCCCGTTGAGCGATATTTTCTCCAGGATCGAGCATTCGCGCACCGCAGACGAGGTGGTGCAGCAGATCGAGAGTCTGATCCTCGAAGGCGTGCTGCGCACCGGCGACCGGCTGCCCGGCGAGCGCGAGCTGGCGCGCCAGTTCGAGGTGTCGCGGCCGATCCTGCGCGACGCCCTCAAATCCCTCGAGGGGCGCGGCCTGTTGACGACACGGCCCGGCGGCGGCACGCATGTCGCCGACGTCATCGGCCAGCTGTTCACCAAGCCGGTGACCGACCTGATCTCCATGCATCGCAAGGCGGTGACCGACTATCTGGAGTACCGCCGCGAGATCGAGGCGATCGCCGCCGAATATGCGGCACGGCGGGCCACATCAGACGACCTTGCGCTGCTCGATCGCATCATGGCGCGCATGGACGAGGCGCATCGCACCGGCGACTTCGACGACGAGGCGGAAATCGACATCGAGTTCCATCACGCGGTCTGCGAATGCGCGCACAACATGATCCTCCTGCACACGCTACGCTCCTGCTACCGGCTCTTGTCGGAAGGCGTGTTCCAGAACCGGCTCTTGGTGTTCACCGTGCCCGGCGCGCGCGAAGCGCTGCTTGCGCAGCACAAGGCGATCTACACCGCGATCAAGGCGGGCGATCCGGCGGCCGCCCGGCAGGCGGCGATGGACCACATCTCCTATGTCGAGCGCTCGATGCTCGAGGCCGAGCGCAGCGGCGACTGGCAGCGCGTGTCGCGGCTTCGGCTCAGGCAGCGTTCCGAAGCCGGCGACGGCGCGCCAAGACAACGAATTAGTGAACCCGCGGAAAAACCATGAGCAGCATTCTCACCATCGCCGATCTCAAGGATCTCGCGCGCCGCCGCGTGCCGAAGATGTTTTTCGACTATGCCGATTCCGGCGCCTGGACCGAAAGCACCTACCGGGCCAACGAGGAAGACTTCCAGAAGATCAAGTTCCGCCAGCGCGTGCTGGTCGACATGAGCAACCGCTCGCTGGAATCGACCATGATCGGCGAGAAGGTAGCGATGCCGGTGGCATTGGCGCCAACCGGCCTGACCGGTATGCAGCATGCCGATGGCGAGATGCTGGCGGCGCAGGCGGCGGAGGAGTTCGGCGTGCCGTTCACGCTGTCGACGATGAGCATCTGCTCGATCGAGGATGTCGCCTCGGTGACGAAGAAGCCGTTCTGGTTCCAGCTCTATGTGCTGCGCGACAAGGATTTCGTGCTGAACCTGATCGACCGTGCAAAGGCGGCGAAATGCTCGGCGCTGGTGCTGACGCTCGACCTGCAGATCCTCGGCCAGCGCCACAAGGACGTCCGCAACGGGCTTTCGGCCCCGCCCAAGATGACGCTGGCCAACATCGCCGACATCGCGATGCGCCCGCGCTGGTGGATGGGCATGGCCGGCACCAAGCGCCGGACCTTTCGCAACATTGTCGGCCACGCTAAAGGCGTCGGCGACGTCGCCTCGCTGGCATCGTGGACGACGGAGCAATTCGACCCGCAGCTCTCGTGGAAGGACGTGGCCTGGATCAAGGAACGCTGGGGCGGCAAGCTGATCCTGAAAGGCATCCTCGACAAGGAGGACGCGCTGATGGCGGCCAAGACCGGCGCCGACGCCATCGTCGTTTCCAACCATGGCGGGCGCCAGCTCGACGGCGCGTCGTCGTCGATCAGTATGCTGGAGGAGATCGCCGACGCGGTCGGTGACCAAATCGAGGTGCATATGGATGGCGGCATCCGCTCAGGCCAGGACGTGCTGAAGGCGCTGTGCCTCGGCGCCAAGGGCACCTATATCGGCCGCCCCTTCCTCTATGGCCTCGGCGCGATGGGCAAGGAAGGGGTCACCATGGCGCTGGAAATCATCCGTAAGGAGATGGACATAACACTGGCGCTGTGCGGCAAGCGCCTGGTCACCGACATGGGCAAGGATCAGCTTCGGCGCTAGGGGCTTGTTCACTGTTTGGCCCTAGCGTCTCCTGTGACGGTTCCGTCGTGGAGACGAACAAGCATTGACCCGGCCCGGCATCCACTTTCTCGACGCGCGCGGACCGCAAGGCATGCGGCTCTACGCGATCGGCGACGTGCATGGCCGGCTCGACCTGCTCAGCGCCATGCATCGCCGGATCGAAAGCGAGATCGAACATAAGCCAACCGCCGACTGGCGCGTCATCCATCTCGGCGACTATGCCGACCGCGGTCCGGACTCCAGGGGCGTCATCGATTTCCTGATCGAAGCCCGCAAACGTGATCCGCGCCACCTGATGCTGGCAGGCAATCACGACATCGGCTTCCTCGATTTTCTCGACACCCCCGACCCGGACGGGCTGTTCATGCGCTTTGGCGGCGTGCAGACGGCGCAGTCCTACGGCGTGTCGCTGACCGCCGACGCCAGCTGGTTCGGGAAGGCGGAGTCGGTGCGACAGGGACATGCGGCACTGGTCGAGGCCGTTCCGCAGAGCCATATAGACTTCCTGCAGTCGCTGGCGTTTTCAGTGACGTTCGGCGATTTCTTCTTCTGCCATGCCGGTATCAGGCCGGGCATTCCACTCGAGCAGCAGAGCCCGCAGGACCTGATCTGGATCCGCGAAATCTTCCACGACCATCCCGGCCTCTACGAGAAGATCGTGGTGCATGGCCATACGCCGGTGCCGGAAGCCGAAGTGATGGCCAACCGCGTCAATGTCGACACGCTCGCCTGGCATTCAGGCAAACTCACCGCGCTCGCCATTGACGGCGCGGACAAGCGTATCCTGACGGTGACTGGCGAAGGCGAAGGATCTTAGCGGAGGGCGGCGGTGACGCCGTAGCCGTCGACGGCCTGATGGTTGTTGGCTGCATCGGCCGAATAGATGCCGAGACCGCACAGCACGATGGCAGACAGCATGACAAAGGACAGAAGTGCTGCTTTCACGGACGTCATCTCTTGTTGAGCTCGCTGCATCTGTGCACGAGGCGGTTACCAATGCGTTGAAACGAAAAATTCGTCTCAAAGTTTCGACGATTTCGCGCTTCTAGGCCGATTCTGTATCGGCCATGTGTCGCGCGGGTCACACAAAAGGTTCATCGCGGTTGCATGGAAGATGCAGAGCGCGCCTTCTAGGCTGGCGGCCGGCCACAGACCAAGGATGAAAGGGGTTTTCCCCAGATGGATCCGGCGCCGCGTGCCAAATATGTCACGCAGCACAGCGGCTGGGCCGGGTGATCAGATGGTCGCGACCCAGGCGCGGGCGATCGCGAGGCCGGCGGCATCGGCATCCGGCCCGTTGCGGGCCATTTCGCCGTCGAGCCGGTCGTTCCAGTCGGGATGCCGCTCGGCAATGAGCGAAGCGAAGGACGTGCTCCAGTCGCGCACCATCGGGCGGTCCGCCTCGAAATGGAACTGGAAGCCGTAGACGGCGCGGCCGATGCGGAACGCCTGGTTCTCGGCAATGGCGCTGCCGGCCAGCCGCACGGCGTTTTCGGGCAGTACAAACGTGTCGTCATGCCACTGGAAGATGGGGAATTTCTCGGGGAGTGCCGCAAGCACCGGATCGGATTTGGCGTCGACCGTGAGTGATACGCCGCGCCAGCCGAATTCATTGGCGCCACCGATCTGGTTCTCGCCGCCAAAGGCGCGCGCGACCAGTTGGCTGCCGAGGCAGATGCCGAGCACCGCACGGTCCTTGGCGGCGAAATCGCGCGTCAGTTCGAGCAGTGCGGGGAAATAGGGGTAGTCATCATCCGCCAGCGCATTCTGACCGCCGCCAAGCACAACCATGGCGTCGTGCGTGGCTGCATCATCCGGCAGGGCATCGCCTTGATAGGGGCGGCGCAAATCGAGTTCGGCGCCCGCCTCGGTGAGCGCGGCACCGACCTGGCCAAGGCCGGTATTGTCGTAGTTCTGAACCACCAACACCCGCATGAAAAAACCTGCTGACATGAAAACGATGCAGCGAGCGATATCATGGCGTCCGTATCGCAGCCAAGATGTGCGTTCGGAGAGAAAGCTATGCCACTGCAGAACCGGGTCGATCCGTTCGGCGCCATCCACGCCGTGCCCGAACGCGGGATGTTCACCGGCAATCGCGGCATCATCCATGACCCCGATACGAAGACGCTGCTCAAGAAACGCTGGGCCTTGCCGGCCTGGATCATCTGCGTCTGCCAATTCCGCAATGCGCGGCGCGAACCGATGGGCCGCAACCGGCCGGGTGGCAAGCCAGGCTGGACCGAACTGTTCTTCCTCGACGAGGTGACGGCGCTCGCCGCCGGGCATCGGCCCTGCTTCTTCTGCCAGCGCGAACGGGCAAAGGATTTCGTCGAACGTTTCGGCGACGCTTTCGGTATCGCCGAGCCGCGCGCGCCGATGGTCGACAAGCGGCTGCACAAGGAGCGGCTGGCCTCGGGCGGCGAGCCGCCGTCCATCGAGTTGGAAGACCTTATCGGCCTTCCGGACGCGACGATGGTCGCGGATGGCGCCTCTGCCTATGCCTTGCGCGGCGGCAAGGCGCTTCGCTGGTCGTTCGCGGGCTATGGCGATGCCAAGGACTTCGACAGCATGGCCGGGCGAACGCTTGGCCTCGTCACGCCGGCGACCACCATTTCGGTACTGCGACAGGGCTATCCGCCTGCCTGGCATCCTTCCGCCGATACTTGACGGGAACCCTTGCCTCGCCCATTCCTCGGCGATGCGCGCCAATTACAAGATGCAGCGGCTGTTCGTGCCTGACGATCTCGGAGCAGACATCGAATTCGATGCCGGGCAGCAGCAAAGCCATTACCTGATGCATGTGCTGCGGCTTGGCGAAGGCGCTGAGATTCTGGTCTTCAATGGCCGCGACGGCGAGTGGTCGGCGGCCATCGCCGCAAAGTCGAAGAAGGCGGTGCGGCTCAAGGTACTCGCCCTGCAGCGGCCGCAGCCGCCGCTGCCCGATCTCGTCTACTGCTTCGCGCCGCTGAAGCAGGGACGGCTCGACTACCTGGTGCAGAAGGCGGTGGAGATGGGCGCCGGCATCCTGCAGCCGGTCATCACCCAGCACACGCAGGTAGCAAAGCCCTCAATCGATCGGCTGAGTGCCAATGTCGTCGAGGCGGCCGAGCAATGCGGCATACTGGCGGTGCCGGAGGTGCGGGAGGCCGAGAAATTCGAACGCCTGCTCGGCGGCTGGGACAGAGAGCGACGGCTGATCTTCTGCGACGAGGACGCCTCGACCAACAATCCGCTGCCGGCGCTGCAGGCGGTGCGGGACCAGAAACTCGGGCTGCTTGTCGGGCCGGAAGGCGGCTTTTCCGATGACGAGCGCAAGATGCTGCGGGCACTGCCTTTCGTCACCGCCATTCCGCTCGGGCCTCGCATCCTGCGAGCCGACACGGCGGCGGTGGCGGCACTCGCGGTGATGCAGGCGACGATTGGGGATTGGTGATCAAATCCTGTTGAGGCGTGGCTCAGGATTTTTCGCTTGATCGGCTGCTGACATTTCGTCCATTTAGCGCCGGCGGTTGTTCCGCCGCTTTCCGGAGGGGCCTTTTATGGCGCGCGACACAACCGATTTCCGGCCGATCGAAGGCGTCGACGAACTTGTCGAGCACCTGGCCGAAGGCAACAAGCCACGCGACAAATGGCGCATCGGCACCGAGCACGAGAAATTCCCCTTCTATGTCGACGGCAACGCGCCGGTGCCTTATGGCGGCGAGCACGGTATCCGTGCCATCCTCGAAGGCATGCAGGAAAAGCTCGGCTGGGATCCGATCATCGATGACGGCCGTATCATTGGTCTGGTCGAGCCGACCGGTCAGGGCGCGATCTCGCTGGAGCCCGGCGGCCAGTTCGAACTGTCCGGCGCGCCGCTGGAGTCGATCCACCAGACCTGCCGCGAGGGCAATGCGCATCTGGCGCAGGTGCGCGAGATCGCCGAGCCCATGGGCATCCGCTTCCTCGGCCTTGGTGGCAGCCCGAAATGGTCGCTGCCCGACACGCCGAAAATGCCGAAGTCGCGCTACGAGATCATGACGCGCTACATGCCGAAGGTCGGCTCGAAGGGCCTCGACATGATGTACCGCACCTGCACCATCCAGGTGAATCTCGACTTCGAGAGCGAGGCCGACATGCGCCGCAAGATGCAGGTGTCGCTCAAGCTGCAGCCGCTGTCGACGGCACTGTTCGCCAACTCGCCCTTCACCGAGAGCCGGCCGAACGGATTGCAGAGCTGGCGCGGCGACATCTGGCGCGACACCGACAACCAGCGTTCGGGCCTGCTCGAATTCTGTTTCTCGCCCGACTTCGGCTTCGCCGACTATGTCGAATGGGCGCTCGACGTACCGATGTATTTCGTCATCCGCGACGGCCACTATCACGACATGACGCACGTCACCTTCCGCCAGTTCATGGCAGGCGCGGCGCGCAACGAGGTGCCCGACGGGCTGCCGACGATGGGCGACTGGGCGAACCATCTGTCGACGCTGTTCCCGGACGTCCGGCTGAAACGCTTCCTCGAAATGCGCGGCGCCGACGGCGGACCGTGGCGGCGTATCTGCGCCCTGCCGGCCTTCTGGGTCGGGCTGCTCTATGACGAGGCGGCGCTCGACGCGGCTGAGGCATTGACCTCGAGCTGGACCTACAAGGAGGTCCTCGCGATGCGCAATGCGGTGCCCGAGCACGGCATTGCCGCGCCCTTCCGCAACACGACGCTGCGCGAGATCGCCCGCGACGTGCTGGTCATTTCGCGCTTGGGACTGAAGAACCGCGGCAAGAAGAACCGCGATGGCTATGACGAAACCTCGTTCCTCAACACCCTCGACGAGGTCGTGGCGCGCGGCACCACCAGCGCCGAGGAAATGCTTTCGGCCTACCACACGCGCTGGGGCGGCTCGATCGAGCCGGTGTTTATGGAATACGCATATTGAGCCGGCGGGGCATGGCCCGGCCGTAAAAGCCGCTTCAATCGGCGGTGGAAACAAACTAGGTTTCTCCCAAGAGGATTTCCGGAGGAGAGACCTATGCCTTCCTTGTTCGACATATTGGCGCAAGCCCAGAACGGCAACGGCATGCAGGCGCTTGCCCAGCAGTTCGGGCTTTCAATGCAGCAGACGCAGTCGGCGGTCGAGGCGCTGCTGCCGGCCTTTTCGCAAGGGCTGCGGCGCAACACCGCCGACCCCTATGGGCTCGGCGCCTTCATGACGGCGATGGCCAGCGGCCAGCACGCCAAATATTTCGAGGACGCCACGAGGGCCTTCTCGCCACAGGGCCTTGACGAGGGCAACGGCATTCTGGGGCATCTGTTCGGCTCCAAGGACCTGTCGCGCGCCGTGGCGAGCCAGGCGGCGCAGGCGACCGGCCTCAGCCAGCAGGTGCTACAGCAGATGCTGCCGGCGATGGCTTCGATGATGATGGGCGGACTGTTCAAGCAGACCACCAACCAGATGCAAGCGGCAGGCGGTTTTGGCGGCGGCGGCAATCCGCTCGGCGAGATCATCGAGCAGATGATGCGGCAGGCCGGCGGCGGTGCGCAGGCGCCGCAGCAACGCCAGGCGCCGCAATCTCAGAGCCCGATGGACAACCCGCTCGGCAAAGTGCTGCAGGACATGTTCGGCGGTGGTGCGCAGCAGCCGCAAAGCCAGCCGCAGCAGACACCCAACCCCTATGGCGACAATCCGCTCGGCAAGGTCCTGCAGGACATGTTCGGTGGCGGCGCGCAGCAGCCGCAGGGCCGGCAATCGCAACCGCAGCAGACTGAGAGCCCGTACGGCGACAACCCGCTGGGCAAGATGTTCGAGGAGATGCTGCGGCAAGGCGGTGGCGGCGGTTTCGGCATGCCGGGCGGCCAGCCCGCGCCACAGGCACCGCAACCGCGCCAAGCACCGCAGCCGCAGGCCAATCCGAGCGGCAGGCCGAGGAACCCGTTCGACGATCTGTTCGGCAAGATGTTCGAGACCGGTGCCCAGCAGCGCGACGACTATCAGAAGGGCATGGAATCGATCTTCGACCAGTTCAAGCGCGGCATGGACCGGCGGTAAGGTCTCCCGCCAACCTAAGCTACGTTGAGATTCAGGTCAGGCCAGCATTCACCCGACCACCAGCACTCCTTAAAGAAAAGCCCGGTCCGTGGAAGGACCGGGCAGGATGCAGGCAGGCCGGCGGGGAACCGGCAGGGAGTGGGAAGCCTGCGATAAACGTTGGTCGCGCCGAACCTCAAGAAGGTTCACCGGCAACCAAAACAGCAAGCAACCGCGATCAGGCCACCTTGCGGGCGAGATCCTCGATCGTATCGGCCCGGTCGCTCACGATCGAACGCAGCTTCGCGGTCGGATCGCGGCCGAACGGCAGGTCGATGGCGACGTGCAGGTCGCCGCGCGTCAGGCCGATATCGGCAAGCTCGGCGTCCGACATCTCGCCGAGGCGATAGAAGGCGCGGCGGTTTTTCCAGGCTTGGTAGGCGTTGGCGACCGCATGGATCACACGCGTCGCAACGGCCGGACGCGTGGTGATGCGCGCGGTCTCGGTGGCGAAATCATACGTGGTCATGTCGATCTCCTTCAGATTCGAACAGACGAAGCCGGCCGATCGGCGCTGGAGCACAGCGCCGTTCCGGTCTCGATTCACATGCCTTCATGTGGACAATGCGAATTTGCCACGGCCCGATTGATTAATCCAACGAATGTTTCTAATCTTTAGCATCAACATCAATGATGGATTGACCCGATGAAAGCGCCGCTCGATCTCGATCAGTTGCAGACCTTCATCTCGATTGCCGACACCGGCAGCTTCACCCGCGCGGCGGAAGAAGTGCATCGGACCCAGTCGGCGGTGTCCATGCAGATGCGCCGGCTGGAGGAGCGGATCGGCAAGCCGCTGTTCGAGAAGGACGGGCGCACCAACAAGCTGACGGAGGAAGGCGACAAGCTGCTCTCCTACGCGCGGCGGCTGCTTTATCTGAACCGCGAAACATTGGCCGCCTTCGACGACCGGCGACTCGAAGGCACTATCCGCATCGGCACGCCGGACGACTATGCCGACCGCTTCCTGCCCGAGATCATGGCGCGCTTCACGCGCTCCAACCCGCGCGTCGAACTGACCGTCATCTGCGAACCAACGCCGGGCCTGGTCGAGCATATCAAGCGCGGCAATCTCGATCTGGCGCTGGTGACGCATAACGACACGCGTGGCCAATCGGAAGTGGTGCGGCGCGAGCCGCTTTTGTGGGTCACTTCGGCCAACCACGCGACGCATGAGCAGGAGATCCTGCCGATGGCATTCGGCCGGCCGAATTGCATCTGGCGGCGCGCCGCCGTCGATGTGCTCGACCGGCAGGCCCGCGAATACCGCATCCTGTTCACCAGCTTCTCGGCCACCGTCATCACCGCCGCGGTGCTGTCGGGCCTGGCGATTTCGGTGCTGCCGGAATGCGCGCTGAGGCCGGGCATGCGCGTGCTCGGCGAAGCCGACGGCTTCGGCACCCTGCCCGACTGTCGGATTGGCATCATGCGCGGCCAGACCTCGCAGCCGGAAATCGTCGATGCGCTTGCCCGCCACATCTCGGAAAGTCTCGACAACATTTCCGTGCCGCTCGGCGAAGAGACGGGAAGCTTCGATTTCGCGGCGCTTGCCTTCACCAAGATCAAGCGGACCAAGCCCAACCAGATCCTGCCAGGCTGGTAGGTGGTTTCAAGCGCGTGCGGCAGCCGGCCCGTCGTCTTCCTCTGAGGGCAGGCCCGAAAGGGCGAGCAACTGGGCCGGCTCCAGCGGCGGCGAGAGTAGAAAGCCTTGCAGTTGCCGACAGCCCATGGCGACCAGCAGCGTCTTTTGCGCCTCGGTCTCGACGCCCTCGGCGGTGACCTCGACGTCTAGCGCGATGGCGAGATCGATCAGTGCCTTGACGATCGCCGCGGAATTCCCATCGCCGTCGAGGAGCCGCACGAAGGAGCGGTCGATCTTGAGCTTGTCGATGGCGTGACGGCGCAGGTAGCCGAGCGAAGAATAGCCGGTGCCGAAATCGTCGAGCACGATGCCGACGCCCGACTGCCGCAAGGCAGCAAGGGCCGCCCTCGACGTGTCGCTGTTCTCCAAAAGCACGCTTTCGGTGATCTCGAGTTGCAGGCGCGTCGGCGCCAAGCCGGTTTCGGCGAGGATCGACGCAACCTGTTCGGGAAAGCCGGCGTCGCGCAATTGCAGCGGCGACACGTTGACGGCGAGCCATGGCAGTTCGGTGCGCACGGCAAAGCGGCAGGCTTCGAGCAGCACCCATGCGCCGAGCTGGCCGATCATGCCGCGTTCTTCGGCGATGGCGATGAATTGCGCGGCCGGCAATGCGCCGTGGACCTCATGCCCCCAGCGGATCAGCGCTTCCGCGCCGAGGATGGCCTTGCCGTTGGTCGCGAAGACAGGCTGGTAGGCCAGCTTGATGCCGGTTCCGCCATTGAGTGCCTTGCGAAGCTCGCTCTCGACCTTGCGCTTGCGCAACAGAAGGTCGTCCATGTCGCCGGCAAACACCTGATGCCGGCCGCGGCCGTTCTTCTTGGCTTCGTAAAGCGCGATGTCGGCCTTGCGCAGCAGATCGTCGGCATCGGCATCGGCACCCGACGAGAGCGAAATGCCGATGCTGGCGCTGACGAAGACCTGGTCGTCCATCAGCTTGAACGGCTCCTGCAGTTTCTGCTGCAGCCGCTCGGCGATGTCCTCGGCAGCCCTGATATCGCGGATGTCGATGAGGATAAGGGCGAACTCGTCACCGCCCAGCCGCGCCACGGTGTCGACTTCACGGATCGTGTGCTGAAGCCTGGCCGCGGTCTGGCGTACGAGTTCGTCGCCCGCCGGATGGCCGAGCGTATCGTTGATGTGCTTGAACCGGTCGAGATCGATATAGAGCAGCGCCACCCTTCCCATGTCATGGCCGGTCGTGAGCAGGGCGCGCCGCAGCCGGTCCTCGAACAACGCCCGGTTGGGCAGGCCGGTAAGCGTGTCGTGGAAGGCGAGGTACTGTGCCTCATCCTGGCTGGTCTGCAGCGCAGACGAGGCGCGGCGCAAGCGGCGCAGCAGAAATGCCAGCACGCTTGCCGCGAGCAGCAGCCCAACGATCAAAGCGGGAGCCGTCTTGCGCACCAGCGTCAGGCCGGGGCGCTCCTGGTCCCAGCCGATATAACCAAGGATGACACCCCGCGAATCCACCAGAGGAATGGTTGCCGAGGCGGCCGGCTGCGACAGGGGCAACAGATGGGCGCTGGCCAGCAGGTATTTTTCGGCAATCCTGCCGATGACCGCGTCGTTGATGAACTCCACCGACACGTGCAGATATTCGCTGCCCGGCGCCTGGGTGAGCCGGTCCGTGCTCGGCACCATCGGCATGACGCTGAGAATGGCGGGCTTGCCCGCAAGCGACACAAGGTCCTCGGCGGCCATCTTCGCCGGCGCGCCGGATGCGTCATCCTTCGGCGGCTGCGCGATCATGCCGCGCAGCTTTGCGATGGTGGACCGGATGGCGGGCTCGTCCTCGCCATAGACGGACGGGTCGAGCACCTTGCCCTCCCGCATGGCGTGGACCGGATGGTTCGCGGCGTCGAGTATGTAGACCCGGTTGTGACCATAATAGGAATACATCCAGACGCTGAGATTTTCCTCTATCCAGCTCTGGTTGCCGGCCCTGGTGTTGATGACGGAATCGTCCCAGACGGTAACGCTTTCCTGCTCGCGCACGACCGCCGCGATCTGATCCTTCAACCCGTTGGCGAAGAAGATCTTCTGCCGTTCGAGCGAGACATGATCGGCCTGGGCGGTGGCGTAGATGCCAAAGCCGACGACCATCGCCAGCGCAAAGGCGGCGAGCATCAGCACGGTCAGCGTGACCTGGTGCGTCAATGGGCTGCTGTTCGGGCGTGCGCTCATGCGTCCCTGGCCGTTCGAGTGGCCTCCAGTCAAAGCAAATCGGCCTTAAGATCACGTTATTATATTAGCGAGGATTGATGCCCTGCCTTGACGCAGGCCAACAACCGCTCCCCAATCGAGCCATGAGCGACGCATCCGAATCACGCACCAACGCCACCGAGTACACGGTGAGCGAAATCTCAGGCGCGCTGAAGCGCACCGTCGAGGACGTCTTCGGCAATGTGCGGGTGCGCGGCGAGATATCGGGCTATCGCGGTCCGCACTCTTCCGGCCATGCCTATTTCGCGCTGAAGGACGACCGCGCCCGGCTCGACGCGGTGGTGTGGAAGGGCACGATGAGCCGGCTGAAATTCCGTCCCGAGGAAGGGATGGAGGTGATCGCCACCGGCAAGCTGACCACCTATCCCGGCAAGTCCAACTACCAGATCGTCATCGACAATCTCGAGCCCGCCGGCGCCGGCGCGCTGATGGCATTGCTGGAAGAACGCAAGCGCCGACTGCAGGCCGAAGGCCTGTTCGATGCCGGCCGCAAACGGCGGCTGCCGTTCATGCCGCGCACCATCGGCGTCGTTACCTCGCCGACCGGATCGGTGATCCGCGACATCATCCACCGGATCAAGGACCGGTTTCCGCTGCATGTGCTGGTCTGGCCGGTCAGGGTGCAGGGCGAGACGGCCGGCGCGGAAGTGACCGCCGCCGTCAACGGTTTCAACGCGCTGGCATGGGATGGCGCGATTGCGCAGCCTGACCTGTTGATCGTAGCGCGCGGCGGCGGCAGCCTCGAGGATCTCTGGGGCTTCAACGACGAAGGCCTGGCGCGGGCCGTCGCCGCCTCGCGCATTCCGGTGATTTCCGCCGTCGGCCACGAGACCGACTGGACACTGATCGATCTCGCCGCCGATGTGCGGGCGCCGACGCCGACGGGTGCGGCCGAGATCGCCGTGCCGGTCAAGGCCGACCTCGAAGCGACGCTTGCCAGCCTCGGCGCGCGGCTCAAGGCGGTGGCCTCGCGCAATTTCGAACGCAAGCGCCAGGCGGTGCGTGCGGCGGCGCGGGCGCTCCCCTCGCCCGACCAGCTCTTGGCGCTACCGCGCCGACGCTTCGACGAGGCGACGAGCCGGCTCGGCCGGGCGCTGTCGGTCAGCATCGAGCGCAAGCGCGCGAGGCTCGCCGGGCAGCGGCTGACGCCGGCCACGTTGTCCCGACGCATGAACGAGGCCCGCACGCTGACCGGCCGCGACCTGGCGCGGGCGCAAGCGGCGTTCTTCGCCATCGTGCGCGAACGCAGGGCCCGCTTTGCGCGGACGGTGACGAGGCTTTCGCCGGCGCCGATCGCCAGGCGGCAGAAACTGCAGGCGGATGCGCTCGCCGGGCTGACGCGGCGGCAGGACCACGCGGTTGCCAGACAGATGGACCGGTTGCGTGGAAAATTGACGCAAGCCGACCGATTGCTGGCGACGCTGTCGCACAAGGCAGTGCTGGCGCGCGGCTTCGCGCTGGTCAAGGATGCCGAAGGCGCGGTGATCAAGCTGGCCGCGGAGGTGGCGCCGGGGGCGGCGCTTTCGCTGGAGTTCGCCGACGGCAGCGCGGACGCGATCGCCACCAGCGGCGGCGTGCAGCCGAAAGCCCCTGCCAAGCCGGTCGCCAAACCCGCCACCAAACCGAGGGAACCGGGCAACCAAGGCTCGTTGTTCTGAGCACCACGTGACCGACAGTTCGCATCACCAGACCACGCCTTCCGGCAAGCCGCGCGCGAGAAGCTTCGGCATCGGCTTCGACGGCACTCCGGGCCGGTTCAACGCCATCACCGACGTATCCGGCGTTTCAGTGGGCTACACGACGCTGATCTCCGGCGACGGGCCGCTCGTTGTCGGCCAAGGGCCGGTGCGCACCGGGGTGACCGCCATTCTGCCCAGGCCGCGCCCCGATCTGGCCACGCCGGTCTTCGCCGGCATTTTCAGCCAGAACGGCAATGGCGAACTGACCGGATCACACATCATCGAGGAAACCGGCGCTTTCAACTTTCCGATCACCATCACCAACACGCATTCCTGCGGTGTTTCGCGCGATGGCACGCTGCGCTGGATGCAGCACGTATTGCCGGCCGCACTCGACGGCGGCTGGGGCCTGCCGGTGGCGGCGGAGACCTATGACGGCTTCCTCAACGACATCAACGGCCACCATTTGACATCGGAGCATGTTGCCCAAGCACTCGATGCTGCTGCCAGCGGACCGATCGAGGAAGGCAGCGTCGGCGGCGGCACCGGCATGATCACCTTCGGCTTCAAGGCCGGTTCCGGCACCGCGTCGCGCATCGTCGAATGGCAAGGCCGGGCCTACACGGTCGGCGCTTTCGTGCAGGCGAATTTCGGTAAGCTGCGCAATTTCACGCTTCGCGGCCGGCGCGTCGAGCCGGAACTCGCCGAATCGGCGATCCGAGACGACGCGCTGCATGCGGAAAAAGGTTCGATCATCGCCGTTGTCGCCACCGACGCTCCCTTTCTGCCACATCAGATGAAGCGGCTGGCGCGGCGGGTGCCGCTCGGCGTCGCCATGACCGGCGGCTTCGGCTATCACAGTTCGGGCGACATCTTCCTTGCCTTCTCAACAGCCAATCCGGCCGCAGCGCTGGCGCCGTCAGGGCGGATGGCCAACGCCGACTTCATCCCGGACATCGATATCGACCCGTTCTTCGATGCGGTGGTGCAGGGTGTGGAGGAAGCGATCCTCAATGCGCTGGTCGCCAATGAGGATATGACCGGCCGCGACGGAAATTTCGTGCCGGCGCTGCCGAAGGCCTGGCTTCAGGCCAAACGCCCAAAGAGATAGGCGCCCGCAAAGGGCTGCCTTGCCCGGCTTGCCGCCGGACTGCTCGTCAGGACTTGCCCGAATTCGCTTGCTCGTCGGCCTCGGCCGCTTCTTCGAGCCGCGACGCAATCAGTTCCTGGATGTCGCCGACCTCTTCCTGGATATCCTCCAGGGGTATGCCGGCCTCAGCAGCCTTGGCCGCACATTCCCTGGCAAGGGTCTCGGCCTGCTTGTCGATCTCTGCCGGCACGGGCTGGCAATGGACCTTCTCGCCAATCCACCCCTGCAAAAACTCGATCGCATGTTCACTCATACTGCTGCTTCCCTAGCGGCTATGCCGGTTGGTAATCATAAACGTCCGCATCTCGCAAAGGATGCATGTTCCCATTCCAACCGAGTCGGCCCCGCCCGGCAAGCCGGTCGTGCCCAAGGTCCACAGAGGCGAAGGAGGAAGGTTCAAGGAGCACGTTCTGACTGTTGAGGGTAATGGTACCGTTGGCTGGGATCGCTTGCGACCCTACGTAATTGTTTCTATTTGCTTTTTCCCGGTTTCAACAACCGATACATATCACAATAGGCATCACAATACGTGGCACATTTACTGCCGCTCCGCGGGCGCAACCATAGGTACGCCGTCGAAGCTACCGCCATATAGTGACATCCTCTTGCAATGTCGACTCTAGACCCCATCCTGCTTCTTTCCGTCGCGTCGGGCTGGCCGCGGAATGATACTGCGTCAAGAAACGCCGCTGTGACAGGCGACAATCCAGGACTCCTTTCAGAGGCGCGCCAACCCAAGCCGATCTTGATCAACAGGCGCTAGCGCCGCCTATCAGACCTTTCGTGAAACAGCACAAAGACAACGGCGGCGCCCAGCACAATCAAAGCCAGTCCAAACCACGTCACGGCATAGACCAAATGGTTGTTGTGGAATGCGATCACTGTCAGACCGCCCACAGGCCATCCGCCCGGATTGGGTGTGGCGTCGGCATCAATGAAGTAGGGGGCGGCCTGAGGGATGCCCAGTGCTGCGGCGATCGCCTTGACATCGCGCGAATACCATCGGTTGGCTGCCGCATCGTTGGCACGCAGGAAGCCGCCCTTTGGCTCAGTCATACGCAGCAGACCGTGAACCACGGTGCGATCGCCTGACGGTCGCGTAGTCGGATCACGCTTGTCCGGAGCCACGAAACCCCTGTTCACCAACACGGTGAAACCATCATCCGTCCGGAACGGCGCCATCACCCAGAAGCCGCCGCCGAGGTCGGTCACCGCCTGAACCAGCGTTTCTCGGCCATCGACGAACCTGCCCGAGACGGCAAGCCGGCGATACTCGTCATCCCCGGCGTTGATCGCCGGCCAGGCCGAAGGCCCCGGGGCGGCCACGGGTGCTGCCTTGAGACGCTGGTCGACACGGTTGATCAGGTCGAGCTTCCAGACCCGGCGCTCCAGCTGCCAGATCCCAAGCGCTGAAAACCCGGCCACGCCGATGGCGAAGCAAAGGCAAAGCGACAGCAGTGCCCATTTCGAACGCGGTGTGCGCCGACCCTCGCCGGGACCGTAATGCGGCCGCGTCTGCGCTTCTTCGTGCAAAGCCGGCTACGCTCTCAGGGCATCTGGCTCATGTCGTGGCCAGGCATCATGTTGATGTTCAGATGGTACATGACCCAGAGAGAGCCGGTCAGCGCGATGACCACCAGAATGAGGGTGAAGATCAGCGCCATCATGGTCCAACCGCTCTCCGAGCGGGTGTTCATATGCAGGAAGAACACCATGTGGACGACGATCTGCACCACGGCAAAAGCCATGATGGCGATCGCCGACGCCATTTGATTGCCCAGTGCGTTGCTCATGACCAGCCAGAAGGGGATAGCGGTCAGCACGACCGACAGGCCAAAGCCTGTCAGATAGCCGCGCAACGTGCCATGATCGACACCGTGATCCGCATGCCCGTGTTCCTTGGTGTCGGCGTGGTGTCCGGCGCTCATCGCAACATTCCCATCAGATAGACGAAGGTGAAGACGCCGATCCAGATGACGTCGAGGAAGTGCCAGAACATGCTCAGGCACATCAGCCGCCGTTGGTTCGCAGCGATGAGCCCGTGCCTGGAAACCTGGACCATCAGCACCACCAGCCAGACCAGGCCGAAGGTGACGTGCAGGCCGTGCGTCCCGACCAGCGTGAAGAACGACGACAGGAAGCCGCTGCGCTGCGGCGTCGCGCCTTCATGGATCAGATGCGCGAATTCGTAGAGTTCGATGCCGAGGAAGGCGAGGCCGAACAGGCCGGTGATCACCAGCCACATCTGCATGGACCTCACCCGTCCTTTCGCCATCTCCAGTATGGCGAAGCCGTAGGTGATTGAGGACAACAGCAGCATCGTCGTATTGAGCGCGACCAGAGGAAGATCGAACAGATCCTTCGGCGCCGGCCCGGCGGCGTAATTGCCGCCGAGAACGCCGTAGACCGCAAACAGCATCGCGAAGATGAGGCAGTCGCTCATCAGATAGATCCAGAAGCCGAGCATGGTGCTGCTGCCGCTCTCGGCATGCCCGTGGTCGTCTTCCAGGTGGAAGATCGTGTCGTCGCTCACATCATGCGCAAGGTCCATCGTGTTCACCCCGCCTGCGTGTTGGCCGCGAGCAGTCGTGTGCGCTCGTCTTCGACATGCGTGACGTCGCCGGACGCAATGTGGAAGTCGCGGTCGTAGTTGAAGGTGTGCGCTATGGCGTAGCCGATCAGGGCAACGAAGCTGACGATCGCCAGCCACCAGATGTACCAGACGAGCGCCACGGCAAGCACCACGCTCAACCCGGCCAGGATGACGCCGGCGCCGGTGTTGCGCGGCATGTGAATGTCGCGGAAACCCGTCAAGGGACGTCTGTATCCGCGCTGCTTCATGTCAGCCCAGGCGTCGCCGTCGTGGATCACGGGCGTGAATGCGAAATTATACGCCGGCGGCGGCGACGCGGTTGCCCATTCGAGCGTGCGTCCGTCCCAGGGATCGCCGGTGTCATCGCGCAGTTGCTCGCGCCGCCGCACGCTGACGAAGATCTGGATCAGGAAGGACACGATGCCGAGCAGGATCAGGAAGGCGCCGAATGCGGCGATGATGAACCAGATATGCAGCGACGGATCGTCGAAGACACGCAGCCGACGCGTCACGCCCATCAGCCCGAGAACGTAGAGCGGCATGAAGGCGAACCAGAAGCCGACGACCCAGAACCAGAACGACATCTTCCCCCAGAACGGATCCAGCCGGAAACCGAACGCCTTGGGGAACCAGTAGCTGATGCCGGCGAACAGGCCGAACAGCACGCCGCCGATGATGACGTTATGGAAATGCGCGACCAGGAACAGGCTGTTGTGGAGCACGAAGTCGGCCGGCGGCACCGCCAGCAGCACCCCGGTCATGCCGCCGACCGTGAAGGTCAGCATGAATGCCACCGTCCACATCATCGGCAGCTCGAAGCGGATGCGGCCGCGGTACATGGTGAACAGCCAGTTGAATATCTTGGCGCCCGTCGGGATCGAGATGATCATCGTGGTGATGCCGAAGAACGAGTTGACGCTGGCGCCCGACCCCATGGTGAAGAAATGATGCAGCCAGACGAGATAGGACAGGATGGTGATGACGATGGTCGCGTAGACCATCGAGGTGTAGCCGAACAGGCGCTTGCCGCAGAAGGTCGAGGTCACTTCGGAGAATATGCCGAATGCCGGCAGGATCAGGATGTAGACCTCCGGGTGGCCCCAGATCCAGATCAGGTTCACGTACATCATCGGGTTGCCGCCGAAATCGTTCGTGAAGAAGTTGGTGCCGACATAGCGGTCGAGGGAGAGCAGCGCCAGCACCGCCGTCAGCACCGGAAAGGCGGCGACGATGAGCACGTTGGTGCACAGCGCGGTCCAGGTGAAGATCGGCATCCGCATCATGGTCATGCCGGGAGCGCGCATCTTGACGATGGTGCAGACGAGATTGACGCCCGACAGCAGCGTTCCCACACCAGCCACCTGTAGCGCCCATATATAGTAGTCGACGCCGACATCCGGGCTGTAGCCGATGCCCGAAAGCGGCGGGTAGGCCAGCCAGCCTGTGCGCGCGAACTCGCCGACGAACAGCGACATCATGACGATGACCGCGCCGCCGGCGGTCATCCAGAAGCTGAAATTGTTGAGGAAAGGGAATGACACGTCGCGCGCGCCGATCTGCAGCGGGACGACGAAATTCATCAGACCGGTGACGAGCGGCATCGCCACGAAGAAGATCATGATCACGCCATGCGCGGTGAAGATCTGGTCGTAGTGCTGGGAATTGAGGTAGCCCTCGGAGCCGCCGAAGGCCATCGCCTGCTGGAGCCGCATCATGATGGCGTCGCTGAAGCCGCGCAGCAGCATGACGATACCGAGCACCATGTACATGACGCCGATGCGCTTGTGGTCGACGCTGGTGAACCATTCCCGCCACAGGTAGCCCCAGAGCCGGAAATAGGTCAGCGCGCCGACAAGGGCGATGCCGCCCAGCGCGACGACAACGAAGGTTGCCACGACGATAGGCTCATGGAGCGGAAGCGACTCGAGAGTCAGGCGGCCGAAGATCGCCTTGAGAAGTGCGGGATTGTCGAACATGTCTTGCGTGGCGCCTCAGGAGTTGAATGGCGACCGAAATGCGCCCGTTGCGGAGCGTGATGGCAGTCGGATCGACATCGGGGTTGGCCGTTGCAGACCTGCGCCGAGGATGGGCGTGAAGGTTGTCGGCAAGGCGGGTTGCGCCGCGTTCGTGGCTGCCGCCAGCGCTTGCTCTGTCGTGCATATGCTGGCGACATAGGATGGTGCGGGGCCGAAGACCGTGCCGCGCCGAGTGAACTTGTCGTACAGCAGCGGAACGGTGTTGTAGATGCCGGCCAGGCCAAGGCCGCCCTTGGCGTCGATCTGCGTCATCTCACTCATGCACATCTTGCCGGGCTCGACGCACATGTTGAGGATCGCCTTGTACAGGTCTGACTGGACGGAAGCGTAGCGGCGTGCCGGCTCGTTCTCGCTGGGCCGCTCGAGCTCCAGATAGCTGCTTCGGTCGAGCTTGCCGCCGCCGTCTTTCGCCTTCGCAACCCATGCCTGGAAGTCAGAGTCGTTCAACCCGTGGAACGCGAAGCGCATCCCGGAAAAGCCGGCGCCGCTGTAGTTGGCGGAGAAACCCTCATAGTCGCCGGATTTGTTTATGACGGCGTGCAGCTTCGTTTCCATGCCCGGCATCGCATAGATCTGTCCGGCGAGAGCAGGGACGTAGAAGGAGTTCATCACCGATGCGGAGGTGATGCGGAAGGTGATCGGCCGATCGACCGGTGCGGCGAGTTCATTGATCGCGGCGACGCCGTATTCCGGGTAGATGAACAGCCATTTCCAGTCGAGGGCGACGACCTCGACCTCAAGCGGACGCGCGCCCGGCGTGAGCGACTTGCCGGCAGCGACACGGCCGATCGGCCGATACGGGTCCAGAAGATGCGTACCCATCCAGGTTACCGCGCCAAGACAGATGATGATCAGGAGCGGCACTGCCCAGATGACGAGTTCTAGATGGGTCGAATGGTCCCAGTCCGGCTCATAGCGCGCCTCACGGTTCGACTGGCGATAGCGCCAGGCGAAGAATATGGTGAGCGCCATCACCGGTATGATGACGATCAGCATCAATGCCGTAGACACCACCAACAGGTCGCGCTGCTGCGCGGCCACGTCGCCAGACGGGTTCATGACCACCATGCTGCAGGAACCGAGCGATGCCAGTAGGGGCAGCAGGACGAGGGTGCGAAGACGGCTCAATGGATGACCTGTCGGTTGTTCCCCCAAGTGCTAGCTGCACTGCAGCAATGAAGGCATTGGACAATTTGTCCAATGCCGCAATCATGCGCCAACCGGCATCAAGGCATCTGGCCCGCGCATATGGCACGCGATCGCATCTGAATGTGGTGCCAGACGCGTCTCCCGGGCAACGGAGAACGCTGTGAGTCCAACTTCGAAGATCGAGGCCGGCGCGAGACGCATCACCGCGCGCCAACATGAGGTGAACCCCGGCGAAATTGCCGTCGGCGTCATCATCGGACGGACATCGGAGTTCTTCGATTTCTTCGTCTATGCGATCGCTTCCGTCATCGTCTTTCCAAAACTCGTGTTTCCCTACCTGGATCCGCTAACGGGCACGCTTTACTCGTTTGGCATCTTCGCGCTCGCCTTCATCGCGCGGCCGTTCGGCACGACCATCTTCACGGCAGTCGACCGGGCCTATGGACGCAGCGCCAAACTGACCATCGCTCTGTTCCTGCTGGGCACCTCGACGGTGGCAATCGCCTTTCTTCCGGGTCATGAGCAGATCGGCTCGGCTTCGGCCTGGCTGCTGGCGCTGTTCCGCATCGGCCAAGGGCTGGCGCTTGGCGGCACCTGGGACGGGCTTGCCTCCCTGCTGGCGCTGAACGCACCGGGAAATCGTCGTGGCTGGTACGCGATGATCCCGCAGCTCGGCGCTCCGCTCGGACTGATCGTCGCAAGCGCGCTGTTTGCATTCTTCGTTGGCAATCTGTCGGCGGAAGACTTTTTCAGCTGGGGCTGGCGCTACCCGTTCTTCGTCGCTTTCGCCATAAATGTCGTCGCCCTGTTCGCGCGATTGCGGATCGTCGTGACGCCCGAATACACCAGGCTGTTCGAGAGCCGCGAACTGCAACCGACCTCGGTGACCGAGACGCTGCGCGCGGAAGGCCGCACCGTCGTGCTGGGCGCCTTCGCGCCGCTGGCCAGCTTTGCCCTGTTCCACATGGTCACGGTATTCCCGCTGTCCTGGATATTCCTGTTCACGCGCGAAGGGCCGGCACGGTTCCTGGTCATCGAGACGATCGGCGCCATCTTCGGTCTTGCGGCCATCGTGATCTCCGGCTTCGTCGCCGACCGGGTTGGACGCTGGCCCCTGCTGGGCGGATCGGCCATTGCCATCGCTGCGTTCAGCGGCTTTGCCCCGCAGCTTCTCGACGGCGGCTTCGTGGGAGAGTCCGTGTTCATGGTGCTGGGCTTCGTCCTGCTTGGCCTGTCGTTTGGTCAGTCTTCCGGCGCGGTGGCATCGAACTTTTCCAGGACCTACCGTTATACCGGCGCGGCGCTGACCTCCGATCTCGCCTGGCTGTTCGGCGCCGGCTTCGCGCCCATCGTCGCCCTGTTCCTCTCAAGCCATTTCGGACTGATCTCATCGGGCGCCTATTTGCTCTCAGGGGCAGCCTGTACCCTGCTGGCCCTCAGACTGAGCCAGCGTCTGGACCGGACCGCTGCTTGAGTCGGAGGTTCTAAGACCTTGCGCTGTCTTGCCCTGCTCGATCAAAGGCGGATCGGAAGCTTGGCGCTATCCCGACAAGCATATCGACCGATTGGCCATTGGATTGGAGCCGGCTACCGGAACGGATCTGCATGACCCTGCATGATAAAACCAACAAGCAGAATTTCCTGCTTCTGATTCAATTGCGCTGGATTGCGGTCGGCGGTCAGGTCGTGACGATTCTCTTCGTTCGCTACGGGCTCGGCATTGGCCTGCCGCTAACCCCTATGGCGGTGGTGATCCTGCTATTGACCGCGCTCAACATCGCCAGCCTGCTTCGGCACAGCAGCCAGGACGCCATCACCAACATGGAGCTCTTTCTCGGACTCCTGCTCGATGTCGCCGCATTGACTGTTCAGCTGTATTTGAGCGGCGGCGCGTCCAACCCATTCATTTCCCTCTATTTGCTCCAGGTCATCCTGGGCGCTGTGCTGCTCGAGACCTGGTCGGTATGGGCCCTGGTTCTGATCACCAGCGCGTGCTTCGTCGCGCTGACCAGCTTCTACCGGGAGATCCGCCTGCCGCATGCGCACGGTACCGGGCTGTTCAGCCTGCACATCCAGGGCATGTTCATCTGCTTCGTCCTGGCGGCCACGCTTCTGGTGCTCTTCATCACCAGGGTCCAGCACAACCTTCGCACCCGTGACGCGCATCTGGCCGATTTGCGCCAACAATCGGCGGAGGAGGATCATATCGTCAGGATGGGCCTTCTCGCCTCGGGCGCCGCGCATGAACTTGGCACGCCGCTCGCCACGCTTTCCGTCATCCTCAACGATTGGCAGCGCATGCCGACCCTCAAGGCCGATCCGGAGCTGACGCAGGAAATCCGTGAGATGCAGGGCCAACTGGATCGCTGCAAGAAGATCGTTTCGGGAATCCTGATGTCGTCGGGTGAACTGCGTGGCGAAGGAACCGTTCGCACATCCGTGGATGCCTTCCTGGCGGAGCTGGTGGCCGAGTGGAGGTCGACGCGGCAGCCGCAAGGCTTCGAATACACGAACAATTTCGGGTCCAACCAACAGATCGTGTCCGACCCGGCGCTCAAGCAGGTGATCTTCAATGTCCTGGACAATGCGCTCGAAGCGTCGCCTCGTTGGGTGGGGCTGAACGTCAGCCGTCACGAGGACAGTCTTGTCGCCGAAGTTGTCGACACGGGCCCGGGATTTGAGAAAACCATGCTTGCGGAATTCGGCAAGCCTTATAGTTCGACCAAGAACCGGCCCGGCAGTGGGCTTGGCCTGTTTCTTGTCGTCAACGTCATCCGCAAGCTGGGGGGTAGCGTCGCCGTCAGGAACAGATCCGAGGGGGGAGCTTCGGTCACGTTGCATCTGCCGCTGGCTGCTCTGTCCCCAGGAGGCCACAATGCCGACTAAACGCGCGCTGTTGATCGTCGAGGACGACATCGCCTTTGCAAACGCGCTGCGCCGGTCTTTCGAACGGCGCGACTACGATACGCATATCTGCCAGAGCGTCGACGGCGTGCTGGCGCTCATCGGCACGGTTGCATTTCGATATGCTGTCGTGGATCTCAAGCTTGCCGGCGGCTCCGGCCTCGAATGCGTCAAGGCGTTGCATGAACACGATCCGGAGATGAGGATCGTGGTCCTGACGGGTTTTGCCAGCATCGCCACGGCTGTCGAGGCGATAAAGCTCGGCGCCTGCCAGTATCTCGCGAAGCCCGCCAATACCGACGACATAGAGGCTGCTTTCGGCAAGGTCGACGGGGACGCATCCGTCCCGCTCACCGAACGGCACACCTCCATAAAGAACCTCGAATGGGAGCGCATCCACGAGACCCTTGTCGACACCGATTTCAACATTTCGGAGACGGCGCGGCGCCTCGGCATGCATCGGCGAACGCTAGCGCGGAAGCTCGAAAAGAGACGCGTGACGTGAAAGAGCGAAATTAGGAAACACCAACGGCCGCGCGCTTCGGAAAAAATACCGCCGCAACGCCCGATCTCTACGCCGGCACATGGCCAGCAGCGGTCTCGTGCGGCGATCCGTCTGATTTTGGTCATCTTCGTGCTCGCCCTCGCCGGCCGGCAGGCGGCTGTTTGGGACTGCATTTTACTGCGCCTGGCCTATCCGCACATGATGAACTGGATGGTGATTATGAGGAGACCCTTTATAACGGTCCTCGAGATTGCTGCACCCAAGGGGAGACGATGCGTTACATACGTCCGCTTTCAATCGAAGATGCCGTCGGCCAGTTGGCCGGAGCGGCCGGCCCGGCCGCCATCCTCGCGGGAGGCAGCGACCTCCTGGTGAGGATGAAGGGCGGCTTCATCGAACCTGACCTGATCGTCGACATCAAGGCGATCGAGGGCCTGAGCGAAATCCGCGAAACGGCCGAAGGCTTCAGCATCGGCGCCGCGGTATCCTGCGCGGTGCTGGGCGAAAGCGCTGCCCTGAAGAAGGCATGGCCGGGTGTCGTCGAAGCGGCCAAGCTGATCGGCTCGAAGCAGGTGCAGGGACGCTGCACCATCGTCGGCAATCTCTGCAACGCCTCGCCGGCGGCAGACAGCGTGCCGGCGCTGGTGGCGGCCGGCGCCAAGGCGGTGGTCGTCGGGCCTTCGGGCAAGCGCACGATTGCCGTCGAGGCCGTGCCGACCGGGCCGGGCAGGACTTCCCTTACCAAGGGCGAGATCATCGAGGCGATCCTGCTCGACAAGCGCGCGCCGCGTTCCGGCGATGCCTATCTGCGCTTCATTCCGCGTACCGAGATGGATATCGCGGTGGTCAGCGCCGGCGTGAACCTGACGATCGACGAGCAAGGCGTCGTCAAGGCGGCCCGCATCGCGCTGGGTGCTGCGGCGCCGACGGTGCTGCTGGTCGAGGAAGCCGCCGAGGCCCTTATCGGAAGGAAGCTCGACGAAGCGGCACTTGAGCGGCTCGCCAAGGTCTGCTCAGGCGCCTGCCGCCCCATTGACGACAAGCGGGGCACCATCGAATTCAGACGGAAAGTTGCGGGTGTGCTGGCCAGGCGAGCCGCCACGACCGCCTACAAGCGTGCAGGAGGCAAGTGATGGCTGGTGTAGCGGTTTCAACGACGATCAACGGCGACAGCGTCGAGTATCTCTGCCAGCCCGACGAGACGCTGCTCGACGTGCTGCGCGACCGGCTCGGGCTGACGGGCGCCAAGGAAGGCTGCGGCACCGGCGATTGCGGCGCCTGCAGCATCATCCTCGACGACCGATTGGTCTGCTCGTGCCTGGTGCTCGGCGCCGAGGCGGAAGGCCGGCGCGTCGAGACCGTCGAGGGCATGGCGCATGGCGAGAAGCTGCATCCGCTGCAGCAGAAGTTCCTCGAGCATGCCGCGCTGCAATGCGGCATCTGCACGCCGGGGTTCCTGATCGCGGCAAAGGATCTGCTCGCCAAGAACCCCGATCCAACCGAGGAGGAAATCCGCTTCGGGCTGGCCGGCAACCTCTGCCGCTGCACCGGCTATGACAAGATCGTGCGCGCCGTCCAGGACGCCGCCAACGTGATGAAGGGAGCGTAAGCCATGAATTTCGATCCGCGTTTTTCGGGACGCAAGTTCGCTTCGGTCGGCACGCGCCCCATCCGCCCCGACGGCGTCGACAAGGTGACGGGCCGCGCCCGCTACGGTGCCGACTTCAACATGGCCGGACAACTGGTCGGTCGCGTGCTGCGCAGCCCGCACGCCCACGCGATCATCAGGAAGATCGACACCTCGAAGGCGGAAAAGCTGAACGGCGTGAAAGCGGTGATCACCGCCGCCGACCTGCCGGACCTCACCGATGGCGATGCCGGCATGTACGATATCCTCGACAACTGCATGGCGCGCACCAAGGCGCTCTATGACGGCCATGCGGTGGCCGCGGTCGCCGCGGTCGATGCCCGTACCGCCAGGCAGGCGCTGAAGCTCATCGAGGTCGACTACGAGGTGCTGCCACATGTGACAGATGTCGACGAGGCGATGAAGCACACCGCCCCGGTGCTCAACGACGCCGTCTTCACCGAGGGTCTGGAACAAAAGCCGGTCAAACCGTCCAACGTCGCCAAGCGCACGCAATACGGCCATGGCGACGTCCATCAAGGCTTCGCCCAGGCCGATTTCCTGGTCGAACGCTCCTTCAAGACCGAGCAGACGCATCAGGGCTATATCGAGCCGCACGCCTGCGTGGCGAGCGTCTCGTCCGACGGCACCGCAGACCTGTGGGTCTGCACGCAGGGCCATTTCGTCTATCGCCAGCACTGCGCCCAACTGCTTGGGCTGGAAGCCTCGAAGCTGCGCGTCACCTCCTCCGAGATCGGCGGCGGTTTTGGCGGCAAGACGCATGTCTGGGCGGAGCCTGTGGCGCTGGCGCTGTCGCGCAAGGCCGGACGGCCGGTGAAGCTGGTGATGACCCGCGACGAGGTGTTCCGCGCCTCGGGGCCGACCAGCGCCACTTCGATCGACGTCAAGATCGGCGCCAGGAAGGACGGCACCATCACGGCGGCCGAAGCGACGCTGCGCTACACCAGCGGGCCCTATGCCGGCATGTGGGCCGAGCTCGGCGCCATGACGGCGTTCGCCTGCTACAAGCTCGATAACGTCAAGACCGTCGGCTTCGAGGTGCTGGTCAACCGGCCGAAGACCGCGGCCTATCGCGCGCCTTCCGCGCCGATGGCGGCCTTCGCGGTGGAAAGTGCTGTCGACGAGCTCGCCAAGGAGATAGGCATCGATCCGGTCGACTTCCGCATCAGGAACGCCGCGCAGGAAGGCACCAGGGCCTCCTACGGCCCGGTCTACGGCCCGATCGGCATCGGCCCGACGCTGGAGGCCGCGAAGCACCATCCGCACATGAAGGCACCGCTACAAGTAAACCAGGGCCGCGGCATGGCCTGCGGCTTCTGGTTCAACTTCGGCGGCCAGACCTGCACCGACCTCAACATCGGCATGGACGGCACGGTCTCGCTTGCCGTCGGCACGGTGGATGTCGGCGGTTCGCGCGCGTCGCTGTCGCTGGTGGCGGCGGAGGAGCTCGGCATCGACTACTCCCACGTCAAGGCGATCGTCGCCGACACCTCCTCCCTCGGTTACAACGACATGACCGACGGCAGCCGCGGCACCTTCTCGTCCTCGATGGCGACGATCTCGGCCGCCCGCAACGCGATCAAAATCCTGCGCGACCGCGCCGCGCAGATGTGGGATATCCCCGTCGACGACGTGGTCTGGGAAAACGGCCAGGCACTCGCCAGGGGCGAGAAGTACGGCAACCTGTCGCCGCTGTCCTTGAAGGAGATCGCCGCCCAGTCCGGCAAGACCGGCGGACCGATCGCCGGCCATAGCGAGCTCGTCGCCGACGGCGCAGGCGTGTCCTTCGCCACCCATATCTGCGACATCGAGGTCGACCCCGAGACCGGCGCCACCAGGGTGCTGCGCTACACCGTCATCCAGGACGCCGGCAAGGCGGTGCACCCGACCTATGTCGAGGGCCAGTACCAGGGCGGTGCCGCGCAAGGCATCGGCTGGGCGCTCAACGAGGAGTATATCTACGGCAAGGACGGGCGGCTGCAGAATGCCGGCTTCCTCGACTACCGCATCCCGGTGTGCTCCGACCTGCCGATGATCGACACGCAGATCCTCGAGATCCCCAACCCCAACCACCCCTACGGCGTGCGCGGCGTCGGCGAGACCTCGATCGTGCCGCCGCTGGCGGCGATCGCCAATGCAGTGTCGAACGCGGCCGGCGTGCGCATGACGCACATCCCGATGTCGCCGCCCCGCATCCTGGCGGCGATCGACGCCGAACGAGGCTAGAGCGAAATGGGGTTTTCGCTCTAATGGTCGAAGTGACGCTCTGGGGCTCGCTCGCCGCGATCGCCGGAGGCAACAGCAAAGTCGAGGTCGAGGCCAAGGACATCAGGGAACTGTTCAGGAAACTGGCTGAACAGTATCCCGGCCTCGAGCCCTGGATCGACCGCGGGATCGCGGTCTCGATCGATGGGACGATCTATCGCGACACGTGGTCGAAGGAATTGCCGCAAGACGCTGAAATTTTCCTGCTGCCGCGTCTCGCCGGGGGGTAACCACCATCGACGACCAAATCCTGGTTTGTGATGCAGGCTCGAGGCCGTCGCGCCAGTTGTGCGCACCACCTTATTAGACGGTTTCGAGCCGGCTGAACCGAACCGGGATGAGTTTCCGAGTCTTGAGGTGCCCTGCCGCATCCTTGTCGATGGTAGTCAGAAACTGTACTCCTTCAGACACCAAAGGCAGAACCAGACGTCCCGCTGGCTTGAGCTGCTCCAGCAAAGCTGGCGGCGTCCGCTCAGCCGCCACGGTAAGCAAGATCTTGTCGAATGGGGCATGCTCGGACCAGCCGCGAGACCCGTCTCCGACACGAATGGCGATGTTGGAAAAGCCAATGCCCTGCAGCAAAGCCTCGGCATGGCTTGCGAATTCCTCGATGATCTCGACGCTCCAAACTTGTCCGGCGAGTTCCGCGAGGATTGCGGTTTGGTAGCCCAGGCCAGTGCCGATCTCGAGCACTGCCTCGTGCGGTTGAGGAGCGAGGAGATCGGTCATCAGAGCGACAATGAAGGGCTGCGAGACGGTCTTATCGAAACCGATCGGCAGCGGCATGTCCTGGTAGGCATAGGGCGCCACCGGGGCTGGCACGAAGAGATGCCGCGGAACCCGCCGCATCGATGCCATCACCCGCTCATCGAGCGTTGCCTTGCCGAGTTCTTCGCTTGCAAGGTCGGCATGGATCGCAATCACCTCGACCATGTGCCTGCGTAGAACCGCCAGATGCTCTTCATTCATCGGCTTCATGACGGTGGGACGTTCCTCAACCAGTCTGCTGCCAGATTGCTTTATATCCTGTTCGTCTTGTCACTGTAACGCCCGCCATCATTTCCAGCGAGAGCCTGCGGCAAGCGCGGGTGACTTGGGGCCGTCCGATATTCAAGCAATTGCAGCGCGATGGTAACGCCGGGACGACGAGCTCACATGCGGCAGCGCAGAGCTTCGGGGTCGTAGGGCGATTCCGCGATCACCCGCGCCTTGCGCATCTCGCCGAGGATCGGCACCTCCAGTTCCGTGCCCAGCTTACCGAGTTCCACCGGCAGCAGCGCAAAGGCGACGTCGTGGCCGAGCGTATAGGCATAGCTGCCGGAGGTGATGCGGCCGACAAGCTTGCCCTCGTGATGGACGCCTTCGTGGATGAGTGAGCTCGCGCCATCCGTGTCGATGGCGATCGTCACAGATCGCTGCCTCACACCTTCCTGCTGCTGGTGCACGAGTGCCGCCTTGCCGATGAAATCGCCCTTGTCCAGCCGGATGAAGCGATCGAGGTTGCTTTCCCAGGCGCTCAACTCCGGGTTCATGTCGCGGTACATGGCGCGATAGGATTTTTCGAGCCGCAGCGATTCCAGCGCATGCAAGCCGATGAGCCGCAGGCCGTGGGGTTCGCCGGCCGCCAGCAGTGCCTCGAGAAGGTGACGCTGGTAGCACAGCGGATGGTAGAGTTCCCAGCCGAGCTCACCTTCATAGTTGATGCGCAGCAGACGGACATCCGTGGCCAACCCCACCGTGCCGGACTTCACGCCAAACCACGCAAACGCCTCGTTGGACAGATCGATCTCAGTCAGCCCCTGCAGAACCTCGCGTGCCTTCGGGCCAACGATCGTGAAGCAGCCGCGCTCGTTCGTGACATTGCGGAGCTGCACGCTGCCGTCCTTGGGCAACAGCTTCGACAGATCGTCGAAATTCCAGCGTTCGGCGCGCGGCGTGGAGATGAGGTAGAAGGTGCCGTCCTGCAGGCGTGAAATCGTATATTCTGCTTGCACGCCGCCGTTCTTCGTAAGGTGATGGCTGAGATTGACGCGGCCGATCTTCGGCAGTCGGTTTGCGAGGATACCATCCAGCCACGTTTCGGCGCCCGGACCGGAGACCTCGAACTTCGTCATTGGTGTCATTTCGACGAGACCGACGGCGGTGCGCACGGCCCTCACCTCCTCGCCGACATAGTGACCTTTCTGGGTCCACCGCCAGCTATACTGATCCTTCGCCTCCACGCCCTCCGGCGCGAACCAGTTCGGCATTTCCCAGCCGTTGAGCACGCCCCAGACCGCACCGCGCTTGGTCAGAATATCGTAGGAGGGTGCGGTCTTCTGCGGACGGGCTGCCGGCATGTCCTGGTAGGGATAGTGCAGTTCGGCGTGCGTACCCCAGCATTCGCGCACCTTCTGGCGCGTCCACTCCTTGTTGGCGTAGTCACCGAAGCGGCGCGGATCGATTTCGGACGTGTCGAGGCAGTTCGCACCCTCGACGATTCGTTCCGAGAGATAGTAGCCGATTGCACCGCCCCAGAGGATGCCTCCCGCAACGCCTTCCGCGAGCCAGACATTCTCCAGCCCCCAGGCCGGACCGACCAGCGGCAGCTCGTCGGCCGTCATCTGGAACGGGCCTCGAACGTTCGCCTTGATGCCGACGCGACCGAGCGCCGGCACGAGCTCCAAGGCACGCTCCCAGTTCCAGGCGACCGCGTCGAAATCCTCTTCGAGCAGGTCCGCGCCGAACCATTCAGGAACGCCGTTTTCGGCGAAGAGCTTCAGGCGTTCCGTCTTCTCGTAGGGTCCGAACATCAGCCCGTCGCCTTCTTCGCGCAGGTAGCCTTCGTAACCTTCGTCGCGCAGGATCGGCATTTCTGGCAGGCCCTGGCGCTTGCGCTCCACCACTTCGGGAACCGCATTGGTGATCCAGTACTGGTGGACGATAGGGATTGCCGGGATTTCCAGGCCGAGCATGGCGCCCGTCTGGCGTGCATAGTTGCCGGTCGCCGAAATGATGTGTTCGCAGGTGATTTCGCCCCGATTGGTGAGGATCTTCCATTCTCCGCCCGGCATGCGCTCGAAGCCGCGCACTTCGGTGTTGAGGTAGATCTTCGCGCCCCGGTCGCGGGCGCCCCTGGCCATGGCCTGCGTCACGTCCGCCGGTGCGATGTGCCCGTCATCGGGATGGTAGAGAGCGGCCCGCATCTCCTTGTTTTCGAGCAGTGGCCAGAGCTCACGCGCCTCCTGCGGTGTCACCAGTTCCGCGCGGATGCCCTGCACCGCCGCGACACTCATGTAGCTCCTGTATTCATCCAGGCGGTCTTGCGTGTTGGCGATGCGCAGCTGGCCGCACTTGTGCCAGCCCACATGCTGACCGGTTTCCGCTTCCAGACCTTCGTAGATTTCTATCGTCTTGGCGATCATGCGGCCGATATTGATGCTGCGCATGTAGGAGGGAATGAGGCCGGCGGCATGCCAGGTCGATCCGGCCGTAAGCTGTGTGCGTTCCAGAAGGGCGACGTCGGCCCAACCGCGTTTCGCAAGACCGTAGAGGATGGCGGCGCCGACACAACCACCGCCGATGACGACAGCGCGAGCATGAGTTTGCATTGAGAGGCTCCCTCGAATTGGTTCTGCAACCTACAAACGCCTTACCGACCTGTAATGTTGATAAAAATTGTCGAGCGGCATAACTTGAAATTATGCACAGGCTCCGCTCCCTGGTCCCGTCCGCGAATTATCTCTTCTGCTTCGAGGCAGCCGCCCGACGCCGCAGTTTCACGGCTGCCGCACAAGAACTGAATGTCAGCCAGCCCGCCGTCAGCAAGACGATCCGGCTGCTTGAGCACGCGACGGGGCTGAAGCTCTTCCGCCGCGACCATACACGGCTGGAGCTGACCGCAGAGGGGCAGCGGCTTTACAAGGAAACGCAGGAAGCGTTCGACCATCTGCACATGGTCATCTCCTCGCTGCAGAAGAAGCATTCGAACGACGTGGTTCGCGTTTCTTTCTCCGCCGCCTTCGTGCAGCTCTGGCTGTTGCCGCGGCTCAAGGACTTCAAGGCGAAGCACCCGGACGTTTCGCTTCGCATCGAGGAAAGCAGCCGCGACCATCAGGACCTGCTCGAAGAGGACATCGACCTGTCTGCGCGCCTCGGCAACGGCAAGTGGCCAGGCATCCATGCCTGGCGCTTCGTGACGGAAGAAGTGCTGCCGGTGTGCAGCCCGGACTATTTGAAGGAACATGGACCGATCCGCGAGCCGGCCGACCTTTTGCAGCATACGCTCCTGATTTTCGAGGAACGGCACCGGTTGCGTCTCGGCTGGCGCGAATGGCTGGAGCGGCACTCGGTTCCGGCGGCGCGGCTGAAGCAGGATTTCGTCTTCACCGATGCGCTCGGCTCGATTGAGGCGGCGGTGCTCGGCCAGGGTATCGCGCTCGGCTGGAAGCATCTTGTCCATGACCATGTCCGGGCCGGACGACTGGTCTTCCCGCTGGCGGAGTCCTACCGCTCGGGACAGGCGATCCACATCATCATGCCGGTGCAACGCGCGCCCAAGCGCGGAACCGAACTCTTTCGCAACTGGCTGATCGAACAGAATGTCGACGCCGATATGCTGCGGGTTGGTAAGGAGTGAAAAGGTCCCCTGAGCATCGTGTAGGCAACTTCGATGCCTCGGCCGGCTGGTTGTCGCATTTGGTATAGAAATGCACCAGCGTACGGGCAACGACCGAGACCCGGTCGAACCTGGGCGAACGTTGACGGGCGGCAGCCAGCAGTTCACCTTCGCTGGATTGCCCCTTTCGAGGGCGGCTGATACTCGGAATTTCATCAAATCCTTATGCAAGACAAGACAGCACGGGCGACGAAGCAGCCCGCAAGAAATGACCGCAGCCAGGCCGTCAATGCGGACCTGATCGCCGTTGTGATTGCCGTAACCACTGGCGAACCGAGAGTTCTCACCATCGAGCAGGCTCAGGCTTTGCCGTCCGGTCCTTTTGAGCTCGGCCATCGCTCCTTGCAGTCTGGTCTGCGGGCGTGGGTGGAGCGGCAGACCGGTCATCAGCTGGGCTATATTGAACAGCTCTACACCTTTGCCGACCGCGACCGGACCGGTGACGAGCGCGTGCAGATCTCGATCAGCTATCTTGGCCTGACGCGGGAAGAGCAGGCAGAACGTTCGCAAACACATGGCTGGCACGGATGGTACGACTATTTTCCGTGGGAAGATCACCGCGCCGGCGTACCTTCTATTCTGCCTGACATCGTCGTGCCCCGTCTTTCGGCCTGGTCCGACGACGCGGAAGATCCAGGCATACGCCGCGACCGCCGGCAGCGTGTTGCATACGCCTTCGGTCTGGATGATCGCGACTGGAATGAAGAACTCGTTCTGCAAAGGTACGAGCTGCTTTACGAAGCCGCGCTGGTGGCCGAGGCCACACGTGGTCGGGACAACGGCAATCCGCCGTCCATCCCTGGCCGTCCGATGATCGCAGATCATCGGCGTATTCTGGCAACGGGAATGGCCAGGCTGCGAACCAAGATCAAGTACCGCCCCGTCGTCTTCGAGCTGATGCCGGCAACGTTCACATTGCTGCAGTTGCAGCGAACCGTGGAGGCGCTCGCCGGCCGGCTCGTTCACAAGCCAAACTTTCGACGTCTGATCGAAGAGCAGGATCTGGTCGAGGAGACAGGCGAGACGATGTCCGACACCGGGGGCCGCCCGGCGAAGCGCTTCCGCTTTCGCCAAACGGTCTTGGTGGAGCGAACCGCCGCAGGAACGAAATTGCCACTCTCACGCGGTTGACATTTCTTATACTCAAGATAAGTATATGTCGGTTATACTCATTTGGAGAATAATTGGCTATGCCTATCACCTCCGCGCGCACGGCAGCGCTGTACGACCGCGTGCGGCACGTCATTCCGTCAATCGAATGGCCGGCATTCACCGATGATATCGGGGCCATTCTCGATCTGAAACAGCAGCGAAACGCCGTCATCCTGGCGCACAACTACCAGACGCCGGAGATCTTCCACTGTGTTGCCGACATCGTCGGCGACAGCCTGGCGCTTGCCCGCAAGGCGATGTCGGTCGAAGCCGATGTCATCGTGCTGGCCGGCGTGCATTTCATGGCTGAAACTGCGAAGCTGCTCAATCCGCAAAGGACCGTGCTCATTCCCGATTTGCGCGCAGGCTGTTCGCTGGCAGACTCGATTACCGCCGAGGACATCCGGCTGCTGCGGCAACGCTATCCGGGCGTGCCGGTCGTCACCTATGTCAACACGTCGGCCGAAGTGAAAGCCGAGTCCGATATCTGCTGTACGTCGGGCAATGCGAAAGCCGTGGTGGAGTCACTAGGCGTTCCCCGGGTGATCATGTTGCCGGACGAATATCTCGCCCGGAACATAGCCGCCCAGACCGATGTGCAGATCATCGCCTGGACGGGGCATTGCGAGGTGCATGAGCGCTTCACGCCAGCCGACATCAGAGAATTGCGCGACAGTCATCCGGGCGTGACGGTGCTCGCGCATCCCGAATGCCCGCCGGAAGTCGTCGCCGAAGCTGACTTCTCTGGTTCGACGGCCGCCATGTCCGACTATGTCGGGAAGCAAAAGCCGGCGCGGGTCGCGCTGATGACCGAATGCTCGATGAGCGACAACGTCGCAGTCGAGCATCCCGAGGTCGAGTTCATCCGGCCCTGCAATTTATGCCCGCATATGAAACGGACAACGCTCGCCAATATCCGTACGGCACTCGAGCAGAACCGCCATATCGTCACCATCGAGCCGGAGATCGCCGGGCGCGCGCGGCTGGCCGTCGAGCGGATGCTGGCCGTATGAGCATGGACGTCCACCATCTCGCCGGCCGGCCGGTCATCATCGGCGGCGGCATAGCCGGTCTGACGACCGCGCTGCACCTGGCGCCCGAGCCGGTGCTTCTCCTGTCGAGATCTCCGCTTGGCGCGGACGCGTCCAGCGCGTGGGCGCAAGGCGGGCTTGCGGCCAGCCTGGGTGCGGACGATGACCCGGCACTCCATCTTGCCGACACGCTCGCGGCAGGCGACGGTCTTTGCAATGCGCAAGCGGCAAGGCGCATCGTATACGCCGCGCCCGCCGCGATCGAGGATCTGGCACGCCTTGGGGTTCGCTTCGATCGGACACCGGCAGGCGCTCTTCGTCTCGGGCTGGAGGCCGCGCACAGCCGGCGGCGCATCGTTCATGCCGGGGGTGACGGCAGCGGATGGGAGGTCATGCGCGCCCTGGTCGCCGCCGTGCGCTCCACGCCGACAATAGAGGTCATCGAGGGCGTCGAAGCACGCCGGTTGGTCGTGGAGGATGGCAGGGTCACCGGCGTGCTGGCGAGTTGTTCGACGGGTCCAGCGTTCCTCGCCACGGGACGGGTCGTTCTCGCCACTGGCGGGATTGGCGGGTTGTTTCTCGACTCAACCAACCCGATGGGCAGTTGCGGACAGGGCCTGGCGCTCGCAGCGCGCGCGGGTGCGGTCCTTGCCGACCTGGAGTTCATCCAGTTCCACCCGACAGCCCTTGACGGGCCCCGCCGTCCAATGCCGCTCATCAGCGAGGCGGTTCGCGGTGAAGGTGCGGCGCTCGTCGACGAGACAGGGCGGCGCTTCCTCGACGGCGTGCGCGGCGCGGAACTCGCACCGCGCGACGTCGTCGCGCGCGCTGTCTGGAAGCATCTCGCGGACGGCCATCGCGTCTTCCTCGACGTGCGCGAAAGGCCAGGCGCTGCATTCGCGCAGAATTTTCCAACGATCGCTTCAGCCTGCAGCAAGGTCGGCATCGATCCGGCACGTGACCTCATTCCCATCCGGCCGGCGCAGCACTACCACATGGGTGGCGTCGCCGTGGATCTGGGCGGGCGCACGTCGGTTCCGGGACTTTGGGCTTGCGGAGAGGTCGCCTCGACCGGGCTGCACGGTGCCAACCGGCTTGCCAGCAACTCGCTGACCGAGGCCGTCGTCTGCGCGCGCTGGGTTGCCGAGAGTGTAGCCGCTTCGCCCTATGACGGCGGAAAACCAACATTGGCGCATGACCTGCCCGCGCAAGATCCAAAGCTTGTGCGCCCTCTCCTGTCGCGTGGCCTCGGCGTCATGCGGGATGGCGAAGGGTTGAAAGAGACCGCGCGAGCCTTGCTGCCGTTGTTGCAAGGGCACGGTGCGGCGTCCGATCCCGCCGCCGTGGGGCTGATGATCACGATTGCCGCCTTGCTGCGCCAGGAAAGCCGTGGGGCTCATTTCCGGACGGACTTTCCGCATCATGCGGCCGTCGCCCGCCGTTCCCAAATCACGCTCGACGCGGCCATTGCCGCAGCGCGGGAACTCGCCTCCTCCCCAACGCTTGAAAGCGTCTTTTGATGAGCCTCCCACCACTTCCCGCAATCATGATCGAGCCCCTGGTGCGCGCAGCCCTTCTCGAAGACCTTGGCAGGGCCGGCGACCTGACCTCGGACGCCGTCATACCGAAGGACAGCCATGCCACAACCGTGCTTTCGGCACGCCAGGCCGGAACTGTCGCCGGGCTCGACCTGGCAATGCTCGCCTTCCAGCTCATTGATCAGAACGTTGACATCGACGTGCATCGCGCGGACGGCAGCGAGGTGGTGCCCGGAGAGGTCATTGCAGTGGTGAGCGGTTCGGCTCGCGCAATACTCACGGCAGAACGGACGGCGCTCAATTTTCTCTGCCATCTGAGCGGCATCGCCACCGCGACGGCATCGGTAGTCTCAGCGGTTCGCGGGCACAAAGCAAAGGTCGTCTGCACCCGCAAGACGACGCCCGGATTGCGGACGGTCGAAAAATATGCGGTGCGCGCCGGCGGCGGCTCCAACCACCGCTTCGGCCTCGACGACGCCATCCTCATCAAGGACAACCACATCGCCGTCGCCGGCGGAGTTCGCGCGGCCATCGAGCGCGCGCGAGGCAATGTCGGGCATCTCGTCAAGATCGAAGTCGAGGTCGATACGCTAGCCCAGTTGGATGACGTCCTGGCCCTCGCCCCCGATGCCGTGCTGCTCGACAATATGTCGGTCGATGACTTGCGCAAGGCGGTGGCCATGGTTGCCGGCCGGGCGATCACGGAGGCGTCCGGCGGGATCACCGCGGCTACGGCGCCCGTCTTCGCCGCGACCGGCGTCGATCTTATTTCGATTGGCTGGCTGACTCACAGCGCGCCGATCCTCGACATCGGGCTCGACTACCGTGAGCCTTGACCGTCGGGCCTGACCATCGGCGGCCGAATGACTTTTCTCGACACGAGCAGGGCAACGGATCAATGCGAAAGATAGTCGCCGGCAAGGCGGCAGGCGCAGGTTTCCTACCATCGGCACGGCATGGCTGTGCCACCTGAGCGCTCCTGCACTGGGCGCTGCGGCCAAACTGTGAAGCCCCTACGCGAGAGGCGCGCCTTGAACCGACCACCGACGCCTATTGCTTGACCGAGGTGGAGGTGCCCTAGGTGTCCGACAGCACGTAACCTTGGGGATACGGATCCGTTGGATCGAGATAATAGCTGTGCTCGCCGGTGATCCAGGCCCGGCCGGTGAGACGATTAGGTGTGACGCGTGTCTTCGATGAGAAGGGAGGTTGCAGCGAAAAGGCCCAAAAGTTGAGGTATCACAGACCAGCGGCTGCAAGCCGATGGTACCGTTGGCTGGGATCGAACCAGCGACCTCCGGATCCACAATCCGGCGCTCTAACCATCTGAGCTACAACGGCACGTGTGCCTGGCAGGATCCAGATGAAGCTTGTTCTCCGGGATCCGCACTGTCGTTCGGCGATGCGTCCAATACGGGCTATCGGATCTTAATTCAAGGCCTTTGAGAAGCAAAGGTTCGGTTCTGCAAACCGTGCCGGTTTCCACCAGGCAAAAGAAAAGGCCGGCGGGAGGAGGTGCCGGCCTTTTCCTGTTACGAGCCAGCGGGAGGAGGTGCTGGCTGGTCACCCCGGGGAGCAGAGGGAGGAGGTTCCACTCGCCGGGTATTCACTTGGTCACTTTATCGCACATCTATTTGTCTGACGAAATGCGACGTTTTGATGCATCGCCAGGATGAGCGCAAATATTAGGCGGCCTTGATGTCCTTCAGGGCCTTCTCGAAAGCGGTCTTGACCGGCTTGGAGACGTCCTCGGCAGCCTTGGAAGCAACTGCCTGGAATTCCTTGGCCTGCTCGACGGTCGTCTCGACACGCTTGCGCAGGAAGGCGGTCTGCAGCTCGACGACTTCCGACAGCGACTTGGCGCCGATCAGGGCTTCGAGATGCGAGAAGCCGGCTTCGGCATTGGCGCGCAGAGCGGCAATGGTCTTGAGCGACAGGTCGCTGGAAACGGTCTTGGCGGTCTCGAAGGTCGACTCGAGAACCTTCTGGGTCTCCTCGGCGCCGGTCTTCAGCTTGGTGTAGGCCTCTTTCGACTGCTCGACGCCCTTTTCGGCGAAAGCGCGAATCTGGTCGGTGGTCTTGGAAGCATCGAAGGTAGGGAATTCAACGTTCTCGATCGTCTCGCCGGTCTTGGTCTTGGACATTTTCCATCCTTTTCAGTGGTAGCGGCTTTGACAGAAAGCCGTCTCGTTCATGTATAATGGCAATATAGAGGTTTTTTTGTGCGATGCAACATCTTTGTTGCGGTGCACCATAAAATTCTTCCCTACCGTTAACCAAGAGCCCAGAGATTCCGGCCGCTGCACGTCATAGCTTGTGGACCTTCGCCCCGCCGGCTTTTATTAACAAAGCGTTAACTGAAATTGCCCGCCGAGGGATTCGCCAAGCGCATGCCGCCTGAAAACTACTCCTTCCTCGACGTCGCCGTGCTCGACGCGGTCCGCCAGCGCTTCGCCGCCGGCGACGCGATCGCCATATTGTCGGCGGACCTCGAACAGGTGATCTGGGCCAATGGGCCTGGGGCCGCGGTGTTCGGCTACCCGGATATCGAGGCCATTATCGGCGCCTCGGCACGGCTGCCGCTGATCGCCCGGCGCCAGATCATGGCGACCAGCGGCTTTCCGGAGATCGGCAGCGACCGCGCCATCACGGTCAGGCTGGCGACCGGCCTCAGCAGCCGCGCCGTCGGCTTCCTGGCCAGCGCGGTCAGGATGCCGGATGGTGAGCATGCGATCATGCTGGTGTTGCCGGCGGCGCAGACCGGCTCGCGCAGCCCGGCCGAGATCGCCAGCCGCGCCATTGGCGGCTTCACCGAAGATGGCCATTTCATCGCCTTCATCAACGCCGCCGGCGGTGTCGAGGCCGCCTCGGACGGCTTTGCGGCGCTCGGCATCCAGCCCGAGACGCTGGCAGCGCTTGTTGGCGATGTGGCAAACGGCGAGGAGCGTATCGTCAAGCGCCTGGTTCCGGGCGGCGCCAATTCCTATCCGGCCGGCCTCGCCCGGCTAACCGACACGCGCCACCTGCTGGTGGTCATCGACGAAGACCAACTCGACGATGAAGGGGCCGTTGGCGAGCCCTACACCGCATCGGCAGAAGACAACATGGCTGGCCGGGCGGAAGCCGGTCAGGACAATGAACCCACGACAACAGCTCCGTCGGGTGCGGACGTGGCGCCGGACGCCGGCAGCGTCGCACAGCCGACCGACGAGCAACCTGCTCCTTCGACGATACAAAGCCTGGACAGCAACGACCGGCAAGCAACCGGCGCAGCACAAGCGCAACACGACCACTGGTATTTCAATGCCGGCAGGGATGAGGCGGGACAGCCGAACCGATCAGGCACTCCGGTGCAGGTCGACGCCCCAGCCGAAAGCAGGCAACAGGAGTTTGCCAGGGCCGCCTCTGCCGCTGAACGTCCTGCCGCAGCAGCAATCGACCGTTCGGCACCGCCGCTGCGCTTCGTCTGGCGCACCGATGCCGAAGGCAGGTTCAGCGCTCTGTCGGCGGAATTCGCCGGGATCGTCGGCAAGCCCGCCGCCGACGTGATCGGCCGCCGCTTCAAGGATGTGGCTGCCACTTTCGGTCTCGATGCCTCGGGCGAGATCGCCGGCCTGCTGGAGCGGCGCGACACCTGGTCCGGCCGTTCTGTGCTGTGGCCGGTGGCCGGTACCGATCTCAAGATCCCAGTCGATCTGGCGGCGTTGCCGGTCTATGGCCGCAGCCGCGCCTTCGAAGGTTTTCGCGGTTTCGGCGTTGCCCGCAGCGGCGACGCGGTGGTCGATCCGGAAGCGATCGGCATGGCGCTTGTCCCCAATGGCGAGACGCACCGGAGCAGCGAGCCGGCAATACTGGCGACCGAGACGGAGACAGCCGAGCCGACCGACCCGTTCAAGGGCGAAGTGCCGGCGCTGACCATCGTGCCGAAGCCGGAACGCCGCTTCGCCGACAAGGTGATCCGGCTGGCCGAGCATCGGCAACCGGCCAACGATAAGGGCCTGTCGACCCTGGAGCGCAGCGCCTTCCGCGAGATCGGCGAGCGGCTGAAGAAGGACAGCGCGACCCCGGTCGAACAGCCGCCGGCTGCGGAGACCCGCGCCGAGGACACAAAAGCAACCGCCGACAAGGATGCCCCGGTCGAGGCAGTCGACGAGCCCTCACCTGACCGGTCCGGCGCCGCACAGCCGCCGGAGCCGTCCGCCGAAGTCGGTGAGCAGGCGAAAGTCGCAGCAACCGTCAACCAGCCGCCGGAAAGCGAAACGGAAGCGGCTGAACAACCCGAGAGCGCCGCCGAAGACGAGAAGGATCTGGCGCGACTCGACGGCGTCCAGCCGGAGGAAGACAGCGAAGAGGCCCCCACGGGCCAGCCCGCGGCGCCTGCCGTCTCGGGCTCGCTGCTCGACTATGCCGACCATACGGACGAGCCGGGCAAGGTTGCGGACAGTAGCGACGCGCCGGTTTCCGAGCCGGACCAGGCGACAGTAGCACCGGAAGCCACCAAGGCTGAGGATACCGAGCCGGTTGTTGCCGTGACGCCGGCTACCGGCGTCGGCGAAGACGACAGCATGACATCAGACGATTTCCGCGACGCCGAGGACAGCGAGGACTGGGCGCCGGCCAATGGGAACACCGCTGTTTCCACCGGGGACAAGCCTCCTGAGGCGAGTGCTGCTCCGCCGGAGCGGCCGCTGCTCAAGACGCCACAGCTCAAGCTCGGCGGGTTCCTGCCCTCGGCTTTCTCAACCGGGGATGAGACCAAAGCCCCCGATACATCGATCCTCGGCAAGCTGCCGGTGCCGCTGCTCATCCATTCCGGCGACGTGCTTCATTACGCCAATGACGAATTCCTCCATTTGACCGGCTATGACGCGCTCGACGATTTGGCCGATGCCGGCGGCCTCGGCGCCTTGTTTGCCGATCATTACTCCGACGACGGCGCTGCCGACGAAAGCGACCGCGCGCTCAGGCTGAAGGCACGCGACGGGCAGGAATTCCCGATCGACGCCATCCTGCGCTCGGTTCCGTGGCGCGGCGGCAAGGCGCTGATGCTGGTGGTGCGCCGTTCAGGCGAGGACGAGGCGCCGCCTGCTGCCCTGCATGGCCTGTCGGACGAACCGACCCAGCCCGATGTTTCCGAGCTCAAAAGCCGCATTGCCGAAATGCGCACCATCATCGACACCGCCACCGACGGCGTGGTGCTGATCGGCCGGGACGGCGCGATCCGTTCGATCAGCCGTCCGGCAGAAGCCTTGTTCGGCTTCGACAGCGACGAGGTGGCCGGCAAGCCGTTCGCCTCGCTGTTCGCCATCGAGAGCCAGCGCGCGGCGCGCGACTATCTCAACGGGCTTTCCGAGCCCGGCGTCGCCAGCGTGATGAATGACGGACGCGAGGTGATCGGGCGCGAGGCGCAGGGTCGCTTCATTCCGCTGTTCATGACCATCGGCAGGCTGCCCAGCGACAGCGGCTTCTGCGCCGTGGTGCGCGACATCACGCAGTGGAAGCGGGCCGAGGAGGATCTGACCCAGGCGCGGGCCGTGGCCGAGCGCGCCTCTTCGCAGAAGACGGATTTCCTAGCCCGTATCAGCCACGAGATCCGCACGCCGCTCAATGCCATCATCGGATTTTCCGAACTGATGGTGGACGAAAAATTCGGGCCGGTGGCGAACGACCGCTACCGCGACTATTTGCGCGACATCAACCGCTCGGGCAACCACGTGCTCGACCTCGTCAACGACCTGCTCGACATTTCGAAGATCGAGGCCGGCCAGCAGGAGATGGATTACGAGGCGGTGTCGCTCAACGACACGCTGGCCGAAACCGTGGCGATGATGCAGCCGCAGGCCAATCGCGAACGCGTCATCATCCGCTCCAGCTTCGCCTCGCGGCTGCCGGAGGTGGTGGCCGATTTGCGCAGCGTGCGCCAGATAGCGCTCAACATCCTGTCCAACGCCATCCGCTACACGCAGGCCGGCGGCCAGGTCATTGTCTCGACCGCCTACGAGACCTCGGGCGATGTCGTCATGCGCGTGCGCGATACCGGCATCGGTATGAGCCAGGCCGAGATCGAGCAGGCGCTGAAGCCGTTCAAGCAGATCAATGCACTCAAGCGCGGACGCGGCGACGGTACCGGTCTTGGACTGCCGCTGACCAAGGCGATGGTGGAGGCCAACCGGGCCCGCTTCAGCATCAATTCGACGCCCGGCGAGGGCACGCTCGTCGAAGTCGCCTTCCCCTCGACCCGCGTGCTGGCCGAGTAGGCCTGATCCATTGCTTTTGCAGCAAAAGAAAAGGCGTCCAATGGGACGCCTTAGGTAATGAGATTGCTGTCACAACGGGGCTTGAGCGAAACTGATCCTCAGGGGACGAGGACGGGATTTCTCCCTCAAGTTACATGCGACTATCGGCGCCGGCCCTTAACAAATCCTTACCGGCCGGCCGGAAAATTTACGAATGTGTACCACTCATGAAATCTAGGTAAATTCGACCGAGATAATTCGTTAACCATCGTTGATGCATGCCGTTCTCCCAAAACCGCTACACACTTTTGGGCGGCATGCATCAGTCGGCAAGCTGCGGCAGATTTTTGAACAACTCCAGCGCCTCGGGATTGGCGAGCGCCTCCTTGTTCTTGATGGCGCGGCCATGCACGACGTCACGCACCGCAAGTTCGGTGATCTTGCCCGATTTGGTGCGCGGAATATCGGTGACGGCGACGATCTTTGCCGGCACATGGCGGGGGCTCGCCCCGGTGCGGATTTTGGCACGAATGCGTTTTTCCAGATCGGCGTCCAGCACCACGCCGGCGGCCAGCCGCACGAACAGCACGACGCGCACGTCATTGTCGAAATCCTGCCCGATGCACAGCGCCTCGAGGATCTCCGGCATCTGTTCGACCTGGTTGTAGATCTCCGCCGTGCCGATGCGCACACCGCCCGGGTTGAGCGTCGCGTCGGAGCGGCCATGGATGATCAGGCCGCCATGGGCGGTCCATTCGGCGAAGTCGCCGTGGCACCAGACATTGTCGAAGCGCTCGAAATAGGCGGCCTTGTACTTCTTGCCTTCGGGGTCGTTCCAGAAGCCGATCGGCATTGCCGGAAAGGCTTTCGTGCAGACCAGTTCGCCCTTCTCCTGCCGGACCGGCCTGCCGTCGTCGTCCCAGACGTCGACGGCAAGGCCGAGGCCGGGTCCCTGGATCTCGCCGATCCATACCGGCTCAGTCGGCACGCCGAGCACGAAGCAGGAGACGATGTCGGTGCCGCCGGAGATCGAGGCCAGATGCACGTCCTTCTTGATGCCGTCATAGACGAAGCGGAAATCCTCCGGCGACAGCGGCGAACCGGTCGAAGAGATGGTGCGCACCGTGGAAAGATCGTGGCTGCGGATCGGCTCGAGGCCGGCCTTGCGCACGGAATCGATGAATTTCGCCGAGGTGCCGAAATAGGTCATCTTCTCGGCATCGGCGAAATCGAACAGCGCGTTGCCGTCGGGATAGAAGGGCGAGCCGTCATAGAGCAGCAGCGTCGCGCCGGAGGCCAAGCCGGAGACCAGCCAGTTCCACATCATCCAGCCGCAGGTAGTGAAGTAGAAGAAGCGGTCGCCGTCGAGCAGGCCGGCATGCAGGCGCTGTTCCTTGACATGCTGGATCAGCGTGCCGCCGGCCGAATGGACGATGCATTTGGGGATGCCGGTCGTGCCTGAGGAAAACAGGATGCAGAGCGGGTGCGCGAACGGCAGCCTCTCGAAACTGACCGGCTCGGCGGCAAAGGGAGACAACGCCTCCTCGAGGGCATCCGCCCTGTCGATGGTCACTGCCACATCCGCCGAGGTGCCGAGATAGTCGACGATCAGGACCTTGCGGACGGAAGGCAGCTTTGCCGACACCGCCGCGATCTTGTCGGCGACCTCGATCGCCTTGCCATTGTACCAATAGCCGTCGGGCGCGATGAACACGACGGGCTCGATCTGGCCGAAACGGTCGAGCACGCCCTGCTCGCCGAAATCGGGAGAGCAGGACGACCAGACGGCGCCGATCGAGGCCGCCGCCAGCATGGCGGCGACGGTCTCCGGCATGTTGGGCATCATGGCGGCGATGCGGTCGCCCTTCTTCACCTTCAGCGACAGGAAAAGCTGCTGCAGGCGCGAAGTCAGCGCATTGAGTTCGTTCCAGGACAGCCGCCGCTCGACCTTGTCCTCGCCGCGAAAGACGATCGCCTCGCCGGATCCGGTTTTCTTCAAAAGGTTCTCGGCGAAATTCAGCGTCGCGTCGGGGAAGAAGGCTGCCCCCGGCATTTTTTCGCCATCGACCAATGCGCGATCGCCCTTGTCGCCGACGAGCCCGCAAGAATCCCAGACCAGGCCCCAGAACGCTTCGCGATCGTCGATCGACCAGCGGTGCAGTTCTGCGTAGGCGGCGAAGGAGAGACCGGTTTTCGCCGCCGCCGCCTTCATGAAGGTCGTCATCGGCGCAGCGTCGATCTGGTCTTGCGTCGGGGTCCAGAGTGGTGCGTCGGCAGCCATGATCGTTCCTCCACGGGCTGCACCGCTTATGCATATTGCATTGCAGCAGGGCAAGATTTTGTTCCGACAAGCGATGACGCATCGGGAAAATCGCCGGCAAAGCAGATGTCCATGGCTGTTGGTGTGCGCAAATGCCATCGCCGGGCCATAAAGACTTGAAATGCGTCAGCGCTGGGTTACACCCGTCGGGCGATTTGTCGGCAATGGAAGCAACCGGGGCGATATGCGATCATCTTTGATCCGGCGCGGAATATGGGCGATCGGCGTTGCCGTGCTCGTGATCGCGCTGGTCGTCGCCGCCCTGCCGCTGTTTGCCTCGACCCGCATCGTGCGAGACCGCATCGCCTGGGAGATGAGCGCCTGGAGCGGCTTCAGGGTCACCATCCAGGGCTCGCCGCGCATCGAGGTCTGGCCGAAATTCCGGGCCATCCTGAGCGACGTGACGCTTTCGCAGTGGACCGAGACCGACGCCCCGCCGGTGATCGAAGCCGAGCGCGTCGAGGTCGACCTCTCCGCCATGGCGGCATTGCGCGGCGACGTGGTGTTTTCCACCGCGCGGCTGGTGCGGCCGACGATCAGGGTCCAGCGTGCGACAAACGGTTTCTACCTGCCGGCCATTCCGACCGGCGGTCGCATCACGCGCTCGATCGACACGGCGCGCGGTGTAGTCAGTGCCGATCCGGCCAAGCCCGATCTCAGCAAGCTGCCGGCCGATCCGTTCGGCACGGTGGAATTCAGGGACGGCCGCATGGTGGCCCTGGTCGGCGGCAAGGAGACCGAGATCCTGAGCAGCCTCACCGGCCAGGCGAACTGGGCGGCGATGAACAGCAATGCGACGATGACGGCGACCGGCATCTGGCGCGGCGAAAGCGTAGCCGTCGATTTCGCGTCGCCAAACCCGCTGGTGCTGTTTGCCGGCGGCGCCGCGCCGATCACGCTGTCCTTCAAGGCCGCACCGGCCACCTTTTCCTTCGACGGCATGGCCTCGATGTCGGAGAACGGCTATTTCGATGGCCAGGCGAAGTTTGCAGCACCCTCGCTGCGGCGCGTGCTCGAGTGGTCGCAGGCCGGCATCGCGCCAAGTGCAGCGATTGGCTCGGTCTCGGTGGCGAGCAAGGTGACGGCGTCGGCCGGCCGGGTGAAATTCGAAAACACCACGGTGGCGCTCGACAACAATCCGGGCATGGGGGCGCTGGACTTCTCCTTCGGCGAGGCCCTGCCGGTCATCTCCGGCACACTCGCCTTCGACACGCTCGACCTCCGGTCGTTTCTGTCCGCTTTCACCCCGCTGGCGCCAACCGGAGAGTCCGGCCCCGGCGAGATCGACACCAGCTTCGCCGACAAGGTCAATCTCGACCTCAGGCTGTCGGCGGCTCACGCCACGGCCGGACCCGTCCAGCTTGCCGACGTCGCCGCCACGGCGCAGGTCAAGAACGGGCTTGCCGTCTTCGACATTTCGGATGCCTCGGCGTTCGGCGGCAACATCCAGAGCAGCCTGCGTTTCGACCGCAAACCCGAAGGCACGCAGGTCGAGATCCGGCTTCTGGCATCCGACGTCGACGGCGGCGCCTTCGCCACCGCGGCCGGCATGACGCGGCTGGTGCCGGTCGGAACCGCAACCGTCTCGGTCATCCTGAAAGGGCCGGGCAAATCCTGGGATTCGATCTTCGAAAACGCCGACGGCTCGGTCACGGCGACGTTCGGGCCGGGCGCGCTCACCGGGCTCAACCTGCCGGCCTTCCTCAAGCGCACCGAACAGGGCGGGTTCTTCGCGCTCGACGACGTCTCCAACGGGACGCTGCCGATCGACGGCGCCGAGATCAAGGCCAGCATCTCGAAGGGCGTGGCGCGGCTGGACAAGGCCGAGGCCAATTCGGCGAAGTCCAAGATCTGGCTTTCCGGCATCGCCTCCTATGCCGGACGGGGGCTGGCGCTGTCGGGCGGCGTCATCCAGCCGGAGCCGGCCGCCAAGCAGCCGGATGGGCAGCAAGGACCCAACCAGTCGTCCTTCTTCGTCGGCGGCACCTGGAGCACGCCGTTCATCTCGCCGATCAGCCGCGGCATTTCGGGCGAATAGACAGCCCCTTCTCCCGTCAGGCAGCCAGCACTTGCGGCTGCCTGCCTTAACGATCAGCCGCGCTGCGCCGCCCGCTCATCGAGCTGGCGCTGCACTTCGCGCCGCTTGTTGGCGAGCGAGGCGATGATGACGCCGATGGCGACGACGGCGATCAGAATGGTGCAGGCGGCGTTGATTTCCGGCGTCACGCCGAGGCGAACCTGGCTGTAGATCTTCATCGGCAAGGTTGTGGCGCCAGGGCCCGAGGTGAAGCTGGCGATGACCAGGTCGTCGAGCGACAGTGTGAAGGCCAGCATCCAGCCCGAGACGATGGCCGGCATGATGACCGGCAGCGTGATCTGGAAGAAGGTCTTCACCGGGGTTGCGCCAAGATCCATCGCGGCTTCTTCCAGCGAACGGTCGAAGCTGATGAGGCGCGACTGCACGACGACGGCGACAAAGCACATGGTCAGGGTGATGTGGGCAAGGGTTACGGTGAAAAAGCCTCGGTCGAGGCCGACAGCGACGAAGAGCAGCAGCAGCGACAGGCCGGTGATGACCTCCGGCATGACCAGCGGGGCAAAGACCATGCCGGAAAACAGCACCCGGCCTCTGAAGCGCGTGTAGCGGGTCAAGGTGAGCGCCGCCAAAGTGCCGAGCACGGTGGCCACCGTGGCCGAGATGACGCCGACGCGGGCCGTTACCCAGGCGGCGTCCATCAGGCCCTGATTGTGGAACAGCGAGACGTACCATTTGGTCGAGAAGCCGCCCCAGACGGTAACCAGTTTCGACTCGTTGAACGAGAAGACGATGAGCAGGACGATCGGCAGGTAAAGAAAGGCAAAGCCCAGCACGATCGAGGTGATGTTGAAGCGGCTCCAGGTGGCGTTCATTTGCCTTGCTCCTGGGCGCGCGCCTGGGCCTGCTGGAAGAGCATGATCGGCACGATCAGCAGCAACAGCAGGATGACGGCGACGGCCGACGACACCGGCCAGTCGCGGTTGGCGAAGAACTCGTTCCACAGCGTCTTGCCGATCATCAGCGTCTGCGAGCCGCCAAGCAGGTCGGGGATGACGAACTCTCCGACGGCCGGGATGAACACCAGAAGGCAGCCGGCGATGACGCCGGGCAGCGACAGCGGAAAGGTGATCTTCCAGAAGGCGCTGGTCGGCGGGCAACCGAGATCCTTGGCCGCCTCGATCAGAGAGTAATCCATCTTCTCCAGCGACGAATAAAGCGGCAGCACCATGAACGGCAGATAGGAATAAACGATGCCGATGAAGATCGCCGTGTAGGTGTTGAGGATGATCAGCGGCTGGCTGATGACGCCGGTGGCAAGCAGCAGCTGATTGAGCAGCCCCTCGGGCTTGAGGATGCCGATCCAGGCGTAGACGCGGATCAGGAACGAGGTCCAGAAGGGCAGGATCACCAGCATCAGCAGTGTCGGGCGGATCGTTGCCGGGGCGCGCGACATGCCGTAGGCGATCGGATAGCCGACGAGCAGGGTCAGCAGCGTCGAGATCGCGGCGATGATGACGCTGGTCACATAGGCGTTGAAGTAGAGCGCGTCCTCGGTCAGCCAGGTGTAGTTGTCGATGCTGAGCTGCTTGAGCTGATCAAGAAAGCCGGAAATGCCGCCGTTGAAATCGAGCACGGGCGTGTAGGGCGGCATCGCGATCGCAGTCTGCGACAGCGATATCTTGAAGACGATGATGAAGGGGATGAGAAAGAAGAACAGCAGCCAGAGATAGGGGATGATGATGACCAGACGGCCGACGAAGGCCGCTCCCAGCCTGGCCAGTGGGGACTGGGCGGCATCTGCCGATGGGGACGTTGCTGCGGCGGCGGTGGCGTTCGACATGATCGCCCCCTACCGTGTAAGCACGACGCCGGCATCTGACCGGAAAGAAACCCAGGCGCGGTCGTTCCAGCTCAACGGATCATCGGTGACGCGCGCCGCATTCATCGTGCTCGCCCGCACCATCTGTCCGTCGTCCAGCCTGACGTGATAGACGGTCATGTCGCCGAGATAGGCGATGTCGTAGACTTCGCCTTCGAGCGCATTGACCGCGTCGGCGGGCTTCCTCGACGAAATCCTGATCTTCTCCGGCCTGATGGCGAAGACGATGTCGGCGCCGGCCGCGGCATCGCCGGCGTTCTCGACGACGATCTGGGCTCCGGTGGCACCCGCGATACGCGTCGTCTGCGCCGTCCGCTCGGCAACCTTGCCTTCGAACATGTTCACGTTGCCGACGAAGTGGGCGACAAAGCGCGAGGCAGGCGCCTCGTAGACTTCAGGCGGCGTCGCCACCTGCATCACCTCGCCCTTGTCGAGGATGGCGATGCGATCGGCCATGGTCATCGCCTCTTCCTGGTCGTGGGTGACGACGACGAAGGTCAGACCAAGCTTCTGCTGCAGGTCCATCAGCTCGAACTGCGTTTCCTCGCGCAGCTTCTTGTCCAGCGCACCGAGCGGCTCGTCGAGCAGCAGCACCTTGGGTCGCTTGGCGACCGAGCGGGCGAGCGCCACGCGCTGGCGCTGGCCGCCCGACAATTGGTGCGGCTTGCGCTTGGCGAACTGCTCGAGCTTGACCAGCTTCAGCATCTCGGCGACGCGCGCGGCGATCTCGGGCTTCGGCATGCCGTCCTGCTTGAGGCCGAAGGCGATGTTGTTCTCGACCGTCATGTGCGGGAACAGCGCATAGGACTGGAACATCATGTTGACCGGCCGGCGGTAGGGCGGGATGCCGCGCAGATCCTGGCCGTCGAGCAGGATGCGGCCGGCGGTCGGCTCCTCGAAACCGGCAAGCATCCTGAGCAGCGTCGACTTTCCGCAGCCCGACGCGCCGAGCAGCGCGAAGAACTCGCGCTCGAAGATGGTCAGCGACAGATTGTTGACGGCGGTGAAGTCGCCGAACTTCTTGGTGACATTGTCAAACTGGATATACGGCTTGGCGTTCGGATCATTCCATGGCGCGAAATCCCTGCGGATGCTGCCAAGCGATTTCATATCCCCACTCCGTCTGCTGCTTTCCCCGAAAAAGATTTGACCCCGGCAGCTGGCTGCCGGGGTCGTGTCTGATCGCCTACTGACCGGTGACGATCTTGGTCCAGGTGCGCGTGATGAGGCGCTGGGTCTTTGGATCGTAAGGCTGGACGGTATAGAGCTTCTCCAAGGTCGCCGCATCCGGATAGATCGCCGGATCTTCGAGCACCGCCTTGTCGATGAACTGCTGCGAGGCCTTGTTGCCGTTGGCGTACAGCACATAGTTCGACGATTTGGCGATCACTTCGGGCTTCATCATGTAGTTGAGGAATTCGAGCGCCTCGGCGACATGCGGCGCATCGGCCGGTATCGCCATCTGGTCGAACCACATCTGGGCGCCCTCCTTCGGCACGGCATAGCCGATCTCGACGCCTTGCTTGGCCTCGACGGCGCGGTTGCGGGCCTGGAAGACGTCGCCCGACCAGCCGACCGCCAGGCAAATGTCGCCGTTGGCGAGCGCGTTGATGTATTCGGACGAATGGAATTTTCTGATGTAGGGCCGGATCTTCAGCAGTGTCTCCTCGGCCTTGGCAATGTCGTCGGGCGAGGTGCTGTTCGGATCGAGGCCGAGATATTTCAGCGCCGCCGGGATGATGTCGGCCGGCGAGTCCAGCACATAGACGCCGCAATCCTTCAGCTTGGCCAGGCTTTCCGGGTTGAAGAACGCGTCCCAGCTGTCGATCTTGTCGGTGCCGAGCGCGGCTTGCACCTTCTTGATGTTGTAGCCGATGCCGACGGTGCCCCACATGTAGTTGATCGAATATTCGTTGCCGGGGTCGTATTTGGCGGTCCGTTCCAGAACGGTGTCCCACATGTTAGAGATGTTCGGCAGCTTCGACTTGTCGAGCTTCTGGAACACGCCAGCCTGGATCTGGCGGGCGAGGAAATTGCCGCTCGGCACGACGACGTCATAGCCGCTGCCGCCGGCCAGGAGCTTGGTTTCGAGGATCTCGTTGGAATCGAAGGTGTCGTAGACAACCTTGATGCCGGTCTCCTTGGTGAAGTCGTCGATGATCGAGCTGTCGATATAGTCGGACCAGTTGAAGACGTTGACGACGCGGTCCTGGCCATGAGCGCCTATGGTGAAAAGTGTCAAAAATGCCGAAGTCGCCGAAAGCCAGAGCGCTTTGCGGATCATGCTATTCTCCTTTGGTGAGTGTTCCATCGCAGGTCCGTCGCGACGTCCGCGCGGCCGGGCTTTTGTTTCAGATTGTTGGGCTTGCCGGAGAGCGGCAAGCCAGAGTTGGCGCAGCAGGCCTGGCTCGATGTCCGATCGGATGGAGAGCTCGCGTACCCATGCCAGGATCTTGAGGGCGTTTGGCCGCCGTCAGAAGCTTTCGCCACGGCGCGGGCAGGGAGACGATGATGTTGTCCGGTCCCGATCGGACCGGCGGAGACACTTGGCAAGATACGCCTGTCTTGTTGTTGCCGTGGCCGCAACGTGCCCGCGCCGCAACACCATTGTCAATGGCAAACGCGCGCGCCGCATCGATGCCGCATCAATTAGGCGAGGGCAGGCCAGTGACGCCCGGCCGCTCGGGTCGCGCCTGACGCTTGAACTCGAGTCCGATATGAACGAGCAGCGCCGTGACGACGACCGTGCCGCCGATGATGGTGCGCGCCGACGGCACCTCGGAATGGACAAGCCAGACCCAGATCGGACCAAGGATCGGCTCGAAGGTGCCGAGCAGGGCGGCGATCGCTGCCGGAACAAGTCGGGCGCCGGTGGCGAAGAAGACAAGGCCGACGCCGAGATTGATGACGCCAAAGACAAACAGAAGACCCATGTCGTGGCTGGAAACGGCGAATGCCGATGCCTGAGACGCAGCGAAGGCGCCGGCCAGGATCGTGCCAAGGCAGGTCGCCGGCGTCATGCGCACATAGGCGAAGCGCCGGGTGATGACGGTAGCGATCGAGAACACGCAGGCGATGAGCAGCGCCAGACCGTCGCCGATGGGAGACACGGTGCCGCCAAGCGATTCCGACACCATGATGGCGACGCCGGCAATGACGGCGGCGATTGCCAGCCAGGTCGCCCTGGTCACCCGCTCGCGAAACAGCAGCCAGGCAAGCAGCGCAGCCAGCAGCGGCACGCCGGCCTGCATCAACAGGATGTTGGCGACTGTGGTGTGGGCCAACGCGACGATGAACGAGGTCGATGCGATGGCGAAGCAGAAGGCCACGGCCAAGCCAGGCAGGCCCATGTCGCGAAACAATTTCAGCATACCGCGCCAGCCGTCGCGCCAGGCCATGAATGCGATGAGAAAGGCCGCGGCCCAGGCCGAACGCCAGAATACAATCGTCCAGTTGTCGGTGATGTCGATGAACCGGGCGATGGTGCCGCCAAAACTCCACATCAGCGCCGACAGGAACACCAGAATCATGCCGATACGTTCCTCGCGTGGCGAGGCGACCGGCGAAGAGGCACTTGGCGATGCGGTATCGGTCATGGTTGCGACTGTCGGCAATTTTCAGGGCGGCACGATGCGCGATGGACGACAGAAACGTGCTTCATTTGCGTAGGCCAAAGACGAAGGTCGGGCGAGGTCCACCGAATGGCGGCGGTTATGACAACGGAAATGCCGTCGCGAACCGCCTCACTGAAAATCGAAAGCGCTCAATCCGGTCACCATCTCGTCGAGGCCGAGCGGGCGTGTCACCGGCGGCTCGGCGCGGGCCAGGCAGCCGATGCGTTCGCAGAGCCGGCAGGCAGGGCCGACCGGCGTGGCCGGGGCATGGCCCTGTCCGGCCTTGCCGCTTGCGGCCGGCCCCGGAAGGGCCGCGCCATAGACGATCTCGTCGCGAAAGCCGATGTCGCAGGCCAGGAGCAGGGCGGTGCGTCGCGGGCGTTCCGAGAACGAGCCTTGCGGACCTTCCAGCGTGCGGGCGATGCAGAGGAATTCGGCGCCATCGGGCATCTCCACCGCCTCGACAAGGATCTGGCCCGGCAGCGTGAAGGCGGCGTGGACGGGAAGCTTTGGGCAGCCGCCGCCGAAACGGCTCTGCGGAAAGCCCTGGCTGCCCGCCTTGCGGAAGCGGTTACCGGCGTTGTCGACCTCGAGCATGAAGAACGGGACGCCCTGCGCACCCGGCCGCTGCAGCATGGTCAGCCGGTTCGCCGCCTGTTCGAAGGACACACCGAAGCGCGAGCGCAAAACGTCGACGTCGTAGCGGGCGCGCACCGCCGCCGAATGGAAGGCCTGATAGGGCATCATCAAGGCGTGGGCAGCATAGCGGCCGAGTTCGAAACGAGCGAGCCTTCGGGCCTCGTCGGTGGTCAGCTTCAGCGACTGGATCTCGCCGGCGACCGCGACCGTCATGCGGATCAGGCAAGCCTCCATCGCCACCTCGCGCAACTGGTCGAATGGCGACAGCCGCTCGGACAGGAACAGGCGCTGCGAATGGCGATCGTAGCGGCGCCGCCAGTTCGGCATGGTGGCGACCGGCAGCACCTTGACCACGATGCCGTATTCGCGCCTCAGCCAGGCCTTCAGCGCGCCGAACAGGTCGTCGCCCGGATCGAGCAACGCAGTGAAGGCCTCGGCCTCCTCCTCGAGCGCGGAAAAGTGGTTCGGCCGGCGCTCGAAAATCTCGTGCACTTCGTCGACCGGAAGACGGGCGCCGGAAAGCGCGGTGGACCGGCCTTCGCGCGCCAGAAGTTCGCTGAGATCGGAAAGCCGCTCGGCCTGCTCGCGATAGGCGCGGAAAAGCTTGATCATCGCGGCCGAGGCGTTGGGGGCGGCCTCGGCCAGCTCGATCAATTCCTGGTCGCCGGGCAGTTCGCCTGAAAGCAGCGGATCGCCGAACACTTCCTTCAAGGCCGATATCGATCCCCTCGCCTCGCCCTGCAATTCATGCGGATCGACCTTGTAGACGGATGCCAGCCTGAGGATCAGCTGGACCGTCAGCGGCCGCTGGTTGCGCTCGATGAGGTTGAGATAGGACGGCGAGATGCCAAGCCCTTCTGCCATCGCCGTCTGGGTCAGGCCCTTGGCGTTGCGGATGCGGCGGATGCGCGGCCCGGCGAAGATTTTCTGGTCAGCCATCGACTGTCCTTGACAGAATTTACACAAACACAGCGCGATAGGCGGCGCATCTCACTTTTACAATCATGACAAATTTACAGCGACCGTCAGTCAAACACAACACAGGTTTTCTCTTATTTTTCGCTCATGACGGCGGTTTCCCTCGCATGTTTCGCGCTGCAATGTAAATGATGTCACACACAGACGGCGCTATAACCTTCATGACGCGACGTTTCGAAACCAGCATCTGACGATTTGGAGTGACCAATGACCGATTTTTACAATCTCGTCCCATCCGCGCCCGAAGGCCGCTTCGACGGCATCGAACGGCCCTATTCGCCGGAGGATGTGAAGCGGTTGCGCGGTTCGGTCCAGATCCGCCAGAGCCTTGCCGAAATGGGCGCCAACCGGCTGTGGAAGCTCATCCACGAGGAGGACTTCGTCAACGCACTCGGTGCCATGTCGGGCAACCAGGCCATGCAGCAGGTGCGCGCCGGGCTGAAGGCGATCTATCTGTCGGGATGGCAGGTGGCGGCCGACGCCAACACCGCGTCGGCGATGTATCCGGACCAGTCGCTCTATCCGGCCAATGCCGCACCCGAACTCGTCAAGCGCATCAACCGCACCTTGCAGCGCGCCGACCAGATCGAGACCTCGGAAGGCAAGGGGCTTTCGGTCGACACCTGGTTCGCACCGATTGTCGCCGACGCGGAAGCCGGTTTCGGCGGACCGCTCAACGCCTTCGAGATCATGAAGGCCTTCATCGAGGCGGGTGCTGCCGGCGTCCACTATGAGGACCAGTTGGCATCGGAAAAGAAGTGCGGCCATCTCGGCGGCAAGGTTCTGATCCCGACCGCGGCGCATATCCGCAACCTCAACGCGGCACGCCTGGCAGCCGACGTCATGGGCACGCCGACGCTGGTCGTCGCGCGCACCGATGCCGAAGCGGCAAAGCTTTTGACCTCGGACATCGACGAGCGCGACCAGCCCTTCGTCGACCATGATGCCGGCCGCACGGTGGAAGGCTTCTATCACGTCAGGAACGGCATCGAGCCCTGCATTGCGCGGGCCATCGCCTACGCGCCCTACGCGGACCTGATCTGGTGCGAGACCTCGAAGCCCGACCTGGCCCAGGCCAAGAAGTTCGCCGAGGGCGTGCGCAAGCATCACCCAGGCAAGCTGCTCGCCTATAATTGCTCGCCGTCGTTCAACTGGAAGAAGAACCTCGACGACGCGACCATCGCCAAGTTCCAGCGGGAACTCGGCGCCATGGGCTACAAGTTCCAGTTCATCACGCTGGCCGGTTTCCACCAGCTCAATTTCGGCATGTTCGAACTGGCTCGCGGCTACAAGGCGCGGCAGATGGCGGCCTATTCGGAATTGCAGGAGGCCGAGTTCGCGGCGGAGGTCCATGGCTACACCGCGACCAAGCACCAGCGCGAGGTCGGCACCGGCTATTTCGACGCCGTGTCGATGGCGATCACCGGTGGCCAGTCGTCGACCACGGCCATGCATGAATCGACCGAGCACGCCCAGTTCAAGCCGGCAGCGGAATAACAAGGCAAAACAACCAGAGGAAGCGCCCGAGAGGGCAAGGAACAAGGAGAAGACCAATGGCATCAATAAGCCGCGTCAAGGAACGAGCTGAAGAACAGTCGACCACGATGAGCGTCGACCAGCAGGCGACCATCCGCATGCTGGCCAATGATTTGCACAGGCTCAATCAGTCGGTGATGAAGGCGGTCGAAGCCGGCGTCTCGGTCGAGCTCGTGCGCTCGGCACGGCACCATGGCGGCGACGGCAATTGGGGCGACCTGTTGATCCCGGTGATCGTCACCCAGCAGAGCCACGGCTGACCAGATTCCACAGCGCGCTCGCTTCGCGGGCGTGCTTGGTCGAACGCAGTCTCGCCCGCGCGGTTACGCGCGGGCGACTTTCGTTCCAGCACTACTGCCAGGAATAGAACTTGCACTAAATTTTAGCTTTTCTTGCAATATTGTAGACGCCTGCCATTTCAGCTTGACACCGGCATTGATCTCACGCCATTTGTGCCGCAGGTTTCAACCCTGCATTGAAACAGAGATGAGTGCCCGCCCGCCCATGTCCCCTTTGAATCGCGAGACCAGGACTGTAAAACACCTCGATCTGTCGGAACGCGGCGCGAGCATCGAGATGGTAACGGACTTCTCACAGGTGCTCGTCGTTGGGAAATCACCGATCAACCGGGTCGTGGTTTCGAAAATCGTCGAGAAATCCGGGCTCAAGCCGATCTCGGAGTCGCCCGAGACGGCGGCAAAGGCGCTGCGTTCCCTCATCCCCGGCGCGATCGTGCTGGACGGCGGAGCCGACAACAAGGACTGCGACACGCTGCTGGCCGGCATCGACGCGCTGCGGCGGATCTCGGGCAGGGCACTACCCTCGGTGATCCTGCTTTCAACCAGGAATGGCACGCCCGAGAGCCTCGGCCTGTCGAGCGTGATCGATGTCGTGGTCGCCAAGCCGATCACACCCGAAAGGCTACAACCGGTGATCGACCGGTTGATCGGATTGTGCCGTAGCTGACGGCTTGAATTTTCGGCGGCCGGTTCAATGGCCGCGATGTCATCAGCCTGGTGTCGTGATGCTCTCCACCAGAGCGGGCAGTTCGCCGAGATCGGCGATCTGGCGAAAGCGCGGCGCGGCCGACGGCGGCTCGACATGTTCGAGCACCCAGGTCAATTCATGCGGCACGTGGATGCCCCAGCTGCCGGCCTCGATGGCCGGCACCACATCGGACTTGAGCGAGTTGCCAACCATCATGCTCTTCTCGGGCCCGTCGCCATGACGGCCGAAGATCCTGGTGTAGGTGGCGGCGCTCTTGTCGCTGACGATCTCGACGGCGTCGAACAGATCGCCCAGGCCCGATTGCGCCAGCTTGCGCTCCTGGTCGAAGAGATCGCCCTTGGTGATCAGCACTAGGCGATAGGCGCCGGCGAGCCTCTCCACCGTCTCGCGCGCATGGGGAAGCGGCTCGATCGGGTGGCTCAGCATCTCACGGCCGGCGGCGAGGATTTCAGCGATGACGGGCGCCGGCACGCGACCCTCGGTGATTTCGATCGCCGTCTCGATCATCGACAGGGTGAACCCCTTGATGCCGAAACCGTAGACGCCAAGGTTGCGCCTTTCGGCCTCCAGCAATCTTGCCGAAATGTGTTCCGGCTCGCCATGATCGGAGAGCAGCCCGGCGAAGCGCTTCTCGGTCATGCGGAAGAACTGCTCGTTCTGCCACAGCGTGTCGTCGGCATCGAAGCCGATTGTCGTCAGTTTTGGCCTGTCTTGCATTCGACACCTTTCACCTCGGACCGCCCGAGTCTGCGGGTGGCCAAAACCTAAGCTGCCTGCAGCGATTTTCAACTGGCGGGGCGTACGGCAACCGGCTCCCCTTCCCTTCCATCGCCGGCCACGGCTATACTCGGCAATCCGCAACCCAATCTGGTGAATGATGCCGCCTGCGAAAAAGGAAGTCCGTCCGTCGAGCCGCGGAGGACGTGTCCGTACGCCTGCCTTTGTGAAAAACCAACGTGGCGTCAAGAACTGGAAGGAAGTCAGCGCCTGGCTGGAATGGCGCGGCATCGAAGACATCGAATGCATCACCCCGGACCAGGCCGGCGTCGCCCGCGGCAAGATGATGCCGTCGAAGAAGTTCACCTCCAACACCTCGCTGGCGCTGCCTTCGGCGGTGTTCATGACGACGATTTCCGGCGGTTACCCGGAGGACGGCAACGGCTTCCACTATCCGGAGGACGACGGCGACCTCAAGCTGATGCCCGACCTTTCGACACTGACCGTGGTGCCTTGGGAAGAGGATCCGACGGCCGCGGTGATCTGCGACCTCGTCCATCAGGACGGCCGCTCGGTCGAATTCACGCCGCGCAATGTGCTGAAGCGCGTGCTCGCGGCCTATGACAAGCGCGGCCTGAAGCCGGTGGTGGCGCCCGAGATCGAATTCTACCTGGTGCGCAAGAATCCCGATCCGGACTATCCGCTGACGCCGCCGGTCGGGCGTTCGGGGCGGCCGATCGGCGGCGGCGCCGGCTATTCGATCGCCGGCGTCAACGAGTTCGACGAGTTGATCGACGACATCTACCATTTCTCCGAAGGCCAAGGCCTGGAGATCGACACGCTGATCCACGAGGAGGGCGCCGGCCAGCTCGAGATCAATTTGCGCCACGGCGATCCGATCGAGCTCGCCGACCAGGTGTTCATGTTCAAGCGCACCATCCGCGAGGCGGCGCTAAAGCACGAGATCTATGCCACCTTCATGGCCAAACCGATCCAGGGCCAGCCCGGCTCGGCTATGCATATCCACCAGTCGATCATCGACAAGAAGACCGGCAGGAATGTGTTTTCGGCCGAGGACGGTTCGGAAACGGACGATTTCTTCCACTTCATCGGCGGCATGCAGAAGCATGTGCCGAACGCGCTGGTGATGTTCGCGCCCTATGTGAATTCCTACCGCCGGCTGACGCAGGCGGCCTCGGCGCCGGTCAACAACAAATGGGGCTACGACAATCGCACCACGGCCTTCCGCGTGCCGCGCTCGGACCCGGCGGCGCGGCGCGTCGAAAATCGCATCCCCTCGTCCGACGCCAATCCCTACCTGGCGCTCGCTGCGTCGCTCGCCTGCGGGCTGATCGGCATGATCAACAAGGTCAAGGCCGAGCCGCCGGTGCTGACCACCGCGAACGCGGCCGAGATCGACCTGCCGCGCAGCCTGCTCGAGGCCGTCGACCTGTTCGAGGCGGACGAGGAGCTCGGTGCGCTCCTCGGCAAGTCGTTCACCGCAACGTATGCGGCGATCAAGCGGGCGGAATTCGAGACCTTCATGGAAGTGATCAGCCCGTGGGAGCGGGAGTATCTGCTGCTCAACGTCTGACCGATCATGAATTATCAATCTCCGATTTCGCCCGGGCGGTCCTGGTATGAGGACACGGCCGGACCAAGGCCCGAGTACCCGGCGCTCGATGGCGACCGGACATGCGACGTCGTGATTGTCGGCGGCGGCTTCACCGGGCTGTCGGCGGCGGCGCATCTGGCCAAGGCGGGGGCCAATGTCGTGCTGATCGAGGCGCATCGTTTCGGCGACGGCGCGTCGGGCCGCAATGGCGGCCAGCTTGGTACCGGCCAGCGCGCCTGGGCCGAGGAACTGGAGGCGGAATACGGCTTTGCCCGCGCCAAGGCGCTGTTCGACCTTGCCGAAGAGGCCAAGGCGCACCTCCTTGAATTCGCTGCCGTCAACAACATCGAAATCGACTACATGCCCGGCCAGATGTCGGTGGCGCACAAGCAGCGTTACGTCGACGACTACAAGGCGCATGCCGAGATCATGGCGAACCGCTTCAACTATCCGCACATGACGTTCATGGACGCCGGTGAGACGGCGGAGCGACTGGGCTCGGCCGCCTATTTCGGCGGCACGCGCGACACCGGCACGGGGCATATCCACCCGCTGAAGCTGGTGATCGGCACGGCAATGGTGGCGGCGGAAGCGGGCGCCCAGCTGTTCGAGCAAACGCCGTCGACCGGCATCAGCTCCAGTGGCGGCAAGGTGAGGGTCACGACACCGAAAGGCACGATCACTGCCGAAAAATGCCTGATCGGCGTCAACGCCTATGGCGGCACGCTCGAGCCAGTGAGCGCCGCGCACATCATGCCAATCGGCTCCTTCATCGGCGCTACTGTGCCGCTCGGGACTGACTCAAAAGTGCTGCCGGGCGGCGAAGCCGTCGACGATTCCCGGTTCGTCGTGCGCTATTTCCGCAAGACCAGGGACGGCCGTCTGCTGTTCGGCGGGCGCGAGATCTATGCCGTCAACGATCCGAAGGACATCCATATCCACATCCGCCGGCAGATATCGGAGCTCTATCCCGAGTTGAAGGATGTCGAGATCACCCATGGCTGGGGCGGCTATGTCGGCATCACGGTGCCGCGCAAACCGTTCGTGCGCGAGGTGATGCCGAACGTCATCTCGGCCGGCGGCTATTCCGGCCACGGCGTCATGCTGTCCAACTTCTTCGGCAAGCTCTATGCCGAGACGATCGCCGGCAATCGCGACCGGCTGAAGCTGATCGAGGACCTGAAGATACCGCCCTTCCCCGGCGGTCGACGTTTTCGCACGCCGCTGCTGTTCCTGGCGCTCAACTGGTTTGCGCTGCGGGACAGGATCTAGAAAAGGCATCTCCGCGCGGAATCAGACTGTTAAGTCTGCTGTTGGCTTGCCCCAGCGACACGTTGCAGAATCCTTAACAAGTGTGCAAAATTCCCGGTTAGGGCGCACTGATGCCACAATCGCCGGCAAAAGGTAGCGGTTCTGGGCTATCAAACGGGGACTTCCGCGGGCTTGCCCGCTTAGGTTTTGGGACCGATGCCGATCGAAAGCCGCATTTCCGGCGCCGATCGAAAGAACGTCGGCCCGTATGTTGGAGGTAGTGGAGTGAACGAGCCCTTCAGTTTCGGTGCGCCGGAACGGCGGCGCTTCGCCATGCAGTTCGGTTATGAGATGCGGCCCTCTTTCTGGCAGGGAGTCCGCTCGAACGCACATCTGGTGATTGCAGCGGTCGGCACTGCCGCGCTGCTTGGCGTCGCAGGCGTGGCGTTATGGCTGGCATTGCCGGCCAACGACCGGCAAGCCATCGCGAGCCCCGCGCAGACTGTTCCTGCCGTTCCGGTGAAAACAACCAAGATTGCGCCCCCGACCGCGAACGCGACGGTGGCTGCGGCCGCACCGCAGGCAGCGCGCAAGGCCGACGCGGTTTCACCCGCGGTGGCGGCCAAGGAAGCCAATATCCCGGCGCTGGCGGCCAATGATCCGCGCTGGTCCGATGCGAACCCGGAAGCGGCCTCCGCCAGCACGGCAGCCGCCACTTCCGAGCAGGCGGCAAGCCAGCCTGCGGACGATAACGCCAAACCGTCGGTGGCGGCCTTCGCCGAGACGGCAGCGAAAAGCGACGCAACGACTGCGCTGTCCGATGTCGCCGCATCAAAGGACGCGGCGACCGAAGACATGGACGGCGCGCAGACCGCCGCAATTCCCACGCCAAAGCCGCAGGTTGCGGCGGCGGCCGCGAGCGAAGCCGACGACAGCCAGGCCAAGACCGAACCACAAAAAGCGAGCGCTGCCACCGGACGCATCCTCAAGGCCGTCACGATGCGGGCCGGCCCGAAACAGAAAGCGGCCGCGATGCTCACCGTGCCAGCCAAGACTTCGGTGCAAGTCATAAGCTGCAAGAAATGGTGCCAGATCGTCTATAACGGCAAACGCGGCTGGATCTACAAGACCTACATCAAGACCGGCGCCTGACGATCGGCAGTGGCGTTTGAGCGCCGGGTAGCAGCCGGCGGGCGATCAGTCTTCCGGCGGTCGCGGTTCAGATGCAGCGCCCGCCATCGACCTCCAGCGCCACGCCGGTGATGAAGGCGGCCTCGTCCGAGGCAAGCCAGAGTGCAGCGTTGGCGATATCGAGCGGCGTCGAGAGACGGCCGAGCGGGATCGAGGCGCGAAACTTCTCGCGGATTTCGGGCGTGTCGGCGCCCATGAATTTCTCCAGCATGCCGGTCTCGCCGGCGACGGGACAGAGGCAGTTGACGCGGATGTTCTTCGGCGCCAGTTCGACCGCCATCGATTTGGTCGCTGTGATCGCCCAGCCTTTCGAGGCGTTGTACCAGGTGAGGCCGGGCCGGGGCCTGAGACCGGCCGTGGAGGCGGTGGTCAGGATGACGCCGCCGCCCTGCCGCTCCATGATCGGCACCACGGCGAGCGCCGCGTGGTAGATCGCCTTCATGTTGACGGCGGTGATCAGGTCGAAAGTCTCTTCGCTGACATCGAGCATGTCGCCGTTGCGATGGGTGTAGCCGGCATTGTTGACCATGATGTCGATGCGGCCGAAGGCACTCTTTGCGGCATAGACCATTTCATCGAACTCGGAACGCAGCGAAACGTCGGTCTGGGTCCAGATCGCGGCCTTGCCGATCTCGGCGGCGACGCGTTCCGCGCCCCTGGCATTGAGGTCGGCGACAACGATTTTGGCGCCCTCCTCGGCAAAGCGCCTGGCCATGCCTTCGCCGAAGCCAGACGCCGCACCCGTGATGATGGCGACCTTGTTTTCCAGGCGCATGCTTTTCTCACTCATGATGAAGACAACCCATTGCGCCGGCCACAACCCTCGAAAGATGTGCGGCAAACGCCAATTTCTTCTTTGGCTTTCGTCACAATCCCGCTCTATGTTGCAGGTGCGAAGGCTTCCCGGAACCGTCGTCCGTCGACAGACCTCCGGCTTGTGCCAGTGTCAAGGGGCACACTCCAGCACTTAGATGTGACACCATGGCACTGGAAAATTTAAATCGATTAGATTATATCAGCCCCGTCAATGCGACCGGCGTCAAAGCGGACAGACCATGACCAGCCAGATCATTCCCGTCGATCCTTTCGACTTTATCATTTTCGGCGGCACCGGCGACCTGTCGGAACGCAAGCTGCTTCCCTCGCTCTACCATCGCCAGCGCGACCACCAGTTTTCCGAACCGACGCGGATCATCGGCACCTCGCGCTCGAAGATGACCGACGAGGAATTCCAGGCCTTCGCCAAGCAGGCGATTTCGGATCATGTGAAACCAGCCGATATCGACGCCAAGGAGCTGAAAACCTTTCTGGCGCGGCTCTCCTATGTCTCGGCCGACGCCACCACGGGCGCCGGCTTCGACAAGTTGAAGAAGGCGATCGGCGACAGCGACCGCATCCGCGCCTTCTACCTGGCGGTGGCGCCGGCACTGTTCGGCGACATCTCGCACAAGCTGAAAGAGCACAATCTGATCACGCCGAATTCGCGCATCGTGCTGGAGAAGCCGATCGGGCGCGATCTCGCCTCGGCACGGGCGCTCAACGATTTGGTCGGCGACGACTTCCACGAAAGCCAGATCTTCCGCATCGACCACTATCTCGGCAAGGAGACGGTGCAGAACTTGATGGCGCTGCGTTTCGCCAACGCGCTCTACGAGCCGCTGTGGAACTCGGCCAATGTCGACCATGTGCAGATCACGGTCGCCGAAACGGTCGGACTGGAAGACCGCGTCACCTATTACGACAAGGCTGGCGCGCTGCGCGACATGGTGCAGAACCACATGCTGCAGCTGCTCTGCCTCGTCGCGATGGAAGCGCCGTCGTCGATGGACGCCGACGCGGTCCGCGACGAAAAGCTGAAGGTGCTCAGGGCACTGAAGCGCGTCAATGGCAACGAGGCACCGAAGCACACGGTGCGCGGCCAGTATCGCGCCGGTGCCTCGGCCGGCGGGCCGGTGAAAGGCTATGTCGAGGAACTCGGCAAGGACAGCAACACCGAGACCTTCGTCGCCATCAAGGCCGAGATCGGCAACTGGCGCTGGTCGGGCGTTCCGTTCTATCTGCGGACCGGCAAAAGGCTGGCGACCCGGGTTTCGGAAATCGTCATCGAGTTCAAGCCGATCCCGCACTCGATCTTCGGCGATAGCGCCGGGCCGATCTTCGCCAACCAGCTGGTCATCAGGCTGCAGCCCGACGAAGGCGTCAAGCAGTTCATCATGATCAAGGATCCCGGTCCGGGCGGCATGCGGCTGCGCCAGATTCCGCTCGACATGAGCTTCGCGCAATCCTTCGACGGACGCGCGCCGGACGCCTATGAGCGGCTGATCATGGATGTCGTGCGCGGCAACCAGACGCTGTTCATGCGCCGCGACGAGGTCGAGGCCGCGTGGAAATGGATCGACCCGATTCAGAACGCCTGGGAGAGCGCCAGGCAGGAGGCGCAGGGCTATACGGCCGGCACATGGGGGCCATCGGCCTCGATTGCGCTGATCGAACGCGACGGGCGGACATGGCACGAGAGCAATTGAGCGACGCCGGCTTTAGCTGGAACGGCTTTGCCGATCGCGCGGAGCTGGCGGCCGCACTCGCCGGCCATGTCGCGGGCCGCCTGACCAAGGCGATCGCCGAGCGCGGCACCGGGTTGCTCGCCGTCTCCGGCGGCACGACGCCGGCGAAGTTCTTCGCCGCGCTCTCTCATATTCCGATCGCCTGGGATAAGGTCACGGTGACGCTGGTCGACGAGCGTTTCGTGCCGGCCTCCTCGCCGCGCTCGAATGCCGGACTGGTGGCCGCCAACCTGCTGCAGAACGAGGCCGCGGCGGCACGTTTCGTGCCGCTCTACCATGAGGCGACAAGCATCGAGACCGCCGCGGCGTCCGACGATGCGGCATTGCGGTCGCTGCCCTGGCCGCTCGACGTCGTCGTGCTCGGCATGGGAGGCGACGGCCACACCGCGTCGTTCTTTCCCGACGCGGACGACCTGGCGACATTGCTCGACCCGTCCTCGCCAAGGATCGTTCTGCCGGTCCACGCGGCGAGCGCCGGCGAGCCGCGGCTGACGCTGTCGCTGGCGCGTATCGTCGCCGCCGGCTTCATCGCGCTCCATATAGAAGGCCAGGAAAAACGCAGCGCCTTCGAGAACGCCATGGCGCCGGGACCGCAAAAGCCGATCCGTGCCGTGCTCGAGGCAGCGCCCAGGGCCGTAGAGGTTTTCTGGGCACCCTGATTTTCAACTCGCCAAATGGTCCCGGCAGACGGTGGGAGGATGTTTTCCGGGACTTGAAAGGACCGACCGCCATGACAGCCAGACGCGACATCGAAGCCATCACCGAACGGATCCGCCAGCGCTCCAAGCCTGGCCGCGAACGCTATCTCGGCCGCATCGCCGAGGCGTCGAACCGCACCGCCAACCGGGCGGTGCTGTCCTGCGGCAACCTCGCGCATGGGTTTGCCGTCTGCAGCCCATCGGAAAAGGTGGCGCTTGGCGGCGACCAGGTACCGAACCTCGGCATCATCACCTCCTACAACGACATGTTGTCGGCGCATCAGCCGTTCGAGACGTTTCCGGCGCTGATCAAGGAAGCGGCGCGCGAGGCCGGCGGTATCGCCCAGGTGGCCGGCGGCGTGCCGGCGATGTGCGACGGCGTCACGCAGGGACAGCCTGGCATGGAGCTGTCGCTGTTTTCGCGCGACGTGATCGCCATGGCCGCCGCGGTCGGCTTGTCGCATAACATGTTCGACGCCGCCGTCTATCTCGGCGTCTGCGACAAGATCGTGCCGGGGCTGGTAATCGCCGCACTCACTTTCGGCCACCTGCCGGCGGTGTTCGTGCCGGCCGGACCGATGACGACAGGCCTGCCCAACGACGAAAAGGCCAAGGTCCGACAGCTCTATGCCGAGGGCAAGGCCGGGCGGGCGGAACTGCTCGAGGCCGAGTCCAAATCCTATCACGGGCCGGGCACCTGCACCTTCTACGGCACCGCCAACTCCAACCAGATGTTGATGGAGATCATGGGCCTGCATACGCCGGGCGCTTCCTTCGTCAATCCCGGCACGCCGCTGCGCGATGCGCTGACCCGCGAGGCGACGAAGCGGGCGCTGGCGATCACCGCGCTCGGCAATGCCTATACGCCGGTCGGCCGCATGATCGACGAGCGCTCGATCGTCAACGGCGTCGTCGGCCTGCACGCCACCGGCGGTTCGACCAACCACACCATCCATTTGATCGCCATGGCTGCCGCCGCCGGCATCGCCATTACCTGGCAGGATATTTCCGACCTGTCGGAAGCCGTGCCGCTCTTGGCACGGGTCTATCCGAACGGCCTTGCCGACGTGAATCATTTCCACGCCGCCGGCGGGCTCGGCTTCCTCATCCGCGAATTGCTCGACGAAGGCATACTGCACGAGGACGTGCAGACGGTGTGGGGCGACGGCTTGAGGCCCTATGCGGTCGAGGCCAGGCTCGGCGAAGACGGCAGCGTGGTGCGCGAGGCCTCGCCGCTGGACAGCGGCGACGAGAAGGTGCTGGCGCCGTTCGCAAAGGCATTCCAGCCGACCGGCGGGCTGAAAGTGCTTTCAGGCAATCTCGGCCACGCCGTCATCAAGACGTCCGCCGTGAAGCCGGAACGGCGCGTCATCGAGGCGCCGGCCAAGGTTTTCGATAGCCAGCAAGGGTTGAACGAGGCGTTCAAGGCCGGGACTTTGACCGGCGACTTCATCGCCGTCATCCGCTTCCAGGGGCCGAAGGCCAACGGCATGCCGGAACTGCACAAATTGACCACCGTGCTCGGCATCCTGCAGGATCGCGGCCAGCGCGTGGCGCTGGTGACCGACGGGCGCATGTCGGGGGCTTCCGGCAAGGTGCCGGCGGCCATCCATGTGACGCCGGAGGCGGTCGAAGACGGCCCTATCGCCAGGATCCACGAGGGCGACATCATCCGGCTCGATGCCGATGCCGGAACGCTGGAAGTGCTGGTGCCGGGGACGGAATTTGCCTTGCGCCGCACGGCGGATGCCGACCTCATCGGCAATGAATTCGGTTTCGGCCGCGAGCTGTTCGCCGGGTTCCGGCAACTGGTCGGCCGCGCCGACCATGGCGCCAGCGCCTTCGGGACGGCTTGAAGGACACCTTGTCCTCCTCATGAAAAAGGGCGGCTTGCGGCCGCTCTTTTGCGTTCGCCCATAGGATCCTATTGCACCGTCAGTTCGGATCGCTCGCCGGCCTTGACCGTTACGGTGCCTTCCTTCGAGCTGTTGTCCGATTTCTCCGACACGACAGTATAGTCGCCCGCCGGTATCGCCGCCTGATACTTCTGGTCATAGGCGTAGCCCAGCGACTTGCGGTTGCCGTTGATGTCCTTCTCCATCTCGAAAATCTCGATCTTCGAGGCTCCGGGCGCGGTGATCGCCAGCACGCCGGCATTCAGCGCAACCTTTACGTCCTGAAGCTCGCCGACCTTGACAGTGAACGGCTGCTCGACCACGGCGAGATCGACTGTCGCAATCAGCACGTAGTCATCCGGCGGCAGATCGAACTTGCTGTCGGGCCCGTAGGAATAGGTCACCTCGTCCCTGGTTCCGTCGATCTTCTTTTTCGCCTTGACCACCTTGAAGCCGATGCCTGAAGCGTCCGCCTTGTCACCGCCGGCGGTATAGTAGGCATTGGCAACGACATGGCCGACACCGGCGATCATGTCCTTTTCCACGGTCTTGCCTGCAGCCAGCGCAATCGTCTCGGTGACCTCACCCTGCCCGATCGTGACGGTCACTTTCTCGTCACCGGCCGGCAACACGATTTTCGTGGTCCCATAGTAGGTCGCAGGGTGATCTGCGCCCGGATAGTCGATGACGACGGCGGCGCCATCGACGACATCCGCCCCCGGGCTTGGTCGCGGATGAATGATGAGCGTGCCGGCATTCAAGGTGAAGAGCGGCTTGGAGACCTGGCCGGCCTCGATCTTGACCTTCTGCTCGACCCTGGCCTCGCCGTCCTGTGCGACGACGACGTAGTCGCCCGGCTCCAGATTGCCCTTGTAGGCGCCATATTGGGTGGTGACGGACGCGCCGCGCGTGCCGTCGGACCCAGCCTTGTAGATCTCCCAGGCATTGCCGTCGGTGAGCGGCTCGCCGCCTTCGGCCATAACGACGGTCGGGATGAAATTGAACTCCGGTTTGACAGGCTCCGGCGCGGGCGCCGGCTCAGGGGCCGGAGCAGGTTCGGGCGCCGGTGCCGGCGCCGCCACCGTCTCGACCAGCGCTTCCTGCAGCGCTTTCTCGTCGGAGGCCTGGATGTATTTGCCGCCGGTGTTTTCCGCGAGGCAGGCGATCTGCTTGCCCTCATCGGCGGTCAGCCCGAAGCCGACGACGTCGGCGGTGAAGTCGATGCCGGACGCTTCCAGCTCCTTGCCGAGCGCGCAAGGGTCGCCGCCGCAGGTTTCAAGCCCGTCGGTGATGAGAACGACGGTTGCCTTGTCCTCGGTGTATTTCAGCGCCTCGGCCGCCTGCTTGACGGCGGCGGTGAGCGGCGTTTTGCCGAGGAATTTCATGCTGTCGGCGGCGGCGGAGATCGCGCTGGCCGAGCCTGCCTGCGGCGGCACGATGAGTTCGATGTCGTCGCAGCTGCCCTTCTGGCGATGGCCATAGGCCATGAAGCCGATTTCCGCGTCGGCCGGCACCGACTGCAGCACGTTGCGCAGCGATTCACGCGCGATTTCTAGCTTCGGCCTGCCGTCGATCTGGGCCCACATAGAGCCTGATGCATCGAGAACGATGACGACCTTGCCGGCGGCAAAGCCAACCGAAGTCATTAACAAAAGGAGGATCGCCGCAGCGACGCTCCGCAAAAGTCCCGCCATCAAAATCTCCCGAGATCGCCCTTTGGTCCGCGCCGAAAAGGTATTTGACCCGGCGTCAGGACACAAGTCCGAGACTGCGAGAACCGCAGGTCAATAGGTCGTGCGGCGCTCTTCGGAAGGCGGGCGCCCGAATTGCAGCCGGTAGCTCTGGGCAAAATAGGAGTGCGACGTGAAGCCGGTGGCGATCGCCACGTCGAGGATCGGCATATTGGTCTGGCGCAGCAATTCGCGCGCCCGCTCGAGCCGCAGCCGCATATAGTAGCGGCCGGGCGTGACGCTGAGATGGCGCAGGAACAGGCGCTCGACCTGGCGTACCGACAGGCCCGCCGATTTGGCGAGCTGCACCGCCGACAGCGGCTCGTCGAGGTGATCGGCCATCAGTTCTACGATGCGCCTGAGCTTCTCCGACTTGCCGGTCAGATCGCGCTCCGGCCCGACCCGCTGGCGGTCGCCGGCGGAGCGGATGCGCTCGTGCTGGAACTGGTTGGCGACGCCATTGGCAAGGTTGGAGCCGAAATCGCCGCGCACGATCTCCAGCATCAGGTCGATCGAGGTGGTGCCGCCGGCGCAGGTATAGCGTTTGCGGTCGATTTCGAAGACGTTGCCGGTGCAGTTGATGTCGGGGAAGCGCTCCATGAAGCCGGCGCGGTTCTCCCAATGGATGGTGCAGCGATAGCCTTCGAGCTGTCCTGCTTCGGCGAGCAGATAGGAACCGACCGAGAGCGCGCCGAGCGCGTTGCCGCGCCGGCCCCAGCTGCGCAGCGCCGCCAGCACCTTGCTCTTGCCGGGGAATTCGGTGGTGAGCCCGACCGAGACGAACAGGATGTCGACGGGAGGCAAGTCGGCGACGGCATAATCGATCTTGAGTGGCAGGCCGTTGGAAGCCATGACGGCATCGCCGTCGGCCGAGACCGTCGTCCAGCCATAGAAATCGCGGCCAAGCAGGCGGTTGGCCGAACGGAAGGTGTCGATCGCCGCAGCCAGCGAAAACATCGAAAACTTGTCGACGAGCAGGAAGGCGAACTGCCGGCCGCCTTGAACGGGATCGTTCGTGAGCGGCCGTTCGACGGAAGCAGTAAGGTTTGGCAACGCTCAAGCTTTCCGGGTCAGAAGGACGGCCGCTTCATCCCGGCCGCGAGGTAGGCGGAAGCTACAGTGTTGGCCATCAGCATGGCAATGGTCATCGGTCCGACACCGCCGGGAACCGGGGTGATGGCGCCGGCCGCTTGCGCCGCCTCAGCATAGGCGACGTCGCCGACGAGTCGGGTCTTGCCTTCGCCCTTTTCGGGCGCGGCGATGCGATTGATGCCGACATCGATGACGGTAGCGCCCGGCTTGACCCAGTCGCCCTTGACCATTTCGGGTCGGCCGACGGCAGCCACCAGAATGTCGGCGGTGCGGGCGAGCGCCGGCAGGTCCCTGGTGCGGCTGTGCGCGATGGTGACCGTGCAGTTGGCGGCGAGCAGAAGGTTGGCCATCGGCTTGCCGACGATGTTGGAGCGGCCGACGACGACCGCATTGAGGCCGGACAGGTCCTTGCCGCGCACGCGCTCGATCAAAAGCATCGAGCCGGCCGGCGTGCACGGTACGAAGGCCGTCTCGAGTTCGCCGGTGCCGAGCTTGCCGACATTGATGAAATGGAAACCGTCGACGTCCTTTTCCGGCGCGATGGCCTGGATGATCTTGCCTGAATCGATATGGCCGGGAAGCGGCAGCTGCACCAGTATGCCGTTGACGGCCGGATCGGCATTGAGATCGCCGATGATCTTGAGCAGCGCCTGTTCGGAGGTGTCGGCCGGCAGCGTGTGCTGGAGCGAATGAAAGCCGCATTCCTTGGCGGTGCGGGATTTGGAGGCGACATAGACCTGGCTTGCCGGATCCTCGCCGACGATCACCACTGCCAGGCCGGGCTTCTCGGCACCCTTGCCCACCAGTTCCGTGGTCAGGGCCTTGACCCTCTGAACCACGTCTTCGGCGACGCTTTTTCCGTCAATCACTTCAGCCATGGACCACCTTCAACACTGTTCTGCCTGGAGCGCGCCTATCCGTGCACGCTCGATCTCTGGTTGCACATCGACGCACCCGAAAACGCCTTGCGGTTTCGGGCACCATGCAGCGCGGCATTTTCACGAAAATTCCAGCGGGCAATCCCGTCAAAACGCCGTCACATGCCGTAAACTCGAAACCGGCCGCTTTTATCGCTTGCCGTGAGTTCTAGAAATAGCGGCGGTTTGAACGGCTTTCGGTCAGTTCGCGCACCGCATCGCGGAATTCGCGCAGGCTGTCGCGGATTTCATCGATCTGGGTCTGCTGATCGGCGTCCGGTTCCTGAGGAGGATTCGGTCCCTGCCCAACCGGACGCATCACTGGCTGTTGAGTGGGGCTCGGCGGTGTCTGTGCATACCGATCCTGAGGGTATTCAGGCTGGCTGGCATGGGAGTAGGCCTCCGCCCGAGGAGCCGGATACATCGACTGGCGCGGAGTCTCCTGCTGGTACTTCGGTTGCGGATAGGCGTTCCGTACCGGCTTTGTCGCCTGGGCGACGGGGGGCGAGACGGGCTTGTCGGCGCGCATCGTGGCAGGCTTCTGCTGTTTGCCTGGAAGAAGCCCGCCTATGGCTGAAAGCACTGCGCCAATCGGTCCGGACCGTTCGGTCCCAACGTCGACGGCCTGGGGCCTCGAAACTTGCGGTGCAGCCGGTGGCCGCGCGGCCGGCGGCGGTGCAGCGCGATAGGCCTTGTCGTCGAAAGCAGGCCTGCTTTTGTCGGTCTTGCTCCGGGACCGGAACGCCGCGGTTTCGCGCACGCTCTCATAGGCGCCGCGCATGCCGCCGAGGCCGATGCCGGCGGCCAGCCCGAGGAGCAGTCCGGCAAGCGCAATCACGGCGCGCGACGGCCCGTTTGGTTCGAGTGGGGGTCGAGCCTCGGTCATCAGATTGATGTTGGTGGTGTTGATGTTTTCCTGTTCGCCGGTCTCCTTGGCGCGCAGAAGATAGCGCTCATAGACGGAACGCTTGGCCGCGGCGTCACGCTCCAGTTCGCGCAAGCTGACCAGGTCGTTGTTGACGTCGCCGCTTTGGACCTTTGCCTGCGCCAGGCGCGAAGCCAGATCCTGCTCGACCTGGACCGCGCGCTTGAGGTCGACCTGCAGTGAAGAGGAGATACGACGCAGTTCTCCGGCGATGCGCTCGCGCGCGCCATCGAGTTGGGCACTGAGCGCCTGGAATTCGGGATGGCGCGGCCCAAGCCGTACCGCGGCGCGGTCGGCTTCCTGCTTCAGCGTCGCATATTGCGAGCGCAGTTCGCTCATCATGTTGGAGTTGATTTCTTCCGGCAAGGTGCCGTTGAGAACCGAATTCACGTTGATCGAACGCGTCGACGCCGCTCGCGCATTGAGCTCCAGCGTGCGGGCGCGGGCAACGGAGAGTTGCTCGTTGAGCTTCAGCATCTGGTCGTCACTGATCAAATGGCCCTGCGCGTCGATAAGACCATGCGTGGCCCTGAAATCCTCGACTTTGCGCTCGGCCGCCTCGACACCCTTGCGCAAGTCATCGAGTTTGGACGTCAGTTGGTTCGTCGCGCGTCCGGCCATGTCGAACTGGTAGTTGGCCGCCTCCTCCTGGAAGACGGTTCTCGTCGTGTTGGCGATGTTCGCCGACTTCTCGGCACTTTGGGTTGTGGCGCTGATGGAAACGACAAAAGTCTTGCCGCTGCGCTCGACCGACAGGCTCTCGGCCAGATTGCCAACCGCCAGCGCCTGGCGGCGAATGTCATCGTCGCCGCCAGGTCCATCCTGGCGTGACAGGATCGAGCGGATCAGCGACATGACGCCAAGGCCGCCGGAACCTTGCCCGTTGAACTCCGGATCGTTGACAAGATTGAGATCCTTGACGACCTGGTCGAGGACCTTGCCGGACGACACCATCTTGATCCGGGTTTCGACGACGGCCAGCGCGGCATCGGGCTGCCCGACCGGTTGGGTGAGATCGTTGTCGGAAAGCTTCAGGTCGCCCGGCTCGATGACCACTTGGGTGGTGGCTTCGTATTTCTTCGGCGTCGACAGGGCGATGGCGATGCCGAGCGCCGCACCCAGTATTGTCGTCGACAGGATCAGCAGCTTCGAACGGGCAATGCCGCGAACGACATGCGCCGGATCGATCAGCGGCTTCCATTCCTGCCCGTCGTCATCAGCCCCTGCGGGCCGCCGCTCTTCGCTGGCGTATCGAGGCTCGAAGGCGGCTTTGGCGCGGTAGTCTTGGGAGGGGCGGACAACTGGCTCTTCGCGCGGCCCGGCCTGCGCGTAACTGTTTCGAGCTGCCCAACCGTCCTCGGGCGAGGCCTCTTCCAAAACGGGGCCGCCACCGGGCTGATACTGGCCGGGCTCTGCCGTGGCCGCAGACGGGTTCGACCGCGCCTCGCGTTGTGAGCGGGCCAGACGGTGGCGTGCGGCGGCATCCTCGTGCCATGCCGGGTCTGCCCGGTCGCCGATCGACACCAGCGACGCGTCGGCCTCGTCCTCGCCACGCATGGCCTGACCGAGCGCCAGCAGAGAGCGCTCACGCCTCCAGTCGTCTCGGTTTTCCCTGTCGACCATTTTCTTGGAACTTTACTGTTCGGCGGCTTGGGAAAGGCGTCGGCCAATCGTTAAGCCACGCTAAACAGGCATAGGAAACAAATGGTTAATTTTCGGATGAGGAAGGCAGAGTTTTCGCGCTTTGATTGCATCGTTCTCAGGTGCGATCGAGGCGTCCAGAACCGCACGTTAAGCTTTCCGGCCTATGTTCTGCCGGACATATGACCCAAGCCAGTGACATACCGCAAAGGCGGACCTTCGCCCGGATCGGCACCTTCGTGGCCGCACGGCGGAAGCTTGTCATCGACTATTTCTCCGCCATCAGCGGCGCCGGCGGGCGGCTGGTGTTCTCGCTCGCCTATTTCATCGCCTTGGCCAACACGCTGTCCATCGCCGAGTTCGGCATGTTCGCCACCGCATCGGCGGCCGGCGTCATGCTGTCGCGCATTCTCGCCTTCGGCTTCATCTCGGCGCTGTACCGCACCGCCACCATCCGCCCCAATCTGATCGGCACCTTCACCGCCGGCTTCCTGCTGCTTGGCGTCGTGTCGCTGCCGTTGCTGGCCGCCGCCTCGTACGGCGTCTACCTGGTCTTCTTTGCCAGCACCGTACCGCTTTCGGTCTTCGCGGCCATCGTCTTTGCCGAGGCGCTTTTGTGGCGGCCGGTCGAGGTGGTGCTGATCGTCAACAACGGCCTCGGCAAATTCGGCCGCGCCGCCGTGCTGACAATCCTGGCGACAGCGTTGCGGGCCGCCGGCGCCGTGCTGTTCATGTTTGCGGCGCAACACACGATCGGCGTCTGGTCCTGGTACTATATCGGCGCCAATGCCGTTTCGCTGATCATCGCCTTCGGCTTCTTCTATCCGCGCCAGCGGCTGAGACTGCGCACCGAGCTCTATCTCAGGCGGCTCGCCGATTCGATCTACGTCGCCGGCGCCGAAGTGCTGTTCTATTTGCAGATGGAGTTCGACAAGCTCCTGGTGCTGGCGATCGGCGGGCCGCATCTTGCCGGTATCTACGCCATCATCATGCGGCTGGTCGACCTGACGGCGATCCCGATCCGCACCTTCTCGATGATGCTGGTGCAGCGAATGATGCGGGCGCCGGAACTGCTGTCGCGGCTGGCGGTCAAGAGCGGCATAGAAGGCGGCGTGTTCCTGGTCTCGACGCTGGCGCTGGCGGCGCTCGGCATCGTGCTGCATTTCTTCCCCAATGCGCTGGGCAGGAATGTCGCGGAGGCAGCGCCGCTGGTGGCGCTGGCGATCTGCGTTCCAGGACTGCGCAACCTGGTTGAATACCAGGCTGAGCTTCTGTTCGCGCGCGGCCAGACGGCGGTCAGGGCGCTCAACCTCGGCCTGCTGGCCGGGCTGAAGGCGGTGCTGTTGACCTATGTGCTGACCGCGATCGCCGACACGCCCAATCTGGTGCTGTCGCTCAACATCGTGTTCCTGCTGCTCTATCTCGTGTCGGCGCTGCTCACCTATTCGGCGATGCGCAGGCCGGCGAAGGCAATCTAAGACCTACCCAGCCCGATCAGGCGGCGGATGCGGCCGATATCGGTGCCGATGAAGGACTGCATGCCGATCGCCACCTGTTGCGGCGCCATGGCAGCGACGAAGCGGCGGAACTCGTCGTCCGACAGCGCCTCGCCGGTCCAGTGGACGCGGCAGAACTCTTCCGAACCGTGGAAATGGCCGGCGCCCTCCAGAACCTCGTCGACATAGCGGCCGTAGATCATGCATTCGGAGAATTTTCTTTTCGAGCCGACGACCTCGACCCAGCTGCGGCCATGCACCTTCTCGATCCGGGCGCACATCGCCGTCACGGTTTGCCGGCGCCAGGCGATCAGCGTCGAGATGTAGTCGTGCGTCGAAACCTTGGATCTGTCGATGCCTAGCGCCGAACCGGCGTTGCGCGACCAGATGCGATGCTCCTCATGCCCTTCGCCGGACAAGACGCCGTCACGCCGGAACAGCCTCACCTTGCCGTCGCGACAGAAGGCGCTCAGGTCGAACGGCCTGACGAAGGCAACGTCGGAATCGCAGAAGACCAGCACGTCTTCCTTCGCCTGCGCCGCGATGGCGATGCGGCGAAGCTGCTGCACATGCCAGCCGCGCAGCGGCTGGGTCTTCAGGCTGAGCCAGACGCGGCGGCGAAACAGGCTCGCCGGATCGTCGACGACACGCAGCCAACGCGGCAGGAGGTCCCGCTCGTCGACGACGGTGCGGCTGCCGGTCTCCAATTGGCGAAACTGCGCCACGTCGCGGTGCTCGACCAGGATGTAGTGATGCGCGACACCCGACACCTGGCGGTCCATCGTTTCGCACAACAGACGGCAGCGCTCGAAATCCGGCGCATAGCTGGCGGTCACGACCGCGGCCGTCGGCGTCTGCCGCAGCGGATCGGACCTTGTGGCGGCGTCAGGCACGAACCGGCTGTTCAATGGTTTGCTCCGGGGCCTGCTTCGGCGCCCGAGAATTTCTGCCCGACGACGCGCCACAGGAACAAAGGGTTGCCGACCACGTAGCGACGCCAGAGGCGGCCGGGCTCGATCCACAGGCGAAACAGCCATTCGAGCCGCAGACGACGCATCCACAGCGGCGCCCGCGGTACGGTGCCGCTGAGGAAATCGAGCAGCGCTCCGACGGCGATCGGCAGAGTGCAATGGCGCTGGTCGATGTGGCGCGCGATCCACAGTTCCTGGCGCGGCACGCCCATGGCGACGAGCAGCACGTCGGGCCGCAGTTTCGCTATTCGGTCGATGATCGCCGGCTCCTCGGCGGCCGAGAAATAGCCGTCATGGATGACGACGAATTTGTGCTGCACGGCGAGCGCCGAAAGCTTCGACGACGCCGCCTCGGCATTGACGCGCGTCGCGCCGAGCAGCCCGACAGTCAGCGGCCGGGAGGATGCCTGCAGGAAGGCCGGGATGAAATCGGTGCCGTTGAGATTGTCCGGGAACGGCGCGCCGTAGAGCAGCTTGGACGCCATGTCGACACCGACGCCGTCAGGCAGGATGAGGAAATCATCGAGCACTTCGGCAAAGGTCGGGTCGGTATAGGCGATGTTGGCGTTGTGCGCGTTGAGGAAGCTGACTTTGGTGAAGCGCCGCTCGGCGACCAGTTGTGCAAGCAAGGCGATGGCGTCGTCCCAACGGATGGCGAGAACCGGAATGCCGAGGATCGTCTTCAACGTGTCGCGCCCGATGGCGGCGCGGGCGGTGTGCATATTCATGCGAACACCTCCTGCCTGACCGGGCCAAGCTTGTTCAGTCCGAGCCTGATCGCGGCGTCGAGCGCCCTCACCTGGCGGCGATGGAAAGCGCCGCCATCGACATCGCTGACAGCGGAAGCAGCAGTTTCGAGTGCCGCGGCGAAGGCAACGGGATCGTCGGTGACGACGCAATTGTCCGGCCGGTGATCGATGCCGCGCAACGAGCGGCTGGTGGCGACTGAAGGCAGGCCGAGCTCGAAGGTCTCGATGGTCTTCAACTGCACGCCGCTGCCGGCCGTGCTGATCAGCGGAATGACGGCCGCAGCGCGCACGAAGGCTTGCGCGTCAGGCACGCGGCCGACGAATTGGACACCGGGATGCGTGGACGTGATGCCGGACGGCATACCGCCGGCGATCCTGATGCGGAAGCCAGGCCTCAGATGCGGCACCACCTTGCCCAGGAACCAGTCGAGCCCGATGCGGTTCGGCTGCCAGGTCCAGGTGCCGATCAGTGCTGCGTCGCATTCGATGCGGCGCTGGCCCGTTCCTGCCGGCGCATCGGCACGGGTCACCAGCGGCAGCACCACCGAGCGATCGTCGGAGGCGACGCCAAGCGCTACGCGGTCTTCATCGGCCAGGGTGAAAACGAAGCGAGCCCGGCGGCAAAGCCGGTCTTCCACGCTCTTGAGCAGCCGTGCCTCGCGGCGAAACAGCAGGCGCTGGAGAATGCTGCCCGCGGCGGTCGCATTTTCTTGCGCCGAGCGATGCTCGACATTGTGGGCGACGAAGATCGAGGGACGGTCGCCGAACAGCTTTTCGAAGGCGCCGGCGAATTGCACGGAATTGAGAACATAGCCGTCGAAGGGCCCGGCGCGCTCGACGGCGGCGCGGACTTCCGCGTCGGAGACCACGCGCAGCTTGACCGATGCGAAGGTGAGACCTGACAGCACCGCCCTGGCAACCCAGGCGAGCTTCTGCAGCGGCGAGGCGCTCTCGGTGCGCACGTCGACGGCGCCAAGCACGATTGTGTTTTCCGGATCGGCGGCAGGCTTTCCCGGCCAGGTGAAGCCGATCACGGTGACGCGCGCGCCGGCGCGCCGCAAAGCAGCGATGATCGCCGCGTTGGCGATTTCGTAGCCCGAAGCGAGAGCGCCGTCGGGCACGATCGATGTGGCGAACAGCAGATGCATCTCACCTATCCAGTGCAGCCCAGATAGCAAAGCGGGGTGAACCCTTGATTAAGTGAACGCAATCGAGGCCGGGAGTCTCGGTTTTGCGGGCTTCGCCGCGAAAGGTGATTAACGAAACGTTATCATCGGGGTGCTATCGAAAACCAAAATCACCAGGCGGCTGGACACGGATGATCCCATTGCCATCGGACGGTTCGGTATCGATCGCGGGACGGTCTCCGGGGCTCGCCGCCGAGACCATCGAAGCCGTCGTCACGCTGCCGACTTTCAAACGGCCCGAACAGGTGCTCGCGACGCTGGCTTCGCTCAAGGCGCAACAGACCGCCAGGCGCTTCGCCGTCATCGTCATGGAAAACGAGGCCGAGGCGCGCGACGGCGCCAAGGCGGCGCTGCCGCTGTTCGAGCGCGGCGAGATCGCCGGTATGGTGATCATCGCGCATGAGCGCGGCAATTGCAGCGCCTACAATGCCGGCTGGCAGACCGCGATCGTGCATTTCCCCGACTTTGAGCATCTGCTGGTTATCGACGACGACGAGATCGCCGACCCGTTCTGGCTGGAGAACATGTGCAAGGCGGCCGAGACGCTCGGCGCCGACATTGTCGGCGGCCCGCAAGTGCCCGTGTTTGCCGAACCGGCGCATGCGAGATGGGCGGAACACCCGGTCTTCGCGCCACCCTACCGGGAAACCGGGCTTGTTGCGGCGCTCTATTCCTCCGGCAATCTGCTGGTCGGGCGCAACGTGCTGACCGCCATGGGGCCGCCCTTCCTCGATCTCAGATTCAATTTCATGGGCGGCGGCGATTCCGATTTCCTCAGCCGGGCAGCGCAGAGGGGCTTCGTGCTCGGCTGGTGCGCCGAGGCGAAGGTACAGGAGACCGTTCCGGCCCGTCGTGTCGCGGCCGACTGGATCCGCGCCCGCAGCCTGCGCAACGGCGTGATCTCGACCCTGGTCGAAAAGAAGAAACGTGCCGGCACGCCGCTTGCCGGCGCCAAAGTGTTTGCGAAGAGCCTGGCACTGCTTGCCGCCTCGCCGCTGCGCGGCGCGGTCCGGCTGATGCGGACCGGATCGCCGGCGACGGCACTTTACCCCATCCATGTCGCGCTCGGCCGCGTGCTCGCCGAATTCGGATATGCCAATGAGCAATACCGGCAGCCTGAGAAGAACTGAGCGCGTACCGCTCAGCGCGGCGTTCACGCGCGAGGGCGTGGCGACGGCGATCGCGGCGCTGCTGTTCACCACGATCCTGGTGTCCTTCCGCCCCTTTCAGCCGGCCGGCGCCCAGCTCACCGGCGAAGGCGGCGACATCGTCAACCAGCTCGGCTTCTCGTCGCTCGGCGCGATCTCGATCTTCTCGCTGATGGCCTTCGCCGACCCGCGTGTAGTACGCTCGCTGCTCAGCCCGTCCTGGGTGCTGATGCTGGGCTGCTTCATGCTGTCGGTCATACTGGCGACCGATCCGCCGTCGGCGATGCGCGCGGCATCCTTCACGCTGATCGGCATCCTGACGATGGCGACGATCCTGGTGCTGCCGCGCGACGGCGAGGCTTTCTCGAAAGTCATCATCTTCACCGCCATCGTCGTCATGGGCCTCTCCTACCTCGGCCTCATCGTGTTTCCGCATGAGGCAATGCACACGGCCGACTCGCAGGAGCCGGAGCATGCCGGCCTGTGGCGCGGTGTGTTCACCCACAAGAACATCGCCGGGCCGATCATGGCCTGCTTCAGCTTTGCCGGCCTCTATCTCTACCGGCGCGGGCAACGCTGGTGGGGCGCGATAATCTTCTGCGCGGCGATGATCTTCATGCTGCATACCGGCTCCAAGACGACGGCGGGCCTGGTGCCGTTCTCGATCCTGATCGTGGTGCTGCCGAGCTTGATCGGCATGCGGCTCGGCACGCCGATCCTGTTTGCGGCGGCAATCATCGCCACGGCGGTCGGCACGCTGGGCATCGTCTTCCTGCCGCCGGTGAAGCATCTGGCGGCGATCTATTTTCCCGACCTGACCTATACCGGGCGCACCACGCTGTGGGAGTTCGCCGGCGACATGCTGGCGAAGAAGCCCTGGACCGGCTACGGCTATGAGAGCTTCTGGGGCACGCCGCTGCTGCTCAACCAGGACCAGCCCTTCGACCGGCCCTGGGACATCAGAACCATCGTGCACGGCCATGACGGCTATCTCGACATTGCCGTGCTGATGGGCATCCCGGCACTCTGCGTGGCGGTCTACACCTTCCTCATTGCGCCGCTGCGCGACTACATGCGCATCCCGCTGCGCAAGGAGAACATCTACCTCGGCGACTTCTTCATGATGGTGGTGCTGTTCGCGGCGCTGAACGCCTTCCTGGAAAGCTTCTTCTTCCACCGCGGCGACCCGGTCTGGCTGTTCTTCGTGCTCGGCGTGCTTGGTTTGAGGCAAGTGTCGCTGCGGCCGATTGCGGTGCGGCCTTCCTGATCGCTCCTCCGGCGAGGGCTTTCCCGTCCCGCCGCGAGCGTCTATTGAGAGCCATCTTCGCGGAGGTTCTTCAATGACGATCAGGCTCGTTCTCGCCGGCTGCGGCAATATGGGTTACGCCATGCTTTCGGGCTGGCTGAAATCCGGCAAGCTTCCTCCGGCAGCAGTCTTCGTTGTCGAACCCAATGACGATCTGCGCAAGCGTGCCGAAGCACTGGGATGCGGCGCGGCGGCCGATGCCGCTGCAATTCCGGCGGATGCGGTGCCAGGGCTTGTCGTCATCGCCGTCAAGCCGCAGGTGATCCGCGACGTGACCGCCGCCTACAAGCGCTTTGGCGACGGCCGCACCACCTTCGTCAGCATCGCCGCCGGCACACCTGTCGCCACCTTCGAGGCGATCCTCGGCCATCGCGCGCCGATCGTGCGCTGCATGCCGAACACGCCGGCGGCGATCGGCAAGGGCATGATGGTGGTGTTTTCCAACCCGCTGGTTTCCGACGACGCCAGGCGTTTCGTCGCCGACCTTTTGTCGGCGAGCGGGGAAGTGGCCACCATCGACGACGAGAGCCTGATGGACGCGGTGACGGCGGTGTCCGGCTCAGGGCCGGCCTATATCTTCCATTTCATCGAGGCGCTGACCCTGGCGGCAGAGAAGGCCGGGCTGCCGACCCAAACCGCCAAGCTGCTCGCCATGCAGACCGTCTATGGCGCCGCATCGCTGGCCGCCGAAAGCGGTGAGGAACCGGGCCTGCTGCGCCAGCAGGTGACCAGCCCCAACGGCACCACGGCCGCAGCCCTTGCCGTGCTGATGGGCGAGGAGCGGTTGACCAAGCTCATAACCGAGGCAGTGGAAGCGGCGCGGCTGAGGTCGATAGAGTTGGGGAAGTAACCCTTAGTTTGACCCGTACAACATCTCGTCCTGCAGCCGGCGCAGGGCGAACAGCCTGGTCGTCTGGTCGGGCGCGGCGTTGTCGGCGGTCAGCAATTCGCCCTTTTTGACCGGCTTCAGCACCTTGCCGCCCTCGAGCAGTCCGACGGGCACGGCGCGGTTGGCGCGGGCCACGCCGACGGTCATGGTCCAGGATCGGTAGCAGGTCTCGCCGATGGCGTCGAAACTCTCGCCGACGGCGAGATCGCGCTTGGCGACCGCGCAGACCTCGGCCACCGGCTTCGGCAGCGGCACCATATCGGGCCGGCCGTAGAGCACGATGCGGGCGGCGGTCAGCGGCACCTCCAGCGAGGTCAGGTGATAGGGCCGGAAGAAGCTGTAATAGGGGCCGTGGCCGACATGGAGATCGTCCATGCGCTCGATGACGCGCGGATGCGTCGCCTCGACGATGACGAAGACACCGGGCGCGACGCCCTTGCCGACCGTGTAGTCGACGACACCCTTTTTGGAGAGAATGCCGCCATCAGCCTTCGGGATCAGCACCTTGGCCAGTTCATCGCGGTCGGCCTTCGGGCCGTGCATGCCCGGAACATCGGGCACCAGGCCGGTGGCGTTGGCGATGGCGCACATCTCGACCATGGTCTTCGAACCGTCGACGAACTCGACCAGCATGCGCGGGTTCATGTTGCGGCGGATCGCTTCCTCGCGATAGTCGTCCGGCACGGCGTCATGGTTGAGCGGGTTGTTCTTGCCCTTGCCGGCCGAGACGATCGTATAGCCAAGTGCTGAGGCGAACTCGATCAGCTCCATGCAGCTCGACGGCTCGTCGCCGGCGCCGACGGAATAGACGACGCCGAGCCGGTCGGCCTGCTGCTTGAGATAGCAGCCGATGGTGACGTCGGCCTCGACATTCATCATCACCAGATGCTTGCCGTGCTCCATGGCCTTGAGGTCGAAATCGGCGGCGACGCCGGGTTTTCCCGTGGCGTCGATGACCACGTCGATCAGTGGATTTGTCACCAGCATCTCGTTCGAGGTGATGGCGATTTTTCCATTCTCGATCGCGGCGGTGACTTTCGAGGCCGTGTCTGCTTCCACCGCCATCGCCTCGTCGCCATAGGCGATGCGGATGGCGTCACGAGCGGTGTGCGGACGCCGGGTCGACACCGCGCAGACCGAAATGCCCGGCATCAGCATGCCTTGTGTCACCAGATCGGTGCCCATCTCGCCGGAGCCGATGACGCCGATGCGCACCGGCTTACCCTCGGTAGCGCGCCTGGCGAGGTCGCGGGCAAGCCCAGTCAGGGCGACATTTGTCATACAAGAACGTCCACGCTTTTGCCTTTGGCCCGCAATACAGGGAACGATCCCCGTTTGCCAACAAAACCAGCCGCTCGTGGCAATTTGTTGCGCACACTTTGCAGAACCCGAACAGATTTCGCGCAGCGATTTGCAGGCTTCTGGCTTTCGTAGCGCGACCGGCTAATGTTCGGGAAGGGAGACTTCCAGGGAGGACGAGATGACAGCGGAATTCACGCCGAAATTCGATCTGGCCGGCAAGGTGGTGCTGGTCACCGGCGCCTCGCGCGGCATCGGGCGCGCTTGCGCGCTGGCCTGCGCCGGCTCCGGCGCCGACATGATCGTCGGTGTGCGCAGCGTTGCCGACGGCGCGGAGCTTGTCGCCGAAATCGAGCGCATCGGCCGCCGGGCGCTGGCCGTGCGGATGGATCTCACCGATCTCGCTACGGTGCGAAAATCTGTCGCCGAGGCGCACACCGCCTTCGGCCGCATCGACGTGCTGGTCAACAATGTCGGGCTCGGGCCGGAAAACCTGGCCGAGAACGTCACCGAGGAAGATTTCGACCTCACCGTCAACGTCAACCTCAAGGGCACGTTCTTCACCACGCAAGCAGTTGCAAAGCTGATGATCGCGCAGAAATCCGGGCGCATCATCAACATCAGCTCGCAGGCCGGTACGGTGACGCTGAAGGGCGAGGCGATCTATTGCATGAGCAAGGCCGCGATCAACCACCTGACGCGCTGCCTGGCCGCCGAATGGGCGCAACACCGGATCAACGTCAACAGCGTCGCGCCAACCTTCATCTGGACTGACGGAACACGGCCATCGCTGGCCGAGCCCGACTTTCACGCGCATGTGCTGGGGCACATTCCGCTTGGCCGCATCGGCGACCCGATCGATGTCGCGGGAACAGTGGTGTTCCTGGCCTCGCCGGCGGCGTCGATGATCACCGGCGCCAATATATTGGTCGATGGCGGGTGGTCGGTGGCGTGAGCGACCAGGCTTGCAGGCCAATCGTCTCTAAGGATTGAGCTGACGCCGAGAGAAATCATTGCACTCCCGACTTGTTTACCAACGGGGCGCATTACTGCTGAAATGCTGCAGCAGGGTCAGTAACGGCGACCGGGCGGCTTCGCGGGTGCGGGCCTGCAGTTTTCCAGGAGACTCGTGCTTCTGGCCCGATTCGCGCTGAATGCCAGTGCGGCGACGCAAGGCCTATGTGCCATTTTTGCTACATCTATTGGGTCTAATGGCGCGAACGCCCGCTTTTAGAGGCCTCTAAATCATTAAGTACTCACATCCTTTGAAAATCTGATAGATACTCGCCGCAAGCTCCGGTGGCAGGCTTGGGCAATTAAGCGCCAAAAAAATAACAAGGCGCGGGGAAAGTCACGGGGTAGACATGAACAGGACGGGTAAAGTGACCGTCGGCTGGCGTATTGCGCTTGCCGTGACGGTGTCAATGCTGGCTTGCGGAAGCGCCGGCGCGCTCACTCTCAAAGAAGCAATGGCAGTCGCCGTCGAATCCAATCCGGAGATCGGCCAGGCGATTGAAAACCGCGAAGCAATCGAATTCGAGCTGCGCCAGGCGAAAGGTCTTTACCTTCCCAGCGTCGATCTGGAAGCGTCGGCAGGCGCCCGGCGCCTCGACAATCCATCCCGGCGCGCGCTTTCCACCGAGGACGATGCGCTCTATCCGGCTGAAACCGATCTTACGATTTCGCAGACGCTCTATGACAGCGGTGCAAGGCGAGCCGAATTGACCCGTCAGGCGTCCCGCGTCGACGGCGCTTCGTTCCGGGTGCTGGAACGGTCCGAATTCATCGGGCTCTCCGTCGTCCAGGACTATTTGGAATACATGCTGCAGGCTTCGATCGTTGTCGAGGCGAAGAAAAACCTCGGCTTCCACCAGGCTATACTCGGCGATATCCGGCAGGGCATCGACGGCGGGGCGCTGAACGACGCCGACCGGCAACAGGCCGAGGAGCGGCTGTTCGCCGCCAAGGCGCGCATGCAGGAAGCCACCGAGGAACTGGAAGCGGCCAAGATACGCTTCTTCAAGACCGTCGGAAAGCCGCTCACCAACGCTTCAAGGCCGGGCGATGTCTCCGCCGCACTGCCGAGGTCGCTCGATGAAGCAATCGGGCTGGCGCGCGAAAGCAATCCGCGCGTGCATATGGCCAACAGCGACATCGACGCGGCGGCCTCCCTTGTCGATGCAGCACGGGCGAAATTCGGCCCCTCGATCATCGCCGAAGGCCGCGCCCGGGCCGGTACCGACATCGACGGCACCGACGGCGACACCAACGACCTGCAGGCGCGGCTGGTGCTGCGCTGGAACCTCTACCGCGGCGGCATCGACAAGGCCAACGAGCAGGAACAGATCCGCCGCACCAGCGAACAGCGCCTTGCTTTGCATCAGGTCCTGCGCGAGATCGAGGAAGCAGTGCGGATCTCATGGGATCGCCGCTTCCGGCAAGCCGACTTGGCCAAGACGCTGCGGCAACAGGCTGCCGCCAACGAAAGGCTGGTCGCGTCCTATCGCGAACAGTTCAAGGTTGGCCAGCGATCGCTGCTCGACGTGCTCGACGCGCAGAATACGCGGTTCAACACGGCGACGCTGGCGGATACCGCATCCTACGCGTCGCTTTTCGCCCAGTATCGGCTGCTGGCGGCAACGGGACAGTTGCTGAAGACGATGAACATCCAGCCGGCCAAACAGACCGCGGCCTATGCGCGGTCCGAATTCGCCGTGCCGGCAACCGCCGACACCGAAACCTATGCGCGGACGCCGTCGGAACAGAAGAACGATCTGCCCTTCGACATCCTCGCTCCAGTCCGGAAAAAGCAGCCGATGTAAGATCGATCGCGGGTCCTTCGGGAGCGGATCGTGAACCAGCAGCCCAATATCCTGTCGCCCAAAGAGGCCTTCAAGGCCTGCTTTTCGGCCGTTGCCGCCTATCTCGGCAGGCCGAGCGCGGAGACCGTGCTGTTCGCCGGCGTTCCGATCGCGGAGACGCGCATCGAGGCCGGCGACATCAGGCATCTGGCCGAGCGCATCGGCCTGGAGGTCGCGGAATTCAACCACCGCGATTTCGTGCGCGGTCGCTTCGACCTTCCGGCCATCGTCTTTCGCGCCAGCCAGCTGCCGGTCGCCCTGCTCGCGGAAATCGAAGGCGGCGACTATCTGACCGCTCCCCAGGAGAACGGCCGCACCACGATCGGCAAATCCGAACTGGTCGAAAGTTATATCAGCGGCGGCGCCTCTTTCTCGATCACCTATGCCAACACCACCGAGGCGATGAAGGTCGGCTCGGCGGCGAAGATCGAAAGACGGCACTGGCTGACCGGAACCATGGGCGCGTTCTGGCGCACCTATTCGAAGGTCGTGCTGTCGGCGATCTTCATCAACCTGCTCGCCATCGCCTCGCCGATCTTCACCATGAACGTCTACGACCGGATCCTGCCGAACAAAGCGGTCGCGACACTCTGGGTCCTGGCGCTCGGGATCGGCGCCGTCATCGTGTTCGACCTGCTCTTGAAGACGGCCCGCGCCTCGCTCATCGACTATGCCGGGCGCAAGGCGGATCTGCGGATTTCGTATCTGCTGTTCGAGAAAGTGCTCAATTCGTCACTGTCGGCGCGACCCGGCTCGACGGGTGAATACGCAAACCGGGTGACCCAATACGAGTTCGTGCGGGAGTTCTTCACCTCCAACACGATCAGCGTCTTCATCGACACGATCTTCGTCTTCATCTTCCTGCTGGTCATCTACGCGATAGGCGGCTGGCTGGTGATCATACCGGCGCTAGCCTTTGTGATTTCAGTCATCGTCGGCCTGGTCACGCAGCGCCGCATCGGCAAGCGCGTCGCCGCCTCGATGAACGAGGCCGCGCAGCGCCAGGCCCTGCTGGTCGAATCCATCTCGACGCTGGAGACGATCAAGTCGCTGCGCGCGGAGGCCTATCTGCTGCGCAAATGGGGCGAGCACTCCAAGAACGCCGCCAACACGTCGGAAAAGATCAAGCAGCTTTCGGCCGCCGCCGGCAACATCGCCGGATCCATACAGCAGTTGGTCACCGTCGCGCTGGTCGTGGCCGGCGCCTATGCCTTTTCCGAAGGCTATGTGTCGACGGGGGCGATCATCGGGACGGTCATGCTGGCCAGCCGGGCCGTGGCGCCGCTTGGCCAGATCGCCATCACCCTGTCCAGGTTCCGCCAGGCCATGCTGTCGCTCAGAATGGTCAACGCGATCATGTCCCAGCCGGAGGACCGGCCGGACACGGTCGGCTTCGTCAACCGGCCGATCCGCAACGGCGCGATGGTGTTCAAGAATGTAGGCTTCGTCTATCCGGGTTCGGAGAACGAGGTTCTGAGCGGGCTGAACATCTCGGTCAAACCGGGCGAGCGGGTCGGCATCATCGGCCGCATCGGATCCGGCAAGACGACGATGGGACGCCTGATCGGCAGGCTTTTCCTGCCGACCTCGGGAGAGCTGCTGCTCGACGGCATCGACATCCGCCAGTACCACCCTTCGGAGGTTCGCGCCGCGGTGGGGATCGTCGCCCAGGCCGGCGACCTGTTTTCAGGAACCATCAAGGAGAACCTCCTGATGGCGGCCCCGGAAGCGACGGACGATGAGATCATCGACGCCGCGAAGGCTGCCGGCGTCGACGAATTCGTCTCCCGTCACCCACGCGGCTACGACATGAATGTCGGCGAGCGCGGCACCAATCTCTCGGGCGGCCAGAGACAGGCGGTGGCGATCGCGCGGCTGCTTTTGACCAAGCCGAAGATCGTTTTTCTGGATGAGCCGTCGGGGTCGATGGACCTCGCCTCGGAACGGCAGTTGATCAGGCAGCTCAAGGTGGCTTTCGAGCGGAACACGACGCTGATCGTCTCGACCCACCGCTTCAGCATGCTCGAACTCGCCGATCGCCTCATCGTCATCGATCAAGGCCGGATCGTCGCTGACGGGCCGAAGGAACAAGTCATACAGGCGCTGCAGAAGAACAGCGCCTGACAAAACTGATTATATTGAACCATTTCAATATAATAGGACGTGGGAAATGCTTGCAAGGGAAGACCGCCCACCGCTGTTTGCGTCGGCGTCCATATTCATCATCGGGGCGCTGTTCGTCTCGTTCGTAGGCTGGGCGTCGTTCGCCGAAGTCGATGAAATCGCGCGCGGCGACGGCAAGGTCATACCCGCATCGAAGACCCAGATCATCCAGTCAAGCGAGGCCGGCGTGGTTCAGGAAATCGCGGTGAGGATCGGCCAGGTAGTCAAGAAGAACGACCTCATCATCCGGCTCGACAACACGGTCAACACCTCCAGCCTCGGCGAACAGCAGGCCAAGGCGCGCGCATTGCAGGTGCGCATCGCGAGGCTCAAATTCGAGCAGGCCGGCAGCCTTTCCGGCCCCTTTCCGTGCCCGGAGGAAATCCAGTCGGTCGCACCGGAGATCTGCGACAACGAGCAGAAACTGCTCATCGCCCGGCGCCAGAATTTCGACATCAAGCTGTCGGTGCTCAAATCGCGCCTCGACCAGCGCGAGAAGGAGCTGGACGAAGCAACCGCCAATGCCGACCGCCTGACCAAGAACCTGGTGATCAGCGACCAGGAGGCAAAGCTGGTCGAAGCGATGGTCAAAAAAGGCCTGATGGCAAAGACCGAGCAGATCCGCGTCGATGGGCAGCAAGCTGAGCTCAATGGCCAGCTGAACCTGGCCGGCGAGACGATAAAGAAGGCCAAGGGTGCCATCACCGAAGCGCAGCTGCAGGTCGACGAGCTCGGTCTCCAGCTGCAACAGGAAGCGCTGGACGACCTGACCCAGGCGCTGGCCGAGCTTTCGGTGGTGGACGAGACCATTCGCGGCGCCACCGACAAGGTCGCGCGCACCGACATCCGTTCGCCGGTAGACGGCATCGTCAACACGATGGAGCTGAACACGGTCGGCGCCTTCGTGCAGCCCGGCGCCGTCGTGGCCGGCATCGTGCCCACCTCCGAGACCCTTTTGGTCGAAGCGCGGGTTTCGCCACGCGATGTCGCCTTCATTCGTGAGAACCAGGATGCGCTGATCAAGGTCACCGCCTACGACTTCTCGATCTTCGGCGGCATCGAAGGCAAGGTCTCGAACATCACCGCCGACAGCCTGGTCGACCAGAAGACGGGCGAACCCTACTACCAGGTGCGCGTCGCGACGGACACGTCGACGCTGGAAAGGGACGGCAAGGCCTATTCGATCATCCCGGGCATGATCTGCTCAGTCGATATCAAGACCGGGCGCAAGACGATCCTGAACTACCTGCTGAAGCCGATCAACAAAGCGCGCCAGGAGGCCATGAGTGAACGATAGCTCCGCCCTTCCCGCCACCCAAGGCGAGCGGCCGATGCTGCCGCTTACGGCCGACGATTTCGGCCCGGAGTTCCGGGTCGTCGCACGAGGCGGCATACGCCGCGGCATTCGCCTGGAACGCGTGTTCTGGGTGTCGCTCAAGCAGATGGCCGAAGCCCGGAAATGCACGATCGGCATGCTGGTCGACGAGATCGCCGAAAGCCATGCCGATCAGGGGAACCTGACGTCGGCGATCCGGGTCGCCTGCATGCGCGGCATGGCGGAAGAAAATCTGATGCTGCGAAAGCTCGCCTCGATCAGGACGATCAACGCCATTCTGGTCGCCTGTCCGTCGCCGGCCTTCGCGCTGTCATCGTCGAAGAAAATCCTGACGTTCAACGCGCCCTTCCAGCAGCTGGTCAAGCGGCAGCTGCCGACAGCACCAAACGACGATGCGCGCCACGACCTAAAGCTGGCGCTGGACCTCAATGTTGCCGATATATTCGCGCGGCTCGATACCAATGGCGAGACGCCGGTCGCGACCGGCTTCGTCATCGGCGCCGGCGAGCGCCGCTACCGGGGTCAGCTGAGCGCGGTGCGCGCGCCGGTGGCCGAACCTGAATTGCTGATGGCGTTCGTCTTCAACGGCTAAAGCAATTCCAGGAAAAGTGCGCCGCTCACTGCGGGCCGAGGCGGTCCGAAATCGTGTCCGCAAGAACCATGTCCGGCTGCAAGCCTTCGCCGGGGGCGATCGTCGTGAAACCACCCTTGATGTCGGCCATCTCGGCGCCACCGGTTCTGGAGCCATGGATCCAGGCCCGATCCATGCTGAAGGAATAGAGCGGAACATAGTCGGGGAGATCGCTGTCGCGCCGGACGGCATTGCCAAGACTGTCGAGGATGAAGGCGCCGCTGGACGTGCTTACCGACAGCACAGCGTGAAAGAACTTCCTCTTGCGATCCTGAAGGACAACGAGCGACATGCTCTGCGCCGGAATGCCCGCCTGCAGCAGCGCCGTCATCTTGAGGATGGCGAAATCCTCGCAGTCGCCGGCGCGCCGCGCGAGGATTTCCGAAGGTTTCGCCCAATAGTCCAGCTTGCCGTAGACGGCGCTGTCCTTGCGGTAGGCGATCAGGCGATTGATGCTGGTGTTGACAAAGGCCAGCTTGTCGCTGAACCCCTTGGCCTTGGCCGCGTCCACCATCGCGACGAACGCTGCGTTCTTGCGCTCGCACGCACTACCCGCCGAACAGCCGACGATCGCCTTGTAGACAGGCGCCCAGCGGGCCGCGACCGGGAAGTTGCGCATCGAAAGGGCAACCGAGCCGAACACGCCCGGGATGATCGCTGCCGTCTGCATCGGGTCGATGCCGGTATTGGCTTCTGCCATCGAAGAGGTGTTTGCGCCATCCGCCTCGGCAGGAGCGTAACTGCCGGAGACGGAGCCAACGCGGTAGGGCGCGGCAGGCTGCCAGGGCTGAGGCCTCGCCAACGAAACGCCGCCCAGGCTGGACGGCGCCTGGAGCCTTTCGAGCGGCGCACCGGCAGGCACCGAATCACCCGACATGGCGCTTGCCAACGACGAATGCGGCACGCCCGCAAGGCCGAGCGCCAGTAGGAGAATCCTAAACGGGGCCGATGCCGGAGAAGATTTTTTTATTGTCATAACGTCCACCTTTGACTGTGGACGCTACCAATCTCGTCTCAAATTATTGGAAATGAAGGTGGATAAGTTTCCAGCAATTGGTTTTGTCTACTTTATTTAAAATTCTAATTTAATTTATACTTATATTGATCAGACGGCCGCAACCCGCCGGCCGCCGAAAAGCGCTCGCGAAAGGCAAGATATAGCTGGATATATGGCGGCGGTTTACCATGCGTAAAAAATGCTCATGCCTGTATAGTCTAGTATATGAAATAGATTGAAGGACTGTTGCAAAGGAGGGGCCACCCCTGTCTCTTTCCGGGAAATACCGGAGGGGTTTCAGAGATGACCACCAATATCGAGTTGGACAATTTTTCGGGTTCCCGGAACGAGCATTCGGCTTCCAGCGAACACAATGGCGCAACGGCACCGGCAGAGATGCAGGTCGCCCAGGCGGCGACGGGGGAGCCAGCCCCGGCAGTTGCCGATCCGGTTCCGGTCGATGTTGGCAGCGGCGCACCCGTGCAGCCGCAAGTGCCCGCGGCAGCGGCGGCAAATCCACCAGCGGCTGCGGCGGCAGCGCCTGCGCCGCATGACTATGTGGCAGACGCCAGCAACGTGGTGAGGCTTCCGGCCAATGTCTCGATCGACAACATCCGTGTCGACGGCCGCAATCTGGTGCTCGAACAGCCAGATGGGTCGGTGATCGTCATCAAGGACGGCGCCCTGAACGTGCCGACCTTCATCCTCGGCGATGTCGAGGTGCCGCGCGTTGCCTTGATCGCAGCGCTGGAAGCAAGCCATGTCGATGTCGCCTTCGGCGCCGATGGCTCGATTTCGGCAGGACCTGGCAACGGCCCGGACAGCGCCGGTGGAAACTTCGCGGTTCCTCCGGGCGGCATCGGCGACGGGTTCGACCTCTCGGCATTGCTGCCTCCGACTGCCTTGCAGTTTGGGCTATTGGACCGGCGCGAGCTCTTCCCGTCTGTTGTCGACAAGCAGGTCTCCGTGGTGGCCACGTCATTGCTTGCCCCGGACGAGGCGGCCAGCGAAACCGGCCTGGACGGGGGCCCGGCCCAATCGCCAGGTAGCGACGCACCGAGCGACGCGGAAACGTCCAGCGTCGGAACGATCAACATCAATGCGCCGGATGGTATCGGCTCGATCGTCATCAACGGCGTCACCGTGACCGGCGTCGGGCAGCAGATCCCGGGCCAGTTCGGCTACATCACGATCGTGTCCTTCGATCCGGGTACCGGTGCTATCGAATACAATTACACTGTCACCGAGTCAGTCACCCATCCCGAGCAGACAAACGGATTCGATCCGAACGATACGGTTCCGGACAATTTCAGCATCACGGTTACGGATGTCGACGGCGATTCGGCCAGCACCACTTTTGCCGTCGCCATCATCGACGACGTGCCGACAGCGGTCGCCGACATCGACAGCATCGCGGCCGGCCAGTTCGACCCGGCGACCGGCAATGTGCTGGCCGGCGGAACCGATGGCGCCGACGCCAACGCAACGGACGGCAATGCCGATACCGAGGGCGCCGATGGCGCGGCCGTGGTTGGCGTTGCGGCCGGCAACACCAATACCGATGTCGACAATGCTGCCACGCTCGGCGTGCAGATCCAGGGCACTTACGGCAAGCTGACGCTCAATGCCGACGGCACCTACTCCTATGTCCGCGACGCCGGCACCGCCGGCGGCGTCAATGACGTCTTCACCTATACGATCAAGGACGGCGACGGCGACACCTCGCACACCACGCTGACCATCTCGATCGGCAACTCACCGCCTGTGATCACCGACCTGACGCCGGAAGCCGGTGGCGGCGACGTGACGGTGGATGAAGAGGCATTGAACGTCGGCACGCCGGGCGGACCCGGCTCCAATCCGGCAAGCACGGCCGAGACCGGTGCGGGCACCTTCACGATCTCCTCGCCGGACGGCATCGCCGCGCTGACAATCGAGGGCCACAACTTCATCACCAACGGGGCGTTCACCGCCGGCTCGTTCACGACCGCGCTCGGCAACACGCTGTCGGTGACGGCCTACAATCAAGCTACAGGCGAAGTGAGCTACACCTACACGCTCAACGACAATGAGGCGCATGCCAACGCCCTCGACCAGAACAGCCTGTTCGAAAACCTAACCGTCACGCTGACCGACCAGGACGGCCAGAGCGTCAACGGCACGCTCGTCGCCAACATTGTCGACGATGTGCCGACGGCAAGTGCGGAAGCCTCGCAGAACGTCGCCGAGGGCGCGACGATCACCGGCACACTGGACTTCGGCGCCGGCGCCGACGGCGCCACGGTGACGCATATCGACGGCACGGCACTGATCTTCGGGGGCGACGGCTACTCCCAGGTGATCGACATCGGCGATGGTTCGATCAAGGTCAAGGCCGACGGCAGCTACTCGTTCACCGCCGACAATCCGGTCATCGGCACGGGTGCCGCATCGGCGACCTACACGGTGACCGACGGCGACGGCGACACGGCGCAGGCCGGCATCAGCTTTGCGGTGACGGATGCCAACCATCCGACAACCGGCACGGCGGCGGCCTCTGTCGACGACGACGGGCTTGCCGGCGGCAATGCGGCAAGCACGACGGGCGACATCGCGGTTCCGAACACCGATGGCGACAACAGCGAAGCCACTTTCTCCGGCACGCTCGGCGGCAGTCTCGGCGGCGACGGCGCCGGCGGCTTCTCATTTGCAGCGCTGGACGGCACCAATGGCACGGTTGGCCAGGAGAACGTCACCTACAGCTGGAACTCCCTCAACAATACGCTGACGGCGACGGGCCCGCGCGGCGACCTCTTCTCGGTTCATGTGACCGATCCGGCGACCGGCGCCTACACGGTGACGCTGCTCGACAACGTGCTGCAGGCACAGGGTCCCAATGACGAAAACAACGCGACGGCCGACCTGGGCTACGTCATCACCGATGCCGACGGCTCGACGGCATCGGGCACGTTGACGGTTACCTTCAATGACGATGCTCCCACCGCAAGCACGGAAGCCTCGCAGAACGTTGCCGAAGGCACGACGCTGACCGGCACGCTGGACTTCGTCGCCGGCGCCGACGGCGCCACGGTGACGCATATCGACGGCACGGCACTGGTGTTCAATCCTGCTGACAGCAACTACTCGCAGGCGATCGACATCGGCGATGGCTTCATCAAGGTCAAGGCCGACGGCAGCTACTCGTTCACCGCCAACAGTCCGGTTGCCGGTACGGGCGCGGCATCGGCGACCTACACGGTGACGGACGGCGACGGCGATACCGCGACGGCCGGCATCAGCTTTGTAGTGACCGACGCCAATACGCCAACGAGCGGCTCAGCGGCCGCCTCTGTCGACGATGACGCGCTTACCGGCGGCAATGCGGCGAGCACGACGGGCGATATCGCGGTTCCAAACACAGATGGCGACAACAACGAAGCGACGTTCTCGGGTACGCTCGGCGGCAGCCTCGGCGGCGACGGCGCCGGCGCCAACGGCTTCTCGTTCGCGACGCTCAACGGCACCGGCGGCACGGTCGGCCAGGAGAACGTCACCTACAGCTGGGACGCAGGCACCAACACATTGACGGCGACGACCACCAGCGGCGATCGCATCGGTACCCCGCTGTTCACGGTCCACGTAACCGACCCGGCGACCGGCGCCTACACTGTGACGCTGCTCGACAACGTGCTGCAGGCGCAGGGCCCCAATGACGAGAACAACGCGACGCTCAATCTGGGCTACGTCATCACCGACGCCGACGGTTCGACCGCACCGGGCACGCTGACCATCACCTTCAATGACGATGCCCCGTCGGCGGCGCCCTCGACGGCCGCAGAGCCGGTGCTGACGGTGGACGAGACGGTTCTCCTGACCAACGACACGAAGGCCTTCGCCAGCGCCTTCACCTCCAGCTACGGCGCCGACGGCGCCGGCGCGATCACCTATGCACTGGGCTTCAATGCCGGGTCGACCGGGCTGGTCGACACGCTGAGCGGCCAGGCGGTGGTGCTGAGCCTCGAGGCCGGCCAGGTGGTCGGCCGGGCGGGCGCCGGCGGCGCGATCGTGTTCACGGTCTCGACCGATGCCTCGGGCAATGTGACGCTCGACCAGCAGCGGGCGGTCGTCCATCCGACGTCGGACCCGAACGAGCCGGTCAGCCTGACCGCCGACAATCTGGTGACGCTGACGGCAACCATCACCGACAAGGACGGCGACAGCTCCGCGGCCACCCTCAACATCGGCCAGAACCTGACCTTCCTCGACGACGGCCCGACGATCTCGGCGTCGGGCGCCAGCGCGTCGCTGACGGTGGACGAGACGGTTCTCCTGACCAACGACACGAAGGCCTTCGCCAGCGCCTTCACCTCCAGCTACGGCGCCGACGGCGCCGGCGCGATCACCTATGCACTGGGCTTCAATGCCGGGTCGACCGGGCTGGTCGACACGCTGAGCGGCCAGGCGGTGGTGCTGAGCCTCGAGGCCGGCCAGGTGGTCGGCCGGGCGGGCGCCGGCGGCGCGATCGTGTTCACGGTCTCGACCGATGCCTCGGGCAATGTGACGCTCGACCAGCAACGGGCGGTCGTCCATCCGACGTCGGACCCGAACGAGCCGGTCAGCCTGACCGCCGACAATCTGGTGACGCTGACGGCAACCATCACCGACAAGGACGGCGACAGCTCCGCGGCCACCCTCAACATCGGCCAGAACCTGACCTTCCTCGACGACGGCCCGACGATCTCGGCGCCGGGCGCCAGCGCGTCGCTGACGGTGGACGAGACGGTTCTCCTGACCAACGACACGAAGGCCTTCGCCAGCGCCTTCACCTCCAGCTACGGCGCCGACGGCGCCGGCGCGATCACCTATGCACTGGGCTTCAATGCCGGGTCGACCGGGCTGGTCGACACGCTGAGCGGCCAGGCGGTGGTGCTGAGCCTCGAGGCCGGCCAGGTGGTCGGCCGGGCGGGCGCCGGCGGCGCGATCGTGTTCACGGTCTCGACCGATGCCTCGGGCAATGTGACGCTCGACCAGCAGCGGGCGGTCGTCCATCCGACGTCGGACCCGAACGAGCCGGTCAGCCTGACCGCCGACAATCTGGTGACGCTGACGGCAACCATCACCGACAAGGACGGCGACAGCTCCGCGGCCACCCTCAACATCGGCCAGAACCTGACCTTCCTCGACGACGGCCCGACGATCTCGGCGCCGGGCACCAGCGCGTCGCTGACGGTGGACGAGACGGTTCTCCTGACCAACGACACGAAGGCCTTCGCCAGCGCCTTCACCTCCAGCTACGGCGCCGACGGCGCCGGCGCGATCACCTATGCACTGGGCTTCAATGCCGGGTCGACCGGACTGGTCGACACGCTGAGCGGCCAGGCGGTGGTGCTGAGCCTCGAGGCCGGCCAGGTGATCGGCCGGGCGGGCGCCGGCGGCGCGATCGTGTTCACGGTCTCGACCGATGCCTCGGGCAATGTGACGCTCGACCAGCAACGAGCGGTCGTCCATCCGACGTCGGACCCGAACGAGCCGGTCAGCCTGACCGCCGACAATCTGGTGACGCTGACGGCAACCATCACCGACAAGGACGGCGACAGCTCCGCGGCCACCCTCAACATCGGCCAGAACCTGACCTTCCTCGACGACGGCCCGACGATCTCGGCGCCGGGCGCCAGCGCGTCGCTGACGGTGGACGAGACGGTTCTCCTGACCAACGACACGAAGGCCTTCGCCAGCGCCTTCACCTCCAGCTACGGCGCCGACGGCGCCGGCGCGATCACCTATGCACTGGGCTTCAATGCCGGGTCGACCGGACTGGTCGACACGCTGAGCGGCCAGGCGGTGGTGCTGAGCCTGGAGGCCGGCCAGGTGGTCGGCCGGGCGGGCGCCGGCGGCGCGATCGTGTTCACGGTCTCGACCGATGCCTCGGGCAATGTGACGCTCGACCAGCAACGGGCGGTCGTCCATCCGACGTCGGACCCGAACGAGCCGGTCAGCCTGACCGCCGACAATCTGGTGACGCTGACGGCAACCATCACCGACAAGGACGGCGACAGCTCCGCGGCCACCCTCAACATCGGCCAGAACCTGACCTTCCTCGACGACGGCCCGACGATCTCGGCGCCGGGCGCCAGCGCGTCGCTGACGGTGGACGAGACGGTTCTCCTGACCAACGACACGAAGGCCTTCGCCAGCGCCTTCACCTCCAGCTACGGCGCCGACGGCGCCGGCGCGATCACCTATGCACTGGGCTTCAATGCCGGGTCGACCGGACTGGTCGACACGCTGAGCGGCCAGGCGGTGGTGCTGAGCCTGGAGGCCGGCCAGGTGGTCGGCCGGGCGGGCGCCGGCGGCGCGATCGTGTTCACGGTCTCGACCGATGCCTCGGGCAATGTGACGCTCGACCAGCAACGGGCGGTCGTCCATCCGACGTCGGACCCGAACGAGCCGGTCAGCCTGACCGCCGACAATCTGGTGACGCTGACGGCAACCATCACCGACAAGGACGGCGACAGCTCCGCGGCCACCCTCAACATCGGCCAGAACCTGACCTTCCTCGACGACGGCCCGACGATCTCGGCGCCGGGCACCAGCGCGTCGCTGACGGTGGACGAGACGGTTCTCCTGACCAACGACACGAAGGCCTTCGCCAGCGCCTTCACCTCCAGCTACGGCGCCGACGGCGCCGGCGCGATCACCTATGCACTGGGCTTCAATGCCGGGTCGACCGGACTGGTCGACACGCTGAGCGGCCAGGCGGTGGTGCTGAGCCTCGAGGCCGGCCAGGTGATCGGCCGGGCGGGCGCCGGCGGCGCGATCGTGTTCACGGTCTCGACCGATGCCTCGGGCAATGTGACGCTCGACCAGCAACGAGCGGTCGTCCATCCGACGTCGGACCCGAACGAGCCGGTCAGCCTGACCGCCGACAATCTGGTGACGCTGACGGCAACCATCACCGACAAGGACGGCGACAGCTCCGCGGCCACCCTCAACATCGGCCAGAACCTGACCTTCCTCGACGACGGCCCGACGGTTCTCGACAAGACGGATCTCTATTTCGCCAACAGCGGGACCGTCAGCGGCACCGGTGTGTTCGACTACTCCATCGGTGCTGACGGACGTACGTCGTACAGCAGCGTCAATTCTGACTTTGCCGCCATCACATTGGCCGGCACCGTGGCAGGAAACGCGATCACGTCGCCGACCGTAACCTGGGCTTCCGAGACGTCAACAGAGGCTGTCTTCAACGTCAGCTTCAGCTATCTCACCGGCGGCGTGTCTACCCAGGAAACCGGCACCATCACCTTCGACAAGGTGGCCGGAACTTACACTGTGGATCTGGCCGACCCGATCTCTGCTGTAACGATCAGCACAGTGAGCAATTCGTCTTCTATCGTCGGCTATCAGCCGGGATCCTCGACGGTTGACAACAGCCAGCCGGATGTGGCGGTGGCCCAGGTCAATACAAACCTGTTCATCCAGTTCACCGGCTATGCCGAACCGGGTGCCGGCACCGGAGCCAACAACCTGCAATCGGGTTCGATTGACGGCAGCACGCTTACTTATGTGAACGGAGAACTGCTCACCCAGAGTTCGGCATTCGTGTCCATCTCCGGCACGGCAAATGGCGTCGCCGGCGATACAATGGGCAAGGGAGAAGTCATCGACATGGACTTCTTCACCACGAACCCGACTGGATTTACGGGTTTGACGCCCGACGCCCAGGTGAGTTCGATGTTCCTGAAGTTCGATGGCATCGGGAACACGGAAGACTTCATCGTCATCCTGAAACTCTACGATCCGACGACCAACGAATACACAACCAAGGCAATGTTCGTAGAGAACGCCGACATCTTCAGGGGCCCGGGCTCCGGTCCTGGCGCCTACTCGAGTGTAACCCTCGACAACAATGACGGTCTGTTGATCATCGAATCGAATGATTACAACGCTGCTGGTCAGCACTATGTGCTGGTGGGCGCACAAGTCACACCGACCGATGAAGGCATCACCGGCACGGCCATCAATCTCAACGGTGCCATCGGCGCCGGCGGGGCGAGCACCACAACCCAAAACCTGAGCTCCGATGCCAATGATCTCGGGTTCAAGATCTCCGATATCGGTCTGGTCAGCACCACGACGACGGCCCAGAATGCCGATCTGACCTTCAACGTCACCGTGAAAGACGCGGACGGCGATACATCACCTGCACAGCAACTCGACGTTCACGTTGTCAACGGTGTTACCTATACCGGCACGGCGGATGCCGAGACCATGCAGGGCACGGCCAGTGGCGACACGCTGACCGGCAACGGCGGCAACGATATCCTGCAAGGGTTTGCCGGAGCCGATATTCTGAATGGCGGCGACGGCAACGACCTTCTCATCGGAGGTCTCGGCCAGGATACCATGACCGGCGGCGCGGGAGCCGACACGTTCAAGCTCGACGGCCTGGACATCAAGGATCTCATCGTCGACTACAGCGGTCTTGGCGGGCACGGCGACAAGATCGACCTGTCGGCCTTGTTCGACACGGCACCCGGCGGCGCCAATGTCGGCGACTTCGTGAACTACAATGCGGGAACGGGCACGCTCAGCGTCGATACCGACGGCACGGCCAACGGCGCCAATTTCGTCGACGTCGCGACGCTGCAGAACCTGCCCGCGGCCAACACGATCACGCTGCTTTACGACGACGGAACAACCACGCACACGACCACAGCAAATCTGGTCTAATGGCGTGGCGCTAAGCCATTGGACCGTGCTATGTATTAGCACGGTCATATATTGGGGATATGGAGGGGCATTCATGATGAAGCGTTCTGCAAGACTATTGGTTTCCACCGCCGCGCTGTTGCTGGCCGGATCGACGGGCTTTGCCGCCGACATCATCGACGGACCGACGGGCGACTATTGCCGTGTCGTGGGCACGTCCAATCTGGTGCTGACCGAAAACATCGTCGATCTCAAGGCCGAAGTGGTCAAGCTGATGGACGAATCGGTCGCCGTCGCCAACAGCTCGGAGTGGATCCATTCGACCCGCCCGGCCTTCGTCTGGGCATCGGAAGCCAAGGTCGCCTGCGGCAAGGCCTATGGCTATCTGAAGACGAACTACCGCGACGAAGACTATCTCAACAAATGCGAGTGCTTTCACGACCGCATGGTCGAATACATGAACTGACCGGAAAGGCCAGGACACCGGCCAGCAGTCGATGAGAGCCAAGAAAAAGCTGTCGAGGGCGATCGCGCTGGCGCTCGCGGCGACCCTGTCCGGCTGCCAGTCGAAAGGCAGCGTGAGCGAGGTGCTCGACCCGGCCCAGATCGCAGCGCCCAATGCGCCGGCGGGCATCGCTGCGGCCGGCCCGCCGCAGGCGACGCAATCGCTCGGCACGGGCTCGACGAAGATCACCATGCTTCTACCGCTGTCGGCCCCGGGGACCGCGGGCGAGGGCGGCCGCAAGATGTTCGACGCCGCCAGGCTGGCGATGACCGACCTCGGCAACAACCTCATCACGCTGACCGTCGAGGACACGCGCGGCGATGCGGGCTACGCCAAGGACCTGGCGGTCAAGGCGATCACGACAGGATCGAAGGTCGTCATCGGTCCGAGCGAACTGCCGGCCGCGCAGAATATCGCCAAGCTGTCGGGCTCGAACCGGCCGCCGGTGCTGGCGCTGGCCGACAATTTCGCCGGCGGCCCCGGCGTCTACGCGGTGCGGCTCAGCGAAGCCGACAGCGCCGCGGCGGGTGCCGCGGCCATCGCCACCAAGGGCGCCAAGAAATTCGTGCTGCTGGTTGCGTCGGGTGCCAATGCCGGCGCTGTTGAAAAGCGGGTCGCCAACGGCCTCAGCATCTATGGCGCGTCGCTCGCCGTCACCCTGCCCTATTCGCCGGCCGACGGCGGCGCCAAGGCGATCGCAGACATGGGCTCGCTGGTGGAAGCCCCGGATGCCGTCATCGTCGCCAGCGGAGACGCCAGCCCGTCACAGCTGCTTGCCGCGCTGAAATCGAAAGGCATTCCAAGCAAGACGACGAAGCTCATCGGGACCGACCGCTGGCTGGAGCACCCGATGGATCCGCTGTTCGAAGGCGCCTATATCGCGACACTCGACCAGGGCGAGACCGGGCCGATCGCCGACCGCTTCAAGACGACGTACAACTACCAGCCCGACGTCAACGTCGCCTACGCCTATGACATGGTCGCGCTCACCGCCGGCATCGCCAGCGCCGTCGGCCCCGACGGCTTCAGCAAGCAGGTGCTGGAAAATCCGAGCGGGTTCCGCGGGTCGACCGGCCTGTTCCGCTTCCGGGCGGACGGATCCAGCCAGCGCTCGATGCCGTTCTACCGGGTCGAGAAGGGCGCGCTGAAGCTGGTCGAGAAGTCGACGTCGGGGTTTTGAGGGCTGTCGATTCAGCTAAGCTGCTGCAATACCCCGGAGCTGGTGAGCAGCATCACGCTGCCATAGATCAGGAATACGATCGAGCAGATCGCCGCGAGCGCAATCGGCACGCCGAAGGGCACGACGCCCTTGCGGTCCAGATGCTGGACGAGGAGGCGAAAGGCCCCCTCGGGCAGCATGAACGGGTTTTTCACCATCACGGCCGTGGCCACGGCGAAGACCAGCAGCAACAGAGAAAACACGACCAGGCCGGTGCCGCCGATCAGGAACGGGATGACGGCCAGCAGTTTGACATCGCCGGCGCCGACCTTGCGCAAGACCCAGAACGGGAAGAGCACGACAAACAGCAGCAGGCCGGCAAGCGCGCTCAGCCCCATGTCCCACCAGGATCCGGACTGAACGGCCACCAACAGCAGCGAGCCCGCACCCAGGCAAAGCAGCAACAGCACGTTGCTGTTGGATATCTTCTGGGTGGTGAAGTCGAGCCAGGCGATCCTCGCAAGCAGAGGGATCGCCAACGCCTTCAGCAGCAGCGATGCGGCGAGCAGCATAGAGGCGCTCTACCGCTCGACGTTCTGCACGCTGGAGGCCAGGAGCTTCAGATTGTTGGCGACGGTCGGATCCTTGGGCGCCAGCTCATAGGCCTTGAGGAAGTTGGTGCGCGCGTCCTGCAGCTTGCCGCGCAGCAGATAGGAATAGCCGACATTGTTGTAATATTCGGGTGTCCCGCCAATCAGCTTGAACGCCCGGCCATAGGCCCGGTCGGCAAGGTCGAAGCGGTGGATGCGGTCGCTGCAGGCGGCGAGGCCCAGCCAGGCAACGCCGTCATTTGGAGCCAGCTGCGTCGCCTTGTAGAAGAGAGCGCCGGCATTGCCGTAATTTTCCGCGCGGAACTGGTTCTTGGCTTCGGCGACAGCCAGGTCCGAGGCATAGTATTCGACATCGCTGACCGTCTTCAGCCCGTCGAACGCATCGCCAAATGCAGTGACGTCGCCCTTTGAGGGTTCGTTGGTGCGAACGACACCGTCGGTGGCGTCCGTCTGGCAGCCGGCAATCGCAAGGATCAACAGGCCGGCTGCGGCCGCATTTTGCCATCTCATATATATATGTCCCCGAGGGTTGACCCCGACTCACATTAGAATCAAAGCTTACGCATAACTAGAAGAAAATGCCCCTCATCCGGATGACTACCGGTAACATGATAACCATCAACACTACAGGAAATATGCACAGCCCCAATGGGATCATCATCTTGACCGGCAAAGCGTTGGCGCGCTCCTCGGCGCGAAGAATTCGCTGGCTTCGCATCTCGTCGCTGTAGACGCGCAGCGCCTCCGTGAGACTGGTGCCAAGTTCTTCCGATTGCCGAAACAGAACCGCCAGGGCCCGCGCCTCGTCTAGTCCGACACGGTCAGCGAGTTCGCGTAGCCCTTCCCGCAGCGGCTTGCCGGCCCGCAACTGCAGAACCATGATCGAAAGCTGGATCCCGAGCCATTTGTGGGTACCGGCCAGTTCGCCGCTGACACGCTCGACCGCCGCTTCCAGGCTCATCCCTGCGTCGGCGCAGGTGATCATCATGTCCATGAAGTCGGGAAAGCCGCGACGATAGGTCTGCATCTGGGCCTTCTCGAAGCGGTCAAGCGCGATGCTCGGAACAACAAGACATCCCAGTCCGAACAAGGCGGCGCCGGTGAATGCAATGAAGCCGGGTAACTCCGGAGGCAGCACCCGGGAAAGGAGCGCGTAGGCAGCCAGAAAGCCAAAGCCGACGGCGGCCATGCGCGACAAGGTATAAATAAGGGGCGCGCTTGAATGATAGAATCCGGCGCGAAACAGTTTGGCCTCAAGCGCGTTGGGCTCGCCACGCTCCTTCTCGACTGAGCGGAAATAAGCGTCGATCGGCTTCTGTGCCGCGATCTTGGCGAGCTGCTCCTGACCCGCGAGCGAACGACGATCCGCAATTCCCTCGGCCAACAGGCTTTGTGCGACCAGTTTTCGCGTCTGCAGCGCAGGCAAGAAGACAAGCGCGCCGAACAGGAAAAGCGCCACCGCCGCCAGGAAGACGGTGATGGAAACCAGGACGCTGATATCCTGAAAGTTCGAGAACACTTTTTTGCTTCGCTCCAGTCAGAAATCGAAATTGACCATCCGGTACATGATGAAGTCGCCCAAAAGCGCCCATATCCCGAAAAGCGTGAACACGGGCAAGATGACCGGGTTGTTCCAAACGGTGCCGTAGTAGGCCGGGGCAGCGAGCTGAAGTATCAGGAACATCGCGACCGGGAACAGAGAGATGATCCAGGCCGACATCCGACCCTCGGCTGAAAGCGCCCTGATCTTCAGGCGCAGCTTCTGCCTCTCGCGCAGCACCGACGACAGATTGTGTAGAATCTCGGTAAGATTGCCGCCCGTCTTGGACTGAATGGAAAGCGACACCGAAAGCAGATGCAGCCCCTCAAACCCCACGCGTTGCGAAAGTTTGCGCACCGCATTTTCAAGACTTAGGCCGAACGTTATCTCGTCGGAAACGATGCCGAATTCGGTGCCGAGCGGATCAGGCATCTCGCGGGCCACAAGGCCGATTGCGACGGAAGCCGGATGTCCGGCGCGCAGCGAACGCACGATCATGTCGAGTGCGTCGGGGAGTTGCTTGGCGAATTTCTGGATTCGCTTGTTGCGCGCGCGGCGTAGAACCAGAAGCGGCAGGACAAATCCGACCAGCAAAAAGATACCAAGCCCTACAATGCCCGAGAAGTGCAGCAGAAAGGCAAACACCAGCCCCAACGTCAGCCCGGCAAGGACGAACGTCGCGGCGAAGGCCAGCGGATTCCCGGTAATGCCGGATTGCGTATAGAGCCGGTTCAGCCCGATCGCGCTGAAAACGAAGTCACCCGTGGCCGTCAATCCGCGTTCGAGCAACAGACCTTGCAGGGTTTTCTCAGCCGGGGCTTCTTCTGCCAGGCGCTTGAGCCGCCGATTTATCGTGCCAATTCGGTAGCGCCGTCCGGCATAGGACAAATAGAGGGATTCAGCGGCAAGGATGACCGACGCGGCCGCCAGCACATAGATGAAATAGAGCAGCGTCTGACCGGTAGGCATCTAGAGTGGAACCTGCGGGTTGAAGGCATCCTTGGCGAAATGGTGGCCAAGCGTTGCGGCTTCCTGTGCAAAGCGCGGTCGTACACCAGTGGCGCGAAAATCGCCGACGATCTTGCCTTCCGGCGTCACTTCGCGGCGAACAAAGTGGTAAAGCTCCTGAAGCTGGACGACGTTGCCTTCCATGCCGGTCAGTTCCGATATGGAGATGACCCGTCTGCCACCATCGGAGAGGCGTTGCGTCTGCACGATGATGTCGATGGCCGAGGCGATCTGCGCCCGGATTGACTCGTGTGTCATCGGCATGCCGGCCATGCCGACCATCTGTTCCAGGCGCGACAGTGCATCGCGCGGCGTGTTGGCATGGATCGTGGTCATCGAGCCTTCATGGCCGGTGTTCATCGCCTGCAGCATGTCGAAAGCTTCTTCGCCGCGAACCTCGCCGACGATGATGCGGTCGGGCCTCATGCGCAGTGCATTCTTGACCAGTTCGCGCTGTCGAACCTCGCCCTTGCCCTCGACATTGGGCGGGCGTGTCTCCAGCCGGCCGACATGCGGCTGCTGCAGTTGCAGCTCCGCCGCGTCCTCGATGGTGATCAGTCTCTCGGCGGATGGAATGTAGCTCGACAGGGCGTTGAGCAAGGTCGTCTTGCCGCTACCGGTGCCGCCCGAAACCAGGATCGATTTGCGCGCCTGCACGGCGATCCGCAACAGATCGATCATCGGCTGACGGATCGAGTTGAACACCATCAGGCGTTCGAGCGAATAAGGGTTTCTTGAGAATTTGCGGATCGACACCAGTGGGCCGTCGACCGAGATCGGCCGCACCGCGATGTTGACGCGCGAACCGTCTTCCAGGCGCGCATCCACCATTGGCGACGATTCGTCCACGCGCCTTCCGATGGCCGAGACAATTTTGTTGACGATGCGCAGCAGGTGCGCCTCGTCGCGGAAGCGGATCGGGGTTTCCTCGAGCACGCCGCGGCGCTCGATGAAGACATGCTTGTGGGTGTTGATCAGGATGTCGGCGATGGAATCATCCTTGAGCAGCGGTTCGATCGGCCCCAATCCAAGCATCTCGTCGGCGGTATCGCTGGTCAGCTGGTCGAGTTCACGAGCGTTCAACGGCACGTTTCGAGCGCGGACAAATTCCCGCACGATCGGCCGGATCTCGTTCAGGATTTCATCCTTGGACGCGTTTTCAAGGGCGGTCAGATTGAAGCGATCGATGAGATGGCGGTGGAGTTCGACCTTGAGCGTCAGGAAATCGTCACCATGCGCTACGGCCTCCGAGGCCGGAACTGCCGGAACTGACGCCGGCGCAGTGGATTGCGATACAATCACCGGAGCTGGCTGCTCAGCCCGCGTCTCGCCCGGTCCCTTGGTGAAGCGGCCCAACATGCTGCGTCTTCCCCCTTTTAATCCCCACCGTCGAAACTAAGCGTTAACCACGGGGGGCACAAGCGCCGGGCGTGGCTGAAAGGGTCGAATACTTGCAACATAGTTAAGACGAGACCCCAAAAAAATCGTTTTATTTCGGGACTGTGGATCCTAGAGCACACCTTGGCTCCAACCTCACGAAGCGCTTTCGCATCACAACCAATCGATGCGGCGCTGGGAATGCCCACAACCCTTTAGATATAAAAGAATATGCGCTACCTCTAATGTCATAGGCGGCCGCGCTACGATCGTGGCAAAATTGTGAATCGATGGTTAAAGACCCTCGAAAAATTAGTTGAATCAAGATGTTGTTGAAATTTTTTCCGGATCTGAGCGCAGGCGGTCATGTATTGGAAGGTTAAGGATCCGTTAATTTGTTTGACACTGCTTTTTTTCGGGACCTAGAATCGAGGTGACGGGGGATGCTGGGTATGGGGTTCATCCTTGGCTCGTCTCGTCGGGTTCACTCCAAAGGGAGAAATTGGCATGAAGAAGCTCATGACGATGGCCCGGCAGTTCCGCGACGACGATAACGGCGCTGCTATGGTCGAATATTCCATACTTGTCGGTATCATCGCGGCAGCCGCGATCCTTGCGATCCTGGCGATCGGCGGCTGGGTCACCGGGCGTTTCACCGGCCTATGCGCCGCGCTGGAAGCCTCGCCGATCGGCGCTTGCGACGTTACGACGGGCGTCGGAACCTGATCGCCTGATCACACTCAGACCCGGGTCGCTCTGGCCCGGGTCCCACCCGACGATCGACCGATACATCCTGCCAATTCTGACGCACAGTCCGCGCGGTTGGATCTCCGCTGCGCCCTCAATGGCGATCAGGCGCCTTATGGCCGGAAATTAGCTCGACTGCGCGTTGAGCAATGCCGCCTCCCCACTGCCGTAACATTCGAAACCAGGATCGATCTCCGCGCCTATAGACGTTGGCGAGGGTTCCGGCAATCGAATCGTCTTCAGCAGCCGTCTGACCGGCCCAGTCCGCCTCGTCCGGCGATCATGCCAGCGAGTGGGCTCATTGGCGTTAAGCTGCACGTTCCGCCGTTCGCCGCAACATCCGCTGCAGGCACTGCAACCGCTACAGCAGCGCCATGACGATTGCTCGACCTGACGCCCATATGGCCCCTTTGATGAGGCCACCTGAACTGTAGCCGGAATCCCATGAGAATCCCAAAGGCCGAGAAGCCGGCATTGACTACGCTTGGCACAAGGCGCCTAGCGTAGCCTGGAGGGCCGAATACTTATGAGTTAGTTAAGACGAGACTCCAAAAAAATCGTTTTATTTTTGGACGGCGCGTCCAGGAGCGCACCTTAACTCCAACCTCACGAAACGTGTCGCCCTGCAACATGCGAATGCGCCGCCGTGAGTCTCTGTAAACCCTTACATATAAAGGACTATGCACATACCCTAATATGATGGCGCCTCCGCCACAGGTGGGGCGAAATTGTGAACGAATGGTTAAAGGCGCTTGAAAACCAAATCGAATCAATCCCTTGTGGAAATTGAACTGGCTTCAGATCAGGTATTCGAAGGTTAAGGAACTGTTAATCCCGTTTGACTTCGCTTTTTTGTGGGACTTAGATCGAGTCGACGGGGGATGCTGGGTATGGGGTTCATCCTTAGCTCTGTCTCGTCGGGTTCAACCTCCAAAGGGAGAAATTGGCATGAAGAAGCTCATGACGATGGCCCGGCAGTTCCGCGACGACGATAACGGCGCTGCTATGGTCGAGTATTCCATACTTGTCGGTATCATCGCGGCAGCCGCGATCCTTGCGATCCTGGCGATCGGCGGCTGGGTCACCGGGCGTTTCACCGGCCTGTGCGCCGCGCTGGAAGCCTCGCCGCTCGGCACTTGTAACGTGGGAACGGGCGTCGGCACCTGATCGCCTGATTTAGCTCAGGCCCGGGTCACGTGACCCGGGCCTGACAATTGGTCGCTCGGGGCAAATGCGGCCGTTTCTGCTGCCTTTTTGGGGTTTGGGCTCATGCGTGCGAACACTTTGATCATGATTATCCTCGCCGGCGTGTTCGGCGTCCTGGCGGTGGTGCTTGCCAACATCTGGCTGGCCGGCCAGCGCAGCGCGATGGCGGAGGCAAACGGTGTCCAGCGCGACACGGTCGTGGTGGCGGCAGTAGCCCTGAAGTTCGGCGACACCTTATCGGCCGACAAATTGCGTGAGATCGCATGGCCGGCAGGTGCAGTGCCGACCGGCGCTTTCAAGACGACGAAAGAGGCGCTCGCCGGCGAAGGTACGAAGCAGGCGCTGCAAGCGATCGGCGCCAACGAGCCCATACTTACTACGAAGATTACCGGCCCCGGCCAGCGCGCCACGCTTTCGGCAGTGCTCGGCGAAGGCATGAAAGCCGTTTCCATCAGGGTCAACGACGTGCTCGGCGTCGCCGGATTTGTGTTCCCGGGCGATCGTGTCGATGTGCTGCTGACGCGCACGGCGCGCGGCGATGGCGGCGTGGACCAGAGTTTTGTCGACGTGCTGCTGCAGAGCATGAAGGTGCTCGCCGTCGACCAGGTGGCGGATGAAAGCAAGGACAGCCCGACGGTGGTGAAGTCCGTGACGCTGGAGGCCAGCACCAAGGACGCGCAGAAGCTGACGCTGGCTGCCGATGCGGGCCAGTTGTCGCTGGCGCTTCGCCAGGCTGCGGCCAGCCAGGGCGAATCGACCGAACGCGTGACGTTGTCGGACCTGATCGGCGAGACGCCCGCGGATGTCGCCAAAAGGCAGGCAGAGCTCGACAGGCAGGCAGCCGCGGAAGCCGAGGCAGCAGCCGAGCGCAAACGCGCCGACGACAAGTTGGCCGGACTGACCCAGGCGGTCGATCGGGTGGGAAGCAAGCTCGACGATCTGAGCAAGGTCAAGCCGGCCCCGGCTGTGGCATCTGCGCCGCAAGTGAAGGAAATCGTCAAGGAAGTGGTCAAATATGTACAGCCTGAACCGCCGGCACGTGCGACAGTCGGTGTCTTTCGAGGTATAAAGCTCGAAACTTACGATGTGCCGCGACAGAAATAACACCGGCATATTAGGATAGGTGGAGTCCGAATCAGCCGGCAGGGGGGTTAGCGTAAATGCGTGTGTTCCGGAGACCACTGGCCGCCGCCGCTTTGGTTTTGTCCTGCGCGTTGCTGTCACTGAGCCATATGGCTAACGCCGCCGATCGCAACATCGACGTGTCCAACCCCACCGTTCACCGTGTCTTCATACCCACGTCGCAATCGGTGACGATCCAGGTGAACGCGACACTGGGCGACATCGTCGTCGGCGACGAGAAGATCGCCGACGCCCAGCCGATGACCGACCGCACGCTCTATGTCATAGGCAAGGCCGCCGGCACTACGACCGTCAACCTGTTTTCCGAGGACAAACGTTCGCTTGGCGTGATCCAGGTCGAGGTCGGCGTCGACGTCAGCGACATGGCCCAGGCGATCCGCCAGGTGGCGCCCAAATCACGGATCGAGATCGGTTCGATCAACGGGAAGGTCAGGCTTGCCGGCCACGTCAAGGACGGCGCGACGCTGGCAGCCATCGTGGAGGTGGCGCAGCAGTATGGGCCCGACGCGATCATCAACTCTGTCATCGTTGATGACAGCCAGCAGGTGAACCTGGAAGTGCGCATTCTCGAAGCCAAGCGCAATGCCGGCCGCGACCTCGGCGTTTCGATCAGGGGCAGGAACGGAAGCGGCACGACTAGAGGCGCAACCGGCATCGCCGCCGTCGACGAAGACAATGTGGTGCTGGGACCGGGAGACTTGGTCTCCGGCCTGCTGTCGAACACCAATCCCTTCGCCGCTCTCATCACCCGCGTCATCGACAGCAACATCAAGGTCGATCTGATCATCGAGGCGCTTGAGGCCAAGGGCGTGGTGCGCACGCTGGCCGAACCCAATCTGACCACACTTTCAGGCGAGACGGCCAGCTTCAACGCCGGCGGCGAAATTCCTATCCGCAGCATCGGCGCTGATGGCGAGGTCCAGGTCGAATTCAAGCAGTTCGGCGTCAATCTGCTATTCACACCAGTGGTGCTGGAGGACGACAAGATCCATATGAAGCTGGCGCCCGAAGTGAGCGACCTAACCAGCTTCACCAATGCCGGCGACCCGATCTTCACCAACCGCAAGCTGTCGACCACCGTCGAACTGCGCGACGGCCAGAGTTTCGCCGTCGGCGGGCTTCTGTCGAGCAAGACCACGAAGCTCCAGAGACAGGTGCCATGGCTTGGCCAGGTGCCGGTCATTGGTACGCTATTCCGCAATTCCAGCAACCAGAAGGAAGAGACGGAGTTGGTCGTCGTCGTCACTCCGCACCTCGTGCGGCCGGTGAAGCCCGGCGAACAGTTGGCGACGCCATTCGACAAGACGCGGCCGGCCAACGACCCGGAGTTCTTCATCCTCGGCCAGTTGGAAGTGACCAAGGACATGGTTCGCAAATATGAACTCGGCGAAGGCGTGACCGGCCCTTACGGCCACATGCTGGACCTCAAATCGAAGGACAAGATGCTCTATGTCAAGAAATAGCGTCCTGATCCTCCTCTTGAGCGCCGGCGCGCTGACGGGCTGCGCCGCCGACTATCTGAACAATTACGACACGGTGACGCTGGCAGCCGGCGATACGCAGAAATTCAATTCGCTTCTGCAGACGGTCGAGCCGCTCAATCCGAACTCGAAGAACACCAAAATAGAGGGCGACGGTGTGCGCGCCGCCGGTGCTGCGCAGAGGTACAGGATTCCGCCTCCGCCACCTCCGGCGCCGAGCATCACGGTCAATGTAGGCAACACCACGAATTGAACAGAAGGATGCGGGGTTAGCGCGCCAGGTAACGAGGGAACCTTGCGCTAGGGGAGCAAAGAGAAGGCCATGTTGCGAATTGTTCGCGCGTTCTGGCACGATCAGAGGGGATTTGCGCTGATTCTGGTCAGCGTCATGCTGCCGGCGATCATCGGCTTCTCGCTGTTGGCGATAGACATGAGCCGCTTCAACAACCTGCACAACGACCTGCAAAAGGGCGCGGATGCCATGGCGCTCGCGGCCGCTGCAGAACTCGACGGCAAAACTGATAGCATCCGTAGAGCTGATCGTGCGCTAGCAAACCTAGTCTCGAATAGATACAACTTTTCAACAACAGGCACAGGCCCGCAGGCCTTGCTCGTCGCCGGCGTGACCAGGCGCTATCTCAGATCTCTTCCGGCGACGGACAACCTTCCGGTCGCTTCCGCGAATGTCATTGCGGACGAGGTTGCCGATGCCCCGAGGGCTCGCTTCGTCGAGGTGAGAGTTACGCCGGTAGGCTTTTCGGCGATTTTCCCCGTCGCCTTCGTGACGCCCGGCGCCGGCGGCGATTTCAACGTCGGCGGGGTGGCGGTGGCCGGGTTCACATCCGGTGTTTGCGATTTCACCCCCGTCTTCATCTGCAATCCGTATGAGGATGATCCTGACGGACACACACTCGAAGAAGCTGTCGCCGACCCCGCTCTACACCGGAGACTCATAGAACTGCGCAAGGTAGGCAACGGTGCAGCCGCTGGTCCTGGCAACTTTGGTTTTCTGGAGCCGCCGGCAGGCGTTGGTAATGGGGCGCAGGCGCTTGCGCAGACCATTGCCACATCCAGACCAATCGGTTGCTACTCCGCGGACGGGGTCGATACCAAGACAGGTCAGAATGCCGGGCCGGTCCAGGACGCATTCAATGTCCGCTTTGGCATCCGAGCGAGCGGCAACCATTTCAATAGCCCTGACTATGGACCCGCCGCCAACGTCCGAAAGGGTGCGACGGCGGGAGGGGGCGGCAACGGCAACCAATGCCCTCAATATAACCAGTTGACCTTCAACGAAACGGGCAACATGGGCCTGCCCAGGGATGCCACCACGCCATACATGGGCGGACGAATGGGCGATGGAAATTGGAATCTCTCCGGCTATTGGAGCACCAATTTCGGCTCCGCCAGCCATCCATCCTCGTGGAACACGACAAAGCCGACCCGCTACGAAGTCTACAGGTACGAGATATCGGCCGGGCTGGTGGGAACAGCTTCGACAGGTGGCGAGGTGGGAACGCCCCCGAACTCTTGCCAGCCGCCGGTCACGTCGGTGGATCGGCGCCTGATTTATGGCGCGATCCTGAACTGCAACGCGCTCGAACAAACAAACGATCTGTCGGGCCACAGCACCGGTCTGCCGGTCGAGGCATTCGCCAGTTTCTTCCTTACTGAGCCGGTAGCCTCGCCGGCGGACGATGGGTCCGTCATGGTTGAATTGGTCGACATCACCGGGCGCGGCGGTCAAGGGACGCTTGACAATTTCCTGCGCGACGAAGTCCAGCTCTATCGGTGACGGCGATGATCAAAACCCTGTTCCGCCACCTCGATCGATTTCGACGCGACTCGCGCGGGACGGCGCTTGTCGAGATGGCGCTGATCGCGCCACTGATGCTGATCTTGTCGGCAGGTGTGTTCGAATTCGGGAATATGATCCACGAAAAGCTGCTGATGGAAGCCGGGCTTTCAGATGGGGCGCGCTTTGCGGCGCGCTGCAACAGCCAACTGTACACCAGTGCGGGGCTGGCGATCAATTGCGCCGATGTCGCCACAAACATCACGGTGTTCGGCAATGCAGCTGGCACAGGCAGTGCGCGCATCGTCGGCTGGCGGAAGGCGGATGTGACTGTGACCATTGGCACCGCTTGCCATGATTCCGTTGTCGCCGGCGTCACCCAGTATCGCTCCACCACCGCACAGGTCTGCATCGTCAGGGCCGCCGGCACCTTGGCGTATACCGGTATCGGGATGTTGTCTCTGGTCAGGATCGGCCCAATGACGCTGAATGCCCTCCATGAGGAGCGGTTGATCCGGTTTTGATCATGATCAGGCGTTTCACAAAATCGGAGGACGGCGGAGCGACAGTGGAAATGGCCATTGTCTCGACGCTTCTGTTTACGCTGACGCTAGGCTTTGTCGATTTCGGCTACGCGCTCTACCAATGGAATGCCGCGACCAAGGCAGTCCAGCTTGGTGCGCGGCTGGCGTCCATTTCCGACCCGGTGGCAACCGCGCTTACCACCGCCGCGCCAACTACCACACCGGGCGCGCCGGTGGTTGCAGCAGCCTATGGACCCTTCGTCTGCAGATATACCGCCGGCACGGGGGCTTGCAGCAATAGCGGCGTATTCAACGCCGCCAACTTCAGCCGTATCTTTCGCGGCGACACCGCAAACACCAATGACGATGCCTGTCCAGCACTGGCTGCAGATCAGCGGCCTGGTATGTGCCATTTCTTTTCGGGCCTGCGGCGCGACAATGTTGTCATCACTTACTCCGCCACCGGTCTCGGCTACCAGACCCGGCAGGACGGGCCGGTGCCGACAATCACAGTCAACCTCCAGAATGTCACCTTCCAGTTCTTCTTTCTGGGCGGACTGCTCGGATACGGAAACCTCCCAATGCCCTCCATGCTGAGCACGGTCACGGGCGAAGATTTGAAGAGTACCGCGTCATGAATGCCATCAACACCAAGGTCCTTCCGACCAAACGCAAGCAGGTGGCCCTGTTCTCGTCCGATCCGAATTTCAAGCGCGATGTCGCCGCCCGGCTCGAGGCGCTGGCGATCTACGACGTCAGGATTTCCGATACGGGCGACTTCCTCAAGGGGCCGCCTGCCGATACGCGGCCGGGCATCGTCATTCTCGACTTTGGACATGGCGAGCTGCTCGGCCAGCCGGGCATCGTCGAGGCGCGCGCCAAATGGGCATCGGTGCCGCTGATCGCGGTCTCCGACGAACTGACGTCGGAGCAGACGCGGGCGCTGGTGCGCATGAACGCTTCGGACTGGCTGCACAAGCCGCTCGACGCCAAGGAACTGCTCAACGCCGTCACCTTCCACGACACCGGCAACCAGGGAACCAAGAGCCGCATCATCACCTTCATCAGCGCCAGCGGCGGCGCCGGCGCCACGACGCTAGCCCTGTCGGCGGCGGAATTCCTGGCGTCGAAATCGTCCGAGCGCGCAGCGTCGACCTGCCTGGTCGATCTCGATTTCCAGAGCGCCAATTGCGGCGCCTATCTCAACCAGTTCAACCAGTTCGACCTGTCCGGCATCATCGGCATGCCGGAAAGGCTCGATGTCGAGCTGATGGACGTCATCAAGCTGTCGCGCCCGTCCGGCCTGACGCTCTATTCCTTCGAGCGGCCTCAGCTGCCGTTCGAGCCGCAGGGCGCGGACTTCGTGTTCCGGCTGCTCGACCTCGTCGCCTACCGGTTCGACGACATCGTCATCGACCTGCCGAACATCGAGACGCCCTGGCACAATTCGGTGCTGTCGACGAGCGACGAGATCTTCATCGTCTTCGAGCTCAACGTCGCCTCGCTGCGCCAGGGCAAGCGGCTCTACAAGAAGATCCGCGAATTGCGCGGCAACAAGGTCAGCATCACGCTGGTCGCCAACAAGCACAAGCGCAAATGGTTCGGAAACCACTTCTCGCGCAGCGAGCTGGAAAAGATCTTCAAGGCGCCGCACATCAAATCGGTGGCGCTCGACAATGCGCTTTTGACTGACGCCCTGAATCGCGCCATCCTGCCTCTGGAGGTGGACGGGCGGGCACGCTTCAACAAGGATCTGAAGCTGATGTTCAAGGAACGGCTGGACGATGCCGCTCGCTAGCCACCGCTTCACCCAGGGGCTCACCGGCGCCTGCATGATGGGCCTGGCACTGGCGTCGGCCGGCGGTCTCGCCGAGGCCCGCTCCGCTCTGCTGGACCGCCCGCCGCTGCCGGCCATGGGCCCCAGCCTGCGCAAGACGGTCGCCTTCGCTACCAGCGAGCAAGCCGGCACGATCATCATCCGCAAGGACGAGAAGGCGCTTTACCTGGTGACCAGCCAGGGGCAGGCATTGCGCTATCAGATCAGCGTCGGCCGCGACGGCTTCGGCTGGACCGGTACCGTCAAGGTCGGCGCGAAGACGGAATGGCCCGAATGGCGGCCGCCCAAGGAAATGCGCGCCCGCCAGCCGGAGCTGCCGGCCATGGTGCCGGCCGGTCCCTACAACCCGCTTGGCGCAAGGGCGCTTTACCTCTCCCGGGACGGGCGCGACACGCTCTACCGCATCCATGGCACCAACGATCCCAAAGGGGTCGGCTTCGACGGAACATCGGGCTGTTTTCGCCTTACCAACACCGATGTGATCGATCTCTTCAAGCGCGTCGCGGTGGGCGCAAAGGTGGTGGTAGAATGACTATGATCAGCGACCCGGACATGCCGGCCATCGAACTCGGCGCGCAGGAAGTCGTCGCCGGCAAGCCAAGCCCTAAAGGCACCATCGGTGTCGTCGTCGCGGGCGCTGCTTTAGTCACCATCGTGAACCTGACGGCCGCGGTCTATCTCTACCGCGGCATGAACGATTTGCGCGTCGTCGAAGCCCGGCTGGAGCAGCTCGGCCAGTTCGAACAGCGCATCGGCGCCCGCCTCGATACGATCAACAACGGCTTCCAGAGCCGGTTCGAAAAACTGGACAGCCAGCTGCAAGCGGATTTCAACGAAATCGACCGCAACGTTGCCCGGCTCGAGCAGAACCCGCCCGTTGGCGCTAGCGACGAAGGCATGAACGCCGCCGAGCCGACGGTGGTCACGACAAGCACGGAAGCCCCTGCCGTTGCCGAAAACATGGCAGAGCCGGACGCGATCGAGATGCCGCGCCCGCCGAGAAAGCGGACCCCGGCTGTTGCACCCCCACCAAACCCCGCCTACCAGCGCATCCAGCAGGCGGACGGCAAGGTCTACTATCGGAAGATCAACTAGATCACCCGGCCTGGTTGGCGCAGAGCGCTAAAGATCTCGCTGCAGGGCCAGGATGCGGATCGCGCGTGCTTCGGTGCGCTGCCGGGCCTCGCTGAGGAAGGCAATATGGCAATAGGCGCATGCGGCAGCGCCGAGAGCCAGCACCAGGCTGTTCTTCAGGGTGAAGTCGACCATCAGCGAGAACTGAAGGCCTCTCGGCGCCGTGAATGAGGCAATGGTGCTCGCCGTTTCCGAATGACTGCTGACGGCGATCATCAGGCCGGCAAAAAGCAGGGCGACATGGTTGGCCAGGAAGAAGGCGGCCGATGCCCTCGCCCGGCAGGCCATCCAGCAGAGAATGGACGCAGTGGCCAGCATGGCGGCGTCAAGCACGATCGAGCCACCCAGGTATAGATCGACCTGCTGCCAGAACATCGTCGCCAATGGACGCAGTTCAAGCCAGATCCGCCACATTGCGGGACTCGACGGATAGGTTCCGAGCAGGAACGTCGCCGTTCGCTCGGCCGCCAGAATGAGCAGCATGATGGCTGGGAAGGCAAAGAGCAGTACCGGTTTGCGCTTCATGTCATCCTCGACGATCCGAGGCGCAGATTAGGTGGCATTGATTGCACAAGGCTTAACGGCGGTAGTTCCCCGAAGCCTGTGATATGGTTGTGCCGACGGCGAGGATCGCCGGCGCGGACGGATTCAGCGAACGATCGATGCCGTTTTCCCAGGCGATATCGGCTTCGGCGGGAAGCCAGGCGAGCAGGCCGATGAGCGGCGCGGGTCTGGCGCAAAGGCCCGGCCTGGCGATCGCGTTCGGAGCCCTCGAACTGCTGGCCGGGGCCTTGCTGATCATCTGGGCGGGTGCCTTGCTCGCGGTCGACCGGCCCAATCTTGCGCCGGTACAGGCTGTCGACGGCGAGCAGCCGATCCCAGCAGTTGCATCTCCTCCGGAGACAGGACCACAACAGCCGGCACGCAAGATCGCCCAGGACCTCATTGCACCGCCGCCGCTCGAAGTATCGGCAATCGAGCGGATCGAGCCGCGCCTGCCGCTTGGCGAACTCGGTCTGGCGTCATGGCCGGAAACGCCGATGCCGGACGACTGGCGGGAGACCCTGCTCTACCGTCCGATCGCCACCTCGTCGGCCGCTTTCGAGGCGATGGGCAGGACGGTGGCCATCAGCGGCACGCTCGGCGTCGATCCGGACCAAAGCTGTTCGTTTGGCGAGGCGGCCTGGCTTTGCGGTCAGCGAGCCCGCGCAGCCTTCAATGCCTGGCTGCGCGGGCGGGCGCTGAAATGCTTCGTGCCGCCGGAGACCGACCGTTTCGCCATTGCCGCGCCCTGCAAGCTCGGCAAGCAGGATGTCGGCGCCTGGCTGGTGGCCAATGGCTGGGCCATGGCGGCGCCCGGCGGCATCTACAGCAAGGCAGAGGCTACGGCCAGGACTGCCGGCATGGGCATATTCGGACCGCCGCAATAGTCGGCCGGCCGCGAAGCCCCGGATATTTCTTTTGTTAACCGTTGCGGCGCAGCTTTCCCCTGGAGTAAGCGCGGCTTGATGTTTTGGCTCGAGCAGGGACGTCATTTGGCCCATTCATCAAATTGTACGGTTCCTCGAAACCGAAATTGCAACACACAGGCCTTATGCAAGCGCATCCGACAGGAGATTGGCCGGTGACGAGAACAATGACGACCAGCGCTGCCCATGCGTGGAAAGAAGTCGCTTGGTTGACCCTTCTGGGGACCGCCGGCTGTCTTGGCCTTTCGCTGAGCCTCAACTATCTGCTTCTGTTCAGCGAGGGGCTGACGCCGTTCGCGCGCAGCATGATCACGGCAGCGATTCTGCCGCTGGCGATCGGCCTGCCGCTTTTCCTGGTGATCGGCTGGAAGCAGATCGAGCTTCGCCGCTACCGGCAGGAGCTCAACCGTTCGGCGACCTATGACAGGCTGACGGGCTGCCTGAACGGGCCTGTCTTCACTTCGCTGGTCGAAAGACGGGCATCGAGGCCGGCTCAGACCGGCCCGCGTTCCGGCGCCTTCCTGGTGATCCATCCGGAGCATCTCAGGTCGCTCAATCTGCGCTTCGGCCTGGAATGGGGCGACGAAGCCCTGCGGCTCATTGCCTCGACCATACAATCGTCGGTGCGCAAGGAAGATCTGGTCGGTCGCATCGGCACGTCGATGTTCGGCGTCTTTCTGCCCGGCGCGACCGAACAGGATGCGAAGGAAATCGGCGAACGCATCCGGGCGCGAGTCGCAGAGGTCTATTTCGCGCCGAAGGGCGCGGAGGCCGTGCTGGCCATCAGCGTCGGCGGTGTCGTGTTCGAGCACGAACTCGCCTTCGAGGACATGTTCCGGTCGGCGGAAGAGCGTTTGTCGCAATCCCGGGACGGACTGGAATTGTCGCATATAGGCGACGACCGCAGCTGAAACGCCAAATCTGGTCGAATGATCGATGAGACTGGTGCTGCGAGAGAGGATTGAACTCTCGACCTCTCCCTTACCAAGGGAGTGCTCTACCACTGAGCTACCGCAGCCGCCGATGGCGGGGCTTCTGCCATATAGAACCGGCAAGCGCAAGGCCAAGCGCAACGCATCTGTGAAAGCCTTGGCCGGATAGCTTTTGATGACATGGCGGCGCCACAATGTTGGCTATCCCTGAATGCCGGGCTGGCGGGTCGCCGGCCAGGACGGGACGATGGACGACAAGACAATTCCAGCGAAAAAGAGTAGCGCGAGCCGCAAGGACAGGCTTGCCGAGCAGTTGCGCGCCAATCTGCAGAAACGCAAGGCACAGTCGCGCTCGCGACGCACCGGCGCGGCCGACGAGCGGCCTGAAGGGCTGCAGGCGTCGGGCAAAACGGGAAAAGATTAACTCAAATCAGCCACACTGGCCGGCCACACTTGGTCCTGTGGAAATCCTATTTCTTGAACCAAGCCGGCCAATGGTCTAGACGGGCCGATACTCAAACGATTGAAACCGGCCATTCGGCCGAGGGGACGTTCTTCCATGGATCGCATCAGAATTGTCGGCGGCAACAAGCTTGCCGGAAGCATTCCGATTTCGGGCGCCAAAAACGCCGCCCTTCCGCTGATGATCGCCTCGCTCTTGACCGACGACACGCTGACGCTGGAGAACGTGCCGCATCTGGCCGATGTCGAGCAGCTGATCCGCATCCTCGGCAATCACGGCGTCGACTATTCGGTCAACGGCCGCCGCGAGAAGCAGCAGGAAGGCTATTCGCGCACCATCAATTTCTCCGCCCGCAACATCGTCGACACCACCGCGCCCTATGAGCTGGTGTCGAAGATGCGCGCGTCCTTCTGGGTCGTCGGGCCGCTGCTTGCCCGCATGGGCGAGGCGAAAGTGTCGCTGCCCGGCGGCTGCGCCATCGGCACGCGTCCGGTCGATCTGTTCCTCGAAGGCCTGCAGGCGCTGGGTGCCGATCTTGACGTCGACACCGGCTATGTCATCGCCAAGACCAAGAACGGCCGCCTTGTCGGCAACCGCTACGTGTTTCCGAAAGTGTCGGTCGGCGCCACCCATGTGCTGATGATGGCGGCATCGCTGGCCAAGGGGGAAACGGTCCTCGAGAACGCCGCTTGCGAGCCCGAGATCGTCAATCTCGCCGACTGCCTCAACGCCATGGGCGCGAAAATCTCCGGCGCCGGCACGCCAACCATCACCATCGACGGCGTCGAGGCGCTGTCCGGCGCCCGCGTCCGGGTCATTCCGGACCGCATAGAGACCGGCACCTATGCCATGGCCGTGGCGATGACCGGCGGCGACGTCGTGCTGGAAGGCGCCCGTCCCGAGCTGTTGCAGACCGCGCTTGACGTGATCGCCCAGACCGGAGCCGAGATCACGCCGACCAATTCCGGCATCCGCGTGCGGCGCAACGGCGCCGGCATTGCGCCGGTCGACGTGACGACAGCGCCCTTCCCGGCATTCCCGACCGATCTGCAGGCGCAGTTCATGGGCCTGATGACGATGGCCAAGGGCAAGTCGCGCATCACCGAGACGATCTTCGAAAACCGCTTCATGCATGTGCAGGAACTCGCTCGGCTCGGCGCCCACATCACGCTGTCCGGCCAGACGGCGATCGTCGACGGCGTTTCGAAGCTGAAGGGTGCGCCGGTGATGGCGACCGACTTGCGCGCCTCGGTGTCGCTGGTCATTGCCGGCCTGGCGGCCGAAGGCGAGACCACGGTCAACCGCGTCTATCACCTCGACCGCGGCTTCGAGCGGCTGGAGGAGAAGCTCTCCGGCTGCGGCGCGGTGATCGAGCGGATTTCCGGCTAGACGATCGAAAGGTCGGCGCTTCCGACGAAAGACGCTCCAACTCGTGTTGGAACGACCAACTGTCGAAAGTCGGCGCCGCGGGCAGCGCAAAGCTGAGATGATTGCCTTGGGCAGTATCCGTGTCGCGGTTGCACGGACCGGAAAGACCGCCTAGAGCCTGTTTCATCTCGACTATCGAGACGAAACAGGCTCCAGTTTTTTGTTTTGAGCATGATCTTTGCCGAAAACCGGTTTCCACTTTTCGGGATCATGCTCTAACAGAAGGCTGAAACCAACTTTGGGTACAAATTCCGCATGGCCCTCAAGCTTGTCGCCCTCGACGATCAGGATCTGAGCATCGTCTCGGCCCATGTCCAGGACGCCGTGATGAAGGTTGGCGACCTTGAATTCCTGCCGGCGGCCAAGCGTTTCGTGCTGACCATGAACCGCTTCGTCTGGGAGGCGAAGTCCGGCCTGTTCCGCCAGCACAATGAGCGGCGGCAGGCCGTGCTGCATTTCGACCGCGTGCTCGGCGCCAAGACCAACGGCATTGCCCGAAACAAGCCGGCCGAGGTGCTGTCGCTGCTGGCGATCAGCTTCGTCGAGATCAGCAAGCCCGCCGGCATCGTCGAGCTGATCTTTGCAGGCGGCGGCACGATCATGCTCGATGTCGAGTGCATCGAGGCCCGGCTTGCCGACATTGGCGGCGCCTGGGAAGCCACCTCGCGCCCCGTGCACAGGGCCTGAGCGCACAAGATGGCCATCACGCTCCGCCAGTCCGATGCCGATTTCGAACAGCGTTTCGCCGCCTTCCTGTTGACCAAGCGGGAGGTGTCGGAGGACGTCGATGCCGCCGTGCGCGCCATCATCGCACGCGTGCGCGCCGAGGGCGATGCGGCACTGATCGACTACACGCTGAAATTCGACAAGGCCGACCTGAACAAGCTTGGCATTGCCGTCTCCAGGGACGACATCGCCAAAGCTTACGACGACGCCGATCCGGCGACGATCGAGGCGCTGAGCTTCGCGCGCGACCGCATCCGCTCCCATCACGAGCGGCAGAAGCCGAAGGACGACCTCTATACCGATGCCGCCGGCGTCGAGCTCGGTTCGCGCTGGACGGCGATCGAGGCCGTCGGCCTGTATGTGCCGGGCGGCACCGCGAGCTATCCAAGCTCGGTGCTGATGAACGCCGTGCCGGCCAAGGTGGCCGGCGTCGAGCGCATCGTCATGGTGGTGCCGGCGCCCCACGGCATCATCAATCCGCTGGTGCTGGTGGCGGCCGATATTGCCGGCGTGTCCGAGATCTACCGTGTCGGCGGCGCGCAGGCGATCGCGGCACTCGCCTATGGCACCGAGACGATCGGGCCGGTGGCCAAGATCGTCGGGCCCGGCAATGCCTATGTCGCGGCCGCCAAGCGCCAGGTGTTCGGCACCGTCGGCATAGACATGATCGCCGGACCGTCGGAAGTTCTGGTCGTGGCCGACGCCAGCAATGACCCGGACTGGATCGCCGCCGACCTTTTGGCCCAGGCCGAGCATGACGTGTCGGCACAGTCGATCCTGATCACCGACGACCCGGCCTTCGGCAAGGCGGTCGAACAGGCGGTCGAACGCCAGCTCCAGAGCCTGCCGCGCGCCGAGACGGCAGCGGCAAGCTGGCGCGATTTCGGCGCGGTTATCCAGGTACCGACGATTGAAGCCTCTTTGCCGCTGGTCGACCGTATCGCGGCCGAACATGTCGAGCTCGCCATCGACGATCCGGAAGCCTTCCTGTCCAGGATGTGCAATGCTGGTGCGGTGTTTCTCGGCCGTCATACGCCCGAAGTCATCGGCGACTATGTCGGCGGCTCCAACCATGTGCTGCCGACGGCGCGATCGGCGCGCTTTTCTTCGGGCCTTTCGGTGCTCGACTTCGTCAAGCGCACCTCGACCCTGAAGCTCGGGCCGGAGCAGCTCCGGGCGCTGGCGCCGGCGGCGATCGCGCTGGCCAAAGCGGAAGGGCTGGATGCGCATGGACGTTCCGTCGCCATCAGGCTGAACATGTAGAGCCATGTCTGACTACGATCGAACCCGCGCCAGGCTGATCGACGTCGAACTCGACGAATCGATCGGCCGTTCGACGCCCGACGTCGAGCATGAGCGCGCGGTAGCGATCTTCGACCTGATCGAGGAAAACAGCTTTCAGCCGATCAACGACGATGGCGCCGGGCCCTACCGGCTGAAGCTGTCGCTGGCCGAGTCGCGCCTGGTGTTTGCGGTGGCGCGCGAGGATGGTGCTGCCGTGGTCACCCACATCCTGTCGCTGACACCGCTGCGGCGCATCGTCAGGGATTACTACCTGATCTGCGAAAGCTACTACGACGCCATCCGCTCCTCGACGCCCAGCCATATCGAGGCGATCGACATGGGCCGGCGCGGCCTGCACAATGAGGGCTCGCAAACGCTGATGGACCGGCTTGCCGGCAAGATCGACATCGATTTCGACACGGCGCGTCGGCTGTTCACGCTGGTCTGCGTGCTGCACTGGCGAGGCTGACCTGCCTGCCCCTCTGCCCCGTTCGATCCTGTTCCTGTGCGGCATGAATGCCGTGCGCTCGCCGATGGCCGAGCAGCTGGCGCGGCGCATGCTGCCTTCCGCCACGTTCGTCGCCTCGGCTGGAGTGCACCGTGGTGAACGCGATCCGTTCGTCGACGCGGTGCTTACCGAGGAGGGTCTCACGCTCGGTGAGCGTCACCCAAGGACCATGGACGACCTCGAGGACGACTATTTCGACCTGATCGTGACGCTGGCGCCGGAAGCCCATCACGCCGCACTCGAACTCACCCGCTCGCTCGCCGTCGACGTCGAATACTGGCCGATGCCGGACCCGACCGGCGCCGGCGGCACGCGCGAGCACATCATGGCCGCCTATCGCGACGTGCGCGAGCGGCTGAAGGCGCGGATATCCGGCCGTTTTCTGCCGCCGCAGGCAAAAAACGCCGCAGATTAAGCGTGTTCACAAGCGGACGATTATCATATAGGTTCCGCCAAAATTCCGGCTAGAGTCGGATGATTTCAGGTCGGTTCGACCTGAAATCTGAATCCGCCTCTAAATCAAAGAAGTAGAGCATGATGTCGTCCGAAAACCGCTTCACACTTTTCGGCATCATGCTCTAGGCGCTGGAACTGCCATCCAAGCAAAGGTATCGAATGCCGAAGGAAGAAGTCCTCGAGTTTCCGGGTGTCGTGACGGAATTGCTGCCCAACGCGATGTTCCGGGTGAAGCTCGAAAACGAACACGAAATCATCGCCCATACGGCCGGCCGCATGCGCAAGAACCGCATCCGCGTGCTGACCGGCGACAAGGTCCTGGTCGAGATGACGCCCTACGACCTGACCAAGGGCCGCATCACCTACCGTTTCAAGTAAGATCAAGAGCCTGCCGGAATCGCGATGAGCATTTTGCAGAAGCTGGTGCTTGCTTCGGGTTCGCCGCGCCGGATCGAGCTTTTGCAGCAGGCCGGCATCGAGCCGGACCGCGTTTTGCCGGCCGATGTCGACGAGACGCCGCTGCGCGCCGAGCATCCGCGCTCGCTGGCCAAGCGGCTGTCGAAGGAGAAGGCTGAAAAGGCGCTCGCCTCGCTGCAGAGCGAAGACGACCATGCGCCATCCTTCGTGCTCGCCGCAGACACGGTGGTGGCCGTCGGGCGGCGCATCCTGCCCAAGGCCGAGACGCTCGACGATGCCGTGAATTGCCTCGGCCTGCTGTCCGGCCGTTCGCACCGGGTCTATTCCGGCATCTGCCTGATCACGCCGGGCGGCAAGCAGCGCCTGCGGCTGGTCGAGACCAGGGTGCGTTTCAAGCGGCTGCCGCGCGAGGAGATCGACGCCTATGTCGCCTCCGGCGAATGGCGCGGCAAGGCCGGCGGCTACGCCGTGCAAGGCCTGGCCGGCTCCTTCGTCGTCAAGCTGGTCGGCTCCTACACCAACATTGTCGGCCTGCCGCTCTACGAGACGGTGGCGCTGCTTTCCGGCGAGGGCTTCAAAGTCCACACCAGCTGGCTCGCCGCGCGGCCATGAGCCTGGACGACAAGGTGACGCCGCTGCGCCCGAAGCGCCCCTGCCCCGAATGCGGCAAGCCATCGGCGCGCGAGACCTATCCGTTCTGCTCGACGCGCTGCAAGGACATCGACCTCAATCGCTGGCTGAAGGGCGCTTATGTGATTACCGCCCGCGACGACGAGGAAGAGCCTGATGCGGACGGGCCGAAATAGGCCCGTTTGCGGCGGCTACCTCGCTGCCGCCACGGCAGATGATCGGTGTTCCAGAACGCTTGGCGTTTCCCACCTGAAATCAACGCTTAGGCGCTGGACAGGCGGAATTCCCGTGCTATAACCCACGCGCTTTCAAGGGGCGCCCACGGCGCTTTCCTGAAATCCGGTCAACGATATCTCGTTGCCGGCGAGGCCCAGATAGCTCAGTTGGTAGAGCAGCGGACTGAAAATCCGCGTGTCGGTGGTTCGAATCCGCCTCTGGGCACCATTCTTTCCTAAGCGATTGATTCTTCTCAAAGTGCTGGTTTTCAAGGGTTTCTTCCCCTCGACTGTCATACAGTCTGTGATACAAGAGAGGAATGGACGACATGGAGATGCCAAGCAGCCTGATCAAGCGGAACGACATGTTCTATGTGCATGTTCGCGTGCCTACGAACATCGTTGAGACCTATGGCAAGCGGTTCGAAACGAAGTCATTGCGCACTAGGGATTTCAAGGAGGCACGGCGGAAGCTCCATGACGAGGTGTCCGCGATCAATCGGCGGTTTGATGATCACAGAGCTAAGATCGCGCGACAAACCCAGCCTGCCACTCCACAACCATCGCTCAGCTTCGCAGAGATAGCCCGGCGGCATGCTAGCGACGTCAGCGATAAGGAATTTGCCGATCGCGCTCGACTCTTCGAAGCCGCCTATGCGGAGCCGTCACTGCTTTGGAAAGGCGAACTGGTCGCGCTGCCGGAGTCACGGTACTTCGATCATCTGGTTGAGGACGGCGACCTTGATAAGATCATGGGTTACATCGTTCGCTCCCGTGCCACGGGTCGCATTGCCGAACTTCGCCGCATGCTGGCGATTGGTAAACTGAGTGAACTGGCGGTGATTGCTGAAGAGCGTTCCCCCGGCATTGATCCGGCCCGCAAGCTTGTCCTCGCGCGGCTTCTTGCCCGTGCCGAGATTGACGCTTTGGGAGCCATCATCGCGGGCGAACCAGATGCCGGTATCGAGAGTGCCGCAGTAGCGCCTAGTACGCCCGCAGAGCGCGGCGACGGACGAACGAGTGCACAGGTGCCGACCAGCGCCAACCGTGGCTCAGGGGGACCCCGCCTGTCGCTCGTTTTGGCTGACTGGATTGCCGAAAAGGCGCGCACCAATTCATGGGTCGAAAAGACCCGCGATGAACGGAAAGCATCTGTGCAGGCGTTTATCGAAATATGCGGCGATCACCCAGTTGGGGTCTACGCCAAGGCCGACGCGAAGCGCTTCAAGGATGTCCTCTTCAACATTCCACCGAACGCCCACAAGAAGATGGCCTTCAAGAATCTCGGTTTGGTTGCTATCGCTGAGAAGGCAGAGGCCGAAGGCACGTTGAAGCCGACTGCAAAGAACGTCGCCCTGAAAATGGACGCGGTGTCATCGCTCTTCATCTGGGCGAAAAAGAACTTCGATGAGGTCCAGACCAACCCGTTTGAAGGACTGAAGCCGCGAGTTGACACCGTCGCTCGCGAAGAACGTGATCCGTTCAGTCTAGACGAATTGAAGCGGATATTCCGCGCGCCACCCTTCAAAGGCGCGAAATCTGAACACCATTGGCTACAGCCTGGCTCTCAAACTCTGGAATTATCCGGGAAGTTCTGGGTCCCGTTGGTTGCACTCTACACTGGCGCGCGGCTGATGGAGATCGTGCAACTCCGTCGCGGCGACATCCAGACGCTCGGCGATGTGACGTTTTTCGACGTCAAAGGTGATGGAGAGAACCGGGTGAAAACGCGTAGCTCAAATCGCCGAATTCCGGTGCATCCTACACTAGTCAAAGCAGGGTTCTTGGAGTTCGTGGCGCGGGTCAAGAACCTTGATCATCGCATATTCCCGGACATCGAGATCGGTCATGCCAAGAACCGCTCGGGGCCAGCTTCAAAGCTCTTCGCACGCCTCATCAAAGCGGCTGGTGTGAAGCGAGATAAGAACAATTTCCATAGCTTCCGGCACACTTTCGAAGATGCTTGCCGGGATGCCGAAGTCGATACGGCGGTGATGAATGCGTTGCAAGGGCACGCCGAGCGGGGCATGTCGGGGCGATACGGTAGCGGGTTTAAGCTGGAGCGGTTGAACGCCGAGATGGCGAAAATCGCTTACGGCCTCGATTTCGAGAAGTCGGTCGCCAATTAGAAAGTGGAAGGCAGTGCCTTCATCACCGATCTCAAAAAAAGACCCGCGCCGCCGTGCGAGTAGCGGAAATTGGCCGGCCTGATGCGCAGCCTCGATTGGTTCGCCCGGCACGACGGTAGCACCCTTGGCCAATCGAAGCTTCTTCAAGACGGTGTCCGTCTTCGTATCCGCAGATTTGGGGTCCTTACTTTTGCGCGCGACATCTACCGGCGTGGCAGGCAGCTTCCGAAGGCGCTTCCGCGACGTCCCTTCCACTCGAAGTGAAATGTTCTCGGGTTCGCCAGCGCCGATGCTTTCGCTTTGGTCAGTTTCGATAATGCGCATTGCTTTTCTCCATCAATACCGACATCGGATCGTTCAATGCCTGTACTGAGTGGAGCCCGCACTGGGCGGGCCGAGGCCGGGTAGTCGCCCGGTCCCGACAGCAATGCTTGCCGCTCCAACGAAGTCCACCGCAATAAGGAATATCTCTCTGACCGCCTAGCCCCAGAAGCGGCCATCGGCCGCTAGTTCACGAATGGCCGCAGTTGGCCGGAACCTGACGGGTCCACTTCGGAGAGGCTGCAAAGCTGGCATTCCGCTCCCCCGACCTCAAAGTGGTCATCAACTGCAACGCGTTGGCGACTCCGAGAGAGCTGCAGGCCGGCAACTCCAACGTGAATAGTCGTGGCAGCCAATTGATCGAGGGTTGCCGCTCGTGGCGCATTCTCGTCACGAATGCAGGCAGCCACGTGCGGCCATGATGCTCAGTGGCGAGTCACTACGGGATCGAATGTCCCTTGCAGGAAACGGCTGAAGCGGTTCGCGAGCATTTCGGTCGAGCAACGCCGTCGTCATCTTGGCGTCGCCGAAGACAGCCGGCCTCCACGAATTCTTTGGCTTCAGGCAGCACTATCATCTGTGAATGATGAGGGTTACGAGACTTTGCGTCTGTCACGCGACGCTCCCCGAGCGATAACGAGCTGTCATCGTCACCACCAACCTGGCCTTCGGCGAATGGTAGAGCCGGCTGATCAGGTGGAAGAGCAATTGGCCACTTGTGCGGAGCCGGTTGACGAGATCGACGACGTTGAAGAAGCGGCCGCGCGCTCCGTTACGGATGAGCGCCCGGGCAATCGCGATGGCGAGATGCGATTTGCCCGTTCCGGCGCCGCCGATGAGGACGGCGTTGCGCTGGTCGGCAATGAAGGTGCCATTGGCAAGCTCGCGGATCAGCGCCTCGTTGATGGGCGTGTCGGTGAAGTCGAAGTCCTCAATGTCCTTGGCAAGTAGCCGCTTTCCCACGTGCACGCATCAGGGCAGACAGTCATTATCGGTGCAGGAATCGCCGGACTTGCGGTCGCAAAGCCCTGCGGCTTCTCGCCTGGGACATCGAGATCTACGAAAAGGCTGACGAGCTGAAGCCGCTCGCGCCGGCCTGAGCATCAGCGCCAACGCATTACGGACTCTTCGAACGCTGGACTGCATGATGTCGTCGTCGCCGAAGCGCAGCGCCCATCTGACCAACGCAACAGGACCGAGATCGCTGACGTCGCAAGTCGCAAATGACGTCGGTATGCATCGAGCAGACGTTAATTTTGTCGTCTGCTGCCGCTGGCATTCCTCGACATCGATCATGGATGTGATCCTGACTGGCAGCTAGCCGATCGACCTCTCGGCCAGATCGCTCACGGTGATGGAGCTGCCGCCCCCCTGGTCAAGTCTGGCGCAACTCTTTTGCGCGTGACCAACCCCACCCATGCGAATCAAGTTCGGGCCGGATCGGCCACCGGGAGCGAAGGCGCGAAAGGGACCGTATGCCACGCAGGACCCTGCTGAAAGCCAGTACGCACGTTGGAGCCGCCGATGAAACCCCTTCTAACGATCTTGTCTGGTCTTGTTCGCGGTGGAGATACGAAATGCAGACAAGGCCCGCCGACGCCCTCCGCCGCATCGTCGCGATCATGGGGCTGATCAATCTCTTATATTTGGGATCGAGTTCGAATCGCAGGAATACCCCGAGCAGGCGTTCCAGATTGCAAAGTGCTCTATTCTGCAGCGGCAGCCGTGCACTCCGGCAGGCGGATCCCGGTTTCGATGTCCTCCAGCTGCTCGGGTTTGGCGCATGCCGGGAAACCTGCCTGCCGCATCGCCCCGAGCAGCAGCTCCCTTTCCTTGTCGCTCCATCCGGCCCCGCCGGTGAAGGTTTCGATGGTAAGGTCGGGGTGCCGCTCCAGCGTCTTCGCGACGAGAGCCTTCGCCTCTTCCTGCCTGCCGAGCGCCGCGTTGCTGACAGCCCGGTAAACCCACGAGAACCTGTTGTAGTTCTCAGGTGATTGCTGCTCGAGGATGCGCAGCGCATCCTCGTACCGACCGGCCATCACATAGGCGTAGCTGAAGGGGCCAGTCGCCCAGGCCGGATAGTCGGGGTTGAGTCGGATTACTTGGTCGACAAGGTCCGCGCCCCGCTCAGGCTGGCCGAAGGTGCTCGCCCAGCTGATATAGGTCGTCATGATGTCGGCCGAGCCCGGATTGAGGCGCAACGCTGTATCGAACTCCGTTCTTGAGCGCTCGAATTCACCCTGACTTCCAACGAGGTGAGCGAGTTGAGCATGGGCGTTTGCGTCCAGGGATCGAGGCTGACCGCGCGTTCTGCCGCGCTCAGGGCATCGGCCTTCGCTATGCCAGCTTCCGCGCCAAAGTCGACCGAGGAATAATAGGCAGCAGAAAGTTCGACCCACGCTCTCGCAAGCGTCGGGTCCTTTTCTACTGCTTGTTTGAGGAGGGAGATCGCTTCGGTGACGCTCTCTTTCGTGAATTTGTGCATGGCTTCGCGCCCGCGCACATAAAGCTCGTAGGCGCTAAGGTTCTGGGGGCTCGACCTGTGTGCGGCTGCGCGCTCTGAGGTCAGGATAGCGCCCTTGGAGTCAAGCAGACGGCGGGTGACCTGTTCCGAGATTTCGGTCTGCACCGCGAACAGATCCTCGACCGGGCGATCCCAACGGTCGGACCAGATCTGTGCGGCAGTTTCCGCTTCCACGAGCTGCGCCGTCACACGAATTTGCTCGGCTTGCCGCTGCACCGAGCCCTCAAGCACGTAGCGGACGTTCAGCTCCTCGCCGATCTTTCGGATATCCGCGGGCTTGCCCTTGTAAACGGCCGTTGAGTTGCGGGCGATCACATCGACTTCCCGGTAGCGAGAGAGGTCGATGATGATGTCCTCCGTTATCCCATCGGCAAACCGCCCGGTCGTCTCATCGCCGCCGATATTGTTGAAGGGAAGCACGGCAATCGAGGCCTTGGCCGCGGCAGTGTCCACCGGCCGCAGCCACATGAATCCGGCTGCGGCAATGACGAGCGAGATAAGGATGGCCGCCGCCGTGGGCAGGTAACGGCGATAACGGCGTGTGCGCAAACGCCAGCCCGGCTTCACCCCTTCCATCCTGACGCTGTAGGTGCGGACGGGCGACGAGATGTTCTTGACCTGCTGCGCGCCCGCATAGTCGAGCGGCAGGTTGAGTTTGCCCTTCATGTGATCATAGGCGGTGCCCGAGACCAGCACGCCGCCCGGTGGGCAAAGTTGCTCAAGGCGGGCGGCCACAATCACGCCGTCACCGAGCAGGTCGTCGCCTTCGACAACGACGTCGCCGAGATTGACGCCAATGCGAAAGGTTATGCGCCGATCGGGAGAGGTCTCCGGCTGATGCTTGGCGACGCCTGTCTGCATTGCCACGGCACAGGTGACGGCATCGACGACGGAGCTGAACTCCACGAGCAGCCCGTCGCCCATCAGCTTGACGATCCGGCCTTTATGCTGTGTGAGCAGCGGATCGATGACTTCCGCCCGTAGCGACTTGATTGCTGCAAGCGTGGCCGCCTCATCGCTTTCCATGAGGCGCGAGTAGCCGACGATATCTGCGGCCATTATGGCTGCCAGCCGCCGCTCCGCTCGCATCGTCGCCATGACCGCGTTACCCCGCAGCTAAACCCCCGCAGCCGATCCTCTCAGGCATCTAACCGCAATTGCGCAGGCTGCCCCTCCAAGCGGTACTAACTCCTCTTCCCACATGGCCGTGTATCGTCAGTCCTCGCCAATTCGTGAGGGTAAAGTGTTCATCAGATCGTTTTGCACCGCGACGCCTCATCTTAGCAAGGAAGGGCGGCGCTAGGAAGCGCAGCTGAATCACCAGATCAGGATGCCGAGCCGCCGCGCCTTGTCGGCGAGGCCGCCCGCGAAGGCGATCTTGGTGCCTTCGGGCATCATGATTTCCGTCTCGGCCCGCCGCTTCGCGGTCAGGAAGTCGCGGCTGTCGATCACGGCTGCCGTCAGCGACTTGTGCGAGACCATCGAACCCGCGCGCATGCCCGTTTGGCGACGCTACATCGCGAGAACGGACTCACGGGAGATTTGCCCGATGACGCCCGAGAGGAAGCCAAAGCTCTCCATTGGTATTATCCACCGTATATGATGTGAGGGCCATCAGAGCCCACCAGCGTACAAAGGTGGCTAGCGCGTCAAAGCCTATTGTGATCGACCTCTCCGCAAAAACAGCTCGGCAGTGATTTTGTCTCTGTCCCCACTATGCCTGGCGATCAAAGCCAACGCTTCCTGGCGGCCAATGTTGCCGAGCTTCATGAGGTACGGAACCTCAAACGTTCTCTTGTTGAGGCGCCATTCCGGCACGTACCGTGTTGCTGTATTTCGCGCTGTTGTTCCATCTTGACGCATCATTTGGCTCCTCTTCCTGATATGATGATGCAGTCGCAAGTTCGGTGCCCTTCCCCTCCACACTTAGAGCCCTGCCAGCGCTGCCGCTCTCCTACGCCGTCGAAGCGTCTGGCGCGCTCTGGCGACACAGGCTGCGCGACATGATCGGGATGGCCGCTTGCCTGGCCGCCCTAGGGGCCCCACATCCGTTTTTCCGGTTAGGTCGAGTGAACCAGGCCTTCGCAAGTCAGGACCATCGACGGTCGTCAATCCAAGCGGCGGGAACGAAGTGCCTCAGTCACGAGCCAAGCACGACGAGCCAATCTGGGTACCACGTCTGCTCGACGTTGGGCTAAGACGCAAGCCAGATGATCTGGCACTTGTTGGCCCCGAGGGCAGCTTGAGCTGGCAAGAACTCGAGCGCGCCAGCAAACGCTATTCCGCTGGCTTGCTGGCCTATGGGCTGAAGCCGGGCGATAGAATTGCGTCGCTCATGCCCAATAGCGCTGCGCTGATGATTCACTACCTGGGCTGCCTCAAATCGGGGATCGTGGCAGTACCCTTGAACTACCGATACACGCCTCCCGAGATCGATCATGGACTCAAGACGAGCGGCGCTCGGGCGCTATTGGCCCATGTTGACCGTCAGGAAGACATCGCTTCCAGTGTCGCGCGTGACTTGCCACTTGGGGTCATCAACTACGGCTCCGAGCACGATCGCCATTCAAACTTCGCGACGCTCTTGGAGAGCCCGATCGCGTCCGAAATTTCGCTGATGCCTGCGCCTACTGATCCTGCGGTTATCTTTTTCACTTCGGGCAGTACCGGCCTGGCAAAGGGCGTAGCCCATAGTTTCGAAAGTCTGGGCAATATGATTGCCAGCTTCGCACAGGGCTGCCAAACTGCGGCGGACGACATCGTTCTGCTGAGCGGATCCATGTCGCACATCGGAGCGCTCCTGGACGCTCTCATGGGACTCGCAGCCGGCGCTCGTGTCGTCGTACCGCCAAGCTGCGATGGACCCGGGCTCCTGTTGATGCTGCGCGAGCATCGCCCAACCATACTCATCGCTTTGCCCTCGGTCCTCTTCGGGTTGGTTCGGGCGAAGAATGCCAGGCGCGAAGACTTTTCGTCATTCAGACTGCTCTGTGCCGGCGGCGATAAAGTGCCGCTCGAGCTGGCGCTCGAAGTTACTGCGCTCAGCGGCTTGTCCGTCAATGAGCTGTACGGCATGTCTGAAATTGGAGTTGCCACGATCAATCCTCCTGACGGGCTCAACAAAGCGGGTTCGATCGGGCGTCAGATTGTCGGCTACGAGATATCCATCCGCGACGATAACGGCAATGAACTGCCTCCCGGCGCTCAGGGGCGCCTCTGGATCAACTCGCCTTGCAACATGGTCGGCTATTGGGGTGATGCAGATGCAACGCGTGCCACCATCAGGGATGGCTGGCTGGACACCGGCGATGTGATGAAGATAGACGAGGACGGATACCTTTGGTTCTGCGGGCGGCGAAAACAGATCATTGTACACGATGGCTCGAACATCAGCCCGCAGGACGTCGAGGAAGCCCTGATGCGGCATCCCGCAGTGGCAATCGCCGGAGTTGTCGGGGTCCCTGACACCGTCCATGGCGAAAATGTCCACGCGTTCGTAACTTTCAAGCCAGGCGCCGCGCAGCCAGCCCCGCAGGAGCTTATCCATTTCGCTCGCGCCAGCGTTGGCTATAAGGCACCGGAGAGCGTTTTTTTGCTGGATGAGATGCCCCTCAGCGCCACGGATAAGGTTGATCGGGTGTGTTGAAGAAGTTGGCGGAGCGCCTTCTGAAATCGGAAGCATCAACAGGGTTGGCATCAACGGCTCGATAAACTCCTGCCGGCCAATGCCAGCACTCGCTCGTTTACATGCCCGTCCCTCCACTCTTAGAGCCCCGCCAGCGCGCGTTCCGGCTGAGCCGCTTGTCGTCAGGCCCGAAGCGTCTGGCGCGCTCTGGCGCCCCTGGCTGAGCCGAACTAGGCACTCCGAAGCCAGTTGGTGTGCTTCGTTGTCAATCAGCACGGAATGGGGACCCTGGATCAGCGCGCAAAAGGGACCCCTTCGTAGGGCACAATGGTCAGCGGTCGCCAGAAGAAGAGATGTCTCATGAGCCGCGGATGCGCGCCCAGATTTGCCCCCGGGCTGGCCCGCCGCAGAGGACGTCCAACAAGTCGTTTTTGCGGCGGCGCTTGTGTCACTCAGTCACGGTGTCACCGTGGCGATGGACCACGCGCCATTCGCCACCTTCGCGTCGGTACACCTGGGTGACGCGCAACGTGTAGGTGCGGGGCCGACCATCGACAGAGGCTGAGGTGTGCTCGAAGCCTTCGGTATAGGCCATGTCGCCCACCACGTCGTAGGACAGCAGCTCGAATGCATACGACGTGCAGTCGGAGAAGCTCGTGCCGAGAGCGGCGAAGAGTTCCTCCAGTTCTCGCTGGCCGTGGGCGTTGCGCCACGCACCCAGGACGCTCACGGGCTCGTTGCGGGACCAGAGAGCCCGCCTGGGGGCTGGGTCGCCATTGTGCAGCGCGAGCTCCGCCTCATACAGCGCGGTCTTGACCCAGGCAAGGAAGTCCTCGCGGTCGGTCATGGCTCAATCGTCCTCCTGATGCTGCCGTGAGGCATCACACCTGCTCGACGTCGTCTGTCCATCAAAGCGGCGCTTGTGTCGCTCAGTCAAGCGCTCGACGGCCGCATCGCGCAGGTCCCGCGGTGCAATCACGCCCACGGCAGATTCGCATTGACACGCCTTTCGACCGTCGCAAGATCCTGCAGCCGGGTGCCGCCATCGGCACGGCCATCCAGGTCGAAATCGGCGTTCCAGGCCCGTGTGAGCGTCCCGGCTGTCAATCAGCACGGAGGGGGACCCTGGATCGGCGCGCAAAAGGGGACCCCTTCGTAGGGCACAAGGGTCAGCGCTCGCCGGGCGGAGCTGGTCAGGGTTGCGCAGCCCGGCGAGCGCGGATGAGCTTGGCAGCGTCGGGTTGATCAGGCGCGGTTCTTGAAGCGCCAGGACTCGTTGCCGGTCTCGACGATCTCGCAGTGATGGGTGAGCCGGTCGAGCAACCCCGTCGTCATCTTGGCGTCGCCGAAGACGGCCGGCCACTCGCCGAAGGCCAGGTTGGTGGTGACGATGATAGAGGTGCGCTCGTAGAGCCGGCTGATCAGGTGGAAGAGCAATTGGCCACCAGCTTGTGCGAAGGGCAGATAGCCGAGCTCATCGAGCACGACGAGGTCGAGCCGGGTCAGGTAGTCGGCGATGCGCGCCCGCTTTCCGGCGCGGTGCTCGGTCTCGAGCCGGTTGACGAGATCGACGACGTTGAAGAAGCGGCCGCGCGCTCCGTTACGGATGAGCGCTCGGGCAATCGCGATGGCGAGATGCGACTTGCCCGTTCCGGTGCCGCCGATGAGGACGGCGTTGCGCTGTCGGCGATGAAGCTGCCGGTAGCGAGGTCGCGGACCAGCGCCTCGTTGACGGGCGTGTCGGTGAAGTCGAAGTCCTCAATGTCCTTGGCCAGCGGCAGCTTGGCGACGGTTAGCTGGTACTTGATGGAGCGGGCCTGCGTCTCGGCGATCTCGGCCGAGAGCAGTGGCCATGATACGCCTGGCGCTGGTGTTTAGAACGAATGAGGACGAAACTGCCGTGCGGGGCGTTTCAGGCCGACGTGTACCGCTTCCCGGCATTGGCAGATGTGACGGCGGCGCTCGTGGCTGGCTTTACTTTGGATCACACGGGTGAGCGCGGCCGAGGGCCGATGCTGCTCCTGGCCACGAAGTCAGCCAATACCGCTGAGCTTCCCGTATAGCTCTATGCGACCAGCGATTCTTCCAGCCGCCGCACTGCAACCCCCTGCGAGCAAAACTGCTACGGCATCGAAAGGCGTATTGACAAAACTCGCGTTCGCTCTCTCTCCTAAAGCGTTCTCTAATATACGGAGGCAGCGATGCCGTACACGTATCGGTGCAGGGACTATCCGGGGATGGAAGCGTGCCCGGCGAGCTTCACGGCAGAGAGCGCGTCAGAGGTAATGAAGCACGTCGAACTTCACGCTGAAGTCGCCCACGGTGAAGACCCGAAACAGTGGTCGCAAGGTGACCGGGAGCAAGTCCAAAACCTGATTGTCGCTAGCTAGGCCCGCTTTCGCCGGCACTGCGAACGCTGATGTCATCAAGTTCCTAGTCCTGGAAGCTAGGGTCTCGTCCTTTACGTTTCTGGGACTTTAGGCGACGCCTAGAGAATGGGCGCAATCCGCCTAGCGACGCGCTCACTGGTTGCGACAGCTTCCTTGCAAGGACGGCAGCCGACGACACTGCGGGCTAAGTGCCCGATGCCACCAAGAGTGCACGTATCCTGGAGGTCTCGAAGGGCACGACCGGGAGGCCGCTTGAAAGCCAGCCCTGCATGCCACCCTCGATGTCGGTAACATTGCTTAGACCAATGCGCACCAGGTTCGCAGCAGCAAAACTCGACTGATAGCCTTGGTTGCAGAGCACTATAATGCGCTGTTTGTAGTCGTCTTTGTTGATCATTTCGTGGCGCCACGGAGTGCTAGGATCGCAGCGCCACTCAAATTCGTTGCGGCTGATAATCGCCGCGTTGGGAATCTCGCCGTCGCGGGCTCGTTGCTCGAGGTAGCGGATGTCGACAAGCAGTGCACCTTGCTGCATCTCCCTGTAGGCCGCAGCCGGCGAGAGGCGCGGTGTCAGCATGGCGCGAGCTTCACAGAGCATTTCATCAACTGTCATGTTCAGCCCCCCAGGGCGGTGGCTACATCGTCACCTCAACAGGCAGTCCCGCTGCTTTCCATTCCGGCAGTCCGTCTTCCAAGCGACGAGCCTGGAAGCCGCATTCGCGAAGCGCCGCAACAGCTTCAAATGACATCACGCACCAAGGTCCGCGGCAGTAGGCAACGATTTCGCGATCCGGGTCGATTTCCGGCAGACGCGCTTGAAGATCGGCGAGCGGCACGTTGATCGCGCCCGGCACGTGGCCAAGTGCGAACTCGTCCGGTGGGCGGACGTCAATCACGGTAACTAGCCCGTCGCGCATCCGAGCTGCCAGCGTCTCTCGGGTTACTGGCTCCATGCTGTCGCGAGTTTCGAAATAGCCCTGCACGATACGGTCGACCTCGGCGAGGTGGCGCTCCGCGACGGAGCGGACCGACGCAAACAGCGACAGTACGGTGTCGTCGGTGAGCCGGTAGTTCACGAATTTCCCCTCGCGTTCGGCCTGGACCAGCCCAGCTCGGCGCAGGGTCTGCAGGTGCTGAGAGACGTTGGCGATTGGAAGCCCGGCCTTGGTAGCCAGCAGGTCGACGCTGCGAGCACCCTGCGCCAGATGTTCGATCAGCTCTAGCCGCTGAGGGTTGCCGAGCGCCTTCGCTACAATCGCGAACTGCTCATAGAGTGCCTGCTTCGGTTTGCGGATTGACATCAGCTTCGAACCGACGTTACATCATTCAACATAATTTTTGAATGACACGCATCGACCGGGCTGTCAAGGTTCGGAGCATTTCGCTGGGCCGATGATGGCGGCCCATGAAGGACACATCCCGATGATCCTGCGCCAGTTTCTTCATTCCGACCCCGTCGCCGTATCCTACCTCTTTGGCTGCGGCGGCAAGGCGTCCGCTGCGGTCGTTGATCCCGTTGGCGATGTTCAACCCTATCTCGATGCGGCCAAAGCCACCGGCATGCGCATCCTCTACGTCATCGACACGCATATTCATGCAGATCATGTCTCGGCCGGCCGCGCTCTCGCGCAGGCCGCCGGCGCGGAATACGTGCTGCATGAGAGTGCAGCTGCCGACTTTGCGTTCCACCGGGTCAAGGACGGCGAGGTGCTCGAACTTGGCAATGTCACCGCGCAGATCATGCACACGCCCGGCCATACGCCTGAGCACATTGCATTGCTGGTGACCGACCGCACACGCACCGTCGAACCCTGGTTCGTGCTGACCGGCCATACGCTAATGGTCGGCGATCTTGGGCGCACCGAGCTTGCCTCGAGCGCAGAGGATGGCGCGCGTCGCCTGTTTGCCAGCGCCCAGCGCCTCAAGGACCTGCCCGACCACGTCGAGGTATTGCCCGGCGCCTTTTCCGGGTCGGTATGTGGCCGTTCGCTCAGCGGCAAGCCGACATCGACCATCGGTTTTGAGAAGCGCTTCAACAAGGCTTTTCGCATCGCTGATGAGGACGAATTCGTCGCGGCCATGGTGGCTGATATTCCTCCGCCACCACCGGAGGCGGCACGTACCCGCGCGCTGAATGCCGGAGCCGCGCAGTGAGTGAAGACGGCGTTGCGCCGCGTGTTGCCCTCGGGCTTAAAGCCAACTGGCAGCAGTTTTCGCTCCTGGTGCTGATCAACGCTTTTGTCGGCGGCATGGTGGGCATCGAGCGCACCGTTGTGCCGCTCATTGGCTCTGAAGAGTTCGGGGTCGCTTCGACGACGCTGGTCGTCTCCTTCATCGTCAGCTTTGGCGTGGTGAAGGCCTTCGCCAATCTCATCTCCGGGCAACTCGCCGATACATGGGGCCGCAAGCGCGTGCTCATTCTTGGCTGGCTGTTCGGGCTGCCGGTGCCGTTCATCATTATCTGGGCGCCGAGCTGGGGCTGGATCATCGCCGCAAACGCCTTGCTTGGCATCAGCCAGGGGTTTGCCTGGTCGATGACTGTGATCATGAAGGTCGACCTTGTCGGCCCCAAAGGACGGGGCATGGCGGTCGGACTCAACGAGTTCGCCGGCTATTTCGCAGTCGGCGTCACGGCCTTTCTCACCGGGTATCTCGCTGGGCAATACGGCCTACGTCCGGTGCCGATCTATCTCGGCGTGGCATACGCCCTGCTTGGAACCATCCTCTCGCTCGTACTGGTGCGCGACACGCGGGACCATGTTCGGGCGGAGATGGCCGGTCACGTCAAACAAGCCTCGCCGATTTCCTTCCGCGAGGTCTTCGTCCTCACCACCTTCCGCGACCGCAATCTGTTCGCCGCCTCGCAGGCCGGGCTGATCAACAATCTCAATGACGGCATGAGCTGGGGCATCTTCCCGCTGTTCTTCGCCGCCAACGGCCTAGGCATCGAGCGCATCGGCATCCTGAAGGCCGTCTATCCCGGGGTGTGGGGACTGTTGCAGGTCGCCACAGGCCCTTTAAGTGATCGCTGGGGGCGCAAGGGCCTGATCGCGTCAGGCATGTGGGTGCAAGCGGCAGCGCTGCTCCTGACCGCCTTGACCCGTGACTTTCGCTGGTGGCTGCTGGCGAGCGTTCTGCTCGGGCTCGGCACTGCCATGGTTTATCCGAGCCTGATCGCCGCCGTGTCGGACGCTTCTCATCCCTCGTGGCGCGCCCGGTCGCTGAGCGTCTACCGCTTCTGGCGCGATCTTGGCTACGCAATCGGCGCTCTCTCGGCCGGCCTCATAGCCGATTTCTTCGGCCTAGCCTCGGCGATCGCTGCGATTGCGGGCCTGACCTTCGTGTCGGGCGTGATCGTCGCCGCGCTGATGAACGAGCGGCCCGCCGGCGCCCCGCTCGTCAACGCCGATGCCGGAAAGGCCGCCCCATAGGACGCCTTCAATCCTCAAAGACGCGCCGTACCTAGCCGCGGCTACGGCCGTCACTGAAACGTTGCCGGTGGCGCTCTAGCGACGCAACGCATCTACGTGGCCCGCTCCGGCAGGCCGGCCTTGCGGAGATTCTTGCGAAAATGCTCAAAGTACGCGGCATCACCATAGGGGGCGAGCTTCGGATCAGTCCATTTTTCCAGCGTGGCGCCGGCATCGAGTTCGAGAGCGCGTTTCATCGATTTCTGGGCCTGCTGCTGATTCCCCTCGGCAGCGAAGCTGGCGGCCTGATAGATTCGCATGATGGCGCTATCAAGCGAGCGCAGGCTGGCGAAGGTAGCGATGGCCTTGTCATATTGGCGGGCATCGAAATAGATCTGGCCCAGTTGGGAAGTGTACCATTCGTAGTGAAAGGGATTGAGGCGCATGGCCTTTCGTGCTTGCTCGATGCCCTCTTCAGGCCTGCCCGCATAGCTTAGGCAAAGTGCATAGTCGGTCTTCACGTCGGCGTCGTTGGGATTGCATTCGAGGGCTTTCCGGAAGGCCTCAAGTGCCACGCCATGATTCAACGTATACAAATGATAGTTGGCGAAAGCCCAATAGGACCAAGAATCGCCGTCGTCGCAGGCAATCGCCTCCACTGCCCATCGGCGGGCCAGACCCATCGAGGCGTGATGGTCGTCGGCCCAGCCGCAGCAGGCGTCGGCCATGTGACTCAACGCCATTTTGCTATAGGCCTTGGCAAGTCTCGGATCACATTCGATTGCCTTTGTCAGATGCTCCCTGGCAAGGCTCTCTCCTTCCTTGCTGAAACGACAGGCATCGATGGCGCGCTGGACATGGTCCAGGGCGACGAAACTCTCGAGTCCGGCGGACCTGCTTCGGTCACGCCAAGCCCTGCCGAGCCTGCCGCCATAGCCGGACGCTAGGGTACCGATGATCGTCCCGGTGATTTCGTCCTGGACCGAGAAGATATCCGTCAATTGCCGATCGTAGGTTTCGGTCCAAAGCTGCCGGCTATCGGCTCCGTCGACAAGTTGGACCGAGACTCGGATGCGATCCCCAGCCTTCTGAACACTCCCCTCCAGAATGTAGCGAACCGACAGTTCACGCGCAGCCTCAGCCGATGTAACCGGCCGGTTCCGGTAGGCCAGGGTCGAAAACCGGTCGATCACGAACAACTCGTGAAAGCGCCCGAGGCTGGCGACGATGTTGAGCGCCAATCCTTCGCAGAAAATATGCTGTTCCGGGTCGCCGCTCACGTTGTCGAAGGGAAGAACTGCGATGGACGGCCTGAGCGGCGCCGGAGCCTCCGCGGAGGTCTCGAAGGGCCTCGGGCCGGCATATTTGTACCCGCGACCATGCACGGTTACGATCATCTCGGCTGGCAACTGTTTTCGCAGCGCCGAAATGTGGACCTGCAGCGTGTTCTCCTCCACCACCACGCCGGGCCAGACTGCATCCAAGAGTTCGGTCTTGCCGATCACCTCGTCCGGCCTCCCCAGCAACGTGGCCAGAATGTCGAAGGATCGTGCCGAAAGGTCCATCGGCCCCTTGGGCCCCAGCAGCAGCCGTTCGGCGCGTTTCAGGCGATAGTTCCCAAATTCCAAGTCCATTTGCCAAGAACCCGGTCCCTCGGGCGTAGGATAACCCAAGACGATCCCGAAGGCGAACGTCTGAGCTGTTCAGGACTTTCCAGATCCGGGCCAAGGACCTGACGGCCCAGGAACCAGTTGATCATCGCGCCCAAGCGGCGGCGCCTTGCCGCCGAAGGGACGCTGGCATAATGTCGCGTCGGAAATCGGCGTTACGCCTGAGGCGTTTTATCGGGAACTTGCCCGCCGGCGATGATCTGCCGGCCATGATGCGACTCATCGTGCGGAGGGTTCCCGCCGCGCGAAGACGCGGTTCAGTTCGTCGTGGCGGTGGCGCATGTCGTCCGGCCAGCGCGACTTGATATAGGACAAGGCCGCGATGATATCGGCGTCGGTCAGGATTCCCCCGAAAGCTGGCATCCGCGTTTTGTAATCCTTGAGGCTGGCGGCTTCGGCGACGCCGAGTTTCGTTATCCTGAACAGCAGCGTGTCCCGGTGGTGCCAGGTGTGACCGCTTTCGTCGTGCGGCGGCGCCGGAAGGAATCCATCCTTGTCCTGCGCTTTCCAGTTCGGTTGACCTTCGAGGTTCTTGCCATGGCAAGAGGCGCAATGCGCCACGTAAACGGCCTCGCCGCGCGCGATGACACGGACATCGTCGGGCTTGAGGATCCCGCCCGACTTGCCGCCGAAAACAAGAACCACGCAGACCGCCACCAAGGCGGCGAGAGCAAGCACAAATCGCCAGCTTTCCAATCACTCTACGATCCACTGTGTCACCGCATCAACGACCGAGTTCGGTCCAGTTGGCGCCGCCGTGGGTGCTGGCCAGGATGTCGCCTTGGTGAGACGCCACGAATATCCGACCCTTGTCGGCCGGATCGACCGCGAGATGCAGCAGGATTCGGTCACTCAAGCCGCTGGAAAGGAGCGCGAAGTCCAGAGCAGCCTCCGCGGACCGGACAAGTCCTCGTCCCACCACGAACGCGTAGACGGAACCGTCGGCCGTCACCTCGACGAGACTGACGGGCGCGCCATCGACGACCGTTTCCCAGGTCAGGCCTCCGTTCCTACTGACCGACAGGCCTCCTTCAGTCGCAGCGTAAATCGTGTCGGCGTCCTTTGCCGATGCCGCAAGGTCGATCAGCTTTTCGGGCAGCGGTCCAACCACCGACCATGTCTTCCCGGCATCGCGGCTCACTTGTAGCGCGCCGTAGGCGCCGTAGAGAACCTGAGGATCCGCCGAGCTGACCGTCATCTGGTGAAAGTCGACCGGGCCATCTGCTCCCGGCGAAACCTGATTCCAGGTAACGCCGTTGTCGGCTGAGGCAATGAACCCGAGATTGCCCCCACCCGCTGGGTGCCCGCTGGCGTAGAGCGACCTCGGGTCGGATGGGTCCGGCGTGAACCCCATAAAATCCCGCACTGGCGAAATGAGCTCTGCCTTTCCGTCCGACGCAGCGCGAAAGAGTCCGTGGTGGGTCGCGATCAGGAGTTTTTGCGAATCTTCCCTGTCGATGGCCAGCCCATGGATGTGAGTGCGTTCTTTCAGCTGCGAAACCGAGACTGCCTCGGCTCCCACCGCCGATCCTGTGGCCGCCGCAAGCGCAAAGGCCGACATCAGGCTTGCGGCGATCATCCCCAAAGATTGTCTCATCTGATCACCTCCAGCGTCGGGCCCTAGCCTCGTGGGCATGATATCAGGACCGGGATTGCAGTGCATCGGACGCGTCTGCGCAGCCCGACCCCCTTTTTGACCGACGCGGAGCGAGCCACGCTATTGCGCCGCCGATGTCAGGCCGACTTGTTCGGATATCCGGCATCCTCGACCGCGTGCGAAATTCTTGCAGCATCGACGCCGGTCTGGATCGATACGATTTTAGTTGGGAGGTCCACGGTAACGACCGCCTGGCCATCGATGCTCCGCACCGCCTTTGTCACCGTTCCCACGCAGTGGCTGCAGGTCATATCAGGCACGTTAAATGGCATGTCGCCAACCATCAACATGCTGCTTCCAGTCGCAGGAAGGCCAAACCCAAATTCGATCCCGGAACGGGACGGGGCCTGTGAAGCCTGCCCAATGAAAAGCCCGCCAGCGGCGGGACCACGGGCGGGCTCTCAATTGGAGCGGCTACATTCCTGAGAAATCGACCGCTAGGGATTTATACATCATACGCACGCCGATTCCAGGACAATTTTAGAGATCTCTTATATTCCAAGCCTCGCCTTGGGTTTGTCAACGATATGATCGCCATTGTCATCTGAAGAACCAAGGCAGCAATCACCAGCACGACCAGGGCGAGAAGGATGAACCTGCCACACCCATGCCCCACATGCCGCCCGACATCATCTGGTCCATTACTTTTCGCTCCTACTCCGCGGCCAACTTCAGCCGACCGTCTGCTCTTGGCTCCTCGACCGCACTCTGGCTCGGCAACCGCCAGCCCTTGACGATGCCGTAGACTGCGGGGATCACGACGAGCGTCAGGATGGTCGACGAGATCATGCCGCCGATCATGGGGACCGCGATGCGCTGCATGACCTCCGATCCAGTGCCTGTGCTCCACATGATTGGCATCAGGCCTGCCATGATGGCGACGACGGTCATCATCTTCGGGCGTACGCGCTCGACGGCACCGAACATGATCGCCTCGTTAAGGTCCATCCTGGTCAAACTCCGCTTCTCGGCCGCACATCTGGCCCTCGCTTCGCTCCACGCGTTGTCGAGATAGATCAGCATGATGACCCCGGTTTCGGCGGCCACGCCAGCGAGCGCAATGAAGCCCACCGCGACCGCAACTGACATGTTGAAGCCCAGCCACCACATCATCCAGATGCCGCCGACGATTGCGAATGGCAGCGACAGCATGACAATCAGCGTCTCGGTTAGCGCCCGGAAGTTGAGGTAGAGCAGCAGGAAGATGAGCGCGAGCGTTAGCGGCACGACGATCTTCAGCCGCGCCTGGGCACGTTCAAGATATTCGAACTGTCCGCTCCAAGCGACCGAATAGCCCGGCGGGAGCTTCACCTCGGCGGCGACCGCCTGCTGCGCCTCGCTGACAAAGCCGCCGAGATCGCGCCCCGCGATATCGACGAAGATGTAGACGGCGAGTTGTCCGTTCTCGGTGCGGATCGAGGTCGCTCCGCGCGTGAGTTCGACCTTGGCGACCTCGCCCAACGGGACGGAGCCGCCACCAGGCAGCGCGATCTGCACGTCCCGGGCAATCGCGCCGGGATCGCTCCTGAGCGCTCGCGGATAGCGGATGGCGACACCATAGCGCTCACGGCCCTCGACCGTGGAAGTAATGACCTTTGCGCCGAGCGCCATGGAGATCACGTCCTGCACGTCGCCGACCGACAGGCCATAGCGGCCGAGGGCGGCCCGGTTGGGCACGATGTCGAGATAGTAGCCGCCGATCACCCGCTCGGCATAGGCGCTCGACGTTCCTGGAACGGCCCTGAGCACCGCCTCGATCTGGCGCGCGACATTTTCCATTTCGGCGAGGTCCGTGCCGTAGACCTTGACCCCAACGGGCGTGCGGATGCCCGTCGACAGCATATCAATGCGGGCCCGGATCGGCATGGTCCAGGCATTCGAAACGCCCGGAAACTGCAGAGCCGCGTCCATCTCCGTCTTGAGGCTTTCCGACGTGACCCCGGGGCGCCATTGGGATTTCGGCTTGAGGTTGATGATCGTCTCGAACATTTCGGTCGGCGCCGGATCGGTCGCGGTCTGCGCCCGGCCCGCCTTGCCGAAGACGGATTCGACCTCCGGGAAAGACTTTATGATCCGGTCCTGCATCTGCACCAGTTCCGCGGCCTTGGTGACCGAAATCCCGGGCAAGGTCGTCGGCATGTACATCAGCGTTCCTTCGTCGAGATTCGGCATGAATTCGCTGCCGAGCTGGCGCGCTGGCCAGACCGTGACGGCTAGAGCGGCGATCGCGAGCAAGATCGTGAAAGTCTTCGCCTTCAGCACCCCGGCGATGACGGGCCGATAGAGGCCGATAAGCAGCCTGTTGAGCGGGTTCTTGTGTTCTGGGACGATCCGGCCACGGACGAAGACGACCATCAGCGCCGGCACTAGTGTTACCGAGAGCAGTGCGGCCGCGGCCATGGCGAAGGTCTTGGTGAAGGCGAGCGGGCCGAACAGACGGCCTTCCTGGCTTTCCAGCGTGAAGATCGGCAGGAACGAGACGGTGATGATGAGCAGGCTGAAAAACAGGGCGGGCCCGACCTCGGCCGCCGCCTTGACCAGCACCTCGATGCGGGGCTTTTCCGGCGGTGCCCGTTCCAGGTGCTTATGGGCGTTCTCGATCATGACGATCGCCGCGTCGATCATCGCGCCGATGGCGATGGCAATGCCGCCGAGGCTCATGATGTTGGAGCCAAGACCAAGCAGCTTCATCGCCGCGAAGGCCATCAGGATGCCGACAGGCAGCATGATGATCGCGACCAGCGCGCTCCTGACGTGAAGCAGGAACACGATCGTGACGAGGGCCACGACGATGCTCTCCTCGACCAGCGTCGACTTCAGCGTCTCGATCGCTGAGTCGATGAGTTCCGACCTGTCGTAGACGGGGATGATCTTCGCGCCGCCCGGCAGACTTTTTTCGATCTCGGCGAGGCTTTCCTTGGCGTTCTCGATGACGGTCAGCGCATTCGCGCCGACACGTTGCAGCACGATGCCGCTCGCGACCTCGCCCTCGCCGTTCAGTTCAGCAATGCCGCGGCGCTCATCGGGGACGATCTCGACCTTCGCCACGTCGCCGAGCCGGAGCGGTACGCCGCTGACCGACTTGAGCGCGATGCTCTCGATGTCGGAAACACTCTTCAGATAGCCGCGCCCGCGCACCATGAACTCAAACTCAGAGATTTCGACGGTGCGCCCGCCCGTGTCCATGTTGCTGACGCGAACAGCTTCGCCGATTTCCGAAAGCGTCACGCCCTGGGCGCGCATCCGCGACGGATCGACCACTATCGAGTATTGCTTGACGAAGCCGCCGACGCTCGCGACCTCGGACACGCCTTCCGCCTTCGAGACTGCGAAGCGAACGACCCAGTCCTGCAAGGATCGGAGTTCCGCGAGGGACAATTCCTTGGCAACGACCGCGTACTGGTAAACCCAGCCGACGCCTGTTGCGTCCGGTCCGAGCGCAGGGGAGACGCCGTCGGGCAGACGGCTGGCGGCCGCATTCAGATACTCGAGCACCCGGCTCCGTGCCCAATAGGGATCGGTGCCGTCTTCGAAGATCACGTAGACGAAGGATACCCCGAAGAAGGAGAAGCCCCTGACCACCTTCGATCTTGGAACGGTGAGCATTGAGGTCGTCAACGGATAGGTGACCTGATCCTCGACCACCTGCGGAGCTTGGCCAGGGTAATCGGTGAAGACGATGACCTGGACGTCAGAGAGATCCGGTATGGCATCGAGCGGCAAGGTCCTGATCGAGTAGACCCCTGCGGCTGCAGCCAGAGCGGTCGCAACAAAGACGAGGACGAGGTTGCGTGCCGACCAGGCAATGAGGTTGGCGATCATGGCTGGGCCTCCGCAGGCGTCAGCGCGCTGAGCGCGGCCTTCAGGTTGCTTTCGGCATCGATCAGGAAGTTGGCCGAGACGACGACCTTTTCGCCTTCGGCGAGGCCTTCCATGATCTCGACCATATCGTCACCTCGCATGCCGATTTTCACGTCGCGCGGCTCAAAGCTGCCTTCGCCCTTGTCGACGATCACGACCTGGCGGTCGCCAGTGTCGATGACCGCGCTGTCGGGCACGGTCACGGCCGGCGCGGTGCCTCCTGTCACGATCTCCACCTCTGCGTACATGTTGGCGAGCAGCAGGCCGTCTGGGTTGGGGAGTTCGATGCGAAGCCTCGCGGTCCGCGTCTGGCCTTGGATTTCGGGATAGATCAGCCCGACCTTGCCCTCGAACACCTCGCCCGGAAGGCTGCGGATGCGCACAGCCACCCTGTCCCCGGCACGAACGGAGCTCAGCTCGTATTCCGATACGTCGGCCATCACCCAGACGACGGAAATGTCGGCGATCCGGAACAGGGTTTGTCCCGCCTCCGCCATCATGCCGTCGACGGCCATGCGCTCCAGGACCACGCCGTTGCGGGGCGCCATCAGCGTCACCGAGATCGGCACCTTTTTCGTCTTCTCGATTGCGGCGATAGCCTCGGCGGGGACGCCGAGATTTTCGAGACGTTGCAGGCTGCCTCCCGCAGCATCGCGACCTGACCCACCCTTCAGATCCGCGGCATATAGCGCACCCGCCTGGGCAATTTCCCTGGAGTAGAAGCGCACAAGCGGCCGGCCCTTCTCGATAGCCTCTCCGGTGGTGACGTCGGCTACTTCCTCTAGAAACGCCTCGGTGCGTGTCGACACGACGCTGACGCGGCGCTCGTCCAGTGTGACGGTTCCAGGAACCCGGACATGGCGCGTGATCGCGCCCTTCGTGGCGAGCACGGTCTTCACGCCTGTCCGTTGCAGCCTTCCTGTCGAAACCTTGACCGTCGAGCTGTCATCCGCCTCACCTTCGAAGACGGGGATGTAGTCCATCCCCATCGAATCCTTCTTCGGCACCGGAGACGTGTCTGGTAGGCCCATGGGATTGCGGTAGTAAAGGATGGCCGCCCGGTCGGCCGATTCTGCGGCTCCGGTGCCCGCCTCCGTCATCTCGCCCGCGGAACGGTCGTCAAAGCTCACGTCCTCGCTGGCGCGCACCCCCACGAAATCGCGGCCATCCTCGGTCTTTTTCGGTATTGCCGAATAGACCGGATCTCCGTCCGGATGGCGGTAATAGACTACGCGGCCTGAAGCGACAGTACCCGTAGCCCTGGCCGGCGCTTTCGCTGGTTTGCCGAACACACCCTCGAATGGCGCCTTGATCCATTGCACAGCGATCGGGGCGGACAGATCGCGCTGTCCGGCCCAGTATCCGCCCGCTCCCGCCCCCGCCGCCATTACGGAGAGGGCCAGGAATGAGCCGAGCCTATTCATTGGACCGCCTTGAATTCCAGACGGCTCTCGACTGTGTCGCCCTCGCCCTGGACCTTCGCCGCGATCGAGAAGCGCCAGCCTCCCGCCATGATCAGGTTGGTCTTGAATCGATAGATGCCGGGCTCCTCGGGCGGCAGCGCCTCGACGGGCGTGGTCATCGCCTCCATTCCGTCCGGAGCCATGTCCATTCTGGTGGCGAACACGACGGCGTTGTTCACCGGAGCGCCTGTCCTCTTGTCGAGGAGCCTGACGGCAACGACGGCACCGTTCCCTTCCTTGATCTCGTTCTTAACGAGCTGGAATTCGTAGTCCTCAGAAGCAGCATTGGCTGCGTGGGAAACAACGACAACGAATGCGAGCGCCAGCATCGCGGCGCGTGGGAAAAATTTCGATTTCATGTTTTCAAAATTCCGACTGTCATTGAACCGCGTGAGCACGGCCTTGGCATGGGAGACACCATGCGATTTCGCCCGCGCAGCATTCGGCCGCACGGATTCCGGCGCTGGAAGCGCCTGTGACAGTCAGGCTTTGGGTGGTCTGGGCGGGGGTTTCCCGACAAGCGACGAAAGGACCGCTTCCCTGCCGTCGAGAAACTCCTCTCCGATCGGGGCTTGGACGAGGAACGTCGGCGTTTCGGGAAGTGGAACGCTGACGAGGCCCGACACGCACAGGACCGCGAGCGGGCAAACCTTGCCGCAGTCCGGCACCATTGGCTTGCCGTCCGGGCAGCAGGGCATGTCGTCCTGCATGATGGATAACGTCGACCCGGCAACAGCGGCGCTCGAAGTCGAAGCTCCCAAAGGTGCAAAGGCCAGCCCAAAGACGGCCAGCAATAAGAGCACTCTTCCGAAACCGAACGAATTAGTCATCGACCACATTTTGGCATAGGCAGCCACCGCGCGATAGTGTCTTCGGGATTTGTGACCTTCTTGTGAAACCGCGAAAAAGTCGTCGCCGACGCCGCTACTCGTACTCTGTCACTTTTCCGCGCCTGCAAAGAAGAACAGCAATGTTTCTCACTAGGCTACTCGCCACGCGGACGACATTGGCTTGTCGACCGCTTAAAGCGATGCGTGCGCTTCCCGGAAACATCTGACCTATCCGATTTCTCGGCCCACTGCCGAAAAGAGATTCGATTCGAATATCGATGCGAGAGATGATAGTCTCGTCTTGGATCCTCGGGAGGAGGAGATGCGCGCCATTGCATTTTTTGCCGGCGTGTTGGTGGCTACGCCCTCGTTGGCAGCGGAGCAACTGATCTTTTACACTGCCAATTTTCCAGATGCGACCTCGGTCCAACTCAGCGTCCTGAACAATAGCGTCTCGCGAGATGGGGACTATGACTTTGACGTCGCTATTGGCCTAGTCGAGACAGACGCGAGTGGCGCTATCAGGTATGAAGATAGCGGAAGGCATCGTGCACGCGTTCGCTGTAGTTATCCGGCGTATGTAGGCGTGGGCACGCGAAGATATCCTATAGAGATGCCTCTGAGCCGCTCCCCACATGACGATTGGAAAGAGAACCTCTGGATAGCATTCTGCGCGGCCCCCTCGTCGTGACACGCGCATTGCCCGATAGGACAGCGGCCGCGGGTTGATTTTCAGCCCGCGGCGCTAGTCCCGGATCACTTGATACCGGTGACCGTGATGCGTCCGTTGACGCGGTCGGCTGTAAACTCGATCGCCTGACCCGATTTGACCTTCTCGAGCAAGCTCGGCTCCGAGACGACGAACACCATCGTCATCGCGGGCATATCGAGATTTGTCAGCGGTTCATGTTTAATCGTCAGCTTTTTCTGCTTGACGTCGACCTTGGTGACTTCGCCTTTCACGTATTCCTGCGCGAGCGCGCTTCCGCCGATGGCGAGCACGAGCGCGAACGTCGAGAGTGTCTTTACCAATAGTGTCATGATTGCTTCCTTTGCGTTTTTCGAACTCAGTTGGCGACGGTGATATCGCCCTTCATGCCGGAATCGTAGTGACCCGGGACCAAGCAGGCGAAACCGAATTCGCCGGCATTGGCGAAGGTCCAGATGATCTCGCCTCTCGCGCCGGGCGCCAGCCGGATCGAGTTGGGATCGGCGTGCTCCATCTCGGGGAACTTCTCCATCAGCACCTTGTGCTCCATGATCCCCTCATGGACGTCCATGACGAATTCGTGGTCGACTTTGCCTTTGTTGACGAACTTCAGGCGGACGGTCTCGCCCTTCTTCACCTTGAGCACGGCCGGTTGGAACAACATCGTCCCGTCATCCTTCTCCGACATAGAGATGTTGACAGTCCGCTTTGCCTTGCCAGCCTCACCAGGGTTGCCGATCGGCATCGTGGCGGCCTTGTCGCCATGGCCTCCGGCGTGGGTTCCACCGGCAAGAGCTGCTCCGGAACTGACCGCCATCAAAACGGCTGCTGCGATTATATGTTTCATGCTGCACACTCTCTCATTGTTGAGGTTGAGGGGTTTCGGTTTCTGATCCCTGTTTGCCGTGACCGCCGTGCGTTGCCGGGGCCATCGTTTTTGCGTCGCCTGATTTCGACGGAGCGGGGACATCTCCCTTCCACTCGTAAGCCACGGTTCCCTCCGGGTGCTGGTACCAGCCGGGATCGGCGTAATCGTTCGAGGCTAGGCCCTCGCGAACCTTCACGACCGAGAACATCCCACCCATTTCGATCGCGCCGAATTGGCCCCAGCCGGTCATCATCGGGATCGTGTTGTCGGGAAGTGGCATCTCCATCTCGCCCATGTCGGCCATGCCGCGGTCTCCCATGGCCATGTATTCGGGCTGAACCCGACGGATCTTGTCGGTGACCTTCGAGTTATCGACGCCGATGAACGTGGGCACGTCGTGGCCCATGGCGTTCATTGTGTGGTGCGATTTATGACAATGGATCGCCCAGTCGCCCTCGTATTTGGCCTCGAACTCATATGCCCGCATGGCGCCGACAGGAATGTCGATCGACACCTCCGGCCACCGCGCCTCCGGTCGGACCCAGCCCCCATCGGTGCAGGTCACCTCGAAGTCGTAGCCATGCATGTGGATCGGATGATTGGTCATGGTCAGGTTGCCCACGCGGACCCTGACCCGGTCGTTTTTCGCCACTGGAAGATGACTGATCCCCGGAAAGACGCGGCTGTTCCAGCCCCAGAGATTGAAATCCGTCATCTCCATGATGCGCGGGACGTACGACCCCGGTTCGATGTCGAAGGCGTTCAGCAGGAACACGAAATCGCGGTCCACTCGCATGAATTTCGGATCTTTGGGATGAATGACGAAGAAGCCCATCATGCCCATGGCCATCTGGACCATTTCGTCGGCGTGCGGATGGTACATGAATGTGCCGCTCTTCACGAGGTCGAACTCGTAGACGAAGGTCTTGCCGGGTGGGATTCCGGGCTGGGTAAGACCGGTCACGCCGTCCATGCCGTTTGGCAGGATCATGCCGTGCCAGTGGATGGTGGTGTGCTCGGGAAGCTTGTTGGTCACGAAGATGCGGACACGGTCGCCTTCGACCGCTTCGATCGTCGGGCCCGGCGACTGCCCGTTGTATCCCCACAGATAAGCAGTCGAGCCTGGAGCCAACTCCCGCTCGACCGCCTCGGCCACGAGATGGAATTCCTTCACACCATTGTTCATGCGGTGGGGCAGCGTCCAACCGTTGAGCGTCACCACCGGCTGGTAGTCCGGGCCGCTCGTCGGAAATATCGGTGGCTGCATGTCCGGCGATTCCATGACGGCCGCGTCCGGCAAGCCCATCGCCGAAGTCTTGGTCCATGCTGTGGCGCCGGCAAGCAGGGCTCCCGCACCTAGCAACTGACGTCTTGAAAGCATTTTCTTCTCCTTGAGTTCAGTGGCCTTCGGCGCCCGCTTCGGCTGCCGCCGGTGCTTCGCCGCCCCCGGACGAGCTTCCGCCGCCACCGTGGATGGCGGTTCCGAGGTTGACGTCAGCCAGCCAGAAATTGCGCTTGGCGTTGAGGGAAAGCATGATCGAGCTGATTTTCGCGCGGGTGTCCGCCAGAAGCTCGAACGTGTTGGTGATCATGCCGTTGTAGGTCAGGAGCGACTCCGCCTCGATCTTCGTGCGCAGCGGCACAACACTGTTCCGATAGTGCCGAGCAATGTCATAGGTCGAGCGATAGGCGTCATAGGCGGATCTGGCCTCGGACCGGATGTTGACCGCCTTTTCCGCCATCTGATTGGCGGCTTGCATGTAGGCAAGCTCGGCCTTGCGCATGCGGGCCTTGCCGGTATCGAAGATCGGGATGACGAACTCCAACTCCAGGGTGGGTGCGACACTCGTCTCCGTCCCGCCCTCCTCGGACTCTTCGCGTTCCACCTCCACGCCGGACAGGAGTTCCAGGTCGCTGACGTAGCGGGTCGCGTCGGTCAGGCCGTAGGATTTCGCCAACGCTTCCAGCTCAAGTTTCGCAATCTCGAGGTCGACGCGATTTTTGAGCGCCTCCGCCTCGATGGCGCGTTTGGCCTTGGCGCCCTTCGGCAGGGCTGGAAGCGTGTTGGGGACTGAGTAATCGACGTCCGGCCCCCAAAGCCCCATGAGGCGGGTGAGCTCTTCCTTCGCGGTCCGGGCCGCGAGACGCGCCTCCGCCGCCTGGCCGACGATCTCGGCATAGAAGACATGTTCGCGGGCCTGGCCGGTTTTTGTGAAAGCGCCTGTCTCGCCAAGTTTTTGGGCGAGTTCCGAGGCAGCGTCCGCGGCGGCCTGCGCCTGATTCAAGTAGGAAACGCTTTCCCAAGCCGATACCGCGTTGATCCAGGCCCGCCGCGTGTCTGCGGCGAGCCGTAGCGTTTCCTCAGCGGCGCGGAGTTGCGCTTGACGGAAGCGCGCATCCGCGACTGCGACGCGCCGTTCACGGGTCGCCAGCGCGAGGATGTTGCTTACCACCGCGCCTTCAATCGTCCGCACCGGATCGACGCCGATCATCCCGACCGAGATCGTCGGGTTGACGAGCATCGTTTCCTGCCAGACATCTGCAGCCGCCAGGCCGATCTCGGCATAGGCGGCCTGCAGGCCCTTGTTGTTGAGCAGAGCGACCTGCACCGCGACGTCCGGACCGATCGTCTTCCTCTGGACGAGGCTTTTCACGCGCTGTGAGATCCCCCTCGCCTCCTCGCTGGACTGCACCCACACCGTTCTCTTGCCGGTTACAGATTCGGCTCGCGCCACGACCGTCGTAAAGCCGGCCATGGGATCGGAAATGCTATCAATGGCCCCGTTGGTCGTGCATCCGGCAGCGATCAGCGGGATGGCTACGAGGGTAGCTATGGTCAGGAACCGGCGCGTCATGATCCGGCTCCCGAAGGGGAGCGCTCTTCATTGAGACGCCGCCAGTTCTGCGGATCGACCGGTTCCCGGTGGTGATAGTCGGCGATGACCGGGTGGTAGTGCACATCACGGATGCCCATCACAGGATCGGCCGGATTGAAGGCAGGAAGGACGTCCGGCGGCATGGTTCCCGCGCATCCGGAAACGAACAGCGATGCGAGGATCGCGAGACTTGCGATTTTCATTGTGGACCTGAAGCTCTACGTATGCGTTTGGCCGCGCCGGAACGGAATCCGGACGCTGCGCGCGAACGCCCCAGAGAGGCGCGTCAGCTCAGGTGTCTGGGAGGTCTTATATGGGCCGTATACTCGCCGCCTGCCGAGGTTTCGGTAGCGACGGCCGCAAAGCAGCGAGAAACAACCCGCTCCAGATGGGGACAATCGACCGGCACGGCATGCGCAGGCGCGCAATGGACTTCGCAGCTTTTGTCGCTGGAATGCTTGGTATCGTGATCGTGCTCTGACGTGTCCACGTCGTCGGCAGTGGCGCCGTGGTCGTGACCACCCGCCTCGTGGGAGTGTTCTTCGGCAGGGAGAATCATCCCCGCGTCGCTGTGAAAACCCGTGGCATTGGCCGTGGCAAACAGACCAGGTTGAAGAGCCGTCATGGCCAAGAACACGACCGCCAGCACTGCTCGGAGCGGTATGTTCCCTAAGATCGAGATTCGACCGAGATTCCTCATTGTGCCCTTCGGACAATTGTTCGAGTGATTTGTCAAGGTCGCCTGCGGACAGTTTGTTGCAATGCAACCAAAAGTGAACGGAACTGCTGTTATTTGCTGCATGGGTCGGTTAGATCAGGTTCAGCGTGGCCCCGGCGACAGCCAGATAGCGCGCGACTTTCGCGACAGCGACGATCGCAACAAAGCTCCACAGAGGCTCACGGAGCGTGCCTGCCACGATCGTCAGCGGATCGCCCACAAAGGGCGCCCAACTCAGCAGCAGCGACCATCTCCCGTAGCGTCGGTACCATGTCATGGCTCGGTCGAGTTTCGCCGGGCTAGCGGGGAACCAGGGGGCGGTCGCGGAACCGCTCAAGGCCGCGCCCAATCACCCAATTCACGACTGAACCCAGCACGTTCCCCAGGCTGGCGACCGCGATCAGATTTGCCGTCGGGAAGGAGCCGTTTATCAGCAGCGCTGCAAGCGCCGCCTCCGACTGCATCGGCAGGATGGTGGCCGCGGCGAACGCCACGGCAAACAGCCCGCCATAGGCGGCAAGTTCATCCATTGCCGGCGCCCAAGTCGCTCAGGACTCGACCTCGATTACCAGCATCAGCCCGCCACCCCCTTCCATCTCGACGTTTGTTGTTGGTCGTGTGGTGCGGAATATGACAATGCAACAGCCATTTGCCGGGCCGCTGCGCCTGCCACAGGACATCGAACCGTTGCCCAGGGCCGACGTTGACGGTGTCGGCGAGGTACCGCGCGCTTTCAGCGAGCGTCTCGCCGTCGACGGCGGCGACCTGGAAGGGGCCGCCATGGATATGCATCGGATGGATCGCGGTGGTGTGCGAGCAGACGAAACGAACCTTGAGCGTCTGGCCAAGCTTCATCCGGATCGTCTCGGTCGAAGGATATGCCTTGCCGTTGATGGTGAAGAAGTTTGGGAACCCGCCTTCCATCGGCATCGATGGATAGGTCAGCCGTTCCCGCTTCAGCCATTCCTGGAGCTGGACCGTGTATTCCAGATCCGCGGGGATTTCGTTCGCGGGATCCTTCGGATCGATAATCAGAGCACCGTAGAGACCGAGCGATTGCTGGCGGTCGACATGGTCGTGCGTGTGGTAGAAATAGGTGCCGTGCTGCCCGACGGTATACTCATAGGCATAGGTGCCACCAGGTTCGATCGGCGCTTGCGTGATTTCCGCCGGACCGTCCATGTCATTGGGCAGGATCAGGCCATGCCAGTGCACCGTCGTACTTTCCGGCAGGCGGTTCGTCACGTTGATGCGGACCCGATCACCTTCGGTCACGCGCAGCGTCGGGCCTGGAACCTGGCCGTTGTAGGCATATGCCTCGACCGTCTCTCCGGGCAGGATGGACCATCTGATGACCGATGCCTCGAGATCGAAGACCTTGACGCCGTTTTCAAGCCGAGCCTCAAGAACCTGCGCGCCGGGCGCATCAGGCTTGGCCTCAAAAACGGTCAGCCGAGGATCGACGGCGGCCATGTCGCGCATCGAAGCGCCCGGCGTGTCGAAGTCCATGATCATTCCAGGCGCCACGATCACGTCGCCCACGTCGTGGGCGCTGAGCGACGTGTCTCTTCGTGCGTGCCGGGGCGTGGCTCCTTATCGGCGAGAACGTAAAGTAGAAGCCCAACGGGGCCGAGATAGAGCGTCACCAGGATCACCGCCGGCTCCGGGTTGGTTCGAAACTGGTCCCAGGCCACGTAGGCCGTGCTTAGACCCGCAAGAAGGAACCAAGCTGCGAGGAAGTAGTCGATGGGCTGTACGAACATGGCAGGATTCCTGTCGGTCTGTCGTCCACGTCACCTAGTTCGGCATCGGCTGAGCCGATGCCTTCTCTACTGTCGCTTTTCCCTGAACTTCGCGTGACAGTTCGTGCAGTCCTGCAAGATCAGGTGGAACACATGTTCGGCAGGCATTTTTGAAGGATCGGCGTCGGTCGCGCTACCCGCCCGCTTTCCGAGAAGGCTGCTGCTGCCCATGGCCATCCCCGGCGCCATCCTCATCGATTCCGTGATGCCGTCTGGTGCGTTGTCAGCAGCCAATGATAGCGCAGCCGCCAGGCTTTCGAGGTGGCGGGCAAGGGCTGCGAACTCCCCGCGGGACTGGTCGATCTCGACCTTCGCAGCAGACGGTGCGCCAAACGATCCCGCTGGAAAACTCTCAACCATCGCCTTTCCCGACCGGTGGCGGATGGTTTCGGCCGCCGCCTTGAACGCCGCCGCGTCATAGGCCAGCTTCCCGTCGAAAACCCCGGAGATGGTTTTAGCGGCGTCCGCCATCGCCTTCATCGAAGCCTGGCGTTCGGCGACAATCGGGGTGACGGCTGTTCCCGACAACGCTGTTCCAGCGATGCCGGTCACCAATAGGATCGCGGCGATGACAACGATGTGCCTCACTGGACCATGCCGCTTCCCGCAAGGCCGTCGATGATCGGGCAATCCGGGCGCTCGTCGCCGCTGCAGTGGTGGACAGATGGCTGAGCGTGTCGCGCAGGGTCGCCAACTCCGTGATCTTGCGGTCGATCTCGGAGAGTTTGATCTGGGCGATCGCCTTCACATCGGCGCTCTCGCGCTCCTTGTCGCCATAGAGCGACAGGAGCTGGCGGCATTCCTCGACCGAGAAGCCCAGACTGCGAGACCGCTGCAGGAAGCGCAACCGATGCACGTCTAACATTGAATAGTCGCGGTATCCGTTTTCCGCTCGATCCGCCTTGAGGAGACCGATTTCCTCGTAATAACGGATGGTCTTGGGCGGTAGGCCGGACTTTTCGGAGGCGGTTCCGATGTTCATACGCGTTGTCTCCTTGTATTCCGGTATCGCTATTCCTTCCAGTGACTGGAAGGTCAATGTCTATTTGATCAGTATGTGCGGACCGAATGGATCGAACTCATCGCAATGACCAGCTTCATGGGGGATCGATGTGAGGCTCTGGCGCTCGTCGCCACGGGCCCAAAATTCGAGCGCCTGTAGCGCTAATAAGTGCCGGCAGTATGCTTTTCCGGGTAAGGGCATTTCATTCCTGCTCAAGCTCAACCCGAAATCGCGAGCGCGCATTCGGGTCCCATAGAACGCCAGCGCATTCCCGGATATCGACAATTCGATCCCAGCTAACGGCAATCGCATCCCATATAACGGCAACGGATTTCCCTGTTAATTCACGGGCAACCGCGAATTTCCGCTGATATCTGGTCGAACTTCGCTGCTAGGCTGGGGCAGAGACCTCCCGCTAAGCAACTGAAATTACTGCAAGATATTGATCGTCCGCCTGCCAAGGCGCTGCGCTTCGCGCAAATTCCCTGCTTTTTGCCTGTTGTCAGGGAATATCAAACGGAGACTGGTTCGCCAGTGACTGCTCGGTTCACCATGCTTTTCAAGTGCTTAGCGAGCCAGCCACCGTACTTTTTTGCGAGATTTTTGCGAAATAAGTACGGCGAATTTCGTGAGTCTTCGTGTTCGGGTAGGCCGTCACAGTGAACCCGCAACCCGCTCGGCGGGCAATTGATCATGCATTTGGGGGCCTAAAGGCTTTGGCTGACGAAAAGCGAAGCGCTCAGGATGAAGCGCGACACCCAAGGCTTGGCGGAAAGAACGAACTCCTGCCGCAGTCGGCGGAAGATTTAGTCTGGACGGCTTGCGAAAAACTGGCTGAAGATAAGGCCTGAGAGTGCGCCATGCTGCCGCTCAGCCTATTGGACATCTCGCTCCGCTACGGCCACGCCGCCCGTGACTCTGTCGCTTGGGTGCAGGACCACGCGATCGCCTGCGGCAAGGCCTGACAGAACCTCCGCCGTCCGATTGTTTCGCTGACCGACCTTTATGATCGTTGCCCGTGCACGGCCATCCCTGACCGCGAATACCGCCCAGTCGTCCCCTTGTCGGAACAGGGCGCCCACCGGCACGGTCAGGACGTCTACGGCCTTCCAGATCGTGACATGCACGATCACCCGATAATCGTGTCCCAGTGCCGACCATTTTGCGGGAGGGTCGGTGAAGTCGACGGTCGTGCGGACGCGTTGTTCCTCGATGCCGAGTGCGGAAATCTTGGTGAAGCCCGCCGGATCGACGCGTTCGACGCGGCCCTGGACCGGCGATCCACCCCAGTTGTCGATCCAGACAGGCGCGCCTGGCTTGATCAGGACAGCGTCGGTCGACAGGAGGTCCGCGACGATTTCGAGATCGAGCGGGTCACCGATTTCGATCAGCGGTGCACCGGCCTGAACCACACCTTCGCTCTCCTGAATGATGTTCAGGACGCTGCCTGTCACGGGAGCGCGCAACTGTATGCAGCAGGCCGGATCTGGATCCGGGACGGCCCCCGACTGTTCACCTAGCCGTGCTGCAACGCTGTCGCGCTCGTTTCGGCGAACCTCCAGCTGAGCCTTCGCACTTGCCAAGGCCGCTTCATTGGTCTCGACGTCGAACCTGGCTCCGTCGAGGACCTTCAGAGAGATCGCCTCAGTGCGCGCAAGCGCTTCGGCCCGCCTCAACTCCGTTCGCGAAAATGCAAGCGCGGCCTCGATACGGCGCATTTCGGTTGCCGCAAGGCTTACCGCCGCATCGGCAGCAGCCAGCGCCGCCCGCAGCTCCTCATGGGTGCGCGCATCGTGAAAGCTCGGGAGCGTCGGTTGCATCACCGCCACGACAGTTTCGTCCTTTGTGACCTGGTCCCCAATGTGGAGAGGCGGAGAAATGCGCAGGACCTTGCCAGCGATGGGGGCGGACACTGCATAGACGTGACGCACGCGCGTTTTCGCCTCGTCGTCGATCGTGACTTCCATAGGCCCTTTCGTCAGTGTCGCCAGATCCACTGCAATCGGCCGCGGCCACGCGAACCAGACGGCGGCGGCGGCCAAAATCATCAAGACCACAATACCCAATGTTCGCTTGATCCAGATCGTTCGCATGGTTCAATCCCGTGTTTTTAGAACGGTGACGAGGTCGAGTTCGTTGAGCCTTCGACGAACAACGAGTGCCGACAGCACGGCCGCAGCTATTACGATCGCACTGGCAAGGACGTAGGTGGATTGCTCGACGATCAGACGCACCCGCATCAATTCGCCGGCCAGGTTCTTCTGCATGATCCAGGCCAGTCCATAGCCAATGACCCATCCAGGCGGCTGTGCGATCAACGTGAGCAGGGTGAGTTCGAGGAGGAGGATGCGCAACACTTCACCCCGAGTGAAGCCGAGGACGCGCAAGCTGGCCAGTTCCCGCGCACGTTCGGAAAGCGAGATGCGGGCGCTGTTGTAGACGACACCAAACGCGATGACAGCAGCCAACGCGGTGTAGATGCTTGCCATTGTCGTGATGAGCAAGGCGACCAGCTTGCGGAAATTCGCCAGCGACACGCGCTGCAGAGCCAGACCGCTGACGATAGGCATGCCCTTGATGGCCGCATAGAACGCCTCCCCGCTGTTCTGATCCAGGCTGACGTTGATGCTGTTGAGTGACGGCGCTTCGCGCATCAGGCGTGCGAGCGTCTCCGAATCCATCATCCCGCGGATGCCGAAGTAATCTTCGACCAGCGCCGCCACAGGGACGACAGCGGTCCGGCGCGTTCCTTCGAGCAAATCGACCTCGACGGAATCGCCGACCCGCACCCCGAGAATCTTGGCAAGCATGCTGGAAATCGCCAGGCCAGCTTCGGGTAGCACGACCGGTCGTAGGTGGACGTCGATGATGCGGTTGAGATCGGCGTCGCGCGGCCTCCCGCTGATCATGATCCGGCGCTCGACGTTTCCGCTCCTGATGCGGACAGGCACCTCGCGGTAAGGCTCAGCGGCGAGAACGCCCGGAAACCGCGCGATCTGCAGGACGGCGTCCCGCGGGCGTTTTTCCACGAAACTCACTGTGGCGTCCTGGCGGTCAGCCAGGAAATACGTCACGTCGATGAGCTGCTCCATCGCATCGCCGGTGAAAAGTGAAACGATCAAGATGGCCGTCGCCAGTGCAATTCCAAGCGTCGTAAACAACGACCTGAATGGATGGCGAGTGATGTTGCGCAACATCATCGTGGTCGGTTGCGAAATAAAGTAGTCGAGTGTGAAGCTCGCAGGCAGCAGTCGCCGATAGCGCGCTGGCGCAGGCGCCTGCATCGCGACCGCAGGCGGCAGTCGCACGACATCCCGAAGTGCGCGGACTCCCCCTATGATTGCAGCGACGAGACTAAGCGCGGCGGCGATGACATAGAGGTCCTGGCTCCTGGTGAAGACGAGGAACGGAAAGTGGAAGAAATCGCCGAAGAGATTGGTGATGCGCATCCCTAGCCACGTGCCCGCTGCACTGCCGATCACAATCCCGATCGCAACGATGACAACGACAAATTTGAGGTAGTGCGCGACGATGCTGGCGTTGCGGTATCCCAGCGCCTTCATAAGCCCGATCTGTTCGCGCTCCAGAGCGACGAGCCGGCTGAGCGTGAGATTGACCAAGAATGCCGACACGAGAAGGAAGATCGGTGGCAACGTCCGGCTCATATTGTTGAGCATGTCGAGTTCGTGATTCAGCCAGGCATGCGAAGGCTGGTCCTTCCGGCCATAGGCCGCTCGCCCACCGTAGCGCTCGAGCATCGCGTCGAGGCGCATCATGACCTCGCTCTCTGACGCGCCACGCAGCAACTTCAACGAAACGGACGAAAACGCGTCATTGAGGTCATAGGCGCTGGCAAGCGCTTTTTCCGACATCCAGATGAGGCCGAAACGGCGATCGTCCGGCATGATATCGCCAGGCCCGACCGCATAGATGAACTCGGGAGACAGCGCGATCCCGACAATTGTCAACTCGCGTTTTCGGCCGTTCAATAATGCCGAGAAGCGGGCTCCGGGCTGAAATCCGTGGGACTGGGCAAAGCCCTCGTTCACCACGACCTCTTCGGCTCGTCCAGGCTCCGGCATGCGACCAACCCGCATGTAGAGCAGGTTGAGCGAAGCCTCACCGATCTCGGGCAGGGAGATGACTTCGCCCGTGGCCGGCTCCAGATAGTCTGGTATGTCGAGCAGCACGAGCTTGGCAATTCGGGTGTCGACCGAAGCAACACCGGGAATCTCTGCAATCCGGTCGGCAAGCGTTTTTGGCGCGCGGCTTACCGAGGCAAAGACGTCGGCAAACCGGTAGCGTTCGTAGTACGCGGTGCGCGTCTCGTCGAGGGAACGGTAGGATCCGACGGCGAGGATAAGCGTCGCCACTCCTCCGGCTATGACCAGGGCGATGGCGAGCGCCTGCGCCCAGAGCCGCCCGAAGTCGCGAAGGAGCTTGATGTCCAGCGCGCGCATCCCGATCACCAGACAAGTTCAGCGGCCGTCCGACGAACCTCGCTCTTGTGAATTCTGGAGATCTGCCCGTCGGCGAAAAACAGGACGCGGTCGGCGACATCCTGGATGCTGGCGTTATGCGTGATGATAAGTGTCGTGGTGCCCAGTTGGGCATTGATGCTGAGCAGCGCCTCGATTACCCGAATGCCTGTCTTGGAATCGAGAGCGCCGGTCGGCTCGTCGCAAAGCAACACATCCGGGCGCTTGGCGATCGCGCGGGCAATGGCCACACGCTGCTGCTCGCCACCGGAAAGTTGAGCCGGGAAATGGTGCATCCTCGGTTCAAGTCCAACCAGCGCCAAAGCCTCCTCCGGGCGCATTGGATGGTCGGAAATCTCCGTGACCAGGGCGACATTTTCATAAGCCGTCAGGCTGGGGATGAGATTGTAGAATTGGAAGACGAAGCCGACGTGCTGCCGTCGGTAGGCGGTCAACCCCCGATCGTCGAGGTTGGTCAGTTCCTGATCCCTGAAGAACAACTGGCCGCTCGTGGCATGGTCAAGCCCGCCCATGATGTTGAGCAGGGTCGACTTCCCGCTGCCCGATGGTCCAAGCAGAACGACCATCTCTCCCGCCGAGATCTCAAGATCCAGATTACGCAACGCAAGCACTTGCGTCTCACCTGACGTGTAGGTTTTGGTCAGCGCTCTTGCGGTGAAGACGGTTTCAGCCATGGCCGCTTGGGATCGGTATTCGAGACATCTGTTGCGTCGCATGCCACAGTCACCTGTCGAGGTGAGCGCGACATTGATGCAAATCAAAACCTTATCGAGGCGGTCACGTGTTCCGGCATCCGCAGTCGGCAAGCAGTGGGAGCGACCGTCCAAGTCGCCCGCATCGGTGGTTCGCCGGTATTGATTTGCCTCAAAGGAGGCCGGGCACGTCTGCGCTACGATGTCGCCAATTGGTGGCTGTTCACTTGAACTGACCTAGGGTTGAATGCAGATGAAAGCCAAGGACGTGATGACCGTAAATGTGGTTACGGTCTCGCCTGACCACGGTGTAAGACATGCAGCGCGGATCATGCTGGATCATCGCATCAGTGGCCTGCCGGTCGTCGACAACGATGGGCGCCTGGTTGGGGTTGTGAGCGAAGGCGATTTCCTGCGCAGGTCGGAACTCGGCGTCCCGGCATTGTTGCCGAATGAGGCGCGCAGCTATGTGAAGGGCCACAGCTGGAAAGTATCGGATCTGATGACCTCGGATGTCATAGTGGCCGACGAGGACACCACGATTGCGCGAATTGCTGCGCTGATGCAGGAGCACGGCATCAAGCGCATACCGGTCTTAAGGAGACAGCGTCTGGTCGGTGTCGTCAGCCGTGCTGATCTTTTGCGCGTCTTCGTTGCGGCAAAGTTCGACGACGCCACGGCGGCAGGTGACGACGCGATCCGACGCAGCATCCTCACCCGGCTGCGAGAAGACGTAGGCGTCAGAGGAGACGCGCTAACCCTCACGGTCAGCGATGGCCTGGTGCACTTTTCGGGCACCGTCGGATCGCAGACTGAGCGGGATGCCCTCCGCGTGGTTGCCGAGGGCGTCAGGGGCGTCAAAGGGGTGTTCGACCATCTGAACGTGGCACATCCCTGAAGGCGGTCCGGGAGCATAAAGAGATGCGATCGCATGTTCCGGAAACCGACGATCCGGCGACCGCCTCTGCCATACAAAACGATCTGGCGATATTGCAGCGGGAGACATTCGACTACTTCCTCCACGAGGTGAACCCTGCCAACGGCCTCATTCTGGACAAGACCGAAGCGAATTGGCCCGCAAGCATCGCGGCCACTGGCCTTGCGCTGTCTTGCTATCCAGTGGGAGTCGAGCGCGGATTCATGAGTCGGAGCGCGGCTGTCGAACGCACTCTGACTACGCTGCGCTTCTTCTGGGATAGCACACAAGGCCCGGAGCCGGACGCCACGGGATATCGCGGCTTCTATTACCACTTCCTGGACATGCAGACCGGCCGGAGGGCCTGGCAATGCGAGCTGTCCACCATCGACAGCACGCTCCTGCTGGCGGGCGCGTTGGCTGCAGGGCAGTATTTCGACGCCGACACCGCGGCCGAAGCCGAGATCCGCACCTTGGCGGAGGCGCTCTATCACCGAGCCGATTGGTGTTGGGCGCAGGACGGGGGAGTAACCGTCACCCATGGTTGGACACCGGAGCACGGATTCCTGAAGTATCGCTGGGAAGGCTATGACGAGGCGCTCTTGCTCTATGTCCTGGGGCTCGGTTCGCCGACATACCCCCTGCCCGAGAGCAGCTACACGGCCTGGACCGCGACATTTCGATGGGAGCAATGTTACGGCTACGACTACCTCTATGCGGGACCTCTGTTCATCCACCAGCTCTCGCATGTTTGGATCGATCTTCGCGGCGTGCAAGATACCTTCATGCGCAGCAAGGGAAGCGACTACTTCGAGAACAGCCGACGCGCAACCTGCGTCCAGCAACGTTACGCTATCGACAATCCGTGCGGTTTTGAAGGCTACGGTGAACACTGCTGGGGAATTACTGCAAGCGAGGGGCCTGGTCCTTCCACGCTCGAGGTGAACGGCATCGAACACCGGTTCGAGGGCTATGTCGCGCGCGGTGTCCCCTATGGTCCTGACGATGGCACGCTCGCTCCGTGGGCCGTCGCCGCTTCTTTGCCGTTTGCACCGGAAATCGTCCGGCCGGCGATCAGCTTCTGCATCCATCAAGCCAAGCTCAAGGCCGCCAACGCGTATGGCTTCAAGGCGGCCTTCAATCCAACCCATCCGGGGACGCCCGACAGCGCTTTCGGATGGTGGATTTCGCCTTGGCATTTCGGCATCAATGAAGGCCCAGTCGTCCTGATGATCGAGAACGAACTCAGCGGCCTCGTGTGGCGGTTGATGCGCTCGTGTCCCTACATCCGAAGCGGCCTGCAACGGGCAGGATTCGAAGGTGGCTGGTTGAAGGAGTTTGAACCAGGGTCAACGCCAGCTGCTTGATCGGCTTGGATCCGCGGAAGATGTTAGCAAAGACCGTGAGACAGGGGAGCGTCGTAGTCACGCCCTCTCCTTTGGCGAAGTGTTCCTGAATAATTCGGCGCTGGCCTCGGCCAGCAAGCTGGCAATAGAAATCGCATTCGTCGGATGTGGAATCGAGTCCGTGCTCACGACCTTGTCGGCCCCGGCCGCCAATAGTTGCGCGTAGGCGCCTTGAGCGAACACCGGATGAATGACGATGCAGACTGCGGGAGGCAGACCGAGCTGCCGCAAATGATCCAGGGTTTCGATCATGGTTCGCCCCGACGAGGCGATGTCATCGACGATCATCGGGGTTCGGTTGCGAGCTGCATCGATCGAAGGAAGGCTTACCTCGACGTCGCGGTCGCCTCGGCGGGTTTTCGTCAAGACCTGATAGGCGACACCGGCGCGGTGAGCGATGTCGGATACCCACTGGCCACTTTCACTGTCAGGCCCTATCAGGATCGCGTTGGATACGTTGTCTCGAATCCATTCAGCGATCAGGGGAGCCGTGGTCACCCCATGAACCGGTATGCGAAACAGGTCAGAAAGCTCGGGAATTCTGTGTAGATGGGGATCTGCTGTCACCAGCCAATCGAAGCTCTCTTCCAGAAATCGTGCGAACAATGGTGCGTTTACAGCTTCACCAGAATTGAACCGCTTATCCTGGCGCATGTAGGCCAAATATGGCGCAATAATACCAACGGATCGCGCGCCGTCGCCGCCGCGAACCGCAGCGGCAGGGCTAACTCGTCCGGCTTACACAGACTGGCGACGAGGGCGACGTCGACACCGTGCAAGTCTTCCTCAATCGTCACCAGGGACTCACCATCAGGAAAGTGACGCCACTCCAGGCGCCCGGCTCGCGCACCCAGCAAGGGGGCTACTGAGTCGGCCAAGGGTCGCTGCAATGGGAAAGGAAGCAGCAGGCGGGTCATCGTCAGACCCCGATCTGGAATATGTCCGGATGAGCCGAAGCATATTCAAGTGCGTATTCCAGTTCTCCTGGTGACCGGGCATGGACATGAAACAGAGGCTCACCAGCCTGGACACTATCGCCGATCCGAACCCGGGAATCGGTTCCGGCCAGTGGGCTGCCTGGCGCGCCGGCGAGCTTGGCGATCCTTGCAAGCCGACGATTGTCGACCGCCTGAATCTGGCCGTTGCGGTTGGCGAAAACTGGGCTGATGTATGGGGCCACTCCCGGCTCGGTAAAGCCGCCCTGTGCCTGGCAGATTGCCATAAACTTGCGGAGAGCCGCGCCACTGTCGAGCAGCGTGGACGCCACGGCGCGGCCGTTTCCTTGCACCTCCCCGGGTGCGGAATCGAGCAAGATGCCAGCAATATCGAGCGCACGGCTGCGGAGATCGCGGGGCGCTGCCTTGCGTTGCGCAGGACGCTCAGCACGTCCCGCGCCTCAAGAGCCGGACCGATGCCGTAGCCAACGGGCTGGAGACCATCGGTGCGGAGGACAGTGATGTTGAGCCCAAGAGCTTGCGCCGCGGCAATGAGCTTTGCCTCGAGGGAAGCGGCGGCTGCGAAGGAACGCACCTTGGCGGTCGGTCCGATGGGAACGTCTATGACCACATGGGTGGCGCCGGCTGCGGCCTTCTTGGAAAGCACGCTTGCGACCAGTTGGCCGTCGCTGTCGAAGTCAAGCGGGCGCTCGATGCGGATCAGAATGTCGTCGGCTGGGCTCAGCCGGACATTTCCGCCCCAGACGATGCAGCCTCCTTCGCGCTCGACCACGTTTCGCATGGCTTCGAGGTCCAGCGCCACCGGCGCCATAACCTCCATCGCGTCGGCCGTGCCGGCCGGGGATGTTATGGCGCGAGAGGACGTCTTTGGGATCCGGTGACCAGCGGCAGCGACAATCGCAACGACAATGGGCGTGGTGCGGTTCCCCGGGAGGCCGCCGACACAATGCTTGTCCAAAATCGCGCCAGCGCCCCAATCCATGCACTCTCCGACCGCCAACATTGCCTTGGTCAGAGCAATCGTCTCTTCATTGTCGAGCCGGTCGCCGGCGCAGGCCGTGACGAATGCTGTCAATTCCATGTCTGAGAGGCGGTTGCTGACGGTGTCGCGCATGAGGGCGAGGAAGTCCGTCTCGGAGAGTCGTTGGCCGAAGACTTTCGCCCTTAACGCCGGTGCCGAGACCGGCGGCTCTGGGTGGCTGAATACGGCGACTGCGTCGGCTCCCGGTTGGAGAAGAGTCCAGGCCGCCTCGGACAGCGCCGCGACATCCAGTTCGAGATGATCGTCGACAACCACGTTAAGCGTGGCGACCACCTCGCGGTCGCCGCTGCGCGCCAGAACTCTGGTCAGGGCGGTAAAACCTTCCGACCGACAGACATCGCAATCGCGATGCATATAGACGACGGGTTGTTGATAAGTGTCGATGCCCGCTCGGACGAGGCGTAGCCGGCCGTGGGCGTCACTCATGCCGCATGCTCCGGCTCAATCCGCTCGAGTCCTTGGGGACACGGGCCTGCAATCGCGGCTGGCGATTGATACGGCTACGCAGCATGCTCTGCTTCCTGCGCACATCTGATTTGAAGGCCTCTGAAACATTCATTTGGAAGCACTCCTTCTGGAAACGACAAAGGACTCGGCCTTGTGTGACGGCGGCAGCGGCAGTTTCAGGCTAGCGATTACGGCGAGCCCCATGACGGCGGCAGCGGCGAAGAAGGCGGCGCCTTCCAGGCCGGGGAAGCCGAATAGCAGGCCGGAGGCCGCAGAGCCGACCGACAACCCGAGACTGACTGCCGCCGACTGGATGCCAAGTTCCACGCCCTGGTTTCGTGTGCTGATGCGCGACACCCAGTAGGCGAGCAGCGGGCTGATCACCCCGGCCGAAGCAGCGACAATGGAAACGGCGAACAGCATTTCGCTGAAGCCGGCGATTGTCGGAATAACCGCCAGACCGATCGCCATCACCAGGAAGGCAGGAGCCACAAGCAACCTTGCCGCTGCCGGTTTGACGAGCGGCGAAAAGACCAGGCCCTGGACCGCAAACATGACAACGCTGCATGTCGCGAACATGAGGCCGAGCGCAGCAGGCCCCATGGCGAGTTCGACGTTTCGCAGGGTGAGCCCGACCTCGAATGCACCAAGCCCTGCCGCGGCCACGGCGGCAAGAGCGAGCAGCCGTATCTCTCCGGGCACGAACATTGAGGAGCCGCGCTTGCTCGCCTCGGCACTAGGCCCTGGCAACAGCTTTCGAGGCAGTGCAAACCACACGCCGAGGGCCGCCGCTACAGCGAGGCCGGATGCAAGGAGGAAAGGAGCTGCCTGCGACGGGGCAACCGCCACCCCAAAGTCAAAATTCAGTTCCGAAGCGAGGCCACCGAGCATCGGTCCGATCAGGAAGCCTGCGATTGATGCCATGCTCATCCAGCCGAACGCCCTTGTGCGGCGATCGTCCTCGCCTTTGGCGTCGGCAATGAACGCAAGAGCCGTTGGCCCCACGGCAGCCGCGAAGCCGCCATTCAAGATCCGCCCGGCATAAAGAACGAGCAGACTTGGGGCCAGCGCCGAAGCGACCAGGGTGACGGCAAAGCCGATCAGACCGACGACAAGGACAGGTCGGCGCCCGATCAAATCCGACCACTTCCCCCACAGGAAAGCGGCGCCCACCGGCGCGGCGACATAGGCAGCGGTCAAGAAGCCAATCTGTCGCGCATTGAATGTCGGGTCTGTGGAACCGCCAAGCCGCTCGACCATCGTCGGCAGGACCGGCAAGACAATTCCGTAGCCAAGCGCAACGACAAAGGCCGAGGCGAGAAGTGCGCCCAGGGCCCATCGCAACGTCGGCTGGCGAGCTTGCATCGACACGCTCATACCTGAGCGCCGGTCGGGTGCTGGTGGGCGACGGCTTCGGTCATTGATGCGGCGGCAGGCCTAATGCCTTCGAGCCTGGTTCGCTTGAGCAGCAGGGCGTTGATGGCCACCAGAGCCGAGCTGCCCGACATGGCCAGCGCGGCAATCTCGGGGCTCAGCAGGAACGGGTAGAAGACGCCCGGTGCGATCGGGAAGGCGATGAGATTGTATCCGACCGCCCACCATAGGTTCTGGTGCATCTTGCGCAGCGTGGCGCGCGAGAGCGTCATCGCGCCGACCACATCGTAGGGATCGCTCTTCATCAGCACGATGTCGGCGCTTTCGATAGCAACATCTGTGCCTGCACCGATGGCGAACCCGACATCGGCTTGTGTCAGGGCCGGCGCGTCGTTGACGCCATCGCCGACCATGCCGACCTTCAGGCCTTGCCCTTGCAACTCCTTGATCTTCTCGGCCTTCTGCCCAGGCAGCACGTCGGCCAGAACGATGTCGATACCGAGAGCGCCGGCGATGCGCTTGGCGGTGCCGGCATTGTCGCCCGTGAGCATCGCCACGCGCACGCCCTGCTCGTGCAGTTTGGCAATCGTTGCGATTGCGGTTGGACGTGGCGTATCGGCGATCGCGATGAGCCCGAGCAGCTTGCCGGACCGCGCCACATGAATAACGGTGCGGCCTTCACCCTTGAGCCTCTCGGCCGTTTCGCCGAGCGCCAGAAGATCGATCTCATGCTCGTCCATGAGGCGCCGGTTGCCGAGGAACACCTGACCTCCTTCAATGGCGGCACTGGCCCCCTTGCCTTCGATGTTCAGAAAGCCAGAAATCTTGGGAAGCTTCAGGTCTTTGGCCCGCTCGACGATGGCGACGGCCAGCGGGTGATCCGACCCCTGATCCACGGCAGCCGCGATCTGCAGAACCTCGTCGGGAGAAGCGGCGGCGGCGGGAACGATTTCGACGACCTTCGGCTGACCCATCGTGAGCGTGCCGGTCTTGTCGAACACGATCACGTTGAGCTTGGTTGCCTCCTCGAGAGCGGCGGCGTTCTTGAACAGGATCCCGTTTGAAGCGCCAAGGCCGGTGCCGACCATGACGGCCATGGGCGTTGCGAGGCCAAGTGCATCGGGACAAGCGATGACGAAGACGGTGATGGTCAACGTCATCGCGAAAAGCAGGGGCTGGCCGAGCCACCAGAACCAGACAGCGAAGGTCGCAAGCCCAATGACGATCGCGGCGAGCACCAGCCATTGCGAGGCGCGGTCGGCGAGCAGTTGCGCCGGCGCCTTCGAATTCTGTGCCTCTTGGACCAGCTTTACGATCTGGGCGAGAGCGGTATCGGCGCCAACCTTGGTGGAGCGATAGCGCAGCGTGCCGCTCTTGTTGATCGTCGCTCCGATGACCTTATCCCCGACCTTCTTGGTCACCGGCATCGACTCGCCAGTCAGCATCGATTCGTCGATGGTCGAATTGCCCTCGATCACTTCGCCGTCGACGGGGAGCTTGTTGCCGGGCCGCAGGATCACGATGTCGCCGAGCACGACGTCCGCGGTCGCAACTTCGATTTCCTTGCCGTCACGGAAAACGGAGGCCCTCGGCGGGGCGAGGTCGAGCAGTGCCCTGATCGCGGCCGAAGCCCCGGCGCGGGCGCGCATCTCCAGCCAGTGGCCGAGCAGGATGAACACGAGGAGCACGCTCGCCGCCTCGTAGAACTGCTGCCCCTCGAAGAAGAAGGTCGACCCGACGCTGAACAGGTAGCCGGTGCCGACGCTCAGCACCACAAGCACGGCCATGTTGAGGACGCCGTTGCGCAGGGCCCGGCAGGCGGCAACCAGGAAGGGCCAGGCAGGATAGAGGATCGCGGCGCTGGCGAGGAAAAACATCGCCAAATCCTCGCTCGTCCCGAAAGGTGGACGCAGCCAGGGCTCACCCAGGCCCATCGGCTCCATGGCGAAGATCGGCAGCGCGAAGACCAGGCTGATCAAGAACCGGTTGCGCATGTCCTTGACCATGCCCTGCATGTCCATGCCTGCGCCGTGTCCCATCTCATGGGCCATGGCGTCGTGCGACGCCTTGGCGGCAATTGGCCCCTCACCCGCTGGAGCCGGTTCGATCATGGCGGCGTGCCCGGCATGATTATGCCCGGCATGCCCGAAGGTCGCGTGCGGATGCCCCGGCGGGATCGTCGTGCTGTCGGGAATGCACAGGTGCCGGGGCACAATCTCGCCGCGGCAATGAAAGCCGCATGCCTCGATTTCGTGGGCGAGGATCTCCGGGTTCGTCCGCCCATCGTCGAATTCGACGCTCGCGGTTGTCGAGCCGGCGTTCATCGCCACACCAGCAACACCCGGCAAAGCGGCGAGACGTTTTTCGACCGCTGCGAAATCCATCATCCCGACAAGGTCGCGCACTTCAAGATTGATCTTCTTCATCGACATTCTCCGTGCCGCTGTTCGTGGCACCAATCGCTCTGACTGCGGTGTCTCAGCTTCGGTAGGCAAAGGTCGACATCATGCCGCTCGCCATGTGGTAGAGATGGTGACAGTGGAATGCCCATTTGCCGGGATTGACGGCATCCACGGCAATGGTGATCGAGTGCATAGGCGGCACCAGCACGGTGTCGCGAACCGCACCCTGCAAGCGCTGCCTGTCAATCGCGACCACCTGGAAACGGTGGCCGTGAAGGTGCATCGGGTGAGCCATCATCGTGTCGTTGCGCATCGTGATCTCAACGCGATCGCCCTTGTCCACGAGGATGGGCGCGCTGGTTTCGAGACCCCAGCGATAGGCGGCCATGTCGCCGGTCAGCGCCATTTCGAACGTCTTGTGAGCAAGGCGTGATGCAAGTGGCGCCTTCGCCCGAAGTTGCGCCTCGAGGGCCAGATCGAGAACCGGAGCATCGACATCGGCAGCCGCCCCGAGCTTGGCCACCGCCGCCCCCGTCGGACGCAGGACAATTCCGGTCCGTTCCTTGCTTCCCTCGCGCAGCGCCAGGATCGGAAAGGAAGAGCTGAGGTCGCGCGGCAACTGCAGGCGCACATCGATGCGCTGTCCCATTGTGAGCGGAAACCGCCGAACCCGGATCGGCTCGACGGGCTGACCGTCAACCGCGATCAGCTCGCCTTCAAGCTCGCCGAAGTCCATTGTGAAAGCGGTTGCCGTGGCGCCATTGATGATCCGCACCCGCACGCGTCCGCCTCGTTCGACCGGCACGATCTCAGGGTCGTTCAGGGACCGGTCATTGGCCAGATAGGCGTCATAGTCGATGTCGTTGATATCGGCCGCCATGCCGCCATGGTTCATCCCTGCCATGGCGTCGGTTTGCGCTCCCGACATGTCCATACCGTCCATCGGCATGGAGCCGCCGGTATTCTTAGTCAGCAGCCCGGCCAGCATTTCCTCCGGCGACGAGAACGAGAAATCGTGGAGCAGGACGACAACCTCCTGCTCGTCTTTTGCGTCATCGGCGGGATCGGCGACGATGAGCGGAGCAGCGAGCAGCAACTGTTCCTGCAGGGTATGGGCGTGCATCCAAAAGGTGCCGGGCTCGCCGACCGGAAAATTGAAACTGCGGTCGGCTCGAGCGCCGATCAGCGGCAGCGGCGCGTCGGCGACGCCGTCGCTCGGCCACGGCGGCGTCAGCCCATGCCAATGGATGATCGTCGGCTCGGCAGTCTCGTTTCGAAGCAGGACGTTGAAGGCATCGCCCCCCCGCAAGCGCAGGCCAGGCACGCCGTCGGCCCCTCGCAGGCCGAAGACGCTTGCAGCTTTGCCGTTCACTTCGATCGTGCGGCGGGAGATGCCAATCGTCTGGCCGCCTGACTGAATGGCGGAGACTGCCGCGAACAAGGGCGATGGGATCGCGAAGGCCGCTGCGCCCGCAAGTGCTCCCTTCAGAATATCTCGGCGCTTCATGATGGTTCCTTCGGTTTCGGGCTCAGATTTCAGAACTTTGTTGTTTGGTTCAGCACGCAAGGCCCTGCCCTCAAGGTGCACGGCGCTCGCCGCCAGAGCCGAACAGCCTAGCCAGATGCGGAAAATAGGCGGGCACACGGGCCGCATAACGGTCGTATGCGTCGCCAAATTCCTTTCTCGCTTCACGCTCCTCGATGAAGGAAAGCCGCACATACATGCCGACCAGAATGGGAAACATCGCCAGCGTCAGCAGCGTCGGCCATTGCACGAGGAAGCCCGCCATGACGAGGACGAAGCCGACATATTGCGGGTGCCGGATGGAGGCATATGGGCCGCTCGTTGCGAGGCGATTGTGACGCTGTGCTTCGTAGAGCACCGGCCAAGCAGTCGAGATCAGCATGAATCCGCCACCGATCAGGAAGAAGCTGAGAACGTGAAACGGGCCGAAATGCGGATTGAGACGCCAGCCGAACATCATCTCCGAGAGGTGACCGGCATCATGCGAGAACCAGTCGATGCCGGGGTATCGTGACTGCAACCACCCCGATAACAAGTAAATCGTCAGGGGAAAGCCATACATCTCGGCGAACAGCGCCACCAGGAAGGCGCTGAATGCACCGAAGGAGCGCCATTCACGGCCGGTTCGCGGCTTGAAGAAGCTGAATGCGAACAAGATGAAAACCGCCGAGTTGATTATAGCCAGGCCCCAGAGGCCGTAGGTGGGAGATTGCTCGACCATGGTCATGTTCCTTTCTTGTGGGCGGTGCCCCCTTGTGCGCCCGGCCTGGTTTCCTGGTGACTGGAATGTCCCCCGTGACCTCCATGCCCGTGGTGGCCGCGATGCATGAAGATGTGGAGCAGAGGGCAGGCAAGCAGTAGCAACAAGGGAAGCGCACCAAGGGTATGGGCCCGATGCTCAGTGAGCAGGAAGAACGCTGCGATCAGCAGGAAAGCGATCGTGACCATCCCGGTGTTCGATACCCAAAATCCATTCGATCCTACTTCGACCTGTGGCTCCGGTTCGGAGCCGATCGGGGGATCGGACATGTCGTGAGTGTTGGAGTTCATGATTGGGTTCCTTAATTCTTAGCGTTTGTCTTTGCTGGACACCGCGGACGAGGCGTAACCTTCGAAGGCGAACGAGATGATGCTCAGGGCCCAGATCGTCGCGAAGACGAACAGGGGCCACTTGAAGTCGGAGCCAATGGTAAAGTTGACCACCGACATCAGCCCGATGGATGACGCTCCTCCGACCAGAACGCCGGCCACCGCGACCGAATGACGGCTGCGGAACGCGGTGAGTGCCAGCACGATTAGGAGAACGCCGGTGGCGAAGGCGTAGCCGCCAAGGACCCTGAAGACCTGCGTGAGCCACATCGCAAGCCGCGGACCGATGACTTCGAGTTCGGCGGTCGAGAGGTGCATGTAGCGGACATCCTCGGGAAGCAGCGGTGGCCTGAGGGCGATGAAATACATACCGATCCCGGCGATGATCATTCCCGTCAGAGCAAGTGCTGCGGACGACAGGGGCCAACGGTTGACTGCAGGATTCATAACCGGATCCTCGGCAAGCCTACCGGCGCCCGGTGGCGACGACGTTGTAGATCGAGGCGTAAACGACACCCGCCAACAGCCCAACGATGCCAAGGCCGACGACACCGTAGAGAGCGCGGCCCGGCCTCATGGGCGCTGTAGACTTGACCGCGCTGAGGTCGAGTCCGTGCATGAAGGCACCGAAGAAATCGAGTGTTGCGTCGGCCCAGATGGCGAAAGCCAGGGCACAGAACATGCTCATCAGGCCCAGCGTCGCGCCCAGCGCAATGCCGACGGACAGAATGCTGAGTTTGTTCATGGATTCCTCCCGTCATTTCGCGTGCTGCTTGAGCCATTCCTGCATGGCGGCGATTTCGGCTTGCTGAGCCGCGATGATCTGATTGGCCCAGACCTTGACTTGATCATCCTTGCCGAATTGCAGAACCGCACGGGCCATGTCGATCGCCGCCTGATGGTGCGGGATCATCGCCTGGACGAAAGCGACATCGGGATCGCCGGCCTTGATGCCCTGCATCATCGGCCCGTCCATCTGCTTCATGGCATCCATGTAGGCCTTGGAGGACTCGGACATATTGGCAGTGTCCATTGGCATGTTCATCATGCCGCCCTGGCCGCCTGGCATCATGCCGCCCTGGCCGGCTGGCATTTCGCCGCTCTGCATCATCTGCTGCATCTGCATCATCTGGTGCATCAGCATCATCTGTTGCATCATGGGCATCATCTTCTGCATCTTGGACATCATCGTCGTGCACTGCTCGGGCGACCCGCCGAGCATCGCCTCCGCGGCCGGTGCCGTTGTCGTAGTTTGTGGTGTCTCGGCCGCAGGATGGTGAGGATCCGTCTGAGCAAAAGCCGCACCCGACAGAGTTGCGAATGCGGCAAGCGTGATCAATCGAAGGTGGGTTTTCATGACTGGTTCCTTGTCGTTGGTGTTAACCGACAAACGAGCTCTGAACGGGTAAGCAAGGCAGCCCAGATCGCCGCTGCTGGTTATGGTTTCGCGGATCGGTCGCGCGTTATGGAGCCTTGACAGGCACTGCTGGATTCAACAGTCCCTAGGGCTGCGACTGCGCGATATCAGGCTCGAATCTTGGGAGGTTGCAGGAGGGCCTCGGGGTCGATGCCCGTTGCCAGGAGCGCCTTGCCCGCCATGAAGCGGATTGCAACCAGCGCATCATCAAGAACGCCGCATTCGCTGGCGGAAATGTCTGCAGCACAACAGCCGAAGCCGGTCGAGTGCACGCAATCCAGGCAGCCATCGCATGAGGCGCAATGCTTGTCCTGGTCTGTGGACGCGACGTGACCTATCACCGTGTGCGAGGTCACCTTGTGCGAGGTGCTCGCCCAGAGCGTTGCAACGTCGGCAACAGAGCCTGTTGCAGAGGCCTGCTCGATGACACCAGCAACGGCACCGCCCACGATCAGGAGGATCACGGACAGCAATAACCGAAGTTGAGCCAACGCGACTTTCATGGTCTCATCATAACCCAACTTCCCGCCAGCACTTTGACGCAAATCAATGTCCACAAACCGGTGAGGTCAGGTCTCATGGGATCCGGATCAGATCCCTTTGGCTGGCCGTTCGACTTTGGGGCCAAAACGGCAGCCGGCAATGAGGAGATACTCTCATGCTTAAGATCCCCGGCGTGGTGGACCTGAGCACGTCCCTGTCGACGCGGCTTAACCGCAAATGCTTCTGCATAACGCTCGACCGGACAGCGCTTTGGGCCGCGCTGGATCGCGAAGCCGGAGAGCCCGGCTTTTGCGAAACCTTGATGGCGTCGCGGCCGCATCTGTTTTCCAATGTCCCGGTCTTCCTCGCCGCGTCCGCCCTCGATGAGATGCAGGCAATCGTCGTTGCCGTCGAAGCGGCAGCCGGGCTAGAGGGTTACCGCGATGCCGTCCTCTCCTGGGCTCCCGAAATTGCGCAGAGGGATTTTGGACCCGTTGGAGCTCTGATGGGCTACGACTTCCACCTCGACGATGAAGGTCCCAAGCTGATTGAGGTCAACACCAACGCCGGCGGGGCTTTCCTCAATGCCTTGCTGGCCAGGGCACAGAAAGCCTGCTGTTCCGAGGTCGATCGGGCGTTGATCGGCGCTAGGGACGATCACTTCGAAACCAGCGTCGTCGCGATGTTCGAGAACGAATGGCGCAGCCAGCGCGGAGCCGGTTCGCCGCGAAGGATCGCGATCGTCGATGATCGGCCTGAGGAGCAGTATCTCTATCCCGAATTCGTGTTCGCCAGGCAGTTGCTGCTGAGGCACGGCATCGAGGCGACGATCGGGGACGCGAGTGAGCTGAAATATGATGGCGGAGGGCTTCGGCTCGACGGACAAGAGATTGACCTGGTCTACAATCGCCTGGTCGATTTCACACTCGATCGCCCGGAACATGCCGCACTCAGAACGGCTTATCAGGACGGCGCCGTGGTGCTCACGCCCAATCCGCACAATCACGCGCTCTTTGCAAGCAAGCGCAATCTGACATTGCTGTCCGACCCGGATGCGCTGGAGGCAATCGGCCTTCCACCGGAGATGCGCTCGCGGCTCGCCGGCGTTCCGCGGACCACGCTGGTCACGCCCGACAATTCGGATGCCGCCTGGCAATCCCGCAAAGACATGTTCTTCAAGCCGCTCTCCGGCCACGGCAGCAAGGCTGTCTACCGAGGCGACAAGGTGACGAAGGGGGTGTGGGCCGAGATCGCCCGTGGTGGCTATGTGGCCCAATCATTTGCCGCGCCGGGGCAGCGTATGATCGAGATCGATGGCACACCAGCACCGCGCAAGATGGACGTTCGGCTTTATACCTATGACGGCCAGATGCTGCTCGCAGCCGCGCGCCTCTACCAGGGCCAGACCACGAATTTTCGGACACCCGGCGGCGGATTTGCTCCCGTCTTAGTCATCTGACCGTGCAACAGGGCAAAGGCAACAACCCGTCCACAGACGATAGAGGATCGAGCTCTGCGATACTTAAATAAAATCAATACTTTACGAGGCATTTTGTAAAATTGTTGCGGGCGGCAATATGGTGATGTTCGGCGGGGGTTTGATATCCCCCTCGCGTCAGATGATCCGGAGCCCTCATGCTTTTCAGCGGTATAGGCGCCGGGGCCTGAACGCCAACAGACTAAGATCTCGCTCGATCTCGTCCGCTCCGACCGACGGTGGCATGAGCAAGGCTGGTTGCACGAGATCGCGCACCTTGCCTGCCATAGCAAGCGCGTTGCGATCTGGCAGCCCGCGAGTATCGAGTAGTCTCACGTCGGCCCAGACCCTGTTCAATTTAGCAGCGACGCGATCCGGCATCATGTCCAGGTCGTGACGGGCATGAACATTGGCAAGCAAGCAGCCGGAGGAGTTTCTTAGGCGTGTCTGAACAAGGCCGAAAAATGTCTCGGCGCACAGATGGTCTGGGATACGCCTCCCGGAGTAGGCATCCAGCACGATTGCGTCGTAGCGATGCCGGTCGGCACGCAGGAAATCCCGCCCGTCGGCGACATGACAATCGATCTCGCGCGGAAGCCCGAAATACTTGTGGGCGATCTGGAAGGCGCTTGAATTGATGTCGACTATCGTAACGCGTGCACCGGCTCTGTGCAGCATGGTGCCCAAGCTGCCGCCGCCGCAGCCGATCATCAGGATGTCGGACGCTTGCATCTGCGCAAGAAGACCGAAGATCGCGTGTATATAGGGTACGACACTCACGCCATCCGGGTCGCATTCACTTTGATAGCAGCCACCCTGACGGTAGATAAACGCGCCTGTGTCCTTCGCACGAAGGACTTCAATATTGCCAAAATCGCTATGGTATTTTGCAATTCGGATCATGATTTAGTCACCGTAGCCAAGGCTCTAAATCCTGTGATTGCATCAGCCATGGCCTTTATCTTGAAGATAACCTTTGGAGAGGAAATTCCTTCAAGGGACGCTCCATCTTGCGCACAATCTGCCCACTGCGGGCAGCCTTGGCCGGCTACCATCGAAAAAGATGTCTCATATATCACTTATTGACTGTAGAACATTTTAATGTATGCTGCAACGCGTAGGGATCATGTCTCAAAGCTGACAAAAAGGGACGATTTGTGATAACTGCTCCGCAGTTGCGTGCAGCCAGGGCGCTGCTCAGCATCGATCAGCGCAGGCTTGCCGAATTGTCCGGCCTTTCGGTGCCGACGATTCAGCGCATGGAAGCCAGCGAGTGGATGATCCGGGGCAATGTCGATTCCCTGATGAAATTGATTGCAGCGCTTGAAGCGGCCGGCATCGAGTTGATCGGGGAAGGCGCTACCAGCCAAGCTGGCGGGCGTGGGGTGCGGCTCAAGGTGGGCTTCAATCCAGCCAGGGCTTCGGGCGCCGACGAGGTGGAGACCGGCTCCGGCGGGAGCCCGCCGTGACGCCGATCGTTGCCCTTGCTTTGTGGGGCGTCGCCGCGCTCTTGGGAACCGCCATACTAGCTGTCGCTGTCAGCCGGCGTGCTTCGGCGACGCGCCTGGTCTATGGCGCAACTCTTGGCATCTCGGCCGCCCTGTTCGTGATCGTCGCAAGCGCGCTGGCAGGCGATCCTGCCGGCGTCTCCGCCGTTACGCTGCCGCTCGGACTGCCATGGATCGGTGCTCACTTCCGTCTCGACGCGCTCTCATCTTTTTTTCTCGTCGTCGTCAACCTTGGCGGTGCGCTCGCCAGCCTCTACGGACTGGGCTACGGCCGTCATGAGACCGCACCGCACCGGGTGCTGCCGTTCTTTCCGGCGTTCCTTGCCGGCATGAACCTTGTCGTGCTGGCGGACGATGCCTTCATGTTCTTGCTGTCCTGGGAGTTCATGTCGCTCGCCTCGTGGGCACTCGTCATGGCGCACCATCGCGAACAGGACAACACGCAGGCCGGTTACATCTATCTGGTGATGGCGAGCTTCGGCACGCTGGCGCTGCTGCTGGCTTTCGGTCTGCTGGCCGGACCCGATGGAACCTATACGTTCGACGCGATGCGGGCCGCCGAGCCAGGCCGGTTCGTCGCTGCCACCGTCCTGGCTCTCATGCTGCTCGGCGCCGGCTCCAAGGCCGGCCTCGTCCCTCTCCATGTCTGGCTGCCGCTTGCCCATCCGGCGGCGCCAAGCCACGTCTCGGCGCTGATGAGCGGCGTCATGACCAAAGTCGCCATCTACGGCTTCATTCGCGTCATTTTCGACCTGCTCAGCGAACCGGCATGGTGGTCGGGCGTTGTCGTGCTTTTCCTTGGCGGCCTGACGGCGGTCCTCGGCATCCTCTACGCGTTGCTGGAAAAGGATCTCAAGCGGCTGCTTGCCTACAGCACCATAGAAAACATCGGCGTCATCTTCGTAAGCCTCGGCCTCGCGCTTGCTTTCAAGGCGAACGCGATGCCGTCGGCCGCAGCGCTGGCACTCACCGCCGCGCTCTTCCACGTTCTCAACCATTCTTTCTTCAAGAGCCTGCTGTTTTTCGGTGCGGGCGCCATGCTCACGGCGACCGGCGAACGCAACATGGAGAAGCTGGGCGGCCTGATCCATCGCATGCCGCTGACCAGCTTTGTCTTTTTGGTCGGCTGCGTTTCGATCTCTGCGCTTCCGCCCTTCAACGGCTTCGTTTCCGAATGGCTGGCCTTCCAGGCCATCCTGCAGAGTCCGGATCTGCCGCAATGGGGTTTGAAGGTCATGGTGCCCGCTGTTGGTGGCCTGCTGGCGCTGTCGGCGGCGCTGGCCGCGGCCTGTTTCGTAAAGGCGTTCGGAATTGCGTTTCTCGGCCGCCCGCGCTCCGCAGCGGTGGAGCTTGCGCATGAGGTCGACCGCTACTCGCTGGCGGCAATGTTTACCCTCGCGGCCCTCTGTCTGCTTGCCGGCATCATGCCGGGCCTCGTGATAGACAGCCTTTCGCCGGTGACGCTTTCGCTGATCGGCAACCGCATGCCGGTGCAGATGGCGCAGCCTTGGCTGTCGATCGTGCCCATCGGCGAAAGCCGCAGTTCCTACAATGGCCTGCTGGTGTTCGCGTTCATTGCAATTTCGGCATCGCTCGCCGCGTTCTTCATTCACCGCTTTGCCTCGCATGCGCTGCGTCGGAGCCCCGCATGGGGTTGCGGCTTCCCGGACGTCACTCCGGCGGCGCAATACACAGCTGTCAGCTTCGCGCAGCCCATTCGCCGCGTCTTCGGCACATTCGCATTCCGCGCCCGGGAAATGGTGGAGATGCCGCCGCCGGGCGCTACCAGTCCGGCACGCCTGACTGTCGAAGTCCACGATGTGATCTGGGAGATTTTTTACCAGCCGATCGCCGGGGCAATCGAGTTTGCGACCGAAAAACTGAACCATCTGCAGTTTCTGACGATCCGGCGCTATCTGACGCTTGTCTTCCTCTATCTCGTCACCTTGCTTCTGGTGCTCGCGCTATGGCCCTGATCTTCGAGCTGACCATCCAGGGCGCGCAGATGATGCTGGTGCTGTTGCTGGCGCCGCTGCTGGTCGGCTTCGTGCGCAAGGTGAAGGCAAGGCTGCTGCGGCGGCAGGGGCCTCCCCTGATCCAGCCCTATCGCGATCTCCTGCGGCTGATGCGCAAGGAGGTCGTCCTGGCGGACAATGCATCCTGGCTGTTTCGCGTCACGCCCTACCTGATCTTTGCCGCCACCTGGGTTGCCGCCGCACTCGTCCCGACATTCGCCACCGGCCTCAAATTCAGTTGGACCGCCGATCTCATAGCCATCGTCGCCCTGCTTGGCAGCGCACGCTTCTTCCTGGCTCTGGCAGGGATGGATGTCGGCACGAGTTTTGGCGGCATAGGTGCAAGCCGCGAGGTCATGATCGCCTCGCTGGCCGAGCCCGCCATGCTGCTGATCGTGTTCAGCCTGGCGCTTGTCGCCGGAGCGACGCAACTCTCCACGGTCGCCGCCTTCATGGCTTCGCCGGATGTCGGTCTGCGGGTATCGCTCGGCATGTCGCTCATCGCCTTGGTGATCGTGGCCATTGCCGAGAACGCCCGAATACCGGTCGACAATCCTGCGACGCATCTGGAGCTCACCATGGTTCATGAGGCGATGATCCTGGAATATTCCGGTCGTCATCTGGCGATGATCGAGTTCGCCGCCTTCCTCAAGCTTCTGCTCTATGTGTCGCTGATTTCCTGCGTCTTCATCCCCTGGGGACTGGTGACCGCCGCGGCGGGACCGCAATCCCTGGCTCTGGGTGTCGTCACTTATGTCGGCAAGCTTGCCGTCTGCGGCATTCTGCTTGCGGTGTTCGAGACCGCTATTGCCAAGATGCGCGTCTTCCGCGCTCCGGATTTCCTCGGCGCCGCACTCATGCTGGCACTGCTCGGCACGCTCTTGCTGTTCGTCTCGCGGAGCCTTTGATGAACGGTCTCACCTTCGACATCGCGCATCTGCTCGCCGGCGGCCTGGTGCTGGTCAGCTTCATGATGTTGTATCAGGATCGCCTTTTTGCGCTGATCAACGTTTTTGCGCTGCATGCGGTGGTGCTTGCTTTGTCCGTGGCCTGGCAGGCATACATCCAGGACGCCCATCACCTTTACGTCACCGCGGCGATCGCCCTCGTCTTCAAGGCGATCGTCATTCCCGTCGGTCTGCATCGCATCATTCAGCGGCTCGGCATCCATCGCGACATCGAGACGGCCGTCGGCATCGGTCCGACCATGCTTGCCGGAATAGGCCTGGTCACCCTGTCCATGGTCCTGATGCTGCGGGTCACCCCCGAGGCCGATCCGCTCGCCCGCGAGGATCTGGCCTTCGCGCTGTCCATCATCCTGCTCGGGCTACTGGTGATGGTCACCCGCCGAAATGCCGTCAGCCAGGTTGTCGGCTTCATGTCGCTCGAGAATGGTCTGGTGCTTGCCGCCACCGGCGCCAAGGGGATGCCGCTGGTCGTCGAGATCAGTGTCGCTTTCTCGATCCTGATCGCCTTCATCGTCATCGGCGTCTTCCTGTTCCGCATTCGCGAGCGGTTCGATTCAGTCGATGTCGGTGCGCTCGACGACTACAGGGGAGAACGCCGTTGACCACGTTTTCCTTCGACGCGGTGGCCGCCATCTTGCTGATACCACCCTCGGCTGCCGCACTCATGGCCGCGCTGCCGAACTACCGGGTGACGGCACGCTTGAATGTCGTCGCCAGCTTCCTGACCATGCTCGCCGCACTGTCGCTTCTTGTCATCGACCGGCCGCTGCCGGGGCAGTATCTGCTCGTCGACGATCTCAACATCGTCTTCATCGTGCTCAACACCTTCGTCGGCTTCACGACAAGTGTGTTCAGTGCCTCCTACATTGCGCACGAGCTGGACACCGGCCGGCTGACCGCAACGAACTTGCGGTTCTACCACGCCATGTACCAGATCATGATGTTCGGCATGAACCTCGCATTCGTGTCGAACAATATCGGCCTGATGTGGGTGGCCGTGGAGCTTGCCACGCTGACCACCGTGCTCATGGTTGGCATCTATCGCACGCATGAAGCGCTGGAAGCCGCCTGGAAATATTTCATCCTGGGAAGCGTCGGTATTGCGCTTGCCCTCTTCGGCACCATCCTCGTCTACATGGCCGCGCAACCGGTCGTCGGCGAAGGGACGAACGCCATGGTGTGGACCGTGCTTATCCAACAGGCGGCGCGTTTCGATCCGGCTTTGCTCAACGTCGCCTTCGTCTTCCTGCTGCTCGGCTACGGCACCAAGGTTGGCCTTGCCCCCTTGCATGCCTGGCTGCCTGACGCGCATGCGGAAGGCCCGACACCGATTTCGGCGGTGCTGTCAGGGTTGCTGTTGAACGTCGCGCTCTATGCCGTGCTACGCTTCAAGCTGTTGCTCGCAGCCAGCCCGCAGGCGATACCCCCGGGACCATTGATGGTCACGATGGGGCTCACCTCGCTCATCTTCGCGGCCTTCATGCTCTACCGCCGCCGCGACATCAAACGCTTGTTCGCATACTCCTCGATCGAGCACATGGGCATCATCGTCTTTGCCTTCGGCATGGGTGGCCCGCTGGCGAACTTTGCCGGCTTGCTGCACATGGTCATGCACAGCCTGACCAAGTCGGCGATCTTCTTCGCGGTCGGTCACATCGCCCAGGTCAAGGGCACGCAAAAGATCGCCGACATCAAAGGGTTGACGGAGACGCACCCTGGGCTTGGCTGGGCGCTCGTCATCGGCGTTGTTGCCATTGCCGGCCTGCCTCCGCTCGGCATCTTCATGAGCGAGTTCCTGGTCGTGAGCTCGACCTTTGCAAGACAGCCGCTTCTGGCAATCCCGCTGGTCTTCGGACTTCTGCTCGCCTTTGGCGCCCTGCTGTTTCGGCTGACCGGCGTCGCCTTCGGCGAGCCGCACGGCAGCACCGCGCCCGTCGAAGCATCCTATGTGCCCTTATATTCCCACCTAGCATTGGTGTTTGCCGCCGGCATCTACCTGCCGCCGCCGCTGGTCACCTGGTTCCAGCATGTCGCGGCCATTCTGGGATGAAGCGGATGAGCAAAAGAAGCATGCCCGCGCTGATCGACATCATCGAGGCGGGCCGCCCTGTCGAACACCATACACCCTGGCGACGCGCCGTGGTGACGCCGAGAATCTGGAACCTTGCAGTCGAGCAACTCGCCGAGGGCCGCTGGAGCCTGCTCGGTCTTTGGGGGGAACCGGAGACCGTCCACATGGCGCTTCTCGATGCCGCTCGCGGCATTGGTGTCATCAGCCTGAAAAGCCCTGGCGGCCGCTACCCATCGGTCGGCCGGCGGCATCCGCCCGCTTTGCGGCTCGAGCGCGCCGCTGCGGACCTGTTCGGGCTGCTGCCGCAAGGGCTTCCCGATACCCGTCGCTGGCTTGACCATAGCCATTGGGGGGTCAGCCATCCCCTGGCGACGCGGCCACAGCCTCCAGTCGCGGCGTCCTCCTACCGCTTCCTTGCCGCGGAAGGCGACAGCCTCCACCAGATTCCGGTCGGGCCCGTGCATGCCGGCATCATCGAGCCTGGGCATTTTCGATTCACCGCTAGCGGCGAAACGGTGGTGCGGCTGGAAGAGCGTCTCGGCTATGTGCACAAGGGCATAGAAGGTCTGATGGCGGGTTCGCCCATCGATCGCGCCGCCAGACTGGCCGGCAGGACCTCCGGCGACAGCACCGTGGCATATTCGCTTGCCTTTGCCCGTGCGGTCGAAGCAGCGCTCGGTGTCGAGGTCCCGCCGCGTGCCCTCTGGCTGCGGGCGCTGATGGCCGAGCTGGAACGTGTTGCCAATCATCTCGGCGATATCGGCGCCATCTGCAACGACGCTGCCTTCGCGATCATGCATGCCCATTGCGGCGTGCTGCGCGAACGCGTTTTGCGCGCCAGCGATGCCGCCTTCGGCCATCGCTTGATGCGCGATTGCATCGTGCCTGGAGGGGTGGCAAGCGACCTACGCGAAGAGGGGGAGCACGCGGTTCGGTCGGTGATCGTGGAGATCAGGCAACGCTTTCCGCACCTTGTCGAACTCTACGACAACACCGCGTCGCTGCAGGATCGGACCGTCGCCACCGGCCGGCTCGGTGTCGAGCTCGCCCGGCAATATGCCGCCGGCGGCTATGTCGGCCGCGCCTCCGGCCGCGATTTCGATGCGCGGCGCACGCCAGGCTACGCTCCTTACGATGAGCTCGCCTTCGAGGTTCCTGCCCTGCAGGAGGGCGACGTGAACGCCCGCGTCTGGATCCGCATCCGCGAGGTCGAGCAGAGCCTGTCGCTTGTCGAGCAGATCTTGGATCGGCTGCCCGACGGTCCGATCCGTGTCGATGTCACCCAGCCGGACGGGCCGCGCGAGGGCCTGGCGCTGGTCGAGGGTTTTCGCGGCGATATACTGGCCTGGCTGCGCATCGGCGAAGGCGGCCTGGTCGAGCGCTGCCACTTGCGTGACCCGTCATGGTTTCAATGGCCGCTTCTTGAAGCAGCGATCGAAGGCAACATCGTTGCCGACTTTCCGCTCTGCAACAAGTCGTTCAACTGCTCCTATTCCGGCCATGATCTTTAAAGGCACGCCATCATGCGCAAGCTTCTCCTCGAAAGCCTGATACGACCCCCGCTCACCGAGCGCCCACCCTTGGCACGCGAAGCCGCGATCGACGAGCTCGCCCACGCCCTTGATGGTGCCGCTCGCAAACGGCTGGGACGTAGCCTGTCGATCCGGGCGGTTGACACCGGTTCCTGCAACGGTTGTGAACTCGAAATGCACGCGCTCAACAATGCTTTCTACGACATCGAACGCTTTGGATTCCGTTTCGTCGCGTCGCCGCGCCATGCCGATGTGCTGCTTGTCACAGGGCCGGTCACAAAGAACATGCGCGAGGCATTGAAGAGGACCTGGGATGCGACACCCAACCCCAAATGGGTAGTCGCACTCGGCGACTGCGCCAGGAACGGCGGCTGTTTCGCCGGCAGCTATGCTGTCGTGGGCGGGGTGTCGGAGGTGCTGCCTGTCGATCTGCATATTCCAGGCTGCCCGCCGCCCCCAATCGAAATTCTGAAGGGTCTGCTCGCCTTGATTGAGGAGTGAATGCAACGACTGGTGCTCCTTGGTTGAATGTCGATGCTGTCGCTTCTTGGGCCAGCCTTCCATCCATGCATCGGACACTGACCGTCTATCGATCAATGCTTGCGCAAGGAAAAGTTCGCAGACCCGGAGATTCAAGGATGATTACCGCCTCGCAGATGCGCGCAGCCCGAGCGCTGCTTGGAATTGACCAGAAGACCCTGGCTGAACGTGCAGGAGTTTCGTTGTCGACCATTCAACGCATGGAAGCCTGTGTGGGTGACGTGCGGGATGTCGCTGACACGCTGATGAAAGTCATCAGCGCATTCAGGGCGGCGGGGGTCGAGGTGATTGGAGATCATGAACGCAGTGACGGCGGCGGCAAGGGAGTACGCTTTGCGCACCCTGTTGGCCTAACGGGACGAACGCATTGATCGTCTCAGCGGCCCCCTGAGATCGGCAACGACTGAGCGCTTGCCCCAGCAACGAAGAAGATAACGCAGATCATCTGAACGTGGGGAAAGGCGGTAGCGCTCTACCGACTCGAACCCCCGGACACTTTGCGAATGGCTGGCGCACCCGACCGGACGCGAATTTGTCACTCTGCCGTCGAAGGGCGAGTGGTCGATTTCGTTCAATCCGCTAGTCCTTCCCGCCCATCAAGGCAGAAAGCAGGCGCCTGCTTGGAACTACAGGCCATTATCGCCGATTCCAGAATGTGTCGGGGTGCGATGGGTCTGGCCAGTTGGCTTCCGCGATTGTGTAACAGCCTGCGCTGTTGCCAATGTTAGCCTATCGCTGCAGCAAGCCCGATACTGCCTGGTCAGCGCTATCTCGGAACCATCTGAAGAAATTGACCTGGATGGTTAGTCGTGGGATCGCGCCGGGGTAACGCCCCGATTTCTGAGGCATAGCGAAGATTGCTATAGCTCACCATTCATGACATTATGAGTTATAGAAAGGTGCTCTATAGCTCATGGCATGGAATTGGGAGCAGGCTGATTGGCCGGATTTTACCTACGACAAGAAGGTATTGGAACCGCTGGAAAGCGAGTTCCTGTTGCGATCAGGCGAACTCTTGGGCGTCTTTCGTCATGTCGGTTCCGACGATCGCGATCAGATCCGCATCGATCTTATCAGCGAAGAGGCCTTGAAGACATCCGCAATCGAGGGGGAGTACCTCAACCGCGAGAGCCTGCAATCATCCTTGCGCCAGCAACTTGGGCTGGGCAGCGAGACCAGGCGCATTCCGCCGGCCGAGCGCGGCATCGCTGAAATGATGGCCGATGTTTACTTGCATTTTGCCGATGCACTCTCGCATCGCACTCTCTACGCTTGGCACAAGATGGTGATGTCGGGTGAACGGCGTATCGAGACCATCGGCAATTATCGCCTGCATGCCGATGCCATGCAGATCGTTTCCAATCGGCTGGATAAGCCCAAAGTGCATTTCGAAGCGCCGCCCTCGGCGCGGGTAAAAACCGAAATGGACGCCTTCGCCGCCTGGTTCAACGATACCTCACCCAAAGGCAAGACACCGCTCCCGGCGTTGACGCGTGCCGGTATCGCTCACCTTTATTTCGAGAGCATTCACCCGTTCGAGGATGGCAACGGTCGCATAGGGCGTGCCCTTTGCGAAAAGGCGCTAGCGCAAAACCTGGGCGAGCCCAGCCTCATCGCGTTGGCCTACACAATCGAACGCCACCGCAAAGCCTATTACGACAGCCTGGAGGCCAGCAACAAGAGTAATGCGGTTACGGATTGGCTGCTCTACTTCGCCAACACGATTCTTGAAGCGCAGCGCGTAACGCTCGCCCGTGTCGAATTCTCTGTCGCCAAGGCCAAGTTTTACGAACGCTACCGGGATCAGTTCAACGAGCGGCAGGAAAAGGTCATCGCCCGGATGTTCCGCGAAGGTATCGACGGCTTCAAGGGCGGGCTCAGCGCCGAGAATTACATCGCTATCACACAGGCGTCACGCGCGACCGCGACAAGGGACTTGCAGGATTTGGTTGCCAAAGGTGCGCTAACCAAAACCGGGGAGCGTAGGCATACGCGCTACGCACTCCAAGTTTGACATCACGGCGCACGCCGAGCCGAAGGCCGCAGCATCCTGACGAGCACATCCGATTTTACAAAGAAATGATGCCAAAGCGCCGCTGCCGTATGAAGGCCGACGACAATGATGATCACCGGCTTGCCGAGCTCATGGATCTCACCCATCGCTCGAAAGCTGAAGTACCATGCCAGCGCCCCGGTGATAGGCATGCCGAAAATGAACAGGTAGAGCAGGAAATGGGTGGCAGCGGCAATCCGCTTCAGCAGGACGCTCTCTTCGGGCGGCGCCGCCGGCACACCACGCAATAGACGGACCGCAAACCGCCAGATCGCCAGCGCCAGAACGGCCAAACCGACATAGACGTGAATATTCGCGTTGAAGATGTCGGCAGTTGCCGGCTCGGTGCCGCGCGAGAACGCCCGGTAAGCCGGCTTGATGTCCTCACCGATTACGAGCTGCAGGACGATCAGCACCGCGATTGTCCAATGCAGCAGTATCTGGGTTCTGGTGTATCCGGCCGGCTCGTTGGCAACAGTCATAGGCAGCATACCTCGCTTAAGTAGCCCTTCCTATCTGGCCGCTTATGCGACAATCTTGATCTAGGGCAAATCAATTTGTCCTCCCCGAGGGCCTCGTAGCTTGAACTCGGCTGACAGCCAGTTGTCAGCTTAGCCGTGGGATATTGCATCCGAAGCGGACCAGACGGATCGCCTTGCAAGTCTCAACGTGGAAGCACAATTCCGATGAAACAGATTGCCCTGTCACTTTTCGTGATCGCCGCCTCCGGCACCTATGTGTGGGAACAGGCCAGCAAGGCTCCCGCCGACGACATGCTTGGTTCAGCGTTGCCGGCCGACGCCGCGGAAAGAGATTCCGCGCAACCGGTCATCCCCGCAGCGCCGGTCGAGAACGCCCCTCCGCCGGGTCCGGCCATGCCCGAGATTCGCCAGCAGAACGTCCAGCTCGCTCCTCCCCGGCTCAGCGCTCCGCCTGCGATCAGCGAGGAGACAACGGCCGCCACCGGGGCGCCCACACCGAAGCCGGAAACCGTAGATGCACGTCGCGATAGGCGACGACCTGCTGCCCCTCTATGCCGTACAAAATGACGATCGGTCGCCGCTCTTTGCGGTCGAGCAGAAATTGCAGCATCGAGCGGAACGGCGTGATACCGATCCCACCGGCCTCAGTCATGCACTATCTCATTGGATGTGGACTGAATGGGGCATGGCCCCCGCCGATGGCACGCCCTGCCCTCGATCGAGGCGGGTGTCTACTTTCACGATCGAAGAACCAGCGCTTGGTTGTCTCCGAAGCCAACAGATAGAGTGCGGTGATGGCGACGAGCCCGACAAGCACGGGCAGCGGCAGCGGCACAAAGCCGAAGCGTCCGGCGAAAGGCACGTAGGGTATAGCGATCGCAACAACCGCGACAGCCAACGTAAGCCATGCAAGCAAGAGGCTTGGACGGCTCTTCCAGAACGCCTTGTGCGTGCGCACGATCAGCACAATGGCAAGCTCCGTCAGCAGTGACTCGACGAACCACGCTGTTTGAAAGGTGGCCGCGGTCGCATGTGCAAAAAGCAGCAGAAAGGCGAAGGTGGCGAAATCGAATAGCGAGCTGACCAGGCCAAAGCCGATCATGAATCGCCTAACGAAGCCGATGTCCCAGCGACGCGGTCGGCGCAATTGGCCTGGATCGACATTATCGCTGGCGATGGCCAGCGAGGGAATGTCCGACAGGAAATTGTTGAGCAGAATCTGCGCAGCCAGCAGCGGCAGGAATGGCAGGAACAGCGACGCAACGGCCATGCTGATCATGTTGCCGAAGTTGGCACTGGTCGTGATGGAGATGTATTTCATCGTGTTGGCGAAAGTCTTGCGGCCGTCGTCAACGCCGCGCACGAGGACGCCCAGATCCTGTTTGAGAAGGATGATGTCGGCAGCCTCGCGGGCGACATCGACCGCCGTGTCGACGGAAATGCCGATATCTGCCTCGTGCAAAGCAGGTGCATCGTTGATGCCATCGCCGAGGTAGCCGACGACATGCCCACGGCTGCGGAGTGCCTGAACGATCCGCTCCTTCTGGTTGGGGTCGATCTCGACGAAGAGATCAGTGTTCTGCACGCCTGCGAAGAGCCCGCTCTTGGTCAGTTTCGACAGGTCCTCACCAGTCATGATCCTGTCGGCCCGCAAGCCGAGTGCGTCAGCGAGATGTGCGGCGACATAACGGTTGTCTCCCGAAATGACCTTTACCGCGATGCCACGCTGGGCGAGTGCCGCAAGCGTCTCTCTGACGCCTTCCTTTGGCGGATCGAGGAAGAGCAGGAAGCCCGCGAAGGCGAGATCGGTTTCGTCCTTCCTCGAAAAGGCGTCCCGGCTTTCGAAACGGCGGATTGCCACACCCAGGACGCGAAAGCCGTCCGCACTCCAGCGTCGGAATTTCTCGTCGATCGCGGCGCGATACATGTCATTCAAGGGTTCCTGCCCATTTGCAGTTCGAACGAACCCACAGGCCTCAAGAACATTTTGCACTGCGCCCTTTGTGATCAGAAGATTTTCGGCGTCCTTGGTTCGGACAACAACGGACAGCCGCTTGCGGATGAAATCGTAGGGGACCTCATCGACCTTCGTGAAGGCGGCCAATGACGCGCCCTCCCCTTGCGCACCGGCTATCGCTTCGTCCAGCGGGTTCTTCAATCCAGCCTGCATGGTCGCGTTGAGACGCGCCCAAAGGAGGATATCCGTCGATGGATTGCCTTCGACATCGAGCCATCCATCCAGCTGGATGACGCCTTCCGTCAGCGTTCCGGTCTTATCGGTGCAGAGCAGGTCCATGCTACCCAAATTCTCGATCGCATCGAGACGCCGCACAATGACGCCGTTGGCCGCCATTGCGCGGGCACCTCGAGCCAGGGTCACGCTGATGATCGCCGGAAGAAGTTCAGGTGTGAGGCCAACCGCCAGCGCTAGCGAAAAGAGCAGCGATTCAATGAGCGGTCGATGGAGCAGAAGATTGGCGAAGAACACGACGATGACGATCGCCAGCATGATCTCCGTCATCAGATAACCAAAAAGCCTGATACCCCGGGCAAAATCCGTTTCCGGAATACGTCGTTCCAAAGCCGCGGCGATTGATGCGAACTCGGTGCGGTCGCCGGTCGCTGCCGCAAGCACAGTCGCGGTGCCGCTGCGGACCGATGTGCCGGTGAAGACAGCGTTGCTGCGCTGTGCGACGGAAGCTCCTGGCGCCGACCGGCCCGGTGCTTTCACGACCGGGAAGGTCTCGCCAGTCAGCACAGCCTCGCTGACATTGAAATCGCGCGCATCCAGAATGACACCGTCTGCGGGAATGAGATTTCCGGCCGAAAGCCGAACCACATCACCGGGCACGATCTCTTCGGCTCCGATCGAGCACTCGACGCCATTTCGCAGGATGAGGGCTTTGCGCGAAATGCGCCGTTTCAGCGCCTCTGTCGCACGAGACGCCCCGTACTCCTGGGTGAAGCTGAGGACACAGCTTGCCAGCACAATCGCGCCGATGATCAGAGCCTCCTGAACCTCACCAACGAAGGCCGACACGACGGCCGCGAAAATGAGGATTAGGACAAGGGGGCTACGGAACTGGCGGACAAACACTGCAAATGCCGAGGTGCCGGACTGCGATGCCGGTGTGTTTGCGCCGAATTTCGCCAGCCTTGACGCGGCCTCGGAGGTGCCAAGCCCAGATTTTGACGTCTTGAGGCGTCGCAGAAGGTCATTGGCATCGATCGACCAAAAGGCGTCTTCGTCGACTATGCCCGTCGGTGCAGGGGCGGGTTGTTGGTCAACTTCGCTGGGTACGATACCAGAAACCATCAGTATGACATGAAGCGATTGATGCCGTTGTCTTCGATCAGCGTGCGGGTGACGCCGCCGAAGGCCCATTCCCGCAGGCGGCTATGGCCGTAAGCGCCGGAGACGATCAGGTCGGCGTGGATCGAACGCGCAAACGCCACCAGCCGGTCGCCATCTGCCTCGCCGGTCAGCAGTTCGGTTTGTGGCATGATGCCATGGTTTTCGAGATAAGCCGCGACATCGGCGAGGCTGTATCGGGCGCTTTCGCTGCGGTCGGTATCGATGGTGGCGACGATGACCTCTCTTGCCCCAGCCAGGAAAGGCAATGCGTCCGCTATCGCCCGTCGCGCCTCCCTGGTGTCCTTCCAGGCGACCAGCACGGTCTTTGCCATGACATGTTCGACATTGCTTGCGGTGACGAGGACCGGCCGGCCTGTTCCCAGCGCAAGGCTCCCGACATCCACGGCACGGTAGACATCTTCGCCATCCCCACCGCCGGTAACGATGAGGTCGGCGGCTCGGGCGGAAACGCTGAGGAAGCGGGTGGGACTACTGACCGCCTGCCCCCATTCGCTGCTCACCGATGCCGGTACCAGTCGCTCGAATTCGGCCCGCAGTTCCGCAAGCCGCTTCTCGATCTCGGTTCGCTGGATCTGCATGATCTCGCCTTCGTAGACCATGCCGTTGCCGGTGGCGACGAGAGGCGGAACATCCGCTGCCGCCAGGCCGATAAGGTGTGCTCCGAAGCGCTCTGCCAGTTCGACCCCCAGCTTCACAATGGGTGCAGGAGATGCATCCACGGCGAGGTTAACGATGATTGACTTGTAGGACATTGCGGGCGCCTTTCGGTGAAGATGTCGACGTCCGATGAAGTGCATCCGCCAGCCCTCGTCGCCTTGACGCGGGTCAAAACACAACGCCTTTCGATTAGCTTCCGGGGCGAGGTCAAGAACCTCTGCAAGGCAGGCCACCCGCCGCGATCACTTGCGTCACGATCTGTCCTTTGATCGTGATCAAGGCCCACCTTGGTGAAGGGAATATCATGCAGCCGCAAAGGAGAATTGCGATGCAATATATCAAGGCTGATGAGGCGCTATGGGCGTCCAGTATGTTGCCCGAGGGTATCCTGGAGCGTTGGTTCATTGCCAGCGGTGACGCAGTAAGGGCTGGCGATCGGATAGCAGAAGTTCGCGTCGAGGATGCGCTGCATGAGATTGTCTCGCCTGCAGCAGGCCGCGCGACGATTGTCGCCACGGCGAATGCCGTCATCGAACCCGGCTCGATCCTTGCAACGCTGGAGTCCTGATCCGCGTGAGGCATTCGACACTTCACGGCGACAATTGTGCCCCACTCAACCAACAGTCTCAAGGACGTAGCCCATGCAGACCCAACACGCCGTCGCCTGGCTGGACCATCGCGAAGCCAAAGTGTTCTTCTTCGATCGCGAACAGACCGAAGGTGTGAGACTTGCAACCGCGCTTACTCACCACCAGACCCACAACAAGGCAGGAACCATCGACGGGAAGCGTGCCCAGGAAAACCAAGCCTTCTACAATGACATTGTCGGTGCCTTGCAGCCGGCAAAGGAGTGGCTGATCGTGGGGCCGGGATCGGCTAAGGAAGAGTTGGTCAAGCATATCCGCAGCCACCATCCACGACTAGAAGAGCGCATCGTTGGCGTCGAGCCAGCAGATCATCCGACGGAACCGCAGATCGTGGCGCACGCACGAAAGTTCTTCCGCGCCGCCGACCGAATGCTCCCGTAGTCCTCCTGAAGGCATCGAACCGCAGATCGGATCAAGACGCGGCAATCACGGCTGCTGCAGGGTTTCGATATAGGCAAGGATAGCGTCGATTTGATCGGGGCTGGCAACCCATTCCGGCATATCGGGGTGCCCAGTCGAAAGGCCCTCGGCCAACGCCTCTTCAAGATCGGCAATCGGATAGCGCTGCGACAAGACGCGAAATGCAGGCGCGTCAGGGTGGCTGCTCTTATCCGTTCTTCCGATGGCGTGGCATCGCGCGCAATTGGCTTCGACCAGCGCCTTCCCGTGCGATACCGGATCGGCGCTTGCCCAACCGCCGGACAGGCCAAGCGCCGCAGCAAGGGCCACCACATGCAGGGCACATGCCGAAAACCGGCCCAGCCGTGGCGAGTTCATCGCAATGCCCATCCGGTGGTTTTGTCCACAGTTGTACTTCCGTGAGAGCCGATCACGCTACCGTGCTCGCCGCCATGTCTTCGATCGCGCTCTCGGCTTCCCTGCGCACGCGCCTGGCCATGTCCGAGGTCAGCCGAGACCCAACGCGGGCGAGATTGCTGGCCTCGATCGCATAGTCAGAAGTCGCGTTCTGCAGGAAATTGCTGGAGACATCGAAAACGTCCGCGAATTCGCCGCCAGCGAAGAGATCATCGATCAGTTTGATGTTTTGCTCGCAGCGATGTTTCCAGAAGGAAAGCGTCTCGATCTGGCAACGTATAGCAGCCTTTAGAGCAGTCGCCTGAAGGTCGGTCGCGGCAACGAGGAACTTCTGGCCATTTGCCATCGTCATTGGGTTCGTTCCGTTTCGTCATTGGCATTTGCGCAATGAGGCTACCCAGAGCTGACGGACCGTCGTTGATCGAGATCAATGTACGACCTTTGCCGCAGTGCTCGGACGCTTCTGCAAAGGATTCCTTGACTCAGATCAATATGGTCCGGACAGCCAGGTGCTTTGATGCAACCCTCGTCAGGCTGAGCCGAATTTGGCGAAGCGGGCGCGAAGGATCGCGCAAAAAAGGCGCGGATTCGCGAAGTGATGAACCTACTCGGCAAGGACGCCTGGTAAGCAGGCCCGCCGACCTCGGGCTCTGGCGCCTCTGGGAAACCTGAAGGTGGAGGGGCTGAGGCGGCGGTACCTGTCGATTAACTCGCTTCCGAGGAGAAAAACCATGGCCGAAGCTGCCACCAAATTGCCTGTCAAAACAGAAAAGAGCACTGCGCCGGCGCCAGCCGGCAACTGGACCGGTCCGTTCGAAAGCCTGCGGCGTGAAATCGACCGGCTGTTCGACGATTTCCACCCGTTCGACTTTCGCCTGCCCTCGACGCGTTCCCTGTTCGGACGTGAACTTCCGTCGCTGCGCAATGCGGACTGGCCGGTCGCACCGGCGATGGATCTTGTCGAGAAGGACAAGGAATACGAGATCACGGCCGAATTGCCCGGCATCGACGAGAAGAACGTCGAGATCAAGCTCGCCAACCGCATGCTGACGATCAAGGGCGAGAAGAAGGAGGAAAAGGAAGAGATGGACAAGGACTACTATCTGTCCGAGCGCCGCTACGGTTCCTTCCAGCGATCGTTCCAGCTGCCTGACGGCGTCGACGCCGACAAGATCGAGGCAACCTTCGCCAAGGGTGTGTTGACGGTGAAGCTGCCCAAGACCGCTGAAGCGCAGAAGGCCGAGAAGAAGATCACGGTCAAGGCCGCGTAATAGGCCGTGGCCGCTGATCGTCTCAGCGCGTCTGTTTGGCGCGCTGAGACCTGCTAAGTGAGACAATTTGCCGAACTGCGCCAGTTGGGACATGAGCCGGTCCCGAAACGGTAACATTTCGATGTAAGGAGTGTTGCCCCGCGCCATATCAACGCGATGCTTTGGCAATACTTCCTTGGCTGCCAGGCTCGCGGGACTGATCTCGTGCTTGGCTTTCGGCTATCTCGAGCTTCTTTTGCTCCAACGCCAACAAGCCTTCGATGACGCGCCGTTATTCTGGATCGGTCTTGGAGGCGAGCAGATCCCGAAAATGGGCGATGTTGGCACGCGCAATGAACCGGTCCATGACATACCTCAAGACCAGAACAGCAGCATCCTACACCCAAGCTCGGGCCGCCCAAAGCTATTTTGATGCTGCGACTCGGTTTCGGTCGCCCCCTCGGCCTCGATCACTTGGTCCTCCTCGAATCGGCAAGCTCGGCCGTGTCTACAGGGTTGGTCTTGCGCTGGGCGACATCCTATCGCCGATCGCCTTAGTTAAGAGTCGAGGCCATCTCGCCGCTCATTCAATCGGGCGCCGCGCCAGTTCGCCCTGGGCCTCCTTGCCGGGCCTCGGACTCCTCGCGCTCTGACAGGGCGACAGGTGCGACGAAGCTGCAGATTGGCAGCGAGCACCAGAAACTGGAAGGCCGGACCCACTCCGGGACGGCCCTAGCTGTTGATCCAGATCAAAGCTCATCGGAGACAGGCGTGTAAGTTTAGGGCTCGCGCAAAAGGAGTCGAAATCATGAGAGCTATCAATGATGGCAGCGGCTATTGGCGCTGCACTGGCAATCGGTTCACATGGTGCGCAAGCTCATTGCGATTCGCTCGACGGCCCGGTGGCAAAGGCCGTGGAGAGGGCTCTAGAGAGCGGCAACGTCAACCCAGTCTTAGCCTATGCTCCGGTCGCCGCCGAAGTGGAGATAAGCGCGGCCTTTGACCAGTCGCGAAAAGTCCGCGGACTCGGACCTGATGCGCGGATGTTGGCTGACCGGGCCTTCATGGAGACGGTCATACGGCTGCATCGTGCCGGCGAGGGCGCACCCTACACTGGACTAAAGCCTGCCGGCATCGACTATGGGCCAGTGATCCCCGCCGCAGACGTTGCGATCGAGACTGGCGATCTGACGAAACTCAAGGCAGTATTCTTGGAAGAGATCGACCATTCGCTTCGCGAGCGGCTCGGGCACGTGCGCGAGCTGCAGAAGGCGCCGCCCGAGCCCAAGACCGCCGCCGAAGTGCCTGCCGCGCGGGAGCGTGTTAGCGCCGAGCTTGGCTTTGTTACTTTCGCCGAGAGCATTCGACAGGCGGCTCTCGGAAGGGGCGCCGAACATCACGCTGACTAGATAGCGCCTTGGATCGAACGGTCTCGGCTCTTCAACCCTCCACCAGTAGGAGCGCGTCATGAAGTTCGCAATCCCATCTTCCTTGAAAGCCGAGCACGAAGAGTTGCACGCCGAACTGGCTCAAGCCATCAAGGCCGGTGGTCGCACGGGCGAGGCGGCGGCGGCTGTTGCCAAGCTAATGCACCCACACTTCGTTAAGGAGGAGGAATTTGCCTTGCCGCCCCTGGGTCTGCTCGCGGCCCTTTCTCGCGGCCAGATCGAAGACGGCATGGCAGATGTCGTCAAGATGACGGACCAGCTCGAGGCCGAGTTGCCGGGCATGCTCGCTGAGCACAGGCATATAGTGGCCGCGCTCGAAGCTCTGGTTGACGCGGCAAAGGCTGAAAACAAACCGCACCATGTCCGCTTTGCCAAAAAGCTCATATCGCATGCACGCGCGGAAGAAGAAGTCTCCTACCCGACGGCGCTCTTGATCGGTCGATTTGTGAAGGCCCTCCTTGCTGGCGGCAAGCCGAAGGTGGCCTGACGATCCGAATTTATATGGCAGTTCGGGAGCGCGGATGCAGGCCCATCACGGGAAGATGCGCCGTATCTGGCCGAGAGCTTCTGAGGCTGCAATGTCGGCGCTGAAGGCAGCGCGCACGTCAGGCGGAATACTTTGTGACGCGTCCGTGCTCATAAGTGTCTCCTATCGAGAGGATGGCAAGCATGGGGGCGTAAGGCCCGCTGACGCCGATTCCTCGATCAAATGCATGCTCGTCCATTCGAGCGTCGGGCTGGAACGTGACGCGCAGCGTTGCCCGAAGAATGTTGGCGCCGCCGATGTCAGCGCCGCCTGGATCAGCCGCGCCGTGGTCATTTCCGAGAAAATCGCGGCAAGTGTTACGGCGCTTTCCAAGATAGTCCTTAGCGTCGCGGATCTTCAGGACGGTGAAGAAGAGCGATCGCACTGACGAGCTGGCCCGACACTTCTGCAAACCAGACACTGGCCAAAGCCGACAAAGCTGTAAGTATGATGATGACCGATGTCAGCCCCCCATGCCCCCAGCCATCTCTTCGATTGCCAGTAAGAGGCCATGAGGCCGGAGAAGCTGCGCATCGAGGAAACGGGAGTTGCCGGCTGCTGTTCTACCGAGCGATGGCTCAACCAGCGCAACGCGACCTCCCGCCGTTGATGAGCGGGTGTCTGGGCACACAACGCTCATGGCATATGAAACGGGCTCCCCCCGCCCGATAGGATGAGGGGCACAAAAGAGGACGATTCTGTACAAGGCATGTTGGGTGCTGTTGCCGATATGATGCCGGATTCGTCCCCCTAAGTGTTACGGACATGGAGTGATGGCCTTCCATCGCCCGTTCCAGCTGTCTGAAGTTCCGTCCTGGTCGCGTGCGAGCAAATCCTGAAGATAGCGGCGTTGGCACACAATGCGCGCTGCAAACGTCGTATTGCGTATCGATTTCGCTTCCGGGGCGGCCAGACAAGACATCATCCGGAATGGTCCTGGCTGGCTGCGTCCTATCGCCAACAGCCTAGCAAATTGCGAGCAAATCGTTAGAAATGGGTGACCCCACGCAATTGTGGCTGCTTGGGCAACCTCGCTCGATGGGTGAAGCCGTGCCTGCAAGAGATCTACCAGGATTTCGAGGGCACGCCCTGCAAGTTCTCTTTTCTCCCCGCTTTGAAGGGTTAGAAGGATATCTGCTCGCTGTTGCGGCGGTCGCGGTCGTCTTCTTCGTCAGACTTATGCTGCAAGCCGCCCTTGGAAACAGCGCGGTCTTCATCCTGTTCGTTCCGGTTATCCTCATCTCGGCCATCGCAGGTGGCATAGGCCCTGGCCTCGTAGCGTTCGTCCTTTCGCTCGTGGGCGCCGTCTACATCGTTGGATATGCAGAGGCGACATTGATCCAGGTGATCGTCTTCACGCTGGTGGGGCTGATGATCGCATGGATGGGCGAGATGCTGCATCATGCCCGCCGGGCCATTGACCGAACCGAGGCCGCTCTCAAGGCGCGCGAAGCGCATGTGCGCTCCATTCTCGATACTGTTCCGGATGCAACGGTGGTGATCGACGAAGCCGGGATCATAAATTCTTTCAGCGCGGCAGCTGTCCGCCAGTTCGGCTATACGGAAGCAGAGGCTGTGGGCCAGAACGTCCGTCTCTTGATGCCCGAGCCTTATCATCGCGAACATGACGGCTACATCCAGCGCTACCTTAACACTGGCGACAGGCGAATCATCGGGATCGACCGCGTGGTCGTCGGCCGCAGAAGGGATGGCTCGACCTTTCCCATGAAGCTCTCGGTCGGCGAAATGATATCGGCAGACCAGAGGTATTTTACGGGCTTCATCCGGGACCTGACAGAGCGTGAAGAGTCGGAGGCTCGTTTGCAGGAGGTCCAGGGCGAACTGGCGCGGCTCGCTCGGCTGAATGAGCTTGGCGAGATGGCCTCGACCCTTGCCCATGAGCTTAACCAGCCGCTTGCGACAATCGCAAACTATTCACAAGGCTGCGTGCGCCTCCTGGGCCGCCTTGACGACGCCGCAGCCGAGCCCCTCAAGGAAGCACTCGAAGAGATGGCCAAGCAGTCGTTGCGCGCGGGCGGCATCATTCGCCATCTTCGCGAGTTCGTCACACGCGGCGAGACCGAGAAGTCGCGGGAAGCCATGCGCAAGCTGATTGAAGAGGCTGGAGCTCTGGCACTCGTCGGCTCGCGAGAACAGGGCGTGCGATCGGTATTCGAATTCTCTTCAGATAGGGATGACGTCCTTGTGGACCGGGTTCAGATGCAGCAGGTCTTGATCAACCTGATGCGCAACGCCATGGAAGCCATGCGTGACAGCAAGCGACGAGAACTGACTGTACGCACTGCGCCAGAGTTTGATGGATTTGTGGCTGTGGAAGTCGCCGATACCGGGCCTGGAGTTTCCGAAGAGATCGCGTCTCGCCTGTTCCAACCGTTCGTCACCAGCAAGGCAAGCGGTATGGGCATTGGCCTTTCAATCTGCAGGCGTATCGTTGAGGCGCATGGCGGCAGCATATCAGTTAGCCGCAACAGCCACGGCGGGGCTACATTCCGGTTCTCATTGCCCACAGCCGCCGAAGAGAATGCAGATGAAGATTGACGAATACGTCGTTCACATTGTCGATGACGAAGAGGCAGTCCGCAGGTCGCTGGCCTTCCTTCTGGCGACGGCAGGCTTCATCGTGCGAGTTCATGAGTCGGCAACCAGCTTCCTTGCCGCCGCGCCGGGAATTGGCAAAGCCTGTCTCGTCACGGACCTGAGGATGCCCGACATGAGTGGCGTGGAACTGCTGGAGAAGCTCAACCAAATCGAAGCGGCTGTGCCTGTGGTCGTCATCACCGGTGACGGCGATATTCCGATGGCTGTTGCCGCCATGAGGGCAGGCGCGAGCGATTTCATCGAAAAGCCTTTCGAGGACGACGTTCTGATCGAGGCTATCAAACGAGCGGCGAGGCTTCTCGATCCCAACGCTGAGATCGTCAACGACGTGCCGGCGATGCGATCGCGGCTCGATCGACTTTCGGCGCGGGAGCGCGAGGTTCTATCGGCCGTTATTGCCGGACTGTCCAATAAGGCGATCGCTGACGACCTGAACATCAGTTCGCGGACCGTAGAAGTGCATCGCGCGAATGTCATGTTCAAAATGCAAGCAAGCAGCTTGCCCGAACTGGTTCGGATTGCGATGGCACTGGAGTTGGCGGACAAGGGAAAACCGGCCGACCCAGGTTGATTGGTGGGTATCAATCGCCCGACCTGTCCAAACGCAATCGAAAGGCATACCGACAGCCCTGGCAGGCCTTCTGACGCACCTAGGTGGAATCCCCTACGGATCAGACCGGATTTCGCGGTCGCAGATACTGCGTCATAGATCGCCGCCAGCACCGGAAGAATGTCAGTTCGACTTTGGTGACATTCGTCTCATCATCGATCCTGTTCCCGTGCTCAAACCCTAGACAGAAGGCAAAATCAGGATGCCTGGCTGCGAAGCGTCGAGATCGTCAAATGACAAACATTGCAGACCTTGGCGGCATGGCAGCCGCGAACTCAACTGGCGACCGTCGTTCGGAAGGCATTCCGCTGCCCGGCACCAGAGATGACAACCAGGCGTTGGATTTGACTTGCGTCAAAGATGCCTTCGCCATTTCGCTCAAAAATGAATCGATGTGGGAACCAATATCGACGGCCCCTTTCGATCGAGATCTGGAACTGGCTGTTATAGACAAGGACGGCCCCCATGCGCTCGTTTTTCCCTGCAGACGCGTACTGACTGGCTGGATTAAGTCGACAGCGAAGGAATGGATAGATATATCACCCACTCATTGGCGGATATGGGAGCAAGACATTAATGATGCCTAGCGGCGACGCCGTTCATCCCCTGCGTTTATACTAGCCTGACTCTTTTCCTTTTTCAGCTTCTTCGATTTTCTTGAGTTTTTCCTGTTCTTTCGCCATTAGATCGAGCAAGGTCTTGCGCTTGACCTCATCAAGCTCTTCGATCAAGCGTTGTCGAAAATGTTCGATATTGAGGCGAGCAATCCGCTTATCCACACTCGTCACAAAAGCAGCCGCAGCGGCTTCCCTGTGTATCTGCGCGCCAACTTAGCATAGGCGGTTCGGCAGGTATCGCGACAAGATTCAGTCGCGAGTTCGATCTTGCCCCAGTGCCTGCATCTGACGGTTCGTAAGCTCGGCGCAAATCCGGCCAGATGCGTCAGTCTCACTGCCGGCATGCTTCGGGATCGCATGGCTGTCGAAACCACTCCCTCTTCGATTCCTCCACGAGCGAGGCCGCACCACTGTGCCGTCTCGAAGGGCCGGCCGGCGCTCGTTGATGCAGGTCAAGGCCACTAACGCAATAATGTGATTTTTGGCTACTCGGCCGTCGCTCTGAATGGAGAAGTCCGATGTTCAATTCACGCCGTGTTTTCGTAGCGGGACTGATGATCACCGTTGTCGCAATGCCTGTTGTTGCAGGGGCAGAAGACAACGATTCCGGTTGGTGGCCCCGGTGGGGGATGGGCCGAATGATGATGGGCCAATGGGGTGGCCCGATGGGTGGCTATGACTCAGACGAGATACTCGATCGAATTGATGGACGGCTCGCCTTTCTCAAGACGGAACTGAAAATCACCGACGAACAGGCGCCGTCTTGGGATGAGCTTGCCGCCGTCATCCGCAGCACGGCCAAGTCTCACAACGCGTTGATGCAGGGCATGCTCAAGGAATTCCAGGATGGTGAGTTCCTGAAGAAGCCCTTGCCCGAGCGACTGGCCTACCAACAGACCCATCTCGAAGCACGTCTGGAACAGGTAAAGACTGTCAGGGCAGCAGTCGAAAAACTATACGCAAAGCTGAGCGATGAGCAGAAGAAGGCAGCTGACGAGATCGTCCTGCCGATGATGGGCATGGGCATGGGGCGCTCAGGCAGCTTCGGGCCTGGAATGATGCTCAGGTAGTCTCCATTCGCTGAAGGAGACATGTCCTTGGAGACCGGAGTACGACGTCTATCGTACGAACATGCGCCGATGCGGATAATCTGCGGAGGAACGGTGCACATGTTCGTCGTGTTTCGGGTGCTGGGCCTGGCGGCACTGTCTGCGTTCGGTACGACCCATGCAGACGGCTCGACGATCGTTCCAATGGGAGTTGTCTACAGCAACAGGACCGAAGAGACCGAAGAAGCCAGGGTTTGTGAGATCATCCTCGATGTCAGCAACCCGCCATCGCGCGAACTCGTCAAGTTCATCACGCTTGGCGGATACACCAAGGCCGACGGGGCGGTGCTAGCCGGCTTTCTCATGGGTGTAGCCGACATCGTAGCAGTCGAACGGGCCGACATCGTGCAGATTACGGACGCAACCTTCAATGCCGCGACCTTCAGTTCGCTGGGCCAGTTGAACTACGAAACCTATGATGACGGTACGGTGATGGCGACGACGGAGAACGCCGAGTTCGCCGCCCCCTTCATCAACGCCGTGCTTGCCGGAAACTACGAGTTGGGTTTCTCCCGCTTGGAATCGGGTGCCGGAATGCGGACCTACAAGATCCTACCTGCTCCGTCTGAGGCCGTGGCGAGCAACTTCATTCGCTGCATGGATGATTTGGCGATGGAGTCTCAGCAGGTTCGATCATCAGTATCGACAAAGAGAAGCCCGCTGCCGGCGGGAAATGGCAACAGGCCGGGCATCACGATGGATCAGGGAGGTCGACCCATCGTTCACCCAGGTCAGGGGAGGACATGGGCAACCCACAAGTAAGAAAGGGGCATGCTCAACTTTTTGGATCTCGCGCCGGCAATTTGACGCGGCTCAATGCGATGGTCTTCCCGTCCGATATGATGCCACGCGTGAAGGAGTACTCTGATGACCCACACGTCGGTTATAGGTTTTACTCACGCAGCCGAGCAGGCCCAGCAATGGGTGAACGAGTTGGCCAAGGATTTGGACTGGAGCGAGCAGAGCGCATACCGGTTCATGAAATCAGTTCTGCATACCTTGCGGGACTGGCTGTCGCCGGAGGAAATGGCCGACCTTTCCGCTCAGCTGCCGACGCTTGTCAGGGGTATCTATTTCGAAGGCTGGAAACCGTCGGACGCGCTTTGGCTACGAACCGGACGTCGATATCGATACGGCGATCAAAGCGGTCTTCAAGCTCCTCGACCGACACATTTCGCATGGCGAGATCGTCCAGGTCCGCAATTCGATGAAGAAATCGCTCCGTCATCTGTGGCCGGAAGGTTGATCGATGTTTCGTGACCGTCAGGAAGCCGGACAAAAGCTCGGCATCGAGCTGGAGAAGCTCCGGCTGCATCAGCCCATCGTTCTCGCGTTGCCGCGGGGCGGCGTTCCTGTCGCGGCTGAAGTGGCCAAGGCACTGAAGGCCCCGCTCGATCTGATTATCGTGCGCAAGGTCGGCGCACCGGGAAATCCCGAACTGGCTGTTGCGGCGATCGTCGACGGCGATCCTCCGGATGTCGTGCTCAATCGAGACATCGTCGAAGCCTACTCGCTCGACGATGACGAACTTCGGGTATTGATCGCCAGAGAGCGCCCCGAGCTGGAACGTCGTCGCCTTGCGTATCGTGGAAAGCATCCGCCCTTATCACTCACCGGAAAGACCGCAATCATCGTCGACGACGGCGTCGCTACCGGCACGACGATGAAGGTAGCAATCCGTGCCCTCAAAAGACGCTCGGCTCGAGAGGTTGTCGTGGCCGTTCCCGTGGCGCCCCCGGACACTTTGGCTGAGCTTGCCTGTGAAGCGGATTGGATCGTTTGCCTCAATCAGCCGGCGCATTTCCGCGCCCTCGGATACCACTTCCGCAGCTTCCCGCAGCTCACCGATGAGGACGTGACCAGCACGATGGATGAGGCTGCCAGGTGGCAAAATGCCGGCCAGCGCCGGAAGCGAGAACATATCATCGCGACAAAGAAACAGCGGCACGAAACAGGCGCAGAAAAGTAGGAGGTCGGTCCATGCTGGTCCGCACACTCTCTACCCTGGAATGCACGAAATTGCTCACGGCCAATCGTGTCGGCCACTTGGCTTGCGCAAAGGACGGACAGCCCTACGTCGTACCGTTCTACTACATGCGGACAATCATCTCTATGCGTTTTCCATGCCCGGCAAGAAGATCGACTGGATGCGAACCAACCCGCTTGTGTCGGTCCAGGTCGACGAACGCGGCCAAGGTCGAGGATGGAGAAGCGTAATTGTCGACGGCCGTTATGAAGAATTGCCTGACCAGCTTCAGCGCGATCATGCATGGTCCGTGTTGAGCAAGCACCCCGATTGGTGGGAACCGGGTGCTCTCAAACCGGTCATTCCCCCCGCCTCCGACAGCGCGCCGCACGTTTTCTTCCGGATCCTCATCGAGCAGGTGTCAGGCCGGGCGGCGAGCGAGTAAACCGCCCCGAGAAGGCACTGTTTGATGAGCGTCAAGGTGCCCGGCCGCGAATGCTGCGACAGTCGAAGCGTTCCACAGGGCTGCAAGGAATGCAAAAACCGACTTTTTCTGCCCATGGGGTGACCAAGGTCTACCACGCCGGCGAGATCGAGGTGTTCGCCCTGCGCGGTGTCGATCTCGAGCTCTATGAGGGAGAGATCGCCGTCCTGCTTGGGCCATCGGGCAGCGGAAAGTCGACCCTCCTCAACATCATGGGCGGGCTTGATCGCGCGACCGCAGGTGAGGTGCACTTTCGCGACCAAGATCTGACAACCTTCTCAGAGAGGCAGTTCACCCGCTTTCGGCGCGATCATGTCGGCTTCGTGTTCCAGTTCTACAATCTGATCCCGAGCCTGACCGCTTGGGAAAACGTCGCGCTGGTCACAGAGATTTCGTCCAATCCGATGAAGCCCGAGGAGGCGCTGGAGATGGTCGGGCTCAAGGACCGCATAACGCATTTCCCCGCCCAGCTCTCCGGCGGAGAGCAGCAAAGGGTGGCGATTGCCCGGGCAATCGCCAAGCGCCCGGAAGTGATGCTGTGCGACGAGCCCACCGGCGCCCTTGATTCGAAGACAGGCGTTCTGGTCCTCGAAGCGCTGTCGCGGATCAACGAGGAGATGAAGACGACCATGGCGATCATCACGCACAATGCCGGCATCCGGCAGATCGCGCATCGCGTCTTCACATTCAAGGACGGCCGCATTGCCGATGTCGCCGTCAACGACCAGCGGGCACGGCCCGCCGAAGTAAGCTGGTAGAGCCATGTCGGTTCTCGATCGCAAGCTTCTGCGCGATCTCCTGCGGATGTGGGCGCAGGTCCTCGCCATCGCGCTCGTGATGGCCTGCGGCGTCGCGACGATCATTATCGCCGTCGGCGGCTATCGATCGCTGGAGCAAACGCGCACCGCATTCTACGATCGCTACAGGTTTGCCACCGTCTTCTCCGGGCTGACGCGCGCGCCGCTGCAACTTCGCGAGCGCATGGCATCGATCGCGGGGATAAGCGGCATCGAATTGCGTATCGTCGAGCCGGTTTTGCTGGACATGCCTGGCATGGCCGAGCCGGCAACCGCCATTGCCGTCTCGATCCCCGATCGCAGCGAGCCTGCTGTCAACAGACTTTACTTACGCATCGGCCGGCTGCCTGAATCCGGACGGCCCGGTGAGGTAGCGGTGACCGAACGTTTCGCGACAGCGCACCGCATGGCGCCCGGAAGCACGTTCGATGCCGTCCTGAATGGTCGCAAGCGGACGCTTACCGTCACGGGCATCGCACTTACGCCCGAATACATCTACGCGCTCGGCCCTGGCGACATGGTGCCAGACCCGCGGCGCTTCGGCGTCTTCTTCATGCCCCGAACCGTGCTTGCCGGTATCTTCGACATGGATGGCGCATTCAACGATGTCGCCATGCGCACCCAGCGCAGTGCCGACATCAAGGCGATCGAGGACGCAGTTGATCGTATCCTGAGGCCGTACGGAGGAACCGGGACGCATGGGCGTACCGACCAGGTATCCCATGCATTTCTCGACAATGAGCTGATCCAGCTCCGTGCAATGGCCACCGTCATCCCCCCGGTGTTCCTCTTTGTGTCTGCCTTCCTGGTCAACATGATCCTGTCACGGTTGATCGTGCTCGAGCGCGAACAGATCGGGTTGATGAAGGCCGTTGGGTACGGATCGGGGGCAATTGGCTGGCATTATGCCAAACTGACACTGGTGATCGCATTGATCGGCATCGCCGTCGGCGCTGGTGCCGGCAACTGGCTAGGCCGCGGCCTCACCACCCTCTATGCGAGGTTCTTCTCCTTTCCCTTCCTCATCTTCCAGCAAAGTCTCGACCTCTATGCCATTGCCGCCGCCATAAGCGCACTGGCGGCGCTGTTGGGTGCGGCGCGGGCGATCTGGAGCGTTGTCACGCTTCCGCCGGCGGTTGCCATGCAACCACCGGCACCGGCTCGATACCGGAGCTTCCTCACGGGCGATCGCCGTCTCCTTTCAGCGTTTTCGCAATTGACCATCATGGCGTTCAGACATCTGCTGCGCTGGCCTTTGCGCTCTTTGTTGACGGCGTTGGGGACCTCCCTCGCCGTCGCTCTGCTTGTCACTGCGCTGTTCTCCTTCGATTCCATAGCGTTCATGGTCGACACGGTTTTCTTCCGTGCCGAGCGGCAGGATGCGACCTTGTCATTCGGGGTCGAGCAATCACCACGCGCCCTGCAGTCGGTTGCCGCCATACGAGGCGTGCTGCGCGCCGAGGCGTTCCGGGCAACAGCTGTGGTCCTGCGCCACGGCCATCGCGAGCGCCGGCTGGTGATCTCGAGTGTTCCGCAAAAGGCCGACCTCGCCCGGGTTCTCGATCTCGATCTCGCTCCGATCGATCCGCCACCGGCCGGCCTCATGCTATCCGAAAGGGTCGCTTCGCTACTCGACCTGCGTATCGGAGATTTGGCAGAGGTCGAACAGCTCGAAAAGGCGCATAAAATGGTCCGCGTCCCCGTGACCAGCATTGTCCAGAGCTATGTCGGGCTCGCCGTCTACATGCGGACCGAGGCGCTCGACCGGCTGGTTGGCGGCGGACCACGCGTTTCCGGGGTCAGGGTAGCTGTCGATCCAGCCCGCCTCGGCGACCTCTACGGCGCCATCAAACAGACGCCGGCTATCGCCTCGATCGCGCTGCAGGGCATATCGCGTCAGCGCTTCCGTGAGACGATTGGAGAGAACATCACAATCATGACCAGCGTCTACACGGCGCTTGCCGTCATCATTGCCTTCGGCGTTGTCTACAACTCGGCCCGCATTCAGCTTTCCGAGCGCGCCCGAGAACTCGCCGGCTTGCGCGTGCTCGGCTTCACCAGGAGCGAGGTTTCGAGCGTCCTGCTCATCGAACTGGCCACCATCGTGGCGCTGGCGCAGCCTCTTGGCTGGACGCTCGGCTATCTTTTCTCGTGGTCCGTCGTCAGGGGCTTCGAAAGCGATCTCTTCCGCATACCGTTCGTGGTCAATCGTTCCACTTTCGCGCTTGCCAGCCTGGTCGTGCTTGCAGTGGCCACGCTTTCGGCACTGGTTGTGCGGCGTCGCATCGACCGACTGGATCTCGTGCGTGTCCTCAAGACAAGGGATTAGTCCGATGAGGTCGATCTGGATGAAACGCGTCGGACTCGTGCTTCTCGCACTTGCGCTGGTTGCAGGTTTCGGCTGGGCTTTGCGCGAGCAGCCGGCGCTGGTGGATTTGGCTGAAGTCACCGCAGCGCCGATGCGAGTCACTGTCCGAGAGGAAGGAATGACGCGGGTGCGCGACGTCTACACGGTATCGGCGCCTATTGCGGGTCATCTGACGCGCACCGTGGTGAACGAGGGTGATGTGGTGAAGGTGAACAGTACGGTTGTCGCTGCCATCCATCCGCTCGACCCGCCACTGATCGACCGGCGCGCGGAAGCCGAATTGCTTGCCAACCGCGATGCGGCGCGCGCTGGTGTCGGCGTTGCCGAGGTCGAATCGCAGCGCGCGCAATCGGCCTTGAAGCTTGCCGAGGACGAATTGGTACGCGCACTCAAACTGTTCGGATCCGGCTTTGTCTCGGAGAGCGCTTTGCAGAAGCTCACCAACGAAGTCGACCTGCAGAAGGCCGCGGTCGATGCGGCGAAAGCAGTCATCCGGCTCAGAAACGCGGAACTTGCGAACGCCGAGGCCCGCCTGCTGCAGCCCGATCCATCAGACCCGACCGGTGACAGCTGCTGCGTCAATCTTCTGGCTCCCATTGACGGAACGGTTCTTGCCGTCATGGCAAGGAGCGAACAGGCCGTAGCGGCCGGCGCCAAGATCGCCGAGATCGGCAACGTCCGCGATCTGGAAATCGCTGTCGACCTGCTTTCAAGTGATGCCGTTCGCATTGCCCCTGGAACAAAGGCCAAAATCAGCGACTGGGGCGGCGATCATGGGTTGCGTGCGACGGTGAGACGCGTCGATCCAGCGGCATTCACCAAGGTTTCCGCACTCGGCATCGAGGAACAGAGGGTTACGGTCGTTCTGGATCTGGAAGACACCGACGTCCGACTCGGCCATGGCTATCGGGTCTTTGTCGAAATGACTGTCTGGGAGTGCTCCCAATGCTTGCAGGTGCCGATCGGCGCGCTGTTCAGAAACAGCGACCGGTGGAACGTCTTTGTTGCTGACGGTGGTCGCGCCAGGCAAGTGGAAGTGCAGGTCGGGCACATGAATGACGATGTCGCCGAGGTGCTGACTGGTCTGAAGCCCGGCGCTGCCGTTGTTGTTCACCCGTCCGACACCCTTGTCGATAGTGGCCCGGTGGAGAGGCGTCAATGACTCCGGCCGGCCGCGGAAAGCGCCGGCCCAAGTTGTTTTCGTTGATCAGCGCGCCAGAAGGGTTGGCAGTGACGGGCCTTCGAGCATCGATTTGGTGACGCCGCCGAAGATGCGTTCACGCAACCGCGAATGACCATAGGCGCCCATCACCAATAGCTCGGCACCACAATCGACCGCGTGCTGGCGAAGAACGTCAGCGACGGAGTGGTTCGCACTCGGCAGACGGTCGACCGTGACTTTGACGCCGTGCCGGGCAAGATAGGCTGCGGCATCGGCACCAGGTTCCGCCCCGTGATGGGTTTCCCCCTCGATTGGATCGACCAGGGCTAGATGCACCTCGTCGGCGCCGATCAGCATGTCGAGCGACTCGCGAACGGCGCGCGATGACTCCAGACGGGTATCCCATCCAACCAGCACGCATTTCGGCTTCAGCGTCGGCCGCGAACCCTTGGGGATGAGCAGCAAAGGCTTTCCGGATGAAAATAGCGCGCCTTCAACCACTTTGCTTTTCAGCGTCTCGCCGGCAAGCACTTCCGGTCCCACAATTGTGATATCGGCATACCGGGCGCGGCGACCGATGGTTTCGTCGGCCCAGTCGGCTTCCGGATATGCGCTGACAGTATCGGCGGAAAGCGCTCGGCCAGCAAAGAAGGCCGACACGACCGCTGTTCTTTTCTTCAGGAGCTTCTCGTCTGCCTGGCGCTCCTTCAGCCAATCTTCTGAGACGATCGCGGCAAACTCTCCAACAGGTGGCGGCGCGGCGAGCGCCACCACGAGAACTGCGAGGTGCGCGCTGACCTCCTCGCACAGGCCGGCGGCGAGTTGCAGATCATCGTCACTCATGCCTGGTTCTGTGACCGTGAGTATCGTCTTGAATGACATCCCAGCTACTCCTGACTCTTGAGTTTGGCTTCGATCGTGCAAGCACCGTAACGAGACGGGTCGCTGCGATCATTGCGCTGAATCAAAGATCATCTGCGACGCCCCAATTGATCCGGATCAACTGCGGTGCGCGCGGAGGCAGTAAGCTTCAGCCGATCAATCGCTGGACACGAAGATGAAGCTCCTAGTCGCGACAGTTTTCACAAGCCTGGCCTTCAATGCGTCAACGGCGCAGGAAATGACCTACGGTCAGGCGGAATACCTGAACTCCTGCGCGGTCTGCCATGGCCTCGACGGCAAAGGCGACGGGCCTTTGGGTGACGAGTTGGTGAAGCGTCCGGCCGACCTGACGCGTCTCTCGAAAAACAATGGTGGCCAATTTCCGTATTGGCGTGTCTTTGCCATGATCGACGGTCGCACCATGGTGCCGGAGCATGGCGAACGCGACATGCCGGTCTGGGGCCGCCAATTTCTCCCCGATGACGTCAAGAACTATGGTCCGAATGCCGGAGAAATCGTCACGACGGAGCGGATCCACAACCTGGCTGGTTATGTCCAGACACTGCAGCGGTAGGCATCGGGCGCGGCAAGATTTTCGCATCGCGGGCTTCAAGGAGGCCGAACCATGATCGTTGAAAACCAGGAAGCCGTGGTCGCGCTACTGCTCGATCCCGCCACGCATGGCGAGAGTGGACCGGTAGAGGCGATCGAGACCCATATTTCGCGTATCTACCTGGTTGGCGAACACGCCTACAAGATGAAGCGAGCGGTCAAGTTGCCCTATGTCGATTTCTCGACACCGGCACTCAGGCTCGCCGCTTGTGAGAAGGAGGTTGAACTCAACTCGAAGACCGCACCTGGCCTTTATCTGGGCGTACGGCGCATCACACGAGAGGCCGCAGGCAGGCTTACCCTGGACGGATCAGGGGCGCTGGTCGATGCAGTGATCGAGATGGTTCGCTTCGATCAATCGAAGCTCCTCGATCGGATGGCAGTCGGCAGAGAACTGACGCCTGCGCTAATGACGTCGACCGCGCGCATGATCGTGCACTATCATCGCGGCGTACCGGAAATCCGCGATGGCAGTGGCGCCTCTAACCTTGCTGGCGTGCTCGACATCAACGAGGCCGGCTTTGCCACCAGCCATGTCTTCGGCAAGGCCGAGGTCGAGACCTTTGCCGAGGCCTTCCGTGTCGCGCTTGCCCGGCATTCCGGATTGCTCGATCGTCGCGGAGCCGCTGGCAAGATCCGCCGGTGCCATGGCGATCTGCATCTGCGCAATATCTGTCTCTTTGACGGCGAGCCCCGGCTTTTCGACTGCATCGAATTCAACGACCAGATCGCGACCGTGGACGTGCTCTACGACCTTGCCTTCCTGTTGATGGACCTCTGGCATCGCGGTTTTCCGGAACTCGCCAATCTCGTGATGAATCGCTATCTCGACGAAGCCGACGATGAGGATGGCTTTGTCCTTCTGCCCTTTTTCATGGGGATCCGGGCAGCTGTGCGCGCTCATGTCACCGCAACGCAGGTCGAAGAGGGTAGTGCCTATACCGACAAGTTGATTGCAGAGGCCAGATCGTATTTCGAGCTCGCCCAAGAGCTTCTCCGTGAAAAGCCCCCTTGCCTGATTGCCATCGGTGGCCTGAGTGGTTCCGGCAAGACGACCGTTGCGGAGGCACTCGCCCCCCGCATCGGTGCGCCGCCCGGCGCGCGCATTGTCGAAAGCGACCGCATTCGCAAAGCGATGTATGGCGTGCCTGCAGAAACGAGGCTTCCCGACAAGGCCTATCGACCGGGAGTATCGGAACGCGTCTATCGTCAAATGGCATGGCGGGCCGGTTTGATCCTTTCCGAAGGCGGGTCGGTGGTCGCCGATGCCGTGTTCGACAGGCCAGCCGATCGAAGCCGGATGGAGACGGCGGCAAGTGACAGGGGCGTCGCATTCTCCGGGTTCTGGTTGCAGGCGGATCCGCTTGTCCTTTGGCAACGCGTCAGCGAGCGCAAGGGCGGTCCCTCGGATGCCACCATCGATATCCTTTCGCAGCAATTGCAGCGAAATGCCACGCAGTCCAGCTGGCGCAAGATCACCGCCGATCGGAAGCTCGCCGACATCGTCGCGGAATTGCGAGGGTTCTCCGAAGGAGATGCTTCGGAACCGGGGCTACCCCCTTCGCTCAGCCTCGTGACGGCGGCAGGGTGATCGACCTCAACGGAGGTCGAGCCTTGCCTGGAGGAGGCCGGGTTCGCTCGGATGATGCACTACCTTGAAGCCAAATTCGCGGCACATGGTCAGCATCTTGCTGTTCTCGCTGAGCACGATGCCTTCGATCCGACCGATCCCATCGGCCTTTGCATAATCGACGATCTGTCTGAGCAATTCCCAACCGAGACCATGACCCTGCAGATCCGTGCGCACCAGCAAGGCGTATTCGGCAGCGAAGCGGTCCGGATCGCAGGAAAGCCGGCTGATGCCCGCCAGCGCGCCAGTGCTTGTCCCCAAAGCGACAAAAGCCATGTTGCGGTCGTAGTCGAGCTGGGTGAGCCGCTTCAGCATCTGGTCGGAGAAGCTTTTGCGCGGCGACAGAAACCGCAGGCGCAGATCGTCCGGCGAAATCACGGCGAGAAATTCCGGATAGAGCGCGATGTCGGCTGGCTTGATCGGCCGGATGTGATAGCGCGTGCCGCCCGCTGCAAAGTCCCTGTCCCAGCCCGAGGGGTAGGGCCTGATGGCGAGCGCCGGATTCGGCCCCGGCTCTTCCACGCGTTCCGGCTCGATCTCGATGCGGGCATCGAGCGCGATCACGCCATCGGTGTTGGCGAGCAGTGGATTGATGTCCATGGAGACGAGGCAGGGAAAGTCGACGATCAGCTGCGACAGGCCGTTGAGCGCAGCAGTGATTGCCCCACGATCGGCCGGCTGGCGGTCGCGGAACCCGGCGAGCAGGCGGCCGATCCGCGTTTGCCCGATCAGGTCACCGGCGAGAACGTCGTCGAGAGGCGGCAACGCGATCGCCGTATCGTCCATCACCTCGACCGCAACGCCGCCGGCGCCGAACATGATTGTGGGGCCGAAGATCGGATCTCGGTTCATGCCGAGGATGAGTTCCAGCGCCTGTTTTCGCACCACCATCGGCTGAACGGCGTAGCCTTCAATGTCGGCTTCCGGCGCACTCTTGCGCACCCGCGCCTCGATCGAGCGTGCGGCCTCCCCGACGGCCGCGGCGGTGGCAATGTTGAGTACCACCGCACCAATGTCCGACTTGTGCGAGATCGCCTTGGACAGCAGCTTGACCACGACGTGCTCGGACGTCTTGAGGAGCCGGTCGGCCGCAATCTCCGCTTCGGCAGGAGATTTTGCGACGATCGTCTCGGGCACCGGAATACCGTAGGCGGAAATCGCCGCCTTGGCTTCCGGCTCGGTCAGCATTCGCCGGCCTTCCTTCACGACCTGCCTGAATATGGCAAGCACGGCTTCACGGTCGCTGATGATATCCTCGCTGCTGCTCGAGGGCGTGCGCATCAGCGCGCGTTGGGCTCGCGACCATACGCTCAGGTAGGAGACTGCCTTTGCCGCATCAGCGGGCGTCTCGAAACTGGCAATGCCAGCGTCCTGCAGGATTAGCCGTCCGGCGCGCGCCGTATGCTCCCCGAGCCAGCAGGCCAGGACCGGTTTTTGGCCTATCTTGCCTTCCCTGGTGAGTTCGACCACCGCGCTTGCTGCAGCAAGTGGCGAGCCAAGCCCCGTTGGGCAATTCATCACCAGAACGACGTCTGTTCCCGGATCCGCCGCGACCGCTTCAATGGCGGCCGTGTAGCGCGCCGGCGGAGCATCGCCAATGATGTCGACCGGATTGGCGTGCGACCAGGTGGGCGGCAGCACAGCGCTCAGGCGAGTTATGGTCTCCGGTGAAAATTCGGCCAGTTCGCCCTTGCAGTCGATGAGTTGATCGACGGCCAATACGCCTGCCCCGCCGCCATTGCTGATGATGCCGACGCGGGCTCGTTCGAGCGGAGCGAAGCGAGAGGTCGTTTCGGCAGCATCGAAGAGCTCTGCCAGATCTTTGACGCGCAGGATGCCGGCGCGCAGCAATGCCGCATCGACCACGCGATCGGCACCCGATAGCGCGCTGGTGTGGGTCGCAGCAGCCTTCGCCGATTGCTCGTGCCTGCCTGACTTAATCGCGATCACCGGCTTGATGCGTGCGGCCGCCCGTGCCGCCGACATGAACTTACGCGGATTGGGTACGGTTTCGAGATACATAACGATGGCCCTTGTCCGCGCGTCGCCAGCCAGCATGTCGAGGCAATCTCCAACATCGACATCCGCCATGTCGCCCAGCGAGACGATTTGCGAGAAGCCAATATTGTTGTCCGCCGCCCAGTCGATCAATGAAGTGGCGATGGCGCCGGATTGCGACAACAGGGCAATGTTGCCGGGTCTGGGTGCCATATGCGCGAAACCGGCGTTGAGCTTTTTGGGCGGGATCATCAGACCAACCGTATTCGGTCCTATGATGCGCAACAGTGTGGGCTTGGCGGCATCAAGCATCGCCTGGCGCAAGCCGTTTTCGCGCGTAAGCCCCGCGGTAAGGACGACTGCCGCTCGTGTCCCCTTCTCCCCGAGGTCGCGCACGATACCGGGGACCGTCTCTGGTGGCGTGACGATTACCCCCAGATCGGGAACGCCCGGCAATTCGACCGCTGTCGCATAGCAGCGTCGCCCAGCCACTTGCGAATATTTCGGATTGACCGGCCAGATCTCGCCCTCGAAACCGCCGTTGACGATGTTGTCGAAGACGACACGCCCGACAGAGCCGTCGCGCACCGATGCGCCGAACACGGCAACCGACCTCGGGGCGAAAGCATGTTCGAGATTGCGGATCGTCACTCCTGTTTCTCCCGTTCGTGGCGATAGTTGCCGGTCGATCTTGCCCGTTCATTGCGTTGGATCAAAGCCGCCTCCATTGGCGGTTGACCAAAATCAAAGCCCGCAAGGTCGGGAAGCATAGGGTAGCGGAGACCGTCTGTCTGCGAACTGATGAAAGGATAGGGTGATGGCGAAGAGAACGGACAAGATCGAGGTTGGCATGGATCTGGCCGTGAGGTGCCGCGTCACCGACACCTGGCAGGACGATCTAGGTGACCAGTGGGCCACGGTGCTGATCGAGGGCTATGACATCCCGATCACGCTAAAGGTGGTCCACTTCTTCCCGTTGGACGACGACTAATCTCTTGCATGAGGCGGCGCAGTCCTGAGCTTCACACCACTGCAACAGAATGGCCAACTTCTGGGTGAGCCGGCACGCTGAAACTTGGTGGTCAGCGCTCCCCGTTGATCGAGCGAGACCGGGTTCGGCGAAGACCCGGCTTCGCGACCTCGGGTGCCTTGGATAAAATCGGAAAGCATCGCATGAACGAGTCCGCCCTGCGACGCGCATTGCTGGTCATCGCCATCCTGGGCCTGGCCATTGGGACGTGGATCAGGCATTTCGGCTTTGGTTCCATCGAGGCCGGCACAATCTGGACAGTGGCCACCATTCCCGTAGTGGTAGCTCTCGCCATTTCCATCTTGCGCGATTTCTGGATCGGCCGTTTCGGTGTCGATGCGATCGCGCTGGTCTCAATGTCCGCGGCACTGCTCCTGGGCCAGCCCTTGGCCGCAGTTGTGGTGGCGATAATGTATGCCGGCGGCACAGTGCTCGAGGATTTTGCCCGCGGCCGGGCCGAGCGGAATCTTAAGGCGCTGACCGATAGGGCGCCGCGCGTCGCACATCGAAAGTCGGTCCAAAGTACAGATACGATCTCCGTGGATCAGGTTGCCGTCGGTGAAGAACTCCTGGTGCGAGCAGGCGAATTGCTGCCTGTCGATGGGATCCTGCTCGATGCTTCGGCGTCTCTTGACGAGTCGGCGGTAACAGGAGAGCCACTGCCGGTACGGCGAAGCGCCGGCGACACGCTGCGCAGTGGCACTCTCAATGCCGGCGAGCCCTTCAGCATGCGGGCTTCTGCGCTGGCTGAACAGAGTACCTATGCGGCGATCGTGCGTATGGTCGCCGCTGCGCAGACTGCGAAAGCTCCGTTCATCCGCATGGCTGACCGCTTTGCCCTGTTCCTGTTGCCTGCCACTTTGCTGGTCTCGGGTGCCGCATGGTATGCTTCCGGCGATCCGATCAGAGCACTTGCAGTTCTCGTTGTAGCGACGCCTTGTCCGCTCATCCTCGCTGCCCCTGTCGCCTTTATCGGCGGCGTCTCGCGCGCCGCGCGCATCGGCATCTTGATGAAAGGCAGTGCGGCCTTGGAAGCCCTCGCACAGGCCCGCACCGCGATTTTCGACAAGACCGGCACCTTGACCATCGGTGGCGCCGAACTCGTCGAGATCGACGTTGCACCTGGCGACGAAGCCGACCAGTTGCTGCAGTCGTTGGCATCGTTAGAGCAGGCCTCGCACCATGTGCTCGCCGAATCGATTATCCGCGCGGCCCGCGGCAGACACCTGATGCTTTCACATCCGCATGCCGTCTGCGAGTATCGCGGAGCGGGCCTGAAAGGTCAGGTTGGCAAGGTATCGGTCCTCGCAGGATCGCGAACGCTGGTGCTCGCCGGCAGGCCACTGCCCCGCTGGACGCTATGCGGTGAGGAGCGATTCCGGAACGAGGCCGTGCTCAGAGTCTTCGTGGCGTTCGACGGTCGCCTTGCCGGCATATTCACCTTCGGAGATGCCCTGCGTGCGGATGCTCGCGATGCGCTCGGCACCCTCCGCTCCGCTGGCATCGAGCGCATGATCATGCTCACCGGCGATGACGGCGCGGCGGCAGAGCGGGTGTCCAAATTACTCGGCCTCGATGCCGTCATCGCCGATGCAAATCCGGCGAAAAAGGTTGCGACGGTCGAAGCCGAGAAAGCCCTGGCACCGACAATGATGGTGGGCGACGGCATCAACGATGCCCCGGCCCTCGCCGCAGCAACGGTCGGCATCGCGTTGGGCGCGCGCGGAGCCACCGCCTCTTCCGCAGCTGCAGACGTTGTCGTTTTGACCGACAGGCTGCAACCAGTCGCCGAAGCTGTCGGGATTGCCCGGCGAACGCGGACGATTGCCCTGCAAAGCATCATCGTCGGGCTGGCGCTTTCGGGGATGGCAATGGCGGCGGCGGCCATGGGACAGATCACCCCGGTTGCCGGAGCACTGCTTCAAGAGGGGATCGACGTGGCGGTTATCCTGAATGCGCTACGCGCCCTTGGCAATGGACATCTCCCCCGCACATGACTGATTATATAAAGAGGACGGACGGATAACCATGGCGCAGCAGAATTTGGTGGTTTGCAGCAAATGCGGCGGGGTCAATCGTCTGCCGCCAGCCCGCAATGCCACGGATGCGAAATGCGGAAAGTGCGCGAACAGGCTGTTTTCTGGTCACCCAGAGGACGTTGATGCTCAGGTTTTTGATCGACAGATCACGCGAAGCAACCTTCCCGTTGTCGTCGATATCTGGGCACCCTGGTGCGGCCCGTGCAAGGCGATGGCACCGGCTTATGAAGCGGCAGCGCAGGAACTGGAGCCGCGTGTTCGGCTGATCAAGTTGAATTCCGACAGGCAGCAGGTCGTCGCTGCCAGGCTCGGTATCCGCAGCATCCCTACCACGATCCTGTTCCACGGCGGGCAAGAGGTTGCGCGCGTCTCCGGCGCAATGACTGCCGGGCAAATCGTCAGGTGGGTTCGCGACCACCTGCCGATGGTCACAGCCTGAAAGCCGTCACCTCATGGATACGCTCATAGCCCGACTCGGACTCGCCTTGGCAATAGGTCTGCTCGTCGGATTGGAGCGCGGGTGGCGGGAGCGCGACGCCCCCGATCGCAGCCGGACGGCCGGCATTCGAACGTTCGGCATATCAGGCCTGCTCGGCGGCATTGTGACAGCGCTGGCCAACGCGCTCGGCGCGGTATCCGTTCTGGTCGGCGGATTCATCGCCTTTGCGGCAATCTTCGCCTGGTACAAGGCGCGCGAGGCGGCCCACGACGAGGATTTCAGCGTTACGAGCGTCATCGCCGGCCTCGGCGTCTTCGCGCTCGGTGCGCTTTCGGTCGCCGGAGATTATCGGGCCGCGGCTGCTGGCGGTGCAGCCCTCGCTGCCGTCCTTGCCAGTCGCGAAATCCTGCACGGCCTCTTGCGGCGACTGACCTGGCTCGAGCTTCGTTCGGCCTTGATGCTTGCGGTGATGACCGCGATCGTCCTCCCCCTGCTGCCAAATCGCACGATGGACCCATGGGGTGGGTTCAACCCTTGGGAGGTCTGGTTCCTCACAGTGCTGATGGCCTCGATATCCTTCGCCGGCTATGTGGCCGTCCGCGTCCTCGGTGGCACGCGCGGCCTGCTCGTCAGTTCGCTCGCCGGTGCAGTCGTCTCTTCCACCGCCGTGACCATGACGCTTGCTAGTAGTGCCGCTTCCGCCGCCAGTCCTCTGCCGCTCGCGGGCGCTGCTTCGCTTGCCGCGATGGTTTCGATTTTGCGCGTTTGCACTGTGGTTCTGGCCATCGAGCCAAGCGTATTGGCCACGGTCGGCATGCCGGCCCTTGCCGCGTCGCTTGCCTTCGCCATAAGCGGAATATTCTTGCTGGCCAACCATGGCCGAGATCCAGAAAAGGGCACATCAGCGCGCAATCCATTTGAACTGGGCCCGCTGCTGCTGTTTGCGATGCTTTTCGCGATCGTTTCGACCGCGAGCGCTGCATTGGCAGCTCAGTTCGGAGGACGCGGCTTGCTGGCGAGCTCGGCGCTTGCGGGCATGTTCGATGTCGACGTTTCAGTGCTGAGCGCATTGCGTCTGGTCAAGCATTCGGTCTCCGTTGAGGCAGTCGGCCTGGCGGTGCTGACAGCACTCGCTGCAAACGCGATCGGCCGCCTGGCCCTGGCGGCATTTGCTGGTCCCGTGAGGTTCTGGTTGCCTCTGGCTGGCATCACCCTGGTCGCTGCGGCAGCAGGCTATCTCACCACGCTTCTGCTCTAACGAGAACTGCAACTCTCCTTTGACACGGATCAAGGCTAGCCCCCGTGGCCGCGCTATGGATCACCTCAAAGGAGTTCGCCATGACCAATTTGCAGGACCTCACCCCGAAATTCCGCCATGTACGGTTGCTGCTTGCTCGCGAGAAGGGTCACCCGGAAGGGGAACGCGAGGAAGGCTATGATGTACTTGCTCCCTTGACCGGCGAAGGCAGGATTGACGCGGAAGAATGGAAATCGCACCGGGCCGCCTGCCGCGTGCGCCGTTTTCGCACTGGCGAGGACGACTTGATCGGCCGTCTGAGGCGCAAGCCGGGCGGGCAATGGTATTTCGACTATGCCGAAGGCGATCGCGATGACGAGATCGGTTTTCATCTTGGCGACGAACGTTTCGTGACAGGCGAGTATGTTTCGATCGAACGCAACGGAGCCATGCACACCTATCAGGTCGCGCGGGTCGAACGGCCGTAACACCGCCACGCCAGGCTCCCCAGGTGCAGACCATGTCGCGGCGCATCCTCATTGTGGTCGGTCATCCCGACCCATCCCCCGACCGGCTCTGTCGCTCCCTTGCGCTGGCCTACGCCGAAGGTGCGGAACAGGCACAGCATAGCGTCCGCCAGATAGATATCGCGGCAATTGATTTTCCAATGCTGCGGACAATGCAGGAATTCGAACACGGCGCGGTCCCCGACAGCCTCAAGCATGCCGCTGAAGCGATCGTGTGGGCGGAGCATATCGTGTTTGTCTTCCCACTCTGGCTCGGGACCATGCCGGCTTTGCTCAAGGCATTTCTGGAGCAGGTCATGCGGCCGGGAACTGCCTTTGCTTACCCGGACAAGGGTGGGAGCTTGCCCAGGACAATGCTTCGCGGCCGCTCTGCTCGGGTCGTGGTGACGATGGGCATGCCGTCCTTTGTCTACCGGCTTTGGTTCCTCAGCCACGGCGTTGCGGGCATGCGGCGGAGCGTTCTGCGTTTTGCCGGCATCAGTCCGGTGCGCGAGACCTTGTTCGGCATGGTTGCCGGCAGCAGTGACGCGACCCGGGCGAAATGGATCGGACAGATGCGCAAACTCGGCCGACTGGCCAAATAGCGCTCGTTGACCGTACGTTGTCACGGAACCAGGACGGCTGCGCCGGTCAGTCTCCCGACACGCAGATCGTCCAGTGCCTGGTTGGCCTGCTCCAGCGGATAGACCCTTGTATGTGTGTGAACCTGAGCACTCGTCGCAATTGGGAAGAACTCTTCTGCGTCGCGGCGGGTTAGGTTCGCAACCGACACCAACTCCCGTTCCTCCCAAAGCAAGCCATACGGCATCGCTGGAATGTCGCTCATGTGAATGCCGCCGCACACCACCCGGCAACCCTTGCGCACGGCACACAACGCTGTTGGCACCAGGCCACCCACAGGCGCGAAGATGATTGCGGCGTCGAGCGGGTGGGCTGGTAGTTCATCCGAACCGCCGGCCCAACTGGCGCCCAGCGAGCGCGCAAATTCCTGCGCTTCCTTGTCGCCCGGTCGCGTGAAGGCGAAAATCTCACGGCCTTGCCAGATCGCAATCTGCGCGACGATATGCGCGGCGGCGCCGAAGCCGTAGATGCCCAGCCGCCGGCCATTGCCAGCCTCCTTCAGGCATCGCCAGCCGATGAGACCGGCGCAAAGCAAAGGTGCCAGCGATACAGGGTCAGCATCCGAGTCGAGATCGAAGGCAAAATGCTCATCGGCAACAACATAGCCGGCGAACCCGCCGTCTCGCGTGTAACCGGTGAATAGCGGTTGATCGCAGAGATTTTCGCTGCCTTCAGTACAATAGCGACAGTGCCCGCATGTGTGCCCTAGCCAAGGCACCCCCACCCTCTGCCCAAGCCGGGACGGGGCAACGCCTTCACCAACCAAGTCAATGATACCAACGATTTCATGGCCTGGTACGAGCGGCAGTTTCGGGCAAAGCAGATCACCGTCAACGACATGCAAATCGGTCCGGCAGACCGCGCAAGCCTCGACCTTCAGTCTGATCTCACTCGCTCCAGGCATTGGATCGGGCTTGTCGACCAGCTTCAACGGGGTGCCTGCGCTCTCGAGCAACATCGCTTTCATGACGGACTCCACGATTGCCGCAGAAAGAAAGGAAGCGGATCAAGATCCGCTTCACTTCCGTGCCAAACATCAGGCGATGGTGATGTGGTCTTCGACCGCGCGAACGCCGGGCACTGCCCAGGCGGCCCGTTCCGTCGAGCGACGTTCGGCCCAGCTGCTGACCTTGCCTTCCAGCGTAACCTTACCGTCGGACACCTTTACGCTTATTGCTTTCGCCTCGACTTCGGCATTGCGCTTCAGTGCATCTTCGATACGCTTTTTCACATCGGCAACCGATGCGTGCGGTCTGACCTCGATATCGTTGGAGACACCCCGTACGCCTGCCAGATACCGAATCGCGGCACCAGCGGCGGTCTTCTGGTACTGCCACTCCACATTGCCGGTGAGCGTCACCCAGCCACCTTGCACCTTGATCCTTACCGCCTCGTCAGGGATGACCGTGTTCCATGCGAGCGTGTTGAGAGCCCGCTTCGCGATCTCGTCGTCGGTTGTCACGTTGGCGCCGAAGGGCCGCACCTCGATCTCTTGTGCGATGCCCCTCACACCCTTGACGCGCAGTACCGCATTTTCGGCAATTGCCTTCTGCGCGTATGTCGACACATGACCGGTCAGGGTGACCACACCATTTTCGACGGCAATGCCGATATTGGCGGCGTCGATGCTGGGCTCGAACTCCAGCTCATCGACAATGTCCTGTCTCAAAATGTTATCGTTCATGTTCCTGCCTCCTGTCGAATGCGGCCATAGTGGCCTGCTCGATCACGACTGTGGAGGTTGTGCGACCCGGCGCGTTGACTGGGATCAATCGCGACGAATTTTGAAGCATCTCGAGCCGTACCACGCTGGTGCGATTGCTCCCGCACCTAGCTCTATTCGAGGCAGCGGCCTATTGATGAGGTATTTGACCCGCATCAAAGCTGCCGACCCATTTTCCTGTTCAATACTCCCCATCAAGCGTCTTTCAAATTGGGGAGAGCATTATGGCCACGGCTGGGATCGATATCCCGATCCAAAAAGTCACGACAACGGCATCGACCAAGCTTCGATTGGGTTCTCTTACCGCACTTGTGATCGGCTCGATGGTCGGCTCTGGTGTCTTCAGCCTGCCGCAGAACATGGCGGCTGGCGCAGGTCCTCTCGCAATCCTCGTTGGCTGGGCGATCACTGCGGTCGGCATGCTGGCGCTGGTCTTCGTCTACCAATCGCTGGCGACCCGCAAGCCCGAACTCGATGCGGGTCCGTATGCTTATGCCAAGGCGGGCTTCGGTCCCTTCATCGGCTTCAACAGCGCCTGGGGCTACTGGATCAGCGCATGGGTCGGCAACGTCTCCTATGCCGTGATCGTATTCAGTGCCCTGTCCTATTTCTTTCCGGCTTTCGGTGATGGAAACACCTGGCAGGCGGTGCTGGGCGCATCGATCCTGCTGTGGCTTATCCACGTGCTGATCCTCGCCGGCATTCGGCAGGCCGCAGTGGTGAATCTCATTGTCACGGTGGCAAAGATCGCCCCGATCGTCTTGTTCATCGGGGTCGTCGCCGTCGCCTTCAAGCTGAATGTCTGGTCGCTCGATTTCTATGGGCTTGGCAATGCAAGCCTCGGCTCGATTACCGCGCAGGTAAAAAGCACGATGCTGGTGACACTGTGGGTGTTCATCGGCATAGAGGGCGCCAGCGTGTTTTCCGGACGTGCCGAGCGTCGCAAGGACATCGCCACGGCAACCGTTCTTGGGTTCTTCACCTGCCTTGCGCTCTATGCCCTGGTTTCGCTGCTGTCGCTCGGTATCCTCAGCCAGCCTGAACTCGCCGCGCTGAAAAACCCCTCAATGGCCGGGGTGCTGGAGGCGGTTGTCGGTCCCTGGGGCGCCATCCTCATCAACATCGCGCTTGTCGTGTCGGTGGTCGGCGCCTTCCTGAGCTGGACATTGCTTGCCGCCGAGATTCCGCATGTCGCCGGTAAGGATGGGACGATGCCGAAATTCTTCGGCCAGGAGAGCGAGCGCGGCGTGCCGGCGACCTCGCTCTTGATCACCAACTTGCTCGTCCAGGCTTTCCTGGTGATCACTCTCTTCGCGCAAAGCACCTACCAGGCGCTGTTCTACATCGCGTCGGCAGCCATCCTCGTACCTTACATCTTCTCCGGGGCGTACGCGGCCAAGCTCGCCTTGACCGGGGAGAGCTACGACAGCGGCGAGCAACGCGCTGGTCCCCTTTTCGCTGGCGCATTGGCGACAGTGTATGGTCTGTGGCTCGTCTATGCGGCCGGACCGGCGTATCTGTTCATGTGCGCTATCCTTTATGCACCTGGCATCATTTTCTACGTCTGGGCACGTCGCGAGACCAACCAGCGCGTCTTCCATCCCGTAGAGGCTGCTGTCGCTGCAGCTCTCGTCGCCGTCGCCATGCTGGCCGTCTACGAGATGTGGACCGGCGCTATCAGCCCGCTCTGAAGGACGCACGATGACAAGCCTGGGGGTCCATTCCGAAGTCGGCCGCCTGCGCGAGGTGATGGTCCATCGACCGGATCTCAGCCTTCGCAGGCTCACGCCTGAGAACTGCAAGGCGCTGCTGTTCGACGACGTATTGTGGGTCAAGCGGGCGCGCCAGGAACATGACGTCTTTGTCGATGCGTTGCGCGAACGAGGCGTGCTGGTGCATTCCTTCGGAGAGCTCCTTGAGGAGACCATGACCATCAGCAAGGCGCGCGACTGGCTTCTCGATCGCCGGGTCCATCCCGGTGTCGTCGGACTGGATATGGTCGACGAGTTGCGTGGATGGCTAAACGAGATGCCATCGGAGCAGTTGGCTTCCTATCTTGTCGGAGGCATCGCCCGCGCCGAGCTTCCTTTCCAGCCCAAGGGTCTGACCGGAAGGACCCTTGCTCAGCAGGACTTCGTGCTTCCGCCGCTACCGAACCAGCTTTTCACGCGCGACAGTTCCTGCTGGATCTACGGATCAGTTTCGGTCAACGCGATGTACTGGCCGGCGAGGCGACCGGAGGCGGCCAACGTAGAGGCAGTGTACCGCTTCCATCCCCGCTTTCGCGACAGCGGCCTCCCCTTCGTGTCGCCAGGTTTGGGAGCAGGCACCAGTCTGGAAGGCGGGGACGTGATGCCGATCGGCGGCGGAACGGTGCTTGTCGGAATGGGAGAACGCACCACGCCGCAAGCAGTGGGCGACCTCGCGCGCAGCCTGTTCGCGGCCGGTGAAGCGACACGCGTCATCGCAGCCCTGATGCCGCGGGACCGCAGTTTCATGCATCTCGACACTGTCTTCACCTTCTGCGACCGCGACCTGGTGACCATGTACCCGCCGGTGGTCGACCGCCTGCGAACCTTCTCGTTGCGACCGGGCGATGGAGAGGCGGCAGTCGAGGTCACGGATGAGACAGAACCTTTCACCGCAGTGGTTGCAGAAGCGCTTGGACTAAAATCGCTGCGTATCATTGCTACGGGCGGCGACCGTTACGAGGCCGAGCGCGAGCAATGGGACGACGGAAACAACGTCGTTGCCGTCGAACCCGGCGTCGTCATCGGCTACGACCGCAACGTCTACACCAACACGCTTCTGCGCCGCGCCGGGATTGAAGTGATCACCGTTGAAGGCGCTGAACTCAGCCGTGGTCGGGGCGGCGGCCACTGTATGACCTGCCCGATTGCCCGCGATCCGATGTGACCGGAAAGGAAATTCCCGATGTCGATCAACCTTCACGGCCGCTCGGTGCTCACGCTCGACGATCTCACGGCCGACGAGATCCGCTTTCTCCTGAAACTGGCCGCTGACCTCAAGGCGGCCAGGCTCGCGGGGCACGAGATACCGCGTCTTGTCAGGAAGAACATCGCGCTGATCTTCGAGAAGGATTCGACACGCACCCGAACGGGATTCGAGGTGGCGGCCTATGATCAGGGCGCCCATGTCACCTATTTCGGCCCCACTGGCAGCCATATCGGCCACAAGGAATCCATGAAGGACACAGCGCGAGTGCTAGGCCGCATGTACGATGCGATCGAGTATCGCGGCTTCGGCCAACACCAGGCTGAACTGCTTGCCGCACACGCCGGCGTGCCCGTCTATAACGGCCTCACCGACGAGGCGCATCCGACGCAGATCCTCGCCGATCTCATGACCATGCGCGAGTTCACGCACAGGCATCTCTCGGACATGACTGTCGCCTTTGTCGGCGAAGGACGCGACAATGTCGCGCAATCGCTGGCGCTGGGAGCAGCCAAAGTCGGCATCGACATGCGCATCGCCTCGCCGAGGGAGCTTTGGCCGGATGAGGAATTCTGCGCGCATGTCAGGGAGCTGGCGCAACGCAGCGGTGGCCGCTTCCGGCTCGACGATGACGTGACAGGCTGCGTCCAGGACGCCGACTTCATCTACACCGACGTGTGGATGTCGATGGGTGAGGACAAGTCCGGTTGGGCCGAACGCATTCGCCTTTTGACGCCATATCGTGTCACCAGCGACGTGATGGCCGCAGCCGGCAACCCGCACGTCAAATTCATGCACTGCCTGCCGGCATTCCACGACACCGACACGGAGGTCGGTGCTTTCATCGCGCGCGAATATGGCATCGGCTGCATGGAGGTCACCGACGAAGTGTTCGAGTCGGGTGCTTCGATCGTCTTCGACCAGGCCGAAAACCGCATGCATACGATCAAGGCCCTGCTCGTCGCCACGATCGGCAACTGAGATGCTGATCGTCGTGGCGCTCGGCGGCAACGCGCTGCTGCGGCGCGGGGAACCGATGACTGCCGATAACCAGCGCGCCAACATCGTGCGCGCCGCTTCCGTGTTGGCGGCTCTGGTCGGCGACAGGCACTCGGTTGTGATCACGCATGGCAACGGCCCCCAAGTTGGCCTGCTTGCGCTCCAGGCCGCAGCGACTTCGGACGGCAGTACGTTCCCACTCGACGTGCTCGGCGCCGAGAGCGCCGGGATGATCGGTTACGTGATCGAACAGGAACTAAGCAATCTCCTCAGGCAGAGCTTGTTCGCAACGCTGCTGACGCAGGTGAAGGTGGACCCGCACGATCCGGCCTTCGGCCGCCCGACAAAGCCGATAGGCCCGGTCTACGACGCGCCAACCGCGCAGCGGCTTGCGAGCGAGCGTGGCTGGAAAATCGCACCCGATGGCGACAAATGGCGTCGCGTCGTGCCGTCACCCAAGCCGCTCGAGATTCTGGAAGCATCGGTGATCTCGTTCCTTGTCGAACGCGGCGTCATCGTCATTTGCACGGGCGGCGGCGGCGTCCCGGTGATAGCGCGAGACGACGGCAGCCTTTGCGGAATAGAGGCCGTCATCGACAAGGATCTGGCAAGTTCGCTTCTCGCGCGCCAGTTGAAGGCCGACATGCTGCTCATGCTGACTGACGTCGACGCTGTGTACGTCGATTTTGGCACCGCTGCTGCTCGTGCGCTCCGACGAGTTAATGCATCAGAGATATCGGCACAGGATTTTGCAGCCGGCTCCATGGGGCCGAAGGTCAGCGCTGCAATCGAGTTCGTTGAAGCAACAGGCAGGCCTGCCGCGATCGGCAAGCTCGATGACGCCGTCGAAATTGTCAGAGGTGAACGCGGCACATGGTTGGAGGCCAGCCCAAGTGCGCGCAGTTAGTGCAATTCCTGACCGTCCTAGTCCTCGGGATTGAACCTCGGGCGACAGAGAACCGTATTCACGCTAGCGTCCTATCGGGACGTTTCATTCGTCTGCATGGTCGCCCCCGATTGGATGGACCTCACGGCGCTCATGGCCCGGGATCGCGATTGATGCGTATCAAGGCCGACCGACGGGATGCCTGCTTAGCTGAAACTGGCTAACAGATTTCGGAGACGGCCATGGCTCACAAACAGGTACTGTTCCGTTCAGCGGCGCGCGAAAAAATTCTTCGCGGCGCGACCCAGCTTGCCGATGCCGTGCGCGTGACGCTCGGGCCGCGCTCGAAGTCTGTACTGATCGAAAAAAAATGGGTGCGCCGATCGTTTGCAACGACGGGGTGACGATCGCCAAGGAATTCGACCTGAAGGACCCGGAAGAAAATCTCGGCGCCAGGATGCTGAGACAGGCAGCCGAGAAGACCGGCGATATGGTCGGCGACGGCACCAGCACGTCGACCATCCTCGCTCAAGCGATATTTGCCGATGGCGTTCGCAACGTCGTCGCCGGCGCCAGCGCGATCGACATCAAGCGAGGCCTTGATCGCGCCACCAAACGCGCGATCGAGACACTCAAGCAGATATCCCGACCGGTCTCGACTCGACGCGAGAAGGAGCAAGTCGCAACGATCTCAGCGCACAACGACCCGCTCATCGGTCAACTGGTCGGCGAGGCGATGGAAAAAGTTGGCGGCGAAGGCGTCATCACGGTCGAGGAGTCCAAAACGACGGAAACGGTTCTGGAAGTGGTGGAGGGCATGCAGTTCGATCGCGGATTCCTGTCACCGTATTTCGTGACCGATCCCGAGAAGATGGAAGCGGTCCTGGAAGACGCGCTGGTGCTGATCGTGGAGAAGAAAATCGCTTCCCTGAACGATCTCATCAAGTTGCTGGAAGCCGTGGCCAAGTCGGGCTCGCCTTTGCTGGTTGTCGCCGAAGAAGTGGAAGGCGAGGCGCTTGCGACCCTCATCGTCAATCAGATTCGGGGCACCTTCAAGAACTGTGCCGTCAAGGCGCCGGGCTTTGGCGATCGCCGCAAGGCCATGCTGCAGGACATCGCCATCCTAACCGGGGGACAGGTCATTTCCGAGGATCTCGGTCTCAAACTGGAAAATGTCACGATGGAGCAGTTGGGGCGTGCAAAGCGGATAGTAGTCGACAAGGACAACACGACGATCATCGGCGGTGGCGGAGACGCCAAGGCAATCAAGGGTCGCGTGGAGCAGATCCGGCGCGAGATCGAGAACACGACCAGCGATTACGATCGCGAAAAGCTGCAGGAGCGGCTGGCCAAGCTTGCGGGCGGCGTCGCCGTCATCAGGGTCGGCGCGCCGACCGAGGCCGAAATGAAGTCGAAGAAGGAAGCCCTCGACGATGCTATTAGCGCCACCAAAGCCGCGGTCGCCGAAGGCATAGTTCCAGGCGGCGGACTTGCCCTACTGCGCTGCATCGCGACCGTGGCCGACGAGGAGCAGCATTGCGAAGGCGACGAGCGGACCGGCGTGCAGATACTCAAGCGCGCGCTTGAATCACCAGTCCGGCAGATCGCTGAGAATTCTGCCGTCGACGGTGGCGTCGTCATTGCCAAGATGATCGAAGGCACCGGCAATTTCGGCTTCGATGCGGGAAGGAAGGAATATGTCGATCTGGCCGAAGCCGGCATCGTCGACCCGACCAAGGTCGTTCGGATCGCTCTGGAGAATGCCGTCTCGGTTGCCAGTGTTCTGCTGTTGACCGAAGCGACCATGACCGAGCTTCCAGAGCCGGCCAAAGAACGTTCGCTGGAACCGGAAATGACGATGTAGGTCCCGACCACGACAGCAAGGGACGATCATGCCCGAGCACCGCATGGCTTGCGGGCTTTTGCCTACACCAGAGCAAGGACTGGCCTCGCCGCATTCGTGATGATGGGTCCAGGAGGAATGAAAATGACTTTCAACACCATAATGGTTCAACTCGATATCGATTCACCGGCAGCGCCGCGAACGATGTATGCGCGGGAATTGGCACGAAGGTTCGAGGCCACGCTGGTCGGTTTCGCCGCGGCCGATGCCTATGTGTTTGTCTCAGGTGACGAAGGCGGCGCGGCAGCGGCGGAGATAATGCGTCAACGTAGGGCGGAAATCGAGGATCGCCTGAAAATCGTAAGGGAAGAATTCCTGTCCATTGTCGGAGACAGAGCGTCCTGGTGCGAGGAGATCGGAGATCCGACACGTCTACTCGCGACGCATGCTCGCGCCGCCGATCTCATCGTCACAGGAAATCTGGCAAAGGGCGTCGCCAGCGACCGCCACCGCATAGTCGATGCCGGTAGTTTGGTCCTGTCGGCTGGACGACCCGTGCTGCTTGCGGCTGACAAGCTGGTTCCGCCCGACCCCAAAGGGGTTCTGGTGGCGTGGAAGGACACTCGCGAGGCTCGACGCGCAGTAACCGATGCAATGCCCTTTCTGACCGGCGCACGGGATGTGCTCGTGGCGACGATCGAGGAACAGAACCTGAGCAATGCACGAGAAACTGTCGACGACGTTGTCCGGTTCCTGACGAGACACGGCGTGAAAGCACGATCGGAGGTTCTAGACGTCGGTCTTGACTACGCCTGTGATGCCGTCACCGAGCTCGCCCGTGGGATGGGTGCCGAACTTGTGGTCGCCGGCGGCTATGGTCACAGCCGGGTTCGTGAGTGGGCCTTTGGCGGTATGACGCGCTCCCTGCTGAGACAGGGATCAATCAATCGATTGCTCTCGAACTAACGGCGAGATCGCGGCCGGCCTTCGATCCTCGCTGTGCTGGCGCCCTTGTTCCTCAATCGCTTTCAGTCGCACGACCGAAACCGAGCAAAGCGCCTGTGCTACCACCTTGGTCGAAACGCTGCCGAGGTGCCGGCGAATTGCTGAAGAAGCCCGTGCGCCGACAATAATATGTCCGACATCGTTGTGTTCTGCGTAGTTGAGGATCGCATCGGCGGGGCTGACCGCCTCCAACACATGATAACTGATGCGATCCTCCGGCAGATGGAGTGGACGTGACCAATCCTTCAGTGCAACCAGCCGCTTCAAATATTCCGAACGGCCCGACTCGTCCACCGCGAGCGTGTCGCCGATAATCTCGGTCTTCAGGACTGTCACACAGGCCAGCCACGAATCTTCTCGCGAGCCAAGGACGCGCGCGGTTTCGCCTAGCACCTCCTGTGCCAGCGGATCGTTTCCGTTGGCCAGATCGACGGCGACCAAAACAATTGATGGTCCGGCCTGAAGCCTGGGGTCTGCCGGCATTCCGACAAGCGACCGCTCGTCCGTCTTGCGAAACAGACCGAGGATCGTGGCCCAAATTCCCTTGCTCCGAGATAAGTGCCCCGTCACCACCACCTGATCGGGGTTCCTTAGATCGGACAGGACGTGAGCGGCATCGACATATCGCTTGGATCTGTCCACCTCCATGCACCGCAGTATGATTGCTTCCAACCACCGCGGAATGGTTCCGTTCAGGTCCCGTGGTGGCCTGGGGGCGTGGTAGAGCCTTCGCTTCATTCCGGCGAAAGTCGCTGGCCGGCCGAACGGCTCTTCGCCAGTTGTCAGCTGGTAAAGAATGCAGCCAAGCGCAAAAAGATCACTTGCAGGGTCGCCTCTTTCGCCAAGCACTTGTTCGGGGGCAATGTAGGCGGCGGAGCCCATCGGCACGGAGCTTTCCGCGCCGAGAAGATCGGGAAGCTCTGCATGCCGCGCGAGTCCGAAATCGAGAAGCACCGCGCCGCGCTCGGCAAGAACGACATTTTCGGGCTTGAGATCGAGATGCACCACTTTCTGGCGATGCAGGGCGGCGAGCGCCTTGGCAATTTCGGAGCCGACCCTGGCGACCTCGTCAGCTGGCAGTGGCGCATTGCTGATCAACTGCGCCAGGCTTGTGCCGGCCACGAACTCCATGGCTATGAAAGGAATTTGTGAAAGGCTTCCTGAGGCCACGAAGCGGGGTACATGCGGACCTGACAAGCGCCTGAGGATCAACTCTTCCGCCTCGAAGCCCAGTATGACGGAGACATCGCCTCCCGGATCCAGGAAAGGGACTTTCAACACCAGCGGGAAATCGAACTGCGGGCTGTTTGCGCGCCAGAGCGAGGCCATGCCGCCGGACGCCAGTCGTTCGACCAGTTCGAAACCATCAATGATTGCCCCTGACTCAAACCGCTGCACCAGATCGTCTCCAACCCTATCGTCCGATCTTCAATCGCGTCCCCAGCCATGCCGGCAACCCAAAGTCAGCAATCTTTCGGGCGGTCTCTTCGTAGTCGTAAGGCACACGGATCATGGAGACCTCGTGCCGCTGCGTATCGACGAGGGCCAAGCAGGCCGCCGGATTGCCGTCGCGAGGCTGGCCGACCGCTCCGACGTTCACGACGAGCCGTCCGACCGCGGATAACGGCGCAGCCACATTGGCCAGCGGTTGAAAGCAGATCGGCCGGCGACCTGGCAGCGCGTAGTAGATGGCCGGGATATGCGTGTGGCCGCAGAAGACGAAACGGGCCGCGCTTGAAGACAGGCAGCGCTCTGCTGAATCCACGTCGCGGATGTATAGCCATTTTCCCGGCCTTTCCGCGCTGGCGTGAACATATTGCCGGCCTTCCGACGTTAACGACACCGGTAAACGCGCCAGGAAATCGACATGCGCCGAGGTCAAGCGTTCACGCGTCCAACTGGCCGCGATCCGAGCATTCTCCGTCAAGCCGCCCTTGTTGAAGGCTATCGCTTCGTCATGGTTTCCCATGACGCAGAACGCGCCTCGATCGACCAGGTCCGCAGCCGTCTCGACCGCATAGACTGGGTCGGGTCCGTAGCCAACCAGATCGCCAAGCAATACCAACTCGTCCCATCCGCGCTCGCCAACCACCTCGAGAACCGCATCGAGCGCCTCGCGGTTGGAATGGATGTCAGACAGGATCGCGATGCGCATTCGTTTCCATCGTGGACCTTGCAAGCTCGCCCTGCCAGTCAAACGACGGCGCTAACAAAGTCAATGGGACCGCATGCGGTCCAAGAACCCTCGTGCTTCGCGCGCCTAAAGCGAGACCCCGTCTCCGTGGAGCGGTGGCGCCGGGTTCGCCGAAGCCGAGGCCGCCGCTCCCGTTTTCGGTATCTGGTTGAGCATCAAGCTAATGATCAGGACGACATATCCAACTTGCAGGACGACCAGTGTGAGCACAGCCCAACCGAGTGCAACCCAACCCGAATCTGTTTCCACACCGGTCCAGATCGCCACGACAAACGACGTCACGAGCATGCCCACCAGAATTGCGGAAAATACATGGCGGCCTGCCCCGATCATTTAGCGACAGGGCTTTTCAACAACCTCCGGGGCGCCCGCGCTTTGAGTTGAATCAAATCTTACCATGGATATTTTCAATCCATTTAGGCGCGCAGAACCTAAGTATGTGCATAAGGACAAGTTCGGCGTTCGGGCAGGTTCCGGCTTCTCTCATATGCTGTAGCGCCAACCAGGGCGGCCCCTGCCGCCTCGGTCGGTGCGGGCTTCGAGCACACCCAACAATGCTGCCCCCGCGGCCTGCGCCGACCACCTTGATGATGCAATTGCGATGCAGCCAGCTCTCCTCATGCCAGCATCGCAAAGTCCGTCTTTTTGGCGTTGAGGCAAGCGGTGGCGCCATGCCATCCTCGGCGGATGCAATGTCGTCTGGGTGCCCCCACTAAGTAGTTTCCCGTAGGGACATAACCGAATTTCGCTGCCCGCCGATTCGCGCGATAGCTGTTGCCACGGATCACGGAGAAGCAGCCATGTACGCTCACACGACCTCCACAATTTCACTGCCGCCACACGTGCCACAGTCGAGCCTGCCGGCAGTTCTGGACAGCGTGCCGTTGCAGCCCATCAACTTCTTCCAGGCCGGTTCGGAAATCTATGCGCAGGGGGAAAAGGCCGGAGCTCTCTACCAGGTCGAGTTCGGCGCCGTCCGCATCTATCGCCTCCTTGCCGACGGTCGCCGGCAGATAAGTGCCTTCCACTTAGCTGGCGAGACATTCGGTTTCGAAGCCGACACGACACATCATTTCTTCGCCGAAGCAATCAACGCGACCGGCATCCGGGTCTATCGGTTCGCTGCCGGGGTGGATGTCTCCCGCCAGTTGCTGCCCCTGGCCCTCAAAGGTTTGACCAGGGCGCAGGAACACCTCCTGGTCCTCGGTCGCCAGAATGCCATCGAACGGGTGGCCGCGTTCCTGGTCGACATGGCAGAGCGGCAAGGCGGATTGCAGCAGGTCGATCTACCGATGTCTCGCGTGGATATCGGCGACTATCTCGGCCTAACAATCGAGACCGTGTCGCGAGTCTTCACCCGGCTGAAGGACAAGGGCGTCATCCGCCTGCTGAACCTGCGCAGCATAGAAATCGTCAAGCAGGACGCGCTTCAGTACATGAGTGAGTGAGGGCGCGCGCCTTAGAAAGAGACACGACAACGGCGCCGCAGCACAACCTCGGATCGGAGACCATATATAACGATGGTTAGCACGCTTACCACGCATACCGGGTTTCGCTTCGATGTACGCCGCGCACGCCCCGAAGATGAGCCCACCCTGGCGGAGTTCTTCACCCATGTGACGCCGCAAGATCTGCGCTTCCGCTTTCTCGGCGGAGTGAAAGAGGTCTCGCATGAACGGTTGGTAGCGATGACTTGCTCCGACGATCCGCATATCAATAACTTTCTGGCGTTCTCGACCGACGGAGCGTTGATCGCAGTGGCGACGCTCGCCAGCGACGCTGCCGACCGGCGCGGCGAAGTCGCTATCTGCATTCGCCAGGACCGCAAGAATCTTGGCGTCGGCTGGGAACTGCTTGCCTATATCGCAAGGTATGCCGACGGGATCGGCCTCGAGACAATCGAGTCGATCGAAAGCCGTGAGAATCGTGCTGCAATCGAGCTTGAGCGCGACATGGGATTCACTGTCACCACTGACCCCGACGACCCGACTCTGCTCCTGGTTCGGCGAAAGCTCGGCGCCCCCCTGCCCCGGTAGCGACCGGTCTCGCGCAGATGCAGGCCGCAGCGAAGCTCTTGTTCAGACGTCGAGGATTTCCCTGGCGACCGCGGCTTCCTCGTCTGCGGGAATGACAAGGACGTCGACGCGGGACTGCGGGCTGCTGACCAATTCTTCGTCGTTCTGGTTCAAATCATTGTCGACCGCAACGCCAAGCCATTCGGCGGCTTCGCAGATCTTTTGCCGGATCACAGGTGCGTGCTCGCCAATGCCCGCGGTGAAGACGAGGGTTTCGAGACCTCCAAGGGCCGCGGCAAGTGACCCGATCTCGCGCCCGACACGATAGATGAAGAGATCGACGGCTCGCGCGGCTGCAGGGTCGCTCGAGCCTAGCAGTGTCTGCATATCCCCCGAGATGCCGGAGACACCCAGCAGACCGGATTCCTCGTAGAGAAGGTTGGACAGCTCATCCAATGACAGCTTTTGGTCCTGCAACAGGTACAGGATCACGCCGGGGTCGACCGTGCCGCAACGTGTGCTCATGATGAGGCCATCAAGCGTTGAGAACCCCATAGTGGTGGCGACACTTGCCCCTGTCTTCATCGCACATAGACTTGCTCCGCTGCCCAGATGGGCAACGATCACCCGGCCCCCGGCGCTCGCGCCGTAGCGGCTGCGAAGTTTCGTTGCGATGTGGCTAAAGGAAAGTCCGTGAAAGCCGTAGGCAACCACGCCTTGTTCCGAGAACTCGCGGGGCAAGCCATAGAGCTTGGCAAGTTCCGGCCGCCGCGCGTGGAAGGCCGTATCGAAGCATCCGACCTGGAGAGCGTCAGGCAAAAGCCGAGCTGCCAAGCTGACGATTTCGAGATTGATGGCCTGGTGGATCGGGGCGAGCGGCTCGAGCAGATGCAAGGCCTTCGTCGTCTCCGCATCAAGGATGGCTGCTTTGGAAAAATTCTGTCCGCCATGGACGATCCTGTGACCGACCTTGCCGATCTGACGTAGGAGTCCGCGGTCCGCAAGCAAGGAGCCCACGACTTCGAATGCGCTGGCGATATTGATCGACCCTGCGCCCAAGCTCCGATCGATCCCGGACGACAGCGCCGTCGGAGCGACGTGCAGCCGTGGACGTTGCCGGATTGACGATATGCTGCCGCGCACCAGCAGGTGAAGGTCGTCACGCTGCTGAAACACCGCGAATTTCAGGCTCGACGAGCCACCGTTAAGGACAAGAATCGGGTCATTCATGGTCTGTCCGCCGCGCCCGCCAACGGACACGGACTGCCGATCCGCTGGGCGCACTGATTTCCACCGGCTACTGCTCCCACTTCCAGCCGAGGATCTCCGGCATATCCTGCCCATGGGCGCGGATATAGGCTCGGTGCTCGATCAGTTTGCCTTCCATGGTCTGTTTCAGTCCGACATGCGCCCCGGTCGGCTCAGGGATACGGTCAAGGACACTCAGCACCAGATGATATCTGTCCAGGCCGTTCAGAACCGTCATGTCGAAAGGCGTCGTCGTCGTGCCCTCCTCGTTGTAGCCGCGCACGTGAATATTGTCGTGGTTGGTGCGCCGATAGGTCAGACGATGGATAGTCCAAGGGTAGCCATGGTAGGCAAAGATGATCGGCTTTTCGGTGCTAAACAACGCATCGAAGTCGCGATCCGACAGCCCGTGCGGGTGATGCTCCCTAGGCTGCAGCGTCATCAGGTCGACCACGTTGACCACCCTGATCCTGAGTTGCGGAAGATGTTGCCGGAGTATCTGGACAGCCGCCAGCGTCTCCAGGGTTGGAACGTCGCCGGCGCAGGCCATGACCACGTCCGGCTCCGCCCCGCCGTCCGTCGAGGCCCAATCCCATATGCCGATACCTGTTTTGCAGTGAACGATCGCCTTTTCCATCGAAAGCCACTGCCATGACGGTGGCTTGCCGGCCACGATGACGTTGATGCGGTCCCATGTCTGCAGCACATGGTCGGTCACGCAGAGCAAACTGTTAGCGTCCGCCGGCAGGTAGACGCGTACTATGTCGGCCTTCTTGTTGAGGGCGACATCGATAAAGCCGGGATCCTGATGGCTGAAGCCATTGTGCTCCTGGTGCCAGACATGGCTCGACAACAGGTAGTTCAGCGACGCCACCGATCGCCGCCAAGGAATATCGCGGCATGCATCCAGCCATTTCGCATGCTGGTTGAACATAGAATCGACGATGTGGATGAACGCCTCGTAGCATGAGAAGAAGCCGTGCCGACCGGTCAGCAGGTAACCTTCGAGCCAGCCTTGGCAGGTGTGCTCCGAGAGAATTTCCAGAACCCTGCCGTCGCGCCCGAGATGAACATCTTCAGGCAGGATCATTTCCATCCAGGCGCGCTCGGTAACCTCAAACACGTCCTGAAGGCGGTTCGAAGCCGTCTCGTCCGGGCCGACGATGCGGAAGTTCTTCGCGGCATCGTTCAGTTCCATCACGGCGCGCAGGAAGTTGCCCATCACGCGCGTTGACTCGGCCTTAACGGTGCCGGGTCGCTCGACGGAAACGGCATGATCCCGTAGGCCGGGCAGTTCAAGGGACCGGCGCAGCAAGCCGCCGTTGGCATGCGGATTGGCGCCCATGCGCCTCGTGCCTTGCGGAGCAGTGGCACGGATCGTGGCCACAGGCGCACCCATTGCATCGAACAGTTCTTCAGGCCGATAGCTCCTCATCCACTCTTCGAGCATCTTCAAATGCTCAGGGTTTTCCGCAAGGCCGGACAAGGGAACCTGGTGGGCGCGCCAGAAGCCTTCGGTTTTCAGCCCGTCGACTTCCTTCGGACCGGTCCAGCCTTTCGGGCTTCGCAGCACGATCATTGGCCAGGGTCGGCGCTGTGCAATCGCGCCACCGCCGCGAGCCTCGTCCTGGATTGCCCTGATGCGGTCCAGCGCATCGTCGATCACAACCGCCATCCTCTCATGCATTGGCGTCGGTTCATGGCCTTCGACGAACAGTGGCTCGTAGCCGTAGCCGACGAACAGAGCGCGCAATTCGTCTTCGGGGATGCGAGCGAGGATCGTCGGATTAGCAATCTTGTAGCCGTTGAGATGCAGGATCGGCAGCACCGCGCCGTCGCGCGCCGGGTTGAGGAACTTGTTGGAATGCCAGGCGCTGGCAAGCGGCCCGGTTTCCGCCTCGCCGTCGCCGACCACGCAGGCGACGATGAGATCCGGACTGTCGAAGGCTGCACCAAAAGCATGAGAAAGCGCGTAGCCCAATTCGCCACCCTCATGGATCGAGCCCGGGACATCCGGCGCAGCATGGCTCGGAATCCCGCCCGGAAAAGAGAACTGCCGGAACAGCTTGCGCATGCCTTGTTCGTCCAGAGATATGTCGGGATTGAGCTCGCTGTAGATGCCTTCGAGATAGGTGTTGGCGACCATGGCCGGACCGCCATGGCCCGGGCCGCAGACATAGATCATGTTTGCATCTCGAAGCCGTATCGCGCGGTTGAGATGGGCGTAGATGAAGCTCAGGCCCGGCGAAGTCCCCCAGTGCCCTAGCAGCCGCGGCTTGACATGTTCCAGCCTCAACGGCTCCCGAAGCAGAGGATTGTCGAGCAGGTAGATCTGCCCGATCGTCAGATAGTTGGCGGCGCGCCAATAAGCGTCAACGTCGTGCAACTCCTGGTCGGACATCCGTTTGTTGTTGACTGTTGTTGCCGAATGTTCGGTCATCTGATTTGGCTCCGTTGTCTCATTTTGCGAAAGCCCGCGGATCCCGCCTTAGCCATGGAGCACCAACGCGTCGCGCGACTTTCGGTTCATCACCTGCTCGGCGAAGGCCGCCCGCTGCTGCATCGCTCGCGCATTGCGCAAGCTGGGCGTTCGCGCTGCTCGAAACCGCGGTCATACTTCCACCAGTAATCAGGCTTTCAGCCCCTCCCGCCAGAAATGTTTGAGGATCTCGAGGCAGACCAGCACTGCCAACCCAGCCGCAAACGTGACGGCGAGGTCGTCCAGATGCAGCGGTCCGAACTGGAAGAGGCCACTTGCGAGTGGCCAGACAAGTGTCCCGCCCAGCGCCGCAGCAACCACCACGACGACGAGAGCAAGCGATCTGTTTGGCCGGATTAACGCAGTAAGCAGCGACTCGCTGAACGTGCGGTTGACGAAAATAAGCCCAACGATCGTCAACACCAGCGAGAAGAACGTCAGGGCGCGAATCTCATTTTCCGGCATTCCCCAGTGCAAGGCGAAGAGGAAGATGCCCGCAACAAGCGCGAATGCCAGCAGGCCCTGCACAACGCTCCACGCGATCAACGAGCGCGAGAAGAGCGCAGCCTCCGGATCCCGCGGCGGACGCCTCATCGTGTCGTCTTCCTCGGTTTCTGCTTCAAAGACCAATGAGCAGACCGGATCGATCACCATCTCCAGAAAGGCAATGTGAATTGGCCCGAACAGGATGGGCAGCCCAAACAGCAAGGGAAGGAGGGCCAGCCCCGCGATCGGTACGTGCACGGCAAGAATGAAGCCCATTGCCTTGCGCAAGTTGTCGTAGATGCGGCGCCCCAGCCGGATGGCTTTGACGATTGACCCGAAGTCGTCGTCGAGGAGGACGATGGACGACGCCTCCCGCGCGACATCCGTGCCGCGACCGCCCATGGCAATGCCAATGCTTGCGGCTTTCAGCGACGGAGCATCGTTGACGCCGTCTCCCGTCATGGCGACAATCTCGCCATTGGCCTTCAATGCTCTGACGATTGCCAGTTTCTGCTCGGGCATAATCCGCGCGAACACCGCTGCGGTTTTTGCGCGAGCTAACAGGGCTGCGTCATCCAGTGTCTTGAGCTCTTCACCGGTGACGACATCGTTGAAGTCGAGCCCGGCCTCGCGGGCGATCGCTCTGGCGGTCGCGGGATAGTCCCCGGTGATCATGATCACTCTGATGCCGGCGGAGCGGCAATTGCTCACCGCATCCGGAACCCCTGGACGCAGGGGATCGGCAAGTCCGACGAGGCCCATGAATTCGAAATCGAAACCAGTCTGCTTGTCAGGCAATCGATCGCCGGCATGACTGGAACGCGCCACGCCCAAAACGCGGAGTCCTTCCGTCGCCATGGCGTCCACTACATCCTTGACCAACGCGACACGATCCGCAGGCAGACGACAGAGCGCCGCGATGGCCTCCGGCGAACCCTTGGCGGCAATCAGGCAGTCGCTGCCTTCAGCCGACGACTGCCAGGCATTCGACATTGCCAACAGTTCAGGACGCAACCCATAGGCGCGGGCCAATTTCCGATCAGCACTGTCCGCGCGCTTGGGCAATCGTTCTTGCGCAAGTTTGTGAAATGCCCTTTCCATCGGATCAAAGGGAATCTCGGCACTGGCAAGCACGCCGATTTTGACCAACTCCCAAAATGCCTCCGGCATCTCTGTGTTTGAGTTGTTCAGCAGGCGAAGCAGTTTGCCATCGGGCGTTCTCAGTTCTGCAATTGTCATGCGATTTTCGGTCAGCGTTCCGGTCTTGTCGGTGCAAAGGACAGTTGCCGAGCCAAGCGTCTCGATCGCTGCCGCACGACGGGTGAGCACGCGCGCCTGCGAGATGCGCCAGGCGCCCATGGCCATGAAAATCGTTAACACCATCGGAAACTCTTCGGGCAGCATCGACATGCCCAGCGCGATGCCAGCAAGAACCGCATCAAGCCATCCTCCGCGCAAAACGCCGTAGAGCACGACGGCGAGAACGCTGACGGCGCCGCCGACCAGTGCGAAGATGCCGACAAGGCGTTTTGTTTGTCGCTGCAAGCGGGGTGCCTCGGTTTCCATGGTACTAAGCGATTGCCCGATCGCACCGATTTGGCTGAGCGGCCCGGTTGCCAGAACTTCGCCAATGCCTGAACCGCGAACGACGAGTGATCCGGAAAACGCGAAAGGCAGGTCGTCACCCCCCGGCCTGCATTCGGCTGGCAGATCGCCATCCCTGGCCGCAATCTTGCGTACCGGAACGGACTCGCCTGTCAGCAAGGACTCATCGGTCTGGATATCCCGGCTCTGGATGAGCATGATATCGGCCGGAACCCGATCCCCCTCGCCCAGCACGACCGTATCGCCGCGCACCACCTCGCGGCCCGCAATTCGCTTGCGTTCGCCATCGCGTATTACCAGGGCGCGCGGACTTGTCAGGTCGCGCAACGCCTCGAGGACACGCTCCGTCCGCGCCTCCTGAACAATGGTAATCCCCACAGACAAGGTGGCAAATGCAAGCAGGATCAACGCCTCCTGGAGATCGCCAAGAAGCAGATAAACGCTACCTCCACCCAACAGCAGGGCAAGCATCGGCTCGCGCATGACCTCGATAGCAATCCGCAACGACGTCCGGCGACTGGACCTGGGCAATTCGTTGAACCCTTCGGTGGCAAGCCTTGCCTGCGCTTCGGCCTCGCTGAGGCCGGGCATTGCAATAGTCGATGAAGCGGATCGAGACATTTGGCCTTCTTCGAGTCCCAGCGTGCTGCCTTGCACTTGCTGTATGACGAGAATTGAATTCAAAGATGCGCGATTAGCTTTCGTCACTTGCGAAGGCACCATGTGCTGGCGCGTCCAGCGCTCGGCGCATCCGTCTTATGATTGCAGCGCGACCCCGTTCGTCGGCCGCGGTGTTGACGGCCTCGGTGACGTCGAGGAGAAGCTTTGAAAGATCGTTGTGCCAGTCGAGGCGGGCAATCTTTTCCGGCTTCAGGCGGCGCGGCTCGTTGGCGTCGACCGGCAAACAGCCGTGGGACGTCAATTGGAAAGCGTTATCCAGCTCCGGCATGATGATCTGGTCCGAAGGCATTGATCCTGCCAGCCGGCCGCTGAGGCCGACCAAGCCTTCTTCTTCGCCATGCGTCAGGAACACCGTCTGCTTGACCGGAGTTCGAGCCAAGGCCCAGGCGACGAGTTCGCTTGCGTCGGCATGGCCGGAGTAGAGATCGAATAGACTGATGCGGGCCTTGACCTCCACCTCTTCGCCCTGGATGCGCACACGCTGCGCGCCGTCGAGCAGTATTCTACCGAGCGACCCCTGAGCCTGGTACCCGGCCATCATCACGGTGGCGTTCCGGCGCCAGAGGTTGGCTTTGAGATGATGGCGGATACGCCCAGCGTCGCACATGCCGCTGGCGGCGATCACGACGAAAAAGCCGGTCAGGCGGTTGATCGCCTTGCTTTGCTCGATGGTTTCGGTGAAGCGCAACTGGGGTGAACTGAGAGCCTGACGCAGAACGTCGCCATGCTCGATGTCGTCGGCATGTCTTTCGAAGATCGTGCTGGCGCGTGTCGCCAGTGGCGAGTCGACGAAGATCGGAGCAGTCGGCACCTCTCCCGCTTTCATGAGCAGGTAGAGGTCTACCAGCAATTCCTGTGTCCGCTCGACGGCGAAGGAGGGAACGATAAGGGGGCCATTCGCCTCGGCAGCGCTGCGCACCACGTCGCCGAGCATGGATCGCCGCTGTTCAGGCGAAACGTCCGGGCGGTCCCGGTCGCCATAAGTCGATTCGCAGACGAGATAGTCGACACCGGCCGGGCCCTCGGGGTCGGTATGCAGCAGCTTGTGGCCGGGTCCGATATCGCCTGAAAACAATATGCGCATCGGTGTGTTCTGATGTTCCAGGTCGATCTCGAGCTCGACCGAGGCGGAACCGAGCAGATGGCCAGCGTTCCAGAAGCGGGCCCGAAGACCCTCGGCGACGGTGGTCCATTCGCCGTATCCCAGAGCCCGAAACAGCGTCATACACGCTGCAGCATCCTTCTGCCTGTAGATCGGCTCGACCGGCGCCCGCCCACGCTGCGCGTTGCGGCGGTTCAGCTGCTCAACCTCCATTTCCTGGATATGTGCCGCATCCGGCAACATGACCGAGCAAAGATCGATTGTAGCTCGGGTCGTGTGGATTGGCCCGGCAAAACCCTGCTTGACCAGTTTTGGCAGAAGGCCGCTGTGGTCGATATGCGCGTGCGTCAGGATGACGGCGTCAATCGCGTCCGGCGGGAACGGAAACGCGCCGTAGTTCAAAGCCCGCTCCGACTTCGATCCCTGGAAGAGGCCGCAGTCGACGAGAATTCTCGCGCGTGGTGTTTCGATCTCGTAGCAAGAGCCGGTAACGCCGTGGGCTGCGCCGTGGAAGCGCAAGACAGGATCCGTGTCGCGATTGACGTTCATGGCACTCATGCCCTAGTGCGATAGGAGAACGGGCAGGCGCAAATCCGAGAGAATGCCTTCTGTCGCCCCACCGAGGACGAAGTCCCTGACGCGCGAATGACCGTATCCACCCATCACCAATAGTTTGCCGCCGATTTCGAGGGCATGCTCCTGGAGAGCAGTGGCGATAGAGCGACGCCCCGCCTGAATTGATGCGGCTTCGGCCGCCAGACCGCGCATCCTCAGGCCTTGCGCAAGGCGTTCACCGATGTCTTGTCCCGGAAGCGGCTTTTCGTCCGTCACGGTCACAACCGTGATCATCGAGGCACGCTCCAGAAACGGTTGTGCATCAGCAACAGCCCGTGCCGCTACGCGACTGCCATCCCAGGCGATGACGATATGGTCAAGGGCACCGATTTCCTTGGTGTCAGGGAGCAGCAGGGTCGGCCGACCCGATCCGAATACGATCGCCTCGGCCGTCATTCGCGCCGTCTGGTTGTCCGAAGCCCATCCGACCAGGCAGACATCGAAATAGCGGCCCTGCGCCGCCGCTGTATCCCCAATAAGGGCCGGTGGCGCGGCCAGCTCCTGTGTCGTCAAGCTCACTTCGCCCTGCAATGCTTCTTTTGCAACTGTTTCCAGCAGGTTCTTGCCGAACTTGCGACTGGTCGCTTCGGCCTCCCTGATCTTGTTGGGAAGATCGAGCAGGTAGCTCGACAGAGCGTTTGAAACGTCGGGAATGTCGACATTGATGGCGGCCGCGTGCAGCGTCGCTCCAATATGCTTGGCGACTGCGACTGCATTCGACGCGATCTTTGGTGTGTTCGCCTCCGGGTATGTCGCCAGAGACAGAGATGCCATTAGCTTCATCAGATTCGCCTCCTTTGCGGCGGGGTCGAGCCACTGGATGCCAGCGCTTGCGACATCTGTGGAGGCAGTGGACGGCGTGCGCATTGATTCACCGCAAATGCTGTCGTCCGTCGGCCGGGGAATTGAGGTTGCGTACGCACGCTCGCTGAGTCCGCCTCAGTTATGCTGAATGTCGGCATTTCGCGGCGCTACCGCTGGAGTCGCAGAGCGGGCCCAACTGATTTGCGTTTCGTTCCGCCAGCAAACGCTGCCGAGGCACTTTTGCCCGCCATTGCGTTGATGTGCGTCAATGCGTGGCGGTCTACGGCCCCTACTATGACCACGGTCAGCAATGACGTTGGAGACAACGGATGAACGAAGAGATCAGGAACAAGATCGAGACGCTGTTGGATCAGCATCGGGTCATGACGATTGCAACGCTAAGGCCGGACGGCTGGCCGCAGGCGACGACCGTTGGCTACGTGAACGAAGGCCTTACCCTTTACTTCCTCTGCGGTCTGGAAAGCCAGAAGGCCGCGAATCTGGCGCAAGACGATCGGGTGTCCTTGACCATCGATCACGACACGCCACAGGTGATGGAAATCACCGGACTTTCCATGGCGGCGCGCGCGCAGGCGGTGGCAGACCGGGCCGAAGCGGAAAAGGTCCTACGGATGCTGCCGCTGAAATATCCGGAGCAAGTCTCGCTGCCAGGCCCGATGCCGACGCCGGAGCAGGTGCGCATATTTCGCGTGATGCCTACGGTCATCTCCGTGCTCGACTATTCCAAGGGCTTTGGCCACGCCGAACTCGTCACTTGCTGAGCACGCTCTTCCCCAAAACAACCTTTGGGTTGTGCGGGCGAGGCCCGCAAAGTCTATGCATTCAGACCTGGCGGGCTGACGATCCCTCTGGCTTTGTTGGTGACCTGTAGCCTTCGTTAGCGCCCGGGATGATAAACCGCTATCAAACGCTCGAGTTCGTCGATGGCAGACGACTGTGGAAGCTTCTCGCCCTGGAGTTCCGGCGGCACCCTCCAGCCCGGATCGACGCCCTCCATATTCGGCAGCTCATGCGCGATGCCTTTATGACAGTCTATGCACGTCGCTTCGCCTGAAAGCAGGTAGCGCGTATGGATTTCGGCGGCCCGCACAGTCTGCTTCGACAGGTCCATGGCGACCGACGAATGGCAGTTGCGGCATTCAAGGCTGTCGTTCGCCTTCAGCCGCGCCCATTCGTGCTTGGCAAGATCGAGACGCATGTTGAGAAACTTGCGCCGTGTGTCGATTGTCCCGAATATCTTTCCCCAGACTTCCTTTGAAGCCTGCATCTTGCGCGCGATCTTGTCGGTCCATTCGTGCGGCACATGACAGTCCGGGCAAGAAGCGCGGACTCCGGAACGGTTGGAGAAATGGACCGTCCGCGTCAGTTCTTGATAGACGTTGTTCTCCATCTCGTGGCAGGAAACGCAAAATTGCTCAGTGTTGGTCAATTCCAGCGCGGTATTGAAAGCGCCCCAGAACATGATGCCGCCAACGAAACCGCCAAGCGTCAGGAATGCGAGAGCAGTGGTGGGCACGCGCCGTGGAGTTAATCACTGCTAGCGACCGAGTTGTTTTCATCGCGTCGTCGGTATCCGTGAAATCGAAGATCTGCGCCGACGAGCTAACAGAGGCCGACCGGCAGAAAAAGGCTATCCTTCCGATCCTCGTGGGTAATATTGAATGGCATCAGATACCGGCATATGTGTCGCGGATCCATGGCCTACGCCTCACAAGTGGCGACGCAGGGGCGGCGTCAGCCGCTCTGCTTCAGCTAAGCAAAGCCGTGGTTACCAATCTATCGTGGGTTCGGACGAACACTCGTTATTTCGAAGAAGCGAAGCGTTGGGAGGCTGGCGGTCGCAAATCCGCGGAGCTATTACGTGGGCATCGCCTCAGTAACGCGCGCAAGTGGATCGCCGCGCCGCCACCTAGGGGCGAGCTCGTTCACGTCCGTTTGCTGTGGCGGCGGTCGCAGGCATCCTGTTGTTTGCTGCGGTCGCCGCCCTAATTTCGATCTTTTACAGCGCCGACGCGAGCCTTAACGCTACGCGTGTCGCACTCATTGGCAACAATCTAAGGCAAGTCGAAAGGGCTTTCCTCACTTGGGCTTCCGCACCACCAACGGAGATCATCCCGAGTCCAGCTAGTGCTGAGACCTTGGCGACGGAGATATTGGATTATGGATTGATCGCCAGCGAGACGCAAATGCACTTCAAAATGAAGAGTGGCGAGCGACTAGCCTACTACAACTACCAAGACGTAAAAATCCAAATCACAGGCAAGGCCATCTACGCGCTTTATCCCATCACGCAAATGGTGAATGCTGGCGTTTCAGAGGATGAAATCGCCAACTCCTGGATCATTGTAGTTTGCTCCGTTGACGGAAAATCATGCCAGCAACGCCGGATCGACGCAGACCCGGGCCATGACCTCCATCTCGTAATAGATGGAGAACGGGCGCTTGTCGCGGATCTGGATATGTCGGCGGGTCACAGCCAACGATCGGCGACTGCCAGCGCGATAGTTCTCGGAAATGCACTCGACCTGATCCCCGACGACTCTGCGGCTTCACCTCGTAAATTGGTAGGCGACTCCGACAACTATATTTTGTCGACAGCTCCCCTGCTCGTTCGTGCGGAAGAATCCGCGCAGGCTAGTGCCGAAGCATTCTTCTCAGATGAGACCGTTACTGGCGGGTCATGCGGTCTTGATCGGGCTACCTGCGTCATACAGTTCGCAACCGACGCGCGCGCGAGCACCTATCGCTTTGAACAATGGACTTACCAGAAAGACGAAAATCTCGTTGACGCACAGCCGGGATGGCGGCAGCTCAACGGCGGCTTCTACGCTCCTTCGTTGTCACGGAACGTTCTTGGAATGAGCCGTGACGGTCGACTTATCGCCATTTCAGCCGACAACAAGGTTAACTTGTGGCTGGCGGCAAATGTCGCGGGCGGTTTCGACGCGGCCTGGAAGAGTTTTGATCTAGGTCAGAAGGTACTGGGTCTCACCTTTAACGCGGCCGGCACTGTCCTCCATGTGGCAACACACGACGGGCTGATAACGATCAACCTATATCCTCGTTTGGCTTGGCTCGAAGCAAGTGCCAGTTTGGAACCTCCAGCGATTGTTGAAGAAGACTTCGAAACTTTGGCTTTGCTGGGCGGACAAGTTGAGGCCCGACCCTCTGGCTGTCTGGTACAATTTTCCGTGGCGGGCGCCCACGGGAAGGCGGCACACTATGAGCTTCCAGGTTGCGACAAAGGGGACGAAGCCCATGTTGCGATGATTGCCGACGGCAAGGCCGCTTCTGTGGTGGCTGCATACGTCTTCGATGCCAACTCCGCTTACAATGCGTTCGCCGTGGGAGTGCGCCTCGAAGGGGGGGCTGTCTTGGTCCATACGTTACCGACGCCGAAGAACGCAAAACTAACATACTCTGTGCACGAACACGTCGGTTCAAGTGGCACCCTGTTCGGGCAAAATGAGTTGATGCGTTATGTCGTCAGCGGCGGAAATATCGCTGCCACAAGCATCCCGTACTCCGAAAAGGTTGCCGCTCTTGCCGACCCCAGTCACCGCCGCTACGCTAGGAGAGTTCGAGCCGACACTGCCGCCATCGCCGGTCCAGATCGTCATATGGTGTGCCTGCGGGATTACCTTCTAGGTCATCCATCCCCGAGGCATCTCCCCGTCTCGGGCATGTTCGCTATGGCAATTGAAAGTCAGGGAATTCGCCGAGAGACCCGACACCTAACAGAGCGTGAGGAGCTCTGGGTGGCATTGCACCCGCGTTAGGCACTCAGGCATTTATTTGGTGCCGGAAGGCGGAAGTGGAAGGTCTGCTTTCTGCGAGAATCATCTCAAATTCGGACGGATCGGTTGCGGCCCATTTCGGTCATTCGAGAACTGGCGACGGATGACCGCTTTTGGCCAAGTTGAGACTTTTGGTGCCCGGACGCAAAAAGCAAGTGTTTGTTCTGCAACGGCGATCTCCCTCAGCCGCATGTGCGTTGCAATTGTCATACAATGTGTGATACACCCCAACCAAGTTGAGTGGAAATTCTCTAACAAAATCAATGTCTATTGGAGCAAGGGGACCAATCCGCCTCTGGGCACCATTTTTTCAAACTGAAATCGCCAAGCTATTCGACTTTCTCAATTTTGCGCGAAATGGCCTTAGCTCGCACACGACGATCGATATGGATTCGCACCATTCTAGGTCGAATTCGGCCTATATTGGCTCGGAGCTGCTTTGCTCGCCTATACGTACAAGGTCATTCGCTACTCGGAGGATGATCCATGATCCTCTTCAAATCGCCTACGCAATGGGGCGCAAAGCAGCCATGCCGTCGTCGCGTTGTGAGACTCTGATTTGGTGACAAGCAAAACAGCAGCCCCTACGACTCGTCCCTCTCATCGCGCAAATTAGACACAACGCGGCGGTTCTGCGACCTGCAGGCGGTGTTGGGGCAGTCGCGGACGAGCCTGTCCTTGCCGTAGCCCTTGGCCCACATGCGGTTGCGGTCTATGCCGCCGGCGGCGAGGTAGTCCATCACCGCATCGGCGCGCTGCTGCGACAGCGCTGTTTCGCTTGCGCCGGGATCGTCGGCGAAACCCTGCAGCTTGAGCAGCCAGCGCGGATGCTTTGACAACCAGGCGATCTGGGTGTCGAGGGTGGCCTTGGCGACAGAATCGAGCGCGGCCGAACCCTGCGTGAAGTAGGTGCGGCGGCCGACATTGAGGATAAAATCCTCCTCGCTGCCCGGCTGCACGTTCTGGAAGGCGGCAATCTCGGCGTTGGTGACGTCGGGCGTGGACGGGGCCAGCGTGTTGCTGGTCGAGCAGGATGCGGCCAGCACCAGCAGGCCGGCGGCGAGCAGCCGGCGCGTGTTTTCAATCATGCGGTTCATGAGGCGCGCCAATCATTCGACAGTGGTGGAAGCGGGCGCCTGGTCGGCGATGTGCGGCAGGACCTCCACCGCGGTGCCGATCGGGCACCGCTGGTAGAGGTCGATGATGTCTTCCGGAAACATGCGGATGCAGCCGCTGGAAGCGTCGGTGCCGATGCTCCATGGCTCCAGCGTGCCATGCAGGCGGTAGCCGATGTCGGCGCCGTCGCGGTACAGATAGAGCGCGCGCGGCCCGAGTGGATTGTCGGGCGCGCCGCCTGCGATCATGGGCGGTAGGTCCGGCCTGCGCTTAAGCATTTCGGGGGGCGGAACCCACTGCGGCCACAGCGCGCGGCGGTCGATCGTCGCGCGACCGTACCATTTGAAGCCTTCCTTGCCTACGCCGACGCCGTAGCGGATGGCTGTCTTGTTTTCCATGATGAGGTAGAGGAAGTGGTGGCGGGTATCGACCACGACGGTGCCGACCGGCTCGCTGCTGAAATACTTGACGATCTGGCGATGCCATCTCTTGTCGATCTTGGCGAAGTTGGTCTTGCGATAGACAAAATTGTTGTCGCTGGCGGTACCGGCGAAAAAGGATTTTGCCGTCGCGGCTTGAACAATATTGCCGGTTGCACCGACCGCGACCAGCGCCAGGCCGCTGAGCACGACACCCCTGCGTGATAAAACCATCGGCAATCCCCATGCCTTAAGTCTGGCGGAGCATAGTTGAGAATTATTTCGCCTCAAAGTGGAAAATGCTGCAGTTAGCCGGTGTTTTCGCCGTGTCACATCAACGTTTAGGCCTCGACGCTATCCTGTCACAAGGGTCGATCTTGACCCAAATGTTACGCTCACCTGTCACCGGGTGGTTACGTCACGCAGGAGTATTCCCTAAGGTGCCGCGATGTCGACTTCGCGCCTCTTCCCGGCCAACCTAATCGTACAATCAACGGACTCAAGGTTGGGTGCATTAGCAGCTTCATCCTCTAGCACCACCATCTCGCCGTTCTGACCTAGTTCGATGACCACGCCGCTGGCAGCCGTGCGTAGAGATTGTTGACACGACGGAAGACTGTGGCATTGCCACGAGTGGAACTACGGCCCTACAAACGCCTGCCGACGAATTCTCAGGATAGGGCAGGCGATACTATGAGTGGCTGGTTGCATACTCTTCCACTCGCTTGGATGGCTCTCGTCGTGTTCGGGGCCACCTATATCGTCGCGTTCATCTTGCACCAAGGCATCGCCGCTCTTTCTGCGGGCTCGACGGCGCGGTCATTCAAGGCGCTTTCGCCTGGCATGCTGCCGCCGCTCGGTATCATCTTTGGCTTATTTGTGGCGTTCACCGCGGCTCAGGTCTGGAGCGACAGCGATCACGCCAATGCGGCAGTCAATCGCGAGGCCAGTGCATTGCGGTCGGTCGTGATTTTGGCGAGCAGCTTTCCCGGGGAGCCCGAGGCGCGCTTACGGACGCTGGTGCGCAGCTATATTGAGGAAACGACGAGCCAGGAGTGGCCGCTGATGGCCGAGAGCGCGGCGACCCTCACCATAATCCCGCCGGCGCTTAACGAGGCGCTGCGGACGACGCTGGCTTTGACGCCAAACAATCCCGGCCAGGAGATCGCGCAGCGCGAGATTACGAGGTGGCTTGAAGACGCCTTTGAGGCGCGTCGCCAACGGATTCTCGTCAGCTCCGCACAAGTCAACCCCACGAAGTGGGCCTGCCTGATCCTGCAAGCCTTCTGTGCTCTTCTCGCGATCGCGGTCGTTCATAGTGATAACCGAATGGCATCGGCGATCGCTCTTGGAAGTTTTGCGACCGGCGTGGCGGCATCCGTTCTCTTGATTCTCGCCCACGACCGGCCCTTCACGGGAGAGATCGCAGTGTCGCCGCAGCCGTTGCTGCAAGTTATGCCGGAAGCCAAAGCGGGCGGCGGCGAATGATACAGGTAGGAGTGCAGAGACGGTAGATTCCCACTTCGGTGTGGCGCTGGCGACCATGACTGTTTTCGGGATCATTTTGACAGTCCGCGACGAGACCGCTTCGCGGCACTGAGGAAGCTGAATGCCAATGTCAGCAATTGGTGCAATCAAGACGTCCGGCCCTGTCGCTGGCCACGTCTGCTTTCAGGCATCGGTTAAGCCAATCTCTTCGGCCGACATGAGGCGCGAAGCGGACATTCGGGTCCGCTCCCCTCAGGGCGTGCCAGTCGCGCCCGCGGCGAAAGCCATTGACGGCGGACAGGTGGAGGGCAAGCCGGTATCGGAGCTGCCCCGCAACTAAAATCTCAATACCCAGGCTTCCACTTTTCCCTTGCCTTTGACTTCGATAGCGCCGCGCGGCTCGAAGACGAATTGGTCCTTGAGCTGTTCGTAGACGGGGCGCGTCACCTGAACAGAGTCGGGAACTCCGCCAGACTCCATGCGACTCGCCAGGTTCACTGTGTCACCCCATAAATCATAGATGTACTTACTCTTCCCAATGACGCCGGCGACCACTGGCCCACTGTTGACGCCAACCCTGAGCTTCATCGAGACGTTGTGTTCCATCGCGTGCTCGCGGGTAATGTGGACCATGCGGATGGCCATGCGGACCATGCGCTCGGCGTGGTTGGCCACCGGCACGGGTAGGCCGCACACCGCCATATAGGCGTCGCCCACCGTCTTGATCTTTTCGATGCCGAGATCATTGGCGGCAACGTCGAAGCGCGTGAAGAGTCCGTTGAGAAACATCACGACATCGTGCGGCGGCATTTCCGATGTCAGTGCCGTGAACCCGACCAGGTCTGCGAAGGCGACCGTGACCTCGGCGAAGCCGTCGGCGATCCTCTCCTCGCCAGCGCGCAGCCGGTTGGCGATCGGTGCCGGCAGGACGTTGAGCAGCAGCTGCTCGTTCTCGCGGTTCTTGTTCTCGATCACGACATTCTTCTGGTGCAGATCCTCAACCATGCCATTGAAGGCCGAGCAGAGCTCGCCAATCTCGTCGCGCGTGCGAACCGGCACGCTGACCGCATAGTCACCAGCAGAGAAGCGTTTCACCCCGGCGGTGAGATCGCGGAGCGGTCCGAGCAGCGCGCGCGAAAGCCAGGCGGCGGTGGAGGCCACCACGAGCAGCGCCAGTCCCCCTACGAGCAGCAGATCCCGGCGGAGTTCGGCGATCGGTGTGAAGGCCTCGGCGCTGTCGATCTTGGCGACGAGAGCCCACTTGACACCGGAAATCGCGAGCGGTCCCCACGACGCGAGCGTCGGGACGCCACGGTATCCGATGATCTCGCCTGTGCCCTCGACACCTGATAGCGCGGCCCGGGTGGCCTGGGTGTCGATGCGCTGATGAAGAACCGGTGTGCCGTATCGTTGAATGTCGGCGATCTCCTCGTCCGAGGCGCCCACCGATTTGACGTCGGCGAAGAAGTTTTCCCGGTTCTCGTAGAACGCCCGCGGGCCAGAGCGCGCCAGATAATCGGGTCCGACGAGATAGGCCTCACCCGTGTCGCCGAACCCTTCCTGCCGCCAGCGGCGGTTACCGGTGACAACGTTGTCGATCTCATCATTCGACAGTTGCGCGACCAGCGCGCCGATGACGACGCCCTGGGCAATAACCGGTGCTACCATGAAGGCGATCGGTGCGCCGCCAGATGGCGCATAAGAGGAGAAATCTTCGAGGCAGATGGCTGACGGGTCTGCGATCTGCGAGCAGCGAGCGACGGCGGCCGCGACGTTGGTGCGACGGTACGGACCCAATTGAAGGGACGTGGTGAAATCCACCTCCTTGTCGACCGTATAGATCAGGCGACCTGATTTGGGATCGGCAATCATGAGATCGAAAAGGCCGACCGTGGTAGCCGCAGCGCGCATCAATGGATGATATATGGCATGCAGCCGGCTGTACTCGCTTCCATCGCCGGCGTCGTCGAGAAGCTTGCGCCGCTCCGGGTTCGGGCTTTCCACAATGTAGTGATACTGCAGATAGTAGGGGGCGCCACCGACCGGCAGGTAGTCCGACAAGGCTGGTTCCCTGCCCAGGATGCGCGTCATCTCAGGGATGAAGTTCGCGGCGTACCAATCGCCGACCTTCTGCCGCAGGTCAGGCGGCGCGCCTGCCCGGTCGAGTTGGTCGACCGCGATCCGGAACTCGCGTGTCGCATCGACCACCATCTTGGAAGTGGCAAGCAGGCGCAGCTCCGACTGGATCGTGCGGAAGTAGGTTTCAACCTGGCGTGTCTTGGCCTGACGGGCGGCCGTGAGTTGGTCGAAGACGGCTTTTTCTAAAGCATCGCGGGCGCGGATATAACCGAGCACCCCGGTCACCAGGACTGCGATCGCGCCAAGCAGGACGAGGGTTGTAAACAGCTTTGCAGCCAAGCCCCAACGCGGGGGGCGAGACGATCCGGTCACATCTGGAGAAGACATGAGATCTGACATTGCTTTTGCATCACGTCGGGAAAAGGAGCGTCGGCGTCGAGTCGGACGGCAAGCCAAGATTGTGTTTCATCTGTTACCCTCTCCCTCGCGTATGCATACCAACTTTACTGCGAGACGTGTGCGGGAATGCGTTGTCGATTTGCCCCGCACGGCGCAGAAGCGTCGCGGTCGCACGGACACCGTCCCCTCGTTCTATCGCTGGGTTTAGCAACTAAACTCGCCAACTGCATAGCGCACCGTGCGCCGTGGCACCCCCGGCAGCAAACGGTTACGGCCGTGGCCTCGCGCTTCGGCTTCTCGCATTTCGGCAACTTTTCCGCCGAGAACTAGCGCCAGTTTGCGGAACCGCCCTCGATGAAGCTCGCCAAGGCGCTCGAAGCCCATGGCAGCTAGTACTTTAGGAGACCCTTTTGAGAGGATTGGGAATCCCCCTACCCTTATTCGGTACTTACTGCCCCTACATGCCTTTGATAGCTTGAATGACATGCCTGAGGGGTTGCCTGGCGCGGTAGCGCGGAGCGCTCGGGTTTGCGTCGACTCTGACGCCACAGGCAAGCGTTTCACCAGTGCGGTCGACCCATGGAGGATCCGCAATGGATCACGGGCGGAGATCCAACTGGGCTTCTACGCCCCTCGGCCACTCTCCTGACCGAGCACACGCGGCAATAGCTGGGTTGCTCAATAACGGCCGCAAACAGTCGGGCGCCGCCCCGCTGCCCTTCATTCCGATTTGCCTGGTGCTGTTTGGATTTGCGGCAATCGTATTCGTTCCGCCAGAAACGAAACCTCCCGTCACTGCCGTCCAAGTCACGCAGCCGAACGACGTCCCGATGGGGCCTGCTTCTGCGGCACAGAAGCAAACCTTGGAGGAGCGCGACCTGGCTGAACGCGAACGCGCAGCAAATGAACAGAGTTTCCTCACGCGACGAAACGATATCGATGCAATCAAGACCAGCGCGCATGAGGAAAATCTGCCCCGCGAGCTGGCGGCGCCCGGCCTGGAACTTGCTGCCGAGGGCGTCGCGGCGCGCAATCCCGCTGAAGCTTCTCTGGCCCGGACGAAGCAGGCGCTTGACGAGGAGCGCCGGAAGGTCGAACTCCTGGAGCGAGAGATCGCGGAGGCCCGTCAGGCCTTCGAAGTGCTGGTGGCAAGCGCGAAGCTGGCGGCGACGACGCAGGCCGGCGCTATCCAGGGCCGGCAGCTTGCCGAAGCCGCGCGCAATACCGCGGAAGTGTCTCTGGCCGGGACGAGGCGGGCGCTTGAAGAGGAGCGCCGGAAGGTCGGGCTTCTGGAGCGTGATATCGCCAAGGCCCGTCAATCCATCGAAGCTCTGGAGGGAAGCGCGAAGCTGGCAGCAACAACGCAGGCCGGCGCCATCCAGGGCCGGCAGCTTGCCGAAGCTGCTGCAAGGCAAGCTGGCGAGGCGCTCGCACGGGAACGCGAAAGAGCAAGCTCGCTGGCGAGCGATCTTGAAACCGCTCGGCAGGAACGCGACGCGGCAAAGAAGGAATTGACCCGGATATCGACGGCGTTCAAGGAGGCGTGGGAGCAGGAGCGCGAAAAGGCCATTGGCCTGGCCCGCGACCTCGCTTCGGCACGCAAGGACATCGCCGCCCTTAAGCGCGCTGCTGAGCGTCGCACCTCGCAGGTCGAAAACGCAGCAAAGGCACGCCCCATCGATCGCGCAAGCGCGCGCGCGTCTCAGCGCAGATCGTCGCCAAACTCGGGGCAGCAGGAAGTCGGCAGCGCGGAAGTACGCAAGTCGCGAGCCGCTCGCCTGATGACGATCGAGCTGCCAGACGCGCTGCTTCCCACGCGGCCGCCGGCTGAGGGATTGCGCCAATGACAGCCGGGGAACGGAGGATTGCGATGCGCAAATATCTCGCGGCCGCTTTCTCGATTGCGATCGCGATCGAGCCTGCCATGGCCCTCGAGGCGGGCGTTGGTACCCGGGCGGGCAATGTGGGGGTTGGCGCCAGTGTGGGCGTCGGCCAGAAGGGGGCGTCAGTCGGTGTTGGCGCGGACATCGGTAGCGTTGGAGGGGCAGACGCCGGAGCTTCGCTCGGAACCGGCAACGGCCCGGTCGGCGCAAGCGTTGGAGCCAGCGGCCAACTCGGCGGCGCGAGCGTTGGAACGAGCGGCCAAGTTAGTGGAGAAGACGCCTCGTCGGATAGTAGCGCAGCAAGCACCCCTCCAGGCGATACCCCCGGTGCTCCCGCCGCCACGGCGGCCGCGGCCGTCGGCGCGCCAAAATCCATCGCCCTGCCGCGCATCCTCTGGCCCAGGAGCAGTCGCTCATCGGCCGTGACGACAATTGAAGCGATACCGGGCACGCCGGGTGCAATGGTTCGCGCCTGCCGCGAGGCGATTGAGCTGGCCGCTATTCCGTTTGGTGTCGTGAATGTACGTGCGATGAGCGCAGGCTCCCTACGCCGTCTGAGCCGAGGCGCAGTCTCGGCCCCGATTGCAGTTCGCATACATTATGCAAGGCAAGGTGGTGCCGAGATCCGGCAGGCGCGAATCAGATGCCACCTCGACGCTGCAGGCCGAGTGATCAGGCTGACATAGATGTTCGGCCTTGGGTTTGCTCACCCGATGGATAGGTCTGCGCGAACCCAAGCGCCAGGTTGGCGGATACGTTCACCCTCAGCACGGCCAAGGTAAGCCACCCTGCGCCTGGACTGGTGCCATCGGATGGAGAAGCTGTGCGACCGGCTACCGTTGACCCCAAACGGTTTCCTGCGCTGAGGCCGTGATGGCGTCGAGGCGCTCGGCCATGGCTCGCGCGAATTTGTCGATGCGGTCGGCTTCTTCTGCTCCAGGCGCTTTTCTCGTCCGCAGCGCCGATCTGAAACAGCGCCAGCCTTTCGGTCGCGTATTCGCCGGCTCCACCCGCTGAAATCACTTTGCTCGCATCGGCCGATTGGCGGATTTGATTTGCTTGGTGATCCCCGATCCCTAGGGCAAACTGCCTGCCGGGGCTGCAGGAGGAGAAATGAGAGCACGCGCAGCTACGGTCGGCGATCTCGAGAGTGTTTTCCGGGGTCTGTCCAAGCGGATATCGGACGAGTATGTGGCGGCCGGCAAGGACAGCAAGGCCGCCTACGACAATCTGATGATGAATTTGAAGGAAGGCCGTGCCCATGCCCTTGTCGAGGGCGAAAAAACGGTGGCGATCATCGCCTGGAACGAACATAGCGACGCCGCCGATACGCTGTTTGCCGCGCAGGAGGGTTTCTTCAGCGCCGCCACCATCCGCTTCTGCAAGCGGCACATTCGCCATATCCAGGCGCTGGCCGGCAACCTCCCCATTCGCTCGCGCAGCTGGCTGCAGAGAACCGACGTCGCCAAATGGTTCCGGATCATCGGCTATGTCGAACGCGGCCAGGAGAATGGCGCTACTTTGTTCGAACTGCCACCGGCTCGCGGCGGCTAGCGGCCACCTCCCCTCGCCACCGCAAACGCCGTCTGCACCGCGCGGTTGACGGTGACCGGCAGGATCGACATGTGGTTTTCGCCGGCGTGCAATTCGAAACTGGCGCGCAAGCTCGGGATGGCGTCGAGGCGCTCGGCCATTGCCCGGGCGAATTCGTCGGTGCGGGTTACCCTTTTCTGCTCCAGGCGCTTCTGCTCGTCGGCGGCGCCGATCTGAAACGGCGCCAGTTTTTCGGTCTCGTATTCGCCGGCCGACAGGATCATTTGCGCGCTCAAGCCGTCCGGGACGGCGGTCTCGAATGTTTCGAGAAACCGGTCGATGGCGCGGTCTTCCCAATAGATGGCCGGGCTCGCCGCAATCCAGGTGCTGAAGGCACGCGGGCGGGTGAACAGCGCATAGAGCGCGAACAGGCCACCGAAGGAGTGTCCGTACAGCGCCTGCCGGCCAGCGTCGATCCTGGCGCGGCTGGCCACGAACGGCTTCAGCTCGTCCTCGATGAAGGTCAGGAATTTTTCGGCGCCGCCGGTCCGCACCTCGGGGCCGCCTTCGTGGAAAGGCGGATAGGTCTTGCCGGGCGGCGGGCCAAGATCCCAGGAGCGCCTGAGCGGGTCATAGGCGCCGGCGACGGGATAGCCGATGGCGACTATGACTCCGTCTTCGATGTTGGTGCCCGAGGGGTAGCCCGATTGCGCGCGCATGGCATCGACGGCGGTGCCGATGACGGCGTTGCCGTCGGTCATGTAGAGGACCGGCCAGCCGGCCTCGGGGGTTTCACCGGGCGGCACATGCAGGAAGATCCGCCAGGGCTCGCCGCCCGCGGCGGGAACGAAGTCGTGGACCGTGGTGTCGGCGATCAAGGCTGGCGTCGCGATCGACTGGAACATGGAGATCTCCGGAGGAACAAAAGCGTCAGCGGCGGCGCAGCAGCCACATCAGCACCGGGCCGCCGATCAGCGTGGCAACGAGGCCGGCCGGGATCTGGCGCGGGAAGATGGCGGTGCGGCCGATCCAGTCGGCGGCAACCATGATCAGCGCGCCTGCCAGCACCGCGCCCAGGGCCTGCGGCAGCGCGCGCGCCAGCCCCAGGCGGCGGGCGAGATGCGGCGCCATCAGGCCGATGAAGGTCAGTGGACCGACGATCAGGGTCGAGGCGGCGGTGAGTGCAGCAACCATCAGCAGCACCGCGAGCCGCGTCTTGCGCAGGTCGATGCCAAGGCCTTGTACGGCAGGCGCGCCGAGCGGCAGCATGTCCAGCCAGCGGATGAAGGCAGGCGCGAGCAGGAACAGGCAAAGCGCAATGGCCGAAGTCAGCAGCGCCGAACCCACATCGACACCATAGGTCGAGCCGGTCAGCCAGTTGAGCAGCAGCATGGCGCGCGGATCGCCGGTGGCGGTCAGCACCAGGATCAGCGCGTCGAACAGCGCCGTCAGCGCGACGCCGGCGAGTAGCAGCCGTTCGGGCGCATAGGCGGCGCGGCGGCCGAGCGTCAGCGTGACCAGCAAGGCGGCGAAGGCGCCGGCGGTGGCGGCGGCGGTCTGGACAGGGCGGCCGGGATCGGAGACTAAGAACAGCGCCAGCACCATGCCGAGTGCTGCCCCGGCGCTAATGCCGAGCACTTCGGGGCTGGCCATCGGATTGCCAGTCAGCCGCTGCATCATCAGCCCGGCCAGCGCCAGCATGGCGCCGGCGGAAAGCGCTGCCGTGACGCGTGGCCAGCGCCATGACAGCAAGGGTTGAAGCTGATCTCCGAAAGCAAAACTCCAGCCATGCGGCCCCGGCCCCAGCAGCAAGGCAAGCCCGACCAGCACAATCAAGGACAGTCCAAGCGCCGCCAGCACCAGGCCGGGCCGGCGGCTTCGAGGCAGATGCTCTGCGGTCAGCGCCGGGGCTTCCGAGGCCAGTGCAAGGCGTGGCAGCAACCACAGCAGAAGGGGCGCGCCGAGAAGTGCCGTGATGGCGCCGGTCGGCAACAGGTCACCCTGTGGCCCGGTCGCCAATTGCACCGCCTGGTCGGCGGCCCAGAGCAGAACCGCGCCGACGAGTGGTGCCATGAGCAGCCGCTGGCCGAGGCGGCGGGCGCCGCCGATGCGGGCGAGCGTGGCGGCGGCCAGGCCGACGAAGCCGATGACGCCGACGGCGGCGACGACGAAAGCAATGAGCGCCACCGCCGCGCCGAGCCCGGCGACTCGGTAGACGCCGAGCGGCAGGCCAAGGCTGCGGGCGCCTTCGTCTTCAAGGCCGAGCAAGGTCAGCGGACGGACCATCAGGCCGATGGCGACGACGGCGGCAGCGAGGCGCGGCAGCAGCCAGAGCGTCGTCGTCCAGTCCTGCTGGCCGAGCGAGCCGGCACCCCAGATGAACAGGCTGGCCAGCCATTCATGCCGCAACACGATGAGGGCAGCGCCGATGGCGCCGGCATAGAGGCTGACGACCAGGCCGGCGAGCACGACGGAGAGCGGCGACAGACGCTTGTGCCAGGACAGAGCGACAACCGCGACTATCGCAACGAAGGCGCCGACCAGCGCCACCCATTCGCGGCCGAAGGCGAGCAAGGACGGCGCGGCAAGCGTCGCCAGCGCCAGCGCCAGATGGGCGCCGGCCGAGACGCCGACCGTTTCCGGCGAGGCCAAAGGGTTGCGCAGCACCTGCTGCAGAACGGTTCCAGCGAGCCCAAGTGCTGCGCCACAGAGCAGGCTGATGGCCAGCCGCGGCAGGAAGGCATAGTGGACGAGCACCAGCCGCATGTCCGCGACATCAGGCGTGCCGAGCGCGTCGAGCCAGAGCGCCGCCGGCAATTGCGCGGCAAGATTGGAGAGTGTGGCAGTGGTGGCGGCGGCCGAGAGCACTACGCAGAGCAGGATGGCGCCGAGCGGCTGGCCGGCGGATAGGCGGCGCGACCATATCCCACCGGCGCGCCTACCACCCTGGGCGACAGTGTCGTCAGCCATGCGCGGCATCTCCGGTCATCGCCTTGGCCAGCTCGTGCGCGAAGCGGGCTGCGGACGGCAGCGCGCCGAACATCAGCACGGCCGGCAGGCGCATGATCGAGCGGTTGCGCACGAAGGGCATGGCGTTCCAGACCGGGCTTTCGGTCAGCGTACCGCCGGCGCCCTCGGGCAGGGGCTCCATGTAGGCCAGCCGCGCGTCACTTGCAGTGGCTAGGCCGTCCAGGCCGAGCGTGGCAAAGCCCCAATAGTTGGTGTCGCCCGTCCAGGCGTTGCGGATGCCGATGCGGTCGAACACATCCTGGAACAGGCTCTGCCGACCATAGACACGCACATTGCGTGGATCCATGAAGTTGACGATGTAGAGCGGCCGCGCCGACAATGGCGCCAACTGCTGCCGGATTTCCAGGAAACCGGCCTCCGTCGCGGCAATCAGCGCCTCGCCTTCTTCCTCCTTGCCGACAAGCCGAGCCAGCTGCCGGGTCGCATCGACGGCAAGCTGATAGGGCCGGCCCTCCTCGGTGTAGATGCCGATTGTCGTCACCGGCGCGACGCGCTCAAGCAGCGGCTTGATGCCGTCCAGATAGGGGATGGCCAGGATGACATCCGGGCGCAGTTGCTGCAGGAATTCGAGGTTGGGTTCGAGCAGCGTGCCGACATCGGCGATCTCCGGCGGCAGCGGCGGCTCGACCACCCATTTCTCCCAGACTTCGCGGTCGGCAATGGCGACCGGCCGGACGCCGAGCATCAGCAAGGTCTCGGTCAGCCCGGCGTCCAGTGAGACTATGCGCAGGGGGCGCGGCGCGGCGGAAAGCGAGCCGGCGAAGGGCAGCAGGAAAAGCCCAAGCGCGCCTCGCCGGGTCATGCTGCCGCGCCTGGCCGCCCGTCTGTCATTCTCCGGCACGATCCTGGTCTCCTCTGCGCCGCGATCTTGAATACCCGGCTTGCAGCCGCCGGTGCCAAGCTGACTATGAAACATGACTTTCATAGTCAACATTCAAGATGACGAAACCGGCCAACAATCTTCGCTACGTGGAATCATGCGGCGCTCTCGCGGTATGCCCCGGGCGGGTTGCGCAACGATCGCCGCGCATGGCATCTGTCGATGACCACCGGGAAGAACACCCACCAACGCATGACACGGCCGCCCAACATCGCCCGCCGACCACCTCCCGCCGGGGTCAGCCTTTGCCGTGCGCTGTCGAAGCTTGGGCTGTGCTCGCGCAAGCAGGCCGAGGCGCTGGTCGCCGAGGGGCGGGTGCGGGTCGGCGGCAAGGTGGTGCGCAACGGATCGCTGCGCGTCAATCCCGGCCGCGACCGCATCACCGTCGACGGTGAGCGCATCGTTGCCGAGCGCAAGGTCTATCTGATGGTCAACAAGCCGCGCGGTTTGGTCACCACCCGGGACGACCCGCAGGATCGAGATACGGTCTATGACTGCCTGGTTGGGCTCGACCTGCCCTTCGTGTCGCCGGTCGGCCGCCTCGACAAGGCGAGCGAAGGCCTGCTGTTGATGACCAACGACACGCATTGGGGAAATGGCCTGCTCGACCCCGCCTCGCATGTCGCCAAGACCTATCACGTGCAGATCGGCACCCAGCCGGACGAGGCGATGCTGGCGCGGTTTCGCGAAGGCGCGGTCGTCGATGGTGAGCTTTTGACGGCCCGTTCGATCGAGATGCTGCGCAGCGGCGGCCGCACGGCATGGCTCGAAATCGTGCTCGACGAAGGACGCAACCGCCAGATCCGCCGCCTGCTCGGCGCCTTCGACGTCGAGGTGCTGCGGCTGGTGCGGGTGGCGATCGGACACTTGCAACTCGGCGATCTCGCCAAAGGCGAGGCGCGGCACCTCACTCCCGAGGAACGGGCGATGCTAGCGAACTGAGCTACGGGCACGCGGCTGCCGTCAGCCTTGCTATTTCTGGTTCCACCTGCGGATAACCGGTTCGGTAAGGTCGTGCTCGTAACCGAGCGTGCTGAGGCTCGCGGTGTCCAGCACCAGCAGGGCGCCGTCCTGCGGCGGCAGGCCGAGCCAGCGCGCCGCAAGCACGCGCAGGAAATGCGCGCTCGAAAACACCAGCACGTTGCCGCCGGCGGCTCGCAGGCCGCTGACGATCCGGTCGGCCCTGGCGCCGACATCCGCTGCCATCTCACCGCCCGGACAGCCGTCGCGAAATACATTCCAACCGGGGCGCGCGGCAAGGATCTGTTTGGTGGTCAGCCCCTCATAGGCGCCGTAATCCCATTCCTGCAGATCGTCTTTCTTGACGCCGGCCGCGCCGAACCCGGCGAGAGTGCAGGTGTTGTAGGCCCGCTGCGACGGGCTCGACCAGACTGCCTGGAACGACAGGCCCTTGAGGCGCTCCGCCACAGAGCGGGCAGCAGCCTCGCCGGCAGCCGTCAGCGGGATGTCTGTGCGGCCTGTGTGCTTGCCCGACGCACTCCATTCCGTCTCGCCGTGGCGAACCAGGTAGATTTCGGGAAACGTGCTGCTCATTCACGGGCCTTTCGCAATGGCGGGTTGAGATCAACCTATGCGCCGGCCGGTGAAAAGAACAGGCCGCAGCCGGTGACCGGCTGCGGCCTGCACAGGCGAAAGCCTGAAGGATCAGGCGGGTTGCAGGCCCGGCAGCGAGAGATCTGCCTCTTCCGGAAGATCGCCTGCCATCGCGGCGGCGAACTTGGTCTGGTCGAGCTCGCCTTCCCAGCGCGCCACGACGATCGTCGCCACCGCGTTGCCGACGAAGTTGGTCAACGCCCTGCACTCCGACATGAAACGGTCGACGCCGAGGATCAGCGCCATGCCGGCGACCGGTACCGACGGCACGACCGAAAGCGTCGCCGCCAGCGTGATGAAGCCGGCGCCGGTGATGCCGGCGGCACCCTTGGAGCTCAGCATCGCAACCAACAGCAGCAGGATCTGGTCGCCGAAGGTGAGCGGCGTGTCGGTCGCCTGGGCGATGAACAGGGCGGCCAGCGTCATATAGATATTGGTGCCGTCGAGGTTGAAGGAATAGCCGGTCGGGACGACCAGGCCGACCACCGAGCGGTTGCAACCGGCGCGCTCCATCTTGGCCATCAGGCCAGGCAATGCTGCTTCCGAGGACGAGGTGCCGAGAACGAGCAGCAGCTCTTCCTTGATGTAGCGGATCAGTGCGAGGATCGAGAAGCCGTTGTAGCGGGCGACGGCGCCGAGCACCACAATCACGAAGAGGAAAGCAGTCAGGTAGAAGGTGCCGATCAGCATGGCGAGATTGGCGATCGAGGCGATGCCGTATTTGCCGACGGTGAAGGCCATGGCGCCGAAGGCGCCGATGGGGGCGGCCTTCATCAGGATGGCGACCAGGCGGAAGATCGGCGTGGTCAGCGCCTGCAGGAAATCGACCACCGGGCGGCCGCGATCGCCGACCAGGGCGAGAGAGACGCCAAACAGCACCGAGAAGAACAGCACCTGCAGGATATCGCCCTGGGCGAAGGCGCCGGTGATGGTGTCGGGGATGATGTTCATCAGGAAGCCGACGATGGTCGTGTCATGCGCCTTCTCGGTGAAGGTCGTCACCTTGGTGGCATCGAGTGTCGCCGGATTGATGTGCATGCCGGCGCCGGGCTGGACGACATTGGAGACGACCAGGCCGACGACGAGCGCCAGAGTCGAGAAGAACAGGAAATAGATCATCGCCTTGCCGGCGACTCGGCCGACCTTCTGCAGGTCGGAAACGCCGGCGATGCCGGTTGCGACCGTCAGGAAGATGACCGGCGCGATCACCATCTTGACCAGCTTGATGAAGGCGTCGCCGAGCGGCTTCAGTGACGCGCCCAATTCGGGATAGAAATGGCCGAGCAGGATGCCGGCGGCGATGGCGGTAAGCACCTGCACGTAAAGATGCCGGTAAAAGGGAACTTTGCCGCGCGGTTCGGCGGCAGCGAATGCTGTCTGCATGACGTCCTCCATTGTGCCCCGATCGAACCCTCGACCTCCCGGGGCGTTGACCTCCAACAGCCTCGCGGCTGCTGCGAATGAGATTGCAACAGGCGTGCCAGTTTCTGCTTGTGAGCTCTTCCGATTGATTTTGTTGAATATTTTCTGTTCGATCGATGCATTGCCATATCGCGACGTGCGGCCATCCGCATAAGTCGAATTGTGCTTTGTGCGAAATCATGCACAGATAGGCCATGCTGCAACGCCCCGCCGCTGCCCCAGCTCAAGTCCTGTCTTCGACGCCCGAGCAACTCGGCAAGCGGGCGCGCCGGGCCTGGCTGTTGTTCGCAGCTGCGGCGCTCGCAATCACCGCGGCGGCGCTTTACGGCGCCGGCCTCTATGGCCGCAGCACCGAAATCCGGGCACTGGCGGCGCAAGGGCGCACCGACGCCAACCTGAAGGTCGCGCTGCTGCGCGCGGTGCTGGAGAACCCGCGCGCGCTGCCTCTGCTTCTGTCGGAGGACCAGCAGGTGCGTGACGCGCTGACCGAGCGCAACCCGGTGGCAATCGACGTTTTGAACCGCAAGCTCGAAGGGCTGGTCTCCGGCACCAAGGCCTCGGTGCTCTACGTCACCGGCATAGACGGCCTGGCCATCGCCTCCAGCAACTGGCGTGAGCCGACAAGCTTCGTTGGCAACGACTATGGTTTTCGCGCCTATTTTTCTGGCGCGATGCAGACCGGCACCGCGGAATATTTCGCGCTCGGCAATGTCAGCAAGCGTCCGGGCCTTTACATTTCACGCCGCGTCGGCAGCGCCTCGGCACCCCTCGGCGTCGTTGTCGTCAAGATGGAGTTCGACCAGCTCGAGGCAGACTGGCACGAGGCCAACCGCCCGGCCTATGTCAGCGATGATCATGGCGTCGTGCTGATCACCAGCGTACCTTCCTGGCGCTTCATGACGACGGCACCGCTTGGCCAGCCCGTGCTTGGCGAAATCCGCAACAGCCAGCAGTTCGGCAACGCGCCGCTGGTGCCGCTGCCGATCAATCGGCCGCAAGCCTTGAGCGCCGACGTCGCGCTCGTCCACGCGATCACGCCGGGCGGCAGCGAAGCCGAATATCTCAGGCTCTCGACGCCGATCGCCTCGACGCCGTGGCGACTTGACTATCTCGTTCCGGCGGCGGCGCCGATTGCTGCAGCTCAGCGTGAAATGCGGCTTCTGGCGCTTGGCGTCATCGGTCCACTCATTGGCCTTGCCGCCTATCTTTTGTGGCGCCGGCAGTCGGGTGAGATGCGCATCGCCGCCGAACAGGCGGCGCGCACCGAACTCGAACGCCGCGTCGTCGAGCGCACCGAGGATCTGAGCCGCGCCCGCGACCGGCTGCAGGCCGAGATCACGGGCCATCGCAGTACGGAAGCCAAGCTGCAGGTGGTGCAGCAGGAGCTGGTTCAGGCGAACCGGTTGGCCATCCTCGGCCAGGTCGCCGCCGGCGTCGCGCACGAGATCAACCAGCCGGTCGCCACGATCCGCGCCTATGCCGACAATGCCCGCGTCTTCCTCGACAGGAAGCAGACCGTACCGGCCGAAGAGAATCTCGGCGCCATCGCCGCACTTACGGAACGCATCGGCACCATCACCGAGGAATTGAAAGCCTTTGCCCGCAAGGGCCGCACCGCGGCCGAGCCGGTCGAACTCAAGGGTGTCATCGAGGGCGCGGTGGTGCTGCTTCGAAGTCGCTTTGCCGGTCGGCTCGACGCGCTTGATATCACGCCGCCACCACCGGGCCTCAAGGTGAAGGGCAACCGGATCCGGCTTGAACAGGTGCTGATCAACCTGTTCCAGAATGCACTGGAAGCGCTTGACGGCCGCGAGAACGCCAGGGTCGAGGTGTCGGCCGAGGAGACGGCTGACGGCGTGACCGTCAATGTGTCGGACAACGGGCCGGGCATTCCGCCCGAAATCCTCAAGTCGCTGTTCACGCCGTTCAACACGTCGAAGGAAAAAGGCCTCGGGCTCGGGCTCGTCATTTCGAAGGACATCGTCGCCGACTATGGCGGACGCATCGAGGTTGCAAGCGACGACCGCGGCACCCGTTTCACCATCCATCTTGCGAAAGCAGCATGACGAGCAACGATCCCGCACCGGTCGTCCTGATCGATGACGACATCGATCTGCTGAAGGCCACAAGGCAGACGCTGGAACTGGCCGGGTTTTCGGTGTCGGCCTTTTCCTCGGCGGCCAAGGCGCTGGCCGGGCTCGATGCCGGCTTTGGCGGCGTCGTGGTGTCCGACATCAGGATGCCGGAGATCGACGGCCTGCAGCTTTTCGACCGCATCCTGGAACTGGATCCGGACATTCCGGTGATCCTGATCACCGGGCACGGCGACATCGCCATGGCCGTCAAGGCGATCAGGGACGGCGTCTACGACTTCATCACCAAGCCCTTTGCCGCCGACAAGCTGGCGCAAAGTGTGTGGCGCGCGGCGGAAAAGCGCCGCCTGGTGATGGAGAACCGGGCCTTGCGCGAGGCGGCCGAGCAGGCGCAGGACGGCCTGCCGCTGATCGGCCAGACGCCGGCGATGGAAAGGCTGCGCCGCACGCTCAGACAAATCGCCGACACCGATGTCGACGTGCTGGTGACCGGCGAGACCGGTTCCGGCAAGGAGGTGGTCGCGAGCCTCTTGCACAGCTGGAGCCGCCGCGCGAAGGGCAATTTCGTGGCGCTGAATTGCGGCACACTGCCGGAAACCGTGATCGAGAGCGAATTGTTCGGCCACGAGGCCGGCGCCTTCACCGGCGCGCAGAAGAAGCGGATCGGCCGCATCGAGCATGCCAGCGGCGGCACGCTGTTCCTCGACGAGATCGAAAGCATGCCGCCGTCGACGCAGGTGCAGATGCTGAGGGTGCTGGAAATGCGCGAGGTGACGCCGCTCGGCACCAACGAGGTGCGGCCGGTCGACCTGCGCGTCGTCGCGGCCGCCAAGGTCGATCTCGGCGATCCCAGCCAGCGCGGCGCCTTTCGCGAAGACCTCTATTACCGGCTCAACGTGGTGACGATCTCGATCCCGCCGCTGCGCGAGCGCCGCGACGATATTCTTCTCCTGTTCGGTTATTTCGCCGAGCGCGCCGCCACCCGTTTCCGGCGTTCGGTGCCGGCCGTGCCGGCCTCCGTCCAGCGCCATCTCAGGGAACATGACTGGCCGGGCAATGTACGGGAACTGGCGCATTTTGCTGAGCGCTTCGTGCTCGGGTTGGAAGAAGGAGGCGAAGCACGGGCCGCCGCGCCGGTGGAGCTGGATGACGCCATGCCGTTGCCGGAGCGGCTGGATCGCTACGAGGCCGACATCATCCGTGAGACGCTTGGCCGCAATGACGGCGACGTCAGGCGCACGATCGAGGCGCTGGGGATTCCGCGCAAGACCTTCTACGACAAGCTGCAGCGGCACGGCATCGTGCGCAGCGATTTCTCCAAATAGATCAAGCCTGTGGAACCAGATCGCCCATCTGACCGTTGAGCTTGACCGGCAAACCGTGGCACGTTGGCACCAGAGGGCGGCGAACATATCGCCGCGGGTGGCGTTGCCGGTTGCGCTCGGCAAGCGTTGATGGTTTGTTGCCGCTCAGCGGAGAACGAGTGATGCGCGAATCCATCGGTCAAGACGAATACGGTTCGGCCAACCCCTTCGATCCGGACGACCTGCCGAATCTGAACACGATCGGACCGGCAATGGGCAGCGGCAACGATTTCGAGAAATATGCCGTGGCCGTCATCATCGTGTTCGGCGCCCTGATCATCGGTGGGCTGATGGCCGCTTCGATGACCTTCGGGCACCGCAACGGCTTCCTGTTCGCGCTTGGTGGCGCCACCTCGGCCTGGATATCGGGTAATGCGCTGCTGCTCGACCGGCCGCGACTTTATGCCCTGTTCGTCGGCATCGCGGCCCTGATGCTGATTGCGTCGACGATCACGCTGGTCACCTGACCTGAATCTCAGCGCACCCTAATATCCAAGCGCCTCGCCGGATGCGGCGCGGCTATCGATGGCGCCATTGTAGCGGGCGCCGCCGCCTTTCTCGATTTCCGCCAGGCTCTTGCCGCCGACCAGTATGCCGGCAGCCTGGCCCCAGGTCGTATCGCCGAGATCGAGATGATAGCCCATGCCGGCAAGCAGTTTCTCGGTGTCGGGCGACAGTCCGAACGGCTCGACATAGACCGTGTCGGGCAGCCACTGATGGTGGATGCGCGGCGCGTCGATGGCCTCCTGGATGTTCATGCCGTGGTCGACGACATTGACGATCGCTTCCAGAGTGATGGTGATGATGCGCGAGCCGCCGGGGCTGCCGATGACCATGAACGGCTTGCCGTCCTTGGCCACCACGGTCGGGCTCATCGAGGATAGCGGCGTCTTCCTCGGCTGGATGGCGTTGGCCTCGCCCTGGACGAGCCCATAGAGATTAGGCACGCCCGGCTTCTGGGTGAAATCATCCATCTCGTTGTTGAGCAGGATGCCGGTGCCGTCGGCGACGACGCCGGCGCCGAACGAGCCGTTGAGCGTATAGGTGACCGCCACCGCATTGCCGTCATTGTCGATGATCGAATAGTGCGTGGTTTCCTTGCTCTCGCCAAAACCCTTCGGCATCAGATCCTGCGAGATGCCGGCCCGGAACGGATCGATCTTGTCGCGGATGTCCTTGGCGTAGCCCTTGTCGAGCAGCTTCGAGACCGGATTGTCGACGAAATCCGGGTCGCCAAGCGCCGAATTCCTGTCGACATAGGCGTAGCGCATGGCCTCGACCATGGCATGGACCGTCTCGGCCGAACCGGCGCCGAGATAGGACAGCGGGTAGCCCTCCAGCACGTTGAGGATCTCGCAGATGATGACGCCGCCCGAACTCGGCGGCGGCGAGGAGATGATCTCGTAGCCGCGATAGTTGCAGGTCACCGGCTTCAGCTCGCGCACCGCGTATTGCTCGAAATCCGGCTTGGCCAGAATGCCGCCCTTGGCGCTGCTTGCCTTGACGATGGCGTCGGCGATGGCGCCCTTGTAGAAGGCGTCAGGTCCTTTTTCAGAAATAGCGGAGAGGGAGGCGGCGAGGTCCGGCTGCACCAGCCGCTCGCCAATGCCATAGGGCTTGCCGTCCGGTTTCAGGAAGATGGCGGCCGCAGCCGGATCCTTCGCCAGCCGGTCTGCGTAGCGGGCAAAAAAGCCGGCATCGCCCTGATCGAGGACGAACCCGTCCTTGGCGTAGGCAATCGCCGGCGCCACCAGGTCCTGCCGCGACAGCGTTCCGTATTTTTCGCGCGCCATCTCAAGGCCAGCGACAGAACCCGGGACGCCGACCGCAAGGTAGCCGTCGAGGCTGGCGCCCTTCACCGGCTTGCCGTCCTTGTCGAGATACATGGTCTTGGTCGCGGCCAGCGGCGCGCGTTCCCGGAAATCGAGGAAGGTCGACTTGCCGTCCTTGAAGCGGATGGTCATGAATCCGCCGCCACCAATATTGCCGGCATTGGGATAGACGACGGCGAGCGCATAGCCGACCGCGACCGCCGCATCGATGGCGTTGCCGCCCTTCTTCAGCACCTCGACGCCGACTTCGGACGCCAGATGCTGGGCGGTCACCACCATGCCGTGTTCGCCCTTCGCGGGCTGGGGTGAAGCGGCGAAGACGCTCGTCAGCGGCGCCAGGACGAGGGTGATGGAAAGACTGGCGGCGATCAGTGTCCGACGGGTGAGAGGCATGGGATTCTCCGGGGCGGGGGACGCCTAGAAGAGCCTCTCGGACGGACCGAGTCCATTCACAAAATGGCCATCTCACGAAGCAAACCGGTGAGGCAATATCGGCTGAGGGTTCGGCTCAGACGATGCCGCCGCTCCCGCCAGCGACCGCCGGGCGTTCCGCCGCAACCTTCGCCCGATAGCCAGCCGCCCGATAAGCAGCGACCGGATCGATAGCACCGCCGGTCTTCAGCCGCGCCATGGCCAGGATCGGCTCGACGTCGGTGCGGTAGGCCACTTTTAGCATCTGCGTCGCCATCAGCGCGTCATTGGTGTCCTGATAACCTTCGAGCGCCTTGCGGTCGACCAGCAGCGCCTGGGCATAGGCGCGTTGTACCTCGACCGCCGACAGCATCAGGCTTTCGATTGGGTCGGTGACGTTGTGGCTCTGGTCGAGCATGTGCGCCGGATGAAAACCTTCGGCGCCGGAAAGCTCGGCATCGACCAGTTCGTTGAAGACCAAGAACAACCGGTAGGGATCGATCGAACCAGCGTCGAGGTCGTCATCGCCATATTTGGAATCGTTGAAGTGGAAGCCGCCGAGTTTCTTGAACTGGATCAGCCGCGACACAATCATCTCGATGTTGACGTTGGGCGCATGATGGCCGAGGTCGACCAGGCAGAACGCCTTGTCGCCTAGCTCCTTGGCGATCATGTAGTTGGTGCCCCAGTCCTGCACGACCGTCGAGTAGAAGGCCGGCTCATACATCTTGTGCTCGGTGAACAGTTTCCAGTCGTCCGGCAGACCGGCATAGATGTCCTTCATGGCGTTGAGATAGCGCTCGAAGGCCCTGGCGAAATTGACCTGGCCGGGGAAGTTCGAGCCGTCGCCGATCCACACCGTCAGCGCCTTCGAGCCGAGCGTCCTGCCGATCTCGATGCATTCGAGATTGTGCTCGACCGCCTGGCGGCGCGTGCCGGCATCGGCGTGCGACAATGAGCCGAATTTGTAGGAGAGCTTCTGGTCCCTGGCATCGGAGAAGGTGTTGGAGTTCATGGCGTCGAAGCGGAGGCCGAAGCGCGAGGCCGCCTGCTTCAGCCGGTTCGGATCGGCCTTGTCCCACGGGATGTGCAGCGAGACGGTTGGGGTGGCCTGCGTCAGCTGGCGGATGACGGCGCAGTCCTCGATCTTGTCGAAGATGTCGCGCGGCTCGCCGGCGTCGGGAAAGCGGGCAAAGCGGGTGCCGCCGGTGCCGACGCCCCAGGACGGGATCGCCACCGCGAATTTTTCCACCTTGTCGCGGATGGCGTCGATGGCGATGCCGCGCCGGTCGAGGCGTTCGCCGAGCGAAGCGTAGTCGCGCTCAAGGTTGGCCTTACGCGCGGCGTTGCTCTTTTCGACGACTTCAGCCGAGATGATCGTTTCGGACAATGCTGTTCCTCCCAAGAATGCGTTCGGCCGGCGCTGCCCCTCATCCGCCCTTCGGGCACCTTCTCCCCGTGAACGGGGAGAAGGAAAGTTCAGCGCGTAAAGCTCTGGGCGTTGCCCGCGTCGACGTTGATGATGTTGCCGGTCGATTTGGCCGACATGTCGGAGGCGAAGAAGTAGATCGCTTCGGCGATGTCCTCTGGAAACACCGAGCGCTTCAGCATCGAGCGCGAGCGGTAGTGCTCTTCCAGATCGTCGGTCGACATCTTGTAGGCAGCGGCGCGCTGTTCCTTCCACTCGCCGGTCCAGATCTTGGAGCCGCGCAACACGGCGTCCGGATTGACGACATTGACCCTGATCTGCGCCTCGGCGCCCTCCAGCGCCAGGCAGCGCGCCAGATGGATCTCGGCCGCCTTGGCGGTGCAATAGGCGGCGGCGTTGGGCGAAGCGGCGAGACCGTTCTTGGAAGCGACGAAGATGACGTTGCCGCCGATCTTCTGGGCCCGGAACAGCCGGAAGGCTTCCCGCGAGACGAGGAAATAGCCTGTGGACAGGATGTCCATGTTCTTGTTCCACAGCGCCAGCGTCGTCTCCTCGATGGGAGCGGAGGAGGCAAGACCGGCATTGGAGACGAGAATGTCGATGCCGCCGAATTCGACCGCGGTCTCGGCGAAGCCCGAGATGACCTGATCCTCTGAGGTGACATTGATCAGCACCGGGCGCACGAAATCCTTGCCGTAGGCCTTGGCCAGTTCCTCATTGGCGCCGGTAAGTGCCGTCTCGTCGATATCGGCCAGCACGACACAGGCGCCTTCGCGCAGCAGGCGGTTGGCGGTGGCGCGGCCAATGCCGCCAGCGCCGCCGGTGACCAATGCGATCTGGCCGGCCAGCGCCTTCGGCTTCGGCATGCGCTGCAGCTTCAGGTCCTCGAGCAGCCAGTATTCGATATCGAAAGCTTCCTGTGCGGGCAGGCCGACATAGGACGAGACGGTCGAGGCGCCACGCATGACGTTGATGGCGTTGACGTAGAACTCGCCCGAAATGCGGGCGGTCGCCTTGTCGCCGGCGAAGGTGAACATGCCGACGCCGGGCATCAGATAGACGACCGCATTGGGATCGCGGATGGCGGGCGAGTCCGCATGCTTGCAGCTGTCGTAATAGGCCTGGTAGCCAACACGATAGGCAGCAATGTCGTCGGCGAGGCGCGCGATGACGGCATCGACATCGGGTTTTGCCGGATCGAACTCGATGACCAGCGGCCGGATCTTGGTGCGCAGGAAATGATCGGGGCAGGATGTGCCGAGGGCTGCCAGCGGCCGCAGATCCCTGGAATTGACGAATTCGAGCACGGCGGCGGAATCGTCGAAATGGCCGAGCTTGTGGCTCTTCTCCGAAATCAGGCCGCGAATCCGCGGCATCAGTTTTGCGGCCACAGTGCGGCGCGCCTGCGCATCGAGCGATTTGACGACTTCACCGCCGAAGATCGCCACGCCTTCCGACCGGCGTTCGAACCACTCCATCGCCTGGTTGATCACCGCGATCGTCGTCTCGTAGCATTCCTTCGGCGTGTCGCCCCAGGTGAACAGGCCATGGCTCTCGAGAATGACGCCCTTGGCGGCCGGATGTTCAAGGCAGAACTTCTCCAGCCACAGACCCAGTTCGAAACCCGGCCGCTTCCACGGCAGCCAGCCGATGGCGTCGCCGAAGATCTCTTTGGTCAGCGCCTTGGAATCCTTGGCCGCGGCAATGGCGATGATGGCGTCGGGATGCATATGGTCGACAAAGGGCCTCGGCACGAAAGCATGCAGCGGCGTGTCGATCGAGGCGGCGCGCGGATTGAGGTTGAAGGTGCAGTGCGGCAAGAAGCCGACCATCTCGTCCTCATGCGCGAGGCCGCGATAGAGGCCCTTCAGCGCGCGCAATTTGTCCATGTAGAGGGTGGCGAAGCCGTCGAGCTTGATGGAGGCGCTGTCACCGCCCGAGCCCTTTACCCACAAGACTTCGACGCTTTCGCCGGTCAGCGGGTCCTTCTGCCAGATCTTTGACGAGGTGTTGCCGCCGCCATAATTGGTGACGCGCTTGTCGGAACCGAGCGTGTTCGAGCGATAGACGAGGCGTTCCGGCTCGCTCATCGACGCCGCCTTGGCGTCATCCCACAGATTGGCAAGGCGCGAGCCGGAGCGCTTGTCGAGCATTTGAATATCCTCCCGTGAGACGCACGAACAGTGCGGTCGATCTTGGCCAAATGTCTATGGAAGTGGCGAGATTGTCAATCACAAACGATCAACATCGATCATATTGCACTGCACAATGAAAATATATGATTGGAAATGATTGACACTGCGCGTTTTGGGTGCCTAGATGCTCAGGCAGGGAGGAACCATGCACGAGAAAGAGCGCCACAGGATCATTCTGTCCGCCGTCCAGGAAAAGCCTGTGGTGACGGTGCAGGAGATGGTCGACCTGACGGACTCGTCCGAGGCGACGATCCGGCGCGATATCGCGGCACTCCACGTCCAGAAGCGCCTGCGCCGGGTGCGCGGTGGCGCCGAGGCGATCTCGCCGCCGCAGTTCATCGGCCTTGCCGGCCGGCCCTTTTCCGTCAACGAGACGCTCAATGCTCAGCAGAAGCGGGCGATTGCCCGCGAAGCGGTAGAGCTCTGCAAGGACGGTGAGCCGATCATCATCAATGGCGGCACCACCACCTTCCAGATGGTGCATTTCCTGACCGGCCGCCGCATGCCGATCTTCACCAATTCCTTTCCGATCGCCGAACACCTGCTCAAGCATTCCAAGAACACGGTGATGCTGTCGGGCGGCACGATTTACCGCGAGCAGAACATCATCCTGTCGCCCTTCGACAATGACGTGACGCGCAATTTCTACGCGCGCCGCATGTTCATGGGCGCGCAGGGGCTGGGGCCGCTCGGCCTGATGGAAGGCGACCCGCTGCTGATCCAGGCCGAGCAGAAGCTGATCGACCAGGCCGACGAGCTGGTGGTGCTGGTCGACTCCTCGAAGTTCCGCATGCGCTCCAGCCTGATCCTGTGCGGCCTGTCGCGCATCGCCACGGTGATCACCGACGACGGCATCGAGGACCGCGAAGCCAAGATGCTGGAGACCGCCGGGGTGACGCTGATCGTCGCCCGCAAACCGGCAAGCAACAAGGAAGAATCTTCACTGCAGGCCTGAGACACACCTCACGCCCGCAGCGGCGATGGAATGCAACGCTCAAGGGAGGATATTCGATGAGCTTTTTGAAGAAACTGCTGGTTACGGCGGCCTTTTCCGCCGCCATGTTCGTGAATGCCGCCTATGCCGAAAACGTCAAGATCGCGCTTGTGGTGAAGTCGCTCGGCAACGGCTTCTTCGACGCCGCCAACAAGGGCGCCGAAGAGGCGGCCAAGGAACTCGGCGATGTCGAGGTCATCTACACCGGCCCGACCAAGGCAACCGCCGAGGCGCAGATCGAAGTGGTCAATTCGCTGATCGCCCAGAAGGTCAACGCCATCGCGATTTCGGCCAACGATGCCGACGCGCTGGTTCCGGCGCTGAAGAAGGCGATGGAACGCGGCATCACCGTGATCTCGTGGGATTCGGGCGTCGCGCCCGAAGGCCGCCAGCTTCACCTCAACCCGTCCGACACCGGCCTGATCGGCGAGACCATCATCAAACTCGCCGCCGACTATCTGCCGGAAGGCGGCGACGTCGCGATTCTTTCGGCATCCTCGACCGCGACCAACCAGAACGCCTGGATCGAAGCGGCCAAGAAAATCCTGCCGGAGAAGTTTCCCAAGATCAACCTCGTCGCCACGGTCTATGGCGATGACGACTCGGCCAAGAGCACCGACGAAGCCAAGGGCCTGCTGAAGTCCTACCCGAACCTCAAGGCGATCATCGCCCCGACCACGGTCGGCGTCGTTGCCGCCGCGCAGGTGGTGACCGACGAAGGCCTGATCGGCAAGGTCAATGTCACCGGCCTGGCGCTGCCGTCCGAGTTCAAGAAATTCATCGACAATGGTTCCAGCCAGGCGGTGGCGCTGTGGAACCCGATCGACCTCGGCTACTCGGCCATCTACCTCGCCCATGATCTGGCGGTGAAGAAGGAAGAGGCCAAGCCCGGCGCGACGCTGTCGATCGGCCGCGTCGGCAAGGTGACGCTCGACGACACCAATTCGGCTGCGATGGCTCCGCCCTTCCAGTTCGACAAGACCAACATCGAGAAGTTCTCCAAGATCTATTGATATCCTGGCACCCTCCAAGCTGACGCGGCGGGGCTCACGCCCCGCCGCATCTTCAAACGGATCTTGCTACAGGGCCTGATACGGATATGGACACGACAGCCCAACACAAATTGGAGACGGAACGGCCCGAGCCCTCAGGCCCGTCCGAGCCCTCTGCCCCGCGCCTGACGCTTTCAGGCATCTCCAAGAGTTTCCCCGGTGTACGCGCGCTGCACGATGTCAGCCTGTCGCTCTACCCGGGACAGGTAACGGCGCTGATCGGCGAGAATGGCGCCGGCAAGTCGACGCTGGTCAAGATCATGACCGGCATCTACCAGCCCGACGCCGGCACGATCAGCATCGACGGCGAGGCCGTTGCCTTGCACAGCGCTCATGCCGCCTTCGGCCACGGCATCACCGCCATCCATCAGGAAACCGTGCTGTTCGACGACCTTTCGGTTGCCGAGAACATCTTCCTCGGCCACGCGCCGCGCACCCGCTTCGGCACCATCGACTGGCGCACCATGCGCAGCAACGCGCGCGAAGTGCTGGGCACGATGGGCGCGGGCCATATCGACGCCGACGCGCGCCTCAAGGATCTCGGCATCGCCAACAAGCATCTGGTCGCGGTCGCCCGCGCCATGTCGATCGACGCACGCATCGTCATCATGGACGAGCCGACCGCGGCGCTTTCGATGAAGGAGATCGAGGAGCTGTTCCTGCTCATCGAATTCCTCAAGAGCGAGGGCAAGGCGATCCTGTTCATCAGCCACAAGTTCGACGAGATCTACCGCATCGCCGATCGATACACCGTGTTCCGCGATGGCGAGATGATCGGCGAAGGCCTGCTCAAAGACGCCGATCAGGGCCAGATCGTGCGCATGATGGTCGGCCGCAACGTCGACCACATATTTCCGCAGCGCCAAGCCAACATTGGCGCGCCGGTGCTGTCGGTCGCCGGCCTGTCGCATCCGACCGAGTTCGACGACATCGGCTTCGAACTGCACAAGGGCGAGATATTAGGCTTCTACGGCCTTGTCGGCGCCGGGCGCAGCGAGGTGATGCAGGCGATATCGGGCATCACCCGCACCAGCAGCGGCACGATCACGCTCGAGGGAAAGACAATCGCGCCGAAATCGGCGGCTGACTCGATCGACGCCGGTATCGTCTATGTGCCGGAAGAGCGCGGCAAGCAGGGCGTGGTGATTGGCCTGCCGATCTTCCAGAACGTCTCCCTGCCCTCGCTCAAGCGCACGTCCAAATCCGGCATGCTTCGGCTGGCGGACGAGTTCGCGCTGGCCCGCTCCTATACCGAGCGGCTGGACTTGCGTGCCTCCTCGCTCAGCCAGGATGTCGGCACGCTGTCCGGCGGCAACCAGCAGAAGATCGTCATCGCCAAATGGCTGGCGACCGCGCCCAAGGTGATCATCCTCGACGAGCCAACCAAGGGCATCGACATCGGTTCCAAGGCCGCTGTGCACGGCTTCATGGCCGAGCTGGTGGCGCAGGGCCTGTCGGTGATCATGGTGTCGTCCGAGCTGCCCGAGATCCTCGGCATGTCCGACCGCGTCGTCGTCATGCGCGAAGGCCGTATCGCGGCGGTGCATGACAACAAGGAGCTCGACGCCGAGACGCTGGTGAGGACAGCAGCGGGGATCGCGACATGAAGAATTTTCTGAAGTATCGCGAGATCTGGCTGCTGGCGGCCATCGCCATGCTGATCGGGCTGATCTCGACGCGCTTCCCGGGCTTTGCCAACCCGGGCAATCTGCGCCAGGTGTTCAACGACACTTCTATCCTGATGATCCTGGCGCTGGGGCAGATGGTGGTCATCCTGACCCGCTCGATCGACCTGTCGATGGCTGCCAATCTCTGCTTCACCGGGATGGTGGTGGCGATGCTCAACGCAGCGCATCCGGCGATCCCGATTCCGCTGCTGATAGTCATCGCCCTCCTAGTCGGACTGGTGCTCGGCGCCATCAACGGCTTGCTGGTGTGGCGGCTGAACATCCCTTCGATCGTGGTGACGCTGGGCACGCTCACCATCTATCGCGGCGCGACCTTCGTCATATCCGGCGGCGCCTGGGTCAATGCCGACCAGATGAGCGCCGATTTCATTAATTTTCAACGCGCGGCCTTTCTCGGCATTCCAGTGCTGTCATGGATCGCGCTTCTGGTGATCGCGCTGTTCTTCCTGGTGATGACGCGCACCGCGCTCGGCCGCTCGATCTATGCCATCGGCGTCAATCCGACCGCGTCGGTCTATGCCGGCATCGATGTCGGCCGGACAAAATTCATCGTCTTCTGCATCTCCGGTATGATCGGTGGGCTTGCCGGCTATCTGTGGATCTCGCGTTACGTCATCGCCTCGGTCGAGGTCGCCAACGGCTATGAGCTCAACATCATCGCGGCCTGCGTCATCGGCGGCATCTCGATCGCCGGCGGCATCGGCTCGGTCGGCGGCGCGGTGCTCGGCGCGCTGTTCCTCGGCATCATCTCCAACGCGCTGCCGGTCATCAACATCTCGCCCTTCTGGCAGATGGCGATCTCGGGCAGCGCCATCATCTTGGCCGTCGTGCTCAATGCGCGTGGCGAACGCCGACAGGGCCGCATCATCCTCAGAAAGGCGGAAGCGGCATGACCGACCCCCCTGCCCCGCGCCATATACCGGACCGGCTGGACAAGCCGCTCTCTTCGGCGATCTTCTCCTGGGAAGCGCTGCTGGTTGTCGTCGCGGTCGCGATCTTTGTCGTCAACAGCTTTGCCTCGCCCTATTTCCTCGACCCGTGGTCGCTGTCGGACCTGACCTTCAACTTCACCGAAAAGGCGCTGATCGCGCTCGCCATGGCGCTGCTGATCATTTCCGGCGAAATCGACCTGTCGGTGGCCGCCATCATCGCGCTGGCGTCAACGATGATGGGCATGGCGGTGCAGGCCGGCGCCGGCACGCCGGCGCTTGTCCTGATCGGCATCGCGGTCGGGCTCGGCTGCGGCGCCTTCAACGGGCTCTTGGTGACCCGGCTCGGCTTGCCCTCCATCGTCGTCACCATCGGCACGATGAGCCTGTTTCGCGGCGTCGCCTTCATCGTGCTGGGCGACCAGGCCTACAAAGGCTATCCGGCGAGCTTCGCCTTCTTCGGCCAAGGCTATGTCTGGTGGGTCGTGTCGTTCGAGCTGGCGCTGTTCCTCATTGCGGCCGTCATCTACTGGTTCGTGCTGCACCGGACGAGCTTCGGCCGGCGCGTCTTTGCCATCGGCAACAATCCGGTGGCGGCACAGTTCTCCGGCGTGCGCGTCGATCGCATCAAATTCATCCTGTTCTGCCTAACCGGGCTGATGTCGGGCATCGCCGCGGTGCTGATCACCTCGCGTCTCGGCTCGACGCGGCCTTCGATCGCGCAAGGCTACGAGCTCGAGGCCATCACCATGGTGGTGCTGGGTGGCGTCAGCATCCTCGGCGGCGCAGGCAGCATTTTGGGCGTCGTGCTTGCCGCCTTCATCATGGGGCTGGTGACCTTCGGCCTCGGCCTGCTCAACGTGCCGGGCATCGTCATGTCGATCTTCATCGGGCTGTTGCTGATCATCGTGATTGCGCTGCCGATCGTCTGGCGGCGGCTGCGCGGGGGGCGCTTCGCCTGATGGAGAAATACGCCTTCAAGATGAAGCTCAATCCCGGCATGAAGGCCGAGTACAAGCGCCGCCATGACGAGATCTGGCCGTCGCTAGTGGCGCTGCTGAAACAGGCCGGGGTGTCCGACTATTCGATCCATCTCGACGAGGAGACCAACATCCTGTTCGGCGTGCTGTGGCGACAGGATGACCACGGCATGGCCGACCTGCCGAAGCATCCTGTGATGCAGCGCTGGTGGGCGCACATGGCCGATGTCATGGAAACGAAGGCTGACAACGAACCGGTGGCGGTGCCACTGGAAACCATGTTCCATATGGCATGATCCGCCACATCGCCGTCATCGATATCGGCAAGACCAACGCCAAGGTGGCGCTGGTCGATCTCACGACCGTGCGCGAGGTCGCGCTGCACCGTATCGCCAACGCGGCCTCCACAGATGGCCCCTACCCGCATCACGATGTCGAGGCTCTCTGGGCCTTCATCCTCGACAGCCTCGCCGCGATCCATCGCGAGCAGCGCGTCGACGCCATCTCGATCACCACCCATGGTGCGACGGCGGTTCTGGTCGACGCCGAAGGCGGCCTGGCGCTGCCGGTGCTCGACTATGAATTTGTCGGACCAGACGCGTTTGCCGGCGACTACGATGCAATCCGTCCGCCCTTTGCCGAGACGGGCACGCCGCGGCTGCCGGGTGGCCTCAACATCGGGGCGCAATTGTTCTGGCAGCAGAAGCGCTTTGCGGCCGAATTCGCCCGGGCCACCGCCGTCCTCATGTACCCGCAATACTGGGCCTTTCGGCTGACCGGAGTTGCCGCCAACGAGGTGACCTCGCTCGGCTGCCACACCGATCTGTGGGACCCGTGGCAGGCCGATTTCTCGTCGCTGGTCGACCGGATGGGCTGGCGCCGGCTGATGGCGCCGGTGCGCCCGGCGAAGGACCGGCTGGGGCCGATCCTGCCTGCCCTTGCGCAACAAACCGGGCTCGACCCGCAGACGCCGGTGTTTTGCGGGCTGCACGATTCCAATGCCTCGCTGCTGCCGCATCTCATCGCCGATCGGCCGCCCTTCTCGGTCGTCTCGACGGGCACCTGGGTGGTGTCGATGGCAGTCGGCGGCAACAAGGTGGCGCTCGATGCGGCGCGTGACACGCTGGTCAATGTCAACGCGCTCGGCAATCCCGTGCCTTCGGCGCGCTTCATGGGCGGACGTGAGTTTTCACTGCTGACTGAGGGGTATGCGCAGGACTGGAGCGAGGCCGACGTTGCCGCCGTGCTGGCTCGCAAGACATTGCTGCTGCCCTCGACCCAGCAAGGCTCGGGGCCCTATCCGCATCACGCCGCGCAATGGCTTGCTGCCGAGGACGTCACCGACGGCCAGCACTTCGTTGCTATCTCGTTCTATCTGGCGCTGATGACGGCGACTTGTCTGGGCCTGATCGGCCGCGATGGTCCGGCGATCGTCGAGGGCCCCTTCGCCCGCAACCGGCTGTTCACCCGCATGCTCGCGGCCGCGACGGCGCGGCCAGTCATCGCCTCAGAAGCCGCGACCGGCACCAGCATCGGCGCCGCCCTTTTGGCGACCGATCGCGGCGCGGTTGGAAGCAAGGGCGAAACAACGAAACCGCCTGATGATCTCGCATGGGCCGACTATGCGCGCGCATGGCGAGCAGCGGTCGACGCGAGCTGATATTTCTTGAGCATGATCTTTTCCGAAAACCGGTGTCCACTTTTCGGGATCATGCTTAAAGGATCCGCTTGCCGAAGGCCGACATGACGAAGTTGATCGTTTCCGTCGCCAGCCTCGGTTCGAGTTCGGCCGTCAGCCCGGACACATCCATCGACAGCAGCCCGCCGGACAGCGCGATGGTCTCCATAGCCTGATGCGTTTCGCGCACGGTGATGCCGCCTGAGCCCGCCGCCCAGCCGGCGAACTCGGTGACGGTGGGCGCATAGCTGACGTGAAAACCCTGTGTACCCGAGGAGGCGATGTGGATGGCTTCGCGCATCACGTCGCGCATGCCCATGGCATCGACGTCGGTCATTGTGAAGGCGGAAACGCGCGAATCGTTCAGCACCCGCGCCTCGGCCGGATCGGCGTGACGCAGGCCGACAATGACGACATTTTCCGGCGACAGCTGCGGCTGCAAGGCGCCCGGCTTATGATCAAGGCCGAGCGCGCGCGCCAGCACAGAAACCTCCGGCAGGTCGATGCCGTCCTCGTCCTCCGGCATCAGCGCGGCGATGGAATCGATCCAGATCAGGCCGAAGGAATGCGTGGCGCGCGCCGTCGCCGCCAGCGCCTTGTAGGCATTGCGACGATCGGCGCCGACGGTCAGCCGGATCAGGCCGGATGGCGGCCGCTCGACATCGGCCAGTTCGACGACGTCGAAATTCATCGCCTCCAGCCGGGCGCCGGTCGCCTCGCGCGCCACGATGCCGGCCGCCGCCGGCTCGGCCGAGATCGACACCATCTTGCGGCCGGAATAGTCCTCGACATCGTGCATCGGGGCCTTTTCGACATATTCCGAAGTCATCGCCATCAACATGGCGCCATAGCTCATGTGGAAGGCGACGCGGTCGCCGACGGCGGGCGGCGGATCGGCATCGGCCACGTCGAGCAGCAGATGGTCGCTGGAGGCGCCGAGCACGCGCATGCCCTTGGTGATCGGCACCAGTCCTTCGACCAGCACGTCCTCGCGGCCGATATTGGCGATGGCGCGCAGCCGATCGCCTTCGTCGGGGAAGACCGGTTGATTGCCGAAAGCGTCATAGCCGGATTGGCCGATAGGCCGCGACGGCTTCAGCTTGACCTCGATGATGTCGCTGGTCAGCCGGCAGGCATCGGGTTCGAGTTCGTCCCACGGCGTGTCGCGGAAGGTTTCGACGCCGCCTTGCAGGATCGCTTCGCCGACCCTGAGATTGTTGATGCCGGCTGGCAGCCGTCCCTCGAGCAGCAGCGGCAGCGACGACGAGGCGCCGCCCGAGATCCAGTCGAGGCTCTTGCCGGACAGGCGCTCGGTCTTGTAGGCGTGGGCGACAAGCTGGCCGAGATTCTCCTCCGTCGGCATGATGGCACCGAAACAGCCGAGATTGGTGCCGATGCCTGCGATGCGCACGCCCTTCATTTCAAGAATCTGCTCGACCGTGGGGACGAGATCGTTCGGCCAGATGCCCTCCCTGAGATCGCCGAGGTCGATCATCAGCATGATGTCGTGGACGCGGCCCATGCGCTCGGCGATGCGGGCGATCTCGCGGATGATGGTGAGTTCGGATTGCAGGCTGATGTCGACGCTGCGCACCACCTCCTCGACGCGGGCGACCGGCGGGCTGCGCAGCAGCATGATCGGGGCATTGATGCCGCTGTCTCGCAGCCGGCGGATGTTCTCGAAGCGCGATTCCGCAATGCCGGTGACACCGCCGCGCAGCATGGCGCGCGCCACCTGCGGCATGCCGCACGTGCCTTTGGTAACACCGAAGACCTTGATGCCGGAGAGCGCGCAGCGCTCGACGACGGTGCGGGCGTTGCGCTCGATGCGGCCAAGGTCGATGGCGACTTGCGGTCCCGACATCGCTCAGTTCCTGTAGACCAGCCCTTGCGGGTCGATCTCCGGTTCGCGGCCGGCGACGATGTCGGCAAGGAATTTTCCGGAGCCGCAGGCCATGGTCCAGCCGACATGGCCGTGGCCGGTGTCGAGATAGAGGTTCGCGTAGCGCGCCTGGCCGATGACCGGCACCGAATTCGGCATCATCGGCCGCAGACCTGCCCAGAGTTCGGCCTTCTTCTCGTCGAAGGCGCCGGGGAAAAGCTCCTTGCCGGTCCTGAACATGGCGGCGAAGTCACGTGGCCGATACGTGCGGTCGAAGCCGGTGAATTCGGCCGTCGAGGCAAGCCGCAGCCGGTTGCCGAGCCGGGAGTAGGCAATCAGCTGGTCCTCGTCGGCGCCGCCCATGGTCGGCCCCTTGCTCTCATCCTCCAGGGGAATGGTCGCGGTGTAGCCTTTCACCGGATAGACCGGCAGGTCGATGCCGTAGCGGCGACCAAGCAGGCCGCTTTCCGGCCCCATCGAGATAACGACGGCGTCGCCGGAGACCGGTCCGGCCGACGTCATCACCGTACGCACACGATCGCCTTCGATGTCGAGGCCTTCGACCGTCGTGCCGTGGAGAAACTTCACGCCGAGTTTTTCGGCGGCGTGGGCGGCGAGTTTTTCGACGAATTGCCGGGAATCGCCGGTCTGGTCGATCGGCGAATAGACGCCGCCGGCGATCTTGTCCTTCGCATCGGCAAGGCCGGGCTCGAGCTCGATCAGGCGGTCGCGGCCGACGATCTCGATCGGCAGGCCATGTTGGGCGAGAAAACGGTAATTGTCGGTGCCGGTGTCGAGGCTGTGCTGTGAGCGGAAGAAATAGAGGATGCCCTTCTTGCGCTCGTCATAGTGGATGCCGGTATCGGCCGAAAGCGCATTGATGCAGTCGCGCGAATAGAGCGCCAGACGCAATTTGACCTGACTGTTGGCGCGCAGGCGCGATACCGTGCACTGGCGCAGGAAACGCATGCTCCAGGCGAGGAAGTACGGATCGAAGCGCAGCCGCACCTTGATGCCGAGATCGTGGTTATAGAGCGCGCGCAGGAACGTTTTCAGCGCCGCCGGCGAGGCCCAGGCGGTGGCGTCGCCTGGCGACACCAGACCGGCATTCGACTGGCTGGTGCCGCGCGCCGGCGCCGGATGGCGCTCGATCACCGTCACCTCGTGGCCGTCGTTGGCCAGATAGTAGGCCGCCGCCGTGCCGACAACACCTGCGCCGAGTACCAGTATTTTCATGCCGCCCCCCAAATCTCAACGGCCAAAGCGCCTCCACGCTCCGCCGCGAAGCCCTTCAATAGCGCTTTAGCGAGCGCGGGACGAGCCCTTCAGCCGCGTGCGGCGTTCTTGCCGCTCAGGATCCGCTCCCAGGCAAGCGCATCGGCGACGATCAGGTCGAGGTCGTCGCGCTGCGGCGTCCAGCCGAGTTCCGCACGCGCAAGCTCCGAATTGGCGACTATGGCGGCGGCGTCGCCAGGGCGGCGATCGCCCATCTTCACCTCGAAATCATGGCCGAAGGCGCGGCGCACGCTGTCGATGACTTCGAGCACGGAATAGCCGTGGCTGTAGCCGCAATTGGCGACGAGGCTTTGTCCCCCTGCGCGCAGCCGCTGCAGCGCCAGGCGATGCGCCGCCGCCAGGTCGCTGACATGGATGTAATCGCGCATGCAGGTACCATCCGGGGTGGCATAGTCGGTGCCGAACACCTGCATGAAGGGCCGCTTGCCGAGCGCCGTCTCGCAGGCAACCTTGATCAGGTGCGTGGCGCCCGGCGTCGACTGGCCAGTGCGGCCCCTGGGGTCGGCGCCGGCAACGTTGAAGTAGCGCAGCGCCGTATAGCGCAGCCCATGCGCGATCGCCGCATCGCGCAGCATCCATTCGCTCATCAGCTTGGACAGGCCGTAGGGCGATACCGGCGCCAGGCTGGCGTCCTCGCGCACCGGCTCCAGCCCGGCGCCGCCATAGACGGCGGCGGTCGAGGAAAAGATGAAATTGGGGACGCCTTCGCGGACCGCGGTCTCGATCAGCGTGCGTGTCTTGCAGGTGTTATTTTCGTAGTAGCCGAGCGGATCGGCGACCGATTCGGGAACCACGATCGAGCCAGCGAAATGGATGATCGCATCGACATGATTGTCTCTAATGATCGAACCGACCAGTTCCCTGTCGGCGACATCGCCGACGACGAGCTTCGCCTCGGGCGCAACCGCCCATTCGAAGCCGGTCGAAAGCCGGTCGAGCACGACCACGCTCTCGCCCGCATCCAGAAGCTCCCAGACCATGTGGCTGCCGATATAGCCGGCGCCGCCCGTTACCAAAACCGCCATCCCGAATCCTCGCACCTTCTGATTTATCGGAAACTGTCTCAACAAGCGCCTTACTGGAAAGCCTGCCGCAAGGCCATTAAAACCCTCAATGTTAAATCGGTAACAGTCGCTATGGCCTGCGACATGGTACCGAAACAAAATTGATCCACATCAAGGGAATAGGCCACGAACCGTGATCGTTAGGAACAGGTCCGGGGCGTGGCATTTTGACCAAAAAGGTCCGGTGGACGCCAAAGGGGGCAATGACTATGATCCCGCGCAAAACTTGGGACGTCGACATGAACTATCAGCGGTTCTTCGAGGAAGCGATCGACCAGCTCCATGCCGAGCGGCGCTATCGCGTTTTCGCCGACCTCGAGCGCATCGTGGGCAAGTTCCCGCGCGCCATCTGGCGCTCCAACGGCCGCGCCCAGGAAATCACCGTCTGGTGCTCCAACGACTATCTCGGCATGGGCCAGCATCCCGACGTCATCGCCGCGGTCCAGAACGCGGCCGGCAAGATGGGTTCGGGCGCCGGCGGCACCCGCAACATTTCCGGCACCAGCAATCCGCTGGTCCAGCTCGAGCTGGAACTGGCCGACCTGCATGACAAGGAAGCGGCACTGGTCTTCACCTCGGGCTTCGTCTCCAACGAAGCCTCGATTTCGACCATCGCCCGGCTGCTGCCCAACTGCCTGATCATTTCGGACGAGCTCAACCACGCCTCGATGATCGAAGGCGTGCGGCGCTCGGGCGCCGAAAAGAAGATCTTCCGCCACAATGACGTCGCGCATCTCGAGAGCCTGCTGCAGGCGGCCGGCCGTGAGCGCGCCAAGCTGATCGTCTTCGAAAGCGTCTATTCGATGGATGGCGACATCGCGCCGATCAAGCAGATCGTCGAGCTCGCCGAGCGCTACAACGCCATGACCTATATCGACGAGGTCCATGCCGTCGGCATGTACGGTCCGCGCGGCGGCGGCATCACCGAGCGCGAGGGGCTCGCCGATCGCATCGACATCATTGAAGGCACGCTCGCCAAGGCATTCGGCACGCTCGGCGGCTACATCACCGGCACAAGTGCCGTCATCGACGCCGTGCGCTCCTATGCGCCGGGCTTCATCTTCACCACGGCGCTGCCGCCGGCGATCGCGGCTGCCGCCACCACGTCGATCCGTCATCTGAAGCGCTCACAGGCCGAGCGCGACGCGCAGCAGCGCCAGGCGTCACGGACCAAGGAGATTCTCGGCGCCGCGGGCCTGCCGGTGATGGACTCGCCGACCCATATCGTGCCGTTGCTGGTCGGCGATCCCGAGCTCTGCAAGATGGCCAGCGACCGCCTGCTTGGCGTGCACGGCATCTACATCCAGCCGATCAACTATCCGACCGTGCCGCGCGGCACCGAGCGGCTGCGCATCACGCCGACGCCCTTCCATTCCGATCAGCTGATCGCCGAACTGCAGGATGCCCTGGTCGAGACCTGGGATGCGCTCGGCATCCCCTATGGCGCAGCGGGCCGCCCCGCGGTCGCCAAGAGCGACCGGATTATCCCTCTGTTGGTACCGAAGTCAGGCGGCTGAAGGCCGTCTGATCCTCAGTTGCTCAAACCGTCTTCATCCACTTCGCCAGCCGGTGCGCGGCTTCCTCGAGTTGATCGAGGCGGCGGTGGAAGCATAGCCTGAGGAAGGCTTCGCCGCCGGGGCCGAAGGCGGTTCCGGGCGCCAGGCCGACATTGGCCTGATCGACGATGTCGAAGGCGGCGGTTCGGGAATCGGTGATGCCCTCGACCGTGAAGAACAGATAGAAGGCGCCTTGCGGCACGGTGAAGCGCGCTTTGCCGGTCGCGCCGAGGATGCCGCAAACCAGATCACGCGCCGCCCGCGCCCGCTCGACCTGCTCGACGATGAAGGCATCGCCCTCGTCGAGTGCGGCGACGGCGCCGCGCTGCATGAACTGAGCTACGCCCGAGGTCGAGTACTGGATCAGGTTCTCGAACACCTGCTGCAGGGCAGGATGGGTCTTGATCCAGCCGACGCGCCAGCCGGTCATCGCCCAGTTCTTGGAAAAACTGTTGACGAACAGGATGCGGTCTTCCCCTGTCGCGATGTCGAGGAAGGACGGCGCGCGGCCATGGCCGTAGTGGAACAGCGCATAGATCTCGTCGGCGATGATCCAGATGCCCTTTTCGCGGGCGAGGTCGAGGATCGCCTGCAGGGTTTCCCGGTCCGCGGTCCAGCCGGTCGGGTTGGACGGCGTGTTGACGAACAGCGCCTTGGTCCTTGGCGTGATCGCGGCTGCGACCTTGTCGACATCGCAGGACCAACCATTGCCGGACTGGTCGAGCGTGACCGCAACCGGAACGGCGCCGGCGACACCGGCGGCAGCGGCGAAATTTGGCCAGGCCGGTGACAAATAGACGACCTCGTCGCCACTGCCGGCGACCGCGTCGATCGCCAGCTGGATGGCGTGCATGCCGGAGGCGGTGACGATGAATTCGTCCGCGGCGAAGCTCTTGCCGAAATGCCTGTCATAGTAGCGGGAAAGCGCCTGTCTCAGCTCCGGGATACCCTTCTGCCAGGTGTAGAAGGTCTCGCCGGCGGCCAGTCCGCGGGCGGCGGCATCGCTGATGAAGGCAGGCGTCGGCAGATCCCCCTCGCCGGCCCAAAGCGGGATCAGACCGTCGCGCAGGCGGCCGTGGTTGACGACGGCGACGATGCCACTTTCGGGCGCGGCGCGGGCCTCGGCGCGTAAATTCTGGATCAGGGTCATGCAAATGTCCGTTGGTTTTGCGACAGCTAGCCTGTTTTGCGGCAGGCGAAAACAGAAAACCCCGGCCGCAAGCGACCGGGGTTTTGGTCCAGAAATGTTGCTCCGGCTATCTCCTGGCGAGCAGATCGCGAATTTCGGTGAGCAAAGCGACATCGGCGGGCGGTGGAGCGGCGGGTGCTGCCGGCTTCTCTTTCTCCAGCCGCTTGCGCATATTGTTCACCGCCTTGACCATCAGAAAGATGATGAAAGCGAGGATGATGAAGTTCAGCGCCACGGTGATGAAATTCCCGTAGGCGAACACCGCGCCTTCCTTGCGCGCATCGACAAGGTTGGTCGAATGCACGTTGGACGACAGGGCGAAGAAGTAGTTCGAAAAATCAACACCGCCGAGCGCGCCGATGAAAGGCATGATGATGTCGTTGACAAGAGAATCGACGATCTTGCCGAAGGCAGCGCCGATGATGACGCCGACGGCCAAGTCCATGACATTGCCCTTGGAAATGAATTCCTGGAATTCTTTCAGCATTCGACCCTCCTTGCCATGGCCACGCTGCCGCCTCCACCATCCCTTCGGCGCCGGCCCACGTCCACCATAACAAAAACCCTTGGTTGCAACAGAAGCAAAAGCGAGAAAGCAGCTGCTTTCTCCTTCCCCGAGGTCAGCGGCCAAATGTCAGACAGACCCGACAGCCATGCGCCGAAAGCCGCGATGGACTCGCCCCCCAAGCTGTGATTGCGTCTGTACCAGGAGGACTTTCGGGCCGTGCAGGGCTGGTTCATCGTCATTATCGCAATCGCCTATGTGACGCTGCTGTTCGTCATCGCCAGCCTTGGCGACCGGCGCTCGGCAGGGCCGGACCGCGCCCGTCCGTTCATCTATGCGCTCAGCCTCGCCATCTACTGCACCTCCTGGACCTTCTTCGGCTCGGTCGGCCTGTCTTCCGAACGCGGCCTCGAATTCCTCGGCATCTATACCGGCCCGGTGCTGGTGTTCGTGTTCGGCTTCCCGCTGCTCAACCGCATCGTCAGGCTGGCCAAGACCGAGAAGATCACCTCGATCGCCGACTTCCTCGGCGCCCGCTACGGCAAGAGCTTCACCGTCGCGGCGATCGCCACGCTGATCGCGACGATCGGCGCCGTGCCCTACATCGCGCTGCAATTGAAGGCGATCTCCGGCTCGGTCAGCCTGATGGTCGAGCACTACACGGGATCGCCACCCTCCTTCGATCCGTTCGTCAGCGACATCTCGCTGGTCGTCGCCATGCTGCTGGCGCTGTTTGCGGTGCTGTTCGGTACGCGCCATGCCGACGCCACCGAGCACCAGGACGGGCTGGTGCTGGCGGTGGCGGTGGAAACCGTGGTCAAGCTCGCCGCCTTCCTGACGATCGGCCTGATGGTCACCTTCCTGATCTTCGGCGGACCAGGCGACATGTTCGACAAGCTCGCTCAGAATGGCGAGGTGCGGCAGGCGATGGGCTACAACACCTCCTTGGCCACCTGGCTGGTGCTGACCGGCCTCAGCGGGTTTGCCATCATCATGCTGCCGCGCCAGTTCTACGTCACCATCGTCGAGAACCGCAGCGAGGCTGAACTTCGCACCGCGACCTGGGTGTTTCCGCTCTACCTTGTCGCGATCAACCTGTTCGTGCTGCCGATCGCCTTTGCTGGCCTGTCGCTGGTCGGCACCAGGACCAGCAGCGACCTCTATGTGCTGTCGCTGCCGCTTTTCAGCGGCCATGATGTGCTGGCCATGGCCGCCTTCATCGGCGGCCTGTCGGCGGCGACCGCCATGGTCATCGTCGAAAGCGTGGCGCTGTCGATCATGATCTCCAACGACCTCGTCATCCCGCTGTTCGTGCGCCGCCTGCTCAAGACCACGACCTCCGAAAGCGAAGACTGGTCGTCGCTGATCCTCAATGTGCGGCGCGGCGCGATCTTCGTCATGCTGTTCATCGCCTTCCTCTACTATCGCGAGAGCACCAACAACGCGCGGCTCTCCTCCATCGGCCTGATGTCGTTCGCGGCCATCGCCCAGTTCGCGCCGGCGCTGATCGGCGGGCTGATCTGGCGCGGCGCCAACGGCAGGGGTGCAGCACTTGGCATGGTCGCCGGCATCCTCTGCTGGGGCTACACGCTGCTTTTGCCCTCGCTCGCCGCGCCGGATGCCGACATCCTCGTCCACGGCCTGTTCGGCTTCGAGGCGCTTCGGCCGCAGGCGCTGTTCGGCACCGTCGCCGAACCGTTGAACCATGGCGTGCTGTGGAGCCTGTCGATCAACGCGGTGTTCTTTGTCCTGGGTTCGCTGTCGCGTGCCTCAGTGCCGCTGGAACGCATCCAGGCGGCGATCTTCGTGCCGCGCGAGGCCGGCCCGATGCCAAGCCTGCGCCGCTTCCGCACCGCGATCACCGTCAACGACCTCAAGGACACGATCTCGCGCTATCTCGGCGTCGAGCGCACCGAGCGTTCCTTCCAGTCCTTCGAAAAGACCAACGGCATCACGCTGCACGGCAACGAGCAGGCGAGCATGGATGTCATCCGCTTTTCCGAGCAATTGCTGGCGAGCGCCGTCGGTTCCTCCTCGGCGCGGCTGATCCTGTCGCTACTGTTCCGGCGCAACGACCGGGAATCCAAGGATGCCTTCCGCCTGCTCGACGACGCCACCGAGGCGCTGCAGCACAACCGCGACCTGCTGCAGATCGCGCTCGACCAGATGGAACAGGGCATCACCGTCTTCGACCGGGACTTCCGCCTGATCTGCTGGAACCGCCAATACCGGGTGCTGTTTGACCTGCCCGACGAGATGGGTCAGGTCGGCGTCTCGCTCGACCGCATCCTACATCACCTCGCGCAGCGCGGCGACATTCCGTCCGACCAGCGGGTGGCGATGCTCAACCGCCTGACCAGCTTCGTCAGCCCGTGGCAGATGGAGCTGAAGACCAGCGGCCGCATCCTGGAACTGCGCTCCAACCCGATGCCGGACGGAGGCATCGTCGCAACCTATGCGGACATCTCCGGGCGCGTCGAACAGGATCTGGCGCTGAAGCGGGCCAATGAATCGCTGGAGCAGCGGGTCAAGACGCGCACCATCGAACTGACGCGCGTCAATGAGGAGCTGGCGCAGGCGCAGATGCTGGCCGAGGAGGCCAATCTCGGCAAGACGCGCTTCCTTGCCGCCGCGGGGCACGACATCCTGCAGCCGCTCAATGCCGCCCGGCTCTATTGCTCGTCGCTGATCGAAAAGGCCGGCAAGGGACCCACCGGCAAAGCGGCGGTCAACATCGAATCCTCGCTGGAATCGGTCGAGACCATTCTGGGCGCCGTACTCGACATTTCGCGCCTCGATGCAGGTGCAATGAAACCGGAGGACACCGCCTTCAGCCTGGACGGGCTGCTGCGCCAGATCGGCAACGATTTCCGGCCGCTAGCCGCCGAAAAGAAGCTCGGGCTGACCATCATGCCGTCGTCGCTCTGCGTCATGACGGACCGCAATTTGTTGCGCCGGCTGATCCAGAACCTCATCTCCAACGCCATCAAGTACACCCGCCACGGGCGCATCCTGGTCGGGGTGCGGCGGCGCGGGGAACTGGCCGAAATCCAGGTGATCGACACCGGCATCGGTATCGCCGGCGACAAGCTGAATACGGTCTTCCACGAATTCACCCGGCTCGACGAAGGCGCGCGCGAAGCCGAAGGCCTCGGCCTTGGCCTCTCCATCGTCGACCGCATCGCTCGCGTGCTCAGGCTCGAAATCCGGATATTTTCCAACCCAGGCAAGGGCACGCGCTTTTCAGTGATCCTGCCGGTTGTCGCGGCCGAGGCGCCCCGGCGCGAAGTCGAAGCGAAGACGCCGGTGCGCGCCACAAACTCGCTGGCCGGACTGCGTGTTCTCTGCATCGACAATGACGCCCGCATCCTCGACGGGATGCGGCTGCTGCTCGAAGGCTGGGGCTGCAGCGTCGACACCGTCACGGGTGTCGAGGCGACATCCGGCATGCGCCGGCCGGATATCGTGCTTGCGGACTATCATCTCTACGGCGGCACCGGACTGGATGCCATCGAGACGCTGCGGTCAATTCACGGCCACGACTTGCCGGCCGTTCTGGTCACGGCCGACCGCTCCAGAGAGGTCCGCACTGCTGCCGGCGCACTCGACGTGCCGGTGATCAACAAGCCGCTGAAACCGGCTGTGTTGCGTTCGATGATGGCCAGGGTCAGGCCGCTGGCCTCAGCGGCCGAATAATTCGACCCCGCAACCAGGGTCAGCCCGCAGCCTGAAGCGGGTCGCCGCCGATCTTGGCCAGCTGGATCACCGCCTGGGTGCGGCTGTCGACGCCGAGTTTCTGCAGGATAGCCGAGACATGCGCCTTGATCGTGGCCTCGGAGACGCCGAGTTCGTAGGCGATCTGCTTGTTCAACAGTCCTTCCGCGAGCATGCCGAGCACGCGCGTCTGCTGCGGCGTCAGCGCCTGCAGGCGCTTGATCAGGTCTGATATTTCGGGGTCGCGTTCGACGCCGAGATCGATACCGACGGGCGCGGCGATATCGCCGGCCAGCACTGCCTGCACGGCGCCGCGAATCTCCTCCATGCTGGCCGATTTGGAGATGAAGCCCGAGGCGCCGAGATCGAGCGCGCGCCGGATCGTCACCGGGTCGTCATGCGCCGACACAACGACCAGCGGCACCGCCGGGTGGACGCCGCGCAGCGAGATCAGGCCGGAGAGGCCACTGGCGCCCGGCATAGACAGGTCGAGCAACACCATGTCGACATCTTCATTGGCCACGACTAGCGCCTTGGCGCTCTCGAAATCGCCGGCCTCGTGGATAGCGGCGACATCGCCGACGCCGGCAAGCGCCTCTTTCAGGGCGCCGCGGAAAAGCGGATGGTCGTCGGCGATGACGAACGTGTAGCCCGACGGCAAATAGTCCTCCCCAAATCCCGATGCTGATTGACTGCTTTTACGGGATCGGAACGATTATGCGGCGATGCGCCCTGTTTTCAAGCGGCAAAGGCCGGACACGGAGTTTTTCCCAGCACGGCTCAGGTCTTTTGCGAATTGAGCTGGGCTCCGTCGTCCTTTTCCATATCCTTGACGATGCCCATGAAGCCACGCAGGAAGCGTTCCATGTAACTCATCGTCTTGTTGAAATCCTCTTCGCTGGGCAGCTTCGATTCGAGGCGGGCGGACAACGAGTTTTCGAGCTTGGTGACGCGCTCGTCCATGGCCTTCATCGAAGTCTGCAAGCGGTCGACCTCGTCCTGGAAGGCGGCGCGTTCGTCGGCCGCCATCTTGCACACCAGCTGGCCGGCGCGCTCCTCGCAGATCGACATGGCGCCGGTCTGCGTGTCCATGCGGACATAGCCGTTGGCCGACTTTTCCAGTTTGTAGCGGTCGGTCTCTTCGGACCAGGCCGACGCTGCGACGAACGAGACCAGTGCGGCGGGGATCAGTATGTGCTGCAGACGCATGTTCAACCTCCACGAGCCAGTATGCGCACCTTATCACAGGTTTGCGCCGTAAATGGGGAAGAGTTGCCCTTCCCCGCATGATCGGTTCGGACTATAGCGCAGCCATGTCTCAGATTATCTACAAGATCGCGCCAGAAGCCTTGTGGCGCGAAGCCGAGAAAAACGGCCGCTTCACCGGTGCTGCGATCGACGTCGCCGACGGCTTCATCCATTTCTCCACCGCCGGGCAGGTGCGGGAAACGGCGGCCAGGCACTTCGCCGGCCAGTCCGACCTTTTGCTGATTGCAATCGACGGCAACCGGCTCGGCGACGCGCTGAAATACGAGGTGTCGCGCGGTGGGGCGCTGTTCCCGCACCTCTACGCCCCGCTGGATCTTGAGGTCGTCATATGGGTAAAGCCATTGCCGCTCGGCACTGACGGCCTGCACCAATTCCCGGCGCTGGAGGCCGAATGAGCGTGCTTGACCGGATCGGCCAGAAGCTGCTGTTCACATTCGATCCGGAAGCAGCCCACGGGCTGTCGATCGCCGCGCTGCGATGTGGCCTGCCAGTTGCCGGACGGCCGGTGCGCGACGAACGACTGAAAGTCGGTGTTTGCGGGATCGATTTCCCGAACCCGCTCGGCATGGCCGCGGGCTACGACAAGAACGCCGAGGTGCCGGACGCGCTGCTTGGTCTCGGCTTCGGCTTCGCCGAGGTTGGCACGGTGACGCCGTTGCCGCAGGCAGGCAACCCGAAGCCGCGCATCTTCCGGCTGACGGCGGATCAAGCTGTGATCAACCGCCTGGGCTTCAACAATGAGGGCCATGAGGTCGCCGAGAAGCGCCTTGCCGCCCGCAAGGGCCGCCCCGGCATCGTCGGCGTCAACATCGGCGCCAACAAGGACAGCGCCGACCGTATAGGCGACTATGAACGCGGCGTGGCCCGGTTTGCCCGATATGCCAGCTATCTGACGGTCAACATCTCCTCGCCGAATACGCCGGGCCTGCGCAACATGCAGGCGCGCGAGCAGCTCGGCGAACTTTTGTCCCGCGTCATCGCGGCGCGCGCAGCCGCTTCGGCCAAACCGCCCGTCTTCCTCAAGATCGCGCCGGACCTTGTCGAGGCCGAATTGGAGGACATCGCCGCCGAAGTCACCGAGAAGCAACTCGACGGCGTCATCGTCTCCAACACCACCATTTCACGGCCGGCGCTGCGCAGCGCCAGTGTCACCGGCGAGGCCGGCGGGCTTTCGGGAAAGCCGTTGTTCGAGCGCTCGACCATCGTGCTGGCGAAGATGCGCAAGCTGCTTGGGCCGGACCGCGCTATCATCGGTGTCGGCGGCGTCGATTCCACTGACGCGGCACTGGAAAAGATCCGCGCCGGCGCCGATCTCGTCCAGCTCTACACCGGCATGATCTATGCCGGGCCCGCACTGCCCGGCCGCATCCTCACCGGCATGGTTGGTTTCGCCGACAAGGAACGGCTCAAGTCGATCCGGGCGTTGCGCGACGTCAGCCTCGACAAATGGGCATCGAAGCCACTCTAGAAGGCGGTTCGCACGCGCAGCCGCAAAATCGCCAGCAGGCTGAAGCCGCGCACCAGCAGGAAGACGTGCAGCGACGCCCACAGACCGTTGTTGCCGAAGGCCGGCGCCAGGGCGAGTAGCGCGGCGCTGAAAGCGAGAAACGACAGCAGCATCATGTTGCGCATGTCGCGCGACCAGGTGGCGCCGATGAAGACGCCGTCCATCTGGAAGGCCAGCACGCCGCTCAGCGCGGTGAAGGCCGCCCAGGGCAGATAGGTGTCGGCGACGGCGCGAACATCCTGCGACGTGGTGACCAGGGCGACCAGACCGGCACCGCCCGTGAGCAGGACAAGCGTCGCCGCGCCCGCCAGCCCGAAGCCCCAGAACAGGGTCAGCCGCACCGCCCGGTGGAAGGGCGCGGCGGCGCGCGCGCCGATGGCCCGTCCCGCAAGCTGTTCGGCGGCGGTGGCGAAACCGTCGAGGAAGTAGCCGGCGATGAGGAAGAAGTTCATCAGCACGGCATTGGCGGCCAGCGTCACCGTGCCGAACTGCGCGCCCTGGCGGGTGAACAGCGCAAAAGCGGCGAGCAGCGAAAACGAGCGGATCATGATGTCGCGGTTGAGCGACAGCATGTGCCGGAAGGCCGTCACGTCGAGGATGCGATGGCGGGGCAGCCGGGGCGCGGCCCGAAAACGCCTGGCGACGATCGCCAGACCAAGCAACATGGCGAGGAACTCGCCGGTGACGGTCGCCCATGCGACACCTGTGACGCCCCAGCCGAGTTCCAACCCGAGCACGATGCAGAGCACGATGTTGATGCCATTCAGCACCCCCTGCAGCATCAGCCCCAGCCCGCCTTCGCCGCGCCCCAGCACGTAACCCAGAATGGCGTAGTTGGTCAGCGTGAAGGGGGCGGCGAGCAGCCTGATGCGGACGTAGACGCCAATCGCCTCGCTGACGCGGGGCTCTGCGCCCATGAACCATTGGCCAGCCACGGCGACCAGGGGCGCAAGGGCGGCAAATACGATGCCGGCGACAACCGCGATCAACACGGCGCGCCAGAACACCGCCTGTTCCTCCAGTTCATCGCCGCGCCCGAAAGCCTGAGCAACGAGGCCGGTGGTGCCGGAGCGCAGGAAATTGAAGGTTGTAAAGACGACATCGAAGATCAGTGCGCCTGCCGCCAGCCCGCCGAGCAGGGCCGCGTCGCCGAACTGGCCGACCACCGCCGTATCGACGATGCCGAGTAGCGGCGTCGTCAGATAGGCCAGCGTCATCGGCACCGCGATGGCGAGCACCGAGCGGTTGGTAACGACGAAGGCTCTGGCATTGGCTTGGGTTGCATCCAAAGGATTGCTGCCTTGCTGATTGCGGCTTGATCGGACAGCCGATGTGCCCCAGTTTCACGATGCCACGCAATCGCCAACCAATGGCGGCCAACCGAATTCCAGCACTGGCGCAGGCCGCCCGACATCATGTCGCTGCAGATCGTCCATCATCCCGACTACGACGCCGGCTTTGCCGTCAACCACCGTTTTCCGATGAGCAAGTATCCGCTGCTGATGGAAGCGTTGAGCACGCGCGGGCTGGCGCGGCCGGGTACGCTGAACCTGCCCGAACCGGCGCCTGCATACTGGCTGAAGCTTGCGCATGCGCCTGACTATGTCGAGCAGGTGCTGGCCTGCGAGGTGCCCGAAACGATCGAGCGCGAAATCGGCTTCCCGGTCGGTCCCCGCGTCTCGCTCAGGGCGCAGCTCGCAACGGGCGGCACGGTGCAGGCGGCGCGGCTCGCCTTGCAGCATGGCATTGCCTGCAACGCCGCCGGCGGCAGCCATCATGCCCGGCGCGCGCAAGGCGCCGGCTTCTGCACCTTCAACGACGTCGCCGTTGCCTCGCTGGTGCTGCTGGCCGAAGGCGCTGTCCAAAACATCCTGGTCGTCGATCTCGACGTGCATCAAGGCGACGGCACAGCGGACATCCTGAAAGATGAACCACGCGCCTTCACTTTTTCCATGCATGGCGATCGCAACTATCCGGTGCGCAAGATCGCTTCAAGCCTCGACATCGCACTGCCCGACGGCACCGGCGATACCGCCTATCTGGAACGGCTGGCTGGCATCCTGCCGGAGCTCTCCGCCCGAGCGCGCTGGGACATCGTCTTCTACAATGCCGGCGTCGACGTCCATGCCGAGGACCGGCTGGGACGGCTCGCCCTCAGCGATAATGGTCTGCGCGCTCGCGACGAGATGGTGATCGGCCATTTTCGCGCACTCGGCATCCCGCTCTGCGGCGTCATCGGCGGCGGCTACTCGACCGACGTGGCCAGATTGGCCGCGCGCCACGCCATCCTGTTCGAGGTGGCCTCCGGTTACGCCTGAGGTTTGCGTCCGATAGGTCACTTCCGGTAGTTGGCGATCCTGATCAGGATAAAGGCCGGCACGACGATCGCGGCACCCAGCAATATATAGCCGAGGAAGCGATCGATGGCATGGAAGCCGAGGTTCCAGAGGTCGACGAAGAATTTGCGGATGCCGTAGAAGACATCCATCGGCGACCAGCCGAAAGCGTTCATGACCAGACCGACGAGGAAAGACACCACCAGCAGCTTGATGAGCACCCTGAGTGGCGAGTCTCCGAGAAAGCGCGTCAGTGCGGACAAGGCCTGTCTCCCGATTGAGGTGCCCGGATTCGGGTGCCGGTGCAGAAATACGCATTTGCCGGTCCGGCATCAAGCCGAAGGGCGTCATATCAGGGAAGGCCGTCAAATCCGCCGGCGGAAGATGCGCGCCCAGGGTGGCCGCTCACGATAGACTTCCCCGGAACGCCAAAGCCGGTTGTAGCGGTTGCCGCTGGAGATGCCGAGTTCCGACAGGGGCCCACCTCCCTTCTTGCGCTTGATGGCCACCAACTCCTTGCCATGCTGAAGACAGTGGCTCGGCTCTTGCGAAGGTTCGGCGCCATCCGACGGTGGCAGCGTCAGCCAGACCGCCTCTCCGACGATCAGGTCTTCCGCATCGCAGGTCATGGCGATGGCCTTGCCGAAGAGGGTCGGACCGGTGGGGCACAGCGCGGTTGGTCCGTAATACTGACGCTTCACATTGGCGCAGACGAGCTCGATGGCCTTCACCAGAGCCCTGTGGCGCCGCGGCGCGGCGACCACACCGAGGCTGGTATCCCAAGGCGTCGAGCTCAGAAAGTCGCGAAACACCGACAGGCGTTGCTTGTCGCGGGGAACGCCGCGCACGAAGGCATAGGAGAGGTCGGCATAGACGCCGCCCTGTTCGTAAAGCAGGCAGTATTTGGCCAGGTCCGCCTTGTAGGCGTAGGGCCGCAGGGTGCGGAAGGCCGACAGCACCTCGGCGTCGAAATGCGCCGAAATGAACTCGATCAACGCCGCTTCCCGAAACAGGACATGCCCTTCGCCCGGATGCGCGGCCTTGAACGACTGGATGTTCTGCGTGACCAGGTCGGAGAGGTCGCCGCCGTCGTCATCGGCTATGAGAATGCTGAACAGGGGCATCGCTTTGCTTTCGGCCGTCAGTGCCGGTTGAACGCCGTCAGTTTCTCCCAGTCGCGCCACTGGTGAGGACAGGCAGCGAGGAAGGGCAGATGCCTGTCGGCGAATTCCTGCGTGGCTGACTGCAGGAGTTCGGCCCTGTCCCGATGACCGTCCAGGTCGATGGGCCGATCCACGGTCACCCGGATCTTGCCGGTGCTGTCGTCACGCACGACGAAAACCGGCAGCAGCGGGGCGCCGGCGATCTTGGCCAGGCGGGGCGCGCCGCTCGACAGTTCGATGGCCGACTGGCCAATCCTTGCCTTGACCAGCAATTCGCCCTCCCAGGCTCCCGCCGTTATCGACACGAATTTGTTCGCGCGCAGCAGACGCCGGGCCTCGTGCATGCTTGCTGCTGGATTGGCACGATCGATCACGATCCGGCCGGCCGCGTATTTCAGCTCGGCGCCGGTCCTGATCGGGTTGAGGAAACGGATGCCGAAGCGCGACTTGGTGAAGCCGTGCTCCGGCCGGCTGACGTGGAACACTTCGAGCCCTGCCCCGGCGAAAGCCATTTTCGCCGCGAGCGCGTTGAAGGAGAAATGCGCGATCCACAGGACAGCGCCGTGGCCTGCGTTACTTGCCGCATCAAGTTGCTGCCGACCTCGCAACTCGATGTCGGGTTTCCAGCCGGCCAGACGCTCGCGCACGACCTGGACATGGTGCTCGCTTCGCATCGCACCGATGCGGCGTTGATCGTCAGCGCCAGTCAATCCGAACGAGGCGAGAGTCTGCCGGACGCAGCCATCCCCCAGGCTGGAAGAAGCGCCTTTCAGCCGCTCAATGGCCATACAAGCTGCTGGCCAGCGCTTCTCGGGAGCGAGAAGGGAGACAATCGCAAAAACGGGAAGCTGCAGGAGAAACTGCAGGTCTTCTGACGTGAATGTCTTTCTGGAGTGAGAAGTCCTTCTCCTCCTCCTTATCTTGAATTCCAAGCGGGTCCCCACCCAGCACTTCATGTTCGGACCATCGCCAAGCAAACAAGTGCCGGCTCGCAAGGCGCGGCCGTTCTATCATGCCCGTCGACCGGCATCAAAGGCGTCTTGCCAACAGGGCGAGCGGCTTTCGGCGGCTTTGACGATTGCCCGAAGCGTGGCCCTCATGGTAACGAGGTGACGCTGCGGGTATGATGTAATGGTAGCTTGTCAGCTTCCCAAGCTGAACGCGAGGGTTCGATTCCCTCTACCCGCTCCAGCGTCCGAAGGCGAACAGCGCCACCGCGACCACGTTCACGCCAGCACTCCGCACAGGGGCAGGTGCTTTGCCGCCTCTTCAGCTTCCATCCGCATTATCGTGTGCGACAGGCCGCCATGCTCCTCGATCCAGTGCCGCACCCAATCGGGATATTGCGAGATGAGGTAGTTGGCGGCGACCACTTTCTGCCGAGCGCCGACGCCATAGGGCAGATGGAAGCCAAAGGATGCATCCAGGGTAACGCAAAGCTGCTCGGCGGGCAGGGACAGGTAGAGCGTGCAGGCGCTGTCGCATGCCCCTTCAAAGCTCACTGGCTCCTCGGCGACGCGCAGTTCGGCGACATGCAAAGCGAAGTTCACGATCTGGCCACCGGGATTGTCGCTCACGGTCTCCGCGTTCACGGGCAGCGCCATCAGGACGGCGGCGATGAACCCAATCGCCCTGGTCGTCAACATCCGTGCGGGCATCAGATCCTTGTCCATCTTGTGATCTCGCGTTCGTCTCGCGACGCCAACGCTAGCATCAAGATGGTTAACATAAGGAAACGCTAATCAACCTTCCGATCGGTTCTGTTACACTAGCGCGAGCTCGATCCCCGCCACGTGCTCCAGCCTTTGGCGCCGCTTGTCAGCTTCCCAAGCTGAACGCGAGGGTTCGATTCCCTCTACCCGCTCCAGCAACTGGCATGGACAGTCGGGCGCTCCCACTTCGCGTTTTGCGGAATGGCTTTCTCAAATAGGCATTTCCTCAGATGGCACCGCGCTCGATGGCTTCATAGACCTCAAGATCGGTCTTGTAACCGCCGACGTCGTAGACGTGTTGAGGGTGCTCGTAGTCGTACGGACTGGCCCTCTTGCGCAGGGTTCGGTAACGGTCCTGGTCGTAGCGCTTCATGAGCTTGGCCCACAACGCCTGTATCTGTTCCTGGAATCGCATGGCCGGCCATAGCGGTCGAAGCGGCCTCTCCGCCTCGATGGCGTCCAGGATTTGCCAGCGACGATATCGCCCCAAATCAGGCTTCGGATAGTCTCCGCCGAGACGCCGCGCCACATACTCCATCGTCAAGATGTAGTTCGTCCAATACATCGGACCCGGCATCACTTCCGGCTTCACTTGCTGGAACACGGCATCGCTGGCCAGATCGTGGTTCAGCGCCGCCAAGCCAAGATCGAGGGTGTTGGCAAACAGGGTTGAACCGACAGAGCCTTGCGAGACGCCTTGGATGGCCAATGGGCGCGGCTCGATAACAGTTTTCTCAGACAGCGCAAGCGCGACATTCGCGAGGTAGTAGTCAGGGAATGGTGACCGAAAGATCGCGCCGCCGGCGCGGACACGATCGAGTAGCGCGCGGCTCATCGTGAACGCCTGCATGTTGAAATAAAAGCAGCGACGGAGCTGGATGGAACCGGCGACGGCATTCCTCCCCTCTTCCGGCTCCAACACAAACGGCTGATCGCGTTGGCCGAAGAACGTCCCCATCGGCAAATGTCGCAGCAGGCTTACATCTACAACGCCCGGATGGAGGAATTGATAGAGGTTCGAGACGATTAAATCGGGGGCGTCGAAGCGATCCGCAAGCTCTGCGATGCGTTCGCAAAAACCGGGCGCCAGCCCGTCATCGTCGCCCATGAGGACAACATAATCGCCTCGGGCCATGTCGATGGCGCTATTCCAACTGTCGGTCACGCTGAGGAATTGGTCGGAGCGCTTGATCCGAACGCGCTTGTCATCCGAGATGTTTCGCTCAGCGATCGGACGCTTCGAACAGTTGTCGAATATCACCAGCTCAAGGTTCTTGTACTTCTGTCGGACGGCCGTTTCGGCAGCCTCGGCGATGAGATTATCCCTTCCGCGTGTCGGGATCGCGATGGAGATAAGAGGAGCCTTCGGCTTCGACCTTTTTGCCAAGCATTCGCGAGCGACCTCTGCGACCGGCCGGGACGCAGAAAAGGCGTGCCCCAGGATTTGCGGTGGACCGCCGATTGTTTCGGAGTATCCGCCCCACGAGAAGCAAGCATGGACCCACTTCTCGCCAGGGCTCATGGCGTCAAACGCTTTGGTCTGATTGTCGGTGGCCAGCAGATTGGCTTGCTTGCCGCACCGGAAGGTCTCACTGGCTGCCCATTCGTCCATCTCGTAGCCGTGGCCATCAGCACCGACCAGCACCAGCCTCAACCCTTGACGCATCACATTTCGGGACAGACTTCGGTGGCCGCTCTCAAATTCGCAGCAACCGATCTTGATATTCGAATGTGAGGGTATCGCCGTGCTGCTGAACGCCTTCTTTGAGAGCATGAACATGTTTGAACGGATATGCGGATTTGGGAAATGCGGGAATTTTGTCCATGGCTCCTGGGGGCCGCCATGGTCTGACGCGATCCGCCAGTGGTGCTCGAAATCGGGGAGATAGGTTGACCAGGGGCGGCGGCGCTTGAGTAGATCGCCTACGGCCCGCCTAACGCGACGATAGGGCGAGTGGAGCGGAAGAATCCACCCTTGCTGCACTATTCCAAACCACCATTTGAAGGTCCGTGCGAGATCGGGGTCAAAGCGCGGCGTATGCTGGACCAGCCAATTGGCCTTTTCGAGCACTTTGCAGGAATCATAGAGGCTTTCGAATGTACCGGAGGCTCCGACCATTCCGACGCCCGGCTTGGTCAGGTTGCGGTAGAGCTTTTCGAGCCAGCGGTCCGCCTTGATTTCGGTGAACGTGTTGACGAAGCAGGCATGTGAGAAATCGAAGCGCTTCGCGGCATGCTTGTAGGCGTGCAGGTCATGGCCGATGTCGTCGTTGACGACGTGAACCGAATGCGGAATGTCACCCAAAATGTCCCGAAGCACGGCAAGTTCTCCTGCCTTGCTGTACCCTTTGGCTATGATGATCAGGTGGTGGGGGACGCCGGCATCGTGGCGCCGGTAGGACTCTATGAAGGCCTGGACGGGAGGGCGGCCCTCAGTAAGTCGCGCCAAATAAAAGACTGCGATGCTCGACGCCATCTTGCCTTTTGTCCACCCAAGTACCTTGCTGTTCTAAACCACAACATGACCGTTTCGGCGAGCCCTTTCGCGTTCTCGACAACCCAAGAGGCTATGAGGCCTGTGGGATGACATGCGGCTGATCTATCAATTGGTGCAAGAGGGACATCACGCCCAAAGACTCGACGCCAGCTATCCAACCGGGGCCGTTGACTTGGTGCGTGAGGCGATGCAGCGGATGACCCGCAAGGTTGTGATCTCAGCCCACGACCATGCGGCGCGATCAAATGGCAGGAACAAGGGGAGCCCGTCACATATGCAATTCTTAAAGCGCTGGTTTTCCAACCCCGAGAATGTGCCAGTCCAAACCGTGGAAGAAGAACCTTCCCTGGAATATTTCACGTGGCTGTTGAGCCGCATGCCATTGGGTGACGCTCCTAACCTAGCGCAATCGCCGCACGTCGGGGCCAAGGATGACAGCGGTTTCGTTGACCGAATTACGGCAGCGTATCGCCGAGCATATGCGGCGTTTGTGCCGACAAGTTCGGCTTGGGATCACTCCCTGCTCAGCATCAAGGCCGATGTTCACAGGGCTTTGCTGGGAGACAATGCTGACGAAGCCGCGAGGGTATTGGGTCGCCCCAGCGAGACATCATTCTTCTGGGGCTTTGACGATATTGCGAAAGCCCCGCCCGGCGAGGTTGAACCGCACGAACTCGTTGTCCGCCGTCTCAACGGCGCCATATCGTGGCAAAAACTCCACGCGATGTGGCTGATGGATATGTTGAACAGCCTTGCTGAAGCTATTGGTGCGCGTCGTATGACCTATCCGGAAATGCAGCCTGCAGATGTCGGCGCCTACTACGCCAATGCGCGAAGCGCCGACCAGATACTGGATGATATCGACGAGACGCTCGGCATCAAGCTGCAATTCCCCAATCCATTTCCAAATGAAACCGGGCTCAACACAAAGCGGGGAATCGCGGGGTTCCGCGCGTTGCAAGCGGTCTACCAAGCGTGGCGAATTGGCCAGTTTTCAAGAAGCCGAGCAGATTTCAAGGTTCTGGAGATTGGAGCGGGGTTGGGCAGGACAGCCTATTTTGCCGACCTCTTTGGGATCAAGGATTATACGATCATCGACATTCCCCTGACCAATGCCGCGCAGGCTTCATTCCTCGGCCGGACGCTCGGCGCGTCGCGTATTCGATTGCATGGGGAAGAATCAGTTGCACCGGTTCGTATAGTGCCCGCTACGGCGATCGATCAAATCGATGAAAGATATGACCTGATCGTCAACGTCGACTCCCTGACGGAGATGTCGCAAGAAACCGCCGAGGCATATTGGCGGTTTGCTCGAAAGAACACGAATACGTTCCTTTCGATCAACCACGAAATCAACCAGAATACTGTACGATCGCTTTACGCAAATGATCCCGATGTTCGAGGATTGAGGTATCCATACTGGATGCGACGTGGATATGTCGAAGAGGTTCTGACGTGGTAGCTCGTGCGCCGCTGCTCTCGTTCCGGTGCGCAAGCTTCCCGCCGATGTCGGCCGGGGACACAAAGGCCGAGGTGGTCTTCGATCCCAAGCTGAAAGCGAGGGGTCTCCTTCCCGCACCAGCCATCACCCCACTTCGCGCAGAATAAAATCGTGCAGCATCTTGGCGGCCGGCGAGAGCGCGCGGTTCTTGACCGTAATCAGGCTGTAGGGCCTGACCTCGATGTCGAACTCGGTCTGGACGACGTCGATGGCGCCGGCCAGCCCTTCCGGGCTCTGGATGAATTTCGCCACCTGGATCGACACCGGCGCGATGGCGTCGGATTGGGCGACCATGACCAGGGTGAGCAGCAGCGAGCTGGTGTTGAGGATGCGGTCCGGGAGCGCGATGTTGCGGTTGAGGAAATTGCTTTCCATCGCCTGGCGCAACGGCGAGCCGCCCGACTGGAAGACCCAGTCATAGGCGGCGGTGTCCTCCAGCCGCACCGCCTTGCCCATGCTTAGCGGGTGGCCGCGGCGCACGATCAGGCAGGCCTTTTCGACGCCGATGACGCGCGATTCGAACAGCCGCGGATTGAGGTCGTCGGGGATGCGCGCGATGATGAAATCATGGCGCGAGGCGATCAGCTCGCGCGCCAGCACGTTGGAGGTCTCGACCTGCATGGTGATCTCGATACGCGGGTAGATGCGGCGGATCTCGCGGATCGCCGGCACCGCCAGTTCGATCGCCGGCGCCGTCACCGCGCCGAGGAACACCGAACCGCCCTTGCCCGCCTTGAGCTCGGATATCTCGCGGTCGGCCTCGCGCATCTCGAGCAGGATCGAGCGCGCGCGCCGGGCCAGCGCCTTGCCGTAGGGCGTCAGCGTGATGCCGCGCGGCAGCCTTTCGCACAGCTTAACGTCGAGCACCGCCTCCATCTCGGCGATCATGCGCGAGGCGGCGGGCTGCGAAATGTTCATCACCTGCGCGGCCGCGCTCACCCGGCCGTGATCGTCGAGTGCGGCGATCATGCGCATGTGGCGCAGGCTCAGACCGCTGCGCAGCAGGGTTTCGCCGTCGCCCGGCAGCTCGTCGTAACTACCGGAAATTCCTGAAGGATTTCGCAATGCCGCCATGAGTGTCGCCTGTTCGCGTCGAAGGATCGATCTGTTTTCGATCATATATCAGTTTCGGTATAGCAATCATCAAAGATCGCATTTGACAGTTATGTCAAAGGGACACACCCTTCGCGCGTCCTGGGGCGTGCCAGTCGATGACGAGGAAAATCGTATCGATTGAAATCTGCGTCCCGGGGCCGATTGGGAGGATACCGGAGATCGATAGACGACAGCAGCGCGCTTGCGCTTCTGCTCGACTGCGCGGCCCGCGAAGCCCCGAGGTGTCGCGTCCATCAACCAGGGAGAGTTACTGTGAAAATCATCAAGACACTGGCCGCCGTGGCGGCCCTTGGCATCGCGGCCATGACGCTGCCTGCGCATGCAGGCGAAGGCCTGATCGGCGTGCTGATGCCGACGAAGACCTCGCAGCGCTGGATCAATGACGGCGACGCCGTCAAGTCCCAGCTCGAGGCTCTCGGCTACACCGTCGACCTGCAATACGCGCAGGACGACATTCCGAACCAGCTCAGCCAGCTGGAAAACGAAATCACCAAGGGCCCGAAGGCGCTGATCATCGCCTCGATCGACGGCACCACCTTGTCGGACGCGCTGCAGAAGGCCGCTGACGCGGGCGTCGTCGTCGTCGCCTATGACCGCCTGATCAAGAAGACCGCCAATGTCGACTACTACACCACCTTCGACAATTTCGGCGTCGGCGTGATCCAGGCCAACTCCCTGGTCAAGGGCCTCAAGGAGCGCTTCCCGAACACCAAGCCGTGGAACGTCGAACTGTTCGGCGGCTCGCCCGACGACAACAACGCGTTCTTCTTCTACAATGGTGCGATTTCCGTCCTGCAGCCGCTGATCGACGACGGCTCGATCAAGATTAAGTCCGGCCAGACCGGCATGGACAAGGTCGGCACGCTGCGCTGGCTGGCCGCCACCGCCCAGGCGCGCATGGACAATCTGCTCTCCGCCAACTACTCGGACGGCAGCCGCGTCGATGGCGTTCTGTCGCCCTATGACGGCCTGTCGCGCGGCATCACCGCTTCGCTGCGCGCTGTCGGCTACGGCACCGACGCTCAGCCCTGGCCGATCGTGACCGGCCAGGACGCCGAGACCGCCTCGGTCAAGCTGATCATCTCGGGCGAACAGTACTCGACCGTGTTCAAGGACACTCGCGAACTGGCCAAGGCCACTGTCGGTCTGGTCGACAAGGTGCTCTCGGGCGGCAAGCCTGACGGCCTCGACGAAAAGACCTACAACAACGACGTCAAGGTCGTCCCCTCGATCCTGCTGACGCCGCATGACGTCGACAAGTCGAACTACCAGGCGCTGGTCGTCGACTCCGGCTACATCAAGGCCGACGAACTGAAGTAATCTCGGTTGCAAAATCAGGGGTCCTGCGCAACGCAGGGCCCCTTTTCGTTAACCAGCGAGCCCGGTATTGTTTGCCGGCCTCGGAGGAGCTTAATTCCTGATGACCTCGACGATTTTGGAGATGCGCGACATCACCAAGACGTTTCCCGGCGTGAAGGCGCTGTCGAACGTCAACCTCAGCGTCGAGGAAGGCGAGATCCACGCCGTGGTCGGCGAGAACGGCGCCGGCAAATCGACGCTGATGAAGGTGCTGTCGGGCGTGTATGCATCCGGCAGCTACGAGGGTGTGATCGTCTACCGCGGTGAGGAATGCCATTTCAAAGGCATCCACGACAGTGAACACAAGGGCATTGTCATCATCCACCAGGAACTTGCGCTGGTGCCGATGCTGTCGATCGCCGAAAACATATTTCTGGGCAACGAACACGCCAAATTCGGCGTCATCGACTGGAATGCCAACGAGACGCGCACCAGCGCCCTGTTGAAGAAGGTGGGCCTCAAGGAGGACCCCAAGACGCTGATCACCAATATCGGCGTCGGTAAGCAGCAACTGGTCGAGATCGCCAAGGCGCTGAGCAAGGAAGTGAAGCTGCTGATCCTCGACGAGCCGACGGCGTCGCTCAGCGAAAAGGACAGCCAGGCGCTGCTCGACCTTTTGCTCGAATTCAAGCGGCAGGGCATGACCTCGATCCTGATCTCGCACAAGCTCAACGAGGTGAACCGGGTTGCCGACAAGGTCACGGTCATCCGCGACGGGCGGACGATCGAGACGCTTGCCAAGAAGGATATCAGCGAGGACCGCATCATCACCTCGATGGTCGGCCGCTCGCTCGACGACCGTTATCCGCCGCGCGAGCCCAAGATCGGCGAGACTGTGCTGCAGGTGAAGAACTGGTCGGTCTACCACCCGATCCATGCCGAACGGCAAGTGATCAAGGGCATCGATATCAGCGTCCGCAAGGGCGAGGTGGTCGGTATCGCCGGACTGATGGGAGCGGGACGCACCGAATTCGCGATGAGCCTGTTCGGCCGCTCCTATGGCCGCCACATCACCGGCGAAGTGCTGCTCAAGGGCAAGCCGATCGACGTCTCCTCGGTGAGCAAGGCCGTGGACCATGGCATTGCCTACGTCACCGAGGACCGCAAGACCTACGGCCTCAACCTGATCGACCACATCAAGCACAACATCACGCTGGCCAACCTTCCCGGCGTGTCGCGCCACGCCGTGATCGACGATTTGCGCGAGCTCGCCGTCGCCAACGACTACAAGGCCAAGACCAACATCCGCTCGTCCAGCGTCTATCAGATGACGGGCAATCTGTCGGGCGGCAACCAGCAGAAGGTGGTGCTGTCGAAATGGCTGTTCGCCAATCCGGAGGTGCTGATCCTCGACGAGCCGACGCGCGGCATCGACGTCGGCGCTAAGTATGAAATCTACACCATCATCGCGCGTCTCGCCTCCGAGGGTAAGGCGATCATCGTTATCTCGTCGGAAATGCCCGAGCTGCTCGGCATCACCGACCGCATCTACGTCATGAACGAAGGGCGCATAGTAGGCGAAATGGCGGCAAGCGATGCAAGCCAGGAAAAGATCATGCGCGCCATCGTCCGGGGAGAAGGAAAAGCATCATGAGCACCGAAAGCACTCCCGCGCCGAAAAGCGGCGTCGCCGAAGATGTGCCGCAGGGACCGCGTGTTGCTGTCTCGGCGCTGATCACCAATCTGCGCGAATACGGGCTGATCCTGGCGTTGATCGCCATCATGGTGTTCTTCCAGTTCACCACGTCCGGAACGCTGTTCAAACCGGTTAACCTCAGCAATCTGGTGCAGCAGAACTCGTTCATCATCGTGATGGCGCTGGGGATGCTGCTGGTGATCGTCTCCGGCCATATCGACCTCAGCGTCGGCTCCGTTGCCGGCTTCATCGGCGCGCTGGCGGCGATGATGATGGTCATCTGGCCGCTCGGCCCCTTAAGCAATCCGCTGGTGGTGTCGATCGTCTGCCTGATCATCGGCGGCCTGATCGGCGCGGCCCAAGGCTACTGGATTGCCTATCACCGAATACCGAGCTTCATCGTCACACTGGCGGGGATGCTGATCTTCCGCGGCATTTGCCAGGCGCTGCTGGGTGGCGGATCCTCGGTCGGGCCGCTTCCCGACGGCTTCAAGGCGCTCAGCTCCGGCTTCATTCCGGATGTCATCGGCCCCCTGACGCTGATCCCACCGACGGTAAATGCGGCCGGCAAGACCATTATGGGCAGCGGCCTGACTCTGCACATGACGACGATCGTGCTCGGCCTCGTCGCCGTGCTCGCCTATGCCTATTTCGGCCTCAGGGCGCGCCGCACGCGCGAGCAGCACGGCTATCAGGCCGAGCCGTTCACGCTGTTCGTCGTCAAGACCCTGGTGACCAGCGCGCTGGCGCTGTTCCTGGTCTACCAGTTCGCCAGCTACAGAGGCCTGCCGATCGTTCTCATGGTGATGGGCGTGCTGATCGCGCTGTTCGTCTTCGTCACCAAACGCATGACGATCGGCCGCCGCATCTATGCGATGGGCGGCAATGCCAAGGCGGCGCAGCTGTCGGGCATCAAGACCGAACGGCTGACGCTGATGGTGTTCGTCAATATGGGCGTGCTGTCGGCGCTTGGCGGCCTGATCATCGCGGCGCGCCTCGGACAGGCGGTTCCGGCGGCAGGCCTCGGCAGTGAGCTCGACGTAATCGCCGCGGTGTTCATCGGCGGCGCTTCGGCGATGGGCGGCGTCGGCCAGGTCATCGGCGCCGTGGTCGGCGGTTTCATCATGGGCGTCATGAACAACGGCATGTCGATCATGGGCGTCAATGTCGACTGGCAGCAGGTCGTGAAAGGCCTGGTGCTGCTCGGTGCTGTGGTCTTCGACGTCTACAACAAGAACAAGGGTTAAGGGCGAGGCAACCAGGAAGGCATACGGGTCACATCGCGGCCGTCGGCAACCCGCCGATGCAAAGAAGTCCCCGAGGGACCAGGCCTGCGAGCGCAATCCGGACAAAGAGTTTCACCCGTGGCGCGGATTGGTCCGAGCCGCGCAGGTCAGGGTTTGCCATGCAGGCGGCCGGGCCAAGGCACCAGAGAGAGGGTACATCATGCTGATCTCCCAGATCCTCGACGACGCCGAAACGATCCGCGTCGTCGCCCGCAACGGCGGCAAGACGCGGATCATCAACGGCGCCCGCAGCGTTTATTCGCTGGCCATGGAGGCCGCGCGCACCGGCACCGGGCTCGCCGCGCTGATCGAGCGCAAGGGTTTCGGGGAGACCGTCGACCTCGACGCCGCCTACAAGAAGGGTCGGCTGCTGTCGCCGATCAACCATCCGGATCCCGCGCATCTCCATCTCACCGGCACGGGGCTCACCCATCTCGGCTCGGCGGCGACGCGCGATTCGATGCACAAGAAGCTCAATTCGGATGGTGATGAACAGCTCACCGATTCCATGAAGATGTTTCGCATGGGGCTGGAGGGCGGCAAACCGGCGAAGGGCCAGACCGGCGTGCAGCCGGAATGGTTCTACAAGGGCAACGGCACAATGGCGGTAGCGCCGGGCGCGGCACTGATGTCGCCGGCGTTTGCCCAGGATGCCGGCGAGGAGCCGGAGATCGCCGGCATCTACGTCATCGGCGACGACGGCGCGCCGTTCCGTGTCGGCTTCACGCTGTCGAACGAGTTTTCCGACCATGTCACCGAGCGCGTGAACTATCTTTTCCTGGCTCATTCGAAGCTGCGCAACGCCTCGTTCGGGCCGGAGATCCTGATCGGAGACCTGCCGTCCGACGTCAGGGGCTCATCGCGCATCGTTCGCGACGGCAAGCTGCTTTGGGAAAAGCCGTTCCTGTCGGGCGAGGCGAACATGTCGCACACCATCGCCAATCTCGAGCACCACCATTTCAAATATTCGGCCTTCCGCCAGCCGGGCGACGTGCATGTGCACATGTTCGGCACGGCGACGCTGTCCTTTGCCGACGGCATCAGGACCGAGGCCGGCGATGTTTTCGAGATCGAAGCCGGGGATTTCGGCCTGCCGCTGCGCAACCCGCTCGAGATCGAAAAGCCGGTGAAGGTGGCGGTGAAGGCGCTTTAGCGCCAGTTTCCCCTTCTCCCCCTGTGGGAGAAGGTGGATCGGCGCGCAGCGCCGAGACGGATGAGGGGTGTTCCAGGGAATGCCAACGTCTCACTCCGCTGGAACACCCCTCATCCGACCTCGCTTCGCGAGGCCACCTTCCCCCACAAGGGGGGAAGGAAGAGGGGCTCTCCAGCCTCAATAAATATCGAAGTCGAAATACTTGGCCTGGATCTTCTTGTAGGTGCCGTCGGCGACGATGGCGTCAATGGCCGCGTTGAGCTTGTCGCGCAGGGCGGTGTCGTCCAGGCGCACCGCGATGCCGGCTTGCGTCTCGGTGCCCTTGACGTCGCCGACCATCTTGCAGCAGCCGTCGCTTGCCTTCTTCATCCAGTCGACCAGCACGAACTTGTCAGAGATCACCGCGTCGAGGCGGCCATTCTGCAGGTCGGTGATCGCCTCTTCCTGGGTCGGATAGAGCTTGGCCTCGGCGCCGGCCTTGCCGTAGACGTCCTGGGCGAAATCGGCCTGGGTGGTCGACGCCTGGGCGCCCACCGTCTTGCCGGCAAGGGCAGCCGGGTCGGTCGAGGTCAACTCGCTGTCCTTCGGGGCGACCAGTGCAAGCGGCGTCGTATAGTATTTGTTGGTGAAGGCGACCTGCTTCTTGCGCTCCTCGGTGATGCTCATCGACGCAATGATGGCGTCGAACTTCTTGGCCTGGAGGGCGGGAATGATGCCGTCCCAGTCCTGGGTGACAATTTCGCATTCGACCTTCATCTGCGCGCACAGCGCATCGGCGATGTCGATGTCGAAGCCGACGACCTTGCCGTCCGGGGTGATGGTGTTGAACGGCGGATAGGCGCCCTCGGTGCCGATCTTCAGTTTCTCCGCTGCCTGCACCGACACCGAACCGGCGCCGAGCGTCAGCAGGGCAGCCGCGGCTGCCGACAGGATCCATCTCGAGATTTGCATGGTCTTCCCCTTTATTTCCGTCACCTCGACGGGCTGAGGCACAGCCAAGCATGACACGCCCGGTCAGGCAAGCACGGTCTGGCGGTGGCGGAAAAGATCAGCGCGCGGCGCGGAAATGCTTGGACAGTTTCAGGCCCTGTGCCTGGTAGTTCGAGCCGAGATCGGTGCCATAGAGCGCCTGCGGCCGTTTCAGCATGTGCTCGTAGACCAGCCGGCCGACGATCTGGCCGTGATCGAGGATGAAGGGCACTTCATGGCTGCGCACTTCGAGCACCGCGCGGCTGCCGGTGCCGCCGGCCGCCGAATGGCCGAAGCCCGGATCGAAGAAGCCGGCATAGTGGACGCGGAATTCGCCGACCAGCGGGTCGAAAGGCGTCATCTCGGCGGCATAGAGCGGCGGCACATGCACCGCCTCGCGCGACACGAGGATGTAGAACTCGTCCGGATCGAGCACGAGTTCGCCGGCGCCGCTCTTGTAGAGCGGCTCCCAGAAATCGACGACGTCCTGCGCGGCACGCTTGTCGACATCGATCAGGCCGGTGTGGTGCTTGCCGCGATAGCCGACCAGCCCGTCCTTGTCGCCATCGAGATCGATCGACAGTGCAATGCCGCCACCGGAAATGTTGGGCGGCTCGGTGGCCACCAGCATCTCGGCATGATGCAGGTCGCGCAATTCGCTTTCCGACAGCAGCGCGTTGCCGGTGCGGAAACGGATCTGCGACAGCCGCGAGCCGGCGCGTACGACGATCGGAAAAGTGCGCGGACTGACCTCGAGATAGAGCGGACCATGATAGCCGGCGGCGATCTTGTCGAACTCGTGACCGCGATCGGTCATCACGCGGGTGAAGATATCGAGCCGTCCGGTCGAGCTCTTCGGATTGGCGGAAGCAGAAATGTCCGACGGCAGCGCCAGGCTTTCCAGCAGCGGCACGATATAGACGCAGCCCGTTTCCAGCACCGCGCCCTCAGTGAGGCTGAACTCGTGCAGCTGCAGCCGCGCGAGCTTGTCGGCGACCTGATGATCGGGGCCGGGCAGGAAGGAGGCGCGCACGCGCCAGGCCTTATCGCCGAGCCTGAGATCGAGGCTGGCCGGCTGGATCTGATCCGCGTCGAGCGCGCGCGGCGACTTCAGCGCGCCTGACTGGAAGAGCGCGGAAATGTCCTGATCGGGAAGAATGCCTGTCTGCCGCAAGGCTTCGCTCCAAGGCCGCTGGTACAAACCTCTTAATCAAGCCGGCAATTGACGCAAGCGCGGTGCGGGTCTAAAGGGTCGTTATCCCGTGGTGATTTGGCCGGTCGGCTTGCAGCCACGTTAAACAAGTCGCTAAAGGACCGTTGGCCGCAAGGCCGTATGGACCGGTTGCGACTTTCGCGGCCGGTTTTTTTGTGTTTGGGACAGAGCAATGACCAAGAAGCGCGACTGGAAACCTCAGACGGCACTCGTGCATGGCGGGACCCTGCGTTCCGGCTTTGGCGAAACCTCCGAGGCGATGTACCTCACCCAGGGCTATGTCTACGAGACGGCACAGGCGGCGGAAGCCCGCTTCAAGGGCGAGGAACCGGGCTTCATCTATTCGCGCTATGCCAATCCGACCGTCGACATGTTCGAAAAGCGCATGTGCGCGCTGGAGGGTGCCGAGGACGCGCGCGCCACGGCCTCCGGCATGGCGGCGGTGACGGCGGCCCTTCTGTGCAGCGCCAGGGCCGGCGACCATATCGTGGCGGCACGCGCGCTGTTCGGCTCCTGCCGCTGGGTGGTCGAGACGCTGGCGCCGAAATACGGCATCGAGGCGACGCTGGTCGACGGCACCGACATCGCCAACTGGGAAAAGGCGGTCAAGCCGAACACCAAACTGTTCTTCCTCGAAAGCCCGACAAATCCGACGCTGGAAGTGGTCGACATCGCTGCCGTCGCTTCGCTCGCCAATTCGATCGGCGCCAGGCTGATCGTTGACAACGTCTTCGCCACGCCCTTGCAGCAGAAGCCGCTGCAGCTCGGCGCCCACATCGTCGTCTATTCGGCGACCAAGCATATTGACGGTCAGGGCCGCTGCCTCGGCGGCGTCATCCTGTCGGACAAGAAGTGGATCGACGAGAATCTGCACGACTACTTCCGCCACACCGGCCCCAGCCTGTCGCCGTTCAATGCCTGGACGCTGCTCAAGGGCCTGGAGACGCTGCCGCTGCGGGTGCGCCAGCAGACGGAAAGCGCCGGCAAGATCGCCAACTTCCTCGCCGAACGCCCGGAAATCGCCCGTGTGATCTATCCGGGCCGTGCCGACCATCCGCAGGCCGATATCGTCAGGAAGCAGATGACGGGCGGCTCGACGCTAATCTGCCTCGACGTCAAGGGCGGCAAGCAGGCAGCCTTCGCCTTCCAGAACGCTTTGGACATCGTACTGATCTCCAACAATCTCGGCGACGCCAAGAGCCTGATAACCCATCCGGCGACGACGACGCACAAGAACCTCAGCGACGAGGCGCGCGCCGAACTCGGCATCGGCCCGGGCACGCTGAGGCTTTCGGTCGGACTTGAGGATGCGGACGATCTGCTCGCCGATGTCGAGCAGGCGCTGAAATCAGCCAAGTAAAGGGTTCAGACTGCGATTTGGACAAACGCCTGAGCGTTGCTCAGGCGCCCTCTTCCAGTTCGGTCATGGCCTTGGTCCGGATGGTCATCGCATTGCCGCGCCAGTCGACGGCGCCGCCGAGCCAGCCGCGCGCCCAGATCGCCGGCAGCATCAGGTCGCGCACCATCATCGCCGGGATGGTGCGTGGCGACAGGTACCAGCCCTTGGCCCAGGCCAAGGCGCATTCCGGCAGATAGGCGAGCGCCAGGACGCAGAGCGCGGTGAGCGGCAGACTGATGCCGGCACCGGCCGCTGCGACCAGCGCCAGCACCAGCGGCACGGCCACGCCGGTCAGGATTTCGGGAGCGAAGAACAGCGGAAAGGTGACGCGGCGCAGGCGCGCCCAACGGGCCTGGCGCGACCAGATTTCGCCGAGACGGCGCTCACCCAGCGGCTGCTCGAAAGGCGAAGCGACAAGATTGACGCGCAGCCCCAGCCCGTTGACCAGCTTGGTCGCGGCGGCGTCCTCGGCGATCTCGGCGGCCAGCGCGCGGATGCCGCCATTGGCGTCGAGCACAGGCTTCTTCCACAGCATGCTCTTGCCCTGGGCGAAGCCGAGGCCGAGCGCCTCGCCGGTATACTGCCAGCGCGCCTGCAGCGTGTTGAGGAAGGCGCATTCGACCTCGGCCCAGAAGCCGTCCGGCCGCGAGCCGATCGGCGTCGAGCAGACAAGGCCGGTGTCGGGCCGCCACGCCGCCATCAAGTGCTGGATATAGTCCCTGGGCATCAGCACGTTGGAATCGGCAAGGATGACCCAGTGGTGGCGCGCCGCTTCCCAACCCTTGACGCAATTGTTGAGCTTGGGATTGGCGCTGATGCGGTCGTCACCGACCAGCAGCCGGGCCGGCACCTTCGAAAACCGGACGATCGCCCTGTTTATCAGCTTGACCACCGGATCGTCGGCGTGGGCGACGCAGAAGATCAGCTCGTAGCGCGGCCAGTCGAGCGAGAAGGCGCGCTGAAGCGTTTCTTCGGTGAACGGCTCGACGCCGCGCGAGGGGATGACGATCGACACCGGCGGCGCCTTGCCGGGTGACCGCGCAAGCGTGCGCGGCCGCTTCAGCCTGAAGGCCGCAAGCAGGATGCCGGCGAGATTTGAAAGAATGAGGGCTGTCGAAAGCACGGCGGCGGCGATGACGATCAGTTCCATCGAGATCTGGTCACTCCGGAAAAGCCGGCCGGAAGGTGGCCGTTTTGAACAGGTCGACAGAGCGCTTGAGTCGCCCAGCACGGTCCGTGCACACCATCATTGTCATGTGTCACTTAAATGACATTGTTTGGCGGCAGGTGCGCACAAAGACGGAAGAGACAGGCGCCGCGCTCCGTTGACCTGGTCAAAGAGTGCACCGAGACTTCCGCCAGGACTGTTTGGAGTAGCTCATGTACCGCGCCATTACGCGCAACATCGAAGTGCAGGTCAGGCCGTTCTATCTCGAGGATCGCTCGGATCCGTCGGAGAACCGCTATGTCTGGGGCTACCACGTGACCATCGACAACCAGTCGGACGAGTTCGTGCAGCTGATGTCGCGCTATTGGCACATCACCGATGGCACTGGCCGGGTCGAGGAGGTACGCGGCGCCGGCGTCGTCGGCGATCAGCCCGAACTCAACCCCGGCGACAGCTACCAATATACGTCGGGCTGCCCGCTCTCGACGCCGTCCGGCATCATGGTCGGCCATTACACGATGCGCAACAAGCGGGGAGAGACGTTCGACATCGCCATCCCCGCCTTTTCGCTCGATCTGCCGGGCACGCGCAGGACGGTGAATTAAGGGAGCAAGCGGTCTAAAGTTCGCGCCGCCCCTCATCCGCCTGCCGGCACCTTCTCCCCGTATGGTGACGGGGAGAAGAACTTACGTCATTGAGCCGCCGCGAATTCCGCCGGGTCGAAGTCGTACTGCGTCGAGCAGAACTCGCAGGCGACATGGATGCCGCCATCCTCGGTGCTGTCCTTGATCTCCTGCGCCGAGAAGCCTTCGAGGATGCCGCGGATCTTCTCGCGCGAGCAGGAGCACTGGTCGGCCACCGGCACGCCGCCGAAGACACGTACGCCATGCTCGTGGAACAGCCGGTAAAGCAGCCGCTCGGCGCCGACGGTCGGGTCGATCAGTTCGGTCGGCTCGATGGTGCCGAGCAGGGCCAGCAGCTCCTGCCAGGAATTGTCGACCGGGTCATGGACCTCGTCGCGCGGATCGCCGTCGCCGCCGGAAATGTCCGGCACGCGCATGCGCTCTGGCGACTGCGGCAGGAACTGCGCCAACAGACCGCCGGCGCGCCATTGCTCGCGGGGACCACCGATGCCCGGCGTCACCAGCTTGGCAACCGAAAGCCTTAGGTCGGTCGGGATCTGCTCCGACTGGCGGAAATAGGTGCGCGCGGCCTCTTCCAGCGTCTCGCCGTCGAGCTGGACGATGCCCTGATAGCGCTGCGTGTGCGCGCCCTGGTCGATGGTCAGCGCCAGCACGCCGTTGCCGAGCAGCGTCTGTTGCGAGATCTCGCCGGCAGCCGTCAGCGCCTCGAGCCTATCGGGGTCGAAGCGTGCATAGGCCCGCAACGCGGATGGCGTCGAAAAATCCGCCACCAGCATGTCGACCGGCCCGTCGGTGCGGGTCTGCAGGATGAACTTGCCCTCGAATTTGAGCGCGGTGCCGAACAGCACCGTCAGCACACAGGCTTCCGCCAGCAGGCGGGCGACCGGCTCGGGATATTCGTGGCGTCCAAGGATGGCATCGAGCATCGGCCCGAGCTGGACGGTCCGGCCGCGCACGTCGAGCGGGGCGACCTCGAACGGCACGACGTGATCGTCGCCGGCATAGCCGAATTCGCCTAGTTGAGGGTGGTGTTCAGTCACTTGACGGGTTTCCAACATGACAAAGCTCCGGCGCGCGGCCATGCGGCCCGGAGGGGCACATGCACCGAAACGCGCTCAATTTGCGTGATGGCCCGCAGATAGGCATCACACCTCCGGAGATCAAGCGCCCAGGCACCAGGCCAAAACAGCCTTCTGGGCGTGCAGCCGGTTCTCGGCTTCGTCGAACACCACCGAATGCGGCCCGTCGATCACCTCGTCGGTGACCTCCTCGCCGCGATGCGCCGGCAGGCAGTGCATGAACAGCGCGTCGGGCTTCGCCTTGGCCATCAGCGCCGCATTGACCTGGTAGGGCAGGAAGACATTGTGGCCGCGGGCACGGTGCTCCTGGCCCATCGACACCCAGCAGTCGGTGACGATGCAATCGGCCTGGTGGACAGCTTCCTCGGGCGAGCGGGTGAAGCTCAGCTTGCCGCCATGCGCCTTCGACCAGTCGACATGCTTCTCGTCGGGCTCGCTGCCTTCCGGCACGGCGACGTTGAGGTTGAAGCGGAAGCGTGCGGAGGCTTCGAGCAGCGAATGCAGCACGTTGTTGCCGTCGCCGGTCCAGGCGATGGTCTTGCCGGCGACCGGACCGCGATGCTCCTCGAAGGTCATGATGTCGGCCATCAGCTGGCAGGGATGGGTGTCGTCGGTCAGCCCATTGATGACCGGAACGGTGGCATTCTCGGTCAGTTCGAGCAGCCGCTCATGCGAGGTGGTGCGGATCATGATGGCGTCGACATAGCGCGACAGAACCTTGGCCGTGTCGGCGATGGTCTCGGAACGGCCAAGCTGCATCTCGGTGCCGGTCAGCATGATGGTTTCGCCGCCGAGCTGGCGCATGCCGACGTCGAAGGATACGCGCGTGCGCGTCGACGGCTTGTCGAAGATCATCGCCAGCACCTTGCCCTCGAGCGGCTTGGTCCGCTCGCCGGCCTTGAGCCTGGCCTTTCGCACCACCGCATCGTCCAGCATGAAGCGCAGATCGCCTTCGGAAACGGCGGAAAGGTCGGTGAAGTGGCGAACGCTCATCGGGAATGGTTCCAGGATTACTTCGCGGCGGCCGCGGCGATGGCATCGGCTAGGCCCTTGGCGCCGGCGCGGATGCGGTCGAGCGCCTCGCTGATCTCGGCGTCGGTGACGGTGAGCGGCGGCAAAAGGCGGATGACGTTGTCGCCGGCCGGGACCGCCAGGAAATGCTGGTCGCGCAGCGCCATGTTGACCTTGGTGTTGGGCATCACGCATTTCAGGCCGAGCATCAGCCCGGTTCCCCTTATGCCCTCGATGACATCGGGGAATTCGTCGGCGACGCCGGCCAGCCCCTGTTTCAGCAGCAGCGCCTTGCGTTGCACATCCTCGAGGAAACCGTCTTCCAGCACCACGTCGAGCACGGCGTTGCCGACCGCCATCGCCAGCGGATTGCCACCGAAGGTGGTGCCGTGAACGCCGGCAGTCATGCCGACCGCGGCTTCGTCGGTGGCGAGGCAGGCGCCCATCGGGAACCCGCCGCCGATGCCCTTGGCGATCGCCATGATGTCGGGTGTCACACCCGTCCATTCATGCGCGAACAGCTTTCCAGTACGGCCGATGCCGCATTGGACCTCGTCGAAGATCAACAGCAGGCCGTGCTGGTCGCAAAGCTGCCGCAACCGCTTCAAGGATTGCGTCGGCACCGGGCGGATGCCGCCTTCGCCCTGCACCGGCTCGATCAGGATGGCTGCGGTCTCCGATGTGATCGCCTTTTCAGCCGCGTCAATGTCGTCGAAACCGACCTGGTCGAACCCTTCGACCTTGGGGCCGAAGCCTTCGAGGTATTTGTACTGGCCGCCGGCGGCGATGGTCGCCAGCGTGCGGCCGTGGAAGGCGCCTTCGAAGGTGATGACGCGGAAGCGTTCGGGATGACCCTTGACGAACTGGTAGCGCCGCGCCGTCTTGATGGCGCATTCCAGCGCCTCGGCGCCGGAATTGGTGAAGAACACCTTGTCGGCAAAAGTGGCGTCCGCCAGCCGTTCGCCCAGCCGCCTCTGCTGCGGAATCTCATAGAGATTGGAGACGTGCCACAGCTTGCCCGCCTGCTCGGTGAGCGCGGCGACCAAATGCGGATGGCTGTGGCCGAGCGAATTGACCGCGATGCCGCCGGCAAAATCGAGATATCGCTCGCCCTTGTCGGTGACCAGCCAAGTCCCCTCCCCGTGGTCGAAGGCCAGGGGTGCGCGAGCAAAGGTCTCGAAAAGCGCCGAACCGCTCATTATATGCGTCTCCGGTACCGGAAAATCAAAAAAGCCGCCAAAGCGGCGGCCTTCGCGGCTTATCGTGTTTTTCGGCCATGAAGTCAACGAAAACGTCGCGCATAGGCGCGCGGCACGCCCCCAACTGGACGCCGGCTCATCAGCGACCGGGCAAGTTGGGGAAAACCGTAAAAACTGATTCGTGTTGCCTTTGGGACTCTTGTCACCGAGTCAGCACATGAGGTATTTGTAGTCGAGAAATTACTAGATTTCGTGCGGCGGACCCAATCACCCGGTATATGTGGTGTTGTCTGCCCGGCGGGAGCCGGGACGGGAAAGGATTCCGATCGCCGCACGCTTAAGCAGGAGCGCGGTCTCATGAACTGGACTGACGAGCGGGTAGAACTTCTCAGGAAACTGTGGTCGGAGGGGCTGAGCGCCAGCCAGATTGCCGCACAGCTCGGGGGCGTCAGCCGCAATGCGGTCATCGGCAAGGTGCACCGCCTGAAGCTGTCGGGCCGCGGACGCGCGACGGCCAGCCCGGCGCGCCAGAAGAAGGCAGTGCAGGGATCATCCGTCCAAAAGTCGGTGTCGCGCGCCGCAAGCACGCAGCGCCACGTCACCACGTCGATCGGCGCAAACGCGCTGCAGGTGCAGTTCGATGCCGAACCGGTGGCGCGCCACTACATCCGCCCGGTCGAGAACGTCGTCGTGCCGATCTCGCGGCACCTGCAACTGGTCGAACTGACCGAGCGCACCTGCAAATGGCCGAATGGCGATCCGCTTTCGGAAGACTTCAACTTCTGCGGCAACGACGCCGCCGAAACCGGGCCCTACTGCAAGTATCATGCAAGGGTGGCGTTCCAGCCGGCGGCGGAGCGGCGGCGGAGCCGCTGAGCGGCGTGAATGGTGAGTAGTGAGGGGGCCGGCGAGCGCCGCTGCCCCAGTCACTACTGACTACTCGCCACTCACTTCTTCACAGCCATCCATTCTTGCGAAAACGCCAGTACAGGAACGAGCAGATCATCGCGATCGCGCCCAGCACGACCGGATAGCCGTATTCCATCCTCAGTTCCGGCATGTCGTTGAAATTCATGCCATAGATACCGGCGAGCGCCGTCGGCACCGCCAGGATGGCAGCCCATGAAGCGAGCTTCTTGGTGTTCGCCGTTTCCTGGCTCTGGCCGACCAGAAGGCTGGCCTCGAAGGCAAAGGCCAGAACTTCCCGCAAGCTGTCGATCTTCTCCTGGACGGTTCGGATATGATCGGTGACGTCGCGAAACAGCGGGTGCATGGCGGCATGGATCTGCGGCAGCTCGGCGCTGGTCAGCCGGCGGCAAACCTCCACCAGCGGAAGAGCTGCATTGCGCAGGCGCAACAGATCACGGCGCAGCATATAGAGCCGCTCGATGTCGGGGCCGGTCATCGGCTGCAGCAGCACCTTGTCCTCGATCGCCTCGACCTCGTCCTCGATCTGCTCGAGCACCGGCATGTAGTTGTCGACGATGAAATCGAGAATGGCATAGAGGACGAAATCCTCGCCCTTGGCCAATGAATGCGGGCAGCTTTCCCAGTGCTGGCGAACGGCGGCATAGGAGGTCGAAGGGCCGTGCCTGACGCTGACGATGTAGCCGGCGCCGACGAACAGATGCGTCTCGCCGAAGGTGACGCGGCCGTCGATCAGCTGGGCGGTGCGGGCAACGATGAACAGGGCGTCGCCGTATTGCTCGATCTTCGGCCGCTGGTGCGGATGTTCGGCATCCTCGATGGCCAGCTCATGCAAATGGAATTGCGCCTGGACGCGCAGCAGAAGGTTGCGGTCCGGTTCCAGAAGCCCGATCCAGACGACGTGGCCGGGCTTGGCCGCCCATTCGCCGGCCTCCTCGATCGGAATGTCGGCGATGCGCCGGCCGGCCGTATAGACGCTGGACGCGATAATGCCGGATGTCGGCGGCGGGGCCGGAGTCAGGTTCCGAACGTTTTCCATCGCTACCTCCTCAAGGCATGGCCTCGGGTCAGGACCAGGTACGTTCGGGGAAGCTTAGCCTAAATTGGCCAGGGGTTCGAGGGGACGTCGTTCACTTAGCCGGAACGGTACCGGGAAGGACGATCTTGTCGGTCTTGTCGCCCTTCGGGCGCTCGGCCGGCATCTGGTCGCCGGTGACGATGTAATAGATCGTCTCGGCGATGTTGGTGGCGTGGTCGCCGATGCGCTCGATGTTCTTGGCGCAGAACAGGAGATGCGTGCAGGGCGTGATGTTGCGCGGATCTTCCATCATGTAGGTCAGGAGCTCGCGAAAAAGCGAGGTGTACATGGCGTCGATCTGGTCGTCGCGGTCGCGCACGAAGCCGATCTTCTCGACCGAGCGCGAGGCATAGACGTCGAGCACTTCCTTGAGCTGCGTCAGCGCCAAATTGGCCAAGGCCTCGAGACCGCGAAACAGGCTGGTCGGCTGGCGCCCGTCGGTGACGGCCGCCACCCGCTTGGCGACGTTCTTGCCGAGGTCGCCGACGCGCTCGATGTCGGCCGAGATACGGATCGCGCCGACGATCTCGCGCAGGTCGGTCGCCATCGGCTGGCGCTTGGCGATGATGACGATCGCCTTGTCATCGATCTCGCGCTGGCCTTCATCGAGGACGATATCGTCGTGGATGACCTTCTGGGCGAGACCAGGATCGGCATTGACCAGGGCGGTGATCGCCTGCTCGACCATGCGCTCGGCATGGCCACCCATCGCAGCGATCCGCTTCGACAGGTATTTCAGCTCTTCGTCATAGGCACTTACGATGTGAACGGACTGCATGGGACGAAATGCCTTCCCCGAATCTTCTGGCCCGGAATCTGCTGGCCCGAGTCGTTTCCTCGAATCCTGTGCTGATACGCCAGCCGGATGACAGAAAGAAGAAACGGCCAGTTGGTAAATAGTACAGCCTTAGCGCGCCGGCAAATGAACCGTGAACGCCGCGCCCTTGCCGACTTCCGACTTGATCGAGAGCCTGGCGTTGTGGCGCGTCAGGATGTGCTTGACGATCGACAGTCCCAGGCCTGTTCCTTTCTGGGTGCGGCTGTTCTCGACATCGACGCGGTAGAAGCGCTCGGTGATGCGCGGGATATGCTCTTCGGGAATGCCGGGGCCGTAGTCCCTGATGGTGACGTCGATGCCGGCTTCTGGGCCGGTCTCGGCGTGGGCGATCGACACCGTGACGCGCCCGCCCGATTGGCCGTACTTGCAGGCGTTTTCCATCAGGTTCTCGAAGACCTGAAAGAGTTCGTCGCGGTCTCCCGGCACCTCGAGCGGCCCCTCGACGAAATCGCGCTCGATGACGACGCCGGTTTCCCGGGCCAGCGGTCCAAGCGAGTCTATGACGCTGTCGATGGTCTGGCGCAGATCGACCTCGCTCCCCGGTTTCAGATAGGGCTTCATCTCCAGCCGGGACAGCGACAGGAGGTCGTCGATCAGGCGCGCCATGCGGCCGGTCTGGTTCTGCATGATCTGCAGGAACTGGTCGCGCGCCGCCGGATCGCCACGGGCCGGTCCTCTCAACGTTTCGATGAAGCCGGAAATCGAGGCAAGCGGGGTACGCAGTTCGTGACTGGCATTGGCAATGAAGTCGGCGCGCATCCTGTCGATCCGGCGTGCCTCGCTCTGGTCCTTGAAGACAAGCACGTAGAGATCGGTGGCATGGCCGACCGAGGACCCGCTGACGCGGTATGCGCGCTCGACCGGCAGCTTTTCGGTGTAGTCGACGACGTCAGATGCGACGTTTCCAGACAGCAGATCATCCAGCAAGGCCTGCATTTCGGGCGCGCGGAATTTCAGCGACAGCGACATGCCGGGAGCGATGCCGCCAAAGGCGGCGAAAGCAGCGGCGTTGGCGTGAACGATGGTGGCGGTGCGGTCGAAGATGATCAGCGGATCGGCGACGGCCGCGGCGAGATACTCGCCGGAAAGCCGCTGCAGCCCGCTCGCCTCGATCGCCGCCGCATCCTGGGCGGACTGGCGCGCGGCACCGGACGGCAGCAGCGCCGCCGCAAGCAGCAGCGCCAAGGCGGCCAGGACGACATAGGCGGACATGCCGGCAAAGCCATAGACGGCGAGGACCGCGACGATGCCCGCTGCCAGCAGCCACCGACTGTTCCACAGCCGGGTGGCTATCGGCTGCACCGTGCCTTTCTGTTCTGCGTCCAGGTCAGCCATTCGCTCGCGCGCGCCCCATACCTTCGCACCGGTTTGTCGGTGGCGGAAACTTCCGCTGGACCGGCTTTGAGGCTCCCCATAGCATGAGTCCGCAAGCTGGAAAGGTTCGTCTCGATGAAAAAAACCAAGGAAAGTCCCGCCCCGGCACCGGCTCAGGGTCCGCTGAAGATCAGGATCGACGGCAAGGAGCGGGAGTTCGACATCGAGAACCCCGTGCTTCCCGACTGGATCGAGGACAACAAGCTGACGGCCGGCGGCTATCCCTATGAAAAGAAGATGAAGAGCAAGGAATATGACGAGACGCTCGAGAGGCTGCAGATCGAGCTGGTCAAGGCGCAGGCCTGGCTGCAGGCGACCGGCAAGCGGGTGATGGCGCTGTTCGAGGGACGCGATGCCGCCGGCAAGGGCGGCACGATCTTCGTGCTGCGCCAGTACATGAACCCGCGCACCGCGCGCAACGTGGCGCTGACCAAGCCGACGCCGACCGAGGTTGGACAATGGTACTACCAGCGCTATGTCGCCCACTTCCCGACGGCGGGAGAGTTCGTCACCTTCGACCGCTCCTGGTACAATCGCGGCGGTGTCGAGCCGGTCATGGGCTTCTGCACCCCTGAGCAGCATGAGAAATTCCTCGACGAGACGCCGCATTTCGAGCGGATGATCTGCAATGAGGGCATCCATTTCTTCAAATTCTGGCTGGACATCGGTCGCGAGACACAGCTCGAACGATTCCACGACCGCCGCTACAGCCCCTTGAAGAACTGGAAGTTCTCGCCGATCGATATCGCCGGCATCGGCAAATGGGACGACTACACCAAGGCGCGCGACCTCATGGTCGAGCGTACGCACAAGGAGTTCGCGCCCTGGATCATCGTGCGGGCCAACGACAAGCGGCGGGAGCGGCTGGCCGTCATGCGGCGCATCCTTTTGTCGCTGCCCTATGACGGTCGCGATCTCGATGTTGTCGGCAAGGAAGACAAGAAGATCATCGGCGAAGGGCCATCATTCCTGGAAAAATGACTGGCCTGGAAAAATAGCGGGTCTGGAAAACGCACCGAGCCTTTCTCCGGATCGGCCCATTTCGCCGACGATCAACTTACTGGCCAGGCGGCTTTATGCCGCCAGCCGGGCAATGCGCTGCAGCCGCTTCAGGGTGGTGTCATCCTGCAGCGCCTGCTGGAACAGCGATATCTCCTGGTCGATGCGGTCGCAGAGCACGTTGGTGTCGCCCTTGAGCAGACCGCGCGTCTGCAACAATGCCGCGACCGGCTTCTTGGCGAGCTGCCTTGCCCGGCCGAGAGCCGCTTCCTCGGCACCGCCGTTTGCCACGATCTCGCCGACCAGGCCGAGTGCCTTTGCGTCTTCGGCATGAAGCGTGTCGCCCAGGCAGAAGAAGCGGAAGGCGCCGGCATAGCCCAGCTTCTGCGGTGCCAGGATGCTGGTTGCCGCGTCCGGCACCAGGCCGAAATCGACAAACGGCACCCGGAACGTGCTGCCGCGTGAGGCGATCACCATGTCGCAATGGAACAGGATGGTGCAGCCGACGCCGACGGCATCGCCGTCCACGCAGGCAAGGACCGGCTTGGGAAAGGTCGCCAGCGTGCGGAACATGTCGGTGACCGCGGCGATAAGCTGCTGATGCTTGGTGGCGTCCAGAAATTCGGAAAAGTCGCCGCCGAGGCAGAAGCAGCCGGCCAGGCCGCGCAGCACCACGACGCGGACGTCGTCGTCGACGGCGGCTTCATGAAAGGTCTTTGCCAGGCTCGCATAGGCGCGCCTGTCGAGGACGGGCCGGCCGTCGTCCGAGGAAACCGTGACGATCAGCGTATGGCCACGCAATTCGGGTTGCGGGTGGGTATTCATGGCGGGTCTCCAAATCTCACGAGGCCTGTTTCATTCCGAGCCTGTCGGGGTATCCCCTGGCCAGCACCGGCGCATGATGATTGCGGCGCGAACGCACGACATCGAGTGTATGTTCGTTGAAGGTGAGCAGCGTGGCGACGACCTGCTGGTTGCCGTAGGTGCGCTGGTAGCCTAGCGGCGTTGCCAGGAAGTGCAGCTGCAGCGCCCGCAGGACCCACATCGGCTCGAATTCGATGATAACCTGGTTGATGCCGCGCGGCAGCCCCCACTCGACGAAACCGGCGATCAGCTCGGTGCCGACCGTCGACACGCCGCGCTTGCCGTCACGAAAGCCCGGCGCCACGGCATAGCGGGTCAGTTCCCAGACATTCGGCCCCGAGGGCGGCGTCCCTTCATAGAGGTCCGCCAGCACTTCGGTCAGAAGATGTGCCCGCGTCGTCGGCAGCATCCGCTGATAGCCGGCGACCTCCCCGTTGCGGATGACGATCTGGTGCACCGCCTCGTCATGGTCGAACTGGTCGATCTCGAGGCCATCGGGGCGCTGAAGATCGGTCCACCCCATTTCCTCGACGAAGATCTTGTAGCGCAAACGATGGACGGCCTCCCAGAGGTCGGGACGATCCATCAATTCCTGTGTGGTAAGGGAAAAAAGCATTAGCCGTCTCCTGGTTTCAAGAGGAAGATACGGCCGGGCTTTCCCGAAAAAATTACGCGATCACGTAGGCAAGAATTTCTAGGCCGGCGCGGCCGAACTAACTAATATAGCCGCGCCTAATGGCTTCCGCGACCGCTTGCACCCGGTTGACGGCACCAAGTTTGCTTTTGGCGTTAAGGAGATGTTTCTCCGACGTGTGCTCCGAGATGCCTAGAATTTGAGATATCTCCCACTCGGACTTGCCGACAGCTGCCCATTGCAGGCATTCGCGCTCGCGCGGCGTCAATTCGATGTGATCGATGGTCTTGCCCGCCATCGTGTGGATCTGCATGGCGCGGCCGATCGCATAGGTCGACACCAGCGACACGATTCCGAACTCGGCCTCCGAAAGTTCAACGGCCTCGCCGCCCAGCGACACCATGACGATCAGGCCGTCGAGGGTGATCAGCGGGAAGGCCAGGCCGTCGCGCAGCTTGAACTCCCTGGCGTCGCCCATGACTTCGCCGCTGCTCTTGTCGATGCGGATGCTTTCGGACGCTTCGCGCCATTGGAACGGCGCCTGAAGCTGCTTCATGTGGCTGACGACGGGGTCATGATCGACATAGTTGCGCGCCACGTAGCGCTCCAGCCATTCGCCCGGCCAGTCGCACAGCAGCACATGATCCTTCTGCTGGCCGCGCGGCGTGCCTGGCTGCGGAACGGTTCCCGCCATCAGCGCCGTCAGGCCGAAATCCGACGTGACCCCAAGCAGCCTTTCACAGACCGCCGCCGCCGTGTTGGCGTGCTGCAGCTGATCGATATATTCCAGCGTGCGATCGAAATGTCCCATCGCAACATCTACCCTATGTTGCCTGCCGCCTCAGAGATCGATGGTAGATGCCCGAGACGCGCCTCGCCATCAACCCCGGATTGCAAAGCTGCACCGCTTTCGTTACGCCGGCGAATGCCTCCCTTTCGGCCGGCGCCGCGCTGCTATTTGCAAACCCGCTAAACCATACGCCTAATTCAGCAAGTTGAAATCAAAAACCATTGTGCCGGCGCCATTTTCGTACGAAAAGCCGAAAGCATGACGGGCGGAGCTCTATTGTGACATTGCGGTGGATACTCATCGCCCTGGTATCGATACTGGTCGGGGCGCAGTCGTTTGCCGGCTTCGCCGCCGAGCCGCAGGTGCCGGTGCTGTGGGACGCCAAGGAGCGGCTGCCGAAGCCCGACCTTTCCGCGCTGCCGCGGCTGAGATTCCTCACCACCACCGATTTTCCGCCGTTCAACTTTCTCGACGGCGCCGGGCGGCTGTCCGGCTTCCATGTCGATCTGGCACGCGCGATCTGCGCCGAGCTCGGCATCCCTGAAAAGTGCCAGATCCAGGCGCTGCCCTGGGGCGAGCTCGACGCGGCGCTGCAGAAGGGCGAAGGCGAAGCCATCATTGCCGGCATCGCCGCCACGCCGGAGAGCCGGTCCAAATATGCCTTCTCGCGCTCCTATCTGCAGTTTCCGGCGCGCTTCATCATGCCGAAGACAACAGCCTTCGCGGAGCCGATCTTCGACAAGTTGCGCAGCAAGCGCGTCGGCGTCATCGCCGGCTCGGCGCATGAGCGCATGCTGCGCGCCTATTTCGGCGCCGTTCAGGTCGTCCCCCTCGACAGTCCGGAAAAGCTCTACGGCGACCTCAAGGCCGGCAAGATAGACGCCGCCTTCGGCGACGGCATGCGCTTCGCCTTCTGGCTGGGCGGCACGGACGCGGCGGGCTGCTGCCGTTTCGCCGGGGGGCCGTATCTGGCGCCGGAATATCTGGGATCGGGCATGGCCATCGCCACCAGGGCCGGCGATCCGGCCCTTGCCGCGGCCATGGACTACGCGCTGCAGGAGATCTCGGTGAAAGGTACGTTTGCCGAATTCTATCTGCGCTATTTCCCGGTCAGTTTCTTCTGATACGCAGAACCTCTCGCTAAGTGAGGGTTCTAAGTCGGGCCTTCGCCGCGCGCGCGATGGCTGCGACTGTCAGCGTGTCGAGATCGAGCTTCAGGCGGATAAGCTGCAGCACCCGCACTTCCTCGAGGCGCATTTCGAGATCGACGGCGGCGACCTCGAAGGCGGCGGCATAGGCGGTGTCGCGCAGCCTTTCGGGCAGCGCTTCGGCGACACGCGCCAGAACACCTTCCAGGCCGTGCTTTTCGTGCAGGCTCTTCTGGCAATCCTGGGCGATGCCGACAAGCCTGTCGTGGCTGAAATCCTCGAACACCGGCCATGTGCGGACGACGTCGCCTATGCGCGCCAGTTCGACATCGGTCATGTCGCGATCGGAGGCCGAGGTGATGACCATCAGGTAGATCAGCGCTTCATGCGGGGACGGCAACGGCATTCGGGAACTCCTTGAAAGGGCCTCGTAGTTAGGAACAGCATATCGGTGCCGCAAGGAAAAACAGCCGCCATCGTTGACGCCCAAGGCAGGCACGCCTAGAGACCGGTTGAAAAATTCCCTTCCGGCGGCGCCGGCGAACGACTTGGAAACAGTAACATGGCGGGATCAAACATCATCGATCTCAATCCCGAGATGCTCGTGGCGGCGGCCGAAAGCAAGGCCTGGCCGTTCGAGGAAGCCAAAAAGATCATCGAGCGCTACAAGAACACGGACTTTCCGGAAACCGTCCTGTTCGAGACCGGCTACGGGCCGTCCGGCCTGCCGCATATCGGCACCTTCGGCGAAGTCGCGCGCACCTCGATGGTGCGCCACGCCTTTCGCGTGCTGACCAGGGACGCGGTCAAGACCAAGCTGCTGTGCTTCTCCGACGACATGGACGGCATGCGCAAGATCCCCGACAGCGTGCCGGATCGCGCCGCGCTCGAGCCGTATCTGCATATGCCGCTGTCGTCGGTGCCCAATCCGTTCGGCGGCGACTTTGCGAGCTTCGCGGACCACAACAACGTGATGCTTTGCCGCTTCCTCGACACGTTCGGGTTCGACTACGAATTCGCCAGCGCGACCGAGTATTACAAGGCCGGCCGTTTCGACGCGGTGCTGCTGCGCGCGGCCGAACGCTATGACGAGATCATGGCGGTGATGCTGCCGACGCTTGGGCCGGAGCGCCAGGCCACCTACAGCCCGTTCCTGCCGATCTCGCCGAAGAGCGGCCGCGTGCTTTACGTCCCGATGAAGCATGTCGACGCCAAGGCCGGCACCATCACCTTCGACGACGAAGGCACCGAGACCACGCTTTCGATCAGGGGCGGCAAGGTGAAGCTGCAGTGGAAGCCTGATTTCGGCATGCGCTGGGCGGCGCTGGGCGTCGATTTCGAAATGTTCGGCAAGGACCACCAGACGAACGCGGTGGTCTACGACCGCATCTGCAACATTCTGGGCGGACGGGCGCCGGAACATTTCGTCTACGAACTGTTCCTCGACGAGAACGGCCAGAAGATCTCGAAGTCGAAGGGCAACGGCATCACCATCGACCAGTGGCTGGCCTATGCGCCGACGGAAAGCCTCGGGCTTTACATGTACCAGCGGCCGCGGCAGGCCAAGAAGCTCTATTTTGACGTCATCCCGCGGGCCGTGGACGAGTATTACACCTTCCTCGCCGCCTATCCGCGGCAGGACTGGAAGGAGCGGCTGGGCAACCCGGTCTGGCACATGCATGACGGCAACCCTCCGGCAATCGACCTGCCGGTGCCGTTCTCGCTGCTGCTCAACCTGGTCAGCGCCTCCAACGCGCAGAACAAGGATGTGCTGTGGGGGTTCATCTCGCGCCATGCGCTGGGCGTGACGCCGAAGACGCATCCCGAGCTCGACAGGCTGACGGGCTATGCGATCCGCTACTTCGACGATTTCGTGAAGCCGGCCAAGGTCTACCGCGCCGCCGACGTGGTGGAGCGCGAGGCGCTAAGCAAGCTTTCGGAGGCGCTCTCCGTATTGTCGCCCGCCGCCGACGGCGAGGCAATCCAGAACGCAGCGCTCAACGTCGCGCGCCGGATCGAGCGCTACCAGGACCATTCCAAGCAGAGCCCGGAAGGCGGGCCGGGTGTTTCGGTCGCCTTCTTCCAGATGATCTACCAGGTGCTGATCGGGCAGGAGCGCGGGCCGCGCTTCGGCTCGTTCGCGGCGCTCTACGGCATTGCCGAAACGCGTGCGCTTATTGAGCGGGCTCTGGCTGGTCAGTTGGCGGCGTAAGAACGCCGTCCTCTTCCTGCAGTATCGAGCCCGGCGCCTGAGGCGCAGGGCTTGGTGCCGGCGGAACCGGCGCCAGGCCGGTAAGGATCGGCCCTGATCCGAAAATGCCCTTTTTCGCAGCGCGCGCCTTCTCGCCGGCCTCGACATAGGGGCCGCCCTCGGCGGCGCGGGCCCAGCCGTTCTCGACCAGCCATTGCCCCACATCCTGCTTGCCGATGCGGCATTCGGCGGTGATCAGGTCGCGGCCGCCCTCGGGCGGCACCGTGCAGACCACCGCCCGGCCGCGCAGGAAAGCCCGGAACGCCGTGCGCGCCCGGATGCCGCAGGCCCAGTCCTTGCCGTCATCAGTGCATGTCTCATCCTGCCCGACGACATCGACGCCCGAAAGCGCGACCGAATAGCCCTTCGCCTCGATCACGCCGGCGGCTGACGCCACCGGCTGGAACAGTTTTGTGCCGTTCCAGTCGTCGGGCATTTTCAGCTTGGGCGGCTTGGGCGGGCCGGCCAGCGCAAGGTCGCTCAACGGCGCGCGCGGTTCGACCCGCTGAAGCTCTTCGGGGGTGAGCGGGGGCGGCGCCACCATTTCGGGATCGATCGACCTGGAATGGGGTGCCGGCTTTATCGGCTGCGGCGCGGGAATGGCCGAGGTGGCCGGCTCTTGGGGCGCAGCGTCGACGTCTGCCTGGATCTGATCGACAGTGACGGTGCCGCTGCCTTCGCCACGCTGCATTGTGCGACCGCCGGCGACGACCAGGGCCGCCATCGCCGGGACCGCCAGAGCGGCTATGGCGAGATGGAACAGCCGCACCCTACTGGCTTGCCCAGACGATGCGCGCCACCCATTCGACATCGCGCATCGGGATATCGCGATCCGGATGCTCGGGATTGAGCGAGATCAGCACAATCGACTTCGTGGTATGGCGATCCAGAACCTTGGCCATCACCTCGCCCGCGGCGGTCTTGACAACGACGCGGTCGCCCTTGCGGGTGGCGGCACCCGGCTCGACGATCAGCACGTCGCCGTTGCGGTAGAGCGGCAGCATGGAATCGCCCTGCACCTTCAGCGCATAGGAGGTCGCGGTCGCCCGCGCCGGCAGCTCGACCAGATCCCAGCCCTGCCCCGCCGGATAGCCGGCATCGTCGAAGAAGCCGCCGGCGCCGGCCTGGGCAAAGCCGAGCAGCGGCACCGATGACCGCTGCGCCGGCGCAACGCCGGTCTTGTCGCGGCCTTCGACCAGGCCGGTGAATTCGTCGAGCGAAGCACCCGTCGCCTCGATGATCTTGGCCAGCGATTCGGTCGAGGGCCAGCGCGGGCGCCCATCCGAAGACAGTCGCTTGGACTTGTTGAAGGCGGTCGAATCGAGCCCTGCGCGCCTTGCCAGGCCCGAAGCCGACAGCGAATAGCGCTCGGCGAGAGCATCGATGGCGGCCCAGACACGGTCATGCGAGAGCACTTCGCTCTCCTCCGGAACAGGAAAAAATACCTTTCCTTTCTAGTCCGCAACCACACGATTGTCCACCCACGAGGTGGCGGATCGTCAACAAAGCGGCAGCGCCGCGCGTCGCTCGCCACACGCGCGGCCAGCCTGATCAAGCCGGTCCCTTGGCCAGGCCGCGCAAGCCCTGATGGGAGGCCATGAACATCCGCTCGGCCTCGGTGGGTGGGCGTGGTTGAGCAGAACGGCCAAGCGCAGCCACAACCTCGTCAATGTCGAGAAAGCGGCGATTGCGGCGGTCGTAGACACCGCCGGTGGTCATGATCAGCGCGGCCGTCTCGCCGCTGTCGAGGAGGAAGCGGTGTCTGCCGATCACCGATGTGCCCTCCCAGGTCTCGATCGAGGATATGACCTCGAAGCGCCGCCACAGCCGGATCTCGCGCACATAGGCAACCTGCAGCCCGCCGATCATCGGTGCCCAGCCGTTCCGGCGCGCCAGCGCGATCAGCCCGGCGCGCAGAAAAATGTCGATGCGGCCGAGATCGGCCAGCATCATGTAACGGGCATTGTTGAGGTGGCTGTTGAAATCGATGTCGGTCGGCAGGCAGCGAAAGGCCAGCCGGCTTTCATCGCCGATAAGGTAAGGGCCACGGCTTCGCGCCGTGGCCATCATGCGCGCCATCCGCGCCCAGACATACATCTGCGTCGGCCGTCAGGCTGCCTGCTTGACCTCGCCCTTCTGGTAAGGGTCGAAGCGCTGGTAGAAGGTCTCGCCCTTCTCGGCCATGTCGAGCAGCAGCTTGGGCGCCTTGAACTCGGCGCCGTATTTCTTCTGCAGGCCCTTGGCGATCTTGACGAACTCCTTGGCGCCGATGCCGTCGATGTAGGACAGCGCGCCGCCGGTGAAGGGGGCGAAACCGAAGGCGAGGATCGAGCCGACATCGGCCTCGCGCGGATCGGTGACGATGCCTTCCTCCATCACCCGTGCCGCTTCCAGCGCGATGGTGACCAGCAGCCGCTGCTTCAGCTCCTCATAGTCAACCTTCTCCGGCTTGAGCTGCGGGTAGAGATCCTTGATGCCCGGCCACAGCTTCTTCTTCGCCGGCTTTTGCGGGTAATCGTGGAAGCCCTTGCCGTTCTTGCGGCCGAAGCGGCCATGCGTGTCGACCATAGTGTTGATCAGCGCCATCTGCTTCGGATCGACGGCCTTCTCGCCGATGTCCTTGATGGTCTGCTTCATGATCTTCTGGGCAAGATCGATCGCCGTTTCGTCGGTCAATGCCAAGGGGCCGACCGGCATGCCGGCCGCCTTGGCGGCATTCTCGATCATCGGCGCCGGGACGCCCTCGATCAGCATCTTGTAGGCTTCCGACATGTAGCGGAGCACGCAGCGGTTGACGTAGAAGCCGCGCGTGTCGTTGACGACGATCGGCGTCTTCTTGATGGCGCGCACGAAGTCGATCGCGGTGGCCAAAGCCTTGTCGCCGGTCTTCTTGCCGAGGATGATCTCGACCAGCATCATCTTGTCGACCGGCGAGAAGAAGTGGATACCGATGAAATTCTTCGCCCGGGCCGAATTCTTGGCCAGCGCGGTGATCGGAATGGTCGAGGTGTTCGACGCGAAAATCGCCGCCGGCTTCAGCACGGCTTCCGCCTGTTCGGTGGCGGCCTTCTTGACGGCCGAATCCTCGAACACCGCCTCGACCACCAGGTCGCAGCCGGCAAGGTCGGCATAGTCGGCCGTCGGCGTGATCAGCGACAGGAGCTTGTCCTTCTCCTCGGGCTTGGCGCGGCCCTTCTTCACCTGGTCCGACACCAGGCTCTCGGAGTGCGCCTTGCCCTTGGCGGCAGACTCCATGTCGCGGTCGAGCAGCACCACCGGGATGCCGGCCTTGGCTGTGACATAGGCGATGCCGGCACCCATGAAACCCGCGCCGAGAATGCCGATCTTCTTGAACTTCGTCTCCGGCACGCCGGCCGGGCGGCGGGCGCCCTTGTTCAGCTCCTGCAGCGACACGAACAGCGAGCGGATCATCGCCGCCGCTTCCTTGCTCTGCATGATCTCGGTGAAATAACGCTGCTCGATGCGCAAGCCCGTGTCGAAAGGCACCAGCAGGCCTTCATAGACGCATTTCAGGATCGCAGCCGCGGCCGGATAATTGCCGTACGTCTCGCGGCGCAGGATGGCGATGGCCGGCGGCCACAGGTTGAAGCCGGCGGGCGAGTAGATCTGGCCGCCGGGCAGCTTGAAACCCTTCTCGTCCCAGGGCTGGACGGCCTTCAGGCCGTTCCTGATCATCGCCTTGGCGGTCTCGACAAGCTTCTTGGGTTCGGCGATCTCATGGATCAGGCCCATCGACTTCGCCTTCTGCGGCGACAGTGTCTGGCCCGTGGTCAGCATCTGCAGTGCCTGCTGCTGGTCAGTCAGTCGCGGCACGCGCTGGGTGCCGCCGGCGCCGGGGAAGATGCCGACCTTGACTTCCGGCAAGGCCATCTTGACCTTGTCCGAGTCGGCGGCAACGCGGCCGTGGCAGGCCAGCGACAGTTCGAAAGCGCCACCCATGCAGGTGCCGTTGATCGCCGAAACCCAAGGCTTGCCCGACGTCTCCAGCTTGCGGAACAGGCCGGTCATGCGGCCGGCATTGTCGAACAATAGCCTCGCCGCCTTCTCCGGATCCTTGACCTTTTCCTTGGCAAAGACCGTCAGCATCTTCTGCAGCATGGTCAGGTCGGCGCCGCCAGAGAAGCTGTCCTTGCCCGAGGTGATCACCGCGCCCTTGATACCGGCATCGGCCACGACCTGGTCGATGATCTTGTCGAGTTCGTTCATCACCTCTTCGGTGAAGACATTCATCGAGCGGTCGGGCATATCCCAGGTGACCAGCGCAATGCCGTCGGTGTCGGTGTCGACCGTGAAGTTTGTGTAGGTCATGTCTTTCTCCTTCCGGCCGAAAATCAGACGCGTTCGATGATGGTTGCAGTACCCATGCCGGCACCGATGCACAGCGTCACCAGCGCGGTGTTGAGGTCACGGCGCTCCAGTTCGTCCAAGACGGTGCCGAAGATCATCGCGCCGGTGGCACCAAGCGGATGGCCCATGGCGATCGCGCCACCATTGACGTTGATCTGGTCGTGCGGGATGTCGAAGGCCTGCATGTAGCGCAGCACCACCGAGGCGAAGGCCTCGTTGAGCTCGAACAGATCGATGTCCGACAGCTTCATCTTGGCGCGCTGCAAAAGCTTTTCGGTGACGTCGACCGGGCCGGTCAGCATCAGCACCGGCTCGGAGCCGATATTGGCGAAGGCGCGGATGCGCGCGCGCGGTTTCAGCCCCATCGACTTGCCGGCCTTCTTGGAGCCGAGCAGCACGGCAGCGGCGCCATCGACGATGCCGGACGAATTGCCGGCATGGTGGACGTGGTTGACCTCTTCCACCTCGGGGTGCTTCTGCACCGCGACGGCATCGAAGCCGCCCATTTCGCCGGGCATGACGAAGGACGGGTTGAGCGAGGCCAGCGACTGCATGTCGGTCGAGGGCCGCATGTGCTCGTCATGATCGAGGATGGTGAGGCCGTTCTGGTCCTTGATCGGGATCACCGAATTCTTGAAGCGGCCGTCGGCCCAGGACTTGGCGGCGCGCTTCTGGCTCTCGACCGCATAGGCGTCAACGTCGTCGCGCGAAAAACCATATTTGGTGGCTATCAGGTCGGCCGAGATGCCTTGCGGCACGAACCAGCCGGGCAGCCCGACCGAAGGGTCCATGAACCAGGCGCCGCCAGAGGCGCCCATGCCGACGCGTGACATCGATTCGACGCCACCGGCAATGACGATCTCGTCGGCGCCCTGCGCGATCTTGGCGGCGCCGAAATTGATGGCGTCAAGGCCGGACGCGCAGAAGCGCGAGAGCTGCATGCCGGGTGCCTTGGTGTCGTAGCCAGCCTCGAAAGCGGCGGCGCGCGGAATGACGGAACCGGCCTCGCCGACCGGGTCGACGCAGCCGAAGATGATGTCGTCGACGGCGCCGGTGTCGAGCCCGTTGCGGTCGCGCAACGCCTCCAGCACCTTGGCGCCCAGCCTTACCGCCGGCACCTCGTGCAGCGAGCCATCCTTCTTGCCCTTGCCGCGCGGCGTGCGCACGGCGTCGTAGACATAAGCTTCGGCCATTTTCATGCTCCTTGGGTTCGCTGAAAGCTGCTCAGAGAGAGCGTCCGATCAGCAATTTCATGATCTCGTTGGTGCCGCCGTAGATGCGCTGGACGCGGGCGTCGCGGTACATGCGGGCGATCGGGTATTCATTCATGTAGCCATAGCCGCCATGCAATTGAAGGCATTCGTCGACGACTTTGCCCTGCAGGTCGGACAGCCAGTATTTGGCCATCGAGGCGGTCACCGGGTCGAGGCCGCCATCGACGTGGCGGGCGACGCAGTCATTGTAGAAAACGCGGCCGATGGTCGCCTCGGTCTTCAGCTCTGCCAGCTTGAACTGGGTGTTCTGGAAGTCGATGATCGCCTTGCCGAAGGCCTTGCGCTCCTTGACGTAGTCGATGGTCAACGCCAGCGCCCGCTCGATCATGGCAATCGCCCCGGTGCCGATCTGCAGCCGCTCCTGCGGCAATTGCTGCATCAGTTGGATGAAGCCCTGGCCCTCCTCATGGCCGAGAAGGTTCGAGGTCGGCACGCGCATGTCGTTGAAGAACAGCTCCGACGTATCGTTGGCCTTGAGACCGATCTTGTCGAGGTTGCGGCCGCGCTCGAAGCCATCGACCTCGTCGGTCTCGACGACGATCAGCGACGTGCCCTTGGCGCCCTTGGCCGGATCGGTCTTGGTGACGACGATGACGAGATTGGCGAGCTGGCCGTTGGTGATGAAGGTCTTCGAACCGTTGATCCTGTACTGGTTGCCGTCCTTTTCGGCGCGCGTCTTGACGCCCTGCAGGTCGGAGCCGGCGCCCGGCTCGGTCATGGCGATGGCGCCGATCAACTCGCCGGTCGCCAGCTTCGGCAGCCACTTCTTCTTCTGCTCCTCCGAGCCGTAGTGGAGGATGTAGGGGGCGACGATCGAATTGTGCAGGCCGATGCCGAAGCCGTCGACGCCGACATGGCCGATCGCCTCGATGATGGCGCTCTCATGCGCGAAGGTGCCGCCGGAGCCGCCATATTCCTCCGGCATCGAGGCACAGAGCAGGCCGGCGGAACCGGCCTTCAGCCAGCTCTCGCGGTCGACCATCTCGTTCTTTTCGAACTCGTCGTAGCGCGGCGCGATTTCTTCCGACATGAAACGATGCGCCATGTCGTAGAGCATGCCGACCTCGTCCGCCGCCCAGGTGGGCTTCGGCAGGCCAAGAACTTCGGCTGGATTTGTCGCCACGATTTCCTCCGCGTTCCGACAATTGTGGGCCGGCGTACCGGCCCGCCAAACCTAGAACGCTTCCGCCGGCAGCGCCATTAGCGTGTCCGCGCCACTGGAAATGCGTGCGAGATGTGCCGAGGTCTCCGGCATGATCCGCTCCATGAAGAAGCGCGCCGTCACCAGCTTGTTGTCGTAGAAGGACGCCGGACCGTTGGCGCCGTCGGCCAGTTTCACGCCGGCCGCCTTGGCCATCTGCGCCCACATATAGCCCAGCGCCACCAGGCCGAAGAGATGCATGTAGTCGGTCGAGGCGGCACCGGCATTGTCGGGCTTGGCCATGCCGTTCTGCACCAGCCACATGGTCGCCGCCTGCAGGTCGTTGAGACCCTTTTTCAGCGCCTTGGTGAAGGGCGCCATCTTCTCATCAGTGCGGTTTTCCTCGCAGAACTCGCCGACCTCCTTGAAGAAGGCCTGCACGGCGCGGCCGCCGTTGAGCGCGAGCTTGCGGCCGACGAGGTCGAGCGCCTGGATTCCGTTGGCGCCTTCATAGATCATGGCGATGCGGGCATCGCGCACGAACTGGCTCATGCCGTGCTCTTCGATATAGCCGTGGCCGCCGAACACCTGCTGCGCCATGACGGCATGGTCGAAGCCCTTGTCGGTGAGCACGCCCTTGACCACCGGCGTCAGCAGGCTGGTGTAGTCGTCCGCCGACTGGCGATCCTTGTCGTCGCCCGAGCGATGGGCGATGTCGGACTTGATCGCAGTCCACAGCGCCAGCGCGCGGCCGGCCTCGTTGAAGGCCTTCATGGTCATCAGCGCACGGCGGATGTCGGGATGGACGATGATCGGGTCGGCCTTCTTGTCCTGCGCCTTGGCGCCTGACAGCGAACGGCCCTGCAGGCGGTCCTTGGCGTAGGACACGGCGTTCTGGTAGGCGATCTCCGACAGCGAAAGCCCTTGCAGGCCGACGCCGAGACGGGCCTCGTTCATCATCGTGAACATCGCCTTCAGGCCGCCATTGGCCTCGCCGAGCAACGTGCCTTCGGCCTCGTCATAGTTCATGACGCAGGTCGAATTGCCGTGGATGCCCATCTTCTCCTCGATCGAACCGCAGGAGAGCGTGTTCCTCTCGCCGGGATTGCCCGAGCCATCGAGCTTGAGCTTCGGCACGATGAACAGCGAAATGCCCTTCACCCCCTCCGGCGCGCCTTCGATACGGGCCAGCACCAGATGGACGATGTTATCCGCCATGTCGTGCTCGCCGGCCGAGATGAAGATCTTCTGGCCGGAAATCTTGTAGGTGCCGTTGCCGTTGGGCACGGCCTTGGTGCGCAGCAGGCCGAGATCGGTGCCGCAATGCGGTTCGGTCAGGTTCATGGTGCCGGTCCAGGCGCCCTCGACCATTTTCGGCAGCCATGTCGCCTTCTGCGCGTCGGTGCCGTGGGTGATGATGGCCGCGATCGCGCCTTGCGTCAGGCCGGGGTACATCATCAGCGCCATGTTGGCGGAGACCATGTATTCGGCAACCGCGGTGTGCACCGCATAGGGAAGGCCCTGGCCGCCGAACTCGACCGGTGCGGCCAGCCCCATCCAGCCACCTTCGCGATACTGGTCGAAGGCTTCCTTGAAGCCCTTCGGCGTCGTCACCGAGCCGTCGTCATGGCGCACGCAGCCTTCCATGTCGCCGACACGGTTCAACGGGTGCATGACATTCTCTGCGAGCTTGGCGCCTTCGGCGAGGATCGCCTCGACTACATCGGGCGTCGCGTCGGAGAATCCGGGAAGATTGGAATAGCGCTGGTAGCCCAGCACGTCGTTGAGAACGAACAGCGTGTCCTGGACCGGGGCCCTGTAGATCGGCATGCGTTTCCTCCACCATGCGGTCTTGGCCCAAAATCGTGCCGTGCGCGGCAGACGGACCAATGTTGAAGCCCGGATAGCAAAAATTGACGTTTGCGTAAACGTCAATTTTTGACGTTGCGACAAATTTTCCTTGGCATCATGCATCGGGACGGTAGCGGCCCGGCGTCAAGGACGCCAGCGCAGCGGACGCCTCTCTTCGTGAGGGAGTCATGCAAAGAGCCGCGCGGCACGGGCCGCGCGGCTCTCATTGGTCAGGCGGTTTGCCTAATGCCGGCGGATCAGCTGGCCGCGCTGGCTTGCGGCGCCGAACGCTCGGCGAGCATCTGCCGCACAGCGGCCATCGAGCCGCTGAGTTCGTTGATGGCATCCTCGATGAGCGCCCGCTGCTTCTGCAGGCGGGTAAGCTGCTTCTCGGACTTGTCCAGCGCCAGCCGCAGCTGCTTGGTGTTGGAGCCGGTCGGATCGTAGAGATCCATCATCTGCTTGACGTCGCGCAGCGAGAACCCGACCTTGCGGCCGAGCAGGATCAGCTTCAGCCTTGCCCTGTCGCGGCGCGTATAGAGTCGGGTCGAACCGTCGCGCTGCGGATTGAGAAGGCCCTTGTCCTCGTAGAAGCGCAAGGTGCGCAGGGTCACGCCGTATTTCTTGGCCATCTCGCCGATGCGGACAAGATCCTCGCCGGCATCGTTCGGTATGTCATTGGTATTGGCCGCGGCTTCGCCGGGCGAAACAAGTTTCATGGTCACTGGCTTTCCCCGTCTGGTGGCATCGCGGTCCGGGACCTTGCGTCGCCTGAGTGGAAGCGGGGGCATGCTTCCAGTCGTGGTTTCAACAAACAAATCGCAAAAGGCGGGATCTGCGCACCGTTTACGTTTACGTCAATGCTATACCGATAGCCGTCTCATGACGCAAGGGCGTTCTCGGGCCAGAACTTTATGCCGCACCCGACAGGCAGCCCGTCAAGGATGTTGCAACTTCTTAAGCTTGGTTAACGCGTTGTTTACCACGTTGGGTGAAATGTGCGCATGTCGGTCACCCGTGTTTATCCTGTAGCGAATTTTTCACGGTTTTTCGAAGCGCGGGTGAAAACCCGGGAGGCTCGTCTTCCACCGCAGCAGAACCGCGCGGTCGTCTTCGTTCCCGGCAGGACTTTGGGGAATCCGGTCACGAGCCGGCCATTCTGAACACGGGCGCATCGATGAACAGCAAGCGGTCCTATCTCGATACACTCAATGCCGGCAGGCAGCGCAAGCCGACCACCACGCTCGAGCAGTTGAACCGCTCCCTGGAAACGCTGGAACAGCGGCTGGAGCGGACGCGCGAGGATACCGCCGAACGTTTCGAACCGCGCCGGCCTGCAGCCGAACCGCGTTACGCCAGCGCCCAGCCCTATAACCAGCAGCGCTGGTACGAGGACCCACAGCCCGCGCCGCGCCCGAAGAGCCCGGCGCCGTCAGCACCTGCCTTCGACCAGAACTATCAGGCGATCGCGCGCGACATCGACCGCGTGCGCGGCCAGGAGGACAGCGTCGCCGTGGTCGGCAAGATCGCCGGCGAATTGCGCGGCCTGCGCGAGGAGCTGCGCCACCAGATGACCGCCGGGCTGAAGCGCGAATTCGACGCGCTGCGCAAGGACATCGAGCGGGCCTTCCAGGCAAGCGGACAATCGGGCGGCCAGGCGGGCAAAAGCAGCGCCGAACTCGGCGTCGAATTCGAGCGGCTTTCGGGCGCCATCCAGACGCTGGCCGAAAAGAGCGACGACAGAAGCGTCAACATGCTGCGGCTCGAGGTGGAGCAGGTCAAGGCGGCACTCGACACGTTGGCGCGCGAGGAGAGCGTGCAGGCGGTCGATCGCCGCTGGGACGACTTCGACCGCCGCTGGAGCGCTTTCGAGGACCGCGTCGACGCCGATCAGCGCAAGCGCACCGACGGTGCCGGCCTTTCGGCGCTGACCGAGCGGCTCGAGCAGATCAGCAGTGCGGTCAACAATCTGCCGGAATCGCTGTCGCTGCGGTCGCTGGAGGAAAAGGTCCGCACACTTGCCGGCGCCGTCGACCATTTCGTCAGCCAGCAGAGCAATCGCAGCAGCGACACGTTCGGCATGATCGACGAGCGGCTGGACGAGATTTCACGCGCCATCGTCGCCTCGACCGTCGCCGCGCAGGCCAACGCCTTCGATGCCGAGCCTTTCGAGCGCATCGAGAGGCGGATCGCCTCGCTGGCGCAGCAGATCGAAGAGGTCACGCAGGCTCAGCCAAGCGGTGAAGTCATCGACCGCCTCAACATGCTGTCGAGCCGTGTCGACGAACTGGCCAGCCGCGCCAACCTGCCGGAACAGGCGATGGAGCGACTCGGCAAGCAGATCGCGCTGATCGCCGACAGAATAGACCGCGCGCCGGCCATGCCGGACGCCGACTATATCTTCCAGGGTCTGGAACAGCGCTTCGACGCGCTGTCCGGAATCATGGAACGCCGCCAGGGCGACGCGATCGAACAGGGCAACATGCTGTTTCGCGATCTCGAGCGGCGGCTGGACGAAGTTGCCGACAGGCTGGACCAGCGCATGCCGCAGGCCGACAGCGCCGGCATCATGGACGCCATCGATGCCCGCTTCACCGCTTTGGCCAAGCGCCTGGAGACACGGGTTCCCGATCCCGCCAACGAAGCGGCGATCCGTGGGCTGGAGAGCCGGCTCGAAGACATTTCAAGCCGGCTGGAATCGTCGGCCGCGCATGTCGCCGGCATCGACCCGGCACTCATCCGCAGCCTGGAGGCGCAGGTTTCCGGCCTTTCGGCGCATCTGACCAAGCCCGGCACGCCGCTGCCGGAATTCGAGGATATCAGCCCGCGCCTCAACGAGATCGAGAAGTCGCTGGCCGGAACCCGCGATTCCATCCTCAGCGCGGCGCGCGAGGCGGCCGAGAGCGCGGTGCGCTCGATGGCCGATACGAGCGCCAACACGGCAGCCGTCAGCGGTCTCGCCCAGGACCTGAAGACGCTCGAATCCCTGACACGCCGCTCGGACGAGCGCAATTCGCGCACCTTCGAGGCCATCCACGACACGCTGCTCAAGATCGTCGATCGTCTGGGCTCGCTGGAAACCAGCGAACCGATTGAGGCCGTCAGCGAACTCGTGGACCCGCAGCCAACAGCCAAGCGGAGTGCACGCGGCTCCAAGATCGCGGTGCAGGACGCGCCGTCGATGGATATCGACCAGCCGCTGCCGCTGACCGGAGACATGGCCGACCTCGATGGCCGCGCCGCCGCCATCCTGCGCAACGAACCGGCTATGCGTGGCGAACCTGCGCCGCGCTCGCCGGCTGAAGCGGCTGCCGCGGCCGCCATGGCGGCGCTCGGCTCGGACACGATCGCCGACAAGAAAGACACGACCGGCCGCAAGAAATCGATGTTCGGCGGACTGGCCCGCGCCTTCAGGGGCAAGAAGGACACGGATATGCCGCCGCTTGCCGGCTCGGCGCCCGATGCCGACATACCGAGCGTCGATCTCGACGAGCCGCTCGACCCGAAGCTTGCCAACCGGCCGCTTGAGCCAGGCTCCGGCGCACCCGACCTCAATGCCATCATGAAGCGCGTGCGTGACGAGCGCGGCCAGCCGGTCAAGCGCAGCGAGGGCGACGCGGCAAAGTCGGATTTCATCGCCGCTGCCAGGCGCGCCGCACAGGCCGCCGCCGCTGAAGCCGACGCTTTGAAGCGCCAGTCGACGATGAGTGGACCGGTCAAGGCGCTCAGGATCGGCGACCTGCTCAAGGCGCGGCGTAAGCCGATCCTGATGGCGGCGGCCGCGATCATGCTGGCGCTGGCCGGCCTGCAGCTGGGCAAGGCCTTCTTCTCCGACCCTGCCCCGGTGGCCAGCAACGACATTGCGCCGATCGTCGCCCCGCAGCCGGTGGAAACCGCATCGGTCAATGCCGCAAGCGAGCCGAAGGCAGAGGCCATGGCGCAGGACGCGCCGACCCGTGCCGTCAGACAAGCGGAGCCTTCCGAGCCGACAGTCAAGGACGACATGCTGGCGCAGCCCGCCTTCCCCCCATCAGGCGCCGATATGCCCATGGATGCCGTTTCCGAGCCGGCGCCGGCCCCCATGGAATCAGCGGCACCTTCCGATGCGACGGAGCCGACTGCTGCGGCCTCGGCACCTGCGGCCGCGGCGGCGGCGGATGCGGACAGCCAGCCAATGGCTGCCACGCCGGTCGCCCCGGCCCCGGCCCAGGACACCACGGGTGCCGTTCCTCCCGCCAATACCGCCACGGCAGCAGCCGCGGCCAAGATCGACATTCCGGCCGATGCCGGCCCGCAGGCGCTGCGCGATGCGGCCGCCGGTGGCGACGCCAAGGCGCTGTTCGAGGTCGGGTCGCGCTTTGCCGAGTCGCGCGGCGTCAAGGAAGACATGGCCGCAGCCGCCAAATGGTACGAGAAATCGGCTGAGCTCGGCTTCGCGCCGGCGGAATACCGTATCGGCAATTTCTACGAAAAGGGCATCGGCGTCGCGCGCGACATCAAGAAAGCCAAGACCTGGTACCAGATGGCGGCAGCGCAGGGCAACGCCAGCGCCATGCACAATCTGGCCGTGCTGTTCGCCATGGCCGCGGACGGCGTGACCGACAATGAATCGGCGGCGCACTGGTTCCAGGCGGCGGCCGACCTCGGCGTCAAGGACAGCCAGTTCAATCTCGGCATCCTCGCCGCCAAGGGCGTCGGCATGAAGCAGAACCTGGAGGAATCCTACAAATGGTTCGCGCTCGTCGCCAAGACCGGCGACAAGGATGCGGCGGCCAAGCGCGACGAGATCGCCAATGCGCTGCGGCCCGAGCAGTTGGAGCGGGCGCGCTCCGCCACCGAGCTGTGGAAGGCCAAGCCGCTCGACCAGGCGGCCAATTCGGCCGACATCCCCGAATCCTGGCAGGAAGGCACGCCGCAGACGACCGCCAGCATCGACATGAAGAAGGCGGTCAAAAACATCCAGCTCATCCTCAACAAGAACGGCTACGAGGCCGGCGGCGCCGACGGTGTGATGGGCCAGAAGACCAGAGAAGCGATCATGGCCTTCCAGACCGATAACAAGATGAAGGCGACCGGCGAAATCGACGCGGATCTGGTAAAGGCGCTGCTGGCGCGCAAATAACGGCATATGCGTCGCTTCCGCGACGCCCTTGCCACACATTTGCCTGTTAACTGATTGAGATGTTTTTTGTTTCGGCGGCGCGGCATGGGTTTCCAACCCGGCCGCGCCGTCGGCGCAAGAAAAAATTGGCTTTTCGGTGCGACACTGCCGCAACGGCTGCAATCGCCGACAGGCAAACTGATCGAGACTGACGGGTGGGCATCTATCTCCCGATCGCGGAAATTTCCGTCAACGTCTTCGTACTGCTGGCCATGGGGGCGGCGGTTGGCTTCCTGTCGGGCATGTTCGGGGTGGGTGGCGGCTTTCTCATCACCCCGCTGCTGATCTTCTACAACATCCCGCCGGCGATCGCGGTCGCCACCGGCGCCAACCAGGTCATCGCCTCCTCGTTTTCGGGCGCGCTGTCGCACATGAAGCGCGGCACGCTCGACTTCAAACTCGGCGGGGTGCTGCTCGCCGGCGGCATTGTCGGTTCGACCGGCGGCATTTTTGTCTTTGCGCTTTTGCGCCGGATGGGGCAGCTCGACCTGTTCATCTCGCTGCTCTATGTCGTGCTGCTCGGCACGGTCGGCGGTCTGATGCTGGTCGAAAGCGTGAACGCGCTGCGCGCCACCCGCAGCGGTGCCGCTCCGGTGCTGAAGAAATCCGGCCAGCACAACTGGATCCACCGGCTGCCGCTGAAGATGCGCTTCAGGGCCTCGAAACTGTTCGTCAGTGTCATCCCGGTGCTAGGGCTCGGCGCCGGCATCGGCTTCCTGTCGTCGATCATGGGCGTCGGCGGCGGCTTCATCATGGTGCCGGCACTGATCTATCTGCTGAAGGTGCCGACCAACGTCGTCATCGGCACCTCGCTGTTCCAGATCATCTTCACCTCGGCCTACACCACGCTGGTCCACGCCACCACCAACCAGACGGTCGATGTCATGCTTGCCTTCCTGCTGATGGCCGGCGGCGTCGCCGGCGCGCAATATGGCGCCAAGGCCGGCCAGAAGCTGCGCGGCGAGCAGTTGCGGGCGCTGCTGGCGATGCTGGTGCTGGCGGTCGCCATCCGGCTTGCCATCGATCTGTTCGTCACGCCGCCCAATCTTTATTCGCTGTCCGCCGCGGGCCTGAACTGATGGCGGGCCTGAAAGCGTTCGCAGCCGCTGCTTTCCTGTCGCTCGTCGCCGCATTGCCTGCGGTCGCGCAGACGCCGCCGGCCGAAAGCATCCAGATCGGGCTGTCCACGGATGCCGTGTCGATCACCGCCGGATTTTCCGGCGCCGACCTCACCATCTTCGGTTCGCTGGAGAACGCCGATCCGCTCGTCGCGCGCCAGGGACGCTACGACGTGATCGTCGTGCTTGAAGGCCCGCCACGGCCGGTGGTCGTGCGGCGCAAGGACAGAGTGCTCGGCGTCTGGATCAATCTGGAGTCGGAAACGTTCGAGAACGTGCCGGTCTCCTATTCGGTGGCAAGCACGCGCCCGCTGCAGGATGTCACCGATCCGAACAGCTACAAGCAGCTCTCGCTCGGTGCCTCCAATCTCTACATGAAGCCAGCTGACGTGACCGACAGCCCGGCGACGATCGAGGAGTTCACCGCCGCGTTGAGGGACCGCAAGACCGCGACCGGCCTCTATAGCGAGAATGTCGGCGGCGTGCAGTTCCTGTCGCAGAACCTGTTTCGCGCCACCGTCAGGCTGGCGCCCAATGTCCCGGTCGGCACCCATAAGGCCCGCGCCTTCCTGTTCAAGAGCGGCATGTTCATCAAGGAGAGCTCGGCCCAGCTCGAAATCCGCAAATCCGGTTTCGAACAGTCGATCTTCCGCGTCGCGCACGACTATTCGTTCCTCTACGGCGTCTTCGCCGTATCGCTCGCCATGCTCACCGGCTGGCTTGGAAGGCTGATCTTCCGCAAAGACTAGATTTCCTCGCGAAAGCCTGTTCCCCTTTGCGGGCTCATGCGCTAGACCGCCGCCTCCCGGCGCAACAAGCGCACATCACAATCCGGTTCGGCAGAAAGGTCCGGTCACCCGGACATTGGCGCAGCTGACAAGGCTCCGTCCCGCTGCCCCAAAAAAAGCGACAGGAAACTGCGATGCGACCAGCATTCGGCGGTATCGACTTCGGCACGTCCAATTCCACCGTCGGCGTGATCCGCGACGGACAGCCCCGGCTGGTGGGACTGGAGGACGGCCAGGTGACGCTGCCAAGTGCTGTGTTCTTCAACTTCGACGACAACCACACCTATTTTGGGCGCCGGGCCATCGCCGACTATACCGACAGCATCGAAGGCCGCCTGATGCGTTCGCTGAAGAGCGTACTCGGCAGTTCGCTGGTGCATGAGAAGACGCGCATCAAGGCGCGCTCGATCGGCTTCATGGAAATCGTCGGGCTGTTCATCGGCCACTTGAAAAGGCGGCTGGAGGAAGATGCAAAGGCACCTGTCGAAAACGTGGTGCTTGGGCGTCCGGTGCAGTTCGTCGACGATGACGCGCAAGCCGATGCGAAGGCGCAAGGCGAACTCGAGAACGCAGCGCGCATCCAGGGCTTCAAGCACATCGCCTTCCAGTTCGAGCCGATCGCAGCAGCGCTCGACTACGAACAGAAGGTCACGCGCGAGGAACTGGCGCTGATCGTCGACATGGGCGGCGGCACGTCGGACTTTTCGATCGTGCGCGTCTCGCCCGAGCGAGCCCGCTCGACCGATCGCAAGGACGACATCCTGGCCAACCGGGGCATCCATATAGGCGGCACCGATTTCGACCGGCTGCTCAGCATCGCCCATGTGATGCCGCAGCTCGGCTATCTGACGCCGACCAAGGACGGCAAGCGCAATTTGCCGGCGAGCTATTTCATCGACCTGGCGACATGGCAGCGCATCAACCTCGTCTACACTGCCAGGGCGATGACGCATCTGAGACAGATCCGGTTCGAGGCCGAACGCGCCGACCTGGTCGATCGCTTCATCCATATCGTCGAACATCGCTACGGACATGCGCTGGCAGGTTTGGTCGAAAAGGCCAAGATCGCACTGACGGACCAACCCTCGGCCGGCGTGCAGGTCCCGCTTCCCGACGCGCGCTTCGCCGCCGAGATCACGCGGGCAGGCCTCGAAGCGACGATCGGGGGGGATATCGATAGAGTGACCGCGACGGTCGGCCAGACCATCAGGGACGCCGGTGTAAAGGCCACCGACATCACCGCCGTATTCCTCACCGGCGGATCGACGGCAATTCCGCTGGCGAGGCGGCAGATCCTGGAACTGATGCCGCAGGCCTCCGTCATCGAAGGCGACATGTTCGGTTCGGTCGGGCTCGGGCTAGCATTGGATGCGCAGCGGAAGTTCGGCTGATCCAGCTAGGCTGAAGCCATCGCCTTCTCGCTCAGATGGGCCTTCAATGCCATCTGGGCGAGGCTGGCCTGACGGTCGCGGTGGGTGATGATGGCGAAGTCGCGCTTCGGCAGGTCGATCGGCACCGAGCGCAGGCTGCCCTCGGCAATCGCGCCGGCGACGACGAGTTCGGAAATGATGGTGGCGCCGGCGCCGGCCTCGACCGCCTGACGGATTGCCTCGTTGCTCGGCAGCACCAGGAATATCTGGAGCTCGGCGAGTGAAATCTCCTCGCGACGCGCCAGATCCTCCAGCACCTCGCGCGTGCCGGAACCGCCCTCGCGGATGATCCAGCGCAGTTCCCTGATGTCGGGGCGGCCCGGCGCGATGTCGGCAATCTCCGGATGCGAGGTGGCAACGACAAGCTTCAGCCTGTCGATGTCGACCTTGGCGCGCCGCAAGATGTCGGATTCGGTGCGCCCCTCGACCAGGCCGAAATCCGCCGTGCCGTCCAGAACATGGGTCTCGACCTGCCTGGTGTTGCCGATGGTGACGCTCAGCCTGACGGCAGGGTACGCCTCATGGAAGGAAGCCAGCCGGCGCGGCAGCCAATAGCTGGCGATGGTCTGGCTGGCGGCGATCGAAAGCGAGCCGGTGACGGTCTGCGAGACATCCTCGAGCACGTTGCTTGCGGCGGCCGCTCGTTCGAGCACGGCCTTGGCCTCCGGCAGGAACCGGCGACCGGTCTGCGCCAGCTCGATGTTGCGGCCGACCCGGTTGAACAGCTGCACACCATGCTGCTGTTCAAGCGCGCGGATGGCCGCCGACGCCGCCGACTGGGAGATGCCCAAAAGCGCTGCCGCCTTGGTCATGTGGCCGCGCTCGGCGACGGCGACGAAGATGCGTAGCTGGTCGAGGGTCATGATCAACTAAGAAGCAAACTCGATCGGAATTACAAGAGCTGCTTGTTAGACAGATCAATTGCTTTGTTCTAAGTTTTTGCGGAAAGTTGGAAAAAATTGGCGGTGCCGCCGCAAAGGTTGGGAAATTGATCGGGCGCTTCAAATCGCTGTTCGCGCACTGGACCCGCCGGGTAAGGCGGCGGTTCGCCGGCGAGCGCTACCACCCTGAACAGCATTACATGCGCGGCCCCGGACCGAAGACGAAAGCCAAGACGGCGAGCGGCAAGAGCGTTCGCGGATCATGAGCCACGGAGCGCCTCGCGGCGCCAATTCCGCACCGTCGCAACGGCCGCTGGCCGACACGCGCGCACCCGACGAAGGCGACGGAGTCGACACTTCGCCAAGCGTCTCCGACAGGATCGCCAAGACCACCTGCTACATGTGCGCCTGCCGCTGCGGCATCGACGTCCACATCAAGGACGGCAAGGTCCGCTACATCAACGGCAACAAAGACCATCCCGTCAATCGCGGCGTGATCTGCGGCAAGGGCAGCTCCGGCATCATGCAGCACTACAGCCCGGCGCGGCTGAAGAAGCCGCTGCTGCGCACCGGCCCGCGCGGCTCGGGAGAATTCCGCGAGATCGAATGGGAGGAAGCCCTTTCGATCGCGACGGAGCGGCTTTCCGCGATCCGCCGGACCGATCCGAGGAAGCTTGCCTTCTTCACCGGGCGCGATCAGTCGCAGTCGCTGACCGGCTGGTGGGCGAGCCAGTTCGGCACGCCGAATTTTGCCGCCCATGGCGGCTTCTGCTCGGTCAGCATGGCGGCCGGCGGCCTCTACACGATCGGCGGCTCGTTATGGGAGTTCGGCGAGCCCGACTGGGACAACACCAAGTACTTCATGCTGTTCGGTGTCGCCGAGGACCATGATTCCAACCCGATCAAGATCGGCTTGGGCAAGCTCAAGGCGCGCGGCGCCAAGGTGGTCTCGATCAATCCATGCCGGACCGGCTACAATGCGATTGCCGACGACTGGATCGGCATCCGACCCGGCACGGACGGCCTGTTCGTGTTCGCCCTCATCCACGAGCTGCTGAAGGCCGGCCGGGTCGATCTCGATTATCTGCTGCGCTACACCAACGCGCATGTGCTTGTCGTGCAGGAGCCTGGCGCTGCCGATGACGGCCTGTTCGTGCGCGACGGCGCCGGCAATCCGCTGGCCTGGGACAGGGTGGCCAAGGCGCCCGTCAAGGCTGCAGATGCCGATGCCAAGCCAGCACTGACCGGCAGCTTCACCGTCGATGGCCGCCGCTGTGTGCCGGTATTCCAGCTCGTCGCCGACCGTTATCTCGATGAAAGCTCTTCGCCCGACGCGGTCGCCGAGCGCTGCGGCGTTGCTGCCGACACGATCCGCAAGATCGCCGCCGAGCTGGCGCATGTCGCGTTCGAACACACGATCGAATTGCCGGTGGCCTGGACAGATTGGGCCGGCCGTCGGCATGAGACGATCAAGGGCCGGCCGGTGTCGATGCATGCGATGCGTGGCATCTCGGCCCATTCGAACGGTTTTCACTCCTGCCGCGCCATTCATCTGTTGCAGGTGCTGCTCGGCACGGTGGACGTGCCGGGCGGATTCCGCTTCAAGCCGCCTTATCCCCGCCCGGCGCCGCCGGGGCCGAAGCCGGCGGGCAGGAATGTGCAGCCGATGACGCCGCTCGAGGGCATGCCGCTCGGCTTCGTCTGCGGGCCGGACGATCTCTTGGTCGACGAGGCAGGCACGCCCATCCGCATCGACAAGGCCTATTCCTGGGACGCGCCATTGGCCGCGCACGGCCTCATGCACACCGTCATACGCAACGCCTGGGCGGGCGATCCTTACCGGATCGACACGCTCATGATGTACATGTCGAACATGGCCTGGAATTCCTCGATGAACACTGTCGAGACGATCGCCATGCTGACCGACGCAGACGAGGCCGGCAACTACAAGATCCCCTTCATCATCTATTCCGACGCCTATTGTTCCGAGACGGTGCCGTTCGCCGATCTGGTGCTGCCCGACACCACCTATCTCGAAAGACATGATTGCATCAGCCTGCTCGACAGGCCGATCAGCCACGCCGACGGGCCGGGCGACGCCATCCGCCATCCGGTGGTCGAGCCGGACCGCGATGTCAGGCCGTTCCAGTCGGTGCTGATCGAGCTCGGTGCGCGGCTCGGCCTACCCGGCTTCGTCGAGGACGACGGCTCGGCAAAGTACCGCGACTATGCCGACTACATCGTCAATCACGAACGCACGCCCGGCATCGGGCCGCTGGCCGGCTGGCGCGGCAAGGACGGGACGGCGATCGGCAGCGGCACGGTCAATCCGGACCAGTTGCAGCGCTACATCGACAATGGCGGCTTCTGGCACCACGATTTTTCCGCCGACCAACGCTACTACAAGATGGCCAACCGCTCCTATCTCGACTTCGCCGAGCAGATGGGGTTCATCCCGAAGGCCGAACCGATCGTCTTCCAGCTCTATTCCGAGCCCATGCAACGCTTCCGGCTTGCGGCGCGCGGCCATGGAAAGATGCAGCCACCGGAAGCCGAGCGCAGCCGCATCGAAACCTATATGGACCCGCTGCCGTTCTGGTATGCGCCGTTCGAGGAAGCAGCCGTCGGCCTGCAAGAATATCCGCTGCATGCGCTGACGCAGCGGCCGATGCACATGTACCATTCCTGGGGTTCTCAGAATGCGTGGCTGAGGCAGATCACCAGCCAGAACCGGCTGTTCGTGCACCACCAGACCGCAGCCGGACGTGGCCTTGCCGATGACGATTGGGTGTGGATCGAGAGCATAAACGGCCGGGTGAAGGGACAGATCAAGCTGGTCGACGGCGTCAATCCCGACACTGTGTGGACCTGGAACGCCATCGGCAAGCGGCGCGGCAGCTGGGGGTTGAAGGACGATGCCGCCGAGAGCAATCGCGGCTTCCTGCTCAACCACATCATCGGCGACCAGACATCCGCCGACGCGAACGGCAAGCGCTATTCGAATTCGGACCCGGTCACCGGACAGGCGGCATGGTTCGATCTCAGGGTGCGCATCGTCAAATGCGCAGCCGAGGAAGCCGGTTTCACCGAACCGCAATTCGAGCGTTTTCACCAACCGCCGCGTTTCGAACCCTCGCCCGACAAGCTCAGCTTCGGCGCCGAATTCCGCACAAACAGGGAAGCCGCCGAATGACCTGCCTTCCCGCCCACACCGACAAAAGGCTCGGCCTGGTCATCGACCTCGACACCTGCGTCGGCTGCCAGGCCTGCGTCACCGCCTGCAAGGAATGGAACACCGGCGGCCACATGGCGCCGCTGACCGACATCGACCCCTATGGCAGCAATGTCGACGGCGTCTGGTTCAACCGCGTGCACAGCTACGAGCACATAACGGAGATGGGCGGGCGCACCGTCAACTTCCCGCGCTCCTGCCTGCATTGCGAGACGCCGGCCTGTGTCACCGTCTGCCCGACGGGCGCGTCCTACAAGCGCGCCTCGGACGGCATCGTGCTGATCGATGAGGACAAGTGCATCGGCTGCAAATTGTGCAGCTGGGCCTGCCCCTATGGCGCGCGCGAATTCGACACCGATGTCGGCGTCATGAAGAAATGCACGCTGTGCGTCGACCGCATCTACAACGACAATCTGGTCGAGGAAGACCGCGTGCCGGCCTGCGTCGCCGCCTGCCCGACCAGCGCCCGGCATTTCGGCGATCTCGGCGACCCCGCCTCGGCGGTTTCTCAGTTGGTGGCGGATCGCGGCGGCGTCGACCTGATGCCCGAGATGGGTTATCACCCGACCAACAAGTACCTGCCGCCGCGCGCCCACACCCAACGCGCCGCATCGGTGGCCGCACCCGCGCTCGAGCCGGTGCGGGCCGAAGGCGGTTTCCTCGGCTGGGTCGACCGCATGCTTTCGAACTGACCCGATGCATCCAGCCTTTTCCGTCGTCTTCTTCACCACCGCCACCGGTGCCGGCTACGGCCTGCTGGCGCTGCTTGGCGTGCTCGGCGGATTGGGCTTAATCCCACCTGATTTCTGGTTCGGGCTCATCGGCATGGGGCTGGCGCTCGGCCTGATCGCCGCCGGCCTGCTGTCGTCGACCGGCCATCTCGGCCGGCCGGAACGGGCCTGGCGCGCCTTCTCGCAGTGGCGCAGCTCCTGGCTGTCGCGCGAGGGCGTGTCGTCGGTCCTGACCTTCATTCCGGCCGGCCTGTTCGGCATCGGCTGGCTGTTTTTCGGCCGCACGGGTGTCTGGGTCACCTTGGCCGGATTGCTGGCTGCCGTCGGCGCGATCGTCACCGTCTGCACCACAGGCATGATCTATGCCTCGCTGAAGCCGATCGCCCAGTGGCACAGCCGCTTCACGCTGCCTGGCTATCTGATCTTCTCGGCGATGACCGGCAGCGTGCTGCTGAACGCGCTGCTGCAGGTTTTCGCCATCGGCTCGACCGCCATTGCTGCCGCCGCCCTGCTGGTGACGATGCTCGGCTGGGGCTGGAAGCTGGCGACGTGGCGCTACAATGATGCGCTGGAGATCGCGACCACCGCCAATACGGCGACGGGGCTCACTGGCGGCACAGTGCGCTCGCTGGAATGGCCGCACACAGAAGAAAATTACCTTCTCAAGGAAATGGGTTTTCGCATCGCGCGCAAGCACGGCGCAAAGCTGCGGCTGATCACGCAGATTTTGGCCTTCGCCTTGCCCGCTCTGCTGTTGCTCGCGGCGATCTTTCTGCCTTGGCCGTTGGCGGCGATCGCATCGGTACTCGCGGCCTTCGCCCAGTTCGCCGGCATGCTGGTCGAGCGCTGGCTGTTCTTCGCCGAGGCCAAGCACACGGTCACTTTGTACTATGGCAGATAGGTTTTACCCTGGCCTGAGCATCGAGCCGGAAATGGCAAAGATGCGCTCCGCACCGAGCATATAGGCCATCAGCGTCTCACGGCGGAACAGGCCGGCATAGGCGTGGTCGAGCACGTTGAGCGAGCCGGTATAGGCGCCGAAGGCGGGCATGATCATGCGGCCGCCATCCGCGGCAAAGCAGCGCCGCCGCACCGAGCGGCCACGCTGGACGATCCGGGCGCATGGGTGCAGATGGCCTGATATCTCGCCTTCGACACGCACCTTCGATGGCTCATGCCGGAACAGCAGCGCGCCGATGGCGAGTTCGCGCACGGTGTCACCAGGCAGGTCGGCCGGCGCGTCCGGATCATGATTGCCGGCGATCCAGAACCAGTCGCGGCCAGCCATCAGCGCCTCCAGGCGCTCGCGAAAACTTTGATGCATGCGCCCGGCACCGCCGCCGTCATGGAAACTGTCGCCGAGGCTGATGACGATCGCCGGCTGATAATCTGATATCACCGCCTGCAGCCGGAGCAAGGTGGCGCCGGTGTCGTAAGGCGGGATCAGCGCACCGCGGCGGGCAAAGGACGAGCCTTTTTCGAGATGCAGGTCGGACACCGCCAGCAGCCGAAGCTCGGGAAAATAGAGCACGCCACGCGGATCGCAGACCGCACGCTCGCCGGCGATGCCGACCAGGTCGGCCTCTGCCATCAGCGACGTGCGCGCCAGCGAGAAATTCATGCCCTCGTCACTCTCAGTTCGTCACCTTCGGCCCATGGCCTCCTCGACCAGATCGGCGGCTTCCATCAGCAGCGTCTCGTTGGCGCCGCCATTGACCGGTTCCTTGCCGATCTCGAGCATCACCGGTATCGCCAGCGGCGAGATCTGGTCGAGATGCTTATGCACGATTCGGCCGCGCACACGCGAGAGCATCTCGGCAAGTCTGCTGACATCGAGCAGGCCGGCGGAGGCGTCTGTGCGCGTCGCCTGCAGCAGGATATGGTCCGGCTCGTGGCTGCGCAGCACGTCGTAGATCAGGTCGGCCGACACCGTCACCTGCCGGCCGCTCTTCTCCTGCCCGGGGTAGCGCTTCTCGATCAGCCCGGCGATGACCGCGCAGGTGCGGAAGGTGCGCTTCAGCATCCAGCTGTCGTTCAGCCAGGCTTCGAGATCGTCGCCCAGCATGTCCTCGTCGAACAGCGCTGCCAGCGACGGTTTCTTCGCCTTGAACAGCGCTGCCATGTCGTCCAACGCCCAGACGGCCAGCGAATAGTCGGTGGCGACGAAGCCGAGTGGCCGGGCGCCTACCCGCTCCAGCCGTCGCGTCAAGAGCATGCCGAGCGTTTGATGCGCCAGCCGGCCTTCGAAGGGATAGGCGACCATGTAGTGGCGGTTGCCGCGCGGAAAGGTCTCGACCAGCAGGTCGCCGCGCTTCGGCAGCACCGACTTCTCCTTCTGCAGCCGCAGCCAATCGGCGACCTGTTCCGGCAGTGCCTGCCAGCGGTTGCTGTCGGCCAGCATGCCGCGCACCTGTTCGGCGAGATAGGTCGACAGCGGAAACTTGCCGCCGGCATAACTTGGCACGATGATGTTGGCACCGGCGCCGCTGGAGACGACGCATTCATTCTCGCGGATGCCTTCGAAGCGCAGCACCTTGCCGGCGAACAGGAAATTGTCGCCGGGGCGCAACGTTTCGGCAAAATATTCCTCGATCTTGCCAAGCACCGGCCCGCCGCGGCCAGCCATGCCGCGCCCCTGCTTGACATAGCGGACATTGAGTTCCGGCATCTCGACGATGGTGCCGACGTTCAGCCGGTATTGCTGGGCGACGCGCGGATGCGAGACGCGCCACAGCCCGTCGACCGTCTTGCGGATGCGGGCGTAGCGCTCGTAGTTCTTCAGCGCATAGCCGCCGGTGGCGACGAAGTCGACGACGCGGTCGAAAGTCTCGCGCTCCAGGGCGGCATAGGGTGCCGCACTGCGCACCTCCTCGAACAGAAGATCGGCATCGAAGGGCGCACCGCAGGCGACACCCAGCACATGCTGCGACAGCACATCGAGCGCGCCCTTGATCAGCGGCGGCGTGTCCTGCGCGCCGAGATAGTTGGCGTCGAGGGCGGCGCGACATTCCAGCACCTCGAAGCGGTTGGCCGGAATGAGGATCGCCTTCGACGGTTCGTCCATGCGGTGGTTGGCGCGGCCGATGCGCTGCGCAAGCCGACTGGCGCCCTTCGGCGCACCGACATGGACGACCAGATCGACATCGCCCCAGTCGATGCCGAGATCGAGCGTCGAGGTGGCGACGATGGCGCGCAGGGCATTCTCGCCCATAGCCTTCTCGACGCGCCGGCGCTGGCCAACATCGAGCGAGCCGTGATGGAGCGCAATCGGCAGCGAATCCTCGTTCGCCCGCCACAACTCCTGGAATAGAAGTTCGGCCTGGCTGCGGGTGTTGACGAACAGCAGCGTCGTGCGGTGCTTCTTGATCGCCTCGTAGATCTCCGGAATGGCGTAGCGGGCCGAATGGCCCGACCACGGCACGCGTTCTTGTGAATCGAGAATCGAGATGTCGGGCTTGGCGCCGCCGACCACGGTGATCAGCTCTGCCATACCGCCCAGCGGGTTCTGGCTAACCAACCAACGCCGCAACTCATCGGGCTCCGCAACGGTGGCAGACAGACCTATGGTCTGCAGCTTGGGCACATAGTTGCGCAGCCGCGCCAGACCGAGCGCCAGCAGGTGACCGCGCTTCGAGATCACCAGCGAGTGCAGCTCGTCGAGCACCACGTAGCGCAGATCCTCGAAGAAGCGCCTGGCGTCGGGTGCCGCGATCAGCAGCGCCAGTTGTTCGGGCGTCGTCAGCAGGATATCCGGTGGCACCAGCTTCTGCCGCTGGCGCTTGTGCGAGGGCGTGTCGCCGGTGCGCGTCTCTATTGTGACGGGCAGGCCGATCTCTTCCACCGGCTTGCCGAGGTTGCGCTCGATGTCGACGGCTAAAGCCTTCAGCGGCGAGATGTAGAGCGTGTGGATGCCGCGATGCGCCTGGCCCGGTTTTCGCCTGGGACGATCGGCGAGTTCCGTCAGGGACGGCATGAAGCCGGCCAGCGTCTTGCCGGCGCCGGTCGGCGCGATCAGCAGCACGGACTGCCCGGCCTGGGTCCTCGCCAGCAACTCGATCTGGTGGGCGCGCGGCGCCCAGCCTTTTTGCGCGAACCATCTGACGAATGGCTCGGGCAGGACGACGGCGGCATTCTGTTCGGCAAGGCGCGGCTGCTCTGTCACACGCCAGAGGTAGCGCGACAGCGCGAGAACGCCAAGCAGATTCGGAACAAAAAGTGATCGAAGAGCGCGTTCCTCGCCCCGTTTACGGGGAGAAGGAAGAGGCCTACGGCCGCCGGAACCCCGTCGGGCCGCCATAGAGATAGCCGATGCGGGCGATGGCGTCCTTCAGCCCTTCGCGCGACACCAGCATGGTGTGGCCATTGGCGTGGATCATGGTCTCGGCGTCGGTCATGATGGCGACATGGCCTTTCCAGAAGACAAGGTCGCCGCGACACAGCCCGCTGAAATCCGGGCCGGGTTCGAGCGGCTCCCCGATGGTCGCCGCCTGCATGTCGGAATCACGCAGCACATCCTTGCCTGCCATGCGCATCGCCAGTTGCACGAGGCCGGAACAGTCGATGCCGAAGCCCGAGGCACCGCCCCAGAGATAGGGTGTGCCGAGAAAAGTTTCCGCGACCGATACATAGTCGGCAGACTTATCCGCGATCGGCCTGAGATGGCCTGCAATGACCGCCTGACCAGAGGGCAGCAGAGCATAGTGCGTGCCGCGGGTTTCCGCGGCACCCGTCACCGTCACCGCCGACCCCATCGACAACTGACCGCTGATCGGAAAGCGCAGGTCTGGACCGGGATAGAGGAAGGTGCGCGGCACCGAGACAGTATGGGTCGGCGGATGGTCCCTCGCTCCCAGCACGGTGTCGGTGACATAGCCGACATAGCCGTCCCGCTCGACCTGTATCCAGGCCCAGCCTTCCTTCTCCTCGAAGACGAGGACATCTTCGCCGAACAGGGCCTGGGTGTTGACCCCGGCATCCCAGCTCGGCGCCTTGCGGATATCGGCGACGGAAACCGAAATCCGCGCCGGCTGGCCGGGCACGAAACGATCGGCGGAAACTTCGCCTTTCAGCCGCGCATCGGCGAGATCGGCACGAAAGGCGTGAAGGCGGGCATCCCTGGCGGTCAAATCGGCAACTCGTTTCTAATCGGTAAGGTGGGCAAATCGACAATTGGTCAGATGGGCAGTTCATGGGCCCTGGCAACGATACCATCGCCGAAGCGCTCGACAAAGAGCGCGCCCTCGACAGTGCGCCTGATCAGCACGTTGCGCTTGTCGAGTTCGTCGCGATGGCGCGACACCAGCTTCAGCGCGCCCATCGTGTCGAGCGCGCGGGTGATGACCGGCTTGGTGACGTTGAGCCTTGCGGCCAGCCCGCGCACAGTGTGCGGCGGCGGGTCGAGATAGATGGTGAACAGGATCGCCGTCTGGCGCATGGTGAGATCGGGCGCGCCGTCGCGCACCTGCGACAGCATCACCTGCTGCCACAATCGCATGGCCTGGCTCGGACGCATCGAGATCGACATCGCCCCAGCATGACGCCAAATTGTTTCGGTTCCGTTTCAGTTTCAGAGTTTTGCCGGCTGCTCTGGATGGTCAGCCGTAACGTGTCGAGATGATCCGCTCCAGCGCGCGAATGCCTTGCGCCTCGCCGCCGGCGACGCCGTGCGGGCGATCGGACGGGTTCCAGGCAAAGATGTCGAAATGCACCCAGCTGTGAGTCTTCTCGACAAACCGCTTGAGGAACAGTGCCGCGGTGATCGAGCCGGCAAAACCGTCCGTGGTGACGTTGTTGATGTCGGCGATCTTCGACGACAGTTTTGCATCATAGGGCCGCCAAAGCGGCATGCGCCACAACGGATCCTCGACCATGACGGAAGCTGCCGCGAGATCGTCGGCCAGCGCCTCGTCGCCGGTGTAGAAAGGCGGCAGGTCGGGGCCAAGCGCAACGCGGGCCGCTCCGGTCAGCGTCGCCATGTCGACCAGCAGTTGCGGTTCGTCGTCGTCGGCCAAAGCCAGCGCATCGGCCAGCACCAGCCGCCCCTCGGCGTCCGTGTTGCCGATCTCGACGGTGATGCCCTTGCGGCTCGTCAGCACGTCACCCGGCCGGAACGCATTTCCCGCAATCGAATTCTCGACCGCGGGGACGAGCACGCGCAGCCGCACGTACAATCCAGCGGCCATGATCATCGAAGCGAGGCCGAGCACATTGGCGGCGCCGCCCATGTCCTTCTTCATCAGCAGCATGCCCGATGACGGCTTGATGTCGAGACCACCCGTATCGAAGCAAACGCCCTTGCCGACCAGCGTTATCTTCGGCGCGCCCTCCGGTCCCCATCTCATGTCGATCAGGCGCGGCGCATCGGATGATGCGCGACCGACCGCATGGATCATGGGGAAGTTCTGCGCAAGCAGGTCGTCGCCCCTCGTCACCGACACCTCGGCCTGATGCTCAGCGGCCAGCATCCGAACCGCCACCTCCAAATGGTCGGGCCCCATGTCGCTGGTCGGCGTGTTGACCAGATCGCGCGTCAGGAAAACGCCGTCGACGATGCGGCCGACGCGTGCCGCATCGGCGCCGGATGGCAAGGCGAAGCGCAGCGCCTTGCCTGACTTCTTGCCGTAACGCGTAAAGACATAGCCGCCGAGCGCCAGCGCAATGGCCGCGAGTTCGGGCTCCGAGGGGTCGGAGGCAAAATGCCAGTCGCCTTCCGGCAAGGCTCGCGCCAAGGCACCGACGGCAAGCATGCCCTCGCCATCGCCGATGCCGAACAGCGCACCGGCAAGCGCGCCGCTCTCGCCGGGAACGACAAGCGTCCTGCCGGCTTCACCGGAGAAGCCGTTGGCCTTGGCCCAGGCGATCGACGACGGCGCGAGACCGGCTGCCTCCAGATCGCCCTTTGCCACCAGATGAACCGGCAAGGCAGTCTGCAGCGTGCGTTCGACAAGTTCGACAGGCATACGATGATCTCCGGCCGGTCGCATCGCGAGTCGGCGTTTCTTAACTGTCCGTTAGGGTTAACAGAATATTTCTGCGGGAGGGAAGACGGCCAGGCAATGGCCGCGTGAATGGAGACCGGGTGCCAATGCCGATCAAAGTGTCGAACATCACAGGCAAGCGTCTGATCACCACTGCATTCTTGGCGGCGTTGGCGGCGAGCGTAGCGGGTTGCGGCACCACCAGCAAGTTCACGACCGGCTCGATTTCCCGCTCCAGCGGCAAACCACTGGAGACCATGGCCGCCGGCGAGCTGCACAACGCGACGATAGCGCTCGGCGAGTCCTACGCCAAGAATCCCAACGACAAACGCATCGCCACGAACTATGCGGCGGCACTGCAGATGGACGGCGATGCCGACCAGTCGCTCGCCGTCATGCGCAAGCTGGCGATTGCCTTCCCCAAGGACCGCGACGTGCTTGCCGCCTATGGCAAGGCGCTGGCCGCCAACGGGCAGTTCGAGCCGGCGCTCGATGCGGTTCGCCGCGCGCAGACGCCGGAATATCCGGACTGGCGGCTGGTTTCTGCGGAAGCGGCCATTCTCGACCAGTTGGGGCAGAAGGACGAAGCGCGCCAGAATTACCGCAAGGCGCTCGACCTCAAGCCGAACGAACCATCGATCCTGTCCAATCTCGGCATGTCCTACGTGCTGGAAGGCGATCTGCGCACGGCAGAAACCTATATGCGCTCGGCCGCCGAGCAGCCCAACGCCGACAGCCGGGTCCGGCAGAACCTGGCTTTGGTCGTCGGCCTGCAGGGCCGCTTCGACGAGGCAGAGAAGATCGCCTCGCAGGAGCTCTCGCCCGAGCAGGCACAGGCCAACGTCGCCTATCTGCGCCAGATGCTTGCGCAGCAGAACGCCTGGAGCCAGCTCAAGGACCAGGACAAGGACAAGCCCGCCACCAACTGAAGGCACGGCTGGAGCAATTCCTGGAAAAGTGCTTAGCGGTTTCCGTTCGGAATTGCGCAAAAGCTGATCCGCGCCAGCGCATCCATCCTGCAATCCCGCCAAAGACAAAAACCGCGCGGCATAGCCAGCGCGGCTTTTCGTAAATGCGTGAGCCGGATCTCGGCGCTACTCGCTGCTCGACTTCTGCTGATCGCCAAAGATGCCGCGCTGGCTGACCTGGATGCCGGCCGGGCCGAGGATGATGGCGAACAGCACCGGCAGGAAGAACAGGATCATCGGCACGGTGAGCTTGGGCGGCAGCGCGGCGGCCTTCTTCTCGGCAGCGTTCATGCGCATGTCACGACTTTCACTGGCCAGCACGCGCAGCGCATGCGCCACCGGCGTGCCGTAGCGCTCCGCCTGGACCAGCGCCTGCGTAACCGACTTGACCGATTCCAGGCCGGTGCGGCTGGCGAGGTTCTCATAGGCCACCTTGCGTTCCTGCAGGTAGGAGAGCTCGGCATTGGTCAGGACGAATTCTTCCGCCAATGCCACCGATTGCGCGCCGATCTCGTCGGCGACCTTGCGCAGGGCAGCCTCCACGGACATGCCGGACTCGACGCAGATCAGCATCAGGTCGAGTGCGTCCGGCCACGCCATCTGGATCGACTGCTTGCGTTTGGCGGCGCGGTTGTTGACGTAGAGTATCGGCGCATAGAAGCCGCCATAGGCGACGACAACGCAGACGAACAGCTTGATGAAAGGCGGCTGCAGAGGCAGTCCGCCGAGCATGAAAACGTAAAGAGCCGCCAACGCGAAACCGACGAAGGGCAGGACAAGGCGGAAGAACAGAAAGCGCGTCAGCGGATTCTGGCCGCGAAAACCCGCCACCTTGAGCTTCTGCAATGTGCTCTCATCGGCCAGCGCGCGCTTCAGATCCAGCCGATCGACGATGTTGCGCATGCCGATCGACTGTTCCTCGCGAAGGCCCTTGCGGCGGCGATCGGCTTCGTTGGCAAGCCGCGTGCGCTGCTTGGCGCGCAATTCGTCACGCTCGAGCGCCACCGATTTCATGCGCGACTTGAGCTGGTTGCCGCCAAGGGCAGGCAAGACCGTGAAGACGGTCGCAAACACCGCGATGCCGACCAGGAGCGCGATCAGGAAAGCGGGGTCGGTAAGGGATTTGACGACCTGGTCTGTCATTGGTTTCTATCTTTTTTGTTCGAGCATGATCTTCTCCGAAAACCGGGACCCACTTTTCGGGATCATGCTCTAGACATCGAAGTTCATCATCTTGCGCATCACCATGATGCCAATCGACATCCAGACCAGTGAGCAGCCGATGATCAGGTGGCCGGTGCTGGTGGTGAAGAGCGGCATGATGTAGTTCGGGCTCGACAGGTAGACGAGAAAGGCGACGACGAAAGGCAGGGCGCCGATGATGACCGCGGAGGCCTTGGCCTCCATCGAAAGTGCCTGCACCTTGGCCTTCATCTTCTTGCGGTCGCGCAGCACGCGCGAAAGATTGCCAAGCGCTTCGGAAAGATTGCCGCCGGCCTGCGACTGTATCTGGATCACGATGCCGAAGAAGCCCGCCTCAGGGCAAGGCATGGTCTCGGCCATGCGGATCGCCGCATCGGGGATCGACATGCCCATCTGCTGTGAATCGATGATACGGCGAAACTCGGTCTTTACCGGTTCCGGAGATTCGTTGGCGATCAGGCGGATTGAGTCATTGAGCGGCAGGCCCGACTTGACCGCCCGCACTATGATGTCGAGGGCGTTCGGAAACTCGGCGAGGAATGCCTTGACGCGCCGGCCGCGGCGAAACGCGACGAACCAGCGCGGCAGACCAAGGGCGCCGGCCAGCAACGCGCCCGGAAGGATCAGCAAAGGCGCACCGGCCATATAGGCGAGAGCCGTGAGAACGATGCCGCAGACGGCCGAGTAGATGTAGAAGCGCTCAATGGAAACCGTCATGCCGGCTTGACGGATCAGCGCCTTCAGCGGCGGCTTCTTGACGTTGCGATCGTTGGATTTCTGTTTTTCGTCGAGCTGCTTCAGCGAATCCTGGACGGACTTTCGCCGCTTGGTTGCTTCGGCGACACGATCACGCGAGGCCTTGACGACGGAACGATCGGTTTCGGCGGTCTTGATGGTCTCGAGACGCTTGCCGACCTGCTTCTCGTTGCTCATCCGGGTGAACAGGAAAGCATAGGCGACCGCGCCGGCGCTGAAGCCGGCCAGCACGACAAACGCCAGTACTGTGGTGTCAATTCCGAACATCGACCAGGACCCCTACGCCTCCAGATGCGTCAGTCAGCGCGTTTCTCCATGGCCTCGAGCGCCGTGGCGAGGCGCTGTTCCTCGCCATAGTAGCGGGCGCGATCCCAAAAATGCGGCCGGCCGATGCCGGTCGACACGTGCTCGCCCAGCAGCCTGCCGTTCGAGTCCTCGCCCTTGATGTTGTAGAGGACGAGGTCCTGCGTGATGATGACGTCACCTTCCATGCCGATCACCTCGGTGATGTGGGTGATGCGGCGCGATCCGTCGCGCAGGCGGGCCGCCTGTATGATCACGTCGATGGAGCCGACGACGATCTCGCGCACGGTCTTCTGCGGCAGCGAGTAGCCGCCCATGGCGATCATCGATTCGATACGGTTCAGGCATTCGCGCGGGCTGTTCGAGTGGATCGTCCCCATCGAGCCGTCGTGACCGGTGTTCATCGCCTGCAGCAGGTCGAAGACCTCCGGTCCGCGCACTTCGCCGACGATGATCCGCTCCGGCCGCATGCGCAGGCAGTTCTTGACCAGATCGCGCATGGTCACCTCGCCCTCACCCTCGAGATTGGGCGGGCGGGTTTCGAGGCGAACAACATGCGGCTGCTGCAGCTGCAACTCGGCCGAGTCTTCGCAGGTGATGACGCGTTCCTCACGGTCGATGTAGTTGGTCAGGCAATTGAGCAGCGTCGTCTTGCCCGAGCCGGTGCCACCCGAGATGACGATATTGCAGCGGACCCGGCCGATGATCTTGAGAACCTCGGCGCCTTGCGGCGAGATCGCGCCGAACTTGACCAGCTGGTCGAGCGTCAGCTTGTCCTTCTTGAACTTGCGGATGGTGAGCGCGGTGCCGTCGATCGAGAGCGGCGGCGCGATGACGTTGACGCGGGAGCCATCGGGCAGGCGGGCATCGCAGATCGGGCTGGATTCGTCGACACGGCGGCCAACCTGGCTGACGATGCGCTGGCAGATGTTGAGCAGTTGCTGGTTGTCGCGGAAACGGATCCCGGTCTGTTCGACCTTGCCGTTGACTTCAATGTAGACGTTCTTGGAGCCGTTGACCATGATGTCGGCGATGTCGTCGCGGGCGAGCAAGGGCTCCAGAGGGCCGTAGCCGAGCACATCGTTGCAGATGTCCTCGAGCAGTTCCTCCTGCTCGGCGATCGACATCGCGAAATTCTTGATCGCAATGATGTCGTTGACGATGTCGCGGATTTCCTCGCGCGCACTTTCAGGATCGAGCTTGGCAAGCTGCGACAGGTCGATCGTGTCGATGAGGGCGGAAAAGACCTGGCTCTTGGTGTCGTAGTAGCTTTCGCTGCGTTCGCGCTGGATCTTCTTCGGCGGCGGCGGCGCCAGCGGCGGCGGCTCGACCGGGCGTCGGGCGGGTGGGGCAACGGCGGCACCGGGCTGCGGCGTCGCAGAGGCCGGCCGCGCGAGAACCGCCGTGTCCGCGGGCACGGTCGCAGCCGGCGCCGGTGCCGGCTGACGGAATTCCGGATTGAACCGGTTGCCGTCGTCTGAGCCTCTCTTACCAAACATGATCGACTACCAATTCCGCTGCTTGAGCGTCACTTCTTGTTGCGCGAGAGCTTGCCAAGGAGCATGCCAAGTCCTGCCTTCTTCTTGGCCTTGATTTCGCTGCGCCCGGTCAGCACATGGGCGATCTCATTGACCAGGCCGACGATCGGGCTCTTGGCATCCATCTCGCCAAGCATGCGCCCGTTGTTGGACGCATTTCCGAACAGGAGCGGGTCGAATGGGATGACCGCCATCGGCGTGATGCCGAGCGGCTCGGCAAAATCCGACGACCCGATCTCGGGGCGCTTCGGCACGCCTGCCTGGTTGATGATCAGCCTTGGCGGCGGATCGTTCGGGCGAAGCCGTTTCAGCATGTCCACCATATTCTTGGTGTTGCGCAGATTGGCCAGTTCCGGCGTCGCGGTGATGACGATCTCGTCAGCCTTGATCAGGGTGCTCTTGGCCCATCCCGTCCAGACGTGCGGGACATCGAGCACCAGCAGCGGTGCGCTGCGCTGGGCCGTGTCGATCAGCTGCGAAAAGGCGTCGGGATCGAAATCGTAGACCCGCTCGAGCGTCGACGGCGCCGCCAGCAGCGACAGGTGCTCGGCGCATTGCGCCAGCAACCGGTCCAGATAGACCTCATCGACGCGCTCGGGCGAGAATACGGCTTCGGCGATGCCCTGTGCCGGATCCTGATCGAAGTTGATGTTGGCCGTGCCGAAGGCAAGATCGAGATCGGCCACCACCACTTCGGACTTGAACAGCGACGACATCGCCCAGGCGACGTTGTGGGCAATGGTCGAGGAGCCGACACCGCCCTTGGCACCGATGAAGGCGATCGAACGGCCGATCGGCTCGGCCTCCGGATCGACGAAGATCGACGAAACCACACTGACGATGTCGGTCATCGACACCGGTGCGATGACATATTCGGAAATACCCGAGCGGATGAGTTCGCGGTAAAGGCCGACATCATTGTAGTGGCCGATCACCACGACCTTCGAGGTCGGGTCGCAATATTCGGAAAGCTGGGCAAGCTGCTCCAGCAGTTGCTTGGGCTCGCTGCGCGATTCAAGCAGGATCAGGTTCGGCGTCGGCGCCGACTGATAGAATTCGATCGCCGTGGCGATGCCTCCCATATGGACCTTCAGATGAGCTTTCGCCATGCGGCGATCCTCACCGGCGAGCTTGACCGGATTGGCGACGCCCTCGGTCTCGCAAAATGCCTGGATCGAGATGCGCGGGACCGGCCGCAGGGCCTGCATCGCGGCAATGTCCTGTTGCGAGGTTTCTGCGCCATCTACCGGAGTGTCATAGGCAAGATTGCTCATCGTCATGCTCTTTCCGTGACTTGCGCCGCTCAGTAGGTCACTTCCGAATTGCCCAGGAACTCGTCCGAAATGCCCCTGCCACGGTACGTATCGATCACCGCGCTGCGATTTTCGGCATCAATATCGGAAGACTTGCGCGGGCCGAGCAGATCGGCCGGATTGGCCATCTGGGCGGCAAGGTTGTTCTGATACGAGCAGCCGAAATCCGCATAGTGCTTGTTTTCCGACGTCTGCAGCAGATCGTCGGGCCAGCGTCCGCATTTGTCGGTCTGGGCTTTCACCGAGATGTAGGCGACGCGCACAGGCGCCGACGCTTCGGCGGAAACGGACTGATAGGACGTCATCACGATCCGGTTCCGCTTTATGCCGCTGGCGACCGCCAACCTGGCGAAATCGCGTCCCGCCGCGGCCGCCGCGATCTCGTTGGCCGAGCCGACCGGGATTGCGATCGTCAGCGCCGGGGCCGCGCTCCTGTCATAGCCGTCGAGAAAGCCCAGCAGCGTGTCGCGCTGGGAACCGGTCATGCCGCGGTCGCCGGCGCCGACCGGAAGATCGATCTTCTGGTTCTTCTCGGCGATCATAATCGGGTGGTTGGTGCGATAGTCGTCCGGAATGGCGCCGACCGTGACGCTGTCGCGCTTGAGGTTGGCGCAGCCGGCAAGCGATGCGACGAGCAGGACCGCCAGGGCCGGAACGACCGTCCGGTGGATCCGCTTGCGGCCGGACCCTGCGGCGGTGATCATCATGGCCTTCGATGCTGACTGGAACATGTCCGCTTCCCCGCTCACTTGTAGATGAAGCCGACAACGCCGTGGTAGCGGCCGTTGGGCTTGTCGGTCTGCATCGTGCCGTAGACGCGATTGACGCGGCCAAGGAACATGCCGGCGCCATCGCTCGGCGCGTTGAAATTGTCGTCCGGCTTGGCGAGGTCGTTGCGCGCCACCGGCCGCGCCAGATAGGGCGTTATGATGATGACCAGTTCGCTTTCATTGCGGACGAAGTCACGGCTGCGGAAAAGGGCTCCGAGCACCGGAATCTTTGTCAGCCCAGGCAAGCCGTTTACCGCCTGCCTGATGTCATCACGGACGAGGCCGGCGATCATCATCGAGCCACCGGAAGGCAGTTCAACCGTCGTGTCGGCAAGGCGCTTGCGAAGCGATAGTACATTCATGCCCGGGGCGGACACGCCGCCGGACAGCGATACCGATCCTTCCGTCGTCGGTTCCGAAACCGACGTCCTTACTTTCAGACTGATACGTCCAGGCGACAGCACGACCGGCTGGAATTCAAGCCCGATACCATAATCGATCTTTTCCGTCGTATAGGTGATCCCGCCGCTGCTGTCTGGCGCGGATTGATTTTGCACTATGTTGTATTCGCCGCCGACCTTGAAGGTCGCCTTCTCGCCGGAGACGGCGGTCAAGGTTGGCTCGGCCAGCGTTTTCATGACGCCGGATTGCTCCATGGCGTTGATGTAGCCCTGCAATTCGTTGGTGGCGAAGTTGACACCCGAATGCGAAAGCGATTTGCCGAGCCCAGTGAAATTGTCACTGATGGCGCCGTAGGTGATGCCGTTGCTGCCGCCGCTTCCCATCATGTTGACGCCAAGCTGCTTCATCACCGAGCGGCTGACTTCGGCAACGGTCACCTTGAGCGTCACCTGATCATCGCCAATGATCTGCAGCAGGTTGACGATCTTCGAGACGCGGCGCTCGGCGTCCGGATTGTTGATGTCGACGCCGCCATTGGCGGAGCCGCCGGCGGCGGTCTGTGAATATTGACCGGTCGTCGCTTCACCGCCGGACACGAAGATGGTTGCCAGGTCGACCGCGCGCTTGGCGTCGAGCGGGGTATCGACGCTTCCGGTCAGAACGACATTGTCGTTGAGCAGTTCGACCTTGATCTCGGACGACGGAATGAAACGCTTGAGATAGTCCTCAAGTCCGGCGACATCGCGCTCGACCGCCAGGTCCAGGCTGACGATCTGCTCGCCATTGGGGCCGAAGACGAAGATGTTGGTCTCACCGACCGACTTGCCGAACAGATAGATGCGCCGTGCCGTACGGGTCACCGCATCGGCGACCGCCGGATTGGCGACGAGGATGTCATAGGCGTCGCTCGGCAGGTCGATGACCACCGATTTGTTGAGGCCAAGCTTGACGCGCTGCGTGGCGACGGATGCCGTGACGCCGGCTGTCCTGTTCGCAGCCTTCGCTTCGACAAGGCCAGGCGCGTTCGTGCCGGCCAGGAACAGGCCGATTGCCACCGCCATCGCGAACGGCAGTTTACCGTTTAGCCTCATTTCCTTGCTCCCACTTCGGAAACTTCGCCCGACTTGATCAACCGCACCGTTCCGCGCCGGCCGTTGCCGGAAACGAGATAGTCAGCCTCGCCCAAATTCTTTTCCTGGCTGTCCGTGATCGAGCGCAGCGCCAGCGTCAGGCGATCCGCCATCTGCTGGGCGACCGTGATGATCTCGGCCTGCTGTGGCGTCAGTTCCAGCGTGGCGGTCTGGCCGACCCTGGTCTTCTTGCCTTCCTCATCTTCCTGGATGGTCTGGTCGATCGCCAGAACGCGGATATTCTTCAGGATGGTCTCGGTGGTGAAACCGCTGCCACCGGTCCCGGTATCGGAGCGGCGGGTCATTATGACGTCGACGAAGTCATTGGGCAGGATGAAGCCGCCCGCGGACGTATCGGCCGATATCGCGGTCGCGACGGCGCGCATGCCGGAGGGCAGGATCGACGACATGAAACTCTGCCCCTCGCCGATGAGCTTGGAGCGCCGCAGCGGCTCGCCGGTGAACATCGCCACGCGGGCAACGGACCCCTTCAGCTTCTCGACCGCATCGGGCTCTACGGCGCGGGTGATGAAATTGGCATTGATGCCGTTGGACGGCCACGACTCCCAGCTGATGTTGTTTTCCAGCGGGCTGCCCATGGCGACATCGCCGGACAGGACAAGCACGTCCTGCAATGCGATGGCCGGCGCCTGCGGAGAATCGACGATGACCTGAGGCGGCGGAGTCGCCACCATGTTCTTCGCCACATATCCTGCACCACCCGCCGCGGCCACCGCCACGCTCAGAATGATCAGTCGGGATGCTGGCATCTGTCCGAACCCTCGCCTTTGGCAAACCACCTAGCCAAGGGGGACTTTGCAGCCGCAATCGTCAAAACAAGGTTAATGTAATGCTTACGATCGTGATTAATTTAAGGTTTACATAAATTAGAACGAACTGCCGCCGGCGCGCAAAAAAGGCGGCCGGGGCCGCCTTTTCGAAAGCGAAATCTGAAAAGCTGGCTAAGCTGCCAGCTGTGCCAGCGCCCACACCATCAGGGGCGAGTCCGGAAAGGTGAGCAGTCCGCCGAGGCCAAGCGCGATGCCATAGGGAACGCCGGACGTCTCGTCGGCGAAATGGCGCAGGAACGGGTTGTGGCCCGTATAGGTGGCGAGCGGCGATTTCCTGTAGACGAGGATGGCGATCGTCAAAAGGCCACCGATGATCGTCGAGGCCACGAGGTATTCGACAAGGTGAATGTTGAGCCCCATCCAGACGGCGGTGGCGGCCAGCAGCTTGGCGTCGCCGCCTCCCATACCGCCGAGCGCGAACAGACCAAAGGTCACGGCCAGCACCAGGCCGCCAGCGGCGAAATGCCAGCCATAGGTTGCCCAATCCATACCGGTCAGCGGCGCGACCAGGGCAAAGACGGCCACAAGCAGCACCGGCACGCGATTGGCGATTGTCATCGACAATGTGTCGGAGATCGCGGCGAAAAGCATGCAGAACGGAAAGACGACGAAGATCAGGGCTTCAAGCATGGGCGCGGCGCCTGTGGTCAAATGTGCCTGGAAGCAGCCTAGGCATGTTCGATTAACGATTGATGAGGCCGGGACTTCAAAAACCCCAGACATCACAAGATGCAGACGTCATAAAAACAAAGGGCCGCCAATGAGGCGGCCCTTGATTGAAAGCAACCAGGTTGCTTCGGTATTACGAACCGTTGATTTCCGAGGCGATGTTCGCGAACTTGGCGTTCAGAGCATTGCCGAGGGCGCCAGCGCCGACCATGATGGCGAGCGCAATGAGAGCAGCGATCAGACCATATTCGATGGCGGTCGCGCCGGATTCGTCCTTCACAAAACGTGCGATCAGGTTAGACATTCGAGAGCTCCTACTCCACTGTGTTACAGCACTTCCGTCAACTTCTCTTGCCGGTTGATCGGATGCTGCCAATCTAGGGAGAAGCTCTTTCGATCGGCTTAATAAACAGCCTTACCGATTCCTTTCCGGCACCGAACCCGTTGCGTGGTTAACCGTGAGCTAAACGCCGGGAAAGCGCGGAGATCGGCGCACCTTCAGTATTGCTAAAACAGCGCAGGCTGTGGCGCACCCGCGAGCTGGGCGCACCAATCCTTATCGCAACCAGCCCATGTTTAACTGTTGGTTCACCAATCTCGTTCATGTTCCGTTGAACAATTCGCCGCCTTGGAGCGTCTCAATGACCGGGTCGAGATCGTCATTCGCAGCTGCCGCGCTTCTCGCCGCATCTGCCTTCGTCATGCCGGCCAGGGCCGGATCCGGTATCGAAGTCACGATGAACCAGGCGAAGATCGTCAAATTGTCGCGCGCCGCCGACACCATCGTCGTCGGCAATCCAGCGATCGCCGATGCCGCCGTTCAGGATGCATCGACAATCGTTCTGACCGGCAAGGGATTTGGCGTCACCAACCTGGTTGTCCTCGACCAGGACGGCAGCCCGATCATCGACGAACAGGTCACGGTCGTGCGGCAGGATGCGTCCTCGGTCAGAATCTACAGGCGCTCCGAAATCCAGACCATGTCCTGCACGCCCTATTGCGAAAGCTCCTACAAGAGCGACAGCGAGAAGGCCTCGGAAGCCGAGATGAGCGCCGGCCACTGAGCGTCCCGGCGTCGGCAGATTGCGCGACGGCCGCCACGGTTAGCAGGCAGTTAAGGCCGGCTCGACGAATTTAGCGGTCATCCAAACCGGGTTTCAATGGGTCATCCCTAATGTGGCCGCCGACACCGCACAAGCATCGGCAGGAACGGACATGAGCAGGGATCCGGCACCCGAAGACGGCAATCGCAGCACCAGGCGGCCATGGTTCCGCTCCCGTTTCCTTGGCGACAAGCGCGGCAGCACGGCGATAGAATTTGCCATGCTTGCCCTGCCGTTCGCCCTTCTCGTCTTTGCCATCCTCGAGAGCTGCATCTCGTTTGCCGGACAGGAAGTGATGGCCAACGCCACGGACGACGTCGCCCGACAGCTGCGCACCGGCCAGTTGAGGCCGGCCGATGTAGCCGGGACCAAGTTGCGGGACCTCATCTGCAGCAGGCTTGAGATTATGGTCGCCAAGACCTGCCCGGGACTGCTGGTGGACCTGCGCGAGTATCCGACCTTTGCCGACGCCGCCACGGCGAGCTTCAGGATCGTGGACGGCGAGATCGTTCTGAAGCACGGCACGAATGCAACGAGCTTCGCCGTCACTCCCGGCCTGGCGGAATCGAGGAACATGCTGCGGGTGTTCTACAAATGGCCTGTCATGACCGATTTCATGGCCAAGTCGATGGCCAATCTCAAGGACGGTAACACGCTGCATTTCGCATCGGTGACCTGGCAGAACGAGCCGTTCGACAACTGAGATTGCAGGCTTGCTTTGGCAAAACGGGGGTAAAGGCATGTTTCGTGCGGGGGCACACCGGGGGATTTCAGCAGTCTGGACGAGAGCGATGCGGTTTTGCGCTGATCGCCGCGGCGTCGCGGCCATCGAGTTCGCCTTCATCGTGCCTGTCCTGCTCGTCATGTATTTCGTGACCATGGAGGCTTCGCAGGCCATCGAGACCAGCAAGAAGGTCAGTCGCATCGGCAGCATGGTGGCGGACCTCGTCACGCAGCAGAATACGATCACCAAGGCAGAGCTCGATGCGATCATGCAGATCGGCACAACAACCTTGCAGCCCTATAATCGCTCGACCCCGAAGATCGTCATCACAGCGATAGAGGTCTCGACGGATGCGACGCCGACGGTGAAGGTCGTGTGGTCGCGCAAGCTCGTCGATGGCACCCCGGACGTCGATGCCACCAAGGGCACCACCACCACGGTTCCCGCCACGCTGAAGGTTGCAGGCACTTTTCTTATTCGTGTCGAAAGCGATCTTGCCTACGAGCCGGTCATCACCTGGTCGGCGGACGGTCAGCAGCGTCTTGGGTTGACCTCGGCCTTCAACAAGATATCGATGGGCGAGACCTATTACCTGCGCCCCCGCCGCAGCACGACGATCCCCTGCGGCGACTGCTGAGTGGGCGCGGTCGGGCGCCAAGGATCATTGCTGGCCGTTCTTGCCTGACACAAACTGGACGATGGCCGCAGCCATCGCATAGTCCTTCGAAGAGGCAACGGCGAACCCGCCGGAGTGCGCCGCCTCAAGCAGATCGTAGACATCAGGCGTCATCGACTTGAGGTTGGTGAGGAAAACGGCGAGCCGGCGCTTGGCCTCGGGGTCGAGATCGCTGCGGACGGCATGCGGGCCGTATCTGAGCAAGCCGGACGTCCATACGACCTGAAGTTCGCTCTTCGAAAGACCCGCCGCTTCAAGCCTCGCCACGGTGCCGCCTGGGTCAGCCAGTTGGCCGTCCGGGACCGCCGATTGGCCGTCCGGCGTCGCGGGCTGGCCGTCCGCCATAGCTTCCACCCAACCGAACAGGGCATCGGCCTGGCCGTCGATGAGCATCGTTTCGGCCGCGGCGGCCGAGGCGGCGCGCACCAGATATGGCGCATCCTCGCTGAGCTCGACGCCATCCGCCTTGAGCCCGGCTAACGGCAACAGAGAACCGCCGATGCTGTCGGAAGGCGCGATCGCGATCCGGTGCGTCGCCATGGCGGCAAGATCCGGAACCTTGCCGTCGCGCGTCACGAGGACGGAGCGGATGCCGATGGCGCCGTCTTCATCGACCGGCGCCACGAGAGGTTCGACGCAGCCGCAGCGTTGCGCGGCAGTGGCGTAGGCCGTCGCCGAATAGACCGCGTATTCGATCCGGCCGCTTGCCTGCGCCTCGATCAGCGCCGCGTAGTCGCGGGCGACGACAAATTCCACCTTCATGCCGAGCGCCTTGGTGTAGGCGTCCGTCAGCAGCGCCAGGCCCGGAACGGTGTTGCCGGCCCCGGGTTCGGCGACGATGCCGATGCGGAACGTGCCGATGTCGTCGCGCCAGTCAGCATGCGCCGCGTTCGGCCATGATGCGGCCAGCAACGCAAACGCGGCCACGCATGCCTTCAAGGCGGGCCTCGCCGAAAATGCGCCACCATGTCTCATCCCTGCCCTGCCGCTTCGCCGTCCGGTCTCGCCCGACTATCGCGTCCAAGCCGTTGCCGTTTGGTTTCCGAATTGCCAATGGCGATGTGGAACCCTATGTCTGGGACCGCAGACAGGCAACACGATCCCATTCGATGGCACGCGCTTTCCTATTCGTTCTCGATTCCTTCGGCATCGGCGGCGCCGCCGATGCCGAGCGCTATGGCGATGCCGGCGCCGATACGTTCGGGCACATCGCCCTGGCCTGCGCGCAAGGCCACGCGGATCGCGAAGGCCTGCGCAAGGGGCCGCTCGCGGTGCCGAACATGGTCTCGCTCGGTCTCGACCGCGCGGCGGAAACCGCGACCGGTTTTCGATTCGACGGCAGCAAGATCCCGCTTGCCACGGCCATTCATGGCGCGGCGCAGGAGGTCTCGAGCGGCAAGGACACGCCCTCGGGTCATTGGGAAATCGCCGGCCTTCCGGTGCGCTTCGACTGGGGCTATTTTCCTCAGACGGTGCCGGCATTTCCGGCGGCCCTGACCGAGGCGATGATCCGGGAAGGAAAGGTGCCCGGCATTTTGGGCGATTGCCATGCGGCGGGAATCGAAATCATCGAGCGGTTCGGCGAGGAGCATATCCGCTCCGGCAAGCCGATCTGCTACACTTCGGTCGACTCCGTCCTGCAGATCGCCGCGCACGAAGCGCATTTCGGACTGGAGCGGCTCTACGCGTTCTGCAAGACCGTGCGCGGGCTGGTCGATCCGCTGAACATCGGCCGGGTGATCGCACGGCCTTTTGTCGGGGAAACCGTCGCTACCTTCGAGCGCACCTACAACCGCCGCGACTATGCGGTGCCGCCGCCGGAACCAACGCTGCTCGACCGGCTGACGCAACGCGGAAGCAAGGTCTTCGCGGTCGGCAAGATCGGCGACATCTTCGCGCATCGCGGCATCTCCGAAGTGCGCAAGGCCGCCGGCAACATGGCGATGTTCGACAAGGCGCTGGGTGCGATGGACGACGCTGGCGACGGTGATCTGGTGTTTGCCAATTTCGTCGATTTCGACACCGAGTTCGGTCATCGCCGCGACGTCGCCGGCTATGCGGCAGCACTCGAAGCCTTCGACCTTCGCCTGCCAGAGGCGCTTGCCAAACTGAAGCAGGGCGACCTGCTCTTCCTCACCGCCGACCACGGCAACGACCCGACATGGCGCGGCACCGACCACACGCGCGAACGCATTCCGGTGATCGGCGTCGGACAGGGGCTCACAGGGGGCAATATCGGGCTCAGAGCGACCTTCGCCGACATCGGCGAAACCGTCGCCGAACATCTCGGGCTGGCGCGTGGCCGTCACGGCACTTCTTTCTATGCGACGATAGGCGGCCATGCCCGAATTGCCTGAGGTCGAGACGGTCCGGCGCGGCCTGCAACCGGTTCTGGAAGGCGCCCGCCTCGTCCGCGTCGAGGCGCGCCGGCCCGATCTCAGGTTCCCGTTTCCCAAGGATTTCTCCGCGCGGCTGACCGGCAAGACCATCACCGCCCTAGGCCGGCGGGCCAAATATCTCACCATGCATATCGATGGTGGGCCGGTGCTGATCTGCCATCTCGGCATGTCGGGTTCGTTCCGCATCGAGACATCAGATGGCAGCGATATCCCGGGTGTATTCCATCACGAGCGTTCGAAAAGCGCTGCGCACGATCATGTCGTGTTCGATGTGGTCTCCGCCGAAGGCGCCCGCTCGCGCGTGATCTTCAACGACCCGCGCCGCTTCGGCTTCATGCTGTTTGCCGAAGGGACGCCCGACACGCATCCGATGCTGGCCGGGCTGGGCGTCGAGCCGACCGGCAATACGCTGGACGGCGTTCTGCTCGCCTCGCTGCTCGAAGGCCGCCGATCGCCGTTGAAGGCAGCGCTTCTCGACCAGCGTCTGATCGCAGGACTTGGCAATATCTATGTGTCGGAGGCGCTGTGGCGAGCCGGCCTGTCGCCGCTGCGTGAATCTGGCACGATCGCCAAGGCTGGAAAGAAGGCGGCGGGGCAGAGCGAACGCCTGGCCGGGGCGATCCGTTCAGTCATCGCCGATGCAATCGCCGCCGGCGGATCGTCGCTGCGCGACTATGTGCGGACGGACGGCTCGCTGGGCTATTTCCAGCATTCGTTCGCGGTCTACGACCGGGAAGGCGAACCATGCTCAACGCCCGGCTGCGGCGGCCAAATCGAGCGCATCGTGCAAAGCGGGCGCTCGACCTTCTATTGCCGGACCTGTCAGCGGTAAGCTAGGACCAGTCAACATCGATCGGCCGGAACGAGGAGGCGAAGCCATGGCCTATGAAACCATCATCGTGGAAACGCGCGGCAAGGTCGGGCTGATCATGCTGAACCGACCCAAGGCGCTCAACGCGCTGAACTCCCAGGTCATGGCGGAGGTGGTGGCGGCTGTGAACGGGTTTGGCACCGATGCCACGATTGGCGCCATGGTCATCACCGGTTCCGAGAAGGCCTTTGCGGCGGGCGCCGACATCAAGGAAATGCAGGCAATCACGTTCGTCGACGCCTATGTGCAGGACTTCTTCGTCGGCTGGGAAGAACTCGCGCGCACGCGAAAGCCTGTCATTGCCGCGGTTGCCGGCTATGCGCTTGGCGGCGGTTGCGAACTGGCAATGATGTGCGATTTCATCATCGCGGCCGACAATGCCAGGTTCGGCCAGCCCGAAATCACGCTCGGCGTCATGCCCGGCATGGGCGGATCGCAGCGGCTGACCCGCTTCGTCGGCAAGTCGAAGGCCATGGACATGTGCCTTACCGGGCGGATGATGGATGCGGCGGAGGCCGAGCGCTGCGGGCTGGTATCGCGCGTCGTGCCCGCCGGCGACCAGGTCGAGGAAGCACTGAAGGCTGCGGGCAAGATCGCCGAGTTTTCGCTGCCGTCGGTGATGATGACCAAGGAGGCGGTCAACCGCGCCTATGAGACAACGCTTGCCGAAGGGCTTCGCTTCGAACGGCGCCTGTTTCACTCGCTGTTTGCGCTGGACGACCAGAAGGAAGGCATGGCCGCCTTTGCCGAGAAGCGGAAGCCAAATTTCACCAACCGCTAAGCGGGCCAAAAAGAAGGCCAAGCGGCGTTGACGCGCCGGAAAAGCTGAACTATAAGCCGCTCCAACCGAGGCGGCCTTTGGCTGCCCGTTTGTTTTTTGCGCCCTGCGGCATCCCGCATGCGCCCACCAGATCAGAAGAGAGGCATCATGGCCAATACCTCCTCGGCCAAAAAGGCAACGCGCAAGATCGCCCGCCGCGCAGCGATCAACAAGAACCGCCGCTCGCGTGTCCGCACCTATGTCCGGCAGGTCGAAGAGGCGCTGGCCGCCGGCGACAAGACCGCGGCACTTGCCGCGTTCAAGGCCGCCGAGCCGGAATTGATGCGCGCCGCGACCAAGGGCGTGCTGCACAAGAATACGGCATCCCGCAAGGTGTCGCGCCTGGCCCACCGCCTCAAGGTGCTGTCGGCCTAATATTACATTTAACTAAACTTGGCTTGTTCAAACCCGGCGCATCGCGCCGGGTTTTTTCGTTTGCCGGCAAGTACTTAAAAAGAACGCCCGCAAAGCGCGTCTGGCTTGGATTTCAAAGTCCGGAAAGCTTTGCCGGCATATACATGCGCGCTGATACCCGGTTATGCCGAAAGTGGCAGGGTCGATAATTCGGGCTGACACAAATTCCATATATTTTTCAAATAGTTACAGATGGTGATCCACAGCTTGTTCACATCGCGTCCGGGCGATGGGGGACAAGTTGCTGTCAAGAGAATTATTTCAGAAAATTTCGCGTCGGGTGGCCATTTTCATATTCGCCGGAAAAGGGTTTGAATCACAATGGCTTTATCAAAATGTGCCGTTGCGGCATCTGCTCCGAACCCGTCTCCGCTAACCAGATTCGTTAAAAATTGGTTAGTCGTGGCCTTGCCCTATCCACAGCGATTTCGGTAATGTCCATCCATCGAAGGGACGGGCTTTTGGCTCTCAACCCAGCCTGAATTGGCCAGCACAAAATGGCAGAATTCATGACGTGGATCAATTCCGCGAACGGGTTCGATTTGTCTTTTCGAGGCGGTAGGGGACTGGCGTAACTGTACATGGCAGGTCGATGGCGCCGGCGTTTTCGCCGGATGGCATTGTATTGCCCTGGTGTCGAGACGGCCCGGCTTGCGAGAGCTGGCACCGGTCCCTTTGTGACGAGGCGACATTCACCTGCCGGCGGCGGCGGTGGTGTCGCAACGAAGATACGGTCGCCGGAAACATGGATGCAGGAGGCGCATCCCCGGCGGAAAAAGGGTACAAAGGACAAGGAACTCGATCATGCAGAGCGGCATCGAAAGGGAGCTAACGAGCGAACTCCCATTCCCAGCAACATTTGTCGGAGGGGACAGCATGGCGGCTTCCAGCGACGCGGAACAGAAGTTCGAGCGCGTCAAGACCCAGCTGAAGGCACGTCTCGGAGTCGAAGTCTATTCAAGCTGGTTCGGCCGCATGAAGGTTGCCGAAGCATCGCGCGGCATTGTGCGCATTTCCGTGCCGACGGCCTTCCTGCGGTCCTGGATCAACGGCCATTATCTCGACCTTATCGCGGAGCTGTGGAAGCACGAAGATCCCGAAATCCTCAAGATCGAGATCGTGGTGCGCACCGCCACGCGCCAGGGACGCAACGGCGTCGAGCCGGAGGCCGTTCCGGCGCGCAAGATGACCAGGCAGACGCAGACGACGCTGGCAGCCGGCACCGCGGGGCCCGGCAGGGTGGAACGGGCGCCGGCGCCTCGCCAGGGCACGCCCATCGAAGCCGAATACCGGCACAATGTGTTGGGTTCCCCGCTCGACCCACGCTACACTTTCGGCTCCTTCATCGAAGGGCCGTCGAACCGGGTGGCTTTTGCCGCCGCCAAGGCTGTTGCGGAATCGCAGTCGAGCGCGGTGCGTTTCAATCCGCTCTTCCTTCATGCAACGGTCGGCCTAGGCAAGACACACCTTTTGCAGGCGATCGCGGCCGAATCCCTGCGGCACAATCCGAAGTCGCGCGTCGTCTATTTGACGGCCGAGTATTTCATGTGGCGCTTCGCCACCGCCATCCGCGACAACAACGCGTTGACGCTGAAGGAACAGCTGCGCGACATCGATCTCCTGATCATCGACGACATGCAGTTCCTGCAGGGCAAGTCGATCCAGCATGAATTCTGCCATCTGATCAACATGCTGCTCGACAGCGCCAAGCAGGTGGTGGTTGCCGCCGACCGGCCGCCATCGGAGCTGGAATCGCTGGAGCCCCGTGTGCGCTCCCGTCTCAATGGCGGCGTTGCGCTCGAAATGTCGGCGCCCGACTTCGCCATGCGGATCGGCATGCTCAAGCTGCGTCTTGCCACCGCCAAGGTCGATGACGCCTCGCTCGACATTTCGGAGGAGATCCTCAACCATGTCGCCCGCACGGTGACGGGCAGCGGGCGCGAACTCGAAGGCGCCTTCAACCAGCTGTTGTTCCGCCAATCCTTCGAACCGCAGATCAGCATCGACCGCATCGACGAGATCCTCGGCCATATCTATCGTTCGGGCGAGCCGAAGCGGGTGCGCATCGAGGATATCCAGCGCATCGTGGCGCGCCACTACAATGTGTCGAAGACCGAGCTTCTGTCCAATCGGCGCACGCGCACCATCGTCAAGCCGCGGCAGGTCGCCATGTACCTGTCAAAGGTGATGACGCCGCGTTCGCTGCCGGAGATCGGGCGGCGCTTCGGCGGGCGCGACCACACCACGGTGCTGCATGCCGTGCGCAAGATCGAGGATCTTTCCGGCAACGACAACACGCTGGCGCAGGAACTGGAACTGCTGAGAAGGCTGATCAACGACCAGGCCTGATCGCATGGAAAACGCCGGCTGGCGCGCCGTGCCGGCTTTATCCCCAGAAAGCCCGCGTAACCGGCCTGAACCGGTGGCGCGGGCTTGCGTTTGCAGGCTTTTTCCTGTCAGCTTACGCAGATTCTGAGCCTGTTCAGACCTTTCGCGGGGCGCCGCCAGCCGGAGACCCGCTCATCCATTCAAGCGAGCCTGTTTCGTCATGCGTGTTATCCTGGAACGGTCAAATCTCCTGAAGTCGCTCAACCACGTTCACCGCGTAGTCGAACGACGCAACACCATACCGATCCTGTCCAACGTGCTGCTCAGCGCCGAAGGCGCCAGCCTTGAAATGAAGGCGACCGACCTCGACCTCGAGGTGACCGAAGCCACGCCCGCCAAGGTCGAGCGCGGCGGGGCGACGACGGTTCCGGCGCATCTGCTCTATGACATCGTGCGCAAGCTCGCCGATGGGGCGGAGGTGATGCTGAAGACCGACGAGGACGGCAACGCCATGACGGTGACGTCGGGCCGTTCGAGCTTCCGCCTGCAATGCCTGCCGCAGTCCGATTTCCCGGAACTCTCGGCCGGCTCCTTCTCGCATATCTTCCGGCTCGATTCGGTCGGTTTGAAGGGCCTGATCGAGAAGACCCAGTTCGCCATCTCGACCGAAGAGACGCGCTACTATTTGAACGGCATCTATCTGCACACGCATGAGGCCGGCGGCAAGCTGAAGCTGCGCTCGGTTGCCACCGACGGCCATCGCCTGGCGCGCGCCGAGATCGACGCGCCGGCAGGCTCCGAGGGCATGCCCGGCATCATCATCCCGCGCAAGACGGTCAGCGAGCTGCAGAAGCTGGTCGATGACCCGGACGTGGCCGTGACCACCGAACTGTCCGACACCAAGATCCGCTTCACCATCGGCAGCGTCGTTCTGACCTCGAAGCTGATCGACGGCACCTTCCCCGACTACCAGCGTGTCATTCCGACCGGCAATGACAAGAAGCTGATCATCGACCGCCAGTCCTTCGCCGCCGCCGTCGATCGCGTCTCGACCATTTCGTCCGAGCGCGGCCGGGCGGTGAAGCTTTCGATCGCCGAAGGCCAGGTCACGCTTGCGGTCAACAATCCGGATTCGGGCAGCGCCACCGAGGAACTGGCGGCCGACTATTCGTCCGATCCGATCGAGATCGGCTTCAATGCCAAATATCTGCTCGACGTTGCCGCGCAATTGACCGGCACGGAAGCGAAATTTATGCTGGCGGATGCCGGCTCGCCGACGCTGATCCACGACATGGCCGACGAAACCGCTCTTTACGTGCTGATGCCGATGCGGGTGTAGGCCCGAACGAGGCCTATGCGAGAAATCACCCTTCTTCGTCCTGCCGGACATCTCCTCTGCATACAGGGAGGTGGAGATCGGCACGCCATTTTGCTGCCGTGACCGCAAAACAGTCTCAAAAGCAAACCTATGTAAGTAAGCTAACGCTTACTAATTTCCGCAACTATGCGGCGTTGACGATCGACCTTGCGCCAGGCGCCGTGGTGCTTTCCGGCGACAATGGCGCCGGCAAGACCAATCTCCTGGAAGCGGTCTCGCTGCTGACGCCGGGCCGCGGCCTGCGCCGCGCACCTTATGCCGACGTGGCGCGCGACGGTGGCGATGGCGGCTTTGCCCTGCACGCCCTGATCGAAGGGGCGGAAGGCGAGGTTGAAATCGGCACCGGCGTCGCCGGCGGCGACAATGCCGGCGAAGGCGGCAGGCGGGTGCGGATCAATGGCGCGGCCGCACGATCGGCCGAGGACATGCTGGAATGGCTGCGCGTCGTCTGGCTGACGCCAGCGATGGACGGCCTGTTCCCGGGGCCGGCCGCCGACCGCCGGCGCTTTCTCGACCGGCTGGTGCTGGCGATCGACCCCGGGCATGGCCAGCGCGCGCTCGACTATGAAAAGGCCATGCGCGGCCGTAACCGTTTGCTTACGGAAGGATCGCGCGATAGCGCCTGGTTCGATGCGATCGAGACGCAGATGGCCGAGACTGGCGTGGCGATTGCCGCGGCCAGGGCTGAACTGGTGCGCCTGCTCGCCGCCATGATCGACAGGCTGCCCGATAGCGGCCCATTCCCGCAGGCAGACATTGGCCTCTCCGGCGAACTGGAAGAGCAGGTGGCCACCACGCCTGCCGTCGACGTCGAGGAGCGGTTCCGCGCAGCGCTTGCCGGCGGCCGCGACCGCGACCGCGCCGCCGGGCGCACGCTGGAAGGCCCGCACCGTTCCGACCTCGTCGTGCGGCACCGGCCCAAGGCGATGCCGGCCGAACTTTGTTCGACCGGCGAGCAGAAGGCACTGCTGGTCGGCATCGTGCTTTCGCATGCAAGGCTGACCGGCGAGATGTCGGGCATGACGCCGATCCTGCTGCTCGACGAGATCGCGGCGCATCTCGACGCCGGCCGGCGTGCGGCGCTGTTCTCGATCCTGGAAGAACTCAACTGCCAGGCCTTCATGACCGGAACCGATGCGGCGCTGTTTTCCAGTCTCGCTGGAAGGGCGCTGTTCCTGACGGTCGATCACGGCACGGTTGGGCCAACCGAAGCCTCCTGACAAGGTTTTTGCGCCGCTATATGGTCCGGCAATGACCGCTACCGCCCTTTCCGACGAAGAACTCGAACGCTATGCCCGCCACATCGTGCTGCCCGAGATTGGCGGTGCCGGCCAGCAGAAGCTGAAGCGCGCGCGGGTGCTGGTCATTGGCGCCGGAGGGCTGGGGGCACCGGTGCTGGAATATCTCGCCGCCGCCGGCGTCGGCACGCTCGGCATCGTCGACGACGACGACGTCTCGCTGTCCAACCTGCAACGGCAGGTCATCCATGACACAGAGACGATCGGCATGGCGAAAACCGACAGCGCGAAGGCGGCCATCGCGCGCATCAACCCCAATGTCGCGGTGGAACTGCACCAGCTTCGGCTGACGACTGACAACGCCCCTGCCCTTGTAGCGCGCTACGACATGGTCGTCGATGGCTCCGACAATTTCGAAACGCGCTACGCGCTTGCCGACGCCTGCGCCGCAGAAAAACGGCCGCTGGTTCACGCCGCCGTCGGCCGCTTCGACGGTTCGCTGACCGTGCTGAAGCCGTTCGAGGCCGGCGCGGACGGCAGGCCGAACCCAGGCTATCGCGATCTCTTCCCCGAGGCGCCGCCGCCGGGACTGGTGCCGTCCTGTGCGGTGGCCGGTGTGGTCGGCGCGCTGACCGGCGTCGTCGGCACGCTGCAGGCGATGGAGGCTATCAAGTTGATCACCGGCATTGGTGAGCCTCTGGTCGGCCGGCTGCTGCTCTACGATGCGCTCTCGGCGCGCTTCGACACCATCCGCTACAAGAGAAACTGACCGCATGGATCAGACGACCGGTGCCTTCGTCACGCAAATCCCAGTTGATTTCAGGCGCTGGGACGAGGTGCTTTCGCTGATCCTACGCGCCTTCGCGTACATGGATGGCATCATCGATCCGCCATCCTCGGCGCATCTGCTGACCGCCGAAAGGCTGAAGGACAAGGCCCGACAGGAGACGGGTTTTTTGGCGCTGGAAGCTGGCCGGATCGTCGGCTGCATCTTCGTCCTGGAGCGGGCTGATGATTTCTATGTCGGCAAGCTCGCCGTCGAGCCGGGTCTTCAGGGGCAAGGCGTCGGCAGGCGGCTGATGCTAGCCGCCGAGCATCTTGCGCTGAGCCACGGCAAGTGCGCCATCGAGTTGCAGACCCGCGTTGAACTGAGCGGAAATCACGCCGCCTTCTCCCGGCTCGGCTTTCGTGAGACCGGACGCACGGCGCATACGGGCTATGACCGGCCGACTTCGATCACAATGCGCAAGGTGCTTTCGTGAGCCTTATCCTCAGTCCGGAAGAACAGGCGATCGCCTCCGGCAAGGACGGCGCGGCGACGGCGATGCGCATCGTTGCCGACAGCGCCCGCCTGCTCGGTGCGCCGCGGCTGATTCCGATCGCCTCGGCGCATATTGACGGGGCGCTCTATCATGGCGATTCCGGCACGTTGTTCGCCGAGAGGCTGGTCGAGGGCGGCGCCCGGGTTTCGGTGCGCTCGACGCTCAATGTCGGGGCGCTTGACCTGATGGGCTGCTCGCGCATCCGCCTCAAGGAGCCGGCGCGCGGCATGGCGCGGCGGATGATGGAGGCCTATCGCAAGCTCGGCTGCGAGCAGAGCTGGACCTGCGCGCCCTACCAGGCGGGGCATCGGCCGGCGCTGGGCAGCGATGTCGCCTGGGGCGAATCCAACGCCGTGGTGTTCTGCAATTCGGTGCTGGGCGCGCGCACCAACCGCTATGGCGACTTCCTCGACATCGCTTGCGCCATATCAGGCCGCGCGCCGGACTACGGCCTGCACCGCACCGAGGGCCGGCGGGCGCGGCTGGTGTTCGACGTCTCGGGGCTTTCCGCATCGTTCCTTGGCTCCGAGATCGCCTGGCCGGTGTTGGGCAGCCTCTATGGCCGCGAGGTCGGCAACACAATCGGCGTCGTCACCGGCGTGCCGGGCCATCCCGGCGAAGACGCGCTGAAGGCGTTCGGCGCGGCCGCCGCCTCATCCGGCGCGGTCGGCCTTTTCCACATTGCCGGCGTGACGCCCGAGGCGCCCGATCTTTTGACCATTCTGGACGGCGCAGCACCGGAAACGGTCGTTCGTGTCACGCCGGAGATGGCGGCGAAGGCCCGTGCTGGCTTGTCGACGGCGACAGCAGCGAAGACCATCGATGCTGTGGCAATCGGCAGCCCGCACCTGTCGCTCGACGAGTTCGACTTGCTGGAGCGGCTGATCGCCGGACGGCGGCTCAGCGTGCCGATCTATGCCTGCACCGGGCGCCACGTGCTTTCGTCGCTGGAGAAGAACGGTCGGCGCAAGACGCTGGAAGCAAGCGGGGTGATCATCGTCGCCGACACCTGCGTGGTGGTGACGCCGATCATGCCCGAGCTTGCCGGCGGCATACTGATGACCAACTCCGGAAAATTCGCGCATTACGCGCCGGGCAATACCGGTTACGCCGTGCTTTACGGCTCCTTGGCCGATTGCGTCGAAAGCGCGGTACTCGGTAAGCCGGCATTTACGGACATCGCCGCATGAGCGCGATGGCCGAGATCCTGGTGCCGGGCCGCGCCGGCGAAGGCGAGGCGCTGGTGCTGACGGCGCCGATCAGCTTCTGGGGCGGCGTCGACCCGAAGACGGGCCGCATCGCCGATGTCCGCCATCCGCAGCACGGGCAGAACCTTGAGAGGCGGGTGCTGTTCCTGCCCGGCACGATCGGCTCGTCCTCGGCCTCCGCCGTGCTGCTGGAACTGGTCCACAACGGCCACGCGCCAGCGGCGCTGGTACTGCACGAACCGGACGCGATCTTGCTGCTCGGCCTGATCGTCGCCAGGGAAATGGGCTGGGAGACGCCGATGGCGCTCAGGCTCGGTCGCGATCAGTTCGACCGGTTTCGAGGAAGAAGGCCCGGCATCAAGACCGATGGGTCAATCATTTTGGACACCGACGCGGGGAAGAGTGCTTGCAATCCATGAACACCCGGGTCCGCCCCGCCACCAGCAATGACGCGCTTCACGTGGCTGCGTTCGTGGATATTGCCGGCCACGGCATCGATCTCGAAAACTGGATCAGGAGCAGCGGGGATGATCACGCGGTCCTTGAAGCGGCACGGCGGGCGGCATCCGCCGACTTGAATTCGCCCTACCACTTTTCAAAGGCTCACCTCATTGAAGTGGACGGTATCGTCGCCGGCGGCTTGGTCGGAGAACTGCTTACGGAACACGACCACTATGCAGCGGAAATTTCACCCGCGCTGATGCCGCTTGTGACGCTGGAAACGCGACTCGTCGGCTACTGGTCAATCCTGGCAATTGCCGTCTACTTCGAATTTCGCGGCAGGGGACTGGCAATGCAGCTGCTTTCTCACGCCGGCGAACTGGCTGGCGCGGCTGGAGCAGAAGGGCTGTGCCTGGTCGTCGAAGACACCAACCTTTCGGCAATTTTCGTCTACGAACGGCTTGGGTTCGTCATTGCCGACAGACTTCCCTGGGTCGCCTATGGCGGCAGAAGCGGTCCGCGCGAATGGGTGATGATGAAGCGCGACTTCTGAATTAGGTTCGCAGCGGCAGCACACGGTCCGGCGGGCGATGGCCATCGACGAAGGCGCGGATGTTGATGATCACCTTCTCGCCCATGTCGATGCGGCCCTCGAGCGTCGCCGAGCCCATATGCGGCAAGAGCACGACCTTGCCCTTTGCCGCGAGCTTCAGAAGCTTGCTGTTCAGCGCCGGCTCGTGCTCGTAGACGTCGAGCGCGGCGCCGGCGATCTTGCCGTCGTGGATCAGCTTGATCAGCGATTCCTCGTCGATGATGTCGCCGCGCGCGGTATTGACGATGTAGGCTGACGGCTGCATCAGCGCCAGCCGCCGCGCCGACAGCAGGTGGAACGTCGCCGGCGTCGACGGGCAGTTGACCGAGATGATGTCCATGCGGGCCAGCATCTGGTCGAGGCTTTCCCAATAGGTCGCCTCCAACTCGTCTTCCACCGCCGGCAGTACGCGGTGGCGGTTGTGATAGTGGATCGACAGGCCGAAGGCCTTGGCACGCCTGGCGACGGCGGTGCCGATGCGGCCCATGCCGACGATGCCGAGCCGTTTGCCCCAGATGCGGCGGCCGAGCATCCAGGTCGGCGACCAGCCAGCCCATTTCTTGTCGCTGGTCAGCACGTTGGCGCCTTCCGCCAGGCGCCGCGGCACTGCCAGCATCAGCGCCATGGTCATGTCGGCCGTGTCCTCGGTCAGCACGTTCGGCGTATTGGTGACGGTGATGCCCTTCTTGGCCGCCGCCTCCACATCGATCTTGTCGACGCCGTTGCCGAAATTGGCGATCAGCTTGAGATTGTCGCCGGCCTGGGCGATCAGCGCCGCGTCGATATTGTCGGTGATCGTCGGCACGAGGACGTCGGCCTCCTTGATCGCCGCGACCAGTTCGGGCTGCGTCATCGGCCTGTCCTCGACATTCAGCCTTGCGTCGAACAGTTCGCGCATGCGGGTTTCGACCGGGTCGGGCAGCTTGCGCGTGATGACGACGAGGGGCCTTTTCTTGCCTGCCATTGTTTCCTCGAACCCGATCTCGTTGAGACCTCTTTAACCAAGACAGGCGAAAATCGAAGCCGGTCGCGGTGCCTGCCACTCTGTAACAAGCGGTGCCGCCGAAGACAAAGAAAAAGGGGCGCCGGTGCCGACGGGCAAGCGCCGAAAGGAATGAAAGTGTCTGGTTTCGCGTCGCTCCGCCTGGCCTTCAGCGCAGCAGTCCTCGGCACCCTCCTTTGTTCCCCGCAAACGGTGGCGCAAAGCGCCGCGGCCCCCGCGCAGACGATCACGCTCGGGCCGAGCGGCCTGCCGCTGCCGCGTTTCGTCAGCCTGAAATCGGGTCGCGTCAACGCGCGCGTCGGCCCCGGCGCCAACTACTCCGTCAACTGGATGTACATGAAGGCCGGGCTGCCGATGGAAATCATCCAGGAATTCGATACCTGGCGCCGCGTGCGCGATGCCGACGGTTCGGAAGGCTGGATCAACCAGTCGCTGCTGTCTGGCCGCCGCACGGCGATCGTCGCGCCCTGGCAACGCGGCAAGGGCGGACGAATCAACCTGCTTGACGACAAGGACAAGGACGCCAGCGTGGTGGCCATCATCGAGCCGGGGGTCATGGGGTCGATCAAGACCTGCGACGGCCAGTGGTGCGAAATGACCTTCGACGGCCACACCGGCTGGCTCCCCCAATCGGTCGTCTGGGGCGCCTATCCGGGCGAACACGTCAAGAACTGAGGTTTCTTGTCTGGACCATGATCGTATCCGAGCCGTAGGTCAGCGCAGCAAAAACCGGTTTCCACTTTTCGGGATCATGGTCTAGCGCCCGATGCGGCCGAGATGGGTGTGCTGAAAACCGCTCGACAGATTGAGGCCGTAACCCAGCGCGCGGTCGACGGCGATGTGGATGACCCAGGTCAGGGCGATCGCGGTCGCCATCGGATTGGCAAGGACGTGGCCGGCAAGCGCCAGCAGCAGCGGGACGATCAGGATGTGCAGCGCGTTGTAGGCGACGGCACCGACGCGCGGCCCGCCGAGATAGCCCAGCATCGACAGGTCCGGCGCCAGGATGAGCAAGGCAAACAGCCACCACGAGACACCGGCCATCGCGTAGAGGACGAGCGCAACCACCGCAACGGCAATCCACTCGAGCCGGACTGCCAGGTCGACTGGTCTCATCGAGCGCGGATCAATCGCGGCGCTTCGGGCGCAGCCTCACCACGATGTCGACATTGGCGATCTCCATGCCCTCCGGTGGGTCGGGCAGGTTGGAAACCGTCACCGGACCGCTGGCGATATCGAAGATGCGGTTTTCGCCTTCGATATAGAAATGATGGTGATCGGAGGTGTTGGTGTCGAAATAGGTCTTCGAGCCCTCGACGGCCAGGATGCGCAGCAGGCCCGCTTGGGTGAACTGGTGAAGGGCATTGTAGACGGTGGCAAGCGACACCGGCACGCCGGCGGCGATCGCCTCTTCATGCAGTTCCTCGGCCGAAAGATGACGATCGCCCTTGGCGAAAAGCAGATCGGCCAGCGCGATGCGCTGGCGTGTCGGCCTCAGGCCGGCTTCGCGAACCCGCTTGTCCACAGCGACATTATCCTTCCGGCAGCCCTGATCCATCCTATCCGTCGAAACTCGCGGTTCGGCCCCAAGAACCCGCCCAGAATGGCGAAAAAACGGCATCGGCCGAAACTGGACAGCTCCTGACATATATTCTGTCGGCCGAATTCGATCAATAGAGCAACATGCGCGCAGATATCCCGGTGCGCATTGACCCCGGCAGGCGGGCGGGTTAAGCGCAGACGCCGGTTTCCGGCCATAAACAGACTGTGTTAGGAAACCAACGACAAAGGGCGCCCTGCCGCCCAGGACGATCACGGGGACGAAAATTGATGGCAGGTTCGAAGTCCAGCTACGATTACGAGGAACTGCTTGCCTGCGCCCGCGGCGAGCTGTTCGGACCGGGAAATGCGCAGCTGCCCTATCCGCCGATGCTGATGTTCGACCGCATCACCGAGATCAGCGAAACCGGCGGCGCGTTCGACAAGGGCTTCATCCGCGCCGAATTCGACATCAAGCCGGACCTGTGGTTTTTCGCCTGTCATTTCATCGGCAACCCGATCATGCCGGGCTGCCTCGGCCTCGATGCCATGTGGCAGCTGACCGGCTTCTACCTCGGCTGGCTCGGCGAGCCCGGCAAGGGAATGGCGCTGTCGACCGGTGAGGTGAAGTTCAAAGGCATGGTGACGCCGTCGGTCAAGAAGGTCGAGTACGGCATCGATTTCAAGCGCGTGATGCGCGGCCGGCTGGTGCTCGGCATCGCCGATGGCTGGCTCAAGGCGGACGGCGAACCCATATACGCGGCAACGGATCTCAAGGTAGGTCTGTCAAAGCAGTCGGCGGTCGCCTGATCGCCACCAGACACTAAGGAGCAGCCCATGAGACGGGTCGTAGTGACAGGCCTCGGCATCGTGTCGTCGATCGGCAACAATGCCAATGAGGTGCAGGCCTCGCTCCATGATGCCAAGTCCGGCATCAGCTTCTCGGATTCATTCGCCGAACACGGCTTCCGCTGCCAGGTCTGGGGCGCCCCGTCGCTCGACCCGTCGGCCATGATCGACCGGCGCGCCATGCGCTTCCTGTCGCAAGGCGCGGCCTGGAACCACGTCGCCATGGACCAGGCGATCGCGGACGCCGGCCTTGGCGAGAGCGACATCACCAATGAGCGCACCGGCATCGTCATGGGCTCGGGCGGACCGTCGACGCGCACCATCGTCGAGGCGGCCGAAACGACGCTCAAGAACAACAGCCCCAAGCGCATCGGCCCGTTCGCGGTGCCAAAGGCGATGTCGTCGACCGCGTCGGCGACTTTAGCCACCTGGTTCAAGATCCACGGCGTCAATTATTCGATCTCGTCCGCCTGCTCGACCTCGGCGCACTGCATCGGCAATGGCTACGAGCTGATCCAGTGGGGCAAGCAGGACATGGTCTTTGCCGGCGGTCACGAAGACCTCGACTGGACGATGTCGGACCTGTTCGACGCCATGGGCGCCATGTCGTCGAAGTTCAACGACAGGGCGTCGGCCGCTTCACGTGCCTATGACGTCAATCGCGACGGTTTTGTCATCGCCGGCGGCGCCGGCGTGCTGGTGCTGGAAGAGCTCGAGCACGCCAAGGCGCGCGGCGCCAAGATCTATGCCGAGATCGTCGGCTATGGCGCGACTTCGGACGGCTACGACATGGTGGCGCCCTCGGGCGAAGGCGCGGTGCGCTGCATGCGCCAGGCGCTGGCCACGGTTTCCTCGCCGGTCGACTACATCAACACGCATGGCACTTCGACGCCGGTCGGCGATTCCAAGGAGATGGGCGCCATCCGCGAAGTGTTCGGCGACAAGATGCCTTTCATCACCTCTACCAAGTCGCTGACCGGCCATTCGCTGGGCGCGGCCGGCGTACAGGAATCGATCTACTCGATCCTGATGATGCAGGGCGGCTTCATCGGCGAGAGCGCCCATATCGAAGAACTCGATCCCGAATTCGAGGGCATGCCGATCGTACGCAAGCGCATCGACAACGCCAGGATCGACACCGTTTTGTCCAATTCGTTCGGTTTCGGTGGCACCAACGCAACGCTGATTTTCCAGCGCTATTCGGCATAAGGATTGCCAGCCATGGACGGATTGATGAAGGGCAAGCGCGGGCTTGTCATGGGTGTCGCCAATGATCATTCGATCGCCTGGGGCATCGCCCAGAAATTGTCCGAGCACGGCGCGGAACTCGCCTTCACCTATCAGGGCGACGCCTTTGGCCGCCGGGTCAAGCCGCTCGCCGACAGGCTTGGCGCGTCGCTGGTCGTGCCCTGCGATGTCGAGGACAGCGCTTCGGTCGCTGCCACCTTCGAGACGCTCGGCAAGGAATGGGGCGGACTCGACTTCGTCGTCCATGCCATCGGCTTTTCCGACAAGAACGAGCTGAAGGGGCTTTATGCCGACACCAGCCGCGACAATTTCGTCCGCACCATGGTCATCTCCTGCTATTCCTTCACCGAGATCGCCCGGCATGCCGCCGCGCTGATGAAGGACGGCGGCTCGATGATCACGCTGACCTATGCCGGCTCGGTCCGGGTCATGCCCAACTACAATGTCATGGGCGTCGCCAAGGCCGGCCTTGAGGCCAGCGTGCGCTATCTCGCCAACGACTACGGTCCGCGCGGGATAAGGGTGAACGGCATATCGGCGGGACCGGTCCGCACGCTGGCCGGCGCCGGGATATCGGACGCGCGCCACATGTTTTCCTACCAGCAGCGCAATTCGCCGCTGCGCCGCACGGTGACCATCGACGAGGTCGGCGGTTCAGCTCTTTACCTGCTGTCCGATCTGTCTTCCGGTGTTACCGGCGAAATCCACTATGTCGATTCCGGCTATCACATCGTCTCCATGCCGACGCTCGACGAACTGAAGCAGAGCGACGGTCGGGAATAGTCCGCGATCGGAAGAATAATTCCTGTCCGGTAAAATTGGACGCAATGGCGGAAACCCATTTTAAGGGGATATCCGCTAGAAGTCCCGTAACTTAGGGACCCGCATGCCTGCTGTCAGCAACCCGAAGCGCACACCGTTGTTCCGGCTGATCACCATCGTCAGCTCGGGCTTGGGCAGTTTCATCCTCGGTATCTGGGGCCTGAAGTTCGGTTTCGGCGACGGCCTTGCCGGCATGCCGGCCCAGACGATGGTCGCCGTCATGGCCCTGCTCTGCGCGCTGGCCGCCGCGGGCGCGGCGCTGTCGTTCTTCGCCGGTGTCGACGAATCGGCCGACTACGTCTTCAACGAAACCAATTTCGACAAGCTGACGGGCCTGCTGACGCGCCCAGCCATGGTCGGCAAGATCGCGGACGCGGCATCGGCGACGATCCGCAGCGGCGAACCGGTGTTTCTGATCGACATCGACATCGACCGCTTCAAGCAAATCAACGACGCGATCGGCTACAGCCACGGTGACGAGCTGATCCGCGCCTTTTCCCAGCGATTGAAGACCAGCATGCCGGAAGGCGCGGTGATCGGGCGCATCGGCGCCGGCGAGTTCGCGGTGCTGTTGCCGGATCGCGAAATCAAGGGATCCGTGGAACGGATCATCGAGAAGCTCATCGACGAGATGATGGAGCCCTACCAGCTCGATACCCATCTGCAATCGGTCAGCCTGTCGGCCGGCATCGTGGCCATGCCGAAGGACGGCGTCGATCCTGTCCTGGTGCTGCGCCGCTCCAATTTGGCGCTGCAGAACGCACGCGCCGGAGGGGTGGGCAACTGGTCGGTCTTCCATTCCGACATGGGTCGGGTCGCCGACCATCGGCAGTGGATCGAAGCCGAGCTGCACACCGCATTCGAGCGCGGCGATTTCGACCTCCACTACCAGCCGCAGCTCGACCTGCCGAGCGGCCGCATCATCGGCTACGAGGCGTTGATCCGCTGGAAGCACCCGGAGCGCGGCATGATCCCGCCGATGGAGTTCATCCCGATCGCGGAAGAAACCGGCATGATCAACCCGATCGGCGAATGGGTGCTGCGCAAGGCGTGCAACGACGCCCGCCATCTGCCCGAGGACTGTTTCGTCGCCGTCAACATCTCGCCAGTCCAGTTCATGACCAAGGATTTCGTCGGCATCGTCCGCGAGACAATGGCAAGCACCGGCATCAAGCCGTCGCGGCTGGAGCTGGAAGTCACCGAGACGGCGATGATGCAGGACCGCGAACGCGCCGCGGTCATGCTGCGGGAGCTCGCCGACATGGGCATCTCGGTCGCCGTCGACGATTTCGGCACCGGCTATTCCAATCTGAGCTACCTGATCGATTTCTCATTTGGCAAGCTGAAGATCGACCGCTCCTTCGTCAGCCGCATCGACACGGACTCCAACTCGGGTGCCGTCGTCTCGACCATCGTCGGGCTCTCGCGGGCGCTCGGCGTCGGCATCATCGCTGAAGGTGTCGAAACCGAGAGCCAGGCGACGCTGCTCAGGGCGGCCGGCTGCGAGGTTGTGCAAGGCTATCTGTTCGGCCGGCCGGCGCCGCTCAAGATCGGGCTCGAGGCGCAGGTCATCCACGTCAAGAGCGAAGCGCGCATCGTCAGCGTGCATTAAGCCAAAACGTGCCAGTCACCGGCGCGCCGAGAAAACCTTGAACATGCCGTCGCGGGCGATCTCCGCATGGCTTGAAAACGCCTTCGCCAGCACCGGTTCGTAGGGAAGCTGCCGGTTCGCCACCATGAACAGCTTGCCGCCCGGCTTCAGCGCCTTGGCCGCTGCCTGGATCATGCCGGCGCCGATCTCCGGCTCGGCAGCCCGGCTGCGATGAAAGGGCGGATTCATGACAATCGCGTCATAGCGGCGTTCGACAGGCTCGCTGAGCAGGTCGGTCCAGAAGAAATGTGTCTCGGCCGCCGTGTTGCCGATATTGCCCTTCGCTGCCTCCAGCGAGGCGAAGTCAGCCTCGAAGAGATCGAGGCTGGATATGCCGGACGAGCGCGCCGCGACTTCAGCTGCCACATAGCCCCAGCCGGCGCAGAAATCAGCAATGCTGCCACGCAGATCGTGGGGCAGATTGTCCACCAGCAATCTGGAACCGGTGTCGACCTTGTCGAAGGAGAACATGCCGGGCGCGGTGCGAAAGCGGCCTTCCACGACCAAGTCGGGATTGGCGGCGCGAAGCACTGAGGCGGCCCCGGTATCGGCCGGTCGGGCAAACCAGATGGCGATGCCGTGATGTTTCGGCAGATGGCCGTCAAGCGGCGCAAGCTCGTCGATGCGCTTGCGCAGGCTGGCAATGCCGTCCTCCTTGCCGCCGGCGACGATGATCGATCCGCTGGGGGAGACACGTTCGATCGCCTCGGCAATGCGCAATTCGTTTTGGCCGCGATGACGCCCGGCAAGCACCAGTGCGGCGTCGAAGCCGACACCTTCGGCTTGCGGCGTGACTTTGAATCCCGACGCCTGCAGGGCGCGGAAATGCGGCCGGAAGCCCTGCACGAGGTGAAGCGCTGCATCGAAGCCCGAAGGCAAGCGGAAGCCGGGTTCGGCGCCGAGAAAAAGAACCCGGGCGTCCTTGCGCGGCAGGGCGACGGCGTCGACCTCATAGGGATGGAACAGCGTCTTCAACGGTTCTGCGGCCATTCTGGTGCCCTGTAAAAGAAAACGGGCGCGACTAAAGCCGCGCCCGCTTCAACTCTGTCGTCAGGCCGATCAGGCGGCGTTTTCTTCGCCTTCGGCCTTCTTGTCGCGGACGATTTCCTTGCCGGTGGCCTGGTCGACGACCTTCATCGACAGGCGAACCTTGCCGCGCTCGTCGAAGCCCATCAGCTTGACCCAGACCTTGTCGCCTTCCTTGACGACGTCGGAGGTCTTTGCGACGCGATCGTTGGCCAGTTGCGAGATGTGGACGAGGCCGTCGCGCGGGCCGAAGAAGTTGACGAAAGCGCCGAAGTCGGCGGTCTTGACGACCGTGCCTTCGTAGATCTCGCCGACTTCCGGCTCGGCGACGATGGTGTGGATCCACTTCTTCGCCGCCTCGATCTCCTTGGCGTTGGACGAAGCGATCTTGACCGTGCCGTCATCCTCGATGTTGATCTTGGCGCCGGTCTTTTCGACGATCTCGCGGATGACCTTGCCACCGGAGCCGATGACGTCGCGGATCTTGTCGGTCGGGATGTGCATGACCTCGATGCGCGGCGCGAACTCGCCGAGCTCGGCGCGGGCGCCGGAGAGCGCATGCGCCATCTCGCCGAGGATATGCAGGCGACCGTCCTTGGCCTGGCCGAGCGCGATCTGCATGATCTCCTCGGTGATGCCGTCGATCTTGATGTCCATCTGCAGCGAGGTGATGCCGTTGGCGGTGCCGGCGACCTTGAAGTCCATGTCGCCGAGGTGATCCTCGTCGCCAAGGATGTCGGAGAGCACCGCGAAGCGCTCGCCTTCCTTGATCAGGCCCATGGCAATGCCGGCGACCGGCTTGGCCAGCGGAACACCGGCATCCATCAGCGCCAGCGAGGTGCCGCAGACGGTGGCCATAGACGAAGAGCCGTTGGACTCGGTGATCTCCGAGACGACGCGCAGCGTGTAGGGGAACTGATCAGCGGTCGGCAGCATCGGGCGGATGGCGCGCCAGGCGAGCTTGCCGTGGCCGATTTCGCGGCGGCCCGGCGAACCCATGCGGCCGGTTTCACCGACGGAATAGGGAGGGAAGTTGTAGTGCAGGAGGAACTTCTCCTTGTACATGCCGGTCAGCGAATCGACATACTGCTCGTCCTCGCCGGTGCCGAGCGTGGCGACGACCAGCGCCTGGGTCTCGCCGCGGGTGAACAGCGCCGAACCATGGGTGCGCGGCAGGACGCCGACTTCCGAGACGATCTTGCGGACCGTCTTCAGATCACGGCCGTCGATGCGCGAGCCGGTGTCGAGGATGTTCCAGCGCACGACCTTGGCCTGGAGCTCCTTGAACACGCTGCCGATCTGCTCGGAGGTGTACTTGGCGTCTTCGCCCTCGGCCGGGGTGAACGCGGCCTTGACCTTCGCCTTGACGGCGTCGACGGCAGCGTAGCGCTTCTGCTTGTCGGTGATCTTGTAGGCGTCGCGAAGCTCGTTTTCGACGATCTTCAGCATCTCGCCCTCGAGCGCCGAATAGTCCGGCGCAGTGAAGTCGCGCGGGTCCTTGGCGGCGACTTCGGCCAGCTTGATGATCGCATCGATCACCGGCTGGAAGCCCTTGTGGCCGAACATGACGGCGCCGAGCATCAGATCCTCGCCAAGCTCCTTGGCTTCGGACTCGACCATCAGCACGGCATCAGTGGTACCGGCGACGACGAGGTCGAGCTTGGATTCCTGCATCTCGTCGACATGCGGGTTGAGCACGTATTCGCCGTTGATGTAGCCAACGCGGGCACCACCGATCGGGCCCATGAAGGGGACGCCGGAGAGCGTCAGCGCGGCCGAAGTGGCAACGATCGACAGGATGTCCGGATCGTTCTCGAGATCATGCTGGACGACGGTGACGACGATCTGCGTGTCGTTCTTGTAACCATCGGCGAAGAGCGGGCGGATCGGGCGGTCGATCAGGCGGGAAACCAGCGTTTCCTTCTCGCTCGGACGGCCTTCGCGCTTGAAATAGCCGCCCGGGATCTTGCCGGCGGCGTAGGTCTTTTCCTGGTAGTTGACGGTCAGCGGGAAGAAGTCGAGGCCAGGCTTCGGCTCCTTCATCGAGACGACGGTGGCGAGAACCTTGGTTTCGCCGTAGGTGGCCAGCACCGCGCCGTCAGCCTGGCGCGCGATCTTGCCGGTCTCCAGAACGAGCGGACGGCCGCCCCATTCGATTTCCACTTTGTGGTGATTGAACATGTCTTGTCCTTCATATGCGGAAAGGGCCGCGCCGTTTCACGGTGCGCGTATGCCCTTGCCTGGCTTCCTTTCTCGGGCAGCCACGGGCAAGACAACGGGAAGCTCGGGTCAATCGGCGCGGTGGCCGCACGAGCATCCTGCAATCCTGCCCCATGACCGTCCATGGGCGGTTCCGAATGGCCCTCTGCACTTTCGAAACCGGGTCTGGCCAATCGATCCGACCGGCCTTGCGCCTGACTCCGAAATCTCGGGAAGCATCACGCGCAAATTCAAACTTTTCGGAGCGTCCTTTTGCGCGTCCAAAGGGGGACGCACGGCGCTCCATTCCTTTCATTGGAGTACTGGATTTGACCCGATGCTCCAATGCGCGACCGGCGGGCCCTCCGAAGAAAGCCCGCCGGTCAATTCGTCAACGGCGCAGACCGAGCTTCTCGATCAGCGTCTGATAGCGCGCGTCGTCCTTGCGCTTGAGATAATCAAGCAGGCTGCGGCGCTGGGAGACGAGAGCAAGCAGACCACGGCGGGAATGGTTATCCTTCTTGTGGTCCTTGAAGTGATCGGTAAGGTTCTTGATGCGCTCGGAAAGGATGGCCACCTGGACTTCCGGAGACCCGGTATCGCCCTTGGCGGTAGCGAATTCACCCATCAATTCCTGTTTGCGCTCAGCAGTAATCGACATCGTGTTTTTCCTTATCTGTTCGAGGAAACGGGACGCCCTCAGCCGGGATGTCGTCCAGCAGGGGCCGGTGCAAGCAACGCGTCAGGGCGCGAAGCTGCGGCGCATATAGGGCAATTCCGACAAAAACACCAGCCTAATTCACAAGCCGGCTTGTCGCAGGCTTTTGTTGTGAAAACCAAGAATTCCGCGGCCGAAATGGCCTTAAAGCCACTTCTTCCATTTGAAGAAGGCGACAAGCCCGACAGCAACAAGCGCCATGAACAACAGTGAAGCTGGATAGCCGTACTGGGACTTCAGCTCCGGCATGTTCCACGGCGAGCTGTCAGGGTCGAAATTCATGCCCCAGACGCCGACCAGGAAGGTGAGCGGCATGAAGATCACCGAGACGATAGTGAGATAGGAGATGACGTCGTTGGTGCGCGCCTGGCTCAGTGACAGATGCATCTCGATCAGCCCGGTCAGCATGTCGCGCTGGGTCTCGACCAGTTCGATGAGCCGCAGCGAATGGTCGAGCGTGTCGTTGAGAAAGATCTTGGTCTCCGCCTTCACATAGGACACGTCGTTGCGGATCATCGTCGCCAGCGCATCGCGCATCGGCCACAGCACGCCCTTCAGCACATTGGCGTCGCGGCGTAATTCATGCAGCTGCCGCATCTGGTGCTTGTGCGGCATGTTCAGCATCTGGTCCTCGATGCTGTCTACCTGTTCGCCGGCCGCCTCGATCGGTGGGAAATAGCTGTCGACGATGGCGTCGATCAACGCATAGGCGAGATAATCGGCGCCACGCGAGCGCAGCCTGTTGGGCATCGAGCTTTCGATGCGCTTGCGCACAGGATTGAACGGGTCGCCCTCGCGCTCCTGGAAGGTGATGACGAAATTCTTGCCGAAGAAGACGGCGATCTGTTCGTAGCGATGCGCCGTGACGTCGTCGATCATGCGCACGACAACGAAGGCGTGATCCTCAAAGAAATCCACCTTCGGCCGCTGGCCGGTGTTGACGACGTCCTCCAGCGCCAGCGGATGCAGGCTGAAAATGCGGCCGATCTCCTCGATCAGCGGAATGTTGGCAAGGCCGGTGCAATCCAGCCAGATGACCGGCCAGCTGTCGCAATGCGTGTTGAGGTCGTCGATGCTGGCATTTTCGATGGTCTCGAATTTCTCCGGCGATATCAGCGTCAGCCTGAGTTCGCTGCGCCGCGCCGACGGATCGGCGATCAGCGTTCCCGGCGAGGCGCCGACCGGCGGCCGCCTTGTTTTCAGCGGCGCCCGCTTCCCGACCGTCTCAGCTTTTGCCATGTGCCCCCTCAAGCGTAATGTCGAGCCGAAACTAGAGCGGTTCATCGTTTCATGGAAACGCCGAACCGCTTTATCTTCTGGTCTTGACGCAATTCCGGACGGAAAACCGTTTCACACTTTTCCTGGAATTGCTTTAGTGCCGTCACCCGGCAAAGACCCGCTTGGGCTTGAACATGCCCTGTTCGATGGCGCCGATGGCGACCAACCTGCCACGCGCCGTGGCGCAGGCTTCCTCGGCCTCCACTGGCGCGTCGCGGCCGCGAATGATGACCGGATTGCCGAGCCGGATTTTCACCGCCGCATCGTCGCTGATCGCGACCTGCGGCAGGCAATCGAGCGCGGCCGACGTGTCGACCAGCAGCGCATCGATGGCCGTGAAGTCGACCGGCAGATTGGCAGCGTCGGATGCGTCATCGGCCGTGTCCGGATCCTCATCGCCCTGTTCGCCGAAACGCGCTGCCTCAAGCTCGGCGATGGTGATGAAGTCCTCCTGCGTGAACGGCTCGACCTCGACCCGGCGCAATTCGGCGATATGACCGAAACAGCCGAGGTCGCGGCCCATGTCGCGGGCCAGCGAGCGCACATAGGTTCCCTTGCCGCATTCGACTTCGAAAATGGTTCGCTCGCCACTGTGCTCGATGACGTCCAAACGTCCGATCTCGATCTCGCGCGCGGGTATATCGACCGTTTCACCATCGCGTGCGAGATCGTAGGCGCGCTCGCCGGCTATCTTGATGGCCGAAAACTGCGGCGGCGTCTGCATGATGACGCCGGTGTATTTCGGCAGCAGCGCTCTTACTTCGGTCTCGGCGGGACGCTTGTCCGAGCTGTTGGTCACCGGGCCTTCGAGGTCGTCGGTCGAGCGCTCGTCACCCCAGGCGACGGTGAAGCGATAGATCTTGGCGCCGTCCTGGACGTAGGGCACGGTCTTGGTGGCTTCGCCGAGTGCGATCGGCAGCATGCCGGAGGCGAGCGGATCGAGCGTGCCGGCATGACCGGCCTTTTCGGCCTGGAACAGCCACTTGATCTTGGAGACGGCTTCGGTCGAGCCCATGCCGACCGGCTTGTCCAGCACCAGCCAGCCCGAGACCGGCCGGCCCTTCTTCTTGCCGCGGCGCCCCATTATTTCTCGTCCTTGTCGTTGTCGAGATCGCGCGCCACTTCGGGCGATTTCAAGAGGTCGTTGATCCTGGCGAAATTGTCGAAGGACGTATCGAGCCTAAAGCGGAATTCCGGCATGTACTTCATCTGCCGCAGCGCGCCCGAGACGCGGCCGCGCACGAATTTCGCATGCTTGTTGAGCGCCTCGACCACCGCGTCGGTGTCCTTGACGCCAAGCGGCGAGACGAAAGCGGTGGCGATCTTCAGATCGGGCGACATGCGCACTTCCGACACCGAGACCACGGCATTTTCGATCAGCGGATCGATGATCTCGCCGCGCTGCAGGGTTTCGGACAAGGCGTGGCGCACCTGCTCGCCGACGCGCAGCATGCGCTGGGATGGACCTGATGTGGTTGAACGGGGCATTTTTCTCAATCCTGAAATCGTGAAGCGCGGGATGGGACCGCACCGCATGTCTCAATAGGGCTTTCTCAATACGGCTTGGGCGGCGGCCTTTCGACCACCGCCCGGCCGTATCGACAGTATACGAACTCAGAGCGTCCGGGTCACCATCTCGACGCGGAAACACTCGATGACGTCGCCGACGCGCATGTCTTCGTAGTTCTGGAAGGCCATGCCGCACTCCTGGCCGCCCGGCACTTCCGAAACCTCGTCCTTGAAGCGCTTCAGTGTCTTCAGCGTGCCCTCGTGGATGACGACGTTGTCGCGGATCAGGCGCACGCCCGCACCACGCTCGACCTTGCCTTCGGTGACACGGCAGCCAGCGATCTTGCCGACCTTGGTGATGTCGAAGATCTCGAGGATCTCGGCATTGCCGATGAAGGTCTCGCGACGCTCGGGTGAGAGCAGGCCGGAGAGCGCCGCCTTCACGTCATCCACGAGATTGTAGATGATCGAGTAGTAGCGGATCTCGATGCCCGCGGCCGCGGCCGCGGCGCGCGCCTGCACATTGGCGCGGACGTTGAAGCCGATGATCGCGGCACCCGAGGTTTCCGCCAGCGACACGTCGCTTTCGGTAATGGCGCCGGCGCCGGCATGGACGATGCGTGCGCGCACCTCGTCGGTGCCGAGCTTGTCGAGCGCGGCGTTGATCGCTTCGATCGAACCCTGCACGTCGCCCTTGATGACCAGCGGGAATTCCTTCAGCCCGCTCGTCTGCAACTGCGACATCATCTGTTCGAGCGAGCCGCGCTGGCCGGCATGCTTGGCCACCGCCTTCTCGCGCGCCAGGCGCTGGCGATACTCGGTGATCTCGCGGGCGCGCGCCTCGTTGTTGACCACGGCGAAGCGGTCGCCGGCCTGCGGCGTGCCCTGGAGGCCAAGCACCTCGACCGGCATCGCCGGCGGTGCTTCCTTGACATGCTCGCCACGGTCGTTGACCAGCGCACGCACCCGGCCCCATTCGTTGCCGGCAACCAGGATGTCACCCGGCATCAGCGTGCCGGTCTGCACCAGCACGGTGGCGACGGGACCGCGGCCCTTGTCGAGCTGGGCTTCGATGACGACGCCTTCGGCGGTGCGGTCCGGATTGGCCTTCAGGTCGAGGATTTCGGCCTGCAGCAGGATCGCTTCGAGCAGCTTGTCGAGATTGGTGCCCTTGGTCGCCGACACTTCGACGTCCAGCACCTCGCCACCCATCGATTCGACGAAGACTTCGTGGCGCAGCAGTTCCGAACGCACCTTCTGCGGGTCGGCATCATGCTTGTCGATCTTGTTGATCGCCACGATGATCGGAACACCGGCCGCCTTGGCATGGCTGATCGATTCGATCGTCTGCGGCATGACGCTGTCGTCGGCCGCCACCACCAGCACGGCGATGTCGGTCGCCTGGGCGCCGCGGGCGCGCATCGCCGTGAAGGCGGCGTGGCCGGGCGTGTCGATGAAGGTGATCTTCTGACCGTTCTTCTCGACCTGGTAGGCGCCTATGTGCTGGGTGATGCCGCCGGCTTCGCCGGAGACGACGTTGGCGTTGCGGATGGCGTCGAGCAACGAGGTCTTGCCGTGGTCGACATGGCCCATGATCGTCACCACCGGCGGACGCGACACCAGGTCCTCGGCATTGTCGGCGATATTGAACAGGCCTTCCTCGATGTCGGACTCGGCGACGCGGCGGACCGTATGGCCGAATTCGGTGGCGACCAATTCGGCCGTGTCGGCGTCGATGACGTCGCCCGGCTTCATGATCTGGCCCTGCTTCATGAAGAACTTGACCACATCGACCGCGCGCTCGGACATGCGCTGCGCCAGTTCCTGGATGGTGATGGTTTCGGGCAAGATCACTTCGCGCATAACCTTCTCGCGCGGCTCATTGTGCATCGCGCGCTTGAATTTTTCCTGACGGCGACGCATCGACGACAGCGAGCGGGCGCGCGCATCCTCGTCGGAAAGCGCCGTGTTGAGGGTCAGCTTGCCACGACGGCGGTCTTCCTCGCCCTTGGTGGGCTTGGCCGGACGCGCCACTTCGGGCGTGACCGGACGGCGCACGGGGGCGCCGGCGCCAGTGCGCTTCGGCTTGACATCCTCATCGTCGTCGACTGTCGCCAGTTCGGCGGCCAGCGGCGCGCGACGGCGTGCCTCTTCCTCGGCGCGGCGCCGGGATTCGGCCTCGGTCTGCAGCCGCGCTTCTTCCTCGGCCTGGCGGCGCGCTGATTCCTCGCGCTCGCGCTTGCGGCGCTCTTCATCCTCGGCGCGGCGCTTGGCCTCTTCCTGGGCGCGCTGGCGGTCTTCGACCTCACGGACCTTGGAGCCTTCGAGAGCCCTGCGGCGGGCTTCCATCTCGCCACGCGACAATTCGTTCAGCACCATGCCGCTTCGCTCGACCGGCGGCGGAGGCGGCGGCGCCTTGGGCGCTTCCTGCACGACGGGCGCGGCCGCAACAGTGGGCTTCGGCGTGAAGACGGACACGGGAGCGGCGGCCGGCTCCGGCTTGTCGCCGGGCAACGAGAACTTTCGCTTCTTGGTCTCGACGACGACCGCCTTGGTGCGGCCGTGCGAGAAGTTCTGGCGCACGGTGCTTTGCTCCATGCCGGGCCGCTTCAGCGTCAAGGTCTTCTTCGGCGTAACGCTCAACGTCTTGTCGTCGCCCGATTTCGTATCGCTCATTCCATATCCTCTGCGGCATCATCTTCGTCAGCAACGGCCGCAAGCATTGCCAGATCGTCCGGGGAACCGCCCCGATACCGGTCGAGCGCAACCATGCGCCTCTGGACCGCCCTGCCCGCGTCTTGCGCGAGAACGGCAGCATGTATCACATTTGTACCCCCCAATGCCAAGCTCAACTCGGCCTCGGAGAAAAGTTTGTAGGCAAGGATCGCGGGGCCGCCGAGATGGACGGTTGCCCGCCGCGCCTGGCTGATCTTGCGCACGCCATCGTCGGACGCCTCAGTCGCGTGGAGCACGAAAAGCGCCAGCCCTGAGCGCACGGCGCTCTCCACCTTGGTGGCTCCGAGCGCGATTGCGCCTGCCTTGCGGGCGAGGCCGAGCATACCCAGAGCGGATCTGGAAAGCAGCCCGTCGACCATGCCGCCGAGATCGGCGGGAACGGTCACCTGCGCCTTGAAGGCGCGGGCAAACAGGTTCTTCGCCGCTGCCTTGTCGACATGTAGGCGCTCGGCGCTGACCCAGCAACCGCGGCCTGGCAGATTTCTCTTGATGTCCGGAACGACGGCCGAATCCGGGCCGACGACGAACCGGATCAGTTCATCCGGTTCGGCCTGCCTGCGGGTGACGATGCAGGTGCGATCGTTCATCTCGTCCAAGGGCGGGTTCTGTGCGATGCGGTTTCACCTCACGCACCGACGGTTTCGTCAGCCGGCGCATCCTGCGCGGCAATCTCGTCCTCGGTGATCCAGCCGGCCTTGAGGCGGGCAGCCAGAACCATCTGCTCGGCATCGGCGCGCGAAACGCCGTGGTTGGCGAGCACCCCGGGATAGACCTTGGTCTCGCCGTCCTTGCGTTCCTTCCAGCCGGTCAGGTCGTCGGCGGCATAGCCGGCGAAGTCCTCGATCGTCTTCACGCCGTCCTCGCCGAGCGTCACCATCATGGCGGTGGTGATGCCGGGGATTTCGCGCAGTTCGTCGGCAACGCCGAGCGCCTTGCGCTTGTCGTCGTGCTCGGCCTCGATCTTCTCCAGATACTCGCGGGCGCGGGTCTGGATTTCCGAGGCGGTGTCCTCGTCGAAGCCGTCGATCGAGGCGATCTCGCCGGAATCGACGTAAGCCACTTCCTCGACGCTGGTAAAACCTTCGGAAGCAAGCACCTGGCCGACCATCTCGTCGACGTCGAGGGCTTCCATGAACAGCGCCGAACGCTCGACGAATTCCTTCTGGCGGCGCTCGCTCTCTTCCTGCTCGGTCAGGATGTCGATGTCCCAACCGGTGAGCTGCGAAGCAAGACGGACGTTCTGGCCGCGGCGGCCGATGGCCAGCGACAGCTGGTCGTCCGGAACCACGACCTCGATGCGCTCGGCATCCTCGTCGAGCACGACCTTGGCGACTTCGGCCGGCTGCAGCGCGTTGACGATGAACGAGGCGGCCGAGGGCGACCACGGAATGATGTCGATCTTCTCGCCCTGCAGTTCGCCGACCACCGCCTGGACGCGGCTGCCGCGCATGCCGACGCAGGCGCCGACCGGATCGATGGACGAGTCACGCGAGATGACGGCGATCTTGGCGCGCGAGCCCGGATCGCGGGCGACCGACTTGATCTCGATGATGCCGTCGTAGATTTCCGGCACTTCCATGGTGAAGAGCTTGGCCATGAACTGCGGATGGGTACGCGACAGGAATATCTGCGGGCCGCGCTGCTCGCGGCGCACGTCGTAGACATAGGCGCGAACGCGGTCGCCATATTTGTAGTTCTCGCGCGGGATCAGCTCGTCGCGGCGGATGATCGCCTCGCCACGGCCGAGATCGACGATGACGTTGCCGTATTCGACGCGCTTGACGGTGCCGTTGACGATCTCACCGATGCGGTCCTTGTATTCGTCATACTGGCGGTCGCGCTCGGCTTCGCGCACCTTCTGGACGATGACCTGCTTGGCCGACTGGGCGGCGATGCGACCGAAATCCATCGGCGGCAGCTGTTCGGCGATGAAATCGCCGAGCTGGGCGTCGGGATTGCGCTCGCGCGCCGAGGAGATGGCGATCTGCGTGGCGTAATCGTCGACCTTCTCGACCACTTCCATCAGCCTCTGCAGCTTCATCTCGCCGGTGTTGGCGTTGATGTCGGCGCGGATGTTGGTCTCCTGGCCATAGCGCGAGCGCGCCGCCTTCTGGATCGCATCGGCCATGGCGGCGATGACGATCGACTTGTCGATCGACTTTTCGCGCGCGACTGCGTCGGCGATCTGCAGCAGTTCAAGTCTGTTGGCGCTTACAACCATTGTCTTTCTCCCGAGCTTGTTGCCGAATCTTTCGTCCGGCAGCTCAATCAACTTTCCTGTTCGGTTCCGTCTTCGGCGTCCGGTTCGGCACCCTCTGGCGCATCTTCCGGTTCGCCGCGGCGCTTCTTTGCTTCCTTGCGTGCCCGATTGTCCTTCGACAGGGCATCGCGGATGAGATCGTCGGTCAGCACCAGCCGGGCATCGGCGATCGCATCATAGGGCACGCGCACCGTCGGCTCCTCGCCATAGGCCGCCTTGTCGCGCGCGATCAGCACGCCATCGGCGTCGCTTTCGGCGATCTTGCCCTTGAAGCGCTTGCGTTCGGCGACGAGGATCGAGGTCTCCATCTTGATCAGATGGCCGGTCCATGTCGCGAAATCCGACTTGCGCACCAGCGGCCGGTCGATGCCCGGCGACGACACTTCGAGATGATACGCCTTTTCGATCGGATCATCGACATCGAGGGCCGGCGACACCGCCCGGCTGACCTCTTCGCAATCCTCGACGGTCATGGTGCCGTCCTCGCGCTCGGCCATGATCTGAAGCGTGAGCCCGTTCTGGCCCGACAAATGCACCCGCACCAGGCGAAAGCCGATCCCGCGCAGCACCGGCTGCACGATCAGCGCGATGCGCGCATCGATACCGCTTTCGCGGATGATGCGGTCGTCGCCTTCGCTTGCCGTTGCAGTCATTCGATCCCTGTCGTTTGGTGGCTGACCGGCAGGTAATAAAAAAGAGCGGGACCGGGTGGACCCACTCTTCGTCATACCGACCAAGAATTTGAGGCTGATATAGACGATCCCGGCCGGCGTTTCAAGTCTGTTAACGGGCCGCCGGGCGAAGCACCGCCGGGAGTGGTCGGCCAGGATTGCGCGGGGCGCATACCGCCTATGCGGTAACGGCCCTGTGATCTCGGAGTTCGCATCCCTATCTATGTTGCACTGCACAAACCGAGATGAGCGCGCGGTGGCGCGCGAAAGGTCAAGACAATGAATAACCGTACCGTGTTTTCCGCCATAGGCGAAGCCTTCGCCGTGTTCGGCAGCGCTGTTGCCGCCTCGCGGGCCGTCGAAGCCGGCCGCAAGCCGCGCGCCAACGATTTGCGCCGGCTCGGCATGGACCCGTCCGCTTTCGACAAGATCGGCCGCTTCTAAAGCCGGACCGGATGACAACGCGGGGCTGCTGTCCCGCGTTCGACTATTTTCTGATGAAGGTGAGATAGGCCGGCCGCCGGCCCTCGCGGATAGCCTTTGCCTCGTAGCGGGTCCCCGGCCAGCCCTCGTAGGGCCGATGCCAGTCGGCCGCGTCCTGCGCCTGCCACGCGAACGCACCATGCGCCCGGCAATTGAGCAGCGTCCAGTTCACATAGCTGTCGATGTCGGAAGCAAAGCGGAATTTTCCGCCTGATTTCAGTACCTTGGCAAAACGGTCGAGGTTGGACGGACCAACGAAACGTCGCTTCCAGTGCTTCTTCTTCGGCCAGGGGTCGGGATAGAGAAGATCGATGCCGTCGAGCGAGGCTTGCGGCAGCCAATCGAGCAGGCGCGTGGCGTCATCGTCATGGACGCGCAGATTGGCGAGCGGCTTTTCATTCACCGCCTTCATCAGCTTGGCCATGCCGTTGACGAACGGTTCGACGCCAATGAAGCCGGTCCCCGGGGCCCCCGTGGCGCGATGCAGCAAATGCTCTCCGCCGCCGAAGCCGATTTCCAGCCGCACCGCCGAGACATCCGCCTTGAACAGCTTGCGCAAGTCGGCAGGCTGAGCGGCGGACAGGTCGAGACCGTAGGTCCCGAGACCGCTTTCCAGCGCCGCCGCCTGCTGCGGGCGAATGGTCTTGCCACGCCGGCGGCCGAAGAACCCTTCGGTCGCGCGGCTCGGCCTGCCTTTCGGATCCATGGACGGGTTCCGCGCCGCCGTCAGGCGGCGACCGCGTCCTTGAGCGCCTTGGCGAGATCGGTCTTCTCCCAGGAGAAGGAACCGTCGCGGCCTGCCTTACGGCCGAAATGGCCATAGGACGAGGTCTTGGCATAGATCGGCTTGTTGAGGTCGAGGTGACGGCGGATGCCGGACGGCGACAGGTCCATCACGGTGCGCAGTGCGTCTTCGAGCCTGGCCTCTTCGACCTTGCCGGTGCCATGCAGGTCGACATAGACCGACAGCGGCTGGGCGACGCCGATGGCGTAGGATAGCTGGATGGTGCAACGGTCGGCAAGCTTGGCGGCCACAACGTTCTTGGCAAGGTAGCGCGCAGCATAGGCGGCGGAGCGGTCGACCTTGGTCGTGTCCTTGCCGGAGAAGGCGCCGCCTCCATGCGGTGCGGCACCGCCATAGGTGTCGACGATGATCTTGCGGCCGGTCAGTCCGGCGTCGCCGTCCGGCCCGCCGATGACGAACTTGCCGGTCGGATTGATGTACCAGTTGCAGTCGTCGGCGATCCTTAGATCGCCGAGCGCCTCGCGGATATAGGGTTCGACGACCTTGCGGACCTTCTTCGAGTCCCAGCTCGAATCGAGGTGCTGGGTCGACAGCACGATCTGCGTCGCCTCGGCGGCCTTGCCGTCGACATAGCGGACGGTGACCTGGCTCTTGGCGTCCGGCCCGAGCTTGCCCGCATCGCCGCTGCCTTCATGGCGCGCGGCGGCCAGCAGTTCGAGAATCTTGTGGCTGTAGTAGATCGGCGCCGGCATCAGGTCCGGCGTCTCGCGGCAAGCATAGCCGAACATGATGCCCTGGTCGCCGGCACCTTCCTCGCCCTGCCGGTCGGCGGCGTTGTCGACGCCCTGGCCGATGTCGGGCGACTGGCCGTGCAGCAGGACCTCGATCTTCGCCGTCTTCCAGTGGAAGCCGGCCTGCTCGTAGCCGATCTCGCGGATTGCCTTGCGGGCTACCGATTTGAACTTGGCCGGATTGACGACCGGATGACCGGCGGCATCCATCAGGATGTTGCCGGCCTTGTCCTTTTTCAGCAGCGTCTCGGGAACCCTGACCTCACCGGCGATGATGACGCGATTCGTTGTAGCCAGAGTCTCGCATGCGACACGGACCTTCCAGGGGTCCATGCCGGTCTTCTTGGCTTCGCGATAGACCAGATCGACGATTTCGTCGGAGATACGGTCGCAAACTTTGTCGGGATGGCCCTCGGCAACGGATTCCGAGGTGAAGAAGTAATTCTGCCGCGTCACGGGTGTCCCCTCTTGAAAAAAATCGGCTGGTTGCCGATTTTGGCGCGCCACGTGTTAGCGGTGCCGGGCGCCGCTCGTCAAGCGCTGCCGCGGTTCTGGCATGAAATGTCGGCTCAGTTGGCTTGTGCCAGCGACGGCAGGGCGCCGCCGGTGGCACAAGCCCCTGGATCAGTCGGCGTCATCGGTGGAAAGGGATTTCACCAGATCTATGATCCTGCGGCGCACCTTGACGTCGCCAATCTTGACGAAGGCGCGGTTGAGTTGAAGCCCCTCCGGACTGCCGCAGAACTCGACGGCGAAAGCCATCGACGCATCTTCGGCAAATCCACGATTGCCCACGGCCTCCTGACCCGGGGCATCCTCGAAAAAGAAGGCAACTGGCACGCTAAGGATGGAGGCTATCGCCTGCAAACGGCTGGCGCCCACTCTGTTCGTGCCCTTCTCATACTTTTGGATCTGTTGAAACGTGATGCCGAGATTCTCACCCAGCTTCTCCTGGCTCATTCCAAGCATATTGCGCCGGAGCCTGATGCGACTTCCGACATGGATGTCGATCGGGTTCGGCTTTTTCTTGTTTTCTTCTGTCATTTTCTCCTCGCCGAATTTTTCCGGCTTTTTCTATTTTTTCTTGCCCAAACGAAGCCGGAGCCAACTGCCCCAACAGAACCACCAACCGACTTCGAGAAAATTTTAGGCACTTACAGTATGAGTTTCTAATGTGTCGGCTGTCAATTCACCCGTAGCCGTTGCCTTACATTCGATGTGAACCCTCCCAGGGCGAACAGGAATATGATCAGCAATCCGTTAATTCGCCGCTGGGCGGCGGAAATGAGGGCGCGCCCAGATATCGGCACCCGCACATCGATGGCTCCACGCGCGTCGACGGCGAGCGCGTCGACGATGCGTCCGCGCGGGTCGACAACGGCGGAAATGCCATTGTTAGCCGCGCGCAACAAAGGCAAACCATTCTCCACGGCCCGGATCTGAGCCTGCCTGAAGTGCTGGTACGGACCCGGTGTATCCCCGAACCAAGCGTCGTTCGTGACATTCACAATAAGCTCGGATGACGTAGCGTCAACTGCAACCAGATCGGGAAAGATAACTTCGTAGCAAATGAACGGGAGCGCCCGCACACCGTCCGGCAGCGTGATCGGATGCCGTTCGTTGCCGGCCGCGAAATTCATCGGCCCGGCAACGAGCTGTTCGATGCCGAAGCGGCCGAGCAAGCCGGCGAAAGGCAGATACTCGCCGAACGGCACCAGGTGGACCTTATCGACGGCGTCCGTGATCTCGCCCTTGTCGTTGATCGCCACCACGGAATTGTAATAGCGGCTGTCGGCGCCGGCCGCCGAGCCGCCCTCCTCGCGAACGACGCCGGCGACCAGCATCTGGCCTTCACCCAGCATATCGCCAAGCGCGGTCAGCGCGTCCGGGCGTTCGGTGAACAGGAAAGGCACCGATGTCTCCGGCCACAGAATCAGTTGCGGCTTGGCATGGCCGGGTTCCGGTTCCTTCGCCGACAGGCCGAGCAGTGTGGCGAAGATGCGGTCGCGCACCGAAGCGTCCCACTTTTCGCTGAGATCGACGTCCGGCTGAACGATGCGGACATCGATCGAGCGGGTTGCCGGTTCGACCGGCATGGCAAGCCTGACATAGCCGAAGCCGACATGGGCGGCGACAAGCAGGATAAGCAGCCCAAAGCCCAGGCGAAGGTGCCGGCGCCCCGCAACGAGCGCGGGCAGCGAAAAGACGAAGACCGCCAGCGCGTTCATGCCGATCATGCCGGTCACCGACACGCTCTGCATCAAGAGCGGCACCGGCATTGCCGCGTAGCCGACGGCATTCCAGGGAAAGCCGGTGAACAGGAAATCGCGCAGCCATTCCGCCAGGCCGAAACCGAAGGCGAGTGCCGCAATGCGGCCGATATCGTTGTTCCACAGGAGTCGCGCGACGACCGCGGCGAAGCCGTAGAAGAAGGCCATTGCAAAGGGGATTCCGACCACCGCGAAGGGCAGAGCCCAGGCGAAACTGTCGGCCTCGACCAGCAGCGCCTCGCCGATCCACCACAGGCCGGCAAGAAAATAGCCGAAGCCGAACCACCAGCCGATGGCGAAGGCGGGCCTGAGCCGCCTCAGCCACCCGTCGGAGGCCTCGCCGGTCGCGCCGTCGAGCAGCCAGACCAGGAGCGGGAAGGAGATGAAGCAGACGGCGAAGAAATCATAGGGCGCCTGGGCGAGAACCGCCAACGCTCCAGCGAGAAACGCCACCAGCGCGCGGCGCCAACCCCAAAGCAGTATTATCCGGCCGGCCAGGCGCTGCATACACACTTCCAGTCGCGCGAATCACGACAGCAGATTTATCAGAATTATCGGAACGGGGCTTGCGCCGAGAACCCCGACCGGCCAATCACCGCGCTATCGGTGCCAGCCCTCGATCTTCAGATCGCCGAGCCGCTCAGCCTCTTCGCGTGGCACGGCCCGCATGGTCTGGGTGAATGTCCAGACATGGCCTTCGGGATCGCGCGCCCGGTAAAGCCGTTCGCCATAGAACTGGTCGGCAGGCTCCTGGGTGATGTCGGCGCCTGCTGCCCTCGCCTGCTCGCAATGCACGTCCAGGCCGGCATCAAGGCGGATATAGATTGATTGCGTGTTCCGGCCGCCGACAGAAGCCGGGCTGGCGATATGGTCGGCCCATTCGGAATCGACGATGATGTAGCCGTCGCCGAAGCGCATCTCGGAATGGACAAGCCTGCCGTCGGCGTCGCTGACGACCATGCTCGGCTCGAATCCGAAGGCCTTTTCGAGCCATTTCAACGCGGCCCGCGCGTCCTTGTAGAATACGCCGGAACCTATGGTCGAGTGCTTGAACGGGTCGTCGACCGACATCGATCGGCGCTTAGGCCTGTTCGGCGCGGGCGGCGCGGCGGCGACGCTCGCCCTTCTGGCTCTGCACGATGCGCACGCGCTTGACCCGGCGCGGATCGGCGTCGAGCACGTGGAACTCGAAGCCGGGTATGGCCTGCACAACTTCGCCACGGGCCGGCACGCGGCCAAGGGTGTTGAAGATCATACCGCCTATGGTGTCGACATATTCGCCGTGCTCGCCGGCGGCGAAATCCTCGCCGATCATCTTGGCGACCTCGTCTATCTCGGCCTTGCCGTCGACGATGAAGACGCCTTCGCCGGTCTGGGTGATCATCGGCTCGTCATCGTCGTGCTCGTCCTCGATGTCGCCGACCACCATCTCGACGATGTCTTCCAGCGAGGCGAGGCCGTCGGTGCCGCCATATTCGTCGATGACCAGCGCCATCTGAGTGCGCGTCGTCTGCATCCGACCCATCAGATCGGAGGCAAGCATTGACGGCGGCACGAACAGCACCGGTCGGATCAGGTTGAGATCACCGATGGTGCGCGCGAGATCGACCTGGGCGAGATCAAGCAACGTCGTGGCCGGCGCCTTCCGGCTGGTTCGGCCCTTCTTGACGCGGGCGACCTTGGTGATGTGGGCAAGCACGTCGCGGATGTGGACCATGCCGCGCGGATCGTCGAGCGTCTCGGAATAGACAGGCATGCGCGAATGTCCGGACTGTTCGAACAGGCCGAGAAGATCGCCCAGCGTCGTCGTGATCTCGACCGCCTCGATGTCGGCGCGCGGCACCATGACGTCCTCGACGCGCACCTCGCGCAGGCGCAAGATGTTGTTGAGCATTGCCCGTTCGCCGGGCGAAAAGGCGCCGGCATCGCTGGTCGTTTCGGCAAGCGCGCCGGCAATTTCCTCACGCAGGCTGGTGCCGTTGCGCTGCCTGAACAGGCCAAGCACGCGATCGAACAGGGAAGGACCGGCAGGCGATGGCTCGCTGGCGATGCTGCCGGTCGTTGTACTCGGACTCGAGCCCTCTTCCGTCGTTTCGGAAGGCTTGGTCGCACTGCCGGCGTCGGAGCGGGCGGCAGTCTCTGGTTTGTCGTTCATCGTCGTCCGGTCAATTGATCTTTTTAGTTACGCGTAGGGATCGGGAATGGCAAGCCTCGCAAGCGCTGAGCGCTCGATCGCTTCCATCTCCTCGGCCTCGGCGTCGGTCTCGTGATCGTAGCCCAGAAGGTGCAGCAGGCCGTGGATGATGAGATGGGTGATATGGTTCTCGAGCGGCTTGTCTTCCAGACCCGCTTCCTTCGCGACCGTCTCGGCAGCCAGTACGATGTCGCCCAGCATCGGCGGCAGCGGACCGCCCTTCGGAAACGGAAAAGCCGGGAAAGACAAGACGTTGGTCGGCTTGTCCTTGCCGCGCCAGCCGTCGTTGAGGGTGCGGATATGGGCGTCGTCGGAAAAGACGATGCTGAGCTCGGAACGGCCGGCGGCGCCGGTTTCGGCAAAGGCGGCCGACACGGCGCGATCGACCAGACGCGTCAGCGCCGCCTCATCAGGCCAGTCGCCCGACTCGATCGAAATATCGATGTCGACGGGAACCGAAAGATCCCCGCCGCCAGGTTTTATGTCTTCAGGCATGAGCCCGCATCGTCACATCAGCTCTCGGTGCCCAGGCCGCGCGCCAGCTTGGCGTCGCGGTCATAGGCCCTGACGATTTCCGCCACCAGCGGATGGCGAACCACGTCGCCGTCGCCGAAGCGAACGGTCACCGAGCCCGCGACGCCATCGAGGATGCGCAGTGCTTCGACCAGGCCCGATTTGGTGTTCGAGGGAAGGTCGATCTGCGTCGGATCGCCGGTGACGATCATGCGCGAGTTCTCACCGAGACGGGTGAGGAACATCTTCATCTGCATCGGCGTGGTGTTCTGCGCCTCGTCGAGGATGACGGCGGCATGTGCCAGCGTCCGGCCGCGCATGAAGGCCAGCGGGGCGATCTCGATAACCTCGGCGGCGATCGCACGCTCGACCTTGTCGGCCGGCATCATGTCGTAGAGAGCGTCATAGAGCGGCCGCAGATACGGATCGACCTTTTCCTTCATGTCGCCGGGCAGGAAACCCAGCCGCTCGCCGGCCTCGACGGCGGGCCGCGACAGGATGATGCGTTCGACCATGCCGCGTTCGAGCAGCATCGCCGCATGCGCCACCGCCAGATAGGTCTTGCCGGTGCCGGCCGGGCCGATGCCGAAGACAAGCTCGGACCGCTCCAGCGCCCGCATATAGGCGTCCTGGTTGAGCGAGCGGGCATAGATGGTTTTCTTGCGCGTCGAAATCTGGGCGGCGGACATCTTGCCCTTGCGCTCCAGCGTCGGCAGCGTCAGCTGGTCGTCGGCGGCGATCGCCATGCGCACGGCGCCGTCGACGTCGGACTGGCCGATGTCGACGCCTTTCTGGAGAATGCCGTAGAGATTGTCCAAGGCGCGGCGCGCCTGCTCGGCGGCGGAGGCCGAGCCTTTTATGGTCAGCTGGTTGCCGCGCGAGCGGATATCGACGCCGAGCTTCTGTTCGAGTCTGGCCAGGTTCTCGTCGAACTGGCCGTACAGGGCGCTGGCAAGCTTGTTGTTGTCGAAGGTCAGAACGATGTGCGCCATGTCAGAGGCCCCGGATGCCTGGCTCGGGGGCAGATTCTTCAGTTCAGCAGCGCTCAACCGTCTCTCCTCATCTGCCGAGGCCGTCAGGCCAATTCGGCGAACAGGCTATTGTAGCCCGTCCTTGTGATTCGCACCTGGATAATGTCACCGATTTCGCCGGCCTTTTCATCAACAATAACCGGCTGCAGCCATGGCGAGCGGCCGACCTTCTGACCGGCCTGACGGCCGGGCTTCTCGATCAGCGTGCCGATGGTCCTGCCGACCAGGCTCGTGCCGAAGTCCTGCTGCTGCTTCAGGAGCAGGGCCTGCAGCCGCTGCAGGCGTTCGTCCTTGACGGCTTCCGGCACGTGATCGGTCATTTCGGCGCCCGGCGTGCCGGGACGCGGCGAATATTTGAACGAAAAGGCCGAGGCATAGTTGACCTGGCGCACGAGTTCCATCGTCGCCTCGAAATCCGCCTCCGTCTCGCCTGGGAAGCCGACGATGAAGTCGCCGGACAGAGCAATGTCGTTGCGCGCAGCGCGGATACGCTCGATCAGCGCCAGATAGTCGCTTGCGGTATGCCTGCGGTTCATCGCCTTGAGGATACGGTCGGAGCCCGACTGCACCGGCAGGTGCAGATAAGGCATCAGCGCCGGCAGGTCGCGATGCGCCGATATCAATTCGTCGTCCATGTCGCGCGGATGGCTGGTGGTATAGCGCAACCGCGCCAGGCCGGGGATTTCGGCCAGCCGGAACAGCAGGCGGCCAAGGCCCCATTCGCTGCCGTCCTCGCCCAGGCCGTGCCAGGCATTGACGTTCTGGCCGAGCAGCGTCACTTCGCGCACGCCGGCCTCGGCCAGGCGCTCGGCCTCGGCGACGATCTGTGCCACCGGCCGCGAGACTTCGGAGCCGCGCGTATAGGGTACGACGCAGAAGGTGCAGAACTTGTCGCAGCCCTCCTGCACGGTGAGGAAGGCGGTGACGCCGCGCTTGATCACTTCGGCGCGCTTCGGCTGCGGCAGATGCTCGAACTTGTCCTCGACGGCGTAGTCGGTCTCGACGATCTTTTCGCCGCCGCGCACCCTTGCCAGCACGTCGGGTAGCCGGTGGTAGGTCTGCGGGCCGATGACCAGATCGACGGCCGGCGAGCGACGGATGATCTCGGCACCTTCGGCCTGGGCCACGCAGCCGGCGACGCCGATCAGCAGTTCGCGCCCGGCCGCGGCGCGCTCGGCCTTCATGTCGCGGATGCGGCCAAGCTCGGAATAGACCTTTTCCGCCGCCTTTTCCCTGATATGGCAGGTGTTGAGCAGGACCAGATCGGCCTCGGCGATGGCATCGGTCGCGACATAGCCGTCGGCGGCCAGCGCATCGGTCATGCGCTGCGAATCGTAGACGTTCATCTGGCAGCCATAGGTCTTGACGAAGACCTTTTTCGCCGTGCCAGCGGGTGCAGGTGCGCTGTCAGCCGCAGGGCCGATGTCGTCGCGCTCTATCGTGTTCAAGTCCATTGGGCGGCTTCTAACGCCTTTCCGTGACAAAAAACAGACGATTCTGGCCTAGCGCTTTCAGCCTACCGGCTTGGGCGTGGATCGGCGAGCGCGGCCTGGGCCATCTCGCGCACCCTGGCTTCCATCAGCCTTGCCGTCTCCTTGCGGTTCGATCCCTTGGCAAAGGCGATCGGTTCACCGAAATGGACCTCGACGTCCAGAGCACCTTCGGCCAGCAGCACCTTGAGATGCGGCATCAAATCCTCGTCGCCGATCCAGGCGGCGATCGGCCGGTGGCGGCGGCCGAGCGGCACGCCGTGCAACCGCGTGTAGACGATTGCCACCGGCTGAATGAAAACCTGTTCCGTCGCGCCTTCCGCGATCGCCATCGAGGCGGCGCCGAACAGCGTGCTCTTGAACGGCAACACCAGATTGCCGTCACCTGTCGAGCCTTCGGCAAACAGCACCATGGCATCGCCCTTGGCCATGCGACCGGCGATCTCGCTCGCCTGTTCGCCCGACGTGCGCTTGCGCTCGCGCTCGATGAAGACGGTGCGCTGCAGTTTGGACAGCATGCCGATCAGTGGCCAGCCTTCCATATCGGCGCGGGCGATGAATTTCACGTCGACCATGGACCCCAGCACCATGATGTCGGTCCAGGAGATGTGGTTGGACACAACCAGCAGGGGGCGCTTGGTCGACAGCTCTCCCTTGACATGGATGCGCAATCCCAGCGCCCTCGCGATCAACCTGTGCCAGATCTTCAGGATGAACGTCTCCGGCCAGAGCCCGGTCTTCATCGACAGTATCTGCAGAGGCGCGAGGATCAGCGTGCCGGTGGCGACGAGGGCCAGCGCCGCGAAAATCCTGAATTTCTTGATCATTCGCCGGCCCTGCCGTTACGGCGCCGCGCGTTCTTTTTTGGACGCGCAAAGGACGCTGTAACACCCCAATGTGAATTTGCCGCATAATCCTTTCCGAAAATCGGATCCGATTTTCGGGGCCATGCGGCGTCTGGCTAGCGAAGATCGCGGCGCATGACAAGCGCGCCGGTCGGGCCGTGCTCCGCCGATCTGTAATAGTTGGCGCGCTTGCCGACTTCGCGAAAGCCGAGCCGCCGGTAGAGCGCAATGGCCGCCACGTTGGTCTCGTCGACCTCGAGGAAAAGCGCCTCGGCGCGCTGCGCGTGCAATTCGCGCAGGACCGCATCCATCAACTGCCAGCCAAGGCCCTGGCGGCGATGCGAGCGGGCGACGGCGACGGTCAGGATCTCGCCTTCGCCGGCGGCCAACCGCGCGAGCACGAAGCCTACCGGCGGCTTGGAGCCCTGTCCGGTCTCGCGCGCGGCATAGCCGAACACCGTGTCCTGCTCGAGCAGCGAGGCAAACTCATCGTCGGTCCAGGGTCGGACAAAATCCTCCTGGTGCAGCGCCGCGACAGCGGGACTGTCGGCAACCGTCAGAGGCTGAAGCGCATAGTCTCTGCGACGCGGCGGAAGGAAAGGAATGCGCATCAACTGACCTGCCTCGGTAGGATGAACCCCGCCTGCGGCTTTGCATCGGCGCCGCGCAGATAAAGCGGCTTGGGCTTTTCGCCTGCACCTTTGGCCGCTGCCAGTCGGGCATAGACGGCGATGTCGGCTGTGGCTGATGTCGGACCGATGTCGAAGGGATGGTCGACCGAAGCTGCGATCTGTGCCGCGGCAGTGCCGGCAAGGACTGCAGAAAGCTCCAGCGCCATAGCAACCGCTTCGGGAATAGTGGCGACCGATGGCCCGTAAGTCAAAGCTGACGCTTTATCATACAGAGCAGCATGAATCTCGTCGCGTCCGGCATCAAGCGCGGCCAGCACCGGCCGGTCCGGAAACAGCGTCGCCGCCTCCGCCGCCAGTGCTTCCAGCGTCGTTACGCCGATTGCCGGGATTTTCAGCGCCAGCGCCAGGCCTCGCGCGGCCGACACGCCGACGCGCAGGCCAGTGAAGGATCCCGGGCCGATGGAGACGGCAATGGCGCCAAGGCCGGGATATCCGGTGCCGGCGGCCTTCAGCGCCGCATCGATAACCGACATCAGATGCTCGGCATGACCCTTGCCGAGATCGAGCACCTGGCGGCCAAGCTCGCTACCGGCCGCCGCGTCATAGACGCAGGCGGCGCAGAGACTGGCGGCACAGTCGATGGCAAGCAACTTCATGGTGTCTGGTTAACGCCCAGGGTTGAAAAACAATTCCCTGTGCCCGCCATGGCCCGCCGCCGCAAGGGGGATGGTGCACAATTGTTAAGCGGCTTCGCTTCGGCCAGGGTCCAGATCCGTCGGCCTCCGGGCCGCTGCCTATGCAGCCTGCTCGATGCGCAGCATGTGATTGTCCCAGACATAGTCAGGCTCGGAGCGCGTCGTGCCATTGCCCTCGACGATCTCGCCGGCACCCGTCGTCGCCATGAAGCCCGAACCATCCGGCGCCAGGCCGCAGACCTCGACCAGCGCCCTGGTGGCGACGATACGGCCATTCCCAGCGTCGATGACGGCAAGCGAATTGCCTTCCGGCGAGGAGACGGCGACCGTGCCCGCAGCAGGATTGGCGGCGACCGAACCGATATAGTTGCGGAAACCGGAGAGCACATCCTGCGGCATGTCGAGCAGTTGCAGTTCCTTGCCGCGCGCGGCCCGCCCGACCAGCAGCGGACGATCGGTGCCCGGCCCCCGATACTGGCAGCCGAACCAGACCGTGCCGGACGGATCTGCATCCATGTGGCGGATCGACAGCTGGTGCAGTGCTGCCGGCAATTCGTGCTTTTCGATGAGATCGCCGGTGATGCGGTCGACCAGTACATAGGACGGCTTCATCGTCGCGATGTTAAGCTCGGCGCGGCCGTAGTCCGGATGCGTCTCGATGCCGCCATTGGCGACGGCGATAGTCCTGCCGTCGCCCTGCAGCAAGAGCTCGTGCGGCCCCATGCCATAGGTCGGAAACTCGCCGACGCGGCTGAATTTCGCGCGCGCGTCATAGACGCCGACGACGCCGGCGGCGTTGTCGAAATCATTCTCGGTGGCGTAAAGCAGCGCCCCATCGGTCGAGAACACGCCATGGCCGAAGAAATGCCGGCCGGTGATGCTGGCGATGGTCAGCGGCCTGTCGCGGCCGGTGTGGTCGAAGACCACGGCGAAGGTGCCGGGCTGCCGGGCAAAAACCACCGAGCGCTTCGACACCGGATCGAAAGTGACGTCGTGGCCTCGATCGGGCAGGTCGATGGCGTGCAGCAGCTTGCCGGCCTCGGACAGCACTGCTGCGCCATAGCTGCCGTCGCGTTTGACGAAGGCGGTGGCAAAGACAGCATCCGTGCCAAGCGTGTTAGCCCAGGCCTGAGGCGCCATTGCAGCGATGAAACCCGCGCCTGCGGCCTTGAGGAAATCCCGGCGGTCGATCAGCGGCGTCTTCATGGATCAGTCTCCGTCGAGCGAAGAAAAGCCGGCGGTCAGGCCGAATTCGGCGGTCAGCCTGGTGCCGATCAGCGTCGACAGGCTGGAGGTGATCAGCGCGAAATGGTCGAGTTTGTCACGCTGCGCCGGATCGGCGAGCGCCTTGTCGATCGGGCCGTTCACGGACTTGGCGGTCGCGACGCCGTTGGTGAGCTGGATATGGATCGAATCGGCCATCCAACGTGCATCTTCCGGCAGGGCATCGCCAAGTTGCGAAGCCTGGAACAGCGTATCCATGCCCGAGAGATTTCCCGCCAGGGACGTGGCGGTGCTTTGCGAGCGCCAAAAGATGGCCAGCTTGGGCTTGTCGCCTTCCGGCTTGCCGCCCAGGAAGCCTTTCAGGCGCACGTCGCGGACCATTTCGAGTTCGTTGATGAACACGCCCACCAGTTCGGTCACAGCTTCGGTGCCGTCGCGGTAGAGCGGGTTTTGCGGTCCCGGATTGGCCCAGAGTGCCGCAAACCCATCGGGCTTGTTCCAAGCCGCATCGACGTCGGTGGCCATGGTTTCGATGTTGCTGGCGACGGCCGCGCCATAGGCGCAGCGGTAGGGATCGTCCTTGCCGGCGAGGGCTTCGGCGCCATCGCCATAGAGCACGAACTCAAGCGCGCCTAGCCCCTGCATGGCGACGCTCTTGCCGGCCAGTTGGACCGGATCGGTAGCCGTCGGGTCCTTGCCGGCCAATGCCGCCTGCACCTGCTTCAGGCCGATGCTCTTGCGGTCCGGCCAATAGAGCATGCGTTCCAGCCGGTTGTTCTCCTTGATCGGCCCGAAGCCGATGATCTCGGCCTCCGACCAGGCCTCGACCGTGTACGAATACTCGGCACGCGCCGCATCGAGAGCGGTTTGCGAAGGCGCATCGCACAGATTGCGCATCGATTTGGTCAAGGTTTCAGTGTGCCGATGCAGACTGGCATAGGCCGGACGGACGAACCCATCGATCGCGCGCTGGATGACGTCGGTAGCCTTCACCTCCGCCAACGCCGGGGAAGCACCAAACATGGCCAGCGGAAGAGCGAGAACAAGCAAAAGACGCTTCAGCATCAGAGTGACTCCAGGAACTTGACCAGCGCATCGCGGTCGGCCGCATCGGCGGCTGCAAAGCGGTCGCGCGCCTTCCGGCCCTCACCGCCATGCCAGAGGATCGCCTCGGCCAGGCTACGCGCGCGCCCATCATGCAAATAGAAGGTGTTGCCGTTGACCGTCCGGGTCAGGCCAATGCCCCACAGCGGCGGTGTGCGCCATTCGCTGCCCGTCGCCTCGCCGACTGCCTGCCCGTCGGCCAGGTCAGGGCCCATGTCGTGCAGCAGAAAGTCGGAATAGGGCCAGATCAACTGGAAGGCTTGCGCCTTGTTCGGCGTGCCGCGAAGGGTGACGAATTTCGGCGTGTGACAGGAAATGCAGCCCATTTCGTAAAACTGCTTCTTACCGGCAAGCACTTGCGGCGTGTCGAGGTCGCGCCGCGCCGGGACGGCAAGGTTTTGCGAATAGAAGGTGACCAGGTCCATGACCGGCGGTGGCGCCTCGACCGGGCCGAGGCGCTGCTGCACGCCGTTCGGCATGGCAAGGCATGCCTTCTCGGCCGTGGTGCAATCGCCCTCGCTTTTCGGCATCTCCGGCGTCGAGATGCCGATATCGCCGGCGAAGGCGTCGGCAGCCTGCTCGCGGATCGACGGCGTCTGCGCCTTCCAGCCGAAGCGGCCCAGCGTCAGCGCGCCGCTCAGGCCGTCGCGCACGATGTTCGGCTTGCCGGAAATCCAGTCATTGTTCCGGTCCTCCGGATCGGCATGGGCGAGGATATCGGCCGGCGCGATCTGCTCGATCAGGCCAAGGCCGATCATCGGCGGCGTCAAACGCGGCGACAGCGTGGTGTACGGGTCGAGCGGCCCGTAAGCCAGGCCATCGACCGAATAGCTGGGCTTGCGCAGCGAAACAACGCTGCCGTCGCCGAGCGTCACCTCCTGTTCCCGGTAGTCGACATGCATCCTGCCTTCGCCGCGCAGACCGGGAACGGCGAGGTCCTGCAGTTGCGAACCGTAGACCGGGTCGGGAAAATTGAGCACCTTGTGGTCGGCGATCTCAGCCCTTTCTTCCGCGCTGCTGGCATCGCGCGCCAGCCGCAGGAACATCGAGGTGGAGCCGACGTCGCCTTCCGGCGGACGGCCGCGGCCGTCCTTCAAATGGCAATTCTGGCAGGCGCGCTCGTTGAACAGGGGGCCAAGGCCGTCCGAAGCCTGGGTCGAGGACGGCGACGAGACCCAGTTCTTGCGGAAAAGAGCATTGCCGAGCTTGAAGTTGCCTTCTTCCTCGAAGGTGATGTTGGCGGAGAATTGCGAGAAGGCGTCGCGGTTGGCGTCCCTGCGCGACGTACCGGCGCCGCCCTGCATCAACTCGAATTGCTCGGGCTTGGAGAAATCCGTTGTCGGTCGTGTCACGGCAAGGACGCGAGCCTGATCCTTCGGCGTCAGATCGGTGCGGCTCGTCGCCAGGCCTGCCGGTTCCAACGCGCCGGCCAGGGCCGAAGCCGAAAGTGTCAGCCCGACTGCAAGCGAAGCCCCGCGAAACAGCTGATACCGCGGGGTCTTCTGGAGCGACGGGCCATGATCTCCGGCCCGCCGCAAGCGGCGCAAGACTTCTACGGGGCGCCGCATTCCCGCATGTCCTTAGTCCGCCTCGTCGGCCGATGCGGCGTTGAGCTGGCCGTATTTTTCCTCGCCGATCGAGGCAAGCAGGTCGAGCTGCGTCTCGAGGAAGTCGATGTGACCTTCCTCGTCGGACAGCAATTCCTCGAACAGTTTCATCGACACGTAGTCGCCTGCTTCTTCGCAAATCTCGCGCGAGCGCTTGTAGGCGGTTCGCGCGTCATATTCGCCTGCCAGATCGGACTCGAGCACTTCCTTGACGTTCTGGCCGATGCGCAGCGGCGCCACGGACTGCAGATTCGGATGCCCTTCGAGGAAGATGATGCGGGCCACGAGCTTGTCGGCATGGTGCATCTCCTCGATCGATTCGGCGCGTTCCTTCTTTGCCAGCTTGGCGTATCCCCAGTCTTCGAGCAGCCGGAAATGCACCCAATATTGATTGACGGCTCCAAGCTCCAGAAACAGAGCCTCGTTAAGCCGCTCGATGATCTGCTTTTCGCCTTTCATGGGTTCTGCTCCCGTATTGGACGCGCAGGCCTCTGACGCGATCCAGATGTGAAACGATGTCCACGCCGCTCGCCTCCGAGCGGGCGTGGTAGTTCTCGGTTACCCGAATGATCGTTTCCACCACATTTGGGAAGCAGCCGCAACAACGACCGCGCTTGTGCATGGCATGATAGACCTTAGCCGGCACGATAAGCTGCCAGGGATCCTGGTCCAGCAGCTCGACGATCGACTGCTCGATCTCCCTCTCGGTGATAATGTTGCAATGGCAGATCAGCATAGTTTGCTCTGGCTGACGTCGCTTCCGCGCCGTTTGGCTGGTACTTTCTTGATCCTACTTGAACACCTTGTCCGGCGCATCGAGGCTGTCGGAACCCTCGAAGGCGATGGTGTTGAGCTTCAGCGAGCCGACGGCGCGTTCGATCGACTTGGTCTGGTCGATCAGCGCGTCGATCGCCGCCTGCACCGTGGCATTGCCTTCGGTGTTGCCCTCGGCGATCTGCTGGTCATAGGCCTCGCCGGCCAGTGCGCGCGCCTTGATGGCCTCCATCTTGGCGACGGAGACATCCAGCTTGTCCGACAGCTCCTTGTCAATCGCCGGATCGGCCGCCTTGACCATGTCGTGCACCGAAGGCCCCTGAACGACGGTGCCGTCGAGGCGGGTGTAGCTGGCGAGATAGGCGGCGCGGATGCCGATGGCGTCGTAGAGATGGGAGTTGTAGGTGTTGTCGGAGAAGCAGTCGTGCTCCTCTTCCGGATCGTGCAGCAGCAGGCCGAGCTTCATGCGCTCGCCGGCCAGTTCGCCATAGGACAGCGAGCCCATACCGGTGAAGATCGCGGTGATGGCTGTATTCGGCTCGCCGTCAACAAGGTTCTTGCGGGCGGCGCCGTCTTCCTTCCAGTCGTTGACCATGTCCTGCAGGTCGGAAACCAGAAGGTCGCTCGCCGACTTCAGGTATTCGGCGCGGCGGTCGCAATTGCCGCCGGTGCAGTTGGCGAGGTCATAGTCGGTGTAGGGCCGCTCACCGGCGCCGGGACCGGTGCCGTGCAGGTCCTGGCCCCAGAGCAGGAATTCGATGGCGTGGTAGCCGGTCGCGACATTGGCCTCGACCCCGCCGGCCTCCTGCAGCGTGCCGGAGAGGAATTCCGGCGACAGCTTCGAAGCATCGACCTTCTTGCCGTTGATTTCGATCTTCTTGTTGGCGATCACATTGGCGGTGTAGAGCGCGTTGGTGTCGGACTCGGTGCCGTAGCTCTTGGCGACATAGTCGATCAGGCCTTCGTCCAGCGGCCAGGAGTTCACCTTGCCTTCCCAGTCGTCGACGAGCTTGTTGCCGAAGCGGTAGACCTCGGTCTGCTGGTAGGGAACGCGCGATGCCTTCCAGGCCTCGCGGGCGGCGTTCAGCGTGTCCACCGAGGGCTTGGCGAGCAGCGCGTCGACGGCCTTGTCGAGCGCCTGCGCGGTGGTCAGCGAATCCTCATATTTGGCGAGCGCGATGTCGGCATAGGTCTGGATGACCGCCTTGGCGTCGGTTTCCGCCTTGGCCGGCAGCACGAACACCGCCGCCGTCAGCAGAGCCGTAGCGCCGATCGCAGCCAGCCTGCCGCCATATCGTGCTGTCATCATCGTTCTCCAGTTCTTTGGGAATTCGGTAATAGGCGTGCGTGCCGACCGGTGCCAGGGCACAGGCATGCCGTAGGACGCAAGTGACGCCGCGCCATTGCGCGGTTCGCGGAAGAAAGACACCTAAATGCCTCCAATCGAAAGGGTTCAAGGCCCAGACATCAAAGGGATGCGCTGACGCGCGAGCCTCCATAAAGCGGCGAAGGGGGCGGAAGTCAACTGGCACGCATCAGAAAATTCAATTGAAACAACAGTTTAGAATTATTCTAAACTACGACTGTCAACTTTAAGCGCTTATGCCGCCAGAAACACGGCGATTGACAGGCGACCATTCCCGGTGCGACCCGGATCGGGGCTCTTGCGGCGCCGGCGGACAATCGCCACTTGGCGCAACAGTCTAGATTTGATGTGAAAAAAGCAGGATTGCGATGAAGAATGGTATCGTCATTGTCGGTGCGGGGCATGCGGGCGTGCAAGCGGCCGCAAGCCTGCGCGAAGAGGGCTATGACGGACCGGTTATCCTGATCGGCGACGAAAGCGAGCTGCCCTACCACAAGCCGCCGCTGTCGAAGACCTTCATCAAGGACCAGGATGCAAAGCCGCAGCCATTGCGTGGCGAGGCTTTCTACACCGGCAGCGCCGTCGACTACAGGCCGGGCATCCGGATCGACGCTATCGATGCCGGCGCCCGCAGGCTGGAGATATCAGGCGGCGGCGCGCTCGGCTTCGACCGGCTGATCCTGGCGACCGGCTCGCGGCCGCGCATTCTCAAGTTGCCGGGTTCGGAACTTGCCGGCGTGTTGTCGCTGCGTTCGCTCGCCGATGCCCGCCTGATCCGCGAGTTGAGTTCGCAAAGCGAGGATGTCGTCATCCTCGGCGGCGGCTTCATCGGCCTCGAGATCGCGGCGACGCTGAGAGCGGCCGGCCGCAAAATAACGGTGGTCGAAGCCGTCGATCGGCTGCTTGGCCGGGCGGTGGCGCCGGTCATCGCCAGCCATGTCCGGCAGCGGATGGAAGCGACCGGCGTGCGCATCCTCACCGGAACCACCATAGATCGGCTCGAAGGTGAAGACGGCCATGTGTCGGGCGCCGTGACCTCCGACGGCGAACGGCTGCCTGCGCAGATGGTCGTCATCGGCATCGGCGTGGTGCCGAATGTCGAACTGGCCGAGGCGGCCGGCATCGCGACCGCCAACGGCATCCGCGTCGACCAGCAGATGCGCAGCTCGTTGCCCGAGATTCTCGCGATAGGCGACGCTGCGTCCTACCGGCACTGGTTCACCGGCGCCGACGTGCGGCTGGAATCGGTGCAGAACGCCACCGACCAAGCGCGGCTTGCCGCGCGCACCGTGCTTGGCCATACGGACGCCTATTCCGCCGTACCCTGGTTCTGGTCGGACATTGGCGACATGAAGCTGCAGATGGTCGGGCTGACGTCAGGCGGCGACAGCCATGTCGTGCTGGGCGACATCAACGAGAACAAATTCTCGATCTACCATTATGCGGCCAATCGGCTGCTAGGCATCGAATCGGTCAACCGCCCCGGCGACCACATGCTCGGCCGCAAGATGCTCGGCGCCGGCTTCTCGCCGACGCCGCAAACGGTTGCGGCCGGACCCGAGGGACTGAAGGCGGCGCTAGCCGCCTTCCAACAGGATGAGCCTGCACGAGCGGCTGGTTAGGCGGCGCGCGCTTCGCGGATCGAGCTTTCCAGAATATCGAGCGCTTCGTTCATGACGCTGTCCTGGATGGTGATCGGCGACAGGAAGCGGATGACATTGCCGTAGACGCCGCAGGTGAGCAGGATCAGGCCCTTGTCCAGCGCCTTCAGCCTGACGGCATTGGCGATCTCGGCCGACGGCAGACCCTTCTTCACATCGTTGAACTCGACCGCGTTCATGAAGCCTGGGCCTCTGATATCGACGATCTCCGGCACATCATCACGGAACGACTGCAGCCGCTGCTTCAGCCGGGCGCCGAGCGCATTGGCGCGGTCGCAGAGCTTTTCCTCCTCGATCACGTCAAGCACGGCGTGGGCTGCGGCGACGCCGATCGGGCTGCCGCCATAGGTGCCGCCGAGGCCGCCGGGGCCCGGCGCATCCATGAGTTCGGCGCGTCCGGTGACCGCCGCCAGCGGGAAGCCGCCGGCCAGGCTTTTGGCCATGGTGGTGATGTCGGCGGCGACCTCGTGATGATCCATGGCGAACATCTTGCCGGTGCGGGCAAAGCCGGTCTGCACCTCGTCGGCGATCAAGAGCATGCCGTGCTGGTCGCAGATCTTGCGCAGGGCCGCCATGAAATCGCGTGGCGCTTCGTAGAAACCGCCCTCGCCCTGCACGGGCTCGAGGATGATCGCGGCGACGCGGGCCGGGTCGACATCGGCCTTGAACAGGCGGTCGAGCGCCGCCAGCGAATCGGCGACGGAAACGCCATGCAGCGGCACCGGGAACGGCGCGTGGAAGACGTCAGCCGGCATGGCGCCGAAGCCGACCTTGTAGGGCACGACCTTGCCGGTCAGCGCCATGCCCATGAAGGTGCGGCCGTGGAAGCCGCCGGAAAAGGCGATGACTGCCGGACGGCCGGTGGCGTTGCGGGCGATCTTGATGGCGTTCTCCACCGCCTCGGCGCCGGTGGTGACGAAAATCGTCTTCTTGTCGAACTTGCCGGGCAGCAGCCCGTTCAGCCGCTCGGCCAGCCGCACATAGCTCTCATACGGCACCACCTGGTGGCAGGTGTGGGTGAAACGGTCGAGCTGCGCCTTGACGGCCTCGATCACCTTGGGATGGCGGTGGCCGGTGTTGACGACGGCGATGCCCGACGAGAAGTCGATATAGCGGCGACCCTCGACATCCCAGATCTCCGAATTCTCGGCGCGGTCGGCGTAGATCTGCGTCGTCATGCCGACGCCACGTGAAATCGACTGATTCTTGCGCTCGGAAATGGCTGAATTCTTCATTTCATCCCTCATCGGGCCGGCGCCCGTTCTCGTTGCTGGCTGTTCCAGACCTCTTCTGACCTTATTTCACGTTTTCCTCAAGTCGGCAGCATTGCCGGGCGATTAAGCCTGCCGGTGGCGGATCTGTAGATAGCTCCGCTCTTAACCAGTCGGCCGATACATGTACGAGACAGGTTCCCTTTTCTCGGGGATCGACTATCCTCGCTGTCGCCTGTGACAGCTCGTCGTCAATTGCGCCCCCTGGCTGGTGAGGGACCCATGAACAGGAACGCGACATCGTCCGCCCCGCAGCCGCCTTCCCCTCGCCTTTTGTCATTCCCGACCACTCGCGCCATGCTCGTTTTTGCAGCGCTGCCGCTGCTTCTGACCGGCTGCCAGAAGCAGGAGGCGGCCGACAAGAAGCTGCCGGTCATGGTGCGCGCCGAGACCGTGGCGATGGCCGACTATGCGCCGAGGACCTCGCTTACCGGCGTGATCGCGGCGCGCACGCTGAACAATTTGTCGTTCCGTGTCGGCGGCCGCGTCGCCGAACGGCTCGTCGATGTCGGCCAGCATGTCGATCAGGGCGCGGTGCTTGCCCGCATCGATCCGCAGGAACAGGAATCCGACCTGCGCTCGGCGCGGGCCGACCTTGATGCGGCGCAGGCGCAATTGACCCAGGCCGCGGCCACCTTCGAGCGGCAGAAGACGTTGCTCGCACAGGGCTTCACCACAAGGCGCGAGTACGACGCGGCCGACCAGGCGTCGAAGGTGGCCCAGGGCAGCCTCGATGCCGCCAAGAGCGCGCTCGCCAACGCCAAGGAGAACCTGTCCTTCACCGAACTCAAGGCGGGCGCGGCCGGCGTGATCACCGCGCGACAGGTCGAAGCCGGACAAGTGGTGCAGGCGGCGCAGACCGTCTTCACCATTGCAGAGGACGGCGATCGCGATGCGGTCTTCAACGTGCAGGAGACGCTGGTTGCGAGGGCGCCGGCATCGCCGGCGGTGACGATCACGCTGTTGTCGGACCCGCAGGTCAAGGCGATGGGCAAGGTGCGCGAGATCTCGCCTGCGGTCGATCCGGCTTCGGGTTCGATCCGGGTCAAGGTCGCCATTCCCGATACGCCTGCCGGCATGCCGCTCGGTGCAGCCGTCGTCGGCTCGGTCAGCGCCAAGCCGGCGAAGGCGATCTTTCTGCCCTGGCAGGCGCTGACCTCGAGCGAAGGCAAGCCGGTCGTCTGGATCGTCGATCCCTCGACCAAGGCGGTGGCAACTGCGCCGGTCGAGGTGCTGGCCTTCGATTCCGGCGTGGTCGTCATCAACAAGGGACTGCAGGAGGGGCAAAGCGTCGTCACCGCCGGCGGCCAGCTGCTCAGCCCCGGACAGACGGTCGAGATCATGGGAGCGGGCCAATGAACCGGCTGCCACGCATCCTGCTTGCGCCTGCCCTGTTTGCGTGGCTCGCCGCCTGCTCGCAATCGGAAGAGAAGCCGCCGCCCGAGATCATCCGGCCGGTGCTGTCGATGGTCGTCGAACCGAAGACCGTCGAGACTTTCGGCTTCGCCGGCTCGGTCGAGCCGCAATTCAGCGCCGACCTTGCCTTCCGGCTGCTCGGCCGGGTCGTCTCGCGCGACGTCAAGGTCGGCGACATCGTCAGCAAGGGAACGACGATCGCCACACTCGATCCGACGGCGCTGGAGCTGGCCCTCCAGGCCGCCGGGGCGGAGCTTTCCAACGCCGAGGCGCAATTCGCCAACGCCGCCGCCGGCGAGGAACGGCAACGGCAGCTGCTTGCCTCGGCCAATACCTCGCAAGCCGTGTTCGATGCCGCGCAGCAGGCGAGGCGAGCGGCGGAGGCCGGCGTCGAGCGGGCCAAGGCGGCACTCGCCAAATCGCAGGAGCAGCTTGGCTATGCGCGGCTGTTCTCGGACTTCGACGGCGTCGTCACCGCTGTCGGCGCCGAGGTCGGCCAGACGGTCTCGCCGGGCCAGACGGTCGTCACCGTGGCGCGCTCGGACCTGCGCGAAGCTGTGGTCGACATTCCCGACCGATTGACCGGCGACCTCTCGGCCGGCACGCCGTTCCAGGTCATCCTGCAATCGCTGCCAACCATCCGGACCGAAGCCAAGCTGCGCGAGATCGCGCCACAGGCCGAGGGCTCGACCCGCACCCGCCGCGTCCGGCTGACGCTCACCGATCCGCCGCAGGCTTTCAGGCTGGGTTCGACGGTGACGGCGACACGCATGGCCAAGGTCGCGCCGACGATCGAATTGCCGCTGTCGGCGCTGCTCGAAAAGAATGGTGCCGAGAAGGTGTGGATCGTCGACGAGAAGACGTCGAGCGTAAGTGCGCGAGATATCAAGGTCGCCGCCAAGGGCGCCGCTTCCTTCACCGTCGCCGAGGGGCTCGAAGCCGGGATGCGCGTCGTCACCGCCGGCGTCCACAGCCTTACCGAGGGCCAGAAGGTCAAGATCCCGCAAGGAGGGGCCACATGAAGGGCTTCAACCTCTCCGACTGGGCGCTAAACCATCGCTCGCTGGTGTGGTATTTCATGCTGGTCTTCGTCGTGGCCGGCGTCTTTGCCTACCTCAATCTCGGCCGCGAGGAAGACCCCGCCTTCACCATCAAGACCATGCTCATCCAGGCCAACTGGCCCGGCGCATCGGTCAACGAGACGGTGACGCAGGTGACCGACCGTATCGAGAAGAAGCTCGAGGAACTGGACAGCCTCGACTTCACCCGCTCGGTCACCACTGCGGGCAAGACCGTTATCTTCGTCAACCTGAAGGACACCACCAAGGCGCGCGATGTGGTGCCGACCTGGATTCAGGTGCGCAACATGGTCAACGACATCTGGGCGCAGTTTCCGCAAGGCGTGCAAGGCCCGTTCTTCAACGACCGCTTCGGCGACGTCTACGGAAACATCTACGCCTTCACCGCCGATGGGCTGACGCCGCGCCAGCTGCGCGACTATGCCGAGGATGTCAGGACCCAGATCCTGACTGTGCCGAACGCCGGCAAGGTCGACCTGGTCGGCGCCCAGGACGAAGCGATCTACCTCGAATTCTCGACCCGCCAGATCGCGGCACTCGGCCTCAACCAGCAGGCGATCGTGGCCAGCCTGCAGGCGCAGAACGCAATCACGCCGTCCGGCGTCATCCAGTCCGGGCCGGAGCGCATCAGCGTGCGCGTCGGCGGCCAGTTCACCTCGGAAGAGAGCCTGCGCGCCATCAATCTGCGCGTCAACGACCGCTTCTTCCGGCTGAGCGATGTGGCGACGATCAGGCGCGGCTATATCGATCCGCCGACGGCGCTGTTCCGCTTCAACGGCCAGGATGCGATCGGGCTTGCCATCGGCATGAAGCCGAATGCCAATCTGCTGCAGTTCGGCGAAGCCCTGCACGAGGAGATGAACAAGGTGCTGGCCGACCTGCCGGTCGGCGTCGGTGTGCATCTGGTCGCTGACCAGCCGGTGATCGTCGAGGAAGCGGTTTCCGGTTTCACGCGCGCCTTGTTCGAGGCGGTGGCCATCGTGCTGGCGGTGTCCTTCATCAGCCTCGGCATGCGTGCCGGCTTCGTCGTGGCGCTGTCGATCCCGCTGGTGCTGGCCATCACCTTCACGGTCATGGCCTATCTCGGCATCTCGCTGCAGCGCATTTCGCTGGGCGCGCTGATCATCGCGCTCGGCCTTCTGGTCGACGATGCGATGATCGCGGTCGAGATGATGGTGGCGCGGCTGGAGGTCGGCGACAATCTGCGCAAGGCGGCGACCTATGTCTACACCTCGACCGCCTTCCCGATGCTGACCGGCACGCTGGTGACGGTGGCCGGCTTCATCCCGATCGGCCTCAACAACAGCGCCGCCGGCGAATACACCTTCACCCTGTTCGTCGTCATCGCCGTGTCGCTGCTGGTGTCATGGATCGTGGCGGTGCTGTTCGCGCCGCTGCTCGGCGTCACCATCCTGCCGGCGACGATGAAGGCCAAGCATCACGACCAGCCTGGCCGCTTTACTTCACTGTTCCGGCGTGTGCTTGTCGGCTCCGTGCGCCATCACTGGCTGACCATCTTCGCCACGGTGCTGTTGTTCGCGGCCTCGATCGCCGGCTTCGGCCTGGTCCAGCAGCAATTCTTCCCGCCGTCGGACCGGCCGGAGCTGGTCGTCGACTGGAACCTGCCGCAGAACTCATCGATCGCCGAGACCCGCGACCAGATCGAACGCTTCGAAGGGCGCGCCTTGGCCGGAAATCCCGATATCGAGCATTTCAGCTCCTATATCGGCCAGGGCGCGGTGCGCTTCCTGCTCGCCTACGACGTGCAGCCGGCCAATCCCTATTTCGGCCAGACCGTCATCGTCACCAAGAGCATCGAGGCCCGCAACCGGGTCAAGCCGGCGCTGGAAAAGCTGCTGCGCGAGGAGTTCGTCGGCACCGACGCCTTCGTCAAACCGCTGGAACTCGGGCCGCCGGTCGGACGCCCGGTGCAGTACCGCGTCGGCGGTCCGGACATCCAGACGGTGCGGGACCTGGCGCAGCAGTTTGCCGGCATCATTTCCGCCAATCCGAAGCTGGCAGCGCCTACCTTCGACTGGAACGAGCCGCAGCGGGTGCTCAGGGTCGATGTGCTGCAGGACAAGGCGCGCCAGCTCGGCATCACCTCCTCGGACATCGCCAGCGCGCTGAACAGCACGGTCGGCGGCGTCACCATCACCCAGGTGCGCGACGCCACCTACCTGATCAATGTCGTGGCCCGCTCACGCGAGGCCGAGCGCGGCTCGATCGGGACGCTGCAGAACATGCAGCTGCCGACCGGGACCGGCGAGTCGATCCCGCTCGCGGCGGTGGCGAACTTCCGCTACGAACTCGAACAGCCGACGGTATGGCGCCGCGACCGCATCCCGACGATTACAGTGCGTGCCGGGCTGGTCGGTGACGTGCTGCCCGCCACCGTCGTCAATGAGCTGAAGCCGTCGGTCGATGCCTTCATCGCCAAGCTGCCACCGGGCTATTCCGTCGAAACCGCCGGCGCGGTCGAGGAAAGCGCCAAAAGCCAGGGGCCGATCGCCGCTGTCGTGCCGCTGATGCTGTTTGTCATGGCGACGATCCTGATGATCCAGCTGCAGAGCTTCCAGCGCCTGTTTTTGGTGGTGGCGGTGGCACCGCTCGGCCTGATCGGCGTGGTGGCCGCACTGATGCCCAGCGGCGCGCCGCTCGGTTTCGTCGCCATCCTCGGCGTGCTGGCGCTGATCGGCATCCTGATCCGCAACTCGGTCATCCTGATCGTGCAGATCGAAGACCTCGTCGCCGAGGGCAAGGACCGCTGGGCGGCCGTCATCGAGGCGACCGAACACCGCATGCGGCCGATCGCGCTGACGGCTGCCGCCGCCAGCCTGGCACTGATCCCGATCGCGCGCGAAGTATTCTGGGGACCGATGGCCTACGCCATGATGGGCGGCATCATCGCCGGCACCGCGATCACGCTGCTGTTCCTGCCGGCGCTTTATGTGACGTGGTTCAGGATCAAGGAACCGAAACGGGATAGTGCGCAAGGCGAAGCGCTGGCGGAGAGTGGAGCGGCATAGAAAGCTACCCCCTCACAAACCCCTCTGAGGCCCTGAGTAGGTTGCGCGTGTAATCCTTGGTCACGCGGTGGCCGATAAGCTGGCTCGCCGTGAGGTTCTCCACCGCTTCGCCGTTCTGCATCACCATCAGCCGCTCGCACATGTGGGTGACGATGGCGAGGTCGTGGCTGACCATCAGGAAGGTGAGCTTGCGCCGCCGCCGGATCTCTTCCAGCAGGTTGAGCACTTCGGCCTGCACGGAGGCGTCGAGCGCCGAAGTCGGCTCGTCGAGCAGCAGGATCGAGGGTTCGAGGATGAGCGCGCGCGCAATCGCCACGCGCTGGCGCTGGCCGCCGGAAAGCTGGTGCGCATAGCGGAAGCGGAAACCGGTTCCGAGGCCCACCTCGTCGAGCGCGCGCTGAATGCGCTTTTCGCCATCGGCAAAACCGTGGATGGCGAGCGGCTCCTGCAGCAGGCGGTCGACCGTCTGGCGCGGGTGCAGCGAGCCATAGGGGTCCTGGAAGACCATCTGCACCTCGCGGTAGAAGGCCTTGTCGCGGCGCGTGCCCAGCGTCTTGCCGTTGACGGCGATGGTTCCGGATGCGGCGGGCGCCAGCCCGGCGATGGCTTTCAGCAGCGTCGACTTGCCGGAACCGCTCTCGCCGACCAGCCCGTAGGAGTCGCCTGATTTGACTTCGAGGCTGACGCCCTTCAGCGCGCGAAAGCGGTCGAACACCACCTCCAGTCCGTCGATGGAAAGCGCCGCATTCATGCCGCCCACTCCGGCTTGCGGTCGAGCACCGGCAGCGGGTGGCGTTCGAAGCCAATCCTCGGCATGCAGTTGAGCAGGCCACGCGTATAGGGATGCTGGGCGTCGCGGAGTTCCGACGCCTTGAGCTGCTCGACCACCTTGCCGGCATACATGACGATGACCCGGTCGCAGAAGGAGGAGACCAGGCGCAGATCATGCGAAATGAAGATCAGCCCCATGCCGCGTTCGCTGACCAGCTTGTCGAGGATGCCGAGCACGTCGAGCTGCACGGTGACGTCGAGCGCCGAGGTCGGCTCGTCGGCGATCATCATCTCGGGGCCAGCGATCAGCATCATGGCGATCATGGCGCGCTGGCCCATGCCGCCCGAGACCTCATGCGGGTGCAGGTCGAAGACGCGGGCGGGATCGCGGATCTGCACCGCCTCCAGCATGGCGAGCGCGCGGTCGCGCGCTTCGGCCTTTCCGACCTTCTCATGCGTGCGCAGCGTCTCGACGATCTGGCGGCCGATGCTCATCACCGGGTCGAGCGAATATTTCGGATCCTGCAGGATCATGGCGATGCGTTTGCCGCGCAGCGCCCGGCGTTGGCGAGCCGGCGCCGCCAGCAGATCGATGCCGTCGAAGGCTAGTTTTTTCGCCGTCACCTCGGCCTGCGGCGGCGTCAAGCCCATGATGGCGCGGCCGGTCTGCGACTTGCCGGAGCCGCTCTCGCCGACGATGCCGAGCCGCTCGCGGCCGAGCGAGAAGGAAACGCCGCGCACCGCCTGGACCAGGCCGGTCCGGGTCGGGAAGTTGACGCGCAGGTCGTCGACTTCGAGAAGCGTGCCGCTCATTGGTCACCACTCCTTGGATCGAGCGCGTCGCGCAGGCCGTCGCCGAGCAGGTTGAAGCCGAGGCTGACGATGAGGATGGCGAAGCCCGGCGCGCCGGCGACCCACCATTGGTCGAGCACGAAACGGCGGCCGGATGCGATCATGGCGCCCCATTCCGGCAGCGGCGGCTGTGCGCCGAGGCCGAGGAAGCCGAGACCGGCTGCGGTGAGGATGATGCCGGCCATGTCGAGCGTCACCCGGATGATCAGCGAGGAGATGCAGAGCGGCATGATGTGGCGCAGCACGATGCGGAACGGCGAGGCGCCCATCAATTGCACCGCCTTGATGTAATCGGAATTGCGCACCGTCAGCGTCTCGGCGCGCGCGATGCGGGCGTAAGGTGGCCAGGAGGTGATGGCGATGGCCAGCACCGCATTCTCGATGCCGGGGCCAAGGGCCGCGACGAAGGCCAGCGCCAGGATCAGCTTCGGGAAGGCGAGGAAGATGTCGGTGATGCGCATCAGGATGGCATCGGTCCAGCCACCAGCATAGCCGGCGACGGTGCCGACCAGCAGGCCGATGGGCGCTGCGATGACAGCGACGAGAATGACGACGTAGAGCGTCCAGCGCGAGCCATAGATGATACGCGAATAGATGTCGCGGCCGAGATCGTCGGTGCCGAACCAATGCGCGGCACTTGGTGCCAAGAGCCGCGAGCCCTTGAGGTCGCCGATGGTCGGCGAATAGGGCGCCAGCACGTCGGCGAAGGCGGCGACCACCAGCAGGCCGATGATGATGAGCAGGCCGACAAATGCCAACCGGTTGGCGGAAAAGCGCCGCCAGGCCACATAGGCGCGGCCGAGCCTTGCCTGCATGCGCGAAGCCGGCCGATCGCTGAGCAGCCAGTCGCGGCGGGTCTGGATTGTTTCCGCGCTCATCCTGCCTTGGTCCTTGGATCGAGCACCCGGTAGAGCAGGTCGGAGAGAAGGTTGATGGCGATGAAGACCGAGCCGATGACGATGGTGCCGCCGAGCACGGCGTTCATGTCGGCATTCTGCAGCGAATTGGTGATGTAGAGGCCGATGCCCGGCCACGAGAACACCGTTTCGGTCAGCACCGAGCCTTCGAGCAGTCCGGCATAGGAAAGCGCGATCACGGTGACCATCGGCACCGCGGCATTGCGCAGCGCGTGAGCCCAGATGATGCGCCGTTCCGACAGGCCCTTGGCGCGCGCGGCGACGATGTATTCCTGCGAAAGCTCGTTCAGCATGAAGGAGCGCGTCATGCGGCTGATATAGGCGAGCGAGAAGTAACCGAGCAACGAGGCCGGCAGGATGATGTGGCGAAAGGCGTCGTAGAAGACATCCCATTGCCCCTGCATCGCCGCGTCGAGAAGGTAGAAGCCGGTGATCGGCGTGAACGTGTATTCGTAGACGACGTCGAGCCGCGCCGGGAAAGCGACCCATTGCAGCTTGGCGTAGAACAGAACGAGACCCAGCAAACCGAGCCAGAAGATCGGCACGGAATAGCCGATCAGGCCAATGATGCGCACGATCTGGTCGATGAGGCTACCGCGCCGGACTGCTGCCAGCACGCCCAGTGGCACGCCGATGACCGAGCCGATCAGCGTGCCGAGAGTCGCCAGTTCGATGGTCGCCGGAAAGGCGCGGCGGATGTCGGTCATCACCGGGTTGGTGGTCAGCACCGAGGTGCCGAAATTGCCGTTCAGCGCGCCTTTCACGTAGATGTAGAACTGCTCGATCAACGGCAGGTCGAGCCCCATCTCGCGGCGCGTGCGCTCGACCACGTTGGCCGGCGCCCGGTCGCCCAGCACCGCCAGCACCGGATCGATCGGGATGACGCGGCCGATGAAGAAGGTCACCGCGAGAAGACCGAGATAGGTCGTGATCGCGATGACCAGGAAGCGGCCAATCGCTGACAGAACAGTGACGGCACGGGCACTGCCGCGCCTTGCCGCCACCTGGTTTTCAGCCGCGCTCATGCGGCGCGTCCGCCGGCATCACTCCTTTGAGACCGAACCGACGAAGTTGGAGTCAAAGCTCGGCCCGAGCGCAAATCCCTTGAGGTTCTTGCGCAGGCCGGCCACCTCCAGCTGCTGGTGGATGACGACGAAAGGGCTGGTGTCGAGGATCGTCTTCTGCAGATCCTTGTACATGTCGGCGCGCTTGGCCGAATCCTTCTCGAGCAGAGCGGCTTCGGTTTGCTTGGTCAGGTCCGGAATGTCCCAGGCATTGCGCCAGGCCAGCGTCTTGGTCTTGCCCTCATCCGAATTGTCGGGGTTCGAGGCAAAGGTCTGGGCGTTGGAGTTCGGATCGAAATAGTCCTGCCCCCACTGGCCGATATAAATGTCGTGGTTGCGGGCGCGGTACTTGGTCAGCGTCTGCTTGCCGTCGCCGGGGATGATCTCCAGCTTGATGCCTGCCTGGCCCAGCGTCTGCTGGATCGATTCCGCCATGCCGGTCGTCGGCTGGCCGGTGCGCACGTCCATGGTGACGCTGAAGCCGTCCGCCAGCCCGGCCTTCGCCAGCAGTTCCTTGGCCTTGGCGACGTCGAACTTGAACGGATTCTCGTCGATGGCGCCAAGGTCGCCCTTGGGCAGGAAGGATTGGTGGATCTCGCCAATGCCCTTGAGGATGGTCGTGCTCAGCGCGTCATAGTCGACCAGATATTTGAAGGCCTGGCGGACCTCGGGCTTGGCGAGGTTGGGGTTTTTCTGGTTGAGGCTGATGTAGTAGACCGTGCCCTTGGGCGCGCTGGTGGTTGTCAGATCGGCGTTCTTGGCGATGGCGTCGAGATCGTTCGGCTCGAGGTTGCGGGCAACGTCGATGTCGCCGGCCTCCAGCGCCAGGCGCTGCGCCGAGCTTTCCTTCATGTTGCGGTAGATGACGCGGGCGAGCTTGGCCTTTTCGCCGAAGTAATTGTCATTGCGCTCCATGACGACGGCTTCGTTGGCACGCCATTCGCGCAGCTTGAACTGGCCGGAGCCGGCATAGCCGGTCTTCAGCCAGGCATTGCCAAAGTCATTGTCCCATTTGTAGTCGGCGCTCGGTGTCACCGCCGCGACATGTTCCTTGACCAGCTTGGCGTCGACAACCGAGGCGACAGTGGCCGACAGGCAATTCAGCACGAAGCTCGGCGCATAGGCCTTGTCGACGGTGAACTGGAAGGTGGTGTCGTCGACGGCCTTGGCCTTCTCGGCGACATTGTCGCCGCTGATGCCGAACTGACTGATGATGAAGGCCGGGCTCTTGTCCAGCTTGACGGCGCGCTCGAAGGAATAGGCGACATCGGCCGCCGTGATCGGATTGCCCGAAGCGAATTTCAGGCCGGGCTTGAGTTTGAACGTGTAGGTCAGGCCGTCGTCGGAAACGGTCCAGCTTTCGGCGAGGTCGCCCTTGACCTTGGAGGTGTCGCTGAGATCGAGGCGAACCAGCAGGTCATAGGTGTTGCCGGTGACCTCCGCGGTCGACAGCTCGAACGCCTCGCCCGGATCCATGGAGATGATGTCGTCGATGGCGAAACCTTCGACCAGCGTGTCGGCGGGGGTGACGGCAAACGCGGGTGCTACGAGCAGCGCGGACAGTGCGGCACCTGCAAGCAATGCGCGTGAGCGTAGAGCAAACTTTTCCAGCATCATGGTGATCGTTCCCTGTTTTGTTGGTTTGTTGACCTGAGTTCCCGGCTCAGGATTGCAGAATTCTTTCGAGGCCGAACGGCGGCCCCATGACCCTTTAGCGTCGTGGTTTTTGTCCAATTGGTCAACACCATATCCGGCGGTCTCCGAACCGGCAACGCGCATCTGCAAGGCCGCACATTGGTCCAGAACAGCTTGGCGAGCCAAGGCAAACGCCGGCTAACCAATGCCGCCAATCGGGAAAAACTGCCAATGCGTGGGCTACTTCAGCACGGCGAGCAGATCGGCGTCGGGGAAGCAGGTGGCGGCACGGCCGTTCTTGGCCTGCCAGCTGCCGATCGAGCGGCGCGTCTTGAAGCCGGGCAGGCCGTCGGCGCTGCCGACATCGTAGCCCTCGGCCTCGAGTGCCCGCTGCAGGGTGGCGATGTCGGAGCGGTGCAGTCCGCCGACCGGCCCCCAACTGCCGGCAAAATTCGAGTCGCCATGGGCGATGCGGTCGGCGCCATGGCCGATGAACAGGGCGTAGAGGTCGCTGGTGTTGTATTCCTTCAGCACGTAGAAATTCGGCGTGACGATGAAGGCTGGGCCGCTACGCCCGGCCGGCATCAGGAGAAAGCCCTCGGCCTTCAATTCTCTTGCCGGGAAGGCTTTCGTGCCGACGCGCCTGATGCCCATCGCCACCCATTCGGAGATCTTCTTGCCCTGGTCGGGTCCTTCGAGCGAGCAGGAGACTTTTTGCGGCACCGTCACCTCGAACCCCCAGCCGCGGTTCCTCACCCAACCATAGTGGACGAGATAGTTGGCGATCGAGGCGAGTACATCGGGGGTCGAGTTCCAGATGTCGGGCCGGCCGTCACCGTCGAAGTCGACGGCGTGTTTGAGGAAGGATGTCGGCATGAATTGCGGCTGGCCGAGCGCGCCGGCCCAGGACGATTTCATCGCTGTGACCGGGGCCAGGCCGCGCTCGACGATCTCGAGTGCTGCCAGCACCTCGGTGCGGAAAAAATCCTTCTTCGTCGACATGAAGGCCTTGGTGCCCAGCACCTCGAAGGCGTCGTAAGGCATCTTGGCCGCACCGAAGCCGCTCTCGCGGCCCCAGATCGCCAGCAGCACCTCGCCCGGCACGCCGTAGCGCTTCTCGAGCAATCCGAGCACCCTCGCATTGAAGCCCTCGCGCGTCCGCCCGCCGGCGGTGACGGCGCGAACGGTCTTTTCGGCGAAATAGGCCCCGGGCGAACCGAACTCTGCCTGGTGCTGCTTCTGCGGCGTCTTCGGCTTCTCTCCAGGCATGACCAGGTCGGGCAATTTGAGGTTCGGCTTCACGCCGATGAAGGCCTCGTCGAAGGTTTTCTTGGAGATGCCTTTCGCCTTCGCCTCTGGCCAGAGGTCGTTCTGCAGCCAGGCGTAGAACTGGTCGTCGATCTTTGCGGCGGAGGCGGGGTTGACGAGGATGAGGGCAACTAGCGCTGCAAACAACGAAAGCAGAGCCAGCCTCAGAGACTGGAGTGCAATCGTTTCAGGAAAATCATCCATCACAGATCCTCCTCGCCAATTGCGTCAAAACGCCGTCCGTGAGCGTAGCGCGGCAGCGAGCGTGCCTTCGTCGAGATAATCAAGCTCGCCACCGACCGGCACGCCATGCGCCAGCCGCGTGACCTTGATCTCGAAACCGGACAACTGGTCTGTCAGGTAATGCGCGGTGGTCTGGCCCTCGACGGTGGCGTTGACGGCGAGGATCACCTCCTTCACCTCGCCACCCGCCACACGGTCGACCAGGGAGCGGATGTTGAGCTGTTCGGGGCCGATCCCGTCGAGCGGCGACAGCGTGCCGCCGAGCACATGGTAGCGCACGTTCATGGCGGCTGCCCGCTCCAGCGCCCACAGGTCGGAGACATCCTCGACGACGATCAGCGTGGCGGCGTCGCGGCGCGGATCGGTGCAGATCATGCAGGGGTCGGAGGTATCGACATTGCCGCAGGTGGTGCAGATGCGCACCTTGTCGGCGGCCTCGCCCATGGCGGCGGCGAGCGGTGACAAAAGCTGCTCCTTCTTCTTGATGAGATGAAGGGCGGCACGCCGTGCCGAACGGGGACCGAGCCCCGGCACCTTGGCCAGGAGCTGGATCAGGCGTTCGATCTCGGGACCGGCGATTCGCTTGGACATCGCACTGATCTAGGGTTTTTTCGCGCGCTTTGGAACAGCGCAGCGCTGCACGTCCGCAGGCTATCCTGCCATAAGTGGTCAAGCCAGGACGCTGAGCGCCGACCGTCCTCAGTAGGCTTCGAGCGGCCGGCTCTGGCTGACGATCATCGCGCCGATGGCATCGGTGTTCTCAGGCGTAGACTGGAACCCCATCGCCGCCTCTTGGGGCGCCGGGAACGAGGTGATGACCTGCTGGGGGGCGGGTCCGCCGAAACGCGAAGCGTCCGGTTCCTGCATGGGCTCCTGCATCGCCACAACGGTCTGCTTGGGGGCGGGTTTCGCCTCCGCCGCGACGCGCGAGGATTTCGCCGGCTGCGCTACTGCTGCAGTGACATAAGTTGCCTGGGCGGGAACTGTCTTGTCGGCCGTCGCCCTGGCAGTTGTCGCCTTGGCGGTGGTCGGCTTGACGCCAGGCAAAGGTTCCGCGGAAGCGACAAGCACCGGCGCGGCGGGTTCCGATGACCGGGGCGTCGCAGAGGCAACCATCGTCTGGGGCTCGTCCGGCAGCGGCTTCCAGTTGCGGCCGCGCTTCTCATAGAAGGCGTTGCCGCCAGCGACCATCGTGTAGTGCATGTTCTTGTAGGGGAAGCGCAGGCCGGCGGTGTGGAAGAACATGGTGTTCTTCAGCTTGGCCTTGCGCTCGCCCTTGAGCACGGCCTCGGCGGCTTCCTCGACATCGGGCATCGCCTTGGAGTTCATCGGCCGCGTCATCACGCCGGGGGCGAACTGGCCCTTCTCGCCGACGACTTCGCAGATGGTGTTGCCATGCTGGCCTGAGCGCAGCCGGTTCATCACCACCGTGCCGACGGCGATCATGCCGTCGCGGCTGGACCGGTTGGACTCGAAGAACATCGCCCGCTCCAGGCACTCCTTCTCCTTCGGAGTGTGGCCGTAGGCGCGCGTGCTAAGGAAGCTTGGCGTGATGGCATTGGTCAGGCTGGCGACCGACATGCCGTGCGTGGTTGTCTGGCTGCAACCGGCCAGGAACAGGGGAGAAGTGACGATGCTAAGCAGCAGCGGCGTCTTCCATCGCGTCGCGATCAACAAAAATGCCTCATTTTCAGCTGCCAGCCCGCCCCGAGATGTGGCAAGAATGAGACTCTTAACGGCAAAAAGATGGCTAAAGGATTAGCATTCGTGCAGCTTAGGTAAAACTTTATGAATGGTCGGAAATGCCCGCGTGAACAACGCCGGGAAAAGTCTTAACAACAGCCCCGGCGTCCAATTTCCGTTCATAATCAATTAACTGGTCAGAGCCGGCTCAGAACGGCAATTTCATTCCGGGCGGGATCGGCAAGCCTGCCGTCAGCGCCTTGGTCTTCTCCTGCATGACCTGCTCGACCTTATTTTTGGCGTCATTGTGGGCGGCCAGAAGCAGGTCCTCGAGAATCTCGACCTCGTCTTCCTTGAACAGCGACGGATCGATCTTCAGCGACTTCATCTCGAACTTGCCGGTCAGCGTGACACTGACCAGGCCGCCGCCGGCCTGTCCGGTGGCTTCCAGCGTGGCGATCTCGTCCTGCATGGCCTGGAACTTGGCCTGCATTTCCTTCGCCTTGCCCATCAGGCCGAGAAGATCTTTCATCGTTAGGTCCTCAGTTTTCAGTTTTCTTCGTCGTCCGCCGCTGGCTCGACCGGCAGGTCGGCCTCGGCATCGTCGACTTCCGGCACGTCGGGAATGCGCACGTCGATGATCTTGGCGCCGGGAAAGCGCGCCAGGATGGCGGCGACGATCGGATCGCTCTTGGCATCGAGGAAGGCGTTTTCGCGTTTCGTCGATTCCATCTCGGCCATTGTCTGGCCGCCGGTTTCCTTTGACAGCGACACCAGCCAGTTGCGGCCGGTCCAGGCGCGCAGCTTGGTCGTCAGGTCGTTGAGAAGCATCTTCGGCGCGTCGTCGGTCAGGCTGACGTCAATGCGGCCGGGCTCGATGCGCACCAGGCGCACGCAACGCTTGATCAGCACCTTGAAGGCGATGTCGCGATGCGTGTCGGCCAAGGCGGCGATATCGGCGAGCGATTTCACCGGAACGGCCGGGGCCTCAGCGACGGGTTCCGGCGCCGGCACGAAAGCCGCGGGCATCGGCTCGGTCTCGACCAGCCGCATGGTCTGCGCGCCGCCGCCGGTCGTCGGCATGCGCGTCTGCGCAACAGCGCTTGCGCCGCCACCATTTCCGGGATTTGCGGGGGCACCGTTCGAACGCGGCGCCCCATTGGCAACCGGTGCCACGCCCTCCAGCGACTTCAGCGCCTCGTCCAGCGTCGGCAGGTCGGCGGCATGCGCGAGCCGGATCAGCACCATTTCGGCGGCACTTACCGGCCGGTTGGACGACTGCACCTCGGGGATGCCTTTGAGGAGCATCTGCCATGTTCTGGACAGCACCCTGACCGAAAGCGTCCCGGCGAAATCGGCGCCGCGCCGACGCTCGTCCTCGGACAGCGAGGCGTCATCCAGCGCCGTCGGCACGAAGCGCAGGCGGGTGACGAGATGATTGAACTCGGCCAGATCGGTGAGCACCGCGGCCGGATCGGCGCCGGTGTCGTATTGGTTGCGGAATTCGGCCAGTGCCGCCGCGACGTCGCCATTCATGACATGTTCGAACAGGTCGACGATGCGGGCGCGGTCGGCCAGCCCAAGCATCGCCCGCACCGCTTCGGCGCTGACCGCGCCGCTGCCATGGGCGATGGCCTGGTCGAGAATGGAAAGCGAATCGCGGGCCGAGCCTTCGGCGGCGCGAGCGATCATCGCCAGCGCGTCGTCGTCGACCGAAATGCCCTCCTTGCCGGCGATGGACGACAGATGCGCGACCAGCGCGCCGGCATCGATGCGCCTGAGGTCGAAGCGCTGGCAGCGCGACAGAACGGTGATCGGCACCTTGCGGATTTCGGTGGTGGCGAAGATGAATTTGACATGCGGCGGCGGCTCTTCCAGCGTCTTCAACAGGCCGTTGAAGGCCTGGGTGGAGAGCATGTGCACTTCGTCGATGATGTAGACCTTGTAGCGAGCCGAGACCGGCGCATAGCGGACGCGCTCGATGATGTCCCTGATGTCGTCGATGCCGGTGTGCGAGGCGGCGTCCATCTCGATGACGTCGACATGGCGGCCTTCCATGATCGCCTGGCAATGCTCCCCCAAGACGGCAAGGTCGACCGACGGCTGGTCGACGGTGGCGGTCTTGTAGTTGAGTGCCCGCGCCAGGATGCGCGCCGTCGTCGTCTTGCCGACACCACGCACGCCGGTCAGCATCCAGGCCTGGGCGATGCGGCCGGAAGCAAAGGCGTTGGTCAGCGTGCGGACCATCGGCTCCTGGCCGATCAGCTCGGAGAAATTCGAAGGCCGGTATTTGCGCGCCAGGACGCGATAGGCGCCGGCCTTGCCTGTCTGCGGACTTTCAGGCCCCAAATTTCCGGCTTCGCTCATTCGCCGTCAAAGCTCCCAGGACCGCGACGGAAGGCGGCCGATTCCTGCGCGTAGTTTCGCCCGCACGGCTTGGCGCCGTCAATGTCGCGACAGAAAGGCGAAGAGGCGGGAGGCTGGAACAATGACCCGTTCCGGGCTCGTTAGGGCTGCTTCCTTCCGGACCTGACCCGGTTGGCGAGTGGATCGTCCACCACCAACCTCCCAGGCTCCATATCGGCAATTCGGCGATGAAATGCAAGGGCGCACGAGAATCGGCGCCACGAAGCCCGGAAGGTTCTTCGCCCTGCGGGCCTTCAAATCCGCAATACCGGCCAATGAATCGCTTGCAGCCCCCTTGCAGCCGCTCTAGCGTCCATGAGTCAAAAAAGCGCTGCAAAGCCCATAAAAGTGAGGAAAACGCCGATGCTGCCGGGCCTCAAGGCCGGATTCACGCTCGACGCCAGGCTGGAGGCGGACAGCGAGCAGCTGATGTGGCTTGGCCTGTGCGAACTCAGGGTCATGAACGACCGTCGCTGGCCATGGCTGATCCTGGTGCCGCAGCGGCCGGGCGTGGAGGAAATCCACGACATGACGCCGCTCGACCAGGCGATGCTGACCTTCGAGACCAACATGGTGGCGCAGGCTCTGAAAAGGACCACCGGCTGCACCAAGATCAACACCGGCGCGCTCGGCAATATCGTGCGCCAGCTGCACGTCCATGTCATCGCGCGCTCGGAGGGCGATTCGGGCTGGCCGGGGCCGGTCTGGGGACACGGCATGCGCGAGCCCTATCAAAAGTCCGACATGCGCCGGTTTGCCCAAACGATCAAGGCGGCGTTATAAGCTGACCCCTGAGTCCATCCTGAGCAATTCTGAGTCCCCATGAGCTTCCGCCTGTTTGACGCGCCCTTGCGCGAGCCGAGCCAGTTCGTCGGCTTTGCCGGCAACACGATCGACCGGCAGTCCGAGAACCGCGCCGACGATTCCGTTGAAAAGGCGCTGACCGACCCTTCGGCAAGGCTTTTGCTGATGCATGGCGGCCGGCTCCATCTGAAACTGAACGACGGCACTTTCGACCCATGGTTCCATGTAGCCGAAAGCGGGCTGCTGCAGCCTTCCTTTGCACAAGGTGTCCTGCTCGGCTTTTCCGAGAGCGGCCCGGTGCTTGCCGTGCCGGTCGGGATCGAACCTGAGCAGCTTCCCGAAACGATCAAGGCCATCGACTACCGCTCGGTCTATATGCAAGGGCTGATCGACGAGGGGGCGGCCGGCGCGCTGGCGCAAGGCGCGGCCTTGCTGGCCTGGCATGCCAGCCATCGCTTCTGCAGCAAATGCGGCAATGAATCCGAAATGCGAGCGGGCGGCTACAAGCGGCACTGCCCGGCCTGCGGCACCGAGCATTTCCCGCGCACCGACCCGGTGGCGATCATGCTGACGGTGACGCCGGAAAAAATGCCTGCTCGGTCGCGGCCGGCATTTTGGGCCGGGCATGTATTCTGCGCTCGCCGGCTTTATCGAGCCGGGCGAAACGATCGAGGCGGCGGTACGCCGCGAAACGCTGGAGGAGGCCGGTATCCGGCTGGGCCGTGTCGTCTATCATGCCAGCCAGCCCTGGCCGTTCCCTTATTCGCTGATGATCGGTTGCTTCGGCGAACCGCTCAACGACGACATCCAGGCCGACCTGAACGAGCTCGAAGACTGCCGCTGGTTCTATCGCGACGAGGTGCGGCTCATGCTGACCCGCGAGCATGCGGGCGGCCTGGTCACACCGCCGAAAGGGGCGATCGCCCACCACCTTATCCGCGCCTGGGTAGATAGCGAGTAGGAGCAGAAAAATGATCCGTCATACCGTGGTGTTCACGCTGAAGCATGCGCCGCATTCGCTGGAGGAAAAGAGGTTTCTCGCCGACGCCAAGAGGATTCTCACCGCGATCAAGGGCGTCACCCATTTCGAGCAGTTGCGGCAGGTCAGTCCCAAGAACAACTACCGCTTCGGCTTCTCGATGGAGTTCGCCGACCAGGCCGCCTACACGCGCTACAACGACCACCCTGATCATGTCGCCTTCGTCCGCGACTGTTGGCTGCCGGAAGTTGAGGCGTTCATGGAGATCGACTACGTGCCGCTCGGCTGGAGTTAGAACGGCCGCTTTCGATCCAAAGCGCAGCTACCGAGCGCGAAACTCACCTTCCGGCGGTCTTTGGAGAATGGTTTCGATCTCAACCATCACGCTCTCCGGCAAGGGCCCAAATTCCGTGGCCGCGGCGTTCTCGACAGCCTGCCTGGGCGTTTTTGCGCCGGGGATGGGGTGAATGTTGTCGCCTTTCGACAGCAGCCAGCACAACGCACCCTGACCGAGAGTCCGCCCACCGACGGTGAGCAGATCGCGGATTGCATCGATCTGCCTGCTCAGGTCGGGACGGGCGCGCGATGCTTCAAAATATAGCTGCCAATCCGCTGGAACCGACCTGACATCGTCGGATGGGACCGCCCGTCCATCCGAGAATTTCCCCGTCAACACGCCCATGGCAAGCGGCGACCGGATCAGCTGCGCCAAGCCGTTGTCATGCGCGGTTTTGCACATGGAGGGTGCATCGAAGAAGACATTCATCGCATGCTGGACCGTTGAAAAGCCGCTCCGGTCAGCGAAGGCTTCAACGCTTGGTGGAAAGTCAGAGCTCCAGCCATAGCTTCGAATATCTCCGGCCTGGACAAGTTGCTCCAGGACCTCGAACGCGGGTGCCGCATCTTCGATGGTGAGATCATTGAGGTGAAGCAACATCACGTCGATGCAATCGCGGCCCAGTCGACGGAGGCTCTCAGCAACCGACCAGCGCACATAGTCGGGGTCGAACTTCGGGCCGGTCATCTGGCGGGAAACCGGATCGAAGGAATGGCCGAATTTCGACACGATGATTGCTTCCGAACGGCCCGAGAGCGCCTCGCCCAAAAGCGCCTCCGAGTGGCCGGCTCCATACACCGCCGACGTATCGAAGAGCCGAATTCCACCATCCCATGCCGCATGAATGGTTTCCACGGATTGGCTGTCGTCGGCGCCGGAATATCCGACCGGTGTCTCTCCTGACCAGAAGTGACCGCCGATTGCCCAGCAGCCCATGCCGATCCGCGATCCCAAGTGAATTGTCATTGCCATATCATGTTCTCCGCAGGCCACCCGGTCTTGATATGGCGCCAGATAGACCTCAGATGGGAGTCGGCAAAAATGGAGAGGGCAATGCATGAATGAAACGGATATCGACTGGTCGGATCTGAGGATCTTTCTGGCGGTCGCGCGCGATGGGAGCCTTTCGTCCGCGGCCAAGGCCGTTGGCCAGAGTGCGGCGACCCTGAGCCGGCATATCGTCGATCTTGAGCGGGCATTGGGCGCCGAATTGTTCTCCCGGCTGCCATCCGGCTATGAGTTGACGGCGGCAGGTCGAGCGCTGACATCGCAGGCAGAGACCATCGAGCAACGGTTCCTGGATATCGCCAGGGAGTTCTCGCGACGAAACGTATCGGCGCCCATCCGTGTGTCCGCCGGCACCTGGATGACCTGGTACCTGGCACGCAACATCGAAAAACTGGGGCTGAGCGACCGGAATATCGTCTTCAGCGCCATTGAAGAGGTGCAGAACATAGGCAGGCGCGAGGCATTGATCGGGATTCGGAACCGAAGGCCGTCCGAGCCGGGAGTTGCGGCTCGGAGGACAAAAACCGTCGCATTTGCTCCCTACGCGCATCCGAATGCGGTTCGAAAGACTGATTGGATCGCGGCTACGGTGAACACGCCATCGGCAATCTGGGTGCGCGCCAACAGACGCGATCAAATACGCTTCGAAGTCACTCAGCCGCGCTCGCTCCTCGACCTCGCGCTTGCCGGCGCGGGCCATGTGGTGTTGCCCTGCTTTGTCGGCGACGCCCACAACGATCTGGTCCGCACCGATGATGTGATCGAGGAACTGTCACATGAACAGTGGCTGGTGGTGCATGGCGATGATCGCAAATTGCCGGAGGTGCGCGCGACGATCGACAAGATCGCACGGCTCATTGGTTCGGATCGATCCTTCGATGGCAAGAGCTGAGCGTGCGCAGTCCACCGACCGCGGACGATCCCGTTCAAAACGAGGGAGCTAGTCGGCCACCTTCCACTGCTCGCGTGACTGGCTGGCAGGATAGACGCCGAGGATGCGCATTTCGCGCGAGAAGAAGCGCAGCTCGTCGAGCGCCAGCTTGACCAGCGGATCGTCGGGATGGCCCTCGATATCGGCGTAGAACAGCGTCGCGGTGAAGGCGCCGAGCTGATAGCTCTCGAGCTTGGTCATGTTGATGCCGTTGGTCGCGAAACCGCCCATGGCCTTGTAGAGCGCGGCCGGCACGTTGCGGACGCGGAAGATGAAGGTCGTCATCATCTTGACGTCCGGTGCCGGGCGCTCTGCCCAGTGCTTGTTCTTGGTCAGCACGACGAAGCGGGTGACGTTCGAGTCGGTGTCCTCGACATTTTTCTCGATGATGTCGAGCCCGTAAAGCTCTGCTGCCAGCGCCGGGGCGAGCGAGGCCATGGTGCGGTCCTTGACCTCGGAAATCAGCTTCGCCGAACCCGCCGTGTCGCCGGCGACCACCGGCTTCCAGCCATTCTTGCGGATGTATTTGCGGCACTGGCCGAGCGCATGGATGTGGCTGTGCACGGTCTTGATCTCTTCGCGCTTCACACCCGGCAGCACCATCAGCTGGAAGTGGATCGGCAGGAAATATTCGCCGACGATGTGCAGCTTCGATTCCGGCAGCAGATGATGGATGTCGGCGACGCGTCCGGCGATGGTGTTCTCGATCGGAATCATGGCAAGCTCGGCCTTGCCGGTCTCGACCGCGTTGAAGGCATCCTCGAAGGTCGGGCACGGCAACGGCTCCATCGCCGGGAACATGTTGCGGGAGGCGGTGTCGGAATTGGCGCCCGGCTCGCCCTGGAAGGATATTCTGTTGGTCTTTTCAGGCATGCCCAAATCTCAGTTTGAAAGGATATCTCTGGCGCGTTCGAGATCTTCCGGCGTGTCGACGCCGAGCGGCAGCGACTGGACGATCTCGGCGTCGATGCGCATGCCGGCCTCCAGCGCCCGCAACTGCTCCAGCCGCTCGCGCCGCTCCAGCGGCGACGGCTTCAGGGCGACGAAGCGCTCGAGCGCCGCGCGCCGATAGGCGTAAAGGCCGATGTGATGATACAGCGGCCCCTCACCCCAGGGCGCTGTGGCGCGGGTGAAATAGAGCGCCCTGAGCCGCGTCGCCGACAGCGGCGACCCGACGATCTTGACGACGTTCGGATTGGTCTTTTCTTCGTCGCGGACGATTTCGACGCCGAGCGTGGCGATGTCGACCGTTGCGTCCTCGAATGGCCTTAGCGCCGCGCCGATGATCTCAGGCTCGATCGTCGGCAGATCGCCCTGGACATTGACGATGGTTTCGACCTTGCGGTCGGGGTCGATGACGGTCAGCGCCTCGAAGATGCGGTCGGAGCCGGATTGGTGATCGTCTCGGGTCATCACCGCCTCGAAACCGTGCGAACGCACCGCTTCCGCCACGGCTTCGCTATCTGTCGCCACCACAACTCGCCCAAGACCGGCCTCGGCGCCGCGGCGGGCGACCTGCACGATCATCGGCGCGCCGGCAATGTCGGCCAGCGGCTTGCCCGGCAGGCGGGTCGAGGCCATGCGGGCCGGGATGAGAATGAGCGTGGACATCGGGTTGTGGGGCGTTGGAAAAGCGGATGGGAAAGTGGCAAAAGGTCTCACTGGAAGCGCCCTTATATGTGTTGCAACGCCAGAGCAAAAGACCTAGTTTCCGCCCGATTTGACCGCCCCAGCGGGGCGGGCCACGATACCGACGGACGGAGTGGACGGTCGGTCCGCCGGAAAAGGGAGCAAGGGGCGTATGGATTCCAACGAAGTCAACAAGCTGCTCGCCGGATTCCTTGGCACCTGTTTCATCGTCTTTTCCGTCGGCATCGTCTCCGACGCGCTGTTTGCTTCGCCCGCGCCCGAAAAGCCCGGCTTCGCCATCGAGGCGACCGAGCCCGCCGAAGGCGGCGCGGCTGGTCCGGCGGCCGAAGCCAAGCCGATCGCCGATCTTTTGGCCACCGCCAATGCCGAGGCGGGCGCTGCCGTGTTCAAGAAATGCCAGGCTTGCCATACCGGCGAAAAGGGCGGTCCGAACAAGGTCGGCCCCGACCTTTGGGATCTTGTCGACCGCCCGGTGGCCGAGCATGAGGGCTTTGCCTATTCGGCCGGCATGAAGGATTTCTCCAAGGGCGGCGCCGAGAAGTGGACCTACGACAACCTAAACCACTTCCTCCTTTCGCCGAAGAAATTCGTGAAGGGCACGGCAATGGGCTTTGCCGGCCTGGCGAAGGATGAAGACCGCGCCAACGTCATCGCCTATCTGCGCACGCTGTCCGACAATCCGAAACCGCTGCCGGCACCAGGGGCCGCTGCCGATGCGAGCGCGCCGGCCAAGCCGGCCGAAGGTGCGGCACCAGCGGCTCCGGCGAAACCCGCCGAAGGTGCGGCGCCCGCCAAATAACGAATTTGTCATGCGGACATTCACAGAAAAGCCGGGTTCAGCCCGGCTTTTTTGTTTAGGAAAACCGCATATGCGGCGACAAAGCCCGGCCATTGCGGTTTTCACGGGCGTCAAATGATCTAGATTGCCTGTGGACGTGCATCGCGAAGAGGAGAACGCATGACGGTTGGCCGAACGCTTCTGAGGTCGTTGCTGGCGGCGGTGCTTCTGACCGCCGGGTTGCAGGCGGCGCATGCGGATGAATGGCGCACCACGTCCTCACTGATCGGCCCCTCCAAATACGGCGACAATTTCCAGCGCTACGACTACGTCAACCCCGACGCGCCCAAGGGCGGCACCTACAATTCGGTGCAGCTTGGCACGTTCGACAGCTTCAACCCCTACATCGTGCAGGGGTCGCCGGCGGCCGGCCTTATCGGGTTCGGTGGCGGCCTGCTCTACGACACGCTGATGGATCAGGCGACCGACGAAGGCAGCGTCAGCCACCCGCTGATTGCCGACGCCTACAAATACCCGGCCGATTATTCTTCGGCGACCTATCGGCTGGATCCGCGGGCAAAATGGCATGACGGCCAGCCGATAACCGTCGACGACGTGATCTGGTCGTTCCAGGTGCTGAAGGCCAACAGCCCGCAATACAGCCGCTATTTCGAGAACGTCACCGATGCGGTCGCAGTCTCGGACCGCGAGGTCGAATTCCATTTCAACCAGAAGGGCAACCGCGAACTGCCGAAGATTCTCGGCGACCTTGCCGTGCTGCCGAAGCACTGGTGGGAAGGCACCGACGCCAACGGCAAGAAGCGCGACGTCACCAAACCTACGCTGGAAGTGCCGCTGGGCTCCGCCGCCTACAAGATCGCCAGCTTCAAGCCGGGCTCGGAAATCGTCTGGCAGCGCGTGCCTGACTACTGGGCCGCCAAATTGCCGGTGAAGATCGGCCGCGAGAATTTCGACACCCAGCGCTTCACCTATATCCTCGACGACAACGCCGCCTGGCAGGCCTTCACCAAGGGCGGACTTGACGACATCAAGCCGGAAAACAGCTCGAAGCGCTGGAAGACATTCTATGATTTCCCGGCAGCCAAGGCCGGCGACGTCATCAAGCAGGAGTTCAAAACCACATCGCCCGAACCGATGCAGGCCTTCATGCTCAACCAGAGGCGCCCGCTGTTCGGAGATCGGCTGGTGCGTGCCGCACTGACCTATCCCTTCGATTTCGAAACGATGAACCGCACGCTGTTCTACGGTTTCAACACCCGCACCCAAAGCTATTTCCAGGGCACGGAACTGGCTTCAAGCGGCCTGCCGCAAGGCAAGGAACTGGAAATCCTGGAAAAGTATCGCGACAAGCTGCCGCCCGAGCTGTTCACGCAGGAATTCAAGCTGCCGGTCTACGACACGCCGCAGGCGGAACGGAAGTATCTCAAGCAAGCTGTCGACCTGTTCGCCCAGGCCGGCTGGGTGATCAAGGGTGGCAAGATGATCAATGCCAAGACCGGCGAGCCGTTCAAATTCGAGATCCTTGGCTGGAACGATACCGACCAGGTCATCTCCAGTCCTTACATCGCCAATCTGCGCAAGATCGGCGTCGACGCCACGCTTCGTCTGATCGACCAGACCCAGTATGTCAACCGCGTCAACAATTTCGACTACGACGTCATCATCGGGCAGCTTGGGCAGTCGGAATCGCCCGGGAATGAGCAGCGCGACTTCTGGAGCTCGAAGGCCGCCGATATACCGGGATCGCGCAATTATTCCGGTATCAAGAACCCGGTCGTCGACGCCCTCGTCGACCGCATCATCTTTGCCACCGACCGGGACGATCTCGTCGCCGCCACCCACGCGCTCGATCGGGTGCTGTTGTGGAACTACTATGTCGTGCCGCAATACTATCGGGCCGTGGCGTGGATCGCCTATTGGAACAAGTTCGGCATTCCGGAAAAGCAGCCTAGTTACAGGGGCGCCGACACCGACTCGTGGTGGATCGATCCCGAGAAGGAAAAGGCGCTGGCCGCGAAATACAAGGGCAGCAATTGATGCCGACGCTGCCTCGCCGTGATTTCCTGGCGCTGGGCGCTGCGGCTACCGCAGCCGCGCTGCTGCCCGTCCGCGCCTTCGCCGCCATTCCGACCGGCGTCAAGATGCACGGCCTGTCGGCCTTCGGCGATCTCAAGTACAAGCCGGATTTCGCCCATTTCGACTATGTCAATGTCGATGCGCCGCAGGGCGGCACTTTCAACTTCTCGCCGCCCAACTGGGGCTATAATCAGAACACAGAGACCTTCAACACGCTGAATTCCTTCACGCCGAAGGGTGACGCGCCACCGCGCATGGCAATGTGCTTCGATTCGCTGATGGCCAGGGCGCTGGACGAACCGGATGCCGTCTACGGCCTGATTGCCGACGGTGTGACCATCTCGGACGACCGCAAGAGCTTCGAATTCTCGCTTCGGCCCGAAGCGCGCTTCCACGACGGCACGCCGCTGACCGCCGAGGACGCGGCCTTTACCTTCAAGCTGTTCAAGGAAAAAGGCCATCCCGACCTGTCGCTGTCGTTGACGCATCTGGAGGACGCGGTCGCTGTCGATCCGCGCACGCTCAGGCTGAGCTTTTCCGGCAAGCACTCCGTTCGCACCATCCTCAACGTCGCCGAATTCCCGATCCTGTCGAAGGCCTTCTACAGCGCTAATCCCTTCGATTCCTCGCAACTGAACCCGCCGCTCGGCTGCGGCGCCTACAAGGTCGGGCGGTGGTCGGCGGGGTCGTGGATCGAATATGAACGTGTCGCCGACTATTGGGGCAAGGATCTCCCGGTCAATCGCGGCCAGAACAATTTCGAGCGCATCCGCATCGAGTTCTACCAGGACCGCACCGCCGGTTTCGAGGCTTTCAAGAAGGGCGAGATCCTCTACCGGGAGGAGTTCACCTCGCGGGTCTGGGCGACGGCCTATGACTTTCCGGCCTTCACTGCCGGCAAGGTGGTCAAGCACGAATTTCCGACTGAAACAGTCCCTTCCATGCAGGCCACCGCCGTCAACCAGCGGCGCGAGCAGTTTCGCGACGCGCGTGTGAGGCAGGCGATCGCGCTCTGCTTCGACTTCGAATGGACACGGCGCAACTTCTTCTACGGTTCCTACGAGCGCTCGCAATCCTGCTTCGAGAAGTCGGACTATCGCGCCGAAGGCATGCCTTCGCCTGAAGAACTCGCGCTGCTGGAGCCGCTGCGTGACAAGCTGCCGCCGGAGACCTTCGGCGAGGCGGTGACGCAGCCTGCCTCGGACGGCTCAGGGCGGGATCGCAAGATGCTGGGGAAGGCTGCGAAACTTCTCGCCGAGGCAGGCTGGAAACGTTCCGGCGATTTCGCTGTCAACGAAAAGGGCGGGCGGCTGTCAGCCGAATTCCTCGTCGACGACGACACCTTCGTGAAGGTCTATTCGCCCTGGATCGCCAATATGAGGGCGGTCGGCATCGACGCCACGATAAGACTGGTCGATCCAGCGCAATATCAGCTCAGGCAGTCGAGCTTCGATTTCGACCTGATCTCGGTCGCCTTCTCGTTTTCGGCGACACCGACTCGAGATGATCTCGAAATCTTCTTCCATTCGAGCACGGCGACAGTGTCCGGGTCGCGCAATCTTCCCGGCATATCGAGCCCCGCCATCGACGTACTGATCGACGCGGTTGGCGCCGCCAAGGACCGCGAAAGCCTGACCGTCGCGATGCGGGCGCTCGATCGGGCCTTGCGTGCGCGGCGCGATTGGATTCCTAGTTGGTTCCTGGCGAATCACCGAAGCGCCTATTGGGACATGTTCGGCTTTCCCGAGCAAAAACCCGATTTCGGCTTTCCGGTCGAAGCGCTGTGGTGGTTCGACAAGGGCAAGGCGGCAAAAATTGGCAAAGCCTGACATTCCAGTTCACGCAGGGCCGGCAGCCTGATGGGCGCCTATATACTGCGCCGCATCCTTCTGATGATCCCGACGCTGTTCGGCATCATGGCGATATCGTTCGCGGTCATCCAGTTCGCGCCCGGCGGGCCGGTCGAACAGGTCATCGCCAGGCTGACCAACCAGGGTGGCAGCGACCGGCTCGGTGGTGGCGGTGGCGATGCCGGCGGCAGCAATGTCGATGTGGCCGGAGACGTCAGCTCGAAATATCGCGGCGCGCAGGGGCTCGACCCCGAATTCATCAAGAAGCTGGAAAAGCAGTTCGGCTTCGACAAGCCGCCGCTCGAGCGCTTCGGCATGATGCTGTGGAACTATGCCCGCTTCGATTTCGGCGACAGCTATTTCCGAGACATCTCGGTGCTCGACCTGATCCTGGAAAAGATGCCGGTGTCGATTTCGATCGGATTGTGGATCACGCTTCTGTCCTACCTGATCTCGATCCCGCTCGGCATCCGCAAGGCGGTCAAGGACGGCTCGACCTTCGACGTCTGGACCAGCGGGGTGGTGATCGTCGGCTATGCCATTCCCGGCTTCCTGTTCGGCATCATGCTGATGGTGCTGTTTGCCGGCGGATCCTTCTGGGACTGGTTTCCGTTGCGCGGCCTCACCTCCGACAATTGGGATCAGCTGTCCTGGTCAGGCAAGATCGTCGACTATTTCTGGCACATGACCTTGCCGCTGACGGCGCTGGTGCTGTCGGCCTTCGCGACGACGACGCTTTTGACCAAAAACTCCTTCCTCGAGGAGATCCGCAAGCAATATGTGGTGACCGCGCGCGCCAAGGGCCTGTCGGAGCGGAAGGTGCTCTACGGCCATGTCTTCCGCAACGCCATGCTGATCGTCATCGCCGGCTTTCCGGGCGCCTTTATCTCGGCCTTTTTCACCGGCTCTCTGCTGATCGAGAACATCTTCTCGCTCGACGGCCTCGGACTGCTCGGCTTCAGGTCGGTGGTCGAGCGCGACTATCCGGTGGTGTTCGCCAATCTCTATATCTTCTCGCTGCTTGGCCTGTTCGTCGGCCTGTTGTCGGACCTGATCTACACCTGGGTCGATCCGCGCATCGATTTCGAGCGGAGAGACGTCTGATGGCAGAGGCCGCTGCCGGCACGGCGCCGGAACGGATCGCCCGGCCCTGGCTGTCGCCGCTCAACAAGCGGCGCCTGCAGAGCTTCAGGGCCAACCGGCGCGGCTACTGGTCGCTGTGGATCTTCCTGATCCTGTTCGTGCTGTCGCTGTTTTCCGAATTGATCGCCAACGACAAGCCGATCATCGCTTCCTACAAGGGCGAGATCCTGTTTCCGGTTCTGGTCGCCTATCCGGAAGAGAAGTTCGGCGGCTTCTACGCGGTCACCGATTATCGCGATCCGGTCATACAGGACGAGATCAACGCCAATGGCTGGATGATCTGGCCGCCGGTGCGCTACTCCTACCAGACCGTCAACAATGCCATCCCGGAGGCCGCGCCCGCCAAGCCTTCCTGGCAATATGACGCCACGAAGCGCTGCAGCCAGTATCCGCAAGGTGCTGCCGACCCCAATTGCATCGTCGGCAACTGGAACTGGCTGGGCACTGACGACCAGGCGCGCGACGTGCTGGCGCGCGTGATCTACGGGTTCAGGATCTCGGTGCTGTTCGGCCTGATCCTGACCTTCGGCTCGGCGCTGATCGGCGTCGCGGCCGGCGCCGTGCAAGGCTATTTCGGCGGCTGGACCGACCTTCTGTTCCAGCGCTTCATCGAAATCTGGTCGGCGATCCCGGTGCTCTATCTGCTGCTCATCGTCGCCGCCATCCTGCCGCCCGGCTTCTTCATCCTGCTTGGGCTGATGCTGTTGTTCTCCTGGGTAGCGCTGGTCGGCGTAGTCAGGGCGGAGTTCCTGCGCGCTCGCAACTTCGAATATGTCAACGCGGCGCGCGCGCTCGGCGTGCGCAACCTCACCATCATGTTCCGCCATCTTTTGCCCAACGCCATGGTGGCGACGCTGACCTTCCTGCCGTTCCTGCTCAGCGGATCTATCTCGACGCTGACCTCGCTCGATTATCTCGGCTTCGGCCTGCCGCCCGGCTCCGCCTCGCTCGGCGAATTGCTGAAGCAGGCGCAGCGCAACCTCAACGCGCCATGGCTCGGCATTTCCGGCTTCGTCGTCATCTCGCTGATGCTGTCGCTGCTGGTCTTCGTCGGTGAGGCGACGCGCGACGCCTTCGACCCGCGCAAGACGTTCAAATGAGTGACGCCCTGCTCTCCGTCCGCGACCTCAGCGTCGCCTTCGCGCAAGGTGGCAGCCAGTCGATGGCCGTCGACCATATCTCCTTCGACATCGCCAAGGGCGAGACGGTGGCGCTGGTCGGCGAGTCCGGGTCCGGCAAGTCGGTCTCGGCGCTGTCGGTTCTGAAGCTGCTGCCCTATCCGAGCGCCAGCCACCCGTCGGGAAAGATCCTGTTCCATGGTGCCGACCTGCTTGCCATGAACGAGAAGCAGCTTCGCCAGGTGCGCGGCAACAAGATCACCATGATCTTCCAGGAGCCGATGACCTCGCTCAATCCGCTGCACACGATCGAGCAGCAGATCGTCGAAGTGCTCAAGCTGCACCAGGGCCTGGGCGACCGCCAGGCCAGGGCACGCACCCTGGAACTGCTCAACGAGGTCGGCATCCGCGAGCCGCAGAAGCGGCTCGACGCCTATCCGCACCAGCTGTCCGGCGGCCAGCGCCAGCGCGTCATGATCGCCATGGCTTTGGCCAACGAGCCGGAGCTTTTGATCGCCGACGAGCCGACGACGGCGCTCGACGTCACCGTGCAGGCGCAGATCCTCGAACTGCTGGCGGGGCTGAAGAGCCGCAAGGGCATGTCGATGCTGTTCATCACTCACGATCTCGGCATCGTCAGGAAGATCGCCGACCGGGTCTGCGTGATGACCAAGGGCAAGATCGTCGAGACCGGACCGACCAAGGATATCTTCGCGAACCCGCAGCACCCCTATACCAAGCATTTGCTGGCCGCCGAGCCGAAGGGCAAGCCGCCGGCCGCCAACGCGACCGCCAAGCCGGTGATGACGGGCAGCGACATAAAGGTCTGGTTTCCAATCAAGAAGGGCTTCTTCCGCCGCACCGTCGACAATGTGAAGGCGGTCGACGGCATCGACGTCACCGTGCGCGCCGGCCAGACGCTCGGCGTTGTCGGCGAATCCGGCTCGGGCAAGACGACACTCGGCCTGGCGCTGGCCAGGATGATCTCGTCGACCGGAACCATCCAGTTCAACGGTCGCGACATCAACCAGCTGTCCTTCAACGCCATGCGGCCGCTCCGGCGCGAGTTGCAGATCGTCTTCCAGGATCCGTTCGGCTCGCTCAGCCCGCGCATGTCGGTATCCGAGATCATCGAGGAGGGCCTGAAGATCCACGAGCCGAAACTGTCGCCGGACCAGCGTGACGAGCGCGTCGTCGACGTATTGAAGGAGGTTGGGCTCGATCCGGCCACCCGCAACCGCTATCCGCACGAATTCTCCGGCGGCCAGCGTCAGCGCGTCGCCATCGCGCGCGCCATGGTGCTCAACCCGCGCTTCGTCATGCTGGACGAGCCGACCTCGGCGCTCGACATGAGCGTGCAGGCGCAGGTCGTCGACCTGCTGCGCAGCCTGCAGGCCAAGCATGATCTGGCCTATCTGTTCATCAGCCACGATCTGAAAGTCATCCGCGCGCTTGCCAACGACGTCATCGTCATGCGCAATGGCCAAATTGTCGAAGCCGGGCCTTCCGAACAGATTTTTGGAAACCCGCAAACCGACTATACTCGGGCACTGATATCGGCCGCGTTCAGAATAGAGACCGCGCCGGCCGGCATCGTCAGCGAGTAGGCTGAAGCAACAGGGAAAACATCCGCAGATGGAAAAGGGCCGTATCCTGCTTGCCGTCACCGGCTTTCATCCGCAGCGCTGGCGCGAGCTGCTGTCGGCCGAGCGCGAGGTCGTGCTCGAGCCGGACGGGGCCAGCGATCCCTCGATCAGCTACGCGGTGGTGTGGAAGCAGAAGCCGAACCTCTTGTCGAAACTGCCCAATCTGCGCGCCATCTTCTCGATCGGCGCCGGCGTCGACCATATCTTCGCCGACCCAGGCCTGCCGGAAGTGCCGATCGTCAAGGTCGTCGCCGACAATCTGACGCAGTACATGACCGAGTATGTCGTCTGGCGGGTGCTCGACCACCATCGCCAGGGCATGCTCTATCAGGCGCAGCAGAAGAAGAAGACCTGGCACGAACCGCCGCAGCGGCCGGCCGGTGACATCTCCGTCGGCATCATGGGGCTCGGCAATCTCGGCCGCGCGGCGGCGTCGGTGCTGTTGTCGCTCGGCTTTGCCGTCAATGGCTGGTCGCGCAGCGAGCACCCGATGAAGGGCGTGTCCACCTATGCGGGCGATGCGGGACTGATCCCGTTCCTGAACGCCACGGACATGTTGGTGGTGCTCTTGCCGCTGACCACCCAGACACAGGGCATCGTCAACTACGGTCTCCTGAAGGAGCTCAGGAAGCGCAACGGCCTCGGCGGCTCGGTGCTGATCAATGCCGGGCGCGGACGGCTGCAGAAGGACGCAGACATCTTGCGCGCGCTGGAGGACGGCACGCTGAAGGAAGCCAGCCTCGACGTGTTCGAGGTTGAGCCGCTGCCCAAGACCAGCCCGCTATGGGCGCATCCAAAAGTGTTCGTCACGCCGCATGCGGCGGCGACGTCCGACCCTGTCCATCTGGTGCCGATCATGCTGCGGCAGATGGCGGCTTACGAGCGCGGCGAAAAGCTAGAGAATCTGGTGGATCGCAAGGCGGGTTACTGAGGCTTCGCCTTCAACCAGTTTTAGCGCCCGGCAGGGCGAAGGTTTCCTTCTTCTTCGGCTTGCCGCAGTCGCGGCGCTCGATCGACCGGTTCATGGCGTCGATCTCACCGCTGGCCTTGTCGCTATCGCGCTTGGCCTTGGAGCGCATGTCGGGCGTGAACGGGCCGAAGCCCATCGCGGGATTGGAGAAGGTCGGCTTCGCGGTGGTCGGAAGGTTGTATTGCTGCGCCAACCCATTGCGCTGCGCCAGCAACTGATCGCAAGGCACGTTGTCATATTGCAGCGAGGACTGGACATTCTCGTCCTGGCGTTCCGCCATCGAAGTGCCACCAACGCAACCGGCCATTGCCAGGCAAGATGCCAAAACCACCATCCAGCGCATGGGATCTGCTCCGTATCGAGTATGGCCTTCGCCCACAAATCAGGCCATTTCGCGAACCGGCACGAGTGATGCAGGCGCGGACCGAAAAAACATAATCACATTTTCAAACAGGAAAAGACGTCAGGTGTTGGCCGGCAGCGCCGCCACGACGGCGAGCCCTTCGACCGGCTGGCTGCGATCCAGCCGGATCACGGTAGGGTCCATCGACAGGACCGAAAAGCCGTTGGCTGCCAGAACCTGCCCGACATAGGCGTGCGAATGCGCGTAGCGGCGTGACGGCTGCAGCGCGAACCCGCCTTCGCCCACCAATGTCTCGACGGAGAAGGCAAACAGGCCGTCACCGGCAAGCAGGCCGGCGATCCTGCTGATCACGCGATCGAGCGCGCCGACATAGATGAACACATCGGCCGCCACCACGAGGTCGGCTTTCGGCCTGACATAGGAAAAGTCCTGCAAATCCGCCTTGGCGAGCAGATCGTAAACGCCCTTGGCGCGTGCCTTCTTGAGCATGGCGGCGGAGATGTCGTAGCCCTCCAGCCGGTCGGCCACCGACCGCAGCCTCTGCCCCATCAGGCCGGTGCCGCAGCCGAGGTCGAGCACCAGCCGGAAACGTCCCGGCCTCGCTCTGCGGACGGCCTGGTCGAGAAAGTCGGGCAGCCGGTAGCCGAGCTTGTCGACCAGCGACTCCTCGAAGCTTTCGGCATAGTGGTCGAACAGCATTTCGACGAAGGCGCTGGGCGGTGCCGTGGCGGCGGGCGCCTTGCCGATCAGCTGCAACTTCAGCGCGGCACCCAGCCGGTCCGTCGGCTCCAGCGTCAGCGCCATGGTCCAGGCTTGCGCGGCCTTGTCGGGTGCGGCCGCCTCGTGCATCTCACCGAGACGGAACCAGCCGGCCGCCCATTGCGGCGCCAGTTCCAGCGCGCCAAGCAGCAGTTCGGCCGCCGCTGCCGGCTCGCCGGAGGCGTAAAGCATCTCGGCGAAGTCGGCGCGACGGTCTGCGGTCAAGTCGCCGGACGTGGCCTGGAACGGTTTCATGGCGAAAGGATCCCTGCCGGCAGGACGTAATCGGCCGCTGGCTGTAGGATGAGTCAGCAGTCTCTTGCAACAGGCTTCCCGCGGCTGAATTAGCAACTATCTTGGCGGGATGCGCGCCAGCGACCTGCTCCATCCCCGGCCGGAAGGCCTCTACTGCCCGCCCGGCGATTTCTTCATCGACCCGGTGCGGCCGGTCAACCGGGCGCTGATCACGCATGGCCATTCCGACCATGCCCGCTCCGGCCATCGCTCGGTGCTGGCGACACAGCAGACACTCGACATCATGGAGCTGCGCTACGGCGAAGGTTTTGCCGAGACCGTGCAGACGGCTGCGCTTGGCAAAACGATGGCGCTCAACGGCGTCTCGGTCACATTCCACCCGGCTGGCCATGTGCTCGGTTCGGCGCAGATCGCGGTTGAGCGTCAGGGGCTGCGCATCGTCGCCTCCGGCGACTACAAACGCCAGAAGGACGCCACCTGCGAGCCGTTCGAACCGGTCCGCTGCGACGTGTTCATCACCGAGGCGACATTCGGCCTGCCGGTGTTTCGGCATCCGCCGGATACGCAGGAGATCGCCCGGTTGCTGAAATCGGCGGCACAGTTTCCCGAACGCTCGCATCTGGTCGGCGCCTATGCGCTCGGCAAGGCGCAGCGCGTCATGCGGCTGCTGCGCGACGCCGGCTACGACAGGCCGATCTACATCCACGGCGCGCTGACCAGGCTCAGCGAATACTACCAGAGCCAGGGCATCGACCTCGGGCAGCTCGATCCGGCAACGGTCGACAGCGGCGGCAAGGACGATTTCGCCGGGGCCATCGTCGTCGGACCGCCCTCGGCCTTCGCCGACCGCTGGGCGCGGCGCTTTCCCGATCCGATCTCGTGCTTCGCGTCCGGATGGATGCGCATCCGCCAACGCGCCAAGCAAGGCGGTGTCGAGCTGCCGCTGATCATTTCCGACCATGCCGACTGGGACGAACTGACTGCCACAGTCAAGGAGACGGGAGCTGAGGAGATCTGGGTGACGCATGGCCGCGAGGAGGCGCTGGTGCGCTGGTGCGAGCTGGAAGGCATCGCGGCGCGGCCGCTGCATCTGGTTGGTTATGAGGACGAGGGCGATTGATGGCATGAACCGCTTCGCCGAACTCCTCGACCGCCTCGTGCTGACGCCGTCGCGCAACGGCAAGCTGACGTTGCTCATCGACTACTTCCGCAGCGTCGAGGATCCGGATCGCGGCCTGGCGCTGGCGGCGATCACCGGCGATCTGTCGATCGCGGCGGTAAAGCCGGCGATGCTGCGCGCGCTGGTCGTCGAGCGCATGGACCCGGTGCTGTTCGGCTATTCCTACGACTATGTCGGCGACCTCGCCGAGACCGTGTCCCTGGTCTGGCCGCAATCGCCGGACCATATCCCGAACCGGGAGCCGACGCTCGGCGAGGTGGTGGCGAAACTGCAGGCGGCGAGCCGTTCCGATGGGCCGAAGGTGCTGGCGAGATTGCTCGACAGTGCCAGCATCTCGGCCCGCTTCGCCATCATCAAGCTGGTCACCGGCGGCCTGCGGATCGGCGTCTCGGCGCGGCTGGCCAAGCAGGCGCTGGCCGAGTTCGGCAAGGTCGACGTCGCCGAGATCGAGGAATTGTGGCACGGGTTGACGCCGCCCTATGCCGGCCTGTTCGCCTGGCTGGAGGGCAAGGCGGAAAAACCGCAAAGGACGGCGTCGGCCCTGTTCCGGCCGGTAATGCTGTCCAACCCGATCGGTGACGGCGATCTCGAAAAGCTCGACCCGGCCGACTATGCCGCGGAGTGGAAATGGGACGGCATCCGCGTCCAGGCGGTCTGCGAAGACGGCGTGCGCCGGCTCTATTCGCGCACCGGCGACGACGTCTCCGGCGCCTTTCCCGACCTTGCCGACGCGATGCATTTTTCGGCCGCCCTCGATGGCGAGCTGCTGGTCGGCGAGCCCTCTGCTACAGGCACGTTCTCCGACCTGCAGCAGCGGCTGAACCGCAAGACCGTTACCCCGAAAATGCAGCAGCAATATCCGGCCTTCATGCGCTGCTACGACGTGCTGCAGATCGACGGCGAGGACCTTCGCACGCTGCCCCTCCGCGAGCGCCGGCTCCGCCTCGAGGCGTTTGTCGGCACGCTCGACCCCAGCCGTTTCGATCTTTCACCGCTGGTCGCATTCGAGGACTGGCCGGCGCTGGAACGGCTGCGCCAGGCGCCGCCGCATCCGATCATCGAAGGTGTGATGCTGAAGCGCTGGGACTCGCCCTATCTCGCCGGCCGGCCGAAGGGTCCATGGTTCAAATGGAAGCGCGATCCGCACACGGTCGACGCGGTGCTGATGTATGCGCAGCGCGGCCACGGCAAGCGATCCAGCTTCTACTCGGACTATACGTTCGGCGTCTGGTCGGGCCCGGAAGGCGCGGAAGAGCTTGTGCCGGTCGGCAAGGCCTATTTCGGCTTCACCGACGAGGAGCTGAAGCAGATCGACAAATATGTCCGCGACAACACGGTCGAGCGCTTTGGCCCGGTGCGCTCGGTGCGCGCCGACCGCACGAACGGGCTGGTACTGGAGGTGGCGTTCGAAGGGCTCAACCGCTCGACCCGGCACAAATCGGGCGTCGCCATGCGCTTTCCGCGCATTTCGCGGCTGCGCTGGGACAAGCCCGCGGCCGAGGCCGACCGCATCGAGACGCTGCAGGCGCTGCTCGATGCGTGAGATTTACTGCGCGATCGAGACGCGAATCTCATAGATGTCGACCGACTTGCCCTGCTTGTCGAAGTCGGAATTGATGGCGATCGTGCCGGCGGCACCGGGGGCCTTGTCCGGGAATTGCACGTCGAACAGATACTCGTTGCGCTCGTTGCCGACCGCATAGCGCTTGCGGCCGCAATCGCCGAGCTCGCCGAAATTGCAATCGACCGAAATCTGCGTCTCCTTGCCCTCTTCTGAACGGGCGACAATGTCGAACACCGCGTGCTTGCCTGCAAGCTTTTCCAGTACGCCTTGGCCGACATCGAAGGCGATGGCCGAGCCGGAGGTGCCGGAGCGGATGCGCAGGAATGAACCGGTGTCGTCCTCCATCACCTCGGCCTTGGCATCGGACGGTGTCGCGACATGGGTCGGGTCGGCAGGCGAAAACACATTGATCCAGTCACGCGCCAGTTCGTCCTCGCCCGACTTCTCCGGCGAGCCGGCAGGCGGCGTGAAGTCGTCGTCCTCGACCGTCGGCGGCGCTTCGGGCGGGGCCGTGTCGAGTTGGGCCGGCGTCTTGAACACGCCGGTCTGCTTGGCGAAATAGAGGCCGATGCCGGCAGCGGCGAGCAGCGTCACGCCGAGGAAGATCGCGGTCAGCGGCAGGCGCCGCCCTCTTATGCGCCGCTCATCGCGGTCCGGCGCCACCTCGGCCTCACCGCTTTCTGTCGAAAGGATGGCCGGAGAATCGAGCGCGGGCGCACCGGGAAGAACCGCATCCGGCATGATGTCTGGAACGACAGGCAGGACGCGCGACCTTGGCGCGTCGGATGCAGGCGGCTGGACCGGCCCGTCGATGACGACAGCGGGTGACGGCGCGGCGTCAGCCGCAGCCACCGTCGGCGCCTCCACGGCGGGCGCTGCCGCGTCGGTTTCCGTCTGCAGGGCAATATCGGGAACCGCCGGCAGGAATTCGGATTCGATCTCGGTGATCTTGGCCTGCACCTCCTTGCGGCGCTTGATGGCGACTTCCACGGTCACATTCGGATTGGCCTGGAGCACGCGGTCCAGCGCGGCAAAGGCCGAGCGGTAGACCCGCTCGCGAAACGCACGGTCCTCGGCATTGCCCTTGTCGAAGGCGTTGCGGATCGCTTTTTCGATCGGGTCCAAGCGAATTCCCTCTGCACGTTCGCTCACATTGCCATGATCGTTAGCCGCAGGCGACCAATCAATCAACAAGCGAGCGGCCGCATTCTGCCCCGGGCATGCATCCAGGGCCGATTTCGGCGGTTTTCAGCAAGAGAATCAACAGATTTCGCCTGATCACCCGGTGCCTTCGAGCGCAACCTGCCCGCGCGCCGCCGTCCGAGCAGGTGGCGGATGCGTACGATGGGAGTTCGGGTTCTGCGTAGAACGCCAACACGAATTGCCGCGTCCCGACCTGAATTCGCGGCCGCCCATCTTGAATTCGTGACGGTCCATCTTGAAATCCCACCTGGTTGAGTCTATCACGCAGCCCATCTTGGAGGTCTTGGCTTCCCGGGCCGCTTTAGCTCAGTTGGTAGAGCACATCATTCGTAATGATGGGGTCAGGTGTTCGAGTCACCTAAGCGGCACCATTCCCCTACTGAAAATGCTTTATTTCCAGTAGGATATAAGACTTAACAGATTTCCAATCCACCCGAGTATCCACCTTAGAATGCTTCGTTGGCAGCCCTGTGAGGGTCGCGTCCAGCCCTGTTGTACGCTGGCACCAGTCAGTTTGACATTCCCGCTTACCTTGTAGGCGGCGGCAAGGGCTATCCAATTGGTCGCCTTTGGTCTCAAGCACAATCACCTTGGATAGATTCGCCTTCGGTAAAAACGCGAAAAAAAATCGGGATCGGGACGAGGTTGGTCTGAAGGACATTCGTGATTGATGCCAGCCCGCATGCCTATTCGATCCGTCTTGACGTAAACTGGAGGATTGGAACCAAACAGCACATTCATGTCGTCCCCGCGTCAGTCGATAACCCTCAAAGAATCCGTCCGGTTCCGGTTGCGTCGTGTCTGCGATAGTATCAAGGAATGAGCGACGATAGCGGATACGAATTCTTCAAGCTGCGCAAACACGCCAAGACCTACATAACGAAGGTCTTCATGCACCACGGGTTGAACACGGAGCGTCGTCGCTATGTCAGAATGGTGAATGAAGGCAGCGACGAAGTTCACCTTGGCGAGATCGAAGGCGCGATGTGCCTTCGCCTGACCGGCAACATCCGCAAGACACAAGTGACTGCCCTTGTCACCCAAGACGACAAACAGGTGAAGCGGCTAACCTTTGAAACCTTCAAGTCCCGGGCAGGCGGCTGGATTGAAGCGATGGAGAAGGAGGAATTCAGTTTCCGCTCCGACGAGTGGAGCCGGCTTCAAAGCTTCCTGGCGCAAATCAAATTCGTGGACCTGTCCAACCAAGACACTTTCCATATCGAAGACATATCCACAAAGGCCGGGCCGAAGGCCATCATCGATGCCTCAGATCGTGGGATCCTTGACCGCATCAAGAATATGTCAGAGGGACAGAGGACCGGCCTTCTGCACGCCTTGCAAGGGCAACTGACCAGCGAAGAAATCAACATCCTTCTTGGCCGCAGGCAGGGACTGGAAGAATATGAAAAGCACATGCTTCACAAGGATTGGAGCGAGACCCATTGGCAGGACTTCTTTGAGCGCGAGCAGTGGGTTTTCGGTTATGGTCTCGACTACCGCGTGATGCGCCAGTTTGATCGAGAAATGACGGTTGGCGCTGGCGGCACTGACAACCGAAACAAGCCTGTAGTCGACTTCCTTGGGACCTTTACAGATTACACGGTGCTCGTTGAAATCAAGAAGCCCGACACCCTGATTTTCCGACCCAGCCGTGGCGGACGTGCTGGGACATGGGAATTCAGTCCAGAATTCCTGGGCGCCTTTTCTCAGATCATTGAGCAGAAGGCAGAATGGCTTACCTTCGCACAGACTGGTGAGCACCATAACAAGGCAGGCGACCTTCTGACTGCCCGCACAAGAAACGCGAAAAGCATACTTGTCATTGGCTCGCGGGACGAGTTCTCACAGGCCGACAACGACAGAGCCGCGAACGTGAAGCGCGACACCTTTGAACTGTTCCGGCGTGAGAACCGCAGCATCGACATCATCACGTTCGATGAACTGCTTGAACGCGCACGGTTCATCACGAAGAGTGGATAGCGCCTCGAACGGTCCTTACAAATCACAGCCAACTCACACCACTACGGTCGGCTGAGTGCCGACGCTGTTTGGAAAGGCATAGCCGCCTTGTGTTGGCATGGGTGGCTTTGCGGACGAACTCCGCTGGCAAGACTTAAGCATATCGCGCTTTGATCTAACGCCGAGCAATTCTTCTGAGAGACTGCTTTCAGTTAGGAAGCTGCGGCTGCAGCGGTCCCCACAGGCGGAGCCGCAATTCTGGCCGCATAGTCAGCCTGCACATCAAGGATCGCCTGCAAGAGTGGTTCGAAGCCGCCGTAATCTATTGGCGTCTTACTAGCGCTGATAACCTTGGTTGCGAATGTGAATTTGGAATAGAACTTGTCGCCGTCCTTCTCGTGGTTCGTGCGATCGAACTTCTTTCCGTCTATTTCGGTTGTGAGGAGGGCTGAGTCAAATAGGTCTTCAATCGCAGTCTCAGCTCCAGCCCCCTTCGGGACTGGCACCACATAAAGATTGTCACGCAGGAAATACCAAGGCTGCTCATGTCCTAAGATGGTCTTGCCGACTTCGTCGGACACCGCCTTGAAGAGGTCCACGGCACCTTTGTCGACATCAGTCACGACTATGACGGGGTGTGCAGGCTGCACCTTAAACTTCTCTGTACGCCCTGGGTACTCGCGAACGAGATTCTTCAGCTGCCCGTTTCCGCCTGACAGATCTTGGATGGTCTTAGCGATTCCAGTATATTTGAAAAACGTCAGCTTTATACGCTCTTTTCCGTCCTTCTTCTCCACTAGATCCGGGAATTTAGCGGATAGCGCCCGTATGGCGCTGCGGATGTAGATGTTGTCAGTCTTACCCTCACAGACAAGCGTGGGCTGGGAAATTGCCCAGAATGACATGAAATTGAGAAATTGCGCGTAAAGCTTGTAGAAATTAGGCATTTCGGGCTTGGGCAGCTTTCTATGGCCAGTCTCTAGTCCTTTGATGTGGAATAAGAAGCTAAGCTGTCCACGAATTTTCGGCGGAGTAGTAGGTATCAACTTGCTGCCAAGTTTTCTAAATGCCGTTCCGGTTGTGAAGAGCTTGTGGCACGTTGCCCTGACTGTCTTGTAATACTCAACTGGCACATTGAGCTTCTGGTTTACGATCAGCCCAGTGGTGGTCTGCCGGGAATCGCGGTACTGCATATTGGTTTTCTGCTTGTTGAGCTCGAAACCAGCGCGGATAATCCGAAAACTTAGTTCATCGCTCGGCACCCAGGTATGTTCGGAACCGGCCTGTAGGACTGCTATCTTTTCCGGGAACTTCTTCTGGTTGGTTGAGAACGTGATGTCGTCCGCGTACCGAGTATAGGTGCAGCGGCACTCCTTCGCTAGCTTGTTCAGGTGCACATCCAATATCTGACCGATTAAGTTCGAGATTGGCGGTGAGCAGGGGCTCCCTTGCGGCAGCTTGTTCTGATGGCAGGCGATTTGAGCAAGTATCGTTGCTGCTTTTTCGCTTAGTTGGAAGTCGCGATTGGCCATGAAGAAGCCACGCACTCTTCCAAAATTAATCGATGGAAAGAAATCTTTCAGATCGACGTTGAACACGAAGCGCCTGTTTCGGTGCTTCGCTGCATTAGTGATGATAGACAGCTCGTTTTTGAACCCATGCGCCAGGATGCAAGATTTTGACTGGGTGGCCTCTAGGTCTTGCTCTATCTGGAGGAGCAGGGCTGCCAATCTTGCCTGGATCAGTTTCAGTCGCTCATTCGGAGCCGTAATGATCCGCTCGCCACCCCGCTTCTTAGGGATGGAGAATGTATGATATTTCTTCGCAGTTGGGGTGATGTAGAGGGCATGAGACAGAGCCGATGGCTTCACCCCAAGAAGAATCGCGACCTCAGTAAGATCGGTCGACTTTTTAAGACGTTCAAGTGTTAAAGACTTTACTGTCATTTAGGGCGGCTTGCGGATACTCGTTTGCGCATTCGCAGATCATGCAGGCCCCATTCGGAGTCGTCAGGTACCGGGAGAGCAAAACCCTCCACGATGGTTTCAACTGTGACGAATCATCACAGCAAAATCTATCCGCAAGCCTTTTTCCTCTAAGCCAGAATTGGCGCTGATTCGCAAGTCGCCTACAAGTAAAAGTAGGGAATTACGACTTGTTCGGGTTACCAGGGCCGTCTCCAGGCTTCGGGGTGGGTCACTACTTTAGGCAAGAGAATGCCCCTGTCGTTGCCGGGAAAGCCCGACAGTGGCCGACAAGCCATTACTGCACGGGAAGTGCCGGAAAGCGCATATGCCACTCAGCGGCCAAATCTCCCGCGAACCGTCCCCTATGAGGAAGTCAGAAAAAATCTGGTGAGATTTAGAAGCAAGGTAGATGGGAACGGGTACCCCTCCCGTGCCGCAAATTCGGACCAGCCCCTCCTGGGCTTGAGAGATAAGCACGGGGGTGGGGACATGTGCGGCCTGCATGCGCCATGGTAACTTCACCGATGATTCGGATGGGAGGGAGGGATGGCGGAAAATATCACTGGCGCGCACAAAACAAGAAAGCCCGGTTTCGGTAGTCGGCCGCTAGTGAAATTTCTCACTCTTGCAGCAGTTCTAAGCGTGCTCACATGGGTCGGCTTCAAAGTCAGCGCATATCGCGACTTCATGCGCGACTTAAACACCTATCAGGGCGTCAAGCTGGGCGATTCAATGGATGAAACAAAGTATGCGCTGGGGTATCCGCCTTTTGTGGTTGGGCCACCAGAATCTGGAACACCCGACAAGCCAGCGCCGGATTTTCAATTTTCGCCCATCTACCAAACGGACGGCAACGATCCGAAGAACGCTATGCCTGATGGAAAAAAGGTGGGGGATTTCTTGGGTTGGCAGTACGAAGAAACTGACCACCGCATAGACCTTTCGTTCGATCCTGAAACCAAACGAATTTCAGAGATCGGCTGCTATGCGAATAGCTCGGTCAACGGAAATACAAAGCAACTCTGCCCCGCGCTTTTTGGCATTGACAGCAACAGCTCCGAAGACGAGGTCTTAGCGAAACTGGGCAGCCCTGATGCCCAAAAAATCGAGGGAGCGTCAAAGTCCCTTCGGTATGATGAAATAGGGTTAGAAGTCACGCTCTCAAAGCGGCGTGTCTATATGCTGAGCAAAACTTACCCAGTCGGCTCGAGCATAGGTTGGTTTCTGGCTAATCGACTTCTCTAATCCCACCAATCGTGAGCAAGCCACGGGGGTGAACCCTCGTATGCCGTCCTTGACCATCTTGTTGCCGCCGCCGCCTTCCTCGGCCATAAGCAGGTCGCGCTTGTAGGCGGGTGTCAAGGTCGTCCATTCGTTGCCTTGGTGCGCAGTCATCTCGATAAGGTGTACGCTCACTGAATCTTCATGGAGGCGGCGTCACCCGCACCAGGAAACTCTATGATGAACCCGCCGCTCTTTCGCCGATTCCAATCCGGCATCAGGGTCGCGATCAAGCCTGCCTCTGCCCCCAGGATCATATCCACGGGAAGTTTCTCGACCCATCGCCCTCTCTTCTCAAACGTTAGACAGAGAACGTAGACCTCAGCTTTGCGAAGTGCTTCGTGTAACAGTTTGTGCACGGGGCGCGGACTGGGAGCGCCCGCGTTTTGCCGCCTCAGGTAAGACCCAAGGCGTCTCCTGAGGTTGTCGGCTGAACCGACATAGCAAACCTGCTCCTTCTGGATGAGAACGTAGATTGCACTCGCACTTGGCACCTCTTTCAGCGGCGGTTCGATATGACACCCGCCCTCCCAACGCAGTCGTGCTATGACTTTGAAACCGGGCAGTTTAGCGCCTACCGCCTTGCTGAACTTCCAATCAGGCTGCTGCATACTTCTCCCCACCGCGTTGCCACTAATTTGTGCAAGGGCTACCAGATCACGCCGACTGGGTGCTTCCAGGGTAAGCGTCGGGGACGTTAGTTTTCTTTGGGCATGCAATATGAGCAAGGCCCGACATCTTGGTAGCGATCACCAAGAACTGTCATCCACGCTCTTGCCTCAGCGGAAGTCTGGAATCCCGGCGATGGGTACGTTGGATGCCAATATGTCGGCCCAGTTCCTTTGTCTTGGTTCTCCATCCCCTGACCGTCGCGACAGAACTTGCAATCACCGGCATGGATGCGCGCGCGACCGCTTGGGGGTATGACTTTTACAAAAAAGGCCATGTCGACTTCCATTTTTCGGCTGGGTGCAGGGGATAAAAAGCCATGCCCAGGTCGCTAGAAACCCAAGGAGCACGCCTACTCGATGAGGCCGACCTCGTACAACCCCCAGACCACGGCGCCCAGAGTAAGGAGTGCCGTCATTGCGGCCACGATTAGGCCGATGAAGGCGGCAAAGACCATCCGGAAGTGGTGGGAGGCGGAGCCACCCTGGCCGTGGATGCGCCGCTCGCGGATTGGGAAAGTTACCGGTCCGCCAAGGAACTCCAGATAGCCCCAGAAGATCAACCGCAGACGATGGCCTGCTATCGCAGGGAGGTCAGATCGATTGCGGGTGACCCAGCGGAAACCGCCGTGGAGACAAGCAACCACGAACCCCGCAGCGAACAGTGCCACTACCACCATCCAGGCGGCGCCGATGCCGGAGGAAGCAGCCGCGTTCAACGGGTTTGGAACACCCTCGAGCCATAGCCAGCCCGCGTATGCCAGCATAGGAAGACCTATGCAGCAAAGAGCGATTAGAAAAAGAACTTTGCCGACATCCCCCAAGTTCTTGGCTTCGCGAAAACCCCGGAGGGCCTCCCGGATCAGGTAGAGCGCAAGCGACAGAGCCCCCCAGATCACGGCAATTGCAACAGCGACTAGGACGAATCCCTTCAGGCCGCTTAGCACTGCGTCGCGACCAAACAACAGAACACCGGCGATTACCGCTAGCAACAGATTAGTGAAGCCCCGTCCATCCATGAATGCCCTCCACCAGGCATCTATCGCACTGGGAACTTCTCGACCCTGCCTTTAGTCGATTTGCGCGTCAATGATTTCCATGCTCTGCAAAGCCCTATATGTGGAAGGGGATCGGCCTGACCATTTAGCCTCTTTGAGTTGGAGCGAAAAGCTGCGTAAGCTGACTGCATTATAGGGGGTGGCAACATGAGCAATGTCGATGCTGCGGGAGTTCGGCCGACGATCAAACACTGGCCAGTCTTCTGGCTGCTCTACGCGATCGGCGTAGTCATTATCGGACTTCTCACGACCAACTTTTGGTATGGCGCCGGCTACATGGGCATTCCGGCTCTTGTCGGGTACTTTGCCACCCGCAAGGCCAGCACGTTCAAAGGCCTCTTGCCGGGCTACGTGCTGTTTGTGGGATTTATGGCCATCCTGGTCTATCAGCAGTTTCAGAGCGGCATCAGGGACGGGGAGGCGGGCATCTACAAGGGATGCATTGGCAACAAGCAAGCCGCCAGCTCCCTCTCCGACGACCAGCTCAAGGGCTACTGCGCGTGCATGTCGAAGAATTTAGCACCGGCAGGTGAATGGAAGGCTATTGAAACTTTCGCGAAGTTCAACGCAGAACCCATGAGGGTGCAGGACTACCCGGATATGATGGAGCTGATTAGCAGGACGGCACAGGAGTGTGCTGCGGCGCTCTCCAAGTGAGCCGGTAGCCTCTTTGATCAAGTCCTTTGAGCCGAATCTAAAACCAGGGGATAATACGCCATCAATGCATCTCCCTGGGAAATGCCGATACCATCATTTCTATACCAACTCTCATTCCTCGACAGACGTCGCTCGACCCTGCGGCCAGAAAATGTGGCCATACTTCGCGCCCTCGGCCGGACCGACTTCAAACTCTAGCTGACGCGCAATGGCCAACATTTCCAGTCGGGACCAAACCTTCACCCCTAGCACTCGCTTCGTCCGCTTTAGCGACAGAAGCACTTGAAAATCCGATGCACCAGCTCCCGGTGTTTGCCTTCGAAGCTGCTCTTGAATATGCTTGCGTAAGAATTTCCATTCAGCAGCAGTATAGCCCTTCATATGTCACCTCCGTGAGGTCATAGCCGATCCGCCCCAGGACGACCTGTGAACACACATTGTTGTGGATGTGTTCAATTGGTTTCGGCAACATCTGGCCCTGGAACACCAGCTTCTTTCAGTGCTCGAGCAAGCTTTCTATACAAATTGGGGTGGCCCCGTTTGCTTCCCTCATCAGCATTAACGGTAGTGTGAAACCAGCCTGAGTGCGGTAGCGTCAAATGGATATGTCCTGTTTCTGCGTTGTACCATGCTCCTACGCTGAGATACGCAGTATTTCCGCCTTTTTCACTCTTGCGTATGTCGTCAACCATATTCCTCTCCTGCGCGATCCAAAGCTAGTCACCCCAGAATGGACACGGCGTATCGCGAACGCAATCGGGCTAGGTGACCCTGCAACCCGCCGGCCAGCCCAGCGTCCTCCCATGAAGCCCACAAGTCCGGATAGGACAAGGCCGCAAATACCGGACCGCCATTCCCATTCACCGCATGTGCAAATTCCCTGATTTCCCGTCGGTGTTCTTCAAACACTGGGTGGGCGTTGGGGTTCAGCGGCTCCCAGAAGAGGTAGAGCAGCGTGGTAGGGCGGTCCGGGAAGGTATAAGAAATACCAAGCGCATGTTTGATCAATTGCGCCGCATCCAGCCACCTATAGGGGCTTGGGATCAGAGTCAGTCGCGTCATTTCTGCGAACCAGCCGGTGTCGCGCCTGCTATCTGTAATCTCCCGGAAATACGCCGGGGCGAACCCTGGCTTGTGCGGCGACAACGGTTCCAGAAATTTTGATTCCACGGCCACGATGCCGCCTGGGTGTTCGGCGACCAGGTCTAGGTTAGGCGATCTTCGTCCGCGAAGGCCATGTGGGCATTTCCGCTCAAAGCTTAGATGTGTGAAGCGATCGCCACCTGGCAACCGAAGGGCGCTGGGGTCTGCCTTGAACGGCGCGAACGTGTTTACAGCTAGAGCAGAGGATGAATGTGCGGCGCGGAATTTCCCGCCAAGTTCGTTGCCGTCCCCTTGCATTAGGTCGCTGACAAAATCTACCGGTCGCACTCCGGAAATCAGGTTCTCCTCCATTTCCAAGGTGTAGCCGTTCTTGCTCAACTGGAGATGGGGCGCATAACGCAGGAGGGCGCTAGCAAGGGCAGTTCGGCAGGCGGCCGATGCTGCGCTAGCAGATACCGGTCTGACTTTGGCAGCTTCTATCGTCATGGCGCCCCTCTAGCTCCTCAAGCGTCCCTCATCCTGCTACTTCGGCGGAACGGTCTCCGGCGGCGCGGAGGAGATGCATAAGCCCAACGGCTGGCCTCAAGCGCCCGCTCATACCTGAATCTGGTGGCGACCATTCCCAATATCGCTTGACCTGGAAAGATCTCCGCACGCTTCCGCGCCGCATTTATGAATGCACTTGCCGGCAGCGCCGCAACGATGGCATGCCCTTCGACGCGTTCCGGCAACAAACACCAGAGCATGCTGGGATTTGGTCCCGACGGCTCACTTGTTGCCGCGACACCTTCAAAGTCGAAGAACACAGGCGCAGTGCATTTAGCCCACGCGATAGGGAAGCACGCTTCTGGGCTAGGTGTAATGAAAATGCTTGTTCGGGGTATCAGCCTGAAAAGCCTTCGACCTTGAAGAAAACGGGACCTATCTCTCTTCAGCCTCGTTCCATCCACGACCCAGACCATATTTCGATGGAACACCTCGCGTGCTGCCATCTCCTGTGCCGGCAAGTGCGAATGCTGGAACTCGATGACCAAGCCATACTCGGTTTTCACATCTGCAATATGTTTCTCACCTGCCTCGTCACGCTGGATCACCTCCTGCCATCCCTCTGGAAATTGGTCCTTCCAGCCGCGATGCCACGGGGTTTCTGGCTCCCACCACGGATCGCAGTTCCTGTTGCCGCGATGCGCCCAATGCCAGACCCTTTGCATTCCGCACCTTGCAGTCATTGGCTGCGAACAGCCCGGGCAGAAAGCGATCATTCCAGGCGATGCCTCACACCGAATATTGTTCACCAATGCAAACCGCATGTTCCTCTCCGTAAGCGTTCAGGGCCGCACACCCATCGCAGGCGGCAGCCAGATTCTTGTTCGGGAAGCTATGTCGGCAGCGCGGCCAGCCTAAGCTGGTGCTGTTTCTTTTTATCTTCGACGTGAGGGCCAACCGTCGTCGGTTATCACGCGGCTCAGAAAATGCCCGGCGCCGCTTCTTCTCAAAGCACGCACTAAAAATTATCTAACCCGCTGGTACAGTCAAGTCTGTGGTTCATCCGCAGGAAGTGAGAAAAAATCTGGCGCGATTTCGAAGCAAGGTAGATGGGAATGTGTACCCCTCCCATGCCACAAACTAGGACCAGCCCCTCCCAACGCGTTTCGCTCAGGAAAATCAACGAACGGTCAGTGTGCGCCTAATTCCTAGCCTTGCTAGCTTCCTGAGATATGCGGTCTAGACTCAGTGTGAGCCGGCGCCGGCAGGCGTCCAGACCGTACACATGAAGGTGCTCGCCCAGCTACCCACGACCCACCGCACCTGGCCCGTTAGTCTGATGCACATGGACACAAGGCTGTCGCGTAGTTGGCTAGCGTTGCCGGTATAGGCGCACCCGTCAGGCGCAAAGCGGCACTGTCCGGGCATTTGTCGGCCGACGACGGCGCAACAGCGCGCCAAGCTCACCATTGCAGTACCGGTCCTTCTGAAGCCGCGCGGAAGTCACAACGAACAGAGCATTGCTCCATGCTGGCTTCGGCATGTGGCGTGAGAACGGGCATTCTCCACCATGAAGGTAACTTCACTTTTCGGTGGATGTTTCTTTTCCTTTGAAAGGGAAAGTCCATACGCCACATCCCCAGAAAAACCGGTCGTCGGCCTAACAGGCAAACGGTCAATCTCAGGTGAGGCGTCTTTTCCAGGTCGTCGTCGTTCCATATCGTTCGTTGGGTATTCTACGTCGTTCTATCGTTTTGATAATTCATATTAAAAAGGGGGATTGGTCGGTATGCCTATCTATTAGGGTCGTCGCCTACCGCTTTTCTAGGCTTGAGGGGAGTATTCTCCGGTCGAGTAGCTGACGATGGCCACGAGGCAGACGGCGGCAAGGAAGTTCGTCGCCGATCGATCATATCGGCGGAAATCCTTGAGGCGTCCGAACATACGCTCGATGGCGTTGCGGTCGCGGTAAGGAACGGCGAGAAGCAATTTCTTCAGCGCCGGTTGGCCTTGGGTGCGATGTTCGGCATTGCCCTTTACCCTCGAACTTGTTGCGGATTGCGCTTGGCGCGCCGCCGCCGACACCTCAAGCAAGAATCGGGACTTGGGACGGGACAAGGGCCAGACCGGCCTTCTCCATCCGCGAACGGGCGATTCTACCGGTAAAAAGCCGATCGGTTCTCGCAGCTATCTACAGACCTCGGCACCTGGCGGACAATCGCTGCTGCCCTGTGGAGCGACCTGCCGCCTCGTTGTGGTCGGAGAACTTGTAGAACTGTTTCCCTGCTGAGCTGCTGCACCTAAGCCGATCGCAAGGCCGTTGAAAAAGTCGCCCAGAGCCTGGGCGTCCGCATCGCTCCTACCTTGTTTCTGTCTCGCTTTGGATCGAGCAGCAACTGCGTCTTTCCGGTTTGCTTCGGCTCTGTCCTTACGATCCATCTCCCGCCAGCGGAGAGCATGCTTACTGAATTTCCCGCCATGGGCGAAAAACTCGCACTTCATCTTTAGGTTGTCGCACCGACTGATAAGTACAGTCACCATCCATCGAGAAAACTTTGACTTAGGCACATGTCTATTGTTGGCCCAAATACAATATATTTTATTTGAACGTTTTTCATAGCCGGCTACCATTACCGTGCCGCCTTTGGCCCTTGCATAATCGCCTTCAAATTCTTTCGAGCATTCTCGCCAGAATGATCCTTCAACTGTTCCCCAAGTGTAAGAGGACTTAGCGCCCCCTACCTTAACATCATATCCTTTTTTCTCCGCCTCCTGCTCCTTCTTTCTTGCCAATTTCCTAGCCGTATCTAATTTTGCACTGTCCGCAGTGCTTTTCCCACACTTCCTGAGCATCTCATTATACTTAAAAACTATTTCATTATCTTTGTCTACCTGATTTGAGCAGCGCCCCCAATTCTTGTTGGTTTTTCTGGCCCCACATCGATCAGGATAAGTGAACCCCTCTATGGGATCCAAACTCGAGGGGCATTGTTTGGGATTGGAATTCAGTGCGCTCCGCATCTGCTCTACTGTCTGCGCATATGATGGGTGAAAGCCGAACGATAGGAGCAATGCGCTTATCGCAATTTTTCTCATCTAAGTGTCCTCCCACCCCAAAGATACAGCAAAAGACTCCCATTCCCAACTATTCATAGCGTGCGGCGCTCTTGTACTGCACGCCATCCTCGCGTGGAGTTGCTCAACCGCTCCTGCGGCGCCTTGACCGCAGTAGAAACTCTTTTGTCTAGGGCATGACGATGAGGGAAAGGGCATTGACCAATACCCTTCGGCAAACGGCCTGGTCGCGACAGTTCTCACTGACAGGACTCTTTTTGTGTTTAGAGCCACCATTGTCTCATGGATGGTTCTTTTCCTGAGCGTGGTGTCGTTCGTGGGCTTGGTCTGTGTGTCTAAGTTGCTGTTCTCTCGTATCAAATGTCTGGTCGTGGTGTGTACGCCTATCTATTAGGGTCGCCGGGCGGCTATCTTACAGCCGGACGCGGTGGCGCCTTGGCGGGCCGAAGCAGTCTTCTAGCTTCCTCATCGTGAGCAGGTTGCGGCGACGCAAGCGACGTACGCCGTTTCTCTTAGGGCTCCCTTGCTGCTTCTTGATGTGAGCACGGAAGCGTCCCTTGATCTGCGCGGGTGAAGACCGCCAAATGTCTTCAGGCACACGACTGCTCCTCTTATCCTTTGACCATGCGCGCTCTTCCAACACCTTGATCACCAGGTGCGCAACACGCATGGCTCGGTAGGTCTCGTCTTGAAACAAAGTCGCAACGCCCGTTGTTATGACGCGGGCACTCGAAAAAGCAGGGTTGCGCGTTCTGGGCCTCATGATGGTTCGTGGAGAGAGCAACCAGCCAAGGCGCCGGTAATCGATCTGCTGGAAAACAGCGAACTTGCGGAAATAGGTCACTAGGTTCGCGCTGATGAGGTCGGAAAGCTGATCGCCGGCGAAATGCGCCTTGACGGCACGGCTTCGGGTCGATGTCCATTCGAGACGCACAATAATTGACCCAAACTGCTTCTGCGCAAGCTTCTTCCGTCGAATGTAGAGTTTCAGGTTGTGGGCCGCCCCACGCTCCTCGAAGTAGATGGTTGGCCAGTCAAACAGGCCAACTTTCTTCAAGTCTGCCTTTGATAGTCTCTTTGCTTTGCCAAAGGTATCAACCAGTGAGATGTACCCACGTTCGTGATTGATTTTTCCAAGGTGACACGCCAGCCGGTTCCACGCATGGATGGCGGCGTTCTTTGAGCGAGCTTGAATGTCAAAGGCCCCTTCAACTGCCGTCACACGGTATGGGCCGAGCACGGGCTCGTGCTCCTTCAATAGCTCAAGAACCTTCCTGTCTGGCAGGCAGGTAAAAACCAATCGGCAGCCCTGCTTTCCTCGCAGTTTCTCAATTTTGAAAATGTGACTACAACGCTCGAGTTGCCTAATCGGCAAGAGTTGCCGAAGTCGAGCTTTGGGTACGTCGGTGCAAATGTTGATTCTGTCGAACGTGGGCTGAAAAATCCCAATACCAGGTATGGTCAAGATCGCTGCCACGGTGCTTACCTCAGGCCGCTTCTTTCAAGCTGCACACGAAAACGCTTGTTCTTGGTCTCCGATGCCGGTGCCGGTGCCGGCAGCACCGACGCATTCACGTGCTTTTGGCGGTTTGCCATTTTCTTCTCGATCTCGGCCAGCACTTCCGCCTCAATCCACCACGTATGACCATCTATCCTGATCGGCTCCGGCAACGTGCCGCGTTTTGCGTAGCGCCAAACGGTCGCTACTGACACGTGCATCATCACCGCTACTTCCTTGACGCTCAGCAATTTCACAGGCTGAGCCATCCCTAATCTCCTGTGCCACGGCTAAGCAGCAGGTCCGCTTTCATGAGCAGCACGTCGCGGGTAAGAAAGTGGCGTTGCCCTTTCTTTTCCAACTTCTCTATCTCATGGGCATGTTCTCGGCTCAGCTGGCGAAATTGAGCAGTGCTCAGACCGAGCATGGTGGCCGCCACGCTTTCCCGAACATACTGGTGCGACCACAAGAGAATACTCAGGCCCAGCGCGCGGCGCTGACTCGGGGACAGCAACTCGTCCCGCTCGCAGTCGGTCAGCTCTTGCCAAGTTCTTGCCCGTTGGGTGGCTGTGTCATGCAGCCTTACTCGTGGTCCCTTCGTGATCTTTTTGTCCATCGGCGCAACCTCGTAGCCAGTTTCTCAGATACATAAGTATAAGATACACTACCGACCTTACTTCTAAGCAAGGTTGTTGAATTCTATTAGAATGTCGAAGGCGGTAAGCGCGCTAAAATTCTTCGCTGTGCGAGTTGTATAGCATAACAATCTCCGCAAGAGAACTAAGCTTGCGAAATTTGATCCGAGTGCCCGGTTGAGAGTTACGTAGACTAACGTTTTTCTAGCTGAAAAAAATCAAAAGCGTTTTCAGAGACTTAAGCAATCGTGTATCGTGAATTACCCGCTGTCACAGATTGTTGCAGGTCCGACACAAAAGGCGATGAGCTGGGCGCGGACAACCTGCGCACTTGCCGGCCAACCTTTCGCGCAGCTAAAGTCTCACCCGAGCACGATAGTTTTTGCCAACGTGACTTGTGACATGGCTTGCCCAGCGCTCCAGCAAATCCCGCCTTTGATCCAAGAAGTCGGTGCGGCGGTAAGCCCTCTCAACGCTTGAGCCAATCGTATGGCCGAGAATGGTTTCTGCCACCTCGTGCCGGGCGTCGGTCGCTTCCGCCAGCCAATCCCGTAATGATGATCTGAACCCGTGCGGTCTGTATTCCAGGCCGGCACGCTTCATGTGCTGGCTCATGGCCATGTCGCTAATGACGCCCTTCTTCGGATTGGCGAAAAGGTAGCCGTCGCGCTGAAATTCCTGGGCCTTCTCAATGACGGCCAGCGCCTCCGCTGACAAAGGCACCCTGAATTCCGTGGTGGCGTCCCGCCGCCCCTTCATTGCTTCGGCCGGTATCGTCCACACGTCACCTTCGATCTGGTCCTCGTGGATATGCCTGATAGGCGCCGACCTCACCCCCGTGAGAATTAGCAGGCGCAGGGCCAAATGCGTGATGTTGTCGTCTTTAAGCGTGGCGTAAAACGCCGGCAGGTGCGACCAAGGCATGGCCGGAATATTCTCGGCTTTGTGCCGCTGCTTTCCCAACAAGGCCCTTGCCTTGTCCGTGGCCTGTAGGTCGACTTCCAGGCCCAGCGCGGCGGCGTGTTTGAGACATATGCTCAGCCGGTTCATTGCCTTGCGCGCCGTGTCGGCCTTGGAATGCCAAATAGGCGCTAGCGTGTCGCGTATGTCCCGTTGGTCTATTTCCCCAACCGGCACCTTTCCAAGCTTGGGCAGCACGTGCAGTTCCAGAGGCGTGAACCAACGGCCAGCCTTCCCGTCGCCTTTCAATTCCGCCTTGCGCGACTCAAAGGCATCCTTGGCGATGTCGACCAACAGGTGCAGGTTGCGTGCGGCTTCCCGCTTTTCTTTGTCACGTACCTTGATGGGATCTTTTCCAGCCCGCGCCACTGCCCGCCATTTGTCGGCACCATCGCGCGCTTCCTTGAGGCTGACTTCCATGATGGAACCAAGGCCCATTTCGCGCCGCCTGCCATGGATGGTATAGCGCAAGAACCATTGGCCTCCCCCGTCATCGCGTCTGAGCAACCACAATCCACCGCCGTCGGCGTATTTTCCTGGCGCCAACTTCTTGACGGCAATGGCGCTTAGCCTGTTGAGGGCGCGCATTGCATCCACCTTTCCAAAATTCCCAAATCCACCTATCACAAACCACCGCAAAATCCACCTTTCTATCTATGATAGGTTGCAATCATTTGCGACAGTGTGAGACTTGAGAATCGGCTAAGTGTCTGCGCTATATGGCAAATGATATGACGCGATACACGCTGAGGTCGTATGTAAATGCCCCTAAGCGGCACCACTTGCTTCAGCCTGCAATCCCGGTCTGCCTGACGGCAAAAACGCCCGCGCCATCTCCCAAGCGCGAAGGTGCCCGATACAAAAGCACCGCCACGGTGGCGTCAGCCGGTTACACAAGGCAGGAAATATCTCCGGCCTTCTGGGAGTGGCGTGTCAGCGTCCCCGGAGGCTGCGTGGGTGTGTCGTCGGTTGGCTGCTAGCGCGGCGATTGGAACGCCCGCGCCTCGCAAGCGGGATAGCGAAATGTCGTGAAGGCAAGGTCAAGCTGCGTTCTCCGTTCTGTATCGGCGACGGGCGGAGACTGGGAGAGATGGATACCATGCACGTGAGGCGTCTGGAAGTTGGCCGGACATGGACGCGGGGCGGCCCGCATGCAGGCGCTTGGCCGAGCGGTGCAATGGCCACGAAGCGCCACCTCGCAGCGATCCTGGCTTGCGACGTGGTCGGCTATTCGCGCCTGACGGAGCGCGACGAGCGGGGCACGCTCGAGCGGCTGAAGATCTACCGCAAGGACCTCCTCGAACCGCTGGTCTCCGAGCACCATGGTCGGATCGTCAAGCTCACCGGCGACGGCATGCTGTGCGAGTTCGCGAGCGTCGTCAACGCGGTGACCTCGGCGATGGCGATCCAGCAGGCTCTGGCGGAACACGAGGCGGAGACGCCCGAGGAAGAGCAGATTCGCTTCCGCATCGGCATCAATCTCGGCGACGTGGTCTGCGAGGAGGACGGCGACCTCTACGGCGATGGGGTCAACATCGCCGCCCGCCTCGAAAGCATCGCCGATCCCGGCACCGTGGTCATCTCGGGCACCGCCTACGACCACCTTCAGGGCAAGCTCGACTGCGGCTTCACGCCGCTCGGCAACCTGCGCCTCAAGAACATCGAGCGGCCTGTGCGCGCCTACCGCGTCGAGACCGACGCCAGCGCCTCGGCTGCACCGCCTCCCCTGCCCGAGAAACCCTCGATCGCGGTTCTGCCTTTCACCAACATGAGCGGCGACCCCGACCAGGAATACTTCGCCGACGGGTTGGTGGAGGACATCATCACGGGATTGAGCCGGGTGAACTCCTTCTTCGTGATCGCCCGCAACTCGTCCTTCACCTACAAGGGCCGGGCGGTGGACCTGCGCCAGGTCGGGCGCGAGCTTGGCGTCCGCTACGTGCTCGAAGGCAGCATCCGCAGAGCCGGATCGCGTGTGCGCATCAGCGGGCAGTTGGTGGACGCGATCAGCGGACACCATGTCTGGACCGGCCGCTTCGAGGGTGACGTGAGCGACATCTTCGACCTGCAGGACAAGGTGACCGAGAGCGTCGTCGGCGCTGTCGAGCCGAGCATCCGGCTGGAGGAGATCAAGCAGGCGCGGATGAAGCCGACCGACTACATCAGCGCCTACGACCTCTACCTTCGCGCGCTGCCACGCTTATACAGCATGACGCGCGAAGGTTTTGCCGACGTGCGCCGGCTCACCAACGAGGCGCTCAGCATCGACCCTGGCTTCAGCTTGGCGAAGGCACTCGGCGCCTATGTCCGCAGCATATCCGTGAGCCAGTGCTGGCACGAGCCCGACGATATCCGAGTCGCCGCGCGCATGGCGCGCGAGGTGCTGGCGGAAGCGCGCGACGACCCCACGAGCCTGCGTTTCGCCGCGCAGGTGCTCGCCTACAGCGCGAAGGACTACGAGATGGCGCTGGGCACGATCGGACGATCCCTGCTGCTCAACCCCAATTCGGCGCAGGGCCATACGGGCTGCGGCTGGGTGAACGCACATTCCAGCCGCCCGCTCGTCGCGATCGAGCACTTTCACAAGGCAATGCGACTGAGCCCGGTCGACCCCGAGAAGGGCATCGCGCTCTCCGGCATCGGGATGAGCTACCTGATGCTCGAGCGCTACGAGGAAGCGCTGGCATGGGGAGAACGCGCGCTGCACGAGATGCCGAACTACGGGTCCTCGCACCGGGTGGTGATCATGGCGCTGGTCAAACTCAACCGGCTGGACGAGGCGCAGGCGGCGGCGCGGCGGCTGATGGAGGCGTTCCCGACCTACACGCTCACCCTGCAGAGACAGATCAACCCGTGGCTGGACAAGGGGTTCGCCGAACGTTACGTCGAGGCGCTGGGCATCGCCGGCGTGCCGGAATGACCGTCGCGGTTGCAAGTATGCCCCCTCCCCGTGTCGCCGACCTGTGTAGGACAGCCCCTGCAAGAAGCGTTTGACAGGCCAGGACAGGATTAACTACCCGTCCCAGCAAGGCCCGCACCTTCGAGGGTCACCAAAAACCCCGGCCCGAGGCCGGGGTTCTCGCATCAGGGAAACAGACAAGCCTGCCGCCGTTCGGCTCAGCGGCCGGCTTCAATCGTCTGCGCAGGGCAGCACGGTGGCGGTCAGGCCATCTTAGCCAGGATCTTGGCCATATCTGCCGTGTCGAAAGCTCTCAATGTCTGGGTTCTGATGTTACCCATCGATGCGATCGATAAGGCCAGGGCGGTCGCGGCAATCTCGTCGTCGGCTTCTGCAATCGCCACGACGTCAAACTGACCAAGCGTCCACAACAGCGTGTGAACCTTGACGCCGCTCTTGCTGGCCATCGCCTTGAAAGCCTCGGCACGCTTCTGCGTGTCCTTGATGCTCTTGATACCTTGATCTGTGAAGTTCGACAGCAATACGTAGTAAGCCATTGGTTCCTCCCACAATGGGGAGCGTACGGGCGCTCACGGCGCGTCCGCCGTCTCCCAGAAATACGATAGCACGAGCCGGGCGGGCGAACCACAAGCGGCACGCAAGGTGCGGCCGCGGCAGCCGCTATTTCACCGATCGGCTGAGGCAGCAGGATCCGTTGCTACAAGGACGCCACGGTCTTCAGCGCTCCGTCGAGCATGTCGCCCTTCTCATCCTTCAGCGCCGCTTCGCGCAGGCGGCGGATCCAGTCGGCGGCGTCGGGGCGGCCCTTGACCAGATCCAGTGCCGACAGCACGCGGTCGAACTTGGACTGGGCGCGGGCGTGGGTGTCGCTGTAGCCCTTGATTAGCCGGCGGCAGTTGAGGATTTCGACGGCCAGCGCGTAGTCTTCGCGGACATGGCCAAGCGCCAATTCGTACCAGCGCTCGAGGTGCGCGACCTCTACCTTGTGGCGCAGCAGGCTGCGGCGCCAGCGGCGCAGGCCGCCGATGAACCAGAGCGCAGCAAAGCCGGCGAAACTGTCGGTGCGGATATGGCGGCCGCGGTTGATGCGGCGGTCGAGGAAGGCGGCGAGTTTTGGCCGGCTCTCGATATAGCTGCCCAGCCCCGCCGGCAGCGTGCCGCAGAATTCCTCGATGCGCGGGTGGAAATATTCTGTCACCTGCAGGACCGTTCCGTCCTTGACGCCGACCTCGCGACGCACCCGCTTGTCGCGGGTCGAGCGGGTCTTGAGGTCGGCGACGCGGATCATGTCGTCGTAGCACATGGCGTTGGCGAGATGCTTGGCGGCGGCGACCGACAGCGCATAGGCATGTCCGGCATCGTCCAATGCGAGCGCCCGGCCGAGCCGGTCGAGATATTCGCCGCCATAGGCGATGTCCTGATAGTCGACGACTTTTTTCAGGCCGCGCAGCGCCATGTCACGAACAGGCGCCGGCAAAGCATCGATGCGAGCTGCCAGCTGCTGCCAGCCCTGCAGGAGGCTTTCCGGCCCGCTCACTTTCGCCACGCCTGGACCGGCTTCCGAGGTCGACGGCGTCTCGGTCGTTCCGCTGGCGGGTGCAGCGCCCGCGATACCGCGCGCGCGATCATAGGCAGCGCCGAAGGCGGCGAGGCTGGCCTTGACGCCCCGGCCACCCGCCCCGATCGCCTGCTCGTAGGTTTCGCGGGTGAACGGGAGCGCGTCGGAACCAGCCAGCGCGCCGAGCAGGCTGGCCGAAATCATCGTTCCGTTATCGGCGGCGATCTTTTCCATGTCGAAGGCGATGAAGCGCCTGGCGGCGGCTTCGGCGGTCGCGTGCACCTTGGCGGACGAGGCGCGACCATCGCCCGGTTCGATCTTTTCTGAAACGGCGGCGATGCGGTGCGAGGACGTGATCAGCGTCGTGCGCTCTGGCGTGACGAAACCTCTGATGATGGCGCGTCCGGCTTCCATCAGTTCGGCGGCGATCAGTATGTCGACATCGCCTTGCGCGGGCGACAGGGCGAAGACCGGCAGGCGGCCGGTGTCACGGGCCATTTCGACATAGTAGATGGTGGCGCCGGTGCGCTGGGCGACGCCGGCGACTGAGGTCGACTGGGCGACGTAGCCATTGCGCTCGGCGACGTCGGTGATCCAGTCGGCCAGCACGCCCCCGCCCTGGCCGCCGACGGCGAGCACCGCGAGCTTGATGACGCGCTGATCTTCGGCGGCACCCGCCTTGGGGCGCAATGGGGCATTGTGGTCAAGCATCGGCGAACGTCAAACGACGGCTTTCGCGGCGGCGCTGCAGAAGCCCGATCACCGCGCGGCGCGCGCTTTCGAGGAATCGATCCCAGCGGCTCGGATTGTGCACGACGTCGGCGCGGTAAAAGGACGGGCAGAGCACGGCAGCATCAGCCACTTCGCCGCAATTGCCGCAGCCGACGCAGTTCTGGTCGATACTTGCGACCGGATCATCGCGCAGCGGATCATCGAGCGACTTCACCGACAGTGACGGGCAGCCGGACAGCCGCATGCAGGCGTGATCGCCGGTGCAGATATCCTCGTCGACGCCGAATTTCGGTTTTACGACCCGCTCGCCGCCCTTGATTGCCTTGTCGACCAGCGGCTTTTCGCGGCGCTCGCGGTTCAGCATACATTCCGACGAGGCGACGATGACCTTCGGCCCCTTCTCGTCCGTTGTCAGCGCCTCGCGCAGCGTGTCCTGCATCTTGCCGACGTCGTAGGTGCGGTCGATGTGGCGCAGCCATTTGACGCCCATGCCCTTCACCGCCTCGGTGATCGGATGCTTGGTCGATTTCGTCCGGTTGCCGGCGCGGGACGACAGAATGTCCTGGCCGCCGGTCGCGGCCGAGTAAAAATTGTCGACGATGACGATGACGCCGTCATTCTTGTTGAAGACGGCATTGCCGATCGAGGAGGTCAGGCCGTTGTGCCAGAAGCCGCCATCGCCGACGAAGGAGATCGAGCGGCGTTTGGCGTCGGGCGAATTGAAGGCCGAAGCCGAGGCCGGCCCGAGGCCATAGCCCATGGTGGTGGCGCCGAGCTCGAAGGGCGGCATGATCGAGAACAGATGGCAGCCGATGTCGGAGGCGATGTGGTGCTTGCCGAGCTCCTGCTCGACCAATTTTGTCGCGGCGAAGATCGGCCGCTCCGGGCAGCCGATGCAAAAACCGGGCGGTCGTCCTGGAACGACATTGATGAGGTCGGCGGTGTCGACGCCCTCGCCCGATTTGTTCGGCGCGCGCACCTCACCTGGCAGCAGATGCGGCGCCTCGGCGCGCAGGAAGGAGCCGATGCCGTCGAGCATGACCTGGCCGGTGTATTCGCCGGCCATCGGCAGATGTTCCTTGCCGACCAGCCTGGTGCCGCGCCCCGCCTTGTGAAGCATGGCGGCAAAAGCCTGCTCGATGTAGTTGGGCTGGCCTTCCTCGACGACCAGCACCGCCTGCTTGCCCTCGCAAAAGGACAGGAATTCGTCGTCGACCAGCGGATAGACGGCATTGAGCACATAGAGCGGCACGTCGGTGTCGCCATAGGTGTCGGCGAGGCCGAGGCGCTGCAGGGCGCGGATCACCGCATTGTACATGCCGCCCTGCATGACGATGCCGACCGCGCCGTGGTCCGATCCAAAAATCTCGTTGATCTTGTTCCTGCGGATGAAATCCACCGCCGCCGGCCAGCGTTTTTGCACCTTCTCCTTCTCGTGCAGGAAGGAAGCAGGCGGCAGCACGATGCGGCCGGTGTCGCGGCGCGGCGCGTCGAGCGCATCGGCCACCGACATTGGCGGCCGCTTGTTGTCCTTGGCGATGAAATGGCCATGCACATGGCAGCAGCGAATGCGGACCTGCAGCATAACCGGCGTGTTGGACGCTTCCGACAGCTCAAATCCGTCCTCCACCGCCTTGACGATCGACGGCAAATTGGGGCGCGGATCGAGCAGCCAGACCTGGCTCTTCATGGCGAAGGCGTGGCTGCGCTCCTGCATGATCGAGGAGCCCTCGCCATAATCCTCGCCGACGATGATCAGCGCGCCGCCGGTGACGCCGCCTGAGGCCAGGTTGGCGAGCGCATCGGAGGCGACATTGGTGCCGACCGTCGACTTGAAGGTAGCGGCGCCGCGGATCGGATAATGCACCGAGGCCGCCAGCATGGCGGTGGCGGTGGCTTCCGAGGCGCTCGCCTCGAAATGCACGCCAAGCTCGCCCAGAATGTCCTGCGCGTCGGCCAGAACGTCCATCAGATGGCTGATCGGCGCGCCCTGGTAGCCGCCGACATAGCCGACGCCGCATTGCAGCAGCGCCTTGGTGATGGCGAGGATGCCTTCGCCGGCAAACTCCTCGCCGGCACCGAGCCTCAGCTTTTCGACTTCCTTGGCAAAAGACCGTTCGGCCATTTCTTCTACTCCTTCCGTTGCCGCCCGGCGCTGGCGGCGCGTAGGTCTAGATGTCGTGCTTGCGGATGTTCTTCAGCATCTTCAAAAGCGTGGCGATGAGCGCGGCATATTCGGCATCGTCGACGCCGTCGAACATGGCCTCGAAAGCGTCATGCATGGCTGGCCAGGCGCGGGTAAACAGAGCGCGGCCATCTTCTGTCAGGAATACATGGCGGAAGCGGCTGTCGGCGACGCCCTGCTCGCGCCGCACCAGGCCCTGGCCTTCCAGCGTGTCGAGCGTGCGGCTCAAGGTCGACTGCTCGATGACGGTGTAGACCGAGAGGTCGTTGACGGTGATGCCGTCGGCGACCGACAGCACGGCCAGCGTGCGCACCTGCGGGATGGTCAGGCCCTGCTTGCGGAAATCCTCGCGCAAGGTGGCGTTGTAGCGGCCCATGATGCGGTTCATCAGATAGGGCGCGAATTGCTGCAGGCCGATCTCACCAAGGGTCGAGATGCGCTGGCGTTTTTCGGGAACCTTCTGTTCCATCACAGCCTCCCCGCCAGCAGGAAGCCGGAGCCGCCGCCAAGGCCGGCGCCGGGATGGGTCGAGGCGCCGATGTGGTAGAGGTTTTTGATGCCGGTGTCGTGATTGCGGCTTGCCTTGAACGGCCGCCACAGGAACGACTGGTCGATGGTCGAGGAGCCGCCATAGGGATCACCGCCGACGAGATTGATGTTCATCGCTTCGAGATCGGCCGGCGAATAGGCACGGCGCGCTATGACGCTGCTCTTGAAGCCTTTGATATGGTTGCTGAGGATCGCCTCGACGCGATCGGCATAGGCCTCGCGCAGTGCTTCGGTCCATCGCCCATCGGCTGACGCCTGCAGGATACCGGCGGCATCGCCCTTGATGTGGCGCGGCGCCTCGGGCAGCTGCAACCACAGGATCGCCTTGCCCTCCGGACAGCGCGACGGGTCGAGCGCGTGCGGCTGGCCGACGCAGATGGTCGGCACTTCCGGCAGCAGACCGCGCACCGCCTCGTTGCAGGCTTTTGAGACGCCATCAAGCCCCGGCGTCAGATGCAGGAGCGCGACCTTGTCGAGGCCTTCGCCGCGCCATGCGGGCGGCTTGCTGAGGGCATAATGGATCTGGAAGTTGCCCTTGCCATAGCGATAGTTCCGTACGGCTTCAGTAGCCGCCGCCGGCGCATCCTTGCCGAGCAGCCGCTCGTAGAGCTGGGTCGGCGTGACCGAGCAGATGACGCCCTTCTTCGCGTGGACCGTCTCGCCCGAAGCAAGCCGCACACCGGTGGCACGGCCCCCATCCAGGATGATGGAAGCAACGTCGGCTTCGGTGGAGATGACGCCGCCGCGCTCGATGATCAGCGCTTCGAAGGCGGCAAGCAGGTTTCTTGCGCCGCCCTTGACGATCGGCGCGCCGGCGGCCTCCAGCGCAAAGGCAATGACCTTGGCTATCTGGCCGGAAAACGCATCTTCCGGACCAAGGCCGGCATGCAGCACCCAGGGCGCCCAGAGCGCTCGGAGGGTCTCGGATTGATAGGTGCTCTCCAGCCATCCGCGCGCCGGCACCAGCGCCTCGCCGAGAAAGGCGGCAAGACCGCGCGGGCCGCGCCGCCAGCCGTCGCCAGCCAGCATCTTTGCCGTCGGATAGGACCACAGGGCACCGCCAAGCAGGCCGAACAGCAGGCCGGCATTGCGCTCGATGCTACCGACGTCGCTGCCGTGCCGGTCGCCGTCGCCGGCGGCAATCTTGTTGAGCGCCGCAACATTGGCGGCGCGATCGGTGCTGAGCACGGCGTGGCTGCCGTCCGGCCGCAGCACGCCGGTCGGCGTGGTCGTATGGCAGAACTCCAGTCCATGCCGCGCAAGGTCCTTGCCCAGAGCGGCAAAGGCCGGAGAGGTGATGAACAGGACGAAAGTCGTCGCCATCACGTCATGGACGAAGCCGGGTGCTGTGATCTCCTCGGTGCGCATACAGCCGCCGATGCGGTCGTTGCGCTCCAGCACCAGCACCTTGGCGCCCTTGCCGCCAAGCATCGCCGCGCAGACCAGGGCGTTGATGCCGCTGCCGACGATGATGTGATCGGGGGCGGTCATTGGCGAATGCTCTCGGTCTTCGGAAAGTGGGCTTCAGTTACCCAGGATGGCGTTCCTTCGCGCCCCCCTCTGCCCTGCCGGGCATCTCCCCCTCTAGGGGGGAGATCGGCCGTCACGCTGGTTTTCGCCAATCTCCGACCTTGTAAGGATGAGAGCGGCGCCAGAACTGCCAATCTCCCCCCTGGAGGGGGAGATGTCCGGCAGGACAGAGGGGGGCGCCGTAGAGCGCTGGCCCTACAGGACGGCCGCCCCGACTTCGTCACCAGAGTTTCGCCCGCAAGCATGATCTTCTCCCGAAGACCGCCGCCTCGTCTATTTGCCCGGCACCAGCGCCAGCGCGCGGATCGGGCTGCCGGTGCCGTGCTCGATCTTGAGCGGGGCGGCGATCAGGATCGCGCCCTTCGGCGGCAGTTGGTCGAGGTTGCAGAGGCTGGCGAGGCCGTAGCGGTTGGCCTTGTGCATCAGCGTGTGCGCCGGGAATGGCGGCTCCATGCCGCCGGCCTTGCCGGCATCGGTGCCGATCGTCTCGCTGCCCCAGCCCTTGATATCCTTGCTGATCAGGAACTGGATCGCCTCGGCGGTCGGGCCAGGGGTGTGCGGCCCGGTCTCGTTGGCGTTGAGGAATTCGGCTTCCGAGCCGTTGCGCTTGTACCAGTCGGTGCGCATCACCACCCACTCGCCGGGATTGATGGCGCCATGCTTGGCTTCCCATGCCTTGATGTGGTCGACGGTGAGCAGGAAATCGTGGTCGGCGGCGGCTTCCTTCGAGCAGTCGATGACGTTTACCGGGCCGACGAAATTTTGGGCCGGAATGGTGTCGGTGGCGCCGTCCGGATAGTCCTTGCCGGTGATCCAGTGCTGCGGCGCGTCGAAATGCGTGCCCGAATGCTCGCCGAGCTTCAGCCAGTTCCAGGCCCACCACGGGCCGTTCTTGTCATAACGGGAGATCGAGTGGATCTCGACCTTCGGCGTGTCGACGGCAAGCTCCGGCGGCAGCTTGATCAGCGGCGTGTCGGGTCCGAGCGGCGCCGACAGGTCGACCACCTTGATGCCGCCTGAAAGCAGCTGGCCGGCGACTTCGCCGAGGAGTTTTTGCGTGTCCATGGTCTCAGTTCCCTCTTTGTCGATGATGATCGAGGCTCGTCTCGGCCCTTAATATCCTACTAGACGAAAACATATGCATCTGCAATTATCTTTAAGCATAAAGGAAATGGGTTTGGGGCGTGAGCGAGTTCGACGCCATCTTTGTCGGGGCAGGCCACAACAGTCTGGCATGCGCCGCGCATCTGGCGCTCAAGGGCTGGAAAACTGCCGTTTTTGAACGCAGTGCAACAATAGGCGGCGCTGTCCAGACCCACGAATATACCGTTCCCGGCTTCCGCCACGATTTCGGCGCGATGAATCTGAGCCTGTTTGCCGGCTCGGCCTTTCATCGGAAATATGCAAATGAATTGAAAACCCACGGGTTGGAATTCGCACCCGTAGCTGATTGTTTCGCCAGCGCCTTCCCCGATGGTCGCTGGTTCGGCGTCAGCAACGATCTGGAAACGACCGCGTCCCGGCTGGCGGCCTTTTCCGCGGCCGATGCCGCGACATGGCGCCGGCTGGTCGCCGGTTTCATGCCCGAGGCCGAGCATCTGTTCCGCCTGCTGGGCTCGCCGATGAGCGGACGCGCGCTCGCCGGCAACGCCTGGAACCTGTGGCGCAAGAAAGGTTTTTCCGGCGCGCTCGATACAGGGCGTCTCCTGCTGTCCTCACCCCGCGCGTGGCTCGAGGAGACTTTCGAATCCCCGCATGTCCGGACGACGCTTGCCGCCTGGGGCATGCACCTCGACTTCGCCCCCGACATCGCCGGCGGTGCGGTGTTCCCCTATCTGGAATCGATGGCCAATCAGGCTTTCGGCATGGTGCTCGGCAAGGGTGGCGCCGACACCATGATCCGCGCGCTCTCCGGCATGGTCACCGCGGCCGGCGGCAAGATCGCCACCGGCGCCGAGGTGGCCGAGATCACGGTTGCCGGAGGTAGGGCTACCGGCGTGCGGCTCGCTTTCGGCGATTTCCATATCGCCAGCAGGGCCGTCATCGCCGGCGTCGCGCCCAAGGCATTGCCTGGCAAGCTGCTGCCTGATGGGTCCGGCGATGCCGGCTTCGATGCGGCGATGAAAAAATTCCGCCATGCGCCGGGCACGATGATGATCCATCTGGCGCTCGACGATCTGCCGGACTGGCGCGCCGGGGCAGAACTCCGGCAGTTTGCCTACGTACATCTTTCACCCTCGCTCGATGCGATGTCGCGCACCTATCAGCAGGCGATGGCAGGCATGTTGCCGGACGAGCCGGTGCTGGTCGTCGGTCAGCCGACGGCGGTCGACCCGTCGCGGGCGCCCGACGGCAAGCACATCCTCTGGGTGCAGGTGCGCATGCTGCCGGCCGAAATCCTCGGCGACGCGGCAGGCAAGATCGCGCCGGACCGCTGGGACGAGGTCAAGCAAGCTTATGCCGAGCGCGTGCTCGACATCATCGAGAGCTACGCGCCGGGCCTGCGCCAAAAAATCCTCGGCCGCGCGGTGTTCTCGCCGCTCGACCTCGAACGCGAGAACCCGAACCTCGTCGGCGGCGACCAGGTCTGCGGCAGCCACCATCTGGCGCAGAACTTTTTGTTCCGCCCGGCGCGCGGGTATGCCGGCTGGAACACGCCGGTCGCCAATCTGCACCTGACGGGTGCCGCGACCTGGCCAGGCGCCGGAACCGGAGCGGCTTCGGGCTTCATGCTCGCGCAACAGCTTGGCGGGAGGTAGCAGCCAAGAAGATTTACAAGGGCGAAGGAGGGCGAGGCGCGATCGCCCAAGTAGCCTGAGCCCAGCGAACGACAACGACACCGCGCAGACAAACCAAACAGGGGAACGACCATGACAATCAACAGACGCGACTTGCTCGGATACAGTGCTGCAGCGATCGGCGCGACCGCACTCGGTTTGCCGAAAATTGCCAAGGCAGCGGGCGAACTGACCATCGCTTACAACGTCAACCTGCCGTCGTGGGATCCGACGACCGGGCCGTCGGCGGTCAATCCGACCATTCAGGGTCTCTACCAGTCGGTATTCGACCAGTTCATCCCGCAGAAGCCGGATCTGTCCTTCGCGCCGGGCCTGCTCACCGAATGGGGTTGGAACGACGACCGCACCAAGATCATGATGACGGTGCGCGACGGCGTGAAATGGCATGACGGTTCGGCATTCACGGCCGAGGACGTGGTCTGGTCGCTGCAGCGGGCGGGCGACGAGAAGACCGGCAACCCGATCCAGTTCGTCTGGAAGAACGTCAACAACTTCAAGATCGACGGCAACAAGATCACCGGCGATGTCGTGCAGTTCGATCCGGTCTATTTCAAATGGATGTCGTTCCTCACCGGCTACATCATGCCGAAGGCCTATTACGAGAAGGTCGGCGCCGAAGGTTTCGAAAAAGCGCCGATCGGTACCGGCCCCTATATGGTCGACAAATTCGAGCGCAACGCCTTCCTCCGGCTCAAGGCCAATCCGAACTACTGGGGCGGCAAGCCGGCCTTCGAGAATGTGACGATCAAGTTCGTCACCGACGCGGCGAGCCGCGTTGCCGAAATCGAATCCGGTTCCTCGCAGGTGACGCTCGAAATCCCCTATGAGGAGTATGACCGGCTGATCGCCAAGGACGGGCTTGCCGGCTCCTGCAAGAACGTCTCCGACATCGGCATGATCTTCTTCAATGACATCGAGGCGATGCTGGACAAGAACGTCCGCCAGGCGGCGGTGATGGCGGTGGACAAGGAGCTTCTGGTCAAGCGGCTCCTGCGCGGCTACGGCCAGTCGATCGCGACGCTGGAGACGCCGGAATACACGGCCTTCGATGCCTCGATCAAGGTCGAGCACGATCCGGAGAAGGCCAAGGAACTGCTGGCCGCTTCCGGCTATTCGCCTGAAAAGCCGGTCAAGTTCACCATACAGACGACCAAGGGCTTCAAGCCCAAGGACTACGAGATGATCCAGGCGATCGTCGGCATGTGGCGCAAGGTCGGCATCGAGGCGACGATCGAGGTCTACGAGATCGCCAAGCACTACGAATTGCGCGCCGCCGACAAGCTGGCGCCGGCGGCCTTCTACAATTGGGGCAACGCCATTGGCGATCCGACGACATCGACCGGCTTTGCCATGTATGGCCCGAGCCCGCACTCGGTGTGGGACAGCCAGGACCTGATCGACATGATCAACCCGCTATGGGGCGAGAAGGACGAGGCCAAGCGCATTGCAGGCTGGAAGGCGGTCGACAAATACATCGCCGAGCAGGCCTATGTGCTGCCGCTGATCCAGTATGCGCAGCCGATCGTGCATGCCAAGGGCGTCAACGTCGTCCAGCACGTCTCCGGCGCGCTGCTGCCGGCGCTGATGACCCCGGCCTGATCGCGGCATAGACTGCATGCGCGCTGCCGCGACCGGTGGCGCGCCCCTTTTCGCCAGACGTACAGGCGACCATGCTTCTGCAAAGATTTCTGATCCGTCTGCTGACGATGGCGATCACGCTGTTCGGCGTCGCTGTCGTCGTCTTTGTCGTCATCCGCGTCGCGCCCGGCGACCCGATCGCCATGATGCTGCCGCCCGGCGCGACCGATGCCGACATCGCCAGGCTGCGTGCGCTCTACGGGCTGGACAAGACCATCGTGCAGCAATTCTTCATCTGGCTGTCCGGCGTCGTCAGAGGCGATTTCGGCACCTCGATCTCGCTGCGGCAAGACGTGCTCGGGCTGGTGTTCAACCGGCTGCCGGCGACGCTGGAGCTCGCAACCGTCGCGCTTGTTATGGCGGTGGCGATCGGCGGCACGGCGGCGATCCTCGGCGCGCGCGAACGCGGCACGGCGGTCGAGGCCGGCATCGACATCGCCAGCGGGACAGCACTTTCCATCCCCGATTTCCTGTGGGGGCTGGTGCTGATCCTGCTGTTCGGCGTGCTCATACCCGTGTTCGACATTTCCGGCCGGGTGTCGCCACAGCTCGACCTGCCCTTCATCACCCAATTCTATCTCGTCGAGAGCATGCTGCGCCTGCGTTTCGACCTCACCTGGGACCTGCTGAAACATATGCTGATGCCGGCCGTGGCGCTGGCGCTGCCGCTGGCGGCGATCATCGCGCAGTTGCTGAAACAGTCGCTGAAGGAAGTGCTCGACCTCGACTATGTCGTGCTGGCGCGGGTGAAAGGCTTTTCGGAAACACAGGTCATCCTGCGCGAGGCGCTGAAGAACGCCGCGCTGCCGACGCTGACGCTGGTCGGCGTGCAGTTCACCTTTCTCATCGGCGGCACGGTCATCGTCGAACGGCTGTTTTCCTATGAAGGCCTCGGCAACATGGCGATCGATGCCGTCATCAATCGCGACCTGCCGCTGATCCAGGGCATCGTGCTGGTCTTCGCGCTGCTGTTCGTGCTGATCAACCTTGCCGTCGACATGATGTATGCGCTGCTCAATCCGAGGCTACGCCATGGATGAGGCACGCATCGCCAGGCGTGGCGTGGGGCCGAGGCTGTGGCTTGCCGGCGGCTGGCTGCTGCTTGCGCTGCTGGCGGCGATCTTTGCGCCGCTGATCGCACCGCAGGATCCGCTGGCGCAGGATCTGATGCTGGAGCGGCTGCCGCCCTTCTGGCTGGACGGGACAGAGCCCGGCTATTGGCTGGGCACTGACAGTCTCGGCCGGGATCTGCTGTCGCGATTGATCTTCGGCGGCCGCATCGCCTTCATCGTCGCCTTCGCCGCTGCCCTTGCTGCTTGCCTGGTCGGCTCGGCGCTCGGGCTGATCGCCGGTTATTTCGGCGGCTGGGCCGACCGCATTATCTCGCGCGTCGTCGACATCTGGATGGCCTTCCCGCCGGTGCTGTTCGCCATCCTGCTGGTGGCGGTGCTGGGCACGGGCCTCAGTTCCGTCATCATCGCGATTGCCGTCATCGACTGGACGCGCTTTTGCCGGGTGATCCGCGCCGAGGCGATGGGGCAGTCGCGCATGGACTATGTCGAGAATGCCCGCATCGCCGGCTATGGCCGCATCGGCATCATGCTGCGCGAAGTCTTGCCCAATGTGGTGCCGTCGATCGTCGCGCTTCTGTCGCTCGAGATGGGCATCGCCGTCATCGTCGAGGCGATCCTGTCCTTCGTCAATCTGTCGATCTCGACCGACGACCCGACCTGGGGCGGCATCATCGCCGAGGGCCGGCTGTCGATCCACCAGGCCTGGTGGGTGCTGGTGTTCCCGCTGATCACGCTGATCCTGACCGTGCTGTCGTTCAGCCAGTTCGGCGAGGCGCTGAAAGCCCGTTTCGATCCGGTGCTGCGATGAGCGCGGCTTGCCTCGACATCCGCTCGTTGAGCGCCGTGCTGCCCAACGGCCAGCGCGTGCTGCGCTCGGTGTCGCTCTCCGTCCAGCCCGGCGAAGTGCGTGCGCTGGTCGGCGAGAGCGGCGCCGGCAAGACGATGATCGGCAAGGCGGTGCTCGGCGTGCTGCCGTCCAGCGTGCGCATCGTCGAAGGCGACATGCTGCTCGAAGGCGAAGACCTCGGCCAACTTCAGCCGAAGGCAAGGCGCACGCTGATCGGCGCACGCACGGCGCTGATCCCGCAGGACCCGCTGACCGCGCTCAACCCGTCGCGCCGCATCGGCCCGCAAATGACCGACCGGCTGGTGCGCATCCTCGGCTGGAGCGGCGAGAGGGCCGACAAGCGCATCCGCCAGTTGCTGGACGAGGTACAGATCCGCGACCCGGAGCGGGTGCTGAAAAGCTATCCACACGAGCTTTCCGGTGGCATGCGCCAGCGCGTGCTGATCGCCGCCGCCTTCGCCGCCGAGCCGAGGCTGATCGTCGCCGACGAGCCGACGACAGCGCTGGACGTGACGGTGCAAAAGCAGATCCTGCGCCTGATCGCGCAATTGCAGCGCGATCACGGCACGGCAATCCTGTTCGTCACGCATGATCTCGGTGTCGTCGCCAAGATCAGCCAGAAGGTCTCGGTGCTCTATGCCGGCAAGGTGGTGGAGGAGGCTGACACGGCCGATCTCTTCGCCGCCCCGCAGCACCCCTATACGCGGGCGCTGATGGCAGCCACGCCGCGCTACACCGATCCGCTCGCCTCGCTGAAGCCGGTGGACGAGGCTGTGCTCGCCGGGCTTGCGGCGGAGATCGCTACTGCCGACCAGGCCTGGAGGCAGCGTCATGGCTGAGTCGCTCATCTCCGTACGCGGCTTGAAGGTGGCGCTGCCCGATATGACGCGCAAGCCGCTGATTGGCCGGGCACCGCTGGCCGAAATCCTGAAGGGGCTGGATTTCGACCTACCCAAGGGGTCGGTGACCGGCATTGTCGGCGAATCCGGGTCGGGCAAGTCGACGCTCGGCCGCGCCCTGGTGCGGTTGATCGAACCCAGCGCCGGCTCGATCCGCTTCGATGGCCGCGACATCAGCCATCTTTCGGAAGCTGAGCTTCGGCCGCTGCGCCGCGACCTGCAGATGATCTTCCAGGATCCAATGTCGTCGCTCAATCCGCGCCGAACCATTTTCAGCATCATCGCCGCGCCGCTGAAACAGAACGGCCTTGGCGACAATCTCAAGACCCGAGTTGCGGAGGCGTTGCAGCGCGTTGGCCTGCCGCAGAATTTCGCCGGCCGCTACCGCCACCAATTGTCGGGCGGCCAGCGCCAGCGCGTCGGCATCGCAAGGGCGCTGGCGCTGTCACCAAGGTTCGTGCTCGCCGACGAGATTGTCTCCGGCCTCGACGTGTCGACGCAGGCGCAGATCCTGACCTTGCTGGAGAAACTCGCGGCTGAAATGGGCCTGACGGTCGCTTTCATCAGCCACGATCTGTCGGTGATCCGGCGGCTCTGCCAGCAGGTCATCGTCATGCGCGAAGGCAGGATCGTCGAAGCCAGCGCCACCGACGCCCTTTTCGACAGTCCGAAGGACGCCTACACACGCGACCTGATATCAGCCATCCCACTGCCCGAAATCGACGCGGCCTGGCTGGGTACGCTTGCCACGACAAAGGCACTGACGTGAACGTCATTCGTATGCCACGCGCGGACGTCGGGAATCGTTTCGATATAAAACTTTAAGCTTGAAATAAATTGCCTGCGGCGCGATACTGAACGTCGGGATCGCCGGCCTTGCCGGCGACTCGGAAAGCGAAGAGGAGATCGCAGGCATGAAGGTTGCGGTTCTCGGCGGCGGACCGGCCGGGCTCTACTTTGCCATTTCGATGAAGCTCCGCGATGCCGCGCACGAGGTGACGGTGTTCGAGCGTAACCGTGCCGACGACACGTTCGGCTGGGGCGTCGTGCTGTCGGCCGAAACGCTCGAGAACCTGACCAGAAACGATCCGGTCAGCGCGGTCTGGATCAGGAAGCATTTCGCCTATTGGGACGACATCGCCGTCATCCATGACGGCGTGCGCACGGTCTCGACCGGCCACGGTTTCTGCGGCATCGGCCGCAAGCGGCTGCTGATCCTGCTGCAGCGGCGGGCGCGCGAGCTCGGCATCAGACTGGAATTCGAGACCGACATCGCCGATCCGCGCCCGTACATGGAGAGCCACGATCTGGTGGTTGCCGCCGACGGTCTGAACTCGAGAGCGCGCGGCACTTTCGTCGACGTGTTCAAACCCGACATCGACACCCGCAAATGCAAGTTCGTCTGGCTCGGCACCCAGCAAAAGTTCGACGACGCCTTCACCTTCATCTTCGAGAAGACGGAACATGGCTGGGTATGGGCGCATGCCTACCAGTTCGACAGCGAAACCGCGACTTTCATCGTCGAATGCAGCGAGCAGACCTGGGAGCGCTTCGGCTTCGGTGCGATGACGCAGCAGGAGTCGATCGCGGTCTGCGAGCGCATCTTCGAAAAACATCTCGGCGGCCATGCGCTGATGACCAACGCCAACCACATCAGGGGTTCGGCCTGGATCAATTTCCCGCGCGTGCTGTGCGAGCGCTGGTCGTACAAGAACCTCGCCCTGATGGGCGATGCGGCGGCATCGGCGCATTTCTCGATCGGCTCCGGCACCAAGCTGGCGCTGGAAAGCGCTGTCGCGCTGGCCGACTATGTCGAGTCCGAGCCGGACCTCGAAGCGGCGTTTCGCAAATATGAGGATGCGCGCCGCACCGAAGTGCTGAAATTGCAGTCGGCGGCGCGCAATTCGCTCGAATGGTTCGAGGAGGTCGAGCGCTATCTCGGCCTCGACCCGGTGCAGTTCAACTATTCGCTGCTGACGCGCTCGCAGCGCATCAGCCACGAGAATCTCAGGCTGCGCGATGCCGAATGGCTGGCCGGTGCCGAGGAATGGTTCCAGCGCCAGGCCGGCGCCGGCGGCAACAGCCTGCGCCGCGCGCCGATGTTCGCGCCGTTCAAGCTGCGCGACATGGTGCTCGCCAACCGCATCGTCGTTTCGCCGATGGCGCAGTACAAGGCGGTAGACGGCTGTCCGACCGACTGGCATTTTGCCCATTATGCCGAGCGGGCCAAGGGCGGTGCCGGCCTGCTCTATATCGAGATGACCTGCGTCAGCCCGGAAGGCCGCATCACGCCGGGCTGCCCCGGCTTCTACGCGCCGGAGCACGAGGTCGCCTGGAAGCGGCTGGTCGATTTCGTCCATGCCGAGACCGAGGCGAAAATCTGCGCCCAGATCGGCCATTCCGGCGCCAAGGGCTCGACCCGAGTCGGCTGGCAGGGGACTGACGTGCCGCTGTCATCCGGCAACTGGCCGGTAATGGCGCCATCGGCGGTGCCATGGTCGCCACAGAACCAGGTGCCGAAGGCAATGGACCGCACCGACATGGATCTGGTTCGCGATCAGTTCGTCGCTTCCGCCGAGATGGCCGAACGCTGCGGCTTCGACATGCTGGAGATACATGCCGCACATGGCTATCTGCTGTCCTCTTTCATCACGCCGATCACCAACCGGCGCACGGATGACTATGGCGGCTCGCTGGAAAACCGCATGCGCTTTCCGCTTGAGGTCTTTCGAGCGGTGCGCACTGTCTGGCCGGCCGAAAAACCAATCTCGATGCGCATCTCGGCCAATGACTGGGTCGGCATCGAAGGCGTGACGCCGGCCGACGCGGTCGAAATCGCACGCATGCTGCACGAGGCCGGCGTCGATATCTGCGACGTCTCGGCTGGCCAGACTTCAGCCAATGCGAAGCCGGTCTATGGCCGCATGTTCCAGACGCCGTTTTCCGACCGTATCCGCAACGAGGTCGGCATGGCGACGATGGCGGTCGGCAACATCTACGAGCCCGACCATGTCAATTCGATCCTGATGGCCGGCCGCGCCGATCTTGTGGCGCTGGCACGACCGCATCTCACCGATCCCTACTGGACGCTGCATGCGGCCGTCACGCTTGGCGACCGCGGCGTCAAATGGCCGGATCCCTATCTGCCGGGACGTGACCAGATCTATCGGCTGGCCGAGCGCGATGCGGCAGCGGGGCTGAAAGTATGAGCGCCGTGTCAATGATCGCAGGCAGGCATGCACTGGTCACCGGCGGCGGCTCAGGCGTCGGCCGGGCCATCGCGCTGGCATTGGCCGGTGCCGGCATCAACGTCACCATCTGCGGCCGGCGCGAGGCGGCACTTGCCGAAGTCGCGGGGCAAAGCGACCGCATCTTCGGCATTGCCGCCGACGTTACCGATGAGGTGTCGATGATCTCCCTCTACAGCCAGGCGGAAGCGGCGCGCGGACCGTTCGACATCGTCGTCGCCAATGCCGGCATGTCCGGCAGTGCCCCGGCGCAGCGGACCTCACTCAGCGACTGGGAGCGAACGCTCGACGTGAACCTGACCGGCGCCTTCCTGACAGTGAAGCCGGTGCTGGCCGGCATGGCGGCGCGCAAGGCCGGCCGGATCGTCTTCGTCGCCTCGACCGCCGGTCTGAAAGGCTACGCTTACGTTTCGGCCTATGTCGCTGCCAAGCATGGCGTGGTCGGGCTGATGCGGGCTCTCGCCGCCGAGACCGCCAGATCCGGCGTCACCGTCAATGCCGTCTGCCCGGGTTTCGTCGAGACAGAGATGCTGGAAACCTCCATCCAGCGCATCGTCGAAAAGACCGGCCGTTCGGTCGAGGACGCACGCACAAGCCTGTCCTCGACAAATCCGCAGGGACGTTTCATCCAGCCGGAGGAAGTCGCCGCCGCGGTGCTGTGGCTGTGCGGCGATGCGGCGGCATCGATCACCGGACAGACGATTTCGATTTCAGGAGGCGAGACATGGTAGCCGGTCCCCTGCCCACCCCTTCAGGACCCGGCAAAGACCGGCTGCGTCTATGGATACGCCTGCTGCGCGCCTCGCGCACCATAGAGGCGGAGCTGCGCGAGCGTCTGAAAAAGGAGTTCAACACCACGCTGCCGCGCTTCGACGTGATGGCGGCGCTCTACCGTGCGCCGGAAGGCATGCTGATGAGCGATTTGTCGCGCTTCCTGCTGGTGTCCAACGGCAATGTAACGGGCATCGTCGACCGGCTGGTGTCGGAAGGGCTTGTCGCCCGGGCCCGCCGCAACGGCGACCGCCGCACTTCGATGGTGCGGCTGACGGAGGAAGGTGTGAGGTCCTTCGCCATGATCGCCGCCGCGCATGAAGGCTGGGTCGGTGAACTGCTGGGCACTGTCAGCGAGGACGAAGCGCGCCGGCTGACCGGCATGCTGACCTCGTTCCGCAGCAATTGGGAGGGACGCGAATGACCCAAATGGCAGGCCGCAAGCCGAAGCACTTTCTTTGGCAGGTCGAGGGCCGGGTGGCAAAGATCCGGCTCGACCGGCCAGAACGCAAGAACCCGCTGACCTTCGACAGCTATGCCGAATTGCGCGATATTTTTCGCGACCTCGTCTATGCCGACGACGTCGATGCCGTCGTGTTCCTGCCCAATGGCGGCAATTTCTGCTCGGGCGGCGATGTCCACGACATCATCGGCCCGCTGGTCAAGATGGGCATGAAGGAACTGCTCGCCTTCACCCGCATGACCGGCGATTTCGTCAAGGCGATGCTGAATTGCGGCAAGCCGATCATCGCGGCGGTCGATGGCGTGGCGGTCGGCGCGGGCGCCATCATCGCCATGGCATCGGACATCCGCATCGCGACACCGGAGGCGAAGACGGCGTTCCTGTTCACGCGCGTCGGCCTCGCCGGCTGCGACATGGGCGCCTGTGCGATCCTGCCGCGCATCATCGGCCAGGGCCGCGCCGCCGAGCTGCTTTATACAGGCCGCACGATGAGTGCCGCGGAAGGCGAGCGCTGGGGGTTCTACAACCGGCTGGTCGATGCCGCGGCACTCGAGGCCGACGCGCTGGAGATGGCAGCGCGCATCGTCTCCGGCCCGACCTTCGCGCATGGCATCACCAAGACGCAGCTCAACCAGGAATGGTCGATGGGCCTCGACCAGGCGATCGAGGCGGAAGCACAGGCGCAGGCGATCTGCATGCGGACCGGCGATTTCGAGCGCGCCTACAAGGCTTTTGTCGCCAAGGAGAAACCGGTGTTCGAGGGGAATTGAGGATGGGTGCGCAACTGGAAACGTTGGCGGGACAGCACCCCCCTCTATCCTGCCGGACATCTCCCCCTCAAGGGGGGAGATTGGCAGCTTGGGCGCCGGCTCCCATCTTGCGGTGCTGGCGATTAGCGAAAGCGGCAATGACAGCCAATCTCCCCCCTAGAGGGGGAGATGTCCGGCAGGACAGAGGGGGGCGCCATAGAACGCAACGCTCGAAGCACTGCGGGGGCGCAAATGCCTGACCGTTCCTTCCTCAGCTGGCCGTTCTTCGAGGATCGTCATCGCGATCTTGCGGAACAGCTCGACGCATGGTGCGCGAAGAACCTGCCGGTGGAACACCAAGATGTCGATGCCGCCTGCCGTGAGCTGGTGGCGAAGCTCGGGCGGGACGGCTGGCTGAAACCAACGGCGCTCGATACCGAAAATCCCGGACCGCTCGACGTGCGCGCGCTCTGCATCACCCGCGAAACGCTGGCCCGGCATGACGGGCTGGCCGACTTCGCCTTTGCCATGCAAGGGCTCGGCACCGGCGCGCTCAGCCTGTTCGGCACGATCGAGCAGCAGCAATGGCTGGCGAAGACACGTACCGGCAAGGCGATTTCCGCCTTCGCGCTGTCGGAGCCGCGCTCGGGATCGGATGTCGCCAACATGGAGATGGCCGCCACGCGCGACGGCGACTTCTATCTGCTGTCGGGCGAAAAGACCTGGATCTCCAATGGCGGCATCGCCGACCTCTACATCGTCTTTGCCCGCACCGGCGAGGCGCCCGGCGCAAAGGGACTTTCCGCCTTCACCGTGCCGGCAGAAACGAAAGGCCTGAGCATCGCGGAACGGCTTGAGGTGATCGCCCCACACCCGCTTGCACGGCTGTCGTTCGACAACGTCCGCGTTCCTGCCTCGGCGCTGATCGGCAAACCGGGCGATGGCTTCCGCATCGCCATGTCGGTGCTCGACGTCTTCCGCTCGACCGTCGGCGCTGCAGCGCTTGGTTTTGCCCGCCGGGCGCTAGACGAAAGCATCGGCAGGGTGGCCGACCGAAAACTGTTCGGCGCGCCGATGGCCGAGCTGCAAATGGTCCAGGGCCATATCGCCGACATGGCACTTGATGTCGATGCCGCCGCCTTGCTCATCTATCGCGCCGCCTGGACCAAGGACATGGGGGCCGCGCGGGTGACGCGGGAGGCGGCCATGGCAAAACTGTTCGCCACCGACAAGGCGCAAGAGGTGATCGACAGGGCCGTGCAGCTGCATGGCGGCGACGGCGTACGCAAGGGCCATATCATCGAAAGCCTCTATCGCGAGATCCGGGCGCTGCGCATCTATGAGGGTGCATCCGACGTGCAGAAGGTGGTGATCGCCAGGCAAGTGATGGGCGCGGCCTGAGGGCTATAGACCGGACTGTTTTCGAACTGGACATTTTGAGAAGCAGATTGACTATCGGGAGGCCAGACATGCACACCATCCTGCAGCCGGAAGGCTGGGCGAAACCCGTCGGCTATGCCAATGGCGTCGCCGCGCGGGGGCAGCTCGTGTTTATCGGCGGCCAGGTCGGCTGGAACGGGCAATGCCGGTTCGAGACCGATGATTTCGTCGGCCAGGTGCGGCAGACGCTGGCCAACATAGTCGCGGTGTTGGCCGAGGCCGGCGGTGAGCCGCAGCATATCACCTCGATGACCTGGTATTTCACCGACAAGGCCGAGTACCTCGCCAACCTCAAGGGGATCGGCGAGGCCTATCGCGCGGTGATCGGCCGGCATTTTCCGGCGATGGCCGCCATGCAGGTGGTGGCGCTGGTCGAGGATCGCGCCAAGGTGGAGATCCAGGCGACAGCGGTGATTCCGGACTGAGCTATGTGCGGTAGCCCGCCTGCCTCAACAAGGGCAGCACGCGCTCGCAGAAATAGGCCAGTTCCTGCGTGTAGTTGACGAAGGATAGCGCAATCCCCTGGTAGCCGTGCCCGGCGATGGCGATCATGTCGGCGGCGATGGTTTCAGGCGTCCCGATCAGCGGGTAGGTGCCGGCGCCGCCGGCGAAACGTTGCCGGTAGCGGTCATAGGCATGCGGGTCGTGCGACTGCGAGAACTCCTTCTTGCCGGCCATATGAGCGTCGACCGCGTCGTGGTCGGCCATATCAACGGCGTAGCGCGTGTAATAGGCTTGCGCCTCTTCCATCGTCGGGCGGCAGACGACATGGGCCACCGTGTAGACGCCGACATCGCGGCCCTGCTTGTCGGCGCGCTCACTTATGTCGGCGACGTGCTTGCCGGCGTCAGACATTTCGGAAAAGGTCGTGAACAGATAGTCGCATTTGGCGGCGGCGAAATCGCGACCCGGCCCGCCGAACGCGGCGTTCATGGTCACCGGTCGCGGAAGCTGCAGGCCGGCCGGCCGGCTCACCGCCTCCTTGAGGCGGTAGTAGGTGCCTTCATAATCGAGAGGCTCGTCCGAGGCGTAGAGTCTTTCCAGGATTTCGATCCATTCGGCCGCCTGGTCGTAGCCCTTCTCGACCAGAGGCGTGCCGAACATGCCGAATTCCTTCGGATTCCAGCCGCAGACGATGTTGAGCCCGGCGCGGCCCCGGCTGATGTGGTCGACCGTCGCCAGCGCCTTGGCGGCGTAGAGCGGATGCACGAGCGGCACATGCACGGTCATGAACAGGCCGATCTGGTCGGTGGCCATGCTGAGTGCCGCTGCCCAGGTGAAGGTCTCGAACGACCATTCGCGCACCTTGTTGCGACCGCCAAAACCGCGCCAGCGCGCGATCGGCAGCATGAATTCCAACCCGGCGCGGTCGGCGATCCGGGCCGCCGTCAGATTGTCCTGCCAGCTCGCCGTCCAGCGTTCCGGCACATCGGTGATGGCAAGCCCGCCATCGGCATTGGTCGAAAAGACACCGAGCTTCAGCCTGTTCGGGCCGTGCAGGGGATGGGCTTTGATCATGTCGCGAACTCCCGGCGGGAGACGGCACGCTACGGCTCCGGCAAAATATTTCAAGCCTGAAATAGCTTCGCCTGATCGCGGTTTGCGGATATGGATTGGCAAGCATCAAGAAAGGGATCGGCATGAGCGAATTCCGCCAGAAATGCATCGGCAAGAAAAGCCTCGTCGGGTCGTTCGCCGCCATACCGCATGCCGTCGCGGTGGAAGTGATGGCGCAATCCGGGCTCGATTTCCTCTGCATCGACTGGGAACATGCCCAGATATCCAGGGACACGATCGAGAACATGATCCGGGCGGCCGATCTGCATCGCGTGCCTGCGATGGTGCGCGTCCCCGGCCACCAGCCGGAAGCAATCGCGGCAGCGCTGGACAGCGGCGCGCAAGGTGTTCTCGTCCCGCGCATCTCGACCGCCGCCCAGGCCCTGGCGGCTGTGAGGGCCTGTCGCTATCCGCCGCAAGGCGAGCGCGGCGTCGGGCCTGGCCGGGCCGCCGGCTATGGCTACCGCATTCCGGAGTACCTCGCCGAGGCCAATGCGAGGACCGTCGTCGCGGTGCAGGTCGAGACCGCCGAAGGGCTTGCCAATATCGAGGCGATCGCCGCCGTGGACGGCGTCGATGTGATCTTCGTCGGCCCCGGAGATCTTTCTGTGTCGATCGACGCTATTGGCGCGAGAGGCGCCGACAAACTCAACGCAGCGATCCGGACGATCGTCGGCGCGGCGATCGCACACGACAAGACCGCAGGCATATTTTGCGCCAGCCCGCAGCCGGTCGGCCAGTGGAGCGCCGTCGGCGCCAGCTTCTTCATCCTAGCCAGCGACACGATGTTTCTCGGCGCCGGCGCTGCGGCCAACCATGCCGCCGCCCGCGCCGAACTGGAACGAGACGAACGCCGGTAGTTCGGCTTGAAGTGCATCGTCCGTGGTACAGCGGAAAACTTTTTAAGCTTAAAACTTTTGCCTTGAAAAGTCCGACGCTTTGGATAAGCATTCAATATCGATCGTGGCTGCCGTGCCGGAAGGGCTTGCCGGCAGTCCTGTCGAGGCGTTCAGGGTGCGAGGTTCAGTCCTTGTCGTTCATGCTGCCCCAGTCGTCGTCTCTGGCCAGCGCGCGTTACGCTTTCGATGGCGTCCGCGCCCAAATCCGCGATCTGCACACCGAAAACATCGCCAACCTTGCCGTGCGCGCCCGCGAACTGGGCGACGTGATCGCGCTCTGGTACGGCGAAGGCGATATGGTGACGCCGGCCTTCATCCGCGATTCGGCCAAGGCGGCGTTCGATGAAGGCCTGACTTTCTACGTTCCCAACATGCGCGGCCACGGCCCGTTGAACGAAGCGCTGTCGGAGTATCAGACACGCATCCACGGCAGGCCGATCCCGATCGCGCGCACCACGGTCACGCCCGGCGGCATGCAGGCCCTGTTCCTGGCGCTGGATCTCCTGGTCGATACCGGCACCAACGTCGTCTACATCGCGCCGCAATGGCCCAACATCCACAACGCCATCCATTTGATCGGTGGCGAGCCGCGGCCGTTTTCGCTCGACTTCAAGGGCGACTGGCAGCTCGATCTCGAACGACTGTTTGCGACCTGCGATGCGCGCACCCGCGCGATCTTCCTGTCGACGCCGTCCAACCCGACCGGCTGGACCGCGTCGCGCGAGGAGATGCAGGCGCTGCTCGATTTCAGCCGGCGCACCGGCATCTGGATCATCTCCGACGAGGTCTACGGCCGCCTCTATTTCGACGGCGTCGTGGCGCCTTCGATCCTGCAGATCGCCGAGGACGGCGACAGGGTGCTCTCGGTCAACAGTTTCTCGAAAGCCTGGGCGATGACCGGCTGGCGCGTTGGCTGGCTGACGCATCCTTCAGGGGTGGCCGACCAGCTCGGCGCCATGACCCAATATGTCAACAGCGGCACGGCGGCCCCGATCCAGGCTGGTGCCGTGGCGGCGATCCGCCAGGGCGAGCCGCTGGTCGAAGAGATCCGGCAGCGGATCAAGACCGGACTCGACCTCGCCTATGACAGGCTGGCTGAGATCCCCGGCATCGTCCTGCCCAAAAAGCCGCGCGGCGGCATGTATGCGTTCTTCGCGATGGAAGGCGAAAGCGACGCCCGTCGCGCCTGCGCCAAAATCCTGGAGACGGCGCGCGTCGGGCTGGCGCCCGGCCACCTGTTCGGAAGTTCGGCAACGGCCTTCCTGCGCATGTGCGTCTGCCGTGACCGCGACCAGATAGCGACCGCGCTCGATCGCATGGTCGCTGCCATGAATTGACGCCCTGCCGGAAACGGGGCGGCAAAAAGCCGTGCGGGACCAACCCGCCCGTTCAACAACAGAGGGAACACCAATGAGCTTCACGCGTCGCAATCTGCTTCTTCTCGCAGCCGCCATCGGCATCGCCGCCGGCCCCGCCACCGCCTATGCCGCGGATGTGCTCAATGTCGGCGCCTATCCGACCAATCCGCCTTTCGAATACAAGAACGAGAGCGGCACTTTCGAGGGTTTTGAAGTCGACATCGTCAACGAAGCGGCAAAGCGCATCGGCATGACGACGGAAATCGCAGATCTCGGCTTCCAGGCACTGTTCGCCGCCACCACGTCGAAGCGCATCGACGTGGCGATTTCGTCGATCACCATCACGCCGGAACGCCTGAAGTCGCAGTCCTTCACCCAGCCCTATTATGATTCCGACATGGGCATCGCCACCAAGACCGACAGCCCGATCAAGGCCGAAGCCGATCTCAAGGGCAAGATCATCGGCGTGCTGTCCGGCTCGACCGGCGAAACCTGGGTCAAGGAGCACCAGGCGGCCGGCGGGTTCAGCGATGTGAAGGGCTACGACACGCAGCAGAACCTGCTGCTCGATCTCAGCGCCGGCCGCGTCGACGCCGCCGTCAGCGACATTCCCGGCATGGAATACTCCTTCACCAAGATGAAGGACCTCACCGTCAAGGAGCGCATCAAGACCGGCGAACAGTACGGTCTGATGATGACCAAGGACCATCCGCTGCTCGGCAAGCTGAACGACGCGCTGAGCGCGATGAAGAAGGACGGCACGATCGCCGCGATCCACAAGAAGTGGTTCGGCAGCGACGCACCGGCCGATTCCTCGACCGTCAAGGAAATGCCGCTGCCGAAGGCCTGACCGGCAGGCTTCGCTGCAATCGTGCCGGCTCTCCAGGCCGGCACGATTTCATGGTGGCGCTGCACCTGCTGCCGATCCGCAGAGGGGGGCACAGCGCTCCTGTTTCACGGGCCAGCGCCAGCGGCCGCGCCGTCTTGCCCTCAGCGGGACATATTGGTTTCAACTTGAGCATCCTTTGCTCTAGCGTCGCGGGACGCCAACCGTTTCGGGAATGCTCCCATGTCGCTGCTGGACACATTCTTCAACGCCGACGTCATGATGTCGAGCCTGCCGGCGCTGCTGCGCGGCTTCCTGAACACGCTGCTGCTCGGCATCCTCAGCATCGGCATCGGTATCCCGATCGGGCTGGCGATCAGCCTGGTGCGGCTCTACGCGCCGAAGCCGCTGCGGCTCCTGGCAGTCGGCTACATCGACATCTTCCGTGCGATGCCGGTGCTGGTCGTGCTGATCCTGATCTACTACGCACTGCCGTTCCTCGGCATCCGCCTGTCGTCCTGGACATCCGCGGTGACGGCGTTCGCCATCATCATGGCGGCCTATTCGGCCGAGGTGTTCCGTTCCGGCATAGAAAGCATTCCGAGCGGCCAGTTCGAGGCGGCGCAGGCGCTCGGCCTGCCGTTCCTGCTGACCTTGCGCAAGGTGGTGCTGCCGCAGGCGATCCGCGTGGTCATTCCGCCGATGACCAGCAATTGCGTTTCGATGTTCAAGGACACGTCGCTCGCTTCCACCGTGGCGCTGCCGGAACTGCTCAAGGAGGCGACCAACGCGCAGTCGCTCTACGCCAACCCCTCGCCGCTGATCGGCGCGGCGCTGGTCTATCTCATCTTCCTCTGGCCGATGGTCCGCCTCGTCAGCCTGCTTGAACGCCGCTTCAAGACCGAGAAGACGCGCTGACCGCCGCCAACAGTTCTTTCCCATCTACCAAGCACTACGCAGGAGACGACCTTGAACAAGCATCAAACCGCCAATGCGAACGGCGCCGCCGGTGCGTTTCCGGTCGAGGCCATTCGCGCCATGTTCCCCGCCCTGCAGCGGGCCGGCGACTTCATCTTCCTGGACAATGCCGCCGGCGCACAGATCCCGCAGAGCGTGCTCGACGCGGTGACCAACCATCTGGTGGCGCACAATGTGCAGCGCGGCGGCCGCTATGGCCGAAGCGTCACAGTCGACCAGTCGGTCGCCGATGCGCGGACAAGCGTAGCGCTGCTGATCAACGCCTATAGCCCATCCGAAATCTGTTTCGGCATGAACGCCACCTCGTTCATCCGCCTGGTCAGCCTCGGCATCGGCCAGATGCTCGCCAAAGACACAGATGGAGGGCGCGACGAGATCATCGTCACCGACATGGACCACGACGCCAACATCGCCACATGGCTGGCGCTGGAATCCGCCGGCGCCAAGTTCAAATGGTGGCGCATGCGCGAGGACGGCAATCTGCATGTCGACGACCTACGCCCGCTGGTCTCGTACCGCACCCGGCTCGTCGCCTGCACGGTGACGGCGCATTCGATCGGGTCGATCGTCGACGTCGCTTCCGTGGCGAAGATTGCGCACGCGGCCGGCGCCGAAGTGTTCCTCGACAGCGTGCATTATGGACCGCATGGGCTGATCGACGTACAGGCCTGGGACTGCGACTATCTGGTCTGCTCCGGCTACAAGAATTTCTCGCCGCATATGGGCTTCCTGTGGGGCCGCTTCGAGACGCTGAAGCGATTGCCGACCTTCCGCGAGGATTTCATCCCCGACGAACCACCCTACAAGGTCGAGGCCGGCACTTTCATCTACGAGAACGTCTCCGGCATGGATGCCGCCGTGCGCTATCTCGAGTCGATCGGTCGCAATTTTTTGTCCGAGAACAACCGCTCGCGCCGCGACAACATCGTCGCCGGCATGAACGCCATCCGCGACTACGAGCTGGTGCTGGCCCGCGAGATGTTCGCCGTGCTCAAGGACTGCAATGCCACGATCTACGGCGTCGCCGACGAGGCCCGCATCCATGAGCGCGTGCCGACCTTCTGCTTCAACATCGGCGCGCTGTCACCGCAGCGGATCGTCGAGGAAATGGCCGAGCTGCAGATCGGCATCCGCGACGGCCACATGTATGCGCCGCGGCTGATGAAGCGGCTCAACCTGTCGATGGACAGCGGCGCTATCCGCGCCTCGCTGGTGCATTACAATACGGTGGATGAAGTGCGCCGCTTCGGCGAAGCCTTGCGCACGATCATCGCCAAGCTGTCGTGATCACCTTGGCCACAACGGCTGTTAGCGCGTGTTGAGATTCAGGTCAGGTCGAGTCGAGAATGGTGGCTTCCGAGAACCGGAGCGGAGCGTACTAAAGTACGTGAGCACCGGAAGCGCAGGAAACCGCCATTCGCAGGCCGACCTCACCTGGATATCGACACGCCCGGTCAGGCAGCCTTCTTCTTCGCCAGCCTGGCCTTGATGCTTGCCACGTCGGCGCGTGGCGTCGCTGCGAACAGCGTCTTTGTGTAGCTGTGCTTGGGGTCGGCAAAGACCTCGTCGCGCGAGCCGTATTCCACCGCTTCGCCGAAATACATGACCATGACGTCGTCGGCGATGTAGCGCACCACCGAAAGGTCGTGGCTGATGAAGACATAGGTCAGCTGGAACTCGTCCTGCAGATCGGCGAGCAGGTTGAGCACCTGCGCCTGGACCGACAGGTCTAGCGCCGAGACCGGCTCGTCCAGCACCAGCAGGCTCGGGTTCAGCATCAGCGCGCGGGCAATGGCGATGCGCTGGCGCTGGCCACCCGAGAACATGTGCGGGTAGCGGTTGTAGTGCTCGGTGCCGAGGCCGACCTTCTTCAGCATCTTCATCGCAAGGTCGCGGCGTTCCTCGGCCGGCTTGTCGGTGTTGATCAGCAGCGGTTCGCCCAGCACGTCACCGATCTTCTGGCGTGGATTGAGGGAGCCGTAGGGATTCTGGAAGACGATCTGTACCTTGCGGCGCATCTCCTTCGTCAGCCCGTCCCTGGCGATGTCGACCTTGTTGCCATCGATGAACAGCTCTCCGGAAGTCGCCGGATCGATCAGCGTGATGATGCGGGCGAGCGTGGACTTGCCGCAGCCGCTCTCGCCGACGATGGCGAGCGTTTTGCCCTTGTCGACGCTGAAGGAGACGCCCTTGACCGCATGCACGGTGCGTGCACCGCGGAACAGCCCGCCGCCGACATGGTAGTCGCGCCTGATGTCCTTGCCCTCGAGGACCCTGACGCTCATCGGGCGGCTCCTGCTGCAGAGGGCGCCGGTTCGAAAAGCATGTCGGATACGGTCGGCAGCCGGTCGCCGACGGCATTTTCCGGCAGCGCCGACAGCAGCGCGCGGGTGTAATTGCTCTTCGGCGATTCGAACAGCGACAGCACGTCGGCCTCTTCCATCTTGCGGCCCTTGTACTGGACGATGACGCGGTCGGCGGTTTCGGCCACGACGCCCATATTGTGGGTGATCATGATCAGGCCCATGCCGTATTTGACCTGCAGCGAGACAAGCAGGTCAAGGATCTGCTTCTGGATGGTGACGTCGAGCGCAGTGGTCGGCTCGTCGGCGATCAGCAGCTTCGGATTGCAGGCAATGGCGATGGCGATCATGACGCGCTGGCACTGGCCGCCCGACATCTGGTGCGGAAAGGAGTCCAACCGTTCCGCTGGGTCAGCAATGCCAACCTGCTTCAACAACTCGATGGCGCGGGCACGGCGCTGGGCCTTGTCCATGCCCATATGGAAGCGCAGCACCTCCTCGATCTGGAAACCGATGGTGAAGCAGGGATTGAGGCTGGCCATCGGCTCCTGAAAGATCATCGACATGTCCTTGCCGACGATCTTGCGCCGCTCGGCGGAGCTCATTTTCAGGAGATCGCGGCCGGCAAAGCTCATCTTGTCGGCCGTGACCGTGGCCGTCCACGGCAACAGCCCCATCACCGCCAGCATCGACACCGACTTGCCGGAGCCGCTCTCGCCGACAATGGCCAGCACTTCGCGCTCGTCGACATGGAGCGAGACGCCGTCGACCGCCCGGAACGGACCGGAAGCAGTCTGGAACTCGACGATGAGATTCTGGATGTCGAGCAGTGCCATCACGACCTCCTGAGCTTCGGATCGAGTGCGTCGCGCAGGCCATCGCCGATAAGGTTGATGGCCAGCACGGTGATCAGGATGGCGAGGCCCGGGAAGGTCACGACCCACCAGGCGCGCAGGATGAATTCACGCGCCGAGGCAAGCATGGTGCCCCATTCGGGCGTCGGCGGCTGGGCGCCGAGGCCGAGGAAGCCGAGGGCCGCCGCCTCGAGAATGGCGTTCGAGAATGACAGCGTGCCCTGGACGATCAGCGGCGCCAGGCAATTAGGCAGGATGGTAGCCAGCATCAGCCTGAGATGGCCAGCACCCGCGACCTTTGCAGCCACGACATATTCGCGGCTCTTCTCCGCCATGACGGCGGCGCGCACCAGCCGGGCGAAATGCGGCTGCAGCACGAGTGAAATCGCCAGCATCGCATTGAACAGACCAGGCCCGAGGATGGTGACCAGCACCAATGCAAGCAGCAGCGACGGAAAGGCGAGGATCAGGTCCATGACGCGCATGATCGCCACATCGACCCAGCCGCGGAAGTAGCCGGCAAGCAGGCCGAGCGTGATGCCGCCGAACAGCGACAGCGTGACCACGACCGCACCGATGAGCAGCGAGAAGCGGGCGCCATAGAGCAGGCGCGAGAGCATGTCGCGACCGACCGCGTCGGTGCCGAGCAGATACTGGGCGCTGCCGCCGGCCTGCCATGCCGGAGGTCTCAAGAACGCGGTCTTGTCCTGGACGTCAGGCGCATAGGGGGCCAGCACCGGCGCAAGCAGCGCCGCCAGCACCAAAAGGATGAAGACGAACAGGCCGATGACGGCGCCGCGGTTCACCGAGAAATAATGCCAGAAGGTCCTGAACCCCAGCATGCGGTCGGGGCTGGCGGCAAGCGGCGTGATTTCGGTCGACTGGCTCATCATGCCGCCCGTATGCGCGGGTTGATGACGGCATAGAGCACGTCGACGATCAGGTTCACGGCCATGACGATGAGTGCGATCAAAAGCAGCCCTGACTGCACGACGACATAATCGCGCTTGAAGATCGAATCGACCATCCACTTGCCGATGCCCGGCCAGGCGAAAATGGTTTCGGTGAGGATGGCGCCGGCAAGCAGCGTGCCGACCTGCAGGCCGATGGTGGTGACCACCGGGATCAGCGCATTGCGCAAGGCATGCACGCCGATGACACGGGCCGACGAAAGGCCCTTGGCGCGGGCGGTCCGCACATAGTCCTCACCCAGCACCTCGAGCATCGCCGAGCGCGTCTGGCGGGCGATCACCGCCAGCGGGATGGTGCCGAGCACGACCGCCGGCAGCACCAGATGGCTCAATGCCGAGCGGAAAGCATCCAATTTGCCGTAGAGCAGGGTGTCGACGGTCATGAAGCCGGTGATCGGCTTGAAGAAGAACTGCAGGCCGATACGGCCGGAAACCGGAGTCCAGCCGAGATAGCCGGAGAAAAAGATGATCAGCAGCAGACCCCACCAGAAGATCGGCATGGAGTAGCCGACAAGGGCGGTGCCCATCAGCGACTGGTCGAACCAGGAGCCGCGTTTGACCGCTGCGACGATGCCGGCCGGGATGCCCAGCACCATGGCAAAGATCAAGGCGAAGAAAGAGAGCTCGATGGTTGCCGGGAAGAGCGTCATGAAATCTTCGATGACCGGGCGCTTGGACGAAATCGACACTCCGAAATTACCGGTCGCGGCATCGCGGACATAGTGCGCATATTGCTGCCAGATCGGCAGATTGTAGCCGAACTGTTCCTTGAGCTCTTCGTAGCGCGCGGGCGACACGCCATGCTCGCCGGCCATGGCAAGGATGGGATCGCCGGGCAGCAGCCTGACGAAAGCGAAGGCACAGATGGTGATGCCGATCAGCGTCGGGAGCACCAATACGATTTTGTGGAGGAGATATCGGAGCATCTTGAAAAGGGGGCGGCGCTTTGTGGCGCCGCCCGCCTAACAGTTCTATTCGGCCTTGTCGACGCCGTCGAAGCGATGAATGCCGAGCGGGTCCATCATGAAACCGCTGACGTTCTTGCGCACGACTGCGTAGACTTGGCTGTGTGCCATAAGGAAGGCAGGAGCCTGCTTCTGGAAGACGACCTGCGCCTGCTCATAGAGCTTGGTGCGCTCGCCCTGGTCGCTGGTCTTCTTGGCCTTCTGGATCAGGTCCTCGAAGTCCTTGTCGCACCAGCTCGAGTAGTTCGACACGCCGATGGCCGAGCAGGCGAACAGGGTAGCGAAGAAGTTGTCCGGATCGCCATTGTCACCGGTCCAGCCGATCTGGAAGGCGCCGGGGCGTTCCTTCTTCTTGCCTTCCTCGCGATACTTCGTCCACTCGTAGCTGACGATCTCGGCCTTGACGCCGACCTTGGCCCAGTCGGCCTGGATCAGTTCGGCGGCGCGCTGGAAGTTCGGGTTATAAGGACGAACGCGATCGGAAGCCCAGAGCTGGATTTCCTTCAGTCCGGCATCGGCCAGCACCTTCTTGGCCGCTTCCGGATCGTAGGAATCGAACTTCACGCTCTTGTCCCACGACCACATGGTCGGCGGGATCAAATTGTCGGCAGGCGTGGCGCCGGCGTCCTGGAACAGCGACTTGATCAGCGCTTCCCGATCGATCGCCTGGTTGAGCGCGTGGCGCACCTCGGGCTTGTCGAGCGGCGGAATGGTGGTGTTGTAGCTCATGTAGCCGATGTTCAGGCCGGCCTGATCCATCAGGGTCACGTCCTGGTTGGCTTTGATCGTGCCGATGTCGGCAGGATTCGGATAGGGCGCGATGTCGCACTCGCCGGCAAGCACCTTCTGGATGCGGGCGGTCGCGTCGGGCGTGATGGCGAAGACGAGATCGTCGATCTTTTCCTTGCCCTTGAAGTAATCCGGATGGGCCGCATAGCGGATCACCGAATCCAGCTGGTAGTCGACGAACTGGAACGGACCGGTGCCGATCGGCTTGGTCGAGAAATCGGCCATCTTGCCGGATTTCTCCAGCTGCTCGGCATATTCCTTCGACACGATCGAGGCGAAGTCCATGCCGAGATTGGCAAGCATCGGCGCGTTCGGCTCGGTCAGCGTCAGCTTGACGGTCAGGTCATCGACCTTTTCCCACTTGGCGACGTATTTCGGCATGTCCATGCCGGTGTAGTAGTCCCAGGTCAGGTTCGGCAGGTACTTCTCGCCGTTCCAGGGGTTTTCCTTGTTGAACTGGCGATCGAAGGAGAAGACGACGTCGTCGGCATTGAGGTCGCGCGTCGGCTTGAAATAGTCGGTGGTCTGGAACTTCACGCCCGGATGCAGGTGGAAGGTATAGACCAGGCCGTCGTCCGAGATATCCCACTTGTCGGCGAGACCGGGCTCGATCTCGGTGCCACCATGCTTGAACTCGACCAGGCGCGAATAGACGGTGCGCGACGAGGCGTCGAAATCGTTGCCGCCCGTCGTGGTACCCGGATCGAAATTGGCCGGCGATGCCTCCGAGCAGTAGACCAGCGTCTTGGCATTGGCCACGCCGCCGAGGACGCTTGCAGCCAGCAACGCGGCTGCAAAAGTCAGTTTCTTTTTCATGGAGCACTCCCTGATGTTCTTCCAAGCCCCTCTATCAGGCTCGCGAAGCGCGCATATAAGCACCGTTTTTCCGGCTTTGGAACACCCTGTTTGCGTACCCCATGGGAAGCAGAAAATACTTCTTGGTTTTTGCTGAATTTCAGAAAAAAATAGCAAAACCTACCAATCACAGGATTGTTAACGACTGCATTTTTTTATTGATTGCCGATCTCGCGAATACAATGAACCACAGGCTTCGCATCGCCGCCGGCGTGACAGGAGGCAAGGGCTCGAGAGGGTCGGTGCCGGAAGATTTCGACGGCAAATCTTTCCCGTTCTGCCGCAAGGGCAAGACTTGCACGCTCGCCGATAGTCGCAATACATAGGCGGCATGCTGGATTTCTTGGGGAATCCGCAACCGCTGCAGCGGAGGACGTTTCTGTCATTCAGAAGCGGCGCGGCACGAAGGAAGGATCGAGGGAGGCAACAGGTGGCAAAAGCAGCAAAGACAACGGCCCCGGCGAAGGCAAAGGCCAAGGCCGCTTCAAAGCCGGCCGCCGGTTCCGACAAGGCGAAAGCGCCAGCCGCCAAGGCCGCCGCGCCGGCCAAGCCGAAGGCGGCAGTTGCGCCGGCGAAGACAGGCGCAAAGCCTGCGACCAAGGCCGCGGCTGCAAAGACAGCCACGCCGGACGCCAAGACCGTGGCGGCGGCCAAGCCCGCTTCGGCAAAGCCCGCGTCGAAGCCGGCATCGAGCCCGGCCAAGCGACTGCCGAAGGCGTTGACAGCACTTGCCGCCGGCCTGCCCCAAAAGCCATGGCTCGCCAGCTACCCGAAAGGCGTTCCGGCCGAGATCGGACCCCTGCCCTACAGTTGCATCGGCGACTTGCTGATCGGCGCCTGCAAGCAGTTTGCCGGCCAGCCGGCATTCGTGTGCATGGGCAAGTCTATCACCTATGCCGAACTCGAGCGGCAGTCGACCGCCTTCGGCGCCTACCTGCAATCGACAGGACTGCAGAAGGGCGCGCGCGTGGCGCTGATGATGCCGAACGTGCTGCAATATCCGGTGGCAATGATGGCCATCTTACGCGCCGGCTATACGGTGGTGAACATCAATCCGCTCTACACGCCGCGCGAGCTGGAGCATCAGCTCAAGGACTCCGGGGCGCAGGCCATCGTCATCCTCGAAAATTTCGCCAATACGCTGCAGGCGGTGATCGCCAGGACGGCGGTCAAACATGTCGTCGTCGCAGCGATGGGCGACATGCTTGGCGCGCTCAAGGGCACGATCGTCAACCTCGTCGTGCGCCGCGTGAAGAAAATGGTGCCGGCATGGTCGCTGCCCGGCCATGTCAAGTTCAACGCGGCGCTCAAGGCAGGCGCCGGCGCGGCCTTCAAGCCGGCCAAGGTGGCGGCCGACGACATCGCCTTCCTGCAATATACAGGCGGCACCACCGGCGTCTCGAAGGGCGCGACGCTGCTGCACTCGAACGTGCTTGCCAATGTCGCGCAGAACGCGCTCTGGCTCGAGGACGCCTATACGGTCAGGCCGCGACCGGCGCATCCCAACTTCGTCTGCGCGCTGCCGCTCTACCACATCTTCGCGCTGACGGTGAACGCGCTGATGGGCATGCAGCAAGGCGCCCAGAACGTGCTTATTCCCAATCCGCGCGACATCCCCGGCTTCGTCAAGGAGTTGCAGAAATACCCGATCCACATTTTCCCGGGCCTCAACACGCTGTTCAATGCGCTCCTCAACAATGAGGATTTCCGTAAGCTCGATTTCAAGCCGCTGGTGCTGACACTGGGCGGCGGCATGGCGGTGCAAAAGGGCGTCGCCGAGCGCTGGAAAGCGCTGACCGGCTGCCCGGTCAGCGAGGGCTATGGATTGTCGGAAACCTCGCCGGTGGCGACCGCCAACAAGTTCAGCGCCGGCGACTTCACCGGCACGATCGGCCTGCCACTGCCCTCGACCGAGATCGCCATCCGCGACGACGACGGCAACAATGTGCCGCTCGGCGAAGTCGGCGAGATCTGCATCAAGGGGCCGCAGGTGATGGCCGGCTACTGGAACCGGCCGGACGAGACCGCCAAGGTGATGACCAAGGACGGTTTCTTCAAGTCGGGCGACATGGGCTTCATGGACGAGCGTGGCTTCACCAAGATCGTCGACCGCAAGAAGGACATGATCCTGGTGTCCGGCTTCAACGTCTATCCGAACGAGCTGGAAGAGGTCGTGGCCCAGCACCCGGGCGTGCTCGAAGTGGCGGCGATCGGCGTGCCGGACGAGCATTCCGGCGAAGTGCCGAAGCTGTTCGTGGTCAGGAAGGACCCGGCGCTGACCATCGAAACCCTGACCGCCTATTGCCGCGAGAACCTGACCGGCTACAAGCGGCCGAAATACATCGAGTTCCGCACCGAGCTGCCGAAGACGCCGGTGGGCAAGATCCTGCGGCGAGCATTGCGGGAATAGACGCGATCTTGAACGACGGCACGGGCACCGGCGGGATAGCGGATCGTCGGCATCCCGACCCGGCGACGTTCATCAAGGCGAATTTGCGCCTTGAGCCTGTTCCGGCGCTTCCCGAAATCCTGATCTACACGGCCCATCCCGGCAGCGGCCTGAGGCGGCTGCTTGAGCCGGACGGGAACGATGTCGAAGCGGACGAAGCCGCCGATGTCGATCAGGCCGAGCCTCTGCCGCCTTATTGGGCCTATGCCTGGGCCGGCGGCGCGGTGCTTGCCCGCTACATACTCGACCGGCCGCAGACGGTGGCGGGGCGGCGCGTGCTCGACCTCGGCGCCGGCTCGGGCCTCGTCGGCATCGCCGCGGCAAAGGCAGGCGCCAGCGCGGTGATCGCGGCCGAGATCGACCGCAACGGTGTTGCCGCGCTCGGCCTCAACGCGGCGGCCAACGGCGTTGCTATTACCTTGATCGGTGAAGACATCACCACCGGCCCGCCGCCGGCGGTCGACCTAGTTCTTGCCGGCGACGTGTTCTACAACCGTGAGGTTGCCCTACGGGTTACCCCGTTTCTCGACCGCTGCCTGGCAGCCGGCATCGAGGTGCTGGTCGGCGATCCCCGTCGCGCCGATCTACCATTGTCGCGACTGCGGCTGCTCGCCGAATACCAGGTGCCGGATTTCGGCGACGCGAAGGGTGCCGCGAGCAAGCCGAGCGGCGTCTTTTCGTTTGAACCGGAAGATCGCTAGTGCGACGGGGCAAAGCCTGGTCGTTCTGAATGGCCAGGTTCAACCCTTCGCGGTCGTTCAGTTTCGAAGGGGTCGCATGACGCGATCTGACCCTGAGCGGTCATTGGCTCAATCCCGATCGGAAGATCCCACTGGACCGCGGCCGGGATCGACCGCAGAGTGGAACGACAGGGGAGGAGGGCTGTCGTGACCGACGAGGTGACAATTCGTGAACTCAACGGGCTCGATGAGATGCTCTCGATCTATCCAGTGTTCCGGCAGAGCAACTCGCATCTGGACGAAGCAGCATTTCGTGAACGACTCTCAGCGATGCTCGCTCAGGGCAACTACCGCTGTATCGCGGCCTATATCGGCGATCGAATGGTGGGGCTCTCCGGCTTCTGGACGGGCATCCAGCTCTGGTGCGGGAAGTACATCGAAGCCGACCATGTGGTGGTCGACACGACGCTACGCAGCCTTGGCACAGGCACCAGGCTGATGGCGTGGATCGAGGCGGAGGGCGAGCGGACTGGATGCGCTGTCTTCCGTATTGCCATGGTGCTTGGCAAGGAACGCACGCGCCAGTTTTACGTTCGAAACGGCTTCTTTGATGATGGCCTTCTCATGGTGAAGGCCCTGAGTCGAGGCGCCGCGGAGTTCCCGGAGTATGTATCGCGACCTGGCGAGCCAGGCTTGGGGGTCTAGCGGTTCGCAACCGTCCTCTTCGGCTGCCCGCTTCTGGTGCAACGAAGTTGATTTGAGTTTTGCCCCTGGCCTTGGCCGTCAGACAGTCTCCTTGACCCGCGCCGAAAGAAAGCCGGGCAGATCGGCAACCGAATCCAGAACGACGTCGGCGATCGACGACAGCGATTCGCGCGTGCCGGTGCCGGAGAGCACCCCGACCGCCAGTCCGCAGCCGCCGGCCCGCGCCATTTCGAGGTCGTGGCGGTTGTCGCCGACCATGGCGATCTCCGCCGGCCTGAGCCCGGTCAGATCGCAAAAGGCGAGGATCGTATCCGGCGCCGGTTTCGGCCTTGCCACGGAGTCGTAGCCATAGGCCGCGTCGAAAAGCTGCGCGACGCCGAGTGTCACCAGCGTCTTTTCGGCGCCGCTGGTCGAATCGTTGGTGGCGACGCCGAGCCTGTAGGATTTCTTGTGAAGCGCCCTCAGCGAATCGACGATTCCGGGCAGTTCCACCGCCATGGCCGAGCCCTGGACCGAGGTGATCTCGTTGAAGCGGGCGACGGCAAGCATCTGGTCCTCGTCGGACAGGCGCGGGAACCACAGCTCGACGACATCCATGTTCGAGCCGGACGCGAAGATCGAATCCGGCTTGAAGCGCTTGTTGACGAAATCGAAGCCGGCCGCGGCCAGCAGCCTGTCGGCCTTCCAGCGATCGCCTTCGGCGGCGTCCATGGCCATGAAATCCGCGATGCCGAGCCAGGTTGCGTTGAAGTCGACAAGCGTGCCGTCCTTGTCGAACAATATGCCCTTGATATCCGCCAAACTTTTCACTCCTGACCGCGCAAGCGGTGAATGTGTTCCACCAGTCCGGCAGTCGAGGCGTCGCGCTTTGCGGCATTCTCCTTGCCTTCCACGACAGGCAGCAGGCCGGTCGCAAGTTCCTTACCGAGTTCGACGCCCCACTGGTCGAAAGAATTGATGTCGAACAGCGTGCCTTCGACGAAGACGCGGTGCTCGTAGAGCGCGATCAGCCGTCCGAATGTGCGCGGGTCGAGCTTCCTGTAGAGGATGGTCACCGATGGACGATCGCCGGAGAAGACGCGGTGCGGCGCGATCTTGTCGACATCGGCCGGCTTCATGCCCTTGGCCAGCATCTGCGTGCGCGCTTCCTCCAGCGTGCGGCCCTTCATGAGGGCTTCCGATTGCGCCAGGCAGTTGGCGAGCAGCAGGTCGTGGTGGTGCTTGAGATCGGGTTCGTGGCCGACGGCGGCGGCCAGGAATTCGACCGGAATGAAATCGGTGCCCTGGTGCAGCAACTGGAAGAAGGCGTGCTGGCCATTGGTGCCGGGCTCGCCCCAGACCAGGGGGCCGGTCGGCGTGGTGACCGCGCCACCATCAAGGGTCACGCTCTTGCCGTTCGATTCCATGTCGAGCTGCTGCAGATAGGCCGGCAGACGCGACAGGCGCTGGTCGTAGGGGATGACCGCACGGGCGGGATACTTGCAGACGACGCGGTGCCACCAGCCGATCAGCCCCATCAGCGCCGGCAGGTTCTTCTGCAGCGGCGCGGTGCGGAAGTGTTCGTCCATCTCATGCGCGCCGTCGAGAAAGGCGCGGAAATTCTTCGGGCCGATGGCGATCATCACCGGCAGGCCGATGGCGCTCCAGACCGAGTAGCGGCCGCCGACCCAATCCCAGAAGCCGAAGACGCGGTCGGCCTCGATGCCGAACTTCGCCACCAGATCGAGCGCGGTCGAAACGGCGACGAAATGCTTGCCGACAGCTTCCTTGCCGAGCGCCTTCTGCACCCACTTCCTGGCCGTCTCGGCATTGGTCATCGTCTCGACCGTGGTGAAGGTCTTGGAGGCGATAATGAACAGCGTGGTCTCGGCGGACAGGCCCTTCAGCGTGTCGTGGATATGGGCGCCGTCGATGTTGGAGACATAGTGCGCGCGCGGCCCGTCGTGATAGGGCGCCAGCGCCAGCGTCGCCATGGCCGGGCCGAGATCGGAACCGCCGATGCCGATGTTGACGATGTCGGTGATCTTCTTGCCGGTGGCGCCGGCCGCCTTGCCGGAACGCACGGCGTCGGCGAAGGCGCCCATGGCGTCGAGCACGGCGAGGACCTCCGTCTTCACATCCTGCCCGTCGAGCACCACGCCCTTGCCGCTGAGGTTGCGCAGCGCCGTGTGCAGCACGGCGCGGCCTTCGGTGACGTTGATCTTCTGGCCGGAGAACATGGCGGCGCGGCGGCCCTCGAGATCGGCGGCCGCGGCCAATTTCTCCAGCAGGTCCATCGTCTTCGCGTCGACCGCGCATTTCGACCAGTCGAGCAACAGGTCGCCGTCGGTGGCGGAGAATGTCTCGAAGCGCTTGGGATCGGCGGCGAAAGCTTCGCGCATGCCGGCGGACGCGGCTGTGCGATGATCGCGCAACGCGGCGAACTGTTTTTGAAAGGACGATTGATCCACTGCAAACTCCGAGACCTGAGCCATCATTAAGGACCGGATGTTTCCGGCGCGTGTCGTCGCGACAATGTATTGAGCCGATTTCCATCCGGTTCAATGCGCGGCGGTGACGCAGTGCAGCATCAAAATCACGTGAAGGATCACTGGCATAAATCCCAGCGATCAGAAAAATTGATTGGCGCAACCCCTTGTGCCACGGTTACGTTCGGCTGGTCCAGCCAAGCGAAAAAGGCTGGCCATCGAGGAACATTTCCCATGCCACAGCGTAACGACACGGCCATATGGTCCGGCCTGTTCCGGATTTCTGCGGAATCCGGGCAGACCCTGCAGGCGCAGATCCGTCAGGCGATCGTCGCCGCCATCCTCGACCGGCAGATTGCCGCTTCGATGCCGCTTCCGTCCTGCCGCATCCTGGCCGAGAAACTCGGCGTCGCCCGCGGTACGGTGGTGCTGGCTTTCCAGCAACTGGTCGACCAGGGCTTCCTGGTGGCGCGCGAACGGCGCGGCCATTTCGTCAACCCGGACGTGCTGGCGACGCCGGCCAAGCCGCACCAGAAGGCACCCGACCAGGCCAACGAGATCGACTGGAAGGCGCGCCGGCAGATCGCCGCCAGCGACATGCCGCCGCCGGCCAAGCACGACAACTGGATCAAGTCGTCCTACCCCTTCGTCTACGGCCAGTTCGACCCGGCGCTGTTCCCGACCGCCGAATGGCGCGAGTGCAACCGCATGGCGCTGGCCGTGCTCGAGATCCGCAACTGGGCCTCCGACATGGTCGATCGCGACGATCCGCTGCTGATCGAGCAGATCCAGGCGCGGCTTCTGCCGCGGCGGGGCATCTTCGCCAATCCGGACGAGATCATCGTCACGCTGGGCGCCCAGAACGCGCTCTATATGCTGGCTTCGCTGCTGATGACCAAGGGCTCGAAGGTGGCGATGGAAGATCCGGGCTACCCCGACGCACGTTCGATCTTCCGGCTGGCGGGCGCCGACATCCAGCCGGTTCCGGTCGACCAGTCCGGCATCGTCACCTCGTCCATCCCCAGCGATTCCGGCTTTGTCTTCGTGACGCCCAGCCACCATTGCCCGACCATGGTGCCGCTGTCGGCGGAGCGGCGGCAGGACCTTCTGGCGCGCGCCAATCGCCACAACCAGATCATCATCGAGGACGGCTATGACAGCCAGCTTCTCGACGAAGCACCGCAGCAGGCGCTGAAGAGCCTCGATCGCTCCGGCCGCGTCGTCTATGTCGGCTCGATGTCGAAGACGCTGGCTCCCGGCCTTCGGCTTGGCTACATCGTAGCGTCGGCCGGGCTGATCGCCGAGCTTCGCGCGCTGCGCCGCTTCATGCTCCGGCATCCGCCGGCCAACAACCAGCGTGCCGTCGCGCTGTTCCTCTCGCTCGGCCACCACGAGGCGCTGGTGCGGCGGCTATCCTCCGCCTTCGACGAGCGGCGCAAGCGTCTGGTCCATGCGATTTCCGCCTTCCTGCCGGAATGGCGCTCGACCGACTCGGCCGGCGGCACGTCGCTCTGGCTCGAAGGGCCGCGCGGCACCGATTCGCGCGGCCTGGCAGAGGCGGCCGCCTCGCGCAGCGTCATCATCGAACCCGGCGACCGCTTCTTCGACAGGACCGAAAAGCCGTCGCGTTTCATGCGCTTGGGCATTTCCTCGATCGCGCTGCAGCACATCGAGCCCGGCATTCGCGAACTGGCGACGGCGGCAGGCCGCAGGCCGGCGGCAGCCTGACAGGCTGATTGGAGCCAATTCACAACGGGGCCGGAAACGGCCCCGTTTTCTTTAGCGCTCTGGCATATGCGACGGGACCCGCTGGCTCATAGGCTGTGCCAATGCCGGCGGCATAGTCGAGGCATAAAGGGGACGAAGCAGGCCGATGGTGGACCAACCACCGCCTCCCGCTTCGCAGCTAAAGGTGGAGTGCCTCCATGTCAGTGGCTCTTGAGAAGCAGGAAGCGTCGAGCGACCAGCGTTCGCGGCGCTCAGGCGGGCGCGAAGCGCGTCGCGCCATGCGGGCGGCGCCACTCGCCGACGATATCAGGCCGGTGCGCGCCGGCCTCGAAGGCGGCAGTTATGGACCGCTCGGCGAGAACGATCGCGAGCGCATCCACGAGGCGGTGCTGACACTGCTGGAGACGGTCGGCTTCGCCAACGCCATTCCCTCCTGCATAGAGGCGCTGACCAAGGCTGGCGCCACCTACGGCGATGATGGGCGCATCCGCTTCCCGCGCGCGCTGGTGCTGGACACCATCAGACAAGCGGCGCGGCATTTCACGCTGCACGGCCAGGACCCGAAGCACGACATGCTGATCAAGGGCAAGCGCGTGCATTACGGAACGGCGGGTGCTGCCGTGCATCTGGTCGACGTCGAGAAGCGCGAATACCGCGAGTCGCTTCTGCAGGACATCTATGACGCCGCCCGCATCGTCGAGGGGCTCGACAACATCCACTTCTTCCAGCGGCCGATGGTGCCGCGCGACATTCCCGATCCGCTCGATATGGACTTCAACACGCTCTACGCCTGCGTGATGGGAACGTCCAAGCATGTCGGCACCTCGTTCACGGTGCGCGAGAATGTGCAGCCGGCGCTTGAGATGCTTTACGCGATCGCCGGCGGCGAGGAGAATTTCCGCGCCCGGCCATTCGTCTCGAACTCGAACTGTTTCGTCGTGCCGCCGATGAAGTTCGCCGAGGACGCCTGCGGCGTGCTCGAAGCCTGCGTCGAAGGCGGCATCCCGATCTTGCTTTTGTCGGCTGGCCAGGCCGGTGCCACGGCCCCGGCGGCGATTGCCGGCGCAGTGGTGCAGGCGGTGGCCGAAGTGCTCGCCGGCCTCGTCTATGTCAACGCCATCAAGCCCGGCCACCCGGCGATCTTCGGCACCTGGCCGTTCGTCTCGGATCTCAGGACCGGCGCCATGTCGGGCGGCTCCGCCGAGCAGGCGGTGCTGACTGCGGCCTGCGCGCAGATGGCGCAATTCTACGACCTGCCGGGCGGCTCGGCCGCCGGCATGACGGATTCGAAACTGCCCGACATCCAGTCCGGCTATGAAAAAGGCATCACCGATGTGATGGCCGGCCTTGCCGGGCTCAACCTGGTCTACGAATCTGCCGGCATGCATGCCTCGCTGCTCGGCTTCTGCCTGGAAAGCCTGATCATCGACAATGACATGCTGGGCCACTGCCTGCGCTGCGTGCGCGGCATCGAGGTGACCGACGAGGCGCTGTCGATCGACACCATCGCCGATGTGTGCCTGAAGGGACCGGGCCACTATCTCGGCAACGAGCAGACGCTCAGGCTGATGCAAACCGAATATTTCTACCCGGCCGTCGGCGATCGCTTTTCGCCGAAGGAATGGAACGAGAAGGGCCGACCCGACATATTGCAGCGGGCGATCATCGAGAAGAAGCGCGTGCTTGCCGAGCGCTTCCCGCGCCATGTCCCGAAGCTGGTCGACGACAAACTGCGCGCCCGCTTCGGCGAAATGATCAAGCTGCCGCGCGGCAGCATGGGCGGTTGAGGCGCCTGTCTCGGAAACCGGTCAGTCGGCGCTCAGCCCGTAATGCTCGACCACTTCGGCGCTGATCAGCTTGGCATGCAGCGCCATCAACACGATCTGCGCATCGAAACTGTCGCCGGCTTCGAGTGCCGCCTCGATCCGGCGTTCCGCATCCAGCCGCCGCTCGGTGCCATTGGCCTGCTCGAATGTCTCCGGCCCGGCAATGCAGTAGGCGAAAAGCTGCGCCATGGATCGATAAGCGTCTGACGGCGGCTCGTCGGGCCAGTGGTCCTTCATCAGATTGACGATGGTGAGCTTCACGCCCTCCGGAACAAGGGCTGGATGAAGGTCGGCACCGCGCAGCGCCGTGTCGAGTTCCCTGAGGTCCCCCGAGCGGCCGAACATTCCAAGAAAACCAAGGGAAGAGCGCCGTTTCGTCATGATGATCCTGTTCCGCTTTCAAACAATATGGGCAGCGCGTGCCGCTATTGCACATGGAGGCGGATTGCCAGCAGCGATCGGGAGCCTATCTGGCGTAGCTGCAAGCATGAGTCTGGCTTCGTCGACCGTCGACGGGACAGTGCAATTCCGCAGGGAGAACCCATGAAGAAGACCTATCACGGCAGCTGCCATTGCGGCGCGGTGCATTTCGAGGCCGATCTCGACCTCGCCGAGGGCATCCGCAAATGCAACTGCAGCTTCTGCTGGAAGCTCGGCTACAGGAAATCCTTCACGGCCTTCGAGGCGCTGCGCGTAACGGATGGCCGCGACCGGATGCGGGAATACAAGGCGAGCCCATCCAACTGGCCGGAAGGCGACATCAACCATTATATGTGCCCGAACTGCGGCGCGAATTTCTTCTCCCGCGGCTACCTCGATTTCATGGGCGGCAATTTCTGGGCGGTGAATGTCGCCTGCCTCGACGACGTCACCGAGGAGGAACTCGCCGCAGCACCGATCATCTACGAGGACGGCAAACGCGACCGGCAGGACCAACCGCCCGAGATCACCGGATATTTGTGATCGGTCCGGACCAAGGCAGGAAGGCCCGTCGTCAGGCTTAGATCAGGCGCAAAAGGGCGGCTTGATCAGATCAAGCCGCCCTTTTTGCTTGCACGAAAGCCGTGATGTGCCGCTCAGTGGTTGTCGCGCGGCACGCCCCTGGTGTGCGCCACATCCTGGTATTTCACCGCCGGCTTCAGCACCATGCCGGCCGAAAACTGGTCGACCATGCCGCGCTGGATCTCCTGCCACGGCGTCTGGTGCTGCGGGTAGTGAAAGCCGCCATTGTTCTGCAGCGCCGCGCGCCGCGTGGCGATCTCTTCGTCGCTGACGAGGATGTTGGCGGTGCCCTTGTTCAGGTCGATGCGGACACGGTCGCCGGTCTTGATCAACGCCAGGCCGCCGCCGATCGCGGCTTCTGGCGAGGCGTTGAGGATCGACGGCGAGCCCGACGTGCCCGACTGGCGGCCGTCGCCGATGCAGGCCAGCGCATGGATGCCCTTCTTGATGAGGTAGGCCGGCGGCTGCATGTTGACGACCTCGGCACCGCCCGGATAGCCGATCGGGCCGGCGCCGCGCATGAACAGGATGGTGTGCTCGTCGATGCCTTGCGCCGGATCGTCGATGCGGGCGTGGTAGTCCTCCGGCCCGTCGAAGACCATGGCGTTGCCCTCGAAGGCCTCCGGGTCCTTCGGGTTGGACAGATAGCGCTCGCGGAATTCCGGCGAGATGCCGCTGGTCTTCATGATCGCCGAATCGAACAGATTGCCCTTGAGGTTGATGAAGCCGGCATTGGCCTTGAGCGGCTTGGCGACGGTGCGGATGACGTCGGCATTCTCGTTGGCCACGCCCTTGCAGTTGTCGCCGATCGACTTGCCGTTGGCGGTCACGGCGTCGGGATGCGGCAACAGCCCGGCCTTCAGCAGTTCGGCGACCACGGCCGGCACGCCGCCGGCGTGGTGATAGTCCTCGCCGAGATATTCGCCCGTCGGCTGCAGATTGACGATGAGCGGCACGTTGAGGCCGACCGTCTGCCAGTCGTCATTGTCGAGCGGCACGCCGAGATGGCGGGCAATGGCATTGAGATGGATCGGCGCGTTGGTCGAGCCGCCGATGGCGGAATTGACGACGATGGCGTTCTCGAAGGCTTGTCGCGTCATGATATCGGACGGCTTTAGATCCTCATGCACCATCTCGACGATGCGTCTGCCGGTCTCGTAGGAAATCTGGCCGCGCTCGCGGTAGGGCGCCGGAATGGCGGCCGAACCCGGCAACTGCATGCCGAGCGCCTCGGCCAGCGAGTTCATGGTGGTGGCGGTGCCCATGGTGTTGCAATAGCCGGTCGACGGCGCCGAGGAGGCGACGATGTCCATGAACTCGTCATAGTCGATCTCGCCGGCCGACAGGCGCTGGCGCGATTCCCAGACGATGGTGCCGGAGCCGGTGCGCTTGCCCTTGTGCCAGCCATTGAGCATCGGGCCGACCGACAGCGCGATCGCTGGAATGTTGACGGTGGCCGCCGCCATCAGCATGGCGGGCGTTGTCTTGTCGCAACCGATGGTGAGCACGACGCCGTCGAGCGGATAGCCGTACAGCACCTCGACCAGGCCGAGATAGGCAAGATTGCGGTCGAGTGCAGCGGTCGGACGCTTGCCGGTCTCCTGGATCGGATGGCACGGGAACTCGAAAGGGATGCCGCCCATCGAGACGATGCCTTCGCGCACGCGCTTGGCCAGTTCGATGTGATGGCGGTTGCAGGGCGACAGATCGGAGCCGGTCTGGGCGATGCCGATCAGCGGCTTGCCCGACATCAGCTCGGCGCGCGTCAGCCCGTAGTTCAGGTAGCGCTCGAGATAAAGCGCCGTCATGCCGGGGTTATCGGGGTTGTCGAACCACTCCTGCGAGCGAAATTTCTTCTTATCTGTGGGGGCGCCGGCCATCATGATCTCCATATTTGTAGGACAAATCGATATGGCAACGCGCCGAAGCAGGCAAGAGGCATGCGCGATCCGAACCAACACTTTGGTGCGATAGACACAACAGCGCCCCTGCGCTAGGGGTTCGAGCCAATCTTTCCGGGAGGTTTTTGATGGCTTTGGTGATCGAAGGCGAGGAACGCATCGCCGCACCCCTGCAAAAAGTGTGGGAAGCGTTGAACGATCCCGAGATCCTCAAGGAAACCATCCCCGGCTGTCAAAGCCTCGAAATGAAGTCGGCCACCGAGATGGCGGCGACGGTGGTGCTGAAGATCGGGCCGATCAAGGCGACGTTCAACGGCGAGGTGACGCTGAAAAACCTCAAGCCGCCGCATTCCTACACGATCCAGGGCGAAGGCAAGGGCGGCATCGCCGGCTTCGCCAAGGGTGGCGCCGACGTGACGCTGACATCAGACGGGCCGGAAACGACGGTGCTCAAATACGCTGCCAAGGCCGATGTCGGCGGCAAGATCGCCCAGCTCGGCAGCCGGTTGATCGAATCGACGTCGAAGAAGCTTGCGGGGCAATTTTTCTCGAGCTTTGGCGAGAAGGTGGGCGGCTGAGCCGCGGCCGACTTACTCGAACACGATGCTTGGCACCGCGGCTTCCGCCGCGCCGCGTTCCTCATTGACCCGGTCCCAGACCTTAGCTGCGATATCCCGATAGATCTTCGCTTCGGCGCTCTCCGGCTTCGAGACCACCACCGGCGTGCCGGCATCCGAGCTTTCGCGGATGCCCATTTCGAGCGGCACCTCGCCGAGGAAGATGACGCCGAGGCGCTCGGCTTCGCGGCGGGCGCCGCCATGGCCGAAAATGTCATAGCGCTTGCCGGTGTCGGGGGCGAGGAAGTAGCTCATGTTCTCGACGATGCCGAGCAGCGGCACGTCGACCTTCCTGAACATGTTTAGGCCTTTTCGCGCATCGATGAGCGCCAAGTCCTGCGGCGTCGAGACGATGACGGCGCCGGCCAGCGGCACCTGCTGCGCCATGGTCAGCTGGGCGTCGCCGGTACCAGGCGGCATGTCGACGACCAGTACGTCGAGCGGACCCCACTCGACCTCGCGCAGCATCTGCGTCAGCGCCGACATCACCATCGGCCCGCGCCAGATCATCGGCGTCTCCTCGTCGACGAGGAAGCCCATCGACATAACCTTGAGGCCATAATTCTCCATCGGTTTCAGGATCTTGCCGTCGACAGTCTGCGGCCGGCCGTGGATGTTGAGCAGCCTTGGCATGGACGGGCCGTAAATGTCGGCGTCGAGCACGCCCACCTTCAGGCCGTTGGCCGCCAGCCCAAGCGCCAGGTTGACGGCGGTGGTCGACTTGCCGACGCCGCCCTTGCCGGAGGCAACCGCGATGATCGCTTCGATGCCGGGCACGCCGCGCTTGCCGTGGCTATGCGAGGCCGGCGCCTGGGGCGCAGGCCGCTGGGGTGCTGCCGGCGGTGCCGGCCGAGGTGCTGGACGCGGCGGAACCGGAGCCTCCATGCCGCCGCCTTTCTTCTCCGCGGTCAGCGCTACGATGGCGCCGGCGACGCCCGGGATCGCCTTGACCACCCGCTCGGCAGCGGCGCGCAGCGGCTCCATTTCCTGCGCGCGGGCGGCGGGAACGGTGATCGAGAAGAACACCTTGCCATCGGCGATGAAAATCTCGGAAACCATGCCGAGATCGACGATGTTGCCGGTGAAATCCGGCCCGTTGACCGTCTTCAGGCGCTCGACGACGATTTCCTTGGTAACGGACATCAGGTCTTCCTTATGCAAGCTCGTGCCTGAGATAGTGCAGTTTCCGGACAGAACCAAGCCGTGGAGCAACGGCCGGCCTGGTGTGCCCCGGAAAACGACGGAAGCTGTCGGATTTGCCTGATCGACGGTCGCCAACCATCCGGCGCGACCTATCTGAAGGAGCAGCATGAGCACGACATCAAGGGAAGGAGACGGATCATGCTCGCAAACAGCAACGCAACGGCCAATCTCGCGGTGAAGGACCTGGCGAAGGCAAAGGCCTTTTACGAAGGGACGCTGGGCCTCAAACAGGTGGACGACATGGGCAACGAACTGGTCGTCTACAAAAGCGGCGACACGGTCATCAATGTCTATCATTCCGAATTCGCGGGAACCAACAAGGCGACGGCGGTGACCTGGACGGTCGGCGACGAGATCGGCAGCGTCGTCAAATCGCTAAAGTCGAAAGGCGTGGCCTTCGAGCACTTTGAAATGCCCGGCCTTTCGCTCGAAGGCGATATCCATGTCGGCTACGGCATGAAGGTCGCCTGGTTCAAGGACCCGGACGGCAACATCCTGAACCTGGTGGACAAATAGGCGGCCAGGTGGCGCGGGTATGATCTGGCGCAGCCGCGCCGTGCCGGATAGCTTGCGCCGATGATCGACAAGCTGGAATTCTTCATCGCTCTGGCCAAGGAAGAGCATTTCGGCCGGGCCGCGGAAGTATGCGGCGTTACCCAGCCGACGCTCTCGGCCGGCATCAAGCAGCTGGAAGGCCAGCTTGGCGTCATGCTGGTGCTGCGCGGCTCGCGCTTTCAGGGGCTGACGCCGGAAGGCAAGCAAGTGCTGGTGTGGGCGCGGCGCATCGTCGGCGACAGCCGTACCATGCGCGAGGAGATGCGCGCGGCGCGACACGGGCTTTCCGGCCGCATCCGCATCGCCGCCATTCCGACGGCTTTGGCCATGGTGGCGCGGCTGACGACGCCGTTTCGCGAAAAGCATCCGGGCGTCACCTTCTCGGTGCTGTCGCGGACCTCGATCGAGGTGCTGTCTTTGCTCGGCAATTTCGACATCGATGCCGGCATCACCTATCTCGACAACGAACCGCTGGGGCGAGTGACCAGCGTGCCGCTCTATGACGAGCGCTACCAACTGATCACTGCGGTGGGAAACCCCTATTCCGACCGCGACAAAGTGACATGGGCGGAAATCAGCCAATTGCCGCTCTGCCTTTTGACGCCGGACATGCAGAACCGCCGCATCATCGACCAGCATTTGGCGGAGGCCGGCGTGCAGGTGCGGCCGACGCTCGAATCCAACTCGATGATCGTCCTGTTTTCGCATATCCGCACCGGCAAATGGTCCTCGATCATGCCGCTCAACCTTGCGGAAACATTCGGCTTTTCCGAACCGATCCGGGCCATTCCGATCGTCGAGCCGGATGCCAGCCACACCGTCGGGCTGGTGGCGACGCCGCGCGAGCCGCACACGCCGCTGGTCCAGGCGCTGCTGGACGAGGCAATGGCGCTGGCGGACGATTTCCACGCCCGCCGCTGAGCTAGACAGTGCTGGCTGAACAGGTTTGATAGAAAATTTCTATCAAGCAACGGATCAGCTTTATTGATTCCAGAGGTTTCCTCTGATTTTGTAAAGACTTAGCGAAAAAAGCTATCGACCAGGGAGGGCGCTGCATGACGATGCAGCCTGCAAGTACCGAGATCGCATCGCGCACGGCGGCGATCGTCCAGGAATTGAAGGACCTCGAAGGTCCGTTGCTGCCGATCCTCCACGGCATCCAGGAAGAGTTCGGCCATGTGCCGCACGACGCGCTGCCGGTCATTGCCGATGGGTTGAACCTGTCGCGGGCCGAAGTGCACGGCGTCGTCACCTTCTATCATGATTTCCGCGCCAAGCCGGCCGGCCGGCACGTGCTCAAGCTCTGCCAGGCGGAAGCCTGCCAGTCGATGGGGTCGGACGCAGTCGCCGCCAAGATCAAGCAATTGCTCGGCATCGGTTTCCACGAGACCACCCGCGACGGATCGGTTACACTGGAACCGGTCTATTGCCTCGGGCTTTGCGCCTGTTCGCCTTCAGCAATGCTGGACGGCGAGGTGATCGGGCGGCTCGACGACGAGAAGATCGAAGAGATCGTCGCGGAGGTACGCTCATGATCCCGCGCATCTACATTCCAGGTGACTCCGGCGCGCTGGCGCTCGGCGCCGAGAAGGTCGCAAAGACGATCGCCAAGGAATTGGCCGAACGCGGCATCGAGGCCAAGATCGTGCGCAATGGTTCGCGCGGCGCCTATTTCCTCGAGCCTATGGTCGAGGTGGCGACCGCCGAAGGCCGCGTCGCTTACGGACCGGTGAAGCCTTCCGACGTCAAGAGCCTGTTCGATAGCGGCTTCCTCAAGGGTGGCCATCATAAGCGCTGGCTGGGCGCGCCGGACAAAATTCCGTTCCTGGCCAAGCAGACGCGCCTGACCTTCGCGCGCTGCGGCATCAACGACCCGCTGTCGCTCGATGCCTACAAATCGCTCGGCGGGCTGAAGGGCCTGCAGAATGCGGTGGCCATGGCGCCGCTCGACATCGTCAAGCAGGTGACGGAGTCGGGCTTGCGCGGCCGCGGCGGCGCCGGCTTCCCGACCGGCATCAAGTGGAAAACGGTGCTCGATACCGCCGGCGACCGCAAATACATCGTCTGCAACGCCGATGAGGGCGACAGCGCCACTTTCGCCGACCGCATGATCATGGAGGGCGACCCCTTCGTGCTGATCGAAGGCATGGCGATCGCCGGCATCGCCACCGGCGCGACCAAGGGCTTTGTCTATATCCGCTCGGAATATCCGCATGCGGTGGCGACGATGAACCGGGCTGTCCAGGTCGCGCGCAAGGCCGGCGTGCTCGGCACCAATGTGCTGGGTTCGCCTAACGCCTTCGACATGGAAATCCGCGTCGGCGCCGGCGCTTATGTCTGCGGCGAGGAAACCTCGTTGCTGAACAGCCTGGAAGGCAAGCGTGGCGTGGTTCGCGCCAAGCCGCCGCTGCCGGCGATCCAGGGCTTGTTCGGCAAGCCGACAGTGATCAACAACGTCATCAGCCTAGCCTCCGTGCCGATCATCATGGATAAGGGTGCCGCCTTCTACAAGGATTACGGCATGGGCCGCTCGCGCGGCACGATCCCGATCCAGATTGCCGGCAACGTCAAGCATGGCGGCCTGTTCGAAGCGGCTTTCGGCATGACGCTGGGCGAAATCGTCGACGAAATCGGCGGCGGCACGGCGACCGGACGGCCGGTGAAGGCGGTGCAGGTCGGCGGACCGCTCGGCGCCTATTTCCCGCGTGCCTTGTTCGACACGCCGTTCGATTACGAAGCCTTCGCCGCCAAGGACGGGCTGATCGGCCATGCCGGCATCACCGTGTTCGACGACACCGCCGACATGCTGAAGCAGGCGCGTTTCGCCATGGAGTTCTGCGCCATCGAAAGCTGCGGCAAGTGCACGCCTTGCCGCATCGGTTCGACGCGTGGCGTCGAGACCATCGACAGGCTCGCCGCCGGCATCGAACCGGAGAAGAACCTCGCTCTGGTCACCGACCTCTGCAACACGATGAAGTTCGGATCGCTGTGCGCGCTGGGCGGCTTCACGCCTTACCCGGTGATGAGCTCGATCACCCATTTCCCCGAAGATTTCAAGCCTGCGCCGGCGCGCGTGGCTGCTGAATAGGAGCTGGCAGATGAACATCAAGGCCGACTTCCCGATACTCATCGAAGAGATCGACTTCGGAACCCCGCAATCGAATGCGGAGAAGCGGGTCACGCTGACCGTCGACGGCCGCAGCATCACCGTACCGGAAGGCACGTCGATCATGCGAGCGGCGATGGAAGGCGGGGTCGAAATCCCCAAGCTCTGCGCCACCGACATGCTGGACTCGTTCGGTTCGTGCCGCGTCTGCCTCGTCGAGATCGAGGGCCGCGGCGGCACGCCGGCGTCCTGCACGACACCGGTCGGCGAAGGCATGGTGGTCAACACGCAGTCCGAGCGGCTCGACGCCATTCGTCGCGGCGTCATGGAGCTTTACATCTCCGACCATCCGACCGGCTGGAACGAGAAGGCCGGCACCGGCGCCAGCGAGTTCGACGTTGTGGCGAAGTCGGTTGGCCTGACCGAAAACCGCTTCGGCATCGAAGGCCGTAACCACGTCAAGGAGGACGGCGTCGCGCCCGGCCACGGATCGCTGGCGGTCGACTACATCGCCCGCGACGAATCCAACCCCTATTTCACCTATGATCCGGCGCAATGCATCGTCTGCTCGCGTTGCGTGCGGGCCTGCGAAGAGGTGCAGGGCACCTTCGCGCTGACCATCGAGGGCCGCGGTTTCGAATCGCGCATGGTCGCCGGCATGCACGAGGATTTCATCGCCTCCGAATGCGTGTCCTGCGGCGCTTGCGTGCAGGCCTGCCCGACCGACGCGTTGCGCGAGAAAACGGTGCTGGAGAAGGGCATGCCGGAGCGCTCGGCCGTCACCACCTGCGCCTATTGCGGCGTCGGTTGCTCGTTCAAGGCCGAAGTGAAGGACGACGAGGTCATCCGCATGATGCCCTACAAGGAGGGCAAGGCGAACCACGGCCATTCCTGCGTGAAAGGCCGTTTCGCCTATGGCTACGCCACCCACAAGGATCGCATCCTGTCGCCGATGATCCGCGAGAAGATCACCGATCCCTGGCGTGAAGTGAGCTGGGAAGTGGCTGTTGCCCATACGGCCAAGGAGTTCCGCCGCATCCAGTACCAGTACGGACGCACCGCGATCGGCGGCATCACCTCCTCGCGCTGCACGAACGAGGAAACCTACCTCGTCCAGAAGCTGGTGCGGCAGGGCTTCCGCAACAACAATGTCGACACCTGCGCGCGCGTCTGCCATTCGCCGACCGGCTATGGGCTCGGCCAGACCTATGGCACGTCGGCCGGCACGCAGGATTTCGATTCGGTCGATTTCACCGACGTCGCCGTCGTCATCGGCGCCAACCCGGCTTCGGCCCACCCTGTGTTCGCCTCGCGGCTGAAGAAGCGGCTGCGCCAGGGCGCCAAGCTGATCGTGCTCGATCCGCGCCGCACCGAGATGGTCAAGTCGGCGCATATCGAAGCCGCCTATCATCTGCCGCTGAAGCCCGGCACCAATGTGGCGGTGCTGACGGCGCTGGCGCATGTCATCGTCACCGAAGGCCTCTTCGACGAAGCCTTCATCCGCGAACGCTGCGACTGGGCGGAGTTCCAGGACTGGGCCTCGTTCGTTGCGCTACCGGAAAACAGCCCCGAAACCGTCGGCAAGCTCTCCGGCGTCGATCCCGAACTGATCCGGGGTGCTGCGCGTCTCTACGCCACCGGCGGCAACGGCGCGATCTATTACGGCCTCGGCGTGACGGAACACAGCCAGGGTTCGACCACGGTGATGGCGATCGCCAACCTCGCCATGGCCACCGGCAATATCGGCCGTCCCGGCGTCGGCGTGAACCCGCTGCGCGGCCAGAACAACGTGCAGGGCTCGTGCGACATGGGCTCGTTCCCGCACGAACTGCCCGGCTATCGGCATATCTCGGGCGAGGCCGTGCGCGACATCTATGAGAGCCTGTGGGGCGTGAAGCTCGACGACGAGCCGGGCCTGCGCATCCCCAACATGCTCGATGCCGCCGTCGACGGCTCCTTCAAGGGCATCTACATCCAGGGCGAGGACATCCTGCAGTCCGATCCCGACACCAAGCACGTCGCCGCAGGGCTGGCCGCGATGGAATGCGTCGTCGTGCACGACCTCTTCCTCAACGAGACGGCGAACTACGCACATGTCTTCCTGCCGGGCTCGACCTTCCTCGAGAAGGACGGCACCTTCACCAATGCCGAGCGCCGCATCAACATGGTGCGCAAGGTTATCGAGCCAAAGGCGCACTACGCCGATTGGGAGGCGACGCAGGAGCTTGCCCGCGCGATCGGGCTGGACTGGAACTACCGGCATCCTTCCGAGATCATGGACGAGATCGCCAAGACGACGCCGAGCTTCGCCAACGTCTCCTTCGAACTGCTCGACCGTGTCGGGTCCGTGCAGTGGCCCTGCAACGAGAAGGCGCCGCTCGGCACCCCGATCATGCATGTCGACGGCTTCGTGCGCGGCAAGGGCAAGTTCATCCGCACCGAATATGTGGCGACGGACGAAAGGACCGGGCCGCGCTTCCCGCTGCTGCTCACCACCGGGCGGATTCTGTCGCAGTACAATGTCGGCGCGCAGACGAGGCGCACCGAAAATGTGATGTGGCATGCCGAGGACATGCTGGAGATCCATCCGCACGATGCCGAGAACCGCGGCATTCGCGAAGGCGACTGGGTGCGGTTGGCGAGCCGTTCCGGCGAGACGACGTTGCGCGCGCTGATCACCGATCGTGTCTCGCCAGGTGTGGTCTATACGACCTTCCACCATCCGGACACGCAGGCGAACGTGATCACAACCGACTTCTCGGACTGGGCGACCAACTGTCCGGAATACAAGGTCACCGCCGTGCAGGTGGCGCCGTCCAATGGCCCGACCGAGTGGCAGAGGGATTATAACGAGCAGGCGCGCCAGAGCCGCCGCATCGCACCGCTGGAAGCGGCGGAGTAACCTTGGCCGCGCGCCGCAAAGCAACGACGCAGATATCGCGGCTGGCGCACCGCGCCAGCGGGACGGCGGCCGCGAACCGCATGGTGCCGGAGGAGACGCCGGTGGCGTTCTCCTTCGCCGGCACCACGCATGCGGTGATGATGGCGAGCCCCGCCGATTTCGAGGATTTCGCGCTCGGCTTCTCGCTGACCGAAGGCATCATCGCCGATCCGCAAGAGATCGAGGCGATCGAGGTCGAGTATCTCGGCGCCGGCATCGACATCCAGATCCGGTTGAAGGACAAGGCCAATACGCGCTTCCAGGCGCGGCGGCGCCGGCTTGCCGGGCCGGTCGGCTGCGGGCTGTGCGGCATCGAGTCTATCGAAGAGGCCATGCGTTCGGTCGACGCGGTCGGTGCGTCAAAGCTTACGCTTGAAGCCGACGACATCGTCCGTTCGGTCAAGCTTTTGTCGAAAGTGCAGCCGCTGCACACCGAGACCGGAGCCGTGCACGCCGCGGGCTTCTATATCCCCGGCAAGGGCATCGTCATGGCGCGCGAAGATGTCGGCCGCCACAACGCGCTGGACAAGCTGGCCGGCGCGCTGGCCAAGGCCGGCATCGATGGCGCGTCGGGCGCCGTGATCGTGACGTCTCGCGTGTCGGTCGAGATGGTGCAGAAGACGGCGGCGATCGGCTCGGCCTTCATCATTGCCGTCTCGGCGCCGACCGCGCTTGCCATCCGCACGGCGGAGGCCGCCGGAATGACGCTGGTGGCATTGGTTCGCGGCGAAGATTTCGATGTTTTCACCCACCCGGACCGGGTGGCTTCCGGAGTTGCCAAGCATGTCGCATGACGAAGAACACATTATGAGCACCAAGGAAAAGCTGGTGCGCATGGCCAACCAGATCGCCGATTTCTTCCATTCCAAGCCGCGCGAGGAAGGCATTGCCGGCGTTGCCGAGCACATCAACAAGTTTTGGGAGCCGCGCATGCGGCGGCAGCTGTTCGAGATGCTGGACGGCGGCACCGAGAATTTCAACGAGTTGGTGGTGGCCGCCTCCGCCAGGATCAAGCGGCCCAAGGCACCAGAACAGGCCGACAAGAACATCGGCTACACCGGGCCTGTCCCGGCCGAGAACGCAGCCCGCTGAAATAGCCTGACAACAGCGCGCCGGACTCCGTCCAACACCCCTCATCGCGTCTCGGCGCTGCGCGCCGATCCGCCTTCCCCCACTTGTGGGGGAAGGCAAGTGCGCCTCCACTCACCCCTTCGCCGCTTCTTCGATCTTGGCGATGTCGATCTTGCTCATCTGCATCATCGCCGACATCACCCGGCCGGCTTTGGCCCGGTCCGGATCCAGAAGCAGGCGCGGCAGCTGCTCCGGCACGACTTGCCAGGAGACGCCGAACCTGTCCTTCAGCCAGCTGCATTGCGACGGTTCGCCGCCGCCTTCGATGAGCCTTTCCCAGAAATAATCGACCTCTTCCTGCGTCTTGCAGTCGATCGACTGCGACATGGCTTCGTTGAACTTGAATTGCGGTCCGCCGTTGAGTGCCTGGAACTGCACGCCATCGAGCTCGAACGTGGTCACCAGCACCTTGCCTTCATCTGCATGACCCTCTGGCCAGCGCATCACGCTCAGCACCTTCGAGTTCTTGAAGATGGAGACGTAGAAATTCATCGCCTCTTCGGCCTGGTCGTCGAACCACAGGCAGGTGGTGATCTTTTGCATGTCGTGCTCCTCGGGTTGCTTCGTTTGCTTTGCGGTAAACGGCTGGCTCCGAGAATGGTGCCATGCCGTCTGCCCAAGGACGGCCGTGCGTCGGGCGATCCGACAGTGGCATGCAATTTTTTCGGAAAGTCCGGCTTTTCGGGAAAATCTGGCGCAGCGCAAAATTGTGGCCAGGCCAGACTATGGCGTCTATAACCCCTGCGATCCGAATTCAGCGCCGCCACGCTCCGCATGGAGCGCAGCCAGCCAGCTAGGGAATACTCATGCCTGCCTATCGTTCCCGCACCACCACCCATGGCCGCAACATGGCCGGCGCCCGCGGCCTGTGGCGCGCCACCGGCATGAAGGACTCGGACTTCGGCAAGCCGATCATCGCCGTGGTCAATTCCTTCACCCAGTTCGTGCCGGGCCATGTCCATCTCAAGGACCTCGGCCAGCTGGTCGCGCGCGAGATCGAGAAGGCCGGCGGCGTCGCCAAGGAGTTCAACACCATCGCCGTCGACGACGGCATCGCCATGGGCCATGACGGCATGCTCTATTCGCTGCCGTCGCGCGAGCTGATCGCAGACTCTGTCGAATACATGGTCAACGCCCATTGCGCCGACGCCATGGTCTGCATCTCCAATTGCGACAAGATCACGCCGGGCATGCTGATGGCCAGCTTACGCCTCAACATCCCGACCGTCTTCGTCTCCGGCGGTCCGATGGAAGCCGGCAAGGTGGTGCTGGCCGGCAAGACGCAGGCGCTCGACCTGGTCGACGCCATGGTTGCCGCCGCCGACGACAAGATCTCCGACGAAGACGTCAAGATCATCGAGCGCTCGGCCTGCCCGACCTGCGGCTCCTGCTCCGGCATGTTCACCGCCAATTCGATGAACTGCCTGACCGAGGCGCTTGGCCTGTCGCTGCCGGGCAACGGCTCGACGCTGGCCACCCACGCCGACCGCAAGCGCCTGTTCGTCGAGGCCGGGCATCTCGTCGTCGATCTCGCCCAGCGCTATTACGAGCAGGACGACGAGACGGCGCTGCCGCGCAGCATCGCCTCCAAGGGTGCGTTCGAGAACGCCATGACGCTCGACATCGCCATGGGCGGCTCGACCAACACCGTGCTGCACATCCTCGCGGCAGCGCATGAGGGCGAGGTCGACTTCACCATGGAAGACATCGACCGGCTGTCGCGGCGTGTTCCGGTGCTATGCAAGGTTGCGCCGGCGAAGTCCGACGTGCACATGGAAGACGTCCACCGTGCCGGCGGCATCATGGCCATCCTTGGCCAGCTCGACCAGGCCGGGCTGATCAACCGCGACCTGCCGACGGTGCACACGGCGAGCCTCGGCGAGGCGCTCGAGCATTGGGATATTTCCCGCACTTCGAGCCAGAATGTGCGGGATTTCTTCCTGGCCGCACCCGGCGGCGTGCCGACGCAGGTCGCCTTCAGCCAGGACCGCCGCTGGGACGAGCTCGATCTCGACCGAGAGAAGGGCGTCATCCGCTCGGCGGACACACCCTTTTCGAAGGACGGCGGCCTTGCCGTGCTGAAGGGCAATCTGGCGCTCGACGGCTGCATCGTGAAGACCGCGGGCGTCGACGAATCGATCCTGAAATTCACCGGTCCGGCGCGGGTGTTCGAAAGCCAGGACGCCTCGGTCAAGGCGATTCTCTCCAACGAGATCAAGGCCGGCGAAGTCGTCGTCATCCGCTATGAGGGACCGCGCGGCGGACCCGGCATGCAGGAAATGCTCTACCCGACCAGCTATCTGAAGTCGAAAGGCCTCGGCAAGGCCTGCGCGCTGATCACCGACGGCCGCTTCTCGGGCGGCACGTCCGGCCTGTCGATCGGCCACGTCTCGCCGGAAGCGGCGGAAGGCGGTCTGATCGGCCTGGTCCGGGAGGGTGACATGATCGAGATCGACATCCCCAACCGCAAGATCCACCTGGCGGTTAGCGAGGCCGAACTGGCTGCGCGGCGCGCGGCGATGGCGGCGAAGGGCGCGACGGCCTGGAAGCCCGAGGAAAAGCGCAAGCGCAAGGTTACGACGGCCCTGCGCGCCTATGCTGCTTTCGCCACCAGCGCTGACAAAGGTGCGGTCAGGCACGTGCCGGACTAAGGATCGCTTTACCTTCTCCCACAGGGAGAAGGGCCTCACGGCATCAGCTGATATTCATAGAGCTTCTGGTAGAGCCCGCCCTGCTTGAGCAAGATCTTGTGCGGGCCGCTTTCCACGACCTTGCCTTTCTCCAGCACCACGATCGTGTCGGCCTGGTGCACGGTCGACAGGCGGTGGGCGATGACGATGGTCGTGCGCCCGACCGTCAGCTGCTGCAGCGCGTCGCGAAACAGGGCCTCGGATTCGGCGTCGAGCGCGCTGGTTGCTTCGTCGAGCAGCAGGATTTCGGCATTGCGCAGCATGGCGCGGGCGATCGAGATGCGCTGGCGCTGGCCGCCGGAAAGCAGCGCGCCGTTCTCGCCCACATCCGTCTCGTAGCCTTTCGGCATGGCGCTGATGAAGTCGTGGGCATTGGCCGCCTTGGCGGCGGCGATCACCTCCTCGTCGGTGGCGTCCTGGCGCCCAAGCCGGATGTTGTGCATGATCGTCCCGGCAAACAGGAACGTGTCCTGGCTGACATAGGCGATCTTTTCCCTGACCGAAGCCAGCGTTGCGTAGGAGATGTCCTGGCCGTCGAACAGCACCCTGCCGCTTTGCGGATCGTACATGCGCATGATCAGGTTGAGGATCGTCGACTTGCCGCTGCCCGAAGGCCCGACCAGCGCCGTCATCTTGCCGGCCTCAAGCGTCAGGTCGAATCCTTCGAATACCGGCGGGCTTTCCGGATAGGCGAAGCTCGTACCATCGAAGCGGATTTCGCCCGGCCCCGGCTGCAGCGGCTTGGCGTCCGGCTTTTCGGCCAAGGTCAGCGGCCGGTCGGCCAGCTGGAACATCATGCGCACGCCGACGATACCGGTTTCCAGCGATATGCGCACGCGCGCCAGCCGTTTTGCCGGTTCATAGGCAAGCAGCAGCGCCCCGATGAAGGCCATGATGTTGCCCGGCATCTGACCACCCTGCAGGACCAGGAAGCCGCTGACAAAGACGGCGCCGGATATCGCCAGCCCGGCAAGTGTTTCCATCACCGGGCTGGTGGCAGCCTCCAGCGTTGCGATGTTGTTGGCGCGGTTCTCGACGTCCGATACCGCCTTGTACATGCGCTTGCGCATCGCGCCTTCGAGATTGAAGGATTTGACGACACGCACGCCAATTGCGGTTTCCTGCATCACATGCACGATCTGGCCGAGCGAGCGGAACTCCATCGCGGCGATCTTGCGGACGCGCTTGAGGATGCGGTTGACGCCGAAGATGGCGACCGGCCCGATGACGAAGCAGATCAGGGACAGTGCCGGCTGCTGCCAGACCATCACCGCCACCAGCACGATCAGCGTCACCAGGTCCCGCACATAGGACGTGACAACGAGGTCAAGGACGCTGCGCGCGGCCTGTGCATTGTTGGTCATGCGGGTGATCAGGTCGGACGACGAGGTCGAATGGTAGAATTCGATGCCTTGCGCGAGGATCCGGTCATAGATCTTGCGCTGCCGGTCGGCGATGATGGCGTTGCCGACGCGGCTCATGAAATAGGCCTGGACGAAATTGGCGACGCCCTTGAAGATGAAGATGGCAGCGACCGCGGCCGCAATCAGGTTGACGCGGTCCAGTCGCTTGTAGATGACGAATTCGTTCGTGATCTCACGCAGGATCCAGGCGCTGGCGCCTGTCATGGCGGCCACCACAAGCATCGACAGTATGGCGGCGCCGTATCCGAACCTATGTTCCCGGAAGGATTCCTTGACCAGCCTCACGATGAGGCGCTGGTTCTCCGTCGAGCGGAAGAAGCGAAACAAACGGCTGATCCCATGCCTAGCTGACGCGAATTCGGATTCGCCACGGGGGCGAGAGGCGGCTTATAGAGCGAGTTGCCGCCGGATGGAACCTTTCGCCACTGCGAAAGGAAATGGCTGCGGCAGGGTGGCTTTTGCGCCACGATGGGATGCTGGTTCTTCAAGGGGATGACGAAAGATGGATTTCGCCCTCATCGTGCGCGGCGGCACGCTGCCTGACGGCAGGGTTGCCGATATCGGCATTACTGGCGAGACGATCGCGGCGATCGAACCCGAACTGAACGCTGCCGCGGGCACGGTGATCGATGCGCATGGCAACCTGGTCGCACCGCCTTTCGTCGATCCGCATTTCCACATGGACGCCACGCTCTCCTACGGCATTCCGCGCATCAATGCCTCGGGCACGCTGCTGGAGGGCATATCGCTATGGGGCGAGCTGAAGCCGCTTCTGACGCACGAGGCGGTGCGCGAGCGCGCGCTTGCCTATTGCGACTGGGCCGTATCGATGGGCCTGCTCGCCATCCGCACCCATGTCGATGTCTGCGACGATCGCCTTTTGGCGGTGGAGGCCTTGCTCGACGTCAAGAAAACGGTCGCGCCCTATATCGACCTGCAGCTGGTCGCCTTCCCGCAGGACGGGCTCTATCGTTCGCCGACGGCGCTTGAGAACACCGTCCGCGCGCTCGACATGGGCGTCGATATCGTCGGCGGCATTCCGCATTTCGAGCGCACCATGGCCGACGGCACGCGTTCGGTGACGGAACTCTGCGAAATCGCCGCCAGGCGTGGGCTGATGGTCGACCTGCATTGCGACGAAACCGACGATCCGCTGTCGCGCCATATCGAGCAGCTTGCCTATGAGACGCAGAGGCTCGGCCTGCAAGGCAGGGTGGCCGGCTCGCACCTTACCTCCATGCACTCGATGGACAATTATTACGTCTCCAAACTGTTGCCGCTGATCGCCGAGGCCGGCGTATCGGCCATCCCCAACCCGCTGATCAACATCATGCTGCAGGGCCGACACGACACTTTTCCCAAGCGCCGCGGCCTGACGCGCGTCAAGGAAATGCTCGCCATGGGCATCCGCGTCGGCTGGGGCCAGGATTGTGTGCTCGATCCCTGGTATTCGCTGGGCACGGCCGACATGCTCGACGTCGCCTTCATGGGCCTGCACGTCGCCCAGATGTCGAGCCCCGCCGACATGGCGCGCTGCTTCGACATGGTCACCAACGTCAACGCGGCCATCATGGGGCTCGACCATCTCGGCCTTGCCGTCGGCAAGCGCGCCAGTCTCGTCGTCCTCGACGCCGGCAATCCGGTCGAGGCCATTCGTTTGCGCCCTGAACGTCTCTGCGTCATCGCCAGGGGCAAAGTGGTTGCCGAGCGGACGAAGCAGGAAACCCGCCTGTCGATCGCCGGCCGACCGACACAGGTGAACCGTCGGCACAAGGCAGCCGGCTCCCTGTCATAGGCGAGCCGAGCCTTTCAGGCCCAAAAGGCCAGCCTCTCTGCATCTAGGCTCTCCGCTTCGTCTGGCCATAATTAAGTCTGCAATAAACCTCCACTTTGGTTCGAGGAGGATCACCATGTGGCAAAAGACTGTGATGGCGGTTGCGCTGGCGGCGGCTTGTGCGGGCTGTATGTCGGCGGAGGACCGCCGCGCCGCCGATGAGGCCAAATGCCGGTCCTACGGCTTCACCAAGAAGAACGATGCCTTCGCCGAATGCCTGCAGCGCATCGACCTCGATCGGCGCGCGGAACTCCGAAGCGCATCGGCTTCCGATCCCTGGGACAGGCCTATCCTCTATCGCCCGATCATCATTCGGCCGCAGCCTAAATAGCGGATCGTACAGACGCGGCCTGCCGAAAGCGCACGGAAGGCATAGAACCAGCCGATTTCCGCCGCTGGTCTTATCGACTCCCTCGAATTGCGCTCGTCAAATCGGCCGCTTGCGTCTACGGAGCCGGCATGGCTCCCTCCCTTGCCCGCAATCTTACGATCAGGAACGTGCTTTTGGCCGGCATCTTGCTGATGCTGGCCGGCGATTTCCTGTTTGCGCTCAACGACGCGATGGGCAAATGGCTGGTTGCCAGCTTTTCCGTCGGCCAGGTCGTGCTGATCCGCTCGGTCGGCGCCTTTTTCGTGCTCGGCCCGATGATCGCCAACCAGGGCGCCGGCAGGCTGTTCAAGATGGAGCGGCCGGACCTGCAGGTCCTGCGCGTGGTGGCGACGACGCTCGACACCGCGCTTTTCTACGCCGCCGTCGTCTATTTGCCGCTCGCCGATGTGATGAGTTTCTACATGGCCGGACCGATCTATGTCGCGGCGCTGTCGCACCTGCTGCTTGGCGAAAAGGTCGGCTGGCGCCGCTGGCTGGCGATCCTGGTCGGCTTCTGCGGCGTGCTGATCATGCTGAAGCCGTCCTCGGCGGCGTTTTCGCTGTCCTCGATATTCGCGCTCGTCGGCAGCATTGCCTTCGCCTTCGCCATCATCCTCAACCGGCGGCTGCGCGGCACCAGCGACACCACTCTGGTCACCTGGCAGACCATCGGCACGTTGATTGTCGGTGGTGTGCTGACCATCGGCGCGTGGCAGACGCCGTCGGCGCTCGATTTCGGCGCCATGCTGCTGCTCGGCATCGTCTCCTGCGCCGCGCATCTGATGATCACGCGGGCGCTCAAGCTGGCGCCGGCTTCGACGCTGGCGCCGCTGCACTACACGCTGCTCTTGTGGGCCGTGGTCTTCGGCCTGGTCTTCTTCGGCGACGTGCCGAGCCTGCGCATTCTGGTCGGTTCGGCGATCGTCGTGCTCGCCGGCATGTTCATCTTCCACCGCCAGAAGGTGGTCGACACCGTGGTACCGCCCGAGAACGTGCCGAAGGGCGTGAACTGAACCGAGCCGGGCTTAACCCTGGCGCACGGCCGCCAGATGCCGTGAAAACTCCGGCGTTTCCATCAGCGCCTTGCAGCGGGCGAAGCGACCGTCGGCATAGGCGCGGAAATCGTCGACCGGGTTGTTGTTGGCAAGCTGGAGCAGCCCCCACAGTGTCCACAACAGATCGCACATCGCCTTGTAGATGACGACGCGACCGCGCTCGACCGGCTTCGGCTCGCGGCCGAAATAGGCGCGCATCAGTTCTTCATCCTGCGCGGTATCGAACTTGCCTTCGACCGAGAGGTCGCCGAGATCCCAGAGCGGATCGTTCATCCCCGAATATTCCCAGTCGACGATCCACATCCGCTCGCCGGTGTCGAGAAAGTTCTCGCACAGCGGATCGCAGTGGCAGGCGGCAAGCGGCAGCTTATGGGCGGCAAGTGCTGCACGCACGGTTTCGGCCTCGTGCACGACATCGTGGTAACCAGGCGGCAACGCCACTTCCTTGGTCGACAGCACCTTCAGATAATCGTCGATCATCGCAAACAACTCGAAGCGGAAAGGAAACACCGCACCGGAAACGTGCAGCTTGCGGAAGACATCGCCCGCGCGCGCCGGACTGCCCGGACGCAGTTTGAACTTTTCCGGCGACATCGTCTCGGCGCCGGCGATGAACCGGCTCACCATCACGCCCGTGCCGGCGTCGACATGCAGCACCTGCGGACTGACGCCGGCTTTCGCCGCCTCGCGCGCCGCCACGGCTTCATTGGCGCGGTTGATGTACTCCTCGGTGCCTTTGCCGGGAATGCGCAGGCAGAAATCGCCGGCCCTGTAGACGAGGTTGGTGAGGCCGCCGAGCCGTTCCAGCGGTCCGTCATAACCGGCCAGCACTGGAATGGTGGCCAGTGCAGCGCGTGCTATCTCATCCGCCATCGCCTCGATCCCCCTTCACGCCTTTATTATCGCAGCGACGGTTCCACAGTTTTCGCCATTTGGCTATCATCCCGTCACAGGCAAAGAGTCGGGCGAGCGGCAATGGCACACAGCAAGCAGAACACTGCGCTAGGCGCGGCCTATGCGGCGAAGCGACCCGAGGAGGTGGCGGCGCTCTACGACAGCTGGTCCGAGACGTACGATGCCGACATGTCGACCGCCGGCTACCGTCATCCGACGATATGCCTCGCTCTGCTGGCCCGCCATCTGCCCCGCGGGGCAGCCCCGCTTCTCGATGCCGGCGCCGGCACCGGGCTCAGCGGCGAATGGCTTGCCATCACCGGCTACCCGCAAGTCGAGGCGCTCGACATTTCCGAGGGCATGCTGGCCAAGGCGTCGGCCAAGGGCATCTATTCGGCGCTTCACTGCCTGGCGCTCGGCGGGCCGCTGCCTTTCGCGGACAATGCCTATGCCGGAATCGTCTCGGCCGGTGTCTTCACTTCGGGCCATGTCGGCGCCGAAGGACTGGACGAGCTGATCCGCATCTGCCGGCCGGGCGGCGCGATCGTGCTGACGGTCAAGAACACGCTGTGGGAGGCGGGCTTTGCCGCGCGCATCGCCGAATTGGAGGCGCAAGGCGTCGTCACGCGCGACGAAGAGACGGCGCCCTATGTCTCCATGCCGGGCGAGGCCGATACCGTGCCCAGCCGAGGTCTTGTCCTGCGCGTCATCTGATCGAGACTGGAGAAGGCCTAAAGCGCGTCGCGTTCAAACGGATTCATGCGACGCGCTTTAGGTTCTTGTTTTATGCATGTCGTTGTCGCAAAACCGCTGCGCACTTTTGCGCGACATGCATTAAGCCCTGATCCTTTCTCCCGCCGGATCATACAGCGGCTCGAGATGGATTTTTGCCCGCGTGCGTTCCATCGCCACCACCAGCTCGTAGTCGCCGGAGGCGAGGAAGTCGTCGCTTATGCCCTCGGCATTGCGCACATAGCCGAAGCCGACATTCTTGGCCACCGTATAGCCGTAGCCGCCGCTGGTGAGATAGCCGACCGGCTCGCCGTTGCGCAGGATCGTCTCGCGGCCGACCAGCACGATCTCCGGATCGTCGACCGTGAAGCCGGCAAAGCGTTTCTTCGGCGCGTTGCCATTGACCTTCTCAAGTGCCCGCCGGCCGACGAAATCGGTGTTCTTCCTCAGCTTCACCGCCCAGCCAAGGCCGGCCTCCTGCGGCGTGTCGTTGGGTGTGATGTCCGAGCCCCAGGCGCGATAACCCTTTTCCAGCCTGAGCGATTCCAGCGCCCGGTAGCCGACCGGGCGGATGTCGTATGTCTTGCCCGCCGCCATCAGCGCGTCGAAGATCTCGCCGGTTGCCGCGATCGGCACATGCAACTCCCAGCCGAGTTCGCCGACATAGGTGACGCGAAGCGCCCGAATTGTATGGCCGGCAATGGCGAACTCGCGCACATGGCCGAACGGGAAGGCGGCGTTCGACACATCCGAGTCTGTCACTGCTGAGAGCACGTCGCGGGCACGCGGTCCCATCAGCGACAGCGTGCCGAAATCCTCGGTGACGTCGCTGAAGGTGACGTCGAGATCCTTGCCGACATGGTCGTCGATCCACGCGAAATCATGCGTGCGGAAACCTGTGCCGGTGACGACGTAGAACTTTTCTTCGCCAAGCCGCGCCACGGTCAGATCGGCCTCGATGCCGCCGCGCGTGTTGAGAAGCTGCGTGTAGGTCAGCCGGCCGACCGGCTTGGCGACGTCGTTGGCGCAGATCCAGTCCAGCGCCTTCTGCGCATCCGCGCCAGTCATCTCGTATTTGGCGAAGGACGACTGGTCGAAAATGCCGACCTTCTCGCGCACATGCCTGTGCTCCTCGCCAACCGCCGAGAACCAGTTCTGCCGACCCATCGAATAGATGTCTTCCGGTTTGCTGCCCTCGGGCGCGAACCAGTTCGGCCGTTCCCAGCCGAGTTTCGAGCCGAACACCGCGCGATGCGTCCTCAGCCGCTCATAGAGCGGCGAAACGATGCGCGGCCGTCCCGACAGGTACTCCTCATGCGGGAAACCAATCGTGTAGTGCTTGCCATAGGCTTCCAGCGTGCGGTCGCAGACCCATTGCCGGTCGCGGTGCAGGCCGGAAAACCGCCTGATGTCGACCACCCATAGATCGAGCGGCGCTTCGCCATCGACCACCCATTGCGCCAGCACCCAGCCGGCGCCGCCGCCGGAGGCGATGCCGAACGCGTTGAAGCCGGCGCCGACGAACATGTTGGCGCATTCAGGCGCCGTGCCGAGGATGAAATTGCCGTCCGGGGTAAAGCTTTCCGGACCGTTGATCATCTGCTTGACGCCAACGGTCTCCAGCGCCGGAACGCGCGCAATTGCCTGACTCATATGCTGCTCGAAATGATCGTAGTCGTCGTCGAACAGACGGAATTCCCAGTCGTTCGGGACGTCGCCCCCGGGGAGATCAGTCATCCAGGCCTGCGGGTTCGGCTCATAGCCGCCCATCACCAGCCCGCCGACCTCTTCCTTGAAGTAGGTACGGCGGTCGGGATCGCGGATGGTCGGCGCGTCGGTCGCCAGGCCCTCGATCTTCTCGGTGATGATGTACTGGTGCTTCACTGGCTGCAGCGGCACGTTGATGCCGGCCATGGCACCCACCTGCCTTGCCCATTGCCCGGCGCAGTTCACCACCTTGTCGCAGCCGATATCGCCTTTGCTGGTCTTCACCGCGGTGATGCGGCCGTCCTTCATCTCGAAGCCGGTGACGCGGACATCCTCGAACAGTTTCGCGCCATGCATGCGTGCGCCCTTGGCCAGCGACTGCGTAATGTCGGACGGGCTTGCCTGTCCGTCGGTCGGCAGCCAGGAAGCGCCGGCGAGATCACCGGTCTCGAGCAGCGGCCACATTGCCTTGACCTCGGCCGGCGACAGCAACTGCATGTCCATGCCGAAGCTTTTGGCCGTCGTCGCCAGCCTTTTGTATTCGGTCCAGCGATCGGCATTGGTGGCCAGCCTGAGGCATCCGGTCATCTTCCAGCCGGTGGCGAGACCGGTTTCGGCCTCCAGCCCCTTGTAGAGCTCGACCGAGTATTTGAGCACGCGGGTGATCGAAGCCGACGAGCGCAACTGCCCTACAAGGCCTGCCGCATGCCAGGTCGAGCCCGATGTCAGCTTGCCCTGTTCCAGCAGCACGACATCGGCCTTGTGGTCGCGCGCCAGATGATAGGCCGTCGAACAGCCGATGATGCCGCCGCCGATGACGACGATCCCGGCATGGCTGGGCAAGGTCATGTCAGCATCCCGTATTTTGTCCGGTAGTTTTCCAGCGCCGCTTCCAGCCGCGTCAGGTTTTCCTCGGTGTAGGCGACGTAATCGATGCCCGGTGCGTCGAGGTAGAGTTCGGAGACCATGCTCCACATCGCCTCGCGCAACAGCGAGGCACATTGCATGGCCGCATGCGAGCGGCGGATCGCTTCGTCCGGCTCCTTCATGAAATAGGCGGTGAGCAGGGCGAAGGATTCCTGGTCGCTCAGGCCGGCATTCGAGGCAGCACCCGCAAGGTCGAACATAGCCGTGTTGAAGCCGGCATATTCGAAGTCGATCAGCCACAGCCTGTTGCCGTCGTCAAGAATATTAGCCGGCAAAAGATCATTGTGACCGAAGACGATCGGCAGCAGCTTCTGTGCCCGCTCGAGCTCGTCCGCCAGCGTCAGGAGATAGGGCAGGTCGCCCCGCTTGCGGCTGCCGCCTTCCTCCAGCGTGCGCGCATAGTCGCGGATGACGTGGAACACCCAGAACATGAAGCCGGCGCCGGAGATGTGGTTGGGCATCTCGCGATGGAAACCGCGCATCAGGGCCGCGACGCGGCCGATGTTGGCGCGCACGTCTTCGGCCGTATAGGTTCTGGCGCCGAGATATTCCGTCACCATGATGCCCGGCTCGGCATAGCGGACCGCAGGTGCGAAGCCGGCGGCATGGGCCGCCCGCGATGTCATCACTTCGCGCTCGCGAAAGACGTGGTGGAAAGGATAGTCCTGGCCGAAGCGAACGACATGCCGCCCGGCCGCGTCCTTGACCACATAGTTGGCGTTGCTGAGGCCGCCCGGCAGCGGCGCAATCTCGATGCTGCCGGTCCAGCAAGGCAGGGCGCGGATGCGGTCTTCGGCAATCACGGGATCATCCCTGGTTCGGCTGAACTTCGACAAAGCGCCGCACATAGCGCAACGCTGGCGGGGAGAAACACAAAAACCTCGTCGGTGCGGGACGCCGGGTCATTATCCCGCACCGCACCGACGAGCCCCTTTTGGCCAGGTATTTGAGCCCCCGGCATCCGCCCCCGCGGATCTGAAAATTCCTTGCGCAGGCACAGACGGTCTGGCCGGTGCGTTTGCCTGCGGCTCTGCCATCAACCTCCAGTGGCAGTTTGAGCCTGTCACGCGGTTGATCTCACGCCAGTGCTGACCGGCTGTCAATAAAAAGCTGTGACTTTTTTTGGGTGTTTTGCCCGAAACCATAAGCAATTCCTTTAAAAACGTTTGAATTGCCTTAGAATCGGTCAACTGCGCAAGTCCCCGGGAAAGCCGCATGGTCCACTCGAAACGGCATGGCGAGATCCTGCGCCTCCTGCAGGAGGAGGGCACCGTCACCATCGCCAGCCTGGCCGATCGCCTGGGGGTTTCGTTGGAAACCGTGCGGCGCGACGTCAAGCCGCTCACCGGCGACGGGTCCGTCCTCAAGATGCATGGTGCCATCGGCCTGCCATCACTGATCGGTGAGGCGCCGTTCGAGCGGCGCATGCGCGACAACGCCGACGCCAAGCGCCTCATCGCCCGCATGGTCGCCACCACCATCCGCGACGGCGAATCGATCATGCTCGACACTGGTACGACGACGTCGTTCCTCGCCCGCGAGCTGCTCGGCCACCGGCGGCTGACGGTGGTCACCAATTCGTCCGACATCGCCCGCACTTTGGCCACCGTCAATGGCAACAAGGTCTATATGGCCGGCGGCGAACTGCGCAGCGATTCCGGCGCGGCCTTTGGCGCCTCGGCCATCGAATTCGTCAGCCGCTTTTCCGTCAGCCACGCGGTGATCTCCATCGGCGCCGTCGATGCCGTCGCGGGCGTCATGGACTACGATTTGGAAGAGGCCGAATTCGCCCGCATGGTGCTGTCGCGCGGCCAGCGTTCCCTCGTCATCACCGACCACTCGAAGTTCGGCCGCCAGGGGCTGGTCCAGGTCTGCGGCTTCGGCGGCTTTTCCGAACTCGCCACCGACCACCCGCCGCCACGCGACATCGCCGCCGCCCTTTCCGAGGCCGGCGCGCGGCTGAGCATTGCGAGCGCCGAAGCCGGGTTCTGATCCGCGCCGCAGGATCAGTGCCCTGCCACTTCCCAGCGCGGCCTTCGCCGTGTTTAGTCCGGCCATGGCCTTCACCATCAGACAACTGCAGTTCTTCGTCGCCGTCGCCGAGCAAGGCACGGTGTCGGGCGCCGCCCAGAACCTGTCGATCTCGCAATCCTCGGTCACCGAGGCGATCAAGGAGCTTGAGAGCGATCTCGGTGTCGAGCTGTTCGAGCGCCATCCGCGCGGCCTCAACATCACCCACAAGGGCCACCAGTTCCTGCGCCACGCGACCAAGATCCTGGCCGATGTGTCCGATGCGCGCCGCGCCTTCTTCGGCGACCAGCTGGTCGCCGGCGGCCGCCTGCAGCTCGGCGTCACCTCGCTGGTCGCCGGCTATGTGCTCTCCGACCTGCTCGCCCGCTACCGTCGCGCCTATCCGGGCGTCGAGGTCTCGGCCATCGAGGACAATGGCGATTACCTTGAACACCTGCTGATCGGCGGTAAGCTCGACATCGCCGTCATGGTTACCTCGAACCTGCGCGACCGCACAGCACTGCAGTCGGAAATCCTCGAGGTCTCGGCCTACCGCCTGTGGGTGCCGCTCAGCCATAAGCTGGCCAGCGCCGACATCATCGGCATCGGCGACATCGCCGGCGAACCGCTGATCATGCTCACCGTCGACGAGATCGAGGAGAACACCGGCAAGCTTTTGGCGGCGATTGGCGCCAAGCCGCATGTCGCCTTCCGCACCCGCTCGGTGGAGGCGGTGCGCAGCCTCGTCGCCACAGGTGCCGGCGTGGCGCTGCTGCCCGACCTCGTCTACCGGCCATGGTCGCTTGAAGGCGACCGTATCGAATCGCGTGATATTTCCGGCACTCTGCCGGTCGTCCAGGTAGGCATGGTCTGGCGCCGCGGCTCCAGCCTGCCGCAGGCTGCGCGCGACTTCATCGGCCTTGCCCAGTCGCAGCGCACGGTCCGCCAGCGGCCCTGACAAGGCTCGGCCTCGGCCTATCGGAAAAACCGATATCGCCTTTCTGATAAATGAATTTGCGAAACCGGAAATTTCGCCGCACCTTTCATTTCAGGGACCAAAGCCGCCGCGAGAGTGCGGCCCCTAAAATGGGAGATCGACGATGAATTCATTCCTTAAGTCATGCACTGCATTGACGGTCGCGCTGGCCTTCTCCGGCCAGGCTATCGCCCAGGTCAAGGAACTCGGCAAGGGCGAGGGCGAGGTCAATATCGTCGCCTGGCCGGGCTACATCGAGCGCGGCGAAACCGACAGGGGCTATGACTGGGTGACGTCCTTCGAGAAGGACACCGGCTGCAAGGTCAACGTCAAGACAGCCAACACGTCGGACGAAATGGTGTCGCTGATGAATGAGGGTGGCTTCGATCTGGTCACGGCCTCGGGGGATGCCTCGCTGCGGCTCGTCGCCGGCAAGCGCGTGCAGCCCATCAACACCGATCTCGTCCCGAGTTGGAAGACGGTCGACGACCGGCTGAAGGATGCGCCCTGGTTCACGGTCGACAAGGTGCATTACGGCGTTCCCTACCAGTGGGGTCCGAATGTGCTGATGTACAACACCGAGGTGTTCAAGGAAGCACCCAAGAGCTGGAACGTCGTCTTCGAGGCGATGGACCTGCCCGATGGCAAGCCGAACAAGGGCCGCGTCCAGGCCTATGACGGACCGATCCACATCGCCGACGCAGCCAACTATTTGATGTTCCACAAGCCGGAACTCGGCATCAAGGATCCCTACGAGCTGACCGAGGACCAGTACAAGGCCGCACTCGACCTGCTGCGCGTCCAGCGCACGCTGGTTGGCCGCTACTGGCACGACGCCGCCATCCAGGTCGACGATTTCCAGAACGAAGGCGTCGTGGCCTCGGGCTCGTGGCCCTACCAGGTCAACACGCTGGTCGCCGCCAAGAAGCCGGTCTCTTCGACCATCCCCGAGGAAGGCGTCACCGGCTGGGCCGACACCACCATGATGGAGGCCGACGCGGCCCATCCGAACTGCGCCTATATGTGGCTCGAGCACTCGCTGTCGCCGAAAGTGCAGGGCGATGTCTCGGCCTGGTTCGGCTCGCTTCCCGTGGTGCCCGCCGCCTGCAAGGGCAATGAACTGCTTGGCGAAGAAGGCTGCAAGACCAACGGCTACGACAATTTCGACAAGATCAAGTTCTGGAAGACGCCGGTGTCGAAATGCGCCAGCGAAAACAACCAGTGCGTGCCTTATTACCGCTGGGTGTCGGACTATATCGGCGTCATCGGCGGCCGGTGATTTAGCCCATCGCCCTCCCCTTTGTGGGGAGGGCCAACGCGTAACGTTGGGGTGGGGTCAGCGAGGTGGGGGGATTCTCGGCAGGTCTTGCCGGATCACCCCCACCCGCGACTTCGCGCGACCTCCCCACAAGGGCGCGCAGTTCGCTGGCCCCGCCCGCAATCCGTGGCGGCGCTGGCGATATCGACAAATCAACAGGCAACAGACTGACAGCCCATGACCTCCGCCGTCTCCTTCCAAAAGGTCTCCCGCCATTTCGGCAGCGTGCGCGCCGTCGATGCGGTCGATCTCGACATCGAGCCGGGCGAATTCTTCGCCATGCTCGGCCCGTCCGGGTCCGGCAAGACCACCTGCCTGCGACTGATTGCCGGTTTCGAGCAGCCGACCGCGGGCTCGATCTCGATTTTCGGCGAGCGTGCAGAGGGCGTCCCGCCCTATCGTCGCAACGTCAACACCGTCTTCCAGGACTATGCGCTGTTCCCGCATCTCAACGTGCTCGACAACGTCGCCTACGGGTTGATGGTCAAGGGTGTCGGCAAGCCGGAGCGGCAGAAGGCGGCCGAAGAGGCACTGTCGCTGGTGCGGCTGCCGGGCTATGGCGCGCGCCGGCCGGGTCAGCTTTCCGGCGGCCAGCGCCAGCGCGTCGCGCTGGCGCGTGCCTTGGTCAACCAGCCCAAGGTGCTGCTGCTCGACGAGCCGCTCGGCGCGCTCGACCTCAAGCTGCGCGAGAACATGCAGGACGAGCTGAAATCTCTGCAGAAGGCGCTTGGCATAACCTTCGTCTTCGTCACCCACGACCAGGGCGAGGCGCTGTCCATGGCCGATCGCGTCGCCGTCTTCAACGACGGCAAGATCATGCAGATCGGCACGCCCGAGGATATCTACCAGCGGCCGAGGACGCGCTTCGTCGCCGATTTCGTCGGCTCCTCTAACGTGCTGCCGCCGGATTTCGTCCAGCGTTATTCCGGACAGCACCGCTGGGGCAGCCTGCGCCCCGAATCCATCCGCGTCGGCCGCGGGGCCAAGGGCGACGGCGTCGCCGCCCGTCTCGTCTCGACCAATTATCTCGGCGCTACGACAAGACTGGCGCTTGATGCCGACGGGCTGAGGCTGCACGCCATCGTGCCGGCAGGCACTGCGGTGCCGGAGGAAGGTGAAGCGGTCGTGCTCACCTTCAATCGCGAACATCTGCATCTGATGGACGAGCCGGCATGAGCCTTGACGCTGCCATGCCGCGCACCACCGCCCCCGCCATCTTGCCGGGAAGCGGCGGCCTGCGCGGCACGCTGTCGGACCTATTCTGGCGCCGGCCGCAACTCCTGCTTTTGCTCATGCTGTTGCCGCCGGTGCTGTGGCTCGGCATCGTCTATATCGGCTCGCTGTTTGCGCTCTTGCTGCAAAGCTTCTTCTCGATCGACGAGTTCTCCGGCCTGATCAACCGCGAGTTCACGCTGAAGACCTATGGCGACCTGTTCCAGGCCGCCAATCTCGATATCATCCTGCGCACGGTGACGATGGCGGCGCTGGTCACGGTGGCCTCGGCGATCATCGCCTTCCCCATCGCCTATTATGCTGCGCGCTACGCACGCGGCCGCTGGAAGGCGCTGTTCTATCTCGGCGTCATGCTGCCGCTGTGGTCGAGTTATCTGGTCAAGATCTATGCCTGGAAGCTGATCCTCGCCAAGGAAGGCATCCTCACCTGGCTGCTCGCCAAGCTGCACCTCCTGTGGCTGCTCGATGGCTGGCTGTCGCTGCCGATTGTCGGCGGCAATTCGCTGTCGGTGTCCTTCACCGGCACCTTCATCGTTTTCGTCTATGTCTGGCTACCATTCATGATCCTGCCCGTTCAGGCCGCCCTCGAGCGCGTGCCCGGCAATCTGGTCGAGGCCTCGTCCGATCTCGGCGCCTCGCCCGGCCAGACCTTCCGCAACGTGCTGTTCCCGCTGGCGCTGCCCGGCATCGTCGCCGGCTCGATCTTCACCTTCTCGCTGACATTGGGCGACTACATCATCCCGCAGATCATCGGCACGTCACGGCTGTTCATCGGCCAGGCCGTCTATTCGCAGCAAGGCACGGCCGGCAACATCCCGCTCGCCGCCGCTTTCACCGTGGTGCCGATCGTCATCATGGGCTTCTATCTGTGGGGCGCCAAGCGCATGGGGGCCTTCGATGCGCTCTGACCGCGGCCCGTCGGCCCCTCTCCGCCTGAAGATCGCCGCAGCCTGCGGCCTGCTCTTCCTGCATCTGCCGATCCTGCTGATCTTCGTCTATGCGTTCACCACCGAAGAGAAAAGCTTCGTCTGGCCGCCGCCGGGGCTGACCACGCAATGGTTCGCCGTCACCTGGAATCGTCCGGATGTGTGGGAAGCGCTTTCGCTGTCGGTCCGCGTCGCGGCCATCTCGACAGCCATCGCCCTGGTGCTGGGCACGCTATGCGCCGCCGCCGTCTCGCAGACGCGCTTCTTCGGCCGTGAAACTATTTCGCTGCTGGTCATCCTGCCGATCGCGCTGCCCGGCATCATCACCGGCATTGCGCTGCGCTCGGCCTTTTCGCTGGCCGACATCCCGTTCTCGTTCTGGACGATCGTGCTCGGCCACGCCACCTTCTGCGTGGTCGTCGTCTACAACAATGCCGTCGCCCGTTTCCGTCGCACCTCAGGTTCGATGATCGAAGCCTCGATGGATCTCGGCGCCGATGGCTTCCAGACCTTCCGGCATGTCGTGTTGCCCAACATCGCCACCGCTCTGCTAGCCGGCGGCATGCTGGCCTTCGCCCTTTCTTTTGACGAAGTCATTGTCACCACCTTCACCGCCGGCCAGCAGCAGACCGTGCCGATCTGGATGCTGGAGGAACTGATCCGTCCGCGCCAGCGCCCGGTCACCAATGTCGTGGCCATGGTCGTGGTGCTGGTGACGCTGCTGCCCATCCTGCTTGCCTACTACCTGACCCGCGACGGCGACCAGATCGCCGGTTCGGGCAAATAACCCCAAAAGAATAAGGGAGAAACCTCCATGGACACCCAGATGCTGATCGGCTCGATCTTCGACAAGGGCACCGAGACCGAGGAGCCGATCCTCAATCCCAAGACCGGGGCGACCATTCTCAACCTGCCGGAAGCCAGCCCGGCGCAGATCGAGGCTGCTGTCAGTGCCGCCGAACACGCGTTCGTCAGTTGGTCGCGCACCACGCCGGCGCAGCGCTCAGGCTATCTGCTGAAGATCGCCGATCGCATCGAGGCCGAAGCGCAAGAGTTCGCCGCGCTCGAGGCGTTGAATTGCGGCAAGCCGATCAATGCCGTGCTCAATGACGAGATCCCGGCGATCGTCGATTGCTACCGCTTCTTTGCCGGCGCCGTCCGCTCGATGCCAGGCGTGGTCGCCGGTGAATATCTGCCCGGCCACACCTCGATGGTCCGCCGCGACCCGATCGGCATCGTCGCCTCGATCGCACCATGGAACTATCCGCTGATGATGATGGCCTGGAAGCTGGCGCCGGCGATCGGCGGCGGCAACACCGTCGTCTTCAAGCCGTCCGAACAAACGCCGCTGACGGCGCTAAAGCTGGCCAAGATCCTCGCCGATATCCTGCCGGAAGGCGTCGTCAACGTCGTGCTCGGCCGTGGCGACAGCGTCGGCAACACGCTGATCAACCACGCCAAGGTCAACATGATCTCGATCACCGGTGACGTCGCCACCGGCAAGAAGGTGCTGCAGGCCGCCGCCAAGTCGGTCAAGCGCACGCATCTCGAACTCGGCGGCAAGGCGCCGGTCATCGTCTTCGACGACGCCGATCTCGGCGCAGTGGTCAACGGCCTGCGCGCCTTCGGCTACTACAATGCCGGCCAGGACTGCACCGCCGCCTGCCGCATCTATGCCGGCAAGAAGATATACGACAAGCTCGTCGCCGATCTCTCCTCGGCCGTTTCGACCATCAAATACAACCGCCCCGACGACACCGAAAACGAGATCGGGCCGCTGATCTCGCGCCGCCAGCGCGACCGCGTCTCCAGCTTCGTCGAGCGCGCCTCGGAACTGAAACATATCGAGATCACCACCGGCGGCAAGCCGGGCGAGGGCTCGGGTTTCTTCTACCAGCCGACGGTTGTTGCCGGCGCGCTGCAGGAAGACGAGATCGTGCGCCGCGAAGTATTCGGTCCGGTCGTTTCGATCACACGCTTCTCCGAGGTCGACGAGGCCGTGAACTGGGCCAATGACAGCGACTACGGGCTGGCGTCGTCGGTGTGGACGAAGGACGTCTCGCGCGCCATGGCGACGGCAGCCCGCCTGCAATATGGCTGCACCTGGATCAACACCCATTTCATGCTGACCAACGAGATGCCGCATGGCGGAGTGAAGCAGTCCGGCTACGGCAAGGACATGTCGCTCTACGCGCTTGAGGATTATACCGCCGTGCGGCATGTGATGGTGGCGCATGGGTGAAGAGCGGTCCGCGTAGCGGACGAAAAGCCAACGATTTGGCTTTTCGAACGACGAACGCCCGGAGCCATAGCGGAGGGCCGGCAGCCCGTCGCAGCACTTCCCTTCTCCGCTTGTAAGGTGAGAAGGGAAGGGCCGCAGCTTACGCCGCCTTGTCGCGCACCTGATAATCCTTCACCGCAGCAAACCGGATCGCCTTCCAGCGCTCGGCTTCGTAGTTGAGCGAGAAGGCGTGCTGGGCCAAAAACACCGGGTCGTTGTCGAGGTCGCGGGCGATGTCGCCGCGATGCGCCTCGATGAAGCGCTGGACTTCGGCCTTGTCGTCGGCCGATATCCAGCGGCAGACGGAAAAGCGCGACATCTCGAAATCGACGGGCAGCGTGTATTCGAAGTTCAGCCGCTCCTTCAGCACGTCGAGCTGCAGCGCGCCGACGACGCCGACGATGGCAGGCGAGCCGTCTTCTGGTGAAAACAGCTGCACGACGCCCTCCTCGGCCATCTGGTGCAGCGCTTCCTTGAGCTTCTTGGCCTTCATCGCGTCGCCGAGGCGAACGCGGCGCAGGATTTCCGGAGCGAAATTGGGCACGCCGCGGAACAGGATCTCCTCGCCCTCGGTCAGTGTATCGCCGATGCGCAGCGTGCCGTGGTTGGGGATGCCTACGACATCGCCGGCGAAGGCTTCGTCGGCGGTGACGCGGGTGCGGGCGAAGAAGAATTGCGGCGCCGACAGGCTCATCGGCTTGCCGGTGCGCACCAGTCTGGCCTTCATGCCGCGCTCAAGCTTGCCCGAGCAGACGCGCACGAAAGCGATGCGGTCGCGGTGGTTCGGGTCCATGTTGGCCTGGATCTTGAAGACGAAGGAGGTCATCTTGTCCTCGGTCGCCTCGACCTTGCGGCTGTCGGCCTCCTGCGCGCGCGGCGGCGGCCCGAAGGCGCCAAGCGCCTCGATCAGGTCGCGCACGCCGTAGTTGCGCAGCGCCGAGCCGAAATAGACCGGCGTCAGATGGCCCTCGCGGAAAGCATCGATGTCGAGCGGGCGGCAGGCTTCGCGCGCGAGCTCCAGTTCCTCGATGAAGGCCTCGCGCTCATTTTCCGGCAACAGACCGGCGACGCGATTGGAATCGGGACCGTTGACCGGCGTGCGCTCTTTTTCGGCGTCGCCCTTGCGCACTGCGTTCAGCGCCAGATGATAGGTGCCGGCAAAGGTCTTGCCGCGGCCGATCGGCCAGGTGATCGGCGCGGTGTCCAGCGCCAGCTTCTGCTCGATCTCGTCGAGGATCTCGAACGGATCGCGGCTTTCGCGGTCCATCTTGTTGACGAAAGTGATGATCGGGATGTCGCGCAGCCGGCAGACCTCGAACAGCTTCAGCGTGCGCGGCTCGATGCCCTTGGCGGCATCGATGACCATGACCGCAGAGTCCACCGCCGACAGGGTGCGGTAGGTGTCGTCGGCGAAATCCTCGTGGCCGGGCGTGTCGAGCAGGTTGAAGACATTGTCCTCATATTCGAAGGTCATCACCGAGGTAACGACCGAAATGCCGCGCTCACGCTCGATCTTCATCCAGTCGGACCGGGTCTGGATGCGGTCCTTCTTGGCCTTGACCTCGCCGGCAAGCTGGATGGCGCCGCCGAACAGCAGCAGCTTTTCGGTGAGCGTGGTCTTGCCGGCGTCGGGGTGCGCGATGATCGCGAAAGTGCGGCGGCGCGATACCGCCTGTTCGATGTCTTCAGCCAATTTTTGGAATCCTGTCTGTGGCGCGGGCTTCTAGCAGCGCTTTCCCGGCCTGTCGACGGTTTTGGGCGGATGGGCCCCGACCGCGCTTGAGCTTGGACCGCCGCAATGGCATCAGGGAGCTCAATTCGGAGAGAGTTCAGCATGAGCAAAGCGAAGGAAGTCATCGTCATCGGCGCTGGCATCATCGGCGCCTCGATCGCCTGGCATCTGGCCAAGGCCGGAGCGCGAGTGACGGTGATTGCCGAAAGCGCCGCCGGCGGCGTCGCCACGCCGAATTCCTTTGCCTGGATCAATGCCAGCTGGGGCAATCCCGAGATCTATTTCCGGTTGCGCACCCGCGCCATGACGGAGTGGACAAGGCTGGCAAAGGACCTGCCCGGCCTGCCGCTCGCCTGGTGCGGCAGCCTGTGCTGGGACATGCCGGTGGACAGGCTGGAAGCCCATGCCGCCGAGCATTCGTCGTGGGGCTATGGCGTTGAACGTATCGGGCGCGAACAAGCGGCGCGCATCGAGCCAAATCTCGTAGAACCTCCCGACTTCGCCCTCCATGTCGCCGAGGAAGGCGTGGCCGAACCGGTCGCCACCGCGAAAGCGCTGCTGGCCGATGCCGAACGATGCGGCGCGAGAATGATGGTCGGAGCCGTCACCGCCCTGGTGCACAGCAACGGCAAGGTCACCGGCGTGGAGATTTCGGGGCAACGGATTGCCGCGGACGAAGTGGTGATCGCTGCCGGCGCCGGCGCCCCGGCCATTGCCGCGACGGCCGGGGTGAATCTGCCGATCGAGACACCGGCCGGCCTGATCGTCCACTCGCGCCCGTACAAAAAGCTGCTCAACGGCCTGGTGATGGGCGAGCCGCTGCATATGCGCCAGACGTTGGAGGGCCGCATCATTGCCGGATCCGATTTCGGCGGCGGCGATCCCGGCATGGACCCCGAAGCCACCGCGCGGGACCTGTTCGCGACAGCGAAGAGCATGCTGCGCGGCGCCGACGGGCTGGAGCTGGATTTCCACACGATCGGTTACCGGCCAACGCCTATCGACGGTTTTCCAATCATCGGCCGCGCCGAGGGCGTCGACGGCCTCTATGTCGCGGTCATGCATTCCGGCATCACGCTGGCGCCGGCTGTCGGTCTGTTTGCCTCTCGCGAAATCCTCGACTGCGAGCGCGATCCGCTGCTTGCCCCCTATGGAGTGGAGCGCTTAGCTCAATAATTGGGCGGGCGGCGGAAGCCGCCGGTGAGCGGTTCGATCGCCTTGGCAATGCCGAGCAGCCGCGATTCCGACCAGCGCCTGCCGACCAGCTGCAGGCCGATCGGCAGGCCGTTGCGGTCCTGTCCGCATGGTATCGCCAGCGCCGGATGGCCGGAATAGTTGAAGACCGCGCCATAGGCGGGCAGCATCCAGTAACTCTGCTCCTTGCCATCGACCTCGATCGACGTACCCGGTGCGCAATGCGCAAAGGCCGTGGTCATCGCGACCGGACAGAGCAGCGCGTCGCAGGTTTCGAAGAACCGGTCCCAGGCGAGGATCGAGCGGTCGCGACGGGCGAGCGCCTCGAACCAGCGGGAGACAGTCGAAGGCTGCTCGGGCGGTTCCGGCTGCGCTGCCTCCAGCATCATGCCGATCAGTTCGCCGCCCTGTTCCAGATCGTCGTGCAGGTCGAGCTTAGGCAGTTTGGCTTCTTCGATGGTGGCACCCTCGCCCTGCAACTGGCGGGCAAGGTTTTCGACGGCAGCACTGATCTCGCCGGCCACCGGAAAGCCGGGAAAGGACGGCGCGATGGCGATGCGCAGCGATTTGAGGTTGAGCGTCTCCATGGGCTCGACCGGCACCGGCGCGAGGTCGGTGTCGCTTCCGTCCGGTCCGGCGATGATCTGGTAGATCAAAGCCAGGTCCTCGACGGTCCGCGCCAGCGGGCCGAGACAAGACATCAGCCGCACGCTGCGCGCAGCGCCGCCGGGATCGGGGAAGGCGTCGGCCAGCGAGATCCGATGCTCGGTCGGCTTCAGGCCGTAGACGCCGCAGAAGCTGGCAGGCAGGCGGATCGAATCCTGCATGTCGGTGCCGACCTCGAACGGCGTCATGCCCGTTGCGGCAGCCGCGGCCGCGCCGCCGCTGGAGCCGCCGGCGGTACGGTCGAGGTTCCACGGGTTGCCGGTGCGGTCGAACAGCGGATTGTCCGACTGCCAATCACCCAGCATCGTCGCGACATTGGTCTTGCCGACAAGAACGCCACCGGCGGCCTTAAGCCGGGCAGCGATCGGGCTGTCCTGTCTCGCGACATAGTCGGCAAAGGGCGGGAAGCCGACCGTGGTTCTCATGCCTGCCGTTTCATGCATGTCCTTCAGCGTGAAGGGCACGCCATGCAGCGACCCGAGAGCGTCGCCGCGCGCCAGCGCCGCGTCGGCCTCTTTCGCACGCTCGCGGGCCCCTTCGCGGTCGAGAATGACGACAGAGTTGACCGCTCCGTTGTGCCGGTCAATCTGCGCCAGATGCGCCTCCAGCGCTTCGACGGCGGAGATATTTCGTGCGGCGATCGCGGCAGCGAGTTTGATGGTGGAGGAAAAGGCGAGGTGCATGACAATACTCCGGCTGGCGGCCGCGCTTGTGCATCAAGATGGCGGGCTGCGGCGCGGCTTCAAGCCAAGTTCAGCATGGGAGGGCGTTGTGGCGCTTGATTGGGATTGCGCTGGATCCGTCGAGGTCGACGCGCTACGCCCCCTGTCCTGCCGGCGTGGCCGCAATTTGCAATTAGACGACGAGTGCCAGCTTGGCCGACGCGGGCGCGAAGGGACGAATGGCCATGCCGTCGCTGCCGATGGTGACGAAACTCGATGGCGGGATCGCCTGCCAGTCGCCGCCGTCGCGGTCGAAGGGCTCCGACACGATGCAGCGGCCGCCACCATTGCGGAAGACGGAGGTGTAGAGCGTCGGCGCGTGGGCGTCGGTGGCGTAGCGCACGGCGTAGAGCGTCTGCCCATCCGAAAAGGCGGCGGTGAGCCTCAAAGCCGGCTCAAGACCGGCGCGGCGGGAGGCTTCGATGACGCGGCTGGTGGCGCGCGACACTGCCCCTTGCGTATCCGCCGAAAGACCCTCGTCGATCATCAAGAGAAAAAAGAGTTCGGAATCGGTGGTGCCCTCGCGCTGGTCGAAAACGGCGTCGGAGAGCGAATTCTCCAGCGCGCGGCGAATCTTTTCGAAGCCGCCGATCTGGCCGTTGTGCATGAACGACCACTGGCCTGAGATGAACGGGTGGCAATTCATGCGGCTGGTGGCGCCGCCGGTCGAGGCGCGTACATGGGCGAGGAACAGGCCGGATTTGATCTGCCGGCACAGGCTCTTCAGGTTGGGGTCGGACCAGGCCGGCAGGATGTCGCGATAGAGGCCGGGCTCGGGCCGGTCGCCATACCAGGCGAGACCAAAACCGTCGCCATTGGTCGGCGACTTGGCTTCCTGGGCGCAGTGGCTCTGGGCGATCAGCGAATGACAGGGCGCCGTGATGATGTCTTCGAGGAAGACCGCTTCACCAAGATAGGCCGCCCACCGGCACATCGCTTCTACCGTCCGTTATGCGCGATCCATCAGAGCCGCCGGCTCCTTGGTCGCGTGCGAGCCTCTGTTGTGCGTCCGCTCGTAGAGTTCGCGGACGATTCGGCTTGCCGTAGTCTCGAACAGAAACGGCAAGAAAGCGTGAACGAGGGCGGCCCCCGCAGCCATCGACAGGCGCGAGCAGAACCACGCGGCAAAGGCCATATGGCTGAAGTAGCTCTCGCCCACCTTGGCCGGGTGCGATGTAAAGAGCTTCGAAAGCTGCGTCATGGTGATCCCTCCTGCCGGGATAAGCCCCGATGCTGGGTATCCTGCCACGGGCCGAAGGTTCATTGGTCTCAATTTGTCCTTGTCATGACCTACAAATTGGGACATTCATCCCAACATGTCGCAGGAAATCGACGAAATAGACCGAAGATTGCTGGCCGAGTTGCAACGTGACGGCACGCTGTCGGTCGACCAGCTCTCGGAAAGAGTGTCGCTGTCGCGCAATGCCTGCTGGCGACGGGTCAAACGGCTGGAAGAGGACGGCATCATCACCGGGCGAGTGGCGCTGGTCGATGCCGACAGGGTTGGACTGGGGCTATCGGTGTTCATCCTGATCCGCACCTCCAACCACGATCCCGACTGGTTGCGCAGATTCCGGGCGGCGGTGACCGGCTTTCCCGAGATCACCGGCGTCTATCGCATGTCCGGCGACCTCGACTACGTGCTGCGCGCCCGAGTCGCCGACGTGAAGGCCTATGATCGGCTCTACCAGCGGCTGATCGCCAAGGTGGCGCTCTCCGACGTCTCGGCCTCCTTCGTCATGGAAGAGATCAAGGAAACGACGGTCGTGCCTGTGGAACTGCGCTGAAACGGAACCGTCGCAAAAGAAAGCCGTTGATAGCCTTGCGGCCGAGTTGACCGAATCGGGATTCGTGCCGATAGGAATGGCTTTATGCGCGCAGCCCTTTATCCAACTTCCGTCATCGGCCCCTCCGTCGGTTTCGTCAGGTTACCCCATGGCGAAGGCCTGCCGCTTCCAGCCTATGAAAGCGCGGGCGCAGCGGGCATGGATCTGCGCGCAGCGGTGCCGGACGACCGTCCGTTGCTGATCCTGCCCGGAAAACGCGCTTTGGTGCCGACCGGGCTGATACTGGAAATTCCGGAGGGCATGGAAGGCCAGGTTCGGCCACGTTCGGGCCTTGCCTTCAAGCATGGACTTACTGTCCTCAATTCACCGGGCACGGTCGACAGCGACTATCGCGGCGAGGTGAAGGTGCTGCTGATCAATCTCGGCGACGAGGACTTTGCCGTGACGCGCGGCATGCGGATCGCCCAGATCGTCTTTACGGCGGTGACCCAGGTGGCGATCGAGGAGCGCTCACTCGCCGGCGGTACAGCGCGCGGCTCTGGCGGATTCGGGTCGACCGGCACCGCTTAATGGGAACGCCCAAACTCGTCATTTTCGACTGCGACGGGATCTTGGTCGATACCGAGAACCTTGCCAATCAGCGCCTCGCCGAATGGCTGAGCGCCGCCGGTTTCACAACCACCCTCGAATACTGCCGCAAGCATTTCTCCGGCCGCAGCATGGTCTCGGTGCAGCAGGACGTCGAGGCGACCGGCGTGAGCCTCGGCGCCGATTTCGTCGAGCGCTGGAATGCAGGCTTGCCGGACCTGTTCGCACATGGTGTCGAGGCGATCCCTTATGTGCGCGAGTTCATCGAGAAAGTGCGGGCGGCCGGCATCGACTATTGCGTCGCCTCTTCGGCGCGGGTGTCGAAGATGCACATCACGCTTGGCCAGACGGGGCTGCTGCCGCTGTTCGAGCACGCCATGTTCTCTTCGACCATGGTCGGGCGCGGCAAGCCGTTTCCGGACCTGTTCCTCCATGCCGCGACGACGATGGGCTTCGCGCCCGCCGACTGCATCGTCATCGAGGACAGCGTCGCCGGGACCGAGGCCGGCATAGCCGCAGGCATGCGCGTTTTTTCCTATCACGCCGATCCGTATTCCGATCCCGACGGCCTGGCCGGGGCCGGCGGCATCCTGTTCGACGACATGCGCGAACTGGCCGGCCTGGTGCCGATCCACTGAGCTGATTTCGGCCAGCGGACCTTGCTGTATGCCTCGTCTGTCCGTGCTAGCCTGATGCCCGCCAGCCGGGGGCCACGCATGAACCTTTTGCTTCGCCTTGTCCTTTTCTGCCTGTTGCTGCTTTGCCTTGGGGCGACAGCGGGTGCGCAAGGCGTCAGCTTTCCCGATCTGGGTACTGCCCTGCCCGGCCACCAGGATGTCACCTATCTCGACCTTGCCAGAATGGTCATTCCGGACCTGAAGACGGGTACGGACGGCTTTTATGCCGGAACCCTGCCGATCGATATGCGCCACATCGAGGGTCCGGATAGCGGTGGCTCGCCGCCGCCGACATCGAGCTTTCCCAACGCCGCCGTGCTCGACATCAAGACCGGCGGCAAGGACCGGCTGACGATGCTGTTCGACCTCGGCGACTCTCCCGATAGCGCCGAAGGCTTTGCGGTGCTGGCACTCTACGATCTCAGCGGCAAACCGAAACTGCTCGACGCCGTCAATGTCGCCGTCGACAGGAACAGCTATTTCCGTGAACCGAACAGACTTTCGCTGGGCGCCGGCGACGATGCCGTCGTCACCATGAGCACGCATTTCAACTCGAACCAGGGCTATGTCGGCACAGCACTGATCATGGTCCGCGACAACCGCTTCCAGCTGATCGACATGATCTACACGTTCGATGAAAATGTCTGCGCCTACAGGCGCACGCAAAACCTGGCCTTTCAGACAAGTGGCGACAATCAACCCTATGCGGCGATCAAGGTGACGGTCACCGACGCCACCGTGCCCAGCGAGGAGGATTGCGGGGAAGCCCGGCCGGAGGCTTCCTCGCACGATATCTCGGTCACCTATAGGTGGGACAAGGTGGTGTCGCGCTACGTGAAGGACTCCGACGCGTTCGAGCGTTTGTCAGCAGAGAACGCCAAGCGCTTCTGACCCAAACGCATTCGTTTGCCCGGCGGAAACCGGCACGATAGACTCCGCATCACAATTCCGTATCTGAAGGAAACTCTTCATGGACAAGGGCAAGATCTTTCGCGACCTGCATGCCTCGACCTTCGTCATGCCCAACCCCTGGGATGTCGGCACGACGAAGCTTCTCGCCTCGTTCGGCTTCAACGCGCTGGCGACGACCAGCGCCGGCTTTGCCTTCTCGCGTGGCCTGCCTGACGGCGCGGTGACGTTCGACGCCATGATCCATCATTGCCGCGAGGTGACTGCGGCGACCAGCCTGCCGGTCTCGGCTGATCTCGAGCGCGGCAAGGGCGACAGCGCCGAGCGTGCCGCCGAAACCATCTTCGCGGCCGAAGCCGCCGGCCTTGCCGGCTGCTCGATCGAGGACCACACCGGCGATCCCGACAAGCCGATCTACGATTTTTCGCACGCGGTCGAGCGCGTCGCAGCAGCCGTCGAGGCGGCGCGGGCGCTGAAGCGCGATTTCGTCTTCACGGCGCGGGCCGAGAATTTCCTGTGGGGCCGGAACGACGTCGACGACACGATCAAGCGGCTGCAGGCTTTCGAGAAAGCCGGCGCCGACGTGCTCTACGCGCCCGGCCTTGGCGATATCGAGACGGTGCGCACCGTGTGCTCGGCGGTGAGCAAGCCGATCAATGTCATGGCGCGGCCGGGCTTCACCGTCGCCGACCTTGCCCAGGCAGGCGTCAAGCGGATCTCGCTCGGGCCGTGGCTGACCAATTTCGCCTTCGGCATGTTGGAGACGGCGGCGCGCGAGATCCAGGAGGAAGGCACTTTCGGCTTCACCCGATCCGCCATGTCGTTCGGCAAGCTGCAGGCGCTGTTTGGCAAGTCCGGCGAATGAAGCCTACCGTCGTCGACGTGGCGGCGAGCCCCTGAGGATATTCACCGGCGGCTTTCGCGTGCCGAGACCGCCTTGTGGAGATGCACCATGATGGCGGCCGCGAAGAGCGGCGTCACCAGGTTGAGCAAGGGCACGGCGAGGAAGGCGGCGATGACCAGCCCGGCGAGAAACACGGTGCCGGCATACTTTCTGCGCAGGCCCTTGGCCTCCTCCTCCGGGCGAAAGCGCATGGCGGCGAATTCGAAGAACTCGCGCCCGAGCAGGTAGCCGTTTACGATGAAGAAGGCAGCTATGTTGATGCCCGGCACCAAAAGCAGCAGCAAGGCGACGATGTTGCCGAGGATGACGACGCCGAAGAATTTTATCGACAGCACCAGCGAGCGCAGCGCCGGCACGGCGCGTCCGGCCGGATCGCCGGGATAGTCGGTGCGCTCGACCACTTCGGCGACATCATCGAGGAACAGGCCGGCAATGATCGCCGTCACCGGTGCAATGAGCAACGCCATCCCGAACGCAAGAGCGATGGCGGCGATGATGCCGCTCAGCCATCCGGCCCAGGACGGCAGGCCCGGCAACAGCGCCTCGACCCACGGCAGGGCCAGCCAATCGACAAGACCCGTCAGACCGAACCACAGCGCGACCAGCGCCAGCAGGGTCAGCCCGAGCGTCTTCAGGAAAACCGCTCGGAATTCGGGAGAGAACAGCTGACTGGCAGCGGCGCGGGCAGCGTCAAGGATCACGGCTTTTCCACCCCCTGGGACAAAACGGACATCTCCGAGATAGGCGGAGACCCGGCAGGCCACAAGAGCGACTTGCCTACCCGGCAGGTGCTGCCTTGCGGGCCGGGATGGTCATGGCCGCCACGCCCGCGACGACAAAACCCATGCCGAACCAGGCCGTCGGGCCGAGGCTCTCGCCGAGGAAGAGCGCGCCGATGCCGACGCCGATCGGCACGCGCAGATAGGCTTGCGACGTCGTGCCGACCGAACCCAGCGTGTGGATGAGGCGGAAAAAGATCGAGAAGGCGAGCGCGGTGGAAAAGACCGACAGTCCAAGCAGCGCAAGGACTGACGCGGTCGAGGGCGAAAGCGTCCAGGGCCGGTCGAAAATGAGACTCAGAGGGATGAGGATTGCCGTGCCGCAGATCATCGAGCCGGCGGCGGGCAGCATCGGGTCGAGTCCCCTGAAGTTGCGCCCGAAAATAGCGGCACCCGCGTAGCTGACGGTGGCGGCGATGACGGCAAGCTGCGCCCAGAGCTGCTGGCCGAGGCCGCCCAGCGCCTCGGTACCGACGATGAGGCATATGCCGGCGATGCCCGCGCCGACGCCGACCAGCTTGCGCAGCGTCACCGGTTCGTGGCGGGTGATCAGCGCCGTCAGCAGGAAGGTGAAGATCGGCGAGGTCGCGTTGAGGATGGTGGCAAGGCCGGCATCGATGGAGCGTTCGGCGGCGGCAATCAGCGTGAATGGGACAACGCTGTTCAGGCAGGCCTGGAACATGAACCGGCGCCAGGTCACCACATCCCTCGGCATGGCGAGGCCGCGCCAGCGGATGAGCGCGAGCAGGATGCCGCCGGCGATCAAAGTCCGCCCTGCGATGAAGGTCACCGGCGGGATCGTCTCGACGCCGACCTTGATGAAGGAGTAGGACGACCCCAGAGCACGGCCAGCACACCGAGCAGGGCCAGTTCGGTGGTCATGTTGGTCTTTTCGGGCATTGCCGGTTCGCGCCTCGGAAACTTCGATCGGTCCCGCTTCTAGCTCAAGAAGAAACGAAAATGCTTCGATCTGGATGCAACCATAGCTGCCATGGTCACAGCTGCCATGGTCCAGTTCGATCCGACGGCTGCCGCAGCGAAGTTGCCAATGGCAGCCACAGGTCGGCGTCGCGGAAGACAATGCCGATTTTCGGGGCAGGCAAAGCGGCGGCAACTCCAGAGCCTGATCCAGCCTGATTGAATCGGGCTGGGGCTCTATTTTCTGTTTGACCACGATCTTGTCCGAAACCGGGTTCCCCTTTTCGGGATCATGGTCTAGACCCGCGCGCGGCCGGCATGGCAGAAAGCCGGTGGTTGTTGGCGGAGATATTGATGCCGGACTATGACGTGCTTTGTATCGGCAATGCCATTGTCGACATCATCGCCCAGTGCGACGAGGCGTTCCTCGAGACCAACGGCATCATCAAGGGCGCGATGAACCTGATCGACACCAGGCGCGCCGAGCTGCTCTACAGCCGCATGGGGCCGGCGATCGAGGCGTCGGGCGGCAGCGCCGGCAACACGGCGGCGGGCATCGCCAGCTTCGGCGGCCGCGCCGCATTCTTCGGCAAGGTGTCCAACGACCCGCTCGGCGAAATCTACACCCACGACATCCAGGCCCAGGGCGTCGCCTTCGACACCAGGCCGCTCCAGGGCCAGCCGCCGACGGCGCGGTCGATGATCTTCGTCACGCCGGATGGCGAGCGATCGATGAATACCTATCTCGGCGCCTGCGTCGAGCTCGGCCCGGAGGACGTCGAGGCCGACAAGGCCTCAGGGGCCAAGGTCACCTATTTCGAGGGCTACCTATGGGATCCGCCGCGCGCCAAGGAAGCGATCCGACAGACGGCGAAGCTGGCGCATGAAGCCGGGCGCGAAGTGTCGATGACGCTGTCGGATTCGTTCTGCGTCGACCGCTACCGCGACGAATTCCTCGACCTGATGCGCTCGGGCACCGTCGATATCGTCTTCGCCAACAGCCACGAGATCAAATCGCTCTATCAGACTTCGTCTTTCGAACAGGCGCTGGCGGCGATCCGCAAGGATTGCAAGATCGCCGCCGTCACCCGCTCGGAAAAGGGCTCGGTGATCGTGCGCGGCGACGAGACCGTCACTATCAAGGCGACGACGATCCGCGAACTGGTCGATACCACCGGTGCCGGCGACCTCTATGCCGCCGGCTTCCTCTACGGTTACACTGCGGGACGCAGCCTGAAGGATTGCGGCGATCTCGGCTCGCTGGCGGCCGGGCTGGTGATCCAGCAGATCGGGCCGCGGCCGCGGCAGAATTTGCGCAGCGCGGCCCAACTGGCGGGGCTGCTATAGTCTCGCAGCGTCACCCCTGACGGGCATCAAAAGACGCGGCCTGTCGCGCGCCTGTCACAGAGCGCACCTAGACGCAATCGAGGCGTTTCGCGACTGACATTTCGAGACGCCCGCAGCCAGTCGGGGTGTCAAAAAATGCAAGACAGCAACCTGTCGGGTCGCTGCATCTGTCGCCGCTGCGATTTTCGCTTTCCGTTGTAGCCGTTCAGCAAGCGGCCGCAGCTGTGGAGGAGCGCGCGCGGCCAGCAAGACAGATGCATGACCAGATTTCAAAATCCGATGGACGGAACTTCGCAGGAGGCCTTGGCAGGCCTGGTGGCGGAAGCTGTGCAACTGGCACTGATCCAGCATGGCGTCGTTCTTGACGCACAGGCCGTGGTTTCAACCAGCGTGATCGCCGGCAACATTGCCGCGGCACTTCCCTTCCTGTCGCAGACGGAACGGCTTGCGATCAGCGAATGGACTGCGCTCGCCACCGAGTTCTTCCGCGCAATGGCGGGCAAGATTGCGCGCGGCGGCACAGCAAGCGCCGGCCCTGGCACGGCAAGCGCCGGCCCTGGCATGACAAATGCAGGCAGCGCGGATGAGAGCCCTGCGCCGGCAAAGGACACCAAGAGGCTTGCATCCCTCACCCTCCGCAAGCCGATCGATGATCTTCAATCAAAGCTGATCGAGGACTGGGCAGGCGAGGTCGCCGGATCGACCTATCTGGAGGAGAAGTTTCGCATACCGCGCTCGACGCTGCACCGCTGGCAAAGGCGCAACGAGGTCATTGCGCTGCGCAAGGGTGGCCGCAAGCATGTCTTCCCGCTGGCCCAGTTCATCGATGGCAGGCCGGCTGCGGGGATAAGCGAGGTGCTGGCGGCGATCGCCAATCCAAGGCTTGCCTGGTTCTGGCTGACCCGCCCTTCGCCCGAGCTCGATGGCCGCATTCCGATCGAGATGTTGAAGCAGGACATGGTGGGCGACGTCGTGCCGGCCGCGCGCGATTTTTCGCCCGATTGACTTTCCGGATTTTTCGTCGCTCCCGATCTGCCGTTTCCAGATATTAGCCAAATAATAACTGTTCATATAGCAGTCAATATTCGACTTCCTCAGTTTTATCTAAATACAAATCATTGTGTCATTTGTTTCAAACGTGCCAATTGTGCCATCTTATCAAATGCATGACGTGATATTTGTGCAACAATACTCTTTTAAGAAGCGCAAAGTCGTTTTTGAACACAATCTCTGTTGAACGGCGCCGCCACTTGGGCCATGTCGGGGGCGAAAGAACGGCGCGGTGCGCGGCTTTCAACGTGGGGTGAAGCGGCAGGCTTCAGAGCCATGCCCGGACCTGATTTGAACCTTTGACTGGAGATTCAAGAAAATGAACATCAAGAGCCTTCTTCTCGGCTCCGCTGCGGCTTTGATCGCAGTTTCGGGCGCACGCGCCGCCGACGCGGTCGTCGTCGCCGAGCCGGAACCGGCCGAATATGTCAAGATCTGCGACGTCTACGGTGCCGGCTACTTCTACATTCCCGGCACCGAAACCTGCCTGCGCATCGGCGGCTATGTCCGCTATGACGCCTCGTTCGGCGACGGCGGCCGCGTGATGGACGGCACCAAGCGCGCAGACCGGGAAGACGGCGGCATCAACGATGCCTGGAACAAGAACGCCCGCTTCAACCTGAAGACCTGGACCGCCCAGGAAACCGAACTCGGCACCTTGAAGACCTATACCGAGACCCGCTTCAACTTCGGCAACACGGGCTCCGCCAGTGACGCTGGCAACAAGACTACGACGCTGAACTTCGCCTGGATTCAGCTCGGTGGCTTGCGGGTCGGTAAGGATGAATCGGTCTATGACTCGTTCATCGGCTATGCCGGCAATGTCGTCCAGGACACGATCATTCCTTACGGCATCAAGGACACCAACCTGATCAGCTACTATTTCGACGCCGGCAACGGCTTCTCGGCGGTGGTTTCGCTCGAAGAGGGTTCTGGCGTGACTGGCACGATCGACAGCTATGTTCCGCATGTCGTCGGCGGTGTGAAGTATAAGGGCGACTGGGGTGCGGTCACCGGCGTCGTTGCCTATGACAGCAACTATGAAGAGGTGGCCGGCAAGGTTCGCCTCGACGTGAATGCGACAAAGGATCTGACCCTGTTCGTGATGGCAGGCTACGGCACCGACGATAACCTGTCGGACGCCAGCAACGCCATCCCGGCCAACGGCGTCGGCTTCTACAAGCCGTGGACCGGCAATTTCGCCGTCTGGGGCGGCGGCACCTACAAGTTCAGCTCGAAGGTGGCCTTCAACACGCAGGTTTCCTACACCGACGCCAAGGACTTCGCGGTGGCGGCGAACATCGCCTACACCATCGTCCCCGGCTACACCATTACCGGCGAAGTCGACTATTTCGACAATTTCGACGCCAGCAACGCCGACGCGATCGGCGGCATCGTCCGCTTCCAGCGTTCGTTCTGACCGGAACCTGCAATCTCGACGAAAAGGCCCGCGGCAAATGCCGCGGGCCTTTTCATTTCGAGGGCGCGCCGCTCAGGCCCTTCGGCGATGCTTGTTGGCTGCAGGCTCCAGAGCGTCGGAGGTGACAAGCCGGTCGCGACCGTTTTTCTTGCCGACATACATCAGCCGGTCGGCCAGCGCGACCAGAGCGTCGCAATCGCCGGCTTCGGATGGATAGATGGCGACGCCGATGGTGCAGCCGACCTGGATGTCGCCGTTCGGCGCCGGAACCTTGATTCGAAGCCGTTCCAGGACGCGTTCGGCGACGCGCACGGCCTTTTGCCTTGCCTGGTCCGCTTGCCCCGAAAACAGCAAGGCGAACTCGTCGCCACCGAGCCGCGCCACGAAATCGTCGCTGCGCAGGACGGAGCGAAGGTGGCTCGACACGCGCTGCAGCAGGGCGTCGCCGGCCTCGTGGCCGAGCGTGTCGTTGACATCCTTGAACCGGTCGAGGTCGATGAAAAGCAGGCCCGCCGCCTCGCCGTTGCCACCGCAGCGGGCGACCACCGATTTGAGCTCGTTGTGGAAGGCGCGCCGGTTGGGCAGGTCGGTCAGCAGGTCGTGGTTGGCCGAATGGTCGCTCTGCTGCTTGGCCAACTCGATCTCGCGCTTTTGCGCGGAGAGCTCCTCATTGGCGACCTTCAGATCCTGCAGCAGCTCAGCGTTGAGATCCTCGACGACCTTGCGGTCGCTGATGTCGACGACGAACCCTTCCAGGAATTCGAGCTCGCCGGCATCGTCCCAGACGCCGCCGCCGATCTCGCGGACCCAGAGCGGTTCGCCAACCTTGGGCACGATGCGGTAGTCGACGTTCCAGTTGCGGCGCGCTTCGAGCGCGGCGTCGACGGCGGCATAGACCGAGGCAAGATCGTCCGGGTGGATGGCCGAGACATAGTCGCGAACGGCGTTGTGCACGAAATCCGTCGGTGGAAAGCCGCTGACGGTGAAAATGCCGTCGCTGATATAGAGCATGGTGTAGGATTGATCGTTGCGGCAGCGGTAGAGATAGCCGTCCATGCGGCCAGTAATGCTGAGCAGCGCATCCAGCCGCTCGTCGTGGTAGACCCCGTGGCCGACCGCGGATACAGAAACCCCGTCATGCTTCATGCCGCACCCCCGTTTGGCGGTCTGAGCGCGCCGCAGATGCCCTTACGGCAAGTCGGCAAAGAGGCTCTATATCAGCTGAATATTATCAATCTCTTATGGGATTAGTCCGACGGCGTTTCGGGCTCTGCACGGAGCGTCCCTCAAGCCCCCGCCGTATACGCCGCAATCGCCGCCATGTTGACGATGTCACTGTCCTTGGCATTCAGCGAGACAATCTGCACCGGCTTGTTCAGGCCGACCAGCAGCGGGCCGATGACGGTCGAGCCGCCGAGTTCCTGCAGCATCTTGGTCGAGATCGAGGCCGAGTGGAATGCGGGCATGATCAGCACGTTGGCGGGGCCGGTCAGGCGGATGAACGGGTATTGCGCCATGGCGCGGGCATTGAGCGCCACGTCGGCGGCCATCTCGCCGTCATACTCGAAATCGACGCGGCGCTTGTCGAGGATGCGCACCGCTTCCTGGACGCGCTCGGAGCGTTCGCCCTGCGGATGGCCGAAGGTGGAGTAGGCGAGCATGGCGAGCCTCGGCTCGTAGCCCATGCGGCGGGCGAAGCCGGCCGCCTCCTCGGCGATGTCGGCGATCTGTTCGGCATTGGGCATATCGTGCACGGCGGTGTCGGCGACCAGCACCGTTCTGCCCCGCGCCAGCACGATCGACACGCCGATGACGCGGTGCCCGGGCTTGGCGTCGATGATGCGGCGGATGTCGTCGAGCGCGGTGGAATAGTTGCGGGTCACGCCGGTGACGATGCCGTCGGCATCGCCCAGCGCCACCATGCAGGCGGCGAAATGGTTGCGGTCGTTGTTGATCAGGCGCTGGCAATCGCGAAACAGGAAGCCTTTGCGCTGCATGCGCTCGTAGAGATAGTCGGTGTAGATGCCGTTGCGGCGCGACAGCCTGGCATTGATGATCTCGATGCCTTGCTTGTTGAGCTCGATGCCGGCGTGCTTGGCGTTTTCCTTGATGACGTCGTCGCGGCCGAGCAGGATGGCGGTGCCGAGCTTCTGGTTCACATAGGAGACGGCGGCGCGCATCACCTGCTCCTCCTCGCCCTCGGCGAAGACGATGCGCTTGGGCTGGCGGCGGACGCGGTCATAGATGCGCTGCAAGGTCGATGCGATCGGGTCGCGGCGGGCCGACAGCTCCTGCGCGTAGCGGTCGAGGTCGAGGATCGGCTTGCGGGCTACGCCCGACTCCATCGCAGCCTTTGCCACCGCAAGCGGGATAGCCGCGATCAGACGCGGGTCGAACGGCACCGGAATGATGTAGTTGGGGCCGAATTTCGGCCGGTTGCCCTGATAGGCGGCGGCGACGTCGTCGGGCACGTCCTTGCGCGCCAGTTCGGCCAGCGCGCGTGCCGCGGCGATCTTCATCTCGTCGTTGATGGTGGTGGCCCTGACATCGAGCGCACCGCGGAAGATGTAGGGGAAGCCCAGCACGTTGTTGACCTGGTTCGGATAGTCCGAGCGCCCGGTCGCCATGATGGCGTCGGTGCGGATCTCGGCCACTTCCTCCGGCGTGATCTCCGGGTCGGGATTGGCCATGGCGAAGATGATCGGGTTCTTGGCCATCGACTGCACCATCTTGGTGGTCAGCGCGCCCTTGGCGGAGAGGCCGAGGAAGACATCGGCGCCATCCAGCGCCTCGGCCAGGCTGCGTGCCTCGGTCTTGACCGCATGCGCCGACTTCCACTGGTTCATGCCTTCGGTGCGGCCCTGGAAGACCACGCCCTTGGTGTCGCACAGGATGATGTTTTCCGGCGAAAAACCCATCGCCTTCATCAGCTCGATGCAGGCGATGCCTGCGGCACCGGCGCCGTTGCAGACCATCTTCGTGGTCTTCATGTCGCGGCCGGTGATCTCCAGCGCGTTGATCAGGCCGGCGGCCGAGATGATGGCGGTGCCGTGCTGGTCGTCATGGAAGACGGGAATATCCATCAATTCGCGCAGCCGCTGCTCGATGATGAAGCATTCCGGCGCCTTGATGTCCTCGAGGTTGATGCCGCCGAAGGAGGGGCCAAGGAAGCGCACGCAGTTGATGAACTCGTCGGCATCCTCGGTGTCGACCTCGAGGTCGATGGAATCGACATCGGCGAAGCGCTTGAACAACACCGCCTTGCCCTCCATCACCGGTTTGGAGGCGAGCGCGCCGAGATTGCCGAGGCCGAGGATGGCGGTGCCGTTGGAGATGACGGCGACCATGTTGCCGCGCGTCGTGTAGTCGAAGGCGCGGCTCGGGTCCTCGGCGATGGCGCGCACCGGAACGGCGACGCCCGGCGAATAGGCGAGACTGAGATCGCGCTGCGTCGCCATCGGCTTGGTGGCGACGATCTCCAGCTTGCCCGGGCGGCCCATGGCGTGGAATTCCAGCGCCTCCTGCGCGCTGACGGAGGGACCGCTGTTTTCGGTTTTCCTGGCCATGATGCTTTTGATTTCCTCGCCGGTGCGACACCCTTGAGATGGATGCCATGTTTTTGTGAGCTTCCGGATTAAGGCCACATGAGGACGCTGTAAACCGCCAAGCGATCCGGAAAAGCGCATCCTGCATGTCGCAGGCTGTTGGCGGTCCGGCGCCGGCAACAGCGGGTGCGGCCGCTTCTTCCCCTGCTTTTCGAGCCGCCGGCATTAAACCTGGCAAGCACATCTGCTAGCGTGCCGGCATGAACATGCACACGCCAACCGAGCCCGACGCCCCAGAGGCGATGACGCCTGCGACTGTTGCCGCTCCAACGCCGATGATGGAGCAGTATATCGAGATCAAGGCGGCGAACCCGGATTCGCTGCTGTTCTACCGCATGGGCGATTTCTACGAGCTGTTCTTCGACGACGCCGAGAAGGCGAGCCGGGCGCTGGGCATCGTCTTGACCAAGCGCGGCAAGCACCAGGGCCATGACATCCCGATGTGCGGCGTGCCTGTGCATGCGGCCGACGATTATCTGCAGAAGCTGATCGGCCAGGGATTTCGCGTTGCCGTCTGCGAGCAGATCGAGGATCCGGCGGAAGCCAAGAAGCGCGGCGGCAAATCGGTGGTGCGACGCGACGTGGTGCGGCTGGTGACGCCCGGCACCATCACCGAGGACAAATTGCTGGCGCCGTCGGAATCGAGTTTCCTGATGGCGCTGGGGCGCGTGAAGGGCGGGGCGGAGCATTCCTTCGCGCTGGCCTGGATCGAGATCTCGACCGGCATCTTCCGCGTTGCCGAAACCACCGCCGACCGGCTGCTGGCCGATGTGTTCCGGGTCGATCCGCGCGAGCTGATCGTTGCCGAACCGGTATTCTACGATCCGGAGCTGAAGCCGGTGTTCGACGTCATCGGCCGCGTCGCCAGCCCGCAGCCGCCGTCATTGTTCGATTCGGCCTCGGCGGCGGGGCGCATCGCCCGCTTCTTCGAGGTGGCGACCCCGGACAGTTTTGGTGCGTTTTCGCGCGCCGAGCTGTCGGCGATCTCCGGCACGATTGCCTATGTCGAGAAGACGCAGAAGGCCGAACGGCCGCCTCTGTCACGTCCAGAGCGCGAGGAGCAGGGCTCGACACTGTTCATCGACCCGGCGACGCGTGGCAATCTGGAGCTGCTGCGCACTCTGTCGGGCAGCCGCGACGGCTCGCTGTTCAAGGCGATCGACCGCACGGTGACCGGCGGCGGCGCAAGACTGCTGGCCGACCGGCTGATGGCGCCGCTGACCGACCCGGCGGCGATCGGCGCCAGGCTGGATTCGGTGTCGTTCTTCCGTTCGGAGACGCGGCTCTGCCAGGCGGTGCGGACGAGCCTGAAGAGCGTCGCCGACATGCCGCGCGCGCTGTCCCGGCTGGCGCTCAACCGCGGCGGCCCGCGCGATCTCGGCGCGCTGCGCGCCGGCTTCGAGGCGGCGGACGCCATCGCCGAGATCTTTGCCGCGACCGCCCTGCCCCAGGAACTGGCGGCAGCGCTCACCGCCATCAAGGCGTTGCCGCGCCCGCTCTCGGAGCACCTGACGCAGGCACTCAGCGAGGAGCTGCCGCTGCTCAAGCGCGACGGCGGCTTCGTGCGCGGCGGCTATCATGCCGAGCTCGACGAGATGCGGGCACTGCGCGACGAATCGCGAAAAGTGATCGCCGGGCTGGAGCGCTCGCTGATCGATGAGACCGGCATCCGCTCGCTGAAGATCCGGCACAACAATGTGCTCGGCTACTACATCGAGGTAACCGCCAACCACCATTCGATCATGACCGGCAGCGACGGCGCCAAGGCGCGCTTCATCCATCGTCAGACCATGGCCAACGCCATGCGGTTTACGACAACAGAGCTCGCCGAACTCGAGACAAAAATCGCCAACGCCGCCGACCGGGCGCTGAGCATCGAGCTGGCCACTTTCGACAGGCTGACGGCGGAAGTGGTCGGCGAAGCAGACAGCATCCGCGCCGGCGCCGAGGCGCTTGCCGTGATCGACGTCTCGGCGGCACTTGCCCTGCTGTCGGAAAGCGAGGCCTGGTGCCGTCCTGTGGTGGATGCCAGCCTCGCCTTTGATATCTCCGGCGGCCGGCATCCGGTGGTCGAACAGGCGCTGCGGCGTTCGGGCGAAGGACCGTTCGTCGCCAATGATTGCGACCTGTCGCCGGAAGGCGGCGCGAAGAACGGCGCGATCTGGCTGCTGACCGGCCCCAACATGGGCGGCAAATCGACCTTCCTGCGGCAGAACGCGCTGATCGCCATCCTTGCCCAGACCGGCTCCTTCGTGCCGGCGCAAAGCGCCCATATCGGCGTCGTCGACCGGCTGTTCTCGCGTGTCGGCGCCTCCGACGATTTGGCGCGCGGCCGCTCGACCTTCATGGTCGAGATGGTCGAGACGGCGGCGATCCTCAACCAGGCGGGAGAGCGGGCGCTGGTGATCCTCGATGAAATCGGCCGCGGCACCGCCACCTTCGACGGCCTGTCGATCGCCTGGGCGGCGGTCGAATATCTGCACGAGAAGAACCGCTGCCGGGCGATCTTCGCCACCCATTTCCACGAAATGACGGCGCTGGCCGGCAAGCTGCCGCGACTGCACAACGTCACCATGCGGGTCAAGGAATGGGAAGGCGACGTGGTCTTCCTGCACGAGGTCGGCAAGGGTGCCGCCGACCGCTCCTACGGCGTCCAGGTGGCGCGGCTCGCCGGCCTGCCGGAAGCCCTGGTCGGGCGGGCGAAGGAAGTGCTGCACCAGCTGGAGGAAGGCGAGGTTTCGGGCAAGGCCAACCGGCTGGTCGACGACCTGCCGCTGTTTTCGGTGGCGGTGAAGCGGGAAGCGCCGAAGCCGGTGAAGAACGATGCGCTGGGTGCCGCGCTGGGCGACATCAATCCCGACGAGATGACGCCTCGCGAGGCGCTGGAGGCGCTGTACAGGCTGAAGGGAATGGCGGGGAAGTAAAAGTAAAAAGCGGCGTCGCCGAAGCTGCCGCTCAAATCATCTCCAGCCCGCGCTTGCGGGTCGGCGGCGGGAAGGCGCGGTCGAGCTCGGCCAGATCCTCTGAACCGAGCCTGATGTCGAGCGCTGCGGCGTTCTGGCGCACGTGCTCCTGCCTCGTTGCTTTGGGTATGGCGATGACGCCTGGCTGTGCCATCACCCAGGCAAGCGCGATCTGCGCCGGGGTGGCATTGTAGCGGGCGGCGATGGCCTCAAGCCTGGTGTTGCGCGCCAAGGCGCCCTGCTCGACCGGCGAATAGGCCATCAGCGGAATGCCGCGTTGCCGGCTCCACGGCGCGAGGTCGAATTCGAGGCCGCGCCGCGACAGATTGTAGAGCACCTGGTTGGTCTGGACATCGCCGCCGGCAGGCAGGCCGACCAGGTCCTCCATCTCGTCGGTGTCGAAATTGCTGACGCCCCAGTGGCGGATCTTGCCGGCCTTTTTCAGCGCCTCGAACGCCTCGACCGTCTCCGCCAAAGGCACGCTGCCCGGCCAATGCAAGAGATAGAGATCGATGCGGTCGGTCGCGAGGCGTTTCAGGCTGCTCTCGCAGGCCCGCTGCACGCCGGCGCGAGAGGCGTTGGACGGCAGCACCTTGGAGACCAGGAAGGTGTCGTCGCGGCGCCCGGCAATGGCCTCCGCCACCACCTCCTCGGCGCCGCCGCTGGCATACATTTCGGCGGTGTCGATGAGGGTAATGCCGAGATCCAGCCCTAGCCTGAGCGCGGCAACCTCATCGGCACGGCGACGTGCATCCTCGCCCATTTTCCAGGTGCCCTGGCCGAGCACGGCAATGGCTTCGCCCGAGGGTAAAGTGGTGGTTCTGATCGTTGACGGCATGACGTGCTCCAGTTGGCGCCGGATCGCAGCACAGGCGAGCCGTGAAATCCAGACGAAAGTCCCGTCCGAACGTTCGCGGTTACGCCCGCCGCTACTTCACCGGATGGGCGGCGAGCCAGGCCTGCATCTCTTTGATCTCGGCTTCCTGCGCGGCGATAACCCCCTCGGCCAGCTTGCGGATTTCCGGGTCCTTGCCGTTAGCAAGCTCGACCTTGGCCATGTCGATCGCGCCCTGATGATGCGGGATCATGCCGCGGACGAAATCGACATCGGCATTGCCGGTACTTTCGATCGCCATCATGTCGGCGTGCATCTTGTCCATCGCCGCCTTGTAGCCGGCGGTCGAAGGGTTTTCCGCGCCCATCGCCATGCCGGACATGTCGTGCTTCATCTCCTCCGATTGTGCAGGGACGCTTTCAAGGAACACCGCGAGCAGCATTCCCGCAGCCATCAGCAAAAGCACAATCTTCTTGGCCAGATTCATCCGTGATCTCCTGTTGAATGGAATGTCGTATTTGGGAGCTTTGCTCAGAGTTTCAACGTTCTCAGCCTCAACGCATTGCCGATGACCGAGACCGAGGACAGGCTCATCGCCGCCGCCGCCAGCATTGGCGACAGGAGCGTGCCGGTGAGCGGATAGAGCACGCCGGCCGCGACCGGCACGCCGAGCACATTGTAGAGGAAGGCGAAGAACAGGTTCTGGCGGATGTTGCGGATCGTCGCCTGGGCGAGCGTGCGGGCGCGGACGATGCCGTTGAGGTCGCCCTTGACCAGCGTGATCCCGGCGCTTTCGACCGCGACATCGGCACCGGTGCCCATGGCGATGCCGACATCGGCGGCGGCAAGTGCGGGCGCATCGTTGACGCCGTCACCGGCCATGGCGACACCGGCGCCTTTCGAGCGCAATTCCTCGACAAGGGCCGCCTTCTGTTCCGGCAGCAGGCCGGCGCAAACCTCGTCGATGCCGAGTTTTGCAGCGATGGCCTTGGCCGTGCGCTCATTGTCGCCGGTCGCCATGATGATCCTCAAGCCCCTGTCATGCAGTGCCTTGATCGCCACCGCTGTCGTCGCCTTGACCGGATCGGCGACGGCGACGATGCCCGCCAGCCTCTTGCCCACGGCAACGAACATCACCGTCTTGCCGTCCGTTTGTAGCGCCGTTGCCTGTTCACCGAGCGGCGCGGTGTCGATGCCGAGATCGGCCATCATCGCCACGTTGCCGAGCGCGACCTTGCTGCCCGATACAGTGCCGGAGACGCCCTTGCCGGTGACCGCCTCGAAATCGCTGGCGTCGGCGGCCTTCAGGCCCCGTTCGCCGGCACCGTCGACGATGGCTTCGGCCAGCGGATGCTCCGAGCCCTTTTCGAGGGCGGCGGCGAGCGCCAGCAATTCATTCTCCACCATGCCTTCGGCGGCGACGACGTCGGTCAATCGCGGCCGGCCCTCGGTCAGCGTGCCGGTCTTGTCGACGATCAGCGTATCGACCGCAGCGAAGCTTTCGAGGGCCGCCGCTTCCTTGATCAGCACGCCGGCATGGGCGCCACGCCCGGTCGCGGTCATGATCGACATCGGCGTCGCCAGGCCGAGCGCGCAGGGACAGGCGATGATCAGCACCGACACCAGCGAAACGATGGCGAAGATGAGGCTCGGCTCGGGACCGAGAATTGCCCAGGCGACGAAGGCGATGATCGCGACCAGCACGACGGCCGGCACGAAATAGAAGGAGACGCGATCGGCCAGCCCCTGGATCGGCGCGCGTGAACGCTGTGCCTTGGCGACGAGCTCGACGATGCGCGCCAGCGTCGTCTCGGCGCCGACCTTGTCGGCGCGCATGATCAGCGCCCCGTTCTTGTTGAGCGTGCCGCCGGTCAAGGCATCGCCTTCGGTCTTTTCGACCGGCAGCGGCTCGCCAGATATCATCGATTCGTCGACCGACGAGCGGCCTTCGATCACAGTGCCATCGACCGGCACGGCATCACCGGGGCGGATGCGCAGCCGGTCGCCTGCCTTGATCGTGTCGAGCGGCACGTCGGTCTCGGAGCCATCCGCGCCAATCAGCCTGGCCGTCTTTGGCGCCAGGTCGAGCAAGGCGCGGATCGCCGAGCCGGTCTTTTCACGGGCACGCAGTTCGAGGACCTGGCCGAGGAACACCAGTGCGACTATGACGGCGGCGGCCTCGAAATAGACCGGGACAGTACCGCCATGGCCGCGGAATTGATGCGGAAAGATATCCGGGAACAGCGTGGCGACGACGCTGTAGAGGTAGGCAGCGCCGACGCCGAGCGAAATCAGCGTCCACATGTTGGGGCTGCGGTTCAAGACCGACTGCCAACCACGATGGAAGAAGGGGAATGCCGCCCACAGCACCACCGGGCTCGCCAGCGCCAGTTCTGCCCATGTCTTCGTCCGATCGTCGATGAGGCTTTCGAAGCTCAGGCCGAGCATCGGCGCCATGGCGATGATCAGCAAGGGCAAGGACAGCACCGCGCTGACCCAGAAGCGCCTGGTGAAATCCACCAGTTCAGGGTTCGGCCCCTCGTCGCCGGTCGGTACGCCCATCGGCTCCAGCGCCATGCCGCAGATTGGGCAGGCGCCAGGCTTGTCGCGGATGATTTCGGGATGCATCGGGCAGGTGTACTGCGTGCCTTTCGGCATTGCCTGCGGCGCTGGCCTATCGCCGAGATATTTCGCCGGCTCTGTCTCGAACTTCGCCTTGCAACCGGCCGAGCAGAAATAGAAACCCTGGCCCTCGTGACGCAAGAAGTGCTTGGCGGTGGCGCGATCGACGCTCATGCCGCACACCGGATCGGTGGCCGTCAGGTATTTTTCCGGCTCGGCGACGAATTTCGCACGGCAGCGCTCGCTGCAGAAATGGCGAACCTGGCCGCCATGCTCGGCCATCGGCTTGCCGGCGGCCGGATCGACGGTCATGCCGCAGACCGGATCGCGGATGACGGCTTCGGCGCCAGGCGCAACACCTTTGGCGGAGCAGCAGCCGCCGGCGTGCGCTTGGTGACTATGGTCGGAATGGGCCATCCGAAATGCCTCTTATGTCTCGATCTGGTGCGGAGGTAGGGCTTCCAGTAACTGGAAGGTCAAGAGCCGTTTCGACTTTTCGTGCCGAGGCGTGGTCGGCGAAAAAATACCGCACGCGATTACGCCCATATGCTATGGACGCCCACTTCCCGCAATCGCATCGATCCCCGCTCTAAATGAAGTGTCTGGTCATCAACCTCGATCGGTCCCGGGACCGGCTTGCCCACATGACGGCTGAGCTGGCCCGCATCGGTGTAGCGTTTGAACGGGTTGCGGCGATCGATGCATGCAATCCATCCGACATGGCCGCGAGTGCGCCATACAGGAATTCCTTTCCGTCGAACTTGTCCGATGCCGAGATCGCATGCTTTCTGAGCCACATTGCATGTTGGCGCATCGTTGCTGAAAGCAATGATGCCTACGCCGCAATCCTCGAGGACGACGTGCTGATTTCAGCCGTGGCCCGCCCATTGTTTGCCGACAGCGACTGGATTCCGGCCGATGCCGACATCGTCAAGCTGGAGACAGTCTTCAGCAAGACCTCTGTCTCCAGAATGCACACTTCCGTCGGTTACGGCCATTCCGTGTCCAGGCTCCTGGGGGGGCATCTCGGCACTGCGGGCTATATCGTTTCGAAACGGGCCGCGCGCGATCTTATCGAGGCAACATATGAGCTCGCCGCTCAGGTCGATTGCGTGATGTTCGATCCCGCCTTCCAGACATCGTGGCGCAAGACAACATATCAGCTCATACCGGCGCTGTGCATGCAGACCCAGTTCCTGAGCGATGACGAAGCCGTGCTGCCAAGCCAGATCATTGATGCGACACCCAGGGCGCCGGCGACGCCTGCCAGCGAAAAACGAAAGAGGTCTACTCGCGAAAAAGTCCTGACCGAGTTCAAACGGATATGGCACCAAGCCAGCGAAATTACCCACCTGGAGCGGGAAATGATCATTCCGTTCCGCTATCATGGCAAAAGTGTCCGTCCGCCTCGTCCTGGGCATCGTTTGAAGGCGCTGTAGATAATCACGTTTCTCTTTTCATGCCACGGCCAGGCCCGGCACGACAGCTCGCCGACTTCTTCCGGCTGCGGCAGTGGAAGACCATCCCGTTCGAACACCAGGGCAAGCGTGTTCGACCGCCCCATACCCAGCACCGCGAAAACGCGCTATAGACGCCGCCGAAAAGGCGAGACCGACCTCCGCATATGGCAAAAATATCCCTGAAACTCGACGAGCTGATCGACGGCGACGCCTTGCGCCGCGAGATGACGGCGCTGACCGCGGCAACGGCTGGCGACGGTTCCGGCCAGGCCATCCGGAGCCGTGTCCTCCAACTGCTCAAGGGCCGGCTCGCCGACGGCCGCAAGGTCGCCGAGACCATGCTGAAGGACGATGGCGGCGGCACCGCCTGCGCCGCCCGGCTGTCGCATCTCATGGACGAACTCATCCGCGCGCTTTACGATTTCGCCGCGACCCATGTCTACCGCGTCAAGAACCCGTCTTCTGCCGAACGCATGGCCGTGGTCGCGGTCGGCGGCTATGGCCGCGGCACGCTGGCCCCAGGCTCTGACATCGACCTTTTGTTCCTGCTGCCCTACAAGCAGACGCCGTGGGGCGAGCAGATCGTCGAATACATGCTCTACATGCTGTGGGATCTCGGCCTGAAGGTCGGCCACGCCACCCGCAACATCGACGAGTGCCTGAGGCTGTCGCGCACCGACATCACCATCCGCACCTCGATCCTGGAAGCGCGCTTCCTGTGGGGCGAGCTGAAACTCTATGACGAGCTTCTGACGCGTTTCGACCACGAGGTGGTGCGCACGACCGGCCCCGAATATGTGCAGGCAAAGCTTGCCGAGCGCGACGAGCGCCATGCCAAGGCCGGCGAAAGCCGCTATCTCGTCGAACCCAATGTCAAGGACGGCAAGGGCGGCCTGCGCGACCTGCAGACGCTGTTCTGGATCGCCAAGTACTTCTACCGGGTGCGTACCGGCGAGGAACTGGTCGACAAGGGTGTCTTCACCGAAGCCGAATACCGCGAATTCCTCAAGGCCGAGGATTTCCTGTGGGCGGTGCGCTGCCACATGCATTTCCTCACCGGCAAGCCCGAGGAGCGGCTGCATTTCGACATCCAGCGCGAGATCGCCGAGCGGCTGGGCTACACCACCCATCCCGGCCTGTCGGCGGTCGAGCGCTTCATGAAGCACTACTTCCTCGTCGCCAAGGACGTGGGCGACCTGACCCGCATCTTCTGCGCGGCACTGGAGGAGGAACAGGCCAAGCATGTGCCTGGCTTCAACCGTATCTTCCTCACCTTCTCGCGCCGCAAGCGCAAGCTCGCCGGCACGTCCGATTTCATCGTCGACAACCACCGCATCAACGTCGCCGACGACATGGTGTTCGAGCGCGATCCGGTCAATCTCTTGCGGCTGTTCTGGTTCGCCGACAAGCATGGGCTGGAGTTCCACCCCGATGCGCTGAAGCTGCTCACCCGCTCGCTCGGCCTGGTCAACAAGTCGCTGCGACGCGACGAGGAGGCCAACCGGCTGTTCCTCGACATCTTGACCTCGGATCGTAACGCCGAGCTCAACCTCAGGCGCATGAACGAGGCAGGTCTGCTCGCCAAGCTGATCCCCGACTTCGGCAAGATCGTCGCCATGATGCAGTTCTCGATGTACCACCACTATACGGTGGATGAGCACCTGATCCGCTGCATCGGCGTGCTGGCCGAGATCGAGCGCGGCGACGGCGAGAAGGTGCATCCGCTGTCGCACACGCTGATGCCGGGACTGAAGAAAAGCCGCGAGGCGCTCTATGTGGCGGTGCTGCTGCACGATATCGCCAAGGGGCGCCTGGAGGACCATTCGGAGGCCGGCGCGCGCATCGCGCGGCGCATCTGCCCGCATATGGGCCTGTCGGCGGCCGACACCGAAACCGTCGCCTGGCTGGTCGAGAACCACCTCGTGATGTCGATGACGGCGCAGACGCGCGACCTCAACGACCGCAAGACGATCGAGGATTTCGCCTCGATCGTGCAGTCGGTCGAGCGGCTCAAGCTGCTGCTGATCCTGACCGTCTGCGACATCAGAGGCGTAGGGCCGGGCGTGTGGAACGGCTGGAAGGGCCAGTTGCTGCGTACGCTCTATTATGAGACCGAGCTGCTTCTGACCGGTGGATTCTCTGAAGTGTCGCGCGCCGAGCGCACTGCCGCCGCGCGCGAGCGGCTGGCCGAGGCGCTGGCGGATTGGCCGGCCAAGGACCGCAAGCGCTATGTCGCCCAGCACTACGAGAACTACCTGCTGACCGTGGACCTCGCCGACCAGCTGCGCCACGCCGAATTCATCCGCGAGGCGGACGCGGCGGGCAAGAAGCTCGCCACCATGGTCAAGACCCACCAGTTCGAGGCCGTGACCGAGATCACCGTTCTGGCGCAGGACCATCCGCGCCTGCTGTCGGTGATTGCCGGCGCCTGCGCCGGAGCCGGCGGCAACATCGTCGACGCGCAGATCTTCACCACCTCCGACGGCCGCGCGCTGGACACCATCCTGATCAGCCGGGAATTCGACCTCGACGAGGATGAGCGCCGCCGCGCCGAGCGCGTCGGCCGATTGATCGAGGACGTGCTGTCAGGCAAGAGCTGGCTGCCCGAAATGATCGAGAAGCGCACCAAGCCCCGGCGCGGCGCCAAGGTCTTCCGCATTCCGCCGCGGGCTGAAATCCGCAACACGCTGTCGAACCGCTTCTCGGTGATCGAGATCGAGGGGCTGGACCGGCCTGGCCTGCTGTCGGAGATCACCGGCGCGCTGTCGGATCTCTCGCTCGACATCGCCTCGGCGCACATCACGACTTTTGGTGAGAAGGTCATCGACACTTTCTATGTCACCGACCTGACGGGACAGAAGATCGACAGCCCGACGCGCATGGCCACCATTCACAAGCGGCTGATCGAGACCCTCGAAGGCACCGCGCCGGAGCGCAACGGCAAGGCCAAGGCGGCCGCCGAGTGAGGATCACCATCACTTTGTCCCATTCCCACGGTCAGTCTCCCCGCGCATGAGCCTTGTCAAGAAATTCGCCACCGTCGCTTCCGGCACGCTGATGAGCCGCGCGCTCGGCTTCGGTCGCGAGATGCTGATGGCGGCCGCACTCGGCACAGGGCCGGTCGCCGACGCCTTCAACGCCGCCTTCCAGTTTCCCAACACCTTCCGCCGGCTGTTCGCCGAAGGCGCCTTCAACGCCGCCTTCGTGCCGCTGTTCGCCAAGGAGATCGAGACCCACGGCACCGAGGGCGCCAAGCGCTTTTCCGAAGAGGTGTTCGGCGTGCTGTTCACGGCGTTGCTGGCGCTGACCATCGTCATGGAACTGGCGATGCCGCTGATCGTGCGCTACCTGGTGGCGCCGGGCTTTGCCGACACGCCGGGCAAGTTCGAGACGACCGTCCGGCTTGCGACCATCATGTTTCCCTACCTGATCTGCATGTCGCTCGGCGCCATGATGGCCGGCATGCTGAATTCGCTGCGCCGCTATTTCGCCGCCGCCGTGGCGCCGGTGTTCCTCAACATCATCCTGATCGGCGTCTTGGCCTATGCCTGGTACAACGGGCTGGACGCCCACGCCGTCGGCTTCGGCCTGTCCTGGGGCGTGCTCGCCGCGGGGCTGGTGCAGCTCGCCATCGTCTGGGTGGCGGTGCGCCATGCCGGCATCTCGATCGGCTTTCGCCGGCCGAAAATGACGCCCAGCGTCAAGCGGCTGCTGATCCTGGCGCTGCCGGCGGCGATCACCGGCGGCATCACCCAGATCAACCAGCTGATCGGCACGGCGATCGCCTCGGCGCAGGACAGCGCCGTGTCATCGCTCGCCTATGCCGACCGCATCTACCAGTTGCCGCTTGGCGTCGTCGGCGTCGCGGTGGCGATCGTGCTGTTGCCGGAACTGTCGCGGGCGCTGAAATCCGGAAACCTGATCGAGGCGGCTAATCTGCAGAACCGCTCGGTCGAGTTCACGCTGTTCATGACCTTGCCGGCGGCCGTCGCCCTCTGGGTCATGTCGGAGCCTATCGTTCGGCTGGTGTATGAGCGCGGCGCCTTTGCCGCCAACCATTCGACGCCGACCGTGGCGGCGATCCTGGCGATCTTTGGCCTGGGCCTGCCGGCCTTCGTGCTGATCAAGGCGTTCACCCCCGGTTATTTCGCCCGCGAGGACACGCGTACGCCAATGATGTTTGCCGCCATCTCGGTGGCGGTGAACGTCGCGACCGCGCTGACGCTGTTCCCGTCGATGGGCGCGCCGGGCATTGCGGTAGCCTCGGCCGTCGCCGGCTGGGTCAACGCGCTGATGCTGCTTGCCGTGCTGATCCGGCGCGGCCATTGGGGTCGCGACCTGCCGCTCTTGAAACGCATCCCCCGGCTGGTGCTGTCGGCGGCGGTGATGGGAGCGGCGCTCTATTTCGCTGAGCACTGGTTGGCCGTCAGGCTCGGCCCGGGTTCGCCACTGGTCGTCAAGGCAACGACGGTTCTGGCACTGGTCGCCGGCGGGGCGGCGCTCTATTTCGTCACCGCCTTCACAACCGGCGGCGCCGATTTCGGCATGATCCGAAGGAACATCAAGCGCGGTTCGGCAAAGGCGACGGCGCCATCGGTCACGGAACAGTCTCCAGATCCGTGAGCCTGATTTCTACGGGCCATGGAAGCATCGGCACGGCTTGGTAACACGCGCGCGCAAGCGTGGTGAAAGCAGTCCGCCGTGTTCAGGCGGATGGCGTTGTTGCGGAACCGCGAGTGGCCTCGATGGAAGGCGAGGTTGCCTCGGGCCGAGGTTGAAGCTCGCAAGGCAATTGCCCCGCGCTGAGCCGCCATCGCCCATTCGGGGTATTGCCTTCGGCGCCGACCGGACATAACGCAAGGGGCAAGGTCAGACTTGCGCTAATGTTGGGGGTTCGATGGAAACGCTGTCGCTCGAAGATTTCATCGATGACAAACCTTGGGGAGACGACGTTCCGTTTCTGGAGGACATTCCGGGCGAAAATCTGGTAGCGGGCGTGCGGATCCAGCGGTTGGTCACAAGAGGCGACGAGCGTGGCGACCTTACGGTCCTCATGTCGTCACTGCTGGAGCCCGTCACCCCGCCGCCGCATGTCTATCTGGTATCAGCCGCGGTGGGATCGATCAGGGCATGGGTCTATCACAAGCGACAGTTCGACCGGCTCGCCTATACAAATGGCGACATCAGGGTCGTGCTCTACGATCTACGCAAGGATAGCCCGACATACCAAAAAATGAACGTTCTCGACGTCGGCGCGGCCAACAAGATCCTGCTGACAATCCCGCCCTATGTCGTTCACGGGGTTCAAAACCGTGGCAAGAGCATCGCGACATTCGTCAACATGCCGACGAACGTCTACGACCCTAAAAATCCGGACAAGTCGCGGCTCCGCTTCGATCACCCGGGCATCCCGTACAAATTCGAATAACGTGACGACGTTTTCCGTCATCATGGCCACCTACAATCGCGGTAGGCATATCCTTCCGTCGATACAATCGGTGTTGCGCCAAACCCGCCAGGACTTCGAGTTGTTGGTGGTGGGCGATTGCTGCACGGACGATACCGCGGATGTCGTCCAGGCGCTTGCGTCCCCTCAAATCCGCTGGTCCACCCTGTCAGAGCGCGGCGGCAGCCAGGCCTTCCCCAACAATGCGGGCATCGAATTGGCGCGCGGGCAATACATCGCCTATCTCGGTCATGACGATCTCTGGGCTCCGGACCATCTCCAGGCACTCGCCGATCTTTTCGGGCATAACCAGCAACCGGATTTTGTCGTAAGCGGCACGATCTTTCATGGCCCCAGGGCAAGCAATTTTCGGTGGGTGACCGGCATCTTCAGCGAACCGGACGCCGCTCTCAAGCACTTCTTCCCGCCTTCGAGTTTCGGCCACCGACGCGACGTTGTCGATCGGATCGGCAAATGGCGCAGTCCGAAAGAGATAACTGCGCCCGTCGACGCGGATTTCATGTTGCGAGCGGCAAAGTCAGGCATGCGTTTTGTGTCGACGCAGCGGATCACTGTCCAGAAATTCGCGGCCGGTCACCGTTACCTTAGCTATATGAGCCAAGGCTCGGACGAGCAGGAACGAATGGCCAGGCGAATGGCCAGGCCAGGATTTGACGGCTATCTGGCCTCCGAACTGACCAAGGCAAAGGCAGCCAACACTTACATGATCATGGTCCATCCGGACTACGAGCGCTTCGAGAAGGGTCAGCTCGCGACCCAGATTGCGACGAACAAGGGCATCGTTCGCCCGAATCTGAGCAGCCTCAGGCAGCGCGAGGTGGTCAAGCAGGACAGCTCGCCAAAGGCGCTCGACTGGTCTCCGTTCCAAGCAGGTGGCGACTGGATCCTCTGGGTCGGCTGCAATCCACGCCCGAAGCTGCTTGTGCCGTTCAAATATGCCGGCAAGGCGCGGATTTGCCTGCACATCCGGCACGTTCAACGCGAGGCGCTGACCAGGCTAAAACTGTCCGTAAATGGCCAGCCGGTTGTGGCAAGCATTTCCGGGGTGCGCCAGGTGGGCGATCTCTGGAACGCGCAAGCGACGTTCGAAACGGCGCTGCGAAAGGACGATCATACGATCCTGGAGCTTCACCTCACCAGATTGCAGAGACCCGCAGGCCGCAACGGCATCGGCGTGGCCGACATCGAGGTCACGCCGCTTGGGTGGCGAGGCCTTGTTGCCAAGGGCAAGCGGTTCCTCGCCAGGTCGGCAACGGGCAATCGGGTGCTCGCCAATTTGGCAAGGGGCAAGCGCCTGCTCGCCAAGTTCCGCCCGGCCCGCTGATCCCCTCTTGCCGCTTTTTTGGTCTTCGTCCATAAGCGCGCCGTCGAAGACTTTCGCCGCGTGCGGTTTCCAGCCGCATGATTGGCTCCAAAAAGTCTGCAACTTTTTGGAATCACGCTTATACGGCCCTCCACAAGCCATGAGGACATCATGACCGCCTTCAAGCCACTTGTCTTTTCCGGTGTCCAGCCGACCGGCAATCTGCATCTCGGCAACTATCTCGGCGCCATCAAGAAATTCGTCGCCCTCCAGGAACAGTCCGACTGCATCTATTGCGTCGTCGACCTGCATTCGCTGACCGCGCAGCTGGTCTATGAGGACCTTGCCGACCAGACGCGCTCGATCACCGCGGCCTTCCTCGCCTCCGGCATCGACCCGAAGAAGCACATCGTCTTCAACCAGTCGCGGGTCATGCAGCACGCCGAGCTTGCCTGGATCTTCAACTGCGTGGCGCGCATCGGCTGGATGAACCGCATGACGCAGTTCAAGGACAAGGCCGGCAAGGACCGCGAGAACGCCTCGCTCGGCCTGCTCGCCTATCCGAGCCTGATGGCCGCCGACATCCTGCTCTATCGCGCCACGCACGTGCCGGTGGGCGAGGACCAGAAGCAGCACCTTGAGCTGACCCGCGACATCGCGCAGAAATTCAACAACGACTTTTCGGACCGCATCGCGGCCCTTGGCGTCGGCGTCGAGATGCAGGTCGGCGAGGAGACGGTGAACGGCTATTTCCCGCTGACCGAACCGGTCATCGGCGGGCCGGCGGCGCGCATCATGAGCCTGCGTGACGGTTCCAAGAAGATGTCGAAGTCGGACCCGTCGGACCTGTCGCGCATCAATTTGACCGACGACGCCGATACCATCTCGAAGAAGATCCGCAAGGCCAAGACCGACCCAGAAGCCTTGCCGAGCGAGTTGGACGGCCTTGCCGGCCGGCCCGAGGCGGAGAACCTGGTCGGCATCTATGCCGGCCTTGCCGAACTCTCGAAGGCAGATGTGCTGAAGGAATTCGGCGGCCAGCAGTTTTCGGTGTTCAAGCCGGCGCTGGCCGACCTTGCCGTCGACAGGCTGGCGCCGATCGCCGGCGAGATGCGCCGCATCGAAGGCGACCGCGCCTATGTCGACGCGGTGCTGAGGGACGGTGGCGAACGTGCCGGCACCCTGGCGGAATCCACGATGAAGACGGTGCGCGACATCATCGGTCTTTTGCAAGGCTGATCTGTCCTGTCACCATCCCCACTGCCGGCCGCTTGCGGCCGGTCAGCGCGGGTGGCAGATTGCGGCCGAAACCACTCGTTTCCCTGATTTTGAAATTCGCCGGAGTTGGATATCAAAGGCAGTGCGAATTTCAAAATCGGGGAAGCGAGCAAACTATTGATTTCTAGTGTCGTTTTGATTCGAAGTTCGCTCCGCGCGCGATATCAAAATCAGGCGAACTTCGAAATCACGACACTGGGTAGATAGACATGGTCTCCAAGCGCCTCAGTCGCGAAGCCGGACATCGCCGCAAGTTCCTGGCGATCATCGACGACACGCCGGAATGCGAGCGCGCCGTCGCCTACGCCTCGAAGCGGGCGCAGAGCACCAGTGGCGTGCTGGTGCTGCTCTATGTCATCGAGCCGGACGATTTCCAGCACTGGCTGGGGGTCGAGAAGATCATGCGCGAGGAGGCCAACGCCACGGCGCGCACCGCGCTCGACAGCTATGCCAACAAGGTGCGCCAGAAGCTCGGCATCGAGCCTGAGCTGGTGGTGCGCGAAGGCAAACCGACCGAAGAGATCCACAGACTGATCGAGGAAGACCAGGACATCGCCATCCTTGTTCTGGCGGCCGGCGCCGGCAAGGAAGGCCCCGGACCGCTGGTCGGCGCGGTAGCCGGCAAAGGCGCCGCCTTCCCTATTCCCGTCACCGTGGTGCCGCAGAATCTTTCGGATGAGGAGATCGACAGCCTGGCCTGAGGTATCGATACTCAGGTGCGGCCGGCCTGACCTGAAGCTCAATACGCCCAAAAGCGCGTCGCAGGGACGCTGAAAAAACATTCCGCCAGCCAGCCGTTCGGGCGACGCGTTTCGCTTGAATGTCCAGCCGATAGAGCCTATTTAGAACTATTCCAAACTATTGCCCGACACGGGCATGGAGACAGCCATGTTCATCCAGACCGAATCGACGCCGAACCCGGCGACGCTGAAGTTCCTGCCCGGCAAGGAAGTGCTGCGCGAAGGCACCGCCGATTTCCGCGACGCCGACAGTGCGGCAGGAGCTTCGCCGCTGGCCGGCCGGCTGTTCGAGATCCCGGGCGTGACCGGCGTCTTCTTCGGCTATGATTTCATCACCGTGACCAAGGACGGCCCCGACTGGCAGCATCTGAAGCCGGCGATCCTCGGCGCCATCATGGAGCACTTCATGTCGGGCGCGCCCGTCATGGCCAGGGCTGGCCCCGCCGCCGAGACCAGCCAGACCGGCGAATTCTACGACAAGGCCGACGAAGAGCTGGTCATCACCATCAAGGAACTGCTCGACACGAGGGTGCGCCCGGCGGTTGCCCAGGATGGCGGCGACATCACCTTCCGCGGCTTCGAGAACGGCACCGTGTTCCTGCACATGAAGGGCGCCTGCGCCGGCTGCCCGTCGTCGACGGCGACGCTGAAGCATGGCATCCAGAACCTGCTCAGGCACTTTGTGCCCGAGGTGCAGCAGGTCGAACAGGTCTCCTAACTTCCGTCGCCATGCCCTGCCGGCAAGCAGGGCGAGTTCTCAAAAACGCTTCGCAACTTCAGAACGCGGACAACAAAAAACCGGGCCGAATTGCCCGGTTTTCTGTTTTTGGACGTCCATTTGTTGCCTAGACGGTCCGCGTAATAAAGGGTGTCACATCACGATGACCTTGGCGCCGACCGACGTGCGGTCGTAGAGGTCGATGATGTCCTGGTTCATCAGCCGGATGCAGCCCGACGACATCGCCTTGCCGATAGAATTCCATTCCGGGCTGCCATGCAGGCGGTAGCCCATGTCGCCGCCCCTGTTGAACAGGTACATGGCGCGCGCGCCGAGCGGGTTCTTCAGGCCGGGGTCCATGCCGCCGGCGAACTTGGCGAGCTCGGGCTGGCGCTTGATCATTTGCGAGGGTGGCGTCCAGGTCGGCCATTCGCGCTTGATCGCGATACGGGCGGTGCCGTGCCACTCGAAGCCCTCACGGCCGACGCCGATGCCGTAGCGTATCGCGCGGCCGTCGCCCTCGACGAAGTAGAGGAACTTGTTCTGGGTATCGACGATGATGGTGCCCGGCTTTTCCCTGGTGTCGTAATTCACCTCTTGCCGGTGATACTTCGCCGGCACCTTCTCGATCGGGATGCGCGGCAATTGATAGCCCGCATCGGTGACCGCGCCGTAGTTGTTGGAAAACAGCCGCGAGCCGATGGTGCTGCAACCGCTAATGGTGGTCGACAGCGCGAGGGCAGCGACAATTGCAAACGACTTCATGCGCATGAATAGGTCCGATGCCCAGCCCAGTTGATCGCGGCACGAGTCGGCCGCTTTTTCCTTAACCATTCATGCTGGCATTTGCGTTGCTTGCCAAGCGCGGGATGCCTATATGCAGGACCTTACGTGCCGGTAAGCCCGCGACTGCGGCATTTCGGCAACAGCCGTCACAGGATTGTGAAGCAATTTCAATGGGGCAGTTCCGGGAGCTGCCGAAACCAGGGAAGACGCCATGAATGTCGGAGCTGCCGCGGAGCGTTCCGGCCTGCCGGCCAAGACCATCCGCTACTATGAAGAGATCGGCCTGATCGCGCCGGCGCGCGCTGGCAATGGCTACCGCGACTACTCGGGCGACGATATCCATCGGCTGGCCTTCCTGCGCCGCGCGCGCAACCTCGGCTTTTCCATCGACGACTGCCGCCAGCTGATGGCGCTCTACCAGGATCGCAGCCGCGCCAGCCACGATGTGCGCGAGATCGCCGCCGCCCACGTCAGCGCCATCGAGGAGAAGGTGCGCGAGTTGCAGTCGATGCGGGCGACACTACAAAAACTGATCCACGCCTGCCATGGCGACGACCGGCCGGACTGCCCGATTTTGGATGATATGGCTGGGGCGGCTGAAGGTAGTCGAGCGCCAACGGCATAGCGCGATGGTGTGGCATCAATGGCTGATACCGGGCCGCCTAAACGACGCGGCCAATAGTTTCCTTGCCAGCTTCGCGCTTGGTTGTCCGCTTGAGGAACAATTTGGCGTGTTCCGCCCAATCGGCTGCTGAGACGTCATGCTCACGAACCGACTTCCTGAACACCTCGCGCAGAGCATCGAGGTCGAAGGCCGAGAGCCTCTCGCTTTTTGATGCTGCCCTGTTCACCGCCATGCCTACCCCTGAAGCAATGGGAAAAGTATATATTCTTATATGATCCGCGCTCGTGGACCTTCAAGGCTGAAAACTGTCCTGGCCTGACTTCTTTTGGGTGCAATTGACCCTTTGCGTAGCAGCCATCAAATCTTGGCTGGGTCCGTCAATTTACGATCGCGGCCTGCACAAGAGCATCGTCGGCCGCCGATATCGCCTGGCTGCGATCACTACCGCCTCGCTCCAGGTTTTGGCGCTGTTGAAGACGGCGAAGGGACATCACCGGCAAGGATGCAGCTTCCATCCAATGGCACGGAACAGGACCGGTGCAGCAACGTCTTCAACAAAAAATAAGCCCCGTCTGCTTTGGATGAAGCTGGCGGGGCGGAGGAAAAGTTAGGCTATGGGCCTTAGCTACCAGAGAATTGTTAAGCTGATGTGACAGGCATAGGCTGCGGCTCATTCAACGTGGGAACGGAGCCGGTCCCGCCGCCTACGGCGAGCATTGCTCGCTCCAGACACTGCATGAGGCGCTGATGAAGACCGCGAAGGACATCACCGGCAAGATGCAGCGTGCCCGCAAGCCTTACCGGCGATAAAGCCTGTCTCGTTCCGTCGTATGAACGGCGACGCAACGCCATAAGCCATTCGAGCTAGGCTGGTGGCCTTTCGTTCATGGAAAGTCCGGCACGCGTTCCTAGCTACGTTAGTGGTCACTAAAGGCGTTTCACCGGCCTCGTGCCGTTCATGGGTTCAAACCGTGAACAAAATCTGGCATGGTGCCCGCCATGCCCATCATTTCCCCGATTCCACTTAACCCTTTGATCGACGGCCGACAGTCGGAGCGCGCGCTACTGGTGCGGCGCGGCGTGCAGCGGCTGCTCATGCAAATGGGCGCACATGTGCTGCCGGAACTGTCGCTGGCCACCGGCCGCCGTGCCGACCTTGTGGCGCTGACCCGCCAGGGCGACATCTGGATCATCGAGATCAAATCCTCGATCGAGGATTTCCGGGTCGACCGCAAATGGCCCGACTACCGGCTGCATTCCGACCGCTTCTTCTTCGCCACGCATCCCGGCGTGCCGGCGGAGATCTTTCCCGTGGAATGCGGCTTCATCCTCTCCGACGGCTACGGCGCCGAGATCCTGCGCGACGCGCCCGAGCACCGCATGGCGGCGGCAACGCGCAAGGCGCTGATGCTGAGGATCGCGCGTGCCGGGGCTTCGCGGCTGCTGGCGGCGGAACTGGCTGGCGTGGCGGTGCCCGCACTGGAGGGCGAGAGCGAATAGGTTCGCCTCGGCGCGCTGGCGGCAGGGCTGACCGCCCGAATCGGGCTCCGCGCGGGCCCTGTCGATCCCCTGAGAAAGTTTCTGAGCCCGCACCGATGATTTCCGCTCCCCTGCGCTGTCCTGATCAATAGGCGCTGGACGGTCCAGTGGCCGGAAAGCGAGGTGATCCATGGGATCGTTAAAAGGTCAGAATGTCGTCGTCATCGGAGGCAGCCGGGGTGTCGGCCGCTCGATCGTGGAAGCAGCACGTGGCGAAGGGGCGACCGTTCTCGCCGTCGCCCGCGGCGCAGCAGCCCTGACAGAACTCTTCAACGAGATGCCCGGTGTGAAAACCCTTGCGTCCGACGCGACGAAGGAGGCTGCGCCCGATGCGGTTTTCAACGTGCTGGAGCCGGACGTCCTGGTGATCTGCGCCGGCGCCCTTGCCCCCTCCGTGCCCGTACAGGATCAGAATTGGGAGATGTTCTCCGCAAACTGGGAAACGGACGTCAAGGCGGCGTTCCTGTTTTGCAAGGCCGCGCTCACGGGTCCGCTCAAGCCGGGGACCCGGGTCGTGCTGATCTCCAGTGGCGCAGCCTTGAGCGGGGGACCCCCGTTCGCCGGCGGCTATGCCGGTGCAAAACGCATGCAGATGTTCCTGGCCGGTCATTGCCAGAAGGAATCGGATCGCCTTGGCCTCGGCCTGCGTTTCATGGCGCTTGCGCCGGCTCGCATCATGCCAGGGACCGGGGTAGGCGATGCCGGCCTCGATGGCTTTGCGGCCTACTTGGGCATCCGGCCCGCAGACATGCTTGCGGGCATGACCGACTTGCAGACACCGGCCGATGTGGGCCGGGCGGTGGTCGCTCTGGCCACCGGGAAACCGGAAGGCAGCTCCTTCACGGTGAGCGGCAGCGGACTTGCGGCGGCGGCATGAGGCGCGCAGGATGTCAGCCGATTTCAGCACCGCAGCTTCGTATGACAGACGCTTCTGGCCCTGTTGAGCCCTTGGGCCGGCCAGGCCAGCCGATCCTTGATCGGCTGGCCTTCGAGCGCCTGACAGCGGTCCATCGCCGCGAACTCAAGTTGCATTGCTATCGGATGATGGGTTCGCTGCACGAGGCGGACGACCTTGTCCAGGACACCTTCCTCAAGGCCTGGCGCGCAAGGTCGCAATTCGAAGGCCGGGGCTCGCTTCGTGGCTGGCTCTACGCGATCGCCACCAACAGCTGCCTCAATGCCATCAAGGCGAGGTCGAGTGTGCATCGCATTCTCCTTGAGCCCGAACGGCCGCCCTCTGACTCGAGGGCGACCGGCGGGCCGGCCGCCGAGCTCACCTGGCTGGAGCCTTATCCGGACGCCGAGCTTCCGGATCTGGTCGACGACAAACCGGGTCCGGACGCGCGCTACGAGGCCCGTCAAGCGGTGCAACTCGCTTTCGTCGCGGCGATCCAGCTTCTGCCGCCCAGGCAGCGGGCCGCCCTTTTGCTTTGCGACGTGCTTGGCTGGTCAGCGGTCGAGACGGCGCACTTGCTGGGCGGTTCGACAGCTTCTATCAACAGCGCCCTGCAGCGGGCTCGCGCAACGCTTGGCCAGAGCTATCCTCGGGGGCGTCCCCTGCAGCGATCGCAACCCAACCCGCAAGAGGGGCTGCTGCTCGAACGCTACATGCAGGCCTGGCAAGCGGACAACCTCGACGGCCTCGTCGACCTGCTGCGCGAAGACGCCACCTACCACATGCCGCCATGGCGGGAATGGTACCGAGGGCGAAAGGCGATCCGGGCTTTTTTCGGGACCGTCTGGGGCAATTTTGCCGGCTATCGCGCGGTGGCCACCGGGGCCAATGGCCAGCCCGCGGTCGCGGTCTACGCGCGCAGCCATCAGAACCTTGCGTGGCTGCCCCATTCTCTGCATGTCATCGAGCCCGCCGACGGGAAGATCGCCTCGTTGACGATCTATGTGCCGCCGCTCGGCCCCTCATTGTTTGCTGCCTTCGGTCTGCCGCCAGCCTAGCCTTCGTCCGCCCCATCGGCTTCGCCAGCCGCCGGCGCCACCAGCAGCACGGCGGCGCCAAGCAGCGCGCCGATCAGCGAGCCGGCAAGAATGCCGACCTTGACCGCGTCCTGCAGCGCCACATCGCTGGCGAAGGCGAGCAGGCCGATGAACAGGCTCATGGTGAAGCCTATGCCGCAGAGCAGCGAAATACCAATCAGGTGCAGCCAGCCGGCATTCGCCGGCAGGTCGGCCAAGCCCAGCCGGATGGCTAAGGCCGAAGAGCCGAAGACGCCGACCAGTTTGCCGGCGACGAGGCCGGCGGCCACCCCCAGCGTCAACGGCTCGACCAGTGCGGCAAGGCTGACGCCGGCGAGCGACACGCCGGCATTGGCGAAGCCGAAGATCGGGATGACGACGAACGGCACGATCTTGTGCAGGCCGTGTTCGAGCCGGTGCAGCGGCGAGTGCTCGAGGTCGTGGCTGATGCCGGGAGAACGTTCGAGCGGGATGGTCAGCGCCAGGGCCACGCCGGCGAGCGTGGCGTGCACGCCCGACTTCAGCACCAGCACCCACAAGACGACACCGAGCACGAGATAGGGCACCAGCGTCAGCACCCGCATGCGGTTGAGCACGGCGAGCACCGCAATGACCGCGAAGGCGGCGCCCAGATAGGCGAGCGACAGGCCGCTTGTATAGAACAGCGCGATGATGATGACGGCGCCGAGATCGTCGATGATGGCCAAGGCGGTGAGGAAGATTTTCAGCGAGGCCGGGACGCGGTTGCCGAGCAGTGACAAGACACCAAGGGCAAACGCGATGTCGGTGGCGGTCGGGATCGCCCAGCCGGACAGGGCAGCGGCATTGTCGCGGTTGATGGCGACATAGACCAGCGCCGGAACCACCATGCCGCCGGCCGCCGCAACGCCCGGCAGCACGCGACGCGGCCAGGTCGAGAGCTGGCCGTCCAGCATCTCGCGCTTGATCTCCAGCCCGACCAGCAGGAAGAACACCGCCATCAGCCCGTCATTGATCCAGTGCGAGACGCTAAGCGGCCCGAGATAGGCGTGGAGGGCGGCAAAATAGGTTTCGGACAGCGGCGAATTGGCGACGATGAGGGCCAGTGCGGCGGCGCCCATCAGGATGATGCCGCCGGCCGCCTCGCCATCGAGGAATTCGCGAAAGATGGAAACCGGCCGCGCTGTGTCGTCCCGCATGTCGCCTCCGTCATGCCGCCTGCCGGCCGGAATCATGGTTCAGATGATGCGCAAGCCTCGGCAGCGAGGCAAGCGGTCCATCTGCCGGGACGTTAGCGCGGCGCGCGCTTGGCGAGAATCCGCTGCAGCGTGCGGCGATGCATGTTGAGCCGGCGCGCGGTCTCCGAGACGTTGCGGTCGCACATTTCGTAGACGCGCTGGATGTGTTCCCAGCGAACGCGGTCGGCCGACATCGGATTTTCCGGTGGTGCGGCGCGTTCGCCCGAGGTGCGGGTCAGCGCGGCAAAGATGTCGTCGGCGTCGGCCGGCTTCGACAGATAGTCGATGGCGCCGAGCTTCACCGCCGTCACCGCGGTGGCGATGTTGCCATAGCCGGTGAGGATGACGGCGCGGGCATCGTCGCGCTTCTCGCGGATGGCGGCGACGACGTCGAGGCCGTTGCCGTCGCCGAGCCGCATGTCGACCACCGCATAGGCCGGCGGATGGGCGCGTGCTTTCGTCACCGCCTCCTCGACGCTGTCGGCCGTCTCGACCACGAAGCCCCTGGTTTCCATGGCGCGGGCAAGCCGCGTCAGGAACGGCTTGTCGTCATCGACTATCAGCAGCGAGGTGTCCTCGCCTTCAACCATTGCGCCAGTCGTTTCGTCTCCGCTCATCGCTTCCAGAAATCCTGCTGCCTTAGTTTTACGCAGATACAGTTCCGCAGCACTATTGTCCAATTTTTAGCGCCTGAAACCGGGGGTGATAGGGCCACTATGCAGGTTGCGACATCGATCTCAGGCGGTGTCGAACATGCTCGACGACGATTCGGGATTGAGGAAGACGCTGCGCGGCCACGAGATATGCACCACGGCGCCCTCGCCCAGCCCGCTCGAATTGCGGAAATCGAGCGTGGCGCCGGAGCGCTCGAGCAAGGTCTTGGCGATAAACAGCCCAAGCCCCAGGCCGCCGCCGGCCTCGGTGCCCTGGCGCGTCGACATATAGGGCTCGCCGATGCGGTCGATGATCTCAGGCGGGAAGCCCGGCCCATCGTCGATGATCGAGAAGGAGACGTGTTCGTCGTCCCAACTCCAGCGGACGGTGACGGTCTTGCGGGCGAAGTCGACGGCGTTCTCGACCAGATTGCCGAGGCCGTAGATGACGCCCGGGTTGCGCCGCCCGACCGGTTCGGCACCGATGCGCTCGCCCGGCCGGAGCTTGATCGAAATGCCGAAATCGCGGTGCGGCGCCGTCACCTCCTCTACCAGCGAGGTCAGCGGCAGGCGCGACAGATGCGCCTCGCCCTCGGAGGACAGGCTGGTGAGGCGCTTGAGGATTTCGCGGCAGCGCTCGCTTTGCGAACGCAGCAGTGTCACGTCCTCGAGGTATTTGGCGTCTTCGCCAAGCGCCTTTTCCATCTCCTTGGAGACAAGGGCGATGGTGGCAAGCGGCGTGCCCAATTCATGCGCGGCGGCGGCGGCGAGACCATCCAGAGCGGAAAGATGCTGTTCGCGCTGCAGCACCAGTTCGGTGGCGGCGAGCGCGTTGGCGAGCAGGCGCGCTTCCTCGGCGACGCGGAAGGCGTAGATGGCGGTGAAGGCGATGGACGAGAACACCGCCATCCAGATGCCGGCGACATAGACGAACGGCATCTCAAGGGGCGCGCCTTCGTGCCAGGGCAGCGGCTGGTGGAAGAAGACCAGCAAGGTCGCCGCCGCCATGACCAGCGCGCCGAGCACCGCTGTGAGGCGCAGCGGCAGCGACGCCGCCGAGATGACGACCGGCACGGTCATCAGCACCGAAAACGGATTGGTCAGGCCGCCGGTCATATAGAGCAGGCCGGCAAGCTGCAGGCTGTCGAAGGTCAGGATGACAAAGGCCGACAGCGGGGTCAGCCGATGCGCCGCCGGATAGCGAAAGGTCAGCCACAAATTCATCCAGGCCGAGCAGGCGATCAGCGCGAAGCACATGCTGACCGGCAGCGGGAATTTCAGCCCGTAGGCGACGAGAAGCACCGTCAGGCTCTGGCCGACGATGGCCAGCCAGCGCAGCCTGATCAGTGTGTTGAGTCGCAGCCGCTGGCTCTGCTGGAAATCGGGCGCGTTGAGGATCTTGATCATGGCCAAGGATTATAGCCGGGAAAAGACAAGCGGTAGATGTTTCTATCCGGATGCATCATGTCCCGCGCGGTTTTGCCCGGCTGGTGGCTGCGGCGGCGAGCGGGTTCTCCGGCCAAACATGCCGGGGATAGCGGCCACGCATGTCAGTGCGCACATCGGCCCAGGAGCCACGCCAGAAACCGGGCAGGTCGCGCGTCGTCTGGATCGGCCGGTGCGCCGGCGACAGCAGTTCGAGCGTCAGCGGCACGCTGCCATTGGCGATCGTCGGATGCCGGTCGAGGCCTAACAATTCCTGCACGCGGATCGCCAGCACCGGCCATTCGCCGTCATAGCGGATCGGCACGTGGCTGCCTGAGGGCGCGTCGAAATGGGTCGGCGCCAGCGCATCGATCCGGCGCTGCAAATCATGCGGCACCAGCGCCATCAGGCCGGCCGAAAGCGCACTGGAATTGATGGCGGCAAAAGACGCCGCGCCGGTGAGGAACGGCAGCAGCCAGTTGTCGAGCCGGTCGATCAATGCTGTGTCGGAAACGTCGGGCCAGGGCGCGCCGAGGCCACGGTGCAGCCAGCCGAGCCGTTGGCGCAGGGTCTCGGCCTCCTTGCCCCATTCCAGCACCGACAGGCCATGCTCGCGCAAGGCATCGAGGATCGCCTGATCCGCGTCGGTGCCCGAAGGCGCCGGCAGCATGCGCTCGGAAAGCGTGATGGAGCCGAGCCGAGCCGTCTCGCGCACGCGCACGGCACGCCGGTCGCGGTCGAAGCTGGTCTCGCGGCGGGTCTCGATCCTGTCGGCGAGAGCAGCACGGATATCGGCCTCGTCGACCGGAGCTGCCGCGCTGATGCGGGCATTCTGCGCCTTGCCCTGCAGATCGGCGACGACCAGCCATGTCTCGCCCGCCAGCGCATCGGCGGCGTCGAGCATGGCGCCCGAACCGTTGGCCAGAACGAAACGGCCGCGTTCGCCGCGCGCCTTGGCGACACGGTCGGGCCAGGCGTGGATGAGCAGGGCGCCTGCAGATGCCGGCTCATTGCTCCTCACACCGCCGGCCTGTTTCGCCTGCCGCTCGGCAAGCTGCCGCGCCGCGACGGCGCGCGGCGATTTCTCTGTGCGAAACCGCATTAGCCGCCGCTCGAGGTCGGCGCCGTCGCCGCCAAGACCGCGCTCGGTAAGCAGCACGGCGAGCATCGCCGCCTCGAAGGCGTGGCCGCTCCCTGCGGCTTCGGCGACCATGTGGGCGAGCCGCACAGGCAGTGCCAGCTTGCGCATCGCCGCGCCCGCATCGGTCAGGCGCCCGGCCCCGTCGATGGCGTGCAGTGCGCTGAGCAGCGTCCTCGCCTCGTTGAGCGCCGGCGCCGGCGGCGGATCGAGGAAGGAAAGGCTTTTCGGATCGGCGACGCCGAAGGCGGCGCAATCGAGCAGCAGGCCGGACAGATCCGCCTCGAGGATCTCCGGCGGGGTGAAGGCGGGGAGTGCCGCCGTCTGCTCGGCCCGCCATAGCCGGATGGCGACACCGGCTTGCGTGCGTCCGGCGCGGCCGGCGCGCTGGTCGGCGGAGGCGCGGCTGACCCGCAGCGTCTCCAGCCGCGTCAGGCCGCTGGCCGGCTCGTAGCGTGGCAGTCGCGACAGGCCGGAATCGATGACGACGCGCACGCCGTCGATGGTGATCGAGGTTTCGGCGATCGACGTCGCCAGCACCACCTTGCGGCGACCCGAAGGCGCCGGCTTGATGGCGGCATCCTGGGCCCGGTTGTCGAGCATGCCGTAGAGCGGCACGATATCGGTGTCGGCACTGACGCGGTCGTGCAGGCGCTCGGCGGTGCGCTCGATCTCGCGCTGGCCGGGCAGGAAGGCGAGCACGCTGCCACTCTCCTCGGCTAGTGCGGATCGGATCGCCCTGGCCATGGCGTCCTCGATGGGGACGCCGGCAGGCCGCTCGTCGTAGCGGATGTCGACGGGAAAGGCGCGGCCCTGGCTTTCGATCACCGGAGCGCCCGACAGCAGCCTGGCGACGCGCGCGCCGTCGAGCGTTGCCGACATCACCAGCAGGCGCAGGTCCGGCCTAAGCGCGCCCTGCACGTCAAGCGCCAGCGCCAGGCCGAAATCGCCGTCGAGCGAGCGCTCGTGGAACTCGTCGAAGAGCACCGCCGAAACATCCGGCAGTTCCGGATCGTCGAGGATCATGCGCGCGAGCACGCCTTCAGTGACGACGAGGATTTTCGTTCGGGCCGATGTGCGGTTCTCCATGCGCATGGCATAGCCGACCGTACCGCCGGGTTCCTCGCCGATCAGCTCGGCCATGCGGCGGGCCGCGGCGCGGGCGGCGAGCCGGCGTGGCTCGAGCAGCACGATCTTGCCTGCACCCAGCCATGGCGCGTCGAGCAGCGCCAGCGGCACCAGCGTCGTCTTGCCGGCGCCCGGCGGCGCCACCAGCACGGCGCTGCTCTGCTTTGCCAGCGCTTCGCCGAGCGCCGGCAGCACGGCGGAGACCGGAAGTTCCGGCAGGGTTCTCTTGCTCATTGTCCTCGGGATAAACAGCCAGTCCGCTGCGCTCGCATACCAGCGACAGCAGCCGCCGCGCAACCGGACCATCGCGGCGGGCTCAAAGCCGGGTCCGCGAAAACGGGTTCCAGCGCACCGTGCCCAGGCGCACCTCCTCACGCACCATGGTCAGCAGGCCGGAACCGCCGACGACGGCGAGGCCGACCAGCGACAGGGCATCGGGATATTCCTGGAAGAACAGTGCGCCGAGGATCACCGCCCAGACGATCTGCGAATAATGCGTCGGCGCGATCCGGTTGGCGGGTGCGTATTTGACCGCAAGCAGCTGCAGCAACTGTCCGCAGGAGGTGAAGGCGCCCGAGATGACAAACCATACCAGCTGCCGGGCGTCGGGCAGCGTGAACGAGGTGGCGGCAGCACCGATGCCGTTGAAGACCAGGCCGTAGCCGATCAGCACGCCGAGCATGGTCGTGCGCTTCTCCTGCTGGGCAAGCGAGCGCATCAGGATGACGCTGGCGGCGGCGAGGAAGGCTACGCCGAAAGCCGCGAGGTGCCCGAGATGCAGCTCGCGAAAACCCGGCCTGACAACCAGCATGACGCCGGCAAAGCCGGCGACCACCGCCAGCCAGCGCCAGGGGCCGACCTTCTCCTTGAGCACGACGGTTGAAAGGATGGTGACGCAGAGCGGTGCCAGGAAGATCAGCGCATAGGCTTCGGCTAGCGGGATGGTGGTGAAGGCATAGACGCTGAGCACGCCCGACGCGATGCCGGCCCAGGCGCGCGCCTGCACCGCCCAGGGCCGCTTGGTGCGCCAGAAGTCACGCCAGCGTTCGCCGTTCGGCCGGGTGAAGAGCAGGAAACAGCCGGAAAACAGTGTCGAGAAGAAGCCGATCTCGAAGATGGTGAACTGCCCGCCCAGGCTTTTGACAACGGCGTCGTTGCACGAATAGCTTGCGTAGGCGATCAGGGCGAGCAGGATTCCGTTCGGCACGTTGTTCATTTCCGCGGAGAGTAAAGTGAAGGTATTGGCGCTCGGCGCGCATCCGGACGATATCGAGATCTTCATGTTCGGTACGATGGCCGCCTATGCCACGCAAGGCGCAGAGCCGACTTTCGCCATAGCCACGGACGGCGCCAAAGGCGGGCGCGGCGACCCGGCAACGCTTGCCCGCGTGCGTCGCGAGGAGGCGACGGAAGCGGCAAGGCTGCTCGGTGTTGTCCCACGCTTCCTCGACTTTCCTGATGGTGCGCTCGTCGCCGACGCCGCCCTGATCGCGGCGCTGAAGGCGCTGATCGGTGAGGTGAAGCCGGATCTCGTCATCACCCATGCGCCGAATGACTATCACGGCGACCACCGCGCGTTGTCGGACGGAGTGCGCATCGCAGCGTCCTTCACCGTGCCGGTGCTGCATGCCGACACGCTTGGCGGTACCGGCTTTTGCCGACGCATTGCGTTGAGATAACAGCCCATGCCGACATCAAGGCGCGAGCGATCCGGGCGCATCGCTCGCAGGATCCCGAGCGCTTCGTCGACGCGGCGCGCGTGCAGAACGAATTTCGCGCCGGCCAGTGCAATGGCGCGCCAGGCGCGCTCGCCGAAGCGTTCCGCTTCGAACCGGTGTTCCCCTTCGCCGACATCCGCGCCTTGCTGCCGCCGGCGCCGGCGATCCGACCGGTCACGGTCAGCACGATAACGGTCAGGTAAAGCCGGCTGCCGGCACGCCGGGCACCCAGACAGCCACGATCCTCCCGAAATTTTCTTAGCCAGCTCAAGGTCTTCGCAAATCATGCTGCGATGCAGCGACGAATTCGCTTGCCTTGTTTAGTAAAGATGGCATTACTAAACAAATTACTAAACATCCGCCGCGCCACCGCGCCGCCATGTTTGGGCCCCTGAGGAGAGGGGTTAGCGGGCTCTTGAAACCGTCATCCGGACGTGTTTCGCAAATGGGAGGAAGGCATGAAATCGACCTTGAAACTGACGTTGGGTCTGGCCTCGGCGATGCTTGCGTCGACAGCCGTCTCGAACGTCGCGCATGCGGAAGACCTGACGCTTTGCTGGGCAGCCTGGGACCCGGCCAACGCGCTTGTGGAACTGTCCAAGGATTTTACCAAGGAATCCGGCATCGGCATGAAGTTCGAATTCGTGCCGTGGACCAACTACGCCGACCGCTTCCTCAACGAGCTCAATTCGAAGGGCAAGCTGTGCGACCTGATCATCGGCGACAGCCAGTGGATCGGCGGCGCGGCCGAGAACGGCCACTACGTCAAGCTGAACGACTTCTTCGACAAGGAGAAGATCAGCATGGACGACTTCGTGCCGGCGACCGTGGTCGGCTATTCGGAATGGCCGAAGAATTCGCCGAACTACTGGGCGCTGCCGGCAATGGGCGACGTCGTCGGCTGGACCTACCGCAAGGACTGGTTCTCCAAGCCGGAGCTGCAGAAGGAATTCAAGGAGAAGTATGGCTGGGATCTCGCCGCTCCGACGACCTTCGACCAGCTGAAGCAGATCGCCGAGTTTTTCCAGAAGCGTGAGATCGACGGCAAGACGGTCTATGGCGCGTCGATCTATACCGAGCGCGGCTCGGAAGGCATCACCATGGGCGCCATGGACGTGCTCTACAGCTTCGGCTTCAAATACGAGAACCCCGAAAAGCCCTACGAGATGGACGGCTTCGTCAATTCCGAGAAATCGGTGAAGGGGCTGGAGTTCTACAAGGCGCTCTATGACTGCTGCACCCCGCCCGGCGCTTCCAATAGCTACATGGGCGAAGGCGTCGATGCCTTCAAATCCGGGCAGGTGGCGATGCACATGAACTTCGCCTTCACCTGGCCGGGCCTGCAGAAGGACGAGAATGTCGGTGGCGACAAGATCGGCTATTTCGCCAATCCCAAAGGCCCCGACGGCGACCAGTTCGCCCAGCTCGGCGGCCAGGGCATCTCGGTTGTCTCCTATTCCGACAAGCAGGAATCGGCGCTGAAATACATCAAGTGGTTCGCCAACAAGGACGTGCAGGCCAAGTGGTGGTCGCTTGGCGGCTTTTCCTGCCTCAACGCGGTCGTGAAAGACCCGAACTTCCCGGCCAGCCAGCCCTATGCGCAGACCTTCCTCGACTCGATGGCCATCGTGAAGGACTTCTGGGCCGAGCCGAGCTACGCGCCGCTGCTGCAGGCCTCGCAGAAGCGCTTCCACGACTATGTCGTCGCCGGCCAGGGTTCGGCCAAGGACGCGCTTGACGGCCTGGTCAAGGACTGGACGCAGGTCTTCCAGGACGACGGCAAGATGTGAACGGCTCCTCCCGAGCTCGACCCCAGAGCGGATGATTTCGGGTCGAATAGACCTGAAATCATCCGCTCCGGACCAAAGAGAGAGTGAGCATGATGTCGTCCGCAAACCGGTTCACACTTTTCGGCATCATGCTCTCGGTCCCGTGCCGCCCTTGGCACGGGACGCAGTTCAGATAAATTCCATTGTCGAGACGTAAAGTGACCGAAGCAGGACTCACCATGCTCAATCGGACTGCGGACAGCGTTGCCCGGGCCACGCCTGAGCCGTTGGCCCGCCGGGTCCGGGGCATCAGCGACAAGGGCCTCGCCTGGCTGTTCATCTCGCCGACGATCCTTCTGTTGCTCGCCATCAACATCTTCCCGCTGTTCTGGGCGATCTATCTGTCCTTCACCAACTACCGGGCCAACCGGCCGAACGAAGTGGTGAAGAATCTGGGTCTCTCCAATTACAAGCGCATCCTCGGCGACCAGGACATCTGGATCGCCATGCAGACGACGGCGCATTTCGTGTTCTGGACCATCCTGCTGCAAACGCTGATCGGCTTCACGCTGGCCTGGCTGATTGACCGCAAATTCCGCGGCCACGCTTTCTGGACGACCATCATCCTGGTGCCGATGATGCTGTCGCCGGCGGTGGTCGGCAATTTCTGGCGCTTCCTCTACGAGCCGCAGATCGGCCTGTTCGCCTATGCCATCTCGTTCGTGTCGGGCATTCCGCCGACGGACATCCAGATGCTCTCCAACGTCTCTCTGGCGCCATGGTCGATCATCATCGTCGACACCTGGATGTGGACCCCCTACGTGATGCTGATCTGCCTCGCCGGCCTGCGCTCGATCCCCGAATACATTTATGAGGCGGCCGAGGTCGACCGCGCCTCCAACTGGCGGCAGTTCTGGTCGATCACGCTGCCGATGGCCCTGCCCTTCATCATGCTGGCGGTGCTGTTTCGCGGCATCGAGAATTTCAAGATGTTCGACATGGTCAATCTCTTGACCGGCGGCGGGCCGGGCTCGACGACCGAGGTCGCCTCGATCACACTGAAGCGACAGGCTTTTGAGAGCTGGCGCACCGGCTATTCGTCGGCCTTCGCCATCATCCTGTTCGTCGCGGTGTTCGGGCTGGCCAACATCTACGTCAAGGCGCTGAACAAGGTGAAGCAGAGATGAGCCTGACCACAGCCCATTCCGTCGTCGCCCCTTCGGCAAACGCAAAGCTCATCGCCGGCACGATCATCGTCGCCTATGCGCTGATCTCGATCGTGCCGCTGCTGTGGATCTTTGCCACCAGCTTCAAGACGCCGCCGGACTCGATCGCCTATCCGCCGAAGGTCGTGTTCCAGCTGAGCATCGAGGGCTACTGCAATTTGTTCACGACGCGCACGAGGCAGACGCCGGAATACATCAACTCGCTTGGACCGGCGACCGGCTTTTGCGACGAGACGGTGCGCAAGCGCAATATGGTGATCGCCGGCCCATCGAACTTCCTGCCGCGCTTCGTCAATTCGCTGATCATCGCCTTCGGCTCGACCTTCTGCGCGGTGTTCCTCGGCACACTGTCGGCCTACGGCTTCTCGCGCTTCAAGGTGCCCTTGGCCGACGACCTTCTGTTCTTCATCCTGTCGACGCGCATGATGCCGCCGATCGCGGTCGCCATTCCGATCTACCTGATGTACCGCGAGCTTGGCCTCTCCGACACCGCGCTCGGCATGATCCTGCTCTACACGGCGGTCAACGTCTCGCTCGCGGTGTGGCTCTTAAAGGGCTTCATCGACGAGATCCCGCGCGAATATGAAGAAGCGGCGATGATCGACGGCTATACGCGGCTGCAGGCCTTCTGGCGCACGGTTTTGCCGCAAGCGACCACCGGCATCGCGGCGACCGCCATCTTCTGCCTGATCTTCGCCTGGAACGAGTATGCCTTCGCAGCGCTCTTGACGTCCGGCACGGCGCAGACCGCGCCGCCCTTCATCCCGACCATTATCGGCGAAGGCGGCCAGGACTGGCCGGCGGTGGCGGCCGGCACGACGATCTTCCTGGTGCCGATCCTGGTCTTCACCATCCTGCTCCGCAAGCAATTGCTGCGCGGCATCACCTTCGGCGCGGTGCGCAAATGATTAGTGTGGGAATAAGAAGCGATAGCGTGCATGGCAAGCAGGCGCATGCATGGTCTCGCGCCGCGCCAGGTCGACCCCCACTCCGTCGAGCTTCGCTCGACACCTCTCCCCCGATCGACGGGGTAGAGGAAGGGCGCGCACTTCACTCAGCCAGGCTCCCTTCCTCTCCCTCCGGAGGGGGGAGAGGTGGCGCTGCTAAGCAGCGACGGAGTGGGGGAACCACCTGGCAACCATCTCTCCCCTTGAACGGGGAGAAGGAAGGGAGTGCCGCATGAACCGCCCTGTTGTCTCCAAGCGCTCCTCTTGGCCGCGTTGGGCCCGGCGCGGGCTGATGGAAAACATAGCGACAGTGATCATCGCCATCGGCTTCCTGATGCTGTTCCAGCCCTTCGCGCTGTCGCTGTACACCTATTCCTTCATCACCATGCTTTTCGGCACGGCGATGTTCATCGTCGTCTCGAAGTTCCCGGAGTAGACGATGGCCGAAATCCGCGTCCAGAATTTGAGAAAGGCCTTTGGCGATTTCGTCGCCGTGCAGGATTCCAGCTTCGTCGTCGAGGATGGCGAGTTCTTCGTCATGCTCGGACCGTCGGGCTGCGGCAAGACAACGACATTGCGCATGATCGCCGGGCTGGAACTACCGACCGGCGGCAACATCCTGCTTGGCGGCGAGGACGTCACCATGCGCCGGGCGCGGGAGCGCGACATCGCCTTCGTGTTCCAGCTGTTCGCGCTCTATCCGCACATGAATGTGCGCAAGAACATCGGCTTTCCGCTGCTGGCGCAGGGAATGCCTTCAGCCGAAATCCGCCAACGGGTGGAAGAGACGGCGAAGCTGCTGCGCATCGACCATCTGCTCAACAAATCCGTCTCCGGCCTTGCCGGCGGCGACCGCCAGCGCGTGGCGCTCGGCCGCGCCATCGTGCGGCGGCCGAAATGCTTCCTGATGGACGAGCCGCTCGGTACTTTGGACACCGAATTCCGCGATCTCATGGTCCATGAGCTGCGCGAACTGCACAACCGCATCCACGCCACCACAGTCTATGTCACGCACGACCAGATGGAAGCCATGTCGATGGCCGACAAGATCGCGGTGATGAACCACGGCGTCATCGAGCAGTTCGGCACGCCGCGCGAGATCTACGACCGTCCCGCAACCATGTTCGTCGCCGATTTCATCGGCTCGCCTCCTATGAATTTCTTGCGATTTGGCGGTGGACTGGCAAAGGGTGCGAAGGAGATCGTCGTGCAAGGCGCCAAGGTGGCGGTGCCGGAGGTGCGTGAGGATATCGCACCTAGCGACATGGCGCTCGGCATCAGGCCGGAGCACATCCGCTTCGACGATGCCTCAAAGCTGCGCGGCGCCATCTACGGCACCGAATATCTCGGCACCACGCAGATTGTCGCGGTGGAGACGGCGGACGGCATCATCAAGGCACGGGTGCCGGCCGAAATCCGGCTCGCCGCGGGCGATCATGTCGGCCTTTCGCTGAACAGCGCGCGGCTGTCGCTGTTCGACAAAGGGTCAGGACGCGCGGTCAGAACCGCGATCCATGACTCGGCCTCCCAGGGGAGAGCACAGCATGGCTGACGTGCACATCAGAAACGTCAGCAAAAGCTTCGGCGAGCAGGTCGCCGTCAGCGGTCTCGACCTGCACATCGCCGACGGCGAATTCGTCGTGCTGCTCGGGCCGACCGGCGCCGGCAAGACGACGACGCTCAGGCTGATCGCCGGGCTGGAGCGGCCGGATGCCGGCACGATCCACATCGGCGGCCACAATGCCACGGCGCTGTCGCCGGCCGAGCGCGACACCGCCTTCGTTTTCCAGCAATACTCGCTCTACCCGCACCTGTCGGTCTACGACAACCTGGCCTTCCCGCTGCGTTCGCCGGCGCGAAAGATGCCGGAAGACCAGATCCGCCGCCGTGTCGAGGACGTGGCAAAGATGGTGCGCATCCACCACAAGCTCTCCAACCGTTCGACGAAACTGTCGGGCGGCGAAATGCAGCGCGTCGCCATCGGCCGGGCGCTGGTGCGCAAGCCCGCGATCTACCTGATGGACGAGCCGCTGTCGTCGCTCGACGCCAAGCTGCGCGGCGATCTCCGGCTCGAGCTGAAGCGCATCCAGGCCGAGCTCGGCGCCACCATGCTCTATGTCACGCACGACCAGATAGAGGCGATGACCATGGCCGACCGCATCGGTATCCTCGCCGACGGCGTGCTGGCGCAGATCGGCACGCCGCGTGAAATCTATTCGGAGCCGGCAAACCTTCATGTCGCGGCACGGCTCGGCCAGCCGGCGATCAATCTTTTGCCGGTGGGGCTGCTGCCCGACGGCGGTGCGCCGGCCGGAACCCAGACCATCGGCGCGCGCACCGAGCATCTTTCGATCGACAAGGCGGCGAATGGCCATGCCGACGGCATCGTCGACTGGGTCGAGCATCTGGGCGACCAGAACCATCTGCATGTGACGGTCGGGGCCAAGAAACTGGTCACGCTGACCGACCCCGATACGGCTCTCGAAAAGGGTGACAAGGTCACGATCCGCTACCGCGCGCCGCTCTATTTCGGCGCGGACGGGCAGAGGCTGATGTGAGCGGCTCGATGTGTACTCCATCCGGACCCTTGCAACGCCGGATTTCTGATTGACTGACGCGGCACGGGACGGGACGAATTCGATGAAGCACTTTTTCAACCGCAGGGACTCGATCGTCACCGAAGCGCTGGACGGTTTGCTGAGGACCATCGGCGCCGACGACCTCGCGCGTCTCGACGGCTATCCCGAGATAAAGGTTATCCTGCGCGCCGACTGGGACAAGACGAAGGTGAGCGTCGTCTCCGGCGGCGGCGCCGGCCATGAGCCCTCGCATGCCGGCTTTGTCGGCAAGGCCATGCTGACGGCCGCGGTTTCGGGCGAGATCTTCGCCTCGCCGAGCGTGGAAGCGGTGCTGGCGGCCATTCGTTCGGTTACCGGCCCCGCCGGCTGCCTGCTCATCGTCAAGAACTATACCGGCGACCGCCTCAATTTCGGCCTGGCCGCCGAGAAGGCGCGCGCCGAAGGCTTTCGCGTCGAGATGGTGATCGTCGCCGACGATATCGCGCTGCCCGACATCGCCCAGCCGCGCGGCGTCGCCGGTACCTTGTTCGTGCACAAGATCGCCGGGCACCTGTCGGAGACCGGCCATGACCTGGCGGCGGTCGCGGCTGCAGCGCGCGCGGCGGCCGCCGATATCGTTTCACTCGGCATCTCGCTCTCGTCCTGCTCGATCCCCGGACAGCCGCACGAGGAAAGGCTGGGGGCCGGCGATGGCGAGCTTGGCCTCGGCATCCATGGCGAGCCGGGCGTCGAACGCATTGCCGTGCAGAGTGCCGAGAAACTGGTTGCGATCATGGTGGAGCGCATCGCCGCGCGACTCGATCCGGCAGCCGACTATGCGTTGCTGATCAACAATCTCGGTTCCGTGCCGCCGCTAGAGATGGCGCTTGTCGCCAACGCCGTGCTTGCCTCACCGCTGGCGGACCAGGTGACGCTCACGATAGGGCCGGGGCCGCTGATGACGGCGCTCAACATGAACGGCTTTTCCCTGTCGCTGATCCGGCTCGATGCGGCACGCGAGGCGGCCCTGCGGGCGCCGGTCGCGCCGCACGCCTGGATGCCGGCTCGAGCCGTCCGTGCACCGGCAATCGTGACGCTGGCAAGCGCGCCCGTCCGGCACGCCGCCAGGGAAGCCAGCAAGGACGCGCATACCGAGCGCCTTATCGCCACCATCTGCGAACGGCTGATCTCGCTGGAAGCGACATTGAACGCACTGGACGCCAAGGCCGGAGACGGTGACACCGGCTCGACAGTGGCGACCGGCGCGCGCAGCGTGCTCGACCGACTTGATACCCTGCCGCTCGCCGACCCTGCCGCAACCCTCGGCGAGGTCGGCGATATTCTGAGCAAGTCGATGGGCGGCTCCAGCGGGGTCCTGCTGTCGATCTTCTTCACCGCCGCGGCGCAGGCGCTGGAGGGTGACGCCAGCGTGAGCAAGGCGCTGCTTGCCGGCCTTGACCGGATGATCTTCTACGGCGGCGCCAGGCCAGGCGACCGCACCATGATCGATGCCCTGGAGCCCGCCCTGAAAGCGCTCGACAGCGGCGGCCTGGAGGATGCGGCGGCGGCGGCGCAACGGGGTGCCGAGGCAACTGCCGCCATGCGCAAGGCCAAGGCCGGGCGGTCCGCCTATGTCGGCAGCCAGCTCTACGGCGTCGTCGACCCCGGCGCCTGTGCCGTGGCCGAAGTCTTCGCGGCAGCGGTCACCTTGCTTGCGGCGGCCTGACAGGAAGGCGATGCTGCACATGTCGGGCATGGGTTCTTTCCACACTGCCGACAGAGCAGGAGCCGGGAGCATGGTGGCAATGGCGGCGTCGGATCTTTCAAGGTTGATCGCGGCAGCGGCGGACACGATCGCGGCGCATGCCGACGAACTGACCGCGCTCGACCAGGCGATCGGCGACGGCGATCATGGGCTGAACATGAAGCGCGGCTTCGAGGCGGTGCGTGCCGAGGCTGACACTTTCGCGGTAAAGCCGCTGCCGGAGGCGCTGAAGGCGATCGGCACCAAGCTGGTGATGACCGTCGGCGGGGCTTCCGGCCCGCTGTTCGGCACGCTGTTCATGGCGCTGGGCAAGGAGATTTCGGCGGAGCCGGACCGTGCCGGACTGACGGCGGCCTTCGGCAAGGCCATCGAAGCCGTGGCCGCGCGCGGCAAGTCGCAAACCGGACAAAAAACGATGCTCGACGTACTGCAACCCGTGCATGAGGCGCTGGCCGAGGGAAAGACGGCAGCCGAGATCGTCGCCGTCGCCGACAGGGCTGCGCAGGCCACGGTGCCGATGAAGGCCTTGCGCGGGCGCGCGTCGTTCCTCGGCGAACGCTCGATCGGCCATATGGACGCCGGCGCCCGCTCGACAGCACTGCTGGTACGGGCGGTGGCCGAAACAATCGAGAGGCACGCATGAGCAATGTCGGCATCGTCATCGTATCGCATTCGCCGCTGGTCGCCGAAGGCACCGCGGACATGGTGCGCCAGATGGTCGGCGACGAAGTGCCGCTTGCATGGTGCGGCGGAAACGGCCATGGCGGGCTGGGAACCAGCGTCGAGGCGATCATGGGTGCCATCGAGAAGGCCTGGTCTGAGGCAGGTGTGGCCATCCTCGTCGATCTCGGCGGCGCCGAGACCAATTCGGAGATGGCGGTGGAGATGATCGGCGAACCGCGCGCGCAGAAGATCATCGTCTGCAACGCACCGATCGTCGAAGGCGCGGTGATGGCGGCAACCGAGGCGTCCGGCGGCGCCTCGCTCAAGGAAGTTGTGGCGACGGCGCACGAACTGTCGCCGTCGTGAACGAACGGGAATTTTGACAAGCATGTCCGCATCCGCCGAAGCCACCGTCCTGATCACCCACGCGGTCGGTCTGCACGCGCGCCCTTCGGTGAAGTTCACCAAGCTCGCCAAGACGTTTGCGGCCGAGGTCGAGGTGGCGCTCGCCGCCAACGGGCCCTGGTTCGACGCCAAGAGCATCGTCAAGGTCATGGCGGCCAAGGCGCCGAAAGGCACGCTGTTGCATATCCGCGCCAAAGGGGACGGCGCCGGCGAGGCGGTCGGGGCGCTGGTCGAGCTGGTGCGGCGCGATTTCGACGAGGGCGCGGACCATGCCCGAACCGCTTAGGCTGCAAGGCATTTCGGCCTCGGCCGGCTACGCCGAGGGGCCGCTGTTCAGTCTCGACCGCGCCGCCTCGCATTACACGGTCAAGGCGACCGCGGCCGACGAAAGAGCGGCTCTGGAAGCGGCAATCGGCATCGCCACGGGGCGGCTAGGAGGCCTGATCGAGACCGCCGACAGCGAGGCCGCCGGCATCCTCGAATTCCAGATCGCCATGCTGGAGGACGACGCGCTGAGCGGCCCGGCTTTGGCCGCAATCGCCTCCGGTCAACCCGCGGACGCGGCATGGCGACAAGTGCTGGATGCCGAAATCGCAGGTTATGAGGCCTCCGACCAGGACTATTTCCGGGCGCGCGCCGCCGACCTGCACGACATCAGGGACCAGGTGCTGCGCGCCTTGAGCGAGGACGATGAGAGCACGGCACCGGCCGGCGCCATATTCTACGGCGAGGACCTAGCGCCGACGCGGTTTCTCGAGACCGACTGGAGTTCTGGCGGCGGCATCGCCCTGAAGGCCGGGAGTGCCGCCAGCCATGTCGCCATGCTGGCGCGCTCGCGCGGCGTGCCGATGGTTGTCGGGCTTGGGGCGGCAGGGCCAAGCGCTTCGCCGGCTAATCCCGTCGGTATAGCCCTGCTCGACGCCGAGCATGGCGGCATCGTGCTGTCGCCGTCGCCTGCCGAGATCGAGGCGTTCCGCCGGTCGTCGTCGTCCTTCGCGGCACGCCGCGACAAGGCGGAAACCTATCTGGCGCGGCCCGCGATGACGAAGGCCGGCACGGCTGTGCGGGTTCAGGTCAACATCGCCGATCTGTCCGACGTCGATGGCATCGATATCGCCACCTGCGACGGCGTCGGGCTGATGCGCACCGAGTTCCTGTTCGGCAAGACGCTGCCGGACGAGGAGACGCAATACCGCGCCTATCGCAAGGTGCTGGAATGGGCCGGCGAAAAGCCGGTGACCATCCGCACCGTCGATGCCGGCGGCGACAAGCCGGTGCCGGGCCTCACGGTCGAGGAAGCCAATCCGTTTCTCGGCCTGCGCGGCATCAGGCTGTCGCTGGCGCGGCCCGAAATCCTCCGCGTGCAGATCCGGGCATTGCTGCGCGCCGGCATCCACGGCAATCTGAAGGTGATGTTCCCGATGATTGCCGTCGCTGACGAATATGCGCGCGCCGCAGCCCTGTTTGCCGAAGAGCAGGCCGGGCTTGCCGCGCGCGGTGTCGCGCAGAAAACGCCGCCGCTCGGCATCATGGTCGAGGTGCCCTCGGTGGCGATCGCGCCGGAGGCATTCGCCGATGTCGCCTTCTTCTCGATCGGCTCGAACGATCTGACGCAATATGTGATGGCGGCAGCGCGCGACAACACTGCCGTCGCTCATCTTAACTCGGTCCGACATCCGGCCGTGCTCCGATTGATCGCCTCGGTCGTTGCCTTCGGCCGGGAGCAAAGAATACCGGTCAGCCTGTGCGGCGATGCCGGCGGCGACCCGGCATCGATCCCGGGGCTGCTCGAAGCCGGCCTGCGCGACCTCTCGGTGGCGCCTGCCCAACTCGCCATGGCCAAGGCGGCCATCGCGGACGTAACCGTCTAGGCGCCGGGATGGTCGACAAGACACCTGAACCCGGTTCGGAAGACGCGATCCGCGCCTACAAGACGATCCTGTCGCATGTCATCGACCAGCGTCCGTCCGGCATGCGCCAGCGCCTTGCCGACGCGCTCGGCAAGCATCGCAGCTTCGTCACCCAGATCTCCAGCCCGGCCTATTCGATCCCGATCCCATCGAAACATTTGCCTTCTATCTTTTCCGTCTGCCACTTCAGTCAGGCCGAGCGCGACCAGTTCCTCGTCGCTTACCACCAGGCGCATCCGGGCAAGATGTCGGTGGCATCGGGTCTGCGCAAGACGCGGCACGTGTCGCTGATCGTTCCCGATTTCGGCGACGACAAGCAGAACGCGGCACTCGACCGGGCAATCAACGATTTCATCCAGAAGATCACCAGCATCGCCGGCAAGGGCAGCGGCTGATCCCTGTTAAGCAAAAGCGTGTCGGGAGGACACCATGAAGAAATTCCTGAATTCGGTGGACACGATGCTGACCGAAAGCCTCGATGGCTTCGTCGCCGCCCATGCCGACATCCTGGTGCCGGGTGACGAGCACAAATTTGTCCGCCGCAAGGTGCTGAAGCCCGGCAAAGTGGCGCTGATCTCGGGCGGCGGCTCGGGCCACGAGCCACTGCATGGCGGGCTGGTCGGGCACGGCATGCTGGACGCCGCCTGCCCCGGCCAGGTGTTCACCTCACCGACGCCGGACCAGATGCTGGCGGCTGCGCAGGCCGTCGATACCGGCGCCGGCTGCCTGTTCATCGTCAAGAACTACGAAGGCGACGTGATGAATTTCGACATGGCGGCCGAAATGTCTGAGGGCGTCATGCAGGTGGTGACCAACGACGATGTCGCGGTCGAGAACTCGTCCTATACGACCGGCCGGCGCGGAGTCGCCGGCACGCTGGTGGTCGAGAAGATCGTCGGTGCGGCGGCAGAGCGAGGCATGGGGCTGGGAGCGCTAAAGGCGCTGGGCGAGCGCGTCAATGGCGCGACGCGTTCGATGGGCGTGGCCCTGACCAGTTGCACGGTGCCGGCGGCTGGCAAGCCGACCTTCGATATCGGCGACGGCGAGATGGAGTTCGGCGTCGGCATTCATGGCGAGCCCGGCAGGCGGCGCGATGCCTTGAAGAGCGCCGATGCCATTGCCGAGGAGATTTGTACCGCGATCCTGGGCGATCTCGGCGGCCAGGCGAAAGGCCCGGCGCTGCTGTTCGTCAACGGCTTCGGCGGCACGCCGCTGTTGGAGCTCTATCTGATGTACAACAGCGCCCGGGCGATTTTCGAAAAGCACGGGGTGACTGTGACCCGCTCGCTCGTCGGATCCTATGTCACGTCACTGGACATGGCCGGCTGCTCGATCACGCTGACCCTGCTCGACGCCGAGACGACGGCATTATGGGACGCGCCCGTGCATACGGCTGCGCTGCGCTGGGGGATGTAGCGGCGCTGGCTTCGCCAGGGCTTTTCTGCGACCATTGCGGCAACTGACTGCGAATTCGCCAAGCTGCCCGGTTGATGCTCCCATCCCTTTCGCCCGCCGATGAAAAACTGCTGCTGACTTTCGCCGATCCCGAGGCACCTGCGGCCTGGGGCCGAGACGTCGCTGCCAATAGCCTTTTGGCCCTGCTCGCCAATGCCGAATTCCACGGCGTGCTGCCGATCATGCTGCGCAAGCTGCAGGAGCGCGGCGACGCCCATCTGCCGCAGGACTTGGACTTGCAGGCTAGGCTGGCCGATCTGCGCCAGAAGTCGACGTTGGTAACCGGGCAGTCGATGCTGCTGCAGTACCATGGCGACCGCATCATGAAGGCGCTTACCGCGGACGAGATTCCGGCGCGGATCGTCAAGGGTCCGGTCTTTGCGCGAAAGCTGTACCGCCACGTCGCCGACCGCCCCTTTACCGACATCGACATCCTGGTCGAGCCGGCCCGTCTCAACGACGCCAACCGGGTGATCGCGGCGTCTGGTTTCCGGCTCTGCAGCGGCGAAGTCCAGTCGCAAGATCTGCAGGAGTTCAAATGGCTGGAGAAGGAGAATTCGAGCCTGCTGATCGAACTGCATGGCAATCTGGTGCATGATTCCGGCATGCGGCGGCGGCTGTCACTGGGATTCAAGGAACTGCGCGCGATCGACGGCGACGAGACCGACACGCCGGCCGCCCTGCTCACCATCGCCATCGTCCACGCTTCGGGCGGGCACAAATTCCACCGGCTGCAGCTTTGCGTGGACGTGCTGCAAGGCGTGCGGGTGCTGCAAACGCCCGAAGCGGAAGCACGACTGCTGGAGGCGGCGCGCATGACCGGCATCGAGCTTGAGTTGGCGACCGTGCTCGATGTGACCGGCCGGCTGTTCGACGCGCCCCGCGCGCTCGAACTCGCCAGCCGGATCAGGCCCGATCTCGGCATCCGGCTCGCCAGATGGCTGATCACCCGGGATACGCTGCTCGGCGTCAACTCCAGGGACAGGATGCGTTCGCGCCTGCGGCGCGATGCTTTCCGCTGGGTCCAGAGACTGGCGAAGCCAAGGCCGTATCGTGCCTGACCCCGAGCAAGCCCGGTCAGGCCGATCCCTGTCGTCAGCCGGCTAACGCCGAGCGGATCAGGGACGCCGCGTCGGCTGGCTGTGCGCCCACCTCCAGGGTAAAGGTCGGAACCGTCGAGACCAGCCTGGCGATCGTCGCCAGCCGGCGCTTCTGCAGCGGCAGCAGGCCGGTCATGCCGGTCCTGACATTGTCGGCGGCCAGCGCCACCATGGCGTCGGTCCTGGCCATGGCAACGAGCCGCGTCTGGCCATCGGCCGAGCGCGCGAGATGAAGGAGTGCCGCGACCGGCCGGGCACCGGGGCCTTCGACGCGGATGATTTCGCCGAGGCGCTCGAGCGAAACGGCCTGTTCGCCATTGCGGTCCCAGGTGGGGCCGAGGCAGGGCGCGACGAGCGGGACCAATTCGGCCGTCTTGCGATGGATCTTCACATGGCGCGGCAGACCCCAGGCAATGGCCTTGCCCGGCGCCACATTCAGGATCATGGCATCGTCCGAGCAGAGGCCGAAGCCTTGCGACGCCAGAGCGAGCGACGTCGTGGTCTTGCCAGTGCCGCTGGGCGCATGGATGAGAACCAGGGCATCGCTGTCAGGCAGCGTCAGGCCGGCCGTGTGCAGCATATGCTGGCCGCCGGCATCCAGCGCGGCATCGAGCACCAGCATCCACAGCGTCCAGGCAATCTTGGCATCCGGGCGGACGCGGATTTCGGCCCGACGCTCGCCGGCATGGATCGAGACCGTCTGGCGGCCGGGGAAGATCAGATGGACGATGTCGCCGCCATCGACCATGCGGCAGTGGCCGTCCTCGGGCACCTCGCCGTCGAAGGCGAGTGTCCCGGCCGGCGTCTCGGGCAGCGAAAGCGTCTCGAGGACGTTGACGTGAAAACCCGACTCGACCGGACCGGTGATGCGCAAGCTGCCGAGCATGCGGTCCAACTCCCGCCACTGCTCGGCGCGTTCGGCCGAGACGCCGATGACCTGTCGGTCAAGGGCATAGCAGGCATCTGCGGCCGAGCCGCTCAAGCGGATTTGCCCTCGGCGTGGTGACGATAGATCTCCACCATGCCGGGCAGGCTGTCGCTGACCACCGGCCGGCCGTCGAGACAGACCCAGCAATGCGCCGACATGCGCGGCGCATGCATCGACTTCGGGTCGACGCCGAAGCGCAGATCCGGGTCGAAGCCGGCAAGGCGCAGGAAGCGATGGGCAAGCAGGCCTTCCCGCAGGCACCTGCGGTCGCGCATCAGCCAGGGATGCCTGACCGTCCGGTTGACGCTGGCGACGATGTAGGCGGAGGGCAGGCCGAGATAGGGGGTCGGCGCGCTGAGCGGCGCCCATTTCAGCACGGTCTCGAAATCGCGCTGGCCGATCAGCACCGGCATCAGCCGCGCGCTGGCCCATAGATGGGCGCGAAACAGCGCGCGCAAGGACGGGCCGTCAGCCATCACGCCCCCGGATCGGCGAGGATACCTTCCGTCACCAGTTCGGCGGCCAGGGCCGCCATGTCCTGGTCGAGCATATGCTTGTCGACCTCGAACTCGTCGGACAGCAGATCGACGATCTGGTCGAGGCTGCGCGCGCCGTCGACCTTGTCGAGAAAAGCTTCGGTGGTGCCGTTGCAGGTATAGAGCTGGCCGCTGCGCGCCAGAAGCACGACGGCGCCGTCGCCGACATGCTGCACCGAGGCGTCGTCCGCCAGCCGCAGAACCATTTCAGACGCGATTTCGACCACGGGCCCTCCCCAGACCATGTACGTTAGCTGGAGAGCAATTAGCGCGGTCAGCGGGGTGCTGTCTATCGTCGGGCCGCTTCTATCGCTGAAGCGGCTTCTTGCGTCGGCTACCTGCTGACAACCGTAGCCGCCACGTTCGACAGTTTTTCGCGCTTGCTCAACACAGGCTTTTCGTAAGTTTTCTTCATTGGAACCCCCGAATTCATCGACAATCGTACGTGCCGATCAGTGGCGGCCTTTGTCAAGCCGGCGAGCCGATTCTGCCGGAGAGTTGCTTTTGTTCCCCAAGGTAAGCTAAAAAGTCGCCGGGGCTTAGGGGAGTAGTTGGTATGCGTTACAATTGGGAACGGGCGCCGACGGCGTTCGAACGTCATCGCAAGGCCCTGGCAGCGGCGATATTGATCGCCGGCGGCGTCGGCCTGATGCTGGCGGCATTGCCGCTTTAACCGCTGAAATCATCGACCGGCACGAACGCCTCCGGGGCGCTTGTGAGCTTGGTGGCCGCATGGCCAGGCTGGCTCAACGTGCCTGCCCGGTCACGGCGATCAAGCTTTGGTCGCGTCCTTCAAACCCCTGGCTGAAACGTTGTAGAGCACGGCAAGCACGGCCGCCTTGCCGTCGGGCAATCACCCGAGCAGCGCGGCGGAGCCGACGTCCTTGGCCGCAGCATCTCGATCCCGAGACCATGGTGCCGGATATCCTTCCCAAGGCGAGATCGGACATCGACGAAATTCCGGGAAGACATGGTTTCGAAAAACGGCATAGGCTAATGCAAGACGGCAAGTTTTCCCGGGAGGAAGTTGGATGGCGTCACGCTACCATGAAGTCTACGAAGGCTGGAAACGCGACCCGGAACAATTCTGGGCCGAGGCGGCCAAGGCGATCGACTGGTATTCGCCGCCTGACAGCGTCTTCGATGCGAAAGCCGGCGTCTATGGTCGCTGGTTCACCGGCGCCACCTGCAACACCTGCTTCAATGCCGTCGACCGTCACGTCGCGGGCGGCCGCGCCGACCAGATCGCGCTGATCCACGACAGCGCCATCACCGGCACGGTCAAAAAGTTCACCTATGCCGAGCTGAAGCGCGAAGTGGTCGCGCTGACGTCGGTGCTGAAGAACCGCGGCATCGGCAAGGGCGACCGCGTCATCATCTACATGCCGATGGTGCCGGAAGCGGCCTTCGCCATGCTTGCCTGCGCGCGCATCGGCGCCGTGCATTCGGTGGTCTTCGGCGGCTTTGCCTCGCACGAACTTGCCACCCGCATCGACGACGCCCGGCCGAAGCTGATTATTTCGGCCTCCTGCGGCCTGGAGCCTGGACGCACCGTCGCCTACAAGCCGCTGCTCGACACCGCGATCGAGCTCTCCCGGCATAAGCCGGACGCCTGCCTGATCCTGCAGCGCGAGCAGCTGCGCTGCGAACTGAAGGACCATTACGACATCGACTATGCCGACGCCGTTGCCCGCGAGCGCGCCGCGGGCGCCAATGTCGATTGCGTCCCGGTGCTTGCCACCGACCCGCTCTACATCATCTACACGTCGGGCACGACCGGCCAGCCGAAGGGCATCGTGCGCGACAATGGCGGCCATATGGTCGCGCTGAAATGGACGATGGAAAACGAGTTCGGCGTGAAGCCGGGCGAGGTGTTCTGGGCGGCATCCGATGTCGGCTGGGTGGTCGGCCATTCCTACATCGTCTACGGCCCGCTGCTGCATGGCTCGACCAGCGTCCTGTTCGAGGGCAAACCGATCGGCACGCCGGATGCCGGCACCTATTGGCGGGTCATCGCCGAGCATGGCGTGGTCGCGCTCTTCACCGCGCCGACCGCCTTCCGCGCCATCAAGGGGCAAGACCCCAAGGGCGAATTCGTGCCGAAATACAATCTGTCGAAATTCCGCACGCTGTTCCTCGCCGGCGAACGCGCCGACCCGGAAACCATCAAATGGGCGGAGCAGAAACTGAACGTGCCGGTGATCGACCATTGGTGGCAGACCGAGACCGGCTCACCGATGACCATCAATCCGGCCGGGCTCGGGCTGCTGCCGGTGAAATACGGCTCGCCCGGCGTGCCGATGCCGGGCTACGACATCCGCGTGCTCGACGATGCCGGCCATGAGGTGCCACGCGGTACTCTGGGCAATGTCGTGGTCAAGCTGCCGCTGCCGGCCGGCTGCCTGCCGACGCTGTGGAATGCGGACGCCCGGTTCCGGCAGGCCTATCTCGAGGAGTTCCCCGGCTTCTACAAGACGGCCGACGCCGGCATGATGGACGAGGACGGCTATCTGTTCGTCATGGCCCGCACCGACGACATCATCAACGTCGCCGGCCACCGGCTGTCGACCGGCGCCATGGAAGAGGTGCTTTCAGCGCATCCGGATGTTGCCGAATGCGCCGTCATCGGCATCGCCGATCAGATGAAGGGCCAGGTTCCGCTCGGGTTTGTCGTTTTGAATGCCGGTGTTTCGCGCGATGCCGGGGCCATCGAGAGCGAGGTCGTCTCCCTGGTGCGCGAACGAATCGGCCCGGTCGCCGCCTTCAAGACGGTGGTCACGATCAAGCGCCTGCCCAAGACACGCTCCGGCAAGATCCTGCGCGGCACGATGCAGAAGATCGCCGACAAGGAAGAATGGACGATGCCGGCGACCATCGACGATCCGGCCATCCTCGACGAGATTACCGCGGCGCTGAAGGGACGCGGCATAGGGGTTTAGCAACCGCCTGGAGCAGTCCCTTGAGATGGATGATGGCTCGCCAATTGTGCTGGCCATTGTCGAAGTCGGTGCTGCCCCTCATGCAGAGCCAACCCCGTAGCGATTGCCGCAGTGCCCAATCTTCTGTTGTGCAATGCAGCAATCCACCCTAGTGTTGCTGTGGGGGGCCACCCGATGACACGGCATGGCTCAGCAAAAGACTACATTTGGCGGCGTCGACATATTGCGGTTTCTCGCCGCTGTCCTCGTGATGTTCTACCACTACGGCTACTGGGTTTGGGCGTTCCCCGGCGGTATTTCCGCACGCGCCACTGGTGGCATCCCGCCGCATCCTGAAATGGACTTTCTGGGATCCGGCTGGGTCGGGGTGCAGGTGTTCTTCGTCATCAGCGGCTTCGTCATCGCCTTCAGCGCCGAGAAGTCGACGCCGTTGCGGTTCTTCGAGGCAAGGGTGAAGCGCCTGGCGCCGGCGGTGTGGGTGTGTGCCACCATTACCGCTGCGGTGCTGCTTCTGGTCGACCTCAGCTGGCCAACGGATGCGGTGATCCGGCTCGTTCGCACCGGCCTGTTCGTTCCCTTCGATCCCTGGGTCGACAGCGTCTACTGGACGCTCGGCATCGAAATCGCTTTCTACGCCGTGGTCTGGACCTTGCTGCGGCTCGGCCGCTTCGACCTGATGGAAACCGTGGCCATCGCGATCGGGCTGATCAGCACGTTCTTCTGGTGCCTCTATTATCCCCTCGATTTGTCCGATCTCGCCGAGACGCGCTGGCTCCAGCTAGCGCTGGTGCATCATGGCTGCTTTTTCGCGGTTGGCGTGATGTTGTGGCTGATGCGGTTCAAGGCCGTGACGAGGGCCCGCCTCGGTTTCTCGGCGCTGTTCCTGGCTGGCGGTGTGCTGCAGATCGCAAGCTCGGTCGACGTGCACAGCATCAAGGTCGAAGCCGCGATGCCTTATGCGCCGCCGATCCTCATATTCCTTGTCGCCACGGCACTGATGGCATGGTCACTGCAGCTCAACCTGTCCTGGCGAGGCTGGCGCCGGATCGGGCTGATGACCTACCCGCTCTATCTCATCCATGACGTCGTCGGCGCCGCCATGCTCGGCGCCCTGGTCCGCGCCGGCGTGCCGTACCTGCTTTCGATCGCTACTGTCGGCGCAACCATGATCGCCGCGAGTTGGCTGGTAGCGATAGAGGCCGAACCACGCATACGGCTGCTGCTCGACCACACCGTGTTCCGCTACCGGCTCAAGGCGGCATAAACGCCGCTCCCAGCACTTGTTTACCAAGACAGGGACTGTTCCTCGCCGGTATGGAATTTCCGGCGCCAAGCATGGTATCGAGGCTTCATGCGTGCCCGTGTGACATGCTCCCTAACGCCAAAAGACCTGTGCGAGCACCGAGCCTCAATCCGTGAGCCTGTTCCAGCGATCGAGAAAGCCGCGCGCCGCGCCGCGCGAACGGCTGCAGATGGATATGCAGGATACGGTCGTCTATGCGATCGGCGACGTGCATGGGTGTTACAGCGAACTCCGTTCGCTGGAGCAGAAGATCGTTCTCGATGCGCTACCCTTCCGCGGGCGCAAGATCATCATCATGCTTGGCGACTATGTCGATCGCGGGCCGCAGTCCAAACGCGTGCTGGACCATCTCACGGCGCCGCCGCCAAGGGGCTTCCTGCGCGTCTGCCTGGCGGGAAACCACGAGGTGATGATGCTGAACTATCTCGACGGCTATCTTCCGCGAGAACCCTGGCTGGCGACGGGCGGCCTGGAAACGTTGTTTTCCTACGGGATCGATGCGCAGCATCTCGGCAATCTCTATAGTTCGAGCGAAGCGGTCGACCGGCGTATCCGCGAGGTCATTCCTGCCAGCCATGTCAGCTTCATGCGCGCGCTGCCGGTAATGGTCTGCTCGAGGAAATTCGTTTTCGTCCACGCCGGCATCAGGCCCGGCATCGATCTCGCCGAGCAGGACGAAGACGACCTGCTCAGCATCCGCTCCGACTTCCTCGACAGCGTCCATCTGCTCGACCGATGGGTGGTGCACGGACATACGATCGTCGACGTGCCCAGGCTCGACGGGCATCGGCTCGGCATCGACACCGGCGCTTTTCAGAGCGGACGGCTGACCGCCGTCAGGATAGCCGGCAAGTACGGCAAGCTGCTATTTTCCTAGAGCGGTTCAGCTTTTCATAGAACCGCCGAATCGCTCTAACTATTTGTTTTTACGCAATTCCGGGCGGAAAAACGCTGCGCACTTTTCCTCGAATTGCTCTAAGCGGCGAAGCGGCGGCGCCTTCAGGCGGCCGCCCTGGTGCGCGTTTCCGACTTGTCCAGATAGTAGGTCGAATATTTGTCGAAGAACTTCTCGGAACCGCCGAGCGATCCGTATTTGGCCAGCTTCTTCAGATCGACCTTGTTGAGCACCGCGCCGACGATCTTGTTGGCGACGTATGGCTCGGATTCCAGCAGCGAGCGCACCACCGCGCGCGGCGTGCGGCCCCATTCGGTGACCAGCACGAAACCGTCGGCCAGCGGGGCAAAGGCTTTGGCGTCGACCACGGGGCCGAGCGGCGGCAGATCGACGACGATGTATTCGAACGTCTCCTTGGCGTTCTCGATGAAGCGCCGCATGCCGGCCGAGGAGAGAAGCTCGCTGGTGTGCGAGAACTGGCCGCGCAGGACGGCCGGGATGATCGCAAGCTTCGTCTGCCGGTCGACCTTGCCGACCGACTGCCAGGTCTGGCCGTTGACGACAGCTTCCATCAGCCCCTGCTCGGTTTCCATGCCGAGGCTGCGGCTGAGGCCGGGGTTGCGCAAATCGCCGTCGATGAGCAGTGTCTTGGCGCCGTTGGCGGCAAGCAATCCCGCCAGATTGGCCGCGACCGTCGACTTGCCCTCGCCGGGCAGCAGCGAGATCACGCCGATGACCTTGCTGCCTTGCCCTTCCATGACGACGTCGAAGGCGATCTTGGCGTTGCGCAGCGTTTCGGCGAACATCGAGGCGGGAGCGTCGATGCTGACCCGCATGCGCGCCCGTTTCTCGGCGGCCGACAGGCTGGCGATCTTGGCATCGGCCTCTGCATCGTCCGGCTTGGCATCCTTGCCGGGCTTGCCGCCGCCGATCGTCGGCAGATAGCCGAGGAATTTGAGGCCGACGCGATCGCGAATGTCCTCGCCGGTTCTGAAGAACCGTTCGTTGAACTCGTTCAGGCCGCCAAATCCGGCCCCCAGCAGCACGCCAAGCACGAGCGTAAGCGCCAGCACCTTGGATGTGCGCGGGCCCGCCGCCGACAGTGGCATTGTCGCATCGGAGATGATGCGGACCTTGCCGACCGGGAAGGATTGCTGCTGCGAGGCTTCCTCATAGCGGCTGAGGAATGTCTGATAGAGCGTGGTGAGCGCCGTCGCCTGCTGGTCGAGATCGCGCAGCTTGACCTGCGACTGGTTGTCGATGGAGCTCTTGCCGGCGGCGGTGGCGATCTTCTCCTTGAGCGCGGTCTCGCGCGCCTGCGCTACCTGATAATCGTTGCGATAGCTTTCGGTCAGTTGCTTCAGCTGTCCGAAGATCTGCGCCGACACATCGGCTTTTTCCTTGGCAAGTGCTACCGCCTGGGGGTGATCCTTGCCGAAATTGGCCTCGACATCCTGCAGCCGCTTGGCGACGGTCAGATAGCGGGTTTTGAGCGTTGCAATGACCGAGCTGGCCGGTTGGTCGCTCGATATGGCGGAGTCCTGGAACGCATTGTCCGAGCCGCTGTCCACGATGGTCTTGTACTGCTGGTAGCGGGCGCTGGCGCGCGCCGTGTCGGCCTGCGCGACGATGAGCTGGCTGTTCAGGTCGGACAGTTGCTTGTCACTGATCAGCTGGCCGTCGCTGCCCGCGGACAGCCCGTGCTCGGCCCTGAACATCTCGACCGCCAGGGCGGCCTTCTGCGAGCTTTCGCGAAGCTCGGTCAACCGGCCCTGCAGCCAGACCGCCGCGCGTTCGGTGGCATCGAAGCTCGCATTGAGCTGGTCGGCGAGATAGGCCTCGGAATAGGCCTTGGTGATAGCGGTCGCCAGCGCCGGGTCCGTCGACTGATAGCCAAGGTCGATCACATAGCTGCGGCCGTTGCGCTGCGCCAGTATCTCGCTCTGCAGCTTGAGGATCGCGTAGTCGCGGCGGGCGGTGACCATCATGGCCTCGCGCGTCGCGGCGTCGACATTTTCGAGGCCGGGGATGTCCGGGCCCGAACTGCCACGGAAATAGCCAACCAGCCCGCGCACGAAGCCGATGCCCTTCGCCAGGGCAGACGTCGGAGGGTTCATGAACTCTTCGTTCTGGTCGAGCTTCAGCTTGTCGACCACCACCGCGGCCAGCCGCGCGGAGGTGAGTATCTCGATCTGGCTGAGAAGGGAGGCATCGGTCTGCATGGTGGCCGACGCCGCCGAGATGTCGTCGACGACCTTGTTCAGGCCTTCGTCGATCAGCACGCTGGCAACCGACATATACTGCTTGGGCGTGGTCTGCAGATAGAGCACGCCCATGAACAGACCGATGATCGCGCACACAGCCACCACCTTGGCCTGCCGGGCAGCCATGCCGAGCAGGCGTTCGATGTCGATGAAGTCTTCGCCCTTTTCCGCGTCTGTACCGGGCAAAGGCACCCTCTTGTCGAGAGGAAAGTTGGCATAGTTCATCGTCGGTCCAATTCCAGGTTGCAGGCGCTATCGGCCTTCGAAGATTGGCGTCGTCACCAGAAAAGACCACGCAACATTCATGCCAGAAGGCGCCTGGCCGGATCGGCCAAGCGCGGCGTATGTCGCGCCATCATCGACACGCGCATACTCCCAAAAAATGGGCATTATGCGGCTTCTTCCCGGCGCTCATGAGACCGGACGAATTCCTGAAGCATTTCGAAGATCGGTCCCTTCATGTCGTCGCGCGCCAGGGCGAACGCGACATTGGCCTGGATGAAACCCTCCTTCGAGCCGCAGTCGAACATGCGGCCGTTGAAAGGCTGGGCAAAGAAGGCCTGTGACTGCGCCAGGCGGACCATGGCGTCGGTGAGCTGGATCTCATTGCCGGCGCCGCGTTGCTGGTTGCCGAGCAGCGCGAAAATCTCCGGCTGCAAAACATAGCGGCCGTTGATGTAGAAGTTCGACGGCGCATTGGCAGGCGCCGGCTTCTCGACCATGGCTGTCACCTCGAAGCCGCTGCCGACCTCAGCGCCGCGGCCGACGATGCCGTATTTGCTGGTTTCGCTGGGTTCGCAACGCTCGACGGCGATGACGTTTCCGCCGGTGCGCTCATAGAGATCGACGGTTTCGGCAAGGCATCCGCGCCCGCCGAAGGACACCATATCGGGGAGCAGCAGGGCGAAGGGCTCGTCGCCGATGACTTCGCGCGCGCACCACACCGCATGGCCGAGACCCTGCGGCGACTGCTGGCGGATGAAGCTGGTGGCGCCGGCCACCGGAAGCAGGCTTTCCAGCGACTGGAGCTGCGCCTTCTTGCCGGTCTGCTCCAGGGTTCCGATCAGCTCAGGATGCAGGTCGAAATAGTCTTCGATGACCGCCTTGTTGCGGCCGGTGACGAAGACGATGTGCTCGATGCCGGCCTCGAAGGCCTCGTCCACCGCATATTGGACGACAGGCCTGTCGACCACCGGCAGCATTTCCTTGGGCATCGACTTGGTCGCCGGGAGGAACCGCGTTCCCAACCCCGCCACCGGTATGACTGCCTTCCTGACTTTCTTCATTGCAAATTCCTTCTGAGGAGATCGACTTTCAATACCTGCCGGCCACGAAAGTTCCTTCATGTGCCCGCATCTTCACCTCCCCGCCCCCACGGCAAACTGTGCCGCAACCCGTCGCAGCCGGACAGCGATCGGCATGCTCATATGCCTGACCGCTGCCGGATCGCTGAGCGCCGTCCATATCGCCTTGAGCGGGGACCGCGCCTTGATGTGTTGAACCAGAGACAGGAACGATGCCGCCCGGCGCAAGCTGCGGCTGCGCCGGGCGAATGCGGCCGCGGCCTCCGGGTCCATCGCATGCGTCTCGGCAAAGATCGCATCGGCCTTGCGCATCGCTTCGACGTGATGAAGCTCGAGCACGCGGGAAATGGAGCCGCTGCGAATATGGTAGACGTAGCCGGTCGTCGGCTCGACCACGCATCTGCCGCCCTTGGCCAAAGCGCTGGCCAACAGGATGTAGTCTTCGCCGATGATCAGACCTTCATCGTAGCGAAGGCCGTTCTCGTTCAGGAAACGGCGCTGGAAGATCGGCTTGAGATAACCGAGGTTGAACCGCGATTCGAAGACTATGTTTCCGGATATGTAATCGGCCAGCGAGATTTCGCCCAGGCTCTCCAGATAGGCGGCCGGGAACATCGTGTCCTCGGCAACGCCGTCCTCGCGCACGACCTGGAGGTTGTCGATCGCGATCTCGGCGCCGGCCTTTTCCGCTCGCGCGATCATGGTGCTGAGCCGGCCGGGATAGACGGCATCGTCGGAATCGAGGACGGCGACCCAGCGGCCGCGGGCAAGCTCGAGGCCGGCATTCCTGGCGCCGCCGGGGCCACGGTTTTCGGGCAAAGCGACGACGCGCACGATGTCCTGTGGGTAGGACCGCGCCACCTCGAGCGTCCTGTCGCGCGAGGTGTCGTCGACGACGACGACCTCGACGCTGACGTCGCGCTGGGCAATCGCGCTGGCGATCGCCCGGTCGAGGGTCGCCTCGGCGTTGTAAGCGGCGATGACGAAGCTGACGTCAGGCTGCACGCTTGCCCCCTTCCTGCGGCGAAGGCAGTCCGTATTGGCGGATTTCGCGAACGCCTATCAGGCCGCTGACGACGCCGACATGCATGATGCCGCGCAGCACGCTGCGGTTCCGGCGAACCGGGCTGACCGCCGTCGCGATCGCCATGGCAAAGCAATAGGCCGCCTTTGCCGAGGCGAGGCCGATCTCCCTGGCGCGCCGGGAGCCGGTTGCGTTGTTGCCGAGCAGGTGACCATGGGTCTGGCCGAAACGGAAGCGGCGGCGGCGCAGCCAGTCGAATGCGGCCCTGGCGCGCGGCACCACCTCGTCGACAAAGGCGCGCGGCGAAAAGGCGATGCGGCCGCCGGCCTTGACCATATGATCGAAGAATTCGGTGTCCTCGCCGCCGGTCTGGCCGCGCGCCAGGCTGAAGCGGCGGTCGCGAAGGCTGGCGTCGGTTGTCCTCAGCAGGACGTTGCAGGTGTAGCCGGTGCGGATTTCGCCATGCACCCAGACCGGCAGGGTCGAGTGGAAATCGCCTTTGCGCATCCAGGCCGGCGCATCCGAGCCGTATCGCGCCTTTACCGGGCCGAGCACGGCGGCTGCACCGCTCGCCTCGGCGGTGGCGACCAGCTCGGCGAGCCATTGCGGCGAGGCCGTTTCATCGTCATCGATGAAGGCGACAAAGTCCGATACGCTGGCGTCGAGACAGGCGTTGCGCGCCACCGAGATGTTGCGTGCCGGAGCATGGCGGTAGCGGACCGGCAGCTTCAATTCCTGCGCCAGTGCCTTGACCAGCGGCTGGGCGCTCGGCGCATCGTCATTGTCGGCGACAACGACGCCGATTTCGAAACCCTCCGGCCGGTCCATGGCGGCGATGGAGCGAAGCGTGTCGGCAAGCTCGGGCCGCCGGAACGTGCAGACGCAGATGTCGACGCTGCGTTTTGCCCCCATTACGCCACCCCGTGCTGCGTCTGCGGTCGCGGCTCGAAAAGCTGCAGCCAGAAGCCCATCGACCAGCCCAGATGCATGACCATCGCCGACACCCCGACAAGCGCAAGTGCCATATCGCGCCGCCTGATGGCGGTCACGAGGCCATAGAAGATGCAGACCATCGACCATACAAGGAACGGCAACGCCGCCAGCAGGTACACGAGAGAAAAGGGCGCCAGCAGAACCACGGGAAACACCAGCAGCGGTATCATCTGCCGGACCTTCGGCATCACGCGATGCTTGAGAACGTTCTTGGCGCGGCCGCGGCCATAGCCGAGATACTGGAAATACAGGCTCTTCAGCGAGGAGCGCGGATAGTAGACCATCTGCGTCCTGCCGCTCATCCAGATCCGGTAGCCGGCCTGGCGAAGCCGGTGGTCGAACTCGGCATCCTCATTGTGGCTGAACGTCTCGTCATAGCCGCCCACTGCCTTGAAGGCCGATATGCGCATCAATGCGTGGTGACCGTGGTCGACCCATTCTCCAGCCGATAAATGCCGGTGCTTGGAGCCGCCGGTGCCGAGCTTCGAGTTCTGCGCCGCGGCAACCGCCTTCTGCACGGCGCCGGTGCCGCTGGTCAACATCGAGACGACGACCGAATCCGCACCCATGGCCAGTGCCTCCTCGACCAGCCGGTCGCAATAGTCATCGGGATAGCCGCCATGCGCATCGATGCGGATCAGATATTCAGCACCATCGCCGAAACTGGCCACGGCAAGATTGAGTGCGGCGCTCTGGATGCGCTTCGGGTTGTGGAGCAGGACGACGCGCGGATCCTTTGCAGCGACCGCCTCGACGATCGCCAGCGTACCGTCGGTGCTGCCGCCATCGGCAACGACGATGCGGGCGCCGAGCCGTTCGGCCGCCGGCCGAAGCTGCCCGAGCAGCGCCCCGATATGGGCTGCTTCGTTGAGGCACGGAATGACGATCAAGTTCGATGCGGGCATTTCGGTTTGCGTCATCAGGCCTCGTCCATCCTTGTTTCCATTCCCGGTCATCCTATGCCAGCGCCTCGGTGACGAAGGGGCCGGGCGCGGCAGCCAGACCACGCAGCTTGTCGACAAAGGCCCGGCAATCGCTGCGATCGTAGCTCCAGGTCCTCGGGTTGCGGGCCAGCACCCGCGCCTTCAGCTTGCGGAAGCGATCCTCTTCCATCCTGCCCAGCGCCGTTTCGAGCACCTCGGGCGCGGCCTGAGGCAACAGAACGCCGATGTCCTGCTGGTTGAGGAAGCGCCCGGTTTCGGTGTTGCCCATCGAGATCGGCACGGCGCCGAAGCGGCATCCCTCGTAGAGGCGGTTGGGAAGCAGCCATTCGGAATTCTGGCCTTCCTCGAAGAAATCGATCGCCCAGGAGAAATGCACCTCGCTGTAGATCGCCGCCATGTCCTCCGGGTTGCGATAGGGGCCGCGGAAGGAGAGATAGGGCTCGGCTTCGACGAAGGCGTGGAAATCGGGAAATTCGGAAAGCGCCGGGCGACCTCGAAGGATGACCTCGAAGCGTCCGTCGAGGCGGCGGGTGAAATCTGCCAGCAGCTGCAGCGAGCGGCGGCATCTGAGCGCACCGAACCAACCGATTCGCCACGGCGGCGCGGCAGGATTTTCCGCTTTCAACCGGCCATCGGCGACCACCGGTGCCGCATCGAAATACTTGTTTTCGACCAGCTCGACCGGTGCGGCGATTTGTCCAAACGGCTTGAAATAATTGGCGATGAAGGCCGGCGAACTGGTCACCAGGAGCTTCACGTCGCGCGCCAGATAGCGTTCCGCGCCGCGTAGCGCCTTGCCCAGCAAATCGTCGCGAAGCACCAGGCGATGGATGTCGAGGCATTCGTAGACGATCGGTACCGACCCTTGGAAAACGGCCTTGGCGCGCCGGGCAAGCGCCAGCATTTCAAGGTTACGAGCTATGATGAGGTCGGGCCGCGGCATCGTGGCGAGCTTCGAGCCGATAGAGACCGCCGCCTTGGCGACCGCCGCCAGACGCTGGCCGAATCGGCCGTCGCGCGTCGCGCCGAGGTCGATCGGACGCAGTCCCTCGATCTCCGTGACCGGGCCTGTGGTGCGGCGGAAGCCCGCCAGTGTAACCCTGGCGCCGCCTGCTCTGAGCATTATGATCCGTCGTCGCACCGCCGGATCGGAAACGTCATGTACCAAGTACAGGACATGCAGCATGAAACTCGACCGCTGTTGGCCCACCCACAGGGATGCTAGTACAGCTTTTGCTGCATCGCAACATTTTTGGTGCAGCGTAGCAAGAATCCATGTTTTTTGTTGCACTGCAAAAATATTGCCGTAGTTTGTCCGAGGCGGCGGTTTGCCGGTCGTGATGTCACGGCTGGTGCGAAAAATCAGGGATCCTGAATTTGGAAGCCAATGCATTCGATCCGCCAGAGGGCTCTCTCCGCAGATCGGTCGGGCGCGGTGCCATCGTCACGGCCATGGCGCAATCCGTGCGCGTCGCGACGCAGATCATCTCCGTCATCGTGCTGTCGCGGCTCTTGTCGCCGCAGGATTTCGGCGTCGTGGCGATGTGTGCGCCAGTGCTTGCCTTTATCGCGCTGTTCCAGGATTTCGGCCTGACCCAGGCGACGATCCAGAAAACCGGCATCCGTCACGACGAGGTCAATTCCCTCTTCTGGATCAATGTCGCGGTCAGTGCCGTCCTTGCCTGCGTGCTGGCTGGCGCCGCACCTTTGGTCGCCGCCTTCTACGGCGAACCGCGCGTTTCGGGCCTGGTGGCGGCACTGGGGCTGCAGATCATGGCCTATGGCCTCGGCGCCCAGCACCTGGCGCTTTTGACGCGCCGCATGCAGTTCACCCGCCTGGCGATCATCGACGTCGCCAGCGCCGTCACGGGTCTTGCCGTTTCGATCGCCTGGACCTTCATCGACCGTTCCTACTGGGCGCTGTTTGCCGGCACGCTGACCGGAGCGGTGCTGCCGACACTTTGCTATTGGGTCAGCTCCAGATGGCGGCCAGGCATGCCGCGCAAGGTCGAGGGCATTGGCCAACTGCTCAATTTCGGTGCCGGAATCACCGGCTTCAACTTCGCCAACTTCTTTGCCCGCAACCTCGACAATGTGCTGATCGGCAAATATTGGGGCGAAGCCCAGCTCGGCCTCTATGACCGCGCCTACAAGCTGCTGCTGTTCCCGCTCAGCCAGATCACCAACCCGCTCTCCAAGGTCATGGTGCCGGCCCTTTCCAGGCTGAAGGACGAGCCCGACCGCTACCGCAGCGCCTATCTGCGCGTCATGCCGCTGATCCTGCTGGTTGCGCTGCCGGGCGTCGCCTTCGCCACCGCCATGTCCGACGTGCTGATCCCCTTCGTGCTCGGCGAGCAGTGGCGGCAGAGCGCCCCGATCTTCCTGGCGCTCGGCTTTGCCGGGCTGCTGCAGCCGCTCAACAATCCCGCGGGCTGGCTGTTCGTCAGCCAGGGCCGCTCGGGCGATTTCATGCGCTGGGGCATCGTGACGGCGGTGACCTCGGTGCTGGCCTTCCTCATCGGACTGCCCTATGGCGCGCTCGGCGTGGCGATCGCCTATGCGGTCAGCGAATACATGAGAACGCCTTTCCTGTGGCTCTATATCGGCAAGACCGGGCCGCTGAAGGCACACCATGTGCTGCGCGCGGCAACCCCCTTCGTGCTTGGCGCGCACCTGGCTCTGGCCGCCGTGTGGTTCGCCAAGCCGTTCCTGCCACAACAGCATATCGTCGCCATGGCCGGCGCGGTGGTGCTGTCCTATGTCACCACCATCCTGGTTTCGCTTTGCTTCGCCGCCGGCCGCGAAGCCTTGCGCGAGGCCTTGAAGCTGGTGCCGATGCGGGCGCCGGCGGCTGTGCCCAGCGGAGCAAAATAACATGCGCACACTCGAGGATCCGACCCAGACCATGCACTACCGATCGATTTCCGACATGAACGACGCCATCGTCAGCAACCTTCACCGGCTGCCTCGCGACATCGACCTGGTGGTCGGCGTGCCGAGAAGCGGCATTCTCGCCGCCACGCTGGTCAGCCTTGCGTCGAACATCCCGATGACCGACCTCGACAGCTTCATCGCCGGCAAGATCTACTCCTCGGGCATCACCAAGCGCCGCGCCGCGCTCGACCGGCAGGCCTCCGACATGCGCAAGATCCTGGTGATCGACGACAGCGTCAGCGGCGGCAACGCCATGCGTGACGCGCGCAACCGGATCGAGGCCGCCGGCATCAAGGCGGACTTCATTTTTGCGGCGGTGTTCGGGCTCCTGTCGCAGCATCAGGAGACCGACGTCGTCTTCGAAGTGGTGCCGCACCCCAGGATGTTCCAGTGGAATTTCATGCACCACAAGTTCCTCGAGCAAAGCTGCGTCGATATCGACGGCGTGCTTTGCCTCGATCCGACCGAGGCGGAAAATGACGACGGCCCGGCCTATGAGAAATTCCTCGCCGAGGCGCGGCCGCTCTTTGCGCCGACCCGCAAGATCGGTTGGCTGGTCACCAGCCGACTGGAGAAATACCGCAAGCTCACCGAGGCCTGGCTCGACAAGCACGACGTCAAATACAACAAACTGATCATGCTCGACCTGCCGAGCAAGGCGGAACGGCAGCGGCTCGGCGTGCATGGCAGTTTCAAGGCCGATTTCTACGCCAAGACCGATGCGATCCTGTTCATCGAAAGCGAGCATCAGCAGGCGCTCAAGATCGCCAAGCTTTCCGGCAAGCCGGTGCTGTGCGTGGAAACCCATTTGGTGACCTATCCCGACGCGCTGTCGCTACCGGCGCTCAACCAGGCGGCGCGCAACCTGCCGGCCAGGCTGCGTCAGGTCAATTCGCCCGAAGGGCGCAAGACTGTGGTCAAGAAAGTGGCGCGCACGCTGCTTGGCGAACGCGGCTACGAGACGCTGAAGAGCCGGGTCAAGCGACCGGCCTGACCCCGCCAGTAACGCCGGGAACAGGGATGCAGCGCCACGACGGGCGCTGCATCGCAAAGCTCACGCAGCTTGGCGTGTAGTTCGTTGTGCCGCCGCCTTGTCGAGCAACGAGAAGAACGTGGCGAATTGACGCTGCGGGTCCAAAGCCGGGCGCTCCGAGAATGTACGCGCCGCCGCGGAAAGCCGCGCATACTCCTGGGCATCGTTCCACAGCAGTTTGATCGCCGCCACCCAATCGTCGAGCGGACCGTCATAGTCCAGCACCACGCCGCCCGAGCCGATGGCTTCGGGCAGGCCGCCGCGCCGCGAGCCGACGACGGGAATGCCGCTGCAATGGGCTTCCGACGCCACCCGGCCCCAGGCCTCCTCCCACTTGCTGGGCGCGAGCAGGATCTTGGTGCGGCCATAGACCGTCTTCATGTCGCTGGTACGGCTCTCCAGCTTGACATTGCGGTATGGCGCGATCGTCTGTTCGATGCGGGCCCGATGATCGTCGTCGAGCTTCCAGCTTTCGACGAACAGGAACGGGATTTCGGGGCAGGCGGCGGCAATGCGCACCGCCAGGTCGAAGCCCTTTTCCTCGTAAGGATTGATCAGCGTGACGTATTCGCCTGTCGTCGGCGTGCTGTAGAAGCCGGGATTGATGGTCGGCGGAATGACCGTCGAATCGATGTCGAATTTCTGCTTGTAGGTGTGCGCCGTGAATTCGGAGTTGGCGATGTAGAGAGCCGAACGCAATTCACGCAGGTCGCCACCCAATTCATGGAATTCGACATTCCTGAGATAGACGACCAGCGGAACGCCTTCCGTCTCCAGCGCCTTGCCGATCGGAACCGACTTGTGGCACTGAACCACGGCGACGTCCGGCCTCAGCTTCTTCACGGCAAAGCCGGCAGCCTCCCAGGGAAACCAGGCCCGCACCACCGGATAGCCCGGATAGGAGTCGATGACGGCACGTTGCCGCAAGAGCTTCATCTTGGCGCGCGCCTTGTAGCCGAAGACGCCCTGGCCGAAGAGCGCGGCAAGCACCGACGCCTCATGGCCATGCTCGATCAATTGCTCGGCCAGATGATGGGTGCTGGACTGGACGCCGCCGCTGAATTGCGGCGTGTAGCCGTTGCCACCTGCAAAAAGGACTTTCATGAGATCGGGCTCCTTGTCGCATTCTCGTGTTTCGTTCGGACGCTGGCCAGGACCAGCGTCTTGCCTTCGCCTCAAGCGACTCTCGGCGGCTCCAGATTTGCGAACGGATTGGTACAGGACTGCCAGCCGGTAAACCGGATCGGGTCGTTCGGCGAGCTGCGCCATGCGTAGTCGGTCAGCACATGGAATTCGGCGATGACCCAGCGGTCGAAATGCACCAAATCTTCCCGCTTTTCATGCGGCAGCAGCCGGCGTACGGCGCCCAGTTTGAGCTCCTCGACCAGAGTGACCGCATCGCTCAGCTTTTCGTTCGGAAATATCCAGGGATTCCGGTTGCGGAATTCCAGCACGAACTGCTGCAGGTGCTCGATGCGCATGTTCAGCGGACCGAGATATCTTTCCAGCGTGACGCGCACCAGGTCCTCGTCCGAGAACGAGGACACGGCGGCGTAGGCAATGCCGGTGGAAGCAAGCCCGCCGGCGACCAGGGCGAGAGCAGAGCGTCGCGTGATCTTCATCATTGCAGAGCTCCCTTCATGCGATCCGGCTCGCCGCCCTTAGCGACAGAGCCGCCGCCGTCAGGCTTGGATTGACGCAGGAGCAACTGGGATAGGTGCTCGTGCCGACAACGACGAGGTTCCTCAGCTGGTGGTGGATCATGTCGCGGTCGACGACCGAATCCGCAGGGCCAGTGCCCATCCGCAACGTGCCCTGCACATGCGATTCGGTCGGCCGGATGCCGCGATCGAACAGCTTTTCGACCGGCAGCGGCTTAAGCAGCTCCGGCAGCCTTTCCAGCGCCTTGGCCATGCCGTTGACGGCATAGTCCGACGCTCCCTTGAAACTGACGAAGGCGTTCTCATCCTTGTCGAGGATGACGCGGTTTTCCGGATCGAGCAGGTTTTCGGTGACGATGACCAGCGGCAGCGTCTGCCGCAGCCGGCCCTTCTCGGCCCGCATGCCATGCTGCCAGCGGTTCTCGAAATAGACCAGCGCCGCCGCGTGCTCGGCGCGGTGGGGACCGTCATAGAGCCCGAAATTCAGGCCGGTGGTGATGGTGCTGCCGTCGAAATTGTCGACGCCGTCAAGATAGACCTCGAAGTTCCAGCCATAGGATTCGTGCAGGCCGAGGCCGACGAATTCGCCACCGAGCCCGGACCGTAGCATGATCGCCGGGCTCTGGATCGCATTGGCGCCGAGCACGAAAAGGTCGCCACTGGCTGAATATTCCTTGCCGCCATGGGTGAACACCACCGAGCGGACGGAGCCGCCGACATGGTCGAGCCGCCGCACTTCCGAACTGAGGCAGACTGAAACATCCGGATGCTCGAAGACGTGCATCAGGCCATTGTTGACGGTGAACTTGGCATCGGCCGGGCACAGCCAGCAGCGCAGATTGGCACAGCACGAGCTTCGCTGTGCGGTCGCCACACGCGCACGCGCGGTCGGCATGACGAAGTGCTGGTCGGGCTGCGCCGCCTTCATCATGCGGTCGGGCGTCGACATTCGATGCGGCGGCTGCGGAAACGGTTTCGAGCGCGGCAGCATCTGAGCCATGTCGGGATCGCCCGAGATCGACATGACCTCCTCGGCGTCGCAATAGAACGGCTCGAGCTCGTCATAGCTGATCGGCCAATCATTGCCGACGCCATAGGTGCTCTTCAGCCGGAAGTCGTTCGGATGGAAGCGCGGCGTCTGCGCGAACCAGCAATTCGTGCCGCCGCCCAGTCCGATGGTGTAGTTCCACGGCTTTTCCGAGTTGGTCTTGTAGGTCGATTCGTCGTCGATGTCGGTGTTGGCGTTCTGGCCGAGCTGCCACTCATGCGTGTTGTGCCGGCCCCATTCCAAGACCAGGACACGCGCTTTGCGGCGGTTAGCGAAGGCGTGCAGGAAGAAGGCCGAACCAAAACCGGAGCCGATGGCGATGATATCGAAATGCTCGTTGGCGATTTGCTCGGGCCTGATATCCAGCACCATCAGATCCTATCCTTTCCCGAAAGCAGCGCGTTCACCGGCGGCCTCGTTGTCGTTCGTCGAGGCCGCCTTCGGAGCGGGCCTTCACGCAGCCACCCTGCCGATCGAGTGATACTCGATGCCGTGGCGGGCGATGACCTTCGGGTCGTAGAGGTTGCGGCCGTCGAAGATGACCGGCGTGGTCAGCGCATCCTTCAGCGCGTCGAAGGACGGCGCGCGGAAGCTCTTCCACTCGGTGGCGATCATCAGCGCCTCGGCGCCGCGCAGAGCCGCCTCCTTGGTGCCGCAGAGCAGCAGATCGTCGCGCAGCCCGTAGATGGCTTGGCATTCCTGCATCGCCTCGGGATCGTAGGCCTGCACCTTCGCGCCCGCCTTCCACAGCGCTTCCATCAAGTTGCGGGCCGGCGCCTCGCGCATGTCGTCGGTGTTCGGCTTGAAGGCCAGGCCCCACAAGGCGAAGGTCTTGCCCTTGAGGTTGCCCTTGAAGTAGCGGTTCACCTTGTCGAACAGGACGGACTTCTGCTCGTTGTTGCGCTCCTCGACGGCACGCAGCAGCTTGGCGTCGAACTTGACGCCCTCGGCGGTCTTGATCAGGGCGCGCACATCCTTGGGGAAGCACGAGCCGCCATAGCCGAGACCCGGATAGATGAAGTGGTAGCCGATGCGCGGATCGCTGCCGATGCCCTTGCGCACCTCCTCGATATCCGCGCCAAGCTGCTCGGCCAGATTGGCCATCTCGTTCATGAAGCTGATCTTGGTGGCCAGCATGCAATTGGCCGCGTATTTGGTGAACTCGGCGCTGCGCACGTCCATCACGATCATCTTCTCGTGGTTGCGGTTGAACGGAGCGTAGAGCTCGCGCATCACCGCCTCGGTACCCTCGCTCGAGGTGCCGACGATGATGCGGTCCGGCTTCATGCAGTCGGCCACCGCGGAACCCTCCTTGAGGAATTCCGGGTTGGAGGCGACGTCGAAGGTCAGGTCCTCGCGGCCCCTTTTCTTCAGCGTTTCGGCGATCCTGGCCTTGATCTTTTCGCAGGTGCCGACCGGCACCGTCGACTTGCCGACGACGATCTTGGGCGCCTCCATCTCGCGGCCGATCGCCTCGGCGACGGCCAGCACGTATTTGAGGTCGGCCGATCCGTCCTCGCCGGGCGGCGTGCCGACGGCGATCATCTGGATCTCGCCATGCTTGACGGCGGCCTTGGCATCGGTGGTGAATTTGATGCGGCCGGCGGCGTGGTTCTCCTTGACGAGGCTTTCGAGCCCAGGTTCGAAGATCGGGATAAGGCCCTGGTTGAGCCGTTCGACCTTCTTCTCGTCGATGTCGACGCACACCACCTGATGCCCGACTTCCGCGAGCACGGCGGCCTGCACGAGACCAACATAGCCTATTCCAAAGACCGTCAAGTTCATTCGGTGTGCTTCCTGTTCAGGGCCGTCTTCGGTGCGGCCGGTTCAGATGGCAGGCCGTCCAGGGCCTGTTTCCTATTGGAGCACGATCCGAAGCCGGTTCCCAGTTTCTGCTGCATTCGGTTCGGGATCATGCCTAGTTGCTGTTGCTTATGCTGCATGCCAGCGATTCCGGGAACTGGCAGGGCTGGCCAAGCGCAGTGAATGCGACGCGCTCCACCTGCATCGTGACCTTGCGGCCCGGATCCGAGAAGGGGCCCATCCAGCTGGTCAGCTTCTCGCTGCCCCAGAGGCTGAAGAATATCTTTTGCGAGTGGGTCGGCAACTCCGCCGGGTTCGTCACTTCCTGGACGAGCTTGCCGTTGACGTAGAAGCGCAGCCGCTCCTTCTCCCAGACGAAGCCGTAGTCGTTGAAACCCTTGTCGGTGCCGCCTTCGACATCGGCGAGCTTTTCGTTCTTCGGCTTGCCGGAAATGTAAGTGTTGACCTGCACCTTGGAGGTGTCCTTGGTCAGAACCTCGAAGTCGATCTCGTCCCATGGCTGCTTGTCCTGGGGACCGATGTAGGAGAAGAACGCGGCATTCAGACCGGACCCGGTGTCCGTTTTCATGCGCGCCTCGTAGGTTCCGTAGCCGTAGCGCTTCTTGGTCTGGATCTCGCCGCAGGCGAAAGCGCGATCCTTGGTCTGGCGCTTCTCGAAGCCCAACGTCAGTGCGCCGTCGGACAGGCTGACCAGGCTCTTCGACCAGGTACAGTTCTGGTGGGGGCCGTTCGACCAGCCGTCGGATATGTACCAGCGCGACTGATCGAACTTGGTGAAATCATCGACGAACGAGGGTGCGCTCGGCAAGTCCTGCGCGTGGGCCGGGTGCACCGTTGCGGCAGCGGCCAGGAGAAGCGCTCCCGCCATGCACAGCTGCCACAAGCTGCCTTGCCGATTCGACCGCATCGACGGCGTGGCATCGGCCACGACGATGGAGATAGTCTTGGGATCTGCGTTCATACCAACTTACCTTTGTGCTGTCCGCCCAACCCAAAGTCACCAATTGGCCCGCCGCATGACGAGCCGCTGCTGATCCTCCGCCCTTGTATCTTCCTCGTTACCTGCCTCGTGCCGCCAGACTGGCGGCTTGACGAGACTCACCATTCTCTTCGACGATCGCGTCGAGTGAATGACGCAGTTCCTTCATCAGGCTGTTCTGGCGGGCAAGCGCTGCGATGCGCCGCTCGCAATTCAGGATCGATGTCGTCAGTTCGCTGACTTCGGACACCTTGCTCGTCGATGCCGAGCCGTTCTCCATCGCCTCGACCAGGAAGGCAGCGTTCGTCGCCTTTGACCGATAGCGATTCTCAAGCCCGGTCTTCTCCGCCTCGATCTCCGTCGCGATCTGATCCAGCAACCTCGCGAGACGATCGAAACGCTGGAGATCGGTCTGCCGGTCCCGGGCTGGATCCCTGGATCTGAAGCCGAATATCGAAGCCATCCGGTTGGCCTTCCACAATTGCTGCACCGCAACATACACTGCCATTCCCAGGGCGACTAGGCAACCTCGGAGTTTGGCAAAGGCGTTTTTTTCGAGTTTCCGGCCGCTGCCGCAGCGCCCGAAACCTAGTTTTCGGCGGTTGCGGCGTTGGCCGCCATGAGGAAGCGCATCGGCGGCACCTTCTGCCGTTTCGAGGTAAGGCCGGCATGGCGAAACAGCGCCTCCAGCTTGTCGGCGGCGACGCCGCGAACGATGGGAATGAGGTTCGACTGGCTGGCCAGGGCGTAGGCGGCGGCCGATGCCAGACCGCGCTCGGCCTTTACGTCGAGGAAGTTACGCAGCCGGTATTTGTCGCGCACATGGCGTTCGTGCTTGCGCAGCACCGCTTTGGAGGTTTCCGGCAGGCTGTCGATCTTGAGCAGCGCGAGGTCGGCGTCGGCCAGACGCTTCAGATCCAGCGTCCGATGGCGGCCGCTCAGCGAATCGGCACGAACGATCGCGCCGTAGCCGCAGGAGCGTATGACCTTGAAGCGCGCGCCACGGGCGACGGCGCGCGCATAGAGCTCGTAATCTTCGCCAAGGCGTAGGCTTTCGTCGTAGCGCAGGCCGTGGCGCTCGAGAAAGGCCCGACTGATGACCGGCTTGAGGAAGCCAAGCTCGCCGCGCTGCACGCGGCGCCTGGAAATGTTGCCTTCGACGAACCTTTCGAGATCGAGGAACTCCGGGTCGGCCGAGAATGGCGGAGCGACCACCTTCGAGACATCGGTCGCCGCATCGTCCCTGATCAGCATGATGTTGTCGGCGGCGAAGTCCCAGTCGGCGCTGGCGAACAGCCTGCGAAACCGGCCTTCGAGGAAGAAATCGTCGGCGTCGAGAATGCTGATGAACGGCGACGTGGAGCCGGCAATCGCCGCGTTGCGGGCGAAAGAGGGCCCCTTGTTGATGTCGAGGCGCATGACCGAGAGCCTTCCGCTGCCATCGTCGGCGGCGCGCGCCACTTGCGCAGTGTCATCGGTGGAAGCATCGTCGACGACGACGACTTCGGCCGCTTCGGGCTCGCGCAGCGCCGAGGCGATGGCGGCCGGAATGGTGCGGGCTGCGTTGCGGGCTGCGATGATCACGCAGACCCGGGATTGCGTGTTGGACATCAATTCACCTTTCGATTGCACTGCACGAGTGACTCCGAATTTTCTGCCCCTTGACGCCCGAAACGATGTTCACCGGCTGCCAGCCTCGCTAACTGTCGGCCTTTCGAAAATGCGCCGGCTGAGATCGGCGGATGCCGCCCAGCCGGCCTCGGCCAGATAGCGGACCGGTTCGCGGCCGCACAATTCCCACAACACGGTGCGCCGTTGCGGCCAGCGCAAGGACGACAGCCAGGGCGCGATCACCATGTGGAGCAGGTCGGCATTTTCTATGCGCGACAGAATGCGGGTGGCGCGCTCCGACAGGAGCGTGTCCGAGCCGCCAAGAAGCACGTCGGCGGCCCTGAGGCCGAGCAGCAGCGTATCCGCCAGCCCCTGCCCGGCCGCGTAGGCGAGCACGCTCTGCTGTTCGGCGTCGCTCAGCAGGCTAGTGCTGGCCCTGATGTCGCAGACATAGCCGGCGCAGGGCTCGCGATTGAAGAAGGCCTTGGCGACGCTGATGCAGGACAAGAGCAGCGTGTCGGAGGCCGAGGTGAACGGTACCCTGGTGCCGGCGATCTCGACCTCGCGTTTGCGGCGCAGGAACCCATCCGTATCGCGCGGGCTCGGTGATCCCGGCTGCTGCAGGCGGTAGTGAAGATCGACCGTGGACTGTTTCAATCCGCCGCCGCGGAGCATGTGCTGCTCGCCAAGGAAACGCAGCCACCAGACCGATCGGGACTTGCCAGCAACCTCATAGCCGATGGAGCGCAGCGCCTCGCGGGCTTTGAAGAAGCCGCCCGGCGAGACCAGCAGGTCGACATCTCCCGAAGGCTTCATGAAATGGTCGCCATAGAGCAGCTGCTGCTGGAACGGCCCCTTCAGGAAAACAAAGTCGATCTGCCTGTCGCGCAGCACCTGGTGAATGGCCATCGAGTCCATCATGCAGGACGAGTTCATCGAAACCGTCCGCCTGCGATAGGTGTCGAGCCAGGCAAGCAGTTCGGGCGGCGCTTGTGTTGCCGGCGCGCGCGACAAGGCCTTGAGCACGAAGGTCGCAACCTTGTTCAGCCTGACAATGTCGGCGATGCTGGCGAGCGAGATGGCCGGGCCTGGCGCCTCGCCCGCGGCAGCAGCCGGTCCGGAAGCGAAGAACAGTCTCAGGCAGGCCTGCACGTAGGCAACTTCATCGGCGCAGTCGGCGGCGCGCAGCCTTTCGTAAGAACCTTCCTGCACGGCCATTCCTGACAATGTCTCCGCAAAAATTCCGGTCGGCGCCTTATATTGCAACTGCGAAGCAAAGCATCGCCAAAATCGCTTCCGCCGTCCAGTTTTTCCTTGGGCGTCCCATTTTGATGCAACCCCACGTTTAATTGCAACATGCGAGCGTGATCGAGCGGAACTCCAATCTCGAGCCCGAACCAAGGCCGCTATGAACGCCAAATCGGGCGATTTGCGGACAAATTTCTTCGTGCTTATAAAGCGGGCATTTGAGTCAAAAAATTTATCATAATCAAATCAGATGCTTAATTCGGCGTCACTGGAGCGTCGTTGAATTCCGCTATCAGGCGTGGCTAGGATGCGTTTGCCGAAGGTTTGATCACAGGCAGAGCCAAGCGCAACCGACAATTGATTAACAGTTGGTAAATCAGGCTTGACTCACATAATGACGCCATGCAGCTATTGCATTGCAGCATTGTAAGTGCTGACGGCACTCGACAGGCCGTTTCCAGTCCATATTGGAGAGTAAGATGGAACAGAATGTTGAAAAGCATGAATACGAAACGCCTAGCCTGACGGTCCACGGTTCGATCGAGACCATCACGCAAGGCGGCGGCGGCTCGACGGCGCTCGACGCGTCGTTCCCCGCGCATACGCCGATCGGCGAACTCACGTTCTCCTGAGCTTGATTTCGTCCCGGAGTGCGACGTTGGGGCTCCGGGCGTAAACGATAAAGGAGGCCGGGGGCGCTAGTCTCCGGCTTTCCAACCGGTCCCGAACATGACGAAGCGTAGCGTATTGTAAACGAGGTTTTGGAATGAACTGGAACCCATCGGACCGCGACTGCGTGAGTGCGACCAATGATGCCGTGGCCTGCGAATTCGGCAACGGCCTGGCGCTGCTCAATTTGAAATCCAACATCTATTACAGCCTGAACAGCGTCGGCGCCTATATCTGGGATCTGATCCAGGAGCCGCGGCCGATCGCGGATATCCGCAGCGCGGTGCTCACGCGCTACGACGTCGATCCCGAGCGTTGCAAGGCCGACGTCGACGGGTTGTTGAAAGGCCTGGCCGAGGCAGGGCTTGCGAGGCTCCACCATGAGGAACTTGTCTAGCGTTCTCTCCTTGAGTGGCTCGGAGATGCTGTTTCTGGCGCACTGCCTGCTGGTGGTCGCGGCGGTGCGGCTGGGATTGACGCTGTTTTCGTACAACCGCCTTCGCCGCAGGGTGACGCAGCTCGATGCGCCTCACGAGGCCGGCATCGGCGACCTGAGGCGCGTCGCCTGGGGCGTTGCCGCCGCGGCTCGTCTCGTTCCCTATGCGAGCTGCCTCACCCAGGCGATCTCCGGCCAATATATTCTCGCCCGCCAGGGCAACGGCTCGAAAATCCGCATTGGCATCGAGCGGGATACGGGCACGCAATTGAAGGCGCATGCCTGGCTGATTAGCGGCAACCATATTGTCCTTGGCGGTTCCATCAACGGATTCGCCCATCTTGTCGATCACGGCCAGTAGCCAATGAGCGGCATCGCCGGAATTCTGCCCAGGCAGCAAGGCAGGCCTACCGCCGCGGCCGACATCCAGCAAATGCTGGCGCGGATGCAGCATCGCGCCCGCGACGGCAGTTCGTGGTGGATGGACACGACTGCACCCCTTGGCGCAACCCTTGGCCATGCCTGGCTGAACACAACAGATGAAGCCGGCCCTGGCCCGCTGACCATGGCCGGCGGCAAGCTTGCCGTCACCGCGGACTGCCGGCTGGACAATCGCGAGGAATTGCTGGCCAGGCTCGGCATCAGAGATTCTTCGCTTGCCGACGGCTCGCTGCTGATGCGCGCCTATCTGCGCTGGGGCGAGGCCTGCCCGACCTATCTGCAAGGCGACTTCGCTTTCGCCATCTGGGACAGCGAGCGCCAGGCGCTGTTTTGCGCGCGCGACCATTTCGGGGTGAAGCCCTTCTACTATCATGCGGATGACCAGCGTTTTATCTTCGCCTCGGAGATTGGCCCGATACTCGGCGTCGGCGGCGCCGGCGCGCGCCTCAGCGAGCATCAGATTTCAGGGTTCCTGGCCGGGCTGCCCGACGATCCGCAGTCGACGCCCTATACCGACATCTTCCGTCTGCCGGCCCGCCACAGCCTGACGGTGAGCGACAGTAAAGTGGTGCTGCGCCGCTATTGGCAGATCGAGCCGTCGCCGAGACCGATGCGGTCCGATGCGGCGGAGGAGTTTCGTCACCTGTTCTCGCAATCGGTCCGCAATCGCATGCGAGGGACGCCTGCGGTCGGCGCGATGCTCAGCGGAGGCCTCGATTCTTCCGCGATCGCCTGCGTGGCGGGCCTGCAGAACGCCATGGCGCGAAAGCCCAGATTGCCGACCTTTTCGCTGATCTTCGAACGAGGCTCCTCGATGGACGAGCGACCTTTCATCGACGCGGTGATCGGCCAGCAGAAGGTCGACGGCACGCTGATTGCCGTCGGCAGTTACGCGCCGTTCGCCGAGTTCGAACGCATCCTCGAAGAACAGGAGGGGACGTTCCTGGCGCCCGGCCTGTCGCTGACGCGAGGCATCTACAGGGAGGCTGGCGCGAACGGCATGAAGGTGCTGCTGGACGGCCATGGCGGCGACGAGGTCGTCTCCCAAGGTCATGGCCATCTGCACGAGCTTGCCAATGCCGGCAAATGGATCGAGCTGTGGCGGGAGATCCGCAGTGCCTCGAACACCTATGGCGACAGCATGCTGGGCCTGTACTACCAGTTCCTGACCCTCTACGGGCCGGCCTGGCGCATCGCAAAACTCAGGCACGCGGCACGCCGCATCCTGGGCAGGGTTCGCAGCAGGCCGGCCGCACCGCGCGGCCCGAGCTGGCGCCATCTGGTCAATCCGGAGCTTGCCAGGCGGACCGACCTCGTCGACCGCTTCCACCGGGCCGGACACATGCCGTCCACGGTGAGCGCCAGTGAAGCGCTTAGTCATCGCTGGATCCTGTCGAACGGGGTCGTGCCGCACGCCTTCGAGGTTCTCGACAAGGCTGCCGCCAATTTCGGCGTGGAGCCGCGCTACCCGTTCTGGGACAAGCCGCTGGTCGAGTTCTGCCTGGCGCTGCCGGGCGAAGAGAAATTGCACAACGGCTTTGGCCGCCATGTGCTGCGCCGGGCCATGGAAGGGATCCTGCCGCCGTCGGTCCAATGGCGGCGCGACAAGATCGATTTCAAGTCCAACCTCGTGCACGGCATGCTCGGCAACCACCGCGATCTTGTCGACAAGGTTCTGGTATCGGATGCGGACCGCATCGCGCCCTATGTCAACCTGCCCGAGGTGAGCGCGGCCTATGCGCGGATCCTGCGGCAGCCGGATGAGGCGAGCCTGCCCGATGTCCAATGTGTCTGGCGCTCGATCGCGCTTTCTCTCTGGTTACGGCAAGTTCAAATGCGTGGGAGCAAAGCATGACGAGATCGAACACGTCGCTCGCGGCCGACCCCGGGCATGCCCGGTTGCGTGTCGAAGGCAATCCTGCCAGAGAGCGCCGCTTCTACAAGGCCTATGGCCTGACGATCAGCTCGGAACTGGCCTTGCCCGAGCTCGAGCCGACGGCGCCCGCCGCGGCCGACATCGTGATCGCCGTCGGTCCGATCGACTATCCAAAACCCTCGCTCGAGGCCGGAACCGCTTTCCGTTTCGAGCCAAGGCAACAATATCTGGCATGGCAGGCGGTCGGCGCCTTCCTGATCAGCGACGCCTGCCGGATCATTGTTGATCCGGCGCCCGGGATAGATGACCAACTGATCGCCTTTCCGCTGCTCGGGCCGGTCATGGCGCTGCTTTTGCACCAGCGCGGCCTGCTCATCCTGCATGCCAGCGCGATTGCCGTCGGCGGCAGGAGCGCGATCTTCATGGGCGACAAGGGCGCCGGCAAATCGACGACGGCTGGCGCGATGATCAGCGCCGGACACGGATTGCTGACCGACGACGTCGTGGCGCTCGACCTGTCCAGCCGGGACGAGCCAATGATCGTTCCGGGCTTTCCGCAGCTGAAGCTGGCGGCCGACGCCGCGGCCGCCATCCCGATCCGGCAAGCGGAGGTGCGCCCACAGGTGCATCCGGCGATCGACAAGGCACAGCATCGCCTGCATGGCGGATTTTCGCCGGACAAGGTTCCGGTGACGAGGCTCTACATTCTCGAGCGCGGTGAAAAGGCGGCGATATCGCCGCTGCCCGAGATAGCAGCGCTGTCGGCCGTCATCAGATTCTCCTACGTGACGCGCTTCGGCCGGCCGGCCCTGGTCGGCGATTTCGCCACCCGGCACCTTCGCCATTGCGCCGGGTTGGCGGGCCGTATCGGCGTGTGCCGCCTCGAAGTGCCGACGGGCCTTGGCCGGATCGGCGAGGCCGTGGCCCTCATCGAGAAGGACCTGGCGTCCGACGATCGTGCGCGGTGAGCAGATCCATGCCGGCATCATCCGTCCTTCGTTTGTCGCTGTTTCGGGAAATCGCCGGATTTGCCGGCGTCATCGCCAGGATCGGCGGGCGGCGGACCTGGACGGCCTTGCTCTTCCTGATCCTGGGAAGCCTGACCGAAGGCATCTCGATCCTGCTTCTCATCCCCTTGCTGCAGCTGGTGGGGCGTTCCGAGCAGAATTTCGCGGTCAGACTGCCGGACAACGACCTCGTGCGCTGGCTGGTGCCTGACGGGACGCTGCAGCTGACGACGGTGCTTTGCGCGCTGGTCGGGCTTGTCGCGCTGCAAGCGGCCTTCAACCGCTTCAAGTCCGTCTACATGGCCAGGCTTCTGTTCGATTTCATCAACCGTCTGCGCATGAATCTGTTCGAGAGCATCGGCAAGGCGCGCTGGGGCATTTTCTCACGCATGCGCAGTTCCGATCTCGACCACGCGCTGACCGGCGACATAGACCGCGTGCAGGCAGCGGCTTTCTCGCTGCTGATGCTGGCGCAGATCGGCGTGCTGCTGGCGGGCTATCTCGTCATATCGCTGTTCATCTCGCCGGTGATGACAGGCTTCGCCATCGTGATCGGCGTGCTGATGTTCGTCGCGCTGCAGCCTTTTCGCACCCGCGCCACGGCGTTCGGCCGGGTGGTGACGACCAATCGCCAGGATCAATACCGCACGGTCTCGGAGTTCCTGGGCGGCATCAAGGTGGCCAAGAGCCTGAATGTCGAGGCGAGCTATTTCGCGCAGTTGCAGACGACCCTCGAAAAGATGAAGGCCGACAACATCAGCTATGTGCGCAACTCAACGATCGGCACCGCCTTGTTCCAGGTGGCGAGCGTCGTCGGGCTCAGCCTGTTCATCTATGTCGCGCTGGTTCGCTTCCAGCTTTCGCTGGCCGAGATCGTCGTGCTGCTGCTGGTTTTCATGCGCATCGCGCCGCGCTTCATGGACATGCAGACCCAGGCGCAGCAGGTTCTGATCAATCTGCCTGCCTATGCCTCGATGCGCGATCTGCAGACGCGCTTCGATGCGGAGCGCGAACCGGCAAACGGTGAATCCTTTGAAGGCGCCAGGCTGGCGCTCGATACCGGGCTCAACATACGTGATGTTTCGTTCGCCTATGGTGACGTTTCCCCAGCGCTCAGGGATGGCGAAGGGGGCGGCAAGCCGGTGGTGAGCGGCATCACCTTCGGCCTTCCCGCCGGCAAGGTCACGGCCCTCATCGGTCCTTCGGGATCGGGCAAGAGCACGATTGCCGACATGCTGCTTGGCCTGCTCGAACCGACGCAGGGCAAGATCCTCGCCGACGGCGTCGAGATCGGAGCGCAAAACCGCCGACGCTGGCGCGACCAAGTGGCTTATGTGCCGCAGGACGTGTTCCTGCTGCACGATACGATCGCCGCGAATTTGCGCCTTGCCGCGCCGCAGGCCGGCGACGACGACCTGTGGTCGGCCCTGCGGGCGGCGCACGCCGCCGACTTCGTCGAACGGCTCGAGCATCGGTTGGGTACGGTGGTCGGCGATCGCGGCGTCCGGCTCTCGGGCGGCGAACGCCAACGCATTGCGCTGGCGCGCGCGCTGTTGCGCAAGCCGTCGCTTCTCATCCTCGATGAGGCGACCAGCGCGCTCGACTGGCAGAACCAGTCGCTGATCGCCAAGTCGATCGATGGGCTGCGCGGCCGGATGACCATCCTGACCATTGCGCACCGGCCGTCGATGATCGCCTTCGCCGACTGGGTCGTGGCAATCGAGAATGGCCGCATCGTCGAGGTCGGCCAATATCAGCGGTTGAAGCAGAAATCCGGCAGCCGGTTGTCCAGGATGCTGTCAGGCGAACAGGCCGAGAGACAGACCGCCGACGTTCGCTGAGGACGATTCGGCGCTGAGGACGATTTGGCCACGGCGCAGCGAAGCAAGAATCAGTGAATGCTTCGCCTGGTGCTGAATTTCTCGTTCTTGGCCGTCTGGTCCAGGCCCAGGTTTCTTTCGGCTTCGCGTGCCTTTTCGGCTGGCGTCGGGGCGCTCCTGGCGACCATGACGAAGACCAGCAGAAAGTAGCCAAGCTGAATGATGACGGCGCAAGCGATGGCACGCAGCAGCGTCATGCCCAGCGAAGCGCCATCGAAATACGACCACGCGACCACGATCGCGATGGCGAAAACCATTCCTATGATGAATTTTGGTAGTGACATGCCCGTCGTCCCGTCAACCGACGCGAGCATGCAAAAGCGACGACTTACCCACCCGAGTATCTCCCCATGCGCCACGCGAGCTTATTCTTATGCCCACTTTCGACCGGTTGCTTCCGGCCTTTCCAACCTATCCAAACTCTAACAGGAACAATTTGCGACTCTATTAAGGCGGGGAACTGTCGGCAAGGCCAACCGCAAATAATTTTGAGCGGGTCGACGGGATCGACTCTGTCATGCTGCGACGCACACGCAGGCACCATAGCGATTAGGAGGAAATGGATTCTACTTCAGTAAAAGCTACAATGTTAATTAGTATTTTATGCGAACAACTCAGGTCATCCAGCGAATCTTAAGCAATTTAACGCCCCACGCTCTGCGGCGAAGAACGATTCGCCCAAAATCGGCCCCAAAAAAGCACTACATTTTCAGCACTTGCTCACAAATTGTCACAAACGCGCCACAAAGGCGAATTTTTGGGCAGAGCGCGTTTATTATTTAGTCAATTCATGACGTGACTATTTCACCGTGATGGGAAATTGTGTGTTGCGCTGCAGCATTTTTTTGATATCGTGCCGTAAACCATTCGTTCAACGTATGGAGCTTTAAGCATGAGGGACGTCGCCAAGTCGGCCAATGCGGGGTTTTCGCAGGTCGGCATTGATTTTCCGCCACCCATCGGCGGCCTGCTCAAACGCAGTTTCGATATTGTCGGCTCACTGGTCGGCCTGATTCTTCTCAGCCCGCTGTTCGTGATGGTGGCCCTCCTGGTCAAGCTGTCGGACGGCGGCACGATCTTCTATGGCCACAAGCGCATCGGTCGCGGCGGCCGGGTGTTCCCCTGCCTCAAGTTCCGCACCATGGTTCCGGACGGCGAGCGCGTGCTTGCCGCTTATCTTGCCGCCAATCCGGAGGCGAATGCCGAATGGATCGCGACGCGCAAGCTGAAGAACGACCCGCGCGTGACGCGCGTCGGAGCGGTACTGAGGAAGCTCAGCCTCGATGAATTGCCGCAGATCATCAACATCCTGCAGGGCGATATGAGCCTCGTCGGACCTCGACCCGTCGTGCGCGATGAACTGGAAATCTACGGTAGCGCCGCAGTCTACTATCTGAAGTCGCGCCCCGGCCTGACCGGGCTGTGGCAGGTCAGCGGCCGCAACGACGTCTCTTATGACACTCGCGTGGCGTTCGATCGCCACTATGTCGAGAACTGGTCGTTGTTCGAGGACGTTCGCATCATCTTCAAGACCGTGCCTGCGGTGTGGATGTCGCGCGGCTCCTACTAGAGTCAGTCTCGCACAGCCGGTCTTGCATTGAGGCGGCTGTCTTCGGCCAGCAGCGAACTCATTGGGCGGTGGGGGCAAAGCGGATCGGAAACGTTCAGTTGAAAACAGACATCGTCGGACTTCTTCGCAGCAGATCCACGGCGCCGGTACGGCTCATCGCAGCCTGCCTGGCGCTCTCGCTTTCGGTCCCGGCCATGGCCGGCGACTACCAGCTTGGACCGCAGGACAAGCTCAACATCCGCATCGCGGAATGGCAGACAGTCGAAGGCACGTTCCGGGACTGGTCGGCGGTCAACGGCGACTATTCGGTCGGCCCCGGCGGAACGCTCTCTGTGCCTTTCGCAGGCGAATTGCCCGCCGCCGGCAAGACCACCGCCGAGATCGCGGCAACGATCAGCGAAGCCCTGCAGCGTAAGCTGGCGCTTGCGGACAAGCCGGAAGCATCCGTGGAAATGGTGCAGTTCCGGCCGTTCTACATTTCGGGCGAAGTGCAGTCGCCTGGTCAGTTTCCTTACGTCCCAGAATTGACGGTGCTCAAGGCGATCAGCGTTGCCGGGGGCATAAGACGCAATACCGATCTCGGCTCCCAGCTCGGCAAGGACCTGGTCACCGCCAAGGGCAACTTTGACATTTACGACGACCAGCGGGTTCGGCTGGTGGTCAAACGCGCCCGCATCGATGCCGATCTGGTCGGCAAGACCACCTTCGACGTGCCGAAGGAGGTCGAGGGCGATCCGCGGTTGCAGGCCATCGTTGCCGACGAGATGACCATTCTCACCTCCGACCAGAAGGCTCTGAAGCTGAAGCTGCAGGCGCTCGACGAGCTGAAGAGCGTTTTGCAGTCCGAAATCGAATCGCTGCAGCAGAAGATCGAGAACCAGCAGAAGCAGGTCGATCTGGCGCAGAAGCAGCTCAGCAACATCGGCCCGCTGGCTCAAAAGGGTCTGGTCGCCAATTCGCGACTGCTGGATTCGCAGCAATCCGTCGCCGACCTGCAGGGCAAGATCCTGGACTACGAAACGGCCATCCTCACCGCCAAGCAGTCGATCAGCAAGGCGACGCAGGATGCGATCGATGCCCAAAATACCCTGAGCTCGAAGCTCGCCGCCGACCGGCAGCAGACCGAAGCCGATCTGAACGAGGCTGCGCTCAGGGTGGGCATGCAAAAAGGCCTGATGGCCCAGGCAACGGATCCGGCAACGACGGCTGCAATCACGAGCGGCGAAGAACCGGCCCTCCTCTATTCGCTGGTGCGCGTTGTCGACGGCAAGACGAGCGAGATCGCCGCCAAGGAGGACACGCTGGTGCTGCCGGGGGACGTGATCAAGGTCAAGCTGGCGCCGATGGCCAGCCAATAGGCATGACAATGATCAGCCTGGCATGACAATGGTCAGCCAGTAGGCATGACAATCGTCAGCCGGTAGGTAAACGGCCCGGCGTCATCGACGCCGGCCGGCAGGAGTTGAGAAGGCAGCATCGAGTGCCGCCCAGCCGGGTGCAGGAGAGCCGCTGCAGACGTCGCGCAGCGATCCGCTGATGAAGGCCCATAATGCAGCCGGCACCCCGTCACGTGTACCTCAATCTCGACGCAATGCGCGGCGTGGCGGCGATCAGCGTCATGCTCTACCACTTCTCGCCATTCATCTCCGACGGCAAGGTGCTGCCTTCGAGCTACCTTGCGGTCGACCTGTTCTTCCTGCTCAGCGGCTTCGTCATTGCACACGCCTATGACAGGAAGATCGAAACCGGGATGAGCGTCGGCAGCTTCCTGCTGATCCGGCTGATCCGCCTCTACCCGCTCTACCTTGCCGGCACGCTGCTCGGCTTTTTCTATCTGGTGATCAAGAACAGGCTGATTCCGGCCGAGTATCTGCCGGTCTCCGACATTGCCGTCATGCTGACGACGGGCATGCTGTTCATTCCGCTGGTCGGCGATGCCTATCACACCATCTTTCCGCTCAATCCCGCCTCCTGGTCGCTGTTTTTCGAGCTGCTGGTGAATATTGCCTATGTGCTCTTGTTCTTCGTGCTGTCGAAAAGGGCGCTGGTGGTGCTGCTCGCCGGCAGCCTGGCGCTGCTGATCCTTGCTGCGGTGCTGGCCGGCACGCTCGATTTCGGCATGACCGGACAGACAATCGCCAGCGGCCTGCCGCGCGTCAGCTTCTCGTTCTTTCTGGGCGTGCTGCTTTGCCGGTCGATGGGGAGCATCCAGGGGAGTCTCGGGTTCCTGCAGAAAGGCTACTGGGTCGAGATGGCGATGATCCTGACACTGGTGGTCTTTGCCATCGCGCCGGCAGGCGCCGGCCGCGCGCCCTACGATCTCATCTGCGTCGTGCTGTTGTTTCCACTCCTGGTCACGGTTGGCGCCGTAGCGCCGACCCGTCCAGGCCTTGCCAGGCTCTATGGCTGGCTCGGACGGATCTCCTACCCGATCTACATCATCCACACGCCGATGCTGATGATCATCGCGGGAGCGGGCAAGGCCGTCTCCATCGATCCGTTCGCCAACCATCCCTGGTTCGGCATCGTCATGGCGCTTGCCGTGATCGTCATCGCCGACATCGCAACCCGCCTCTATGACGAGCCGGTGCGGCGCTTCCTGCAGCGGCAGATGCAGCGTTCTCGCGCCATCGCCTGAGCGTCGGCCTGCCGCTTAGAGCGGCTCGGGCTTTTGATGGCCCCGCCGACCCAATTCCGGACGGCTACGCAGTTTTCCTAGGATTGTTCTAACCTATTGCGTGGGGCCCGCTGCTTGCGGTTTTCGCTTCCTGGATGGCGATCCGCGACCGCTGTGGCCGCACCACCGGCACTTCGCGCAGCTTGAACAGGCCGTAGTAGACGACGAATGACGCGGTGAAATAGGGGCCGAGGATTTCGACCTCGAAGAAGGAGCGGAGCAGCATGAGGCCGACCGCGCCGGCGAGGACGACCGAATCGGCGCGCCAATCGCGGAAGATGACCGACGACACGTGTCCATAGAAGGCGCGCAGGATGACCAGCGCAATCATCGTCACCCCGACAAAGCCGAGCTCGACCAGGGTCTCGATATAGGTGTTGTGGAAGTGGAAGCCGGTGCGGGTGGTGATGTAGAACTCGGCCCACAGCCGTTCGGCCTCGGCGAAACCCTGCACCCAATAGGCGGCATAGCCATAGCCGAGGACCGGGAATTGCTGGGCGGCCTCCCAGCCCTGTTCCCACAGATAGGTACGCCCGGTGAGCGTCGAATCCTTGCCGAAGATGCCGAGCACGAAATCCATAAGGCCAAGATTGAGCGCCGCCATGATCGCCCCGACCAGCGTGCAGGCGCCGACCGCGAACAGCACCCGCCTGTAGCGGCGTGACAGCACCTTGCTCACGCCAAGCAGGATAACGACCGCCAGCCCCGCCGGCAGCGACGCCACCGAGGTGGCGGAATGGGCGATGGCCAGCATGTAAAGCGACAGCAGGCCGATCGGTGCCGTCCAGACCAGGCTTGGCCAGCCGCGCCGGTAGAAGACGACAAAGACGAAGCAGAGATAGATGCCGAACGAAGCGAAGAAGCCGACCTGGTTCTTGGAGCCGAAGGCACCGACGAAGTTGGTGGTCCCGTCGATGGTGTCGAGCGCATAATTGCCGACGCGCAGCGAATAGAGCAGGACGAAGAAAATCCCGATCAGGGAGCCCACCACCAATGTGCGGACACTGACCGTGCGCGCCGCTATGTAGGCGCAGAGCACATGCGAGAAATACTGGAGCGACGCTCGCGCGGTTATGCCGGGCGCATGCGACCAGAAGACCGAAAAGCAGACATAGGCGACAAACAGCAGCGGCAGCCAGGCGTCGGAGAGATGCCGTAAAAACCGCCGGTAGTCGACAAGGATGAGCGGAAGCCAGACCGCATAATAGGCGAGGATGAGAACCTTGCCGAAATTGGTCGAGTAGGCGAAGGCAAAGATCGAAACGGCGACGGCGAAGGTGCCATAGACGGCGCTCTTCTCCGGATCGATCAGCAAGGATTTTGGAATCTTCATATCGCTAACGGATCTCTCATCCATTGAGCCTTCACGGCTGGGCCTGCCAGAGGCTGGGCCGAGCCCCGATCCGGGGCGTCCATTGTGCAGTGCAACATAACCTACCGTTCTATCGCCCCTCACTCAATGACAAATGTTGTCGCGGGCAAAACGGGAAGAACCTGCGCATTGTCATGCAACAGGTGAATGGCGTTAATGCGGCGCCCTCGCCCCATAAGGCCGGACCGGGTCGGGGGCGAGAGCCGGAGCTACCACAAAGCGCCGCCGGTAACCTGGATGTTTTCCATGGTGATGCCCCTGGCCGCCTCCGAGCAGAGGAAGACGGCAAGTCCCGCAATCTCTTCCGGCTGCAGCATGCGTTGTTGCGGGTTGCCGCGCGCGATTTCGGCGATGGCTTGCTCCGGCGTGCGGCCCTTGCCCTCACGCTCGACGACTTGCGCGACATTGCGGCGCATCAGTTCGGTCTCCACCCAGGTCGGGCTGATCATGACGCAAGTGACGCCGTGCGGGGCACCTTCCAGCGCCACGCAGCGGGTCAGGCCGAGCAGGCCAGCCTTCGAGGCGCAATAGGCCGGATTGTCCTTCCAGCCGACGGAGGCCGCGGTCGAGCCGATGTTGACGATACGGCCCCAGCCGCGCCCGATCATGCCGGGCAGCACGGCGCGGGTGGCGCGGAAGGCGCCGGTGAGGTTGGTGTCGACGATCTTGTCCCAGAGTTCGTCGGAATGGCCGCAGACCGGTTGCTCGGCGGTGGTGCCGGCGGCATTGACGAGGATGTCGGCCGGCCCGATCGCGGCCTCCGCCTCGGCCACGAAGCGATTGCTGAGATCGCTGTCGCGCACGTCGAGATGTGCGGCGTAGACCCTTGTGCCATGCGCCGCCAGGGCGGAGCGCACCCGTTCAATCTCCTCGGCGCCCGGATAATAGGCGGCGTCGGTCCTGCCCGTGCCCGGCGCGGCCACATAGGAGCCGACGGCCACGTTGGCCCCGGCTCTGGCAAGCGCCGTGGCGATCGCGAAGCCCATGCCGGAGAAACCGCCGGTGACGATGGCACTGCGGCCCGAGAGATTGGTCATCGAACAGGTTCTCCGCAGTCACACCACAAAGCAGCCGCCATCCAAGGCCCGGCGACAGGCCCGGTCAAGGCTGCAGCGGCTTGCCAAGCCAATCGCGGTAGAAGCCTTCCAGGTCAGGCTCGAAATCATGCACAATCGGATAGCCGGGTGCCGCGGCCTCGACCTCATGCAGCGTGCCGCATTCAGGGCAGATGAATTCGCGGATCTCCATCCATGCGGGATCGGGCAGATCGCTGTTGGGATAGATCTCGCGCAGCGTCTCTTCCGTGTTGCGGACATGGATCGCGGCTTTGAGCTTCCAGTTCTTGCGGTAGTCGCCGAAGGAATGGCCACATTCGCATCGGGTCACGCGCTCATCGCCGCTCTGGCAGATGAAGAGATGATCGCTGACCGGCAACAGGATCGGGTCCTTCCAGGCGACGCGGTCCTGATGGACGGCGACCATCTTGAAGAAGCGGTCATCGTCCTTGTAGGCGCTCATGATGCGCCGTGTCTGCGGCCAGGGCAGCTGACCGCTAGCCAGATCGCGGATGATTTCCTTGCTGTATGAGGTCATGGCTTTGCTCCCGCCGTGAAGATCGATCTGGCGTCGACGTTCCAGAAATCGCTGAAATCTTTGGTGAAGCGCGGCGAAAGTTTGATTGCGCTGGCATACATTTTCCTCACCTCCGGAGCGAAGTCGGCCTTCTCGACGCGGCCCCGCTCGGCGGCGATCCAGTCCGCCACCGGGATTGCCCTGGCGAGACGCTCCTTGCGCATGGCGGCCCGGCGTTTGACGGTCGCGTCGACATCGGCGACCGGATAGCCCTCGGCATCGTCCTTCAGCACGATGCCGAAAACCTGGTCCGCCGCCTCACGGGTGAGAAAGCCGTTCTCGACATCCCAAGCCGTTTTGACCGGGTCGCGCTCCAGCACGTCGCCATAACCGCCGCCGCCATTGTAGGAATGGCTGAATATGTCGCCTTGCTTGTGCGGGGCGGTGATGTAGGGGCCTTCGACCACAACATGGTCGCCACCGATGTTCCTCTCGTAATCCGAGACATGCGGGTCCGTGCCCGGCGCATGCGCCAGCGGTTCGCCCTTGGCCGCCAGTTCGTGAATGTTGGAGTTGCGCACGGCGCGATGCTTCTGGCAGGTCGGCGCCGGATAGCCGCCGCACATGCCGCCATTGTCGAACACGCGCGAGGAATGCTCCGACGTGTGCAACCTGAGGTGCGAGGTCTTGTTGATCAGCCAGGTCGAGATGAACGAACAGCCGCCGCGATATTTGCCGGCGCCTCCAGAATTCGGCACGATCGAGCGGCCGATATAGACCATCGGCATCGACTGTTCCCAGACCTCGATGTTGCCCATGTCGGATTCCGGATTCCAGCCGACATAGGCGGTGTCGAGCCCGTCCTTGATGGCCAGAGCGCCGGAGCCGGCAGCGGCGCATTCGAAATGCGCCATGCCGAACGGCGTGCCGTACTGGCTCTCGCCACCCATTTCGATCATCGGACTGTTTACCTGGCCGACAAAGGCTTCCTCGACATAGCCGCGCGCGACGAAGCTGCGCGACAATAGCCGCTGGAACACGCCGTAGGCCGGCAGCAGCAGCGCCCATGATGTCGCCGTCGCCACCATCTCGTTGTCGGGATTGGTCCAGGTGCCATGCGGCAGTTTCAGCTCGGTCGCCATCCAGGCGCCGTCATTGACCAGGCCTTCGAAATTCATGTGCTGGGTCAGCGTCACGAACATGCCGCCATCCATGCCGGCCGGCGTGCAGTTCATCGAATGGTAGCCCCAGGGTTGGGTGCCCTCGAAGTCCATGGTGATCTTGCCGTCGGTGCCGATCTCCATCTCGATCGGGATGTTGTAGAGCCAGTCTGGATCGCCGAGCGGCTGGAAGCCTGGCTTGCCGGCGGTGACGTGGCCATAGAAGGTGTGGCCGCGATAGATGCCGGGCACGGTGAGCTGGCGCGTGCGGGCGAGCTGGGCGCGGCGGCCCTCCTCGATGAATTCCTTCGACACTTTCATCCAGTAGTCGAGGCCAATCTCGGAAATCAGCTGCTTGACGCTCTCGCGCATGTCGATGCAGGAGGCGACCTTGGCCTTCTCGTCCAGTACCCAGTAGATCGGCATGCGCAGATTGCGCTCGCAGCGGATGACATAGTCACGGCGGATCTCGTCATTCTCGCCGATCTTCTCGGCGCAGACGAACAGGCCTTCGGTGAAGCGCTCCTGCGCCAGGCAGACGTCGCCGCCGGGCGTGATGCCGCCGGCCTCCAGCTCGTGGCAGACAGCACCGGCCCAGCCGACCAACGTGCCTTCATGGAAGATCGGCACTACGTCCATGACGTCAGGCACCTGCACGGTGCCGATGAAGGCGTCGTTGTTGGCGAAGATGTCGCCTTCGCGAATGCGCGGATTGTCCTCGTAATTGTTCTTGATCATCCATTTGATGAAGCGGCTCATCGTATGGACATGCACCATGATGCCGTTGGACAGCGCGATGGCGTCGCCTTCGGGCGTATAGATCGCCACCACCATTTCGCCGACCTCGCGCACGCCGGGCGAAGCCGAGATGCGGCGCGCCATTTCACGCGCCGAGACGCAATAGGCGCGCAGCTTGGTGTGCAGCGTTTCGAATTTCAGCGGGTCCTGGTTGCGCAGCGAGAGCTCGGTGATGCCGTCATAGCAGCCGGTCTCTTCCATCAACCGCTCGGAATCGAGCAGCCGTTCGCGAAGGCGCAGGGCCGAGGCAGGTTTGTCCAACATGGCAGTCGCCCTCTCAAGCATGGGAATAGTGAAGCAGCGTCCATTCATCGACGAAGACACGGTCTTGCGGATGAACGACGAGCGTGGTGGCAGGATGTTCGATAATGGCCGGGCCGATCACTTCATGGCCGGGCTGAAGCAGGTCCATCTCGTAGAGATCGGCCTTGTGCCAGCGCCCGGCGATATAGGCCTCGCGCACGCCCTTGTGAGCGGAGGCCGGATTGGAGGCGCCGAGCGGTCGCTTGAGCAGCACCGGCTTGACCTTGTCGGCGGTGGCGATGAGCCCAAGTTCGGTGATGGTAATGCCGGCCTCGCCATAGCGCGAGACGCGGTGGTTGACCTTGGCGTAGACCGCCTCGAACTCGTCGAGAACCTTGCGCATATCGTCGGCCGAATTGACCTCGGCAAGCGGCGCCATGACTTCGACGTCCTCGAGCTGGCCGGTGTAGCGCATCATCAGGAACGGCACGGTTTTGATCTTTTCGCGGGCATGGCCGTCGGCGATCATCTCATCGACGGCCGCCTTGGTCAGATCGTTCCACACCGTGGTGACCTTGGCACCAAAGCCCGCAAGCGTCGCTTCGTCGGCGCGCGAGGGGATGTCATGCTGCGTCGACACCGAATGACGGCGCATGAAATCGGCCGTCGTGCAGCCGAAAGCGGAGAAGGCGGCAGCGAACTGGAAGGTGATGATGTCCTTGAAGCCGATGCCGCGCGAGCAGCCGGCCAGATGCAACGGACCGGAGCCGCCATACGACAGCAACGTGAACTCCGACGGGTGGATGCCCTGGCCGGAGATGACGCGCCGCAGCGCATTGCTGGCGTCGGCCTCCAGCATGTCGATCATGCCTTCGGCCGCCTCCTCGACGCCGACGCCGAGCACACGGGCGCATTTCTCCTCGAAGGCCTGCCGGGCCTTTTCGACCTGCAGTACGACCTTGCCGCCGAGGAAATAATGCGGGTTCAGCCGGCCGAGGATTGCGTCGCAATCGGCGATGGTCGGTTCGGTGCCGCCACGGTCGAAGCAGATCGGGCCGGGATCGGAGCCGGCGCTTTCCGGCCCGAGCGAAACCTTTTTCGTCAGCGGGTCGACCTTGAGGATCATGCCGGCGCCGGCGCCGATCGTGTCGAGATGCAGCGTCGGCACGTTGAGCTTGAAACGGTCCATCAGCGGCTCGTTCTCGATCCGCGTCTGGCCGCGGGTGATAACGCCCATGTCGAAGGAGGTGCCGCCCATGTCCGAGCAGATCAGCGAATCATTGCCGATCAGCTTGCCGACATAGGCAGCACCCAGGATGCCGCCGATCGGACCGGAGATCATCGTCTCGTGTAGGCGCGGATGGTTGATCGAGGTCAAGCCACCGAAGGAGAGCAGCGTCTGCACGCCATATTTGAAGCCGTACTTTTTCGAGACATCCTCGATGCCTTTCAGCTGCTTGCGGCCGCGCGAGGTGGCGTAGGCTTCGATCAGCACCGAGTTCAGCCGCGACTGCTCGCGGATGACCGGACGGACCTCGTGGCTGGTGTAGACGAGGATGTCGGCGCCGGCCTTCTCGACCTCCGCGCGGCAGATTTCGGCGATGCGCTTCTCGTGCACCGGATTGACGTGCGAGAAGATGGTCATGATGCAGATTGCCTCGACCTTTTCGGCGATCAGCCTTTTCGCGGCGGCGGAAACCTCATGCTCGTAGAGCGGCAGCACGATGTCGCCGAACTGGTCGATGCGCTCGGTCACACCGTGCGTGCGGCGGCGCGGCACCAGCGGATCGGGATGGTGATGCGTCACGGCATGCAGCCGGTCGGCATAGGAATAGTCGGCCCAGGCCTGCAGGCCGCGGCCCATCAGGATCATGTCTTCCAGGCCCTTGGTGGTGATCAGGCCGAGCCGGCGCCCGGTGCGCGACAAGAGCGTGTTGAGCATGCCGGTGCCGGAATAGAGCACGACGTTGACGCCGGAAAACAACGCTTCGAGCGAGATGCCCCAGGCATCCGCCGCGTCTTCCGCCGAAGCGAGAAAACCCTCGGCTTCGTTCTTCGGCGTCGTCGCCGACTTGCCGATCTTGAAGTGGCCGTCCTGATCGACAAGGATCGTGTCGGTCATGGTGCCGCCGGCGTCGATACCGATCACGATAGGATTGCCGACGATGGGGCCGGCGGGATTTGGCTGGGTCACGGTCGCCTCGGGGTTCGGTCTAGGATGACGCAAGGCTAGATTCGAAGGACGCCCTCGCGCCATATGCCAAAAGACACAATGACGGCCGGGCGGACATCGCCGAGAAGAGGGCATGCGCATGGGCAACATCTGGGCGCCGCTGGCCAGGGCGATCGCCGCCACCGGCACGGACCGGCATGTCGACTGCCTGATCGACCTGATCGGCGCCGACATCGCGCATGACCTCGTCACCGTCACCCGCTATTCGGCAACGAAGACGCCAGAATTCGTCAAGCACCGCCGCTTCTCCGACGAGATGGTCCGGCGCTACCTCGCCAGCTACTATGTGTTCGACCCCTTCTATGCCTCATGGCGACAGGAGCGGCGGCTCGGCATCATGCCTTTAAAGCGGTTTGCCGACGACAGGGCCAAGCGCGGCCAATACATAGCCGGCTTCCTGGCGCAGTCGGAAATCTGCGACGAGGTCGGCATATTGCTCGCCGATGGCGGCGACTGGTGCCTCGGCATCTTCCTCGACCGCTCGACGACGTCGTTCAGGGACAGCGAAATCGCCCAATTGCAGGAACGGCTACCGGTGTTCGAGGCGCTGCATGCGCTCGACATCAGGGCGCGCGGGGCCAACTTTTCCCGTACATCGGCGCCGACCGGTCCTGGTGCCTCGCCGCAGCAGAAACCGAGTATTCCGGCGAGCCTGTGGCCGGAGCTGTCGCTGCGCGAGCGGGAACTCGTTCAGCTGATCCTGGCCGGCCACCCGACCGCCAACATCGCCGAGCGTCTCGGCATCACCGTCGGCACGGTCAAGAACCATCGCCGCCGCATCTATGAGAAGCTCGACATCACCACCGAGCGCGAGCTGTTCCTGCAGTTCTTCCAGCACCGGACTGAGAACGCGTAGCCGGGAGATCGCGCCTTTCGCGCCGTTGCTGCTTCCCCTGAGATGAATACAATAGGCGAACCGTCGTTCACGCAGGCCATGTCGGCAGCAAAGGCGGACACGCAGCTGGAGGGAACGGATGGCCAAACCGCGAATCTTCCTGGGCTCGTCGGGAAAGCAGAAGAAACTGCTCGACGCGCTGACACGCGGTCTTGAAGAGATCGCGCAAGTCGAGCCCTGGACGACCTCCTTCAGCCCCGGGACGACCACGCTGGGGCGTCTCATCGAGCTTACCCGCGAGGTCGACTTCGCCGCTTTCGTATTCGCCCAGGACGACTGGACGAGCGCGAGCCAGCCGGAATCGTCCGCTTCGGTATCGGCTCAGGCTTCTCCCCGAGACAATGTGGTTTTCGAAGCCGGGCTTTTCGGGGGTGTCCTCGGGATGCGCCGCACGTTTATCCTCCATGCGAACGGCGCCAAGCTTCCCAGCGATCTGCTCGGCCTGACCTCGGTACGGTACGGCGAGGCAGCGACCGCGGCGGAGATGAGAGCGATCAATCAAAAGCTGCGGAGCGCAATCGAAAATGAGGGCAACATCGCCCGCATAGAGGGTCTTTGGTGGCAGTTTTCCCTGTCGGAGCGCACCGCGAAGGAGCCGTCCGCCGTGAGCCTGCTGCGCATCGCGCGAAACCGCGACGGTGCGCTCGAGCTGACGGGTCGCTCATGGCAGGAGAATGGCAGCCTGTCGGCCAGGTACTGGAGCGAAGCGTTGAAGGAGAAGAAGGAGCCCTCCGGCATCTTCTACTATTGGAACGGAGAACGGCCCCTGGATGCGAACGCGCCGCAGCTGCACGGGACAGGCGAGATCCGGCTGGAGACCGCCGATCGCGCGTCGGGCTATTTCATAACGCGCGCGGAAACGCAGCCGGAACTCAACGCGCGCACCTCCGGCGTCTATTTGCGCGCCGAGGCCGAGGATTTGGCGATCCTGGACGGGCGCGACAATCAGCGGCGGGTGGAGTTGATCGCAGAGCAGCTGAGCCATTGGCAATCGATCAAGAACGGCTAGCGGCGCGCAGCTCCTGGCCCAGCAAGATCCCAATCGGCGGCACCAATCCCGACTTGAACTTGGCGGACGTTGACTTCACATTCGCCGCCGATCGGGAGGAGTGCCGCATGTCGATGCGTTTCGCAGGACGGTTTGCCGGACGATCGGCCGTGATCACCGGCGGCGCCTCAGGCATCGGCCTGGCGGTGGCGCAAAGGATCGTGGCCGAAGGCGGGCGCGCCTCGATCTGGGACCGCGATCCGGCCCAGATCGAGCAGGCCAAGGCTGCGATCCCGGGCCTGGACGGGACGATCCTCGACGTCGCCGATGCTGAAGCGGTCGGGCGTACCGCGCAAGAGACGATCAAGGCCCTCGGCGCCGTCGACATCCTGGTCACAAGTGCCGCCATCACCGGTCCGAACATGACGGCCTGGGACTATTCGGTGGAGGACTGGCGCCGGGTCATCGACATCAATCTCAACGGCGTCTTCTACTGCAACAGAGCGCTGGTGCCGCATATGCTCGAGCGCGACTATGGCAGGATCATCAACATCGCCTCGATCGCCGGCAAGGAGGGCAATCCCAATGCCTCGGCCTACAGCACCTCCAAGGCGGGAGTGATCGGGCTGACCAAATCGCTGGGCAAGGAGTTGGCCAGGACCAAGGTGACGGTGAATTGCGTCACGCCGGCGGCGGTGCGCACGGCGATCTTCAACCAGATGAGCCAACAGCATATCGACTTCATGCTGTCGAAGATCCCGATGGCGCGATTCGGCGAAGTCGAGGAGGTGGCGGCGCTGATCACATGGATCGCTTCCGAGGAATGCTCCTTCACCACAGGTGGTGTTTTCGACGTTTCCGGCGGCCGCGCCACCTATTGAGGCGAACAGAGCCGCATATGGGTTGCATGCCTGCATTTTCCCGTGGCTATATCGTACCCTGTTTGCCAATGCGGCGGATATGACGCGCCGACATTTGTTTTCGCGCAGTTCCGGACGGAAAACCGTGGCACACTTTTCCTGGAATTGCTCCAGCGCCTGCAAGGCGTTGGGCCGGAGTTGGAAGACCTTGCAGCATCATCCCCACACTCGCTTCGGACGACCGGCTCGGGCGGCTCCGCAAGCCGCATCGGCATCCGGAACGGCACGTCGAACCCTGGTGGTTTGCATCGATCCGGCCTTTCCGCCGACATCGGGCGCCGATCTCAGGAACTTCGGCAACGCCCTGGCGGCAGCCGAACTCGGTCCGGTCTGCCTCGTCTCGGTCAGGCCGCCGGCCGGTCCGCCGCAACCGCCCCCAGCCAACATTCGCGTCGCGGCCCTGACTGCCGAGGGAGAACCACGCGCGCGGGCACTCGGCTTGTGGAGGGCCAGGACCGAGGCCCGGATCCCGCGTCCGGCGCTGGCGCGGCTCGAGGCGCTGGTTCGCGAATTTCGCCCCGACACGATCTTGGTCGAGGGCATTCCGCTGTTCAGGCTGCTCAGGCCTTTGCGGCCGCTGGCGGGCCAGCTCATCCTCGACATGCACAATGTCGAGTCGGACCTCGCCGGGCAGTTGCGGTCCGCCCAGGGCTCCGGCGCAGCTGACGCCAGGCGCCTCGAAAGAAAGGCGGCCGCGATCGTCGACAGGATCTGGGTCTGCTCGCGCCTCGACCGCGAGAAATTCAAGGCGCTCGTCTCGAGCACGGTACCGGTGGATATCGTTGCGAACGGCATCCCGCGGGCCGAGGACATACCCGAGGCGCTGAGGGCAGCCCCTTCCGGCGGTTTCCCGTCCATCCTGCTCGTCGGCCATCTTGGATACGAACCGAACATCGATGCAGCCCAACGATTGGCTCGCGACATCCTGCCTCGCATCCGCCGGGCGCTGCCGACAGCGAGACTCACTCTCGCCGGCCGCTCGCCTGCGCCGACCGTGCAGGACCTCGCCGGGTTGGAAGGCGTAACGCTGGTCGAGAACCCCGACGATGTCGGGCCGCTGCTGTCGGCAGCGCATCTCAGCATCATTCCGCTGTCGATGGGCGGCGGCACACGCATCAAGATCCTCGAAGCGATGGCGTGGGGCGTGCCCGTCATCGCGACGCCGCTGGCGGCAGAAGGGCTGGACCTGGTCGAAAACGAAGAGGTGCTGCTGGCAGCTTCGGATGAAGAGCTGGCGGCGATGGCGATCGCGCTCTGCGCGGATCCCGCCCGCATGGCCCGGCAGCGCGCCCGCGCTCATCAAGCGGTTTGGTCGCGGTTCGGGCCGCAGGCCATCCGCGACGCCGTCCATAGCGGTCTCGGACTGGCCGATGAAGATGCGTGACGCGGTTAGAGCGGTCATCGTTTCACGGAAACGCAAAACCGCTCTATCCCTTTGTTTTGACGCAATTCCGGACGGAAAACCGTTTCACACTTTTCCTGGAATTGCTCTAGCTGTGCCCAGTCACCGATCGACGAGTTGCCGATGATCCCGCCGATCCTGCACCAGACATGGAAGACCGACGCCGTCCCTGCCCGTTTCCAGGCCTATGTCGAGAGCTGGAAGCGGCATCATCCCGACTGGACGATGATGTTCTGGAACGACCGGATGCTGCTCGAGTTCGTCGCCGAGCACTATCCGGATTTCCTGCCGACCTTTTGCAGCTACTCGCATGGCGTGCTGCGCGCCGATGCCGGGCGCTATCTGCTGCTCTATCATTTCGGCGGCGTCTATGCCGATATCGACTGCGAATGCGTGGCGCCTTTCGATCCCGTGATGGGCGAAGACCGGATCGTACTTTGCAAGGAGCCGGACACGCACACGCTGGTGCAGGCGGACTTTCGCGGGCTGCCCTACCTTTTGTTCAACGGAACGATGGCCAGCCCGCCCCGGCATCCGTTCTGGCTCGAGATCCTGTCGATGCTGCCCGGACTGACCCATGCCAGGGATGCACTCGATGCGACAGGGCCTTGCCTGCTCACCTCGGCGCAGCTCGGCCATGGCGACCAGACGGCCTTCGCCATCCATCCGTCCGCCCTGTTCACGCCCCTTGACTCGTCAGGGCGCAAAGACGGCAGCGCAGGGCCGACGCTGTCGATCCATCACTGGGCCGGCACCTGGTGGACACCCGAACCTGCACCGGGGTTAACGAAGAGGATTCGCACCCTCGCCCACTGGTCGTGGTACCAGCTGACGCGCGGCGCCCATCTGGACGAGACGACAGCCAAGCGCGGCGTCAGCCAGGCGGCCCTTTCGGCGCCGCCGCCGACTGGCCCAAACATCGCCGTCCTGGTGCCGCTTCGCGACGCTGCCGACCATATCCAGCCCTTCCTCGATGCCTTGCAGCAGCTCGACTACCCGAAGGACAGGATCAAGCTCGTCTTCTGCGAGGGCGACAGCTCGGACGGAAGCTGGGAACGGCTGCAGGCCGCGGTGGCGCCGCTGGCCGGGGTGTATCGCGGCATCGTGCTGCTGCAAAAACAGCTCGGCAGCGCCAGCCTTGACCGCTCCAAACGATCGATGCCGCGGCTGCAGCGCAGCCGGCGCGGCAACATCGCCAAGGTCCGCAATCACTTGATCGATCAGGGGCTGGACGCCGACGATGACTGGGCGCTGTGGATCGACATCGACGTCTGGCGATTCCCGCCCGACATTGTAAGCCGGCTTATCGGAGCCGGGCACCGCATCACGGTGCCCAATTGCGTGAAGATCGCCGGCGGCGACAGTTTCGACCACAACAGCTTCGTCACAACCCGCCATATGAAGGACTATCGCTATTACCGCGCCATCCGCAACGGCATTCACCAGCCTGCCACCGGCGCACCGGGTCGGCTCCTTCTCAGCGACGTCCGGCATCTCGAGAAGGTCGGCCTCGACGGCGTCGGCGGAACCATGTTGCTGGTCGATGCCGCGCTGCATCGCGGCGGTCTTCGTTTTCCCGAGCTTCCGTACCGGGACCTGATCGAAACCGAAGGCTTTGGCGCCCTTGCCAACGATCTGGGCATTAGGCCGATCGGTCTTCCCAAGCTTGAGATCCTGCATGTGCCGTGGTGAGCGCGGGGATGCCGTCTCCGCCCGACTTTTTGTTTTGCTCAATTCCGAACGGAAAACCGCTACGCACTCTTCCTGGAATTGCTCTTGCCTCAGTCGTGCAGCTCTCGCGAGATCGGCGGGCCGACCGAAAAGTCGGCGAAGGTGACCTCAAAGCCTTCGCGCTGCGGCGAGCAGCACATCATGCCAACGTCGACCGACTTCGAGGGCGGGAAATAAGCTATTCGCACCGGCTTCCAGTGGCCATCTGAAGCGTCCAGATACTGGACACGGATGGCTTCGGCGTGGCGGGTCAGGCGGATCCTGACACCGTCCGGGCTGGCCGGGATGCTGACCAGCGACCAATCGGAGGTGTCGTTGGTGACGACGACGGAGAAATAGGCCAGCCCGTCGGTGTATTCGATGCCGGCCTTGATCCAGTGCGTTTCGCTGAGCCGGACCATCAGTCCGGCCTGGTCGTAGAGCACCTGATAGTCACCCTTGACCGTGACCTCGGCGCTGAAATCGCCCGTTACCGGGCGATACAGGAAATGGCCGTTGTCGCGCCGGAAGCCGTAGAAGGTCTCGCGCCAGAAGTCGGTCTCCTTGCCGGTGCGCACATGCACGGCATTATCGCCGAATTCATGATGGGGCGGCGGGTTGAGCCAGGTCAGGTCCGCATTGCCGGATGTCATTGGCTCACCCGTTGATTAGCCAGCAAAAGTATAGGCGGTCTTCACCGTGGTGTAGAACTCCGTGGCATAGCGGCCCTGTTCGCGCGGGCCGTAGCTCGATCCCTTGCGGCCGCCGAAGGGAACGTGGAAGTCGACGCCCGCCGTCGGCAGGTTGACCATCACCATGCCAGCCTCGGAATTGCGCTTGAAATGTGTGGCGTGCTTGAGGCTCGACGTGCAAATGCCCGAGGTCAGGCCGAAAGGCGTGTCGTTGGCCACGGCAAGCGCCTCGTCATAGTCCTTGACGCGGATAACGTTGGCAACCGGCCCGAAAATCTCCTCGCGCGAGATGCGCATGGCATTGGTGGCGCCGGTAAACAGCGCCGGCGTCAGATAGAAGCCGGGCGTTGCGCCGTCGAGCCGCTCGCCGCCGAAGGCAAGCTCGGCGCCTTCGTTGCGGCCGATTGCGATGTAGTCCTCGTCCTGCTTCAGCTGCGTCGCGTCGACAACTGGTCCGATCTGCGTCCTGGCATCCAGCGCGTCGCCGACGACCAGCTTTTCCATGCGCTCCTTGAGCGCCGCGACGAAGCGGTCGTGAATGCCTTCGGTGACGACCAGGCGGGAAGAGGCCGTGCAGCGCTGGCCAGTGGAGAAATAGGCGCCGTTGATGGCGCAGTCGACCGCAACGGCGAGATCCGCGTCATCGAGCACGACGAGCGGGTTCTTGCCGCCCATTTCGAGCTGGAACTTGCGCATGTGCTCGACGCTGGCCGCGGCAACACGCTTGCCGGTGCCGACCGAGCCGGTGAAGGTGATGGCGTTGACGTCGGGGCTGTCGAGCATGGCCTGGCCGACCACCGAGCCCTTGCCCATGACCAGATTGAGCACGCCCTTCGGCAGGCCGGCGCGATGCAGGATGTCGACGATGGTCCAGGCGCTCTCCGGGACCAATTCCGCCGGTTTGAAGACGATGGTGTTGCCATAGGCCAGCGCCGGCGCAATCTTCCAGGCCGGAATGGCGATCGGGAAGTTCCACGGCGTGATGATGCCGACGACGCCGACCGCTTCGCGGGTGATCTCGACGCCGACGCCCGGCCGCACGCTCGGCACCAGCTCGCCCGACAGGCGCAGCGTTTCGCCTGCGAAGAAATCAAAAAGCTGGGCAGCGCGTATCGTCTCGCCAATGCCTTCGGCCAGCGTCTTGCCTTCCTCGCGCGCCAGGTTGCGGCCGATCTCGTCCTTGCGGGCCATGATCTCGTCGGACGCCTTCTTCAGCACCGCATGGCGGGCCAAAGGCGCCGAACGCGACCAGGCCGGAAAGGCGGCTTTCGCCGCGGCAATCGCCTGTTTGGCCTGCTCCGGACCGGCGGAAGCGTATTCACCGACCACATCACCCGTGTTCGAAGGATTGATGTTGCGGGAGCCGGCCTCGCCCAGCCACTCGCCGTCGATGAGGTTTTTGCGGAACAGGGTCATGGTCTTTCCTTAGTGAGATTCAGTGAGATTCGCTGGTGGGGCCGTTTGCCGGCCTATCTACCACCCAGTCATCCATCGCCCAAGTCATTTATCAGACAAATAGCGACAGAGTGAGGGCGTTTCAAATCGGACCCTCGATAGCCGATGAGGCGCGCCGGGGAAAGCCCGCGCGTGTCGCCGTAGAGGGAAGGAACGCGATCGGTTCCGGTCAGACTGCGAAGGACCAGAACAGGCAGGCCAGCGTCGCCGCGGCAAATACGACGAAGAACAGGCTTCTCAGCAGGACGTTGCGGCGAAGCTCGTTCATGGTGAAATGGGCGGCGACGATGGCCGCAACAAACAGGAACCGCCAGTTGACGAGAGCCCACAGCACGCCGCCCTGGCCGAAGGCCCATCGGGCGACGAGGCAGCCGACTATGGTCGCAAACAGCGCGATCGCTGCCCAGAACAGGGCATCGGCGGCATTGGTCAGCACAATGCTGGCGGCGCGGATGGGCAGGATCATCATCAAGAGCGCGCTGAAGAAATAGACGGCGGCCAAAGGCAGAAACGAACCGGCATCGGCAATGCCGTCGAGGCGCTTCACGCCGATCGCGCCGTAGGGATAGCCGTGTCTGGCCACCGCAAGGCTTAACGCCATGAGCAGAGCGGTGAGCACCGCGACCAGTGCGAATGTGGTGAGTGCCTTGCTCATGCCGTTCCTTGTTCAAGAGCCCGATCCGGGCGAATCAACAAGGACGATTTTAGCGCACGGTTTTGAAATTGGCCGCAGGCTTCAGGTCACGCGACCACGCCAGTCGTCCCGATAACCCGCCAGCCCTGCGAAACGCGAGGCGCGAACCGGTTCCGGCGCTTCCGCGGCAAAGTCGCGCCCGGCGCTCTCGAAGGCGAGCGCCGCGGCACCCGTGGCGCTGCCTTCGAGCGTCGCGCCTTGCAGGAAGGCCTGGCCGGGACGCAGTTGTGCCAACACGCTGGCGAGCAGGCCGCCAGTGTTCAGCCCGCCATCGACGATGACGGTGTTTTTCGAATGGATCAGGTCGAGGCAGAGGTCGACCATCAGCGCCACATAGAGCAGCGCCACAGCCGCGCGGTCCTCGGCGCCCGGCGTGCCGCCAATCACTTCGCCGATACGACCGGGCATCGGCCCGCCCGGCGCGAAGCTCGGCAATGCCATGGTGCCGGCGTCAATTACCCGCTGGATCGACCCAGATGAGATCGCGCCTTGCCAGCCGCCGCTGATGACAGCGAATTCGCGTCCGCCCATGAAACGGATGGTCGGCACCGGGCCGCCATCGACATCGACATTGACCAACATGTCACGGTCACGGTCGAGCACCTCGAGCGGGCAATCCGGATTGAGCACGACGACCCAGGTGCCGGTCGATACGACGGTGAGCGGTCCGAGCTGCTGCCGTCGATAGGCATGGAGCGCGGCATTCGAGTCATGGACACCATTGTGGATGGCGATCGGCCGCGCGGCTTCGCCGAACCGCTGCTCGCCGATAACGGTGCCGGCGCGCGCGAAGGCCGGCATCCGGCCGCGCCAGCCTTCGGCGTCGACCAGCGATGAGAAGTCGCGCTGGCGCGGCGCCCACAGATGCGAATGGCAGCCGAGATAGGAGACTTCCGAGACCGCCCGGCCGCCGAAGCGCCAGCTCCAATGTTGCGGATAGCCGAGGATCGATGTCGCGGCCGCGAAGGCGCGCGGCTCGACCGCCTTCAGCCACAGCATATGACGGCCGAAGTTGAAGCCGAGCGGCAGGCGCGGCGAGAAGGTCTCGGCGAAATCCGGGATGCTGCGATCGATTTGCGCGGCGATGTCGGCCGGCGGTTCCTGCTCGTAGTCGAGGATCGGATGCGTCAGCGCCGTCTCGTTGACCAAAGCGAAGGTGCAGCCATGGCCCGAGACCATCAGCCCCTCGACGCGGTGGTGATCGACAGCGTCGGCAAGTGCACGAACCGCCCAGTCATGCAACGCCGCCTCATCGAGCACGCTGAAACCGCCCTTGCGCGCCCAGGCCGGCTTGGTCCTGCGTTCGTCGAGAATTCGTCCATCCTGATCGAAGACGAACAGCTTGGAATTGGTCTTGCCGAAGTCGAGCACCGCCACCTTCACTGGATGGCTCCCGGGGCGATCCGCACCATCACGCCGGCGTCCTCCAGCATGCGTGCATCCGCGTCGGAGAGGCCGTCATCGGTCACCAGCGTGCCGATGCGCGACAGCGGCAGCGCCACGTTGCGCGCGTGGATCGACAGCTTGCGGCTGTCGGCCAACACCACGATCTGGTCGGCGCAGGGGCTGAGGTCGACGATGGAACGCACCAGCAGCGGATGCGATTCCAGCACGCCTTCCTGGCAGAGGCCTTGCGCGCCGATGAAGAATTTGGAGGCATAGAAGGGCACGGCCTGGGTGAGCGAATGAATGATGCCGGGTTCGCGGTGCAGGTCGCCGCCGGCAATCGTCAAGCTGCAATGGCCATGGTCGCTGAGATAGGCCGCCAAAGGCATCGAGTTGGTGTAGAGGCGGATGTTGCGATCGGCGAGCTTGACGCCGAGATGGAAGCAGGTCGAGCCACCATGGACGATGACCGCGTCGCCATCGCTCACCATGGTCGCGGCAAGGGCGGCGATCCGCCGCTTGGCCTCGACCGCGAGATCCCGGTTTTCATCGTAAGGCCTGGCGTAGGCAACGCCGGCCTGCGCAACGCCATCGAGCGCCGAGATGCCGCCATAGACCTTCCGCGCCTCGCCGGCTTCAGCGATCTTGTCTATGTCGCGCCTGACCGTCGCGGCCGATACGCCAAGCCGCTCCTGCAACTCGCGCACCGAGGCGAACGGGCGATCCCGCAACAACTCGACGATCTGACGCTGGCGGCCGGAGTCGCTCAATTTTTGCTCCTGGGATGCCATCCCGGCACGATATTTGGTCTAACTTACTCAAAATAAGTCGGATTTCAAAGTCGATTTGACGACGATAGATCACTGTTGACGTAGATCGCTCGCGTCTGCGATATCAGCACAGGTGCCAGCGACGGGATTTGGGCGACCCGACCGTGGTCGGCAGCAAGCAAGGGACGGATGACATGATGCCACTTGCCATAGGCATCGACATCGGCACCTCCGGTGCGCGTGCCGTCGCCATGCGTCCGGATTTTTCCATTGCAGCGCAGTCCACCGTTGCCCTCGAACGCTTTGGCGCGAACGGCCGCGACCCTGCCGTGTGGTGGGAAGCGGTCGCGTCAGCGCTGGCGGAACTGCTGGCGGGGATCGATCGCGCGGCGGTGCGCTCGATCGCCGTCGACGGCACGTCGGGCACGCTGCTGCCGGTCGACAGTGCGGGGCGGCCACAGGCCGAGCCGCTGATGTACCACGACAAGGTTTCGGACGACACCATCCTCGCCGCGGTCGCCCGCGAGGCACCGGAGACGAGCGCCGCGCACGGCGCCACATCGGGCCTCGCCAAGGCGCTGTGGTTTCAGCGCCTGCCCGGCGTCGCTCGAATGCTGCACCAGGCCGACTGGATCGCCGGACAGTTTTCCGGCCGCTTCGACATCAGCGATGAGAACAATGCGTTGAAAACCGGCTACGACGTCGAGGCCCGCCGCTGGCCGGACTGGATCGCGGCCACCGGCATGCGCATGGAGCAGCTGCCTGATGTCGTCGCGCCAGGCAGCGTGACTGGCAGGCTCACGCCAAGCGCCGCCGACCTGTTCGGTCTGTCGCCTGACGTGGCCGTGGTTGCCGGAACGACTGATGGCTGCGCCTCGTTCCTGGCCACGGGCGCCATCGAAGCCGGGGACGGAGTCACGGCGCTCGGCTCGTCGCTGACCATCAAGATCCTGTCCGACCGGCCGATCTCGGCGCCGCGCTACGGCATCTACAGCCATCGGCTGGGCGATGCCTGGCTAGCCGGCGGTGCGTCGAATTCCGGCGGCAAGGTTCTGGCCAAGCATTTTTCGCTCGCGCGCATCATCGAACTGAGTGCAGCGATCGACCCGATGACGGATACCGGCCTCGACTACTATCCGCTCGGCACGGCCGGCGAACGTTTTCCGATCGCCGATCCGGCGCTGCCGCCGCGCCTCGAACCGCGACCTCAGTCCGAAGCCGACTATCTGAAGGCCATGCTGGAAGGCATCGCGGCAATCGAGGCGCTCGGCTATCAGAGGCTTGCCGAGCTCGGCGCGCCGAAACTGACCTCGGTCCGAAGCGTCGGCGGTGGTGCCGCCAATGCCGCCTGGACGGCGATCCGCCAGCGCAAACTCGGGGTCGATTTATTAGCCGCGTTTTCCGACGAGGCCGCCGCCGGCACGGCGCGGCTGGCGCTGATGGGCGCAAGCGAGGCGGGGTTGTTGTGAGCACAAAACAGGCAAAACACCTCGACGGGATCGGAGCGCTGGCCGAGCGCTACGAGGTGTTCCTGCTCGACCAGTTCGGTGTGCTGCATGATGGCCAGCAACCCTATTCGGGCGCTGTGGAAGCGCTGTCGGCGCTGAAGCGCGTCGGCAAGACAGTGGTCCTGATCTCGAATTCCGGCAAACGGGCGGAACCCAACGAGCGGCGCCTACTGAAACTCGGCTTCGAAGCAGGAAGCTGGGATCATTTTGTCTCATCTGGCGAGGTGGCGTGGCGCGCCTTTCACGCCATGGCCGCATCCGGAAAACTGCGCCCAGGCACGAGATGCCTGCTGATCAGCCGCGATAGCGACCGCTCGGCGATCGACGGCCTGCCCCTGACCCTGACCGACAGCGGCGACGATGCCGAACTGGTGCTGATCTCGGCCAGCGAAGGCGACCGCTACGATCTCGACCACTATCGGAAGCTGCTCGGCCCGGCGGCGGCGAAACAGGTGACGTGTTTCTGCACCAATCCCGACAGGATCATGCTGACGGCGGTCGGACCGCGCTTCGGCGCCGGCGAGCTTGCCGATCTTTACGAGGGCCTCGGCGGCAGCGTCACCCGCATCGGCAAGCCCTATCCCGCGATCTACGATGCGGCGCTGGCGCTGGCCGGCAATCCGGACCGAGCCAGCGTGGTCTGCGTCGGCGACAGCGTCGAGCATGATATCGCCGGCGGCAGCGGCGTGGACGTCGCCACCGCGCTGGTGTTGTCGGGCATACTGGCTGACATCGCCGACCTGGCCGGGGTTTTCGACCGGGAAGGCGCCTATCCGGATTACACGCTAAACGCGTTCCGCCTGCGCTGACCTATCCTATGCGATTGCCGCTTGCGGGATCGAAGAGATGCAGCGCCGTCGGATCGGCGCCAAGCCGCACCATGTCGCCTGGCCGGACATTGCTGCGCCCCATGACGAACACGCAGACCTGCTGGTTGGCGAGCTTGACATAGAACTGTGTCGACAGGCCGAGCGGTTCCACCACTTCGACTTCGGCCTTGAGCGGCCCATCTTCGGAGAGCTGGATGTGTTCAGGCCTGAGCCCGACGGTCAGCGCATCGCCATCCTTCAACGGCAGGCCATCGGGCAGTCTCAACTTCTGGCCGTCAGCCAGTACGGCGTCGACCTTGCCACTTCTGCTGACCTTTGCCGGCAAAAAATTCATGCCGGGTGAGCCTATGAAACCGGCGACGAACATGTTGATCGGCCGGTCGTAGAGTTCGAGCGGATGACCGACCTGCTGAACAAAACCGTCATGCATGACGACGATGCGGTCGGCCATGGTCATGGCCTCGATCTGGTCGTGGGTGACATAGACCGATGTGGTCTTGAGCTGCTGGTGCAGCGCCTTGATTTCGGCGCGCATATGGACGCGCAGCTTGGCGTCGAGATTGCTGAGCGGCTCGTCGAACAGAAACACCTTGGGGTCGCGCACGATGGCGCGGCCCATGGCGACGCGCTGGCGCTGGCCGCCGGACAGCTGGCGCGGCAGGCGGCCGAGAAAACTGTCGAGGCCAAGCCGCTTGGCGGCCGCACCCACCCTGGTGTCGATCGTCGTCTTTTCGGCCTTCTTCAAGAGCAGGCTGAAGCCCATGTTCGACGACACATCCATATGCGGGTAGAGCGCGTAGGACTGAAACACCATGGCGATGTCGCGGTCCTTCGGCGCGACGTCGTTGACCAGCCGCTCGCCGATGCGGATCTCGCCACCCGAGACCTCCTCCAGCCCGGCGATCATACGCAGCAAGGTCGACTTGCCGCAGCCGGACGGGCCGACCAGCACGACGAATTCGCCGTCGGCGATTTCGAGGTCGACGCCGTGCAGGATTCGCAGCGAGCCGTAGTCCTTCTCGACATGTTGCAGCGTGACGGAAGCCATCGATTATCCTTTGACCGCGCCGGCGGTGAGGCCGGTGACGAGATAGCGTTGCAGGAAGGCGAAGAAGATGCAGACCGGGATCAGCGCCAGGATGGAAGCCGCCATCATCTGCCCCCAGTCGACGGCGAACTTGCCGATATAGGTGAGCAGGCCGACGGCAAACGTCTTCTGATCGTCGCTGGAGATCAGCATCAGTGCAAACAGAAGCTCGCTCCAGGCGGCGGTGAAGACGAAGCCGAGCGTGGCGCCCATGCCTGGCAGTGTCAGCGGCACGATCACCTTGCGCATGGCCTGGGCCCGCGTGCAGCCGTCGATCATCGCTGCTTCTTCGAGATCCTTGGGGATGCCGTCGAAGAAGGACTGCATCAGGAAGGTGGCGAAGGCGGTGTTGAAGGCGGTGTAGATGATGATCAGTCCGACCAGGCTGTTGGTGAGGCCGAGCTCTCCCATGACGCGATAGATCGGCGGGATGACCATGACCAGCGGGAAGGTCTGGGTGAGCAGGAGCAGGATCGCCAGCGTCGCCTTGCCGCGGAAGGTGAACCGCGACATGGCATAGCCGGCGAGCGTGGCGATGACGGTGACGAAGGCTGCCGTCGACACCGAGACGATGACGCTGTTCATGAAATAGCGCGGGAAGTCGGAGGCTTCGAGCACGGTGACGAAATTCCGGAACGTCGTCTGCGACGGCCACAAGGTGATGCCTTCGGAATAGAGCAGCCGTTCCGGCGTCACCGAGATCTTCAGCGTCCAGAAGATCGGGAACAGCGCGAAGATCATGTAGGCGGCGATGGCGCCGTAGAGGCCAATGCCGCCGACGATGCGCGAGGAAGTGGAGCGCCCGGCGATCATCAGACGTGCCTCACCAGCAAGCGGCGGATGGCGATCAGCGCCACCGCATAGGCAATCAGCAGCACCAGCAGCAGTACCGCTACCGCCGAGGCATAGCCCTTGTCCAGCGACTTGAAGGCGCTGACATAAATGTAGACCGGCACCGTGCTGGTCGAGCCGGCCGGCCCACCCTCGGTCATGACGAAGATCAGGTCGGCGAAGGTGGCGATCCAGATCGTGCGCAGCATGACGGTGATGACGATGGTCGGCGCCAGGAAGGGCAGCGTCACCTTGGTGAAGCGCTGCCAGGGCGAGGCGCCGTCGATGGCGGCGGCCTCATGCAGTTCCGACGGGATCGACTTCAGCGCCGCCAGCAGCGTGATGGCGAAGAACGGAATGCCGAACCAGATGTTGGCGATGATCGGCCCCCACATGGCGGTGGCCGGATCGGACAGGATGTTGGTCGGCTCTGCCTTCAGCCCGAGCGCAAAGAGCCAGTGCGGCAAGGGCCCGATGATCGGGTTGAACAGCCAGGCCCAGGTCAGGCCCGACAGGAAGGACGGCACCGCCCAGGGCAGGAACACCACCGCCTGCACAACCTTGCGGCCGATGAACGGCTTGTCGAGCAGCAGCGCCAGGCCGAGGCCGAGGAAGAACTGGAAGAACAGGCTGGCGACCGTCCACCACAGCGTGTTGACCAGCGCCTGCCCCAGCACCTGGTCGGACAGCATGGTCTCGTACTGGCCGAGGCCGACATATTCCGACCTGAAGGCGGAGAACTTTCGGAACGAATAGCTGATGCCGATGATCAGCGGCACGAGAAGAACGACGACCAGCAGAACGATAGCCGGCGAAAGATAGAGCCAGGGCTCGATGGCGGCATGGGATAGCCGTTTGCGTCGCGGCTTGCCTGCGGGTCGTATAGCGGACACGGCATAGGTCATCGGCTTGTGGATCGTCTCCTGGGGCAGCGTCGGGGACAGCGTCCTTCTCCCCCAACGGGGAGAAGATGCCGGCAGGCAGATGAGGGGCGGCGCGAACTCACGAAAGTACGGCGCTGCCCCTCATCCGGCCCTTCGGGCCACCTTCTCCCCGTGAACGGGGAGAAGGAATAAGGATCACTTCTTGTTCTTCGCCATCCAGTCCTGCTGTTCCTTGGTCAGGAACGCGGCCCATTGGTCGGCGACCTCCTTGGCCGTCTTCTGGCCGAGCAGCACTTCCTGGAAGTTCTTGATCGCCACCTGGTCGACGAAGTTGCCCAGGTTCTCCAGATGCGTCGGCGGCGTCACCATTTCATATTTGGAGCTGTCGCTCAGCTCCGTGAACCAGCCCTTGAACTGCTCGGTCTTGAAATGGGCATCCTGGTCGGCGCCGTTGTGGATCGGGACGACGCCGACTTCCTTGGCCCATTCCAGATTGCCCTTGGGCGACAGCAGCGCCGCCATCAGCTTCCAGGCATCGTCCTTGTGCTGGGAATTGGCGAACATCGCCCAGCCGGCATAACCGAGCGTCGGATAAGACTTGCCGCTCGGTCCGACCGGCAATGGCGCCACGGCGAAGTCGTCGGCGCTCATCTTGTCGGCGATGCCGAGCAGCGCGTCCGGATCCTGGTTAAGCATGGCGCAGGTGCCGGAATAGAAGCCGGTGACGGTCTCGTTGAAGCCCCAGCTTACCGCATCCTTGGGCGCCAGGCCGTTCTTGTACATGTCGGCCAGCATCTGCAGGCCCTTGACCGAGCCTTCATCGTTGATTGTCGAGGTGCCGTCTTCGTTGAAGTAGCCGCCCTTGCCGGCGGCGATGTTCATAAACATGTGCATGCCGTTGAAGGCGCCCGGACCGCCGCGCAGGCAGTAGCCATATTTGCCGGGAATGGCCGAGATCTTCTTGGAATCCTCGACGAACTCATCGAGCGTCGCCGGCGGGCCGTCGAGACCAGCCTCCTTGAACAGCTTCTTGTTCCAGAACAGCGCGTTCACATAGTAGCCGTAGGGGATCATGAACTGGGTGTTGTTGACCGTCGAGCCGAACTGCTTGGCACGGTCGCCGAGCGTCTTGGCGTCGTCCCACTTGGCCATATAGGGCCCAAGGTCCTCGAGCTGGCCGTTGGTGGCATAGAGGCCCATCCAGCGCTCCGGCATCTCGACGATGTCGGGGGTGTCGCCGGCCTGCACCATGGTCAGGAATTTCTCGAACGCCTGGCCCCAGGGCAGCGAGACGAGCTCAACCTTGACGCCCGGATTGGCGGCCTCGAACTCGGCGATCTGCTTCTTCAAGAATTCGGTGCGCGGCGGGCTGGTGATGACCTCGACCATCTTGAGGGTGGACTCGGCCATGGCACTGCCGGCGGAGATCGCCAGTCCGGCGAAGGCGGCAAGCATGAATGTCAATCTTTTCATGTTCGGTACTCCCATTTTGAACTGCCTCGTTATTTTTTTGCTTTGTCGAAGGCCTGGGCGATGTCGGCCCAGAGATCCTCGACATTTTCCAATCCGACGTTGAAGCGGATGGTTCGGGGGCTGACGCCGAAGCGCGCCATCGAATTCAGGCCCGGCGTCTGCTCGAGCGAGGCCTTTGCCGGGACGACCAGGCTCTCATGGCCGCCCCAGCTGACGCCGATGCGGAAGAATTTCAGCGCGTCGACGAAGGCCGGAATGTCGACATCCTCCGTCACCTCGAAGGAGAACAGCCCGGCATAGCCGGCCAGCGTCGCCTTGCCCGGATGGTTGGAATAGGCCGGGTGGTTGACCCGCTCGACCTGGCCGTGCGCCTTCAGCCGTTCCGCCAGGATGAGCCCGCTCTTCATGTGGTGCGGCAGCCTGAGCGGCAGCGTGCGCAGGCCGCGCAGCAGCAGCCACGCCTCGAACGGCGACAGCTTGCCGCCGAGCGAGGAATAGGTTTGCTCATTGATGCGGCCGATATGGGCCGCCGAACCCGCCACCACGCCGGCGACCGTGTCGCTGTGGCCGCCGAGATATTTCGAGGCCGAATGCAACACGAGGTCGACGCCGTGCGAAATCGGCTTCTGGAACACCGGGGTGGCCCAGGAATTGTCTATACTGGTGACGATGCCCTGCTCCTTGGCCAGCCGCGTCAGATGCGCGATGTCCTGCAGCTCGAACAGCATCGAGGTCGGGCTTTCCAGGTAGAGCAGCTTGGCGCCGGGCAGTGCGGCCGCAACGGCGTCCGGATCGGAGCCGTCGACATAGTCGACCTTGATGTTGAGGCGCGGGAACAGCCGCTCGAACAGCCGGTAGGCATCGCCGTAGCAATTGCGCACGGCGACGATGCGCTCGCCGGCGCCGACGAAGGCGAGCACCGTGGCGCTGATCGCCGCCATGCCGCTGGAAAAGCCGCGTGCGGCTTCCGCGCCCTCAAGCGCGGCCACGCGCGCCTCGAATTCCATCACCGTCGGGTTGTCGCCGCGCGAATAGATCGGCTGGCGGCGCCGGCCGGCAAAAGTATCGGCCATCTCGGCATAGTTGGCGAAGGTGAACAGCGATGTCTGGTAGATCGGCGGCACCACCGCACCGCCGGGAAACGGATCGTCATGGGCGAGGAGCGTCGCCGCCTCGGCGAGATAGTCGCTGCCAAAAGTGCCTGGGCCGAAGCCGGTGGGGTGCTCGTTCATTTTCTGTCCGAAAGTTTGAGATTGGCGGCGCCGCGCTTCAGATCGTCCTCCACGGTGGCGATCAGCTTCAGCGCCTCGGCCCGGGCTCCTTCCGGGTCGTGCGCGGCGATGCAGTTGAAGATGGTGCGGTGGTAGGGAAAGCTGGCATGGCCGAAGTCGCGCACGCCGAGCGGATGTTCCCAGAAACGGTGGAACAGCTCGTACATGGCGGCGATGATCTGTTCGAACAGCGGATTGCCCGAAGCGCGGAAGATCGCCTGGTGGAATTCCCAGTCCTCGTCCGACGACATGCCGGCGCGGGTCTGGAAGGCCTCTTCCATGATGTCGAGCTTGCGTTCGATTTCAGCGATCTCGGCCTTGCCGGCGCGGACGGCGCAAAGGGCTGCCGCTTCCGCCTCCAGCGCGCGGCGGATCTCCAGCGTGGACATCAGGCCAGCGAAATCATTGCCGCCGGCCAATGTCAGCGGCATGTGCAGCATATCGAGCGAAACGGCTGCCTTGAGATAGGTGCCGCTGCCCTGGCGGCGTTCGACGAGACCCAGCCCCTCCCAGCGCGTCAGCGCCTCGCGCACCGTGTTGCGGCTGACCTTGAGGCGCTCGGCGAGGATGCGCTCAGTCGGCAGCTTCTCGCCAGGCCCCAGCTTTTCCTGCATGACGAAACCGGCCAACGCCTTCAGCACCGCATCGTCGCGGGCCGTCGTCTGGATCGGCGGAAGGAAATCGGTCACGCAGGCTGGACCTTAAGTGGTTCAATGGTCCAACCAATTTCTGCACAGACAGACGGGCGAGTCAACCGCCGAAATGGAGCAGGGCCGAATAGCGCGGAGATGCGCCATTCGACCGGGCCGGTTCAGCCGTGAGCGCGCGACGGCGCTGGGTCCACACTGGCCCTGCGCCAGCGGGCAAACATCTCCTCGCGAGCCTGCCTCGAGGCCGCAAGCCGCTCTTTTGCCTGCGCCAGCACGGCAGGCGAAGCCTGCGCGGGCGTGCCGGATCGGAAGGGAGGAGCCGGGGCATATTCGAGTGTGAGCTGCACCGTTTCGGCCTCGGCCTGGCCGAGAAGCCTGGCGACCAAGAGGAGACCGAAATCGATGCCTGAGGTGACGCCGCCTGCGGTGATCAGCTTGCCGTCCTCCACGATACGCTCGTCGACAGGGATCGCCCCGAACTCTTCAAGGAAATCATGAGCATACCAATGCGTCGTCGCGCGCTTGCCCTTCAGCAACCCGGCCGCGCCGAGCACCAGGGCGCCGCTGCATACCGAGGTGATGTAGCGCGCCTGGGCCGCGCGCTCCCACACGAAATCGAGGACCCTCTGGTCCTCCAGCAGCGCGTTGACGCCGCCCCCGCCTGGAATGCACAGCACATCGAGAGGCGGGCAATCGTCGAAGGTCGCCGTCGGGCTGAGGGACAGCCGCGTCGAGGACGTCACCGGATTGCGATCCTTCCAGATCAATTCCACCTCGGCGCCTTTGGCAGTTGCCAGGACTTCGTAGGGACCAGTGAGGTCCAGCTGTTGAACGTTGGGGAATACCAGGATGCCGAAACGAAGGGACATGGAAATCTCCGTGGGTTGACTCCGGGCAATCTAGGGCATCATGCTTTGGCACGATTGCCATTCATCCCTCATTTCAGGCCAAAACAGATGCGCCGCATCGAACTGCTTGCCTATCCCGAGGTGCAACTTCTCGACGTCAGCGGACCGCTGCAGGTCTTCGCCAGCGCCAACGATTTCAGGACGCAGGCCGGCGAGCCAGCTCCCTACGAAGTCGCGGTCGTTGCCGCCTCGCCGCGGATCAGGACATCGGCCGGTCTTGTGCTGGAGGCGGCCGCGCTGCCGGCACACGGGCTTGAGATCGATACGCTGATCGTGCCTGGCGGTTGGGGTGTCAACGCGGCCTGCGAGGATCCCCAGTTGGTCCGGTGGGTCATCGGCCGCTCGCGCGATGCGACGCGAACAGCTTCCGTCTGCAGCGGCGCCATGCTGCTGGCGGAGGCGGGCCTGCTCGATGGCCGTCGCGCGGTTACCCATTGGGGACGTTGCGCGGAGTTCGCCCGGCGCTTTCCGGCGGTCAGCCTCGAACCCGATCCGATCTTCATTCGCGACGGCAATGTCTGGACATCCGCGGGCGTAACGGCCGGGATCGATCTCGCCCTCTCCCTCGTCGAAGCCGATCTTGGCCGGCACATGGCGCTTGCGGTGGCGCGCGAGTTGGTGGTCTTCCTGAAACGTCCGGGCGGCCAGGCGCAATTCAGCCAGACCCTCAAGCTGCAGGAAGGCGACGGGCGCTTCGACCGGCTGCATGGATGGATCCTCGAGAATCTGGCCGGCGACCTGTCGCTCGCGCAGTTGGCCGACCACGCCAACATGAGCCCGCGCAGCTTCTCGCGGCACTATCGGGACGCAACGGGCCGGACACCCGCCCGTGCAATCGAAGAGATCCGGATCGAGGCGGCGCGCCGGATGCTGGAACGGGGCCTGACCGTCAACCAGACGGCTCGGCGCTGTGGCTTCGGCTCGGAAGAGACGATGCGGCGCGGCTTTCTGCGCGTCCTCGGCGCGAACCCGCGCGACTATCGCGAGCGTTTCTGACGCACAAACCTATTGGACTGAAAAGCGAATGCGCTGCCAAGCGCGAAATGGGTTCTCGACCCGATCTGCGAGGACGACGGCAGCAAGTCACGTGCCGACCTTCATTCCGAGTTGATCGGCCTCATACGGGGAGCCCTGTTGCGAACCCTGAAGGATCCCATTTGATTGCATGGCGGCGTGACCGAGGTCGGTCAGCGCATAGACGCCGCGCTCGGCCCTCGCAAACCAGCCGTAGTAATTGTGCAGCAGGATGCTGGCCGCGCGTGGTGAAACGGCCTTCAAATCGCGCGGCCGCTTCGGGCCATCGGCCATGGCGGCGGCGCAAGCCAGCGCGTCCTGTCGGTAGGCGGTCATGATCGGTACGCGCGTGCTGCCGCCGGGTGCGGGATCGCCGCGCCGGCGCCGATGCTCGTCCATCAATCGCGACCGTCGCCTCGGGTCGCGCCTTGGCGGCAGCGCGGCAGGGCTGAGCAGCAGTTCGACCTCGCCCTTACCGCCAACGCCCAGCAGGCCGAAGCCAAGGCGCCGGCACAACGCCCTGAACCGGCGATCCTGCTCGCGACCCTTGCCGCGTGCCGACATGCGCGCTGCAAGCCAGACCTCGTCGCAGGCCGCGGCCCGATCGACTGCCTGGAGCACGAGCTCGAGGTTGAACTGCAGTTTCAGCTCGCAAATGACGACCACGGGCGGCTCGCCATCGCGCACGCCGACGATATCGCAGCCGCCAATCTCGCCCTTGACGGTGAATCCCTGGCTCTCAAGGAACCGCTTTACCGGCGGGTAGAGGGACGTTTCCTGCATGCGCAAGACTTAGCCGATTCGGGCCAGGCTGGCACCGTGAAGACCGCGTGATGCCCGCAACGTCTACGGTGCCTGGCGCGACGAGCCTCACCAGAAACCGACGAGAGACCTCAGCATCGCTGCAGGGCCGGCCGCTTCCCGGCAGGTCTTGCGAAACCCGGTTCGCCCTGTTGCGCTGAGCACGTCATCATCGATGTCGCGAAGAATGGTTCGCGCATTGTGCCATCCGATGCGGGCAAGGGCGGATGCCAAATCCGCACGTGCGGGATCAAACGCGGTTTGATCGATCGTCAAGCCCGCAGCCCGGTCGATGTCGTTGCTCGCGCCGAGTGCGTGCTGTGGAATTGCCACAGCACCGGCGACGTCGAAAGGCGACGAAAGACCGAGACAATGGGAGATCGAATTCAGAGCAAGAGCGGGAGATGAAACGAGCTGCTCATAGCATACGAAATGTACCGGGGCGCCGGTACGGCGAAGAGCATCCATGGCGAAGTAAAACTGATTCCAGTAATCCGATGGATTGCGGAACCTGTATTCCATTTGCTTCGGTTCGGTAAAATCCTGCCTGATTTCAAATGGCCGGCTCAGAAAAGACCCGAGACATTTGCCCTGCTCGAAAACAGTATTGTTCCTGGCATAGCGGTACCATGAGGTATCTGGGTAACCGGATCCTTGCTGACGACAATGATGGGCAATTCCCCATATTGTAGATCGCGCCCGCTCATGAGGGCGGGAAAAATCCCGTGTTTCCAAAACCCCTGATCGAAAACGACCGGTGTCTTCAGATAGCGCTCGACCAGATATTTCGCGAGGTTTGTGCCCGATCTCGGCGTCCCCATGACACGGACTTGGACGGTATCGTCCCCGGGCCGGGTCTCCGAGCTGCCGATTGTTGAAATATCCATAGTGATTCCCGTGACCGAAGACTCTCGTTGTTCAGCCACCAATTCGCTCGGGTTGCCGCCTCGCCTCAGCCGCCATGGGAGCCGGCCAGGAGAATTCGTGCCCGAGATCGCTTAGATCATCGAGCGCGGAGACATGGTTGAAGATGGCTGCGAAAAACTCCCGCTCGCCGATCGGGCGGTACCGCGATGCGATCGTTGCACGCAGTTCGGCAAGCCAGGCCGGATCCGTGCAGGCTTTGGCGACCGCGGCGCACCACGCCTCGACATCGCGCGCCGGTATCGTCGGCATTAGTCCTTGCGTTGCCTCGGCCAGCGAAGGCGCATCCGAGATCAGGACCGGCAGTCCAAAATCGAGGCACTCGGCCGCTCCCAGGCCCCAGCCTTCCACCGCAGAAGGATAGACGCTGAATTCAGCGTCCCGGTAGAGCTCCGCAAGCTGCCGGTCCGTGATATTGGAGCGAAACTGGACGCACTGGCTGAGCTCCGGATGCTCCGCCATGAAGGCAACCAGCTCTTCATACATCCACCCCCAGCGACCGCAAAAGACGAGAATTGGCAGCCGGTCACCCAGGACGGGCAGCAAGCGATGCCATACTTTGAGCAGCAGGATATGGTTCTTCCTGATCTCAATGGTCGAGCAGTACAGAACAAACTTTCGGCCTTCGAGCTGCCTTTCGGAAGGCATCCGCTGATCCGCAACGCCCTCCTTGAGAAAGGCACCGGGTGATGCAACCGCGACTTCCGGAACCCGGCCGGGAGCGGATGTTGCTGCGTGACATTTCACCCTGTCGGCGGTGTACTTCGACACGCAGACGAGCAGGTCCGAATTTTCAATTTGCCAGGCCGTATCGCGGACGAAATTGCGGGCGTGATGAGGACCGACGAATTGCGGGAAATCGATCGGGATGATGTCGTGCATCAAGGTGAAAACGCTGCTCTTGATATTGCCCGTGAGCTTCTTCGAGGCGATCTCGTGGATGCTCGCGCTTGAGAGAAAGCATATGGCGCCTTCATCCTTCAGCGGATCTCTTGTTTCTGCCCTTCTTGGGCGCAGGGATGATTTCAGGACTTTGAAGAGGCGAATGGCCGTCTTGGACAGCTGAAACTTGACCCCGCTTCGCTTCTCACAACCCGCGACGAAGATCGCCGCCACACGATCGAACTCGCGCCCGAAAACGAAGGGCGCGGCCCGCATGATCGACAACACTTTCCAAAGGCGAGCCAGATACGAGCTTTCCTCGCCCTCGACAGGTTGCGGCAGTTCACCGTCGACCAACTGCCTTAGATAGCGAAGTTCCACTTCGCCCAACGTCTGACCCCGCCCCTGCGAGTCGACAAAGAAGAAACTGACCGGCGAGGTCTTCCATCGAAGAGCCTGACGGATGAGCGCTGTTTCGACGCGAGGGATGCCCACAGGCGGGTGCGGCCCCCAGCGGAACGGCAGGGTGGCGTCGATATACAATTTTTTCAATGATTTACCCTTGGTGAAGCTTCCGCGCTATTGGGCAATCCAGTTGCCGAAATGGAGCTCATGCCTGTTCAGACCGTATTGCTGCGGCCGCTTTCGTTTGATCTCGGCCCTGGGCTTCGGATTTTCCAAAATGCTCTCCCACAAGCTGGATTCGCTATACGTGGGAAAATTGCCCACGTCAAGCATGCTGAGCTCCCGACGACGCGAAGGGCGCTGCGGACTTGCGTCTGCGGTCATGAATGATGGAGTCGGGCCACCGCGATTCGCGAGAACCCTCATAAAAACGAAACATTGGGAATTGACTCGTGGGTAAAATTCCCACAATCTGAATTGGTCAGCGATGCTGATGCAGAAGAGGAGCAAGGTACTTCGATCCCTGCCATGCAATGTGCCGAGATCGAGTCTCGGCGGATCCCCCGTCCTATGTGATCCGCCGCAAGCAGCCGAACAAAAAGAGGCTCGAGCGAGCTCCCCCCGTTTGAGCGAGCCCGTCTTACGGCTGCCCCGACCGGCCTGTCTTCGTCTATCCCCGAAGACAGGCCGGTCGGATCATCCTTTTCTTGAAACGACCTCGCCAGCAGCAATTTTTTTGTGGGTTTAGGTGCCTCTCGGCGCGACGCCCGACATTTGAACCCAACAGGCCTCGCCGCCACAGCGGATGCCTGTAGGGCGATCGACTGCTAAGGCCCAGCCGGGCCGTCGGGTTCGCCGCCAGGACCATCTGGCCCGCCAGGCCCGCCAGGCCCGCCAGGACCGCCTGGACCACCCGGACCGCCAGGGCCAGGGGGATGTCGACCAGGCGGCGGGTTGGGCCGGTTTGGCGATTGCCTGCCGGCATTGCCTTGACGTGACGCCGAGACAATATTCCCCTCTCGGTCAAACCTGACATCGAGGAACGCCCGGACATTGCCGGTCGATGTCGAATCGCCGTTCTGGTCGTCGATGGCGACGCCCAAACCTGACTTGAGCTCGTGTCCCCGGCGTTGCAGAAACGTCTCGTACAGGATGCTCGCGACATAGGCCTGCGGAACCGGAGCTTCCGCCTCCAGATGCATCACTCTGTATCCGCCGTCGGCCTTGGCCAGGGCCAGCTGAACGCGCCTATCTGCAAACTCTGATGATCTTGGTCCGATCTTGAGCCGCCCGACCAGCAGTTCGCCTGACTTCACGATTGCCAGGCCGCGAACCGAATAGTGCGCTTCATCAGGTCTGGCCTCGATCAAGTCGGGCCTAGCCTCGATCAAGCTCGCAACGATTTTCCCATCGGGCCGGCGAATGCCGTAGACGGCCACGACATCGCCCGTCCTGACCACCAATCCCTCAGGAATTTGGCTGGTATCGATGTCCTGCCCGAGGACCGACATCGAGCCGGCAGTGGCGCGCTCGACAGGGCCAACCACCTCGCTGGTGACATGGATCGCGCGGGTGATGGGCTGACCTGCCTGCTGTTCCACCACGATCCGGACGACCTGCCCTATCTTCAGGCTGCCTGAGGTGGCACGAACTCCGTCGACCAACACCGGCACGTCCGGCTGATACGCAACGCGCACGTCATTGACGAAAATACTGCCGAAGCGCTGGATGGTTCCTACGATACCGGTGCCGCCGATGCCTTGATCGCTGTCTGTTCCCGCCGTCCAGCCAGTGCCGCCGATTCCCTGGTCCTTCGGCTGCTCTGTCGCTCTTGCAAGCATGCTGCAAGACACTGCCGGCACGGCAGCGCCAAGCGTCAGAAAATCCCGCCTCGTCAGCCTCCAGCTCATGAAGTCTCCCCGCCAGCATCCTTTTGCTGGGGCGGTTCTTCAGCAACGAGCGACGTCCCATCGGAGGTCAGGATATAGATGCCGCAATTCCACCGGCTGGTCCCGCCGGGATCACTTTGGATGGACTGGTTCGCATGCTTGTTCAGATGGAGCAGCGTGTCGATTGCGAGTTTGCGGCTATAGGCCTCGAGCGATTTGGCAAGCTGTTCGGATAGCCCGTCGTAATGGACGGCGCGCTCGAGGAAGGGCGGATCATCGGCCAGGATGTTCTGGACGGCGGCGGCGGCATGATCCCCGAGATTTCGGGCAAAGTAGTAGAGCCGAACCTCGCCGTCGCCTCGCGGAACCATGGCTCCTTCCATCAGGACGATGCGATCGTTCTCGTCGATCTCAACCAGCTTTCGATCAAGCCAATCGTCCAGGACGGCCCTCGGCCGCAAATCGCGCGTTACCGATTCCACAAGGCTGGCAAAGGATGCCTCTCCAGCCTCGCTGGCTCGCGGCAGGGGCAACGGAATGCCCCTGGCATCGACAAACGACGGATCCGCAAGCCAGCGCGCAACGATGGCACTCGTCCTGGAGACGGAATCGGGCACCACCCGCACCGGAGCCCCGGCGCCTCTTAGCCGACTGACTTCCTTGCGATGAACGCCGGTAAGCAGGCTGACCCTGCTGTCGGTCTGCTGCTTGTCGGGCAAGGCGAATTCATGCTCCGCCACATTGACGTAAAGCTGACGCAGCAGATCGACGAAGGTCGGAAACGTCACCCCGCACTTGATCGCCAATCGCACCAACGGGCGAAGTGCCCGGTTCAACGCGCCCTGGACCCCAGTGGCGTCCAGATGTTGTCCCCCCGATTTGCTCATCGCCGTCCTCACTAGCTAGAGCGGTTCAAATAGAACTGTTGAACCACTCTAACTCTTTGTTTTGACGCAATTCCGGACGGAAAACCGCTGTGCACTTTTCCTGGAGTTGCTCTCGTCACGAAATCGACCATCCATCCCTCGAAAACTCTGGCCGAAAATAGCTTGTGGGAAATGTTTCCACAAGAGGACCATACTCGGGTGACACAATGGTCGATCTTTCGGATGCTCCTGAGTCTCGAAGTTTGCACCCAATCAAGATCGAATGCCCGGGGCCAGTCACCGGTCCAGTATGCAATCAGCAGGGGAAATCCTCGCCTTCGACTAAAGAACTTCGCCTCAGTTGACATGTGTGAAATTTTCCCACACTTTGCTTTCCGGAACTGGAAACCGAACAGCAGCAACCGCCGCAGCCTTGCCAATGAGAGGCATCTTTGAAGAAACCTTACACAAAGCCGACCTTAAGCAGGATCAAAGACAGGCCCGAAAAAGGCCAGACCGAAATTGGCCCTTACACAAATTCCGCCCTCGGAAAATCCCCCCGCAAAACACTCAAAACCGCAGAAGAGACGCTCCCTATGCTGCACCAAGATAATCTCGATCCTCTTGTTTCGATAACTGCCGATGTCGTGTCGGCCTACATTTCAAACAACCCTCTTCCTGCCACCGACCTTCCAAATTTCATCGGCCAGATCTACACATCACTCAAGGTCATTTCAGCTGGAGCTACCCCGGTCCAGCCTGGCGAACTTAAAGCAGCCGTTCCTGTGAGAAAGTCTGTCACGCCCGACTTCATCATCTGCCTCGAAGACGGCAAGCGCTTCAAGTCATTGAAGCGGCATATCGGGGTACACTATGGCCTTACGCCGGAACAATATCGAACGAAGTGGAACTTGCCTTCCGACTACCCGATGGTAGCGGCAAATTACTCCGCACGTCGTTCGACACTGGCCAAATCGATGGGGCTCGGCCGAAAGCCGAAGTGAGTTGCGCTGCCGCAGGGCGGTTTGCGCAAGCGCGTAGGCGTCGCGCCCGTCCGCGCCGAACAAGGTCGGAACGTCAGCGCCAGCCGAGGGCCGGCGCGACGTGCTTCAGTATCGCCCCGATGACATGCGCGTTGTAGTCGACGCCGAGCTGGTTGGGGACGGTCAGCAGCAGCGTATCGGCCTCGGCGATCGCTTCGTCCTCTCTCAGTTGTTCAACGAGGACATCCGGCTCGGCGGCGTAGGTGCGGCCAAACACGGCAAGTTTGTCGGGCTCGATATAGCCGAAATGATCCTCGCTCCCGTTGCCGCCGAAATAGGCGCGGTCGCGGTCGTTCACCAACGCGAATATGCTGCGGCTGACGGACACCCGCGGCTCGCTCGCATGCCCCGCTTCCTTCCACGCCGCGCGAAAAGCCCGGATCTGCTCGGCCTGCTGGATGTGGAGCGGCTGTCCGCCCTCGTCGAATTTGAGCGTCGAGCTCTGCAGGTTCATGCCGAGCTTGCCCGCCCATTGCGCGGTGGCGTTGGTGGCGGCGCCCCACCAGATCCTGTCGCGCAGACCGGCCGAGAACGGCTCGACACGCAGCATTCCAGGCGGATTGGGAAACATCGGCCGCGGGTTTGGTTGTGCGAAGCCTTCGCCGCGCAGCACTTCGAGGAAAACCTCGGCGTGGCTGCGTGCCATGTCGGCATCGCTCTGGCCTTCCTGCGGCACGTAGCCGAAGTAGCGCCAGCCGTCGATCACCTGCTCCGGCGATCCCCGGCTGATGCCAAGCTGCAGGCGACCGCCGGCGATCAGGTCGGCCGCGCCTGCGTCCTCCGCCATATACAGCGGGTTCTCGTAGCGCATGTCGATGACGGCGGTGCCGATCTCGATGCGGCTGGTTTTGGCGCCAACCGCAGCCAGAAGCGGAAAGGGCGAACCAAGCTGGCGGGCAAAATGATGCACGCGGAAATAGGCGCCGTCCGCGCCCAGTTCCTCGGCAGCGACGGCCAGCTCGATCGACTGCAGAAGCGCATCGGAAGCCGACCGCGTCTGCGACTGGGACGAGGGCGACCAATGGCCAAAGGAAAGGAAGCCGATCTTCTTCATGCGACAAGCCCGTTCATTCTACATCCTCGTCGGCGCGACAGGATTACGTCGGGTCCGTGGGTAGCGCGTCCACACACCCATCGTCCATGACACAGACTGTCAAGGTTTCGAGAACGGCGTTTGTCTGCCTCGACTATTGCCTGGAGAACGCGCCCGTGTAGGTCTGCCCGGCAAGCGCATAGGTGACGGAAAGCGTTCCGTCCGCCTGCATCGCAGCGCTGACGTCGGCGCCGTTGGGAAGGCGGCCAAGCTTCAATGTCTGCCCAACAATCTTCCCGGCGCCGTCGGCCACTCCTGGCCTGTTGTCGGCCAGATCGCCCCACGCATAGGTGACCGTCACCTGCCCGCGTGGAGAAATCGTCAGCACGGCCAGCTTGCCTTCATACATCCCATCCAGCCGTCCGGCCCATATGCCGGAAAAAGCGGCGTATCTGGACGGAACGCCCTTGGCGGGGGGCGTGATCGCCACGGAGGGATCCAGAACCGCCGAACCCTCCGGAGCAGGAGCCGCAACAGCGGGAAGGGCGGGCTGTGGGGCAGGCGGTGGCGGTGTTTCAGGAGCCGACTGGCAGGCGGCAAGCATGAATGCCGCGAAACCAAGCATCGGAAAAGGACTGTTTGGTGGAGCCAATCGGAATCGAACCGACGACCTCTTGAATGCCATTCAAGCGCTCTCCCAACTGAGCTATGGCCCCACTCCCGGCAGTCAGCCGGCGCCGTTTCCGGCGAAGAGATCGGCGCGGGTTTCAAGACCGCGCCGTTAGTGCAGGCGGCTTCTAACCCCGCCTTCCGTCAATATCAAGCCTTCCGGAGCCGCTTTTTCGTCACAACCCAAGAAAGCCTGCGGGCGCGTGCGCCCGCAGCCGATCAGACTTCGTCGTCGTCGTCGCCAACACCGATCATGTCGGCAACATCGTCGTCTTCTTCCTCTTCGTCGGCGAGGAAGGTGTCGTCCTCGTCGTCGCCGAGGTCCACATCGTCCTCGTCGTCGCCCAGATCGGGAAGATCGTCGCCGGTCTTCGCCTCCTCATCGGCCTCTTCGAGCGAGACGATCTCGGCGCCCTCTTCCTCCTCGGCGTCGACTTCCTTCTCGGCGACTTCCTCGTCCTCCTCGATGGCGGTGATCTTGCCTTCGTCGAAATAGGAACGCGGATAGCTCTTGCCGGTATAGGGCGAGACGATCGGGTCCTTGTTCAGGTCATAGAATTTTCGACCCGTTTCCGGGTCTATACGTTTGGTGCCAAGTTCGGGTTTTGCCACGGCAAGCCTCGTAGATAAAAGGTTGGTCCCCATAACCACTGTTTACCGCGCTGTCAAAGCCAAAAGCCGGCGTCACAAAAGCCCAGCTTCGAAGGCCCGGCACAAGGGGATGACCATTTCCGTCCGCCGTGATACGAGACCGCCGCAACAAAAGAAAATGGCCGGTCCGCCGGCATTCCATCCAGGGAAAACCATGTCTCACGCTGCCGCCCCGAAACCGGCCACGGCCCGCAAATCACCAGCTCTTTCCGGCGCAGCGCGCGTGCCCGGCGACAAGTCGATCTCGCACCGCTCCTTCATGTTCGGCGGCCTGGCCTCCGGCGAGACCCGCATCACCGGCCTGCTCGAAGGCGAGGACGTGATGCGCACGGGTGCGGCCATGAAGGCGATGGGCGCGCATATCGAGAAGCATGACGACGAATGGGTGATCCGCGGCACCGGCAACGGCGCACTGCTGCAGCCGGAAGGCCCCCTCGATTTCGGCAATGCCGGCACCGGCTCGCGCCTCACCATGGGCCTGGTCGGCACCTACGACATGGAAACCACCTTCATCGGCGACGCTTCACTGTCCGGCCGGCCGATGGGCCGCGTGCTCGAACCCTTGCGCCAGATGGGTGTGCAGGTGCTGAAGGCGACGCCCGGTGACCGCATGCCGATCACGCTGCGCGGTCCGAAGCATGCCGCACCAATCACCTACCGCGTGCCGATGGCCTCGGCGCAGGTGAAGTCCGCCGTGCTGCTCGCCGGACTGAACACGCCGGGCATCACCACCGTCATCGAGCCGGTGATGACGCGCGACCACACCGAAAAGATGCTGAAAGGGTTCGGCGCCAATCTGACGGTCGAGACCGACGAGCGCGGTGTGCGCCATATCTTCATCGAAGGCCAGGGCAAGCTCACGGGGCAGACCATCGCCGTGCCCGGCGACCCGTCCTCGGCCGGCTTCCCGCTGGTCGCAGCATTGATCGTGCCGGGCTCCGATATCACCATCGAAAACGTGCTGATGAACCCAACCCGCACCGGGCTGCTGCTGACCTTGCAGGAAATGGGCGGCCGGATCGACATCGTGAACCCGCGCAATGCCGGCGGCGAGGATGTCGCCGATTTGCGCGTGCGCTACTCCGAACTGAAGGGCGTCATCGTGCCGCCCGAGCGGGCGCCGTCGATGATCGACGAGTATCCGGTGCTGGCGGTGGCGGCGAGCTTCGCCGAAGGCGAGACGCTGATGCAGGGGCTGGAAGAATTGCGGGTCAAGGAATCCGACCGGCTCTCGGCGGTCGCCAACGGGCTGAAGCTCAACGGCGTCGACTGCACCGAGGGCGAAGCGACGCTTGCCGTGCGCGGCAGGCCCGGCGGCAAGGGTCTGGGCCAGCACCCCAACGGCCAGGGCACCACCGTCCAGACCCATCTCGACCACCGCATCGCCATGAGTTTTCTTGTGATGGGGCTGGCGACGGAAAAGCCCGTGACCATCGACGACCAGGCGATGATAGCGACCAGTTTTCCGGAGTTCATGGGATTGATGAAGGGGCTGGGCGCGGAGATTGGGTGAGATACTTTTTCGTTCATTGGAAGCATGACATACCAGAGGAGCCGTCCCACCTCTGGTATGAAGTCGCCGACGACAATTTTCAGAACAGAACAATAGAATTCTATGCAGACGGCTCCGTGGGCTTCGCCATTCGCGGCCCCGCCATTGACGGGTCGGAGGATATAGAAGTCGGAGGGACCGGAAATTCGACGGAAGGCTTTCCTGACCTCGCAGAGATCAATTCGGACAGCCAGTTCGAAGCCTTGGAAGTCGCGGCGGTTGACTTCGAGCGCCGATGGAGTGAGGCACTTGCATCGAGGTTTCGAATGACACACGTCTTCACCATCGCCATCGACGGACCCGCTGGAGCCGGCAAGGGCACGCTTGCCCGGCGGCTGGCCGACCACTACCGGCTGAACCTGCTCGACACCGGCCTCACCTATCGCGCGGTGGCCTATGCACTGCTTCAACACGCGCTACCCCTCGACAATGTCTCGGCGGCCGAAACAGCGGCCCGCCAGGTCGATCTGGCCAAGCTCGACCGCGCCGTGCTGTCGGCGCATGCGGCCGGCGAGGCCGCCTCGAAGGTCGCGGTGTATCCGACGGTTCGGCGCATCCTGGTCGAAAAACAGCGCGACTTCGCCAAGACACCGCCGGGGGCGGTGCTCGACGGGCGTGACATCGGCACGGTGGTGTGCCCAGACGCCGACATCAAGCTCTATGTCACCGCCAGCGCCGAGGTGCGGGCACGACGCCGACTGGCGGAGATCGAAAGCATCGGCGGAACCGCTAATTTCACCGAGATCCTCGCCGACATCATGCGCCGCGACGAACGCGACATGGGCCGCGCCGACTCGCCGCTCAAGCCTGCCGCCGACGCGCACTTGCTTGATACCAGCGAAATGGCTATAGAAGCCGCGTTTCTTGCAGCCATGGCGATCATCGACGACGTGCTGGCCAAGAGAAACAAGGCCTGATCCGGGTTTTTCCTCGCGCTGCCGATTGCCGGCGGCGAAGAAAATACCCATATCGGGCACGAACCAGCCTGCCAGCATTCTTCATGCGCCGGAATTGCCGCTTAGAGCGGCCCAGGGCTTTTGTAGCCCGGAACGCCGGCAGGCCAACGCAACGCTAACCCACGGCGCCCGTCCCGCTTGAGATGTGGGGCATTCCAGGAGAAAATATGTCAGCTGCAAATCCCACTCGCGATGATTTCGCGAGCCTGCTCGAAGAATCCTTTACCGCCGGCCATTCCGGCGAAGGCCAGGTCGTCAAGGGCACGATCACCGCGATCGAAAAGGACATGGCCATCATCGACGTCGGCCTCAAGGTCGAAGGCCGCGTGCCGCTGAAGGAATTCGGCGTCAAGGGCAAGGACACCACCCTCAAGGTCGGTGACACCGTCGAAGTCTATGTCGAGCGCATCGAGAACGCGCTTGGCGAAGCGATGCTTTCGCGTGAGAAGGCCCGCCGCGAAGAGAGCTGGGTCCGTCTCGAAGAGAAGTTCACCAAGGGCGAGCGCGTCGAAGGCGTCATCTTCAACCAGGTTAAGGGCGGCTTCACCGTCGACCTCGACGGCGCCGTGGCCTTCCTGCCGCGCAGCCAGGTCGATATCCGCCCGATCCGCGACGTTTCCCCACTGATGCACAACCCGCAGCCCTTCGAGATCCTCAAGATGGATCGCCGCCGCGGCAACATCGTGGTGTCGCGCCGCACCGTGCTCGAAGAGAGCCGCGCCGAACAGCGCTCGGAAATCGTGCAGAACCTCGAAGAAGGCCAGGTGGTCGAAGGCGTCGTCAAGAACATCACCGACTACGGTGCGTTCGTCGACCTCGGCGGCATTGACGGCCTGCTGCATGTCACCGACATGGCATGGCGCCGCGTCAACCATCCGACCGAGATCCTCAACATCGGCCAGACGGTCAAGGTGCAGATCATCCGCATCAACCAGGAAACCCACCGCATCTCGCTCGGCATGAAGCAGCTCGAGAGCGATCCGTGGTCGGAGATCGGCACCAAGTTCCCGATCGGCAAGAAGATCAAGGGTACCGTCACCAACATCACCGACTACGGCGCGTTCGTCGAGCTGGAGCCGGGCATCGAAGGCCTCATCCACGTTTCGGAAATGTCGTGGACGAAGAAGAACGTGCATCCCGGCAAGATCCTGTCGACGACCCAGGAAGTCGACGTGGTGGTGCTCGAGGTCGATCCGGCCAAGCGGCGCATTTCGCTCGGCCTCAAGCAGACGCTGGAAAACCCGTGGGAAGCCTTCGCGCGCACCCATCCGGTCGGCAGCCAGGTCGAGGGCGAGGTCAAGAACAAGACCGAGTTCGGCCTGTTCATCGGCCTGGAAGGCGACGTGGACGGCATGGTGCACCTTTCCGACCTCGACTGGACCCGTCCGGGCGAGCAGGTCATCGAAGAGTACAATCGCGGCGACATGGTCAAGGCGCAGGTGCTCGACGTCGACATCGAGAAGGAGCGTATCTCGCTCGGCATCAAGCAGCTGGCCAAGGATACGGTCGGCGAAGCGGCGACTTCGGGCGAACTGCGCAAGAACGCCGTCGTCACCTGCGAAGTCATCGGCGTCAAGGATGGCGGTCTGGAAGTGCGGCTGGTCGACAGCGGCATCGAGACCTTCATCAAGCGCTCCGACCTCAGCCGTGACCGCGACGAGCAGCGCCCCGAGCGCTTCACCGTCGGCCAGAAGGTCGACGCCCGCGTCATCGCCTTCGACAAGAAGACCCGCAAGCTGCAGGTCTCGATCAAGGCGCTGGAAATCGCCGAAGAGAAGGAAGCGGTCGCTCAGTACGGCTCGACCGACTCCGGCGCTTCGCTGGGCGATATCCTGGGTGCCGCGCTGAAGAAGCAGGGCAGCTAAGCCCTTCGTACCGACTGAAAACAAGACCCCGCCGGAGCGATCCGGCGGGGTTTTTCTTTGGGATATGCCGAAGGATCAGGCCCGGCCGTAAAGCGGCACCAGCGTGCCGCTCATCGCCAGATTGGCGGGCGAGGCGAGATAGGCGATCGCCTCGGCGACGGCCTCAAGGCTGACCCATTTGCTGAAATCGGCGTCCGGCATGTCGGTGCGGTTTGCCGGCGTGTCGAGCGTCGAGGGCGCCACGGCATTGACCAATATGCCCTTGCCTTTCAATTCCTCGGCCATGGCCAGGGTCATCGCCGCGACCGCTGCCTTGCTGGCGGCATAGGCGACCATGCCGGAGCCGCGCCTGGGCTCGAGCCCGGCGCGCGCCGAGACGTTGACGATGCGGCCAGCCGTGTTCGACGCCAGCATCGAGCGGACCGCGGCGCGACAGCACAGGAAAGTGGTGCGGGCGTTGGTGTCCATCATCTCGGCGAAGGACGCGGATTCGATCTTCTCGACCGGCGCCATGGTGAAGCCACCCGCCAGATGGATCGAACCCCAGAGTTCCGGAAGCTGGTGGTAGAACGCCTCGACCTTGGCGGAATCCGACAGGTCGACATTGTGCGCCAGCCTGACGCGGTCATGCGTGGTGAAGGGAAAATGCGAAGGTGCGGCGGCATGGGCATTGGGCACATGGCAGACCGCGCCCTGCTCCAGGAGCTTGCCGACAACCGCGCCGCCCAGCGCCCCGGTGCCGCCGGTCACCACGATATGCCTGCCGTCCAGTGTTTCCGTCATATTCGACTGCTCCAGTGTTCTTATGCTTAGGCCACGCCGCCGGCGAAAGTCGCGCCTTTCACTCGATCACTCAACTGAAATATCGACATGGCTGGGTCGCGTCTTTGCATCGCTCGGGCCGCCGGCCAGCCGGGATGCTTGCCAGCCTGCGCATGAAGGGTTGCCCGGCCAAAATTCAGTCGACGGTGATTTCGATGACGTAGGGAAGTCCGGTCGCGCGTGCGCGCTTGAGCGCATCCGCCAGGCCGCCAACGCCGGCAAGCCGTTCGGCGGCAATGCCATAGGCCTCGGCCAGCTTGCAGAAATCCGGCGGCGCCGGCGACACACCGACCGGCTCGACGCCGACGTTCAGCATCGAAGTCTCGATCTCACGATAGCCGCGATTGTTCCACACGACGAAGATGACCGGCGCATCCGCATCGAGTGCGGCGCCCAGTTCCGGCAAGGTGAACTGGAAGCCGCCATCGCCAGTGAGGCAGACCACCGGCGCCTCGGGCACGGCAAGCGCGGCGCCGATCGCCGCCGGCGGGCCAAAGCCCAGCGCGCCGAAGCCGGTGGCGGCGTTGAACCAGCCGCCCGGCCGGTCATGGTCGTAGTACAGGTTGGCGGCGTAGATCGGCTGCGTCGAGTCACCGACTATGATCGATCCGGGCAAGGCATCGCGGATCACTTCCACCGCGCGCATCTGCGCCTGCATGGCCGGGCCAAGCTCGGCGAGGGCGGCCTGCCGGGTCGCGGCGGCGCGGGCCGGGCCGACGGCCGATGTCGCCGGCACATCGCCAAGACGAGCCAGCAAGGCCTCGATCGCCTCGGCGCAATCCGCCTGGATGGCGACGGTGGCCGGGCGGCGCGCGAGCTGGTCGGCGCCGATGTCGATGCGGATCAGATTGGCGGGCAGGACAAAACCGCCGTCGCTATAGCCGTCATACTCGGTCGGACCGAATTCGGTGCCGGCGGCAATGACCAGGTCGGCCTCCGCCATCAGCGCCCGCACCGCCTTCAGGCAGGGGCCTGCCGGCACGCATAGCGGATGGCGGTGCAGCAGGCCGCGTGCATTGGCGGTCTCGACGACCGGCGCGCCGAGCCTTTCGGCCAGCCGCCGCAACGGCGCCTCGGCCCGCCTGGCGCCGCCGCCGGCAAGGATGAGCGGCCGGCGGGCGGCCGCGCTAAGCCTGGCTGCCTCCTCTATAGCCGTCGCGTCGGGAACCGGCGGCGCGACATTGCTCAGCAAGGCCTCGATGCCGTCGCCCGGCTTGACCATGACATCGGTCGGGATTTCGATGTGAACCGGACCCGGACGCGATGACGAGAACAGCGCGAAGGCGCGGGCGAGCACGCCGGGCAGTTCGCCGGCCTCGGTGACACGGTACGAGAACAGCGCCACCTTTTCCATCATGCCGCGCTGGTCGGGCAGTTCGTGCAGATGGCCAAGACCTTTGCCGAGGGTTGGCATGGCGTTGACGCCCGAGATCACCAGCATCGGCACCGAATCGGCGCGTGCCTGGCCCATGGCGGTAATGGTGTTGGTCAGCCCCGGCCCGGTGATGACGAAGGCGACGCCCGGCCTGCCGCTGGCGCGCGCATAGCCGTCGGCCATGAAGCCGGCGCCCTGCTCGTGACGCGGTGTGACGTGGCGGATCTTCGAGCGGGCCAGGCCGCGATAGAGTTCGACCGTATGGACGCCCGGAATGCCGAAAACGGTGTCGACGCCATGGGCTTCGAGCAAGGTGATGAGGGCTTCGCCGATCGTGGTCATTGTCTGAGCACCGGACGCGTGAGGCAGGTCGGACCGCCCTCGCAGGCGATGCACAGCGCGTCGGCCTCGAAGGTCGAGACCGTGCAGCCGGCGGCCTGCATGGCGGCGGCGGTCTTCGGAAAACCGGCGACCGCGATCACCTGGCGCGGGGCGGTCGGCAGCACGTTGAGGCTGAGCCCGTTGGAGGCGAAGAATTCGTCGGCGTCGCCCTCGACCAGGCGAATGCCGCGGGCGCGCAGCATCTGGTAGAAGGCAGCCGGCAGCAACGGCGCGTAGACCAGCGCCAGATCGTCGGCGAGCGGGCTGATCACCGACATCAGGTGCAGGCAGGCCTCCTCGCCGTGCCACAGCGGCAGGTCGAAGCCGTAGACCTGAATGCCCTTCGGCGCCAGAAGGTTCGCAAGCTGCTGGATGCCGTCCTGGTTGGTGCGCACGCCGCGGCCTACGGCCAGCGTGGTTCTGTCCACCCAGACGCAGTCGCCGCCCTCGACCTGGCCGGGGCTTTCGATGCGGCCAAGGACGGGAATGCCCATGCGACTGTAGGCGGCTTCGTGCAAGGCCGGTTCGTCACGGCGCAGCGTTTTGCCCATGGCAAGGATGATGGCGCCATGGTCGGTCATCAGCGAGGGGTCGTGGGTGAAGACGGAATCGGCCAGTCCGTCATCGGCGTCGGTCAGCCATTCGATCTCGGCGCCCGAGCCCGCCACCAGCCTGGCCAGCGCCTCATGCTGGGCGGCGGCCTTGCCGGGATCGAAGCCTGGACCATAGTGCCACTCCGAAGCCCTGGCATGGCGCATGGCGCTGGCAGCGGAGCGCATCAAAACGCGTTCCAGTTGCCCGGCCATGGACTGCGACCCGAATGTTTTGCCCACCAACTTCTCCCTAAAACGTCCGTTGCCGCCACTAACCACCACAACAGGCTGTGATCAATGGTCCAAAAACCGTGGTTGACGGAGGCAAGCGGAACAGTCCATCTTGCGACAGGGAAGTTCTGTTTTGCGACGGGTAATGGGTAAACGATTGCAGCAGCGATGGGTCCGGCGGCTCCGCGGAGCACCGAAAGCGTAATGGCGTCGGCTACGGCTCCCGCACTGAAACATACGGCGCAGGACGGCGCCGCCGAAGCCATCCATGTCGAGAACCTGCACAAGAAATTCGGCCAACTGCATGTGCTGAAGGGCGTCTCGCTGTCGGCGCGCGACGGCGAGGTCATCGCCATCATCGGCGGCTCAGGCTCCGGCAAGTCGACGCTGCTGCGCTGCATCAACTGCCTGGAAAATCCGACCAGCGGCATCATCCGCGTCAATGGCGAGGAGATCAAGCTGAAGGCCGACAGCCACGGCCACACCGTTCCCGCCGACCGCAGGCAGATCGAACGCATCCGCTCCAAGCTCGGCATGGTGTTCCAGAACTTCAACCTGTGGAGTCACATGACGCTGATTGAGAACGTCATCGAGGTTCCAGTGCACGTGCTTGGCGTCAAGCGTGACGAGGCGATCGCCCAGGCCGAAAAGCTGCTTGCTCGCGTTGGCCTCGCCGAAAAGCGCGACGTCTATCCGGCCTATCTGTCTGGGGGCCAGCAGCAGCGGGCTGCGATCGCCCGCGCATTGGCGATCAATCCGCGCGTCATGCTGTTCGACGAACCGACCTCGGCACTCGACCCGGAACTGGTCGGCGAGGTGCTGAAGGTGATCGGCGACCTGGCGCGCGAAGGCCGCACCATGGTGCTGGTCACTCATGAGATGAAGTTTGCCCGCGAGGTCGCGACGCATGTCGTCTACCTCTACAACGGGCTGGTCGAGGAAGAAGGACCACCGGAGCAGATCTTCGGTGCGCCCAAATCCGAAAGGCTCAAGCAATTCATCCGCAACATCGGCTAGATCCAGACCGAAAGCGGGCGAAGAACCGGGAACCAACAACAAACTGGGAGTTCTGACATGAAGACTGTTCTGAAGACATTCGCCGCAGCGCTGCTGCTCGGCGTCGCCGCCATGGGCGTGGCCAAGGCCGATCCGGTCAAGATCGGCGTCGCCGCCGAACCCTATCCGCCCTTCGCCTCACCGGACGCCTCGGGCAAATGGGTCGGCTGGGAGATCGATTTCATCGACGCCGTCTGCGCTGAAGAAAAACTTGAGTGTGTCATCACCCCCGTCGGCTGGGACGGCATCATTCCGGCGCTGACGACCAAGAAGATCGACGTCATCGCCGCCTCGATGTCGATCACCGACGAGCGCAAGAAGACGATCGACTTCTCCGACAAGTATTACAACACACCGACCGCCATCATCGGGCCGAAGGACCAGAAATTCGGCGCCACACCGGATGACCTCAAGGGCAAGATCATCGGGGTGCAGGTGTCGACCGTGCATGCCGTCTACGCCAAGAAGCACTTCGGCGCCACGGCTGCCGAAATCAAGGAATACCAGACCCAGGACGAGGCCAACCAGGACCTCGCTGCCGGCCGTGTCGACGCGGTGCAGGCCGATTCGATCGCACTCGGCGAGTTCCTCAAGTCCGACCAGGGCAAGGGGTGCTGCGACCTGAAGGGCATGGTGGCTCCGGACCTCGAAGTTCTCGGACCCGGCGTCGGCGCCGGCATCCGCAAGGAAGACACCGAGCTGAAGGACAAGATCAACGCCGGCATCAAGGCGATCCGCGCCAACGGCAAGTATGAAGAGATCTCGAAGAAATACTTCGATTTCGACATCTACGGCGAAGACAGCCAGTCGAACTGACGGCGCGCAGTTGAACGAATGACCATGCGGAGTGCTCCCCACTCCGCATGGTTTCGTCGAGACCTGTCCATGCAAGCTTGCTGCTGGCGGAAACCTCCAGCAGTCCTGGCGCCAGCCATTTGGGGGCGAAGCTGATCGAAGCACTTCTTCCGGCCTCGGCGGCCGGCATCATCGAGCTTCTCTCGCCCGTGCCGCCCGGCTGGGGCGGGACTCTGTTGCTCGGTCTGCTTCATTCGATAGAGATCGCGGTCGGCGCAACGTGCGTCGGTCTGCTGATCGGTACGTGCGGCGCCTATGGCAAGCTCTATGGCGGCCCGGTGGTGCGCGATCTCCTTGCCGTCTACACGACCGTGGTGCGTGCCGTGCCGGAACTTGTGCTGATCCTGCTGCTCTACTACGCCGGCACCGACCTGATAAACCAGCTGCTGACGGCGATGGGCTATCAGCGTATCGACATCAGCGGGCTTGCGGCCGGTATTGCCGTGCTGGGCTTTGTCCAGGGCGCCTATTCGACCGAGGTCATCCGCGGCGCGATCCTTGCCATTCCGCAAGGACAAATTGAAGCTGCGCGCGCATATGGCATGTCTCCCGGCCTTCTTCTCAGGCGCATCACGCTGCCTGCGATGCTGCCTTTCGCCATACCCGGCCTTGCCAATCTCTGGCTGATCGCCACCAAGGACACCGCCCTGCTGGCAGTCGTCGGCTTTTTCGAACTGGCGCTGGCAACGCGGCAGGCGGCGGGCGTCACCAAGGCCTATTTCACCTTCTATGTCGCGGCGGGCGCGCTCTATCTCATGCTGTCGCTGTTTTCCAACCTGATCCTCGGTCGCATCGAGGCCTGGTCGCGGCGCGGCATGCCTTCGATCAAGGAGGCGCGTTGATGGCCGGCGAAGCGACCGTCATCAACGTTGCCGCGCGCACGTCGCTGTGGCTGCAGCCGCATCGCATCGTGCTGATCCTGATAGCGCTGGCGCTGGTCCTCGGCGCCGCCTTCTTCATGCGCTGGGACTGGCTGCCGCAATATTACGAAATGGGATTGCTGGGCATCTGGCGGTCGCTGTGGATCCTGGCCGTCACCTGCTTCCTGGGCTTCCTGCTTGCCGTGCCGCTCGGGCTGGCGCAGGCCGCCGGCCCGTTCTGGTTTTCCGCCCCCGCCAAGGCCTTCTGCACCGTGATCCGGGGAACGCCGCTGCTGATCCAGCTCTGGCTGCTCTATTACGGGCTGGGCTCGCTGTTTCCGCAGTACCCCTGGATCCGCGAGTCCTGGATGTGGCCCTATCTCCGCCAGGCCTGGCCCTATGGCGTCCTGGCGCTGACACTGTCCTTCGCCGGCTATGAGGGCGAGGTGATGCGGGGGGCCTTCGCCGGCGTGCCGAAGGGCCAGCTCGAGGCTGCCCGTGCGTTCGGCATGAGCCGCTGGAAGATTTTCCGGCGCATCTGGCTGCCGCAGGCCATCTACCGGGCGCTGCCAACCCTGACCGGCGAAACCGTCCTGCAATTGAAGTCAACGCCGCTGGTGGCGACGATCAGCGTCATCGACATCTTCGCCGTCTCCTCCAAGGTGCGACAGGACACCTACCTCACCTATGAACCCTTGCTGCTGCTGGCGTTGATCTATATGGCGATCACCGGCATTCTCGTCTTCGCCTTCAGCCGGATCGAAGCGCGGATCCCGAACAAGATTGGTTAGTGAGTGGTGAGTAGCGAAAAGGGTGTAGTCGGCCATTCGCCGACTCGTTTTCACTACTGACTACTCCCTACTCACTTAGGATTCATCGCCATGCAACTCAGTCTCGAGCAGGCAACCGGATTGTGCCGGATGGCGGCGTTGGGCGCCGGCGCCAACGAGGAGAACGCACAGTCGCTCGCCGCTTCGATCGTCGCGGCCGAGGCAGAAGGGCTGACCTCCGTCGGGCTGACGCATTTCATCGACTATCTGGAAGCGATCGAAGCCGGCCGCATCGACGGCAATGCCGATCCCGTCATCACGAGGCCGGCGCTCGCCGTCTACCTTTCCGATGCGCGCGGCGGCCTCGCCCATACCGGATTCGACCGCACGATCGACGATCTCGCCAAGGCCGCAAAACTGTTCGGCGTCTCGATCTTCTCGCAGAAGAACGCCTATACATGCGGCGCGCTCGGCTATTTCACCGGACGGCTGGCCCAGCAAGGGCTGGTCTCCTTCGCCGCCACCAACGGGCCGGCGGTGCTTGCCGGTTCAGGCTCGGTCAAGCCAGTCTACTGCACCAACCCGATGTCGTTTGCCGCGCCCGCCGCCGACGGATCGCCCTTGGTCATCGACCAGTCGTCGAGCGCTACTGCCTTTGTCAACATCCGCAAGGCGGCCGAGGACGGCAGGAAGATCCCCGAAGGCTGGGCGTTGGACGCCAGCGGCAACCCGACCACCGATGCGGCGGCGGCCATGAAGGGCGCAATGCTTGCCTTCGGCGGCCAGCGCGGCGCCAACATCGCGCTGATGGTCGAGGTGCTGGCGGCCGGCCTGTCCGGCGCCAACTGGTCGCTCGACGCACCCTGGTTCAGCGGCGGGCCGGACAGCCCGGGAACCGGCCTGTTCGTGCTTGCCGTCGAGCCGAAGCTGCTCGATCCGGATTTCGAGCAGCGCATGAGAGACCAGCTCGACCGGCTGCGGCGGCGCTACGGCGTGCACGTGCCGGGACGCGCCCGGGCCGAGGCGGCGGAGAAGGCGCAAGCGCGGGGCATAAACGCGCCCAAGGCGGTGGTGCAGCGCATTTCCGAATTCGCCGAGCGCTACTCGGCCTGAAGCCGTTCCGACCTGACAAGCTCGACTGGGTTTTCGGAAATGATCTGGACCAACTGCAAGATTTGCGAGACGATCAGCCCATTTTTCGTGGATCGCTGCTTCGATATCGCAGGATGGAACCCAGAGAAGAAATCCTCGACTATCTGCTCTTTGCAACGCATGAGGCGTCAGGCTTGGGTCTTGTTCGCGATTGTGGCTCCGGCGCAGGCAATGTACTCGTGATTTTTCCGATGGAAGCGCGAGTCCAAAACAAGGTCGCTATTTCGCCCGAATGGCTAACTCGCCACTGGCAAGAATGGGTCGACGGCAACTCCGCATCTGGCGAAGTCTGGGTTAGTACGGGTGGTCGCTCGGAGCCAGAGAAACTACCCGAAGAATAGCTGTTCGCAGCACGCCTGTTGAACCTTTCCCGGTGCGGCAGCGACCAATGCCTGACCGGGTCGGGGTTTGCCCGGTCGGTGTCTACTGTCGGAATGCGTCCAGGGCTGGGGCGGGCGTCTCACGCCAAGCTGATACCGTCTCAGGTCAGGCCGTCTCGTTGGACCCTGGTTTCGGCACGAACGTCACCCGGAAAACCCCGCTTCGGCGGGGTTTTCTGCGTTTCGTGCTCTGCGATGCTAAACATGACTTCGAATGTTAACTTTTGTTAACTTGACTTGATGGGAGCCATCGGGCGTTTGCGAGGAGTCATCACAACAACAGGAGCTACGATGTCCGTGACCACCGACGCTTCCCGCGGCAGACTGATCATTCCAGGGCTTGGCCGCCTGTATTCGTCGCTGCATGATGGGGCCGAAACCCTTCTGCGCGTCATCGCCGGCGGGTTTCTCACCATCCATGGCTCGCAGAAGATCACCGATCCGTTCGGCGCCGCCGAGATGGTCGAGGGCCTCGGCTTCTATCCCGGCGCGTTCTGGTCGCTGCTTCTCTCCTGCACCGAATTCTTCGGCGGCATTTTCATCGCCATCGGCCTGCTTACCCGCCCGGCTGCCTTCGCCGGGATGTTCGTGCTTCTGGTGACCGTGTGGTTCCACTGGATCACCGTCGGCCAAGGTTTTTCCGGCGCCGAAAAGTCGCTGCTGTGGGCGGCGATCCTGCTCTTCTTCGTCATCCGCGGCGGTAACCGCCATTCGGTCGACGCGCGCATCGGCAAGGCGTTCTGAGGCGGGTCTGTCTGGACGCAATTCCCAAGGGAAAGCGCCATGCGCTTCTCCCCGGGAAAACCGCTTCACGCTTTTCCTGGAATTGCTCTCTTTGTTTGGACGCAATTCCGGACGGAAAACCGCTTCACACTTTTCCTGGAATTGCCCTGAAACAAGGTCACGAGCGACCTCCGGTCGCTCTTTGCCTTTGCCTCGAAACGGATTAAGAAGCGGCTTCAGCCAAGCTTGCGAGCGCCGGAGCCAGCCATGACCGAAATCCTGCAGACCCCCAAGCTCGTCGTCGTCTTCGGCGGGTCCGGTTTTGTCGGCCGCCACGTCGTGCGCGCACTGGCCAAGCGCGGCTACCGCATCAGGGTACCCGTCCGTCGGCCCGATCTCGCCGGCCATCTGCAGCCGCTCGGCAATGTCGGCCAGATCCAGCCGGTGCAGGCCAATGTACGCGTGCGCTGGTCGGTCGACCGTGCCGTGCAGGGTGCCGACCATGTCATCAACCTGGTCGCCATCCTGCATGAGAGCGGCCGGCAGAAATTTTCCGCCGTGCATGAGTTCGGCTCCCGCGCCATCGCCGAAGCCGCGCGCTCGGTCGGTGCCGGCCTCACCCATATTTCGGCGCTGGGCGCGGACCTCAACGCGCAATCGGACTATGCCCGCACCAAGGCGCTCGGCGAAAAGGCGGTGCTGGAGACGATCGCGGATGCCGTCATCTTCCGTCCCTCGATCAATTTCGGACCGGAGGACGCCTTCTTCAACCGCTTCGCCGGCATGGCGCGCTATTCGCCGGTGCTGCCGTTGCTCGGCGGCGGGCTGACCAAGTTCCAGCCGGTCTATGTCGGCGATGTCGCCGAGGCGGTGGCGCGCTCGGTCGAAGGCAAGGTCGAAGGCGGCCGGATCTACGAGCTCGGCGGGCCGCAGGTGCTCACCTTCAAGGAATGCATGGAAGAACTGCTCACCGTCATCGAGCGCAAGCGGATTTTGATACCGGTGCCATGGTGGATGGCGAACATGCAGGCGTCGATCCTCGGCCTGCTGCCCAACCCAATGCTGACCAAGGACCAGGTGCTGCAACTGCGCGAGCACAACGTCGTCTCGGACGCGGCCGCCAGGGAAAACAGGACGCTTGCAGGCCTCGGCATCCAGCCGCAGTCGATCGGCACGATCCTGCCAAGCTACCTCTGGCGCTTCCGCGCCGCCGGCCAGTTCCAGCGCAAGTCGGCTGCTTAATTCAGCGTAGCTGCCTGTAGGTGTGTTGAGATTCAGGTCAGGCCGAGCCGAGAAGCCCTCCTTCGCAGGCCGGCATCACTTGAATATCGGCACGCGCGGCGTGATCTGCATCGGCAGACCACCCTGCGGCTGCGTCGTCAGCTTCTGCACCGGCCAGGGCTTCGTCTCAGCCGTTGTGTCGAAGCGGAAACGCGACAGCATGATGGCCAGCGCGATGATCGCCTCCTGCATGGCGAAGCTGGCGCCGATGCAGATGCGCGGGCCGGCGCCGAACGGCAGATACTGGAAGCGGTCGATTTTTTCACGATTCCCTGGATGGAAACGTTCCGGCATGAAGGCGTCGGGCCTGTCCCACAGCTTTCTGTGGCGATGCACGACCCACGGCATCACCAGCACCGCGGCGCGCCTGGGGATGTAAAGCTCGTTCCAGGTCTCCGGTTCGATCGGCTCGCGGTTGATCGACGGCGCCGGCGGATAGAGCCTGAGCGCCTCCTCGAAGGCAGCGCGGGTGAGCGGCATGGCGTCGAGCCATTTCGTCGGGTCAGGCTCGCGTGCCAAGACAGTGTCGATCTCGCGCTCGACTTTTTCGCGCTCCCAGGGCGCCTCGGCTAGGCAATAGATCGTCCAGCCGAGCGCGCGGGCCGTCGTCTCGTGGCCGGCGCCGATGAAGGTGATGATGTTGTCCTCGACCTCGGCGCGCGTCAGCCCATCCGGCTCCTCGGCCTTGAGCAGCAGGGTCAGGAAGTCCTGCGGCACGGCATCTGGATCGCGCTTCAACCGCTCCTCGCGCATCCGGACGGTGTCGGTGACGATCTTGCGGAAATAGGCCATGGTCTTGCGGCCACGGATGCGGGTCAGCCGAGGCAGCCATTCGGGCGCGCGCAGCAGGTCGAGCGGATCGACGCGGCCCATGGTCTCGAACAGCCGGTCGATCTCCCTGGCGAAGCTGCCCGGCTCGCCCGAAATCTCGCCGGAAAACAGCGTCTCGGCCAGGATATCGTAGGTGAGCAGCGTCATGTCGTGGGCAATGTCGGAGGTGCCGCCGGCCTCGTAGCGGCTGACGAAGTCCAGCGTGCGTTTCAGCATCGGCTGGGCAAAGCCGAAGATGTGGCGCGGCGTGAACACCGGTGCCATCGCCTTGCGCGAGCGCTTCCACACCTCGCCCTCGGCGGTCAGCAGGCCGTCGCGCAGGATCGGGCGCAGGATCATCTGGCGCACCGTCGCCATCTTGTAGTTCCTGGCGTTGTCGACCAGTACGTGGCGGATAAGACCGGGATCGTTGGCGACGACCAACGGTCCGCCAACGCCGGTCACCGATATCCAGGGTTCGTTGTAGGTGTGCTCGCCCCACAGCTCGAGCGGGTTGCGGTAGACGATGCGCATCATCTCCAGCGTCGACGGCGGCGTCGTGCGCGGCTTCGGCGCGGGCGGAACGAAAGGCGCGGGCTGCGTGTCCATGGGAGATGCTCCGCTGATACCCCAATGTAGTGAGCGGCAATGCCGGCGTCCATGCGGCCGAACGGCAGGGCACCGGAATCCCGCTCTCCGGAATGTGACCGGCCCCCTCGCCGTACCTTCTTGCCGCTTGTTGGCGCGTGGCTTAGGTGGCGGTTACCAACAGATACTACCACTCCAATCCCGCCATTCCAGGAGCCCGCCTTGAAACATCGGTTGAACGTCATCATCGGCAGCACGCGGCCCGGCCGCGCCGGGCCGGTTTTCGCCAAGTGGCTGGATGGCTTTGCGCGCGAGCACGGCAAGTTCGAGCCCGTCCTGACCGACATCGCCGCCTTCAACCTGCCGCTGCTGGACGAGCCGCACCATCCGAAGCTCGCCAAATACGAGAAGGACCATACCAAGGCCTGGTCGAAGGCGATCGACGCCGCCGACGCCTTCGTCTTCGTGGCGCCGGAGTACAATTATTTCGTGGCGCCAGCGATCGTCAACGCGGTCGCCTATCTCTCCCGCGAGTGGAAATACAAACCCGCAGCCACCTTCAGCTATGGCGGCGTCTCCGGCGGCCTGCGCGCGGCGCAGGCGGTCAAGCCGCTGCTGACCGCGGTCGGCGTGATGCCGATCCCCGAGGGCGTGGCGCTGCATGCCTATCAGAAGCTGCTCGATGAGGATGGCGCTTTCGAGCCCAGCGAGCAGGTGCTTGGCGGTTCCAGAACGATGCTCGACGAGCTATTCCGCTGGAGCGAGGCGCTGAAGCCGCTGCGAGCCGGCTAAGCCCCATTTGCTGACAGAAAAGCCGGCTTGTTCACGCCATAAAGAGATGAAATGCTCCGGCCATTGACCGGGCCGGGGCGGTTCGACTTTGCGATTTCTGTTTGCGCTATTGCTGATCCTGTCGACGGCCGCCGCCGCCATGGCGGAGCGGCGCGTGGCGCTGATCGTCGCCGATGACGACTACCGGCTGGTCCGGCCGCTGGCCAATCCCGTCAATGACGGCGAGGCGATGGAAGCGGCGCTGAAGAAGCTCGGCTTCGAGGTCGTCGTCGAAACCAACCGGGACCTGCGCCGCATGCGCCGCGCGCTCGACGATTTTCGCGAGGATGCCAAGGGCGCCGACGTGGCGCTGGTGTATTTCTCCGGTCATGGCGTCGAAATCTCCGGCGACAATCGGCTGCTGCCGGTCGATGCCGACGCTTCCTCGCTCGATGCGCTGAAAAGGACCAGCCTGCCGCTGGAAGAGGTGCGCGAGGCCGTCGCCGCGACGGCCAAGGTCGGGCTGATCGTGCTCGACGCCTGCCGCAGCGATCCGTTCACGGCAAGCGCCGGCGAAGGCCGCGGCGCGACAGCGCTGGCCAAGACTGTCTCGGACAAGGTCCGGCCCGGTCTCGGCCGTATCGGGAAGGCGGAAAATACCCTGTTTGCCTTTTCCGCCGCGCCCGGCGAGACTGCCGGCGACGGCACGGGCCAGAACTCGCCCTTTACGGCGGCGCTGGCGAAATATCTCGGTACCGACGGGCTCGAGATCCGCTCGGTGCTGACGCTGGTGCAGCAGGAGGTCTACGACCTCACCCGCGGAAAGCAGCTGCCCTATGTCGAGAGCGGCCTGCCGCAACTGTTCTTCGCCGCATCCACCCGGGAGCAGTTGCCGGAGCGCGAGCGGCTGCTGCTGGCCATGGCCGAGGTGACACCACAAATGCGGGACGAGGTCGAGCGGATCGCCAGCGATGCCGACATGCCGCTGGCGCCGCTCTATGGCGCGCTGATCAGCGCCGATACCAGCCATCTTTCGGCGGAAAGCCTGAACGCCAGGCTGCGCGAGGCCGCCGACGCCTTCGTCAAGGTGCGCAGCGAAATGAAGGTTCTCGGCGCCAGCGATCCGCAGGTGAGCGCGCTGCGCCAGCAGGCGCAAGAGCAGCTTTCGCTCGGCGCTTTCAATGCCGCGCGGGCAAAACTCGCCGAGGCCGCCGGTATCGACAGTGTGTCGCGCAAGGCCCTGAAGGCCAATTTCGCCAGTCGCACACTGTCCGAAGCCGCGACGCGCTTTCTGTCGGGCGGCGCGGCTCGCGCCGACCTCAACTATGCCGCCGCCATCAAGGACTATGAGGCGGTGCTGGCACTCTATGGCGAGGCCGGGCAGTCGGCGCTCGAGCCCGACGATTTCGACCGCCAGATCCGTACCCAGGATGAGCTGGGCAAACTCTACACCACCGTTGGCAATATCACCGCCGCCGGCCGCGCCTTCGAGGCGCTGCGGGCCAATCTCGAACAGAGGTCGCGGCAGGAAACCGATCCGGGCGTGCGGCGCGATCTCGCCATCAGCCACACCAAGCTCGGCAACATCAGGATGGCGCAAGGCGATCTGCCGGCGGCCCTGCAGAACTACCAGACGGCGCGCGCGATGCTGCACGACCTGATTTCGGCCGACCCGGGCCGGCTGGAATGGTTCGGCGATCTGGCCATGAACGACGACAAGATCGGCGACGTGCTGGTGACAAACGGCGATCTGGCCGGCGCCTCACGGGTCTACCAGGAAAGCCTGTCGATCAAGAAAGTGCTTGCCGAAAACGAGCCGGAGCGCGCCGACCTGCAGCGTGACCTGACCATTTCCTATGACGAGATCGCCCGCCTCGCGCGTGCCGCGGGACAGCTGGACGATGCGCAGGTGGCCTTTGGGGAAAGCCTGACGATCCGCCTTGCCTTGGCCGCGAAGGTGCCCGACGACGCGCAAAGGCAACGCGACGTCTCGGTCAGCCACGACACGATCGGCGACCTCAAGCGCGAGCGCGGCGACGCCGTCGGCGCGCTCGCCGCCTACCGCGAAGGCCTGGGAATCGTCGAACGGCTGCTGAGCCGCGACCCCGATAACACCGAGCTGAAGCGCGATCTGTCGGTCGGCAACACCAAGATCGGCAATGCGCTGAAGGATCAGGAGGATTGGCCGGCAGCGCTTGCGGCCTATCAACAAGCGCTGGCGCAGGCCCGTCAGCTCGCGGACGGCGACCCCGGAAACACGGAGTGGCAGCGCGACCTCTCGGTCAGTCTCGAAAAGGTCGCCGGCGTGCTTGCCATCCAGGGCGACCGCAAGGGCGCGCTGAAACTGTATTTCGACAGTTTCGTCATCGTCGACAGGCTGGCGAAGCTGGACCCGGCCAATCTCGACTGGCAGCGCGACCTGTCGATAACGCTGTCGGAGATCGGCATGCTCAAGGTCAAACAGCGCGACATCAAGGGTGCGCGGCAGGCGTTCCAGGACAGCCTGGACATCCGCCAGCAGCTTGCCCAATCCGACCCCGACAACGCCACCTGGCAGCGCGATCTGGTGGTTGCGATGATCGACTATTCCCAGGTCGCCAAGAACCCGAAGGCGGTTCTTTCCGAGGCGCTGGAGATGACGCTGGAGCTCGACCGCACCGGCCGGCTGGCGCCGCGCTACAAGTTCATGATCAAGTTTCTCAAGGATCGATTGGCCCGCGTGAAATAGGCCTGGCCGAGGCCGGCCGCCGATAGCCGGCTCTTGCGCCCCGGAAATCCTCGCAAACCTTGGAAAAGCCGCCTTTTGCGCCTATATCTAGGACACCAAAACGGCGCGATTCGGAGCCAATTTGCGGCACCGGGCCAGCGCCATCAATCAGACAGGTTTTCATGAGCGATCAGACTGAAAGCGCCAATGGCGCGGAAGCCGAATACGGCGCCGATTCCATCAAGGTTTTGAAGGGGTTGGACGCTGTCCGCAAGCGGCCGGGCATGTATATCGGCGACACCGATGACGGCTCGGGCCTGCATCACATGGTCTACGAGGTGGTCGACAACGCGATCGACGAGGCGCTGGCCGGCCATGCCGACCTCGTCACGGTGACGCTCAATCCCGATGGATCGGTCACTGTCATCGATAATGGCCGCGGCATTCCGACCGATATCCACACCGGCGAAGGCATTTCGGCGGCCGAAGTGATCATGACGCAGCTGCATGCCGGCGGCAAATTCGACCAGAACTCCTACAAGGTGTCGGGCGGCCTGCACGGCGTCGGCGTGTCGGTGGTCAACGCGCTGTCGGCCTGGCTGAAACTCAGGATCCGCCGCAACGGCCAGATCTTCGAGATGAGCTTCACCCATGGCGACGCCGACGCGCCGCTGAAGGTCACCGGCAGCTACGAGCAGAACAAGACCGCCGGCACCTATGAGGGACGCAGCGGCAGCGAGATCACCTTCTTCCCGTCCTCCGAAACCTTCACCATGGTCGAGTTCGACTATGGCACGCTGGAGCACCGGCTGCGCGAGCTGGCCTTCCTGAATTCCGGCGTGCGCATCGTGCTGACCGATGCCCGCCACGCAGACATCGTGCGCCACGAACTGCACTATGATGGCGGGCTCGAGGAGTTCGTCAAATATCTCGACCGCGTGAAGAAACCGCTGATCGACAAGCCGATCGCCATCAAGGCCGAGCGCGACGGCATCACCGTCGAGGTGGCGATGTGGTGGAACGACAGCTACCACGAGAACGTGCTGGCCTTCACCAACAACATCCCGCAACGCGACGGCGGCACGCACCTGGCCGGCTTCCGCGGTGCGCTGACGCGCCAGATCACCGGCTATGGCGAATCCTCCGGCCAGACCAAGAAGGAGAAGGTGTCGCTGATCGGCGACGACTGCCGCGAGGGCCTGACAGCGGTGCTGTCGGTCAAGGTTCCGGACCCGAAATTCTCCTCGCAGACCAAGGACAAGCTGGTCTCGTCCGAGGTCCGCCCGGTGGTAGAAGGGCTGGTCAACGAGGCACTCGGCACCTGGCTGGAAGAACACCCGACCGAAGGCAAGGTGGTGATCGAGAAGGTTATCCAGGCCGCCGCGGCGCGCGAAGCCGCGCGCAAGGCGCGCGACATCACCCGCAAGAGCTCGCTCGGCGTAACCTCGCTGCCCGGCAAGCTGGCCGACTGCCAGGAACGCGACCCGGCCAAGTCCGAAATCTTCATCGTCGAGGGTGACTCGGCCGGCGGCTCTGCCAAGGGCGGCCGTTCGCGTCAGAACCAGGCGATTCTTCCGTTGCGCGGCAAGATCCTCAATGTCGAGCGGGCGCGTTTCGACCGCATGCTCGGCTCCGACATGATCGGCACGCTGATCACCGCGCTCGGCACTTCGATCGGCAAGGACGAGTTCAACGCCGACAAATTGCGCTACCACAAGATCATCCTGATGACCGACGCCGACGTCGACGGCGCCCACATCCGCACCTTGCTGCTCACCTTCTTCTTCCGGCAGATGCCGGAATTGATCGAGCGCGGCCATCTCTACATCGCCCAGCCGCCGCTCTACAAAGTGACGCGCGGCAAGAGTTCGCAATACATCAAGGACGAAGGCGCGTTCGAGGAATTCCTGATCGGCTCGGGGCTTGAGGAAGCGTCGCTTTCGCTCGGTTCCGGCGAGGTGCGGGCCGGACAGGATCTGCGCAGCGCCATCGACGACGCGCTGGCTGTGCGGCAGCTGATCAACGGGCTGCACACGCGCTACAACCGCGGTGTGGTCGAGCAGGCGGCGATCGCCGGCGCGCTGAACCCGGATGTGCTTGGCGATCTTGGCCGCGCCAACGCCATGGCCGACCGTGTCGCCAAGCGTCTCGACATCATCGCCGAGGACACCGAGCGCGGCTGGACCGGGCGCATGTCGACCTCGAACGAAGGCGTCGGCGGCTATGTGTTCGAGCGCACGGTGCGCAGCGTCAAGGAATTCGCGCAGCTGGATCTCGGGCTGATCAATTCGGCCGACGCCCGCCAGCTCGACCGCTATGCGCCGCGCCTGACCGAAGTCTACGGCACACCGCCCGTGCTGCGCCGCAAGGATGTCTCCGAGACCATTTCGGGACCGCTGGCGCTGCTCAATGCGGTGTTCGCGACCGGCCGCAAGGGCCTGACCATGCAGCGCTACAAGGGCCTTGGCGAGATGAACGCCGAACAGCTCTGGGAAACCACGCTCGACCCGAATGTGCGCTCGTTGCTGCAGGTCAAGGTCAATGACGCCACCGATGCGGACTCGCTGTTCTCGCGGCTGATGGGCGACGAGGTGGAGCCGAGGCGCGAGTTCATCCAGGACAATGCGCTGTCGGTTGCCAATCTGGATATTTAAAGCCGGCTTAGATTCACGCCTTGATGGAGTCGTTTCGTTTCGTCAGGGCGTGAATGAGGCAATTCCAGGAAAAGTCTGAAACGGTTTTCCCGGGAAAAGCGCGCGTAGCGCCTTCCTTTGGGAATTGCGTAAAAACAAAGAGATAGAGCGGTTCGGCGTTACTGTGAAACGATGACCCGCTCTAGCCGGCGCGCCGCTTCTCGGTTGCTACCCGATCTACGGTCAGCCCGTCCGCCGCCAAGGTGACGCCGAACTTATCACTGGCCTCCTTGGGCGTGTAGTAACCGAGCGCCACGTCTCTCAGCACCAGATTTGCCTCGCGTTCGAGCGGATTGCCATAGCCGCCACCGCCCGGTGTGCCGACGCGGACGCGGTCGCCGGCCTTGAGCGCGATGTCCTGTTCTTTGGAGAGGTGCGGCGGCACATGTTCCTCGCCGCCGCGGAACACCGTCACCGTGTTGGGCGCGCCGTCCTTGCCGCCCAGCGCGCCTTGCGGACCGAAGCGGCCGTGGTCCATGACGAAGGAGGCGCGGGCGTCGCCGCGCAGGATCTCCACCTCATAGGCGAGCCCGAAACCGCCGCGCTGCTTGCCGGCGCCGCCCGAGCCTTCGCGCAAGGCATAGTGGCGATAGAGCACCGGAAAAGCCTGCTCCATGATCTCGACGGGCGGCGATTTGGAAATGCCTATCGTCGAGCAGCCATTGGTCAGGCCGTCATGGCCGGCATTGCCGCCATAGCCGCCGCCGGAGATCTGGTACATGACGTAGTCGCGGCCGCGCACCGGGTCGTTGCCGCCGAGCGCGAAATTGCCGCTGGAGCCGGCGGGAGCCGCCGTCACCTTGTCGGGCAGCGCCTGCACCATGGCCGCGAACACCGCCTCGGCGATGCGCTGAGACACTTCGGCGGCGCAGCCCGACACCGGGCGCGGATATCGGGCGTCGAGGAAGGTGCCCTCCGGCCGCTTGACGATAAGGGGTTCGAAGGCGCCGGCGCTGATCGGCACATCCGGGAAGATGTGGCGCATGGCGAGATAGATCGACGACAAGGTCGTCGCCAACACACTGTTCATCGGCCCGGCGCAAGGTCTTGATGAGCCGGCAAAGTCGAAGGTCAGCGTGTCGCCCTGCTTCTCGACGGCGAGCGCGATGGTCAGCGGCTCGTTCACTACTCCGTCGGAATCGACGAAGGCTTCTGAACGGTAGGTGCCGTCGGATATGGCGGCGATGTTGGCGCGCATCTGCTCAGCGGCACGGCGGCGGAGTTCGGCGATCGCCTCGACGACAGTTTCGTCACCGTAACGATCCAGGATTCCATTAAGGCGGTCCTGACCGATCAGCAGTGCCGCAGCCTGCGCCCTTATATCGCCGATGCGCTGGTCGGCGACCCTGATGTTCGAGCAGATGATGGCGTAGATTTCTGCGTCGAGTACGCCCTTCTTGAACAGCTTGACCGGCGGCAGCCGCAGCCCTTCCTGCTCGACCGCTGTCGCCGAGGCCGAGAAACCGCCCGGCACCGAGCCGCCAATGTCGGGCCAGTGGCCGGTGTTGGACAGCCAGCAGAAGATTTCGCCATCCCGGTAGACCGGCATGGCGAAGCGGACGTCCATCAGGTGGGTGCCGCCGAGATAGGGATCGTTGACGATGTAGATGTCGCCGGGCTCCGGCGGCAGGCAACGGCCGTCGGCGATCATCTCGATCACCGTCTTGGTCGAATACTGCATAACCCCGACGAACACCGGCAGGCCCTGGCTGCCTTGCGCGATCAGCGACCCGTCGAGCGCCGAATAGATGCCGTCGGAGCGGTCGTTGGCCTCGGCGATGACCGGCGAGAAGGCGGCGCGCGAGAAGGTCAAATCCATCTCGTCGCAGACCTGCTGCAGGGCCGCCTGGAGTACCGAAAGCGTGATGGTGTCGAGCTTTGCCATCTCAGGCCTCGCCGATATCGATGATGATGTTGCCGTCGGCGTCCGAACGCGCCCGGTCGCCGGGTTCGAGCACGGTGGTGGCGTCCATCTGCTCGAGGATCGCCGGGCCTTCTATCACCGCATCGAGCGGCAGTTTTTCGCGTGCGTAGACAGGCGTGTCATGCCATGCGCCAGTATACCAGACCGGCCGGATTTCGCGTCGTGCCTCGTCGAGCGTTTTTGCGCGCCCAGCCGGGTCGATCAGGCGGGAAAGATCGATTGCTGCCCTGACACCGGTCACCGAAGTGTTGAGATTGACAAGATTGGCGCGGATCTCCGGCAGCTCGACCTTGAAGCGAGAGAAATAGGCCTTTTCGAACAGAAGCTGCAGCATTTCACGTGTGACGGAAGAGGACGGCACCGGCACGTTGATGATGTGGGTCTGGCCGACGAACTGCATGTCGGCCGAATGGGTGACGCGGATCGTCTCCGGCTTCACCGCTTCCTTGCCGATCAGTTCCTCGCCCTCGTTCCGGTGCCGTTCCAATAACTCGTGAAGCAAGGCTTCATCGAGCAGCGCCACCGGCTGGTTGACCGTGTTGACGAAGTCATGCCTAAGGTCGGCAACGACGCAGCCGAGCGCATTGGTGATGCCCGGCCGCGCTGGCACCAGCACCTTGGGCAGGCCAAGCTCGCGTGCCAGCGCCGTCGCGTGCAGCGGCCCGGCGCCGCCGAAGGCGAACAGCGCGAAATCGCGCGGGTCGTGGCCGCGCGACACCGAGACCATGCGGATGGCACCGGCCATCTTCATATTGCCGAGATGCAGCACCGCGCCGGCCGCTTCGACACCCGACAGGCCGGTGGACTTGCCGATCCTGTCCTCGAATATGCCGGCGACGCGCTCGACGGTGACAGGGTTTTCGACCGCCAGCAATTTCTTCGGCGCCAGCCGCCCGAGCACCAGATTGGCGTCGGTGATGGTCGGCTCATTGCCGCCGCGCCCGTAACAGATCGGGCCGGGATTGGCGCCCGCACTTTCCGGTCCGATCTGGATCAGGCCTGCGGCATCGACGCGGGCGATCGAGCCGCCGCCGGCGCCGACAGTGTGTACGGCCACCATCGGCACATGGATCGGCATCGCATATTCGATCTCGATCTCGTTCGACACGGCCGGTTCTGCGTTGCGGATCAGCGCCACGTCGGTCGAGGTGCCGCCCATGTCATAGGTGACGAGGTTTTTGAAGCCGGCACGTTTTCCGGTATAGGCGGCGGCGATGACGCCGGAGGCCGGTCCCGACATGACGGTCTTTGCCGATTCACGGGTGACGAAGCGGGCCGAGATCATGCCGCCATTGCCGTTCATGATCAAAAAATCGCGGGCGTAGCCTTTTGCCGCGAGTTCCTTGCGCAGGCGCTCGACATAGCGCTCGAGGATCGGCTGCACCGAGGCGTTGACCGAAGCCGTCACGCCGCGTTCGAACTCGCGCGCTTCCGACAGCAGCGCGTGGCCCGTGGTGATGTAGCCGTTCGGCCAAAGTTCGGCGGCGATCTCGGCGGCGCGGCGTTCATGCGCGGGATTGGCATAGGAATGCAGGAAATGGATGACGAGGGATTCGCAGCCGGCGTCGATCAGCTGTGAGACAGCCGTGCGCATCTCGGCTTCGTCGAGCGGAACGCGGACCGCGCCAGAGGCCTCGACCCGCTCCGACACTTCGAGCCTGAGATTACGCGGAATGACCGGCACGAACGTTCCTGTCATGCCATAGGGCTGCGGCCGCGTGCGGCGGCCCAGCTCGATCACGTCGCGAAAGCCGCGCGTGGTGATCATGCCGGTTTTGGCCAACCGGCGCTCCAGCACGGCGTTGGTGGTGGTGGTGGTGCCGTGCACGATGAGGTCGATGCCGTCGATGGGAAATCCGGTGGCGCCAAGCGCTGAAACCACGCCGAAGGCCTGGTTGTCGACTGTGGTCGGGGTCTTGGCGATATGCACCCGGCCACCGTCCTTGCCGTCGATCAGAAGCAGGTCGGTAAAGGTTCCGCCAACATCGATGCCGGCGACGACATTGCCCGGCAACGCCGAAAAATTCTCTTTCATTGTCGAAACCCGAAATGCGCGGACTACGGATATGTCTCAGTTTGGAAAGGTGTTTTACGCTGGTCTCTTGACGCAAATATCATTTGTATACTAATAAATTCGGGACACAAGAGCTTACCGCTTCGCAGTGTGCAAAGGGCACGCCGAAACCTGACTGGTTCGGGCGCGCACGAGAGAGTTTGGCGCCGGCGTCCTGGAAGGTTAGGTTTGATGAACACCACATCCGCGTTCAACACCGCTGGCGCACGGCCGCTGCCGTTTCCTATACCGGCCAATGTCTATGCCGAAACGGTCGTCTCGGTGAAGCATTACACCGACCGCCTGTTCTCGTTCCGCATCACCCGGCCGCAGTCGCTGCGCTTCCGCTCCGGCGAGTTCGTCATGATCGGCCTGCCCAATGCCGAGAAGCCGGTGTACCGCGCCTATTCGGTCGCCAGCCCGTCCTGGGACGACGAACTCGAATTCTTCTCGATCAAGGTGCCGGACGGCCCGCTGACCTCCGAGCTACAGAAGATCGAGGTCGGCGACACCGTCATCATGCGCCAGAAGTCGACCGGCACGCTGGTGCTCGACGCGCTGACCCCGGCCAAGCGCCTGTTCATGATCTCGACCGGCACCGGCATCGCGCCCTTCGCCAGCCTGCTGCGCGATCCCGACACCTACGAAAAATTCGACCAGGTCATCCTGACCCACACCTGCCGCGACAATGCCGAGCTCACCTACGGCCAGGAACTGGTGGCAGCACTCGAGAACGACCCGTTGATTGGCGAACTGACCGGCGGCCGCGTCACCCTCTACAATTCGACGACGCGCGAAGAGTCTGATCGCATGGGCCGCATCACCGCGCTGATCGGCTCGGGTAAGTTCTATAGCGACCTTGGCATCGACAAGCTCAATCCCGAGACCGACCGCATCATGATCTGCGGCTCGATGCACATGCTGAAGGACGTCAAGGAACTCGCCGAAAGCCTGGGCTTCGAGGAAGGCTCGCTGAGCCATCCCGCGACCTTCGTTGTCGAGCGCGCCTTCGTGGGTTGAGCAGACCCCTTCGTTCCAAAATCAAATTTTGACCGTACGGTCAAAAGCCTGCTGCTTTCGTGGCCTTTTTCCGCTATGAGCCATTGAAAGACTCGTGAAGTACGACTTCGCGGGCTATCTTCGGCGCACGCCGCTGAATGAAAGGGCAGGAGATGAGCAGCACAATCCGCGAGGCCGGTGCCGGCACGTCCAAGGTCACGCCGCTGCCGCCGCGTGCCGCCGCCAACACGCCCGTATTGCCGGACCACGCCATTGCCCGCAATCCCGGCATGCGGCTCGATCTCGGCTTCATGGAATCCGTGCGCAGCGTCAACCGCTCGGCGTTGGAGCGGCGCGTCGCCAACCTGACCAAGCGGCGCTCGATCAAGGCCGACAACCAGGCCGCCTGGCTGCTGCGCGCCGTCGCCTGCATGGACCTGACGACACTAAATTCCAACGACACAGAGGAGCGCGTGCGCCGGCTCTGCGCCAAGGCGATCAACCCGTTCCGCCGCGACATCGTCGAAGGCCTGGGCATAGCGGGCGAGACCATCCGCCCGGCGGCGGTCTGCGTCTATCATCCCTTCGTCGCCACCGCCGTCGATGCGGTGCGTGGCACCGGCATCCATGTCGCCGCCGTCTCGACCGCGTTTCCGCACGGTCTCGCGCCGCTGTCGACGCGCCTGCAGGAGATCGAGGCTTCGGTCCGCGACGGCGCCGACGAGATCGACGTTGTCATCCCGCGCGGTCTGGTCTTCGGGGCGAAATGGCAGGAGCTCTACAACGAGATCGTTTCGATGCGCGAAGCCTGCGGCGATGCGCATCTCAAGGTCATTCTCGGCACCGGCGACCTCGCCACGCTGCGCAACGTCATGCTGGCCTCGATGGTGGCGATGATGGCGGGCGCGGATTTCATCAAGACCTCGACCGGCAAGGAAAGCGTCAACGCGACGCTGCCCGTCGGCCTCGCCATGGTGCGCGCCATCCGCGCCTATTTCGGGGAAACCGGCTATCTCATCGGCTTCAAGCCGGCCGGCGGCATATCCACCGCCAAGGTGTCGCTCGACTGGCTGGTGCTGATGAAGGAAGAGCTCGGCCGGCCATGGCTGGAACCCGACCTGTTTCGCTTCGGCGCGTCGAGCCTGCTGACCGACATTGAGCGCCAGCTCGAACACCATCTGACCGGCCATTACTCGGCCAACCATCGCCACGCGATGGCTTGAGGCGCTACACCGCCCCGCACAAAACCTCCTCCCAGCGGAGACGCCCAAATGAACATTCTCGAACGCTATCACGCCATGGATTACGGCCCGGCGCCGGAGGCCCGCAATGAGGCGGATGCGTGGCTAGCCGCGCGCGATTTCGGCAAGGCGTTGTTCATCGGCGAGTGGAAAGCAGCGGCAAGCGGCAAGACCTTCGACACCAGCGACCCCGCATCCGGCAAGCTGCTGGCCAAGGTGTCCGATGCGGGTGCTGCCGATATTGATGCGGCCGTATCGGCCGCCGCCAAGGCACTGCCAAAATGGAGCGCTTCCTCCGGCTACAGCCGAGCCAAAGTGCTCTACGCGATCGGCCGCGCCATGCAGCGCCATCAGCGCCTGTTCGCGGTGCTGGAATCGATCGACAATGGCAAGCCGATCCGCGAGAGCCGCGACATCGACGTGCCGTTGGCGATCCGCCATTTCATCCACCATGCCGGCTGGGCGCAGGCGCTGGACAAGGATTTTCCTGGTCACAAGGGCGTCGGCGTCGTCGGCCAGATCATCCCGTGGAATTTTCCGCTGCTGATGCTGGCCTGGAAGATCGCGCCGGCGCTCGCCGCCGGCTGCACGGTGGTGCTGAAGCCGGCCGAGTTCACGCCGCTGACCGCCATCCTGTTCGCCGAAATCTGCGAACGCGCCGGCGTGCCGAAAGGTGTCGTCAACATCGTCCAGGGCGGACCGGAGGCTGGTGCGGCCATCGTCAACCATCCGGGCATCCAGAAAATCGCCTTCACCGGCTCGTCCGAGGTCGGCAAGATCATCAGGAAGGCCACCGCCGGATCAGGAAAGAAACTGTCGCTGGAGCTTGGCGGCAAGTCGGCCTTCGTCGTCTTCGAGGACGCCGATCTCGACAGCGCCGTCGAGGGTCTGGTCGACGGCATCTGGTTCAACCAGGGCCAGGTCTGCTGCGCCGGCTCGCGGCTCCTGGTGCAGGAAGGCGTCGCCGATGCCTTGATCGCCAAGGTCAAGACCAGAATGGGCCGGCTGCGCGTCGGCAGCCCGCTCGACAAGAACACCGATATCGGCCCGCTCGTCGACTTGACCCAGCTCGAACGCGTCAAGGGACTGGTCGCCGAAGGGGCAAAGCAGGGCGCCGCCTGCTGGCAGCCGGACGCGGCATTGCCGTCCTCCGGCTATTACCATCTGCCGACGCTCGCGACTGGTGTTTCGCCGGCTAATATCCTGGCGCAGGAGGAGGTGTTCGGCCCGGTGCTGGCCACCATGACCTTCCGCAACACCGAGGAAGCGATCGAGCTCGCCAACAACACCCGCTATGGTCTCGCAGCCTCGGTGTGGAGCGAGAACGTCAACCTCGCCTTGCATGTCGCGCCGCAGCTGAAGGCCGGCGTCGTCTGGGTCAACGGCACCAACATGTTCGATGCCGCCTGCGGCTTCGGCGGCTACCGCGAAAGCGGCTTTGGCCGCGAAGGCGGGCGCGAAGGGATGTTCGAGTACCTGACGGCAAAACTGCCGCTCGGCCCGCTGATCAAGCCAGCGACGTCTTCTGCTCAACCTGTCGAGCAATCGGACGGCGACGCGATCGACCGCACGGCAAAGCTGTTCATCGGCGGCAAGCAGGTCAGGCCGGACGGCAATTATTCGCTCGGCATTGCCACTGCCAAGGGCAAGCTTGCCGGCGAGGTCGGTCTCGGCAACCGCAAGGATATTCGCGACGCCGTCTCGGCTGCCCGCGGTGCCAAGGGCTGGCCGGAAGCGACCGCCTACAACCGTGCCCAAGTGCTCTATTACCTGGCCGAAAACCTGTCCGGACGTGCCGATGAATTCGCTGCGCGTCTTATCCAACTCACAGGTGTGGCGACAAAAGCCGCGCGCGATGAGGTGGAGCAGTCGATCGAACGGCTGTTCCTCTATGCCGGGCTTGCCGACAAGTTCGAGGGCCGGGTGCACCAGCCGCCTGCCCGCGCTGTGACTTTGGCGCTGCACGAACCGGTCGGTGTCGTCGGCATCGTCGCGGCCGACGCGGCACCCCTGCTCGGCCTGATCTCACTGGTTGCTCCGGCGCTCGCCATGGGCAATACGGTGGTGGCGGTGCCTTCGGAAAAATATCCGCTGCTGGCCACCGATCTCTATCAGGTCATCGAATATTCCGACGTTCCGGCCGGCGCCATCAACATCGTCACCGGCCGCAGCGCCGAGCTTGCCGGTGTGCTGGCCAAGCATGACGATGTCGACGGGCTCTGGGTGTTCGCCGATGCCGAGACCTGTGCGAAGGCCGAAGCCGACTCGATCGGCAACCTCAAGCGCGTCTGGACCGGCAATGGACGCAGCCTCGACTGGGCTTCGAGCGAAGCCGCGGGGGACGCCTTCCTTCGCCGGGCCGTCGAGGTCAAGAACGTCTGGGTGCCTTACGGCGACTGACGGTCCCCCGAGCGTCCAGCAGCGACGTTCGGGCTTGACGGGTCATTGGATGTTCTTTAACGAGAAAAAACAATTGGCCTGCAGGTAAGTACCCGCACAGGCGGCACGATAGTGCCTGCCTGGCACATTGCAGCTTGGCCGAATGCCCCTAGAAATCCGGGTGGCGATAGACAGTCGAGGAGAACAGCATGGCGGATCTGGCGGGCAAGGTGGTTGTCGTCACTGCAGCGGCGCAAGGCATCGGCCGGGCAAGTGCGCTGGCCTTCGCAAAGGCGGGTGCGGTGGTGCACGCCACCGACATCAACGATGTGCTGCTGGCCGAGCTCGGCAAGACAAGCGGGATCAACACCCGCAAGCTCGATGTGCTGAACGACGAGGCGGTGAAATCGGGCTTCGCCGAGATCGGCCCTGTCGATGTGCTGTTCAATTGCGCCGGCTTCGTCCATTCCGGTTCGATCCTCGAAATGGCGGATGCCGATCTCGACTTCGCCTTCAACCTCAATGTGCGCGCGATGATCCGCACCATCCGCGCCGTGCTGCCGGGAATGCTGGAGCGTGGCGGCGGATCGATCGTCAACATGTCTTCGGTCGCCGGCGCCGGCAAAGGCGTACCTAACCGCTTCGCCTATGGCGTCACCAAGGCTGCGGTAATCGGCCTGACCAAGGCGATCGCCGCCGACTATGTCGGCAAGGGCATACGCTGCAACGCCATCTGCCCCGGCACCGTCGAAAGCCCGTCGCTACAGGACCGTATGCATGCGCAGGGCGACTATGAGGCAGCCCGTGCCGCCTTCATCGCCCGCCAGCCGATGGGCCGTCTTGGCACACCGGAGGAAATTGCCGATCTCGCCGTCTATCTCGCCGGCGCTACCTATACGTCGGGGCAGGCCTACAATATCGACGGTGGCTGGTCGATCTGACAGTCTGAAAAACCTGGTCCCCAAGCATCTGGGGCGGCTTCCGCGCTTGCCCCGAGACAGATCCATTCGGTACGTTCCGCCCGGTTTCTGAAAACCATATCGTCGCCTCGGCGGAAAGTTTGCAAAAGGCCTCGGGCCGCAATCAGGAGAAAGACTGCATGAAACTGCTGCGCTATGGCGAGGTGGGGAGCGAACGTCCCGGCCTGCTCGATGCGGATGGGACGATCCGCGACCTCTCCGCTTATGTCGCCGATATCGCCGGCACGGTGCTGCATCCGGCCTCGCTGGACATGCTGTCGAAGCTCGACCCGAAATCACTGCCGGCGGTTTCCGGTAGCCCACGCATCGGCGCCTGCGTCGCCGGCACCGGCAAATTCATCTGTATCGGGCTGAACTATTCCGACCACGCCGCCGAGACCGGCGCCACCGTGCCGCCGGAGCCGATCATCTTCATGAAGGCAAGCTCGGCCATCGTTGGACCCGACGACGATGTGCTGATCCCGCGCGGCTCGGTCAAAACCGACTGGGAAGTCGAGCTCGGCGTCGTCATCGGCAAGGCCGCCAAATATGTCAGCGAGGCCGAGGCGCTGGACTATGTTGCCGGCTATTGCGTCTCGCACGACGTGTCCGAGCGCGCCTTCCAGGCCGAGCGGCAGGGCCAATGGACCAAGGGCAAGTCCTGCGACACGTTCGGTCCGATCGGCCCCTGGCTGGTCACCAAGGACGAAGTGGCCGACCCGCAGAACATCAAGATGTGGCTGACGGTCAACGGCAAGACGATGCAGAATGGCTCAACCAAGACCATGGTCTACGGCGTCGCCTATCTGGTCTCCTACCTCAGCCAGTTCATGTCGCTGCATCCCGGCGACATCATCTCAACCGGCACGCCGCCCGGCGTTGGCCTCGGCATGAAGCCGCCGGTGTTTTTGAAGGCGGGTGATGTGGTTGAGCTCGGTATCGAAGGGCTGGGGCAGCAGAAGCAGACGTTCAAGGCAGACGCGTAGCGGCAGCTCTACCTTCTCCCCTTGTGGGAGAAGGTGGCCTCGCGAAGCGAGGTCGGATGAGGGGTGTTGGAAGGATCGCGGCTTTGCAGAAGTAAGCGCCTAGAATCCTTCGATCTTTTCACGCCTCACTCCGCTGGAACACCCCTCATCCGTCTCGGCGCTGCGCGCCGATCCACCTTCTCCCACAAGGGGAGAAGGTAACAAGCGTTGACGCCAGCCTACTTCAGCACCTTCCCATCGGCCCCAAACCGATAGGTCTTCGCCGGGTCCGGCGTCGCGTAAAGCGTGGCACCCGGTTCGGCATTGTAGACGCCGAAGATGCGCACCGTGATCAGCCCGGCCTTTTCGCAGTCGAGATAGAGATTGGTGTCGGCGCCGAGATGCTCGGCATGCACCACCGTGCCTTTCCAGGCGCCGGAGTTCAGATCGACGGTCAGATGCTCGGGTCGCACACCGATGGTCTTTGCCGTCTCGCCGAGACGGGCGCCGTCGATGAAATTCATCTTCGGCGAGCCGATGAAGCCGGCGACGAATTCATTTGCCGGCGAATTGTAGAGCTCCATCGGGCCGCCGATTTGCTCGATCCTGCCGGCATTCAGCACGACGATCTTGTCCGCCAGCGTCATTGCTTCGACCTGGTCGTGTGTGACGTAGATCATCGTCGCCTTCAGCCGGCGATGCAGTTGCGCGATTTCCAGCCGGGTGTTGACGCGCAGCGCGGCGTCGAGGTTGGACAAGGGCTCGTCGAAGAGAAACAGCTTGGGCTCACGCACCACGGCGCGGCCGATGGCGACGCGCTGGCGCTGGCCGCCGGAGAGTTCGGCCGGCCGCCTTTCGAGATAGGGCTCCAGCGACAGCATTGAGGAGGCAATGCCGATGCGGCGGTCGATCTCGGCCGCCGGCGTGCTGGCCTGCTTCAGCCCTAGACCCATATTGTTCTTCACCGTCAGATGCGGGTAGAGCGCATAGGTCTGAAACACCATGGCGATGCCGCGCTTGGCCGGGGGTGTGACGGATACGTCCTCGCCGTCGATCACGACACGGCCCGAGGTCGAATCCTCCAGCCCGGCGATGACCCTGAGCAGGGTCGACTTGCCGCAGCCGGACGGGCCGACGAAGACGACGAACTCGCCGTCCGTCACTTCGAGGTTGATGCCCTTCAGCACCTCGACCGGCCCGAAAGCCTTCTTCACATTCTCGATCTTCAGCGAGCCCACAATATTGGTTCCTAGCTTTTAGAGTTTGACGGCGGCGCCGCTGCGCACGCTCTCGTCGGCGGCAAGGCAGACGGCCAGCGACTTGACCGCGTCGTCCATATGCCTGTTGAGATCGAGATCCTCGCGGATCGCTCTGAGCACAAAGGCCTGTTCGAGGTCGCACAGGTCCTGGTGGCCCGGCTCGCCTTCCATCGACAGCACCTCGTCGGGCCTGGCGAACCTGCCGTCCGGCCCGGTCGCGGCACTGTGCAGGCGGATGGTCGAGGTCTTGGTGTGGGTATCGATATCGTCGGATTTGACACCCTCCTTCATGACGATCGACACGCAGCCGTTCGGCGAGATCACGTCCTTCACGAAGAAGGCGGTCTCCGAGATCATCGGACCCCAGCCGGCCTCGTACCAGCCGACCGAGCCGTCATCGAACAGCACCTGCAGATGGCCGTAGTTGTACATCGAGGGTGCCACCTCTTCGGTCAGCCGCACCCCCATGCCGCGCACCTCGACCGGCCTGGCGTCGGTGATCTGCAGCATCACGTCGAGATAATGCACGCCGCAATCGACGATCGGCGACGTCGTCTGCATCAGCTGCTTGTGCGTGCCCCAGGTATGGCCCGAGGACTGCTGGTTGAGGTTCATGCGGAAAACGTAGGGGCCGCCGAGCTTGCGTGCCTCGGCGATCAGCCTGATCCAGGACGGGTGATGGCGCAGGATATAGCCGATCACCAGCTTTTTGCCGTTGGCCTTGGCCGCGGCGACGACGCGTTCCGCATCGGCGACCGTTGTTGCCAGCGGCTTTTCGACGAAGACGTGGCAACCGGCCTCGAACGCCTTCACCGCATAGTCGGCATGGCTGTCCGAATAGGTGGCGATGCAGGCGACATCGGGCTTTTCGTCGCGCAGCGCCTCGTCGAATGAGCGCCTTATGCCGTAGCCGGAAAGTCCATCCGGCAAAGGCACGTCGGAGCGATTGACCAGAGCCGCGATCTCGAAGCCCGGATTGTTGTGGTAGGCGAGCGCATGGCTGCGGCCCATATTGCCGAGGCCGGCAACGACAACGCGAAGGGGTTTTTGCGAACTCACTTGACGGCTCCAGACGTGATGCCGCGGATTAGCTGCCGCGAGAAGATGACGTAGAGGATCAGCACCGGCATGATCGCCAGCGACAGGGCTGCCAGGATCGCGTTCCAGTTGGTGACGAACTGGCCGAGGAAGAGTTGCGCGCCAAGCGTCACCGTCTTGGTCTCTTCCGACGGCGCCAGGATCAGCGGAAACCACAGATCGTTCCAGATCGGGATCATGGTGAAGACGGCGACCGTCGCCATCGACGGCCTGACCAGCGGCAGCACCAGGCGGAAGAAGATCGTGTATTCGGACAGTCCGTCGATGCGTCCGGCATTCTTCAAATCGTCGGACACCTGCTTCATGAATTCCGACAGGATGAAGACGGCCAGCGGCAGACCTTGCGCGGTGTAGACCAGGATCAGCGCCGTCAGCGTGTTGACCAGCCCACTCGCCACCATCAATTGCAGGATGGCGACGGTGCCGAGGCGGATCGGGATCATGATGCCGAGCGCCAGATAAAGCCCCATCAGCGTGTTGCCGCGAAAGCGGTATTCCGACAATGCGAAGGCGGCCATGGCGCCGAACAGAAGCACGAAGAACAGCGAAGCGACGGTGACGACGAGGCTGTTCTGGAAATAGTGGATGAAGTCGCCCTGGCCGATCACCGTGGTGTAGCCGATCAGGTCGAACGTCTTCGGCGTCGGCGGCGTCAGCGGCGCGCCGAAGATGCCCGCGCGGGATTTAAACGAATTCATGATGACCAGGATCACCGGAAACAGCGCGATCGCCGTATAGGTCAGCAGGATCGCGTGGGCGCCGATGGTGCGGGGAAGGGAACGGGTTGCGATGCTCATTTCTCGCTCCTCAGAATTGATAGCGACGCAGCCGCGTCTGCACGAGGAACAGGTAGACGCAGACACCGCCGAGGATGATCAGGAACATCATGGTGGCGATCGCCGCGCCCATGTTGGGATCGCCGACCTGCAGCTGGAAGCCGAAGAAGGCGCGGTAGAGGAAGGTGCCTAGGATATCGGTCGAATAGTTCGGACCAGCAAGTGCGCCTTGCGCGGTGTAAATCAGGTCGAAGGCGTTGAAATTGCCGACGAAGGTCAGGATCGAGATGATGCCGATCGACGGCAGGATCAGCGGCAGCTTGATCTTCCAGAACTGCGACATGCCCGTGATGCCGTCGCATTCGGCGGCCTCGAGCACCTCGTCGGGAATGGACAGCAGGGCGGCATAGATCAGCATCATCGGGATGCCGACGAACTGCCACACCGAGATCAGGCTGAGCGCGGTGAGTGCGTATTCTTCCTTGCCGAGCCACGGCGTGAACAGGCTTTTCAACCCGACGAGATCGAGCATATGCGGTGCCACGCCCCATAGCGGCGACAGGATCAGCTTCCAGGCGAAGCCGACGATGACGAAGGACAGGATGGTCGGCACGAAGATCGCCGTGCGGTAGAAGGCGGAGAACCTGAGCCTGGGGCTGGAGAGCAGTGCTGCCAGCAGGACGCCGATCGGGTTCTGCACCAGCATGTGGATGATGAAGAACCAGACGTTGTTGCGCAGCGCGTTCCAGAAATTGACCGACCAGTTGGGGTCTCCAAACAGGGTGCGGAAGTTCTGCAACCCGACGAAGACCTGATGCTGCTCGATGTTGCGGAACAGCGACAGCTGCAGCGTGCCGGCCAGCGGCAGGATCATGATCGCCGTGTAGACCAGCACCGCCGGCGCCAGGAAGATGCCGATGTGCCAGCGGAACGGTCGTTTGGGTCGTGTTTCTGCGGCCATGAGTTCGGTCCCCGCCGTCTCTCGGTTCCAGGTGATGCGATGCTAGAAGATGCCTCGATGCACGGCCCGCATCCAAGAATGGAGGCCTGCGACACGTCAGCTTCGCCTTCCCCGCAAAGCGAGGGTAAGGCCGAGAGGCAGGGCCGACAATCGCAATCTCAAATCAGGCTATTCGAATGCCGGCCGGGCATGTGCCCGGCCGGTCCGTTGCCTGAGCTCTTACTTCGCCGGCTTGTACCAGCTGTCGAGGCCGTCCTGCAGCTTCTTGGCCGCAGCTTCGGGCGTATCGGTGCCGTTGATGACGTTGGCCGATTCCACCCAGGTTTCGTTTTCGAGGTTCGGCGTGCCGCGCGACAGGATCTGGTAGGTCGAGCGGATCGTCGACTTGCACTTGCCGCGCCAGGAGACGAATTCCTGCGCCAGCGGGTCTTCCATCTTCACCGGCGTGTTGTTCAGGCTGAAGAAGCCCGGCAGCGCGTTGGCGTAGATGGTGGCGAAGTCCGGCGAGGCGACCCAGGACAGGAAGGTCTTGGCCGCATCGGCATTCTTCGAGGCCGCATTCAGACCCATGCCGATGTCGGTGTGGTCGGAGATGTAGCAGGTGTCACCGGCCTTCTGCACCGGCGGCGGGAAGGCGCCCATCTTGAACTGCGCCTGGGTGTTGAACAGGCCGATCTCCCACGAGCCGGCCGGGTAGATGGCGGCGCGGCCGAGCGTGAACAGGTTCTGGCTGTCCGGATAGGTCTGCGCCTCGAAGCCGTCGCCGAGGTAAGGCTTCCACTTGGCCAGTTCCTTGTACGGCTCGACCCAGTCAGCGTCGGTCAGCTTCTGCTCGCCCTTGATGAGAGCTGCGCGGCCTTCCTCGCCCTTCCAGTAGTTCGGGCCGATGTTCTGGTAGCCCATGGTCGCGGCCTCCCAGAGGTCCTTGGTACCCATCGCCATCGGGATGTAGGTGCCGTCGGCCTTGATCTTGTCGAGCGCGGCGTAGAACTCCTCATTCGTCGTCGGGATCTTGATGCCGAGCTTGTCGAAGGCGTCCTTGTTGTAGATGAAGCCGTGGATGACCGAGGCCATCGGCACGCAGAAGCTCGCCTTGCCGTCGTCGGTCTGCCAGGCGGCCTTGGCGACGTCGGAGAAGTTCTCCATGCCGGGCAGCGACGAGAGGTCGGCGAGGTTGCCCTTCTTGTAGAGTTCAAGCGACTTGTCGAACGGGCGGCAGGTGATCAGGTCGCCCGCCGAGCCGGCGGCGAGCTTGGCGCCCAGCGCGGCGTCATACTCGGTCGGCGCCGATGGCGCGAACACCACCTTGATGCCGGGGTTCTTGGCTTCGAAAGCCGGGATCAGCTTGTCCTTCCAGATGGTGAGGTCGTCGCCGCGCCAGCTTTCGATGTTGAGGGTTACGTCGTCGGCATAGGCAACCCCGGCGGTGCCGAGAATGCTGGTGCCTAGAAGAAGGGCCGTCAGTAGTTTCGTTGTCATGCTCAGTCTCCCTGTTGACCTTTTTCAGGTTCGGTTTTGATGAGAACAGAGGCTTGCGGCCCCTTGCTCCCCTCGATCGCGGAAAGCGCCGGCCGCAGTTTCCGGCCGGTCCTTTCCAGTATCTTCTCGGCCGCATCGGCGCTGGCGGCGCCGGCGGCGAGCAGAATGGCTGTCTTGACGACGCCGCCGCTCTTTTCGAGCAGCCGCGCCGCATCGTCCCTGCCGCGCCCGCTGATGGCGCCGACGATGCGTGCCGCGCGGTCGCGCAGCTTGATGTTGTCGGCGGTGAGATTGACCATGTAGCCGTCATGGACATGGCCGAGATGGATGGCGGTGAGCGTCGACAGCATGTTGAGCGCGATCTTCTGCGCGGTGCCGGCGCCCATGCGGGTCGAGCCGGCAATCAGCTCCGGCGGTGTCTCCAGCAGAATGGCGACATCCGCAAGCTTGAGCAGCGGCGTGTCCTTGTTGTTGGCGATGGCGACGGTCGCGGCACCGCGGCTGCGTGCATCCTCCAGCGCCCTGACCGCATAGGGCGTCGAGCCGCTGGCCGAGATGGCGATCAGGCAGTCGCCCTCACTGAGGCCGGCACCAGCGACGGCCGCCGAGGCTTCCTCTGTGTCGTCCTCCGGCCCGCCGGCCAGTGTCTTGAAGGCTTCGTCGCCACCGGCGATCAGGATGGCGATCCGATCGCGGGCAATGCCGAATGTGCCTGGCAGTTCCAGGGCATCGGCCAATGCCATCAGGCCCGAGCTGCCGGCAGCCGCATAGGCAAGCTTGCCGCCGCCTGCCAGGCGGCCGGCGATGATCTCGGCGGCATTGGCGATGGCGGGAATGGCACCGCGCACGGCCCTGGCGGCCTCGATCTGTGCCTCGGCCAAGAAGGAAAGGATGGCGTCCGGGGCCTGGATGTCCAGTCCCTTGGCATTCTGGTGATGCGCTTCTGTGCGCTTCTCGGCCATCCAATTCCCTCCAACTCGCAAAACAATACCAAAAAAATACCACTTGTCCACACGCATTAACGAAATCACGGCTGCAAAATCCACTCGCCGGCAAATTACCTGGGCTTTTCAATAAAATACGCCTTAATCTTTTTGAAACCGAAATTAACTCTTGGCTATTGGTATTTTATTGGTATTATTCGGCCGGAGGAGAAATCGCGTGAATTTCGTGCTTGGCATCGATGGCGGCGGCACCAGCTGCAGGGCAGCCCTAGCGACGGCGGACGGCACGGTCGTCGGCCGTGCCAAGAGCGGCGCCGCCAACATCCGCACCGACCTCACCGGCGCCCGGAGCAACATCGTCGAGGCGGCACGGCAGGCCTTCATTGCTGCCGGACGGGATCCGGAACTGATCCCGAAGACGCCGGCCATTCTAGGCCTCGCCGGCGCCAATGTCGGTACCTACAGGCAGCAGCTCGAAGCGATCCTGCCGTTCAGCCAAAGCCGCGTCGAGACCGATGCCGAGATCGCGCTGGAGGGGGCGGTCGGCTCCGGCGATGGCGCCATGGCCATCCTTGGCACCGGGACAGCCTATATGGCGCGCAAGAACGGCACGTCGCGCGCCATCGGCGGTTGGGGTTTCCAGGTCGGCGACCAGGGCAGTGGCGCGCGCATCGGCCGCGACCTGCTCGAACAGACGCTGCTCGCCTATGACGGCATTCGCCCGGCCTCGCCCTTGACGGACGCCATGCTCGCCGTTTTCCGCAACAATCCCGAGGACGTGGTCGAGTTCACCACCAACGCCAAGCCCGGCGATTTCGGCGGCTTCGCGCCCAAGGTCTTCGATCACGCCGCCGCGGGCGACAATGTCGCCAACTGGATTCTCGACAAGGCGATCGCCGATGTCGAGGCCTCGCTCGGCGCGCTCGATCTCTCGGGCGGCGCGCCGCTCTGCCTGCTCGGCGGGCTGGCGCCGCTCTACGCGCCGCGCCTGTCGGCGCGCTACCAGGCGCTGCTCAAGCCGCCGCTCGACGATGCGCTGGGTGGCGCGGTGCAGATGGCGGTGCGCATCTTCGCCAATGCCGCGGAGACGGCCGGATGAACGCCGCCGACCAGATCTTCGCCATGCTGAAGGAGTCGTCGCAAAGCGGCGCCCCGCTCTATCTGCAGCTCAGGAAGAGCATCGAGGACGCGGTCAATCGCGGCCTGATCGGACCCGGCGACGCGCTGCCGTCCGAGCGCGACATCGCCAGCAAGGCCGACATTTCGCGCGTCACCGTGCGCAAGGCGGTGCAGGATCTGGTCAAGGGCGGCATTCTCGTCCAGCGCCATGGTTCCGGCACTTTCGTGGCACCGCGCATGGAGCGCGTCGAGCAGTCGCTGTCGCGGCTGACCTCGTTCACCGAGGACATGGCGCGGCGCGGCATGGCGGTGCGTTCGGCCTGGCTCGATCGTGGCCTCTATGCGCCCTCACCCGACGAGATGATGGTGCTCGGCCTGTCGTCCAGCGAACTTGTGGCGCGCGTGGCGCGCCTGCGCATTGCCAACGACACGCCGCTGGCAATCGAGCGCGCCTCGCTGTCGGCCAGCGTGCTGCCCGACCCGGAGGCAATCGGCTCGTCGCTCTATGCGGCGCTGGAAACATCCGGTAACCGGCCAGTGCGGGCGGTGCAGCGCATTTCGGCCGCCAATCTCGGCGACAGCGACGCGCGTCTGCTCGAAGTGCCGCCAGGCATTGCCGGGCTGCACATCGAACGTATTTCCTATCTGGCGAGCGGCAAGGTGATCGAATTCACCCGCTCCATCTACAGGGGCGACGCCTATGATTTCGTCGCCGAACTCCGGCTGAGCGGGCCGGGCGAAGAGGGCCGGCCATGAGCACAACATCAACCACCCATATGCGGCGCGAGATTGAGGAGATCCCGCAGGCCACCGCCCGCCTGCTCGACGGCTCGGCGGCGGTGCTGACCGAGGCCGGGCGCGGCATCCGCGAGCGCGATCCGAATTTCGTCGTCACCGTCGCGCGCGGCTCGTCCGACCATGCCGCCACCTTCATGAAGTATGCCGTCGAACTGACCGCCGGCCTTGCGGTCGCTTCCGTGGGACCGTCGATCGCCTCCATCTATGGCGCCAAGCTCAGGCTTGCCGGCTCGGCCTGCCTGGCGATCTCGCAGTCGGGCAAGAGCCCCGACATCGTCGCCATGGCGCAGGCGGCACGGGCCGGCGGTTCGCTGACCGTCGCCATCACCAACACCGCCGATTCGCCGCTGGCGCGCGCCTCGGACTATGCGATCGATATCCTTGCCGGACCCGAGCGCAGCGTCGCAGCGACCAAGACCTTCGTCAATTCGGCGGTGGCCGGGCTGGCGCTGATGGCGCATAGCACCGGCGACGACAAGCTGCTCGCCGCTCTCTCCCGCTTGCCGGAGCATTTCCGCAAGGCGATCGCCTGCGACTGGATGACCGCGCTGGCCGAGACGATCGAGAAGCAGAAGTCGCTGTTCATCCTCGGCCGCGGCCCGTCCGCGGCGATGGCCAACGAGGCGGCGCTGAAATTCAAGGAGACCTGCGGCATGCATGCCGAGGCCTACAGCGCCGCCGAAGTCATGCATGGCCCGCTGGCACTGGTCGGACCGGGCTTCCCGGTGCTGGCGCTCGCCACCCGCGATGCCTCGGAGCCTTCGGTGGCCGAGGCCGCCGATAGCCTGGCGGGCAAGGGGGCACCGGTGTTCGTCACCTCGGCGCTTGCCAATCGCGCCACGCGCCTGCCGCATGTCGCCACCGGCCATCCCCTGACCGATCCGCTGGCGCTGATCGTGTCATTCTACATGTTCGTCGAGGCCTTTGCTCGTCATCGTGGCCTCGATCCGGACACGCCGCGCAATCTGCGCAAAGTGACGGAAACCGTATGAGCGACCGTTTTGCCCTGACTGGCGCCCGCATCTTCGACGGCACCGACTGGCACGACAATGCCGCCCTCGTCGTGCAGGGCGGTCTGGTCGAGGCCATCGTCGCGACCAGCGCCATCCCGTCCGGAGTTGCCCGTGTCGAGACTGGCGGCGGGCTGCTCGCGCCGGGCTTCGTCGATTTGCAGGTCAATGGCGGCGGCGGTGTCATGCTCAACGACCACCCCGATGTCGCCTCGATCGAGACCATCTGCCGCGCGCATGCGCCTTTCGGCACGACAGCCCTGTTGCCGACTTTGATCACCGACACGCCCCCCATCACCGAGGCGGCGGTTGCCGCAGGAACCGAAGCCGCGCGACAGAAGGTGCCGGGCTTTCTCGGCCTGCATCTCGAAGGTCCGCATCTGTCTGTTGCCCGCAAGGGTGCGCATGACCCGGCGCTGATCCGGCCGATGACCGACGCGGATCAGGCAAGGCTGATCGCTGCGCGCAAAGGACTTCCCGTCCTGCTGACGACGATCGCGCCTGAATCCGTCGAGCCTGAGCGCGTCACCGCGCTGGCCAAGGCCGGCATCGTCGTCAGCCTCGGCCACTCCGACACCGGCTACGGCACGGCGAGCGCCTTCGCCGCTGCCGGCGCGACGGTGGTCACCCATCTGTTCAACGCCATGAGCCAGATCGGCAATCGTGAGCCGGGGTTGGCGGGTGCGGCCATCGACGCCGGCACATTGTTTGCCGGGATCATCGCCGACGGCATCCATGTCGATCCCGCCACCATGGCGATCGCGCTGCGCGCCAAGCAGGGGCCGGGCAAGATCGTACTGGTCACCGACGCCATGGCGACGATCGGCACCGACATGACGTCGTTCACGCTGAACGGCCGCACCATCTACCGCAAGGACGGCAGCCTGCGGCTGGCCGACGGAACGCTGGCGGGGGCCGATCTCGACATGATCTCGGCTGTCCGATACGTCCACCGCGTCGTCGGGCTGGAGCTGTCGGAGGCGTTGCGCATGGCCTCGCTCTATCCGGCGCAGGCGATCGGCCAGTCGCATCGGCTCGGCCGTTTCGCCAACGGCACCGCGGCCGATATCGTCGCCTTGTCGGACGATCTGAACGTCAAGGGCGTCTGGATCGACGGCGCCAGGGTTTTTGCAGCCGGCGCCGGGACTTTGCGCTAGGGTCAAAAGCTCGAGCGGTTGGTTGCTGCCAATGGCTTTTGTTCCAGGTGGAGCCCGGCAGATGGCTTTGGTGCAGAATTGGATCTGGGTCAGCAACTGGAACCCACTGATCGACGAAATCAGTCACATGGCTGGCGAGGACCTTGACGTCGGATTGCGCAGGATTCTGGAAGACGATCTCAAGGAAAGCGACACAGATGCATCGCCGCCGCGATGGGCATCGTGCCTATTCGATGGTTCCCATCCGATTGCTGCCTGGTTCGGAATTGATCAGGGAACAGACATCTTGCATGTCCGAATCGAGGTGCCGGACAACCTTTCCGTTCGCGTCCAGACAATGCTTGACCTGATGAGGTCATACAAGCTTGTGGCGTCCGTCTCATCGTGCGCTGGGTTCGAACCCGGTCATTGAGAGTGACTGATCCCGGGGGGCGAGCTCATGCATGATTTCGATTGCGTTGTTGCCGGGGCGGGTGTCGTCGGCCTCAGCGTCGCCCGCGCGCTCGCCTTGTCCGGCCGCGAGGTGCTGGTGGTCGAGAAGGCGGCAGACATCGGCACCGGGACCAGTTCGCGCAATTCCGAAGTCATCCATGCCGGCATCTACTATGCGCCGGGAAGCCTGAAGGCCCGGCTCTGCGTCGAAGGACGCGAAAGGCTCTATGCCTATTGCCGCGAGCGCAGCATCGGCCATTCCCGCACCGGCAAGCTGATCGTTGCCGTCGAAGCGGCGCAGTTCGACAGGCTGCAGACGATCCGGGCCAATGCGCAACGCAGCGGGGCTGCCGATCTCGAATTGCTGACGCCCCAGGAGGCGGAAAGCCTCGAGCCTCATCTGACCTGCGCCGGCGCGTTGCTGTCGCCCTCGACCGGCATCGTCGACAGCCACGCGCTGATGCTGTCCCTGCGCGGCGACGCTGAAGCCGCCGGCGCATCCTTCGCTTTCCTGACCACGGTTGCCGCGGCGGTCACTGGCGTCGATGGGGTGCAAATACGCACACTCGACGCCAGCGGTGAACCGTTCGAATTGAAGGCCGGCGCCTTCGTCAACGCGGCAGGTCTGGACGCGCAAGCCTTGGCCGGACGGATCGAGGGTTTCCCGCAAGACCTCATCCCTCGTCGCTGGCTGGCGCGCGGCAACTATTTTGCGCTTTCGGGCCGGTCGCCCTTCTCGCGGCTGATCTATCCGGTTCCGGTCGATGGCGGGCTTGGCGTCCATCTGACGCTCGATCTCGGCGGCAGCGCGCGCTTTGGGCCCGATGTCGAATGGATCGACCATGTCGACTATACGGTCGATCCGAGCCGAGCCGATTCATTCTACGGTGAAATCAGACGTTACTGGCCGGGCCTTGCGGATGACGCCCTGCTGCCGGCCTATGCCGGCGTCAGGCCGAAACTGTCCGGCCCGGGCCAGCCGGCGGCCGATTTCCTGATCCAGGGCCCGGCTGACCATGGCGCCGGCAGGATCGTCAATTTGTTCGGCATCGAGAGCCCCGGCCTGACCGCGAGCCTCGCCATTGCCGAGCATGTTTTCGGGCTGTTGTATCCGAACTGATCTCGCGCAGGCTGCGATGTCCGGAGCAAGCTCAGCTCATGAGCCGGCATTCGTCGCGAAAAGATCCTTGTAGGTTTCGCGCAAAAGATTCTTCTGCACCTTGCCCATGGTGTTGCGCGGCAATTCGTCGACGAAGATCACCTGCTTGGGGTGTTTGTATTTGGCGAGCCGCCCGGCAATAGCTCCAATGATATCGGCCGCGCCGACGGTGGAGCCCGGTTTGCGAACCACGACCGCCGTGACGCCCTCGCCGAAATCCGGATGGGCAATGCCGATCACGGCGCTTTCGCTGACCGCGGCAAGGGCGTCGATCTCGCTCTCGATCTCCTTCGGATAGATGTTGTAGCCGCCGGAAATGATCAGGTCCTTGCCACGCCCGACGATATGCACGTAACCGTCGGCGTCGATCAGGCCGAGATCGCCGGTGATGAAGAAGCCGTCGTCGCGGAATTCGGCTTTGGTCTTCTCCGGCATGCGCCAGTAGCCGGCAAAGACATTCGGACCCTTGACCTCGATCATGCCAACCTCGCCCTGGGCAAGCGGGCGGCCACTGTCAGGGTCGGCGATACGCAGGGAAACGCCCGGCAAGGGAAAGCCGACCGTGCCGGCGCGGCGCTCGCCATCATAGGGGTTCGACGTGTTCATGTTGGTCTCGGTCATGCCGTAGCGCTCGAGGATGGCGTGGCCGGTGCGCTCGCGCCACGCCGCATGCGTCTCGGCCAGAAGCGGCGCCGAGCCGGATATGAACAGGCGGATGTTTTTCGCTGCCTGGCCGTTCAGGCCCGCCTGCTGCAAAAGCCTGACGTAGAAGGTCGGCACGCCCATCAGCGCCGTGGCGCCGGGCAGCAGCGCGACGATGCGGCCTGCGTCGAATTTCTGCTCGAACAGCATCGAGGCGCCGGCCATCAGGATGACGTTGGTGGCGACGAACACGCCGTGCGTGTGGAAGATCGGCAGCGCATGGATCAGCACGTCGTCGGTGCTGAAACGCCAATGCTCGACCAGCACAAGCGCGTTCGAAGCAAGGTTATCGTGGCTGAGCATGGCGCCCTTCGAGCGGCCGGTCGTGCCTGACGTGTAGAGAATAGCCGCCAGATCGTCGGGCTCGCGCGCAACATCGTGGAATTCCTTTGGCTGGTGTGAAGCACTCTCGGTCAGTGAACCTTCGCCCTTGCTGCCAAGCGTGGCTACGGCAGCGCCCGATCTCTCAGCCAGCGGTCCGATATCGGCTGCCTTCGCGGGATCGCAGACGACCAGCCGCGGTTCGGCATCGCCGAAGAAGTAGCCGAGTTCCGCCAGCGTATAGGCGGTGTTGAGCGGCAGGAAAGCGGCACCGGCGCGCAGGCAGGCAAGGTAGAGAAAAATGGCCTCCGGGCTCTTCTCAACCTGGACGGCGACGCGGTCGCCCGGCCTGACGCCGAATTGGACCAGCGCATGCGCCAGCTGCGCCGACTGGGCCAGCATATCGCCATAGGTGATGGAGCGCCCGTCATCCGTCGCCATCAGCCGCCGCCCGGGCGCGGGCATGCGGGCGCGGAAAGCGTCGAACAGGTGATTGCTCATGGTTTTCCCTGATATGGCGTCTGCAGCAGCGCAAGTATCAGATTTTTGGCGCGGGACGAGAAGCTATTTACGGCCGCGCGATGCCTTGCCGGCGCCCGCCCTGACCTGTTCGTCCTGGGCGAAGCGCTCCATGCACATGGCCGCCGTCAGGCGGTAGTGGCTGAGCAAGGCTTCGACCGCGCCGTCGGCGTCGCCATCCAGCGTGCGCTCGGCGATCAGGCGATGCTCGCCGAGATCGTCGCGTTCGATTGCCGGGCTGACCTGCGACATCAGCCGGTAGCGGGAGGCCTGATCGGAAAGCTGGTCGCAGAACCCGACCAGCCAGTGCGACCGGCAGGCTGCAATCAGCGCTCGATGGAAGGAGCGATGCAGCCTTTCCCAGTCTGGATTGTTCGACGAGGGCTCGTCCGGCAGGCGGCGCGGGGCGCGCGCCAGGCGATGCAGCGCCAGCACGAGCTGCTCTTCCCATTCCGCCGTACGGTGGGCGATCGATTCGCGCAGCGCCCGCTCTTCCAGCCAGCAGCGCGTGCGGGTCAACTCCTCCAGTTCCTCGGCGCTGACAGGCATGAGGAAGAAGCCGCGCTGGTCGTGGCGGCCAAGCAGACCTTCCGAGGCGAGACGGTTGAGAGCTTCGCGCACGGGCGAAGCCCCGGCGCCATACCGCGAAACCACCCACTCGACCCGAAGCTTGCTTTCGGTTTCGAGCACGCCGCGCAGAAGATCGTCGCGTAGCTGATGATAGACCGTGCTGGCGAGGGTGCTTTTGGGTCCGGCCCCTTCATCGCCCAGATCGGCGGTTCCGTATGTCAATATAGCTCCTGTTGCCTGCTTGGGCCCGTTGTGGATTCTTGTGTCAAAGCAGCATTGATCCCGTACGCGTACTATACCGCGCCCTGCTTTCGACGCTCAAGCAGAAGATGGCGGTATTCGACTTAAAGAGGAGAGATGGTAGTACCCCATCCGCCAATGTAACTATTGTCAGGAAAATCTCTTTGTCCCGAAGAAACCCGCGCGCGCCGAACAAGAGGCGTTTGGCGCGTTTCCTTTGCCGTTACAATCGGAAGTTTGGCGACCAAGCCCGTGCCTAGCCTAGCATTTCGGGTTTCATCGTCAGGGTCGGCTGAAGCTGTCGAATCTTGCTGCAATCGATTTCAGATGGCGGCGCGGTCCGCTGCCGTCCTGATCGCCTCGATGTTTGCCCGATAGGCTTCGACGCTGCCGCCCTTGAAGATTGCCGCGCCCGCGACCAGAACGTCGGCGCCGGCAGCGGTGACCAGGGGCGCCGTCTCCGGCGAGACGCCGCCGTCGATCTCGATCCGGATCGGCCGCTTGCCGATCATCGCCTTGACCCGCTTCACCTTGTCGACAACGGCCGGAATGAAGGCCTGGCCGCCAAAACCCGGATTGACGGTCATGATCAGGATCAGGTCGAGCCGGTCGAGCACATATTCGATTGCGCTTTCCGGCGTCGCCGGATTGAGCGACACGCCGGCCTTCTTGCCGAGGTTCCTGATGGTCTGCAGCGAGCGATCGAGATGTGGGCCGGCCTCGGCATGCACCGTTATGCCGTCGCAGCCGGCCTCGGCGAAGGCGGCCAGATAGGGGTCGGCCGGAGCGATCATCAGATGGCAGTCGAAAAAGGCCTTGGTGCGGTTGCGGATCGCCTTGACCACCGGCGGGCCGAAGGTGATGTTCGGCACGAAATGGCCGTCCATCACGTCGAGATGGATCCAGTCGGCGCCAGCCGCCGCGACGGCCTCGACCTCGTCGCCGAGCTTCGAGAAATCCGACGCCAGCACCGATGGCGCGATCAGGGTCTTTTGAGCCATGTCCGCTTCCCGTTCTTGGAACCCGCTTCCGCCCTAACGCATCGGCCCGAAAATCGGAACCGATTTTCGGAAAGCACGATGCGTAGATTCAAAAGTGTTAGAGCGTACTTTGTGCGTCCAAATGGACGCACGTCGCTCTAATGGTCCCGACGCTGCTTGTCGACAGAAATCCGGCGCCGGTGCGTTCTCCACACAAGGAGAGAGGCAGCCTCAGCCGCCTCTCTCCTTCCTGTGCGTCAGGATTTCAGTTCGCCTGCCGCCGCAGCTTGGCCTGCCCCGGCAGAAGAAACTTGGCCCTGCCTTGCTTCAACTTCTGCAAGTCCGTCACGCCCGGCTTGGGCACGCAATGTCCACGCACAAGCTTTTCGGTTGCCCGGCAGCCAGTGGTGATGATCGCATCTTTCACGCACGCCTTGCCGACCAGATGGTAGCCGCGCTTGCAGTCGATGATGACGGGAGGCTTGCGCACGCATTTGCCGTTGATGCGCAGTTCGTCGCGCCTGCATTTGTCGGCGATCACCGGGTTCTTCACGCATTTCAAGCCGACCTGACGATAGCCCGGCAGGCAGTGGATGCTGACGCCGATGCACCTGCCGTTGACGAGCTTCTCGGTGCTTTTGCACGCGGCAACGAGCGGCCTGTCGATGCATTTGCTACCCACCTGCCTCTGGCCGGGCAGGCATTTGCGGCCTGGATCGACCACCACCGGAGGCTGCCTGGGCTTGCCGAAGTCCGGACGCGTGCTGGAGACGAGATCGTCGGCTTCCGGTTCGAAGGTGCGCTTTATGCAGGTGAAATCCTCCTTGTCCGTATCGACGGTGGCGATGGTGCCATTCTGCTTGATCTCCTGCAGCGTGCACTGGATCGCGCGGGTTCTGACGATGCTGAGATCGTGGAAAGCGCTCGCCTTGAACGCACCGCCGTCGTTGAAGGCGACCCTGGTTCCGGTGAAGAAGGCGCCGTTCGAGCAGCTGATCCGGTAGTGGAACGCGCCGGGCTCGTCGCGGCTCACTTCGAATGCGACCTGGCCCTTGCGTGGGCACAGCTTCTTTCCTCCGGCACTATCGGAAACGGTCACGTCGCCTTGCCAATCGGCCTTTGCCGGCGGGTTGTCGGGATCGGCCTGCGGTGCATCGGTGAAGCCGCCGCCGCCGGCGCCGGTACAATGCACCGTGATGTCCTTCCAGCCGTCGAAGGGTTCGAACGGACCATTGCCGACGATTTCGGTCTTGTACTGGAAGTAGGCAGTTGCGCCGACATTCTCCCATTTCTGGTAGGTCGCGAAATAGCCGTTCTTGGCCGCGTCATATGACGCCCACGCCTGCTTGAACTCGGAAGTGATCGGGCCGCCGTCCTTCTGTCGCCAGATGCGCATCGAGACCGGCCCGGCCTGGTTGGCCTGCGCCCGGCTGGTAACCTTCAGCGAGGGGCAGACCGTGCCGGGCGTCGAGCCCGGTTGATTGGACTGGTAGGTGGTCAAGAACAGCTTGACGTTGTCGACCTCGAACCTGCCGAAATCGGCAGCGACGTCCTGAACCGCGGGCTTGATCACCGGATCGCAGACGATTTGGACCTGGAACGTGCCGTGCTCGGCGTAATGCGAGTTGAAGAGTGGATAAGGCCAGCTGCCCGGTTGGGTTTCGGCGACGGCATTGTCCATGTCGAGCGCCTTGTCGGTAAGCGCCGTGAAGCTGGCGTGAAACGTGTGGTTGAACGTATAGGATTTCGTCGGCCCGTCGGCTTGCAGGTGCTGGTTGCACTTGGCGATGATCTGGTCGCCATAGGGCACGACAGCAATGCCGGTATCGGACGACAGCGGTATTTCGGACGGGTCAAAGGCGAAGTTTTCCTGGTGGTCGTAGTCGCGGCTGACCGGCGCGTCGCTCCAGATCGGCGGAAACGGGCCGCATTGGCCGGGTCCGCAGACACCGAGTGCGACGCCGACATCCTGAACGTAACCGGGCCAGCGTGTATTGATCTTCATGTGGCCCCAGAACTGGACGGTGCCGCTCTTCAGCGTGTCCCATTTCTGCTTGTCGCTCGAAACGACATGGAGCGTGGTGTTGACGCTCTGCGTGTCGAAGGACATCGACTTGATGTTGGCCTGTTCGGCGAAGGCCGCGGTGGTGGCTAGTCCGGCTGCGAGCAAGGCAACGGTCGCAACCGTATTGCGAAAGGCGTAGCTGACTGAAGACATATCTCTCTCCTGAAGTGTTCCTTCAGGCGTTGGTCGCCGCTTGCCGCATCAAGGTTCACGCAATCGATCAAGCCACGAAAAACCCGCCGGATTGCTCCGGCGGGGTTTGGTCTTTTGGTACCAGGACTACGGCTTGGAGTTCAGGGTGGCCGGATCCTGCTGGTCCACCTGTGGCGCGCGCCTTGGCAGGACCTGCTGGAGGATGTTCGGATTGAGCAGCAGGTTCGGGTTGATCTCCGGCTGCCTGCGGATCGGCACGCAGTTCGGATATCTTCCAGTCGTCCCGGACGGGCAGCGCCTGATGATGATCGGCTGGCATTGGCCGTTGATCAGCTGCGAGCCCGGCGCGCATTCCTGCCGAACCCTGCGGCAGGCGCCGTCACGGACCTCGGTGCCGCGCGGACAGACACATTCGCCGCGCTTGTTATGGACCTGGCCGCGGATGGTGCACTGCTCCAGCTGAGGCTTCTTCTGCCGGCAGGCGCCATTGCGGATCTCCGTACCCTTCGGGCAGACGCAATTGCCGTTGGAGTCGTGGACCTGGCCGCGGATCGTGCACTGCTCCGGCTTTGGCCGGACCGGACGACAGGCACCATTGCGCACCTCAGTTCCTTTCGGGCAGACACAATCGCCGTTGGCGTTGTGGACCTGGCCGCGAATGGTGCACTGCTCCGGTTTCGGCCGGATCGGCCGGCAGGCGCCATTGCGCACCTCGGTCCCCCTCGGGCAGACGCAATCGCCGTCTGCGTCATGGACCTGGCCGCGAATGGTGCACTGCTCGGGCTTCTGCTTGTCGCGCACGCAGGCATTCGCATTCCTGTCGAGATGCGTGCCAGCGGGGCAGCGGCAGCTGCTGCCGTCCGCTGTCGGGACCGAACCGGGGATGGTGCAGCCCTGCGTGACCTTCACGCAGGCACCATTCTCAAGCTCGGTTCCGCGTGGGCAGATGCAGCGTCCGTCCTCAGTGCGGATCTGGCCCTTCAGCAGGACGCAGGGCTTCGGCTTCGGATCGGTGATGCCGCCGCCGCCCGGCGAGCACTGGCCGTTTCGGAAGGTGGTGCCGGGCGGGCAGACGCACCTGCCGGCATCGTTCATGACGAAGCCTTGCGAGCATTCCTTCTCCACCTCATTCTTGATGGTGAAGGGATGGCAAGCATAGGCCTTGCCGCGATCACCCTGGATGTTGGCCTGATTGCCGGTAAGCACGTCGCCGCCGCCTTGCACCCTTGTGTCGGGAGACAGGACGCCAACACAGTTCTGGCCGTTCACCGTGCCCTGCAGGTTGGCCAGACGGCCGTCGTCGGGAATGACCACGGTGACAGTGTGCACGTGGCTTTCCCCGGCGCCGAGCGTCAGGTTGGCGATGCAGGACAGGGGCAAGGTTGCCGGTTCCGGCGAGCAGCCGAAGGGCGGTTCGATCGAGGTGATCGCAACGCCTTCCAGCCTGCCGAGGCCTTCCACGCCGATCGCATCACCGATGCGGACCGGACCTGAGAAGGGGGTCGTCCCGTCGTTCGTGAGGGTGATCTCGAACGTGCAGGGCCGGCCGGGCTGACACTCGCTGTCGCCGGTCTTCTCGACGCGGATGGTCGAGACCCCGCCGCCCTTGGCGCAAGCCTGGCCAATCGGGTAGACGATGTCGTCTCCCGGCGCCGGCCCGTAGGAGCCGCGCGCGCAGTTCTCGAACTCGCCATTGGCCGAGACCGTCACGTCGAAATGCCTTGAGGTTCCGGGCGTCATCACGGCGCCGGGAATCTGGCACGACAGCGCATTGGCGGGGACCGGTCCGCAAGCCCATTCCGCGCCGTCGGGAGTGACGGCCTGGATCTGGACCGGCGCGCCGCCAGCCACCAACGTTGCCGCATCGTTGACCCGCACCGGACCGGTGGGGGCAGCGGTGCCGAGGCTGATGACGGTGATGCGACAAGAGATGACCGCGGCACCGGCGAGCGAGCCGTTGCACACTTTGGTGATGCGCAGGGCCGGCTTGCCGCCATTGGGATGGCGGAAGCGTTCCTTGGCGCAGGCCTTGTTGTTGGTGAGGTCGACCTCACCGGGGATGGGCTTCAGCGCCGCGCAGTTCTCGACGGTGTCCGACTGATAGCCGGCCGGCATCACCGCTTTGACGACGATCGGCGTCGAGGCGCCCGGCATCAACACGATGCCGGCATTGTCGCAGCGGAACTGGCCGGGGCCATTCGGTCCACATGTCCAGGGCGGGCTCGGACCGAAGGTCGAGGATGCCGGCGCGCCGCCTGGATAGTTGTCGATGACCGTCAGCGGCCCGTTATAGGGGACGCTGCCGTTGTTGATGATGTCGATCACGAAGTAACAGATGCCGTCGGGCGTGCAGACCGGGATGCGGGCACGCTTCTTCAGGATCAGGTCGACCTTCTTTTCGACCGGCGGCCGGCATTCCGGATCACGATCGCCACGCCGGCAGATCGGGATCGAGGCGCAGCCGCGATCGTTCTGCTGGCTGCCGAACAACGGCTTGCCGCTGGCGCCATAATTGTAGGTGGCGCAGTTGCGCAAGGCACCGCCTTGCCAGCCCCCGGCCGGCTTGAAACCGAGTTTGAGGTCGACGGAAGCCCCCGGGTTGAGCGTGGTCACCGGATGGGTGCACGTCATCGGCGTTGCTCCGGGCACGCAGACCCAGGGCGGATTCGGCCCTGAATCGAGCGTGGAACCGGCCGGCAGCGTCACCTCGTCGAGCACGATCTTGCCGTGATAGGGCGCGCCACCGACATTGGTGACCCGGATGGTGAAGTCGCAGCCGCCGGCCATCGTGCAACGCGACACGTCGGCGCGCTTCTCGACCTTGAGATCCGGCTCCTTGTCGGGCGGGCACCTGAGATCACGCGGGATGACGATTTCGATGGTCTGCGAGCAACACAGGCCCCAACCCTCTTCCGGACCGGCATAGGTCTCGATACCGGTGACGATGAGGTGGATGACGTCGCCGGGCGATGCCCCGACGATCTTCCAGTTGAGCACACCGCCGCCCGCCGGCACCAGTTGCGTGTCGGGGATGATGGTGATGCCGGGCGTCGTCGTCGAGAGCTGCACCCACTTGCCACCCATCTCCGGGCCAACCGGCATGTGGTAGATGAAGGCGCCACCACCGGGCACGCAATCGACCTTGCCGCGCTCCACCTTGAAGCACTCCTTGCCGGGAGGTGGCGGCGGCCGGTCGCACTTGGTCAGATCGATCCTGATCGAGGTCTTTTCGCCGGTCAGGAAATCGCCATCATCCGGCCTGCTCGGATCCTGCGACGGGATGATCTTCGCGGTGCCTGGTCCGGCGGTCACCGTGATCACACCCTGGTTGTCGACGATCGTCGGCGCGGGAAACGCCGCGTGATCGATCTTGGCTGTGATGCGGAAGTTGATAACGCGCTCGTTCGGAGCGCCGGCACCGTCGAGATCGGTGGCGGAAATCCGGAAATCGGAAACCGTCGCCGTGTCGTTCGGATCCGCCGACGTGCTGATCGTGGCACCCGGCAGCGGACCGCCGGACGAATCCGTGCCGTCGCCGGACACGTTCACGTTGACGATCTCAAGGCCGTGCGGAAGCTGGTCCTTGAAGTCGACCCTGATCTTTTTCAGTCTGGCCACGAAGCTTTGATCGGCAAATCCCTGCGGATCACCGCGCAAGCCGAAGCTCAGAGAATAGACGACGTAGTCGCAGCCTCTTTGAGTGCCCTTTTTGGTGAAGAAAGGCACGATCCGGTCAGGCCTCGGATTGACGACGCGCGAATTGTCGAGGTCGAGCCTCAGCTCCGGGCTGATCAGGACAGCGTCCTGGGCGAAGCCTTGTACCGGCGTCAGCATGGCGACCGCGATACCGGCCGCCATCAGCCAGCGCGCGCCGCGCCTGGCGAGTGACAGGGGTTTCATGATCGTCTCCATGACGGTTGATTGCTTGCTTGTCGCGAGCGGGGAGAGTGCGAGATTCATCATCTTTCCCTCCTCACGGTTCGCAGCTGACGGCCGGCGTTCTGAGCGGCACGGTCATCTTGCAGCAAGGGAAGTAGCCGCCCTTGTCGCGGTCGGACTGCCTGTAGAAGCAGAGCCCGACATTGACGGTGTCGCCCGGATAATGGCCGGTGATGTTAATCGTGTAGGGCGCGCCGGGCGCATGCGACATGGGTGAAGTCACCCCGACGCCTGGCGTCCTGGACGAAGCCTTGATCGAATCGCCGCCAAAGCCGGCATGGTCATGGAGATACAGATCGGCCTCGAGGCCGGAGGGCGTGCAGAAATACTGGACGTCTTCCACATCGAGACAGGGAGGCAGATCACCGGGCGGTGGGAAGTCCGGCGGATAGAACGGTGGCAGATAGCCGCCCGGTATCTCCTCATAGTAGCCGGCACGACCCTCGCAGGGGCGCCAGACCTCGACGTCGCCGACATGGCCTTCCACCTCGGGGTCTTCGAAATAGCCGTCGAAGTCGACGAACCACGAGCCGAAAGGTGGCACGTTGGCCGGCTTGACCAGCGGCGTCGAAGTGATCTGCACGCCGTGCACGGCAGGCGGCCCGCCGGCGGCGAGCTGTTCGGCCAATGCCGGATTGTCACGCAGCTTGTCGCCGGTGTTGACCAGCGTGTCGGCGCAGGAGCGGGTGTCGAGATTGCCGTCCGCGTCATAGCCATACTGCAGGTCCAGACCGCCGGCCGACTGCCGGTTGCCTTGCGGGAAGCCGACCGCATATTCCTGCGGCGCTTCCACCCAGACCGATTCCGTCGCCGGATCGTCCGGATTCTCGCGCCAGTAGCGGATGACCTCGCCTTTGCCGGAATCGGCGAACTGGCTGTAATCGTAGCGGTTTTCCACCGGGCCGCGCTGCGCCAGGTACATGAAGCCCTGGTTGTCGAAGGCGATGTCGGTGACGGCGTAATCCTTGTCGGCCCTGACCGTCAGCTCCCAGCGCGGATCGCCGGCAAAGCTGCCGTCGCGGGCAATGCCCACCGACCAGATCTCGGCCTTTTCGCCGACCGAGTAGTAGACCCGGCCGCCATGATAGGCGACGGACCAGACGCGGCGTTCGTCCTGGGTGTAGCCCCAGCTGTCGGGGTCTTCGCTGTCGAAGGCGGCACCCTGGATGTCCATCACTGCGCCGTCGTCGGCGACAGGGGCGAGCCCGTGCGCCGGGCGCCCGGCAACGCCGTGGTCGAAGCTGTCGATCAGCGCGCCGTTGGCGTCGATGCGATGGATGAGGCCGGTGTCGAGGTCGCTGGCGAAGAACTGGCGGTGAATGCTGTCGAAGCTGATATCGCCGATGCCGGGACCGCTGTTGGTGTCGATGTCGGCGAATTTGGACACGGCGCCGGTGATGCCGTCGATCTTCCAGATCGTGCCGGGACCGCCGCCGTTCTCGGTGCCGAACTGGCCGTCCATGAAGGCGGCGCCCGCGGTGCCGCGACGCTGCCGCTCAGGACGACCGTCGGCGTCTTCGTCAGGCGTGACGATGCGGACGCCGTGCAGCGAAGTGGCACCGGCATAGAGGTTCGGAATGCCCGAGGGAACGCCCTCGCGTACGCCGTCGTCATAGGCAAGGGCGAACACCTGGCCGATCTGTTCAGCCGTCACCTCGAAGGGCGGTGGCGTGTAGACGAGCTGGCCCTGGGCCGGTCCGCCCAGCCCTGAAACGTCGAAAACGCGCAAGGTTGCGCGCGTCGTGTCGATGAAGGTTTCGTCGACCGGATCGACGCCGGGCGGCAGGCCTTCCTCGAAGCCGGGAATGATGGTGCCGGAAAATCCGGTCACCGCCATCGAACCGGGATAGATGATCTGGGTTTCCTGCGCTTTGGCAGGGCTGCCCAGCCACAGGCCGGCGGTCAGCGCCAATGCCAGCAAAGCGCTGGCGGTTTGCCTTGCGCGGCGCAAACGGCCAGCGCGAGAGGGCACGAACGAGCCGTGATCGCGAGACATGACATTCCCCCCACAGGATACGGGAGAAACGTCCGGAGTTGCCGCGCGAATCAGGGCAAGGCGCGGCGTTCCGTCACGTTCGTCCCTGATCGAATTGTCTGCTTTCCTCCTGGTCACGATACGCTGGCTCTTACGCAGGGTCAACGGAATCAGCGAAAAGCCCAGCGCATCGACCCCGTCCCGAAGGCGATGGTCGCGCTGAGCTCCTGTTGTTCCCGGAGACCGTGGAGCCTCTGGGCTTCTGGTCATGGCGGGCTTTTCCTTTCCGGGCCGCACCATGCGGCACCTCACATCAGTCGCGGACGGAGGCGGAAAGGTTCATTGACCGAGACGAAGGCTCGTGCGTTGATCGCTCAGTTGGATCGAAGTGACTGACGGCAAGGCGCCATCATTGCGGATCGGCGCAAATGGCGAAGGGTTTCACCAGGTCCAGTCTCCCCTGGCCAGCACGGACACTGCCTCGACGATGCGGGTGAAGCTCACACGAGCCCGGCCGACCGTGTGCCTTGCCCTCAGATAGCCATGCACCAGCCCCGGCTCCTCGAACCACCAGGCCCGACCGCCTGCCGCGACGACGCGGTCGCGATAGGCCTCGCCGTCGGAGGATAGCGGGTCGCATTCGGCGGTGATCAGCACGGTCGGCGGCAGGTTGGCGAAATCGGTGTCGGCGAGCGGCGACAGGGTGATGTCGCCGGCCCGATCCACGCCGCCGGTGCGGATGTGCTTGTAGAATTCGATATCGCGCACCGTCAGCATCGGCGCCTCGGCATGCGTCACATAGGAGTCGCGCAAGCGATCTCCTGGACCCTTGGAACGGTCGCCGAAAAGGCCCGCATAGATCAGCACCTGGCCGATCGGTTTTTTAGCGCGGCCGCGCGTCGCGTGGCTAAGGGCGGCGCAGAGATTGCCGCCGGCGCTGTCACCGCAGAGCAGGACCGGGCAGTCGTAGGTCCTGGCGGCCCATTCGAAGGCGCCCAATACGTCATCGAAGGCGGCGGGGTGAAGATGCTCCGGCGCCAGCCGATAGTCGACGGAGACCACCTCGTAGCCGGTGCAGGCACAAAGTTCGGCGCAGACATCGTCATGGCTGTCCAGTCCGCCAAGAATGAAGCCGCCGCCATGGACATAGAGCACCATAGCGGCCGGGTTCGGCGTCGCGTTGCGGTAGATGCGGATCGGGATGTCGTGAGTGGGCGCCGCGATGACGGTGGTTTCTGCAGTCACGCCTTTTGGATAGCCGGCAAAGAACTCCCGGCACATCCGGTCATAGATTGCACGCTGCTGGGGAACCGTGTAGTCGATCGTATCGGGCGGATAGTAGGAATTGGTGCGCTCGATGAAGGCCCAGGTCTCGGCGTCGATGAGTTTCGTGTAGTCGGTCATGGCTGCTGAACTGACTGCGTCCTACCTGCCCTTCCACACCGGGTCGCGTTTTTCGGCAAAAGCGCGAAACCCTTCCATTCCGTCCTCGGAACCGTAGAGGGCATCGACGGTCGGCAGCTGGCGGCGCGTCACCTTGTTCATCGCCTCCTGGAAGGTCAGCGCCTCGGCGACGCGCGCCGTTTCCTTGATCGCGGCAAAGACCAGCGGCGGGCCGCTGGCGAGCAGCCGGGCAATCTCCCAGACGCGGTCCTCGAGCTTTTCCTTGGGCAGCACTTCGTTGACCAGGCCCCAGCGATGCGCCTCGGCGACGTCCATCCAGCGACCGGTGAGCAGAAGATCCATGGCGACATGATAGGGAATGCGCTTCGGCAGCTTGATCGTCGCCGCATCGGCCAGCGTGCCGGCGCGGATTTCTGGCAGGGCGAAGGAGGAATGATCCGAGGCGTAGATGAGGTCGCAGGACAGCGCCAGCTCGAAGCCACCGCCGACCGCCATGCCGTTGACGCAGGCGATGACCGGCTTGTTGAGGTCGCGCAGTTCTTGCAGGCCGGCAAAGCCGCCGACACCATAATCGCCGTCGACAGCATCGCCGCCGGCAGCGGCCTTGAGATCCCAGCCGGCGCAGAAGAACTTGTCGCCGGCGGTCTTCACGATCGCCACGCGCAACTCGGGATCGTCGCGGAACGCCTTGAACGTCTCGCCCATCAGCCGCGAGGTCTTGAGGTCGATGGCATTGGCCTTGGGGCGGTCGAGCGTGACTTCGAGGATCGTGCCCTCACGGCGGGTGGTGATGACCTCAGCCATTCTTCTTTTCTCCCAGCACCAGCAAAGCGTCGGCGATCCAGGCGCCCTTGCCTTCGGCGCAGACGATCAGCGGGTTGATGTCGAGTTCCTCGATCTCGCCGGCATTCTGCTGCACGAAGGCGGCGATGCCCGCGATGGCTTCGATGGCGGCCGTGACATCGGCTTTCGGCCTGCCACGATAGCCCTCAAGCAACGGGAACAGTTTCAGGCGACGGAGGGCCGCCTCGATGTCGTCGCGGGTTGCCGGCAGCATCAGGGTGACACTGTCACGCAGCAGCTCAACCAGCACGCCACCGGTGCCCAGCGTCATCACGGCGCCGAACATCGGGTCGCGGGTGAAGCCGACGATCAGTTCGGCGACGCCGTCGCGCACCATGCGCTCGACATAAAGGCCGGTGCCAAGGGGCAAGAGATCGTGGGCTGCCGTGCTGACGGATTCGGCGTCCTTGAGGTTGAGCATGACAGCGCCGACCTCGGATTTGTGGGTGACGCCGAGCGCCTTCAGCGCCACCGGGAAGCCGAGCGCCATCGACGAAATCACGGCGTCAACGGCATTGGCGGCGCGTTCGCCCTTCGGCACCGGCAAGCCGGCCTTGATCAGCCGCTCCTTCGCTTCGGCCTCGTCTGGCGTCACATGGTCGCCGCCGGCTGCGCCGGCAGCTGAGGTGTCGATGGGCTGCGCCTGCGGTTCAGCCCAGGCCCAACCAATGAAGGCTGCGGCTCCGGCGGCGTCCATGGCTTCGGAGATGCCGAACAACGGCACCATGCCGCGCGTCATCAGCTCGGCTGTATACTCCTCCGGCAGGTTCTCCGGCAGCGACGAGACGATCGCGCCATGCGCCTTGTTGGTCTTCAGTGCCGATTCGAAGGCACGCAGCGTCGCCCACCAGTCGGTGACGGAGCAGCGATCCGGGCGCGGAAAGTCGAGCACCAGCATGTTGAGGTCGAAGCCGCCCGACACCATGGCGGTGAAGGTGGCGGTCATCGCCGGCTCGTTGTTCCAGATGAAGGTGTGGTAGTCGAGCGGGTTGGCGACCGCGACCAACGGCCCGAGCGTCGATTTGACATGGGCGCGGTGCTTGTGGGTGAGCTCCGGGAAATTGACCCAGCGCCCTTCCGCGCTGTCCGCCATGACCGAGGCCTCGCCACCCGAACAGCTCATAGACGACAGACGATAGCCGGGCAGCGGTCCGGTGATGTGCAAGAGCTTCAGCGCTTCGATGAAGGCGGGGATGGAATCGACGCGCGCAATGCCGAGCCTCCGCAGGAAAGCACCGGATGCTGCGTCCGAGCCGGCCAGCGAGGCGGTGTGCGACACCGTCGCCTGCCTGGCCTGTTCGGAGCGGCCGACCTTCATGGCGATGATCGGTTTTTTCAGTTCCCGCGCCCGCGCCGCCAGCCGCTCGAAGCCGGCTACCGAATCGAAGGCCTCGATGTGCAGGCCAAGCGAGGTGACGCGCTCGTCCTCGATCAGGCCAAGCGCCATTTCGGACAGGCCGGTCTGTGCCTGGTTGCCGGCGGTCATCAGGAAGGCAATCGGCAGGCCGCGCTTCTGCATCGTCATGTTGATGGCGATGTTGGACGACTGGGTGATGATCGCCACACCCTTGCCGCCCTCGGCCAGCCTGATACCGCCATGCTGGTCGGGCCACAAAAGCGCGCCGTCGGCATAGTTGATCAGGCCATAGCAGTTCGGGCCAATGATCGGCATCTCGCCTGCGGCGGCGACCAGCTCGGCCTGCAGACGCTCGCCATCCTCGTCATAGGCTTCCGTCTCGAGGAAGCCGGCGGCAAAGCAGACGGCGCCGCCGGCGCCACGCTCGGCCAGTGCCTTGACCACCTCGATGGAGAGATGCCGGTTGACGCCGACAAAGGCGGCATCGGGTGGACCTGGCAGGTCGGCGACCGATCGATAGGCCTTGCGGCCGGAAACTTCGTCCTTGGTCGGGTGCACCGGCCAGATCTCGCCGGCAAAGCCCATCTTGATCGACTGGGCGACCACGGCGGCAGCCTGCGCCCCGCCGAACACGGCAATCGATTTTGGGCGCAGGAGACGTTCGAGTTTATGCATGGTCATCTTTTCGTTTGAGCACGATCTTTTCCCAAAACCGAGTCTCGGCTTTGGAGGGTTATGCTCTAAGCACCGAACGGACGAAGCAACGCCCGCGAAATAATATGTCGCTGAATCTCCGAAGTGCCTTCCCAGATGCGTTCGACGCGAGCATCGCGCCAAATGCGCTCCAGCGGCAGGTCGTCCATAAGCCCCATGCCGCCATGGATCTGGATCGCCTCATCGGCGACGAAAGCGAGCATTTCGGTGGCTTTCAGCTTGGCCATGGCCATGTCCTGATCGGTGACGGTGCCCTGATCGTACTTCCAGCCGGCTTCGAACACCATCAGGTCGGCGGCCTTCAATTCGGTCGCCATGTCGGCGAGCTTGAACGACACGCCCTGGAATTTGCCGATCTGCTGGCCGAACTGCTGGCGCTGGGCGGCATATTCAACGGCGTGGCCAAGCGCCCGCTCGGCGCGGCCGAGACAGGTGGCGCCGACCTGCAGGCGGGTGGCGCCGAGCCAGGAGTTGGCCACGTCAAAACCCTTATGCACCTCGCCGAGCACCTGGCTTGCCGGCAAGCGGCAATCGTCGAATTCGAGGATGGCGTTGGTGTAGCCGCGATGCGAGACGTTGCGGTAGCCGTCGCGCACAGTAAAACCCTTGGTGCCCTTGTCGACGAAGAAGGCGGTGATCTTCTTGCGTTTTCCACGCGAAGACTCTTCCTCTCCCGAAGCCATGAACACGATGGCAAAGTCGGCGAGGTCGGCGTGGCTGATGAAATGCTTGGTGCCGTTCAGCACCCAGTCGTCGCCATCCTGCACGGCGGTTGCCTTCATGCCGCGCAAATCGGAGCCAGCGCCCGGCTCGGTCATCGCCAGGCAATCCCACTTCTCGCCGCGAATGCAGGGGAAGAGATATTTTTCGCGCTGCTCCGGCGTACCGGCCAGAAGGATGTTGGAGGGACGCGCCACGCAGGTCCAGTGCAGCGCGTAGTTGGCGCGGCCCAGCTCCTTTTCGTAGAGCAGCCAGGTCACCGTATCGAGCCCTGCACCGCCGACTTCCGTTGGCATGTTGGCGGCATAGAGCCCGGCCTCGATCGCCTTGACCTTGATCTCCTCGATCAACTCGCGGCGCAGCACGCCGGTGCGCTCCACCTCTTGCTCATGCGGGTAAAGCTCGTTTTCGACGAACGCGCGCGTCGTCTCGACGATGAGCCTTTGCTCCTCCGATAGACCGAAATCCATGGTCTCAGCCCTTCTTCTTTTTCTTCGGCTTGTCGGCTTTCTTCACCGGCTTGCTCGCCTTGGCCTTTACGGCCGCTTTGGAGGCGGTCGGCTTCTTGGCCGCCAGCTTGGCCAGCTGCCTGGTGTAGTCCTTGTGCAAGGCGCCGGCGCCCCAGCCTTTGCCCTTGTTCTGCTTCGACAGTGCTTCCATGATGGCGACCAGATTGTCGTCGCGGATCTTTTCCAACTCGCGGATCGACAGGCCGTGCGCCTGTTCGTCCGACTGGGTGGCGATCAGGTCGACCAGTTCGTCGTTGAACTCCGGCACGTCCATCAGCTTGGTCCACGGCCATTGCAGGCAAGGTCCGAACTGCGCCATGAAGTGGCGCATGCCGGCTTCGCCGCCGGCGACGCGATAGACCTGGAACATGCCCATCTGCGCCCAGCGCAGGCCGAAGCCATAGCGCATGATGTCGTCGAGCTCCTCGACCGTGCAGATGCCGTCCTTGATCAGCCACAGCGCCTCACGCCACGCGGCCTCGAGCAGGCGGTCGCCAACGAAGGCCTCGATCTCCTTGCGGATCACCACAGGCTTCATGCCGATCGAGGCGTAGATCTCCCTGGCGACCTCGATCGCCTCAGGAAAAGTCTGCTCGCCGCCGACGATCTCGACGATCGGCAACAGGTAGACCGGGTTGAACGGATGGCCGACGACCAGCCGCTCCGGGTGTTTCTTCATCGCCACCTGCATGTCGGTCGGCTTGATGCCGGAGGTCGAGGAGCCGACGATTGCGTTGGCGGGCGCATGTGCGTCGATCTCGGCCAGCACGCGGTGCTTGAGGTCGAGCCTTTCCGGCACGCTTTCCTGGATGAAGTCGGCGTCGGAAACCGCTTCGGCGATGGTCTTGGCGTAGGTCAGCTTGCCTTCCTTGGGTAGGCCGCCGGGCAGCATCTGCCTGTAGGCGCGGCGCGCGCCCTTCATCACTTCGCCGACCTTGCGCGAGGCTTCCGGATCGGGATCGAAGATCGACACGTCGATGCCGTTCAAGAGCAGCCGCGCCACCCAGCCGGCGCCGATGACACCGCCGCCAATGGCGGCCGCCTTGTTGATGATGCTCATGCGGAGGCTCCGGTTCTTTTGTTCGCCATGTCTGGATCGATGAGGGGCACGCGCTCGCCGGTGCGGATGACCGAGGGGTCGTAGGCCTTGCGGGCAAAGACTTCGAGCACGAAGGGCCGGAAGAATTCCATCGGCAGCGTCTCGTAGTCGGGGTCGAAGCTTGACTGGTCCCAGCGCTCGCAGAATTGGTCGCAATCGTCGAAAAAGGCGTGCCCGGCGAAGCGGTCGCGCGCGTGAGGATTGCCGCCGAGATGATGGGCGTAATAGAGGCGCTGGAAATCGCCGTGCTTTTCCACCACCCAGGTGCATTGCTCGCGCACGAAAGGTTTTAGGATCGCAGCCGCGTACTCGTCGTGGTTGTAGGGCGCGTAGATATCGCCGATGTCGTGCAGCAGGGCGCTGGCGATCCAGTCCCTGTCGGCGCCGTCACGCCAGGCGCGGGTGGCCGCCTGCAGCGAATGGCCGAGCCGGGTGATCTTGTAGCCGGACAGGCCCTCGTCGAGTTGCACCAGCGCGTCGAGCAGCCGCTCGCCGGTCCTGGCAGCGTAGTCGATCTCATGCGCGGTCAGGAACTCATAGTCCTCCCGGTCGCCATCCTTCATCGCGGTGAATTTGACGGTAGTCATCTTGACGCCCTCCAAACTACGCGGCGATCGGCGCCCGCTTGGTCAGGTTGAGCTTCTGGCGCACTTCCTCCGGCCCGAGGATCCTGGCGCCGAGATTGGTGACGATGCTGGCCGCGCGCTCGACCAGTTGCGCATTGGTCGCCAGCACGCCCTTGTCGAGCCACAGATTGTCTTCGAGGCCAACGCGGACATTGCCGCCGGCCAGCACCGCCGCGGCGGCATAGGCCATCTGGTTGCGGCCGATCGAGAAGGCCGACCAGTTCCAGGTCGACGGCACGTTGTTGACCATGGCCATGAAGGTGTTGAGGTCGTCGGGCGCCCCCCACGGCACGCCCATGCAGAGCTGCACCAGCGCGTCCGGCTTCAGCACCTGTTCCTCGACCAATTGCTTGGCGAACCACAGATGGCCCGTATCGAAGGCCTCGATCTCCGGCTTGACGCCGAGCGCCGTCATCATGCCGCCCATGGCGCGCAGCATGCCTGGCGTGTTGGTCATGACATAGTCGGCTTCGGCGAAATTCATCGTGCCGCAATCCAGCGTGCAGATCTCCGGCAGGCACTGGCGCACATGTTCGACGCGGTTGGTGGCGCCGCCCATGTCGGTGCCTTTTTCATTCAACGGCAGCGGCGCCTCCGGCGAGCCGAACACCATGTCGCCGCCCATGCCGGCGGTGAGGTTCAGCACCACGTCGACATTGGCGTCACGGATGCGCTCGGTGACTTCGCGGTAGAGATGCACATCGCGGCGCGGCTTGCCGGTCTCGGGATCGCGGACATGGCAGTGGACGATCGCCGCGCCGGCCTTGGCTGCGTCGATCGCCGAATCGGCGATCTGCTTGGGCGAACGCGGCACATGCGGGCTGCGGTCCTGCGAGCCGCCGGACCCGGTCACGGCACAGGTAATGAAGACCTCACGGTTCATCGCGAGTGGCATGAAATTTCCTCCCAATCGAAACAGACGACAACATTGCGCTACTTGCCGGAAACTGTTTTGCGTTTTACGAAGGGGATGTGATCAAAAGCGAAAAATCTGAAATCTTTCGCGCCGAGCGTTCACCGCTCAAGGTGACGCTGCTGGTGTTTTCGGGCTCTTCGATCATGTGCGTGGCCTCGGCCATCGATCCGCTGCGCGCCGCCAACCGCATCGCCGGCGAGACACTGTTCGACTTCAAACTGGTTTCGATGACGGGCGAGGCGCCGGTGACGACTTGTGGCCTGCCGGTGGCGGTCAGCGGCCGCTTCTATGCCAACGAAGTCACCGACGTGCTTATCGTGGTCGCCGGTTTCGGCACGCAGAACTATGCCACGTCGGCGCTGCTTGCCGGACTGCGGCGCGCGGCGCGTGCCGCACGGGCCTGCGGCGGCGTCGAGGCGGGCACCTGGCTGGTGGCGCGGGCCGGCCTGCTGGAAGGGCGCAGCGCCACCACCCACTGGGAAGACATGGAGGATTTTTCCGCCGCTTTTCCCGGCGTCGACGTGCGCCCCGACCGCTATGTCATCGACGGTCCCGTCTTCACCTCGGGCGGCGCCTCGCCGACCTTCGACCTGATGCTGCATTTGATTCGCACGCGACTCGGCATGGCGGTGGCGCTCGATGTCGCCAGCGTGTTCATCTACGACCAGGCACGCGCCGCCACCGACGCTCAGCCGCTGGTCTCGCTTGGGCGCCTTGACGGCTATGATCCCAGGCTGGCGCAAGCCATCCGGCTGATGGAAGCGCATGTCGACCAGCCGCTGACCATCGCCGCGGTGGCCAAGCGCGCCGGGGTGACGGCGCGGACGCTGGAAAGCATTTTTCGCAAGTCGATCGGCGAGACGCCGGGCGCCTACTACCTCAGGCTCAGGCTGGGTGCAGCACGCCGGCTGGTGGTCGATACGCGCGTCGCCATGGCAGACATCGCCGGGCGGACGGGGTTTTCGTCCGCCGCAGCGTTTTCCAGAGCGTTTTCAAGAGCTTTCGGCGAAGCGCCGGTCAGGCTGCGCCGGGGATAGTGCGTGTCGCCCAAAAGTGTGTAGCGGTTTGGGACAACGACATGCATGGAACAAAAGATTCCAAAGCGCGGAGCGCTTTGGTGGCTCAAGCCGCGTTTTGACGATCGCTGCCATTGTCGATCTGCGAGCGCATCTGTCTCGCCAGACGGACTTCGAATCGGCTGCTGACAGCGCGATCCCATTCGTTCTTCACATCGTCGGTAGGTCTCGGCAACGCCATCAGCCGATCGATGATCGATCCGGTCTCGCCGGACGAGAGCAGGGCGTCGATTTCGCGTTCGTGCTGCATATCGGTTCGCCTCCTTCATCTTCACCCGCCACAGGAGCCATACTTATACGAGATCCGTGACGGCTGTTTGAAGGCAAGAGCGAGGCGATTGAGGGGCGATGCGGGGCAGAACCGTGTCGTCGGTCCTGCCCATCGCGCAAAGCCGTTCCGGGGCAGCAATGCCTAGCCGCCCTGCAAAGGTATGGACGGAATTTCGCGCTTAGACGTAGCGGTTAACGATATTCTCGAGCAGTTCCTGGCGGCCCGAGCGCGGCTGTGGCTCGATCTTCTTCTTCACCACACGCTCGGCGATCTCCTCCAGCGTGCGTTTGCCCGACAGCATCGCCTTGGCCTCGGCCGAATTCCAGCCGGCATAGCGTTCGGCCAGCGGTCCCGACAGCGCCTTGTCCTCGACCATGCGCGCGGCGGCCTTGAGCCCGCGTGCACAAGCGTCCATGCCGCCAATGTGGCCGATCAGCAGATCCTGCGGGTCGAGCGATTGGCGGCGCAGCTTGGCGTCGAAATTGGTGCCGCCGGTCTTGAAGCCACCGGCTAGCAAGACCTGGTAGTAGGCGAGCGCCATTTCCGGCACGTTGTTGGGGAACTGGTCGGTGTCCCAGCCGGATTGGTAGTCGTTGCGGTTCATGTCGATCGAACCGAAGACGCCGAGCGCGTTGGCCAGAGCCAGTTCGTGCTCGAAGGAATGGCCGGCCAGGATGGCGTGACCCTGCTCGATGTTGAGCTTGACCTCCTTCTCCAGCCCGAAGCGCTTGAGGAAGCCGTACACCGTCGCGACATCATAGTCGTACTGGTGCTTTGTCGGTTCCTGCGGCTTCGGCTCGATCAGGATGGTGCCCTTGAAACCGATCTTGTGCTTGTAGTCGACCACAAGGCTGAGGAAGCGGCCGGCCTGGTCCTGCTCGCGGCCAAGGTCGGTGTTGAGCAACGTCTCGTAGCCCTCACGGCCGCCCCACAACACGTAGTTCTCGCCCTTCAGCCGCTTGGTGACGTCAATGCAGCTCTTCACCGTTGCCGCCGCATAGGCAAAGACATCGGGATCGGGATTGGTGGCCGCACCCGACATGAAGCGGCGGTGCGAGAACAGGTTGGCGGTGCCCCAGAGCAGCTTGACGCCGGTCTTTTTCATCTTTCCCGCAAAGTAGTCGCCGATCTCGTCGAGGCGCGCCGCACTCTCCGAAAAATCCTTGCCCTCCGGCCGCACGTCGGCGTCGTGGAAACAGAAATAGGGGGCGCCGAGCAGCGAAAACATCTCGAAGGCGACGTCTGCCTTGAGCTTGGCCAACTCCATCGTGTCGATGCCACCGGCCTTGGGAAACCAGGGACGGTCGAAGGTCTGGCCGCCGAAGGGATCGCCGCCCTGCCAGGCGAAGGAATGCCAGTAGGCGACCGCGAAGCGCAGATGGTCTTCCAACCGCTTGCCGGCGACAACCTCGTCGGGATTGTAGAACCGGTAGGCCAGCGGATTGGTCGAATCCGGTCCCTCATATTTGATCTTCTGGATGTCGCCGAAAAATCCGCTGCTCATGATTTCTGTCCTCTCGAAAGTTCGCCCTGATTACCTCAGGCGTAATTGGTTTCACGCTCACGCTGGTCGAAAAGGTTCGTGTCAAAGCCACTCAAAGAAGGAGACAGACCATGACCGACCTCAACACGATCGCCCAAAACTACATCACTGCCTGGAACGAGGGTGATGCGGACCGACGGCAGGCCCTGCTGGAAGCGACCTTCACCGAGGATGTCAGCTACCGTGATCCGATCATGCAAGGCGACGGCCACGACGGCGTCGCCGCACTCATCGACGGCGTGCAGCAGCGCTTTGCCGGCTTCCGCTTCTCGCTGAAGGGCAAGCCGGACGGGTTCGCCGACACGATCCGCTTCTCGTGGAACCTCGGGCCGGAAGGCACCGAATCCGTCATCGAAGGCACCGACATCGGCGTCATCGAGAACGGCCGGCTGAAGAGCGTCACCGGTTTCCTCGACAAGGTGCCGGCGCAGTGAGCCGCGATGCCGCGGCGTGGGCGAAAGCCCGCTCACGCCGTGGCGCCCTTGATCGCCGGATAAAGCGCCCGGTAGCGGTGATAGGCGTCGGCATAGGCGCCGATCAGCGCCGTATCCGGTTCGATGGTGGCGTCGGTGGCCGGCGCGGTGCAGATGCTGAGCGGATCCGCACCGGTCGCCGCGATCAGGCCGAGCCTTGCCGCGCCGAAGGCGGCGCCGAAATCGCCGTCGGCAGGAATGTCGACCGGGACCTGGAGCGCGGTGGCGATCGCCTTCAGCCAGTAGCGTGAGCGCGAACCGCCGCCGATCGCCGTCACCCGCGTCAATGTCGTGCCGGCCTTCTTCAGAGCTTCGAGACTGTCGCGGAAGGCGAAGGCGACGCCTTCGAGCACCGCCTGGGTCAGCACGGCACGGCTGGACTCATGCGCCAGGCCGGTGAACGCGCCGCGAATAGCGGAATCATTGTGTGGCGTGCGCTCGCCCGAGAGATAGGGCAGGAACGATACGCCGCTTGGCGCCTGGAGCGTATCGCCAAGCTCGGCGGTCAGTTTGCCGGCGCCCTTGCCTGATATCTCCGACAGCCAGTTGAGCGAATCGGTGGCCGACAGGATGACGCCCATCTGGTGCCAGGTGTTGGGCAACGCATGGCAGAATGTGTGCACCGCGCTTGCCGGATTGGGCAGATAGGACGCGTTGGCGGCAAACAGGACGCCTGACGTGCCGAGCGAGACGAAAGCGTGGCCGGCGCCCACCGTGCCCATGCCGCAGGCCGAGGCTGCATTGTCGCCGGCGCCGCCGGCGATCGGGATGCCGGCCTCGACGCCCCATTTCGAGGCCAGTTCGGCGCGCAGGCCGCCAGCTTTCGCCGTGCCTTCGACCAGCGACGGCATCTGCTTCTCGTCGAGCGAGGTGGCGGCGAGAAGGTCGGCGGACCAGCGCCGCTTGCCGACATCGAGCCAGGACGTGCCGGCCGAATCGGACATTTCCGACATATGCTCGCCGGTCAGCCAGTGCCGCAGGAAATCCTTCGGCAAAAGGACCTTCGCCACCTTGGCGAAGATACCGGGCTCGTTGTTCTTCACCCAGGCGAGTTTCGGCGCGGTGAAGCCGGGGAAGACGATGTTGCCGGTGAGTTCGCGAAAGCGCGGATCGCCGTCGAGCGCGGCCGCTTCGGCATGGCTGCGCGTGTCGTTCCATAGGATGCAGGGGCGCAGGACCTTGTCTGCGGCGTCGAGCAAGGTGGCGCCATGCATCTGGCCAGAGAGGCCGATGCCTTTCACCGTCGCGAGTTCTTTCGGATGGGATGCCTTCAGTTCGGCGATTGCCGTCTCGCAGGCCTGGATCCAGTGAGCAGGATCCTGCTCGGACCAGCCGGGATGCGGTCGCGACACGTCGAGCGAGCCATGGCCGGAGCCGACGACAGTCTGACCGGCATCGATCAACAGCGCCTTGACGCCCGACGTGCCCAGATCGAGGCCGAGATACATGCTTTCCTCCCACTGCAATTATTTTTTTCGGATCTCGAAAAAATCTGGCTTGGCCAGTTTTTAAGGCAAGATTCGCCGCCGGTCAATTCTCGGACAATTCGGCGGCGCGCTGAGAAAACAATGCCGAGAGCGGGCTGTCCGGTCGCGCCAGCGTGCGTTCCGCCGTTAGCGCCCGCGACAGGGCATGGTCGCCGGAACGCAGCGCCGCCTCGATCAGGGTGAGATCGATGACGTCGCGCTGCGCGTGGCTGCCGCCGAAGCGTTGGGCGATGGCGCGAATCGGCCGGATCAGGCGTACCGTCTCGGCATAGTTGCCGTCGCCGAATGCCTTGATGGCAAGTGTGAGGGGATGGCCGACATCGCGGGTGAAGGCAGCATTGTCGTCGTTGCCGCGCATTGCCTCGCGCTGTGCTTCGAGCAGGGTTTTGGCCGGCGCTTCGAGCTCGGCGCCGACGAAGGCCATCATCGCGTGCGCGTCGTTGAAGGCGTAATTGCCGGCGCCGGCCTTGGGCCAGTTGGCGGCAAGGGCTGCCCAGCGGTCGCCGACATCGGCGCCGCCGAGATAGAGCCGCCACAGGATCGCCGAGGCATCGACCATGTTGAGCGCCAGCGTCGACGGCGTGCCGTAGATCGGTCCGTCATAGAGCGCCAGCACCTCGTCGGTCTCGCCGAGATCGTAGTGGAACAGCGACAGATGCCACCAATTGTGCACCTGCAGGAAGCTGTCCTTCGTCCAAGCCTCCGGGTTGGCGCGCATCCAGGCGATGCCGTCCTTTTGCCGGCTCTGCATTTCCATGACATGGGCAACGGCATGCTGCGCCCAGCCGTCGCGCGGCTCGATGTCGACCGCCGTGCGGCCAAGCCTCTCGGCGCGCGCATAGTCGCCCATCTCCTCAAGCCCGAAGGCCTGCATGCCGAGGACGGCGTGGTAGCCCGGCATATCCTTTTGCCACGATGGCAGAGCGCGGCCGATGCGGTCGCGCAGCATGCGGGCATTGCCGGTGAAGAAGTCGATCTGGTGCCCGGCCTGCAGCGCCACCATGTCGAGCGGAAAGTCGATGGCGATGTCCTCGAGCGTTCGCGAGGCCTCGTGCCAGCGGCCGGCGGCGAGATGACCAAGGGCCGCGACATGCGCCTGTTCGCGCGGCGTGGCGGCAAGCGGCAGCGCGGCCTCGTAACAAGCCTTGGCCACAAGGCTTGCCTCGCGCTCGGTGGCGAGACCGAAGAGATAGCCCTTGAAGACATGCGCCATGACGAAATCGGGATCTTGCGCGATGGCGCGGTCTGCTGAGGCGACCGGATCGCCAATGAAGCACTGCAGTTCGCGCACGGCCTGGGCGTAAGGCGCGAAACCGGCCTCCGTCGCGCCCGACAATGTCAGGCCGAATGCGTCCTTGACCGCCATGCCCAGCCTCTCGATCGCTACAAATCCTGAGGCGCCGACCTTAGAGTATCGGCGACCGATGCGCCAACAGGCTCTGGACCAATAAGTACTGCGGCCTATTCGACTAGTTTTGCAGTTCATCAACCAAGGAGGACAGAATAGGCTTTGTAAAATGTGTCGGATTGTGGCTTCATTGCGGCGCCGGGCGGGGCGTTTGCAATCGCGAATTGACGAGGACGCGATGCGGCACCTGAAAGAGAGGTTTCCGAGCGTCAGTTCGGGAGATACGGGGGAAACAATTGCTTTACCGCAGCGAAAGCTGCTTCGGTTGAAGTTATGGTATATTAGCCTCATCGCAACTACGTCGTTTCTGCTCAATTCCGCGGCTTTCGCGGCCTGTCTCCTGGTCCCGTCCGCCGGCAACGATGCGTTTGTCTGTGACAGCGGCGATTCGGGCGGCAGCCTCACCGATACCGGCGGCAACAACACGCTGACCTTTCCCGCCGGCGGCACCGGACAGGTGAGCGGCAACGTCACCTTTGGCGCAGGCACAGACCGCATCGACATGCAGTCCGGCACCATCACCGGCAACGCCCAGCAGGGCGCCGGCATTGACGATTTCAACATGAGCGGCGGCCAGGTCGGCTCGCTCAACCAGGGCGACGGGCTCGACACCTTCACCATGAGCGGTGGCCGCATTGTCGATTTCTTCGACGATGGCGACCATGCGGTGATGACCGGCGGACGCATCGGCCGCGTCAACATGAAGCTCGACGACAATTACTTCGACATGTCCGGCGGCACCATCGACCGCAACCTCGTCACCGGCTTCGGAAACGACACGATCATCGTCTCAGGTGGCACCATCGGCGGCAACATCAGCGTCAGTGGCGGCACCGACAGCGTAACGGTGACCGGCGGCGCGGTCGGCGGCGACGTGCTGATGAGCTTTGGCGCCGACAGCTTCGTCTGGAATGGTGGCGGCATCATCTACGGCACGGTCGATCTCGGCGGCGACAACGATACGGCCCAACTGAGCAACCTCACCAAGGCCAATCTCGGCGGCACAGATGCCCTTAATGGCGGCCTCGGCACCGATGCCCTCACCTTCGACAATGTCTCGCTGGACGGTATTGCCAGAGTCCAGAACTGGGAAACCATCAACGCCACCAACGACACCGAACTGACGCTGGACGGCAATCTCACGCTCGGCGACAGCGGCACCGGAACCGGATCGCTCAATGTCGATCAGGCCAGCACGCTCTATGGCGGCGGCTTCAATTCGACGATCCAGGCCTTTACCGCTGGCCAGCTGGCGCAGGTTACCAATGCCGGCCGCATCGACCTGACCAATGGCGTCACAGGTGCTGTCGACCGGCTGACGATTTCCGGCAACTATACGGGCCTCGGCGGCCTGCTGCTGATTCAGACCGAGCTTGGCGATGACTCTTCCGCTTCCGACAGGCTCGTGCTCTCCGGTGGCACGGCCTCCGGCTCCACCGGCATCGCGGTGGTCAATGACGGCGGCGCCGGCGCCGAGACCGCGGCGGACGGCATCATGGTCGTCCAGGCGATCAACGGCGCCACGTCCAGCGCCAATGCCTTTGCGCTCAGCGCGCCGGTCGCGGCCGGTGCCTTCGAATATTACCTGTTCAAGGGCGGCGTCAGCGCCGGCAGCGAGGAGAACTGGTATCTGCGTTCGACGCTGATCACGCCGACATCGCCCGCCGCAGCGCCGCCGGCGCTGGAGCCGGCGCCACAGCCCGAGCCGGAGCCTCCTGCAACAGAGGCGCCGCCGCCACCTTCCGAATTGCCGCCGGTGCCGGTGCCGACCGAGGGTGACATCAACAATCCGCCGGTCGATCCGACGCCGCCGGTGCAGGCGAGCGATCCGGAGCCCGAGGCACCGCCGGCCCCACCCGAAGCGCCACCCGCGGACCCGCCGCCGCCACCGCCGCCGGTGCCGACGGCTGTGCCCGACCTGCCGACCCCGGCGGCCGGTCAACAAATCCTGCTCTACCGCATCGAGGTGCCGGTCTATTCGGCGGTGCCGCCGGTGGCCGAGCATCTGGCGATGGCGACGCTCGGCACCTTCCACGAGCGGCGCGGCGAGCAGGGTCTCTTGTCTTCAGACACCGAACTGCAGCCGGTCTGGGGCCGCGTCTTCGGCCAGGACGCCAAGATGGACTGGTCCGGAACGGTCTCGCCGTCCTTCGACGGCACGCTGTTCGGCTTCCAGGCCGGCTTCGACGCTTTCGGCCGCGAGGGAAGCTCGGGCCAGGTCGATCGCGCCGGCCTGTTCATTGCCTATGGCAGCATGAATGGCGATGTGCACGGACAGGCCTTGGGACAGGACGGTCTCGCCGTCGGCGACATCGACCTCGGCGGCACCAGCGTCGGCGGCTACTGGACCCGGATCGGCCCGGGCGGCTGGTATCTGGACGGTGTCCTGATGGCGACCTTCTTCGGTGGCTCGGCCACCTCGTCGCGCGGCATCGGCATCGACGTCAAGGGAACCGGCGTCACCGCCTCAATCGAGGGCGGTTATCCGGTCGCGCTCGGCCAAGGCTGGACGCTCGAGCCGCAGGCGCAGCTGATCTGGCAGCATGTGTCGCTCGACGATGCCGAGGACAGGTTTTCGGCCGTGTCCTTCGACCTCGACGATAGCGTGAATGGCAGGGTCGGGTTGCGGCTGCAGGGCGAGATTGCCATCAACGGCGTCCCGCTGCAGCCCTACCTGAAGGCCAATCTGTGGCACGCCTTCGGCGGCACCGACCATGTGAATTTCGAGGGCACCGACATCTCGACCGAAGGCAAGTCAACATCGCTGGAATTCGGCGGCGGCGTGGTCGCCAAGGTGACCGACAAGGTCAGCCTCTTCGCCACCGGCGACTACACCACCAACCTCGGCGGAGACAAACGGCTGATGCTCGAAGGTAATCTTGGCTTCAGTGTGAAGTGGTGAGGCGGGCCCGCCTCACCTGCTTGGTCCAAGACGCCTCAATTTCCCGAACGCATCGCCATGGTGGCAATGCCGGCGCCGACCAGCAGCGTGCCGCCGGTGCGGTTAAAGATGCGGATCGCTTTGGGATTGCGCACCACCTTGCGTGCCCTGGCCGCGATCAGCGCGTAGCCGAAGGCATTGGCGAAGGCGAGCGCCAGGAAGGTCGTTTCGAAGACCAGCATCTGGGTCCAGAAATCCGCGTGCCGGTCGAGGAACTGCGGCAGGAAGGCGACGAAGAAGGTGATGCTTTTCGGGTTGAGCGCGGTGACCAGCCAGGCATGCGCCATCATTTTCGCCGAAGACACCGCGTCGGTACGCGGCTCGGCCTTGAGCGCGCCGCCGGCGCGGAACAGTTTTACGCCGAGATAGATCAGGTAGCAGGCGCCGATCACCTTGAGCACCGTGAACACGGTGGCCGATGCCGCCAGCAGCGCGCCGATGCCCAGCATCGACAGCGTCATGGCGGTGAAGTCGCCCAGCGCCACGCCGACCGCCATCGGCAGCGCCGTGCGCCAGCCCTGGCCCAGCGCATAGGACACGACCAAAAGGATGGTCGGGCCGGGAATGACGAGAAGGATGGCTGAGGCGGCGGCGAAGGCGGCCCAGTTTTCGAAGGACATCGATGTCTCCTTGAGCGCAAAGAAAAGGATAAATCCTCGGGTGCGCAAGAATGTAAAGGGGGCTTCTTCGAAATCCCGAGGCGCGCCGTTTCACCTTGCCGGCGCGGGTGACAGCCGAACAGGGTTAAGACCAAAGTCCGGCCCTTCACGCTTTTTCAACCATGATTGGCGAAACTGCCCCTATCCGGCCGGACCGTGTTTCCCGCCGACAGCGTAGGGTTTGGGTGCATGCGTAAGCCGCAAAATCTGACGCCGCCAGTGAATGGCGACGCAAGCGAAACCGAAAATCTGCTTTCCCGCCGCGCGGTGCTGTCAGGCGCCGGCGCGATCACGCTGCTTGGCATGGCCGGCTGCAGCCAGACGCTCGACCTGCCGCAGCTGCAGCTCGACGACACCACCACCGGCTCGCTGCGGCCGATCCGTCCCGCGATCAGCGTCGACAAGAACATCACCGGCCCGGACGTGATGTATGCCTCGCTCAACGACGGCGGCTTCGAGGTGCCGGCGGTGCCCTATCAGAAGGTCAAGGCGGAGTTCCGTCGCCAGATCGTCGTCGACGAGACCGGCGAGGCGCCCGGCACCATCGTCGTGCATTTGCAGGAGCGCAAGCTCTACCTGGTGCAGCCTGGCGGCGAGGCGATCCGCTACGGCGTCGGCATCGGCAAAGACGGCTTCCGCTGGTCCGGCCGCGCCAACATCCAGTACGGCAAGGAATGGCCAGTCTGGACCCCGCCGCCCGAAATGATCGCGCGCAAGCCGGAACTGGTGAAATGGCAGGGCGGCCAGCCCGGCGGTCTTACCAATCCGCTCGGCGCCCGGGCGCTCTACATCTACCAGAACGGCAAGGACACCGGCTACCGCATCCACGGTTCGCCGGAATGGTGGAGCATCGGCCAGGCGATGTCGTCGGGCTGCGTGCGCCTGATCAACCAGGACATCATCGACCTCTACAGCCGCGTTTCCAAGAAGAACCCGGTCGTCGTCGTCTGATCGTTCGACGGCTGCTCGCAGCCGTTTGACTCTCCCGTTGCGTGATGCCGCAAGACAGGCGAATGTGCCTGCGAAGCCACCATCCGGGAGAATTGAAGAATGTCAGGAACGTTTGTGATCGCGCAGGGCGGCGGACCGACCGCTGTCATCAACCAGACCATGGTTGGTGCAGCACTGGAGATCCGCAAGCGGCATCCCGGCGCCAAGGTGCTGGGCTCGATCCACGGCGTGCGCGGCATTCGTGACGGCAACTATGCCGACCTCTCTTCCATCTCCGAGGAACAGCTCAGGCTGATCGCGGCGACGCCGAGTGCGGCACTGGGCTCGACGCGTGACAAGCCCGACGCGGCCTATTGCGAGGTCATCCTCAACGGCCTGAAGAAGGCCGGAGCCGACGCCTTCATCTATATCGGCGGCAACGACACATCCGGCACGCAGCAGATTCTGACCGACGCCGCCGGCGGCACGATGGCCTTCGTGCACGCGCCGAAAACCATCGACAACGATCTCGAGGAGAACGACCACACGCCGGGCTTCATCTCGGCGGCCGAGTTCGTTGCCGGCGCCTTCCTCTCGGTCGATCTCGATTTCCGCGCCTTGCCCGGCATCTATGTCGGCATCGTCATGGGCCGGCACGCCGGCTTCCTCACCACAGCCGCGGCCGCATGGCAGCTCGACCCCGACAGCGGCCCGCATCTCGTCTACGTGCCGGAGCGGCCATTCTCGGCCGCCGGCTTCATCGACGACGTGCGTGCCACGCTCGACCGCCACAAGCGCTGTATCGTCGCCGTATCCGAAGGCGTCAGCACCGCCGACGGCAAGGCACTGGTCGAAAGCCTGGTGCCACCGGAGAAGCTTGAGCGCGACGCCCATGGCAACGTCAAGCTGTCGGGCAGCGACCTGCCGGCGGCGCTCGAGCGGGCGCTCGCCGAAGGCCTGCCGGGCAAGCGGGCGCGCGTCGATGCGCTGGGCTACATGCCGCGCGGCTATGTCGGCGCCATCAGCGCCGTCGACGCCAAGGAGGCCTTCGACGCCGGCGCCTTCGCGGTGGCGGTCGCCGAGGAGGGCGGCGGCTCGGTGGCGCTGCAATATGACGGCACGAAGACGGTGCTGAAGAAGGTGCCGCTGAAGAACGTCGCCGGCAAGACGCGCCACATGCCCGATGATTTCATGAAGCCCGACGTCAATCAGCTGTCCGAGGCCGGCATGGCCTATCTGAAGCGGTTGGTGCCGGAAAAATACAAGGTCGGAAAGCCCTTCGTCTGATGGGCGCCAGTCTGTTGGGCGAACGTCTGGTGGGCGACTGGTTCAGCAAGACCAGCATCGACCCCAGAACGACGATGCTGACCGAGCCGTTCGTGCATGATTTCGTGCGCGCCAACATCTGGCATCTCAAAGGCCGTGACGTCGACCTGCTCGTCGATACCGGCATGGGCATCTGCCCGTTGGCGCCTCAGATCGACACGCCTGCCGGCAAGCCGCTGCTGGTCGTCGCCACCCATATCCATCTCGACCATGTCGGCTCGCTGCACGAATTTCCGCTGCGGGCGGGACCGGAGCAAAGCGCCGAAAAATTCGACAGCATGGATGAGGCGGTGACCTACGCCTACATGTTCCACAACCTCGACGGCGCCGTCTCGAAATTGCCGGCGCCCAGTTGGAAAGCGGCCGACTACAGGATCCTGCCGGCACCGCTGACAAGGACGCTTGCCGAGGGCGATGTCGTCGATATCGGCGACCGGCAATTCAAGGTGCTGCACCTGCCGGGACATTCGCCTGATTCGATCGCGCTGTTCGACCAGGCCGACGGCCTGTTTTTCGCCGGCGATGCCATCTATGACGGCATGCTGATCGACGACCTGCCGGATTCCGACCGCGCCGCCTATCGTCGCACCATGCAGCGGCTGCTCGACCTGCCGATCCGCATCGGCCATGGCGGGCACGGGCCGAGCTTCGACGGCAAGCGGATGCGGGAGATCGCCTCGGCCTATCTCAGGCGCAGCAATGGGCGTTGAAGCGCCGACCGAAGCGCCTGCGGACATTAAATCTTCGTAAGATGGCACAAGAACCCTAATTCGGACCCATCCAGACCCTAGATGCAGGTCTGTCGATCCGGTCGGCTGCCATGCCAGGCGAGACAGGCAATCGCGACCGTCGACACGCCGGATGGCCGGTTTCCCATACAGGAGAAGCTGCCACGGCGCCGGATCAACTCTCGCCCGGACAGAACGACCATGTCAGATATCCTTCGCAGACATCGCGTCGCGGCCTTGCTGGGCGCTGCGCTGATCCTATCCCCCTTCGTGGTGTCCTTCGCAGACAGTGCGAACAATATGGGCGCAAGCAGCACCGTTCCGACAACCCAGACCCCCGTCGCCGGCATAAAGGCGCCGAACGGCTCGTTTGCTCCGATCGTGGCGGCCGACAAGCCGGCGGTGGTGACGGTCACCACCGTCATGAAAGCGCAGCCGGAAACGATGAGCGAAGACTCCCCCTTCGACGACTATTTCCGTCAGTTCTTCGGCGACCAGGCATCACCCATGCCCAAGACCCCGCCGCAACAACAGTCGCAGCGCGCGGAGGCGCTTGGGTCCGGCTTCATCGTCGGCTCGGATGGCACCATCGTCACCAACAATCATGTCATCGATGGCGCCACCTCGATCAAGGTGACGCTCGATGATGGCACCGAGCTTCCCGCCAAGCTGGTCGGCCGCGATGCCAAGAACGATCTCGCCGTGCTCAAGGTCAAGGCCGACAAGTCCCTGCCGACCGTCAAATGGGGCGATTCCGACAAGCTGATGCCGGGCGACCAGGTGCTGGCTTTCGGCAACCCATTCGGCATCGGCACCACCGTCACGGCCGGCATCGTCTCGGCGCGCGGCCGCGACCTGCACAGCGGCCCGTTCGACGACTTCATCCAGATCGACGCGCCGATCAACCACGGCAATTCCGGCGGCCCGCTGGTGGATGTCGCGGGCAATGTCGTCGGCATCAACGCGGCGATCTATTCGCCCAATGGCGGCAGCGTCGGCGTCGGCTTCGCCATCCCGTCTGACCAGGCCGAGAAGGTGGTCGCCAAGCTGATGAAGGGCGGCGACATCCAGTACGGCTATCTCGGCGTCCAGATCCAGGAGGTGACGCCGGACGTCGCCAGCGCCATGGGCCTTGACCATCCCGGCGGGGCGCTGGTTTCCGAGGTCACCGACGGATCGCCGGCCGCCAAGGCGGGCATCAAGACCGGCGACGTCATCACCGGCTTCGCCGGCCAGGAGATAAAGGATCCGAAAGACCTGTCGCGTGCCGTCGCCGACGTCGCGCCGGGTGCCAGGGAAACGCTCAATGTCTGGCGCAACGGCAAGGCCATGCAGATTTCAGCCGATGTCGGACGCAACAGCGATGATGCGAAGACCGCCGCGTCCGAGGGCAATGACGGCAAGTCCCAGGAACAGGCCTTGCGCGTGCCGTCACTCGGCCTCGGCCTCACCGACCTCACGCCGGATGTTCGCGAGCAGCTGAACCTGACCGACGACCAGCGCGGCGCCTTGGTCGAGCGCGTCAATCCGGACAAGGCGGCCTCGGCCGCCGGCATCCAGCCGGGCGATGTCATCGTCGGTGTCGACCAGACCCCGGTGAAGAACGCCAGGCAGGCAAACCAGGCGATCGCGCAGGCCGGCAAGTCCGGCAGGAAATCCGTGCTGTTGCTCGTCGATCGCGGTGACGCGCAGATCTTCGTCGCGGTGCCCTTCGCCGCCGGCTGAGGGTCGAGTTCGACAGGCTTGCCGCCATCGGCGGTGAGCTCATCGGGCCGCCCAAGATTCCTGTTGCCCGTCGGGATATCTTCGCGAACACTGGCTGCGGTCGATTTTCGAACGCAGCGCAAACGGATTGTCCCGATGGTTACCCGCGGCTTCTCTTCCGGGCGAAGGCCCCCGACGGATACGGACGCCCGCATCCCGCCCGGACAGTATCTCGAGCAAGGTTTTCCCGTGCTGTCGGCAGGGCCGACACCCCGCGTGCGCACCGAGGACTGGTCGTTCACGCTCAAGCACGGACCGCGGCCGATCAAGAAATGGAACTGGACTGAGTTCAATGCGCTGCCGTTGACCCGGATGACGCGCGACATCCATTGCGTGACCGCCTGGACCAAGTTCGACACGGCATGGCAAGGCGTGCTGGTCGACGACATCCTCGCCGATGCCGGCATCGAGCCGCCGACCGCCTTCACGCTGGCGCATTCGTTCGATGGCTATTCGACCAATGTGCCGGCGAAGGATCTTGTCGCCGGCAAGGCGATGGTGGCGCTGCTCTATGAGGGCAAGCCGATCACGCCGGACCATGGCGGGCCGGCGCGGCTGCTGGTGCCGCATCTCTATTTCTGGAAATCGGCCAAATGGCTGAACGGGGTACAGTTCACCGAGCGCGACGAGCCGGGCTTTTGGGAATTGCGCGGCTATCACATCTATGGCGACCCGTGGCGCGAGCAGCGCTACTCCGGCGACCCATGAGCGAGGCAGCGACGGCGCAATCGCCCTGGCAGACGGCGAAGATCATTCGCATCGAAAAGCGCACGCCGCGCGTCACCAGTTTTGTCTTCAAGCTGTCGCGGCCTTTCGTCCATCAGGCCGGACAGCATGTCGATGTCCGGCTGACGGCGCCGGATGGCTACCAGGCGCGCCGTTCCTATTCCATTGCTTCCGCGCCGGAGAGCGGCGGAACGATCGAGCTGGCGATCGAAAGGCTTGAGGATGGCGAGGTCTCGCCCTTCTTCCACGAGGTCGCAGTCGTCGGCGACGAGATCGAGCTGCGCGGGCCGCTCGGCGGCCATTTCGTCTGGTCTGACAGCGACGGCGGGCCATTGATCTTGGTCGGAGGCGGCTCCGGCGTGGTGCCGCTGATGGCGATGGTGCGCCACCGGACGGCGCGGAAATCTTCGGTGTCGGTCGCGTTGGTGTTTTCGGCGCGGATCTGGGACGAGGTGATCTTTCGCGACGAGCTGATCAAGCTCGACGACCGCCGCGACGGGTTCGACCTTGTGCTGACGCTGACGCGCGAGGCCGCACGGCGCCCCGAGGACTATTCGCGGCGGATCGACGCCCAGATGATGATGCAATCCATGGCGCGGCTGCCCGAGCCGCCGAGGCTTGCTTTCGTCTGCGGCTCGAACGCCTTCGTGTCAGCCGCCGCCCAGGCCTTGATCGATGCCGATGTCCCGCCGGGCCTCATCCGTACCGAGCGCTACGGCGTTTGAACCGCTACGCTTCAGGCCTCGATTTCGAGCGCCGACAGCGGCTTCGAGCAGCAAGCCAGGATAAAGCCGTCGTCGATCTCGTGATCGAGAATGCCGCCATTGTGGCTCATCTCGACGTCGCCCGAGACCTTCTTGACCTTGCAGGTTCCGCACAGGCCGAATTCGCAGGCCGCGGGGATCCTGACGCCCGAGGCGCGCGCCGTCTGCAGCACGGTCTGCCCGGCAACGCATTCGGCGTCGACATCCGAAAGCGCGAAGCGGATCGGGGTCACGGCCTCGGCAGGCACTCCGGTGCCGCCGTCCGCCGGGACGGCAAACGGCGCCGGTACTTCCTCGACCGCGGGAGCGGCGAAGCTTTCCTGGTGGTATCTGGCCATGTCGAAGCCCGAGGCTTCAAGCATGCCGCGCACCGCGCGCATGAACGGATCCGGGCCGCAGCAGAAGATCTCTCGCTCACGAAAGTCGGGCGCCAGCAGTGGCAAGCGGATGGCGTCGATACGGCCCATATGGCCGAACCAGCCTTCACGGCTTGACCGTTCCTCGATCATGAAGCCGAGCGACAGGCCGGGCATGCGGCTGCCCAGCAATTCGAGTTCCTTGCGGAAGATGATCTCTTCCGCTCGCCGGGCGCAGTTGACGAAGCCGACATCGGTCCATGGCGCGCAGTCGTTCAGCCAGCGCAGCATCGACATCATCGGCGTGACGCCGGAGCCGGCCGAGATGAACAGGTATTTCGCCGCAGGATGGCTGTGCAGCGAAAAGTCGCCCACCGGTCCATAGGCCTTCACGTGGGTGCCTGGCTTCAGATGATCGAACATCCAGCGCGTGCCGAGGCTGCCGGCCTGCGCCTTCACCGTCACCGCGATCGAAAACGGCCGCGACGGCGACGACGACAGCGTGTAGGTGCGCATCAGCGGGCCGCCGGCGGTTGGCAGTTCGAGCGTCACGAACTGGCCCGGCTTGTAGCGGAACCAGGTCTGGTTGTCGGAGCGGAAGGTGAAGGTCTTGACGTCGGGCGCCTCGTCGACGACGCCGATCACCTCCAGCACCTGCAGCCTGTCGTTCCAGGGCGCCATCTCGTCGAGGTGGCGGTAGAGGCCTAGATCGGTCATCGCGTTCATCCCCTCACCCTTCTTGTTCTGCACATGTCGTGATCCCAAAACCGCTCAACACTTTTGGGCGCCATGTGCTAGGCGACGCTGCGCAGCGCCGGCCGGCCGCCTTCGGCAAGGCGCGGGCCGATGAAGGCCGCGTACCATTCGACGAACTGGATGACGCCGCCCTCATGCAGCTCCGAATAGGGGCCGGGCTCGTAGGCGGGCGACAGGATGCCGAAGGCGTTCTCCTCGACGATGCGGCGGTCCTGGTCGTTGGTTTCGGTCCAGACATGGGTGAGCTCTTCGAGACTGTAGTCGACGCCCTCGACCGCATCCTTGTGCACCAGCCACTTCGTCGTCACCGCGGTTTCCGTGGCGCTGATCGGCAGCACGCGGAAGGTGACGGCATGGTCGCCGAGGATGTGATTCCATGTCGTCGGATAGTGGTAGAGGAGCAAGGAGCCGATGCGGTCGGTTGAAACGCTGTCGGACAGGTTCTTCTTCACCGCCCGCTTGCCCGTCATCGTGTAGCTGACCGCATCGCGCAGCAGCGGCGCGCGCGTGGCGCGGTACTGCCCGGCCGGGTCGATGCGGAACCTGCTCGGCAGGCCCGCCGCCTCGCATTTCGCCCAGTGGGCAAGCATCTCGGGGTCACTCTCAGCGCCGTTAACGCCGGTTACGGTCGGTGCCTCGGGGAAGGTTTTGCAAAGTTCGGGATGGTTACCGGCGCAGTGATAGCACTCGCGGTTGTTTTCCCAGACGAGCTTCCAGTTGCCCTTTTCGACGATGGTCGATTCGAAGGCGACCTTGGCCTCGCGCAGTCGGTGCGGCAAGAGATAGGGCTCGACCAGGGCGCGCATCGGCGCGAAGTCCGCCGGCTCCTTGGCCAGGCAGATGAAGATGTAGCCGCCGACGCTTTCGCAAGCGACCGGCTTCAGGCTGAACTGGCTCTTGTCGAAACCATCGGCCATCTGGCGGGCGAACAACAGCCTTCCGTCGAGTTCGTAGGTCCACTGGTGATAGGGACAGACCAGCTTTGCCGCCGTGCCCTTCTCGGTGTTGCAGACGCGACTGCCGCGATGGCGGCAGGAATTGTGAAAGGCGTTGATCTTGCCTTGCTGGTCGCGCACCAGCACGACCGGATAGTCGCCGATCTGGGCGGTGATGAAGCTGCCGGGCTTCGGCAGTTCGCAGTCATGGCCTATGAACAGCCAGTCGCGATACCAGATCAGTTCCATGTCGAGCTTGAAGAAATCGGCGTCGGTGTAAAAGGGCTGTTCCAGCGAGTAGCCCTGCTTGCGGCTGTGCAGCAGCCTCAGCATGTCGTTGCGCGCATCCATGTCCTGTCCTCGTGTTCAAGGACTGAACTGGTGGTGATGGAGGAAAGATTAGCGGCAACCCGGCGCCAGGCCAGACATGCACCATCCACCTCTTGACCGCCCACCGCGATCAGTCGAGTCTAGAAATCTCGGGCTGGTTTCCGGGCTCTGGAGTGTCCTTGCGGACGGTCGCGACACCTTCCCAGGCTTCTGGCCCAGTGGTCTCCCGTTGCGACTTGAACTCCACCACCGTTGCGGGGGCAGCGCCGGGTTTTGACCGGCTTCCCAATTCTCCGCTTCGTCGTCACCAAGCGGCACCTGAGATGCCATGATCTAATCACGACGGCCGGTTCGGTGTCGGCATGAAAGCGACATCGCATCCATGCGGGCGCGACACGGAAGGTGAATACCGCAGCCATCTCCTGCAGGCCGATCTTCTGGAGGCCGACCTTCGCTTTTGCCGCACTGGCGCCGTCACGAATCGCCCGCCTATCGGGCTTAGCCGGCGTCAAGGTTGGTTAACAGTATCGAAAAGTGACTATTAGAGGATTCTAAAATCGAACCGAACGGTTCGTTTCTGTTGACGGTGCGTGCAGGACAGTGTGAACGCTGGCACTCCGACACAGTTGGTGATGCATAAGTGGATTTTTATAACCAATTGATAAAGTTGATAAAAGTCTCGGTGGTAGCAGGCTCTGGTACAATTTCAAGATGCAGAGTCATGGTCCAATCGGAACAACTTCGTGATTGGAAACCGCCACCTGGCTTTCCCACATCGGGGCTGTCCGAACGACGCGATTTCCTTCCCAAGACACGCCGCTAGACGGACGGAAAAGCTAAAATACTGGAGTATTAAAAAATGAAAAAGATTGTTCTCACTGCCGCCGCCCTTCTGGCCATTTCCGGCAGCGCCTTCGCTGGTAGCGACAATTATGGTTCCAACAGTGCGAACCAGCCTGCCGCCACGGTCGACAGCTCGCACACCGCTTCGATCAAGAAGCCGGCTCATGCCGACAACCAGCCCGTCGTTCAGGGCAGCGACCGTAACCTCTTCGGCAACAACTAAGCCTGTCTCCGGCTAAGAAGCGGCAGGCAGGGCCTGCCGCCCGGGACATCAAAATTCAGGAATATTTGACATGAAAAAGTTCATCCTTGCCACCGCCGCCGTTCTGGCCATTTCCGGCAGCGCTTTCGCCGGCAGCGACAACTATGGCTCCAAAGGCTCCAACCAGCCGGCTGCTGCAGTCGACAGCTCGTACACCGCTTCGATCAAGAAGTCGGAGCCGGCTGCCGAGAAGCCTGCCAACCAGGGCAGCGACCGCAACCTGTTCGGCAACAACTAACAGCCGATCCCATCCGCAAGGCGGGGCTTGCCCGCCGTGCTTGTGGATACGAAATCCAGGAGTCCTAAAATGAAGAAGATCGCTCTTACCGCCGCCGCGCTTCTGATCGCCGCCGGCAGCGCCTATGCCCGCAACGACAATGTTGGTTCGAGTGCCGTCAACAAGCAGACGACCGCCAACATCGACACCACGCAGACCTCGTCGGTGCGCAACACCGAGTCGCCGGTCTACAAGCTGCTGAATTCGTCGGGCGACGTGCAAAAGTCAGCTCCCCAGGGCAGCGACCGCAACCTCTTCGGCAATCACTAACCGCCGAAGTTGCTAGCAAAACAAGAGCGGCGGGCCTGGCCCGCCGCTCTTGTTTCTATGCGATGCCGAATGGCCTGACGTTAGAGCGGTTCATCATTTCACGGAAACGCGGAACCGCTCTATCTCTTTGTTTTTACGCAATTCCGGACGGAAAACCGTTTCACACTTTTCCTGGAATTGCTCTAGGCCGCCTTCACTTCCGGCGCGTGGAGCGAGAAGGAGTGGCCGTCCGCGTCGAAGATATGCAGGTCGCCGGCGTCCGCGCTCAGCCGCAGTGTCGCCCCGCGCTTGACCTCGACATTGCCCGGCATCTTCGTCACCAGCGGCAGGTCGGCGCGGCCGATATCGACATAGACGAGCTGAACCTCGCCGAGCTGCTCGACATAGTCCACCGTTCCCTCGAACAGATAGTCCGTGCCGGTAGCAATCACCAGATCCTCCGGCCGCACGCCGAAGCTCACCGCAGCGCCTTTTGCAGACGCCGGCGTGGCGATCGGCACCGTTGCCTTGCGGCCGCCGACATGGCTGACGACGGTCGGGTTTCCGGTCTTGTCGACCGTCGCCGGCAGGATGTTCATGGCCGGTGAGCCGATGAACTGGGCGACAAACAGATTGCCTGGCCGCTTGTAGAGCTCCATCGGCGTGCCGACCTGCTCGATATGACCTTCCTTGAGCACGACGATGCGGTCGGCCAGCGTCATCGCCTCGACCTGGTCGTGGGTGACGTAGATCATCGTCGTATTCGGCATCGATTCCTTCAGCTTGGCGATCTCGATGCGGGTGGCGACACGGAGTGCCGCGTCGAGGTTCGACAGCGGTTCGTCGAACAGGAACACTTTCGGATTGCGCACGATGGCGCGGCCGATGGCGACGCGCTGGCGCTGGCCGCCCGACATCGCCTTGGGCAGGCGGTCGAGATATTTGGTCAGCTGCAGGATCTCGGCCGCCTGCCGCACGCGCTTGTCGATCTCGGCCTTGCTTTCCTTGCCGATCTTCATCGAGAAGGCCATGTTGTCGTAGACCGTCATGTGCGGGTAGAGCGCATAGGACTGGAACACCATGGCGATGCCGCGCTTCGACGGCGGCACGTCGTTCACCACTTCACCGGCAATCTTGAGCTCACCGGAGGTGATCTCCTCGAGCCCGGCGATGGACCTCAGCAAGGTCGACTTGCCGCAACCCGAAGGGCCGACAAAGACGATGAACTCGCCCGACTTTATGTCGAGGTCGATGCCGTGGAGAATGTGCAGATTGCCGTATGATTTCTTCACCTGTCTCAGCGTGACATCGGCCATGATTTCCTCCCTGTGGTTCTCTGCGAATTAATCGATGCGCCCGAACCAGGCGCCGTAGCCGCCGAGGCGGACCGAGCCTGTGCCAGACTGTCCTGAAAAGCCGTGCCCGGCCAAGGGCTGCAGCGCCTGGCCGCCGAGGGCGACCTCGGCCGGCTTGCTGCCCAGGTTGAAGACGCAGACGACCTGCTCGTTGCCCTCGCGGCGGGTGAAGGCGACGGTGTCGCCCTCGCTTTCGATGAAGGTGATGTCGCCCTTGGCTAGCGCCGGATGCTGGCGGCGAAAGGCGAGAAAGCGCCGGTAGTGCTCGAGCAGCGAGTTGACGTCGCCCTGCTGCACGTTGACCGCTTGCGAGAGATGCTTGCCTGGCACCGGCAGCCAGGGCTTGGCGGTCGAGAAGCCGCCGTTCCTGGCGGCGGCATCCCATACCATCGGCGTGCGGCAGCCATCGCGGCCCTTGAACTCCGGCCAGAAGCGGATGCCGTAGGGATCCTGCAGGTCCTCGAACTGGAGCTCCGCCTCGCCCAGCCCGAGCTCCTCGCCCTGATAGATGCAGACCGAACCGCGCAGCGACATCAGCAGTGCCGAGATGACCTTGAGATAGGCGGTCGGATCGACTTCGCCGGCGGCCCAGCGCGAGGCCGGCCGCATCACGTCGTGATTGGAGAAGGCCCAGCATGACCAGCCATCGCTGGCGACCTTGCCGAAGGCTTCCAGAACCGAGCGTACCTTGGCGGCGCTGATCTTTTCAGGCGCCAGGAAGTCGAACGAATAGCACATATGCACGCGTTTGCCGCCGGCGGTGTAGGCCGCCACCACTTCCAGCCCGCGCTGCGAATCGCCGACTTCGCCGACCGCGGCCTGTGCCGGATACTCGTCGAGCAACGCGCGGAAGCGTTCCAGAAAACCGAGGTTTTCGGGGCGGCTCTTGTCGTAGAGATGGTCCTGGTAATTGTAGGGGTTGACCGCCGGCGCCGTCTGGTCGTTGCGCTCTTCCGGCGGCAGCGGCGGGTTGTTCTCCAGCCCTTGGCTGTGGAAGTAGAAATTGATGGTGTCGAGGCGGAAACCGTCGACGCCGCGCTCCAGCCAGAAGCGGGTGACGTCGAGCAGTGCGTCCTGGACTTCCGAGTTGTGGAAGTTGAGATCGGGCTGCTCGGCCAGGAAATTGTGCAGGTAGTATTGCTGGCGGCTGGTGTCCCACTGCCAGGCCGAACCTCCGAAGATCGACAGCCAATTGTTGGGCGGCGTGCCGTCGGGTTTTGCATCGGCCCAGACATACCAGTCGGCCTTTGCATTGGTGCGGCTCGAGCGGCTTTCCTTGAACCACGGATGGATGTCGGCGGTGTGCGACAGCACCTCGTCGATCATCACCTTGAGGCCCAGCCGGTGCGCTTCCGCCGTCAGCGCGTCGAAATCGGCCAGCGTGCCGAACATCGGGTCGACGTCGCAATAGTCCGACACGTCGTAGCCGAAATCCTTCATCGGCGACTTGAAGAAGGGCGAGATCCAGATGGCGTCAACGCCGAGCGATGCGATGTAGGGCAGCCGTTGGACAATGCCTTTAAGGTCGCCGATGCCGTCGCTGTTGGAGTCCTGATAGGAACGCGGATAGATCTGGTAGATCACCGCGCCCCGCCACCAGTCACGATCGACGGCGGGGTCCGGTCTGGATGTCACCTTCAAAGCCGATTGCATTACTCTCAACCTCCTTTCACCGAGCCGGCAAGCAGCCCGCGTACGAAATAGCGCTGCAGCGAGAAGAACACGATCAGCGGCACGATAATGGTCACGAACGCCGATGTCGTGAGGATCTCCCAGTCGCCGCCGCGCGAGCCGAGCAACGCGTTGAGCTTGGCGGTCAGCACGATCTGATCCCCCTCGGTACCAAGGAAAACCATCGCGACCAGGAGATCGTTCCATACCCACAGGAATTGGAAGATGGCAAACGAGGCGAGCACCGGGAACGACAGCGGCAGCACGATCTTGACGAAAATCTCGAAATCGCTGGCGCCGTCGATGCGCGCCGATTCCATGATCTCGCGCGGCAGGCCGGCAATGTAGCTCCTGAGCAGATAGATGGCGAAGGGCAGGCCGAAGCCGGTATGCGCAAGCCAGATGCCCAGATAGGTCTTCGACGGCACGCCGAAGAAGGTACCGACGCCGTTGTAGAGCTTCAGCAGCGGGATCAGCGACATCTGCAGCGGCACGACCAGCAGGCCGATGATGACGGCTATCAGCAACGCCCGGCCGGGAAAGCGCATCCAGGCCAGCGCGTAGGCGGCGAAGGCCGCGATCAGGATCGGGATGACAGTCGCCGGAATGGTGACGGTGAGCGAGTTCATGAAGGAGCGGCCGATGCCTTCCGAAAACAGCACCGTCCGGTAGTTGTCGGTGGTGAATTTCGGCGGTGCCGACGACGCATAATAGACGCGCTGGCCGCGATCGCCCTCGAAGGCTTTTGGCGAGCCCATGACGAAGGTGCCGTCGGCGTTGAGCTGCAAGGTCACGCCGTCGCCGAGATCGGCGGTCGTGCCGGCCGGATATTGCGTCGGTGCGGCCGACTTGACGCCGAAGGCGCTGATGTTGCGGGCAGCACCCTCACCGAAGATATTGCCGGCAAGCACGAACTTGCCGTCCTTCTCGACTTGCGCCGAGGCCGGCGGCAATCGGCCGGCTTCGGTCTGGCTGGAGCTGGCGAACGAGTTCCACCAGCCGGAAGCGATGATCTGGTCCTTGTCGCGCAGCGACGAGACGAGGATGCCGAGCGTCGGCACGGTCCAGATCGCCACGAAGATCAGCACCGCGATGTGGACGCCGAAGCGGCTGGCAAACGACTTTCCGGTTGCGACGGCCATCTCAGTGCCCTCCCGTCTCTTTGTTGGCCTGGCGGATGTTCCAGACCATGATCGGAATGACGGCGATCATGATGATGATGGCGATGGTGGCGCCGCGGCCGAAATCACCGCCGCCGCGGAACATCCAGTCGAACATCAGATTGGCCAGCACCTGGCTGTTCCACTGTCCATTGGTCATGGTCAGCACGATGTCGAACACCTTCAGCACCAGGATGGTAATGGTGGTCCACACCACCGCGATCGTGCCCCAGATCTGCGGCACCATGATCTTCCAGAAGATCTGGAACGGGTTGGCGCCGTCGATGACAGCGGCCTCCAGCGTCTCTTCCGGAATACCGCGCAGCGCCGATGACAGGATGACCATGGCAAAGCCGGTCTGGATCCAGATCAGGATGATCATCAGGAAGAAATTGTTCCAGAACGGCAGCGATATCCAGACCTGCGGCTGGCCGCCGAAATACTGGATGATGGCGTTGAGCAGGCCGATCTGCACCTGGCCCTCGCCGCGATATTCGTAGATGAACTTCCAGATGACGCTGGCGCCGACGAAGGAGATCGCCAGCGGCAGGAAGATCAGGCTCTTGGCGATCGTGCCCCACCAGATCTTGTCGGTGAGCACGGCGATGATCAGCCCGAGGAAGGTACAGGCGGCCGGCACCACCGCCAGCCAGACGATGTTGTTGAGGATCGAGTTGCGGAATTCGCGGTCGCCGAATGCCCATTCGTAGTTGGCGAAGCCGACGAAACTGCCGCCGCCGCGATCGAGGAAAGACAGCCTCAGCGTCTCGACCACCGGGTAGATGAGATAGATGGTGAGGATGATCATGGCCGGGCCTACGAACAGCCAGGGACGGATCATTCCTTGCCGGCGCAGATTGTCGATGGCTGCTGCACCCTGGACCCCGCGCGACGGGAAAATAATGTCCACAAGCTTGTTGGCGCCCCAGAAATAGGCGACGCAGCCGCCGACGCCGATGATGATGACGAATATGGCCGAAAAAATCTGAGCCGCCATGGGTCCCTCTCCCCTGCGCATGATCCGCCACTCGAGAAAGAGCTTGGCGACGGGATCATGAGCCGATTCAGTTGTGAAGCGCGAGCGGGTGCCGGGCAGGTTCTCGCCGCGGCAGGCCACGCTTCATGCCGGAACTCTATGCTTCACGAAAACGCTACAGTTGGCCGAAGGTCGGACCCGGGCTTCGAGGCCCGGATCCAGTCAGGACGGGTAAGCCCGCGATCGACGACTTACTTGATCGCGTCCCAGCTCTTCTGGATGTCGGTGGCGACATCCTGGGCCGACTTGCCGCCGACCAGGTCGATCATGCCAGTCCAGAAGGAACCGGCGCCGATCTTGCCCGGCATCAGGTCGGAGCCGTCGAAGCGGAAGGTCGAGGCGTTGGCCAGGATCTCGCCCTGCTTCCTCAGCGCGTCGCTGGCATAGGCTTCCTTGTTGACCGACTTGAACGGCGTCACAAAGCCGCCCTGGGCCATCCAGATCTCATGCGCCAGCGGCATCTTCAGGAATTCGATGAACGCGCGCGCCGCCTTGGAGTCCTTGGTGATCATGGCCAGCGTGCCGGCACCGAGAACCGGCGTGCCAAGCTCAGGCTTGGAAGCGTAAGGCGGGAAGTAGAAGAAGTCGGCGTCCTGCCCCACCTTGGTGCCCTCAGGGAAGAAGGTCGGGATGAACGATGCCTGGTGGTGCAGATAGCATTTCGGCGGCACCGCGAAGAGGCCTTTCGGGCTGTCGCGGAAGTCGGTCGCGGCAACCGCCTTGGCGCCGCCGTCGACCATCTTGTCGTCGGTGGCGATCTTGCCGAAAATGTCGATGGCGTTGACGACCGCCGGGTCGTTGAACGGGATCTCGCTCTTCACCCACTTGTCGTAGGTTTCAGGCGGCTGGGTGCGCAGCATGATGTCTTCGACCCAGTCGGTCGCCGGCCAGCCGGTGGCACCGCCGGAGCCGAGCCCGATGCACCAGGGCGTGCCGCCGTCGGCGATGATCTTCTTTTCAAGCTCGGCCAGTTCTTCCTGCGTCTTCGGCACCTTGTATCCGGCTTCCTCGAAATTGTCCGGCGAGTACCAGACCAGCGATTTCACGTCGGCCTTGTAAGGGAAGGCGAAGAAGCCGGGCTTGCCGTCCTTGTCCTTGAACGTGCCGAGGTCGACCCAGGATTGGCCGGCACCGTAATTGTCCTTGACCCATTTGGCGGTGTCGTCGCCGAGCGGCGTCAAAAGGCCCTTGGAGGCCAGGTCCTGGATCAGGCCGGGCTGCGGCAGCACGGCGATGTTGGGCGGGCTGCCGGCCTGGGTGTCGATGACGATCTGCTGTTCGTAGTTCTCGGACGAGGAGTATTTGATCTCGACGCCGGTGGCGTCCTGGAAATATTCGAGAACGGTGCGGATAAGGCCCTCGTCCTCGCCGCGCCACGGCCCGAAGATGGTCAGCGTCTCACCCTTGAGGTCGACCTTCTTCAGCTCTTCGTAGTTCGCCCAGTTGAAGCGCGGGTCCTCGCCCGGCTTGAACTTCAGTTCGGCTTGCGCCGGCAGGCTCAGGGCGAGCGTCGCAAACGCGGCGCCCAGCAGAAGCATTTTCTTCATCGCTATTCCTCCCAGTGGTCATGAACACCCGGACGGAACCTCCATTCCGCCCGCCGACGCCGCAGGACTGTGACTCAGTCAGAAAGGAACCGCAACCTTTCGAAGAGTCTTCCAAAGCGCTTTGGTCTTTTCGATCTCGCCACTGAATCGCTCGCGAGTCAAGAGGGTGGCTGGCTAATCGATTTAGTTTTGGCAAATAAGCGACGACTAAACTGCACTGCAGCACAGTTTTATGGCGGCGCAACAGCAATTCTGCTTCAAACTGGCCAGACCAGTGCGTATGCTCGCTCTGTTCGGCAGCGCCAGCCTTGGCGCCGGCTCGGATTCAAAATTAAAAGCGCTTTGAGGCTTGGAGGCCTCCGGTGAACCTGAAGCAGCTCTCGCATATGTTGGCGCTTTCGCAGACGACGGTAAGCCGCGCGCTGAACGGCTATCCGGAAGTCAACGAGGAAACGCGGCGCCGCGTGATGGACGCAGCCAAGCGCCACGGCTACCGCCCCAATCCGAGCGCGCGCCGGCTGGCGACCGGCAAGACCGGGATGATCGGCTATGTGCTGCCAACGGGTGCTGCCGTCGAGATCGACCCGCATTTCGTCGAGTTCCTCTCGGGCCTCGGCGACTATGCCCGTTCGCACGAACTCGACCTGGTGCTGTCCCCGGCTGACGCCGACGACCAGGAGACCACCTACCGCCGCATCGTCGCCAACCGGCAGGTCGACGCCGTCTACATTTCCTCGCCGCGGCCAGTTGACCGGCGAGTGGCGTTGCTCAATACGCTCGGCATCCCTTTCATCGTCCACGGCCGCAGCGAAGGCTTCGGCTTCGACTACCCCTTCACCGACATCGACAATGAAGGCGCCTTCCACGAAGCGGCGCGGCTGCTGATCCAGCTCGGCCACCGGCGGCTGGCACTGATCAATGGCGACGACCGCGAGACCTTCGCCATCCATCGCGAGCGTGGCATGCGCCGGGCACTCACCGCCAGCGGCCTGACGCTCGGCGAGCGCCATATCTGCTCCGTCACTATGACCGAGGAGAACGGTTATCGCGCCGCCCGGCGCCTGCTCGAGCAGAGCGAGCCGCCGACGGCGATCGCCTGCTCCAGCCTGATCATGGCGCTGGGCGTGGTGCGCGCGGTGCGCGACCTCGGCCTGACCATCCCAGGCGACCTGTCACTGATCGCCCATGACGACGTTTTTCCTTGGCTAAGGCCTGAGAACTTTTCCGTGCCGCTGTCGACGACACGATCGTCGATCCGCCTCGCCGGCGCGCGCGTCGCCGAGCGGCTGGCGGCGCGAATATCAGGGCTGGAAGAGGGTGCGCGCGGCGAAGTCTGGCCGGTCGATCTGGTGGTCAGGGGATCGGTCGCCGGCGCGCCGGTTTAGGATCGTGTAGCCTGTGCCGCCGGGCGCACAGATCGAGAACCCAGCAGCGGTCGGGCTTGCCAGTCTGGCTCGATAGGCGTGGTGGAACTATCGACGACATCCCGAGTCGGGTCGATCGTTCTGCTCAATACGCCCGCGTGTGACGCAGACATAAAACCTCGCTGACACTGTCCGTGCTTGACCCAGAAGCGGACCTTGGCCAACGCTGGTCCGCGGCCGTCTCTTTCCAGATCGGTTCGACCGGCGCGTGCTGTCACCCAACAGGCGGCCTGGCGGCTCGGGTATCAGCCATCCGCAATTCTTCAGCATGCGCCTTCACGAGGTCGGCCATGCTGTCGAAGCGGAAATCCACCGTCGGTACGTCGCCGGGGTCCATCGTGGCGCCGAAGCCCTGATCCGCATGCCGACGATAGATCCAGCACGATGTCAGACCGAAGCGCTTGGCGAGAGTGTGATCGTGGAACATGCTTTCCGCCGTATGCAGGATCTGCCCCTTCTCGACTCCGATTGTCCCGAGCTTTTCGAGCATATAGTCGAAGTTCCGGTCGGAAGGCTTGTAGGAACCGATATCTTCCGCCGTATAGATCGCGTCGAAATCCACGCCGAGCTTCCTGTTGCTAAACGAGAAGCTTTTGTTGTCGACGTTGGAGAGGATGATCAGCTTGTAGTGCTTTTTGAGGTACTGCAAGGCTTCCGCGGAGTCGGCAAAAGCTGGCCAATCCTTCACGCTTTCGCCATACGCCACGCATTCCTCTCGCGTGACGATGACACCCCATTCCTCCGCAAGTCGCTTGTAAACGATCGGCAGAAGGTCGCAGTAGCGTTTCTCCGGAGTCCATTTCTGCTGACTGGATTCGTGCCGAGCGTGCGCCTCCAGAATCTCGTTTCGGCTTAAGCTGCGGGCAGCCTTTTCTGTCAGCGGTTTCAGGCCGTCGATCATGCCGGATTCCCAATCGATAAGGGTACCGTAGCAGTCGAAGGTCAGGGCTTTGAAATCTGTGAGCTTCATGGGTTCTCCTCCTTGATGTCCATGACTGAATCGATGCTGGGAATAGATCGCGGTCGATTTCGTTCTCGGTGATGGATGAGCCGGTGCTAAGCCAACCAGCGTTAGGTCTGGGGCCTCGACTGACTATCCGATATGCTGCTGACTGAGCTCAAAGTCCGTCGACGCTGCGCTGCGCGACGACGTGAACCAGACACCGAACAGTGTCACCGCAAGGCCAAGGAACATCGCCGTCGAAAGCGGCTCGCCGAACATCGACCAGCCCCAGAGCATCGTCACCGGCGGGCTGAGATAGATCACACTGCTGACCTGTGAGGCCGTGTAGATGCGCAGGCTTGCATAATATGTGCCGTAGCAAAAGAAGGTGGAAAACAGCACCAGCCAGGCGGTGCCGAACCCGAAACGGGCGTCTAGGGGCGGCATCAGCCCGCCATTCCATTCGGCGCAGGCGGCAAAGAGGATCGCCGCCGTCAGGCATTGGATGCACAGGCTCTGATGGATCGGCATATTGATCGTCCCCATCCGCTTCTGCACTACCGTTGCCAGCGCCAAAACCATCATGGAAGCGACTGTCAACAAATATGCCCAGGCCGGGGCCGTCCCGAGGGTGAGGCTGTCCAGCGAGACGATGAGCACGCCCGTCACTCCGAGTGACGTTCCGATCCATTGTCTCCTGGTCAATCGGTGTCCCAATACCGGCTGCGACAAGGCTGCGATGGCAAGAGGGACAAGATCGGAAATCAGCGCGACAAGGCCAGTCGGCACGCGCTGACCGATGGCCAGCGCGAATCCGCCTAGATAGAGAAACATCATCGCCACGCCAAACGCCATCTGCTGGATCAAGGCACGCCCGCTTATGCGCGCTCCGATCAGGAGAGCAAATGGCAAGAGGATCAATCCGGACATCAAGGTCCGCCAGAACAGCACCAGCATGACATCGGCATTCTCGCTGGCGTAGCGGATGCCGACGAACCCGGAACTCCAGCTTACGACCAGGGCCGTCGCCATGATTGGCCAAGCGAGGCGATGGGTTTTGGTTTGCAGGAGCGTCATGGGATCTCTTTGTTCAGGCCTGCCCGTGGTCCCCGAAGCGGAGCACGGCCGATGTTGGCCCGACTATTGACGACGCCAGCGCGCACTTGCACATGACAAATTTCGATACGTTCATGAAATAGCCACTAAAACTAGCATATGATGTTACCTGAAACGCGCCTGCGGATCAGAAATCGGCGCGTTGCCTTTGTATCGAGCGAGGATTGTCATGGCCGGAGTGATGAACCGCCGCCTGGATGTCGACGCCTTACGCGCACTGGTCGCGATCGAGAAGCACGGCGGCGTCACGCGTGCGGCCGAGATTCTCGGCTTGTCGCAGTCGGCCGTCAGCCACAAGATTAGGAGACTCGAAACGAGTCTCGACTGCGAAATCCTCACCCGAAAAGCAAACGCGCAGATGTTCACCACGGCTGGACAGGATCTGCTTGGTTATGCGCGGCGCATCCTGGGCATCCATGACGAGGCGGTTCTGAGCCTGTCGAAAAGCACTTTGCAAGGCAAGATCGCGCTGGGAATGACCGAGGATACGACCTGCACAGACCTTTCGCGCATTCTTGGCCGGTTTCGCCGGCTCTACCCAGAGGTGAGCGTCCGCACGCAAGTGCGCATGAGCCTCGTCTTGCAGGAGCTGCTAAGCCAAGGAGCCCTTGATGCCGCCATCATTCAGGTATTCCAGCACGAAGTCCGCCCCGCCGACCTCCTCCTGTTCCGCGAGACCCTGCATTGGGTGAAATCTCGCGACTTGGTTCTGTCGAACGGGAAGCCGGTCCCATTTCTGTCCTTCGATGAAAATTGCTTTTACCGGCGCTGGGGCATCGACGTCGGGCAGGACGAGGATACGGTGTTGGAGACCGTGTTCGAATGCTCCAGCGCAGCCGGGATCATCGCAGGCGTGACCGCGGGGCTCGGCGTCGCACTCTTGAGTCATCGGTATCTGCTGCCCGATATGGAGATTGTCGACAACCATTTCCCCAAGCCTCCCGACTTAGCTTATGTAGTCAGGCGAGCACGCAACTCTCGAAACTCCGCGCTGGAGACGTTGGTCAGAGAGATCGAAGCTGAAGTAAAGCGTTACGGAGCGCTTCAAATCGCCGTCTGAGCGCGTCGCACTGCGAAAGCCGGCACGCTTCCAGCCCACTCCTGTGACCCCTCCTGGCGGAATGCTGTTCCTCGCGTGAGTGTCCGGCTTCTGAACCCATCCATCTCGGCCATTGGCGGCAGTCAGTTGATTGAGTTTTGGCCCAAATGCGTGTCGCCTGAATCTCACTCCTTCGCCGCTTCGGCCGCCTTGGTGTCCAACAACCCATAGCCGAAATCATTGTCGCGCCCCGTCGGGCCGAGATCCCTGGCCGTTGCCGCCAGCGCCTTCTCGATCTCGTCGGCCGAGCGATCGGGCGCGATGTGGATCAGATTGGCGACGGCCCCGCTCACGATGGCTGCTGCAAACGACGTTCCGGTGACCACTTCGGAGCCGGCGCCGCTCGGCGCCACCATCTCGACGCCAGGGGCGGAGATGAAGACGTAGGCGCCGCGATTGGCCTGCGGCATCAGCCCGTCCTTGGCATCGGTGGCGGTGACGGCGATGACACCGTCATAGGCTGCCGGGTAGCCATAGGGCGCCTTCGGCCCGTTGTTGCCGGCGGCGGCGACCAAGACGATGCCGAGCGCGCGGGCATTGCGGCAGGCGATGCCGAGCAGGTCGTTCTTGGGGCCGACGAAACTCATATTGATGATGCGCACATCCTGCTCGGCCGCCCAGTCGAGTGCAGAAAGGATGACGTCCATGGTCGACTTGCCGCCCTCGAAGGCGCGGGCGTGGTAGATCTTCGCGCCCGGCGCCATGCCCTTCAGCGCGCCGACGCCGGCGATCAGGCCATCGATCGACGTGCCGTGGTCGCGCTTTTCGATCGGCACGTCGGGCATGGCGTCGAACTGGCCGGCGATGACGCCGGAGAGCGCCGGATTGGTGTCGTCGATACCGGTGTCGATGACGGCGATGCGCACATTCTCGCCACTGGCCTGTTTCTCGTCGAGCTCGATGCTATCGAAGGCATAGTTGACGATGCCAGCCGCCTGCTGCAGCGAATAGACATGGTTGGGCTCGCGCCGCCTTGTGCGACCGTCGGCGGCCAACTGCGCCAGCACGACGCCGACCGGGCGGCCGTCGAGAATGCCGAAGCGCGCCAGTGTGGTGCCCAGCAGCCGCGACTGGCGCTGCGAGCGCACTTCGAGGCCGAAGGACGCGGCGATCTGCTGCACGACGCCGGCATCGCCGTCGACCGTGACCAGCACCTCGTCGGGCACGTGTTCACCGACGATGGCGCGCTGCGGCTCGGTGGCGACGAGATCGGTCGGCGAAATGACCGGACCGCCAGGTGCGGCGGCCGGTACCACCGGTGCATCGGCGGGCGCGGCCGGCGATGGCAAAGCGCTGGCCGGGTCGCGACGCGGGTCGGGCGTCGGCAGCGGCGTCCCGCCGCCGGCGGGATTGGGGAACAGATCGACGATCAGCGCCGGCAGAAAGACGGCGCCCGTCGCGCCGAGCGTTCCGCCACCATCGTCGTTGGCGCAGTCGGCGCCGGCAGCGTTCGTCCGGTCGAGACAGTCGGGTTTCGGCTGCGGCTGGTTCGTGCTCTGCGCAAAAACGGGCGTGGCGGCGATTGTCGTCGTCGCCAGCAGAAATCCAGCAAATCCGATGACCGCTCTATTTTTTTGTTTGAGCATGATCTTTTCCGAAAACCGGATTCCACTTTTCGGGATCATGCTCTAGCCGCCACTGCCCGGTTTCCTTCCCTCGATCACAGCATCCGCGAAAGGCTGGGCGGCAATAAGGCTGACCAGCTTCTCGTAGTCGGCAGCGGTCTCGGCCGCGATGGCGATGCGGAAGACACCATCTGCGGTCGGCCCGCCAGCGATCTTCAGGCCGTTCTCGCCGAGGAAGACGGCGATGTCCGACATCTTCGCCTCCGGCTTGAACTTGACCAGCGCGAACGGCATCTTTGCCAGATCGTCCTGCGCGCCGGCAATTTCGAAATCGCTGCCCTTGCCGCCGGGCTGTACGAAGGACTGCACCATGACGAGCGCCAGCAGCACCGCGGCCGCCGCCCAGGCGACGCCGACCGGCACCGCCATGAAGCGGTTGAACGCCTGCGCCAGCCATGATTGACCTGCCGGAGCGCGCGCCGGGCCGGCCTCGGCGTCGAGCGCCTTGGCAAACCGGCTGAGCGCGTCGGCCGGCGGGCGGATCGCCTCGTTGGCAGCAGCGGTGCCCGAGAATTCGGCCTCCGCCTCGCCGAGCGCGGCAAGTGCCGCCGGGTCGGTCGCCAGCCATTCCTCGACGGCTTCCAGTTCAGCACCTTCCAGCGAGCCGTTCAGGTAGAACGGCAGCAGCGTTTCCATCTCGTCGCGGCGCGACATCTTTTCAGCGGCGCTCATGGCCACCCCCTGTCGTAACCGGCGGCCTTCAAGGCTTCGCCGAGTTTCTTGCGGGCGTAGAACATCCGGGTCTTGACGGTGGCGACCGGAATGCCGAGCACCTCGCCGATCTCGGTCACCGACTGGCCGTGGTAATAGGCAAGGTCGATCACCGTTCGGTGCTCTTCCGGCAGCGCATCGATGAACCGCCGCAGGGCCGCAGCCTTGTCGTCCTTCATGGTGACGACTTCCGGCGTGTCGGCGCTGTCGGGGATCTGCGCCGCGTCGTCGTCGTCGATCCAGTCTTCCTTTTTCTTGCGCAGCAAGGACAGCGCCTTGAAGCGGGCAATGCCGAGCAGCCATGTCGAGACTTCCGAGCGCCCTTCGAAGCCCGGCGCCTGGCGCCAGAGCTCGAGAAAGACCTCGTTCGCGATATCGTCGGCCATCATTTCCGATCCCGTCTGGCGCACCACGAAGCGGTAAACCCGCGCGTGGTGGCGCATGAACAGGAGCCGCACGGCGGCCCTGTCGCCCTTCGCGACCCGGTCGACAAGCGCGCGATCGGTCTCCGTCGCCGCCGTCATGGCCGGTCGAGCCGCCTGGCTCCTGTCTGCTCTGTCGCCGATCGGTCCAAAAAGGTTCATCCTCCGCCAAGGAATTTTGGGAGGCTAGCCGAAGAAGGTGAGGGTTGCCAGAGTGTCTCCCTTTTCCCCGTCCCCATACGGGGAGAGGGGGGCGCCAACGCTGGTGGCCAATCACTCACCCCAAAAACGGCTTCGCCTTCATCGTCGCCGGCACCGGCACGCCAAGACGCTTCAGCACCGTCGGAGCCAGTTGCAACTGGTCGAGCAAGGTGTCGGCTTCCGGTCCCTTGCCCGGCCCGAAATAATACAGCGCGAAATCCTGCATCTCGTCGTCATGGCCGCCGTGATGGCCGCGGTTCGTCTGGCCATGATCGGCGGTGACGATCACCTCATAGCCGGCTTCGCGCCAGCCGGGCAGGAAGGCGGCCAGCATCCCATCCATCGCATAGCAGGCATGGTCCATCTCGTGGCAGTCATGGCCGAAGCGGTGGCCCATCGAATCCAGCGTGCAGGTATGCAGGATGCCGTAGTCGATGCCGTGGCGCCGGGTCAGCATGGTCAGTGTGGCGAACAGGTCGACATCGCTCGGCGTCATTTGGTTCCTGGCGTTGTAGCCAGTCATGGTGTGGAAGCGGCCATGCGTGATCGGCCCGCCCGTTTCGTCGAATTCCATGTCCTCGACCAGGTCGAACGGATGGGCGCGGAAGAACTCCGACCAGTAGGAATGGGTGACCGCTCCGGTCTTGCCGCCGGCCTTGCTGACCTCGGAGAAAATATCCGGCTGCTTGACCCGGAACCGGTTCTCATTGGAGAGGATGCCGTGCACTTGCGGCGACACGCCGGTGTGGATCGAGGCATAGCAGCAGGCCGAGGTCGAGGGCAGCACCGAGCGCATCTTCCAGACACGCGCCTCGCCCGACTGCACCCAGCCTTCGAGATTGCCCATCAGGCGGCGCCAGTTCCGATAGGGCACGCCGTCGAGGATGATGAGCAGAAGCTTGGTCTCGAGCGCCACGAGTGGCTCCATGCGACGTGTCAGTTGAAATCAAAACGCCGCGAGGCCCTGGGACACGCGGCGCGTTGCTGTAAGACAGTGTTTTCCGGGGTCGTGGTTTGCCCCTAGTTGCCGGCGCTCGCCATGCGCCGGCCCTTGATCGCCTTTTCCAGCCAGCCGATTTCCATTTCGGGAACGGAGGACAGCAAAAGATCGGTGTAGGCGTCGAAGGGCGGCGTCAGCACCTTGCTCTTCGGCCCATAGCGGACCACCTCGCCGCGATACATCACCGCGATCGAATCGGCGATCGACTTCACCGTGGCGAGGTCATGGGTGATGAACAAATAGGCGACGCTCTCCTCCTTCTGCAGCTCGAGCAGCAGCTTCAGGATGCCGTTGGCCACCAGCGGGTCGAGCGCCGAGGTCACCTCGTCGCAGATGATCAGCTTCGGCTTGGCGGCGAGCGAGCGGGCGATGCAGACGCGCTGCTTCTGGCCGCCGGAAAGCTCGGCCGGGTAGCGGTCGGAAAAACCCTTGCCCATCTCGATCTTGTCAAGCAGCTCGGCGACGCGCTTGTCGCGCTCGCGCCCGCGCATGCCGAAATAGAATTCCAGCGGCCGGCCGATGATGGTGCCGACGGTCTGGCGCGGGTTCATCGCCACGTCGGCCATCTGGTATATCATCTGCAGCTGGCGCAGATCCTCCTTCGGCCGGTCGGCAAGCTTGTTGGCAAGCGGCCTGCCGTCGAAGGTGACGGTGCCTTCCTCAGGCGGCAACAGCCCGGTGATGGCGCGCGCCAGCGTCGACTTGCCCGAACCGGACTCGCCGACGACGGCCAGCGTCTGGCCAGGATAGATATCGACCGAGACGTTCTTCAATACCTTGATGTGGCTGCGGCCATAGGCGGCGGTGACGTTCTTGACCGACAGGAACGGTGTCGTGCCGGGCTTCTGCTCATGGTGCTCGATCTCGTGCACCGAGACCAGCGCATTGGTGTATTCCTGGCGCGGTTCCTTGATGATCTGGCGGGTGCCGCCCCATTCGACCAGCCTGCCGTGGCGCAGCACCATGATCTCGTCCGAGACTTGCGCAACCACGGCAAGGTCGTGGGTGATGTACAAAGCCGCCACATGGGTGTCGCGGATGGCGTCCTTGATGGCCGCCAGCACATCGATCTGCGTCGTCACGTCGAGCGCCGTGGTCGGTTCGTCGAAGACGATCAGGTCCGGCTCCGAACACAGTGCCATCGCCGTCATCACGCGTTGCAGCTGGCCGCCCGACACCTGGTGCGGAAAGCGTTCGCCGATGGTTTCGGGGTTCGGCAGGCTGAGCTTCTTGAACAGCGCGACGGCGCGCTTCTCGGCCTCGGCGCGTGTCGCCGTGCCATGCAGCAGCGTCGCTTCCACCACCTGGTCCATCAACCTGTGCGCCGGGTTGAAGGCGGCCGCAGCCGATTGCGCGACATAGCAGACCTCGCGGCCGCGCAGCTGGCGGAACCCTTCCTTGCCGCCCTTGAGGATGTCGCGGCCGTTGAGGATGACCTCGCCGCCGGTGATGCGCACGCCGCCGCGGCCATAGCCCATCGACGACAGGCCAATGGTCGACTTGCCGGCGCCGGACTCGCCGATCAGGCCGAGCACCTTGCCCTTTTCCAGCGTCAGCGAGACATCATGGACAAGCACGATGTTCTTCGGCGCCTCGCCAGGCGGATAGACGGTGGCCTCGATGCGCAAATTGCGGATATCGAGCAGCAGGCCGGATTTCGCTTTGCTGTCAGCCATCACCCGCGCCCTCCCTTCAGGCTTGTCGTGCGGTTCAGCACCCAGTCGGCGACGAGGTTGACCGAGATCGCCAGTGCTGCGATCGCCGCGGCGGGAATAAGCGCCGCCGCGATGCCGAAGACGATGCCGTCCTTGTTTTCCTTGACCATGCCACCCCAGTCGGCATCCGGTGGCTGCACGCCGAGGCCGAGGAAGGACAGCGTCGACAGGAAGAGCACCGCATAGATGAAGCGCAGGCCGAGTTCGGAGACCAACGGCGACAGCGCGTTGGGCAGGATCTCGCGGAAGATGATCCAGGCCTCACCTTCGCCGCGCAGCTTCGCCGCTTCGACGTAGTCCATGACGTTGATGTCGACGGCGACGGCTCGCGACAGGCGGTAGACGCGGGTCGAATCGAGAATGCCCATGACCAGGATCAGGATCACCAGATTGGTCGGCAGCACGGAGAGCACGACCAGAGCCATGATCAGCGTCGGGATCGACATCAGCAGGTCGACGAGGCGCGACAGCAGCGTGTCGAACCAGCCGCCGAAAACCGCCGCCGAAAAACCGAGGATGGCGCCGAGCGAGAAGGACAGGGCGGTGGCGAGCACCGCGATGAACAGCGTAGTGCGAGCGCCATAGATCATGCGCGACAACAGATCGCGGCCGAGATTGTCGGTGCCCAGCCAATGCGCCGCCGACATCGGTTCCCAGACGTCGCCGACGATCTCGCCATTGCCGTGCGGTGCGATCAAGGGTGCGAAGATCGCCGCCAGCACGAACAGCATCGTCATCACGATGCCGATCAATGCCGGGATGGGGATGCGTTTGATATCGAGCATACCCGCTCCCTTACTTCGGATGTCTGAGACGCGGATTGGCGACGATCGCCGCTATGTCCGCAATGATGTTCAGGCTGATGTAGACGGCGGCGAAGATCAGGCCGACCGCCTGCACGACAGGTACGTCGCGCTTGGTGACGTGGTCGACGAGATACTGCCCCATGCCGGGGTAGACGAAGATCACTTCGACCACGACGACTCCGACGATCAGGTAGGCGAGGTTGAGCATGACGACGTTGATGATCGGGGCGATGGCATTGGGGAAGGCATGTCTGCGAATGACATTGAAGGCCGACAGACCCTTTAACTCCGCCGTCTCGACATAAGCCGACTGCATGACGTTGAGGATCGCGGCGCGCGTCATGCGCATCATGTGGGCGAGCACCACCAGCGTCAGCGCGGTGGCCGGCAGCGCGATCGCCTGCATACGCTCGCCGAACGGCATGCCCTCATAGACGGTGGAGATGCCGGGGAAGATCTGCCATTTCACGGCGAAGAAATAGACCAGCACATAGCCGATGAAGAACTCTGGAAACGAGGTCGAGGCGAGCGCCAGTCCGGAGATCAGCTTGTCGACCCAGCCATTGCGATAACGCACCGCGATCAGGCCGAGGATGATCGCCAGCGGCACGGCGACGACCGCCGCCCAGAAGGCGAGAAACAGCGTGTTCCACAGCCGCCCCTCGATCGAGGTCGCGATATCCTGGCCGCTCGACATCGCCGTGCCGAGGTCGCCGGTGACGACGCCGCCCAGCCAATGGAAATATCTGACATAGGCAGGTTCGTTCAGCCCGAGCTGCTCGCGCAGATTGGCGAGCGACTCCGGCGTCGCCGACTGTCCGAGGATGGCTTGCGCGACGTCGCCGGGTAGGATCTGGGTGCCGGCGAAGATCAGGACCGAAATGGCCAACAGCAGGACGATGCCCAGCGCAACGCGCTGGGCCACCAGTTTCACGATGGGTGAGGACATCTCCGCAAGGCCGGGCTCAGGCTTCGAGCCAGCACTTTGCCAGAGCGTAGCCGTTCATCAGTTCCTGATGCGGATCGTCGACCCAGCCGGCGAGCTTGGCGCCTGTCGCGTCGATGAACTGGTTGAACATCGGCAGGATCAGGCCGCCTTCGTCGCGCACCATGACGGCCATGTCGTGGTACATCTGCTTGCGCTTGGTCTCGTCGAGCTCGGCGCGCGCCGCCAGCACCATTTTGTCGAAATCCGGACGCTTGAAACGCGTGTCGTTCCAGTCGGCTGATGACAGATAGGCGGTCGAGTACATCTGGTCCTGGGTCGAACGGCCACCCCAGTAGGAGGCGCAGAAGGGCTGCTTGTTCCAGACCTCGTTCCAGTAGCCATCGCCGGGCTCACGCTTGAGCTCGATCTTGATGCCGGCCTTGGCCGCGCTCTGCTGGTAGAGCTGCGCCGCATCGACTGCGCCCGGGAAGGCAACGTCCGAGGTCCTGAGCAGCACGGTGCCGTCGTGACCCGACTTCTTGTAGTGGAACTTGGCCTTGTCGGGATCGTACTTGCGCTGCTCGATGTCGGTGAACAGCGGATAGGACGCGTTTATCGGGAAGTCGTTGCCGAGCGAGCCGTAGCCTCGCAGGATCTTGTCGAGCATCTCCTCGCGGTCGATCGCCAGCTTCAGCGCGGTGCGCAGGTCGTTGTTGTCGAACGGCGCCGTGTCGCAATGCATAATGAACACGTAGTGGCCGGGACCGGCATGATTGCGGATGGTGACGCCGGGTAGACGCTTGATCAGGTCGACGATCTTCGGCTCGACGCGGTTGATCATGTTGACCTGGCCGCCCTGCAGGGCGGACGTGCGCGCCGTCGCGTCGTTGATGACGATGACTTCGACCTGGTCGGCATGGCCCATCTTGTCGCCCTGCCAGTAATTGGCGAAGCGTTCGGCGCCATGGCGCACGCCGGGCTCGTTGGTCTTGACCACGTATGGACCGGCCGAGATGCCGGCATCGGGCTTGTCCTTGCCGCCGTTGGGCTGGACAATCAGGTGATAGTCGCTGAGCAGATAGGGCAGGTCGGCGTTGGCCTCCTTCAGCGTCAGCACCACTTCCTTGCCGCTGGCCTTGATGCTCTCGATGCCCTTCATGTAGCCAAGCGCGCCGGACTTCGACTTCTCATCGGAATGGCGCTCGAGCGTGGCGGCCACGTCCTCGGCGGTTACCGTCTTGCCGTTGTGGAATTCGACGCCGTCGCGGATCTTCAGCGTCCAGACCTTGGCGTCGTCCGATGAGCCGATCTCCTCGGCGATGCGGTTCTCGAGCTTTCCTTCGGGGGACAGCTCGACGATCATTTCGCCCCAGCACTTGCCGAAGGCGAAGGGCACCTGCGTCATCATCAGCGCCGGATCGAGGCTGTTGGTGGATTCACCGCCGACCAGGCCGGCCTTCAGCGTGCCGCCCTTGACCGGGCCGGCGGCGCGCGCCGCGCTCGAAAGCAGCGAGTTGGCGAAGGTCGCGGTGATGCCGAGAGCGGCGGCGCGGCCGAGAAAATCACGACGGCTGAGTTTGCCGGATGCAACGCGGCGGCTCAGATATTCCAGTTCATTGGACATGATGAGTTCCTCACTCTGTTGGTTCGACCTGAATGGTCGTTTTCTCGTTTCTTGTGAGGAGAATAATGACCGCAAGGGAAAGCAGTAAGCAAGACCGAATGCGACATGCCGTGGCGTAAATCGCACGTCGCAATTGGACCAATCGGGTGAGCGCTCACAGTAGGGCGCGAGGGATTTTCTCCTCGAAGTTGCGCTCAAAAACCAGCTTTTCGCCTTCAAAGGCTTCGATTCTGGCGCTAACCGTGAAGCTTTTGGCGTCGGACCGCATCTCAGCCGATGTTTCGGTGCGCACCGACCATCCATTTCGCGACAAGGTCTGTGTCCAGTGGGTCTTTCCAGACGCCGACAGCGGATCGTCGGGATGGATCGCCCATGTCTCCCTGGCGATGCTGCCATTGGCGAGGCCGTGCTGGAGATCGCGCACCTCGCCGAAATCGTCCGTTATGGACAGCGTGACCATGCCGGTCTTCTCGTCATGGTCGACATGGCGTTCGGAATTGGCGGGCCGGACCGTCTCCGTCGCCCAAGGCGTGGCCCCTTCCGGAGCGGCGAACGTGATCTCGTCGCCTTGCGCCAGAGGGCGCAGCGGCAGCGTCAGCGTCGCGGCCTTGAGCTTGAGACGGACCGGTTCGGGCGACGGCCAGATCATCGGCCAATAGGCGTTCGACACGGCAATGCGCAAACGGTGGCCGGCCGGCACGCGGTAGGCGCATTGGTCGAGCACGACCCTGGCGGTGGCGGGCTCGCCCGGTACCAGCGGCTCGGGGAATTCATGCGAGTTGCGGTGCGTCAGGTTGAGCACGCCATAGGAGATCAGTTCCGAGGCGCCGTCGGGATGCACATCGCATAGCCGCACGGCGATGTTCGCCTGAGGCCGATCCGACGAGACCCAGACCAGCACCTCCGGCGCGCCGACGATATCGATTGCTTCGCTGAGCGGCGGCCGGTCGAAACAGACCGACAGCGCATCGTCCGGACGCTGGTCGCCGGGCAGTTCCGGACCGAAGGTGAAGGGAAAATACTCGCCGCCGGCAAGGCCACAGGACTGCGGCGAGGCGATGATGACCGGCCTGTCGCCCTCGGCGATGAGTTCGATCGCCTCCGCCTTGATGTCGGGCGATGGCCAAATCTGTTCGGCGATCCAGCGCCCCGGACGCTCGGGATGCCAGCGCGCCGGGCGCACGCTGTCCATGACATAGGCACGATAGGCGGGATCCGCATCGAGGCCGGTGTCGAGGCCCTTCAGCCAGCGGTCCCACCAGCGCAAGGCTTCCTGCAAGAAGCCGATGGCGGGCTGGGGTGCCGCGTAATGCGGGTACTTGTGGATCCACGGGCCGACGATGCCCTTGACCGGCGCCTCGATGTTGCCGACGAGGTGGGAAATCGTGTTGCGATAGCCGTCATGCCAGCCGCCGATCGACAGCACGGCGGCATGGATGGCGGAATAGTCTTCGCAGATCGAGCCGCGTTTCCAATAGGCGTCGCGGTGCTGGTGTTTCAACCATAGCGGCGCCAGGAATGGTTGGTTCTCCAGCCGGGTCAGCCACAGATCGCGCCAGCGGTTATCGCCGGCGATCAGCGGATCCGGCGGCCGCGACGAATAGGACAGCATGGTCGAGGCCCAGCCGAAATTCTCGATCAGCAGGCAGCCGCCCTTGTAGTGGATGTCGTCGGCATAGCGGTCGACGGTCGAGCACAGGCTGATCACCGCCTTCAGCGCCGGCGGCTGCATCGCCGCCACCTGCAGGCAGTTGAAGCCGCCCCAGGAAATGCCCATCATGCCGACCTTGCCGTTGCACCAGGGCTGGGAGGCCGCCCAGGCGATGACATCGCAGGCGTCCTGCAATTCCTGCTCGGAATATTCGTCGTCCATCAGCCCTTCGGAATCGCCGTTGCCGCGCATGTCGACGCGGATCGAGGCGTAGCCGTGGCCGGCGAAATAGGGATGCGTCAGCTGATCGCGAAAGATGGTGCCGTCGCGCTTGCGGTAGGGCAAATGCTCGAGGATTGCCGGCACCGGATCGTCGCCGGCATCTGCCGGCATCCACACCCGCGCCGACAGCCGGCACCCGTCCGGCATGACGATGCCCATATCAGGGAATTCGACGACCTTGCGGGAGAATTCGGTGACGGTTTTCATGCGAGGACTCCAGGAACGCCAGATGATGGAGCCCGCTGGGTCGCGTCGTGGGCCAGCCAACGAATTCGGCTGGTCAATCCGCGTCAGTTCAGCGGAATGTCGTTTTCGGCCTTTCTCGCCTGATAGGCGCCGGACAAGTCGTCGTAGCGGGCGGAAATCCTGCCGATCCGTCCTTCCAGGCGCGACCGCTCGGCCTCGGGCAGCGACCGCACCAGCCTGCGGATCGAGAAGCTCTTCCAATAAGCGTTCTCGGCATTGTAGCCGCCGGGATCGAGGGTGAAAACCTCCTTTAGTATCTTCAAATCGTGCGGGATGGCGAAGCTGTCGCGCGAATCCTCGTGGCTGAACAGGTAGTAGAAATTATCGAAGCCGGTCCAGGTGATCGCCGACAGGCAGAGCGAGCAGGGCTCGTGCGTGGCGAGGAAGATGGCATCGTTCGTGTCGACGCGCTCGGCCCTGGGCATTTCGTAGAAGCGCTTCAGGCAGTGCACCTCGCCATGCCAGAGCGGGTTTTCGATCTCATTGTTGGTTTCGGCCAGCACCAGCGAGCGGTCGTCCTTGCGCAGGATCGCGGCGCCGAACAGCTTGTTGCCATGGGCCACGCCATCGGCCGTCTTCGGCACGATGTCGTGCTCGATGACGTCGAGCAGGCGGTCGATCAGCGAAATGTCGGTCATTATTGCTTTCCGTCGGGAAGATGAATTTCGTAGGGGTGCGAGAAGTGGCACTCTTCGAGGTTGGAGCCGTCGCCGCCACGATCGACGATGACAAAGTCCTGGACCTCGCCGATCGGCGTCAGCACGCCGTGCCAGAGGTTGCGCGGATAGTTGATGCCTTGCCCGGGCGCGGTGATGAAGGCGTGCGGTTCGCCGGGACCATCCTTGCCGTCATGGCAGACGACGACCAGGAACGGCCGCGGCGACAGCGGGATGAAGGCCTGGCTGCCGAACGGATGACGCTCGACCATGGTCAGCTTCAACGGCAATTCGTAGGGCGTGCCGCGCACCATGGAGATCAGCACGCGGGCATTCGGCCCCTGCGCTTCGGCGGTGGCGAGGTCGTGGTAGCGCTCGGCCTTGCCGCCATTGATCGGGTAGTGGTTGTCGCCACCCATGTCGATGACGTCGCCGAATTCGGCGAAGCCTTCGCGGGTCAGTGGTTTAGCGACGATGCGGGTCACCGCGCGCGGCCTCCGACGCCCACGCCGCCGAGCTTGGCGTGCCGGTTGACGTCCTTGTAGAGCAAATAGCGGAACTTGCCGGGACCGCCGGCATAACAGGCCTGCGGGCAGAAGGCGCGCAGCCACATATAATCGCCGGCCTCGACCTCGACCCAGTCCTGGTTGAGGCGATAGACCGCCTTGCCTTCGAGCACATAGAGGCCGTGCTCCATGACATGGGTCTCGGCGAAGGGGATGACCGCGCCCGGCTCCAGAGTGACGATGGTGACATGCATGTCGTGGCGCATGTCGGCCGGATCGACGAAGCGCGTCGTTGCCCAGCGGCCGTCGGTGCCGGGCATCGGGCTCGGCGCGACCTGCTGCTCGTTGGTGAAGAAGGCTTCCGGCACGTCGAGGCCCTCGACCGCTTCATAGGCCTTGCGCACCCAGTGGAAGCGGACAGCCGCACCGCTTTCGTTGCGGACCGTCCAGCCGATCCCCGGCGGCAAAAAGGCAAAGCCGCCCGGCTTCAGCACATGTGTCTTGCCGGCTAGCGAAACGCTGAGCTCGCCCTCGACCACGAACAGCACGCCCTCGGCGGCAGCATCCGGTTCCGGCCGGTCGCTGCCGCCACCCGGCTCGACCTCGACGATGTATTGCGAAAACGTCTCGGCAAAGCCCGACAGCGGCCGCGCGATGATCCAGGCCCTGGTCTTGTCCCAGAATGGCAGGGCGCTGGTGACGATGTCCTGCATCACGCCCTTGGGGATGACGGCATAGGCCTCGGTGAAGACGGCGCGGCCGGTCAACAGCTCGCTCTGGCCGGGATGGCCGCCATGCGGCGCGTAGTAGGTTCGCTCGGGCGTCTTGATCATATCCATGTGGTCCTGACCCTTAAGGCAATTCCAGGAAAAGTGTGTAACGGTTTTCCGCCCGGAATTGCGTAAAAACAAACACTTAGAGTGGCAGCACGTCTCTCAGCCGAAGCAGCGCAATGCGCTCGACCTGTTTGCAGGCGGTGTCGAATTCGGCGCCGCGGCTGTTGCCGATGCGCGCCTCGAATTCCGCCAGGATTTCTTCCTTGGTCTTGCCCTTCACGGCGATGATGAAGGGGAAGCCGAATGTGGTGACGTAGGCAGCGTTGAGCTTGGAGAACAGCTCGCGCTCCTTATCGGTCAGCGCGTCGAGCCCGGCCGAGGCCTGTTCCTTCGTTGACTCAGCCGTCAACCGTTTGGCCTTTGCCAGCTTGCCGGCGAGGTCGGGGTGGGCGTTGAGCACGGAGAGCCGCTCGGCCTCTGTTGCCGCGCGGAAGACGCGGCAGAGCGCGTTGTGCAGACCGCCGGCGCTGTCATGCGCCGGGCCGAGCTCCAGCCCATAGGCGCGCTCGGCGATCCATGGCGAATGTTCGAAGACGCCGCCGAAGGCATGCACGAAAGCCTCGAATTCCATTTTCGACGGGCGCAGCGAGGGCTGCCGGAACGGATGGTTTTCGTGCCAGTGCCTTGCGATGTCGATGCGCCGCGCCAGCCATACCTTGTCGTGCGATTTGACGTAGTCGATGAAGCGTTTCAGCGCCGCGACCCGGCCCGGCCGACCGACGAGGCGGCAGTGCAGGCCGATATTCATCATGCGCGGCCGCCCGTCCGCACCCTCGGCATAGAGCGTGTCGAAACTGTCCTTCAGATAGGCAAAGAACTGGTCGCCGGAGTTGAAGCCTTGCGGCGTGGCGAAGCGCATGTCGTTGGCGTCGAGCGTATAGGGGATGACGAGCTGCGGCTTTTCGGCACCGTCGCGCTCGAACCAGTAGGGCAATTCGTCGTCATAGGTATCGGAGACGTAGTCGAAGCCGCCCTCCTCGGCCACCAGCCGCACGGTGTTGACCGAGGTGCGGCCGGTGTACCAGCCGGTCGGGCGCGCGCCGGTCACCTCGTAATGCAGCTTGGTCGCCGCTTCGAGGTCACGGCGCTCGTCTTCGGCGGCATGGTCGCGGTAGTCGATCCATTTCAGCCCGTGCGAGGCGATCTCCCAGCCGGCCTCCTGCATCGCCGCGACCTGGTCGGGCGAGCGCGCCAGCGCTGTGGCGACGCCGTAGCAGGTGACCGGCACCTGCGCCTCAGTGAACAGGCGCAGCAACCGCCAGAAGCCGGCGCGGGCGCCATATTCGTAGATCGATTCCATGTTCCAGTGACGCTGGCCGACCCAGGGAGCAGCACCGACGATCTCGGACAGGAAGGCTTCCGAAGCCTTGTCGCCATGCAGCACGCAGTTCTCGCCGCCTTCTTCGTAGTTGACGACGAACTGCACAGCGACATGCGCGCCGCCCGGCCATTTCGGATCCGGCGGGTTGGCCCCGTAGCCGCGCATGTCCCGTTCGTAACGCATTGTCACTCCTGCCGGATATTGAGATGAAGATATCGAAAGGAGTGCTTGCGCATTCCCCCGAAAATTTTTGAAAGAGCTTTTTGTCGCGCTCCGCTCGACCGGGACTTATGCATCGCCTTTAATGGGCGCACAATTCACCAGAAACGTTCGACTGTACCGGAATGGGAGACGGCCAGTGGCAGAAACGTCGAAAGCCGATGGCGGGCGTCTGACGACCCATGTCCTCGACACCGCGACCGGCAGGCCGGCCAATGGCCTGTCGATCGAGCTTTACCGCATAGAGCGCCAGGCCCGCACGCATCTGAAGACGGTGGTGACCAATGATGACGGCCGCTGCGATGCGCCGCTGCTTGCCGGGGCGGACTTCCGCACCGGTGAATACGAACTGGTCTTTGCGGCCGGCGACTATCTGCGCCGGCACGGCAAGCTGCCCGAGCCGGCGTTCCTCGACAGCGTGCCGATCCGCTTCGGCATGGCGGAGCCGGTGCACTATCATGTGCCGCTGCTGATCTCGCCCTATGGCTATTCGACCTATCGGGGGAGCTGAGACATGGCCAAGCTCAAGACACGCAACGAAATCCGCTTCATCCTCAACGGCGAGGATATCGCACTGACCACGGTCGCGCCCGAAGAAACCTTGCTCGATTGGCTGCGGCTCAACCGTTCGCTGCGCGGCACCAAGGAAGGCTGCGCCGAAGGCGATTGCGGCGCCTGCACGGTGCTGGTCGGCAGGCTGTCCGCCGGCAGGTTGGTCTATGAGAGCGTCAACGCCTGCATCCGTTTCCTTGGCTCGCTCGACGGCACCCATGTGGTGACGATCGAACACCTGCGCGGCGACGGCGAAAAACTGCACCCCGTGCAGCAGGCAATGGTCGATTTCCACGGCTCGCAGTGCGGCTTCTGCACGCCGGGCTTCGTCATGTCTCTCTATGCGCTGTGGATGCGCTCGCCGGAGCCGTCCGACGCGGCGATCGAAAAGGCACTGCAGGGCAATCTCTGCCGCTGCACCGGCTATGAGGCGATCATGCGCGCGGCGCGTGCCATCTCCAGCTACGGCAAGGCGGCGAAGGATCCGCTGGCGGCGGAGCGCAAGGCGATCACGGCGAAGCTCGCGGCGATGAAGGACGGTTCACGCGTCGAGATCGGTTCGGGCAAGCAGCGCCTGATCGTGCCGGCCAATGCCGATGACCTGGCCGGCGTGCTCGACAAGGAGCCCGGTGCCACCATCGTTGCCGGTTCGACCGATGTCGGCCTGTGGGTGACCAAGCACATGCGCGACATCTCGCCGGTGGTTTTCATCGGCAATCTCGACGGTCTCTGCGCGATCTCCGAGGACAAGGGCGTGATTTCGATCGGCGCCGGCGTCACCTATAGCGACGCGTTCTCGATATTGGCGAAACGCATTCCGGCGCTCGGGCCGCTGTTCGACCGCATCGGCGGCGAGCAGGTGCGTAACATGGGCACGATCGGCGGAAACATCGCCAACGGCTCGCCGATCGGCGACACGCCGCCGCCGCTGATCGCGCTCGGCGCACGCCTCACGCTCCGCCGTGGCAAAAAGCGCCGCACGATCCCGCTGGAAACTTTCTTCATCGCCTATGGCAAGCAGGACCGGCAGCCGGGCGAGTTCGTCGAGGCCGTGCACGTGCCGGGGCCGGCCAAGGCAACGAAGTTTGCCGTCTACAAGGTCACCAAGCGCCGTGACGAGGACATCACCGCAGCGCTCGGCGCGTTCTATTTGACATTGGCCAAGGATGGCACTGTGGCCGACATCCGGATCGCCTATGGCGGCATGGCGGCGACGCCGAAGCGGGCATTTGGTGTCGAGAAGGCACTGCTCGGCAAGCCGTGGACGGAAGCCGCGGTCGAGGCTGCGATGGCCGAATACGCCAACGACTTCACGCCGCTGACCGATATGCGGGCATCTGCCGAATACCGGGCGATGGCGGCGAGGAATCTGTTGCTGCGCTTCTTTGTCGAAACCACCGGAACCAAGGCGCCGTTCCAGGTTTCACGGTACGAGGCGGCGTGATGACCAAGCACACCCCCAATCTCAAGGCACAGAAGATTTCCGGTGGCGTTGCCACCGACCAGCGCCATGATTCCGCGCATAAGCATGTCAGCGGCACGGCGGTCTATATCGACGATATGCCGGAGCCGGCCGGCACGCTGCATGGCTGCCTCGGGCTTTGCACGGCCACGCATGCCACGATCGCCAAAATGGACCTGTCGGCGGTGCGAACCGCTCCTGGCGTCGTCGACGTGCTGACGGCGAAGGACGTGCCGGGCGAAAACGACATTTCACCGACCGGCCGCCATGACGAGCCGGTGCTCGCCGACGGCAGGGTTGAGTTCTACGGCCAGCCGATCTTCTGCGTCATCGCCGAGACCCGCGAACAGGCGCGCCGCGCCACAAGGCTGGCCAAGGTCGAATACAAGGAATTGCCCTTTGTCACCGACATTGGCGATCTCGATCCACGGAAAGACAAACTGGTCACGCCGCCGCTGACGCTGAAGCGCGGCGATGCCGCCGCCGCGATCAAGGCCGCGCCGCGCCGGCTCAAGGGGCAGATGCGCGTCGGCGGCCAGGAGCATTTCTATCTCGAAGGCCATATCGCAATGGCCATCCCCGGCGAGGACGATGACGTCACCATCTATTCCTCGACCCAGCATCCGAGCGAAGTCCAGCACATGGTCAGCCATGCGCTCGGTGTGCCGAGCAACGCCATCACCGTGGAAATCCGTCGCATGGGCGGCGGTTTCGGCGGCAAGGAAACGCAAGGCAATCAGTTTGCAGCGCTCGCGGCCATCGCAGCCAAGCGGCATCACCGTGCGGTAAAAATCCGTCCCGATCGCGACGACGACATGATCGCCACCGGCAAGCGCCATGATTTCCTTGTCGATTACGAAGTCGGCTTCGACGACGACGGCAACATTTTGGGCGTCGACTTCATGTTCGCGGCGCGCTGCGGTTTTTCGTCGGACCTTTCCGGCCCGGTCACCGACCGCGCGCTGTTCCACTGCGACAACACCTATTTCTGGCCGGCGGTGCATGCGCAGTCGGCGCCGCTTTACACCAACACCGTCTCGAACACCGCCTTCCGCGGCTTCGGTGGTCCGCAAGGCATGGTCGGCGCCGAGCGCGTCATCGACGAGGTTGCCTTTGCCGTCGGCAAGGATCCGCTCGAGATTCGCAAGCAGAATTTTTATGGCACCTCGGATCGCAACATCACGCCCTATCACCAGACGGTCGAGGACAACATCATCCACCGTATCGTCGCCGAGCTGGAGGCGAGCTCGGACTATACGAGGCGCCGCCGCGTCATCGAGGCGTTCAACGCCAACAGCCGCTTCATCAAGCGCGGGCTGGCGCTGACGCCGGTCAAGTTCGGCATCTCGTTCACCGCCACCCACTACAACCAGGCCGGCGCGCTGGTACATGTCTACACCGATGGTTCGGTGCACCTGAACCATGGCGGCACCGAGATGGGGCAGGGCCTCTATCTCAAGGTGGCGCAGGTGGTGGCCGAAGAGTTCCAGATCGACCTCGACCAGGTGAAGATCACCGCGACGACGACCGGCAAGGTGCCGAACACTTCGGCCACCGCGGCGTCCTCCGGCTCCGACCTCAACGGCATGGCGGCGCAGAACGGTGCCAGGCAGATCAAGGACCGGCTGACGGACTTCGCCGCGGAAAAATACCAGGTGCCGCGCGACCAGGTGGTCTTCCTGCCCAACCGGGTGCGCATCGGCAACCAGGAAATCGCCTTCGCCGATCTGATCAAGCAGGCCTATATGGCGCGCATCCAGCTTTCGGCCGCGGGTTTCTACAAGACGCCGAAGATCCACTGGAACCGCGACAAGGGCCAGGGCCGCCCCTTCTACTACTTCGCCTATGGCGCGTCGTGCTCGGAAGTGTCGGTCGACACGCTGACCGGCGAATATGTGGTCGAGCGCACCGACATATTGCACGAGACCGGCCGCTCGCTGAACCGAGCCATCGATCTCGGGCAGATCGAGGGCGGCTTCATCCAGGGCATGGGCTGGCTGACGACCGAGGAACTTTGGTGGGACGGCAAGGGCCGGCTGCGCACGCATGCGCCGTCGACCTACAAGATCCCGCTCGCTTCCGACCGGCCGAAGATCTTCAACGTGACGCTGGCCGACTGGCCGGAGGCGAGCGAGCCGACGGTGCATCGCTCCAAGGCGGTAGGCGAGCCGCCCTTCCCGCTCGGCATGTCGGTGCTGCACGCGCTGTCGGATGCGGTGGCGAGCGTCGCTGATCACAAGGTCTGTCCACGCCTCGACGCCCCAGCGACGCCGGAGAGGGTGCTGATGGCGATCGAGCGGTTGAAAGCCAAGGCCAGGGTCTGAATCGGCCAAACCGTGCAAATCCGGCCGAAAACGCTTATATTTCCCGATCGGGAACGCGAAAAATGAACTCGAAAGTGCAAAGCCTGAAAGCCTTTTTAGCCGGTGCCGGCCAGGTTGCCCTGGTCGAAGTGGCGGGCACAAAGGGCTCGACGCCGCGCGAGAAGGGCGCCTTCATGCTCGTCTCGCGCCTGGCGATCTTTGGCACGATCGGAGGTGGCCAGCTCGAATATATGGCGATCGACAAGGCACGGCAGATACTGGGGACACGGCCGTCGCCGCGGCCGGCTGAAGCTCGGATCGAGGTCGACGAGGTCTGCGCCACGCTCGACGTGCCGCTCGGGCCGGAAATCGGCCAGTGCTGCGGCGGCAGGGTCGAGGTGTCGATCCGCTTGCTCGACGCGGCCCTCGAGGCAGACCTCATCCGCAATGCGGAGGCCGAGGAGGCGCATCTGCCTCATGTGTATCTCTTTGGCGGTGGCCATGTCGGCCAGGCGCTGGCATCGGCGCTGGCGCTTTTGCCCATTCATGCCGTCGTCGTCGAGACGCGCGCCGACGCACTGGAAGGCATGCCGGAAACGGTCGAGACGCTGCTGACGCCGATGCCCGAGGCCGTGGTGCGCGAAGCGCCGGCGGGATCGGCCTTCGCCATCCTCACGCACGACCATGCGCTCGATTTCCTGATCGTTGCCGAGGCGCTGAAGCGCGACGATGCCGCCTATGTCGGCATGATCGGCTCGAAGACCAAGAAAGCGACGTTCAAAAACTGGTTCCTGAAGTCGGCGGACGGCAGCGAGGCGGAATTCGCCCGCCTCATCTCGCCGATCGGCGGTGACGCGGTGAAGGACAAGCGACCGCCGGTGATCGCGGCGCTCGCCGCCGCCGAAATCATGACGGCGCTGGTTTCCCATGCCGCCTCGGCGGCCGCTTCAAGCCATTCCGAGGTAGCCATGGCCGGTTGATGCCAGCCGGCTTCAAGCGGCCTATTCCTTTTCCTGCGTGTGCGCTTCGAGGAACCACAGCAATTTGTCCAGCGAGCGCGAATAGGCGGTGAAGATGTCGGCGGTGTCGGCGTCGCCCGCATCGGCCGCCTCGTCGATCGCCGCGCGGGTCAACTTGGCCGCCGCGGCATAGCGGTCGATCAGCGCCGCCAGATGATCCTTGGTCTTGTGGATGTCAGTCGGATAGGGCTTCAGCTTGGTGGCCCTCGCCACCTCCTGCGACGTGCCATGCGCGGTGCCGCCGAGCTGCGCGGCACGCTCGGCGATAATGTCGACATGGCCGTCGATCTCCTCGCGAAACGTATCCAGCATTTCATGGATGGCGATGAATTGCGGCCCCTTGACGTTCCAGTGCGCCTGCTTGGTGATCAGCGCCAGGTCGATGGCGTCGGCGAGGCGGGCGTTGAGCAGATCGATCGACTCCTTCTTGGCGTCGGACTTCAGATCGTTTTTGGTGACGATGGCGTCCATGACTGGCTCCTGTGGGGGTGAGGTCCGTGGGCGAAATGATCTCGAATGGCAGTCGCAGGCTGGGCTTGCCATCGCGCGGCCGCCAGAGCCCAAAACGGCATTGGGTGGCTTTCGTTCCGCGAAAGCCGGCGGCTTCGGAACTCGGGTATGATCCCCGCTCACAGCTGCTCCTCGCTTTCTTCGTTTCACAAATGGCCAGGGACAGCGTTTCCTGCACGCCTTTCAACATGGCGGACTTCACATGGACATATTGAGAATCGCGGCTTTTTCAGACGGAGACTCGGGCGGCAATCCCGCGGGCGTGGTGATAGGCGATGCCTTGCCGGATGCCGCCACAATGCAGCGCGTCGCGGCCGAGGTTGGATTTTCGGAAACCGCCTTTGCCGCACCCGAGGGTGACGGCTGGCGGGTCCGTTATTTTTCGCCCGAGACCGAGGTTCCCTTTTGCGGTCATGCCACGATCGCACTCGGCGCAGGCCTCGTCAGAAGTTTCGGGGACGGGACTTTTGCATTGGCCCTCAACCAGGCCAAAATCTCCGTCGAAGGGTTTCGCGACGGCACCAACATCGCCGCCGCGCTGCAGTCGCCGCCGACGCGCAGCAAGCCGGCTCCGCCCGAGCTTATCGCCGAGACGCTGGCGCTATTCGGCTACGCGGCTGAGGATATCGACCCGGCCATTGCGCCGGCATTAATCCATGGCGGCGCCGACCATCTCGTGCTGGCACTGAAGTCGCGCCAGGCGCTGGCTGCCATGGCCTACGACCTGAAGACGGGGCAGGCGCTGATGCGGCGCGAGGGCCTGGTGACGATCCTGCTCGCCTATGCCGAGGCGCCGCGCCTCTTCCATACCCGCAACCCGTTCGCGTCGGGCGGGGTCTACGAGGATCCGGCGACCGGGGCCTCGACTGCCGCCTTTGCCGGCTATCTGCGCGACATTGGCTGGCCGCATGGTGGCGCCATCGATATCGTGCAGGGTGAGGACATGGGCATGCGCTCGCGCCTCCATGCCGATATCCCGCCAACGCCGGGCAGTTCGATCAGAGTCTCCGGAACAGCCCGAATAATGAGTACAGACTGACGAGGCCTACGCCGGCCGTTTCAGACCGAGATGGTCGCGCAAGGTGCGACCTTCGTAGTCCGTGCGGAACAGGCCGCGCCGCCGCAGTTCGGGCACGACGAGCGTGGCAAAGGCGTCGAGTTCGCCGGGGAACCAGGATGGCATGACGTTGAAGCCGTCTGCGGCGCCACCTTCGAAGCGCGCCTGCAGTTCGTCGGCGATCTGTGCCGGCGTGCCGACGACGCGCCAATGGCCGCGCGCGCCGGCGAAGTGGCGGGCAAGGTCGCGGATGGAAAGATTGTCGCGGCGCGACTGCTCGATGACCAGGGCCTGCCGGCTCTTCATGCCTTCGCTGGGCGGCAGTTCCGGCAGCGGTCCGTCGATCGGGTAGCGCCAGAGATCGGAGATGCTGAGATAGCTGGACAGCAGCGCGACGCCGACATCATCGGGGATCAGCTCCTGCAATTGCTCATATTTCTCGCGGGCTTCCGCTTCCGTTTCGGCCACCACGGGCGCTACGCCGGGCATGATCTTGACGTCGTCCGGCTCGCGTCCATAGTCAGCCAGCCGCCCCTTGAGACCGTCGTAAAAGGCTTTCGCTTCCTCGAATGTCTGTGCTGCGCTGAACACGACATCGGCGGTCCTGGCCGCAAGGTTCTGGCCGTCCTCCGATGCTCCCGCCTGCACCATCACCGGCGCACCCTGCGGCGAGCGCGGCAGATCGAGCGCATCCTTGACCGAAAAGCTCTGGCCGTCATGGTTGAGGGCTTCCGCACCGCGCCAGAGGCCAGCGACCACGGCGGCGAATTCACGTGCCCGTTCGTAGCGGTCGGCGTGGGGGCGAAGGCCCGTCGAACCGAAATTGGCGGCCTCGATGTGGTTCGCCGAGGTGACCAGGTTCCAGCCGGCGCGGCCGCCGCTCAGCTGATCGAGCGAGGCAAAGGTCCGCGCCAGGCCATAAGGCTCGTTGTAACTGGTCGACGCCGTCGAGACGAGGCCGATGCGCTCGGTCTGGACGGCGAGTGCGGCCAGCAGGCTGATCGGCTCGAAGCCGATCGAGCGCGAGGTCTGGCTGGCGATGCCTACATTGGCCTCGCGCAGGCCGGCGGCATCCTCGCAGAAGATCATGTCGAGCTTGGCTGCTTCCGCCGTGCGCGCGAGCCTTATGTAGTGGTCGATGTCGATTCCCGCAGTGACATGCGCCTTGGGATGGCGCCAGGCGGCGATGTGGTGCCCCGTCGCCCACAAGAAGAGACCGAGCTTCATCTGTCTTTTGCGCACGGTCATGGCCTGTTGCCTCCGCCAAGTCCGAGACGCGCGCGCAGCGTCGTGCCGGTGTAGTCGGGCCGCGGCAAGCCGCGACGGCGGAGTTCCGGCACGACGCGATCTACGAAATCCTCGAGCGCCGGAACATCCGCCGGCAAAGCCAGGTTGAACCCGTCGCAGCCTTTCGACCCGAACTGCGCTTCGAGCCTGTCGGCGGCCAGTTCGGGACCTGTTGCGACTGATATCAGCACCTTCACGGCGTCCGGATTGCGCCCGGCGGCAAGCGTCCGGCGTTTCAGATCGTCATAGGCGGCTTTCGCACTCTCAAGCGATTGTTTCTCGATCAGGATGACGTCGGCCATGCGGGCGGCGAAATCGAGATCGGCCTCCGCCAGCCCGGACACCACCAGCACCGGCGTGTCCTGCGGCGAGCGCGCGACGTTCAGCGGACCACGCACCGCGAAGAACTCGCCCTTGTGGTCGAGCAGGTGCATCTTTTCCGGGTCGTGGAAGCGGCCGCCGGACTTATCGAACAGCAGCGCGTCCGCATCCCAGCCCTTCCACAAGCCCTGCACGATGCCGATGAACTCTTCCGCACGGCGGCGAAAATCATCGTTGGAAATGCCTTCCGGCCGGCTGAAATTGGCCGCCTCGCGCGGATCCTGGACCATGGTCGCGTTCCAGCCCACTCGGCCATGGCTGATGATGTCGAGCGAAGCAAAACGGCGCGCCAGATTATAAGGCTGATGGGCAAGCGTTGAAACGCCCGCAACGAGCCCGATCCTTTCGGTCACTGTCGCCAGTGCCGCCAGAAGCGTGGTCGCCTCGAACGGGCTGCTCGCTTGCTGGCCGCCAGCCGCGGAGTCGGAAATGACGACCATGTCCAGCCCGGCGTCTTCCGCCTCCCGAGCAAAGCCGGCGATGCGGCCGAAATCCAGCCCGGAGGCCCGCCCTGCAGCGGAAGCGATGTTGAGCGACACGGCGAGATGCATGAGGCGAACCTAAGTTCGCCTGCGTTCAAGGCAACCCTGTCGAGTGGGCCAGCACGCCATCATTTGCCGGCCAGAAGATCCTTGATCAACCGCTGGCAGCGTTCGGCCATGAAGTCGAGCAGCAGCCGCACCTTCGGATCCTGCAGCTTCTTGTGCGGATAGACGGCGGCGAACTGCACCGGCGTCGGCGGCGTGCTGGCCAGGATCACCTTCAGCCGCTGATCGCGAATGAACGGTTCGACCTCGAAGCGCGGCTTGTTGATGATGCCGCGTCCCGACAGCGCCCAGCCGGTCAGCACGTCGCCATCATCGGTGTCATAGGGGCCGTGCACCTCGAATTTCTGCGGGCCGCCGGGCATCTGCAACGTCCAGACATATTCGCGCGCGCCGGAATAGCGCAGCATCAGGCAGTCGTGCTTCTTGCCGATCAGTTCGTGCGGCTCGGCCGGCTCGCCGCGCGCCTCCAGATATTTCGGCGCCGCCACCAGCACGCGCTCGCATTCCATGATGCCGCGCATGCGGAGGCTGGAATCCTCGATGATGCCGAGACGGAAGGCGACGTCGATGCCTTCCTTCATGATGTCGACATTGTGGTCGGAGAGGCGGAGCCTGACTTCAATATCGGGGTATTTGTCGTGGAAATCAGGAATGCCCGACGCTACCAGCCGCCGTCCGAGGCCAAGCGGTGCCGTCACCCTGATCGTGCCGCGCGGCTGGCCTGACAATGCCGATACCGCGGCCTCCGCCTCGGTGATCGCTTCCAGAACCTGCTTGGCGCCCGTATAGAATACCGTGCCGTGCTCGGTCGGCATCAACTGTCGGGTCGTGCGGTTGAAAAGGCGGACGCCGAGGTGCTTCTCCAGTTCCTTGATGCGGTTGGAGGCGACCGCCGGCGAAATGCGCATGTCGCGGCCCGCCGCCGACAGATTGCCGAGTTCGACGACGCGGACGAAAACGGCGATGTTGTCGAGATAGGCCATGCGGGTTCGTGGCTCTCAAGCGGCTGGTATAGCCAACCTAGTATTTTCCATTTTTTTTTGAAAGTCATCGCGCACCTCGCCTCTTTTCGTTTGCGCCCGACACCGTAAAGTCAGTTGATCGGCAGGGACGACTTCAATGATGGATTTCGCGATTTTCTGGGACTGGCTGAGTTTCGCCGTGCGCTGGCTGCATGTCATCACCGGCATCGCCTGGATCGGCTCGTCCTTCTATTTCGTCGCGCTCGATCTTGGCCTGCGCCAGCGTCCCGGGCTGCCCGCCGGCGCCTTCGGCGAGGAATGGCAGGTGCATGGCGGCGGCTTCTACCACATCCAGAAGTATCTGGTGGCGCCGGCCGAAATGCCGGAGCACCTGACCTGGTTCAAATGGGAGTCCTACGCCACCTGGCTGTCGGGCTTCGCCATGCTGTGCGTGGTCTACTATGCCGGCGCCGATCTGTTCCTGATCGATCCCAATGTGCTGCCGATGTCGGTGCCAGTCGGCATCCTGCTGTCGCTGGCGACCATCGGCGTCGGCTGGGTGGTCTATGATCTGCTCTGTCGCTCGCCGCTCGGCAAAAGCGACACCGGCCTGATGCTGGTTCTCTATGGCGTGCTGGTGTTCATCGCCTGGGGGCTGACGCATCTGTTCACGGGCCGCGCGGCTTTCCTGCATCTTGGCGCCATCACCGCAACGATCATGTCGGCCAATGTCTTCATGGTCATCATCCCAAATCAGAAGATCGTCGTCGCCGACCTGATCGCCGGCAGGAAGCCCGACCCGAAATACGGCAAGATCGCCAAGCAGCGCTCGCTGCACAACAATTACCTGACGCTGCCCGTCCTGTTCCTGATGCTGTCGAACCACTATCCGCTGGCGTTTGCTACCGAGTTCAACTGGGTGATCGCTTCCCTGGTGTTCATCATCGGCGTGCTGATCCGGCACTATTTCAACAGCGTCCATGCGCGCAAGGGCAACCCGACCTGGACCTGGCTCGGCGCCGCCGTGCTGTTCGTCATCATCATCTGGCTGTCGACAGCACCCAAGGTGCTGACCGGCGAGCCCAAGGCCTCCGCCGCGGCGGAAGTCTACATCGCCTCGGCGCATTTCCCCGCCGTGCGCGATACCGTGCTTGGCCGCTGCTCGATGTGCCATACGCAGGAGCCTGTCTATGAGGGCATCTACCACGCGCCGAAGGGAGTGATGCTAGATACCGATGCGGCCATCGCCGAGCACGCCCGCGAGATCTACCTGCAGGCCGGCCGCAGCCATGCCATGCCGCCTGCAAACGTCACCCAGATCAGCGACAAGGAACGGGCACTGCTGGTCGCCTGGTTCGAAGGCGCAGGGAAATAGGCATGACCTCCACACTTCTGCGCGGCCGCACGCTGTCCTTCCTGCGCTGGCCTGAAAGCATCGACGACCATGCCGCCTGGCGCTACGAGGAGGATGGCGGCCTGCTGATCCGCGATGGCCGGATCGTGGCGGCCGGCGCCTATGCGCAAGTGGAGAAACAGGCCGGCGAAGGCGTCGCAAAAATCGACCATCGGCCGCATCTGCTGTTGCCGGGTTTCATCGACGCGCATGTGCATTTCCCGCAAATGCAGGTCATCGCCTCCTATGGCGCCGAGCTGCTCGACTGGCTGAACAAATACACCTTTCCGGAAGAGACGAAGTTTCAGAACGCCCAGCACGGTCGCCGCATCGCCAGGCTGTTTCTGGACGAGATGGTACGGCACGGTACGACGACAGTCGCCGCCTATTGCTCGGTGCACAAGGCTTCGGCCGAAGCCTTCTTCGCCGAGTCGCATGACCGCAACATGCTCAACATCGCCGGCAAGGTGATGATGGACCGCAACGCGCCGGATGGTGTGCTCGACACGCCGCAATCCGGCTATGACGACAGCAAGGCGCTGATCAGGGATTGGCACGGCAAGGGGCGCCAGCACTATGCCATCACGCCGCGCTTCGCCATCACCTCGTCACCCGAGCAGCTGGAGATGGCCGGCGCACTCTGCCGCGAACACCCCGATTTGCACATGCAGACGCACCTGTCCGAAAACCACGCCGAAATCGCCTTCACCCAGGAGCTTTACCCCTGGTCGCGCGATTACACCGACGTCTACGAGCACTACGGGCTGCTGGGGAAAAAGAGCCTGTTCGGCCATTGCATCCATCTGTCGGAACGCGAGGCGGATGCACTTTCGAACAATGGGTCGGTGGCGGTGTTCTGCCCGACCTCGAACCTGTTCCTCGGCTCCGGCCTGTTCAACTACCAGCGCTACCGCACGCGTGACAAAGCCCTGCGCATCGCGGCCGCCACCGATGTCGGCGGCGGCACCAACTATTCGATGCTGCGCACCATGGATGAGGGCTACAAGGTGATCGCGCTGAACGGCGAGAAGCTCAACCCGTTCCAGTCTTTCTGGCAACTGACACGCGGCAATGCCGAGGCGCTGTCGGTGGCGGACAAGGTCGGCACGCTGGATACTGGTACCGACGCCGACATCGTCGTGCTCGACGCCCGCGCCACGCCGGCGATGCGGCTGAGGATGGAAACGGTGGGGTCGCTGGCCGAGGAGCTGTTCCTGCTGCAGACGCTGGGAGACGACCGCACTGTCCGCGAGGTCTATGTGGCGGGGCGGCCGGCCAAGCGCGACATGGCGGCCTGACCTGGTGCGTTCCCCGCTTGACCCGGCGGCAGCCATCGGTCAAAGCGTGCGGCGACATTGACAGGGGAACGACATGGCCGTTGCCGACGACATCGCTCTGATCAAGAAACAGGAAGCCGCGCTCGTCTTCCCTTCCTTTGATGAGGCCGTCGCCTTCGAGATCGGCGCGGCGATCCGCGATCGGGCGCTGGCCGAGACCATGCCCATCATCGTCGACATCAGGACTTTCGACCGGCCGCTCTTCTACGCTGCGATGCCTGGCTCGAACGCCTCCAATCCGGACTGGGCGCGGCGCAAGATCAATGTGGTAAAGCGGTTCCTGAAAAGCACCTATCGCATGGTGCTGGAACAGCAGCGCCCGGACCGCACCTTCAAGGTCGGCGAAGGGCTCGACATATCAGACTACGTGCTGGCCGGCGGCGGCTTTCCGGTGACGGTCAAGGGCGCCGGTGTCATCGGCGTGATCGCCGTCTCGGGCCTGCCGGAGCGCGAAGACCACGGCGTCGTGGTCGATGCGATCTGCAAATATCTGCGCGTCGACGCAGCCGAACTGGCATTGCCGCCGGAAGCAAAATGACTGAATTCGATCCGAAGACCTTCCTCACCTCGATCTTCACCGCCGCCGTCGCCGCTGCTGACCCGGAACGGACGATCCGGGATCATTTGCCGGCGAAACCCAAGGGCCGCACCATCGTCATCGGCGCCGGGAAGGGCTCGGCGCAGATGGCGGCGGCCTTCGAAAAGGTGTGGGACGGGCCGATCGAAGGGCTCGTCGTCACGCGCTACGGCTATGGCGCCAAATGCGAGCGCATCGAGATCATCGAAGCGGCGCATCCGGTGCCCGATGCGGCCGGGCTCGAGGCCTCGCGGCGACTGCTTGAGAAGGTGCAAAGGCTGACGGCGGACGATCTGGTCGTCGCGTTGATTTCAGGCGGCGGTTCGGCGCTGTTGCCTTCGCCTGCAGGCGGCTTGACACTGGCGGACGAGATCGCCGTCAACGAGGCGCTGCTTGCCTCCGGCGCGCCGATCGCGGCGATGAACACCATCCGCAAGCATCTCTCGACCATCAAGGGCGGCCGGCTGGCCGCAGCGGCCCATCCGGCCAAGGTGGTGTCGCTGGTCGTGTCCGACATTCCCGGCGACAATCCGGCGCTGGTCGCCTCCGGGCCCACCGTTCCCGACACAGGCAGCCGCGAGGACGCCCTGGCCTCGATCGCCGCCTATGGCATGACGCTGCCGGCTTCGGTCATGGCGCATATCAATTCACCCGCAGCCGACGCGCCGCGTCCGGACGATCCGCGCTTTGCCGGTAATGAGGTGCACCTGATCGGCTCGGCCGGCGTATCACTGGAAGCGGCAGCCTCCGAGGCCAGGCGGCAAGGCATAGAGGCCGTCATCCTTTCCGATTCGATCGAGGGCGAGGCGCGTGAGGTCGGCGGCGTCCATGCCGCAGTCGCGCGCGAGGTGGCGACTCGCAGTCGGCCTTTCCAAAAGCCGGTGCTGATCCTGTCGGGCGGCGAAACCACGGTGACGCTCCGTGCCAAAGGCAAGGGCGGCCGCAACTCGGAATTCCTGCTCGCCTTCGCCATCGGCATCAGCGGCATGGAGGGCGTCCATGCGCTGGCCGCCGACACCGACGGCATCGATGGTTCGGAGGACAATGCCGGCGCCTTTGCCGATGGCTCGACGGTCTCGCGCATGCGCACGGCGGGCATCGACGCCAAGGCGATGCTGGCCGGCAACAATGCCTGGACGGCCTTCAATGCGGTCGGCGATCTGTTCGTGCCCGGCCCTACGGGCACGAATGTGAATGATCTGCGGGCGATCCTGATCCGCTGAGGCCGCAAGGCAGGCTCGTTAGCCGGCCTCGCTGCTCACACCTCGTGCAGGTAGAGGTGATAATCCAGCTCGCTGACGGTGCGGGCGACACGCAGATATTCCGATTGCTTGATCGCCACGAAGGTCCGGTGCAGATCCTCGCCGAGCGCGCCTTTCAGGAACGTCGAAGCCCGCGCGGCCTCGATCGCGGCGCGCCAGTCGACCGGCATCGTCGTTCGCGTGACGGCCGATTCATAGCCGTTGCCGGTGGTTTCCGGACCGGGGTCGAGACCGTCGTCCAGTCCTTTGACGATACCCGCCAACACCGTTGCCGCCACCAGATAAGGGTTGGCGTCGACGCCCGACGGCCGGTGCTCGATGCGACGGTTCTTGGCATCGCCCGCCGGCACGCGCAGCGCCACCGAACGGTTGTTGACGCCCCAGGTCGGGGCCACCGGCGCATAGGATTGCGAGACAAAGCGCCGCCAGGAATTGGCGTGCGGCGCAAACACCAGCATCGATTCCGCCATGGTCTGGATCAGGCCGCCGAGACCGCGCAGCAGCGGCAGCGACCACGTCTCTCCGGCGGCTTCGGCAAAGACGTTCCTCCCGGCATCGTCCAGCAGCGAGACATGGAAATGCATGCCCGAGCCGGCATATTTCTCGATCGGCTTGGCCATGAAGCAGGCGGTGACGCCGTGGCGGCGCGCCTGCGCCCGCACCAGCCGTTTCAGCATGACGAGATCGTCGGCCGCCCGCATCACGTCCTTGCGGTAGTTCAGCGTCAGCTCGTACTGGCCCGGCGCATATTCGGAAATGACCGTTTCGGCCGGAATGCCTTGCGCCTTGGCCGCGGCATAGATGTCGGAAAACAGCGGTTCCATGCCGTGCAAATGGTCGACGGAATAGACCTCGGTCTTGCCCGAGATGCGGCCGTCGAGCACGGCGCGTGCCGCCTGCACCTTGCCTTCGGCGTCACGCTCATTGGCAAGCAGAAAAAATTCGAGTTCGAAGGCGCCGGCCGGATGCAGGCCTTTGGCCGCCAATGTATCCACTTGCCTGGCCAGCGCGAGCCGCGGGTCGGACGACATCGGCTGGCCGTCGAGGTGATACATCGCCATCAGCACCTGCCCGCGCGGCGGACTTGTGCCGTAGAGCGGCACCAGCGTGCCGGGGATCGGCCATGCCCTGAGGTCGCCGTCTCCGGTCGTCCAGATCAGCCCGGTCTCGTGCACGTCCTCGCCGGTGATGTCGAGGCCGAGGATCGAGATCGGCATGTGCCGGCCGCCCTCGAAGATGCTCATCAATTCGTGCCGGCGTACGATCTTGCCGCGGCCGACGCCGTTGGCGTCGGTCAAGACGATATCGAAGGCTTCAATCTCGGGATGGGCGTCAAGGAAAGCTCTCGCTTCGCTGGGCGTCGAGCCCGAAGGTGAGGTCGCTACGGCGGTTGAGGTAGGCATGCGCGCTTGTCTCATGCCGCAAGCCTTGCCGCAACCGCGCCAAAGGCGGTGATCAGCCGGTTGACCTGGGTCGCGGTGGTTGCCGGCGAGATCAGCATCATGTTGTGGAAAGGCGCTATCAGCACGCCCTGGTTGACCAGCGCGACATGGATCGCGGCCTCGAGGTCCGGCGCGTGCGCTGCCTCGGCCTCGCCGCCATTCCTCAAGGGACCGGGCGCGCAGATGAACTCGACGCGGGCGCCGACACGGGCAGCATGCCAGGGCAGGCGATAGCGGTCGATGACCCCGGTCAGCCCGGCGTGTAACCGCAGCGCCAAACGGCCCATATGGAGATAGTTCTCGTCGGTCATCACCTCTTCCAGCGTCGCGCGCATCGCAGCGAACTGCAGCGGGTTGCCCGACAGCGTCGTGCCCATGCCGGAATAACCCGGCTCCTTGGTCAGGTTATAGGCGGCATAGCGCGTGGCGACATCGTCGCTCATGCCCCAGACGCTCGCCGGCACGCCGCCGGCGATCGGCTTGCCGAGCACGAACAGATCCGGCTCCAGCCCGTATGTCCTGGTGTAGCCGCCAGGTCCGGTCGAGATGGTGTGGGTTTCGTCGATCAAGAGCAGCGTGCCGGCGGCGCGGGTCAGTTTGCGCAGCGCGTCGTGAAAGCCGGGGTCGGGCAGCACCATGCAGGAGTTGGTCAGCACCGGTTCGGTGATAACGCAGGCAATATCCTTGCCGCGCAACGCGGCTTCCAGCGCCGGCAAATCATTGAACTCGACAACCCCGGTTTTGTGGGTGAGGTCGCGGAATTCGCCAGCCAGCCCCGGCCGGTTGACCGGCCTGCCGTCGACCAGCCGCACCATCGTCTCATCGACCGAGCCGTGATAGCAGCCGTTGAAGACCAGGATCTTTTCTCTTGAGGTGACGGCGCGGGCGACGCGCAGCGCAAAACGGTTGGCGTCGGTCGCCGTCGTCGCGATCTGCCAGAACGGCAGGCCGAAATGTTGCTGCAACAGCGGGCCGATGGCGAGCGCATCCTCGCTGGGCAGCATGTAGGTCAGGCCGCGGCCGGCCTGGCGGCGGATGGCACGCGCCACCGGCGGCGGCGAATGGCCGAACATCGAGCCGGTATCGCCGAGGCAGAAATCGTCGAGCCTGTTGCCGTCGATATCGGTGATGGTGGCGCCCTTGGCGCTGTCGACCAGGATGGGGAACGGCGTCGGCCAGTCGTTCATCCAATGCATCGGCACGCCGCCGAAGAAGCCGGGCAGTCCGTTGCCGATTTTTGCGGCCGATTTCGGCCGCGCCTTGCGAAAAGCCTCCGCCTCCGTCTCGCGCAGCCTGGCAATGCGGTCGCGACCGATGCCGCCGATCGAAGTCCTTGAATGGTCGATTGAATGCATGAGGCCCCTCTCGCCGGCCACTGTAGACAATCACAGTCTCAACCCGCAATTGGCCGCCTGGCTGCGCTGCATTGGCTCAGCGCCACTCGGCTGGCGCTTGACCTGGAGGCAAAATCCGGCGCCAATACTGGCGGGCTTGTGGTTTGGGGGAGAAAAATGCGGGCGATCATCTGTACTGCGACGTTGCTTCTGTCGGCTGGCGCAGCCTTTGCGAGCGGCGGCGTCTGGTGCTCCGCTGAAGATGCCGCGGCAATATTCCAGGTCGAAGCCGGCGTTACCAGGGGTATGGGCGGGCCGACTTTCAACTTTCGCGGCGATCTCGAAATTCTCGGCCGGCCTGCCGGTGACAGCCTGCGCAAGACCGTGTTCGAGGATTCCAACCTGACGCAGTACTGGCTCGACGGCAAGGAATTGCGGCTGAACATCTATCGCGAGCACGAGGCCGCGGAACGCCTCAACTCGGTCGAACTGACGATCATGACCAAGACCAGTGACGAAGGCGTCTATGACGGGGGCTACACGCTCTCCATCTATGACGCCGCGGCGGATACGGACCAGGACGGCAAGCCGGTTGAAGTCACCGGCAAAGTATCGTGCGGGGCCGAGTAGGCGCGTTCAAGCCGTGATGTCGATGACGCCGCAGTCACCGGCGGCACTGCCGAAGGCGACGCGGCGTTCCTCCTTGTCCCACATCATCGAGGTGATGGCGCCCTTGCCCGGGCGGCGCAGAAGCACCTCCTTGGCGTCGGCAAAGCGCACCGCCATCACCATGCCGTCGTCATAGCCGACGGCGACGACATCCTGGCTCGGATGGCAGGCGACAGTGGTCACCATGGCATTGCCGCGCGTGCCGAGCTCCAGCGGCGCCTTGCCCATTGGCCCGTCCTTGCCCGAAAACGGCCAGACGATCGCCGCCGGCGCGCCGGAACTCGCCAGCCATTTGCCCTTGGCGCTCCACGACAGGCTTTTGACCTTGCCGGGATAGCCGCTCATGCGCATGTGCTTGCCGTCGGCCAGCTTCCAGCCATGCAGTGCGTTTTCCTGCATGGTGGTGACGAGGAAGGCGCCATCCGGCGAAAAGGTGACACCGGTGTGGGCGCCGGCCCATTCGAGCTCGACCGGCTTGCCCTCGGCGGCCGGGAAATGCAGCGTCGCGCCATTGTAGCGGGCAACGCCGAAGCGCATGCCCTTGGGCGAGAAGGCCAGCCCCTCGACCGAGCGCGGATGCGCGAATTCTTTTGTCTTGCCGTCGGCGAAGCGCACATAGGCGGTCTTGCCGGAGGCGAAGGCGATGGCCCCCTGCGGCCCGGCGGCAACGCTGGTGATCCATTTCTTGCCGGCGCTCGCCAGCTCCGCAGCATTGCCGCCGGCGCCAATGGCAAACACCTTGCCGTCCTCGCCGCCGGTGATCAGCCGGTCGTTGGCCACATCATGAAAGGCGGCGAGCAGCCCGTCATTGGCCTGCACGGTCTTGTGGCCATGGTCGAGCCGGTGGACGACGCCATCGGCCAGCGCGAAATGCGGCACGTCGCCGAGGAAGACGGCGGCGACGCAATGGCCTTCGAGATCAAGCGGGGCGACTGTGGGCATGGCTTCCTGGGTGAACGAGATTTTTGGATTTATCTTGGCGGCTTACTCGACGTTTCCCACATCGGCAACCATAGGGATCGGCAACGGTCCCTCAAGGGCAGAGTGGGAGGGCATCAAAGCAGCCCCTTTGCCCGCAGCTCCGTCGCGAAAGTCGCAAGCGGCATCACCAGCGTCAGAGATTGGCCTTGAAGAGACTCGGCACCGTAGCTGGCGTACCATCTGGCGGCCCGCTCACTCTTGGCGTCAATGATGAGCAGTACGCCGCCACCTTCGCCAGCGAGGCGCAAGCAGCGGAGCGCAGCGGCGGCAAGCAACTGACCGCCCAGCCCTTGCCCTGCTACGCTGCGATCGGTCGCGAGACGGGCGAGCTTGAAACCGGAAACCTCGTGCCGCGCCAATCCCTTCGTCATGGCCACGGGCACGTTTTCATAAGCTACTGCAGACGGCGCGATTGTATAAAAGCCGAGAATCCGCTCGGTAGTCGCGTCGTCGATCGCACAGAAGGTCTTGGCGGCATTTTGTTCATGGCTTTGTCGCGCGAACCGCCGCAGAAAATCGTTCATCTGCGCATCACCGCAGTCGAACGAGGCCCGATCGTGCTGTTTCGCAATCGGCTGCTCGTGCCAGGACGGAAGTGTCACAGTGTATCCGGCAGGGCCGCGATCGCCGCTCGCAGTTTTGCATTGGGTTTCGGCGGATTCTCCAGCAGGTCGAGTATACGTGTGAAATTACGGTCGGATACTTTTGTGACCTCTGCGGCTTCGATCACAGCCTGTGCCTCAGGAACGACCTTGTTGAGGATGAAGTCGGCAACGTCCTGATGCGAGAGTGCAGCGGCGCGCGCGATCATCGCCTTCTGCGCGGGCGCAATGCGAATTTGATAACGTTCAGTCTTGTGGTCGGCGGGCCGCGGCATAAGGGTGTCTCCTCAGTTTCATGTACACATGATATGTGTACATGAAACAACAATCAACCCTATGGGATCAACAATTCGGCGTTTAGGCCGCCTGGCAGGCTTCAAAGCTCTTCTTCAGCCGTTCGGCATCGAGTTCACGGCCGATGAAGACCAGTCGGCTCTCGTGCTTTTCGCCGTCCTTCCAGGCGCGCTGGTGGTCGCCTTCGATGATCATGTGGACACCCTGGATGACGTAGCGCTCATCATCACCCTTGAGCGCGATGATGCCCTTCAGCCTGAGAATGTTGGGGCCTTCCATCTGGGTGATCTTCTCGATCCAGGGGAAGAATTTCTTCGGATCCATCTCGCCGCCGCGCAGCGACACCGACTGCACCGTCACGTCGTGGATGTCGGAAGGATGGTCGTGGTGGTGATGGTCGTGCCCGTCATGATCATGGTGGTGGTGATCGTGGTCATGATCGTGATGGTCGTGATCGTGGCCGTCATGCGCCTCGAGGAAATGCGGATCGTTCTCCAGCGCCCGTGAAAGATCGAAAGCGCCGCGGTCGAGCACCTCGGCCAGCGCCACGCCGGCGCGCGTCGTGCGGTGGATCCTGGCCGCCGGGTTGATGGCGCGGATAGTCGCCTCGACCTTGGCGAGTTCGTCTGGCGTGACGAGATCGGTCTTGTTGAGCACGACGACGTCGGCAAAGGCGATCTGGTCCTCGGCTTCCTTGGAATCCTTCAGCCTGAGCGGCAGGTGCTTGGCGTCGACGAGCGCCACTACCGCGTCGAGCCTGGTCTTGGAGCGCACGTCGTCGTCCATGAAGAAGGTCTGCGCCACCGGCACCGGGTCGGCCAGGCCCGTGGTCTCGACGACGATGGCGTCGAAACGGCCGGGCCGGCGCATCAGGCCCTCGACGACACGGATCAGGTCGCCGCGCACCGTGCAGCAGACGCAGCCATTGTTCATCTCGTAGATTTCCTCGTCGGACTCCACGATCAAATCATTGTCGATGCCGATTTCGCCGAATTCGTTGACGATGACGGCATAGCGCTTGCCGTGGCTTTCCGAGAGGATGCGGTTGAGCAGCGTCGTCTTGCCTGCGCCGAGATAGCCTGTCAGGACGGTTACTGGGATCTGCGTCTGTGCATCGCTCATGTGTAGGCCTCGAAAAGGAGATTGTCGGCTCCATATAGGATGTGCGCTTTGCTTTTGCACGTAGCAAACCGCTGGGCCATACTGGCCGCTGCGAGAGGAGCCAGATGTCCGACAAGCCGCCTACCATGCCGTTGAACAGGCGTCAGGCGCTGAGCCTCATCGCCGTCACCGCCGGCGGCGGCGCTTTCCTGCCGGCCGCCGCGACGGCGCAGACTTCACCCTATGCCGGGCTTGCCCTGTTCGACGCCGGTGCCGGCGTCTGCACCATCACGCCGGAGGTGACGGAAGGGCCGTTCTATTTCGACCCGAAGCTTGAACGCGCCGACGTCACCGAAGGCAAGAAGGGCGTCGGTCTCGATGTGCGGCTGCAGGTGGTCGATACCGCCTGTCGCCCGCTTGCCGGTGCCCGCGTCGATATCTGGCATTGCGACGCGCAAGGCGCCTATTCCGGCTATCCCGGACAGGCCGACGGCCAGGATGTCGATACCTCCGGCCAGACATTCCTACGCGGCTGGCAGAAGACGGACGAAAGCGGCATCGTCTCCTTCGCCACCATCTATCCCGGCTGGTATCGCGGCCGCACCACCCACATCCACTTCAAGGTCTTCCCCAACGAACGATCGGTGATGACCGGCCAATTGTTTTTCCCCGACGGCCTGAGCGATCAGATCTTTGCGACCGTCTCGCCCTACAACGACCGTCCCGGCAAACGTGACACCTCGAATGCGCGGGACGGCATAGCGCGACGGGCCGGACCCTTGTCGCAGGCCGCCCTGCGCGAGGCGGCGGATGCCTATCAGGCCCTGCTGGTCGTCGCTGTGAAGGCCGGCTGAGCTCCGTTTTGGGGCCCCGCCCATGGCACCGGGAAAAGTCCTCCGGCCCAAAAAGTCGTTTGTCATCTAACTGAAATAAACATCTGGCATTCACCACGGCGGACGTCGCAATGCTTGCCGGCAAAGCTGTTTTCGCAAGCCGGATTCTTTTTGATCGTCGATTGCCAACCGGCAGGCAGGTTCTATGCTGCCGGCACCGGTTCGGCCGAAGAGGGATGACCATGGCCAAGGCGGACAAAACTGCAACAATGAGCCGGCTGCATTCGGCGGCGCGGCTGGCGCGTACGGCACTTGCCGCGCGGCTTCTGGCGCACGGTTTCTATGCCGGACAGGACCAGATCATGCTGTCGCTCGACCGCGAGGACGGCCAGACACCGGGCAACCTCGCCGGTCGCCTCGGCGTGCGCCCGCCGACCATTACCAAGACCATCAACCGGCTGCAGGCACAGGGCTTTCTCGAAAAGCGCGCTTCGGTGAACGATGCCCGTCAGGCGCACATCTTCCTCACCGACACCGGCCGCGAGATCATCCACGCCATCGAGAAATCGGTGAAGAAGACCGAGAAGCAGGCGCTGAAGGGCCTCGACAAGAAAGACCAGAAGGCGCTGTTCAAATTGCTCGCCCGCATTGAAGCTAATCTCTCGAACGAGGAATTGGTGCTGATCGACGACGACACCGATCTCGACGATTAAAGCGCGACGCGTCAGCGTCGTCGCGAAAAGCGACGCGCTAAACGATGCCCCTTAAAGCGCGACGCGCAGCGTCGTCGCCTTTCCGCTAAGCCGCTGCCGCCACCGATGGCCCGCGCACCAGCGCCGACCAGCGTCCAGGCGTCAGGCCGAACGCCTTCTTGAAATGCCGGTGGAAGTGGCTCTGGTCACTGAAGCCGGCGGCAATGGCGATCTCGGCGAGCGCCTCTCCCGCCTCGATCATGCGCCGTGCCCGCTGCAGCCGGCGCATCAAAAGGAAACGGTGTGGGCTCGTGGAATAGGTCGCGCGGAAATGGCGCGAAAGCGCATAGCGGTCGAGGCCGGTGACGGCTTCCAGTTCATCGGACCGCACCGCCCGCTCGACATTCTCTTCCAGATAGTCGCGCGCCAGTGCTGCGGCGCGCCACGCCGTCTTTTCCATCGGCTTTGCCGGCTGCCCGGCATGGCGCCCCAGATTCTGCGCCAGCTGCGCAATGAAATCGGCGACAAACAGCTCGTCCAGTTCCTCATCGAGCGGCGCCAGTGCGGAAAGCAGTGTGCCACGTAAAGCCGGATCGCTCACCACGGCATCCTCGACGAAAGGCAACGGCGCGCCGCCCAGGCAGTCGAGCAGCAGCGACGGCTCCAGATAGAGAATCCGGTAGTGCAAGCCTTCGTCGGTGCCGGCGCCGCCGTCGTGCAATTCGTCGGGATGCAGAACGATGATCTGGCCAGGCAAGCTATGATGCGCCGCGCCGCGATAGCGGAAGCTCTGTACGCCGTGCAGCGTCACCCCGATCGCGTAGGTATCGTGGCGGTGGAGATCGAAGGCATTGCCATGGAAGCGCGCCTCGATGCGCTCGATGCCAGCCGTGCCCGGCGCCGAGACGATGCCGTCCTCGGCCGCATCCCAGCACAAACGTTCAAGACCCTGACGGGCCTCCCGGCCTAGATCGTGCGTCATCGCTTCAACAACACTCTGGAACCGGCGACTGTCTCATGTTCGATACGAAATTTGCAATCGTGCTCAGGCAAGATCTTCCCGTCTGGCAGAAGCTCAACGTCACCGCCTTCCTGACCAGCGGCATCGTCTCGCAGTTCGCCGATATCATCGGCGAGCCCTATCGCGACCGGGCCGGCAACATTTACAACCCGCTGTCGATCCAGCCGGTCATCGTGCTTTCGGCCGACAGCGCGACACTTGGCGCGATCCACCGGCGCGCGCTGGAGCGGGGCGTGACGACGTCGCTCTATGTCGAGGAGATGTTCTCGACGGGTTTTGACGCCGCCAACCGCGCCGTCTTCGCCGAATTCGCGCCCGAGGATGCCAAGGTCGTCGGCATCGCGCTGCGCGCCGAGAAGAAACTGGTCGACAAGATCACCAAGGGCGCCCGCATGCACGCCTGAACGCCTGGGTATTGTTGCACTGGCTTCTTTTGGTCCGGCCACAGCCGACAATTGGCTTGTCGGCCGGCGACGATTGCCGCAAAGGTTGGTGTCTGCCCACCTTCCTTCGGCCTGAAATTGAGCGTTCCCAGAAAACCAGACGAAAGCGCAACGCCGCCGGCGGCGATGCTGCTGATGCTTTCCACCTATGTCTGCTTCACCTTTCTCGACACCAGCAGCAAATACCTCGTGCTGGCCGGCATCTCGGCGCTGATCGTCGCCTGGGCCCGCTTCGTCGTCCATGTTCTGCTGGTCGGCGTCTTTCTGCGCGGCTGGAGCGAGCCATCGCGCTTTCGCGCCAACAATTTACCGGCACACATATTGCGCGGCGCCTTCCTGTTCGGATCGACCATGTGCAACATCATGGCGCTGCGCACCTTGCAGCTGGCCGAGACCACTTCGATCTACTTCTTCGGCCCGATGGTGATCACCGCACTTGCCGGTCCGCTGCTCGGCGAATGGGCGGGCTGGCGGCGCTGGATGGCGATCCTGTCCGGCTTTGTCGGTGTGCTGGTCATCACCCGGCCGGGTGTCGGCGTTTTCGGCATAGGCCATCTGTTTGCGCTCGGCTCGATGCTGTCGAACTCCTTCTATGTCATCATGACGCGCCGCATGTCGGCGACGGAGACGTCCGAAAGCCTCATCCTGTTCTCGGCGCTGGCGCCGGCGGTGCTGCTCCTGCCCACACTGCCGTTCTCGCTGTCGCTGCCGCAGGACGCCTGGCACTGGTCCGTCCTCTTGATGCTCGGCGTGTTCGGCGCGACCGGCCATTGGCTGCTGGTCCAGGCCTATCGTCTGGCGACGACCACGGCACTCGCCCCCTACCCCTATTCGCAGATGGTGTGGATGATCCTGTCCGGCTGGATCATCTTCCACCAGTTTCCCGACCGCTGGACGCTGGTGGGCGCGGCCATCATCGTCGCCAGCGGTCTCTACATCATCCATCGCGAACACCGGCTTCGCCTGCGCAATCACGCGGCGCTGGACGCGGAGACGGAAACGCTGGCAAAAAAACTTTGATTTGCTGCCGATCGATGGCATAAGAGCCGCCTTTAAACAGTTTAAATCGCTTTCGGGGAGCGCAAGGCGCTGGCACAGAAGATCAAGCTTTCGACGATCGCGGATGCCCTTGGCGTGTCCACGGCCACGGTATCGCTTGCGCTGCGCGACAGCCCGCTGGTCGCCGGCAGCACCCGCGACCGCATCAAGGAACATGCCCGCGCCATCGGCTATATCTACAATCGCCGCGCCGCCAGCCTGCGCACCTCGCGCTCGGGCATCGTCGGTGTCGTCGTGCACGACATCATGAACCCCTTCTTCGCCGAGATCCTGCGCTCGATCGAAAGCGAGCTCGACCGCAGCCGGCAGACCTTCATCCTGTCCAACCACTACGACCAGCTCGAAAAGCAGCGCACCTTCATCGACACGCTGCTGCAGCTCGGCGCCGACGGCGTCATCATGTCGCCGGCCATCGGCACACCGGCCGAAGATATCATCATGGCCGAGGAAAACGGCCTGCCGGCGGTGCTGATTGCGCGCACGGTGGCCGGGGCCGACGTGCCGGTCTTCCGCGGCGACGATTCCTATGGCACCGGCCTTGCCACCAACCACCTGATCTCGCTCGGCCACAAGCGCATCGCCATGATCGGCGGCACCGACCAGACCTCGACCGGCCGCGACCGCTACCAGGGCTATGTCAACGCCATGGAGGCGGCCGGACTGGAGGTCAGGCCGTCCTGGCGCATCGCCGGCCCGCGCACCAAGCAGGCCGGCTTCGAGGCCGCCGGACAGTTTTTGGCGCTGAAAGACAAGCCGACCGCCGCCTGCTGCTGGAATGATCTCGTCGCCATCGGGCTGATGAACGGCATCGCGCGCGCTGGCCTTGTGCCGGGCGTCGACATCTCCGTCACCGGCTATGACGATCTCGAAGAGGCTGCGATCGCAACGCCGGCATTGACCACGGTCTGGAACGGCCAGCGCGAGGTCGGCCGTCGCGCCGCGAGCGCCTTGCTGGACAAGCTGAACGGACAGACGGTGCGGCCGTCGCAGGAACTGATCAAGCCGGAACTGCATGTGCGTCAGTCGACCGGCAAGCCGGTGGAGCGTGCATGACAAAGCCTGAACTTAGAGAGCCGGTCGCCATTCTGGTGCCCGACCATTTCAACGAGCACGCCAGCTGCCGCATCGACCAGATATTCCAGCGGGTGACGATCGAACAGGCCGACCCGGCTCTTGTCACCGAGGAGATGCGGCGCACGGTGCGCGGCATCGCTTCGTTCGGCGGGATAAATGCCGCCTTGATGAACGCCCTGCCCAATCTCGAGATCATCGCCAATTTCGGCGTCGGCTACGATTCGGTCGACGCCAGCCACGCCGCGCAAAGCGGCATCATGGTCACCAACACGCCCGACGTGCTGACCGAGGAGGTCGCCGACACGGCGATCGGCCTTTTGATCAACACCGTGCGCGAAATGTATGCCGCCGAGAAATGGCTGCGTGACGGCAGCTGGGTGAAGAGCGGCGCCTATCGCCTGAGCCGGCTTACCTTGCGCGGCCGCAGCGTCGGCATCTTCGGCATGGGCCGCATCGGGCTGGCCATTGCCCGGCGGCTGGAAGCCTTCGGCCTGCCGGTCGCCTATCACAACCGCCGCCAGGTCGAGGGCCTGGCCTATCAATACCATCCGACGCTGAAGGGGCTTGCCGAAGCGGTCGACACGCTGATCTCGGTGGCACCGGGCGGCGCTTCGACGGAGAAGGCCGTCAATGCCGAGGTCCTGTCGGCGCTCGGCGCCAACGGCATCTTCGTCAACATCGGCCGCGGCAGCACGGTCGACGAGGCTGCCCTTGCCGCGGCGCTTGCCAGCGGCACCATCGCCGCCGCCGGGCTCGATGTCTTTGCCGACGAACCAAATGTACCGCAGGCACTGCTGGCCGCCCCCAACACCTCGCTGCTGCCGCATGTCGGCTCGGCTTCGGAGCATACGCGCCGCGCCATGGCGGACCTCTGCGTCGACAATCTGGTGTCCTGGTTCGCCGAGCGTCGACCGCTGACCCCGGTGCCGGAGACGGTGCAGGTCAGGCCGCGCAGCTGAACGGCAGGCCGCCACACTTATTAACGTCGGCTTAACGCTTTGAAATCATTCTGCATACTTCGTTATGCAAGATTCTTGAAGCGCGTTGCCCCCACGCACTTCGAATGCGCGGAGAAAAAGGGTGAAGGTGCTTCCTGCATTGATTGGGGTTGCCGCGCTGGCCGGCGGCGTTCAGCTTTTTCACGGCGGCAGTGGCGCAAGCGTCGCCAGGGAAACCCCACCCGCGAGCACCTACCAGCTGACGGCCAATGGCGATGAAGCCGCCTGCACTGTCCATCGCGGCGCTGAAGTCTCGGAAGGTCTGTCGCTGCTGACGATCGCCTCGATCTGCCGCCGGCTTTTGCCCGGCATCGAGCGCGCGAAATTCTGGCGCGAGCAGGAGGACGGGACGGTTGCCTTCAGCGCCAACGGCGTCGATCCGATCGTCACCTTCGCCGTTGCCGATGGCGACGGCTATGAATCCTACGCGCCGGCTTTGCCGCTGCTGTCGCTGGCGGTAGCCGACAACCGAGATTATTCGGCTGCCGGCAACTGATAATCGGGATTATTCAGCCGCGGCGCGCGCGCCCGACTTTGCCGCCGCGTGCAAGCGCACGGCATCGCCGAAGGCACGGAATATCTTTGCCGAGGTATCGTCCGACTTGACCCAGTATTCGGGGTGCCATTGCACGCCGACGGCGAAGGCGCGTGAGTCTCGCACGGAGACCGCCTCGACCGTGCCGTCGTCGGCGACCGCTTCGATCTGCAGCTTCGAACCGAGCTGATCGACCGCCTGGCGATGCACGGAGTTGACCATGATCTCGCCGGCGCCGAACACGCCTGCCAGGCAGCTGCCGGGCTTGATCGTTACTTTCTGGTGGATGGCGAAGCGCTCGTCCTGATTGTCGCTCACCGGCGCGCGGTGGTCGAACGTGCCCTCGCGCTCCTGGATCTCGGTGCCCAGCGTGCCACCCAGAGCCACATTCATTTCCTGGATGCCGCGGCAGATTGCGAGCAGCGGCACGCCGCGCTCCACCGCCCGGCGGATCAGCGGCAGCGTCGTGGCGTCGCGCGCCGGATCGTAAGGACCGTTCTTTTCGCTGGCGTCGCCGCCATAGAGCGAGGGATGCACGTTGGACTTCGAACCGGTGACCATGACGCCGTCGACCGACGACAAGAGTTCATCGAAATCGAGCCGCTCGCCGAAGGACGGCACCAGCACCGGGAAGACGCCGGCGCCCGAAATCGCCGCCTCCAGATATTGCTGCGGGGCGGCATGCCAGGTGTAGTTGTCGAATTGGCGGACGTCGGTCGAGATGGCGACGAGCGGCTGCTGCATTTTGGTTCCGGTATCCATTGGGAGCTAAGGAATTATTCTGCCTACAAAATAGGCGATCCGAAGGCGCTTTTCCATGACAAGTTTCATCGCGTCGTATGGGCCACGGAATCGCGTTGGGGATCTGGCATTAGACTATAGTTGCAGGCCGTGCACCGACGCTGCGAATTCCGCGAAAGCGCCGCCGCCAAATCCGGCTGCCGCGCTGGACTCGACCTTTTGCCTGTGTATTGTTTCGCCCCAGGCCGAGCCGGGATATCGAGGATGTTCCCGAAAATCGGTCTGTTGATCCAAAAGGGAGGAACTGCATGGATCGTCGTTCATTCATCCGCAAGGCCGGCACGACCGGCGTGGGGGCCGCGGCGGCGGCTGCGACGCTTGCCGCGCCCGCTATCGCCCAATCCAATCCGAAAGTGACGTGGCGGCTGGCGTCGTCCTTCCCGAAGTCCCTCGACACGATCTATGGCGGCGCCGAGGTCTTCTCCAAGATGCTGTCGGAAGCAACCGACGGCAACTTCCAGGTCCAGGTTTTCGCCGCCGGCGAGCTCGTCCCCGGTCTGCAGGCCGCCGACGCCACCACCGCCGGTACCGTCGAGGCCTGCCACACGGTGGCATATTACTACTGGGGCAAGGACCCGACCTGGGCGCTGGGCGCGGCGGTGCCGTTCTCGCTCAACGCGCGCGGTATCAATGCCTGGCACTATCATGGCGGCGGCATCGACCTGTTCAACGAGTTCCTCGCCACGCAAGGGCTGTTCGGCCTGCCGGGCGGCAACACCGGCGTGCAGATGGGCGGCTGGTTCCGCAAGGAGATCAACACGGTCGCCGACCTCTCCGGCCTGAAGATGCGCATCGGCGGCTTTGCCGGCAAGGTGGTCGCCAAGCTTGGCGTCGTGCCACAGCAGATCGCCGGCGGTGACATCTATCCGGCGCTGGAAAAGGGCACCATCGACGCCGCCGAATGGGTTGGCCCATATGACGACGAGAAGCTCGGCTTCTACAAGGTCGCGCCCTACTACTACTATCCCGGCTGGTGGGAAGGCGGACCGACGGTCCATCTGATGTTCAACAAGGCGAAATACGAAGAGCTTTCGCCGGCCTACAAGTCGCTGGTGCACACTGCCGCGCAAGCCGCAGACGCCGACATGCTGCAGAAATACGACTCTCTCAATCCGGCGGCGGTGAAGCGTCTGGTGGCCGGCGGCGCCAAGCTGAAGCCGTTCAGCCAGGAGATCATGGCCGCCTGCTTCGAAAAGGCAAACGAGGTCTATGCCGAAATGGAAGCCTCGAACGCGCCGTTCAAGAAGATCTGGGATTCGATCAAGGCGTTCCGCAAGGAGCACTATCTCTGGGCCCAGGTGGCGGAATACAATTACGATACTTTCATGATGGTCCAGCAGCGCAACGGCAAGCTGTAGGCGCCCCACAGCTGTTCATCGAGAGAAGCCCCGGGCGGACAGGCCCGGGGCTTTTTGTCAGGCGTCGAAGGCGCTGACTTCGACCAGGATTCCGCCCGGCGCATGGCAATAGAAGGTGCTCGACCTGGCGCCGCCACGCGTCAACTCCTGCACATCGCCCGGCTCGCGGCCGGCACTGGCAAGCTCGGCATGCTTTGCATGCACGATTTCCAGTTTGCCAACGAGGAAGCCGATATGAAAGCCGCCGGGATAGGTGGCGGCCTCGCCCTTGCCCGGCTTCATCAGGTTGAGGGCGAAGCCGTCGCTCCCGCGCAGCACGGCGAAGGCATCCTTGCCGCGAATGTCGAGAAGCTCGAAACCGAAATGGCTGGCGAAGAAATCGCACAGGCCGGCGACGTCCGTCGTTACGAGATTTGCATGGTTCAGTTTCATGGTCTGTATCCTGTCACGGGTTGAGATGCGGACAGGCTTGGTCGCAAACCGCAAACCGGCGGGACCGTGATGTCAGGAGATCCGGACATGACCCAACCGGCTCGCGGGCTTTCGCCTCGCTTGCCGGCCGCGGGTCCTCTCGCACAAGGCGATGGACGGGCCTCCGCTTGAGAAACGGAAGAGACCGGACTACCGAACCGGTCATGTCTTTTTCGGCGCGGTTTGAATAACCGATCGATTGACCGGCGGCAAGCAGCCTGGCCACCAAGCGCAGGCGACTCAGCCCTGGCCTGGCACCACCAGAACCTTGACCTCGCCGGGGGCAGGCGGATTGGCGATCACCGCCGGCGCCTCTTCGAGAGTAACCTGCCTGGAGATCAGCCTGTCGATCTCGATCGCGCCCGAAGCGATGAGCTGGGCCGCGCGGCCGTGGGTGTAGGGATTGAGGAAGGAGCCCAGTACCTTCAGCTCGCGAAACAACAGGTCGAAGGGCTCGAACGCCACCTTCATGCCTTGCGGCACCACGCCGACGATGATGACCGTGCCGCCGGCCCTCGCCAACCGCATCGATTGCTCGACGGTGTCGCGCACGCCGGCGCATTCGAACACCACGTCGACGCCGCCGGGCACCAGTCCGGACGGTCCGGCAACGGCATCGATGACATCGGCAGCACCTGGGTCGACCGTTGCCGTCGCCCCGATATCCTCGGCAAGGGAGCGCCGCGAGGCCTGGCGCGTCGACAGGATGATGGTGGTTGCTCCGGCGAGCTTCGCCAGTTGCACGGTGAGCAGACCGATCACGCCGCCGCCGAGCACGGCGACCGAAGCGCCAGGCTTGATTGCGGCCAGATCGACGCCGTGCAGGCAGCAGGCGAGCGGCTCGCAGAAGGCACCATGCGTCGGCTTGAGGTCAGCGGGCAGAAGAAACGCCTGCTTTTGCGGCAGCACGACATAGTCGGCAAAGCCGCCGTCGCGGTGGATGCCTATGGCATTGAGATTGCTGCAGAGATTGACCCGGCCGGCGTGACAATGCTTGCAGCGGCCACAGGCGATGTTGGGATCGCCGGTGACCCGGTCGCCGACGGAAAAGCCCAATACGGCAGCCCCGACCGCTTCGACGATGCCGGAAAATTCATGCCCGGGCGTCACGGGTGGTTTGCAGGGGAACTCGCCGTGGAACAGATGCCGGTCGGTGCCACAGACGCCGCAGGCCTCTATGCGCACCAGCAAGTCGTCCGGCCCCGCTGACGGCTTGCCGACCTCGCGCAGCGCGATGCTGCCCACCGCCTCTAGGCGGACCGCTTTCATGGCTGTCGGGTCTCCAGCATCAGTTGAAATTCGGTGGCTGCGAGAGGTCAGTTGCCGGCGGCGCCGGCTTGGCGGGCGGAGCGTCGCCGAAGTTCGGTGGTTGCGACAGGTCGTTGGCAGGTGCCGCCGGTGCGGCGCCGCCATTGGCCGGGGCGCCGCCATCCGCTGGCGGCGTGCCGAGCGGTGACAGACCTGGCATGTCCGGCAACTGGATGTCGATCGTGCCGGGATCGACCGCCGCGCCCTTGTAGTGCATCACCATTTGCGGGAAGGCGATGGTCAGACCGATCATGATCACCTGGATGCAGACGAAGGGTACCGCGCCCCAGTAGATCTGGCCGGTGGTGACCGGCGCGATCTGCTTGCCGGTGAGGCGGTCGAGATAGGGCACGCGCGCGGCGACCGAGCGCAGGTAGAACAGCGCGAAGCCGAAGGGCGGGTGCATGAAGCTTGTCTGCATGTTGACGCCCAAAAGCACGCCGAACCAGATCAGGTCGATGCCGAGCTTGTCGGCGGCCGGCGCCAGCAGCGGTACGATGATGAAGGCGAGCTCGAAGAAATCGAGGAAGAAGGCGAGCAGGAAGACCAGGATGTTGACGCCGATGAGGAAACCGATCTCGCCGCCCGGCAGCGACGTCAGCAGATGCTCGACCCAGATGTGGCCGTTGACGCCGTAGAAGGTCAGCGAGAACACGCGCGCGCCGATCAGGATGAACAGCACGAAGGACGACAGCCTGGTCGTCGAGGCCAGTGCCTGCTTGATTACGTCGAGCGACAGCCGCCCCTTCATCGCCGCCATCAATAGCGCGCCGACGGCGCCCATGGCGCCGCCTTCGGTCGGAGTGGCGATACCGAGGAAGATGGTGCCCAGCACCAGGAAGATCAGCGCCAGCGGCGGGATCAGCACGATGATCACCTGCTGCGCCAGCCTGGACATCATGTTGAAGTTCAGCCGCTGGTCGGCGATCGCCACGACGTATATCAGGACCACGCCGACGGTGGCGCCGAGGATGTCGGCATTGTCGCCCTGTGTTGGGGCGAAGTAGCGATACGCCGCGTAGGAAACCGCAACCGTTGCCAGCAGCGCAGCCAGCAGCGACAGCACGCCATGGCCGAGCGTACGTGCCTCCAGCGGCAGCGCCGGCATCGACTGCGGCCGGACGATCGACATGATCAGGATGTAGAGCATGTAGATGCCGGTCAGCACGAGGCCGGGGATCAGCGCGCCGGCATACATGTCGCCGACGGAGCGGCCGAGCTGGTCGGCCAGCACGATCAGCACCAGCGACGGCGGGATGATCTGGGCGAGTGTGCCAGAAGCAGCGATGACGCCGGATGCCAGGCGCCGGTCATAGCCGTAGCGCAGCATGATCGGCAGCGAGATAAGACCCATGGCGATGACGGACGCCGCCACCACGCCCGTCGTGGCTGCCAGCAGCGCACCGACAAAGATCACCGCATAGGCCAGGCCGCCGCGGATCGGTCCGAACAGCTGGCCGATCGTGTCGAGCAGATCCTCGGCCATGCCGGATCGTTCGAGCACGATGCCCATGAAGGTGAAGAAGGGGATCGCCAGCAGCGTGTCGTTGGACATCACCCGGCTGCCGTAGAAATTGTCGGGCAGTGCGTGCAGCAGCGGCCAGGCAAGGTTGATCGACCCGCCCGAATAGGGCGACAGCACGACGCCGATGAAGAAGAACATCAGGCCGTTGGCGGCGAGCGAGAAAGCGACGGGATAGCCGATCAAAAGGAAAATGATCAGCGAGGCGAACATGATCGGCGCCATGTTCTGGGCGATGAACTCGATCATGAGCGCACCTCCTGAGCAAGCGCCTTGGCTTCTTCGGCGAGTGCCTTGGCCTCGAGTTCAGCCTGCTCATGCGCCGATATGAACGGATTGGGATCGTCCATGTCGCCGCGCATGATCGCGATCTTCTTGATGATCTCGGAGATGCCCTGCAGCGCCAGCAGGAAAAAGCCGACCAGCAGGATGGCCTTTGCCGGCCAGATGATCAGGCCGCCGGAATTGTTCGACATTTCGCCGCTGCGGAACGACAGCGACACGTAAGGCACGAAATAGATCACCATCAACGTCACGAATGGCATCAGGAAGAAGAGGTGGCCGAGCAGGTCGATCCAGTGCTGCACGCGGCGCGAGAACATGCCGTAAACGATGTCGATGCGGATATGGTCGTTCTGCTTCAGCGTATAGGCGGCTGCCAGCATGAAGGCGGCGCCGAACAGGTACCACTGCAGTTCCAGCCAGGCGTTCGACGATATGTCGAAGACCTTGCGGATGACGGCGTTGCCGGCGCTGACCAGGATTGCCAGCAGGATCAGCCACGATACCCATTTGCCGATGAACTCGTTCACACGGTCGATCGTTCTGGATAGAGCGAGAAGCCCTGCCATGCATTCCTCCCTTGATGTCGGAGGCGCGCCGGCTCCCCTTATTTTCCGCCGCGCCGCTGTGGCCTAACGGTATGCCGTGCGTGGCCGGGCTGGTCAACAAGGCATAGGTCCGGCGAACGCTGTTGTGAAACGAGAGTGGGGATAAAGCGCCAGTTCACCGGGCGGCATCCAACCAAAGTCGCAGACGCGTCAGGCGATCTTCTGCTGGTCGCGGCCGGCGCCGATCAGCACCAGCATGGCGACGAGGAAGAGGTACATCCAGGCATCGCGCCATTCGAGTGGGAAATAGCCGGCCCACAGCGATTCGGCCATGCCGAAGGCGGCCGCGCCAAGCGCCGCCTTGAGCGGCGAGAGATAGCCGCCGACAGCGGTCACGAACAGGATCTTCAGCCCATAGACCAGGCCGGTGCCGAAGCTGATATTGCCGTAGTAGATGCCGGCAAGGATGCCGGCCAGCGCGGCGCACAGACCGCCGAACAGCACCGCCAGCCGAAACACCGCGCGCACGTCGACGCCGCACATTGCGGCGGCCCTGGGATCGTCCGACACCGCCCGCCAGGAGCGGCCGAAGCCCGAGCGGGCGAACACCCAGGCGGTGAGCGCCAGCACGCCTATCACGGCTGCGCAGTCGAGCAACTGGATCAGTGTCAGCGTCGCCTTGAAGCCGGCGTTCTGCGCGAAGATCACCGGCCGGGCCAGCATCGGCGGCAGCCAGAGATCGTGGGTGTCGGCGGCGATGCGGCTGGCCTCCGACAGCACCAGCAAGATGCCCAGCGTCGTCACCACGATCGCGTTGGGCGAGCGGTCGGCCAGGGGTTCGAAGACGCTGCGCGACAAGACGTGGCTGATCAGCGCCGCATAGAGGAGCGCGGCGACGATGCCGAGCGCGACCGCGGCATAGAGCGTCAGCCACAGCGCCTGGTAGCCGAAGGCCGCCGTGAGGATCATCGCGTGCCCGCAAAAGGCGAACATGGCGCCATAGGCGAGGTTGGTCCGGTGCAGCAGCCCGTTGGTCAGCACATAGCCGAAGGCGAGCAAGGCATAGAGCGCGCCCGAATGCAGCCCGTTCAGAACCTGCTGGAAGAAATACAGCATGCAGCACCCTTGGGTGACGGTGGCGAACCCACATCCCCAAGGGACGTTTGCATTCGGAATCTAACTTGTCAAATGCGATTTATCGGTTAGATTTCCGGCATGACAGTCTCCTGGACCCCGCATCGCTTCACCGGCGGCATCCTCGCGCTCGACGCGGCGAACACGGTCGTTTTGCGGTTCGATCCGGAAAAGACCTTCGACCGCTTCGACAATCCGGCCGAGATCGCCCGCTTTGCCGACGCGGCCAGCGGCTTTCGCGCCACGGAGCTTGGCGGGCGTCGGCTGGAGGCGCAGTCCCCGGCGGAGATTGCCCCGGTCGTGCTGTCGATCCGCGAGACGACCGACCGCCTGTTTCGCCACGCGGTGTCGAAAGGCGCTCTGGCCACCGGCGATCTGCCCGGGTTCCTGCAAGCCTGCGCCGAAGGCCTGGCCGGCAGCCGGACCGAAATCGGCGCGCCGGGACAGCCATTCGGCGACCCGGCGACGCCGATCGCTTTCGAGGCCGCACTTGCCGTCTCGGCGCTGTCTTTGCTGCGCGACGACGCGGTCGCCAGGTTGAGAATCTGTCCCAACTGCAGTTGGCTGTTCGTCGACCGCAGCCGCAACTCCAGCCGCCTCTGGTGCGATATGGCGGTCTGCGGCAACCGCCAGAAGGCAAACCGCTACTATCGCCGCCGCACGGCGGCCAGGGAGGTCAGCAATGTCTAGGACATATTCGCGTTCGATGGTTCTCGGCGCCGCCTTGCTGGCGGCGGCAGTGCTTGGCGCCTGCCGCGACTCCGGCAAGGAGCAGCTGTTCGCCATTTCCGGCAAGCTGTTCGAGTTCAACTACCGGCTGGGCATCGCCACCTATGTCATCACGCTCAACCCGCTGCGGCCGATGGGCGAAGGACAGGTTGCCGTGGTCAGTTTCCAGAACCCGGCCGGCGGCGATCCGATCATCGTCAACCAGAAGATCTGGCCGAAGCTGCCGCACATAACGCTGACCAGCCCGCCGCTGACCTGCGTGGTCAAGGACAAGCCCTATGCGGTGTCGATCCGCATCGAGGATGCCAGCGGCACGCTCTTGCAGAGCTTCGAGACGACGCTGACCTCGTCGCTCGATCAGTCGATCCTGCCCGATCGTCCCTTGGTGGTCGGCCCGGTCTACGAGCTCAACAAGGACATGGTCGGCCATGTCGACGGCAAGCTCCCGGGCGAGCCAAAGCCGGATTGCTCGAAAGCCTGACACGCCCGCAGCAGAGCAGCCGCCGGAACTTTCCTTGCGGACCGCCGCGGCGCAATTTTCATACTCCTATGGATGCGCGCCGGATCGTTCGTTGCGCACTGCCTGGCACCTTCGATTTTGTTTGACCTCCCCTGCAAAGGGGAGAAAGACTGCGGCATCCGACTCCTACGTTGGCTGCGCGCTCCAGCGCGGCCTCCGCAGAGGAAATGCCTGATGACGCTGCACGACGTCGCGCTCGACGACAAGTTCGATCTTGGAAAGGAGCGCATCTTCCTCTCCGGCGCGCAGGCCGTCATCCGCATGCTGTTGATGCAGCGCGAGCGCGACCGTCGCGCCGGCCTCAACACCGCCGGCTTCGTTTCCGGCTATCGCGGCTCGCCGCTCGGCGGCCTGGACATGCAATTGTGGAAGGCCAAGAAGCAACTCGCCCAATCCGATATCGTCTTCCAGCCCGGCCTCAACGAAGAGCTTGCCGCCACCGCCTGCTGGGGCACGCAGCAGGCCGAACTTTTGGGCGAAGGCACGCATGACGGCGTGTTTTCGGTCTGGTACGGTAAAGGTCCGGGTGTCGACCGTTCCGGCGACGTGTTCCGCCACGCCAATCTCGCAGGCTCCTCGAAACATGGCGGCGTGCTTGCCCTGATGGGCGACGATCACATGGCCGAATCCTCGACCAACGCGCATGCCACCGAGTTCCTGTTCGTCGACACGATGGTGCCGATCCTCAATCCGGCCGGCGTCCAGGAGATCATCGATTACGGGCTCTACGGCTTTGCCATGTCGCGCTTCGCCGGCACCTGGGCGGCGATCAAATGCGTCAAGGACAACATCGAATCGACGGCCTCCGTCGATGCCTCGCTCGAGCGGCTGAACATCGTCGTGCCGGAGTTCGAGATGCCGCCCGGCGGCCTCAACATCCGCCACGAGATCGACATGCTCGGCCAGGAGGAGCGGCTGCATGAGTACAAGCGCGCCGCCGCGTCCGCCTTCATCCACGCCAACGGGCTGAACCGGATCGTCTATTCGGGCGGTCGCAAGCCGAAGCTCGGCGTCATCACCATCGGCAAGAGCTATCTCGACGTCCGCCAGGCGCTGGAAGACATCGGCATCGACGAGGCGACCGCCAACCGCATCGGCATCAGGCTGTTCAAGGTCGGCTGCCCATGGCCGATCGACCTGCAGCATATCGCCGAATTTGCCCGCGGCCTCGACACCATCGTCGTCGTCGAGGAGAAACGCTCGCTCATCGAGGTGCAGCTGCGCGAAAACCTCTACGGCACCGCCACGCAGCCGGTCATCGTCGGCAAGAAGGACGAACGCGGCGACTGGCTGTTCCCGGCCAAGGGTGCGCTCGATCCCAACGAGATTGCGATTGCGCTCGGCGAGCGGATCCTGCGCACCATCGGTCCGTCGGAGGAGATCGCAGCACGGGTGGCGAAATTACGCCAGTTCCAGGCGATGCTCGCCGACACGTCGGACATCGCCTCGCGCACGCCGTTCTTCTGCTCCGGCTGCCCGCACAATTCCTCGACCAAGGTGCCGGAGGGTTCGCTGGCCGCCGCCGGCATCGGCTGCCACTTCATGGCGCTGTGGATGGACCGCAACACCGTCGGCTTCACCGCCATGGGTGGCGAGGGCGCGCAATGGATCGGCCAGGCGCCGTTCTCCAAACGCGACCACATCTTCCAGAATCTCGGCGACGGCACCTACAACCACTCCGGTGCGCTGGCGATCCGCTTTGCGCTGTCGACCGACGCCAACATCACCTACAAGATCCTCTACAACGACGCCGTCGCCATGACCGGCGGCCAGCCGCATGAAGGCGGCCTGACCGTCGACATGATCGCCAGGCAGGTGCGCGCCGAGGGCGTCGAGCGGATCGCGGTCGTTACCGACGAGCCAGGCAAATATGCCGGCAAAGCCGAGTTCCCGGCCGATGTCACCATCCATCACCGCGACGACCTCGACCTCGTCCAGCGCGAATTGCGCGCGGTCAAAGGCATCTCCGTGCTGCTCTACGACCAGACCTGCGCCGCAGAAAAGCGCCGCCGCCGCAAGCGCGGCACCTTCCCCGATCCCGACAAGCGCGTCTTCATCAACGAGCTGGTCTGCGAGGGCTGCGGCGATTGCGGCGTGCAGTCGAATTGCGTCTCGATCCAGCCGGTCGAGACCGAATTCGGCCGCAAGCGCCGGATCGACCAGTCGAGCTGCAACAAGGATTTCTCCTGCGTCAACGGCTTCTGTCCGTCCTTCGTCACCGTGCATGGTGCCAGGATCAGGAAGGCCGAGGGCACCGCCGGCAACTCCGACCCGCTCGACGGTGTGCCGGCGCCGGCCGAATTCCCGCTCGGCGAGCAAGGCTGGGCGGCGATCATCGACGGTGTCGGCGGCACCGGAGTCGTCACCATCGGCGCGGTGCTCGGCATGGCGGCCCATCTCGAGGACAAGGGCTGCGGCATGATCGACATGGCCGGGCTGGCCCAGAAGGGCGGCTCGGTGTTCACCCATGTGCGCATCGCGCGCACACCGGACGATATCCACGCCATCCGGGTTTCGGCCGGAAAGGCCGATCTGGTGCTCGGCTGCGACCTCGTCGTCTCCGGCGCCCAGAAGGTGCTGGCGGCGGTGCGTGAAGGTCACACCATCTTCCTCGCCAACACCGCCGAGATCATGCCGGGCGAATTCGCACGCTCGGCCGACTTCTCGCTGCCCATCGAACGGCTGAAAAAGGCCATTCGCTCCGCCGCCGGTGACGACAGGGCGCATTTCTTCGATGCCACCCGCACCGCAACCGCTTTGTTCGGCAACTCGCTTGGCGCCAACATGTTCATGCTCGGCTTTGCCTTCCAGCATGGCGGGCTGCCGCTGTCGGCCGAGGCGGTCGAGAAGGCGATCGAACTCAACGGCCAAGCAGTGGCGATGAACATCGCCGCCTTCCGCTGGGGCCGCCGCGCCGCCCATCAGCCGGATTTCGTGCGTGGTCTCATTGCTCAGCCGGGCAAGGCGGCAAACGCGATCGCCGAGACGTTGGACGACATCATTGCCCGCCGCGTCGCCTTCCTGAGCGCCTATCAGAACGCCGCCTATGGCAAGCGCTATGCTGCCAGGATCGGCGCGCTACGCGCTGCCGAAGCCAAGGCGGTGCCGGGTTCGACCGCTGTGACCGAGGCCGCCGCAAAAAGCCTGTTCAGGCTGATGGCGATCAAGGACGAGTATGAGGTGGCGCGGCTCTACACCGACGGCTCCTTCACCGCCGAAATGTCAAAACAGTTCCAGAGCTACGAAAAACTCGAATTCCACCTGGCGCCGCCGATCATGGGCCGGCGCGGCAAGGACGGCACGCCTCGCAAGTCGAGCTTCGGCCCGTGGATGATGAAGGGGTTCCGCCTGCTGGCGGCGATGAAAGGCCTGCGCGGCACCGCTTTCGACCTGTTCGGCTACAGCGCGGAAAGGCGCATGGAGCGGCAGCTTCTTGCCCAATACGAGGCTGATCTGGAGCTTGTCGCTGCGGCGCTGGCGCCGGGCCGGATCGAGGCCGCCGCCGCGCTGGCCTCGGTGCCGGCGCTCATTCGCGGTTACGGCCACGTCAGGCAGGCAAGCGCCGAAAAGGCCGCCGGAGAACGCTCGCGGCTGCTTGAGCGCCTGGCAAAAATCCCTGCAAGACCGGAACTTCAAGCCGCCGAGTAAGCCGATACGCCTTGTTTACCTGAAGACCAGTTTCCCCAGCTTGCCCCAGGGGAAGATACTTGACGGCAGGGCCTGAAACGGCGTCTCTAAACCTTTCTTAAGGCGAATGTGAAATGACTGCGGTTCGTGCGACACCGCGGGCCATGCAAGAACACAAAACCGGAGAAATAGGTGAGGACGTCTATGCTGGGTTCGTGCGATCGTTGTTCAACGATCCCGGAATCCTGCTGATCGGCGCTTTTTGCCACGGACTTATCGGTTTTCTTGTCTATCTGACCTCAAAGCATCCGGCCTACCTCGCCCTGGCGGCAATCATGCTCGCCGCCGGCCTTTACCGCTATTACGGCATCCGCAAAGGCCAACGCGAAGGCAATTTCGACAGCTATGAAGCGGCCAAGACCTGGGAACGCTATTATCTGGTCGGCGGCACCATCCAGGCTTTCTTCATGGGGCTTTTCTGCCTCACGACCATCTACCTCATCCCGGATATGTTCGGAGAAAGTGCCGCGATCGCCGTCATAATGGGCTCGACGGTGACGATCGTCGGTCGCAATTACGGCTCCAAGACAATGGTCGCGGTGCAGGCCTTCACGGTCGTGCTGCCGATCGCGATCGGGCTGATGCTCAAGGGCGACGTGCCAACCTTCATCCTCGGCCTCTATATCGTGCCGTTCATCTTCATCATCACACGAATGGCCGCTCACGTCCGCACGGTGCTTTTCGACGCCATTTCGGAGCGCAAGACCGCGGCCAGGCTGGCCGAACGCTTCAACCGGGCGCTGAACACCATGTCGCATGGCCTGGTGATGCTTGGCCCCGACGGCAAGGTGGTGGTCGGCAATGCCGAGGCCGCGCATCTGATGTCGCTCAAATCGCCGAACCAGCTGCTCGGGCGATCGATCCATTCGCTGCTCCTGCGCGGCGTTGCCGGCGGCATGCTGGCGCCGAAGGACTGCCGCTATGTCGAGGCGCAGCTGACGCGGGCGCTACGCGAAGGGCGCGACCGCAAGGTGCTGGTTTCCTTCTCCACCGGCCAGCACTACGAGTTTTCGGCACGCGAAGGCAGCCAGGACCTGGGCGTCATCACCTTCGAAGATGTCACGGCCCGCGTCGAAGCCGAAGAAAAAATCCGCTTCATGGCGCGCTACGACAACCTCACCGGCCTGCCGAACCGCGCCTATTTCCACGAACTGGTCGGGGAAGCGATGGCCTCCGGCGACCGCGACCGTCTCTGCGGCCTGGCCGTGCTCGACCTCGACGATTTCAAGAGCGTCAACGACACGCTGGGCCACCCGGTCGGCGACGGGCTGATCTATGCCGTGGCGGAACGACTGGCGGCGGTTGCCGGGCACGGCATCACCGTCAGCCGCTTCGGCGGCGACGAGTTCATGGTCTTCTTCGACCGCATCGAGGACGAAAGCCACCTGACCAGCCTGCTCGACCAGGTTTTCGGCGACCTGCAGGGCGAGGTCGACGTCGCCGGGCATGGGCTGCGCATCCAGGCCAGCGCCGGCGCCGTGCTGTCCAAGGTCGAGGACACCGACGTCGACGCCATGATCGTCAAGGCGGACCTGGCGCTCTACAAGGCCAAGGAACTCGGCAAGAACAACTGGCGGCTGTTCGAGGCCGCGATGGACGCCGCTTTCCGCAATCGCCAGCTGATGAAGGCGGACCTGCGCAGCGCGATCGAGAGCAAGGGCCTGCGCGTCGTCTATCAGCCGATCGTCTCAATGAGCACGATGCGCATTGCCAGCTGCGAGGCATTGTGCCGCTGGGACCATCCCGATCTCGGGCCGGTTTCGCCCAGCATCTTCATTCCGCTGGCCGAGGAGATGGGCATCATTTCCGAGATCAGCACCTTCGTTCTTCAAGCGGCCTGCGCGGAATGCGCCAAATGGCCCGACCAGACCAGCGTTTCGGTCAACCTTTCCGCCAAGGACTTCCGCAACAGTGACGTCATCCAGAAGGTTCGCGACGCGCTCGCCACGTCCGGGCTTGCGGCCGCCCGCCTGGAGATCGAAGTCACCGAAACCGCACTGCTCGACGACAAGTCGCTGACGCGCCAGTACATCGAGGAGCTGAAGCAGCTTGGCGTGCGCATCGCGCTCGACGATTTCGGCACCGGCTATTCGAGCCTGAGCTACCTCCACAAGCTGCCGCTCGACAAGATCAAGATCGACCGTTCGTTCCTGATGGACGTCACCCAGAACCCGCGCTCGCTCGACCTGTTGAAGGGCGTCGTCGACCTGACCCGGATTCTCGGCCTGACCGTCACCGTCGAAGGCGTGGAGACCTTCGAACAGCTCAAGATCCTGCTACATACGGTGAAGCCGGACCTGGTCCAGGGCTTCCTCTTCGGCGCCGCGCTCAGCGCGTCGGGCATCGAGACCATGTCCAACGTGACCTGGCCTTTTGCCGCGGAACTGCGGCCGGTCGCAAAGCGCGCCACCACCTGATCCTCGATCACGTTTCAGAAGCCGGCTCAAGAGGAGGTGATTTTTCCACGCGTTAACCAGTTGTTAAGGTTAACCTTCGGTAAACGAAGACGATTGTAGTTTTATCTTCTTGTTCACTCTCTCGTCCGATATTGTTCTCCTGCGGCGGTACGAGGGAAGAATATGGACATGCGTGAGTCAGGTCGGCCTGCGGCGGCTTCGGCTGCCAGATCTCAGCCTCCTTCGCTGTTCGCGCGCAACGTGCTCGACCTTCTGGAGCGCGTCGAGTACCGGCGCTGTGAAAGCGGCGAGGATTTCGAAGCGATCTCCCGGCTGCGCTACAAGGCGTTCCATTCGCACGGCCTGCTTGATACCATCGTCGAGCAGAAGCTTGCCGATCATCTCGACGAAGTCCCAAACTGTTATTGTTTCGGCGTCTTCATGGAAGGTGAGCTTGTCAGCACCGTCAGGCTCCACCACCTGAGCCGCGAGACACCCGAAGCGCCAATCATGACGGTGTTCGGCGACAGGCTGCTCCTGCGCCTGGCGCGGGGCGAAACCTTCATCGATCCCAGCCGGCTGGCGGTCGACCCGCAATTGTCATCGACCCACCGGGCCCTGCCCTATGTCACGCTGCGGCTTGCGGTTATCGCCAACACGTTCTTCAACGCCACGAGTTGCATCTCGATGATCCGGGAAGAGCACACGGCCTTCTATCATCGCATCTTCGGTTCGGTGCAGGTTGGTGAGCCGCGCATCTATCCGCCTTTCACCATGCCGATCTTCTTCTATGAATCGCTCTGCGAGCAGAACATGGCGCCGACGCTGCAGCGCTATCCGTTCTTCCACTCGACGGCGCTGGAACGGCGCATGCTGTTCGCGAAAGCGCCGACCGGCGAGCTTGCGCCACTGACCATCCTGCCGACGGCCAAGTATTTCCCCGAAGCCGCCTGAGCCTTCACGGGTTTTGTGATGGTGCCGGCAAGGAGCTTTCCGGCCGTGCCGGCGTTGTCGCGGCGACAGATACCGTCGTTGCATCGGCTGAGGACGGCGGACATCAACTCGAGAAAGGACCAAGGACATGACCATTTCCGCGATCGCGCTCACCCCGCTGATCTCGCTGATTGCCGGTGTGCTGATCCTGGTGATGCCGCGGCTTTTGAACTACATCGTCGCGATCTACCTGATCATCGCCGGCCTGCTCGGACTGTTCCCGCATTTGGCGGGCTGATATCCCGGAACCCGTCACTCCCCACGAAGGCCAGGGGCCCCGCCTCGACGGGACGCCTTTCAACTTTCCTTTGAGGCTGTTGTCTCCGGCGATGCGGCAATAGCGCCATTGCTCTTGGCCCGGCTTTTCGCTATGTGCCTCAAAGATGTCTTCGAAGGGGTATTCCTATGGCTGAGCACACGCCGTCCGGTCCTGTCGAACTGGGCGCGAAGATGGACTATGCCGAGCACGACCGCACCTATGCGGGCTTCCTGGCGCTGGCCAAATACGGTTCGCTCTTTTGCCTCGCCATAGTTATCGCGATGGCGTTCGGCTTCTTCGTTGGCGGTTTCTTCTCGGCGACCATCCTCTGCGCCCTGATCCTGGCTGCCGGCGCCTTCATTCTCCGATAGACTTTCCGAAATCCTTCGCTAGGGACGCTGCCGGAGGTCCGGCCGGCGTCTTGCGCAACAGGTTCCAGCCGAAAGGATCATGCGGTGGGACAGACGGTTTTCATCCCTCGTGAACTCGATGCGAACGAGCCGCGCGTCGCGGCCTCGCCCGACACGGTGAAACGGCTGGCGGCGCTGGGTCTCGACGTGGTCGTCGAGACCGGCGCCGGCACGGCCTCGCGCATTCCCGACGAGGAATTCGCCAAGGCGGGCGCCGCGATCGGCAAGGCTGGCGATACCGCCGAGGCCGATGTGGTGCTGAAAGTGCGCCGGCCGACGGATGCGGAGCTGAAGGGCTACAAGTCCGGCGCCGCCGTCATCGCCATCATGGACCCCTATGGCAACGATGCCGCCGTCGCCGCACTTGCCAAGGCAGGCGTCACCGCCTTCTCGATGGAATTCATGCCGCGCATCACCCGCGCGCAGTCGATGGACGTCTTGTCCTCGCAGGCCAATCTCGCCGGCTACCAGGCGGTGGTCGACGCGGCCGCCGAATATGACCGGGCGCTGCCGATGATGATGACGGCGGCTGGCACCGTGCCGGCGGCAAAGGCCTTCATCATGGGCGTCGGCGTCGCCGGCCTGCAGGCGATCGCCACGGCGCGCCGGCTTGGCGCTGTTGTCACCGCCACCGACGTGCGTCCGGCGGTGAAGGAACAGGTGCAGTCACTCGGCGCCAAATTCCTTGCGGTCGAGGACGAGGAGTTCAAGGCGGCCGAGACCGCCGGCGGCTACGCCAAGGAAATGTCGAAGGAATATCAGGCCAAGCAGGCGGCGCTGACCGCCGAGCACATCGCCAAGCAGGACATCGTCATCACCACGGCGCTGATCCCCGGCCGTCCGGCGCCGAAGCTGGTCTCGGCGGCGATGGTCGCGTCGATGAAGCCGGGTTCGGTCATCGTCGACCTCGCGGTCGAGCGCGGCGGCAATGTCGAGGGCGCCGTGCCTGGCAAGGTCGTGACGACCACCAACGGCGTCAAGATCGTCGGCCATCTCAACGTGCCGGGCCGCGTCGCCGCTTCGGCCTCGCTGCTCTATGCCAGGAACCTCTTTGCCTTCCTGGAGACGCTGGTCGACAAGGCGACGAAGACGCTCGCCATCAAGCGCGACGACGAACTGGTCAAGGCAACCATGCTGACCGATGCCGGCAAGGTGGTGCACCCGGCCTTCGCCAAGGCTGCAGAACCGCCAAAGGGCCAGCATGTCGAACCGGCGGCGATCCTGGCGAAGACCATGGTCGCCGATGCGTCGGTGAAGAAAGCCGCGCCGAAAAAGGCCGCCGGCAAGAATGCCGCCACGGGCAAGTCCGCTGCCAAGCCGAAGGGGATCGCGTGATGGATCAGACCTTGCAGAAAGCCCTCGACCAGCTCGACCAGGCGAGCGCCGCAGTTCGCCTCGCGGTGCAGAACCTCGCGACCACGCCCGGCACCGAGGCGGCGGGCGACGCCGCGCACGCACTGTCGGGCGGCGCCATCGATCCGTTCGTCTTCCGCTTCGCCATTTTCGTGCTGGCGATCTTCGTCGGCTATTATGTCGTGTGGTCGGTCACGCCGGCGCTGCACACGCCGCTGATGGCCGTCACCAACGCCATTTCCTCGGTCATCGTCGTCGGCGCGCTGCTGGCCGTCGGCATCTCGGCGTCCGGCATCGCCACCGGCTTCGGCTTCGTTGCGCTGATGCTGGTGTCGGTCAACATCTTTGGCGGCTTCCTCGTCACCCAGCGCATGCTGGCCATGTACAAGAAGAAGGACAAGTGACGTGAACGCCAACTTCGCTTCCTTCCTCTATCTGGTCTCCGGCATCCTGTTCATCCTGGCACTGCGAGGCCTGTCGCATCCGACCACCAGCCGCCAGGGCAATCTCTACGGCATGATCGGCATGGGCATCGCCATTGCCACGACGCTGGCGCTGGCGGTCCCTTCGGCCGGTGGCTTCGGCCTGATCGTGCTCGGGCTGCTGATCGGCGGTTCCGTCGGCGCCGTCACGGCGCGGCGCATCGCCATGACCTCGATGCCGCAGCTGGTCGCTGCCTTCCACAGCCTCGTCGGCCTTGCCGCCGTCATGGTGGCGGCCGCCGCGATCTATGCGCCGGAAAGTTTCGGCATCGGTACGGTTGCCGACATCCATGCCCAGGCGCTGATCGAAATGAGCCTTGGCGTTGCCATCGGCGCCATCACCTTCACCGGCTCGGTCATCGCCTTCCTCAAACTCGATGGCCGCATGTCGGGCAAGCCGATCATGATCGGCGGCCGCCACTTCATCAACATCGCGCTCGGCATCGCACTCGTCGTTCTGATCGTGCTTTTGGTCACCACGGAATCGAAGCTCGTCTTCTGGCTGATCGTGGCGGCCTCGCTGGTGCTGGGCGTGCTGCTCATCATCCCGATCGGCGGCGCCGACATGCCGGTCGTCGTGTCGATGCTGAACTCCTATTCCGGCTGGGCGGCGGCGGCCCTCGGTTTCACGCTCGGCAACCTGGCGCTGATCATCACCGGCGCGCTGGTCGGCTCGTCCGGCGCGATCCTGTCCTACATCATGTGCAAGGGCATGAACCGCTCGTTCATCTCGGTCATCCTCGGCGGCTTCGGCGGCGAGACGGCGATAGCGGCCGACGACGGCATCGAGCGCACGGTCAAGCAGGGGTCGGCAGACGATGCCGCCTATCTGATGATGAACGCGCAGAAGGTCGTCATCGTGCCCGGCTACGGCATGGCGGTCGCCCAGGCGCAGCATGCGTTGCGCGAAATGGCCGACAAGCTCAAGGCCAATGGCGTCGACGTCAAATACGCGATCCACCCGGTGGCTGGCCGCATGCCCGGCCACATGAATGTGCTCTTGGCCGAGGCCAATGTGCCTTACGACGAGGTGTTCGAGCTCGAGGATATCAACTCGGAATTCGCACAGGCCGACGTCGCCTATGTCATCGGCGCCAACGACGTCACCAACCCGTCCGCCCGCGACGACAAGTCCTCGCCGATCTACGGCATGCCGATCCTCGACGTCGACAAGGCCCGCACCTGCCTGTTCGTCAAGCGCTCGCTCGGCTCCGGCTATGCCGGCATCGACAACACGCTGTTCTACAAGGACGGCACCATGATGCTGCTTGGCGACGCCAAGAAGATGACGGAAGAGATCGTCAAGGCCATGGATCACTGAGCCGTCGGCCGCTTCCTCAAGAACGCAGCAAAAGCCCGGCGTCGCGCCGGGCTTTTTTGTAGGCCGTCAAGCGGGCCGGAATTCCTTCACGCCAACTTGGCCAGCAGCCGCATGAAGGTGGCCGCTTCCTTGGCCGACAGCGGCGCCAGCGTTTCCTCGGTGATGCCACGCGCAAGCGGGATCAGCCGCTCGACCGCCTCGCGGCCCTCAACGGTCAGATTGACCAGCAGGCGCCGTTTGTCGACCTCGTGCTTGGAAAGCTCGACCAGGCCGCGCGCCTTCAGCCGGTCGATGACGCCTTTCACGGTTGCCGCATCCATGGCAATCAGCGTGCCGAGCTGGTTCTGCGAGGTCTCGCCGACGTCGTGCAGCTTGGCCAGCGCGGCGAACTGTGGCGGCGTCAGATCGGCGATATGGGCGGCGAAGATCGCAACATGGCGCTGATGTGCCTTGCGCAGGATGAAGCCGACCTGCTCCTGCAAATGGTAGTCGTTGTCCTCGGGCTCCTCGGCCTCGACCAGCTTGAGCCTGACTTCCTCGCCGGCGCTCACCGCAGCCCATCCCATGCCTTGATGTCCCTGGCCGCCAGACCGCCCATGCGATCGTGGATGCGCGGGCCGCAGGTCATGGCAAGGCAGAACAGGATCTCATCGGCACGCGGCCCGTCGCTGACACCAACTTCCATGGCGTCGAAATGGCTGCGCACATAGGCGGCGTTGATGTGGCCGAGCGGCACGTCGAGCTTCGCGCCGAAGGCGCCGACCTTCTTTGCCGACGGCACGATCGCCTTGGCGTCGCCGAGCCGCTCGCGCATGGCGTAGCCGCCTGGCACGTGCCAGAGAGCACCATGCTCGAGTTCACCGGCGGAGCCGACGATGGCGCCCTTGCCGTAGCCATCGATCTGCTTCACGTCGCCGCCAAGTGCTGCGATCAGCCGGTCGGCGAGCATCAGCCCCAGCGGCTTCAGATCGTCCATGGCGCTCTGCAGATCCTCGACATAGCGGCCGGCAAAGGGGTTCTTCACCAGCGCCAGGGCCGCGGCGCGGCGGCGCGGCTCTTTCGCCGCCGGTCCGCCGTCATGAAAGATTTCCTCGGTCAGAACCGCGATCTTGCGGATCGGAAACTCAGGCATGGGCAACTTCCTTCCCTGGGATTTTCGTGGGCGCTGCAAGCGCCATGGAACCACTGATGCGGGTTTGACCGGCAAGGAAAATCGCCGAAGCTGATATCAGGCCATTTCGGCGAAAATCATCGGCGACAGCGAGCCCGCTGTCCAGTGCAGTGGCGATTTCTACCGGTGAAAGCGGGCCGACCGCCGTCGTCACCAGGCGGTCGCCCAGGTCGCTGTCGGGCGCCAGGTCGCGCGCAGGCTCGCGCTTGATGGCGGGGTGATCGGGTAGATCGACGGCGTTGGCTATCAGCGTCGCGGCGGCATCGGCCTCGGCGCTGGTTCTCGCCAGCACGGTGACGGCATCGGCGATGCCCAGCGAAAAGGAGCGGCCACGCCAGCCGCTGGTGGCGACACCACGTACCGCGTCTCCCGCGCGAATGACGATCCGGTCCTGCAGCCCATGCCCCGTGCCGGCAATGGCGAGGGTCATCGACTGGCCGGTGCCGAGGTGGATGGCGCTGTCGCCGCCATTGTTGACATAGGCGCGGTCGAGCTTTCGGCCGGCCAGCAAGGCGGCCAGCATTTCGTCGGCTACCGAGCCGGCGACGGCGGCCATCGGCGTGATGAAGGTTCTTACCAGCGGCGCGACCGCCGCTTCCATCCGACGCGCCACTGGTCCGGCGAACAGGCGTGGCTTTGTCGAGGCCGGACGGCGCAATTCTGCAAGCTCTTCCACCAGTTCGGTCAGGACGGTCTGGAATCGCGCTACCGCCTGACCATAGGCGGCCTGGCATTCTTCGGCAGGGCCAAATACCCCAATGATCAGGTCGATCGGCCCATGATTGAGATGAAGCCGCCCGCCGTCGTCGAGCCAATGCGCCTGCGGGCCGTTCATCAGCCGGCCCCGTTCGCCGCGCGCCGCAGCTGCGCCAGCGGCGGCCAGGGATTGCTGACCGGCGCGCCGGTGCCGCGACGCGGATTGAGGTATTCGCCGCCCTTGGCAAGGATGTCCTCGACGCTCCGGATCTCGGCCTCATAGCCGCCCAGCCTGACATAGTCATCGCGGCGCAGCGTGAACTCGATCGGCGCCACCAGCGCCGGGGTCGGCACATAGCCGAAGGCACCTTCCGGCACGCGGGTAACATCGACCATCAGCGTGATGCCGCCGCCCGGCCAGACATAGACAGGCGCGCCGCCGACTGTGACGTAGGTCTTCAGGCCCTGTACCGAGCGGGTGAGGTTGACCGGGTTCTCGGTGACGCCGGCGCGCAGCGAGCCGCCGGCACCGCCGATGAACAGCACGGTGCACAGCGCCGGCTCGCAATTCTCCTCGATCAGACCGACCGACTTCTGCAGCCGTTCCGGGAACGGCTTTTCGACCGGTTTCAGATCGTCGTCGAGCTCGTAATAGGCGAACTGCTCGCCGGTGGTCGATACCATCAGCAGCGACAGGCCGGGACGCGCGCCCTTCTTGACGTTCCACTCACCAAGGATCGACAGCGGGTCGGAAATGCTGGTGCCGCCCCAGCCGAGACCAGGCTCCGATACCTTGAAATAACGGCCAGGCGTCGAGCGGCGGCCAATGATCTTTATGCCGGTATCCTGCCAGCCCAGCACCTTGCCGGCCTGATGCTCTGAGACGACGCCGGTGATGTGGTCATCGACCACCACCACCTCGTCGACCAGCCCGCGCCACTGGGTGGCGAACATGCCGATGGTGGCCGAGCCGCAGCCGACACGCATGCGGTGTTCGATCTTGCCGTCGATGACCGGTGGTTTGCCGGCTTCGACAATCACCGTGGCGCCGCCGTCGATGGTGAGCTCGACCGGCTTGCGGTTGCACAGGTTGAGCATTGCATCGCAAGTGGCGCGCCCTTCCGCCTTGGAGCCGCCGGTCAGGTGATGCACGCCGCCCAGCGACAGCATCTGCGAGCCGTACTCGCCGGTCGTGACATGGCCGATCGCCTCGCCTTCGGCGCGCACAGTCGCCGTTTCGGGACCGATATGGCGGTCGGTGTCGATCTTCACCTTGACGCCGCAGTAGGAGAAGATGCCCTCCGTCACCACGGTGACGAGATCGACGCCCTCGACCTCCTGGCTGACGATGAACGGGGCCGGCTTGTAGTCGGGATAGGTGGTGCCGGCACCGATCGCGGTGACGAAGCGGCGGCCGGTGTTGACCAGTTCACCGTTCCACGCCTCGCCTTCGGCAACGAAAGGCACGACCGCACCGCCGGTTTCGGCCGCGTGGTCGAGGATGGTCAGCGGATCCATACGCACGATGCGGCCGCCGACATTGCCGTAGCGGTCGCAGGCGCCGGTGCGACCATCGGCGATGTAGCACATGACCGGGCAGGCATCGCAGCGGATCTTTTCCGCCACCTGTTTCTCGCCGGGGTCATGGGTTTCGAAACGTTCGGCCAGCTCGCTCATCGGCGTGCCTCCTTGTCGCGGATCGCCGCGCGGATACGGCTCGGCGTCGCCGGCACCTTGGTAACCAGCACGCCGGTGGCGTGGCGGATGGCGTTGAGGATCGCCGGCGCCGTCGGGATCAGCACATGCTCGCCCAGCCCCTTGGCGCCGAATGGTCCTTCCGGGTCCGGAACTTCGACCAGAATGGTCTCGATCGGCGGCACGTCGCCGATCGTCGGGATCAGATAGTCGTGCAGATTCTCGGTGCGGCCGGGGATGTATTCCTCCATCAGCGCCATGCCGATGCCTTGCGCGATGCCGCCCTCGATCTGGCCTTCGACCAGCAACGGATTGATTGCCTTGCCGACATCATGCGCGGCGGTGATCTTGATCAGCTTCACCGTGCCCAGCTCGAGGTCGACCTCGAGTTCGGCGATCTGCGCGCCATAACCGTAGACGGCGTAAGGCTTGCCCTGGCCCTTGGCGTCGAGCGGCAGCGTCGGCGGGTCGTAGGTTTCCGAGGCGACGAAGACGAGGCCGTCGGCGTCGGCTTCCAGCGTCGAGAGCTCGATCCGCCGCGTCGCCTCGCCCTCGCGGATAGTCAGGCTTGCTCCATCAAGGGCAATCGCCGCCTTCTCCGAAACATTGGCAAAGCGCAGGATCGCTTCGCGCAAGGCGCGGCCGGCCTTCTCGGCGGCCTTGCCGGTGACGAAGGTCTGGCGCGAGGCCGATGTTTTGCCGGCATCCGGCGTAATCGCCGTGTCGGCGCTCTTCAGCCGGAATTTTTCCAGCGGCAGGCCGAGCGCGTCGGCGCAGATCTGGCTGATGACCGTGTTCGATCCCTGTCCGATATCGACGGCGCCCTGATGCAGCACGATCTCGCCTTGGGACGACATGCCGACCTTGATCGTCGACGGATTGGGCAGCGAGGTGTTGCCGCAGCCATACCAGCAGGACGCGACGCCGACGCCGCGCTTTCTTGTGCTGTTGCCGGCATTGAACCGCTCCGTGTCGGCCAGGGCGCGCGTCCAATGCGGCTGCAGCGCCTCGAGACATTCGGCAATGCCGACGCCGGAGTCCAGTTTTTGCCCGGTGACCGTTTCGGATCCGTTCCGAAGGCAGTTCTTCAGCCGAAAATCGAGCCTGTCGATCCCCAGCTTGCCGGCCAGCTCGTCGTAGAGCGTCTCCTGCATGATCGTCGCCTGCGGCACGCCAAAGCCGCGGAAGGCGCCGGAGACAGGGCCGTTGGTGTGGATGGCGCGGCCTTCGGCACGATAGTTCGGCGTGGCGTAGGGACCGGACGCATGCACCGGCACGCGGTTGGCGACGGTCGGGCCCCAGCTGGCATAGGCGCCGGTGTTGAAATCGCCGACAAAGACCATGCCGGTGACATGGCCTTCGGCATCGGCGCCGATGGTCGCCTGCATCTCGGCCGGATGGCGCTTGGTGGTCGAGATCATCGATTCGTTGCGCGTATAGGCAAGTGCTGCCGGCCGTCCCGTCCTCATCGCCACCAGGCCGATGAGAGGCTGCAGCGAGACGTCGAGCTTTGAGCCGAAGCCGCCGCCGGTGGCGGTCGGCACGATGCGTACCTTGTCGACGGCGAGACCCAGCACCTTTGCCGTGTCGTCGCGGTCCATGTAGGGCGCCTGCGTGCAGGCGACGACGGCCAGCGTGTCGCCATCCATGTATGCATAGCCGGCTTCCGGCTCGATGTAGGCGTGCTCGACGTAGGAGGTGTCGATGGCGCCCGACACGGTGACGGCGGCGCCGGAGAGCGCCGCGTCCGGATCGCCGCGTTCGACAAAACCGGAGGTGAGCAGGTTCGCCGGACGGTGCTTGTGGATCAGTTCGGCGCCACCGGCCTGCGCTTCAAAGGGCTGCAGCACATGGGGCAGTTCGGTCCAGGAAACAGGGAAGTCCGCAAGGTCAAGATCGAGGATGGTTTCGCGCTCGCCGGCAACCAGCGCCACGGCCTCGCCACGAAAGCGCGAAAACCCTTCCGCCAGGGCGGGCTGGTCGGCGAAGGGACCGATGACGCCGAAGCAGTTTTTCCCCGGAATGTCGGCGGCAGTGAAGACCCCGGCAACGCCGGGACGGGCCCTCGCCCAGGCATCCAGGTCGCCGAAAGTGAACCGGGCGTGATGGTGCGGCGAGCGGACCACCAGCACTGCCAGCGCATCGGCCGGGAAGGAATCGCCGCCGAATTTTTCGCCACCGGTGACTTTGGGCAAGCCATCGAGGCGAACCGGCGATGCGCCAACAGCAGAACCGGATTGCGGCATGCGGTGGTCGAGGCTTTCAACGTGGCGCGAGGCATCCATCACCGCCGCGATGATTTTTCGGTAGCCGGTGCAGCGGCAGAGCACGCCTCCCAACGCATCCTGCGTTTCCACTTCGGTCGGGTTCGGCCTCCGATCCAGAAGCGCGGTGGCCGCGACCAGCAGGCCGGGCGTGCAGATGCCGCATTGCGCCGCCCCATGATCGAGGAACGAGGCCTGCAGCGCCGACAGTTTTCCGTTGGCCAGGCCTTCGACCGTGGTTATCGCCGCGCCGGCTGCCGAGGCCGCCGGCATCAGGCAGGCGCAGACCGGTTCGCCGTCGACCAGCACCGTGCAGGCGCCGCAATCGCCGGCGTCGCAGCCGACCTTGGTGCCGGTCAGCCGCAACTCGTCGCGCAGCACCGAAGAGAGACGGCGCACTGGTTGCACCAAGACGCTGACGGCGGCGCCGTTGACCTCGAAGTCGATGTTGGCGCGCCCCATCCCGGGCTGAGCCTCGCTCATGCCAGGCTGAGCCTCGCTCATGCCAGGCTGAGCTTTATTCATGTTAGGCTGAGCTTTGCTCATGCCGCCACCTTGCCGCCGGCTGAATGGTCGATGGCGCCAAGCACGGCGCGGGCGACGATCTCGCGCGCCGCGTCCTGCCGATATTCGGCGCTGCCGCGGACATCGCCGATCGGTGAAAGCTCGTCCATCGGAGCGGACTGCACCGCAGCCGCGAGGGCATGGTTCGCGGGCTGGGCACGCAAGGCGGCTTCGACGCCGGTCAGACGTTTGGCGACCGCCGAGCAGGAACCGACGGCGATGGCGGCTTCACTGACGATGCCATTCTCGACAGCGAGGCGCGCCGCCACCATGGCGATGGAGATGACGAGATAGCGCCTCGCGCCAAGCTTTACGAAGGTGGATGAGCCGATAGCAGCGGGTTTCGGGATGCGAATGGCGGTGACCATCTCGCCCGGCAGCAAGACCGTGCGACGATTGCCGAGGATGAATTCCTGCAGCGGCAAATGACGTGTCGCTTGTGCCGAGCGCAGTTCGACCTCGGCATCGAGCACCAGCAATCCCGGCACGCCGTCGGCGGCCGGCGAGGCGTTGCAAAGATTGCCGGCAATGGAGGCGACGTTCTGGATCTGCACGGAGCCGACTTCACGCGCGGCCTGCTTCAAGGCATCGAAGGCGGCCGGCAGAGGATATCGGATAAGATCGGTCCAGGTGGTGCGCGCGCCGATCAGCCAGTGAGTGTCAGTCTCGACAATGCCGCGCAACGCGGCCAGACCGTTAATGTCGAGGACATTGTCGCGAAAAGGTTTGCTGCCTTGCGCCGGATAGAAGTCCGTGCCGCCGGCAAGAATGCGCCAGCGATCCTCGCCAAGCAAAGCGAGCGCCTCGTCGACCGTGGTGGGTTTCGCGTAACGGATCACGCCCTACCTTCCAAAACAAAGGGACCTTCCCAGAAAAGAGCCGCCTCGAAGAGGCCTCCCGACGGATCCTGCCGGCGTCCGGACCGGTCAAATTCATTCGTATGCAAATGATATCAAGCCGACAGGAATTGTCAAAGCCAGAGTTTGCACCCTGCCCGCGTCTTGCGGGCCGCCACGCAATTGTTATGGCGCTGGAGGTTGACGCCGCCGGCCATCTGGTCAAGTTTCTGCGTCCGGTCGCGTCGGCGGTGGAGCCTGAGCCGAGACAGAGAAGAAGGAGGCCCCATGGCCGACGAAGCGCTTGTTGTCATCGACCTGCAAAACGACTTCTGCCCGGGCGGCGCGCTGGCGGTCAACGGCGGCGACGAGATCGTGCCTTTGGTCAACGATCTGATCCGGCGAACCGAGCATGTCGTGCTGACGCAGGACTGGCACCCCGCCGGCCATTCGAGCTTTGCCTCCAGCCATCCGGGCTCGCAGCCCTTCACGATGATCGATATGCCCTACGGGCCGCAGACACTGTGGCCGGACCATTGCATCCAGGGCAGCCTGGGGTCCGATTTCCACTCGGGACTGGCCTGGACGAAGGCCGAGTTGGTGATCCGCAAGGGTTTCCGCCCGGCCATCGACAGCTATTCGGCCTTTTTCGAGAACGACCACAAGACGCCGACGGGTCTCGCCGGCTATCTGCGCGAGCGCGGCATCGACACCGTGACCCTGGTGGGCCTGGCGACCGATTTCTGCGTCGCCTTTTCGGCGCTCGATGCGGTCAAGCAAGGTTTTGCGACCACGGTGCGGCTCGACGCCTGCCGCGGCATCGACCTCAACGGCTCAGTCGAGGCCATGCTGAAGCGGATGCGCGAGGCCGGCGTGGTGCTCGAAGACCAGGCGTCGGACTAGACCGTGGGGCACCGGGGGGGCTTCAAACAATTATCCACGGTTTTGGCGGCTGGCACCTTGGCAGTCGCCGTCCTCCTGTTTCCGGGACTGGCCTTCGCGGCGGAAGCCCACGAATTGTCCGGCGCGACCATGTCGCTTTGGTGGGCGCTGCCCTTTGTCGGCCTGCTGCTGTCGATCGCCACCGGGCCGCTGCTCTTCCATCACATCTGGGAACACCACTATGGCAAGATCACCGCACTGTGGGCGGCGCTGGTGGTGGTGCCGCTGGCGATCGCATTCGATATCCCCCTGGCGAGCGAAGCGGTGCTGCACACGCTGCTCACCGAATACATGTCCTTCATCATCCTTTTGTTTGCGCTCTACACGATCTCCGGCGGCATCCTGCTTGCGGGCAACATCCATGGTACGCCCCAGGTCAATGCCATGCTGCTGCTGATCGGCGCCATCCTCGCCTCGGTAATCGGCACCACCGGCGCCTCGATGATCCTGATCCGGCCGATCCTGCGCGCCAATGACAACCGGCCGTTCAACGCCCATGTCGTCATCTTCTTCATCTTCCTGGTCTCCAACATCGGCGGCTCGCTGACGCCGCTTGGCGATCCACCATTGTTCGTCGGCTTCCTGCGCGGCGTCGATTTCTTCTGGACGACGACCAATCTCTGGCGCGTGACGCTGTTCGTCGGCGGCCTGGTGCTGATCGTCTTTCTGGCGATCGACATCGTCCTGCACCGCCGCGAAGGCGGCGCGCCGAAGATCAAGGATCCGACGCCGGATGCGACTGTGCGGCTTCGCGGCCTGGCCAACCTGCCGCTGCTGGCCGGTGTGATCGGCGCGATCCTGCTTTCCGCCAGCTGGAAGCCGGGTATCAGCCTTTCCATCCTAGGCATCGGGCTCGAGCTGCAGAACCTGGTGCGCGACGCCATCATCCTGGCGCTGGCCTTCCTGTCGCTTCGCGTCTCATACAAGAGCCATCGCGAGGCGAACGGCTTCACCTGGGGTCCGATCGCCGAAGTCGCAAAATTGTTTGCCGGCATCTTCATCTGCATCGTGCCGGTCATCGCCATCCTCAGGGCCGGCCATGCGGGCGCGCTTGCACCGCTGGTCGCGCTCGTCACCTCGCCCACGGGCCAGCCCAACGACCTCGCCTATTTCTGGTTGACCGGGGCGCTGTCGTCGTTCCTCGACAACGCGCCAACCTATCTGGTGTTCTTCGAACTCGCCGGCGGCGATGCACAGCATCTGATGACTGAAGCCGTTTCGACGCTGGCGGCGATCTCGGCCGGCGCCGTTTTCATGGGCGCCAACACCTATATCGGCAACGCGCCGAACTTCATGGTCTTTGCCATTGCCAGGCATCGCGGCGTCAAGATGCCGGGCTTCTTCGGCTACATGGCGTGGTCGGGGCTGGTGCTGATCCCGACATTCCTGATCGCCGGCTTTCTATTCTTTGGCTGATCAGCCAACGCCGACATAGCGCCGGACGGCCGAAGGATCGGCGCGCAGCTCTTCTACATCGACGGTCTCGCGGTTGCGGCCATTTTCGATGAAGCAGACGCGGTCGGCGACCGACAGCACGGCATCGACGCGCTGCTCGACCAGGATGGTCGAGACGCCGAGCTCGCGCAGCTTGGCCACCGTCTCGCGGATCTTTGCAATCATCGACGGCATCAACCCTTCGGTCGGCTCGTCCAGCAGCAGCACCTGCGGTTCGAGACACAGCGCGCGGGCCATGGCCAGCATCTGCTGCTCGCCGCCGGACAAGGTACCGGAGCGTTGTCTCAACCGCTGGCGCAGCAGCGGGAAGAGATCGAGCACGTTCTCGCGGGTCGCCTTTCCCTTGGCGCGCGCCATCAGGCCGATCTCGATGTTTTCGGCCACCGTCATCTCGGCAAACAACCGCCGGCCTTGCGGGACATAGGCGACGCCAGCTTTCGGCACCTCATGCGCCGGCAGGCCGGTCAATTCCGTGCCGTCGAGCCTGATCGAACCGGCGCTTGCCGGTACCAGGCCCATGATCGCCTTCAGCGTCGTCGTCTTGCCGGCGCCGTTGCGGCCGAACAGGCACAGCACCTCGCCCTTGTTCAACACGAGGTCGAGACCGTAGAGCACCTGGACTTCGCCGTAGAAGCAGTCGAGCCCGGAGATGGTCAGCGCCTCAGGCGGTGTTTCGGTCATGGGGTCGTCCCCAGATAGGCTTGCTGCACCTCGGCGTTTTCGCGGATCGCCTTGGGCGTTCCCTCGGCGAGAATCTTGCCGGCGTTGAACACGGTGATGCGGTCGGCAAGCTGCATGATGACCGGCATGTTGTGCTCGATCAGCAGCACGGTGGCGCTTTTGGCGATCTCGCGCACCAGCTGAATAAAATTGTCGATTTCGCTGTCGGCCAGGCCTTGCGTCGGCTCGTCTAGGATCAGCAGGCGCGGCTTCAGCGCCAGGCCCATCGCCACTTCGAGCAGGCGCTGATGGCCATACGAGAGCTGTCCGGCCGGCATGTGGGCGCGGGCGGCGAGGCCGGTGCGCTCGAGCGCCGCCATGACGCCGGTTCGGACCGCGCCCTTCGAACGGCCATCGGTCAGCGTGCGCTGCACCGGCAGCGCGACATTGTCGTAGGCGGAAAGGTTGGCGAAGACACTGGTGATCTGGAAGGTGTAGGCGACGCCGAGCCGAACCCTGGCGTAGGCCGGCAGGTTGGTGATGTCGGCGCCGTCGAAGACGATCATGCCCGACGAGGGCTGGATGCGGCCGCTGACCAGGCTGACGAAGGTGGTCTTGCCGGCGCCGTTGGGGCCGATGACGGCGCGGATCTCGCCCGGCATCAGTGCGAAGTCGACGCCGTCGACGGCACGCAGACCGCCGAAACTGCGCGACAGGCCCTTGGTCGTCAGCAGCGGCATCATGGCAGCCACCCAAGCCAGCGCTGGCGTATGCTGCCCAGAATGCCTTTCGGGAAGAACAGCACCAGCAAGATGAGCGCGATGCCGACGATCAGCAGATAGGCGGAGGTAAAGCCGCTGGTGATGTCGATGACATAGTACATGAACAGCGTACCGATCAACGGACCGAGCGTGGTGGCGGCACCGCCCAAGAGCACCCAGAGCAGCGGCAGGATGGAATACTGTACCGAGGCGAAGCTCGAGCCGACATAGCCGAACAGCAGCGCATAGGCGGCGCCAGAGGCCGCGCAGATGGTGCCGGAGACGACGACCGCGATGAGCTTGTTGGAGAAGGTGTCGTAGCCCAGCATCTTCGTCCGCTCCTCGTTCTCGCGGATGGCAACCAGCACGCGGCCATATCTGGAGCGAACGATGGCAAGCGTGATGAGCAGCACGATCGAAAACAATGCCAGCGCGCTCATGTAGCGCACGGTCGGGTTGGTCAGGTCGAGCGACGCTGAGCCGAGGACAAGGACGCGCGCCGCTTGCTGAACGACCAAACCCTGGTCACCGCCGGTCCATGACGCGAAATAGAGGATGACGAGATAAAACACCTGCGCGAACATCATGGTGACGATCATGAAGGCGACACCCGTGGTGCGCAGCGCCAGCAGTCCGATCACCAGCGCCAGCAGCGCCCCGCAGGCAAGGCCGGCGGCGAAGGCGGCCGGCACGTTCCATCCCAGATGATAGACGGTCAGCCCGGCGCCATAGAGCCCAGCGGAAAAGAACATGGCGTGGCCGAGGCTGAGCAGCCCGACATAGCCGAACAGCATGTTGTAGCCCATGGCGAAGACCGCCAGCACCATGATGCGGGCAAGCAGGCCGTGGTGATAGTCCGGCAGGACGAAGCTGAGCGCAAAGAGCAGGGCGATGACGCCGAGATGCAGCGCATAGGGCTTTGCCGGCGAAGCTTCGGTCATCGCGATGCCGTCCCGAACAGGCCGTGCGGCCGGAACACCAGCACCATGGCGACCAGGAAAGTGGCGATGATCTTGGCCAGCGTCGGCGAGAAGAACACCGAGATGATGCCGTCCGACAGGCCGATCAGCACGGCGGCGACGACGGTGCCGCGCAGCGAGCCGAGGCCGCCGATGATGACGACGATGAAGGATAGCAGCAGCGGATCCTGACCCATCAGGTAATGCGCCTGGCTGATCGGCACGATCAGCACCGCGGCGATGGCCGCCAGCATGGCGCCGAGCGCGAAGACGCCGCCATAGACGCGGTCGACCGGAATGCCGAAAGCCTGCGCCGTCTCGCTGTCATACTGCGTGGCGCGCATGACAAGGCCGATCTTCGTGCGTGTCAGCACCAGCCATGTGGCGACGAGCAGAAGTGCCGAGGTCGCGATGACAGACAGCTTGTAGCCGGAATAGCCGAACCACGGCAGAAGGATGCGGTAGCTGAAAGGCGGCTCCACCGGGCGCGCCTCCGGACCGTAGAAGGTCAGCGCCAGCTGCTGGATGATGTAGAGCATGCCGATGGTGGCGACGATGGTGGCTTCCGGATTGTAATTGAGCCGGCGCAGCACCAGTCGTTCGGCGACCAGTGCTATGGCGCCGACGATCAATGGCGCCAGCACCAGCGCGGCCAGGAAGCCGATCGCCGGGTGGCCCGAGATTGCCGTCGAGATCGCCCAGGCCAGCACCGCGCCCAGCATGAAGAACTCGCCATGGGCGACATTGACGACGCGCATGACGCCGAACACCAGCGACAGGCCAAGCGCCGTCAGCGCCAGCACGGCGGAGGTAACGAGGCCTTCGAGGGCAGCGAGGAGGAGATGGGGTCCGAAGTGCATTCAGGGCGCCCTTTACCCTCCCCCTCGTGGGGAGGGTGACCGCGCAGCGGTCGGGTGGGGGGTGGGGCATGGGCCGTCGCAGCCCCCACCCCGTCTCACAGGCTTCGCAAAATGCGAAACCTGTTCGCCGACCCTCCCCCTCGAGGGGGAGGGTAAGGCGCCTCACAGCGCCTGCGTCGTGTAATCCCCCTCCGGCTCGTAAAGACCGTCCTCGATCTTGGTCTTGTGGACGACCTTCAGCTTGCCGCCTTCGACCTTGGAGATGTTCTGGATACCAAAACACTGGTGGATCTTGCCGTTGAAGGTTTTCGGCCCCTGCGGGTGCTCGGGTCCCTCGGCGAACTCGGTCAGCGCCTCGGTCGCCTCAACCAACTTGGCGCGATCTTCCGGACCTTTGTAGCCGGCATCTTCCATCGCCTTCTTGACGACGTAGAGCGTTTCCCAGCAGCCGAACATGTGCGACGCGGTGGAGACATCCTTGGGATCGCCGACAGCCGCACCATTGTCGTCGATGCCGACGGCAGCGCGGTAGGCCTTCTGCGCGGCGGAATCGTCCGGCTGCGCATAGCGCGGCGAGCCTTCCCAGAAATGGCTGCCGTCGAGGAATTCCAGCCCGGGGCTGTTGATGTCAGTGGCTTCCAACGAATCCATGAAGCCGAACAGCTGCGGCCGGTTGGAGCCGTAGAATTCGCCGAGCTCCTTGACGAAGGTGAGCACCGCCGGACCGACCATGACGTGGTAAATCACCTCGGTTTCTGCCGGAATCTGCGGGAAGTATTTGGTGAAGGAGGATTCCGTAGGCGGAATCGCTATCTGGGCGATGACGTCCGCGCCTTGAGCCTTCAGCGCCGGCGGCAGGTAGTCGCGGTGGTCGTAGCCGAAGGCGAAGTCGGGGAAGATCTGCGTTACCTTCTTGCCGGCATTGGCCGCGATCCATGGCGCCATCGACTGGATCTGGCTCTTCACGTCGGTGATGCCGGGCTGGAAGACGTAGCGGTTGAGCTTGGTCGAAGCGACGTGATGGCCTTCGCTGACCACGAAATAGGGAATCTTGGCCTCGCCGGCAGCGGGCGCCGAGCCGATGACGACATGCGAGAACAGCGTGCCGAAGACGATGTCGGTCTTGTGCTGGGTAGCAAACTTGCCGACCACTTCGGCGCCGCGGGCGGGATCGGTGCCGTCGTCCTCGATCACCACCTCGACCGGGCGGCCGTTGATGCCGCCGGCATCGTTGATCGCCTTGACGGCGGCAGCGGTGGTCTTCTCGTACCAGCGGCCATAGGCGGCGCCGATGCCGGTGCGGTGCGACTGGAAGCCGATCTTGACCGGTGCCGAGCTCTGCGCCTGGCTGTAGCGGACGAAGCCCGGAGCGACCGCGAGGCCGGCCCCGGCGGCGAGGCCCTTCAGTGCGGTGCGGCGGCTAAGAGTGCTTTTGGAGAGATCGAAAAACCCATTCTTGTCAGTCACGGCAGTTCCCCTTTTTTGAGTTTTGACCAATGGCTGTAACGAGGCAGGTCACTCCTAGCAGGAGGACCAAAATTGCATGTGTACAAACTAAATCACCAAAGCCGCGACGTGGCAAGCGAGCTTTGCCCAAAGGGATGTGGTCGCCTTGTGTCATCCCGCTGTCGGCGTGGCAAGCAGCCAAAGGCCGAAGACGGTATAGGCGATCATCAGCACGGTGAGCGGCAATTGGCTGAGTGCCGCACGCGACGGAACCGGGTGCAGCCGCCAGGCGAGACCGTGGGCGACGAGCACTGCGAGCATATGGCCGGCGATGATGATCCCAGCCTGCAGATTCCACAGCCACCAGGCCGCGTCGGCACCGGCAACGACGCCAGCTTCGATCTGCATGTCCGAGGTGCCAAAGAGGTTCCAGCCGAGCGCAAACGGGTCCGACAGGGCGGCAATCGCATACTGGCCGTCGACCAGCAGCGCCGTCAGATAGTGGGCTACATGATAGGCGAGCGCGATCGGCACGATCGACCAGACCAGCAGGCCGGCTGTCTCGCCAAGAGGATGCCGGCTGGCGGCAAGGCGCTGGCCGAGCACGACGGCAAGCAGGAATGCCGCTGCCAGCAGCACGAATGTCAGCACGAGGCCGAAACTGCCGACGCCGATCATCGCGGTGCGGCCCGGATATTCGAGCGGATTGATGCCGAACAGGCCGAGCCAGAAAAAGGTTTTGGACAGGCCGTCGAAAGACACCGATGAGAGGGCTAGCAGCAAGAAGGCGATGCCGCTTGCCGGCAGCGGCTCGGCCGCGCGCAGCTTGGCGCCGGGCCAGCAGAGATTGAGCCGGCCGTCTTCATCACGCTCGACTTTATTGCGCTCAAGGATGGCGAAACGCGCCACCATAGCGAAGAAGACCGTCAGGAACTCACAGCGGCGGCTCCAGGCGCGATAGCCGAAAACAAGCATGGCGATGAAGGTCAGCAGCCAGTAGAGGCCGGCGGCAAATGCCAGCCGCGCCGGATCGTCGGGCGCCGGATCGATCAGCTCGAACCAGGCGTAGGCGAAGAACAGGATGACGGCCGGCCAGCAGCCGAGCCATGCGGGCAGGCGCGTTTCCTGCGCCTCGTCTTCGCGCCCGATCAGGCGACTGATGATGCGCCATGGCCCATACCAGGGATTGAGCCACGACCAGAGGTCGCCGAGCAGCCCCTGCAACATGGCCAAACCCACCCACAGCAGCGTCCATATGACGAGGGGCAGCGGGTTGGAGAGCGGATCGCGGCTGCCGGACAGGCCGGCGGCGATGAGGATTGCGAAGCCGGCAAAGGAGATCAGGCTGGTGATCGTGCGAAAACTGTTGCCGAAGGCGAAGAGCGGCAGGCGCCGGCGCCAGAAGCGATCGAGGGCGTCCGGCTGCAACAGGGCCAGGACGAGGAAGCTGACGGCAACGGCGAGCGCGCCGCCGGCGACGTAGTAGCCAGTCGGGAGAAGAAGTACATGGCCGCGGTCGGAAGCGTGCGCGAAGGCTGGGGTGGGGAGCATTGCGAGGGCAGGAGTTAGAAGCGCTAACCGGTGACGACGGCGCTCTACGGCGCCCCCTTCTGTCCTGCCGGACATCTCCCCCACTTGGGGGGAGATTGGCGGTTTCGCCGCCGGCTCTTCCCTTGCAGCGTCGAAAATTGGCGAAGGCGGAGATGAGATCGCAATCTCCCCCCTTGTGGGGGAGATGTCCGGCAGGACAGAGGGGGGCGCGACGGAACTCAGCCTATCCAAATTTGCCATCCCGGACGCTGACGCCGGATCAAGCCAGATGTCGGCGCAGGCTGCCGTCCGCACCCTCACACCTTGACCAGTTGCTCCACGCGATCCTTCGCCCCGAAAATCCTGAGATACCGCTCGATCTCCTTCAGGTCCCCCGTCGCCTTGGCCGGGTTGTCGGACAGCTTCACCGCCGGGCGGCCATTCGCCTCGGTGACCTTGCAGACCAGCGATATCGCATCGAGGCTGTTGGTCTCCGTCGGCGCGCAGCCCTCAAAGTCGTTGGTCAGGTTGGTGCCCCAGCCGAAGGACATGCGCACCTTGCCCTTGAAGTGGCGGTAGGTCTCCTCGATGGTCTCGACCTCCAACCCGTCGGAGAAGATCAGCAGCTTCTGTCTGGGATCCTTGCCCCTCTCGCGCCACCAGGAAATGATCTTCTCGCCGCCTTCGATCGGCGGCGCGCTGTCGGGGCGGAAGCCGGTCCAGTCGGCGACCCAGTCCGGCGCGTCGCGCAGGAAGGAGGCGGTGCCGAAGGCATCGGGCAGCACGATCAAGAGATTGCCGCCATAGTAGCGCTGCCAGTCCTGCAGCACCTTGTAGGGCGACTGTTTCAGTTCCTTTTCGGAATTGGCGAGCGCTGCAAACACCATCGGCAGTTCGTGCGCGTTGGTGCCGAGCGCCTCGAGGTCGTTGTCCATGGCCAGAAGCACGTTGGAGGTGCCGGTGAAGGCCTCGCCGATACCTTCCTTGAGCGCCTCGACACACCAGCGCTGCCACAGGAAGGAATGGCGGCGGCGGGTGCCGAAGTCGGAAATGCGGATGCCGGGCAAGGCCTTCAGCCGCTCGGTCTTGGCCCACATCTTGGCCTTGGCGCGGGCGTAGAGCACGTCGAGCGCAAAGGGGCCGAAGGCGCGCATGGCCGCGCGAGATCGGAGTTCATTGATAATAGCCAGCGCCGGGATCTCCCACAGCGTGGTGTACATCCACGGGCCGCTGAAGGAGAGCTCATACTGGCCGCCGCGCTTGGACAGTTCGTATTCGGGCAGCTGGAAATCCTCCAGCCAGGCGAGGAACTCCGGTTCGAAGATCTGCTTGCGGCCATAGAAATTGTTGCCGCCCAGCCAGATCATCTCCTTCTTGGAGAAGCGCAAAGTGCGGGCGTGGTCGAGCTGGTCGCGCAGCTCCGCCTCGTCAATCTCCTCGGCGAGGCGCACCGAAGTGGTGCGGTTGATCAGCGAGAAGGTGGCGTCGACCTTGGGATACATGCCCCAGATCATCTGCAGCATCAAAAGCTTGTAGAAATCGGTGTCGAGCAGGCTGCGGACGATCGGGTCGAGCTTCCAGGTGTGGTTGTAGACGCGCCGCGCTATATCGGTCTTTGCCATATCTCGATGCCGCCTTCGCTGCTCGCTCTTGAAGCACTTCGCTCTGAAACGGATTCAGGCGACGCGCTTCAAGTCCTTGTTCTACGCATGTCGTTTTCCCAAAACCGCTGCGCACTTTTGGGCGACATGCATTGGCCAAATGCCTCTTAGCATCGAATTTTTGAAAGCGCTGCCCGCTTTCCAGGCTGGCCCGACAAAAAGAAACCGCTCCAGTCCAGCTCAGGACACGCTCTTGGCGCCGATGACCCGCAATGCCGGACGCTTCCGGCGGATGCCGATGCGGCCGGCCACCGGCGCGTCGGCGCGGCCGTCGGCCTGTTCCTTTTCGGCAAACAGCCAGTCGATGAACAGCTGCACGATCGGCGCCGAGCGCATCTCATTGCGGCAGACGACGTAGAAATCGTCGACCGCCGGCACCGACAGGCTGAACGGCGCGACCAACAGGCCCCTGGCGAGCAGCGTGCTTGCCGTTACGGAATCGCCAAGCGCCACGCCATGGCCGTGCACTGCGGCTTCGGTTGCGGTGCGGGCATCGCCGAGATGGTGGCGGCGGCCGCGCTCCAGATCCAGCCCGTCGGCGGCCGCCAGCCAGGTGTGCCACTCGCGGCCGTCATCGCCATGCAGGAAGACATGGTCGGCGAGATCGCGGACTGTGCGGATCGGGCGGTTGTTGATCAGCGTCGGGCTGACCACCGGGAACAACTCCAGGCCCGACCATTTGCGCATCCAGCAGTCGCTCCAGCTGCCGTCGCCATAGTGCACGCAGACATCGATCTGCGGCGCACGGATGTCCCTTGGATCGTTGGAGGGGATCAGCGTCAGCCTGATGTCGGGATATTGCGCCATGAAGCTGCCGAGCCGCGGCGTCATCCACAAGAGCAGCAGCGCCGGCACGCAGGAGACCGACAGCGTGCCGGCGCTGGCCGGCCTGGTCATGCGCTGGGTGGCTGCGGCGATGCCGTCGAAGGCGCTTGACACCGCAGGCAAGAGTTCCGCGCCGTGCGGTGTGAGCTTCACCCGCTGTCCCGTGCGCTCGAACAGCTTGACGCCGAGCGATTGCTCGAGCGCCTTGATCTGGTGGCTGATGGCGCCGTGGGTGACATTGAGCTCGGTCGCCGCCTTGGTCAGCGAGGCGTGGCGTGCCGTCGCCTCGAAGGCGCGCAGCGGATTCAAAGGGGGCAGACGCTTGGCCATCGGCACTCGCTAGGCATGATCCCGGGGCCGGTTTTCGGGCAAGATCGCGCGCCAAAATGATTGTGAGATTTTCTCACAGTAATCACACTAACAATATCAATTGATTTTTCAATCCAGCTGCCGGACACTTTGCACCAGAGCAGCATCAAGACGTGAAATTCGAAGGCAGCCAGAGCGGGACAGCGGTCCGGCCGGATGGTGGTCAGTTCGCCAAGCGTCGCCGAGGCCTTTCGAGTCATCGTTCAGACAGGAGGAGACCGACATGGGTTATGATCGCGGCAAGCTCGAAGCGTTGCGTCGCAAATATGGCGAGGGCCATGGCGGCGAGATGTTCGACCCGAAATTCCGCAAGGTCGCCGACAAGATCTTTTCCAAGAGCGGCACAAGGCTGGCGCCCTATTCCGGCATCCCGACCTTCCTTGCAGCACCCTATCGCGAAATTGCCGCCGAGAATCCGGACTTCGGCGACCTGCAGGTGGCGATCATCGGCGTGCCGATGGATCTCGGCGTCACCAACCGACCGGGCTCGCGCTTCGGGCCTCGAGCGCTGCGCGCCATCGAACGCATCGGCCCGTACAACCACGTCCTGGAATGCGCGCCGACGCATGAGCTTCGGGTCGCCGACATCGGCGACGTGCCGTTCCAGAGCCGCTACCGGCTGGAGACCAGCCATGAAGACATCGAGCGCCGTACCCACCAGATCGTCGATGCCGGCGTGATCCCGCTTTCAGTCGGCGGCGACCATTCGATCAGCCATCCGATCCTGAAGGCGGTCGGCAAGAAGGCGCCGGTCGGCATGATCCATATCGACGCCCACTGCGACACCAGCGGCCTGTTCGACCTGACCAAGTTCCATCATGGCGGGCCGTTCCGCAACGCGGTGCTGGACGGTGTGCTCGACCCGTCGCGCACCATCCAGATCGGCATCCGCGGCGCGGCCGAGTATCTGTGGGAGTTCAGCTACGAATCCGGCATGACCGTGGTGCATGCCGAGGAGGTGACCGGCCTCGGCATCCCCGCCATCATCGAGAAGGCGCGCAAGATTGTCGGCGACGGCCCGACCTACATCTCCTTCGACGTCGACAGCGTCGATCCGGCCTTCGCGCCGGGCACCGGCACGCCGGAGATCGGCGGATTGACGACGCGCGAGGTGCTCGAACTGCTGCGCGGCCTCAAGGGCCTCAACATCGTCGGCGGCGACGTCGTCGAGGTGGCGCCGCAGTATGACGCGACCACCAACACCGCTCATGTCGGCGCTCAGATTCTGTTCGAGATCCTGAGCCTGATGGTGTTCAGCCCGGCGATCACGAGCAAGGGATCCTGACACCAGACAAATCGAAGGCGGCCGCCGCGCTGGAGCCGGCGGCCGACCTCAAACAAACAAGCTTCCAGCAGGGGAACGACAATGACTTTTCACATGAAGCTCAAATCATCCATCGCCGCCGTGCTGATGCTCGGCGCGACCGGCTTTGGTTTCACCACACAGGCCAATGCCGACGCGGTCGACGACATCGCCAAGGCCGGCGCGATCAATGTCGGCATCTTCTCCGATTTCCCGCCCTTCTCCTCGGCCAGCGCCGACATGAGCATCAAGGGCTATGACATCGACGTGGCGCAGGCCATCGCCGATTCCCTGAAGGTCAAGCTCAACCTGGTCAGCGTCACCGGCCAGAACCGCATCCCGTATCTGACCGACAAGCGCGTCGATATTTTGATGAGCGTCGGCTACTCCAAGGAGCGCGAGCAGGTGATCGATTTCGCCGCCGCCTATGCGCCATACTACATCGCCGTCATCGGCCCGGCCGCCCTTGCGGTCAAAGGCAAGGAAGACCTGGCCGACAAGTCGGTCGCCGTCAACCGCGGCACGCTGGAGGACACTTCGCTGACCGAGGCTGCGCCGGCTTCGGCCGACATCCGCCGCTTCGACAACTACAACGCCGTCATCCAGGCCTTCATCTCCGGCCAGACCCAGCTGATGGTGGTCGGCAACGATGTCGGCGCCCAGGTGCTGGCCAAGCAGGACGCGCTGCAGCCGGAGCAGAAGTTCCAGTTGCTCACCTCGCCTTCGCATATCGGCCTCAACAAGAACGAGGACCGGCTGAAGCAGGCGGTCAACGACGCGGTCGCCAAGATGCTCGCCGACGGCAAGCTGGATGAGAGCTCGAAGGCCTGGCTGAAGACGCCGCTCAATCCCGACAACCTCAAGGATTGATGCCAGAGTCATTGATACTTAGGGCGGTTCAGCTTTTGATAAACCGCCGACCCGCTCTAAGTATTTGTTTTTACGCAATTCCGGACGGGACCTATCGTCATGGGCTACAGCCTGGACTTCGGCTGGCTTGCGGGTGCTGTGGGCGCGATCGCGCGCGGCGCGGCCACGACGATGCTGTTGATCGTCGTGACCACGTTCGTGGGAACGCTGCTCAGCATCCTCGGCGCGGCCGGCCGGCGAAACGGCCCGCCGCTGCTGAAGCGGGCGATTGGCGTCTATGTCGAGGTGATGCGCAACACGCCGTTCCTGGTGCAGCTGTTCTTCATCTTCTTCGGCCTGCCCAGCCTCGGCGTCAGGCTCGATCCGATCCTGGCCGCCATGCTGGCGATGACGCTCAACATGGCTGCCTACACGATCGAGATCGTCGGCGCCGGGCTCGACGCGGTACCGCGCGGACAGACGGAGGCAGCGCTCGCCCTCGGGCTCAGGCCGCGCCAGGTGTTCGTCAAGATCGTGCTGCCGCAGGCGCTCAAAGTGATCTACCCGGCGCTGACCAGCCAGGTCGTCATCATGATGCTGGAATCCGCCGTCGTGTCGCAGATCGCCGTGCGGGAACTGACCTACGAGGCCGACATGCTGCAGGCCCGCACATTCCGCGCCTTCGAAACCTATTTCGTGGTGACGATGGTCTATCTCGGCCTGTCGATGGGGCTGCGCCGGCTGCTGGTTTCAGGCGGACGCCGCGTTCTGGGAGCCGGTGTGTCATGATCGAATTCACCTTCTGGGATATTCTGCGCAACCTCTTGCTCGCCGCGCGCTGGACGGTGCTTTTGTCGCTTGCCGCTTTCGTCGGCGGCGCGCTGGTCGGCCTCGTCGTGCTGTTCTTCAGGATCGCCAAAAACAAGTGGAGCCGGCGCATTGCTTCCGGCTACATCGCGCTGTTCCAGGGCACGCCGCTCCTGATGCAGCTGTTCCTGATGTTCTTCGGCCTGCCCATGCTCGGTCTGCGCATCGAGCCGTGGACGGCGGCGGTGCTCGGCCTCACCTTCTTCGCCAGCGCCTACCTGGCCGAGATCTGGCGCAGCGGCGTCGCCGCGTTGCCGCAGGGCCAGTGGGATGCGGGCGCCAGCCTCGGCCTCCACTATCTGCAGGAGCTGAGATTGATCATCCTGCCGCAGGCGTTCTCGATCACCCGTGCGCCGACCGTCGGTTTCCTGGTGCAGCTGATCAAATCGACAGCGCTGACCTCGATCATCGGCTTCGAGGAACTGGTCAGGACATCCAACGCCATCAACAACGCCACCTTCGAGCCGTTCAAGGTCTACGGGCTGGTGGCGCTGATCTTCTTCGTCATGTGCTTTCCACTGACGCAATACGCCCGCACGCTCGAACAACGAGCGGCGGCCCACTGACGCCAGGCGGCGAAACAGTGTGTGACGGGAACCCGCCGGTTAGCCGGCATCAACTGAGGAGAAACGAGATGAACAGACTGATCGGAAAATCCCTGACACGGCGCGGCGTGCTTGGCGCCGGCCTCGCAACGGCAGGCATGCTCGCCATGCCGTCGATCCTGCGGGCGCAGGACAAGTCGCTGAAGGTCGGCGTCTATGGCGGCTACTTCAAGAAATCCTTCGACGAGCATGTCTTCCCGGATTTCACCAAGGCAACCGGCATCGCGGTGGAATCCGTCGCCGAGCCGACCGGCGAGGCCTGGCTGGTGCAGCTCGAACAGGCGGCCAAGGCCGGGCAGGCGCCGGCCGACCTTTCGATGATGTCGCAGGGCTCGACGATAAAGGGCCAGTCGACCGAATTGTGGACGCCGCTCGATACGTCGAAATTCAAGCACTACAACGACCTGCTGCCCCGCTTCGTCAACAAGTATCCGGACGGCCGCGTTGCCGGCATCGGGGCCGTTGCCTGGTGGATCACGCTGGTCACCAACACCGATGCCTACAAGGAAGCGCCGACATCGTGGGAGGCGCTCTGGGACAAGGCCAATGAAGACAAGCTCGGCCTGCTGGCGCTTGCCTCCAACTCGTTCCTGCTCGAAGTGACTGCCAAGACCTTCATGGGCGGCACCAACGCGCTCGACACCGAGGACGGGCTGAACAAGGCGTTCGAAAAGCTGGCAGAAGTCAAGCCGAACGTCCGCCTCTGGTACCGCGACGAGGCGCAGTTCGAGCAGGCCTTGAAGTCGGGCGAGATCCCGATGGGCCAGTATTATCACGACGTCACCGGGCTCGCGGCCGCCGACGGCTTCCATGTCCGCTCGACCTTCCCGAAGGAAGGCGGCATCCAGGATTCCGGCAATTGGGTGCTGTCGCGCGCCTCGACCAAGGTCGACGAGGCGCACGCCTTCATCGACTATATGAGCCAACCCTCGATGCAGGGCCTCATGTCGCGCAAGGTCGGCACCACGCCGACGCTCAAGAAAGAGGTGCTGGACCTCAAGCCGGAAGAGTTCGCCGCGGTGTCGTCGGACATCGAGCCTATCATCCCGCGCTACGACCTCTATACGTCGAAGGCCGACTGGATCAACCAGAAGTGGACCGAGCTGATCGTCGGCTAAGCCGACCTGCATTAACCTGACCGGCCGCCGGATAGCCTCCGGCGGCCCTTGCAGTGCAATGCCTGAGAGGGGTGAGTCATGTCCGGATTGAACATCAACGCCATCACCAAGAAATTCGGCAGCTTCGCCGCCGTCGACAATGTCCAGCTCAACGTACCGCACGGCACTTTCGTGTGCCTGCTCGGCCCATCGGGTTGCGGCAAGACCACGCTGCTGCGCATGATTGCCGGGCTGGAGGAGCCGACCAGCGGCGCCATCGTGCTCGACGGCGAGGACATCACGCCGCTGCCGACGCACAAGCGCAATCTCGGCATGGTGTTCCAGTCGCTGGCGCTGTTTCCGCATCTTTCTGTCGGAGACAATATCGCCTATGCGCTGCGCATTCGCGGCGCCTCGAAGGAAGAGCAGAAGAAACGCGTCGACGAGTTGCTGAGCCTGATCCACCTGCCCGGCTTTGCCGATCGCCCGGTGGCGAAACTGTCGGGCGGCCAGCGCCAGCGCGTGGCGATCGCCCGTGCCTTGGCGCTGTCGCCGAAACTGTTCCTGCTCGACGAGCCGCTGTCGGCGCTCGACGCCAAATTGCGCGAGGCCATGCAGGTGGAACTGCGCCAGTTGCAGCAGCGGCTCGGCATCACCACCATCGTCGTCACCCACGATCAGCGCGAAGCAATGACCATGGCCGACCTCGTCGTCGTCATGGGCCATGGCAGGATCCTGCAGGCGGCGCCGCCGATCGAAATCTACCGCAAACCGGCCGACGCCTTCGTCGCCGACTTCATCGGCATCACCAATTTGTTGCCGGCCGAAGTTGACAGCGCCGGGCGCACCACCATCCTCGGCACTGCCATTCCCGGCCTGGCAATGCCGGCGGGGCAAAGCAAGGCCTCGGTGTCGATCCGTCCCGAGGACGTGCATCTGGGCGCTCCCGGCGGATCGGCAATCACCGGCGAGGTCAGTTTCGTGCGCGATCTCGGCGGCACCATCGAGACCTTCGTCGAGGTCGGCGGCACCAGCATCATCGCCGTGACGACGCCGCGCGAGCGGCATGACGTGCCGGTCGGCGCCAAGGTCGGCGTCACGCTGCCGCCCGCAAGCTGCGTGGTGCTCGGCTCATGAGACGCGAAGCTCCAAAGTCGGTAGCCGACTACACGCCGCTGTTCTTTCCGGCGCTGATGCTGATCGTCTTCTTCGTCGTGCCGTTCTCGACGATGATCGCGGTGAGCTTCTTCAAGCGCAATCCCTCCGGTTTCTACACGCCGGATTTCGTGTTCGACAATTACGCACGCTTCCTGTCGGTGTTCTTCGGCGGCGTGCTCGGCTTTTCGCTGATGCTGGCGGTGCTGGTCGCCGTCTGCTGCGTCGCCATCGCCTTCCCCTTCACCTATCTTTTGACAAGGCGGCCGCGCCATGTGCAGACGCTGTGGCTGGTCGGGCTGTTGTCGGTGCTGTCGCTGTCGGAGGTCATCATCGGCTTTGCCTGGTCGACGCTGTTTTCGCGCACCGCGGGCATCACCAACCTGTTCGTGGCGATCGGGCTGATGGACAAGCCGGTGGCGCTGCTGCCTACCTTCGGCGCGGTGCTGACCGGCATGGTCTACCAGGCGCTGCCTTACACCATACTGGTGCTCTACCCCGCCCTGGTGCGCCTCGACCCGACACTGCTCGAGGCGGCGCGCACGCTTGGCGCCTCGCCGGTTCGGGCCTTCTTCAACGTCGTGGCGCCGGCGCTCCGAAACACCATCGTGGCAACGCTGATCATGGTCTTCGTGTTTGCGCTTGGGTCCTATCTGTTGCCGCAGATCCTCGGGCGGCCGCAACACTGGACACTGTCGGTGCTGATCACCGACCAGGCGATCTATCAGTCCAACATGCCTTTCGGGGCGGCGATGGCGGTGTTCCTGGTGCTGATCTCGCTGGCGCTGGTTGGAATGACGCTGCTCGTCGGACGCAAGGAGAACGCGCTATGACCGAGATCTGGCTTCGCCGCTTCTATTTCGGCCTCGTCGCCCTGTTCCTGGCGGCGCCGCTCATCGTCGTTGCCGGCGTCTCGGTCAACGAGAAGCAGGACCTGGCTTTCCCGCCGGTCGGCTTCTCGCTGGCATGGTACGGACAGATCTTCACCGACCCGGAATGGCGGCTGGCGCTGATCCATTCGGTGACGCTCGCCGTCTGCTCGGCGGCGATCGCGGTGGCCATCGCACTGCCGCTGGCCTGGTTCCTGTGGCGGCGCATCGCGCCCTGGGCGAACATCTTTCAGGTACTGGGGCTGGCGCCCTTCATCTTGCCGCCGGTTATCACCGCGCTCGGCTTCCTCAGCTTCTGGGCGACGGTCGGGCTGTTCGGCCAGTTCTTCACCGCCATCATCAGCCATGCGATCTTTTTCGTGACGCTGCCGCTGGTGACGCTGTCGCTGGGTTTTGCCTCGATCGACCGCTCGCTGGTCGAGGCCGCCGCCACCATGGGCGCCGACGACCGCACCGTCTTGAAGACCGTGGTGCTGCCGCTGATCCTGCCCTACCTCGTCTCGGGCTATGCCTTCGCCTTCGTGCTGTCGCTCAACGAATACATCGTCGCCTACATGACGATCGGCTTCACCACCGAGACGCTGCCGATCAAGATCTTCAACGCGCTGCGCTACGGCTACACGCCGACCATGGCTTCGGTGTCGGTGTTCTTCGTCGCGGTGGCGGCGCTGGTGTTCGGCGCGATCGCGCGGTTCGGCGACATCCGCAGGCTGCTCGGCGCGATGTCGTCCGACGGCAACTGATCGAACTCACGCAAACGAAGCGGCCGCCGGAACCTGTCCGGCGGCCGCTTTGTTTTTCAATGCCCGAACACAAGCGGCGGCGCGATGCGATCGCGCCGCAGCCAGCGTGCCAGAAGCAGGGCCGCGACCACCGCCAGCCCTGACGACAGGCCGATCCAGATGCCGACGCCGTTGAAGCCGAAATGGAAGGCGAGCAGCACGCCGAGCGGCAGGCCGACGCCCCAATAGCCGATCGCGGCATAGATCATCGGCACCTTGGTGTCGTGCAGGCCGCGCAGCATGCCGGCGGCCACCGCCTGCGCGCCGTCGAAGATCTGGAACAGCGCCGCAAACGCAAGGAAAGACACGGCAAGCGCGATCACCCTGGCGTTGGCCGGATTGGTCAAATCGATGAAGGCGCTGATCAGCAGATGCGGCCACAGGATCATCACCAGACCCATCAGCGCCATGAAGGAGACGCCGATGACGAAGGCTGTCCAGCCGGCGCGGGAAACGCCTTCCGGATTGCCCGCACCATGGGCAAGGCCGACCCGCACCGTCACCGCCTGGTTGAGGCCGAGCGGCACCATGAAGGAGATCGAGGCGATCTGGATTGCGATGGCATGAGCGGCCAGCGAATCCGCGTCGATCAGGCCCATCAGCAGTGCCGCTGCGTTGAAGATCGTCACCTCGAAGGCGAGGATGCCGGCGATCGGCATGCCGAGCCGCAGCAGGCCCTTGAAGCGCGGCCAGTCAGCGCGCCAGAAGCGGCCGAACATCCGATAGCGGCGGAACTTCTTCTCCAGCATCACCACCGCCGCCAGGCCGACAAACATCAGTATGCTGGAGAGCGTCGTGGCGAGACCGGAGCCGGCAATGCCCATCGAGGTGACCCCTAGATTGCCGAACATGAACACCCAGTTGAAGAAGGCGTTGCAGGCGACGGCGACGAAGACGATGATCAGCGCCCAGCCCGGCCGCTCCAGCGCCGAGATGAACGAGCGCAGCACGATATAGCCATAGAAGGGCAGTACCGCCCATTCCAGCCAGCGCAGATAGATGCCTGCCTGATGCGCCAGCGCCGGTTCCTGGCCCATGGCCAACAGGATTGCCTCGCCGTGCCAGAGCGCGATCCAGATCGGAATTGAAATCAGGATCGCCAGCCACAAGCCCTGGCGCACAGTGCGGCGCAGGTCGCGCACGGAATGGCGGCGGCGGCCGAGTTCGGTCGCCATCATCGGCGAGGTCGCCAGCATCAGGCCAAGGCCGAAGATCAGCGGCATGAAATAGAGATTGGCGCCGAGCGCGCCGCTGGCCAGCGTATCCGGCCCTAGCCTGCCCATCATCATGACGTCGGTGGCGGTCATGGCCGTCTGGCCGAGATTGGTCAGCACCATCGGCCAGGCGAGCGCCAGCGTCGCCGTGATTTCCTGACGCCAAAGGTTTTCCGGCGCGCGAGCGCCGGCTTCGATCGCAGACATTGTCCTGCTCTTTCCGATTGCGGCGCGTCGGCATAGGAGCCGGAAGCCGCATTGCAAACGGCAAAACCCTCGGTTTCGCGGCGTTTGCGCCGTCTATTGAACGAAATGCGACATGAAGGCAAGGGAGGAGGAGCGGGCAGCTATTGAGCCAGAGCTTGAGCGGTTCAGCGTTTCACGGAAACGCAGACCCGCTCTATCTGTTTGCCTTGACGCAATTCCCAAGGGAAAGCGCTACGCGCTTTTCCCGGGAAAACCGCTTCACACTTTTCCTGGAATTGTTCTAACGGATCTCGTCCAGCGCCTGCCGCTGGCGGTGCATCTCCAGAAAGATGCGGTAGTCGCGGTCGAAGCGAGTGCCGGCGGCCGGGTTGGCGGCGCGTTTCTTGCCGCCTTGCTGCATGGCGACGCAGGCGGCGTTGAGGTCGGGGAAAAGCCCGGCGGCGGTGGCCGCGACCATGCCGGTGCCGAGCAGCACCGCCTCATCGGCCAGCGGTTCGACCACCGCGCAGCCGGTGGCGTCGGCATAGAGCTCCATCAAAAGCGGGTTCTTGGTGTGGCCGCCGGTGACGTGCAGCGTGTCGATCAGATAGCCGTTCTCGTTCAGCGCTTCCAGCACATGGCGCACGCCGAGCGCGATACCGACTGCGGTGCGCCAGTAGAGCTTGCACAGGCTGTCGAAGGAGGAATCGAGTGTAAGCCCGCTGACGACGCCGACCGCATGCGGATCGGCCAACGGCGAGCGGTTGCCGTGGAAATCCGGCAGCACATGCAGCCTCGCCGCGAGACCTTCGCCCTCGGCGGCACGCAGTTCGGCGACACGGCGGGCGATCCTGGCGTGCATGGCGGCGTCGGGCTCGCCGCCGGCGCCATGCCAGCGGATGATGTGGTCGAGCAGCGCGCCGGTGGCCGACTGGCCGCCTTCCGACAGCCAGAGTTTTGGCAGTGCCGCGCCATAGTACGGCCCCCAGACGCCGGCGAAAGGCTGCGGGTCGGGCGACATTGCCATGACGCAGGAGGAGGTGCCGGCGATCAGCGCCAGATGGCGGCTGATATTGCTGCCGTCGCCGGCAAAACCACCAAGCACACCGAGCGCGCCGGCATAGGCATCGATGACGCCGGCACCGACCCGGCATTTTTCCGTCAGACCAAGCTCCGCCGCCGCCTCGGCGCTGAGCGGGCCGATATCGGCTCCGACCGGACTTGCCTTCTCCGGCAGATTGCCGTGCTCGAAAAGATCGCCAAGACCGACGGTTTCGAAGAAATCACGCCGCCAACCGGTTTCTTCATGCGCGAGATAGGTCCATTTGGCGGTCAGCGTGCATTGCGAGCGCGCCAGCGAGCCGGTCGCCTTCCAGGTCAGGAAATCGGTGAGGTCGAATAGATAGCCGGCTTCATTCCATGTTCCGGGCAATTTGCGCTTCAGCCACATCAGCTTCGGCGTCGCCATCTCCGGCGACATGACGCCGCCTATATAGTCGAGCACCGTATGGCCGCTTTCCGTGCACTCGTCGGCCTCGGCGATGGCGCGATGGTCGAGCCAGACGATGGTGTCCCAGCGCCGCTCCCCGGTCGCCGACACGCTGAGCTGGCCGCCTTGCCTGTCGCGCACCACCAGCGAGCAGGTGGCATCGAAGGAGATGCCGACAATGTCGCCAGCCGCCACACCGGCCTTCTCGCGGGCGGCGCGTACGGCGATGCACACCGCCGACCAGATATCGCGCGAATCATGCTCGGCATGATCGGCCTTGGGCTGGTGCATGGCGATCGGGTGATCGGCGCGGCCAAGCAAGGTACCCCTGGTGTCGAGAATGCCCGCACGGGCGCTCCCGGTGCCGACATCGACCGCGCAAACGAAACTGTTGGTCAAGATGCTTTTTCTCTCGCTCCCAGGCCTGCAATCAGATCGGGCAATTGCAGCATGTCAGCGAATATAAAGTCCGGTTCACTCGACGCAAGCCGCGCTTTCAATGCCGGGTTGCCGGCATGTGAGCCGCCGGTGAAGGCAAAGACGCGCATGCCCGCCGCCCGCGCGGCCGCGATGCCGGCCGGACTGTCCTCGATGACCAGGCATTTGCGCGGATGGGCGCGCATGCTGGCGGCTGCGTGGAGAAAAAGGTCGGGCGAGGGCTTGCCTTTGGCCACCATGGTGGCGCTGAACAGATGCGGCTCCAGAAGGCCGAGCAGTCCGGTGACGTCGAGCGCATAGCTGATGCGCTCGAGTGTGCCGGAGGAGGCGACGCAGAACGGCACGCCAAGCTTCGGCAGCACGTCCTTGATGCCGGGGATCGGTTTCAGCTCCTCGCGGAATTTGCGCATCAATTCGACGCGCATCGCGGTCAGATGCTGGTCGGAGATATCGAGCCCGAAATCGCGATCGAGGATCTCGCGGACGCTCTTCATGCTCTTGCCGAGGAAATGCTCGTAGGCCTGATCCTCGCTGACAGTGCCGCCGGCAAGCGCGATCATGCCGAGCAAAGCCGAGACGGAGAGCGCCTCGCTGTCGACCAGGACGCCGTCACAGTCGAAGATGACCAGTTCGGGCGTCATTCTCTGCTTCCGTCGGCGTCAGAGCTGGCCGGCGATATAGCGCGTCAGCGTCGCGCGCGTACCATTCGCCCACAAAACATTGAGCGCATGCGCGAACGCTTCGGCGAAGACCGGCGAGCGGCCGACATCGCCATAGATGTCCTCCATGGCAAGCCAGGCGGATGGTGTACCCTTCGCCGCCTTCGCGGTCGCCTGCAGCCGGTCCCAGTTCGGGTCGTTGGGCTCGATGACGGCGCCGCTGTCGGTGGTGCCGAAGCAGTAGCGGCACCAGAGCGCCGATTCCAGCGCCAGCCCGGCCACGCTCTTTCCCGCCTTCAGCCGGTCGGCGATGGTCGGGATGATGAATTTCGGCTGGCGGTTGGAACCGTCGAGACAAAGCCGCCGAATGGTGTCGCCGATCTTCGGGTTGGAGAAACGGCGCTCGATGAGCTGGTAATAATCTTCCAGCACTGTGTCCGGCACCGGCGGCACGGTCGGGATGATCTCGTCGCGCTCCAGCTTGGCGAGGAAGCCGCGCACCAGCGGCTCCTGCATCGCCTCATGGACGAAATGGATGTCCATCAACCCGGCCGGATAGGCGATCGTCGCATGGCCGCCATTGAGGATGCGGATCTTCATCAGCTCGTAGGGCGCGACGTCCTTGACGAACTGCACGCCGACCTTTTCCAGCGGCGGACGGCCGTCGGTGAAATGATCCTCCAGCACCCATTGCTTGAACGGCTCGCAGAACACCGGCCAGTTATCCTCGAGGCCGAAATCGCTGGCCAGGATGCCGCGCTCGCGGTCGGTGGTGGCGGGCGTGATGCGATCGACCATGCCGTTCGGAAAGGCGACGTTGTCGCTGACCCAATTGGCCAAGTTTTCGTCGATCAGGCGGGCGAGGCCGATAACGCCGTCGGAGGTGACATGGCCGTTGTGAGGGATGTTGTCGCAGGACATGACGGTGAACGGCACGACGCCGTCGCTGCGGCGGTGCATCAGGCCGGCGAGGATCAGGCCAAAGACGGTTTTTGGCGTCGCCCCTGGTTGCGCGTCGGCAACGATATCAGGGTGGGTCGGGTTGAACACGCCGGAGGCCGGATCGATGAAATAACCGCCTTCGGTGATGGTCAGCGAAACGATCCTGATCGCCGGATCGGCAAGCTGCTCGATGATCGCCGTCGCATCGCCCGGCATCAGGAAGTCGATCATCACGCCGGTGACGCGGGCGCTCATATGGCCTGAGTCCTGCTCGACCACGGTGGTCAGCCAGTCCTGTTCCTGCAGCTTGCCGCGGCCCACCTTCTCGCCCTCGAAGACGCCGGCGCCGACCAGTGCCCAGTCGTGGCCGACGCCCTGATTGAACAGGTCATCGAGATAGACGGCCTGGTGCGAGCGATGGAAATTGCCGACGCCAAAATGCACGATGCCAGCCTTGAGTGTGGCGCGATCGTATTGCGGGCCGGCGACCTTCGAGGGAAGCTTGGCGAGAGTGGAAGACGAGAGTTTCACGGTCATCTGCTTTTACCCTTTGGCCCAACTCGGCCTTCGCGATCCCGGCGTCTTCTCCCCGCGGAGGTACGGGGAGAAGCGCGCCTTCGCCCCTCAACTCATCCACTGGCCGCCGTCGACATTGTAGGTCTGGGCGACGATGTATTCGGCGTCCTCGCTGGCCAGGAAGACGGCCATGCCGGTCAGGTCTTCCGCTTTGCCCATGCGGCCGTAAGGCACGCTCTCACCGACCAGTCTCTTCTTCTCGCCCTTCGGCCGGTTCTCGTATTTGGCGAACAGCGCGTCGACATCATCCCACATGTCGCTGTCGACGACGCCGGGCGCGATGCCATTGACGTTGATGCGGTGCTTGATCAAATCGAGCCCCGCCGACTGGGTGAGCGAGATGACGGCGGCCTTGGTGGCGCAGTAGACGGCGACCAGCGCCTCACCACGCCGGCCGGCCTGGCTGGCGATGTTGATGATCTTGCCGCCCCGGCCAGCGGCGATCATCGAGCGGGCGGCGGCCTGCAGCATGAACAGCGTGCCGGCGACGTTGACCGAAAACAGCTTTTCGTAGCTTGCCTTGGTGATCTCGACGATCGGCGCCAGGTCGAACAGGGCGGCGTTGTTGACCAATATGTCGAGACCGCCCGTCCTGGTCTCGACCGCCTTGACCGCCGCCTCGATCGAAGCGAGATCGCTGACGTCGAGCTTGACCGCATAGGCCTTCCCGCCGATCTCCGCGGCGGTCTTGGCGGCGGCTTCGAGGTTGATGTCGGCAATCGCCACCATGGCGCCTTCGCGCGCATAGGCTTCGGCGAAGGCCTTGCCGATGCCGCGCGCCGACCCGGTGATCAGCGCCGATTTGCCGGCCAGGCGCATGCTTACATCGCCTTCCCGTCGGGGCCGAAGCGATGCAGCTTGGCCTTTTCGGGAGTCAGGTAGATGGTGTCGCCGTGATGGACGGCGAGTTCGCCGTCGGCGCGCACCGTCAGCGGCCCGACGCCATCGGCCTGGACGTGCAGGAAGGTGTCGGAGCCGAGATGCTCGGCAACGCCGACGGTGGCTTTCCACTCGCCGGCCGTGGTCGAAATCTCCATGTGCTCGGGACGGATGCCGATCGTCTTGGCGCCGTATTTGGCGGACGGCGCGCCTTCGATCAGGTTCATCTTGGGCGAGCCGATGAAGCCGGCGACGAACAGGTTCTTTGGCGTCTTGTAGAGCTCCATCGGCGAGCCGACCTGCTCGATGTTGCCGGCATTGAGGACGACGATCTTGTCGGCCATGGTCATGGCTTCGACCTGGTCATGGGTGACGTAGATCATCGTCGTCTTGAGCTGGTGGTGCAGTTCGCTGATCTCGAGGCGCATGGTGCCGCGCAGCGCTGCGTCGAGGTTGGACAGCGGCTCGTCGAACAGGAAGGCCGACGGCTGGCGCACGATGGCGCGGCCGATGGCGACGCGCTGGCGCTGGCCGCCGGAGAGCTGGCCGGGGCGGCGCTCGAGATAGTTGGTGAGGTTGAGCACCCGCGCCGCGTCCTTGACCTTCTTGTCGATGGTCGCCTGGTCCTCGCCCGCCATTTTCAGCGGGAAGGCGATGTTCTTGGCCACCGTCATATGCGGGTAGAGCGCGTAGGACTGGAACACCATGGCGAGCTTGCGCTTGGCCGGCGCCTCGCCGGTGACATCGCGGCCATCGATGTTGATGGTGCCGCCGCTGGTGTCCTCCAGCCCGGCGATCAGACGCAGCAGCGTGGACTTGCCGCAGCCGGACGGGCCGACGAAGACGACGAACTCGCCATTCTCAATGACCAGGTCGAGGCCGGGGATGATGGACGTCGACCCAAAGGATTTGGAGACGTTCTTGAGCGTGATGTTTCCCATGGTTTCCTCCCGGGGATTGGTGTCCGTCGTCCGCCTGCGGCGTTGTTATTTCACCGCGCCAAAAGTCAGGCCGCGCACCAGCTGCTTCTGGCTGAACCAGCCCATGATCAGGATCGGCGCGATCGCCAGTGTCGAGGCCGCCGACAGCTTGGCCCAGAACAGGCCTTGCGGGCTGGAGAAGGAGCTGATGAAGGCGGTCAGCGGTGCGGCTTCAGTGGTGGTCAGCCGGATCGTCCAGAACGCCTCGTTCCAGGCCAGGATGATGTTGAGCAGCATGGTCGAGGCGATGCCTGGCACCGCCATCGGCGTCAGCACATAGACGATCTCGTTCCACAGCGAGGCGCCGTCCATGCGCGCTGCTTCCAGGATCTCGCCGGGGATCTCGCGGAAGTAGGTGTAGAGCATCCAGACCACGATCGGCAGGTTGATCAGCATCAGCATGACCATCAGGCCGACGCGGCTGTCGAGCAGACCCGAGTCGCGGAAGATCAGGTAGATCGGGAACAGCACGGCAACCGCCGGCATCATCTTGGTGGAGAGCATCCACATCAGGATGTCCTTGGTCCGCTTGGTCGGCGAGAAGGCCATCGACCACGCCGCCGGTATGGCGACGAGCAGAGCCAGGATGGTCGAGCCGACCGACAGCAGCACGGAATTCAAGAAGAACTTGAAATAGCCGCTCTGCGCCTGGACTTCGGAATAGCTCTCGATGGTCCCCGACGGGATCAGGGCGAAGCCCTGGATCGCCTCCTGCTCCGACTTGAACGAGGTGATGATCGTGTAAAGGATTGGGAAGAAGATCAGCAGCGCGACGATCCATGCGGCAGCGGTTGCGATCGTCTTGTGCTGGGTGGTGACTGCACGTGCCATCTTAGCCTCCCTTACTTGTCCAGGTTCTTGCCGACGGCGCGCATGGCGAAGAAGGCGACGATGTTGGCGAGAATGACGGCGATCACACCGCCTGCGGATGCCTGGCCGATTTTGAACTCCAGCAATGCCTTCTGGTAGACGAGGAAGGGCAGGTTGGTGGAGGCGTAGCCCGGGCCGCCATTGGTGGTGACCAGGATTTCGGCATAGACCGACAGCAGGAAGATGGTCTGGATCAGGATGACGACGGTGATCGCCCGCGACATGTGCGGCAGCGTCAGATAGATGAAGCGGCTGACGAAGCCGGCGCCATCCATCTCGGCGGCTTCCTTCTGCTCGCCGTCAAGCGACTGCAGGGCGGTCAACAGGATCAGCGTCGCGAATGGCAACCACTGCCAGGCGACGATGATGATGATCGCCAGCATCGGATGCTGCCCGAACCAGTCGATCGGCTGCATACCGAAGAAACGCGCAATGTCGGCAAAGACGCCGTATTGCGGATGCATGATCATGTTCTTCCAGACCAGTGCGGCCACCGGCGGCATGACGAAGAAGGGCGAGATGACGAGGATACGGACGATGCCTTGTCCCCACATCGGCTGATCGATCAGCAGCGCCAGCGCGATGCCGCCGATCACCGTGATCAGCAGCACGCTGCCGACGAGGACAAGCGTGTTGAGGATCGACTGCAGGAAGGCCGGGTTGGAATAGAAAAGCGCGTAGTTCGAGAAGCCGACGAACCCGTCGCGGATCGGGTTGAGCGGGTTGTACTGCTGGAAAGAGAACCAAATGGTTATGACCAGCGGGACAATCATCCAGACGAACAGCAGCACCACGGATGGCGCCATCATGAAGCGGGCAAGCGAGCGGGTCTGCTGAGTAGCCATGACGGTCACCCTCCAAAGGTCAGCCAGATTTCAGAGTTGTGCCAGAATTTCCCAGGTTTTGAAGGTGGCCGCCCGAACTGGGATTCGGGCGGCCTCTGCCGGTCATGATGCGCGACCGGCTTCGGCACCGGGAGGAGCCTACTTGATATAGCCGCCCTCGGTCATCGCCGCGGTGGCGGCGTCCTGGGCTTGCTTCAAGGCATCGTCGACGCTCGACTGGCCGGCGAGTGCCGCCGAGAAGAGCTGGCCGACCGTGGTGCCAAGGCCCTGGAACTCAGGGATGGCGACGAACTGGACGCCGACATAGGGCACCGGCTTGACGGTCGGATGCGTCGGGTCGGCGGCGTTGATGGAGTCCAGCGTCATCTTGGCGAAGGGCGCTGCCTTCTGGTACTCAGGATTGGCATAGAGCGAGGTGCGCGTTCCGGGCGGAGCGTTGGCCCAGCCTTCCTTCGACGCGACGAGCTCGGCATAGCCCTTGCTGGTCGCCCAGGACACGAACTTCTGTGCCGCGTCAGCCTTCTGCGTGCCGGCGGGAATGGCCAGCGACCAGGCCCACAACCAGTTACCGCGCTTGCCGAGGCCATTGTCCGGCGCCAGCGCATAGCCAACCTTGTCGGCGACGGTGGATGCCTTCGGGTCGGAGACGAAGGAAGCAGCGACGGTGGCGTCGATCCACATGCCGCACTTGCCCTGCTGGAACAGCGCCAGGTTCTCGTTGAAGCCGTTGGACGAGGCGCCCTCCGGCCCAGCGGCCTTCATCAGGTCGACATAGAACTGCAGCGTGTTCTTCCATTCCGGCTGGTCGAACTGCGGCTTCCAGTTCTCGTCGAACCAGCGGGCGCCGAAGGAGTTCGACATGGCGGTCAGGAAAGCCATGTTCTCGCCCCAGCCGGCCTTGCCGCGCAGGCAGACGCCGTTCACGCCATTGGCGCGATCGGTCATCTTCTCGGCGGCCTGCTTGATGAAGTCCCAGGTCGGCGCGTCGGGCATGGTCAGCCCGGCCTTCTCCATCAGGTCCTTGCGGTACATGACGAAGGAGCTTTCGCCGTAGAAAGGCGCGGCATAGAGCTTGCCGTCGACCGAAAGGCCGCCGGCGATGGCCGGGATGATGTCCTTGGCGTCGTAGTCGTCGCCGAGCTTGTCGAGCGGCAGCAGCCAGCTCTGCTTGGCCCAGATCGGAACCTCATAGGTGCCGATGGTCATCACGTCGTACTGGCCGCCCTTGGTGGCGATATCGGTGGTGACGCGCTCGCGCAGGACGTTTTCCTCGAGCGTGACCCAGTTGAGCTGGATGTCGGGATTCTTGCTGGTGAAGTCGTCCGTCAGCTTCTGCATGCGGACCATATCGCCGTTGTTGACGGTGGCGATGGTGATGGATTCGGCGTGCGCGGCGAACGCAAGAGCGCTGGCCGACAACAGGCCCAGTGTGAGCGTGCGAAGTTTCATCAAATTCCTCCCATAAACCAAGATGAGCATTTGCCTTGGCTGTGAGCAATTACTCACTTGGCGTTAATTATGTCAAGCCAGATTCGTTGCTGCAGCGCAGCACGACGATGCCGCGCGGCATCGCGCGCCGGGGCGCTTGAGGACGTAGGACGATGGGATGTCGCGGCCGCGAAGCGGGCGGATACCGGCGACGAGCCGCAGAGAAGAAACTGGCTGCCTACTGGCAGGCGATCTCGGCCAGGATCCAGTCGCGGAAGGCGCGGATCTTCGGCACGTTGCGCCGCGCCTCGGGATAGACCAGCCAGTAAGCATGGCCGTCGTCGCCGACGAGGTCAAAGGGCTGGATGAGGCGGCCATCGGCAAGTTCGGTCTTGAACAGCGCTCTGGTCAGGATGGCGACGCCCTGCCCGGCGATGGCGGCATTGGCCTCGTAGGCTTGCGCACCCATGCTTGAGCCGGGACGAGCGGCAAGATCGTGCGACTGCACACCGGCAGCCGCGAACCAGTCCCTCCACCAGATATCGCTGGGATCGAGGATGGGTAGGCGCAACAGATCGGCAGGCTCGTTGACGCCGCCGATGCTCGCTGCGAGTTTCGGACTCAGCATCGGCGTGAAGTCGGCATCGAGAAGCTTGTGCACTTCCATACCCGGCCAGTTTCCGCCGCCCGAACGGATGGCGATGTCGATGTCCTCGCGAGCGAAATCGACGAGGCGGTTCGACGTGTCGAGGCGAACGGCCAACGACGGATGCGCGAGCTGGAAAGAGCCGAGATGCTGCGCCAGCCAGTTCGAGGCAAAGGTCAGCAGCGTCGAGACACAGAGCAGGCCATCGGCCCCGGTGCGCGCGGCGGAATAGGCTCCGCTCAGCAGGGCGAACGCCTCGCTGACGGCAGGCGCCATGCGTTGCCCCGCCTCGGTCAGCACGATCTGCTTGGGACGGCGTAGGAACAAAGGCCCGCCGACGCGCTCCTCGAGAAGTTTGATCTGATAGCTCGCGGCGGCTTGGGTCATGCCGAGCTCCTCGGCCGCCTTGGTGAAGGATAGATGCCGGGCCACGGCTTCGAACACCCGGATCGCCGCGAGTGGCGGGAGTTGGGAGAGCTGCCGTGGGTTGAGCTCGGGCATAAGGCCTCCTTATGGGCCGTGATCGACGTTTGATTGGCAGCGAGGGCCAATCGGGCCGATATCTGGGGTCGACGATCACTCTCGTCTAGACATAGCGGAGGCTGACGATCATGACCACGGTACAGGAAAAGCTGTCTTTCACGCCAGGCTACAGCTGGTTTTCGTGGCTGACGCATGGATTTGCGCGGCACACGGCAAAGCGGCGGGCCTACATCGACATAAGGGAACTGTCGCCGCATCTGCAGCGCGACATGGGTTTCCTCGACGGCAACGACCCTCACGGACCGTCTAAATAGGCTTGCCTGTCTTATGGAAAGTCAGCTGGCGGCCAGCAGCGCGGCTGCGGTTCGCTCGTCGGTGATGAGGCCGTTGACCAGCCGCCGGTTGACCGCCGCCAGGATGCCCGGCAGCTTGCGCTCGCCCATGGCCAGCGCAATCACCAGTGATCTTTCACGCGACGGCAGCGCGGCCGACGACACGCGGTCGTTGGTGATGCCCTCGATCATGCGGCCTTCGCGGTCGAACACCCAGCCGACGATCTCGGCGATGCCGCCGGCTTTCTGCAATGCCTTTAGCTCACTCTCCGAAATGAACCCGTCCTCGTAGAGCGGTGCCTTCGGGCCGAGATCGCCGATGCCGACGAAGGTGACATCGGCCTCTGCCGCGAGCGCCAGCGTCGGCTGGATCATCGGCTGGGCGAGCAGCATCTCGCGCTCCTCCGGCGAAGAGGCGATGACCGGCAGCGGCATCGGGAACGAGCGCGCCTTGACCCTGTCGGCCATGGTGAAGATGACGTTGTAGAAGGCGGCGGAGCCGTCGGGCGAGATGTTGCCGGTCAGCGACACCACCTTGTGCTGCGGACACTCCATCGGCGGCAACTGCTCGATCGCGGCCTTCAGCGTGCGCCCGGTGCCGATCGCCATGACAATCGGTTCCGGCGATCTCAGCCGCCTTTCGATCTCGGCCGCGGCCGCCTCGGCAACGCCGACAATGGTGGAAGAGGAGGTCGGGTCGCTCGGCACGACCTCGACCAGATCGAGCGCGAAGCGCGATTTCAGCCGCGCCGCCAGATCGAGGCAATTGGCGATCGGGTGGTCGACGCGCACCTTGATCAGCCCTTCGGACACCGCCAGCGACACCAGCCGCTGTGCCGTCTGTCTGGAGATGCCGAGCGTGGCGGCGATCTGGTCCTGCGTGTTGCCGGCGACATAGTAAAGCCAGCCGGCGCGCGCCGCGTCGTCCAACCGGTTGCTGCCACCATCCTGCCGCGAATTCACGTCCTGCCTCCCAAGCCCCGCTTAGTATGCAAGCGGGTGCTTTAGCTTACAAGGAATGGCGCCGTGCGCAATTGTCTATCAAAAAGGGCAATTGCTTACGCCTTTTGGCGCCCCTGACCGGGCATCCGGCACTACGGCCGAACCTCCGCGAAGACGCTGCAGCCTCATGAATATCGGGGATCGCGGGTTCGACGGTTTATCTCCGGACACAAACGCTTTATGGGGGTCAGAAAAGGAGCCTTGCATGACGCCGAAAGCGGTTTTCTGGGATATGGACGGTACGCTGGTCGACAGCGAGCCGCTGCACGAGGCAGCCCTGGTGGCGGCACTGCGCAGCGTCGGCATCGCGCCGCCGACCAATCTGCATGAGCGGGTGCTGGGCGTCGCCGCATGGCCGGTCTACGAGATGCTGCGTGGCGAGTTCGGCCTCGACCTGCCCTTCGACGACTGGATCGTGCGCAAATACGACCACTATCTGCCAATGGCCGAAACGCTGAAGCCGCGTCCCGGCGCGATCGAGATCTTCAACGAATTGCGCGAACGCGGCGTGCAGCAGGCAGTGGTGTCCAATTCCGACCGGCTGATCGTCGACGCCAATCTACGCGCGGTCGGCCTCGTCTATCCCGGCATGAAGACGATCAGCCGCAACGACGTGCACGAAGGCAAGCCGCATCCAGAACCCTTCCTGCGCGCCGCCTTCCTGGCCGGCGTCGAGCCGGCCGACGCGGCGGCGGTCGACGACAGCCGCACCGGCGCCATGGCCGGACTGGCGGCGGGAATGCGCACGATGTTCTGGCCGGAGGCGCCGATGGAAGGGCCGCCCGGTGCTGTCGTCATCAACAGCGCCGAAGATCTGCGCCGGGAATTCGGGCTTTAAAAATAGCCCTCAGTTCCGGTAGACCGGCTCCTGCTCGTCGAGGATCGCTTTCAACTCGCTGAGATGACGCTCGGCCTGGCCGGGATAGTCATCCATTTCGCTTGCCGTCTTTTCGGCAATGGCGTCGGACAGCGTGCGCAGCGGACGGCCGGTCCACAGCGCCTTGATGTAGGTCTCGGCGGCGCGCTCGAAATAGAACATGCGGTTGAAGGCATCGGCAACATTGTCGCCGATGACCAGCACGCCGTGATTGCCCATCACCATGACCTTGACCTTCGGATCGGTCAGAAGCTGCGAGCAGCGCTCGCCCTCCTCCTCGAAGGCCAGCCCGCCATAATTGGCGTCGACGACATGGCGGTTGAAGAACATGGCCGAGTTCTGGTCGATCGGCGGCAGGGTCGAGTCGGCGAGCGAGGCGAGCACGGTGGCGTGGACCGAATGCACATGCATGACGCAACGCGCATGCGGGACATTGCGATGGATGGCGCCATGCAGGCCCCATGCCGTCGGGTCGGGCGCGTTGGGGCCGGACAGCGTCTCGGGATCGTTGGCGTCGATGAGCAGAAGATCGCTGGCCTTGATGCGCGAGAAATGCACCTGGTTGGGATTCATCAGAAACCTGGTGCCATCCTCGTTGACGGCCAGCGAGAAATGATTGGCCACCGCCTCGTGCATGTTGAGCCGCGCCGTCCAGCGGAATGCGCAAGCGAGATCGACGCGCTCCTCATAGAAGGGCAAATTGGTCAGCGGCTCTTTCTGCAGGCGGGCAATGCTCATCGAGAGTACTCCGTGAAAGAGGCGAGGATGCCGCGCGCCTGACAAGCACGCAACCGGTTTCGTTTGGTGCAGTCCCCGGCAGGATGAGGCTCCCGCCCTACGCGGCCGTGCTTCTGGCGGCACCGACGCTGAGCCCGCCATGCTCGACGATGAAATCGATCACCTCCCGCAGGCCCTTGCCGCGCGACAAATCGGTGAAGCCGAAGGGCCGCTTGCCGCGCATGCGGGCGGCGTCGCTTTCCATGACATCGAGGTTGACGTTCACATAGGGCGCGAGATCGCTCTTGTTGATGACTAGGAAATCGGAGCGGGTGATCGCCGGGCCGCCCTTTCTAGGGATCTCCTCGCCCTGGCAGACCGAGATGACATAGAGCGTCAGATCGGCGAGATCGGGCGAGAAGGTGGCGGCAAGGTTGTCGCCGCCGGACTCGATGAAAATGACGTCGAGATCCGGGAATTTTTTGTTCAGCTCGGCGATCGCCTGCAGATTGATCGAGGCATCCTCGCGGATGGCGGTGTGCGGGCAGCCGCCGGTCTCGACGCCGACGATGCGGTCTTCGGGCAGCGCCTGCAGCCTGGCCAGCATCATGGCGTCTTCCCTGGTGTAGATGTCGTTGGTGACGACGGCGATGGAGAAGTCGTCGCGCAGCGCCTTGCAGAGCTTTTCGGTGAGCGTCGTCTTGCCGGAACCGACAGGACCGCCGATGCCGATGCGAAGGGGACCGTTGGCTTGGGTCATGTCGAGAACTCCGTGATGGCAAGGACGGCGAAGCCGAGCCCGATCAGCAGGCACAGCGGCGAATAATAACGGACATCGAGCCGCGCGAAAGGCTGCTCGGGCGTGAGCCGCCGCCACCAGGGCGTGAAGCCCGCAATGCCGCGGCCAAGGAAGACCAGCGCAATCAGCATCGATGTGGCGGCAAGGCCTTCCCTAGGAAAGGGCGAGGCAAAGACGCCTTCGAGCGCCATCGGCCACAGCGTCGCCAGGCCAAGGCAGGCGGCAACGGCAAAGCTGGCAAAGGGCGAGGGCATCTCGCTGACGCCGCGAAAGCCGACGACGGCATGGGCGCAGGACGCAGCGTCCCTGCCCGGCCAGACACCGCCAATGCCCCAATATACATGCAGAACGGTGATCCCGAGCAGGACGAGCGACAGCGCAAAGGCGAGGAGGATCATGAGCGAAATAGCCGCGAATATTGGGTTTCGTGCTTCATCGCCATGACGTCGGAGACGAAGGCGCAGCCGCCAAGATCGTCTGGCGTCGAGCCGGCGGCGCGGGCGGCTGTCGCCAATGCCAATGGTTCGAAGCCGGCGAGCAGCGCCGTGGCGTCGTTCTGTCCGACGACGCCAAGCCTGATCGCTGCCTGGACGAGGTTGGAGAAGAAGGCCTGCAGAAAGGCAGAGAGTGCATCCTGCAAGGCGATGCCATTGCCGCCGGCAACGGCGCCGACGGCGACGCAATAGGCGCAGTCTTGCGGCAGACGATCCAGCACCCGAGACGGCCAGGCCGACGCCGCCTTCAGGAAGGCGGCGCCCTGCAGCATTGTCTCGGCATGACGCTCGCGCGAGCCGGCCAAGGCTTCGGCGAGCGCGGCAATTTCATCGACATCGCCAGCATCACGGGCGCGCCGCCAGGCTTCGGCGAACAGCACAGCATCGTTCCAGCCCGAGCCCATCGCGACCAGCGTCTCCAGCCAGGCAGCGAGGCTTTGCCTGTCGGTTATCAGGCCGTCATGCACGGCGCGTTCGAGGCCATGGCTGTAGGAAAAGCCGCCGACAGGAAAGGCCGGCGACAGCCATGCCATCAGCCGCAGCAGTGCGATGCCGGAAGGCTGGTCAGTCATGATGGTGGTGGTCGTCATCATGCGAATGGGAATGGCTGTGCGAATGGGAATGCGATTCGGCATGGGAATGGGAATGCGATTCAGAATGGCTGTGCGCATGCGCCTCGGCATGGGCATGACCGTGATCATGACCGCCATGGCCGGAATAGGCGCCGCGTACAGGTTTGAATGGCTCGGAGACGTCGCTCACCGTGGCGCCGAGCCCCTCCAGCATCGCCTTGATGACATGGTCGCGCAGGATGAGGATGCGATCGGCTTCGATGCTTGCTGCGAGATGGCGGTTGCCGATATGCCAGGCGAGCTCGGCCAGATGCACGGCACCGCGGGCGCGAATGTCATAGACCTCTTCGCGCGCGGCGACGATCTCGACATGGCGGCCATCCTCCAGCACCAGCCGGTCGCCATCATTCAAGGCGACCGCCTCCGGCAGATCGACCAGCACCTTCTCGCCGCCTGACGTCTCGATGGCGCGGCGGCGCAGATGCCGCTCGTCGTGAGCAAGCACAGCCTTGGCGTAAGGCACGGTCGGCCCCGCCTCTGTGCCTGCCAGCACGGAGACGGCACGCGGAAACTTGGTGAAGTCGGTGCGGATGTCGAGCTTCATCTGGAAGATCCTCCATTGGCCTGCGCGCGGGCGCGGGCCGGACGGGCCAGCACGCGGTCGAAATAGGCGTTGACGCTGTCGGACTCTATCGGGAACCGGCCGGCGCGGGCCCAGCCGCCCATATCGCCTAAAAGCACGTCGACAGCGGAAAACCGGTCGCCAAGCGCAAAAGGATTGTCGCCAAGGCGGCGGTCCAGGGCCTTGACCTCCGTGGCGAAGTCATGCGCCGCAGCGGGGCCGACATCGACCCGCACCTCCTTCGGCAGCAGGAAGCGGTGGCGCACTTTGTTCCACAACGGTGCCTCGAATTCCGACTGGGCAAAATGCATCCAGGAATCCATCTCGGCGCGGCCGGCGAGACCCGGATTGGCGCCCATACCCATGTCGGCATGCTTGTCGCCGAGATAGACGCAGATCGCTGCCGAATCCGTCACCTTCAGCTCGCCGTCGATCAGGATCGGCACCTTGCCGGACGGGTTGAGCGCATAGGCTTCCGGCGAGCGCAACTTGACCTCGACGAATTCATAGGGCTGCCCGAGCTCCTCGAGCATCCAGAGCACGCGGCTGACCCGGGACCCGCGCGATCCGACGGCCTTGTACATGGTTGAAACCTTGCCTTTTGCGAGAAACCTAATCCATCCGCTGCCGTCATACGATCGTGTCGAAGAGCCGCAGGATGAACGATACCTGATAGATCAGCGTGCCGGCGACGAAAACGATGTGAAAGCGGCGATCGCGAACCAGGATGGCTGCAATGCACAGCGCAACGAAAACCGGGGTGCGGATGAGATATTCATTGCCGTAGTGAGCGAAATGCTCCGGCCCTTTCAGCAGCGTGTCGACGACGTCGAGCAGATAGGTCATCGCCAGCAGGCCAAAAAACCAGGCGCGGCGCGAGTAGAAGAAATCCTCGTAGCCGGTGTAGTCGAGCATGGAGTCCGGGAACAGCAGCGCGCAGAGCAGGAACAGTGTGACGGCATAGAAGATGAGGAACAGGTATATGCCGAAGGTCCAGGTCTCGATGGCGTAGAGGCCGAATTCCCACCACCAGAAATGCACAAGCAGCAACAGCATCGAACCGACCCAGGCCAGATGCACAGGATAGAGCTTGTACTGGCCGGGATGCTGAACGATGCGGGCGAGCCCCGACAGCAGCCGGGTGACGCCGAGACCGATCACCATGCCCATGACGATGCGGATATGCGGGAAGACGTCGTGGGGAGAGGCTATTTCGGTGGCCATGCCTGATCACTATTCGGCTTCTGCTCGACGGCATATTGCGGCGTACGGATTTCGGCCGCAACGCATTTTGCCCGGGCAATGCCGGCGTCAGAACAGGAAATACCGCTGCGCCATCGGCAGCACGGTGGCTGGCTCGCAGGTCAGCAGCTCGCCGTCGGCGCGGACCTCATAGGTTTCGGGGTCGACCTCGACATGCGGCGTGGCGTCGTTGAGCACCATCGAGTGCTTGCCAATGCCGCCGCGGGTGTTTTCGACCGCGACCATGGCCTTGTCGACGCTGAGCCGGCCTTGCAGGCCTGACTCGAACGCCGCCTTGGAAACGAAGGTCACCGAGGAGTTGGTCAGCGCCTTGCCATAGGCGCCGAACATCGGCCGGTAGTGCATCGGCTGCGGCGTCGGGATCGAGGCGTTGGGGTCGCCCATGGGAGCAGCGGCAATCGAGCCGCCGACCAGCACCATCTCCGGCTTGACGCCGAAGAAGGCCGGGTTCCACAGCACGAGGTCGGCGCGTTTTCCGACCGCCACCGAGCCGATCTCCTTCGACAGGCCATGCGCGATGGCCGGGTTGATGGTGTATTTGGCGATGTAGCGGCGGACGCGGAAATTGTCGTTGTCGCCGGTCTCCTGCGGCAGCGAGCCGCGCTGGCGCTTCATCTTGTCGGCGGTCTGCCAACAACGGATCGCCACCTCGCCGACGCGGCCCATGGCCTGCGAGTCCGACGAGATGATCGAGAAGGCGCCGATGTCGTGCAGTATGTCCTCGGCCGCGATGGTTTCCTTGCGGATGCGGCTTTCGGCGAAGGCGATATCTTCCGGGATCGACGGCGACAAATGATGGCAGACCATCAGCATGTCGAGATGCTCGGCAAGCGTGTTGACCGTGTAGGGCCGGGTCGGGTTGGTCGAGGACGGGATGACGTTCGGCAGGCCGCAGACCTTGATGATATCGGGCGCGTGGCCGCCGCCGGCGCCTTCGGTGTGGAAGGCATGGATGGTGCGGCCCTTGATCGCCGCGACGGTGTTTTCGACAAACCCCGATTCGTTCAGCGTGTCGGTGTGGATCATCACCTGCACATCATGGTCGTCGGCGACCGACAGGCAGCAGTCGATGGCCGCAGGCGTCGTGCCCCAGTCCTCGTGCAGCTTCAGCGAGCAGGCGCCGGCGAGCACCATTTCTTCAAGGGCTGCCGGCAGCGAGGCATTGCCCTTGCCCGACAGGCCGATGTTCATCGGGAAAGCATCGAAGGACTGGATCATGCGCGCCATGTGCCACGGCCCCGGCGTGCAGGTGGTGGCCAGAGTGCCGTGCGCCGGACCGGTGCCGCCGCCGAGCATGGTGGTGATGCCTGACATCAGCGCTTCCTCGATCTGCTGCGGGCAGATGAAGTGGATATGCGCGTCGAAACCCCCGGCGGTGAGTATCTTGCCCTCGCCGGCGATGATCTCGGTGCCGGGACCGATGATGATGGTGACGCCATCTTGAGTATCCGGATTGCCGGCTTTGCCGATGGCGGCGATGCGGCCGTCCTTGAGGCCGATATCGGCCTTGAAGATACCGGCCGAAGCATCGATGACCAGCGCGTTGGTGATGACGGTGTCGACAGCACCTTGCGCCCGCGAAACCTGGCTCTGGCCCATGCCGTCGCGGATGACCTTGCCGCCGCCGAATTTCACTTCCTCGCCGTGAACGGTGAGGTCTTTTTCCACCTCGATGAACAATTCGGTGTCGGCCAGCCGCACCTTGTCGCCAACCGTCGGGCCGTACATCTGCGCATAGGCGGCGCGGGTAATTCTAGCCATCAGAAACTGCTCCCGAAATGCGGCTGCGAAGCCATGCCCCACATTGCCGCCATCCTATGGTCACGCAATGACCCGCTAGGCGACACCTTGTGTTCCCATTTGGCGGTTGAGGTGGGCGAGTCACCCCAAAACGACCGTTTGCCAAATCGATGGAAGGAAGATCCATGCGCAAAACGATACTTATCGCAGCCGCCGCCACCCTGGCGTTGGCGAGCGCAGCCAGCGCTCAGCAACAGCCCGCGCAGCAACAGCCCAGCCAGCCGCCGGCGGCACCCGCCGCGCCCGGCGCTCAGCCGGCCGTGCCGACGATCCAGAGCGTGAACATCGTCGACATCACGGAACTGCCCAAGGACACCCAGACGCAGGTCAACCAGGTAATCGCCCAGCGCGGCGAGGGCGGTTTGCAAAAGCTGCGCAGCTCGATCGACGCGACGCCCAAGGTCAAGTCGGCGCTCGAAGCCAAGGGGCTGACCTCGGCGCAGGTGATCGCCGCCAGCATGAACACCGACGGCGCGCTGACCTTGATCACAAAGAAGGCGAGCTGATCCGGGAAAGCGAGCTGACGCGTGGCTGCGGCGGGCCGGCACCCGGCCCGCCGGCCACATCAGCAAGGGAACCTTCGCCGGGCGGGATTCGTTTCTATCTTTTCGCGCAGAACCGCGTCCCGAAAAGAGTTCCGTCTGGAGCGAGCGATGGCGATCACCCCCACCACAAGATGGCTGCAAGCGACGGCCGCGCTGGCGCTTCTCGCTGCGGCCGGCTCCCACACCGAGCTCAACGCGCAAGGGCTTGGAAGCACCGAGACCGTCGACCGCATCATCGGCTCGGAGGTCAAGCAGCAAGAGACCAGGACAAGCACTGAAGCCGGGAAGGTCAGCAGCGCGATCGACCGGACGCGGGAAAACATCGGCACCGTGCGCAAGACGTCCAAGCTCGACAAGGTCGATATCGTATTCCTGACCGACGCGGCGCGCAGCGAAGGCGGCCCGCCGCCGGCGATCGAGACCAAGATCAAGCAGCATCAGGACGATATCGCGGAACTGCGCAAGGAGATCGAGGCGAACGCGCTGCTGTTCAATGCCATCGATTCCAGGCGCGTGGCCGCCGAGGACGTTCTCGCCGTCGAGTTCGACGATCCGGGGAAAGTCGTCATCTATGCGGCGGCCAAGCCGTCGGGCTGAGCCGAAAGCGCTGCTTGTTTCCATGCATGTCGTTGCCCCAAAACCACTCGGCACTTTTGGGCGACATGCATCGGCAATCGATCTCACAGCTTGCCCATCACCTTCTGCTGGAAGCCGTAGACCTCGCGCTTGCCGCCGAGCGGAACCAGCGTGACGTCGCGCTCCTGGCCCGGCTCGAAGCGCATCGCCGTGCCGGCGGCGATATCCAGGCGCATGCCGCGCGCCCTGGCACGATCGAATTTCAACCCCTCATTGGTCTCGAAGAAGTGGTAGTGGCTGCCGACCTGGATCGGCCGGTCGCCGCTGTTGGCCACTTTCAGCGTCACGGTCGGCAGGCCCTTGTTCAGTTCGATCTCGCCGCTCGCGGTGATGATTTCGCCCGGGATCATCTGGCGCGCCTCACAGCACGCCGAAGACGAGGCCGACGCCAATCGCCGCGCAGGCGGCGCCGGCCGCACGGGCAAGGCCGCGGAAGCGCATGCCAAGGCCCAGACCAGCCGCAATGCCGGTCGCATGGAGCAGCACGGTGGCCGCGGCAAAGCCGGCCATGTACTCCAGCCCGCCGGCATTTTCGGGCACCTCAGCGCCATGGGCGTGACCATGAAACAGCGCGAACAGGCCGATAATGGCAACCCCCGCCGAGACAGGCAGATCGACCGCCAGCGCCACCAGCAGGCCCAAGGCCACGACGGAAGCGAGGATGCCCGGTTCGACAAAGGGCAGCGGCATTTGCAGCATGCCGAGGGCGCCGCCGACCAGCATGACGCCGACAAAGGCGAGCGGCCAGGCCCAGATCGCCTTGCCACCCTTGAGCGCCGCCCAAAGCCCGACCGCGATCATCACCGTCATGTGGTCGATGCCCGACAGCGGATGCATGAAGCCGGCCGCGAAGGACGAGGTGGTGCCGACGCCGACATGAGCGTAGGCGGGCATGGCGGCGGCGAGCAGCAGGATCGCCGCGAGCGTGGTTCGTTTCATCGGAGCTGATATCATCGAAATGCCTTCTCTGCTGACAGGGTTCGTGCCGGTCACGCGGCCTTGCGGGAGCCGCAGCCCTCGGCCTTGAGCACGCGCCTGGTCGAAGCGGGATATTTCTCCAGCTTCGCTGCCGGGCGGATCGGCCGCGCCGAAAAATTGCCGCCGCAGTTCGGGCAGACACCGCCAAGCACGTTTTCCGCGCAATCGGCGCAGAAGGTGCATTCGAAGGTGCAGATCAGCGCATCCGTCGCCTCCGGCGGCAGATCCTTGTCGCAGCATTCGCAGTTTGGGCGCAGCTCGAGCATGTTTTTCTCCTCACCGTATCGGTTCGTGCACGGTCACCAGCTTGGTGCCGTCGGGAAACGTCGCCTCGACCTGGACGTCGTGGATCATCTCGGCGATGCCGTCCATCACCTGCGCGCGGGTGACGACATGGGCGCCGGCCTCCATCAGTTCGGCGACCGCACGGCCGTCGCGAGCACCCTCGACGACGAAATCGGTGATCAGCGCAATCGCCTCCGGATGGTTGAGCTTGACGCCGCGCTCGAGCCGCTTGCGCGCCACGATCGCCGCCATGGCGATGAGCAGCTTGTCCTTTTCCCTCGGCGTCAGGTTCATGCGTTTTCCTAAAGAGGTAGAATCAAAGTGGCAGAATCAGAGTGACCATAATTTGGGCAGGCCCGCCCGCCCGTTGAGCAATTCGACAAGCGGAACCAGCCGCTTGCGGAGCTGGTAGCCGTCCTCGGCAAACAGCCTCGCAAGAAGCTTGCCAGATTTTTTCACGCTCCAGGCACTGGCGTCGCCCTCGCCGCCGATGATTGCGCGAACCGGGTCGAGAAACGCCTCGACGCGCGGCGAGACCAACAGCACCGTCGTCATCGCGGCGGCGCCGCCGGCGACGGCCTCACGGCCAAGGCTGGCGGCAATATCCGGTCCGATACGGAAATCCTCGGCGTGGACGAGCGCGCCGTCCTGGCGGACGCGCCAGCGGTCGTGAAAACCGCCATGCGTCGTGCGCTCGCCCATCGCCAGGCGGCCGAAGACGGTGGCCTCGAGCAGCAGCGCCTCGGCATCGGCGGCAAGCTCGACATCGAGCGTGCGGGCGAAGGCTGCCCGATCGAAGACGATGGTTTCCTGCGGCAGCCAGGCGATGCGGCCCCCAGTGCCCACGGTCAGCCTCACCCGCACTTCGGCGCGATCCGATGCCGCGCGATAGATTTTTTCGCAGGCCTGGGTGGTGATCGAGGCCGAGGCACCGGCGCCGACATCCACCTCCCAGTCGAGACGGTCGCCACCGGTCAGTCCGCCGGCGGTGTTGATCAGCACGGCTTCGAGCGGATCGGCCGAGACGGCCGGCATGCGGATCTTGGCCGAGCCGTCCTGATAGAGACGCCGAAGGCGCGTGCGACCATCGCTCCTGCCGCAGAAAAGCCTGGCTCGCCCCGCAACACGCTGGGCCGCGGGAGCCGAAGTCGAGATAGTTTCCATCATGTCCACACGACCAACGTTAAGCACTCCCGTGGCTTTGTCGATATATAGCTTGTTGCCTCACAACGTTTCGGTTTCTATAGAGGGAGCCACCTTGGAACGGTCACGCAGCGCCTGGCGGGGTATAGGGCGACGACGACGGTGTGCATCCGGGGATAAAGGGGCGCTGATCAGTCGGCGTCGGGAAACGACAAAGTTGGGGAAGAAACCGAATGGCTGACCAGCTGGCAACGGACATCATCGAGAAGATCAAGGCTCACGCCGAGCCTGGCGGCGAAGAGATCAACACCAATACCGAATTGACGTCGCTGGGCATCCATTCGCTGGAACTGACGGAGATCATCTTCGATCTCGAAGAACAGTATGGCATCGAGATCGAGATGAACACGGTCGATGCCTGGAGCAATTTGAAGAATGTCGGCGACATGGTCGAGGCTGTTCGCGCGCTGATCGCGAAAAAAGCCTGACCGAATGCTGAAGCGCGTCGTCATTACCGGCATCGGCGGGCTCTGCGGGCTCGGCACCGATGCATCGGCAATCTGGAGCGAGATGCGCGCCGGCCGCTCGGCGATCGGTCCGATCGACAATCCGCTGCTGCATGATTTGAAGGTCAAGATCGGCTGCGAAATCAAGGCGCTGCCCGAGCACGGCATCGACCGCAAGCAATTGGTATCGATGGACCGGTTCAGCCTGCTGGCGGTGATTGCCGCGCGCGAAGCCATGCAGCACTCCGGATTGACCGCGCATGCGGACAACACCTACCGCATGGGCACCATCGTCGGCGTCGGGGTCTGCGGGTTTGAGGCGGTCGAGGAAAACTATCGCGCGATCCTGATCGAGAAGAAGAACCGCGCCGGCATCTTCACGGTGCCGAAAGTCATGCCGGGCGCAGCCTCCGGCCAGGTCAGCATGCATCTCGGCTTGCGCGGGCCGGTGTTTGGCGTCACCTCGGCCTGCTCTTCGGCCAACCACGCGATCGCCTCGGCGGTCGACCAGATCCGGCTCGGCCGCGCCGACGTCATGGTCGCCGGCGGCACCGACGCGCCGCTGGTGTGGGGCGTGCTGAAGGGCTGGGAGGCGCTGCGCGTTCTGTCGCCTGACACATGCCGACCGTTCTCGGCCGATCGCCAGGGCCTGATCCTCGGCGAAGGTGCCGGCATGGCGGTGCTGGAAAGCTACGACCACGCCGTGGCGCGCGGCGCCACCATCCTGGCCGAGATCGCCGGCACGGGCCTGTCCGCCGACGCATCCGACATCGTCGCGCCGACCATCGAAGGGCCGGAAGCGGCGATGCGCTTCTGCCTGGCGGACGCCGGGCTCAATCCGGAGGATGTCGACTACCTCAACGCGCACGGCACCGGCACCAAGGCCAACGACCAGATCGAGACGGCGGCGATCAAGCGCGTTTTCGGCGAGCACGCGCATTCGCTCTCCATCTCCTCTACCAAGTCGATGCATGCGCACTGCCTTGGCGCCTCGGGCGGCCTGGAGATGATCGCCTGCGTCATGGCGATCCGCGAGGGCATCGTGCCGCCGACGGCGAATTTCCGCGAGCCAGACCCCGATTGCGATCTCGACGTGACGCCGAACGTGGCGCGCGAGCGCAAGGTGCGCGTCGCGATCAGCAACGGCTTTGCCTTTGGCGGCACCAATGCGGTGCTGGCCTTCAAGGCGGTCTGAGGCCGTTCTGCACCATTTGGCCGCAACTTTTGCCGGCCATATTGATCGGGGCCGGGCCTGCTCCTAATTCTTTGCGACCCGCCGCCTTGCGCCGCTTCCGATCCCGGAGCCTTCCATGACCGACCTGTCCGCCTTTCCGATCACCGAGCGCTGGCCGGCCAAGCATCCAGACCGCCTCCAGCTCTATTCCGCGACAACACCCAACGGCGTGAAAATCTCGATCGCGCTGGAGGAACTCGGCCTGCCCTACGAGGCGCACGCGGTCAACATCGGCAAGAACGAGAGCTGGACGCCGGAATTCCTGTCACTGAACCCGAACGGCAAGATTCCGGCGATGATCGACCCGAACGGTCCCGGCGGCCAACCGATCGGCCTGTTCGAATCCGGCGCCATCCTGCTCTATCTCACCGACAAGACCGGCAAGCTGATCCCTGCCGACCCGATCCGGCGCTACGAGACGATCCAGTGGGTGTTCTTCCAGATGGCTTCGATCGGGCCGATCTTCGGACAGGTCGGCTTTTTCAACAAATTCGCCGGGCGCGAGATCGCCGACAAGCGGCCGCTGGAGCGCTACCGCGACGAATCGCGGCGGCTGATCGGCGTGCTTGAAACCAGGCTCAAGGGTCGGACATGGATCATGGACGACGACTACACCATCGCCGACATCTCGATGCTCGGCTGGGTGCGCAATCTGATCGGCTTTTATGAGGCGCGCGACCTGGTAGGCTTCGACGATTTCCCGATCGTCGCGGCATGGCTGGAGCGCGGCCTTGCGCGGCCTGCGGTGCAAAAAGGCCTGACCATTCCCGCACGCGCCTGAAAGCCACCGCGAAGGTGGAACAACTGCTATTTTGCCTTGGCCGGGCCTATTTTGCCTTGGCTTTGGATCCACCCCGGCCGACGACGGAGGCCGCAAGCGACGCGACGCTTCGCGCGGTGGCGACGACCGCTCCGGCCGCAACGTTGGCTGCCGTGCGAACGGCGCCCTTCGAGGTGCTTGCCGCCGGCTTCCTGGCCTTGGTGACCTTCGGCGCGGCGCCCGGCACCACTTTCCTCGGCGCGGCCTTGCCGAAGGCAGGCTTGGCGTCCTTCGAACGCTCGGCGATTGCCGGGCCGGCACCCGCTTTTGCCTGTGTTGCCCTGGGTTGAACTGACTTGCCCTTGGCGGGTTTTTTGGTCCTGGTTGCCATCGGATTTTCCCTGATACAGCTAAATGCCGTGTCGGGCATAACGACCGGAAAGTCTTAAGGTTCCCCGACCGACAATGCTAAAATCCGCCATGATCGCCGATGACAAGATCGGCGGGCCGCCGCCGCGACAGCACGCGGTCGATGTTGGGCATGTCGTTGGACGCGATCCAGGCGCGGGCGTCTTCGTCGGAGCGGCCGTGCCCGTGCCAGCGTACCAGCAGGCGGCGTTCGAGCTCGGCGCGCGGCACGTCGACGAAGATGGTGAAATCGAACAGCGGCGCCAACCGCGACCATGGCTCCTCGTCGAGCAGGAGATAGTTGCCCTCGACCAGGATGAACTTGGTGCCGGCACCGACGATTGCCGCGGCGGCGCGCGACAATTCCATGCTGCGGTCGAACACCGGGATGGCAATGTCGGGCTCGCCCGCGCGGATGCGCTTCAACAGCGTTTCGAAGCCGGCAAAGTCGAAGGTTTCCGGCGCGCCTTTTCTTGGCCGAAGGCCGCGCTGGTTGAGCACGATGTCGTCATAGTGGAAGCCGTCCATCGGCACGACTTCCGAAGACCCTTCCGGCAGCAGGTCATGCAAGGAGGCCGACAGCGTCGACTTGCCGGCGCCGGGAGGGCCGGCGATGGCGACTATGAAGCGCGGCGCCTTTCCGGCACGCTTGAAGATGGTGGCGGCGAGATGGGCGATTTCGGACATGAGGCATTCCTGGCTGGATGTTCCGCAGGGTGATCGGCGCATCTTGGCGGCAGTTGGTGGAAATTTCAAACGCGGGATTGGCGCCAGCGCCTCAGGCTGGGACGGACCGGCCGATGCGCAGGAAGTCGCCGTCGAAGGCAATCTCCTTCGCCGTGCCTTCGGCGGCGAGGATGCGCATCCGGTCGCGCAGGGTTTCGATGTCGCGCGGCGGCTCGCCGCCGATCATCGGCACGGCGCCGATGACATGGCGGAACGACACCGAGCGCCCTTCGGCAAGCGCGAAGGCTGTCGCCACACCTTCATGCTTGAGCCAGTTGTCGCCGAGCGAGGCGGCATGGCCGACCGCGGCGCGGCCGTCCTCGATGCCGAGCACGCCGCGGTGGCGGCCGTACCAAGGCGCATAGTCGCGCCCGCCATTGCTGAACCACAGCATGGTGACCGGCAGTTCGGCCGGGTTCTTCAGCACCAGCACCAGATCCTGCTCGGCGTGCCGGGCGAGCGCCGTCCAGCCCGGCCCGCCGTGATCGGCCTCGACCAAAGTGAGGAAATCCTCGCGCAGCTGATCGTTGCGATAGTCGCCGAGGTCCGCCGTGCCGCCATCGGCGGTCGGAAACCGCGCCAGGTCGGCGGAACGTGCGGGGTAGGCGAGCATGAAGCGGCCGCGGGCCGGATCGGGCTCCAGCGGGTCGGCGGGGGTGGCGGCGAAGCGCTTGGGCGAGAAGGCCAGCCTGCCGCCGTCGCGCATCGCCGTCATCGGATGATGGGCGACGGAAATGGCGCCGGCGCCGCCAGAGAAGACATGTTCCTGATAGAGGAAGGGGTGGCCGTCGCGCAGCGTCAGGACCTTGTCGACGGCGGCACCCATGACCTTGCGGCGCAGCCGGAAGGTGGCGCGCCAGCCATCGGCGATGGCGCTGTTTTCGACGACATCCCAGGCACTGTTGGCCGGCCAGCCATGCAGCGGCGCCTCCTCGACGTCGCTGCGCGAAAACGGCGCGCAGAGGAAATCGCCCGACAGCCGCACCGTGCCCTCGGGCAGGTTTTCAGGCAGCGTTTCGCGCGGCGCGCCGACCCAGGGCGCACGGTGCAACGGGTTTAGGCGGCGGCCGTCGATGTCGACCGCCATGTCGGCAAGGTGGCCGACCGCGAGGTCGAGCGAGACCGAAATGCCCTTTGCGCCGATTGTGAGCGTGTCCATGTCCACCTGCCGATTCTGCCCGGCGTGAGCAAAGCCCGGTCCGCGCCGGTTGTGCAAGCATGAGGGCAGGCATTTTGCATCACTTCACCACCCTTCCCCTTGTGGGGAGGGTAGGCGCCCCTACTGCCGCTTGTACTCCCGCACCGGCGACTTGGTGCCGTCGGTGTAGGTGACCTGCACCGACATCGACTTCACGCTGTCGGCGACCTTGAAATAGGGCTGGTAGTCATAGGGGATGGCGTAAGGGTCCTTCTTGTCGCAAGGCGGCATCTTGATCTCCTTGTCGAGCGCAGCACCATTCAGGCCGTAATGCACCTGTTTGATGGCGCAGCGGAAGGACAGCATCTGCGAGAAATAGACCAGGCCATGGTTGCCGCTGGCGTCGAAGGCGATCCACGACGTCCAGAACTGGTCGAGGATCTGCTTCGCGCCTTGCTGAAGGGCGGCGTCGGGATCGAAGCTGATGTCGAACGGGCCGGTCTCGCGGCCGCGGAGATCGAGATACTTTATGCCGATCGTGGTGGCCGCGGTGCTGTCGGGCAGCTCAAAACTCGGATTGGGCATCGGCTTGCCGGTCCGCTGGTCGTTCATCGCCATGAAACCGGTGTCGGTGAACGGACCGCTATTGCCCAGGCGCCAGGAAATGGCGGTTGCCGGCTCGGGCAGCGAGATGGTCATCGACCAACCCTGGTTCGACCGCATCGGCGTCAGCGTCGGGGCGAACAGCGCAGGATCGAGCACGTCGCCAAGGGCGGCCAGCCGGCTGCGGCTGCGGTCCAGCCAGTCGGCAAGCTCCCTCTGGTCGACGAAATATTTGAGCAGCCCGCCATCCTTCTCGTAGGCGACGAACTTGGTCAGCGCCTGGGCTTCGCTGCGCTTGTCGGACAGCGACTGGCTGCCGAGACGATCCTCGGAAAACTCCTGCGCCAAAAGGAAATAGGCCGGGGCGAAATCGGCATGGGCCGCGATGAAGGCGTTGAGCTTGTCAAGGCGCTGGACATCGTCGAACTGCATGAGATGGACCAGGTTGATCGACAGCGCCTTGCCCTTGTCGGAAAGCGCGCCGAACACCTCGCGCGCGCCAGCCTTGCCGTCCTGCACCCGAAGCAACGTGGCAAAGCGGGTGTAGGGATCGACGGCGTCGACATCGAAGCCGGCGAAGGCGAGGTAGGAGCGACGCGCATTAAGCATGTCGCCCGACAGTTCGTAGACGCGGGCGTTGTGGTAATACTCATCGGGACGCTTGGGATCGGCGATCGCGCCGCCCTGCGCGGCAAGGGCGGCAAAGCCCTTGGCGATTGTATCGATCGAGGCGGCGATCTGCTCGGTCGTCGCCTGCAGCTTTTCGGCCTGCGCCACCTGCTGCTGCTGGCCGGCGGCCAGCGTGTCGGTGGTCTGCTTGACCGCTTCGACCGTCTTTTGCGTTTCCGCACCTTGCGCGGTCTGCTGCTGCTGGTTGGCGGCGATCTCCTCGGTCTGCTTCGCCACCGTGTCGGTCGACTGTTTGACCGCTTCGACGGTCTTCTGCGTCTGCGTGACCGTCTGCTCGATCTTGGCCACCTTCTCGGCGACGATGCCCATCGACTGCTGCAGCTCGGCCACCGCCGGCACCAGGCTGGCAATCACCCCGTTTTGCGAATTGGTCTGCTGTTGCAGGCCGTAGACGCCGCCGGCCACCGCCGCCGCGCTGGTGGCGAAAATCAGTGCCGGCACGGCCTTGGCCGCCAGCACCAGCTTGAGCACGACGGCAATCGCGATGATGACCGCCGCGACGGCGGCGACCAAAGCGATATAGGCGGCGAAAGGCGCCAACGGATTGAGCACGTCGGAAACGGCGCCACTGACGAACGCGACGCTGCCGGCCCACTTGCCGGTACGGCCCAGCGATGCCTTGAGAAGCGACGGCGCCTTGGCGCCGAGTTCCATTCCACTCGTCATGTCGTTCCCCCAAGCCAATGCCGCGCGCATAATAGCAGCGCGGCCCCGCGAGCAAAACAGGAGAGGAAGCGGGCGTTTTCGGGGCAGGGTTATGGGAGGGGAATTACCGAAGTCGGCGCTGCCAGCCTCTGAAACCTGGGCAAATGCGTCACTGCAGGTGTTAACCAAATGGACGCGGCAGGCGCATTACGTTAGCTTCGCCGCATCTCAGCAACAGCCGCGTTCAGAACAGTCCAGCCCTTGTCCGACCAGCGTCCCTTCCCGCTCATCCAGAAATTGATGGCCGCGTTCGCGCTGCTGGTGCTTGTCGCCGGCTGCACCACGGCGCCGCCCGAGACCGTGCTGGCGGTGCCGGCGGCACCGCAGAAATATGCGGCGATCGTCGTCGATGCCAGGACCGGCAAGCAACTGTTCGAGGTCAACTCGACGGCGCAGCGCTATCCGGCCTCGCTGACCAAGATGATGACGCTCTATCTGCTGTTCGAGGCGCTGGAGAGCGGCCGCCTAGCCAAGGAGACGCAGATCCCGGTTTCGGACAACGCCGCGAGGCAGCCGCCGACAAAACTGCGCTTCCGGCGCGGCGAGCCGATCGACGTCGATTCCGCCATCCGCGCCATCGTCGTCAAATCGGCCAATGACGTGGCGGTGGCGGTGGGCGAATATCTCGGCGGCTCAGAGGAGCAGTTCGCCGCCATGATGACGGCCAAGGCGCGCCAGCTCGGCATGACCAGCACCGTGTTCCGCAACGCGTCTGGCCTGCCCGACGGCGGCCAGATGACGAGCGCGCGCGACATGGCGGTGCTGGGCATGGCGCTGCGCAACCGCTTCCCGCAGCATTTCCACTATTTCTCCGAAAGCGACTTCATGTTCCGCGGGCGGCTGGTGCGCGGCCACAACGACATGCTCGGCCGGGTGCGCGGCGTCGACGGCATCAAGACCGGCTATATCAGGGCCTCCGGCTTCAACATCGTGACCTCCTACAGCGCCGACGGCCGCCAGCTGATCGTCGTGGTGATGGGCGCCGACAGCGCCCGCCAGCGCAACGACCATGTCGAGGCGCTGATCCAGCGGAGCCTGTCGCCGACGGTGGCGGATGCGAAGACGCGGCTGATGTTCGCAGGGCAGCAGCCGACCGGTTCGCCGCTTCCCGGTTTGCCGGCTCCATAGACCCTGGCGAACACCAGCACCGGGATTTCGGTCAGCGACAGCACCTTCTCAGCGGGGGCGGCGCCGCCATGCGCGATTGCACGTTGAGGTCGCCAAAGAAGCGCGCCCTCCGCCAATCACAACAACTTGTTCGGTCACACCAGATTCACAGTCGCGATGGATATGCCGCGCCGGCTTGGCGTATCGTATCGGAAGCCGAGACAGGAGCACTGACCATGGCCGGCGACCCGAAGGCGCAGAAGACAGAAGACGACGAGAACCACTCGGGCGGTGAATATCTCGAGGCGTCCACCCTGCCGGAAGACCTGCATGAGGCGGCTGACGAGATCCTCGAAGCGCCGGAGGTGCCGGATTCCGAGCCGACTCTGCCCGGGCCAGCCGCGTCGCGCGTAAAGCCGAAGAAGAAACCGTCGGCGATATCAGGCCGGAAATTCCGCAAGCGCGACCTCGTGCGCATCGACGATCTGCGCCCGAGCCTCGCCGACCGGATCCGCGCCGACCATCCCGACCTGCCGACCGGCGCGCGCATCAGCCGCGAGGAGCTCGGCCGCTACCGGATGCGCTACATGGAGGAGCTTCTGCAGCAGGAGCACGGCGAATTCTCCGAGCTGGACCGGCAGGTGGTGGAGAGCATCGCCAGGCAGGACACGATTTCCGAAAACAGCGAGGAGGAATTCGAGGAGCACAGGTCATTCGCCGACCGCGTCTCCGACAATATGGCCGCGTTCGGCGGCAGCTGGTGGTTCCTGATCTCGTTCGCCAGCGTGCTGCTGGTGTGGATCGGCATCAATCTGATCGAGGGCGCGACAAGCGCCTTCGACCCCTACCCCTTCATCCTGCTCAACCTTCTGCTCTCCTGCATTGCCGCCATCCAGGCGCCGGTGATCATGATGAGCCAGAGGCGGCAGGAAGCAAAAGACCGCCTGCGCTCGTTCAACGACTACCGGGTCAATCTGAAGGCCGAGCTGGAAGTGCGGCACCTGCACGAGAAGCTCGACTACCTCATCTCGCGCCAGTGGACGCGGCTGGCCGAGATGCAGCAGATGCAGCTGGATGCGATGCACGAGTTGACGGGTGCGAAGAAGCCGAAGCGGGCGCTACGCGGGGTGAGGAGGCGGGCGGTGAAGAGCGAGGCTGGGCAGTGAGAGGCACCCGCCGCCTGCTCCGTTGCGGGCGGATGGACGGACCGGCGGGCTCGCGAAACGGTTGCCCGGTGACGGCAATTATGCTATAAGTTTGGGCATGGTGCTGATTTGCGCCAGCGACCCGCCGCCGAGGCGGGTTTTTCGTTTCAGGCTTGCGGGCCTTCGGGCTTGGCTTCTCGTTGGACGTTCGATCCAGCTCTCATTCGGCACACAAACCGCGCACCCGGCTGAATTCGAACCTGTGACCTCTGCGCGAGGAGGCAGCGCAATTGCCCGTTGAAGCCCGCGCCTGCTTCCGCTAAGAAGCCGTGGCTGGCCGGTTCACCGGCTGGTTCGTTTTCAAGATCGCCGATCCTGAAGGCACCCGTAGCTCAGCTGGATAGAGCGCTGCCCTCCGAAGGCAGAGGTCACAGGTTCGAATCCTGTCGGGTGCGCCAGTTTCAACATAAATATCAAATAGTTATTTGAAGGTGATTTTGGCGAGTGTCCGCAGTGACTTCGGCCGCACAGGAGTGTAGCCTGACAAGGCTTCCGCCAGCCTGAAGTTCGCCGTATGCCCCGCTTTCTTGCCGTCTACACCATGAAGCCCGAAGACCTTGCCCGCTTTCGCAGCCTGCCCAAGCCAGAGCAAGATGCGATTGATGCCGTCGGCTTTCAGCAGTGGGTGGACTGGGAGGCGAGAAATGCCGCATTTTTCCCTGATCGCGGCGGTATGGTCGGCAGAACGACGCGCGTTACAAAGGACGGCATCGCCGACGCCGTGAACCCTTTCTGCGGCTACATTGTCGTCGAGGCCGATACCATCGAGGCTGCCGCCCGCCTGTTCGAGAACCACCCGCATTTCACCGTCTTCCCGGGAGACGGCGTGGATATCATGCCCTTCCTCACCGACGCACGATGACTTGAAACGCCGCTTGCCGCTTTCTGATGTCAAAAGCCGTCTGTCCGCTGTCGGCCACAAAGCTGCCGGGCGGCAATGCGCCCCCCGGAGCGGAACCGGAAAGAGCGTTCCGGGCTTGGGAGGCGCATCTTGCCCGCGCCCGCTGGATGACGACCAACGGCTACCCATATCTGCTCGCCGGGGGCGCCGCACCAAATTGTAAAATGCACCGGCGTCATGACCTGCCGCGACGCCGGTGACCTCAATAGAGGTGTGCGTTATGCCGTTGCGCGGCCGGTGTTTCCTGCCATCCAAGGCATTGCGGCAGAGACATCTTCCAGGACTTTTGCCGATCTGGCGAAGCCAGCGAAGGCGTCACGCGCGACGGAAAGTGGAATGTGGCCATCATGGGCTCGCTGACAGGCGCGAAACGCGGTGTCGTAAATGGGTCCCCTGCGGTTCTTTGGCCACTCCTCAAGGAACTCGAAAGCATCAGCCAGGCATCCAATCTCTTCGATCAAAAACTGCCCATTCTTTACCAACACGGGCCGATCAAAAGTCCTGTCGTTCATGAGATCCTCCATACAGTCTGAACGAGTGCTTGGGCCTCAAAAAAGCGTCTTCGCAGACGGCCGCCGGCAAATATGTGAAGGGCATTTTTGCGTGTCAAGAATGGCGATCAGGTCGCAAAGCAGTAAATCGATCCAGAGTCTCAATGAGTGCCTTGGCCGGCCCAGCATCCAGCTCAAACATCTCGACGTCTATCAAACCATCGTCCAGCAAAATGCCAAGAAAAGACAATGCCGGGAAAAGACGGGGCGACCGACGTTGGGGGTGGGGTTTGGGGGGCGCCGGTCACCGTAGGACAGGGGGCCATAAAATCGGGGAATGCTCAGGCCCTGATCCCACTATACCATTCATGTTGCATCGATAATACGGTTTTCTGGATCCCGGTTCTTGCATGGGACATTGGCGTTTTCGAGTAGTTGGATGAGCGCACCGGAAGCCGTCGCTTTTTCGGTGCAGGTGGGCAGCCCGCGTCATCGTTTCCGGCGCGGGTTGCTACGTCACGGCCGCTGCTAACAGGCGGAACTGCCTTCTACCCCCGGATCGCGGGCGCTTTTCGTGCATCGCCAGCCATTTCCGCGGGCCGCGCTCGTTCGGAGAGCCCGGATATGCACCGCTCCAGCACCTCCAACCGAAATTTGTGCCTGCGCAATTGTTGGCCAAGTTCGGCGAGCCTCAACATTCCGACAGAGCCAGATGTCTCCGCGATGAGTTCTCGCTCGAGGGCAGCTATGTGTTTTTTCAGTTCGAGGGCCTCGCCGAGCCGCACATCCCTGACCCAAGTTCGAGCGCGCATCGCACCATCTCCAGCCGGAAACCCGCCTGATCATGGCATGCGGCAGTTAAGCCTCGGCAATCCAATTGTCTCGAAATTTAGCAATCGCTAATCTGAAAGATGCGCGCGTGAAGCATGTCGAGTTGCACGGCGCTGGCTCATGGGGCAGACCCGGCGCAGCGGGCGGAGGAAGACCGTCAACAGGTCAGGAAGGCTCATTCGCAGTTCGTGAGGCGAGCCCCGTGTGAAAAAGGCCGGTGCAGCACCCTAGCCAAACCCCGACTGCACCGGCCGCCCTGCGAGACTAGTAGCCCAGCTCTGAAACGCATTTTATCGCAGATGAGCAATCCCTCAAATGAGACTGAGGGCCCAAGGTCGCTGGGCACAAAGACGGGGGTGGGCCAGGGAATGACCGGATTGGGTCAGATCGATGCTCCCCAAGGTCCTGAATGTCGGCTTCCGCCCCTTTAACGGCTGAAAGCTGACTGTCCGCTCCCGGCCCCAACTGCGATCATTTGGGAACTGCGGCGGATGACGGCTGTTTGCCCGCCACACTCGGGCGCGCTATGATCTGCCGCGGGCCGAAACCGTTGGCCCACGAGGGGATGCACCTCCTCGTTTCCTCTTGGTCATGCCCGTTCTCCATCTGGATCTGAAGGAGAAACCAGGAAATGACGGAATTCGAATTGAAGCTGCAGTCGGCCGCCAAGCTTGCCGCGAACGGCAGGGTTTCGCGTCGTGACTTTGTTCAGCTGGCGCTCGCCGCCGGCCTTACCGCCACGGCCGCCAATGCGATGTTCGTCCAGGCGGTGCGCGCGGAGCCGAAGAGAGGCGGCACCTTGAAGATCGGCATCAGCGATGGCGCCGCCGTCGATACGATGGACCCGGGTCTCTACGTCAACCCGTTCACCACCACCGCGCTGGGGGGAACCTTGTCGAACAGCCTGACCGAGGTCGATTCCAAGGGCAACGTGGTCCCCGACCTCGCTGAGAGCTTTGAGCCTTCGGATGGCGCCAAGAAGTGGGTGTTCAAACTGAGGAAAGGCGCCACCTTTCACAATGGCAGGACGGTTGCCGCCGACGATGTCGTGGCCTCGGTCAGGCATCACACCGTCGAGGGCACGAAATCGGTAGCGAAATCGCTCCTGGCTACTATCAAGAACGTCGTCGCCGACGGTGCCGAGACGGTCGTCTTTGAGCTCGATGGCGGCAATGCCGACTTCCCCTACATCATCTCAGACATCGCGGTAATGCCGGCGAAAGAGGGCGTCGCCGACTGGGAGTCGGGCATCCGCACCGGCCCCTATTTGCTCGAGAAATTCGAGCCCGGCGTCATCGCCACCTTCAACAAGAACCCGAACTACTTCAAATCCGACAAGGGCTGGTTCGACCGTGTCGAATGCCTGGCGATCAATGATGTAACGGCGCGCACCAATGCACTCAACACCGGCGAGGTCCACTACATGGATCGCTGCGATCTGAAGACGCTCGACATTCTGAACCAGAACCCCGATCTCGTGATCTCGGAGACGACGGGCTACGGCCACTACGTCTATGTCATGAATGTCCAGAAGGCGCCCTTCGACAATGCCGACGTGCGAAATGCGTTGAAGTACTCGCTCAATCGCGACGAGATCGTGCAGAAGGTGTTTCTCGGCCACGGCGCCATCGGCAACGACAATCCGATCGCACCGACCGTCAAGTTCGCGATCGCTCCGCAGCCGAAGCACGTCTACGACCCCGACATGGTCAAGAGCCTCCTCAAGAAGGCGGGAGCCGAGAACACCCGGTTCCACCTGTCGGTCGCGGATGCCGGCTTCGCGGGTGCGACCGACTCCGCTCTCCTCTGGCAGGAGCATGCCCGGGCGGCCGGACTCAACCTGAATGTGATCAGGGAGCCCAATGACGGCTACTGGAGCAATGTCTGGCTCGCGAAGCCGTTCTACGCCTCCTACTGGGCCGGCCGGCCGACCTGCGACTGGATGTTCACCACCGCCTATGCGGCGGAAGCGGTGTGGAACGAAACGCAATGGAAAAATCCGCGCTTTAATGAGCTGCTCGTCGCTGCCCGCTCGGAGACCGACGATGCCAAGCGTGCCGGCATGTATGCCGAAATGCAGCAATTGCTGCATGACGACGGCGGGCTGGTGAACCTGGTCTTCAACTCCTATGTCGATGCCCACACCAGGGCTCTCGCCCATGGCGAGGTGGCGTCGAACTGGCCGATGGACGGCTCGAAGATCGCCGAACGCTGGTGGTTCGCCTAGAGCGGTTCATCGTTTAACGGAAACGCCGAACCGCTCTATCTCTTTGTTTTGACGCAATTCCGGACGGAAAACCGTTACGCACTTTTCCTGGGATTGCTCTAGGCCGTGAACTCATAAATTGGGATGGCGTTTTGATGTCTCCTTGTCCCCCAACAGCGGCTCCGGAGCGGACATCGCAGCAGGTCCAATCCCTGGCGCGCGTCCAGGGTCCATCAATTGCCTCTGATTTTGGACAGCGCGCCCTTTGCGTAAATGCCAACCAGGGCTTCATTCTGGAGTGCCACGAGCGCAGGTATCGCAGCTCGTGCCGGAGGCCCGATCTTTCCCAGCGCCTCAATGGCCTCCCGGCGGAGATATTCAACCTTAAGCGCTTCAACCAGAGCCGGAACGGCTTGCAATGCCGCTGGTCCAAACCAGCCCAGTCGCTTCACTGCATATAGCTGAGAAATGGGATCGCCGGTCTCAAGCGCTGTTTCCAAGCTCGTAACGGTGACGTCCAGCGGCAGCGCAGCGATGCGGACACCGTCATTCAGGCGCTCCGGGACGCTTGCGTGTTCATAATCCCATTTGAACGAGAGGGGTAAGGTGTCGGGAAGGTTTTCTAGTCCTTTCTGGTCTAAACCCGGCCGGAACTTCAGGAGCATTTGTCTCGCTTCCTCCCGGCGACCGAGCTGCGCCAGTACGGAACTGAGAGGTAGAAAGAGCGCAGTTGCGTCTGGGTTTTGTCTGACGCCTTCTCCGAACACCTCCGCCGCTTGTTTCAGATCGCCCATTGCAAAAAGCGCCAATCCACGAGCGAGAACGTAGTGGCTTGGATAGTTCGGGTTGAGCCGCATGGCGGTCGCGACGAAATTCAGCGCCTCGGCAGGTTCGCCTGAGATCGTCAGCGCCCAAGCTGTTGCGATGTGCGCCTCGGGGTCGTTGGGATCCAATGCAATCGCTCGACCGGCATTCTTGCGTGCATCTTCGGCCAGGCCTTGATACACGTCCCGCAATGCCTCGACCGTATAAGACAGTGACGTTGGATACTTCTTGGCCAGCTCTACATAATCGTAAGCTCCCCACCAGAAATATGGTTCGTCCCTGCCGAGTTCTTTGCCCCAGAGTGAGTCAACGACGCGGAAGTAGGCCAGCGCCAGGGCGGCATAAGCTCGCCCATATTCGGGATCAAGCTCGGTTGCTTTTTTCAAGGACGTGATGGCGGCAGCTGTGTCTTTTGCGTTGTAACGGAGATAAAGGCTCCAACCCTCTTCGAAAGCTTCCTTGGCTGCAATGTTGTCCGGCTTGGCGCGGGCAATTTCCGCTTTTGTGGTGGTGGTGAGATTGACCTTCAACGCTTCGACGATCTTCGCGACAAAAACGTCCTGGACCGCAAAAATATCGGCGACGTTTCCATCGAACCTATCCGCCCAAACATGCCCGCCGGTGAGGGCATCGATGAGCTGGGCGTTGACTCGCACCTGCTCGCCGGCTCGCCGTACGCTCCCCTCGAGAACGTAACGCACGCCAAGTTCTTCGGCGACCTGGCTGATTTTTACCGGCTTGCCGCGGTAAACGAATGTCGAGTTTCGCGCGATCACGAAGAGGCCGGGAACCTTGGAAAGGTCGGTGATCAAGTCATCGGTCATGCCGTCGGCGAAGTGTTCCTGGCCAGCTTCGGTGGACATGTTGGTGAACGGGAGCACGGCGACTGACGGCTTGTCGGGCAGCGGCAACGCCATCTTCGATTGCGAGGCCACGTCACCGGGTCGAACGAGATCGTCACCAAAGCGCTGCCAAAGCACCAGCCCCGCGACGATCAGAATCAATACCGTGGCCGCGACCGCGATCCAGCGCCGCGTTCCGTCAGGTTTGCGACTTCCTGAGATAACCGGGGTGCGCGGGTCCACTCGGTAGAGGCGAACGGGCTTCTCGATGTTCTTGACACGCTGTTCGCCCAAAAACTCGAACCCGTAGTCCAGTTTCATCTCGACCTGATCAAATGCTGTTCCCGAAATCAGCACGCCTCCCGGCGGCGCCAACCCCTCGAGCCTCGCCGCCACATTCACCCCATCACCGTAGATGTCCGCCCCTTCGATGATGATGTCGCCAAGGTTGATGCCAATGCGGAATTCGAGCTGTTTTTCTTTCGGCAGTTCGGCATTGCACTCTGCCATGGTGCGCTGGATTTCGACGGCGCAGGCGACTGCATCAACAACGCTCGGGAACTCTACCAGCGTACCATCACCCATGAGCTTGACGATTCGCCCATTGTGAGCTGCGATTTTCGGATCGATCAGGTTCTCTCGCGTGCTCTTCAGGCGCGCCAATGTATCGGCTTCATCCGCTTCCATAAGGCGGCTGTAGCCAACGACGTCGGTGGCAAGAATCGCTGCAAGCTTGCGCTGCATGCCAGCTCCGGACGTGGGGCACGCTCGCTGTCATGTTAGGCGAGTTTTGCTCCTGAGCCTAGGGTCGCTCAGCTTCGGGTCAGATCGAGACTGCACGCCTTCCGACAAACATCCGCTATCGCCATCCTAAAATCCCGAGGCTGCCGCTCCGCGCCGCCGCTTCCACGTTACGAAATGTTGATGATGAGCCCCTCACCGGAAGCCGCCACCTTCTTCACGAATTGCTGCACTTCGGCGTAACAGCCAGTCAGCCAGCCGAGGGGTGATTCGTCTGGGGCGGAAGGCCGGGTCCAGATCACACCGGGGTAGATATCGAGCTCCGTCATCCGCGCAGGATCGTAACGGCGGGCGAGCTCGGCAGGTGTGAGCGTATCGAGATACGCCGCGAATCGCCGAACCTGATCGGGTCGTAGCGCCCGAGCGTGGCCCTCGTCGTCGAGATCCTGCCCACCTCGCATGAAGTAGCAAGCGGGCTCGTCGCCTTCGTCGGCAGTGCCGGTGAAGAGAAAGTGCAGGCCATGCCAGCCGCGGTCGATGTCGATACTCCGATCCGGATCGGGCGGGTGGATCGCCGCGCCGCCGTCGGAGTCGGGAACCACTTCTTCGATCGTGATTGGCGTCAGACGCAATAGCCAGCCGAGCATCCCTCTCGGCCAGACCTTTCTCACCCGCAGCGAGCCGTCTTCAGGGTAAAGGAAGCCGGCTATCGCATCTGGCTCCGCAAGCAATCGCTTGATCTCAGCCTCTGACGCACGATGCAAGCTACACGTCAGGCCCATCTGCCGCCCCCTTCAACGAAGCGCCATTCTATTGGCGCGAACCACTGCCTACCAGAGAGGACCCGAGCAGGTTTACGGAGCAATCGGTCGTAGGGGCTTGGCGGGTCTCGTATGCGTGCGGTGGTATTGGCGGTCGGGCAGTTGGAACATAATAGCGTTCCAGCGGAAACAGAGTTGTCATCTTGATCAACGCTGGCGCGCCGACACTCTTCAAAGCTTAACTACGAATCTTGGGGTCAGGAGTTCGAATCTCTTCGGCTAGCTTCCGCTGCTCAGCGCTTTTTCGAAATCCTCCAGTTCATCCTCCTCGAAGACGGGACCGTCCACCTTTTCCAGGCCTTCGAGCGCCCGTTCCTCAATGCCCAATTCTTGGTCCCTCTCCAATGCGCGGTTAAAACCCAAGATGGCCTGGTCATTGTTGCCGAGTTCGAGGTTCGCCTCGGCACAAACCAACCATGTCAAACCATAAGGAGAGTCCAGCTCTTCAATCGCGTCCGTCGCGACCCCTATGGCATCTTGCCAATGTCCGAGCATGAAATGCGCTTGAGCAAGGTAGGTCAGGCTACGTGCGTCCCGTTCGCCCTTTGGCAATCTACCAAGCATGTCGATCGCCTGCTGAGGTTGGTCAAGCCGCAGTGCGCATATTGATCGGCCCACAATCGCCGACGCCGGACGCGCCTTGCCAGACAGCGCCTTATCGAAAGCCGTTGCAGCCAACTCGGGGCTGCCGTGGCGCAGGTGCAACCATCCTCGGGAGATTTCGGGTGCCAGGCTTTCCTTTTTGAGTACCTTGTGCTGGTGCCAGTCAGCCTCTGCGGAGGCTGCGTCTCCATGGAGTGCGTGTGCCAGCGCTCGCCTGTCGAACAGCACGGCGTCGTCAGGCGTCAGGCGGATCGCGATATTCAGCAGCCGGATGCCTTCCGCAACAAAGTCATCGTGGTGCAGGTAAACCGAAGCACGGCGGAAAATGGCGCTCCTGCTCTTCCACTTGGCCATGTAGAGCGCCATGACAGGCCCCAGGAACAGGGAGGCAGCTATCGCTCCCGTCAATGCGGCCTGCTGAAATCCCCCAAATCCAACCAGATCCTGGCGATTGAACCAAACAGCGAGACAGATGCTCGTTGGCGCCAGTATCGTGCCGGTCATGTAAAGGCTGTCATGTCCTTCCAGGTCGGCGTGTTCCAGGAGGCCTTCAGTAATGCCGACGAGGAAACCGATGCCGCCCGCGATCCCGTAGGCCCAACCCGCAGAAGAAAGCTGCGCCCCCCACATTGCCACTGTGCCGGTAAGTATTCCCCAGAAGATGCACCAGCCGGCAAGGAAGACTATGGAACGCCCCGCCAACCTTATCGTCAGCAATGTGACGGCGAAGCCAACACCAACGACAACAACCAGCCACGCTGCTGGATAGATAAATGACGACCATAGGATGTGACTTGGCAGGAGACCGCCCAGCATCCCAGCAATACACGACACGATTGCGAGCCAAAACGATGCCGTGATCTTGGAGCCGGTGTAGAATTCAAAAGCCGGATCGCCGGCCTTGCGCCGGATCGCATCGCGTCTGAGTACGATCGAAAAATCGTCGATCCAGGCATATGGATCTCGGTCAATCCCCATGGCCGATTTTAGCGTATGCGAAGACGCAAGCAAAGAACCACGAGGTGGGCATCCGGCACAGCGAAGTTGCCGCAGGGCAGCCCCAGTTGGCAAATCACGTCCGCAGTCGCCAGGCTACTGAGCGTCGCGGCAGAGGTAGTCCGGCTACGCTAAAAGGATGAGTTTAAGGTTAGAGGGAATTGGGACAGACTAGAAACCATAACAAAATGAGGTCCGACGCCTTGCAGAGCGCAGGTAATTGTTGACGCAACGAGAACGCGTCTGGACCCAGGAAATACAGTGGCCAGGAGAACTTTCGGCATTTTGCGGGGGCTATCGAAGTTTGTAAACTTCCATGGGTGGGGGTTGTTGCATGGCGTCTCATACGGTTTCCAAGCAGGGCATGCTCGCGCCCCCCGTACCGGTGGTTCCTGGGCCAAGGTACTCTGCGAAGGTCTTTGCGATCCCCGGACGCAACGCAGATGTCGCCCTGCTGGGTGCCAAGCCAGCCTTCGCGGAGATGCTGCTCGTCGGGCGCCCCAACATGCCCGATCGGGCCGCCTTCATGGGTCGCATCGACCGAATGTTCGATAGCGGGCGCCTGACAAACCGCGGTCCGATGCTGCTTGAGTTTGAGGAGCGCGTCGCGAGGATTGCCGGCACCCGTCATTGCATTGCCACCTGCAACGCAACGGTCGGTCTTGAGCTGGCCATCAGCGCATTGGGTATGGCGGGAGACGTCATCGTTCCCTCGTACACTTTCGTGGCAACCGTGCACGCCCTGTGGCGTCAGGGCTTGCGACCCGTATTCTGCGACATCAACCCCAAGACCCACTGCCTCGACCCCGACAGCGTCGAGGCTGCCATCACATCGCGTACCACGGGTATCCTGGCCGTACATATGTGGGGAAACACCTGCGCGACCCACGCGCTGGAGGACATCGCGCAGCGCCACGGCCTGAAACTGCTCTTCGACGCCGCGCACGCCTTCGGCTGCGGCACCAAGAAGCGTGCGGTCGGCGGCTACGGTGACGCGGAGGTCTTCAGCTTCCACGCGACCAAGTGCGTCCATGCCCTTGAAGGCGGCGCGATCGTCACCGACGACAGTGACCTCGCCGGAAGGCTAAGGCTGATGGTGAATTTCGGGTTCTCGGACGAGGACACCGTCAAGCACCTCGGCACCAACGGGAAGATGAGCGAGGCATCGGCCGCCATGGGCCTGACGTCGCTCGAGTCGATGGATGCCATTATCGCGCACAATCGGCGCAATTATGCGGCCTACGCCTTCGGCCTTCAGGCGATCCCCGGGATCAGCCTGATGTCGCGGCGGATGAACCAGCAGCACAACTACCACTACATCGTCACCGAGATCGACGCCGCCACGGCCGGATTGACCCGCGATGAGCTCGTCGCTGCGCTGCGCCTCGAGAACGTTGTCGCCCGCCGTTACTTCTATCCAGGTTGCCATCGCATGCAGCCCTACACTGGCCTTTTTCCGCAGGCGGGCCGAACCCTGCCGGTTACCGAGGAGATCGCCAGGCGCGTCATGGTACTGCCCACCGGAATGCAAGTCAGCGAAGCGGAGGTGGAGCAGCTGACATCCAGGATCGCGGCGATCGTGCGGCAGGCGCCCGCGGTTCGCGCGGCCCTGGCTCAATGCCACGACCCACGCTTGCCGCCGTTTCTGCGCCAATAGATTGCGGACCGAAGGAGCCGAGGATGACGACCAACGAGATGAACCTGCGCGGTCGCGAGCTCGTCGACGAGGCACTGCTGCCGACTGAAGCGGACGTAGCGCGCTACGAAAGAACTGGCTGGCACATAGCGCCCCAGGTGCTCCCGGACGCGCTGCTCGACTCGGCGCGGCTGGCGATCGAGGCACACCACGCCGGTAAACGCGACCGAATCCTGCCGCGCAAGGCGAAGTTCAGCGACTGGCGGCCCGGCGACGGCGACGGCGTCCGCAACAACGAATTCTGCTCGCTTCAGAATGACGGTGTACGGGAGCTTGTTATGCAGCCCGTGCTGGGAGCGATCGCGGCCCGGCTGGCGCGTGCCCCGGCGATCAGGCTGTTCGACGACCAGGCGATCTACAAGCCGCCCGCCACCGGCGCGGTTGGCGCGACGGCCGTCGGCTGGCACACCGACCACTCCTACTGGTCCACCTGCACTTCAACGAGCATGCTGACCGCCTGGATCCCGCTGCACGACGCGGAAGTGAAGAACGGCACGCTCTACGTCATCGACGGAAGCCATCTATGGCCGGAGTGCGAACATCTGCGTGGTTTCAACGACCCAGACCTCGACAGTATCGAACAGCGCATGGGCCGGGCGATCCCGAAACACCTGATCACAGCCATGCAGCTCAAGAAGGGGCAGGTCAGCTTCCACCACATGCGGGCGCTGCACGCGAGCGCTCCGAACCGGGCGACGCACCCGCGCTTCGCCGTGGCGGTCCATATGCAGGACGCGGCGAACACCTACCAGCCGCTCACCTCGGCAAATGGCATGGCAATCGTCCTGCCGCACGACCAGCTCTGCCGGCCCGATCGCGCGGGAAGGCCGGACTATTCCGATCCGGAAATATTTCCCGAGATCTGGCCCGGCAAGGCGCGGAACGTGAAGCATGCCTGATCCGACGGTCCTGCTTTCGCCGAGCGACCCTGCATGGGATGAATGGCTGGGCCGCGCACCACACGATTTTTATCACCGTGCGGCCTATCATGCCTTCGCCGAGAGAATGGGAGAGGGGCGCGCGTGGATGGTCGTTCACGGCACCCCTGAGCGGTTCATGGCGTGGCCGTACGTCGCCTCGTTCGAGGATGGCCGGACCGACGCAAACTCGGTCTACGGCTACACCGGTCCGGTCGGGCTCGGACTCGACGACACCGAATTTCTGGCGAGGGCATGGTCGGAAATCCGCGCTGCCTGGGCGGATCAGGAGCTGGTCACGCTGTTCACGCGGTTTCATCCGCTGCTGCAGAATTGGCGCCACTGCGAGGGCTTCCACGGCGACGAGTTGACGCCGGGAGGAGAGGTGCTTCACCTTGGGCGCAGCGTCTCGATCGACCTGACGCATGATCGCGAAACCAGGCGCCGGCTCTACCCGAAGGTGCTGAGGCAGGAGATCAAGGAATCGGAGCGTGCCGGTCTCGTGGTGGAGCGGGACAGCGAATGGTCCACCTATCCGACCTTCGCCGAGCTCTACCGCGCGACGATGCGCAACAACGAGGCCTCGGAGCGCTATATGTTCTCGGACCGCTACTTCGAGGCGCTGCGCGACGCGCTTGGAAGTCTCGGACATCTGGCCGTCGCGAAAGTCGAGGGCGAAGCGGCAGCGATCCTGCTTCTCACCGTGTGTGGAGACATCGCGGAGGCGCACCTCACGGGCGTGAACGCGAAGTTCCGCGCCCTGTCGCCGCTCAAGGGCCTCCTCGACGGCGTCGCCGATATCGCCCGGTCGCTTGGCGCGACACGATTGCACCTGGGGGCAGGTCGCGGGGGCCACGAGGATTCGCTTTTCGAGTTCAAGGCCCGGTTCTCCTCGGTCCGCCACGATTTCAAGGTCGGCCGCTGGATCCTGGACAAGTCGGCCTACCGCGCGCTGCTGTGCGCACATTGCGGGGATGCCGCGCCGGACGTCGGATACTTCCCCGCCTATCGCGCCCCGATCGCAGTCGCCACCGGACACTGATGTTGGCCACCCCGCACATCGCCGCCGATCAAGACCATTTGGACGGCGGACGTCGCTCCATCCTTGGCAATTTTCGGTCGGTCTTTATCGGGCGTCTGTTCTCATCCCTTTCGATGTGGCTCGCGCTCATGCTGCTGGCGAAGCTGTCCGATCCGACGACCGTCGGCATCTATGCGCTCGCGCAGGCATTGTGCATCCCGATCGGCGAGGTGGCCAAGATGGGGCTGCGCGAAATCCACTCGAGCAGCACAGGCGGGCCCTATCTCTTCGGCAACTATCTCGCGCTGCGGCTGGTGGCCGCCGGCGTCGCCCTGGTGCTCATGGTGGCGAGCGGGATTCTCCAGACCAATTCCGCCGTCGTCATCTGGGTCGTCGTCCTCTATGCGCTGACCCGATGCATGGAGCTGGTTTCCGACATGGTCCACGGCCTCTTCCAGGCGCACGAGCGGATGGACTACATCGGCCGTTCGCTTTGTCTGCTCGGTCCGCTCTCGCTGCTGTTCCTGTCGGCCGGCTACTGGGCCACAGGCTCGCTTGTGGTCGCGGTGTTCGGCCAGCTTCTTGCGCAACTTCTGGTCCTCGCTTTCTACGACGTGCCCATGGGCCGCAGATGCGCAAAACTGCGCAGTTCGGAAACGGTCAGGCCAATCTGGGACAGGGGCGCCCTTCAGAGGCTCGCCCTGCAAGCGCTTCCGCTCGCCATCGCCACCGTGCTGGTGATGATCGCGGTCTATCTGCCGCGACTCGTCGTGGAAAGCGCGCTCGGCCTGTCGGCGCTGGGCCTGTTCGCCGCGCTGACCGCGCTCGCGATGTCGCCGAACCGGGTGGTCAACTCGATGGGAATAGCGGTCAGCGTCCGGCTCGCGCACTATCATGCGGCGGGTGACCGCACGCGTTTCGTCGGCCTGCTTGGACGTTTTGCGCTGGGCGTAGCGGCATGCGGAACGCTGGCCGTCGCGATCGCGGCCGCGTTCGGTGACGCGATCCTCGGCCTGGTCTATACGGCCGAGTTCGCACAGGGGGGCCTGCTCGCATGGCTGGCCGGCGCCGCAACCTTGCGATGCATCGCCGACGTGCTGAAGTTCGGGATGGTCGCTTCGCGCCGCTTCTGGTGGCTCGCGGTTCAGTACGGCGTCGTCGCGCTGGTCGCGGTATCGACCTCCTTCACCCTGATCCCTCGGCTGGGTCTGACCGGCGCAGGCATTGCGATGCTGCTGATTTTCGCTTCGCATCTGATCGTGGTCGCGCTTGGCCTGTCGTACAATCTGCCGCGTACGAGGCAGTCGGACGCCGTCGAATGAAGCTCTCGGTCTCCATCGTCACGTTCCAGCAAGTCGATTACATCCGACAGGCCGTCGAAAGTACGCTTCAGCAGCAAACCCGTTTCCCCATCGAGGTCATCGTTGGCGACGACGCCTCGACGGACGGCACGCTGGAGGTGCTCGAGGACATCCACGCCGGCGCGCCGGACCGCGTGAAGCTGCTGCGCGCCAGGTCGAACTACGGCGACTTTGGCCTGTCGAATGTCATGGCAACGATCGACGCGGCTCAGGGCGAGTACGTCGCCTTTCTCGATGGCGATGACTATTGGACGGACCGGTTCAAACTGCAGAGGCAGGTCGAGTTCATGGATGCGCACCCGGAATGCGCGATTTCCGCCCACCGGGTCGAGCATGTCTGCGAAGACGGAACGCGCCAGCTTTCCGTCCGACCTGGTGTGGGCGATGCCGTCTATGACATTGACCGGTTGCTGAACGTCAACTTTACGCCCAAGAGCGCCACGATGGTTCGCAAAGCCGCGCTCGATGCGTTGCCGGGATGGTATCGAACGACGACTGTCGCCTCTGCCGCCTGGCTTTTGAATGTCCTGACGGCGCGCGGCGGCAAAGTCGGATTCATCGACGACGTCATGGCGGCACATCGGATCCATCGCGACAGCGTGACGCTTCTCTACGGAACCAGACGCATGCTCGCCGACAAGCTCGCCGCACTCGAGATGTTGCGCCCCTACTTTCCTCAGCAGGAAGAGGCGCTTCTGTGTGCTGAACGCCGGATCCGCCGCAGGCTGCGCATGCTGGACCTCAGCCCGCACGGCTATGCCTTTCTTCAGTGGCTCTACAATCACGCCACTGCGCGGCGCGCCTAGTCCAGGCGGTAGAGAGCAATCAGGCTCCCGCCAGCCTCGCCAATCCGTCCTCCAAGCCCGCCCCCTAGGCTTTCGCCTCCAGCGCGCTATTTCCCCTTTGCTAGCCTTGTTTTCGCTGGTTGGAGATCGGGAGGTTTTGATGGATCGGCGATCATTCTTGACGGCAATGTTCGGCGTTGCGGGGGCGGCGGCCCTTGCCAGCACGGTTCGACCACTCAATGCGGTGGCCGGGGTTCCGAATGTCGGGCCCGGCATTCTCGATGAGCTCGACGCGCCGGATACGGAGCCTTTCGGCGACGATGGCACGCAGGCGGATCTGGAGCCTGTCTATCATCGCCGCTGGCATCGCCGCCATTATCGCCGCCGCAGGCGTCGCGGCTGGAGACGGATCTGCCGCCGCTATTGGCGCTATGGCCGCTATCGCAGGCGGTGCTATCGCCGGCGTGTCTGGGTCTTCTACGAGTTCTAGATCTCCCATCCCGATTTGATCGCGATGGGACTCTCTCCCAGTGCTGGAGCATGATCTTTTCGGGATCATGCTCCAGCAACCGGCTGGGTTGAAACCTCCGGTCGAGGCTGGGCCAAGTCCCAGAGGGGTTGCCTGTCAGTTGGGAACCTTGCGCCGCGGCTCGCCGTTGACCCTAGAAGCCCTTCAGCAAAGGAGACAACAATGGCCGACGACCCGAACGAAACCACGGCGCCGAGGATGACGCAGCGCGAAGCCCAGGAAGCCCTGGAAAAGCAGGTCGCGCAGCTGAAGCGCGAGATCGGCAAGATCAACCGGACGCTGGCCGAGCGGGCCGAAGAGGCGGTCGAGGAGGCCAATGGCTGGTATGACAGTGCCACCGAGCGCGCCTCCCGCACCGCGCAGGCGCTGCGCAGCAGGGCGCAGTCGGTGTCGGGTGTCGTTCACGACAATCCGGGCACGGTGTCGTCCGCCTTCATTCTGGGCGGAGCGGCGGGCCTTCTGCTGGGTCTCGCGCTTGGCGCCAGCGAGCCGCGCCGGGAGCGCTGGTTCTAGTATCTGTTGGTATTCAGCCGGCCTGGCCTGAATCTCAACAGTCCCCCCGTGCAGCCTACGACGGAAGCGTCGTGCGCAGCCATGCCGTGAGGGCGTCGAAGGCGATGGGCTGCGTCGTGTCGACGTCGAAGAGCGGGCCGCGGCGCAGCGGCTCGGCACGTTTGGCGAGCTCGATCAGTTCGGGGATGTAGGCGGCACCCGGATGGCCGGGGAGGCGCTGGTCGAGGCGGGCGCGATAGCGTTCGGCCAGGATATCACCCGGCGCATGACACCAGATCTCGGCGGTCTCAACGACGCCGGCCCGCTTCAGATGATCCTCGAGCAGCTGGCGCGGCTGGAAGCCGAACCAGGCGTCGACGACAAAAATGCTGCCGGCCGGGGCTTCGCCGACGAGCGACCAGATTGCCTGGTAGCTGGCGCGGCCGAGCGTGCGGTTGAACTCGCGGTCGCCGCCACCGAGCACTTCCAAAAACGGGTTCTTGATCGTGTCCAGCCCCAGCAGCGGCCAGCCCATGCGCTCGGCGATGCCGCGCGAGACCGTGCTTTTGCCTGAGGCGGGGATGCCATTGACGAGCACGGCGCGCCGGTTAGGCACGGCACGCCGAGCCGAGGGCACGGAGAGGGGTGAAGCTGGAGCAGGTGCCGTCTTGGCCGGTGTCATGACTCGGCGCGCGCCCGTGGTCGCTGTGTCAGCGCCCTCGGCCGCAAGCGCCTGCAGGCCGGCGCCGATGACGCCAGCATCGTCGCCGAGCAGGGCCGGCTGCACCGGAGCCTGGTACCAGGGCGCGAGAGCCGGCGCATTGGCGAGCGCCCTGTGCGCCGCGCCGCCCAGTCCGCCGCCGAGCAGCACAAGGTCCGGATTGAACATGGCGACCGCCGTGTCGATCGCGGCGCGCAGCGGCCTTGCCCAGGCGTCCAGTATGCCGCGTGTCAGCGCATCGCCGGCGGCGTCGCGGGCAAAGAGCTGGTCGACCGTGATCTCCGGGCCGAGACCAGCTCTTATAATGTGGCGGCCAAGCGCCGTGCCCGAGCTGGTGGTTTCGACGCAGCCGCGGCGACCGCATTTGCAGATCTCGCCGTTGAGGTCGACGGCGATGTGGCCGAGCTGTCCCGCGGTTGCCTTGCCGCGCACGATGCGCCTCGCTTCGGCGACCGCGCCGCCGATGCCGGTGCCGATGGTGAACATGACGATGTTGTCGTGGCCGACGGCAGCGCCCCGGGCCATTTCGGCTGTCAGAGCCATGTTGCAGTCATTGTCGATGATAACGGGCTTGCCCGCCATGCTTTCCAGCCGCTGCGCCAGGGCGACCGAGGCGAGGTCGACATAGCCGCCGGAGAGCACAGTGCCGCGCCGCGCATCGACGCGGCCGGGAACGCCGATGCCGATCGCCGCTACTTCCGGAGTATCGAGCTGGTGCACCATGTCGGCGATGCGGCCGAGCACGAGCTCCGGGTCGGGCGCGCTTTTCTCGGAGATACGCTTGAGGATTTCACCCGTGGCGGAGATGCGGGCGGCACGCAGATTGGTGCCGCCGATATCGATCCCTATGGCCATCGATTTCTGTCGCATGATTTCTCGTGCTTGTCTGGCGCAGATAGCCCGGTGGAAAAAAGCGCTCCGGCTATTTTGACCACAGAGCGCTCCAAGGCATGTTGAGATTCAGGTCAGGCCGAGCCGGAGTCGAAGACGGGCGCGAAGCGACCAAACAAGGTGGTTTCCGAGAACCGGAGCGGAGCGTACTTTAAGTACGTGAACACCGGAAGCGCAGGAAGCCATCGTTTGCAGGCCGGCCTCACCTGAAGATCAGCATGCCCTAGGCGGCTTTGCGCCGGTAATTGCCAATCACCGCCTGGATCTCGCGTAACCGCGACACCGCGATGGTTTTCAGCTTCTCGCGCTGCACGTCACGGTCGAGCGAGATGCAGTCCTTCCACAACGAGCGGCCGGCAATGACGCCCGACGCACCGTTCATCATGGCGATCTCGACCTGGCCGAGGAAAGTCGAATGGTTGACCCCGGCCGACAGCACCGCCCATGGCACGTCGCCGGCCAGCCTGGTGATCCTGGCGCAGGCATCCGGCGTGCCGGGATAGGGAAGCTTGAGCACCTTGGCCCCGCACTGCAGTGAGATGCGCGTACCCTCTTCGATCAGCGAGGGGATTTTGGCGGTGTAGTCCTCGGCGCTTTCGCCCTCGAGCTGGTAGGTCAGGAACTCGACGACCAGCAGCAGGTCCTCCTGGCCGAAGTCGGCGATGCACTCTCTGAGGATGGCGATGTTGTGCTCGTTCGCCTCGGGCTTGTCTGCCCTGAGATACACCATGATCTTGCCGCCGGTGCCGCCGAGTTCGCGCACGCGGCGGGCGTTGATGCCTGGAACGAGGCGCGACAGGCGGTAGCCGTCGGGCGAGACGTCGAAGCCCGATGCGTCGAGGCCGATGAGCAGCGCCGTGTCGCGGTTCAGCACGCCTTCGTCGACGACACGCGGCACCGCGCAGAGCGGGTCGAGCAGCACGCAGGAGGCCTCGCTGGCGAGGTAACGCGTGATGTCGGCCTTGGTGTCGCCGAGCATGTCGTTGGTGATCCTGGCCTGCTCCTCCGGATCCGACGCCAGCAAGGTACGCATGCCGCCGCGCTGGTCGCAGGCGATGGCCATCATAGCCCCGTCCCTGCCGCATATCTGCTGGTAGCCGCGCAGCTCCGCGGTGGTCATCCTGGTCATGGTCTTTTTTGTCCGATCCTGGCGCCCTCGGGACGCGATATGGAAGCGAGCCCAAGTTGCGGCTTTGCCAAATTTGGGCGATAACTCGGTGGTCGGCAGGTCTGTAACACATTGCTGAAAGGAATTGCAAGCTGTCTGTTCCTCCCATCCAGGATGCGACCGCGTCGCGCACGATGCTGCATACGGTCGCCAAGCTGCACTACGAGGCGGAGATGTCGCAGGTCGATATCGCGCGGCGGCTGGGGGTCTCGACCGCCACCATATCGCGCCTGCTGCAGCGGGCGCGGGCGGAGGGGATCGTGCGCATCGAGGTGCTCGACATCGTCACGCCCGAAGCTGTCACCGCGCAGCTGATCGAGGGGCTGGGGCTGCGCGACGCGGCCGTCGTCGAGACGCCGGCAGCTGGCGTGCTGACGGCGCTGGCAACCCCCCTCGGCGGCCTGCTCAGGCAGGCGGAGCTTTCGGCCGGCTCTGTTGTGGCCATCGGCTGGGGGCGCGCCATCCGTGAGGTGATCCGCGCCGGCCTGCCGCGCATTCCCGGCGTGCTCACCGTCGCCGCCACTGGCGGGATGCAGCAGCAGGCGGCGCATTTCCAGATCAACGAGTTCGTGCGGCTCGCCGCCGAGGAGTTCGGCGGGACGCCGCATTTCATCCATGCGCCCTATCTGCCGTCGACCGAACTGCGCGATGTCTTCCTTGGCGATGCGGCGATCAGCGACAGCGTGGCCCTCTGGGACCGGACCGATGTGGCGGTTGTCGGCGTCGGCCTGCCGCACGCCATCAACCCGCCGGAGGCAAGTGCGGCGACGCTGAGCGAGCAGGCGCTGTTCCAGGCGGCCGGAGACGTCCTTCGCCACTATTTCGACGCCGATGGCACGCTCATCTCCTGGGAAGGGGAAAGCCGGATGATCGCCATGTCGCCGGCCCAGCTGCGCGCCATTCCGCTGGTGATCGGCGTCGCCGCCGGGCCGGAAAAAGCGACGGCCATCATCGGCGCCGCGCGTGCCAAGCTGATCAATGCCCTCGTCACCGACACCAAGACGGCGCAGGCCATCCTCGAGGCGCTGTTGCCGCGATAGCGCCCGCGAAAATCACCCGTTGTGCCGTAGACGGGTTGGGGCGATAGTCGCCCAGGCGGGGCTCTGCGGAGCGCACAGGTGATGTCCGGTTTGAAAACTGCGGCGGTTCGGCCCGCCAAAGAGCCGCTTGCAATTTATTTCAGCAAAGTGTTACAACTCTGCGAACCCGGTACGAATGCGTGCCGGGCGGCGCGGTTTTGTCGACCTTGCGGAGGCAGGGAACGAGACTGCTGACATCACAATGGCCGGTTTCGACTGGCTGGACTGACGACAGGGGCGCTTGGGAGGAAAGCCGCCCGCAACAGCCAGGCAGGTGAAATCCGTTTCTTGGTCACGATCCGAGATCGACGACCATTCCACTGTCCACAGCATATCTGCCAACACCATGAGGAGGAATTCATGAAGAAGATCGTTGCCGCGCTCGCGGCGCTCGCCATCTCGGCATCGGCGCTGGTCGCGCCTGCGTCGGCGCAGGACAAGAAGTACACCATCGCGCTCATTCCCGGCCTGACCACCGACGGTTTCTACATCACCATGCGCAAGGGCGCCCAGGCGGCGGCCGATGCGCTCGGCGTCAACCTGGTCTTCCAGGGCGCGCCGGACTTCAACCCGGTGACGCAGGTGCCCGTGCTTGACGCGGTCATCGCCAAGAAGCCGGACGCGATCCTGATCGCGCCGACCGACAAGGTCCAATTGGTCGAGCCGCTGCGCAAGGCCAGCGATGCCGGCATCCCGGTGATCACTGTCGACACTTTCATCGGCAGCGGCGTCTACCAGACCGGCGCCGGCGATGCGGATTTCCCGCTGTCCTACATCGCGTCGGACAACGTCCTCGGCGGCGAGATCGCCGCGCGGGCACTGGCCAAGGCCATCGGCGACAAGGGCAAGGTCTACGTTTCAAACGTGAAGCCCGGCATCTCGACCACCGACCAGCGTGAAGAGGGCTTCAAGAAAGAGATGGCGGCCAACCATCCCGGCATCACCGTTCTCGAAACGCAGTTCAACGACAACGACGCCAATAAGGCCGCCTCGCAGCTGCAGGCCGTGTTCGCGCGCAATCCCGACCTCGTTGGCGTGTTCGGCGCCAACCTGTTCTCCGCGCTTGGCGCGGCGAATGGCGTCCAGCAGGCTGGGCAAACCGGCACCGTCAAGGTCGTGGCGTTCGATGCGCCGACCAGCATCGTCGACAACATCAACACCGGCCTGGTCGACGTTGCGATTGCCCAGCATCCCGCCGAGATCGGCTACTTTGGCGTCGTCTCAGCCTATGCCCATCTGACCGGCCAGTCGGTCCCGGTTGCGATCGGCACCGGCTTCACGATCATGGACAAGTCCAACATCGCCGACCCGAACATCTCGAAGTATCTCTACTCCGAGTGAGCTCAACCGGCCCGGCCTCCTTGCGCTTCGCCGGGAGGAGGCCGGGATGTTCCCGGACCTATTTGAAGGCCGCGCCGCGGATCGGATCCATTCATGACCTCAACATCATCAAGCGGTGGAACGCATGTTGCCCCCCAGGCGGACCACGGTGATCCTGCCAGGACCTGGATCGCACGTATCGCCGATGGGCGTGCCTGGCTGTTCCTCGCCGGCCTGATCATCTGTTTCGAGGTCTGGTCGCGACTCGCCTTCGGCGCCACCTTCGTGCTCAACCCGTTCAACGTGCAGTCCATCGCGATCTTTGCCGTGGCGCCGCTGCTGCTGGCGACCGGCCAGACCTTCGTCATCATTTCGGGCGGCATCGACCTCTCGCTCGGCTTCATCATGGGCCTTGCGGCCGTCGTCGCCGCCCATGCCACCAACATGGCGGGAGCCGCTATCCCGCTGCCACTGGCCATGCTGGCCGGCATTCTCGCCGCCGTCATCGTTGCCGGCGTGCCCGGTGTCATCAACGGCCTTTTGATCTCGCGGCTGAGAATTCCGCCCTTCATCGGCACGCTTGGCATGTTCGGCGTGGCGCGCGGTGCTGCCTATCTTCTTGCCGGCGGCACGACGGTGCCGGTGCAGAATTCCTGGTTCGCGCTGCTCGGCAACGGCAAGTTCCACGGCGTGCCCTATCTTGTCATGATCACCGCCGTCTTCGTCGTGGTGATGCATTACATCCTGAGCCAGACACGGTTCGGCCAGCACAATTACGCCATCGGCGCCAATGTGCAGGCGGCGAGCCGTGCCGGCATCGACATCAAGGGGCACATATTGCGCCTCTATGTACTTTCGGCGATGTGCGCCGGCCTCGGCGGCGCGCTCTATGCGGCGCGCTTCACCGCGGGCGCTGCCCAGGCCGGCGAACCCTTGCTGCTCGACAGCGTCGCGGCCGTCGTCATCGGCGGCGCCAGCCTGTTCGGCGGCTCCGGCACCATCTTCGGCACCGTCGCCGGCGCCCTGGTGATCGCGGTCATCCAGTACGGGCTGGTCTTCGTCAATGTCGAGCCGTTCTGGCAGTTCATCGCCGTCGGCCTCGTCATCATCATTTCCGTCCTCATCGACCAGGCGCAGCGCCGGTTCAGTGGAGCTCGCCAGGATGAATAGTCAGGAACAGACAGCCCCGCTGTTGGAAGTCCGCAACCTTTCCAAGCATTTTGGAGCGGTGCGCGCGCTCAACGATTTCTCCATGGTCGTGCGGCCGGGAGAAGTGGTGGCGCTGGCCGGCGACAACGGCGCCGGCAAGACGACGCTGATCAAGGCGATATCGGGCGTCTTCCAGCCGACCGGCGGCGAGATTCTGCTCAGGGGTCAGCCGGTGAGCTTTTCGACGCCGCAGGAGGCGCGCGAGAAAGGCATCGAGACCATCTACCAGGACCTCGCCCTGGCCGACAATCTGTCGATCGGCGCCAACATCTTCCTTGGCCGAGAACCGATGCGCAAAGCCTTCGGCTTCCTGCCGGTGCTCGACCGCAAGGCCATGGCGGTGGCCGCCAAGCAGACGATGGGGCGGCTGGATTTCCATGTCAGCCGGCTCGATGCCCCGGTCAGCAATTTCTCCGGCGGCCAACGCCAGGCCGTCGCCATCGGCCGCGCCGTCTATTGGGACGCGCAGATCCTGATCATGGACGAACCGACCGCCGCCCTCGGCGTGCCCGAACAGCGCAAGGTGATTTCGCTGATCCACCAGCTCAAGGCACAAGGCCGCGGCGTGATCTTCATCTCGCACAATCTGCAGGACATTTTTGCCGTCTCCGACCGCATCGTCGTGCTCAGGCGCGGCGTCCAGGCCGGCGAGCGCAAGATCTCGGAGACCAACCACGACGAAGTCGTCAAGCTGATGGTTGGCGGGTAGGGCGCGCAGGTCTGGCGGCGGCCGGGAACCGGTGCGGCAGGCTATCAGCCGGCCGTCATCGCTCGCGGCTCTTGTGACGCCGCAACCGCCACCGACTCCCGCTCCACCAGCGGGCATTCGAGCTTGGTGATGGGATAGCGCCCGCGGCCCGGGGTCGGCGGCGTCTCCAGCTGCTCGATCGCCCATTGGCCCATCGCCATATGCGGCAGGATCGATGTCGTCAGCGGCGGGAAGAGGTGGCGGGCGATCTCCTCGTCGTCGTAGCCGACCACGGAAATATCCTGCGGGATGTGCAGGCCGGCCTCCTTCAGCGCCTCGTAGCAGCCGATGGCCGTGCGGTCGTTCTGGCAGAAGATGGCGGTCGGGCGGTCTTTCAACGCCAGCAGCTTGACGGTCGCGGCATAGCCGGCACTGGCCGACCAGTCGCCCTCGACCACCAGTTCCGGATCGAAAGGAATGTCGGCCGTCGCCAGCGCGCGGCGGTAGCCCTTCAGCCGGTCCTGAGCGGCCTGCATCCAAGGCTCGCCAGTGATGGTGGCGATGCGGCGGTGGCCATGGCCGATCAGATGGCGGGTCGAGCTCTGGCCGCCGGCGATCTCGGAGGGCACCACGGCGGGGAAGGCATAGTCGGCCGTATAGCAGTTGAGCAGGATGACCGGGATGTCGAGGCTGTAGAGGAAGTCCGGCGCGGTGATCTCGCGGGTGAAGATGGTCATGTAGATGAGCGCCGAGATGCCGCGCCTGGTCAGCGCCTGGATCGCCCTCGGCTCCATGACGGCGTCGCCCATGGTCTGCGCCACCAGGAGCACATTGCCGGCATTCCACGAGGCCTGGCGCGCGCCTTCGATGGCGACCACCGCTTCGGGGCTGGTGGCGAGCTGGTCGACGGCGAAGCCGATGACGCCGTCCAGGCCTTCGAACGGCGTGACGGGCGGACGCAAGGCGGAGAAGGCCGGCGCGGCATAACCGAGCGTCCGCGCCGCCTCGATGACCCGGTCGCGGGTCTGCTGCGACAGCCGGATGCCCGGCGAATTGTTGAGCACGAAGGACACCGTCGCCTGCGAGCAGCCGGCGGCTCTGGCTATGTCGGTCATGGTGACGCGACCCTTGGGACCTCTGGCGGACGGCTTGCGACGCCTGGAGGCCTCCGGGGGATCGCGCAGTTCCGTCGGTTCGCTCATGTCGGCATCGTTTCCCAAAGTCCGGCCTCGTTAGGCCGGCATCGGCGGCAAAGGCGGTTTCAATCAGGCGCATTGATCGGAGATGCGCACTTATAACTATTATCATACACGAGGCGTTCTGTGCCAGTAGCGCTGCATGGCGACGAAAACAACTGGCCGGGACCGGAAAAACGGTGATTTCCTCAAGCTTTTCGCTGCGGCAGCAGTCATGGCCTGCCGCCGTCGTTCCTCCCTGATGTCCCCCGCTGCATTAGCCTCCTCCGCCCCGCGGCGCGTCCTTCCCAACGTCACGACTAATACTATTTACTAATAGTCGTAAGCGTTCTACTGTCAACTCGTCGTCACCGATCCGGGGTTCGGGACCGGTGGCGACGAGACCCGAAGCGTGGCGCGCCACCGGTCCGGATTGCTACCGGAAGGGGGCCGTAGCGCTCTCACGAAAATGTCAGACAAATCGGACTATTTACGAACGACAAATCAGTGTCTAGTGTTTCGGTCGCGGCTGGATTGGCGCCGTTCTTTAGTTGTCAGACCTTTGGCAGACCCTTGAGGAGGAGGGCGTCCGGGCCGCAGCCGAGACATCAGCGATGAGTTTCAAAAGGGAGGTTGAACATGAAATCTGTGATCCGTACTGCATCCATCGCCGCCGCGGCCTTGGCTCTCGGCCTGTCGGCGAGCGCAATCGCGCGTGCCGACGACAAGCCGACGCTGGCCTTCGTCGTCAACGGCGCGTCCGACTTCTGGAAGGCGGCGGAAGCCGGCGTGAAGAAGGCGCAGGGCGAACTGCCCGACTACAATCTGGAGCTGAAATATCCCGAGCAGTCGTCGGTCGCCATCCAGCAGCGGCTGATGGACGATCTGGTGACCGCAGGCGTCAAGGCGATCATGGTGTCGGCCGTGGACCCAAAGACCTCGACCGACGGGCTGAACAAGATCGCTTCCGAAACGGCGCTGTTCACCACCGACAGCGACGCCCCGCAGACCAAGCGTGTCGCCTATATCGGCTCGTCGAACGTCGATGCCGGCAAGCAGGCGGCCGAGATCGCCAAGAAGGCGATGCCGAACGGCGGCAAGTGCCTCGGCTTCGTCGGCCTGCTCGGCGCCGACAATGCCAAGGAGCGCATCCAGGGCATGAAGGACGGGCTCGCCGGCACCAAGATCGAGCTGATCGACGTGCGCGGCGACGATATCGACCAGGCCCGTGCCAAGAAGAATGTCGAGGACGCGCTCGTTGCCAGCCCCGACGTCACCTGCATGGTCGGCTTCTACTCCTACAACACGCCGCGCATCTATGAGGCGCTGCGCGACGCCGGCAAGCTCGGCCAGATCACCGTCGTCGGCTTCGACGACGATCCGATCACGCTGGGTGGGGTCAAGGAAGGCACCGTGGCGGCGACCGTCGTGCAGCAGCCCTTCGAATGGGCTTATCAGGGCATGAAGCTGATGGCCGCCTATCTCAAGGGCGACAAGTCGGGCGTTCCGGCCGATGGGCTGATCATCATCCCGACCAAGATCATCGGCAAGGATGATGTCGACGCCTACGCCGCCAATCTGAAGGCGATGTCCGGGAACTGAGACGAAAACAGTTGCGCCGGCTCAGGGGACTGCCTTGAGCCGGCGTTCGTATTGACGGGCCTTCGCGGGCCCGTCAGTCTGTAGCTCACCGGCTGCTGGCAAGCGCGATGAACTGTGGCGCGATGAATCATGGCGTGATGAACTATTCCGACACATCCATCGTTGCATCCACGGTCGCTCCGTTCCTGAGCCTGGAGAGCGTGCGCAAGACCTATCCCGGCGTGGTGGCGCTGGACGGGTTCTCGATGGAGGTGAGGCCGGGCGAAGTGATCGGACTGGTCGGCGAAAACGGCGCCGGCAAATCGACGCTGATGAAGATCCTCGGCGGCGTGACCCGGCCTGATACCGGCACCATCACCGTCGACGGCGTCGAGCATGACGGGCTCACCGTCGAGGCCAGCCTCGGCTCCGGCATCGCCTTCGTCCACCAGGAACTCAATCTGTTCGAAAACCTCGATGTTGCCGCCAACATCTTCTTCGGCCGCGAGCCGCTGCGCGCCGGGCCGCTGAAGCTGGTCGACCGCGCCAAACTGCGCGTCATGGTGGCGCCGCTGCTGAAGCGGGTCGGCGCCAATTTCTCGGCCGACGCACCGGTGGCGTCGCTGTCGCTTGCCCAGCAGCAGATGGTCGAGATCGCCAAGGCGCTGTCGATCAAGGCGCGGCTGGTGATCCTCGATGAGCCGACATCCAGCCTGCCACTCGCCGAAACCGACAAATTGCTCGATGTCATCAAGGCGCTGAAGGCGGAAGGCATCAGCGTCATCTTCATCTCGCACCGGCTGCATGAGGTCGAGCGCGTCGCCGACCGCGTCGTGGTGCTGCGGGACGGCATGCTGGCCGGCACATTGCCGAAAAGCGCCATCAACCACGACCAGATGGTCAAGCTGATGATCGGCCGCATGCTGAAGGAACGCGAGAAGGCCTCGGAATCGGCGCGCGCGCCGGGCGGCGTAGCACTTTCAGCCAAGGCGGTGCGCACCAGCGCCTATCCCGACCGGCCGGTCGATCTCGACGTCAGGCATGGCGAAATCCTCGGCCTTGCCGGCCTGGTCGGCTCCGGCCGCACCGAGCTGGCGCGCGTGCTGTTCGGCATCGACGAACGCTTCGGCGGCAGCGTCAAGCTTGACGGCAAGGAACTCGCACTCGGCTCGGCCGCCGATGCCGTGGCCAGCGGCATCTTCCTGGTGCCCGAGGACCGCAAGCTGACCGGCATCCTGCTCGATCTGTCGATCGCGCAGAACATCTCGCTGCCCAATCTGCCGGCGCATGCGAAGCGCTCACTGGTCTCGGCCAGCGCCGAAGTCGCCACCGCCGAGAAGCAGAAGAGCAATCTCGGCATCAAGGCGCCATCGGTGGCGACGCGCACCGGCACGCTATCGGGCGGCAACCAGCAGAAGGTGGTGCTGGGCAAGTGGCTGGCGATGAATCCGAAGGTGATGATCCTCGACGAACCGACGCGCGGCATCGACATCGGCGCCAAGGCGGAAATCTACGGGCTGATGCGGGCGCTGGCCGATGCCGGCGTCGCTGTGCTGATGATCTCCAGCGACATGGAGGAGGTGATCGGCGTCTCGGACCGTATCGCCGTCATGCATGAGGGCCAGATCTCGGGCATTCTCGACAAGGACGACTTCAGCCAGGAAAACGTGCTGCTGCTCGCGGTCGGCAAGAAGCCGAATTAGCGTTTTGTTTTGCCGCAGGTTCCGGTCGCAAAACCGCAGAACACTTTTGCGGAACCTGCTTTGGGGAGAAAAAGATGAGCAAGAAAGATCTCGGCCTGCTGATCCTGATCCTGGTGGTGGGGACGGTGGTAGCGATCATCAATCCGCGCTTCCTCTTGCCGATCAACCTTGCCAACACCTCGAACCTGATCGGCCTGTTCGGGATTCTGTCGATCGGCCAGGCCTTCGTCATCATCACCGGTGGCATCGAATTGTCTGTGGGATCGGTGGTTGCGTTGCTCGGTACGCTGTTCATCGACTTCATTGCCGTGCGCGGGATGGATTGGCCGCTGGCCTTCGTGCTGATCATCGCGCTCGGCGCCGTCATCGGCCTCATGCATGGCTGGTTGATCACGCGGCTGAAGCTGCAGCCCTTCGTGGTGACGCTCTGCGGCCTCTTGATCTATCGCGGCGTAGCGCGCTTCTACACCGCCGACGGCACGGCGGGCTTCGGCTTCGGCCAGAATTTCCCTGACCTCGAGTTTCTGACCGCCGGCCGCAGCTACGGCGTGCCGAACAGCTTCATCGCGTTGATCGTCATCTCAATCGTCATGTGGGTGGTGCTGCACCGCTCGGTGTTCGGGCGCTATCTCTACGCCATCGGCAAGAACGAGGAAGCGGCGAAATATTCCGGCATCCGCACGGGGCGCGTCGTCATGGCGGCCTACGTCATCTGCGGCGTGCTGACGGCGCTGTCGGCGATCTATTTCGCCATGTACACGCGCTCGATCTCGCCGGCCAGCCACGGCCAGTTCTACGAGCTCTACGCCATTGCGGCGGCCGTGCTCGGCGGCTTCTCGCTACGCGGCGGCGAAGGCTCGCTGATCGGCGTCATCCTCGGCACGGTGCTGCTGCAGGAATTGCAGAACCTGGTCAATCTGCTCGGCATCCCCTCCTCGCTCAATTTCGCGGTGATGGGCGGGGTGATCCTGATCGGCGTGCTGGTCGACCAGCAATGGGGCGTGTTCCGGGCACGGCGGCAGATGATCGACGCCACGCGCAAGAACGTCGCCGGCGCGCCGGCGGAGTAGCTGCTTGTCGAAGCCGGCCCTGGGATGTGCTGAGATTCAGGTCAGGCCGAGCCGAAAATGGTGGGTTCCGAGAACCGGAGCGGAGCGTACTCAATGTACGTGAGCACCGGAAGCGCAGGAGACCGCCGTTTGCAGGCCGGCATCACCTGAATATCAGCACATCCTAGATCATGCTCGACAGGTCGGAGAAAGCCATCGCCTTGCGCAGCACTTCGGCGAAGCGCTCGCCGGCGATCTCGCGGGTGCCGCTGTTGTCGATCGAGGTGACATCGGGGCCGGACAGCGCGACGGACGTGCTGCGCGCCAGGCGGGCCAGCACCTCGCCGCGCGATTCGCGGCCGCGCATGGCCAGCCGCTCGGCGAGGATTTCCGGCGTGGCGGTGATCTCGACGACGGCCAGGTTTGCGTAGCGATCGCGCAGCGCCGGAATGATGGAACGCGAGACGTTGGCGACGGCGACCTGGCCGTTGGCGACCGACCAGTCGACATCGGCCGGAATGCCATAGCGCAGGCCATGTGCCTCCCAGGCTATGGCGAAGGCACCGTCGGCCTCGGCTTCGGCGAAGGCGGCGTCGGCCAGCGTGTCGTGGTCCTCGCTCGCCGCATCGCTCGGCCTTGTGATGACCCGGCGCACGAATTCCAGCCGGCTCTCGTCGGCGAAACGCGCCTTGGCATAGCCGATCACCGTGTCCTTGCCGGCGCCGCTCGGCCCGACCACGGCGACGAAGACGCCGTGGCGGATCGGAAAGGTGTCGGTGGACAGTTCGCGTTCGATCAGCGCCGAGACCATCATGCGACCCGGCGCCCCTGGCGCCAGACGGTGCGGACGACCGGCACATGGTCGTCGACGCGCACGCGTACGAGGTCGGCGCGCCGGCCCTGTTCGATGACGCCGCGATCGCTGAGGCCGACCGCCTCGGCCGGATTCTTCGACACCATGGCCACCGCCTGCGGCAGCGAAATGCCCTCGACGACATCGCCGAGGAAGAAAGCCGACTGGATCAGGCTGAAAGGAATGTAATCCGACGACAGGATGTCGAGCAGGCCGTCGCCGGCAAGCGTCCGGGCCGAGACGTTGCCGGAATGCGAGGCGCCGCGCATGACGTTGGGCGCGCCCATCAGCACGCCGAGCCCGGCGGCCTTCGAGGCCCGTGCCGCTTCCTCGGTGGTCGGGAATTCGGCGACGCGCACGCCCTGCTCGATCGCCTCCTCGACATGGCCCGAGGTGGCGTCGTCGTGGCTCGCCAGCACGATGCCGCGCTCATGGCAGGCGGCGGCGATGAAGACGCGGTTGGGACCGGAGTTCATGGCCGATTCCGCCATGCGCTTCTCGCAGAACTTCTGAAAGGCGCGATCCGTCAGCTTCAGCTTGCGCTGGTAATAATAGGCATAGGTCTCGAGATTGACGAACTGGCGCTGTCCCGGCGCATGATCCATCAGCGAAGCCAGCTTCACCCTTTCATCGGTTTCGAAATTGGCGAAGGCCCTCAGGCAATCGGGTGCCGAAACCTCGCAGCGCAGATGGATGAAGTGATCGGCGCGAAGCCGGTCCTGCTCGACGCTGTCCTCGATCGCGTCGGCGAGCTTGCGGATGTCGGCGGAGGTCAGGTCGGCATCCTCGTCCATGCCGACGCGCAAGGCGTCGAGCACGGTGGTGATGCCGGCGGTCGCCACCTGCGCGTCATGGGCAAGCACGGCGGCGATCGGGTTCCAGCGTACCTTCGGCCGCGGCGCGTAGTGGCCTTCGAGATGGTCGGTGTGCAATTCGACCAGGCCGGGGATGACGTAGTCGCCACCCATGTCCTCGCCGGTGCGGGCGGCGCCGGGATCGATGGCGGCAATCAGGCCGTCGCGCAGCACGAGCGAGCCTTCGACGATCTCGTCGGCAAGCACGATGCGGGCGTTGGTGAGAACGGTCTCGGCGGTCATTTCAGGCAGTCCTTGATCTCAAGCTAGCGAACTAGGCAGTTTTTCTGGCCGGGCGACGTCCGAGCGCGTGATGGGAAAGCACCATGAACGGGGCGCCCGGTTCGGTTTCGACAAACAGCGTCAGCGCATCCACCGGCACCGGCCGCAGCAGCACCTCCGCGAACAGGCTGTCTATTGCTGCGCGCAGACGAGGGCTTTCCTGTGACGCGGCGCGGCCGGACAGCGTCATGTGGAAGCGAAAGGTCTCGAACACGTAAGGGTAGCCCCACTGGCAGAGGTTGCGGAATTCGGCAGGCTTCAGCGAATCGGGGCTGCGGCGTTCGATTTCCGCCTCGGTCAGCGGCGCGCGGAAGCGGTCGAAGGCGAGCACGACGTCATCGGCAAAACGGTTGAGCGCCGGCAGCGGGGCTTCCTGGACGAGCGCGAAGAAGCCGTCGATCTGACCGACGACGAGGCGTGGAATGGTGACCGGCATGGTCGCTTCGGCGAAGCTGTCGAGTGCCGCGCGCAGCGAGGCTTCCGTCTCGTTGGGCGCCAGCCGGAAGGGCGCCTTCAGCGTCGCATGGAAGCCGTAGCGCCGCGCCGAGGCGGTGTGGAAGGCGACTTCCGCCGCCGACAATTCACCGACAGCCTCGACCGGCCGGGTCGCCGCGCCGAACGGGTCGCGGCCAAGCCAATTGGCGGCGATCCGCGCCAGCGGCTCGTCCTGCCTTGGGGTGAAGTAGATGGCATAGCGCATAGAAAGTCCTCGTCAGACCGCTGCCATAGGCGATTTGCATGACGGATTGACGAAGCTTTTGGGGGTTTTCGATGGCAAATCGAGCCGGCAAGTCATTAGCCGACGATTTTTCCGTGCTGGACCAACAGCTTCAGCCGAAGGCCGATCGATCAGGCCTTCATCAACCATTCGTGCTCTGGCGCATTGTGGAACTTCCAGGTGCGCTTCGGCCCGGCCATGACATTGAGATAATAAAGGTCGTAGCCGTGACAGGCCGCACAGGGGTGATAGCCCTTGGGCACCAGCACGACATCGCCATCCTCGATCGCCATCGCCTCGTCCAGCGCGCGCCCGCCGTCTGCGTCGGCATCGGTGTAGACGCGCTGGAAGGCAAAACCCTGCGGTGGGTTGAGGCGGTGATAGTAGGTTTCCTCGAGATAGGACTCGGCCGGCAGATTGTCCTGGTCGTGCTTGTGCGGGGGGTAGCTCGAAGTGTGGCCGCCGGGCGTGATCACCTCGACCACCAGCAGCGAATCGGCCGGCTTGCCTTCTGGCAGGATGTTGGTGACGTAGCGGGTGTTGGTGCCCTTGCCGCGGGTTTCCTGGCCGAGATCGTCGGGCGCGATGACGCGCACCGGCAGGCCGCCGCCAAGCCCCGGCGCCGAACAGACGGCAAGCTCGAGATCGGTGTCGGCGGTCACCGACCAGTCGGAACCCTCGGGCAGATAGACTGACCAAGGCTTGCCTTCAAAAGGCGACATGCGCTCGCCGAGCAGGCCAAGATCCTTGCCGCCGGTGCTCGCCTTGCCCTTGCCGGTGACGAAGACCAGGCAGACTTCGCGATCTTTGGTTTCACCGGACGCGCTTTCACCGGGCTTCAGCCGATGCAGATCGAAACCGACATAGGTCCAGCCGGCACTTTTCGGCGTCACATGGGCGACGCGGCCATGGCCCTTGTTGGCTTTGACGAGCAGCTTCGACATCTGGGTTACTCCTTCGGTTCGGGCTCGGTCGGTGCCTTGCCCTCTTCGGCCGGCTTGTAGAGGTAGAAGAACTGCCAGACGGCGTAGCCGGCGAAACCGAGCGCGATCACGCCCCAGAAAGGTGTGCCGGAGGCGAACTCGATTGCCGACCAGATCAGGCAGACCGCGACGATGGCAACGCGCCGCCACAGCGGCCGGAAGAACGGGTGCTCACTATCTTTCATCGGGCCAATCCGGATTTCACCAACCGGACCTCAGATAGGCCGCTGGTCACAGCAAATCCAGCGTTCATGCGTTGGGGAAGCCTTGCGTCTCGACCGTGTACCCGGAAGCCGTCATCACCCGCATCAGCTCCTTGTAGCCGACCTCAGCCATTTTGAGCGGCGGATTCTTCTTCGGATCCTGCTCGGCCTCGACGACGAACCAGCCCTCATAGCCATGATCCGCCAGCCTCTGCACGATGGCACCGAAATCCAGCGAGCCGTCGCCCGGCACGGTGAAGGCGCCGAGCGCCACGGCATCGAGGAAGGATTGCCTGGTGCGGTCGAGGCTGTCGATCACCCCCATGCGCACGTCCTTCACGTGGACATGGTTGATGCGCTTGTGGTGGTTGTCGATGGCGCGCAGGACATCGCCGCCGGCGAAGGCCAGATGGCCGGCATCGAGCAGCAGCGGAATGCCTTCGCCGGAATGGCGCATGAAGGCGTCGAGTTCCGGCTCGGTCTCGACGACCGCCGCCATGTGGTGGTGATAGGACAGCGGCATGCCTTGCTCGGCACACCATTCGCCGAATTCGGTCAGCCGCCTAGCGTAGGCCTTCATCTCGTCGCCGGAAAGTTTTGGCTTGGTGGCTAAAGGCTTGGAGCGGTCGCCCTGGATGGAACGGCCGACCTCGCCATAGACGATGCAAGGCGCGTTCACCGCCTTGAACAGATCGATCATCGGCTGGATGCGATCCTTGTTCCTCGCCATCTCCTCATCGACCAGGGTGCCGGAGAACCAGCCGCCGCACAGCGTGACGTCGGCTTCCTTCAGGATCGGCAGCATCACCTTGGGGTCGTTGGGGAAGCGGCGGCCCATCTCCATGCCGGTGAACCCAGCCGAGCGCGACTGCGCCAGGCACTCCTCCAGCGACACGTCATCGCTGAGTTCAGCAAGATCGTCGTTCCACCATGCGATGGGGGACATGCCCAGTTTGGCTTTCAAGTCGTCACTCCAGTGTCAGATCGTTTCTGGCAGCCCAGGGTCTTTGAACGGCGGGCTCAGGCCTGCCGTTCGCTCAAGGCTTCCTCGTATTTCTTGCGCGCGGCGTTCACTTCGCGCCGCGACGAGACTTCCGGTACGGCGACATCCCACCAATGGCCGCCGGCATCGGTCGAGACCAGCGGGTCGGTGTCGATGACCAGGACCGTGGTCCTGCTGTTCTGTTTCGCCTGCCCAAGCGCCGTTTCCAGCCCGGCGATCGAGGTCACTTTCTCGGATATGGCGCCTAGGCTTGCCGCGTGCGCGGCGAAGTCGATATCCGGCAGGATCTCGTGGCGCGAGTCCTTCAAGAGATTGTTGAAGTTGGCGCCGCCGGTCGCCATCTGCAGCCGGTTGATGCAGCCGTAGCCTCTATTGTCGAGCAGCACGATCACCAGCTTGAGGCCGAGCATGACCGAGGTCGCGATCTCGGAATTGAGCATCAGATAGGAGCCGTCGCCGATCATGACGACGACCTCCTCGTCGGGCTTGGCCATCTTGACGCCGAGGCCGCCGGCTATCTCATAGCCCATGGTCGAGAAGCCGTATTCGGCATGGTAGGAGCCAGGCGCGCCGGCCTGCCAGAGCTTGTGCAATTCGCCGGGCAGACCGCCGGCGGCGTGCAGCAGCGTCACACTGGCGCCCATCGTGCGCTGCACGGCGCCGATCACCTGCGCGTCGGACGGATAGGCGGCATTGGTCGACGCCGTCACCTTGCCGGCATCGGCCTGCCAGTCCGTCTTGCCCTTGAGCGCATTGTCGGTCCAGGCGGCAGGCGCCTTCCAGCCCTTCAGCGCGGCAGTAAGTTCGGAAAGCCCTTCCGCCGCGTCGGCGACCAGCGGCAGTGCCCAGTGCTTGCCGGCATCGAAAGGCTGGCTGTTCAGGCCGATGATGGTCCGGCCGGAATTCTTGAACAGCGCCCAGGAACCGGTGGTGAAATCCTGCAGCCTGGTGCCGACGGCCAGCACCACGTCGGCCTCCTCGGCCAGCCGGTTGGCAGCGGAGGTGCCGGTGACGCCGACCGCAGCCATGTTGAGCGGATGATCATCGGGGAGCGATGACTTGCCGCCTTGCGTCTCGCAGACCGGAATGCCGGCGCCTTGCACCAGCTTCGCCAATTCTCGGGAAGCCTGCGAATAGAGGACGCCGCCGCCAGCGATCACCAACGGCTTTTTGGCGCCCTTGAGCGCCGCCACCGCGGCCGCCAGTTCCTGGCGATCGGGGCGCACCCTGCGCGGCGTCCATACGCGCTCGGCGAAGAAGCTTTCCGGATAATCATAGGCCTCGGCCTGCACGTCCTGGCACAGCGACAGCGTCACCGGGCCGCATTCGGCCGGATCGGTCAGCACCTGCATGGCGCGGTTGAGCGCCGGGATGATCTGCTCGGGACGGGTGATGCGGTCGAAATAGCGCGACACGGCGCGGAAGCAGTCGTTGACGGTCGCCGTGCCGTCGGAAAAATCCTCGGCCTGCTGCAGCACCGGATCCGGCAAGCGGTTGGCGAAGACATCGCCGGGCAAAAACAGGACGGGCAGTCTGTTTACATGCGCAAGTGCCGCCGCCGTCACCATGTTGAGCGCGCCGGGGCCGATCGAAGAGGTCGCCGCCATGAAGCGGCGGCGGAAATTGGCCTTGGCGTAGGCGATCGCCGCATGCGCCATCGCCTGTTCGTTATGGGCGCGGAAGGTCGGCAGGTCGTCGCGCACCTGATAAAGCGCCTCGCCGATGCCGGCGACATTGCCGTGGCCGAAGATCGCCCAGACGCCGCCGAAGATCTGAACCTTCTTGCCGTCGATCTCGGTCATCTGGCGGGACAGAAAGCGGGTCACAGCCTGCGCCATCGTCAGGCGAACGGTCTTGGTCATGTCGTTTCCTCCGGCTTTCCGTCTTCTTATGCGGCCTTGCGGCCGCGTGCGGCAAGCCATGCCTCGGTCAATTGCTCGAAGCGCGATGCCATGTCGGCCACAGCTTCGTCATCCAACATCCTGCCGGCAAGCCATTGTTCGGCGGCATTGATGAAGATGGTGCGACCGACGGCAAAGCCTTTGACGATGGGCGCCTTGGCGGTGGCGGCGAAGGCCGCCTCGAGCTCGTCCTGCGGCGCTTCCAGCCCGAGCAGCACGACGCCGCGGCACCATGGATCGTTCCTGACGATCACCGACTCGATCTTGGCCCAGGCGCTCGCGGAAGCCTGCGGTTCGAGCTTCCACCAGTCGGGCTTGATGCCGAGCGCATAAAGCTCTTCCAACGCGCGCGGGATCGTCGTGTCGTCGAGCTTGCCGTGCTTGCCGGCGATGATTTCGATGAGAAGTTCCCTGCCTACCTTCCGCGCGGCCTCGAACAGCGCCCGCAGCTTCTGCTGCTGCTCCGTCTTCAGCGCCTCGGGATCGTCGGGATGATAGAAGCACAGGCACTTGATGCAGTGCTCGACCGGCCATTCGACCAGTTGCGAGCCAATGTCCTGCGAGAATTCGAAGCGAAGCGGCCGCGAGCCCGGCAGTTCGACGGGACGGCCGAGCCAGGCGAAGGGATGGCGGGCGAACTCGAACATCGCGTCGCGGCCAAATTTTTCGTCAAGCAGCATGCCATAGCCGCCGCGACCGGCAGCCACCTTGGCGGCCGCCTTGACCGTCAGCACCTTGAAATCCTCGATGCGCGCGACATCGGCGCCAACCTTGGCCGCCACATCCTCGAGCTGGACGCGGTGGTCGCAGGCCAGCGCCATCAGCGAAGGAATGTCGCGCCGGCGCGTCGTCGCCCAATGGATGTGGTTGATGGCCTCGTCCTTGCGCAGCGCCAGATGCTTGCTGCCGTGCTTGAGGAAGAATTGCAGCTCCTCGAAGGTCGGATATTCCGGCGCACAGAGCAGCCGCGACACGGCGAAGGCGCCGCAGGCATTGGCCCAGGTCGCCGCCGTGGCAAGGTTCTCGCCGCCGAGCCAGCCGCGCAGGAACCCGGACATGAAGGCGTCGCCGGCGCCGAGCACGTTGTAGACCTCGATCGGGAAGCCCTTGCCGACGACGCCGTCCTCGAGATCGTCGCTGATCGGCCCGTCATAGACAATGCAGCCCATGGCGCCGCGCTTCAGCACGATGGTGGCCTTGGACAGCGAACGGATGGTCTTCAGCGCGCTCAGGCAGTCGTCGGCGCCCGACGCGATCATGATCTCCTCTTCGGTGCCGACGATGAGATCGCAATCGGGCAGCACGGTCTTCAGCTGCGCCGAGACACGGTCGGATTTGACATAGCGCTCAAAGCCTTCGGCATGGCCGGCGAGGCCCCAGAGATTGGGGCGGTAGTCAATGTCGAACACCACCTTGCCGCCCTTGGCTTTCATGATGCGGATCGCCTTGCGCTGCGCGGCGTCGCTGTTGGGCCGCGAAAAATGCGTGCCGGTGACAACGACGGAGCGCGCCGAGGCGATGAAAGCCTCGTCGATGTCTTCCTCCGCCAGCGCCATGTCGGCGCAGTCGGAGCGATAGAAGATCATCGGCGACACGCCCTCTTCCTCGACCGACAGGAGCACCAGCGCGGTCAGCCGGTCCTTGTCGGTCTTGAGGCCGTCGACCGAGACGCCTTCACGCCTGAGCTGTTCGCGGATGAAACGGCCCATCTGCTCGTCGCCGACGCGGGTGAGCAGCGCCGAGCGCAGGCCGAGCCTTGCCGTGCCGACCGAAATGTTGGCCGGGCAGCCGCCAACCGACTTGGCGAAGGAGGTGATGTCCTCCAGCCGCGAGCCGGTCTGCTGGCCATAGAGATCGACCGACGCACGGCCGATGGTGATGACGTCGAGCGGTGTATGTCTCGCTTCCACGGCTTCGCCCATTGGAACCTCCCATCGGCCTTGTTGTCTTGAGCAACTTCATTTTGGGGTACACGTGCGAGCGGCAGCGTGGCGCCGTCAATATGAAATAATAATTCCAATCCATAGTCAAGATGGAATGAGCATTCCTTTGCTGGAAAGTGCCTGACCATGAACCCGAAGGCCGGCGTCAGGCCTTGCGCTTGCGGCCCGTGTCGCGCCGCTTTTCGCCAACGGCAACGGTGAGCGCCATGGCCAGCGCCATCGTCGCCGACAGCGAACGGAAGCCGGCGAAATCAGCCTCGGCGACTTCGAACCAGACCTTGGCGAACTGGGCGAGCGGCGAAAACGAGCTGTCGGTGATGGCCACGATCGGCACGCCCTGCTCGGAGATGGCGCGCGTCTCCTCGATGGTCGCCGGCGCATAGGGAGAAAAACTGATGGCGATGACGGCGTCGTTCGGCGTGGCAAAGCCGACCATCTCGGCGTTCAGGCCGGCGGCCGATTCGATCAGCTGGTTGCGGATCTTCAGCTTGCCCAGCGCATAGGCGATGTAGGACGCGACCGGATAGGAGCGGCGCTTGGCCAGCACATAGATGGTCTCGGCCTTGGCCAGCAGAGCGATCGCCTCTTCGAAATGCGGTTCGTTGAGCGTGCGCGAAATGTCGCTGAGCGAAGTGCTGGCGGCGGCGACGAAGCCGTCGAAAATCGCCCGGTGGCCGGCACCCTCCTCGGCCTTGGCGCGGAGTGCTGCCAGCCTTTCGTCATAGGAGGAATTGCGCTCGCGCAGGCGCTCGCGAAACACCTGCTGCAGGCTGGTGAAGCCGTCGAATCCGAGTTGCTGGGCAAAACGGATCAGGGTCGATGGCTGAACGCCGGCGGAAGCGGCGATGCTGGCTGCAGTGCCGAAGGCGATATCGTCGGGATTGTCGAGCGCATAGGCGGCGATCTGCGCGATACGCTTGGGCAGGCTCTGGCGCCGCTCCAGGATCGTCGCCCGCAGCGTCTCGAAATCGCGGGGCACCCGTTCGTCCATCGTCGCTCCGCCCAAGCCCATCTGTCGAAGCCCCCTCTGTGCACATCATAGCGAGACTGTGCAAGAAGGCCATAAAAAATGAGTCACACGTTCCATCTGCGAGTAAAATGGATTAATTCATCCACACTATTTTCCCCGCAGTGGAGATTGCAGAGATGGTCGGAGTCGGTCTTATCGGTACGGGCTTCATGGGCAAGTGCCATGCGATTGCCTGGAGCGCGGTCGGCACCGTCTTTCCCGAAGTCGCCAAGCCAAGGCTGGTGCATCTGGGCGAGGTCGATGCGGATCTCGCCAAACGCCGCGCCGCAGAATTCGGCTTCGCCAAAGGCTCCGGCGACTGGCGCGCCGTCGTCAACGACCCCGAGGTCGATGTCGTCTCACTGACCACGCCCAACCAGTTCCACCCGGAAATGGCCATCGCCATCCTCGAGGCCGGCAAGCATCTGTGGTGCGAAAAGCCGATGGCGCCGGGCTTCGCCGAGGCACAAGCCATGGCCGCGGCGGCGAAGAAATCCGGCAAGGTGGCCGCGCTCGGCTACAACTACATCCAGAACCCCGCCATCCGTCACATCGGTGCGTTGCTCGACGAGAAGATCATCGGCGAGGTCAACCATCTGCGCATCGAGATGGACGAGGATTTCATGGCCGACCCCGAAGCGCCGTTCTTCTGGAAGCACGAGGCGGCTTCCGGCTATGGCGCGCTCGACGATTTCGCCGTGCATCCGCTGTCCCTGGTCAACGTGCTGTTCGGCCGTGTCGGCCGCGTCATGTGCGACATGGCCAAGCCCTATGCCGACCGCAAACTGGCATCGGGCGGCCGCCGCGCGGTCGAAACCTATGACATCGCCAGCGTGCTGATGCATCTCGAAAACGGCGTTGCCGGCACGCTGCTGGTCAACCGTTCGGCCTGGGGCCGCAAGGGCCGCATAGCCATCCAGATCTTCGGCTCCAAAGGCTCGATCCTCTACGATCAGGAGCGGTTCAACGAATTCCAGCTCTACCTCACCGCCGACCGGCCGACCGAGCAGGGCTACCGCACCATTCTGGTGGCGCCGCACCACAAGCCCTACGACGCCTTCCTGCCGGCGCCCGGCCACGGCCTCGGCTTCAACGATCTCAAGATCATCGAATGCCGAGAGCTCCTGATGCGGCTCGCCGGTAAGCCGGCGCGGATCATCGACTTCGACGAAGGCCTGGAGATCGAGCGCACCGTGCATGCGATGGCGCGCTCGTTCGAGGAGCAGCGCTGGGTGGATGTGCGATAGCGGCAGCCGCGCCGGTTACGGCGCGGCTGTTCAATAGCGTCAGGCGGCTCCCTGGCGGCTGTCCAGCATGGCGCGGCGCGCCGAGCGGCGCCACTCGACGGCGCCGGCAAGACCGTGCAGCACCGTCTCGGTGGTTGCCCAGTCGATACAGCCATCGGTGACGCTCTGGCCATAGACGAGCGGCTTGCCGGGCACGACGTCCTGGCGGCCGGCGACGAGATTGCTCTCGATCATGACGCCGATGATGCGCTCGTCGCCCGCCGCGACCTGGCCCGCCACGTCGGCCGCCACCTTCGGCTGGTTCTCCGGCTTCTTCGAGCTGTTGGCGTGGCTGACATCGATCATCAGCCGCGGCGCAACACCGATCCGGCCGAGTTCCGCTGAGGCCGCCGCGACACTCGCCGCGTCATAATTGGGCTGAATGCCACCGCGCAGGATGACGTGGCAGTCTTCGTTGCCCGTGGTCGTCGCAATCGCGCTGCGCCCGCCCTTGGTCACCGCCATGAAATGATGCGGCTGGGCGGCGGATTTCACCGCCTCGGCGGCGATGCGCAAATTGCCGTCGGTGCCGTTCTTGAAGCCGACCGGGCAGGACAGGCCCGATGCCAGCTCGCGATGGATCTGGCTCTCGGTGGTGCGCGCGCCGATGGCGCCCCAAGCGACGAGGTCGGCAATGTATTGCGGCGTCGTCATGTCGAGGAATTCGGTCGCCGCCGGCAGGCCGAGATTGTTGACGGCCGAGAGCACGTTGCGCGCCATCCTGAGCCCCTTGTCGATGTTGAAGCTGCCGTCGAGGTCGGGATCGTTGATCAGGCCCTTCCAGCCGACCGTGGTGCGCGGCTTCTCGAAATAGACGCGCATGACGATCTCGAGCCGGTCGGACAGGGCCTCACGCAGCGCCGCCAGACGGCTGGCGTAGTCCATGGCAGCGACCGGATCGTGGATGGAACAAGGGCCGACGATGACAACAAGTCGATCGTCGGCCCCCGTCAGGATGGCGTGGATGGCGTTGCGCGAGGCGGCAACGGTGCGCGTCGCCGTCAGCGTGCGCGGTATCTCGCGCATCACCTCGTCCGGCGTGCTCAGTTCCTTGAGTTCGGTGACCCGAAGGTCGTCTGTGGTGGTCAACACGGCTTTCTGCTCCTGGTTTAGGAGACCTGCCGGCTGAAACAAAAAAGCCGCCAGGTCTGGCGGCTTGTCGGATTTTGATCTGCAATCTTCAGATCGAGCGCAATCCTCCCGCCGCCAGCGAGCTGCTAAAGTACCAATATTTGGCGGTCAGGTTGATCATCGAGGCTCATATAATCGAAGCGGAGGCGTTTGTCACTACTCCGCGCCGGCGCCGGCGACATTCTGGTCGTAATCGACCAGGGATCCGGTCATGACCCCGGCCTGCGGGCTGACCATATAGCTGATCAACCGGGCAAGCTGCGCCGGCTTCACCAATTGGCCCATCGGCTGTCCGGCCTCGGCCTTTTCCAGCCAGTCGTCGGCGGCGCCGTGCCATTTCTTCTGCACGATATCCTCGCCTTCAGTATCCATCCAGCCGGGCAGCACCGCGTTGCAGCGGATGCGATTGGTGCGATAGGCATTGGCGACATTCTTGGTCAGCGTCATCAGCGCGCCCTTGCTGGTCGAATAGGGCGTCAGGAAGGACTGGCCGGCATGCGCCGACATCGACAGCACGTTGACGATCGAGCCGGGCGCCTTGCGCGCCAGAAGATGTGCCACCAGCCCCTGCATCAGGAAGAACGGCCCGCGCACATTGGTGGCGAAGATGGTGTCGAAAAGCTCTTCGGAGGTCTCGACCAATGAGCCGCGCGCCGAGGTGGCGGCGGCGTTGACCAGCGCGTTGACAGTGCCGAAATGGGCGATCGCGGTGTCGACGGCGCGCTTGCAGTCGGCAACCTTGGCGACATCGGCGCTGATGAAGATCGCGTCGACGCCACTTTTCTTCAAAGCCGCGACCGCCTTGTCGCCCTTCTCCTGCGAGCGGCCGATCAGCGCCAAAGCGCGACAGCCTTCATCGGCCAGCGCCTCGGCGACGGCGAAGCCTATGCCTTGCGCACCGCCGGTGACGATGGCGCGCGTTTCCGAATTGCGACCGGCTGAACCGTTCATCGCTCTGCTCCTGTGTTCGATGCCAATTGGCCCAAGGTGTGTTCAGATGTAGGTCAGGTGGCCTCACCTGAATATCAACGCACCTTAGTCGAGGCGGACGGACTTGCCCGTCTTCGCCGATTTCAGTGCCGCATCGGCGAGCTTCAGTGCCACGAGGCCATCCGCTCCGCTTGGTGCCGCCTTCTTGCCCTTCGTTGCCGCGGCGATAAAGGCCGCGATCTCGTTGGCGTAGGCGTCGAGGTAGCGGGTCATGAAGAAGTCGTGCAGCGGCGGGCGGGTGTAGCCCTTCTCATTGGCCAGTTCGATCGACACCGGCCGCTGGTTCTCGGCCGCGACCATGCCTTTCGAGCCATGCACCTCGATGCGCTGGTCGTAGCCATAGGTGGCGCGGCGCGAGTTGGAGATGACGGCCTGCTTGCCGGAAGCAGTTTCGAGGATGACGCTGACCGAGTCGAAATCGCCGGCCTCGCCGATCTTCTTGTCGACCAGCACCGAGGCATGGGCGCTGACCGCCACCGGCTCCTCGCCGAGCAGGAAGCGGGCCATGTCGAAATCGTGGATGGTCATGTCGCGGAAGATGCCGCCCGAGCGGGCGATATAGTCGAGCGGCGGCGCGCCGGGATCGCGCGACGTGATGGTGACCATCTCGACCGTGCCGATCGCGCCGTCGTCGATCGCCTTGCGCACGGCGGCGAAATGCGGGTCGAAGCGGCGGTTGAAGCCGACCATCAGCGTGGCCTTGGCCTTGTCGACCACGGCCAGGCACTTTTCGACACGCTTCACATTGAGGTCGATCGGCTTCTCGCAGAAGATCGCCTTGCCGGCCTTGGCAAAGCGCTCGATCAGGTCGGCATGGGTGTCGGTCGGCGTGCAGATGATGACGGCGTCGATGTCCTTGGCCTTCTCGATGGCCTCGATCGTGCGTACCTCGGCGCCGTAGGCCGATGCCAGTTCCGTCGCCGCTTTCTCGAAAGCGTCTGCCACGGCAACCAGTTTTGCCTCGGGGTTGGAGCCGACGGCACGGGCGTGGACCTTGCCGATACGGCCGGCACCGAGAAGAGCGAAGCGAAGTGTCATCTGGTATTTTCCTTGGGGATGGGTTCGAACGAATTTCCGCGCCCATCGGGGCGCGGCTGATTTTCGGATTGCAGCGGGCTGCTAGAGCTACCGCCCGCCGCAAACAATACTAGGCTGCCGCAAGCTCCGCCTCCCCGGTCTTGCTGCCGGTGATGTAGGCGACGATGTCGTTGCCGTCGGTGTCCTGCTTGCGCAGGTTGGCGACGATCTTGCCGCGCCGGAAGACGACGATGCGGTCGACGAGATCGAACACCTGGCGCATGTTGTGGCTGATCAGGATCAGCGGCTCGCCGTTTGCCTTCAGCGTGCGGATGATGTTTTCGACCTGCGCCGTCTCCTGCACGCCAAGGGCGGCCGTCGGCTCGTCCATGATGATCAGTTTCGAGGCAAAGGTCGCGGTCCTGGCGATCGCCACGCATTGGCGCTGGCCGCCCGACATGTGGCGGATGGTGCTGGACAGATTGGGGATCTTCACCGCCGTGCGGACCAGTGCCGCCTCTGTCGCCTTGCGCATATACTTACGGTCGAGGATCGAGAACGGGCCGAGATTGAACAGCACCTTTTCGCGGCCGAGGAACAGGTTCGACGGCACGTCGAGATCGTCGGCCAGCGCCAGGTTCTGGAACACCGTTTCGATGCCCGCCTCGCGCGCCTCGATCGGGCCGGCGAAGTTCGCTTCCTTGCCGTCGAACCAGACCTTGCCGTCGGTGCGCTGCTCGACGCCGGTGATCTGGCGCACAAAGGTCGACTTGCCGGCGCCGTTGTCGCCCATGATGGCGACATGCTCGCCCTTGCGCAGCTCGAAGTTGGCGCCTTCGAGCGCATGCACGCCGCCATAGCGCTTGGTCAGGTTTTCGGTCTTGAGAACGATGTCCGACATGGTCAAGCTCCTATCGCGCGGCGACGCTGGCGCCATTGATCGAGAACGACCGCGCCGACGATGATCACGCCCTTGACCATCTCCTGGTAGTAGGCGTCGAGGCGCAGGAAGGTGAAGCCGGAGATGATGACACCGAAGATCAGCGAGCCGATCACCGTGCCGACGATCGAGCCGCGGCCGCCCGACAGCGAGACGCCGCCGATGACCGCCATGGCGATGGCGTCGAGTTCGTACATGACGCCCATGCCGGCCTGGGCGGTGAGGTTCTTGGAGCACAGCACCACGGCGGCGAGCGAGGCGAGGATGCTGGCGATGACATAGACCAGCACCTTGTGGTTGGCGATCTTGATGCCCGACATGCGCGCGGCATCCTCATTGGAGCCGATGGCATAACAGTGCTTGCCGTATTTGGTGTAGCTCAGGATCAGCTGGAACAATATCGCCAGCGAGATGAAGATGATGACCGGCATCAGGCCCTTGCCTATGCCGGCGAAACTCTCGGTCGGGAACGAGATCGGCTGTCCCTTCGACCACCATTTGGCGATGCCGCGCGCGGTGACCATCATGCCGAGCGTGGCGATGAAGGGCGGGATGCGCGTGTAGGCGATCAAGGCGCCGTTGACCAGTCCGGCAATCAGGCCGCAGCCGATGGCGACCAGCAGCGGCACGATCACCGGCAGGTCGGTCAAGCCGTAGTCGATGAACATCGCCTTGGGGTTCGGATTGCCGTTGACCGTCGCCACCTGGGCGAAGCTCATGGCGATCATCGCCGTGGCGCCGACGACCGATCCCGAGGACAGGTCGATGCCGCCACAGATGATCACCTGCGTCACGCCGATGGCGATGATGCCGACGATAGACACCTGCAGGATGATGATCTGCAGCCGCTGTTCGTTGAAGATCGCGTCGACATTGTCGCGGGTGTTGAACAGGAAACTGTCGCCGAGAAAGACCCGGCCGATCAGTTCGAAAGCGCCGACGAGGATGACGAGCGCCAGGAAAACGTTGAACTCAGCAGGCCATGCACGCTTTTTTGCATCATAGGTGAGCCCACCGATGCCATGAGATGTCTGTGCCACGTCTTTTCCTCCGTCGGCCGCATTCATCCCCCCGCCCGCTGGGGCGGGAGGAAAGTGGAGAGCGGCGCTGTTTTTCTGATTTGATGCGCCGCCCCTTATCGAAGCGCCTGGCTCAGTTCTTCTTCAGGAACTTGTCGATGTTGGCCGGCGTGACGAGCTGGAAGGGGATATAGACCTTCTGGTCGACCTTCTCGCCCTTGGCCAGCTTCAGCGCCGCGTCGAGGGCACCGGCGCCCTGGCCGGCCGCGTCCTGGAACACGGTCGCGTCAAGGTCGCCCGCCTGCATCGCAGCCAGCGCGTCCTGGGTGGCGTCGACGCCGCCGACGACAACCGTCTTCATGTCGATGTTGGCGGCCTTCATCGCCTGGATGGCGCCGATGGCGCTTTCGTCGTTGTTGGCGATGACACCGTCGAACGGCTTGCCGGTCGACAGCCAGTTGGTCATCAGGTTCTGGGCCTCATCGCGGTTCCAGTTCGACGTCTGCTTGTCGATGATCTTGATGAAGCTGCATTCCGGCGTGGCGATCACGTCGTCAATGTCCTTGGTGCGCATCACCGCGGCCTGGTTGGAAAGCTCGCCCATGATCACATAGACATTGGCTTCCTTCTTGCCGGCTTCGGTGAACAGGCGGCAAACTTCCTTGGTCTCGAGCGTGCCGGAATCGGCCTCGTTCGAGGCGACGAAGGCCTGGTTGTCCGGCAGCGTGTCAACATTGACCGGCTCGCGGTTGACATAGACCAGCGGGACCTTGGCCGCGGCCGCCGCGTCCGACATCGCCTGGGTGGCCGAGGTGTCGACCGGGTTGACGATGATGGCGTCGACGCCAGAGGCGACGAAGTTCTTGATCTGGTCAAGCTGCTTCGCAACGTCGTTCTGCGCGTCCTCGACCTGCAGCTCGACACCGTCCATGCCCTTGGCCTGCTCGATCATGCCGTTGCGCAGCACGGTCAGGAAGTTGTCGTCGAACTTGGCCATCGACACGCCGACCTTGGCCGCGAATGCCGACGAGCTCATCAGCGCCGCAAAGGCGACGCCCAAAATCAGTTTCTTCATTTTATTTCTCCTCCACACATTGGTGTCCGGCTGCACCGATCTCGCCCGGAATCCCCGATCTCCCGAGGAATCTCTCCCGCCTGCTCCCCTGCTCCGGATGGCGTTTCCCCAGAGATGGAACGCCAAGCCCTCTGTTTGAAACAGATGTTCCGGAACGAAAGGACCAAAATGCCTAGTTAGTGAAATATTTATTCCATTTTGGGGGAGGCCGTCAAGGGCGATTCCAAAAACCGATGCCGGATTTTCGCGGCAGAGCCTTGCAATATTCTATCAGGGTGATGGATCCCATCATTTCGAATGGCTCGATGGCCTAGATGTTTTCCGGCAGGTAAATGTCGAAGGGCAGGAAGGTCTGGCCCGGCGCATTGGCGGCGCCAGTTTCAATGGCATGCGCCATCAGGCCGACAAGCTCGCGGCAGAGCGCCGGCAGCGGCGTGGAGATCACCATGGTGAGGATGTTGTCGGCGAGCGCCGCGCGCGATTCGGCATTGATCTCGTTGCAGACGACCACCGGCATGTTTTCGGGCTTCGCTGCCCTGAGCGCCGAGACCGCGCCTTCCATGCCGCCGCCGGCGACGTAGCAGCCGGCAAGATCGGGATAGCGCGCCAGAAGATCGATCATCGCATCATGGGTCACCTGGTTGGCTTCCAGGTTGACCAGCGTCTCCATCACCGTGAATTCCGGCGCATGCTCGCGGAAGAATGACCTGAAGCCGATCTCGCGCAGCTCATGGCCATGGAAGCGATGGCTGCCGACGAACAGGGCGATCTTGCCAGGCTTCCTCGCCGCCTTGGCGATCATCCAGGCCGCGCTGCGACCGACCTTGCGGTTGTCGAGGCCGACATAGCCCTCGCGGATGCCGGCGGCAAAGTCGGACAGCAGAGAGAAGACAGGTTGCCCCCTCGCCTTCAGCGCCTCGACGGCTGCCGTCAACGTCGGATGGTCCGGGCCGACAACGGCGATGGCCCGGGATTTCGCCGCCAGCTTGCGCATCTGTGCGGCGATCTCGTCGGGGGCCAGCGAACTGGCAAAGTCGATGGTTGCGACGCCGCGGAAGCGCTGCGATTGCGACACCGCCAGTTCGAGCTCGCGCGCGAAATCGCTGTAGAAAACATCATTGCCCCTCAGCAGCAGAAAGCCGAGGCGGTATTCCGGCAGTTCCTGGCGCATGCGCTGCTTGATCAGCCCGGCGGCGTGATAGCCGATGCCGGTCGCGGCCTCATAGACACGGCGGGCGGTTTCCTCGCGCACCGGCAGGCGGTTGTTCAGCACCCGGTCGACGGTGGCAACGCTGACGCCGGAGATGCGCGCCAGATCGGTGATGGTCGGCCGTTTTGCCATGACTGCCCTCTGATTTGTCGAATCCTTTTACATCATCTTGATGGGAAATGATAGAAACTATCTTTGTGAGATTGATCCTATCATCCAGTGGCGCTATTTTGAATTCCGACGCCTGCGGTCATACCCTTGGCATTCGCCGGGAAGGGACCGCGAGGCGCTGGTGGAGGTTTCCAATGGCGGCAACACTGTCTGCAACGCCATCCCGGCGCGACTACAGCCTGGTGGGCCGCGATACGCAGCTGGCCGTTGAGAACGGGCTGGCGGCGGCCGATTGGTACCACACCGATGTTCCGCGCAAGCAGATGAAGGAGCTGATGCAGCGCTCCGACGGGCCGGCGATGCGCGACACCATCATCTGGCTCGGCGTGCTCATCCTGAGCGGAGCCGGCGGCGCCTGGTTCTGGGGGACCTGGTGGTGCGTGCCGTTCTTCTTCGTCTACGGCACGCTCTACGGCTCCTCGACCGATTCACGCTGGCATGAATGCGGCCATGGCACCGCCTTCCGCACGCAGTGGATGAACGACGCGATCTATCAGATCGCCTGCTTCATGATCATGCGCAACCCGGTGACATGGCGCTGGAGCCATACGCGCCACCATACCGACACCATCATCGTCGGCCGCGATCCCGAGATCGCCATCATGCGGCCCCCCGACCTCATCCGCGTCATCCTCGCCTTCGTCGGCGTCCTCGATGCCTGGCATGCCATGAAGGACATGGTCCGCCATGCGGCCGGCATCATAAGCGCCGAGGAAAAGACCTATGTGCCCGAGCAGGAACAGCCGAGGGCGATCTTGTTCGCCCGCATCTGGCTGGCGATCTATGCCGCGACGATCGCGCTGGCGCTCTATATGGGCTCGTTCCTGCCGTTCATGTTGGTCGGGCTGCCCCGCCTCTACGGCGCGTGGCACCATGTGCTGACCGGCATCCTGCAGCATGGCGGGCTGGCCGACAATGTCATCGATCACCGGCTCAACAGCCGTACCGTCTACATGAATCCCGTCAGCCGCTTCATTTACTGGAACATGAACTACCACGTGGAGCACCACATGTTCCCGATGGTGCCCTATCACGCCTTGCCCCGGCTGCACGAGCTGATCAAGCACGATCTGCCGGCGCCGACGCCGTCGATCCTGGCCGGCTACCGCGAAGTGATCCCGGCCTTCCTGCGCCAGTTGCGCAACGAAGACTATTTCCTCAAGCGCGAACTGCCGCCGACCGCCAGGCCGTATCGCGAGGAATTGCACAACGACAACGCCATCGCCGCGGCTGAATGACCGGCCTGACGGGCGCAGAGCAATCCAACTTTCCGGAGGAACAAATGAGCGACTGGGTCGAGGCCTGTGAGGCCGCGGACATAGACGAAGAAGACGTGATGCGGTTCGACCATGGCGGCCGCACCTTCGCCATCTACCGCAGCCCTGACGACGAGTATTTCGCGACGGACGGGCTTTGCTCGCACGAAAAGGTGCATCTGGCCGACGGGCTGGTGATGGACGACATCATCGAATGCCCGAAGCACAATGGCCGCTTCAACTACAAGACCGGGGCGGCGAGAGGGGCGCCGGTCTGCGTCAACCTCAGGACATATCCGGTCAAGGTCGACGCCGGCAAAGTCCTCATTCAGATCGGATGACGGTGATGACAAAGGCAATGGTCATCATCGGCGCCGGCGAATGCGGCGGACGCGCGGCACTCGCATTGCGCGATCTCGGTTTCGAAGGGCCGGTGACGCTGGTCGGCGACGAGCCGCATCTGCCCTATGAGCGGCCGCCGCTGTCGAAAGAGGCCATGGCCGGCGAGGCGCCCGCGATCAAGGCGATCACCAGCGATGAGATCCTGGCCGAAAGGTCGATCCGGCATATCCATTCGGTCCAGGCCGTGGCGATCGACCGCGCCGCCCATGTCGTGCGCCTGTCGGATGGCTCGGCGCTGCCGTACGACAAGCTCCTGCTGGCGACCGGCTCGCTGCCGCGCAAGCTGCCGATGCCGGGCCTCGGAGCGCGCTGCGTGTATCTCAGGACCTTCAATGACGCGAAGGCCATCCGCGCCCATCTCAGGGCCGGAAACCGCGTGGCAATCGTCGGCGGCGGCTTCATTGGTCTCGAACTCGCCGCCTCGGCGCGCAAACTCAGCGCAACCGTCACCGTCATCGAGGCGCAGCCGCGCATCCTGATGCGTGGCGTGCCCGCCGAAATCGCCGAGACCATCCACAAGCAGCACGAAGCCGAGGGCGTGACGATCCTCGCCGGCCAGGGCATCGCGGCCATCACCGATGACGGCGCCGAGGTGCGCATCACACTTGCCGGCGGCCTGGAGGTCGTTGCCGACCTCGCCATCATCGGCATCGGCGCGATGCCGGTGACCGGGCTTGCCGCGGAAGCGGGATTGACCATAGACAACGGCATCGCCGTCGACGCCGAACTTCGCACCGGCGATCCGGACATCTTTGCCGCCGGCGACTGCTGCTCGTTTCCGCTTGCCGTCTATGGCGGAAGGCGGGTGCGGCTGGAGGCATGGCGCAACGCGCAGGAGCAGGGCGCGCTGGCGGCCAGGAACATGCTGGGCGCCGGCGAGACCCACGCCGCTGTGCCGTGGTTCTGGTCGGATCAATATGGCCTGACCTTGCAGATCGCCGGCCTGTCGGACGAGGGGCACAGCGTCGTGCGCCGCGACCTTGAAGACGGTGCCTTCATCCTGTTCCATCTGGCTGGGGACGGCCGTCTGGTCGCTGCAAGTGGCATCGGGCCGGGCAATGCGGTCGCCCGCGACATCAGGCTGGCCGAAATGCTGATTGCCAAACGGGCAAAGCCGGCGCCGGAGGCGCTCGGGTCACAGACGGTCAAGCTGAAGTCGCTGCTGGCGGCGTGAGGCGCGCCATCCGGAAATCAAGGATCTAGGGGGAAGAAAATGCCGAGCACCAGACCGACCGTCGCCGACCTGCAATCGCTGAAGGGCAAGCGGCAGCTTTCCAAGCTCAGGGTCTTCTCGCTGGAAGAGGCCGAGGCCGCGGAGCGCGCTGGCATCGATATCATTTCCGTTCCCTACGACCTGATCTTCGACCCGCGGTTTCGCGATGCGGCGCCGACCCGCTTTGCCATTCCCGGTGACGAGCAGGCCAAAATGGGCGCGACCACTGACGAGATCCTGCGCACGGCAGTGAAGCTGCGCGCGGCAAGCGCCGACGCCATGTATTGTTCGGCCAGCCTGCAGACGATCCGGCGGCTTCGCGACGAGCATATTCCGGTCTGCGGCCATGTCGGGCTGATCCCGGCGCATGCGACCTGGACGGGCGGGTTCAAGGCGGTGGGCAAGACCGCCGAAAGTGCTTCCTTCGTCTGGAAACAGGTCAGGGACCTGGAAGCGGCAGGCGCCTTCGCCGCCGAGATCGAGGTGGTACCGGCCGAAATGGCGAGCGCCATCTCCAGGCGCACGCCGCTGATCATGATCTCGATGGGGGCCGGCGCCGGCTGCGATGCCCAGTATCTGTTCTCGGAAGATGTGCTCGGCACCCATCGCGGACACTATCCGCGCCATGCCAAACGCTATCGCGACCTGGCGGCGGAGTTCGACCGTATCCAGAGCGAGCGCGTTGCAGCGTTCAGCGAGTATGCCGCCGACATCCAGTCCGGCGCCTATCCGGCGCCGCAGCACATGGTTGGGGTGGACGCCGAGGAATTGCGCAAGTTCGAGGCGTTCCTCGAATCCCAGACCTGAGCGGCTTGTCCCTCAGCTCTAGAATAGCGCCTTCAGCTCAGACAATTTGTCGTTGACCAGCCAGCCATAATAATTTTCCTCAGGCAGCTTTTCGGGCTCGCCGGCGGCTCGGCGCTTGTCGTTCTCGGCCTTCAGCGCTTCGGCACGCTGCTCGGGATTGCCGACATTGTAGAGCGTCGCCGTGAGGCCGGGATTGCCCGAAATATCGAGGCCGGCAATGCTCTCGTAGGCGTCGATCGATTTCCTGATCGTCGCCGCGACGTAAGGAAGCGTCAGGTCCGGGTCCATGATGGTCTTGTAGACCCCGTTCGGATCGGCGACGTCGAGCTTGGGCAAGCCGGACACTTTGTGCACGAGATCGCTCATCTGCAGCGCGGTCAGCGGGTTGAGCTGGCCAAGGCCGAAGGTCTGGCCGGCATAATAGGGCTGGAAGAAGGTGGCCCCGAAACGGTCGTTGGGAAAGCTCTCGCCGCCCACACTCTTGCCGCGGAAGGCATGGTTCCACACCTGCTCGCGGCACTCCCACAAATCGTAGCTGTCGGTCAGGCCGGCGCATTTCTTGAATTCCGGCCGCTGCACGAAATCCGTGATGTCCTCGCCCTCATAGGCGAAGGCGAGCCTGCTCGACAGATAGGAGATCGCCTTGACGTAGTAGGTCTGCAGCCGGTCGTAGGCATCGACATTGTAGGTATGCTCGCCGACGATGGCGCCGACGATGTGAATGGGATCGATGCCATAGGCCGCCGCCTGCTGCTTGATCTTGCCGCGAAGGTCGGCGTCGTTCTGCAGCAGCGCGTAGACCTTGCGGTACTTGGCCTGGAAGGTGGTGTTGGTGGCCTGGGTGCGGCGGCTCGACGCGCCCGGTATGTCGGGCTGCTCGGCATGGCGGTTTCCCGGCGGGACCAGCGTCGCCGCATCGGCGGCGGCCACCGCTGCCGTCAGCGCCAAGCCGAGAAGGAGAAGTATGCGTTTTTTCATGCACCGCCGCCTGTGAGTCGCCGGGCAAACTAGGTAAAGCTCAATGGAGAGTCGAGAGAACCGCCTCGTCTTGCCGGACGAAAGCGGGCAGATGCTTCCATTTGGCCACACCCTGGTTCTTGCGCCGGGAACTGCCCGGCGCCGCTTCTACAGGATGAATCTGGACAAATCCGTGTTCCTGGAAAGGTCGCCGACATGCTTTTGCACATAGGCGGCATCGATGGTGACCGACGTGCCGTTGCGGTCCGGCGCGTCGTAGGAAATCTCGTCCAGCACCCGCTCCATCACCGTCTGCAGGCGCCTGGCGCCGATGTTCTCGACGCTGGCGTTGAGATCGACGGCGATGCCGGCAAGCGAATCGATGGCGTCATCGGTGAAGCTGAGTTCGACGCCTTCCGTCTTCATCAGCGCGATGTACTGCTTGATCAGGCTGGCCTCGGTCTCGGTCAGGATGCGGACGAAATCGTCCTTCTCCAGCGCCCGCAGTTCGACGCGGATCGGCAGGCGGCCCTGCAGTTCCGGCAGCAGGTCCGACGGCTTGGCGACGTGGAACGCACCCGAGGCGATGAACAGGATGTGGTCGGTCTTCACCGGTCCGTATTTGGTCGCCACCGTGGTGCCCTCGACCAGCGGCAGCAGATCGCGCTGCACGCCTTCGCGGGAGACGCCGGCGCCGATGCCGCCTTCGCGCGACGCGATCTTGTCGATCTCGTCGAGGAAGACGATGCCGTCGTTTTCGGTCGATTCAAGCGCCCGGCGCACCACCTCGTCCTGGTCGAGCAGCTTGTCCGACTCGTCGCTGATCAGCAGCGTGTAGGATTCCTTCACCGTCGTCTTGCGCGTCTTGGTTCTCTGGCCGCCCATCGCCTTCGACAGCATGTCGTTGATGTTGAGCACGCCGATATTGCCGCCCGGCATGCCGGGAATCTCGAAGCCAGGCATGCCGCCGCTGCCGGTGTCGGCCACTTCGACCTCGATCTCCTTGTCGTCGAGCTCGCCGTCGCGCAGCTTCTTGCGGAAGCTATCGCGCGTGGCCGGGCTTGCCGTCTTGCCGACGAGCGCCTCAAGCACCCGTTCCTCGGCATTGAGGTGGGCGCGCGCCTTGACGTCCTCGCGCATCTTCTCGCGCACCAGGCCGATGGCGATCTCGACCAGGTCGCGGATGATCTGCTCGACGTCACGGCCGACATAGCCGACCTCGGTGAACTTGGTGGCCTCGACCTTGACGAAGGGCGCACCGGCGAGACGCGCCAGGCGGCGCGAGATCTCGGTCTTGCCGACGCCGGTCGGCCCGATCATCAGGATGTTCTTCGGCATCACCTCTTCGCGCATCTGGCCTTCGAGCTGCTGGCGGCGCCAGCGGTTGCGCAAGGCGATGGCCACGGCGCGCTTGGCGTCCTTCTGGCCGATGATGAAGCGGTCGAGTTCCGAAACGATTTCGCGCGGGGAGAATGTGCTCATGTCACTCAAATTCCACTTTGCCACTGCCGGATGGACTCAAACGGATGCAGCAGCATGATCACGTTGAGCGTCAGATTGTCCCGGATGATGTAGCCGGTGCCCAGTTCGAAGATCACGGCAAGGCTGACGATCACCCATATAGGAAGCTTTCGCGCCATCACAAATCCCAGCACCATGGCGAACGTATCCGCCACGGAATTGATGATGCTGTCGCCGTAATAGTTGAGCGAGATGGTGCCGGCCCGATAACGGTCGATGATGAAGGGGCTGTTTTCCAAGAGCTCCCAGCCGCCCTCGATGAGGACGGCGAAGGCCAGCCGCAGCCCGACCGGCGAGCGCGGGAACAGGACCCTTGCGAGCGCATAGAACAGGAAGCCGTGGATGATGTGCGAAGGCGTGTACCAGTCGGAAATGTGCTGGGAATTCTCGGAGCTGTTCACCACACCGTGCCAGAGCTTCACGTAGCCGCAGGTGCAGATCGGCGGGTGACCCATGCCGTAGAGGACCCCGGCCTGGAAGATGACCAGAGCCAGCACGAGCAGAAGCCCCATCCGCCAGCTGTCTTCATAGGCAGATAGCGTCTTGTCTTCGCCGATCGTGTTCATTTGGTCAGTGCCCCTCTTGCGCGTCGCCATCGGCCGCATCAACGGCCATCAGCACGGCGTCCCCATATTCCGATTGCCTGCGCCCGATCGCCCTGAAGCCGGCCTTCTCATAAGCGCGGATGGCGCGCGCGTTCTCAGGGTGCGGATCGATGATGACGCGCGGCGCCCCTTCCTCGAAGAGCTGTTCGACGAACTGACGCACGATGGCCGAGCCATGGCCGACGCCAACCAGCTCCGGCCTGCCGATGGAGAGATCGATGCCCAGCGTGCCGAACGGCTGGTCGGCATAGGGATGGTCGTCCTCCATATGCGGATCGTAGCTCTGCAGATAGGCGATCGGCTTGCCGTCCAGCTCGACGATCAGCGGTTCGACCGAAATCGAGTCGATATGCTCACGGATCTCGGCGATTTCCTTGTCGGGATCGCCCCACCATTCGGCGACATGCGGCTCGGCCAGCCAACCGGCGATCATCGGCAGGTCCTTTTCGGTCACCGGCCGAAATTCGTACACATCGCTCTGCTTGGCCGGCTCAGGCGGCATCGAGCGTTTCGATGACGAAGTTGTTGTTGGTGTAGACGCAGATGTCGGACGCGATCTGCATCGCCTTGCGAGCGATCTCTTCGGCGTCCTTGTCGGAATCCATCAGCGCGCGGGCGGCGGCCAGCGCGTAATTGCCGCCGGAGCCGATGGCCATGACGCCATGTTCGGGTTCGAGCACGTCGCCGGTGCCGGTCAGCGCCAGCGAGACCGACTTGTCGGCCACCAGCATCATGGCTTCCAGCCGGCGCAGGTAGCGGTCGGTGCGCCAGTCCTTGGCGAGCTCGACACAGGCGCGCGTCAGCTGCTCCGGATATTGTTCGAGCTTGGCTTCAAGCCGCTCCAGAAGGGTGAAGGCATCGGCGGTGGCGCCGGCGAAACCGGCAATGACATTGCCGCCCTTGCCGATGCGGCGCACCTTCTTTGCGTTGCCCTTCATGATGGTCTGGCCAAGGCTGACCTGCCCGTCGCCGGCGATCACCACCTTGCTGCCCTTGCGCACCGTCACGATGGTCGTGGCGTGCATGGTCAGTTCATTCGACATGTTCTGCTCCGATCAGCACCGATCCCGATAAGGCGATCCGGCGCGTTACGAGTGACTTGATCGGCCATATGTATGCATGGGTCAAGCGATTGCAAACCGGCCTCCGGCAAGCCTCGATAGCGCCGCGCATGCCAACTGGCAATCGCCGGATCATGCTGCTAGAAGGCTCTCGCTTTCAAGCGTGCGAGGGCTTGGAAGGCGTGAAACCCTGGACAAGGATGAGGTCATGTCGCCCCGTTCCGCCGAAGCAAGCCGCAAGACCAAGGAAACCGATATCTCCGTATCGGTCCATGTCGACGGCTCGGGCAAATCCGACATTGCAACCGGCGTCGGCTTCTTCGACCATATGCTGGACCAGTTGTCGCGCCACTCGCTGATCGACATGACGGTGAAGGCCAAGGGCGATTTGCACATCGACGACCACCACACGGTCGAGGACACCGGCATCGCGCTCGGCCAGGCGCTGGCCAAGGCGCTCGGCGAGCGGCGCGGCATCATGCGCTATGCCTCGATCGACCTTGCCATGGACGAGACGCTGACCAGGGCGGCGATCGACGTCTCCGGCCGTCCGTTCCTGGTCTGGAACGTATCCTTCTCGTCGCCCAAGATCGGCACCTTCGACACCGAGCTGGTGCGCGAATTCTTCCAGGCGCTGGCGCAGAACGCCGGGATCACGCTGCACGTGACCAATCACTACGGCGCCAACAACCACCACATCGCCGAGACCTGCTTCAAGGCGGTGGCGCGGGCGCTGCGCGCAGCACTCGAACGCGACCCGCGCCAGCCGGATGCGGTGCCCTCCACCAAGGGATCTCTGAAAGGATAGGCGATGGCCATCTATGTCGTGATGGAACCGCCAGGCCGCAGCGAAACGGCCGACGTGACCTTTGTCCGCGACGGATTTGCCTGGCTCGGCTTCCTGGCGGCGCCGTTGTGGCTCGCCTGGCACCGGCTGTGGGTCGAGGCTGCACTCGCCTTTGTCGTCATGGCCATACTGTCGATGCTTGGCGAAAAACTGGGGCTTGCCTGGGCCGGCTCGCTGCTGTCGCTGCTGGTCTCGCTCTACATCGGACTGGAGGGGCAGGCGTTGCGGATCGCCGCACTGCGCCGCCGCGGCTGGCATGAAAGGGGCGTTGTCGCGGCCGACAGGCTTTATGACGCCGAGACGCGCGATGCGCTGGAGGCCGAAGCGATGGCGGAAGAGCAGGCGACGATGCAGCGCATCGTTCCGGACGCCGCCCTGGCGCGGCCGCCTCAGACCGGCATTGCATTGGGTTTGACCCACACGCCCGGAAAGCCCTGACATGCGGATAGCGATCATCGATTACGGGTCGGGCAATCTGCGCTCGGCCACCAAGGCCTTCGAGCGCGCCGCGCATGAGGCGGGCATCGCCGCGGCGATCGAGCTGACCGCCGACGCCGAACGCGTCCGCACCGCCGACCGCATCGTGCTGCCCGGCGTCGGCGCCTATGCCGACTGCGCGGCCGGCCTCAAGGCCGTCGCCGGCATGTGGGACGCGGTGGAAGAGGTGGCGATCGTCAAGGGCCGGCCCTTCCTCGGCATCTGCGTCGGCATGCAGCTGATGTCGGAACGTGGTCTGGAAAAGACCGTGACCAAAGGTTTTGGCTGGATCGCCGGCGACGTCAAGGAGATCACGCCCACCGATCCGGCCCTAAAGATACCGCAGATCGGCTGGAACACGATCGAGATGACGCGCAAGCATCCGCTGTTTTCGGGCATCACGACCGGGACCAAGGGATTGCACGCCTATTTCGTCCATTCCTACCATCTCGATGCGAAGAAGGCCGACGAGGTGCTGGCAATTGCCGACTATGGCGGCCCGGTGACGGCGGCAGTCGCGCGCGACAATCTGGTCGGCACACAGTTCCATCCCGAGAAGAGCCAGGCGCTCGGCCTGGCGCTGATCACCAATTTCCTGCGCTGGAGGCCTTAACCCATGAGCAAGAAGGGCTATTGGATGGCGATGATCGATGTTCGCGACCCCGAGGTCTACAAGCAGTACATCGAGGCCAATGCGAAAGCCTTCGTCAAATATGGCGCGAAGTTCCCCGTGCGCGCCGGACGATATGTGAGCCCGGAGGGTCCGACCGGAAACCGCCACGTGCTGGTCGAGTTCGACTCTTACGAGGCGGCGATCGCCTGCTACGAATCGCCTGAATACAAGGAAGCCTCGAAATACCGGCTGGCGGCATCGACCGGCCACTTCGTCATTGTCGAGGGCGCCTAGATGATCCTGTTTCCGGCCATCGATCTCAAGGACGGCAAATGCGTGCGCCTGAAGCACGGCGATATGGCGACCGCGACGATCTACAATGACGATCCGGCCGCACAGGCTAAGGCTTTCGAGGAGCAGGGCTTCGAGTGGCTGCACGTCGTCGACCTCAACGGCGCCTTCAAGGGTCAGAGCGTCAACAGCGCGGCGGTTGGCGCCATCCTCAAGGCGACGAAGAGCCCGGTTCAGCTCGGCGGCGGCATCCGCACGCTGGCGCAGATCGAGGACTGGCTCGACCGCGGGCTTGCCCGCGTCATTCTCGGCACGGTTGCGGTGCGCGACCCCGACCTGGTCAGGCAGGCCTGCAGGGCCTTCCCGGGCAAGATCGCCGTCGGCATCGACGCCAAGGGCGGCAAGGTGGCGGTGGAAGGCTGGGCCGAGGCGTCGAGCCTGGGTGTCGTCGAACTGGCGAAGAAATTCGAAGGCGCCGGCGTCGCCGCCATCATCTACACCGACATCGACCGCGACGGCGTTTTGACCGGCATCAACTGGGACGCCACCATCGACCTGGCCGAGGCGGTGTCGATCCCGGTTATCGCCTCTGGCGGGCTCGCCTCGATCGCCGACATCGTGCGCATGACCATGCCCGACGCGAAGCGGCTCGAAGGCGCGATCTCCGGCCGCGCGCTTTATGACGGGCGCATCGATCCGGCCGAGGCGCTGGCGATCTTGAGCGGCAAACAGGCGGAGACGACGCCGTGAACGTCACGATCATCCTGGCGTCCTATGACAGTGGTTACTATCACGGCGGCTGCGGCCAGGGGCCGGACGCGTTGATTGCCGGCGGGCTGACCGAGGCGCTCAAGCTTGCCGGGCACGACATAGACGTTCACGACATAGGCAGGATGAGCGACGAGCAGGAGCGTGAGATCGCAACCGGCTTCGCCGTCTGCAACGCTGTGTCGGGTGAAGTCCGCATTGCCTGTGACCGCGGCCGGTTTCCCATTGTGCTTGCCGGCAATTGCCTGACCAGCGCCGGCGCGGTGGCCGGCGAAGGCGCCGATGCCATGATCTGGGCCGACCAGCATGGCGACCTCAACACACCCGATACCTCGACATCGGGCTTTCTCGACGGCATGGCGCTGGCGACCGTGCTCGGGCTTTGCTGGCGACCTATCGAGGCGCGGATCCCCGGGTTCAAGGCAATCGATCCTGCCCGCTGCGTGCTGGTCAACGCGCGCGACCTCGACACTGCGGAACAGCAATTGCTGGAGACGCTGCCGGTCATCCGGACCGAATGCCCGGACTGGGCCGGCGCGGCGCAAAAGCTGAAGGACGCCGGCGCCGAGCGCGTCCACATGCACATCGATCTCGATGTCCATGACCCCGAAGCGCTGCAGGCCAACCGTTACGCCACTCCTGGCGGTCCGGCTCCGGAGCAAGTGCGTCAGGCGATGTGCGGCATGGCCGGACCGTTGACGCTCGTCGGCCTCACCATCTCCGCCTACGATCCGGCCTTCGACGCCAAGGGCGAAGTGCCGCCGCTGGTCGGCCAGCTGCTGGTCGACCTGCTTGCGACTCTGGAGAAAAGCTGATGCTGAAGGCCCGCGTCATCCCCTGTCTCGACGTCAAGAACGGCCGCGTCGTCAAGGGCGTCAATTTCGTCGACCTGGTCGATGCCGGCGATCCGGTCGAGGCGGCCAAGGCCTATGACGCGGCCGGCGCCGACGAGCTCTGCTTTCTCGACATCACCGCGTCGTCGGACAACCGCGAGACCATTTTCGACGTTGTCGCCCGCACCGCCGAACAGTGTTTCATGCCGCTGACCGTCGGCGGCGGCGTGCGCCAGGTGGCCGACATCCGCAAGCTGCTGCTGGCCGGCGCCGACAAGGTGTCGATCAACACGGCTGCGGTGAAGAACCCGGATTTCGTCGCGGAAGCGGCCGACAAGTTCGGCAACCAGTGCATAGTGGTCGCCATCGACGCCAAGAAGGTATCCGCGGTCAACGAGGCCGACCGCTGGGAGATCTTCACCCATGGCGGGCGCGAGAAGACCGGTATCGACGCCGTCGACTTCGCAAGGCAGATGGTCGATCGCGGCGCCGGCGAGATCCTTTTGACGTCGATGGACCGCGACGGCACCAAGGCCGGCTACGACCTTGCGCTGACCCGCGCCATTGCCGACGCGGTGCGCGCGCCGGTCATCGCGTCCGGGGGCGTCGGCACGCTCGACCATCTGGTGGAAGGCATACGCGACGGCCATGCCGGGGCCGTGCTGGCGGCCTCGATCTTCCATTTCGGCACCTATACGATCGCGCAAGCCAAGACGCATATGGCCCGTGCCGGGCTGCCCATGCGGCTGGACTCCCTGGATAATCGGCTCTAAACGGCGCAAATGGCTCAGTTTTCACTGTCTGACCTCGAAAAAATCATCGGCGAACGCGCCCGGTCCGGCGACCCGGAATCGTGGACGGCAAAACTGTTCGCCAAGGGCATCGACAAAGCGGCACAGAAGCTCGGCGAAGAGGCGGTCGAGACGGTAATCGCCGCCGTGAAGGGCGACAGGCGGGCCCTCGTTTCGGAAAGTGCCGATCTTATATATCATTGGCTTGTCGTCCTTGGCATCGCGGGGGTTCCTCTGGACGACGTGCTGAGAGAACTCGAGGGTCGCACTGGCCGCTCGGGCGTCGCCGAAAAGGCATCCCGGTCGAAGGGCTGACCCGCAAGAGACGGATTGAGCATGATGTTGCCCGAAAACCGCTTCACACTTTTCGGCATCATGCTCTAGGAGGGCAGGAAACTCGATGGACCAGCTTGCTCCTACCGAGAAATACTCGCCCTATCGTTTCTTCTCGGCCGAGCAATGGTCGCAGTTCCGCGCCGACACGCCGCTGACGCTGACCGAGGACGAGATCAACCGCCTGCGTTCGCTGAACGACCCGGTCAATCTCGAAGAGGTCAAGCGCATCTATCTGTCGCTGTCGCGGCTGCTCTCGGCGCATGTCGAGGCGAGCCAGTTGCTGTTCAGGCAGCGGCAGGCCTTCTTCAACGCCCAGGATGTGGTCAAGACGCCCTTCATCATCGGCATTGCCGGCTCCGTCGCGGTCGGCAAATCGACCACGGCGCGCGTGCTCAAGGAACTTTTGGCGCGCTGGCCCTCGAGCCCCAAGGTCGATCTCATCACCACCGACGGCTTCCTGCTGCCGAACGAGATCCTGCGCCGCGACAATCTGATGGAGCGCAAGGGCTTTCCCGATAGCTACGATGTCGGCGCACTGCTCAGGTTCCTGTCAGGCATCAAATCGGCGCAGCGCAATGTCCGCGCGCCTGTCTATTCGCATCTGACCTATGACGTCATCCCCGGCGAATTCGTCACCATCGACCGGCCGGACATACTGATCTTCGAAGGCATCAATGTGCTGCAGCCGGGCAAGTTGCCGAGGGACGGCAAGATCGTGCCGTTCCTGTCCGACTTCTTCGACTTCGCCATCTATATCGATGCCGATGAGGCGCTGATCCACCAATGGTATATCCAGCGCTTCATGCGGTTGCGCGAAACCGCCTTCCGCAACCCGGACTCCTTCTTCCACCGCTATTCGCAGCTTTCGGAAGATGCGGCGCGCGCCATTGCCGAAGGGCTATGGGCCAACATCAACCTGAAGAACCTGCGCGAAAACATCCTGCCGACGCGCGCACGGGCCGATCTCATCCTGCGCAAGGGCGCCAATCACCTGGTCGAGGAAGTGGCTCTCAGGAAGCTGTGAAATCTTGAGGCATTCCTTAAAGTCATCTTAACCGAGCTTTTCTATTGTCGGGGCCTGATCCGCGGGCTTCGGCAGGCAATGAACGCGCCATTCCTTCATATCGATCGACCGGCCACCGCCGGCGAAACGAGCCCGAAGAGCGGGACGGCCACGGTCGCGCTGATCGTGCCGGTGCACAATGAGGAAGCAGCGATCGCTCCGTTCCTGGCGGCCGTGCGTGAAAATATCGACCCGCTGAAGGACGCCGGCGTCGCCTTCGAATTCATCTTCATCAATGACGGCAGCAGCGATGCGACGCTCGAGAGGCTGATCGAGGCACAGCGAACCGATCGGCGTATCCAGGTGATCGACCTGTCGCGCAATTTCGGCAAGGAAGCGGCGCTCACCGCCGGTCTCGACTGCTGCGATGCCGATGCCGCGATCCCCATGGATGTCGATCTGCAGGATCCGCCGCATGTCATTCCGCTGCTCGTCGAAAAATGGCGCGAGGGTTTCGAGGTCGTGCTTGCCAAGCGCGCCAACCGGTCGAGCGACAGCTTTCTCAAGCAGCGCTCCGCGTCGATGTTCTATCGCGTCCACAACTGGATCGCGCAGCAGAAGATCCCGCACGATGTCGGCGACTTCCGGCTGATCGACCGGCAGGTGATCGAAGCGCTGCGCTCCTTGCCCGAACGGCGCCGCTTCATGAAGGGCCTGTTCGCCTGGGTCGGCTTCCGCACCGCGACCGTCGAATACAAACGCGACCAGCGCATCGCCGGCCAATCGAAGTTCTCGGGCTGGCGGCTGTGGAACTTCGCGCTCGAAGGCATCACCAGCTTCTCGACCGCGCCGCTCGAGATCTGGACCTATGTCGGCGCGACGATCTCGGCCTTGTCGTTCCTCTACGGCCTGCTGATCATCGCCAAGACACTGGTGTTCGGCATCGACGTGCCCGGCTATGCCTCGCTGCTGGTCAGCGTCCTCTTCCTCGGCGGCATCCAGTTGCTCGGCATCGGCATCATCGGTCAGTACCTCGGTCGCGTCTATGCCGAGATCAAACAGCGCCCGATCTACATCGTGCGCCGCACATATGAGGGGACGGACTGATGGAGCTCGACGCCTACCGACAGATGGCGGCCACCGAGGACGAGCACTGGTGGTTCTGCGGGCGGCGCGCCATCGCCGAAGCGGTCATCCGCGTTCTCGGCCTGCCTGGCGACGCCGATATCCTCGAGATCGGCGCCGGCACGGGCGGCAATATCCAGATGCTGGAACAGTTCGGCGCTGTCACAGCGGTGGAGATGAACGATCTTGCCCGCCAGATCGCCCGCGAGAAGACCGGCCACGACTTCCTTGCCGGGCACCTCCCCGACGGCATGCCCGTCGCGTCGAAGGGCTTCGACCTCATCTGCCTGTTCGACGTGCTGGAACACGTTGCCGAAGACGAGGCCTCGCTGGCAACGATCCGCCGCATGCTGAAGCCAGGCGGCAAGGTCGTGCTAACGGTTCCCGCCCACCAATGGCTGTGGAGCAAGCACGATGTCGGGCTGCACCATATGCGGCGCTATTCGCGCGAACTGCTGAAGGCGCGCATCGAGCAGGCCGGATACCGGATCGAGAAGCTGAGCTATACCAACGCGGCGCTGTTTCCGGTCGCGGCACTTGCCCGCCTTGCCGATCGCCTGCGCCGCTCGAACACCGCCTCCGGACAGGCAATGCCGCCGAAGCCGATCAACAGCGCGATGAAAGCGCTGTTTTCGGCGGAGAGCCGGATCGTGCCTAATGCCGAACTGCCTTTCGGCGTGTCGCTGCTGGCCGTGTTCGGCAAGGATGCGGCTTTCGACGCGGCGCCCGAAGGTGGCAGACTGGCGGCCTGACCCCCAAGATGCTGAACATGCCCCGCTATGGCCGGATTTCGCGCTTCGCCGTCATCGGCGGCGCCTCGACGCTGATCTATGGCGCCTGCGCCTTGCTGCTTTCGCGAGGCGGCGCCGGGGCCGCCATATTGCCGGCGACCCTGGCGTCGGCGGTTGCCTATGCGGTCGCCGGGCTGTTCTCCTATGCCGGGCACAAATATTTTACCTTCGTGTCGGCAGGCGCCCACGCCTTCGAATTGCCGCGTTTTCTCCTGCTCAACGCAACAGGCTTGGCGACAGCCATCGCCCTGCCGGTCCTTCTCACCGAGAAACTGGGTATGCCCGTGGCCGTTCCGGTCGTTCTGACCTGCATCGCCGTGCCGCTGGTGAATTACATCGTGCTCGGCCGCTGGGTGTTCCGCAATGTCTAGCGCTGAACCCTTCGACAGGCCCCTGGCTGGCCTGGAGCTGTCGTCGCGACCCGCCTGGCTGACGGTGGCGCCGCTTTTCCTGACATTGGCGACAGCCGCCTACGCCGCATGGCTGGCGATCGCCGTCGTGCCGACCAATGTCGATGTGTCGTGGCTGCTGGTCGTCTGCGACCGGCTTCTCGCGGGAGAGCGGCTGAACACCGACATATTGGAGACCAACCCACCGTTTTCGATCTGGCTCTATATGCCGTTCATGCTCCTGGAAAAGCTGACCGGCATAGGTGCTGAACTCTGGCTGACCCTCGGGGTCGTCTGTCTCGGTTTGGCCAGCCTGTTCGTTTCCGCTCGAATTCTGGTCCGTGTCGACCCGATCTACCGGCAGCCCGGCGTCCTATGGGTATTGCCGGCTGCAGTATTCATGATCCTGTGTTTCCTGCCGGACCAGTTTGGTCAACGCGAGCAATTCGCGCTGATCGGCATCCTGCCCTGGCTGGCGTTGCAGTGCGCGCGCCAGCGGACGCCGGATTTCGCCGCCGGATCGCTTGCCGAGCGCATCCTGGCCGGGCTGGGCGCGGCTGTCGTGGTGATGGTCAAGCCGCCTCACTTCGCGCTCGCCCTGATGCTGCCATCGCTGTGTCTTGCATTTCAACGGCGCTCCCCAAGACCGCTCTTCGTCACGGAAAACCTCATCGGCGCGGCGATAGCCGTCGGCTATGTCGCCTGCATTGCGATCTTTGACCGCGCCTACTTCACCGACATCCTGCCCCTTCTCGGGGACGTCTATCTGCCGATTCGCGCTCCGTTCATCGACAATCTGGCGAACTGGCCAAAGGTCGTGCTGCTGCTGTCCGCCGCCATCGTCATCGCCATGGGCGGGGCAAGGCATGTGCATTGGGACACCAGGATCCTGCTGGCGAGCGCGCTCGGCCTGGTCGTTGCATTCCTGCTGATGGGCAAGGGCTGGCCGAACCATGCGCTGCCGATGGTGGCGATCACGGTGCTTGCGTCAGGCCTGCAGCTCCTGCGGTTTGGTGATTTTCACAAGGCAGGGATCGTGCGCAGGGCCGCGCTGATCTTCGGCTGCGCGCTCGTGCTGCAAACGACGGTCAGAGCGCAGTATATCGTGTTGGCGGCGGACAACGGGCCGATCGAGCGATCGGTCGCGGCAATCCGCGGCACGATCGAGCACCCCACGATCATATCGATTGCCGCTCAGATGCAGGCGGCACACCCCCTGACCCGGTTGGTCGACGGCACATTCATATCGCGCCACCCGGGTGCGTGGGTGGTCTCCAAGGCAGAAAAACTTGTGCGCACCGCCGATGATCCCGAACAGAAACAGAGGCTGGAGACCATCCGCGATCGGACAATCGGCGAATTCGCCGCCGAGATATCGGCAAGGAAGCCAGATATCGTGCTGTCGGGCCCCGAAGCCGATCCCGCCTGGAATGCGCTCATGCCAAACGACAAGAGGATCGCCGCAGTCTTGAGCGACTATCATGTGCTGCACACCGAGCCGGCGATCACTGTCTATGTTCGCTCCGCGGCGCCTCAGGAGGCCGAGGGACTTCGGCGCAAGACAGCATGGTGAGCCCGGCGATCACCTTGCCGATCCTTCTCATCGAGAAGCTCGGCCTGCCCGCGGCCGTGGCGGTCGCTATGACCGGCATCGCCGCGGTTTTGGTGAATTCCATCACGCTCGACCGCCGGACGGTCCGCCATGTCCAGGGCTGAACCGTTCGACAAGCCCATGGCGCACACGGCGCTGGCAACGCGGCCCCTCTGGCTGACGGTGGTGCCGCTCTCTCTGACACTGGCGGTGGCCGCCTACGCGGCATGGCTGGCGCTCGTGGTGGTGCCGACCAATGTCGATGTGTCGTGGCTGCTGGTCGTCTGCGACCGGCTGCTGAACGGCGAGCGGCTGAATGTCGACCTCATGGAGGTCAATCCGCCGTTCTCGATCTGGCTCTACATGCCATCCATGCTCCTGGAACGGCTGGTCGGTGGCCGCGCCGAACTGTGGCTGGCCCTCGGCGTGATCGGCGCCGGACTGGCCAGCCTTGCCATCTCCGCCCGCATCCTGGCGCGCGCCGATGCGGCCTATCGCCGGCCCGGCGCGCTCTGGGCGCTGCCGGCCGTACTCTTTGTCCTGCTTTGCTTCCGCCCGGACGAATTCGGCCAGCGCGAGCATTTTGCGACGATCGCGATCCTGCCCTGGATCGCGCTTCAATGCGCTCGCCAGCGGGCGCCGGGATTTGCCGCCGGCACCGGTTGGGAACAGGTAGTCGCAGGCGTGTGCGCGGCCATCGTGGTGATGGTCAAACCGCCGCATTTCGCACTGGCCCTTGCCTTGCCCGCCATGTGCCTGGCTTTCCAGCGCCGATCCCTGAAACCGCTGTTCGTCATCGAAAGCATCATCGGCGCCGCGATCGTTGCGCTCTACATCGCCTATGTCGTGATTTTCCAGACGACATTCCTGACCGAGATCCTGCCGTTTCTACGAGACGTCTATCTGCCGGCGCGCGCGCCCTTCCTGACCCTGCTTTCGACCTGGCCACGATTGCTGCTCTTTTTCGCGGCGGCGACGGTGCTGCTGGCCGGCGGTTTCAGGCAGATGCATTGGGACGCCAAAATCCTGCTGCTGGCCGCGCTCGGCTTCGTTCCAGCCTTCCTGATCATGGGCAAGGGCTGGCCCAACCATGCCCTGCCGATGATGGTTCTCGGCATCCTTGCCTTTGGCGTGCAATTGCTGCGCACGGGCGACAATGGCCGCGTGAAGCCGGTCAGCAGACTTGCCGCCGCCCTCGGCGGCTTTCTCATATTGCAGACTTCAGCCGGCATCCAACGGCTTTTCCTAACCGCCGACAACGGGGCACTCGAGCGGACCGTCGCCTCGATCCAGCGTACCGGCCCAAAGCCGACGATCACGTCGCTCGCGGCCCGGCTGCAGGTGGCTCACCCCCTCGCCAGGCTGGTCAATGGCGACTTCGTCTCGCGCTATCCCGCGGCCTGGGCCGTCTACAACGCCAACCTGCTCGCCGTCAGCACCGAAGATCCCGGGCAGCGGCACCGGCTGGAAGCCATCCGCGACGATGTCATCGGGCAATTGGCCTCGGAGATCGCCGTCAAGAAACCGGACATCGTGCTTTACAGCGCCGGGACCGGGCCGCTCTGGGACGCTCTCATGCTGCGCGATCCGCGGATCGCGCTTGTGCTGCAGCAATACGAGATCCTGCATCGCGAGCCGACGGTCACCGTCTATGTGCGCAGCAATAGGGTTTCCACCCTCCAGGCCGGTACCGAACACGCTTCAAGGTAAGCGCAGTGTCCGCGCCCGCGCGATGGCCGGGCCGGGCACTGGTTCTGTGCCGATGCCGCTTATGCGTTGCAACGCTGTGACGACGGCGGCGACACTTCCTGCGCCTGCTTCTGGGCATGATTAGCGATACGGTTTGGCCGGTCGAGGACGGTTCTGCGCGCGCAATGCCGCGCAGGAACCATAGGTGCAACCCGCTTCCCGCCACCTGAGCAAGCTCAGCCCGCTTCATCGCTCGCCGCACTGTCTGATTCATGCGGCCGCCTGATCTCGACTGTCGCCAAAAATCCCCGGCTACCTGCGATGGGCCACTCGCAACATGAAGCCATCCCGAATGTTGCTTTTGCTTCGGGTAAATCTCGCCACAAAGGACTTGTTCGATGAGCAATATGTAAGTGAACACGCACAAATATGGAATCTCTCCTCGTAGACGTTGCTTTTCATTTATTTTTAATAGAGTCACTACAAAACAAAATACTTATCTATGCCAGTACTGCATAGTACAGATGCCTCTAATACAGAAAACGCTAATGAAATGATGCGACCGGTACTCTATGGCGAAGCCAGGCAGATCCTGATTTGGACAGTGGGACTTTCCTACGTCGCTATGGTGCTTTGCTTTCTCGCCACCAAGGTCAGTCTCGACTATGAGGAGGCAGCTCGTGCCTATGTGGTAGCGGCCATACCGGTTACGGCCATGCTCTATGCCTATTGGCGCCGGATGCGTCCGCTTTACGCAACTCTTGACACGCTGGTCGCGGCCTATCTCATAACCATTCCATCGCTGGTATGGACCTACGCAGGAATGAGCCTTGCCTTGCCGCTGGCCGACGCGAAACTGATTGCGATGGACAGAGCCATGCACTTCGACTGGTGGAGTTTCATCAGCTACGTCGACCACCGCCCGCGCCTTGCCCGCTTGCTTGGGCTTGCCTACGGATCTTTCACCATTCAGTTTTTTCTGGTTCCAATGTGGCTGGCAATCTCCGGCAGGGGTGTGCGCGCCTGTGCCCTGTTGTTCTGCTACGCACTGTTGTGCCTGCTCTCGAGCATTCTCGGAGCCCTGGTACCCGGCGCTTGGCACCTATGCGGCTTATGGCGTCGGAATCGGCGATCTCACAAACATCAACGCCAAATTCGGCTTCTTCTTCCTCGACCAGTTCCATGCGGTCCGCGACCAACACGAGTTCGTGTTAAAGCTCAGCCAGGCCGCGGGTATCGTTACCTTTCCTTCTGTCCACGCCGGCTTGGCCGGTCTCTGCGCCTGGGCAGCCTGGGACAGCCGTGTCCTGCGTTACCCGCTCCTGGTGCTGAATATCCTGATGGCGACCTCGGCGGTCAGCCATGCAAACCACTATATGGTCGACGTGATTGCCGGCCTCGGCATCGCCGCGCTCACGATCAGTATCGCGACCTCGTTGTTCTACCGCCCGAGCGCGGCCGAGTCTTTTGTCAGCGCAGGCGCCGAAAGGCTTCGCCTTGCACTTGCCGGGCAACGCCGGGCGATCACGCCGGCAGGGTCACCCGCCGCAGCGTCAGATTGATCCGCCCGCCATTCTTGAGCAGCGCCGAGGTCGACGGATAGATCCGGTCGACGCCGTGGAAGCAAAGGCGGCCCTCGCCGCCGAGCACGACGACATCGCCGCTCCTCAGCCTGAACGATCGGGTCGCCCCGTCGCGCGTCGTCTGGCCGACGCGGAACAGGCAGTCGTCGCCCAATGACACGGAGACGACGGGGGCGGAGAAATCCGCCTCGTCGCGGTCCTGGTGCAAACCCATCTTGGCCTCGCTCGAATAGAAGTTGACGAGACAGGCCTGCGGCGGATGCGGATAAGCTGCCACCTCTTGCCACAATTGCAGCAACGCGTCCGGGATCGGCGGCCATGGCAATCCGGTCGCCGGATGCGCCCCTTGATAGCGATAGCCTTGCCCTTTGTCGGTGACCCAGCCGAGCGGACCGCAATTGGTCATGCGCACGCTCATCTCCTTGCCGGTGCGCGGCATGGCCGGCACGAACAAGGGCGCCGCCTGCACCACCTTCCTGATCTCTTCGACCAGCGCATCCTGCGCCGCACGCGGCAGGTAGCCGGGCATATGGCGCACGCCTTTGGGCAGAACGAGCATCAGAGTTTCCGCCTCATCCGGTTTGTCCGGAGGAGAATGCCATTCTCAGAAGAAAACGGCGACCCGAAAGCCGCTTTCGCCGGGCAAAGCAACCTCAGTCGTCACCGACGCGGCCGCGCAGCTTCTTCACCGTGGAGCGCCCAGCCTTGGTTTTCAGCCTACGCTCGACCGCGCCCTTCGACGGCCTGGTCTTCTTGCGCGGCGGCGGTGGCGGCTCGGCCGCCTTGGCGACCAGCGCGGTCAGCCTGGCGCGTGCGTCCGCCCGGTTCTGCTCCTGCGTGCGGAAGCGCCCGGCCTCGATGACGACGACACCGTCCTTGGTGGCGCGCTGGCCGGCGAGTTTTATGGTTCTTTCGCGCACGCGTTCCGACAGGCCCTGCGCGTTGGCGGCGTCGAAGCGCAGTTGCACCGCGGTCGCCACCTTGTTGACGTTCTGGCCGCCCGGGCCGGACGAGCGGATGAAATCCTCGTGCAGGTCGCCGGGGTGGATTGTCGCCTCGTCGGCAATGATGATTTTCTCGTCGGCATTCATGCCGCAGTCATGACGCGGCGGGACAAAAAAGAAAAGACCCGACCGAAGCCGGGTCTCGATACGCAAGCGGATGCCGAAAGGGCTATTCAGCGGCTTCCTGCAGGCGCGGCGCGGCGCCCATGATCGTTGCGTCGACATGGGGCTCGAACTTCTCGAAATTGGTTGCAAACATGCCGACCAGCCTTGCCGCCTGCCGGTCATAGGCCGGCTTGTCGGCCCAGGTCGAACGGGGATCGAGAATGGCGCTGTCGATGCCGGCAACCGCCACCGGCACCGCGAAACCGAAATTGGCATCGGTGCGGAAATCGGCTGATTTCAGCGAGCCGTCGAGTGCGGCGGCAAGCAGCGCCCGCGTCACCTTGATCGGCATGCGGCGGCCGGTGCCATGGGCGCCGCCGGTCCAGCCGGTGTTGACGAGCCAGCAATCGGCGTCGTGGCCGGCGATCAGTTCGCGCAGCAGATTGCCGTATTCCGACGGATGGCGCGGCATGAACGGCGCGCCGAAGCAGGTCGAGAACGTCGCTTCCGGTTCGATGACGCCCTTTTCGGTGCCGGCCACCTTGGCCGTGTAGCCGGAGAGGAAATGGTACATCGCCTGCGCCGGCGTCAGCCTGGCGATCGGCGGCATCACGCCGAAGGCGTCGGCGGTCAGCATGATGATGTTCCTGGGATGGCTGGCGCGGCCCGTCTTGCTGGCGTTGGGGATGAAGTCGAGCGGATAGGCGCAGCGCGTGTTTTCGGTGAGGCTGCCGTCGTCGAAATCCGGCACGCGGTCCGCACCCAGCACGACATTCTCCAGCACGGTGCCGAAGCGCCGCGTGGTGGCGAAGATCTCCGGCTCGGCCTCGGCCGAAAGCCTGATCGTCTTGGCGTAGCAGCCGCCCTCGAAATTGAAGATGCCGTGCGGACCCCAGCCATGCTCGTCGTCGCCGATCAGCGTGCGCGAGGGATCGGCCGACAGCGTCGTCTTGCCGGTGCCCGACAGGCCGAAGAACACCGCCGCGTCGCCGGCAGGCCCTTCATTGGCCGAGCAATGCATCGGCATCACGCCTTTCGCCGGCAGCAGGTAGTTGAGCATGGTGAAGACCGACTTCTTCATCTCGCCGGCATAGGAGGTGCCGCCGATCAGCACGATCTTGCGCGTGAGATCGACCGCGATCACCGTCTCGGTGCGGGTTCCGTGGCGGGCCGGATCGGCGCGGAAGGACGGCAGGTCGATGATCGTCATTTCGGGTACGAAATGCTCGAGTTCCGCGGCTTCAGGGCGGATCAGCAGATTGCGGATGAACAGCGAATGCCAGGCGAATTCGGTGATGACCCTGGTCGGCAGCTTCAATTCCGCATCGGCGCCGCCGACCAGATCCTGGACATAGAGGTCCTTGTCTGCCGCATGGGTGCGGAAATCGGCAAGCAGCGTGTCGAACTCAGCCGGCGAAATCGCCTTGTTGTTGTCCCACCAGACATGAGGCGCGGTCGTCGCGTCGCGGACGACGAATTTGTCCTTGGGCGAACGGCCGGTGTGCTGGCCGGTCTCGGCGACGAGCGCGCCATGGGCGGTGAGCCGGGCCTCGCCGCGGCCGATCGCCTCCTCATAGAGTGCCGCGGCGCCAAAATTATAGCGCACCATACCGGTGGTCTCGAGATCGATCTTGCATGCGGGATTGCGTTTGCCGGCTTCCGACATCAAGTGTCCCTTCTGTGATTTGCCGCGTCCTGGCCGGTGAATTACCGGTGCCCCGCGAAGGAGGCTGAGACGGTCAGAACCAGAAAACACGAATGATATCAAATCTTTAATCGATTTAAAAATTTTGAAAGTTGTTTAAATCGTTTATATGTGCAAAAAAGTCCGATGGTTGCCCAAAGGATTGGCAGTCGTCGATCGTCCAATCCGCGTAGGGGTGCGATAGTGGCCGTCCGTGACAGCGGGCGGAGCCTATGCCACATTTTGTACCTAATTTGTCCTGCAAAAGCCCCTTCTCTATGAACGAAGGGACAGCTCATGAGGGAGCCGCTTGAAATGGCAACAATCGCGCTTGTCGATGACGACCGCAACATTCTGACTTCGGTGTCGATTGCCCTCGAATCGGAGGGCTACCGCGTCGAGACCTATACGGATGGGGCGTCAGCGCTGGAAGGCCTGGCGGCGCGGCCGCCGAATCTCGCCATCCTCGACATCAAGATGCCGCGCATGGACGGCATGGAGCTGCTGCGCCGGATGCGCCAGAAATCCGACCTGCCGGTGATCTTCCTGACCTCGAAGGACGACGAGATCGACGAGCTGTTCGGCCTCAAGATGGGTGCCGACGACTTTATCCGCAAACCGTTCTCGCAGCGTCTTCTGGTCGAGCGGGTGCGCGCGGTGCTTCGCCGCACCAGCGCCCGCGAGGCGGCGGCCAAGGCGCCGAGCCAGCAGGCCCGCTCGCTGGAACGCGGCCAGCTGGTCATGGACCAGGAGCGCCACACCTGCACCTGGAAGGGCGAGCCGGTGACGCTTACGGTGACGGAATTCTTGATCCTGCATTCGCTGGCGCAGCGTCCCGGCGTGGTAAAAAGCCGTGATGCGCTGATGGATTCGGCCTATGATGAGCAGGTCTATGTCGACGACCGTACCATCGACAGCCACATCAAGCGGCTGCGCAAGAAGTTCAAGGCCGTCGACGATGACTTCGAGATGATCGAAACCCTTTACGGAGTCGGATACCGGTTCCGCGAGGCTTAATTTCAGCGGGAGCTGCTATTCGATGGCAGTGGACGTAGAGCGGAGCAGAAGGGCGGGCGCTGCCAGGCGCCCGTCGCGGATTCTGCCCGCATTCCTGTCGAAGATCACCGTGCCGATGCGCCGTTTCCTCGGCCATCACATCTTTTCCAGCCTGACCCGGCGCATCCTGTTCCTCAACCTTGCCGGGCTGGCCGTGCTGGTCACCGGCATTCTCTACCTCAACACCTTCCGCGACGGGCTGATCGATGCCCGTGTCGAAAGCCTGATGACGCAGGGCGAGATTATCGCCGGCGCGATCGCGGCGTCGGCGACGGTCGAAACCGATTCGATCAGCATCGATCCGGAAAAGCTGCTGGAGCTGCAGGCCGGCGAAAGCCTCGGACCCGGCTCCGACCAGCTCGACAATCTGGATTTCCCGATCAATCCGGAGCGCGTCGCGCCGGTGCTGAGACGGCTGATCTCGCCGACGCGCACGCGCGCCCGCATCTACGACCGCGACGCCAACCTGCTGCTCGATTCGCGCCATCTCTATTCGCGCGGCCAGATCCTGCGCTACGACCTGCCGCCGGTCGACGAAGAGGAACCGGACCTGCTTGAGCGGGTACAGAAATTCGTCTTCGACTTCTTCCGCAACACCGACCTGCCGGTCTACCACGAACAGCCGGGCGGCAATGGCGCGGCTTTCCCCGAAGTGGTCAAGGCGCTGACCGGCAGCCCGTCGACAATCGTGCGGATCAGCGAGCAGGGCGAGCAGATCGTTTCGGTCGCCGTGCCGATCCAGCGCTTCCGCGCCGTGCTTGGCGTGCTGATGCTGTCGACCGAGGGCGGCGACATCGACAAGATCGTCGCCGCCGAGCGCAAGGCGATCCTGCGCGTCTTCGGCATCGCCGCACTCGTCACCGCCATCCTGTCGATGCTGCTTGCCTCGACCATCGCCAATCCGCTCAGGCGGCTGTCGGCCGCTGCCGTGCGGGTGCGGCGCGGCGTCAAGAACCGCGAGGAAATCCCCGACTTTTCCGACCGCCAGGACGAGATCGGCAATCTGTCGATCGCCGTACGCGACATGACCAATGCGCTCTATGCTCGCATCGAGGCGATCGAGAGTTTCGCGGCCGACGTCTCGCATGAATTGAAGAACCCGCTGACGTCGCTGCGCAGCGCCGTGGAGACTCTGCCTTTGGCGAAGAATGACAATTCACGAGCGCGTCTGATGGAGATCATCCAGCACGATGTCCGCCGGCTTGACCGGCTGATCACCGACATTTCCGACGCCTCCCGGCTGGACGCCGAGCTCGCGCGGGAAGACGCCGGAACGGTCGATCTGAAGAAGTTCATCACCGATCTCGTCGCCGTGTCGCGCGAGGCGACGCGCAACAAGAAGGCGGTCGAGATCGAGTTCAAGGTCGCCAAGCTGCCGCAGGGCGTCAAAGGCTATTTCGTCACCGGCCACGACCTCAGGATCGGCCAGGTCATCACCAATCTGATCGAGAATGCCCGCTCCTTCGTGCCGGAAGACCATGGCCACATCGCCATTTCGTTGGCGCGCGCCGGCAAGGTCAACATCGTCACCGTCGACGACAACGGCCCCGGCATCCGGGCCGACAACATCGACCGCATCTTCGAGCGCTTCTACACCGACCGGCCGGCCGGCGAAGCCTTCGGCCAGAATTCGGGCCTTGGCCTGTCGATCAGCCGGCAGATCGTCGAGGCGCATGGCGGCACGCTGACGGCCGAGAACATCCCGGGCACCAAGCCCGGCGAGATCAAGGGCGCGCGCTTCGTCGTCACCTTGCCGGCCGAAGGCTGACCGGTTCGAACACGCTCATGCCCGATGCCGCCGCGAAGCCTGAAAACATCCACGGAACCGCCATCCTGATCGGCGAGCGCGGCGTCCTCATCACCGGGCCGTCGGGCGCCGGCAAGACGACGCTGGCACTGATACTGCTCGACCATTGCCGCGCACGCGGGCTGTTTTCACGCATGATCGGCGACGACAGGCTGCTTGCCTCAAGCCATGCGGGGCGGCTGGTCTGCCGCGTGCCGGCGCCCATCGCCGGTCTCGCCGAGGTGCCTGGGTTCATTCCGCGGCCGCTGCCGTTCGAGCCGGGCGGCGTGATCGACCTGCATGTGCGGCTGGTGCCGAAGGCAGAGATGGCCCGTTTCCAGGAGGAAATCAGCGAGCCAGTCGCCGGCTGCCCGGTGCCGCGTATCGACCTTGCCGAGCGCAACGCCGCGACCGCCTTGCCGGCGGTGATGGCGCGGTTGTCCATCGCGCCTTTTTTATGATCCGGTCCGGATTTTTTGTTGCAATGCGTCAAAATGGCCCGGGCCGGCGCAATTTTGGGCTTGTCAACGCGCCTCGCGTCGACAAGATAGCGCTCCCGCCGCCTGGAATGGCTGGCGAGCATAAAATGCGCCTGTGAAGCGGCGATGACGGGAGCCACCAACGAATGATCGGACTCGTGCTTGTAACGCACGGTCAACTGGCCACCGAGTTCCGACATGCCGTGGAACATGTCGTCGGGCCACAAGACAATTTCGAAACCGTGGCGATCGGTGCCGATGACGATATGGAGCAGCGCCGCAGCGACATCGTCGACGCCGTGGCGCGCGTCGACACCGGGGCCGGCGTCATCGTTTTGACCGACATGTTCGGCGGCACGCCTTCCAACCTTGCCATTTCGGTGATGGAATCGGGCCGCACCGAGGTGATCGCCGGCATGAACCTGCCGATGCTGATCAAGCTTTCCTCGATCCGCAAGGGCGACAACATGGCCGCCGCGCTCGACGAGGCGCAGGCGGCGGGACGCAAATACATCAACGTGGCCAGCCAGCTCCTGAGCAGCAAATGAACGCGCTGTCGCCGGAGAAAGACCAGGTCGTGCGCGAATTTCCGATCGTCAACCAGCGTGGCCTGCACGCGCGCGCCTCGGCGAAGTTCGTCCAGGTCGCCAGCGGTTTCGACGCCACGGTCGATGTCGAGAAGGACGGCGTCAAGGTCGGCGGCACGTCGATCATGGGGCTGATGATGCTGGCGGCGAGCCCCGGCTATTCGATCCGCGTCACCGCCAGCGGGCCGCAAGCCTTGCAGGCGATGGACGCGCTGGAGCAGCTGGTCGCCTCGCGCTTCGGCGAGGAAAGCTGACGGCGACTTTTCCGGTAGAACCCTGACGGCGGACAAGCCGGTCGCGTCGTGCGAAGACATGCACGAATAAAGATTTCTTTATATCCCATTGTCGTTTGAAGGCCGATCTGCTAGTCAGACCGGCAATTCGCGCTCCTCCACGCGCCTTTCCGGCGCGGGCGCGTGCCACTAACAATTCACACCGGAGCACTGCCATGACGGGTAGCAAGGACTATGTGGTCGCCGACATCTCGCTTGCCGGCTGGGGCCGCAAGGAAATCGAGATCGCCGAAACGGAAATGCCGGGCCTGATGGCCTGTCGCGAGGAATTCGGTGACAAGAAGCCGCTCAAGGGCGCGCGCATCACCGGCTCGCTGCACATGACGATCCAGACGGCGGTGCTGATCGAAACGCTGAAGGTGCTGGGCGCCGACATCCGCTGGGCCTCGTGCAACATCTTCTCGACCCAGGACCATGCAGCGGCGGCGATCGCCGAAGCCGGCATCCCGGTGTTCGCCATCAAGGGCGAGACGCTCGAAGATTACTGGGACTACACCGACCGGATCTTCCAGTGGACCGATGGCGGCACCTCCAACATGATCCTCGACGATGGCGGCGATGCCACCATGTACATCCTGATCGGCGCCCGCGCCGAAGCCGGTGAGGACGTGCTGTCCAACCCGGGCAGCGAAGAGGAAGAGATCCTGTTCGCCCAGATCAAGAAGCGGCTGAAGGCTTCGCCCGGCTTCTTCACCAAGCAGAAGGAAGCGATCCGGGGCGTCACCGAAGAGACGACGACCGGCGTCAACCGGCTCTACCAGCTGCAGAAGAAGGGCCTGCTGCCGTTCCCGGCGATCAACGTCAACGATTCGGTGACCAAGTCGAAATTCGACAACAAATATGGCTGCAAGGAATCGCTGGTCGACGGCATCCGCCGCGGCACCGACACCATGATGGCCGGCAAGGTCGCGGTGGTGTGCGGCTATGGCGACGTCGGCAAGGGCTCGTCGGCTTCGCTGAAGGGCGCCGGCGCCCGCGTCAAGGTCACCGAGGTCGACCCGATCTGCGCGCTGCAGGCGGCGATGGACGGTTTCGAGGTCGTCACGCTCGAGGACGCCGCTCCCACCGCCGACATCATCATCACCACCACCGGCAACAAGGACGTCGTCACCCTCGACCACATGCGTTCGATGAAGGACATGGTGATCGTCGGCAATATCGGCCACTTCGACAACGAGATCCAGGTGGCGTCGCTGCGCAACCTGAAATGGACCAACGTCAAGCCTCAGGTCGACATGATCACCTTCCCGGACGGCAAGCGGATGATCCTTTTGTCGGAAGGCCGGCTGCTCAACCTCGGCAACGCCACCGGCCATCCGAGCTTCGTCATGTCGGCCTCGTTCACCAACCAGGTGCTGGCGCAGATCGAACTCTACAGCAAGCCTGGCCAGTACCAGAACCAGGTCTACGTGCTGCCGAAGCATCTCGACGAAAAGGTCGCGCGCCTGCATCTCGGCAAGCTCGGTGCCCGGCTAACCGAACTGTCCGGCGAACAGGCCGCCTATATCGGCGTGACGCCGCAGGGACCGTTCAAGCCGGAACACTACCGCTATTAACCAAAGCGAAAATTCCTACCACATATTGAAGCCGGGCGATTGACATTTCGTCCGGCTTTATTTTTGCGTCGATTGATTCTTCACGCCGATTCCAGCAAGCGCTATGTTGTGATTCGCGGTCCGGGGACGAGGGGACGGCGCGCGTATCAGGGCGGTCTTGCATTCAGGCGGCGAAGAGGACCAAGACATGCCGGGGGAAAACCCGCGTCAGGCGGGACAGGCCGTTTCCGGCGGCCAAAATGATTCGACAAGGACCGGTCCCGCCGTCGCGGGCGGGCGTCTTTCATTGCGTGCCGGAGCCCGCATCGGGACATTTCTTGCCACCTCGGTGCTTTCCGGTCCGCTGCTTGTGTTTGCCGCGCATGCCGAACCCGACGTCGCTCAAAAGGCCGGACTGGGGGTCAGCGCGGTCGAGGTCATGCAAATGGCCATGTTCGCCGGCGTCATGGGCGCGGCACTCGTCTCGGCGATCTTCCTGATCCGCGAAAGGGCGCGCACTTCGGCGCAGAATGCCGAACTCAGGGCCCGCATAGCAGACGTCAACGCGGCGCTGCAGCGCTCCGAGGCGCTGCTCAACCTGCGCGACCAGCGCGTGGTCGTCTGGACCTCGGAGAACAAGAAACCCGAGCTCCTCGGAACCCTGCCGGTGGAGAGCGGCGCGCCCGAGGACCGGGCAGCCTTCCTCGCCTTCGGTCGCTGGCTGATGCCGCGTTCGGCGGCGGCGCTCGAACACGCGATCACCGCCTTGCGCGAAAAGGCAAAGGCCTTCGATCTCGTCATCGAATCGCAGGCCGGCGTGCCGCTCGAAGTCTATGGCCGCAAGAGTGCGGCGCATGTGCTGGTGCGTTTCGTCTCGCTGTCGGATACGCTGCGCAGCCAGGCAAGGCTCAAGATCGAGAACCAGCGGCTCGGCGCCGACTACGACACCATGCTCGGCCTGCTCGACGCGCTGAGGATGCCGACATGGCTGCGCGCGGCCGACGGGCGGCTGAAATGGGTCAACCGTGCCTATGCCGAAGCGGTCGAGGCGCAGAACGCCGAAACCGCGGTTCGCGAGGCCAAGGAATTCCTCGGCGGCCAGGCGCGCGACACGATTACCGAACAGCACAAATCGCGCCCGGTCTTCGAACAGACGCTGTCGACGGTGATCGAGGGCGACCGTCGCGTGTTCGCGGTCACCGACTTCGCCGGCACCGACGGCTCGGCGGGTCTTGCCTACGACACCAGCGCCACCGAAACCATCCGCGGCGAATATGAGCGTACGGTCCGAAGCCACGCCGACACGCTCGACCAGCTCAATACGGCGGTTGCGATCTTCGACACCGACGAGAAGCTGCGCTTCTTCAACCAGGCCTTCCAGAAGCTGTGGAATCTCGACAGCGGCTTCCTGCACAGCGCCCCGGACAATGCCCTGTTGCTCGACCGGCTGCGCAGCGAAGGCAAGATCGCCGAGCAGCCCGAGTGGCGGCGCTGGAAGGAGGGCCTGCTCAGCGCCTACCGCGCTGTCGAATCGCAGGAGCACTGGTGGCATCTGCCTGACGGCAAGACGATCCGCGTGGTCGCCAACCCGCAGCCCAAGGGCGGCGTGACCTGGGTATTCGAGAACCTGACCGAGAAGATGGACCTCGAAAGCCGCTACCAGACGGCGGTGCGGGTCCAGGGCGAGACGCTGGACAACCTTGCCGAAGGTGTTGCCGTGTTCGGACCCGACGGGCGGCTTCGCCTCTCCAACCCGGCCTTCGTCGCGCTGTGGGGGCTGAGCCAGGACGTGGTCAAGCCCAACGTCCATGTCCAGGCGATCCGCGACCTCTGCGACCAGCGCGCCGCGGACAGCCCGTGGGGCGGGTTCGTCGCCGCCATCACCGGCTTCGACGACGAGCGCCGCGACCGCCATGGCCAGACCGAACTCACCAACGGCACTGTGCTGCGCTATGCCGTCATCCATTTGCCCAACGGCCAGGTGATGATGACCTTCGTCGACGTCACCGACAGCGTCAATGTCGAGCGGGCGCTGAAGGACAAGAACGAGGCGCTGGAGAAATCCGACCAGCTGAAGAACGATTTCGTGCAGCACGTTTCCTACGAGCTGCGCTCGCCGCTGACCAACATCATCGGCTTCACCGAGCTTCTGTCGCTACCGGCGACCGGGCCGCTGACGCCGAAGCAGCGCGAGTATGTCGAGCATGTCGGCTCGTCCTCCTCGGTGCTGCTCACCATCGTCAACGACATACTCGATCTGGCGACGGTCGATGCCGGCATCATGCAGCTCGACATTTCCGAAGTCAGCGTCGAGCGGACCATCGCGGCAGCGTCCGAGCTGGTCGCCGAGCGGCTGGAGGAGCATTCGATCAAGCTCAAGGTCGATGCGGCGGCGGCGCCGAAAAGCTTCCACGGCGACGAGACCCGCATCCGCCAGATCCTCTACAATCTGCTGAGCAATGCCGCGAATTACGCACCGGAGGCAAGCACGGTGACACTGGCCTGCCGGCAGCTGGCCGAAGGGGTGGAATTCTCCGTCCATGACGACGGCCCCGGCATGCCGCCGGACGTGCTCGATTCGGTGTTCCGCCGCTTCGAGCCGAGAGCCAATGGCGGGCGCCGGCGCGGCGCTGGCCTTGGCCTGTCGATCGTCAAGAGCTTCGTCGAATTGCATGGCGGCAGCGTCCGCATCCAGACCGGCAGGGACAGCGGCACCACCGTCATCTGCACCTTCCCCGACGCGCCTTCGGGCATTCGCGCCGCGGCCGAGTAGCGCGCTTCATGGCAGGGCTGGAGCGCTTTCTCGCCGACGAGGCCGCGACCGCAAGGCTCGGCGAGGATCTCGCCATGGCACTGCGCCCCGGCGATGTGCTGGCGCTGAAGGGCGACCTCGGCGCCGGCAAGTCGACACTAGCGCGGGCGCTGATCAGGGCACTGGCCGACGATACGGCCCTCGACGTGCCGAGCCCAACCTTTACGCTGGTGCAAAGCTACGACACGCGCGTGCCCGTGCATCATTTCGATCTCTACCGTCTGTCTTCGGCGTCCGAGCTCGACGAACTCGGCTTCGACGACGCGCTGGCGCAAGGGGCAGCACTGGTTGAGTGGCCGGAGCGGGCCGAAACCCGGATGCCGGCAGGCACGCTCTGGATCGACCTCGTTCATCAGGACGAGGGCCGTCGGGCAAGCCTGTCGGGGCAAGGTGCTGCCTTCGATCGCGCGGCGCGGTCGCTGGCGATGCGCGATTTTCTCGACTCGGCCGGATGGGGTGAGGCGAGCCGCCGCCATTTCGTCGGCGACGCTTCGGCCCGCTCCTATGAGATTGTTTCGCACAACGGCCTTGCGCCGCGCGTGCTGATGAATTCGCCGCGGCTGGTGCTAGGCCCGCCGGTGCGTGACGGCAAGCCCTATGCCGTGATCGCCCATTCCGCGCAATCCGTTGCGGCCTTCGTCGCCATCGACAAGGCGTTGCTGGCCGCCGGCGTCTGCGTGCCGGAAATCCACGCCGAGGATCTCGACCAGGGTTTTTTGCTGCTCGAGCATCTCGGCTCGGAAGGGTTTCTGGGCAGCGACGGCGAGCCGGTGGCCGAGCGCTACGCGGCGGCGGCCGAACTGCTGGCGATGATGCACGGCAAGGCCTGGCCCGAGCGGATGCAGGCAGCGCCCGGGATCTTCCACGACGTGCCGCCTTTCGACCGCGACGCCATGATGATCGAGGCCGAGCTGCTGGTCGACTGGTATGTGCCGATGATTACCAGCGGGCCGGCCAGCGATGCCTTGCGGGCCGGCTACGCCAGGGAATGGAACGCGGTTCTCGACCGGCTCGCGGCCAGCGAATACACGCTGATGCTGCGCGACTTCCATTCGCCCAACATCATCTGGCGCGGCGAGCGGTCCGGGCACGACCGCCTCGGCATCGTCGACATCCAGGACGCGCTGATCGGCCCCGCCGCCTACGACGTCGCCTCGCTGGCGATGGATGCGCGCGTCACGATATCGCCCGAGATCGAGAAGCGGACGCTCCACGCCTATATCGCGGCGCGCCACGCCGCCGGCGCCTTCGACGAGGAGGCCTTCAGGGAGGCCTATGCCATCATGGCGGCGCAGCGCAATTCCAAGATCCTCGGCATTTTCGTGCGGCTCGAGAAGCGCGACGGCAAGCCATTCTACCTCAAGCACCTGCCGCGCATTCGCGACTATCTGCGGCGGGCACTGGCGCATCCTGCGCTTGCCGGGTTACACGCCTTCTATGTCGCCCATGGCCTGCTGGAAGAACGACCGCTGTGACCGCTAACCCCAAGACTGCGATGGTGCTTGCCGCGGGGCTTGGCAAGCGCATGCGGCCGATCACCGACACGATGCCGAAGCCGCTGGTGAAAATCGCCGGCAAGACGCTGCTCGACTGGGGGCTGGACAGCCTCGCCATGGCCGGCGTCGAGACGGCTATCGTCAACGTCCATTATCTTCCCGAGCAGATCGTCGCCCATGTCGCCGACAGGCGGGCACCGAAAATCGTCATTTCCGACGAGAGCGCTGCCCTGCTCGACTCGGCCGGCGGCATCGTCAAGGCGCTGCCGGATCTGGGCAAGGATGCCTTCTACATCATCAACGCCGACACGTTCTGGATCGACAGCGGCCAGCCCAGCCTCGAGCGCCTTTCCCTTGCATGGGACGGCTCGAGAATGGATATTCTGCTGATGCTTACCGATCTCGACTCAGCGACCGGACACTGCGTCGGCACGGATTTCCTGATGGCGCCGGACGGCGCGTTGCGGCGCTCGAAGGGCGACCCGGCCGGGGTGATCTATGCCGGGGCGGCGATCATGCATCCGCGCATCTTCAAGGACGCACCGGCAAAGCCGCACTCGCTCAACGCCTATTTCGATACGGCCATCGCCGCTGGCCGCCTGTTCGGCATGCAGATGCGAGGGCAGTGGATCACCGTCGGCACGCCCGATGCCATTCCGCTGGCGGAAGCGGCCGTCGCCGGCGTCCTCACCGCATCGGCCCGAAAATCGGGGTCGATTTTCGGAAAGCACGATGCGTAGACTCAAAGAAACAGATCGTCTTTTGTGCGCCCAAGCGGGCGCACAGCGATCTGGGTCGCAATGAGCGGCTTGCGCCGCGTCTTCTCGATACCATCAGGAGCGCCGTTTCTGCCGACGCTGGCGGAGGCCCTGCTGGCCGGCCGGCTGGTTCCCGGCTTCCGCTTCGACGGCGATCCGCTGGCGCTGGCCGACGTCACCATCTATGTGCCGACCCGCCGTGCCGCGCGGGCGCTGCGCGGCGCCTTTGTCGACCATCTGGGTGGCCGCTCGGCGATCCTGCCGGTGGTGCGCCCGCTCGGCGAGTTCGACGAGGACGAGGCCGCGTTCGATGCCGAGGCAGCTTTGGCCATCGATCTGGCGCCGCCGATCGCTGCGCAGGAACGGCTGCTCTTGCTGGCGCCGCTGGTGCGGCTGTGGAAGAGCCATCTGCCGGCGGCGGTCGCTGCCCGTTTCAACGAGGAGATCGTCATTCCGGCCTCGGCCGCCGACGCGATCTGGCTGGCGCGCGACCTTGCCCGGCTGATGGACGAGATCGAGACCGAGGGCACGGATTGGGCCAAGCTCGCCACGCTGGTGACCGGCAATCTCGCCGGCTGGTGGCAGGTGACGTTGGATTTTCTCGGCATCGTCACCGACAACTGGCCGAAGCTGCTGGAAGAGCGCCAGCGTTCGAACCCGGCCGCGCATCGCAGCGCGCTGATCCGGCTGGAGGCGGCGCGGCTGAAACGCAATCCACCGGCCGGGCCGGTGATCGCCGCCGGCTCGACCGGCTCGATCCCGGCGACGGCCGAACTACTGGCCGCGATCGCCGGCCTGCCCAATGGCGCGATCGTGCTGCCCGGCCTCGACAGCAGGCTGGACGAGGCGTCCTTTGCAGCCCTTTCGACGCCCGGCGCGCGCCCGGCTCTGCTTGGCCACCCGCAATACGGCCTGGCCAAGCTGATCAGCGGCATCGGTGTGCTTCGGGCGGATGTCGAGGAGATCGCCGCCGCGGACCGGCCGCTGGCGCTGCGCGCGGCCCTGGTCGGCGAGGCGCTGCGGCCGGCCGAGACCACCGAGCTGTGGACCGAGACACGGCTTGCCTTCCAAGCTGGGGATATCGCCGAGGCCCTGGCCGACGTGATTTTGGTGGAAGCCGCCAGTGAACGCGATGAGGCGGTGGCGATCGCGGTGGCGCTCAAGCGCGCCGTTGAACAGCCCGGCCAGCGCGCCGCACTCGTCACCGGCGATCGTGCGCTGGCGCGGCGCGTCTCGGCGGAGCTCAAGCGCTTCGACGTCGTCGCCGACGATTCCGGCGGCACGCCTTTGGCCAACACGCCGGCCGCCAGCCTGCTGAGACTGGCGCTGCAGGCCGTGTTCCGGCCCGGCGACCCGGTCGGCCTGCTGTCGCTGCTCAAGCATCCACTGCTCAGCCTTGGCCTGGAACGCACAGGCGTGCGCCACGCGGCGGAGATCGTCGAACTGGTGGCGTTGCGCGGCGGTACCGGCCGTCCTGACGCGGCGACGCTCGCAGACCTTTTCGAGGCCCGCCTCTCGGGCCTTGGCGACAGCCGACCGCCCTTCTGGTTCTCACGCCTGACGGTGCGCGGCATCGAGAATGCGCGGGATGTGCTTGCCCGTCTCGTGGCGGCACTCTCCCCGCTCATCGCTTTTCGCGACGAGCGCGACGCCGATCTCGCCGCGCTGACGCGGGCGAGCATCGTTGCGCTGGAAAACCTCGGCCGGGCAGTGGATGGCAGCCTCGCCGACCTCTATGCCGGCGATGCCGGCGAAAAGCTTGCCGAGCTGCTGCGCGGCCTGGTCGCGGCATCGGCGCCGTTCTCCTTTGCGGCCGTCGAATGGCCCGACGTGATGGAGGCGCTGATCGCGCCGGAAACGGTCAAGCCGGCGCAAGGCACCGACCGCAACATCGCCATCTGGGGCGCGCTGGAAGCACGATTGCAAAGCGTCGACACGCTGGTCATCGGCGGGCTCAACGAAGGCGTGTGGCCGCGCAAGCCGGAAAGCGATCGCTTCATGTCGCGGCTGATGAAGACCGGAATCGACCTCGAACCGCCGGAACGGCGCATCGGCCTGGCCGCGCATGATTTCCAGATGGCGATGGGGGCGAGAAAGGTGGTGCTGACGCGCTCCGCACGTTCCGGCGACGCACCGGCGGTGCCGTCGCGCTGGCTGCAGCGCCTGCTCACCTTCATCGGCAAGGAGCATGCGGCAGAGCCGGCGCGGCGCGGCGACGAATTGCTGGCCTGGGCGCGAGCGCTCGACGCCGGCGAAAAACAGGATTTTGCGCCAAGGCCGCAGCCGAGGCCGCCGCTCGGCGTGCGGCCGCAGCACTTCTCGGTCACCGAGATCGAGACGCTGCGCCGCGACCCCTATGCGATCTACGCCAGGAGGATCCTCGGCCTGATGCCGCTCGATCCGGTGATCCGCGATCCCGGTGCGGCGGAGCGCGGCACGCTGTTTCACGCCATCCTGCATCTGTTCTCGCGCCGTGTGCCGGACCCGCGCGAGCCCGGCGCTCTCGCTGGCTTGATCGAAGCCGGCCGCATCTGCTTTACCGAGGCGGCGCTGCCGCCCGATGTCGAGGCGGTGTGGTGGCCGCGCTTCGAAAAGCTCGCCACCAACATCATCGAATGGGAACACGGCCGCGCCGACGCCGTCGCAAAACGCCATGCTGAGGAGCGTGCGGAGAGGACGACCGTCGGCCGCACCGGCGTGACGCTGTCCGGCTATGCCGATCGCGTCGATCTGCTGGCCGGCGGCATGGCCGACATACTCGACTACAAGACCGGCTCCTCGCCCTCCAAAGCGCAGGCGCATACGCTGCTGGCGCCGCAGCTGGCGCTGGAAGGCGCGCTGCTCAGGCGCGGCGCCTTCAAGACGCTCGATGTACGCGAGCCGTCGCAGCTTGCCTTCGTACGGCTGAAGCCGAATGGCGACGTGTTCGAGGAATCGATCCTCGAATACAACCGCAAGCCGAGGACCGCCTCTGACCTCGCCGAGGAGGCCTGGGCGCGACTGGAACAGCTGCTCTTCCACTATGCCGACCCGACGACCGGCTATCTGTCGCGCGCGCTGCCGTTCCGCGAGGGCGAGGCGGACGGCGATTACGACCACCTGGCGCGCGTGCTCGAATGGTCGGCTGGCGGCGACAACGACGACGAGGCGGGGGAGGCATGAAAAAGGCCTACCCGATCCCGAGCGATACCGCCTCCAGCCAAGCGCGCGCTTCCGATCCGCTGAATTCGGCCTGGGTGTCGGCCAATGCCGGCTCCGGCAAGACCCATGTGCTGGCGCAGCGCGTCATCCGGCTTTTGTTGCGCGGCACCGACCCGTCGAAGATCCTCTGCCTGACCTACACGCGCGCCGCCGCCGCCAACATGTCGAACCGGGTGTTTTCGACGCTTTCCGAATGGACGGCGCTGGGCGACACGGAACTGGCGGCACGGATCGAAGCTCTGGACGGCCGCCGGGCCGATCGCGACACGATGCGCCGGGCGCGGCGGCTGTTCGCCGAGGCGCTGGAGACGCCGGGCGGGCTGAAGATCCAGACCATCCACGCCTTCTGCGAATCGGTGCTGCACCAGTTTCCGCTGGAAGCCAACATTCCCGCGCATTTCGAAATGCTCGACCCACAGATGGAGGCGTCGCTTTTCGCTACCGCGCGACGCGACATGATTTCGGGTACCACCGCCGGCGAGGCAGGGCTGGCCGGGGCCTTCGCCACCGTGCTGGAGCGCGGCGGCGAAGCCGGTCTCGACGCGCTGCTTGCCGAGATCGTGCACAAGCGCGACGGCTTACGCGCCTTCATCGGCGCGCTTGGCCGTGACGGGCCGGGCTTCCAGCCGCTGTTCGACGAATTCCGGTTCCGCGCCGGCGAAACGGCCGAAGGCATAGCCACCTCCGTCTGGCCGCTGCCGGGTTTCCTGCCCGACTATTTTGTCGGCTTCGCCCAGACTGCCGAAGCCACCGACGCCCGCGCGGTCTTGAACAATTTGCTGCCCTATGCCCGTGCCGCCTTCGCCGAGAAGGACCCGATCCGCCGGCTGCAGATGCTCGGCAAGGCCTTCCTCAAGGCGGACGGCGACCCCTACGACCCACAAAAGGCGTTCAAAAAGGCGCTGCTCGACCGGCTGCCCGACCTTCCAGAACGCTATCTGGCTGCCGTCAATGCCATAATCGAGGTTTCGGACAGGTTGGCGCTGTTCCGAATGCTGGAAGGCACATGTGCCGCACTGACGATCGCCGGCTGGCTGATCGCGCGCTACGAGCAGCTGAAGCGCGGCCGCGGCTTCCTCGATTTCAACGATCTCATCACCCGCACAGTCAGCCTGCTGGCGCGACCCGACGCCGGGCCATGGGTGCAATACAAGCTCGACCAGGGCATCGACCATATTCTGCTGGACGAGGCGCAGGACACCAGTCCCGACCAGTGGGAGGTGGTGAAGCGGCTGACGGAAGAGTTCTTTGCCGGGCTCGGCCAACGCGAGACCGTGCAGCGGACGATGTTTGCTGTCGGCGACGAAAAGCAGTCGATCTATTCCTTCCAGGGTGCCGCGCCGGACTCGTTTGCCGACAGCCGGCATTTGTTTGCCGGACGCGTGCGCGACGCGGACGCCTCGTTCGCCGATCTCAAGCTGACATGGTCGTTCCGCTCGACCGACGACGTGCTGGCCGCGGTCGACCGCGTCTTCGCCGAACCGGGCGTACGGCGCGGCATCAGCCACGATCCCGACCCGCTGAGCCACAAGGCGATCCGGACCGACGCGCCGGGCTATGTCGAGGTCTGGCCGTCGATCGGCGCCGATGCGGTCGAGGAACCCGACGACTGGACCTTGCCGGTCAACCATGCCAGCGCGCCGGCAGTGCGCGTTGCCGAACATGTCGCCGCGACCATCCAGGCCTGGCTCCGCGACGGCGAGACCATCGAAGGCCAGGGACGGAAGCTGACGGCCGGCGACATTCTTGTGCTGGTGCGCAAGCGTGACCGCTTTGTGCACGCGCTGTCGCGCAGCCTGAAGAACCGGCAGATCCCGGTCGCCGGCGCCGACCGGCTGAGCCTGCCAGGCCATATCGCGGTCAAGGACCTGATCGCGCTCGGGCATTTCCTCATTCAGCCGGAAGACGACCTGTCACTGGCCGCCGTGCTGCGCAGCCCGATCTTCGATGTTTCCGAGGAGCAGCTGTTTGCGCTGGCAAGCGGGCGGCCATCGGGACAGTCGCTGATCGGCTCGCTGAGACTGCATGCCGACCAGGACGCCGCGCTGGCCGCCATCGTTAGCCGGCTGGATGCCTGGGCGGACGAGGCGGCGTTCAAGCCGGTGTTCGAATTCTATGCCGCGGCACTCGCCCGCGACGGGCTGCGCAAGAGAATGATCGCGCGGCTCGGACCGGAAGCCGGTGACATCATCGACGAATTCCTGAGCTTTTGTCTCGCCGAGGAACGGACCGGCCTGCCGGGGCTGGAAGCTTTCCTGGCGACGCTGGAAAGCACCGGCCCCGAGATCAAGCGTGAGATGGACCAGACCCGCGACGAAGTGCGCGTCATGACGGTGCACGCCGCCAAGGGCCTGGAGGCGCCAGTCGTCTTCCTGGTCGACGGCGGCTCGGCGCCGTTCAGCGACCAGCATCTGCCGAGGCTGATGCCGTTCCAAGGCTCTGGCGAGCATTTCGTCGGCAAGGGCTATCTCTGGCGCTCGGCCAGCGACGTCGCCAACGGCTTTTCCAAGACCGCAGCCGCCCGCGCGCGCGACCTCGCCGACGACGAGTACCGCCGGCTGCTCTATGTCGGCATGACCCGCGCCGAGGATCGGCTGATCGCCTGCGGCTATTGCGGCAAGCGCGCGCCAAGCACTGGCACCTGGCATTCGATCGTCAGCCGCGCACTGGTAGGCGCGCCGGAAAGCACTGAGCGCAAGCATCCCGCCACCGGCGAGCCCGTACACCGCTTCCACATGACCAAGCTGCCGCCGGTGGCGCTTGCGGCGAGTGGAGAGAACAGGCCGGCGCAGCAGTTCGCGCCCTTGCCCGAGAGCCTGTTCCGGCCGCTGCCGCCTTACGAGGACCTGCCGCGGCCGCTGTCGCCGTCCGGCGCTTCGGCACTGATCGACGAGGGCAAGGAAACCGTGGCCGACACACGCTCACCGGTGCTGGATGCGGAGGCGGAGCCCGGTTTTGCTGTTATGCGCGGGTTGGCGCTGCACAAACTGCTGCAGATGCTGCCCGGCATCGCCGAGGCCGAACGCCGGGATGCGGCAGAGCGCTATCTGGCGCGCGCTGGCGCCGAATGGTCCGAAGCCGAGCGCGGCAGGGCGCTCGCCTCGGTGTTCTCGATCCTTGCCGATCCGCGCTTCGCACCGCTGTTCGGTTCGTCATCGCGCGCCGAGGTTTCGATCATGGGCAGCCTCGAGGTGAAGGGCAGGAAACGCTCCATCTCCGGCAAGATCGACCGCCTGGCGGTGACATCGGGCAAAGTGTCGATCGTCGACTACAAGACCAACCGGCCGGCACCGGCGACGATTGCCGAGGTGCCGCCGGCCTATGTGCTGCAGCTCGCGCTCTATCGGGCGCTGCTTCAGCCGCTTTATCCCGGCCACGAGATCTCGGCAGCACTGCTGTTTACCGAGGCTCCAAGGCTGATCGAACTGCCGGCGGCGGTCATGGACGATGCCCTTGCTAGACTCACGGGAGCGTGACACAAGAACTGCTTGAAGAAGGGCGCGACAACCACCACATTTGGTGCAACCGAATTTTTCGAAAGGATTTCCGCATGGCCACCGTCAAGGTCGACAAGAGCAATTTCGAGGCCGATGTGCTCAACGCCAAGGAGCCGGTCGTGGTTGATTTCTGGGCCGAATGGTGTGGCCCGTGCAAGATGATCGCGCCCGCGCTCGAAGAGATCGCCACCGAACTCGGCAGCAAGGTCAAGATCGCCAAGCTGAACATCGACGAGAACCCGGAACTGGCGGCGCAGTTCGGCGTACGCTCGATCCCGACGCTGATGATCTTCAAGGGTGGCGAACGCGCCGACATCAAGGTGGGTGCCGCGCCGAAGACCGCGTTGTCACACTGGATCAACGGCAACCTCGCCTGAGCCGATTAAAATGTTGAAGGACAAGCCCGGCCGTCGCGCCGGGCTTTTTCTTTGGCGTCATAGCTCAACGTGCTCTGGCCCTCGCGCGACGATCTTCCATGTCTTCTGCTTGAAAAGGACAGGAGAACCCCATGACCGGATCCGCCAAGGCCACCGTCTTCATCGACAATGAGCGCGTCATCGTCACCGAGTACCGCTTCCAGCCGGGCGACAACACCGGCTGGCACCGCCATGGCCACGACTATGTCGTCGTGCCGCTGATGGACGGCAAGGTGAAGCTGTTGACCAAGGACGGCGAAACCTTCGCCGAAATGAAGAAGGGCGCGCCCTATTTCCGCAAGGAAGGCGTCGAGCACGACGTGATCAACGCCAATGAGGGCGAATACGCCTTCATCGAGATCGAGCTGAAATAGGCCTCTCGGGCCGCGGCGCGATCACCAGTCGGCGATGCGATCGCCGCCGGTGAATTGCGCGCTTTTCTCGGTGTATTCGAACAGCTCGATCTTCACGCCGTTGGGGTCGCGGATCCAGGCCTGCCAGGTATCATCGCAGGCGTGTTTCTTGGCCGTGACGTCGATGCCCTTCGCCCTTATGTGGGCGATCGCGGCATCGATGTTTTCCACTTCAAGGCAGAAATGGTTGATCTGGTTCAGCTCGCTGTAGCTAGCCTCGTCTTTCTGGAACACCTCGACATGGCTGCGGCCGCCGCAATTGAGGTAGAAGCCGAAAATCTTCCCGTCGCGCAGGAAATTGAACTGGGTGTCCATGCCGAGCACGTCGCGGTAGAAGCTCCGCGTCGCTTCCAGATCATGCGCGAAAATGCAGGCGTGAGCGAGCTGTTTTACCTTGATCATCACTTGCTCCTTGCGGTGATCGGGGACGGACGCTCAGGCTGGCGGCGTGCCGTTCTCGGCCAACACGGCGCCGGCCAGGTACAAAGAACCGCCGATCAGGATGCGCGGGGGCGGGCCGTCCCATGTGTCGCGCAGCAGCATCAGGGCGCTGGCGACGGAGCTGACCGGCTCGGCCGACAGGCCGGCCTCGACCGCGCGAATGGCCAGCTCGTCATTCGGCACGCCGGCATCGCTCATGCTCACCGGCACCGTGTAGACATGGCGGGCGAGGCCCTTGAAGGCGCGGAAATAGCCGCTCTGGTCCTTGGTGTTGATCATGCCGGAGATCAGGAACAGCGGACGCGGGTTCTTGTCCTCCTGCTCGGCCAGCGCCTCGGCGACGACGATGCCGGCGCCGGGATTGTGGCCGCCGTCGAGCCAGATGTCGGCGCCCTTCGGCGCGAGCTCGGCCAGACGGCCCTGTGCCAGTTTTTGCATGCGGCCCGGCCAGGCGACGCTGGTCATCGCCTTCTCGGCGGCGCGGTGGCTGATCTCGAAACCCGCCGCCTTGACCGCGGCGATCGCCGCCGCCGCATTGGCGAACTGGTGACGCCCCGGCAGGCGCGGCGGCGGCAGGTCCATCAAGCCGTCCTCGTCCTGGTAGACCATGCGGCCGTTCTCCTCGTAGGCGAGGAAATCCTGGCCGTAGACGAAGGTCGGGCAATCGAGCCGCTCGGCGGTTTCGATCAGCACCTGCAGCGCCGTCTCGGTTTCCTGGGCGCCGATGACAACCGGGCAGCCGGGCTTGATGATGCCGGCCTTTTCGGCGGCGATCAGCTCGACGCGGTCGCCGAGATAGGCCTCGTGGTCGAGCGAGACCGGCATGATCACCGACACCGCCGACCTGGCCACGACATTGGTGGCGTCGAAGCGGCCACCGAGGCCGACCTCGATGATGGCGGCGGCGGCCGGATGTTCGGAAAACAGGATGAAGGTGACGGCGGTGAGGATCTCGAAGACGGTGATCTTCTGGCCTGCATTGGCCTTGGCGACGCGGGCGATGGCCTCGGCAAAGATCTCATCGTCGACCAGCCTGCCGCCACCCTCGGCCGCAAGACGGTAGCGCTCATGCCAGTTCACCAGATGCGGGGAAGTGTGCACGTGGACCAGATGCCCGGCGGCTTCGAGCAGCGCCCGCGAGAAGGCTGCGCATGAGCCCTTGCCGTTGGTGCCGGCGATGTGGATGACCGGCGGCAGCCGGTCCTGCGGGTTGCCGAGACGTTCGAGCAGCCGCGAAATGCGGTCGAGCGAAAGGTCGAAGCCTTTCGGGTGAAGCGCCATCAGGGCTTCGATTTCGCGGTCGGCGGCAAGCGTGGTCATAAAAGAATCCTAAGCGTGCGCGGAGTCTCGCGCAATCGCGGTTCGCGGCTAAGAAAGTCGCGTCAGGCCTGCGGCCGTGCTTCCGGCTGGGTCAGCGCCGGCGGCAGGATTTCCGGCTCCAGCGGCTTCTGCTCTTCCGGCATCTTGAGCAGCATCTTCAACAGTCGCGAAATCGTCTGGCGCAATTCGAGCCTCGACACCACCATGTCGACCATGCCGTGCTCCATCAGATATTCGGCGCGCTGGAAGCCGTCGGGCAGTTTTTCGCGGATGGTCTGCTCGATGACGCGCGGCCCGGCAAAGCCGATCAGCGCGCCGGGCTCGGCGATGTGGACATCGCCCAGCATGGCGTAGGAGGCGGTGACGCCGCCGGTGGTCGGGTTGGTGAGCACGACGATGTAGGGAAGGCCGGCCTCCTTCAGCCGGTCGACACCGACCGTGGTGCGCGGCAACTGCATCAGCGAGAGAATGCCTTCCTGCATGCGGGCGCCGCCGGAGGCAGCGAACAGGATCATCGGCCGCTTGCGCTGCAGGGCGACCTCGAAGGCGTGCACAATGGCGTCGCCGGCGGCCATGCCGAGCGAGCCGCCCATGAAGGCGAAATCCTGCACCGTGACCACCACCGGGAGGCCGTCGATGCTGCCCAGCGCATTGACGATGGCGTCCTCCAGCCCGGTCTTGGCCTTGGCGTCCTTCAGCCGGTCGGTGTAGCGCTTCTCGTCCCTAAACTTCAGCGGGTCTTGCACGACCTTGGGGTTTTCGAGCGTCTCGTATCTGCCGTCGTCGAAGAAATATTTCAGCCGCTCCTTGGCCGAGATCTTCATGTGGTGGCCGGAAGACGGGATGACGAACTGGTTCTGCTCCAGGTCCTTGTGGAACACCATCTCGCCGGTCTCGGGATCCTTGATCCAGAGGTTTTCGGGCATGTCGGTGCGACGGCCGAGCATCGAATTGATCTTCGGGCGGACGTAATTGGTGATCCAGTTCATCGCTTCGGCTCCTGTCCTGACGAAGAGGTAGGAAGATTATTCGGCGGCAGCAAGGCGAGCCGAGCGCACGCCTTGCGACAGTCCGCTGACAAAAGTGGCGACCGCTTCGGCCGGATCGGCGGTCTTTTCACCCTTGGGTCCGAGCACATTGGCGACCGCATTGACGATCGCGGTGCCAACGACCACGCCATCGGCATTGGCACCGATGGTGCGCGCCTGCTCGGCGGTCTTGACGCCAAAGCCGACACAGACCGGCAGGTCGGTGTGACCTTTGATGCGCTTGACCGCGGCGGCAACCTTGTTGGTGTCGGCCAGAGCAGAGCCGGTGATGCCGGTCATCGAGACATAGTAGACGAAGCCGGAGGTGTTCTGCAGCACCTTGGGCAGGCGCTTGTCGTCGGTGGTCGGCGTCGCCAGGCGGATGAAGTTGATGCCGGCCTTGAGCGCCGGGATGCAGAGTTCCTCGTCCATTTCCGGTGGCAGGTCGACGACGATCAGCCCGTCGATGCCGCTGGCGATCGCGTCCTTGAGGAAACGGTCGACACCATAGATGTAGATCGGGTTGTAGTAGCCCATCAGGACGATCGGCGTTTCATTGTCACTGGTCCGGAATTCTGCCGCCATCTGCAGCGTCTTGACCAGCGTCTGGCCGCCCTTCAGCGCACGCAGGCCGGCCGCCTGGATCGCCGGGCCGTCGGCCATCGGATCGGAAAACGGCATGCCCATTTCGATGATGTCGGCGCCTGCCTTCGGCAGCGCCTTCATGATCGACAGAGCGGTGTCGTAGTCCGGATCGCCGCTCATGAAATAAGTAACTAAAGCTGGGCGGCCTTCGGCTTTCAGTTTTGCCATGCGGCGGTCGATGCGGGTGGTCATGATCAGATCTCCATGCCCAGCATCGAGGCCACCGTGTGCACGTCCTTGTCGCCGCGGCCGGACAGGTTGACGATGACGATCTGGTCCTTGTCCATGGCCGGCACGATCTTGACCGCATGCGCGATGGCATGGGCCGATTCCAGCGCCGGGATGATGCCTTCGACGCGCGTCGTCAGCTGGAACGCTTCCAGCGCCTCGTCATCGAGGATGGGGACATATTCGACGCGGCCGCTATCGCGCAGCCAGGAATGCTCCGGGCCGACGCCCGGATAGTCGAGGCCGGCCGAGATCGAATGGCCATCCATGATCTGGCCGTCGGCATTCTGTAAGAGATAGGTGCGGTTGCCATGCAGCACGCCGGGCGCGCCGGCATTCATCGAGGCGCAGTGCTCGATGCCGTCGAGGCCGCGGCCGCCGGCTTCGATGCCGATGATGCGGACCTGCCTGTCGTCGAGGAAGGGATGGAACATGCCGATGGCGTTCGAACCGCCGCCGACGCAGGCGATGATGGTGTCGGGCAGCCGGCCTTCCTGCTCGAGGATCTGGGCGCGCGCCTCGGACCCGATGACCGACTGGAAGTCGCGCACCAGCTCCGGATAGGGATGCGGGCCGGCGGCGGTGCCGATCAGGTAATAGGTGTCCTCGACATTGGTCACCCAGTCGCGCAGCGCTTCGTTCATGGCGTCCTTCAGCGTGCCGTGGCCGGCGGTCACCGGCCTGACTTCGGCGCCAAGCAGCTTCATGCGGAAGACATTGGGGCTTTGGCGGGCGACGTCGGTGGCGCCCATATAGACGACGCACGGATAGCCGAAGCGGGCCGCGACCGTGGCCGAGGCGACACCATGCTGGCCGGCGCCGGTCTCGGCGATGATGCGCTTCTTGCCCATGCGCTTGGCGAGCAGGATCTGACCGAGGCAGTTGTTGATCTTGTGCGAACCGGTGTGGTTCAGGTCTTCGCGCTTGAAGTAGACCTTGGCGCCGCCGAGATGTTTCGTCAGGCCTTCGGCGAAATAAAGTTTTGACGGCCGCCCGGCATAGTGGGTCGACAGGTTCTGCAGTTCGGCTTTGAAATCGGGATCGTTCTTGACCTCGTTCCAGTGCCGCTCCAGGTCGAGAATCAGCGGCATCAGCGTCTCGGCGACAAAGCGGCCGCCAAAGATGCCGAACATACCCTGCTCGTCGGGTCCGGTGCGGAAGGAATTGGGTGTCGCCGGCTTGTCCATCGCCGATCTCCTGCATCTGGTCTTGAGCATGTCCTAGGCGGAAAACCGGTTCCCACTTTTCCGGGACATGCTTTGGTTTAGAGCACGCTCAGGCGGCGCGGTTGTCGCGTGCGGCCCTGACGGCCCGGAAAAACTGCTCGATCAGCGCCGGCTCCTTGACGCCCGGCACGCTTTCCACGCCCGACGAAATGTCTATTCCGGGCGGATTGGCAAGCTGGAGGGCATCGCCGATATTGGCGGCGTTGAGCCCACCGGAAAGCATGTAATCGACGCCGGCGTCAAGGCCGGCCAGAATGCGCCAGTCGAAGGCGATGCCGTTGCCACCCGGCAATTCCGATCCTTTCGGCGGCTTGGCATCGAACAGGAAGCGGTCGGCGATGCCGATGAAGGGCTTTATCCGCTCGATATCCGCTGCCTCGCTGACCGACAGCGCCTTCATGACCGGCAGGCCGTAGCGGGCCTTCACTTCGACAACCCGCTCGGGTGTTTCCGAGCCGTGGAGCTGCAGCATTTCGGGGCTCATTTTCGCGACGATCTCGTCGAGAAATGCGTCGCTGGCGTCGACGGTGACGGCGACCGCCTTGGCCTTGCCGCGCGCCGCTTCGCGCAGACGACCGGCTTCAGCCGGGTCGACGTAGCGCGGGCTCTTGGCAAAGAAAATAAAACCGACATGGCTGGCGCCGCCGGCCAGCGCCGCGGCCAGTGCCTCGTCGGTCTTCAACCCGCATATCTTGATGTCGTGCGCCATGGCGCGGGGATTGGCACGAAACGGCAAAAGAGTCGAGAAAAAGCATGCTGTTGCCGCCGGAGAGGAAAGCGCTACCTTTCCATAAGGGAACACAGGCGGGAGAAACGACCATGGCAGACCAGAGCGTCGTCCAACTCAGGCAGAAGATCGCGCAGGCGCGCGAAGTCATCGCGCATCTGATGGACAAGGCCGCCTTCAACGGCGCCGAGGCGCACCGCGCGCTCGACTATTTCGGCGGCGACGCCTTCGAGCGGAATTTCCTGCCGTGGCCGCGCCAGGGCGATGAGGGCTTGCGGCCGGAGGAGTTGAACGCGGCGAATGACGATTGAGCCGACCGGCCGAGGCCGGTTCGGGCGCGTTAGTCGAAAACAATCGCCTGCAGCGCGCCGCCATTGCGCTTCAGCCAGTCCTTGCAGCGCTCGGTGTCGGGGCAGAGCTGTTCGCACAATTTCCAGAATTTCGGGCCGTGGTTCATCTCCTTGAGATGCGCCACCTCATGCGCCACCAGGTAGTTTATGACCGGCGCGGGCGCCATCATGATGCGCCAGGAGAAGGATAGATTGCCGTCGGAGGTGCACGAACCCCAGCGGCTCGACGTGTCCTTGAAGCGGATCGCCTTGGCGCGCTTGCCGATCGCGGCGCTGTGCTTGACCACCAGGCGCTCGATCTCGCGCTTGGCCTCGCGCTTGAGGAAATCGGCGATGCGGCGCGGCAGGTGCACGCGCTCGCCATGCACGATCAGCAGCGGGCCGCGCTCGTCGCGCGACACGGTGACGGTGCCGCGTTTCGCCGGCTCATGGACGATGCGGTGCGCCACTCCCCGCACCGGGATCTTGATGCCTGGTCTTACTTGTGGACGGGTCGGCACCTTGGCCAGCCGCTGCTCCAGCCAGTCCTGGTGACGGTCGAGGAATTTTTCGACCTCGCCGCGGCGCAGCCCCGGCGGCACGGTGATGCGCAGGCCCTGACCGCCGGAATCGATGCGCAGCGTGAGGCGCCGCGCCCTGGCGCTCTCGACGATCTTGAGCGGCAGCGTGCGGCCAGCGACGCTATGCTCGCGCTCGACGACGGGCGAGGGCTTGGGCTTGGTCAGGTTGCGGAAGAAGCCGAAGGACATGGCTGGACGATACGCGATTCGAGGAAAACGGCCAGTGGAGCGAAGCTGAAAGAGAACAAAAAAGAAACGGCGCCGCTTGCGCGACGCCGTTTGTCATGCCGAGACCTGTCGCGCGGCCTCAGTCGTCAAGCAGGTTCGAACCCTTGCCACGCTTGGTGGTCGCCGACTTGCTCGACTCAGTCGTCGTCGGGCTGGTCGACTTGTTGCGGTTCGCCATGAAGCGGTCGAACTCGTCCTGGTCCTTGGCGCGGCGCAGTTCGCGAGCGTAGTCGTCGAACTCGGTCAGCATCTCGTCGAGCTTGCGGCGCTCTTCGGCGAGGCGCTCAAGCTCCTTTTCGCGCCAGTCGTCGAAAGCGACGTTGCCGGTGCGGGCGGAGCCGTGGCCCCAGCGCGCGGCCTTGTCGGAACCGCGGCGGCAGCCGGCGAAGATACCGTCCGTGGCGCGGTTGACGTCGCGCTTGAAGCCGTCGAGCCGGTCGCCCCAGATGATGTAGGCGAGCATGGCGAAGCCGAGCGGCCAGAACACCATGAAGCCGATCACCATCAACGCGATGGTCGCCGGCGTCCAGGCCGGGCGGATCAAAGCAGTCGTGTTCATTTTCTCCCAGTCCTTCCGTTGGAGACAGCCAATTGCGGCTGCGTGGAATCGAAATGGGATGGGGAAAACGGCTATTCAAGACAGATCCGGCCAAAACCGGACAAAGGGCTGAAATGATTATTTCTTTTTGAGCATTTCGAGGAAAAGCACGGCCAGGCCGGCAACCAGGCCCCAGAACGCGGCGCCGACGCCAAACAGCGTCAGCCCGGAAGCGGTGACGGCGAAGGTGACGGTGGCGGCCATGCGCTCGCTCTCCTCCTTGAGCGCGATCGACAGCGCGTTGGCCAAAGGCGCCATCAGCGCCAGGCCGGCGACCAGCACGATCAGGCTCTGCGGCAGGACAGCGAAGATTGCCACCAGCGAGGCGCCGAAGATGGCGAAGACCAGATAGGCCAGTGCATAGAAGGGACCCGTCTTCCAGCGCTCGGCCGGGTCGGGATGCACGTCCGGCCCGGTGCAGATCGCCGCCGAGATTGCCGCCAGATTGGTGGTCGAGGCGCCGAACGGCGCCGTCAGCAGCGACAACAGGCCAGTGACGCCGATCAGCGGACCGGGCTCGGGATGGTAACCGGCGGCCCTCAGCACGGCGAGGCCGGACAGGTTCTGCGAGGCCATGGTGACGAGGTAGAGCGGCAAGGCCAGGCCGATGATCGACGCAGCGCTGAAATGCGGCGCAATCAGTGTGAGGGTCGACAGTTCCGGCGTCGGCAGGCCGCCGACACGGCCGGTGAGGAAGGCGGCGAGGCCGCCGCCGATCAACACCGCAAGAACCGACAGTGCCGGGTTGAACAGGCGGATGACAAAAAATGTCCCGATCAGCGGCAGGATCAGCCAGGGGTCGGCGGGAATGGTCTTGACCGCGCCGGTGGCGAAGCTGACGAGGATGCCGGCCAGCATGCCGGAAGCAACCGAGGCCGGTATCCTGGCGATCAGCTGGGTCAGCGGCTTGAACAGGCCGGTGGCGATCAACAGGATGGCGGTGACGATGAAGGCGCCCACCGCGTCATTTACCGTAAAGCCGCTCGATGCCGCGATCAGCGCCAGGCCCGGCGTCGACCAGGCGGTGATGACGGGCATTTTCGTGCGCCAGGACAGCCACAGGCACTCGATGGTCATCGCCAGGCACACTGCGGTGACCCAGCTCGCCGTCTCGACCTGGGTGGCGCCGACCGCCTTGGCGGCGGCGATGACAATGGCCAGGGTGCCGCCAAAGCCGACGATTGCCGCGACAAAGGCGGATATCGGGATGGAAATGCGCATGGCCTACCCTGCTCGCCGCACCATGTCGCCCACTGCCCGCAACAGCATGTCGAGATCCTGCGGTCGCGACAGGCGGTGGTCGCCATCGGGGATGAGCGACAGCGTCACGTCATCGGCCGGCAGCAGGGCGGCGAGTTTCAGCGCATGGCTCGACGGCACGTCGGCGTCGGCCAGGCCCTGCAGGATGTGGACCGGGCAATGGGTGTCGATCGGCCCGGCCATGACAAGGTTCTTCCTGCCGTCCTCGATCAAGGCGCGCGTATAGATGTAGGGCTCGGCCGAATAGTCGGACGGCTCCTCGAAGAACCCCTTCTCAGTGAGATCGCGCTTCTGCGCCTCGGTCAGCACCGGCTCGACCAGCTCGGCGGTGAAATCCGGCGCGGGAGCCAGCAGCACCAGGCCGGCGATGCTGTCGTCACCCGCCTTGTGCAATTCCTGGATCATGCGCAACGCGATCCAGGCGCCCATGGAGGAGCCGACCAGGACCTGCTTGCCCTTGGTGAAGTGACGGAAGACGGCAAGGCTTTGCCCGAGCCATTTCGAAATGGTGCCGTCGGCAAAGGCGCCGCCCGATTCGCCGTGGCCGGAATAGTCGTGGCGCAGGAAGGCGCGGCCTTCCTTTGCCGTCCACTCAGCCAGCGTCTCGGCCTTGGTGCCCAGCATGTCGGATTTGTAGCCGCCGAGCCAGACGACGCCTGGCGCAGCCCCCGGCGCGCGTCTGACGGCGATATCGGTTCCCTCGACTTCCAGAAACTCAGGCGCAGTGGCGGTCATGGCTTTCCCTCACGCCGGGTCTTTTGGCACAGCCGGGCGTTCAACGAAAAGCGGCCTGCAACTTTCTTTGCTTGGTGCAAGCTCGCGATCAGGTGATTTCCTGAGAAGGCTGTGCTATTGACTTGCGCCGCGCGCTCACCACATTGGCGCGTCCTGAACATCCGAACTGAAGAACCCTGAACGAAACGGCTCAAGGAGACCACGACCATTCGCAGACCTTTCAAAGCAGCGGCGCCCACCAAGGATGGGCCGCGCTCCAACCGCGACATCCGGGTTCCCCGGGTCCAGCTTATCGACGCAGAAGGCCAGAACCGCGGCGACGTTTCCATCAACGACGCATTGCTGCTCGCCGAAGAGGCCGGGCTCGATCTGGTCGAGATATCGCCCAATGCGGTACCGCCCGTCGTCAAAATCCTCGATCTCGGCAAGTTGAAATACGCCAACCAGAAGAAGGCGGCCGAGGCGCGCAAGAACCAGAAGGTCATCGAGATCAAGGAGATCAAGATGCGCCCGAACATCGACAGCCACGACTACGAGACCAAGATGAAGGCCGTGCGGCGCTTCTTCGAGGAAGGCGACAAGGTCAAGCTGACGCTGCGCTTCCGTGGCCGCGAGATGGCGCATATGGAACTCGGCATGCAGCTTCTGAACAAGGTCCGCGAGGAAGTGGCGCCGATCGCCAAGGTCGAAGCGGAACCGAAGCTCGAAGGCCGCCAGATGATGATGGTGCTGGCACCCCGCTGATCACGATCAGTTCAGCGTGGTCATCGCGCTTAAATCCGCCTGAATCATACCCCAGGGCGTCCCGGCGATCGGCGGGACGCCTTTTTCTTGTCCAGACGCTGCAATCGCCGGCTGGAGCAAGGATAGCTCTGAACCCCTCGACGATCGGATTCCGACATGGTCAATGAAGTGAAGCCTGCCGAGGACTTCAAATATGGGCTGGGCAACTACCAGCACACGCGCCGGATGGTGCTTGCGGTGCTCGTCGTCGTCCTGTTCGCAGCACTGCTGTTCGGGCAGTCGACCTTTCCGCCGGACACCCCGGTGCATGAGTCCATCGAAATGTTCGGCGTGCTGTTGATCTTCCTCGGCGTCGTCGGACGCCTGTGGTCGACGCTCTATATTGGCGGGCGCAAATCCGCCGAGGTGGTGACTGGCGGGCCCTATTCGATCACCCGCAACCCGCTCTATGTCTTCTCGAGCGTCGCCGCCGCCGGCGTCGGCGCGCAGATCGGCTCGATCACGGCCACGATCGGCTTTGGGCTGCTCTGCGCGGGCGCCTTCTACATCGTCATCCTGCGCGAGGAGAAATTCCTCAAGGAGGCTCTCGGCGCTCCTTACCAGGCCTATCTGGCGAAGGTGCCGCGCTTCTTCCCAAGGCTTTCGCTTTATGAGGAAGGTGATACCGGCAGCTTCAAGCCGCGCCTGCTGTTGACCACTTTGCTCGACGGGTTGGTGTTCCTGGTGGCACTGCCGGTCTTCGAAACCATCGATGGTGCGCAGCAGTCGGGGATATTGCCGGTGCTGTTCCGGCTGCCATAACGTCGCATCCCGGCAGGTGTTGCGTGCAAGCCTGCTTTGACGTATAGGACCGCCGTTCCAAGAAAACCGCCCGGCAGGGCATGCCGTGGCGGTTTCATTTGCTTTTCGGGCTTTGGTCGGCCCGAAGCGAACAAAACAAGAGGCGCGGAGTGCCGAAGGCACGACAGGGACCTCATAGAAACGGAGTAGCAAAATGCCCAAGATGAAGACCAAATCGGCCGCCAAGAAGCGGTTCAAGATCACAGGTACGGGTAAAGTCCTGTCGGCTGCGGCCGGCAAGCGTCACGGCATGATCAAGCGTTCCAACAAGTTCATTCGAAATGCCCGCGGCACGATGGTTCTGGCTGAACCGGATGGCAAGAAGGTCATCAAGAATTTTCTGCCGAACGGCCTCTAAGGCATTCGGTCCGGACACGCATTTGTTTTACGCAATTCCGAACGGAAAACCGCCAGGGCACTTTTCCTGGAATTGCTTTTAAGGAGATCATGACATGGCACGCGTAAAGAGAGGCGTCACCTCGCACGCCAAGCACAAGAAGGTCCTGAAAGCCGCCAAGGGTTTCTACGGCCGCCGCAAGAACACCATCCGCATCGCCAAGCAGGCGGTGGAAAAGTCGCTGCAGTACGCTTATCGCGACCGCAAGAACCGCAAGCGCTCGTTCCGCGCTTTGTGGATCCAGCGCATCAACGCCGCGACGCACGAGCACGGCCTGACCTATGGCCGCTTCATCGACGGCCTCAACAAGGCCGGCATCGAAATCGACCGCAAGATCCTGTCGGACATGGCCATCCACGAGCCGCAGGCGTTCGCCGCTCTCGTGGCCAAGGCCAAGGTCGCGCTCGAATACCTCAAGAACACCACGCCGAACGCTTTTGAAAGCGCTGTCGCTTAAGACCAGCGCTTCCCAAGCATTCGCAATTCTGATTTGGGGAACCCGCGCTGGCACGGCTGGCGCGGGTTTTTCTTATGCCTAGAGCGGTTCATCGTCTAACGGGAACGCCGAACCGCTCCATGTCTTTGTTTTTACGCAATTCCGGACGGAAAACCGCTTCACACTTTTCCTGGAATTGCTCAATCGGGTCTGGAACATGAGCGACATGGAAACTCTCGAAAATTCCCTGATGGCCGACATCGCCTCGGCCGCCGACGAGGCGTCGATCGAAGCCGTGCGCGTTTCGGCGCTCGGCAAGAAGGGCTCGGTCTCCGAAATGCTGAAGACGCTTGGCGCGATGAGCGCCGAGGAGCGTCAGGTGAAGGGCCCGGCGATCAACGGCCTGAAGAACCGCGTCACCGAGGCGCTCACCCAGCGCAAGGCCGAACTGAAGGATGTGGCGATCTCGGCCCGTCTCGCCGCCGAGACCGTCGACGTGACGCTGCCGGTGCGCCAGTCGCCAGCCGAGCGCGGCCGCATCCATCCGATCAGCCAGGTCATCGACGAGATCGCCGCGATCTTCGGCGACCTCGGCTTCGCCATCGCCGAAGGCCCGGATATCGAGAGCGACTACTACAATTTCACCGCGCTGAATTTCCCCGAGGGGCATCCGGCGCGCGAGATGCACGACACCTTCTTCTTCCAGCCGGACGAGAAGGGCGAACGCAAGCTGTTGCGCACCCATACCTCGCCGGTGCAGATCCGCACCATGGAGCGGCAGAAGCCGCCGATCCGCATCGTCATTCCGGGCAAGACCTACCGGCAGGATTCGGACGCTACCCACTCGCCGATGTTCCATCAGGTCGAGGGGCTGGTCATCGACAAGTCGGCCAACGTCGCCAACATGAAGTGGGTGCTGGAGGAGTTCTGCAAGGCCTTCTTCGAGGTGCCGAGCGTCAAGATGCGCTTCCGGCCGTCCTTCTTCCCGTTCACCGAGCCGAGCCTCGAGGTCGACATCCAGTGCGACCGCTCGCGGCCGGGCGAAGTGCGCTTCGGCGAAGGCTCCGACTGGATGGAGATCCTCGGCTGCGGCATGGTGCATCCCAATGTGCTGCGCCATGGCGGGCTCGACCCGGACGAGTACCAGGGCTTCGCCTGGGGCATGGGCATCGACCGCATCGCCATGCTGAAATACGGCATGCCGGATTTGCGCACCTTTTTCGATGCCGACGTGCGCTGGCTGTCGCATTACGGCTTCCGGCCGCTCGACATGCCGACGCTGTTCGGGGGCCTAAGCGCATGACAGCGCCGCACACTGGCGGCTGCCGCTGCGGCGCCGTGCGGTTCGAGGCCTCGGCCGAACCGCACCATGTCAGCTATTGCCATTGCGGCGATTGCCGGCGGGCGAGCGGCGCGCCGGTGTCGGCCTTTGTCGGCTTCCTGACCGACCAGGTCGCCTTCACCGGCAAGGCGCTGAAGATGTACGAGAACGGGCCGGTGACGCGCTCGTTTTGCGGCATCTGCGGCTCGCCGATCGCCTATGTCGACGAGCGGCTGGAAGACCACATCTATTTCACGCTCGGCGCCATGGACATGCCGGCCTATTTCAAGCCGACGCACCATGCCCATGTGCGCGAGCAGCTGCCCTTCCTGCACATGCCGGACGACTTGCCGCGGCACCTGAAGACCAGCGCGCCAAGACCATCATCGTCTAACCCGGACGGAACACAGTCATGAAATTCACCCTCTCCTGGCTCAAGGATCACCTCGAGACCGACGCTTCGCTGACGGAAATCGTCGAGCGGCTGACATCGATCGGCCTCGAAGTCGAACATGTCGACGACAAGGCCGGCCTGAAACCCTTCGTCATCGCCAAGGTGCTGACGGCGGTGCAGCACCCCGACGCCGACCGGCTGCGCGTGCTGACCGTCGACACCGGCGACGGCAAGGCTCCCATCCAGGTCGTCTGCGGCGCACCGAACGCCCGCGCGGGCCTGATCGGCGCTTTCGCAGCGCCCGGCACCTATGTTCCCGGCATCGACGTGACGCTGACGGTCGGCAAGATCCGCGGCGTCGAAAGCCACGGCATGATGTGCTCGGAGCGCGAGCTGGAATTGTCGGACGAGCATCACGGCATCATCGACCTGCCTGACGACGCGCCTGTCGGCACCAGCTTCGCCGCCTATGCGCATCTCGACGATCCGGTGATCGAGATCAACCTGACGCCGAACCGGCCGGACGCGACAAGTGTGTACGGCATCGCCCGCGATCTCGCCGCGAGCGGGCTCGGCCGCCTCGTCGGCGGCGCGATCATGCCGCATGCCGGCAGCGGCATGTGCCCGGTGAAGGTGTCGATCGAAGCGCCTGAGCTCTGCCCCGGCTTCGCGCTGCGGCTGGTGCGCGGCGTCAAGAACGGTCCGTCTCCGAAATGGCTGCAGCAGCGGCTGATCGCCATCGGGCTCAGGCCTATCAGCGCGCTGGTCGACATCACCAATTACGTCACCTTCGACCGCGGCCGGCCGCTGCATGTGTTCGATGCCAGGAAGGTCAACGGAAACCTCACCGTGCGGCGCGCACGCGATGGCGAGAAGGTGCATGCGCTCGACGGCCGCGAATATACGCTGACGCCGGAGATGTGCGTCATCGCCGATGAGGACGGCGTCGAATCGATCGCCGGCATCATGGGCGGCGAGCATTCGGGCTGCGACGAGAGCACCACCGACGTGCTGATCGAATCCGCACTTTGGGATCCGATCACCACCGCGCGCACCGGCCGCACGCTCGGCATCATCACCGATGCGCGTTACCGCTTCGAGCGCGGCGTCGACCCGGAATTCATGGTGCCGGGCGTCGAGCTTGCGACGAAGCTGGTGCTCGATTTCTGCGGCGGCACGCCGACGGAGATGGAGGTGACCGGCTATAGCGGACACAAGCCGAAGATCGTTGCCTTCCCGCTGTCGGAAGTGAAGCGGCTGACCGGCATCGAGGTGCCCAGGGCGGAAAGCCTCGACATCCTGTCGCGCCTCGGCTTCGAGCCGCAGGGTTCGGGCGAGGTCGTCGACGTGAAGGTTCCGTCCTGGCGGCCGGATGTCGACGGCAAGGCCGATTTGGTCGAGGAAGTCATGCGCATCCACGGCGTCGACAACATCGCGCCGCAGCCACTTGGGTCGCACGACGCGGTCAATTCCAAAATCCTGACCACGCTGCAGATCCGCACCCGCACGGCCAAGCGTGCGCTTGCCGTGCGCGGCATGATGGAGGCCGTCACCTGGTCGTTCATCCCCGCCAAACACGCCGAACTGTTCGGCGGCGGCCAGACCGCGCTGAAGCTCGCCAATCCGATCGCCTCCGACATGTCCGACATGCGGCCCTCGCTGCTGCCCGGCCTGATCGCGGCCGCACAGCGCAATGCCGACAAGGGCATTGGCGATGTGGCGCTGTTCGAAGTCTCGGGCACCTATGAGGGCGATGGCGCCGACCAGCAGCGGCGTGTTGCCGCCGGCGTGCGCCGCGGCACCGCCAAGCTCGACGGCTCCGGACGCAACTGGGCCGGCAATTCAGGGCCGGTCGGCGTGTTCGACGCCAAGGCCGATGCGATCGCGGCACTCGAAGCCTGCGGCGCACCGGTCGAGCGGCTGCAGATCGAGGCCGGCGGCCCGGCCTGGTACCATCCCGGCCGCTCCGGCACGATCAAGCTCGGGCCAAAGGTCATTTTGGGTTCGTTCGGCGAATTCCATCCGAAGACGCTGGAGGCGCTGGATGTTTCCGGACCGCTGTGCGGCTTCGAAGTTTTCGTCGACGCCGTGCCGGAGCCGAAGGCCAAGCCGACGCGGACCAAGGCGAAGCTGGAGCTCTCCGCCTTCCAGGCGGTGAAGCGCGACTTCGCCTTCGTCGTCGACAGAGGGGTCGAAGCCGGCACGCTAGTGCGCGCGGCTTTGGCCGCCGACAAGAAGCTGATCACCGGCGTCTCGGTGTTCGACATCTTCGAAGGCGCGTCGCTCGGTGCCGCCAAGAAATCGATCGCCATCGAGGTGGCGATCCAGCCGGTCGAAAAGACTTTGACCGATGAGGATTTCGAGGCGCTGGCCAGGCGCATCGTTGAGAATGTCGGCAAGCAGACGGGCGGCGTGCTGAGGGCGTAGAGCGGCTAACGCCGCCCTACGCATTTTGCCTTTTCGCAATTCCGGACGGAAAACCGCTACGCACTTTTCCTGGAATTGCTTCTGAGGATTGCCGACAGGTGGCGAATCGCTCTCCAAAGGGCGATGGACCATCTTCGCTATGCTGGCCTCTCCTTCGAAGAGCAGCGCGCTGTGTTTCTCGGCATCGTCGCGGCTGAACCGCTGCTTGTCGAAGCACTGGCGCGGGCACGCCGGCTTGACCTGCCGGACTGGCTGGTGGTGTCCGGCGCGCTCTACAACAGCATCTGGAACCATTTGACCGGCAAGCCGTCGGGTTACGGCATCAAGGATGTCGACCTGTTCTATTTCGACGACACGGACCTGACCTACGGGGCCGAAGACGCGGTCATTCGCCGGGCGGCGCAGCATTTCGAGGGGCTGACGCTGCCAGTCGAAGTGCGCAACCAGGCGCGGGTGCATCTGTGGTATCCGGCCAAGTTCGGGCAGCCCTGCCCGCAGTATGCGAATTCCAGCGAGTCGGTTCGCCATTTCGCTTCAAAGACCCATGCGGTGGGTGTTCGATGCGATGCTGATGGGCAGTTGGAACTGGTGGCGCCGTTCGGGCTCGACGACATTTTTTCGTTTCGTATCACGCCGAACCGGGTGATGGATAATCAGCGCACGCATGAGACGAAGGGGAAGCGGGCGAAGGAGTATTGGCCGGAGATTAGTGTGGAGCCGTGGTGACTACCCTCCCCCTTGTGGGGAGGGTCGATCCGCGTAGCGGATCGGGGTGGGGGTTCTCGTAGGGCGCTCCCCCACCCCGTCTCGCTGTCTCCGCTTCGCTGTGACAGCGACCCGACCCTCCCCACAAGGGGGAGGGTGAAGGCCTAGCCATTCACCAGCGCCAGCAACTCTTCGGTGTAGCGCTTGCCTACGACCTTGTCCGGCGAGAGCGCGTCGCCGATGGCCGCCACCTCGGCCTGGCTCAGCTCGATATTCGCTGCCGCCGTGTTCTGTTCCAGATGGTGGATTTTTCGCGCGCCGGGGATGGGCACGATGAAATCGCCCTGGTGCAGCACCCAAGCGAGGGCCAGTTGCGCCGAGGTCACGCCCTTCTCCGCCGCCATCTTTTCCAGCGTAGCAATGACGGCCGCATTGGCCGCCATGGCATCCGCCTGGAAGCGCGGCAAGCCGCGGCGCCAGTCGCCTTCACTCAAGGCCTCGGGGTTGGCGATCGTGCCGGTCAAAAGGCCACGGCCGAGCGGGCTGTAGGGCACGAAGCCGATGCCGAGTTCGCGGCAGACGGCGAACACCTTGTCTTCCGGATCGCGGCTCCACAGCGAATATTCGCTCTGCACAGCAGATATCGGATGCACGGCATGGGCCCGGCGGATGGTCGCCGCACTCGCCTCCGAGAGACCCAGCGCCCGCACCTTGCCCTCGCGCACCAGCTCGGCCATGGCGCCGACCGTCTCCTCGATCGGCACGTTGGGGTCGACGCGGTGCTGGTAGTAGAGGTCGATGACATCGGTGCCCAGCCGCTTCAGCGACGCCTCGGCGACCGCCTTGACGTGCTCGGGGCGGCTGTCGACGCCGGCCATGCGCTCGGTGCCCGTGCCCTCCTCAAGGATCCTGAAGCCGAATTTGGTGGCAATCGTCAAGCTGTCGCGGAAAGGTTTTAGCGCCTTGCCGAGCAGGATCTCGTTCTCGTAGGGGCCATAGACTTCCGCCGTGTCGAAAAAGTTGACGCCGAGCTCGACGGCGCGATGCAGCGTGGCGATCGCGTCCTTCTCCTCCTGGCCGCCGTAGACAAAACTCATGCCCATGCAGCCGAGACCGACAGGGTAGACGTTCAATTCAGTGCCTAGCTTGCGGGTTTGCATCACGCGTCTCCTTTGTTTGCTTGTTTGCGATGCCGGAGAGATAGCGCCTTGCTCCACGTTCGATAATCGGTTCTTGTTTGCACAGGTTGTTCTAAAAGATAGATCAATGAACCGAACTCACCTTTCACAGCTTGCAGTGCTGGCAACCGTCGCCCAATGCGGCAGCTTTCGCGGCGCGGCCAGGGAGCTAGCGATTGCGCCTTCAGCGGTCAGCCACGCGGTGTCCAGCCTGGAGGCGCGGCTCGGCGTGCGGCTGCTGGCGCGCAGCACGCGCAGCGTCGCACCGACCGAGGAAGGTGCGCAGCTGCTTGAGCGTCTGCGGCCGGCGCTATCGGAGATCGATTTGGCGCTCGAATCGGCCGTCGAGGCACGCGACCGGCCGGCCGGCAATCTCCGGCTGACGGTGCCGCGCACGGCCGCGCATCATGCGCTGACGCCCCGGCTTGGCGCCTTTGCCCAGGCCTATCCCGACATCGTGCTGGAGATCGTCATCGAGGACCGCTTCACCGATGTTGTCGAAGGCGGCTTCGACGCCGGCGTGCGGCTCGGCGAGAGCCTGCAGCGCGACATGATCGCGGTGCGCATCGGGCCCGACATCCGCGGCGCGGTGGTCGGTGCGCCGTCCTATTTCGCGAGCATGCCCAGACCGCGACACCCGGACGATCTCGCCGACCATCACTGCATCCGCTTCCGATTCTCCAGCGGCATTCTCTACCGCTGGGAGTTCGAGAAGGGCGGGGAAGAGATCGAGATCGCCGCTCAAGGCCCGCTGATCCTCGACGAGGATCATCTGATCGCCCAGGCGGCGATCGACGGCGCTGGTCTTGCCTTCGTGTTCGAGGACTATGTTCGCGGTGCCATCGGCGACGGCAGGCTCATCCGCGTGCTGGAGGACTGGTGCCCGACCTTCGACGGCTTCTTCGTCTATTATGCGAGCCGACGGCAGATGCGGCCGGCATTGCGTGCCTTCGTCGACTTCTTCAAGGTGAGTGGCTAATCGGAAGAAAGATGGTCCGGCAATCGTTGAGTGGCCATGACAACAATGATCACCAACAACACGAACCGCTATGGCTGGGCGGCGATCGCGCTGCATTGGCTGATCGCGTTGATCTTCATCGGCCAGTTTGCGCTCGGCTTCATCATGGTGCGGATCGAGAGCCAGCGCACCGCCTTCGAGCTGATCCAGCTGCACAAGTCGTTCGGATTTCTGCTGCTCGGCCTAGTGATCCTGCGCATCGCCTGGCGGCTCGGCAATGCGGCGCCGGCGCTGCCGCGCTCGGTCGGAGCCTTGGAGCGGCGGACGGCGCCACTGGCGCATTTCGCGCTCTACGCGTTCCAGCTTGCCTTGCCGCTTTCCGGCTGGGCGCTGGTCTCGGTGTCGATGCTGGAAATCCCCAGCCTGCCGTTCAACCTGTTCGTCATGCCGAACCTGCCGCTTGCCATGTCGGACGCGTCGGAGAACATCTGGGCAGCGGCGCACTGGTATCTTGCCTATGCCGGCATCGCGCTTGTCGTCCTTCATGCGCTGGCCGCGCTGCGGCATCATTTCTGGCTGCGCGACAGCGTGCTCGTTCGCATGATCACACCTTCGTCAGATCAAGAGATGGAATAGGACGGGCGGCTGATACGTTCATGGGGCGAGGACGCAGACAGTGCGTGTCTCCAGAAGGAAAAAACCCATGTATGCGCGCATCCTCGGATTGGCGGCTTTTGCCGCTTGCCTTGCCATGCCTGTTTTCGCGGCGGTTGCCCTTAGCGACGCCGCCGGCAGCTATACGATCAGCCCGGGCGCTTCAAGCATCCGCTTCACCATCGGCAAGGCCGGCGGCGGCGGGCTCGACGGCGCCTTCGCCCGTTTCAAGGGCACGATCCGCATCGACAATAGCGATGTCGGGCGCTCCGCTGTCAATCTCACCATCTATCCCGAAAGCGTCGGCACCGGGCAGAACCGCATCGATGCGTTCCTGCGCTCCGACGCGGTGTTCGACACGGCCAACAGCCCGGAAATCCAGTTCCGCTCGACCAGCGTCAAACGCACCAGCGACACGACGGCTTTGGTCACCGGCCAGCTGACGGCGCGCGGCAAGACGTTTGCCGAAAAATTCACCGCCGAACTCGGCGGCCTCAAGGGAGGCACGATCAAATTCCACGTCACCGGCAAGGTGCTCAGGTCGCGCTACGGCATGGATGTCGGCACGCCGATCTATTCCAACGTCGTCAACTTCGACATGACGTTGACGGGGAGAAGGGGCTGAGCGATCGCAGAACCGGGCCACTTGTCCTCACTTCGTGAGGCGAGGTACTCAGGGTCTCCCGCATTGGCTTTTCCATCGATTTCGGGCAAACCTCGACGCCTGCAAACTAGAGATGGAGAAGCCGGATGTTCCGATGGGGTGTTTTGTCGACGGCCAAGATCGGCCGCGAGCAATTGTTGCCGGCGATCGTCGAGGCGGAGAACGGCGTGCTGTCGGCGATCGCCAGCCGCGACCTGTCGAAGGCGCGTGCGCTGGCTGACCGCTTCGGCGCGCCGCATGCCTTCGGCTCCTATGAGGAGCTGCTGGCTTCCAAGGACATCGACGGCGTCTATATCCCGCTGCCGACCTCGCAGCATGTCGAATGGACGGCGAAGGCGATCGAGGCCGGCAAGCATGTGCTGGTCGAGAAGCCGCTGGCGCTCAACGCCAAGGACATCGCGCCGCTGATCAAGCTGCGCGAGGCCAAGAAGGTGCTGGTGTGCGAGGCCTTCATGGTCATCTACCACCCGCAATGGATCAAGGTGCGCGACCTCATCGCCAGCGGCGCCATAGGCCGGCTGCGCCATGTGCAGGGCGCGTTCTCCTACTACAATGTCGACCCCAAGAACATGCGCAACCAGCTCGATCTCGGCGGCGGCGCGCTGCCCGACATCGGCGTCTATCCGACGGTGTCGACGCGCTTTTCGACCGGCAAGGAGCCGCTCCGGGTGCAGGCGACAATCGAGCGCGACAAGACTTTCGGCACCGACATCTACTCCTCGATCCGTGCCGATTTCGGCGACTTCGAACTGTCCTTCTACCTGTCGACGCAGATGGCGGCCCGGCAGGTGATGGTGTTCCACGGCGAGAAGGGTTTCATCGAGGTCTTTTCGCCGTTCAATGCCGGGCTCTACGACCATCACCGCATCGAGCTGCACAACCAGAACCATACCGAGGCGCAGGTGTTCCGCTTCCCCGGCACGCAGCAGTACCGGCTGGAGGTCGAGACCTTCGCACGGGCGGCACAAGGCGGCAAAGAGCGTGTCTTCACGCTGGAGGAATCGGTGCTCAACCAGAAGGTCATCGACGCCATCTTCCGTGCCGGCGGCAAGGACGGCTGGGAGAACGTCTGATACTTTCCAAAGCCTGGGGGGAGAAAAAGATGGCTGACGATGCGGATGTGATCATTGTCGGGGCGGGACTGGCCGGCCTCGTCGCCGCGGCGGAACTGGCCGAGGCCGGCAAGAAGACCATCATCGTCGACCAGGAGCCGGAGCAGTCGCTGGGCGGCCAGGCGTTCTGGTCGTTCGGCGGGCTCTTCCTCGTCGATTCGCCGGAACAGCGGCGCATGCGCATCCACGATTCGCACGAGCTGGCGCTCGAGGACTGGATGGGCACCGCCGCCTTCGACCGGCCGGAGGACTTCTGGCCGCGCAAATGGGCCGAGGCCTATGTCGGCTTCGCCGCCGGCGAAAAGCGCTCCTGGCTGATGCAGCGTGGCATAAAATTCTTTCCGGTCGTCGGCTGGGCCGAACGCGGCGGTGGTAATGCGATCGGCCACGGCAATTCGGTGCCGCGCTTCCACATCACCTGGGGCACCGGCCCCGGCGTTCTCGAACCTTTCGTCCAGCGCGTGCGCGAGGCCGAGAAGCGCGGGTTGATAGGCTTCAGGTTCCGCCACCGCGTCAACGAGCTGATGCGGTCGGGCAAGACGGTGACCGGCGTGCGCGGCGATATCCTCGCGCCAAGCACTATCGAGCGCGGCCGCAAGAGTTCGCGCGAGATTTCAGGCGATTTCGAGCTTCACGCGCAAGCGGTGATCGTCGCCTCCGGCGGCATCGGCGCTAATCCCGAGCTGGTGCGCAAGAACTGGCCGCAGCGGCTGGGCGCACCGCCGAGGCGCATGATCACCGGCGTGCCCGACCATGTCGACGGCCGCATGCTCGGGATCACGGAGGCGGCCGGCGGCACTATCATCAACCGCGACCGCATGTGGCACTATGTCGAGGGGATAAAAAACTGGGCGCCGATCTGGACCGACCATGCCATCCGCATCCTGCCCGGCCCGTCCTCGCTGTGGCTCGACGCGCGCGGCAAGCGCCTGCCGGTGCCGCTCTATCCGGGCTTCGATACGCTGGGCACGCTCAGCCACATCATGAGCACCGGCTTCGACTATTCCTGGTTCATCCTGACCAAGAAAATCATCCAGAAGGAGTTCGCGCTGTCGGGCTCCGAGCAGAACCCGGACCTGACGAACAAGAGCTGGCGGCAGGTGCTGGGACGCGCCACATCGGGCATTCCTGGCCCGGTGAAGGCGTTCATGGAAAAGGGTGAGGACTTTATCGTCGAGGCCGAGCTGCCGAAGCTGGTGGCGCGCATGAATGCGCTCGCCGGCGGTGAGCCCTTGCTCGAACTCGCACAGATCGAGCGCGAGATCCGCGCCCGCGACCTGCAGCTCGGCAACCCCTTCTCCAAGGACATGCAGATTACGGCGCTGCGCGGCGCGCGCGCCTATCTCGGCGACAGGCTGATCCGCACGGCGAAGCCGCACAAGATGCTCGATCCGGCAAACGGGCCGCTGATCGCGGTGCGCCTCAACATCCTCACCCGCAAGACGCTGGGCGGCCTGCAGACCGACCTCGACAGCCGTGTTCTCGGCGCCGACGGCCAGCCCGTCGAAGGGCTCTACGCGGTCGGTGAAGCCGCCGGCTTCGGCGGCGGCGGCGTGCATGGCTATGCCGCGCTTGAAGGCACCTTCCTCGGCGGCTGCATTTTCTCGGGCCGCAGCGCGGGGCGAGCCGCCGCCGCGGCGGTCGGGTGAACGCAAACGGCGCCCGCACGCGGACGCCGTTGTCTCTCTGGAATTACGAGCTTGGCTATGCCTTGGCTCCCGCACCGCCGAGCGCCTGGTGCAAGGTCTCCGCGAACCGGTCGGGGTAAGGGGCAAAGCCCATATGGTCGCCAGGAAAGGCGACCGGCAGCGATGGCTTCGCCTATCGGCTGGCAAGGACCATGCGGTTGCCTTCGCTGTCGCGGAATTCGGCGACGGTGCGGCCCGGCTGCCACGGTGCTTCCTGCGGCTCGGTGACGATCTCGACGCCACGCGCCTTCAGGGCCGCGGTCGTCTGTTCGACATTGTCGTCGACCAGGACCAGAACCGGTTCCGTGCCTGGCTCTGCGTTCGCCCGCCTGACGAAATGCAGGTTGGTGACCGCATGGGGAAATGCCAGCTCGATCCAACGCCAGCCACTGTCGCCCATCGGCTGGTCGGCTATGAGCTGGCAGGCAAGGTGACCGGTGTAGAACGCCTTGGCGCGGTCCTGGTCGAACACGGGAAGTTCGGCAAACTGGATATGCATGATGTCTCTCCTCATCACGGAGACCGCGGCGCGGCCTCGACCGATGAAAGACGACGGAGGCGATCGAAAAGATTCGCAGGCAGCCGAGAATCTTTTTGGCGATGCGCAACGTCTTTCTCGTGCAGACCCACCAATCAGGAGACAACAATGGGCTACAATCTCATCCGCTACGGCGTGAAAGACGCCAGCATCGCCGACAACCGGGCGCTGGTGGCGAAGGTGTTCGAGGCGCTCGACCAAACGAAGCCGCAATACGTGCGCTATCTGGTGCTGGAGCTGGAGACAGGCGAGTTCGTCCATCTCGTCGGCCAGGACAAGGACAGTTCCGCTCTTACCGGGCTCGATGCCTTCAAGGCGTTCAGCGCCGATCACGCAGAGCGGCGCTCCGGGCCACTCAGCAGATCGGCGGCAAAAATCGTCGGCAACTATCGTATGCTGACGGATGCCGATGAGGTCATGCCGGCCTGACCACGGGTGCCGGCATGGCGTCTGAACCAGCCACGCGGAGAACGAGGACAATGAGCACACAAAAACTCGACCGCGTGGCACTGGAGGCGATGCTTGCAGGACTGCGCCCGAAGCTGCATCGCTACTGCGCCCGCATGTCGGGCTCGGTGATCGACGGCGAGGACATCGTGCAGGAGACGATGCTGAAGGCGCTGCAGGCGCTCGACGGCAACGCCGTGGTCGAACGTCCCGAGCAATGGCTGTTTCGCATCGCCCACAATGCCGCGCAGGACCAGCTGCGCCGGCGCCAGCGGGAGCTGGCGCGCATGACCGAGGCCGACATGACGACGATAGAGGATCCTTCCGCCGGTGCCGATGCGAGGCTCGCCGCTGCGGCCAGCCTGCGCAGCTTCATGCAGCTTTCGGTGGCGCAGCGCAGCGCCGTGATCCTCGTCGATGTGCTCGGCCTCAGCCTCTCCGAGACCTGCGAGGTGACGGGCGCTACGCTGGCTGCCACCAAGGCGGCGCTGCATCGCGGCCGGGGCGAGTTGAGAGCGCTGGCATCGGAGGAGACGGTCATGCCGAGGCTCGATGCCGACGACGAGCGGCGCCTGCGCCGCTATGTCGACCTGTTCAACGCGCGCGACTTCGATGCGGTCAGGGCGCTGATCGCCGAGGATATCCAGCTTGAGGTCGTCAACCGCACCCGCCTCAGCGGCAAGGCACAGGCCTCGACTTATTTCGGCAATTACGACCGCGCCAGTGACTGGGCGTTGTCGCTGGGCTTTGTCGAAGGCCAGCCGGCGATCCTGATCCGTGATCCGCAGACGCCTGACGGCGCGGTGCGCGGCTTCATGCTGGTCGAGTGGCTGGACGAGCAAGTGATCGCGATCCGCGATTTCCGCTACGCGCCCTATTGCGTCGTCGATGCGGATATCCGCCCGATCGAAGATTAGATGGTTGCCCTGGGAGGGTTCTCCCCTCTGGCCTGCTCACTGGTCGACGACAAGACGCAGCACTCGGGAGGCCGGCAACAGTCGCACACGCCTGCCCCAGTCAAAGGCAATAAAGTCCTGCTCGATGCCGTCCGCGAAAATCACGCCGCCTTCATTCATCCGGGAGGTGATCAGAAGAGGCCTTTCGGTGATCTTTCCGGCGCGCAGCCTTGTGGCCGTGGCCACGCTTGGAAAGGGCTCGCGCACCCAGAAGCCGACCGCGTGCTCCTCGCGGCCAAGCTCCAGATCGAGATGCGTTGCGTCCATGATCGAGCGGGCCCAGCCGGTCGCGCCGGTGCCGGAGGCGACGATGAGACCGCTGGAGGAATGGTCCTCCGCTTCGCCCTCGGCCTCGATCCGGTAACGGGCCGACTGGTGGCTGCGGTGGCCGACAAAGATTTCATTGAGCGCGAGAAGCATTTCCCCGCCGTCGAGCTCGGCCTCGACCATGGTTCGGGATTCCACGCCTGCATCGCCAGCGATGCTGGCGGCCAGCAACCTGGCCAGCCTGCCGACCCCGATCCTTACCAGGACCCCGTCATAGAGATCCGGTGCCGGATTGACGCCCAGGACCGGCTGCCCATCGAGATATTTGGCCACGTTGGCAACCAGCCCATCCTGCCCGACCGGTACCACGACGTCGTCCGCGGCGAAGAGGAACCGGTCAAGGTCGGCGCGCCGGACCAAAGCCTGCCGCCAGTCCGCGGGCACCGAGCCCCGAGCCGCCGCCAGGACCGCGTGGAAGGCATGGTGACGGGCCTCGATATCCTCGATGCGCTGGCCGCGCGTCTGCAGGAAGAATCGAGCCTGATCGCGCGTGGCGTGGCGCGCGACCAGAAGCTCGTAGTCGGTCTCACGCGTCACGAAGACGGCGCGGGGACGGTTCACCGCCATTTTCGCCCCCTTCAGCGGGCATCGACGAGTGCCGGGCCCTTGCGGAATTCGCCAAGCACGGTGGCGAGCAGGTCCGGCGTCACATTGACATGCTCTATCTTCTCCAGCTTGCCGGCGAGCTGCTGGGCGGCGAGGCCGAGCAGGATGGCCGGCGGCAGGTCGCGGTAGATCGCGATGCGCTGCCGCTCCGCCTCGGCCCTGGCGCCTTCGACGGCGCGGATACGCTCGGCTTCGGCCGCCGCCTCCACCTGCCGCGCTTCCGCCACGCCGGTGGCGCGGTTGCGGGCATTCTCGGCCTCTTCGGCGATCAAGAGCTTCTCGCGCCGCGCCAGTTCCGTTCGGGTGGCCAGTTCGTTCTCGGCAATGGCGCGCTCCTTCTCGACGGCGAGTGCCCGCCGCTCGAAGGTCGCCTGGTCGGCCTTCTGCTGCAGCGCCTCGAAGGTCGGCGTCTGCAAGGCGCGATCGAGCTCGCTTGTCGGAACGAGGTTGGTGAGCCGTACCGTGACGGCGGCGACGCCGATATCCGTCAGCGCCGGATCGGCGGCAACCACCGCCTGCAGCCGCTCGCGCAAGGGCGCAGGGCCGGCATCGAGCAGTCCGCGCACCGGCGCCTGCCCCAGATATTGCTGCACTGCCTGATTGGCGATGCCGGCAATGCGCGCCTGTATCGTCTCGATCGGCTCGCCATGCGTTCTGCCGGTTCTCAGGTCGATGCTGAAATCGACGCGTTCGGCCAGTCGTTGCGGATCGACGACGTGCCAGCCGACCGTGCCCTGCACGGTGACGGTCTGGAAGTCCTGGCTGCGGCCCTTGACGAACAGCGTCATCTCGCGGTCGTCCATCGGCACTTCGGCAATGCTGGCGGTTTCAGGCGCGAACCAGAAGACCAGGCCGCGGCCGCTCTGCATCACCTGGCCGTTGCGATAGCGGATGATGTGGCTGCTTGCTTCGCTGCGAAGCTGGGCGATGAAGCCGAAGCTGCGGATCGTGGCCATGATGGTTTCTCCCTCAATCGGTTACGGACGTTGAAAACGGTAAAGCTCCGCCGGGCGATAGGCCGTGCCCGCCTCATAGGCGCCCGTGGCAGCAAGCCAGCCTTTGTCGAGCAGGCGGCGGCGGAAGGCCGGCTTGTTGAGCGACGTGCCGAGAATTGCCTCATGCACATCCTGCAACTGGCGCAGCGTGAACAATTCGGGCAGGAGCGCGAAGCCGACATCCGAATAGTCGAGCTTGCCGCGCAGCCGCAGCACCGCCGTCGCCAGGATATCGGCATGGTCGAAGGCGAGCGTCAGCGCCCCGTTTTCCGGCGACACAACGCTTACAGGGCCGCCGGCCTCGCCGGACCACGGCACTTGGATGGCGGCCGGGAGCAGGGCAGGCATTGCCTGCAGCGCGGCGTCGAAGGCCGTCTCGGTGAGCAGCGCGAGATAGGCGACGCTGATGATACGCATGCGCGGGTCACGATCGACCGCACCGAACGTGTAGAGCTGCTCGAGGTGAGCGTGGCCGATCCCGGCCTTCTCGCGGAGCACCCGTGCAGCCGCAGCGTCGAGGGTCTCGTCGATGCCGACGAAGCCGCCCGGCAGCGCCCAGCGGCCCTGATACGGCTGCTGATCGCGCTTGAGCAACAGGACGGCAGGCTTTCCATTCCGCACCCCCAGCAGGACCAGGTCGACTGTCACCGACGGCCGCTGGAACGCGTTCGGGTCGTAACCCCTGAGGAAATCCGTCTCGTCCATTGGTGCGCTCCATACTAATATGCAAGATACATATATCTTATGTGCATATATGTCAACGAGGCACGCGATGGAACGGTCAAGTCGTTAACAATTCATGCAAGGTGGCGCAGATATTGTTGGCCAGCAGCCCGAGAAGTGAGTCATCCCATTGCGCAATACTCCCGCCGAGGCAGTCGATTTGCAGCTTGTCATTCACAATGACGACCAGACCCCGTGGGAGTTTGTCGTCAATCTCGTTCGCTCTGTCTTCGACCGATCGGAGGCGGAGGCCTTCGCCGCGACAGTGGCGCAGCAGGGAAAGGCTGTGTGCGGCAGCTATCCTTTCGCGGCGGCTAGGGCGAGACCAGGTGCTCGCGTCCGCCCGGCTCCACCATCTTGAGCCGGCTTTCGGGCCCGTCCGCTTCGAGGATAATGTAGCTCTCGTCGTCGCCGCCGACGAAGCTTAAGCCCGCTCCGGTCATCGAGGCACTGATCTTTACCGAGGGCTGGCCGTTGGGGTGGATCAGCCGGAACAGCACGGTTTCGCTCGCCCCTTCGACCTCGGGCTGGATGGCGCGCACCCGCCCCCGGGGGTCCACGAGCTCGAAGGCGCTGCCGCGAAGGATGCCCATGCCGCCCTGTGCGGTCGCCGGCAAAACTTGCGTCAACCCGATTCCCAAGAGCAAAACCAAATTGGCCGCAGTCAATACGCCAAGAACTGCCTCACACCTCATCTATCATTCCTCCAACCATCAGCCGATCGGGAAATGTTGCGCCTCTTTTGCGGCAGTGCGGTGACCACCGTCTGCCGATGGAGACGCCGAAATGCGGGGGGAATGACCGGATGGGGTCAGAACTAGACGTCGCGACGCGATTTTGGAATATGCATTCCGATTGGCGCGCCGGACGAGATGAAAATGGGCACCACTATGTCATTGCCGCGCCTATTGATTTCTGAAATCGTCGCTCGGAATGGAAGGTTCGCCTTGCGCGCCATAAGCAGACGAAGAATGGCACCCTGCAATGGGCGCCGGCCCTCCCCACACTCGAACTCCGAAAATCCCCGAAAAATGTTGCGGCCGAGCGCTACAAAAGCCATAGTCAGGCCCCCAACGGAATGACGCAAACGGCTTCGTTTGCCGCGGAGGGGTAGGGCTGTTCGCGGCCCGGGAAGGGGCAAATCACAGGGGAATTCGCCATGAACAATGTCTCTCGGCGAAATGCCATCAGCCTCGTTTTGGCGGTCGCAGCCGCCCTGTTTGGGGCCTCGATGCCCTCTTTTGCCACGGAAGCGGTGCCGCTCGCGATCAAGGGTTATGACCCGGTCGCCTATTTCACCACCGGAAGCCCCACGCGCGGGCTGCCGGAGATCGAGTACGAATGGGACGAGCACCGCTACCTCTTCGCGAGCGCCGAGCATCGCGAGCTTTTCAAGGCCGATCCTGTTCGCTACGCGCCGCAGTTCGGAAATTATTGTGCAATGGCGCTGGCCTTGGGCGCGGTCGACGAGGCCAACCCGGAGAACTGGCTGATCAGCGAGGGCAAGCTTTATATTTTCGGCAAGCCGGCCCCGATGGGACCCGAACTCTTCGGGCTGGACCTTGCTGCGAACGTCGCGAAGGCCAACGAGAACCGCGCGCTACTTCCAGGACACTAGAGCAATTCCAGGAAAAGTGCGTAGCGGTTTTCCGTCCGGAATTGCGTAAAAACAACTACTTAGAGCGGGTCGGCGATTCCGTCAAAAGCTGAACCGCTCTAGCGGTTCATTCTCTCTGTGACGGGGTAGAGGCGGGCCTTGCGGAATCCGTCGCGCAGATGTTCGAGATCGCCAGCGCTTAGAAGCTTGGTTCCGAACTCCTGCGGGTCGAAGGTTGGGTCGATGCGGCGTATCATCGTTACGACACGCGCGGCGTCCTCCGCTCGGTTGTCTTGTGCATAGGCCGCCGCCAGCAGGATACGGCTGAAGTTCGCGCCCGCGGTTGTTCGAAGACTAAGTTCCGCCTGTTCGATCGCCGCGCCGTAACGCCTCTTCAGATAGTAGGCCATGCTCAGCGCAAAGCGATCGATCGCATTGAGATCGGGGTCGATACGCTGCGCCTGCTCCAAGGCCTCGATCGCCGCATCCGTCTGTCCCAGCCACAACAGGATGGTGCCGCGCCCGGCGAGGCCGTGGGCATCGTTCGGATTGATCGCAATGGCGCGCTCGATCTCCGCCTCTGCCTGGTTGTATCTCTGACGAAAGAGGTGGATGTGGCCGAGAGTGATGCGCGCACGCACTTCCGAATCATCAAGGCTCAGCGCCTTGATTGCCAGTTCCTCGGCACGGCTCAGGAAGGCGGTTGGCGATTCCGCCCAGCCCATCGAGCTGGCAAGGTGATAGGTTTCGGCAAGTGCCGCATAGGCGGCAGCGTAGTTCGGGTCAAGCTCGATGGCGCGTCTGAGCAGGGCGCGCGCCTCCACATTGTTTGCGTACGTCGGGCGCTGCAATGCCGGCCTGGCGCGCAGCACGTAATCATAGGCTGCGAGATTTTCGGTTGGCTTTGCGAACACCCGATTTTGTTCGATCTGCGTCACGCGAATCGCCAGGACTCCGACAATGTCAGTGACAATCTTGTCCTGCAGCGCAAACACGTCCGCCAGCGCTTCCTCGAAGCTTGCAGACCAAAGCACCCGTCCCTGCCTTGTGTCGACGAGTTGCGCGATGACCCGCACGCGGTCGCCGGTCTGCCGGACGCTGCCTTCGACCAGATAGCTGACGGCGAGACTGCGGCCGATCTCGTCCGGGCTTGCGGGCTTTCCCTTGTAGGGGAAGACCGCGTTCCACGACATCACGGTCAGCGCGGAGAACCGGCCCAGTCCGTTGATGATATCCTGCGTCAATCCATCTGCGAAATGCTCACGAGCCGAATCGTCGCTGTGGTTCTGGAACGGGAGAATGGCGATCGCGGGTTTCGTGCCGACTTCAGCACTTCTGGTGAATTGATCGCCAGAGCGCAGAATGCTGAGAAATTTCCACTCAGAGCCAAGACCGGCCCACAGCGCGCCTACAGTGAGCAAAATCATCAGAGCCAGAGCGGCGAACAATCCCCGACGCCGGCTGGCGGGCGCCGGAGCGGCCGTGGCGGCGAGCCGCACGCGAAAGGCGCGCACCGGCCGAGCGATGTTCTTGAGCTCCTGTTCGCCCATATCCTCAAAGACGATGTCGAGCTTGCCTTGCGCGTCTTCCTGCACGCGGCCCGAGACGCAGATGCCGCCAGGCTCCGCGAGCCCCTCCAAGCGGGCTGCCACGTTGACGCCGTCCCCGATAATGTCGTCACCCTCGATGATGATGTCGCCGACATTGATGCCGACGCGGAACTCGATACGTTGTCCTGCCGGCACCGCGACATTGCGTTCCGCCATGCCGCGCTGGACCTCGACGGCGCAGCGCATGGCCTCGACCACACTCGCGAACTCGACCAGCATTCCATCGCCGGTGGTTTTGACAATCCGCCCGCGGTGTTCATTGATCCTTGGGTCGACCAGGGCACGCCGATGCTCCTTCAGCTGGGCGAGCGTACCTTCCTCGTCGTTGCCCATCAGCCGGCTGTAGCCGGCGATGTCGGCCGCTAGAATGGCCGTAAGTCGCCGCTCTACATGCTCGATTGACAATCCGGGCCTCCCAGCGCGGAGTAGCCCACCACATCGGCAGCAAGAATGGCGGCAAGCTTGCGATCCACGACGGCGTTCTTTTAAGACCACTTATGGCCCGAGGAATGCACCGTAGCAGAAGTCGCACATTTTGTATCGCCGCAAGGCCCTTTGATGTGCATGCACCGGAAGGGTCTGGCATGGGCGCGAACCGGACGGCGCGCCACACGATTTTGGAATGTACATCCCGATTCGCGCACCGGAGAGGATGAAACTGGGCACTGCTATGCCATTGTTGCTGCGAGGCATTTGCAAACGCAAGGCAGGCGCGGCGCAGCTGTCTCCGTCCACGAAGCCGGCTGTAACGCGGTGGCCGTCGGGATGGGCAAGGCAGCCGGCTAACGAATTTCGGCCTAGGCTGATGCCGTCCCGGACAGGATCAATGCTGAACCCCAGATACACGAAGGCACCCGCCTGTTCGGCACCTCTCTTGACGGCTGACGCTGCCTTAGTTCACCTTTTGCACCGCCGGCGGCATCCACGAATCCTCGGTCACCGCCGTCTTCGGCCAGTAGCCCGGCAGCCGCGCTCGCGCCTTGACTGCCGAGTGCGGTCGAGCGGCGGCTCGGGGCCGTATCGCCGGACTATTGCGCCGGCGCCGGTATCGGCAGGATGCTTGAGACCTTCCAGCCGCCCGGCGTCTTGGCCAGCACCATATTCATCAGGAATCGCATTGGTTGCGGCTGTTGGCCCGGTGCACCGATCGTGAAGTTGATCGGGATGTAGATTTGCGCCGCCCCATCTCCGATCATCATAACTTTCAAGCCTGAAACCTCGGGATCGAGACGCCACGTCCCCTCATAGAGCGAAGCGAAGCGCTTGAGCGCCGCATCCGCCCCCCAGACCGGCGTTCCGCGCGTGATCCAGAGAAACCTCGGCGAGCCCAGCAGCAGAGATTCCACCGCCTTGACATCGTGGGCGTTTTGAGCGGCGACGAAGCGATCGAACGTTGCTCGCACCTCATCTTCAGGCGCCGCGACAGCGGATCTGATCATGAGGGACATGAGCATGAGCGCGATGCATGCGGCCCAGCGCCTTGCGATGTGATTGTGAAACAGGCCGATCCGACCAGTCTTGCTGACTACGCGATTCATAATCCGCTCTCCCTTTCCTGCGTGTGAGGGTCGCCATCCGGCTCGGCGTGACCGCCCGTTCCGGCGTAGAGGCAATCATCCAGGCGCAGGCGGCCGGCGTCCTTGGAAATCCCTTAGATTTTTCCTGAAGATTCCCTAAGCTGCCCTAATGGACGCCTTGCAGGATCAGGCCTTCGCATTTGGCGACTTCGTCCTTGTGCCCAAGGAGCGCCTGTTGCTGTGCGATGGGGAACCTGTCCCTCTGACCGGCAAGGCCTTCGATCTGCTCGTTGTTCTCGTCCGCCATAGCGGGCATCTGGTCACCAAGGACGAGCTGTTGCAGGAGGTCTGGCCCAACACCTTCGTGCAAGAGACGAACCTGACGGTGAACATCTCGGCTCTGCGCAAGGTCTTGGGGCGCGGGGACAACGGGAACGGAATTATCCAGACGGTGCCCGGCCGCGGCTACCGCCTTGTAGCGCCGGTGGTGGCGCGCGAGGCGGCATCGGCCTCGATCTTGCGCGTCGAATCCGCGGACAACGACGTTGATGCCGCGCCGAACTCGCAACCTGTTGCGCCGATCGGTACCGCGCGACACCTCGGCGGGGTCACGCATCGAGGGTGGGCGATCCTTGCCGCCGCCGTCGTGTGCGTCGCGATCGGGGCGATCGCGCTGTGGCGCGCGCAGCCCGAAAACACCAATGTCCCGTTCGGCTCGGTGGCGGTGCTGCCTTTCGCCAGTGATAGTTCGGGCAACAATTACTTGGCCGATGGTCTGACCGAAGCCATACTCAATGGGCTCGTGCAATTGCAGAGCCTGCGCGTCGCACCCAGGGCCAGCGCATTTCGCTTCAAAGGGTCGGCCGTAGGACCAAAGGACGCCGGCCTTGAGCTCGGCGTCGCGGCGGTCGTGACCGCAACCATATCGCAGCAAGGCACTGACCTGAGAATACAGGTTGACCTAGTCGACGTCGCCCTTGACTCCCAGATCTGGGGCGCTCGATACCAAGGCGACGTATCCGAACTGGTTCATTTGCAGACCAGAATTCTGCAGGATCTCCCACGCGCATTGAGATTTCCGCTCTCCGATCAGGAGACTCGGCGGATTGCCCGACCCGTCACCGACGACGCGGACGCCTATCGCGCTTATCTCCAAGGCCGCCACGAATGGGGCCAGAGATCGGAAGCCGCCTTGAAACGGGCCATCGAACGGTTTCGACACGCCGTCGCGATCGATCCGGAGTTTGCGGCTGCCTATTCGGGGCTCGCGGACTCCTATTCGATCCTGGGCTATCTGAGCTATCTCTCTCCGGCGGAGACCTTTCCTGAAGCAAAGCGCCACGCCACAAAGGCGCTGGAGTTGGATGCAACGCTGGCCGAGGCGCACGCTTCCCTAGGCTTCGTAAAATTGTATTTTGAGTGGGATTGGGTTGGAGCCGAGACGGCATTTCAGCGCGCGATCGCGCTTGATCCGAACCACGCGGCGTCACACCAATGGTACAGTATCTATTTGCTGGCCGCTGGCCGGCCCACGGAGGCTTTCCGCGAAATTCAGTTCGCGCAGCGGCGTGATCCAGTCTCGCTGCCAGTCAACACCGACCTTGGATTCTACTACTATTACACCGGACAGTACGAAGAGGCGGTGAAGCAATTGAACTTCGTGCTGGAGATGAACCCAGATTTTCCACCCGCGCATCTCTGGCTTGGCCGGGCCTACCAGGAGCTAGGCAAGTTCGACGAGGCGCTCAGTGCATTTCATCGGGTCGAGGACCGCGTCCGCGATTGGCCCGTCTCGATTGCAGCACGGGGCTTCGTCGCCGGCGCGGCCGGACGACCCACGCTTGCTCTTCAGGCGCTCACTGAACTGGAACAACTGTCAAGCCGAAGGTTTGTGACCTCCTACGGCATTGCGCTCATCCATGCCGGCCTTGGTCAAGACGACGAAGCCTTCGCCTCTCTCAACAAAGCCTTCGATGAGAGGTCGAACTGGCTGGTCTGGTTGCGCCTTGATCCGCGCTGGAACGCGCTGCGGCCCGATCCACGATTTACGGAACTCGTGAGCCGGATGCGATTTCCGCCTTAGGTTGAGCGGTCACCCACGACGGATCCGGTCGATGCACCTGTGGGTCACGCCGGCCGGGAGCTGTTCCTTTCAGGAGATCGGCACGACGGCCGCTTGGAGGCGCGCGATGCTGGGGATCAGTTCCTCCCGCGAAGACCATCCAAATTTCGAACGAGGCTGTGCCGTTCGGGCGGGCCGCGGTCGAGATTGATGGACCGTGGTGGTCTGTAACGCTGATATTCAATGCTCAGTGTCTGAGGCCGTGTCGATCTATTCCAGCGGAGAAGAGAGCGCTTGCACGCGCAAGAGGTCGCTTCGGATCAACTGCAGCCTTTGAGGCAAGCCTCAACTATCCGGCTTTGGAATGCACATTACAGAATGGCGCGCCCGAAGAGATTCGAACTCCTGACCCCCAGATTCGTAGTCTGGTGCTCTATCCAGCTGAGCTACGGGCGCGCATCAGGCCATGCTTTGCATGGCCCCGCGATCCGATCGTGAACGACCGGCCGCGACGAGACGTGTTCCCTAGCGACTGAATTTCCGAAAAGCAAGCCGATCCGGCAAAAGTTTTGTCGCAGGCATTTCGGGCAGGCGATTTTGACCGGCTGCTTGTTCCTGCAGATTGCGGGCGGAAAGCCGTCGCGCACCAGTCCTGGTTTCCTGGAATTTTTTTCGGTCAGGCCGGGCGGCGCAGGCTGCCGCGCGCCTGGTCGAACCGGACCGGCTGGTCGGGGATGGTGACGGCGAAAGTGGTGCGGCCGCCAATGCTCTCGACCAGCTCCACCGTGCCGCCATGGGCGCGGATCAGCTCGTAGGCGATGGCCAGGCCAAGGCCGGTGCCGCCGCTGCGCGCCGAGCCACGGAAGGCCGCGAACAGATTCTCTCGCGCCTTCGGGGGCAGGCCGGGGCCGGTGTCGGTGACGATGATGCGGCTGACGCTGCCCATGCGCTCGGCCGATACCGCCAGCCGGCGCACCACGGCGCCCTCGGTGTCCGCCGCCATCGCCTGCACGGCGTTGCGGCAAAGATTGGTGAGCACGCGGAACAGCTGGTCGGAATCGGCGTCGACCTCGAAGGCCAGCTCGACGGCATTGACGAACTCGATGCCTTTCTCGATGTCGAGCAGGCCGTGCACGTCCTCGACCAGCTGGCGCAGCCGCAGCCGCCGGCGCGAGGGCGGCGGCTCCTGGGTGCGGCCATAGGCCAGCACGCCTTCGGAATAGGACACGGCGCGGTCAAGCGCCCGCAGCAATTTTGGCGCGAAGGCCTGCACGGTTGGATCTTTCACCTGCCGCAAGCGGTCCGAGATCAGCTGCGCGGAGGCGAGGATGTTGCGCATGTCGTGATTGATCTTCGACACCGCGAGGCCGAGATCGGCGAGGTGCTTCTGCTCGGCCAGCATCTTCTGCAGCCGTTCCTGCATCTGCGACAGCTCGCGCTCGGCAACGCCGATCTCGTCGGCGCGGGCGGCCGGACGAATGATCCGCCCAGGGTCATCGGGTGCCTCGGAGAAGGACAGCATCGAGCGGGTCATGGTGCGGATCGGGCCGATCATGATCAGGTCGATCGCGGCATAGACGAGCATGGCGGTGAACAGCGAGATCAGCAGCGAGACGAAGGCGACGTTGCGCGAATAGATGAGCATGGCGTTGCGCAAGGCGTAGTCGGGCATGATCAGCTCGAATTCCTTGTCGCTCTCTCCGACCGGCCCGAAAACACGCAGCATGCGATTGCCGCCGAAGAACAGCGTGTCGAGCGCACCTCTCATGCCCTCGACCATGCCGACACTGGCGATGTCGATGTGTTCGTCGACCTGCGGCGGCATGTCGGACACCACCAGGAGCCTTGAGACGCCGCCGTCGCGCACGGCGATCGCCTTGGCGCCGATCGCCATCAGCACGTCGTTCTGGGCGGTGCGCGACAGCGAATTGGGCTCGCCCTGCACCAGCACGACCGATACCGCGGCCGCTGTGCCCAGCCTCTCCTTCAGCCAGCTCAACCGGTAGCTGGCGATCCAGGGCAGGAAAATCAGGACTTCGGCCAAGAGCACGAAGACGATTGTGAGCAGGAGAAGCTTGGTCGACAGCCCACGCGACAGCGGCACCGTACGGGCGGCGGTGGTCGCCGGTCCGGCTTTTTCGTCCGTGGCTATGGCTTCACTCATGCAGCGTCTTCACAAACACTTGAACAGCCAAGATTAGGCGATTGCGGCTTTTTTGCCAATTTCATCCTTGGACGAACAAATATGGCTGCCCGAAAGACCGCGACAACCCGGCCCGCCGCCCCGGATTGACTTCCAAAACCCTTCTTTCTATAAGCCCGCTCACGCTCGGGCCATTCGTCCCGGCGCGGTTTCGATCGCGCCTAAACCGGCCCGGCAAAGCTCCTGTTACACAGTGACAGAATCAAGAAGGGCCGCACCCCGCGGTATTAAAACAAATGAAGCGTACCTACCAACCGTCTAAACTCGTCCGCAAGCGCCGGCACGGTTTCCGTGCCCGCATGGCCACCAAGGGTGGTCGCGGCGTCGTCGCAGCTCGCCGCAACCGCGGCCGCAAGCGGCTCAGCGCCTGAACGGAAGACGAGATCGTTGCCCGCAACCGGCAAGCCAGTGGGACCAAATCCCAAGCGGCTTCTGAAGCGCGCGGATTTTCTGGCCGTCCGCCGCGGTGAAAAGCGGCGCGGGCGGCTTTTTCTCGTTGAAGTTCTCGACCGTGGCGACGACCTTGCGCCGCGCGTCGGCTACACCGTCACCAAGAAGGTCGGCAATGCGGTTGTCCGCAACCGCGTCAGGCGGCGGCTCAGGGAAGCCGTGCGCACGCATGCGGCCGATGACATGGCGCCCGGCAATGACTATGTCATCGTCGGGCGTGAAGATGTGCTTGCCATCCCGTTCGGCCAGTTGAAGGCCGAACTCTCACGCCGACTGCGCGGAACACGATAGGCCAAGGGCTTTCGATGGAAAACAATCGTAACTTCTTCATCACCATCGCGCTGTCGGTGCTGATCCTGACGCTTTGGCAGGTGTTCTACATGAACCCGCGCGTCGAAGCCCAGCGCGAGGCGGCCCGCATCGAAGAGCAGCGGGTGGCCGAGCAGAAGAAGGCCGCCGAAGGCGCCAATCCAGGTGCTGCCGGGACGCCGGTGCCGCCGCAGGGCGCCATTCCCAACGCGCCCGGCGGCGAAGCCGTCACGGCGGCCGGCCGCGAGCAGGCGCTGGCGGCGACGGCGCGCGTCAAGATCGACACGCCGAGCCTCGAGGGCTCGATCAACCTCACCGGCGCGCGCCTCGACGACCTCAAGCTCAAGCACTACACGGAAACGGTCGACAAGAATTCGCCTGAGATCGAACTGCTCAACCCGTCGGTGCTGCCCAATGGCTATTTTGCCGAGATCGGCTTTGTCGGCAACGACAAGACCGGCGCGGTGCCGGGCGCGGACACGGTGTGGAAGGTTGACGGCAATGCAACGCTGACGCCGGCGACGCCGGTGACGCTGACCTATTCGAACGACAAGGGCCTGACCTTCAAGCGCACCTTCTCGGTCGACAACGACTACATGTTCACCGTTTCCGATACGGTGCAGAATTCCGGCGCCACCGCCGTCTCGCTGTTCAACTACGGCCGCGTCACCCGCTTCGACAAGCCGGCCGTCGCCAGCATCTATGTGCTGCATGAGGGCCTGATCGGCTTCACCGGTACGGAAGGCCTGCAGGAACACAAATACGCGTCCATCGAAAAGGACAAGCAGTTCCAGCCGGGCAAGTCGACCGACGGCTGGCTCGGCATCACCGACAAGTACTGGGCGGTGACGCTGGTGCCGACCGAGAAGCAACCGTTCCAGCCACGCTATGCCTATTTCGAGGATGGCCGGCATCGCTACCAGTCCGACTTCCTGACCGACCCGATCAATGTCGACGCCGGCCAGTCGGCAACCGTCGAGACCGAGGTCTTCGCCGGCGCCAAGGAAGTGGCCAAGATCAATGCCTATGCCGAGGACCGCAACATCAAGCGGTTCGACCTGCTGATCGACTGGGGCTGGTTCCACTTCATCACCAAGCCGATGTTCTGGCTGATCGACACGCTCTACAAATTCTTCGGCAATTTCGGCCTGGCCATCCTCGCCACCACCGTCGTCGTCAAGGCCATCTTCTTCCCGCTCGCCAACAAGTCCTACGCGTCGATGGCGAACATGAAGAAGGTGCAGCCGAAGATGCTCGAGATCCGCGAGAAATACGCGGACGACAAGATGAAGCAGCAGCAGGCGATGATGGAGCTCTACAAGACGGAGAAGATCAATCCGATCGCCGGCTGCTGGCCGGTGGCGCTGCAGATCCCGGTGTTCTTCGCGCTCTACAAGGTGCTCTACATCACCATCGAGATGCGGCACGCACCGTTCTTCGGCTGGATCCAGGATCTGGCCGCACCCGATCCGACATCGCTGTTCAACCTGTTCGGTCTCATTCCGATCACGCTGCCGCATATGTTGATGATCGGCGTTTGGCCGCTGGTCATGGGCATCACCATGTTCCTGCAGATGCGCATGAACCCGACGCCGCCGGACCCGACGCAGGCCGCGATCTTCACCTGGATGCCGGTGATCTTCACCTTCATGATGGCGGGCTTCCCAGCCGGCCTGGTCATCTACTGGGCCTGGAACAACCTGCTGTCGATCCTGCAGCAAGGCGTGATCATGAAGCGCCAGGGCGCCAAGATCGAGCTATGGGACAATCTGGTGGCGTTGTTCCGCAAGAAACCCTCGCCCGCGGAATAGCGGGCGCTCCGATCCTCCTAAGCTGCAAAAAGCCCCGGTTCGTCCGGGGTTTTTTGCAGTCGGGATCACATTTTGTAACCAGCGAAACTCCGGCTCAACGCGCGCCGTAGCTGTTGTGTTGCGACCTCGCAGAGCGCGCGGCGGCACGCCGTCTTGAGGGAAGCGGCGAAGGGTTTTGCCGATCGTCATGTCATCAGTCTCGGCAATACACCACGCCACGGTGACGGCTTCCGGCGCAGACGCGCCGGTGTTTGGGAGGCCGTCCCGGCGACCGGGGTCCTGTCGTCCTTCGCGGGACCCCGGTTTATCTTGCCCCAAATCACGCTATTTTGGACCTGCCCGAGATGATACGGAGCCAGGCCATGAGCGGACCCAACCCAAACATCAAGCATCCGATCCCGATGCATATGCGCGTCGGTTTCCTGAAAGGGCTGGTCAACGCGCCGAACGTCGAAATCGGCGACTTCACCTATTATGACGACCCGGACGGGCCCGACAAATTTGCCGAGCGCTGCGTGCTGCACCACTACCCGTTCATCGGCGACAGGCTGATCATCGGCAAGTTCTGCGCCATCGCCGAGGGCGCGCGCTTCATCATGAACGGCGCCAACCACGCCATGTCCGGCTTCTCGACCTATCCGTTCAACATCTTCGGCCATGGCTGGGAAGAGGGTTTCGACGCAAAGACATGGTCGAAGGAAATACGCGGCGACACGGTGCTCGGCAATGATGTATGGATCGGCATGGACGCGGTGATAATGCCCGGTGTGACGATCGGCCATGGCGCCATCGTCGCGGCAAAATCGGTTGTCACGCACGACGTGCCGCCCTATGCGATCGTTGCCGGAAATGCGGCCAAGGTGGTGAAAATGCGCTTCGACGACAAGACAGTCCGGCGGCTGCTGATGGCGGCATGGTGGAACTGGCCGGTGGACAAGATCAGCCGCAACCTCAATGCCATCAGGGGCGCCGACATTGCCCGGCTGGAGGCCGCGGTTTGAGCGCCCTGGACAAGACCGTGATCGCTCCCGAACTGTTCACGCAGGCCTGGATCTTCATCCGCGGCGTGCCGGCGATGAAATTCCTGCCGCCGGAGGGGCCGCCGGAGATCGCCTTCGCCGGCCGCTCGAATGTCGGCAAGTCGTCGCTGATCAACGCACTGGTCAACCAGAAGGGGCTGGCGCGCACCTCCAACACGCCGGGGCGGACGCAGGAGCTCAACTACTTCGTGCCGGGCGGGTTTTCCGGCGAAGGCACCGACCTGCCGCCGATGGCGCTGGTCGACATGCCGGGCTACGGCTATGCGAGCGCTCCGAAGGAAAAGGTCGACGACTGGACGAAGCTGGTTTTCGACTATCTCAAGGGCCGCGTGACGCTGAAGCGCGTCTATGTGCTGATCGACGCCCGCCACGGCATCAAGGCCAAGGACGACGAGGTGCTGTCGCTGCTCGACAAGGCGGCTGTGTCCTACCAGATCGTGCTGACCAAGACCGACAAGATCAAGGCGGCTGGCGTGCCGCGGCTGATCGAGGAGACGCTTGCCAAGATCAAGAAGCGGCCGGCAGCGTTTCCGTTCGTTCTGGCGACATCGTCGGAGAAGAGCGAGGGCCTCGAGGAATTGCGCGCGGCGATCGTGCTCGCCGCCAATGGCGGCTAAGGCAATTCCAGGAACGGTGTGTAGCGGTTTTCCGTCCGGAATTGCGCCAACAAGTCAGCGCTTCGCCTCCAGCGCAATCATCTGGTGGCTCTCTTCCTCGGCAAGCTTTTCGGTGCCGTAGGCCTTCAGGAACATGGCGACGCCCGACCTGACGACATGGTCGATTTCCTCCTGGCTCGGGGCCTTGGTACGGTAGGCGAACATGCATTGCCGGAAAAGGCCGGCCAGGCAGAGTTCCGTGAACTGATAGGCGGCAAGATCGACATCGTCGATCTTGAGCAGGCCGCGTTCGATCGCGGCATTGAGAAAAGTCGCCACCCTGTCATGGCCGCGTTTCGGGCCGCGTTCGTAAAACCGCGCGCCCATGTCGGGTATCCTGTCCGCCGCGCCGATCACCGTGCGCTGCGCCTGGATCACCTTGGCCGATGTGATCTTGAGCGACAGCACCTTGCCGAACTTCACCAGCGTCTGGCGAAGATCGTCGGCGCGGTCGAGCATGTCGTACATATTCTTGAAGATCGTGCCGCGCTCTTCCTCGATCAGCGCCTCGAACAGCTCTTCCTTGTTGGCGAAATAGACATAGATCGTGCCCTTGGAGACACCGGCCTCGCGCGTGATGTCATTCATCGACGCGGCTTCGAAGCCCTTGTCGATGAAGACGCGGCGGGCGCCTTCGATGATCTGGCTGCGTTTGACCGGATCCTGTCCGGCCGCCGGGCGACCGCGACGCAGGCTGTCCAGCACATCGCACTGGTCCTTGCCGGTGTCGGATAGTGTTTCGGCCATAAAAGTCACACCTCGCAAATAATTCGAACCGAACGGTTCGATTGCCCCTTGATATGGGCCCGTTTTAGCGCTAAGTCAACGCCCATATCGAACCGAACGGTTCAGTCTAACAGATTTCGCTTATGTAGACTTGTAGAGAGATATCATGTCCTCGAATACGCCCGTCACCGCCGAAGTCCGCCCATTCCCCAATGCCAAGGTCGCTCCCGCGACCGAAGCGCCGGAAGTGCCCTTGCAGCCCGTCACCGACGCACCGGCCGAGGCGCCGGCGAAGAAGAAGCGCTCGGTGCGCTCCCTGCTTTTGCCCATCATCGGGCTCGGATTGCTCGGCGCCGGCGCCTGGTACGGCTATGATTACTGGACCGATGGCCGCTTCATGATCTCAACCGACGACGCCTATGTCCAGGCCGACATGGCGTTCGTTTCGCCGAAGATCTCCGGCTATGTCGACCAGGTCAAGGTGAGCGAGAACCAACAGGTCAAGGCCGGCGACCCGCTGCTGACCGTCGATGACGGCGACTACAAGATAGCCGTCGCCCAGGCCGAGGCGCAGATCGCCACCTTGAGCAAGACGCTCGACCGCATAGACGCGCAGACCAAGGCTGCACAGGCCTCGCTCCAGCAGGCTGAGGCGCAGAAGATCGCTGATCAAGCCGCGGCCGACAATGCCGGTCGCGCCCAGCAGCGCGCGGCGCAATTGCTGAAGACGTATGTCGGCACGCAGGCACAGCTCGACGACGCCCAGACCGCTCTCGATCAGGCCAAGGCCGCGCTTGTCGGTGCCGACGCCCAGATCGCCGCGGCGCAGGCCAATATCGGTGTGCTCGAGGCGCAGCGCGCGGAATCGGCAAGTACGCTGGCCTCGCTGCAGCTCAGCCACGACAAGGCGGCACGCGACCTTTCCTTCACCGTGCTCAAGGCGCCCTATGACGGCGTCGTCGGCAATCGTTCGGTCGAGCAGGGCGACCTGGTCAGCCCCGGACAGAAGCTTGCGGTGATCGTGCCGATGGACAAGCTCTACATCGTCGCCAACTTCAAGGAGACGCAGCTTGCCCGGCTGGTGCCCGGCGAGAAGGTCCGGATTTCGGTCGATGCGACCGATGGCCAGGATTTCGAAGGCACGGTGTCGTCGCTGGCGCCAGCCTCGGGTGCCGTGTTCTCGCTGCTGCCGCCGGAAAACGCGACCGGCAACTTCACCAAGGTCGTGCAGCGTATCCCGGTGCGCATCGATGTGCCGGCGGACGTGCTGAAGACCGGCAGGCTGCGTGCTGGCTTGAGCGTCGTCGTCGCCGTCGACAGCCGCACCGCGCCGGCCGCGGTGAAGTAAGCGAACCTCGGGAGCAGTGTCATGGCGACCGCAACCCTGACCGCAGGATCGGCACCGGCCATTCCGGCGCAGGCCGACCACATACCGGTTCGCCGCGTCATCGCCTTCCTGGCGATGGTGTTCGGCATGTTCATGGCAATCCTGGACATCCAGATCGTCTCGGCTTCGCTGTCCGAGATCCAGGCGGGCCTCAGCGCCAGCTCCGACGAGATCCCGTGGGTGCAGACCGCCTATTTGATCGCCGAGGTGGTGATGATCCCGCTGTCCGGCTTCCTCAGCCGGATGCTGTCGACGCGCGTGCTGTTCACGGTTTCGGCGGCGGGCTTCACCGCCGCCAGCGCGCTGGCGGCGACGGCCACCAACATCGACCAGATGATCGTTTACCGCGCCATCCAGGGTTTTATCGGCGGCGGCATGATCCCCAGCGTCTTCGCGGCCGCCTTCACAATCTTCCCGCCGTCGCGCCGCGCCTTCGTCTCGCCGATGATTGGCCTGGTGGCGACGCTGGCCCCGACCATCGGCCCGACCGTCGGCGGCTATATCAGCCACGCCATGTCCTGGCACTGGCTGTTCCTGATCAATGTCGTGCCGGGCATCCTTGTGGCGACGGCGGCCTGGTCGCTGATCGATTTCGACAAGCCGAACCTCAAGCTGTTCAGCAAGTTCGACTGGTGGGGCCTTGCCGGCATGGCCGCCTTCCTCGGCTGTATGGAATATGTGCTGGAGGAAGGCCCGAACCATGACTGGCTGCAGGAGCCGGCGGTTTTCGCCTGCGCCATCATCATGACCGTCGGCGCGGTGCTGTTCTTCTGGCGCGTCTTCACCGCCGAGGAGCCGATCGTCGACCTCAGGGCTTTCAGCAACGTCAACTTCGCCTTCGGCTCGCTGTTCTCTTTCGTCGTCGGCATCGGCCTGTACGGGCTCACCTATCTCTATCCGGTGTTCCTCGGCCGTATCCGCGGCTACGATTCGATGATGATCGGCGAGGCGCTGTTCGTCAGCGGCCTGGCGATGTTCTTCACCGCGCCCGTTGCAGGCATCTTGTCGAACAAGATCGATCTGCGGCTGATGATGATGATCGGTTTCTTCGGCTTCGCCACCGGCACATGGTGGATGACGCATCTGACCGCCGACTGGGATTTTTATGAATTGCTGATCCCGCAGATCCTGCGCGGCTGCTCGATGATGCTGTGCATGGTGCCGATCAACAACATCGCGCTGGGCACCTTGCCGCCGGATCGGCTGAAGAATGCGTCGGGCCTGTTCAACCTCACCCGCAATCTCGGCGGCGCCGTCGGCCTCGCCGTCATCAACACGGTGCTGATCGACCGCAACGCCTTCCACTATGCAAGGCTTGCCGAGCACGTGCAGTGGGGCAGTGCCGAGGCCCAGACCAAGCTGCAGAACATGACGCTCAACTTCGAGCAGACCGCCGGGCTCGATGCCTCAAAGGCAGCGATCTCCAAACTGTCGGGCATGGTCCAGCAGCAGGCGGCGCTGCTGTCCTTCATGGACGTGTTCTTCATGCTGACGGTGCTGTTCGCGACGCTGGGACTTTTCGTCCTGTTTATCCGCAAGCCGGCCGGACAGGGTGGCGGTGGCGGCGGAGGCCATTGAGAGCGCCGGAACCCCCGCCTGGCGCTCTCGCGCATGACCCCGGAAATTGGAAACGATTTCCGGGGTCATGCTAAAAGATCAAACCATCCCCTCCATATCAGGAAATGGGCTATGCCGGTGCTATGCCGCGCCAGGCGGTCCGAACCATCTGGTCAGCACGTCGGCCAGCGGCGTCGGCGTTGGCCCGCCAACCCAGGCCACATAGCCGTCGGGCCGGATAAGCACGGCGCCGGGGGCAGCAACCGCTCCTAGCACCGGAAGCTCCCATGCGCCGTCGTAGCTGGCGTCGAACGTCCGAACCCGATGCGCCCATGGCCCGATGTCGAAAGCGCCGGGTTCGCCGAGGTTGAGCAGCAGCGGCCGAGCCCCGTGCAGCAGGGTGAAGACCCGTATCGGGCCGGCGGCGGTAACGAGGTCGAGGTCCGGCATGCGGCGGCCGAGCAGTTCGTGCCCCTCGCCGAGGTCATAGTGAATGTCCAGACCGGACATCATGCCGGCGAAGCGCTTGCGCAGCTCCGCCATGGCGAGAAGCTCGGACATCGTGTCTCGCAGCGCCTTCGTGCGCTCATCCTCGCGGCGAAGCGCGACAGACGCCAACGTATTTCGCAACACAAGCGCGGCAACCGGATGGCGCTCGGCCTGGTAGGTGTCGAGCAGGCTTTCCGGCGAGGTTCTGTTGATCACCTGGGCCAGCTTCCATCCCAGGTTTACCGCATCCTGCACGCCGGTCTGGAGCCCCTGCCCACCATCCGGGGGATGCACATGCGCGGCGTCACCGGCGAGCAGCACTCGCCCCTTGCGGTAGGACTCTGCCTGCCGTGCCATATCGGTGAACCGCGAAATCGAGGTCGGACTGTGGACCCCATAATCGGTGCCGTACACTGCGATGAGCGCCTCGCTCAGATCGCGCAGGGTGGGCTCTCCGGTCCCGACCTGCCGTTCGGTCACCAGCACCCGTACCGACCCATCCTCCGGCCTGCTGAAGGCATGAATGCCGATGACATCTCGGCGGATGCCCCATTCCGGCTCCCCTGAGATCTCGACCTCGGCGATCAGGTTGCTGGTTGTCGGGTCCGAACCGGCGAAATCGATGCCGGCTGCCTTGCGCACGAGACTTCGTCCGCCGTCGCAGCCGACAAGATAATCGGCATGCAGCGATCGGCCGTCGGACAGCGCGACGTCGACGCCGGTGTCGTCCTGCACGAAGCCCGTGACCTCAAGACGGCGATAGATCGTAATCGGCAGCTCATCGACCCAACCGGCAAGGATATGCTCGATGTGCTTCTGCCATAGGGCCAGCCCGTAGTTGTGGCGGGTGGGAAAGTCGCTGATGTCCAGGGACATCCCAGCGAACCCCGCAACCTGGGCAACCTGTCCCTGCGTGAGGAACCGGTCGGCGATTCCGCGCTGATCGAAGACTTCGATCGTGCGTGAATGCAGGCCGCCCGAGCGCGAACCGACGAGGTCCTGGCTGGCGCGCCGCTCCACCACGGCGACATCGACGCCCGCCAATGCCAGTTCTCCTGCCAGCATCAGCCCTGTCGGACCACCTCCGGCGATCACCACTTGATGAGAGATGATCGACCGGTCTGCATCAACACGTCCGATCGGTTCGCGCCCGCCGTCGCGAACGCGTTGTTCTTTTTGCTGCATATCTTCAGGCCCTCCTCAGGCAGGGCTCCGAAATCTATGCATAAAAGGCCATCTGGCAATTCTTGAACTTAACTGTTTTGGCCCCATCTTTTAAGCAGAGGGGGCCTCACAGCCGCAATTCCAAATTTGTCGCCTGATCTAGGCCGCAGCCGGCTTGAAGGTCAGTGCGACGCCGTTGATGCAGTGGCGCAGGCCGGTCGGCGGCGGCCCGTCGTCGAAGACATGGCCGAGATGGCCGCCGCAACGGCGGCAGTGGACTTCGGTGCGGGTCATGCCGAGCGAACGGTCCACGGTCTTGCCGACGGCATTGGGAAGCTCCTGCCAGAAGCTCGGCCAGCCGGTGCCGGAATCGAACTTGGTCTCGGACGAATAGAGCGGCAGGTCGCAGCCGGCGCAGGCGAAAACGCCCTTGCGGTGCTCGTTGAGCAGCGGGCTGGTGCCGGGGTATTCCGTGCCTTCCTTGCGCAGCACGTTGTAGGCCGCGTCGGACAGGATGGCGTGCCATTCGGCGTCGGTCTTTGTGACCTCGAAGGTCTGGGCTGCCAGCGCATCCTTGGGGCCTCCCATGCGCAGCATTGCCGCCGTGCCGGCCAACAATGCCATGGCGGCAGCGCCGCTCCAGAGAAAGTCGCGACGGGTCATGCAATTTCCTCCTGCTATCAATTTGCCAGATTAGACCGCCAGCCGGAAATCAAAAGCCGGTGACGGTCCTGGAAACGAACACTCCGCACCGGCTCCATCCCTGGAGCAACGCTGCGGATCGAACGCATGCCGACCGCGCGGGTCATTGACCCGCGCGGTCGGCAGGGTGCTTGCTGCCAGTTCGCCGGCAGCGGGCCCTTTGTTACATCTTCGGCAAGAGAACCTTGTCGATGACGTGGATGACGCCGTTCGACTGCTCGACATCGGCGATCGTCACGTTGGCGACATTGCCGTTCTCGTCGGTGACGGTGACCTTGCCGCCATCGGCCTTGAGCGTCAGTTCGCAGCCGCCCGCGGTCTTGGCCTTGTGAGCGCCGCCATCATCCTTGACCATCTTGGTCACGTCAGCCGCCAGCGCCTTGGCGCCGATAACATGGCAGGTCAGGATCTTAGTCAGCTTGTCCTTGTTCTCGGGCTTGAGCAGCATTTCGACGGTGCCGGCCGGAAGCGCCGCGAAGGCCTCGTTGGTCGGCGCGAACACGGTGAAGGGACCGGCGCTTTGCAGCGTGTCGACCAGGCCTGCGGCCTTGACGGCTGCAACCAGCGTGGTGTGGTCCTTCGAATTGACGGCGTTCTCGATGATGTTCTTCTTGGCATACATCGGGGCGCCCCCGACCATCGGATTGGCGGCATAGGCGGCGGCGCCGAGCGCGGAAACGGCGATCGTACCGGCAAGCAAAAGGGTGGCGAGTTTACGCATGATTTCTATCTCCTCTGGATATCGTTTCCCGTTGTTGGGAACGCAAGAAGATACGGGTCAGAAATGCGTGAGTTTCGTCGACCGATAAGAAAGTTTTGTCTCGAACGCGTGTGGGATGGAATTTCCCCGTACGATCTTTGCCAGATTGCATGCTTGCAGGATCCAACTGCCGTGGCAGATAGATTTGAAATCTGCCTAGTAAGGCAAGTCAAATTTCGGGGATCATATGCCTTTGAGATCGCCCGCGGCGACGACAGGCCCGGTCGGCTGGCCGGTCGGAGAGCCACCTGTCGGCTCGACGCTGACGGCAAGCACGGCGCCTTGCGCGAGCTTCTGCTGGACGGCCGGCGTAACGGCCAAATGCGTGGTCTGGCCGGCCGGGATGACGCCCATCGAGACCGGGGCATTCTTGCCCTCGATCATCCACAGCTCGAAGTCCTTGCCGGCGGCACGCTCGCCGGAAACCAGCGACAGGCCGACATCGCGGCGCGCCGCGTCATAGACGACGAGATATTTGACGTCGCTGCCGTCGGCCGCCAGTGAGGCGACAAGCCGCTCCTGCGGCGCAACGACCGGCGGGTTGAGGTAGGGCACGGCGACGTAGATGGCGAGCGCGGCGACGGCCGCCGCGGCAAGGCCGCGCCAGAAGCCAAGGCTCGACCAGAGGCCGGCGCTTGGCTGTGTCGCAGTCGACGAGGAGGCGAACAGCCGGCGGTCGACCGCCGGTTTGAGCGAGGCCGGAGGCTCTATCTCGGGATAGGCGGCGGCCATCGGCGAAAAGTGCACTTCCCAGCTGTCGACCAGACGGGCGAAACCGGCTTCGGTGTCGATGCGGCGGGCCGCGATCTGGCGCTCGTCCGTGGCGAGCACGCCAAGAACGTATTCGGCGGCGAACAGGTCGTCGCCTCCACGTTCCGGTCCGTTGTCCTCTGCCAGCGTCATCTTTCCAGGCATTCCCTAAGCTTCAACAGGCTGCGCCGCAGCCAGGTCCGCATCGTGTTCAGCGGCACGCGATGGCGCTCCGCAAGTTCGGCATAACTTTCGCCGTTGAGATAGGCGCCCCGGACGGCCGCCGCCCGGTCCTTTTCCAGTTCATCGAGACAATGGTAGATGCGTTCGGACTCACCGCCCGCCACAACCATGGCCTCCGGTCCCGGCGCCGGATCGGCCACGTCGAGCGCGGCATCGATATGGGCGGCAGGCACCCGCCGCGCCCTGATGCGATCGATCGCATGATTGCGCGCAATGGCCACCAGCCAGGAAATCGGGCTCAGATCAGAGACAGCGAAACGGTCCGCCTTGGTCCATATCTTGACGAAGACTTCCTGAAGCGCTTCTTCCGCATCTCCCCGATCGTTCAATACACGAAGGCAGACGCCGAAAAGTTTCGCGCTTGTCTGCCTGTAGAGCAGATCGAACGCGGCCCGGTCCTTCATCGAAGTCCGGACGATCAGCTTGCTGATATCCTGCGGCGCCATGGCCGCAAATTAGGCGATTGCGTTATATTTGCAATCGCGGAAAACGATGTTGTTCACCACCCCGATCTCTTTGTTCTGACGCAATTCCGGACGGAAAACCGTTTCACACTTTTCCTGGAATTGCTCCAGGCGCGCCTGCTTGCCCACCGACAAATCATGCGCCGTTGCCAAGGAAATCGCCTGCGGCTAGCCTCCAGCCAGGCGGGAGAGGGCGGCGATGTCGGTTGAACGGGTGTTGTGGGAGCAGGATGCAACCGGCCTGGCCGGGCTGGTGCAGCAAGGAGAGGTCTCGCCGCAAGAGCTTGTCGATGCGGCGATCGCGCGGGCCGAGGCGACCCGCCCAGATATCAACGCCATCGCCGAGCCGCTCTACGACGCGGCGCGATTGCGCGCCAAAACCGTCGACCGCAAGCTACCGCTTGCCGGCGTGCCCTTCGCGATCAAGGATCTCGGCATCGCCATAAAAGGCGTGCCGACCCATGGCGGCAGCCGCATTCCGGCTTTCACCGCCGACTTCAATTCGGTGATGACCGAGCGCTATCTTGCCGCCGGCCTCATTCCGATCGCCACCAGCACCTCGCCCGAGCACGGGCTGAGGCTGATGACCGAGTCGGCCGCGTTCGGCATCACCCGCAATCCGTGGAACACGGGCCATACGACGGGCGGCTCGTCCGGGGGCGCCGCCGCGCTGGTGGCGGCCGGCGTGGTGCCGGCGGCGCATGCCTCGGACGGCGGCGGCTCGATCCGCGTGCCGTCGGCCTGCAGCGGGCTGGTCGGGCTGAAAACCTCGCGCGGCCGCGTGCCGCTGACGCCGCTGGTCAGCGAGAGCTGGTACGGCATGGTCGTCGATCATGCCGTCAGCCGCTCGGTCCGCGATACGGCGCTGCTGCTCGACCTGACCCACGGCGCCGATCCGCTGTCACCCTATGCCGCACCGTCGCCGAAAGGCTCCTTTGCCGCCGCCGCGGCGCGCGATCCCGGCAAGCTCAAGCTCGCCGTCTACCGGAAATCGCCGCTCGGCCTGCCGATTTCGGCCGAGACGCTGACGGCGCTGGACACGGCGGTGGCGCTGGCGCGCGAGGGCGGCCATACGGTCGCGGAGATCGACCTGTCCTATATCGATCGCGACTTCATGGCCGATTTCTGCAAGACGGTGGCTTCCGCCGTGGCCGGTACCATGCGTGCCGAAGCCTTGCGCGTCGGCCGCTCTGTTGCCGGTGACATCGAGCGCGCCACGCGCGTGCTCAGCCGCTTCGGCGAGATCATTCCCGCTGGCGAGATCTACGAGATCCTGCAGCGGCTGCATGCAACGTCGCGCCGGCTGATCAGCGAGACCGCGCAGTACGACGCCGTGCTGATGCCGATCATCGCGCATCCGCCGCTGGCCTGCGGCGCCATGGACCCGAAGGGCGCCGACGAATTCATCGAAAACATGCTGGACAAGCTGCACCTCACCCGGCTTCTGAAGGTGCCGTCACTGTTCGGGCAATTGATGGACAAGAGCCTGTGGTTCACCCATTGGCCGGCGATCCATAATGTCAGCGGCCAGCCATCGATCGCGCTGCCCGTCCATGTCACCGCGGCCGGCCTGCCGCTCGGCATCCAGGCCGCCGGACGCCCAGGCGACGAGGAGACGCTGTTGTCCTTCGCCGCGCAGATGGAGAAGATTTCCGGCTGGCAGAAGCGGCGGGCACCGCTCAAGGCGCCGGCCTAGGTCCCGCAGCACGCGATTTTCATTAATTTGTGACAGCAAAGCCGTTTGCGGCCTGCGCCAATTCCCGCTAAGACGCCGCCGTTCATGCCAAGCTGGGATCCATACCGATGACGGACATCGCCGCCACCGCCGAAATGCAGGCCGCGCTGCTCTCCAGGGCGCTGCCCTACATGCAGCGCTACGAGAACAAGACGGTGGTGGTGAAATATGGCGGCCATGCCATGGGCGACATCGAGCTCGGCAAGGCCTTCGCCCGCGACATCGCGCTGTTGAAACAATCCGGCGTCAACCCGATCGTCGTCCATGGCGGCGGGCCGCAGATCGGCGCCATGCTCAACAAGATGGGCATCGAATCGAAGTTCGAGGGCGGCCTGCGTGTCACCGACCAGAAGACGGTCGAGATCGTCGAGATGGTGCTGGCCGGTTCGATCAACAAGGAGATCGTGGCGCTGATCAATGCCGAGGGCGAGTGGGCGATCGGCCTGTGCGGCAAGGACGGCAACATGGTGTTCGCCGAAAAGGCGCGCAAAACCATGATCGACCCGGATTCCAACATCGAGCGCGTGCTGGACCTCGGCTTCGTCGGCGAACCGGTGGAGGTCGACCGCACGCTGCTCGATCTGCTGGCGCGCTCCGAAATGATCCCGGTGCTGGCGCCGGTGGCGCCTGGCCGCGACGGCCATACCTACAACATCAATGCCGACACTTTCGCCGGCGCCATCGCCGGCGCCTGCCAGGCCTCACGCCTGTTGTTCCTGACCGACGTGCCCGGCGTGCTCGACAAGAACAAGAATCTGATCGACGAGCTTACGGTGGCCGAGGCCAAGGCGCTGATCAAGGACGGTACGGTGTCGGGCGGCATGATCCCCAAGGTCGAGACCTGCATCGAGGCGATCGAGCGCGGCGTCGAAGGCGTCGTCATCCTCAACGGCAAGACGCCGCATTCGGTGCTGCTGGAACTGTTCACCGAGCACGGCGCCGGCACGCTGATCGTGCCCTGAGCCGCCATTGGCCGCAGCCAGTCGATCAGGCAGGCTGAGGCAGGCGCGCGATGACCTTTATTTCAAAGTCGAAGCCGGCCAGCCAGTTCACGCCGACCGCGGTCCAGTTCGTGTAGGGCGGTTCACCGAACACCTTCAGCCGAACGGCATCAATCGCCCCCCACTGCGCGGCGGGATCGGTGTGGAACGTGGTGACGTCAACGATGTCGTCGAACGTGCAGCCGGCGGCCTTCAGCACGGCCGCGAGATTGTCGAAGGCAAGCTGGACCTGCTTTTCGAAGACCGGCTCGGGCGACCCGTCCTCGCGGCTGCCGACCTGGCCCGAGACGAACAGAAAGTCGCCCGAGCGGATCGCCGCCGAATAGCGATTGATCTCGTAGAGAGCCTGCCGGTCGGCAGGGAAGATCGCGTCACGTTTGGTCATTTTCACTCCATCTAGACCTAGCAGGCCCGGATCTCCCGACGATCTCGGCCTGCATCCCACTGTCGGGGCAGTTCACATACGCCCCGTATGTCAGATGTGGGTACATACACTGCGTATGTCAATATGCATACGTTGCGTATATTTTTAAGGTGACCGCGTGTCGTTCAGGCGCCCGGCGAAATCACGGCGGGCGCTGCGGCCGGCTTGCGCGGCGGGCGCACGACCGTCATCGATTCTTCCTCCTGGTCCTGCGGTGCGCCCCAGAATTCGGCCAGCGTCGGGCCGTGCTCGAGGCGGCGGTCGCGGACGAGAAAACCCCAGACCTCGCGAAACCAGACGCGGCGGCCCATCTGCGTGTACCAGCGCATCGAATGGCGCTGCTCGGGATCCTTGTGGAACAGGATGCGCGCCAGCGCCTTCGGCCGCGACTGCACCGCCAGCTCGATCAGCTTGACGCTGAAGAACAGCATCCAGGGTTTGAGTCGGGTCATCTGCAGAACCTGGTGCTTGTAGTCCCAAAGACGGGCGTCCAGCTGGATCACCTTGCGGTCTCTGGCGATACGGAAGAACGGCGTCCAGCGGTGTGGGGTGACATAGAGCGCCTGGATCTGGTCCGGGTCATAGGCGATCAATTGGCGGAAGCCGCGCCAGAGGTCGCGAAAGCCCTCGTCCTCGAAGCCGGCGACCCAGGTCGCCATCGACAGGATGCCATGCTGCCTGAGCAGCCGGATCGCCTCGCGGTCGGAGGAGGTGCTGCCGCCCTTGCGGATCAATTGCAGCGTCTGCTCGTCGGTGTTTTCCATGCCGAGCAGCCAGCGGATGACGCCTGCCTTGCGATAGAGATGCAGGATGTCGGCGTCGCGTACGATGTCGTCGGCGCGGGTCGAGCCGACGATCAGCACCGGCACGTTCTCGGCGATCAGCGCGTCGAGGAAGACGCGCCATGCCTTCTTCGAGACCGTCGGGTTCTCGTCGGCGAGGTTGATCAGCTCGACGCCGTGCTCGCGATGCAGCCAGGCGATCTCCTGGGCGAACTTTTTTGGATCGCGGTGCCGCCACCGGGTCCAGAAACCGCGCTGGCCGCAATAGTTGCACAGATGCGGACAGCCCCGCGAGAACTGCATGACCACGGCGCGCTTGCCGCCCCAATAGCTGTAGCGGCGGTGGTCGATCAGCTCCCAGCCGACACGGTAATCGTCGAGATTGGCGATCGTCTTCGCCGGCTGGGTGGCGAAGGGGCGGCGCAAATCATCGCGAAAGGCGATGCCATGCACCTCGGACAGCGGCCCGCGCCGCTCCAGAGCCCCGATGAGTGCTGCGATGGTGGCCTCGCCCTCGCCCCGCACGATGAAGTCGAAGACATCCGTTTCAGCGAGAATGTCGCGCCAGTGATAAGTCGGGAACACGCCGCCATAGATGACGATCGTTGCCGGGGCGTGAGCCTTGATCATCTGCGCGATGCGCAAGGCCGTCGGATGCGCCGAGGTCGAGCCGGAATGGCCGATGAGGATGCAGTCGGGTTGGCCGCTAAGGGCGTCGCGGACGAGGGCGGCAAGCGGCATCGGCCCGAACTCGGCGTCGACGAGGCGCACAAGGTGGCCGGCATCGAGCAGCGGACCGCCCAGCGCGAGCAGGCCGAGCGGCGGCAGATGGTCGTCCGGCACGCGGCTGCCGATGGCGGTGTGCGGCGGATTGATCAGGACGATGTTCATGGCGGACCTTTTTCAACGGCGGTCCGCCTGTCCTAACCGGCGATCTGGATGACGAGTTGGCCCTGTTCAGCAGTTTGCGTGCAGCTTTCCCGCAAAATTGGCGGGCAGGCGGCCCTAGCGTCGAAGGTGCGCGAGCGGCACATGGCCCGGGCCCTTGATGTTCTGCAGCACGAGCTGGGTGTGAACGTCGCGCACGCCTTCAAGCCGCATCAGCCTGTGCATGACGAAGTGGTTGAGCTCGTCGACCGACGGCACCATGACATGCAGGAGGAAGTCGTGGTCGCCGGTCATCGTCCAGCAGGCGGACACCTCGTCCATGCGCTGAACGGCGGCGATGAAGCTTTCCGGCGAGCCGTCGCTATGGCTGACCAGGCGCACCTGGATGAACACCTCGACCGTCAGGCCGACGGCGCGACGGCTGACGACGGCGGCAAAGCCCTTGATGACGCCGGTGTCCTGCAGGGCCTCGAAGCGGCGCGCGCAAGGCGTTGTCGACAGGCCGATTTCCTGGGCGAGTTCCGACACCGGCTTGCGTCCGTCGCGCTGCAGGATGTCGAGCATCCTGATTTCGAATTCGTCAAACTGAGGCATTTTCACTCTCCAACAGCTTTCCGATAGCGCCTTTTACCTCAAATGCTGCGTTTAGGCCATCATCAAAGCGGATATGCCTCGCCGTCTCGGGCTAGAATTGCTGCACGATTGGCCATGAATTCATGAGGAGAAGAGCCATGACAATGAGCGTTGCCGACTATGCAAGGGAATGTGCGGCGCAGGGGCTGCGTGGCGATTATTCGGTCTGCCGCGCCGATTTCACCGTGGCGCAGGGCTATGACTACAGCGCCGACGAGCAGGCGGTGTGGCGCACGCTGTGCGACCGCCAGACGAAGCTGACGCGGAAGCTGGCCCATCACTCCTATCTCGACGGTGTTGCAGCTCTTGGCCTGCTTGACAGGATCCCGGACTTCGATGCGGTCAGCGAAAAGCTGTGCAAGCTCACCGGCTGGGAAATCGTGGCCGTGCCGGGGCTGATCCCCGCCGCGCCGTTCTTCGACCATCTCGCCAACCGCCGCTTCCCGGTGACCAACTGGCTCAGGACGCGAGACGAGCTCGACTACATTGTCGAGCCGGACATGTTCCACGACTTCTTCGGCCATGTGCCGATCCTGACGCAGCCGGTCTTCGCCGATTTCATGCAGATGTATGGCCAGAAGGCCGAGGACGTGATCGCGCTCGGCGGCGACGAGATGGTCACCCGCCTGTACTGGTACACCGCCGAATACGGGCTGATGCAGGAAGCCGGCCAGCCGCTGAAGGCCTTTGGTGCCGGGCTGATGTCGTCCTTCACCGAGCTGCAATTCGCCGTCGAGGACAAGGACGCCCATCATGTGCCCTTCGACCTCGAAACGGTAATGCGCACCGGCTACGAGATCGACAAGTTCCAGCGCGCCTATTTCGTGCTGCCGTCCTTCGATGTCCTGCGCGATGCCTTCCAGACCGCTGACATGGCCGGCATCGTCGGACGCAACAGGGGCAAGCCGGCGCTCGACCCGGCAGCCGTCTGACCACTCAGGCGGTCTCGGTCTTCAGACGGGCAAGCTGCTCGCGCTGCAGGTCGAGTGCCGCGGTGGTGAACCGCAATATGGTGGCCAGTTCGGCATCGCTGAAGCTGGCCATCATCTTTTGCCCCTCCTGCGCAATGGCGCCGTAATAGCGCGCCGACAGGTCCCGCGTGCGCTCCGTCGCCTCGATGACCACCTTGCGCCTGTCTTCCAGGCTGCGCGTGCGCGTGAGGAACCCGCGTGCCTCTAGCCGGTCGATCAGCGCGGTGACGGCGGCCGGCGTCAAGCCCGTCGCGACCGCGACCGCGCCTGCCGATTGCGGGCCGCCATAGAGCAGCCCGAGGCAATGCCGCTCGGCCGCGTTCAGCCCAAGCTTTGCGCCCACCGCCTCGTCATAGGCCTGCGTCGTATCCTGCCAGCGCATGATGGCGAGGCTGATAGCCTCGGCCATTTCGGTGCGATTTCTGGTTGACGAATTTATTTCGATCATCTAACTATCAATCTGTCTAACATTAAGACGATTGCATCAATATGCGGCTGTGACTTGCGCAAGGCAAGGACCCGCCGCCAACAAGGAGTGAAAAGCTGAGCTTGATCCAACACCGCGCCCCTCTCTCGCATGAGGAGGAGTTCAAATACGCCAAGCTGGCCATGGAATGGTATGGCTGGGGGTCGCCCATCGGCCTCGGCATCCTGCTGGTGGCACTGGCCGCCGCGGCGGTGCTGGTGCGCATTGCTGTGCACGGCTTCTAAACTCAGTACGATCTTCCAAAGGCGCGCCCAAGGCGGCGCCGGCCGCCTTCCCGGGTGCCGGCGCCGCCTGTTTTTAGGCCCGCTCCAAGTACGCAATTGCGGACGGAAAACCACTGCGCACTTTTCCTGGAACTGCGCTAGACGGCGATCACCTTACCGAGGTGGTCACCCAACCGGCAGGCCAGTGCGGTGATGGTCGTCGTCGGGTTGCACTCGCCTGACGTGCAGAACACCGAGGAGCCGCCGACATAGAGATTGTCCATGCCATGGACCTTGCAGTTGGCGTCGACGACGCTTCTGGTCACATCCGTTCCCATGCGCGTGCCGCCCATATGATGATGGCCAGCGGTTTCCTCGTTGGTCGGATAGTCCCCGCCATTGCCGATCCAGTCGGCGATGCGAACGCGGCCGAGATTCTTCTGAGCCAGCGTCGTGCCGAACAGTCTCAACCCCTCCAGCAAGGTGCGGCGTTCCAGTTCCGACTTTTTCCAATGCAGTTCGATGCGCGGCACGCCGGCATGGTCGACATCGGTCTTCGACAGCTCGATCTGGTTCGAGGCCAGAGGCGCCTGTTCCCAGGCGACATAGAGCTGGGCGGCGCAGCGCAGGTTCTGGCTGAGCCTGGAGGACATCCATTCGGCCATGTCAGGCGCCGTGCAGGCAAGGTCGGCGATAAGTCGCTTGACATGGGGATAAGGCGTCTCGATCAACCTGATACCGAAATTCATGATCTGCAGCCGTTCCATCGCGGCCAGCGTCGGCGAGAAGAAGGCCTCGTTGTCGGCATCGACCTCGAACTCGCCATAGTCGGCGAGGATGGCATTGCCGCCCTCGAAGGTCGGGTGCTCCATCCAGTAACGGCCGAGCGCGGTGGCGTTCGGCACGACGCCGCCATTCGAGCGCTGGTTCGACCACAGAAGCAGCCGCGAATTCTCCAGCCCGCCGGTGCAGGTGATGAAATAATCGGCACTGAAGGCGCCGGCGTCCTGGCCGTTCGACCACAGCCTGGCGCCGGTCACCCGCTTGCCGTCGCCGGCGAGCTCGGTGGCATAGGTGTTGAGCACCACGGCGATGTTCCTGCTCGCGTCCAGCTCGTCGGCGAATTTTTCGCCAAAGCGTACGGCCGGGCTCTTGATCAGCTGTATCCAGCGGATGTCGTCCGAAATTGGCACATCCGGCCGGAAGTCGGGCAGTTCGAGGATGTCGTGCACCTCAGGCAGATAGGGGTCGATATCGGCACGGCTGATCGGCCAGCCGGTGTCCGGTGCCCAGGCCTTGGGCTCGAAATCTTGGCTGTCGAGCACGCGGCACCAGCCGGCCCAATGGTTCGACGAGCCACCCATGAAGCGCAGCCGCGTGATGTCGAGGTCGAAATAGGGATCGCCTACAGTGGTGCCGCGATAGAAATCCTGCGACTCGTCGCTGAATTCGCGCGAGCCGGCCTCCAGCACGACAACCGGAATGCCTGCGGCGCCAAGCTTTCTAGCGATCGTCGTGCCGGCGGGACCGGAACCGAGGATGCAGACCTTGGCCGTAAAGTTGGCCGCGCGAAAGGCCTCGTAACTGTCGAAAATCATGCGAGGTCGCTCCGCTTGAGGATCCAGCCATTGACCTCGACGATCTCGTCGGGGTCGACTACGGCAGGCTGGTTGCGGAACAGCGACAATGCCGGCAGTGCGATGAGCATCTGCACGATCATGCGGCGCGGCATTTTTCTGGTGAAGAAATTCCCGGTGAAGAAGGTCATGGCACGCCTTTCGATGGGGGCTTCGATCCACGCATGGCATTCCCTGAACGGCACACGCCCGTCAGGAAAAGCCAGTTTCGTGCCAACCTCGCCGGAAGACCTGCTACAACCGGGTAACCGGGCTGGTTGAGTGCAAACAAGGTTAGGATTTTCCGATCACCGGTAGAGGCACTGATGCGCTGTGGGCCTCAGGCGGCTTCCGGGACATCGCGGTCGAGGATCGCGAGATTGCGGCCACGATGCTTGGCCTCGTAGAGCCGGCGGTCGGCGGCGCGCATCAGGTCGGACACGCCGATGCCTTCGCCGCAGGTGGTGCCGCCGATGCTGACTGTCAGCGGAACCGTCCGCTCGTCGACGGGACGGAAGCGGATCAGTTCGACCTCCCGGCGGATGCGCTCGGCGACGCGTTTGGCCTCCTGTTCGGTGGCGCCGGTCAGGAAGGCGGCGAATTCCTCGCCGCCGATGCGGCCGAGCACGTCGCCGCTGCGCACGCCGCGTTCGATGGCGGCGGCGATCAAGAGCAGCGCGTCGTCGCCGGTCAGATGACCGAAGCTGTCATTGATCTTCTTGAAGTGGTCGGCATCGATGATCAGCAGCGCGCCGCGATCGGATTTGCGCCGCGAGCCGTCGAGCGCAGCAAAGAAGCTCTCGCGGTTGAGCATGCCGGTCATGTCGTCGCGGCTGGCCTTTTCCGAGAGGCGCCGGTGCGCGGCGGCAAGCTGGGCGTGTGCCCGGGCGAGTTCGCGATGCGCGCTTTTCAACCTCTCGCTCTGCCAGAAGGTGGTTGCACTGGCGATCCAGGCAAGGGCCAGCGGGCAGACTGTGGAGGTCAGCCAGATCGTGCGGCTGATCGGGAAGCCCAGTGCGGGGACGATGATCAGCGTCAACAAAAGCGAGACTGCTACCGAGCCGAAAGCGACGGCGGCGGATTTCAGAATTAGGCGATTCATCGCTGGCTCCCACAGAACCGCCTGTGTGCCTAGCAAGCCCTGAAGACCACCTTTCGGCGATGCTTAAAATTTGAAATGAGCCCCACTTTCACATCTTTCGACGCGCATAAGTTGTGGATAAGCGCCTGACCAGCGTGCCATAAGGAGGCATGACCACGCTGCCTGACCCCGCACGCTTCGCCCATGTCACCGACTGGGTGTTCGATCTCGACAACACGCTCTATCCGCACCATTCGAACCTGTTCGCGCAGATCGACGTGAAGATGACCGCCTATGTCGGAGAGCTTTTGACGCTGCCGCGCGACGAGGCGCGCAAGCTGCAGAAGGAACTCTACCTAGAGTATGGCACGACGCTGAACGGCCTGATGACGCGCCATGGCATCGACCCCGACGATTTTCTCGAAAAGGTCCATGACATCGACTATTCGTGGCTGGTGCCCGATCCGGTCCTCGGAGCCGCCATCCGCCAGTTGCCCGGGCGCAAGTTCATCTTCACCAACGGCGATCGCAGGCATGCCGAACGCACCGCGCGCCAGCTCGGCATACTCGAGCATTTCGACGCCATCTTCGACATCGTCGCGGCCGGGCTGAACCCCAAGCCGGCACGCCAGACCTATGAGCGGTTTGCCGAACTGCACGCCGTCACCGGCCACAATGCGGTGATGTTCGAGGACCTTGCCCGCAATCTGGCCGTGCCGAAATCGCTCGGCATGACCACGGTGCTGGTGGTGCCGCGCAATTTCGAACCGACCTTCTCGGAGATCTGGGAACGCGACCCGGCCAACGAGGACGACGTCGATTTCGTCACCGACGACCTAGCCAGTTTTCTCACGGCGATCGTCGAAGTGCCGGCCTGAGACGCGGGCCAGCCACGCTCAGAGATTGTAGAAGCGGCTGATGATGCCCCAGGCCTCGTCGGCGGTGTCGACGAAATCGATGATGTCCTGGTCGCCGGGCGTGATCGTGCCCTGTTCGGCCAGGAAATCGAGATCGATCGCCTTTTGCCAGAAGGACTTGCCGAACAGGATCACCGGCACGCGCTCCATGCGCCCGGTCTGGATCAGCGTCAGCGTCTCGAAGAATTCGTCCATCGTGCCGAAGCCGCCGGGGAATACCGCGACCGCCTTGGCGCGCATGACGAAATGCATCTTGCGGATGGCGAAATAGTGGAAGTTGAAGCAGAGCTCGGGCGTCACATAGGCGTTCGGCGCCTGCTCGTGCGGCAGCACGATGTTGAGGCCGATCGACGGCGCGCCGACATCGTCGGCGCCGCGGTTACCGGCTTCCATGACGCCAGGCCCGCCGCCGGTGACGACGACGAATTCGCGGTAGTAGGAGGTGGCCGACTGCTGCGAGCAGAGGCGGGCGAACTTGCGCGCCTCCTCGTAATAGCGGCTGTTCAGCTCGAGGTTCTTCTTCTGCGTCTCGTTCTTCGCCGCCCAGGCTTCGCCGCCGGGCTCGGGAATGCGCGCGCCGCCGAACAGGATCACGGTCGAACGGATGCCGCGTTCGGCGAGGATCATCTCCGGCTTCAGAAGCTCGAGCTGCAGCCGCACCGCGCGCAATTCGCGTCGCGTCATGAACTCGGGGTCGTTCCAGGCCAGACGGTAGGTGTCGGCGCGCGTCTGCGGCGTGTCCGGCACGCTCTTTGCGCGCTCCAGATCCTCGTCCGAATGCGGCAGCGGCGTCCACCCCGCCTTTTCCATTGGCGTCATTTGCTCTACCCGTCCCAATAATTCACTTGCGCCGTCCCATGGCGCACTCGCGATTGACCCCCAATAAGCCTTAACATAGGGTCCGCGCGACTTTCAAAACAGGTTAAGGCGCTGCCCCTTAACAGCTTGGTAACGGAGCGAAATCATGTCGAAGACTGATCTGGCGAGCCTCGAAAAGACCATCGAGAAGGCCTTCGAGGAGCGCGACACGATTTCGACCGCGACCCGCGGCGAGACGCGCGACGCCATCCAGTCGGCGCTCGACCTGCTTGACCGCGGCGCCGCTCGCGTCGCCGAGCGCCAGGCCGACGGCAAGTGGCACGTCAACCAGTGGCTGAAGAAAGCGGTGCTGCTGTCGTTCCGGCTCAACCCGATGGAGATCATCAAGGGTGGTCCGGGCGAAGCGGTGTGGTGGGACAAGGTGCCGTCGAAGTTCGACGGCTGGAGTGCCGTCGACTTCGAAAAGGCCGGCTTCCGGGCCGTCCCGTCGTCGATCGTGCGCCGCTCCGCCTATGTCGCGCCGGGCGCGGTGCTGATGCCGTCCTTCGTCAATGTCGGCGCCTATGTCGATACAGGCACCATGGTCGACACCTGGGCCTCGGTCGGCTCCTGCGCCCAGATCGGCAAGAACGTGCATCTGTCGGGCGGCGTCGGCATCGGCGGCGTGCTGGAGCCGATGCAGGCCGGCCCGACCATCATCGAGGACAATTGCTTCATCGGCGCGCGTTCGGAAGTGGTCGAGGGCTGTATCGTGCGTGAAGGCTCGGTGCTCGGCATGGGCGTGTTCATCGGCCAGTCGACCAAGATCGTCGACCGCGCTACCGGCAAGGTCTTCTATGGCGAAGTGCCGCCCAATTCGGTGGTCGTCGCCGGATCGCTGCCGGGCAAGGCTTTTCCGAACAACGAGCCCGGGCCCGGCCTCTACTGCGCCGTCATCGTCAAGCGCGTCGACGCCAAGACCCGCTCCAAGACTTCGATCAACGAATTGCTGCGCGATTGATCTTTTCCAGAAACGGACGCACCTTCCGCCAGCGCGACAATCCGTCGCGCTGGTTCAAGATGGAGGGGTGACATGGACTGGAAATTCCTTTTGACCAGCTATGAAGGCCGCATAAATCGCGGCAAGCTCTGGGCCTGCGTTGGCGTGATATTCGTCGGCGCGCTTGTTGCAGCGATTATCGACAACATCATCGGCACGACATTCGAAGGCGCGCCGTATGGTTTTGTGTATGTGATCTACGCGCTTGCCATGCTCTATAGCGTTTTCGCCGTCTACGCCAAACGCTGGCACGACCGGGACAAGTCGGGCTGGTGGTCGCTGATCGGGCTCGTGCCGATCATCGGCGGCATCTGGATGCTGGTCGAGCTTGGTATTCTCGAAGGCACCAGGGGCGCCAATCAGTATGGACCGGACCCGCTTGCCTGAAAAATCCGACCTCATCTGGCTTTTCTTCAAAACCTCAGGCCGCGTCAGCCGCGCGGCCTATTTTCTCGGCGGGCTGCTGGTGGCTCTCGCACAACTCTTTCCGCTCTACCGCTTCACGCTGGTGCCGGAAGGCTCGCCCGAGAGCAACATGTGGTCGTTCATCTTCTTCATCGCTTTCATCGCCTCGCTCTGGTCGAACATCGTGCTGGCGGTGAAGCGGCTGCACGATCTCGACAAGCCAGGCATCGCGGCGCTGGTGCTGTTCGTGCCGGTCGTCTCGATCATCGCCTTCCTGGTGCTTTGCCTGTTTCCCGGGCAGCCTGGACCCAACCGCTACGGCAGGCGCACCAACGCGCCGGCCGACTGACGGGAACCGGTCGATGCGCTACCGCACGCTTGACCCGAAACTGATCATCGAGACCGCCGAAAGACTTGAGGAGCGCGTCGCCGAGCGTTTTCCCGATGCCGGCCTGCGCGGCGTCGCCGCCGAGCTGGTCTCCTTGTCACGCGATCTGGCAAAGGGCGCCAAGGCGCTGGAAGCGCCGATCTGGTGGCTGCGCGTCCTCATCGTCGCCGCCGTCGTCGCCGGGACGCTGATGTTCCTGTTCGTGGGCACCGTCCTGCCGTTCGACCGCATTTCCAAACCCGGCGACGCCGTGCAGTCGGTGCAAGGCATCGAAGCCTCGCTCAACATGGTCATCCTCGCCATTGTCGGCTTCGTGGCTCTGATCCGGTCGGAGGAGCGCATCAAGCGCAAGCAGGTGTTTCGCCAGCTGCACGGCCTGCGCTCGCTGATCCATGTCATCGACATGCACCAGCTGACCAAGGATCCGGCGACGCTTTCCGCCAGTTTCAAGCCGACCGCGCATTCGCCGGCCCGCATCACCAATGCCGCCGACCTGGCGCGCTATCTCGACTATTGCTCGGAAATGCTGTCGATCACCGGCAAGATCGCCGCGCTGTTTGCCCAGTCGGTCAATGACGACGTTGTCATCGACGGCGTCAACGACATCGAGAACCTGGCCTCCAACCTGTCGCGAAAAATCTGGCAGAAGATCACGCTGATCGAGAGCCACCCGGCGGCGCAGCAATCTGCTCCGGCACCAGGCCCGGCGAGCCAAGCCGCGCCGCCTCCGCTGCGCGCACCAAAGCGGTGACGCTATTCAGCAGTGGCGTCGGCGTACCTGCCTTTTCGGCGAGGCGCATGACCGCGCCCTGCAGCTCGCCGATCTCCGTCGGCCGGCCGCGCTGAAGATCGTCCCACATAGAGGAGCGCGCCTCGGGGTCGATGGCCAGCATGCGCCGCGCCAGACGCCTGAACAGCCAGTCCGGCAGGCGGAGCACTTTTGGCATCAGCGCAGGGGGCAAGCCGGCAATCCGCGCGGGCTTGATGCCGCAGGCCTTCATTGCCGCCAGCGCCTCGCCGATCTGGCCAGCCAGGATCAGCCGCCAGCGGCGGTCGGCAAGTTCGGTGGCCAGCGGCAGGTTGGACAGTGCCACCAGTGCGTTGTTGAGGTTCATCAACAGCTTGCCCCACAGCACCGCCGTCATGTCGCCATGGGTTTCAACCGCCAACCCCTCGACGGCAAGCAACTCGGCCAGGCCGGCCACGCCGTCCTCGATCATCACCTTGCCCTCACTGGCGCGGTGCACGCGCAGTGGCTCGCCGTCGGGCGACTGGACGACGTTGAACGGCACCATGCCGGCAAGCACTTGCCGGGCGGCCAACCCTGTCCGCAGCCTGTCGGCATTGTCGACGCCGTTCTGCAGGCTGACGACCACCGCGTCCGGGCGGGCATGGGCGGCGATCAGCGCAGCCATCTCCTGCGTCGCGCCGCTCTTGACCGTCACCAGGATCACCTCGGCGTCGCGCAGGGCGGCCGCCGGATCGGCTGTCGCCGACAGCGCCTCCGGGCTGACGCAGCTGTCGCGGCCGTCGAGATCGGTGACCCGCAAACCATCCTTGCGCACCACATCGCCGATGCGCGGCCGCGCCAGAAGATTGACCCGCCGGCCGGCCAGCGCCAGACAGCCCCCAACATAGCAGCCGATGCTGCCCGCGCCGGCTATTGCGACCAGACTGCCGTTGTTGGCCATGCGATAGTCCTTTATTGGGCCGCAACTATACGGCATGAAAACCATATTGTCGGCGCCATGGCCGGCCACGATGTCAGGCCGTGACAGGCCTTCCGCTTTCGACTATCGCTTTGCCCATGAATTTGCCGACCGACCCCGCCGCAAACCTTGCCGCCCTGATCCGCTGTGCCTCGGTGACGCCCGCCGAAGGGGGCGCGCTCGGCGCGCTGGAAGACATGCTGAAGCCGCTGGGTTTCTCGGTCGAGCGCCCGGTGTTTTCGGAGGACGGCACGCCGGACATCGAAAACCTCTATGCGCGGCGCTCCGGCAACGGGCCACATTTGATGTTCGCCGGCCATACCGATGTGGTGCCGGTCGGCGACGAAGCCGCCTGGACGCACCCGCCCTTCGCCGCCGAAATCGCCAATGGTGAGATGTATGGTCGAGGCGCCGTCGACATGAAGGGCGGCATCGCCTGTTTCATCGCCGCGGTGGCGCGTCATGTCGGGGAGAATGGCGGCCCGAAGGGCTCGGTCTCGCTGCTGATCACCGGCGACGAAGAAGGCCCGGCGATCAACGGCACGACAAAGCTGCTCGAATGGGCAGCCGGCAAGGGCGAGAAATGGGATGCCTCGATCGTCGGCGAACCAACCAATCCGGACGCGCTCGGCGACATGATCAAGATCGGCCGGCGCGGCTCGCTGTCCGGCAGCGTCGTCGTCATCGGCCGCCAGGGCCACGCAGCCTATCCGCAGCTCGCCGACAACCCGGTGCGCGGGCTGATGAGCCTGGTCGATGCCTTGCTCTATCCGGCCTTCGACGAGGGAACGAAGGATTTCCAGGCGACCAATCTGGAAGTGACCTCCATCGATGTCGGCAACCCGGCCACCAACGTCATCCCGGCGAAGGCGACGGCGACCTTCAACATCCGCTTCAACGACACATGGACGGCCGAAACCATCCAGGCCGAGATCCACAACCGGCTCGACCAGGCGGCCGGGCGCACAAAATACCGGCCGGGCAAGAAAACGCCGGTCGACTACGATATTGTCTGGCGCGACCGGCCGAGCCATGTGTTTCTCACTCGCGACGACCGGCTGATCGAAACGCTCAGCCAGTCGGTCAAGACGGCCATCGGCAGGAAGCCGGCGCTGTCGACGTCGGGCGGCACCTCGGACGCCCGCTTCATCAAGGATTATTGTCCGGTGGTCGAATTCGGTCTGGTCGGCAAAACCATGCACATGGTCGATGAGCGTGTCGCCTTGGCCGACCTCGAGACGCTGACTCAAATCTACCAGCGCTTCATCGAGGACTGGTTCGAGCGAGGCGCAGCCTAACCATGCATTCAGTGTGATCATGCTTTCGGCCGATGAAACCTACGCTTCGCTGGCCGGCGCCTGGCGGTTGATGCTCGGCAAGGCCGACGGCCTGCGCCTGCTCGACCTTTCGGCCGACGGTTTCTGGAATTCCTTCTTCGCCATTATCGTGGCGGCGCCGGCGCTGATCGTCGGCTGGGTCGGCATCGCCAACGAGATCGGCGACCCGAACGCATTCGCCGGACGCTTCAGCATGCTTCTGCGGCTGGCGACCGTCGACATCGGTTCCTGGGTGCTGCCGCTGGTCGGCCTGGCGCTGGTCGCGCCGCGCCTCGGCCTTGGCGGCCGCTTCGTCCACTATGTCGTCGCCAGCAACTGGGCATCGGCGATCATCGCCTGGCTGATGCTGCCGTCGGCGCTGATCAGGCTTTTCCTGCCGTCGACCGACGAAGTTTCGGGGCTGGTGTCGCTGGTTTTGTTTGCGCTGTCGATGGTGCTGACCTGGCGCATGACCAATGCCGTCATCGGCCGGGGCGCGGCAGTCGGCACGGCTGTCTTTGCCGGCATGTTCGTGGCGTCGCTGGCCGTGTTGTTCGGGCTGCAGGCGCTGCTCGGCATCACCATACCGACGAGCATCGAGAGCTGATCTTTCTGAACCGAAACGCTGGCCGAGCCTACCGGGCTTCTGCGAACGTCTGTGGATAGTCGACGCCGATCAGGAAAAGCCCGTCGGGCGGCGCCACCTGGCCGCAGGCGGCGCGGTCGTGCGCGTCGAGCGCTGCCTTGAGGTCGGCGGCGCGCCAACTGCCGTCGCCGACGCGCTTGAGCGAGCCGACCATCGAGCGCACCTGGTTGTGCAGGAAGGAGCGCGCCGAGGCCCTGACCTCGATCAAATCGCCCTCCCGGCTGACGTCAATGCGATCGAGCGTGCGGACCGGGCTGTCGGCTTGGCACTGCGTCGAGCGGAAGGTGGTGAAATCATGCCGCCCGAGCAGCAGCTTGGCCGCCTCGTGCATGGCGGCGGCGTCGAGCCGCTTCGGCACCCACCAGACCTTGCCCTTTTCCAGCGCCGAGGGCGCGCGCCGGTTGAGGATGCGATAGAGATAGTGGCGGCCGGTGGCCGAGAAGCGCGCGTCGAAGCCGTCAGGGACGGCCGCTGCCTTGAGAAGGGCTATGCGGGCGCCCGCCATTTGCAGATGCGCGTTGACGGCGTCGCGCACCTTGTCGCCAGGCCACGCCTTGGCGAGGTCGACATGCGCCACCTGTGCGGTCGCATGCACGCCGGCATCGGTGCGGCCGGCGGCACGCAACCTGACCTCTTCGCCGCAGAATCTTTCGATCGCCTGTTCGATCGCCTGCTGCACCGAAGGCTGATCCGCCTGGTGCTGCCAGCCGGCAAATTGGCTGCCGTCATATTCGATGTCGAGGCGAAAACGCGGCATATGCGAAGTGCACTCGCCGCTTAGGCGGCGAGTGCGGTAAAGGCTGAAGCGTAGACGAGCTTGCCCGCCTCAGGAGCGTCGCCCCAGGCCAGCGCCTGCAGCGCTTCGCCCTGATACTCGCTTTCGAAGTTTTCGGCGCGGGCGTGGGTGTAGCCGAAGCGGCCGTAATAGGCCGGATCGCCGAGCACCACGGCCAGGCTCTCGCCGGCGTCCTTGAGGCGGATATGCGCCTCGCGGATCAGCGCGCCGCCAATGCCCGAGCCATGGAAGGACGGCTCGACGGCCAGCGGCGCCAGCGCCACGGCCGGGAAGCTCTTGCCGCCGTTGCCCACGAAAAGCCTGGAAAACAGGATGTGGCCGACCACCTGACCGTCCTCTTCCGCCACCAGCTCGACGACGGCATCGCCGCCGGTGACCAGTGCGTCGACCAATCCGGCCTCCGCCTGCTGGCCGAATGCATGTTCCTCGACGAGGCGGATCGCCTCGCGATCCCGCGGCGTCGCCGCGCGTATCGACATCATGCTCATGAGAGTTTCGTTCCTTTTTCGATCTTGGCTCCGCGCAAAAACTCCTGCGCGGTGGTGGGCCTTCCGCCCGCCCGTTGAACTTCGACCAACCTGATCGCGCCTGACCCGCAGGCGACCGTCAGCCGGTCATCGAGAATTCCTCCCGACTCGCCGACGCCATCCGAAAGCGTCGAGCGAAGCAGTTTCAGCCGCTCCATGCGGCCGCCAATGTCGACCTCGCACCACGCGCCCGGAAAGGGCGAGAGGCCGCGAATGTGATTGTGGACTTCGCCGGCAGGCCGCGTCCAGTCTACGCGTGTCTCCGATTTATCGATCTTTTTGGCGTAGGTCACCCCCGCCGTCGCCTGTTGGGTAAATGTCAGACAATTTATCCCCAGCCGTGTCAATGCTGCCACGATCAGCGAAGCGCCCATGCCCATCAGCCGGTCATGCAGCTCGCCGGCCGTCATATCGGGTGCGATGGCGCATTTTTCAACCATCGCCACCGGACCGGTGTCGAGACCCTCCTCCATCCGCATCACCATCATGCCGGTCTCGGTGTCGCCGGCCATGATGGCGCGCTGGATAGGCGCGGCACCGCGCCAGCGCGGCAGAAGCGACGCATGGCCGTTGAGGCAGCCGAGCCGGGTTGCCTCCAGAACCGCCTTCGGCAGCAGCAGCCCATAGGCGACGACCACTGCGACATCAGCGCGCAGGGCGGCGAATGCCTGCTGTTCCGCCTCGCCCTTCAGCGAGGTCGGCGTCCGCACCTCGATGCCCAGCCGCTCCGCCTCGCGCTGCACCGGCGACGGCGTCAGTTCCAGCCCGCGCCGGCCGGCGGCGCGTGGCGGCTGCGTGTAGACGGCTGCTATTTCATGCCCGGCTTCGGCGATCGCCCGCAGCGTTGGCACGGAAAACTCCGGCGTGCCCATGAAGATGACGCGAAGGGGCATGCCCCTATCCCACCATTTTGCCCGGCGCCTTGTCCCTGGCGAGCTTCTTGAATTTCTTCACCACCATGTCGCGCTTCAGCTTCGAAATGTGGTCGATGAACAGCACGCCGTTGAGGTGGTCGATCTCGTGCTGCAGGCAGGTCGCCATCAAGCCTTCGGCCTGCATCTCCTGCAGCTTGCCGTCGCGGTCGAGGTACTTCACCCGCACCGAGGCCGGGCGCTCGACCTCGGCATAATAGTCCGGGATCGACAGGCAGCCTTCCTCGTAAACCGAGCGCTGGTCGGAACTTTCGAGGATCTCCGGATTGATGAAGACATGCGGCGCCGGCGTCTCGTCTTCCTTGGCAAGGTCGATGACCAGCAGGCGCAGCGGCTCGCCGATCTGAATTGCCGCGAGACCGATGCCGGGCGCGTCATACATGGTGTCCAGCATGTCGCCGGCCAGCTTGCGCAAAGGCGCGTCGACGCGCTCGACCGGTTTGGAAACCTGGCGCAGAACGGGATCGGGAAGGATGATGAGCGGCTTGATCGACATGGCGTCTCACCTAAGACGTCATGCGAAAAGCGTCAACGGGGACAATCGGCGGCCGTTCACGTTTTGATCTGTGCCGGCGGACCGAATCATCTATGCTGGCGGCATGAACGACCTGAGCACCATCCTTTCCGAACCCGTCGTCCGGCTCGGCGCCAGCACGTTCACGCTCGGCCATGCCCTGGCCTTCGGCACAATCCTGTTTGTTGGCTTGTTCCTGGCGCTGGTCGTCGCGCTGTGGCGGTCGGCCCGGGCGCGCGCGGTGGCGGCCGCGGAAGCCGCCGACCACGCCCGCGATGCCGAGGCGCGGATGGCCGGCATCCTGCAAAGCCAGGCCGAGATGCAAGGCCGCATGGGCGCGATCGCCGAAGTGTTCGGCGCGCGGCAGGCCGAACTCACCCAGTCGATCGGCCAGCGGCTTGATGCGATGACCGGGCGTCTTGGCCAGACCATGACCGATCAGACCAAATCGACGCATGAAAGCCTGGCCAAACTGCAGGAGCGGCTGGCGGTGATCGATACGGCGCAAGGCAACATCCAGTCGCTCGCCGGCCAGGTGGTCCAGCTACAGGCAATCCTCTCCAACAAGCAGACGCGCGGCGCCTTCGGCCAGTCGCGCATGGAGGCGATCGTCGCCGACGGCCTGCCGCATGGCGCCTACGAATTCCAGGCGACCTTGTCGAACGGCAGCCGGCCCGACTGCCTGGTGAGGATGCCGAACGGCGCGCCTTCGCTCGCCGTCGACGCCAAATTCCCGCTGGAAGCCTGGAACGCCATCCGCGCCGCCGACGGCACCGACCTGCAGAAAGTCGCAGCACAGGCGTTCCGCCGCGACATCGAAATCCATGTCCGCGATATCGCCGAAAAATACCTGATCCAGGGCGAGACGCAGGACACCGCCTTCATGTTCGTGCCCTCGGAATCGGTGTTCGCCGAGATCCACGAGAATTTCGAGGCGGTGGTGCAGAAGGCGCACCGCGCCCGCGTCATCATCGTCTCGCCGTCGCTGCTGATGCTGTCGATCCAGGTCATCCAGGCGATCCTCAAGGATGCACGCATGCGCGAGCAGGCGCATCTGATCCAGGGCGAGGTCATCAGGCTGATGGAGGACGTTGCGCGCGTCGACGAGCGGGTGCGGCGGCTGCAGACGCATTTCGGCCAGGCGACGAAGGACATCGACGACATCCTCGTCTCAACATCGAAGGTCACCAAGCGCGGCCAGAAGATCGAGGCGCTCGAGTTTGCGGAAGCCGAGGCCGAGCCGCCGCGCCCCAGTGCTGGCAAGGTCGAGGCCGGTGCACGCGTCGCCGACTCCAAGACAGGCCAGTTGCGGCTGCGAGTGGTCGAGGGCGACGACTGAGCCGCCGGGCCGGTTGGCTACTGTTCCTCGACGGTCGTCATGCCTTCAAATTCCGGCAACCAGTGCAATGCCGAGCGGTGCCAAACCTGTTTTCTCGGGACCAGGTCCCCGCGCTGATGCGCCGTGCCGACCCTGATGCCGTAGATCTTCGGGCCATCGCCGACCGAGGTCGCATAGAGGTGCGATCCGCACTCGCCGCAAAAGCCCTGAGCGCGCTTGGTGCCAGTGGATCCGGTCTTGATATAGACCTTCGGTGTGCCGCTGGTGATCCTGTAGCTGCTTTCCGGTGCCGGAACCGTCACCCGGAATGCCGTGCCGGTTAGTTTCTGGCAATCCGTGCAGTGGCAGATCGAGGTCTTTTCCGGATCGACCTCCGCCTCATAGGTGATCGCACCGCAATGGCACCCGCCGTCAATTCTCATCGTCGCTTCTCCCGAAATCCAGCCGCAATCTTAGCGCGGCGCGGTCGCGAGACAACGGCCGACTAATCCAGAGCCTCTCCGGATGCCGATACGATCGCCTTGCGGCGGCGCTCCCAGGTTCCGGCCGACTGCGGCTTGACGAACAGCCGCGAAATCTCCGGCATTTCCGTTTTCAGCCGTGCCTCCAGCCGCTCGACGCAGGCCTCGATCTCGGGCGCGGTCATATGATCCTCGAATTCGATGCTCAAGCCGGCGACGATTTCCTCCGGACCGATATGGACACTCAATATGCCGTTGGCGCGCTGCACCGCCGGATCCTGCTGGGCAATCGCCAGCACTTTCTTCTGCACTTCGGGCGAGGCCGGTTCGCCCAAGAGCAGGCCCTTGCTTTCGCGAGCCAGGAAGATGGCGGTGGCGCCGAGGATCATCGCGATGCCGATCGACGCTGCACCGTCGAGCTCAGGCATGGCGAATATCTCCGCCGCCAATATTCCGGCAAAGGCGACGATCAGGCCGAGCAGCGCCGCACTATCCTCGAATAGCACCGTGTAGACGCTCGGATCCTTGCTGAGCTGCACCGCCTCGATCCAGCCGAGCCTGCCCTTCTCGCGGCGGAATTCCTTCAGCGCCACGTACCAGGAACTGCCCTCAAACAGGAAGGAGAGGCCGAGCACGACATAGTTGACCATTGCATTCGCGACCGGCTCGGGCGCCATGATGTGGACCACGCCTTCATAGAACGACACGCCGGCGCCGAGCGCGAAGACGAGAAGGGCTACGATGAAGCTCCAGAAACAGAGCTCGCGGCCGTGACCGAGCGGATGCATGAGGTCGGGCGGCTGGGCGGCGCGATGCATGCCATAGAGCAGCAGGCCGCCATTGCCGGTGTCGACGAGCGAATGGACGCCCTCCGACAGCATGGCTGAGCTGCCGGTGAAGAAGGCGGCGGCGAATTTGGTCAGCGCGATGGCAAGATTGCCGGCGAGCGCCGCATAGATGACCTTCCTCGACCCGCCATGCGCCGCCATGGTTTTTACCCTGTCCGATGCTCGCGAGAGCCTAGCGGCCAACCCGCCAAAGCTCCACAGGCATTCACAACGCGCAAAGGGTCCGGTCGTTCAGGGGGAAGGTGGGCACCGTGAGCCCTTACTCGATGACCTCGTCGGTCCATACTTTGAAGCCGGCGAGCGTACCCGGCCCAAAGATATGGGTCAGCGGCACATCGGCCGCGTCGCGGCCGGACGCGATCAGGATGCGGCCGATGCGTGGCGCGTTGTTGCGCGGATCGAAAGCGTGCCAGCGGCCACCGAGATAGACCTCCATCCAGGCGGCGAAGTCCATGCTCGACCATGGTTTTGGCGTGCCGATGTCGCTGATGTAGCCGGTGCAGTAGCGGGTCGGGATGTTCAGCGCCCGACAGAAGGCGACCGCCAGATGAGCAAAGTCGCGGCAGACACCGCTTTGTTCGCGATAGGCCTCGGCTGCCGTGCGCGTCGGCCGCGCATTGCCGTAGTTGAAGACGATGTGGTTGTGAACGAAGTCGCAGACCGCCTGCACGCGGCGAACGCCGAGCGGCGTATGGCCGAACAGCCGCCACGCCTCGTTCGCCAGCACATCGCTCTCGCAATAGCGGCTGGGAAGGAGGAACAGGAGCGTGTCAGACGGCAGGTCGCGCACCTCATGCTGCCAGGCCATCAGGTCGCCCATCTCGAAGGTGCCGGGGTCGCGGATCACCGCATCGGTGCCGAAGGTGAAACGCCCGGGCGGGGCGACAAACCGGTTGCACCAATTGCCGAAGCTGTCGCGGTAGCTTTCGATCGGCACCGGTGGATTGGAGGTGAGGAAATCCGGCCGTTCGAGATCGGACGCCCGGGAATAGTGGACATTGAGCATCGCAATCAGCGGTGTTTCCTGCGGAAAGTCGAAACTCATCTCGCAGCCGATGTGGATTCGCATTCTGGTCCTGACCGGCCTGCCTGATCGTCATCCGGCGAAAACCGGATTGATGCTGCAGTGCAGCCAAGACCATTGCATGGTCCGGGACCGTTGACGAGGAAAATAGAAAATGCGTTGACAGGACCTCAACTGGCGCGCCGAGATGCAACAGGCTCTTGCAGTCGGACCAATCTCTTGTTTCACTTCGGGGCCACCAATTGGAGGAGCGAATCATGGCTAAAGGTGCGATGAAGGCGGGCAAGGAAGCCCGCAAGCCGAAGAAGGATGCGAAGAAGCCCGCCGCAGCCCCGGCGCTCAAGGCGCCACCGGTCAAGGCGATGCGGCTCAAGGAAAAGTAGGCGGCTCGGCTCGGGGACATTTTCTAATCCCGGCCAATCCGTTTCGGCGCAGATTACAAACCGGCGGCATGAACAATGCTGCCGGTGTTTTGTTGATCGGGCAGGTGCAGCTTCCTATATCGAAGCGGCGAGGACGATCTCGCGCCTTCCCCGAAATTCGGCCGGGACGACCCGCCAAAGTGTTGCTGTGTGCGTGGCGTTATCCCAAAGCCGCGCACTTTTGGGCGACACGCACCGAACGGAGCGTACCCGATGTCGTGGATTTACCTGTTCTTCGCCGGCCTGTTCGAGATCGGCTGGGCGATCGGCCTCAAATACACCGATGGCTTCTCGAAGCCGCTGCCGACAGTCCTCACCGTTGCCTCGATGATCGTCAGCCTGGGCTTGCTCGGCCTGGCGCTGAAGGCGCTGCCGGTCGGCACGGCTTATGCGGTATGGACCGGCATCGGCACCGTCGGCACGGCGCTGCTCGGCATCTGGCTGCTCGGCGAGCCGGCTACCGCGATCCGGCTCGGCTGCATCGCGCTCATCGTCTGCGGCATCATGGGGTTGAAGCTCGCAGCGTGATGCTGGCAGGCCGCCCGCTCCATGCCTGACAAATTTTGGATGCACAAACGCGTTCAGGGCCGCTGCGGGCGGCCCTGGTCTTCGATCCGAGTCGATCGCGCCGAAAGCTAGCGGGCTGAGAAGCCCGGAGGCGTCCTGCCGGTGCGCTGCTTGCGTGCCGCGTAACGTGCGTCGCGCTTGGCCTTGCGTTCGGCTTCGTCGGCAAGCAGACGGGCAATGCGCTCGTTTTCTTCTGCTTCCCGAATCTTCGCCTCCGCTTGCGCCGCTTCTTCAGCAGCGATGCGGGCCGCTTCAGCGGCTGCCTCGCGCTCGGCCTTCTCGACCGCTTCGCGCGCAAGCTTTTCCTGCTTCAGCCTGGCCTTTTCGGCCTCGCGTGTCGCACGTGCCTCGAGGATTGCCTTGCGTTCGGCCTGTCGCGCCAGCACCGCAGGATCATCTGCCGCCGGCTTTGACTTGAAACGCTCCAGAAGCGCCTTCTTTGCCTCGTTTGCGGCATTGCGCCGCTCGAAAATGTCTTTTTCCCTGTAGATAGCCAAGTCCACTTCCCTGAAGTCAATTCGCGACGCTTACATACGCGCGAAAACCGAGAGTTCAAGCGCCAAAACGGTATGCCAGCCATGAAATTCTGGTCTGTTGCAGCCGGGAGACGCTCCTTGCCGCTGAAATCGACATGCACTGTTCACCGTCCGCCCCTCTGGCGGCGCGGCCGGCCGATCGCTACCTCTAGCCCGAAAATCAAACGCTGGGATGACATGCCATGGAACTTGGTCTCTACACCTTCGCCGACGTCAGCCCGGAACCAGGCCCTGGCGCCATCGGGCCGCATGAGCGTTTGCGCAATTTGATCGAGGAGATCGAACTGGCCGACCAGGTCGGCCTCGACGTGTTCGGGCTGGGCGAGCATCACCGGCCGGACTATGCTGCATCGGCGCCCGTGGTGGCGCTGGCTGCGGCGGCCGAGCGCACCAGGCGTATCAAGCTGACCAGCGCGGTCACCGTTTTGTCCTCCGACGATCCGGTGCGCGTCTTCCAGCAGTTCGCCACACTCGACCTTCTGTCTGGCGGTCGGGCCGAGATCATGGCCGGGCGCGGCTCGTTCATCGAATCCTTCCCGCTGTTCGGCTACAACCTCGAGGACTATGACGAGCTCTTCGCCGAGAAGCTCGACCTTCTGCTGGCCATCCGAGACAGCGTGAAGGTGACCTGGCAAGGCCGGCTGCGGGCGCCGATCAACGGCCGCGGCGTCTATCCGCGCCCCTTCCAGGAAAAGCTGCCGATCTGGATCGCGATCGGCGGCACGCCGCAATCGGCCGCTCGCGCCGGTGCGCTCGGACTGCCCTTGGCGCTCGCCATCATCGGCGGCGAGCCGGCGCGCTTCGCGCCGCTGTTCGAGGTTTACCGCGAGGCGGCAAGACGCGCCGGCAACGACCCGGCAAGTCTCGCCACCAGCCTCAACGTGCATGGCTTCATCGCCGAGACGACGGAGAAGGCGGCCGACGATTTCTACGGGCCGCAAGCCGAAGTGATGAACCGCATCGGCCGCGAGCGCGGCTGGGGTCCGACCTCGCGGGCGCATTTCGACCACGCGCGGGGTCCCGGGGGCGCCTTGTTCGTCGGCAATCCGGAGCAGGTGGCGGAAAAGATCGTCGCCCAGCACAAGATCTTCGGCAATGACCGCTTCCTGCTGCAGATGGCGATCGGCATCATGCCGCATGCCAAGGTCATGAAGGCGATCGAACTCTACGGCACCAAGGTGGCGCCGATCGTGCGCAAGGAGACGGCAAATTCGGTGCCAGCGGCCACGGCGCCCGCCGCCTGATCCCGGCGGGCCCGCAATTCGCGGGCCTCGTTCTATTGCTCCGTTTCTTGATTCGCACGGGCTATGTCCATCATCGCGGCATGATGGGTCTCGGTCGCCTCGTCCGCCGGGAACAGACACTCGATGCGCAGTTCCTGAGCGGCAACGGTTTGCGGGGTGCCTACAGTGGTGACCATCGAAAAGTAATTCAAGACATGGTCGTGCCTGATGAAACTCAGCGGAATGACCGGCATGAAGCCGATCGGCACGGGGTTCTTCCATTCACTTTTCACGTCCGGATAGGCGAGCAGCGCCGCCAGCAGATCCTTGGTCTTTTCGTCGAGGACGCGGCCGATGGATTCGCGATAGACGCGCTCGAACAGGCTCCGCGCCACATCGTGCCAATTGGCGACGAACGGGCGCATGCCCTCGGGATCGAACATGAGGTGCAGCACGTTGCGCGGCCCTTTCCGGGTGGCCGGATCGAAGAAGCAGCTGAAGAAGAGCGGCGCGGCTTCGTTGGTTATGAGCACGTCCCAGTATCTGTCCATGACCAGCGCCGGAAAGGGTTCATGCTGCCGTAAGATGCGGGTTAAGGCGTTGGTGACGCTCTTCATTTCCATGGAGTCCCATGCGCCTTCGGAAAACATCGGCGCGTAGCCGGCGGCGAGCAGCAATGTGTTACGGTCGCGCAAAGGCACATCGAGCGCCCCCGCGAGCGCCATCAAGGTCTCGCGGTTGGGTACGCTGCGTCCACTTTCGATGAAACTGATCTGCCTTTGCGAAATGCCGGTATCGAGGGATAGATCGAGCTGACTGCTGCCGCGCAGATCACGCCAGTGGCGCAAGAGCGTGCCCAGGTCGGGTGCCATGCTAATTCCGGGATTCGACGGTTTCATAGTCAACTGTCCTTGCGCCCCCACGATCCGCGGCCATTGGCCTGCGTTTACTGCTCGACGGCGCATGGCATCGGTCCATGCGCCGTCGGCGGCTCAGGCCGCTATCGCAGACGCGGGAGACCATGCCTGCGCCTGGAAGCGATCATCGATCGGCGTGCCGGCCATGTTCGCGGTGGTCGCCGCCACCGTGGAAACGCCGACGCCGGCTACGACCTCAAGTATCTGGGCCTTCGAGTACCCAGCCGAGATGAACTTGTCGATGTCCGCATCGGTCACGTTTCCCTTGTTCTCGATCAAGGCCTTTGTCAGTGCCGAAAGTGCTGCGTATTTCGGATCCTTCGGCAACCTGCCTGCACGGATCGCCTTGACTTCACTCTCGGCAATGCCGTCTTCGATGGCGAATGTCGAGTGCGCGGCAACCGTCCAGGGGCATTTGATCGCCACCGCGTTGGTAAGCAGCAGGACCTGCTTCTCGATCTCGTCGAAGCTGCCGCCGTGAAAGCTGCCGAAGATGCCGACGAACCCGTTGAGAAGGACCGGATTGTTCGCCATCGTCGCTATAGCGTTCGGAAGGAAGCCAAATCTTTCTTCCAACGCCTTCAGCGTAGGCTTGGATTTCTCCGGCGCAGTCTCGATTGTCTGAAGGTTGAATCTTTGCATTGTAACGTCCTTTCCAAGGTTGCACACACACCTTCGCATTGCGCCAAAGCATTGCGATCAATTGAAATCGCGGTGCACCTTTCAATCCGGTGCTTGCCTCTGGTTTCGCGAAAGTCTGCTCGTATTAGACCTGCCGGCAGCGCCGTCTCAATTACACGCCATGTAATATCGCCATCGACGCGTCGTGGTTGGCGCGAGACTTCCGAACCGGCCAACGCTCGACAGCCGCCTGCTTTCAACCGGGCCTCCGCCGCGGTGGCAGCGCCCGCCGCACAGCCCATGGCTGCGCTCATTGCCGGCTAACGGAACCTAGGCGTCGCGAGGGCGTTTCCGCCGATGAAGCGCACCGATTGCGGTGCGTTCGAGGGGAAGCGATGAAGGCCGAACCGACCGCTTCGGGCGCAGGTGTTACCGAAAGCCCCGATCCGCGCGCCGAAGCCCGCGCGAATGTTCGCCTGATGCGGTCTCTGCTAATCGGCATTTTCATCCTGATGGTCATCTTTGCGCTGTATTTTGCCCGCGCCTTCTTCATGCCGGTTATCCTCGCCTTCCTGCTGGCACTGACGCTGACGCCGATCGTGCGCTTCCTGCGCAAGCACGGCGTACCCGACGTGTTGTCGGCGACGTTGCTGGTGCTCCTGTCGGTCGTCTTCCTTGCCAGCGCCGGCTATCTGCTCAGCGGTCCGGTCATCGACCTCATCAACAACACCTCGTCGATCGGCCAGCAGCTGACGGAACGGTTGGCGCAACTCAAGCGCCCGCTCGAAAGGGCCATGCAGATTGCGCAACAGCTGGAGGGGCTGACCGAGACCTCACAGGAACCGGGCGTGCAAAAGGTAAGCTTCGCGCAGTCGGGCATCCTGTCTTCGGCCGCCGGCAACATCCTGTCGGCGGGCACCAGCATCACCATCGTCTTCGTGCTGTCGCTGTTCCTGCTGGCCTCCGGCACGATGTTCTACGAGAAGATCATCCAGTCTTTTGCCAGCCTCAGCGAAAAGAAGCGGGCGCTGCGTGTCGTTTACGACGTCGAGCACGAGATCTCGCACTATCTGCTTACCATCGCCGTCATCAATGCCGGACTCGGCACGGTGATCGGCCTCGGCCTGTGGGGGCTCGGCATGCCCAACCCGCAGGTCTGGGGCGCGGCGGCGGCCCTGCTTAACTTCCTGCCCTATGTCGGCGCGCTGATCACACTTCTGCTCGTCACGGTCATCGCGCTGATCAGCTTCGACAGCATCTCCTTCGCACTGCTGGCGCCCGCCTTCGTGTTGCTGTGCGACCTCGTCGAAGGCCAGTTCGTGACGCCGATGGTGGTCGGCCGGCGGCTGGAGATCAATGCCGTGGCGGTCTTCATTGCCATCGCCTTCTGGTCATGGCTGTGGGGATTCGTCGGCGCGCTGATGGCGGTGCCGCTGCTGGTCGTCATCAAGGTGTTCTGCGACCATTTCGACGGTCTCAGCCATGTCGGCAATTTCCTGGCCGCGCAACACAGCGCAGTCGTCGAGGAGGATCCGGCCGAGGACACCGACAAGGCGCGCGCATAGACGACAGGCAATTGTTTGCCGCCTGTTTGTCGTCTCGGGGTGGAGTGCCTATATCGACCCGGTCTAGCCGGACTTCCTTCCATGACCAACGCTTCCTTCGACATCGACGCCTATTTCGCCCGCATCGGCTACCGTGGCCGGACAGATGCGTCGCTGGAGGCGCTGACGGCATTGCATCGGCAGCACCCGCAAGCGATCGCGTTCGAAAATCTCGACCCGTTCCTGGGCACTCCGGTAAAGCTCGATCTCGCCTCGCTGCAGGACAAGATCTTCGCGCGCGGCCGCGGCGGTTATTGCTACGAGCACAATTTGATTTTCCTGCATGCGCTGAAGGCGCTTGGCTTCGAGGTCAGCGGCCTTGCCGCGCGGGTGCTGTGGGGCCAACCCGACGACACTATTACCGCGCGCAGCCATATGTTGCTCCGCATAGAGCTCGATGGACGAACTTACATCGCCGATGTCGGCTTCGGCGGGTTGACGCTGACGGCGCCGCTGCTGCTCGAGCCCGGGCTCGAGCAGCAGACCCCGCATGAAAACTTTCGCATCACCGAGGCCTCCGATCATTTCCGACTTCAAGCCGATATCGGCGGCGGCTGGCGCACCATCTACCGTTTCGACATGCAGCAGAGCTACGAGATCGACTACGCGGTCAGCAGCCATTTCCTGTCGACCCATCCGGACTCGCATTTCCTGTCAACGGTGATCGCGGCGCGCGCTCTGCCCGACCGGCGCTATGCGCTGCGCAACAACCGGCTGTCGACGCATCATCTTGGCGGCCGCACCGAGCAAAGAGAAATCGCGACAGCCGCCGAGCTTGCCGAGGTGCTGGAAAGCCAGCTCGAAATCGTCATCCCTGACCGGGCAGCCTTCGAGGCCAAGCTGCGGGACAAGAAAATCGTGGAGACCGCATGACCGCCCTTTCCGTCCTCGACCTATCGCCGATCGTCGAAGGCAGCAACGCATCGCAGTCGCTGGCCAACTCCCTCGACCTCGCCCGCCACGCCGAGCGTCTCGGCTACAAGCGCTATTGGCTGGCCGAGCACCACAACATGCCGGGCATCGCCAGTGCGGCCACTTCCGTCGTCATCGCCCATGTCGCCGGCGGCACCAGGACGATCCGTGTCGGCGCTGGCGGCATCATGCTGCCCAACCATTCGCCGCTGGTCATCGCCGAGCAGTTCGGCACGCTGGCGGCGCTTTATCCCGGCCGCATCGATCTCGGCCTTGGCCGCGCGCCCGGCACCGACATGGGAACGGCGCGGGCCTTGCGCCGCAATCTGGAGGCCGGCGCCGACAATTTCCCGCAGGATGTCGTCGAGCTGATGGGCTATTTCCTGCCGGCCGAGGAGGGCCAGCGCCTGCGCGCCGTGCCTGGCGAGGGTCAGCACGTGCCTGTCTGGATCCTGGGCTCCAGCCTCTATGGCGCGCAGCTCGCCGCCATGCTCGGCCTGCCCTATGCGTTCGCCTCGCATTTCGCGCCGGCCGAGCTCGACCATGCGCTGGAGATCTACCGCTCTCGCTTCCAGCCGTCCGACCAGCTCGACAAGCCCTATGTCATGCTCGGCCTCAATGTCTTTGCAGCACCCACCGACACCGAGGCGCGGCTGTTGTTCACCTCGCTGCAGCAGGCCTTCGTCAATCTGCGCACCGGACGGCCGGGCCGGCTGCCACCGCCGGTCGAAGGATACGAAGCCAGCCTCGACCCGATGGCGAAAACCATGCTTGGCCAGGCGCTGTCCTGCGCCGTCGTCGGTTCGCCGGAAACGGTCAGGCAAGGCATCGACGCCTTCGTGCGCCGCACCGGCGCCGACGAACTGATGGTGACGGCGCAGATTTACGACCATGCGGCGCGCGTGCGCTCATTCGAGATGCTGGCCGACGTCCACAAATCGCTATCGCAAGCGGCCTGAGGCAGCTCAGCGCTTTTGCTGATAGCGCCCGTCTGCTAAGGGCAAGCATCCTTCCGCTAGATTGAGCATCCCGTGACCAACGACCTTGACGCGCGCATGCGCTTTGCCATCGAGCTGGCGCGACGCGCCGGCGAACTCGGCCTGAGATACTTTCGCGACCTCGAAAACCTGACCATCGAGAGCAAGGGCCATCAGGACCTGGTCTCGGATGGCGATCGCGAGGTGGAGTTGTTCATTCGCGCCGCAATCGCCGCCGACTACCCAACGGACGGCATTGTCGGCGAGGAGCATGAAGCGGTCACCGGGTCGACCGGCTATGTCTGGGTGATCGATCCGATCGACGGCACCGCGAATTTCGTGCGCGGCATTCCAGCCTGGTGCGTGGTGATCGCCTGCGCCAGGGATGGCGAGACCGTCGTCGGCGTGATCCATGAACCCTCGACCGGTGAAACCTTTCATGGCCACCGTGGCGGCGGCGCTTTCGTCAACGGCAGGCCGATCAAGGCAAGCCAGGCCGCGAGCCTGGGCGAAGGCTCGGTCGGAACCGGGCTTTCGAACCGCGCGGCGACCGAGCATGTCGCGGTGCTCATCCGGCTGATCATGGCGGAGGGCGGTGTCTTCTTCCGCAACGCCTCGGGCGCCCTGATGCTCGCCTATGCCGCCTCCGGCCGGCTGCTCGGCTATGTCGAAGAGCATATGAACCCCTGGGATTGTCTGGCCGGCATGCTGCTGGTGGAGGAAGCCGGCGGTACGGTTCTCAGGCCCGACCCGACGACTGTGCTGCGGGATGGGACGCTGGTGATTGCATCCGGGTCTGCAATCTACCCCAAGTTGCAATCTCTCTGTTCCGAGGCCTTCAAGTCCTGATCCGGCTGTAATGTTTTTTGATTTTGCGCGTCGCGCCCGGTACGGATCGCAGGCGGCGACAATTGGTCCGCTGCCTGCCCACCGGTATGATGGTGGAAGCCTTGCGCAGAATGCTTGCGCGCCGTGCAGCCTGTTCTTATATACGCGCCAAGCCGTTCGGCGCCGGAACGCCGGTAGCCGGAACGGAATTTCTTGTGAACAGGGGCTTTCGTCGGAACGCCTTCACGGGTCCTGAGAGCCTGCTTAGCGGAGAGAACCAGAACAATGGCAAAAGTAATCGGTATCGATCTTGGAACGACCAACTCCTGTATCGCCATCATGGATGGCAAGGAGCCGAAGGTCATCGAGAATGCGGAAGGCGCGCGCACGACCCCTTCCATCGTCGCCATCAGCGGTGACGGCGAGCGCCTCGTCGGCCAGCCGGCCAAGCGCCAGGCGGTCACCAATCCTGAAAACACCATCTTCGCGGTCAAGCGCCTGATCGGCCGCCGCTATGACGATCCGGTTACGGAGAAGGACAAGAAGCTTGTCCCCTACAAGATCGTGAAGGGCGACAATGGCGATGCCTGGGTCGAGGCCGGCGGCAAGAAGCAGTCGCCCTCGCAGATCTCGGCCATGATCCTGCAGAAGATGAAGGAAACGGCGGAAGCCTATCTCGGCGAGAAGGTCGAGAAGGCGGTCATCACCGTTCCGGCCTATTTCAACGACGCCCAGCGCCAGGCGACCAAGGACGCCGGCAAGATCGCCGGCCTCGAAGTGCTGCGCATCATCAATGAGCCGACAGCGGCCGCCCTTGCCTACGGTCTCGACAAGAAGGACGGCAAGACCATCGCCGTCTATGACCTTGGCGGCGGCACGTTCGACATTTCGGTGCTCGAGATCGGCGACGGCGTGTTCGAGGTGAAGTCGACCAATGGCGACACCTTCCTCGGCGGCGAGGACTTCGACATGCGCCTGGTCGAGTACCTGGCGACCGAGTTCAAGAAGGAACAGGGTATCGACCTGAAGAACGACAAGCTCGCTTTGCAGCGCCTCAAGGAGGCGGCCGAGAAGGCCAAGATCGAGCTGTCGTCCACGACCCAGACCGAGATCAACCTGCCTTTCATCACCGCCGATGCGACCGGACCGAAGCACCTGACGCTGAAGCTGACGAGGGCGAAGTTCGAAAGCCTGGTCGAGGATCTCGTCCAGCGCACGATCGACCCCTGCAAGGCGGCGCTCAAGGATGCCGGCTTGAAGGCCGGTGAGATCGACGAAGTGGTCCTGGTCGGCGGCATGACCCGCATGCCCAAGATCCAGGAGATCGTGAAGCAGTTCTTCGGCAAGGAGCCGCACAAGGGCGTCAACCCGGATGAGGTCGTGGCCCTCGGTGCCGCCATCCAGGCCGGCGTGCTGCAGGGCGACGTCAAGGACGTGCTCTTGCTCGACGTGACGCCGCTGTCGCTCGGCATCGAAACGCTGGGCGGCGTGTTCACCCGCCTGATCGAGCGCAACACGACAATCCCGACCAAGAAGAGCCAGGTGTTCTCTACCGCCGAGGATTCGCAATCGGCGGTGACCATCCGCGTCTTCCAGGGTGAGCGCGAAATGGCGGCCGACAACAAGATGCTCGGCCAGTTCGATCTCGTCGGCATTCCGCCGGCACCGCGCGGCGTGCCGCAGATCGAAGTCACCTTCGACATCGACGCCAACGGCATCGTCAACGTCTCGGCCAAGGACAAGGGCACCGGCAAGGAGCACCAGATCCGCATCCAGGCGTCGGGCGGCCTTTCGGACGCCGACATCGAGAAGATGGTGAAGGACGCCGAGGCCAATGCCGAGAGCGACAAGAAGCGGCGCGCGCTGGTCGAGGCCCGCAACCAGGCCGAAGCACTGGTGCATTCGTCGGAGAAGTCGCTGAAGGAATATGGCGACAAGGTCTCGGAGACCGACCGCGCGGCGATTGCCGATGCGATCGCGGCGCTGAAGACGGCGGCAGAAGGCGACGACGCGGCCGAGATCGAGGCCAAGTCGCAGGCGCTTGCCGAAGTCTCGATGAAACTCGGACAGGCCATGTACGAGGCTTCGCAGAAGGAAGCCGCGGAGGCCGACGCCAAGGCGGACGCCGCCAAGGACTCGGATGTGGTCGACGCCGATTTCGAGGAAATCGACGAGGACGACGACAAGAAGAAGTCGGCCTGAGCCGTCCGACGGCAGATAAAGCGAAAAAGCCCGGCGCAAGGCCGGGCTTTTTTGCAACCCAAGCTGAAAAAGTGCGGGCTTCGCCGAAAAAGTGACGGAAAAACACGGGCTGCCCCCAAGTCGCCACTGGCATCCGGGCAGCATCGCTCCTAAATCGAAGCAACATGCCGGCAAACGACGCAAAGTATGCATCAAGACGTTGAGCATCCGGACAGCGGGAAAAGATGAAAGCTGATTTCTACGAAACGCTGGGCGTGCAAAAGGGCGCCGATGAGAAGGAGCTCAAGAGCGCTTTCCGCAAGCTCGCCATGCAGTTCCATCCCGATCGCAATCCAGGCGATCATGCCTGCGAGCACAAGTTCAAGGAAATCAACGAAGCCTACGAAACGCTGAAGGACCCGCAGAAGCGCGCGGCCTATGACCGTTTCGGCCACGCCGCCTTCGAGCAGGGCGGCATGAATGGCGGCGCACAAGGCTTCGGCGCCGGCGGCTTCGCCGATATCTTCGAGGATATTTTCGGCGACATGATGGGCGGCCGCCAACGCCGCTCGTCGGGCGGCCGCGAGCGCGGCGCCGATCTGCGCTACAATATGGAAATCTCGCTGGAAGAGGCTTTTTCCGGCAAGACCGCGCAGATCCGCGTGCCGGCCTCCATTTCCTGCGCGGAATGCTCGGGCAGCGGCGCCAAGCCCGGTACCCAGCCTGCCACCTGCGCCATGTGCAACGGCCACGGCAAGGTACGGGCCACGCAAGGCTTCTTCTCGATCGAGCGCACCTGCCCGCAATGCCAGGGCCGCGGCCAGACGATCAAGGACCCATGCCCGAAATGCGCCGGCCAGGGCCGCGTCACCGAGGAGCGCTCGCTGTCGGTCAACATCCCGGCCGGCATCGAGGACGGCACCCGCATCCGGCTTGCCAATGAGGGCGAGGCCGGCCTGCGCGGCGGCCCGTCGGGCGATCTCTATATCTTCCTGGCGGTCAAGCCGCATGAATTCTTCCAGCGCGACGGCGCCGATCTCTACTGCAAGGTGCCTATCTCGATGACGACGGCGGCGCTTGGCGGCTCGTTCGAGGTGACGACGCTGGACGGCAGCCAGACCAAGGTGAAGGTGCCGGAAGGCACCCAGAACGGCCGCCAGTTCCGGCTCAAGGGCAAGGGCATGCCGGTGTTGCGCCAGCCCAATGTCGGCGATCTCTACATCCAGACCGCGGTCGAGACGCCGCAGAACCTGTCGCGCCGCCAGCGCGAGCTGCTGGAGGAATTCGAGCAGCTGTCTTCACAGGACAATTCGCCCCAGTCGAGCGGCTTTTTCGCCCGCATGAAGGACTTCTTCGAGTCCTTCGGCGATCGCTGATGCCCTTTGTCTCATTGTCGCTATCCCAAAACCGCTACGCACTTTTGGGCGACATGCACCGCGACGCTTCCCAAGCGTCATCAACACCTTATGCCGGCTCGAGCCTTGTCTTGAACCCCGTAGCTGCTAAGTAGCGTTTCGGGGGAGCCGTTGAGGAGAGCTCGCATGGCACGTGGACCCGGATTGCGCAAGTCGCTGGCGGAGAAGTTCGACGACGAGCTGAAATTCTTCAAGGGCTGGATCGACAAGCCGAAAGCGGTCGGCTCCATCGTGCCGACCAGTTCCATCACCGCCCGCAAGATGGCGTCCATCGTCAACCCGAAATCCGGTCTGCCGGTGCTCGAAGTCGGCCCCGGCACCGGCGTCATCACCCGCGCCATCCTGGCGCTCGGCGTGAAACCCGAAAATCTCTATGCGGTCGAATATTCGACCGATTTCGTGCGCCATCTGCGCCAGCTCTATCCGGGCGTCAACGTCATCGAGGGCGACGCCTTCAACCTCAATGCGACGCTTGGCGACAAGCGCGACATGGTGTTCGATTCCGTCGTCTCCGGCGTGCCGCTGCTCAACTTCCCGGTCGCACAGCGCATCGCCTATATCGAAAGCCTGCTCGACCGCATCCCGGCAGGCAGGCCGATCGTGCAGCTGACCTACGGACCGCTGTCGCCGATCCCGCCCGGCCGTGGCGACTACACGGTCAAGCATTTCGACTTCATCATCCGCAACATCCCGCCGACGCAGCTCTGGATCTACCGGCGCGAGGCGCATTGATTTGAACTGCATCTGGCCTATACCTGCCCATGACAGGGGTGGCCAATGCCGATAGTTCCGAAAATCCTCGTCTTCGCCGGCTCGGTCAGGTCAGGCGCCTTCAGCGGCAGGACCGCCGATGTGGCGCAGAAGGAGCTTGCCTTGCAGGGCGCCGAGGTGACCCGCATCTCGCTCGGCGATTATCCGCTGCCGATCATGGATGAGGACCTGGAGAAGGAAAAGGGCGTCCCTGAAAACGCCATGAAGCTCGGCCGGCTGATCGCCGCGCATGACGGGCTGCTGATCGCCACACCGGAATACAATGGTTCGCTGCCGCCGCTGCTCAAGAACAGCATCGACTGGGTGAGCCGGATACGCAGGGATGGTGGCCGCTCGTTCCGGCCTTTCCCCGGCAAGCCGGCCGGCCTGTGTTCCTCTTCCGACGGCAAGTTCGCCGGCATACGCTGCATCAACCATCTGCGCGCCGTGCTGGTGCGCTGCCAGATGGAGGTGGTAACGGCGGAATGCTCGGTGTCGGGCGCCAGCGGGGCCTTCGGCGACGATGGACATTTCAGGGATGAGAGACTACGCCAATCGATGGAGCGCCTATGCCGCACACTGATCGAAACCTCGCGCATGCTGTCCACCCGGATCGAGGCGTGACCGACGCCGAGGACGCCATGCACGCCGAGACGATGCGAGACAGGCTGATCGTCGGACTCGACCTGCCGACGCTGCGCGAGGCCGAGCAGGCGGTGCGCGAACTCGACGGCGTCGTCTCCTTCTACAAGATCGGTTACCAGCTCGCCTTCGCCGGCGGGCTCGATTTCGCCCGCGAGCTCGCCAGCGGCGGAACCAAGATCTTCCTCGACATGAAGCTGCTCGACATCGACAACACGGTGGCCAAGGGCGTCGAGAACATTGTCAAGATGGGCATGACGATGCTGACCATCCATGCCTATCCCAAGGCGATGCGGGCGGCCGTGGAAGCCGCCAGGGGCAGCGAGCTTTGCCTGCTCGCGGTCAGCGTGCTGACCTCGATGGACGAACAGGACGTGATCGACGCCGGCTATGAATACGACCCGCACACGCTGGTGCTGCGGCGTTCCGAACAGGCGCTGCATGCCGGCATGGGCGGTGTCGTCTGTTCGGCCGAGGAGGCGGAAGCGGTGCGCCGGATCGTCGGCCCCGGCATGGCCGTGGTGACGCCGGGCATACGGCCTAAGGGCAGCGACCATGGCGACCAGAAGCGCGTCGTGACGCCGGCGCAGGCGATCCGCAACGGCTCAAGCCACCTCGTCGTCGGGCGGCCGATTGTCGGCGCCGCCGACCGGCGAGCGGTTGCAGAAGCGATCCTCGACGAAATGCGCTCGGCGTAAGACACAAGACCAATCCGGAGAAGACGAATGCCGAAAGGATACTGGATCGCCCGCGTCGATGTGCGTGACGCCGAAGGCTACAAGGACTATGTCGCCGCCGCCAAGCCGGCCTTCGAGCGGTTCGGCGCTGCATTCCTGGCGCGCGGCGGCGAGCATGAAAAGGCCGAAGGTCCGGGTCGCGCACGCAACGTGATCATCGAGTTTCCGTCACTTGCCGCAGCACACGATTGCTACCACTCGCCGGAGTATCAGCGCGCCGTCGCGATCCGCCAGAAGGTGGCCGACGGCGAGATCGTGCTGGTCGAAGGCATCTGAAACCCATCGAGAGGCGACAGCCGCGATTGCAAACAATAGCCGCCGATGACGGCGACCGGGCCCTGAGCGGTTCAACGTTTGATAGAATTGTTGAACCGCTCTAACCCTTTGTTTTTACGCAACTCCAGACGGAAAGCCACCACGCACTTTTCCTGCAATTGCTAGCCAATCAGCCGCTCCCGCATCTCCGCTGACGGGATCTCGCAGCTGTCCCTTCTGCCGAACAGGGCATAGCGGTTCTTGGCGATGCGATCGTAGAGCCAGTCGCGCAGCGGGCGTGGCAAAATCAGCAGGAGCTTGGCCGCCCGCCAAGGCCAGCCCAGTTCGGCCATCACGGCGACGAAGCTATCCAGCCTAGTGGACGCGATGCCGTCGATGAGGGTCAGGTTGGTCTCGTAGCTGTCGGTCGGCAGTCCATATTTTTGAAACAGCGCCTCGCCAAACGGCGACTGCGCCGTGGCAAAGCGGAAGCGCTGCTTGCGGTCGAGCCGGATCACCATCCGGACAAAACCCGAGCAGAACACACAGACGCCGTCGAAGACGATCAGCGGATGGGATGCGTCGAAGGATTCAGGAAGAGGGGCTGGTTCAGGAAGGGAGGTTGGCTTGATGACGTCGGTCACGATTGCCTCGGCTGCTCATGTCCTTGGACACTAAGCCAGCCGATGGCTGCATCAAAGCCCTGGCGTTGTCGCACGCCGTCTGTCGGCCAGCGCGGGGCGCTCGGCGCGGTAGGTGGTTGCGCGATGGTTGTCGGCCGGTTTGCAGATCCGGCTGTCATGACGGCTTTCGACGGTCATGATCAGTGCGCGCTGATGCCCAGCGAATTGCCGCGACGGGCGCAGGCCGGGCCCGGGCCGCGCATGTAATAGCGCTCCGGCCGATAGGTCGGCGCGACGAACTCGCGGAGGGCGACGGCGTAGCCGGCGATGTGATTCCAGAACTTCATTTTCCCTGTCCCTGTCCCGATTTCGGATGTCCCTTCCGAATTGCCTGGGATGATAGCGTCGAGGCGTGAATAGTCGGTGAACGTGATGTTAATTTCTGGTCCGAAACGCCCTGGTTCGTGGCCGGAATGCGGCTGATTCGGGGTGTTTCCGTGCAGTCTGTCGCCATTTCGGCTTGTGTGACTTTTGCATCACATATGTTTCGTATGAATGTCGCTTGGGCGCGGTTCTGTTTCAACGCTTGAGCCCCAGACGAAATTTCCGTGCGCGCGCCAACAAGCGTTCGGGCTTGTTGCCGGAACCTGAACGCGCCCTGCCCGTTCTCGATTGAACCGCATTGAACAGGAAACTCGTCATGGCGCCGCGTCCCGCCTGGAAGGGCTATCTCAAGCTGTCATTGGTCACCTGCGCCATCGAACTGACCAATGTCGTGACCCATACCGAAAAGGTCTCGTTCCGCATCCTCAACCGCAAGACCGGCAACACCGTCAAACGCATCTATGTCGATGCCGAGACCGGCAAGCCTTTGGAAGAAGGCGACGAGATCAAGGGCTATGAGGTCGATGACGACGAGTTCGTCCATATCGAGGAAGACGAGATCGAGGCGGTGCAGATCGAGACCTCGCACACGATGAGCCTCGACGGCTTCGTCGACAAAGCCTCGATCCAGCAGATCTATCTCGACACGCCCTATTATGTTTCGCCGGCCGACAAGGTGTCGGAGGAAGCGTTTGCCGTCATCCGCGACGCCATGTCGGGCAAGAAAATGGCTGGGCTCGCCCGCATCGCCCTCTACCAGCGGGAAAGACCGGTGGTGATCGAGCCGTTGGGCAAGGGCATGGTGCTGACCACTTTGCGCTACGACAACACGGTGCGGCAGCCGGACACCGTCTTCGGCGACATCAAGGCGGTGAAGACCGACGACGAGATGACCGATCTGGCCGAGCTCATCATCGACAAGAAGCAGGCGAAATTCGATCCGTCGAAATTCGACGACAAATACGAGGATGCGCTGCTCGAACTGATCCGCGCCAAGAAGGCCGGCAGGAAGGCGCCGAAGCCGAAGGCGGCGCCCAAGCCCTCCAATGTCGTCAACCTTTTCGATGCGCTGAAGAAGAGCCTCTCGGACGGTGGTGGCGAGAAGAAGCCGGCGAAGCGTTCGGCGAAAACTGCCAGGCCGAAGGCCGCCGGCGGCAGGCGTAAATCGGCTTAGGAGGCCGCCCCATGGCCGGCCTCGAACAGTACCAAGCCAAGCGCGACTTCCGGAAAACCACCGAGCCGGCGGGCAAGGTCTCGCGGGCCGGGAAAACGGCCGGCGGTATCTTCGTCATCCACAAGCATGCGGCGACAAGGCTGCACTACGATCTGCGCCTCGAGCATGACGGCGTGTTGTGGAGCTGGGCGGTGACGCGCGGCCCGAGCCTCGATCCGCATGAGAAACGGCTGGCCGTGCATGTCGAGGACCATCCGATCGACTATGCGCCGTTCGAAGGCACCATTCCCAAGGGCGAGTATGGCGGCGGTTCCGTCATCGTCTGGGACGAGGGCAAATGGGTGCCCGAGATGGATCCGGCCAAGGCGATGAAGAAGGGCCATATCGGCTTCGAGCTGAAGGGCCACAAATTGCATGGCCGCTGGCATCTCGTCAGGCTGAAGCCTCGCTCCGGCGAAAAGCGCGACAACTGGCTGCTGATCAAGTCCGACGATGCCGCCGCGCGCCCCGGCGAGGACATTCTGAAAGACGCGCCGAAATCGGTGAAGTCGGGCCTGACGGTCGAGGAGGTGGGCGCGGGCAAGACGGCGAAAGGAAAGAAGGCCGAGGTCTGGCATTCCAACAGGCCGGCTGCTGGCAAGCCTAAAGCCGGTCACGCCAAGCGCCTCGGCTTCATTGAACCAAGCCTCGCCACTCTGCAGAAGAACGCGCCTTCCGGTGAGGAGTGGTTGCATGAAGTGAAGTTCGACGGCTATCGCATGCAGGCCCAACTTGCCGGCAGCGAGGTCAGGCTGCTGACCCGCGCCGGTCTCGACTGGACCGGGAAATTCGACGGCCCGGTCACCGCCGCGCTTGCCAGCCTGAAGTGCCGGGATGCCATCGTCGATGGCGAGGTCGTCGTGCTCGCCGACAGCGGCGTCTCGTCTTTCGCCCTGCTGCAGGCGGACCTGTCGGCCCGCCGGACGGATCGCTTCGTCTACTATGTCTTCGACCTGATGCGGCTCAACGGCCAGGATCTGCGCCGCGAGCCGCTGGTCGAACGCAAGCAGGCCCTGGCGGAACTGCTCGGCGAGCAGTCCGAGCAATCGGCGCTGCGCTTCAGTGACCATTTCGCCGAACCGGGCAAGGTCATGCTGCAGCATGTCTGCCGGATGGGCCTGGAAGGCGTCGTTTCCAAACGCGCCGATGCGCCTTACCGCAGCGGCCGCGGTCTGACCTGGGTGAAGTCGAAATGCACGCTGCGCCAGGAATTCGTCATCGGCGGCTATCTGCCATCCGACAAGACCGGACGTGGCCTGCGCTCGCTGCTGGTTGGTTATCATGAAGGCGGCAAGCTGCACTACGCCGGCCGCGTCGGCACCGGTTTCTCCGGCAAGGTGGCCGCGGATCTGAAGAAGCGGCTCGACGGCCTCAAGGCAAAAACCTCGCCTTTCTCCGCCGCCGTGCCGAAAGGCAAGGGACTGGTCTGGGTCGAGCCCGAACTCGTCGGCGAAGTGGAGTTCCGCAGTTGGACATCCGACCGTATGATCCGCCACGCCTCGTTCCAGGGATTGCGTGAGGACAAGCCGCCGGAGGAAGTCGTGCAGGAAAAGCCGAAGCAAGCCACCGGCAAGGCCGGGAGCAACTCGAAAGCGGATGGCACCAAGGCGGCCCCGAGGGCCACTTCGGCCGGAGCCGTGAAGACCTCGGTGAAGCTTTCGCACCCCGACAAGCTGCTGTGGCCCGACGAGAAGGTTTCCAAGCAAGGTCTGCTCGATCACTACGCGCTGGTCTGGCCGCGCATGGAACAATTCGTCGTCAGCCGGCCGCTCAGCCTGGTGCGGGCGCCGGACGGCATCGGGGGGCCACGCTTCTTCCAGAAGCACGCTTCCGCCGGCATGCACGACAAGATCTTGAGGATGAAGGATCCGATGGACGGCGAGGAGATCTTGTTCATCCGGGATTTCGACGGCCTCGCCGCGCTGGTCCAGTACGGCGTTGTCGAGGTCCACATCTGGGGCTGCACCGTCGAGGAACTGGAGAAGCCGGACCAGATCATCTTCGATCTCGATCCGGATGAAGGTGTCGGCGTCAAGGCCGTGCGTGAGGCCGCACTCGACATCCACGTCCGGCTCGACGAACTGTCCTTGCCGAACCTCGTCAAGACGTCCGGCGGCAAGGGCTACCATGTCGTCGTACCGCTGAAACCCTCGGCGGATTGGGACGAGGCGAAGACCTTCGCCCATGATTTCGCCCGCGCGCTGGAACAGGCCGCACCCGACCGCTACACGGCGACGCTGTCGAAGAAGGCGCGCACCGGAAAAATCTTCGTCGACTATCTGCGCAATGGCCGCGGCTCGACGACGGTCACGCCCTATTCGTCGCGGGCCAAGAAGGGCGCGACGGTGTCGATGCCGGTGACCTGGGCGGAGATCGAGGCCGGGCTGGCGCCGAACGCTTTTGCGGTCGGCGACAAGGCGACGCTGAAGCGACTGGCGGAAGCCGACCCATGGAAGGATTTCTTCAAGCTTGGTAAGCCACTCAAGCGGGCACTATGATTTCGTCATCCTAGGGCGGAGCGAACGCGAAGCGGAGTGTAGACCCTAGGATCCATGCCGTGACGTTTACCGAAGAATTCGGCGGCTCAGAATGGCCGACTTCCCGCTGACGTCTCCTAGGTTCTGCACCGTTGCGGCGTTCGGAGGCCACGGCATGGATCCTCGGGTCTGCGCTGCGTCGCTACGCTCCTTGCTCCGCCCGTGGATGACGAAGCCGCTCAGCCCAAAAACACCCTCTCAAACTGCCGTCTTCCCCCCGGTGAAAACACCACCGCCCGGCTGTCCTTTTCGCGTCGTGCCCATTTTTCGGCGAGGATCTTGTCGAGGATCGCTGCGCCCAGCGTGCCGGCGAGGTGCGAGCGCCGCACGCTCCAGTCGAGGCAGGCGCGGCACACCGGCCGGCGCGCCTTGGCCTCGACATCGATGCCGAGTGCCGAGAAATGCGCCGCGGCCGAATGCCCGAGCCGGATTTCCTTGTCGTCGCGCAGCAGCACCTTCCTGTCGACGAGGCGATCGAGCATAGCCACGGCCTGCTCGCCGGCGAGATGGTCGTAGCAGACGCGCGCCACGCGCATGGCCGCGTCGCGCGGGCCCGGCCGCACCCGCTTGGGACCGACGGCTTCCGCGACGCCGGTGATTGCCTCGATCATGCCGGCCACCTGCGGCCCGGCGAGGCCGTAATAGCGGTGCCGCCCCTGGCTGGCCAAAGTCAGCAAGCCGCCCTCCATCAGTTTCGACAGATGCGACGATGCGGTCGGCAGCGACACGCCGGCCTCCAGCGCCAGCTCTGATGCGGTCAGAGCCGTTCCGCCCATCAGCGCAGAGAGCATGTTTGCCCGCGCCGGATCGCCGACCAGGCTGGCGATGCGGGCTATGTCGGGTCCTTCACGCATAGTTTCATCTCCATCGAAGCATCCCCGCGAGAAAACCACTATCCTGCGATCAGATCAAGGAGATGGCGATGACCGCCGCAACGCTCCTGACATCGAATCGCCTAGCACAGGCAAGCGCGCAATGTTTCGACCGTGCTCGAAGTGTCGCCGTAACAGACCCAAGCCGACGAGGAGACGAAAATGACCATCACCTGTTTCATCCGCTACGAGATCGACCCGTTCGGCAAGGCGGCATTCGAGGAATATGCGCGCAACTGGGGGCAGGTCATCCCGCGCTGCGGCGCCGACCTGATCGGCTATTTCTCGCCGCATGAAGGCTCGGCCACCACCGCCTACGCCGCCTACAACATCGAAAGCCTCGCGGCCTACGAAGCCTACCGCGCCAGGCTTGCCGCCGATCCGGCCGGCAAGGCAAACTACGAACTCGCGAAGCGGGAAAAATTCATCCTGAAGGAGGATCGCATGTTCCTGAAGCTCGCCTCCGGGCCGCACGCCAAATTGGTGCTGCCGTGATCGCCGTCATCTTCGAGGTCGAGCCGGCGGCGGGCCGTCGCGACGCCTATCTCGGCATAGCCGCCGAACTGCGGCCGCTGCTCGACGGCATCGACGGCTTCATCTCGATCGAGCGCTTCCAGAGCCTTGTCGATCCGAACCGCGTCCTGTCACTGTCGTTCTGGCGCGACGAGGACTCGGTCAAGGCCTGGCGCAACACGGGGGAGCACAGGCAGGCGCAGAAGGCCGGCCGTGGCGGAATCTTTGCCGGCTATCGTCTGCGCATTGCCCATGTCGTGCGTGACTATGGACTGACTGAGAGGGCCGAGGCGCCAGCGGACAGCCGGGTGGTGAATGGGTGAGGGGATCGCTAAGCGTTCCCGATCAGCACGCCCGCAGCAAACACCAGCGCGCCGCCCAGCACCACCTGGAAGGCGGCGCGCCAGAATGGCGTTTGCATATAGCGGTTCTGCACGAAGGCGATCGTCCAGAGTTCGAAGAACACCACCACGGCCGCCACCGCGGTCGCCGTCCAGAACAACGGGATGAGATAGGGCAGCGCGTGGCCGAGGCCACCGAGCGTCGTCATGATGCCGACGGTCAGCCCGCGCTTCACCGGCGAGCCGCGGCCCGACAGTTTGCCGTCGTCGGAGGCGACCTCGGTAAATCCCATCGAGATGCCGGCGCCGATCGAGGCGGCAAGCCCGACCAGGAAAGTCTGGAACGTGTCATGGGTTGCGAAGGCCGCGGCGAAGATCGGCGCCAGCGTCGACACCGACCCGTCCATCAGCCCGGCCAGTCCGGGCTGCACATAGGTCAGGATGAACTGGCGCTGCTCTGCGCTCGCCTCCTCGTCCTTGACCTCGCCCGGCACATGTTTTTGTTCAAGCTGGTGTGCCGAGCTCTCATGGCCTTGTTCGGCCGCGGCCAGATCGTCGAGCAGCTTTCGGGTCGAGGCGTCGGTGGTGCGTTTGGCCGCCTCGACATAGAACAGATAGGCCTGCCGCTCCATCGCCTCGGCTTGCCGACGCACGGCGTCGATGCCAAGCGGCCTGACCAGCCAGTCGGGCTTGCGCTCGTAATAGCCCTTCACATGATCGCGCCGGATCAGTGGGATGCGCTCGCCGAAACGCTTGCGGAAAAGCTCGATCAACGAGTCGCGGTGGCCGTCCTCCTCTTCCGCCATCGCCTCGAACACCTTGGCCGATTGCGGAAAGCTCTCCGCCAGCCCGTCGGCATAGGCGCGGTAGATGCGCCCGTCATCCTCCTCGGACGAGATGGCCAGCGCCAGGATCTCCTGCTCCGACAGCGAATCGAAAGAACGGCGACCGAAGCCGAAGACACGTGAAAGCATGAGGAAGTCACCCAGATTAGAATAGTTCTAAACTATGGCTTCATCCGTTGCTGGTCAATCGCGATCGCCCGGAGTTCAAAAAATGTTGAACCAAGCAGTTGCCACGAGGCCTTCATTATTGGCGAAGGTTCGCCTATATACCCGAACCTAAGCCAAACAAAGGAATCACGGATGACTGAAAAGCCGCACGCGCACCCTTTTGACCCAAAGCCCGTCCTCGATCTCATCGCCAGCATAGAGGCCGACCTGCAACGCCTGAAAGGCCTCGTCGAGCAGCAGGTCGAAAAATTCGACCCCGCCAACCCGCACAACAAGACCCCCGACGGCAAGCTGACCGAGGAAGGCGTCGAATGCTGCTACCGTATGTTCGACGACGGCAAGTCGCGCTATTCGGTCGCCCAACAGATGAAGATCTCCTTCGCCGCCGCCACCCACCGCTTCAACGCCTGGCGCAAGGCCGGCGGAGCCCGGCGGAAGACGCTGCTGGGGTAAGAACCGTGGAGCTGCCGGAGGCAGCGGGCCTCGGCTGAGGCAAAGGCGATTTTGTAACGGTCACATTTTTTCGTTGGCATGCTGCCGTATTTTCCGTGCACCATGAATGGACCCACCTTCCTGCAAGGCACCCGCATGACCGCTACCCTTCCCGGCATTGCCGACATTCACCACGCCGCCACGCGCCTTTCCGGCCTGATCGTCGAAACGCCATTGATCGAATCGCAAGAACTCAACAAGCGCTTCGGCGGCCGCATCCTGTTCAAGCCGGAGACGCTGCAGCGCACCGGCTCGTTCAAATTCCGCGGCGCCTACAACAAGCTGTCTTCGCTCACCGAGGAGGAACGCAGCCGCGGCGTCGTCGCCTTCTCCTCAGGCAACCACGCGCAAGGCGTGGCCGCCTCCGCGGCGATGTTCGGCGTCAAGGCGATCATCGCCATGCCGGCCGACGCGCCGGCGATGAAGATCGCCAATGTCCGCAAGATGGGCGCCGAGGTGGTGCATTTCGATCGCGTCCGCGAGGACCGCATGACCGTCGTTCGCCCTTACGTCGAACAGGGCATGGTTCTTGTGCCGCCCTACGACGATCCCAGTATCATCGCCGGCCAGGGCACGATCGGCCTCGAACTTGTACGCCAAGCAAAGGCGCTTGGCGCGAGCCTCGACGCGGTCGTTATCCCCTGCGGTGGCGGCGGCCTCTCCAGCGGCATTTCGATCGCGGTCAAGGACGCTTCGCCGGGCACCGCGGTCTGGGGGGTGGAGCCCGAGCATTTCGACGACACCCGCCGCTCGCTGGCTAAGGGCGCCAGGGTGACGAATGAGCCCGGTCATCAATCGATCTGCGATGCGCTTCTCGTCGCCGAGCCGGGCGCGATCACCTTCGAGATCAACCGCAAAAACCTTTCCGGCGTCGTTGCCGTCTCCGACCAGGCAACGCGACAGGCGATGCGCGACGCCATGGCCAATCTCAAGCTGGTCGTCGAGCCCGGCGGCAGTGTGGCGCTGGCAGCACTGTCATCGGGCGAGATCGAGCTGGCAGGCAAGTGCGTCGCCGTGGTGCTGTCGGGCGGCAATGTCGATTTCGGCACCTATGCGGAAATCATGGCGGCGGCCTAGGGTGAAGACCGGTTCGAGGTCGCGCACCTCTTTCCACCTTGCAAGGATCGGAGGGCATGGGGCCAATAGCTCTGCCCACGGGGGTCGTCAAAGCACGAACGTCTTGCCGACCGCAGATGGAACGACCCTCTCGCCATAGGCGGCCGCAAGTGCGCTCGTGGCGCGCCAACCCGTGCAGTGCCCGGGTGATATCAATTGCAGGTCAAACTGCGCCAGCGCTTCGACCGTCTCCGGGATACTTGGCTCGGTGATCCCGGAGAGGTGGAAGCCGCCAAACACGGCGTAGAGCGGGATATCCGGAAACCGCGCCTTGGCGTGCGTCAGAACGTTGATCAGGCCGGCGTGCGAGCAGGCGGTGAAGACGACTTGCCCCTTGCCGGCCACGTTGATCGCCACGAAACGCTCGTCCGGCATTACTTCGTCCGGCTCCCAACTGCCTGCCGCGCTCTGGCGATACTGGCCGGGAAACCCGCGTTCGAACCGGGTCACGCGAGGGATTTCGCCGCTCACATAGAACGTCTCGTCAAAAAGCAGCAGCTCATCTCGGGTAATGATGACATCGGCGCCGTTTCCGGACAGGACATCCACGCTCGGCACCAGTTCCATCGGCCGAAACTGCCCATCGCCGGATTTGGTTGCGCGCAAGGCGAACATACCGGGGTGCATGTAGGTCGGGATACGCTGTCCGCCATTGCTCATCGTGATCATTTGGAGGGCGCGCGGCATTGCACCTGCATGATCCCAGTGACCATGCGACAGCATCACCGCGCCGACTTCCCCTAGATCGACGCCGAGCCTGACAACGTTGCGCTCAAACACCCATTCCTCGGGCCCAGTGTCGAACAGGAGTGAGCGGCTGGCGGGTCCAGTCCGGGCGGTGATCAAGCAGGACAACCCATGCGCGGCGCAGCACAGGCATTTCCCGGTTAGCCATTGCATCCCTTGTCGGCGGTGGCGGGCGAACTCGGTCTCGACGAAACCAGGATTCGACGAGAGACTGTCGGTCGCGTTGTCGACCAGAAAGATGATCTCTGCAGTATCGACGGCTTTCATGGGAGCGCCCGCCCGACGATGCATAGGGGCCGCCACTCTATCCAATTCGGGTGCCGCGCACAGCCCCGATAGGCATCCAGAGTCCATGCATTTCCTGACCCTAATCCAGAGTCCGCCTGAACCGCACTAGCGCCACGCCGGCAAACAAAGCCACGAACACCACCAGCCAGCCGATCTCGGTCGCCACCGCCGGCAGTTCGGCGCCTTTCAGCATCACCGCGCGGATAATGCGCAAAAAATGCGTCAGCGGCAGGATCTCGCCGAACAGCTGCGCCCAGTCCGGCATGCCGCGATAGGGGAACATGAAGCCGGACAGCATGATCGACGGCAGGAAGAAGAAGAAAGTCAGCTGCAGCGCCTGCATCTGCGTGCGGGCGATCGTCGAGATCGTGTAGCCGAGCAGCACCAGCGCCAGCACGAAGATCAGCACGGCGGTCAAGAGCAGCGACATCGAGCCGGTGAAGGGAATGGCGAACAGAAGTTTTGCCGCCGCCAGCACCACCACCACCTGCACGGCGCCTACCACCAGATAGGGCAGCACCTTGCCCATCATGATCTCCAGCGGGCTGGAGGGCATCGCCAGAAGGTTCTCCATCGTGCCGCGCTCGGTCTCGCGCGTCAGCGCGATCGAAGTCATCATCACCATCGTCATCTGCAGGATGACGCCGAGCAGGCCAGGCACGATGTTGTATTGCGAGATGCCTTCGGGGTTGTAGCGCCGGTGCACCACCACTTCGAGCTGGCCCTTGGCGCTCTCGGCGGCGGCCTCCTGCATGCCGCGCGCCCGAAGCAGCGCCTGGTTGGCGACGGTGCCGAGCGTCGAGATGGCGCCGCTGGCCACCGCCGGGTCGGTGGCGTCGGCCTCGATCAGGATCTGCGGATTGTCGCCGCGCTCGACCCTGCGGGCGAAATCGGCGGGGATGGTGACGACGAAGGCGACATCGCCGCGCGACATCAGGAATTCGGCTTCCTCGGCACTTTGCGCGACATAGTCGAAGCGGTAGTAACCGGTGGTCTGCAGCCCCGAGACCATGGCCCGCGTATAGGGGTCGCTGCTCGTCGCCACCAGTGCGGCCGGCAGGCTCTTCGGGTCGTTGTTGATGGCATAGCCGAACAGCACCAGCTGCATCAGCGGCACGCCCAGCATCATGGCGAAGGTGATGCGGTCGCGCCGCATCTGGATGAACTCCTTGATCAGCAGGGCGCCGAGCCGGGCGAAGGAAAAGAGGCTGTTCATGCCATATTGTCCTTCGAACCGGACATGAACTGGATGAAGACGTCTTCGAGGCTGGTTTCGCCTGGCGCCACCGTGACGCCCTTGTGCTTCTTCTCGATGTCGGCAAGTGCTGCCTGCAGCGCCTTCCTGTCGGAGCCGACGACATGCAGCGTGGCACCGAACGGCGCCACCTGGTCGACGCCGGGCCGGCCCTGCAGCGCTTCGGCCACCTGGTCGAGACGCGGCCCCATCAGGACGAAGGTGGTCAGCCCGGCATTCTTCACCACCTCGTCGACCGTGCCGGTGGCCAGCATCTTGCCGTAGGAGATGTAGCTGATGCGGTGGCAGCGCTCGGCCTCGTCCATGTAATGGGTGGAGACCAATACGGTCAACCCGCCGCTCGCCAGCCGGTGGATCTCGTCCCAGAATTCGCGCCGCGCCTTCGGGTCTACGCCCGCGGTCGGCTCGTCGAGCAAAAGCAGCTTCGGCTTGTGCATGATGCAGGCGGCAAGCGCCAGCCGCTGCTTCCAGCCGCCCGACAGTGTGCCGGCCAACTGGTTGCGGCGCGTGGTCAGGCCGAGGTCTTCCAGCGTCCGCGCCACATGGTCCTCCACCGGCTTCAACCGGTAGAGCCGGGCCACGAATTCGAGGTTCTCGCCGATCGTCAGATCTTCGTAGAACGAGAATTTCTGCGTCATGTAGCCGACTTCGCGTTTGATGCTGAGGCTGTCGGTGCGGATGTCGAAGCCGAGCACGGTGCCCTCGCCTTCGTCCGGCGTCAGCAGCCCGCACATGATGCGGATGGTCGTCGTCTTTCCTGAGCCGTTCGGCCCGAGGAAGCCGACGATCTCGCCTTCGGCCACCGTCATCGTCACGTGGTCGACGACGGTCTTGTCGCCGAAGCGCTTGACCAGGCCATGGACGTCGATGGCGTTCATTTTGCGCCATCCGCCAGATCGACGTCGACGATCTGTCCGGGCTGCAGGGGCCCCGCATCGCCCTCCGGCCGCGCCTCGACAAGATAGACCAGCTTCTGCCGGTTCTCGAGCGAATAGATCACCGGCGGCGTGAACTCCGGGTCGGGTGAGACATAGCTGACGCGCGCCTTCACATCCGGCCCGCAGCCGTCGCAATGGACGCCGAGCAGCGTGCCGACCTTGACCGAGGAAAAGGCGCTTTCCGGAATGTAGACGCTGAGCTTCACCGCGCCGTCCGGCAGCATCGAAATCACCGGCGCGGTCGGCCCGGCGGTGTCGCCCGGATTGCGGATCACGTCGTTGACGCGACCGGGCGAAGGTGCGGCCAGCACGCGCTTGGACAGCCGCCATTGCGCTTGCTCCAGCGCCGACTGCGCCTGCTTGACCTGGTTGTCGGCGGCCTTGATCGTCTCGGCGCGCGCCGGCAGGCCGCCGACGGCGAGATTGGCCTCCGCCTGGCCGACCTGCGCATTGGCGGTCTCCAGCGTGGCGGAGGCCGTGTCATAGTCAGCCTGCGTGCCGGTGCCGCGCTTGAACAGGTCGCTGGCGCGGTCATATCTGCGCCTGGCGTCGGTGGCCTGCGCCTTGGCCATGTCGACTTGCGCCTTGAGCACCGCGATTTCTTCCGGACGCTTGCCGACCTGCAAGTCCGCAAGTTGCGCCTGCGCTTGGGCGAGTGCAGCTTCCGCCTGCGCCACCGCGATCTTGGCGTCGGCGTCTTCCAGTGTCACCACGGGCGTGCCCGGGGCTACCCGATCGCCGCGTTTGACCGCGACCGTCGCGACTTGCGCCACCTCGATCGGTGCCAGCAGCACATAGTCGCCCTCGACATAGCCGACGGCTAAAGGTGCGGCCGGCGCGCAGGCGCCGAACAGCTGGGCGGCAAGCGGCAGCGAACAAAGAAAACTCATGATTTGCCCTCCTTGCGGGCGGCCGGACTATGGGCGGCGAGGATCGCGCCGAGATTGTCCGCCGTCACCGCCACCACCTTGGCGGCCTCGGCCTCGCCGATCTCGTTCCAGCCCATCCTGCGCATGACCGCCTCGCGGCCGATGCGGAAATAGATGACCTGGCCGATCAGCGTGAACACGGTGAGCCGGGTAGCCTCGCTTTCGGCCGCCTCGCCCGTCGCTTGCTCCCACACCTGGCAGAGCCGGCGATGCGTTGGCTCGAACACACCGGCATAGATGCGGTCGAGCGCCGCTGTCGGATGTGACAATTCCCTAAGTACGAATTGTACGATCTCGCCGGCCTGCGGGCTTGCCACGATGAAGCCCACCATCCGCTCCAGCGCCGTGAAGAGCTGCGCCCGCGCCGCCTCGGGAGTGGCCGGTGAGGCCGCCTGGGCCGCGCCGGTGGCCTGCCCGGCTATCACCTGGATGGTGTCGACGATATAGTCGGCGGCGGCGGCGCGCAGCCCTTCCTTGCCGCCGAAGTGGTAGGCGATCGAGCCGATATTGGCTTTCGCCTCGGCCGCGATCTCGCGTGTCGAAGTGCCGTCGAAGCCTTGCCGCCCGAACAGCTTGAGTGCCGCATGCACCAGCGCAGCGCGTGTCTGGTCGGCAGGCGAAGCTTCGCGAAGCGAAGGTTTGGCGCTCGGTTTCTTGCTCATCAATCGTATTTAATCAATCGATTGATTAAAGTCAAATTGATTCTCAGCTTCGACTTGCCATCTCGGGGCGCCCGCGCTTTAGTGCCCGGCCATGGGCAAGGAAGTCGAGCGCAAATTCCTGGTCTCCGGCGCCGCCTGGCGTGAGCTGGTCGAGGCGGATATTCGGATTCGACAATTTTACCTTGCCGCCGCGCCCGGCCGCACGGTCCGCGTGCGCATCAGCGACGGCACTTCTGCCGAACTGACGCTCAAATTCGGCAGCAAGGCGCGCGAGCGCGACGAGTTCGAATATCCGATCCCGCTGGCCGAGGCCGAGGAGATGCGGGCATTCGCCATCGGACGTGTCATCGAGAAGACACGCCACCATGTTAGGCACCGCGGCTATCTCTATGAAGTCGATGTATTCGGCGGAATGCTGGCGGGGCTTGTGGTCGCTGAACTCGAGACGCCGGAAGACGTGCCGGACGAAATGCTGCCAGATTGGCTCGGCCGGGAAGTCACCGGCGAGCACAGATTCTACAACGCGTCGCTCGCCCTTGGGGGGATTCCGGAGATCGCCGCATGAGCTTTCGCATAGACCCGCGCCTGCCGCTGACCGGCGAGGTCAGGCGTATCCTCGCCGAAGAGGTTGGCAAGTCGCTCGCCCATCTGGATGCGGCGCGCGACAACCCCGAGAAGGCGCTGCACAAATGCCGCAAGCGGCTGAAGAACGCCCGCGCCCTGCTGCGCCTGGTCCGTTCTGGAGACGAGGCGTTCTGCAAGACCGAGAACGAGTGCTACCGCCATGTATCGGCCCTGCTGGCCGGCCCGCGCGAGGCGACGGCGCTGATCGAGACCATCGACCGGCTTGCAAAGAGCTTTCCCGAGCAGAGCGCCGGTGGCGGTCTTGATCCCGTCCGCGACCGGCTGGTGGTGCGCCAGCACGAGATGCATGCGGGCGCCGGACTCGACGCCGCCATAGGTGCTGCGACCGCCGCTTGCGCGGAAGGTCTCGGCCACATCGACAGGCTGGTCCTGCCCGACCAGCCGGAACAGGCCGCCGATATCCTCGCCGACGGCGCCCGCGCCACCTTGCGCCGGGCTCGCAAGGCGCTGGACAGGGCAGGCTCCCGCGGCGCGGCCGATGATTTCCACGATTTGCGCAAGGCGGCCAAGACCCACAGCATGCATCTGTCGCTGCTCGGCCGGCTGTGGCCGACGCCGATCAAGGCCAGGCGCAAGGCGGTCGACGAACTGGGCGAGCAGCTGGGCGACCTGCACGACGTGTTCGTCATGCGCGCGCTTCTCGATGCCGATGGTGAGCCACTCGGTTCGCCCGAGGACACAAAGCTTCTCGCCAAGCTGCTGAAGCGCTCGGAAAAGAGCCTGAGAAAGACCTGCCTCGCCGACGCGGCCGAATTGTTCGGCGACAGCCCCAAGCGGTCGACGAAAAAGCTCGCCCGCAAGGTGCGCGAAGACCTGGCAGGCGCGGCTCAGGAAGATGCTGGCTTGCCCGTCGCCAGCTGATCATGGTCCACACCGCCGGTCTGTGCTAATCGCCATCTACGATGACCGCGCCCGCCGAAACGCTTCTCGATCGCCTTGGCCGCTGGCTTGCCGGCCGGCTGCAGGATGAATCCTCCGGCTACGAGCCGTACACGCCGTCCGACGCCGAAACGCTGCGGCGCACGCTCCAGCCCGGCGACATCCTGCTCATCGAGGGCAACCAGAAGATTTCGGCGGTCATCAAGTATTTGACGCAGTCGACCTGGTCGCACGCGGCCTTCTATGTCGGCGACGCCCTGGCGGAACCCGAGGACGGGTCGGAGCGGCGGCGCCTGATCGAGGTCACCCTCGGCGAGGGTTGCGTCGCCGTGCCGCTGTCGCGCTACCGCACCTACAACACCCGCATCTGCCGGGCGAGCGGCCTGGCGCCGGAAGACCGCGACAAGGTCGTCGCCTTCATGATCGGCAAGCTCGGGTTGAAATACGATCTCAAGAACATTTTCGACATGCTGCGCTTCTTCCTGCCGACGCCGCCGGTGCCGGTTCGCTGGCGCCGCCGCATGCTGGCCTTCGGCTCCGGCGACCCGACGCGGGCGATCTGCTCGACGCTGATTGCCGAGGCTTATGGCCAGATACGCTATCCGATCCTGCCCGAGGTCACGCGCGCGCCCGGCCGCGCTTCGGCGCAGTCGAGCTATATGCGCCGGGAAATCCTGCACATCCGCCACCACTCGCTCTACACGCCGCGCGATTTCGACCTGTCGCCCTTCTTCCGCATCGTCAAGCCGACGCTGGAATATGGCTTCGACTACCGGGCGGTGACCTGGGACGACAAGGCAAGCACAGACGCCGCAGCCGCGACGGCTGGCGCAATCGCCTCAGACACGTGACGGCTTTCGGGCTTGGCCAGGACATGCCCCTATCCGGCTGTGGCGCAGGCGTTTACATGGCGACCTACATCATGCCGAAACCGCAATAGCGCCCTGGTTTTCGGCTCTGTGTTCGACCCAGACATGGACAGGTTCGTCCCGGCCGCGGATGCTCACCGGTCCATGATCGCGCGCATTCAACTGTGTCGTGGGCGATTCCGCCTTCGCGGCCTCAATCAGTCGTGACCCGAAGCAAATGTTCGCCTGAAGCTCACGGCAGAGCGACTGCAAACGGCTGGCGACGTTGACGGTGTCGCCCACCACCGCGAAGGACAGATTGCGCTCGCTGCCGACCGCACCGATGACGACTGCGCCATACTGTGCACCGATCCGAACGTCCAGCGACGGGTATCCCCTGGACACCCGCTGCACATTCCAGTTTTCGAGAGCGGCGATCATCGCTTCAGCGCACTGGATGGCCCGAGTCGCGTCGTCATGGCTGGCTTGCGGAACCCCGAATGTCGCCATGATGCAATCGCCGATATAGTTGTCGACGGTGCCATTGTGGTCGAAAACGACCTGTTCCATGCGACGGTGGAACTGACGCAGAAGTTCGAACACTGCTTCGGCCGGATGATCCTCGGAATAGTGTGTGAAGCCGACAATGTCGGCGAACAGCACCGCGATGTCCTGCCGGCGGACCGGGCCGAAGGGCTCGTCATCGCTGGCGAGCTGGTCGACTACATTGGGCGAAAAATGCCGGGCGAGATTGGCGCGGGCGCGCTCTGCCTTGACATAGTCTTCCGACAGATGTCGGGAACGAAAGACGACCAGCGCCATGATCGCGCCGATAATCAGCACGACCAACACGTTGGTCGCCTGCGCGAAAGTATCGACGAAATTGGGGTTAAGATAGAGGTTCAGTCGCTCTGTCACCGGTAGCGAATAGAGGTTCGTCGCCGGAATGACGGTTCCCGGATGAAAAATCACCCATCCCACGCCGATCGCCCACGTCAAGGCCGCGAGCGCGCCGAGATAGAGTGCCAATCGTGTCGAAAGGGTCAGCGCGCCAAGGCATACGAAAATCAGCAGGAATTTGAAGCTGCCCTCGCGCAGTTGCATCGCGGCCGGCGCGACCTCCAGGGAAAACGGGTTGGGCGTTATCAGCAGAACGGTCAACAGAACGATGTCCAGCGTACCGACGAGGTACCCGAGCCACCATGGAGCCGTGCGACGGCGCGCAAAGAGAAACTGGATCAGGCCGACGAGCTGGAACAGCACCAGGCCCGCCAGCACGAAGAGCAGCGAGGCATCCCAGCGGCTGATCAATGAAAAGAAGCAGGAGATCGCAGCGAGCGATGCCGTACGCGCCCAGAACTGCAATGCAGCACCCTGGCGTTCTGCGCGCGCCCGCAAATTTTTCAGGCGCGAATAGCGGCGAAGCTCAAGTGTTGGCGCGCTCGGCATGGGATCACTTCGATTTCACGGGGACGCGTCACGCATTCGGCAAACCCGCCCTCTACAATCTGGCAAATCAGTGCGCTAACTCTATCATGAATGTGGTTTCATTTTTGAAACGCGGCTGAAAAGAGCAAAAACGTCCAGACAAGAGATCTTGGTGAAAACCAAAGCAGGACAGGCGGAGGCTTGGCCGTGTCAGGCCGGCAAAGGACGGCGTCCCTTTGCAGCAGCGGCGGGCCGGTCGGAAGCACCGGCATCCCTAGGGTGCGGACCAACCGGCATGATCGCCGGAAAGGGCGTCGCGCCGAACGCAAAGGTCCATTTGTAGCCGATAAGCGCGTCTTCGGGCGTCGTGTGCTGGTCGTGATGAGCCAGCAGCTTTGCGCGCTCCGCCAGTTCCTCCGCCTCGCGTCTGACCATCTCGGCCGTCTCCGGCCGCATCCGCCGGGAGAAGCTGACGAATGTCGCCTCACGCTGCAGATGGTTGATCGCCCAGCCGATGAAATTCTTGTTGGTCGCCTCGAACAGCGGCCTGAGCGGTCCTTCGAAATTCCACTGGATCGGCGTCTCGACCAGCAGCCTCGCCGAAAGGCCGCGGCCGAGCGCGACCAGTCCGAGCTCCTCGAGGTCGCGCAGATAGAGGAACATCGAAGCTTCGCTCAGGCCTTGCGAGCGCATGATGCCTTCGGGCGTGAATTTCTCCGACAGCATGATGAAGACGAACAGCAGCGCCGGCCGGCTCGCCAGCTTGCGCTCGATCTCCGGCGCCACGTGGTTGGCCGGCCCCGGTCCCCGGTTCATCGCGCCCAGCACGTTCTCCAGCTCGACCTCGGCAGCGGTGCAGATCTCCACCAGGCGGTCGAGCTTGCAGTTGCGCTCATGGAAGATGCGCTTCACCGTCGGCTCGGAAACGCCCATGCGGTCGGCCAGCATGCGATAGGTGAGGCCTTTCGCCTTCAGCGTCCGCTTCAGCGCCTCGAAGATCGGGCCGTTCATGGAATGCACCTCTTTCGCGCGATTTCGTATCGATCTTCGATACTAGTGCCAAAAGGCCTTCCGGAAAAGTATCGAAAAACCTAGCTCTCCTCCGTCACCACAGGAGATCAGCCATGAAAACCCTCGTCACCTCGATATGTCTCGCCGTCTTCGGCATCGCGGCAGTACCTGCCGCCCAGGCCGGCGAAATCTGGCGCGCTTCTGGCTTCGAGCAGCCGGAATCCGCACTCTTCGATGCCGCCAACAAGCGCATCATCGTCTCCAACATCGCCGGCAATCCCGGCGCAGCAGACGGCAACGGCTATCTGTCGGTGCTGTCGCTGGACGGCAAGATCGTCACCCAACATTGGACCGACGGCATGGACGCACCCAAGGGCATGGCAATCTCCGGGGGCAAGCTTTACGTCGCCGACATCACCAAGGTCCGCGTCGTCGACCTCGCCAGCGGCAAGCTGGATTCAAGCATCGACGTACCGAAAGCCGTCTTCCTCAACGACATGACCGCCGACAGCTCCGGCAAGGTCTATGTCACCGACATGCTGGCCGACACGATCTACCGCATCGACGGCGACAGACCGGAGCTGTTCTTCAAGGACGCCGCCCTTGCTTCGCCCAACGGCATCTTCGCCGACGGCAACAGGCTGATCGTCGCCTCCTGGGGCAAGGGCATCAAGCCCGATTTCAGCACCGCCGAGCCCGGCGGCCTGCTGTGGGTCGATCTCGCCACCAAGGCGATTTCGCCACTGCCCGGCGCGCAAAAATTCGCCGACCTCGACGGCGTCATCGCCATCGGCGACAGCATCTATGCCACCGCCTACATGACCGGCACGCTCTACCGCTATCATGAGGGCGGTGCGCCGGAGGTGATCGCGACCTTCAAGCCGGGCAGCGCCGACATCGGCACCGACGGCAAGTCGACCATCTATGTGCCGTTGATGAACGAGGGCGCGGTGGCGGCACTGAGCCTCGATTGAAAGCCAAGGTCTCGGGGCCGGTCTACGAAACTTCCGCTTGGCGCCAGAAGCGGTCATCCGCTGCCAGTTCTCGAGTGACCGCAGTGGGCCGGAAGCAGTAGGTCCTCTTGTGGTACAGGGAAGAACGATTGCGGACGTCGATGCAGAGGAGCCTAGCCCTTTTCCCCTGCGTCATTCTCAGCAGAACCTAAATTCGGCCGCTCAATCCTTTGCGTCTCAACATTGTAGACGCGAACGTGCCCTTCGAGGCCTTTGAACTGGCGAGTACCGAGGTCAACGATCGGCGTGTTGCCAGGCAAATGGCGTGCCACGGAATAATCTATAAGGATTTGTCCATCTTCAGCGGACGAACACAGCCTCGATGCCAAGTTCACGACATTGCCGATTGCGGTGTAGTCAGCGCGGGCCTCATAGCCAATTCGACCCACCGTTGCCCACCCCATAGCGAGCCCCATGCCGAAGCCAATCTTGTAACCACGTTGCCGCCACTGAGATATGAGCTCTTGTGTGGAATCCTGCATGTCGACAGCCATTTTTACGGCATGAAGCGCCGGCCCTTCACATGGAACCGGGGCGTTGACGAGGATCATCAATCCATCCGCCGAAAAACTGGTCAGTGTTGCTTCATACTTGGTGATGATCGCTCCGAGCGCCTCATAGTACTCACGCAGGACCTGCATGAGGTTCTCAGGCTCAGCGTGCGCTGAAAATGCAGTAAAGCCACGTAAGTCGCTAAAAACAGCGACTATTTCTGCGCGCTGTCCAGCGAGCATTCGCTCATCACCGGCCTTCTCTACGAGTTCCGCAACCTGTGGTGCAAGGAAGCGCTTCAACCGCGTCAGTCGCTCCGCGCGGTCCCGCGATGTGGCAAGTTCCTGCGCCATTTGGTTGAACCGCGCAGCCAGCCGCTCAAGTTCGTCTCCAGTGACAATGTTGATCCGATGATCGAATTGCCCGGCACCGATCTTGAGGGCGCCTTCTTCCAGCAATCGGATGGGCCCGCTCATCCGTCTGGCAAGCCAATAGGCGAGTACCGCCGCAAGGACTGTGGCGGCGAGGAACAACCCGCCGGTCCGCCACAATGAAGCGTATAGGGGTGCAAATGCCTCTGCCTGCGACTGCTCGACAAATACCGTCCACCCGGCCGCGGCAACGGGCGCGCCAGCGGTCACAACGCGTTCATTCTCGGCGTTGCGGTTTGCAATCGCAGTGCCGCCCGCGGCGGCGATCGCATCCTGCAATCCGCGTAGCGCCAAAGCTGCTTTCTCGTCGGCGCCCTGCATCACTTTGCTGATCGCGGGGTGAGCGATGAGGTGGCCAGTCTGGTCGACGACAAGTGCCTGGCCGCTGCGGCCCACGCGGATTTCGGAAACGATGAGCCAGATAGGCTTCAGACTGATTTCGGCGATGATCGTGTTTTCTAGGACTGTATCGTCGTAATTCGCCATCGCCATGGTTACCGACGGTTCGGAACCCTGGCGATAAATGACTGGGCCGTACCAGACCTTCGCCGTCCTGGCGCCCACGACAGCGGGATCGCCCGAGCGGTCCGCCCCGCTTTCTGTCCTGTTTTTGCCCGTGCGAGAGACGTGCAGCCGTTCCGCGTCGGCGCCGTCGACGAAACTGATGCTGAGAATTCCCGGGACCTGGTGCATCACGCGCAGGAAAAGAAGCCGAAGCTGTTTCACGCCGGCATTGGCCGACACGTCCTCGGGGATCGTGGAGCCGAGCGGAATCTTGATGCTGTCAAGAAAGCTCTCAATTTTGTCAGCCGCCGATGTTGCCTCGGACCGCAGCAGGGCACTGAGGATCGCACGCTGGTCGACATAGCTGAACCAAGTGTTGCTGATGCCACCGGCGGCCATCGGAAAAATGGCCGCCGCGAACAAGACTAAGAAATACTTCTGAAATAGCGATCGACGCATGCATGCGGCTTTGAGATTGGAGGAAGGTCTCCCACGTGATGCGACCCGACCATAGGTCGCGACAGCTCAGTCCCAGAAAGGTAATCTAAATTATTGCGTCTTGGTATGGGCTGAGCCGTTCCCCCTCATGGTCGCGTCTCGCGCCTTCCACGGGGTTGGATAAAGGAATGTTTCCCGGATCGGGGAGAGTCGCAATCACGACCTCAGCTTGATGGTGTCCGCTTTAGGGCAACGACGAACTTGCCTGTTAGGCCGAAATAAGGCGCAAAGCTGCCGTTCGCGTGGTGGAAGACGTAGCTCGGCTTCGGGTCAAAAATTGACATTCAACGGGCGAACATCCTCGCACCGACAAGGGGACCACCGACCGGCAAATCCTGCTCGCTACTCTCGGTTCCCGGCCAACTGCGCCCGCGCATCCCGGATCGAGGCGGCGTAGGTCACCAGCGGCCGTTTGACGCCGTGGTTGATCAGCATGCGCCTTGTCTGCGGCGAAGCGCCGGCGATGATGAAGCGCACGCCGGCGCGCCTGGCCTTGTGGGCAGCGCCCTCGATGACATTGGCCGCGGTCGAATCGAAGAACGGCACCGCCGAGCAGTCGAGGATGAAGTTCTTGCGTTGGTCGGCGATACGGTCGAGCACCGTGCCGACGGTCGAAGCGGCGCCGAAGAAGAATGCGCCCGAGATCCGGTAGACGACGGTGTCGGCGTCGCTCGCCTCGCTGGAATCATAGGCGCTGGCGCTGTCGGCCACGTCCTCCGGCACCAACGATTGATCGGGCTCGACCGCGATGCTCTTGGCCATGCGGTCGATGAACAGGATCGAGCCCAGCACGAAGCCGACGACAATGCCCTCGGTGAGATCGCGGAAGACGACGATCAGGAAGGTCGCCAGCAGCACCAGCGCGTCGCCGCGCGACGTGCGCAGCAGTGTGGCGAAGGCCTGCTTCTCGACCATGTTCCAGCACACCACCGCCAGCACGCCGGCCAACGCTGCCAGAGGAATGTAGCTGGCTAAGGGTGCCACCACCAACATCAGCACCAGCAGGATCACCGCATGGATCATGCCGGACACCGGCCCGTGCGCGCCGGCCCGCACATTGGTGGCGGTGCGGGCGATGGTGCCGGTGGCGCAGATGCCGCCGAACAGGGCCGATGCGATATTGGCAAAACCTTGCGCCACCAGTTCGCAGTTGGAACGGTGCCGCCGTCCGGTCATGCCGTCGGCGACCACGGCCGAGAGCAGCGATTCGATCGCGCCGAGCAGCGCAAAGGCGATGGCATCCGGCAGCACGTCGATCATCCTGGCGAGGCTCACCGACGGGAAGGCCGGCCATGGCAGGCTGCGCGGGATGCCGCCGAAACGGGTGCCGATCGTCTCCGCCGGCAGCGAAAGCAGCGCCACGATGACCGAGGCCAGCCCGATGGCGATCAGCATCGCCGGCCATTTCGGCCGCCAGCGCTTCAGCAAGGCGATGGCCACGATGGTCAGCACCGCCACGAAGGTCGCCGAGAGGTTGATCGTGCCGGCCGCCTCGCCGACCGCCATCAGCTTCGGCACCAATGGCCCGGGTTCCTTGCCGGCAAGCTTCAGCCCGAACAGTTCGACGATCTGGCCGGAAAAGATGATGACGGCGATGCCGGCGGTGAAGCCGACGGTCACCGGATAGGGGATGAACTTGATGTAGGTGCCGAGCCTCAGATAACCGATGACGAGCAGGAAGATGCCGGCCATGATCGTCGCCAGCAGCAGCCCGTCGACACCGACCCGCGCCGTGGTCGCCGCCACCAGCACGATAAAGGCACCGGCCGGCCCGCCGATCTGGAAGCGGCTGCCGCCGAGCGCCGAGATGATGAAGCCGCCGACGATCGAGGTGTAGAGGCCGCGCTCCGGCGTCACGCCCGAGGCAATGGCGATCGCCATCGACAGCGGCAGCGCCACGATGGCGACAGTCAGCCCCGCGATGGCATCGGCCCTGAAGTGCTCGAGCGTGTAGCCCTCGCGCAGCACCGTCACCAGTTTGGGCGTGAACAGTTCAGAGAAAGTTGGCCGTACCGGTTGATGCGTCTCCCGCCGGATCTGATCCATGGACTGCCTTCCGCGTCTCGGAGGCGGCGGGGATCGTCGGCAGGATGTCGGCGGTCGCCGTCGCGACTTTCTTGCGGGCTCAGTTCTGTGGGTTCTGCGGCGCCGGCTTGAGGCGTACGCCCCTGCCGCCGCGCTCGCTGGCCTGGTTGTCGCCGATCAGCTCCACCCCGGCCTCGTCGAGGGCCTGGATGACCTTCATCAGCGTGTCGACCACGCCCCTGACGACGCCGTCGCTCGCTTCCATACGCTGGATGGTCGGAAGCGAAACCCCGGCGCGCTCGGCCAGCGTCTTCTGATCGATGCCGGCCAGCGCCCTTGCGGCGCGCATCTGCGCGGCAGTGATCATCGGCCAGAACCCTTGTCTGAGTCTGCAGTGTCAATGGATAATATAAGGATCATGATGTTTCAAGCATCAATATAAACAGATGAAACATGTGTCATTCGCTATCCGTCACCGCTTTGCGCCGCTGCAGCACGCGCGCCACCAGCCAGCACAGCATGGCCCAGGCGAAGCCGGCGCACCAGCCGGCCAGCACGTCGGAGGGCCAGTGGACGCCGAGATAGACGCGACTGATCCCGACCAGCACGGTGGTCAGCACCGCGAGGCAGAGCACAAAGATCTTCGTCGTCCGCCCATGCAGGAAGCGGGCCACCAGCGACCCGAGCGTCAGATAGGTCACCGCCGACAGCATGGCGTGGCCGCTCGGGAATGAGAACGACGTCTCGTTGACGAGATGCGAGACGAGATCCGGCCGCGGCCGATCGATGCCGGCCTTCAGCAGGCTGGACAACACCTGGCCGCCGGCCACGGCGACGAAGATCAGCAGCGCCGTTGCCGGCCTGCGGATCATCAAGAGATAGATGATCACCGCTGCCGTGATCAGCACCAACACACTGGCGCTGCCGAGGCTGGTGATGTCGCGCATCGCCCCTTCCAGCCACGGCGGCCCGATCGGGCTGTCGGGTTGGCCCGCCTTGCGGAAGGCGAGCAGGATTTCGGTGTCGAAAGCGTGCGGCGTGCTCGCCCGCGCCACCTCCATCAATTCCTCGAATCCCCACAGCCCACTGGCGATCACCAGGCCGGCCAGCAGGACCGGGAATTCGATGCGGTTGAGCAGCGTGTGAGCGAAGGTCTTCATCGGGTCTCGCTAGAGCGGTTCATCGTTTCGCGGAAACGCCGAACCGCTCTTTTCCTTTGTTTTTGACGCAATTCCGGACGGAAAACCGTTTCACACTTTTCCTGGAATTGCTCTAGAGGTGCGTTTGCAGATAGGGCCCGAGCATGATCAGCGCCACCGCCGCGACCGCCAGCACGATGCCGGTCGCCTGCAGCGCGTTGACGCGTTCGCCGAAGAACACCAGCGCCACGGCATTGACCGACACCAGTTGGATCACCGCCGACAGGCTGAACGACACCGACATGCCGAATTCTCGGATCAATCTCAGCATGATAAGATTGCCCAGCGAATAGAGCGCCAGCGTCACCACGATCTTGCCCAGGCTCGGCGCCAGCCCCCATTGCTTGGCCGCCGTTGCCGCCAGCAGGAAGATCACGGTCGAAATGCCGAGCTGAAGTAATCCGGAAAGACTCACTTTTTGCCCCTGAATGACGCTTGTGGCAGCCCTTGTTTCCGAAGCGAGCCGGGACGTCAAGCAAGGTCCATCGCACCAAGGTCCGGCTGGTGATTGAAACCGGCTTACAATGTCACGAAAGTGTGATCCGCCGACTGTAAGGGTCGAACAGGTACCCATGCTCCAGCCACTCCAAGAAGCCAGAGGCAAGTCTCATGACCGACCATCGCTCCCCCGACGCCCGTTTCCGCACCAGCCTGCTCGAGGAAAATGACGGCCCGGCCACCAACCCTACCGACAACCGCACCATGGGCGAGATCATCGCCTCGCGCTTCTCGCGCCGCGGTTTTCTGAAAGGTTCGCTCGCCGTCTCGGCCATTGCCGCCACCGTCAGCCCGCTGGCATTGGTCAGCGCCGACAATGCCCGCGCCGCCGAAGGTTCGGCCTTCTCGTTCGACGAGCTCGAAGCCGGTATCGACGACAAGCATCACGTAGCACCCGGCTACGATGCCGATGTGCTGCTGCGCTGGGGCGACCCGCTGTTTGCCGATTCGCCTGAATTCGACCCGACGAAGCAGTCGGCCGAGGCCCAGCTGAAACAGTTCGGCTACAACAACGACTATATCGGCTATATCCCGATCGACGGCTCGGCCGAGCATGGCCTGCTGGTCGTCAACCACGAATACACCAACTCGCACCTGATGTTTCCGGGCATCGTGAAAGTCGTCGACAAGGACGGCAAGAAGGCGCTCGAAGTCGCACCGCTCAGCAAGGAGCAGGTCGATGTCGAGATGGCAGCACACGGCGGCACCATCGTCGAGATCCGCAAGGACGGCGGCAAATGGCAGGTCGTGCGCGACGGCAAGCTCAACCGCCGCATCAGCTCCAACACCGAAATGGCGCTGTCCGGCCCTGCCGCCGGCCATGACCGCCTCAAGACCAGCGCCGATCCGTCCGGCACCAAGGTCATCGGCACCCTCAACAATTGTGCCGGCGGCGTCACGCCCTGGGGCACCTATGTCATGGCCGAGGAAAACATCCACGGCTATTTCTCCGGCGAACTGCCGGCCGACCACAAGGAAGCCACCAACTACAAGCGCCTCGGCATTCCCGAAGGTGCCTATGAGTGGGGCGCGCACTACGACCGTTTCGACCTCGCCAAGGAACCGAATGAGGCCAATCGCTTTGGCTGGATCGTCGAGGTCGACGTCAACGACCCGACTTCGACGCCGCGGAAGCGCACCGCCATGGGCCGCTTCAAGCATGAGGGCGCCGAATCGATCGTCGCCAAGGATGGCCGCGTCGTCTTCTATCTCGGCGACGACGAGCGCTTCGACTATGTCTACAAATTCGTCACCAAGGGCACGTTCAACCCGAACGACCGTGCCGCCAACATGAACCTGCTCGACGACGGCACGCTGCATGTCGCCAAGTTCGCCGAGGACGGCTCGGTCGAATGGCTGCCGATCGTCTTCGGCCAGGGCCCGTTGACGGCCGAAAACGGTTTTGCCGATCAGGCCGACGTGCTGATCGAGACGCGTCGCGCCGCCGACCTGCTCGGCGCCACCAAGATGGACCGCCCCGAGGACATCCAGCCCAATGCCGGTAACGGCAAGGTCTATGTCATGCTGACCAACAATTCCAAGCGCAAGGCGGAGCAGGTCGACGCCGCCAACCCGCGCGCCGAGAATGCCTTCGGCCACATCATCGAGATCGTCGAGGACGGCGGTGATTTCACCGCCACCAAGGGCAAGTGGGAAGTGCTGCTGAAGTGCGGCGATCCCTCGGTGGCCGAAGTCGGCGCCACCTTCTCTACGGCAACGACAGCCAATGGCTGGTTCGGCATGCCGGACAATTGCGCCGTCGATTCGGCCGGACGCCTGTGGGTCGCCACCGACGGCCAGGGCCCGAAGGCCACCGGCCGCACCGATGGCCTGTGGGCGGTCGACACCGAAGGCTCGGCGCGAGCGACGTCAAAGCTGTTCTTCCGTGTGCCGATCGGCGCAGAAATGTGCGGCCCGCTGTTTGCGCCGGACGACCAGACCGCTTTCGTCGCCGTCCAGCATCCGGGCGACGGCGGCGAGGACTGGGAAGCCTTCGGTCGGCCCTCCTACTATGAGGACCTGTCGACGCGTTGGCCCGATTTCAAGCCCGACATGCCGGTGCGGCCGTCGGTGGTCGCCATCACCAAGCAGGGCGGCGGCAAGATCGCGATCTGACACGGCCAGACTGGAGAGATTGGACAATCGCAGGAGGGATTTCGGCAACCCGAAATCCCTCCTTTTTATTCAGGGACCTATCAAGCCTCGGGAAAGATTGGCAATTTAGGCGTGGCGCCCTAGGTCTTTATCAGGAGATCGCCATGCCGAAATCCATTTATGATCGTGGCCTGCTCAAGCCTGCTGATATCGCCAGGCTGCAGCGCGTCTTTGACGAAGCCTGCCAGCGGCGCGAAGCGCATCCCGAGTCAGCCGAGGCGCGGGAAATCGCCCTGACCCTGCTTGCACTGCATAATGCCGGCATGGTCGAGGAGGACATGCTCATGGAAGCCGTTGGTTTCCGGCGGCTTGATTCAAAGTCGGCTTGATGTCCACGGGAACAGCCGCTCACGCGCCCCTATGCAGCATGTTGGACCACGGCCATGTTCATCGTGCTTCTCAGCCGGAAGCCGATCGACTCGTATAGTCTTATGGCCGCGGCGTTGGTGGCATAGGCATGGAGATAGGGAACTTCGCCGCGCGCCATGATCTGGTTTGCCACGAACAAGGACAGCAGCCTGCCCAGGCCGCGGCCGCGAAAGTCCGGATGCGAGCACACGCCGCTGAGTTCGGCATAACCAGGTTGCTTCATGCGCTCGCCGGCCATCGCCGCAAGTCTGCCGTCGATCTTCACGCCCCAGAAATCGCCGAGGCTCAACGCCTCAGCCGTGAACGGGCCAGGCTTGGTGACCGATGCCAGGGCGAGCATGTCGGCGGCATCGTTTCGCGTCAGGCGTTGCACACCCTCGTCGGACACGATCGGCAACGGCTGTTCGGCTGTCATCTGCACCAGGCACGCGGTCGAAATCGCAGAAAGCTCCGCAGGCAAGACGATTGCATCCGCCTGGACCAGGATGGTGCTCTCGAGCGGGGGAATGAGCCTGCTGAGCGCCTGCTGGCTTTCCACGTCGTGCGCTGCCGTGGCGGCGAAAGGAACGATCGACGATAGGTATCGCTTGGCAAGGCTGTCGCCTTGCGCGAACGCCTGATGGCGCGTCGCGAGTGCGCTCCAAATGGGACGGTCGAGAACATGGCTCATTGCACGGCAGCCCCGGTTCTTTCCGCACGGCGGTCGAGAGGAACTGCGGCGAGGCCGTCCTCGATGGCGGCCAGTTGATCCAGAAGCGGCCCCGAAAGGTCTGCGCAGAGATCCGCGACGGCCTTCTCGATGCGTGGCCAGGCGTCGCGCTTCGCAACATCGACCAGCCGTCGACCGTCCCGGGTGAGCGAGACAATCCTGCGCCGCTGGTCGTTGTTTGACTGGCCGACTTCGACCAACCCCAATTCGGCCAGAAGCGAGACGCTTCGTGTGACGCCCGGCTGCGCAATCCCAAGAGACTGCGCCAGTTCACCGACCGGCAGCGGCCCGAGCCTGTCGAGCGCGGCCAGGAGCGGGAACTGGCTCGACTGAACCTGGACATCCAGGCGATCGAGCACTCGCTGCGTATCCGCCTGCAACTGCTCGCCTATACGCTTCAACCTGCTGCCCAGGCACAAGAAGCCAAGAGATCGAATGACGTCTTCCATGATCAATCCGTCCACGCAAATCAATAACATGGTATATAACAATGCATGGAAAGTCAAAAGCCGGTGCCATAGGGCGCAACTCGAGCGAGTGATGGCCCAGGAATAAGGCCGCTGCCATCCGCCGCCTTTTGGCCGAGATTCCCCTGCAGATGGCGCCCGATGGCGCCTTCTATGGCGCATGCGCGATATGATCGATAAATCAGGTCGCGTCAGTGCGACTGATTCGAGGCCCGTGGGCTGGCGGGTCTCCCTTTTCGACACGCGGATCGGCCATGCCCTCCTTGCGCATCACCATCGACAGGCTTCTTGAAGGCGCAGCACCCAGGGTTCCGCGCCAGGAGCTGACGCATGTCGAGCGCCTGGCGCTGGTCCGCCGGCATGGCAATTTCTCGCTCGCCTACTCGACCGCCGTGCAGCAGAAACTGTCCTATTTCGGCGACAGCGACGGCTACATCGCCTTCGGCACCAAGATGAAGCACCATTTCGCGCTGGGCGACCCGGTGGTGCATCCGCCTGACCGGCCCGCCTACATCAGACGTTTCGTCGAAGCCGCCGGTAGTCCCTGGTTCGTGCAGATCGGTGCCGAGACCGCGCGCGTGCTGGCCTCGCTCGGCTATCAGGTCAACCGCCTGGGTATCGACACCAGTCTGCCGCTGCCCGACCATGATTTCTCGGGCAAGCGCAACGAAACGGTGCGCTACTCCGAGCGTTGGTTGCTGAAAAAGGGGTACTCCTTCGAGGAAGACAGGCGCAGCATCTTCCTCGACGAGATCGCCAGGCTGTCCGAGAACTGGCGCGGCGAGCGCATCGTCAAGCGCTGGGAAATGGGCTTCCTCAACCGGCCCTTCGCCGACCATCTCGGCATCGACATGCGCCGTTTCGTGCTGCGCGGCCCCGACGGCGAGCTCGTCGCCCTGCTCGACTTCGATCCGCTGTTCAGCGGCGGCAAGGTCACCGGCTACACCACGGCCTTCAAGCGCAAGCATGTCGACGCCACCCCGCATGCCGAGATCGGCCTGACCAAATTCGCCGTCGACCGCTTTCGCGAGGAAGGCGTTTCCGTCGTCACGCTGGGCCTGTCGCCACTTGTCGACATCGAAGCCAGCGGCTTTGCCGAATCGAACTTCTGGCGCAGCACCTTCCAGCGCGCCTACGGTTCCGCATGGGTCAATCGCTCGAAGTTCAATTTGCAGGGCCAGGCGGCTTTCAAGCGCCGCTTCCACGGCAAGGAGCAGCCGACCTATGTCGCCTTCCGCAAGGGGACATTTGTCGAAATGCTGGGGCTGCTGCGGCTGGTGAAGGCAATCTGAAGCGGCCGACCGGTCAGTTCCTTAACCGGTAGCCCGTCCTGAAGATCCAGGCGACGATCGCTATGCAGATCAGCAGGAAGACAACCGTCATGCCGAGGCTGATGCCGACCGAGACATCCGACTTGCCGTAAAAGCTCCAGCGGAACCCGCTGATCAGATAGACGACCGGATTGAACAGCGTCACCGTGCGCCAGATGTCGGGCAGCATGTTGATCGAATAGAAGCTACCGCCAAGGAAGGTCAGCGGCGTGATGATCAGCAGCGGCACCAGCTGCAGCTGCTCGAAGCTCTTGGCCCAGATGCCGATGATGAAGCCGAACAGGCTGAAGGTCACCGCCGTCAGCACCAGGAAGGCGAGCATCCACACCGGGTGTTCGATGTGGAGCGGCACGAACAGCGACGCCGTCGCCAGGATGATCAGGCCAAGGATGATCGACTTGGTCGCCGCACCGCCGACATAGGCGATGACGATCTCGAGATAGGAGACCGGCGCCGACAAAAGCTCGTAGATCGAGCCGACGAATTTCGGGAAATAAATGGCGAAGGAGGCATTCGAGATCGACTGCGTCAAAAGCGACAGCATGATCAGCCCGGGCACGATGAAAGCGCCGTAGCTGATGCCGTCGATCTCGGTGATGCGCGAGCCGATGGCCGAGCCGAAGACGACGAAATAGAGCGATGTCGAGATGACCGGCGAGATGATGCTCTGCAGCACGGTGCGAAAGGCGCGCGCCATTTCCACCCGGTAGATTGCCCATACCGCACGAAGATTCATGGCCGCGCGCAGGTTCATGGCTCTTGCCTCAAGAGGTTGACGAAGATCTCCTCGAGCGAGCTGTTTTCCGTGTCCATGTCGCGGAAATGGATGCCGGCGGCCTCGAGGTCGCGCAGCAGCGAGGCGACGCCTGGCCGATCGCTCTGGTTGTCATAGGTGTAGGTCAGTTGCTGGCCGTCCGGCGACAGCTCGAGCGCATAGCGCGAGAGCTTTTCGGGGACGGTGGCGAGCGGGCTGCGCAGCTCCACCAACAGCCGCTTGCGGCCGAGCTTGCGCATCAATTCAGCCTTGTCGTCGACCAGGATGATCTCGCCGCGGTTGATGACGCCGACGCGGTCGGCCATCGCCTCGGCCTCCTCGATGTAATGCGTGGTCAGGATGATGGTGACGCCATCCTCGCGCAGCCGGCGCACCATCTCCCACATGTCCTGGCGCAGCTCGACGTCGACGCCGGCCGTCGGCTCGTCGAGGAACAGCACGCGCGGCTCGTGCGACAGCGCCTTGGCGATCATCAGCCGGCGCTTCATGCCGCCCGACAGCGTGATCGCCTTGGCGTCCTTCTTGTCCCACAGCGAGAGGTCGCGCAGCACCTTCTCGACGAATGCCGGGTTGGCCGGCTTGCCGAACAGGCCACGGCTGTAACTGACCGTCGCCCACACGCTCTCGAAGGCGTCGATGGTCAGCTCCTGCGGCACCAGCCCGATCAGGCTGCGCGCGGCGCGATAGTCTTTGTTGATATCGTTCCCGTCCACGGTGACGGTGCCCGACGAGCGGTTGACGATGCCGCAGACGATCGAGATCAGTGTCGTCTTGCCGGCGCCGTTCGGCCCGAGCAGCGCGAAGATTTCGCCGCGCTGGATGTCGAGGTTGATTTCCTTGAGCGCCTGGAAACCGGTGGCGTAGGTCTTGGTGACCCCGGAAATCGATATGATTGATGGCATGGCTGAAAACGGCTGCCTGAAACGTGTTGTTGTACGGAATCCGGTGAATGTCGGTGCGCGCGGCCGGAAGTCAATGCCGCTCCTGACAGTTCTGGCCATTGACAGTGTGTACAGCTGACGATTTGCGGCCGGATGCTGCGACAACGCGCCCCGCGTGACGCCAAGCCACTTTGACCCGGTCGGGCTTGCGCCCTATTCTGCAACGACAAGCAGCAGCCGGAGCCCGCCATGGACCCGCTCATTCTGTCGCGCATCCAGTTCGGCGCGAATATCTCGTTCCACATCCTGTTTCCGGCGATCACCATTGCACTTGGCTGGGTGCTGCTGTTCTTCAAGTTGCGTTACAACGCGACCGGCGATTCCGCCTGGATGCGCGCCTATTTCACCTGGGTGAAGGTGTTCGCTCTGTCCTTCGCCATGGGCGTGGTCTCCGGCGTCACCATGAGCTTCCAGTTCGGCACCAACTGGCCGGGCTATATGGAAACTGTCGGCAACATCGCCGGCCCGCTGCTCGCCTATGAGATCCTGACCGCCTTTTTCCTCGAGGCGGCCTTCCTCGGCATCATGCTGTTCGGCTTCCGCCGCGTCTCCAACCGCATCCACACCTTAGCCACGGTGCTGGTCGCCGGCGGCACGACGGCCTCGGCCTTCTGGATCATCGCGCTGAATTCCTGGATGCAGACGCCGGCCGGCTTCGAGATGCGCGATGGCGTGGCGCATGCGGTCGACTGGTGGGCGATCGTCTTCAACCCGTCCATGCCCTACCGGCTCGTCCACATGCTGCTCGCGTCGGGCCTGACGGTGTCCTTCCTGATCGCCGGCCTGTCGGCGCTGCGCTATCTCTACGGCGACCGTTCCGAATCGATGTGGAAGGCGCTGCGCACCGGCGTCTTCACCGCCGCGATCCTGATCCCGATCCAGATATTCGCCGGCGACCAGCACGGTCTGAACACGCTGGAGCACCAGCCGCAGAAGATCGCCGCCATGGAGGCCAACTGGAACACCGGCCCCAACGTGCCGCTGGTGCTGTTCGCGTGGCCCGACGAGGCGGCCAGGGAGAACAGGTTCGAGCTCGCCATCCCGGACGGCGCCAGCGTCGTGTTGCGGCACAGCACCGGCGGCGTGGTGCCGGGCCTCAACGACTATCCCGGCAACCATCCGCCGGTCCTCCCGGTGTTCTGGGGCTTTCGCATCATGGTCGGCACCGGCGTCCTGATGCTGATCGTTTCCTGGTCGGCCGCCTTCTTCCTCAAGCGCCGCCACAGCCTGCCCAAGCCGCTGGCGCTGCTGATGGTGCCGATGACCATCTCCGGATGGGTGGCGACGCTTGCCGGCTGGTACACGACAGAGATCGGCCGCCAGCCCTGGCTGGTCACCGGCGTGCTGAAAACCGCCGACGCCGTCGGCCCGGTCGCCGGCAGCCATGTCGCGCTGACGCTGGCCGTCTATCTCATCCTCTATGTGCTGCTTCTGATCGCCTATCTCGGCGTGCTGGTGCACCTGGCGCTGAAGGCGGCCAAGGATGGTGACGCCTCGCCGCTGCCCGGCGTCATGAACGCGGCATTGTCGCAACCGGCAGCGAGTGAGTAAGGGGAGAGACCAATGAGCTTCGACTGGCCAACCGCGCTCCCCCTGATCTTCGCCGGCCTGATGGGCCTCGCCATCCTGATCTACGTCATCCTCGATGGTTTCGATCTCGGCATCGGCATCCTGTTCGCGGCCGCCGAGGACGCCGAGCAGGACACGATGATCGCGGCAATCGGCCCGTTCTGGGACGCCAACGAAACCTGGCTGGTGCTGGCCGTCGGCCTGCTGCTGGTCGCCTTCCCGCTGGCGCACGGCACCATCCTGACAGCGCTCTACATTCCGGTGTTCCTGCTGCTCGTCGGCCTTATCCTGCGCGGCGTCGCCTTCGATTTCCGCGCCAAGGTGCCGGCCGGCAGAAAACATCGCTGGAACCGCATCTTCTTCCTCGGCTCGATCATCGCCTCGCTGGCGCAGGGCTACATGCTGGGCGTCTATGTGCTCGGCCTCGACGTCGGCTTTGGCGGCATCGCCTTCGGCGCGCTGGTCGCGCTCTGCCTCGCCGCCGCCTATGCGGCGATGGGCGCCGCCTGGCTGATCTACAAGACCGAGGGCGAATTGCAGAAGAAGGCGGTGGTCTGGCTGCGCACCGCACTCGTGCTGGCGGCGCTCGGCATGGTCGCGGTGTCGCTCGCCACGCCCTTCGCCAGCCCGCGCATCTTCGACAAATGGTTCGTCTGGCCGCAAATGCTCTATCTGTCGCCGCTGCCGATCCTGTCGGCGCTGCTGTTCGTCTGGCTGTGGCGGCAGACCTTCCATCTGCCAAGGCCCAACGACCGTCATGCGCTGACGCCGTTCCTGACTCTGGCCGCCATCTTCGCGCTCGGTTTCGCCGGGCTGGCCTGGTCGTTCTACCCGTTCGTCGTGCCCGACAAGCTGACCATCTGGCAGGCCGCGTCGGCGCCCGAAAGCCTCGCCATCATCCTCGCCGGCACGGTCGTCGTGCTGCCGATCATCATCTTCTATTCGTTTTATGCCTACCGGGTGTTCGGCGGCAAGGCGACGGACCTGACGTATGATTGAGAGGGGTGGCGGGAGATGTTGCCTTGGCTAAGAGGGGCGCATCCCTATCCCTTCGTCATCCTAGGGCGAAGCAAGGAGCGAAGCGACGCGGCGCAGACCCTGGGATCCATGCCGTGACGTTTGCTCCAGAATGCAACGGATCAGAATGGCACTTATGCGCGTACCGACGCTGATTACCCTGAAACTATGACCGGCTACGTCTATATGACCGCAAGCCAGAAGCGCGGCACAATCTATATCGGTGTCACCAACGATCTTGGCCGTCGAATACCGGAGCACAAGGCCGGCGAGGGCGCAAGTTTCACCAGCCGCTACGGTGTGCAACGGCTGGTCTGGTATGAGGAGTTCTTCGACATTACCGATGCCATCCAGCGCGAGAAATCACTGAAACGCTGGCCGAGACAGTGGAAGATCGAACTGATCGAGAAGACCAACCCGGAATGGTTTGAGCTCTTTCGAGGGACGGGCTGGTGACGCTCGATCGTGATCCGCAGGAGCACTAAACCACCGTCACGGCATGGATCCTGGGTCTCCGCGACGGAGCTTCGCTCCTGCTTCGCCCTAGGATGACGAAGGGAAGGACGGCATCATCCCGCGTCCCAAACCTCCGTCCCTCAACTCTTGCTGCTCGCCAGCACCAGCACCGGCTTCTCGCTATACAGCGCCGGGAACAGCTGCTTCAGGTTCGCCACCTTGGGCAGGTCGTTGTAGACGATGTAGGGATAGGTTGGGTTGAGCGTCAGAAAATCCTGATGGTAGGTCTCGGCCGGATAGAAGGCCTTGCCGGTCTCCAGCGTGGTGACGATCGGTTTCGAAAACACCTTGGCCTTGTCGAGCTGGGCGATGTAGCTCTCGGCGATCTTCTTCTGCGCGTCGTTCTCGGCAAAGATGGTCGAGCGGTATTGGGTGCCGCTGTCCGGACCCTGATAGTTCAGCTGCGTCGGATTGTGCGCCACCGAGAAATACACCTGCAGCAGCTGGCCGTAGGTCACCTTGGACGGGTCGTAGGTGATCTCGACCGATTCGGCGTGGCCGGTGCGGCCAGTGCCGACCGTCTCGTAGACGGCGTTTTCCTGGCTGCCGCCGGCATAGCCTGAAACGGCGCTGCTGACGCCCTTGACGTGCTGGAACACGCCTTGCACGCCCCAGAAACAGCCGCCGGCGAAGACTGCCTTCTCGGTGCCGCTGCTGGCCTTCTCGTCCATTGCCGGCGGCGGGATCACCACCGCGTCCTCGGCCGAGACGGCCGGGCTTTGCCACAGCGCGGCGCCCGCCGCCGCCAGGATGAGGGCGGCCAGCGCGCCCCTGGCGAAATTGGCCGATCGCCGCACGGCTTTGTCGTGAATGCCGGTCATGTCTGATCTCCCATGATGGTGTCCTATTATATGGCGGATCGCGCCGCCTTGTCTCACATTGCCGTGCGCGGCGCGCGCTCCGGTTCGGGCCAAAGGACCGTCCCTGACCTGGACAGGGAACGGCCATGGCCAGGGACGGCCGGAGGCGAGCCGAAGCTAGTTGGCCGCCCCCATCGCGTCGCAGGCCTTGCTCGCCTCGTCCTTCTTCATGGCGTCGGTTTCCATGGCGGCCTTGTCCATGCAGTCCTTCTTCATCGCATCGGTCGCCATCGCCGGTTTCATCGCATTTGTGCTCATTGCGTCGGTCGCCATGGCGCCGGCCGGTTTCATGGCGTCGGTCGCCGGTTTCATGGCGTCCGTTGCCGGCTTCATCGCGTCCGTGGCCATCGCGTTAGCCGGCTTCATTGCATCCTCGGCGCGAGCGATGCCGCCGGCAAACAGTGCCGTCGAGCAGAGCGCCAAGGCGAGTGCCGGCAGCGTCAGGCGAGAGAAATGGGTCATTATGGTCTCCTCTGGAGGGTTGATGGCACGAGGGCCGGGAAGTGCGCCGCCGCTCCATGCGGCGTCGCGAAATGCTAGTTGGTGGCGGCGGCCAGGATCGGCCCGCCGGGCGACTGCACCAGCACCGCGGTGCTGAGGCCGCCGGAATCGGCGGGCAGCGGCAGCGTGATCGCCTCGCCGCTCCAGCTGCCGAGCTTCGTCAGCGCATGGACGACATTGGCATGCGGCAAGGTGCGGCCGGTGTTTTCGCCTCGCGCCACCGGCACCTCGATGACGCCCTGGCGGTAGCGTACCAGCCAGACATCGGCGCGCCCGGCGGGCGCCTTGCCGGCGCCGATGGCGATCTTGCCGTTGGCGAGCGACAGAGACGGGCCCTTTATGCGGCCGCTGCTGGCAATCAGCCCCTCGATCTCGCCGGGACGGGCGCCGACCGCGTCGGCATCGCCATTGACCACAACCTGCGGCGTAAACGGACCCGAGCGGCCGAGCGCCGGCTCATAATTCACCTGGCGCTGCGTGAATTCTTCGCGGCCGAAAATGTCCTTCCAGCCGAGATAGTCCCAGTAGGTGACGTTGAACGACAGCGCCAGCACGCCGGACCGGTCCTTGACCTTGATCAGATTGGCATTGGCCGGCGGGCAGGACGAGCAGCCCTGGCTGGTGAACAGCTCGACCACGGTCAGCGGCTGGGCAGAGGCAGTGCCGGTCGCCGCAAGCGCCAGCAGCACCGCACCGGCGCCTAGCCGCATCGCGCCGCTTTTCGCCTTTGATCCAGTCATCTTGGGTCTCCGTTGCAAGCTGGGGCCATGACAACGGTTTCGCCGGCGCGCGGCGCTTCGTTACATCGTTCACCGCTTCGTGATCGGGTGCGCTCGCGCGCACGACGCTGGAGGTTGGCGAAAGCCGAGGCAACATCAGATCTCCCCCCTCGTGGGGGAGATGTCCGGCAGGACAGAGGGGGCGCCGTAGAGCATCAACAGAGGCACGCTCCACGAGCGTCGTCGTGCAAGCGTGGAACGTTGGTCAGATATTCAGCGAAACTTTGGGCCTCCTGATATCGAAGGCGGAGATCATGGACCTTGGCAAAGCCGGCGGGACAGCGCCCCCCTCTGGCCTGCCGGCCATCTCCCCCACGAGGGGGGAGATCGGCAGTTCAGGTGCCCCGCCCCCTATTGCGTCAGCACCGTATCCGAAGGTCGCTGGTTGAAGTCGCACTTCCCGGTCACGGTGTAGAAGAAGTCGGCGTTGCTGACCGGTGCCGGTACCGTGTTGCCGCCGTCCTCCCAGGCCTGGTAGCCCGGCTCGCCGCAGGGCACGGCGGTGAAGATGTCGACGGTCTGGCCGGTTGCGATCTCGGGCATGACGGTCGGGCTTGTGCCGATATAGAGCCGGTTGGAGGTGGCCGGATCGTTCGACTTCAGGATCTTCGGCGAGCCGGAGGGCACGTCCATCTGCAGATAGAGGCTGCTCATCAGGCTGACGTCGACCACGGCGCCGGCGCCATTGGCGGGATACATCGTATCGACACAACCATATTTGGTGCCGCTCGAGTCGGTCTGGATGGGCGTTCCGGCGGGCAGACTCTTCTGAAGGTCCTTGGTCTTGCCGACCACGCAGACCTGCTTCTGGACCGTCGTGGTGACGTCGGCGCCGCCCGAATTGGTGATGGTGTTGACGATGGCCGTGCCGTAGCCCTTCGGATCGCCGGTGTTGCCATAGGTATAGGTGATCGTCATCAGTGGTTTGGCTGTGGTGGCACCGAACTTCGTGCCGTAGAGCGTCATGGTCTTGCCCCAGTAGCCCGACACCTTCGTCACCTTGAACGTGGTCTGCACCAGCGCCGGCCGCTTGCGCACCGCCGAGCCGACGGCGACCTGCACCGTGTCGATCCTGGCGATCTGCATGAAATTGGTCGGCATCGGATAGCTCGCCGAGGCCCTGGCGGTGGCGGTGCCGTCGGCAGCGACGTCGAAGCTGTCGAGCTTGGCGGTGCCTTGCCCGCCATTGGCGGCGAAGGACTGCTCCAGTGCCGTCTGGCGGGCGGCAAGCGCCGTGCCGGTCGGCATCGTGGTGATCGACAGGATCGCCGCATCCAGCGCGTTCTGCATGTTGCCGCGCGTCTGGACGGCCGAAGTGTAGTCAACCGAAAAGCCGACGGCGAGCGCCAGCGGGACCAGGGCGATGATGAAGACGGGCACGAGCGAGCCGCTGGTCGAGCGGAGGAACTGTCTTGCAAACCTGGGCATCTTTGCGCTTTCGAAGGCTGAGGTTGGCCGGTTGTGTGGCCGCGAACTATGCCCCAAACCCGTGGATTAAAGATTAAGGGAGTCTAATGTTCCGATACACCTCTGCCGACGCCTGCGCGGGTAGTCCCGGCAAGGGCATCAGGTGGTGAGCGAGGGGCGCCGCCCCTCACCTGCCTGCCGGCATCCTCTCCCCGTATAGTGACGGGGAGAGGGGTGCTCTCATCGACGATTTCGCCAATCATCAGCGTCGCAGGAAAGGTGCCGAGGTCGCGGCCAGCCCCTTCTCCCCGTCACTATACGGGGAGAAGTGCCCAGCAGGGCGATGAGGGGCGGCACAGACCTCCCGGGACCATGCGCCGGAAGCGGCATGCCGCGTAGCCCTTCGCTGTCGCTTCGGGCGTTCGTTGTTCGGAAAGCCAGGCGGTTGGCTTTCCGTCCGCTGCGCGGACCAACCCCCGCTTGCCCCTGCAACCCGCCCCTGCTAAAGGCCGCCGCATGACCACCCCGCTCGACCACATCCGCAATTTCTCCATCGTCGCCCATATCGACCATGGCAAATCCACGCTTGCCGACCGGCTGATCCAGTCCACCGGCGGGCTGGAGCTGCGCGACATGAAGGAGCAGGTGCTGGACTCGATGGACATCGAGCGCGAGCGCGGCATCACCATCAAGGCGCAGACGGTGCGGCTGAAATACCGCGCCAACAATGGCGAGGACTATATCCTCAACCTCATCGACACGCCCGGCCATGTCGACTTCGCCTATGAAGTGTCGCGTTCGCTGGCCGCCTGCGAGGGCTCGCTGCTGGTCGTCGACGCCAGCCAGGGCGTTGAGGCGCAGACGCTGGCCAATGTCTACCAGGCCATCGACAACAACCACGAGATCGTCGTGGTGCTGAACAAGGTCGACCTGCCGGCCGCCGAGCCCGAGCGCATCCGCGAGCAGGTCGAGGAAGTCATCGGCATCGACGCCTCCAACGCCGTGCTGATCTCGGCCAAGACCGGCCTCGGCATTCCAGACGTGCTGGAAGCGATCGTCCATCAATTGCCGCCGCCGCGCGAAGGCGATGTCGCCGCCCCCCTGAAGGCGATGCTGGTCGACAGCTGGTACGACGCCTATCTCGGCGTCATCGTGCTGGTGCGCATCATCGACGGCGTGCTGAAGAAGGGCCAGACCATCCGCATGATGGGCACCGGCGCCAAGTACCTGGTCGAGCGCACCGGCGTCTTCACCCCTGCCCGCATCAATGTCGACGAGCTCGGCCCCGGCGAGTTCGGCTTCTTCACCGGCTCGATCAAGGAAGTGGCCGACACCCGCGTCGGCGACACCATCACCGAGGACAGGCGCCAGACGGCGCATGCCCTGCCCGGCTTCAAGCCGGCGCAGCCGGTGGTGTTCTGCGGCCTGTTCCCGGTCGACGCCGCCGATTTCGAGGATCTGCGCGCCGCGGTCGGCAAGCTGCGCCTCAACGACGCTTCCTTCTCCTATGAAATGGAAACCAGTGCGGCGCTCGGCTTCGGCTATCGCTGCGGCTTCCTTGGCCTGCTGCACCTCGAAATCATCCAGGAGCGGCTGGAGCGCGAGTTCAACCTCGACCTTATCGCCACTGCACCGAGCGTCGTCTACCGCCTGGCCCTCAATGACGGCACGGTCAAGGAACTGCACAACCCGGCCGACATGCCCGACGTGGTGAAAATCTCGGCCATCGAGGAGCCGTGGATCCGCGCCACCATTTTGACCCCCGACGACTATCTCGGCGGCATCCTGAAGCTCTGCCAGGACAGGCGCGGAATCCAGGCCGACCTGTCCTATGTCGGCAAGCGCGCCATGCTGACCTACGACCTGCCGCTCAACGAGGTCGTCTTCGATTTCTACGATCGGCTGAAGTCGATCTCCAAGGGCTACGCCTCCTTCGACTACCATTTGACCGACTACAAGGAAGGCGACCTGGTCAAGATGTCGATCCTGGTCAATGAGGAGCCGGTCGACGCGCTGTCGATGCTGGTCCACCGCACGGCGGCGGAAAAGCGCGGCCGCCAGATGTGCGAGAAGCTGAAGGAGCTGATCCCGCACCATCTGTTCAAGATCCCGATCCAGGCCGCCATCGGCGGCAAGGTCATCGCCCGCGAGACCATCTCGGCGCTGCGCAAGGACGTCACCGCCAAATGCTACGGCGGCGACGTCTCGCGCAAACGCAAGCTGCTCGACAAGCAGAAAGAGGGCAAGAAGCGGATGCGCCAGTTCGGCAAGGTGGATATTCCGCAGGAGGCGTTTATCCAGGCGCTGAAGATGGGCGATTGAGCGGACGCCCAAGCGAACGCGAATAACGAGGGTTGGACGGAAGTGTGGCTTCGTCGTTGCGCATGTTCCCTCTTTGTTCTTGATTTGCTACCACAAACTGATACTATCCACACCCCAAAAAAAATCCCGCCTAATGGAAAGCTGGGGATTCCCTAGCATCAGCGTACGTGATTCAATGGGAACCTGGTCGCGGCCTCGCGGAGGTGACCAGGAATCTGGGAGTAGCGCAGAACGAGTTCAAATTCGTAGGTCACTCAAGGGGAGAAGCTGATGGCCGAGTTCGGACATAAGGCTGAGGTAAGCGATCTTTCTCTTCTATCGCTTCTAGCTGCGCATGAAATTGAGCGACTTCAGCGGGAAGAGCCGTCTGATGGTCGGTATCTGGCAGAATTGCGAGATCGGTTGGAGGAGCAAATCTCTGGGCCGTCGCGTGCCGACATTAGAAATATTGCCCCTAATACAGTGCAGTTGTACCGCCAAGCTGTTCATGCAGCTATCCAAGCTGACCCGGGGGACTTTGCCGCTTTGAGGGCGGAGATCACCAATCTCTTAGAGGAGCTTAGGCGGGTATCCGAGAGGGCAAAAGATCGCGGCGCTATTGGCAATTTGACTCCTTTGTTGGCGTTTGTGTCGGCTCTGCATCGTCAGCTGCTCGCTCAAAAGCAAAGAACTTACGCAAATCGAAGCACAAGCCGTTACCGTGTATAATGACACTAAGGTATTCGCGGCAAAAAATCGAGGCCGCCCTTCAGCTTCTTGCTGAGTTTGAAGGAGCTTCCTTTCCTCATACAGATTCTACCAAAGCGGTGGAGGAGCTTAAGGCGCTTCTTAAGGAAACAAGTAAGCAGATAGGTGCCAACGCTGCTTCTGTTTTAACCACTCAAACAGAAATGGAGGCGACTACACTAATTTCTGAAATACTGGAACTTCTTGGAGTGATTTCGAACTCAGCTAACGTTCGAAATTCGTTTGAGATACATGGACCAGTTCATGACCTTATTTCACGGTTACTTGGAGACGAACGAGCTAAATTTATAGTCTCTTTTGAATGGAACTATATCCCGTACACCTACCCCCAAACACATCCGTGTCTCCCTTCTTTCGTCATAATAGGGCTCCCCGCATCTGAGGCGTCAAACGCGCTAGTTTTACCAGTGATTGGGCATGAGCTTGGTCATTCACTCTGGCGATCGGGAAAGTTTAAAAGTCAGTTTGAGGCTGAAATAAATCGATCGATAATCGCTAGTATCAAGGGTTCATATAAGAGTCAATATGAGGCGATCTTTAGGAGATTTGGGATTTCGGCAGACAGGTGCGATGAATATCAAAATATTGGAACATGGAGTGACGCCGCAGAATACGCTTTTAGTCAAGTTGAAGAAATATTTTCGGATTTTACAGGCCTGTTCATATTTGGTGGAAGCTATCTAGATTCTTTTGAATATTTATTAAGTCCGGCACTTTCCCCTGAGCGCACCCCTGATTATCCACCCGTTTCGCTCCGGGCCGAGCACCTACGGAACTACGCGAACAAAATAGGTGTTGCTGTAGAATCTGATTTTCACTCTAGGTTCGAAAACCAGACAAACCCGTTTCGCAGTGACAGCAATGACCAACTCCAAATGGATCTTGCCGACGAGGCCTCGTCCGCATTGGTGTCCTCGATTGCAGATCACGTATTCAACACATGCAGAGGTAGGGGAATTCTGCCGCCATCTGGCGATGAGACGAACGCAATTCTCGAGATGTTTCTCTTGGGCGTGCCAGCCGAGCAGACCGCTGGATTCGGCGCAATTCTGAATGCTGGATGGTCGGCTTTCAAGAACGCGAGTTTCATGCCAAAAAACAACGACGCAGATCGTATTGCGGCGATAAATGAGCTTGTGCTAAAGAGCATTGAAGTATTCGAGATAGAAAGGATGACCAAGCGTGATCCTAAAGCGAAGCGTACTTAAAGACGCTCTTCAGGGTGTCGGCGAATTTAAGGACGATCGCTTATTTATAATCCCACTACTATCTGCGATTTCGGACAAAAATTTAGGCAACGCGTCTGTAGATCTTCGGCTTGGTCGTTGGTTTTTGACCTTGCAGCAATCGAGTAGAACTCAGTTAGATTTTTTTGAGCCAAAGAAGAATCAAGAGAAATCGCTAGGTAGAAATGACTTTATCCGATTTGATTCATACTATGTGTTGCACCCAGGGCGGTTTGTGTTGGGATCGACTCTCGAATGGATAAGAATGCCGACAAGCTGTGCTGGATCGATTGTAGGAAAGTCGTCATTGGGTCGGCACGGCCTTATCATAGAAACAGCACCGGTCGTCCATCCTGCATTTTCAGGTAGCTTAACCTTGGAATTGGCAAACGTCGGCGAGGTACCGATTGCGCTGAGACCTGGGATGGAAATTGCCCAATTGCAAGTAATGCGCGCTGAAGGTGAGGGACAGGATACAGGTAGATTTAAGGGCTACCGACGCCCGACCTTGGGTTCAGTCTCGACAGATCCGATACAGCAACGTCTGATAAAGGGCCGATATTCGCCACTGACCAAGTCATCAACGTAGTTTGCGCAACGGCAGATGCGGTGCTCGCGAGTGGAACGGCGATTTAGTTGGATCTCGCTTTGCGCGAACCATCGGCTGTTCTGAACATTGAGCTATTGGCCCGATGTGCTTTCAGGTGCCTTTGAGAAACGTGCCATGCTGCGCTATCCTCTCCCGGCTTGGGGAGACATCACATGCGCTCCATTCTCGACACCGTCGCCGCGATCGGCCTCGCCATCGGCGGCGCTTTCGGCCTCGCTGGCACCTTTGTGGCGAGCGCGGAGCTGCGCGAAACGCTCTGGGCGTTCGACGGCGTGGCGCTTGTGGTGGCAACCGCCCTGCTGACGATGAAATACCAGCGGCTGGGCAATGACTGCGTCGCGGCCGGGTTCCTCACCTTCGTCGCCGGCGAGAGCCTGCTGCTGTCAGGCAATGCGGCGGGTCTGGAGGCTAGTGTTCCCTCCTATGTCGGCGGCATCTCGCTCTGGGCGGCGGCCCTTGTCCTGATCAGCGCGCCGAACACCTTTGCCCTGTGGATGCGGCTCACAGGCTTCATCGCCGCCGTGCTGTTTGCCGTGTCGGTGGGCATGGTCCTCTGGGGCGCGCCCTTGCTGCCGACCTCGTCGCCCTTGCCTGCCGCCGGCTATCCGTTCCTGGTGCTGACCTTCATCGGCTGGATCTGGACGCTGATGAAGCCCGAACGGTGAGCGGCAAAAAATGTCCACCCCGCTCGAACTCCGCAACAGCGTCACGGGAAAAATCTTCCCGGCCCTCGGGCCGTTCATCATCGGCGCGATGTTCGGCTTCGGCGCGCTGCAGGGGCTGGCGTCGGGCGCCGATGGCGGGCATGTGCTGGTCATCGCGGTGCTGGCGGTGCCGTGCCTGGCGCTCGGCGCATCAATCGCGCGCGGCGCCTTCGACACTTCGGTCAAGGTCGTCTTGGATCAGCGCGGCTTCCGCGATGCTCGCGCCGGCGATGTGCTGGTGCCGTGGCACGAGGTGCGCAGCGTGCGTCTCACCTCCGGCAAGGGCTCGGCGATGCTCAATTTCGAGCTCACCGGGGAGCCGCCCGACGCGATCAAATATGCGCCGGCCAATGCGCTGAGCCGGATCCTGCCCTTCGGCAAGACCATCGTGCACATGGAGGTCTCCTCGCTCGATGTCCGCGGCGAGGACATGATCGACGCGATCCGGCAGTTCGCGCCGCATGTGGTGGTGGCGCGCTGAAGGGGATGATGGCGGTCGGCCGCTGATCATGCGAGCTTGCGTCTCCGATTCGGGACACCGCCATGCTTCGCCTCGCCCTCGCCACCCTGCTCCTCGCCACCCCGGCGCATGCCGCCGAGATGGCATTCTTCGTCAAGAACCTGCGTAGCCAAGCGGTGGCGGTCGAGCTGTTCAGCCGCAACCGCGAGACCGTCTGGCCGGGCGGCGACAGCGTGTTCCTGATCCAGCCGGGTTCGCAGAAATCGGTGCCGATCTCCTGCAATCCGGGCGAAAGCATCTGCTACGGCGCCTGGGTCAACGGCAACGACCAGATCAATGCCGGTGTCGGCCCCGACAACGACCAGCCTTGCGACAATTGCTGCTTCATCTGCGTGGAGAAGACGACGGAGACGATTGACCTGGTGCCGTAGCGGGGGCGCTTCTCCCTTCTCCCCTTGTGGGGGAGATGCCGGCAGGGCAGAGGGGGGTGCTGTCCCGCCGACCTGTCGGTCAATGCAGCTATGCCGTATGCTAATTTTTCGGCTGTTGAACCGCAGACGTTTGCGATCCTTCGCGCCCCCCTCTGTCCTGCCGGACATCTCCCCCACAAGGGGGGAGATTGGCTGTAGCGTCGCTTTCGCCAATACCCCAAAATCAGTCAGGGATTATCGCCATTATTCCCTTGGCATCCGCCAACATCATGCGATGATTCACCCCTCGGCCGTGGGGGTCGATTCTCAATCCCTGGGGGTTTTATGTCTTTCGCCTTTCCGCGCCGTATCGTCGTCGCGCTCTCGCTCGCGGCCCTGTTCGCGCCCGCCGCTCATGCCGGCGACGTCACCTTCGAGATCAAGAACAGCCATCCCAACGCCATGCGCGTCGAGCTCTACAGCCAGGACCGCGACTATGTCTGGCCGGGCGATGGCAAGGATTTCTATCTCGACGACGGCGAGACCAAGCAACTGCCGATCTCCTGCGAGGAAGGCGAATCGATCTGCTACGGCGCCTGGGTCGACGGCGACGAGGCGACCTATTGGGGCGTCGGCCCCAACAACAAGGAAAAGTGCGAAGACTGCTGCTACACCTGCAGCGGCGGCGAGACCGAGGAAATCGACCTGGTGGAGTGATCTGCCGATCTCCCCCCTCGTGGGGTAGATGTCCGGCAGGACAGAGGGGGGCGCCGTAGGGCGTCAACCTCAACAGCCACCGAGCATCAACAATGCCTCATACGCCCTTGCCTCCAAAACACCGCGCAAACGCCAGGTCGATGCGCAAGGTCATGACATCAGCCGAATTGAAGCTCTGGAACGAGCTTCGCGCGCATCGGCTGATGGGGCTTGGCTTCCGGAGGCAAGTTCCGATCGCCGACTACATCGTCGACTTCGCGTGTCCAGAGAAGAAACTCGTCGTCGAAGTCGACGGCAGCCAGCATGCGGAAGCTGATGCCGTTGTCGCCGACGAAGCGAGGACAGCGCGTCTGGAACAGGATGGTTGGACCGTCCTGCGCTTTTGGAACGACGACATCCTTCGTGACATCGACAATGTCTGCCAGCATATTGTGATTGCGGCCGGGCTCACTGGGGCGCCTTAGGTCGCGGCGAAGTGGGCGATCCTTCGCGCCCCCCTCTGGCCTGCCGGCCATCTCCCCCACGAGGGGGGAGATTATGCTCTCCTTCCTTGGCCCAGCGCTCGCCGCTTTATCGACCGGGCCGTATCGGCTAAGGGCTTCGCAGCAAGAACCCTCGCTGCCCGGACCGCCGCCAAAAAATGACCGCCAAGCCAAAACCCCTGCCTCTGTTCCTCGGCATCGACACCGGCGGCACCTATACCGATGCCGTGCTGTGGTCGGAAAGCGGCAGCCCGCGTGGCAAGGTGCTGGCCAAGGCCAAGGCGCTGACGACGCGGCATGATCTGGCGGTCGGCATTTCCGGCGCGGTCGATGCGGTGCTGGAAAAATCCCGCACCGATCCCACGGCGATAAAGCTGGTGTCGATGTCGACTACATTGGCCACCAACGCGCTGGTCGAGGGCCAGGGCGGCCGCGTGGCGCTGGTCATGATCGGCTTTTCCGAGACCGACCTTGCCCGCGACGGGCTGAAGACGGCTTTGGGCACCGACCCCGTGGTGTTCTGCCCCGGCGGCCACGATGTCCACGGCAATGCGGCCAAGCTCGATTTGTCCGGGCTGGAAGCCGCGCTCCCCGAGCTCGGCGGCTCGGTGTCGGGCTTTGCCGTCTGCGCCTACTTCGCCACCCGCAACCCGGCGCATGAGATCGCCGCCCGCGAGCTGATCCGCGAGAAGACCGGCCTGCCGGTCACCGCCAGCCACGAACTGTCGGCAAAACTCGGCGGCCCGCGCCGGGCGCTGACGACGCTGCTCAACGCCAGGCTGATCTCGATGATCGACCGGCTGGTGGCGGCGACCGAAGGCTTTTTGGAAGCGCGCAAGATCGCGGCACCCCTGATGGTGGTGCGCGGCGACGGCGCCTTGGTGTCGGCGGCTTTCGCCCGCCAGCGGCCGATCGAGACCATATTGTCGGGCCCGGCCGCCAGCCTGGTCGGCGCCCGCCACATGACCGGGCTCGACGACGCCGTCGTCTCCGACATTGGCGGCACCACCACCGACGTCGCCGTGCTCGACGGCGGCCGCCCCCGGCTCGACCCGGAAGGCGCCACCGTGGGCGGCTTCCGCACCATGGTCGAGGCGGTGGCCATGCGCACCTTCGGCCTCGGCGGCGATTCCGAAGTGGCGCTGGAGGACGGCGCGCTCAACCCAAAGATCCTGCTCGGGCCGCGCCGCCTGGTGCCGCTGGCGCTGGCCGGCATGGTGCATGGCGAGGCGGTGACCGTCGAACTGGAACGCCAGCTGCGCGCGCCCAACCCCGGCCGCATGGATGGCCGCTTCGCGGTGCGCACCGGTGTGCCGGAGCGGCTGGCGGCAGGCCTGACCGGCGCCGAGGCCAAGCTCTACGAATTGATTGGCGCCACCCCGCTGCCGCTCGACAGGCTGCTCACCTCCAACGCCCAGAACGCCACGCTGAACCGGCTGGTGTCGCGCGGGCTGGTGCATATTTCGGGCTTCACCCCGTCGGATGCCGCCCATGTGCTGGGCAAGCAGGCCAATTGGCACGCCGCCCCGGCCCGTCTCGGCGCCGAGCTGTTCGCCCGCAAGCGCGACGGCAGGGGACAGGCGATCGCCGCCACGCCGGAGGCGATTTCCGAGCGCGTGCTGCTGACGCTGACCCGCTGGTCGGCCGAATACATCCTCGAAACCGCCTTCGCCGAGGATGGGCTGGATGGCGCCGCCACCGTGGCGCACGCGCTGGTGCAGCGCGCCGTCGATTCCCATCCCGGCATCGCCCGCCTCAGCGTCGCGCTCGACCGTCCGGTCATCGGCCTCGGCGCCTCGGCGCCGCTGCACTATGCCGGGCTGCCGCCGCTGGTCGGCAATGGCTGCGTGGTGCCCGACGATACCGACGTCGCCAACGCGCTCGGCGCCGTCGTCGGCCAGGTCCGCGTCTCGGCCGAGGCCCGCGTCAGCCAGCCCGTGGAGGGCCTGTTCCGCCTCGCATCGGGTGAAAGCGTGCGCGATTTCACCGACGAGGCTTCCGCTGTGGCGGCAGCCGAGGCCGATGTGCGGGCCATCGCCGCCAAACGGGCGAAAGACGCCGGCACCGACAGCGCCGAGATCGAAGTCGCCACCGAATTCAGCGTCTCCACCGTCGAAAGCCAGCGCATGTTCATCGAAGCGCATGTGGTGGCGGTGGCGTCGGGACGGCCAAGGATTGCGGTTTGAGGGCGCCCTTTTCCTTCTCCCCTTGTGGGAGAAGGTGGATCGGCGCGCAGCGCCGAGACGGATGAGGGGTGCGCGAAGGATCAGCGTCGGTGCCAAGCTGGAGCACCCCTCATCCGACCTCGCTTCGCGAGGCCACCTTCTCCCACAAGGGGAGAAGGGGGAGCCACGCCAACCAGCGCCGGCGCTCGGGCATCCGAAATGGACGCGATTTGCCCACCTTCACCCTAAGCCGAATTGACCCTTCACCCCCGACATGCCAAAGGCCCGGCCTAGCCTTTCATCTGGAGACGCCCTGATGACCGATCGCGTTGAGATCGCTGGATTGCGGACTGCCCGCGAGCTGCATGACTTCGTCGTGAACGAAGCGCTGCCCGGCACCGGCATCGCCGCCGATGCGTTCTGGAACGGTTTTTCCGCAATCATCCATGATCTCGCACCTAGGAACCGGGCGCTGCTGGCAAAACGCGACGCCATGCAGGAGCAACTCGACGGCTGGTACCGCGACAATGGCGCGCCGCTCGACATGGAGGCCTACAAGACTTTCCTGAAGGAGATCGGCTATCTCGTCCCTGAGGGCCCGGCCTTCAGCGTCTCCACCGAAAATGTCGATCCGGAGATCGCGGTCGTCGCCGGGCCGCAGCTGGTGGTGCCGGTGATGAATGCGCGCTATGCGCTGAACGCCGCCAATGCCCGCTGGGGTTCGCTCTATGACGCGCTCTACGGCACCGATGCCATCCCTGAAACGGGCGGCGCGGAAAAAGGCAAGGGGTTCAACCCCGTGCGCGGCGCCAAGGTGGTTGCCTGGGCCAAGGACTTCCTCGACCAGTCGGTGCCGCTTACCTCGGGCAAATGGGCCGGGGTCAACGGCCTGTCGGTGGCGAATGGCGCGCTGAAGCTCAGCGCCGGCGCCGGCGGCACCACGCTGGCCGATCCGAAACAGTTTGCCGGCTATCGCGGCGATGCCGCCACGCCCGAGGCCGTGCTGCTGGTCAAGAATGGCCTGCATATCGAGATCACCATCGACCGCGCCAACCAGATCGGCCGCACCGACCCGGCGGGGATCGCCGACATCATCCTGGAATCGGCGCTGACCACCATCCAGGATTGCGAGGATTCGGTCGCGGCGGTGGACGCCGAGGACAAGGTCATCGTCTACCGCAACTGGCTCGGCCTGATGAAGGGCGATTTGGCCGAAGAGATCAGCAAGGGCGGCAAGACGTTTGTCCGCAAGCTCAATCCCGATCGCGGCTACACTGCGCCGTCCGGCGGCCAGCTTGCGCTGCCCGGCCGTTCGCTGATGCTGGTGCGCAATGTCGGCCACCTGATGACCAACCCGGCGATATCGGACCGCGACGGCAACGAGGTGCCGGAAGGCATCATGGACGCGGCGATGACGGCGCTGATCGCGCTGCACGATGTCGGGCCGGGCGGACGGCGGATGAATTCCCGCGCCGGCTCGATGTATGTGGTGAAGCCGAAGATGCACGGGCCGGAGGAGGTCGCCTTCGCCGTCGAGATTTTCGATCGCGTCGAAGCGCTGCTCGGCATGGCCAAAAACACCATCAAGATGGGCATCATGGACGAGGAGCGGCGCACAACCGTCAACCTCAAGGAGGCGATCCGCTCGGCAAGAGAGCGCGTGGTGTTCATCAACACCGGTTTCCTCGACCGCACCGGCGACGAGATCCACACCTCGATGGAAGCCGGCCCGATGATCCGCAAGGGCGACATGAAGCAGGCCGCCTGGATTTCCGCCTACGAGGCCTGGAATGTCGACACCGGGCTCGAATGCGGCCTGGCCGGCCACGCCCAGATCGGCAAGGGCATGTGGGCGATGCCCGACCTGATGGCGGCGATGCTGGTCGAGAAGATCGCCCACCCGAAGGCCGGCGCCAACACCGCCTGGGTGCCGTCACCGACGGCTGCGACGCTGCACGCCACTCACTACCACAAGGTCGATGTGCATGAAGTGCAGGCGGCGCTGAAGAGCCGGCCCAAGGCCAAGCTCGACGATATATTGTCGGTGCCGGTGGCGGTGCGACCCAACTGGACGCCGGACGAGGTCCAGCGCGAACTCGACAACAACGCGCAGGGCATTCTGGGCTATGTCGTGCGCTGGGTCGACCAGGGCGTCGGCTGCTCAAAAGTGCCAGATATCAACGATGTCGGGCTGATGGAGGATCGCGCCACGCTGCGCATTTCCTCGCAGCACATCGCCAACTGGCTGCGCCACGATGTCTGCTCGAAGATCCAGGTCATGGATGCCTTGCAGCGCATGGCGGCCATCGTCGACCGCCAGAATGTCGGCGACCCGCTCTATCAGCCGATGGCGCCCGACTTCGACAGCTCCATCGCCTTCCAGGCCGCCTGCGACCTGGTCTTCAAGGGCAGCGTCCAGCCCAACGGTTACACCGAGCCGGTGCTGCACAGGCGGCGGCTGGAGTTGAAGGCGCGCGCGCAAGAAAGTTGAGAACGCGGAAACGGCCGCGCTTTTCGGACGCGCCACTTCGAGGATGCCAATCAATACAGGCTCCGTTGTGGATGTGCTTGGCCTATTTCACGGGGTTTTGATCAGGATCCTGGCCTCGTCGGTCGGATTGCATGTAAAAGCAGTATGACACAAGGGAAGTCCGTGATAGTTCTGCGAGCCAATATTTGGCTTGAGGGAGCGACAAATGGGAAGGTTCCTTGCGTCTGGAAACATGCATCGTCGTATTGTCATCTTGATACTGGCAGCGTGTTTTTACACGCCTGCCCAAGCGGGTCACACGTTTTACGGTATGTATTATAAAAATGTAAAATCAGGGATAAATACTTATATATACAAAAATGACGAGATATATCAGGATTGCACTATTTCACACCTGAAGGCAAAGGTAAGCTCTTACCCGGAGCACGGTACCCTGGTGCTTTCCGAGGGGGCGGTTGAAAACACCTACAGCAAGTTGCTGCCGCAATCGAAATGCCCCCGCAAGGTTTCAAGGGGGATCAAGGGATATTATCAATCCACGGCTGGATATCAGGGCAAAGACAAAGCGGTTTTCTCAGCGATTGATCCGGCCGGCAACACAAGATACACGACGATATATCTGACCGTCAGATAGGATCTCCGAGGTTTCGTTGCGGACGTGACAGGACGGACAGCTTTCCAATCAACCCTTGTCCTGAAACATCAGCCGAATCCGCCGCTGCCTGTCTCCCGAGGAGATTTGCATGCGCCGCAGACCCGACCTGACGCCAAGCCTATCGGCGCAGCGCACGAGGCAATGTCAAAAGCTAAGCCGCCTGCGCCATCCGCTCCGACATCATGCGGTAGGAAATCGCCTCGGCCAGATGGATGCGGCCGACCGTTTCGCTGGCGTCGAGGTCGGCCAGTGTCCGCGCCACTTTCAGCACCCGGTGGTACGCACGCGCGGAAAAGCCGAGCTTTTCGCTGGCGTCCTTCAGCAGCGTCAGGCCGGCAGCATCCGGCACGGCGATCTCCTCGATGATCGAGGGCGAGCAATGCGCGTTCGTGGTGGCGCTGGTGACGCCTAGCCGCTCGAAACGCTCGCGCTGGATGGTGCGGGCGCGCGCCACGCGCAGTGCCACGGCCGCACTGTTCTCCGCCTTGTCGGGCCGGATCAGATCGCTGGCCGAAACCGCCGGGACTTCGATGCGGAGATCGATGCGGTCGAGCAACGGGCCGGAAATGCGCGCCTGGTAGTCGGTGCGGCAGCGCTCGCCGCGCAGGCAGCGATAGCCGGGCTCGCCGGCCATGCCGCAGCGGCACGGGTTCATCGCCGCGACCAGCTGGATGCGCGCCGGATAGGTGACGCGATGGTTGGCGCGCGCGATCATGCAGTCGCCGGTCTCCAGCGGCTGGCGCAGTGCGTCGAGAGTCTGCGGCGTGAATTCGGGAAACTCGTCGAGGAACAGCACGCCGTGATGGGCAAGCGAAACCTCACCCGGCCGCGCCCGCAAGCCGCCGCCAACCATCGCCGCCATCGAGGCCGAATGGTGCGGGGCGCGGAACGGCCGCCGGTCGGTCAGCTTGCCTTCGCCGAGCTCGCCGGCCACCGAGGCGATCATCGAGACTTCCAGAAGTTCCTTCGGCGCCAGCGGCGGCAGGATCGACGGCAGCCTTTGCGCCAGCATCGATTTGCCCGAACCTGGCGGTCCGACCATCAAGAGGTTGTGTCCGCCGGCGGCCGCCACCTCCAGCGCCCGCTTGGCGCTCTCCTGGCCCTTGATGTCGGCGAGGTCGGGCAGGTCGCGCGCCGAAACGTGGATGCCGGCTTCCGGCCGCGACAGCACTTGCGTGCCGCGAAAATGATTGGCGATCGCAATCAGGCTGCGCGGTGCCAATATGTCGAAATCCTTGCCGGCCCAGGCCGCTTCCGGCCCGCAGGCGTGGGGGCAGATCAGGCCTTTGCCTTCGGCATTGGCGCCGATCGCCGCCGGCAGCGCGCCGGCCACAGCGGCAATGGTGCCGTCGAGCGACAATTCGCCGAGCACGACATAGCCGGCCAGCATGTCGCCCGGAATGGCGCCAAGTGCGGCCATCAGGCCGAGTGCGATGGGGAGGTCGTAATGGCTGCCTTCCTTGGGCAGGTCGGCAGGCGCCAGATTGACCGTCACCTTCTTCGACGGCATCGACAGGCCGGAGGCATGGAGTGCCGCCTGCACCCGTTCGCGGCTTTCGGCCACCGCCTTGTCGGCCAGGCCAACAATATGCATGTTGACCTTGCCCGGCGCGATCATCACCTGGACATCGACCGGCACGGCCTCGATGCCCTGGAAAGCAACCGTGCGAACCCGCGCCACCATATTTTCAACACCCCCGGACCTGGCTCGCTCGAAGCCGGTGCAATCAGGCCGTGAGCGAGACCAGGCAAGACAAGCACAGATTTCTGAGTTAATCAAGAACATTACGGGAACATACAGTCGCTGCCGTCTTCCGACGAAATGTCGACGCAACGCGCAGAACGCCATCGGACTGCCTCCGCCCGAGACAGAATTAACCAACATGGAAAGGCGGTTGGGTTTGTCACCGATCCGACTCGCATACGATGTTATGGTTGGACGTCGGGGGACATCCGCAGCGCGCCAGGCGCAAAAGCGAGGACGACAGGATGCCGACCTTAAGCAATGGCAGTGAGCTCACCGTATGGGAAGAACCCGAGAATCCCAATCCGAGCCCTGACGCGGTGCTTTTCAGCATCACGGAAACCGACGGCGACGTGATCGGACCGATAGGGGCAAAGGCGGATTTCCCATTCGGCGGGATCGACCTGGCTTCAGTCGATGTCTTCGACGGCTTCTTCACCATCACCAGCTTCACCCACGAGGGCAGGACCGAGACCTGGACGACGGTGGAAACGCAGGTGTTCGACAATGAAGGCAATTTCATCCGCACCCTGTCCGACCAGGCGGCCTACCTGTCGGCCCGGATCGTCTCGGTCAACGCCGACAGCCCCGACACCATCACGGTGACATGGATCAGTGCGAACGAATATTTCGGTGGCGAAAACACACAGTACGGCCAGCATCAGATCATCCTGGAAGGCGGCGCGGTTCAGCCCGACACCTTCGTCAACCACGCGCCCACGGTGGCCGATCTGAATGTGTCGGTTTCGCAGGGGCAATTTCTCGACGACATCAAGTTCAGCGCGGCGGATGCCGACTACGATCTCCTGAACTTTGTCGTCCTGGACGGGCCAGACCACGGCACCCTTGAGCCGAGCACGCATTTCGACGGCAATTACTATCCGTTTCACCAAGGTCACGTCGGCACCAGCCTGCATTATCATGCGGGCTTTCTGAGCGACAATCTGTTCGACTACACGCCCGAGGCCGGCTTCGTCGGCACCGACAGCTTTACGGTTTACGCCACCGATGGCCAGGGCAACAGCAATGTGGCGACGATTGCGATCACGGTCACACCCCCGGCCGAATCCATCACACTGACCGACGCCACGAACATCGGGAGCTATGGAAGCTACGATCATGCCGTGCTCGTCGCCGCACTGGGCGGCGACGACCGCGTCAGCGGCACCCCGTTCAACGATACGCTCGACGGCGGCGCAGGCCACGACCAGCTGTTCGGCGGCGAAGGCACCGACACGATCATCGGCGGTGCGGGCAGCGACTGGCTGAAGGGGGGTGCCGGCAATGACGAGATGAGCGGCGGTGCCGGTACGGACGGCATCCGCGGCGACACGGGCGACGATGCCCTCGACGGCGGCGCCGGCACCGACGACCTGCGGGGCGGCGCTGGCGACGACATCCTCAATGGCGGTGCCGGCCGCGACCGGCTGGCCGGCGATGCGGGCAGGGATGTCTTCGTGTTCGACGCGCTTGGGCCGGCGAACCACGACACTATCGACGACTTCAATCCGCTCGACGATATGTTCCGGCTGGACAGTTCCGTATTCGTCGGCCTGTCTGCCGGCCCGCTTTTCGCCGCGGTCTTCGCGCTCGGCGACAAAGCCACCGATGCCAGCGACCACATCCTTTACGACAACGCGACAGGCGCTCTGCTGTTCGATGTGGACGGGGTGGGCGGAGCGGCGGCCGTCCAGTTCGCCACCGTGCGCCCAGGCATCTCGCTCACCGCGGACGACTTCTTCGTGGTCTAGAGTAGCGGATTTCCGTCAGGACTTGCGTAAAAACAAGGAGTTAGCGGATCGCCGAGGCGCAGTTACGTGGAACTATCGCCTCTTGTCCTCGACGCAATCCCAGAACAGGCCGGCAATATCCGCGCCGCCGAAGCGCTGCACCTCGCGCACGCCGGTCGGCGAGGTCACGTTGATCTCGGTCATGTAATCGCCGATGACGTCGATGCCGACGAGGATGAAGCCGCGCTCCTTCAGCGACGGGCCGATGCGGGCGCAGATCTCGCGCTCGCGCTCGGTCAGCTCGGTCTTCTCGGCGCGGCCGCCGACATGCATGTTGGAACGCGAATCGTGCTCGGCCGGCACGCGGTTGATGGCGCCCACCGGTTCGCCGTCGATCAGGATGATGCGCTTGTCGCCCTTGCGCACGTCCTTCAAATAGCGCTGCACGATATAGGGCTCGCGGAACATCTGGCCGAACATCTCGAGCAGCGAGGCGAGGTTGCGGTCGGCCTCGTGCAAATGGAAGATGCCGGCACCGCCATTGCCGTAGAGCGGCTTGACGATGATGTCGCCGAACTCCTTGCGGAAGGCGGCAACCTCCATGGGATCCTTGGTGATCAGCGTTTCCGGCATCAGGTCCGGGAATTCGGTGACGAAGATCTTTTCCGGGCTGTTGCGCACCCAGGCCGGGTCGTTGACGACCAGCGTCTTCGGGTGGATGCGCTCGAGGATGTGCGTGGTGGTGATGTAATTCATGTCGAAGGGCGGATCCTGGCGCAGCAGGATGACGTCCATCTCCGACAGGTCGGTGCGCACCTTCTCGCCCAGCGAATAGTGGTTGCCCTTTTCGTCGCGGAGCTGCATTTCCTCGACGCGGGCAAACACCTTGCCGTCGCGCATCGACAGCCGGTCGGGCGTGTAGTGGAACAGCTGGTGGCCGCGCCGCTGCGCCTCCAGCGACAGCGCAAACGACGTGTCGCCGGCGATTGACACCGTCGAGACATGGTCCATCTGGACGGCGATTTTCAAGGGCATCTTGGGTCTCCGGCGCGATCCTTGTCGCCGATATAAGGAACTCGGCGGCTTCTGCCAATCAGCCAGAGCCTATCGGTCGAAGACCAGGCGGGAATAGCCGAGGAAGGAAAGCGCCATGGCGACCAGCGAGGCGATAGAGAGCGCCGCCAGCGGTGGCATCGCCGGCAGGGCAAACAGGATCGCGCAATAGACGACATAGTTGATGATGCTGGTGGCGATGCCGACGCCGCCATAGCGCGCGCCCTCTGTCGCGATGCCGCGGCTCGACGGCGAGAAGGTCAAATGGCGGTTGAACTGCCAGGTGATGATCAGCGCAAAGCCGATCGAAAGAACGCGGGCGACAAGCGGCCCAAGCGGCGTAACGGCCAGCAGCAGCCATAATGCCGCCGCGTCGGCGACGAAACCGACGCCGCCGGCCAGAATGAAGCGGAAGAGACGGCTCACGCTTCTACGCCGCCCGGGGAGTCTTGCCCGGTGAGGGTTTCAGGGCAGTCTGCTCAGCGACCCGTTCACGCCGTTCGACGCGGCCGGACGGCATCGACAGATAGAAGATGCGCTTTTGTTCGGCGCGGCCGCGCGATACCGAATCGAGGATCAGCCCGGTCACAACCGAAAGCATCGACAGAAGCAGCAGTCCGACGGACAGCACCCAGGTCGGCATGCGCGGCACCAGGCCGGTTTCGGCGAATTCGATCAGCACCGGCGTCATCAGAAACAGGCTCGCGCCCAGGAAGAACACGGCAAAGGCGCCGAAGAAGCGCAGCGGCTGCGTCTCCTTCATCAGCATGGCGAACATCCACAGGATCCTGGCGCCGTCGCGATAGGTCGACAGTTTCGACGACGAGCCCTCCGGCCGGCGGCCATAATCAAGCGCGATCTCGCTGACCGGCAGCTTGAGCTGCGAGGCATGCACCGACATTTCGGTCTCGATCTCGAAGCCGCCGGACACGGCAGGGAAGCTCTTGACGAAACGCCGGGTGAAGACGCGGTAGCCGGAGAAGATGTCGGTGAAATCCGAACCGAACAACCGCTTGTAGAGGCTGTTGAAGATGCGGTTGCCAAAGGCATGGCCGGAGCGGCCGGCGTCGTCGGTGACGCCGCGCCTGGTGCCCACCACCATGTCGCAGCGCTCGGTCAAGAGCGTGTTGATCAGCTGCGGCGCGTCCTCCGGCGCGTAGGTGCCGTCGCCGTCGGCCATCAGATAGATGTCGGCCTCGATGTCGGCGAACATGCGCCGCACGACATTGCCCTTGCCCTGGCGCGGCTCGCGGATGACGGTGGCGCCGGCCGCGCGGGCTCGCAGCGCCGTCAGATCGCGCGAATTGTTGTCGTAGACATAGATCGCGGCCGAAGGCAGCGCCTCGCGAAACCGCCGCACCACCTCGGCGATCGTCGGCTCCTCATTGTAGCAAGGCAGGAGCACGGCAATATCGGGCTCGTGGCGGACTTCATGCGGCATTTTCGTCTCCGGATGCCATCTGAGGCCCCGGCCGCGCGCAAAACGCCGGCCTCGCTCAGGCGGCTTTACTATTTATTGAAGCCGTTAAGGCTAGGTTTAAGCCGCATTCCTTCCGACAAAGGTCATAACGATGAGCTCAGGCAAGGCCGGCGCTTCCTCCTGGAAGTCCGATTTGATGCTGGCGCTGCTTGCCATGCTGGTGGCGCTGGCCGTCAATGCCGGCACCGGCTTTCGCGAACTGACCGATGCCGGCGGCGACAATGACAATCTGCTGCGCCTGGTCGAGGTCCGCGACCTGCTGGGCGGCCAGGGCTGGTTCGACCTGCACCAGTACCGGATGGGGCTGGAAGGCGGCTTCGTCATGCATTGGTCGCGGCTGGTCGACACGCCAATCGCCGCCATAATCCTTGCCGTGCAGGCTTTGACCGGCAGCACCGCTCTTGCCGAGGATGTCGCGCAGATTGCCTGGCCGTCGCTGCTGTTCTTTCTGACCGTGTTCTTCACCACTCGCGCGGCACGCAATGTCGCCGGCGAGAGTGCTGTTTTGCCGTCCGTCGTCGTCGGCGCGGCGGCGTATCATTTCATCGGCATCTATTCGACGGGGGCGCTCGATCATCACAACGTCCAGCTGATGCTGACCATGGCAAGCCTCTGCCTGCTGCTGGAGGCGCCGGTGCGGCGGATGGCGGCGCTTTTTTCCGGACTTTGCGCCGCGCTGACGCTCGCCGTCGGCATGGAAACCGTCCCTTATGTCGCCACTATCGGCGTCTCGGTTGCATTGCTTTTTGCCGTCGACAGGTCGGGCGAGAGCCGGATCGCCCGGGATTTCGGCCTCGGTTTTGCCGGTGTCTCGGCCTTGGTCTTCATTGCCACCATCCCTTTCTCGGCATGGGGCCAGGCGCAATGCGATGCCTTCTCGACCGTGCAGTTCGTCGTGGCGGCACTTGCCGGAACCGGCCTGGCAGTCATCGCCTCGATCGATGCCGCCGGTCGCAGCTGGCAACGGCGTCTCGTGTCGCTCGCCCTGCTTGCTGCCGTCATCGCCGCGGTCGTCGTGTCGCTGTTCCCGCAATGCCTGGCGGCTCCCTATGCCAATCTCGATCCGCGCCTCAAGGAATTGTGGCTCGATCACATCGACGAGGCCCAGTCGCTGTTCACGCTTCTCGCCCATGCGCCGGCCCGCGTCGCGGCCCGCTACGCCACGCCGCTGGTGGCCATCGTGCTGATGGCGATCAGCTTTAGCCGCGGCAACTGGCGGCGGCAGGAAAGCCTCGTGGCCGCGCTGCTGGTCGTTGCTTTCGTCGTCAGCGCCTGGCAGGTGCGTGGCTCGACATTCTCGATCGCCTTCGCCGTCATCCCGCTCTCGGCCTGGATCGCCAAATGGCGCCAGCGTGCCGAGGTCAGCCCGTCACGCGGCGTTGTGCTGCGCATGGCCGCAGCCTGGCTGATCTCGGTGAACGCCGTCTGGACCGGTGCCGCGGCGGCAACCTCGGTGGCGCTCGAATCCAAGAACACTGTGGCGGACGACAGCGAGACCGACAAGCTGTGCTACCGCATGGCGACCTTTGCGCCGCTCGGCCACATGCCTGATACCACTGTGCTGGCGATCTCCAATCTCGGCGCGCCGATCCTGGCCTATTCGGGACATCGCGTGTTCGCCGGGCCCTATCATCGCAACATCGCCGGCAACCTCTTGGCGCTCGATGCCTTCCTGGGGCCTGCCGACAATGCGCGCAAGATCGTTGCGGATCATCGCGTCGGCCTGGTCGCGCTTTGCCGCGGCAGCACCGAAAGCGAGCTTCTGACCGAGAAGGCGCCGCAAGGCTTTCTCGCCGGGCTGATGCACGGCAGCGTGCCGGATTGGCTCGAGCTTGTGGCGGAGACCAAGGGAGCCCCGATCGAACTCTATCGTGTCCGGCAAGGCGCCTGAGGGCATCCGCCCCTGAAAAGTCGGACAATTCATACGATCGACCTTTTTCAGCCGGCGAAAAATCGATTTCGCGATACGTTTCCTAAACGGTTTGCTGCCAGTCTGCGCCTGAATTCAGAGGTGCAAACAGGAACACCGATGCAAACGACGTTTGGCACCGGGCAGGCAGCCAAGGAAAACACCGATCTGGCCTTCACGGATGCGTTGACCGGGCTTGGCAATCATCGCCGCTTCTTCGACAAGGTCGACCGCCTGATCAGCGATCGGTCCGAGGATCCGGCGCCTTTCACCGTGGGCATCCTCGACCTCGACGGCTTCAAGCCGATCAACGATTTGTTCGGCCACAAGGCCGGCGACGACATCCTGATCCAGGTGGCAATGCGGCTGCGCGCGTCGATGGACTGCTACTCCACGGTTTGCCGCATCGGCGCCGACGAGTTCGCCTATCTCTATCCGATGGTGTTCAGCGAGGAGGCGGCGGCGGAAAAGTCGCGCATGCTGATCGAGATCCTTTCGGCGCCCTATGATGTCGGCGAACGCACGGCGAGGCTTTCGGCCTCGGTCGGCTGCTCGCTGTTCTACTCCGGCGACGAGACCACCGAGATCCTCGTCAACAAGGCCGAAACCGCGCTCTACCATGCCAAGCGCTCGGGCCGTGGCCGGGTTGTCGTCTACACCCGCGAGATGGAGGAAGCCGCCAAGCGCGTCACCCGTATCGAGCAGGCGCTGCGCCGTGCCGTTTCAGCCGGCGAGGTGGAGCCGCATTTCCAGCCCATCGTCGATCTCACCACTCGCCGCACCATCGGCTTCGAGACACTGGCGCGCTGGACCGATCGCGACCTCGGCATGGTGCCGCCGAGCGTCTTCATCCCGATCGCCGAGGAACGCGGCATCATCGGCCCGCTGTCGCAGCTGGTGCTGCGCAAGGCCACCGAGGCCGCCCGCAGCTGGCCGAGCGATCTGTTCCTGTCCTTCAACCTGTCGCCGTCGCAGCTTGTCGACCAGAACACCGGCCTGCACATATTGGCAATCCTCGACCGCACCGGGTTCGATCCGCGCCGACTGGAGATCGAGATCACCGAAACCGGCCTGATGAACGATCCGGCCTCGGCTGAGAAGATCGTCGAGGATCTGCGCCGCGTCGGCATCCGCGTTTCGCTCGACGATTTCGGCACCGGCCAGTCCTCGCTCGGACGCCTGCGCGAGTTCCATTTCGACAAGCTCAAGATCGACCGCGCCTTCGTCTCCTCCATCCTCGACGACCGGCCGTCGGAACACATCATCCGCGCCATTCTCGCCATGTGCGAGGGGCTCGGCATGGACGTGGTCGCCGAAGGCATCGAGGAAGAGGCGCAGGCCGACCGCCTCGTCCAGTTCGGCTGTGCCGGTGGGCAGGGCTATCTGTTCGGCAGGCCGGTCGATGCCGACGCCACGCTCGGCTATCTGCGCGATTCCTATCGCGGTGCCTTGCGCGCCAAGGCGATCTGAGGACGTTTGCCGCCGACGCTTCGCCTATCCGGCGGCCCCGGTGAGGGCACTCCCTCCATTTTGTCAGACATAAGCGCTGGAATCTGCTTTTTCGCCCTTGCCCGCAGGAGAGCGCTGGCTAGGATGCGCGCCGTCCATAGCGGAGAGAAAAAACATGATGCCATCGGCGCGTTTCGCCGACCTTGAAGACGCCTCGGTGCTGATCACCGGCGGCGGCTCCGGCATCGGTGCCGCGCTGACCGAAGGCTTCTCCCGGCAGGGCGCGAAGGTCGCCTTCATCGACATCGCCGATGGCCCGAGCACGGCACTTGCCGATCGCATCGAAAACGAGCTTGGCCGCCGGCCGCTTTATCTCAAGACCGACCTGCGTGACGTCGAGGCGCTGCGGGCCTCAGCCGCCAAAGCGGCCGCGGCGCATGGCGATGTCACCGTGCTGATCAACAACGCCGCGCTCGACGATCGCCACGCCGTCGAGGACGTGACCGTCGAGTTCTGGGACAACAACCACGCGGTCAATCTGCGCCCGCATTTCTTCACCGCGCAAGCGGTGGCGCCGGGCATGAAGCGAGCCGGCGGCGGCTCGATCATCAATTTCACCTCGACCTCCTATCTGATCAACCACCCGGACATGCCGGCCTATACGGCCGCCAAGGCCGGTATCCTCGGCCTCACCAAGGGGCTCGCCGGCAAGCTCGGCGCCGACCGCATCCGCGTCAACGCGCTGGCGCCCGGCTGGGTGATCACCGAACGGCAGAAGGAGCTCTGGGTCACCGAGCAGGGGCTCGCCGCCCATGTCGCCAAGCAGTGCATCAAGGAGGTCATGCAGCCCGACGACATCGTCGGCACGGTGCTGTTCCTGGCGTCCGACGCCTCGCGCATGCTGACCGCCCAGATGCTGATCGTCGATGGAGGTTTCCTGTGAGCGCGCTACCCGCGGTCGCTGCCGTCGACTGGGGCACGACCCGCATGCGGGTCTGGCTGATCGATGATACAGGCAAGGTCCTCGCCGAGCGTCGCGGCGACGACGGGCTGATCACTGCGCAGCAGAAAGGCTTTTCCACCATCCTAGAAGGCCATCTGGCGGCTCTCGGCGCACCGGCGGCGCTGCCGGTCATCGTCTGCGGCATGGCCGGCTCCCGCCAGGGTTGGCTCGAGGCGCCCTATGTCACCGTGCCGGCGCCGATCGGCGCCATCCTTGCCGGCGCTATCAGTATTCCCGACCAGCAGCGGGATATCCGTATCGTGCCTGGCCTCGCCCAGCGTCTCACTGACGCGCCCGACGTCATGCGCGGCGAGGAGACCCAGCTTGCCGGTTCCGGTTTGCCGGCAAAGGGTCGCCATCTTGTCTGCATGCCGGGCACGCATTCGAAATGGGTCCTGGTCGAGGACGGCGCGGTTGCCGGCTTCGGCACCTGGCCGACCGGCGAACTGTTCTCGGTGCTGGCGGGGCACTCGATCCTGCGCCATTCGCTGGGCGAGCAGCCGAAGCCCGTCGTGCCGGACAATCCGTTCTTCCAGGAGTGGTGCCGCAGGGCGCTGGCCGAAGGCGGCGATGTCACCTCGAAACTGTTTTCGATCCGCGCCGCCGGTCTGCTTCAAGACCTGCAACCCGACGATGCCGCTGCCTGCCTGTCCGGCCTGCTGATCGGCGGCGAGATCGCCTCGGCAAAACGCCGCTATGGCGCGGGTGCAGCACCCATCGTGCTGGTCGCCTCCGGCGCGCTTGCCACGCTCTATGGAGCAGCACTCCGCCTTGCCGGACTCGCCGTAAGGGCTGTCGACGCCGACGAGGCGGTGCGGGCCGGCCTGATCGAGGCCGCGCGCGAAAACGGCATGATCGCCAGAAGTGGAGTTACAGCGTGACCCGGACCGCACCGTTCCCCAAGCTCAAGCGCGGCCTGGTCGCCATTCTGCGCGGGTTGAAGCCCGAAGAGGCAGTGGCCATCGGCACGGCGGTCTTCGAAGCGGGCATCGAGGCGATCGAGGTCCCGCTCAATTCGCCGGATCCGTTTTCCTCGATCGCCGGCATTGCCGGAGCGCTTCCGGCCACCGCGCTGGTCGGCGCCGGCACGGTGCTGACAGCGGCCGATGTCGACGGCCTGCACAGGGCCGGCGGCAGGCTGCTGGTCAGCCCCAACATCGACGCCGATGTGATGCGCCGCGCCATGCACCACGGCATGGTGACGATGCCTGGCGTCTTCACGCCGACCGAAGCCTTCCAGGCCATCCGGCTCGGCGCCTCGGCTCTCAAATTCTTTCCGGCCAGCGTGCTCGGTGCGGGCGGCATCTCGGCCGTGCGCGCGGTGCTGCCGGGAGACACGCTGATCGGTGCCGTCGGCGGCGTCTCGGAAAAAGATTTTGCCGGCTATAAAGCGGTTGGCGTCACCGTCTTCGGCCTCGGCTCCAGCCTGTTCAAGCCGGGCATGCGCGTCGACGAGGTGACAACCCGCGCCCGAGCCGCTGTGGTGGCATGGGACATGGCTTTCGGGGGAGAGGCCTGATGGACAATGGCGTTTCGGTTTTCTCGGACCACATCTGCCAGCTCGGCGAAGGCCCGAGCTACGACCCCACCACTGACAATCTGTTCTGGTTCGATATCGTCAATGGCCTGCTGTTGGAGAAGGGCGTTGCCTCCGGCGCGCAGAAGATCCATGCGCTTGGCCTGATGGCCAGCGCCATCGCCATCATCGACGACCAGCGTCAGCTGATCGCCACCGAAACCGGCCTGCATATCCGCGATGTCGCGACCGGCAGGTTGACGCTGCACACGCCGATCGAGGCCGACAATCCGCTCACGCGCTCCAACGATTCGCGCGTCCATCCCTGCGGCGCCTTCTGGGTCGGCACGATGGGCAAGGGCGAAGAAAAAGGCGCAGGCTCGATCTACTGGTTCTTCAAAGGCGAGCTGCGCCGGCTGTATTCCGACATCACCGTGTCGAATTCGATCTGCTTTTCAGAGGACGGGACGGTCGCCTATTACACCGACACCGGCACCGGGCTGCTGATGCGCGTCGCCTGTGACCCGGCGACCGGTCTGCCCGCCGGCGAGCCGAAGGTCTTCGTCGACCATCGCTCGGCCAAGGGCTATGTCGACGGCTCCGTCGTCGACCGCGACGGCGTGCTGTGGAACGCGGTCTGGGGCGGCAAGGCGGTCAAGGCCTATGCGCCCGACGGCACGCTGCTGCGCGAGGTTTCGATGCCGGTGACACAGCCCTCTTGCCCCGCCTTTGTCGGCGCGAAGGCCGACCGGCTGGCGGTGACCTCAGCGTGGAAGGGCAAGGACGACAAGCAGCGCAAGCTCGACCCGCAGGCCGGCATGACCTTCCTTATCGATGTTCCCGTCAACGGCCGCTTCGAGCCGCGCGTGCTGATCGCCTGAATCTCCTGATCGGAAGACGCTGTCACGCAACCGTCCGGAGCGGTCGGTTTCGCGAAAGCCGATGGCAGGCGCCATGCGAAGGTGGGGCGCATTGCCGGGAGTTGATCGATGTCGAGCCGCCAACCGAAACTGATCCTCGTCCACGAGCCGGAAAAGGCCTGTTTTGACCGGCTGGTCGCCGACGGCTTTGCAGCGGCGCGCGCCGCCGAGATATCGTCCTATCTGGCGCAGTCGACCGATCTCGCTCGCGAATTCGATGCGCTTGCCGCCGCCTGCGACAAACGCGGCCTCGCCTTCGCGTTGGTGGCGCTCGACGATGCGGCAGGCGTGCTCGCCGGAGCCGGTCCGGGCACCACGCTGGTATGGACGCTGACCGACGGCATTGCCTATTTCCGCGGCGGCGCGGTCCCCGCGCTGGCGCGGCTGAACGGCCTGGGGACGATCGGCGCCGACGATGCGCTGTTCGCGCTCTGCCAGGACAAGTTCCGCTCCGGTGCCGTGCTCGCCGCGCTTGGCCTGCCGGTGCCGCAGGCCGGCCTGGCGCGCGACGGAAGCTGGCTGGTCGAGCCGCCGGCCTCGGCGACCGGCTGGTTCGTCAAGCCGAACCGACTCGGCGCCAAGATCGGCATCTGGCCGGAGTCCCGCTGCCATGATCTCGGCCACGCGCTGGAGCTTAGCCGGCGTGTTTTCGCCGCCTATCGCGACGATGTCGTCGTCCAGCCCTATGTCTCCGGCCGCAATGCGCGCGCCAGTTTCCTTGGCCTGAAGCCGGGAACCGGCGTCGAGGCGCTCGGCATCGCCTTTGTCGATTCAGGCGGCGATTTCCAGACCATGGAAGACAGTCTGGCGCTCTATGGCGAGACCGGCGAGGCGGCGAAGGCGACAGGACGCTATGCCGAACCGGTGCTTGTCCCGGTCGCAGCCAGCCAGCCGGGAGCCGACGCGAAAATCCGCCGCATCGCCGAGAGGCTGACCGTTGGGCTTGGCCTGCGCGATGTGTTTTCCATCGATTTCAGGATCGGGGCCGACGACCGCGTCCATCTCATCGAGTTCGAGGTCTGTCCTGGCTTGCCCTGCTTCGATTTCCGCGAGTATTGCCGCCAGCAATGGGGCTTGAGCCTGGCTGACGCCATGGCCGAGACGGCAGTGAGCCGATTGCCTGGCCAGACCGTTTAAACGGCACGGCGCTGCAGACCCGCTGGGCTTGGTAGCGTGCGGCCGGCTGCGCGCCTTGACGCTTTCTGCCTTGTCTCTAGTGTCGGTCGACGAGGCCCAACGAAGAGCGCGCGATGAATACCACGCCCGTCAGTTCCGAGACGCTCCACCATCATGTCAGGCGCATGACGGGACGCCATCCGCATGAGGAGCATCGCGTCGCGACCCCGCTCGAACTTCTGTTCGATCTGACTTTCGTAATAGCTTTCGGCCTTGCCTCATCCCAGTTCGCGCATGCACTGGCTGAGGGCCACTATGCGGCAGCCCTGCTGGGCTTCGGCTTCGCAAGCTTCGCCATCTGCTGGGCCTGGGTCAATTTCTCGTGGTTCTCCTCGGCCTACGACACCGACGACTGGATTTTCCGCCTTGTCACCATGGTGCAGATGATTGGCGTGCTGGTGCTGGCAATCGGCCTGCCGCGCATGTTCGCCTCGATCGAGCACGGCGAGCACCTCGACAATTCGGTCATGGTGCTTGGCTACGTCATCATGCGCGTCGCCATGGTGTTCCAGTGGCTACGCGCGGCCAGGCAGGATCCCGTCCGCCGTCGCGCCTGCCTGACCTATGCCACAGCCATCTCGGTGGCCCAGCTCGGCTGGGTGGTGCAGATCCTCATCGATTTCTCGGTCGGCGTGAGCCTCATACTCGCCTGCATCCTCGCATTGATCGAATTGGCGGGGCCGGTGATCGCCGAACGCAGGGATGGCGGCACGCCCTGGCATGCCCATCATATCGCCGAGCGCCACAGCCTGTTCGCCATCATCGCGCTGGGCGAGGGGGTCGTCGGCACGCTCGCGTCGCTGTCGGCCGTGGTCGAGGAGCAGGGCTGGACCATGGATGCGGCTCTGGTCTGCGTCGCCGGCACCGGCCTGACCTTCGGCATGTGGTGGGTCTATTACATACTGCCTTCAGCCCGGATACTTCACGCCCATCGCGATCGCTCATTCGTCTGGGGCTACGGGCAGATGCTGATCGTGACCGCCATCGTTGCGACCGGCGCCGGACTCCACGTTGCGGCCTATTTCATCGAGCACAAGGCTCACATCGGCCCGGTTGCGACGCTGCTTACCGCCGCCATACCCGTGGGTATCTACCTGGGGCTGATCTATGCGCTCTACTACTACCTTGTTCCGCGCTTCGATCCGTTTCACATCTGGCTGCTGCTCGCGACCGCCGCGGTCGTCGCGCTCGCCGTTTTCGCCGCGCTTGCCGGCGTCGACATGGCGGTCTGCCTTATCATTCTCATGCTAGCACCGGCCGTGACTGTCGTCGGCTACGAAGCGCTCGGACACCGCCACCAGACGGAAGCGCTCGCAAGCGACGAGCACTGAGGCCATTCGGACCTGGACGTCGAAGGTTCGGGATCATGGTCTGGCGCACGATTCCAGCACGATCGTGTCGCCAGCCGCCTTGCCAAAACCGGCTTCCACTTTTTGGGATCATGGTCTGGGATGAACGGTTGAGTGATGCCACGGTGGGCGCCCGCTTGCGCAGGATGCGACCAAGGCCGAAAGATTTTTCCGGAACCTGTCGAAATCGGCCGAGACCGCACGACATTGGGTCGGTCCGCAACGGAGTGGGCCGTTCGAAAAAGCGGGAGAAGACCATGCGATACATGCTTTTGATCTACAATGACGAAGCCGCGACGGCGAATGCGTCGCGCGAGAGGACCGAGCAGATCCTCGCGGCCTATGGCGCCTATACCGAAGCGTTGAAGACATCCGGCGCATGGCTGGCCGGCGACCGGCTGCGCCCGACCCAGGCGGGCGCCTCGGTGCGGATGGCGGACGGCAAGACCAACGTGCTCGATGGCCCCTATGCCGACACCAAGGAGCAACTTGCCGGCTTCTACATGATCGAAGCGATGGACTTCGACACGGCCAAGAAATGGGCTGGACGCTGTCCGGCAGCCAGCACCGGCACGGTCGAGGTGCGCCCGATCTGGGAAATGACCGACTACCTGTCTGAGAAATGATCGAAACGCCGTGACGAGGCCGAAAGGATTTTCGCGGCGCCTGTCGAAATCGAGCAAGACCACGCGACATAGGGTCGGCCAGCAACGAAGCGGCCTTCGAGAAAACGGGAGAAGACCATGCGATACATGCTTTTGATCTACGTCAACGAAGCCGCGATGGCGGCCGCGCCGACCGAGACGACCTACGAGATCAGCGCGGCCTACGGCGCCTATACCGATGCGCTGAAGAAGTCCGGCGCCTGGCTCGCCGGCGACCGGCTGAAGCCGACCCAGGCCGCCACTTCGGTGCGGATGGCCAATGGCAAGACCAACGTGCTCGACGGTCCCTATGCCGACACCAAGGAGCAGCTCGCCGGCTTCTACATGATCGAGGCCGAGGACGCCGACGCCGCGATCGCCTGGGCGGCGCGCTGCCCCGCCGCCAGCGCCGGCACGGTCGAGCTGCGGCCGATCTGGGAACAGACCATGTGATGGAAAATGGCCTGGAGATCGCGCGGGCGGCGGCGGAAGCGGCCGCCCGGCAGAGCTACGGCAAGCTGGTCGCCTGGCTCGCCGCTCGCACGCGCGATGTCGCCGGCGCCGAGGACGCGCTGGCCGATGCCTTCGCGGCGGCGCTGGAGCGCTGGCCAAAGGCCGGCGTGCCAGACCGGCCGGAAGCCTGGCTGCTTGCGGTGGCACGGCGGCGCCGGGTCGACGCGATCCGGCGGCGGCTGACCGGCGAGGCGGCCCGCGACCATCTCAGGCTGGTCGCCGAGGAAATGGAGGCGAGCATGAATGACGAGGAGCTGCCCGACGAGCGTCTGCGGCTGATGTTTGCCTGCGCCCATCCGGCGATCGAACCCGGCGTGCGGGCGCCGCTGATCCTGCAGACCATCCTCGGCTTCGACGCGGCGACGATCGCCTCGGCATTTCTGGTCTCGCCGGCAACGATGAGCCAGCGCCTGGTGCGCGCCAAGAGCCGCATCCGCGAGACCGGCATTCCCTTCCGCGTGCCCGAACGGGCCGAGCTTGGCGGGCGGCTCGACGCGGTGTTGGAAGCGATCTATGCGGCCTTCGCGGAAGGCTGGTCCGATCCGGCCGGCACCGAGACGCAGCGGCGCAACCTCGCCACCGAAGGCATCTGGCTCGGCCGGCTGCTGGCCTCGCTGATGCCGGAGGAACCCGAAGCGCTGGGCCTGCTTTCGCTGATGCTGTTCGCCGAGGCCCGCCGCGCGGCGCGGCGCAGCCCCGAAGGCGATTTCGTGCCGCTTGCCGAACAGGACATCGCGCTGTGGGATGACATGCTGATCGACGAGGCGGAAGCGCTGCTCGGGCGTGCCGCGGCCAAGGCGGTGATCGGCCGCTACCAGCTCGAGGCCGCCGTGCAATCGGCGCATACGGCGCGGCGGCGGAGCGGCCGCACCGACTGGGCGGCGATCCGCCAGCTCTACGACGCCCTGCTGGCGATTGCCGGCTCGCCAGTGGTGGCGATCAACCGCGCCGTGGCGATTGCCGAGGCCGAGGGCGCCGCGGCGGGACTGGCAGCACTATACGTGCTGGGTGACGACAAGCGGCTTGCCGACTACCAGCCCTATTGGGCGGCGCGCGCGGGCCTGCTGGCCAGGCTCGGCAACACCAGCCAGGCCGCCGAGGCCTACGACCGGGCGATCGGCCTGGAACGTGACCCTGCCGTGCGACGCTTCCTGCAGCAACGGCGCGCGGGGCTGGGCGATGGCGCGACGAAGGGCTGAGCCCTTCGCGCGTTGCTCAGGCCGGCCACATGTCGTGCGCAGCGTTCAGCTTCCGCATCAACTCATGATCGCGCAATCTGGCCCACAGCCGCTCGATATCAGGCCAGGCGGCGCGAGCCTTCTCGACCTCGGGGTGCCAGGCCACCAGCATGATGAGATAGATATCGGCCACCGAAAGCCGCTCGCCAACCAGCCAGTCGCGGCCAGCAAGAGCCTTGTCTAGGATAGCAAAGCCGCGATCCATCTCGGCGACCGCTGCCTGCTTCACTGCTTTCACCCCCTCCGCGTCGACCGTGTAGCGATGGGCGTAGTAGAGCCGCAGCATCGCCGGATAGACCGCCGCCGACATGAACGCCATCCAGCGCAGGAAGTCGGCGCGGGCGGGCGAACCGGCGGCCGGCGCCAGGCCCGCCTCCGGGTGGCGCTCGGCGAGCAGGATGCAGATCGCCGCCGATTCGGTGATCGAGCTGCCGTCCGGCAAGGTCAGCACCGGAACCTGGTTCAGAGGGCTGATGTCGAGGAAGACCGGATCGGGCGGGTCCTGCTTCGGCACGTCGATCCGGTCGAACGGAGCGCCGGCCAAGGCAAGTGCTGCCTCCGCAACGAAACCGCCGCTGCCGGGGCGTGTATAGAGCTTGTACATGAGGTCCCTCCGCCAGCCCGAATCTGGCCGGCGGCGATTTGAGCCGGAAGCAGGGGCCGGCTCAAGCCGGCCGAGACCGCCACAGGTGTTTTTTCAGCGGTCCAGCGACAAAGGCCCGCGCCGGCCGGAGCTAGGCCCCCAGCCCGTCGAACAGGATCGTGGACAGATAGCGCTCGGCGAAGGAGGGGATGACGACGACAAGGTTCTTGCCCTTGTTCTCCGGCCGCGAGCCGACGACGATCGCCGCCTGAAGTGCTGCGCCGGATGAAATCCCGACCGGCACGCCTTCGAGGCGGGCGACGAGGCGCGCATTGGCGACCGAATCCTCGTTCGAGACCTTGACGATCTCGTCATAGATCGAGGTATCGAGGATCTTTGGTGCGAAGCCGGCGCCGATGCCCTGGATCTTGTGCGGGCCGGGCTGGCCACCGGACAGTACCGGCGAGGCTTCCGGCTCGACCGCCACAACATGCACCGAGGGCTTGCGCTGCTTCAGCACCTGGCCGACGCCGGTGATGGTGCCGCCGGTGCCGATGCCGGCGACGAAGATATCGACCTCGCCCTGGGTGTCGTTCCAGATTTCCTCGGCCGTGGTGCGGCGGTGGATCTCCGGATTGGCCGGGTTCTCGAACTGCTGCGGAATGATGGCGTCGGGCAGAGTCGCGGCCAGCTCGTCGGCCTTGGCGATGGCGCCCTTCATGCCCTTGGGACCTTCGGTCAGCACCAGCTCGGCGCCGAGCAGCGCCAGCATTTTCCTGCGCTCTACCGACATGGTCTCCGGCATGGTCAGGATCAGCTTGTAGCCCTTGGCGGCGGCGGCGAAGGCGAGCGCGATGCCGGTGTTGCCGGAGGTCGGCTCGATCAGCGTCGTCCTGCCGGGGGCGATCCGGCCCGAGGCCTCCAGAGCCTCGATCATGGCGACGCCGATGCGGTCCTTGACCGAAGCGATCGGGTTGAAGAATTCGAGCTTGGCCAGGAGATTGGCGACAACGCCCTTCTCCTTGGCGAATTTGTCGAGCCGCACCAGCGGCGTGTCGCCAATCGTCTCGGTGATCGAATTGTAGACGCGGCCGCGGCCGGGCACGCGCGTGGAAGAGACGGGCTTGTTCATTGGTTTCGCTCCCAGAAGTCAGGCAATTGACATGGTCGGACTAACATAGGCGGACAGAATAGGGCTTTCGGTCGCGCAAGATAGGCTGCAGCTTGAAAATATCCGAGTGGGGCGCTTGCTGAAAACTGCCCTGTCCCGGAAACGCATTTTCCGGATAGGCCGATTTGCGGAATGGATTGGCCGAAACCAGTCTACTGGCGGGCGGCAATCGCCGCGGCCGCCCCGACCATGAAGCCGGCGGCGGTGCGGTTCAACGCCTTCAGCGCCCTTGGCGACTTGAGGAACCAGCGCGCCTTGGCGGCGAGCGCCAGATAGGGCACCAGCACCACCAGGAGCACGACGACGGTGAGCGCGACGAGAATACCGTAGTCGACCAGCGTTATGGTCTTCAGGTCGACGATGGTCGGCGTGATGGCGAGATAGAAGATCATCGTCTTCGGGTTGCCGATCGTGACGGTGAGGCCGGCAAGGAAGCTCGCCAGCAATCCGCCCTTGCCCTTTTTCGCCTCGACAGTCTCCGGGGTGATGCCGCTGGTCCAGAAACACCAGCCGAGGAAGGCGAGATAGGCAACGCCCAGCCATTTGATCGCCAGGAAGACCATGCCGAAGGTCTGCGCGACGAAGGCAAGGCCGAGCACCACGGCGGTGAGGTAAATGAGGTCGCCGAGCATCAGGCCGAAAGACATTGCCAGCGACGAGCGGAAGCCGGAACCGAGCGCACGCGCCACAAGCGCGGTGACGCCAGGCCCGGGAATGGCGGCGGCGATGCCGAGGGCCGCGCTGTAGGCGATGAATCCGGTGAGGGTCATAGGTCCAGCCTTGAATGAAGGCGCCTCTTCGCACGAAAGCGCCTGGGCTGTGAACCGGATTCGATTGCACCAGAGGGCGAACGCCTCAGGTCGGGCCGTCGTTGTAAGTGACGCGCCAGATGGTGCCGTTGCCGTCTTCGGTGACGATCAGCGAACCGTCTCTAGCCACCGCAATGCCGACCGGGCGACCCCAGACCGCGTCGTCGGCGATGACGAAGCCGGTCATGAAATCCTCATACTCGCCGGTCGGCTTGCCGTCCTTGAATTTCAGCCGCACCACCTTGTAACCCGTCCTGATGTCGCGGTTCCAGGAGCCGTGCAGGGCGACGAAGGCATCCCCCTGATATTCGGCCGGGAAGCTCTTGCCGTCATAGAAGGCGATGTTGAGCGGCGCCGAATGCGCCTGCATCAGCACGTCGGGCACGGTCACCTTGCCGGCGAGGTCGGGACGCTCGCCCTGGTGACGCGGATCCTCGTTGTTGCCGATATAATACCAGGGCCAGCCGTAGAAGCCGCCGTCCTTGACCGTCGTCGCGTATTCGAACGGGACATTGTCGCCGAGTTCGTCGCGCTCGTTGACGACGCACCAGAGCGCGCCTGTGGCTGGCTGAACGGTCATGCCGGAACAGTTGCGCAGCCCGGTGGCGAAGCTGCGTCGGTTCTTGCCGTCGGGATCGAAGGCGAGAACATCGGCGCGGCCTTGCTCATAACCCCAAACCGCACCCAGCGGCTGCGATTTCAGCCATGGCTCGAGCCCGCCCTCCGGTTCCTTGCCGATACCCTCGGCAACATTGGAGCCGGAGCCGACCGACAGATAGAGCGTCTTGCCGTCGGGCGAGAAAACGATGTCGCGGGTCCAGTGGTGGCTGGAGGGGATGTCGGCGACAATCGACTCCGGCTCGTCGGCAGCCTTCAGGTCGCCGTTGCGATAGGCAAAGCGCACGACACTGTCGGTGTTGGCGACATAGACCCATTGGGGGTCATTGCCCGGCGGGTAGAAGGCGATGCCGTAGGGCCGGTTGAGGCCTTTGGCGAAGGTGGTTTCCTCGGCGGGCTTGGCGCTGCCCTCAGTGAGACGGTAGATTCGTATCTGGTTAGCCCTGCTGTCGGCGACGAAGAGGTCGCCATTGGGCGCCAGGCGGACGACACGCGGACTGGCGATGCCGGAGGCGATCAGCTCTACCGAAAAGCCCGGCGGCAGAATTGGCTTGGCGCCTTCGGGACGATCGGCCAGGCCGGCGCCGTTGGATACGGATTCGGTGAGGTAAGGGGCCTGCATATCGACGGGCCTGATCAGTCGGCGCACGCCCGGCCTGTCGGCCTTCCAGTCGCCGAAGGCGGCTTTCCCCATCAGCACCGGCTGGTCCACCTGCTGGGCGAAGCTGGTGGTGGCGACAAAGAGAGCCGCGACAACGACCGCCGGACCGAACAATCTGATCATTGTAGTCTCCGGATCATCTTGACCAGCGAAACGGGCAGACCCGCCTGCTTGTTCCGAGCAGGGCCTCGGCACACAAGATTTGAAGGATCGCCGGTTCAGGTCCCGGCAGCGTAGAAATCGTCGTCTAGACGCTTTTCCAGTTCAACGAGATCGGCCGGCAGCGGCAGGCCCATGGCGCGCATTTCCTGCAGCTTCTCGCGCAGCTGCTCCTGCACTTCGTGCTGGTCCTCGGGCTGGTTGACCATTTCCTCGAGCAACAGGCTGATCTGGGCTTTAAGCGATTCCAACGCCATTCTTTTTCTCCTCGGCTGCCTGTTTCTTCCAAGGTGTGTTGAGATTCGGGTCAGCACCGGAGTCGAAGACGGGCGCGAAGCGACCAACATGGTGGTTTCGACCCGCGTTTGCAGGCCGGCCTCACCTGAATACCAATTCACCTAGCGCAGCATGCGCGATATCAGCTGCGCCGTATAGTCGACCATCGGCACTATGCGGGCGTAGTTCAGGCGCGTCGGGCCGATGACGCCGAGTGCACCGACGACGCGGGCGTCCTTGTCGCGGTAGGGCGCGACGACCAGCGACGAGCCGGACAGCGAAAACAGCTTGTTTTCCGAGCCGATAAAGATGCGCACGCCCGGTCCTTCCTCGGCAAGGTCGAGCAGCTGGACCAGCCCGTCCTGCGTCTCCAGATCCTCGAACAGATGGCGCAGCAACTCGATGTCGGCCTGGGCGGTGACGTTTTCCAGGAGATTGGCGCGGCCGCGCACGATGAGGCGCGCCGGCAGGCCGCTGTCGGCGCCGGCCCACACCGCCAGACCCTTCTCGACCAGGTCCTGCGACAGCGTGTCGAGGGCTGCCCTGGTCTCTTCCTTGATGCGGGCGATCTCGATGCGCGCCTCGGCCAGCGTGCGGCCACGGATATGGGCGTTGAGGAAGTTCGAGGCCTCGTGCAATTGCGAGACGGTGATGCCGGCGGGCAGGTCGACGACGCGGTTCTCGACATCGCCGTTCTGCGACACCAGCACGGCCAGCGCCTTGGTCGGCTCGAGCTGGATGAATTCGATGTGCTTGAGCGCCACCTCGTTCTTGGCGGCGAGCACCAGGCCGGCGCCGCGCGACATGCCCGACAGCATCTGGCTGGCCTCGGTCAGCATATGCTCCAGCGTCGCGCCCGAGCCGGAGGCGCGCACCTGCGCCTCGATGATGCGGCGCTCCTCGTCGGAAAGGTCGCCGAGCTCCATGAAGGCGTCGACGAAGAAGCGCAGGCCGGTCTGGGTCGGCAAGCGACCGGCCGAAATATGCGGGGCATAGATCAGGCCGAGATGCTCGAGGTCGCTCATCACGTTGCGGATGGTGGCCGGCGACAGCGACGAGGGCAGGATGCGCGACAGGCTGCGCGAACCGACCGGCTCGCCATCCCTCAGATAGGAATCGACGATGCGCCGAAAAATGTCGCGCGAACGCATATCCAGTGACTGGAGCACCGGCGACTGCGACGCGGGATCGACTGCCTTGGTCATTCGGGCCAAAAACCTCCGGTTCAAATATAGACTTAGGCCGTGCCCGCGCAACCCGGTCCATTTTCCTTTGCGCCATGGGCCGCATGCGTCTACAAGCCGCCCACGATTCCGGAAACCAGAAGAAAGAGGCCTGAATGCGCCCCTCCAAACGCCAAGCCGACGAAATGCGCGCCATCTCCTTCGAGCGCGGCGTCTCCAAACATGCCGAAGGCTCGTGCCTGGTGAAGTTCGGCGACACGCATGTCCTGTGCACGGCGAGCCTGGAGGAAAAGGTGCCGGCCTGGATGCGCAATTCCGGCAAGGGCTGGGTGACGGCGGAATACGGCATGCTGCCGCGTTCCACCGGCGATCGTATGCGCCGCGAGGCTTCCGCCGGCAAGCAAGGCGGCCGCACGCTGGAGATCCAGCGGCTGATCGGCCGTTCCTTGCGCGCCGTGGTCGATTTGCAGGCGCTGGGCGAGCAGCAGATCACCGTCGACTGCGACGTGATCCAGGCCGATGGCGGCACCCGCACCGCCTCGATCACCGGCGGCTGGGTGGCGCTTTACGACTGCCTGCGCTGGATGGAAGCGCGGCAGATGGCCAGCGTCGCCAAGGTGCTGAAGGACCATGTCGCGGCGATTTCCTGCGGCATCCATGATGGCCAGCCGGTCATCGATCTCGACTATATCGAGGATTCCTCGGCTGGCACCGACGCCAATTTCGTCATGACCGGCAAGGGCGGCATCGTCGAGATCCAGGGCACGGCCGAGGGCGAGCCCTTTTCCGAGGACCAGTTCGCGGCATTGATGGGCCTGGCCAAGAAGGGCATCCAACGCCTGGTCAGCCTGCAGCAGATGGCGGTCGTATAGGCTTTCCATGAAACCTTCCGCCATCCTCGAATCGGCCCTCTACGTCACCGATCTGGCTGCCGCGGAAGCATATTACGCCGACGTGCTCGGGCTCGAGGTGCTCGGCAAGGTCGAGGGCAGGCATGTGTTCTTCCGCTGCGGCGATGGCGTGCTTCTGCTCTTCAACGCCGAGGCGACGAAGGTACCGCCCGCGCCCGATGCGAGACTGAAAGTGCCGCCGCACGGCACGGTCGGCGATGGCCATCTCTGCTTTACAGCAAGCGCCGAAGAGATTGCCCAATGGCGCGAGCATCTGGCGGCGAAAAAAATCGCCATCGAAAGCGAGTTCGAATGGCCGCAAGGCGGGCGGTCGATCTACATACGCGACCCCTCCGGCAATTCGATCGAATTCGCCGAGCCAAGGATCTGGGGCCTCTGATGCATCAACCAGCTTTCCATTCCCTTGAGGGACAAAAGATCGTCGTCGCCAGCCACAATGAAGGCAAGCTGCGCGAATTCTCGGACCTGATGGCGCCGTTCGGCTTCGAGGCGAAGTCGGCCAAGGAGTATGGCCTGCCGGAACCGGACGAGACCGGCACCACCTTCGAAGAGAACGCCTACATCAAGGCCTTTGCCGCCGCCAAGGCGACCGGACTGCCGGCGCTGTCGGATGATTCGGGCCTCTGCGTCGATGCGCTCGACGGCGCGCCCGGCGTCTACACCGCCAACTGGGCCGAAACCCCGGACGGTTCGCGCGATTTCGGCATGGCCATGCAGCGCACGGAAGTGGCGCTGCAGGAAGTCGGCGCGGTCGATCCGGTACAGCGCAAGGGCCGCTTCGTCGCCGTCATCTGCCTGGCTTTTCCCGACGGCGATGCCGAATATTTTCGCGGCGAGGCCGAAGGCACGCTGGTGTGGCCGCCGCGCGGCACGCTCGGCTTCGGCTACGACCCGGTGTTTTTGCCGAACGGTTTCGAAAAGACCTTTGGCGAGATGACGGCGCAAGAGAAACATGGCTGGAAGCCCGGCCAGCCGATGGCGCTGTCGCACCGCGCCCGCGCCTTCCAGAAGTTTGCGCGCGCCAGGCTTGGTTCGGAATGATGGGCACGGCATGATTGGGCACGGCACGACCATGCAGCTCGACCGCAGCCCCGGCTTCGGTGTCTACATCCATTGGCCGTTCTGCGCGGCCAAGTGCCCCTATTGCGACTTCAACAGCCATGTCCGCCACCAGCCGGTCGACCAGGAGCGTTTCGCGCGCGCCTTCGAGGCCGAGCTCGCGACGATGCGTGCCCGCACCGGACCGCGCGAGGTGACCAGCATTTTTCTCGGCGGCGGCACACCGTCGCTGATGAGGCCGGAAACCGTGGCGACGGTGCTCGACGCGGTGGCGAAGAACTGGACGGTGCCTGAAGGCATCGAGGTGACGCTGGAAGCCAATCCATCATCGGTCGAGGCGGAGCGCTTTCGCGGCTATCGCGCGGCCGGTGTCAACCGGGTGTCGCTCGGCGTGCAGGCGCTGAACGACAAGGATCTGCGTTTCCTTGGCCGGTTGCACAATGTCGACGAGGCGCTGCACGCCATCGGGCTCGCGCGCGAAATATTTCCCCGCCTCTCGTTCGACCTGATCTATGCGCGGCCGGGCCAAACGCCGGACGCGTGGCAGGCGGAGCTTGAACAGGCAATCAGCCATGCCGCCGACCATCTGTCGCTCTACCAGCTGACCATCGAGGAAGGCACGCCGTTCCATGCGCTGCATGCAGCGAAGAAATTCGCCATTCCGGACAACGACCACGCCGCCGACCTGTACGCGCTGACGCAAGAGGTGACATCGGCGCATGGCTTGCCGGCCTACGAGATTTCCAACCACGCCAGGCCGGGCGCCGAAAGCCGGCACAACCTGACCTACTGGCGCTATGGCGAATATGTCGGCGTCGGCCCCGGCGCGCATGGCCGCTTCGTCGAGCACGGCCACCGCGTGGTGACGATCGCCGAGCGGATGCCGGAGACCTGGGCCAATCTGGTCGAAGCCAAGGGCCATGGCGTTACCGGCGGCGAGATCCTGACGCGCTCGGAAGAGGCCGACGAGTTCCTGCTGATGGGGCTGCGGCTGGCCGAGGGCATCGACCTGTCCCGCTACGAGGCATTCTCCGGCCGTGGCCTGTCGAGCGCGCGGCTGTCGGTGCTGCAGGGCGAAGGACTGGTGGCGCCGATCGGCAATTCCCGCCTGCGCGCTACGCCGGCCGGCATGATCGTGCTCGACGCGGTGGTGGCGGACCTGGCGCGGTAGAGCATGATCCCGAACCGAAGGGGCGAACGCAAAAGTGGGTGCCGGTTTTCGGATAAGATCATGCTCGAACAATGCACTTGAAGAACGTCCTCTTCGTCTGCAGCCAGAACCGCTTGCGGAGCCCGACGGCGGAGCAGGTGTTTTCAACGCGCCGGGATATCGAGGTCGCATCGGCTGGAACAAACCATGATGCGGACACGCCGCTGACGCATGAACTGGTGGCGTGGGCCGACATCATCTTCGTCATGGAAAAGGCGCACCGCACCAAACTGCAGAAGAAGTTCAAGGCGAGCCTGAAGCAGGCCCGGGTCATCTGCCTCGACATACCTGACAACTATGAATTCATGGATCTGGAGCTGATTGACCTTCTGAAGGCACGCGTTTCGCGCTATCTCGGTTGAGACCGCCACTGGCAAGGCCACCCCCGTTCGCGGCGCTGACGGCGATCTTCGCCAAGGTCGGCATCGAGAACATCAATTCCGACTTCGCGACCTTCATCCGGACGGTCATTATTCTGGTCGTGCTCGCGGCCATTCTCGCCGCCAGCGGCCAGTTCCAGCCGCTGGGCTCGATCTCCGGAAAGACCTGGCTTTTCCTCGGCCTGTCCGGCCTGGCCACCGGCGCATCGTGGCTGTGCTACTTCCGCGCCCTGAAACTCGGCAATGCGGCGCAGGTGGCGCCGATCGACAAGCTAAGCGTCGTGCTTGTGGCGGTGTTTGGCGCGGTCTTTCTCGGCGAGCGCCTCTCCGGAGCGAACTGGCTTGGCGTCGCTCTTATCGCGGCGGGCGCGGTGCTGGTCGCCTATCGGGTGTGATGGAACGCCTTCTCTGGCGCTTTTCGTTTCAAGACGGGTGATGAAGATATCGAAGCGATTGGGCATCGTCCGGTCAGTGCTCCGTCGTGCTGTCGGTTTCGGTCTCGATCTTGGTTCTCGGCTCAGCCAGCAGGCGGCGCAAAAGCCGCTGCCTGACTTCCGCGCTATCGGCCGCGCTATCGGCATCGTTTTGAGCTTCGACCGGCCGGCTTTTGTCGCGCCGCGCGGCAAAACGCTTGCGCCCGGCATAATAGGGCTCGAAAACGTCCTGTATCTTCAGGCTGTCCATCCTGTCCTCCTCCGAGACTCAGGGTAATTCGCCGGGCTTGGTTTCGTTCCGCACTGTGGCAAAGGCATGGCGGCCGCATTACATCTGGGTCACGTTTTGCAACCGGGCGTGCGCCGTGCCAAACAGGACGAAATGCACGCGAGAGGGCACCGGTGACCGGCGACAAACGCAGCTATGTGATCGGGCAGACCGAGATACCGGCGCGGCCGCTCGAGCCGGCACTCTATCTGGTGGCGACGCCGATCGGCAATCTTGCCGACATCACGCTGCGCGCGCTGGAGACGCTGGCCGCCGCCGACATTGTCGCCTGCGAGGACACACGCGTCTCGCGCGTGCTGCTCGATCGCTACGGCATCCGCCGCCGCACCACCGCCTATCACGAGCACAATGCCGGCGAAGCCGGACCGAAGCTGATCGCGGCGCTCGAAGCCGGGCAGAGCGTAGCGCTGATCTCGGACGCCGGCACGCCGCTGATCTCCGACCCCGGCTACCGGCTGGTCGGCGAGGCGCTGGACCACGGCCTTCGCGTCGTGCCGATCCCCGGGCCGTCGGCGGCACTCGCCGCGCTGACGGCATCCGGCCTGCCTTCCGACGCCTTCCTGTTCGCTGGCTTCTTGCCGGTGAAGACCGGGCAGCGGCTGACGCGGCTGGAGGCGCTGAAAGCCGTTCCGGCGACGCTGATCTTCTTCGAATCGCCGCGCCGGCTGGCCGAGACGCTTGCCGCCATGGTCGAGGCCTTGGGCGGCGCCCGCAAGGCGGCGATCGGACGCGAACTGACCAAGACTTTCGAGGAGATGCGGACCGGCACGCTGCAGGTTCTCGCCGACCACTACGCGGCGGCCGACACGCCGAAGGGCGAGATCGTCATCTGCGTCGGACCGGCCGAGGCCAGGGCCGACCAGCCTGAAGACATCGACCGGCTGCTTTTGTCCCTCGCCGCCGAAATGCCGGCCTCCAAGGCGGCGGCTGAAGCGGCGAAAATGACCGGCGGCCAGAAGCAGGCGCTTTACCGGCGGCTGCTTGAGCTCAGGGATGCCGGTGGAGGCGAGGGTGGCGACTAAGCGTCAGGCCCTTCACCGCCGGCAGGCCTATCGGCGCGGCCATCGCAGCGAATGGCTGGCGGCGCTGGCGCTGATGGTCAAAGGCTACCGGATCCTCGCGCGCCGCCATCGCACCAAACTCGGCGAGATCGACCTGATCGCCCGGCGCGGCGACCTGGTGCTGTTCGTCGAGGTCAAGGCGCGCCGCACGCTGATGGAAGCGATGGAGGCGATCGCACGCGGTTCGGAACGCCGCATCGAGGGTGCGGCCGATCTCTGGCTGTCGCGGCAGCCCGACTATGGCAAACTGTCGGTGCGCTTCGACATGGTGGCGGTGCTGCCCTGGCGCTGGCCGGTGCATGTCGAGAATGCGTTTTATGGAAGGAACTGAGTATCTGCCGATGGCGAGCCTGCAAGCGCGTCTTTGCTGCTCACTCTAGAATTGTCAGGAAATACCGATGAAGACGGCCCGAGATCATATTTCCGCACTGGTGCGAAAAGGCTGGAGCGCAGAAAAAGCCAAGGACATTATCGCTCGGGATTTACCGATTGGTTCCAGCAAGAGCGAGGTATGTTTTTACCTCGAATCTCAGCTGTATCCGGGAATAGAGAGGCCATACCTGGAGATGGTTATCTCAAACCCACAGCATGACCAGATCATTCCGGCCGGACCTGTATTTGACATTGATTTTGTGAATCATACCTGTGCGGATGAGGTTCTCACTTGCATGATGAGTTACCCCAAGGTGACAGGTTTCGTGCAGGTTGCTTTTTGGTTTCGAGACGAAAAGCTCACGCTGGTCAATATCCAAAACAAAGGCAGAATAGTCTGACTGAAGCGACTGGCGTGCGCCGGCCTTCGGTCAGCGGGACTTCGTTTGACACTCATCCCCAAATAAACAACGCCACCAGCCCGACGCCGCCAACCACCAGCCGCCACCAGCCGAACAGCGAATAGCCGTTGCGCGAGACGTAACCGAGCAGGAAGCGGACGACGAGCAGCGCGGTGACGAAGGCGGCGATGAAGCCGACGGCGATGATCGGCAGGTCGGCGCTGCTTAACACGTTGCGGTTCTTGAACAGGTCGAAGGCGAAGGCGCCGACCATGGTCGGGATGGCGAGGAAGAAGGAGAATTCCGCCGCCGCCCGCTTGTCGACGCCGAGCAGCAGTGCGCCGACGATGGTCGAGCCCGAGCGCGAGGTGCCGGGAATCAGCGACAGGCACTGGAACAGGCCGATCTGCAGATAGAGCCGGGTCGGAAAGCGCTCGACGTCCCGGTAGACGGGCTTGAGGTTCATCCGGTCGACCGTCAGCAGCACGACGCCGCCGATGATCAGCATGATGCAGATCAGCCGTGGCGATTCGAACAGGATGGTCTTGATGAAATCATGCGCCAGCGCGCCGAGGATCGCCGCCGGCAGGAAGGCGATGAGGATGCCGATGACGAAATGCCGCGTCAGCCGGTCATGCGGCAGGTCAAGCAGCATTTGCCACAGACGGCGGAAATAGACGCTGAGGATCGCCAGGATGGCGCCGAGCTGGATCAGGATCTCGAAGGCCTTGCCGGTCGAATGGAAGCCGAGAAAATGGCCGGCGAGCAGGATATGGCCGGTCGAGGAGACCGGTATGAACTCGGTCAGGCCCTCCAGAAGACCGAGCAGCAGGGCTTCGACGATGGTCTGGCTTTCCATGGCAACCTCGGGATTTGCGGGCGGGCTTGGGAGAAGGGCTTGCTTGTCATGGCGCGGAAGTCCACCTATAGGTCGCAGCACCCTGACGGTCCGCTTTGCGGGCGGCCAAGACTTACCGGCGCGGCCGGCGATTCGCCAGTGCGCCTTATTATCGCGGGACCATGCTGACGCTCTTCCACCATCCGATGTTCGCCACCTGCCGGTTCGTCCGCCTCGCCTTTGGCGAATATGGCGAGGAGCTGGCGCTGATCGAGGAAAAGCCGTGGACGCGGCGCAAGGAGTTTCTGGCGCTGAACCCGGCCGGAACCTTGCCGATCCTGCTTGCCGAAGGCGACGTACCGATCGTCGGCGCCATGGTGATCGCCGAATATCTCGACGAGACGCGCGGCGTGCTGAAGCGCGACAAGAGGCTGTTTGCCGAAGACCCGATGGAACGGGCCGAAATCCGCCGGCTGACCGACTGGTATCTCAGCAAGACCGACGGCGAGGTCACAAGACACCTGGTGCGCGAGCGCGTGCTGAAGCCGATCATGCCGGAGACCGCGGGCGGCGGTTCGCCCGATTCGGGCGCGATCCGGGCGGCGCGCGCCAACATCCGCCAGCACATGAAATACACCAACTGGCTGGCCGGCACACGGCACTGGCTGGCCGGCAACAAGGTGACCTATGCCGACCTCGCGGCGGCGGCGGCGCTGTCGGTGCTCGACTATCTCGGTGAGATCGACTGGCGCGAACACGCCGCGGCGCGCGAATGGTACACGCGGTTGAAATCGCGGCCATCGTTCCGGCCGCTTCTGTCCGACCGGGTGCGCGGCCTGTCGCCGGTGTCGCATTATGCGGACCTCGACTTCTGACGCCGCAAAACTGCGCGCGCTGATCGACCGCGAGGCGCAGCGCGCCGGTTTCGATGCCGTCGCGGTCACCACGCCCGACGCGATCCCTCTGGCCCCGACCCGGCTCGCCGAGTTCGTCGCCGACGGTTTTCACGGTTCGATGGGCTGGATCGCCGAGACGCTGGAGCGCCGGAGCGAACCGGCGGCGCTGTGGCCCGAGGTGCGCTCGATCGTCGTGCTGGCGATGAATTACGGCCCGGAGCACGATCCGCGCAAGTTGCAGGCCAAGTGCGACCGTGGCGCGATCTCCGCCTATGCACAGAACCGCGACTATCACGAGGTGATGAAGGGCCGGCTGAAGGAGATTGCCGGCAAGATCGTCGCCCGCGCCGGCGGCGACGTGAAAGTCTTCGTCGACACCGCGCCGGTGATGGAAAAGCCGCTGGCGGAGGCCGCCGGGCTCGGCTGGCAAGGCAAGCACACCAATCTGGTCAGCCGCGAGCACGGCTCCTGGCTGTTTCTCGGCACCATCTTCACCACCGCCGAGCTTGTGCCCGACACGGCGGAGGACGACCATTGCGGCTCCTGCCGCGCCTGCCTGGATGCCTGCCCGACCGACGCCTTCCCGGCACCCTACCGGCTCGATGCGCGGCGCTGCATTTCTTACCTCACCATCGAGAACAAGGGCCCGATCCCGCATGAATTTCGCGAAAAGATCGGCAACCGCATCTATGGCTGCGACGATTGTCTCGCCGCCTGTCCGTGGAACAAGTTCGCCCGCACCGCCTCCGAGGCGAAGCTTGTCGCCCGCGCGGATCTGCGCGAGCCGCCGCTTGCGGAGCTCTTGCTGCTCGACGACGCTGCTTTTCGCTCATTCTTCACCGGCTCGCCGATAAAACGCATCGGCCGCGACCGCTTTGTCCGCAACGTGCTGATCGCCGCCGGCAATTCCGGTGATTTTTGGCTTACCGCCAGCGTGCGTGACCTGCTCGGCGATGCCTCGCCGCTGGTGCGGGGTGCGGCTATCTGGGCGCTGTCACGGCTTGTGCCCGAGGCCGAGTTCGCCGAACGTGCAGCAGCCGCGGCGCAAACGGAACGCGACGAAGGCGTGCGCCGTGAATGGCTTGTGGCGCAGTCAAATCCAATCGAGATGCATGCATGACCGGAAAGCGTATCCTCATCTTCGGCGCCGGCTATTCCGGCAAGGCCTTTGCGCGGGCCAACAGCGATGCGGCACCGATTTTCGGCACCACCCGCTCGCCGGAGAAGTTTGAAGCACTCCGGCAGGCCGGCGTCACGCCGTTGCGCTTCGACGGCGCGCTGACACCGGAGATCGGCGAGGCCTTGAGGGCAACCACCCACCTGATCGTCTCGGTGGCGCCGGAAGAGGTCGGCGATCCGGTGCTGAGCGCCGCACGCGACGCGATCGCGAGCATGCCGGCGCTCCAATGGATCGCCTATCTCTCCACCGTCGGTGTCTATGGCGACCATGGCGGCGGCTGGGTGGATGAGACCGCCGAATGCCGGCCCGTCTCCAAACGTTCGGTGATGCGGGTCTCTGCCGAGCAGGATTGGCTGGAACTGGGCCAGGAGATCGGCCGGCCGGCGGCGATCCTGCGGCTCTCCGGCATCTACGGGCCTGGCCGCAACGCGCTGGTCAACCTGGCCGACGGCACCGCGCGGCGGCTGGTCAAGCCGGGCCAGGTGTTCAACCGCATCCATTGCGACGACATTGCCGGCGCGCTCTGGCATCTGGCCGGTGCCAATCGCGGCGGCATCTTCAACGTCACCGACGATCTGCCGGCGCCGCCGCAGGACGTCGTTGCCTACGCCGCCTCGCTGATGGGCGTCACCCCGCCGCCGGAAATTCCGTTCGAAACCGCCCAACTTTCGCCTATGGCGCGCTCCTTCTATGGCGAGAACAAGCGCGTCGCCAACGCGGCGATCAAGGCGGCCGGCTACAACTTCCGCTTTCCCGACTACCGAGCGGCGTTCGACCATATGTGGGCCAACGGCAACTGGCGCGAGGGCGAGGCGCGCAGCTCGATGAAGCAGACATGATCGAAGCGCACTGGTCGTGGTATGATTCGCCATGGTTCGCGGCCTGTTGCGGAGGGGATCCGGTTTCATGACGACGTCGATGCGATCATTGCCCGGCAGAAGGCCGTTCCTGACGGCGATGATGTCCATCCTTGCCCTCACCGGACTTGTCGCAGGCGCGCTGACGGCCGAGCCGCGGGCAAAAGACCTGTTCGGCGCCAAGAAGCTGCCGGCCGTGGCGGCGGCGCAATCCTTCGGCTTCTATTCCAAGGGCTGCTTTGCCGGCGGCGTCGCCATCCCCATGGACGGGCCGACCTGGGAAGTGATGCGGCCGTCGCGCAACCGACGCTGGGGCCATCCGGCGATGATCGCGTTGGTCGAGAAGCTCTCGCGTGACGCTCACGCCGACGGCTGGCCGGGGCTTCTGATCGGCGATATCTCGCAGCCGCGCGGCGGACCGATGCTGACCGGCCATGCCTCGCACCAGATCGGCCTCGACGCCGACATCTGGCTGACGCCGATGCCCAGTCGCCCGCTTTCGACCCGCCAGCGCGAAGAAATGAGCGCCACCCTGATGGTCGATGAGAAGACCCACCTGGTGAAGGACGGGCTGTGGAAGCCGATGCATACGCGGCTCCTCAAGCGCGCGGCCAGCTACCCAGAGGTCGAGCGCATCCTGGTCAATCCCGGTATCAAGAAGAAGCTCTGCGACACCGTCACCGGCGACCGCTCCTGGCTGCGCAAGATCCGGCCGTTCTGGGGCCATGACTATCATTTCCACATACGCATCGGCTGCCAGCCGGGTTCGCCCAACTGCAAGGGGCAGGCAGCGACCCCGGCTGACGACGGCTGCGGCAAGCCGCTGGCCTGGTGGTTCACCGAGGAGCCGTGGCGGCCGAACAAGAACCCGGATGCGCCGAAGGCACGCGACCTGATGACGATGGCGAACCTGCCCAGGCAATGCCAGACCGTGCTCGACGCGCCGGCACCGGCCTCGGCGGAAGCCGCCACCTATCATGGCGGCGGCGTGCCGATCGCTGTCGCCGCCGAGCCGGTGGAGGCGCTGCCGACGGCACCGGAAGTGCCAAGTGGCGCGGCGGCGCTGCCGGCCTCGGCAAGCGCGTTCGCGCCGACACCTGAGATCGGCATCCCGCTGCCGCGACCGCGGCCGGGAAACTGACGCGGAAGCGGCTTTCCCTTTCCGAAGTCATGCGCTAGTCACGAGAAACAGCGGCAGACTGCCGGAATGGGGACGACCAAGAGCCATGCAAGGTGACGACGACACAGCGCTGCGGTTTCCGGTCCTGATCGGCGACATCGGCGGCACCAATGCGCGCTTTTCGATCGTGCTCGACGCGAATTCGGAAGCGACCGAGCCGCAGATCGTCCAGACAGCCAATTTCAACACGATAGACGACGCGATCCAGGCGGCGGTGCTCGACCGCTCCTCGATCCGGCCCAATTCGGCGGTGCTGGCGGTGGCCGGTCCGGTCGATGGCGACGAGATCGAGCTGACCAACTGTCCCTGGGTGGTCAAGCCACGGAAAATGTTCGCCAATCTTGGCCTCAGCGACATCGTCGTGCTCAACGATTTCGAGGCGCAGGCGCTGGCCGTGGTCGCGCTCGGCGAAGAGCATATGGAAAAGATCGGCGGCGGCACGCCGGAAGCCAATGCCGGCCGCGTCGTGCTCGGTCCCGGCACCGGGCTTGGCGTCGCCGGGCTGATCCATGCGCTGAACCACTGGATTCCGGTGCCGGGCGAAGGCGGCCACATGGACATTGGGCCGCGCTCAGCCCGCGATTTCCAGGTTTTCCCGCATATCGAGAGACTGGAAGGCCGCATCTCGGGCGAGCAGATCCTGTGCGGTCGCGGCCTGGTCAACCTCTATCGCGCCGTGGCCAAGGCCGACGGCAGGCCGGCGCCCTTCACCACGCCGGCCGAAATCACCGCCGCGGCCCTGGCGAAGACGGATCCGGTGGCCGAGGAAGCGCTGTCGATGTTCGTCACCTGCCTCGGGCGCACCGCCGGTGACCTGGCGCTGGTGTTCATGAGCCGTGGCGGCGTGTTCCTCACCGGCGGCATCGCGCAAAAGATCGTGCCGGCGCTGAAAGCCGGCAATTTCCGCGCCGCCTTCGAGGACAAGGCGCCGCACAGCGAGCTGATGCGTGCCATGCCGGTCTATGTCATTACGCACCCTCTGGCGGCGCTTCTTGGCCTTGCCGCCTATGCCCGAAACCCCTCGCTGTTCGGCGTCCAGACGGCGGGGCGGCGCTGGCGCGCGTAAGGATCGCGCCGCCCCGCGACGAAGTTTCGCCATAGGCAAGCCGCAGACAGGGCGCTAAGAGGGGTGCCGAATTCCAGCCCTTGCGGCATGACCAGACGACGGACCCACGGAACGCCAGCGACTTGAACCAATCATCCCAACACCATGCCAGAGCTCGGCCGGGCGAGGTCGTGGCGGTCATTCGCCGCATTCTCGAAGAAAACGGCCGCGACTATCGGTGGTCGTACGTTTTCACGATCCTGTGCCTGCTGACCGTGTCGGCGACGACGGCCCTCTCCGCCTGGATCATGAGTCCGGTCGTCAACCAGATCTTCTATGAACGGCGCGGCGACCTGATCCCGTGGATCTGCGCCGCACTGCTCGGGGCTTTCATCCTGCGCGGGCTTGCCGGCTACGGCCAGGCGGTGACGATGGCCAGGATCGGCAACAATCTGGTGGCGCGCTACCAGCAGCGCATCTTCAACCATCTGATGAAGCTCGGCGTCAGCTTCTTCAACGACACCCGTTCCGGCCGGCTGGCGGCGCAGGTCAACGAGAACGTCAACGGCATTCGCGATCTGCTGTCGATGACGATAACTTCGACCGCACGCGACGCCGTCTCGCTGGTCGCCCTGGTCGGCGTCATGATCTACCAGGATCCGGTGCTCTCGCTCAGCTCCCTGCTGATCGGACCGCCGCTGATCTACACCGTGACCTATCTGATGCGCCGGGTTCGGCGCATCACCCGCGAATCGGTGCAGATCAATTCGCGGCTGATCGGCGCTATGCAGGAAGCCACGCAAGGCATCGTCATCGTCAAGGCCTTCACCATGGAGGACGAGCTGTCGCGTCGCATCAGCAAGCTCGCCGACGATGCCGAACAGCGGTCAAACAAGATCGCCCGCGTTTCGGAACGCCTCACGCCGATCTCCGAACTGCTGGCAGGTTTGGCCTTCGCCAGCGTGATTGCCTATTCCGGCTATCGGGCGACCGTTCTCGGCCAGCCCCCAGGCGCGGTCTTTTCCTTCATCACCGCGCTGACGCTTGCCTATGATCCGGCACGGCGGCTGGCGCGCATGCAGGTCGGCATGGAACGCGCTCTGGTCAATGCGCGCATGATCTATGAGCTTCTCGACCTCCAGCCGCAGCAGGGCGATACGTCGGGCGCGGCCGAAGCCAGGATCACCACCGGCGAGGTCCGCTTCAACAACGTTTCGTTCGGCTATGTGCCGGAAACGCCGGTGCTGCAGGAGCTGAGCTTCGTCGCCCAGGCCGGCAAGATGACGGCCATCGTCGGCGCCTCGGGTGCCGGCAAATCGACGCTGGTGGCGCTCTTGCAGCGCTTCTACGATGTCGGCCAAGGCAGCATCACGATCGACGGCCAGGACATCTCAAAGGTGACCAAGAAATCGCTGCGCGGTTCGATCGCCTATGTCTCGCAGGCGCCCTATCTGTTCGAGGGCACCATCCGCGACAACATCCGCTATGGGCGGCTCTCCGCCACCGATGCCGAGATCGAGCAGGCTGCAAAGCAGGCCGCGGCAGACGAGTTCATCCGCCAGCAGCCGGAGGGCTATGACACCCCCGTCGGCGAAAACGGCGTGACGCTGTCCGGCGGCCAGCGCCAGCGCGTGTCGATCGCACGCGCCATCGTGCGCAATGCGCCGATCCTTCTGCTCGACGAGGCGACCTCGGCGCTCGACAACGAGGCGGAAGCGCGCGTCCAGGAGGCCCTGACCCATGTCATGGAAGGGCGCACCACCATCGTCATCGCGCACCGGCTGTCGACGGTGGTCAATGCCGACCACATCATCGTGCTGGAAGAGGGCAGGCTGGTCGAGGAAGGCTCGCATGCCGCGCTGATGGCCGATCCGCACAGCGTCTATGCCCGCTTCCACCGCGTGCAGGGCAAGAAGGGTCTGGGGCTTGTCGACGACGCCAAGCCAATCCAAACTCCGTTGCCGCGCAGCCGTGCGAAGAAGGCGGTCAGGAGAACAGCATGAGCGATATGGGCCTGGTGGTGGTGGGCGCGGCCGGCCGCATGGGCCAGACGCTGATCCGTGCCATCCATACGATGCCGGGCGCGCGCGTCGCCGGTGCGGTCGAGCGGCCGGGATCACCCTATCTCGGCAAGGATGCCGGAGAGCTTGCCGGCATCGGCATCGTCAACGTGCCGATATCAGACGATCCGTTGCCCGCCTTCGCCAAGGCCGACGGCGTGCTCGATTTCACCGCACCGGCCGCAACCGTCGAATTCGCCGGCTACGCGGCGCAGGCACGCATCGCCCATGTCATCGGCACCACCGGCTGCTCGGCCGACGACAATGCCGCGATCGCGGCGGCGGCGCGCCATGCGACGATCGTCAAATCCGGCAATATGAGCCTCGGCGTCAACCTGCTGGCGGTGCTGGTGGAGCAGGCGGCGAAGGCGCTCGATGCCGAGGATTTCGACATCGAGATCCTGGAAATGCACCACCGCCACAAGGTCGACGCGCCGTCCGGTACCGCACTGCTGCTCGGCGAAGCCGCCGCCGCGGGACGCGGTATTGAGCTTACCGGCAACGATGTTCGCGTCCGCGACGGCCATACCGGTGTGCGCAAGACGGGCACGATCGGCTTCGCCACGCTGCGCGGCGGCTCGGTGGTCGGTGATCACTCCGTGGTGCTGGCCGGCACCGGCGAGCGCATCACGCTTGCCCACCATGCCGAGGACCGGGCGATCTTCGCCCGCGGCGCGGTGAAGGCCGCACTCTGGGCGCGCGGCAAGAAGCCCGGACTGTATTCGATGCGGGACGTGCTCGGACTTGCCTGAGACGGCCTGACCCCAAACCTGAAGGAGCAAATATGTCGGGAACTCTCGTGCTCGTGCGCCATGGCCAGAGCGAATGGAACCTGAAGAACCTGTTCACCGGCTGGCGCGACGTCGACCTGACCGAACAGGGCCACAAGGAGGCCAAGGAAGCAGGTGCGAAGCTCAAGGCGCGCGGCCTGAAGTTCGACATCGCCTTCACCTCGGCGCTGATCCGGGCCCAAAAAACATGCCAGCACATCCTCGACGCGGTCGGCCAGAGCGAGCTGAAGACGATCCGCGACCAGGCGCTGAACGAGCGCGACTATGGCGACCTCTCCGGCCTCAACAAGGACGACGCGCGCAAGAAGTGGGGCGAGGAGCAGGTGCATATCTGGCGCCGTTCCTATGACGTCTCGCCGCCCGGCGGCGAAAGCCTGAAGGACACCGGCGCCCGCGTCTGGCCCTACTATCTGCACGATCTGCAGCCGCATGTGCTGCGCGGCGAAACCGTGCTGGTGGCCGCGCACGGCAATTCGCTGCGCGCCCTGATCATGGCGCTGGACGGCAAGTCGGGCGAAGAGATCGTCAAGCTGGAGCTCGGCACCGGCGTGCCGGTGATCTACAAGCTCAACGCCGATTCCACCGTGGCGTCGAAGGAAGTGCTGGAAGGCTGAGCCGGCAACAGGTTGGGCCGCTTGAAAAAAGCGCGTTGACACCCGTCGCTTGCCCGCTTACATGAGCCCGCACCAGCCCAGATGGCGGAATTGGTAGACGCGCACGGTTCAGGTCCGTGTTCCGCAAGGAGTGGAGGTTCGAGTCCTCTTCTGGGCACCAAATTCCCGTTTCGAACCGCTCTATATGGTTCAGACGCCTAGACAAAAAGCCCGGTTCGTCCGGGCTTTTTTGTTGGCGCCAACCTGCCCTCCTGGCCAGGCGCCGAACAATCCGCTTCAAACCCGGCGACCGCGGCGCTACGGTCGAAGCCATGGCCCCAACCGTCAGCCCGACCATCGCCGCACGTCGCGACCAGATGTTCCCCATCCTGGCCGAGGCGGACATCGAGCGCATGCGCCGGTTCGGCGATGCCAGTGTCTACGCCGCCGGCGAGCATATCGTCACCGCCGGCGAAGTGGCGCCCGGCCTGATCGTCGTCCTGTCGGGGACGGTCGATATCACCCAGGATGCCGGGCCCGGCCGACGCGAGACGATCGTCACCCACGGTGCGGGCAACTTCATCGGCGAACTGGCGCAGCTTTCGAGCCGCCCGTCGCTGGTCAATGCCGAGGCCACCCAGCCGGTCGAGGCCTTCGTCATCCCCTCGCAGCGGCTGCGCGACCTGATGGTGCAGGAGGCCAGTCTCGGCGAGCGCATCATGCGGGCGTTGATCCTGCGCCGTGTCGGGCTCCTGGAAAGCGGCACGAGCGGGCCGGTCATCATCGGACCCGCCGGCAATGGCGACACATTGCGGCTGCAGGGTTTTCTGGCCCGCAGCGGCCAGCCGCATCGCGCGCTCGATTCCAATACCGACCCTTGCGCCAAAACCCTGATCGAACGCTTCCACGTCGACCCGCACCATCTGCCGATCGTGCTCTGTCCGAACGGCAAGCTGCTGCACAATCCCGGCGAGGGCGAGCTCGCCCGCTGCATCGGCCTGCTGCGGCCGATCGACACCAGCAAAGTCTACGACGTGGCCATTGTCGGCGCAGGGCCGGCGGGGCTGGCGGCCGCGGTCTATGCCGCTTCCGAAGGCCTGTCGACGATCGTGCTCGACTGCCGCGCCTTCGGCGGCCAGGCGGGCGCCTCCTCGCGCATCGAGAACTATCTCGGTTTCCCGACCGGCATTTCGGGAATGGCGCTGATGGCGCGCGCCTACAACCAGGCGCAGAAGTTCGGCGTCGAAATGGTCATCCCCGACGAAGCGAAACTGCTCAGCAGTGCCGGCGGCGGTTACGCGCTCGATGTCGGCGACGGCGAGACCGTGCGGGCGCGCACGGTGGTGATCGCCAGCGGGGCGCGCTACCGACGCCTCGATGTCGCCAACCTGGCGCAATTCGAGGGCACATCCGTGCATTATTGGGCTTCGCCGATCGAGGCGCGACTGTGCAGCGGCCAGGAGGTGGCGCTGGTCGGCGCCGGCAATTCGGCGGGCCAGGCGGCAGTCTATCTGGCCAGCCAGGTGCGCAAGGTAACAATTTTGGTGCGCCGCGGCAGTCTCAACGCGACCATGTCGCGCTATCTGGTCGAGCGCATCGAGGCGCAGCCGAACATCGAAATACTGGCCGAGACCGAGGTCGTGGCGCTGGAAGGCCACGAGGGCAATCTCGACGCGGTGCGCTGGCGCAATCGCGCAACCGGCACGGAAACGACGCGCCCCATCCGCCATCTCTTCCTGTTCATCGGCGCCGACCCGAACACGGACTGGCTGGCGCAATGCAATGTCGCGCTTGACGCCAGGGGCTTCGTGCGCACCGGGCCGGACCTTGCACCGGCGCATGGCCTGATGGAAACGAGCCGCAGCGGCGTGTTCGCCATCGGCGACGTGCGCTCCGGCTCGGTCAAACGCGTGGCCGCCGCTGTCGGCGAAGGCGCCCAGGTGGTGGCTGCGCTGCATGCTTATCTTGCGCGAAACGGCGGCGGCGCCGTCGAGAACGCAGAGCCTCAACAGGCGAGGAGACCGTGATGGACGAATGCAGGCATACGGAAGGCATCAAGCATGTCACGCCAAGCGCGCTTGGCTGCGAGGAATGCCTGAAGAGCGGATCGATGTGGGTGCATCTCAGGCTCTGCCGAACCTGCGGCCATGTCGGCTGCTGCGACGACTCGCCCAACCGCCACGCCACCAAGCATTTTCATGCGACCAAGCATCCGGTCATCGAGGGCTACGACCCGCCGGAAGGCTGGGGCTGGTGCTTTGTCGACGAGGTGTTCATCGACCTCGGCGATCATGTGACGCCGCAGAACGGGCCGATCCCGCGCTTTTATTGAGCTGCAGCGGTTTGTGCCTACGGGCATTCGGAGCCCGCCGACGGCGCGGTTTATCGCACGGCGCCTGTGACGGTCCGGTCGATGGCATCGGGAACGGATTTGCGTTCGTTGCCGGCAAGTGCCGCTATGATCAGCAGGCTGGCAACGACCGGAACGAACAGGATGGCGACGCGGGCTTGCACGTAAAAAATGGCGCGCCATTCGTGGCGCTTTTGGGGGCTGTCGCTCATCGTGCTCACTCTGTCATGCCCCCCGGGCGTGACATAGAGGCGAACGGTTAAGCAAAGACTTCCGATTCGTTAATCCGAGGATTTCGAACCTGGAGATTATCAAGCTGGCGTTCTGCTCGCCGGCAACCCGAACAGTCTGCCGCCCGCGGGCACGACATCGTCAATCCCGGCAAGCCGCAAACAATGCCAGGCCATGGCGTGGTTGCTGGAGGTGACGGGGATCCCGATGCGCTGTTCGAGGCCGGCCACCGCTTCGGCGACACGAAGGCTGGTGCAGGAGATGAAGATCGCCTCCACGCCCGGTACCGCGGCCATTTTTTCCGCCGCAGCCTCGATCGAGGCGAGCGAGATACGGGCGGCTTCGCGGTCGTCCCGCCGGTCGAAGGTGGCGACGGCCGCTATGTCGAGGCCACGGCCGGTGAAATAGGCGACGAGGCCTTCGTTGATCTTCGGCGAATAGGGCGTCAGCAGGCCGATGCCTTTGACGCCGAGCGCCTTGAACGCGGCAAGTGCCCCGGTGACCGGCGTGGTGCAGGCGACACCGGGCCGCGCTTTGCGGATCTCGGCGAACACCGCCTCCTCGCCGAGCATCATCGTCGCCGAGGTGCAGCCGAAGCCGACGACGTCGAGCGGGATGCTGGGCAGGATGAGGTCGACGCATGGTGCGATCCTCGGTCCGATGGCGCGCAGCGTGTTCGGCGTGACGTCGTTGTCGTTGAAGACGCGGGCTTCGTAGAAGGCGACACCGGGAATGCGCACCAGGGCGCGGAATTCATGCTCCAGCGTCTGGTCGGTGGCGAGGATCGCAAGGCCGATCGCGGCGCGTGAGGCGAGGCCGCCGTCGAGTTCCGACGGCAGCACGCCGAGATCGATCGGTCCGGAAGAGGCAAGGCGGGCGGCGGCAAGGTTGGCGGACATGGCGTACCTCTTCATCTTCTCTTCTGGATCATGCTCTCAGTTCAAAAGTCCGTCCATGGAAATGGCAGGCCGGCGGCCGGCGATCAGATCGGCGGTGATGCGGGCCGAGCCGTGCGACATGGTCCAGCCGATATGGCCGTGGCCGGTGTTGAAATAGAGGTTGCGCAGACGCCGTTGGCCGAACTCGGGCAGATTGTTCGGCGTCATGGGCCTCAGACCCGCCCACATCTCGGCGCGGTCGTAATCGGCGCCTTCGGGATAGAGTTCTTCGGTCACCCCCTTCATGAAAGCGAAATCGGCCGGCTTGTGGCTGGTGTCGTAGCCGGCGAACTCGGCGGTCGCGGTGACGCGGATGCGGTCGCCGAAGCGCGAGATGGCGACCAGATTGTGCTCGTCGACGGACGCGATGGTCGGCGGCTGCGGCCGGTTGCCGATTGGGATGGTCAGCGAATAGCCCTTGATCGGATAGATCGGTAGGCTGATGCCGATCGTCCTGGCAAGGATCGGGCTGTAGGAGCCGAGCGCCAGCACATAGGCGTCACCCTTGAAGCTACCCTTGTCGGTCAGCACCTGGGTGACTCCATCGCCCGATGTCTCGATGCCGGTGATGGTCGTGCCGGTGTGGATGGCGCCGCCACGCTCGACGACCTTGGCCGCCAGCGCCCTGGTGAACTTGGCCGGGTCGCCGGTCTCGTCGGTCGGGCAATAGATGCCGCCGGCGATCTTCTCCTTGGCGGAGGCAAGCGACGGATCGAGTGCGACGACGCCGTCGCGGTCGAGCAGTTTTATCACCTGTCCGTCGGACTCCAGAAGCTTCATATGCTCGACACCCTTGTCGAGCGCCTGCTGGCTGCGATGGAAATAGAGGATGCCGCGATCATTGCGGTCGTAGTCGATGGCCTCGTCGGCGACGACCTCATGCAGCACGGATTGCGAATAAGCGGCAAGCCGGTGCTTGAGCAGCGTGTTGCGCCGCGCCTTTTCTGCCGTGCATTCCAGGAGGAACAGCCATGACCAGCTGTAGAGCCTGGGATCGGCCGAGAGTTTGAAGCGCAGCGCCTGGTCCTTCAGCACCAGCGATTTCAAAAGGATCATCGGCGCCCTGGGCGACGACCAGACGAAGGAATGTCCCGGCGCGATCATGCCGGCATTGCCCCAGCTGGTCTCAGTGGCGACTTGTGCCTGGCGCTCGAGGAGCACGACCTCGTGCCCGTCCTTCTGCAACTGATAGGCGGTGGTGACGCCGACAACGCCGCCACCCAGCACGATCACGCGCATCACGCCTCCGGAGATCGCAAAGTCGGCTCACTGTAGAGGGGAATCCGAAATTGCAAAGTCCGGACTTATGGGCCAGGGCGAGGGAACCGGGAGGCCGGATGCTCAGCCCTTCAGCGCCTGCTCCAGATCCGCGATCAGATCATCGCCATCCTCGATGCCGGCCGAAAGCCGCACCAGTGAATCGGAAATACCGATGGCGCCGCGCTTTTCGGCGGGAATCGAGCCGTGCGTCATCAGCGCCGGGTGCTCGATCAGGCTTTCGACGCCGCCGAGGCTTTCGGCCAGCGTGAACAACTGGGTGCGTTCGAGGAAGCGCTTTGTCGCCGCCAGGTCGCGATCGAGCTCGACTGAGATCATGCCGCCGAAGGCGTGCATCTGGCGCCTGGCGATGTCATGCTGCGGATGGCTGGGCAGCCCGGGATAGATGACGCGGCGCACATCTTTCCGGCTTTCCAGCCATTGCGCGATCTTCAGGCCGTTCGAGGAATGGCGTTCCATCCTGAGCGCCAGTGTCTTGATGCCGCGCAGTGCGAGAAAGCTGTCGAACGGGCCGGAGATGGCGCCGATGGCGTTCTGCAGGAATTTCAGCTGGGCGGCCAGATCCTTGTTGTCGCCGACGACCGCCACGCCGCCGACCATGTCGGAATGGCCGTTGAGATATTTCGTCGTCGAGTGGACGACGATGTCGATGCCGAGTTCCAGCGGCCGCTGCAGATAGGGGCTGCAGAAGGTGTTGTCGGCGACGGTGAGCAGACCCTTGCGTTTCGCCAAGGCCGCGACCGCTTCGAGGTCGACGACGCGCAGCAGCGGGTTGGTCGGCGTCTCGACCCAGAGCAGTTTTGTCTGCGGGCGGATCGCGGCTTCGACCGCAGCGAGGTCGGTGAAATCGGCGAAGCTGACTTGCAGGCCGGCCGAGCGCTTGCGCACCCGCTCCAGCAGCCGGAAGGTGCCACCATAGATGTCGTCGGTGGCGACGATGTGGGCGCCGGCATCGAGCAGTTCCAGCACGGTCGAGATCGAGGCCAGGCCCGAGGCGAAGGCGAAGGCCGCCGAGCCGCTTTCGAGATCGGCAACGGCGCGCTCGAAGGCGAAGCGGGTCGGGTTCTGGCTGCGGGCGTACTCAAAACCCTTGTGCACACCGGGCGACTGCTGGCCATAGGTCGAGGTGGCATAGATCGGTACCATCACCGCGCCGGTCAGCGGATCGTGGCTCTGGCCGCCATGGATGGTGCGCGTCGAAAAGGCCAGGCGGTTCTTGCCGGATATTGGTGCGTTGATGGTCATCGTGCGCGCCTCAAATGGTTGATCAGGTCGATGCGGGTTATCAGGCCGACGAACTCGTCGCCGTCGAAGATGATGGCGACCTCGTTGCGGTCGAAGACCGGGAGCAGCGCATCCAGCGTCTGGCTGGCCTGCAGCGTGTGCAGATTTGACGTCATGGCGGTGCGGACCGGGGCGTTGAAACGGTCCCAGCGGCCATCATAGGGGCCGTCGACCTTGGCCAGGATGTCGCTTTCGTCGACGATGCCGACCAGCTTGCCGCCGTCCAGCACCGGCAGCTGCGAGACATCGGAGCGGCGCATGCGGCCATAGGCGTTGAGCAGGCTTTCGTCCGGGCCGATAGAGACGGTGTCGCCGGTGCGGTGCGAGCGCATGACGAGGTCGCGCAAATCGCCATGTTGCTCGTGCTCGGCAAGGCCCTGCTCGGCCAGCCAGAAATCGTCGAACACCTTTGATAGATATTTGTTGCCGCTGTCGCAGACGAAAGTGACGACGCGCTTGGGCGTCGTCTGCTCGCGGCAATAGCGAAGCGCCGCCGACAGCAGCGTGCCTGAGGACGAGCCGGCCAAAATGCCTTCCCGGGACAGGAGGTCGCGCACCGCCAGCATGCTCTGCTTGTCGGGGATGGAGTAGGCCTTCTTGACCAGCGACAGGTCGGCATTGGGCGGCACGAAATCCTCGCCGATGCCTTCCACGGTCCAGCTGCCGGCCTCTTCCATCTTGCCGGTCTTGATCAGCGGCGCCAGCACCGAGCCGACCGGATCGGCCAGCACCATCTCGGTCTTCGGCGACACTTTCGCGAAATAGCGGCCAAGCCCGGTCAGCGTGCCGCCGGAGCCGACGCCGACGACCACGGCGTCGATGTCGCCTTCGAGCTGGGCGAAAATCTCGGGGCCGGTGGTGGTCTCATGCGCCAGCGGGTTGGCCGGATTGGCGAACTGGTTGGCGTAGAAGGCGCCGGGTACTTCCGATGCGATCTTCTCGGCCATGTCCTGATAATATTCCGGGTGGCCCTTGCCGACATCGGAACGCGTCATACGCACCTCGGCGCCGAGCGCGCGCAGATGCTGGATTTTTTCGCGCGACATCTTGTCGGGCACGACGAGGATGATGCGGTAGCCCTTGGGTATGCCGACCTGGGCAAGGCCGAGTCCGGTATTGCCGGCAGTCGCCTCGACGATGGTGCCGCCGCGCTTGAGCTTGCCCTGCTTTTCGGCCGCGGCGATCATCGACAGCGCGATGCGGTCCTTGATCGAGCCGCCGGGGTTCTGGCTTTCGAGCTTGATGAACAGCCGGCACTTGCCGGTGTCGAACTTGGTCAGTTCGACGATGGGCGTCTGCCCGATCAGGTCGAGCACCGAGGCATAGGGCGGGCGCAGGCGGGACATTGCGCTGTCCGAGGGGGCACTGCCGGGTGCGGCGGTTCTATGCGCGCTCATGTCAGAGGCTCCATGGGTCAATCTAGCGTCTTTTCCAGCCGATTGCCGTTGGAAAGAAGATAGACCGTGCCAATCCGACGGCCAGACGGGGAATGAAATTCCACGACTCTCGCAGCGGCGCCAGGGTGTGCTGAGATTCAGGTCAGGCCGAGCCGAGAAAGGTGGTTTCCGAGAACCGGAGCGGAGCGTACTTGAAGTACGTGAGCACCGGAAGCGCAGGAAACCACCATTCGCAGACCGGCATCACCTGAATATCGGCGCACCCTATCCCAGCAGCTGCTTGCTGAGCCTCGCGCACTGGACGCGGATATCCGGGATGGCGTCGATCTCGAAGAAGGTGCCCCTGGTCAGCGGCCCGACGGCGAGGATCTTGGCCGATACACTCCCGTCACTGCCGATGATCTCGCAATTGGCCGATACGTCGAGGCCTAGGCGCAGCGGGTCCGGCCGCGCCAGCCCGCGCTCGACCAGCGAGCGCACGACGCTGTTCGAGGTGGTCGAGATGTCCCTGGCGATGCCGGTGCAATCATAGAGGCGGGCGACTTCCAGCGTTTCGAGCGCCTGCGTATGGCGGGACTGGACCTGCACCTTGAATTGATCGCCGGCCTTGATGCCGACGACACGGCCGGCGACGGGACGGATGCGGCCCGACTGCACCGCCTCGGTGACGCGGGCATGCACCTGCGGCGCCAGGCGATGCCGGTGGATGTCCCACCAGGCCTTGGTGTGCTCGACGAAGCGGCGCTTGGCGGAGGACGGCCAGTTCTGCCAGATCTTCTGGTTGAAGGGCCGCAGACCGTCGACCACGTCGCGCCAGTCTATGCCCGCCCTTTGGTTTTCGCGGATCAGATCGCGGAACCAGCCGACGAAATAGGAAAGCTGGGTGCCGAGCGGGATGTCGGCGACATCGAGCTTGATCGGATTGCCCTTGCGGTGCGGCGACGGCAGCAGGCCGCGCCGGGACACGGCGACGATCTCGCCCTTGTGACCGCGTTGCTCGAGCGAGAGAAAGGCATCGACCATGCTGAGGCCGGTTCCCAGCACAAGGACTCGGGCGTCCGCATCGAGCGCGGTGTCGGCTTCCGTCCCCATCCTGATCGCGTGGCCCTGGCCGGCGCCGGGCTGCTCGTCATGGCCGGTGGCGAGCACGGCGAGATGGGCAACCACACTGGTGCCGTTGGCCAAAGCCACCTCGACGCCGGAGGCAGTGGGCGAGATCGACAGGCTCTCCTCGCGGATCAGGCGCAGGCGGCCGGTCTCGCGTTCGCGGGCCTCAAGCTCATCAAGCAATTCCTTCAGGTAGCGGGCATAGAGGCTGCGCGGCGCATAGAACGGCCCCTGGTCCGGATTGGCCAGGCCGCGCTCCAGCAGCCAGTGCGCGAAATTGCCTGGATCGTCGGCATAGGCGCTCATTCCGGCGGCGCTGACATTGAGCACATGCGCCGACAGCAGCGTCGAATAGGCCATGCCCTGGCCGAAATGCGGACGCTTCTCGATCAGCGTGACGCGCAGATCGGGATTGGGCGATTTCAGGAGATGCGCGGCGAGCACGACGCCGCTGGCGCCGCCGCCGACGATGATGATCGAGTTTGCGCGCCCGATGGTCATGCGCGCACCGCCTGCCTTGGCGTGCTCAGGCCTGGATCTTCGCCGCAACCGGAAGGCCGTCGATGCCCCTCGCGACCGCAAGGTCGTCGAGGCCGATATCGCGCATCTCGGCGAGGCTGCGCTGGTCCAGCACCTCGGCAATCGCCTGCCGGACCTCCAGCATCAGATGTCTGACTTGGCATGTCGCCTCGTTGCAGTCTTCGCAGCGCTGGTACTGGGTGCGGCTGGCGCAAGGGATCGGCGCAAGCGGCCCGTCGAGCACGCGCACGACATGGCCGACCTTGATCTCTTCGCAGGGAATGGGGTTTCAATTCGGCGTGATTTTGAAGCATGGATTTTTCGAATGAGGCCTTCTCCCGAAATCGCGGTTCTTGGCAGGCGGTTGTCACATTCGCTTCGTCATCCAGGGCGGAGCAGGAGCGAAGCGGCGTCGCGGAGACCCTGGGATGACGAACTCGGACGCTTCGGCCAGCCTTGACGGTCCAGTGCGGTCGCGCCCGTAGCAGCCGCGCTTTGCGCTTCGCCAGCCTGTCACCAGTGGCTTTTTTCCACGCAACCCGTCCTGGTTGGAAGGATTTAACTCTACAAGAACGATAGAATTAGCGGACTATGAAAAGGCAATCCGGTTTTCGCTTTTTCATGGAGCCCATCATGTCGATCATTTCACGACGCATCATCCTGCTCTCGTCGGCGGCACTTGCCGGCGCCGCCTTCCTCGGCCCGGCACAGGCCGACGACCTCAAAATCACCATCGGCTACCAGACCGTGGTCGAACCCTCGAAAGTGCCGCAGGCCGACGGCGCCTATGAGAAGGCCACCAAGGCGGCGATCGACTGGCGCAAATTCGACTCCGGCGCCGATGTCTTAGCAGCTGTCGCCTCCGGCTCGGTCGATATCGGCTATGTCGGATCGAGCCCGCTGGCGGCGGCGGCGAGCCGCGAGCTGCCGATCCAGACCATCTTCGTCGTCGGCCTGATCGGCGAATCCGAAGCGTTGGTCGCCCGCAACGGCGCCGGCATCGAGAAGATCGCCGACCTTGCCGGCAAGAAGGTGGCGGTGCCGTTCGTGTCGACCACGCATTACAGCCTGCTCGCCGCGCTGAAGCATGAGGGCGTCGATCCGAAGTCGGTCGAGGTCCTCAATCTCAGGCCGCCGGAGATCGCCGCCGCCTTCGCGCGCGGCGACATCGACGCGGCCTATGTCTGGGATCCGGCGCTCGGCCAGATCAAGACCACCGGCAAGGTGGTGCTGGATTCCTCGCAGGTCGCCGCCTGGGGCGCGCCGACCTTCGATGCCTGGATCGTGCGCACCGACTTTGCCGAAAAGCACCCGGAAGCGGTGCGCGACTTCGTCAAGGTGACGGGCGCCGCCTATGCCGAGTTCCTGGCCAAGCCCGACGCCTGGTCGGTTTCGTCGCCGCAGGCAGCCAAGATCGCCAAGATCACCGGCGCCAAGCTGGAAGAGGTGCCGCAACTGCTCAAGGGTTACGTCTTCCCGACGCTTGAGGAGCAGGCCTCCGCCAAATTCCTCGGCGGCGGCACGGTCAAGGCGATCGAGGCGGCATCGGCCTTCCTCAAGGAGCAGGGCAAGATCGACGCCGTGCTGCCCGACTACTCGAAATACGTGTCGTCGAAATATGTCAGCGAGGCACTGGCCTCGAACTGACGCGCGACGCGTGCTGCCTGCCCGGACCGCTGACGAGGAGCGGTTTCGGGCAGGTGGATTTGTAGAACCTACTGCGAGGGACCATGCCTCAACTCGTGCTTGATAATGTCTCGGTGCACTACGAAGGCCAGGCAGCCGTCGAGCGTGTCTCGATCAACGTCGCCAAGGGCGATTTCGTCGTGCTGGTCGGCCGCTCCGGCTGCGGCAAGACCTCGCTGCTCAACGTCGCCGCAGGCCTGGTCGAGCCGGTGCGCGGCAGCGCCAGCATCGCGGGCCGGCCGATCACGGCACCTGGCCCGGACCGCGCCGTGGTGTTCCAGAACGATGCGCTGTTCCCGTGGCTGACCGCGCGAGAGAACGTCGCCTTCGCGCTCAGGCTGCGCGGCGTGCCGCCGGGCGAGCGGGCACGGCGGGCGGACGAGCTGCTCAAGTTGGTCAAGCTCGACGGCGCCGGCGACAAGCGCATCTGGGAGCTTTCCGGCGGCATGCGCCAGCGCGTCGGCCTGGCCCGCGCGCTGGCCGCCGAACCCGAATTCCTGCTGCTCGACGAGCCGCTCGGTGCGCTCGACGCGCTGACGCGCGAACGCATGCAGACGACGCTGCTCGATCTGTGGACCGCAAGCCAAGTCGGCGTGCTGATGGTCACTCACGGCATCGAGGAGGCGCTGGTGCTGGCCACCCGCATCGTCGTGCTGGCGCCCGGGCCGGGCCGCGTGGTGCGGATTTTCGAGACCGGCTTCAGTCGGCGCTACGCCACCGGCGAGGCCATTCGCAGCATCAAGGCCGATCCCGCCTTCGCGGCGGCGCGTGGCGAACTGACCGACGCGATCTTCGAAGGAGAGGCGGCGTGAGCGTTACCTCCTACAGCGAACGACCGACCGCAAGGGCCGACGAAAGCAGCGCGCTGTCGGTGCCGTGGTCGCGGCCACGCCCGAAACGGCGCGGGATTTCGGCACGCGCGGTCAGCGCCATCACCATCCTGGCGGTGCTCGCGGCATGGGCGCTGTCGGCCCGCCTGCAGCTGGTGTCGCCGGTCTTTCTTCCATCGCCTTTCGCCGTATGGAACAAGTTCGTCGTCGTCGCCCGTGACGGCTTCGTCGACGCGACGCTCGCCCAACACGTCGTCGCCAGCCTGGGCCGCGTGTTCGCGGCGCTGATCGCCGCGCTTCTCGTCGGCGTTGCCGTCGGGCTCGCCATCGGCATCAGCACCATCGGGCGCGGCATTTTCGATCCGCTGCTGGAAGTCCTGCGGCCGATCCCGCCACTCGCCTATCTGCCGCTGGTCATTATCTGGTTCGGCATCGGCGAACCGTCGAAGATCCTGGTGATCACCATTGCCATGCTGGCACCGGTAGCACTTTCGACCGCATCCGGGGTTCGCGGGGTCTCGCAGGAGCGCATCAATGCGGCGCGCTCGCTCGGCGCCAGCCGCTTCCAGCTTGTCCGGCATGTGATCCTGCCCAGCGCGCTGCCCTCGATCCTGACCGGGCTGCGTATCGCGCTCGGCGCCGGCTGGTCGACGCTGGTCGCCGCGGAGCTGGTGGCAGCGACGCGCGGCCTCGGCTTCATGATCCAGTCGGCCGCCCAGTTCCTGGTCACCGACGTCGTGGTGATGGGGATTCTGGTGATCGCTGCAATCGCCTTCGTGCTGGAATTCATCATCCGCCGGATCGAGCGCCAACTCGTTCCGTGGGCGGGGCGGGAATGACCGGAGAAAATGACGATGACCCATTCCACCGCCATGCTGTTTGCCCATTTCGGCAACTGGCTGCTCGCCTGGACGAGGGAGCCTGAACGCCAACCCAGATCGCCGGCACCCGTGCAGCTCGATGCCGAGCGCGACCGCCTGCCGCCGCGCGACGAGAGCTTCTACTGGGCCTGGCAGTATTGGTCCCAGTGATCAACCTCAGTCGACCTGCCTTTTCCCCAACCAGAAACCGAGGAGATTCCCATGAGCAACCCTGCCCCCGTCGACCTGATCATTCCCGCGACCGACGTTGTTCCACTGACCGCCCGCGTGGGCGCGGAAATCCGCGGCATTCGCCTTGGTGGAAACCTGTCGGATGCCACCATAGCATCGATCAACCAGCTTCTTTTGCAGCACAAGGTCGTCTTCTTCCGCGGTCAGCAGCATCTCGATGATTCCGAGCATGAACTGTTCGCGCGGCGCCTGGGGGATCTTGTGCCTCATCCGACGCAAGGGCCGATTGCGGGCACCGCTTCGATCCTCAATCTGGATTCGAGCCGCGGCGGCGGTCGCGCGGACCAATGGCACACGGACGTGACCTTCGTGGACGCCTATCCGAAGTTCTCCGTGCTTCGCGGCGTCGTCATTCCTCCGGCCGGAGGCGATACGATCTGGTCGAACACCCATGCCGCCTATGAAAGCCTGCCGGCGCCGCTCAAACTGCTGGCGGACAATCTCTGGGCCATTCACAGCAACGCCTATGACTACGCAGCCGTGCGTCCTCGCGCCTCCGCCGAGGAAAGGAAGCATTTCGAGGAGGTCTTCACCTCGACCGTCTACGAGACCGAGCACCCTGTCGTGCGCGTGCATCCGGAAACCGGGGAGCGCTCGCTGCTGCTCGGCAACTTCGTCCAGCGCTTTGTCGGCCTGTCGAAGAGCGACTCCGCAAAACTCTACGAACTGTTCCAGGCCTATGTGGCCACCCCCGAAAATACCGTCCGGTGGCGGTGGCAGGCCGGCGACGTCGCGATCTGGGACAATCGCGCCACCCAGCACTATGCGGTGAACGACTATGGCAGCCAGCACCGGATCGTGCGCCGTGCCACCGTCGACGGCGATGTGCCGGTCAGCGTCGACGGACGCCGCAGCGTGACCCATGTCAAGGCGGCCAAGCCGGCGGCAAAGGCTGCCTGACTCTATCGGGCGCCGTTCGTCCAACCGGACGCGCGGCGCCGCCCTTGCCGACGGTCATGGTCGTCAGCGGCGGCAAGGTCGCGTTTGATGTCGTGCCAGTGGGCGAAGCCGCAGGCGGCCCAGTCAGATGCGCGAGCGGTTTGCCCAGCCCAGACCGAGCAAGCCGACCAGCATGGTGAGGAGACCGATACAGAGCCATTGCGACTGGCCGGTCATGAAGCTTCCCGGCACAAGACCGATGCCTTGCAGCGACCACAGCAGGCCGATGGCGAGCACGATCAGCGCCAGCAAATTCCTCATCAACCGCATCGGCGGAATTCCCTTTCCAAGTCGATCGTCAACAGCGTCACTACGGCAATGAAAGAGCCAAAGGAAGCGATCCGATCGCGTCCGTCTCTACTTGCTTGTTAACGCTCGATCTTGCCAGAACTGGCTCGGAACCGGCGTGATGTTCATCACAGATACGCTGCCCGACACGGCAAGACTCATGACAAACTGTTTCCCACCGACTCCAAACGTGTGCTTCCGCCACGGAACCGACAGATGATTGCCGCATTTCGTGCCTTAATCGTTCCTTAACGGCTGGGGTCTGTCTAAACGGAGCCATTCCCCCAACATGATGAAACCCAAGCAAACCGCGCTTGTCGCGGTAACGGTAGCGGCTGGCCTGATGGTCGGCGCCTCCACCTCCTCCGCAGCCGCCCAGTGCGGCCGTGCATCCTGGTACGCGCTGCACTCGCGCACGGCCTCCGGCGAGCGCATGAACCCGTCGGCGATGACCGCCGCGCACCGCACCTTGCCCTTCGGCACCAAGCTAAAGGTGACCAACAAGAACAATGGCCGCAGCGTCGTCGTGCGCATCAACGATCGCGGTCCGTTCATCAAGGGCCGTGTGCTCGACCTGTCGAAGGGCGCCGCCAGCCAGCTCGGCTTCATCGGCTCGGGCCACACTTCCGTCTGCATGGCCCGCGTCTGAAATGTCCGATACGTCCGGCTAGAGGGGCCGGACACATTTCCTACATATTGCGGCACCGCACATTGAGCCGGCTCTACCGCTCAAGGCTGATTTCCAAGGCTTTTTGACAAAAGAACCATTTGTCAGACGAATTGACGTATTGCATCGCAACAATATGTTGTTAACCTCGCCGCGAGAGATTCAAGGCTCGGCGCTGCCCGTCGTCCCTTCGGTCGCATGCAGCAGCGGGGTTCTTGATGTTCTACCAGCTCTACGAAATGAACCATGCGGCGCTGCAGCCCGCCCGCTTCTATGCCGATGCGGTGCGGATGTTCTACACCAATCCGCTCAACCCGATCTCGCACACGTCCTTTGGCCGCTCGGTCGCGGCGACCGCCGAATTGTTCGAGCGCACCACGCGCCGCTACGGCAAGCCAAAGTTCGAGCTGGCCAAGACCGTCGTTGACTGGAAAAGCGTCGAGGTCACCGAAAAGACCGTCTGGTCGAAGCCGTTCTGCAACCTGGTCCGTTTCGAGCGCGCCGTGCCCACTGGGCGCAAGCCCGATCCGAAGCTTCTGATCGTGGCGCCGATGTCGGGCCATTACGCGACGCTGCTGCGCGGCACCGTCGAAGCGATGCTGCCGCATGCCGACGTGCACATCACCGACTGGGTCGACGCCCGCATGGTGCCGATGGCCGACGGCAGCTTCGACCTCGACGACTATATCGACTACATCATCGACATGTTCCATGCGCTCGGCCCAGACACCCATGTCATGGCGGTCTGCCAGCCGTCGGTGCCGGTGCTGGCGGCGGTGGCGCTGATGGAAAAGCGCGGCGACCCCTTCGTGCCCTCGACCATGACGCTGATGGGCGGTCCGATCGACACGCGCCGCAATCCGACCGCGGTCAATCTGCTGGCCGAGGAGAAGGGGATCGGCTGGTTCCGCGACAACGTCATCATGCGGGCGCCCTGGCCGGTGCCGGGCTTCGGCCGCGAGGTCTATCCGGGCTTCCTGCAGCTGTCGGGCTTCATGAGCATGAACCTCGACCGCCACATCATCGCCCACAAGGACTTCTTCATGCATCTGGTCAAGCATGACGGCGACAATGCCGAGAAGCACCGCGATTTCTACGACGAGTATCTGGCGGTGATGGACCTGACGGCGGAATTCTACCTGCAGACCGTCGACACCGTGTTCGTGCGCCACGCTCTGCCCAAGGGCGAGATGATGCATCGCGGCGAGCTGGTCGACACCTCGGCGATCCGCAATGTCGCGCTGTTCACCGTCGAGGGCGAGAATGACGACATCTCCGGCCTCGGCCAGACCCAGGCCGCGCACGATCTGTGCGTCAACATCCCGGCCGACAGGCACGCCCATTATATGCAGCCGGCGGTCGGCCATTACGGCGTCTTCAACGGTTCGCGCTTCCGCTCCGAGATCGTGCCGCGCATCGCCGACTTCATCACCAGCTATGGCCGCCAGAACCGGGTTGCCGCAAAGCCGAGGCTGGTGCGCTCGGCCAAGAGCTGACGCAACCAGAAGGTGAGACGCGCAACGGCAGCGCGCGGCGCTGCCCGGATGGCCCTGTTGCACAATGGCCGCGGTCAGGATGGTGAAAGTAACCATGCCATCAATCGGACCACAGTCATAATTGACACGGACTGTAAATCGCTCTTAACGTTTCGTTAACAACAAGGGCGAACGGGGACAATGATTTCCTCACCGATGGCACGGACGCTGCGCTTGTGCGCGGTCGCAGGGCTGGCGATTTCGGGATGCTGGGCGGGACCGGCGTCGGCCGCGGGGGCGATGGCAACCGGCGGGATGACGTCTCAACCGATCGGACACTACGATTTCTGCAAGTCCAATCCCGGCGAATGCTCGATCCGGCCGCGCAGCCTCGCGCCAGCCAGGATGACCGATGCGCTCTGGCGCAAGCTGACCAGCGTCACCGCCAAGGTGAATGCCGCCGTCAAGCCTCTGAGCGACTACGACATCTACGGCAAGGATGAAGTCTGGGCCTATCCGGACAGCGGCCTCGGCGACTGCGAGGATTATGTCCTGGAGAAGCGCCGCGACCTCTATCGCATGGGCATATCGCTCGCCGATCTCTTGATGACCGTCGTGCGCAAGCCGGACGGCGAGGGCCATGCGGTGCTGACGGTGCGCACCGACAAGGGCGACTACGTCCTCGACAATCTGACCGACAAGGTCCGCTCCTGGGATGAGACCGGCTACCGCTTCCTCAAGCGCCAGGCGATCGACAACACCGGCCGCTGGGTCTCGATCCGCGATGGCCAGCAAGTGCTGGTCGGCGCGGTTCAGTAGGTTTTCCCGCGGACGACTAACCTGGCTTCGTCATCCCTGGGCGAAGCTCCGTCGCGGAGACCCTGGGATCCATGCCGTGACATCAACCAAGACCGCAGCGGCGCAGGAACAGGCGCGCCCCGTGATCTTCATGCTGGCACCGCTAAATCTTTTTGCACCGCCGCGGCGCTCGTAGTTCGCGGCATGGATCCTCGGGTCTGCGCGTCCGCTTCGCTTCCGCTCCGCCCGTGGATGACGAAAGTGGGGACCTCCCGCACCACCTCCGATAAATTCCGCAGTCTGCGTGAACCATTTCCTCTTGGCCGGCGACACACAGCCGTAAACCAACCGTGGAGATTTCAAATGACTGCCTTTCTGCGTAATGCCTTTCTCGCCGCCGTCGCGATGTCGGCGCTGGCCGGGCCTGCTCTGGCCGATCAGACCGTCACCAGCTGCGCCAACACGTCGACCAACGATCTGTGGAGCGGCCGCTGTTGCGGTGCCGGCGACTCGAACTGCCTGGGCGGCGGAAAAAATGGCCACGACCATGACCGTGGCGATAATGGCCGAGGGAACAATGGCGGCCAGGCCGGCAAAAAATGATCTCACCACAGCTGCCCGCTGGCTGTCCGCCGGCGGGCATCTGTTCAGGTGAAGCGAAAGTCGGCCCCGGCGCGGGTGAACGCGCGTCCGCTTGGCGTAAATTGCCTACTACACCCGCCGACCAAGTGCTGCGCGGATCGAGGCGGTGATGCGGCGAAGCTCGGCTTCGTCCAGCTTCTCGATGTTTTCGGCCAGAAGATTGGCCAGCTCGGTGGCGGCCGGCGAAAGACCCGACGTGTCGATCCTGACGCGCGGATGCGAGGCCTCGGCAAGGCGGGCAAGCTCCTCGGCATCGTCCCAGATGACGTTGAAATAACCGATGATCTTCTGGATCAGCGTCCAGGTCGGCGCGCCGCGGCGGCCATGCTCCAGCGCCGACAGATAGGCGGCGCTGACCCCGATGGCCTCGGCCATCGCCTTCTGGCTGAGGCCGCGCTCATTGCGCAGCGCGCGCAGCTTTTCACCAAACGGCGTCATGGCACCATCTTCATGGCCGCGCCCTCACGCGCGCACCCGCCGCAAGCGCACATAGAGCGCGCCCGAACCGCCATGGTTGCGGGCGGCGTGATCGTGGCTGGAAACCAGCGGCCGGAAGGCGGGCGTCGACAGCCAGGCCGGCACCGAGCGTCGCAGCACGCCGTCGCCGCCCGACGAGGAGCCCTTGCCGGTGATGACCAGCACATAACGGATGCCGCCGGCATGCGCCCGGTGCAGGAACGCAAACAACAGCGAATAGGCTTCGTCCTGGGTCATGCCATGCAGATCGACGCGGCCTTCGATCGGCAGCCGGCCCTTCTTCAGCTTGTCCAGCGTCGGTTCGTCGAGCGCATGCGAAACATGCTGCGTCTTCGGCTTCGCGGCGACGACCGGACTGCCGACAGCAGGCACCGGCGTTGGCTTTGGGTCGACAACGATGTCCGGAATGACAATGGCGGCCTTACCCTTCAGCGGCTTGGCCGTGCGCGCCACCAGGTTCCACAGGACGCGGTCGTCCTCGCTCAGCCTGTCGATGCGGCGGGTCATGGCACCCCACCCGAAACAAGCCCACGCGGGAGCAGCGCAAAAAACTCGGCGGCATTGCGCACGACGCCGGCGATCTCGCCGGCGGCGTCGCCAGAGCCGGCGAACAGATCGCCCCGGGCCGGACCGGTGATGGCCGAGCCGGTGTCCTGCGCGATCATCAGCCGCCGGAACGGTTTTGCGTCGAAAGCGGTCAGCGACGGCGCGTCGATATAGAAGGGCGTGCCGAATGTGTGGAGCAGCCGGTCGACGGCGATCGAGCGGCCCGCCGTCAGCGGCACCTTGGCGGCGGCGATCGGGCCGAGCCCGGCATCGTCGACCGCCGCCTCGCGGAAGAAGATATAGGAGCGGTTCTGCCAGAGGATCTCGTCGACGCGATCCGGATGCGCCTTGAACCAGGCGCGGATCGACTGCATCGTCACCTTTTCCAGCGGGATTTCGCCGCTTTCGCTCAGGATCTTGCCGGGCCCGGTGAAGCGCTGGCCGGACTTGGCGGCATAGGTGACGCGGCAAAGCCTTGCATCGGTCATCTTCAGCCGCGCCGCGCCCTGGACATGGACGAAGAAGGCATCGACCTTGTCGGCGACCCACGCGATCTCCAGTCCCTTGCCATCAAGCGCGCCGCGCTCGATGGCGCCGCGATCGAAATACTCGACCGGCCCGTGCGGCGTATCGCGGGCAAAAGCAAGATAGGGGTCCACGCCCGCCGGCCGGTTGGCGTCATCGATATCGACGAGATCGGCGGGGCGCGACAGAAGCGGCACCGAAAACCGCTCGGTCCGTACCGGCGAGGCCTCGACCTCCGGCTCGTAGAAACCGGTGACGAGGCCGGCGCCGCCATGTTCAGCGCCGATGCACGCCGGGGCGAAGTGACGTTCAAAGAAGCTTCGGGATTCGGATCGATTCGGCTGCGAAACAGCGCGCGCTTCCGCATAGGCCGCGGCGAACGCGCCGAAATCGACACCGAGCGCGCCGGTGCGATAGGGCTTTGTCAGCACATGGAAAGCCGAACGTCGAAAGGCGGCAAAGGCAGCCGGGTGGTCGTCGTCGGCCCAGCCGGGCAGCCGCTCAAAGGATGTTTCGCTGAAAGCCGGAGATAGCGACACGACAGGCCCGCCGCTGGTTAAAGCGCGTCGCGCTTGAAGAGAGTCATGCGACGCGCTTCCAGTCTTTGTTTTCATGCATGTCGCTGTCCCAAAACCGCTTCGCACTTGGGCGACATGCGTCCGGTTCAGTCTTCTTCTTCGGTGGCGACGAGCTTCCAGTTCGGATCGCGCGAGCGCGTGTCGCGGGCAAAGGTCCAGACGTCCTTGACCTCGGCGACGGTTTCAGGATCGCCGTCGATGACGGTGCCGGCCTTGTCGCGTGTCGCCGAAATCAGCTCGCTGACGATGCGCAGCGTGATATGCGCCTCGCCGCCCTTCATCTCGGCGGCGACGATATCGGCCTTATCGATGCCGACGAAGGAGGACTGGATCTTTTCCGACTTCGCCTCGCGGTCGCCGATCGCGGCGACGAAGCCGTCATAGACCTCGCGCGACAACAGGTTCTTCAGCGTTTTGCGATCGCCGTCGGCATAGGCCATGACGATCATCTCATAGGCCATCTTGGCGCCGTCGACGAAGGTCTTCGGATCGAAGGACGGATCGTTGTCCTTGATCGTCCGCAGGCCCTTGTTGAGGTCGCTGTCGGGCTTGGCGAAGGCGTCGATCGCGGCATAGGTGTCGGCGGCCGGCTCTCCGGGCATGCGCTTGCGCGGCAGCGAAACCACATTCTCGGATTTCTGCGCCGCGTCCTCGCGGGTGCGGCTGGCGGAATAGGGGTCGAAGGGCGGGCGTTCGCTACCCGTGCGGCGGCCGAGCACGTTGCGCAGCTGGAAAAAGATCACAACCGCCGCAATCAGAAAGAAAATCGTGCCGAAGTCGAAGAATCCCATATCTTCCGCCAATTCGATCCCTGTCCAGGCCGGACCGCCGGCCAACAGAAGGCCACAGTCGCATAGCGTTCAACATTCAAAGCATATAGAACGCAAGGCGCAATCATTCAAATCAAAGGCAGGCATACCTATCTAACAGCTCCGGTGCCAGCGGCGATTGCGTGCTGGCCGGCAAAACATGGACATGATCGGCCAAGATTTGCGTATTTCGTTGCTTCCCCTGTTCGTGCTCGCGCTTCCCCTGCTGGAAATCGCCGGTTTCGTCATTGTCGGCAGCCAGATCGGCGCGCTGGCGACGGTCGGCCTGGTGCTGGCCTCGACCATTGCCGGCAGCCTGCTGCTGCGCCACCAGGGTTTCGGCGTCATGAGACGCGTGCGTGCCGAAATGGATGCCGGGCGCGATCCGAGCCGCCAGCTCGCGCATGGCGCCATGATCGTGCTGGCGGCGATCCTTCTGATCATTCCCGGTTTCATCACCGACATCTTCGCCATTCTGTTGCTGCTGCCGCCGGTGCGCGACCTGGCCTGGCGGATGCTGAAAGGCCGCATCGTGCTGGCGACCAGCTTCAGCGGCAGCGGTTTCCGGACGAAGCCACGTGACAAGGTCATCGATCTCGACGACGGCGATTACTCGCGCGCCGACGATTACAGCCGCGGCCCGGACCACAATTCGCCCTGGCGCCGCCTCAAGGACGATTAGAGCCGGCACGATCCAGATCCGGGGACGAGGCGAAGGCGGCAAACCTTGTCTTGTCATGCCGACCATGGTAGCGAACCCCCGGTTTCAATCCGGTAGCACTGCTGCCCAGGCAAAAGGACAAGGCTCATGGCCAGCAATGAAGACGCGCCGGTCGGCGCCGCCAACGGCAACAGCAATGCAGCGCAGCCGGCGCTCAACGTGCTGGCCCAGTATGTGAAGGACCTGTCCTTCGAAAGCCCCGGCGCGCCGAATTCGCTGCGCGGCCGCGACAAGGCGCCCGGCATCGCCATCAATGTCAACGTCAACGCCAATCCGTTGTCGGACAAGCAGTTCGACGTCAACCTGACATTGAACGCCAAGGCGTCCTTCGACCAGGAGGTGCTGTTCAACGTCGAGCTGGTCTATGGCGGCGTGTTCGCCATCAGCGGCTTCCCGCAGGAGCATATGCTGCCGATCCTGTTCATCGAGTGCCCGCGGCTGCTGTTCCCGTTCGCCCGGCAGATCATAGCCGAGGCGACCCGCAATGGCGGCTTCCCGCCGCTGATGCTCGACCCGATCGACTTCGCGCAGATGTTCCAGCAGAAGCTGGCCGAGGACCAGGCGGCGTCCAAGGTGAAGGTTAGCTGAGCTAGTCTGCTCTGCGATTTATAGAAGACCCGGCCTCGTGCCGGGTTTTTTGTTTGGAAATGCCGGCGGGACAGCGCCTCTTCGAGGTTGGACGAAGGCTCTCGCGTCTTCGTCATCCTAGGGCGGAGCAAGGAGCGAAGCGACGCGGCGCAGACCCTAGGATCCATGCCGTGACATTTGCCCTAGAATGCAACGGATGAGAAAGGCGCTTGTACGCGCACTAATGCTGGCTACCCTGAAACCATGACCGGCTATGTCTACATGACGGCGAGTCAGAAACGCGGCACGATCTATATCGGCGTCACCAACGACCTTGGCCGCCGCATGCCGGAGCACAAATCCGGCACGGGCGCAGGTTTTACCAGCCGCTACGGCGTACAACGACTGGTCTGATACGAGGAGTTTTTCGACATCACTGACGCGATCCAGCGCGAGAAGTCGCTGAAGCGCTGGCCCCGCCAATGGAAGATCGAGCTGATCGAGAAGACCAATCCCGAGTGGTTTGAGCTTTTTCGTGGGACGGGATGGTAGTGCTCAGTTCCGGGCCGTTTTCGTATGTCACAGCTGTCACGGCATGGATCCTAGGGTCTGCGCCGCGTCGCTTCGCTCCTTGCTCCGCCCTAGGATGACGAAGTCGCGAAGGCTTCGGCCAATCGCAACGGTTTGCGAATCGAGCCGGGCCTCGATTCAGCCGCCCACTCGCAACCACAGCGCCTTTTCGCCGAGCGTGGCGACCAGGCCGGCGTGCGCCGTCCGATCGGCCTCGGTCAGGCGCGGCGGCAGGGCGATTGGTCTGGCGGCGATGGTGATGTCGATGTCGGCTACATCGCCGGAGCCGTTGACCTGCACCGCCACCGTGTCGAGGATGAGCGCCGCCTGCTTGCCGCCGATGAGCTCGATATAGACTTCGGCCAGCAGTTCCGAATCGAGCAGGGCGCCGTGCTTGGTGCGGTGGCCGTTGTCGATGCCATAGCGCCGGCACAGCGCATCGAGCGAATTGGGTCCCATCGGATGCTTGCGGCGCGCCAGCGCCAGCGTGTCGACGACGCGGCCGGGATCGATGGCGGGGTGGTCGAGCCGGCCGAATTCGAGATTGAGGAAGCCGATATCGAAATTGGCGTTGTGGGCGACGAGCTTGGCGCCGTCGGTGAAGGCCAGCCACTCGTCGGCGATTTCGGAAAAAGTCGGCTTGCCGACCAGGTCGGCGGCGCTGATGCCGTGGACGGCCTGCGCTTCGTGGTGGATCGCCCGGCCTTGCGGGTTGATGAATTTGTGGAAGGTGCGGCCGGTCGGGAAGCGGTTGACCAGCTCGACGCCGCCAAGCTCGATGACGCGGTCCTCGCGCGTGTCGAGGCCGGTGGTTTCCGTATCGAAGATGATCTCGCGCATCGAATCAGTCCGCTCTAAGGGAGCAGAATCATCCAACGGAACAAAATGGCAATCGAGAATGCCGACAGCCTGCCGTCAGGAGCCTGCCCGGCCGGACTTATCCCCCGAGAGTTCGGCAATGATCGCCTTGACCGACGCACGCGCGGCATCAAAACCCTCACCGGTGTCGATGACGAAATCGGCCTGCCGGCGTTTTTCGGCATCGGGAACCTGCTTGGCCAGGATCGCCGCCAGCTTTTCTTCGTTCATGCCGGGCCGCGCCAGCACGCGGGCGCGCTGGATTTCTGGCGGCGCGGTGACGACCACGACCTTGTCGACGCGGTTTCGCCCGCCGGTTTCGAACAAGAGCGGAATGTCGAGCACCGCAATCGGTGCGCCGGCGGCGCGATGCCTGGCCAGGAAGGCGTCGGCGTCGGCGCGCACGAGCGGATGGACGATCGCTTCCAGCGTCTTCAGCGCTGCGGCGTCGCCAAGCACGCGTCCGGCGAGCCTGGTGCGGTCGACCACCCCGGTGACCGTGATGCCGGGAAAGGCCGCCTCGACCAGTGGGGCGGCCTTGCCGGCATAGAGACGATGCACCGTCTCGTCGGAATCATGCACCGGCACGCCGGCGTCGGCGAACATTTTTGCGGTCGTCGACTTGCCCATGCCAATCGATCCGGTAAGGCCGAGCACGATCATTGTTTGGCGCCAATGTCAGTGACGATCATTTGCCGGAGCTCTGCCGTTACGTCCGGCCTGATGCCGAACCAGCGCTCGAAACCGGGCACCGCCTGATGCAAGAGCATGCCGAGCCCGTCGACCGTCCTCAGATGTCTCGCGCGCGCCGCGGCAAGCAGCGGCGTCTCCAGCGGCACATAGACAATATCGGTGACTATGGCGTGGTCGGGCAGGCCGACCGGGTCGGCGGCGATGGCCTCGTTGCCATGCATGCCGAGCGCGGTGGTGTTGATGAGCAGGCCGGCATCCATGAGCAATTCGCCGGTCGCTTCCACGCCGTGGGCGGAGACGCCGGCGCCGAAGCGGCGAGCCAACTCCTGCGCTCTCGCAACCGTCCGGTTGACGATGCGGATGTCGCTCACGCCGCGCTCGACCAGCGCGTGGATGACGGCGCGGGAAGCGCCGCCGGCACCGAGCACCACGGCCGGACCATTTCTTGCCCAACCCGGCGCGTGTTCATCGAGATTGGCGGCGAAGCCATGAGCGTCGGTGTTGCCGCCCCACAAGGCGCCATCCTCGAACCACAGCGTGTTGACGGCACCGATCGCCTCGGCCGCCTCGTCGCGGCGGCCGACCAGCGCGAAGGCGGTCTCCTTGTGCGGGATGGTGACGTTGCCGCCGCTGTAGCCATTGTCGCGCAGCGTGCTCAGAAAGGCGGCGAAATCCTCCGGTTCGACGTCGATCGCCTGGTAGCTGCCGTCGATGCCGTATTTTTTCAGCCAGTGGCCATGGATCTTCGGCGACCGCGAATGGGCGATCGGATGTCCGGTGACGAAAGCCTTTTTCTCAGCCATCGATGGCTCCGAGCTCGCGCAATTTCGCCAGGACGGGCAGCAGCGGCAGCCCGACAATGGTAAAATAGTCGCCCTCGATCTTTTCGAAGAGCTGGATGCCTTCGCCCTCGATCTGGTAGGCGCCGACGCTGGAAAGCGCCTTGGCGCCGACTCGCGCTAGATGGCGGCCGATGAAGGCCGGATCGAGCTGGCGCATGGTCAGGCTGGCGACGCCGACATGGCGCCACAGCACCTCACCGTTGCGGCAGAGCACAGCAGCGCTGTTGAGCTGATGCGTCTTGCCCGACAGCGCCAGCAGATGGCGGCGCGCACTTTCCATGTCAGCCGGCTTGTGGAACACCTCGTCGCCGAGCGACAGCGTCTGATCGCAGCCGAGCACCAGCGCGCCGGGCCTGCGTTCGCTGACTTCGGTCGCCTTGGCTTCGGCGAGGATCGAAGCGACATCTTCCGGCGAGACGCCTTCCAGCGGAGCCTCGAGCGCCCGCTCGTCGACATCGGCCGGAACCGCCTCGATATCGAGACCGGCATGGGCGAGCATCGCCTTGCGGAATGGGCTGCCCGAAGCGAGGATGATTTTTTCGGTCATGATTTTCGCGCCAGCCGTGTCCCGGTTTAATGGGGCAAGGGGTTATCTGTTCTTGCCCCGCAGGGCAACGATCGCCGCAGCCGTCTCCTCGATCGAGCGGCGGCTGACGTCGATCATCGGCCAGCCGTGGCGGGTGCAGATCTGGCGGGCATAGGCGAGCTCCTCGGTGATGGCGGCGCGGTCGACATAGTCGGTCGCCTCATAAGAACTGCTGTTGCCGAGGATGCGGTTCTGGCGGACATGCGAGATGCGCTCGGCGGTGGCGATCAGGCCAACGATCAAGGGCGTCTTGGCATTGACCAGGCTCTCCGGTACCGGCACGCCGAGCACGATAGGGATGTTGGCGGTCTTGATGCCCCGGTTGGCGAGATAGATGCTGGTCGGCGTCTTCGAGGTGCGTGAGATGCCGATCAGCACGATGTCGGCGTCGTCCATATTGGCCGGCAGCTGGCCGTCATCATGCTCCATGGTGAAGTTGAGTGCGTCGATGCGGCGGAAATATTCGGCATCGAGCACGTGCTGCGCGCCGACGCGGCGGCCGGCCGGTGTGCCGAGATAGGACTGGAAAACGGCAAGCACCGGCTCCAGCACCGAGACACAAGGCAGGCCCATGGCCGCGCAGCGTTCGTCGATGCCGCGCGCCAGCTTCTGGTCGACGACGGTGTAGAGGATGATGCCCGGCTCCTCCTCGATGTCCTCGAACACCTTGGCCACCTGCTTTTCGGTGCGGATCAGCGGATAGATATGCTCGATGGCGCGCGCATCCTTGTATTGCGCCGAAGCCGCGCGGCCGGCGGCCAGCAGCGTCTCGCCGGTGGCATCCGAAATCAGGTGAAGGTGAAAGAAGCTCTGGGGTTTGTTCACAGGGTTTGGTTCCAGGCTGTGGGCGGATGTGGATAAACCGGGGTCGAGAAAACGGCCAGCGGAGAGGGACTGTATCAGATGGCAGTTTGTCCACAATTCGATGTGCTGTAGGCTTCGTCGGGCGGCTGGGGACAAGTCTGGGGACTGGCTTTTTCACCCTTGCTCCATCCACAGAGCCATTTTCCTTGCGCTGGCGTCAAGCCATTGACTCCAGTGATGGATTCCAGATCTTCCACAAAGTCCTGCAATCCCGATGGAGAAGCACGCGACAATATGCTGACTGGCCTTTTGGGCGGCCAGGCTGGACAGGTGCCAACCACCACAACCAACAGACTCTTAGAATCAGAAGATTCTTAGAAGTAAGATATTTGATTTAGAAAGAGGCCCGGGAGAGGCGAACGCTGCATGCGGCACAAGCGGATCATGCTGGACGTATTGAAGGGCGAGGCGGTGTCTCCGCCACCGCTCTGGATGATGCGTCAGGCCGGGCGCTATCTGCCGGAATATCGCGAGACCAGAAAGCGGGCCGGATCCTTCCTCGATCTTTGCTACAATCCGGATCTCGCCGTCGAGGTCACGCTGCAGCCGATCGAACGCTTCGGCTTCGATGCCTCGATCCTGTTCTCCGACATCCTGGTGGTGCCCAATGCGCTGGGGCGTGACGTGCGCTTCGAGGAGGGCCGCGGGCCTCTGCTGACGCCGATCACGGCGGCGGAGATTTTGGCTCTGGAGAGCGAAACGTTTCACGTGAATCTCGAACCGGTCTACGAGACGGTGCGGCGTCTGCGGGCGAAACTGCCGGGTGAGACGACACTGATCGGCTTCTGCGGCGCGCCGTGGACGGTGGCGACCTACATGATCGCCGGCCATGGCACGCCCGACCAGGCGCCGGCGCGGCTCTTCGCCTATCGCGAGCCGGAGGCCTTTGCGCGGCTTTTGAAAGTGCTTGCCGATCATTCGGCCGCCTATCTCATCCGCCAGATCGAAGCCGGCGCCGATGTGGTGCAGATATTCGACTCTTGGTCCGGCGTTCTCGACGATGTTTCTTTCGAAGCCTTTTGCGTCGAGCCGGTTGCGCAGATCGTTCGGCAGGTGAAGGCGGTCTATCCCGATGTTCCGGTCATCGGTTTTCCCAAAGGTGCGGGAGAGCGCTATCGCGATTATCGGCAGAAGACAGGGATAACCGGTCTCGGTCTCGACTGGACCGTGCCGCTGGGCCTGGCGAAGCAGTTGCAAGCCGGTGGTGCCGTGCAGGGCAATCTCGACCCGTTGCGGCTGGTCGCCGGCGGCAAGGCTCTGGCCGACGGCGTCGATTCTATCCTGAAGGCGCTGGGCGATGGCCCGCTGATCTTCAATCTCGGCCATGGCATCACGCCGGAGACGCCGGTGGCGCATGTCGAGGCGATGGTGAAACTGGTGAGGAACCGCTGATGGCCGACACGAGCAACAGCACCGGTGAGGCGATGAAACGCATGGCGATCGGCATTGTCGCTCTGGTGGTGCTGACCGCGCTGCTCTATTTCGTGGCCCCCGACAGCTTCTATCCGTGGGCCAAGGCGATCCACGTTATCGCCGTCATCTCCTGGATGGCCGGCATGCTCTATCTGCCGCGGCTCTTCGTCTATCACGTCGATGCCGCGAAGGGTTCTGTCCAGTCCGAGACCTTCAAGGTGATGGAGCGCCGGCTGCTCAGGGCGATCATCAATCCGGCAATGATCGTCACCTGGGTGTTCGGCCTCTGGCTCGCCTGGAAAGGGTTTGGTTTTCAGGGCGGCTGGCTGCACGCCAAGATCGCCGCTGTGCTTTTGTTGTCGGGCCTGCACGGCTATCTCGCCGGCGCGGTGCGAAAATTCGCCGAGGACAAGAACGAAAAACCGGCGAGGCACTGGCGGATCGTCAATGAGATCCCCACATTGCTGATGATCGTCATCGTCGTCCTGGTCGTCGTGAAGCCTTTCTGACATCACGCCGACCCGCAAAAGGCGGCTTGCTCTTTCAACCGACCGACGATACAAGACGGGTCTTCCTTCCCGTCATGCGCCGCCCATTTTTCGCTTTCGGCCGCGCCCGGCATTTGTCGCATCCCGCCGATTTTTCCTTCCCAAAGCCTACCCAGAGTCCATCTAATGCAAGAAATGAAACTCACCGAGTTCAAGAACAAGAAACCGCCAGAGCTGATCGCTTATGCCGAATCGCTCGAGGTCGAGAACGCCAGCGTCATGCGCAAGCAGGAGCTGATGTTCGCGATCCTGAAGAAGCTGGCCGCACAGGACATCGAGATCATCGGCGATGGCGTGGTCGAGGTGCTGCAGGACGGTTTCGGCTTCCTGCGCTCGGCCAATGCCAACTATCTGCCCGGTCCGGACGACATCTATATTTCGCCGTCGCAGATCCGGCGCTTTTCGCTGAAGACCGGCGATACCGTCGAAGGGCCGATCCGCAGCCCGAAAGAGGGCGAGCGCTATTTCGCGCTGCTCAAGGTCAACACCATCAATTTCGACGATCCCGAAAAGATCCGTCACAAGATCCACTTCGACAATCTGACGCCGCTCTATCCGACCAAGCGGCTGAAGATGGAGATCGACAATCCGACCAGCAAGGACATCTCGCCCCGCGTGATCGACCTGGTGGCGCCGATCGGCAAGGGACAGCGCGCGTTGATCAACGCGCAGCCGCGTACCGGCAAGACGGTTCTGATGCAGAACATCGCCCACTCGATCACTGCCAACCATCCGGAATGCTATCTGATCGTGCTTCTGATCGACGAGCGGCCGGAGGAAGTGACCGACATGCAGCGCTCGGTGAAGGGCGAGGTAATCTCCTCGACCTTCGATGAGCCGGCGGTGCGCCATGTTCAGGTCGCCGAAATGGTCATCGAAAAGGCCAAGCGCCTGGTCGAGCACGGTCGCGACGTCGTGATCCTGCTCGATTCCATCACCCGTCTCGGCCGCGCCTACAACACTGTGGTGCCGTCCTCCGGCAAGGTGCTGACCGGCGGTGTCGACGCCAATGCGCTGCAGCGGCCGAAGCGCTTCTTTGGCGCGGCCCGCAACATCGAGGAAGGCGGCTCGCTGACCATCATCGCGACCGCGCTGATCGATACCGGCAGCCGCATGGACGAGGTCATCTTCGAAGAATTCAAGGGCACCGGCAACTGCGAAATCCAGCTCGACCGTAAGGTGGCCGACAAGCGCATCTATCCGGCCATGGACATCCTGAAGTCCGGCACCCGCAAGGAAGACCTGCTGATCCCGCGCGCCGACCTGCAGAAGATCTTCGTGCTGCGCCGCATCCTGGCACCGATGGGAACCACCGACGCGATCGAATTCCTCATCGACAAGCTCAAGCAGACCAAGACCAATGCGGATTTCTTCGATTCGATGAATACGTGATTGGTGGGCGGGCACCCTGCCCTCGCCTTTCGTCATCCTCGGGCTTGACCCGAGGATCCATGCCAAAGCCTCAGCTCCGCCATAGTGACGAAGTTCCCTATGGCCGCCGCAACAGCTCCTCCAACTCCTCCGGATCCGTAACCACCGGCAAACAAACCTGGCCAGTGCAAAGCCAGGCGCCAGGCTTGTCGGTTGGCGGCAGAACCCCACCCGGCAATGTAGGTCGATTCGCTTCCGTGCCGACCTGGACAACTATGTCGACCCGCCTCGGATCGGGGTTTCGATTCGCGACCGGAACGAGGCTCGGGTTCTCCGGACTGTCCACCACCACCAGCTTCAGCGGTTCGAGCGCCAGGGCGCAGGCGTTGACGATGCCGGCCTGGCCATAGGCCTGTTGCGCGGTTCTCCCCATGGCATGCTCGGCAGTCGTCCAGGCTTTTTCGCCAAGGTCGAGGTCGCCAGTGGCCGACGACAGCCGCACCAGGGCTTCGATGATCTGGCTGGAGGCTGACGGGATCGCCTCGTCGACATCGCCGCGGATGCGGATCGGCACGTCGCCGCTGTCCGAAGCGGTCAGATAATAGCCGGTGCTTTCGCTGTCCCGGTGCCAAAGGTCGAGCTGGGCGACGAAATGCCTGGCTTGCTCGACATAGTTCGGATCGCCCGTGGCCTCGAACAGCGAAATCGCCGCATTGGTCATCGCGGCATAGTCGCTGGACAGCGCAGGGAATAGTTTCTTGGCGCCAAGCATGGAATGCGGCAGACGGCCTTCGTGGCTCGCTCCGGCTATATGGGAGAAGGCCTGCGCCGCCGCATCGATCCAGTCGCTGCGGGTCAGGGTGCGGCCTGCCTCGGCCAATGCCGCGATCATCAGGCCGTTCCAGTCGGTCAGCGCCTTGCCGTCGCGACCGGGCCTGATGCGCTGCTCCCTGGCGGCTAACAGCTTTGCTTTCAGCGGGGCGAGCTGGTCGCGATCGGCGATGCCTAGGCTTTGCTGGGCCTGTGTCTGGTGGATGATCGGTTTGCCTTCCCAGCCATGCGGGGTGGAAAGTATGAAGTAGTTGAAAAACAAAGCAGAATCGTCACCGAGCACGGAATTGATGTCGTCCCTGCTCCAGGTGTAGAAAAGCCCCTCCTCGCCATCGCTGTCGGCATCGAGGCTGGCGGCAAAGGCGCCGCCATCGACGCGCATTTCGCGCAGAAGCCATTCGACCGTGTCTTCGATTCGTAGCCGGAACAAATCGCTTCCGGTTGCGGCATAGGCCCAGTTGCACATGCGGATCAGCTGGGCATTGTCGTAGAGCATCTTTTCGAAATGCGGCACCAGCCACTCGGCATCGGTCGAATAGCGGCTCAAGCCGCCGCCGACATGGTCGTAAATGCCGCCGGCCAGCATCATTTCGAGGCTAAGCAGCACGGCATCGCGGTGCGACGCGGTGCCGTCGCGAAGCCAGGACAGCCAGAGCGTATGCATGAACGGAGCGTTGGGGAATTTCGGCGCACCGCGCAGCCCGCCCAATTCCCTGTCGATCATGCCGTCGATGCGGCCGGCGAGGTCACCGAGCGTGTCGCGGTCGAGCACTGCCTTGGTGTGGGCGCCTGCCAGCCGGGTCTCGACATGACTGGTCAGGCCGTCGGCGCTTTGCGCGAGGCTCTCTCGCTTTTCCCGCCAGGCCTTGTCGACTGCCTCCATCACCTGGATGAAGCCCGGGCGGCCGTAACGGGCATCGCGCGGAAAATAGGTGCCGCCCCAGAACGGCTTGCCGTCGGGCGTCAGGAACATGGTCAGCGGCCAGCCGCCCTGCTCGCCCATCGCATGCAGTGCCGCCATATAGATCTGGTCGATGTCGGGCCGCTCTTCGCGATCGACCTTGATATTGACGAACAGGCGGTTCATGACGGCGGCCACAGTGTCGTTCTCGAAGCTTTCATGCGCCATGACATGGCACCAGTGGCAGGCGGCGTAGCCGATCGACAGCAGGATCGGCCGCTCGAGGGCCTTTGCTTCGGCGAGTGCTGCAGGCGACCAGGCCCGCCAATGCACCGGATTGCCGCTATGCTGCTGCAGATAGGGGCTGGCCTCTTCGGCCAGCAGGTTTTTGGCAGGTAAGGTCAACGGGCAAGCTCGGTTGCTGGGAAGCCGGGGCGGTTCATCGAAAGCTAGGGCGGTTCAGCAGAGCGGGCAAATGATTTCAGCTCAGTCCATTGTCGCGCTTTCCAGCGGACGCCTGCCCGCCGGCATCGCCGTTATCCGCATTTCCGGTCCACAGACTCGATTCGTTGTCGAAACAATTGCCGGCGGTATGGTTAAGGACCGCGTTGCGACCTTGCGCAAATTCCGGGCGACGGACGGAACGGTGATCGACAACGGCTTGGTTCTGCTTTTCCCGGGCCCTGGAAGCTTCACCGGTGAAGATGTCGCCGAATTCCATGTTCATGGCGGTCGCGCCGTAGCCATGAAAATGCTGGAGACGATTGCCGGCTTCAACGGCGTCCGGCATGCCGAACCCGGCGAGTTCACACGCCGCGCCTTTCTCAACGGCAAGCTCGATCTGGTCGAGACGGAGGCGCTCGCCGATCTTGTCAATGCCGAGACCGAAGCGCAGCGGCGCTTTGCCGTGCAGAACGCCGAGGGCACGCAGAGCGCGCTCTACTCAGGCTGGCGCCGGCGGCTGATCCATGCGCGCGCCATGATCGAGGCCGAGATCGACTTTGCCGACGAGGACGATGTGCCCGGCTCTGTTTCGGATGCGGTTTGGTCGGATGTCCGCGCGATGATCGGCGAGATCGGTCACCACATCGACGGTTTTCGCGCCGCCGAAATCATCCGCGACGGGTTCGAGGTCGTCATCCTTGGCGCACCGAATGCCGGCAAATCCAGCCTGTTCAACGCGCTGGCGCGTCGCGAAGCGGCGATCGTGACGGACGAACCCGGTACGACGCGTGATCTGCTCGAGGTCGTTCTGGACCTGAAGGGAATGCGGGTCAGGATCACGGACACGGCAGGATTGCGCGCGGCGCCCGGCAAGGTAGAGGCGATCGGCATCGAGAAGGCCCGTGCGAAGGCGCGCGGTGCGGATTTGTTGCTGTTGCTCGAGGATATGGTCGATCCAGTCGATGCGGGGACGGTGCCATCCGACGCTCCGATGCTGCGGATCGGAACGAAGGCCGATTTGGTTGGCCAGCATCGGGCGAGTCGCTCGAAGGACTACGATGCGGCCATTTCGACCACGGACGGGACCGGGTTGGCGGATCTGCTGGACGAGATCGGCCGTCGCGCGGCTGCGGAAATCGGCAACGCCGGCGATATCCTGCCGTCGCGATTGAGGCACGTGGAACTGCTCATTGAGACAAGGGGGTTCTTGACCTCAGCCCTGTCAGGGCACGGACAGGAGTTGCGAGCCGAAGAGCTGCGCCTGGCTGCGGATCGGCTCGGCCGGATCGTCGGCGCTGTGGATGTCGAGGATTTGCTCGATGTCATCTTCTCGCAGTTCTGTATCGGTAAATGACTCACGTGAAACATTGGGCCGCCGGCGACGGCGGGTGATTCACGTGAAACACGGCGCGCGTGGGTGGCATCCACCTGTTCACCGGTTTGGGCGGCTCGGATGTCACGGTTGTGTCTGCGCTGCGTCGCTTAGCTCCCTGCTCCGCCCCAGAATGACGAAGTTGCGGAGGGCTACCATCCAGCTTCCATTGTTTCACGTGAAACGAAGTCGCCTGGCAACCTTGACACCGGAGGCTCTCGGGGACATGTCTCCGGCAACTTCAGAATCTGGAACCATAAAATGAACGATCACTATGATGTGGTTGTGGTGGGCGGCGGCCATGCTGGTTGCGAGGCGGCCAGTGCGGCCGCGCGCGCCGGCGCCCGGACGGCGCTGGTGACGCTGCGCTTCGACACGATCGGCGTCATGTCCTGCAACCCGGCCATCGGCGGTCTCGGCAAGGGGCATCTGGTGCGCGAGATCGATGCCATGGACGGGTTGATGGGCCGCATCGCCGATGCTGCCGGCATCCAGTTCCGCTTGCTCAACCGTCGCAAAGGCCCCGCTGTACGCGGCCCGCGCACGCAGGCCGACCGCAAGCTCTATCGGCTGGCCATGCAGGCGGCGATCCGCGAGCAAGCCAATCTCGAGGTGATCGAAGGCGAGGTCCTGGATTTCGAGATTGCCAATGAAGCTGTATCGGCCGTCCTGTTGGCCGATGGAAGCAGGCTGGGTTGCGGCGCGGGGGTGCTGACCACGGGAACCTTCTTGCGTGGGCTGATCCATATCGGCGAGAAGAAGATCGTTGCCGGGCGCATGAACGAGCAGGCAAGCATCGGCCTGTCGGCGACAATGAGCCGGGCGGGCTTCCAGTTGGGGCGGCTGAAGACCGGGACGCCGCCGCGCCTGGATGGTCGGACCATCGACTGGGCGTCGCTAGAAAGCCAGGCCGCGGATGAGGATCCGGTGCCGTTCTCGCTGATGACCGACGCCATCCAGAATCCGCAGATCCATTGCGGTATCACGCGCACGACACCTGCGACACATGAGTTGATTCGCCTCAATCTAGGCCGCTCCGCGATGTATTCAGGCTCGATTGAAGGTGTTGGACCGCGCTACTGCCCTTCGATCGAGGACAAAATCGTCAAGTTCGGCGATCGCGAGGGACACCAGATATTCCTCGAGCCCGAGGGCCTCGACGACGACACCGTCTATCCGAACGGCATCTCGACCTCGCTGCCGGAAGACGTGCAACTCGATATTCTCAAAACGATTCCCGGGCTGGAACGGGCGACCATGCTGCAGCCCGGCTATGCCATCGAATACGACCATGTCGATCCACGCGAATTGCAGCCGACGCTGGAAACCAAGCGCATCGGCCGCCTGTTCCTTGCCGGGCAGATCAACGGCACCACTGGCTATGAGGAAGCCGGCGCGCAGGGGCTGCTCGCCGGCCTCAACGCGGCGCGCAATGCGTCCGCCGGCGACCCGGTCGTGCTGAGCCGCACCGAGGCCTATATCGGCGTGATGGTCGACGATTTGACCAGCCGCGGCATCGCCGAGCCCTATCGCATGTTCACTTCGCGGGCCGAGTTCCGCTTGTCGCTGCGGGCAGACAATGCCGATGAGCGGCTGACGCCGCTCGCCGAGAGGCTGGGGATTGCGTCGCCAGAGCGGATGCATCGCTTTAACGACATCATGCTGGACCTTAAGAAGGCCCGCGAGCTGGCGCTAGGCGTTAGCTTCACGCCCAACGAAGCGGCGCGCCACGGACTTGAGATCAACAGGGACGGCGTCCGCCGCACCGCCTATGAGTTGCTCGCCTATCCCGGCGTCGACGTCGCCTGGCTGGCGCGGATCGAGCCCAGCTTTGGTGACATCGACGCCAAGACTGCGGAGCGTCTTGAAACCGAGGCGAAATATTCGGTCTATCTCGATCGCCAGCAAGCGGATGTCGCCCAGATACGACACGAAGAGAGCCGGCTGATCCCGGCTTCTGTCGATTTCGCCAATGTGCCCGGTCTCTCCAATGAGTTGAAGCAGAAGATGCTGGTGCGTCAGCCACGCTCGATTGCGGATGCCCAGCGGATGGAGGGCATGACGCCGGCGGCGCTGGCGATCATCGTTGCGCATGTCCGCAATGCCGAGGCCGCCGCGCAGAGAGATGTCGCGTGAGCGCTGCCTCATGGACGAGCCTGCAAGAAGCCGCTGGTCCGGTTTCACGTGAAACATTCGAACGCCTGGTGGCGTTCGAACAGCTCTTCCTGAAATGGAACCGCAGCATCAACCTCGCCGCACCCTCGACGCTGGACGACGTCTGGGGTCGCCACATCCTCGACAGCGCGCAGCTAGGCCGAATCGCACCCCAGGCGAAGCGCTGGGTCGACCTCGGTTCAGGAGGGGGGTTTCCCGGCCTGGTGCTGGCGTTTCTGCTTGTCGAGCGCGAAGGGGCTTCGATCGACCTGGTCGAAAGCAATCGCAAGAAAGCGTCGTTCCTGCAAGCGGTCATCGGCCAGTTCGGTTTGCCCGCGCGGGTCATCGCGCGGCGCATCGATGACAGCTATCCGCTTGTTTCCACTCCGGAAATCGTGACGGCACGGGCGCTGGCCTCGTTGCCGGACCTGCTTGATCTGTCGGCACACTGGCTGACCAAGGGGGCTTGCGCATTGTTCCACAAAGGCCGGGATTACCGGGCCGAGGTGGAAGAAAGCACTCACCGATGGGCATTCGATCTGGTAGAACATCCGAGCATGACCGACCCGCAAGGGGTCGTCCTCGAACTGTCAAATCTGCGCCCGGCGATCCGCAATGAATTACTGGCATAGACCCATGAAAACTGGACCGCGTATCATCACCGTCGCCAACCAGAAGGGCGGCGTCGGCAAGACCACCACCGCCATCAATCTGGCCACGGCACTGGCAGCTATCGGCGAACAGGTGCTGATCGTCGACCTCGACCCGCAAGGCAATGCCAGCACCGGCCTCGGCATAGATCGCAAGGACCGCACCGTCTCGTCCTATGATGTGCTGACCGGCGAGCTCGAGCTGGAAGCGGCGGCGATACCGACTGCGGTGCCAGGCCTGTCGATCGTGCCGTCGACGCTCGACCTGCTCGGCATCGAGATGGAGATCGCCTCGGCGCCGGACCGGGTGCTCAGGCTGCGCAACGCGCTGCGCGCCGCTGCCGAGCGCGCGGCGCCTTTCGGCTATGTGCTGATCGATTGCCCGCCGTCGCTCAACCTTTTGACGCTGAACTCGATGGCTGCAGCCGATTCGGTGCTGGTGCCGCTGCAATGCGAATTCTTCGCGCTCGAAGGCTTGAGCCAGCTGCTCGAAACGGTCGAGCAGGTGCGCCGCTCGATCAATCCGGATCTTACCATCCAGGGCATCGTGCTGACCATGTATGACGGCCGCAACAACCTCGCCAACCAGGTGGTGCAGGATGTGCGGCAGCATATGGGCGACAAGGTCTACGAGACGATCATTCCGCGCAATGTCCGCGTTTCCGAGGCGCCGTCCTACGGCAAGCCGGCGATCCTCTACGACCTCAAATGCTCGGGCAGCCAAGCCTATCTGCAGCTTGCTTCCGAAGTGATCCGCCGCGAGCGCAAACTGCGCGCCGCCTGACACCGATCCCATTTTGACGCCGATTCGATACCGTAACGATCTGGACAGCTTATGACTGAAGACCTTTCGAGAAAAAGACTGGGCCGCGGACTGGCGGCGCTGATCGGCGAAATCGATCGTCCGGCGATGCCGGAAAAGCAGAGCGCGGCGGCCGACGGCAAGGTGCCGATCGAATTCGTCAGCCCCAACCCGAAGAATCCGCGCCGCCATTTCGGCGAGGCGGAACTCACCGATCTCGCCCAGTCGATCCGCGAGCACGGCGTGGTGCAGCCGGTGGTGGCGCGACCGTCGCCGACGCAAGCCGGCCGCTATGAGATCATCGCCGGCGAGCGGCGCTGGCGGGCGGCGCAGCGCGCCGGCCTGACCGAGATCCCGATCATCGTCCGCGACGTCAACGACCGTACGGCGCTGGAGCTGGCGATCATCGAAAACGTCCAGCGTGCCGACTTGAACCCGGTCGAAGAGGCGCAGGGCTATCAGCAATTGATCGACGAGCACGGCTATACCCAGGCCGATCTCGGCCAGGTGATCGGCAAGAGCCGCAGCCATGTCGCCAACACGCTGAGGCTGTTGAAGCTGCCCGACGTCATCCGCGACATGCTGGTCGATGGCGAACTGTCGGCGGGCCACGCCCGCACGCTGGTGACCGCGGAGGATCCGGCCGGGCTCGCCAAGCGCATCGTTGACGGAGGGCTGTCGGTGCGCCAGGCGGAGGCATTGGCGCAGATGCCGGCCGGGCCTACGCCGCCCAAGGCCAAGTCGGCACCGAGCGCGCCGGAAAAGGATCCCGACACGCTGGCGCTGGAAAAGCTGATGACCGATACGATCGGCATGATCGTGTCGATCGAGCACAAGGAGCGCGGCGGTGTGCTCCGGGTGAATTATCGGACGCTGGATCAGCTCGATGAGTTGTGCCGGCGGCTGAAGCAGGAGCGGTAGTCGGTTAGCCGGCGAATTATATTTCGCTGTAAGCCCGGCGCGGGCCTTCCTTCTCCCCTTGTGGGAGAAGGTGTCGCCGAAGGCGACGGATGAGGGGTGTTCCAGCTTGGCATAAACCTTCGTCCCAATCGGTTCAGCTCGTGACAGGAACGCCTCGCTCTAAGTATTTGTTTTTACGCAATTCCGGACGGGTGCAGGGCGCCTGACTGCCCACGCCTCATTCCGTCCAACACCCCTCATCCGTCTCGGCGCTGCGCGCCGATCCACCTTCTCCCACAAGGGGAGAAGGAAAGATGTACCTACCGTTGTCCCAGCCTCGCGCTCTCCACCGCAATGCCAAGCAGCGCCTGCCTTGCCAGCGCTACCGACAGGTCCGGCCGACGCCGCGTCTGCAGCACGGCGGCCTGCAGTCGATTCAACGCACGACCCAGCGCTTCAACGTTCCAACGCTCGAGCGCTTTTTCCACCAGCTTGCGCCGTGAGAAAAAAACCGGCGGGCGGGCGGCGGCAACCACGGCGGCGGCGTTGCGGCCGCCTGCCTCCATCTGACCGCGCATGGACTGCATTGCCTGCAATTGCCGCATCGCCGAGGACAACACCAGAAAGGGCTGGCCGCCGGCCTGGCAGTGGCGGGTGAAGGCGGTGTCGAAGTCGCCGACCTTGCCCTCAAGTAAAGCATCGACGGCATCGTCGAAGGAGGCGCCGGAGACATCGCCGGACGTCGCCCGGACGTCGTCGAGGCCGATCTCCTTCTGGCCGTGGGCGTAGAGCAAGAGCTTCTCGATCTCGCCGCGCGAGGCCAGCCGGTCGCCGCCGAGGTTGCGGCGCAGCGCCTGTCTGGCCTCCATCGTCATCGACATGCCGGCCTTGCGCAATTCGTCGTCGATGACGGTATCGATGTCCCTGGCCTCGTCGGCGTAGCAGGGCAGGGCCATGGCATTGTCCGCCGCCTCGACCACGGCGCGCAGGCCGACGCCCTTCTTGAGGTCGCCTGCCTCGATGAGAATGATGGCATCCGGCGCCGGCTCCGATGTCAGCGCCTTGACGTCGTCGGCCAGTGCCTTCTGGCCGCTGGCGTTGCGCACCCAGAGCAGGCGCCGGTCGGAAAACATCGGCACGGTGCGGGCCTCATCGAGCAGCCGGCCTTCGTCGCGGTCGACCTCGGAACCGTCAAGCCGGACCACCGAGAACGGATCGTCGAGCGGCAGGCCGGTCTTGACGGCAAAGGCTTTCGCGCGCTCGGAGACCAGACCGCGGTCGGGACCGTAGAGCAGGACGATCGAGATACGGGCGTCGGGGCGCGCCAGCCAGGAATCGACCTCGTATGCTTTCTTCTGTGCCATGGGGTTTGGTTAGCATGGTGTGGGGTCGGCGTGAACGGCCTCCAGCTTGGGTTCCTCGCCCCACGAGGGTGTCCGATCGACGCGAGAGGAGAGGCGCGGGGGTTCGCCACCCCTGGCGCCCTTCCTCTCCCTCCGGAGGGGGGAGAGGTGGCGCTGCGAAGCAGCGACGGAGTGGGGGAAGGCGGTCCTCAAATGCGTCGCCGCTAACAACTCACCACAGGCCTTAATCAAGGCGAGGCATCGCCCCGGCTTGAAGTAACAACGGCCGAGCCAGGTCGACCCCCACTCCGTCGAGCTTCGCTCGACACCTCTCCCCCGATCGACCGGGGAGAGGAAAGGCGCGAACTAGCCGACCTTGGCGCCCTTCCTCCGCAGGCGTTAAAGTGAGGGAGAGGGATCCAACTATTGCCGCCCAAACACCTTATCTGGCGGCAAAGCCGGCGCGTCCTTGTCCCAAGTTGCGCGCTGCAGCCGAAGTTAGACAGGAAATTTCTGCCGCTTGTCGTCATTTTGTGCGGGCGGCGAAGCGGGCTCGCCAGGCCGACGCAGTTTAGCGGCATCCTGTTCAAACCCGCCCGACGAATTGGCACTGGTCTGGCGGCGCAGATATGCAAGTATTGCACCGGCAACATTGGAGGACGAAGGTCATGGCCGATGCTGGAATGTTGCGCTTCCATGTTCCCGAACCGGAGGTGCGGCCGGGCGGAACGCCCGACTTCTCCAATGTGCCCATCCCCAAGGCGGGTTCGGCGCCGCGCCCTGAGATCGATGTCGATCCGCGCACGATCCGCGACATGGCGTTTTCGATCATCCGCGTGCTGAACCGCGATGGCGAGGCGGTCGGTCCGTGGGCCGGCCTGCTTTCCGATGAGGAGTTGCTCGAGGGCCTGCGCCACATGATGACATTGCGCAGCTTCGATGCGCGCATGCAGATGGCGCAGCGCCAGGGCAAGACCTCGTTCTACATGCAGCATCTCGGCGAAGAGGCGGTGAGCTGCGCCTTCCGCAAGGCGCTCGCCGCCGGCGACATGAATTTCCCGACCTACCGGCAAGCCGGCCTGCTCATCGCCGACGGCTACTCGATGGTCACGATGATGAACCAGATCTATTCCAACGAAGCCGATCCGCTGAAGGGGCGGCAGCTGCCGATCATGTACTCGTCGAAGGAGCACGGCTTTTTCTCGATCTCCGGCAATCTGGCGACGCAGTATATCCAGGCGGTCGGCTGGGCGATGGCCTCGGCAATCTCCAATGATTCAAAGATCGCCGCCGCCTGGATCGGCGATGGCTCGACCGCAGAATCCGATTTCCACTCGGCGCTGGTGTTCGCCTCGACCTACAAGGCGCCGGTCATTCTCAACGTCGTCAACAACCAGTGGGCGATCTCGACCTTCCAGGGCATCGCGCGCGGCGGTTCGGGCACGTTCGCCGCCCGCGGCCTTGGTTTCGGCATCCCGGCGCTGCGCGTCGACGGCAATGACTATCTCGCGGTGCACGCTGTCGCCAAGTGGGCGGCCGAGCGGGCGCGCGCCAATCTCGGGCCGACGCTGATCGAATATGTCACCTACCGGGCCGGCGCGCATTCGAGTTCCGATGATCCCTCGGCCTACCGGCCGAAGGCCGAATCCGACGCCTGGCCGCTCGGCGACCCGGTCATCCGGCTGAAGAACCATCTGATCCAAAAGGGCGTCTGGTCGAACGAGCGCCATGCCCAGGCCGAAGCCGAAATCCTCGAAACGGTGATTGCGGCACAGAAGGAAGCCGAGAGCCACGGCACGCTGCATGCCGGCGGCAAGCCGTCGACGCGCGACATGTTCGAAGGGCTCTATGCCGAGATGCCGCCGCATCTCAGGCGCCAGCGCCAGCAGGCGGGGGTCTGACCATGCCCAGACGGACGATGATCGAGGCAATTCGCGATGCCATGGACGTGTCGATGGCGCGCGACGAACGCGTCATCGTGTTCGGCGAGGATGTCGGCTTCTTCGGCGGCGTCTTCCGCTGCACGCAAGGCCTGCAGGCCAAATACGGCAAAAGCCGCTGCTTCGACGCGCCGATCAACGAGTCCGGCATTGTCGGCTCGGCCATCGGCATGGCGGCCTACGGGCTGAAGCCATGCGTCGAGATCCAGTTTGCCGACTACATGTACCCGGCCTACGACCAGCTGACGCAGGAAGCGGCGCGGCTGCGCTACCGCTCGAACGGCGATTTCACCTGTCCGATCGTGGTGCGCATGCCGACCGGCGGCGGTATTTTTGGCGGCCAAACCCACAGCCAGAGCCCGGAAGCGCTGTTCACGCATGTGTCCGGGCTGAAGACGGTGGTGCCGTCCAATCCGCATGACGCCAAGGGGCTTTTGATCGCGGCGATCGAGGATCCCGATCCGGTGATCTTCCTCGAGCCGAAGCGGCTCTACAACGGCCCGTTCGATGGTCATCACGACCGTCCGGTGACGCCGTGGTCAAAGCATGAACTCGGCGAGGTCGCCGACGGCCACTATACCGTCCCGCTCGGCAAGGCGGTCATCCGCCGGCCGGGCTCCGCCGTTACCGTGCTGGCTTACGGCACCATGGTCTATGTCGCGCAGGCCGCCGCCGAGGAAACCGGCATCGACGCGGAGATCATCGATCTGAGGACACTGTTGCCGCTCGATCTCGACACAATCGTCGCCTCGGTGAAGAAGACAGGGCGCTGCGTGGTCGTGCACGAAGCGACGCTGACCTCCGGCTTTGGCGCCGAACTCTCGGCGCTGGTGCAGGAGAATTGCTTCTATCACCTCGAAGCGCCGGTGGCGCGCGTCGCCGGCTGGGACACGCCTTATCCGCATGCGCAGGAGTGGGACTATTTCCCCGGTCCTGCACGGGTCGGCCGCGCCCTGATTGAAACCATGGGAGCTTGAGATGGGCGAACATATCATCAAGCTGCCCGATGTCGGCGAAGGCGTCGCCGAGGCCGAACTGGTCGAGTGGCATGTGAAGGTCGGCGATCTGGTGCGCGAGGACACGGTGCTCGCCGCCGTCATGACCGACAAGGCGACGGTCGAAATCCCGTCGCCGGTCGATGGCGAGATCCTGTGGCTCGGCGCCGAGATCGGCGACACGGTGGCGATCGGCTCGCCGATCGTGCGGCTGAAAGTGGCCGGCGAGGGCAATGTGAAGCCGGAGAGCAGCCCGCCAGCAGAAACCATCAACGCCGAACCTCCGGCCAAGCTCGCAACACCGAAACCCGAGGCTGCGCCGCCCAGCCCGAAGGCTGACGAGGCGAAAGCGAAACCGGCGCCGTCGCCGGCCAGTCCGAAAGCAACGGGACGGTTGTCGGTCTCCGGAGCGCCGCGCGCTGAAGGCGAAAAGCCGCTGGCCTCGCCCGCCATACGGCTCAGGGCAAGAGAGGCCGGCATCGATCTGCGCCAAGTCGCCGGCAGTGGTCCGGCCGGCCGCATAAGCCACGAGGACATCGATGCCTTCCTGGCGCGCGGACCGCAGGTCGCGAAGATATCCGGCCTTGCCCGCAACGACAGCATCGAAGACATCAAGGTCATCGGGCTTCGGCGCAAGATCGCCGAGAAGATGACGATCGCCAAATCACGCATCCCGCATATCACCTATGTCGAGGAGATCGACGTCACCGCGCTCGAGGACCTGCGCGCCGCGCTCAACAAGGAAAAGCGTGCTGATCGGCCGAAACTCACGCTGCTGCCGTTCCTGATGCGGGCGATGGTCAAGGCGATCGCCGACCAGCCCAACCTCAACGCGCTGTTCGACGACGAGGCGGGCATCATCCACCAGCATGGCGGCGTCCATATCGGCATCGCCGCGCAGACGCCGTCGGGGCTGGTGGTGCCGGTGGTCAAGCATGCCGAGGCGCGCGACCTCTGGGAGTGCGCCGCCGAGGTCAACCGGCTTGCCGAAGCGGCGAAGTCGGGCACGGCGACACGCGACGAGCTGTCCGGCTCGACCATCACCATCACCTCGCTCGGCGCCATGGGCGGCGTGGCGACGACGCCGGTCATCAACCATCCGGAAGTGGCGATCATCGGCGTCAACAAGATGATGGTGCGGCCGGTGTGGGATGGCACGCAGTTCATGCCGCGCAAGATGATGAACCTGTCGTCCAGCTTCGACCACCGCGTCATCGACGGCTGGGACGCCGCCGTGTTCGTCCAGCGCATCAAGACGCTGCTGGAGACGCCGGCGCTGATTTTCGTGGATTAATGAGATGAAAGAAATCTCCTGCAAGCTGCTCGTCATCGGCGCCGGTCCGGGCGGCTATGTGTGCGCCATCCGTGCCGGCCAGCTCGGCGTCGATACGGTGATCGTCGAAGCCGGCAAGCCGGGCGGTACCTGCCTCAATGTCGGCTGCATCCCGTCCAAGGCGCTGATCCATGCGGCCGAAGCGTTCGAGAAGGTCGCGCATATGGCCGGCGGCAAGAGCCCGCTCGGCATTTCGGTTGGCGCGCCGAAGCTCGATCTGACAAGGACGGTCGCCTGGAAGGACGGTATCGTTAGCCGGCTGAACAGCGGCGTCGCCGGCCTGCTCAAGAAGGCCAAGGTCAAGACCGTGCATGGCTGGGCGACGTTCCGCGATGGCAAGACCGTCGAGGTCGAAACCGAGACGGGGACACAGGTGATCCGGGCCGAGGCGGTGGTGATCGCCACCGGTTCGGCGCCGGTCGAGCTGCCGTTTCTGCCGTTCGGCGGGCCGGTGATTTCTTCCACGGAAGCGCTGGCACTGGGCGAGGTGCCGAAAAAGCTCGCCGTGGTCGGCGGCGGCTATATCGGGCTGGAGCTCGGCATCGCCTTCGCCAAGATGGGTGCCGAGGTGACCGTGGTCGAGGCCTTGCCGCGCGTGCTGGCGCAGTATGATGCCGAGCTGACCCGGCCGGTGGTGAAGCGGCTGGCCGAACTCGGCATCGAGGTGATGACGGGCGCCAAGGCCAAGGGGCTGTCGACCAAGGGCGATGCGTTGCTGGTCGAGACATCAGACGGCAAGAATGCCAAGATAGGCGCCGACAAGATCCTGGTCACGGTCGGCCGCAAGCCGGTGACCGAAGGCTGGGGCCTCGAGCAGATCGATCTCGATATGTCAGGCAAGTTCATCCGCATCGACGACCAGTGCCGCAGCTCGATGCGCGGCATCTTCGCCATCGGCGACGTCACCGGCGAGCCGATGCTGGCGCACCGGGCGATGGCGCAGGGCGAAATGGTCGCCGAGATCGTCGCCGGCCACAAACGCAGCTGGGACAAGCGGGCGATCCCGGCGATCTGTTTCACCGATCCGGAGCTGCTGACAGCCGGTCTGTCGCCGGAGGAGGCGAAGGCCGTCGGCGGTGAAATCAAGATCGGCCTGTTTCCCTTCGCCGCCAATGGCCGCGCCATGACCAAGCTCGGCGAGGATGGCTTCGTTCGCGTCGTGGCGCGCGCGGACAACCATCTGGTGCTCGGCATCCAGGCGGTCGGGCAAGGCGTGTCGGAACTGTCGGCCGCATTCGGCCTGGCGCTCGAAATGGGCGCGCGGCTGGAAGACATTGCCGGCACCATCCACGCCCATCCGACGCAGGGCGAAGGATTCCAGGAAGCGGCGCTGAAGGCACTCGGCCACGCGCTGCATATCTAGGCCGTGGCGGTCGTGCCGCGCTCACGGATTGCGTAACGGGACAGACTGGTGTCTTTCCGCGGCCATGGAACTGAAGAAATACATCGCGATTCGTTACAACGCCCCCACCGGTTTCAAACCGAGCCAGTGGAACGGAGAGGGACGCGCCAATCTCGATCCTGTTTGGTTGGTCGAGCGGCTGGCGTTGTTTGACGGATATTGCGCGCCTTCTCTCGAGGCACAGTCGCTGAAGGACTTTACCGTCCTGATCGCCTTCGATGCCGAAACGCACGAGAACTACGTCAGGACAGTCTGCAATTGCGTGGCCGGCATCGACGTCAGGCCAGTCCTCGTCGAAGCGCATGAGACCTACAGTCTTCGCTTCAACGCGTTCGTCCAGGGCGATACGGATGCCGAGTTCGTTTCACTGACGCGGCTCGACAGCGATGACGCACTGGCGCCGGGCTTCATGGAGCGGATCGACCATTACGCGCGCCGCGAGATCGACAAAGGCGCGGTCAGCCAGCAGCCGCTCTACATCGCCTTTCCGGACGGCCAGAATTTCGACACGGCAACCGGCCGCTATACGCACCACGAATATGTCACGTCGGCGTTCGGCACCCTGGTCGAGAAGCGGTCAGCCGAAATGAAAGGTGTCTATAGCGATCATCACGCCAAGATGGCGACGCGCTTCAACACCGTCGTGGCGGCATCGAAGGGCGCGCAATGGTGCATCGTCATTCACGACAACAATGCCGCCAATGTGCTCAGGGGCAAGCCGGTCGCGGAGCCGTCCTTCACCGTCGGCCGACCTGGGGTCGAGATCGAAAGGCGGGAGCCGGTGCGAAAGGAGAGGACGCCGCAACTGTCTCACACTTCAGCCAAGGCCTCGCGAACAGTGGGCAATTTTGTCCGGTTTCTGCTCGGGCGGCCGATGATCCTGCGCAAATAGGCAGGTGGAGGTGCCGCGGGCGTCGGCCACCTCCGTTGAAGGCGCCGGGCAGGCGCTGCATGTTTAGAGCGGCGGCTCCCCCTTGTTGGACGCAAGGGGAAAGGAACGGTGCGAACCTATTCCACCAAGCTCTCCTTTCCTCTCCCTCCGGAGGGGGGAGAGGTGGCGCTGCGAAGCAGCGACGGAGCGGGGGAAGCCGGTCCTCAAATGCGGCGGCGCTGACAACGCACCACAGGGCCTCAGTCAAGGCGAGACATCGCCCCGGCTTGAGATAACAACGCCCGAGGCAGGTCGCCCCCCACTCCGTCGAGCTGCGCTCGACACCTCTCCCCCGGTCGACGGGGGAGAGGAAGGGCGCGACCACCCAAAAAAGCTCAGCTCGCCAGTCGGCTAACCATTTCATGCTGCGCATAGGCGCGGCCAAAACGGTTGGCGAGGAAAGCGTCGAGGGCGATGTCCTCCTGCTTGACGAAACCTGTCGCCGGCAGGCTGCCGTCGGCCAGCATGTCGAGCACGGCGCAGATGCCGGACGCCGTGGTGATCTGGATGGCGCTGCGCACCGTCTGGCCGACGCGTTGGCTGTAGATCTTGTTGGCGTAGGTCTCCTGCAGCAGGCGGCCATTCTTGAGCCCGCTGACAGTGACGAAGACGATGACCACGTCCTGCAGCGTCGCCGGCAGGGCGCTTTCAAAGATGTCCTTCAACACGTCGCGGCGGTGGCGCAGGCCAAGATCGTTGAGCAGCGCCTTCATGATGGCGGCGTGGCCGGGATAGCGGATGGTGCGATAGTTCAGCGTGCGCACCTTGCCCTTCAGGGTCTCGGCCAAGGTGCCCAGCCCGCCCGAGGTGTTGAATGCCTCATAGGTGACGCCGTCGAGCGAGAATTCCTCGCGCTCTTCCAGCGGCGGCACTTCGATCAGCTCGCCCTCGACGATGGCCTCGCAGGGCTCGCAATATTCATTGATGACGCCGTCGGTGCTCCAGGTCAGATTGTAGTTCAGCGCGTTCGACGGATATTGCGGCAGCGCGCCGACCCGCATGCGCACGCTTTCCAGCGTGTCGAACCGGCTGGCGAGGTCGTTGGCGACGATCGAGATGAAGCCCGGTGCCAGGCCGCATTGCGGGATGAAGGCGCTCTTGCCGGAGCGCGCCAGTTCCTTGACCCGCCTGGTGCTGACGACATCCTCGGTGAGGTCGAGATAGTGCACGCCGGCGCTGGCCGCCGCCTCGGCGATGCGCGTCGTCAGGTGGAAGGGGGCAGCGCTCAGCACCGCGAAGGAGCCGGCCAGGGCCGCTTCGAGTGCGCCCGGGGCGGCGATGTCGAGCTCCAGCGTCGCAACCGTGGCCGGCAGTTCGGCCCCGGCGAGCTGTGCTGCCGCGCGGTCGACGAGCGTGACGTGGTAGTCGCCGGTGGCGGCGAGCATTTCGGCAATGGTCGAGCCGATCTTTCCGGCGCCGACGACAACAATTTTCTTCATGACCGGTTCCCTCGCCCGAATGTCAATTACGAGGCGTAGAATCGCAGCTTGCCTGTCGAAAGGAAGCGTGGAATTGTTCGGAACGAAACTGCTTTTTGAACGATATGCCGAAGGAAATCGTCGAAATGATCAGCGATGCCGAACAGGCCCTGCTTTCCCTGCTGCGTGCCAATGCGCGCGCCTCGACCGCCGAACTGGCGCGGCAGCTTGGCGTATCGCGCACCACCGTGCAGAGCCGGATCGAGCGGCTGGAGCAGCGCGGCATCATCGCCGGCTATGGTGTGCGGCTGTCACCGGATTATGAGCAAGGGCTGGTGCGGGCGCATGTGCTGCTCACCGTCACCCCCAAGCTTGCCGACAAGGTGGTGCGCAGCCTGCAGGCTTTGCCGCCGGTCAGGACGCTGCATTCGGTGAGCGGCAATTTCGACATGATCGTGATCGTCGACGCCCCGTCGATCCGGGATCTGGATTCGCTACTCGACCAGATCGGCGCCATGGACGGGGTGGAGCGGACATCGTCGTCGATCATCCTGTCGACCCGCATCGACCGCTGAGCGAGGTCGCTATGGCTTGCCGGCCGAATAGACGATCGCCTGCAGCGGCATCCGTCCGGGATTGCTGCCGAATGCGCGGCGAAGCTCCTCGACGACAGTTTGCACCACCAACTCAGGTTCGCCGCCCCGCGCCCGAACCTGATCCGCCAGCGGGTTGCCGTAGACAATGCCGTGGGCGAACTGGTCCATGTCCGGGATCTCCCTTTCCAGCCTGATAATTGAAACGTCGATATCGGCAAAGCCGGCTTCGATGACGGCTTCCTTGATCGGATCGATCTGATGGCAGGAGAACGGTACCTTGTAGAACTGCGGCGGATCGACGGGGAAAAGGCGCTGCACAACCCCGTCCGCGATATGGGCGAACGGATTGTAGCGATGCGAATCCCAGACGTTGAAAAAATAGCGACCGCCGGGCGCCAGAACGCGATGGACCTCCCTGTAGGACTTGGCCTTGTCGGGATAAAACATCACGCCGAACTGGCAGACAACGGCATCGAAGCTGGCGTCTGCGAAAGGCAATTCGGTAGCATCGGCGGGCTGGAATTCGACCTGCTCGCCCGGCTTGAATTTTTGCCGCGCGAAGTCGAGCATCGGCGGGTTGAGGTCGGTCGCGGTCAGGCGCGTGCCGGCCGGCAAGGCATCGCGCAGCCGGCGGGTGACGATGCCGGTTCCCGCCGCTGTCTCCAGCACCCGCGGCGGCACGAAAGCGGCCGCTCGCCGGGCGATGTCGGCGGCATAGTCGGCGAAGATGATTGGCCCCAGAATCCGATCATAGTGCTCGGGGATGGAGCCGGTGAAACGCGCGGAATCGCTGCTCATGATATCCTCCCTTTAGGCGGCAGGATATCACGAAGTCCTCACCCGAGCAGTTCACGTTGTCTGTGCGGGCAAGCGGAACCGCTCTGGTATTCTTCTCCACAATTCTGGACGGAAAACCGCTACACACGTTCCTGGAATTGCTTCAGCCCCCGCTTCGCGCCCGGCGCTCCTGCAACCCGCTGTCCAGCCACGCCACATCGTCCGGCGAAAGCGCAATATCAAGCGCCTGCAGACTGTCCTCCAGCTCGTCCAGTGTGCGCGGCCCGATCAGCGGCACGGAGGGGAAGGGCTGCGCCAGGACATAGGCGAGCGCGACATGGATCGGGCTCTTGCCCAACCGGTTCGCCAGCTCGATGGCGCGGTCGCGGCGGCCAAAATTCCGGTCCGAGTACCAGACGCGCACCAGTTCCTCATTGTCGCGCTTGTCGCGGCCGGCACGGTCGGTGAAGAAGCCGCGGCCCTGGCTCGACCAGGCGAAATTCGGCATCTGGCGGGCGGTCAGCCAGGCCTTCCACTGGTCTGTCGAGGAGGTGACGCAGCCGGCCCAGATCGGCTCCAGCATCTCGGCCAGCGAGAAATTGTTGGAGAGCGCGCCGGGCTTCTGCTTGCCGGTCCTTTCGGCATAGGCAATCGCCTCGTCCATGCGCGCCATCGTCCAGTTCGAACCGCCGAACGGGCCGCGTATACGGCCGGCCTTGACCTCGGCGTCCATGGCGTCGACGAACTCGCCGACCGGCACGTCCGGATTGTCGCGGTGCATGAAATAGATGTCGACATGATCGGTCTGCAGCCGGTCGAGCGTCTGGGCAAGCTGCTTGCCGATGACATCGGGATAGCAGAGCGGCGAATGCGCGCCCTTGCCGATGACGACCGACTGTTCGCGCACGCCGCGGTTCCTCAGCCACTGGCCGAGCAGCGCCTCGGTGTAGCCGCCGCCATAGACATAGCCGGTGTCGAACAGATTGCCGCCGGCCTCGAAGAAGGCATCGAGCAGGATCGAGCCCGAAGAAAACGTACGGAAATCCTCGAAGCCGAGCGCCAGGCACGACGCCGGTCGCGGCAGACCGGGGATCCGGCGCTTCGGGATGCTGGTGCCATCGGTGCGGAGCTGCCGGCCCGAAATCGTGTTGATGCGGCTTGCCGGCTTTTCGATGTCGTATTCGAGGCCGACCGCCGCCCGCCATCTGTCGAGCACGCGCAGCGTGCCGAGGCTGTCGGCCCAGCCCATGCCCGGCCAGGCGAATTCCTGGTTGCCGGCCAGGATCGCGTCGCCGGCGCCATCGACCTCGAAGGAGTAGACATGGCGGGTTTCGTTGACGCTGATGGTTTCGCGGGTGCCGTCGGGCCGGATCAGGTCGATCCTGCCCGGCCCGACGTCGCGGTTGCCACCGGCGAACCAGAAATCCGGCACCTCGATATGGCCTTTGGTGCCGAAGATACGCAGCACATTGTCCTGCGCCAGCGAGATGCTGCAAGAAATCTCGGCGACGATGCCGCCGGGGAAATGCAGCAGCGCCGAGGCCCATTCGTCGACGCCGGACTGGCCGAGATGCGCGGCACCCGTCACCTTGTCGGGTTCGGCGAAGGGTTTTCCGGATGCCGCGCCGGCAATCAGCCTTGCCATGGATGCCGGATAGCCGCCAACATCCAGTATGCCGCCGCCGGCAAGGTCGTTGCTGTAGAGCCGGTGCTCCGGCATGAAGCCCGGCATGGCGAAGCCGAAGCTAGACTTGATCATGCGGACTTCGCCGATGGCACCCGACTTGATCAGGTCCACCAGCTGCAGCGTCTGCGGATGCAGCCGGTACATGAAGGCTTCGCCGAGGAACGTGCCGGCCTTGCGCGCCGCATGGATCATCGCGTCGGCCTCGAAGGCGGTCAGCGCCAGCGGCTTTTCGCACAGCACATGTTTGCCGGCTTCGGCGGCCTTGATCGCCCATTCGGCATGACCGGGGTGCGGTATCGAAATGTAGACGGCGTCGACCTCCGCGTCATTGAGCAGCGCATCATAGCCGTCGAGGATGCGGGCGCCGGGGAAGGTCTCGGCAAGGCCTGCTTTGCCGGGGTTGCGGGCGCCGAGCGCAACAACCGTACCGGTGCGCGACTGCGCCACGCCGCCGGCAAAGGATTTTGCGATGCTGCCGGGCCCAAGAATGCCCCAACGAATTTTTCTGGCTTCGGAACTCATTTCAATCTCCTTGGGGTCGCCTCGACGCGTCGGGTCAGGCAAAGAAGGGTTCTGGCGCCTAGCGAATGCGTGCGCCCTTGGTGTCGAAGAGCAGCGCCTTGCCGGCCTTGATCGACACGACCAAGTCGTCGCCGCTCGCCCGATGCCGCGATGCCTCGCGCTCGATGATCAGTTCCGTGCCCCCGGCATCGGCGTAGACGTAGCTCACCGATCCCAGGTGCTCGGCGACATCGGCCTTGACGGCGATGTCGCAATCGCCTTGCCCGGCATCGAAGAAATGCTCCGGCCGGACGCCGAGCACGACATCGGCGCCGACGGCGGGCGGTGTGGTCTGGAGCGGCTTCTTGAGCCGCGCACCGGCATGGTTGACGAGCTCGACGGTCGCCGAACCATTGTCCGCCTCAACCACCTTGGCGGCCAGGAAATTCATCTTTGGCGAGCCGATGAAGCCGGCGACAAAGCGGTTGGCCGGGTCGTCATAGAGGTCGAGCGGCGCGCCGATCTGCTCGACATTGCCGGCCTTCAGCACGACGATCCGGTCGGCCAGCGTCATCGCTTCGGTCTGGTCGTGCGTCACATAGATCATGGTGACGCCGAGCTCCTTGTGCAGCCTGGAGATCTCGACCCGCATCTGCACCCTGAGTTCGGCGTCGAGATTGCTCAGCGGTTCGTCGAACAGGAACACCTGCGGCTCGCGCACGATGGCGCGGCCGATGGCGACACGCTGGCGCTGGCCGCCCGACAATTGCTTCGGCCGCCGCTGCATCAGTTCGTCGATGCACAGGATCTCGGCGGCCCGCTTCACCCGCCGTTCGGTGTCGGCCTTGGGGTTGCCGTTCATTCTCAGCCCGAAGCTCAGATTCTGCTCGACGGTCATGTGCGGATAGAGCGCGTAGGACTGGAAAACCATGGCGATGCCGCGCTCGGCCGCTTCGACGTCGTTCATCACCTTGCCGCCGATGGCGATCTCGCCGCCGCTGATGTCCTCCAGCCCGGCGACCATCCGAAGCAGCGTGGACTTGCCGCAGCCGGAAGGGCCGACGAAGACGACGAACTCGCCGTCGGCGATGTCGATGTTGGCGCCATGAATGATCTCATAGACGCCGAAGCGCTTGACGACATTGCTGAGGGTGACGGCGGCCATCTCGTCCTATCCTATTTGATGGCGCCGGCGGCGATGCCGGCGATGAAATGACGCTGCAGCAGAACGAAGACGACGAGCATCGGCACGGTCAGCATGACGGCGCCAGCCATGATGCCGCCCCATGACACTTTGGTGAGGCCGATCAGCGTGCCGAGCGCCACCGGCGCGGTCATCGCGCCGGGCTGGCTGTTGATCAAAAGCGGCCAGAGATAGTTATTCCACGAGGCAAGGAAGAGAATGATGGCGAGCGCCGCAAGCATCGGCCGCGCCAAAGGCAGCGCGACGAACAGGAAGATGCGCCATTCCTTGACGCCCTCGACTCTGGCGGCGTCGAACAGATCGCCCGGCATCATCGAGAAGGCTTGCCGCATGAACAACACGCCGAGCGAGTTGAACAGCGGCGGCACGATCAGCGCCACCCAGGTGTTGGCGAGCTGGAAGTCGCGCGCCACCATGATGAATTGCGGGATCAGCACCACCGCATAAGGCAGCGTGATGGTGCCGAGGATGATGGCGACGACCACGCCCTTGCCGACGAAATTGTAGCGGGCGAGTGCCCAGCCGGCCATCGAGGTAAGCAGCACCGACAGGAAGGTGTAGGTCACCGCCACCGAGACTGAGATGCCGATGGCGCCGACGAAGTTGGTGTCGCGCTGCAGATTGTTGACATTGTCGATGAAATTGTCGTGCGGCAGAAGCTCGATGCCGGGGCTGAAGATGCCGTTGTCGGGCATGGTCGAGAACACCACCATCATCCACAGCGGAAACAGCCAGATCAGGGCCAGCGGCGTCAGGAAGAGATGCAGCGCGATGCTGCGGCCGAGCCTTGCTTGCGAACGCGAGCTCATTTCGGCTCCTTCGTCAGCCAGAGCTGTACCAGCGTGATGGCGATCGCCAACCCGGCCATGGTGTAGGCGACGGCCGAGGCATAGCCGAAATTGAGCGAACGAAAACCCTGGCGGTAGAGCAGCAGGCCGAGCGTCTCGGTGCCGCCGCCCGGGCCGCCGCGTTCGGTGATCAGGAAGGGCTCGGTGAACAGCTGCATGGTGCCGATGATCGACAGCACGGCGCAAAAGACAATGATCGGCTTCAAGAGCGGCAGGGTGATGTAGAAGAACTGCTTGACCTTGCTGACGCGATCCAGCGTCGCCGCCTCATAGACGTCATCCGGGATCGATTGCAGGCCGGCGAGCAGGATGATGGCGTTGTAGCCGGCCCAGCGCCAGGTCACGGCGATCATGATCAGCGCCATCGCCGGCGTCACGTTGGAGAACCAGTCGATGCTGGGCAGGCCGACGCTGTTCAGCAGCTTGTTGATGATGCCGAAATTGAGGTTGAACATCAGCCGGAACACCGCCGAATACGCGACCTCGCCGACCACGACCGGGGCGAAGAAGGCAAAGCGGTAGAGGCCGCGCGCCTTGAGCAGCGGCGAATTCAGCAGCACCGCCATCACGATCGCCAGCGAGATCATTACCGGCACCTGGATGACGAGGATGAGCAGCGTGTTCTTCAGCGCATTGAAGAAGGCCGGGTCGCCGATGAGCCGGCCCCAGTTGAAGGTCGGCGCCCAGCGCCACGGCACGGTGCGGGTCGCCTGGAAGGAGATCAGGAACGAGCTGATGATCGGCCACACCCAGAAGACCGAGAAGATCAGCAGATAGGGGGCCAGGAAACGATAGGCGGTGGCGTTCTGATGGCGCATGGTTCCTCCTCCCTTCGTGCTTTCCCAGGTTGATATCCGGCCTGCTGTTAGCCGGCGTCAATTAGATCGACGCCGCCCTGTCTTGCGTTCTCCCCTTGTGGGGTGAGAAGCGGTTCGCGCAGCGAACGAAAAGCCAATTGCTTGGCTTTTCGAGGTTCGAACGCCCTGAGCCTTGCGAAGGGCCGGGCGTGGTAGCCGATCCACCCTGCCGGGTCCCCGCTGCTTCGCAGCGTCCCGGCGTTCGCCGGCCTTTCATCGTGCCACTGGCACGATGAATTCGCCTTCGGCGAACCAGCCGCTCACCTCACAAGGGGAGAAGGTAAAGCAGCGCCTACTCCTTGATCGGCAGGCCGGTCGCCGAGGCGATCTGGTTCGCGGCATCGTCCAGCGCCGCCTTGGCGTCGGGATAGCCGCCGCCCAGATATTTGGTCTGCACGGCGCGCATGATGATCTCGGCGTCGCTCTGGAACGGCGTGCCGCGGCTCGGCACGACCTTGGGCAGAGTGGAGAGGATGTCCTTCCACACCGCCTGGCCGCCCCAGTAAGGCAGGCCTTGCGAGACGTAGGGGTCGTCGAGCGCCGAGATCAGCGACGGCACCAGGCCGAAATCCTTGAGCATGGTGATCTGGCCCTCATTGGTCGCCAGCGTGTATTTCAGGTAGGCGTAGGCGGCTTCCTTGTTCTTGCTGGCTGACGTGATGGCCAGCGAAGAGCCGCCGAGATTGGCGGCGCGCGGGCCGTCGGCGGTCAGGCTCGGCATCAGATAGACGCCCCATTTGCCGTTCTCGCCGGCCGATTCGGTGCGGATGGTGCCCTCATACCAGCCGCCATAGACCTGGGTGGCGACAGTGCCGGCGGTGTTGTTGGTGATCTTGGTGCCCCAGTCGGCCGACGCCATGATGCCGGCGTCCTTCATTTCCTTGATCTTGGCCAGCGTATCGACGCATTTGGGCTGGTTGACCGTGATCGACTGCCCGTCGGCGGCGAAATAGGCGCAGCCCTGTTCGTTGGCGATCATGCGGAAGAATTCGGTGTCGCCGTTGAAATCGGCGTTGGTCATGGTCACGCCCGGATTGGCGGCCTGGATTTTCTTGCCGGCGGCGATGAAATCGTCCCAGGTCTTGATCGAGGCGGGGTCGACGCCGGCCTTCTCATAGAAGTCGCGGCGGTAGAAGGCGGCAACCGGGCCGGAATCCCAGGGCATCGCATAGGCCTTGTCGCCCACTTCCAGTTCGGTGCGCTTGAAATCGGGGAATTTCTTCTGGTCCTCGGCGGTGTAGCCGAGCGTGTGCAGGTCGACGAAGCAGTCGGGGAACTGGCTCCAGTAGTTCTCGGCCTCGCCATTCTCGACCGAGACGATATCCGGCAGGCCGACACCGCCGGCCGCGCAGCCGGCGATCGACTTGTCATAGGTCGGCTGGTTGCCGAGATCCTCGACGGTCACCTTGATATCGGGGAATTGCTTGTTGAAGCCGGCGACGGTGGCTTTCAGCGACGAAGCCGCGATGTTCCAGCTCCAGATCGTGATTTCGCCGGATTGCGCCATGGCCGGGCCGGAGCCCAGGGCAAGCGCGAGCGCGGCGCATGTCAGTATGGTGCGCATTGAAATCCTCCCATTTCATTTGCTCTCTTTTGGTGAGCGTGGCTACATTAGGCAGCGCGGAAGGCTTGTCCCCGACAAAGGGAATAAGAAATTGGCGGAAAGTAAGATGCCGGAAAGGCCATTTTATCAGCCTGGCGCCAGCAGCGTGGAGGGCCTGCCGCTGATGCTGCAGATGTTCCACACGCAGCCCCTGGTGATGCTCAAACCGCATTGGCATGCCCAGGTCGAGGTGAATTTCATCGTCCGCGGCAGCGTGCACTACCGCATGAACGACCATGAGATTTCGCTGTCGGCCGGCGAGATGTGCCTGTTCTGGGGCGGCCTGCCGCACCAGATGGACGATCTCTCGGACGACGCCATCTATGCCGGCGCGCATCTGCCGCTGGTGCATTTCTTCCGGCTGCATCTGCCGACCGACGTCCGGCACCGGCTGATGACGGGTGCTACCCTGGTGAGCGATGCGACCGACCGGTCGGATGACGACAATTTCGAGCGCTGGAACCGCTATGTCCGCTCGGGCGATTCGGCAAAGGCCGAGCATGCCGTCAACGAGCTGCTGCTCAGGCTGGAGCGGATGCGGTTCGAGCCTTACCGGCTGGTGCCGGAAAACCCGGTCGGGCAGGCCGCCGGCAGCCCCTTCGACCAGCAATCCTCGCGCAATGTCGGGCGCATGTGCGACTTCATCGCCGAAAACTTCCTCTACGAGATCGACTGCGTCAACATCGCCGGGGCGGCGGACATCCACCCGAAATACGCCATGAACATCTTCAAGAAGTCGACCGGCATGACGCTCAACGAGTATGTCAACCTGCTGCGGCTGAGCTACGCCCAGGCGCTGCTGATGCATGAAGACGCCAATGTGCTGCGCGTTGCCATGGACTCGGGCTTCGGTTCGCTGAGCGCCTTCAACAAGTCGTTCCGCAAGCTCGCCGGCATGTCGCCGTCGGATTTTCGGCGCGAGCGTGCGAGCGCCGGCTATTCCGTCCTCTGATGTTCGGATCTCGGGCCGTCGCGCCGGCCAATCTCGTCGCCAATGGCAAGACGCTGTCGAACACGCCCGATCGGCTCGGCCATCTCGTGCCAACCGATCCGGCTGTCGGCGTCGCGGCAATCCGCGCGCTCTTCGAGGCAAACGGCTATGTCTGGCTGAAGGGTTTTCTCAGCCGGGCCGATGTCATCGATTTCCGCGGCTGGGTGTTTTCCCACCTCGGCGATACCGGGCTGATCCAGCCCGGCTCGGATCCTGCCCTGGGCATCGCGGCCGACGGCGTGCTCGACAAGGGCCTCGCCGACCGTCGGCTGATGTCGCTGGTGCGCTCGGCCGCCTATGAGGGCTTTTGCGCCCAGCCGCGCCTTTCCGGCTTCATGGATCAGTTCCTCGGCGGCCTGTCCTATCTGCACAAGCGCAGGCTCATGCGCTTCACGCAGCCCGGAACGCCGGCCGCGACCCCGGCGCATTACGATCTGGTCTATTTGCGCGGCGGCACGAGCCGCCTGGTGACCGCCTGGATACCGATCGGCGATACGCCGGTCGAGATGGGTGGCCTTGCCTATCTGGAAGGCTCTCATGCGATCGGGACGGCGATGGAGGCCCGCCTCGAAAAGGACAATGCCGCTCTGGCGCCTGCGGAGCGGATCAGCGCCTTCAATCGCAATATGACCGAGGGCGGCTGGGTGTCCAAGGACCTTCCCGACATGGCGGCGCGCTTCGACACGCGATGGCTGGTCGCCGACTACGAGGCCGGTGACGTGGTGCTGCACTCGCCGTTTATGATCCACGCTTCGACGACCAATCGAAGCGCCGACAGGCGCATCCGCCTTTCGACCGATATCCGCTACCAGAATGTCGACGACGAGATCGATGCCCGCTGGAGCAATCACTGGAGCCTCGACGACACGCTTTGAGGGAACCGGCGCGCGGGGAAGCGACCATCGGCCGGGATGGAGATCCTCGAGCGTGACAGATGCGCCATGCAGGCCGGCGATCGCCTGCACGAGGCTGAGGCCCACGCCGCACTCTGTGTTGGCGCTACAGATTCGCAAGAATGGCCAGAATCCCGCGCGGGTACCTCGCCATGAGCATGCGAAACGGCTAATGGATGGCGTCGGGCTGTCTCCACTGACCCCCCGGAGCTGCGGACTTACGATGAGCGATGCGTCCCTCAAGCCGGCGGTGAAGGTGTTCGAGCAGCGCAAGCGGCTGGTCGTCGTCCAGGTCACTGCAGTCGTCGCCATTGTCCTGCTGCTGTTTACGAAGCCATTCCTCGGCGAGGGCTCGGACGGGCACGAATTCGTCGAAGCGCTCGGCGTCGGATTTGTTCTTGTCTGCTTCATCGGGCGTCTGTGGAGCACCCTTTATGTCGGCGGCAAGAAGAACGCCGAACTGATTTCGGCGGGACCTTTTTCGGTCACCCAGAACCCGCTCTATTTCTTCTCCACCGTCGGAGCGACAGGTGTTGGATTGATGTACGGGTCCGTGCTGGCCGCCGCTGGTTTGGGTCTGGCCAGCTTCGTCGTCTTCAGGGTCACGGCGCGCAAGGAAGCCAAGTTCCTGCTGGGAAAGTTCGGCCCGGCCTACAGCGCCTATACGGAGCGGACGCCGCTGTTCTGGCCGAACCCGCTGCTCTATAACGACCAGGCCGAGCGCCAGTTTTCGACGCGCACCTTGAAGCGCACGTTCCTGGACGGGCTCTATTTCCTTGCCTTGTTCCCGATCATCGAGCTGGCCGAGCATTTGCGGAACAGCGGCATGCTGCCGGTGTTTTTCACCCTCTATTGATCAGCGGCCATTGATCATTGGCTTGTGCGCCGCGCGGCGCAGCGAACGCTGTGCAGCAGAGGCAGCCGACCAGCAGCAGGACGCCGCCGACGAGCGGCGGCAAGGCCGGTTGGGGCCAGTCGCCCCTGGACGACCGGATGGTTCAACCCGCGCGGACGCTGTCAATGCTGTCGGGATCGATCTTCGTCAGGCGTTCCCTCGCCTCGACCACGCGCCTTTGCTCGGCCCTTATCCGGCTGCACAACGCGATGTTGATTCCGACGCCGCAATCCTCGTCCAGCAACTTATTCGCGCGCTTCAGAGAATTCTCGGCTCGTTTCACGCGCTGTCTGGCCTTAGCCAGTTCCAAGTTCAAGAGATCAACCATTTTCCCGTACTCGTCGCAGTCCCTTCGATTGTTAACCGGCGTCGATCCCATTTGTTCCGATTTCACCCAAGCATCCACCAAACGGTGGCGGCACACAGCAAGAGCACGAGCGCGGCACACGCGACCGATATACCTGTTCGCGTTTGCCACCTCGGCGGCTCAGCCGGCACAAGCCTGAACTGCCGGGCATGCTCCGTAGCGATTTTCAGCAAGGCTGCAGCCGTCTCGCGCGGCGTCCAACCCTGCGCTTCCGAGGCAGTCACCAGCGCTGCGAATGCCGCTTCCATGGCGACTTCGCAGTTGGCCTCCCGATCTGGGCTACCCTTTGGCAATAAAGGTGGTTCGACGGCTTTGGACATGCACACAAAGCGGCTCGCGCATGAAAAGGTTCCTGAGACCATGTTCAAAACGGGCGGCGCCGGTGCAGCGCACCCCGAGGTTTTGCCAAAAGCCTGAATCGGCCGCTCTAACAGGCTAGACTCTTATCTTTAGGCCATGGTGAACAGGGCACTCAGTCGGAATTGAGCGAGTTCCAATGTGCTTCTAACTTGGGCAGCGCGGGGATTGGTTGCCACCACCCGCAGTGGCCGGCGTGGCCTCCCAAGCCCCCAAGGAGCCCCGGACCTGCGCCGGCCATTTCCCTGCTTGCACGCGTCGAAGGCCATTCGTTCCGCCTGGGGGCTACGGTCCTATATGGGTCCGACTGAAGTCTCAGCTTCAGCGGCAAAGGCCTGAGGGTGGAAACCGATGCCTCGCCAAGACATTGCAATGGACTGCCGAATACGAAGTTCCCTTAACCGGCGGTTAACCGCGATGCCCGCTGTTGTCCCCCGGCGGCGGGCACCGATATAACGAGGCCGATGTGTGAACCAAATCTCGTCGCGCAATCAAAACGTCGATGATGCCGTATGCCAAGCTGCGAACGACAATCATGGCGCCAGTGAGTGCTCCATCCTTGATCTCATCCCAGGTGAGGCCGATTTCGCTGACATCGCCAGGCGAGCGGAGCGCTTGGGCATCGCCGTGGTTATCGGAATGGCCATCTGCTGGTTGCTCGTTGCCCCGGTCGTCTATTTGGTCCTGATCCATGGGGTTCTTCGAGGCTGAGGGATCGTGAGGACGTGACCAAATGGCCCAGTGCTACCGATACCTCCCGGAAATCCTGGGCGAGGCGTGTCGCAAGCCCTCCTTGCCGCGCAGATGCCTGCGGCCGTTTGCGGGTGCCGGACGCAGCGTTCTGTCTCAACCGGATGTGACTCGGGGTTCATCCGAATTGTCGCCTCGGACCATGGCCATTTTGGCAAATTAGCAAAGCTGCGCGAAGCGCCTATGGATATGCCAGCCGGCGAAAACTACCCCCTATCGCCGGTTAGGCCCGGCGGCCGACCCCACACCCAGCCACGACCGCTGGGCCGCTTCGTTGCTGAGCAAAATGTTCGACTCCGCGATGCAGGACCGTTGTCGGCAGAAACCGGAGCCCGGCGGGCTCGCCGGTCAGGCTCGCCGGCTCGGGATCAGCAACAAAACGAAATAGCGATGAGGTCGTCAGCGTCGATCCTGCCCTGGCCATCGTCCATGATAGCCGCGACCCTTTGAAAGGTCTTCATTTCATCATCGGTGATCTCGGCCCCTCGCATCCTCTCTTTCAGGTCAGTCACGCGCAGTTCCAAGTCTGGGGACCTTCCGATTTCACAGTTCGACATGGGTCAAATCTCCTCGTTGTTTGAATTTAAAAAGCCCGCCGCTCATTTCTGTGCGGCGGGCTTTCAGCTAAAGCGCTTGGCTCATTCGTAAACCTTGATGATCTTGCGCGTGCCCGGATCCACGAGGACCGTTCGGTTGTCGATCACGACGTAGCGGTATTGCACGTCGGGGACTTCACGCAGCTCGACCGTATCGGGAAGAGCCGTGCCGATATTGAGCTCCACGCCGGGAAGGGTCACTGAAGCCAGGGGCTGCTTCTTCACATATTCCCGGATGACGGTTTCCTGCTCCGGCTGAATGATCACGGTGTCGGCGGCGGCTGCACCGATACCGGCGAGCAGCAAAAACCCGGCAGCGGCCGCGGTGAGATGGATTCTCATAGTTTCCTCCTAGTGGTGTGAGTTGCGCCAGACGACATCGTCTTCACGCCAGAAGCTCACCCAACGCCAGCCATTTGCAAACGTTCCTTGGCTGGGCCTTCGGTCTGAATTGGTGTCGGACCTTTGTGCATTTGTCAGGCGCAATAGGCGACGGCCGGAACCGCGATGGCCGGCATTCGTTGCACCGCTGCAAGTTCATTGGGAGGAACTCATGGAGAAGAGTGTCGACCAGGCACGCTGGTTACTCGCACCGATGTTCGCTGTCGCCATCATGTTCTTGGCGATTGGAATAGCGCTTGGCTAAATTCCAAGATGACACAAGAACAATCGTTTGAATGGAATCTGCGCAGTCAAGTCCCTTCCTGCGCCGATAGGGTTCGCGAGCCGCCACCGGCGGTTTGTGAACCCTCAATTTGCACCGTGCGCAATGCCTGCCTCGGCAGGCCGCGCACTTGTTTCATGGTTGCCTAGACTGGGAGGTTTTGATGGATCGGCGATCATTCTTGACGGCAATGTTTGGTGTTGCGGGGGCGGCGGCCCTTGCCAGCACGGTTCGACCACTCAATGCGGTGGCCGGGGTTCCGAATGTCGGGCCCGGCATTCTCGATGAGCTCGACGCGCCGGACACGGAGCCTTTCGACGACGATGGCACGCAGCCACAGCCTGTCTATCATCGCCGCTGGCATCGCCGCCGCAGGCGTCGCGTCTGGAGACGGTACTGCCGCAGCTATTGGCGCTATGGCTATCGGCGCAGGCGGTGCTATCGCCGGCGTGTCTGGATCCGATTTGGGTTTTAGCGTTAGCTGCTTGACCTTGCCTCGGTGGTCTGTTCCGCCGAGGCAAGAACGCACGCCCTCCAGCTTGGGGAAGCTGCGGCAACACGTTCGAATCTCCGCGCAACTATTGATTCAAATTCGAAACCGCATGGTTGTTTCGGCTCCGTTGGCTCTCGCTTGAATAAGTGCGGTGGAACATTAGCCGACGGCCATTGTTCTCCTTCCACCAGGGAGGAGCCCCCATGACCGACGACAAAATCAAAAGTGATTTCCGTGAACGCGACCGGGTGTCGAGCGACGAGGGATATGAGGTCGCCTACTTTGCGAGGAAATTCCAACTTACGATCCCCGAGGTTCGCGAGCTTATCAAGAGGCATGGCAATGATCGGCCGACGCTGGAACGCGAGGCGAAAGCGATTGCAAGCCGGTGATGACACCAGAGCATTCGAGGGCAGCACGGGCGCTCTTGAACTGGTCGCAGGTGCGGCTCGCCGTCAGGTGCGGTCTTGGCGACGGGACGATACGCGACTTTGAAAGAGGACGCAGGACCCTACGTCCGGAGAAGCTGGCGGCAATACGGCAGGCGTTTGAGGTAGCCGGTGTGGTCTTCACTGCCGCAGGGCCGTCACGAACCAACCTCGCGGAGGGTGAGGTCGGGATAATCGGCAACAGCGAAATGTAGTTTTCGCATCTCAAACTCGCCCAGCCCCAAGCGCATGGTGCAGGCAGCGATCTATGGGTCGAACGCGGCAACTGCGGCGGCCCGGCGATTCCGGTCGGTCAAGGCCCAGTCCGCTTTGCCTTGCAGTCGTTCGTCCGCACGGCCAACGTCCCAATCAACCATGGTGCCAGAAAGAAGCGGCGACCGACGAAGGTGGCCGAGGCGGCATAGGTATTCAATTTTCTTCTTCAATGCGGGGAAGGAGGCGACCATTCTCTATGGCGGCAATCCTGAAGCACCTCCTGGCCTCCTGCGGAGTCGCGTTGCCGGTCAGGGCGGCGGTGCAAGCGCGTGCCGCTCGGTTCCAGTGCGGGCCACGCTCGGTCCATGTCAGGAGTTCCTTGGACGCAGCCTGGACGTTGCTGATCAGAAGTCGGTGACCGGCATTGGTCTTCACAGGGACCTTGGGGCTGAACGAGAGGGCAGACATTAGGGAATGCTAATGGAAGTCGCGAACGTTGGGTAGAGCGGAGATGGGCGCAGGCTGTAGGCCGCTCGTCGGCCGGCCCTCATGTCTCGCCGCAAGCCCGCCCGCCGCCCGCCATCAGAGTTACCGCAAACGCCGGTGCTTGCCCCCGAAAACGAAAAAGGCCGGATTGATCCGGCCTTTTTCGTATGTGCTTGATCCCCGGAAGGAAACTGGAGCGGGTGAAGCGATTCGAACGCTCGACCCCAACCTTGGCAAGGTTGTGCTCTACCCCTGAGCTACACCCGCTCGCGCGGCTTTTGGGCCGCAAGCCGCGCCTATATGGCTGAAGAGCGCGGCGATTGCAACAGGGAAATGACGAGCTTTTTGGCCTAGCTCTCAAGTGCGACCGACTCCGTTTTGCGGTACCGAGGATTCGCCGGTCCGTTCCAGGACGGCCTTGCCGGGAGGGTACATTGGCCGTAAACGGCATGGCCCCGCTGGAGATGAAGAGAAGACCGATGCCGAAGACCGAAGCCGAGCTGTTAGCCTTTCTCGCCGACCTCGGCATCACTGTCTCGACGCGGCGGCACCCACCGCTCTATACGGTCGCCGATTCGCAGGCGCTGCGCGGCGAGATCCCCGGCGGCCACACCAAGAACCTGTTCCTGAAGGACAAGAAGGACAATTTCTTCCTGGTCAGCGTCGGCGAGGAGGCCGTGGTCGACCTCAAGCAGATCCACCAGCTGATCGGCGCCGCCAGCCGGGTCTCCTTCGGCAAGCCTGAGATGCTGATGGAGCTTCTCGGCGTCACGCCGGGCGCGGTCACGGTTTTCGGGCTGATCAACGACACCGGGCGGCGGGTCAAGGTGGTGCTCGACCAGGAGCTGATGGGGCATGATGTCATCAATGCCCATCCGCTGACCAATGAGGCGACGACCTCGATAGCTGCCGCCGATCTCGTCAAATTCGTCGAGGCAACCGGACACGATGCTGTTATCTTGAAAGTCTCGGCATGATCGCCACATGGATGGCGAAAACTGATCTCTAGGAAGGACGTTGCGCCCCTGCGCTGGTGGGCGGCGCGACTGGAAGGGCAACGACATGAGCGACAACAATCCGTTCGGCGGCCAATTCGGCAGCAATGCCGGCCAGTATGCCACCACCGTGCAATATGGCGGCACTGACGCAGAGCGCGCGAAAGCCGCGCTTGGCCAGGCGCCGGCGGACGTCATCAAGGATACGACGACGGCCGGCTTTGCCGCCGATGTCGTCCAGGAATCGCGCCGGCAGCCGGTTCTGGTCGATTTCTGGGCGCCCTGGTGCGGCCCGTGCAAGCAGCTGACGCCGCTGCTGGAAAAGGCGGTCAAGGCCGCCGGCGGTGCGGTCAAGCTGGTCAAGATGAACATCGACGAGCACCCCTCGGTCGCCGGCCAGCTCGGCATCCAGTCGATACCGGCGGTCATCGCCTTCAAGGACGGCCAGCCCGTGGACGGCTTCATGGGCGCCATTCCCGAGAGCCAGATCGGCGAGTTCATCAAGAAGATCGGCGGCAAGGCCGGCGGCGCCCCGCAAGTGGCCGAGGCGCTTGCCGCGGCTGCGGAAGCGCGCGAGGCCGGCGACGTCCAGACCGCGGCCGATATTTATGATGCCGTGCTGGAGCAGGCGCCGGAGACGATCGAGGCGATCGCCGGACTGGGCGAGCTTTTGTTCGAGGCCGGCGATGCGGACGGCGCGGAAGCCATCCTGGCCCGCGCGCCGGAAGCCAAGAAGGATGCGCCCGCACTTGCCGCGCTGCGCACCAAAATGGCGCTGGCTGCGCAGGCGGCCTCGCTCGGCAATCCGGCCGAGTTCGAGCGGCGGCTGGCCGCCAATCCGGACGATCATCAGGCACGGTTCGACCTCGCCATGATCCAGAACGCCAAGGGCGAGCGCACGCAGGCGGCCGACAATCTTCTGGCGATCATCAAGGCCGACCGGACCTGGAACGAGGACGGCGCCAAGGCGCAGCTGCTGAAATTCTTCGAAGCCTGGGGCATGACCGACGAGGCGACGCTCGCGGCGCGGCGCAAACTGTCGTCGCTGCTGTTTTCCTGAGGCGCTTTGCCAGCTGTTTTTGCCCGGTGGGCTTGCGGCCGGCGGCCGGCGCGCCAGATTAGAGCAATTCCAGGAAAAGTGCGTAGCGGTTTTCCGTCCGGAATTGCGTGGATAGAGCGGTTCTGCGTTTGCGTGAAACGGTGAACGCTCCGGGACTGGCGAGGCGAAGGGAGCACTGACGTGCAGGTGGGAAATGCGCACTACCGGCGTGGCGCGGATCTGCCGTCGACGATCCCCGTGTTTCCGCTTGCCGGAGCGCTGCTTCTGCCCGGTGGCCGTATGCCGCTCAACATCTTCGAACCGCGCTATCTGCAGATGGTGGACGAGGCGATCGCCGGAACGCGGCTGATCGGCATCATCCAGCCCAGCCTCGATGGCGCCTTGCGCGACGACGGCGAGCCGGAGCTGTGCAATGTCGGCTGCGCCGGGCGCATCATCTCGCTGGCCGAGAGTGGCGACGGCCGCTACCTGATCTCGCTGCAGGGCGTATGCCGCTTCCGCATTGCGCATGAAACCGCCGCCAAGACGCCGTTTCGCCAGTGCCGGATCACCCCCTTTCTGACCGATCTCGACGAGGACAAGGTCGGGGGCGAGGTCGACAGGCCGTCGCTGCTCAAGGCGTTTCGCGCCTATCTGCAGGCCAATGATCTGGAGGCCGACTGGGAAAGCGTCAGCCGCGCCGAAAACGCCATGCTGGTCAACGCGCTGTCGATGATGGCGCCCTACGGACCGGCGGAAAAACAGGCGCTGCTCGAGGCGGCGGATTTGAAGACGCGCGCCGAAACGCTGATCGCCATCACCGAGATGGCGCTGGCGCGCGAGAACGAGGACTTTGGCTCGAGCCTTCAATAGCTGGCCGGGTACATCGGAGTGGGGGAGAAAGAATGGCGGCGGACGGGCGTGAGGAAAAGAAGGTCGATCCGAAGCTGCTGGAGCTGCTGGCCTGCCCGTTGACCAAGGGGCCGCTGGCCTGGGATCCGGAGCGCGGCGAATTGATCTCCAGGGTGGCAAAGCTCGCCTATCCGGTCCGCGACGGCATCCCGATCATGCTGCCCTCGGAGGCACGGACGATTTCCGCCGATGATGTGCTGCCGCCCGCGCCGCCGCGCCTGAGCGGACCGTCCTGAGCCGCACAGGGCGGAAGCCGGTGAATGTCGACGAGGATGCAGGGCTTTATTCGGCCGCCTCTTCGATCCGCTCCATATCGTCGTCCGACAGGCCGAAATGATGGCCGATCTCGTGGATCAGCACATGGGTGACGATGTCGCCCAGCGTCTCCTCGTTTTCGGCCCAGTAGTCGAGGATGGCGCGGCGGTAGAGCGTGACGCGGTTCGGGCCCTCGCCGGTCTGCGGGTTCCAGCGCTCGGCGATGCCGCGGCCCTCGAACAGGCCGAGCAGGTCGAACGGCGTTTCCAGCGACAGATCGTCCATGATCTCGTCGGTCGGGAAGTCGGCGATCTGGATGACGATCTCGCCGGTCAGTTTGCGGAATTCCTCCGGCAGATGGGCGTAGGCCTCCAGCGCCAGGAACTCCATCTCCTCCATCGACGGCGAAAGCTGGTCGTGCCAGGTGCGGGTCTTGTAGATGCGGGCCATGCTTTGTCCTTTGATCCCGGCATATAGGCTTTCACGCCGGTCCAGGCAAATAAGCGGGCTGCGTCACGACCACCGCGCCTCAGGGCAGGAATAAATTCCCCATGACTCTGCTTGACTCTTTTAGTGCCCTCTGGAATCTATAGGAACATAACAGGAACAATGCTGCTGAAAGTTGACCGTCATGGCGATGACCGCCGTGGCGCGGGAGACCGTTTTTGCCCTGCGCCGCCAGATCGCGAAGATCGAGGGAACGCTGCCCGAGCGCCTGGCGGCGCCGGCCGGCACGCGGCCTGACGCGCGCGCTGACACCGATGCCAGCGGTATCGCGCCCGAACGCACGCCCGAGATCACAATTCTCCGGCGCGGCGTTGCCGTAGCCTCGCCGGATGCATTTTTGCGTACCGGTGTCGAGCGTCTCGATACAGCGCTCAGCGGCGGTCTGCCGAAGGCGGCACTGAGCGAAATCCACGGGCTGGAAACCCGCGACGCCGGGGCCGTCGCCGGCTTTGCCCTGTCGCTCACCAGCCTGATCCTCAGGCAAGAGCCGCATTTGCCGGTTCTCTGGATCGGCACATCGGAAATTTTCCGCGAGGCCGGTTTTCCCTATGCCAGGGGGCTGCATGGCCTGTTCGGCATCGAACCGGAACAGCTTCTGTTTTCCGAGGCGCCAAAACTTGTCGATGCGCTGTGGATCGCCGAGGAGGCCGCCCGCATGACGGCGCTCGCCGCCGTCATCCTCGAAATCCGCGGCTGCCCGCAGCGGCTTGACCTCACCGCGACAAGGCGTCTGCACGCGCGGGCGCAAAACGCCGGCCGGCCGGTCCTGCTTTTGCGCCAGGCCGGCGAGGCAGAACCCACCGCAGCACCCGTGCGCCTCATCGTGTCGGCCGCACCCTCGGCAAGCCGCGACACCATTGCCGGGCCGCTCGCCGGCTCGATCGGCCGCCCCGCCTTCACCGTCAGCATCGGCAAGAGCCGCACCGCTCTGCCCGGTCAATTCACACTGGAGTGGAACCCCAATGAACACGCTTTTGAGGAAAGAACAGAGAATCCTGTCGCTGTGGTTCCCGCATCTGGCCGCCGAACGCATCCTGCGCCAGCGTCTGGGGCGGTCCTGGCGTTCCCGACCGTCGGATCATTTGCCGCTGGTGATCAGCCATCGCGACCGCAACGCCCAGCGCATATCAGCCCTCGACGAGCGGGCTGAGGTGCTGCGCCTGAAGCGCGGCATGGGCATCGCCGATGCGCGCGCCATGCATCCGTCGATCGATATCGTCGAAGCCGATCCGGAGGCCGACCGCCGCCTGCTCGAAGGCCTCGCCGACTGGTGCGACCGCTACACGCCGCTGGTGGCGCTCGACGGTGCCGACGGCCTGTTCCTCGATGTCACCGGCTGCACCCATCTGTTCGGCGGCGAACGCACGATGCTGGACGAGATCCTCACGCGCTTCTTCCATCAGGGTTTTGACGTCCGCGCCGGGCTGGCCGCGACGCCCGGTGCCGCCTGGGCGGCGGCGCGCTTTTGCGGCGACCGCATCGTCGCCGGCGGCGAGGAGGAGGCGCTTCTGGCGCCCCTGCCGCTGGCAGCACTCCGCATCGAGCCCGAGATCCGCGCCAGCCTGGAAAGCGTCGGGCTGCGCACGGCGGGCGCGGTGATGGCGGCCCCGCGCGCCCCGCTTGCCCGCCGCTTCGGCGCCACGCTGCTGTTGCGTCTCGACCAGGCGCTTGGCCGCCTCGACGAGGCGGTGTCGCCGCGCCTGCCGGTGGCGCCGCTGTCGGTCGAACGCCATCTTTCCGAACCCATCATGCTGACCGCCGACATTGAGCGGCTGGTGAGCCTTTTGGCGCGGGCGCTGAAGAGCGATCTCGAACGCCGCGGCGAGGGCGCCAGGATGCTGGCGCTGCTGCTGTTCCGCGTCGACGGCGCCGTCAGCCGCATCGCTGTCGGCACCTCGCGCCCCCTGCGCGAGCCCGTGCTGATCCAGAAACTGTTCCACGAAAGGCTTGCCGCGCTGGAGCAGGACATCGATGCCGGTTACGGTTTCGACCTGGTGCGCCTTTCGGTGCTGTCGGCCGCCGCCTTCGACATGCAGCAGGCCGACCTTGCCGGCGAGGCGGAGGACAGCGACGCCGACATCGCGCTGTTCGCCGACCGCATCCGCGCCCGCCTTGGCGAAGCCGCGGTGCTGAGGCCGGTTGTCGTCGAGAGCCATCTGCCGGAGCGCGCCGTCACCACTGTCCCCTTTTCGGAAGCGCCGCAAAGGCGCGCACCGCCGAGGCAGCGTAACACCCCGCCGGCGACCGTCTTTCCGCCGGAGCGGCCGATCCGGCTGTTCCGCTCGCCCGAGCCGATCGAGGTGCCGGCCACCGAAATGCCGGAGGGACCGCCGATGAATTTCCGCTGGCGGCGCGCGCTCTACCGCGTCGCGCGCGCCGAAGGGCCGGAACGCATCGCGCCGGAATGGTGGCGCCGGCAGCCAGGCGAGGAAGAGGCGCCGACCCGCGATTATTTCCGCATCGAGGACAGCGACGGCCGCCGCTACTGGCTCTATCGCCAGGGCCTCTACGGTGCTTCCGAGGTGCCGCCGCGCTGGTTCATGCACGGGGTTTTCGCATGAATGCGCTGGCCGCCATCCCCTATGCCGAGTTCGGCATCCAGTCGAACTTCTCCTTCCTGCGCGGCGCCTCGAAGCCGGAGGAACTGGTGGTGGCGGCAAAGTACCTTGGCTTCTCCTCGATCGGGCTGGCCGACCGCAACACGGTAGCCGGCGTCGTGCGCGCCTGGCAGCAGGCCAAGGTCGAAGGCCTTGCCTATCATCCCGGTTGCCGCCTGGTGTTTGGCGACGGCACGCCCGACATCCTCGCCTATCCGCAGGACCGCAAGGGCTGGGGGCATCTGTGCCGCATGCTGACGCAGGCCAATCTGCGCGACGAGAACGAGAAGGGCGCGACGCTGCTCAGGTTTTCCGACCTCCTCGAATGGGGCGACCTGCTGTCGCTGGCGATCCTGCCCGACCTGCAGATGGGCGTCGAAGACAGCCTTGCCTTGATTAGCCGGCTCAAGGACAGGTTCGGCAAAGCGCTTCGGCTTGCCGTTGCGCCGGATTATCGCGGCAACGACCGTTTTCGGATCGAGCAGGCCGCAAGCATGGCTGACATGACCGGCGTGCCGCTGATGGCGACCAACGATGTTCTCTACCACAGCGCCGAACGCCGCTCGCTGCAGGACGTGCTGACGGCGATCCGCCTCAACACACCCGTTGCCGAAGTCGGGCTGGAATTGACGGCCAATGCCGAGCGCCATCTGAAGCCGTCGCTCGAGATGGCCCGGCTTTTCCGCAGGCATCCGCAGGCGCTGGCGGAGACGCTGCGCTTTGCCGGGGAGCTGAGCTTCTCGCTGAGTGACCTCCAATACAACTATCCCGACGAGCCGACGGAATCGGGTCTTGGGCCGCAGGCCGAGCTTGAACGATTGGCCAGGGAGGGGGCCGCCACGCGCTACCCGGCGGGCGTCCCTGCTTCCGTGACGCAGCGCATCGAGGAAGAGCTCGCCCTGATCGAACGGCTGAACTACGCGCGCTACTTTTTGACCGTCCACGACATCGTCAAATTCGCCCGCAACCAGAATATCCTCTGCCAGGGTCGCGGCTCCGCCGCCAATTCCATCGTCTGCTTCTGCATCGGCATCACCGAAGTCGGGCCGGACCGCATCGACACGCTGTTCGAGCGTTTCATCTCCGAGGAAAGAAACGAGCCGCCCGACATCGACGTCGACTTCGAGCATGAGAAGCGCGAAATCGTCATCCAGTACATCTACGAAAAATACAGCGCCAAGCGTACCGCTTTGGCCGCCGCCGTCATCAGCTATCGCGGCCGCTCGGCGCTGCGCGAGGTCGCCAAGGCCATGGGCCTGTCGGAGGATGTCCGCAGTGCATTGTCCAGCTCGATCTGGGGCTGGTCGACCTCGGAGCTCGGCGAAAAGGAGGCGAGCGCCGGCGGCATCGACCGCAGCGATCCGCTGGCCAGGCAGGTGATCGAGCACGCCAACGAGATCATGGGCTTTCCCCGTCATCTCTCCCAGCATGTCGGCGGCTTCGTCATCACCAGGGACCGGCTCGATGAGATCGTGCCCATCGTCAAGACGGCGATGGAGGAGCGCAAGATGGTCGAATGGGACAAGGACGACCTTGATGCGGTGAAGATCCTCAAGGTCGACGTACTGGCGCTCGGCATGCTGACCTGCCTGAAGCGCGCCTTCACCCTGCTCACGGATCATTATCCGGATGCGCGGGACCGGTATGGCCAACCCTATGTGCTGGCCACTCTCCCGCCCGAGCACAAGGACGTCTACGACATGATCTGCCGCGCCGATACGCTCGGCGTCTTCCAGATCGAATCGCGCGCCCAGATGTCGATGCTGCCGCGCCTTCGGCCGAAGAGTTTCTATGACCTCGTCATCGAAGTGGCGATCGTGCGGCCGGGCCCGATCCAGGGCGACATGGTTCATCCCTATTTGCGTCGCCGGCAGGGCAAGGAAAAGCCCGAGTATCCGAAGCCAGAACTGGAGAAGATCCTCGGCAAGACGCTGGGCGTGCCGCTGTTCCAGGAGCAGGCGATGAAGATCGCCATCGTCGCCGGCGGCTTCCGGCCGGGCGAAGCCGACGAATTGCGCCGCGCCATGGCCACCTTCAAGCGCACCGGCACGATCGGCAATTACCGCCAGCGCATGATCGACGGCATGGTCGGCAGGGGCTACCAGAAGGATTTCGCCGAGCGCTGCTTCAAGCAGATCGAGGGTTTTGGCGAATATGGCTTTCCCGAGAGCCATGCCGCGTCCTTCGCGCTGCTGGTCTATGCCTCCTGCTGGTTCAAGACCTTCTATCCCGACGTGTTCTGCGCCGCGATCCTTAATTCCCAGCCGATGGGGTTTTACCAGCCGGCCCAGCTTGTCCGCGACGCAAGCGACCATGGCGTCGAGGTTCGCGACGTCGATATCAATTTCTCCATCTGGGACTGCACTCTGGAGGACTCCTCTTTCGATCCCGCCCGCATCCTCTCACGCCATGCCGAAATGCGCGGCGTCATCCGCACCCACCATGCCGTGCGGCTCGGCTTCCGCCAGATCAAGGGCCTGTCGGAGGATCGCATGAAGCAGTTCGTCGACCGGCGCGGCTCCGGCTACGAGACCGTCAGGGACGTCTGGCTGCGCTCCGGCCTCGATGTCGACGAGATCGAGAAACTGGCACAGGCCGACGCTTTCCGTTCGATCGGCCTCGACCGCCGCGCGGCACTGTGGGCGGTGCGGGCGCTCGACGGCAAGAGTGCGGCCGAAAAACTGCCGCTGTTCGACCAGAAGGATATCCGTCTGCGCGAGCTGGAGCCCGAGACGAGGCTGCCCACAATGCCGCTCGGCGAGCATGTCATCCATGACTACCGCTCGCTCGGCCTGTCGCTTAAGGCGCATCCGGTGGCCTTCCTGCGCGAGCGGCTGGACCGCGCTGGCGTCACGCCGAATGCGCGCCTCCTGTCCGTCCGGGATGGCAGGCGAGTATCCGTCGCCGGCCTCGTTCTGGTGCGCCAGCGTCCCGGCAAAGGCAACGCCATTTTCCTGACGCTGGAGGACGAGCATTCGGTTGCCAACATCATCTTCTGGGAAAGGACCTTCACCCGCTTCCGGCCCATCGTCATGGGCGCGCGCTTCATCCGCGTCACCGGCAAGCTGCAGTCGGAATCAGGTGTCATCCATATCGTCGCGGAGAAGGTCGAGGATCTGACACCCTGGCTGTCAGCGTTGCTGGAGGAGGCCGCGGGCCATCCAGGCTCCGATCCGAAGAGTGACCCGGCGAGACCGGCAAATCCGGATCGCTCCAGCCCGCCCGCTACTCGCAACATGCCGGCCGGACAGGACATCGCAACCTTGTCGGGCAAGGCGGAAAGCGTCATGCCCAAGGGGCGGAATTTTCAGTAGAGCGTGGCGCGCGCCTATCCCGTCGTCTTCCCGGGGTCTTCGCGACTGCTGCGCCCCAGGATGACGAATGTTGAGCGCCTCAGTGACTACCAGTCGCTGAGCTTGGTGTCGGGCCCGTATTCCTGGCCATCGACGTCCTTCACCACCGCCTGGCCGCAACGCATGGTCTTGGTCTTCTTGTCGTAGGCGTAGGTCGGCGAGCCGAACAGGTGCCAGCCCTTGTTCAGCGCCGCCGTCACCTTGTGGCAGAAGGTGTTGTCGTCCGGAGCGGACAGAAAGCGGTAGAGTTTCATGTTTTAGTTCCTGTCGTGAGTACCTATGGCCCGCGCTCTACGCGGGCATCATGCGCCGATGGCCGCCGCCTTCGCCAGCAGTTTTTCGGCCTGCGCCAGATGCAGCCGCTCGACCATTTTGCCGTTCAGCGCGATCACACCCTTGCCGGCATTTTCGGCAAGCGCGAAGGCCTCTTTCACCGCGCGGGCCGCGGCCACGGCTTCGGGTGACGGCGCAAAGGCACGGTTGGCGGCTTCGATCTGGGCCGGATGGATGAGCGACTTGCCGTCGAACCCCATGGCGGCGGCTTCCGCGCATTCGCGCGCCAGGGCATCCAAATCGCGAAAATCATTGGTGACGCCGTCGAGAATATCGAGACCGCCGGCGCGCGCGGCCAGCACCATCTGCATCAACCAGGGCATGAGATAGCGCCGGTCCGGCGTGGCCAAGATGCCGGTCTCCTTGATCAGATCATTCGTTCCGGAAACGAAACAAGCGAGCCGCGAGGCCGGGTCGCGGCCCAGTTCGGCTATGGCGCCGATGTTGAGCAAGGCCTTCGGCGTCTCGATCATCGCCCAGATCTTGACCGTATCCGGGGCGAAATTGTCGTCGAGCACGTCGCCGGCCTCGAGGATGTCGCGCGGCCTGACGACCTTGGGCAACAGGATGCCGTCGGCCTCGACCTTCGCCGCCGCCAGCACATCGTCGAGGCCCCATTCGCTGGACAGCGCATTGACGCGCACGATCATTTCGCAGCGCCACTTCGGGCGGCCGCCAAGGATGCCCGCCAGCTTTTCCCGTGCCGCGACCTTGTCGGCGGGTGCGACGGCGTCTTCGAGGTCGATGATGATGGCGTCGCAGGCAAGCGAAGCGATCTTGGCCAGCGCCTTGTCGTTCGAGCCGGGAATGTAGAGCACCGAGCGGCGCGGGCGGTAGGTTTCAGTCATGCCCGATCTATGCCGCCTGCCGAAGGCTGAGGCAAGCACAGAGCTGACGCGTTGGAGATGAGCCAACGTCCCGAAAGGATGCGGGCTATTGCCCGATCCTGCACGAAAACTGCACGCAATTGCGGAAAACCTCCTCCAATCCGCCGCGTCTCTTCCCTGCCTGCCTGCGAGACAGGCGGCATGCAACAGCGAACAAAACTCCGTTGGTCCCTGCCCTGGCGACTGCGCAGCGAAGGCTGGTGGCTCGTCGATCCGCCAAAGGTCCGCCCGACGGCGTGCCTGCTGCCCTTCGTCCCGAGATCGCGGCCGCGCTATGCCGGCCGCGCGGCACAAGCGAGGACCATCCGCTCATGACGACGTTGCCTATCCCGAGTTATTGCAGCCGCTTCGGCCTCGCCGTGCTGCTGGTCGCGCTGGCGGATTTTCTGTTCTACGGCCAGCCCGCAGGCATCAATTTCCTGCTGTTCGCCATCCTGATCGCCGGTGCGATCGTGGCCGTGCATCCTTCGGCCTTCAGCGACGCCAGGCTCTGGCTCAAACCCGCCGCCCTGCTCGTCGCGCTACTGCCGCTGGTCGAAAACGTCAGCCCCTTATCCGTCTCGATCGCTCTTGTGGGCCTGGCGGTGTTCGCGCTTTCGCTTGCCGGACGGCTGCGTTCCAGCCTTGCCCGCATCGCCGGCCAGCTCTCGGTCTTCCTGCTCTCCGCGCCGTTCCGGCTCATTCGCGACTTCTTCCGCTGGCGCAAGGCGGCGCGTCGGCTTGGCCTGCGGCGCATTCGGTTGGCGGCCATCGCCGTCTGGGTGATGCCGCTGGCGCTCGGCGCGGTGTTCCTGGCCCTGTTCGGCGCCGCCAACCCGGTCATCGAATACTGGTTCACGCTGATCGACCTGTTCGCGCTGCTCGACCTTATCCAGCCGGCGCGGCTGGTCTTCTGGTTGCTGGTGCTTGCCGGCGTCTGGGCCTTTCTGCGCCCCCGCCTGCCGCGCATTGTTCGTCGCCTGCCGCGTTTGGCGCTGACCGTGCCTCCCGTTGCGCCGCCGCCGACAAAGTCCGTCACCACGATCGAGGACATCGTCTTCGGCAAGGCCGCGATCCTGCGCGCGCTGATCGTGTTCAACATCCTGTTTGCGATGCAGACCGGGCTCGACGCCACCTATCTCTGGGGCGGCGTCGCCCTCCCCGACGGGCTGACCTACGCCGCCTATGCGCATCGCGGCGCCTATCCCTTGATCGTGACCGCGCTGCTTGCCGCGGGCTTCGTGCTGGCGGCGCTGCGGCCGGGCAGCGAAACCTCCAATGATCCGCTGATCCGCCGGCTGGTCTATGCCTGGGTGGCGCAGAACATCGTGCTGGTCATTTCTTCGATCCTGCGGCTCGACCTCTATGTCGGCATCTACGCGCTGACCTATCTGCGCATCGCCGCCTTTGTCTGGATGGGGCTGGTGGCTGCGGGCCTGGCGCTGATTATCGCCCGCATCGCGCTCGGAAAATCCAGCGAGTGGCTGCTGTCCGCCAATCTTCTGACGTTATCGGCGACGCTTTATGCCTGCTCGTACATCAACTTCGCCGCGCTGATTGCCAACTACAATGTCGACCATTCCTACGAAATGAACGGCCCCGGCACCAGCCTCGATCTCTGGTATGTGCGCTCGCTTGGCCCCAGCGCCCTGCCGGCCCTCGATCGCTTTTTCGACCATCAACAGAAGGTGTTCCTCGCCGACCGCCGCGACGGCGTCGACGCGATGACCGAGGCCCGCTATCGCACCATACAGAGAAACTGGCGCGCCTGGAGCTTTCGCGACTGGCGACTTCTGCGCTATCTCGACAGGAACGGCGCGCTCGCGAATCCCGCCGTTTTTGAACCCTACGTGCCGGGCCGCTGATCGATGCCGCATAATATCCTGGTCGCCGACGACGATCCGCACATCCGCGAGATCATCTGCTTCGCGCTGGAAAAGGCGGGGATGAAGACGGTTTCGGTATCCGACGGCGCCGCCGCCTTGCAGGCGATCGAACGCCGAGCGCCCGATCTCGTCGTGCTCGATATCGGCATGCCGGAGATGGACGGGCTGGAGGTCTGCCGGCGGCTTAGGCAACATTCCGACGTGCCGGTGCTGTTCCTGTCGGCGCGCGATGAAGAGATCGACCGCATCCTCGGGCTGGAGATGGGCGGCGATGATTACGTCACCAAGCCGTTCAGCCCGCGCGAGCTGGTCGCGCGCGTCAACGTCATCCTGCGCCGCGCCCGCGCGGCCCCAGCCGAGAGCGACGAGCGGCAGTTCTCGCATGGCAGGCTGGTGCTGGTCCCGGCCAGCCATAGCGCCAGCTTCGACGGCAAGGCATTGGCGCTGACCTCGATTGAATTCGCCATCCTCAGAGGATTTCTTGCCCGGCCAGCGCATGTGCTTGCCCGCGAGGCAGTGATGGCCAGCGCCTATGCCGCCAACATCCATGTCGCCGACCGCACGGTCGACAGCCATATCCGCAACATCCGCGCCAAGCTGGCGGCGGCCGGCTGCGCCGACGCGATCGAGACCGTGCACGGCGTCGGCTTCCGGCTCGGCCGGTGCGGCGCGTGACCTCCGACAAATGGCGGCCGCGCCTTGCCACGGTCGTCATTGCCATTTTGGTCGTGGTGATGGCGCTGCCGCTGGTCGGCCTGTTCTTCTTCCGACTCTACGAGAACCAGCTGATCCGCCAGACCGAGGCGGAGCTCATCGCGCAAGGTGCCGTGCTTGCCGCCATCTATGCGCAGGATGTGCGCGAGGCCGGCATTCCTTTTGGGAAACTCGGCGTGCCGATGCCGCCGTCGGGAAGCGACGCTGAGAGCCGGAGCGACGAAGCCGATACATCCTACCGGCCGATCGAGCCGACCCTCGATCTCGCTTCGGACAATGTTCTTCCAACCCGGCCCGCTGCCGTCGCCGCCAATGCTGATCCGGCCTTCGCGGCAATCGGCGCGCGCCTGTCAGGCCTCCTTACGCAAACGCAAAAGACCACGCTGGCCGGCTTCCGTTTGCTCGACCCCAGGGGCGTGGTCATCGCCGGACGCGAAGAGGTCGGGCTGTCGCTTGGCGGGGTCGGGGAGGTTCGCGCAGCGCTTTCCGGCCGCTACGCCAGCGCGCTCAGGCTGCGGATCCCCGAGGAGCCGGCGCCACCCCTCTATTCGGTCAGCCGCGGCACCAAGGTGCGCGTCTTCGTCGCCATGCCGGTCGCCGTCGACGACAAGGTCGCCGGCGTGGTCTATCTGTCGCGAACGCCGAACAACATCGTCAAGCATCTCTATGGAGAGCGCGGCAAGGTGACGTTGGCGGCCATCGCCATTCTCGGCGGCACGCTGCTCATCGGGCTGGTCTTCCTGCGCACCGTCAGCCGGCCGATCTACGGGCTGATCGAACGGACACGGCGCATCGCCGCCGGCGACCGTACCGCGATGCGGCCGCTCGACCACCACGGTACGCGCGAAATGGCCGCGCTTTCCACGGCCTTCCTCGACATGGCCGAGAAGCTGCAGGCGCGCTCCGACAGCATCCAGACCTTTGCCACCCATGTCTCGCATGAGCTGAAATCGCCGCTGACGGCGATGCAGGGCGCGGCCGAGCTTTTGCGCGATTCCGGTTCGACGATGGACGAGGCCGAGCGGCGGCGGTTTTCCAACAACATCGTCACCGATGCCGGGCGGCTCAATCTGCTGGTACGCCGCCTGCTCGACCTGGCACGTGCAGAAAACCTTGCCCCCAGCGGCGATACCACCTCGATTGGTGCGGCACTGGCGCTGCTGCCGGCCGAAAACAGGCTGACGGCAAGCGTCGAGGCCGGCGGCGACATCGGCCTCAGCATCTCCGGCGAAAACGCGGCCATCGTGCTTGCCAATCTCATCGACAATTCGGCGCGGCACGGCGCCACCGCGGTTTCGCTCTCGGCGACCAGCGCGGACGGCAAGGCGACTATTTTTGTCAGCGACGACGGCGCCGGCATTTCGCCGAGCAACCGGGCCAAAATCTTCGAGCCGTTCTTCACCACGCGCCGCGAGTCCGGCGGCACCGGCATGGGGCTTGGCATCGTGCTGGCCCTCCTGAAAGCGCATGATGGCACGATCAGGCTGGTTGACTCCGAACGCGGCACGCGCTTCGAGATCACGCTGCCGGTTGCGTAAAGGATGCAGGCGGCGAAACGGAGAAAAAAGTGCGCTACGACATCGTCATCATCGGCGGAGCCATCGTCGGTTCCTCGGTTGCCTACTATCTGCGCGAGGAAGGCTTTACGGGCTCCATCGCGCTTGTCGAGCGCGACCCGCAATTCGCCCATGCGGCAACGACGCTGTCCATGGCCTCGATCCGCCAGCAATTTTCCATCCCGGAGAACATCCGCCTGTCGCAATTCACGCTGAAACTGTTCCGGCAGCTGAAGGAGACCTTTGGCGCCGATGCCGATATCGGCTTTCGCGAGGGCGGCTATCTCATTCTGGCCGGCGAGAACGGCCTGCCGACCCTCAAGGCAAACTATGATGCTCAGATCGCCGAGGGCGCCGACATCGTGCTCGAGGACGCCGAAGCACTGGTGCGCCGCTTCCCCTGGCTGTCGGCCGAAGGCATCACCGCCGGCGCCTATGGCCGCACCGGCGAGGGCTGGTTCGACGCGCATGCATTGCTGATGCTGTTCCGCAAGGCACTGCGGGCTAAAAAGATCGATTTCATTACGGCCGATGTCACCGGCATCGAGCGGCAGGGCGACCGTGTTGTGAGCGTGAGCCTCGATAACGGTGAAAAACTCGAAGCCGGCATCGTCGTCAATGCCGCCGGCCCGAATGCCGGCAAGGTCGCTGCTTTTGCCGGGCTGGTGCTGCCGGTCGAGCCGCGCAAGCGCAACGTCTTCGTCTTCGAGGCGCGCGAGAGATATGCCGACATGCCGCTGCTGGTCGACCCGAGTGGCATCTATGTGCGGCCCGAAGGCTCGGTCTATCTCACCGGCGGCGCCGAGCCGGAGGAAGGCGATCATGCTCCTGATCCCAAGGATTTCGAGGTCAACTGGCCCTTGTTCGAAGAGGTGATCTGGCCGGTGCTGGCGACGCGTATCCCGGCCTTCGAGGCGATCAAGCCGACGCGCGCCTGGGCCGGGCACTATGATTACAACACGCTCGACCAGAACGCAGTGATCGGTCCGCATCCCGAGGTTGCCAATTTCCTCTTCGCCAACGGATTCTCGGGCCACGGCCTGCAGCAGGCGCCGGCTGTCGGCAAGGCACTGGCCGAGCTGATCGTGCATGGCGGGTACAGGACGGTGGACTGCTCGGCCTTTGGGTATGGAAGGGTGGCCGAGGGGCGGGCGTTTCGGGAGTTGAATGTGATTTGAAGCTGCTCTAAGCCGCCGCCCGGACGAAGCCGCCATGGCAGATGGTGAGCCGCGTGCCGCAGGAGGGGCGATTGCGTCCGCTGAAAGCGTCAGCCCTTGCGGCCGAACCAGAAGGCGTCCGGCATGCGCTTCATGCCGATGCGCTCATAGAAGCCGATAGCGTCGGGCATCGAAATCAGGCTGATGGCGACGGATGGTCCGAGCTGCCGGCGCGCCTCGTCCATCAGGCCCTTGCCGATGCCGAGCCCTTGCGCCGATTGGGAGACGGCGAGTTCGGAAATGTAGCAGACCCAGGCAAAGTCGGTGAGGCCACGGGCGACGCCAAGCAGCGGCTTGCCCTCGACATCGAGACGCGCCGTCAGCACCAGGTTGGCGCCGGAAAGCATTTTCTTCAGCCGGGCCCCGTCGTCGACGGGGCGCGTCTCGCCGAGGCCGGATTCGACCAGCACGCGGCGGAATTCGGCGATGCCGAGCGTCGGCTCGCTGGCGTAGAGGACTTTTGAAGCTGTTGTCATGCCGTCAAGGTGCACCACGGGCGGCTAGTTTTGAAGCCTTGCGTGCCGATCTTGTGATCGGCGGCCAAGAGCGGGCGCAAACAGCTGCCTTTTATTTGCCTGCGGCTTTGTGTAAACCGTGCGCCAGCAATCCCCCGCAACGAAAAGAAGACGGGCAGACCCATGGACAAGTTCACCAAGCTCACCGGCGTTGCCGCTCCGATGCCGATCGTCAATGTCGACACCGACATGATCATCCCCAAGGATTATCTGAAGACGATCAAGCGCACCGGGCTAGGCAGCGGCCTGTTCGCCGAAATGCGCTACAAGGACGACGGCTCGGAAAACCCCGACTTCGTGCTCAACAAGCCGGCCTATCGCAAGGCGCAGATCCTGGTCGCCGGCGACAATTTCGGCTGCGGCTCGAGCCGTGAGCATGCGCCGTGGGCGCTGCTCGACTTCGGCATTCGCTGCGTCATCTCGACCTCGTTCGCCGACATTTTCTACAACAACTGCTTCAAGAACGGCATCTTGCCGATCACCGTTAGCCCGGAAGATCTGGAGAAGCTGATGGACGACGCCTCGCGCGGCTCCAATGCGACGGTCTCGGTCGACCTCGAAGCCAAGGAGATCCGTGGACCGGATGGCGGCGTGGTCACCTTCGACCTCGACGACTTCAAGCGCCACTGCCTGCTCAACGGGCTCGACGATATCGGCCTGACCATGGAGAAGGTTGGCGCCATCGACTCGTTCGAAAAGAAGAACGCCGAGCAGCGCCCCTGGGCCTGAACGGCCGGATCTGAACGGCTGGCGAAGCGGCGCCGATGGCCGGCATGGCGGTGAACGGAGGACGGTCATGACACGCTCGCTTCTGGCCGGCGCTTCGGCGCTGGTGTTGATGCTGCTGCCCACGACGAGCACCTATGCCCAGACCCAGACGCCCGCCGCGCGACAGACCCCGGCAGCGGGCGACCAGCCGGCAACTGACCAGGGATCGTCGAGCACCACCGATGCGGCGCCCGCCGACGACGACAAGCAGGCGCCGATCCCGTTCGAGGGCGGCCAGCTGACCATCACCCAGCCGGAACAGGACGGCGAAAAGGTGCTGGCCTATGACGGCAAGAAGCTGGCGAGCAATTACGACGTCTATTTCGACAAAATCGTCAAGATTGGCGACGTCAACGTGGCGCTGGTCGATGTCGGCGATGGCGGCAACCAATGCGGTCCGGCCAAGGTGATCGTGTGGAAGCCGGAAGGCGGCACCATCCAGACCACAACGGTCGAGCAGGACGAATGCGGCGCGCCGCCGGCCGCCGTGTCGGACAACGCCCTCTATTTCGTGCCCTATCTCCTGCCCGGAGAATCGAAGCCGGCGCTGAAATGGTCGCCCACGGACGGGCTGACCACCTCGGGCAATCTCAGCTATATGCCGGAGCCCGGCACCGACTGGAAAGATGTCGATCCGGCCAAATACCAGAACATCATCGACGCCTTCCACAATGAGGCCGTCTACAAGGCGGCCGAGACGCTGCTCGGCAAGGACATGCCCGACATGGCGACCAGCCTTCTGGTCGGCGGCGGCACCGAAAAGACGGCGTCCGGCGCCTTCTACGCCAGCGGTTGCGTGCCGCATGATTGCGGCGGCAATGACGGTTTCATGGCGGTCGACCCGGCCAAGCACACACTCTATTTCGCCCGCCGCGGCGACAAGCCGGAGCCGGACGCGTGGCCGGCGGTGAAGACCTGGCCGGCGGATGTGAAGGAAGCGCTGGACAAGGCGATGAGCTCGGGGAATTAGGGTTCCACCTCGTTCCTTCGTCATCCTCGGGCCTGACCCGAGGATCCATGCCGCGACATTAGCCGAAGGCTACAGCGGGACCAGAATTCTGCACCGTTGCGTAGCCCGAATGTCATGTCATGGCATCCTATGGTCTGCGCCGCGTCGCTTCGCTCCTTGCTTCGCCATAGGATGACGAAGACGTGAGGGGTTCGGCCAATCTCCAAAGTGGTGCTCCCCAGTCGTAACAACAATCGGCCGACTCTGGCCCATGGTCAGCCCCGCCCTTTCCCCGCAGGATGAGCGCAACCATCGCGAGGCTCCATGCGCAAACTCATCTCCACAGGTTCGCCTTTCGAGAAAACCGCCGGCTATTCGCGCGCGGTGGTGCAGGGCGACTGGTGTTTCGTCTCCGGAACCACCGGCTACGACTATGCGACCATGACCATGCCGGAAACGGTCGAGGCGCAGACGCGCAATTGCCTGGCGACGATTGCCAAGGCCTTGCAGGACGGCGGCTTCGAGATGGCCGACGTGGTGCGGGCGCATTACTACATCACCGACCAGGCCTTCGTGGATATCGTCTTCCCGATCCTCGGCGAGACCTTCGGTGACATCAGGCCGGCAGGGACGATGATCGTCTGCCAGCTCAACAAGCCGGAAATGAAGATCGAGATCGAAGTCACGGCGCTGCGGCGCACGGTGTGAACCCGATGAAAGTTCGGCGCATCGTTGCAAACATAGACACCCAGGACATCGCGGCGGCAAAGCGCTTCTATCAGGATGTGCTCGGCCTCGATGTGCTCATGGATATGGGCTGGATCGCCACTTACGGCTCCCAAGAAACGATGACCGTGCAGATCAGCTTCATGGCCGAAGGCGGCTCCGGCACGCCGGTGCCGGACCTGTCGATCGAGGTCGACGATGTCGATGCCGCGCTCGAGGCCATGAAGGGCGCCGGCTTCGCCATCGAATACGGGCCGGCCGACGAACCCTGGGGCGTGCGACGCTTTTATGTGCGCGACCCGTTCGGCAGGCTGGTCAATATCCTCTCGCATCGGTGACCACGCTTCCCACGCGCAGGCTTGCGCGCCGCCCGCTTGGCGTTTAGCAAGGCCGCGATTTCAACTTTCTTTCCGGGACGGTTCTCCATGGCTTCGAAAAATCTTCTCCTGCTCGCCGGCGACGGCATCGGCCCCGAGGCGATGGCCGAAGTGAAGAAGCTGATCGCGGCCATGAACGCAAAGCTGGGCAGCGGCTTCGTCACCGACGAGGGGCTGGTCGGCGGCTGCGCCTATGATGCGCATGGCGCGGCGATCTCCGATGCCGACATGGAAAAGGCGATGGCGGCCGATGCGGTGCTGTTCGGCGCCGTCGGCGGGCCGAAATGGGACAAGGTGCCTTATGAAGTCCGCCCCGAGGCCGGTCTGCTGCGGCTGCGCAAGGACATGGAGCTGTTTGCCAATCTGCGTCCGGCGATCTGCTATCCGGCGCTGGCGGCATCCTCTTCGCTCAAGCAGGAGGTCGTCGAGGGTCTCGATATTCTCATCGTGCGCGAACTCACCGGCGGCGTCTATTTCGGCGAGCCGAAGCAGATCATCGACCTCGGCAACGGCCAGAAGCGCGGCATCGACACGCAGGTCTATGATACGTTCGAGATCGAGCGCATTTCCGGCGTTGCCTTCGAGCTGGCGCGAACGCGCAAGAACCACGTCACCTCGATGGAAAAGCGCAATGTGATGAAGTCGGGGGTGCTGTGGAACGAGGTCGTCAGCCAGACCCACAAGGCGCGCTATGCCGACGTCAAGCTCGACCACATGCTGGCCGATGCCGGCGGCATGCAGCTGGTGCGCTGGCCAAAACAGTTTGACGTGATCGTCACCGATAATCTGTTCGGCGACATGCTGTCCGACATCGCCGCCATGCTGACCGGCTCGATCGGAATGCTGCCGTCGGCCTCGCTCGGCGCGCCGGATGTGAAGACCAAGAAGCGCAAGGCACTCTACGAGCCGGTACATGGTTCGGCGCCCGATATCGCCGGCCAGGGCATCGCCAACCCGATCGCCATGATCGCCTCCTTCGCCATGTGCCTGCGCTATTCCTTCGGCATGGTGGCCGAGGCCGACAAGCTCGAAGGCGCCATCGCCGCCGTGCTCGATCAGGGCTTGCGCACCAAGGACATCATGTCCGAGGGCATGACCGAGGTCGGCACCGTCGAGATGGGCGACGCGATCATCGCCAAGTTCCTGGGCTGATCCCATGGCGGTCGACGTCCGCTGGGCGACGACCGGAGATGCGGCGGCGCTTACCGTCATGCTCTGCGAGATGGCGGTGCATTACCGGCAGCCGCCGCTCGACAGCGCGCGCGCCATGGCTGCGGCGCGAAAATGGCTTGGCGAGGAAAGCACGGCCTATCCGCATTTCGCGCTGGCCTTCGTCGATGGCGAGGTTGCCGGCCTGGCGTCAGTCGCCATCGCGCATCCCGGCATCGACCTCGAGCGGCTCATGTTCCTCAAGGATCTGTTCGTGCGCGAGGATGTCCGTAACGCCGGTGTTGGCCGGGCGCTGATCGGCTTTCTCGCCGGCCATTGCCAACGTGACGGCATCGGCCGTATCGACTTCACGACCGAGGACTGGAACGAAGGGGCGCTGCGCTTCTACGCCGGGCTCGGCGCCGAGCGCCACGGCCAGAAGATCTTCCTCAGGCTGTCGGGCGAGGCGCTGGAGGCGGCCGCTAGACCCTGACGCCTGCCGGCACCGGTCCCCACCGGTTTTCTTGTCCTTGCGTCGGGATCAACGCGAAGACCAGCGTGGCGAGGCCGCCGACGGTCGGGATGAAAAACAGCACGGCAAGCCAGCCGGTCAGGCCGATATCGTGCAGACGGCGAACGATCAGCCCGATCCACGGCACGAACGTTGCAAGGACGAACGTGATGGAAAGCCCCATCGCCATCGCCGGCAGGTCTGTGCCGGCGTCCAGATTGCCCATGGCCGCGTCGGCGGCGACGCCGATACCGAAGATCACGATCAAGCTGACCGTCCAGAACAGGCAAAAAGCCCAGAATTCCTTGCGGCGGGCGCGACCGGCGAAGTTGACGTAGTTCTCCGTCACCGCCCGCCAGAAGTAGCTCCACAATCCGGTGGAGCCGCCGGTCTCGTTCTCGGCAAGGCGGCCGAAATGCTGCGGTTGAGGCGCGGCAGCCGGCTTGCTGCTGGCCTGCGGCGATGCTGCGGCAGCGCCTGCCGGAGCCGCCGGCGTCTGTGCACGGATCGAATAGACATTGCGCGCCTGGCCACCGCCCGGCTGGAATTCGACAAGCGCGCCCTTGGCCACCGAGGCATCGCGGCGCATGTCCTCGCGCGCGAAGCTGTAGCGGCTGCCGTCGGCTCCGGCGATGAAACCGAAGCCCTGGTCTTCGTCATAGTGAAGAACTTCGCCGCGCATGTCCTTGCCCCCGCAATACATCCGGCCGAAATGTGACACGCGCCCGAACCGGCAAGCAAGGCCTGCGCCAGGAAAACGTGGCTTTTGCCGTCGCTGCAAATGAAGCATAAGGCGCAATCTTCCTCGTCAAGAAGTAGGCAATGACCATCCAAAGCTTGAACGCCGCCACGACGGGGGAAGACGAAGCGGGCACGAGAGCGCCAACGCTGTTCATCGACGCGACGGGATTGTTGTTGTGGCCGCCCGGCAGGGCCCTGGCGGGCATTCCGCGGATCGAAGAGTTTCTGGTCAAGGCAGCCTTGGCGGATCCCGACCCTGCCGTGGAGGTGGTGGCGTTCAGAGCTGCGGAGTGCAGGTTCGAAGCGCTGGCTCCCTTCGAGCAGGATTATTGGGCGGCAAGCGGGATTGCGCCTTTTCGCGCCAGGCGACGGCCAGGGACGATGGAGGCGCTGTCGCAGGCTCTTCGGTCGGTGAGGCGATATCCGTGGGGCAAGCGAGATGCCGACCGTCACCTTGCCATGACGGTGACCAGCGGCAAGAAGGGACCCGGGTTTCGCGCGGTGAGGCTGCTGATCCGTGCCTATCGCTCATACCGGAGGGTTCTTGGCAGGCTCGGCTGGCGCCAGGAGGTTCCGAATCGACCCGTCGATGCCGAACGGAGCCTGGTGCTGATCTCCAATCACATTCTCACGCGGGAGGACCGATCGGCCATCTCGGGCGACGCCAAAGGCTTCGCCTTCATCTGCCACGATCTCATCCCGGTACTGCGCCCCGACCTGGTAGGCTCGAGCCCGGCCGAGAAGGCCTTCGGGACCTACCTAGAGGGGCTTGTGCGGTCGGGGGCGACGGCTTTCTGCACCTCGGCCGAGGCCAGCGTCACGCTGACCGATCACATGCGCCAGGCCGGCATCGCGCCGCCGGTCATCCACCGCTTTCCAATGCCGTCGATCCTCTACGAGACTGCTTCGCGGCTCGATATGACGTCGCGCTTCGAGCCCGATGAGCCGTTCGTGCTTTACTGTTCGACCATCGAAGTGCGGAAGAACCACATCATGCTGGCGCGGATCTGGCGGCAGGCGCTCGAAGACGGCGTCAGCCTGCCAAGGCTTGTCTGTGTCGGACGCCGGGGATGGATGGTTGAGGCGTTGAACGCCTATCTGAAGGCCCACCCCGAGCTGGCCGGTCCGGTGACGTTCACCGGTCCGATCAGTGACGAGGAGCTCATCCGCCACTACCGCAGCGCGTCCTTCGGCGTCTTCCCTTCGCATATCGAGGGCTGGGGCTATGGTGCCTCGGAATGTCTCGATTTCGGGGTGCCGGTGATCGTCTCGAAAACGCCGTCGCTGATCGAGGCGACCGGTGGCCTGATGCCGGCAATCGAGTCAACCGATCAGGCAGGTTGGTACGCAGCCATCCGCAGGATGGCCGAGGACACGGAATGGCGTTCCTCACTGACGGACCGCATCGCGCGGCAGCACCGGCCGACGCCCGCAGCAGCCAGCTGGGCGGCGATCAAGGCCGGTCTCAGGGCTGGCAGATCACGTCCGCCTGAGGCCCTCGGCTGAGGACCGCAAGGCCGGCGGCAAGGGCTCGCCTCTACGCCGGCCGCTTCTTCGACTTCTTGTGCTTTGGCGGTCCGGCCTTGTCGAATTTCGGCTTGCCCGCTTTCGCGGCCCAGGGCTTTGCCTCGAACGGAGGGCGCTGGCCATCCGATGCCGCGGCGCGCTTGTCGAATTTCGGCTTGTGGGCACTTTGGGGCGCATTCTGGTCGAATGCCCGCTTGCCGCGGTGCGGCTTCTTGTCAGGCTGCGGCGGCTGATAGCCGGCGCGGGAAAGGTCGGGCGTGCCGTCCAGCCGCTTCACCACGATGTTGTTCTGCAGCTTCCTGTCGGGGCCGATTGCCGCCAGGAACCGGTCGGCCCAGTCGGCGGCGATCTGCACGAAGGTCTCTTCCGGCTGCATCTTGATGGCGCCGATCTCGCGCTTGGAGATGTTGCCGGTGCGGCACAGCATCGGGATCAGCCAGCGCGGCTCGGCATTCTGCCGACGGCCGACCGACAGCGAGAACCAGACGCTGGCGCCGAAATCGTCACGGCGGCTGGGCGTGTCGTCGCGGCGGGCAAACTTTTCGCCCGACGGCGTGAACGGTGCGACATCGAGCAGGTCCTCGGGCGCCGAGCGGCTGGCACGACATTGGCGCACGAAGGCGGCCGCCACCTGTTCGGCGCCATGCCGGGCGAGAAGCGCGTCGATGAAACCGCGCTCGTCATCCTTCACGGGCTCGTCGAAAGCCGGATCGGCAAGAATGCGCTCGTCATCGCGCTGGATCACATCGTCGGCCGATGGTGGGCTCGCCCATGTCGCCTTCAGCCCGGCATTCTGCAGCAGCCGTTCGGTGCGCTTGCGGGCACTGTTCGGAACGATCAGCGCGCTGACGCCTTTTCGTCCCGCACGCCCGGTTCGCCCGCTCCGGTGCAGCAGCGTCTCAGGATTGGTCGGCAGGTCGGCGTGGATGACCAGCTCGAGGTTAGGCAGGTCGATGCCGCGCGCCGCCACGTCTGTGGCGATGCAGACCTTGGCGCGGCCGTCGCGCATCGCCTGCAAGGCATGGCTGCGCTCGTTCTGGCTGAGTTCGCCCGACAGCGCCACGACGGAAAAATTGCGGTTGTTGAAGCGCGCTGTCAGATGGTTGACGGCGGCGCGGGTGTTGCAGAACACCAGCGCGTTCTTGGCCTCGTAGTAGCGCAGCACGTTGATGATGGCGTTTTCCCGGTCGGCCTGGGCGACGTTCAGCGCCCGGTATTCGATGTCGAGATGCTGCTTTTCCTCGCCGGCGGCCGAGATGCGCACCGTATCGCGCTGGTAGCCCTGGGCCAGCGTCGCGATAGAGCGCGGCACGGTGGCCGAAAACATCAGCGTGCGGCGCTCGGCCGGGGCGGCATCGAGGATGAATTCCAGGTCCTCGCGAAAACCGAGATCGAGCATCTCGTCGGCCTCGTCGAGAACGACGGCCTTCAGCGCCGACATGTCGAGCGCGTTGCGGGTGATGTGGTCGCGCAGCCGGCCCGGCGTGCCGACGACGATGTGGGCGCCGCGCTCAAGCGCGCGCCGCTCCGTGCGCATGTCCATGCCGCCGACGCAGGACGCCACCGTCGCGCCGGTCAACTCGTAAAGCCATTGCAATTCGCGCGTCACCTGCAGGGCGAGCTCGCGCGTCGGCGCCACGGCCAGCGCCAGCGGTGCTCCCGCCTGGGCAAAGCGCTCCGCGCCTTCGAGAAGGGTCGGCGCCAAAGCAAGGCCGAAGGCGACGGTCTTGCCGGAACCGGTCTGCGCCGAAACCAGTGCGTCGGCCTGACCGAGCTCGGGGGCGAGAACCGCCTTCTGCACCGGCGTCAGCTCGGCATAGCCGCGTTTTTCCAGCGCCTGTGCAAGCGCAGGAACAATAGCTTGGAAACTGGACATCTATCTCTTTCGGAATTCAGGGTCTGCGCTCGTCATGGAGCACATGCCGGCGCATGCCAGCCAAACAATCTTGGCCGTTCGTACTTCCTGCCGCCGCCATTGTACAGGGTGGCATGAAGACCGTGCGCGTGCCACCAATTGACTCTTTATGCAAACCGCGTAAAAGCCCGCATCGAACGGGATCGTCATTCGATGCGCGGCCTTTTGATGGCTCTTCTTGCATTCGACTTCCCTGGCCACAATGCGAACCATTGGGCCGGGCGCGTCGGCGCGTCCCCTCGTTCCAGCAAAACCCCAGTCTTGGCCAAGAAAACTGGCAAAACGACCACTAAAACGGTCTGATTCCCTTGGCCTAACCACCCTCTCCCGGGTCCGGCCCGGGGGTTGAAACCCGCATCGGCCGGCGGGTTTTCTCCAGAAACCGAGCGGAGAGGGACAGGAGATCTTTATGAGTTTCAAGGTTGCGATCGTCGGCGCCACGGGCAATGTGGGCCGGGAAATGCTGAACATACTGGAAGAGCGCGGCTTTCCGGTGAGCGAAGTTGTGGCACTGGCCTCGCGGCGCAGCCAAGGCACGGAAGTGTCGTTCGGCGACCGCACGCTGAAGGTCAAGTCGCTCGACCAGTATGATTTTTCCGATACCGATATCTGCATCATGTCGGCCGGCGGCAACGTCTCCAAGGAATGGTCGCCGAAGATCGGCAAGCAGGGCTGCGTCGTCATCGATAATTCGTCGGCCTTCCGCTACGACCAGGACGTGCCGCTGATCGTGCCGGAAGTGAACCCGGACGCGATCTCGCTGTTCACGCGCAAGAACATCATCGCCAATCCGAACTGCTCGACGGCGCAGCTGGTGGTTGCGCTGAAGCCGCTGCATGACGTCGCCACCATAAAGCGCGTCGTCGTCGCCACCTATCAGTCGGTGTCGGGCGCCGGCAAGGAAGGCATGGACGAGCTGTTCACGCAGACGCGTGCCGTGTTCGTCGCCGACCAGGTCGACGTCAAGAAGTTCACCAAGCGCATCGCTTTCAACGTCATCCCGCATATCGACGTCTTCCTCGACGACGGCTTCACCAAGGAAGAGTGGAAGATGGTGGCCGAGACCAAGAAGATGCTCGACCCCAAGATCAAGCTGACGGCGACCTGCGTGCGCGTGCCGGTGTTCATCGGCCATTCGGAAGCGGTCAACATCGAGTTCGAAAAGCCGATCACCGCCGACGAGGCGCGCGACATCCTGCGCGAAGCGCCGGGCTGCCAGGTCTTGGACAAGCGCGAGGACGGCGGCTATATCACGCCGCTCGAATCGGCCGGCGAGGACGCCACCTTCATCTCGCGCATCCGCGAGGATTCGACCATCGACAACGGTCTGTCGATGTGGATCGTCTCCGACAATCTGCGCAAGGGCGCGGCGCTGAACGCGGTGCAGATCGCCGAGCTGCTGGTCGAGCGCGGCCTGATCCAGCCGAAGAAGAAGGCGGCCTAGTTTTCGCTCACGGGCCGCACCGCCGCTAGCGCGGCTGGCCCTCCGCGAGGGCGCCGGACGACCGGCGGCCCGCAGTCGCGGGCTCGGCCTTCGGCCGGGCAGCTCCCTTCTCCCCGTCACTATACGGGGAGAAGGTCCCGGCAGGGCGATGAGGGGCAGCGCCGGCCTCGCTTCTCATGCGCTTTCGGTTGCCAGGTCCCTCAGCAGTTCCATCGCTTCTTCCGCCCGGTCGGCCGGCACGAACAGATGATCGTGATAGAAGGCCGAGACCGGGTTGACGCCCATGCCGGCTCTGGCCAGCCGCGCGGTGATGGCGGCGAGGAAGCCGACCGCTTCCAGTGACGAATGGATGTTCAGCGTGATCATGTGGCACGGGAATACGGCGTCGAGGCCAGCTGCCCTGGCTTCGCCTTCCAGCACGATCAGCGTCGTGCCTTCGTGCTCGCGAAACAGCATCACCGGTTCGAGCGTGCCGGGAACCGGCCTACCGGGCGGCAAGGTGACGAAGACATGCACGCCTGGTAGCAGTTCCGGCGTCATCGTCGCCAGGAGTTTTTTCAGGTCGGTCTGGCCAGCCATCGCGTGCTTCCGGATCTTATGCGCGGCCGTTGAGCGCCTGCGCCTTTTCGTCAAGTTTCGCCGACTTCGATAGCGCGCACCGCCCTTCCCTCGCAAGACGACATGGCGATGTCGTTGACGGCTGAGCTTGCGCAGCAGCGCCGTCACACAATGAACGAGCTCAGGGCCGGCGCCGGTCCGTGAAAGGGTTTTCCTATGATCGTTCGCCCGCGTCCGGGAATCCTGCATTTGTTCTTCATCATGCGTGGATCGGTGGTGCCGCGCATCCTGCCGCAGATCTTTGGGTTCGCGGCCTACGGCGCGCTGGTGGTGATCATCGTGCGGGCACTGAAGCTCGACTTCGGCAATGCCGGCACAGCACCCTTCGCTTTGCTTGGCGTGGCGCTGTCGATCTATCTCGGCTTCCGCAACAACGCCGCCTATGACCGCTGGTGGGAGGCGCGCAAGCTGTGGGGTCAGCTGGTCTTCGACATCCGCAATTTGGCGCGCGCTTCCACCGGGCTGATCGAGGACCGGACCGAGTTGCGCGGCCTGTTGATGGAAGCGACGGCCTTCTGTCATTTCCTGCGCGGCCTGCTCAGACGGGTCGATGCGACTGCGGAAGCTCGCACCTTCATCGGCGACGGGGTTGAAAGCGCCGTCCAGGCCGCCAACGCGCCGGACGCCATGTTGCGGCGGATGGGCGGACGTATCGCAGCACTCCGCAAGGCCGGTGCCATCGACACGATCGGTTATCGCATCCTCGACGAGCGGCTGTCGGAGATCGCCGCCGCGCAGGCAGGCTGCGAGCGCATCGCCGGAACGCCGTTGCCTTTTGCCTATACGCTGCTCTTGCAGCGCACAGCCTACATCTTCTGCCTGCTCTTGCCCTTCGGGCTGACTTCCGCCGCCGGCTGGGCGACGCCGCTGTTCACCGCGCTGATCGCCTACACGTTCTTCGGCCTCGACGCGCTTTCGGAGGAGCTCGAGGATCCGTTCGGCACCCAGCCCAACGACCTTGCGCTGGACGGCCTGTGCCGCGTCTGCGAGATCTCGGTGTTCGAGGCACTGGGCGAGACGCCGCCGAAGATGATTGCGGCCGAAAGGTTCTATTTTTCCTAGCCTTGGCAATGGCTTACCGGGGCGTCACCGCGCCCGGATGCCAAAAGATTCCGGCCCGTGTCGGATTGCCGCCTCCTGCCGCGTCCTTGGCTCGACTCCCAAGAAGAGGGGGCCTGCAGCTCAGGAGGGAACATCAATGTCCATATCGCAAACCGCACCCGTCTCATCAGGCGCCTTGTGGACCGGCCGTGCGCTCAGCACGATCATCGTGCTGTTCATGATCTTCGACGGCGTCATCAAACTGCCGCCGCTGGATATCGTCACCCAGACCATGACGCAGCTTGGCTGGCCGGCCGATGCCAATGCCGCGCGCCTGCTCGGCATTATCGGGCTGGTTTCGACCGCGCTCTATGCGTTGCCGCGCACCTCGTTGCTCGGCGCCATCCTGCTCACTGCCTATATGGGCGGCGCCGTCGCCACCCATGTGCGCATCGGCAGCCCGCTGTTTTCGCACATTCTGTTCGGCGTCTATCTCGGCGTCATCCTGTGGGGCGGCCTGTTCCTGCGCGACCTCAGGGTGCGCGCGCTGTTCGCCAACTAAGCCATTGAAGGGACAAGACAATGCTTGCCACCATCCTCATCATTCTGCTCGCCATCGTCGCCGCGGTGCTCCTCTATGCCGCGACGCGGCCGAACGACTTCGTCGTCAGCCGCTCGGCCAGCATCAAGGCGCCTGCCGAGGTGATCTTTCCGCTGATCAACGATTTCAGGCGCTGGCCCAGCTGGTCGCCTTACGAAAAACTCGACCCGGACATGAAACGCACGCTCTCCGGCGCCGAAAGCGGCAAGGGCGCGGCCTATGCATGGCAAGGCAACAGCAAGGCCGGGGTCGGCCGCATGGAAATCACCAATTCGGTTCCGTCGTCGCTGGTGGCGCTGAAGCTCGATTTCGAAAAGCCATTCAGGGCCAACAACACCGTCGACTTCACCTTGACGCCGTCGGGCGAGGACACGACCGTCAGCTGGGCGATGCGCGGCGGCAGGCCCTTTATCGCCAAGCTGATGGGCCTGTTCATGAATTTCGACACGCTGATCGGCAGGGATTTCGAGGCCGGACTCGCCAATCTGAAGCGAGCCGTTGAAAAGTAAAGCGGTAGGTGCGGCGCTCTATCTCTTTGTTTTGACGCAATTCCCAAGGGAAAGCGCTACGCGCTTTTCCCGGGAAAACCGCTTCACACTTTGCCTGGAATTGCCCTAGGCGGATCAAATCACGCTTCCGTGCGTTATCGGCCCAGGGGTGGGTGAAGATGGTCTCCCCTTGGAGAGGAACGATGATGAAAAAAACGTTGCTTTTGCTGGCGCTGCTGGTTCCGCTAGGGGCCTGTTCGCAAACGGAAAAAGGTGCCGCGGTCGGCGGCTTGGGTGGCGCCGCCATCGGTGCTGCCGTGGCCAATGATCCGGTGGAAGGCGCAGTCGTCGGTGGCGCCGTCGGTGCCGTTGCCGGCGCGTTGATCGGCCGGGCCAACGAACCGGACCGCTGCCGCTACCGGGATCGCTACGGGCGCACCTACATAGCCCGCTGCCCGGAGGGCTATTGAACCAGCGTGACCTTCTGCGACCGAGCATGCGCTGAAAAGAGAAACGGCGGGCCAAGGCCCGCCGTTTCTCTAAGCGATAGGCAACCGCATTACTCGGCGGTGGCGGCTTCCGCCTCGGCTGGTGCGGCGGCCGCGGCGGCAACAGCGGCGGCGGCATCGTCCTGCGCCTTCTTCAAAAGGGCAGCGCGCTCCTGCGCCTTCTTGCCGGGCTCGGCCTTCTTCGGGTTGGAGCGGGCGTCGCGCTTGGCGAGGCCGGCCTCGTCGAGGAAGCGCAGCACGCGGTCGGTCGGCTGGGCGCCGTGCGACAGCCAATGCTTGACGCGGTCGGCGTCAACCTTGACGCGTTCGCCGTCCTTGGGCAGCAGCGGGTTCCACGAGCCGAGCGACTCGATGAACCGGCCGTCGCGCGGCGAACGGGCGTCGGCGACGACGACGTGGTAGTAGGGACGCTTCTTCGAGCCCGCACGGGCCAGTCTGATCTTCAGTGCCATTTCTTTTCTCCTAAAAGCTCTGATTCGTTGATTGGGTTAGGGCTGAGTCTTTGTTTGTGCATGTCGTTACCCCAAAACCGCTGAGCACTTTTGGGCGACATGCACCGGTCAGCCGGTTTTCGTCACGCCGTTGGCAGCGGCGATCTGTTCGTGGTGACGGATCACTTCGCGGACGACGAAGTTGAGGAATTTTTCCGCGAAATCGGGGTCGAGATGCGCATCCTTGGCCAATTGGCGAAGGCGGGCGATCTGCTGTTGCTCGCGCGCCGGATCGGCCGGCGGCAGGCCATGTTCGGCCTTCAGCACGCCGACCGCTTTGGTGCAACGGAAGCGTTCAGCCAACATATGGATGAGGGCGGCGTCGATATTGTCGATCGAAGCGCGATAGCTGGCGAGAATCGTGCGCGCATCGGCCATGTCCTTGTCCTCGTTCATGACGCCCTCACTTCTTCTTCCCAAGACCGGGCAGCCCGCCGCCGCCCAGGCTGGGAAGGCCGGGCAGCTTCATGCCGCCGGGCAATCCGGGCAGGCCACCGCCGCCGGGGAGGCCGCCGGGCAAGCCCTTCATGCCGCCGAGGCCGGCCGCCTGCGCCTGCTTCTGCAGGGCTTCGAGCTGCTTGGGGTCCGTCTTGGACAGGTCCGGCATGCCTCCCATACCGCCCATGCCACCCGGCATCATGCCGCCAAGACCCATCTTCGAGGCAAGGCCGCCCATCATGCCGCGCATGAGGCCGCCGCCTTTGCCCTTGCCGCCCATCGCCTTCATCATGTCGGCCATGCCGCGATGCATTTTCAGCAGCTTGTTGATCTCGGCTGCATCGGTGCCGGAGCCGGCGGCGATGCGCTTCTTGCGTGAGTGCTTCAGGATATCGGGGTTGGCGCGCTCGGCCCTGGTCATCGACGAGATGATGGCGAGCTGACGGCCGAACATCCTGTCGTCGAGGCCGGCCGCGGCCATCTGGTCCTTCATCTTGCCCATGCCGGGCATCATGCCCATGATGCCGCCCATGCCACCCATCTTCGACATCTGCTGAAGCTGGCCGGCGAGGTCGTTCAGGTCGAACTTGCCCGATTGCATCTTTTTGGCCATCGCCGCCGCCTGCTCGGCGTCGATGTTTTCGGCGGCCTTTTCGACAAGCGAGACAATGTCGCCCATGCCCAGGATGCGGTCGGCGATGCGCTTGGGATGGAATTCCTCCAGCCCGTCCATCTTTTCGCCGGTGCCGATCAGCTTGATCGGCTTGCCGGTGACGGCGCGCATGGAAAGGGCCGCGCCGCCGCGGCCGTCGCCGTCCATGCGGGTCAGCACCAGGCCGGTGATGCCGACGCGCTCGTCGAAACTCTTGGCCAGGTTGACGGCGTCCTGGCCGGTCAGCGAGTCGGCGACCAGCAGGATCTCGTGCGGCGACGACACCTTCTTGATGTCGGCCATCTCGACCATCAGCGGCTCGTCGATATGGGTGCGGCCGGCAGTGTCGAGAATGACGACGTCATGGCCGCCGAGCTTTGCCGCCTGCACGGCCCGCCGTGCGATATCAACCGGGTTCTGGCCGGCGATGACCGGCAGCGTCGCCACCTTCACCTGTTCGCCGAGCTGGCGCAGCTGCTCCTGCGCGGCGGGGCGCCGCGTGTCGAGCGACGCCATCAGGACCTTCTTGTTCTGCCGCTCGGTCAGTCGCTTGGCGATCTTGGCCGAGGTCGTCGTCTTGCCTGAGCCCTGCAGGCCGACCATCATGACGACGACCGGCGCCGGCGCGTTGAGGTCGACGGCGACGCCCTCGGCGCCCAGCATCTCGACCAGCTCGTCATGGACGATCTTGACGACCATCTGGCCGGGCTTGATCGACTTCACCACGGCGGCGCCGACAGCCTTCTCGCGCACCTTGTCGGTGAAGGAGCGTACCACTTCCAGCGCCACGTCGGCCTCGAGCAGTGCGCGGCGCACCTCGCGAAGTGCGGCCGAGACATCCGCCTCGGACAGCGCACCGCGGCCGGTCAGGCCATTCAGGATGGAGCCAAGGCGCTCCTGAAGCGATTCAAACATTCTGTTTCCTTTTCCCGAGCACTGGATGGTGCCGGAGAAATAATGCGTTCGCGCCAAGTGTCCAAACAAAAGCCCGTGCAAGTGCAAAGCCAAAAAGCACCCGGGGGCGCATTGCGCTGCCGGGTGTTGGCCTCCAGGATCGATTTATGGCACTCGCCTCAAAAAGGCTTCGGCGTCCTGGTCGGCTTGCTCGGAGGGATACTCGTCGCGGAATTTGGGGGCTGTAGACAGGAAATCGGGCGAAGAGTCAAGTTATGGGCCGGCGCAGGCTCACGGCAGCACTTCGCCGTCGAGGATGCGTGCGTAGAGTTCGAGATAGCCTCTCGCGGTGCGAGCGATCGGAAAGCGCTCGGCGGCGGAGTCGCGGCAGCGTTGCGGGGATAGATCCGCGATGGCGGCAAGGGCCGCGCCGAACTCCGAGTCGGTGTCGAAGAAGCGCCCGGTGTCGGCGTCGACGATCTCGGGCAGCGCGCCGCGCGGCGTCGTCAGCACCGGCGTTCCGCACAGCATCGCCTCGACCGAAGCCATGCCGAACGGCTCTTCCCAGGCGATCGGATTGAGAAAGGCCTTTGCCTCTCCCAGCAGGTGCAGCTTTTCGTCGCCATCGACGATGCCATGGAAGCGGTAGCGGCCGGCAAGGCTTTTGAAGAAGACGCCCTGGTTTCGAACCTGGCTGCGCGTGAGCAGTTTCCAGCGCGAGCCGCCGGCGATATCGAGGGGGAAATCAAACTTCCTCGCCAGGTCGACGGCGCGGTTCAGGTTCTTGCCGGCGCGCGCGATGCCGGCAAGGAACATCAGACGATCGGTCTTGGTTTCGGCCAGCCGATAGGCGTCGATCGGAAAGCCGTTGTGGACGAAGGTCTCGCGGCCGTGGTTGCGGGCGTGGCTGGCGCTGACGAAACTCCAGTTCTTCTGCCGTCTGGGCTCGCTTGGAGTATAGCCGTGCTCGGTGTTGAGGGTCGGAAACGGAACCTCGATAAACCAGCTGTTGAAATGGACGATATCGGTGTCGGCGGGGATGGCGGCCCGGCACTGCTGCGCCGACGACGCCTGCCGCACTTCGCACAACGGATGGCTGGAGCCAGGGTCGGCGATAAGCACCACCCGGTGGCCGAGGCGGGCGAGTTCGCTCGCCAGCCATTCGACCTGACGCTGGGTGCCGCCATAGCCCTTGCAGGGGATTGCGCCCCTGACCACCAATGTGATGCGCATCAGTCCGGCCCGACCTTCAGCGGCGAGCGCGGATGCAACAGGAGCAACACCGTCAGCAGGCTGCTGACGATGCCGATCGCGGCGATCAGGACCGCGTCCCACGTCGTCCAGCCGGGGCCTTCCAGCGGCTTGGCGTTGAATAGGGCGAAGGAATTGTAGCTTGCCTGGTGCGAAATCAGCAGGAAGCCGGTCAGGTTGTTGCCGAGATGGGCGCCGAAGGCAGCACCCAGATTGCCCGTCGCATAAACCAGAAGCGTCAGCACCAGCGCGAAGGTGGCGATCGAGACCAGCACGCAGGCATTGATGGCGAGCGACGAGGCCGAACTCCAATGCAGCGCGGTGAACAGCAGCACCGGCAGCAACACCCAGATAAGAGGGCTGTGAAACCGGTTTGCCAGGCCTCTCAGCAGATAACCGCGAAACAGCGCCTCCTCGGAGGATGTCTGCAGAAAGGCCAGCAAGACGATCGGGACGAGGAACAGCAGCCAGGACGGCAGGCTGATCGCGCCGCGCGCGATCTCGGGTTGCAGCCAATAGAGCAACACCTCGGAGAGCAGCGAGGTGATCAGCACCGCCGCCAGGCCCTTGAGGAATCCCTGGCGCGAAACGCGGCGGCTGGTTCCGATCAGCGCCGACAGCGGCTCGCCGTGCACCCAGCGCATGGCGATCCAAAGGCCGATCCAGATGCCGGCGAAGGAGACCAGTGCGATAAGTATCCCTTCGGGCGATGCCAGGAAATCCTGCACCGGCCGGCCGGTCGGCGCGCTGCCGGCCATCGAGGCCCGCCAGGCGACGAAGGCATAGGTACCGCCGAGCAGCACGACCAGGGTCGTCGCCACCCAGAAAAGCACGACAATGGCGCTTCCGAGCAGGAGGCGCGGCAAATTTGTCTTGTCGTTCGGCGAGCGCCGATAGCGCTCGAAAGCGGCATTGTCGATGATCACGCGGCTCCCCTGCCCAACGTATTCACGACGCATGATCTATGGGATCGGGGCTCCGTGCGCAATCATCCTCGTCTTGCCGCGCATGGGCACGCCTCAAAAAGCAGCGACCGCCTGTTGGCGGCCGCGCGTTTCACACTTTTCCTGGAATTGGTCTAGTCACGCATGACGTAGACGATGCGCCGCGTGCCGGGGTCGACCAGCGCCGGCTGGTTGTTCACATAGACATAGCGGTAGTCGTAATCGGGGATTTCACGCAACTCGACCGTGTCCGGCAAGGTCGCGCCTGTCACCACCTCGCCGTCGAGATAGACAGGATCGAGCCGGTGCGTCGTGACGTAGGTGCCGACTTCGGCCGGGGGCCTGGCGATCGGGTCGAGCGGCTCGGCCGCGACAATGGCGCTGGTATAGGTATCCGTATAGATATCGTCACTCGGCGGCGTCACAACCTGGATATCGGCGTCAACCGGCCGGCGCGTCAGCACCACCTGATTGCCGCCGAAGTCGGCCGTAACATAATCCGAATAGACCCAGCCCTGGCCATTGGCCTCGGCGATCGTGCACCATTTGCTGTTTGCAATGCAGCCCTGGAGCGTTGCCGACTGGCCGGCGGCCAGCACGCCGATCACGGGATATTGCGGGCCGGGGCCGGCGCGCACGTTGAGATCGGTGACAGCCGAAACGGCGGTTTCGGCCAGGGCCGCGCCCGACATAGCGACGAGCGCCCCGGCGATGGCCGGAAACAGTATGGCTTTCATGATTTCTCTCCGTTCTTCGAACTCCCTCGCGAACGGAAACGAAACAAGGCTCTATGCGTTCCGGCTAAAATGCCCCTGCTAGTGTCCCAATTCTGAAATTCGCTTTGCGTTCGATATCAAGGGCATTGCGAATTTCAGAATCGAGACACTAGCAACTTATTGATTCTAGTGCCGTTTTGATTTCGAAGTTCGCTCGGTGCCCGATATCGAAATCTGGCGAACTTCGAAATCACGACACTAGCTCACGAATTGTTCCGGTTTCTTTCGGCAAACCGGTTAAAAGCGCGTGGACGAAGTCCAGTTTCCGCGCCGTCACGTCCGAAATGACGAAGGGATAGAGATCGGGCAGGCCCATGCAGCGGTTGATCGAGTTGGACGCCTCCGACAGGACCAGCCAGCGGGCGAGGATCCTGTCGAAGGGCTCGGGCACGTTGGCGGGCTCGGACGGTGCGGCTTGCAGTTCGCCGCCGGTATCGCCGCGCGGCAGCGCGTCGGCATCCACGGTCTCCAGCCGGCCAAGCGGGAAGTTCAGCGCATGCACCATCTCCAGCGTGTCGGTGATGTGCAGATAGTGCGCGAAGGTTTCGGCCCAGTCTTCCCAAGGGTGCGACGTCGCATAGGCGGAGATGTGGCCCTGCTGCCAGTCGGGCGCAGCACCCGTGGCATAGTAGGTCCGCAGCGCCTGCTCATAGTCCGGGCGGTCGTCGCCGAACAAGGCGCGGAAGGCTGCAAGCCTTTGCGGGTCGTCACGGATCAGGCGGTCCCAGTAATAGTGGCCAAGCTCGTGGCGGAAATGGCCGAGCAGCGTGCGGTAGTTCTCGCCCATTTCGACGCGCCGCCTCTCGCGTTCGGCCGAATCCGCCTCGGCGACGTTGAGCGTGATCAGGCCGTTGTCGTGGCCGGTCAGGATGCGCTCGCCGCCGGGGCCGCCGCCGATCGGATCGGCAAGGAAGTCGAAGGCAAGGCCGGCCTCGTCGCCGGGGTTGTGCTTTGGGGCGGTCGGCAGGCCGAAGGCGAGCAGCGAATAGATGGCGCGCTTCTTGGCCGCCTCGACGCGGATCCAGCGCCGGCGGTTGCCGTCGACCGAGAGGTCCGGGATCAGCTGATTCAGCGCGCAGGCGCGGCAGAAGGCCTGGCCCGGCTCCGCCCGCCAGTTGCAGGCGCATTCATCGGCATTGGTGCATTGGAAAACGCCGTCGATACCAGACAAGGCAAAGCTTGCCTGCTCGGGATCATAGAGGACGAGGCTGGCGCAGCTCAGGCACTGGGCGTTCTCGAAATAGAGGCGGTGGCCGCAATGCGGGCAGTCGAACAGCTTCATTGTGCTCTCAAATCGTCAGAGCCAGCATATAGGGCGGCATCGCCGGCCACCCAAACGCGAGCCGAAGCCGCCGCTATCCAATCGCAAGCAAGGCGGCCACCTGTCGTGCCACGCTCTCTCCCGACAGGCGCGCGCCGCCGCAGGTCTGGATGAGCGGACCGGCCAGGTGCTCGCCGGCGAAGAAGATCTTTTCCGCCACTGGCTGCATCAGCGCGGCGCGCGCTTCGGAACGTCCCGGGCGGGCCGCCGCATAGGCTCCGCGCACGAAGCGCTCGCCGCCCCAATTGGTCATCATGGCGCGTGCGACATGCTTGCGGGTGTCGGCACCGAAGATGTTGCAGAGACGGTCGACCACGAAGTCGATACCCGCCGCCTCACCGGCAGCCGACATCTCCCAGGCGAAGTCGCCGCCGACGAAACCGACCATCAGGTCGAGATCGAAGGGAAAGCACAGGAAGTAGATGTCGTGCCTGGCCAACCGCTCGATCAAAAGATCGTCGAAGGGCTGCAGGCCAAGCCTGGTGCCCCGGATCTCGACCGGCAGCTTGGTCAGCATGCCCATAGGCAGATCGAAGAAGGCGCCAAAATGCGTATCGGGAAGCGCCGGCGAGAATTCGATCTCCTCGAAGGCGAGCACCGCCGGCGAGGCTGTGACGATGACCGCCCTGGCGCGGATGGTGCCGCGATCGGTGACGCAGGCGACACCCGGCACGTCCCAGAGGATCTTGCGCACCGGCGTCGACAGTTCCACCGGCAGGTCTGCCCCGAAATGCGCCACCAGGGCGCCAAACCCTTCCTTGCTGAAATAGTTGGGATCGAGATCGGCAGCGGCCTGAAAATCGCGGATCGATATTTCGTCCTCGTCGGCGCCAAAATCCATCGGCCCGGCGAAGGTGGCGGCGGCGCGCGGCGCATGCCCCTTGGCGAGCAGTGCCGAAAGGCGGTCGTCGTCGCCCTCTTCCACCTGGTGCGCGGCCAGCAGTTCGAACAGCCGCGCATCGGCGGCCTTCATCTCGGCCTCTTCGGCCTCGCTTGCCTTGCGCTTGCGGTAATAGAGATGATCGACATTCATGTCGTGATGGTGAAGCGTCCAGCCGGCGGCCTCGGCCTCGGGAAAATAGGGATTGCGGTCCGCGGCGTGCAGCCAGGCGCAGCCGATGTCGAACGGGACGCCGAAATGCTGGTCGCTGGTCCAGGCGCGACCGCCGACGCGGCCCATCGCTTCCAGCAGTTTGAAGGAAAGGCCGGCGGCACGAATGGTCTTGGCTGCGGCGAGGCCAGCGGAGCCGGCGCCGATGATCACGACGTCAACGTCATCCATGAATGCAAGACCCCCGCCACAATATCTACTTGATCGTAGGCAAATTGCGCGGCATTGGCCAGCGTAGCGCCGGGGGTACGGTGACAATTGCGCGTTTCACTGGCAAATTCGCAACCGGGACGTGATTCAGGCAATCAGGAGAAAAGCATGGCATTTCTTGCCAAGGGAAGAATTTTTGCGGCCGCGCTGGTGGCGATGCTTGCACTGGCGACGGGCGCGCAGGCCGCCAGCTGCGGCAAGAACAGCGCCGGCTTCGAGGCGTGGAAGCAGGAGTTTGCCGCGGAGGCCAGGTCCAACGGCGTCGGCTCGAAGGGCCTGGCCGCTCTGGCCGGCGCCACCTACGCAACAAAAACGATCAGCGTCGACCGCGCCATCCATAAGGCTTTCAGCGGCTCTGTCGAAGAGTTCATGAAGCGCCGCGGTGGGGCCGCGATCATTTCCAAGGGCCGTTCGCTGAAGAAGTCGAACGCGGCGCTGTTCAACAAGATCGAAGCGACCTACGGCGTGTCGCCGGGTGTGTTGCTCGCCATCTGGGGCATGGAGACCGGCTTCGGTGCCTCCTTGGGCAAGCAGAATACGGTCTCTGCCATTCTGACGCTTGCCTATGATTGCCGCCGGCCGGGCTTCTTTTATCCGCATGCTATTGCAGCCCTGAAGCTGGTCGATCGCGGCGCGCTGAGCGCCTCGTCGGTCGGCGCAGCGCATGGCGAGATCGGCCATACGCAGTTCCTGCCCGGAAATGTTTTGCAGTATGGCGTCGGCAACGGGAATCTGCGCGACAAGGCCACTGCGCTGGCCTCCACCGCCAACTTCCTCAAGGCTCATGGCTGGCAGGCGGGTGCGAGCGCGAGCGCGAATATGGGCGCCATTGCCGGCTGGAATTCCGCGAGCGTCTATCAGCAGGCCATCGCCCGTATCGCCACGGCGATCGACGGCAACTGATTAGAAATCTCTAATCGATGGAAAGCCCGGCCATGCGCCGGGCTTTTTGTTTATGGAGCAGGGAACGACCAGGTTCGATATCACTCTCAATAATGCGCGTAGCCGCTCAACGGGCATTTCTGGGAAGCGGGAACCTGGAAGGTGCCGTCAATACCGTTGCAGTTACGGAACTTGGAGTTCCGCGGCGTCGGGGCTTGCGGAGGCGCTTTTGACTTACCCTTGATGACCATCCAGATTTCGGTCGGTTGGTCGAGTTGCAGCCGGTTCAAGTCGGAGTAGCTGATCCGCCCGCTGCGTATCCCTTCGCCAAGCCGATGGCAGAACAAGGCCGGCATGCGCTCCTGCGAGACGCCCATGAAAGAGGCCATTTCGTGCTTGAACGTGATGCTCCATAGGTGGACAGCGGAGATGCACCCATCCGAATCCAGCTTCTGCTCGCGTTTCGCGGCTGCCTGCGAGGACGGGCAGCCCGTAAAGAAGATGGCCGCCGCTAGCAGCAGAAAAATGGAGTTTTTCACTGTCAAAGCCCCCCGTATCCCCACGAGAACTTAAATGAAGTCGCCGAAAGGTCAAACAGGAAACTATCCGAGGCGGTGTGACTTATCGCATATTAGCGGCGCCAAATAAAAACCCGGCGTTTCCGCCGGGTTTTGTTCGGGCAATAGGCTTGGCTCAGCCCTTGCGGTTGCGTGCCGCCAGTGTGCGCAGCCTCAGCGCGTTGAGGCGGATGAAGCCGGCGGCGTCCTTCTGGTCGTAGGCGCCGCGGTCGTCCTCGAAGGTGACCAGAGCGTCGGAATAGAGCGTCTTCCTCGACTTGCGGCCGGTGACCATGACGTTGCCCTTGTAGAGCTTGAGCCGCACCGTGCCTTCGACGTCTTCCTGGCTCTTGTCGATCATCGCCTGCAGCATCAGCCGCTCGGGCGAGAACCAGAAGCCGTTGTAGATTAGTTCCGCATAGCGCGGCATGAACTCGTCCTTGAGGTGGCCGGCGCCCCTGTCGAGCGTGATCGACTCGATGGCGCGGTGCGCTGCGATCAGGATGGTGCCGCCAGGTGTTTCATACACACCCCGCGATTTCATGCCGACGAAGCGGTTCTCGACCAGGTCGAGCCGGCCGATGCCATTGTCGCGGCCGAGATCGTTGAGGGCGGCCAGCATGGTCGCCGGCGACAACTTCTTGCCGTTCAGCGCAATCGGATCGCCCTTGAGGAATTCGATCTCGATCTCGGTGACCTTGTCCGGCGCATCCATCGGCGAAACGGTACGCTGGTGGACGAATTCCGGCGGCTCGGTCCACGGGTCTTCCAGCACCTTGCCCTCCGAAGATGAGTGCAAAAGGTTGGCGTCGACCGAGAATGGCGCGTCGCCCTTCTTGTCCTTCGGCACCGGGATCTGGTGCTGCTCGGCGAAGTTGATCAGGTCGGTACGCGATTTGAACGACCAGTCGCGCCACGGCGCGATGACCTTGATGTCGGGATTCAGCGCATAGGCCGACAGCTCGAAACGGACCTGGTCGTTGCCCTTGCCGGTAGCACCATGAGCAATTGCATCGGCACCCGTCTCCCTGGCGATCTCGACCAGGTGCTTGGAGATCAGCGGCCGGGCGATCGAGGTCCCGAGCAGGTAAGTGCCTTCATAGACGGCGTTGGCGCGAAACATCGGGAAGACGAAGTCGGCGACGAATTCCTCGCGCACGTCGACGACGCGGATGTCCTTGATGCCCATCATCTCGGCCTTGCGGCGCGCCGGCTCCAGCTCGCCGCCCTGGCCGAGGTCGGCGGTGAAGGTGACGACTTCGGCGCCGAGCTCGGTCTGCAGCCATTTCAGGATGATGGAGGTGTCGAGGCCGCCGGAATAGGCGAGCACGACTTTCTTGACGTCTTTTGCTTTTGACATTTGGCGGTTCCGCGACAGGAGTTCTCGGCCGGCGAGGTATCACGGCGTTTCCGGCCTGCGCAAGAGACGAACGGTGGCTGGACCAGACGCCGGATCAGCCAGAAGCTGGCAAGGGCAAGACACTTGCGTTATGGCTGCGCCGTCTTTTGCTGCCTTGAGAACGGCCATGTCCTTCATTCCCGACACCACGACGCTGATCCAGTTTGCCATCGCCACCGTCATCCTGGCGATCACGCCGGGGCCCGACATGACGCTGTTCGTCTCGCGGACACTGAGCCAGGGCCGCGCCACCGGCTTTGCCTCGATGGCGGGGGCGCTGTGCGGCACGCTGATCCACACCACGCTGGTGGTGGTCGGCATTTCGGCGCTGATCGTCGCCTCGCCGATGGCCTTCTTCGTGCTGAAGATTTTTGGCGCCGGCTATCTGGTGTTCCTGGCCTGGCAGGCGCTGGCCAAGGGCTCGGCGTTTTCGCCGGAGAAGAAGAGCGGGCCTGAGATATCGCTGTTCCGCAGTTGGGCGGCTGGGCTCGGCGTCAATCTGCTCAACCCGAAGATCATCCTGTTCTTCATGACCTTCCTGCCGCAGTTCGTCTCGGCGCACGATCCGAACGCACCGGGCAAGCTGTTCTTCCTTGGTGCGGTGTTCATCGTGCTGTCGATCCCGGTGACGGCGCCGATGGTGTTTGCTGCGGAAAAGTTCTCGGCGGCGATGAAGGCCAGCCCGCGCGTCACGCGGGTGGTCGACTATCTGTTTGCCGGCGTGTTCTCGGCCTTCGCGCTCAAGATCCTGACGGCCCAGGCGAAATAGGCGCTTCGCTTTTCCACCAGCTTCCGGCCCAGCGGCCGGCGGCGAGCCAATAGAAGATGCCACCGACCATGCCGCAGCCGATCACGGCAGCGATGGCACGGGGGTCGGTGACGTCGAAATCGGCGTCGGCGTTCTGATGGACAAAGCCGAGGAAGACCGCGGCAACCACGCCGCCGGCAAGCGCGTAGAACAGCCAGTCGCGCCGCCCGAGGATTTCGGAAATCAGGATGACGATCGCCGCCGGCATGAAGCCGAAATAGGCGACGAACAGCGCCACGAACGGAATAGAGAAATAGAGCGAGGCGGTCGCCGTCGGGTGGGTCTGGTCCGGCGAATAGCCGAGCGAAGCCAGGAACAGGATGTTGAGGAAGGCGCTCGCCGCCAGCGAGGCGACGACATAGCCGATCAGTATGACGGCGAAGCGGACGAGATAGGCGAGAAGACGGCTCACGCCTCGCCGTGCCCCGCGATCATCATGGCTTCCAGCGCGAGGCGGTCGACTTTGCGCATGCGCTCCGATTCCGACTTCAGCTGGCCGCAGGCGGCGAGGATGTCGCGGCCGCGCGGGGTGCGGATCGGCGAGGCGTAGCCGGCATTGTTGATGTAGTCGGCGAACTTCTCGATCGTCTCCCAGTCGGAGCACTGATAGTTGGTGCCCGGCCACGGGTTGAACGGGATCAGATTGATCTTGGCCGGGATGCCCTTGAGCAGCTTGATCAGCCCCTTGGCGTCGTCGATGGAATCATTGACGTCCTTCAGCATCACATATTCGAAGGTGATGCGCTTGGCGTTGGACAGGCCAGGATAGGCGCGGCAGGCGGCGATCAATTCCTTCAGCGGATACTTCTTGTTGATCGGCACCAACAGGTCGCGCAGATCGTCATTGGTGGCATGCAGCGAGATCGCCAGCATGACGCCGATCTCCTCGCCGGTGCGGAAGATTTCGGGCACGACGCCGGAGGTCGACAGCGTGATGCGCCTTTTCGACAGGGAAAGTCCGTCGCCGTCGGAAGCGATCAACAGCGCCTTCTTCACCGCCTCGAAATTGTAGAGCGGCTCGCCCATGCCCATCATGACGATGTTGGAGACTTTTCTGCCCTCGGCCGGCACGATGGCACCGTCCGGCGTATCGCGGTCGGGGAAATCGCCGAGCCGGTCGCGGGCGGTGAGCAACTGGGCGAGGATTTCCTCGACCGTCAGGTTGCGCACCAGTTTCTGCGTGCCGGTGTGGCAGAAGGAGCAGGTCAGCGTGCAGCCGACCTGCGAGGAGATGCAGAGCGTGCCGCGGCCCTCTTCGGGGATGTAGACGGTTTCGATCTCGACCGGCCGGCCAGCGCCGCGCGGCGGAAAGCGGAACAGCCATTTGCGGGTGCCGTCGGCGGAAATCTGCTCCTCGACGATCTCGGGCCGCGCCACGGTGAAATGCTTGTCGAGTTCGGCGCGCAGGTCCTTGGAAATATTGAACATACCGGCAAAGTCGGAAACGCCGCGTACATACATCCAGTGCCAGAGCTGCTGGGCGCGCATCTTTGCCTGGCGCTCCGGCACGATGCCGGCTTCGACCATGGCAGCACCGAGCTCGGCGCGGGTCAGGCCGATCAGCGTCGGCTTTTCGGGCGCGGCGCGGGCGCGCAACGCGTCACGGGCGCCGTCGGCGGTCAGATCGAACGAAAGGGTCATGGTAGCGCCAATATAAGCGGTTTGCGGCCGATTTCAGCATCGTGCCCGAAATGAAGCGCGGCGCATAGCACAGGTTGCGGGCGGAGTCATGCAGGGGAGCCGTCTTACCTTCTCCCCTTGTGGGAGAAGGTGGATCGGCGCGCCAGCGCCGAGACGGATGAGGGGTGCGTGACGGAAACGAGGCGGCGGCGATTTCCACCGTATCGCCAAGCTGGAACACCCCTCATCCGTCGCCTTCGGCGACACCTTCTCCCACAAGGGGAGAAGGGGAGTCGCGCTAGGCGAGCCTTATTTGCACTTGGCGATCGAGGCCAGTGCGGCCGAGATGCCCTTCAACGAGAAGACATAGGTGGTGGTGTTGCCGCGGCCGGACTTGGCCGACACTTTCATGTCGGTGCCGGTCTTCATGGCGGCGATCAGCACCGGCTCCTCGGCGGCGTTCTCGACCCAGGCCGACTTGCCGCGGGTGAACATCGAGAAGGATTTCTTGTCGATGGTGACGGTGGCCTTGGAGCCTTCCTGGAAATTGTAGCCGGCGATGAATTGCGGCTCGTAGGAGACTTGCTGCCCCGGCCGCTGGCTGACGAAGAAGAACATGTCGCCATGGTCGAGCGTCGGTGGCTGCTTGTCGGTCGGCACGGTGAGCACGTAGCAGACCTTGCCGCCGGATGCCTGGTAGCTGTAGGTGCCCCAGGCATTGTGCTGGCCGATCTTGGTCGCCGACTGCGCCAGCGCCGGCGCGGCCAGGGCCACCAGGACCAGGCTGGAAACTGTAGCAATCAATCCGCGCATCGTTTTTCCCGTATTCCAACTGGTGCGGCGGCAGGCCGGTCTGGCGTCCTGCCCGTCGCTTCATTTTGATTTAATCTGGGTTACCAAACGGTGAATTTTCCTCAAGAAAAGGACCCACACCCCAGGAAACCGCCGCCATCACCGCACTGCCGCTCGAAAAGCAGCAGCGCGACGTCCCTGTCTCGACTTGGAGGCCACGAAAGCGGCAAGAGTTTGTCTTTTCAAACCACCCCTGCGTGCGCTGTGCCGGCTCAGCTCTTGTCGGCAATCGCCTGCTTGGCGGCCTGCCGGTGCGCCGGTGTAATGTGGGCGCTGACGGTGGTGATCGCGGCCGTCAGCACGGCGATATCGTCGGTGAAGCCGAGGCCCAGGACGAAATCGGGGATGAAGTCCACCGGCAGCACGAAGTAGCCGAGTGCCGCCACCAGGATGCCCTTGGCGCGCAGCGGCGTGTTCTTGTCCATGGTGCAGTAATAGGCTGCCACCACGTCCTCCATAAACGGGATCTGCCGGGCAGCCTTCTTGGCGGTGCGCCAGAACTTCTCGCGCACCTCACGCTCGCCGGCAAGCTTGTCGCCAAAGCCGAAGAAATCAAAACCGGAATCTTGCGCCATCAATCTCTCCTTGCAGGCGGCTGCGTATCGTTCAACGCGCGGCTGCGAGCAAAAATGTGGTGAAAGCCGACCCCCGCTGCAAGATGCCGGCGCCGATTTGGCATCGCGGGGCGTCACTCAGCCGCCGAAATAGCGGTTCATCTTCTTCGCCAGCTCGATATCGAGTGCGGTCACGCCGCCGGCATCGTGCGTGTTCAGCGTGACGTCGACGGTCTTGTAGACGTTCGACCAGTCCGGATGATGATCCATCTTTTCCGCCGCCAGCGCGACGCGGGTCATGAAGGCGAAGGCCTCGGAGAAGTTCTTGAAGACGAAGCTGCGCTTGATCGAAGCGCCGTCGGCAGCCAGCGACCAGCCGCCCAGTTCAGCAAGGGCAGCAGCGATAGCGTCCTTGCCCAGTTTCTCTCTCGTCATGTCGGATTCCTGTGCTATTCGAAAAATGACCCTCACCATAATGCATGTCGCCCAAAAGTGCGTCGCGGTTTTGGGACAGCGAGATGCACAAAAATAGCGCCGGATCGATGAGCGCAAAGCCCATAAAATCCATTCTGTTCGTCTGCCTCGGCAATATCTGCCGCTCGCCACTGGCCGAGGGCGTTTTTCGCGCCGTCTGGGCCGAGCGCGCAGGGGGCCTGGATATGGTGCTCGATTCAGCCGCGACCGGCGGCTGGGAGGTGGGCTCGGCCCCCGACCCACGCTCGATCGCGATCGCCGCCCGCCACGGTATCGACATTTCCGGACAGACAGCGCGCAAGGTCAGGCCGGAGGATTTTTCCCGTTTCGACCTGATCCTGGGGATGGACCGGCAGAATGTCCGCGACCTGAAGGCGCTGGCGCCAGCCGCCGTGCACGACCGCATCCATCTTTACCTGGAGTTTGCGGGCGGAAGCGGTCGCGATGTGCCGGACCCTTACTATGACGGGCCGGAGGCGTTCGCGACCGTCTACCGCATGATCCGCGAGGCGTCGGAAGCGCTGGCGGCACGGCTGGCAGCGCGCGTCTCGGCGCCCGACAGCGGCCAGGCTTCCTCGACGATATAGGGGCCGCCGCCGACCGAATCGCGCGACGACATCAAGACGAAGCGGCCAACGCGGAACGGCAGCGTCGAAAAATTGCCGCGCGCCGAAAGATATTGGGCGACGTCGAGCGGGCTCGAATTGCGCAAGCGCGCCAACGTCACATGCGGCGTGAATTTGCGTGGGTCGGCCGCAAGGCCAAGCCGCTGGCAGATGCGGTCGATTTCGGCTTGCAGGCCGGCAAGATCCGGAGAGGCCGAAACGCCCGCCCATACCGCATGCGGCTTTTTCTGGCCGAAGGCGCCGACGCCGGTAAGGGCCATCGGGAAGGACGGGCGATGGACCCGGTCGAGCGCGTTGGCGATCTCGTCGGCGACGTGGCCCTCGACATCGCCGATGAAGCGCAGCGTCAGATGGTAGTTTTCGACGTCGATCCAGCGGGCTCCGGGCAGGCCGCCCCGGAGCAGGGACAGCGAAAGGGCAGCATCACGCGGAATTTCGAGGGCGGTGAAAAGACGTGGCATGGAAAGCCTCCTGTCCTCGAATCGAACTCACGCCCCTAGCGAATCATCGATATTCAAACGGGGCAAGCGGTTTGTTGGCTCCGCGGTTTCCCTTGCGGCAACCGTGACTTTTCGGCCTCATGACGCGCCGCCCGCCCCGGCAATAGCCTTTTCGACTGTCGGCAGGATGCGCACGACCATCATTTCGACACCCTTGGCGTTGGGATGCAGGCCGTCCTCCAACCGCAGCCCGGCATGGCCGGCGACGCCGTCCAGAAAGAACGGGTAGAGCGGAACGCCGTATTTCGCGGCCAGCTTCGGATAGATCGCGTCGAAGGCGTTCTGGTAGTCGGCGCCGAGATTGGGGGCGGCGCGCATGCCGGCCAGAAGCACGGCGATCTTGCGCTGTTTGAGCCTGGCCAGCATCTCATCCAGGTTCTTTTCGGTGATGCCGGGCGAGACGCCGCGCAGCATGTCGTTGGCGCCGAGCTCGAGGATCACCAGTTGTGTGCCGTCGGGCACCGACCAGTCGAGCCGCGCCAGGCCGCCGCTTGTCGTATCGCCGGAAACGCCGGCATTGGCGACCGTCACGTCATGACCCCTGGCGCGCAGCGCGGCCTGCAATCTGTCGGTAAAGCCTTCGCCGGGACCAAGGCCGAAGCCCGCCATCAGGCTGTCGCCGTATCCGACGATGGTGAAGGTCTCGGCGCGTGCCGACGAAATCGCACTGCTGATCGCGGCGAAAAGAACGAGGGCTGCGGCAAGAGTGTGTTTGAAAGCCATGCGGCAGGCCCCATATGAGCGGAACAATTTCTTGGCGAAGGCAAACTTCGTCCCCTATACCATCCCATATAGGACGCTTTCATTGTGACAGAAGCCGTCATCGTGCTGAAAGACGTATCGCTGACGCTCGGTGAGGGCGCGTCCTCGGTCCATGTGCTGAAGGGCGTCAGCCTCGATGTCGCCGCCGGCGAAGCAACCGGCATCGTCGGACCGTCAGGCTCCGGAAAGTCGACGCTGCTGATGGTTCTGGCAGGGTTGGAAAGGGTCGATTCGGGCACGGTTCGAATCGCCGGCGAGCTGCTTAACGGCAAAAGCGAGGACCAGATCGCATCGTTTCGTGGGCGAAACATTGGCATCGTCTTCCAGTCCTTCCATCTCATCCCGAACATGACGGCGCTCGAAAATGTCGCGGTGCCGCTCGAACTCGCCGGCCATGCCGATCCGTTCGGTGTGGCGGCACGCGAACTCGCGGCAGTCGGCCTCAGCGACCGCGTCACCCACTATCCCGGCGAATTGTCCGGCGGCGAGCAGCAGCGCGTGGCAATCGCACGGGCTCTGGCGCCGTCGCCGCGCATCCTGGTCGCCGACGAGCCGACCGGCAATCTCGACCAGGCGACGGGGCGGCAGGTCGCCGACCTCCTGTTCGCCAAGGCGGCCGAGCGCGGCATGACGCTGGTGCTGGTCACGCATGATCCGGCGCTGGCGGCGCGCTGCTCGCGCCAGGTCTCGATGCGCTCGGGACGGATCGAGGACACACCGAGGCCGCTGAAGGTGACGGCCTGATGCCGCTATCGCAGACGCTGAAGCTCGCGGTCCGCTTCTCGCTGCGCGAAATGCGCGGCGGGCTGTCGGGCTTCCTGATCTTCCTTGCCTGCATCGCGCTTGGCGTCGCGGCAATCGGCGGCGTCAATTCGGTGGCGCAGGCAATTACCGCCGGCGTTGCCAATCAGGGCCAGACGCTGCTTGGCGGCGATTTGCGCTTCCAGCTCAACCAGCGCGACGCGACGCCGGACGAACGTGGTTTCGTCGATCGGCTGGGCGCCGTTTCGCACAGCGCCAGCATGCGCTCGATGGCGCGGCTCGAGGACGGCTCCGACCAGTCGCTGGTCGAGGCCAAGGCGGTCGACGACGCCTATCCGCTCTATGGCGCGCTGGAGACCGAGCCGCAGCTATCGAGGCAGGACCTGTTCGGCGAGAAATCCGGCGTCTTCGGCGCCGTGGCACCCGACCTGCTGTTCGACCGGCTGAACCTCAAGATCGGCGACCGGCTGAAGCTCGGCAGCGCCACATTCGAACTGCGCGCCAGGCTCACCAGCGAGCCGGATGCGGTGTCCGACGGTTTTGGCTTCGCGCCGCGGCTGCTGGTGTCGACCGAAGGGCTTGCCGCATCCGGCCTGATCCAGCCTGGCAGCCTGGTCGAGCACGCCTACAAGATCCGCCTGCCCGCCGGCGCCAGCGAGGCTGATATCAAGGCGATCCAGGACCAGGCCGCAGCGGACTTTCCGCAGGCCGGCTGGTCGATCCGCACGCGCAGCAACGCGGCACCCGCGCTGTCCTCCAACATCGAGCGCTTCTCGCAATTCCTGACCCTGGTCGGGCTGACGGCGTTGGTGGTCGGTGGCGTCGGCGTGGCGAACGCGGTGCGCGCCTATCTCGACGGCAAGCGCGGCGTCATCGCCACCTTCAAGAGTCTGGGCGCCTCGGGCGGTTTCGTCTTTGCCGTCTACCTGGTGCAGATCCTGCTGATCGCCGGTCTCGGCATCGTGCTTGGCCTCATCCTCGGCGCCTTGATGCCGTTCGCGGCGAGCGCGGCCCTTCAGTCGGTCATCCCGGTGCCGGCGGAGGGCGGCTTCTATCCCGGCGCGCTTGCCATGGCGGCGCTGTTCGGGCTGCTGGTGACGCTGGCTTTCGCGCTGCTGCCGCTCGGCCGCGCCCGCGACGTGCCGGCGACGGCACTGTTTCGCGAGATGGGCTTCGAGAGCCGCGGCTTTCCGCGCCTGCCCTATGTGGCGGCAGCGGTCAGCATCGCGCTCGCTTTGGCGGCCTTGGCCATCCTGTTTTCCGGCGACCCCCGCATCGCCTCGATCTTCGTCGGCGCCACCGTCGTGTCATTCCTGGTGCTGCGCCTCGTCGGCGCGCTGGTGCAATGGATCGCCAAGAGAAGCCCGAGGGTCCGCTCCGTCGCGCTGAGGCTCGCCATCGGCAACATCCATAGGCCGGGGGCACTCACGCCGTCGGTGGTGCTGTCGCTCGGCCTCGGGCTAACACTGCTGGTGACGCTGGCGCTGATCGACGGCAATCTCAGGCGGCAGATTTCCGGCAGCCTGCCGGAACGGGCGCCGAACTTCTTCTTCGTCGACATCCAGAACAGCGACGTCGATGCCTTCTCGGCGCTGGTCGGCGGGCAGACGCCGCAGGGAACGCTGGTCAAAGTGCCGATGCTGCGCGGCCGGGTGATGGCGCTGAACGGCGTCGATGTCGAAAAAGTCAAGGTGCCGGCGGAAGGCGCCTGGGTGCTGCGCGGCGATCGCGGGCTGACCTATGACGACCGCCAGCCCTCGAACGCGACGCTGACGGAAGGTTCATGGTGGCCGCAAAACTATGCCGGCGAGCCGCTGGTGTCGTTCTCGGCCGAAGAAGGCAAGGAGATCGGGCTGAAGCTCGGCGACACTGTCACCGTCAATGTGCTGGGACGCAACGTCACAGCGAGGATCGCCAATTTCCGCCAGGTCGAGTGGGAAACCATGGGCATCAATTTCGTCATGGTGTTCTCGCCCAACACATTTGCAGGTGCGCCGCATGGCTGGTTGGCGACGCTGACCGAGAAGAACGCGTCGGCGGCGGACGATGCCCGCCTGCTCAATGCCGTCACCCGCGCCTTCCCGGCGGTGACGACGGTGAGGGTCAAGGACGCGCTTGATATCGTCAACCGGCTGGTGGCGCAGCTCGGAACGGCCATCCGCGCCGCCGCCGGCGTGGCGTTGATTGCGTCCGTGCTGGTTCTGGCCGGCGCGCTCGCCGCCGGCAACCGGGCCCGCATCCACGACGCTGTGGTGCTGAAGACGCTGGGTGCCACCAGGCGAACGCTGATAGCGGCCTTCTCGCTCGAATATATGCTGATCGGCCTTGCCACCGCGGTCTTCGCTTTGGCGGCTGGCGGGGTCGCTGCGTGGTTCGTCGTCGCGCGCATAATGACCCTGCCATCGCATTTCATGCCGGAAGTGGCGGTGGCAACCATAGGCTTTGCGCTGGTCATCACGGTCGGCATCGGCCTTGCCGGAACTTGGCGGGTGCTGGGGCACAAAGCGGCGCCGGTGCTGCGAAATCTCTGATCCGAAACCGCCTGAATCGGCCCACTTTCGATTAAATCTCGTTAATGTTGCGGCTGGGGCGGCTGATAAACCGCAATTTGGCTGCTTCACGAAGCATTACGCTCGGTTACGGTCTTGTTCTTGTCGCCAAGAACCATCATATTCCGCCGCAGGCATGCTGGAGCCCCGCCAGCGGCGCCTGGGCTCGATCGAGCCTGACACCGGACCGGACGGGGCAGAAGCAAAAGAGGATTCCAATGGCTGATCCCATTCGCAATTACCAGACGCGCGCCGTACCCGGCGTGGCCGTCGATATCGATCAGGGCCTGCGCGCCTATATGATCAAAGTCTACAATCTGATGGGACTTGGCTTGCTCATCACTGGCCTTGCCGCTATCGGCACGATCATGCTGGCCACCACCACCGATCCGGCCTCGGCGGTCGCAACGCTGCCGAGCGGCGAGATGCTGACCTCCTTCGGCTACGCGATCTTCGGGTCGCCGCTGCGCTGGGTCGTCATGCTGGCCCCGCTGGCCGCGGTGTTGTTCCTGTCGTTCCGTGTCCAGTCGATGAGCGTGTCGGCCGCGCAGACGACGTTCTGGGTCTATGCCGGCCTCGTCGGCCTGTCGCTGTCGTCGATCTTCCTTGTCTACACGACGGCCAGCATCTCGCAGACCTTCTTCGCCACCGCTGCCGCCTTCGGCGCGCTGTCGCTCTACGGTTACACGACCAAGCGCGACCTGACCGCGATCGGCTCGTTCCTGATCATGGGCCTGTTCGGCCTGATCATTGCGATGGTGATCAACATCTTCCTGCAGTCGTCGGCTCTGTCCTTCGCCGTTTCGGCGATCGGCGTGCTGATCTTCTCGGGCCTGACCGCCTATGACACGCAGAAGATCAAGGAGATGTATTTCGAGGGCGACGCCACCGATGTCGCCGGCCGCAAGGCGATCATGGGCGCGCTGACGCTCTATCTCGACTTCATCAACCTGTTCATGTTCCTGCTGCAGTTCATGGGCGATCGCCGCTGATTTCGCAGTTGGACCATCGAGTTCCCGAAGGGCGGCCCAACGGCCGCCCTTTTCTTTTGTGCCGGCCTTTGCTGTTATCTCAGGCAGGCAAATGGCATGCATAAATTATGAGCAGCATCACCATACGGGCCGCCAGTTCGGCCGACCTCGATCGAATCACGGAAATCTACGCCGACGCGGTGACACACGGCACCGCGAGTTACGAGCTTGAGCCGCCCAGCCGCGCCGAAATGGGCAACCGATTCGATAGCCTGACGGCGGGCGGCTTTCCCTTTCTGGTTGCGGAAAAGGACGGCGCCGTGCTCGGCTATGCCTATGCAGGCCCGTTCCGGCCGCGCCCGGCCTATCGTTTCGTCGTCGAGGATTCGGTCTATGTCGCTCCGGAGGCCAAGGGCCAGGGCGTCGGGCGGCTTCTGATGGACGCGCTGATCGAGGCGGCGCGCGTTGCGGGGTTTCGCCAGATCATCGCCGTCATCGGCGACGGCCATGCCGAGAGCGCTTCGGTGCGGCTGCATGAGAAGCTCGGCTTTCGCCATTCGGGCCGCCTGGAAGGCTCCGGCTTCAAGCACGGACGCTGGCTGGACACGGTGTTCATGCAGCTGTCGGTGAATGGCGGAGCGCAGCTCCCGCCCGATCCCGCCTCGCTGCCGGAGCGCAAATTCCGGCAAAAATCAAATAGTTAAGCTTCGACCACCTTCAGCTTGCTGTCGAAGACCCCGAGCACGCGGCCGAGCTCCTGGCCACGCTTGAGGATGCTGCCACCGGCGGCGATGACGGCAAAGGCGCCCTGCCGGCGCGCCAGCTTCGGGTCCTTGACGATCTGGAACAGTGGCACTTCGCTGGCGCGGCGGAAGACGGAAAAGACGGCGCGGTCGGAGAGGTGATCGATGGCGTAGTCGCGCCATTCATTCGCGGCGACCATGCGCCCGTAAAGTCTCAGGATCTGGTCCAGTTCGCGCCGGTCGAAGCGCACCGGCTGGTCGAGGCGTTCGCGTCTTGCCTCATGCAGCGGGATCAATATTGCGGATGCGTCCCCATCCTCCGTCCCACTGCCGCCGCGATCGGTCATGCCTCGATCCTTCGAATGAATCTTCGCTTGCAGAAGTTGGCGTGTTCGCTGCCGAATTGCAAGGCCCCGGCTAAGCAAGCCAGAGCCAAGCCGTTTCCGCCACGTCCAGTCACGTTTGTCTAACGCCTGTTGGAATTGGTGATGCTTCGCCACATTCCTGCCTTATTTTATCCGCGCTGATGCCCCAATCTCCGACGAGTTTACCGGCGTTGCCTGAGACGGTTCGGTCCGGCACCGGCTCGTAAACCCCAAGCCCCCCGCCCACGGGTCTGCGTCGGATCGAACCAACCTCGGTTTTTCCCTCGGAAAAATCGGGTGCGACGATCCCAAAACCTAAATGACCGGCGTCAGAAGCAAGCTGACGCCGGTTTTTTGTTGGCTTGAGCCGTGGTGGTGTGCGCGGCCTTCCCTTCTCCCCTTGTGGGAGAAGGTGGATCGGCGCGCAGCGCCGAGACGGATGAGGGGTGTTCCAGCTTGGCAACAAGCGCGAAATCATCGCCGCCTCATTCCTTGCAACACCCCTCATCCGACAAAGCTTCGCTCGGCCACCTTCTCCCACAAGGAGAGAAGGGGGTGCCCTTGCTAAAGACGGTCGGGCTTGCGAATAAACGCGGCGCCCAGGATCGGCCCGGGGGTGCCGTCCTTGCCGACCGACTGCAGCAGCACCGCGCAGCCGCCCTTCTTGGAGATCTCGGTCATCGGCAATTCGTAGCGCTGCGCCTTGCCGTGCCACATGCCGGCGGTCTGGATGCCGGAGACAGCGTTCCAGTAGGTCATGCTGCGACCGCTGTTTTCGCCCTTGGCGATGTCGATCGTCTGCGGCGCATTGAAATAGACGATGACGACATGGGCATCGGTGGGGCCGCTGCCGGCGTCGCCGGTGTCGATCATGACGCGGTCGCTGGTGCGGCTGACCTTGATACCGACCCGCATGCCTTCGCCGGTCTTCTGCAGGCGGGCAAGCGTGCCGTCGACTTCCTTGCGACTGGCGCCGTTGACATGGCTGCGGCCGTTGATGACGGCTTGCGGCGTATAGACCGATCGGCCGCCGAAGGCGCGCATATAGTCATACTGCCGCTCGGTGTTCTCCTTGCGGCTCAGCGTGTCCTGCCAGCCGAGATAGTCCCAGTAGTCGATATGATAGGCGAGCGCGATGATGTTTTCCTTGGCGGCGAGCTCGGCGAAGAACGCGTCGGCCGGCGGACAGGAATTGCAGCCTTGGCTGGTGAAAAGCTCGACCACGCCGAGCGGTTTGTCAGACTCTTGCGCAAGCCCGTTGCCGGCGAAGGCCGAAAGGGCCAGCGCCAGTGCCGCAAGCCGCAATGATCCCTGAAATGCCATGGCCGTTCCAATTTCCCGCCGGTGACGCCGGCTTTGTCGTGATTGCTAAAATATGTGGCAGAAGCGACAGTCAACGGGAAGTCACGTTGCGGTGAAATTTTGTGGTTGCAACTGAAGGCAAGCCCGCAATAGGAGAGGCGTCTGCACTTTGCGGTGCGGTTCGATTGGAGGCGGCGGCACCAGCATGTGGCAAACTCTCCTGACGCCGGTCGATCTTTATTGTGAACGGACAGGCCCGGAACTTTGGGCCGAACCGGTCAATGCTCTGACAAATCTTGCGTTTCTTGCCGCCGGCCTGTGGGGTGTGCGTGAGGTGCGCCGGTACGGCACCGGCACTTTCGCCGAAGTGCTGGCCTGGTGGGTGGTGGCGATCGGCATCGGCTCGACGCTGTTCCATACCTTCGCCATCCGAGCCACGATCTGGGCCGACGTGCTGCCGATCGCCGGTTTCACGCTCGCCTACACGCTGTTCACGCTGCGTCGCTTCCTCGGCATGGAATGGGGCAAGGCGATCGCCATCTTCGTCGCCTTCTACGCCGTCGCCGGGCTGCTGACATGGGCGGTGCCGGACTGGCTGCGGCAGGCCTCGAACGGCACGACCGGCTATCTGGCGCCCTTCCTGGCGCTTGCCTTCCTCGGCACATGGACAGCGTTGAGCGGCAGCGGCGCCGGCCGCTACAATCTGGCGGCCCTGGCGATCTTCGTCGTCTCGGTCATCTGCCGTATGGCCGATCCGCTGGTCTGCGGCAGCTTCCCGCTCGGCACGCATTTCCTGTGGCACATGCTGAACGGCCTGATGCTCGGCGTGCTTCTGGCCGCGACGGCGCGCTTTGGCGCGCCGAGGCAGTAGGCAGTAGGCAGTAGGCAGTAGGCAGTAGGATGGTCCCGTTCCCTACTGCCTAAGCCCTATTCCCTGGCCGCTACGCGGCCAGATCGCGCAGCACGTACTGCAGGATGCCGCCGTTCTTGAAGTAATCGAGCTCGTCCAGCGTATCGATGCGGCAGATGATCGGCACGTTCTTCACCGTGCCATCGCCGTAAGTGACCTTGGCGGTCATCTTCTGGCGCGGCTTGATGGCGTCCAGGCCGTCGATCTCGACCAACTCGTCGCCCTTGAGGTTGAGCGAGGCCCATGATGTGCCGTCCTCGAAGACGAAGGGGATGACGCCCATGCCGACCAGGTTCGAGCGGTGGATGCGCTCGAAGGACTGGGCGATGACCGCGCGGACACCCAAGAGATTGGTACCCTTGGCCGCCCAGTCGCGCGACGAACCGTTGCCGTATTCGACGCCGGCGAAGATGACCAGCGGCACGCCGTCCTTCTTGTACTCCATCGCGGCGTCGTAGATCGACGTCTCTTCCTTCGACGGGTAGTGGATCGTGTAGCCGCCCTCGCGGCCGTTCTCGCCCAGCATGTGGTTGCGGATGCGGATGTTGGCGAAGGTGCCGCGCATCATCACCTCATGGTTACCGCGGCGCGTGCCGTACTGGTTGAAGTCGGCAACGCCGACGCCATGGTCGGTCAGGTATTTTCCGGCCGGCGAAGCGGCCTTGATGGAGCCTGCCGGCGAAATGTGGTCGGTGGTGATCTTGTCGCCGAACAGGCCAAGCACGCGCGCGCCCTTGATGTCGCCGATCTTGCCGAAGCCCGACGTCATGCCGGCGAAATAGGGCGGATTCTGCACATAGGTCGAGTTGTCGTCCCAGGCATAGGTCTGGCCCTCCGGCGCCTTGACCTTCTGCCAGTACTCGTCGCCCTTGAAGACGTCGGCATATTTGCGGGCGAACAGCTCGCGCGTCACGTTCTTCTCGATGAACTCCTGGATCTCGGCCGAGCTAGGCCAGATGTCCTTGAGATAGACCGGCTCGCCGTTCTTGTCCTCGCCGAGCGGCTCGGTGGTCAGGTCCTTGGTCACCGTGCCGGCCAGCGCGTGGGCGACGACCAGCGGCGGCGACGCCAGGTAATTCGCTTGCACGTCGGGCGAGACGCGGCCTTCGAAATTGCGGTTGCCGGACAGGACCGCGGCAGCAATCAGGCCCTTATCATTGATGGTCTTGGAAATCGGCGCCGGCAGCGGGCCGGAATTGCCGATGCAGGTGGTGCAGCCGAAGCCGACAAGGTTGAAGCCGATCTGGTCGAGCTCCTTCTGCAGGCCGGACTTCTCCAGATATTCGGCAACCACCTGGCTGCCCGGCGCCAGCGAGGTTTTCACCCAGGGCTTCTGCTTGAGGCCAAGCCGGTTGGCGTTGCGGGCGAGCAGGCCGGCACCGATCAGCACGCTCGGATTGGAGGTGTTGGTGCAAGAGGTGATGGCGGCGATGACGACGTCGCCATGGCCGAGATCGTGCGAAGTACCTTCGACGGCGTAGCGCTTGGAGATCTCGGCGGCCTTCTTGTATTCGGTCTCCATCGCCTTGGCGAAGCCGGCCGGAATGCCTTCGAGCGCGACGCGGCCTTCCGGGCGCTTGGGGCCGGCCATCGACGGCACGACGTCGCCGAGCTCGAGTTCGAGCAGGTCGGTGAAGACCGGGTCGGCCGATCCGGCGTCACGCCACATGCCTTGCGCCTTGGAATAGGCCTCGACCAGCGCGATGCGGTTTTCCTCGCGGCCGGACATGGTCAGGTAGCGGATGGTTTCAGAGTCGACCGGGAAGAAGCCGCAGGTGGCGCCATATTCCGGCGCCATGTTGCCGATGGTGGCGCGGTCGGCCAGCGTCATGTTGGAGAGGCCGGGGCCGAAGAACTCGACGAACTTGCCGACGACGCCCTTCTTGCGCAGCATCTGGGTGACGGTGAGCACGAGGTCGGTGGCGGTGACGCCTTCCTTGAGCCTGCCGGTGAGACGGAAGCCGATGACTTCAGGCAAAAGCATGGAGACGGGCTGGCCGAGCATCGCGGCCTCGGCCTCGATGCCGCCGACGCCCCAGCCGAGCACGCCGAGGCCGTTGATCATGGTGGTGTGCGAATCGGTGCCGACGCAAGTGTCGGGATAGGCGGTGGTTTCGCCGTCCTCGGCGTTGGTCCAGACGACCTGGCCGAGATATTCGAGATTGACCTGGTGGCAGATGCCGGTGCCGGGCGGCACGACGCGGAAATTGCGGAAGGCCTGCTGGCCCCATTTCAGGAACTTGTAGCGTTCTTCGTTGCGCTCATATTCGAGCTCGACATTGCGGGCAAAGGCCATCGGCGTGCCGAACTCGTCGACGATGACCGAATGGTCGATGACGAGGTCGACCGGCACCAGCGGGTTGATCTTCTGCGGATCGCCGCCGAGCGAGGCCATGGCGTCGCGCATGGCGGCAAGGTCGACCACCGCCGGAACGCCGGTGAAATCCTGCATCAGCACGCGGGCCGGGCGATAGGCGATCTCGACGCCTGCGGTGCCCTTGTCGGTGAGCCAACCGGCGACCGCCTGGATGCTTTCCTTGGTGACGGAGCGACCGTCCTCGTTGCGAAGCAGGTTCTCCAGCAGCACTTTCATCGAATAGGGCAGCTGGGCGATGCCGGTAAGGCCGTTCTTTTCGGCCTCGATGAGATCGTAATAGACATAGTCCGCGCCACCCGCAGTCAGGGTGCGGCGGCAGTTGAAACTATCGAGGGATTTTGACACGCGATCCGTCCTTGTCTGTTCAGCCTGAAAGGGAACGGACGCCGATGGCATGCAATCACGCGCAAAGGTGCGGGTACGGCCATTTCCGCTGTCCGTTCCCAGCCAACCCGAGCCGTTCAAGGCGGCGCGTGCGCTGGTTCGGCGCTAATTCTGTTCCCGTGCCGACCGCTGGCACGGATGACCCGGATATAGAGAATTTCCTGGAATAGTTCTAGACACGGAATCGCCATTTTTGCTGCGGCGCACCGAAGCGGCGCTTGGACTTTCGGCGAAGGGGAACGAATGCGGCTGATCGCCGAAAATCTGGGCGGCGAACGCGGCGGCGAGCCAGTCTTTTCCGGCATCGGCTTCGCCCTGGAAAAAGGCGAGGCGCTGGTCGTCACCGGGCCGAACGGCGCCGGCAAGTCGACGCTGCTCAGGGTCATCGCCGGGCTGCTTCCGGTGGCGGGAGGCCGCGTACGAATCGAAGGCGGAGGCGAGGATTTCCCGTCGATTGCTTCGGCCTGCCACTATCTCGGCCATCAGAACGCGATGAAGACGGTGCTCAGCGTGGCGGAGAATCTGCGCTTCTGGCGGGATTTTGCCGGTGCAGGTTTGTTGAGTGTTGAAGAGGCGCTGGAGACTGTCGGGCTCGGAGGGATCGGCCATTTGCCGTTCGGCTATCTCTCGACGGGGCAGAGGCGACGGATTTCGATCGCCAAATTGCTGGTCAGCCAACGGCCGCTGTGGCTGCTGGATGAGCCGACGGCTGGGTTGGACAAGGCGTCGGAGGCACGGTTTGGCGGGGTGATGACGGATCACTGTCGGCAAGGGGGGGTCATCATAGCAGCAACGCATTTGCCATTGGGACTGGATGGGGCGAAGGCGTTGGTGATGGGGGAGACCGTTTGATGTCGGCGAAGGAACGCTACATTTCGCGTTGCCGCCATCAAGGGCCCGCATCCTAATGTGGTCGCTCTTCCTCCGCGACATCCGCCTCTCCATCCGTGCCGGCGGCGGCGCGTTGACCGGCGTGATCTTCTTCCTCGCCGTGATCGCCACGATCCCCTTCGGCGTCGGGCCGGACCTCAATCTGCTGGCCCGCATCGGTCCGGCGATCCTGTGGATCGCGGCACTGCTTGGTTGCCTGCTCGGGCTCGACCGGCTGTTCCAGGCCGATCGCGAAGACGGCTCGCTCGATCTTCTGGTGCTGGGCCACGACCGCCACATGCTGGCGCTGACGGTCCTGGTGAAATGCCTGGCGCATTGGGCTGGCAGCGTGCTGCCGCTGGTCATTGCCGCGCCCCTGCTCGGCCTGTTCATGAATATGGCGCCGATCGGCATCGGCGCAACCGCGCTGACCCTTCTGGTCGGCACGCCGGCGATTACTTTCATCGGAGCGGCGGGCGCCGCCGTGGCGGTGGCCCTGCCGCGCGGCGGGTTGCTGATCTCGGTGCTGGTGCTGCCGCTGACCATCCCGGTGCTGATCTTCGGCGTCTCGGCAAGTTACGGCGCGGTGGCGGACCCCGATCCGTTCCTGCAGCCCTTCCTCATTCTCGCCGCGCTGACCCTGTTTCTTGCCGTGCTGGGGCCGTTGGCCGCAGCGCTGGCGCTGCGGCATGGGACCGACTGATGCATTGGGCCGTGGGCGGCTGCGGCGCGGCGGCCGATTGCGAAGCCGGGACGGCAAGGCTAAGGGAAGGCATGATCGAACACGGCGACATGATTGGGTCGGACGCCCGCGCGGAGCAGCTGGCGTGAGCGTACACGCGCTCTATGTGACTGCCGCCTATGCCATCACGGCGATCGTGCTAGCCGGGCTGATCGGCTGGATATTGATCGACCAGCGCGGGCGCAAGCGCGACCTGGCAGAGCTGGAGGCGGCCGGCGTGCGTCGCCGCTCCGACAAGGGCGCCGGCGACAAGAGTGTTCGGGAAAAGGGCGCCAATTGATGAGCAGCGAAACCGAAACGCCGGCCCGTCGCCGCCTGATCGTGCTGCTGCCGCTGGTGATCTTCCTCGGCTTGGCGGGGCTGTTCCTGTTGCAGCTTCTGTCCGGCCGCGATGTTTCGGAAGTGCCGTCGGCACTGATCGGCCTGCCGGCGCCGCAGACCAATCTGCCGGCGCTCGAAGGCACCAACCTGCCCGGTCTCGATTCGAAACAGTTCGCCGGCAAGGTGACGCTGGTCAATGTTTTCGCGTCGTGGTGCGCGCCGTGCCGCGAGGAGCATCCGGTGCTGCTGGCGCTGTCACAGGACAAGCGCTTCGTCACGGCGGCGCTGAACTACAAGGACCAACCGGAAAACGCCCGCCGCTTCCTTGGCGAGCTCGGCAATCCGTTCCAGGCGATCGGCGTCGACGAAGCCGGACGCGCGGCGATCGACTGGGGCGTCTATGGCGTGCCGGAAACCTTCGTCGTCGGCAAGGACGGCAAGATCGCCTACAAGCATGTCGGTCCGCTGACGGCCGAGTCGGCCGAGACGCTGCTGGTGCCGCAGATCGAGAAGGCTCTGGCTGCCCCAGGTTGAGGCGTCCCTTAGGCTTCGTCATCCCGGGGCGAAGCAAGGAGCGAAGCGACGCGGCGCAGACCCCAGGATCCATGCCGTGACATCAGCTAAAGAATGCAGCGGGCCAAAACAATCGCCCGCTGGGCAACGCCGGACAGAAATTCAGCACCGTTGCGGGTGCTTGAAGGTCACGGCATGGATCCTAGGGTCTGCGCTCCGCTTTGCGTCGCTACGCCCTAGGATGACGAAGGTGATGCAGGCTCAGCCGTAGATCTGCTTGTGGATCTGGTAGAGCATTTCCGAGCGGTCGGCGCGCATGTCGGCCAGGTCGCGGGCGGTGAAGCTGTCGATTTCGGCGACGAGACGGTTGTAGTGCTTGCGCTTGGCAATGCTCTGGCGAGCGCGGGTCATGAGGCTGTCGATGATCATAGCAAGGTTCCTTTCGTGCCGCATTCTGGCGGCGAATTGTTCCTCCCTTGATCGTTACGGAGCATGACATAGTAATGGTGCGTTGCAAAAAGAAGATGTTGCAATGCACCATTGCGCCCAGTGCATAGCCGGTTAACCGGCCCTTACCCGCAATTCCTGCGGGACGGCATCGCTCCCGCCTTGCCTGGAGGCCTCAAGATGCGGTGAAGCACTCATCATCGATCTTGCCAGATCGGCCGCCGGCTGGCTTGATCGCGCCCGATCTCAAGTGCCTGGAGGAAAAGCATGGCCGCCGCAGACTGTTATGAAGTTCTCGATCCGCGTTTCGCGCGGCTGTTCAACTCCAACGCGCAAGTGGAAAAGCTGTTCACCGGCTGCCAGTGGGCGGAAGGCCCGGCCTGGTTCGCCGCCGGCCGCTATGTGGTGTGGTCCGACATCCCCAACAACCGCATGCTGCGCTACGACGAAACCGACGGCAATGTCAGCGTCTTCCGCCAGCCCTCCGGCAATTCCAACGGCAACACGGTCGACCGGGAGGGCCGGCTGGTGACCTGCGAGCATTCGGGCCGCCGCGTCAGCCGCACCGAACATGACGGTTCGATCACGACCATCGCCGACAAATGGCGCGGCAAGCGGCTGAATTCGCCCAATGATGCGGTGGTGAAGTCCGACGGCTCGATCTGGTTCACCGATCCGACCTATGGCATCGACACCGACTATGAGGGCGACAAGGCCGAGAGCGAGATCGGCGCCTGCAATGTCTACCGGGTCGATCCCGACAGCGGCGAGATCGAAGCCGTGATCACCGACATGGTCAGGCCCAACGGGCTGGCCTTCTCGCTCGACGAGAGCAAGCTCTATGTCGTCGACACCGGTCGTACGCATGGCGCGAAGAACCCTGCGCATATGCGCGTGTTCAATGTCGGCAAGGGCGGCAAGAAGGTTTCCGGCGACAAGGTGTTCGCTGACTGCACTTCCGGCATGTTCGACGGCTTCCGGCTCGACGAGGACGGGCGCATCTGGACGAGTGCGGCCGACGGTATCCATTGCTACGATCCGGACGGGACGCTGATCGGCAAGGTCAAGGTGCCCGAAGTCACCGCCAATTGCGTGTTCGGCGGCAACAAGCGCAACTGCCTCTATATAGCCGGCACCACTTCGCTCTACATGGTTCGGCTGATGGTCAACGGCGCCAAGACGTTTTGAACCTCATGTCGGTCGGCGGGCGCGGATGAAGCCGGCGAAGGCCGAAACCGCCTCGCGCATGGCCAGCCGGCTTGCCGGCTCGGCCAGGATATTGTCCATCTCCGGTGGCTTCTTGCCGATCAGGACGACCTCGAGTGCGGTATCCTCATAGAGCGCGAACGACATCGTGCGCATGATCTCGGCCAGTGCAGCGCGGGCAAACAGCGAGCGCGGCGAGGCATGCACCAGCATGGCCGGCTTGCCGACCGCTGCATCGCGCGACACCAGCCAGTCGAGCCCGTTCTTCAGCCCGCCCGGCACGCCATGGGCGTATTCGGGGCAGGAGACGATGACGCCGTCGGCGCGGGTGACGGCGTCGATCAGCCTCGAAGCCTCCGGCGGCGTGCGTTCGCCCTCGTCGTCGGGGTTGAAGATCGGCAGCCGGCCAAGCCCGTCATAGACGGTGACGCGGCAATCCGAAGGCGCGTTCGCGGCCAGCGCCGTCAGCAAGGCCGAATTGGTCGAGGCGGCGCGCAGGCTGCCGGAAATGGCGAGGATTTCGATCAAAGGGATGCGAGCCGGGTGAACGGAGAATCGTTCCCAAAAGCTACCACAGGGTTTTCTGGTAATCCTCGTCCAACTCGCGGTCGATATCGCCCGCGGTGTCGGCCAGCGTCAGCTGGTCGCGCATGATCTGGCCCAGCGTCGGCAGCGTCGCGCGGTCGTACCAGGTCTCGGGTTTCCACAGATCGGAGCGCATGAAGGCTTTGGCGCAATGCATGTAGGCGGCTCTGACCGACACCACGACGACGCTTTGCGGCGCCTTGCCGTCGATCGCGAGGCGTTCGCGCAAACCGGCATCGACGGTGATGCGGGCATCGCCATTGACGCGCAACGTCTCGTTCATGCCGGGGATGAGGAAGAGCAGCCCGATGGACGGATTGCGGATGATGTTTTCGAGCGTGTCCAACCGATTGTTGCCGGGCCGGTCGGGGATGGCGATGGTCCTGTCGTCGAGCACGGCGGTGAAGCCCGGTCTGTCGCCCTTCGGCGTCACATCGGCGTTGCCGGCGCCGTCTGAAGAGCCGATCAGCACGAAAGGGCTCTTGCCGATGAAGGAGCGGCAGTGACCGTCGAGCCCTTTCAGTTCCTTGCGAATGGAGCCGTCGGTCGGCCGGGGCGTCTTGTAGATCGTCCTCAGCTCGTCGCGCGTGGTGACGAAGTCCATCCCGGTCTCCCTCTTGTTCCAACGCAATTCCGGACGGAAAACCGCTACACACTTTTCCTGGAATTGCTCTACTTGCCGGCCTTCTCTTCGGTCTTGTCCTCGAGCGAATGGCGCAGGATCAGCGGCATCTGGCTGAAGGTGAAGAGAAGCGTGATCGGCATGATGCCCCAGACCTTGAAGGTAACCCAGGCATCGGTCGAAAAATTCCGCCACACCACTTCATTGACGAGGGCCAGGAACAGGAAGAACAGCCCCCAACGGAAGGTGAGCTTCTTCCAGCCTTCGGCGTCGAGGCTGAAGGCGGAATCGAAGACGTAGCCGAGCAGCGACCGGCCGAAGAACAGGCCACCGAGCAGCACGCCTCCGAACAGCGTGTTGACGATGGTCGGCTTCATCTTGATGAAGACGTCGTCTTGCAGATAGAGCGTCAGCGCGCCGAAAATAAAGACGACGACGCCCGACACCATCGGCATGATCGGCAGAGTGCGGGTGAGCAGCCAGGAGGCGATCAGCGCGATCGCGGTCGCGGCCATGAACAGGCCGGTGGCGACGAAGATCGGGCCGCCGAATTCGGCCAGCACGGGAAATTTCTGCACCAGCCATCCGCTGCGCGCGTTGGCGAAGAAGAACACCAGCAGCGGGCCGAGCTCGAGTGCCAGCTTGAGCACCGGGTTGACGGCTTCTTTCTTTTGTTTCTGCGGATCCGACGGGTCGCGCTCGAGAATGGGCGGGTTCATAAGCTTCCTTCTTGCGCGTGATCCAATCCAAAAAGCTTGCGCCTTTCGAGATCACGCTTGTTAGGCCACTCCAGCGATCGCCCTGGCGAATTCGCTTGCCGAGAAAGGTTCGAGGTCGTCGACCTGTTCGCCGACGCCGATGAAATAGACCGGCAATTTGTGCTTTGCCGCGATCGCCACCAGAATACCGCCACGCGCCGTGCCGTCCAGCTTGGTCATCACCAGGCCGTTGACGCCGGCGACATTGCGGAAGATCTCGACCTGGTTGAGCGCATTCTGGCCGGTGGTGGCGTCGACCGTCTGCAGCACGGTATGCGGCGCCTCCGGATCGAGCTTGCCCAGCACGCGGACGATCTTTTCCAGCTCCGCCATCAGCTCGGTCTTGTTCTGCAGTCGGCCGGCGGTGTCGATGATCAGCACGTCGGAGCCGGCCTCCTTCGCCTTCTCGAAGGCGTCGTAGGCGAGGCCGGCGGCGTCGGCGCCGAGTTTGGAGGCGATCACCGGCGACTTCGTCCGCTCGCCCCAGATCTTCAACTGCTCGATCGCCGCAGCGCGGAACGTGTCGCCGGCGGCAAGCATCACCGACAGGCCGCCATCGGTCAGCTTGGCCGCCAGCTTGCCGATGGTCGTGGTCTTGCCGGTGCCGTTGACGCCGACGACCAGGACGACATGCGGCTTGTGCGAGAGGTCGAGCTCCAGCGGCATGGCGACATGGGTCAGCACCTTCTCCACCTCGGCCGCCATCACGGCGCGCACTTCGGTATCGGAGACATCCTTGCCGTAGCGGCTGGACGCAAGCGCGTCGGTGACGCGCAAGGCCGTCTCCAGGCCAAGGTCGGCGCGGATCAGCACGTCCTCCAGATCCTGCAGCGTGTCCTCGTCCAGCTTGCGCTTGGTGAAGACGCCTGCAATGTTGCCGGAGAGTTCGCGGGACGAACGGGCAAGCCCGTCCTTCATGCGCTGGAACCATGAGCGCCTCGGCGCCGGCTCCGGCGCCTTCTGCGGCTCGGCTTTCTGCTCGACCTTCTTGGAGACGGTCACCTTGCCGGGAGCGGGTTTTGGCTCCGGCGCGGGTTGCGGTACTGGCTGCAACTCGGGCGCGATCTCGGCGAGGATCGGCTGTGGCTCGACAGGCGCGGGCTGGCGAATAGGCGCTGGGATTTCGGCCGATGGTGCAGCTTCGGCAGAAGAGAGGCCAAGATCGCTAGGTTCGCGCTGCCCCTCACCCTCACCCTCTCCCAGTGAAGGACGGGGAGAGGCGGGCGCGAGCGTTGAGGCTTCTTCTTTGATGTCTGCAAGAGGGGTGCTGGCGCTAAGATCAGCTCCCTTCTCCCCGTCACTATACGGGGAGAAGGTGCCGGCAGGCGGATGAGGGGCAGGGCCGAGCTCTGAAGATGGCGGCGCAGAAGACGGCGTCGATGGTGGTATCTCGACCGGTATGGGCGTCTCCGCCGGGAGCTCTGCAGGAGGCGTCGGCACTTCGACGGGTGCTGGTTCCGGCTGCCTTTCCGGGCGTGACGGAACGATCTCCGGCTCGGCCGGCGCGGGTGGCGGGACTTCCTGAGGCTGAGGCTCGGGGGCAGGCTCGGGAACGACGGGCGCAGGAACTTCCTGAGGCGCTGGCGGCTCGGCAGGTATCTCAGGAGCGCGTTTCGGCTCTTCTATAGGCTCGGGTTCCGGCAGAGGTTCCGGCTCGGACGGAACAATCGGCTCCGGCGCCGGTGGAATGGTCGGGGTCGGCTCGGGCTTCGGCTCCTCGGGCGCTGGTTGCGGTGCGTCCTTTACCTCCCCATCAAGGGGAGGGTTGGGTGCAGCCTGCTCAGTCGCAGGCTTCAGCGCGTCCAGCGCCTCCCATTTGATCGGCGGCAGCGGTGCGGTCTCGTCGATCCGCTCCTCGACCACTTCCTTCTTGCCGAACGAAAATATCTTCTTGAAAAAACCAGCCATGCTTTGCGTTTCTCAGGCGGCGCGGGCGGTAGCGGGCGCGGCGATCAGGCGGGCACCGTCATGGCCGGTGATATCGGCCTCGACGATCTCGCCCGGCGAACCTGCGGCGATAGCGGCAAGCGTAAACCCTTCGGTGCGGCCGAGGCCGTCGCGCTCGACCAGGATCGACTGACGCGTGCCGGCGAGCGTAGCCAGATGACGGCGATAGGCGGCCTCGCCTGCGGCGCGCAGTCGGGCGGCGCGCTGCTTGACCAGTTCGCGGCGGACCTGCGGCATGCGCGCGGCGGGCGTGCCTTCGCGCGGGCTGAACGGGAAGACATGCAGATGCGTCAGCCCGCATTCCTCAACGATCTTTTCCGAGTTCTCGAACATCGCCTCGGTCTCGGTCGGGAAGCCGGCGATGATGTCGGCGCCGAAGACGATGCCGGGGCGCAGCTTGCGCACATCCTCGCAGAAGCGGATCGACTGGTCGCGCAGATGCCTGCGCTTCATTCGCTTCAGGATCATGTCGTCGCCCGACTGCAGCGACAGATGCAGATGCGGCATCAGCCGCGGCTCGGTGGCAATCGCATCGAGCAAATCGTCATCGGCCTCGATCGAATCGATGGAGGACAGCCGCAGCCGCTTCACGTCGGGCACCTGCCTGAGGATCGTCTTGACCAGCTTGCCGAGTTTTGGGCTGCCCGGCAGGTCGGCGCCAAAACTGGTCATGTCGACGCCGGTCAGCACGATCTCGGCATATCCGTTGTTGCTGAGATGCTTGACCTGCTCGACCACGGCGCCCATCGGCACCGAGCGCGAATTGCCGCGGCCGTAGGGGATGATGCAGAAGGTGCAGCGGTGGTCGCAGCCGTTCTGCACCTGGACGAAGGCGCGCGCCCGGCCCTCGATGGCATCGACCATGTGGCCGGCCGTCTCGCGCACCGAGAAGATGTCGTTGACGCGCGCCTTCTCGGTGTCGTTGACGCCGAAATCCGGCAGCGCGCGATAGGAGTGCGCCTTCAGTTTCTCCTCATTGCCAAGCACGAGATCGACCTCGTCCATGGCAACGAAATTCTCCGGCTCGGTCTGCGCGGCGCAGCCGGTCACGATGATGCGGGCGGCGGGGTTTTCGCGGCGGGCTTTCCTGATCGACTGCTTGGCCTGGCGCACCGCCTCGCCGGTGACGGCGCAGGTGTTGAAGATGATGGCGCCACCTTCAAGCGCGCCGAGGCCGGCGCTTTCGGCTTCGCGGCGCATCACCTCGGATTCATAGGTGTTCAGCCGGCAGCCGAAGGTGACGACGTCGATGCCCTTTGAGAGAGCTGCCATCAGGCCGCGCTTTCCGTGTCGCGGGCCCAGGCGCCGGTCGACGGGTCGAAGCTGCCGGAAAATTCCCATTCGGCGGCACCGGTCAGGATGACATGGTCGTCGTCGCGCCATTCGACATGCAGCGAGCCGCCGCCCGGCGTCATCAGCGACACGCTGCGTCCGGTGCGTCTGGTGCGGGCAGCGGCGACAACAGCTGCGCAAGCGGCCGAACCACACGCCTTGGTCAAACCGGCGCCACGCTCCCAGGTGCGGATGACCATGGTGTCGGGCGAGGTCACCTGCGCAATCGTGATGTTGGCGCGCTCGGGGAAGATCGGGTGGTTTTCGAGCAGCGGCCCGAAACGGTCGAGCTCGTAGGACCAGACGTCGCCGTCGACCCAGAAGATGGCGTGCGGGTTGCCCATCGAGACGACCGAGGGCGAATGCAGCACCGGCGCGTCGATCGGGCCGATCTGCAATTCGATCATGCGGGTGTCGCGGAATTCCTCGGCTAGCGGGATATCCTGCCAGCCGAAGCGCGGCGTGCCCATGTCGACCGAGATCGTGCCGTCGGCGTGTTCCCTGGCGTTGAGGATGCCGGCGACGGTCTCGAAGGTGAATATCTTCTGGCCGGTCTCGGCGGCAAGAGCCTGGACGACGCAGCGCATGCCGTTGCCGCAGGCCTGCGCGCCGGATCCGTCGGAATTCAAGATGTCGATGAAGAATGCGGTGCCCGGCGTCCTGGCGTCGTGGATCGCCATGATCTGGTCGAACTTGGTCGCGGCATCGGCATTCAGCGCGATTGCCGCAGCCGGGGTCACACGGTCGGCACGGCTGCGCATGTCGGCAACGATGATCTCGTTGCCGATGCCGTTCATCTTGGCGAAGGGGGCGGTGCCTGCCATTGCTCCGATGGTTCCATGTCCGTTTGCCGCTATATGGCGGAAACGGGCAGGAATTACCAGTGTGCCACGCCTTTTGGCGACGGCGAAGACGCCGGACCTAGCTACGGCGGAGATACCGAGCTGACGACGGCGAAGACGCCGCGCCTATGTTACCGCGAAGACGCCCAGCACGAGCAGCAGGAAGATGATGAGGACGATGCCGATGAGGATGCGCGCGCCGGTGGCGGCGGCACCCGCCAGCGCCGGCATGCCGAGCAGGCCGGCGGCGGCGGCGACAATCAGAAGAATGATGATCCACTTGATCATGGAAAGGCTCCCAGCCGAATTGCCTTGTGGAACCAACGCGTTTTCAAAGGATGGGTTCCTCAGCTGATCTCCGGCACGTCCCAGATCTCGCCCGGTCGCAAGGCGCGGAACCGCTCTTGTGGCACCCCTTCCGCTTCCAGCGCCTCGGCCAGTTTCCGGGCCGGCTCGTCGATCGGCTCGTTGGTGAGCTGGAAGGTGCCCCAGTGGCAGCCGGCGGCATGGGCGGCGTTGCACAGCCTCATGCCTTGCACCGCTTCTTCGGGGTTCTGGTGCTGCGGCGCCATGAACCAGCGCGGCTCGTAGGCGCCGATCGGCAGGATGGCGAGGCGGAAGCCGCCATGTTTGTCGGCCATCAGTCGGTAATTGGTGCCGCTATGAAAGCCGGTGTCACCGGCGAAATAGACTTTTGCGTCCGGGGTTTCGACGACAAAACCCGCCCACAGCGCCATGCGCCGGTCGCGCGCGCCGCGCGCCGACCAGTGATGCACCGGTTCGACATGGACGGCGACACCGTCGCCGATCTCGACCCGGTCGCCCCAGTCATGCGCCATGAGCCGCATGCCAGGCACTACATCGTCGATGATGGCGTCGTTGCCGAGCGGCGTCAGCACAAGCGGGTCGTGTTTCGCCTTCAACCGCTTCAGCGTGGCGAGGTCGAGATGGTCGTAATGGTTGTGGCTGACCAGCACGAGGTCGATCGGCGGCAGCTGCGAAAAGGCGATGCCGGGCGCATTGACCCGCTTCGGCCCGGCAAAGGAGAGCGGCGAGACGCGCGGCGACCAGACCGGATCGGTGAGGATGTTGAGACCAGCCGTCTGGATGAGCAGCGAGGAATGGCCGACCATGGTCAGCCGCAGCCCTGATCCGTCGATCCGTTCGGCCGGCCTTGCCTGATGAAACGGGCTCGGATTGGCCGCCGGCCATTTCGAGCGCTCGCCGCTCAATTGCCATTTCAGCAGGTCGGCAAAGCGGCCGGGCGGCTGGCCGTTGGGATTGAAGAACAAGGTGCCGTCGAAATGATCGCTGGGCGAGCCGCTGTAGTAGCGGTTGGCGGCTCTCTTTCTCGCAGCCATTTTTCTTCCGTCCCGCTGTGTCGGTTCCTCTGAGATAGGGTCTGGGCCGTCTGGCGCAAGCATTTTTCACGCCAATGCCAAGGGCGAAGAGGTGGCCTCGGCTAGGATCGTGAGATGCGGGCGGGAGGAGGGACGGCCATGGCTATGAAGCGGACGAAAACACCGTGGATGAAAGCCGAGGATTTTGGCCGTTCGCTGCCACGCGGCATCGGCATCAATCTTCTGGTCACCGACATGCCGGCCATGGAAGCGTTTTGCCGCGACGTGCTCGGCGCACGGATCATCTATGCCGATGAGGATTTCGCCGCGATCGAACTGTTAGGGTCGGTGTTCATGCTGCATGCCGACCACTCCTATCTCGACAACCCGATGACCGGCGTCATAGCAGGCGCCGAAACGCGTGGCGCGGGCATCGAGCTTCGCCTTTACGGTGCCGATCCCGACGCGGTTGAGGCCAAAGCGCGCGACTTCGGCCATATCGTGCTCACTGGGGCGATCGACAAGCCGCACGGCTTGCGCGAATGCCATATCGTCGGTCCGGACGGCTATGTCTTCGTGCCAAGCGCGCCGCTCCCCGCGTAGGGCCACGTCCAAAACGTCGCGCATTCGCGGGGCAGACAGCAATAGGCGTCTGGGGTCACACGCCTGTTGCGATAAAATTGCAACAATTCTCCCGAAAACCCTATTTTAACCATATCGGGTTGAAATTCTGCCACCTTCTCCATCTTGGTGAGGGAGAGATTGCGCGGACGGCGTCCCCCAAGCCGGATCCGACGGAGGTTGGAATGACTTTTTCGAAGACCGCTCTGGTGGCCGTATCGCTTGCTGCGCTCGTTGCAAGCGGCTGTTCGACCTCGCGATTCTCATCGATGGATGACCAGCAGCCGGCGCCGCTGACGCCGGCGCCTTCCGGAACGGTGACGGGAAACCAGCTGCCGCCGCCCGCCGCGCCCGGCACCACCGATCCGTCGCAGTTCCCGACGGCACCGGCGAACAGCCAGGTCGCCTCGCTGCCGGCGGACGGCACGGCGCCTGCCGGCGCACCGGATCTGACCGCTGCCAGCGTCGCCGGCGTCTGGAACGCCAGCGTATCGGGCCAGAGCTGCAAGGTGGCAACGCCGCAGACCAAATTCGGCGCCGGCTACCGCGCCGGCCCGCTGCACTGCCCGGCGCCGATCGACGGCATCAAGTCCTGGAACGTTGCCGGCAAGCAGCTGACGCTTTACGACGAGAGTGGCGGCACGCTGGCGCGTCTCTATTCCTCGGGCGGCGAGAAATTCGACGGCCAGACTTCCACCGGCCTGCCGATCTCGCTTACAAGGTAGGCCGATCCGCCCTTACGCAGTTCCGGACGGAAAACCGCTACACACTTTTCCTGGAATTGCTCGAGAACGACGTGACCGATGCATCTGCGCGACGGCCTCCAGACCCATGCGACCGTCAGGCAGCGCTACGATCATCTGGTCGAGACCGGCGCCATCGAGCGCGATCCGGCGCAGGAGCGCATCGCCGCGGCACTCGACCGGCTGACCGACGAGATCTCGGCCAAGCGGCTGGCACAGAAGTCGAGCGCGCTCGGCTGGCTGTTCGCGCGCAAGCAGCCGCCCGCGGCGGTAAAGGGCCTCTACATCCATGGTGGCGTCGGCCGCGGCAAGACCATGCTGATGGACATGTTCTTCGAGCTCTTGCCGGTCCGGCGCAAGCGCCGCGTGCATTTCAACGACTTCATGGCCGATGTGCAGGACCGCATCCAGAAGCACCGGGCGGCGCGCAAGAATGGCGACGTCAAGGAGGACGATCCGATCCCGCCGGTGGCGCGCGCGCTGGCCGAACAGGCCTGGGTGCTGTGCTTCGACGAATTCTCGGTCACCGACATCGCCGATGCGATGATCCTGTCGCGGCTGTTTTCGGCGCTGTTCGCCAATGGCGTGGTGCTGGTCGCCACCTCGAATGTCGCGCCGGACGACCTCTACCGCGACGGGCTGAACAGGCAGCTTTTTCTGCCCTTCGTCGGCATTTTGGGGCGGCACGCCGATGTGCTCGCACTCGACGCCGACAAGGACTACCGGCTCGAAAAGCTCAGCCGCATGCCGGTCTATGTCACGCCGGCGGATGCGGCAGCCGATGCCGTGCTCGACCAGGCCTGGGAAGCGATGACGCATGGTCGGTCGGCCATGGAGACGGCGCTGACGGTGAAGGGCCGGCAGGTGGTGGTGCCGCGCGCGGCTGGCGATGCGGCGCGCTTTTCCTTCGCCGATCTCTGCGAAAAGCCGCTCGGCGCGCGTGACTATCTGGCCATCGCCGGCCGCTTCTCGACCCTCTTCATCGACCACGTGCCGGTACTCGGCGAAGGCAAGCGCAACGAGGCCAAGCGGTTTATCCTTTTGATCGACACGCTCTACGACCATCATGTTCGGCTGGTGGTCAGCGCCGAAGCGCCGCCACAGGCGCTTTACACGGCCAGGCGCGGCGTCGAGGTGTTCGAGTTCGAGCGTACGGCCTCGCGGCTGATCGAAATGCAGAGCCGCGACTGGCTGGAGGACTGGACGGAGCGGCAGAAGGCGAGGATGGCGCCGGCGGAAGCGCAGCAGGCGCAGGCTTAGCCGCCAAGGTGGGGAGGCTTCGGCCAATCCTAAAGCTTATATACATACATGACGAACTCCTCCGCTGGCCCATGCGGCTCCCGGCGCGACTCGTAAAGCGCTCGCGCCGCAGCATTGTCCGGCTCGGTGCCGACCCACGTTTCCTCGCAGCCATTCTCCCTGCCGATCACAAACATCGCGTCGAGCATTCTTCGGGCGATGCCCTGGCGCTGGAAGGCCGGCGTCACGCCGATCTCGTCGATGTAGAGTTCGCTCACCTTGTCGGGATGGCGGTGGATGACGGCGGCGCATTGGCCGACGACCACGCCGTCGGCCAGCGCCATAATCATGAAATGACCCGGCGAAGCGAGGTAGGCGGCAAGCCTGTCCGGCCGCACCGGCTCGTCGAACACGTCTTCGGCGACATGCATCACAAGGGCGTCATCGCCCGCTTCCAGCCTTCTGATTTCGATCGCCATTGTGTAAATTCCTCGAAGTCGGCTCACAAACTTTGACGTTTACGTAAATCCCAAATCATCTAACCGATTGAAATTCCTACGCCCAAAATAATCGGTTGAATTTCATCTTCACGAGGGCTAATTGGTGCGGCGAAAATCCGCGGTTCCCCGCAGCATTCCGGCCTCTTCCTCGACGCCGTTTGGCGCCGTCACAGACCAAGGGAAAACATCCTGACATGGCACGCAACAAGATAGCGCTCATCGGCTCTGGCATGATCGGCGGCACGCTCGCCCATATGATCGGCCTCAAGGATCTCGGCGATGTGGTGCTGTTCGATATCGCCGAGGGCATTCCGCAGGGCAAGGGGCTGGATATCGCGCAATCGTCGCCGGTCGACGGCTTCGACTCCAGGCTGACCGGGGTCAACGACTATGCCGGGATCGAGGGCGCCGATGTCTGCATCGTCACCGCCGGCGTGCCGCGCAAGCCTGGCATGAGCCGCGACGATCTTCTCGGCATCAACCTCAAGGTCATGGAACAGGTCGGCGCAGGTCTCAAGAAATACGCACCGAAGGCCTTCGTCATCTGCATCACCAACCCGCTCGACGCCATGGTCTGGGCGCTGCAGAAGTTTTCCGGCCTGCCCAAGACCCATGTCGTCGGCATGGCCGGCGTGCTCGACAGTTCACGTTTCCGCTATTTCCTGGCCGAGGAGTTCAAGGTCTCGGTCGAGGACGTCACCGCTTTCGTGCTCGGCGGCCACGGCGATTCCATGGTGCCGATGATCCGCTATTCGACGGTCGCCGGCATCCCGCTGCCCGACCTCGTCAAGATGGGCTGGACCTCGAAGGACAAGCTCGACCAGATCGTGCAGCGCACCCGCGACGGCGGCGCCGAGATCGTCGGCTTGCTCAAGACAGGCTCGGCCTATTACGCGCCGGCCGCTTCGGCGATCTCGATGGCCGAGGCCTACCTCAAGGACAAGAAGCGCGTGCTGCCCTGTGCGGCGCATCTCTCGGGCCAGTATGGCGTCAAGAACACTTATGTCGGCGTTCCCGTGGTGATCGGCGCCGGCGGCGTCGAGCGCATCATCGAGATCGACCTCTCCAAGGCCGAGCAGAAGATGTTCGACTCCTCTGTGGCGGCGGTGCAGGGCCTCACCGAGGCCTGCGTCAAGATCGCCCCGCATCTCGCCTCGAAGTGATCCCCCGGCAGCTGATCTGGAGATATTGAGCCATGAACATCCATGAATATCAGGGCAAGGCGCTGCTGAAGAGTTTTGGCGCGCCGGTGGCCGAGGGCGTGCCGGTGTTCAAGGCGAGCGAGGCGGAAGCCGCCGCCAAGGCGCTGCCCGGCCCGCTCTATGTGGTGAAGAGCCAGATCCATGCCGGCGGCCGCGGCAAGGGCAAGTTCAAGGAGTTGTCGCCCGATGCCAAGGGTGGCGTGCGGCTGGCGAAGTCGGTGGCCGATGTCGTCGCCAACACCAACGAGATGCTCGGCAACACGTTGGTCACCAAGCAGACCGGCCCGGCCGGCAAGCAGGTCAACCGGCTCTATATCGAGGATGGCGCCGACATCGAGCGCGAGCTCTATTTGTCGATCTTGGTCGACCGTTCGGTTGGCCGCATCGCCTTCGTCGTCTCGACCGAGGGCGGCATGGATATCGAGGCGGTCGCCCACGACACGCCGGAAAAGATCATCACCGTCGCCGTCGACCCGGAAAAGGGCGTGACGGCGGATGACGTGAAGACGCTCAACAGCGCGCTGAAGCTCGACGGTGACGCGGCCAAGGACGGCGGCACGCTGTTCCCGCTGCTCTACAACGCCTTCGTCGAGAAGGACATGAGCCTGCTCGAGGTCAACCCGCTGATCGTCATGAAGAACGGCCGGCTGCGCGTGCTGGACGCGAAAGTGTCGTTCGACAACAATGCGCTGTTCCGCCACCCCGACGTGATGGAATTGCGCGACACCACCGAAGAGGACGAGAAGGAGATCGAGGCGTCGAAATACGACCTCGCCTATGTCGCGCTCGACGGCAATATCGGCTGCATGGTCAACGGCGCCGGCCTGGCCATGGCGACGATGGACATCATCAAGCTCTACGGCGCCGAGCCCGCCAACTTCCTCGATGTCGGCGGCGGCGCTTCCAAGGAGAAGGTGACGGCGGCGTTCAAGATCATCACCAGGGATCCGGCGGTCGAAGGCATTCTGATCAACATCTTCGGCGGCATCATGAAGTGCGACGTCATCGCCGAAGGCGTGATCGCCGCGGTCAAGGAAGTCGGGCTGAAGGTGCCGCTGGTGGTGCGCCTCGAAGGCACCAATGCCGAGCTCGGCAAGAAGATCATCAACGAGAGCGGTTTGAATGTCGTGTCGGCCGATGATCTCGATGATGCGGCCAAGAAAATTGTTGCGGCGGTGAAGGGCTGAGCCTGTGCCCCCGCGCAAGATAAACCTCGTCGAGGCGGCGGATCGGACGATCACCAAGGTGTTCGATCCGCATATCGCCGGCGATGTCAATGACAGCCAGGCGAAGGTCGCCAAGTTCGGCGACGTCTTCGACTGGCATGCGCATGACAATGAGGACGAAGCCTTCCTGGTGCTGCGCGGCAGGATCGCGATCGATTTCCGCGACGGGCCGGTCGAGCTTGGCGAGGGCGATTTCATCGTCGTGCCGCGCGGCGTCGAGCACCGGCCGCGCTCGCTGACCGAAGAGCCGGTGGTGCTGATGTTCGAGCCGGCGACGACTTTGAACACCGGCAACGCCAAGAGCGATCTCACCGTCGCCGATCTCAAGCGGCTCTGACCATGACCGCGCAGCCTTCCTCGATCAACGGTTTTTAGAAAAGGGCCCCAATGTCCATTCTCGTCGACAAGAACACCAAAGTGCTGGTGCAGGGCCTGACCGGCAAGACCGGCACATTCCATACCGAACAGGCGCTCGCCTATCACGGCACCAAGATGGTTGGTGGCATCCACCCCAAGAAGGGCGGCGAGACCTGGGCCGGCGCCAAGGGCGAAAGCCTGCCGATCTTCGCCACCGTCGCCGAGGGCAAGGAAAGGACCGGCGCCAACGCCTCGGTGGTCTATGTGCCGCCGGCGGGCGCGGCGGAAGCGATCATCGAAGCGATCGAGGCCGAGATCCCGCTGATCGTCTGCATCACCGAAGGCATTCCGGTGATGGACATGGTCAAGGTCAAGGCGCGGCTCGACCGCTCGACCTCGCGGCTGATCGGGCCGAACTGTCCCGGCGTGCTGACGCCCGACGAATGCAAGATCGGCATCATGCCCGGCAACATCTTCCGCAAGGGCTCGGTCGGCGTTGTTTCCCGCTCGGGAACGCTTACCTATGAGGCAGTGTTCCAGACCACCAATGTCGGCCTCGGCCAGACCACTGCCGTCGGTATCGGCGGCGACCCGGTCAAGGGCACCGAGTTCATCGACGTGCTCGAGATGTTCCTCGCCGACGACGAGACCAAGTCGATCATCATGATCGGCGAGATCGGCGGCTCGGCCGAGGAAGACGCCGCGCAGTTCCTCAAGGACGAAGCCAAGCGTGGCCGCAGCAAGCCGATGGCCGGCTTCATCGCCGGCCGCACGGCGCCGGCCGGCCGCACGATGGGCCATGCGGGCGCGGTCATCTCCGGCGGCAAGGGCGGCGCGGAAGACAAGATCGCGGCGATGGAATCGGCCGGGATAAAAGTTTCGCCGTCGCCGGCCCGGCTGGGTACGACCTTGGTCGAGGCGATCAAGGGTTAAGTGAGTAGTCATTAGTGAGTAGTGAAAAGGGAAGAACGTGTGAGTAGCTGCTGAGTGGGAAATTTCCGTTTTCCTACTCACTACTGACTACTCGCTATTCCCCTTGAAAAGGAGACGGAGCCGGGCTCCGCAGACAAAAATGGCACGACAAGATCAGGCCAACGACCAGTTTTCGCTCACCTCTTTCCTCTATGGCGGCAATGCCGACTATATCGACGCGCTCTACGCCGCCTATGAGGACGATCCGGAATCGGTCAATCCCGAATGGCAGGACTTCTTCGCGGCGCTGAAGGACGACGCCGCCGACGTCCGCAAGAACGCCAAGGGCGCCTCCTGGGCGAGGCCTTCCTGGCCGCTGCAGGCCAATGGCGAACTGGTGTCGGCGCTCGACGGCAATTGGGGCCTGGTCGAGAAGGCGATCGAGAAGAAGGTCAAGGAGAAGGCGGTCACCAACGGCAACGTCCTTTCCGACGCCGACGTGCACCAGGCGACGCGCGATTCGGTGCGCGCCATCATGATGATCCGCGCCTACCGCATGCGCGGCCATCTGCACGCCAATCTCGACCCGCTCGGCATCGCCAAGCCGCTCGAGGACTATAATGAGCTGTCGCCGGAGAATTACGGCTTCGTCGCCGCCGACTACGACCGGCCGATCTTCCTCGACAATGTGCTCGGACTTGAATTCGGCACCATCCGGCAGATGCTGGAGATCCTGACCCGCACCTATTGCTCGACGCTCGGTGTCGAGTTCATGCACATTTCCGACCCCGAGGAGAAGGCCTGGATCCAGGCGCGCATCGAAGGCGCCGACAAGGAGATCACCTTCACCGCTCCCGGCAAGAAGGCGATCCTGCAGAAGCTGATCGAGGCGGAAGGCTTCGAGCAGTTCATCGACGTCAAGTACAAAGGCACCAAGCGTTTCGGCCTCGATGGCGGCGAGTCGCTGATTCCGGCGCTGGAGCAGATTCTCAAGCGCGGCGGCCAGCTCGGCCTCAAGGAGGTCGTGCTCGGCATGGCGCATCGCGGCCGTCTCAACGTTCTCAGCCAAGTGATGGCCAAGCCGCACCGTGCCATCTTCCACGAATTCAAGGGCGGCTCGGCGGCTCCCGACGAGGTCGAGGGCTCGGGCGACGTCAAGTACCATCTCGGCGCTTCATCGGACCGCGAGTTCGACGGCAACAAGGTGCATCTGTCGCTGACCGCCAACCCCTCGCATCTGGAAATCGTCGATCCGGTGGTGATGGGCAAGGCGCGCGCCAAGCAGGACCAGTTCGCCGGCCGCGAGCGCGGCGAAATCGTGCCGCTGTCGGAACGCGCCAAGGTGATGCCGCTGCTGCTGCACGGCGACGCCGCCTTCGCCGGCCAGGGCGTGATCGCCGAGATCCTCGGCCTGTCGGGCCTGCGCGGCCATCGCGTCGCCGGCACGCTGCACTTCATCATCAACAATCAGATCGGCTTCACCACCAATCCGCGTTTCTCGCGCTCGTCGCCCTATCCGTCGGATGTGGCCAAGATGATCGAGGCGCCGATCTTCCACGTCAATGGCGACGACCCGGAAGCCGTGGTCCACGGCGCCAAGGTGGCGACCGAATTCCGCATGAAGTTCCACAAGCCGGTCGTGGTCGACATGTTCTGCTACCGCCGCTTCGGCCACAATGAGGGCGACGAGCCGGCCTTCACCCAGCCGATCATGTATCGCAGTATCCGCAACCACAAGACGACGGTGCAGATCTATGCCGATCGCCTGATCGCCGAAGGCCACATCACCCAGGCCGAGTTCGACCAGATGAGAGCCGACTGGCGGGCGCATCTGGAATCGGAGTGGGAGGTCGGCCAGAGCTACAAGCCCAACAAGGCCGACTGGCTGGACGGCGCATGGTCGGGCCTGCGCACGGCCGACAACCAGGACGAACAGCGGCGCGGCAAGACGGCCGTGCCGGTCAAGACGCTGAAGGAAATCGGCAAGAAGCTGACCGAGGTGCCGAAGGATTTCGAGGCGCACAAGACGATCCTGCGCTTCCTGGAGAACCGCCGCCAGGCGATCGAATCCGGCGAAGGCATCGACTGGTCGACGGCAGAGGCACTGGCCTTCGGCGCCATCCTGCTCGACGGCAATCCGATCCGGCTATCCGGCCAGGATTCCGAGCGCGGCACCTTCTCACAGCGCCATTCCGTGCTCTACGACCAGAGCGACGAAACCCGCTACATCCCGCTCAACAATCTGTCGGCAGCTCAGGCAGGCTACGAAGTCATCAACTCGATGCTGTCGGAGGAAGCGGTGCTCGGCTTCGAATACGGCTACAGTCTGGCCGAGCCAAAGGCGCTGACCTTGTGGGAAGCACAGTTCGGCGACTTCGCCAACGGCGCCCAGGTGGTGTTCGACCAGTTCATCTCGTCGGGGGAACGCAAGTGGCTGCGCATGTCCGGCCTCGTCTGCCTGTTGCCGCACGGCTATGAAGGCCAGGGGCCCGAGCACTCATCGGCCCGGCTCGAGCGCTTTCTGCAGCTTTGCGCCGAGGACAACATGCAGGTGGCCAACGTCACCACGCCGGCTAACTATTTTCACATATTGCGCCGGCAGCTGAAGCGCGACTTCCGCAAGCCGCTGATCCTGATGACGCCAAAGTCGCTGCTGCGCCACAAGCGGGCGGTGTCGACGCTGCCGGAGATTTCCGGCGAAAGCTCCTTCCACCGACTGCTGTGGGACGATGCCCAGCTGCTTTCCGGCCAGGCGATCAAGCTGGTCAAGGATTCCAAGATCCGCCGTGTCGTGCTGTGCTCGGGCAAGGTCTATTACGACCTCTACGAGGAGCGCGAGAAGCGCGGCATCAACGACATCTACTTGCTGCGCGTCGAACAGCTCTATCCGTTCCCGGCCAAGGCGCTGATCACCGAACTGTCGCGCTTCCGCAACGCCGAGATGGTGTGGTGCCAGGAGGAGCCGAAGAACATGGGTGCCTGGTCGTTCATCGATCCGTATCTCGAATGGGTGCTGGCGCATATCGACGCCAAGCATCAGCGGGTGCGCTACACCGGCCGGCCGGCTTCCGCTTCGCCGGCGACCGGACTGATGTCGAAGCATCTCAGCCAGCTCGCCGCGTTGCTCGACGACGCGCTTGGCGAATAGAACCCTCGAAGAACGGACAGGCACAATGGCTACCGAAATCCGCGTCCCCACACTCGGCGAATCCGTCACCGAGGCGACCATCGGCAAATGGTTCAAGAAGGTCGGCGACACGATCGCCGCCGACGAGCCGCTGGTCGAGCTCGAAACCGACAAGGTGACGGTGGAGGTGCCGGCAGCGGCCGCCGGGACGCTGTCCGAGATCACCGTCAAGGAAGGCGAGACGGTCGAGGTCGGCGCGCTTCTAGGGACGATTTCGGCTGGCGCCGGCGCTGCCGCACCCGCCACCAAGCCGCAAGCCGTGTCACAGGCGTCGAGCCCCGATGCGGCCCATACGACCAAGCAGGCCGCGGCCGAGAGCGCCAAGATCGCCGGCGATGCCGGCGCGATCGAGACGCGCTCCATGCCGCCGGCGCCAGCCGCGGCAAAGCTGCTCGCCGAGGCCAATCTTGCGGTCGACCAGATCGCGGGCTCGGGCAAGCGCGGCCAGGTGCTGAAGGGCGACGTGCTCGATGCCATCGCCAAGGGCGCGCCGTCGCAGCCGGCCGAGACGCCGAAGGCGGCGCCGGTTGCCGTGCGCGCGCCATCAACCGCCGACGACGCGTCGCGCGAAGAGCGCGTGCGCATGACCAAGCTGCGCCAGACCATCGCGCGCCGGCTCAAGGAAGCGCAGTCGACCGCCGCCATGCTCACCACCTTCAACGAGGTGGACATGAGCGCGGTGATGGCGCTGCGGACCAAATACAAGGACGTGTTCGAGAAGAAGCACGGCGTGAAGCTCGGCTTCATGGGCTTCTTCACCAAGGCGGTGACGCATGCGCTGAAGGAGATTCCGGCGGTCAACGCCGAGATCGACGGCACCGACATCATCTACAAGAACTTCGCCCATGTGGGCGTCGCCGTCGGCACCGAAAAGGGCCTCGTCGTGCCGGTCGTGCGCAACGCCGACCAGATGTCCATCGCCGAGATCGAGAAGGAGATCGGGAGGCTGGGTCTGGCTGCGCGCGACGGCAAGCTCTCGGTGGCTGATATGCAAGGCGGCACGTTTACGATTTCCAATGGCGGTGTTTACGGGTCGCTGATGTCGACGCCGATCCTCAATGCACCGCAGTCGGGCATTTTGGGCATGCACAAGATCCAGGACCGGCCGATGGTGGTCGGCGGCCAGATCGTCATCCGGCCGATGATGTACCTGGCGCTGAGCTACGATCACCGCATCGTCGACGGCAAGGAAGCCGTGACCTTCCTGGTGCGCGTCAAGGAAAGCCTGGAGGATCCGGAACGGCTGGTGCTCGACCTGTGAGTGACCCGGGATGGCCGAGCCCGCCCAGCCCATCGACCTGTTCGAGCTTCTGGCGGCAGGCCGTGCGGGTCCTCTCGAACTCGGCAAAAGCAGCCGAGAGACGGTTCGAGGCCTTATCGACGAGGAGGATCTGCGGGCGGACAACCATTATCGCCACGAGGACACGGAGTCCGCGTGGTGCATCTATGGCGCCAATTGCGAATTCTTCTTCAGCCCCGATTTTCGTCTGAGGTCGATCAGCATCGAGCCCATCTTCGGAAGAATGCAATCGGGTGGAACGATGGCAACTTGGTACGGCCATCTGGACGTCGACGTGGGCCGGCATCCCGTGACTTTTGCAGGCACAAAGCCGATAGCCATACATACCTTGCCCAAGGCACTACAGTTCCTGAACAAGAGCGAATTCAAGTGGGTAGTCGGCGGCGGTCGTGAGCGCGACGTTTATATTGAGATGGCGGAGAGTTCTCGCATCTTGACCCTCAAATACGAGGTGAATGCGCTTCCGGTCGACAGGAATGAGAACGTTGCTTTCGAGATAGACTATTTTCTTTCTACGGTCTTCATCCTCGATCAAGCTGTTCAAGGTGGATAGCAGTGACGATTCGTTCTTTCTTGTCCAAAGGCCTGTCGACCGTATCGATAGCGGTTGGAGCGGTGATGATACCTGCCACCGTCCACGCTGCCTGTCCGCTGGCGCTTGCCGTCTATGGCGATGCCGAAAGCGAGGCCGGCATCGATTTCAGGCCCACCACGGACTCGGCCACCGTCACCAACAGCTTCAAGATGGTGCTCGACAAGGGCGTCGTGCTGGACGGCATCGTCATGTGGACGGATGGCGTGGCGCGGCCGCACGGTTCGCTGATGTACAAATGCCCGACCGGCGATGTCACCGGTGAGGAGCTCGCCGCCTGCACGGTGTGGGAAGGCGTCGTCTATAGCGCCGATGACAAGGGCAACATCGCACTGCTGCCGGCCGAAGGCGTCGATGCGCCGAAGACACTGATCTTTCCCGATCTCGGGCCGTCCCTCCAGATGTCGGCGGCCTATGGCAACAATGGCTTCTCCAAGGTGCCATGGGATGCGTTTCTGCTGAAGGGTTGCCAGGAATGAGCGCGACGCAAAGAGTTCTGCTGGTCACCGGCGGCAGCCGCGGCATCGGTGCGGCGGTTTGCCGGCTCGGCGCCGAAGCCGGCTACCGCGTCGCGGTCAACTATGCCGCCAATGAAGGCGCCGCCAGGGCGCTGGTCGCCGAGATCGAGGCTGGCGGCGGCGAGGCGATCGCGGTCAGAGGCGATGTCGGCAGTGAGGCCGATGTCGTCGGCATGTTCGAGGTGGTCGACCGTTCCTGGGGCCGGCTCGATGCCTTGGTAAACAATGCCGGCATCGTCGACGTCAAGGCGCGCCTCGACGAGATGAGCGGCGCGCGGCTGGAGCGCATGATGCGCGTCAACGTCGTCGGCTCCTTCCTCTGCGCGCGCGAGGCGGTCAGGCGCATGTCGACGCTGCACGGCGGCAAGGGCGGCGCCATCGTCAACGTCTCGTCGGCCGCCTCAGCGCATGGCTCGGCGGGTGAGTATGTCGACTACGCGGCATCCAAGGGCGCGATCGATACCTTCACCCTCGGGCTCGCCCGCGAGGTGGCGACCGAGGGTATCCGCGTCAATGCGGTGCGCCCGGGCATCATCGACACCGAAATCCATGCTTCCGGCGGCCAGCCCGACCGCGTGGCGCGCATCCAGGATACGCTGCCGATGAAAAGGGCCGGCACATCGGATGAAGTCGCGCGCGCAATCCTCTATCTGTTGTCGGACGCGGCGTCCTATTCGACGGGCGCGATCCTGAATGTAAGCGGCGGCCGCTGACGGCCGGACCAAGAAGGACACCATCATGGCTTATGACGTCGTTATCATCGGATCGGGACCGGGCGGCTATGTCTGCGCCATCAAGGCAGCACAGCTCGGGCTGAAGACCGCCGTGGTCGAGAAGAACGCGACCTTCGGCGGCACCTGCCTCAACATCGGATGCATCCCGTCCAAGGCGCTGCTGCATGCCTCCGAGATGTTCGCCGAGGCCGGCCATTCCTTCGACACGCTCGGCGTCGAGGTGACGCCGAAGCTCAATCTGAAGAAGATGATGGCGCACAAGGACGCAACGGTGGCGGCCAACGTCAACGGCGTCGCCTTCCTGTTCAAGAAGAACAAGATCGATAGTTTTCACGGCACCGGCAAGGTGGTCGCGGCCGGCAGGGTCTCGGTGACCGGCGAGGACGGCAAGATCGAGGAGATCGAGACCAGGAACATCGTCATCGCCACCGGTTCCGACGTCGCCGGCATTCCCGGCGTCAAGGTCGATATCGACGAGAAGGTCATCGTGTCGTCGACCGGCGCGCTGTCGCTGGCCAAGGTGCCGGGCCATCTGGTGGTGGTTGGCGGCGGCGTCATCGGGCTCGAACTCGGCTCGGTGTGGGCGCGGCTAGGCGCCAAGGTCACCGTCGTCGAGTTCCTCGACACGATCCTCGGCGGCATGGACGGCGAGGTCTCCAAGCAGTTCCACCGCATGCTTTCCAAGCAAGGCTTCGAGTTCAAGCTCGGCGCCAAGGTCACCGGCGTCGCCAAGGCCAAGAAGGGTGCGACCGTCACCTTCGAACCTGTGAAGGGCGGCGCTGCCGAGACGATCGAGGCCGACGCGGTGCTGATCGCCACCGGGCGCAGCGCCTATTCGGACAGCCTTGGGCTGAAGGAAGCCGGCGTCGAGGTCGACGAGCGCGGCCGGGTCAAGACCGATGGCCATCTCAGGACCAATGTGCCCGGCATCTACGCCATCGGCGACGTCATCGCCGGGCCGATGCTGGCGCACAAGGCTGAGGACGAGGGCGTGGCGGTGGCGGAGTCGATTGCCGGCCAGGCCGGCCACGTGAATTATGACGTGATCCCGAGCGTCGTCTACACCAGCCCGGAAATCGCCTCGGTCGGCAAGACCGAGGAGGAGCTGAAGAAGGCCGGCATCGACTACAAGGCCGGCAAATTCCCGTTCACGGCCAACGGCCGGGCGCGCGCCATGCTGCACACCGACGGCTTCGTCAAGATCCTGGCCGACAAGGCGAGCGACCGCGTGCTCGGCGTCCACATCGTCGGCTTCGGCGCCGGCGAGATGATCCACGAGGCGGCGGTGCTGATGGAATTCGGCGGCTCGTCGGAAGATCTCGCCCGCACCTGCCATGCGCACCCGACAATGTCGGAAGCGGTGAAGGAAGCGGCGCTGGCTACGTTCTTCAAGCCGATCCATATCTAAGGCCCCGTCATAAACTCTACTCCGGCGGCCATCTGACGCGGTTTTCTGCGCTTCCGGTGTTCGCGTGTCTTGCCCAAAACAAAACGGCCCGCTTTGCAGCGGGCCGTTCGTCGTTGAATTCAGGGCCTGATCAGTTGGCCGGTGCGGGCGCCGGGGCTGGTGCAGGAGCCGGTGCGGGCGCAGGGGCCGGTTCTGGAGCAGGCGCCGGGGCTGGTGCGGGAGCCGGCGCGGGTTCTGGCGCAGGCGCGGGAGCCGGTTCGGCGGGCTTCATCGGCTCAGCCGGTGCGGGCGCAGGCGCCGGTGTGCTGGCGGCTGGCGGTTCGGCGGGCGCCGTGGGGTGTTCGCCGCTTCTTCCGAAAACATAGTAGGCGACGATGGCCAGGATGATGACAACCAGGGCAATCAGCCAGCCGCTACCGCCGCCACCCGATTTGGGCGCAGGGCCAGGAGAGGTGAAGGGGTCGTTTGGGTTCGCCATAAAAGTGTCCTCCGAGGATGAAAAGTATCAATCAACACCCATCAACGCGCAACCGTTGAACGGGTTTCATACTACGCTTGGAAAATGCCGAAAGCAGGGCAATCTTAACCCGGAATCGCTGGTTGGCATGTATTTCCCCCGCAAATTTGGCCGCGAGCGAGCGGAAGCCAACCGCTTTGGCCCTTTTCGCTGAAAACAGGACCCGTCCGCCATCGATCTGCGAATCAGGGCGAATCCCGACAGGGACGGGGACTCGCGTGATTCGACGTGCAACCCGACCGTGCAGATCAGCGCACGGCGGTGACGGTGTAACCCGCCTTGCGAAAATCCTCGACCAGGCCTTGCGCGCCCGGAAGGTGCATGGCGCCAACCGCCATGAAGGCGTTGCCGCGAGCGAGGATCGGTCCGGCATGGTCAGCCATCACCTTGTTGCGGCTGGTGATCATGGTTTGATCGAAGGCCGCGTAGCCCGCCGCGTCGTCGCCATCGCCCGGCAGGATCGCGCGGAACAGCGGCCAGAACATGCCGGTGTCGCCGTTCAAGTAGAGCACGATCATGGTTTCGTTGACGTCGTTTATCCTGTCGCCGAGCTTGAGTGTGTCGACCAGCCCCTTCATGTGAAAGGCGAGCGGCAGCGAGGCCATGGCGCGCAGCTGGCCGGCGACCGTTTCCAGACCTTCGACGGTCTTGCCTGAAGCCATGGCATCCTGCGCGAGCTTGACGTCGAGCACCGGTGTGCCGCCGGCCTGGCGGGCGACCTCGCAGACCGGGAGCGCCACCATGGCCGACAACAGCCACGGCTTCATCTTGGACACGCTGCCCGGCGGAATGCCGCGTGCGTCGAGTGCCTTGTTCACCACCGCTGCATCGTCCGGCGACAGCAGCGACGACAGCGTCGTGTTGTCGGTGAACATCATCAGGTCCGGCTCGTTGAGCATGGCCGCCATCATCTTCTGCTTGTCGAGCACTTCCGTGGTCTCGATGATGATGGTGTCTGCGGCGTCATAGGCCGTTTGCGCGGCGGGCGGCAGAGTGGTGACGCGCGGGTCGGTCATATGCATGGTGCCGAACAAGAAAGACGGCCTTTCGCCAGCCTTTTCCAGTTTCCACAACAGGCCCTTGCCGTTCGGTGTCGCGGTCGCCTCCGTCTCGATCTTGCGGTAGGTGTCCGGGTTGTCCTTCTGCAAGGCCGACAGCATGTCGGTGCCGCTGCAGGCTGGCGTCTGCGCATGCGCCCTGCCGGCGGCAAGCAGCGCGACGACCAGGAAAGACAGGAAAAACAGGATGTTGAGCGCCACAAGCAGCTTCAACGACACAGAGGCCGCGCGGTCGGCGATGGCGATGACACGTTTCATGGCCTGCGTCTTAAGGGAAAAAAGCGGCAAAACGGTTAACCGGCGTGGCAAAATTGTTCTGAGACCCAACCCGATCACGCCCTAGGATGCGCGGAGTCGTAGATTTCGAGCAGCCTTGCGGTGTCGACGCCGGTGTAGATCTGGGTGGTCGACAGGCTGGCATGGCCCAAGAGTTCCTGAATGGTTCTGAGATCGCCGCCGCGGCCCAAAAGATGCGTGGCGAAGGAATGGCGCAGCGCGTGCGGTGTCGCCGTATCCGGCAAATTGAGCGCCGACCGCAGTTTTGCCATCTCGCGCTGGACGATGGCCGGATTGAGCGGACCGCCGCGGGCGCCGCGAAACAGCAGGCCCTTCGGGTCGATATGATAGGGGCAGAGCCGCCGGTATTCGGCAACTGCCCTGAGCGCCACCGGCAGCACCGGCACTAGCCGCGTCTTGCCGCCCTTGCCGGTGATGCGCAGCACGGTGTCGGTCTCCGACGACAGGTCGGCGCCGCTGAGGCCGAGCGCCTCGGAAATGCGCAGGCCCGAGCCATAGAGCAGCGTCAGCACAGCGGCGTTGCGGGCGGCGATCCATGGCTCCTCCGCCAGCTGGCCTTCCACCGAAACGACGCGCCGCGCATCGTCGGCGGTCAGCGGCTTGGGCAGCGACTTTGGCTGGCGCGGCGCGCGCAGCGCTGCCGCGCCCGCCGCATTGGCAAGGCCGCGCCGTTCGAGAAAGCGCAGCAGCGAGCGGATGCCGGCCAGCCCTCGCCCGAGCGTGCGGGCGCCGGCGCCGGCGTTGCGGCGGGCGGCGAGAAAGCCGCGCAGGTCTGCCGGGCGAAGATCGGCGATATCCGAAATGCCGGGCGGGCCGCCGCAATGGCCGGTCAGGAAATGCAGGAACTGGCGCGTGTCGCGCTCATAGGCTTCGACGGTTTCCGGCGACAGCCGGCGTTCGCGCGCCAGCATCTTCAGCCAGCTTTCGCGCGCCGCCTGAAGGTCGGGCTTTGCCGGGATGAGGAATTCCTGCATGGCGCTCGTCCAGTTCCCGGCCATTTTCCGGCAGCCAGGTTAGGAAGCGGTGAAGAGCGCGTCATTGAAATGACAACTGGCTGGGGCTAGAGCAAGGCAAAGGACCTTTCACCATGAGCAAGCCCCAGAACCCCGTCCAGATGGCAGTGATCGGCGCCGCGCACGGCATCAAGGGCGAAGTGCGCGTCAAGACATTCACCGGCGAGCCGCTGGCGCTCGCCGATTACGGGCCGCTCTATGCCAGGGACGGCCGCGCCTTCCAGATCATCGACATCAGGCCGGCCAACACCGTGGTCGTGGTGCGGTTCAAGGGCGTGAGCGACCGCAATGCGGCCGAGGCGCTCGCCGGCACGGAACTCTTCGTCGACCGCTCGATGCTGCCGGACGATGGCGAAGAGGACGAATTCTACCATGCCGACCTGGTCGGCCTGGCGGTCAGGGACGACACCGGCGCCGAGATCGGCAAGGTCGTGGCGGTACACAATTTTGGTGGCGGCGACATACTCGACGTGACTCTGGGCGGGCGCAAGGGCGTGCTGATCCCGTTCACGCAGGCCGCCGTGCCGCAAGTGTCGATCGCCGAAGGTTTTGTTCGCGTCGATCCGGCGGCCGCCGGCCTGGTCGACGACGAGGACAGCGAGGCGCCCGGCCGCGACGGTTTCGATCCGAAGGGCCGGCCGCGCGGGCCAAGGGATGCCGGGGGCAACCGGTGAGCTTTGCCGCCTCGGTGCTGACGCTCTATCCCGAGATGTTTCCGGGCGCGCTCGGCCTGTCGCTGGCCGGGCGGGCGCTGGAGGCCGGGACATGGTCGCTGGACGCGATCCAGATCCGCGATTTCGCCACCGACCGGCACCGCACCGTCGACGACACGCCGGCCGGCGGCGGCGCCGGCATGGTGATGCGCGCCGACGTGCTGGCGAAGGCGATCGACCATGCTTCGCCGCCGGGCGATACGCGACCGCGCCTGCTGATGAGCCCGCGTGGAAGACCGTTGACGCAGGCTCGGGTGCGCGAGCTCGCCGCCGGGCCGGGCGCCGTTATACTCTGCGGCCGTTTCGAAGGCGTCGACCAGCGGCTGATCGAGGCGCGTGGGCTGGAGGAGGTTTCGGTCGGCGACTTCATCCTTTCCGGCGGCGAGCCGGCCGCACTGGTGCTGCTCGACGCGGTGGTGCGGCTTTTACCCGGCGTCATGGGCAATGCGGTGTCGGGCGAGGAAGAGAGTTTTGAGAACGGCCTGCTCGAGCACCCGCACTATACGCGGCCGCAGGAGTTCGAGGGCCGGCCGATCCCCGAGGTGCTGATCTCGGGCAATCACAAGAAGATCGCCGCCTGGCGACGCGCGGAGTCCGAGGCGCTCACAAAAACACGACGGCCGGACCTGGTGCAGAACGGCAAGACCAAAGGCTGAGATCGTTTCGAATCTCTGGCGACAATTTGGCCACCCCGTTGGCTATTAGCCGGGCATCCGCTCGAACTTCTGCAAGACGGGATCCATCGTGTCCCAGGCATGGCCGCGAATGCTGTATGTCACAACCCGCGGATTAAATTGGCCCGGGTCGTCAAGGCTGCTCGCGTGGACCGCGATCAGGTCCGGCATGGCGGCGAATGTCAGATAGACCGGCGTTCCGCAGGTCGGGCAGAAAGCATGCACCTTTTCGTTGCCGCTGTCGCCCGCCAACCGCCAGGTTTTCGCTTCGCCGGTGATTGCCATATCGGCGCGGCGGCCGAAGGTCAGATAGGATCCGTGGCCAGTGCCACTGCGTTTCTGGCAATCATGGCATTGGCAGTGGTTCTCGAAGATGGGTTCGCTGCTCGTTTCGTAACGGATTGCGCCGCACGCACAGCCGCCGCCATAGATCTTGCTCATCGTCGTTCTCCCGATAACTCTTTGTTTTCACACAATTCCGCACGGAAAACCGCTACGCACTTTGCGTGGAATTGCTCTAGCGTTTCAGGGTGATTTCGGCTTGGCGAAAAGGTCGATGCCGCTGCCGGTTTCGAGGAAGGATTTCAAGCTGGACAGCACCGTCGGCCAGCTGGCTGATGCCTTTCGCCATGCCGCTGCCGGCTTCAGCTGTGTCTCATCGCGGCGGCGGACAGGCCGGTCATGACGAATGTGATGCCTGCGCCGATATTGATCCCGGCAACCGCGCGCGGACGGCTGAGCAGCCATCGGCTCAAAACCGAAGCAAAGCCGCCGATGAGCGAAAGGCCGATGGCGGCGATGATGGCAAGCCAGGCCGCGGTCGGCGCTGACGAACTGCGGGATGAAGGCAAGCACGAACAGTCCGATCTTCGGATTGAGGACGTTCGACATCAGCCCCGCCAGGTAGATCGCGTGAAGAGGCCGCCGCGCCGTCGGCGCGAAACTGACGAGATTTCGTGAGAACAGCGCCTTTGCGCCCAGCCAGACAAGATATGCAGCTCCGGCGAGTTTTAGCGCCAGGAACGCTGCGGCCGAGGTCTGGATCAGCAGCGCCAGCCCGAAGGTGGCGGCAAGCGAGTGGATCAGGATGCCGGTGCCGGCCCCCATTCCCGACACCGTCGCCGCGAGGCGGCCCTGGCTCAGGCCGCGCGCAATCGAGAGCACGATGTCGGGTCCGGGCGCGAGCACGATCAGGACGCTCGCGATTGTGTAGGCCAACCAGATATCGATCGGAAACATGGCTCCGTCCTCCGTGTGAATGCGTTGGTGTCGGCTGGCTGTTTTGCGTGGTCCATTTCGACCGCCAGGCTCGGGGCCGACATCGGTCATGGGCTGAACGGTAGATCGCCAGCGTCAGCACGCACAGTCACAGCCAGCGGGCATCTGATATGGTACAGTGAGGATTATCGGGCATCTGTACCAGGCGAAGTGCCTGCAATCTGTGTCAGTCGGCTCAGTCGATTTTGCGGTAGGCATTGCACATGCAAGACGATCAATCCGCAGAGGTCCTTTACCTGCAGCTCGCGCATTCGATCGCGACGCCGATCCGGGCGGGTACGCTGATGCGGGGCGAACGCATTCCGTCCGTGCGCGAACTGGCGCGCAGCCGCGCCGTGTCGATCGGCACCGTGCTGCAGGCCTATCGCATGCTGGAGGATGCGCACCTGATCGAAGCGCGACCGCGCTCGGGCTATTTCGTCGCGACACGGTCGCCGAGCCTGCCCGAACCGGAGACATCGAATCCGCCGGCAGATTCCATGGCGGTGGACGTCAGTTCGCTCGCGGCGCGAGTGATGCATCTCGCGCACGATCCCGCCTACATCCCCTTCGGCGCTGCCTGTCCGAGTGCGGACCTGTTTGCCGAGGAGCGTGTCCGCCGTGCCGTCAGCCGCGCCGTGCAACGCCACAGGGCGACACTGTGCAACTACACGACCGGTTATGGCGACGAGAGCCTGCGGCGCGCCATTGCACGCCATGCGCTACGCATGGGCTGCCAGCTCGACCCACAGGACATCGTCGTGACCAACAGCTGCCTGGAATCGATCACGCTGTGCTTGCGGGCGGTGACGAAACCGGGCGACATCGTTGCGCTGGAATCGCCGACCCTGTTTGCCTTCCTGGAGATCCTCGAGAACCTGCACCTGCGCGCGCTCGAGATCCCGACCCATCCACGCACCGGCTTCTCGCTCGATGCGCTGCAATTCGCCTTCGACACTCAACCGATCAAGGCCGTGCTCGCAGTGCCCACACTTTCCAATCCGATCGGATCAAGTATTCCCCTGGCCGACCGGCAGCGTTTGGCGCGGATGGTTGCCGACCGTGGCATCCCGCTGGTCGAGGATGTCCTCTACAACGATCTCGCCGAGCTGGACGAACAGCGCCGCGCGGTGCGCTCATTCGATGCGACCGGGCACGTCATGATGTGTGGGTCGTTCTCCAAGACGATCGCGCCAGGCCTTCGGCTTGGCTGGGTTGAGGCCGGGCGCTGGGGTGCCAAGCTCGTGCGCCTGAAGGAATCGACCAGCGGAAGCCAGACGGCGGTGCTGGAACGTGCGATGGCCGATCTCTTGACGCAGCCGGGCATCGAGGCCGGATACCGTCAATTGCGCGCGACGGTCGCGACGCGGGTCGACGAGGCGCGCGGATTGATAGCGCGGTATTTTCCAGCGGGAACGCGCGTCACCGATCCGCAGGGCGGGTTTATTATCTGGGTGGAACTGCCGCACAGCATCGACTCGCTTGAGCTGTACCGGGTCTGCCTGGCGGAGAACATCGTGATTGCGCCTGGAAAGATGTTCAGCGCCACAAACCATTTCGGCCACTGCATCCGGCTGGGGCTGGGCGGACGCTGGGACGATGCCCACCGGCACGCACTGCGGCGGGTTGGGGAGCTGGCGAATTCCATGGTGGCGAACGAGACCGATGCCGACAAAGCTTCCGGCAATGGTCGGGTTCACCCCTTGGCGAAGTAATAGAAGGCGAGAAAGAGGCCGACGGCGACGACGAAGCCGCGCACGACATTTTGCGGCACGCGCTTGGCGATCCAGACGCCGGCATAGCCGCCCAGCGCGCCGCCCGGGATCATGACGATCGCCTCCGGCCAGGCGATGACGCCGCCGGAGACGAAGACGATGATCGCAACCGCGGCAATGACCATGGCCAGCATATTCTTCAGTGCGTTCAGCTTGTGATAGTCACCTGACTGGGTAAGGCCAAGCGTCGCCAGCATCATGACGCCCATGCCCGCGCCGAAGAAGCCGCCATAGATGGCGGTCAGGAACTGTGCCAGCGAGCCGACGAGTGAGCCCACAGACGCTTCATGATCCGGCTTCGGCGACGGCTTCAGCCAGGGACCGGCAGCGAAGAGAGCGGTCGCCGCCAAGAGCAGCCACGGCACCATGGCGCGGAAGGACGGATTGTCGAGTGCCAAAAGGATGAGAGAGCCGGCCAGCGCGCCGAAGGCCGAGATCAGGCAGAGCAGCAATGCCCGGCGCCAGAAATGTCTGATGTCGGCGGCGTAGGCGAGCGTCGAGGTGACGTAGCCGGGAAACTGCGTCACCGACGAGGTGGCGTTGGCGACGATCGGCGGCAGGCCGACCAGCGTCATGGCACCGAAGGTGATGAACGTGCCGCCGCCGGCGACCGCGTTGGCGGCGCCTGACAAAAAACCCGCCAGAAAGAGCAGGATCACGTCGAAAACTGACATCAGGGCGCCGCCGAAGACTGAATGCTTGCCCCGGATTAGGAAGCTTGACCGGAGCGCGCAACCCCGCGCTGGACGAATGGATGGAGGCATGCGAGGAAAAAAGACAGGGCCAAGGCGTGACAAAGCCTCGAAATAGCTGTATGTGCCCGCCCGAACCGGAAGAAAAATCTGCCGGGACCCGTCAACAATGACGGTGTAGTCGCCCCTGCCCGATGTCTCCGACAAAGGGCATAGCCGAGCGGTCAATGGAACTGCAAGGCGAGTGTCGGACGCTCTGACTGTCGGAAGAACAAGAAGTGGATTTTTAGATGGATATCCTCCGTCAGCTCGAGGCCGAACAGGCCGCCAAGATCGAAGCCAAGCGCAAGCTTCCCGAATTCCAGCCCGGCGACACCGTGCGCGTCCAGGTCCGCGTGACCGAAGGCACCCGCACCCGCGTCCAGGCCTATGAGGGCGTCGTCATCGCCCGCTCCGGCGCCGGCTTCCAGGAAAATTTCACCGTCCGCAAGATCTCCTACGGCGAAGGCGTGGAGCGCGTGTTCCCGGTCTATTCGCCGATGGTCGAGGGCGTCGAGATCGTGCGCCGCGGCAAGGTGCGCCGCGCCAAGCTCTATTACCTGCGCGACCGTCGCGGCAAGTCGGCCCGTATCTCCGAGAACACCGGCGTGCGCGCCCGCAAGCTGAACGACGAGGAGCGTGATGCGCTGAACGCCGAGAAGGCGCGCATCGAGGCCGAGAAAGTCGCCGCTGCCCAGGCGCTGGCCGCCGAGAAGGCCGCCCAGGAAGCCGCCGAGAAGAAGGCCGCTGACGAAGCCGCCAAGGCTGCGGACGAGGCTGCCAAGGCCGCGGAAGCGGCTACCGCCGAATAAGTTTTTCGATACGCATTCTTCGGAAAGGCGGCTTCGGCCGCCTTTTTTCGTTTTGCGGGCAGGCAGAGCCGTCCCGATGGGATCGGTTTGCTCAAGGCGGAAAATCTGCCCCAGCTTTGGTTGACTCCAATTACCTTGTATACTAAACAATCGTGTACAAAGTAATTGGAGAAACGAAATGCCTGCACTCTACTCCACCGAAGCCCGTGCCGTCGGCGGCCGCGCCGGCCATGTCCGGACCAGCGATGGCCTGCTCAGCGTCGACCTTGCCATGCCGAAGGAACTGGGCGGCAAGGGTGGCGCCACCAATCCGGAGCAGCTGTTTGCTGCCGGCTATGCGGCGTGCTTCGAAAGTGCCATGCGCTTCATCGCCGGCAAGCAGAAGCTGCCGCTCGAGGATGCCGCGGTGACGGCCAATGTCAGCCTGCACCCCAATGGCCAGGGCGGTTTCGCACTGGGCGTTTCGCTGTTGGCGGAGACGAAAGGTCTTGATCAGGCGGCCACGGAAGCGCTTGTATCGGCGGCGCACCAGATCTGCCCCTATTCCAACGCCATCAAGGGCAATGTCGAGGTGGCGCTTTCGGCAGTGACGCTTCCGGCAAAGGCAGCATGACGACAAACACCATAGAGAGTGCCAGCGACCTCCCGGCGGCAAGCGCCGGGACTTTTCCTGTTCCGCGGCTCGACCAGCAGCTCTGTTTCGCGCTCTATTCGGCGAGCGGGCTGATGACGAAGCTCTATCGGCCGTTGCTCGATCCGCTCGGGCTCACCTATCCGCAATATCTGGCGATGCTGGCGCTGTGGGAGCACGCGCCGAGCACGGTGGGCGCGCTTGGCGCGGCGCTGGGCCTGGATTCCGCGACGCTGACCCCGCTGCTCAAACGACTGGAAGCAGGTGGTCTGGTCACGCGCCGGCGCGACGTGGCGGACGAGCGCCGCGTGCTGGTCGAGCCGACCGCCAAGGGCCAGGCGCTGCGCGGGCGCGTCAAGGATGTGTCCTCCGGGCTTGCCTGCAGCATGCCGCTGGAGCCTGGCGAGCTGAAAGCCCTGCACGCGACGGTCAGCCGTTTGGTCACTCGGTTGCGCAACGCCACCGAGAATGCGGCGGATCGCGACTGATCCTCACCACGACACGATCGTTCCGGAACCCGCCGATTGAAAGCATGGGAATCCGCTATCGCGCCAAGCGGTGCAGCGGATCGGCTTGCATGGCGCTTGCGGAAAGCTAAAGTCGGCGCCGGATTTTCCTGCAAGCCCCAAAACGGATCGGGGCGTTTCACGTTCCGGGAGTGTGTCATGACCAAATCGAAACTGCTGCTGGCCGGCCTGCTGGCCTGCCTGCTCGCGCCCGTCGCCGCATGGGCGCAGGCGCTGCCCGATCTCGGCGGCAAGAAAGTGGTGGTGGTGACGGAAAACGCCTATCCGCCGCTGCAGTTCATCGATGCCAAGACGGGAAAACAGATCGGCTGGGAATATGACGCGATGGACGAGATCGCCAAGCGGCTGAACTTCAAGGTCGAGTACCAGAACACCTCCTGGGACGCGATGATCCAGGCGGTTTCCGACAACCAGTACAACATCGGCATGACCGGCATCACCATCAAGGACGACCGCAAGGAGAAAGTCGACTTCTCCGACCCCTATATGCGCTCGGAACAGTTCATGCTGGTGCGTGGCGACGAAAGCCGCTTCACCGACGCCAAGACCTTCGGCGCCTTCAAGGACGGTTTGATCGGCGCGCAGGCCGGCACGACGCCCTTCTACACCGCCGTCTACAGCGTGCTCGACGGCAATGAACAGAACCCGAGGATAAAACTGTTCGAGACGTTCGGCGCCACGGTGCAGGCGCTGAAGTCGGGCGACGTCGATGCGGTGCTTACCGATGGCACCGCCGGCAAGGGCTATGTCGATGCCTCCGAAGGCAAGCTGAAGCTGATCGGCGGACCGCTCGGCACCGAGGATTTTGGGTTCATCTTCCCGAAAGGATCCGACCTGGTGAAGCCGGTCAATGCGGCGATCGCCGCGCTTAAGGCCGACGGCACGCTGGATGCGCTGAACAAGAAGTGGTTTCTTGATTACAAGATGGGGCAGTGAGCTCGTCTCGGCGCACCTTGCTGCGCGAGGACCGTGTGCTGAACATCGCACGGACGGAGTTTCTTCCCACCCCCCTCTGTCCTGCCGGACATCTCCCCCGCAAGGGGGGAGATCGGATGTCGCGACTGGTTTCAATAATTCCCGACGCTGGTGAGGGGCCACCTTCGAAGAAGCAGCCAATCTCCCCCCTTGCGGGGGAGATGTCCGGTAGGACAGAGGGGGGTGTGACGAAACGCAGCCCTCGTGGCTCTGTCACCGGTATCGTTTGATGCCACCCGCGCCCGCAACCTCCAAGCCCGATTTCCCCTGGTGGCTGGCCGTAGCCGCGACACTTGCGCTTGCGTCCGCCGTCTTCATCGCCGCCAACGGCCTCTACGCCCAGGTTTTCGCCACTGTCGCCAAGGGCATCGGCATCACAATCTTCGTCACCGTCGTTGCCTTCGCGCTGGCGTCAGTGATCGGGCTCGGCATCGCGTTGATGGGATTGTCGGGCTCGCGTGTGCTGCGCCAGGTCGCGCGCTTCTATGTCGAGATCATCCGCGGCGTGCCGATCCTGGTGCTGCTGTTCTGGATCGCCTTCGCCGGCGCGCCGGCCTTCGTCGCCGCGTGGAACGCGCTGACAGCACCGTTGCAGATTGCCGGTATCCTCGGCGAGCTTTTGGTGCGCGACGTGTCGCTCTTGTGGCGCGCCATCATGGCGCTGACCATCGGCTATTCGGCCTTCATCTCCGAGGTTTTCCGGGCCGGCATCCAGGCGGTCGAGAAGGGCCAGATCGAGGCGGCCAAGGCGCTCGGGCTGACGCGTGCGCAGCGCTTCCGGCTGATCGTCTTTCCGCAGGCAATCCGCACCATCCTGCCGCCGCTCGGCAACGACTTCGTCGCCATGGTCAAGGATTCCTCGCTGGTCTCGGTGCTCGGCGTCGCCGACGTCACCCAGATGGCCAAGGTCTATGCCGCCGGCTCGTTCCGCTTCTTCGAGACCTATTCGATCGTCGCCTATATCTATCTCATCCTCACCGTCGGCCTGTCGCTGGCCCTGCGGGCGCTGGAGAAGCGGCTGCGAAACCAGCAAGGGGAATAGTCGGCCAGCGAAGACCGGGCTACCATCGCAACGATGCGACAAGATCCAGAGAACCCCATGATCGTCGACAAGGCCAATGCGGCGCTGGACTCCGTCTATTCGGCCGATACGCCGGAAGCACTCGCCAAGGCCTATGCCGAATGGGCGGCGACCTATGACAGCGAGACCGCTTCGCTCGGCTATCTGCTGCCGTTCCTGATCACCGCCTGGGTGTCGCGCCATGTGCCATTGAGCGAAGGGCCGCTGCTCGACGCCGGCTGCGGCACCGGCCTGTCGGGGCCATCGCTCAAGGCGCTTGGCTATCATGACATTGCCGGGCTCGACCTGTCCGACGACATGCTCAAGATCGCCGGCAGCCGCAATGCCTACAGCGAACTGAAGAAGGCGATGCTCGGCGGTCCGCTGCCCTGGCCGGACGGGCATTTTCGCGCGTTCTTCTCCACCGGCGTGTTCACCATCGGCCATGCGCCGGCCTCCGGTTTGCACGAACTGGTGCGCATCACCAGAAAAGGCGGCCACGCCATCTTCACCGTGCGCGACCAGGTTTTTGGGGCCGGCGGGTTTCAGGCGGTGTTCGATGAGCTTGCGCAGGCGCAAAAATGGCGGCCGGTCGAGGAAAGCCCATGGTTCCGCTGCTATGCGATCGGCGATCCGGAGGCGCTGGTGAAGACGTTCGTGTTCGAGGTGGCTTGAGCGGGGCGCATCTTTCCTTCTCCCGCAGGGGGAGAAGGTAGAGTCGTGCAAGGCAGCCGCAATTGCCGAAAAGCCAAAACGTTGATATGAGCAGCGCCATGGAAGAGCTTTTTGGCGATCCGGCCTACAAGGGTTTCGTTCTGCAGGACAGAAAACGCCTGCCGTCGCGATTTTCCGCGCGCGTCTGCGGCGCGCCGACCAGCCGACTTAGCCAGGCCGACTGACCAGCGCCGGTCTGCTGGCGTTCCTCTTCCCATAGTCAAATCGACGGATTTACGCACATGAGCGCACCGCGCACCCTCTACGACAAGATCTTCGACGACCATGTCGTCGACCGCCAGGACGACGGCACCTGCCTGCTCTATATCGACCGTCACCTCGTCCATGAAGTGACCAGCCCGCAGGCCTTCGAAGGCCTGCGCATGACCGGCCGCAAGGTTCGGCATCCGGAAAAGACGCTGGCCGTGGTCGACCACAATGTGTCGACCTCGCCTGAGCGCAAGTTCGGCATCAAGAACGAGGAAAGCCGCATCCAGGTCGAGGCGCTGGCGACGAACGCCAAGGACTTCGGCATCGAATATTATTCCGAGAACGATATCCGCCAGGGCATCGTCCACATCATCGGCCCGGAGCAGGGTTTTACGCTGCCCGGCATGACCATCGTGTGCGGCGACAGCCACACTTCGACGCACGGTGCCTTTGGTGCGCTGGCGCATGGCATCGGCACCTCGGAGGTCGAGCATGTGCTGGCGACGCAGACGCTGATCCAGCGCAAGGCCAAGAACATGCTGGTGCGCGTCGACGGCGTGCTGCCGGAAGGCGTCACCGCCAAGGATATCATCCTCGCCATCATCGGCGAGATCGGCACCGCCGGCGGCACCGGCTATGTCATCGAATATGCCGGCGAGGCGATCCGCGCGCTGTCGATGGAAGGCCGCATGACCATCTGCAACATGTCGATCGAGGGCGGTGCCCGCGCCGGCCTGATCGCGCCCGACGAGACGACCTTCGCCTATGTCAAGGACAAGCCGCGCGCGCCGAAGGGCGCGGCCTGGGATGCGGCCCTTGCCTACTGGCAGACGCTGCAGTCGGACGAGGGCGCGCATTTCGACAAAGTGATCGTGCTTGATGCGGCGAAACTGCCGCCGATCGTCTCCTGGGGCTCCTCGCCCGAGGACGTCGTCTCGGTGCAGGGCATCGTGCCGAATCCGGAAGACATCACCGATGAGAACAAGCGCAGCTCGAAGCTGCGCGCGCTCGACTATATGGGGCTGACGCCGGGCACCAAGATCACCGACATCGCGCTCGACCGCGTCTTCATCGGGTCCTGCACCAATGGCCGCATCGAGGATCTGCGCGCCGCCGCCAAGGTGGTCGAGGGCAAGACCGTCAATCCGCGCGTCAACGCCATGATCGTGCCGGGCTCAGGCCTGGTCAAGGAACAGGCCGAGGCCGAGGGTCTGGACAAGATCTTCCTTGCCGCCGGCTTCGACTGGCGCGAGCCGGGCTGCTCGATGTGCCTGGCCATGAATGACGACCGGCTGAAGCCGCATGAGCGCTGCGCCTCGACCTCGAACCGCAATTTCGAGGGCCGGCAGGGCTTCAAGGGCCGCACCCATCTGGTGTCGCCGGCGATGGCGGCGGCGGCGGCGATCGCCGGTCATTTCGTCGACATCCGCGACTGGAAATAGGTACCGACCTCGGCAATCCGTCGCGAACCATGCCAAACCCCGAGACCGCGCTGCGGCTCGGGGTTTTTGCTCTTGTTTTGGTGCAATTCCGGACGGAAAACCGTTCACACTTTTCCTGGAATTGCTTTGAAGATCGCGCCGGCGACCCGCCGATAGGAGACGATCCCTGTATATTTCCGGTGTCGTTTAACTGCTTGTTTGGGCTTAGGGTCTAACGTCTTCCCCGGCGTAAGCGAGGGGAAGTCACGGTCCTTTGGACACAGGCCTATTCATAGCGCTGCTCAATCCAACGATAGCGCTGGCGCTCGGCGCTGCGTTCCTCGTGCTGTGGTTCCATCAGCGCCACCGTCCCTATCTGGCGGCGCTGGCCCTCAGCTATGCCTTCTGTCCGGCGGGTTTCCTGCTGCAGTATTTCACGCTGCCGATCGGCATGGCGCCGACCAAGCTCCTGTCCAACATATGCTTCACCATTGCCGCCTGCTGCCTGGCCGGGGCGATCGTGGCGCGTTACGGGCGGCGCGTGCCCTATGTCGGGATCGGCATTCTGGCGGGCGGCGGCTTGTTGGCGCTGTGCTGGTTCCTGTTCGTCCAGCCGGACCTGACATGGCGGATTCTCTCGATGAATTTCGGTTTCGGCGGCCTCAGCCTGCTGGTCGCCGCGGAACTGCGCACCGTGCGCAGAAATGGCCCGACGGAGATGATCCTGTTCGTGCTGGCGCTGCTTTCCGGGCTCAATTTCATCGGCCGCACCCTCGCCATCGTCGTCATGCATGGCCCCTTCACGACCTATGACGGGTTTTATTCCTCGTCCTACTGGACCACGGCGCTGCTGTCGCAGGCGTTGCTGTCGCTGTTGATCGCGCTCTCGCTGTTTACCGCCGCTGCGCTCGACGTGATGAAGGCGCTGAAGGCCGAGACCTACACCGATCCGCTCTCCGGCCTGCTCAACCGCCGCGGCTTCGAGGATCGAGCGGCCCTGCTTCTGCGGCAGTGCGCTTCGGCCAAGCTCCCGGTTGCGCTGGTGCTGGCCGACCTCGATCACTTCAAGGCGCTCAACGACCAGCACGGACATGCGGCGGGCGACAGGGTCATCGCCGATTTCGCCGCCAAGCTGAGTTTCGCCACCGGCACGCGGGGTGCTGCCGGCCGCATCGGCGGCGAGGAGTTCGCCGTGCTCCTGCCGCTGTGCGACCTTGCTTCGGCGCGCCTGTTCGCCGAGGCGATCCGTTCGCTCTATTCGTCCGGTGGCGTCACCACCCTGCCGCCGGGTGTCAGGGTGACGGCAAGCTTCGGCGTCGCCGCCCGCACCGGCGATGAAGGGCTGGCGCCGTTGATGCAGCGCGCCGACGAGGCACTCTACAAGGCCAAGAAGAACGGCCGCGACAGCGTGCGGCTGTCCTACGAGCGGGCGGAAACCGTCTTCGTTGCGGAGAACGCCAGCGTCGGCTGAAGGCGAACGCGCTTCGGCCAACGACTATGTCATCGTGCCGCCCGTTAACGTCTTTTTCGCCCGTCGATGGTTTGCTGTCCCGCGGGGTATGAAGAACCATGGGCAGCGCCGAATTCATTCTGATTATCAATCTGTTCGTCGCCGGCCTGCTGGCGGCGGCCTTCATGATGATCGCCATCCACGACGTGGGCCGCGTGTCGGCGCGCTGGCTGGCGTTCGGCTACATGCTGGGCATGGCCTATTTCGCCATCGAATTCAGCATCCCGGCCTTCGACAATGCCCGGCCGGTGGTTGTCACGGCCTTTGCCGTGTTCCTCGGCGCCACCATCGCCTTCAATGGCGGGTTGGCCCATAAATACGGTGTGACGCCGCCCTGGCCGCCGATGCTGGCCTTTCTGGCCGTCGCTTCGGTCGCGGTCTGGTTCGTGCAGGATCTGCCGCGCCATTCGCTGACCCGCATGATGGCCTACCAGCTTCCCTACGCAGCCATGCAGTTCGCGGCCCTCGGCATCGTCTGGTCGTCCAGGCAAAGGCGCGAGCGGCTCGACGCCCTGCTGATGGCCGTCCTGGCCGCCAGCGCCGCGCAATTCGCCTCGAAGCCGTTCATCGCGCATGCCCTGGGCGGCTGGGGCGCCAATCCGCAAGCCTATGGGCAGACCGTCTACGCGTTGGTGTCGCAATCGGTTGGCACGGTGTTCGGCTTCGCGCTGGCGCTGCTGGCGCTGGCGATCCTGGTGCGCGACGTGCTGGCCGAAGCGACGTCGAAGTCGGAGACCGACACGCTGTCGCGGCTGCTCAACCGCGGCGGCTTCGAGCGCCATGCCGAGATCGCGCTGAAGGACGCGGTGCGCCAGGGCGTTCCGGTGGCGCTTGTCATCGCCGATCTCGATCATTTCAAGAGCATCAACGACAGCTACGGCCACGCCGCCGGCGACCGCGTCATCGAGACGTTTGCCGGCTTCCTGCGCGAGGCGGCGGCCGAGCATCACGTCGCCGGCCGCATCGGCGGCGAGGAGTTCGCCATCATACTGCCGGGCACCAATCTTGCCGCGGCGCGGCTGTTCGCCGAAGGCGCGCGCAGCGCTTTCGGCGCGCTGCCGATCGACAGCCTGCCGGTCGAACATCGCTGCACCGCCAGCTTCGGCGTCGCCGAGCTTGATGCGGGCGAGGATTTTTCCGATCTGCTGCGGCGCGCCGACGAGGCGCTGTATCAGGCCAAGGGCAGCGGCCGCGACTGCGTGCGCGTCTCGGCTGGACCGGCCGCGCGGCAAGACCGCGCGATGTCCAAGGTCAGCGGCAAGGGCTGAGGTTTGGCATCTCGCCGTCGGAGAGGCCGTACATATAGGAGCGGCCCTTCACGAAGACCGGTGGCTGGTAGCAGCCATGGTCCGAGACATCGTCCGATTCGTTCTCATAGATCACGTCGGGCTGGCCGGCGCCGGTGTAGTCGGACAATTCCTTGGCTAGCTTGCCCTCGCCGACGATGATGCGCTTGTAGCCGGCGGCGCTGTCGATGACGAGATTGCCGAAGGAATCGGCATAGACGCGATCATGGTGGCGCGACCATGCCATTGCGGGTGCCGCGAAGCCGACGGACATCACCGCCAGCGTGAGCGCCGCGAGGCGCAGTCTGCCCGAATTCGAACGCATGGCGTCCTCCATCTTCTACGACCTTTTTGGTCCGGAGCCTGTTCGAATCAGAAATTAACCTTTTCTTAACCTTTGTTAATAGCCCGACGGCTTTCGGGGCAGGATCTTGATGAACATGGTTAATATCCGGCGGTCGGCGGCCATCTTTCGGCCATGCTTGCCCGCACCATCGCCGGCCCAGGGGCTAAGGTCTGGTGACCTTGATCTGGCGAGGCATCGTGGCTAGCTTGCCGCGCGGGAGGACAGCATATGGCGTTACGCCGGGCATTTCGGGTGGCGCCGTTGGTTTTGCTGCTCTTGGCCGTAGCGGCCTGCGTGCCGCAAAACAGCGCGCCGAAGGCTGGAAATGCCGCCGCCCCCACGGCCACCGACCTGACGGCGCCGCAGCCGCGCACTGCCACCTACAACTGCGCCGACGGCGGCAGGATGACCATCGAAAACCTGGGCACGTCGCTGCGCGTGATCGGTCCCGACGGCACGATCGAGGATCTGCCGGCCTCGCCCGCCAACCAGAACAGCCGCTTCGGCATCGCACATGACGCAATCGTGATCGACGGGCGCGACGCGCTGGTCATGAAGGGCGGAAAGACGCCGCTCACCTGCACACGGTAATGCGATCCTACAGGTATACCGCACTGCAGCGAACGTTGCGCCGGCTTCGAGCCGGTGCCCTAATCGATTGAAGCAAAAGACTGCCGATTTGTCAGACTAAATGACGTTTCCAAAACGATTTTCTGGCTTTGACGCGGTGCAAAAAGAGCATTAGAAACCGCTTGTCCGAAGTCGCATCCGGAAGCGGCAATGCCGCTTTCCGCTTGGGGCTTGAGCGACGCCGAACTGGGGGAGCCATGAGCAAATCACCAGCCACCCGCGCAACTGCCAGACGTGAACGGCCGCTGTCGCCGCATCTGACCGTGTACCGGCCGCCGATCACCATGACGATGTCGATCATCCATCGCATCACCGGCGGCGCGCTCTATTTCGGCACGCTGCTGGTGGCGCTCTGGCTGATGGCTGCGGCGAGCACCGAGGCCACCTTCGATCTCGTCAACTGGGCCTTCGGTTCGTGGCTGGGACGGCTGGTGCTGTTCGGCTACACTTGGGCGCTTGTGCACCACATGCTGGGCGGCGTGCGCCATTTGGTCTGGGACACCGGCGCCGGGCTTGAGAAGCACACCGCCTCGAAGATCGCCTGGGCGACGCTGGCCGGTTCGATCGCGCTGACGCTGCTGATCTGGATCGCCGGCTACATGGCGCGGGGAGCCTGACCATGAGCGGCAAGAATACCGATATGCGCACGCCGCTGGCCAAGGTCCGTGGTCTTGGCTCGGCCCGCGAGGGCACCGAGCATTTCTGGCGCCAGCGCCTTACCGCAATCGCCAACATCCCGCTGACGCTGTTCTTCGTCGGCTTCCTGATCGCGCTCAACGGCGCCGGCTATGCCGAGGTGCGGGCAGCGCTCGCCAATCCGTTCGTGGCGCTGATCCTGGCGCTGGTGCTGATCTCGGGGCTCTACCATATGCGGCTCGGCATGCAGGTCATCATCGAGGATTACGTGCATGGCGAGGGCATGAAGCTGGCGCTCATCGCACTCAACACATTCTTTTCCATAGCGGTCGGCGTCGCCTCGCTCTTCGCCCTGCTCAAACTGGCATTCGGAGGCTGACGTTGGCCAAGGACGCAAAAGCCGCCAGCACGGCTTCCGCCTATACCTATGTCGACCACAAGTTCGACGTGGTGGTCGTCGGCGCCGGCGGTGCCGGCCTGCGCGCCACGCTCGGCATGGCCGAGCAGGGGCTGCGCACCGCCTGCATCACCAAGGTGTTCCCGACCCGCTCGCACACAGTGGCAGCGCAAGGCGGCATCGCCGCATCGCTGTCCAACATGGGGCCGGACTCCTGGCAGTGGCACATGTACGACACCGTCAAAGGATCGGACTGGCTGGGCGATGTGGACGCCATGGAATATCTGGTGCGCGAAGCACCGGCCGCCGTCTACGAACTCGAGCATTACGGCGTGCCGTTTTCGCGTACCGAAGAGGGCAAGATCTACCAGCGGCCGTTCGGCGGCCACATGATGAATTTCGGCGAGGGCCCGCCGGTGCAGCGCACCTGTGCCGCCGCCGACCGCACCGGCCACGCCATCCTGCACACGCTCTACGGTCAGTCGCTGAAGAACAACGCGCAGTTCTTCATCGAGTATTTCGCGCTCGACCTGATCATGGAGCCGGACGGCACCTGCACCGGCGTTGTCGCCTGGAACCTCGACGACGGCACCATCCATCGCTTTTCAGCGAAGATGGTGGTGCTGGCAACCGGCGGCTATGGCCGCGCCTATTTCTCGGCGACGTCGGCGCATACCTGCACCGGCGACGGCGGCGGCATGGCCGCACGTGCAGGCCTGCCATTGCAGGACATGGAGTTCGTGCAGTTCCACCCGACCGGCATCTACGGCGCCGGCTGCCTGATCACAGAAGGCGCGCGCGGTGAGGGCGGCTATCTCGTCAACTCCGAGGGCGAGCGCTTCATGGAGCGTTACGCGCCGTCGGCCAAGGACCTTGCCTCGCGCGACGTGGTTTCGCGCTGCATGACGCTGGAGATCCGCGAAGGGCGCGGCGTCGGCAAGAACAAGGACCACATCTTCCTGCATCTCGACCATCTCGATCCGGCGGTGCTGCATGAGCGGCTGCCCGGCATTTCGGAATCGGCCAAGATCTTTGCCGGCGTCGACCTGACCAAGGAGCCGATCCCGGTGCTGCCGACGGTGCACTACAATATGGGCGGCGTGCCGACCAATTACTGGGGCGAGGTGCTCAATCCGACGGCGACGAGCCCGGACAAGGTGTCGCCCGGCCTGATGGCGGTCGGCGAGGCAGGCTGCGCCTCGGTGCACGGCGCCAACCGGCTGGGCTCCAACTCGCTGATCGACCTGGTGGTGTTCGGCCGCGCGGCGGCGATCCGCGCCGGCCAGGTCATCGACCGCAAGGCGGCGATCTCTGCGCCCAACGAAGCCTCGGTCGAGAAGATCATGGGCCGCTTCGACCGGCTGCGCCACGCCAACGGCTCGACGCCGACGGCGGTGTTGCGCGAGAAGATGCAGAAAGCGATGCAGGACGACGCGGCGGTGTTCCGCACCCAGGAGTCGCTCGAGAACGGCTGCAAGCGCATTTCGCAGATCTGGGGCGAGCTGAAGGACATCAAGGTGTACGACCGCTCGATGATCTGGAACTCCGATCTGGTCGAGACGCTGGAGCTGGAGAATTTGATGGCCAACGCCATCACCACGGTCTACGGCGCCGAGGCGCGCAAGGAGAGCCGCGGGGCGCATGCGCGCGAGGATTTCTCGGCGCGCGACGATGCAACCTGGCGCAAGCATACGCTTTCGAGGCTAAGCGAAGACGGCAACGTGACGCTTTCCTATCGGCCGGTGCATACCGAACCGCTGCTGGCGGAAAAGGACGGCGGCATCAACCTCGCCAAGATCGCGCCAAAGGCCAGGGTGTACTGACCATGGCGCTGGCGGCAGCGGGATATTCCGACACGCCCCTTCCGGCCAAGCTCGGCCTGAAGGACGGGATGGTCGCCGCTTTCATCGCGCTGCCGCCGGAACTCGACGAATTGGCCGATGCCGTCAATTTCGCCCAGGTTGACCGGCTGGCCGAATGGTCGGCGATCTCGGGCAGCCTGAAGTATGACGCCGTCCACGCCTTCACCCGGCAGCGCGCCGAGATCGAGGATCGGCTCGGCGATGTCGAAACGGCGATCAAGCGCGACGGCATGGTGTGGGTCTCGTGGCCGAAGAAGGCATCGAAGGTGCCGACCGATGTCACCGAGGACGTCATTCGCGCCGAGGCACTGAAGCGCGACCTCGTCGACGTCAAGGTCGCCGCCGTCAACGAGATCTGGTCCGGGCTGAAGCTCGTCATCCGAAAGGACCGCAGGTAATGGTCGAACTCACGCTCCCGAAGAACTCGAAGATCCAGCAGGGCAAGACCTGGCCGAAGCCGGAGGGCGCCACCAATCTGCGCGAGTACCGGATCTACCGCTGGTCGCCGGACGATGACGAGAACCCGCGCATCGACACCTACTTCGTCGACATGGACGATTGCGGGCCGATGGTGCTCGACGCGCTGCTTTGGATCAAGAACAAGATCGATCCGACGCTGACGCTGCGCCGCTCCTGCCGCGAGGGCATTTGCGGCTCCTGCGCCATGAACATCGACGGCTCGAACACGCTGGCCTGCACCAAGGGCTGCGACGACATTTCCGGTGCGGTCAAGGTCTACCCGCTGCCGCATATGCAGGTGGTCAAGGACCTGGTGCCCGACCTCACCAATTTCTACGCCCAGCACGCCTCGATCGAGCCGTGGCTGAAGACGGTGTCGCCACAGCCGGCCAAGGAATGGCTGCAGAGCCATGAGGATCGCGAGAAGCTCGACGGGCTCTACGAATGCATATTGTGCGCCTGCTGCTCGACCTCGTGCCCGAGCTACTGGTGGAACGGCGAGCGCTATCTCGGTCCGGCGACGCTGCTGCAGGCCTATCGCTGGCTGATCGATAGCCGCGACGAGGCCAAGGGCGACCGGCTCGACAATCTCGAGGATCCGTTCCGCCTCTATCGCTGCCACACCATCATGAACTGCGCCCAGACCTGCCCCAAGGGGCTGAACCCGGCCAAGGCGATCGCCGAGATCAAGAAGATGATGGTGGAGAGACGGGTTTAGGTTTTCGGCCCCTCCTCTCGTAAGCGGCGATCCTTCGCGCCCCCTCTGCCCTGCCGACTTTGAGAGGTCGGCCCTGTCGCGGCGCTCTGATGTCTGTCAAAATCACCGCGCCGAGAACCAGCAGCAAGTAGCCAACCCCATGACCGACACCGACCTTCCCATCCTCAATCCCGCCGAGGCCCGCGTGCTCGGTTGCCTGATCGAAAAGAAGGAGCTGACGCCGGATGTCTATCCGCTGACGCTCAATGCAGCACTTGCCGCCGCCAACCAGAAGACGGCGCGCGAGCCGGTGATGGCGCTCGAACAGACCGAGGTGCACCGGGCCCTGAAGCTGCTTGAGCAAAAGGGACTGGTGCGGCAGATGTTCGGTTCGCGCGTGGAGCGCTATGAGCATCAGATGGCGCAGCGGTTCTCGCTGACCACGCCGCAGGCCGCCTTGGTCGGCCTGCTCTTGCTGCGCGGGCCGCAGACCGCATATGAGCTGTTGGCGCGAAGCGAGCGCATGGCGCGGTTTTCGTCGATCGAGGATTTGCGCGGTGAACTCGACATGCTGATCGGCCGCCGGCCGCCGCTGATCCAAGAAATCCCGCGCGGGCCAGGCCAGCGCGAGGACCGCTACGTGCATCTGCTCGGCGGGCCGGTAGACATTGCAGTCCTAACGGCGCAGCGCAGCGCACCGGCCATGCCTGCGTCCGATCTGGAAGCGAGACTGGAGGCATTGGAGCAGGAAGTCGCAGCACTTCGCGCCCGGCTCGACGCGCTGGGCGCTTAGGACGGAAAACCCGGCGCGACCGACCATGCGCGCCGGATTTGGGATGGCTTCGTCTCAGCCGAGCTTGGCGTCGAGCGATACGTTGATGGCGCCGAGCGCCTTCGACACCGGGCAGCCGGCCTTGGCCTTCTCGGCCAATTCCTGGAATTTCGCGGCATCGATGCCCGGCACCTTGCCGACCACCGTAAGAGCGCTACCGGTGATCCCCGTACCGGGAACCAGCGTTACCACCGCCTTGGCGTCGACTCGGTCGGCGGGCGTGCCGTTCTCGGCCAGGAAATGCGAGAACTGCATGGCGAAGCAGCCGGCATGAGCCGCGGCGATCAACTCTTCCGGATTGGTGCCGGATTTGCCGCTCTCGTCTTCGAAGCGCGCCTTGAACGAATAGGGCGTGCCCTTGAGCGCCCCGCTCTGCGCGTCGAGCGTGCCTTTGCCCTCTTTCAGATTGCCTTGCCAGACGGCGTTTGCTGTGCGGTCCATGGAGTCCTCCTTGATTGTCGTGGTTGCGCCGGCCGGGCGGCGGCGTTCCTCCTGACTATAGCGCCGGCGCGCCGGAAGACCACCGCGAGCCGTCATGCATTGTCGGGCGGCGAAATTATTCTGAGAAAATGCGCGTGCAAAAATGTCGACTTCCATTCGCCTCGCTCGTCCTGCGGGCGGCCATGGGTTCGTGGCCGGATGGAGGCTCAAGATGGACAACCTGTTTTTCGCCCTATGGAAGAGGCCAGGCCGCAAGGCCGAGCGACCGGAAGATTTCTGGCTGCATCCGCCGCCTTCCGGTTTCGGCCGGCTGCTGGCGGCGGTCGCGATCATCGCGGTCGCGGCGTGCCTTCTCGATCACGCGGCGGCAGTCAAAGGCGCCGCTGACAGCGTCGCCGCCGCATCCTATGGTTCGTCACTGCAAGGGAGCCGGAAATGAAATATGTCTGCCTGGTCTATGGCGAGGAAAAAGACCTCCATGCGCTCACCGCCGAGCGGTCAGCCAAGCTCGACGCCGATTCGCTGGCCTATGACAGGTCGTTGGACCAGCAAGGCAAGCTGATCATCGCGCAGGCGCTGCAATCGGTGAAGACGTCGAAGTCGGTGCGGCGGCGCAAGGGCAAGCGGCTGGTCACCGACGGCCCCTTCACTGAGACCAAGGAGCAATTGCTCGGTTTCGTCATGATCGAAGCGAAGGATCTCGACGAGGCGCTGGAGATCGCCGGCAACATCCCGCTGGCTGAACTCGGCACGATCGAAGTCCGCGCGATCTACAACGTGCCGGGGTCATAGCCCAGCATCCTGCTCCCACCGTTGCGACGGGTGACTTGAAACCGCTGACTCCGATTGCGGTATCTAAAATGCCTGAATGGGACACTTCGGATTTCTTCGCCAGCCGCAACTCCGCAGTGTTGAAGCAAGGGAATACTTCTCGTATCCTCGCCACGGTTTTGGGGGATTTCGACATGCCTTTCCTGCTTGCTATCCTTGGCGTGTTGGGAGCGGCCGCGTTCTGGTGGTATCGGATGAAAGCCATGAACGAGGCCGCGCGGGACGTCGCGGATGTTGTCGGGCGGGTGCAAGGCAACATCCGGCGCAAGAAGCTGCGCAAGCAGGCCGCACTGTCGCCGCTGACGGCTATCGACGATCCGGTGGTGGCCGCCGCCACGCTGATCACCGCCATCGTCTCCGAGAACGGCCCCGTGCTGCCGCAGCGCGAAGCCGTCATCCGCTTGGTGATCTCGGAGATCGCCGACAAGAAGAAGACCGATGAGGCCGTGGTCTATGCCAAATGGGCGGCGGCACAGATCGACGACACCACGATCGTCATCGACAAGCTGGCGCCGTTCCTGCGCGAACGTCTCGACGTGGCCGAGCGAAACGATCTGCTGCAGATGGTGAACCGCGCCGCCCAGGGCGGCGAGAAAAAACTGGAGATAGCCGACCAGCGCATTCTGCGCCTGCGGCAGAAGCTCGGCTTCGAGGTCAACTGAGCGACGCTCAGATCGCCTCGCCTTTCAACAAGCGTGGCGTGTCGCCTGAAAGCCCCGATGCCTGGCGGATGAAGAAGTCCTTCAGCTTGGGCATGCGTTCGACGAGGCCGAGGCCGATGTCGCGGACAGTGCGCAGCGGGCCGATGTCGTTCGAAAACAGCCGATTCAGCACATCGGTGGTGATGCCCATCTGCACGGTGTCGAAGCGCCGCCACTGCTGGTAGCGTTCGAGCACGTCGAGTGCGCCGATGTCCTGTCCGAGGCGGTCGGCCTCGACCACCACTTCGGCAAGCGCGGCCACATCCTTGAAGCCGAGGTTGAGGCCCTGGCCGGCGATCGGGTGGATGCCGTGGGCGGCATCGCCGGCTAAAGCGATGCGCGGCGCGACGAAGGCGCGGGCGAGCGTCAGGCCAAGCGGCCAGGCGCGCGGCTTGTCGGCGACGTGGATCGCGCCGAGCTTGAGGCCGAAACGCTGTTCGAGCTCGTGCTCGAAGACGAGGTCGTCGCCGTCGACCAGTTTTTGCGCATCCTCCGAGCGTTCGACCCAGACGATCGACGAGCGGTTGGTGCCGCTGCCGTCCGGCTTGAGCGGCAATGTGGCGAAGGGGCCGGCGGGCAGGAAATGTTCCTCGGCGCGGCCATTGTGCGGGCGCTCATGCGCGACGGTGCAGACGATGCCGGACTGGCCATACTCCCATGTCACCGTCTTGATGCCGGCCATGTCGCGCAGCTTCGAATTGACGCCGTCGGCGGCGACCAGTAGGCGCGCCTTCAGTGTCGCGCCATCGGCCAGATGCACGGTGATGCCGGCGCCGTCGGTGTCGAAGGCGCTGACGGCGAGACCCTCGATGACGTCGATGCCGAGTTTTTCGGCGCGCCGGCGCAAGGCGCCGTTCAAATCCTTGTTGGCGACCATATGCGCGAAAGGCTCGCCGGGCGCCACCTCGCCGTCGAAGGTGAGAAACACCGGACGCACCGGATCGGATGCGCGCGAATCGGTGATGATCATGTCGGTGATCGCCTGCGCCTCCGGCGCGATTTCCTTCCAGACCTGAAGCTGTTCCAGCATGCGGCAGGCGGCCGCCGCGATCGCCGAGGCGCGGCCGTCTCTTTGCCAGACGCCGGCGGGCGCGGCGTCGACCACGGCGACGGCGAGGCTGGGACGTGCCTGTTTCAGCGCCACGGCGCTGGCCAGGCCGACATAGCCGGCGCCGGCGACCAGCACGTCGAGCGAGGCCCGGGTTTTCGCATCCGCCTTGCGGTCAACCATGACAAATTCCTTTCGTGGCCCTGGCCCTTGCCGGCCATGTCCGGCCATTCGGCCTTGACTGCCCGTCATTCCTGTCGGAAACCGCCATAACACTTCCGCGGATGGAGCGCGAAACATGACAGCGGCCATGGACGAGCTTCTCGGCATTCTCGACCTCGAGCAGCTGGAACACAACCTGTACCGTGGTCGCAGCCCCAAGCTCGACTGGCAGCGCGTCTTCGGCGGCCAGACCATCGCCCAGGCGCTGGTCGCCGCCCAGCGCACGGTCGAGCCCGAGCGCCATGTGCATTCGCTGCACGGCTATTTCATGCGGCCGGGCGACACCACGGTGCCGATCGTCTACGAGGTCGACCGCATCCGTGACGGCGGCTCCTTCACCACGCGCCGCGTGGTCGCAATCCAGCACGGCCAGGCGATTTTCTCGCTGGAAGCCTCGTTCCAGCAGGACGAGGTCGGCCTCGAGCACCAGGTGCCGATGCCACAGGACGTGCCGGCGCCAGACAGCCTGCTGTCGCAGCGCGAATTGCTCGGCAAGTTCGGCGAGGCGGTTCCGGAAGGCATCAAACGCTATTGGGACCGCGACCGGCCGATCGAGATGAAGCCGGTGATGCTGAAGCACTATACGAGCCGGGAAAAGCTGGAGCCGGAGCAGAACATCTGGATTCGCACCACCGGGCCGGTGCCGGCCGACCGCGCCACGCAGGCGGCGGTGCTCGCCTATCTCTCCGACATGACGCTGCTCGATACCTCGACCTTCGCGCATGGCCGCGCCATCTTCGACCGCGACATCCAGGCGGCCAGCCTCGACCACGCCATGTGGTTCCACCGCAGCCATCCGCTCGACGACTGGATCCTCTACACGCAGGACAGTCCGTCGACTCAAGGCTCGCGCGGCTTTACGCGCGGCTCGCTGTTTGCCCGCGACGGCACGCTGATCGCCTCGGTTGCCCAGGAAGGGCTGATCCGGCTCAAGCGTTGAGCAGGACAGGAAGCGGTCGTATGCCGCTTCGGCCTGTCGAATAGGCATTTTCGAAAAATTGCCTATTTTTTAATCAGTGACAATGCCGTGACTGTGCACAGCCCGCCGTCCGGCGGCCTCCAATCTCTTTGTTTACAACAGGTTAACTGGCTGCTTCGGCAATTGGCACGGAGCTTGAATCCTAGCGGGCACTCTCCGGCTCTCATTGGGATCGGCGAAGTCGTGCAAACGCGGGGGACCCGCAACAGCAAAGGGTGAAACCTTATGAAAATCGTGATGGCTATCATCAAGCCGTTCAAGCTCGACGAGGTGCGCGAGGCGCTCACCGCAGTCGGCATCCAGGGCCTGACCGTCACCGAAGTCAAAGGCTACGGGCGTCAAAAGGGACATACGGAAATCTATCGCGGCGCGGAATACGCGGTCAGCTTCCTGCCGAAGATCAAGATCGAAGTCGCGGTCGCTCTCGACATGGTCGACAAGGCTGTCGAAGCCATCACGGCGGCGGCCAAGACCGGCCAGATCGGTGACGGCAAGATCTTCGTTTTCGGCATCGACCAGGCCGTGCGCATCCGCACCGGCGAAACAGACACAGACGCGCTTTGAGCAGCGAGCACGCATTCCAATGGAGAGTTCAATGAACATACCTTCCACCTTGAAGTCAGCGGCGCGCTCCGCGCTGCTGGGCTCGTTCGCGCTCGGAGCATTGGGCACCGTCGCCGCGCTGGCGCAGGAAGCGGCCCCCGCCGTCGCCGCGGCCGCGCCGGCAGCCCCCGCTTTCACCGTCGACAAGGGCGACACCACCTGGATGATGATTTCCACCGTGCTGGTGCTGTTGATGACCATTCCCGGCCTTGCCCTTTTCTACGGCGGCCTGGTTCGCACCAAGAACATGCTGTCGGTGCTGATGCAGGTCTTCACCATCACCAGCGTGGTCATGATCATCTGGGTCTTCTACGGCTACAGCCTCGCCTTCACCGCAGGCAACGCCTTCATCGGCGGCCTGTCCAAAGCGTTTCTCTCCGGTGTCAGCGTATCGACGCTCTCGGAAACCTTCACCAAGGGCGTCGCCATTCCTGAGCTGGTGTTCGTCGTCTTCCAGATGACCTTCGCCTGCATCACGCCCGCGCTGATCGTCGGCGCCTTCGCCGAACGCGTCAAATTCTCGGCCGTGATCCTTTTCGTCATCCTCTGGGTGACGTTCGTCTACTTCCCGATCGCGCACATGGTCTGGTTCTGGGGTGGTCCGAGCGCCTATTCCGATCCGTCCGGGCTGATCTTCAGCTTCGGCGCCATCGACTTCGCCGGCGGCACGGTCGTTCACATCAATGCGGGCATCGCCGGCCTCGTCGGCGCGCTGATGATCGGCAAGCGCATCGGCTACAAGAAGGACATCATGGCGCCGCACTCGATGACGCTGACCATGGTTGGTGCTTCGCTGCTGTGGGTCGGCTGGTTCGGCTTCAACGCCGGTTCGAACCTCGAGGCGAACGCCTACGCGGTGCTCGCCATGATCAACACCTTCGTCGCCACGGCGGCGGCGGCTGTGACCTGGACCGTGCTTGAATCGCTGCTGCGCGGCAAAGCGTCCATGCTGGGCATAGCTTCCGGCGCGGTGACCGGCCTCGTCGCCGTCACGCCGGCTGCCGGCTTTGCCGGGCCGATGGGTGCCATCGTGCTCGGCATCGTCGCCACCTTCGTCTGCTACTTCTTCGTCTCGGTGGTGAAGAACACGTTCGACTATGACGACAGCCTCGATGTCTTCGGCGTCCACTGCGTCGGCGGCATCATCGGCGCGCTCGGCACCGGCATCCTGGTCAACCCTGCCCTCGGCGGTGCCGGTATCGTCGACTATTCGACGGCCGATTTCGCCGCCGGCTATGCCGGCACGGCCACCCAGTTGCTGGCGCAGGGCAAAGGCGTGCTGGTGACCGTGCTCTGGTCGGGCATCGGCAGCGCCATCCTCTACAAGATCGTCGACTTGATCGTCGGTCTGCGTCCGTCGGCCGACGCAGAGCGCGAAGGCCTCGATCTCACCTCGCATGGCGAAGCGGCCTATCACTCGTAAGCCTCGCCAGTGCCGGGCGGCCTGCGCCGCCCCGCATCCTCCCATCCCGTCGTGACGCTCCCGAAAAGGGCTCACGCATTGAGGCCCGGACCTGTTCCGGGCCTCTTTTTTGTCCGGAAGTGCGTGCGCGGCCATCCCGGCGGCCCGATCACTATCAGTTGATCGGGCGCGTCTTCGGGCTTCCGGCCTGAAACATCCGGCATGCCGGTTCCGAACTGGGGTGGCGATCGTCGCTTGGGCGCCCGCGAACTACAGGGAAGGAAACCATCTCATGAATATCAGGAATATCTGCCTTGGAGCGCTTGCTCTTTCCATGGTCAGTGGTGTGTCGTTCGCCGGCGCTCTCGACTCACCGGACAACATGGCGCCGTTCTTCACCGACAGCAGCATGAAGACCATGAAGCCAAAGGCCGAGTTCAAGGCGGCCTGGGACTCGATGACCAAGGACAAGCAGGAAGCGATGATGAAGGAATGCCAGGATGCGGCGATGAGCAAGCCGTATGCCGAATTCTGCGCCAATTTGCAGGCGCTCGGCGGCGCCAACTGAGATGACATGGATCAGGCCCACGCGAACCTGATCTTTCCGAGCAAGCGATGGGTCCGCCATTTTTGTTGGTAGGGATCCGGCCCGCCAAGCATCAAGCGAATGTGATTTAGAGTGATTCCACAGGCGCATCGTTTGTCGGCTAGCTTGCGCCTCGATCCCACCCCCGGATCAGCGGAGGGCCAAATCCCACTTTCGCCCTCCTCAAGAAAGGCCTCGCTGGCTCCGGCTCGCGAGGCTTTTTTGCGTCGACCCGTCCGGCTCGGAAAAGCGGGCGTCGGCAGGCGTCCGCAACTCATGGTATCGGGTTTTGGCCGTCTCAACTTCTTATAGTTAATGCGGCCTTAACCTTCCCACAGATAGTCTGGCATCCGAATCTGCCGGAGTGCGTGTTGCGCCCGGCCAGTCCATGACAGACGGGGAACGAGGCATGCGTTCAGGGGCTTCAGCACCGCTCGCGCTGACCGATACGGGGCACGGCATCCAGGCATTCGCACGGCGCCAGGTCGGCCGGCTGGTCGGCGTCGCCCTGTTCGTGTTCGTTGCCTTCGGCATCGCCAGCCTCGCCACCTGGAACGTCGCCGATCCGAGTTTTTCCCACGCCACGGCCAACATCGTCACCAACGCCATGGGCTATACGGGCGCGGTCTTTTCCGACCTTGCCATGCAGTTCTTCGGTCTTGCCGCCGTTGCTGCCCTGGTGCCGGCGGTGATCTGGGGCTACCTGCTGTTTTCCGCGCGCGGCGTCGACAGGCTACCGAAGCGGGGGCTCACCTGGTTCGGCTTCGCGCTGCTCGCGGCGGCGATCGTCGGCTGCGTGACGCCGCCCAAGACCTGGCCGCTGCCGACCGGGCTCGGCGGCGTGTTCGGCGACATGGTGCTGAAGATCCCCGGCCTGGTCATCGGCGGCTATCCGACCGGTCTCTTCGCCAGTGTGCTCGCCGTGCTGCTTGCCGCGCCGGCGCTGTGGCTGTTCGCCTATGGCTCGGCGCTGATCGCACGCAAGAACGGCTTCGCCGTGCTCGAGCCGGCTGCCGCGCCCGATCCGCGAGAGGACGACCTGCTCTTCGACAATGACGAGGATGAGGGCGACGAAGGCATATTGGCGCTCGGCGCCATCACCCATTGGTGGCTGTCGCTGCGCGCGTGGATGCATCGCCGCGCCGTGCGCCGCCAGCAGGAGCGGGACGAGTTCGAGCCGGAGATGGAGCAGCGCTCCACTGCCTGGCGCCGTGCCGCCGAACGCGTCGAATCGGCTGAATATGCCGAGGCGCGGATGAGCCCGGGCGGCCGCGCCCGCGTCGAGCCGGAATTCTTCGCCGCCATGGTCAACGACCGCAGCGTTTCCGTCGACCCGGACGATGACGACGTCTTCGACAATGACGACGATGCCGATATGGACTTCGCCGCCGACGAGCCGGTCCAGCGCCGCGCCGCGCCGACCGCCAAGGTGCAGAACTTCCGCTCCGACGCGGCGACCCGCGTCGAGGCACCGGCGCCGCGTCCGGCTCCCGGCGCCCGTGTCCAGCGCGAGGCGCAGACCTCGCTGATCGGCTCGGAAACGTTCGAAATGCCGTCACTGCATTTCCTGTCCGAACCGAAGAACGTCGTGCGCGACGCGAGCCTGTCGAAGGACGCGCTGGAGCAGAATGCTCGCCTGCTCGAGGGCGTGCTGGAGGATTTCGGCGTCAAGGGCGAGATCATCCATGTCCGTCCCGGCCCGGTCGTCACGCTCTACGAGCTTGAACCCGCGCCCGGTATCAAATCCTCGCGCGTCATCGGCCTGTCCGACGACATCGCCCGCTCGATGAGCGCGATTGCCTGCCGCGTCGCCGTCGTGCCCGGCCGCAACGCCATCGGCATCGAACTGCCGAACGCCAAGCGCGAGACGGTCTATCTGCGCGAAATCATGGCCAGTCGCGATTTCGAGACCACCAAGGCGAAGCTGGCGCTGGCGCTCGGCAAGACCATCAATGGCGAGGCGGTCATCGTCGACATCGCCAAGATGCCGCACGTGCTGGTCGCCGGCACCACCGGCTCCGGCAAGTCGGTCGCCATCAACACCATGATCCTGTCGCTGCTCTACCGGCTGACGCCGCAGGACTGCCGGTTGATCATGATCGACCCCAAGATGCTGGAACTTTCGGTCTATGATGGCATCCCGCATCTTTTGACGCCGGTCGTCACCGATCCGAAGAAGGCGGTAGTGGCGCTGAAATGGACCGTGCGCGAGATGGAGGACCGGTACCGCAAGATGTCGAAGGTTGGCGTGCGCAACATCGACGGTTTCAACGCACGCGTCCAACAGGCGGAGAAAAAGGGCGAGAAAATCTCGCGCACCGTGCAGACCGGCTTCGACCGCCAGACCGGCGAGGCGATCTACGAGACCGAGAACCTCGATCTCGAGCCGATGCCCTACATCGTCGTCATCATCGACGAGATGGCCGACCTGATGATGGTCGCCGGCAAGGACATCGAAGGCGCCGTGCAGCGCCTGGCGCAGATGGCGCGTGCCGCCGGCATCCATGTCATCATGGCCACGCAGCGCCCATCTGTCGACGTCATCACCGGCACGATCAAGGCCAACTTCCCGACCCGCATCTCCTTCCAGGTGACGTCGAAGATCGACAGCCGCACCATTCTGGGCGAGCAGGGCGCCGAGCAGCTGCTCGGCATGGGCGACATGCTCTACATGGCCGGCGGCGGCCGCATCCAGCGCGTGCACGGGCCCTTCGTCTCGGACGACGAGGTCGAGAGGATCGTCGCCCATCTGAAGCTGCAGGGCGTGCCTGAATATCTCGACGCCATCACCGAGGACGATGGCGAGGACGACGACGACGAGCCGTCCGGCAAGGGCGGGTCCAGTGGCGGCGGTGGCGGCAATTTCGAGGATTCCGACGATCCCTACGACCAGGCGGTGGCCGTGGTGCTGCGCGACGGCAAGGCCTCGACCAGCTACATCCAGCGCCGGCTCGGCATCGGCTACAACCGCGCCGCCTCGATCATCGAGAAGATGGAGAAGGAGGGCATTGTCGGTCCGGCCAACCACGCCGGCAAGCGCGAGATCCTGGTGCCGACGGAGGACGACAAGTTCTGATGCGCCCGGCAGGGCGCTGCGAAGCGCCGTCCGGCAACCTTTGAACCTTCTGGCGCGTTGAAGCGACTGAGCGCTGTCCGACCCGCCAAACTTAAGCCTAACTGGGGGTCCACGGACTGCTACACCATACGCAACAGACGAAAGTGACCGGCATGAAAAACTTGATTTTCGCCAACAGCGATTTTGCCCCAACCCGCCGTCAGGTGCTTGGCCTTGGCATGGTCATTGCGGGTGCCGCGGCCATAAACGTCGTGCCCGGTTTCCAGCTGCTGGCGTCGGCGCAAGCGGCTGTTCCGCCGGCGGCGCAGAAGATCGCCGACCATTTTTCGTCCGTCAAATCGATGTCCGGCGAATTCGTGCAGTTCGGGCCGAAGGGCGAGCAGACCGGCGGCAAGTTCTTCCTGGAACGTCCAGGCAAGATCCGCTTCAACTATGACGGATCGTCGAATTTCCGGGTGATTTCCGACGGCAAATCGGTGGTCATCCTCAACAAGAAGCTGAAGACGTCAGACCTCTATCCGCTGTCGAAGACGCCGCTGAAGCTGTTGCTCGACGACAGGATCGACCTCTCCGGCAACCGCGTCAAAAGCGTCAAGGAAGAGGACGACCTCACCACGATCCAGCTCTCCGACAAATCGGTGTTCGGCAATGCGAGGATCACCATGATGTTCGATCCGAAATCCTACGAACTGCGCCAGTGGACCATCACCGACGCGCAGGGCAAGGACACGACGGTGATGATCTTCAACGTCAAGGAAGGCGTCAGCTTCGCCCCCGACACCTTCGCCATCGATTACACGGCCAACCGCGAGCTGAACACCAAGACGCGCTAAGGTCCGCTGTCGTGCGGAACCTTCCGGCGTTTGCGCTGCCCCTCATCTGGCTGCCGCCACCTTCTCCCCGTAAACGGGAGAAGGACGCTGCCATCGAAGGTTTCGCCAATCGCCAGCGTTGCAGAATGAGCGCAAGGCCGCGGCCAGCTTTCTTTCTCCCCGTTTACGGGGAGAAATGCCCGGCAGGGCAATGAGGGGCAGCGCCGACCTTGCCGATTATCACCCAGCTTGTTTTTGCGGCGTGCGACTGGCAGTAGATCGGTGATCTTTTGCCGGACCCTGTCGCATGCCCTTTTCCGTCGCCACCTGGAACATCAACTCCGTTCGCTTGCGCATGCCGATCGTCGAGCGCCTGCTTATTGAGCAGGCCCCCGACGTGCTCTGCCTGCAGGAGACGAAAGTTCCCGACGAGTTGTTTCCCGAGAAGGCCTTCCGCAAGCTTGGCTACGAGCACATCGCTTTCCACGGCCAGAAGGGCTACCACGGCGTCGCGACGGTGGCGCGGCGGCCGATCGAAGTGGTCGAGAAGCGGCGCTTCTGCGAGATCGATGACAGCCGGCATCTGTCGGTCACGGTGCGGGCCGGCGGCAAGGCGATCCTGCTGCACAATTTCTATGTGCCTGCCGGCGGTGACGAACCCGACCCGGAGATCAACCGCAAGTTCAGGCACAAGCTCGATTTTGTCGCCGAGATGAACGCCATCCGCGCCGAGCACGACGAGGTGTCCGGCTCGATCCTGGTCGGCGACCTCAATATCGCGCCGCTCGAGCACGATGTCTGGTCGCACAAGCAGTTGCTCAAAGTCGTCAGCCACACGCCGGTCGAGACGGAAAGCTTCGAGGCGATGCGGCGCGCCGGCAACTGGGTCGACTTGATGCGGCTCAACGTGCCGCAGGAACAGAAACTCTACACTTGGTGGAGCTATCGCGCGCAGGACTGGGAGGCCTCGGACCGCGGCCGCCGGCTCGACCATGTCTGGTCGTCGCCGAACCTGGTCACGAATTTTGCCGGCTATGAAATTCTGCGCCCGGCGCGCGGCTGGGAACGGCCGTCGGACCATGTGCCGGTCATTGCGCGATTTGATTTAGAGTAGGCGTGGTCGGCGCGTAGTCGAACCTACCCCGTAAAGCGCGGCGCCAGCTCCTCGATGCGACGGATCAACGCCTGAAAATCCTCCAGGATGCGCTGGTGCAGGTTCACCGCGATCTCGGGATATTCTTCCAGGATGCGGCGGAACATCTTGCGGCTCAAGCGCAGCACCTCCGAATCGATCTCGGCGGAGGCGCTGGTCAACCGGTTGGTGTCGGCAATCAGCGCCAGCTCGCTCAAGATGGTGCCCGGACCGACCGTGTTGATGGGGATGCGGTCGCCATTCTGCTCGCGATAGAGCACGATGCGGCCGCTGACGACGATGTAGGCCGAATCGGCCACGTCGTCCTCGCGGTAGAGCTTGTGGTTCGCCTGCAGCAGAGTGGTTTCGGCGCCGAAGGCGAGCAGGCGCAGCTGTTCCTGCGTGAAGCCCTCGAAGAGCCTCACGGCGGACAGGATGCGGATGTCGTCATCCAGCGCCATCTAGCTATGTCCCCGAGCGGTCAGTCCAATCCCTCCCTTAGAGCGCCGCATCCCATTGGATGCGCAAAGGATGCTCTAACATCCTGAATCTACGCACCATGCTTTCCAAAAATCGATTCCGATCTTTGGCCGATGCGTTTCGGAGTCGATCCTACCACCCTCCAGTATCAGGATCGCACCCGAAAGCGGCCCCGCCCGACCGCTCATTGGATCATGAAAAGTTTAAGGAACCAGCTTGTAGCCGCCGCTTTCTGTCACAAGAATTTCGGCATTGGAAGGATCGCGCTCGATCTTCTGACGCAGACGGTAGACATGGGTTTCCAGCGTGTGCGTGGTGACGCCGGAATTGTAGCCCCAGACCTCTTCCAGCAGCACGTCGCGCGTTACCACCTTCTGGTCGGCGCGGTAGAGATATTTGATGATCGAGGCCTCCTTTTCGGTCAGCCGCACCTTGGCGCCGCGCTGGTCGATCAGGAGCTTCTGGCTCGGCTTGAAAGTGTAGGGGCCGACCGAGAAGGTGGCGTCCTCGCTCTGCTCGTGCTGGCGCAGCTGGGCACGGACGCGGGCAAGCAGCACCGCGAAGCGGAACGGCTTGGTCACATAGTCGTTGGCGCCAGCCTCGAGTCCAAGAATCGTGTCGGAATCGGTATCATGCCCGGTCAGCATGATGATGGGCGCCTTGTAGCCGCCCTTGCGCAGGATTTTCACGGCCTCGCGGCCGTCCATGTCGGGCAGGCCGACATCCATAATGAGCAGGTCGACAAGGCCGCCGCGGGCCGCAGCGACGCCTTTTGCGGCCGTTGCTTCCTGCTGGACGTCGAATTCCTCGTAGAGGGCCAGTTGCTCGACGAGCGTGCCGCGCAGGTCGTCATCGTCGTCAACGATCAGAATTGTGCGTGAGGTCATGGATCAATCCGTTGTTTTGAAAAGAAAATTCAGTTGACCGCCCCCCGTTTATGCTGAAGCTGACCGACAGAACAGCCGATCACAGTGATTTGTTCCGTGACACGATCATACAAGAAAAAACGTCCATGCAATGCAGCCGGCGCATTTTTGCCAAAAGGGTTGCGCGTGCTCAGCGTGCGCGCCAGGCCAGGCAACCCCAGCCAGGGGTTTTTGCAGGCCGGCCGCCTGGTGTTTGCCTGCGCCCTGGGGCGCGGCGGCATTTCGGCCAACAAGCGCGAAGGCGATGGCGCCACGCCGCTCGCAGCGATGCGGATCCTGTCGGGGTATTTTCGTGGGGATCAGTTTTCCAATGGCCGCAGGACGCGGCTGGCGATGACGCCGATCGGCCCCGATCTCGGCTGGTGCGAGGTGCCGGACGACCGCAACTACAATCGCCCGGTGAAAATCCCCTATGGCGCCAGCCACGAGCGGATGCGGCGTTCCGATAGGCTCTATGATGCCTGTCTGGTGCTCGACTGGAACATTGCCCCACGCCGCCGCGGGCGCGGCAGCGCCATCTTCTTCCATCTGGCACGGCCCGGCTTCACGCCGACGCAAGGCTGCGTGGCGGTGACGGCGCAAACCATGGCGCGACTTTTGCCGCTGCTGTCGGATAGGACGGTGGTGAGGGTGGTTCGTTAAGGGCCATTGATATTCAGCCGGCCTGCAAACGATGGTTTCCCGCGCTTCCGGTGCTCAGGTACTTTAGTACGCTCCGCTCCGGTTCTCGGAAGCCATCTTGTTTGGCCGCTTCGCGTCCGTCTTCGACTCCGACTCGGCCCGACCTGAATCTCAACAGCCCTTCGAGCGTATCAATGGTTCGGACGGCGTGGCGGCTGCCAGCCTGTGTCGAGCAGGCCGAGGCGGCCGAGTTCGCGGTCCATGGCGCGGGCGACGTCCTTGCGTTCGGCGCCGATGTCGCGCAGCTGGCGATCGGAGAGATCCTCGACATCCTGGTGGGCGATTTCCTGGTGGGCGAGGCGTATGGCAATCCTGGCATGGCGGAACCAGTCAAGCGTGGCACCGAGCCAGGTCGGCCGGGCGGCTGGTGATCTCAAGGCGATGTGTGACATGGTGTGATCCATTCTCGGAATGTCAAATCCGGTTTGATGGTGTTTCGGTGGTCACATCATGCCGGATTGAAATCTAGGGGGGAAACGAGTAGTTCTTGTCTCATCATCAAGTTTTCTTTGAGGATCGAAGCGCCATAATCCCATTTGACCAGGTCTCGCCCTGATGGCCCGCCTGCTGCCGGGAACTCGTGCCTTGAGAACGCTGGAGGCGGCGGCAAGGCACCTCAATTTCACCCGCGCCGCCGATGAGCTCGGGCTGACGCCGGCCGCGGTCAGCCATCAGATAAAGGAGATCGAGGACCAGCTCGGACTGGTCCTGTTCACGCGCACCAGCCGCACCATCCGGCTGACGGAAGCAGGTACGGTGCTTTCCGACGCCGCGACCGACGCGCTCGACCTGCTGGGCCGGGCGGTTTCGCGGGCGCAGAAGACGGCGCGCGGAACGGCGCTGCTGAAGATTACGCTGGACGCGCAATTCGCGACGAAATGGCTGATGCGGCGCGTCGATGATTTTCGCCGGCAGCGGCCTGGCATCGAGCTGCGCTTCGACATCTCCTATGAAGTGCGCGACTTCGACCGCGACGACGTCGATATCGGCATCCGCTTCGGCACCGGCAAATATCCGGGGCTATGCGCCGACCGCCTGTTCGACAACATCATCACTCCGGTCTGCAGCCCGGCCCTGCTGCGCTCCGGGCCGCCGCTCAAGGAGCCGCGCGACCTGTTCCAGCACACGCTCGCCCATATCGTATGGTCGCGCCAGGGCGTCACCTGGCCGAACTGGCGCATGTGGATGGCGGCGGCGGGCGTCGATGATTTCGACGACAGCCGGACCATCGTTTTCGGCAGCTCATCGGATGCGGTGCAGGCAGCGCTCGACGGCAATGCGGTGGCGCTCGCCGATTTCGCCATGGTGGCCAATGATCTGTCGGAAGGCCGGCTGGTGCGGCCGTTCGCACTGGGCATCAAGGTCGCGCCCGAATTCGCCTACTTCCTGGTCTATCCGGTCGGATCCGCGAATGACGCCAGGATCGTGGCCTTCAAGGACTGGATCCTGAACGAGGTCCACAAGCCGCAGCCGGACCCGACACGCCGGAGTTGGGACGAGCTTTAGCCGCCATGCGGTCGGCGGGGTGCACTCAGCCGGCAACGACCGGCGCACCGAACCAGCCGATCACCGCGCCGATGAGAAGCAGCACGCCGAGCCAGTGACCGGTGTCGATGAGGGTCAGGTCCCAGCCAAATCCTTCATAGCGGTGGTTGACCGACAGCGTCGTTGCGACGAAGCCCAGCCACAGGACGAAGCCGAAGACCAGCCCAGCGACCAGGGTCGGTTCGCCGCCGGTCATCGCGCCGACGACCAGTGCCATGACCAGAGCCATGATCAGTTCGGCGATGAAGGAGATGATGAAGGGCAGCAGCGAGCGATTCATCGTCGCCGGGTCGAGCTTGGCAGCCTTCAGCCACGGCTTGCTCAAGCCCATGTACCAGGCCGCGCCGAACAGCCACGCCACCACGGCGGCGACGATCACCGCCAGCCAGTTCACTGCCGAAAAATCCATGGTTCCCCCTCCGTATGCAGGTCGCCCAAAAGTGCGCAGCTGCTTCGGGACAACGACATGCATATTCTTTGATGCGCGATGGAACGCCTGTTCGGCGGCGGCGTCAAGCAAGGCGCCAGACGGTCGTGCGCTTGACCTCGGCATCCTCCAGCGCGCGCGTCACCGGCACTTCGTAGACGCCGAGCGGCTCCAGTCCCGCCTTCGGCAGATAGGAGCGGCCGGGATCACCGATCAGGATTTCCGCGCCGCGCGCCTTCAGCGCCGCGAACCATGGCATCAGCCTGTCGGCGAAGGGCTTGTCGTAGAAGACGTCGCCGGCAACAACCACATCCCAGCCTTCATCAGTGCCGATGCAGTCCGTGCCGAAGAATTCCACCTCGACCTGATTGGCTTCTGTATTGAGGGCAATCGCCGTCGCGCAGAACGGGTCGACGTCGGCGGCGATCACCTCGGTCGCGCCGGCCTTCGCAGCCGCGATAGCGACAAGGCCGGAGCCGGAGGCGAAATCGAGCACGCGCTTGCCGCGTACCGTGGCCGGATGGTCAAGCACGTAGCGGGCGAGACCCTGGCCGCCGGCCCAGGCGAAGGCCCAGAAGGGTGGCGGCAGGCCGATCGCGGCAAGCTCGTCCTCGGTGCGTAGCCACAGATCATGCGCTTCGTCGGCCAGATGCAACAAGACTTCGGGCACATGCGGCGGCGCCATCAGCGCCGTATTGTCGAGGATGAATCTTGTGGCGCTGTTCGGCGTGAGTATCGTCACGGAGCGGGCGTCAGCCCGCCCATGCGGCAGACCTCTTTCCATTCGGCCGGCGTCACCGGCTGCACGGAAAGCCGCCCGAGCCGGACCAGCGCCATTTCGGCGAGCTTGGGATTGGCCTTGACCTCTTCCAGCGTCGGCGGGTTCGGCACGTCCCTGACGGCGCGGATGTCGACGCATTCCCAACGCGGATCGTCGGTGGTGCTGTCCGGATGTGCCAAGGCGCAGACCTCGGCGATGCCAACGATGTTGAGCCCCTCATTGGAATGGTAGAAGAAGCCGAGATCGCCGATCTGCATCGCCTTCATGTTGTTGCGCGCCGCGTAGTTGCGCACGCCGTCCCACTGCGTGCCGGCCTTGCCCTTGGCCTTCAGCGCCTCGAAGGAGAACACCGAGGGCTCGGATTTGAACAGCCAGTAGTTCATGCTTTTGCTCCTCCGTTCGGCCTGCAATCAACTAGCCGCCGGCTTGTTGAAGGTCCAGTTCCACTGGTGGATTTCGACGCTCTCGAACAGGCCGGCCTTGGCATAGGGGTCCGCCGCCGACAGCTTCTCGGCGCCGGCCAGATCCGTGGCTTCGACGACGACGAGGCTGCCGTTCGGCTTGCCGTCGGCATCGAGGAACGGGCCGGCGAAGGCGAGCTTCTTGTCGCCGTTCAGCCCTTCCAGGAAGGCGATATGTTCGGGCCGCGTATCGAGGCGCACCTGCAGGCTGCCCGGCTTGTCCTTGCAAATCAACGCAAACAGCATCTTTTTCAGCTCCGGTTTGTTCGAGACTTATAAGTCGGTTTCGGTCTTCAGCGGCCGCGTCATCAGCGCCGACACAGCCTGTCGGACTGTAACCGTGCCTTCCAGTATGGCGGCGATGGCGGTGATGATCGGCGCATCGATCTGGCGCTCGATGGCGATGCGGGCGGCAATCGCCGCTGTCGGCACGCCCTCGGCCAGCGGCAGGCCGGCAAGCGGCTTGCCTTGGCCGAGCGCCAGCCCATAGGCGAAATTGCGCGACTGCGCCGATGAGCAGGTCAGCAAGAGGTCGCCGAGGCCGGATAGTCCCATCAGCGTCTCCGGCCTGGCGCCGAAGGCGGCACCGATGCGGCGCAGTTCGACGAAGCCGCGCGTCACCATGGCGGCCTGGGCGCTGGCGCCCAGTTTGGCGCCGGTGACAGCGCCGGCGGCAATGGCAAAGACATTCTTCAGTGCGCCGCCGATCTCGACGCCGACAAGGTCGTCGCTCGAATAGCAGCGCAGGTTCTCGGCCGAAAAGCGGGCGGCAAGGTCGGCGGCCAAATCAGCGTCGCGGGCCGCGACCACCACGGCCGTTGGCAGTCCACGCGCGACGTCAGTGGCAAAACTCGGGCCGGAAAGAGCGGCAACCGGATTCTCAGGAAGGATGTTCTCGACGATCGTCGACAGCAGCGCACCGGTGTCGCGTTCGATGCCCTTGGCGCAGAGAACCAACGGGATGCTCTTCGGCACATGGTCCTTTGCGGCAGCGAGCATGCTGCGCAGCGCCTGAGCCGGGGCCACCGCCAGCACGCAGTCGGCGCCGTCGAGCGCGGCCCTGATGTCGCTGGTCGCCACGATGCCGGGCTCGATCGCAATACCCGGCAGATAGCGCGGATTTTCGCCATGGTCGATCGCGGCGACGGTCTCCGGGTCGCGCGCATAAAGGCGGACGAAATGGCCGGCGCGCAGCATTGCCAGCGCCAGCGCGGTACCCCAGGCACCGCCGCCGAGCACGGCAACGCGCCAGCCGCTTGGCGCCCTATCCTCGCCGCCGGTCATGCCCCCCCTCGATCATGCCTTTGCCCCGCGCCGGCCCGAGCCGACCATCGGCGCCGAGATGCTGTCCAGCGGCCAGCGCGAGCGTGGCACGAAATCGGCGGCGTTTTCCTCAGCCATGCCGGCGCGCAGCCGTTCGATGCCGGCCCAGGCGATCATTGCCGCATTATCCGTGCAAAGCTTCAGCGGCGGCGCGACAAAGGTGAAGCCGGCTTGTACGCATAGGGCCTCCAGCGTCGCCTTGATCGTGCGGTTGGCGGCGACGCCGCCGGCAACGACCAGCGCCGGGTCCGCCTTGCCCGGGAATTCCTGCCGGAACCGGTTCAGTGCCCGACCAACACGATCGCCCAGTGCGTCCGCCACCGCTGCCTGGAACGAGGCGCAGATGTCGGCGACATCCTCATCGCTCAGCGGTGCAATGGCCGTCGCCGCCTGGCGCACGGCGGTCTTGAGGCCGGAGAAGGAAAAGTCGGGCTGCGCCGAGCCTTTCATCGGGCGCGGAAAGGCAAAGCGTGCGGCATTGCCTGACGCCGCCGCCTTCTCGACATTGGGGCCGCCGGGATAGGGCAGGCCGAGCATCTTGGCGGTCTTGTCGAAGGCCTCGCCCAGCGCATCGTCGATGGTCGTCGCCCAGCGCTGGTAGTCGCCGACGCCGCGCACGGCGACGATCTGCGTATGGCCGCCGGAAACCAGCAACAGCAGATAGGGAAAGTCGAGCCCGTCGGTCAGCCGTGCCGTCAGCGCATGGCCCTCGAGATGGTTGATGGCAATCAGCGGCTTGTTCCCGGCTGCGGCAATCGCCTTGGCGGTCATCAAACCGACGATCAGCCCGCCGACGAGGCCGGGGCCGGCGGTGGCAGCGATCGCATCGATATCGCCGAGCGCCATGCCCGAATCGGCAAGGGCGGCCTCGATGATGCCGTCGAGGGCCTCGACATGGGCACGCGCGGCGATCTCCGGGACGACGCCGCCGAAGGCGGCATGCTCCTCGATCTGGCTGAGCACGATGTTGGACAGGATTTCGGGCGCGGACGTGCCGTCGAGCGCCACCACGCTGGCGGCGGTCTCGTCGCAACTCGTCTCAATGCCCAGAACGCGGATCAATTCGTCACGGTCCTCGAAGATTGTATCGCCAGGCGTTCCCCGTTAGGAGAAAACCCGGCAAGACCTCGCTTGCCGGGGGGTTATCACGGACCGCGCGCCATGCAAACAACCTTGAAAATCGGAACACGCGGCAGCCCGCTGGCGCTGGCCCAGGCGCATGAAACGCGGGCGCGGCTGATGGCGGCGCACGGCCTGCAGGAGGCAGCGTTCGAGGTGGTCGTCATTTCGACCAGCGGCGACCGCATCCAGGACCGGCCGCTGTCGGAAGCTGGCGGCAAGGGCCTGTTCACCAAAGAGATCGAGGAAGCGCTTTTGGCGCGCCGCATCGACATCGCCGTGCATTCGTCGAAGGACATGCCGACGCTGTTGCCGGAGGGGCTGGAGCTGTCCGCCTTCCTGCCGCGCGAGGACGCGCGCGATGCCTTTGTCGGCAAGGCGGCGAAGAGGATTGCCGACCTGCCGCAAGGCGCGAAGGTTGGGTCGTCCTCGCTCCGGCGTCAGGCGCTGATCCGCCGCATGCGGCCTGATCTCGACGTGGTGATGTTCCGCGGCAACGTGCAGACGCGGCTTCGCAAGCTGGACGAGGGCGTCGCCGACGGCACCATTCTGGCCTATGCCGGGCTGAAACGGCTCGGGCTCGAACACGTCGTCACCGATTTGATGCCGCTGGACATCTTCCGGCCGGCGCCGGGGCAAGGCGCGATCTGCATCGAAAGCCGCATCGGCGACCGTGACGTGGAAAAGATGCTGATGGCCATCCATGATGTGCCGACCGGACAGGCGCTGGCCTGCGAGCGCGCCTTTCTCGCGGCGCTCGACGGCTCCTGCCGCACGCCGATCGCCGGCCATGCGACGATATCAGGCGAAACGCTCTCCTTCGCCGGACTGATCATCTCGCCTGACGGCACCACCTCGCATGAGGTCGAGCTGGACGGACCGGCGAAAGACGCTGCGCGGATCGGCGCGGACGCCGCCAGGACGGTGCGGACCAAGGCCGGCGAAACATTCTTCGACGGCTGGGCCTGACATGGTCCGCGTCCTGGTAACGAGGCCGGAACCGGGCGCCTCGCGCACGATGCGGCGGCTGGAGGACATGGGTTTTCAGCCGATCCTGCTGCCATTGACCGAGACCGTGCCGCTGCCGGTCGCCGCCGGCGCCGCAATGGATGCGGCGGCCGTCGCGGTCACCAGCGCCAACGCTGTGCGTCATGCGCCAAAGGAACTCATCGCGGCGCTCGCCGGGTTGCCCTGTCATGCCGTCGGCAACAGGACGGCGGAAGCGGCGCGCAAGGCGGGTTTCCTGTCGGTCGGCGAAGGTCCGGGCGATGCTGCCGCACTGGCCGACGCGATCGTTGCCGGCTACTCGGCAGGGACGATCGCCTATCTCACCGGGCGCGTGCGCTTTCCGACCTTTGAGGAGCGGCTCATGGCAGCTGGCGTCAGGGTCCGCGCCATCGAGACCTACGACACGCTTGCGCTGGATTATTCCGACACGGACCTGCTTGTGCGCCTGTCCGGCCGGCCGGTCGAAGCCGTTCTGCTCTATTCGGCCAAGGCGGCAGCGGCGACGGAGACCCTGATCCGGCGGCCCGCTTTGCGTGATCTTTTTGAAAAGACCACATTTTTCGCTCTGTCGGGACGTATCGCCGCAGCCTGCGAAAGCATCGCCGGGTCAAGGATCGAGATCGCGCCGGAACCGCAGGAGGAGGCGTTGCTCGAGCTGTTGCGAGCTTGGCGCTGAACCCGCGTCATCACACCGCCCCTTTTCACCGCTTGGTGATGTGCTAGAGCATCCTTAGCTCGACACCCTTTGAACCATCCCAAGCCAATTTTGCGGAGCCCAAGCATGGTCAAGACGCCGAAGATGCGACATTCGAAAAGCCGCCGCGAGCCGGTGACGATCGAGCTCGAGCCCGGCGCCGTGTCGCGCATCGTCGACGAGGATGCGGCGAAGGCCGCGGCCGAGGCGAAAGCGGAGGATGCCGTCGACGCGTCGCAGCCGGAGGCACCGCCGGAGACACCGCCGAAGACACCGGAAGAGCCCGTCCATGCCGACCAGACCGACCTCGAGCCGTGGGAGCACACCGACGGCGCGGCGCAGTCCGGCACGGAACAGAAGGCGGATGCTTCCATGAAGGGGTCCGGCGAACCGGAAGCCGCCTATCCCGGATCCACGCAGGCAGTGCCGGAACAGCCAAAAACCTCCGACTACAATTTCGAGGACGCATCGGCCAAGCCAACCGAAGAGAAGCCGGGGACGAGCCAGGCCCGGAACGAGTACGTGGCGCCACCGAAGCGCAGCGGCATCAACGGCATTGCCGCCGGCATCATCGGCGGCGTCATCGCGCTGGCCGGCGCCGGCGGGCTGCAGTTCGCCGGCCTGCTCGGCGCGCCCGGGTCGGGCGCCGGCAACGTGTCGCTCGATGGCGTCAATGGCGAGATTGCCACGCTGAAAAGCGAGATTGCCGGCTTGAAGGAAGCGGGCGGCAACGGCGACGCCTCAGCCAAGGTCGACGGCCTGTCGACGGCCCTGGATCAGGTCAAGACCGATGTCGCGGCGCTGAAATCGGCGGTCGAGCAGGGCGGTGCCGGTGACAATGCCGGGCTGGCGGCGCTTGGCGACAAGGTCAAGCAGGTCGAGACGGCGGTTGCCGAACTCGGCAAGGCGGGCAACACGGCGCCGGTCGATCTCGGGCCGCTCAATGAAAAGCTCGCCGGGCTCGACGCGCTGGTGAAATCGGCCGGCGAGGCGGCGACGACTCAGGAAGGCCGGCTCGCCGCGCTGGAACAGTCGGTGTCGCAGCTTTCCGGCAAGGTCGAGGCGCAGGCTTCTCAGCCGAAGATCGCTTTGGCCATCGCCGCCTCGGCGCTGAAGGCGGCACTCGACCGTGGTGCGCCGTTCGCCGCCGAACTCGAGACCTTCGCGGCGATTTCGCCCGACGCGCCGGAGATCGCGACGCTGCGCGCCTATGCCGAGAAGGGGGTTTCGACCCGAACCGAGATCGCGGCCGAGGCCGACGCCGCGGCCAGCGCCATGGTTGCCGCCGCCACGCCCGTCGACCAGAATGCGAGCTTCCTGCAGAACCTGATGACGAGCGCCGAATCGCTGGTCAAGGTCAGGCCGATCGGCGCCGTCGAAGGCGCAGGCGCCCCCGAGACGGTGGCCCGCATGGAGGTCGCGGTCAACCAGGGCGACTACGCCAAGGCGCTCACCGAATACGAGACCTTGCCCGCAGCGGTGAAAACGGCCGGTGCCGCGTTTGCCGGCAAACTGAAGGCGCGACTCGAGGTCGAAAAGCAGATCGATTCGCTGATTGCCGGTGCGATGAAGGCGTGAGGAAAATCCGATGATCCGCATCCTGTTTTTCCTCGCCGTCGTCTTCGCGCTCGGCCTCGGCTTCGCCTGGCTGGCCGATCGGCCCGGCGAGATGCTCATCACCTTCAATGGCTACCAGTACCAGGTCACGCTGATGGTGGCGGCGGTGGCGGTGGTTGCCGTGGTCGCCGCGGTGATGATCTTCTGGTGGCTGATCAAGTCGCTGTGGAACAGCCCCTATACCATCTCGCGCTATTTCCGCGTGCGCCGTCGCGACCGCGGCTACCAGGCGCTGTCGACCGGCATGATCGCCGCCGGCGCCGGCGATGGCGCGCTGGCCCGCAAGAAGACCAAGGAAGCGGCGAAGCTGATCCGCTCCGACCAGGAGCCGCTGATCCATCTGCTGGAGGCGCAAGCTTCGCTGCTCGAAGGCGATCATGAGGGGGCGCGCGAGAAATTCGAGAGCATGCTCGACGATCCGGAAATGCGGCTGCTCGGCCTGCGCGGGCTCTATCTCGAAGCCGAGCGCCTCGGCGACCGCAACGCCGCCAGGCATTATGCCGGCCGCGCCGCGGTGATGGCGCCGCAACTCGCCTGGGCCGCCGAATCGACGCTGGAAGAATTGACCGGGCGCGGCGACTGGGACGGCGCGCTGAAGCTGGTCGAGGCGCAGAAATCGACGCGGCAGATCGAGCGTGATGCCGCCAACCGGCGCCGCGCCGTGTTGCTCACCGCCAAGGCGCAAGCGCTGATCGACAGCGACCCCAATGCCGCGAGGACCGCTGCGCTCGAGGCCAACAAATTGCAGCCGGACTTCGCACCGGCCGCGGTCGTCGCGGCAAGCCTTTTGTTGAAGCAGAACGATGTGCGCAAGGGTTCAAAAATCCTTGAGACGGCCTGGCGTGCCGAGCCGCATCCGGAGATCGCCGGGCTCTACACCCATGCCAGGCCGGGCGACGCGGTGCTCGACCGGCTGAACCGGGCAAAGAAGCTGCAGGAGATGAAGAAGAACCATGCCGAATCCTCGCTGACGGTGGCGCGCGCCGCGCTCGACGCGCAGGATTTCGCCACGGCGCGGCGCGAGGCCGAGGCCGCGATCCGCATGGATCGCCGCGAAGGTGCCTATCTGCTGCTCGCCGACATCGAGGAAGCCGAGACGGGTGACCAGGGCAAGGTGCGGCAATTGCTGTCCAAGGCGGTCAGGGCACCGCGCGATCCGGCATGGGTCGCCGACGGCGTCATCTCGGAACGTTGGGCGCCGGTGTCGCCGGTCACCGGCAAACTTGACGCCTTCGAATGGCGCGCACCGATGGAGCGGCTTGGCCAACTGATCGACAGCCACGAGGATTTGCCGGAGGCTGTCGTGCCGGCTATTTCCGCGCCAGTCGTGTCGGTCAAGGAAAAGCCTGCCGACGTGATCGATCACCCGGCTGTTTCCGCCGGCAAGACGACGGCCGCGGCCGGGGCCGTGGCGGAAAGCGACGAGGACCGGGTCACGCCGGTCACCGCCGCCGCCTTTGCCGCCGTGCCGGCCGATTCCGAGGCGGTCGATCCGGCGGAGGAGCTGGCCAGGCTGCCCGACGATCCTGGCGTTGACCCCGATGAGGAAGCGGAAAAGTCGCCGCGCCGGTTCCGTTTGTTTTGAGGGCTCTGCCAGGCTTTGGCCGATTGGGAATGAAGTGATGTTCGAACGCGTCTTGTCGTTTCTTAAGGATTTGCCGGGCGGTACCGGAACCCGCGCCAACGCGGATGATCCGCGCATTGCCGCGTCGGCGCTGCTCTACCATGTCATGAGTGCCGACGGCGTGCGCCAGGACATCGAGTGGGAGCGGTTCAAGCAGGTGCTGGCGCAAAGTTATTCGATCAGCGGCAAAGAACTCGACGCACTGGCCGCCGCCGGCGAGCACGCCGACAATGAGGCGATCGATCTCTATGCCTTCACCAGCGTGCTGAAGCGCCATCTCGACGCCGAGGCGCGCAAGGCCTTCATCGGCCTGATGTGGGAGATCGTCTATGCCGACGGCGAGCTGCACGAGCTGGAGGACAACACGGTCTGGCGCGTCGCCGAACTGATCGGCGTCGAGCGCCGCGACCGTGTCGAGGCGCGCCGCAAGGCGGCGGCACAAGCGCCGGGCGCCAGCGGAACCTCAAGCGACGAATAGGGTCCTGCCCGCCGATGCCGCCCAAGCAGAGTTCGAAGCCAAGAATCCTGATCGTGCTGCATCAGGAGAATTCGAGCCCCGGCCGCGTCGGCCATATGCTGCTGGAAGAGGGGTTCGAGCTCGACATTCGCCGGCCGCCGCTCGGCGATGAATTGCCCGGCACGCTGGACTTCCATGCCGGGGCGGTGGTGTTCGGCGGGCCGATGAGTGCCAATGACGAGGACGAGTTCGTCCGCCGCGAGACCAACTGGCTCAACGTTCCGCTGAAGGAGAACCGGCCTTTGCTCGGCATCTGCCTCGGCGCGCAGATGCTGGTCAACCATCTCGGCGGCAAGGTCGAGGGTCATGGCGAGGGATTGGTCGAGATCGGCTGGTATCCGCTGAAAGCCACCGAAGCCGGCAAGAAGCTGATGCACTGGCCGGAGATGGTCTACCAGTTTCACCGCGAGGGGTTTTCCCTGCCCAGGGATGCGACGCTGCTGGCAACCTCAGAGACCTACCCGAACCAGGCCTTCCGCTATGGCGTCAATGCCTGGGGCATCCAGTTCCATGGCGAATTGACCCGAGTGATGATGCAGCGCTGGGTGGTGCGCGGCGCGCATCGCTTCGAATTGCCCGGCGCCCAGCCCGGCCGCGACCATCTCGGCGGCCGGCTGATCTGGGACATGCACCTGAAGCGCTGGCTCGGCGAATTTTTGCAACTGATTTTCGGCAGGCCGGCTGTTCGGTAGATTTCAGTTCCGTCCGTTCAGGTGGCGGACCTTCCGCAGCGCCGGAAACAGGTAGGCCCACAGGCCGACAACCGCGATGGCGCCGACACCGCCGACCACCACCGCCGGTACGGTGCCGATCAGCGCCGCCATGGTGCCGGCGCGGAACTCGCCGACCTCGTTGGAGGCACCGACGAACACCTGGTTGACGGCGTTGACGCGGCCGCGCAAATCGTCCGGCGTCCACAGCTGGATCAGCGTCTCCCTGATGTAGACACTGAACATGTCGGTGGCGCCGAGCAAGGCGAGAGCCACGATCGACAGCCAGGTGATGGTCGACAGGCCGAACAGCACGGTGCAGGCGCCGAATGACGCGGCCGCGCCGAGCATGATCACGCCGGCGTGGTTGCGGATTGGATGGCCGGCCAGCCAGATGGCGACGCAAATGGCGCCGACGCTGGGCGCCGAGCGCAGCAGGCCAAGCCCCCAGGGACCGAGCTCCAGAATATCGCGCGCATAGACCGGCAGCAGTGCCGAGGCGCCGGACAGGAGCACGGCAAACAGGTCGAGCGAGATGGCGCCGAGCACGATCTTCTCGCTCCAGATGTAGCGGAAGCCGCCAAACAGCGTCTCCATGGTCGGCTTGTCGGTGGCGCTCTGTTGGGCCGGCTTCGGAATGGTGAAGATCAGCAGGGCGGCCACCGCCATAAGGATGGCGGCGGTGGCGTAGGCAATCTCCGCCGAGAGGCCATAGAGCAGGCCGCCGGCGACCGGGCCGACGATGGTCGCTGTCTGCCAGGCGGATGAGTTCCAGGCGATCGCGTTGGCGAAATCCTCCGGCGGCACCAGATTGGCGAACAGCGAGGACGAAGCCGGCCCGAAAAAGGCGCGCGCGACGCCGAACAGCGCGAGCACCGCGAAGATCGGCAGCGGGCTGACGAGACCGTGCAACGTCAAGGCCAGGAGAGCGAGTGCACAACCTGCCTCGATCAGGGTGGACAGCGCCATGATCAGACGGCGGCCAAAGCGATCGGCAACGGCGCCGGTTACCAGCACCAGGAGCAGCGACGGCAGGAACTGGACGATGCCGACAATGCCAAGATCGAACGGATCGCGCGTCAGGTCGTAGATCTGCCAGCCGACCGCGACGGAGACGATCATGGTCGCGAATGTGCCGAGGAAGCGCGCCGTCCAGTAGCTGAGGAAGGCTTTGTGCCGGAAGGCGGCATAGCGCTGGTCCGGCGATATCTGTTCTGCAGTCATGGAGTTAGGGCCCCGTTGCGAAGACATCGGCCGGCGGGGCACTTCCACGGTGGGCGCTGTTCCGGCCAAGGAACTTTTAGCAAAGTTCGCTGCGGCATGTGCGCCAGAATTGGCGCTGGATCAAGGGATTTCCGGCCTGTCCGCCAGATAGGGCCGGAGTTACGCCCTCAGCGCGGCGGAGATGGCGTCGAGGCCGCCGCGCAAGTCGGCCTCCTTCGGCCAACCGAAGCCGACGCGGAAGAAGCGCTTCGGCATGTCGAACCAGTGGCCCGGCCCGACATAGGTACCGTGGTTCTCCAGTAGGTTCACATAGAACCGGTCGAGATCGAATTCGGGGCCAACATTCAGTCTGGGAAAGCCGACAACGCCGCCCTCGGGCCGCACCCAGTCGACCAGCGGTTCGCGGTCGATCCAGGCCTGGACGATGTCGCGGCGCTTTGCCATCTCCGGCAGCAGCGCCGACAGGAAGGCGTTGCGCCGCTCGAGCATGCCGCGCGCGATGCCTTCGTCGATGACGCTGCCGCAAATGCCGATCTGCTCCTTGGCGGCGAGGAATTTTTCCTGCAGCGCGGCGTCGCGGGTGACCAGCCAGCCGATGCGGATGCCGGGAATGCCGAAGGCTTTCGACAGCGACGAAACACTGATCGCCCTGGGGCTCAATGATGCCGCCGACGGCAGGCGCTTTCCGTAGGAAAGGTCGCGGTAGGTCTCGTCGACAGGCAGGTGGCAGCTGCTGCGTTCGGCGAGCGCCACAAGCGCATCGAGATCGGCTTGGCTCATCATCGTCCCGGTCGGGTTGTGCGGGCAGGTGACGCTGATCAAACGGGTGTCAGGTCGGATCGCCGCGGCCACGCGGGCGACATCGATGGCGAAGCCTTCATCGAAATCGAGATCGACATAGGCGATGGTGCAGCCGATTGCCTTGGGCGTCTCGATGTTGGTGGCGTAGTTCGGCCTGACGACGACGAGATGGTCGCGCCCGGACAGGAGCGAGGTCGAGATGATGAACAGCGCGCCGGCGGCGCCCGCCGTGACCAGCACGTCGTCGGGCGAAATCCCCTTATCCTGCATGGCGATCAGCGCCCGCAATTCCTTGTCGCCGCGATGCTCGCCATAGAACAGCGTCAGGTCGGGCAGCGACAGGCCGATATCGGAGAGCTTCTGGTCGGCGATCGAGCTTTCGGAAAGATTGTAGCGGATACGATCGTAGCCGTATTCCTCCGGCGCCTCTTTCTCGATCACCATCCTGGCGTAGTTCATGGCTTCCCCCCAAACGGCCTGTTTGGTGTATCCAAGCCATAAAAGCATGAAGCCTGCCAAGGCGGATTCGCCGGCAGGCTTCTGTTCCAGTCGTTTAAACAATTGGCTCAGCGCCGACCGCGCCGAGCATCGGTTGTTCAAGCCGCGGCTTTGGCTTTCCTGCCCTTCGCCTTGACCGGCTCCGGCGCGGCGGCCTTGCGGCCAAGGCCGATCGACTTCGCCAGCTCGGAGCGCGAGGCCGCGTAGTTGGGAGCGACCATCGGATAGTCGGACGGCAGGCCCCATTTGGTGCGATAGGCCTCCGGGCTCAGGCCGAAATGAACGCCGAGATGGCGCTTCAGCGATTTGAACTTCTTGCCGTCCTCGAGGCAGATGATGTAGTCCGGCGTTACCGACCGTCTGGGATTGACCGCGGGTACCAGCGGCGCTGCCTCGGGAACGACCGGTTGGCCGAGGCCGCTGATCGAGGCGCTGACGCTGGCGATGAGGTCGCTGAGGCCGGAAGCGGGCAAGCGGTTCTTCTCGACGTAGGCGGACACGATGTGGGCGGTGAGCTCGAGCAGGTCGATGTCTTTGCGAGCGTTATTGCTGTCGTCGGCCAATTTATCTCTCCGTCGGTGGGGGGTGGTGGCACTCCCTAGTCGGCAAATCTGCCCGGCGCAATGACTTCGTGCCACATCACACGTAATTTTGAACAACTATACTGAATCGTAATACTATCAGACGATCAGCGCCTTGTCGCGCCACAGTCGAAATCCGCCTTCGAAGGCGCGCGTATTGTCGCCGCGCCGCGAATCGGCAGGCAATTCGTCGAGCTTGTCGACATTGCCGCCACCGATGACCACATAGTCGGGCTGCATGGCGGCGCGAAGCCGGTCGACAATATCGAAGACGTATTTGCGCCATTTCTTCTTGCCGCGTTTTTCAAGGCCGCGCTCGCCGACATAATCCTCGAAGCTGCCGCCCTTCTTGTAAGGAAGGTGCGCCAACTCCATCGGCTGGGCGACATTGTCGACGATCATCGCGGCACCCAGGCCGGTTCCCAGGCCAAGGAAAAGCATGCGGCCGCCCTCGTAGCTGCCGATGGCCTGCATCAGCGCGTCGTTGACGACTTTCACCGGCTTGCCGAAGGCGGCGGCGAAATCATAGCCGGCCCAGCCTTTGCCGAGATTGGCGGGGTCGATCATCGGCCGGTTGTGGGTCACCGGGCCGGGATAACCCATCGCGACCACGTCATAGGGCAGGCCCTCGGTCAGCGTCTTCACCGCCGCGATCATTTGCTGCGGCGTGAGCCCAGGTCCGGAATCGGCGCGGCGCTCCTTGCCGCCGGCGCTGGTCAGGATCTTGACGTGCGAGCCGCCGATGTCGATCGAGAGCACGATCTGCTCGCTGTCTGCCGCGGCCGGTTTTGCCGTCTTGGCCATCGCTTTGCCTCCGGGAGATTATTTCGACGGATTGATCCAGCCGTTCGGCGGGCCGAAGCCGTTCATCGCTTCGGCGGGGCCCCAGGTTTTCGGCTCGTAGATATGCGGCGGCGTGGTGTTGCCAAGCACCGGCCCGACGATGCGCCAGGCGAGTTCGCTGGCGTCCTGGCGGGTGAACAGCTGGCGATTGCCGTTCATGGCATCGCCGATCAACCGCTCATAGGGCGGCATCTCGTCCTTGCTGTCGTCGAGGGCGGTGAGTTCGACCTGCTCGCCGACCATGTCGTCGCCGGCCTGTTTGCGCTGTGCCCCGATCGAGATCGCCACTTGCGGATTGATGCGGAAGCGCACGTGGTTGGCGTCGCCCGGCTCGATCGGATCGAAGACGTCGAGCGGCGGCCGTTTCAGCCGCACGATCACCTCGGTGGCGTGCACCGGCATGTTCTTGCCGGCACGAATGAAGAAGGGCACGTCCTGCCAGCGCCATGTGTCGACGAAAAAGCGCACCGCGGCGAAGGTCTCGACCGGCGAGTTCGGCGCCACGCCGGGCTCGGTGAGATAACCCGTGAACTGGCCGCGCACGACGTCGTCCTTGGTCAGCGTGCGGATTGCCCTCAGCACCTGCACCTTCTCGTCGATCAGATCGTCGGCGGAGCGGCCGACCGGCGGCTCCATGGCGAGCAGCAGCAATATGTTGAGCAGATGGTTTTCGATGACGTCGCGGATGCAGCCGACATCGTCATAGAAGCGGCCGCGCCCCTCGATGCCGAAATCCTCAGCCATGGTGATCTGCACGCTCTCGACGAAGTTGCGGTTCCAGATCGGCTCGAGGAAGGAATTGGCGAAACGGAAATAGAGCAGGTTCTGTATCGCTTCCTTGCCGAGATAGTGGTCGATGCGGAAGATCGACTGTTCGTCGAACACCAAGTGAAGCACGCGGTTCAGCCAGCGCGCCGATTGCAGATCGTGGCCGAACGGCTTTTCCACCATCAGCCGCGCGCCATGCGCGGTGCCCGACTGTTCCAGCCCCTGGACCACGGTTTCGAACATGGTCGGCGGCACCGCCATGTAGTGCAGCGGCCGCTGTGCCGATCCGAGTGCCGTCTTCAGCTTCTCGAAGGTCGCCCCATCGCGATAATCGCCGCTGACATAGCGCAATTGCGAGGCGAGCCTGGCGAAGACCTCTTCGTCGATGCTACCCAGCGCATTGAGGATGCCGTCGTGGGCGCGCGTCTGCAGCTTGCCGATGTCCCAGGGGTCGAAGGCGACGCCGATTACCGGCTCGGTCAGCGTCCCCTTGGCGACCATCTGGTAGAGGGCGGGAAATATCTTCTTGTGGGCGAGGTCGCCGGTCGCCCCGAAGAGCACCAGCGTGTCGGACCGTTCCTGGCTCATCGGTGTCTCCTCACTTCGCCCGTCACGAGCCGGCCTTCGGCTTCTCGACATGGCCGCCGAAGGCATAGCGCATGGCGGACAAGAGCTTGTCGGCGAACTCGGACTCGCCTTGCGAGGAGAAGCGGTCGAATAGCGCCGAGGACAGCACCGGCGCCGGCACGCCGGTGTCGATCGCCGCTTTCAGCGTCCAGCGTCCTTCGCCGGAATCCGAAACCCGGCCGCCGAACTGGGTCAGTGCCGAATCGGACTTCAGGGCGCCGGCGGTCAGGTCGAGCAGCCAGGAACCGATGACGCTGCCGTGGCGCCAGACTTCGGCGACCTGGGCCAGGTCGATGTCGAACTGGTAATATTGAGGGTTTTCCAGCGGGCTGGTCTCGGCGTCCGCCGTGCGCTGCCGCTTGCCGGCATTGGCCGACTTCAGGATGTTCATGCCTTCGGCATAGGCTGCCATGACGCCGTATTCGATGCCGTTATGGACCATCTTGACGAAATGGCCTGCGCCGCTCGGCCCGCAATGCAGATAGCCGAAGGGGGCGGTCCCGCCGTCCTTGGCCGGATTGGCGCCGGCGTCGGCGCCGGGCGCCAGCGTGGCGAAGATCGGATCGAGATGGCGCACCGCCTCGTCGGGGCCGCCGATCATCAGGCAGTAGCCGCGCTCCAGGCCCCAGACGCCGCCGCTGGTGCCGACATCGACGTAATTGATGCCCTTGGCCGCGAGCTCCGCGGCCTGGTCGACGGCGTCGTGGTAGTAGGAATTGCCGCCGTCGATGACGATGTCGCCGGGCTCCATCAGTGCCGCCACCTGGTCGGCGATCTTGCCGGTGATCGCCGCCGGCAGCATCAGCCAGGCGCTGCGCGGCTTGGTGAGCTTGCCGACGAACTCCTCCATGGAGGCGGCCCCGATGGCGCCGTCCTTGACCAAGGCGGCGACGCTCGCCGGGTTGATGTCGTAGACGACGCATTGGTGGCCGTCGCGCATGAGGCGGCGCACCATGTTGGCGCCCATCCTGCCCAGTCCCATCATTCCGATCTGCATGGTCTTGTCCTGGTCGTTTGAGGAATCGAAATTCTACTGGCTCTGCTAGTTAAGCATGATCTTTTCCGAAAAACGGTTTCCACTTTTTGCTGCGCTGACCTTCGGTTCGGGATCATGCTCTAGTCCGGCTCATCGATGCCGACGGAGAAGTCGACATTCTCCCAACGGGCGGTGTCGGGCCAGAAAAAAGTGAAGACGATGGTGTTGCCCGGCGGCATCTCGTTAACCGGCAGGTCCACCAGATGGACGCCGAAGGCATTCTCTGCAGTCTTGCTGTCCTGCACGGTCAGCCATTTGTCTGTCGTCCAGTGCACCACGCCACGTGCCGAGAGTTCCACGCGCAGCACCTTGCCGGCCGGGACTGTGCGGATCTTGTTGTTGAAGCGCCATATCCTGAGCGGCGAGACGGTCTTGTGCTCGATGTAGCGTTTTGCGCCTTGCGGCGGCATGTCGAACACGGCGCCGTCGCGCAGCGAACGCAGCAGTTTTATGTGCTCGGAATGCGCCCAGACCAGCGGCATGGCACTGCCCGACGGTGCGCCACGCCGCAATTCGCGCTCCGGCACGTCGGGGCCATCCCAGACCTGCTCGGGCAGCAGGCCGCCCTCTCCGGCCGAGGCTTCGAAGGTTTCGAGCAGCTCTTCCGCTTTGTCCTTTCGCCCAGCCGCCAGTTCGTAATGGGCGCGTTCACCTGCCAGCAGCGGCCAGGGCCGGCCTTGGCCGGTTCCGTCGAAGGGCGCGCCGTCCTCATGTTCGCCATAGCCGTCGCCCGTATAGCGATACCAGAGCGGCCCTTGCGGCAGGTCGCAGCACAGCGTGGCGTCGATCACCTTCAGCGTATCGAGGATGCGCGGATCGTCCGCCGCCCTAAGTCCGAAGCGGACCAATGCCAGAGCATCAGGGCTGACGATCGCTTCGGCCGGACGGTTCGTATCGCCGGGCGGCCGGTTCTTGATGGGGACAAAGCCGTCCTTCGGCGACGCTACCCCTGAAGCGTCCGGCGGCGCGATGCGGACATAGTAGCCTTTGACGCCGGCGTCCGTGCATAGGTTCGTGCCAGTAACATAGGTCCAGCGCTCGATCTGGTCGTTCCAGCAATCGGCGGTTTCGCGCAGATAGTTTGCCGGCTCCGTTTTTCCCGAGACGTCGAACATGTCCGCCGCCGCGAGCAAAGCTGATATCTCGACGGCAAGCGTGAACGGGCTATAGCCGGCATCTTCCTCCCACCGGTCCTCACCGGTGACCGGGCCATTGCGCACGACATAGGACGCCGCGCTCTCGATCATCGGCATGAAGGCGGACAGCGCGGTGCCCGAGAGGTGGCCGGCGCGGCGCAGCGCGTCGGCGAGCAGCAGCGGAAAGGCGCATTCATCCATCTGGATGCCCGGCCAGTAGGCCGAGCCGTCGAGCCAAACGTTCTGCGGCCAATGGCCGTCCGGCTGCTGGATCGAGCGGAGATAGGCGAGGATGCGCAGCGCCTCACCGGCGTCGCCTGCGGCCAGAAAGCCGCCCGCCGTCTCGACCAGGTCGCGCGGCCAGACGAGATGGTAGCCGCCGAGATCGTCGTCGCCCTTGCTGAACCCCCAGGGGATCGACAGGCTGGCAACCGCCGCGCCAGGCACGGCGAACGAACGGTGCGTGGCCAGGACCGCGGTGCTGACGCGGTAGGTGTTGAGGCCGGACGCCGCATGGCGGTCCAGCGGCAGCAGGCCGTCCTGCCATTGGCGCCATCTCTGGAGATAAGAATTCGCCACCGGCTCGAAGCCTCGCTTCAGGCCGGCATAAGCATTGTCGGCCGCTTCCTCCGGCGTCGCGCCGAAGCCGAGCGCCAGCAGGGCCTTGGTTGCCTTGGCGGAAAAGCCGATCTCGCCGGTCAGCGCCACGTTGCCGTCTTCGGCCCTTTGGCAGGCCGGGTCGAGGCGGCCATCCCTCCGGAGTTGCTGCCAGCCGTCGGAAAAGCCGACATAGCCGGCCGAACAGGAGCCCCAGGGCAGCGAGGAGGCGAGCGCCAGCGAGACGCCGCGCCCGGAGGCGAACAGGACAGGCTTGCCCTTGTGCTCGCCCACCCAGGCGGTATTGCCCATGCCGGCATTGACCAAATGCGGCGCCAGCAGCGCGTAGACGCGGCAATCGGCAGCCGAACCTTTCAGCGGCGTGAAGGTTATCTCCTGCAGCAGAGCAGGGCATTTCGGGTCCGTAACGATGCGCTTTTCGACCCGCCATGTTCCGTCGGCGGCGGTGTTGATCAGGCTGTAGCCGGCCACGCCATCCTCGAACGGCGCGATCTCATGCCTGGCATCGCGCTTTTCTTCGGAGAAAGCGCCGTCGGGGCCGGTGACGATCAGACCGAAGTCGCGGGTGCAGGCACTGTCGAGGCGCGGATAGTAGATCTCGTTCAAAATGCCGTGGCTGATGGTGAACCAGACGCGGCTGGCCGCTGAAAGTGCGGTGCCGACGCCGCTCTTGGCGCTTGACGTCCAACGCGCCGGTATCCCCGGGGCGCCCTGAGCAACAGTCGGCGTCGCTGCCATGCATTGGTCTCCTGCCGCCGTTCCTAAACCAGGAGCCGAAGCTTTTTCAATCGTCGCACCTGAAGTTGATCGCCTGCCGCAACGGGAGGCGTCGTTGACAGCGGCATCGGCAAGCGTCCACTATTTCGCTGCAGGGAGGACTGCAGGCAAACCAGGTATCGGCCGTGCGCTGGCAATGGCGTCGCGGCGCCCGGTCGATTTGCAGTGATGGCAGGGAGGAACCATGTCGGACGTATCTCCCCAGTTGATCGACCGGTTGGTGGCCATTTCGCGGGCGCTGGCCGGCCATATCGATACCGGTTCGGCGTTTCGGGCAACAGCCATCGAAATCGGTACGCTCATTCCGCACGATCACATCGATCTGGCGGTGCTGTTGCAGGGCGGGCGCCTGCATGCCTGCTACGAAGCCGGCTTTCACACCAGCTGGAGCGAACTGGCGCAGCATCCGGTGGAAGGCAGCCCGATCCGGCGCGTGCTGTGGGGCGAGACGCCCTACCTGTTGTCGGACAACGCGGTTGTCGACCCACGCTTCCACTTCGCTGGCGCGTTCGACGAGCCGATCTTCGCCGCCGAGCTGCGCAGCCGCATCATCGTGCCACTCAGGGCGCGAGGCAGCATCATCGGCGCCCTCAATATCAGCCGGCACGAGGTCGGCTGCTACACGCTGGCGGACGTCGCGGTCGCCCAGCAATGCGCTGATCTGATCGCGCCCTACATCTTCGCGCTGATCCAGACCGACGAGGCGCGGCGCGCCATGCTGGCCGAGAGCGAGGCGCGCAACCGTGCCGAGCTTTTGCGGGTCGGTGCCTCGCAGCTCACCGAGGGCATGGAGCGCGAGCGCCGCCGCATGGCCATGGACCTGCACGACCAGACGCTTGGCGACCTTGCCCGCATCGCGCGCCAGGTCTCGGCGTTTCGCAGCCAGGGCGTGGCGCGAACCGCCCAGCTTGCCGATCTCGAGCAGGAGATCGCAAGCTGCCTGACCGAACTGCGCCACATCGTCGACGACATGCGGCCGAGCGTGCTCGAGCTGTTCGGTCTGCGCGACGCCGTCGAGGCGCATCTCAATCGCAGTGTCGCCAGGGCCAAGCCGCCGATCGCGGTGCGCATCGCCGACACCAGCGACGGCAGCGCCGACGGCCTGTCGGAAACGATGCGCACGGCGCTCTACCGGATCGTCCAGGAAGCGATCAACAATGCGGTGCGCCATGCAGCCCCTGGCCGCATCGAGGTGCTTTTGACATCGACCGAAAGCGTGTTTCGGGTCATCGTCACCGACGATGGCCATGGCTGCGGCGCGGTCGATCCGGCCGCCCAGGGCGGCATCGGCCACATGCATACGCGCGCCGCCCTTGTCGGGGCGCAGCTGCGTTTTGAGCCGGCGAGCCGCAAGGGCGGAACGCGGGTGGTCATCGAGGTCGACCGCGAGCCCGCCTTGGGCAAAGCCCAGGCAACGCCTGCCGCAATGCCCGGGGAACAGGCCGTGCCGGAGGTGGTGTGATGCTGGTGATGATTGCCGAGAATGACGGGCTTCACCGCACCTTCGCGCGCCGCACCGTCGAGCAGCTATGGCCGGGCGACGTCGAAGTGATCGAAGCCGGCGACGGCGCGGACGCAATCAGCCTTGCGGCCGAGCGCGAGCCGCCGCATGTCGTGCTCGATCTACAGCTGCCGAAGGCCACAGGCATCGAGGTGGCGCGTGCGATCTGGAGCCGCCGCGCCGGCACGCACATCCTGTTCTGGTCGAACTTCGCCGACGAGGCCTATGTCAGGGGCGTGGCGCGTATCGTGCCGCCGGGTTCGGTCTATGGCTATGTGCTGAAATCGGCGACGGAAGAGGGCATGCGCTCAGCGCTGCGCGGCGTGTTCCGCGAAGGCCACTGCATCATCGACCGCGAGATCCGCGGCATCCAGCACCGCGTGCAGGACCGCTTCGAGGGCATCACCGATGGTGAGTATGAAAGCCTGATCGACATCGCGCTGGGTCTCACCGATCGGGCCATTGCGGCGCGGCGGGGCCTGTCGATCCGTGGCGCGCAGAGCCGCATCAAGCACGTCTACGACAAGCTCGGCATCCTGCCGCCGGAGGAGGGCGCCAGCGAGGCCTCCGTCTTCAACTCGCGCACGCGGGCGATCTATCTTGCCATGGCGCGCGGCCTGATCAACATCGACGCGCTGCGCCGCGAGCAGGACCGACTCGACGCCTGGCTGGCGCATGCGCCGCCGCCGCAGGAGTAGGCGACTGTGCAAACGCACAGTCAGTGTTGCGCTTTGACCGGTATCGCGCCACCAAGGCCGTGACTAGGCTCGCCCCACAAGAAGAAAATATCGGGAAGCGCTCATGCCGTTCGTCAACATACGGATACTCGAGGGCCATTCGCAAAAGCGCAAGGACGAGATCTCGCGCCGCGTCACCGATGCAATCAGCGAGGTCGTGGAACTGCCCAGGGAAGCGATCTGGGTGGTGTTCGAGGACGTCGCGGCCAGCGACTGGTTCGTCGGCGGCACGGCCGTCGGAAAGCCGAAGAGCCAATAATGCCGATATCGGCGAAAGCCCGCCATTCCGGCTTCGGCGATGTCGTCGGCAACGCCGCCATGGAACGGCTGGCGACCGGTTTCAGCTTCACCGAGGGGCCGGTATGGCATCCCTATGAGAAATGGCTGGTGTTTTCCGACATTCCGGAAAGCCGCATGTACCGGCGTCTGGCCTCGGGTGAGATCGAGCCGTTCCGCGATCCGAGCCACAAGGCCAACGGCAATACGCTCGATCGCCAGGGGCGGCTGGTCACCTGCGAGCATGCGACAAGCCGCGTCACCCGCGCCGAGCCGAATGGCGGCGTGAGCGTGCTGGCAACGCATCATGGCGACAGGGAGCTCAACAGCCCGAACGATGTTGTCGTCGCCACGGGCGGGGCGATCTACTTCACCGATCCGAGCTTCGGGCGGGTGGAATTCTACGGCGTGCCGCGCCGCCAGGAGCTGGCCTTCCAGGGCGTCTACCGCATCGACGGCGACGGCGCCCGGCTGACGCTGCTTGCCGACGATTTCGTGCAGCCGAACGGGCTGTGCTTTTCGCTGGACGAGTCGCGCCTGTTCATCAACGATACCGAGCGCGGCCATATCAGGGTGTTCGGCGTGGAAGCGAATGGCGACCTGAATGGCGGCGCCGTTTGGGCCGTGACCGAGGGCAGCGAGCCCGGTTCGCCAGACGGGATGAAGATCGACAGCCGCGGCAATCTCTATTGCACAGGCCCGGGCGGCATCCATGTCTTCGATGCGTCGGGCGACCTTCTGGGTGTCATACGCACGCCGGAATACTGCGCCAACTTCACTTTCGGCGACGAGGATCTGAGGAGCCTCTACATCGCCGCGTCGACTTCGCTTTACCGGCTAAGGGTTCGCGTGCCGGGACTGAGGCTGTTTTGAGCGCGTTGGCGCTCAATTCGGGATGGCCGCCGATCCAAGGTCCGGCGGCAGCGATGCCGAGGCATCGTGACATGGAGGTGTGCCGGACGCGATCCGGCAGGAATTGCAGCAGTCAACAACATCTGGGAGGATTTTTGAGATGAAGAAACTACTCGTCCTGAGCGTTCTGGCGGCAATGCTCGCCTCGAGCACGGCGCTGGCCGACACAAGCGGCAAGAAGATCGCCTTCTCCAACAACTATGCCGGCAATTCGTGGCGCCAGGCGATGCTCGACAGCTACGGCATCGTCACCAAGAAGGCGGTCGAGGACAAGGTGGTCGCAGCCGCAGACATCTTCACCACGGCCGACAAGGAAGTGCCGACCCAAGCCGCCCAGGTGCAGAACCTGATCCTGCAGGGTTATGACGCCATCGTCATCAATTCCGCCTCGCCAGATGCGCTCAACGGCGCCATCAAGCAGGCCTGCGACGCCGGCATCGTCGTCGTGTCCTTCGATGGCATCGTCACCGAACCCTGCGCCTACCGCGTCGTCGTCGACTTCAAGGACATGGGCAGGCAGGAAGTCGAGCAGATGGCCAAATTCCAGCCCAAGGGCGGCAATCTGCTGGAAATCCGCGGCCTGGCCGGCACGTCGATCGACGATGCCATCCATGCCGGTATTCTGGAGGGCGTCGCCGCCCATCCCGAGTTCAAGATCGTCGGCTCGGTTACCGGCGACTGGGACCAGACCACGGCGCAGAAGGCCGTCGCGACCATCCTGCCGTCGCTGCCCGACATCGTCGGCATCGTCGACCAGGGCGGTGACGGCTATGGCGCAGCCCAAGCCTTCGCCGCCGCCGGCAAGCCACGTCCGACCATCATCATGGGCAACCGCCAGGATGAGCTGAAGTGGTGGAAGGAACAGAAGGACAAGGACGGCTACCAGACCTGGTCGGCTTCGATCGCGCCCGGTGTCTCCTCGCTCGCCTTCTGGGTGGCGCAGCAGGTGCTCGACGGCCGCACCGACATCCCGCACGACCTGCTGGTGCCCTATCTGGCCTTTACCCAGGACGATTTCGAAGCGGCGCTGCCGAAGATCAAGGAGGGCGGGGTCGCTACCCACGAATACACCCAGGAAGACGCCATTGCCGCGATCAAAGCCAACATAAAGTGAGTCTGTTGCGATTGTTGCCAGCCGCATCGCCAACCGGATATCGTTGAGGATGCCTCAGGCAAACGCGGACATCATCAGACTGGACGGCGCCGAAAAACATTTCGGCGCCGTCAATGTGGACATCATCAGACTGGACGGTGCCGAAAAGCATTTCGGCGCCGTCCGGGCACTCAGCGGCGTCGACTTCCATGTCGGCGCCGGCGAATGCGTCGGTCTCGTCGGCCACAACGGCGCCGGCAAGTCGACGCTCATGCATATGGTGGCGGGCACGCTGGTGCCCGACAGCGGCAAGATCGTGGTGCGCGGGGTCACCGAGGACAACTTTTCGGTGCCGCGCGCGCAGCAACTCGGCATACGCTGCGTGTTCCAGGAGCTGTCGCTCTGTCCGAACCTCAGCGTTGCCGAGAACACGCGCATCAACCACTCGTCGCTCACCGGCTTCGGCTGGCGACGCAAGGCGGCCGACCTGATCGCCGCCAAATTGGATGAGATTTTCCCGGACCATGGCATATCCGCCTTCGACATCGCCGGCGACCTTTCCATCGGGCGGCGGCAGATGGTGGAGGTGGCGCGTGCCTTCACGCTGACGCAGGATCCGCTCGACCTGGTCATCCTCGACGAGCCGACCTCCTCGCTCGACGCGCATACGGCCGGGCAGTTGCTTGCCTTCGTGCGGCGCTTCGTTGCCGGCGGCGGCAGCTGCATCCTGATCTCGCATGTGCTGGGCGAGGTGCTGCAGAATGCCGACCGCATCGTGGTGATGCGCGACGGCAAGGTCGTCGCCGCAGACGCGGCAAAGTCCTTCGACCGCGACAGGCTGGTCACCGCCATGGGCGGCGCCGAGGGACATCAGAAGGCAGCGACCGAGACCGCTAAGACCGTGGCCGGCCCATTGCGGGTCCGCGCACGCCCCACGCGGCAGCAGGACGGCAAGGAGCTTGTCGCGCATGCCGGCGAGATCATCGGCCTGGCTGGGCTTGCCGGTCATGGGCAGACGGATCTGCTGCTGGCGATCTTCAACGCCGCGGGGCGCGCCAAGGCCGGCATCGAGGTGACCGCGCCGGTGGCGCTGGTGGCCGGCGACCGCCAGTCGGACGGCATCTTTCCGCAATGGTCGATTTCGGAGAACATCGGCATCCGTTCGCTGGCGCGGCTGCGCAGCGGGTTCTTGATCTCGCCGCAACGCGAGGCCGAACTCGCCGATTTCTGGCAAAAGAAGATCGGCATCCGCACGCCCGACATGACCAACAACATCTTCTCGCTGTCCGGCGGCAACCAGCAGAAGGCTCTGTTCGCGCGGGCGCTGGGCTCCGACGCAAGAATCGTGCTCATGGACGATCCGATGCGCGGCGTCGACATCGGCACCAAGCTCGAAGTCTACGACCTCGTGCGCGAGGAAGCGCGCAAGGGCCGCACCTTCCTCTGGTACACAACAGAAACCGAAGAGCTCGACAATTGCGACCATGTCTATGTGTTCAAGAACGGCCGGATCGTCGCCAATCTGAGGCGCGACGAGCTGACGGAGGAAAAGATCATCCAGTCCTCGTTCGGTGATGCGGCCTGAGATGACAGCGGCGGCCATCGAAAACCAGCTCAAGGGCGCTTCGACGCGCAACGCGGCGGCGCGGGCGCGCATGCTGCGCAGCCTTTTGCCGGCGCTGTCGCTGGCGCTTGTGCTTTTGGCCATCGCCTGGCTCAACCCGCGCGCCATCAGCTATTTCGGCTTCAGCCTGATGCTGAACCTGGCGATCCCGATCACCCTGGCGACGATCGCGCAGATGTTCGTCATCGCCGGCAACGAGCTTGATCTGTCGATCGGCACCTTTGTCGGCTTCGTCGGCTGCGTCACCGCGACATGGCTGAAGGATGCGCCATTGCTCGGAATCGTCGTGCTTGCCGGCTCGATCGGCGTCTACGCGCTGCTCGGCGCACTGATCCATCTGCGCAATCTGCCGTCGATCGTGGTGACGCTCGGCATGAGCTTCGTCTGGCAGGGGCTTGCCATCCTCATCCTGCCCAAGCCCGGCGGCAAGGCGCCCGACTGGCTGCTGTCGCTCATGGCGTTCAAGCCGCCTTTTATCCCCTTCCCGATCATCGCCGCGCTGCTGATCGCGGCGGTCGTGCATTTCGGCCTGATGCGCACCTCCTACGGCGTCATCCTGCGTGGCTCGGGCGGCAACGCGGCAGCACTCAAGCGCGCCGGATGGTCGCTGCTCAAAACCAAGATCGTGCTGTTCGCGCTGACCGGCCTGTTCGGCGTGCTGTCCGGCATGGCGCTGATCGGCATCACAACATCGGCCGATGCCAATATCGGCAATGGCTATACGCTGCTTGCGATCGCCGGCGTCATCCTCGGCGGCGGCGAGTTCGTCGGCGGCCGGGTGTCGCCGATCGGCGCGGTGCTCGGCGCGCTGACGCTGGCGCTCGCCGCCTCGCCGCTGCTCACCTTCATGCACATCCCGCCCGACTGGCAGGTGGCCGCCAATGGCGCCATCCTCATCATCGTGCTGGCGGCCCGCGTGCTGATCAGCCGTCGGGAGAAATGAGCCATGGCCTCGTTGCAGACGCTCATCGCCAAGCCCTGGATATGGTCCTTCCTCGGGGCGTTGCTGGTGTGGCTGGCGACGGTCGCCTTCACTGGCGGTTATGGCGGCGGCGGCATGATCACGGCCGCCCTGTCGCTCGCCGTCTTCACCGTCATCGTCGGCGTCGGCCAGATGTTCGTCATCACGCTCGGGCCAGGCAATGTCGACCTGTCGCTGCCGGCCAATATCGGCCTTGCCAGCGCGGTGGCCATGAAGGTGATGGACGGCAATGATGCGATGATCGTCGTCGGGCTGCTGGCGGCGCTCGCCTGCGGCATGGCTGTCGGTGCCGCCAACTATCTCTTGATCTGGGCGCTGCGCATTCCGCCGATCATCGCCACGCTGTCGGCCAGCTTCATCATCCAGTCGATCGACATCAGCTACGGGCGCGGGCTGCAGATCAAGCCGCCGCCAGGCTTCGCCGATTTCACCAACTGGCAGATCCTGGGCATCCCGGTGCTGGCGATCCTCACCGTACTGTTCACCGTCGGGGCGGCGATCGCGCTGCAGCGCATGATCTATGGCCGTTCGGTGCTGGCGATCGGCCAGAACATCCGCGCCGCCTGGCTGGCGGGCGTCAATGTCGGGCGCGTCCGCTTCCTCACCTACACGCTGTCGGGCATGCTCGGCGGCCTCGACGGCGCACTGCTCGCCGGCTACTTCCGCGGCGCCAATGTCGATATCGGCAATGAGTACCTTTTGGCCTCGATCGCCGTCGTCGTCATCGGTGGTACGTCGGTGGCAGGCGGCAAGGCCAACGTGCCGGGCGTGTGGGGTGCGGCCCTGTTCCTGGTGTTATTGCTCACCATGCTCAACACTTTCGGCGTCAGCGCCGGCGTCCGCCTGCTGCTGACCGGACTGATCATAGTCGGTGTCATCACGGTTGCGGGCGGGCAGAAGGCGCTGCGCTGAGGACAGGCGGGTTCCACTGATCCAGCGCCGGGAGAATACCGGCCCTGCCGGAAATCCGGTTCCCATCCGGATATCGGCCCTGTAAACCCCGCGGGCGCGGTTCGCATTTGCGGGAGGTTCGTCTTGTCCGATTTCGTCAGCGTTGCAAGCGACGGCGATGTCGCGGTCGTCACCATCGACAATCCGCCGGTCAACGCCATGAGCTTCCACGTGCGCGAGCCTCTTCACCAGGCGCTGGCCGCACTGCGCGACGATCCTTCCGTCGCGGCCATCGTGATTGCCTGCGCCGGGCGGACTTTTGTCGCCGGCGCCGACATCACCGAATTCGGCAAGCCGGTGCAGCAACCGGAGTTGCGCGCCGTTATCGCGCTGCTGGAGACCATCGCCAAGCCGACGGTCGCTGCCATTCACGGCACCGCGCTCGGCGGCGGGCTGGAACTGGCGCTCGGTTGCCATTTCCGCGTTGCCGACAGCAAGGCGAAACTCGGCCTGCCGGAAGTAAAACTCGGCCTGTTGCCGGGCGGCGGCGGCACGGTGCGGCTGCCGCGCCTCGTCGGCGCGGAGAAGGCGCTCGGCATGATCGTCTCGGGGGCGCCGATCGGTGCTGTCGAGGCGCTCGAGGCGGGCCTTGTCGACGCGGTCTTCGATGGAGAGCTTGTCGCGCAAGCGGTTCGTTTCGCCAGCGAAATGGTCGCTAAAGGTGGACGGTTCCTGCCCGTGCGCGACCGCAACGATCGTCTGGGAAAGACCGATCTCGCCGCCTTCGACAGACAAGCGGCCGAGCTTGCCAAGAAGGCGCGGGGCCTCGAAGCCCCGATCGCCTGCGCGCAGGCGGTCCGCAACGCGATTTCGCTCTCCTTCGACGAAGCGCTGGCGGCGGAGCGCGAACTGTTCCTGAAACTCGTTGCCGGTGATCAATCGCGCGCGCAGCGGCATCTGTTCTTTGCCGAACGTGAGGCGGCAAGGGGTCCCGGCAAGGATGTTGCCAGGCGCAAGATCACCCGCATCGGGATCATCGGCGCCGGCACGATGGGCGGCGGCATCGCCATGGCCTTCGCCAATGGCGGCTTTCCGGTCACCTTGCTCGAAACCAACGAGGAGGCATTGCAACGCGGCCTGGCGACCATCGACAAGAACTATGCTGTTTCGGTCGGCCGTGGCTCGCTGACCGAAGCCGCGAGACAACAGCGGCTCGGCCTGTTCAAGGGCAGCACCGACTATGCCGACCTTGCCGATTGCGACCTGATCGTCGAGGCGGTGTTCGAGGAGATGGCGGTCAAGCAGGAGGTGTTCGGCAAGCTCGACGCGGTGGCCAAGCCCGGCGCGATCCTGGCCACCAACACTTCCTATCTCGACGTCAATGCCATCGCCGCCTCGACGTCGCGGCCCCAGGACGTCGTCGGCCTGCATTTCTTCTCGCCGGCCAATGTCATGAAGCTCCTGGAAATCGTGCGCGCCGAAAAGACCGCGCCGGACGCGCTGGCGACCGTCGTCGAATTGGCACGTGGCATCGGCAAGGTGCCTGTGGTCGTTGGCGTCTGCCATGGTTTCGTCGGCAACCGCATGCTGGCGGCGCGGGGCGCGGAATCCGAGGCGCTGCTGCTCGAAGGCGCGACGCCCAGCCAGATCGACCGCGTGTTCACCGATTTCGGCTGGCCGATAGGCCCGTTCCAGATGGGCGATCTCGCCGGCCTCGACATAGGTTGGCGCAACCGCAAGGCGCGCGGGCTGACGGCCGTTATCGCTGACACGCTCTGCGAACAGGGACGTTTCGGCCAGAAGACTGGCAGCGGCTGGTATCGTTATGAGGATGGTTCGCGTGACCCGTCGCCTGATCCCGAGGTCGAGAATCTGATCCGCGCCAAGGCGGCCGAAAAAGGCATCGCGGCGCGCGCGATCGACGCAGACGAGATCATCGAACGCACGCTCTATCCGCTGGTCAACGAAGGCGCCAAGATCCTCGAGGAAAAGATCGCCGACCGCGCGTCCGACATCGATGTCGTCTGGGTCAACGGCTACGGTTTTCCGATCGGCAAGGGCGGGCCGATGTTCTGGGCTGGGCTGGAGGGGGCTGGGAAGATCGTCGAGCGGCTTGAGTATTGGCATGGGCAAACCGGCAAGGAAGTGTTCAAGCCGGCGCCGCTGCTGAGGCGCTTTGCCGAGACCGGTTCGTGGGAGGCTGCCGCCAGATAGTGCGATCACGCTGGCACTGTCACGCCAACGGTTCCCGGCGGTACCACAGACCCAGCGTTGCAAATTTGACCATGTGGACAAAGGTCGGGCACCGTTCCATAGTTCCCCGTCGGACATTCCTGAGAACAGCCGGCTCGACACGGCTGTCAGCCAGAGGGGCACTTCCATGAAAGACGACAACAGCAAAATCCAAGGACTTTCGCGCCGTAACGTGCTGGAACTCGGCGCACTCGGCCTGGCGGCGGCCATGCTGCCGGGTGCAGCCTTCGCCGAGGACAAGAAGCTGAAGGTGGCGGCGATCTTCGCCACGCCGATCGAGGAGCCATGGGACAACCAGATCCACGTCGCCTTGCAGAGAGCCGAGAAAGAGCTCGGCATCGAGTACAAATGGTCGGAAAAGGTGCAGACCGCCGACTTCAGCCGAGTCATGCGCGAATATGCGCAAGGCGGCTACCAGCTGGTGCTGGGCGATGCCTTCGCCGCCGAACGTGAATCGCGCCGCACCGCCAAGCAGTTTCCGAAGACCGCCTGGCTGTTCGGCTCGGGCGCCGGGCCGGCGGAACCCAATTTCGGCGTCTTCGACAACTGGATCCATGAGCCGGCCTATCTCTCCGGCCTGATTGCCGGCAAGATGTCGAAATCGGGCACGATCGGCGCCGTGGCGGCGATGGGCATTCCGGAAGTGAACCGGCTGGTCAACGCCTTCTTTGCCGGCGCCAGGGAGGTCAATCCAAACGTCAAGAAGAAGGTTGCCTTCATCGGTTCCTTCTTCGATCCGCCGAAGGCGAAGGAAGCCGCGATCGCCCAGATCGATGCCGGCGTCGACGTGATCTATGCCGAGCGCTTCGGCGTCATCGAAGCGGCGGTGGAGAAGAAGATCCTCGCCATCTCCAACATGTCCGACCAGTCGAGCCTCGGCCCCGACACGGTGATCACCGGGCCGGTCTGGAACATGTATCCGACCGTCGAACAGGCGATCAAGCTGGTCAAGGCCGGCGTCTTCACCGCGCAGGACTATGGTGATTTCTCGCGCATGGCCAAGGGCGGTTCCTCTTTGGCGCCGTACCACAAATTCGACAAGACGCTGCCGGCGGAGGTCAAGGATCTGGTCGAAAAGAAGAAGACCGAGATTCTGGAAGGCAATTTCCGCGTCGACGTGGATGAGAACACGCCGGTTTCGGATTGAGTGCTTGCTTTGAGGGTTGGTGCCTGGGCACCCCCCTCTGCCCTGCCGGGCATCTCCCCCTCAAGGGGGGAGATTGGCAGCTTCGCCGCTGGCTAACATTGTTCGCGGTTTAAGATTGGCGAAAGCCGACGTGACATCCGATCTCCCCCCTTGAGGGGGAGATGGCCGGCAGGCCAGAGGGGGGCGTGACGGGCACGCCCCCACAGTTCAGGAGCACCCTTGTCCGCCCCTCTCATCGAAATGCGCGGCATCTCCAAGAGCTTCGGCGCCGTTAAGGCGAACGAGGCCGTGGATCTCAGTGTGGCGCCGGGCGAAATCCTCGGCTTGCTGGGCGAGAACGGTGCCGGCAAGACGACACTGATGAATGTGCTGTTCGGCGCCTATGCGCCGGATGCCGGCGAGATACTGATCCAGGGCCAACCGGTGCGGATCAACAGCTCGGCCGATGCTTTGGCCGCCGGCATCGGCATGGTGCACCAGCATTTTCACCTGGCGCCGCGGTTGTCGGTGCTGGAGAACCTGTTGATCGGCATTCCCGGCAAGTCCGGCCGCATCGATCGCGCCGGCGGGCTGGCGCGGCTGGCCGAAATCGGACGTGAGCACGGGCTGACGCTTGATCCCGGTCTCCCGGTGTCGGCTTTGTCGGTGGGCGAGCAGCAACGGCTGGAAATCGTCAAGGCGCTGTTTCGTGGCGCGCGGCTCTTGATCCTCGACGAGCCGACGGCGGTGCTGGCGCCGACGGAGGTCGACGGGCTGTTTGCGGCTCTGCGTTCGATGGCCGCGCAAGGGCTCGGCATCATTTTCATCTCGCACAAGCTCAACGAGGTGCGGGCGCTGACGCATCGCTGCGTGGTGCTGCGGCATGGCCGCGTCGCGGGGCGTGTCGATACACCGGCCAGCACGACGTCGTCCGAGATGGCGCGGCTTATGTGCGGCCACGAGATCGTGCCGCCGGCGCGGGGACCGTCGACACCGGGTGCGGCGGTGCTGACGCTTCAGGGCGTCTCCACGTCGCATCATTCGGGAATGGCGCTGCGCGATGTCTCGCTCGCGGTCCGCGCAGGCGAGATCCTCGGCATTGCCGGTGTCTCCGGCAACGGCCAGCGGGCGCTGGCCGAAGTGATCTCAGGCGTGCTCGCACCGGACACCGGCCGGATGACGATAGCCGGCAAAGCAGTGACGCGGTTCTCGCCGCGCGAGGTGCAGGCGCTCGGTCTCGGGCGCATCCCGGAGGACCGCATGACGACCGGGCTGGTCACCAATCTGCCGCTCGCCGATTCGATGGTGCTGCCGCGCATCGGCACCGAGGCCTTCAGCCGCAAGGGGCTGCTTAAGCCCGATGCGATCCGCGCCTTCGCTGAGGAACAGATCAAAGCGTATGACATTCGTTGCCCTGGGCCGATGACGCGCGCCGGGGCGCTGTCCGGCGGCAATCTGCAGAAGGCGCTGTTGGCGCGCGAGCTTGCCTTCGATCCGAAAGTGCTGATCGTGTCGCAGCCGACACGCGGCCTCGACATCGGTGCCGCCCGTTTCATCCACGAAAAGTTCCTGGACATGCGCGCCAAGGGCTGCGGCATCATTGTCATCGGCGAGGATCTCGAGGAACTGCTGATGCTCTGCGACCGCATCGCGGTGATGTATGAGGGCCGCCTCGCCGGCACGCTGGACAGTGCGGACGCCACGGTGGCGCGGCTCGGCCTGCTGATGACCGGGGCCGGGCAGGCAGGGGAGGCGGCCTGATGGTTCGCCTCGAAGCCCGCACCTCGACGCCCGCCTGGTTCAATCTGGCGCTGCCGCTGCTGGCGATCGGGGCGACACTCATCCTGTGCAGCGGCCTCATTGCGCTGGCCGGCGCCGGCGTCGCCGAAGCCTATGGGGTGATGTTTTCGGCCTCGCTCGGCGACAGCTATGCCATCACCGAAACGCTGGTTCGGGCAACACCGATGATCTTCACCGGACTTGCCGTGGCGGTCGCCTTCCGCGCAAAATTCTGGAACATCGGTGCTGAAGGGCAACTACTGGCCGGTGCGGTGGCAAGCTGCGCCGTCGGTGCCATCCCGATGCCGGGGCTGCTCGCCATGTTCCTGATGGCGCTGGCAGGGGCCGCTGCCGGCGCCGCGGTGGCGCTGGTGCCGGCGACGCTCAGGGTGAAATTCAAGGTCGACGATGTGGTCAGCTCGCTGCTGCTCAACTCGGTCATCTTCTACGCCTTGATGGCGCTGATCGAAGGGCCGTGGAAGGATAGCTTCAGCGGCTATCCGATCTCGCCGCCGATCGAGGATTCGGCGAACTTCCCGGTGCTGCTTGAAGGCACGCGGCTGCACCTCGGCGTGGTGGCGGCGCTGATCGCGGCACCCTTGATCTGGTTCCTGATCGCGCGCACGACGCTCGGCTTCCGGATCAGGGTTACCGGTGAAAACCCTGAAGCGGCGCGCTATGGCGGCATCCATGTCGAGCGCGTGCTGATCTCGACGGCGCTGCTGTCCGGTGCGCTGGCCGGGCTGGCCGGGGTCGGCGAGGTCGGCGGCGTGCATTTCCAGGTGATGAGCGACATCTCGCCGGGCTACGGCTATTCCGGCATCGTCGTTGCCATGCTGGCGAGACTCAATCCGCTCGGCGTGGTGCCGGCGGCGATCTTCCTTGCCGCCGTCATGACCGGGGCCGAGGCGATGTCGCGGGCGACCGGCGTGCCGGCCTTCCTCAGCGATGTCATCCAGGGTACGGCACTGCTTGCCATGCTGGTGGCGCTGCTGTTCACCGCCTATCGGCTCCGCCGCGTCGGAGCTGCCCGATGAGCGCGCTGTTCGAACAGATCTTTCAGGTCGGCTTTCTCGCCGCCATCATCCGCATCGCCACGCCGCTGGCCTTCGCGACGCTCGGCGAAATGTTTTCCGAGCGCGCCGGTGTGCTCAATCTCGGCATCGAGGGCATCATGCTGTTGTCGGCGATGACCGGCTTCACCGCCACGAGTCTCAGCGGCAGCCTGTGGCTCGGCGTGCTCGTCGCCGTGCTGACAGGCATGCTGATGGGCGCGCTGCATGCGCTGTTCACCGTGGCGCTCGGCCTCAGCCAACATGTCTGCGGCATCGGCGTGACGCTGTTCTCTTCTGGCTTGGCGTACTTCCTCTACCGGCTGATCTTCGGCCAGCAGTCGGTGCCGCCGAGCATCAAGGGTTTTCAGACGCTGCCGATCCCGGTTCTCTCGGACATCCCGGTGCTCGGACCGGCGGTGTTCAACCAGTTCTCGCTGGTCTACATGGCGATCATCGCCATCCCGCTTGCCGCCTTCGTGCTTTACCGCACGCCATGGGGCCTGTCAGTGCGCATGGTCGGCGAAAATCCGCGCGCTGCCGATTCGGCCGGCGTCGGCGTCATTGCCACGCGTTTCCAGGCCGTCATTCTCGGCGGCGCCTTGATGGGCCTGGCCGGGGCCTTCCTGTCGATGGCGCAGTTCAACGCCTTCACCTTCGGCGTCGTCTCCGGGCGTGGCTGGGTGGCGATCGCGCTGGTGGTGTTCGGCCGCTGGGACCCGTGGCGCTCGGCGGGCGCCGCGCTGCTGTTCGCCTTCGTCGACGCCCTGCAACTGCGCATGCAGGCGAGCGGGCTCGGCCATATCCCCTATGAAGCGTTCCTGATGCTGCCCTTCATCTTCACCATCGTCGCAATGGCGGTGATGTCCCGCAATGCAGTGGCGCCTTCAGCGCTGCTCAAGCCGTTTCGACGGGAAGAGCGGTAGCAAAGCTTGGGTTCCTTTCCTCTCCCTCCGGAGGGGGGAGAGGTGGCGCTGCGAAGCAGCGACGGAGTGGGGAACCACGTGGCAACCGTCGCTAACGGATGTTGAAGGGGCCAAGCCGCAAGAAACTTCCTGCACCGCGCCAAGGGTCGACCCCCACTCCGTCGAGCTGCGCTCGACACCTCTCCCCCGATCGACGGGGTAGAGGAAGGGCGCCAAGCTGTCCCCGGGACGAAGAACCTGGACCTAGGAAACCTCACATCGCGGTAAAGCCGTTGTCGACGAACAGATGGGCGCCGGTGACGAAGCTCGACTCGTCGCTGGCCAGATACAGCGCGGCCTTGGCCACCTCTTCCGGCTCGCCGATGCGGCCCTGCTGCGCGGCGAGTGCCGCATCGGAAACATCGACGCCGAGTTTTCCCAGATCGGCGACCTCGCGCATCCCGTGCGGCGTGCGGATGAAGCCGGGGCAGACCGCGTTGCAGCGGATGTTGCGGTCGCGGAACTCGACGGCAATCGCACGCGCGAACATGTGGCAGGCGCCCTTGGTGGTGTCGTAGAGCACTTCCATCGGTGTCGCCGCCACCGCCGAGATCGACGAGGTGCAGACGATCGAGCCGCCGCCGGTTGATATCATGCCGGGCAGCACGGCGCGCGTCATCAGGAACATCGAGCGCACATTGACGGCATGCAGCCAGTCCCATTCCTTAACCGTCGTCTCCAGGAAGGGCTTTATCACGATGGTTCCGGCATGGTTGAACAGCACGGTGACCGGGCCGAATTTTTCGCCAGCACCCTTCACCGCGGCCTCGACCTGCGCTTCGTCTGAAACATCGGCGACGAAATGCTCGGCGACGTGGCCACGCGCCCGGATCGCGGCGGCGGTGGCTGCTGCCGCCTCGCCGTTGCGGTCGATGATCGCCACCTTGGCGCCTTCTGCCGCGAACAGCTCCGAGGCCGCCCCGCCCATTCCCGTCGCGCCGCCTGAAACGATCGCGACCTTGCCCGCCAGTCTTTCGCCCATGCTTTTTCTCCCATGCCCTAGTTTGGTCGTTTCACATTGCCGATTGCGATGATGCTATCCCGTCAAGCATTGCATGGCCAATGCCTGAAACCGGCCAGAAAGGCGAGGATATAGGGCCATTCAAGCGCAGAGACGCATGTCGACGCTTTGGCCGATCAAACCAGATTACGCCGCGCTCAGCGAAGCGGAACCAATTTTCCCGTCGATTGGAGAAAATCGTTCCAACAATCGCAAAAAAATAGCACTCGACAAAGTCTACTGATTTTATAGATTAACCGGCGAGACGGAGGTCGATATGTCCTATATCCAGAACGCTCAGACTGATCGCAACGGCCAGAGGCTGGCCAATGGCCAGGCCTTTCGCCCGGCCTATGCGGGCGCCTTCGCCTATCTCGTTTTCGCTCTTGCGTTCGTGTTCACCGGGGCAGTCGTTCTCGGCCTCATTCCCTGAGTAAAGGGTGGCGGCCTACCGCCTTCAGGCAACCGGAGTTTGAAAGAACCCTGATCGCGGTGCGCTTTCGTGCGCCAAGGTGATGCGGATTCGGATCCGCCGCATCAGCGATTCCCAACGTGATGGAGGAGATGGCAATGCCGATCGAGTTCACGCATGTTCCCGGCAAAACGCAGGACGCCAGTTTTTTCTATGATTTCGTCGAGACCGCGACAAAACTGTCGCTGATCGAGGATGCCGGCTTCAGGAAGATCGTCGTCGACGATTCGGCCGGACTGCTGACCAATATGGACATTGCTGCCCAGACGCTGGACCGCACCTCGTCGCTCGAAGTGGTGCTGACACATTGGGCCGGGGTGGTCGAGCCGACGGTGGCGGCGCGCCAACTGGCGGCGCTGGGCTCGAAAAGCGGCGGGCGGCTGTCGCTCAGGATGCTCAGCGAGCCGCTCAGCGACGACGATGCCGAGGCGCGTCCGGTCGGCCACACCGTGGTCTGGCAACGCATCGACGAATATCTGGTGCTGTTGAAGCGGCTGTGGTCGAACGACAGGCCTTTCGACCATGAAGGCGCATTCTACAGCGTCAAAGGCGGTTACGTGCCGCGCAAGGGAGCGCACGGCGTGAGCATCCGCATGGGCGGACAATCCGGAACGGCGCTCAAGGTCGTCGGTCGGCATGCGGATGTCTTCGAATTGACCGCCGGCTCGCTGGACGAGGTTGGGCAGCTGATGCAGCGCGTGCGCAGTGCTGCTGCCGAACACGGGCGCGCCGGCAAGGTGCGGTTCGCGCTGCCGGTTCGGATTTGTTCCGAAGGCAAGGCAGCCGCCACCGATCACAAGGCGATCGAGGTTTCAGGTCCGCCGGGACAGATCGCGCTGTCGCTGCTGCCCTATGCGGCCCTGGGTGTAAATGAGTTCATGATCGCCGGCATCGACCGGTCACGCGAGATCGCCGCGGTCGGCCGCGAAACGGCGACGCTGCTCACTAACACGCTGGCGCGCCGCGAGGCCGAGGTGGCGCAGCCGGAGGCGTTTGTATCGCGCGCTGTTCCGGAAGTTCGCGCGGCGGGGTGAGCTGCGAAGAAGAGAGCCCTTCTGCAGCGATCCTTCACCAGAGGGTGTGAAGGATCGCTGCCGTTTTCATTCTCTCGCCTTCCCTGGCAGCCGCGACAGCGCCGCCAGCACAGCACTTGAATCCGCCAGCGCCCCAAAGACACCGTCCTCGACCGTAACCATGTGCAGCGCTGCCTCATGCGCGTATCTGTCGCCGCTGGCGCAGGCGTCCGAAATCGTCAGGCACTGGAAATTCCGATCGCAAGCCTCGCGCAGCGTGGTGTGCACGCAGACATCGGTCGTGCATCCCGAAAACAAGAGATGTGTGATGCCCTGCGAGCGCAGGACAAGCTCGAGATCGGTGTAGGTGAAGGCGCCGTTGCAGGTCTTGTCGACGATGATGTCCTCAGGCGTGATGTCGATCTCGGGCACGATCTGGAAGCCGGAACCGGATCGCAGCAGGATGTCGGTGCCGTCGAGGCCGGCGCGCTTGCGGCGCCATTTTTCGTACGGCGTGATGTCGGCCATGTCGGCCCGGTAGCCTTGCCTGGTGTGGATGATGCTAAGGCCAGCCGCGCGTGCGGCTGCGATCAGCCGGCTAACCGTCGGCAGGATGGCGCGCAGCGGAGCCGGGTCGTAGCCCTGTTTGGCAAAATAGCCAGTCGTCGACAGGAAATCCTGTTGCAGGTCGATGACGATGAGGGCGGTGCTTTCCGGCCGCAGCCTGCCGTCATAGGGGAAATCGAACGGTGTCGCCTTGATCATGTGCCGCTTGCCTCATGTCTGCTTCCCGTCATGGTGGCCGGCGATGGCGCCGCCGTCCACCCTCTCAGTGCGCCGATGCCAAATGCTGGGCGTCATGTAGGCGCCGGTAGATGCCGCCGGCGCTGAGCAGTTCGCTGTGCGAGCCCTGCTCGACGATGCCTGAATCGGAGACCACGACGATGCGGTCGGCGCCACGGATGGTCGCCAGCCGCTGATTTCGACGTGTCGCCAGCGCGACTCGACATTTTGTTGATTTAAAAAGTCATCTTCATAGTTGACTAGTAAACTCATGTTTCATAGTCAACCGGTGATGGCTGCCGGGAATGGGTTTCCGACAAACCCGCAAGCCCGAGTTGCAGAAAGGCCCGAATTGCGGAAGGACCCGAGCGTGGCTGGAATTCAGACTGCCTTCCGTATCGAAGCGGTGCGTTTCGCCGTCGGCGAGCGGACCCTGCTCGGCCCGGTCTCGCTCGAACTCGAGCGTTCGCGCGTCTACGGGCTGATCGGCCACAATGGGTCGGGCAAGTCGACGCTGATCAAGCTCCTGGCGCGCCAGCAGCCGGCAAGTGCCGGCGCGATCAGCTTCGCCGAGCGGCCGCTGGCCGGATGGGGCGCGCGCGAATTGGCGCGTGCGCTGGCCTACCTGCCGCAGACGACGCCGGCGGCGACCGGCCTCACCGTGCGCGAACTGGCGACGCTCGGGCGCTATCCCTGGCATGGCGCGCTAGGCCGCTTCGGCCATGAGGACAAAAGGCATGTCGAGGAGGCGCTGGTGCTGACCGACATGGCCGGTTTCGCCGACCGGCTGGTGGACGAACTGTCGGGCGGCGAGCGCCAGCGCGCCTGGCTCGCCATGCTGGTGGCGCAGAATGCCGGCGTCATGCTGCTCGACGAGCCGATCTCGGCGCTCGACATCGCGCATCAGGTCGAAGTGCTGCGGCTGGTCAAGGATCTCAGCCGCAAGCGCGATCTTTGCGTCGTCGTCGTGCTGCACGATCCCAACATGGCGGCGCGCTATTGCGACGAGTTGATCGCGCTGAAGGACGGCAGGCTGCTGACCCGTGGCACGCCCGGCGAGATCATGCAGGGCGACGTGCTCAAGGGTATTTTCGGTGTCGAGATGGGGGTGTTTGCGCATCCCGTCACCGGCCAGCCGATTGGTTACGTGCAATGACAAAGCGAGGACGAAGCGTGTCCAGAAACGGTCTCCTAGCGGCGCTGGCCGCATCGCTCATCCTGTCGGCCGGCGCCGTCGTGGCGCAGGAACAGCCGGCAACGCCGGCTCCGGCAGCACAGGCGCCGGTAACCCAGGCCCCGGCGGCACAGGCACCCTCCGCGCCCGCCGCAAATGCGCCGGCCGCAGCCGCGCCGGCGGAGCCGCAGCCAGGCGTTCAGCCGGCACAGCCGGCGGCAGGGGCAGAGCCGTCGACGGCGATCTCGCTGACGCTGCCGCACGACCTGTCGCCCTGGGGCATGTTCATGGCCGCCGACATCATCGTCAAAGCGGTGATGATCGGGCTTGCCTTCGCCTCTTTTGTCACCTGGACGATCTGGCTGGCCAAGTCGCTGGAGATTTTTGGCGGCAAGCTGCGCGCCCGCCGCGCGGCCAACGCCATCGGCAATGCCGCGACGCTGAGGCAGGCCGGACGCGCGCTCGGCCACAACAACGGCCCCGGCGCCCTTCTGGTGCGCGCAGCCGAGGAAGAGGCGGCGCTTTCGGCCGGCGCGCTGGATCACGTCTCGGGCGAGGGCCTGAAGGAGCGCGTCACGTCGCGCCTGGCGCGTATCGAGGCGGCCGCGGCGCGGCGCATGTCGCGCGGCACCGGCCTGCTGGCGACGATCGGCTCGACCGCGCCTTTTGTCGGCCTGTTCGGCACGGTCTGGGGCATCATGAACGCCTTCATCGGCATCTCGCAGGCGCAGACCACCAATCTCGCCGTTGTCGCGCCGGGCATCGCCGAGGCGCTGCTCGCCACCGCCATGGGCCTGGTGGCGGCAATCCCGGCGGTGGTCATCTACAACGTCTTTGCGCGATCCATAGCCGGCTACCGGCAGATCCTTGCCGATGCCTCGGCCGGCGTCGAGCGGCTGGTCAGCCGCGACCTCGATTTCCGCACCGTGCCGCCGGCAAGTGCCATGGCGGCGGAGTAAGCAGCCATGGCGGCTAGAATTCGCGAAACGGCAAGCGACGATCTCGAGGAAAGCCACGAGATCAACGTCACGCCGTTCATCGACGTCATCCTGGTGCTGCTGATCATCTTCATGGTCGCGGCACCGCTGGCGACGGTCGATGTCAATGTCGACCTGCCCGGTTCGACGGCGACGCCGGCGCCGCGGCCCGAGACGCCAATCTTCCTGACGCTGAAAAGCGATCTCACCCTGGCGATCGGCAATGACAGCGTGCCGCGCCCCACCTTCGCCGCCGTGCTCGACGGCAGGACCAAGGGCGACAAGCAGACGCGCATCTTCCTGCGCGCCGACAAAACGGTCGGCTATGGCGAGCTGATGGAGGTGATGAACCTCCTGCGCGGCGCCGGCTATCTCAAGATCGCGCTGGTCGGGCTGGAGACATTGCCCGCCGCCGATGCCACCGCGCCGGCCACGAGCGGAGGCGCGGCTCCGGCGCCAAACAGCGACCCAATCCAATGACGGAAGCCGCCGCCCTGCCCAGGATCGATCCGCCGCGCTTCGGCCTGCGCGCGGCTGGCCTGTGGGCAGGCGCGGCAACCCTGGTTCTGGTCGCGCATGTGGCGGTCGCCTATGCCGTGCAGAATTTCAGCCTGTCCGAGATGTCGGATGGCGGGCCGCCACCGGCACTGGCGATCGAAATGTCGCCGATGGTGATCGCACCCGCCGTTCAGGAAGAGACACCGATGTCGGATGTGGTGACGCCCGACCAGGCCGAACCGGTCAAGGAGACCATCGCCGAGGTCAATCCGGTGACCGAGCCGGTTGAGGAACCGGTCGTGGAAGAAGCGGAGCCGGTCGCCGAACAGCCAGTCGAAGCCGAAGAGGCCACGGCGCCCGAGCCGGCGGAGCCGACGGTTGCGGCGCTGAGCGAGCAGCCGCCACCACTCGAAGAGGTCGTGCCCGACATCGTCGAGACAGTCGCGCCCGACGTGGTCATCCCGCTGCCGCAGCCGAAACCGATCCAGACGGAAGTCAAGGCGAACAAGCCGGTCGAAGCGAAGAAGACGACGGAAAAGAAGCCTGTCGAAAAGCCGAAGCAGCGCAAGAAGAAGGAGAAAGCGGCACCGCCCAAGACGGTAACGACGGCCAGCATCGACGCCAAGGCGGCGGCCAAAACCGCCGCGCCGAAGTTGGCGGCATCGGCTTCACGATCCGGCGACTCCCAAAAATGGCAATCGCAGCTGACTGCATGGGTCAATCGGCACAAGCGCTATCCGAGCGCCGCAAAAGCCCGGCGGGCGGAGGGAACCGTGAACGTCGCCTTCAATGTCGACGTCTCCGGCCGGGTGATCTCCGTTCGCATCACAGGCTCGTCCGGTGACTCGGATATCGACCGCAGCGTCCTCGACATGCTGAGCGGGGCCAAGCTGCCGGCACCGCCGGAAGGCGCCAACCGGCTTGTCAGGTTGCCCTTGGCGTTCAGCCTGCGCAATTAGGCCGGGCCGGGGGCGGCGGGCTGATCGTTCCGGTCGCAGAAGCCGCCGGATGCGGAAATGACTGCCCGCACCCGGCGACGTTCTTGTCAGGACTCGCTCTGCTGCCTCTGCTGTGCGCGCATTTCCTTCTTCTTGCGCCACGGCGCATTGACTTCCCAATCGCCGGCCATGATGCAGCCATAGGGCACCACCTCGTCGACGATCTCCGCCAGGCCGAAATGCTCGATCTGGCGGCGCATCGACGCAGCGTTCTTGTAGGCGCTCGGCAACTCAGAGATATCCGTCACGCCCGAGAAGAAGCGGGCATCGATGCCCTTCGTCTCTTCCGCGAAGATATCGACGTCGCTGCGCCCCGCCTGCATACGTCGGTGCTGGGTGCGCGAGAAGTTGCGCCCGGCGCCGTGCGGCGAGAAGCCAAGTCCGTGCGCCGCGTTCTTGCCGCGCACGATCAGCACCGGTTCCGCCATGTTGAGCGGGATCAGCGTCAGATCGGTCGCATCATCGGCCCAGTTGTCGAAGGCCGGCGTGGCGCCCTTGCCGTGGTAGAACAGCCCGTCTGAGCGGCGGAAGACGAAGTTGTGCTCGTTCCAGAACCGGTCCGACAACTTCGCCGCCAGCTTTTCGGCCGTCAGGTCGTGGATGAGCATATGGTTGCCCTTGGTCCATTCGCGGATCGTCTGCAGGGCATCCCAGTACTCATCGCCTTCCCTGGTGTCGGCTGGAATCCAAGCATTCTGCGGCAAGGTCTCCGGCGACAGCGTCTTGCGGACGCCCTCGGCGATCTTCATCCCCTTGCTGTAGAGCCGCGCGCCTGGCGAGCGCGAGCCATGGTGGGTGACCAGCGCCGTCTCGCCACTCGACTTCAGCGTGCCGACATAGGCGAAATGGTTGCCGTCGCCCTGCGTGCCGAAATGCTCGATCGCCGCACTGGTCAGGTCGCGCAGCAAGGGGTTGGCCTCGAAACGCTCGAAGACCTCCTTGGCTGGCCGGATCTGCTGGCCGCGCGGACGTCCGCCCGGCCCGAAATGGGTGACCGCGTGCACGGCATCGAGCAGAGCGGCAGGCGCCACGCCTGGAAATACCGAGATCGCCATCGAGCAGCTGATGTCGGCCGAATGCATGCCGGGATGGATCGCTTCGGACACCGCGACGCCGCCAACCGGAATGGTGCCCGACGGACCGGCCGGGCAGGCATCCGGCATGATGGCGCCGGCACGGATCACCGGCGTGCGCATCAATTCGGCCATGCTGCGCGTAACCGCTTCGACGTTGGCGGCCTCGTCCGGCGTTTCGGCCTCGATGTTCAGATGCAGCGGCATGGAATGGGCCGCATGCAGCTTCAGCGCTGGTGGCGGCGCGAAAGTGCGCGCCGCTTCCAGCGCGTCTCCCGGCGAGCCGCCGCTCTCCAGCACTGCATTCGCAGCCGCGAGCGCCTTGCCGAACCACTTGCCCTGCGGCATGCCGGCGTCGATCAAATCCTGTCCACTCAAAATCTCGGTCATGTTCTTTCACTTTCGGTAGGAAGCACTGCGTATTGCGAACGGACGACAAGGGAATGCGAGACGTCTTTTCCGCCACTTCGCGAAGATGCGAAGGAGGGACACGAACCCTCACGCCTTTCGGCACCCGCTTGCCTTAAGCAGGCCGCGTCTACCTGTAGTCTCACAGGCATTCGTCCTATTCATTCGGTCTGACGAAAAGAGTCGGCAGGACAATTACTGAGCTACTTTCCATCCGGAGACGGAAGGGATGGCTTGAACATCCGACCTTCCGCGACTTTCGCCGCGGACGCTCTATCCCTGTAGTCCTGCCTGCATTCGCCATTCATTCTCTTTCTCTCTGGCGGGCGACAAGTCGATGCGAGAAACCGGTCGATCCAAGGATCGACGGATGGATTCGAACCACCTGGCTAGCAGATGTATTCCCGCAGGCATTCGCCCTGTTCAATCGGCTGGCGACAAGGGTTGGCAAGACGGTGACTGCGCCACCCCGCTCCGCAGAGCGTGAGAGTGATTTGAACACCCGACCTCCCGCCTTTCGACGGGCGCGCTACCTGTAGTCCTGCCAGCATTCGCCATTTGATTTGCCGCGGCGACAAGGGATGATGGAACACCGGGAGTCCCGCTCGTGCCAGAGAGCGCCTGCAAGGTTGAGGAGTCGAACCTCACGGAGCATCCCGTTCATGGTGCTGTAGTTCCATCCGGCATTCGCCGCGGCTGTTTTTTGCGAGATGTGACGACAAGTCTGTTGTGAAACCTATCTTCCCGTACTGTCCGCTGAACTACGGAGCTGCTGCTCCGGCGGGGGTCGAACCCGCGACCTGGAAGTGCTGTAGTTCCACAGGCATTCGTCACGCCTTCAATGCTTTTCCTTTCCAAGTACGACCGAAGTCGCAAAAAATCGTCGGGCATGACGACAAGGTTTGACGAAACGTCCCGCTCTATCCGCTGAGCTACGGGTCCATAGTGGCGGACCCGACGGGATTCGAACCCGCGACCTGGAGGTGAACAGCCTGTAGTTCCATCGGCATTCGTCATGCCCTGAATTTGTTCCGGTGGTCCCGGCAGACGCACTGCCGGGACCATTGTCTAGAGGTCAATCGCCTCGATCGTGCGCACCCAATGGTCGGGGTCGCCGCTCGAGGTCAGCATAGTTCCGACCACGTCGAAAACGCGGTCGGAGAAGCCGCCGACATTCAGGATGTCGACCTGCGGCTTGGCCTGCGTCGTCGCGTAGGGCTGGATGTCGATGCAGACCAGCTTGGCCCCAGGGTTCAATCCCTTGAGCTTCTGCCATTCCTGCATCGTCGCCGTGCCCTGATGCGCATGCGCCGACGCATCCACCCAGGACTGGTTGTCCGATACGAACACCACCAGGTCGACCTTTGCCTTCTCGCGGACGAGCCGTGCCAGCGGAGCCGAACAGTTGGTTCCGCCGCCACCGATGGCAGCCAGCTTGGCGGCGTTGGTCATCACCGTGTCGCGAGCGTTGAGGCGGATATCCACCACATCGTTCTCGAACGGCAAGACCCTCGCCGTCGGGTTGCGTCGCAGCATCGCGGCAGCCACCAGGGCAGCCACATCAATGCAACGCACGGCCGACGTCGCGCCCTTGCGGTAGCCGGTCGCTGGCGAACCCATCGAACCCGAAACATCCGGGCACACGACCACATTGCCCTTGATCCGGGGCACGTTGCTGAGCGCGATTTCCATCGCATCCTGCAGCGCATCCTTGACCACGCCAGGCACGTCCGCACCAGTCATGGTGAACGCCACCATGAGCTGGTACGGGAATACCCGGGCGCGCCGGATCTCTTCCGGATCACGCAGACGCGCCGCCAGCTTCTCCGCGAACCCTTCCACTTCGAACACGCCGTTGCGGGCAAAAGTGTTCAGGTTCTGCCGCAGCATCTGCCACCCGGCCGTTTCGGCGATCTGCACCCAATGCTCGCGCGACAGCGGCATCGAGGTCAGCATCTGGAACGGCACTTCCGGCACGGGCAGCGACGGATCGCGCTTGAACGCCTCGAATGCCTTCACTACGTCCGGCAGTGCCGAAGCGTCATGCGGCTTGCCGATCAGGTAACCATAAAGCGCCTCACGCGATGCCGATTTCGGCTTCGGGTGAACCATCTTGATGACATCGGCCAGCGACGGATCATTGCCGACCGCAGCCCGCATGATCTCGAAATCGGCCGCCTGCTCGAGCCAGGCCTGGACAAGCCGCTTCGGCCGCGTGCCGAGCGACTTGCGCCCGGTGGCGCCCGAACGCATGACCTGTACGAAGTTGCGCAGCATCTTGCCGTTCCTGACGATGCGCCCGAAAGCACGGTCGAACTCGTCGTCCTGCATTGAGGAGAGAACGGCCAGCAGCAATGCCGGCATGTCCTTCATGTAGCCCTGCTCGAAAGCGTGGACGGCCGTGCGCGCCAGGAATCCCGGCTCGACCTGCCAGGCGAGCTTCAACACGTCGTCCAGCTGCTCGCGCGGCTCGGCATAGAAAGTCGCGTTGAACGTGCCCGTCGCCGCCAGCTGCGCCAAGGCTTGATGGGGCGACAGGCGATAAGCCTGGGCGCCTTCACGGTTCCTGGCGTCAGCCGGCGGGAGCAGCTTTCCTGCAATCGTCGCAAACACGGATTTGTTCGCCATTGTTCTCATCCTTCATTTTCACACCAGCATTATTGCAGGCGGCGTGCCAGTTTGAAGGATGAGCGCACCGTGGCTTGTGTTATTTTCCATAAATAATTGATTTTATTGTAAAATAAAAATCACCATCGAAGCTTCCTGGCACTGGTGCTTCTCGAACGGGTGCCTGTATAGTAATCCAAAAATCTCGGTAGTTATAATATAGGATAAAATGAAAAGACGCGTTGCGATTGGTATCCTCGGAACGACGCTCGATGCGGGCCGGGGGGACGACCGTTGGAAGAAGTGGCGGCCGACGGTTGCGCTGTGTCAGCAGCCGGGATTGTTCATCGATCGGCTGGAACTCATCCATGACGTTCAATCGCAGCGGCTGGTCAGGCAGATCATTGCCGACATAGAACAGGTTTCGCCGGCCACCGAGGTCAGGTCGCACATCATCGGCATGAAGGACCCCTGGGATTTCAGCGAGGTCTACACGGGGCTGCGGGACTTCGCCCGCGCCTACACATTCGATCCCGAGAGGGAAGATTATCTCGTCAACATCACCACCGGCACCCATGTCGCCCAGATCTGCTGGTTCCTGCTCACCGAGGCGCGCTTCATACCGGCGCGGCTGTTGCAGCTTTCGCCGCGCAAAGAGGGACGTGACGACGCATCGGGCAGCCATTCGATCATCGATCTTGATCTGTCCCGCTACGATGCCATCGCCACGCGCTTTGCCGCCGAGCGCGACGAGGCGACGTCGTTCCTGAAATCGGGCATCGCCACCCGCAATCCGGCCTTCAACCAGATGATCGATCAGATCGAGAAGGTGACGATCCGTTCGCGCGCGCCGGTTTTGCTGACCGGCCCGACGGGTGCTGGCAAGTCGCAGTTGGCCAGGCGTATCTACGAACTCAAGAAGGCGCAGCGGCAGGTTTCCGGCGCTTTCATCGAGGTCAATTGCGCGACGCTGCGCGGCGATCAGGCGATGTCGACGCTATTCGGCCACGTCAAGGGTGCTTTCACCGGCGCCCAGAACGAGCGCGCCGGGTTGATGAAATCGGCCAACAAGGGTGTGCTGTTTCTCGACGAGATCGGCGAGCTCGGCCCGGACGAGCAGGCCATGTGCCTGCGCGCCATCGAGGAAAAGCGCTTCCTACCGGTCGGCGCCGATCAGGACGTGATGTCGGATTTCCAGCTTCTCGCCGGCACCAATCGCGATCTGTCTATCGGCGTGAAGGAGGGTAAGTTCCGCGAGGATCTTTTTGCGCGGCTGAATCTGTGGACCTTCCAGCTTCCGGCGCTGCGCGACCGCAAGGAAGACATAGAGCCGAACCTGGACTTCGAGCTGCGCCGCTTCGGCGAACGCGAAGGGCAGAACGTCACCTTCAACAAGGAAGCGCGCGACCTCTATTTGAAATTTGCCATCGCGCCGGAGGCGATGTGGCGAGCCAATTTCCGCGATCTCTCGGCTTCGGTGACCCGCATGGCGACGCTGGCACCGTTGGGCCGCATCAATGAGGAGACCGTAAGCGACGAGATCGACCGGCTGACGGCGCTATGGCGTGCCGGCGATACTGGCGACCGGGGCGGCATTCTACAGGAAATTCTTGGCGCCGACCGCCAAGGCCAGATCGATATGTTCGACCGGGCGCAGCTCGCTGCCGTGCTCGAGGTTTGCCGTGACAGCAATTCCATCAGCGCGGCCGGGCGAAGACTATTCGCGGTTTCGCGGTTGCAGAAAACCAGTGGCAACGACGCCGACCGGCTGCGCAAATATCTCCTGCGTTTCGACCTCAGCTTCGAGGACGTTGTCCAAAGATGATCGAGATCGCCCGCATGCGACATCTGTTTGCCAAACGTCAAGCTCGGCGCGCGCGTCACCCGCACGGCGCCTTTCGTTTTCAGCCTGCGCGATTAGCGACTGGGAAATCCCGAACTCGACGCGAAGGGTCGGCGAGGCTCCGCCGCGATTGCCACTGACGGGTGCCGGCAACGGGCATCTCGTTGCCGCAGGCTCAACCTCTGGACGACGAGCCGGTATCCAAGAGCGGCTCTTTCGGTCAGGCGAATGTGACTTGATTGACTTCCCGAGTTTGGGTCAATCGGGGATCACAGCGATCCGCTGCGCCGCGATGGCGCCGGTTCGTCGCTTGTGCCATGTGGGTGCCGGGCCCCCCGAGGCCTCTCAGCTGGAGCGAATATGACGGTCCTCACACGTCGCAAACTCTTGAGAACTGCCGCGATTGCCGGCGCAGGTGGGATCGGGCTCTCCGCCATGGGCAAAGTGGGCAGCTGGGCCGCGGCCATGCCCGAGCCGGTGCTGCTGAAGACGACCCGGATCCAGGCGAAGCTGATGGATGTCGGCCAGACCAAAAATGTGTTGACCTATGGCGACGCCGGCATGCCGCCGGTGCTCAGGATGAAGAAGGGCGAGCCCTTCGCCGCCCGGCTGGTCAATGGCATCGACGATCCGACAACGATCCACTGGCACGGCATTCGCGTTCCCAACAAGATGGACGGCGTGCCGTTCCTGGTGCAGCCCTATGTCTATACCGGCGATCATTTCGACTACGCCTTCGCGCCGCCCGATGCCGGCACCTTCTGGTATCATCCGCACTGCAACACGCTTGAGCAGATGGGCCACGGACTGACCGGCGTGATCGTCGTGGAGAACCCGAACGATCCGCATTTCGATGCCGAGGTGGTCATCAATCTGCGCGACTGGCGGCTCGGCGACGATGGGCAGTTCATCGATCAGTTCCGGCCGCGCGATGCCGCAAGATCCGGCACTTACGGCACGGTGCGCACCGCCAACTGGCTCGACCAGCCGCAATTTGACGCGCCGGCCGGAGGGTTGGTGCGGCTCAGAGTCGCCATCACCGACGTTACGCGCGTCTATGCTTTTCGCGTCGAGGGCGCCGAAGCGACGGTGATCGCGCTTGACGGCAATCCGGTGTCGCAGCGCTTTGCGCCCGATGCCTTGCAGCTCGGACCCGGACAGCGGCTGGAGCTCGCCATTCGCATGCCCGACGATGAAGGGGCAGTCGTCAGCCTGGGAGACGTCAGGGGCACCAAGCCCAAAATCCTGGCGACGCTGCGTGCCGTTGGAACTTCTCTCAAACGCGACCTTCGCGACCTTGCACCGCTGGAGATCAATCCGGTCCAGCAAGTCGATCTCGCCGCTGCCGAGCACATTTCATTGTCGCTCAGTGCTACGGCGGAAAACGTGCCGAGCGACGGCATCTGCGGCTCGCTCGGCTACAGTTTCTGGGCGATCAACAAGGTGCCGTGGCCAGGCGATACGTCCGATCCGACCGCGCCGTTGGCCGAACTGAAGCTCGGCAAAAGCTATGTCATCGACATGGAAAACCTGACGCCGCAATCGCATCCGATCCATCTGCACGGCATGAGCTTCAAGGTGCTGTCGTCCTCGACGCGTCCGGTGCAGCCGACGATCTCCGACACCTATCTCATCCAGCCCAACGAGAAGGTTCAGCTCGGCTTCGTCGCCGATAACCAGGGCGACTGGCTACTGCACTGCCACATCATCGAGCACCAGAAATCGGGAATGACGAGCTTTGTCCGGGTGGCCTGAGGAGGCCTGGTCCGATACGCCGGATTTTGCATTGACGCGGCCAGGGCCACGAAATCTGGGCTGTGTCAAAGGGCGCTCGATTGCGGGCAGCTTAAGGCGCACTCGCTGGCGTTCAGCGAAGGCCAGGGCGAAGGATCCCGGCTCGAATGAGTAGGTGCGTTCCTCTTCGTCCTCGATTACCCGCACAAAGCATTGGCTGTCCGTCTCAACCATCTCAACGCGGGTTCCCAAAAGACCGCCATAGCTATCCAGATAAGCACGCACATCGCTTTGTGAATAAGGCATCGCTTTCTCCCACATGGCGAAACATGTGACCGTGCCAATAATACCTTCGCGCAGCAATAAACTATGACATACCTCACACGGCGTTCAGACGTTCTGCAGCGATGGGCGCGAGATTGGCGCGCACGGACCATGCACTTGATCGAACCGTACCGATGCGACAGCGAGACTGGTGCTCAGGGATTTCGGCGGCAGACATCTTGCCGCCATCTGAAATTCGACCCGATCGATGGTCGTGGGTTCATTTCGGTGATTGATCCGATGGTGGAGCTGAGGAGGATCGAACTCCTGACCTCGTCATTGCGAACGACGCGCTCTCCCAGCTGAGCTACAGCCCCGTCCAACGGATGGCGCATTTATCGAAGGCAGCGGTTTCCTGTCAAGGCGGCGTTTTGCGCAAATGACCTCGTTTCAGGCCTTGGGTCCGGCATGTGGCGGAAGCCGGCCCTTGCCGGTTCGGCGTGCAATGGTTACATGTCGGCAACAATTGGAGACCGGCATGATCGCCCTTATTCAAACCATCGTCATGGCGCTTGACATCTACTGGTGGATCATCATCGCCTCGGCGATCTTTTCCTGGCTCTACGCCTTCAACGTCGTCAACTCGCGCAACCAGTTCGTCGGCACCATCGGCAACACGCTCTATCGGCTGACCGAGCCGGCGCTGCGGCCGATCCGCCGGTTCATCCCGGATCTCGGCGGCATCGACATCTCGCCGATCATTCTGCTGTTGCTCATCTTCTTCCTCCGCCAGTTCCTGCTCACCACCGTACTGTCGTTGGTCGTCTGAGCCAGCCATTCGATGGCTACGCCGTTTCGCCTGCGTGACGATGGCGTAGACCTGTTCGTCCGGCTGACGCCAAAGGCGGCGCTGAGCAGGCTCGAAGGCGTCGAGACGGCGGCCGACGGGCGCAGCCATTTGAAGGCGCGCGTGCGCGCCGTGCCGGAGAATGGCGCCGCCAATGCGGCGCTTGAGAAGCTGGTTGCCAAGGCACTGGGCGTGCCGGTGTCGGCTGTGTCGGTGGTTGCCGGCGGCACGGCGCGGCTGAAGACGCTGCGTATTGCGGGTGACCCGGGGGCTCTGGCGAAGAGTATCGAGGCACTCGCCCGTTAGCCCGAGTTCCCCTGCGCGCCCCTCATCCGACCGCTTCGCGGCGGGGAGAAGAGGTTGGCGCCGGCGCTGGTGATTTCCGGGTGAGGGGGCTTTTTGCACCGTATGGCAGCCCGCCCGGCTCTCAATCCCCCAGGGGCAAACGCGGGTCGTCGACCTTCAGCGTGTTCACGCTCTGCTTGATGCGGCGCAGGTTTTCCAGGACTTTCGGTCCGCGCGTTTCGGCAACCGACGTGGCGATCATGTCGACGATCGCCATCAGCGCGTAGCGCGAGGATGTCGGCTTGTAGATGTTGCCGTCCTCGAGCGGCTGGAAATGGATCACCGTGTCGGCTGCCTTGGACAGCGCCGAGTCCGGCGCGGTGATGGCGACCGTGGCGGCGCCATATTGCTGCGCCACCTGTACGGCCTCGATGACCGAACGCGCGTAGCCCGACACCGAGAAGGCAACCACAGTCGTCTCGGGCGTGGCGACGGCGGCATACATGCGCTGCAGCTGGCCGTCGACCTGCGCCAGCGCCGACAGGCCGAGCCGAAACAGCCGGTTCTGCATCTCGGTCGCCATCATCGAGGAAATGCCGCCGGAACCGATGCACAGCACGTTGCCCGAACCGGCGATGCGCGCTGCGACGCCGACCAGCACCTTCATGTCGAGGTTCTCGCTGGCGCGCTGCATGGCCGATATTGCCGCCTCGGTGATGGCCGAAGCGATGCGCTGTTCGCGGACGTCGCGGTTGAGCGGTTCCGGCGACAGGTACTGAGCGCCGATGGCGATAGCCTGCGCCAGATAGAATTTGAAGTCGCGCAAGCCTTCGCAGCCGAGATTGCGGCAGAAGCGGGTGACGGTCGGCTCGCTGACGCCGACGCGCGCGGCGATCTCCGAGATCGCCGCCTTGGAGGCGAAGTCGAGATCGGAGAGCACAAGGCCGGCCAGCCTGCGGTCCGACTTGGTGCCGTCCTGCGACATAAGCTGCAGCCGCGTGATGATGTCGGCCGGCGTCTTCATACCGGTGTCCTCACAGGGGCAGGCCCGTCGTCTTGTCGAACAGATGGATGTTGGCGGGATCGACACTGACCGGCAGGCGGTCGCCCGGCCGAATCTGCAGCCGGTCGCGGAACACAGCGCGCACCGTGTCGGGACCTATCGCGCCGTAGACATGGGTTTCGGCGCCGGTCGGCTCAACCACGTCGACATCGATGGCCATCGCATCGTCGGCGCCGCCGACGACGAAATGTTCGGGGCGGATGCCGGCTTCCACAGTGCCAGTCTCCAATGTATTGGCCGCCGGCACGGCCTTGCCGACCAGCGCCAGGCGGCCGCCACCTGATGTCTCGAACCAGGCCTTTGTCGCAGACCCCTTGAGGGCGCCGGAAACAAAGCTCATCGAGGGCGAACCGATGAAGCTGGCGACGAATTTGTTGGCCGGTCGGTCGTAAAGTTCCAGCGGCGCCCCGACCTGCTGGATCCGGCCGAGGTTCATCACCACGATACGGTCGGCCATGGTCATGGCCTCGATCTGGTCGTGGGTGACATAGACGATCGTCGATTTCAGCCGCTGGTGCAGCGCCTTGATCTCGGTACGCATCTGCACGCGCAGTTGCGCGTCGAGGTTGGACAGGGGCTCGTCGAACAGGAACACCGACGGTTCGCGCACGATAGCGCGGCCCATGGCGACGCGCTGGCGCTGGCCGCCCGACAATTCCCGGGGGTAACGATCAAGATAGGAGAACAGGTTGAGGATGCCGGACGCCTTCTTGACCTTGTCGTCGATCGCCGCGCGGGTCTCGCCGCGAATTTTCGGACCAAAGCCGATATTGTCCGACGCCTTCAGATGCGGGAACAGCGCATAGGACTGGAAGACCATGGCGATGTTGCGCTGCTGCGGCGGCAAGTCGTTGGCGCGCAGGCCGCCGATGATGAGATCGCCGGACGTGATCGGCTCCAGCCCGGCCAGCATGCGCAGCAAGGTCGACTTGCCGCAGCCGGAAGGGCCGACCAGCACGACGAACTCGCCGCTGTTGATCTCGAGGTTGATGTCCTCGAGGATCTTGTGGTGCCCGAACGATTTCGACAGGTCGCGAAACTGGACATCGGTCATGGTCACGCTCCCAAAATGTCGTCGATGAAGGGCAGGCAGCCGGCGGTCAGCCCGGCGTCCACCGGCATCACCACGCCTGTTACGCCCGATGCGCGATCGGACGCAAGGAAGGCCACGGCTTCAGCCACTTCAGAGGCGTTGACGATGCGGCCGAGCGGATAGAGCCGCTGCAGCCTGCCGAGGATTTCCGGGTCCTTGGCGAGGCGATGATCCCAGGCCGCGGTGCGGATCGATCCCGGGCAGACGACATTGGCGCGCAGACCGCTGCGACCGAGTTCGACCGCGATCGATTTTGCATAGGCGTTGATGCCTGCCTTGGCCGCAGCATAGGCCGGATTGCCGAAATGCGCGATGGCATTGACCGAGGAGATGAAGACGACGTTGCCCGAGCCGCGCCGGGCCATCGCCTTGACCAGCGGGTCGGCGAACATCATCACGCCGGTCAGGTTGAGGTCGAGCTCATGCTCGATCTTGTCCGGGGTCAGCGCTGCAATCGTCTCGGCGCGCGTCCAGCCGGCATTGTTGATGAGGATGTCGGGAACGCCGTCCTTGTCGAGGATCGCAGCGATCGCGGTTTGCACAGAGGCCCGGTCGAGAAGGTTGAAGACGTGGTGCGAGGCGAGGTGCGGGCTGGCCAAGGCCTCGTTCGACTGGTCGCAGCCGACGACCCGCGCGCCGCGCTCGTTGAGCAACGCCACGATAGCCGAGCCGAGGCCGCCGCCGGCGCCCGTCACCACGACCGTCTTGCCTTCGAACTCGGCTCTCGAAACCACCGCGCGCGTTCCTCCCTGATCCCGGTCGGGGCTGTGAGGCTATTCGCCGAAATGTAATTTAGCAACAGATTAATCTGCTTGCGAAGCGGAAAATGATGGATAATGTAGGAAAGTCACATAAACCTATGCTGCCTCACAGCATGGGATGCGCGCAAGCGCACATCAAAGGGAGAGAGCAGATGAGTCTGAGGACATGGACTGTCGGCCTGATGGCCGGAATGAGCATGCTGACGCTCACAGCGCAGGCAAATGCCGGCGAGGTGCGCGTCACCGTCGCCGAATACAGCGCCAAGACAGGCCCCTATTTCGAAAGCGTCAAGAAGGATTTCGAGGCGGCCAACCCGGGCATCACCGTCAAGTTCGAGATCGTGCCGTGGGACGTTCTCCTGCAGAAGCTGACCACCGACATCACCGCCGGCACCAATGCCGACCTGTCGATCATCGGTACGCGCTGGCTGATCGATTTCGTCCAGCAGGATGTCGCCGAGCCGCTCGACAGCTACATCACGCCCGACTTCAAGGGCCGCTTCATCGACACGTTCCTGTCGCCGTCGATCATGGAGGGCAAGACCTACGGCCTGCCGATCGCGGCTTCGGCGCGCGCCCTGTACTACAACAAGGAATTGTTCGAGAAGGCCGGCATCGCCCAGCCGCCGGCGACCTGGACCGACCTGCAGGAGGACGCCCGCAAGATCAAGGCGCTGGGATCCGGCACGTTCGGCTTCGGCCTGCAGGGCAAGGAGATCGAGACCGACGTCTATTACTACTATGCGATGTGGTCCCAGGGCACGGAGATCCTCAACAAGGACGGCACGTCGGGCCTGAGCACACCAGGCGCGCTCGAAGCGGCCAAGCTCTACAAGTCGATGATCGACGAAGGCCTGACCGAGCCTGGCGTCACCTCGAACAACCGCGAGGACGTGCAGAACCTGTTCAAGCAGGGCAAGGTCGGCATGATGATCACCGCCCCCTTCCTGTCCAACCAGATCAAGGATGAGGCGCCGAACCTGAAATATGGCGTGGCGGCGATTCCGGCAGGGCCGACCGGCGCGCGCGGCACCTATGGCGTCACCGATTCCATCATCATGTTCAAGAACTCCAAGAACAAGGATGAGGCCTGGAAGCTGCTCGACTTCCTGTTCACCACGGAGCAGCGCGCCAAGTTCACGCAAGGCGAAGGCTTCCTGCCGGTGAACAAGGAAGAGGCGAAGATGGACTACTACGTCAACAATGCCGACCTGGCGGCGTTCACGGCGCTGCTGCCCGACGCCCGTTTCGCGCCGGTCATCCCGGGCTGGGAGGAGATCGCGCAGATCACTTCGGATGCCATGCAGAAGATCTATCTCGGCAGCGCCGAGCCGGAGGCCGCCCTGAAGGAGGCGGCGGACAAGGCCAATGCGGTGCTGAAGAAATAGGGCGTTCACTCCCGACGCCCCGTGGCGCGCCCCACCCGTCGGGGCGCGCCACCCCCCGACGCCCTCAGGTCAGCCGATGCAAAATCGATTCTTGCCCTATCTCCTGACCTTGCCCAGCCTGTTTCTGGCGGCTGTCGTCATCTTCTGGCCGGTCTGGGACCTGATTCAGATCTCGACCCACGATGTCAGCCGCTTCGGCCAGCTGCGCGACTTCAGCGGCCTGACCAATTTCTGGGCGCTCACCGCCGATCCCGATTTCACCGCAGCACTTTGGCGCACCGGCCTGTGGACGGTGCTGGTCGTCGGCGGCGCGCTGCTGTTGTCCATTCCGGTGGCGATCATCCTCAACACCGACTTCTATGGCCGCGGCATTGCCCGCGTCATCATCATGCTGCCCTGGGCGGTGTCGCTGACCATGACGGCGGTGGTCTGGCGCTGGGCGCTCAACGGCGAAAGCGGTATGCTCAACTCGGCGCTCCTCGGGCTCGGCCTGATCGACCAGAACATCCAATGGCTGGCGAGCGCCGAGACCGCGTTTCCGATGCAGGTGCTGATCGGCATATTGGTGACGGTGCCGTTCACGACGACGATCTTCCTCGGCGGGCTGTCGTCGATCCCGGACGACCTCTACGAGGCGGCAGCACTGGAAGGTGCGACGCCGCTGCAGCAGTTCCGCGAGATCACCTTTCCGCTCTTAAAACCGTTCATCAACATCGCCATCGTGCTCAACACCATCTACGTCTTCAATTCCTTTCCGATCATCTGGGTGATGACGCAGGGCGGGCCGGCGAATTCCACCGACATATTGGTCACCCACCTCTACAAGCTCGCCTTCCGCATCGGCAAACTCGGCGAGGCGTCAGCCGTGTCGCTGGTGATGTTCGCCATATTGCTGGTCTTCACCATGATCTATGTGCGGCTGGCGATGCGGGAGCAACGCGCATGAGGAATGGCAAGCTGAAGCGTTCAATCATCGCCTGGCTGCTGCTTTCGCCGCTGATCGTGGTGACGATCTTTCCCTTCGCGGTGATGTTTTTGACCGCGGTCAAGCCGCGTTCGGAAGTGCTGTCGCCGACCTGGTGGCCGAGCGAATTCCGCTGGTCGAATTTTGCCGACATGTGGGTGGCGACCGGTTTCGGCCGGGCGCTGGCCAATTCGCTCTATGTCTCGGTCATCGCCACCGTAGGTGCCATCCTGATCTCGGTGCCGGCGGCCTATGCGATGTCGCGCTTTCGCTTTGCCGGCTACAGTGCCTTCCGCCAGTTCCTGCTGGTGTCGCAGATGATCTCGCCGATCGTGCTGGTGCTTGGCCTGTTCCGGCTGATGGCGGCCTGGGGGCTGGTCGAATCAACGACGGCGCTCGGCTTCATCTACATGGCCTTCAACGTCGCCTTCACCGTGTGGATGCTGCAGAGCTATTTCGACACCATCCCGCGCGATCTCGAGGAGGCCGCATGGATGGAGGGCGCCGGCCGCTGGCTGACCCTGCGCAAGGTGTTCCTGCCGCTCTGCCTGCCGGCGATCGCGGTGACGGCCATCTTCACCTTCATCAATGCCTGGAACGAATTCGTCGTCGCGCTCACCATGCTGCGCAGCCAGGAAAGCTACACGCTGCCGATCCAGGTGTTTTCGCTGGTCGCAGGCCGCTACACGATCGAATGGCACCACGTCATGGCGGCGACGCTGCTTGCCACCCTGCCGGTGGCGATCCTGTTCATCTGGCTGCAGCGCTACCTCGTCCGGGGGCTGGCGCTCGGGGCGGTCAAATAGCCTTCACTTTCCACGGAGCTTTCATGCGCATCTTCACCGCCTCGCTGGCGACGGAAACCAACACTTTCTCGCCGGTGCCGACCGACCGGACCTCGTTCGAGATGGCCTTCTATGCCGGGCCGGGCAAGCACCCGGAAACGCCGACTTTGTGCTCGTCGCCGATCGTCGCCTTGCGCCGGCGGGCCGTGAAGGAAGGGCTGACGGTGATCGAAGGCACCGCCACCTGGGCGGAGCCTGGCGGGCTGGTGCAGCGGCAGACTTTCGAGGCGCTGCGCGACGAGATCCTCGATCAGCTGAAGGCGGCGCTGCCGGTCGATGCGGTGATCCTCGGCCTGCATGGCGCGATGGTGGCGCAAGGCTATGACGACTGCGAAGGCGACCTGCTCGAACGCGTGCGCGCGATCGTCGGTCCGCAGGTGGTGATCGCCTCGGAGTTCGACCCGCATAGCCATCTGACGCCGAAGCGCGTGGCGGCGTCGGACATCATGGCCTACTTTCTCGAGTTCCCGCACACCGACTTCTACGAGCGCGGCGAACATGTCGTCGAACTCGGGCTGGCCGCGGCGCGCGGCGAGATCAAGCCTGTGATCTCGACCTTCGACTGCCGGATGATCCAGGTGCTGCCAACCAGCCGCGAGCCGATGCGCTCCTTCGTCGACCGCATCAAGGCGATGCACGGCAAGGACGGCGTGCTGTCGGTCTCCGTCATCCACGGCTTCATGGCCGCCGACGTGCCGGAAATGGGCACGCGCATCCTGGTCGTCACCGACAACGACAAGGCGAAGGGCGATGCGCTGGCGGAAAGCCTGGGACGCGAGCTCTATGCCATGCGCGAAGAGACGGCGATGACGATGCTGAACGCCAGCGACGGCATCGAGCGGGCGCTGGCCGTGCGCGCTGAAAGACAGGACAAACCGGTGGTGATCGCCGACATCTGGGACAATCCGGGCGGCGGTGTCGCCGGCGACGGCACCGTCGTGCTGCGCGCCATGCTGGAGCGAGGCGTCAGCAATGTCGGCGTGGCGACGATCTGGGATCCGATCGCGGTGACGTTCTGTCAAGCCGCGGGCGAGGGCGCCGTCATTGATCTGCGTTTTGGTGGCAAGGCCGGTCCGCTGGCGGGCGAGCCGATCGACGCGCGGGTGCGGGTGCTGAGAGCGGTCACGGAAGGGTGGCAGAGTTTTGGGCCGAGCCGGGTGACGCTCGGACCGACAGCGCTGGTCCGCATCGAAGGATCCGAAGTCGATATCATCCTCAATACCAACCGCACACAGACCTTCGAACCCGATATTTTCGCCAATCTCGGCGTCAATCCACTCAGCAAGGACCTGTTGTTGGTGAAATCGACCAACCATTTCTACGCCGGCTTCGCCCCGATCGCCGCCGAGATCATCTATGTCTCGGCGCCGAGTTCGTATCCCAGCAATCCGGTGGTAACCAACTACACCAAGCTGACGCGGCCGGTGTGGCCGCGGGTGGCTGATCCGTGGAAGGCGTAGGGTTATCCCTTCTCCCACAGGGGGAGAAGGGAAGGGCGCTACACCAGCCCGCGCTTGACCATCATAGCGTCCGGTGACGGCATCTTGCCACGGAAGGCGGTGTAGAGCTCTTCCGGGTCCTTCGAGCCGCCGGCGGCGTAGATGTTCTTCCTCAGCCGCTCGGCGAGCGCCGGATTGAACGGGTCGCCGGTCTCCTCGAAGGCAGCGAAGGCATCGGCATCGAGCACTTCCGACCACATGTAGGAATAGTAGCCGGCCGAGTAGCCGTCACCGGAAAAGACGTGGCCGAAATGCGGGGTGCGGTGGCGCATGGCGATCGTGTCTGGCATGTCGAGCTTGTCGAGCGTTTCGGTCTCGAAACGAAGCGGTTGTTCCGGAGCGTCCGGCCGTGCGTGATAGGCCATGTCGATGAGCGCCGAGGCGGTGAATTCGACGGTAGCGAAGCCGGCGCCAAAGGTGCGCGCCGCCAGCATCTTGTCGAGCAGCGCCTTCGGCATCGGTTTGCCGGTCTTGACGTGCAGCGCGTGCTTTTCTAGCACCGCCGGCACCGTCAGCCAATGCTCGTAGAGCTGCGAAGGCAGTTCGACGAAATCGCGGCTCACCGAAGTGCCCGACACCGACGGCCAGGTGACGTCGGTCAGCATGCCGTGCAGCGCATGGCCGAATTCGTGGAACAGCGTCTTTGCCTCGTCGACCGACAAAAGGGCTGCCTCGCCGGCCGGCGGCTTGGCGAAGTTCATGATGTTGTAGATCACCGGCTTCGAACCGTGGCCGAGCTTGTAGCCGGATTTCAGCGCACTCATCCAGGCGCCGGAGCGCTTCGAAGGCCGCGCGAAATAGTCGGCGAGGAAGAGGCCGCGCTCGCTGCCGTCGGCGTTCTTCACCACGAAAGCGCGGGCATCGGGATGCCAGGCCACGATGCCTTTCTTCTCCTCGAAGGTGATGCCGAACAATTTTGTCGCCACGTCGAAGCAGGCGTCGATAATGCGCTCGAGCTGCAGATATGGTTTCAGCTCGGCCTCGTCGAAGGCGAATTTCTCGGCGCGCAATTTCTCCTGGTAGAAGCGCCAGTCCCAGGCGGCGAATTGTTCGTTGCTGCCGGCCGCGGTCGCCAGGCGCTGCAGTTCAGTCTGGTCGCTCGCCGCCTTTTCCAGCGCCTTTTCCCACACCGGATCGAGCAGCGCGTGCACCGCCTTCGGCGTCTTGGCCATCGTGTCATCGAGCTTCAGCGCGGCGAACGAGCCGTAGCCGAGCAGCTTTGCCTTCTCGGCGCGCAGCTTCAGCATGTCGCGCACCACGGACGTGTTGTCGGTGGCGCCGCCATTCTGGCCGCGCATGATGAAGGCGCGGAAGGCGGTCTCGCGCAGGTCGCGGCGTTCGGAGAAGGTGGTGAACGGCTCGTAGATCGACCGCGACAGCGTGACGGCATAGCGGCCCTTCTGGCCGCGCATCTCGGCGGCCTCGGCCATCGCGCTCTTGAGAAAATCCGGCAGGCCGGCAAGGTCGGCCTCGTCGAGGAACAGCGCCCAGTCGCGCTCGTCGGCTAATACATTCTGGCCGAAACTGGTGCCGAGCGAAGACAATTCCTCGTTGATCGTGGCCAGCCGCTTCTTGCCATCGGCGTCGAGTTTCGCACCGGAACGAACGAAGCCCTTCCAGGTCTTTTCCAGCACGCGCAGCGTCTCGGCGTCGAGCTTGAGCGTCTCGCGGCGCTGGTAGAGGTCGTCGATGCGGGCAAACAATTTCTCGTTCATCGAGATCGCCGAGAAATGCCTCGACATCTTCGGTGAAATGTCGCGCTCCAGCGCCTGGATCGCCTCGTTGGTGTGGGCGCCGGCCCGGCACCAGAAGATCGACGAGACATGGTCGAGCGGCTCGCCGGCAAGTTCGAGCGCGGCCAGCGTGTTGTGAACCGTCGGCGCCTCTGCGTTGCCTGATATCGCCTCGATCTCGGCTTCATGCGCCTTCAGCGCCGCGTCGAACACTCCGGAAAAGTCACCGTCGCCGATGCGGGAGAAGTCGGGCAGGCCAAGCGGCCCTTGCCATGAAGTCAGCGGATGAGCGGCGAGGTCGACGGTCTTCGTGGATGGCATGGATGATCTTTCGGCTGTTGACGGCAAGCAGGGTGGGTCGCCACCGATGTAGGGCGCGGGCCTGTCGCGCGCAACATCGCGGCCCGTCAGGTTTTCGCTCGCATCTGCCCGAAAATCGGATTCTCGGAAAAGCACGATGCGAAGATTCAAAATGCTAGAGCGTACTTTGTGCATCCAATTGGACGCACGTCGCTCTAGTAACCGTCGCAGCTTTCCGCGATCGCGGCCTGCGAACTGGCGGTGATGCGGTTGTCGGTGACGGAGAACGTCTCCTGCATCAGCATGTCGTTGTTGGGGAAGTCGTAGCAGGCGATCACCGTGGTAACACCGCCCTCGCTCTTGGCGATGCGATGCCGGATCGCCGCACCGGCGACAGCACCTTGCCAGTTATCGATCGAGGCGATGAACTCCTGCTTGTTCTGCTCGACGCCGAGGTCTTCGAGCTTGATGCGCACGTCGTCGGCTAGCAGGTCCGACAATTCGGTGCGGTCGGCGACGAGCAACGCCGAATACCAGCGGTCGATGATCGCACCGTCATCGGCACGTGCAGCGGTGAGCGTCGGCATCAGTGCCGCCACGACGAAAGTGATCGCACGCCAATTCCGCATTGCCACCTCCATGTTTGACCATGATCCTATCCGAAAACCGGGTCCCGCTTTTCGCTGACGCGGACCTTCGGATCCGGGATCATGGTCTATCCCATCTCCGGCTTCTCGAAGTCGCCGGTCTCCTTGTTCATCACCCAAAGCTCGCCGGTCGAGATGTCGAACCAGGCGCCGTGCAGCGACAGCCGGCCCTTGCCTTCAAGGATCGAGACGCAAGGAAAGGTCCTGAGATTGGCGATCGAATAGCGGATCGATATGCGCTCCAGCGCAGTCTGGCGCTCCGTTGCCGTCATGAAGGTGCTGGACGAAACGGTTTCGGCGGCCGGCGCGATCAGGCTCATCCATTTGCCGATGAAGTCGCCAGGCGACAGTGGCGCGGAATTGGGGTCGAGCGCGGCGCGGATGCCGCCGCAGCGGCCGTGCCCCATCACCACGATGTTTTTCACCTTGAGGCTCTGCACGGCGAACTCGAGCGCTGCCGAGGTCGAATGGAACTGGCCGTCCGGAGCATAGGGCGGCACCAGATTGCCGACATTGCGCAGCACGAACAGCTCGCCCGGTCCGGCATCGAAGATCGCCTCCGGCGCCGAGCGCGAGTCGCAACAGGCGACGATCATGGTTTCCGGCGCCTGGCCCTCGCGAGCGAGCGAGCGGTAGCGTCCGCTTTCGGCGAGATAGCGACCGCTCATGAAATTGCGATAGCCGGCGAGCAAGTGTTCTGGGAGGTGAGGCATGGGCGGCGTCGGGACCCTTTCCGGGTTGGATGCGGCGGCACGTTTCAGTCTGGAATGGCTCTAACGGCAAAAGCCCGTCGCGAGCAATGCCGAATTGCGGATGGTTTCGTCGCAAAACGCGATGCGGCGCGCATAGCTCAGGCGTCGCTTCACGCCCAGATGGCGACGGGAATGCCGAAACGGTCGGTCAGCGGCGGGTCCGGAAACGGCCGTGCCTCGCCGCTGGCGATGCGGCCGGCGATCAGCATCATCACTGCTGCGTCGAGGAAATCGTCGGCGGCAGCACCTTTCGGCGGCGTCCGGTCGAGAAAGCTCTTTTCATAGCCATGCCGGCAAAGCAGCGCCTTGCGCTCCTCCATGCCGGCCGGATTAACGGCGCCCTTGATCTTCTTCGGCAGCGACATGGCCTGACCGGCGTTCAGCCTGCAGAAGGCGACTTCCGGATGTGATTCGAAGATTCGACCGCGCAGCTCCGGCCGGGAGATCAGAAGGGCGTCAATCTCGCGGATTTTAACGAAGATGCCAAAAGCCTGGATCGAGACGCCGCGTGGCGGATCGGAGGTCGTCTTGGCCACTTCGCTGGCGCGGCGATGCGCGACATACCAGGCTTCGACCGTGGTGAAGTCATCCGTGTCTGCGTAAAGGGCGGCGCGCGAGGGAATGGCGAAGACGCTGGATTGGCGCTGCCCGAGCAGAGGCCGCACCAGCGATTCCGGCCCGCGTCCGCCTCTTTGCGAATGATCCGGCAGGCCGATCGGCATGTCGACGGCGACCACGGCATCGGCAGGCAAGGCGTCGACCAGCATCGCGAAGGTTGGAAAGACCGAGACCGACGGCGAAGCGCCCGGATCGCGGTGGACAGCGATCCAGCCGGCCTTGCAGCCGTCGACGCCGACAAGAGTCACGCCCTTTTGTCCCGCCCCGGATGCAGGAGGTGGCGAAGCTGCACCATTGCCATCGGGTGCGACAGGCTCTGGGCGTCGGTCTCGAGCTGCAACTCGTCGCCGCCGCGCTTGGCCGTGCGCGCCAGAATCTCGTAGACCGCCGCCGTGGTCGACTGCAGCGCCTTGATCGCCGGCTGGCCGGAGAGGATGCGCGCCAGATAGACAGCCGCTGTCAGGTCGCCCAGCCCGTTGGGCGGTTTGTCGATGAGGCGGTGCTCGGCGAGCAGCGCCTGTCTGGCGTCGAGCAGCAGATTTCCGGTGCCGCCAGCCATCATCGACGGCGCCGAGGTGACCAGCATGGTCCCGGGCCCCGCATGAAGGGCCGCCGCGATCACCGATTTGAGGTCGGGCAACGGCGCGCCGGCCATCCATTCCAGCTCGTAGCGATTGGGGGTGGCGATGTCGGCGATCGGCATCAGCTGGTCGCGCAAGGCGATCGCCGTCGCTTCAGGCACATAGAGCCCGCCCGAATCGCCCATTACCGGATCGCAGACATAGACGGCATCCGGCGTCCTGTCCTTGACCGCGGCGACCAGCGAGGCGACGGCTTCGGCCTGGCCGGCCTCGCCGAGATAGCCCGACAGCACCGCGCCGACCTCACCCAGCCAGGGCGCGCGCTCGAGATCGGCCATCAACGCCTTGAACTGGTCGAGCGGCGGCACGATGCGGGTGGCGCGGCCATGGCCGGGGTGCCAGGGCAGCACGATGGTCGGCACCGCCCATACCGGAAAGCCGAGTGTCTCCAGCGCGAAGACGGCGGCGCGGTTGCCGACCGAGCCGCGGGCGACATGGCTGGAAATGACGATGACCGCACGCGGCGCGTCGGCTTTTTCGTTCATTGATCCTGATTCCTAACGGGTGGCGAAATACACGAGCCATGCCAACAGGCCGATTGCAATGATAAGCCCCAGCCCCCTGCCGATGCGGGTGCCCCAAACTTCGATAGGGTCCGCGCGGTCGGCGTCCGCGGCCGTGACGTGGTCGCTCGCGCTCTTCGCGGTCCGCGCGACGAACGAGGTGCTGTCCGGCGCGGTCTCATGCTCCACACGCTCGAGAATGCGGCGCGATTCGGTGTCGCTGTCCTGGCGTTTCGCCATGGCAAAATCCTGTTTCGCCGGGAGCTTAGCCTGTTCGCGAGGCCATTCACAGGGCCTCGTGCCGGACGCGGAGATGCCAGCGGAGGCGTCCGGGCCGAGGTCATTTTCTTGCGCGCAGATTGTGGTAATGCTTCGCGTGCAACTTTCGACGAGGGATCCGAATCATGTTTGCCCAGCGCCTCTCTTCACCCTCCATTGCCCGCAAGCTGCCGGCCTTCCTGATGATGGCGATCGTGCTGCCGCTGCTTGCCGGCTGCGGCTACAACACCATTCCGACGGCGGAGGAAAATGCCAAGGCGGCCTGGAGCGAGGTGCTGAACCAGTATCAGCGCCGCGCCGACCTGATCCCCAACCTGGTCGAGACGGTCAAGGGCTATGCGGCGCATGAGAAGGATACGCTCGACGCCGTGGTCGAAGCGCGCGCCAAGGCGACGCAGGTGACGGTGACGCCGGAAACATTGAAGGACCCGGAAGCCTTCAAGAAATTCCAGGATAGCCAGTCCGGCCTGACCAGCGCGCTGTCGCGGCTTTTGGCGGTGGTGGAGAACTATCCCGACCTCAAGGCCAACCAGAATTTCCTGGCGCTGCAGGCGCAGCTCGAAGGCACCGAGAACCGCATCGCGGTGGCGCGGCGCGACTATATCCAGGCGGTCAGGGACTACAATTTGACGCTGAGGACCTTCCCGTCGGTGTTGTGGGCAACCTTCTGGTTCCGCAGCAACGAGCCGTTCGCGAACTTCACCATCGAGGAAGACAAGCTGCAGACGCCCAAGGTCGATTTCGGAACGAAACAGGGCGGGTGATCGGCAAAGCCGGCAAATCCAATACTTGCGACGAGACGGACCGCAGGCGTGTCCACACCCCCCTCTGTCCTGCCGGACCCAGCCCTCCGCTCCGGGCGTTCGTCGTTCGGAAAGCAAAGCAATTGGCTTCCCGTCCGCTGCGCGGACCACTCCTCACCCCCCTCAAGGGGGAGATGGCCGGCAGGCCAGAGGGGGGTGGGACGGAACGCAACTCTGACGCTTCTGACGGTCATTCTAAGCTTCCTTTTCCTCCCCCTCGCCGCCTTCGCCGCCAATCTCCCCGCCCTCACCGGCCGCGTCGTCGACAATGCCGGCATCATCGATGCAGCGACCAAGGCGGTGCTGACGCAAAAACTCGCTGACTTCGAGAAAAAGGGCTCCGACCAGATTGTCGTCGCCACAATTCCCAACCTCGACGGCGAGGAGATCGAGCCCTACGCCAATCGCCTGTTCCGCTTCTGGAAGCTCGGCCAGGCCAAGGAGAACAACGGCGTCCTGCTGCTGGTGGCGCCGAACGATCGCAAGATGCGTATCGAGGTCGGCTATGGGCTGGAAGGCACGCTGACCGACCTGCACACCAAGCTGATCATCGAAAACGACATGGTGCCGGCCTTTCGCGCCGGCGATTTCTCCGGCGGCATCTCCAAAGCCGTCGACGACATGATCATGGTGCTGGAAGGCAATCCGGAGGAACTGGAAGCCCGCGGCGAGCGCAACCAGCAGGCGCCGTTCAATTCCGACGACCTGTTCTTCACAATTTTCATCGCCATCTGGATCACCATCCTGGTCGGCAGCCTGGCCGCCTCGATCCTGCCGCCGATCTTCGGCCAGAGGATCGGACCCGGCCGCTATCGCTGGCTGGGCATGACCTTCGAACCCAGCCGGCGCTCGTCCAGCGGCTCGAGAAGTTCCGGCGGCGGCTGGTCGTCGGGGTCAAGCGGCGGCGGTTTCTCCGGTGGCGGCGGCTCGTCCGGCGGCGGCGGCTCCTCGGGAAGCTGGTGACGGCATGACGGGACGCGCCCTCGCAACATCCGGCTCTGTCGTCACGCGGATCGATGCCGCCCTGCTGGCCCTGGCGCTGCTGTTGTTCCTCGGCTTCACGGCTTTCGCCGCGGAGCTGCCGGCACTAACCGGGCGGGTCGTCGACAATGCCGGCATGATCGATGCCGCGACCAAGGCGCCGTTGACGCAGAAGCTCGCGGATTTCGAGAAGAAAGGTTCGGACCAGATCGTCGTCGCGACGATTCCCAGCCTCGGCGGCGAGGAGATCGAGCCCTACGCCAACCGCCTGTTCCGCTTCTGGAAGCTCGGTCAGGGCGGCGAGAACAACGGCGTGCTGCTGCTGGTGGCCAAGAACGACCGCAAGATGCGCATCGAAGTCGGCTATGGGCTGGAAGGTACGCTGACCGACCTGCACACAAAGCTGATCATCGAAAACGACATGGTGCCGGCCTTCCGCGCCGGCAATTTCTCCGGCGGCATCTCCAAAGCCGTCGACGACATGATCATGGTGCTGGAAGGCAATCCGGAGGAGCTCGAGGCGCGCGGCAAGCGCAATCCGGCCGACGACAGCTCGCCCGTCGACCCCATCGTGGCGCTGTTCCTCATCCTGTGGGCGACGATGTTCTTCGGCGGCCTGGCGATGGCCTTCCTGCCGCCGATCTTCGGCACGAAGCTGTCGCCGGGCGTGTATAAATGGCTCGGCATGACCTTCCGCTATGGTTCTTCGTCTTCCGGCAGTGGCTGGGTGACGGGATCCTCATCCGGCAGCGGCTGGTCGTCGGGCAGTTCCGGCGGCGGCTGGTCTTCCGGCTCGAGCAGCGGCGGTGGCGGGTTTTCAGGTGGCGGCGGCTCGTCCGGCGGCGGCGGGTCTTCAGGGAGCTGGTGAGACGAGATGGCAACACGACCGATCAGCCCGCAGGACCATGACCGTATCGCCGAGGCGATCCGCGCCGCCGAGACGAAGACCGATGGCGAGATCTATTGCGTCGTGGCTCGGGCCAGCGACGGCTATTTCTTTCCCGCCGCCTTCATGGCGACGCTGGCCATGCTGATCGTCAGCCTCGCCGTCGCCTACGGGCTGGAGGCCTGGTGGCTGTCGATCCGCCTGCCGCATTTCGTCTTCGACCAGTTGCTGGCGCTGGCCTCGGTGCTTGTCCTGCTGTGGGCGCTGCCCGGCTTGCGCATCCATCTCGTGCCGCGGCGACTGCGCTACCAGGCGGCGCATGCCAACGCGATCAAGCAGTTCCTCGCCCGCAACGTCCACCGCACCACGGCGCGCACCGGCGTGCTTGTCTTCGTCTCGATCGCCGAGCGCTATGCCGAAGTGGTCGCCGACAGCGGCATCGACGCCAAGGTCGGCCAGCATGTCTGGGACGGCGTGGTGCGCGACCTTACCGCGCACGCCAGCGACGACCGGCTCGCCGATGGTTTCGTAAAGGCGATCGAATCAGTTGGCGCCGTGCTGGCCGAGCATTTTCCGGTCACGGCCGGCGACGGCAACGAGTTGGACGATCATCTGGTCGAAATCTAACGCTTCAGTCCGCTCAACCGCGGCTTTTTGCCTGCCGATCGTCTGTGCGAAAGCGTTGCAGCCGGCGACCGGACTCTTTGCAATCGGGCGATGCGGGTTTATGGTTAAGCAATTATGAACACGCTGACCATCGACATCAGGAAAGCTGAGCCGCGCGACGCCGGCGCCATCGCCGACGTCCACCAGGAGGCTTGGCGCGGCGCCTATTCCGGCATCATCCCGCACCGCACGCTGACGTCGATGATCAACCGCCGCGGCGCCGACTGGTGGGCGAACGCCATCCGCCGCGCCGCCACCGTGCTGGTGGTCGAAATCGGCGGCAAGATCGCCGGCTATGCCACGATCGGCAAGAACCGCGCCCGCGAACTCAGGCAGCAGGGCGAGATCTACGAGCTTTACCTGCGTCCGGAATACCAGGGCATCGGGCTCGGCAGCCGGCTGTTCAAGGCGGCACGCGCGCGCCTCGCCGACCACGGCCTGAAAGGCATGGTGGTGTGGGCGCTGGAGGACAACCAGAACGCGCTCTCCTTCTATGCCGGCGCCGGCGGCCGCGATGTCGCCGAAGGCGTCGAGATTTTCGAACAAAAGGCGCTGAAGAAGGTCGCTTTCGTCTGGGAATGACGGCCTGAAAGCCTGCCGCCAGGTCCTGAGCACCATTCGCCGCATTGCACCATGCCGCGTCGCCCGCTATCGATCTCGGAAATCGAGAGAGGGAAAACCATGCGTATCGAAGCGATAGCCACCGGAAAGAACCCGCCGGAAGACCTCAACGTCATCATCGAGGTGCCGATCGGCGGCGAACCGATCAAGTACGAGATGGACAAGGAGGCCGGCACGCTGTTCGTCGACCGCTTCCTGCACACCTCGATGCGCTATCCCGGCAATTACGGCTTCGTGCCGCACACGCTGTCGGGCGACGGCGACCCGATCGACGTGCTGGTCTGCAACACGCGCGCGCTGGTGCCGGGCTGCGTCATCAATGTGCGGCCAATCGGCGTGCTGATCATGGAAGACAATGCCGGCCAGGACGAGAAGATCATCGCCGTGCCGTCACCCAAGCTGACGCTGCGCTACGAGAACGTCACCGAATACACGCAGCTGCCCGACATCACGCGCCAGCAGGTGCAGCACTTCTTCGAGCACTACAAGGATCTCGAACCCGGCAAATGGGTCAAGATCGAAGGCTGGCACGATTCGAAGTACGCCAAGAAGATGATCGTCGACGCGATCGCGCGGGCGAAGGCGAGCAAGTAAGCCGGGTCAGTTATCGACGCGACCGAAATCGGGCGCGTCGCCGATCACAACGCGCTTGTCCTTGCCGCAGGCAAAGCTCCTTGCCTTGTCGTCGGCCAGCTTGCGCGCCTGATCGTTGGCCTGTGGATTGCCGGTGGCCAGCACCAGCCCGACGGTGCAGCCGTCATGAGCCTCCGGTTGCGCGACCTTGGCGACGACGAGCACCTCGGTCGGCTTGTTCTCGTCCTCGGGATTGCCGATCGAACGGCGGTGGATGGCGGCGAAGGGGATGGCGATGTCGCCCTTGGTCTCGATGCGCCATTCGATCTTGGGACCGGCCGAGTTGAAGCCGGAAAAGCTCTCCCAGACCGCGGTCATGTCGTCGGACGGAAAGCCGTAGTAAAGCGACTCGCGGGCGTCGTCATAGGCGACCAGCACCGGATAGCCGCGATAGCCCGAGCAGGCGAGATTGGCCCAGTCGCCTTCGCCTTCCTCGGCCTTTGCATAGGTGACGCAATCTTTCTTCCAGTCGAGATCGGTGTAGGCGCTGGATATGCCGTCGGCATGCGCCGCCTGGCAGAGGCCGGCGAGAGCAAGCGGGATCAGAAGAAAGCGCATGCGGACAACTCCGTTTCGAGCTGCCGCAGCGTATCGTCAAACGCTATTTCTTCAAGCTGGCTTCGATCAGCAGGTCGGCGTTGCGGGCCACCGACGCCGCCGGTCCGCCATGGCCGAACAACTGGCCGCTGATATAGGCGCCCTCGATCAGGAGCAGCAGTCCGTCGCCGAGCGTGTCGGCATCAGTGGCGCCCATGGCCGTCGCCATGGTGCGCAGGCGGCGGCGTAGTTCCTGCTTGTTGGCCTCGCTCACCACGCGGGCCGGGTGGCCGTGCTCGGGATATTCGATCGCCGCATTGGTCATGCCGCAGCCGCGATAGTCGGGTCTTTGTGTGCGCTTGCCGACGCGGGTGAGGAAAGCATTGATCTGCGCGCGCGGGTCGCCGGGATGGGCGGCCACCGCCTCGTCGAAGCGCTCCCAGAACTCAAGGTCGTATTGTCGCAGGTAGGATGCGGCCAATTCGTCCTTGGACGGAAAGCTGCGGTAGAGGCTTGGCTTGGTGACGCCGGCGCGCTTGACGATCTCGTCGACGCCGATCGCCCTGATGCCTTGCCGGTAGAACAGGTCGCGGGCCACGTCGAGGATCTTCTCGGCGGCTCTCGGCAGGACCGACGCGTGAGGGTCCTTGATTGACGGTTCAATTTTATTGTCCGATGGCATGCAAAAGACTCGCTTGACAATGTTACTGACCGGTACGTATGGGTATTGCCATCCAATTGCAACGTACCGGTCAGTAACATGCTAGCTCAATCCCGTCCGTTTGGCCAGCGCTACGCTTTCGTCGTGGTCGGCGTCATCTTCCTCTGCCTGCTGATCGCGGCCGGTCTGCGCTCGGCGCCCTCCGTCATGATGCTGCCGCTGGAAGAGAGCTTTGGCTGGCGGCGCGATGTCGTCTCGCTGGCCGCTGCCATAGGCATCTTCCTCTACGGCCTGACCGGGCCGTTTGCCGCGGCTCTGATGGAGCGCATCGGCCTGCGCCGCACGCTGCTCGCCGCGCTGCTGATCATGTCGGGCTCGACGGCGCTCAGCCTGCTGATGACCAAGCCGTGGCATCTGCTGCTCACCTGGGGCGTGTTTTCCGGCGTCGGCTCGGGTGCGGTCGCCACCGTACTCGGCGCCACCATCGTCAACCGCTGGTTCAAGACCAATCGCGGCCTGGTGATGGGGCTGATGTCGGCCTCCAGCGCCACCGGCCTGCTGGTGTTCCTGCCGCTGCTCGCCGCGCTCGCCCAGTCGGGCGGCTGGAAGCCGGTCGCCATCGCCATCGCGATCGCAACCGCCGCTCTGGTGCCGCTGGTCTGGCTGCTGGTGCCCGAGCGTCCGGCCTCGATCGGCATGGTGCGCTTTGGCGCGGAGGCCGACGACGTGCCGCCGACATCGCCGGCATCGCAGGGCAATTTCCTCGCGCACACGCTGGGCACGCTGCGGCGTGCCGCTGGCACCCGCGTGTTCTGGTACCTGTTCGCCACCTTCTTCGTCTGCGGCTTCACCACCAACGGACTGGTCGGCACGCATCTGATCGCCTTCTGCGGCGACATGGGCATCGGCGAGATCCAGGCTGCCGGCCTGTTGTCGATGATGGGCATCTTCGACCTGATCGGCACGACGTTGTCGGGCTGGCTCACCGACCGCTTCGATCCGCGCAAGCTGCTCGGCGTCTACTATGCCATCCGCGGCCTGTCGCTGATCTACCTGCCCTATTCCGGCTTCTCGGCGACCAGCCTGATCATCTTCGCCGTGCTCTATGGTCTGGACTGGATCGCCACCGTGCCGCCGACGCTCAGGCTCGCCAACGAGGCGTTCGGCGATCGCAGCGGCCCGATTGTGTTCGGCTGGATCGTCGCCGGCCACCAGGTGGGTGCGGCAAGTGCCGCCTTCTTCGGCGGTACGATGCGCGAACTGCAAGGCAATTACGAACTGGCCTTCATGATCGCCGGCATGACCGCGATCGCCGCGGCCTGTATTTCGCTCTTGATCAACACCAGCAAGCCGGCATTCGAGCCGGAGCCGCAGGCGGCCTAAGGCGGCTCTTCCTTCTCCCCCAGGGGGGAGAAGGGGGAGAGGCTTGTCAGTTGTTACGAAACCTTCATGGTTCCGAGATGCGCCTGAAACATTGAGGCTGGACTTTGGTGGCACCGTTCGCAGCCATCCAGGAGACAGCCATGAACACGATTTCCCGCCGCGCTTTCGTCACCTCCGCCAGCGCCCTCGGCCTGGTCGGCGCCTCGGGTCTCGCGATGCCTTATTATTCGCGCGCCAACCAGCGGCCGGGCTTCACCCATGGCGTCCAGTCGGGCGACGTCGACGCCACCAGCGGCATGGTGTGGACGCGCACCGACCGTCCGGCGCGCGTCATGTTCGAAGTCTCGACGACGGAAAGTTTCGCCAATACGACGCGGCTTGCGCCACTCGATACGTCGCCGGCCAGCGACTACACGGTGAAGCGGCTGCTCGCCGAGCTGGCCTCCGACCAGGACATCTTCTACCGCATGACGGCCGCCGATCTCGCCGACATCAACGCCGTTTCCGAGCCGATTACCGGCCGCTTCCGCACCGCACCTGCCTCCAAGCGCGATATCAAGTTCGCCTGGTCGGGCGATACCGCCGGCCAGGGCTGGGGTATCGACGAGACCGGCATGAAGACCTACGCCACGATCGGCAAGCACACACCCGACTTCTTCCTGCATTCCGGCGATACCATCTATGCCGACGGCCCGATGAAGGACGAGGTCGACCTGCCCGGCGGCGGCAAGTGGAAGAACGTCGTGCTCATCGACGGCAAGCGCAAGGTGGCCGAGACGCTCGACGAATACCGGGACCAGTGGAAATACAACATGATGGACAGACACGTGCTCGGCCTCAGCGCCATCTGCCCGACCTTCTACCAGTGGGACGACCACGAGGTGCTGAACAACTGGTCGGATTCGAAGGATTTGAGCGCCGACAACCGCTACTCGGAAAAGTCCATCCATGTGCTGGCGGCGCGCGCGGCGCGCGCTTTCCATGAGATGACGACAATCCGCTACGAGCCGTCTGAGCCCGGCCGCGTCTATCGCAAGATCGCCTACGGACCGCTGCTCGACGTGTTCTTCCTCGACATGCGCTCCTATCGCGGCCCGAACGGCCCGGACATGCAGGACACGATGACGCCGCAGTCGCGCATGCTTGGCGAACAGCAGACCAAGTGGCTGAAGCGCGAACTGGCCAACTCCAACGCGACCTGGAAGATCATCGCCGCCGACATGCCGCTCGGCCTCGTCGTCTGGGACGATGCTGCCAAGAAGGCCGGCGCCGAAGCGATCAGCAATGGCGACAATGGTGCGCCAAAGGGTCGTGAGCTCGAGATCGCCGACCTGCTGCGCTATATCAAGAATGCCCGCATCAGCAACACGGTGTGGCTGACCGCCGACGTGCACTACACGGCGGCGCATTACTACAACCCGGACAAGGCACAATTCCAGGATTTCAACCCGTTCTGGGAATTCGTTTCCGGGCCGATCCACGCCGGCACGTTCGGCCCCAATGATTTCGACATGACCTTCGGGCCGGAGCTGAAGTTCATCAAGGCGCCGACCGCCGAGCAAGGCCAGAACCTGCCGCCGTCGGCCGGCCTGCAGTTCTTCGGCCTCGTCGACATCAATGGCGCCAGCGAACAGATGACGGTGCGGCTGATGGATCGTGACGACAACGAGCTCTACAAGGTGACGCTCGATCCGGTGCGGTCGGCATAAGGGACCGGCCGCAGGTGGCGGTCGTCAATCCGGATAGCAGGCGACGGGAATCTTCGGCCACACCGCCGTGTCGCAGCCGGCGGCCTTCTGCTGCTGCTTGAAGGCGGCGCTGACCGGGCCGGTCACGATCGGATCGACGCCATCGGGGGCGTCGGCGTAGAGCTGCTCGGCCGTCTCGGTTTCCGGCGGCAAGGCAGGATTTCCCTTGAGGGTCGCGGCGGACTGCGCGCCACCTGCCGCAAGGACGACGGCGAGCGCCGCCCAAGCGAGAATCGGTCGGAATTTGCTGACTTGATCGGTCATGACGTTCGAACTGCCCGGGACCCGAAAGGTTCCGCCTTGGTTAACAAAATCATTTCACACGCGGATGTTTAAGATTTGATGAGTATTTGGTGACGAGCCTCCTCTTTCGCAAATGCGAAAAACCCTGTATGAGCCGCGCAACCGAAAGAGGCTGCGCCTTTGGGCCTGCTGCCTGTAACGCTCCCGAGACCGTAAAATGAAAATTCGTAATATCGCGATCATCGCGCACGTCGACCATGGAAAAACCACCCTCGTCGACCAGTTGCTGAAGCAGTCCGGCTCGTTCCGCGACAACCAGCGCGTCGCCGAACGCGCCATGGATTCCAACGACCTCGAAAAGGAACGCGGCATCACCATCCTGGCCAAGGCGACCTCGGTCGACTGGAAGGACACCCGCATCAACATTGTCGACACCCCCGGCCACGCCGACTTTGGCGGCGAGGTCGAGCGCATCCTGTCGATGGTGGATTCGGCCATCGTGCTGGTCGACGCCGCCGAAGGGCCGATGCCGCAAACCAAGTTCGTCGTCGGCAAGGCGCTCAAGGTCGGATTGAAGCCGATCGTCGTCATCAACAAGATCGACCGCCCGGATGCCCGCCATGTCGAGGTGGTCAATGAGGTGTTCGACCTGTTTGCCGCGCTCGACGCCACCGACGAGCAGCTCGATTTCCCGATCCTCTACGGTTCGGGCCGCGACGGCTGGGTTTCGGAAAATCCGGAAGGTCCCAAGGATCAGCAGCTTGCACCGCTGTTCGATCTCGTCATCAAGCATGTGCCGGAACCGACGGTTCATCCCGGACCGTTCCGCATGATCGGCACCATCCTGGAGGCCAACCCGTTCCTCGGCCGCATCATCACCGGCCGTATCGAGAGTGGCACGCTGAAATCCAACCAGGCGGTCAAGGTGCTGCACCATGACGGCACCCAGATCGAAACCGGCCGCGTCTCGAAGATCCTCGCTTTCCGCGGTCTCGAGCGCCAGCCGATCGACGAGGCCCAGGCGGGCGACATCGTCGCGATCGCCGGCCTGTCGAAGGGCACCGTCGCCGACACGTTCTGCGACCCGGCGGTGACCGAACCGCTGCATGCGCAGCCGATCGATCCGCCGACGGTGACGATGTCTTTCCTGGTCAATGACAGCCCGCTGGCCGGCACCGAAGGTGACAAGGTGACCAGCCGCGTCATCCGCGACCGCCTGCTGCGCGAAGCCGAAGGCAATGTCGCGCTGAAGATCGAGGAATCGCCGGACAAGGATTCGTTTTTCGTTTCCGGGCGCGGCGAATTGCAGCTTGCCGTGCTGATCGAGACGATGCGCCGCGAAGGGTTCGAGATCGCCGTGTCGCGGCCGCGTGTCGTCATGCAGAAGGGCGACAACGGCGAATTGCTGGAGCCGATCGAGGAAGTCGTCATCGACGTTGACGAGGAGCATGCCGGCGTCGTCGTGCAGAAGATGTCGGAGCGCAAGGCCGAGATGGTCGAACTCCGCCCGTCCGGCGGCAACCGCCAGCGCTTGGTGTTCCACGCGCCGACGCGCGGCCTGATCGGCTACCAGTCGGAACTGCTGACCGACACGCGCGGCACCGCCGTCATGAACCGGCTGTTTCATGCCTACGAGGCCTACAAGGGCGAATTGGCTGGCCGCACCAACGGCGTGCTGATCTCCAATGAGCAGGGCGAATCGGTCGCCTATGCGATGTGGAACCTGGAAGACCGCGGCCCGATGGTCATCGACCCGGGCGTCAAGGTCTATCAGGGCATGATCATCGGCATCCATAGCCGCGACAACGACCTTGAAGTGAACGTGCTGAAGGGCAAGAAGCTGACCAACATCCGCGCCGCCGGCAAGGACGAGGCGGTCAAGCTGACGCCGCCGATCCGCATGACGCTCGAGCGCGCGCTGGCCTGGATCCAGGACGACGAGCTGGTCGAGGTGACGCCGAAGACCATCCGCCTGCGCAAGCTCTATCTCGACCCGAACGAACGCAAGCGTTTCGAGAAATCGGCCAAGGTGGTCGGCGCGGCGTAAGTCTTTTCGTCGAAGCATTTTCAAGGCGGGAGCACGCGCGTGCTCCCGCCTTTGTTTTGTCTGCCGTTACCCCAGCGTTGAACCGTTTGCGGTGACGTAGACCGCATACAGCGATGTCGTTGCGGTGATGAAGAGCCGGTTTCGGCGGGCACCGCCGAAGGTCAGGTTGGAGACTGCTTCGGGGATGTGGACTTTGCCGATCAGCGTTCCGTCCGGTTCGTAGCAATGGACGCCGTCGCCTGCGCTGCACCAGAGGCGCCCCTTGGTGTCGACGCGGAACCCATCGAACAACCCGTTCGTGCATTGGGCAAAAACCTCGCCGCCGCTCAGCCTGCGGTCATCGCCGACCTTGAAGCGGCGGATGTGGCGCGGCCCGTCCGGCAGATGCGAGGCGCCGGTGTCGGCGACATAGAGAAGCGTTTCGTCGGGTGAAAAGGCGAGGCCGTTCGGCTTGGCGAAATCATCTGCCACACGCGCCACCTCGCCGCTCGCCGGATCGGCCCGGTAGACGTAACAGCCGCCGATCTCCTCCTCACCATACTCGCCCTCATAGTCGTGCATGATGCCGTAGGACGGATCGGTGAACCAGATAGCGCCGTCGCTCGCGACCACGACATCGTTGGGCGAGTTGAAACGCCTGCCTTCGAAGCGGTCGGCGACAATGGTCACCGAACCGTCGAATTCGGTGCGTGTCACCCGCCGTGTCAGGTGCTCGCAAGAGACGAGCCGCCCTTGCCGGTCGACGGTGTTACCGTTCGAGTTGTTGGCGGGCTGGCGAAACACGGAAACGGCGCTGGAGGTTTCGTCCCAGCGCAGCATGCGGTTGTTGGGAATGTCGGACCAGATCAGATAGCGGCCGGGCGCGAACCATGCCGGCCCTTCGTGCCAGCGTCCGCCCGTCCACAGCCGCTCGACCCGTGCATGGCCGACGAAGCAGCTGCTGAAGCGCGGATCCAGCACCTCGAATCCCGTCCCCTCGATTTCTCCGAACATTCCGATTGCCTCTCTGCCGCGTTTCACTTCCCGGCGCCGAGCGCTTTGCTAATCCGGGATCGAACTTCGCGGCGTGGTTGTTGTCAGATCGATGTGATATCGATAACATATCTAACACAATTCGATTTCCAAGGGGGATGCATGAACGACGCCGGGCGCCCGATGCAACTGCCGTCCAGTGGCGTGGCGTCCGTCTGGACCAGGGCGACGCCGGCAGGTTGCGAGGAACACTGATGGGCAGGGCAGCATCGCCGAGACCAGGAGAGAACCAGGCGCCGACGATGGCCGATGTGGCCGAGCGGGCGGGTGTTTCCGCCATGACGGTCTCACGGGCGCTGAAGGAAGGCAGCCGGGTGTCCAAGGCGACACGCGAAAAGATCATGGCCGCCGTCAACGAGCTCGGTTACGTGCTCGACCAGTCGGCCGGCAGCCTGTCGTCGCGCAAGACCGGATTTGTCGCCGCGATCGTTCCCTCGATCAACAATTCGAACTTCGCCGATACGGCGCGTGGCATTACGGACGAGTTGGAAAGTACCGGTTTGCAACTGCTGCTCGGTTACACCGACTATACGGTCGAGAAGGAAGAGAGACTGATCGAGGCGATGCTGCGGCGGCGGCCGGAAGGCATCATCCTGACCGGTGGCGCCCATACCGACCGCGCCCGCCGGCTGCTGGAGAGCGCCGGCATCCCGGTGGTCGAAACCTGGGAATTGCCGGCCAAGCCCATCGACCAGGTGGTCGGGTTCTCCAACGAGGAAGCGATGGGGCTGCTGGTCAAGACGCTGGCCAGGAAGGGCTACCGCAAGTTCGGCTATATCGGCGGCACGACGTCGCGCGATACGCGCGGCAGCCAGCGGCGCGAGGGTTTTGTCAGGGCCATCGAGGAGCTTGGACTGCCGCCGGGCCGGCTGGTTTCCTTCGGCGTGCCGCCCATCTCCATCGAGCAGGGCGGCCAGGCCGTCGTGTCCATGCTCGAGCGCTGGCCCGACACCGAGGCGGTGCTGTGCGTATCGGATCTTTCGGCCTTCGGCGCGCTGATGGAATGCAAGCGCCGGGGCATGCGGGTGCCGCAAGACATCGCCATTGCCGGCTTCGGCGACTATGAGGTTGCCGCCTTCTGCCATCCCGGCATCACCACCGTGAATGTGGATTGTTATGGGATCGGCCGCGAAGCGGCGCGCCGTCTCATCCAGCTTATCCGCGGCGGCGAGAAGCAGCGCGGGCAGGAGATCGTCCTGACCAGTTATCGCATCGTCGAGCGCGAGAGCACCTGATTTCGGGATCATGCTCTTTCAGAACGCGATCTGGACTTTCATCGATTTGTTGCGGTCGCCGGCGATCTCGAACGCCGCGACCGCCTCGTCCATCGGATAGATGCCGGTCAGCAGCGCCTTGACGTCCACGCGACGGCGATTGATCAGGTCGACGGCAAGGGCGAATTCGTCGTGGAAGCGGAAGCTGCCGCGCATCTCGATTTCCTTGGCGACGATCTGGTTCTGCGGCAGCGACACATCGCCGCCAAGGCCGAGCTGCATGAGCACGCCGCGCGGCTTCAGGACATCGAGCCCCGCCCGCACGGCGCGCTCGTTGCCGGAGGCCTCGAACATCACGTCGAAACTACCCTTGTCGGCATTGTAGGCGGCGAGCTTGTCAGCCTCGGTGGCGACATTGATGGTGCGGTCGGCGCCGATCTCACTAGCCTTGGCCAGCACGCCGTCCATGACATCGGTGGCGACGATCTCGCGCGCGCCATGGGCGCGTGCGGCGAGGATGCACAGCGCGCCGATCGGGCCGCAGCCGGTGACCAGGACCCGTCTGCCAAGCAGCGAACCGGCGCGGTTCACCGCATGCAGCGTGACCGCGAAAGGCTCGGCGAAGGCGGCCTCGTTGATGGAAACATGGTCGGCGATTCTGTGGCATTGCCAAGCCTCGGCGACCAGACGCTGGCGGAACGCGCCCTGGATATGTGGCATCGGCATGGCGCTGCCGTAGAAGCGCATGTTGAGGCATTGGTTCTGCATGCCTTGCAGGCAGTAGCGGCAGGCGTTGCAAGGCCGGCTGGGCGAGATGGCGACTCGGTCGCCGACGGCGAGGCTCGAGACGCCGGCGCCAAGCGCCTTCACCGTGCCGGCGACCTCGTGGCCGAGGATCATCGGCTCGCGCAAGCGGACCACGCCGAAGCCGCCATGGTTGTAGTAATGCAGGTCCGAGCCGCAGATGCCTCCGGCCTCGACTGATATCTCGACCTGTCCGGCGTCAACGATGCCCGGGTCGGTCTCTTCGATCCGCAGATCCTTTGCCGCGTGGATGACGATCGACTTCATGGCCGCGATCCTTTCTCAAACCACCGGCGTCAGCAAGGACTGGCCGCTGAAATGGGCGGCAAGGTTGTCGCGCACGAGCTGGCCCATCGCCTTGCGGGTCTCCACCGTGCCGCTGGCGTGGTGCGGTTGTAGCACGACATTGGCAAGCTGCAGGAAGCGCTCGTCGATGGTCGGCTCGTTCCAGAACACGTCGAGCCCGGCGCCCTTGATGGCGCCGGTTTCCAGGGCGGCGAGCAAAGCAGTCTCGTCGACTGTGCTGCCGCGCGAAATGTTGATCAGGATGCCGTCCGCTCCGAGCGCGGCCAGAACCGCCGCGTCGATTATGTGCCTGGTGCTGTCGCCTCCGGCGAGCGTCACGATCAGGAACTCGTTCTGCCGCGCCAGCTCGGCCAGATCGCCGACGAAGGCATAGGGCAGGTCGTCGCGCTCCTGCCGGTCGAAATAGGCGACAGTGCAATCGAACGCAGCCGCGCGCCTGGCCACCGCGGCGCCGACTCGGCCCATGCCGACAATGCCAAGCTTTTTTCCGCAGACGCGTGTGACCAGCGGCATGTTGCCCTTGCGCCAGCTGCCATTGCGCACATGGGCGTCGGCCTGCGGGATCTTGCGCGCCACGGCGAGCAGCAGCCCGATGCCGATATCGGCCACGTCCTCGGTCAGCACGTCGGGCGTGTTGGTGACGCGGATGCTGTTTTCCCTGGCATAGGCAAGGTCGATGGCATCGGTGCCGACGCCATAGCAGGAGACGATCTCCAGCTTCGGCAGCTTTGCCATCAGCGCGGCACTCGCGCCGAGCTCGCCGCGTGTCGCGATGGCGCGAATTTCATCGGCGTGGCTTGCGATCAGCGCATCCTTGTCCTCGACCTGCCACAGTTTGTGGACGCGATACCTCGCTTCCAGGTCCGCCATGTCCCAATCCGGGTAGGGGCCGGTCATCAAGATCTCGGTCACGGCGTCGTCTCCTCCAGCAGCGGCAATTTTTCCATTGACTATGTTATCGATAACATTCATGTCAATAGGCACTGGCGGTGGCGCGGCGGAAATCGTATCCGCTTCGGGCGACATGTCCTCAGGAGGAGCAGGTGAGCGGTTCTTTGTTCGATTTGTCCGGCATGCGGGCTTTGGTTACCGGCTCGGGGCAAGGCATCGGCCTGGCTCTGGCGGAAGGGCTGGCGCAGCACGGCGCCGAGATCGTGCTCAACGGCCGCAGCGCTGAAAAGGTCGCGGCCGCAGCCGAAGCGCTGGTCGCCAAGGGGCACAAGGCGCACAGCGCGGTCTTCGACGTGACCGATCACGCGGCGGTGGCCAAAGGTGTAGAGGAGATCGAAACCACCATCGGTGCCATCGATATCCTCATCAACAATGCCGGCATGCAATTCCGCACGCCGCTCGAGGATTTTCCCGCCGACAAATGGGACGAATTGCTGCGCACCAACATTTCGAGCGTGTTCTTCGTCGGCCAGGCGGTGGCGCGGCATATGATCCCGCGCAAGCGCGGCAAGATCATCAACATCGCTTCGGTGCAAAGCGAACTGGCGCGTACGAACATTGCGCCCTACACGGCAACCAAGGGCGCCGTGCGCAACCTGACGCGCGGCATGTGCGCGGACTGGGCCAAGCACGGGCTGCAGGTCAACGCCATCGCACCGGGCTATTTCAAGACGCCGCTCAACCAGGCGTTGGTCGACAATCCCGAGTTCTCGGCCTGGCTGACCAACCGCACGCCGGCCGGGCGCTGGGGCGATGTCGGCGAACTGGTCGGCGCGGCGGTGTTCCTGGCCGGCCCGGCCTCATCCTTTGTGAACGGACACACGCTCTATGTCGATGGCGGCATCACAACCTGCCTTTGAGGCTTCGCTCATCGTCGTGATGGGCGTCAGCGGCTGCGGCAAGACCAGCGTCGGCATCGATATCGCCGCACGGCTTGGCTTTGCCTTCGTCGAAGGCGACACGCTGCACCCGCGCGGCAATGTCGAGAAGATGTCGCTGGGCATCCCGCTGACCGACGACGACCGATGGCCCTGGCTCGATCTGGTGGGCGCCGCCTTGCGCCAGGCGCATGAGGAGAGAAGCGGGCTCGTCGTGAGCTGCTCGGCGCTGAAGAAATCCTATCGGGATCGGCTTCGCCATGCGGCGGGCGGGCCGGTGTTCTTCGTGTTCCTCGAGGGATCGCGCAGTGTCCTGCGGTCCAGGATGGCCGATCGTCGCGGGCACTTCTTTCCGCCGGCCTTGCTCGACAGTCAGCTGGCGGCGCTCGAAAATCCGACCGGCGAGGAATTGGTGGTCACTGTCGACATCGACGCTCCAGTCGACAGGATCGTCGATCGGGCGCTGAACGGGCTTGGCGACCTCGGCGCCGCATCCGCTGCCAGAACCAGGAAAGAGGCTCGTTGAGATGAGTGAAGCACCAGCAAAGGTCGCCCTTGTCGGCGCCGGTATCATGGGATCGGCAATCGCCACCCGGCTGATCGAGACAAGCCAAGCGGTTACGGTGTTCGACCTCGACAAGGCCAAGGTTGCTGCGCTGGCCGCGAAAGGCGCTGCCGCTGCCGCGTCGGTCACCGAAGCAGTGCGGGCGAACGATTTCGTCATCCTCAGCCTCAACCATGCCGATATCGTGCGTTCGGTGGTGTTCGGCGACGGCGGTGTCGCGATTGCTGCTTCGCCGGAGAAGCTCTTGATCGACATGTCGTCGATCGACCCAGCCGACACCGCACAGATGGCCAAGAAACTAGCGGCCGAGACCGGCATGAAATGGGTCGACTGCCCGCTTTCTGGCGGCGTTCCCGGTGCGCTCGCCGGCCGCTTGACGGTCATGGCCGGCGGCGAAACGGCAGACTTCGAGCGCGCCCGCACGGTGATGCAGCACCTTTGCGCCAACTACACGCTGATGGGGCCAAGCGGCGCCGGGCAGACGACCAAGCTGATCAACCAGCTTTTTTGCGCGGTTCAGTTCCAGGCGGTTGCCGAAGCGGTGAAGCTCGCCGAAGCCGGCGGCGTCGATCCCAAGGCGATCCCCGCGGCCCTCAAGGGCGGGCGTGCCGATTCCAGCATCATGCAGGAGTTCATGGCGAAGTTCGCCGCCCGCGACTTCTCGCCGACCGGCCGCATCGACAACATGCTGAAGGACCTGGATTCTTTGCAGTCCTTTGCGCTGAAGACCAAGACGCCGTTGCCGATGACCGGCCAGTTGGTCGAGATCCATCGCCTGCTTTGCGCGGCTGGCCTGGGGCCGAAGGATTCGGCCGAAATGATGCGCCTGCTCGACGGCAAGATCGGCTGATTGGCCGCCCCTGATTTTGTTGCTTGACGCTCAGAAATGTTATCGATAACATCATTTGGCGATCTCGGGAGGAACGCATCTTGACCGAAGAGAAACTGATCGAGTTCAAGGCGATTACCAAGGAGTTCGGCGGCACCCGCGCGCTCTCCGACGTAACGCTCGATCTGTGCAAAGGCGAGATCCTTGCCCTGCTCGGCGAGAACGGCGCCGGCAAGTCGACGCTGATCAAGACGCTTGCCGGCATCTACCGGCCGGATGGCGGCAGCATCCTGTTTCGCGGCGAGCCCTATCACCATCGCCCGCCGCAGCCGAACGAGCGCCAGCCCGTCGCCTTCATTCACCAGGATCTCGGCCTGATCGAATGGATGACCGTCGGCGAGAATGTCGGCCTCGCCCAGGGATTTTCGCTGCGCTCCGGCCTGATCGACTGGCGCTCAACCGAAGGGCGGGCCCGCGAGGCGCTGAAGCTGGTCGGCTGCGATTTTGATCCGACGACGCGGGTCCAGGACCTGACCCGCACCGAGAAATCGCTGGTCGCCATCGCGCGCGCCTTGGCCACCGAAGCCGATGTGCTGGTGCTCGACGAGCCGACTGCCAGCCTGCCGGCCGACGAGGTCGATCGCCTGTTCGACGCCATCCGCCCGCTCAAGCAGCGCGGCGTCGGCATGATCTATGTCTCGCATCGCCTCGACGAGATTTTTCGCATCGCCGATCGCGTTGCCGTGCTGCGCGACGGCCGGCTGGTCGGCCAGAAGCAGGTCGCCGACACCAGGCCGGACCAGCTGGTCGAGATGATCGTCGGCCGCCCGGTCAGCCAGGTCTTCACCAAGGCAGAGACGCAGGCCGGCGAGACGGTGTGTGCTGTCCGCGACCTGGTCTGTGCCGGGGCCGGGCCGGTGTCGTTCGACGTGCGCAAGGGCGAACTGCTCGGCCTGGTCGGACTGCGCGGCGCCGGGCAGGAACTGGTCGGCCGGGCGCTGTTCGGCTGTCAGGGCTTTTCCGGCTCGGTGACGATCAACGGCGTCGTGCCGGATTTGTCGAGCCCGATCGCCGCCATGGGCTCGGGCGTCGGCCTGATAGCCCGCGACCGGACCGAGGAATCGATCGCGGCCTCGCTGTCGATCCGCGAGAACAGCTTTCTCAATCCCGGCGCCGGCAAGCGCGGCCTGTTCTCGTTCCTGGCGCCCTACAAGGAGGCCGCGCTGGCGCGCGAGATCGGCGGATCGGTCGGGCTGCGTCCCAATGATCCGGGCCTTCCGATCGAGGCGCTGTCGGGCGGCAACCAGCAGAAGGTGGTGGTCGGACGCTGGCTGCATACCGGCCGCAAGCTGCTGATCGCCGAAGACCCGACCGCCGGCGTCGATGTCGGCGCCAAGGCCGAGATCTACCGGCTGATCGGCCGCGCCCTTGAAGCCGGCCTCGCCGTCGTCGTCGTTTCGACCGACTTCGAGGAGATCGCCCATATCTGCCATCGCGCTTTGGTGTTTTCGCGCGGCCGGATCGTGCGTGAACTCGCCGGACCCGAACTGACCACGTCCGCGGTGATCACCGCGGCATCGGCTTCCGAAGCCGCCTGACCGTCCCGGAGGATTTCCATGCCATCGATCGAATCCAGCGCACTCGAGCCGACCCGCGGTGAAATGGCCAGCCTGCCGGCACGACAGAAGATCACCCGGCTGCTGCCGGTCTACGGCCTCGTGATCCTGACCGTCCTGCTGATCCTGCTGTTCTCCATCCTGCTGCCGAATACATTTCCGACGCTGCTCAATTTGCGCTCGATCATCTCCGACAAGGCGATCATCGCGCTGCTGTCGCTGGCCGCCATGATCCCGATGGCCTCAGGTCGCATTGATCTGACCGTCGGCTACGGCATCGTGCTGTGGCACATCCTGGCAATCAGCCTGCAGACCATGTTCGGCATTCCGTGGCCGCTGGCGGTGCTGATCGTGCTCACGCTCGGGGCCGCCACCGGCTTCCTTAACGGCCTGTTGGTCGAAGTCGCCCGTATCGACTCCTTCATCGCCACGCTGGGTACTGGCACCGTGCTCTATGCGCTGGCGCTTTGGCACACGGGTGGCCGGCAGGTCGTCGGCGTGCTGCCGGAAGGTTTTTATGCGCTCAACGGCACGATGGTGTTCGGGCTGCCGGTCACCGGCCTTTATGTGCTGGCAATCGCCGTCGCGCTGTGGGTCATCCTCGAATATCTGCCGATCGGCCGCTACGTCTATGCCATCGGCGCCAATCCGAAGGCGGCTGCGCTGAACGGCATTCCGGTGCGCCGCTTCGTCATAGGAGCTTTCGTCTCGTCCGGCTTCCTGACGGCGCTGACAGGCGTGCTGCTGGCCTCCAAGTTGCGCATCGGCCAGGCCAGCGTCGGGCTGGAATATCTATTGCCGGCACTGGTCGGCGCCTTTCTCGGTTCGACCACCATCAAGCCCGGGCGCGTCAACGTCTGGGGCACGATGACCGGCGTCATCATCCTGGCCGTTGGCATTTCCGGCATCCAGCAATTCGGCGGCTCATTCTTCGTCGAGCCGCTGTTCAACGGCGTGACGCTGCTGGTTGCCATCGGCATCGCCGGCTACGCCCAGCGCAAGCGCGGCGCGGCCAGAATTGTCCGCAAACCAGATCCGTCCGGAGGCTGAATACCGGACGGTCAATCTGTTTCAAAAACCAAGGGAGGAACCCAACATGCAGCGCAGAACATTCCTGAAATCGTCCGCCGCCCTGATGGCGGTGGCCATCGCCGCACCGGCCCTGTTCGCCGGCCAGGCACGGGCAGACGCGATGGCAGACGCCATGGCGGTGGTGCAGAAATACGCCCAGAAGGTCACGTCGTGGGACGGTCCGACCACCGGTCCGAAGGCGCAGGAAGGCAAGACCATCGTCGTGCTCGCCGGCGATCTCAAGAATGGCGGCATTCTCGGCGTCACCACCGGCGTGGAGGAGGCCGCAAAGGCGATCGGCTGGGAGGTCAAGGTCATCGACGGTGCCGGCTCGATCGGCGGCCGCACCGCGGCCTTCGGCCAGGCGATGGCACTGAAGCCGAGCGGCATCGTCATCAACGGCTTCGACGCGGTCGAGCAGGCGCCGGCGCTGGAACAGGCGAAGGCGGCCGGCATTCCGCTGGTTTCCTGGCATGCCGGGCCGGTGATCGGGCCCGACGACAAGAACGGCGTGTTCGCCAACGTCTCGACCGACGCGATGCAGGTTTCCACGGCCGCGGCCGACTGGGCCTATGCCGATGCCAAGGGCAAGCCGGGCGTGATCATCTTCACCGATTCCACCTATGCCATCGCCATCGCCAAGGCCGACAAGATGAAGGCCGAGATCGAGCGGCTGGGCGGCAAGGTGCTCGAATATGTCGACACGCCGATCGCCGAGACCTCGCAGCGCATGCCACAGCTCACCACCTCGCTGCTGCAGAAATACGGCGATGCCTGGACGCATTCGCTGGCGATCAACGACCTCTATTTCGACTTCATGGGACCCTCGCTCGCCGCGGCGGGCAAAGCCGGCACCGACGCGCCGATCAATGTCGCCGCCGGCGACGGTTCGGAATCGGCCTATCAGCGCATCCGCGCCGGCCAGTTCCAGAAGGTCACGGTCGCCGAACCGCTCAACCTGCAGGGCTGGCAATTGGTCGACGAGCTGAACCGCGCTATCGCCGGGGAAAAATGGTCCGGCTATCTGTCGCCGCTGCATGTCGTGACGGCCGACAATGTCGAATTCGACGGCGGACCGAAGAACGCCTTCGACCCCGACAACGGCTATCGCGACCAGTACAAGAAGATCTGGGGCAAGTAGGCTTCCACCGAAGCGGGCGCATCACAGGTGCCCGCGTCCCTGCCCAAATCCAACCGGTCCTGCAGGCCGTACGGTTGTTCGCCGTACGGCCGCGGAATTCTGTCGTGCAAGGAGAGACCATGATCGTCCGCTATGCCCTGTTCGAGGGCGAGATTCATCCGGGCAGCGAGGCCGCGTTTCGTCGCTTCGTGAAGGAGAGGTTGGTGCCGCTGTGGACGCAGTTTCCCGGCGCGCAGGAAATCCGCGTCCTCGACGGCATGGCCCGCGACGAAGGCGCGCCGGTTTACGCAATGGTGCTCGCGATCCGCTATCCCGACATGGCCACGTGCGAACAGGCGCTTCAATCCCCGGTTCGGTTCGAGAGCCGCGAAGTGACCGGCGAGCTGCTGAAGATGTTCACCGGCCGCGTTCACCACCATGTCTTCGAGATGAACGAATACGCGCCGGCGGGATGACCCTGCCGGGCGATGCGGCCGCGTACTCCCGTGTGCTTGCCGGCTCATCCGCCTGCGGCTGTCATGATGGCTTGCCGGTCGGGTTCGCTGGACAGATCGATACGGACAACCGTTCCGGTTCGGACCGGCTTGCGCAGAGCCTTTGCGCCGCCCGGGTCGACGCTCAGCGAGCGCCGCTCCTCCAGCGCCTGAAGGCGCGACCTGGAGATGCCGAGCTCGCCGGCGAGCAGGCGGTCAAGCCGCAACGACGTTGGCGTTTCGAGCGCGAGCCGAAGCTCGAGAGCAGATGGCGTTTCGGGCGCGTCGCCGAGCCTCCGCTTGTCGACGGCGACCTCGGCAAACTCCTCGACATGCCCAGTTCGGCTGCGCAGCGCCACGATATCGAAGGCATGGCGGTGCGCCAGTGCCGGATCGTTGCTTTCGAAACCCTGCAGCACGGCCGGTTCGATGTCGCGGCGATTGCAGCGCTCCAGAATGCCGAAATTCCAGGAATTGTCGCAATCGATGCAGCGATAGATCAGCCAGGCGTCGATGCGTTTGCCGTTGGCGTTGACGCGGAATTTGCCGCTGCATTGATACGGCCTGGTGCCGCCGCAGCGGTTGCAGTTGATGAGAGGTCGAGGCGCGAATTTGGGCGCGATCGCCCAGCGGATACGCAATAGTCCGGACATGCCGATAAGCCCTTCCCGTCGGGAAGTTCGTCAGACCGGCGATGTCGAGAGCCCATGCGGGCACGGCGTGGCGAGAGGCTGCGGCGATTGGAAAACAGGCGTCACGGGCGGCTTGCGCGCGACAGCGGTTCAGCAGTGCCAAACCGGTCTCGAACCGCCACCCTGAGGAACACATGAAATGAAAACAGGCGCCGCGAATGCGGTGCCATGCACTGTGTCGGGGGAGTTGACGAGACCGGCGGTTACGTAGGCAAAGTGAAACTCGAAAATCGTGTCGGGGCGGCATTTCTAGCCGCGCTGCGCCGGGCCGGCAAGGGGCCTGCTCGGCCGGCAGGGCGCATCGGGCTCGAGTCGCGGACGTCGGTGCCGCCCCTCGTCCGCCTGCCGGCGTTCGTCGTTCGAAAAGCCAAGCAATTGGCTTTTCGTCCGCTGCGCGGACCACTTCTTACCTCCGCGTATAGTGACGGGGAGAAGAGGGCTGGCCGCAACGCCGCGCCTGATCTGCAACGCTCGAGATTGGCGAAACCATTCGTGACGGCGCTTTTTCTCCCCGTCACTATACGGGGAGAAATGCCCGGCAGGGCAATGAGGGGCAGCGCTGACCAATGCGTTTTTCTTGTCTTTGCCAATGCTGCTGTGCTGGTTAGTGTAACAGTCAAACCTCGGAACAGAGATCCCGCCATGCAGCTCACGTCGCTCCTGATCTTTGCCGCCGCTCTATTCGTCGCTGCCGGCTCGCCCGGACCGTCGATCGCCGCCCTTGTGGCGCGGGTGATCGCCAAGGGGTTTCGCGATGTGTTCCCGTTTCTGCTCGCCATGTGGATCGGCGAAGGCATCTGGCTGTCGCTGGCGGTGTTCGGGCTGGCGGTGGTGGCGCAGACCTTCCATTTCGCTTTCGTCATCGTGAAATGGATCGGCGTCGCCTATCTCGTCTATCTGGCCTGGAAGATGTGGACCGCACCGGTCGAGGCGAAGGAAGGCGAGATGCCGCGAGAGGATTCACCGGCAAAGCTCTTCCTCGCCGGTATGGCGGTGACATTGGGCAACCCCAAGATCATGATGTTCTACCTGGCGCTGTTGCCGACCATCATCGACCTTGCCTCGGTCAGCGTCGTCGGCTGGGTCGAGCTGACGGCGACCATGGCCGTGGTCTTGGTCGCCATCGACCTCGCCTGGGTGCTGGCAGCGGCGCAGGCGCGCAAGCTGCTTAAGAGCAGGCGGGCGATGAAGATCGCCAACCGCGTCAGCGCCGGCACCATGGCCGGCGCCGCCGCGGCGATCGCGGCGCGCTCCTGAGGTGTATTGATATTCAGGTGAGGCCGGCCTGCAAATGGCAGTTTTCTGCGCTTCCGCTCCGGTTCTCGAAAACCACCACTTTCGGCTCGGCCTGACCTGAACCTTGCGTCACATCATTTCGATGATCGGTGCGATCTCGACGCTGAAGGCCGGGTCCATCAGGATCGGGCAATCCTTGGCCTTGGCGACGGCATCGTCGATGTCCTTGGCTTCGACGATCGTGTAACCGGCAGTCGGATTGCTGCCGCCATTGTTCTCGACCTTGCCGCCGGGCAGCACCATCTTCGACATGCCGACCGGATTGCCGCCGTCGACCACGGCCGAGCCGAGCTTGCCGTACCAGCCGGTCCAGGCGTCGGTTGCGGCCTTCCGCTCGGCCTCGTCGGTCGGCATCTTGCCCGAGCCATGATAGACATAGAGAAACTTCGCCATGTTCTCCTCCCTTGATCGGCGGCATCGAACCGGCATGCGGTCCATGCCGCCTCCTGATATGCGGCCATGCCGCAATCTTTGATCATCGGACCAAACCGGCGAACACGCAACGAGAATGCGTAACTTCTAATGTGCGGGTGCGAGATCGTTACCGCGCCATGGCGTGGTATTCGTCGTTGGGCCGCATGTCGATGGCCGCCGCCACCCGGTTCGACATGTTGAAGAAGGCGGCGGTCGAAGCGATATCCCAGATGTCGCGGTCGGAGAAACCGGCCTTGCGCAACGCTGCCCGGTCGGCCTCGACGATCTTTGCCGGCTCTTCGGTCAGCTTGACCGCGAATTCGAGCATGGCGCGCTGCCGGTCCGACAGGTCGGCGGCGCGGAAGTTCATCACCATCATCTCGCCGAGCTTCGGGTCGCCGGAAAGCTGGCGCACGGCCGCGCCATGCGCGGTCAGACAATAGTAGCAATGGTTGATGGAGGAGACGACGACCGCGATCATCTCGCGGTCCAGCTTCGACAGGCCGGAGTCGCCCAGCATCAGATCATTGTACGTATCGGTGAAGGCGCGCAGCTTCTTCTCGTCGAAGGCATAGGACAAGAGCACATTGGGAACGAGGCCGAGCTTCTCCTCGCATTTGGCGAAGTAGGCTTTTGTCGTCTCGCTCAGCTCCGCCTGCGCAAGGTCAAGCGCCATAATCTTGCCGGTCATCGGCATTCCTCCTCATGCATTCGACGGTCAGTTTCGGCGCTGCGATATTTCTTCGCAAGCCGTCAAACCTTTGTCGCCAAATACCGGTCATCTGCTACCATAGTCGCAAAAGCATATGACGGGAGGGATTTGACACCATGGCCAGCCTCAAAACAGCAAGCCAGTCGAAAAAGGCGAGTCCGGCCAAGAAGGACGCGGCAAGAGGGGGCGAAAAAGCCGGCAAGCTTGCCGATTACCTGCTTGCCCGGGCACCGGCCGAAGACGTCGCCGCCTATGATGCCGCCGACCTCGAACGTGCCGCCGATCTGGCCGGCCGCGCCGTCGCCAGACACAGGAAGGGCGACTGCGTCGTTGCCATTGACGTCGAGTCCGGGGTTGTGCGCCAGGGCCGGCCGCTGACGGTCATCACCGTCGTCAACGACAACATGCCGTTCCTGTTCGATTCGATCCTCGGCGAGATCACCGAGGGCGCCGGCGAGCCGCTGCTGGTCACCCATCCGGTCGTCGTCGTCAGGCACGGTAAGAGCGGCGTCGAAGAAATCCTCGGCGATGGCGGTTTTGCCAAGGGCGATCTCAGCCATGACCGGCTGAGCGTCGTCCATGTCCATATCGGTCGCATGTCCGCTGACCAGGCCGAGGCTTTGGCCGGACGGCTGAGGAAGCTGCTGGGCCAGGTGCGCGCCGCGGTCACCGACTGGAAGCCGATGCTGGCCCGCCTCGACCAGGCGATCTCGGAGTTCCGCTACGCGCCGGTGCCGCTCGACAAGGCGCATGTCACCGAGGCGATCGCCTTCCTCGAATGGCTGCGCGACGACAATTTCACCTTCCTCGGCATGCGCGAGTTCAAATATACCGGCGGCGAGAAGAGCGGCACGCTGGAGCGCGCCGAGAAGCCCGGCCTCGGCATCCTGTCCGATCCGGACGTGCTGGTTTTGAGGCGCGGCACCGAAGCGGTGACGACGACGCCCGAGATCCGCGCCTTCCTGCATGGGCCGGAACCGCTGATCGTCACCAAGGCCAACGCCAAGTCGTCCGTGCATCGGCGCATCTATCTCGATTACATCGGCGTCAAGACCTACACAGCCAAGGGCACGCTTTCGGGCGAACTGCGCATCGTCGGCCTGTTCACGTCGACCGCCTACACGCGCTCGGTGATGAAAATCCCCTATCTCAGGTCGAAGGCCGAGACCGTCATCACCAAATCCGGCTTCAATCCCGGCGATCACTCCGGCAAGGCGCTGATCAACGTGCTGGAAAGCTATCCGCGCGACGAGCTGTTCCAGGTGCCGATTCCGATCCTCAGGAAGCACGCCGAGGCGATCCTCGGACTGATCGAGCGGCCGCGCGTCAGGGCGCTGGTGCGCGCCGACCAGTTCGACCGTTTCGTCTCGATCCTCGTCTTCGTGCCGCGCGATCGCTATGACAGCGTCGTGCGCGAGAAGGTCGGTGCGTACCTCAAGACGGCGTTTGAAGGCCGGCTGTCGGCCTATTACCCGGCCTTCCCGGAAGGCGGGCTGGCGCGCGTGCATTTCATCATCGGCCGATCCGGCGGCAAGACGCCGAAGGTCGAGCAGGCGGCGATCGAAGCAGCGATCCGCGACATCGTGCGCACCTGGGACGACGCGCTGCGTGAAACCGCGGCCGAGACCGGCACGGAAGCGGCGCTCACCGCGATCGCCTCGCGCTTTTCGGAAAGCTATCGCGATAGTTTCCCGCCGACGGTGGCGCTGGCCGATGCCGGGCGCATCGCCAAAATCAGCGCAGCCAATCCGATTGCCATCGACTATTACCGGCATGCCGAGCAGAAGCCGAACCAGGCGGCGCTGAAGATCTATCACCACGGCAGCCCGGTGGCGCTGTCGCGGCGGGTGCCGGTGCTGGAAAACATCGGCTTCCGCGTCATCAGCGAGCGCACCTTCGAGGTCGGCGAGGACGCCGCCGACAAGGTCTTCATCCACGACATGGAGCTGGAGAACAGCTACGGCAAGCCGATCGACCTTGGCGACGGCGGCGGGCTGTTCGAGGACGCATTTCTGTCAGTCTGGCGCGGCGACATCGACAATGACGGCTATAACGGCCTTGCGCAGACCGCTGGCCTGTGGTCGGGCGAGGTCACCATCCTGCGCGCCTATGGTCGCTATCTGCAGCAGGCCGGCATCCCGCAGAGCCAGGATTTCATCGCCGCAGCGCTCAACCGCTATCCGGATATCGCGCGCGGCCTGCATGCGCTGTTCGTCGCCCGCCTCGGGCCAACGGCCGAAACGGAAGGCGTGGTGGCGGCCAAGCACCTCAAGGCCAAGATCAGGGATGCGCTGGAAGAGGTGCCCAACATCGATGACGACACCATCATCCGCCGCTACCTCAACCTGATCGAAGCTTCGCTGCGCACCAATCATTTCGTTGCCGATACGAAAGCCAAGGGCCAGTCGCTGGCGATCAAGCTCGACTCGCAGGCGGTCGACGGGCTGCCGGCGCCACGGCCGTGGCGGGAGATCTTCGTCTATGGCTCGGAGGTCGAAGGCGTGCATCTGCGCTTCGGCCCTGTCGCGCGCGGCGGCCTGCGCTGGTCGGACCGCGCCCAGGACTACCGCACCGAGGTGCTCGGCCTGGTCAAGGCGCAGCAGGTCAAGAATGCCGTCATCGTGCCGGTCGGCGCCAAGGGCGGCTTCTATCCGAAGAAGCTGCCGATGAGCGCCGGCCGCGACGCCATCTTCGAGGCCGGAACCTCAGCCTACAAGAACTACGTCTCCAGCCTGCTGTCGATCACCGACAATATCGGCATCGACGAGGTCATTCCGCCGGCCGGGGTGATCCGGCGCGACCAGGACGATCCCTATTTCGTCGTCGCCGCCGACAAGGGCACGGCGACCTTCTCCGACACCGCCAATGCCATCTCGGAGAAGCACGGCTTCTGGCTCGACGATGCCTTCGCCAGCGGTGGTTCGGCCGGCTACGACCACAAGAAGATGGGCATCACCGCCAAGGGCGGTTGGGAAGCGGTCAAGCGGCATTTCCGCGAGATGAACCGCGACATCCAGACCTCGCCCTTTACCGTCGTCGGTGTCGGCGACATGTCGGGCGACGTGTTCGGCAACGGCATGCTGCTGTCGCCGCAGACGCGGCTGATCGCTGCCTTCGACCATCGCGACATCTTCATCGATCCCGACCCGGACATGGCAGCCTCGATGGCGGAACGCCAGCGCATGTTCGCTTTGCCGCGCTCGAGCTGGCAGGACTACGACAAGACCAAGCTGTCGGAAGGCGGCGTCATCGTCTCGCGCAGCCAGAAGTCGATCACGCTGCCGGCGGCGGCTGCCGCGGCCATCGGCCTTGGCAAGACCACAGCGACGCCGGTCGAGATCATGAACGCCATTCTCAAGGCGCCGGTCGATCTTTTGTGGTTCGGCGGCATCGGCACCTATCTCAGGGCCTCCACCGAAACCAATGCCGATGTCGGCGACCGCGCCAATGACGCCATCCGCATCACCGCGCTCGATGTGCGTGCCAAGGTCATCGGCGAGGGCGCCAATCTTGGCGTGACGCAGCGGGCGCGCATCGAGTTCGGGCTTGCCGGCGGCCGCTGCAATTCCGACGCCATCGACAATTCGGCGGGCGTCAACTGCTCCGACGTCGAAGTCAACATCAAGATCGCGCTGGCTTCGGCCATGCGCAAGGGATCGCTGACCCGGCCGGCGCGCAACAAATTGCTGGCCGAGATGACCGATGAGGTGGGCTCACTGGTGCTGTCCAACAACTACCAGCAGACGCTGGCGCTTTCGATGGCGCGCAAGCGCGGGCTCGCCGATATCGCGCATCAGAGCCGGTTCATGTCGGCACTCGAAGCACGCGGCCTGCTCGATCGCGCCGTCGAGACGCTGCCGTCGCCGGCGGCGCTTGCCGAGCGCGAGGCGCGCGGCGAGCCGCTGACCCGAGCCGAGCTCGGCGTGCTGCTCGCCTATGCCAAGATCGTGCTGTTCTCCGACATCGTCGCCAGCGACGTGCCGGACGATGCGCATTTCGACCGCGACCTGATGGGCTATTTCCCGGACCGGATGGCGAAGAAATACGCCGCCGAGATCCGCGGCCACCGGTTGCGCCGCGAGATCATCACCCGCGTCCTGGCCAACGACCTGGTCAATCGCGGCGGGCCTTCCTTCGTCAACCGGCTGCAGGAAGCCACCGGCCGAACCGCCGCCGACGTGGTGCGCACCTTCGCCGTGGTGCGGGACGGCTTTGCCTTGCCGGCGCTCTATCGCGAGATCGACGCGCTCGACAACCAGATCGACGGCCAGGTGCAGCTCGACCTCTATCAAGCGATTAGCCGGCTTATCTTCATGACAAGCGGCTGGTATCTGAAGAACGATGCCGGCACGGCGGCGCTCGGCCAGCGGATTGCCGAGCTGCAGGAGGCGCGCAAGGCACTTGAGCCGAAACTCGCCTCGCTGCTGCCCGCCTTCTCGCGCGAGCGGATCGAGGAGCGGCGGCATGGGTTGTTCAAGGCCGGCGCGCCGGAGAAGCTCGCCGCGCAGCTGGCGCTGACCGATGTGGCGGAACTGATCCCCGACATCGCGCTGACGGCGCGCACGGCCAATGCCGATATCGTCGCCGCCGCCAAGGCCTTCTTCGCGGTCAGCGACGCCTTCCGCATTCCGCGCGTCGAGGATGCGGCGCGCTCGATCACGCCCTCCGACTACTACGACCAGCTCGCTCTGTCGCGCGCGACCGACACGATCGGCGCGGCCAGGCGCGGCATAGCGGTGGCGGCGCTCACCGGCCATGCCAAGGCGGCCGACCCGGTGGCGGCCTGGCTGGAGGCCGGTGGCGAGCGGGTCGGGCGCATCCGCGAGCGGCTGCAGGCGCTGACCGAGGGCGGCGACATCACCGTGTCGCGGCTGTCAGTGGCGTCAGGGCTGATGAGCGATCTGACGGGGATGTGAGCCAGATCGGGCGAGATTGCCGGCAGGAACTACGCTATAGAGCTACACGGCGCCCTGCTTCGGGCGCCGTTCTGCGGGAGGGGACATGACTGAGGTGGCAGTGCAGCGGGCATCGGGACGCGGCATCTGGGGATGGATGCTGTTCGACTGGGCGGCGCAGCCGTTCTTCACGGTTGTCACCACCTTCATCTTCGGGCCCTACTTCGTCTCGCGCATGGCCAGCGATCCGGAGACGGGCCAGGCGGCCTGGGGTTACGGCATAGCAGCGGCGGGCCTGGCTATCGCCGTGCTGTCGCCGATCCTCGGCTCGATCGCCGACCAGACCGGACCGCGCAAGCCGTGGATCGCGTTCTTCGCTGCGATCAAGATCACCAGTCTGACCCTGCTTTGGTTCGCCGCGCCCGGTTCGAACCTTTTCCTGATCGTGGCGCTGTTCTCGATCGCCTCCGTCGCGGCTGAGTTCTCGACGGTGTTCAACGATTCCATGATGCCGCGCCTGGTGCCGAAGAGCGAGATCGGCCGCATCTCGAACATGGCCTGGGGCCTTGGCTATCTCGGCGGCATGATCGCGCTGATCTTCGTCGTCACCTGTCTGGCGGGCTCGCCGGAGACCGGTAAGACGATCATCGGCATCGACCCGCTCTTCGGGCTCGATCCGAAGCTCGGCGAGGATGCAAGGGCCACGGGGCCGCTCTCGGCCGGCTGGTACTTTCTGTTCATCCTGCCGATGTTCTTCTTCACGCGGGACGCCATCAGGGGCATTGCGATCGGGCCGGCAGTGCGCGAGGGGCTGTCGGAACTGAAGTCGACGCTCGCCGAAGTGCGCCAGCGCAGCGGCATCTTCCGGTTCCTCATTGCCCGCATGATCTATCAGGACGGCGTCAACGCGCTGCTGGCACTGGGCGGCACGTTTGCGGCGGCAATGTTCCATTGGTCGATCACCGAGATCGGCATGTTCGGCATCATCCTCAATGTCGTCGCCATCGTCGGTTGCCTGGTTGCCGCCCGTCTCGATACGGCGCTTGGCTCCAAGACCATCGTGCTCATCTCGCTCGTCCTGCTCAGCATCGCCACCATCGGCATCGTCTCGACCGGCCCGGGCTATACGCTGTTCGGCGCCTGGATGATGCCCGAAACCGATAGCGGCGGATTGTTCGGCACGCCGGCTGAAAAGGCCTATATCTTCTACGGCCTGCTGATCGGGCTTGCCTTCGGTCCGGTGCAGGCCTCATCGCGCTCCTATATGGCGCGTAGCGTCACTGCCGCCGAATCGGGCCGCTATTTCGGCATCTATGCGCTGGCTGGTCGAGCGACCAGTTTCGCCGCACCCTTCATGGTGGCAACCATCACCTTGGCCAGCGGCTCATCGCGGCTCGGCATGGCGGCCATCGTGCTGTTCCTGGGCGCTGGCATGGCGATACTGATCAGGACCCCATATCCGGCCGACCAGCCAGTGCAGTGAGCCCTCTTCCCTTCTCCCGCAAGGGGAGGAGGGAAGAGCGCGCCTCAATGCCGGAAGTGCCTAACCCCCGTAAACACCATGGCGATGCCATGTTCGTCGGCGGCGGCGATGACGTCGTCGTCGCGCATCGAGCCGCCCGGCTGGATGACGGCGGTGGCGCCGGCTTCGATCGCCGATAACAGCCCGTCGGCGAAGGGGAAGAAGGCATCGGAGGCGACGACCGAGCCCTTGGTCAGCGGTTCCGCCAGCCCGGCCGCCTCGGCGGCGTCGAGCGCCTTGCGGGCGGCAATGCGCGAGGAATCGACGCGACTCATCTGGCCGGCGCCGATGCCGACGGTGGCGCCGTCCCTGGCGTAGACGATGGCGTTCGACTTGACATGCTTGGCGACGCGGAAGGCGAATTTGAGATCGGCCATCTCGGCCGGCGTCGGCGCGCGCCTAGTCACCACCTTCAGCTCAAGGTCGTCGATCACCGCATTGTCGCGGCCCTGGACGAGCAGTCCGCCGGCGACGGATTTGACCGTCGTGCCGGCGGCGCGAGGATCGGGCAGGCCGCCCGCGACCAGCAGGCGCAAATTCTTCTTGGCGGCGACGATGCGAACCGCTTCCTCGGAGGCGTCGGGCGCGATGATCACCTCGGTGAAAGTCTTCACGATCTCTTCGGCCGCTTCGGCGTCGAGTATGCGGTTCATGGCGACGATGCCGCCATAGGCAGAGACCGGGTCGCAGGCCAGCGCCTTGGCATAGGCCGCCTTCAGCGAAGTCCCCTCGGCGACGCCGCACGGGTTGGCGTGCTTGATGATGGCGATCGCGGCCGAGCGGGCCGGATCGAACTCGCCGGCCAGTTCGTAGGCGGCGTCGGTGTCGTTGATGTTGTTGTAGGAGAGCTGCTTGCCCTGCAACTGGCGGGCGGTGGCGACGCCCGGCCGCTTGTCGCCGTTGACGTAGAAGCCGGCGCCCTGGTGCGGGTTCTCGCCATAGCGCATCACCTCGACCAGCCGGCCGCCGAAGGCGCGCCATGTCGGATGTTCGATCTCCAGCGCCTCGGCGAACCAGCCGGAAATCGCCGCATCGTAGCTGGCGGTACGGGCGAAGGCCTTGGCCGCCAGCTTCTTGCGGAAATCCAGCGACAGCGAGCCGATATTCATCTCCAGCGCGTTGAGCACCGAGGCATAGTCGCCGGGGTCGGTGACGATGGCGACATAGGCGTGGTTCTTGGCCGAGGCGCGGATCATCGCCGGGCCGCCAATGTCGATGTTCTCGACGATCGAAGCATAGCCGGCGCCGGAGCGGCGGACCTCCTCGAACGGATAGAGGTTGGAGACGACGAGGTCGATCGGCTCGATGCCGTGGGTCCGCATCGCGCTGGCATGCTCGGCGTCGTCGCGTATGCCGAGCAGGGCGCCATGCACAGACGGGTGCAGCGTCTTGACGCGGCCGTCCATGATCTCGGGAAAGCCGGTCAGCTCGGAGACGTCGCGCACGGCCATGCCGGCTTCGGCGATCGCCTTCGCGGTGCCGCCGGTGGAGACCAGCTCGACTCCGGCCGCGGCGAGCGCCTTGGCGAAATCGACGAGGCCGGTCTTGTCGAAGACGGACAGCAGCGCGCGGCGGATCGGGACGAGGTCGGGAGCTGGAATGTTTTTGCTGGCGACGGCCATGGGCTGGCGGCCTTTCACGGCTGGATTGGGAAGCGTGACCGGGCCGTAGCATATGAGGCCCGGAAATCAAGCCGGGCGCTTCGTCACGGCAGGCGCTTAAAGCGCGTCGCATCCAAACGGAGTCATACGCCGCGCGTTAAGCCCTTGTTTCTTTGCATGTCGTTATCGCAAAACCGCTGCGCACTTTTTGCGCGACACGCATTAGTTGTTTTCGGGATAGCCGGCGATGCTGGTCCGTGTCAGCTGCCAGTGAACCTCCGATATCTCGGAGGCCTTGAAGGCCAGCACGATCTGGCGGCTGCGGCGTGGGCCGCCGAGGCCGGCGAAATAGATCGATTCCTCGACCTCCGGCACGACCTCCTTGCAGGTGAAGACCCAGGTGTCGGTCTGATCGCCGGTCAGCACCAGCCGGTCATGCTCGTCCTGCAGCAGATCCACATCGGGATGGATGTGGAAGCGCACCGTGACAAAGTCGCGGCCGTTGTTGCGGATCGCAGCGCCGCCGGGGCGCAGGAAGCGGTCCCTGCCGGTCAGTACATTGCCGGTGTTCACCAGCGTCAGCTCGCGCTCGTGCAGGAAGCCGAAGCGCGCGGCATAGCCGTCGTGGCGGGCGATGAAGCCCTGGCTGCCTTTCTGGTCGGTGCGTTTGCAGGGCGCATGCTGCGGACCGCCGATCAGCGGCGAGCCCAGGAGATCGTTGACACGCAGCGAATGGCTGAAACGCGCCGACGAGGTGTCGTTGATGGTGGCGGTCGAGTGCGCGGCCGTGGCGCGGGCCAGTGGCCGGAATTCGGCGGCGCCGTAGGTGTCGATGCCGGCATTGACGACATAGTGCTGGCGGCCGGAGGAGAGTTCGAAGGCGAGGCAGCCGGCATGCGCGGCGTTGGAAACATCGATGGGCGGCGGCAGGCCGGTGTCGGCGATGACGGTCACGCCGCCCATCGACAGGCGCTCATAACCCGAATGCGGCGCATGCAGCAGCGGCGCGCCGACAGTGTCGTCGTGGCGCAGGATGGTGGCGATACGGTCGTGGATGGTGGCGCCCATGCCGTTGAAGCGGGCGAGGCTGCCGTCCTGGTGGCGAAAGAAACGCAGCGCCGGCAGCATGCGATCGATGGCGCCCATCAGCGCCGCCGGCGGCGTCTCGGCCTGGTTGGCGTAGGTCTGGCGCAGCGGAAGGAGGTCGGCGAGAAGTTCGAGCACCGTCATCGGGTTGCGAGAAATATGGCCGCCATCCGGGAGGATCTGGCGCTCGAGCTCCTCCGCCAGGTTGCGGGTGGCGCTGCGCAGCGCCGATGCCGGCGCCGGCAGGGATAAAGCGGCGAAGGCGAGCGCGATACGGGCGCGCAGCCTGTCCTTGCCATCAGGCATTTCGCGCGCCATCGACCGGAGGTAGCGTATCTGCATGGCAAGTGATTTCAGGAAGGCGCGATAGAAGGGAAATTCCGCACCTTGCAGCACCACTGACGAATGCTGCAGCCAGGCAATGACCCGCTTGGCCGTCGTGCCGGGTTCCCAGGCGATGCCCGAAATCTGGTTGCCGTGTATGGCGATCCAGTCGGAAACCAGGGCGCGGGCGTTGGCGGCGGCAAGCTCGGTGCCGGCGGCGCGCATGTGGCGCAGCCAGCGAAAACCGTGCAGCGTCTTTTGCCAGCCGCGATTGGGCACGGCGATCTGGAACGGCGACTTGCCGCCGGTCTCGACCATATGGCCCGACAGCGGATAGCGGCCGTAATAGATCTCGAGCGCGATCTGCGGATCGGCGAGCCGCAGGTCCGGTGGCGCGATCAGGACGCGTTCGGGCGTGCGGCCGGAATAGCGCCAGCGATAGATCGGCCCGGCACGCAGGCGCCGGCGCGTCTTGCGCCAGAACTCCCTCGCGACAAGCGTCCAAAGACGCGTCGTGCTGCCGGCAGCAAGTGCCAAATCCCCTCCTGGTCGTCCATACCCAAGGACAAGCTTATATGATTCAAGAACTTATGCGAAGGTGGATTTCGCCATCGTGAAGGAGTTCACGCTGCTGCGGCCTGATTCTCCTTAGAAAAGTCAGCAAATTTTAGTGAAAAACGATTCTTGGTCTCCAGGAGGTAGAGCGTCCTTTGCGCGCCCGCGCGGCGCTCTAGCCGGCTCGGCGCATGCGGGCGGCGAAGAAGCCGTCGAGACCGGAAATCCCAGGCGTTTCAAGCATCAGATCGGCGGGCGTGGTGCGCAGCGTCCCTTGCGGCGTCAGGAACGCATCGATGCCGGCAAACTCGCCAGGCCGAACGGGATCGTCGACGACATCAGCTGTGCCAGCAAGGAAGGCGCGGTAAAGGTCCTCGCCTTCGATCGGGTCGAGCGAACAGTTGGAAAAGACGATCCGCCCGCCCGGTTTGACCAGGCTGACGGCGCGGGCGAGCAGCCTTGCCTGCAGCCCGGCGAGCTTTTCGACATCGGCCATGGTCTTGGTCCATGGCACGTCGGGATGCCGCCGCACCGTGCCGGTCGAGGAGCAGGGCGCGTCGAGGAGAATTGCGTCGAACAATTCCTGCGGTTGATAGTCGAGCAGGTCGGCCTGGACGATCTCGGCGGAGAGACCGAGCCGTTCGAGATTCTGCGTCAGCCGCGCCAGCCGGTTCTTCGATGTGTCGACCGCGGTGACCTTGGCGCCGGCAAGAATGAGCTGCGCGGTCTTGCCGCCGGGGGCGGCGCAGAGATCGGCGACACGAAGCCGTCCGACATCGCCGAACAGCCGGGCCGGCAGGCTGGCGGCAGCGTCCTGCACCCACCAGGCGCCGTCGGCGAAGCCGGGCAGGTCGGGGACGGAGGCACTGAGCTTTTCCACGCGCACCGTGCCGGTCGGCAGCACGATGCCGCCGAACCGTTCGGCCCAAAGTGCCGGATCGGACTTGACGGTGAAATCGACCGGTGCCTCATGGCGATGGGCGGCCAGGATCTGCCCAGTCCTGTCGGCGCCATAGGCCGCCTTCAACCGGTCGGAAAACCATTTTGGCGCTTCGTCGGTGGCGGCAAGGGCGGCGGCCAATTCGGCCTCTTTCGAGCGCGCGAGCGTGCGCAGCACGCCGTTGACCAGGCCGGAAAAGCGCAGGGTGCGCGGGTCGGACTTGGCGTGGGTGACGGCAAGGTCGACGGCGGCGCTGTCGGGAACGTCGAGGAACAGGATTTGCGCCGCTGCCACATGCAGTATGTGCGACAGCACGGTGGCATTGGCCGGCAGCGGCTTTTCCAGGCGCCGCGCCAGCAGGCCCGCAATCGTCATGCGATAGCGCAGCGCGGTGACCAGTATGGCGCGCACCAGCGCGCGGTCGCGCAGGTCGAGCGCCTTGTATTGCGGGTGGCCGTTCTCGTGATCGGTCAGTCCGTCGAGCGGCGTGCGCGCATCGATGACGGCGGCGAGCAGGCGCGCCGCCGCCTTGCGCGCGGCAAGGCCGGCTACCGTCTCGCTGCCTGCGCTGTCTTCACGATCGCCTGATGTCCGCTGCCGGCGTTTGGCGCCGCTCACGACCACGGACCTTTGGGACCGGTCGGGTTGCGGCCCCACGGGTTGGACTTCGGCCGCGTGGGCTCAACCGTCGGCTGCGGCTCGTCTGCCTTGCCCCACGGTCCCGGCGATGGCTGCTCGTCCGCCTGGCGTGGCGTCGGTGCCTGGCGCGGCGCTGCCTGCGACGCACCACCTATCTCCCGCGCCATCGCCTGCAGGGCGGCGATGCGGTTGTCGGTGTTTGGATGGGTGGAGAACAGATTGTCCATGCGCGCGCCGGAAAGCGGGTTGATGATGAAGAGATGGGCCATGGCCGGGTTGCGCTCGGCATCCAGGTTGGGGATGCGTTCGGCGCTGCGGGCGATCTTGTCAAGGGCCGAAGCCAGCCAAAGCGGGTTTCCGACGATCTCGGCACCGCGCCGGTCGGCCTCGTATTCGCGGGTGCGGCTCACCGCCATCTGCACGATCATGGCGGCGAAGGGCGCCACCAGCATGGCCACCAGCACGCCGACGAAGCCGAACGGGTTGTTGTTGTCGCGGCTGCCGCCGAAGAAGAAGGCGAAATTGCCGAGCATCGAGATGGCGCCGGCAAGCGTGGCGACGACGGTCATGGTCAGCGTGTCGCGGTGCTGCACATGGGCAAGCTCGTGCGCCATAACCGCCGCGACCTCCTCATGCGACAGCCTCTGCAACAGCCCGGTCGAAGCGGCCACCGCGGCATTCTCGGGGTTGCGGCCGGTGGCGAAGGCATTGGGCTGCGGGTTGTCGATCAGATAGGTTTTCGGCATCGGCAGCCCGGCCCGCTGGGCGAGCGCCTGGACGATGGCGTAGTATTCGGGCGCGTTCTTCTCGTCGACCTCGACGGCGTGGTTCATCGACAGCACCATCTTGTCGGCGTTCCAGTAGCTGAACAGGTTGGTACCGGCGGCGATCAGCAAGGCGATCATCATGCCACCTGTTCCGCCGATCAGAAAGCCGACGCCCATGAACAGCGCCGTCATCGCGGCGAGAAGCATGGCGGTGCGAAGGGTGTTCATCGGCTGCTCCGTCCGTGGGGGCGAAAAGGGGTCGATCCAAGCGGGCTCATCGCTATATGATGGGAAACGCCTGCCCCTGTTTCAATCCGCCGGGACTATCGCATGACCGACCAGACCAGCAAAGCCGACACCGGCCCGGATCGCGACCTGTCGCAAAAGCCACTGACGCCGGCGGCCAGCCGTGCGCTGGCAGAGGCCAAGGCGCGCCGTGAAGAATATCGCGAAAAGGAAGCCGCGCTGCCGAAGGAAATCGGCGGCCGCGGCGGCAAGGAGCCCGGCCGCTATGGCGACTGGGAAGTGAAAGGCCTGACCAGCGATTTTTAGGCTGGGCGGATATTCAGCCGGCCTGCAAATGGCGGCTTCCTGCGCTTCCGGTGCTTGTGTTGCCGATCACGCACTTCGGAGATTTGCGGAAACGCCCCTCCCATCCTGATCCGCCGCATTCCTAGGCAGGCGTCACGGCATGGATACCAGGGTCTCCGCGACGTCGCTTCGCTCCTGCTTCGCCCTGGGATGACGAAGCTAGGGGCCTTAAGCGGCGGCCAGTTCCGGTGAGGGAGCGATCCAGCCGCGATCGTCGATGGCGATGCCGAGCCCGTCGTAAGAGGCGATCGCCATGTGTGGCGTCTGCAGAGGGTGGCCGTGCGTGGCGCTGATCACCATGACCGTGGCTTCGGCCGCCTCGGCCGCGGCAATGCCGGCCGGGGCGTCCTCGAAGACCAGGCAATCGCGCGCGTCGACGCCGAGCCGTTCGGCCGCCAGCCGGAAACAGTCGGGCGCCGGCTTGCCGCGCGTGACATCCTCGGCGGCGACTATGACGGCGGGAACCGGTATGCCGGCTGCCTTCATGCGCAGCAGCGCCAGCTCGCGCGGCGCCGACGTGGCGATGGCCCAGCGTTCGGGCTGCAGCGACTTCAGAAAGGCGACCGCGCCGGCGATCGGCAGGATGCCATCGAGGTCGGCCGCTTCGGCCTGCAACAGCGCATCGGCCTCACGCACGGGGTCGACACCGGGAAGATTGAGCCGGCCGATGGTCTCGATCGCCCGCACCCCGTGGATCGTCGGCAGGAATTTCCCGACGTCGAGGCCCTGGCGCTGCGCCCACTGCGTCCACACCCTTTCGGCGGCGGCGATGGAGTTGATCACCGTGCCGTCCATGTCGAACAGAAAGGCCGCGAATTTTCTGCCTGCAAACATCAAAGATCCTGGGGGTCGTTTCGGGAGGGTCGAAGCATCTCCCTCAACCCTAGCGCGATGGTCTCTTCTTAGGAAGGCGCGGAGCCATCTTTTCGACCGCCGGAGGGAACTATGGTGCCGCCGCCGCGTTGAAAAAGCTGATTTCCAGAATGATAAAAAGGGGGAACCGCGATGCTGATCAGGCTCGGCTACGAAATCGCTATTGAGAGTGATGCAGCAACGCCGATCATTTCGCTGCTCGACATCCACCGGGAGCGCCAGGCCGACATCAAGCGGCAGACCCGCGTGCTGACCTCGCCTTCGGTCCCGACCCGGGTCTATCACGACCGCCACGGCAACAGCTGCCGCCGTTTCACCGCACCCGCCGGCGGGTTCCGCATCCTCTACGACGCGGTCATCGAGGACAGCGGCGAGACCGACGACGTCAACACGCTGGCCGGGGAAACGCCGGTGGCGCAGTTGCCCGATGAGGTGCTCGTCTATCTGCTTGGCAGCCGCTATTGCGAGACCGACCATCTCGGCAGCCTCGCCTGGCAGCGCTTCGGCCAGCTTCCGCCCGGCTGGGCGCGGGTGCAGGCGATCGTCGACTATGTCCACAACCGCCTGTCGTTCGGCTACGGCTATGCGCGCTCGACCCGCACGGCGGCGCAGGCGCATGAGGAGCGCGTCGGTGTCTGCCGCGACTTTGCCCATCTGGCGATCACGCTCTGCCGCTGCATGAACATTCCGGCCCGTTACGTGAACGGTTATCTCGGCGATATCGGCGTGCCGGTCGATCCGGCGCCGATGGATTTCTCGGCATGGATGGAAGTCTTCCTCGACGGCAAGTGGTACACGTTCGATCCGCGCCACAATCGCCCTCGAATCGGTCGTGTCGTCATCGCGCGCGGCCGCGACGCCACGGACGTGCCGCTGCTGCACAGTTTCGGCCCGCACCGGCTCTCGCTGTTCAAGGTCTGGACCTATGAGCAGGAGCGCAATCTGTTCAATCCGCCCCATCATGGCGTCGACAGGACCGTCAGCGCGCAGATGCTAGCCTGACGACTGCTGGCCTGACCACGCCATCAGCGACCGGCGCCCGAGATCGATGGGTGGTCCGCTTCGGTACAACCTCGGCTGTGCCGGATCGGGACCGAAAGTCACCACGCCGTTAGCACAAGGCGGATCATGGTAAGCACTTCGTAAAGGAAGTTGCGGCGGGGGTTTTCTATTTACCGGATGTTCACCTCGCTCCACTTCGAAATACAGCAAAAACAATGAGTTAATAAGAGGTGACCACTTTCGCTGCTGCGGCAGCGCCATCCGGCCGGATTCCTGCAACTCCCCTCATGCGGTTTCGAGGCCGCGGCAAGTGGAGGCGGAAAGATGCGGCAGTTCAGGGGTTTTGTTCAGGCGGCGGGCGGCTTTGCCAGGGATCGTGACGGAAACTTCGCCGTCGTCTTCGGCTTTGCGGCGTCGGTGCTGGCGCTGGGCGTCGGCTTCGCAGTCAATGTCTCCCAACTCTACAACGCCAAATCGAGCCTGCAGGGCATCGTCGACGCCGCTGTGACCTCGACGGCGCGGGATCTCACCACCGGCGACATCGAGGAAGCCGATGCGAACAAGTCGGTGCAGGCCTTTCTCGATGCCAACGGAGCGGCCGGCATCCTGCGGGCCGACCAGATCATTCTCGACAAGCTGACGGTCGACAAGACGGCCAAGACCGTCCGGGCGGACGTCCATGTCGATGTCGCCTTCTATTTCCCGCTGTTCAGCATGGGCGACATGCAGCGCGTGCCGGCATCCACAACCGCGCTCTATTCGGACAAGACGGTCGAAGTGGCGATGATGCTGGATGTGACCGGATCGATGAAGAGATCCGGCAAGACCGACAAGATCGGTGATCTGCAGGCCGCTGCTTCGGATGCGGTCAAGGACCTGCTCGACCAGAATCGCGACCCCAGCAATCCGCGCGTGCGGGTGGCGATTGTTCCCTACGCGGAGGCCGTCAATACCGGTGGCCTGGCCGGCACCGTATTCGTCGAGACGGAGAACGGACCGAAGGTACCGCCGCCGGTCGACGCGGCCGTCGCCGTGTCGGCAACTTCAGCACCGGACAAATGCGCCACCGAGCGCAAGGACAAGGATGGCTATGCCGATTATTCGTCCGACGGGCCCGATACGCTTCGCCTGGACAATAAGGGCAAGCGCTATCAGGCCAAGGTGAATCGTGACTATCGCATGAGGGTGTGCCCGTCGGCGGCTCTCGTTCCGCTGACGTCCAATGAGGACAAGCTGCTCACCGCCATCGACGATTTCAGCGCCGCGGGCGTGACGGCAGGCGGCATCGCCGCGCAATGGGGCTACTACATGCTTTCTCCGGCTTGGCGTCCGGCAATTGCCGATGCCGGCCTGGGCGCCGGGCCGGCCAATTTCGACAAGAAGAAAGTGGCCAAGATTGCCATCCTGATGACGGATGGTCAGTTCAACACGGCTTTCGCCCGTGGGCGTGGCACATCCAGATCGCAGGACGCTGGCCAGATGTCGCGCAGCAATGCCGAAAGCATCTGCAGCAACATGAAGCGCGACGGCATCGAGATATTCACCATCGGCTTCGATCTGAACGACCCGTCAATGACGGCGACCGAGCGCGATCAAGCAAAGTCGGTGCTGAAGAATTGCTCGACCACTGACACGTCCTCGCTGAAGCATTATTACGAGGCCGCCACGGGCACTGATCTGGCGAATGCGTTCGACGAGATCACCCGCAACATCGAGACGCTGACGATCAAGCGCTGATCCGCCGACTTCGGGCAGGCCGTGGGAACGGAAAAGGCCGCCGCTTCTTTCGAAGCCGGCGGCCTTCCGTGTTTCCGTCCATGGCGCGGTCTCTGGCGGCGACGCATTCACGTCACCTGCCGCGCATCTCGCGCCTTAACGGGAAGACTGCTTCCCGAAAGTGCAATCCGCTGAGGCCACGTTCTGGAAAACGAAATCACTCGACATCGGATCACCTCCTTTCGATCTGTTGAACACACCCTCATGATGGGGTGCGTTGCAGCAAAAGACAAGACGCAGGTTTGAAAAAGCCAGAGGCGCCTTGTCAGACGAACCGCATCGGCGCGCCAACCTCGACCCGCCCCGGCCGGTCGACCGTGCAGTAGACGCCGAGATTATGGGCGTTGTGGCGCACCAGGTTGCGCAGGATTCCGGGATCGTTGTCGAAACCGTCCTGGGCGATGATGGTGAAGCCGCAGCGGCGACACGGTTCGGAGATCGTCAGCAGCAGGTCGCCGATCGCGAACTTGCGGCCGATCCATTCCGTTTCGGGGAACGAGCCTTCGACCGGCTCCATGTCGACGACGATGTTGGGGCGGAAGCGGCGCGGGTCGGCGGCACCTTCCGGATGCAGTGCCTTCAGCCGCGCCAGTGAGGCGGTGGTCAACAGATGGATGGGGTTCTTGACGTAGCGCTCCGCGGTCAGCGGGCCGGCATAGTCGGGCGCGGCGTTTTCGCGGTGGAACGGTCGGATCGAAGCTTCAAAGCCGAGAAAGGCGGAGATGGCGCGGTCGCTCTCGGTGCCCGGTGCGGCCAGCCAGTCGCCGTCGGGGACGGCGATCTCCAGTTCGCGGTTGTTGGTCAGCCGGATGCGGATCAACGGCACCTTGTGCCATTTCACGTCGCGGTCGGGCCGTGCGATCTCATTGTCCGATCGATCGACGAGGCCGAACATCCGGTCTCCGTCGATGCTTTCGGGGCCGACCGAGATCGCGTCCAGGCGCTCGCCGGCGAGCGAGCTCGCCGGATAGCGCCAGAGTTGGGTAACCGCACCCAGTGCTGCCTTGTCCTGCATCATGCCTTCTTGTTCTGGCGGTTGGCGACAAGGTCGTCGACGACGGCCGGATCGGCCAGCGTCGAGGTGTCGCCGAGCGCGCCGTAATCGTCCTCGGCGATCTTGCGCAGGATGCGGCGCATGATCTTGCCGGAACGGGTCTTGGGCAGGCCGGGCGCGAACTGGATCTTGTCGGGCGTGGCGATGGCGCCGATCTCCTTGCGGACATGGTCGACCAGTTCCTTGCGCAGCGTCTCGCTCGACACCTCGCCGGCCATCAGCGTGACATAGCAGTAAATGCCCTGGCCCTTGATGTCGTGCGGATAGCCGACGACCGCCGCCTCGGAAACCTTGTCGTGGCTGACCAGAGCCGATTCGACTTCCGCCGTGCCCATGCGGTGGCCGGAGACGTTGATGACGTCGTCGACGCGGCCGGTGATCCAGTAGTAGCCGTCCTCGTCGCGGCGGCAGCCGTCACCGGTGAAGTACTTGCCCTTGTAGGTGGAGAAATAGGTCTGCACGAAGCGTTCGTGATCGCCATAGACGGTGCGCATCTGGCCCGGCCAGGAATCGGTGATGCAGAGATTGCCGTCGGCCGCACCCTCGAGCACCTTGCCATCGTTGTCGACCAGCTGCGGCTTGACGCCGAAGAAGGGCCGCGTCGCCGAACCCGCCTTGAGGTTGGTGGCGCCGGGCAGCGGCGTGATCAGGATACCGCCGGTCTCGGTCTGCCACCAGGTGTCGACGATCGGCACCTTGCCGTTGCCGACGACGTTGAAATACCACTCCCAGGCTTCCGGGTTGATCGGCTCGCCGACCGAACCCAGCACGCGCAGCGACTTGCGCGAGGTCTTCGTCACATGCGCGTCGCCGGCGCCCATCAGCGCGCGCAACGCCGTCGGCGCGGTGTAGAAGATGTTGACCTTGTGCTTGTCGATGACTTCCCAGAAGCGCGACTGCGACGGATAGTTCGGTACGCCCTCGAACATCAGCGTCGTCGCGCCGTTGGCTAAAGGACCGTAGACGATGTAGCTGTGACCGGTGACCCAGCCGACATCGGCGGTGCACCAGTAGATGTCGCCGTCATGGTAGTCGAAGACATATTGGTGGGTCATCGAGACATAGACGAGATAGCCGGCGGTGGTGTGCAGCACGCCCTTCGGCTTGCCGGTCGAGCCCGATGTGTAGAGGATGAACAGCGGATCCTCGGCCTTCATCTTCTCCGGCTTGCACTCGGCCTTGACCGTCGCGATCTCGTCATGGTGCCAGAGGTCGCGGCCCGCCACCCAGTTGATCTTGCCGCCGGTGCGGCGCACGATCAGCACCTTCTCGACCTTGGTGCCGGCCTTGGCGGCGATCTCGATCGCCTTGTCGGTATTTTCCTTCAGGGGGACATGCTTGCCGCCGCGCAGGCCCTCGTCGGCGGTGATGACGAAGGTCGATTTGCAGTCGTCGATGCGGCCGGCCAGCGCATCCGGCGAGAAGCCGCCGAAGACCACCGAATGGATGGCGCCCAGCCGAGTGCAGGCCAGCATCGCATAGGCCGCTTCCGGGATCATCGGCATGTAGATGGTGACGCGGTCGCCCTTCTTGACGCCGTGCTTCTTCAGCACATTGGCGAAGCGGCAGACATGCGCGTAGAGCTCGTTGTAGGTGACCTTCCTGTCGTCATAAGGGTTGTCGCCTTCCCAGATGATGGCGGTCTGGTCGCCGCGCTTCTTCAGGTGCCGGTCGATGCAGTTGTATGAAACGTTGGTCTCGCCGTCCTCGAACCATTTGATCGAGACCTTGCCGTCGAAGGAGGTGTTCTTGACCTTGCTGAAAGGCTTGAACCAGTCGATGCGCTTGCCGTGCTTGCCCCAGAACTTGTCGGGGTTCTTGACGCTGTCGGCATACCATTTGAGGTAGGTGTCATTGTCGATCAGCGCGTTCTTCTTCCACGCCGGCTGTATGCGATGGACATGAACCTCGGACATTTTTACTTCCCTCCCGAAACCAACGCGCCGGCTTGGGCGCCGGCGCCATCGCGGCAAAGCGGCCGCGAATTCGCGCGCATTATTAACAGTTCCGCGATGACGGCAATATTAGACGTTGGATTCGCGCGGCGGGATGCCGCAGGCGCAAGATCCGATGCTGTCAGCACTCGACCACGGTCGCTGCTAACTGCATGTTCTGGCGAGGAAAACCCGGATACGATCAGGAAAAATCAATAGACAGTTAAATAACAAGGCGCACAATCCAATGTCGGGAGGAAAGGAGAATCGACCCAGGGGGCTGCAATGCATGACCATTCCGAAATGGACCTGATGCTCAAAGGCTATGGCTTGACCACGGCCAAGATTCTTTATCACTTTCCCGACCATCCGCATCTGCTGCAGAGCTACATCTGGCAGGATTACGACATCGCGCCGAAGTTCCCGGTGCTGATCCGCTTTATCGAATTCTGGAAGACCAAGCTCGACGGTCCGCTGCATTCGGTCGTCTACACGCACCAGAAGCTGATCGCGCCGAATGAGTGGCGCAAGGTCGACGGCGAGTTCGTGCTGCATTAGGGGCAGTAGCACAGACCGCAAGTGATTGGTGGAACCACCCGTCGCTTCGTCATCCACGGGCGGAGCAAGGAGCGGAGCGACGCGGCGCAGACCCGAGGATCCATGCCGCGACATCAAAGCGTTGCCGCGGTCCAGAATTCTGCTCCGCCGCTATCTTCGGCCAAGGTTACGGCATGGATCCTCGGGTCTTCGCGACGCCGCTTCGCGGCTGCTCCGCCCGTGGATGACGAAGTTGAGGGGCTTCGACTACTCCCCAACTGTCTATGATGATCCAGAACGAAGGACCGCGACTTAATCAGACCGCCGGCGGGTTGAGCCTGGCGAAACCTTCCTGTCGACGATAGGGGAAATAGGGGTAGGGCGCGGTGACTTCGCTTGCCGCGTCGAGTTTTTTCACCTGTTCCGGCGTCAGCGTCCAGCCGACGGCGCCGAGGTTCTGGCGCAGTTGCTCCTCGTTGCGGGCGCCGACGATCACGGATGAAACCGTCGGGCGCTGCAGCAGCCAGTTGATGGCGATCTGCGGCACGGTCTTGCCGGTTTCGGCAGCCACAGCGTCGAGCGCCTCGACAACCCGGTAAAGATGCTCGTCCTCGACCGGCGGCCCGAAGCTCGCGGTGTCGTGCAGCCGGCTCCTTTCCGGCAAGGGCTGGCCGCGGCGGATCTTACCGGTCAGGCGGCCCCAGCCGAGCGGGCTCCACACCAGCGCGCCAACGCCCTGGTCGAGGCCGAGCGGCATCAGCTCCCACTCATAGTCGCGCCCGACCAACGAATAGTAGACCTGATGGGCGACGTAGCGCGGGTAGCCATGTCTGTCGGCCAGGCCGAGCGATTTCATCACCTGCCAGCCGGAGAAATTGGAGACGCCGACATAGCGCAATTTGCCGGCGCGCACGAGGTCATCCAGCGTCGACAGCACCTCCTCGATCGGCGTGCGAGCATCGAAGGCATGCAGCTGCAGAAGGTCGATGTAGTCGGTGCCGAGACGCCTCAGCGCATCTTCCACCGTCCTGATCAACCGCGATCGCGAGGAGCCGTAGTCGGTTGGTCCATCGCCCATCGGCAAAGAGGTCTTGGTCGAGATCAGCACGGCGTCGCGGCGACCTTTAATGGCCTGCCCGAGCACCTCTTCCGACGCGCCGTTCGAATAGACGTCGGCGGTGTCAAACAGATTGACGCCTGCCTCGAGGCAGATGTCGACCAGCCGCCGCGCTTCCTCGGCGTCGCTGTTACCCCAGGCCCCGAACAGCGGTCCCGAGCCGCCGAAGGTGCCGGCGCCGAATGAAAGTACGGGAACCTTCAGGCCCGATGCGCCAAGACGTCGATAGTCCATTTTTTGCTCCTGTGAGGTCGAGAGAGTTGTTGCTTCGAGGATTGTCACGAGCGGACGGATGCCGGTTCGCCGAGTGCCGGGTTGCGATCGAGGCGCAGCGCCAGTGCGGCCACGCCGAGCGCCGAAAGCGGCAGCAAGGCCGCGACCCAGGTGACGGCGCCGAGGCCAGGGCCGTGGGCAATGACCACGCCGCCCAGCCAGGCGCCGGCGGCGTTGCCGAGATTGAAGGCGGCGATGTTGAAGGACGAGGCGAGGCTTTGTCCGGCGCCTTCAGCCTTTTCCAGCACCCACATCTGCAGCGGCGCCACGGTGGCAAAAGCGGCGGCGCCGAGCAGGCCGACATAGAGGACGGCCATAAGCTGGCTGTGCAAGGCAAAGGTCATGGTGGCGAGCACCAGTGCCAGCACGACCAGGCTGCCGAGCACGGACGGCACCAGCCAGCGGTCGGCTGTCTTGCCACCAATGAGATTGCCGGCGATGAGGCCGCCGCCGAAGACGAGCAGGATCGGCGACACCGCCGCTTCGCCAAAACCGGTGATCTCGGTAAGCAAGGGAGCGATGTAGGTGAAGACGGCGAACACGCCGGCATAGCCAAGCACGGTGGTGGCGAAGCCGAGCAATACCGGTGCGCGGGCAAGGACGGCGAGATCGGCGCTGAGCTTGCTCGTCTGTGGCTCCGCCTGGCCGCGCGGTACCAGAAGGAGGATGATGGCGAAGGCAGCGAGCCCGACCAAGGTCACCGCCCAGAAGGTCGCGCGCCAGCCGAGGGCCTGGCCGAGCCAGGTGCCGAAGGGAACGCCGAGGATGTTGGCGATGGTGAGCCCGGTGAACATCAGGGCGATGGCCGACGCCTTCTTGTTGGGCGCGACCAGCCCGGTCGCCACGACCGAGCCGACGCCGAAGAAGGTGCCGTGGGCAAAGGCGGTGAGCACGCGGGCGCCCATCAGCGTCCAGTAATCGGGGGCCAAAGCGCAGGCGAGATTGCCGATGGTGAAGATCGCCATCAGCACCAGAAGCACGGTCTTGCGCGGCCAGCGGCCGGTGGCGATGGTCAGGAGCGGCGCGCCGATGACGACACCAAGCGCATAGCCGGAAATGAGCTGGCCGGCGGCCGAGATCGAGACACCGAGATCGGTGCTGACGTCGATGAGCAGGCCCATGATGACGAATTCGGTAACGCCGATGCCGAAGGCGCCGGCGGCAAGGGCATAGAGAGCAAGAGGCATGGCGGTCGTCCTGTTGGTCGCGGAAGGACGCCTGTCGCCGCGTCCCGACCCGGAAGATCGTGTCGCAACCAACTGTGAACCAGCCTTGCTTCGGGCATACTTTCTGTGAAATAGATTCACGAATGGCGAGACCAGAGATAAACCGCTCGGGCGAGATCGAAGTGTTCGTCCGCGTCGTCGAGGCGGGCAGCTTTTCGGCTGCGGCGCGGGCACTGCGCATGACGCCGTCGGCGGTGAGTAAGCTGATCGCGCGGCTGGAGGCCCGGCTTGGCGCACGCCTCATCAGCCGCTCGACGCGGCGGCTGCAACTCACACCGGAGGGCATTGCCTTCCATGACAGCGGCGTGCGCATCCTGGCCGACATGGCGGCGGCCGAGCGTGAGGCAGCGGCGGGTGCAGCGCCGCGCGGCCTGCTCAGGGTCAACAGCTATGTGCCCTTCGGCCAGCACCGGCTGATCCCGCTGCTGCCGCGCTTTCTCGAACGCTATCCCGAAATCTCGATCGACCTTGTGCTGACCGACCATGTCATCGACCTGATGGAGGAGCGCGCCGACGTCGCCATCCGCGCCGGGCCGCTCGGCGAATCGCGGCTGGTGGCGCGCAAGCTCGGGCAAAGCCGGACAGTCGTGGTCGCCGCACCCTCCTATCTCGAACGGCATGGCATGCCGCGGACGCCGGTCGATCTCGACCGTCACAACCGGATGGGCTTCCGCTTCGCGCGCCATATCGACGGCTGGCCGTTTGTCGACAGAGCCGGCCGCTCCATCGTGTCCCCGACCACCGGAAACGCGCTGGTCAGCGATGGCGAGGCGATGCGGCTGATGGCGCTTTCAGGCGCGGGCATAGCCCGGCTGGCGCGCTGGCATGTCGCGGCCAACATCGCCGCCGGTCGGCTCATCCCGCTGTTAGAAGATTTCAACCCCGGCGACGAGGAACTGACGCACGCCGTCTATGTCGGCCAAGGCAAGCATCTGCCGGCGCGGGTGCGGGCCTTTCTCGATTTTCTGGTCGAGACCGTGCGGCTCTGAAGGACGTTCGGGAGCCGGTGGCTCCCGAACTGTCAGCCCGAGATGGCTGTTGCTTACGCCTTCGCTGCGAACGGCGCCGGCCGCCGACCTGCCGCCTGCCGCTCCAACATCCAGCCGGGATATTCGGCTGGCAGCGCGCTGACCTCGTCCAGTTTGGCCAGATCGTCGGCGTCGAGCTTCAGCTCTGTCGCGGCAAGGTTCTGCTCGAGCTGCTCCATGCGGCTGGCGCCGATGATGACGCTCATCACGAAGGGTTTTGCCAGCACATAGCCGAGCGCCACAGTGGCGACGCTGACATCATGCTTGCTGGCGATGTCGCGCATGACGGCAACCGCGGCCCAGGCGCGGTCCTCGTTGACCGGCGGGAAATTGAAGGAGGCGCGGCGGCCCTCGCCATTGCCGGGCGCGCCCGGACCATACTTGCCGGAGAGCAGGCCGCCCGCCATCGGCGACCAGACCATCAGGCCGAGTTTTTCCTCGTTGATCAAAGGCACGATCTCGCGTTCGAGATCGCGGCCGGCGATGGAGTAATAGGATTGCACGGTCTCGAAGCGGGCAAAGCCCTTGTGCTCGGCGATGCCCAGCGCCTTGGCGATGCGCCAGGCCTGCCAGTTCGAGACGCCGACGTAACGCACCTTGCCGCTGGACACGAGATCGTCGAGCGCCCTGAGCGTCTCGTCGATCGGCGTCACCGCATCGGTGCCGTGCAGCTGGTAGAGGTCGATATGGTCGAGCTGCAGCCGCTCGAGGCTGGCATCGACCGAGTCCATGATATGGCCGCGCGAGGAGCCGCGCTGGTTCGGGCCGCCGCCCATGGCGCCGTGGACCTTGGTGGCGATAACCACGTCCGACCTGTTGACGCCGAGATTTTTCAGCGACTGGCCGAGCAGTTTTTCGGACTCACCGAACGAATAGACGTCGGCTGTGTCGAAGAAATTGACGCCTGCGGCAATGGACTGGCCGACGATCTCGTCGACGCCCTTCTGGTTCAGGCTCGCGATCAGACCCCATTGGGCGTTTTCGCCGGCGGCGCCGAAGGTCATGGTGCCGAGGCAAAGTTCGGAGACGAACATCCCCGTGTTTCCGAGTTGGTTGTAGCGCATGGTGCGGCTCCGGGAGGTTGGTGATGACGTTCGGAAAATAGGAACGGTACGTTCCGTTTCAAGCGCTGGTGCAATTGCACTGTTGGGATTGGCTCAAGTTTCTGCTAGCGGCTGCCGAAGATGGCCGAGCCGACCCTGACGCTGGTGGCGCCGAATGCGATGGCCGTCTCGTAGTCGCCGGACATGCCCATCGACAGTTTTGCGACGCCGGCTTCCTTGCTCAGCTTCTCCAGCAGGGCGAAATGCGGGCCGGGATTCTCGTCGGCCGGCGGGATGCACATCAGGCCTTCGATGGCGAGGCCGTGAACCTCGCGGCAGCGGACGACGAAGGCGACGGCCTCGCGCGGCTCGATGCCTGCCTTCTGCGGCTCGGAGCCGGTGTTGACCTGCACGTAGAGTTTTGGCGAGCGCCCCTGCCGTGCGATCTCCTTGGCAAGCTCGGCCGCGATTTTCTCGCGATCGATCGTCTCGATGACGTCGAACAGGGCGACCGCTTCCTTCGCCTTGTTCGACTGCAGCGGGCCGATCAGATGCAGTTCGATATCCGGGAATGCTGCCTTCAGCGCCGGCCATTTGGCTTGCGCTTCCTGCACGCGGTTCTCGCCGAAGACGCCCTGGCCGGCCTCGATGACTGGGCGGATATCGGCGGCTTCGAAGGTTTTCGACACCGCGACCAGCGTCACCGCACCGGCATCTCGCCCGGCCTCGCGCTCGGCGGCGGCGATCCGCGCCTTGACGGCAAAAAGCTGTTCGACGGCGCTCGCCATGCTTAAATCCTGCCTGTCTTATCGCTCTCGGCCGGATCGCCGCAGTTGACGGGTCCGGCAATCCATGGTGAACACCGCGACGATATTTTCCCTGGCCGCCGGCCATTGTCCGGTGGCTCGTGCCTGCTTTTAAGTGAAAAACATCCGATGGCAACCGAACGATACAATCCGCGCGCGTCAGAGCCCAAATGGCAGAAGGCCTGGGACGCCAAGAAGCTGTTCGAAGCTCAAAACGACGACCCGCGTCCGAAATACTATGTGCTGGAGATGTTCCCCTATCCGTCGGGGAAGATCCATATCGGCCACACCCGCAACTACACGATGGGCGACGTGGTGGCGCGCTACAAGCGGGCCAAGGGGTTCAGCGTGCTGCACCCGATGGGCTGGGACGCCTTCGGCATGCCGGCCGAGAACGCGGCGATACAGAACAAGGTCCATCCCAAGGACTGGACCTATGAGAACATCGCCGCCATGCGCGAGCAGCTCAAGGTCATGGGCCTGTCGCTCGACTGGGCGCGCGAATTCGCCACTTGCGACGTCGACTACTACCACCGCCAGCAGATGCTGTTCCTCGACTTTGTCGAGAAGGGGCTGGTGACGCGCAAATCCTCCAAGGTCAACTGGGACCCGGAGGACATGACCGTGCTCGCCAACGAGCAGGTGATCGACGGGCGCGGCTGGCGCTCGGGCGCGCTGGTCGAACAGCGCGAGCTGACGCAGTGGTTCTTCAAGATCACCGACTATGCGCAGGACCTCCTGGATTCGCTCGAAGGCCTCGACGAGTGGCCGGAGAAGGTCAAGCTGATGCAGCACAACTGGATAGGCCGCTCGGAAGGGCTGCTGATCCGCTGGCCGCTGGCCGCACCGATTGCCGGCGAGCATGAGCTGGAAGTCTATACGACGCGGCCCGACACCATTTTCGGCGCCTCCTTCATGGCGGTCGCCGCCGACCATCCGCTGGCGAAGAAGGCTGCCGAAGACAATCCGGCTTTGGCCAAGTTCATCGAGGAGGTCCGCCACATGGGTACCTCGGTGGCGGCGCTGGAGACGGCCGAGAAGAAGGGTTTCGACACCGGTATCCGCGTCGTCCATCCGTTCGACGACAATTGGACGCTGCCGGTCTATGTCGCCAATTTCGTGCTGATGGAATACGGCACCGGCGCCATTTTCGGCTGCCCGTCCGGCGACCAGCGCGACCTCGACTTCGCCAACAAATACGGCCTGCCGGTGGTGCCGGTGGTGATGCCGGAGGGTGAAAACCCGGCCACCTTCCAGATCATCGAAGAAGCCTATGGCGACGACGGCGTGATGATCAATTCGCGCTTCCTCGACGGTATGACGCCGACGAAGGCGTTCGACGAGGTGGCCAAGTTGCTCGAGCAAAAAACCATCGGCAATCGGCCGATGGCCGAGCGCAAGGTGAACTTCCGCCTGCGCGACTGGGGCATTTCGCGCCAGCGTTACTGGGGCTGCCCGATCCCGATGATCCATTGCGAGGATTGCGGCGTGGTGCCGGTGCCGAAGGCTGACTTGCCAGTCAAGCTGCCCGACGACATCGAGTTCGACCGGCCAGGCAACCCCCTCGACCGGCACCCGACCTGGCGGCACGTCAACTGCCCGCAATGCGGCAAGGCGGCACGGCGCGAAACCGACACGATGGACACGTTCGTCGATTCGTCCTGGTATTTTGCCCGCTTCACCGCGCCCTGGGCCAACGATCCGACCGATCCCCGGGCGGCCAATGAATGGCTGGCGGTCGACCAGTATATTGGCGGCATCGAGCATGCGATCCTGCATCTGCTCTATTCGCGCTTCTTCACCCGCGCCATGCGCGAGACCGGGCACCTCGACCTGGCCGAGCCGTTCAAGGGCCTGTTCACGCAAGGCATGGTGGTGCACGAGACCTACCGGGTCGGCAGCGCGTCCAACGGCCGCTGGCTGTCGCCCGGCGAGGTCAGGCTGGAGGACGTCGACGGCAAGCGCCGCGCCATCGAGATCGCCACCGGCGATGAGGCCGTGATCGGCCCGCTGGAGAAGATGTCGAAGTCGAAGAAGAATACGGTGAGCCCGGAAGAGATCACCGACGGCTACGGCGCCGACACCGCGCGCTGGTTCATGCTGTCGGATTCGCCACCCGAGCGCGACGTCGAATGGACCGACGATGGCGCGGCCGGCGCGCATCGCTTCGTCCAGCGTGTCTGGCGCCTGGTGTCGACGGCAGCCGAGTCGCTCGCCGTCATCCAGCCGGCGGCAGCGCAGGACGGTGAGGCGGGTGCTGTTTCCAAGGCCGCGCACAAGATCCTGAAAGCGGTCGGCGAAGACATCGAGAAGCTCGCCTTCAACCGCGCCATCGCCCGCGTCTACGAGCTCGCCAATGCCTTGACCGCGCCGCTCAACGAGGTCGCCGAAGGCAGGGCCGATCCGGCACTGAAAGGCGCCTGCCGAGAGGCGGTGGAGATCCTGGTGCACCTGGTCGCGCCGGTCATGCCGCATCTGGCCGAGGAGTGCTGGGAGACGCTCGGCGGCAGCGATATGGTCGCCGAACGGCCGTGGCCGGTCTACGATCCGGCGCTGGTCGTCGACAACGAGATCGTGTTGCCAGTTCAGGTCAACGGCAAGAAGCGCGGCGATTTGACAATTGCCCGCGACGCGGACCAAGGTGCCGTCGAAAAAGCGGTGCTGGCCCTCGACTTCGTGCAGAAAGCGCTCGAAGGTAAGGCGCCCCGCAAGGTGATCATCGTGCCGCAGAGGATCGTCAATGTCGTTGCCTGAGCTTGGAAAGACGACGCGTTTTCTGCGCCGTGCAGCATTGTACGGCTTGGTCGCCTCGGCCGCGCTGGTTTCGGCCTGCACCGTGCGTCCGCTCTATTCGAACGCGCCGCTCACCGCCGGCTCGACCGTCGGCGCCGCCGCCGAACTGGCGTCGATCTCGATCAAGCCAGTCAAGACCCGCTACGCCCAGCAGGTGCGCAACAATCTGATCTTCGGGCTCGGCCAGGGCGCGGGCGAGCCGGCTTCGCCGGTCTACACGCTTGATCTCGGCGTCAGCGAACTGGTCGAATCGGCCGCCCTTGTGCAGATTCAGACCGACGAGGACGAACCGACGGCCGGCACGGTGACGCTGACCGCGAACTATGTGCTGACCGACGCCAAGACCGGTACGGTCATCGCAACCGGCAAGCGCTCGGTGCCGTCATCGTTCGACAGGCCAACCCAGGAATATGCTTCCTACCGGGCACAGCTCGACGCCGAGAACCGCGCCGCGCGCGAACTGGCCGAACTGCTGCGGCTTTCGGTCGCCCAGGACCTGGTCAAGCACGGCAAGAAGGCCTGATCGCTTCCCATTTTGCCCTGGAATACGCATGAAAAAAGGCCGATTGCTCGGCCTTTTTTCATGGATCCCGGTGGCTCGGTATCAGCCGATCTTCTGGCCGGTCTTCGCCCAGTCGGCGAGGAACTGCTCGAGGCCCTTGTCGGTCAGCGGGTGCTTGACCAGCGCCTTCAGCGTCGCCGGCGGCGCGGTGATGACGTCGGCGCCGATCAGCGCCGCCTGCTTGACGTGGTTCACGGTGCGCACCGACGCCGTCAGGATCTCGGTCTGGAAATCGTAATTGTCATAGATCTGCCGGATCTCCTGGATCAGCTCCATGCCGTCCGAGCCGGTGTCGTCGATGCGGCCGACGAAAGGCGAGATGAAGGAGGCGCCGGCCTTGGCGGCCAGCAGCGCCTGGTTGGCGGAGAAGCACAGCGTCACGTTGACCATCCGGTTCATCTCTGTGCGGATCGTCTTGCAGGCCTTCAGTCCATCCAGCGTCAGCGGCACCTTGATGCAGACATTGGGCGCGATCTTGGCCAGCACCTCGGCCTCCGCCATCATGTCCTTGAATTCGGTGGCGACCACTTCGGCCGAGACCGGGCCGTCGACGATATCGCAGATCTGCTTGGTGACCTCGGAAATCTTGCCGCCGGATTTCAGGATCAGCGAGGGGTTGGTGGTGACGCCGTCGAGCAGGCCAAGATCGTTCAGCTCACGGATTTCCTTGACATCAGCGGTGTCGACAAAAAATTTCATGACGGGGTCTCCTGAAGATTTTCATGTGCATGGCATGCACATTCGGGGTCGGCCTTTGCTCTAGACCAAAGTCGGGGCAAGGTCACGCCTCATGGAAGAAGATTCGCCCTTTGTCGCAGCCGCGCCCGTGCTGGTGCCGATGCCCGCCGAGCGGCCCTACACCTATGCGGTGCCAATGGGCATGCGCGTGGTGCCGGGCTCGATCGTGCGCGTGCCGCTCGGCCCGCGCCAGGTGGCCGGCATCGTCTGGGACGGCGTTGTCGAAAAGGTCGACGCGAAGAAATTGCGGCCGATCGAGCAGGTCTTCGACTGCCCGACGATCGACCGCGCCATGCGCCGTTTCGTCGACTGGATCGCGCAATACACGCTGTCGCCGCCCGGCATGGTGGCGCGCATGCTGCTGCGGGCGCCGGAGGCCTTTGACCCGGAACCGTGGATCGAAGGGCTGCAGCGCACCATGCTGCGGCCCGACCGAATGACGGAGGCGAGGACGCGCGTGCTGGAGACGGCCGAAGGCGGGCTTGCCTGGACGCGCTCGGGGCTGGCGCATGCCGCCGGCGTATCCTCGACCGTCATCGACGGCCTGCGGGCGCAGGGCGTTTTTGAGACCGTGACGATCCCGCCGCGACCGGTGGTTGCAGCGCCCGATCCCGACTATGCGCAGCCTGCCCTGATGCCCGACCAGGAGGAGGCGGCCGTGATGCTGCGCGCCGGTGTGTCGGCGGACGCGTTTGGCGTCACCTTGCTCGACGGCGTCACCGGCTCCGGCAAGACCGAAGTCTATTTCGAGGCGGTGGCGGCCGCGCTCGACAAGGGCAGGCAGGTGCTTATCCTGCTGCCGGAAATCGCGCTGACGCACGCCTTCCTGGAACGCTTCCAGGACCGTTTCGGCGCCAAGCCGGCGGAGTGGCATTCCGACCTGCCGCCGCGGATGCGCGAACGGGTCTGGCGGCAAGTGGCTGAAGGCGGCGTGCGCGTCGTCGCCGGCGCGCGCTCGGCGCTGTTCCTGCCGTTCCGCGATCTTGGGCTGATCGTCGTCGACGAGGAGCACGACCCCGCCTACAAGCAGGAGGACCGCGTCTTCTACAATGCGCGCGACATGGCCGTGGTGCGCGGCCATATTGGCGGCTTTCCGGTGGTGCTCGCCTCGGCGACGCCGTCGGTCGAAAGCCGGGTCAATGCGAGCCAGGGCCGCTATGGCAGGGCGGTGCTTTCGGGGCGCTTTGCTGAAGCCGCGCTTCCCGACCTGAAGACCATCGACATGCGGCGTGCGCCGCCGGCACGTGGCGGCTTCCTGTCGCCGCTGATGCTCGACCATATGAAGCGGACACTGGAGCGGCAGGAACAGTCGCTGCTGTTCCTCAACCGGCGCGGCTACGCGCCGCTGACGCTGTGCCGGGTCTGCGGCCATCGCTTCGGCTGCCCGGTCTGTTCGGCCTGGCTGGTCGAGCACCGCTTTCGCGGCCAGCTCGTCTGCCACCATTGCGGGCACAATGAGAAGCGGCCGGAAGCTTGCCCGGAGTGCGGCACGCTCGACCATCTCGTCGCCTGCGGGCCGGGTGTCGAGCGCATCGCCGAAGAGGTGGTCGCGCATTTCCCCGACGCCCGCACCATCGTCCTGTCGTCCGACCTGATGGGCGGGGTGCGGCGGCTGCGGCTCGAGCTGGAGGCCATCGCCAATGGCGAGGCCGACATCGTCATCGGCACGCAGCTGGTTGCCAAAGGCCACAATTTTCCGAACATGACGATGGTCGGGGTGGTCGACGCCGACCTCGGCCTTGCCAATGGCGATCCGCGCGCCGCCGAGCGCACCTTCCAGCTGCTCAGCCAGGTTACGGGACGTGCCGGCCGCACCGGCAAGAAGAGCCTCGGCCTGCTGCAAACCTTCCAGCCCGAGCATCCGGTTATGCGGGCGATCGTCTCCGGCGATGCCGAGGCGTTTTACGAACGCGAGATCGCCGAGCGCGAGCGGGCGGCACTGCCGCCCTTCGGCCGGCTCGCCGGCGTCATCGTCAGCGCCGTGACGCGGGCGGAAGCGGAGGGCCATGCGCGCGGCCTGCGCCGCGCCGCACCTCAGGCCAGCGATCTGTTCGTGCTCGGTCCGGCCGAGGCGCCGTTGTCGTTGCTCGGCGGCCGCCATCGCTTCCGCCTGCTGATCCAGGGTGAACGGCGCGCCGACATGCAAGGCTTTATCCGCGCCATGCTGGCCGAGGGGCCGAAGCTGCGCGGCTCGGTCCGGGTGCAGGTCGATATCGATCCGCAGAGCTTTTTGTGAAATTGATCATGCAAATTGGAGTGCGAGCGGATGAAAACCCTTGGCCTGCTCGGCGGCATGAGCTGGGAATCGACCGCGATCTACTACCGGCTGCTGAACGAGATCGTGCGCAAGCGGCTGGGCGGGCTGCATTCGGCGAAGCTGCTGCTCTGGTCGTTCGATTTCGCCGAGATCGCCGAACGGCAGCATGAAGGCGACTGGCAGGGAGCCGGCGTGCTCTTGGCGGAGGCCGCACGCGGCCTGGAAGCGGCCGGCGCGCAGGGGCTGCTGGTCTGCACCAACACCATGCACAAGCTGGCGGATGAGGTGCAGGCGGCGGTGTCCATTCCGCTGATCCACATTGCCGATGCCACGGCGGTCGCCGTCAAGGATGCCGGCGTCAAGCGCCCGGCGCTGCTGGCGACGCGGTTCACCATGGAGCAGGATTTCTACAAGGGCCGGCTTGCCGGCAAGTACGGCCTGCAGCCGGTGGTGCCGGACCAGGCTGGACGCGACATGGTGCATCGCGTGATCTATGACGAGCTCTGCCAGGGCATCGTCAGCGGGCCATCGAAGGCGGCCTATATCGACGAGGTCGATCGCCTGCGGCGCGATGAAAGGATCGACGGCGTCATCATGGGCTGCACCAAGATCACCATGCTGATCGGCCAGCCGGATTTCGACATCCCGGTGTTCGACACCACGCGCCTGCACGCCGAGGCGGCGGTCGAATTCGCGCTCTCCTGATGCGACCTTCCTAAATTGCCGGCCGCCATCTGGCGCAAGGGTTCTCGTTCGCTAGAATACCCGCAATTTCAAACAGGCATTTACGAGGGGACAAGATGGATTTTGTGTTTCCATGGCCGACAAGCCAGGGCGAGTGGCTGGCGTGGTCGAGCGCCGTCGTGACCTTGGCTCTCGGGCTTGTGCTGTTCCTGGCGCCGAACCTCGCCTTCCGGATACTCAGGCTGCAGGTCAAGCCCGAGAAAGCGGCGGCGATTGCCGAAGGGCGCGGCCGCATGTCGGGCTTCTATCTCGGCGTCAGCCTGTGCTGCATTTTGCTGGCGCAGCCATGGCTCTACATGGCGCTCGGCTTCTCCTGGCTGTTCACTGCCTTCGGCCGCTTGCTGTCGATGATGTCGGACGGCGCCAACACGCCTTTCAACTGGGCGTCGATCATTGTGGAACTGGTGCTGGCGGCGCTGCCACTTGCCTTTGTCTTCGGCTTTTTGCCCTGAATCCAACGGCTTCGGGCGAACTCCGCAGCTGGATGCGACAAAAGTGCCTGAAAACCATGCGGAACGACGCATTGCGGTCTTAAAAGGCCTGTGCTAGACGGCAATCGACTTTCGGCCGGGGATAGCGGAAGCCGCGCCTCCGTGCTTGGAAAAATGCAGTAAGGTCAAAGATTTAGCCAGAGTTCTCACTCGCGCCAACAATCTGCGGCCTGTCAGACAAGAGAAAAGACGGTCCGTGGCCCAATCGTCATCGCCAATCTCAGGTGTCGCAGAACGCTACGCGGGTTCGCTGTTCGAACTCGCCCAGCAGGCAAATTCCGTCGCCAAGGTCGAAGCCGACCTCAACAGTTTCGAGGCGATGCTGGAAGGCAGCGCCGACCTGATGCGCCTGATCAAGAGCCCGGTGTTCTCCAGCGAGGACCAGGCCAAGGCGATCGCGGCGATCGCCGACAAGGCAAAGATCACTGGGCTGACCGGAAATTTCCTGCGCGTCGTCGCCAAGAACCGCCGGCTGTTCGCCGTGCCGGGCATGATCAAGGCGTTCCGCCAGATCGCCGCCGAGCATCGTGGCGAGGCCGCTGCCGAGGTGACGTCGGCGCATGAGCTGACCGCAGCCCAGCAGACCGAACTGAAGGCGGCACTGAAGAGCGTTGCCGGCAAGGACGTGGCCATCACCGTTACCGTCGATCCGTCGCTGCTTGGCGGGCTGGTGGTCAAGATGGGCTCGCGCCAGATCGATACGTCATTAAAAACCAAACTCAATTCGCTCAAGCTTGCACTGAAAGAGGTCGGCTGATGGACATCCGCGCCGCGGAAATTTCCGCAATTCTGAAAGACCAGATCAAGAATTTCGGCAAGGAGGCCGAGGTCTCCGAAGTCGGCCAGGTGCTGTCCGTCGGTGACGGTATCGCCCGCGTCTACGGCCTCGACAATGTCCAGGCCGGCGAGATGGTCGAGTTCCCCGGCGGCATCCGCGGCATGGCGCTCAACCTCGAAGCCGACAATGTCGGCGTCGTCATCTTCGGCGCCGACCGCGACATCAAGGAAGGCGACACCGTCAAGCGCACGGGCGCCATCGTCGACGTTCCGGTCGGTCCGGGCCTTCTCGGTCGCGTCGTCGACGCGCTCGGCAACCCGATCGACGGCAAGGGCCCGATCAAGGCGGTCGAGCGCAAGCGCGTCGACGTCAAGGCGCCCGGCATCATCCCGCGCAAGTCGGTGCATGAGCCGATGTCGACCGGCCTCAAGGCCATCGACGCGCTGATCCCGGTCGGCCGCGGCCAGCGCGAGCTGGTCATCGGCGATCGCCAGACCGGCAAGACCGCCATCATCCTCGACACGATGCTGAACCAGAAGTCGGTGCACGACAACGGCCCCGAGAAGGAGAAGCTCTACTGCGTCTACGTCGCCGTCGGCCAGAAGCGCTCGACCGTCGCGCAGTTCGTCAAGGTGCTGGAAGAGCGCGGCGCGCTCGACTACTCGATCATCATCGCCGCCACCGCGTCCGATCCGGCGCCGATGCAGTTCCTGGCGCCGTTCGCCGGCTGCACCATGGGCGAATATTTCCGCGACAACGGCATGCATGCGCTGATCAGCTATGACGATCTGTCGAAGCAGGCCGTCGCCTATCGCCAGATGTCGCTGCTGCTGCGCCGCCCGCCGGGCCGCGAAGCCTATCCGGGCGACGTGTTCTACCTGCACTCGCGCCTGCTCGAGCGCGCCGCCAAGCTCAATGACGACAATGGCAACGGGTCGCTGACCGCGCTGCCGATCATCGAGACGCAGGCCAACGACGTGTCGGCCTACATCCCGACCAACGTGATTTCGATCACCGACGGCCAGATCTTCCTGGAAACCAACCTTTTCTTCCAGGGCATCCGTCCGGCGGTCAATGTCGGCCTGTCGGTGTCGCGCGTCGGTTCGTCGGCGCAGATCAAGGCGATGAAGCAGGTCGCCGGCTCGATCAAGGGCGAGCTCGCGCAGTATCGCGAAATGGCGGCCTTCGCGCAGTTCGGCTCCGATCTCGACGCCGCCACGCAGCGCCTGCTCAACCGCGGCTCGCGCCTGACCGAGCTCTTGAAGCAGCCGCAGTTCTCGCCGCTCAAGGTCGAGGAACAGGTCGCGGTGATCTTCGCCGGCGTCAACGGTTACCTCGACAAGCTGGCGATCAACCAGGTCGGCAAGTTCGAACATGGGCTGCTCAGCCACATGCGCTCGGCCGGCAAGGACGTGCTTGATGGCATCCGCAAGGAGAAGGCGCTGTCGGACGATCTGCGCGCCAAGCTGAAGGCGGAAATCGACGCCTTCGCCAAGACCTTTGCTTGAACGAAGCCGGACGCACGGGATCAGGTTTGAAGCATGCCTTCATTAAAAGACCTTCGTAACCGTATCGCCTCGGTCAAGGCGACGCAGAAGATCACCAAGGCGATGCAGATGGTCGCCGCGGCGAAGCTGCGCCGCGCGCAGGAGGCTGCGGAAGCGGCGCGTCCCTATTCCGAGCGGATGGGCGCGGTTCTGGCCAACATCACCCAGGCGGTCGGCGGCGGTGGCGATGCCCCGGCGCTGATGACCGGCACCGGCAAGGACGACGTGCATCTGCTCGTCGTCTGCACCGCCGAGCGTGGCCTGTGCGGCGGCTTCAACTCGCAGATCGCGCGTTTCGCCCGGGATCACATCCGCCGGCTGCTGGCGGACGGCAAGCAGGTCAAGATCATCTGCGTCGGCAAGAAGGGTTTTGACATATTGCGCCGTGACTACGCGTCAATGATCATCGACCGTGTCGATCTGCGCGAGGTCAAGACGCTTGGCTTCGTCAACGCCGACGCGATTGCCCGCAAGGTCATTCACCTCTTCGGCGAGGGCAGCTTCGACGTCTGCACGCTGTTCTATTCGCAGTTCAAGTCGGTGATCAGCCAGATCCCGACCGCGCAACAGATCATTCCGGCCGGCGTGGCCTCCGCTCCGGCCGCAGCGGCGGACGGCGGCAATGCCGTCTACGAATATGAGCCGGAGCCGGGCGAGATCCTCTCCGACCTCATTCCGCGCAACATCTCGGTGCAGGTCTTCCGCGCGCTGCTCGAAAACGCAGCCGGAGAGATGGGTGCCAAGATGAGCGCCATGGACAATGCGACGCGCAACGCCGGCGACATGATCAACAAATTGTCGATCACCTACAACCGCCAGCGGCAGGCGCAGATCACCAAGGAATTGATCGAAATCATTTCGGGCGCCGAGGCGCTCTAGGCACGCTCGCAAGAAGGTCATCGACCTTCCGGCGTGCGAAAAACAAAGAGACGAAAAAGGGCAAAGACGATGGCGAAAGCAGCGACCCCCCAGAAGGTAGCCTCGAAGACGGCGGCCCCCAAGGCGGCAGCGCCGGCAAAGGCTCCGGCAGCAGCAGCGAAGGCGGCTCCGGCCAAGAAGGCGGCAGCACCGGCCAAGGCCGCCGCGGCCAAGGCACCAACCGTTACCATCAAGAAGACGGGTGCGGTCGGCAAGGTTCGCCAGGTCATCGGCGCCGTCGTCGACGTGCAGTTCGGCGAGCATCTGCCGGCGATCCTGAACGCGCTGGAGACGGTCAATGTCGGCAACCGCCTCGTGCTTGAGGTTGCCCAGCATCTCGGCGAGAACACCGTGCGTTGCATCGCCATGGACTCGACCGAAGGTCTGGTCCGCGGCCAGGACGTCTATGACACCGGCGCGCCGATCACCGTGCCGGTCGGCCCGGGCATGCTCGGCCGCATCATCAACGTCATCGGCGAGCCGGTCGACGAAGAGGGCCCGGTCGACGGCATCGAAATGCGCGCCATCCACCAGCCGGCGCCGACCTATGTCGAGCAGTCGACGGAAGCGCAGATCCTGGTCACCGGCATCAAGGTTCTCGACCTGCTCGCGCCCTACGCCCGCGGCGGCAAGATCGGCCTGTTCGGCGGCGCCGGCGTCGGCAAGACCGTGCTGATCCAGGAACTGATCAACAACGTCGCCAAGGCGCATGGCGGCTTCTCGGTGTTCGCCGGCGTCGGCGAGCGTACCCGTGAAGGCAACGATCTCTATCACGAGTTCATCGAGTCAGGCGTCAATAAGAAGGGCGGCGGCGCCGGTTCCAAGGCGGCACTCGTCTATGGCCAGATGAACGAGCCGCCGGGCGCGCGTGCCCGCGTCGGCCTGACCGGTCTGACCGTTGCCGAATATTTCCGCGACCAGGGCCAGGACGTGCTGTTCTTCGTCGACAACATCTTCCGCTTCACGCAGGCGGGTTCGGAAGTGTCGGCGCTGCTCGGCCGCATTCCTTCGGCCGTGGGCTATCAGCCGACTCTGGCCACCGACATGGGCGCGCTGCAGGAGCGCATCACCACGACGACCAAGGGCTCGATCACCTCGGTGCAGGCGATCTACGTGCCGGCCGACGACCTGACCGACCCGGCGCCGGCGACCTCGTTCGCCCACCTCGACGCGACGACCGTGCTCAACCGCGCGATCTCGGAAAAGGGCATCTACCCGGCCGTTGATCCGCTTGACTCGACCTCGCGCATGCTCGACCCGATGGTCGTCGGCGAAGAGCACTATCAGGTCGCCCGCCTGGTGCAGTCGATCCTCCAGCGCTACAAGTCGCTGCAGGACATCATCGCCATCCTGGGCATGGACGAGCTGTCCGAAGAGGACAAGCAGACCGTTGCCCGCGCCCGCAAGATCGAGCGCTTCCTGTCGCAGCCGTTCTTCGTCGCCGAAGTGTTCACGGGTTCGCCGGGCAAGCTGGTCGACCTCGCCGACACCATCAAGGGCTTCAAGGGCCTCTGCGCCGGCGACTACGATCACCTGCCGGAGGCGGCCTTCTACATGGTCGGCGGCATCGACGAAGCGGTCGAAAAGGCACAGCGCCTGGCGGCTGAAGCGGCATAAGAAGCGAATAGGGAGTAGCGAATAGGGATTTCTGGGTCGAGCGGGTCTTCTTTCCCTACTCGCTACTCACTATTCCCTACTCGCTAATTTGATCATGGCTGAAGCTTTCCAATTCGAACTGGTCTCGCCGGAACGCCTGCTGGTGTCCGAGCAGGTCGAATCCGTCGTCATTCCAGGCGCCGAAGGCGAGATGACCGTCATGGCGCATCATGCACCGGTCATGACCACGATCAAGCCGGGCGTCGTCACGGTGAAGACCGCCGCCGGCAAGGAAGAACGCTACGTGGTGTTCGGCGGCTTCGCCGACATCGTTCCGGCCGGCTGCACGCTGCTCGCCGAGTCGGCGGTCGCCGTCGGCGACATCGACCGCACCGACCTGGCACGCCGTATCCAGGAAGCCAGGGAAGACGCGGCCGATGCCAAGGACGACGAGGCCCGCAGCAAGGCCGAGCAATTCCTTAGCCAGCTCACCACGCTGGAAGGCGCCATTCTGCCGGCTTGAGGCAGGTGCTCGTCCCAGGCGAAGCGGAGCGCAAACCCTGACGTCACGGCTCTGATCCCGGGACCTTCGCAGTCCGATTCGAGTCGGCGCGAAGTCGCCCTACGGCGTATCGCTCTGTATGCCGAGCGCAGCCAACGCAAGGGCCGGCCCGCCTTGCCGCAGATGGACGAGATGCGTGGCCACGAATTCGATCAGCGTCCGGCGCTCGTCATGGTCCTTGGCGAAGCCGGCGAGATCGAACACCGCCGCCACTGTCTCTTCCGTCGGCAGGTTCCGGCCAAAAAGCGCTGCCAACGGTGCATCGAGCGGATCGGTGAAATGGCTTTCCGGCAAAGACCTGCCGCGCGCTTCGCATGCCGCGATCCAGGCGGCGACAACCAGCATCAGATGCGCGGGCAAGGCACCGGACTCCAGCCGCTCGACAGCGGAGGCAACGATGCGCTGCGGCAGTTTCTGGCTGCCGTCATTGGCGATCTGCGCCGTGCGGTGGGCGAGTGCCGTATTGGAAAAACGCTCGGCGAGCTCTGCCGTATAGGCTGACGTGTCGAGCCCGGCGTCCTCGGGCAGCGTCGGGATGGCTTCGGCCCATAGCCTGTCGACGAACTGCCGGATCGCCGGATCGGCGAAGGCGCGGTCGACCGTCGCGTGGCCGCTGAGCAGGCCGAGATAGGCGATCGCCGAATGCGAGCCGTTGAGCAGCCTGAGCTTCATGTCCTCGAAGGGCTCGACGTCGCCGACCATGGTGGCGCCGAACTTTTCCCAAGCGGGTCGTCCTGTAGGGAAGTCGTCCTCGATCACCCATTGGCAGAACGGCTCGGTCATGACGGGCCAGGCGTCCTCGATGCCCAACTCCCCGGTGATCCTCGCCCGGTCGGCATCGGTGGTCGCCGGCACGATGCGGTCGACCATGCTCGACGGGAAGGCGACCTCGTCGGCGATGTGACGGGCGAGGTCGCCATGGCCTGAAGCGGCATCGCGCAGCGCGGCGAACTCGACCAGCAGCCGGTGCAGCGTGGCGCCGTTGGCGGGGAGATTGTCGCAGCAAAGCACGGTGAAGGGTGGCGCGCCGGCGGCGCGGCGGCGCGCCAGTGCCTCGCTCAGGAAGCCATGCGCGGTCTTCGGCGCATGCGGGTTCGCGAGGTCATGAACGATGTCGGGATGGGCGGCGTCCAGCCCGCCGCCCGCTGCCCGCAGATAGGCCTTTTCGGTGATCGTCAGCGTGACGATGCGGGTGCGCGGGTTGGTCAGCACGGCCAGCACCGCGCCCGGATCCTCCGGCGCCACCAGCATCGACAGGATCGAGCCGACGACGCGCAGTTGTTCGCCGCCGCTGCTCCTGATCGCCAGCGTGTAGAAACCGTCCTGGGGTGCCAGCGCGTCGCGTGTGTCGGCGCTGCGCAGGGAGACGCCGACAATGCCCCAATCCGTCTCGCCCGCCGCCAGGCAGTCGTCGACATAGACGGCCTGATGGGCGCGATGGAACGCGCCGACACCGAGATGGACGATGCCCGGCGCGACGCTGTCGCGATCATAGGAAGGGATTGCGACCTGCTCCGGCAATGACCGCAGTGTCGTGTCGGACAAACGGCCGCTGGTCATGACACCAAAAGAAGCTTCAAACGGAGCGGCATGTCGATGTCCCTGTGCGGTGAGCCACACGCGGCCTAACACCTGTTTCCCGCTGCCGCAAGGACAGCCCGAGTGCCGTCGGCAACGTTGACATCATCCGCTACCGACCATACCGATACCCGACCCCGAAGGAGCCGCTTTTGCGCATATCTGGCGCGTCTCGTCGTCGAGCACAGGCTGCGTGAGGGCGAGGCGCATGAGCGGGCCGGGGAATTGGCCTACACACTTGCCAAGAAGGCCTATCGACTCTGACGGGCTGTTTGCGAGACATCCAATGACGGGCGGGCGCTGGATACAATGAGCAAGACCGACCTCTCAGCCTTCAGCCTTACCGGCAAGCGTATCCTGGTCACCGGTGCCAACACCGGCATCGGCCAGGGCATCGCCGTCTCGATAGCGCGCGTCGGCGGCTTTGTGGTCGGCGTCGGCCGCTCGGCGATGGCTGAAACGGCGGGGAAGGTTGCGGCGGTAGGCGGAAGTTTCGAGGCGGTGCACTGCGACCTTGGCGACCCGGTGGCTGCCCAGGCGATGCTCGACCGGGTCTGGGATGAAAGCGGGCCGCTCGACGGGCTGGTCAACAATGCCGGCATCATCCGGCGCGCCGACGCCGTCGACCTGAGCGAGACCGACTGGGACGATGTCCTCGAAGTCAACCTGAAGACGGTTTTCATGCTCAGCCAGGGCTTTGCCAGGCGCGTGCTTGCCGATCCGGGCCGGCGCGGCAAGATCGTCAACATCGCCTCGGTGCTCAGCTTCCAGGGTGGCATCCGGGTCGCCTCCTACACTGCCTCCAAGCATGGCGTGCTCGGCATCACCAGGCTGCTCGCCTGCGAGTGGGCGGCAAAAGGCATCAACGTCAACGCCATCGCGCCGGGCTATATCGAGACCAACAATACCGAGGCGCTGCGCGCCGATCCCGACCGCAGCGCCGCCATCCTGGCACGCATTCCAGCGGGACGCTGGGGCGAACCGGAGGATATCGGCGATGCAGCCGTCTTCCTGCTGGCGCCGGCGTCCAACTATATGCATGGCGCCGTGGTGCCGGTGGATGGCGGCTGGCTGGCGCGATGAGGACGAGCAAATGACCGCGACGAAACTCTTCCGGCATGCCGGCGATGGCGCATGGACGCCGACGCCCGACGGCAACCGCAGGCGCGTCCTGCTCACGACTGACGAGCTGATGATGGTCGAGTTCGCCTTCGACAAGGGCGGCATCGGCGTGCTGCATTCGCATCCGCATGTGCAGGCGAGCTATGTCGCCGAAGGCCGCTTCGAGGTTACCATCGACGGCAGGAGTGAAATTCTGGATGCGGGCAGCAGCTTCATCGTCCCGTCCAATCTGGTGCATGGCGTCAAGGCACTCGAGGCCGGACGCCTGGTCGACAGTTTCACGCCGCAGCGCGCCGATTTCCTCGGCTGACCGTTTTCGGGCCGTTCCAGAAATGGAAAACCCGCGCCTCCGGAGAGGCGCGGGTGTGTTGCCTGGGCGCTTGTGGCGCCGCGGTACTCAAAACATCGCCGCAGGACCGCAACCGTGCCGCAACAGGGTGAAGATAAGCTTAACGAGAGGCGGTGCTGCGGTCGGTGATGGGACGCCGGCTCAACGCTGCTGCAGCGCCAGGCGTAGGCCCAGGGCGCAGTAGATGCCGCCGACCACCTTGCCCTGCCATCTCAGCACGGCGGGGTTGCGGCGCAGGAAACGGCCCAGGCCTCCGGCGGAGACAGCGAAGACCACGGTGCTGAAGAGGCCGAGCAGGACGAAGACCGCACCCAGGACCATCAGCTGCAGGACCACCCATCCGTTATCCGGATGCACGAACTGGGGCAGAAACGCCAGGAAGAACAGCGCGGTCTTCGGGTTCAGCACCTCGGTCACGATGGCCTGCCGGAACGCCTTGCCTGCCGATATCGGCAGGCTGCCTGCCGGATTGGCCGGGGCCTTTTCGAGAATGGCGCGGATGCCCAGGTAAACGAGATAGGCCGCGCCAATATATTTGATGATGCTGAACAACATCGCCGAGGTGGCGATGACGGCCGAGATGCCGATGATCGCCATGAAGGTGTGAACCACGTCGCCCGCCGCGATGCCGGCGCCGGTGGCGATCCCGACCTTGGTTCCCGAACTCGTCGCCCGCGCCACGGTGAGCAGGGTCGCCGGGCCCGGAATGAAAACGAAGCCGAGTACGACCGCGACATAGGTAGCCAATGTAGCCAGATCGATCATTGCCGGGAGTCCTCCGCTCGCGATCGAGACAGGAAGCCACCCTTTGCACGGAAAGGCAATGAAGCAGCAAAAATGGCGCCGGGCCGGCTCGCCGCGATTTTGGCGATGCCAGCCCGGATGGCCTTCCGGTGATCTTCGCCTTAAGAAAGTGCCTCAGCCAAACCGGGAATCACTCTCAATGCACATATCGACGGCGGGTATCCCGCTTGAGGGGCGGGATCCCAAGCGGCGCGTCCTGAAGGATGTGTTCGGCTTCGACGATTTCCGCCCCGGCCAGGCTGCCGTGACGGAGGCGTTGCTGGCCGGGCGTCACGTGCTGGCCGTCATGCCGACGGGTGCGGGCAAGTCGCTCTGCTACCAGGTGCCGGCACTGGTCCTGGGCGGGCTCACCATCGTCGTTTCGCCGCTGGTGGCGCTGATGCAGGATCAGGTCGCGGCGCTGCGCCTTGCCGGCGTTGCCGCCGACACGATCAATTCCTCTTTCGACCGCGAGGCCAATGTCGCGGCATGGCGGCGCGTCGCTGCGGGCCAGACGCGGCTGCTCTATCTCGCGCCGGAACGGCTGATGACCGATCGCATGCTCGAGGCGCTTGCCAGGCTGGACATCAGCCTGATCGCCATCGACGAGGCGCATTGCATCTCGCAATGGGGGCCGGCGTTCCGGCGCGAATATGAGGAGCTGTCGCGGCTGCGCGACATTTTTCCGAAAGTGCCGATCATAGCGCTGACGGCGACCGCGGACGAGGCCACGCGCACCGATATAGAGGCGCGGCTGTTTGCCGGGCGCGTCGAAACGCTGGTGCTGGGTTTCGACCGGCCGAACATCAAGCTCGGCATCGAGCCCAAGCAGGACAGCAAGCGCCAGCTGCTGGATTTCGTGCGGCGCCATGCCGGCCGCAGCGGCATCGTCTACTGCCTGTCGCGCAAGAAGACGGAGGATGTGGCGGCGTTCCTCGAGAAGAACGGCGTCACCGCGCTCGCCTATCATGCCGGCATGAGCAAGGACGCGCGTGAAGCGAATCAAAACGCCTTCATGACCTCGCCCGGCGTCGTGATGGTGGCGACCATCGCCTTCGGCATGGGTATCGACAAGCCCGATGTCGCCTATGTGTTTCACACCGATCTGCCGGGCAGCCTGGAGGCCTACTACCAGGAGATCGGCCGCGCCGGTCGCGACGGGCGGCCGGCGGAGGCGCGCATGCTTTTCGGCCTCGGCGACATCCGCATGCGTCGGCTTTTCATCGAGGACGAAGCAACGCCGGCGGAGCACAAGAGGCGCTCGCATGGCCGGCTCGACACCTTGATCGGCTATTGCGAGACAGCCGAGTGCCGGCGCCAGGTGCTGCTCGGTTATTTCGGGGAGGAAGCCTCGTCCTGTGGCAACTGCGACAACTGCCTGGATCAGGTGCCGCGCGCCGATGGCGCCGCCGAGGCGCGGTTCATCCTGGCGGCCATCGCCGAAACCGGCGAACGCTTCGGCGCCGCCCATGTCATCGATGTCCTGCTACGCCATGAAACCGAGAAGATCCTGGCCAGGAGCCATCACAGGCTCGCCAGCTTCGGCAGCGGCGTGGCGCACAAGAAGGATTTCTGGCTGTCGCTCATACGACAGCTCGCAGCAGGCGGGTTTCTGATGCCGGATCCGGGCGGCCATGGCGGCCTCGCCATCGCCGAGAAGGGCCAGGCGCTTGGCCGTGGCGAGATCCCGTTCCTCTACCGCGTCGAGACGCGGCTGCGCCGCGGCAAAATGCGTTCCGCCCAGGGTGCCGCCATGGACACGGAAGGCCTGGATGCCTCGTTGCTGGCGGCGCTCAAGACATTGCGGCTGCGGCTCGCCAAGGAGCGCCAGGTGCCGGCCTATGTGATCTTCTCCGATCGCACGCTGATCGACATGGCCGCGCGCTGCCCAAGCGACCTCGACGCCTTCGCCGAAGTGAACGGTGTCGGGGCGGCGAAGCTCAAGGAGTTTGGGGAGATATTTCTGGGCGCAATCGCCGCGCACGAAGGAAATCAGGTGGGAGAAGCGGGTGATTTGGCGAGATGAGTGAAGGCAGACCCCTGTCCGTCCGAGACGATCACGCCAAAGCACCGCCCCGGTCCCAGGCGCGCAATTAGATAAGTTAAAGGCAACTTTGGTGTGTTATAACGCTGCGTTCTCGGGGCGGATACGAGATCGATGGATCAGGAAAGACTTCTAGCCGCAGTCCTCTTAGCTGATGTCGTGGGCAGCACGCCCCTCTATGAGCGCATCGGCGACGATGCCGCCCTGCAGCAGGTCTCGGATTGCCTTGACGCGATACGCGAGATTGTCGCCCGGCACGGCGGTGATTTCATTTACTCGAAGGGCGACGATGTGCTCAGCCTGTTCGAGAGGCCAGAGGGGGCGCTTAGGGCCGTCTGCCAAATCAGCCGCCAACTGACGAACGGGCCGCTGAACGCCCGGATCGGATTGCATTTCGGGGCGGTCATTCGCGCGCGGAGCGCGGTATTCGGCGACGTTGTCAATGTCACCGCAAGGTTGTCCACCACCGCAAACCCCGGCGAGGTGCTGATCAGCCAGAGCTTCTTCGAAGCCCTTTCCGCGGGCAGCCGCAGTGCCTTGCGGCTCCTCGACAAAATGGCCTTCAAGGGGAAGCAAGAACTCTTCGATGTCTATACCCTGAGGAGCGACGATGGGGCCCTCGGTACGCAGATCGCCAGCCGGGGCACCATTATCGACAGGCGCTTCGCCCCACCGCGGCAGATCAATCTGGTCATCCGCTATGGAGATCAATTGCTATCCTGCCGAAACAACGAACTCGTGACGATCGGCCGATCTCCTGAATGCAATATCGTCGTCGAGCGGCCCTGGGTCTCAAGGCACCACGCGACCTTCTCCATTTCGAATGGCAAGGCCCGGCTTATCGAGCGAAGCTCGTCGGGCACATTTGTGTCGATGGGACCCGGCCATGAAGTATTCGTGCGCCGCGAAGATATTCTCCTCTTCGGCTCCGGCGTCATCTCGCCTGGACTGAGGTTGTCCCTCGACGACGCCCAGGTTCTTCACTACGAAATTGTCTCGGACTGACCAGGCCGGACTCGTTGGCCGCGACTGGCTTCAAGCGGCCTGCACAGGGTGACGAGCTCTTCTATATCGCGAAGGCCAGGGCGTCCTATCCGGACGACTTTGCTGAGCTATCACGACTTTGGCCGGAAGGTGCGGGTCTTGAGATGTGCCGGGGCCGTCAATTCGGCATCGACCGGAACCAGATAATTCTTTCCGTCTACGGGGGCGACATTTGCCAGGTAGCCGCGAACCCGTTGCGAAGGTTTCGCGCTCCCCAGAAGGAAGCGGGACATGGCAGCCCTGGCGAGATAGGGTCGCGAGTACTCCGAACCGGAATAGTTTTCAGTTAACGTTCGGCGGCTTGTAGCTCTCCCACCGCGATAGACGGGTCTCGATGTCGAAGCGGGACGCCTCGAAATTGGTGCCGGTGTTGACCTTGTTTTTGCCGTCGATCAGCCGATACAGCCCGTTGTTCTCGACATCGTCGACAGGGTGGGTCGATCGCACCACCCGCAGCCATAGCGATCGTGCTCGATCGCAGACGTCCTTGACCCTGCTCATTTCTTCCTCCCGTCAGTCTCCATGCTGCTCGAGGTTTTCATCGCACACGCGGTCCCGGCCGGGCCTGCCAGCTCTCGGTCGGCGCGCTCAACCTGCGCCTGATCTGTGATCCCGTCAATGTCATCGCATCCAGATCGCGTCGTCCGAGACCCGTTATTGAAGTGCTGCTGGTGGTCGGATCCTCTGCTTGAACCGCCTCATCAGCTCGGCCTTTCGCCAGCGGCAGAGACGTCCCCCAGCGTGCTGCGCAAGCCTGCGCGCGCGCCCGCCTTAGTGGCCGGGTTGCCTGGTTCGGAAAGTGCTGGAACTTCTCGCCCTCGACGACAGATCGTGCAGTCAGAGATGCAGTCGTCGGCCTCACCGAGACGGAAAGGGTAATCAGAACAAATAGTTAGCTCAGTGCGATGGCGGAGAGGGAGGCCGCCTCAGCTTAGCTCGGTGGCTGCCGGAGTCTGCCGGCAAACGCTTCCTAAGCCGTTGTAACACCGATTGTTTCCACTATGTCTTCGTCGCTAAGCGTCGATAGCACCCGCTTATTTCCGCTGGCCAAGTCGGGGGTTGAAGCGGGGGCGACACAAGGGGCATATGGACCCATGGCACTGACTTCTAAGCGGATTGCGAAACTGAATGCACCCGGTCGCTACCGTGACCCGGAGACACGCGGCCTCTACTTACAGGTCGGTCGCGCCGGCACGAAGAGTTGGCTGCTCCGATATGAGCTAAATGGGCGAGAGCGGTTCCACGGCCTGGGATCGCTTGGCGACTTCAGCTTGAAGGAAGCTCGGGAACGAGCTCGGGCGGCCAGACAGAAACTTGCTGACGGTATAGATCCAATCGATGCGCGGCGGGCTGCGCGGGCAGCTCTTGCTGTTGAAGCCGCCAAAGCCATCACTTTCGAGAAAGCCGCGCGGCAATATTCCGAACAGAACGAACCGCGCTGGAAGAATAGCAAGGCGGCCGCACAGTTCCTCTCTACGATGCGGGACTACGTGTTCCCGGTCTTCGGGAACGTGTCAGTCGCTCACGTGGATACCGGCCTTGTTCTGAAGGCTTTGGAACGGGAGCATCCCCAGCGCCACGGTAAGAGCATTTGGAGGGCCGTTCCAGAAACCGCCAATCGCGTTCGCGGTCGAATCGAGAACGTGCTGGATTGGGCCACGACGCGCGGCTATCGCGAAGGCGATAATCCTGCCCGCTGGCGTGGGCATCTGGAAAACGTGCTAACTGCCCGTGGTCAGATACAGCGGGTCCAGCACCATGCCGCGATGGCATATGTGGAGCTTCCGCCTTTCATTGCAGCGTTGGCGGAACGGGATGGGGTTGCGGCCCAAGCCTTGGAATTCACGATCCTGACAGCAGCGCGGACGGGCGAGGTCCTGGGCGCAACGTGGGACGAAATTGACCTTGATGGAATGGTCTGGACGATCCCCGCCGGACGGATGAAGGCGGGCAAGGAACACCGTGTTCCTCTATCAGATCGCACATGCCAAATCCTTAAGTGGCTTCCCCGTGAGAAAGGCAATTCGTTTGTATTCATTGGCGCTCGGACGAATGGCATGTCGAATATGGCTATGGCGGCGGTGCTGAAGCGCATGGGGCGCAAGGACGTAACCGTTCACGGCTTCCGCTCGACGTTCCGCGACTGGGCTGCGGAGTTGACTGGCTATCCCAACCACGTTGTGGAGCAAGCGCTGGCACACACAATCGGCAATGCGGTCGAGCGAGCCTATCGCCGTGGCGACCTATTCGAGAAGCGCGTGCGGTTGATGGCCGACTGGGCGCGGTTCTGCCAGAGCCCTGCGCCAGTTGGCAAGGTGGTGCCGATGAGGGCTGCGGGATGAGGCGCGATAGGCAAGCCGAGCCTGAGTTTCAGGCGAAAACCGACGAGCCGGAATGGTCGGAGACTGATCTCAAATGTCTGAGACGGCTCGTTCGCAAGTATGGTCTACACGAAGTCTCCCACATGGCAGGTGAGATCGTCCCCATAGGTCCGGGGAGGCCATCCCGTGGCGATCTTCCCTACTACGAAGGAATGCATTTGGCCGATTGGATCGAGGAGCAAAGGGCCGAGCACAAGCGCTTGGGCAACAGTGCGCCGCTCAAGCGCGCGCTTAACGACGCATACGAAATGCTTCACGGTGACGATCCAGACCGGCCCGACCCTGAGAAATTTGCAACAACCTTGAAGCGGAAGTTCTACCCAGCGCGACGCGACCTCCATGTCCTACAGAGAGTCGCCGAAGAGCTGAACGCAATCGTGCCCAAACAAAAACAGCGCGAAAAATAGTCAAGGTATAGTTCGCGCTCTCAGAACAGTTTTCCCGCCATCCGTGTCGCTCCATAACGGGCCTCAGCGGTGCGCCAAGCAACCCGCTGACGTTTGGTAAGGAGACCTGCATCATGACCGAAATCCCCGAACCGCAGCGCGTTCTGCGAGAGGCGGAACTGTCTGCCCTGGATGGGCTTAGGAAAACTCAGAGGGCCGAATTGATCCGGCGGGGCCTGTACCCGGCGCCCGTGCGGATTTCTGATCGCCGGAAGGTGTGGTTGGCCCATGAGGTCGCAAGCTGGCAGCAGGCGCGGATTTCTGCCCGAAGCACAAAGGGCGCGCTCTGATGACCACAGCGAACGAAATCATCACCAAGCTCGGCGGCAACGAGCGGACAGGAATGTGTCGGTGTCCGGCTCACCACGACCAGAACCCATCACTGCACGTCGGCAACGGCCGCAAGGGCGTTGTCGTCCGCTGCCATGCCGGTTGCTCACAAGAGAACGTGATCGCTGCACTGCGGCAGCACGGCCTCTGGTCGAAAACAAGCGATAGAGTCCGGCTTCGCCCCCCAGCGAACACAGATACGAACCAGACAGAGCGGACCGCCAGGAAATTGCTGAATGCCGCTGAGAAATCAACTGGACGTCCGAACGACTATTTACAGGGGCGTGGAATAAGGCGCTCACCCCCGACGCTGAAGTTGGTCGACAGGGGCATAATGTCCGCGATCACCGGCACGAAGCTTCCTGCCATGATAGCACCCATCACCAATAAGGACGGCCAGGTCGTTGCAGCACACGTGACCTATCTGACGGCCGACGCCAAGAAAAACGCCGTTGGCAAGAACGGCAATGTGCGGCGCATGTACGGCAAAGTTGCAGGCGGCCTTGTTGTCCTCCAAGAGTCTGATCCAGAAAAGCCGTTCATCGTCGGCGAGGGAATTGAGACGGTTCTCAGCGCAATGCAGATCAGTGGCTTTCCTGGTGGGGCAGCATTGTCGGCTGGCAGCATGGAGAAGCTGCGCTTGCCACGAGCGCGCGAGTACATAGTCGCAGCTGACAACGACGAGCCAGGCCAAAAGGCGGCCGCCATATTCGCGAAGCAGGTTCGGGTCAAAGGCAGCCGAGTACGCATTGCTCTGCCGGCGTCGCAAGGTCTTGACTGGAACGACGTACTCCAGGGCAATGATCCTGAAGGCTGCTGGCAAGCGGCGCTCGACATCCACAACGGCTGGAAATCCTCCGGGTCAATATTAGCGCTTGAAGAATCCAAGTTCATGGAACTCGAATTCCCGACGAGAGACCTGCTCTTGGATCCATGGCTGCCTCTACCGGGGCTCGCGATGATCTACGCACCCAGGGGCGAGGGCAAGACCTGGCTCGCGGGTGCCATCGCCAAGGCTGTTGCAGGTGGGCGCGGTCTCCTCGGCTGGAAATGTCCGGGCGGTGCCGCCCGTGTACTCTACGTTGAGGGCGAGCTATCGGGGAGGTCGGTGCAAGGTCGACTAAAGAAGTTCCGACCCAGCCCGCCTGGCATGCTTCATATTCTTAGCCGAGACACCTGTCTGCTGCGCCGCCAAACCATGCCCAATCTCGGGGATGACAAGGGGCGTCAGGAAATGGACCGCATCATCGAACAGTGCCGTCCGGACCTAGTGATAATTGACACCCTCTCGACCATGGTGCGCTCTGGAATTGAGAACGACGCCGAGTCTTGGGCGCCGATACAAGCATGGCTTCTTGACCACCGATGGCACGGCCGCACAATCATCGTGCTGCACCATTCGGGAAAGTCGGGCCAGCAGCGCGGGACGTCCAAGCGCGAGGATGTGATGGATACCATTATCAAGCTGAAGAAGCAGCCCGAGGCGTGCACCGAAACCGAGAGCGTCTTCGATCTGACTTTTGAGAAGAGTCGGGACTTCTACGGCAAGGCTGCCGAGTCGATGCGCCTACGGTTCTCTACTGAGGGCGACCGAGCGAAATGGCTCGCTGAACCGATGCGCGACGTGCAGGCGGAAAAGGTGCGTGAAATGCTGAAAGGGGGAATGAAACAGAAGGACATCGCGCGGGAGATGAACGTCTCCCCCGGCCGCGTGTCGCAAATTGTCAAAGAAATTCGGGAGCGCGGTGACGAACGAGCCATTTCGCGCCGCAGCCGCAGCGACAGGGTCCGTGAAAGGAATAGACTTTAGATCTTTAGCCACCCTAGGGCGTTAGGGCGCTAAACCCTGGAGGGCGCCCGCCCTGGCGCTTTGATAGATACGTAGGAAATGAAAGTTTAGGGGGTTTAGTCCCTAACCCGGTTAAACCATTATTTTTCTTCACGTGGAGAATCCCGCCTGGCGGAAAAGCAGGTTAGGCGGTGACAACCACCGCCGCTATCCCCTGCAGATCAAGGGTTCGAAGCCAGCAACGTCGTCACTCCCCGCCATGACCCCCGGCTTCGTGCGGCCACAGCGTGAAGAAACGAATGCTACGCTGACACCCACATAGCGAGCAGACGACTGGGAACTGCCGGTCTCTCGGGGGACGGTTCCCTGAGGTAGTTCGGCAGCTTTCCCACTCCCTTGTCAGAAACCGGGTGCATTCCACCGGACCAATCCCGCTTGCAGGCCGTGTCAAGATTGTCCAATTGTCTGCCCTTGGTCTCAAGCGCCATCAACCCAGATAGATTCGTTTTCGGTAAAATTCGGAAATGAAAGGAACTTGGCGTCCCGTGTCAGGTAGCCTAAAGCGAGTCGAGCAATTGGAAGCGGCCAAGCACTAGTGCGCCAATCCCAACGCGTCGCCTTGGCTAAACGTCTCGACAAATTGGCGCCCGGTCGTGACTGGCAATCATCGCCGGAGCAATTTAGCCGCGATGAGGCAGCATTTCTCGACGCGTTCGACATTACGTAGGGCTGCTGTCCGATCCTGTCTCTCGGTTCGGCAGGCGGCCGATGCTGCGCTCACAGATACCGGTCTGACTTTGCCAGCTTCTATCGTCATGGCGCTCCTCTGGTTCCTTAAGTGTCCCTCATCCTGCGACTACGGCGGAACGGTCTCCGGCGGCGCGGAGGAGGTGCATAAGCCCAACCGCTGGCCTCAAGCGCCCGCTCATACCTGAATCTGGTGGCGACTATTCCCAATATCGCTTGACCTGGAAAGATCTCCGCACGCTTCCGCGCCGCATTTATGAATGCACTTGCCGGCAGCGCCGCAACGATGGCATGCCCTTCGACGCGTTCCGGCAACAAACACCAGAGCATGCTGGGATTTGGTCCTGACGGCTCACTTGTTGCCGCGACACCTTCAAAGTCGAAGAACACAGGCGCAGTGCATTTAGCCCACGCGATAGGGAAGCACGCTTCTGGGCTAGGTGTAATGAAAATGCTTGTTCGGGGTATCAGCCTGAAAAGCCTTCGACCTTGAAGAAACCGGGATCGATCTCTCTTCAGCCTCATTCCATCCACGACCCAGACCATATTTCGATGGAACACCTCGCGTGCTGCCATCTCCTGTGCCGGCAAGTGCGAATGCTGGAACTCGATGACCAAGCCATACTCGGTTTTCACATCTGCAATATGTTTTTCACCTGCCTCGTCACGCTGGATCACCTCCTGCCATCCCGCTGGAAATTTGTCCTTCCAGCCGCGATGCCACGGGGTTTCCGGCTCCCACCACGGATCGCAGTTCCTGTTGCCGCGATGCGCCCAATGCCAGACCCTTTGCATTCCGCACCTTGCAGTCATTGGCCGCGAACAGCCCGGGCAGAAAGCGATCATTCCAGGCGATGCCTCGCACCGAATATCGTTCACCAATGCAAACCGCATGCTCTTCTCCATAAGCGTTCAGGGCCGCACGCCATCGCAGGCGGCGGCCAGATTCTTGTTTGGGAAGCTATGTCGGCAGCGCGGCCAGCCTGAGCTGGTGCTGTTTCTTTTTATCTTCGACGTGAGGTCAGACCGTCGTCGGTTATCATACGGCTCAGAAAATGCCCGGCGCCGCTTCTTCTCAAAGCACGCACTAAAAATCATCCAATCGGCCGGTTCAGTCAAGTCTGTCGGGAAGGCGCGCAACCGCCGCGTAAGAGGTGGCAAGATTGTAGAACGCCCCTGTCGTTGCCGAGAAAGCCTGACAATGGCCAATGAGCGATCCTGCCGTCGGGAATGCCCACAAGCGGTTGTGCCACTCAGCGGTCAAATCTCCCGCGGACCGCACGCTATGAAGAAGTCAGAAGAAATCTTGCGCGATTTCGAAGCAAGCTCACTCCAGAAGGGGACCCCTCCCATGCCGCAAATTGGGACCGGCCCCTCCCAACGCGTTTCGCCTTCATCAGTCTGGACTCTGTGAGCCAACGTCACCCTGTCGCGTAGCTGGCTAGCGCTGCCGGTATGGGCGCACCTGTCAGGCGTGAAGCACCGCTGTCCGGGCATTTGTCGGCTCAAGACGACGCAAAAAGCACGCCAAAGCCCCCCATAGTCACTCCCTGTTCTTCTAAACGCACGAAAAGAGCATCATCCAATGCCGGCTTCGGCTCGTGGTGTAGTATCGGGCAATCTCTACCATTGAAGGGTACTTCACCTTTAAATGGAGGGTTCTTTATCCTTGGAAAGGAAATTCCATACGCCACATCCCAGGAAAACCAGTCGTCAGCTCGCGTTCGGGCTGAGCGCCGACGCAGACGATTAGCGCATCCGCGCGGTATGATGCTGATTTGAGATGGAGGGTCATGCAGCCGACTGTTTGGTTCAGGCGCTGCGCGGCATCTCTGAAGTCTCACCCGTCGAATTCACCAACGGTTACTGCGATCAAGTGGTCGAGCTTGGCGCCGCCTCGTTGACAGATCTCGATGCTGTACTGCCGTACCTGGCTCATCGCTGGCATGACGGGCAGCGAATATCTCGGAGAGGTCAATGCTCAAGGCCGAGTCCGTGCTGTCTTCGCCGCGCATGCGACTTTCTAAAAGCTTGTCTAGGCAAGCGGGCGTTTGAAATTGATTCAAGCTCTGACGTGTACGTAGGATGGGACGACAAAATTACAGAAGCGCTTCAATCCATTGCTTGTCGCGGTGAGTGCCAATTGCCGAACGAAAAAAGCGCGAATACTCCTGGTCCTGATCTAGGTACCGGCTGACATGGGTCACTACGTCTGCGGGAGGCGCATCACCTGCCAACTTGACGAGCAAAGACAAACCTTGCCAATCCCTCTTTCGATCTTCCGGCACATTCCAATCGTTGAAACCCAGTTGCTCAATCGTGTATCGCGCACGCTCATGCTCCCATGTGCCGGGCGGGCTTGCAGGCTTCACTTCACCGTCGATGCCATGCGCCAATAGATCGCAATCCGATTGCACACAGGGGTCAAGGAAGCGGGGCGCTTCTTGATCCACCGTGATTGAGGTAGGAGCGCAACGCGTGTGCTCAGATTCAATCGGGAATTCGTTCCACTTACCTCGGCGGGTAGTTCGATCTATTTTCTCGGGCCGATTGCATCGCTGACATGATAGGCGGAAGTTCCACCACTCATAGGCAAGCCAATAGTAGCCGAAACCGCCGGGAAGTGGTTGGCCGTCGACGGTGACCCCAAGTTTCGGTCGGAAATGATCTACGTCGAAAGGCGACCGACGACTCTTACCTTCGCAATACCAGCACTTCTCATGGCTCAAATTCGATAGCCACGATTTCAAGCGGCCCCAGCTCGCATTTTTCTCCAAATATTCAGTGCGTAGCTTATGGGTAGCTTTGGCCGCAAGTGCGGCAGTCCGGCCAGCATAAACTTTGGACCACTTTTTTGGCAAATTTGGGGGGAGCGCGACTGCAATGAGCCTCACGGGCGTTCCTGCTGCAAATCTGAAAGCAGGCTGGTGATCAGGGCCTGCAGCGCTCTTCCCTTGTTCTCCGGAGTTACGATTGCGCCATCCATTTCTCCGTCATTTGCCAAGTCAAACCGAGCTCTGAGAAATTCCTGCTCAAACCTGTCGCGCATCGCAAAATTGAAGTCCAAGCCTTCGAGCCCTTTCCGCAATTCCGCGATGCGGGTCCGCTCCTCATCCGTCAAATCAGTCTTGGTAGACAAGTGATGCAATTCGACCAGGTCATCATTGGTCTGCTGATCGAGACTTGTGCCCAAGCCAAACATGTCGCTTGTGACAATATTCGCAAAGCCCATTCCCTTGGGATCGAGCGCCGGATTTTCCGAAACGATCCTTGATTCCGCCGTCCGATATAGGATCTGTACCTGCTCTTTGGCGAGCTCGGCGATTGCCAAAGGATTATGCGTCGTGATCAGAATGTGGCTGTTTTCACGATCACCGTCATTTTGTCCGGCGAACTTGCGGAGATAGCTGAGATAATCAACCGCCCAGCGCGGGTTGAGGTGGGTGTCAGGCTCGTCAAGAAGGAAGAGGCTTTCACTTTCAGCCGTGAATCTCAGCAAGCCAAGTACGGTCAAGAGCTGCTGCTCGCCTTCGCTCAGCTCCCGAAATGTTACAGTGCCGTCGTTTTTCGTAAGGCGCACGCGGATGCGCACTTCTTCGATCAGCTGCGAGACGTGGGTGCTTTCCATGTCCCGGAAGAACTCAGCCGGACGCTGTGCGCCGACGAGCTCGCGCAGGGACGCAATATCCTTGATGTAGAGATACTTGAACTGAAGCGTTTCCTTGCTCCACATCGACACATCGACGCGGCGGCTCGTTTCTATCGGAGCAAGGGCAATGTCCTGAAGTCGGCTCAAGAAATTCGCGACAACGCCTTTTGCATACCAAAATCGCGGGTCGCCATCTTTGGAAGTCCAAGGTGGCTGACGAAGGACGAACAGGACTGATTCTATACCTTCGTCTGGATCAATACCGAGATGGTCGGCTAGGAATTCTCGAACCTCGTCTGACTGCTGGATCAGGAACGCCAACAAGACAAATTGGCTATGGACTGGCAATGCATAGAAAAGCCGCTTCAAGCCCGGGTTTTTGCCCTGACGAAGCTGCCTGTCAAAGGTCTCCAGATAGGGCTTGAACACCTCATAGAGGCGGTCACTTTCGCCCGAGTAGTAAGCGAAAACAAATTGTGGCAGGTGTCGCTTCCCTCCGTCGAAGAACGCCTTGAGGGACACCTTTTTCCCCCGCAGAGGAGATGTTTCCGGTTCGCCTTCAATAAACGGCGTCAGCGTTCCCGCGCCTCTCGCTTCAGTTTCGGACGCGACGTGGATTATCAGCGCTTCTCTGTCCCTGTCTGGGTCCGCATCGATGTTTATGTGCAATGTCTCATCGCCACTGCCCATACGGTAGGTCAGATTGTAGGCGTATGCAGGCCTGCGTTCGCCCTGGATCAAATCACGGAACAAGACAGCCAAGGCTTCAAGGACGTTGGATTTCCCGGTGCCATTCCAGCCGATAACAACCGTAATCCAGTGCTTCTGATCGAAGTCTACAGTGACGTCTTTCAGGTTCTTGAAGCAATGGGTCGGGCTGTCCTTCGCGCTGCCGATCGTGATCTTGTCCAGGCGCATGGCTTTACGCGACCTTCAGGCGTAGCCGGTCGTGCAGCTTTCGACCTTGATCGTCATTGACGGGTTCGGTCTCAATCCTGCCAGCCTTGTCGAGCTTGCGAAGCTCCGCATAGATATTCTCGATCTCCTCCGTAGTGGCAGCACCGCCGATTCCACATTGTTGGAAAGCATCCTGAGCAGATATCCAATCTCCGGCCTGGGCGAGGACTTGTTCGAGATTCTTGGCCATGATCTGCAAATCCTTTGGGAACCTTGCCTTGGGTGCTTGTCTGCCGCGCTTCGCCTTCGGCGTAGCGGCGCGTTCCGCCTTGATCCGCTCCAGCAGCGCGATGGCGGGTTCGTCGTTGGGGTCTTGGGAGACGAGTTCGCCGCGAAAGGCTTTGGCGAGGATGGCCGCGTCGAGTTTTGGCAGCAGGCTGGCGGCAGCGGCGTGATCGGTGCCCATGCGGTCGAGCCAGCCAAAGGCGGACTCGATGCGACTGACGATTTCGGCTTGTTCTTCGACGGGTGGCACAGGCACTCGCACGCTGCTTAACACGTTGAGGTTGATGTTTTTCTGTGCCGTTGCAGGCGCAAATGCTTCCAGTTCAGATCGCATTGTCCGAATGAAGAACTCGACAAATGCGCCGGAGACTTTGTCCGTGTCCGGCAGGAAGCCTACAACACTGTCTGGGAAGCAAGCCTCAATTCCGAGAATTGCGGTTTCAGCGATGTTCGCGGCGATTGTTATGCACACCGTCCCAATTGGCCAAAGGCGGCTTTGTTTAAGTCCGAATTCACTATAGGTGGTTTCAAACTCAGTGAGTATCCGATTAGCAGCTCGAACGTCGCCGGTCTGCACGAAAGGATATGGCCCGCCAAAGAGCTTGGGATCATTCCGGGGCCGATGACGCGATTTGCCGCGATCAAGATCACCAATCTCTGGGAGTCTAAGCCACCGCCAGTTTGATGGTATGGTGAAGGGCGGGTCAAAATCGTCGTCTTCGCCCACCGAGAATTTAGATCGAATTTCCTGAGCTGACCTACCGACAACAGGCTGTGCATTCTCGTTTTGGCCCCTCCAACCCGCTGTCAGTTTCCCCGAAAAGGCTAGCGCGAGGAGGCGTTGTTTGTAGCGGGCGATGAGGGTGGGGATTCGGCCCAGCTCTTTGCGTGCCCGATCAGTGCGCGCGGTCACCCCATCCACCTTCGCCACAATCCGCTGTTGTTCGGGGAGCGGTGGCAGGGGGATAAGATGTTCCTTGAGGTAGTCAGCAGGAACACGTTGCTGACCAACCGCTCCAGACATGACCGCCTGAGCGTTTTCTCGGAATGACTTTTGGCGGACAAAGCGCCAGAGATATTCCGGCTCGATTGCCCCATTGCTGCGGAACACATGGAATTCGGTAGAACCCATGCCCGTCCCGTTGGTGAGCCCACGAGCGACCGCCGATTTTCCGTTTTCCATTGATGGCGTGATCTTGGCGAAAATCACATCGTTATCGCGGAAATGGGTGAAACCCTTTGAAACCTCGCCATAAGGCCGATCTACAGGCGACAAGATCGTTCCGGACACTTCGTCAACCGCTGCCATTGGCACGAACGATACCAGGTCAGATGTTGATAGATCGACATCCTTGCGCGGGTTCACCTCTGCAACCTCGTTGATTGGAGGCTCAATCCAACTGCCTGGCACTTCGCTCATGCGCCCACCCCATCGGCAGCAATCCGCGCCTGCTTTACGTCATTATAGGTCCGCTTCTCGCCCTTCACCTTCCATTCGGATAGGCCATTGCTGTTGCGGTCCAGCACCACGGCGGCGGCGGCGGAGGGGCTGGAGAAGCTGTAGGGTTTGACGAAGGTGTACCGGCCATCGACGCCGGGTTGCAGCACGCCTTGTTTGACCAAGTTCTCTTTCAACGCGCCATAACTCTGCTGGACGTAGCCGGTGTCCTTCAGCGACTGCGATCCTTCCAGCACGATAAATTCGCCATCTTCTTCCACGGCCTGCGCCTGCACGCCGGACTTGTGGCGGATTTCAAAAGTGATCTCGCCGCTTGTGCGCTGCGCCACCGGGGTGGCGGTCTGCGTCACCGCGCGCGGTTGGGGCTTGAGCAAATCAAGCCCGACTACGGGCAGAATGATTTTCAGATTGGCGAGGAACTGTTCCATGTTCGCCTGATCTGCTTCTGGCAAGCGGCGGCGCTGCCCGGCGGGGCTGGTGCCGTTATCCAGCGTGACGCGGTTGGCCTGTGTCGCCATCTGGATGAGCCGCGCTTCCAGATATTCGACATGCCCCTTGGACAGATCATCATCGCTGGTGGTGACGGCAATTGCCGTCTCCCAGAACTCACGCTGAGCGGCGCTCTGCTTGATCCGTTCGCGCACGCTGTTGGCCGACCCGATATAGGTGCGGGTGCCCCCCACCGCCTCGGCATCCGGGCCGGAGAGAATGTAGATGCCAGTCCGGTCCAGCTCTTGCCGGGCCGTAAGCGCGGCGAAGGTGGTGCCAGTAGCGACGAAGGTCAGGCCGGTCCAGCCATGGATCGTTGCCTTGCGGAGCCCGGTGGGCGTGCCATCGACCAAGAAAAGCTGGATGGTACGGCCCAAGGTTTCGGGGGTCATTCTGCCTGCCCCCGCTTTACGATCAATGGAGCACTATGAAGTTCCCTCAGGAGCCTGGGACGATCGGACTGAATCTTAGGCAATTGTGGCTTCGCTTCCCAATCCGGGATTGACCCTCGCAGATTGGTCTTCTGCTTATAAAGCCAGAACAATCCACCTGCCGTCGCAACTGCAACCCCGATCACGGCTGGCTGCGTGAAATCGGCCTCACCCAAAGATGTCGCAAGGCGCAAGGTCCACCGGGAAACTACGCTAAAGCAAACGACCGTGAAAACCAAAGACCAGAAGACGCCGAAGAACAAGGTCAACCGGTCATTGATATTGGACACCGACCAGCGGACGCCCATCCGCCCGACCCACACTGTCTTGTGCAATTTTCCCTCGAATTCATCTTCCAGCATGTCGATGTGGCGTTCCCAATTCTCCTGCCAAAACTTTGACCCTTGGGCCGAAAGCCAACCTGCGGCACACGTGAGCAAGCCAAGCGAGGCCAATGCAACAGGTATGATGTGCGGGATACCCTTACCGCCATCTTTCCAGATCAAGCCAAGTGCGGTGAACACGGCGGCCTGAAGTAGCCAAAAATAGGTGGCGCGCTTCCAGTATAACTCGATCTCGAATTGCCGGATTTCATGCGAGCGATTGAGGGCGGCCAGTCGGGCCTGCCTTTGGTGATCGATAGCCGTTGCACTTGTCTCGGCGGTAGCCGTGCCTGACGTTCTTGCCTTGGTTGAAGGAGCGGGAAGACCGAGCGCTTTAAAATAGGCCAAACGATTCTTGCTCACGCCTCAACTTCCTCCGTTTCGGCTAGCTCATCGGCAACGGCCTCAATCTCCTCCAGCGCGGCGCGCAGGTGACCAAGGATGGCAGCGGCAATATCATCGGGTTCGGTCAGGCCTTCCTCGACAACTTCTTCGTCCGCGCGAAGCCAGGATATGTCGAGGTTGTCATTGCGCTTGGCGATGTCCTCGCGCGTGAACACGCGGAATCGGCCAGCTTCGCCTTCGTCCGTGCGCTTTGCGGTGCCCAGAGGGTCAGAGCCATAAGCCTTGACGAAGGGTGCAAAATCATCCGCCGTCAGCGTCCTGGTCTTTCCAAAGTTGGGCATCTGCGCCCGCAGGTCATAGAACCAGACCTGTTTGGTAGCGCCGATGCGCTCCTCGGATTTCTTGGTGAGGAACATGACGTTGGTCTTCACGCCCTGGGCATAGAAAATGCCCGTTGGTAGCCGGAGAATGGTGTGCAGGTCGCAAAGGTCCATCAGCCAGTTTCGCAGGTCGCGACCCATATTGTCTTCGAACAGCACATTGTCCGGGATGACGATGGCGGCGCGACCACCGACCTTCAGGCCGCGCACGACATGTTCAACAAACGGGAGCGGGCCTTTGGCGGCTCCGGCCGTGATGACGAAGTCGCTGCGGGTCACGCGTTCCGCAAACTTGTTGAACGGCGGATTGGTAAGGATCAGGTCTGCCCTGTCGAATTTTTCAGCATCTGAAGTCAGCGCGTCGATACAGTCGATGGGCTGATCGATGCCGTGCAGCAGCAGATTCATCGTATTGAGGCGGTGCGTGCCGGTGATCAACTCAGCGCCTTGGTATGCGTTGTTGCGCTGGAAATGCCCCATGGCCGGGCTGATCTTCGTCAACTCATCCGTATCTCGCAAGATCGCGCGGTGCGCCGAAATCAGGAAGCCACCGGTTCCCGCTGCCGGGTCTTGGATAGTCTCGCCAGCCTTGGGCTGGACCAGCCCGATGATGGTGTCGATCAAGGGGCGCGGTGTGAAATACTGTCCGGCCTTCGACTTGCGTTCAGACGTTGTGCGTTCGAGCAGGCCTTCATAGAGGTCGCCGAGGCCATCCTCTTCTGCCGCATACCAATCGACATTATCGATGGTCGTGATGAGCGAAGTGAGCGCAGTGGCCTTGGTCAACGATGTCTTGGCATCGGTGAACACCTGTTTGACCAGCGGGATATTGATGTCAGCCCGCGTGCCAAGTTCGAGCAGCAAGGCGCGATACCGGACCAGTCGAGCTTCGCCTTCCAGCTTCTTGAGCGCGTCCCAGCGACAATCGGCGGGCAGTCGCTCTTCGAGCTTCTTGCCGTCGCGCGATACTTCTTCGAGCATCTTGAGCAGCAGGAGGTAGGTCAGTTCTGTGACATATTCATAATAGCTGACGCCGCCGCCCTGCAGGCTCTTGCTGGCGTTCCACAACTTTTGAACGGTCTCACGCGCCCTTGGTCCGTTCATTATCCCACCTCTTTCCAAATGCTCTCGTTAATGTCGCGAACAACCTGTTCCAGCTCGCCATTAAAGACCCGGTCGATCCTTGGCCAGCCGCCAAGCGACGCAAAAGGTTCCGCATCGAACGCTGCGCGATCAACGACAATTTCAAGTTCGAGCTGGCGGCCAATGCGCTCGATCCATTTACGCTGGACATTGGTCCAGTCGCGCTTGCGCAGAATGGCTTCGACAGCGTGCCGAACACGATCCACATAGGGAATAAGGGGGTCACCAATCGCGGCCTGGCGTATGTATCCGATGATCGAAGCGGCAATGTCCTGATTCTTGGCATCAGCCCAAGCCCGTTTGATCTTGCTGTCCGTGAAGCCTTCCGCGTCGAGTTCGAGCCGGAGTTGCCGCAGCTCTTCGCGTGTCAGTTCTTGCGGACGCTGGACGACAATTCGCAGTGCGGCGATCCGGTTGACGTTTTCGCGGACAAACTGTGTAAACTTGTCGAGGAAATCTTCTGGCTTGTCGGCGGTGCCATAGCCGCGCGTAACGCTGGTCACCTCGTCATCATGTTCGGAAATTGGCATGTAGCGCGGGGTACCATCCTCGTCTGTCCAATCGAGGATCGGACCAAGGTTTGGTCGCTCGAACGCCCATTTAGAGAGATCGACGGGATCGCCCTGCACGAAACGGTTCAGGGTGGCTTCGGGCGTTTCGCCTGCTTCCCTTTCAAATCTTGCGCGCATTTCGGGCGACAGTTTTTTTAGGCGACGGCGAAGCCGGACAATGATCTGTTCGCGGATGCGGTTTTTGTGTTCCGCATCACTGCGACCAGCCAGCTCTTCGAAGAGCTTGGTCAGGGTGAACTTTGGATCCGCCGCCACGGGCTTCATATCGGTCATATCTTGGAGATGAGCGTAGAGATCTACGGCATCGAAAATGCGAAATGCCTCTTTGTCGATCTCTGGACATAGGCGTGTCGCGCGGCCCAGCATCTGCTCATAGAGAATGCGGCTGTTCACCCGACGCATAAAAACGATGTTGGTGATCTTCGGGATATCAACACCGGTTGTAAGCAGATCGACCGTGACGGCCACCTTCGGCAGTGGATCGTTGCGAAATGAAAGGATCAAACTCTCGACTTTGTCGACATCGCCCGTCAGCCGCTGGACGGTTTTATCGTTCATCGGACCATAGGCATTGCGGAACGCGTCGCGCAGTTCTTTGACGAGGATATCTGCGTGCGCCTTTGAGGCTGCGAAAATCAGCGTTTTATCGGGATCACCAGGATCGATGTATTTAGCCAATTCTTGAGCGACCGCACGGTTGAAGGGAACCGTCACCACCCCCCTGTTGAATTGCTCGACCTCGAAGTCAACTTCATCGGCAAGCGTGACTGTTTCAACTTGGCCGGTCGGAGGGTGGATGAAATCGACGGCTTCCTCCCGGACGAAGTGAATTCCGCCTTCGGACAACTTGGTGGCAATCCGGATTGGCGGCTCGTGATCATTGAGGAAGCCGTCGATGACGGCTTCGCGGTACGAGTAGGTGAAGACGGGCTTGCCGAAAATATCGGTTGTATGAAGCGCAGGGGTTGCCGTCAGGCCTATCTTGACCGCATCAAAATGCTCCAAAACACGGCGATATTTGGAGACGTAGTCGGATTGATCGCGAAAGCTGAGATCCCCATCCGACATTTCGCGGTCCAGCAGATATCCCCGGTGACATTCATCGACGACCATGAGATCGTACTGATCGACCGGCGGCGCATCCTCCGCGCTCTCTGAATAGAGGACGCGCCGGACTAGGCCCTGAATTGTGCAGATGTGAACCCTCGTATCCTCATCGGGTGTTACATCGGCCAGGCCCTTCAGTCCAAAAATGTCAGCGAAAGCCTTGCCGTTCACCACCTTGGTTGTAGTGAATTCGTCCTTGGTCTGTCGTCCGAGCGCGCTCCTATCGACTACGAAGCAAACGCGCCGGAATCGTTTGGCGGAAAGGAGGCGGTAGAGCATCGCAATGGCCAGCTTGGTTTTGCCGGTCCCCGTGGCCATCGCCACCAGCATTGCGCGTCGATTTTCCGCCAAACCGCCTTCGACAGCCTCAATGGCTTCCCGTTGATAATGACGAAGAGGAAAGCCAAAGTCGAACGGTTGGGCGACAAGTTCCTTCTGCGCCTGCTCTCTATTGACCGACAGTCTCTCCAAGATACCTCGTGGCGAGGGCCAGCCAGCAAGGACCTCGGCAGGATTGTTAGAATCACGCAAATCTCGACGCCAAATTCCGGACAGGGCCTCAACCTGCTTTAAATAGGGGCGACCATTCGTCGAAAACGCAAACGGTGCTTTGAACTCGTACCAAGGGCCGTCTTCTGCAAATTCGGCCTCCTGCATATGGATGTCCGAAGCATAGCGCTCTGCTTGTCTCAGCACTGCCATCACGTTGCGGTTGCGCCGTTTCGCTTCGATTGTTCCCACAAGCGTCATGCCGCAGAAAAGGGCGTAGTCGCCTGGTCCAGTCATTGTGGGCCATTCGGCAATCGCACGATTGCGTCCTTTAACGGGACGGCTCCCCTTGGAGTAGCGAAGGACTTGAGTATCAGCCTCCCAACCGGCTTCACGAAGCTGCTGATCAATCAGCGCCCGTGTGTCAGCCTCATCAAGGTTGATCTGGTCAGCAGCATCCCTAGCCAACTCGGCCACGATCTCGGGCGCAGGCGCATTAATGCTGTGGGAGGCTTCGAGAGCAGCTTTGAGCTGCTCAGCAAGTGCAAGACGGCCCTTCTCAGCTTCCTCGGCCAGTGAACCCCAAATTGCTCGTTCCTGGCGTTCTGCAGCTACTTGATCCGCTGCCGTTCGCCTCTCTACTTCAGCGGCCAATGCCTCAGATTTGAGGCGTTCAGCTTCCGACTGGGTCGCAGCAAGCTCCAACTTGAGGCGATTTAATTCTTCAACAACCGCAGCATTGGCATCGGCTGGCCGAGCGGGCGGTACGAACGGTCCAAATTTGTCAGCTGGGTTGTGGAACGTGCGGGAGTACCAAATGGCTAGCTGGCGAGCCAGTTTGAGCCCAGTTAGCGCGCTGGCATGGTCATCTGCACCGGCATGTGCGGCCTGATTTCCAGCGATGCGCAATGAGTGAAACAGCTCACCAACTTCACGCGGAAGGCTACATTCAAACTTCAAACGGCGAAGGATGTCGGCGAAATTGTCAGACGGCTCGATTGCGAGGCCAAAACGTGACGCAGTTAGTTGTGCAGTGAGTTCTGAAAGCTGGCGCAGCTTAATTTGGCAAGTGTTCGGGTCTTCTACGAAGTAGCGCTCTGCAAGCACCCCCAGGCGAAAAACCTGTGGCTCGAGCTTCTGAAGGAATGCAAAATTTGAATCACCCCCGACCATGATCACTGGATATAGCTGGTCAGGCATTTTCACCATAGCTATTCGCCCTGTGCATCCGCCAGCGTTCGACCCGACAACGGGTTATGAATGCGGAAAACGTAGCGTGCATGGCTTCATACTGGGCATAGCTTATCAACTCCTCACGGTCCCGAGTTTGACATTCGAGCCTGCAAAGCGTTTTTCCAAAGGTGCTCAAGGACGCGGCGCACCGTCTCTGGATCGGGTTCACTGCCGCAACTGAGGACGCGCCGTTGGGAATTGAGGAGTACGACGACAAAAGCGGGCAGACCGCTCCCGGCCAAAAAGCGGACAGGCTTTACGCGCTCAAGAAAGACCGCTGGAGAGCGTGAAAGGGGGCATAGCGGCTTGCAAGGCACCGACCACATATCAAACGCCGTTGTCAGGCCGTCTGTCGGGGCGATGACAGCCATTGCTAGCTGATCGCACCTGCCCTGGGGCGCAATCGCCGGCCGTTGGAGGAAAGCTAATTATTCAACCAATGCACGTCAAATAGGGCTAATTGTATCCGGCTTTCGCCTAGCCTTGGTGGTGAGTGAAAAATGTATGTGCACGCCCAATCAGCAAGAAGTGAGAAAAAATCTGCTGCGATTTCGAAGCAAGGTAGATTGGAATGGGCACCCCTCCCAGCCCCCAAATCAGGACCGCCCTCGATTGAGTAGAGCGGACCAGCTAGACGGATGCCGGCGGTGTGAAGCATGTTGAGACTGGGTGTAGAGCCGGCCATGTGCGAAGGGCATTATGGTCATCTGTCGGAGGCCGACAGCGCCTTTTCCGGCGAAGCAAGGGAACTCTGGAAATTCTTGCCAGGGTGACGAAAAGATAGAGCTGAAATCGGCGGGGTCAGTTCGGGGGTTATGTTTAAAATCCGGGAAATATCTGAATAACTTCAATGTGGTATGGCGGAGAGGGAGGGATTCGAACCCCCGATGCCCTTGCGAGCATGCCGCATTTCGAGTGCGGTGCATTCGACCACTCTGCCACCTCTCCGCGGTCATGGTCCGCCGTTGCCGGCGCGGCGCACTAGATAACGGCTGGGCGGGCAGGTTACAAGGCCCTATCTGCCTGATTTCCGGGTTCCGCGAACCACCGCGCTGTCGCGATGGCGCGAGCCCTTCCGGGCAGGGTGTTTCACGGGTGTCCTCGTCGCTCTGCCGGAAGCAACCAGCGTGGCGACCGGTGATGGCGCGCTTGGGGCCAAGGAGATACGGCCACTTGCCTTGACTTCGGCCCAACCTTCGGTTAGGGACAGCGCGCAATCGGCGTGGAGGGGTCTTCCGCGCCGCTTGTTTTTTGAACCCGCAGACTGACAAAAAGACGGCCGAACCGCCTGAAGCGGTTCATCAAGGCCGACCGAACAGCGAAAGGCAAAAAATGTTCGCAGTCATCAAAACGGGCGGCAAGCAATATCGCGTTGCCGCCAACGATCTCCTGAAGATCGAGAAACTCGAAGCCCAGGTCGGCGATATCGTCGAAATCGGCAATGTGCTGGCGCATGGCGAGGGCGAGAACGTCACCTTCGGCGCGCCGTTCGTCGATGGCGCCACCGTCACCGCCGAAGTCGTCGAGCAGGGCAAGAACCGCACCGTCATCGCTTTCAAGAAGCGCCGCCGGCAGAATTCGCGCCGCAAGATCGGCCACCGTCAGCTTCTGACCACCGTCAGGATCGCCGAGATCCTGCTGGGCGGCGGCAAGCCGGCGAAGAAGGCCGCGGCGAAGCCGGAAGCCAAGGCGGAGGCCGCCGTCGAGGCGAAGGCCGAGGCCGCGCCGAAGGAGGCCAAGGCCAAGAAGGAAGCCAAGGCTGAGGCTGCGCCGAAGGAAGAAGCCAAGGTCGAGACCGCTGCCGCCGCGCCGCTGTTCAAGGCGCCTAAGGGCGAGCCGGACGACCTGACCGTGATCAAGGGCATCGGCCCGGTCGCCGCCAAGGACCTCGCCGAGCAGGGCATCATCACCTTCGCGCAGCTCGCCAAGCTGACCGACAAGGATGTCGCCAAGATCGACGAGCACATGCCGTTCAGCGCCGACCAGATCAAGGACTGGCGCGAGCAGGCCAAAGAGCTGGCGAAGAAGTAAGGCGAACCGGCGAAACCATCGCCGGATCGGACTTGAAACGGAACGCGAACGCGTTCATAAGACCATTCAAGCGCCCCAGGGCGCATCGGAGTTAGTTAGATGGCACACAAGAAAGCTGGCGGTTCGTCGCGCAATGGTCGCGACTCGCATTCCAAGCGTCTCGGCGTGAAGAAGTTCGGCGGCGAAGCCGTGATTCCGGGCAACATCATCATTCGTCAACGCGGCACCTCGTGGCATCCCGGCGTCAATGTCGGCATGGGCACGGACCACACCCTTTTTGCGCTGGAAGCTGGCGCAGTCACCTTCAACAAGAAAGCCAACGGCCGAACCTACGTATCGGTGAACCCGATTTCCAAAGCAGCGGAGTAGCCGGTTCCGCACCACAACACCGGCGCCCATCTCGGGAACCGGTGTCTGGCCAGGCCAGGAAAAGGATCAGGGGAGATGGGTTTCCATCTCCCCTTTTTTCTTGCGCCTGGAGGACTTTGACATGGTTGCCGAAGCGGACGACACGGACGACGAAAGTTACGCGATAGATTGCCCGGTGCTGGCCACCGAGCGGCTGGTCATGCGGCGCCCGCGCGAAAGCGATATCGGGCAATTGGTGGCGCTCGCCGACAACCGCCATATCGCCGAAATGCTGGCCCGCATGCCGCACCCCTATGGCGAGGCCGAGGCGCGTGCCTTCCTTGCCATGACGGCAGCGCGCCGCGCCGGCGTCGTCTATGCGCTGACGCTGGCGGGAACCGACACTTTTGTCGGCTGCGCCGGCTTGAACACCACCGATCGCGGGCTGGAGCTCGGCTACTGGATCGGCGAACCCTACTGGAAGCGCGGCTATGCGACCGAGGCCGCGCATGCGCTCGTCGACCTTGCCTTCCAAAGGACCTCGACCCAGGTGCTGCAAGCGTCGACGCGGGTCATCAACCCGGCCTCGCGCCGGGTCATCCACAAGTGCGGGTTCCAGTATGCCGGCCAGGGCATGCTGAACTCGATCGTCGCCGGCCAGGTGCCGGTCGAGCGCTACCGGCTCGACAGGAAGACCTGGACGAGCCTCAGGAACTGGGTGCACTTCTAGGTATGTCGATATTCAGGTGATGCCGGCCTGCGAATGGCGGTTTCCTGCGCTTCCGGTGCTCGCGTACTTTGAGTACGCTGCGCTCCGGTTCTCGGAGACCACCATTCTCGGCGCGGCCTGACCTGAATCTCAACACACCTCGGCGGCTGGCCCGAAACCAAGGGTTTGGAAAGCATAGGCAAAGTCAGTTGCGGACTTGGGGTCAAGCTGTCTCGAGCCATACAGGCAAGTGGTCCGAACCGACCGCCTGCCGGTCGACCCAAAGGCGCTTCAGCGCTCCGGCGAGCGAGGCTGAGGTGAAGACATAGTCGATGCGTTTGTGGCGGCTGACATCGTCGGGCCGTTTGGGATCGACCCAGGTGACGAGATCGGGCGTGTCGAGGCGCTGGGCGGCGTCGACGGCGAGGTCGGCGGTCAGCGGCATGCCGAACTCATGATCCGGGCGGCCGACCAGTTCGACATATTCGGGCGATCCGGGCAGCATGTTGAAGTCGCCCATGACGATGAAGGCTTCCGGATAGGGCAGGTCGGGCAGGCCGATCTCGGGAATACCGGACAGGCCGCCGCCTTCCAGCGCATAGTTCAGCAAGCGCTGGCGCAGGAAACGGATCTGGCCCTGGCGTTCGACCGGGCTGCGATGGTCGAGATGGGTGGAATAGAAGCGGATGAAGCCGAGCGGCGTTTCGATCAGCGCTTCCAGTGCGCCGCGCTGGAAATTCATCGCCTCCAGACTGCGGCTGCGCGGCAACAGGAGATTGCGCGACAGATGGATGGGCGTTTTCGACAGCACCATGTTGCCGAGCTGGAACGTCGTGGTGATTGCGCGGCCGGCTTCCAGGTGAGAGCCGACATTGACCTCGAAATTGCTGCCATAGGCGGCAAAGTAATCGGGCAGCGCGTCGCCGAGTTCGGCCACCATGTCGTGGTTGCCGTTCCTGGGGTTGTTGCGGGTAACCTCCTGCAGCGCGATCACGTCGGCGCCGCGCACGGCATCCGCAATGCGGCCGACATCGTAGCGGCCGTCGAGCCCGATGCCGTACTGGATGTTGTAGGTCACAAGCTTCATGCCAGCATTTCCCCAGCCCGGCGTCCTGCCCCCGAAAGCCGAAATCGATCTTCGCTCACAGTGCTAGCGCGTCCCGCGCCTCTGCAAAAGCCGGCGTCGGCGCAATCCTTCGCAAAACGGCCTCGCCCTTCGCCTCGCCTTGGTTTAGAGCAATCGCGCAAGCCCACTAGCAGAAACCCGAAAATCCGATGAAATTTCTCGATCAGGCCAAGGTTTACATCCGCTCTGGCGACGGCGGCGCCGGTTCGGTGTCGTTCCGGCGCGAAAAGTTCATTGAGTTCGGCGGGCCGGATGGCGGCGACGGCGGCCGTGGCGGCGATGTCTGGCTGGAGGCGGTCGACGGGCTGAACACGCTGATCGACTATCGCTACCAGCAGCATTTCAAGGCCAAGACCGGCACGCACGGCATGGGCCGCAACATGACCGGCGCCAAGGGCGCCGACGTGACGCTGAAGGTTCCGGCCGGAACCCAGGTTTTCGAAGAGGACAATGAGACGCTGATCTGCGACCTCACCGTGGTCGGCCAGCGCTTCCTGCTGGCCAAGGGCGGCAATGGCGGCTTCGGCAACCAACATTTCAAGACCTCGACCAACCAGGCGCCGCGCCGCGCCAATCCCGGCCTGCCGGGCGAGGAGATGAACATCTGGCTGCGGCTGAAGCTGATCGCCGACGCCGGCCTGGTCGGCCTGCCCAATGCCGGCAAGTCGACCTTCCTTGCGGCGGTCACCGCGGCCAAGCCGAAGATCGCCGACTATCCCTTCACCACGCTGCATCCCGGCCTCGGTGTCGCCCGCATCGACGGCCGCGAATTCGTCATCGCCGACATTCCCGGCCTGATCGAAGGCGCGCATGAGGGCGTCGGCATCGGCGACCGCTTTTTGGGCCATGTCGAGCGCACGCGGGTGCTGCTGCACCTGGTTTCGGCGCAAGAGGAAAATCCGGGCAAGGCCTACAAGACGGTACGCGCCGAGCTTGATGCCTATGGCAACGGGCTGATCGAGAAGGTCGAGATCCTGGCGCTGTCCCAAGTTGACATTCTCGATGCCGATGAGCGCAAGAAGAAGGCGGCTTCGCTGAAACGCGCCGCCGGCCGCGCGCCGATGCTGCTTTCGGCCGTCACCGGCGAAGGTGTCGAGGCGGTGCAACGGGCGCTGATGGCCGTTGTCGCCGAGGCGCGCGACAAGGTCGTCGTTCCGGTTGGCACGCGCTGGCAATGACCATGCAGTCGCTGAAGAAATACCGGCGCATCACCGTCAAGATCGGCTCGGCGCTGCTCGTCGACAGGACGACGGGGCTGAAGCGCGACTGGCTGGATTCGCTGGCCGACGACATCGCCGTGCTGGCCACTGGCGGGGCAGAGGTGATGGTCGTGTCGTCCGGCGCCATCGCGCTCGGCCGCACCATTCTAGGCCTGGGAAAAAGGGCGCTGAAGCTCGAGGAGAGCCAGGCCGCCGCCGCCGTCGGCCAGATCGCGCTGGCCGGCGCCTGGTCGGATGCGCTTGGCAAGGGCGGCCTGAAATCAGGCCAGATCCTCTTGACGCTCGGCGACACCGAGGAGCGCCGCCGCTACCTCAACGCGCGGGCGACGATCTCGACGCTGCTCAAGATGAAGGCGGTGCCGGTCATCAACGAGAACGACACGGTGGCCACCTCCGAAATCCGCTATGGCGACAATGACCGGCTGGCCGCGCGGGTGGCGACGATGATGGGTGCGGACCTTTTGGTCCTGCTCTCCGACATTGATGGGCTGTACACCGCGCCACCGGCCAGGGAACCCGGTGCAAAGTTCATTCCGGTGGTCGATCGCATCACGCCCGATATCGAGGCGATGGCGGGTGCTGCCGCGTCCGAGCTGTCGCGCGGCGGCATGCGGACAAAACTCGACGCCGGCAAGATCGCCACCGCCGCCGGCACCGCCATGGTCATCACATCAGGCACGCGGCTGTCGCCGCTGATGGCGATCGAGCGCGGCGAGCGGGCCACCTTCTTCCGGCCGAGCGCCAATCCGGTCAAGGGCTACAAGACCTGGATCGCCGGCCAGCTCGAACCGGCGGGCCGGCTGACCGTCGATGCCGGCGCCATCGGTGCGCTCTTGTCGGGCAAGTCGCTGCTGCCGGCCGGCGTCAAATTGGTCAGCGGCAATTTCTCGCGCGGCGACACGGTGGCTATCCTGTCGCCAGAGGGCCGCGAGATCGCGCGCGGACTGGTTGCCTATGATGCCGCCGATGCCGTAAGGATCGCAGGCCTGAAGACCGCCGAAATCGAAACCGTGCTCGGTTATGAGGCGCGCTCGGCGATGATCCACCGCGACGACCTTGTGGTGAGCGGCGGCGCCGACTGAGGTCCCGCGATTGAGGGCGCTATTGGTCGGCTTGAGGCGGCCATTTGGGTGGGTTGCGATACCTCTCCTGAAAGTCCTGGTATACTTTAAGAAGCTCGCTGCAACCTCCCATCTCTGCTTCAATGGCACCCTTGGCACGTCGATCCACTTCGGCCTGGGGTAGATCGTTCCCGTCTTCGGAAAGCATATCGCGGACGAGTTCGTCGCTCGTCGTTACCTTCGACTCGCCTCCCTCCTCCATCGTTTTTTGTATTTCGCCTCGAGCCGCGCGCGCGGGCCGCACCCATGGGCCTCCTCGACAACGACGAAGATCTGGGAAAGCGGCACCAGTGGTGCGCCGCAATAGCGCTCGGCAAGTCCGATGAACAACATACCACTCATCATGGCCATAGCCTTGCCGTCGGGGCTCTCGCCAGGTTCGATCTTGTCGTCGCAGTAGTCGGCGGCGCGAAGGCCGGTCGGCGCCAGCATCGTGCCCAGAACAACGAGGATTATGGCGCGCTTCATGCTGCTTCCCCAAATTTGCGGCCATTGCCGCGAAGGCCGGCCGCGTGTAAATCCACCAAGCTTCACTGGAGCGGTCAAATGCTGAACAAACACCAAGGCGAAGATGTAGCCAGTTTGATGGCACGGATAGGCCGCAACGCGCGCGCTGCCGCCCGACCGCTGGCTATCGCGACCACCGCCGCCAAGAATGCCGCGCTGCTGGCCATGGCCGAGGCGATCATCGCCCGCGAGCAGGAGATACTCGACGCCAACGCCATCGACGTCTCGAATGGCCACGAGTCGGGCTTGTCCGGCTCCTTCATGGACCGGCTGAAGCTCGATCCGGCGCGCATCGGTGCCATGGCCGAGGGGATCCGTGAAATCGCCAAACTCGGCGATCCGGTTGGCGACGTCATCGCGGAATGGGACCGGCCGAACGGCCTGCATATCGAACGGGTGCGGACGCCGCTCGGCGTCGTCGGCGTCATCTATGAGAGCCGGCCGAATGTGACTGCGGATGCCGGCGCGCTCTGCCTCAAGGCCGGCAATCCGGTGATCCTGCGCGGCGGCTCGGATTCGCTGAATTCCTCGGCCGCCATCCATGCCTGCCTGGTCGAGGGGCTGAAGGCTGCCGGTCTGCCCGAGGATGCCATCCAGCTGGTGCCGACCACCGATCGCGCCGCCGTCGGCGAGATGCTGAAGGGGCTTTCCGGCAATCTCGATGTGATCATCCCGCGCGGCGGAAAAAGCCTGGTCGGGCGCGTGCAGAGCGAGGCGCGGGTGCCGGTCTTCGCGCATCTCGAAGGCATCTGCCATCTCTACATCGACCGCTCGGCGGATCTCGACATGGCGATCAGGATCGCGGTCAACGCCAAGATGCGGCGCACTGGTGTATGCGGTGCCGCCGAGACGCTGCTGGTCGACCGTGCCGTCGCTTCCACCCATCTGGTGCCGATCCTCGACGAGCTGCGTGCGGCCGGCTGCGAGATCCACGCCGATCAAGAGGTGCTGAAGCTGTTCTTCGACGCCAAACCGGCGACCGAAGCCGACTGGGTGACCGAATATCTCGATGCCATCCTTGCGGTAAAACTGGTCGACGGCGTCGCCGGCGCGATCGAGCATATCGAGACCTTTTCCTCGCATCACACCGAGGCGATTGTCGCCGAGGATACGCAGGTGGTCGAAAAGTTCTTCAACGAGATCGATTCGGCGATCCTCCTGCACAACGCCTCGACCCAGTTCGCCGATGGCGGCGAGTTCGGCATGGGTGCGGAGATCGGCATCGCCACCGGCAAGATGCACGCGCGCGGCCCAGTCGGCGTCGAACAACTGACCTCGTTCAAATACCGCGTGCGCGGGTCTGGCCAGATACGGCCTTGAGCGATATTTCCAAGTCCTGGCCAGGCGTCGGACATTCGCATCTCAAGATGCCGCACGCCGGCAGGGGCGTGGCCGTCGGCCTGTTCGGCGGCTCGTTCAACCCGCCGCATGCAGGTCACGCGCTGGTCGCGGAGATCGCGCTCCGTCGGCTGGCGCTCGACCAACTGTGGTGGATGGTGACGCCAGGCAATCCGCTGAAGAGCACGCGGGAACTGGCGCCGCTCAGCGAGCGCCTGCAGCAGTCCGAGCAGATCGCCAAGAACCCGAAGATCAAGGTCTCCGCCTTCGAGGCGGCACACCATGTCCGTTTCACCGCCGACACGCTGGCGCTGGTCAAGGCGCGCAATCCCGGCGTCGACTTCGTCTGGATCATGGGCGCCGATAGCTTGCGCGACTTCCACCGCTGGCAGCGCTGGCGCCAGATCGTCATGACCTTCCCGATCGCCGTCATCGACCGGCCAGGGGCCACGCTCTCCTTCCTGTCTTCGGTCGTCGCCAAGACCTTCGACTATGCCCGCGTCGACGAGGGCGACGCGCCACGCCTCGCCCGCATGAAGGCGCCGGCCTGGACCTTCATCCACGGCCCGCGCTCGTCGCTGTCGTCAAGCGCCATACGCAAGGCTGCAAAAGACTGAGCCCGGCCGCCCGGCCATGTCGCATTTACGGCTGCGTTTGTCCGTTTGGTAGGCGATCCTGACCGGACATGGCGATTTCAAAGAAAAATCAATTCGAAACCGGTGCGGAAGATGGCAACCCGCCGGCGCCGCTGATCGCCATTACCAGTGTCGTGCTGTCGATGGCGCTGATCGCGGTCGGCAACGGGCTGATGTTCGCCTATATCCCGGTCCGCCTTGGCGTCGAGAGGTTCGATCCGACCTGGGCCGGGCTGATCATCACCGGCCTTTCCGCAGGCGGCCTTGCCGGCTGCATCCTGACCGGGCCGCTGGTGCGCAGGGTCGGGCATGCGCGCGCGTTCATGGTGCTGTCGGCGTTGATTGCGCTGTCCAATGCCGCCATTGGCGCCGGGACCTACCCGCTGCTGTGGATCGCGGCGCGTGCGCTTTACGGTTTCTCCATCTGCGGCCTGTTCATCGTCGCCCAGAGCTGGCTGAACGATGCCGTCGCCAACGCCATACGCGGACGCGTCATGGCGGTGTTCTACGTCGCCTATGTCGCCGGGCTCGGCGTCGGCTATGCCACGCTGGCGGCGATCGACATCCAGACCGCGGCCGCGCCGCTGATCGGCATCGCGTTTACCGCTCTGTCGATCCTGCCGGTCGGCATGACGCGGCTTGCCCAGCCGCCAGCGCCACAGGCAGCGTCGGTGGCGCTCGGCCGCGCCTGGCGGGTCTCGCCGGTCGGCATCGCCGGCATGCTGGCCGTCGGCGGCCTTTCGATGGCGATCTCGGGCTTCGCGCCGATCCATGCCACCGCCAAGGGGTACAGCCAGGCCGATGTGGCCTTGCTCCTGGCGGCGATGCCGCTCGGCACGCTGATCCTGCAAATACCGCTCGGCTGGATCTCCGACCGCACCGACCGGCGCTATGTGCTGATCGCCGCCGCCGCGCTGGCGGTGGCGGCGGGCATGCTTGCCATCGGCTTTGATGGCGGCGCGCTGGCGGCGCTGGTGGTGATCTACATCGTGTGGGACGGCGCCTCGGAATCGATCTATTCGCTGGCCAGCGCGCATGCCGCCGACCGCGCCAGCAAGAACGACATGGTGGCGCTGTCGAGTTCGCTTTTGTTTGCCTGGTCGCTGTCGGGCTTTGTCGTGCCGGGCATCGTGACCGGGCTTTCGGCCCTCTATGGCACACAGGCCTTCATCTACGTGGCGATCGTCATCGCCGCCGCCTTCTGCCTGTTCGTGCTGTGGCGGGTGCTGACAACGCAGCCGGTGCCGACGGCCGAGACCGGCAGCTTCGCGCCGATGTGCGCGCAGGCACCGTTGCCGGTGGAGCTTGCCTTCGCGCCGGACGAGCAGCGCGACAGCTGAAGGTGCCTCGCTATTGCCGGGTGCTGGAGGGTTCCGGCCGCTGCGCGTCCGGCGGCGGCGCGGGAACCGAAAGCCCTTCGGCATCGAAGGCCTGCTTGATGCGCTTGGTGAGATCGATCTGGGTGGCGAAGAAATCCGCCGCCGAAGTCCAGTAGCGCAAGGAGACGGCGACGCCGGTGTCGCCGACGGTCGAGACGAAGGCGATCGGCGCCGGTTCCCGCCTGACGCGCCGTTCGGCGGCCGCGACACTGAGCATCGTCTTTTGCGCGAAATCGATGTCGTTCCACGAGCCGATGGTCAGCGTGATGTCGCCACGGCGGACGCCGTTGCGGGTAAAGTTGCGGACAGGCTGGTTCCAGAGGGTCGAGTTGGGCGCCAGCACGTAGACGCCGTCGACCGTGCGCAACCTGGTGGCGAACAGGCCGACTTCCTCGGACGGTGCCTGAAATGGCGCCGACCTCGACATATTCGCCGATGCGGAACGGCCTGAGCGCCAGCAGCATGATGCCGGCGGCGATGTTCTGCAGCGTGCCCTGCAGCGCCAGGCCGATGGCGAGACCGATGGCGCCGACGGCGGCGATGATCGAGGCGGTCTGCACGCCGAACTGGCCGAGCACCATGATGACGACGAGGATCAGGATGGCGTAGCGGACGATCTTCGAGAAGAAATGGCGCAGCGTCGCGTCGAAGCCATGGATGTGTTTCAGACCGCCGGAGATCGAGCGCTCGGCGAGGCCGGCCACGATATAGCCGACAACGAGCAGGATGACGGCGCCGATGGCGGAGAATGAGTAGGAGACGATCAGGGTGCTGAGTTGGGCAAGGCCCGCCTGCACGGTGAGGAGCGTGTTCTGAGGATCGATAGGCATTCTGGGAAATCCGATTCTGGGGGCAAGCCGATAACCCGCCAATGAGCCCAAAGTTCCGATATTTGCCGGCATTTGGAACCAAACGCAGAGCACCGCGTTGGCGGCGGCCGCGACCCACGTCTTGAAACTGCAACGGAACTCTGCCTATCTAAGTGGTGTCACCTGATTTGGCGGGTGATTTGGTTGTTCTTGCTGCGAAAGGAAATACACTGAGAACAGCACTGCGGAAGAAGGCCGACATCGTGCCTTCGCCGGCCGGGATCAGCGTAAACGACGCCGTGTCCCGCGCCATCAAGACAGTCCTTGCCAGTCTGGAAGACTCCAAGGCCGAAAACATCGTCTCAATCGACATTCAGGGGAAATCGAGCCTCGGCGACTATATGGTTGTCGCATCGGGCCGATCGCACCGTCATGTCTCGGCTGTCGCCGATCACCTCCTCAAGGCGCTCAAGGATGCCGGCCTCGGCATGGCGCGCGTCGAGGGGCTGGCCGGTGCCGACTGGGTCCTGATCGATTCGGGCGACATCATCGTCCATGTCTTCCGCCCCGAAGTCCGCGAATTCTACAATCTCGAAAAGATGTGGCAGGCGCCGGACCTCGAGGAAGAGACGCTCCACTGAGCCGCATCTGTTTTGATGCATGCCGCTCAGCATGCATCGACGGCTCTTCGAGGCAGGGATGAAGATTACGGTTCATGCCGTGGGCCGGATGAAAGCCGGCCCCGAGAAGCTGCTCGCCGACCGTTATTTCGAGCGCTTCGCCAAGAGCGGTCCCCCGGTCGGGCTCGAATTCTCAGGCGTTGTCGAGATTGCCGAAGGCCGCGCCCAGACCGCCAATGAGCGGCGGCGCGAAGAAGGCCAGAAGCTGCAGACGCAGCTGCAGCAAGGCACCGCGCTGATCCTGCTCGACGAACGCGGCAAAAGCTTTTCCTCCGAGGACTTCGCCGGCCGCATCGGCCTGCTGCGCGACGGCGGCCGCAAGGCGCTGGTCATCGCCATCGGCGGCGCCGACGGCCACGACCAGTCGCTGCGCGACCAGGCCGATCTGGTGGTGTCGTTCGGCGCGCTGACCTGGCCGCATCAGCTGGTGAGGGTGATGCTGGGCGAACAGCTCTACCGGATCGCCACCATTCTTTCGGGGCATCCCTATCATCGCTCCTAGACCAGGCCGAATCCTGTGCATCGGCGCCCTCCGCCCGGATTTCCGCCCCAATGCGGCGGCATATTGTGCGCCATTGGCAAACCTATCGAACATGGTTGATTGTTCGTTAACGAAGCCACGCATAGAGTCGGGCTTCAATGTCTGAAATTGGACGAACCAGGGCGAGCATTCTGCGCGGCTGCGGCATTGCGGCGGCGGCGTTCGTGCTGTCGCTCGGTGCCGCCAGGGCCGAAAACACGCTCGACCTGGCGCCCGATCCGGACAAGAGCCGCGCCGAGTACGAGCAGGTCTCCAAGGAAATCACGCTGTCTTCCGAGCGGCTGGCCAAGCTCGCGGCCGACATCGCGGCGGTCAAGAAGGATCATGCCTCGATCACCGCGGCGCTGATCCAGTCGGCGATGACCGAGCAGAAGCTAGGCCAGGACATCGAGGACATCGGCGCCAAGCTGGAGGGGTTGAAGGGCGAGGAGCAGAAGATCCGCGCCTCGCTCAACGCAAGGCGCGACGTGCTGGCCGAAGTGCTCGGCGCGCTGCAGCGCATGGGGCTCAATCCGCCGCCGGCAATCCTGGTCAAGCCGGAAGACGCGCTGTCGTCGGTGCGCAGCGCCATCCTCCTGGGCGCCGTGGTGCCGGAACTGCGCCAGCAGACCGATATATTGCTGGCCGACCTCAAGGAACAGACGCGGGTGACGGCCTCGATCGAGGCCGAGCGCGCCAGGCTGACGGAAGCGGTCGGCGAGCAGACGGCGGAAAAGAAGCGGCTCACCATGCTGCTTGAAGCCAAACAGAGGCTCGAAGCCGACACGCAAACGGCGCTGGCGGCGGAAAAGCAGCGCTCCGAGACACTGGCGGCCAAGGCCGGCAGCCTGAAGGAGCTGATCGCCTCGCTCGAGGCCGACAAGGCGCGCAAGGCGGCTGACCAGGCCAAGGCCGGCGAGCAGAAATCGGCCGACGGCGACACGGCTCCGGCGCAAGAGGATCCCGCACAAGCAGGGGCTCCGGCTCAGACGGAACTGGCTGCACTGCCGGTGCCGGAAGGCAATCGGCTGACCGCTTCAGCGCCGTTTTCGGCGCTTCAGGGGCAGATCGCGCTGCCGGTCATCGGCAAGATAAAACAGCGTTTCGGCACCGATGACGGTAACGGCGCGGTGATGCTTGGTGACATGGTTGCGACACAATCGGGCGCCATCGTCACCGCGCCGGCGGATGGAAATGTGCTTTATGCGGGGCCTTTTCGCTCCTATGGTCAACTCTTGATCCTGAACGCAGGCGACGGCTATCATGTCGTCCTGGCGGGGATGAGCAGAATCAGTGTCGCGACTGGCCAGCCGGTGCTCGCAGGAGAGCCGGTCGGCGCGATGGGAGAGGCCCGGGTGGCGAGCACCTCGGCCTCGAAGAATGGAAATGCCACGCCGGAACTCTACGTCGAGTTCCGCAAGGATGGAAAACCCGTCGATCCGGCCCCATGGTGGGCGGACCGATTTTCTGGAAGGACGTGAGATGATGCGGAAACTGTCGCTTCTGTTTGCCGGTGCGCTGATGGGCGCATCAGCGATGAGCCTGGTCTACGGCGCACCCGGCTCGACGGCGAACGCTGCGGGCTCCGAGACCTACAAGCAACTGGCGATCTTCGGCGACATCTTCGAGCGCGTCCGGGCGCAGTATGTGACGCCGCCGGATGACAAGTCGCTGGTCGAAAACGCCATCAATGGCATGCTGACCTCGCTTGATCCGCACTCCTCCTACATGAATGCCGAGCAGGCGCAGGACATGCGCGTGCAGACCAAGGGCGAATTCGGCGGCCTCGGCATCGAAGTCACCATGGAAAACGATTTGGTCAAGGTGATCACGCCGATCGACGACACGCCGGCCGCCAAGGCAGGCGTGCTTGCCGGCGACTACATCGCCAAGATCGATGGCGACGAAGTGCGCGGCCTGACCCTCAACGACGCGGTCGAGAAGATGCGCGGGCCGGTCAACACGCCGATCAAGCTCACCATCCTGCGTCAAGGTGCCGACAAGCCGATCGAACTGACCGTCGTGCGCGACATCATCAAGGTCAAGGCGGTCAAGTTCCGGGTCGAGAACGACATCGGTTACATGAAGATCACGTCGTTCACCGAAAAGACCTATGACGACCTCGAGAACGCCATCGACAGCATCAAGAAGCAGGTGCCGAACGACAAGCTCAAGGGCTATGTGCTCGATCTGCGCCTCAATCCGGGCGGCCTGCTCGACCAGGCGGTGAGCGTGTCCGACGCCTTCCTCGACCGCGGCGAGATCGTCTCGACGCGCGGCCGCGATCCGAAGGACGTCACCCGCTTCGACGCCCGTCCGGGCGACGACATCAAGGGCAAGCCGCTGATCGTACTGGTCAATGGCGGATCGGCGAGCGCCTCGGAAATCGTCGCCGGCGCGCTGCAGGACCTGCGCCGCGCCACGGTGGTCGGAACCCAGTCCTTCGGCAAGGGCTCGGTGCAGACCATCATCCCGCTCGGCGAGAATGGCGCGCTGCGCCTGACGACAGCGCTCTATTACACGCCATCCGGCAAGTCGATCCAGGGCAAGGGCATCACGCCCGACATCAAGGTCGAGCAGCCGCTGCCGGCGGAATTGCAGGGCAGGGACCTGACGCGCGGCGAATCGGACCTCAAGGGTCATATCAAGGGTGCCGACGAGGGTTCGACCGGCTCCGGCTCGGCCGCCTATGTGCCGCCGGATCCGAAGGACGATCTCCAGCTCATCTATGCCGAAGAGCTGCTGCGTGGCCAGAAGACCGATCCGGCGTTCCCGCCGAATCCGGACAAGGCCGTGCTCAACCAGTAAGGACCGAGTGGTCAGGGCAAGGCTCTGGCCGCCCGATCGAAGCAATGCGATGCTGCCGGGGCCGCGAGGTTCCGGCAGTTTGATTCGGGGGAACGCGGTTGGAGCGCCACGCGTCTGGGTTAGCGCGCCGGCGATTGCGAATTTTGCGCAGCATGTCTCGTAAAAAGTGCCTTCACTTAAGGGTCGTGCTTCCGGGGACACAAGTTGGCTGACATCAGCAAGGACATCGAACGCCCGCTCGGACAGACGATCCGGCCGCCGCGTGCCGCGTCGCGCGGGCTCAGCGCCGGCACGGTCGGGGCCACGCTCGCCGTGCTGGCCGTGGTCGGTATCTCCGGCGCGATCGCGCTGCGCGAAAAGCCGTTCCGCAAGCCGGAAGAGGTTGCCGTTTCGACGCCGAAGGTGACGGCCGCGCCCGCCGCAGCGCCGGTTGCCGAGGCGGCGGCGCCCAAGACGGAAACGCCGCCCAAGGAAACCTCTCCCAAGACAGGCGGGCCGCAGATCATCCATGTGCAGACGGAAGAAGGCGACGGTCCGCCGAAGGCGGGGATCGTCATTCGCGATCCTTCGACGGTCGGCCAGAACCTGAAGATTGCGCATATCCCGGACAAGGCGCTGATCGAGGCCAGCGAAACCGGACCGCTGCCGATGCGTGCCGCCGACGGCAGGCGTCCGTTCGACGTCTATGCGCGGCCGTGGTCGGGATCGCGCGGCGCGCGCGTGGCGATCGTCATCGGCGGGCTCGCCGTGTCGCAGACCGGCACCCAGGCGGCCATCGCCAAGCTGCCGGCCGAGGTGACGCTGGCCTTTGCCCCGCAAGGCAACAGCATCGGCCGCTGGATGCAGGCGGCGCGGCAGAGCGGGCATGAGATCGTCATGCAGGTACCGCTCGAGCCGTTCGACTATCCCAACGTCAATCCCGGCCGCAACACGCTGACGGTGGCGGCGAGCCCGGACGAGAATCTGAAGAGCCTGCACTGGGCACTGTCGCGGACCACCAACTATACCGGCGTGATGAACTATATGGGCGCCCGCTTCTCGGCCGATTCCGCGGCAATGGGGCCGTTCATGGCCGAGCTCGGCAAGCGCGGTCTCGCCTATGTCGATGACGGTTCGTCGGCGCGCAGCCTGGCACCCGATCTGGCGCTCAAGGACGGTGTGCCGTTCGTCGCAGGCGACACGTCGATCGATGCGGTGCAGGACCGCGGCGCCATCCTGAAGAAGCTGGACGAGCTCGAGGCCACGGCGCGGGCAAAGGGTTTTGCCGTCGGCATCGGCTCGGCGTTCGATCTGACGGTCGATACGGTGTCGTCCTGGGTGACGGAAGCCAAGAAGCGTGGCATCGAGATCGTGCCGATTTCGGCGGTGGCCATCGATCCGCAAAAAGGCTAGCAGCCGTTCTCGATGGTTCTCTCCCGAGCGAGTTCTCAGAAGCGGCGGAAAGCTGGAAAGACTGACTGATGGCGAAGACAAAACCGGTCGATCCCGAGACACTGCCTTACCGTCCCTGTGTCGGATTGATGATCCTCAATGGCGAGGGGCTGGTCTGGGTCGGTCACCGCATCGCCGAGCCGGACAGCGAATTCGCCGGCACCACGCAGCTCTGGCAGATGCCGCAGGGTGGCATCGACAAGGGCGAAGACCCTGCGCAAGCGGCCGAGCGGGAACTCTACGAGGAGACCGGCATGCGCAGCGTCTCGCTGCTGGCCGAGGCGCCGCACTGGATCAACTACGACCTGCCGGCGCATCTGGTCGGCATTGCCTTCAAGGGCCGCTATCGCGGCCAGACGCAGAAATGGTTCGCCTATCGTTTTCACGGCGACGAGAGCGAGATCCAGATCAACCCGCCACCGGGCGGCCACACGGCCGAGTTCGACCAATGGGCGTGGCGGCCGATGCGGGACTTGCCCGACCTGATCGTGCCGTTCAAGCGCAAGGTCTATGAGGACGTGGTGGCGGCGTTCCGGCATCTGGTGGCGTAACCAGCGCGATCGCGCATGGTCGCTGCGTCGGTTTCGTGGTCTTATGGATGCTGAGCTGCTTCGCACAGGGTCGGTATGAACGACGCCTCCAAAAACGTCCCCGAAAGCATCGCCACGCAAGGTGAGCCGGTCAGTGAAGCGGTGGCCGGCGCCATCCTGACCATCGATCTCGGCGCCATCCGTGAAAACTACCGGCGGCTGAAGGCGCAATTGGGCGGCGTGCCGTGCGCCGGTGTCGTCAAGGCCGATGGTTATGGCCTGGGCGCGGCGCCCGTGGCAAGGGCGCTGTCGGCCGAGGGCTGCACCACTTTCTTCGTCGCGCTGCTCGCCGAAGGCCTGGCGCTGCGCAAGGGGCTCGGCCCCGGACCGGCGATCCATGTCCTCAACGGCCTGCCGCCTGGCTCGGAACCGGAAGCGGTTGCGGCGGAGCTTGTTCCCGTCATCAACAGCGCCGGCCAGCTGAAGGCCTGGGGTGAAGCCGGCCAGCAGGCCGGCCGCAAGCTGCCGGCCGCGATCCAGGTCGACAGCGGCATGTCGCGGCTCGGCATGCCGCCGGCGGAGGTGCAGGCAATCGCCGCCGATCCGCGCGCTTTCGACGGCGTCAACGTCGTCCTGGTGATGAGCCATCTCGCCTGCGCCGACGAGCTGCAGCATCCGGCCAATGAGCGGCAGTGGCTGGCCTTCGAACGGTTGCGCAAGATGATGCCAGAAGCGCCTGCTTCGCTCGCCAATTCGTCCGGCATCTTCCTCGGGACGGCCTTTCATTTCGACCTCGCCCGTCCTGGGGCGGCGCTCTACGGCATCAATCCGACGCCGAGCGAACCGAACCCGATGCTGCCGGTGGTGCGGCTGCAGGCGAAAATCGTCCAGACGCGCAGCCTCGAAAAGGGGGCAGGCGTCGGCTATGGCCATACATTTCGCGCAACCGGCCCGTTGAGAGCTGCGACGATCTCGCTCGGCTATGCCGACGGCTGGCATCGCCGCGCCGCCTCGGCCGCCTGGTTCGACACTGTCCGGCTGCCCTTTCTCGGACGCGTATCGATGGATTCGATCATCCTCGACATTTCCGCGCTCCCCGTGGGCACGCTCGGCGAGGGTGACCTTGTCGAACTGCTCGGCCCGTCGCAGAGCGTCGACGAGGCGGCCGGCCATGCCGGCACGATCGGCTACGAGATCCTGACCAGCCTCGGGCCGCGCTTTCACCGGCGCTACGTGAACGGGTAGCAAGGCGGTACTTGGCGGACGCTCGAAAATCCGGCAGACAGAGCATGACGACCCGGCCTGACGAGACGTCGTCGTGGAGAGTGATGCGATGAAGATCTTCGTGCTGGGCGGCGGCGTGATCGGGGTCACCACCGCCTATTATCTCGCCGAGGCCGGCCATGAGGTGACGGTGTTCGATCGCCAGAAGGGGCCGGCGCTGGAAACCAGCTTCGCCAATGCCGGCGAGGTCTCGCCGGGCTATGCCTCGCCATGGGCGGGGCCCGGCATTCCGCTGAAGGCGATCAAATGGCTGCTGATGAAGCATGGCCCGCTGGTGGTGCGGCCCGCCTTCGATCCGCATATGTGGACATGGCTGCTCAAGATGCTGCGCAATTGCACGGCCGAGCGCTACGCGCTGAACAAGTCGCGCATGGTGCCTTTGGCCGAATACAGCCGCGATACGCTGAAGGCGCTGCGCGCGGCGACCGGCATCGCCTATGACGAGCGGACCAAAGGCACGCTGCAGCTGTTTCGCACGCAAAAGCAGCTCGACGGCACCGGCGGCGACGTCGAGGTTCTGAAGAAATACGGCGTCCCCTACGAACTCCTCGATCGCGAAGGCTGCATCGGAGCCGAGCCGGCCCTGGCCGGCGTGCGCGGCAAATTCGTCGGCGGTCTCAGGCTGCCCGGCGACGAAACCGGCGACTGCAAGATGTTCACCGACCGTATGGCCGAGCTCTGCGTGGCGCGCGGCGTCACCTTCGAATACGGGACAACGATCTCGTACATCGTGCGGACCCGCAATCGCATCAAACACATCAACACCGACAAGGGCGGACTATCGGCCGACGCCTATGTGATGGCGATGGGCAGCTATTCGGCGCAATTCATGCGCAAGCTGAAGCGGCCGATCCCGGTCTATCCGGTCAAGGGCTATTCGATCACCGTGCCGGTCAAGGATGTCGGCGCCGCACCCGTCTCGACGGTGATGGACGAGACCTACAAGGTGGCGATCACCAGGCTTGGCGACCGCATCCGCGTCGGCGGCACGGCGGAGATTTCTGGCTTCGATCTCAGGCTGCACGAAACGCGCCGGCGCACGCTGGAGCATTCGGTCGGCGATCTGTTTCCGGGCGGCGGTGACCTCAAGGCGGCGAGCTTCTGGTGCGGCCTGCGGCCGATGACGCCTGACGGGCCGCCGCTGGTCGGCCAAAGCGAATTGTCCAACCTCTACCTCAACACCGGCCATGGCACGCTCGGCTGGACCATGGCCTGCGGCTCAGCCCGGGTGCTGGCCGACATCATCTCCAACCGGGTGCCGGAGATCAACGCCCGCGACCTCAGCCCGGACCGCTATCTGAAGTAGCCTTTGAGCATCGAACGTTTGTTTTTGCGCAATTCCGGACGGAAAACCGCTGCACACTTTTCCTGGAATTGCATCAGAACGCCTGTTTCACCCAACCCTCTGAGAACAGCAGCCGGTAGGCCCAGGGGATCGTCACCCTGGTGGATACCGGGTTCGAATGGGCCAGATAGTCGTCATAGATCGGCTTCATGCGGTGGTAGAAGGCGGGATCGAGCACCATCATGCCGTTCTCCGAGTCGTGGAAGAAGCTGCGGTTGTTGAGGTTGACCGACGAGATAGTCACCAGCCTTTCGTCGATCATCATGATCTTGGAATGCAGCACGACATCCGGCGCCTTGAATTCGCGGATGTCGATGCGGTCGCCGTATTTCTCGACGAACAGCTTGTTGAGCGCGGTGAGGAACTTGCCGCCGATGTCGCCCTTGAGGTCGATGCGGCCGACGATATCGATCTTCACCCCGCGCCCCAGCGCCCGGTCGAAGGCCTGCGCGAGCTTCGGCGTCAGGTTGAGATAGGGATTGACGATCTGGATATGGTGCTTGGCAGTGTCGATCAGCTCGACGAAGTAATTCTCCAGCGCATGCCCGTCCTCATAGGGCACGGAGATGAAATGCCGCGCCACGCCTGACGGAAGCCGGTTGCCTGAGCGGACCGAGATGGAGAAGGGCCGGGAGATGTTTGTGTCGGCGTCGAGCAGCCACAGGGTCGAAAGATGCGCGGCGAGCGTTTCGACTGTTGCCGGGTCGGCGATCTCGATGTCGAAGTCGCTCCAATTCGAATAGTAGTTCAGCGAGAAGCCGTCGGTCCTGCCGTATTGCTGCAGGTCGGGGTAGCGCGACAGGTCGACCGGCTTGTGGAACAGGAAGCCGTCATGGATGTTGCGGCCGCCGATGATGACGCGCGAGCGGCCGGGGTCTTCGGCCAGCGTCGCCAGCATCTTGACGTGGTGGGTCTTATGCAACTGTGACAGCTGCTCGTCGATCGGCGCGCCGCGGTCGGCCTGCCAGCGGTATTCCTGCAGTTCGACATCGGGGAACTCCGCCGCCAGCCGGTGCAGCATGGCGTCGTCCTTCTCGCGCTCGAGCACGTCGGTCACCATGATGCGCACCTTGGTGCCCAAAGCGGCATGGTGGCGGATCAGCCGCTCGATGATGCGGCCGGAAAAGTCCGCCTTGAACTCCAGCGACGACAGATAGATCAGCTTTAGTTTTGGCGCGTGGGAGAAATCGAGCGGCAATTCCGGGTCGCCCTTATCGAAGGCGCTGTCAGGCAGCGTCGCGCCCAGCAAGGCTTCGACCTTGGCGTTAAAGCCGTCGCGCGATTTGCGCAGCAGCCGCGGCTGCCGGAGCGGCATGGCGCAGGTCTGCGATAGCCAGCGGCTGGCGTAGAAGACGCGGTCAAGTCCCTCCAGGCCCGCCGGATCGGGCTCCGGGCAGCGCTCGTAGAGGCTGTCGAGTGCGGCAAGCGCCGGATCGGCGGTCTCTTCGCGCAGGATGGTGAGCGGCGCGCCGGCCGGCGCCAGGCTGGAGCGGATATTCAAGTCGCAGCGGTTCAGGGTCTCGTCCGGAAACAGGCTGATCGAGGTGTCGCCTGCCGGCAGGCGGAAGCTGAAGGCCGAACCCTTGGCCATGGTGCGGGAGCGGCCGCCGGCGCGGATCGCCAGCGCCCCGTCGCAGGTGCCGCCAATGTCGACCGCCTGGCTGCCGGCCTGGCGCAGCACGATCTCGACCGAGCGCGCCTGCAGGCCGGAAAAGGTGAAAATCTTCGCCTCGGAAGGCCGAGCCGCGGCATCGACATAAAGCGTCTGCCGCGACACCCGCCAGCGCGCCGTGAAGTGGCCTTCACCAGGTTTGCCGTCGGTCGGCGGCACCTGTGTGGCGGCGACAGACTTTGCCAGCCGTTCCAGCGTCCGGTATGTCGCCTGAAAATCGCTGTTGGCGATGTCGTGGCGGTCGTGGCCGAAGGGGCCCGTGCCGTTCGCCCGGTCCATGGCACCGATCTCGTTGTGGGCGAGAAGCGCCAGGAACTGCTTCTCGTAATCGCTCTCGCCAGAGGTGCCGAAATACTGGGCAGCCGCGATGTCCGGTCCAGGCGCCTTGGCCGACAAAGACGGGCGCGTGCAGGTGTTTTCGCCGGGAAAGAAGTCGCATGTGCCGCGATGCGGGCCGGCGCAACCGGCCAGCACCGCCACCGCCAGCCAAAGCAGGGCCAGGCATCCAGTGTTACGCTTACTCACCCCGTCGCCCCGTTCATCGCCTTGAGCTGGGCGGGATCGCGCGGCGGCATGAAGCCCTGCGGAAACACCTTGCAGACGGGGACAGCGAACGTGGCGATCAAAAGCTCGGCCTCGTTGCGCATTTTCCGTGGAGCCGAATTGTCGTCGCGGATCGTCCTTGCCGAGGCGACAAGCGCGCCGTCGCAATCGCAATGATCGTGGCGGGCGATGTAGCAGGCGTCATGGGTCTGGCAGGCGGCATCGAGGCGGTCGACCGGCCGCAACGACAGGTCGCCGCTGCGCGTGCCCGGACCGCAATAATTGCCGAAGACGAAGGGCGAGGGGCGGGCCAGGGCATAGCGGATCGGCTTCGGCAATTCCGCTTCGGGCACCTTGGTCCAGGGGTTGGCGCAGCCCGACAGGAAAACCAGCGGCAGGATGGCAAGAACGGCTCGCATTGTTTCCGCGCCAGCTTTCGAAATGGTCCACCCGGCTCTTGCCGCTCGGTGGCTGATGCCACACTGGCCGATTTTGTGGCAAGGGCAAGGCACTCAGACGAACAGCGCGCGCTCCCGCTCCACCGCCCTGGTGATGAAGCTTGCGACCACCTGGACGCGGCGCAGCGGCCTCACCGATTCGTGATAGACCAGCCAGTAGGCGCGGCGGATGGGGGCCACGATGTCGACAGGCACCAACTCCGGCATGGAGCGGGCGACGAAGGTGTGCAGGATGCCGATGCCGGCGCCGGAGCGCACCGCCTCGGCCTGGCCGAGCGCCGAGGAGATGGCGAAGCTGGTGCGCCAGTCGGCGCTGAACTCGGCCGCATAGTCGAGCGAGGGGCTGACGATGAGGTCGGGCACATAGCCGATCAGCGTGTGCTGGCCAAGCGCGGCTGCCGTTTGCGGCAGGCCATGCGCCTCGACGTAGGTGCGCGAGGCAAACAGGCCGAGCGTGTAGTCGACCAGCTTGCCCGCCACCAGCCGGCCCTCGGTCGGCCGCTCGACGGTGATGGCGATGTCGGCCTCGCGCCTGGATAGCGAGAAGGAGCGCGGCACAGGCACCAGCTGGATGGTGAGTTCGCGGTGGAGTGTCGTCAGCTCGCCGAGGTGCTTGGCCAGGAAGGCGACGCCGAAGCCGTCGGGCGCGCCAATGCGCACCGTGCCGGAGATGTCGTCGCCTTCGCCGGCCACGGTCGAGCGCGCGGCGATCATGTCGCTCTCCATGCGCTCGGCAATGTCGAGGAAGCGTTCGCCCGCCGGCGTCAGCTCGCTGCCCGTGGTGAGCCGGCGAAACAGTTTTGTCCTGAGTGCTTCCTCGAGCGCTGCGATGCGGCGCGAGACGGTGGCGTGGTTGAGTTCAAGGCGCTTTGCCGCGCCAAGGATCTGCCCGGCGCGCGCCACGGCGAGGAAGATGCGGACGTCATCCCAGTTCATGGGGGTGGTCCCAATTCGTGACGGGCGCCGCGTTCCCGCCCACCCCCCTCTGGCCTGCCGGCCATCTCCCCCGCAAGGGGGGAGATTGGCAGTTTCTTTGATGGTGCCTCCCCTTAAACGCCGGTGATTGGCGGAAGCCTGCGTGATATCCGATCTCCCCCCTTGCGGGGGAGATGTCCGGCAGGACAGAGGGGGGTGTGAAGGAACGCAAGCTTCGGCCTTTTCAGCAATCCGTCATTTGCGGCATTTAATGCACACTCGACCTCCGTTGTCTATTTCCCGCACAACGGTTGCGTTCTGGCTCGCGTTGCCATCGCCCCGGCAAAGGCGGACAATGGCTCATCCAAAACAAGGGAGAGAGATCATGATCGAATACGGTCATTACATCGGCGGCAAGCATGTCGCCGGCACCAGCGGCCGCAAGCAGGACGTCATGCAGCCGATGGACGGCTCCGTGCGCGGCACGGTGGCGCTGGCCTCGCAGGCGGAACTGCGCGCGGCGGTCGAGAACGCCAAGGCGGCGCAGCCGAAATGGGCGGCGACCAACCCGCAGCGCCGTGTGCGCGTGCTGATGAAGTTTCTCGAACTGGTCGCCCGCGATTATGACGAACTGGCCGATATCCTGGCGCGCGAGCACGGCAAGACCATCCCCGACGCCAAGGGCGACATCCAGCGCGGGCTCGAAGTGGTCGAAGTCTGCGTCGGCGCGCCGCACATGATGAAGGGCGAATTCACCGACGGCGCCGGCCCCGGCATCGACGTCTATTCGATGCGCCAGCCGCTCGGCGTCGTCGCCGGCATCACCCCGTTCAACTTCCCGGCGATGATCCCGCTGTGGAAGATCGCCCCGGCCATCGCCTGCGGTAACGCCTTCATCCTGAAGCCTTCCGAGCGTGATCCGGGCGTGCCGATCCGCATCGCCGAACTGTTCCTCGAGGCCGGCCTGCCTGCCGGCATCCTCAACGTCGTCAATGGCGACAAGGAAGTGGTCGACGCCATCCTCGACGATCCGGACATCAAGGCCGTCGGCTTCGTCGGCTCGACGCCGATCGCCCACTACATTTATTCGCGCGGCACCGCAGCCGGCAAGCGCGTGCAGTGCTTCGGCGGCGCCAAGAACCACATGATCATCATGCCCGACGCCGACATGGACCAGACCGTCGACGCGCTGATCGGCGCCGGCTACGGCTCGGCCGGCGAGCGCTGCATGGCGATCTCGGTGGCCGTGCCGGTCGGCAACGACACCGCCAACCGGCTGATGGAAAAGCTCATCCCGCGCGTCGAAAGCCTGAAGGTCGGCCCGTCGACGGACTCTTCCGCCGATTTCGGTCCGCTGGTGACGGCGCAGGCGCTGGAGCGGGTCAAGGGCTATGTCGACGCCGGCGTCAAGGAAGGCGCCAGCCTGGTCGTCGACGGTCGCGGCTTCTCCATGCAGGGCTACGAGAACGGCTACTATATGGGCGGCTGCCTGTTCGACAACGTCACCGCCGACATGCGCATCTACAAGGAAGAGATCTTCGGGCCGGTGCTCTCGGTGGTGCGTGCGCCAACCTACGAAAACGCCATCAAGCTCGCCAACGACCACGAGATGGGCAATGGCGTCGCCATCTTCACCCGTGACGGCGATGCGGCGCGCGACTTTGCCTCGCGGGTCCAGGTCGGCATGGTCGGCGTCAACGTGCCGATCCCGGTTCCGATCGCGTACTACACGTTTGGCGGCTGGAAGGCGTCGTCCTTCGGCGACCTCAACCAGCACGGCCCGGACGCGTTCCGTTTCTACACCAAGACCAAGACGGTCACCTCGCGCTGGCCGTCCGGCATCAAGGACGGTGCCGAGTTCGTCATCCCGACGATGAACTGACCGGACGTTTTCTCGCTTGCGCGTCCTCGCCTTCGGCTGCGGGCGCGCGGGCAGGCATCAAGGACGGTGCGGAATTCGTCATCCCGACGATGAACTGAGCCGAGAAAGCCAAACACATTGAGAAAGCGCGGTGCAAGCCGCGCTTTCTTTCTATTTGGGCATGCCTCCGCAGCGATCCGCGTGATGCATCACGTTCAGAGAGCATCCGCGCTCTAACTGTTCCATGGCTGTGTGATGGAACCAACAGACGATCATCCGCCTTAGGCTGTATTCCTGCCGAGATGCAGGCCAATCAACAGCGCCGGTAGCAGCCGGGGTCTCGTCTGGCGCGAGGAGGTGTCGGATGACACGAGGTTTTTGGGCGACGATGGCCGTTGCGGCAGTTGCGATGTCTGCCGGAGCGGCTCAAGCGAAAGCGGCCGCGCAATGCGCGCCGCGCGCGGACGTGGTCAAGGCGCTCGGCGACAAGTTCCACGAAAGCGAAACAGCGCGCGGTCTGGTCAATCCAAGCGTCATCCTTGAGGTTTTCGTTTCCGAGCAGGGCACCTGGACGCTCCTTGCCACCGACACGCAAGGTCAGAGTTGCGTCATCATGGCGGGCGAAGGTTGGGACGGTGCGACGATGGTGGCTGCCCTGCCGGGTACCTGAAGGTTTTCCAAGGCTGTTGCGGCATGGCCAGGCCGCGACTGTTTTTCGGATCCAAAAAGGAACAAGCGGGCGTCCCCGCGCGGCGCCCGCTTGTTATTTTCCTTGGCCAGCACCATATATGGAACATAGCGGGAACATCCGCTGGACGGCAGACCGGAACACAGAAAGGAGCGACGCGATGATGACGTCGGAACCGGCCTGGGTCGCCCCGGCAAAATGAGGCCGTCAACCACCTCTTCTTGCCGGGACGCGATGGCAAAGGAGGTGCTTTATGGCACGCAAATCTCTGTCAGCTTGGGTGAAGACCCTGGTTCTTGCCGGTGCACTGGCGATGGGCACGAGTGCCGCCAGCGCCCAGTACCAGTTCTGCGTTGAGCACGGCGTTCTCGTTGCGCATCTGAGCGAGAATTTCCAGGAAAAGCAGTTTGCGTTCGGGCTGATCGGTCAGACCGCGATCATGGAAGTCTTCGTCGCTGAGAGCGGAACCTGGACGATCGTCGTCACCGATGTCACCGGCACGAGCTGCATCATTGCGGCCGGCAACAATTGGGAAAACGTGGTGGCCCAGTCCGGCCACGATGCATAACGGAACAGGCGCCGTCCCTTGCGCGCCCGCCGTCAAAGCCGATGAACGATCGTCATGCGCCGATGTCCAAGCGCGTGATCCCTTCGTCGGCCAGCGTGAAGTTGTAATGGAGCGTCGCCGGACTGCCGGGGAAATTGCCCGACACGATGCCGGCGACCCGCCATGCATTGCCATCGGCCGTCGCATCGGCAACCTCGACCGTCACCCGATATTTGCGTGTGGTTGCTTCCATCCAGTCACGGATGGCGACTGCCCCCTGATGGGTTTTGCCTTCATCCCGGACCGTGGCGTGCGGCGAGAAGGGGATGAGCATCCCGTCGATGTCATGCCTGTTCTTGGCGGCAAAATAATCCACCAGAGGCTGGGGAAGTTTTACGGTCATGGGTTCGTCTCCGGTTCCGATTGCCGCCGTCGACCTGACGTCCGCGGCGCTTGTCCGGTCCCTAAAATGAGATATGCTGAAGAAATGACAAGAACCGACGAAAAAGTAAGGTACTTACCTGAAAGTAAGGACGAGCCCGAAGGTGAGGATGAGGGGCTGACGCCGTCGTCCGCGGCGAGCGGCGTCGAGAATGCGCTGCGCATTCTGGAAGGCCGTTGGAAACTGGTGATCCTGTTTCACCTGTTCGGCGGCAAGGTGCTGCGCTTTTCCGATCTCGAACGGGCGATCCCGGCGATCTCGCAGAAGATGCTGATCCAGCAGCTGCGGCAAATGGAGGCCGACGGCATCGTGCGCCGCGTCGTGCATCACCAGGTGCCGCCGAAGGTCGAGTACTGCCTGACCGACTGGGGCCAGGCGCTATGCCCGGCTCTCGACGCCTTGTTGAAATGGGCGGCGCAGAAAGAGCCGGCCGAAGGCTGACTCCGGTTTCGTCTATCGCGTCGCCGCCGTCTCGGCATGGCCACGCAGCAGCGCCATCAGCCGCTTGGCGTCCTTGGCTGCTCCTTCCTCGTCGCCATCGAGGATCGAGCGGATCAGCGCGACATGGTGCTCGGCCGATTCGGCGAGCCCGGTATCGGCCTTGTAGCGGAACCAGAAGCGGCGGCTGTGGGTCTGCAGGGGTGCGGCAAGCCGCGCCGCGAACGGGTTGTCGGCGGCCAGCGCCAGCGCCTCGTCGAGTGCCTTGTCGGCCTGGATGAAGGCCAGCACATTGCCCGAGATCACCGCCTTCTGCATGGCAAGGGCGGCTTCGTGAAACAGGTCGGCGGCCTCGCGGGTGACGAAGCGTGCGGCCGAGCGGGCGAGCACCACCTCGACGCCGCGACGCGCGTCGAGGACGCGCAGCCAGTCACCGGGATGGAGCGGAGCAATCGCGATGCCGGCGCGCGGCCGGACATCGAGCAGTCCTTCCCAGGCCAGGCGCTGGATCGCCTCGCGCACCGGCGTGCGGCCAAGGCCGAGGCGCTCGATCAGCGCGCCTTCGGTGACGAAACTGGCCGGCGCCAGTTCGAGCGTCACGATCATGTGCTCGAGCATGCGATAGGCCTTTGCGGCCGCCGGCGCGGAGCCAGATATATCATCCCACAATGTCATCGCACCCTCTGATATATTTTAAATATATCATAACAGATTCCGCATTGACAGCGGGTTTCCTGTCAAATATATCACTGATATATCAGATGGAGAGGCAGCTATGTGGACCGGAGTTTTCCCCGCCGTCACGACCAAATTCACCGAGGACGACCGCCTCGACCATGCCGAGATGGAGCGCTGCTTTGCACTGCAGATGGAGGCCGGTTGCGACGGCATCATCGTTTGCGGCTCGCTCGGCGAAGGGCCGATGCTGTCGCATGACGAGAAGATCGAGGTGCTGAAGACGGCGCAGAAGGTCGCCGGCAAGAAGCCGGTGCTACTGACGGTCAACGAGGCCGGCACCCGCGAGGCGGCCAGCATCGCGCGCCGCGCCGCCAAGGAAGGCGCCAACGGACTGATGGTCGTGCCGAGCCCGATCTATCACACCAATGAGGAAGAGACGGTCGCGGCGCTCCGCGCCGTCGCCGAGGCCGGCGACCTGCCGGTCATGATCTACTCCAACCGGCTCGCCTACCGCGTCGACGTGACCGTCGACCAGATGGAGGAACTGGCGGCCGACAAGCGCTTTGTCGCCATCAAGGAATCCTCCGACGACATCCGTCGCTCGACTGAGATCATCAACCGCCTCGGCACACGCTACGACCTGTTCACCGGCGTCGACAACCTCGCCTTCGAGGCGCTGTCGGTCGGCGCCATCGGCTGGGTGGCTGGGCTGGTCACCGCCTTCCCGCGCGAGACGGTCGCCATCTACCAGCTGATGAAGCAGGGTCGCCGCGAGGAGGCTCTCTCCATCTATCGCTGGTTCCGGCCGCTGCTCGACCTCGACGTGTCGACCTATCTGGTGCAGAACATCAAGCTGGCGGAAGTGTTTGCGATCAACACCAACGACCGCGTGCGCATGCCGCGCCAGCCGCTGTCAGGCGAGCGCCGCAAGGCGGTCGAGAAGATCGTCAAGGACGCATTGGCAGTGCGGCCGAAGCTGCCGCAGTTTTGAGTAATCTCTTGCGGCAGCCTGACAAGGGGTAGTGCCCACGTGCAAGGAAATTCCAAATCGGCAGAGGAAGGGCGCAGCCCCTCATCCGCCCTTCGGGCACCTTCTCCCCGTGAACAGGGAGAAGGGGAAGATATCGCCATCGTCGGTGGCGGCATCATCGGCATCTGTGCCGCCGCCTATCTCACCGAGGCGGGGAGAAACGTCACGATCTTCGATCGAACCGGCATTTGCGAGGAGACGAGTTCCGGCAATGCCGCCGCCTTCGCCTTTTCCGATGTGCTGCCGCTCGCGCATAAGGGCATGATCCGGCAATTGCCGAAATGGCTTGCCGATCCACTGGGGCCGCTCAGCATTCCGCCCGCCTATCTGCCGAAACTCCTGCCCTGGCTGTTCCGCTTCTGGCGCGCCGGGCGGGCTGATCTCTACGAGGCCAGCCTTGCGGCGCAGGTCGGCATGATGCGGCTTGCCGAGGCCGAATGGATGGGCCTGCTCGATCGTTCCGGCACGCGGCCGATGCTGCGCGAGGACGGCTCGCTGGAGTTTTACGAGAGCGAGGCCGAGTTTCGCGCTTCGCTGCCGAGTTGGGCAGCGCGTGAGCGCTTTGGCATCGGCTTCCGCCATGTTGAGGGCGAGGAACTGGCGGGGCTGCAGCCAGGCCTGTCGCCGCGTTTCGTCAAGGCCACGTTCGTGCCGGGATGGAAGACCGTCGCTGATCCCAAACTACTCGGCAAGGCGGTCTGGGCCTATGCCGAGGGTCTGGGCGCCCGCTTCGAAAAGACCCGGATCGAGCGTGTCGATGCGGGCCAGGACGGTGCGACGCTGACGCTTGCCGATGGCACCACGCGACGGGCAAGGCAGCTCATCATCGCCGCCGGCGCATGGTCGCATCTGCTAGCGAAAAACCTCGGCGAGCGCATCCCGCTGGAGACCGAGCGCGGCTACAACACGACGCTGCCGAAGACCGCTTTCGACGTGAAGCGGCAACTGATCTTCTCCGGCCATGGCTTCGTCATCACGCCTCTGGACACCGGCCTGCGGGTCGGCGGCGCCGTCGAACTCGGCGGCATCGAGCGGCCACCCAACTATGCCCGCTCGAAGGCGCTGCTGGAAAAGGCGAAAGCCTTCCTGCCGGGGCTCGATCCGGCCGATGGTCGCGAATGGATGGGGTTCCGTCCGTCGCTGCCGGATTCGCTGCCGGTCATCGGCGCTGCCCGAAACAGCGCATCTGTGATCTATGCCTTCGGCCACGGCCATCTCGGCCTGACCCAGTCGGCGGCCACCGGCCGCTTGATCCGCGATCTGGTTCTCGGGCAGACTCCGCCGATCGATCTCGCTTCCTTCAGTCCACAACGGTTTTGAGTTCCAGGAGACGTCATGGCCAAGCAATCCTTCTTCTGCATCGACGGCCATACCTGCGGTAATCCGGTGCGGCTGGTCGCCGGCGGCGGGCCACTGCTCCAGGGTTCGACGATGATGGAGCGGCGCGCACATTTCCTCGCCGAATATGACTGGATCCGCACCGGGCTGATGTTCGAACCGCGCGGCCACGACGTGATGTCGGGCTCGATCCTCTATCCGCCGACGCGCGAGGATTGCGACATCGCCATCCTGTTCATCGAGACCTCGGGCTGCTTGCCGATGTGCGGCCACGGCACGATCGGCACGGTGACGATGGCGATCGAGCACGGGCTGATCAAGCCGAAGACACCGGGGGTGCTGAGGCTCGACACGCCGGCCGGCCTTGTCATCGCCGAGTACAAACAGGTCGGCGAGTATGTCGAGGAGGTGCGCATCACCAATGTGCCTTCCTTCCTCTATGCCGAGGGCCTGACGGTGGAATGTCCGCAGCTCGGCGAGATCAAGGTCGACGTCGCCTATGGCGGCAATTTCTACGCCATCGTCGAGCCCCAGGAGAATTATCGGGACATGGCCGATCATTCCGCCGGCGACCTCATCGCCTGGAGCCCGGTGGTGCGGCAACGGCTGAACGAGAAGTACACATTCGAGCATCCCGAGAACCCGGGCATCAACCGGCTGTCGCACATGCTGTGGACCGGCAAGCCGACACACCCTGAAGCGGATGCACGCAATGCCGTCTTCTACGGCGACAAGGCGATCGATCGTTCACCTTGCGGCACCGGCACCTCGGCGCGCATGGCGCAGCTCCATGCCAAGGGCAAGCTCAAGGCCGGCGACAGCTTCGTCCATGAGTCGATCATCGGCTCGCTGTTCAAGGGCAACGTCGAAAAGGAGGTTGCTGTCGCGGGCAAGCCGGCGATCATCCCCTCGATCGGCGGCTGGGCGCGGATGACCGGACTGAACACCATCTTCATCGACGACCGCGATCCGTTCGCGCATGGGTTCATCGTCAAGTGATGTCGATTGGGCCGGCCTGGGATTGTTTGTCGGCTGAGACCTCCTGGCGAAACCAGTCGGCGAATTTGAGCGCTGCCGGAGAGGCTTGCGCCGACATCGTCAGGAAGTAGCCCTTGTCGCGGTTCGTTGCGACCTCCGACAGAACGATCAGGTCGCCGCGCCTCAACTCGTCGCGAAAAACCTCGACCGGACAGAGCGCCACGCCGTGACCGGCGATGACCGCCGTGGCAAGAATGTTGAAGTCGGCAAAAACCGGTCCGTTGCCCACATCGACCCCGGGCAGTCCGGCCTCCAGAAACCATTCACGCCAGCCCTGGCGAGTCTCGTCGTGCAGAAGGTCGGCGACGGCGATGCCGGCCGGCGTGCGCAGATGCTTGCTGCCGGCGAGATAGTGTGGGCTGCATACCGGTCGATTGAAGCGTGAAAACAGCTTTAGGCTGGTGACGTCGGGAGATGGATCGGCACCGAGCGTGATCAGCACGTCGTTCTGGCCGTCGCCGAGCCTCTCGTCGGCCTTGGCGTAGGCGACCCTCATGCCGATACCGGGATGACGCGCGGTGAAGTCCGACAGACGCGGCACCAGCCAGCGGCTGGCGATGGATGGAATACAGCCCACGGACAACGTCTCAAGCCCGGCATTGCGCCGAATCCGGCGGCACGTGGCGCCGAGTTCGGCAAGCGCGCCGCTCGCCGAGGCCTGCAGGATCACCCCCGCTTCCGTCAGGCGGACCTTGCGGGCATCCCGGTGAAAGAGCGAGACGCCCAGCCATTCCTCCAGCCGCCTGATCTGGTGGCTGATGGCGGGATGGGTGACGTGAAGCTCTTCGCCGGCAGCCGAAAAGCTCAGATGGCGGGCAGCCGCCTCGAAAGCGCGAACGGCATTCAGTGGGATGTAGTCCATCTGTAAAATTTACGAACATATCGCGTGAGAAGCAATCATTTGAAAGCCTGCCTTCGCTGCGGCATTCGTGCGGTAGGTGTGGCTTCTGAGAGAACGATCATGTTTACAAGACAACTGACTGATGTAGAAAAATCTGACTTCTTCGTCGATTGGGGCAATGGCACGAGCCATCGCCTGTTGACGCAGCGGGACGGCATGGGCTTCACCGTCTGCCATACCGTCGTGCGTGCAGGCAGCGAATCACGCCTGCATTACCGGCGGCATTTCGAGGCCTGCTACTGCATCGCCGGTGCGGGTGAGGTCGAAGACATGTCCGGCCACGTGCATCGAATCGAGCCGGGCACGATCTATGTGCTCGACGAGCATGACGAGCATTATCTGCGTGCGGACGCGGCCAGCGACATGGTCCTAGTCAGTGTGTTCAACCCCCCGTTGAACGGCACCGAGCGGCACGTTCTCGGTCGGGACGGCGGCTCGGCTTACTGACCCTTGCCGCACGATCATCCCCTCTGTCGGCGGCTGGGCGGCGCGCATGACCGGATTGAACACCATTTTCATCGACGACCGCGACCCGTTGGCGCATGGTTCGTCGTCGAACAGGGAGAATCCTGACCAGGCGGAACAGCAGGAGCGCAAACGGGACGGCCTTTGCCGGCGCAACGATCCTGCCCATCACCTAATTTTGACGGCGATTTCTTCGAAATGGGGTGCATGATACGGCTGAATCGTCAAAGACATTGCGTTATGCCAATGATAGGGTCCGCGATAGTCCAGGGGTCGGGTAGCGAAAAAACGGGCAATCGGATGGCGTGCCGGCAAAACACGTTCGACGATTGAAAAATCACGTTGCAATCCGGGCTCGAAACTTTACGACTAGGGGAAATACGAAAAGGAATGCGTCCACAAAGGCGACATTCCAGGGGAGCCACGGCAGTATGCAGTACTTCGTCCAGCAGCTTATCAACGGGCTGACGCTGGGATCGATCTATGGGCTGATCGCAATCGGCTATACGATGGTCTACGGCATCATCGGCATGATCAATTTCGCCCATGGCGACATTTTCATGGTCGGCGCATTCACCGCCCTCATCGTCTTCCTCATCCTCGGCGCGCTGTTCTATTCAGTGCCGGTCGTCATCGCCCTGCTGATCATGATGATCGTGGCGATGCTTCTGACCAGCCTCTACAACTGGACCATCGAAAAGGTGGCTTACCGGCCGCTGCGCGGTTCGTTCCGGCTGGCGCCGCTGATCACCGCGATCGGCATGTCGATCGCGCTGTCCAACTTCGTCCAGGTGACGCAAGGGCCGCGCAACAAGCCGATCCCGCCGCTGGTGTCTAAGGTCTACACGGTCGAGGGCGTCAGCGTGTCGCTGAAGCAGATCATCATCGTTCTGGTCACGGTGGTCCTGCTTGCATTGTTCTGGTACCTGGTCAACAAGACCTCGCTTGGCCGGGCGCAGCGCGCCTGCGAGCAGGATCGCAAGATGGCGGCATTGCTCGGCGTCGATGTCGACCGTACCATCTCGATCACCTTCATCATGGGCGCAGCCCTTGCCGCGGTCGCCGGCACGCTGTTCCTGATGTACTACGGCGTTGTGGTGTTCTCCGATGGCTTCGTGCCGGGCGTGAAGGCCTTCACCGCGGCCGTGCTCGGCGGTATCGGCTCGCTGCCCGGTGCCGTGCTCGGGGGCCTGCTGATCGGCTTCATCGAGAGCATGTGGTCGGCCTATTTCTCCATCGACTACAAGGACGTCGCCGCGTTCTCGATCCTGGCGATCGTGCTGATCTTCCTGCCTTCCGGCATTCTGGGCCGGCCAGAAGTCGAAAAGGTCTGAGCTCATGGCAGTCACCGTTTCCCCGGAGCGCGACGTCGTCGCCACTCCCGTGCAGCGCGCTTTTCGCGAGGCGTTCTATGCCGGCGCCATAGCACTCGGCCTGTTCGTGCTGTTCATCGGCCTGAGAACCGATCAGAACATCTCCAACGAACTGATCCTGGTGCAGCGCTGGGGCCTGCTTGCCATCGTGGTGATCCTCACCGCGGTGGGGCGCTTCCTTTATGTCGCCTTCGGACAGCCGGCGCTGGAGCGCGCCAAGGCGCAAAAGGCCGAGGCGCCTGCTGCGGCGGCGCCCGGCTTCGTGCGCCGCAACTTCAACACGATCGGCATTGCCGTGCTGTTCCTGTATCCGATCGTGATCGTCATGCTGGTCGGTTTCCAGGGCTCACTGAAGTGGGTCGATAATTTCGGTATCCAGATTCTGATCTATGTGATGCTGGCCTGGGGCCTGAACATCGTCATCGGTCTCGCCGGCCTGCTCGACCTCGGCTATGTCGCTTTCTACGCCGTCGGTGCCTATGCCTACGCGCTGCTCGGCACGCATTTCGGCCTGTCGTTCTGGATCCTGCTGCCGGCCGCCGGCCTGATGGCTGCGTTCTGGGGCGTGATGCTCGGCTTTCCGGTGCTCAGGCTGCGCGGCGACTATCTGGCCATTGTGACTCTGGCCTTCGGTGAGATCATCCGGCTGGTGCTGATCAATTGGCGCGAAGTGACCAATGGCTCGGCCGGCATTTCCGGCATTCCGAAGGTCTCTTTCTTTGGCCTGATGTCGTTCAACGTCTCGGACCCGAACTACATCTCGAAGGTACTGGGCATTGCCCAGTCCGGCGCCTACTACAAGATCTTCCTCTACTATCTCATCCTGTTGCTCTGCCTTCTGACTGCGTTCGTCACCATCAGGCTGCGCCGTCTTCCGGTCGGCCGCGCCTGGGAAGCGCTGCGCGAGGATGAGATCGCCTGCCGTTCGCTCGGCATCAACACCACCACCACCAAGCTCACCGCCTTTGCCACCGGCGCCATGTTCGGCGGTTTCGCCGGCTCCTTCTTCGCCGCGCGGCAAGGCTTCGTCAGCCCGGAATCCTTTGTCTTCCTGGAATCGGCGATCATCCTTGCCATCGTCGTGCTCGGCGGCATGGGGTCGCTGGGCGGCATCGCGGTTGCGGCGCTGGTGATGATTGGCGGCACCGAAATCCTGCGCGAGCTGGACTTCCTCAAGGTGGTGTTCGGTCCCGACTTCACGCCGGAACTCTACCGCATGCTGTTGTTCGGCATGGCCATGGTCATCGTCATGCTGTGGAAGCCGCGCGGCTTTGTCGGCAGCCGTGAGCCGACCGCCTTCCTCAAGGAGCGAAGAGCGGTATCGGGCTCCTTCACCAAGGAAGGTCACGGCTGATGAGTGCGAGCCCTTCCACGAACGACTTCATCCTGCAGGTCGAACATTTGTCGATGAAGTTCGGCGGCTTGATCGCCATCGGCGACCTGTCCTTCCAGGCCAGGCGCGGCGAGATCACCGCGCTGATAGGCCCGAACGGCGCCGGCAAGACCACCGTGTTCAACTGCATCACCGGCTTCTACAAGCCGTCGGAAGGCATGATCACGCTCAACCGGATTGACGGCTCGAGCTACCTGCTCGAGCGCTTGCCGAACCACGAGATCCCGGCACGCGCCAAGGTGGCCCGTACCTTCCAGAACATCCGCCTGTTCTCGGGCATGACGCTGCTGGAGAACCTTCTGGTCGCCCAGCACAACAAGCTGATGAAGGCGTCGGGCTATACGATGCTCGGCCTGTTCGGATTCTCGAGCTACCGCAAGGCATCAGCCGAATCGATCGATCTGGCCAAGCACTGGCTGGAGAAAGCCAATCTCGTCGATCGCGCCGACGATCCGGCCGGCGATTTGCCCTACGGCGCGCAACGGCGTCTGGAGATCGCGCGTGCCATGTGCACGGGGCCGGAGCTTCTGTGCCTCGATGAGCCGGCCGCCGGCCTCAATCCGAAGGAATCGGCGGCGCTCAATGAGCTGCTGATGGACATCAAGAACAGCACCTCGATCCTTTTGATCGAGCACGACATGTCGGTGGTCATGCAGATTTCCGACCATGTCGTGGTGCTCGAATACGGGCGCAAGATTTCGGACGGCAGTCCGCAATCGGTGCGCACCGACCCGCGCGTCATCGCCGCCTATCTCGGCGTCGACGATGAGGAGGTCGAGACGGTGCTGATCGAGGTCGGCGACGAGGACGTCATCGAGCAGCTGGACACCGGCCCCGACGCCGCCCACGGCCCGGGCACGTCGTCCTCGTTTCTCGCCGGACCGGTGACCGACACGATCGGCCATAGCGAGGGCGAGCGCGTCACGGTGTCGAAGGGCGCCTCGAAGGCAGAGCAGGTCGATGCAAAGGCCAATGCCGCGCCAAGAAAGCCTGCCGAGCGGGCCACGGCCAAACCGACCGGGTCGACACCCAAGCCGCGCGGAGGGCGTAAGTAATGGCCGGTACAACGCTGCTCGATATCAAAGGCGTCGAGACCTACTACGGCAATATCCGGGCGCTGAACGGTGTCGACGTCAACGTCAACGAGGGTGAGATCGTGGCGCTGATCGGCGCCAATGGCGCCGGCAAATCGACGCTGATGATGACCATCTTCGGCGCGCCACGGGCGCGCGCCGGCAAGATTACCTTTTCCGGCACCGACATCACGCAGATGCCGACGCACGAGATCGCGCGCATGCGCATCGCCCAGTCGCCGGAGGGCCGCCGCATCTTCCCACGCATGACGGTGATGGAAAACCTGCAGATGGGCGCCAGCCTCGACAACCTCAAATACTATGACGAGGACGTCGAGAAGGTGTTTACACTGTTCCCGCGCCTGAAGGAGCGCATCGCCCAGCGCGGCGGCACGCTATCGGGCGGCGAGCAGCAGATGCTGTCGATCGGACGCGCGCTGATGGCGCGGCCGAAGCTGCTCCTGCTCGACGAGCCGTCGCTGGGGTTGGCGCCGCTGATCGTCAAGCAGATCTTCGACGCCATCCGCGAATTGAACCGCACCCAGGGGCTGACCGTATTCCTGGTCGAGCAGAACGCCTTCGGCGCGCTGAAGCTCGCCACAAGGGGCTACGTCATGGTCAACGGCAATGTGACGATGAGCGGCACCGGCAAGGAGCTGCTTGCCAATCCGGAAGTGCGCGCTGCCTATCTCGAAGGCGGACACCACTGAGTTTGGAGCGGAATGTGTGCATCCGGTATTCCGCTCCAAGTTGTTTGTTTGTCGCATGATCTTTGTCCGAAAAGTCTGCAACTTTTCGGGATCATGCTAGGGAGACATCAATCATGCAGGGCATTCTCTATGAGGAACCCTCGATCTGGCAGTTCTTCTTCGTCACCTGCCTGCTCGGCGGCTGGGCCGCATGGATGACGGGGAGGGCGAGCGCCCAGACCTGGCGCAGCTTCTTCCAGCTGTTCCTCTACATGCTGGGCCTCGGCATCGGCATCAGGTTCATCCATCACGCGCTGTTCGACGGCACGATGTTCTCGCTGCATTACTACATCGTCGATACAATCGTGCTGATGATACTGGGCTTCATCGGCTACCAGTACACGCGCACCAACCAGATGGTGACGCAGTATAATTGGCTTTACGAAAGAGCATCGCTTTTGAGCTGGAAACCGAAGGGTTGACGTTCACGATTAACGCCGCTTCGGGGATGAATCGGCGTGACAAGTGCCTGAAAATCGGCAAACTGAGCTTTCTGCGATAAGGGTGGGCATCGCATGAAAGTGTCATCCACGCCCACTCCGTAAATGGGAGCGTTTATATGAAAAAGTCACTCTTGTCCGCCGTGGCTCTGACCGCGTTCATCGCGTTCAGCGGCAGCGCGTGGGCTGACATCCTGATCGGCGTCGCCGGTCCGATCACCGGCCCGAACGCCGCCTTCGGCGCGCAGCTGCAGAAGGGCGCAGAGCAGGCCGTCGCTGACATCAACGCGGCCGGCGGAGTCCTCGGCCAGCAACTCAAGCTGAGCGTCGGTGACGACGTGTCGGATCCGAAGCAGGGCATCTCGGTCGCCAACAAGTTTGTCGCCGACGGCATCAAGTATGTCGATGGCCACTTCAATTCGGGCGTCTCAATTCCTGCGTCGGAAGTCTATGCCGAAAATGGCATCCTCGAGATCACGCCTGCCGCGACCAATCCGAAGTTCACCGAACGCGGCATGTGGAACACGTTCCGCACCTGCGGACGCGACGACCAGCAGGGCAAGGTTGCCGGCGACTATGTCGCCAAGAACTTCAAGGACGCCAAGATCGCGCTCATCCATGACAAGACGCCTTATGGCCAGGGCCTTGCCGACGAAACCAAGAAGGCGCTCAACGGCAATGGCGTCACCGAAGCCATGTATGAAGGCATCAATGTCGGCGACAAGGACTTCTCGGCGCTCATCGCCAAGATGAAGGAAGCCGGCGTCACCGTCGTCTATTACGGCGGCCTGCACACCGAGGCCGGCCTGATCATCCGCCAGCTCGCCGACCAGGGCCTCAAGGCCCAGTTCATGTCCGGCGACGGCATCGTCTCGAACGAACTGGCCTCCATCGCCGGCGACGCCGTCGAAGGCACGCTGATGACGTTCGCTCCCGATCCGCGCAAGAACCCGAACGCCAAGGAGCTTGTCGAGAAGTTCCGCGCCGCCGGTTTCGAGCCGGAGGCTTACACGCTCTACTCCTACGCCACGATTCAGATCATCGCGGCGGCCATCACCAAGACCGGCTCGGCCGACGATGCCCAGAAAGTCGCCGAGACGATCAAGTCGAGCGGCCCTTGGACGACGGCCATCGGCGACATCGGCTATGACGCCAAGGGCGACATCACCCGCCCGGACTACGTCATGTACACCTGGAAGAAGGGTGACGACGGCAAGTACTCCTACTTCGAGCAATAAGCCGGCAAACGTCTGAAATTGGAAAATGCCCGGCGCATCGCGCCGGGCATTTTTCGTTGCTGGCGCGAACAAACCATTTAAATCGGTTTAGATGTCGCGCGAATCCGTTTGCACTGCAGCATTTTCACGTTAATCATTGCGGCAGCCCCCATCCTCTCCGCCTTTGGAGCGCAGTCCTTGGCCATCACGAAGATCCTTGTCGCCAACCGGTCCGAAATCGCCATCCGCGTGTTCCGCGCGGCCAATGAGCTTGGCCTCAAAACCGTGGCGATCTGGGCCGAGGAGGACAAATATTCGCTGCACCGCTTCAAGGCCGACGAAAGCTACCAGGTCGGGCGCGGGCCGCATCTCAGCAAGGACATGGGGCCGATCGAAAGCTATCTGTCGATCGAAGAGGTGCTCCGCGTCGCCAGGCTGTCGGGCGCCGACGCCATCCACCCGGGTTACGGGCTGTTGTCGGAAAGCCCTGAGTTCGCCGAGGCGTGCGGCGAGGCCGGCATAACCTTCATCGGACCCAAGCCGGAGACCATGCGCCGGCTCGGCAACAAGGTCGCGGCGCGCAATCTGGCGATAGAGGTCGGCGTGCCGGTCGTGCCCGCCACCGAGCCGCTGCCCGACGACATGGAGGCAGTCAAGGCGCTCGCCAAGACCATCGGCTATCCGGTGATGCTGAAGGCATCGTGGGGTGGCGGCGGCCGCGGCATGCGGGCCATCCGCTCCGAGGCCGATCTGGCCCGCGAGGTCATGGAAGGCAAGCGCGAGGCCAAGGCCGCCTTCGGCAAGGACGAGGTCTATCTCGAAAAGCTGGTCGAGCGCGCCCGCCATGTCGAGGTGCAGGTGCTGGGCGACACGCATCGCAACGCCGTGCATCTGTTCGAGCGCGACTGTTCGATCCAGCGCCGCAACCAGAAGGTCGTCGAGCGCGCGCCGGCGCCCTATCTGAGCGAGGCGCTGCGCCAGGAGCTGTGCGGCTATGCGCTGAAGATCGCGCGCGAGACCAGCTATATCGGCGCCGGAACGGTCGAGTTCCTGCAGGACGCCGACACCGGCAAGTTCTACTTCATCGAGGTCAATCCACGCATCCAGGTCGAGCATACGGTCACCGAGCAGGTGACCGGCATCGACATCGTCAAGGCGCAGATACACATCCTCGACGGCTTTGCCATCGGCACGGCGGAATCGGGCGTTCCGGCGCAGAAGGACATCAGGCTGAACGGCCATGCGCTGCAGTGCCGCATCACCACGGAAGACCCCGAGCACAATTTCATCCCGGACTATGGCCGCATCACCGCCTATCGCGGCGCCACCGGGTTCGGCATCCGCCTCGATGGCGGCACCGCCTATTCGGGCGCGGTCATCACCCGCTTCTACGATCCGCTGCTGGAAAAGGTGACGGCGTGGGCGCCAACGCCGGCCGAGACGATCGCCCGCATGAACCGTGCGCTGCGCGAATTCCGCATTCGCGGCGTGGCGACCAATCTCACCTTCCTCGAAGCGATCATCAATCACCCGAGCTTCGCCGACAATTCCTACACGACCAAATTCATCGACACGACGCCTGAACTGTTCCAGCAGGTCAAGCGGCAGGACCGCGCGACCAAGCTGCTCAATTATCTGGCCGATGTCAGCGTCAACGGACATCCCGAGACACGCGGCCGCCCCATGCCCAAGGCCGATGCGGCGGCACCGGTGGTGCCCTATCTCAACGGCAAGGTGCCTGGCGGCAGCAAGCAAAAACTCGATGCGCTCGGCCCGGAGAAATTTGCGGCCTGGATGCGCGCGCAGAAAGAGGTTCTGGTCACCGACACGACGATGCGCGATGGGCACCAGTCTCTGCTCGCCACCCGCATGCGCACGCATGACATCGCCGGTATTGCCGGCACCTATGCGCGGGCGCTGCCGCAATTGCTGTCGCTCGAATGCTGGGGCGGTGCGACCTTCGACGTCGCCATGCGCTTCCTCACCGAGGATCCATGGGAGCGGCTGTCGCTGGTGCGCGAGGCGGCGCCCAACCTTTTGCTGCAGATGCTGCTGCGCGGTGCCAACGGCGTCGGCTACACCAACTACCCCGACAATGTCGTGCAGCATTTCGTCCGCCAAGCGGCTAGCGGCGGCGTCGACCTGTTCCGCGTCTTCGACTGCCTGAACTGGGTGGAGAACATGCGCGTCGCCATGGACGCGGTCGGCGCCGAGGGCAAGCTGATCGAAGCCGCGATGTGCTACACCGGCGACATACTCGATCCGGCGCGGGCCAAATACGACCTCAAATACTATGTCGGGCTGGCGAAGGAATTGCAGGCCTTCGGCGCGCATATCATCGCGGTCAAGGACATGGCCGGGCTGCTGAAGCCGAGTGCGGCGCGCGTGCTGTTCAAGGCGCTGCGCGAGGAAACCGACCTGCCGATCCATTTCCACACGCACGACACTTCGGGCCTGTCGGCGGCGACGGTGCTGGCGGCGGTGGAAAGCGGTGTCGACGCCATCGACGCAGCGATGGATTCTTTCTCGGGCAACACCTCGCAGCCTTGCCTCGGTTCGATCGTCGAGGCGCTGAAGGGCACCGAGCGCGACCCCGGTCTCGACCCGCAATGGATCCGCAACATCTCGTTCTACTGGGAAGCGGTGCGCAACCAGTATGCCGCGTTCGAGAGCGACCTCAAGGGACCGGCTTCGGAAGTCTACCTGCACGAGATGCCGGGCGGACAGTTTACCAACCTCAAGGAGCAGGCGCGCTCGCTGGGGCTCGAAACGCGCTGGCACGAGGTGGCGCAGACCTATCACGACGTCAATCTGATGTTCGGCGACATCGTCAAGGTAACGCCGTCGTCCAAGGTCGTCGGCGACATGGCGCTGATGATGGTGAGCCAGGATCTGACCGTCGCCGATGTCGAGAACCCCAGCAAGGACATCGCCTTCCCGGACTCCGTCGTGTCGATGCTGCGCGGCGATCTCGGCCAGTCGCCTGGCGGCTGGCCCGAGAAGCTGCAGAAGAAGGCGCTGAAGGGCGACAAGCCGATCACGGCGCGGCCGGGTTCGTTGCTCAAGCCGGCCGATCTCAAGGCCAGCCGCAAGGAGATCGAGCAGAAGCTCGAACGCAAGCTCAGCGAATACGAATTCGCTTCGTGGCTGATGTATCCGAAAGTGTTCTCCGACTTCGCCGCCACGCAGGAGATCTACGGCCCGGTCAGCGTGCTGCCGACGCCGACCTATTTCTACGGGATGAAATCGGAAGACGAGATCTTCGTCGACATCGAAAAGGGCAAGACGCTGGTGGTGCGCTGCCTGGCGATCGGCGACGTCGACGAGAAGGGCATGGTCACCGTGTTCTTCGAGCTCAACGGCCAGCCGCGCCGCGTGAAGGTTCCGGATCGCGCACATGGCGCATCGGCGGCCAAGGCACGGCGCAAGGCCGAGCCGGGCAACGAGGCGCATGTCGGCGCGCCGATGCCGGGCGTGGTCTCCGCGCTTGCCGTTGCCGCCGGTCAGGCGGTCAAGGCCGGCGACGTGCTGCTCTCCATCGAGGCGATGAAGATGGAAACGGCGCTGCATGCCGAACGCGACGGCACCGTTGTCGAGGTGCTGGTCAAGGCCGGCGACCAGATCGATGCCAAGGATCTGCTGATCGCCTTCGGCTAAGGCGTGTCGATATTCAGGTGATGCCGGCCTGCAAACGCCGGCTTCCTGCGCTTCCGGAGCGCGCGTACTTTAAGTACGCTCCGCTCCGGTTCGCGGAAACCATCTTGTTTGGGCGCTTCGCGTCCGTCTTCGACTCCGACTCGGCCTGACCTGAATCTCAACACACCTTAGGGTGTGTCCAACCCTTCATGTCGCATCGATAACGGCTTGACCCGCGCCGCCCGCTCGGGCATCGAACCCGCTCGAATTTGCCGCGGCGAGAATCGCGGCGCCGAAAAGACGCGGAGAGAAAAAATGGCCGACGACATCACCGAGACCAGCCAGACTGTTGCCGCCGGCCAGTTGCGCGCGTTCATCGAGCGCATCGAGCGGCTCGAGGAAGAGAAGAAGACGATTTCCGACGACATCAAGGAAGTGTTCGCCGAAGCCAAGGGCACCGGCTTCGACACCAAGGCGATGCGGTCGATCATCCGGCTTCGGAAAAAGGATCAGGCCGAGCGGCAGGAAGAGGAAAGCATCCTCGACCTCTACAAGGCCGCTCTCGGCATGGTCTGAGACCGGTCCGCTTCCTCGGCTCCTTTCTGTAGAGAGCCGAGGCCTTTGGCTTCGTCCCGCTTTTGCCGGCATTCAGGCTCGAGGCGATTGCCTTCGCGCATGGCCCGCGCGAAAAGGTTTGCAAAGCCTTCGAGACGCGCTCGCGCCGGAGCCTGGAGGAAAGCGCTGTCCCGGCGACAGCGTCGAGCCAGGCCGAGATCTCGGCGAATTCTGCCGGGAGCATCTCTGGACTTAGCTCCAATGCCCTACTTCAAAGCAGCCGCTGCACGTGTTCAAATTCCATGTTCACCAGCCGCCACGGCTGGTGCCCGGACTTTGGAAGGAGCAGCGCGATGGCAGGTCTCTGGCAATTCGCATCGGCGGCGCTTGCTGCATTGGCGCTCATGGCATTGACGGCGCAGGCAGCGCCGGTTTTGCCGCAAGCGCCGGCAAATCTCTTCGCAGGCGAGGGCGATATCATCCTTGTCGGCACGAAATCCGTATCGATTTCGAAATCGTCCAGCTCGTCGAAATCGACGTCGAAGACCTGCTCCGGCGGCTCCTGCAGCAGTGACAGGGATCGCGACCGCGACAGAAGTACAACCGGCAGCACGTCGACCAGCACCAGCACCTCGACGAGCTCGTCCAGCAACTCGAATTCCAATTCGAACTCGAACTGATCGAACCCGCCTCAACGCTCCAGAGCCCGCTTGTCGTGATGGCAACGCTTGGGAGATGGCCAGCGGGGCCTGAGTGGCGATTTCTATTGTCTTAGCGTTAGCTCGCTAAGCTGAACCGTCGTGCGAGGGAATCGCGCGCGGGCAGCCGATGCCGTTGGATCTCGGCGCCCACCTCGGCTGGCGGCCGACGTCGTCGGTTCGCAACATGGCTCGTCAGTGCCCTTTCCGGCATCTTTCGTCGCCTCGCATCAGGTGCAATTTCCCTTCCCACATGCCCTATGACCGGTTGACTAAGAAACATGACTATCTTAGTCAACATTGAACTTGACTCAAGTAGTCAACAATTGGTGCGCCGGTGACCGCCGTCCGCGGCGGCCAAAGCAGTGGGGCATATCGAAATGGCATTTCATCGTGGTGGCGACGTGGCTGGACGTGGCGAAGTCCTTTACCGGAGAAGGCTCATTGCCTGCCTGTCGACTCTGCTTTGCGCAGGTCATGCGGCGGCGCAGGAAAGCGGCGCATCGGACAGCACGACGGTGCTGGAGCAGATCACGGTGAGCGACAAGGCCGCTCAAAGCGCGTCCGAGGATGACAGCAAGACGGTCGTGGCCAAGCGCAGCTCCGGCGCAACCAAGACCGACACGCCGCTGATCGAGACGCCGCGCTCCGTCTCGGTGGTGACGCGCAAGGAGATGGAACAGCGCGGCGCGCAGGACATCATCGAGGCGGTCCGCTACTCGGCGGGCGTGACGACCGGTGCCTATGGCTTCGATCCGCGTTTCGACCAGATCTACATCCGCGGCTACAGCACGACGACGATCGGCGATTACAAGGACGGCCTGCGCCAGCCATACATGAACTACGGCACCTTCCGCACCGACCCCTATTCGCTCGAGCGCGTCGAGGTGATCAAGGGGCCGGTGTCCGTCCTCTACGGTGCCGGCACGCCGGCCGGCATCATCAACAAGGTGTCGAAACTGCCCACCGAAGAGAAGATCCGCGAGGTTGAACTGCTCTACGGAACGCAGGACAGGGCGCAGGCGGCATTCGATTTCAGCGGCCCGGTTCAGGAGGGCAGCAACGATTTCCTGTACAGGGTCGTCGGCCTGGCACGGAACGGCGAAACCAATTTCGATATCGCCGACGACCGCTATTTCCTTCAGCCTTCGCTTACCTGGTCTCCGGATGCCGCCACGTCGTTTACGATCTATGGACTCGTGCAGGCCGACGAGACCGACACCGACGTCGGCGCCGTGAAGGACCCGTCGGGAAAGATTCTCCAGCTGCGCTCCAGCGATCCGGACTACGACTACCAGAAGGTGCGGCAGCAACAGATCGGCTACAAGTTCGAGCATGAGTTCGACGGCGGCATCACCTTTCGACAGAACCTTCGCTATTCGCATCTGGACCTGAGATCGCGCTATCTCGGCATCTATGACTGGACGGGCACCGTCGCCCATCGCGGCGCAAGCTCGATCCGCGACGAGATGAACGTCTTCCAGGCCGACAACCAGCTCGAAGCCAAGTTCGACACCGGGCCGCTGGCGCACACAGTGCTCTTCGGCCTCGACTATACGAACGTAACGTCGTCCTTCGGTTACGGCTTGGACTTCGTCACCAACCCGGCCTACGACTTCGACATCGCAAATCCCACCTATGGTGTCTCCGGCCCGACGCCGGATTACACTTTCATGCAGTCCGACGCTGATCTGCGCCAGACCGGCCTCTATGCGCTGGACCAGATCGAAATGGACAAATGGCGCTTCACGCTTGGCGGCCGCCAGACCTGGGTCGAGCAGACCCGCGTTCAGCTTCTGAGCGACGGCTCCGAGGATGTGAAGAAGGATGCTTTTAGCGTCCAGGCCGGCGCCCTCTATCTGTTCGACAACGGCGTCGCGCCTTTCGCCAGCTATGCGACCTCGTTCGAGCCGATCAACAACCAGTCGGTGTCGGGCGGCATCCTCAAGCCCCAGGAGGGCGAGCAGTTCGAACTGGGCGTCAAGTACCAGCCGCCGGGGACCGATATGCTGCTCTCGGCGGTCGCCTATCATCTTGTTGAGAAGAACAAGCCGGTCGTCGTCAACGCCAATCTGGGGACTTACCGTTCGCTGGGCGAGGTGACCAGCAAAGGTCTGGAGCTGGAGGCGCGCGCCGCCATCATGAACGGGTTGGACGTAGTCGCCGCCTACACCTACAACCATGCCGAAATCACCGCAGGCAACAGTGTCGGCAATGCGCCGGCCGTCACGCCCGAACACGTGGCGACCCTCTGGGCGAACTACACATTCGACCAAAGTTCGACCGTTTCGGGCCTGTCGGTGGGGGCCGGGGTGCGGTTCCTCAGCGAGACCTATACGGACACCGCCAACACCAGCAAGAATGACGCGGCCATCTATCTCGACGCCTCTGCGTCCTACGATTTCGGCGCCATCGACAAGAAGTATGACGGCGTCACCGCGGCCTTTGCCGTCCGCAACATTGCCGACGATCGCGCGACGGTGTGCAACGAAGGCTATTGCTATCTCGGCCAGGGCCGCAACATGACCGCGTCCCTTAAATACCGCTGGTAGGTTCCGTGCTCCCAGGCGATGGCCGGGCGTGACCGTTGCATGTCAGCATGATGGTGTGATGTAAGGCAGCCTCGACTATCCATGAGGTTGCAACGAGCATCGAACCAACCATGAGCGAATTCGATTTCGGCGCCCGCCGCGGTTCGGAATTCCGGCATCGCGGCTTCTGGGCGCTGTTCGCGGAACGGCATCCGGAAGAAAGGGCCAGGCTGGCTCGGCGCGGACCCTGGTTCTGGCAGCGCGGGCTGCCGGACTTCGCACTGGTCCTTTCCATGTATGTCGCGCCGGCGCAGAACCATGCCGGCGTCTTCTTCGGCCGCAACGAGAAGTTTGGCGCCACCGACGTCTGGGCACGTTTGCGACCGTTCCAGCCGGCGATCGAAGGCAGGCTGAAGCTCAGGCCGGAACAGAGTTGTCAGGGGCTCGGCATCAATTCGCTGTGGCGCGTGAACTGCTTTGCCGAGGACAATTGGCCGGCGATGGCCGACTGGCTAGTGACGGAATGCTCACGCTTCGAGCGCGCCGTGACCGAGGTGCTTGGCAGCGACGGCTCGTGAATCAAGTGCCGCCATCCCGACGGGATCGCGATGGCCACAAACGGGATCTGGCCCGGTCAGTTCGGCTTCGACGTATCGCGGCCGATTTCGTCCAGATGGTTTTGCAGCGTCAGATGGTCGAGCGCGTCCACAGGCAGGTTGGTGAACAGCGAGATGCGGTTGTTCAGCATGCGATAGGCATCGGCGAAGGCAAGGTGCATCTCGGCGTCGGTCCCCGCCGCCTTGGCCGGATCCGGTATCGCCCAGAGCGCCGTCATCGGATGACCGGGCCAGATAGGGCACGTCTCGTTCGCGGTGTTGTCGCAGACCGTGAAGACAAAGTTCATTTCCGGTGCGTCAGGCGCGGCAAACTCGTCCCAGCCTTTCGAGCGGGCAAAACTCGTATCGTAGTTGAGGCTTTCCAGCAGTTGCAGTGCATAGGGGTTGACCGTGCCCTTCGGCTGCGAACCGGCGGAGAAGGCCTTGAACTTGCCGGCGCCGATCCGGTTGAGGATGGCCTCGCCCATGATGGATCGCGCCGAATTGGCGTTGCAAAGAAACAGGACGTTGTAGAAATTGTCGCTCATCTCAAGACCTCCCTGGCAGGCGACTGGATGATTGGCCGGCAGTTCCGGCAGGTGCCGATGATGCCGACAGGGGCGACGTAGAAAGGTTTCACGACGGTTTGATGACAATCGTTCAAATAACAGGCTCGCGCATGCCCGATGATCGCTTCGCGTCGAAGGGCTCGCTGCATTCGGCATGTCGGCCGCCGTTAATAAGAAGGCCGCGGCAATGAGTCCTCCGGAGCCCATGGCAGGCGAAGGCGGCGAGGCAGTCCGCACGCCGGGCTTCTTCCGCTCGCGCTGGCAAGGCCTGGTGCCGATCGATCGACTGTTCTGGCGCGACCTGGTGCTTGTCGGCACGGCGATCAACATCGCTTTGTCGGTGGTGGCGCTGATCCTGCTCGGGATGAAGCTGTCGCTGGCCGTGGTCCTGGCGGTGCATTTCCTGCCAGTGCCCTACAATATCTTCCTGACCTTTGCCGTCTGGCGCACCGCGGAAAGATCCGGTGGGGCCAAGGCTTCGCTGATGCTGCTGGGCTCCGCGCTTTGGCTGATCCTGGTGGTCGTGGTCTGACAGGCTCGAATGCCTGCTTACCGGCAAAGAAAAGGCGGCCGAAGCCGCCTTTCCATTTTGATCGACTTGCCGCCCTATCTCTTGCTTGGACGCAATTCCGGACGGGAAACCGTTCGCACTTTTCCTGGAATTGCTCAGGCGGCCGGTTCGAATTTCAGCGCCACGCCGTTGATGCAATAGCGCAGGCCGGTCGGTGGCGGGCCGTCTTCGAAGACATGGCCGAGATGGCTGCCGCAGCGGGCGCAATGGCATTCGGTGCGGACCATGCCATAGCTGCGGTCGATCGTGTTCTCGACGGAGCCCGGCACCGGGTCGTTGAAGCTCGGCCAGCCGGTGCCGCTCTCGAACTTCAGCTTGGATTCGAACAGGGGCTGGTCGCAGCCGACGCAGGAAAAGGTACCGGCGCGCTTCTCGTAGAGCAGGGCGCAGCTTCCGGGACGTTCGGTGCCATGGTTGCGCATGACGGCATATTGCTCCGGCGTCAGCCGGGCGCGCCATTCGGCGTCGGTGCGGGTAACGGGGTAGGTGCGGGTGTCCATGAAGAATCTCCTCGGCCTTGGCGACTTGTAACTACTGTGCCGCGCGTCCGTCGGACGCACAAAGGACGCTGTAGCACTTTGGTTTGCGCATGATCCTTTCCGAAGCGGAGGTTCGGGGTCATGCGCGAGTTGCAACCTCATATTCGCACCAAGATAGGCATTTGTTACGGCGTTTGCCCGGATTTTCGATTGCGCTCTCAGGCGATAGCCGCGAGATAGCGCGCGACCGAAGCGGCGAATGCCGCTTTCGCGCCGCCGATGATGTTCTGGCCCCACCAGGCACCATGGATATGGTCGAACTCGAAACGCTCCAGCGCCGCGGCGATGCGGCGCACAGCCGTCGCGTTCAGCGGAATCTGGTTCGGGTAGCTGTACATGAAACTGACATGACGGCGGGTCGGCGTGACTTGCAGGATGTCGCCGGACAGCAGGGCGTTGCCGCCGTCGCGCTTCCAATGCATCACCTGGCCACCAGCAAAGTGGCCGCCGCAGCGGATGAGTGTCAGCGATCGATTGATGGCAAGCCTCTCGCCTTCCCAACTGACAATGGCAGGATGCGGCCGCATGATCCATTGACGGTCGTCGGCGTGGAGATAGATCGGCACGCCGCCAAACGCTTCGCTCCAATCGACCATCACCGAATAATAGTGGCAGTGCGAGATGGCGATGGCAGCAAGGCCGCCACGCCGCTTGATCTCGGCCATCGCCTCGTCGCTCACCATCGAGATGCAATCCCATAGCACATTGCCGTGCGGCGTTTGCGCCAGCAGAGCCCGCTGGCCGATGGCGAAACGCGGCTCGATGCCGAAGGCGAGAACGCCGGCGTCGTCCTTCATCACAAGCCGATGCGTGGCGGCGAGCTCTTCCGGCGTGATCCAGGCCTGGCCCTCCCAGCGCACGAACTGCCGTTCGTCCTCGCAGATCGGACAGTGTTGCGGCGGCGCATCGCTCGCCGCGAACTGGACACCGCATTGCAGGCAGAGAAAGCAGGTCATGGTGGCTCCGGGAGATTGCTCAGTGCTTACGCGAAAGCTGCTTCGTCGCGGCCTCGAGCCCGGCCAGCGTCAGCGGGAACATGCGGCCGCCGAAGATGTCACGGATCATGGTGATCGAATGGGTATAGCCCCAGTTCTTCTGGCTTTCCGGGTTGAGCCAGACGGTATTCGGCCATTGCTGCAGCAGGCGAGCCAGCCAGACCGCGCCTGCCTCCGGGTTCCAGTGCTCGACCGAGCCGCCGGGGTGTGCGATCTCGTAGGGGCTCATCGAGGCGTCGCCGACTATAATCACCTTGTAGTCCGGCCCGTATTTGTGGAGCAGGTCGAAGGTCGGGATCGTCTCGGCGAGACGGCGCCGATTGTCCCGCCAAACGCTTTCGTAGAGGCAGTTGTGGAAATAGAAATATTCGAGCTGGCGGAATTCGGCGCGGGCGGCCGAAAACAGCTCCTCGACGCTTCTAACATGGTCGTCCATCGAGCCGCCGACATCGAAGAACATCAGGAGCTTCACCGCGTTGCGCCGCTCGGGCCGCGTCTTGACGTCGAGATAGCCATGCTCGGCGGTGGCATGGATGGTGCCGGGCAGGTCGAACTCCTCCTCCGCACCCTCGCGTACCCAGCGGCGCAGCCGCTTCAGCGCGATCTTGATGTTGCGGGTGCCGAGCTCGACGGCGTCGTCGAAATTCCTGAACTCGCGCTTGTCCCAGACTTTGACGGCGCGGCGGTGGCGGCTTTCATGCTGGCCGATGCGCATGCCTTCCGGATTGTAGCCGTAGGCGCCGAAGGGCGAGGTGCCGCCGGTGCCGATCCACTTCGAGCCGCCCTGGTGCCGGTCCTTCTGCTCCTCAAGCCGCTGTTTCAGCGTTTCCATGAGCTTGTCGAAACCGCCGAGCGCCTCGACCAGTTTTTTCTCCTCGTCGGTCAGATGCTTTTCGGCCAGCCGGCGCAGCCATTCCTCGGGGATGTTTGCGACATCGACAGCGGCGTTTCCGTCTAGCGCCTCGACGCCCTTGAAGACATGCGCAAACACCTGGTCGAAGCGGTCGATGTGGCGTTCGTCCTTCACCAAAGCGGCGCGGGCGAGGTAGTAAAAACCCTCGACGTCGTAGTCGACCAGCCCGGCTTCCAGCCCCTCCAGCAGCGACAGATATTCCCGCAGCGAGACGGGAACCCGTGCAGCCTTCAGTTCGAGGAAGAAGGGGATAAACATGGCGCTATCTACAGCAGATCATACTCGATGAATCCCGTCCGCCGCGCGACATGGTCATAGAGCTTGCGCGCGGTGGCGTTGGTTTCGTGGGTCATCCAGTAGACGTTCTTGACGCCGATCTTGCCGGCCTCCTGCTTCACCGCTTCGATGAGCGCAGCGCCGACGCCCTTGCCGCGCACCTCCAGGTCGGCGAACAGGTCCTGCAGATAGCAATTGTTTTTTTCCGACCAGCAGGAGCGGTGGTAGAGATAGTGGGTGAGGCCAACCGCCCTGCCGTCGAGGGTGGCGATGAAACCTTTCGGCTCGAACTCACCTGCCGTGAACAGCCGCTTCCAGGTGACGGCATAGACTTCTTCCGGCAACTTGGTTTCGTAGAAGGTCAGGTAGGCGGTCCACAGGCGCTGCCAATCGGCACGGTCGGACTGCGACAAGGGGCGGATGGTGATCTCGGTCATTTCGTTCTCCTCCGAAGCTTGTGGCTTGAAGCTGCCTCGGCGCCCGGTTGGCGGCAACGGTCCAGCGAGGGGATAACCGCTGGCCGGTCTTTTGCTACCCCTGCTGCCGCCGCGCCATGAAGGCCAGGCGCTCGAACAGATGCACGTCCTGCTCGTTCTTCAGCAGCGCGCCGTGCAGCTTGGGCAGGGCGTTCTTCGGATCGGCGCGCAGGTCCTCTGGCGCGATGTCGTCGGAAACCAGCAGCCGGATCCAGTCGAGCGCCTCGGAGGTCGACGGCTTCTTCTTCAGCCCCGGCACCTCGCGGATCTCATAGAACTGCGTAAGGGCGGCGCGCACCAGGCTCTGCTTGATGCCGGGATAGTGCACGTCGACAATCCTGTGCAGCGTCTCGACATCGGGGAAGCGGATGTAGTGGAAGAAGCAGCGGCGCAGGAAGGCGTCCGGCAGTTCCTTCTCGTTGTTGGAGGTGATGATAACGATTGGCCTGACTGCGGCACGGATCGTCTCGCCGGTCTCGTAGACGAAGAACTCCATCCGATCGAGTTCCTGCAGCAGGTCGTTGGGGAACTCGATGTCGGCTTTGTCGATCTCGTCGATCAACAGCACGACTTTCCTGCCAGCAGCGAAAGCCTCCCACAGCTTGCCGCGCTTGATGTAGTTCCTGATGTCGTTGAAGCGGTCGTCGCCGAGCTGGCTGTCGCGCAGCCGCGAAACGGCGTCATACTCGTAAAGACCCTGCTGTGCCCGTGTGGTCGACTTGACGTGCCATTCGATCAACTCGAGGCCGAGCGCTGCCGCCACCTGGCGGGCAAGTTCCGTCTTGCCGGTGCCGGGCTCGCCCTTGACCAGCAATGGCCGCTCCAGCGCGATTGCCGCGTTGATCGCGACCATCAGATCCTTGTCGGCGACATAGGCCGCCGTGCCTTCGAAACGCATTTTTGCTCCTTGGTTCGATCAAGCCGACCGTAAGGACGCTGCCTCGCCTGCGCAAGCACGAGCTCGGGAGCTGCATATGGCGGAAATTCTGAATGATAAAGCCGCCAACCATGCCGCGTCTCTGGCGCTTGGCCGCCCATCGGCCTATATTGGGGTTGGCGGTCTGCGCTTCCCGGCAGGAGACACTTTTCCCCGGGGCCTTAACGATCCTTAGGGAGCTGTCCCTGGGAAGACCCGTGGGTTTTCTCACACGGCGCCCACCTACTTTGTAGGCACCCGGGATCGACTTCTCCACCGGTTGTGTGGATCGTCACTCGTTGAAAAGATCATATTTGGCGGATTTTGTCGTCGCGCCGCTTTGTGCGGTGCTCACGAACGAAAAGTTCGCTCCGCTCCTCCAAAACGTCGCTCCTAAAACTCCATCCAAATCTGACCTTTTCTAGTGTCGCGCATGACATCTCCCAAAGAACTAAAAAAACAGCTGCGCAAGGAAGCTCTCGGGCGGCGCGATGCCCTCGACGAATTCTGGCGCGTGGAAATCGCGCTCGAAATGGCCGAGACGGCGCGCGACCAGATCGCGGTCGAACCCGGCCAGATCGTCTCCGGCTTCTGGCCGATGCGGTCGGAAGTCGACGTCCGGCCGCTGATGTTCGCCTTGCGCGAAAAGGGCGCGCGGCTCTGCCTGCCGGCCATCCTCGACAAGACCACCATCGTCTTTCGCGAACTGGTGCGTGGCACGCCGTTGGTGGAGATGGGTTTCGGCACGATCGGCCCGCATGAGGAGGCGGCGGTGCTCGACCCTGCGGTCATGCTGGTGCCGCTCGCCGCTTTCGACGCGCGCGGGCACCGCATCGGCTACGGCGCCGGCTACTACGACCGCGCCATCGCCAAGCTCGTCGACAAGGGGCAGCCGCCGCGGCTGATCGGCATTGCCTTCGACTGCCAGGAAGTAGCGCAGGTGCCGGACGAGAACCATGACGTGGTTATTCCGGAAATACTCACCGAGAGCGGGTTGCGCCGGTTCGGTATCTCTTGAGATATGATGATCTGCTTAACGCGTTTCTAAGACATATCGGATAGTACTTCGGCAATACAATCCGATTCGATGGCAGCAATAGCTATGGTCTTAATGCGTTTCCTCCTGATGCCGTTCGCCTTGATCGCGGCAGCGCTGTTTGCGATGGGATTGCACATCACCGGAACCACCCTGTATCACCAAGCCGCCTGGCATCAGACGGTCGCCACCGTGACGGATGTTGATCCCTACACTGAAACGAAGAAAAACGGCCTCACCACAGATGGCATCAATGTCGCCGTCACCTATGTGGTTGACGACGCGCCGATGACCTGGTCCGGGAAGGGAAAGGTCATCGGTCTTTATGCGGCGTCCATAGGCGACAAGGTAGACTTGTACTACGACCCGGCCGATCCATCGAACCTCGATACCGCCGCAATGAAGGGCTGGCGCGGCGGGCTGTTGCTCCTTGCCGCTACCGGCGGTTTCTGCGCCTTCTACGTCTGGTTCTTCTGGCTACGCCGACGGAACGCGCCGTAGACGCCGCATGCCCCGATTGCGTTGCAGGCACGCCGGATGAGAACCACGACGTGATCATTCCGGAAATACTCACCGAGAGCGGGTTGCGTCGGTTCACGCTGCAATTGTAGATACACGTCAATGGACGCATGATCTTTTGCGCAAAGTCATGCAGCTTTTGCTTCGCTGACTTTCGGTTAGGGATCACGCATAGATGAGACTTCTCTTCCTCGGCGACATGGTCGGCAAGACTGGACGGACGGCGGTGTGGGAACAACTGCCCGGCCTGATCGCCGACTTCAAGCTCGACTTCGTCATCGTCAATGGCGAGAACGCCGCCGGCGGCTTCGGCATCACCGAAGAGATCTTTCGCGAGACGATCGCGGCCGGTGCCGACGTCGTCACCACAGGCAACCATGTCTGGGACCAGCGCGACGCGCTTGTCTTCGCGCCGCGCGAAGAGCGCTTCCTGCGCCCGTCCAATTTTCCCAAGGGCACGCCGGGGCGCGGCTCCGGCGTCTACATCGCCAGGAACGGCGCGCGGGTCCTGGTCGCCAACATCATGGGCCGCGTATTCATGCACCCCGAGCTCGACGATCCGTTCCAGGCCGGCGAGCGCGAACTGTCGGCCTGCCCGCTCGGCGAACAGGCCGATGCGGCAGTCATCGACTTCCACGCCGAGGCGACTTCGGAAAAGATATGCTTCGCGCATTTCGTCGACGGCCGCGCCAGCCTTGTCGTCGGCACCCATACCCACCAGCCGACCGGCGACCACCAGATTCTCAATGGCGGCACCGGCTATATGTCCGACGCCGGCATGTGTGGAGACTATGATTCCTCGCTCGGCATGGACAAGGAGGAGCCGCTCAACCGCTTTCTGTCGAAAGTGCCGAAAGGTCGCTTCGAGGCGGCGAACGGGCCGGCGACGCTGTGCGGCGTCGGCATCGAGATTTCCGACCGTACCGGGCTGGCCGAGAAGATCGCGCCGTTTCGTCGCGGGCCGCGACTCGAGGAAACCGCGCCTTCCTTCTGGTCATGACATTGATATAGACGCACGCAATACCTAATTGCCGGCGACACCTGCTTCAGATCGTAGAGGGGACGACCTCCATGCAGCTCATCGAATTCCTGGCACCGCATTTTGCCTTTGTCTCCGACCCGACCGCCTGGGTCGCGCTGCTGACGCTCGTGGTGCTGGAGGTCGTGCTCGGCATCGACAATCTGATCTTCATCTCGATCCTGACCAACAAATTGCCGGAAGCGCAACGCGCCCGTGCGCGGCGGCTCGGCATTTCGGCGGCGCTGATCATGCGGCTGGTGCTGCTGGCCACCATCTCGATCATTGTCCAACTGACGACGCCAGTGTTCACAGCTTTGGGCCACGGCTTCTCCTGGCGCGACCTGATCCTGATCGCCGGCGGCCTGTTCCTGGTCTGGAAGGCGACCAAGGAGATCCACCACACGGTCGATCCCGATGACCACAAGGACACGATGCTCGGCGAGACGCTGCAGATTTCGCTCGCCGGCGCCATCTTCCAGATCCTGCTGCTCGATCTCGTCTTCTCGATCGATTCGATCATCACCGCCGTCGGCATGACCGACGAGATCGCCATCATGTACATCGCCGTGATCGTGGCGGTCACCGTGATGATGCTGGCGGCCGGGCCGCTGGCCGACTTCATCGCCAAGAACCCGAGCATCGTCATGCTGGCGTTGGGCTTCCTTTTGATGATCGGCATGACGCTGATCGCCGACGGCATGGGTTACCATGTGCCGAAGGGCTACATCTACGCCGCTATGGGATTCTCGGCGCTGGTCGAAGGCCTCAACATGCTGGCGCGGCGGCGGCGTAAGGCAAGGTCCGGCGGCGGGCACTGAGGCTGGCCGGCTCTTAGCTCGCCGGCACACCCTTTGGATGGCGATCGCCGATCAGGCCAAGCGTCAGGCCCTGTTCCAGCCACGCCTTGGCGCCGGCCAGCACGAGCGAGAAGCCGCCGGTCGAATCGATCGCCTGCTTGACCTGTTCGTCGCCGCTGCCGGCGAAGCCGAAATTGCGGATATCGAGAAAGGTCGCGTTGTCCGGCATCTCGGTGAAGGTCCAGACCACCGTGGTCGGCGGGTCGCTCCACTGCATGACGATCGTCTTGTCCTTGACGATCTCGTTGACATCGACCGCCGTCGAGACGTCGTACATGCGCCATTCCCACTGAACCGGCTTGCCTGCGTCCAGCCGGCCGCTGGAATGAGTGAACCAGAATTTCGTGGTGATTGCCGGGTCGACGATCGCTTCAAACACCTCGGCAACGGGCCGCCTGATCAGCATGGCGGTTTCGGCGGTTGGTGCTTCGCGGATTTCCATGACGGTCTCCTTTCAGGCTTTGGCCCTCACCAGGCGTCCGGTTCGCGCACCAAGTGGATGATGCTGGCCGGATTGGCGATCCAGAAGCCGCGAAAACCTTCGCCCAGGGATTCGATGGCGTCGCAGCGCACAACGCCGGTCCTGGCGAAATGATCCGCGGCTACCGGGAAATCGTCGGTGAACAATTCCAGCCAGATCTCGGCCTGGCTCAGCATCGGCGCTTCATCGATCCACAGGCGGTTGGGGCCGAGTTCGAAGCCGATTGCCGGCGCCTTGGTGGTGAATGGCTTCAGGCCGACGACATCGCGGTAGAAGGCGATCGTCGCCTCATACTGATGCGTGGGTACCTTCATGGCGATGTTGACGCCGCCGGTGATCTTCGCGGTCATTGCTGGCTCCACTTCCTGCGTTCAGATGTTGTCTTCATCAGCCGGCGCGGTCCGCGCTCGCTATGACAGGTTGACCTGCCAGGAGACCCCGAACCTGTCGTTCAGCCATGCGAAACGGCGGCTGAAGCCATAATTGTCGGGCGGCATCAGGAACGCGCCGTCCATTGCCATCGTCTCGACAATGCGGTTCAGCTCCTGCTCGGAGGAACAGTCCACGTAGAGCGAGGCCGATGGCGTGAAGGTGAAGGCATGGTGCACCGGGCTGTTGAAAACCATCACGTCCAGGCCGCCGATGGACACACGCGCCAGCTTGAGCGTTCCTTCCGGGCCATCTTCGCCGGGGCCGTAGCGGGTGACGTCAAGGACACTGCTGTCGGGAACGGCCTCGCAGTAGAAGGTCATCGCCTCCTCGGCCCTGCCCTCGAACATCAGGAAAGGCGTCACCTTCTTCATGGCAGGCCTCCGTCTCCATCAAACGGTCGCTCAGATATTGGTCTCGTTGGCGGGTTCGCCCTTCATCTCGCTGCGGTAATAGCCGTCGCGCAGGTTGATGCCGTGTTCGACATAGGCCTTCATGCAGGCCAGCATCTGCGACCAGCCCTCGCAATTGAGGTAGGATTTTTTCAATCCGACCTCTCCTTCACGCCAGCCGGCCTCTGCGATGGTGACGAAGGTGCCGCCATCGTCCAGCGGCTCGAAATTCATTTCGATGCGCGTCTTGTAGGCCGGCTTGCCGTCGGCGTCGGTGGCGTCCCAGCGCAGTACGATGCGGCTGTCCTTCGCGACCTCGTCGACCTCGACGGGCACCGTTTTCCACCATGTCACGGTGGTACCCGCTACCAGCGGTGCGCTGGCGCCGCCTATGGTGGTGAAGTAGCCGCTGAGCTTGTTCGGATTGACGACCGCGTCGAAGACTTCGGCGACCGGTTTGCCGATGCGTCCGGAAACTCTGAAACCAAGGGACATGTCCACAACTCCTTCCTTGATCAGCCCAACAATATGTTATATAAATATAACATGTCAAGCCGATCGCAAGACGACAATGTTTTCAAGGCGCTGGCGCATCCACGCCGACGCGAATTGCTCGACCAGATGAAGGACGCGCCGCGCACCACCGGCATGCTGTGCGAGGCCTTTCCCGACATGGACCGCTGTACCGTCATGCTGCACCTCAAGGTGCTGGAGGAGGCCGAGCTGATCGTGGCGCGGCGCGAGGGGCGCGAGCGCTGGAACCATCTCAACGCGCTGCCGATCAAGCAGATCCACGACCGCTGGATCAGCCAGTATGCCGGCCACGCGATCAGCATCATCGACCGGCTGAAGTCCGATCTCGAGGCGTGAACGGCCGCGGGCCAGGCCCGTCGGGCTGATCCCGTCCAGGTCGCCAACGGCGCGGCTGGACGAATTGAGCCGATTTATTTATAAGCCGGCCATTCCGACAGAGAGCGCGCCGTATGTCCAGTCGGGCATACTAGGGACGTTCTGAAAATTTGAATTCGAGCATTTTCGCAAGCGTCGGGTGAAACCGCCCGGCTGCAAATGCTCTAGCCGAAGACGACAGGGGTGCCATGGCTGGCCATTCACAGTTCAAGAACATCATGCACCGCAAGGGCCGCCAGGACGCGGTGCGGTCGAAAATGTTTTCCAAGCTGGCGCGCGAAATCACCGTCGCCGCCAAGACCGGGACGCCGGACCCGTCGATGAACCCGCGCCTGCGCCTTGCCGTGCAGAATGCCAAGGCGGTGTCGATGCCGAAGGACAACATCCAGCGCGCCATCAACAAGGCGTCGATGGGCGATGCCGAAAACTACGAAGCCGTGCGCTACGAAGGCTACGGGCCGGGCGGCGTGGCGCTGATCGTCGAGGCGCTGACCGACAACCGCAACCGTTCGGCCTCGAACGTGCGCGCCGCCTTCACCAAGGCCGGCGGGGCGATGGGCGAAACCGGCTCGGTGTCATTCATGTGGGATCGTGTCGGCGAAATCTATTATCCGGTGTCAGTCGGCAGCGCCGAAAAGGTCATGGATGCGGCGATCGAGGCCGGCGCCGACGATGTGCAGTCGGACGAGGAAGGCCACACCATCTATTGCGCCTTCGAAAATCTCGGCGAAGTCTCCAAGGCTCTGGAAGGTGCGCTCGGCGAAGCCGAATCGGTGAAGCCGATCTGGCAGCCACAGAACAATATCCCGGTCGACGAGGAGCGCGCGCAGTCGCTGATGAAGCTGGTCGCCACGCTCGAGGACGACGACGACGTGCAGAGCGTCTACGCCAATTTCGAGGTCGATGACGAGACCATGGCCAAGCTCAGCGCGGCATGAGCGAAGCTCAGCCCGGCATGACCGAAAAGCCGCTGCCCACCATCCGCATCACCTATTGCACGCAGTGCCAGTGGCTGTTGCGCGCCGGCTGGATGGCGCAGGAACTGCTTTCCACCTTTGGCACGGAACTGGGCGAGGTGGCGCTCGTGCCGGGTACCGGCGGCATCTTCACCATCTCCTGCAACGACACACTCATCTGGGACCGCAAACGCGACGGCGGCTTTCCGGATGCGGCCAAGCTCAAGCAGCTGGTCCGCGACGTCATCGACCCGGACCGCGATCTCGGCCATGCCGACCGCAAGGGGCATACGTCAAAAGACCACACGCAAAAAGACCCGGCCTGAGGCGAGGTCTTTCTTGCCCTTGGGCGGTCGCTTTCAGATCAATGCAAAAATGAAGCAGGCCATCGCAACGATGGCGGTGATGGTGCGGACGTGGTTCGACATCACCCACTTGCTCAGATAGTTCGTCCACACGGCGGAAGCGTTGCTGCTTGCCGGATCGACGGCGGCGAGCGCGTCGTTGAGCGGCACGTTGAAGACCATGGTCACGATCGGGTTGCCGACGAGATAGAGCAGCGCGCCGGCGAGCAGCCAGAACGAGCCCGGCTGGCCCCAGCCGATGATCGCGCCGGCAATGAGCACCAGGCAGACCAGCCCGGTGCCGAAAAGCGCGGTCATGAACAGCGGCGTGATGACTGTAACATTGATCGAATTCATCGCAGCGATGCCGCCCGGGGCGGGCAGCCGGGCAAGTCCCGCCATGACGAAGTTGGAAAAGGCGAAGAACACGCCGCCGACAATGCCCGAGCCGACCGCGGCGATGAAGATCAAGGTGGGAAGAAGCTTCGCGATCATGTCAGTTGCTCCAGATGCCGGAAGCGGCGGTTTCGGTTGTATAGGCGGAAAAGTCTTTTGGCGCACGGCCGAGAACACGCTGGACACCGTCGGTCAGCGCCTCGTTGCGGCCATCGAGCACCTCGGTGAACAGCTCGTTGAGCAGCCAGGCAAACTCGGCCGGCAGTTCGTGCGCGGCGATTGCGGCGGCGAACTCGGCATGCGAAATCTGCTTGAAGCGGATGTCGCGGCCGGCGGCCCTGCCGATCTCGGCGATCGCGTCGGCAAAACTCAGCAGCCGCGGTCCGGTTAGTTCATAGAGCTGGCCGACATGCCCTTGCTGGGTAAGCGCCGTTACGGCGGCGTCGGCGATGTCGTCTGCATCGACGAAAGGTTCCCCGACATTGCCGACCGGCAACTGCACCTCGCCTTCGAGCAAGGGGTCAAGCAGAAAGCTCTCGCTGAAGTTCTGGGCAAACCAGGCACAGCGCAGGATCGTCCAGTCGGCGCCCGAGTCCTTCAGCATCTCTTCGGCGCGCTGGGCCTCCGTTTCGCCCCGCCCCGACAGCAGCACCAGCCGCTTGATCCCGTTTTGCACGGCAAGATTGGCCAAGGAGCCGACCGCTTCAGCAGCGCCCGGCACGGAGAGATCGGGATAGTAGCTGATGTAGACGGCGCCCACGCCCTGCATTGCCGGGGCCCAGGTCGCGTCGTCTTCCCAGTCGAAAGAAGGGGCGCCCGAACGTGAGCCGATACGCACCGGAAGGCCGCGCGCCGTCAGCCGCTCGACGATGCGGCGGCCGATCTTGCCGGTGCCGCCGAGGATCAATGTCGGATGTTTCGCTGTGCTGTCAGTCATCTCGGTTTCCTCTTTTTACAAACATGAGTAATCCTCACATTTGCAAAACGTGATAAACCCTCGTATTTTGTGAGTCAAGCCGATTCGTCGAAGAATGTTTCCGGAGTTAGCCATGGAAGGCAGATCCGCAGTGTCGCCTCAACCGGATGGGCAGGTCGCATCGCCGCGCCGGGCGCCGAGCCAGCAGCGCAGCCGCGAGCGGGTCGAGCGGATGCTGGCCGCCGCCTCTGTGCTGATCGCCGAGCAGGGAAGCGATGCCATGCGCATGGGCGAGGTGGCGGAAAGGGCAGGCGTGTCGATCGGCTCGCTCTACCAGTTCTTCCCGGACAAGCGGGCGATCGTCTGGGCGCTGGCCGAGCGCCACACCACCGAAAGCCAGGCCTGTATCGCGGCCGCGCTGAAGGACGTCGGCGATGCCGAAGGCCTGCGGCAGGCGTTTTCGGAGCTGGTGGACATCTACTACCGGCTGTTCCTGGCCGAGCCGGTGATGCGCGACATCTGGTCGGGCACGCAGGCCGACAAGGCGCTGCGCGAGCTCGAGCTGGCGGACAGCCGCGCCAATGCCGGATTCCTCATCGCGGTGCTGAGGCGGCTGCGTCCGGACGCCGATCCGGTAGCTCTGGAGACGACGGCTTTCCTGGTCTGGCAAATGGGCGAGGCCGCGATGCGGCTGGCGATCTCTGTCGATCGAGAGGAAGGCGACAGGCTGGTGGCAGCCTACAAGCGCATGGCGCTGCGGGAATTGCTTGCTGAATAGGGCTGCCCGACCTCGGCTGAGGAGCGGCGAGGCTCAGGCAGCAAAAAACCCGCCTCGAAGGCGGGTCTTTGATCCGAGAAGGACTGTTGCGGCTTAGATGCCGAAGCCTTCGAAGCGCTTCTTGAACTTCGACAGACGGCCGCCGCGGTCGAGCAGGGTCTGCTGGCCGCCGGTCCAGGCCGGGTGGGTGGTCGGATCGATATCGAGGTTCATCGTATCGCCTTCCTTGCCCCAGGTCGAACGGGTCATGTATTCGGTGCCGTCGGTCATGACGACCTTGATCGTGTGGTAGTCGGGATGGATGTCGGTCTTCATGGTTCTGTTCCTGGCTTGCCGGCGCTGCCGACGGGCCTATGGCCTGCGTCGATGCGCCCCTTTTTAAAATTCGAAGCCGCAGCTATTGAGGAGCCACGGCTTCTAAAACGGTCGGCGAGCCTATACATCAGCCGGAATTGAATCACAAGGCCGCGGCAGGCGCATATTGAAGACGCCCACCTGGAAGCGGCCAGAGGAAACGGTCATGGCGGATATCAGCGGCGAGGAAGACGGGCGCCGGCGCTCGCTCGGGCCGCTGGGGCGCCTTTTTCCCTACATCACCCGCTACCGCAAGCTGGTCATCGGCGCGGTCATCTCGCTGATCGTCGCCGCTGCGACGACGCTTGCCTTGCCGCTCGCCGTGCGGCGCATGATCGACCACGGCTTTTCCGCGTCCGATTCCAGCTTCATCGCCGAATATTTCGCCATGCTGGTGGTGATGGCCGCATTGCTGGCGGCGGCCTCGGCCAGCCGCTACTATTTCGTCATCACGCTCGGCGAGCGCGTTGTCGCCGACATCCGCAGCGATGTGTTTGCCCATGTCACGACGCTGTCGCCGGCGTTCTTCGACACCGCACAGTCGGGCGAGATCGTGTCGCGGCTCGCCGCCGACACCACGCAGGTGAAATCGGCGGTCGGCGCCACCGCCTCGGTGGCGCTCCGCAACGTCATCCTCGGCCTCGGCGCGGTGGCGATGATGGTCTTCACCAGCCCGAAACTGTCCGGCCTGGTGATTGCCGCGATTCCCGTCATCGTGCTGCCGCTGGTCGCCTTCGGGCGCTCGGTGCGGCGGAAATCGCGGCAGGCGCAGGATACGCTGGCCGACGCCACCGCCTATGCCAGCGAGCAGATCGGCGCGGTGCGCACGCTGCAGGCCTTCACCAACGAAAAACTGGTCACCGGGCGGTTCTCGACGGCCGTGGAAGCCGCCTTCGAGGCGGCGCGGGCCTCGATCTTCGCCCGCTCCTTCCTGACCTTCTTCGCCATCTTCATGATCTTTTCCTCGGTCGTGGCGGTGCTCTGGTTCGGCTCGCGCGACGTGCTTGCAGGCACGCTGTCGCCGGGCACGCTCGGCCAGTTCCTGCTTTATTCGGTGTTCGCCGCCGGCGCGCTCGGCGCGCTGTCGGAGGTCTGGGGCGAGCTTTCCCAGGCCGCGGGCGCGGCGGAACGGCTGACCGAGATCCTGGCCGAAAAGCCCGCCATCCAGTCGCCGGCAAATCCGACGCCGCTGCCGGTGAAAGCGAAAGGCGCGATCAGCTTCGACGACGTGTCCTTTTCCTATCCGGCACGGCCCGACCGCGCCGCCGTCCACGCCTTAAGTTTTCAGATCAAGCCCGGCGAGACGGTGGCGATCGTCGGCCCGTCGGGCGCCGGCAAGAGCACGGTGTTTTCACTGATCCTGCGCTTCTACGATCCCGAGACCGGCCGCGTCGTCGTCGACAGCGTCGACCTGCGCGAGGCCAATCCCGCTGATGTCAGGGAGCGCATTGCCATCGTGCCACAGGACGTCACCATCTTCGCGGCCAGCGCGCGCGACAATATCGGCTTCGGCCGGCCCGGCGCCAGCAATGCCGAGATCGAGGCGGCGGCCAAGGCGGCCCTCGCCGACGAGTTCATCCTGAAGCTCGAGAAAGGCTATGACAGCCAGGTCGGCGAACGCGGCGTGACTTTGTCCGGCGGCCAACGCCAGCGCGTGGCGATTGCGCGCGCCATCCTGCGCGACGCGCCGATCCTGCTGCTCGACGAGGCCACTTCGGCGCTCGACGCCGAAAGCGAGACGCTGGTGCAGACGGCGCTGGAGCGGCTGATGCAAGGCCGCACCACGCTTGTGATCGCCCACAGGCTGGCCACCGTGCTGAAGGCCGACCGCATCCTGGTCATGGAGGCAGGCCGCATCGTCGAGGAAGGCACCCACCAGAGCCTCGTCGCCAAGGGCGGCATCTATGCTCGGCTGGCCAAGCTGCAGTTCGAGACCGGCGCCAGCGCCTTCAAGGGCGCGGCCGAGTAGCGTCAGTCCGGCTTCCAATCGGCGAGCAGAACGACGCTGCCGAACTCCTTCGTTTTGGCAAAGTGGCGCTGGTCAGCTGTGACGAAAGTGCCGCCACGCTCGATCGCCATCGCGTGATAGATGCTGTCGAACAGGGTTGGATAACCATTGCCACCTTTGCTGGACGTTGCAATTTTCTCGGCGGTTGCCAGTTCCTCGACCGTGGGGTCTTCAATAGCTAGCCCCAATTCTCGAAACTGCTCGAAAAGCTGACCTACTGTGGCAAGCGGCAATTCGACATGCAGGGCAGCTGAGAGCGTTTCGTACAGCGCGATTGACGGAGCAAGATAACCCTGTCCTTCCTCTAACATACGATCGGTCAGATCCCGCGCGGCTTTGCTGTCCTCTTCCTGCTTCAGAAGTTTCACGAAGACAGAAGCATCTACGACGATCATTTCTTGGTGCCTTCGAGGACGTCCAAGGGGCGACCGTCCCACTTCATCCGTTGGCGACGTAGAAAGTCGGTGGTGCTTTCACCTTTGCCAATGGATTCACGAGGCAGCTCATCCAGCATTTTTTTTAGGCGATTGACTGCGACGGCCCGCAAGGCCTGATCGATTGCTTTCTCGACAAAACGCGATCGCTCGCTCTTCGGCACTTCGTCCTCAAGCCGGCTCTTTATGTCTGCGGCGATGGAGAAGGTGGCGCGCTCTTTCGGAGTTGAGATTCCCACGATGTATTCTCCCGATTCCTCATACGAAAATGTATGCGCTGGAAATATGAAAAGCAATGCTCGTGGACTTGTTTCACGACCTCCCGTAGCGCTTCTTCAGATGCTCGGTGAAATGCGCGGCATTCAGCTTTTCGCCGGTGGCGCGTTCGAGCAGATCCGGCGTCGACCAGCGCGACCCTTGCGACCAGATCCTTTCACGGCGCCAATCGTTGATGGCGCTGAAGTCGCCCTTGGCGAGGTCACCGTCGGCTGAAGGATAGTCACGCGTCAGTGCCGCCCATTGCTGCGCCGCCATCATGGCGCCCAGCGTGTAGGACGGGAAATAACCAAACGCAGCACCCGGCCAGTGCACGTCCTGCATCGGGCCGTCGGCTGGGTTGTCGATGGTCGACAGGCCGAGATAGTCACGCATCTTGGCATCCCAGGCCTCGGGCAGGTCGGCCACGTCCAGCCGGCCCGAAACCAGTTCCTGCTCCAGTTCGTAGCGCAGGATGACGTGCAGCGGGTAGGTGACCTCGTCGGCATCGACGCGGATCAGGCCGCGCTCGACCCGGTGTACATGCGGCAGGATGTCGTCGAGCGACCAGGCCTCGCCGAGATGCTTTTCGACCACCGGCAGCGCCCAGCGCCAGAAGGCCGGATTGCGTCCGATCTGCTTTTCGACGAACAGGCTCTGGCTTTCATGCACCGCCATGCCGCGCGCCTTGCCGAGCGGCCAATGCGACCAGGCCTTGGGCAGGTTCTGCTCGTAAAGCGCATGGCCGGTTTCGTGCAGCACGCCCATCAGCGCCGACAGGAAATCCGATGTCTTGTAGCGGGTGGTGATGCGCACGTCGCTCGGCACACCGCCGCAGAAGGGGTGATGCGACACCGACAGCGAGCCGTGCGTCAGGTCGAAACCGACGGCCGCCATCATGGCGAGGCCAAGCTCGCGCTGCCTGTCGATCGCATAGCTGCCGGAGAGCGGCTTCAGCGGGCGCTCGGCCAGCCGCGCCTCTTGCACGGCCAGCGCTTCCGGCACGAAACCCTTGAGAAAGGTCTTCAGTTCGGCGAACACGGGTGTGATGTCGGCGGCGCGGTTGCCGGGATCGTACTGTTCCATCAATGCGTCGTAAGGGTCGAGGCCAAGCACGTCGGCGCGCAATGCCGCTTCCTCTCGTACCAGGGCGACTACGCCCTCCAGCGACGGCAGGAAGCCTGCCCAGTCGTTCTTGGCGCGCAGATCGCGCCAGAGCTGTTCGGAGCGCATGCGCGCCGTCGTCTGGCGTTCGACGAACTCGACCGGCAGGCAGGTCAGGTTGGTGTATTGCCGGCGCAACTCCCCGACCGCCGCCTGCTGTTCCTCGTTCAGTGTTTCTTGCTCGGCAGCGGCGATCCAGTCTGAAATCTCGGGCGCCGTTGCACGGGCATGGAGCATACCTGCAAGCGCCGACATTGCCTCGGCGCGCTTCTCACCGCCGCCGACCGCCATATGCGTCGCCTCGTCGGCGCCGAGGATGGCAAGCGCATGCTCCAGCGCTTCGAGCTTGTGGCCGAGGTCGTCAAGTTTCTGAAAGGACATTGTGGATTCCGTCAGCTTCGATTGGCTGGCGGGAAAAGATACCAACATGCCGGGGTTGGCAACCCTGAGCCGAGCGAGAGCCGCGCTCGAGGCACCTTGCGCAGCGACGCCCACGCGTGATCAATGCTGGCTGGCTGAAAAGACGGCAAACGGAGGGGCAAAATGATCGGCAACATTCTGGTCGGGCTGGTGGCGCTGATCCACTGCTACATCGTCTATCTGGAGATGGTGCTGTGGGACACGCCGCGCGGCCACAAGGCGTTCGGCCTGACACCTGACTTTGCCAAGGCGTCCAAGGTGCTCGCAGCCAACCAGGGGCTCTACAACGGCTTTCTCGCCGCCGGCCTGATCTGGGGCCTCACGCTCGGGGCGGCCGGCTTCCAGATCAAGGTGTTCTTCCTGCTTTGCGTCGCCATAGCAGGCCTCTATGGCGCGGCGACCGCCAGCAGGAAGATCCTGTTCATCCAGACCGTGCCGGCCGCGGTCGCCCTGATCGTGCTGTGGCTGGGTTGGTGAAAAGGACGCCCTTGGGGTTGAGTTCCCTTGGGCGCCAGGTCGTCCCTTCCTCTTGTTCCGGTGATCAGCCGTTCGGATAGTGCCCGCCGTCGGCGCCGTCGCCCATCAGGAAGCCGGTGCCGGTGTCGAGCCGGAGCGCCTGGTCGACATTGTCGAGTTGGCGCAGCAAATCATGATACTGCGCAGCCGGTATCCTGCCATGGTCCGCGGCAGCCGTTCTTGCAGCGGCCTGACTGATATGGGCGGCGCGCATATGCAGCCTCTGCGCTTCGGCCGGAGTGATCGTATTCTCCTGCCTGGCGTCCGCGATGCCTTCGTCAACGCCCTTCGCCTGTTCGATCAGGCCGGTCACGCGCGGGCCGACCATGTCGGTGGGGTCCGTTGCGTCGAGAGCGCCCTTGTGATGTCCGGCGGCATAGGCGCCGGCCAAAGGAACCGCCACAAGAAAAGCGGCGATCGTTGCAGTCCTGATTGTTGCCTTGGGAGCATAAGAGCGCATGGCTGCGTCCTCCTCTTACTGCGGAAGGGGCGCTTGTTGCGCCCGACTTCCCGTCACAGGCCGTCCGGTTCCGTCGCGTCGCGATGATGGGAGTCATCGCCGGCGGTTCTCGGCCTCCGCAGCGGAAACTAGAAGCGAGCGGCGGCGAAGTGTAATTAAAAAAAGATAATCTTTTCAGGCCTTGTCGACCTGAGGTCTACGCCCTAGCGTTGAGCTGGCGAACAAATTCGCGTGATGCGCGATCACCGTTCGGTGAGCTTCAGTTCAATGCGGCGGTTCTTGTTGCGGGCCTCGTCGGTGTCGGCGGGGTCGAGCGGCTGGAACTCGCCGAAGCCGGCGGCGACCAGCCGGTTGGCCGGCACGCCGTTCTCAATCAGGAACTTCACCACCGAGGTCGAGCGCGCCGTCGAAAGCTCCCAATTGTCGCGGTAGCGGCCGGTGCCGGACAGCGGCTTGTTGTCGGTGTGGCCGTCGACGCGCAGCACCCAGTTGATCTCCGGCGGGATCTCCTTCTGCAGTTCGATGATGGCATCGGCGAGCTTCTTCATCTCGACCTTGCCGGCATCGTTGATCACCTCGGAGCCGGTGGGAAACAGCACTTCCGACTGGAAGACGAAACGGTCGCCGACGATGCGGATGTTCTCGCGGTCGGCAAGGATTTCACGCAGGCGGCCGAAGAAGTCGGAGCGGTAGCGGTTCAGCTCCTGCACGCGCTGCGCAAGTGCCACGTTGAGGCGGCGGCCGAGATCGGCGATCTTGGTGTTGGAGTCGCGATCGCGCTGTTCGGACACGTTGAGCGCGTCCTCGAGCGCGCCGATCTGCTTGCGGAGCGCCGCGATCTGCTGGTTGAGGATCTCGACCTGGCTCAGCGCCTGCTGGCTGATCTGGCGTTGACTGTCGAGTTCGCCGGAAAGGGCTGTGGCACGCTGGTTGGCCGCATCGCCGGCGCCGGCGCCTTGCGCCAGCAATTGCTGGAGCCGGCTCTTTTCCGCCTCCGAGGCCGACAGCGAAGCCTGCAGATTGGCGAGCGAATCCTCCTTGTCCTGCGTCGAGGAGCGCTCCAGCGCCAGGAGCTGGGTCAGTTCGTTGATCTGCGAGTTGAGGCGGTTGAGCACAGTGTCCTTGCCGGAGATTTCGCGGCCGAGCAGGAACTGCGCCAGCACGAAGACGGTGAGCAGGAACATGATCGCCAGGAGCAGCGTCGACAGCGCATCGACGAAGCCCGGCCAGTAGTCGATGCGGCGATCGGCGCGCCGTGCCCTGGCGAGAGCCATGCTAGTGGACTCCCTGCTTCTTCAGGGCGTCGGCGATCTTTTCCAGCGTGTTGCGCATCGCCTTCTGCTCGTCTGACTGCGCCTCGACCCAGTCGCGCATGATCTGCTGTTCGGAGCGCATGTTCTTGACCAGACCGGAGATGCCATCGGCGAGATTGGCCATGGCGGTGGCGACGCGCGGATTGGAGCCGCCGCCATTCTCCTGCAGGCTGCGCAGCCTTTCCGACAACAGGCGGATCTCGTCGGACGGTTCGCTCCTGGCCGGATCGGCAACGACGATGTCGGAGGAGAGATCGGTGACCGAGGATAGCCAGTTTTCCAACTCGGTGTAGAAGCGGGTCTGGGCGCGGCCCGCCTGCAGGTCGAGGAAGCCAAGCACCAGCGAGCCGGAGAGACCGAACAGCGAGGACGAGAAGGCGGTGCCCATGCCGGCCAGCGGCGCCGACAGGCCTTGCTTGAGCGAATCCAGCACAGCGGCGGCATCACCGGTGCCGGGATCGAGAGATTCGATGGTTTCGCGGATCGAGCCGATGGTGTTGAGCAGGCCCCAGAAGGTGCCGAGCAGGCCGAGGAACACCAGGAGGCCGACAAGATAGCGCGAGGTGTCACGGCTTTCGTCGAGGCGGGTGGCGATCGAATCGAGCATGGTGCGCATCGAGGAGGTCGAGAAGGCCACTGTCGACGAACGGCCGATCATCGCCTTCATCGGCGCCAGCAGCACCGGTTCGGTGGTTTCCGAGCCGGCGCGGAAGGAGTTGACCCAGCGCACCTCGCGAAACAGGCGCCCGACCTGGGCGAAGGCGAGCAGGATGCCGACCACCAGCACGCCGATGATCAGCCCGTTGAGGCCCGGATTGGTGACGAATGCGCTCGAGACCTGGCGGGTCAGGATGGCGGCGATGAAGGCCACGATGACCAGGAAGATCAGCATGGTCAGCAGAAAAACCTGCGGGCTGGACAGTTTATGGGGGTCGTAGATCAGAACGTCGGAGCGCCTGCCGATGCCGAAGGATCTGAGAAAAGCCATTCGTGCCCCGTTTCCGATGCCGCTGCCGCCGATCAACTTGTTCGCGACTCTAAACGGAATTGTGACCAAATTGAATGGCGCTTGGCAATATTGCCGGCCAAAGCTCAGAAGCGGTTTATCACCAGACAGTCCACCATCGCGGCCAGATGCAGGCCGGCGCCAGTGACGACAAAGCCATGCCAGACGGCGTTGTGGAAGCGCAGACCCCTCCAGGCGAAGAAGATGACGCCCAACGAGTAAACAATGCCGCCGGCGACGATGAGCGCTATCGACGTCGTCGGCAAGGTCTGCACCAGCGGGCCGACCAGGACGACGCCGCTCCAGCCGATGGCGAGATAGAAGACGACCGCCAGCCGGTCGAAGCGGCCGGGAAGAAGCACCTTTATGGCGATGCCGATCACCGCCGAGACCCAGACCAGGACGATCATCGAGACAGCCAGCGGCGAGCCATCGAGTTGGGCGAGGAAGGGCGTATAGGTCGCGGCGATCAGGAGATAGATCGCGGCATGGTCGAAGCGGCGCAGGATCCACTTCGCCGGCGACGACACCGGCCACAGATTATAGGCTAGCGACACCGACAAGACGGTAAGCAGCGACACGACGTAGAAGGCGGCGGCGATATACTCGCCCGGACCGGCATGGAAGGCCGCCAGCGCCAGGAATGCCGAGCCGGCCGAGATCGCCAGCACGATGCCCACCGCGTGCACGATGCCGTCGGCGATCATTTCGGCGCGCGAATAGTGCCAGCGGCCCATGAACGGGATGTCGAGCTGGGATTGTGGTCCGGTGTCGCTCATGAACAGTCCTGCATCGCCTAAGCGGGTCGCATGCGACCCGCTTCTGGTCCTTGTTTTCATGCATGTCGTTGCCCCAAAACCGCGGCACACTTTTGGGCGACATGCATCAATCTGGGCGGTTGCCGGACAGTATTTCAAGCTTTGGTTGCGATTTTGCGACTGCGGCGCTTCAGCGCGCCAACATTATCAGCGCGGCGTAACCGGCTTCTTCACTGTCTTCAACAGCGCGCGCTGGATGATCTCGTTGCCGGCGACGACCGAGCCGTTGTCCAGCATGTCCTGGCCGCCATCGAAGTCGGAGACGAAGCCGCCTGCCTCACGGATCAAGAGCAGGGCGGCGGCGATGTCCCAAGCCGACAGGCCGACTTCCCAGAACCCGTCCATGCGGCCGGCGGCGACATAGGCGAGATCGAGCGAGGCGGAGCCGAGGCGGCGTACGCCCGAAACCTCGGCCATCACATTGCGCAGTTCGACAAGGAAATTGCCGTGCTGGCCGCGGCCGAGATGCGGCATGCCGCAGCCGATCACCGCGTCGACCAGCTTGGTGCGGCCGGCGACGCGCAGCCGGCGGTCGTTCATGAAGGCGCCGCCGCCGCGCTCTGCGGTGTAGAGCTCGTCCATCGCCGGATTGTAGATGACGCCGGCGACGATCTGGCCCTGGCGCTCGAGCGCGATCGAGATGGCAAACAGCGGAATGCCGTGCAGGAAATTGGTGGTGCCGTCGAGCGGGTCGACGATCCAGCGGTGCTGGCCGTCATCGCCCTCGACGGCGCCGCGCTCCTCCATCAGGAAGGAGTAGCCCGGCCGTGCCTTCGACAGCTCGGTGAACAGGATGTCCTCGGCCTTGCGGTCGGCCTGGCTGACATAGTCGCCCGGCCCCTTCATCGAGACCTGCAGGTTCTGTACTTCGCCGAAGTCGCGCGACAGCGAGCGGCCGGCCTTCATCGCGGCCTGGACCATGACATTGAGGATCGCGGAACGCGCCATTTTTGTTCTTCCCGCTGCTCGCTGCCTACTCGGCGCGGCGAATGTAAGTGATTTCGTTGGTGTCGACGAGGATGCGCTCGCCGGCGCCGATGAACGGCGGCACGAGAACGCGGATGCCGTTTTCCAGGATCGCCGGCTTGTAGGACGAGGCCGCCGTCTGGCCTTTCACCACCGGGTCGGCCTCGGTGATGGTCAGCGTCACCTGGTCGGGCAGCGAAATACCGATCGGCCGCTCTTCATAGAGCTGCACCGTCACCATCATGCCGTCCTGCAGGAAGGCGGCGCGGTCGCCGACGAAATCCTTCTGCAGTTCGAGCTGTTCGTAGCTCTCGGTATCCATGAACACCAGCGCATCGCCCTGCTCGTAGAGGAAGGAAAAGTCCTTCATCTCCAGCCTGATCTGCTCGACCGTCTCGGCGGAGCGGAAGCGCTCGTTGAGCTTGGTGCCGTTGATGAGGTTCTTCAGCTCGACCTGGTTGTAGGCGCCGCCCTTGCCGGGCTTGACGGTGTTGGTCTTGACCGCCACCCACAGGCCGCCATCGTGCTCGATGACATAGCCCGGACGGATTTCGTTGCCATTGATCTTGGCCATGTTGAGTTGTTCCGGAATGAGATTGTCGCCTGACGGCGATTTGGCGCCTCCAAGACCACAAATCGGCTGGAGAGGCAAGGGAGCGGGGCGACACAGGCCTGATCGGCGGCGCCGGCGTTCCTACCTGACCCACGGTAACGTCAAGGCAGGCGGTTGGCCTTCTGCAGCGCCTGCCTCGTCTGGTCGTCGGTGAGGCCTTGCAGGAAATCGTCCATCTGCGGATCGATCAGCCCGGCGCGGCGGGCGACGACGTACCAGGCGCCGGCAAGGATCAAATCGGGGTCGGTGCCGATGCCTTCCATATAAAGCTTGGCGAGGCGATTCTGGGCCGCGACGTTGCCGCCCTCGGCGGCCTGCTTCATCCAGCCGAAGCCGGATTTGAGATCGCGATTGCCGCCGCGCCCTTCGATCATCCAGGTGGCGAGGTCGATCTGCGCCGTGTCGTAATTCTGCCTGGCGGCCTGCGCCAAAAGGGTGCGCGCCTGGGCATCGTCGCGCGGCTTGCCGCCGATGCCATTGGCATAAATCTGCGCCATCGCATACTGCGCGTCTGCGAGCCCGGTGGCTGCGGCGCGTTCGTAGTAGGACGCGGCCTTGGCCATGCCGACATCGCCGGGGTCCTGCTGGACGAGCAATTGCGCAAAATTGAACTGCGCCAGCCGGTTGCCGGCCTCGGCGGCGGCCTGCATCAGCGCATAAGCCCCCTTCTCGTCTTTCTTGACGTAGCGGCCGTCGAGCAGCATCAGCGCGTACTGGAACTGCGATTCCGGCACGCCCTGCTCGGCGGCAAGCGCGTACCATTTCGCGGCTTCCGCCGCGTTCAACGGCACGCCAAGCCCGCGCGACAGGATCTCGGCCACCAGCGTCTCGGCAGCCGGATCGCCGTTTTGCGCACGCACCAAAGCGAGATTGTAGGCGGTCTTGTAAAGCCCGCGCTGAAAGGCGCCATAGGCCGGATCCGCCGGCTTGGCACCGAAACGATCGGGATTGATGGTGTCGACCGACGGCAGCGGTGCCGTGGTGGCGGGCTGTGGCAGCGGTGTCTCGATCGGCTTGTCGGCATGCGCGCCTGCATCCGGCTTGGGCTGCGGCAGCGGAACGGTCTGCGCGGCAGAGGCGGGCTGGGCCGCAACGGCCACGAGCAGAGCCAGGTGAGGAAACCGCGGCCAGCGCACGTCAGTCCTCGAAACGCGGCGCGGTTTCGTCGAGCATCGCATTGGCGGTGGCGACCGCCGTCTTCGGGTCGATGCCGTCGGCAAAAACGGCGCTGGACAGCGCCACGAACTCGGCACCCGTGGCGGCCACGGTTTCGACGGAAGCGATCTCGGAGCCGGCCATGACGATGCAGGGAATCTGGATCATATCCGCCCACCATTGCCCGAGCGACAGATTGCGCGGATGCGGCTCCGGCTTGTTGTCGTAGCCGAAGCGGCCGAAGAAGATGTAGTCGGGCCTGGCTTCACCGAGTTCCAGCGCATCGTCGCGGGTCTTGGCGCCGCCGGCGCCGACCATCATTTTCCCCTGAAAATGTTCGATGGTCTCGGCGAGCTCGCCCTTGGAGACCTCGACATGGATGCCGTCGGCCTGCACGCGGCCCGCGATGCGGCTGTCGCCGGCGATGACGACGGCGATGCCGGCGGCCTGTGCGGCTGGTACGATCTGTTCGGCGAAGGCCTGGAAGGAGGCCTCGTCCATGCCGTTTTCGGGCAGGATCAGCGAGGCGACGTCGCCGCCTTCGAAGGCCGCCGCAATGCGCTCGGCCGGCGCGTCTTTCGGCGCGATCAGCACGATGCGGCAGCGGTTGGGCGGTGTGGCGTCGTTCATTGGCTTTCGATCCCGGTTTTCGCCTATGCGGGGCGAAGATGGTTGCATTGCGGCATAGAGCAAAGCGCCCGCCTTGAACAGGCGGGCGGGGATCATTGCGGTGGCCTTGGTCTACGAGCGTTGGCGGAGGGCCGACCGGAGGCTCATTTGACGGCTTGAGGGCTTTCGACCGGCGGCTTCGATCGCCACAGCGACCAGCCGAGATTCATGCCGGCGGCGGCGATCAGGATGGCAGCGGCGCCGATGATCTGGGCGGGATGCAGCCGATGGCCGAAGGCGACGACATCAACCAGGATCGCCACGACGGGATAGATGAAGGACAGCGATCCCTGCAGATGCGTCGGCAGCTTCTGGATGGCGCCATACATCAACATGTACATCAGGCCGGTGTGGACGATGCCGAGCGTCGCCAGCATGGTCCAGCTCCAAGCGTCGGTGGGAAGGTCGGAAAGATTGGCAAAGGGCGCCAGCATAACAACGCCGACGCAGACCTGGATCAGCGCTATCAGGTGCGGCGGCGTGCCGTTGAGCTTCTTGGTGACGATGGCGGCGACGGCCCAGAAGAAGGCCGCCCCCAGCGCCATCGCGATGCCGGTAAAATAGTCGGTGCCGACATCGCCGGCGTCGGGCGTGGCCTGCGCGATCAGCAGCATGCCGGCGAAGGCAATGCCAAGCCAGGTCAGCTTGGTCAGGGTCAGCCGCTCGCCGAAGAACAGCGCGCCGAAGCCGACCAGCATGAAGGGCTGGGTGTTGTAGACAGCGGTTGCGATCGAGATCGAGGCGCGCGAAAAGGCGCTGAACAGCAAGAGCCAGTTGATGACGATGGCCGCGCCGCCGAGGGCGGCGATCGCCACGATGCGAAGCGTCAGCCTGCCGCGCAGCAAGCCAAGTGCCGCGCAAATGACCAACAGCGTCACGGCGCCAAAGGCGCAACGCCAGAACACCACGTCCATGATCGGCTGGCCCGACATGACGACGAACCAGCCGATCGTGCCGAGGATCGCCATTGCGGCCGTCATTTCGATCGTGCCGCGCACCGTGTTGTCCATAGTTTTCTCCCGGATCATCGATGCTTGACAATCCCATGTTGTGCCGGCTCGTTCCATGAGATAGGAAGGGACATGTAGATAAGTTACCTAATTTAATTAGGCGACGTCGGCTTTTTATCTCAGGAAGTAAAAATGCTGGACGAGCAGGACAAAAAACTTCTCGAGATCCTGGTGAGGGATTCACGGACCTCGCTGAAGGACTTGGCGCAGCAGATAGGGCTGTCGTCGCCGAGCGTCTCGGAGCGGCTGCGGCGGCTCGAGGAGCGCGGCGTCATCCGGGCCTTCACCATCGAGATCGATCCACAGGCGCTGGGCTTTTCGCTGCAGGCGATCGTGCGCATCCGGCCGCTGCCGGGCAAGCTGCATATCGTGCAGAAGATGATCGAGGAGATTCCCGAGTTCGGCGAATGCGACAAGGTGACCGGCGACGACTGCTTTGTCGCGCGGCTGTTCGTGCGTTCGATCGGCGAATTGGACCACCTGCTCGACCGCATCGCCGACAAGGCGGAGACGAGCACGGCCATCATCAAGGCGCAGCCGATCAGGCGCCGCCCGCCGCCGCTCGATACCCCCGCCCGAAGCTGAGCTACAATTCGAGCTTGTAGCCGATATGGCTGGCCTTGAAGCCAAACCGGTCATAGAAGCGATGCGCGTCGAGGCGGCTCTTGTTGGTTGTCAACTGGACGATCCTGCAGCCGTGCCGGCGGCATTCTTCGATTGCCCACTCCAGCAGGCATTGCCCCAGCCTTTCCCCGCGCCGGTCGTCGGCGATGCGGACGGCTTCGATCTGGCCGCGCAACGCACCCTGTAACGACAGTCCGGCAAGGTAGGTGATCTGCAGCGTGCCGATGACGCGGTCGCCATCGGTCATCACGGCGAGAAACTGGTTGGGATCCGCGCCGACGGTCGCAAAGGCATCGCGATAGGCCTTGGCAAGCGGCTCACTGGTGTCCTCGCGGCCGCGTCCAAGCGGATCGTCCGCAAGCATGGCGACGATGGCCGGAAGGTCGGCTTCTTCCGCGCGGCGGATAATGATTTCGTTCAATCTCAAAACCCTATGGCCCTGACATAGCGCTGGCGGACCATCTTATGCATCGGCCGGCCAGATGCCGCAAATCCGTGAAGCGGAGTTACGGACAGTTGATCGCCAGCAGCGGCTGCCTCCAATATTGGCTGTCGCGGCGCGAAGGTTTCTGGGCTATTGCAGGGGCCACCGTCTTCCCCTCCAGCCTTCCTTCACCGATGTCAGGTCTGCTCGCCGATCCGTGGTTCTATGCCGCCGCCCTTCCGGCGGTCATTCTCGTCGGCCTTTCGAAGGGCGGCTTTGGCGGGGCTGTCGGCTTCGTCGGCGTGCCGCTGATGGCGCTGACGATGCCGCCGGTACAGGCCGCCGCCATCCTGCTGCCGATCCTGTGCCTGATGGACATCGTTTCGGTCTGGACATGGTGGGGCGTCTACGACCGCAAGATGCTGGTCGACATGATGCCGGGAGCGGTGATCGGCATCGGTCTCGGCTGGCTGACGGCTGCTTTGGTCACTGAAGAGATGGTGCGGCTGATCGTTGGCGCGGTCGCCCTGATCTTCGTGCTGCGCTGGCTCTATCTGCAGTTTCGTCACGGATCCGACCACGCGGCAGCGCCCAACCGCGTGGCGGCTGCCGTCTGGGGCACCGTCGCCGGCTTCACCAGCTTCGTCGCCCATGTCGGCGGCCCGCCCTTCCAGGTCTATGCCTTGCCGATCCGGCTCGATCCGAAGGTGCTGTCCGGCACAGCGGCGATCTTCTTCGCCGCCACCAATGCGCTGAAGCTGATCCCCTATTTCGCGCTCGGCCAGTTCGACACCGCCAATTTGACCGCATCGGCGGTGCTGATGCCATTGGCGCCGCTCTCGACCATCGCCGGCGCCTGGCTGGTGCGGCGCATGCGGCCGGAGGTCTTTTATCCGTTCACCTACGCGACCGTGGCCGTCGTCGCGGTCAAACTTCTGTGGGATGGGGTCTCCGGCCTGTTTTAGATCGCGAGCGGCGGCCATGCGGCTGCCCCATCACCGGTTTCAGGCAGCGCTCTCCACGAGCCGGCGGCTGCCGCCGAAGGCGAGCGTTGCGCCCGCCACCACGACCAGCGCCATGCCGGCGAGGACGGCGATGTCGTGCGCGGTCGGCTTGAGAACCATGTCGGCGACGATCACCAGCATCACCGCATAGTCGAAGCGCGCCACGCTCATCATGCGCTGGCCCACGGCAAGGGCGGCCGGCGTCACGCCGTCCTTGGCGATCATGCCGGCCATCCGCTCGGCGGTCGGCTTGAAGATGAACATGCCGATCGAGAAGGTGGTGGCGTAGCCGGCAAGGCCGATCAGGATCCACAGGTCGGAGAAGCCGATCCAGAAGCCGCACATGATGAGCCCGAAGATGAGCGTCAGCATCGACATCGGCGCGAAAAAGCGGCCGCCCAGCTGCCCGCTGGCACGCATCGCCTGCAGCTTGTCTTCGATGTTGCCGGCGCGCTCGGCAAGCACGCCAAGCAGGAACAGTACGAAACCGCCGCCGACCCACAGGGTGGCCGAGACGATGTGGAGGAATTTGACGATCGAGTACCAGTCCATGGGTCTCTCCCTTGGATATTCCAGATGATTGCAGGCGGCGCGGCCGCCCCGGTTCAGACGAGCGGGCGTTTAGCGTGGCGGCTGTTTCGGAACGATGTCGGGACGGAGACCGGCTTGTATCGAGGATGCGCACGCCGCCCCGATCGGGCTCGTTTGTCCACGGGTGCCGCGATGCCCGCCCTGTCCCGAAGCGGTACAGATTTGCGGCACGATGAGAATTTTTTCGGCGTCGTTAAGGGTTCATTAAGCTTTACGGGCGTTTACTATGCGCATCCAGTGATCTGGATTCTTACCGAGTGGTTGGAGCCACTTTGTTTGACGCCTCCCTGTTAAACTTCTGAGAGCCGCCTTATCCGCGGCTCTTTTTTTGTCCGCGACCCGCTTTGGCCAGGCCGACTCCGCCGTTAACCCTTCGTTAAACATGTGCTTGCCTTCACCGGCGGCGAAGCGCATTTTCAAGCCTCAGTCATTTAGGGTTCAGGGCGTGACGGCATACGATGCCGAATCGGCTGGCGGCAGTGCAGGGGCGTAGCGATGAACGAGCCTTCCATGGGGAGCGCGAAAACCATCAAATTGGCGGAGCGCCGGGTTTTCTCCCAGTCCTTCAAGCCACTCTACCAGGAGGGCATGGGCCTGGTCGAGCAGGCAGCCGAGTATCTCGACGGCAAGGGCCGCGCCGAGGCCAAGAAGCTGTCGAGGACGGCTGCGACCCTTTATGCGGCCGAATCGATGCGGCTGACCACCAGGCTGATGCAGGTCGCTTCCTGGCTGCTTCTGCAGCGGGCGGCCAATTCCGGCGAGATGACCCGCGACCAGGTCGCGTCCGAAAAGTCCAAGGTGCGTCTCGACACCGCTTCCGCGCATGACGAAGCGATCGGCTGGGCCGAATTGCCGGCGGATTTTCTCGACCTCGTCACCCGCTCGCTGCGCCTGCAGGCGCTGGTGCGACGCATGGACGAGGAGATCTACGGCAACGCCTTCACCGATGCGCCGCCGGCGGTTCGCCGCGCCAATCCGGTTTCCGACCAGATCAGCTTGCTGAACACGGCCTTTGCCCGCGGCTGAAAAGCCGCGGCATCTCTCTCAACCGGGCGAACCCTCAAGCAGCCAGTGAGCTGTTGTGCGGCATCGTTTCTGGTTTGTTCACATTTCACTGGCATCGCTTGCCGCCAAGGGTAAAGTTGGCGGATGGGGGAAGCGATTCGCATCATCGGTATCGATCCGGGGCTCAGGCGCACCGGCTGGGGCATCGTCGAGAGCCTCGGCAATTCGCTGCGCTTCGTCGGCTCCGGCACCGTGCGTTCCGACGACAAGGCGGCGCTGGCGGTGCGGCTCTGCCAGCTGCATGACGGGCTGGCCGAGGTGCTGCACGCGGCCATGCCGCACGAGGCCGCGGTCGAGCAGACCTTCGTCAACAAGGATGCGACGGCGACATTGAAGCTCGGCCAGGCGCGCGGCATCGCCATGCTGGTGCCGGCGCGCGCCGGCCTAGTCGTAGCCGAATATGCGCCCAATGCCGTCAAGAAGGCGGTGATCGGCGTCGGCCATGGCGACAAGAAGCAGATCCATATGATGGTCAAGGTGCTGATGCCGAAGGCGACTTTCGACAGCGACGACGCCGCCGACGCGCTGGCCATCGCCATCTGCCACGCCCATCACCGCCAGAGCGTCGCCTACCGGATGGCGGCAGCTGGATAAATCTGTTCTTGACTTGTTCACGGTAAGGCGATAGGTATTACCTAGAGGTATTACCATGCGCGTGACGACCAAAGGGCAAGTGACCATTCCCAAGGAGATACGGGACCATCTGGGTATCGGCCCAGGCTCGGAGGTTGAGTTTGTGGCCACAGACGATGGTGCCCGGGTTGTGGCGGTGAATAAAAATATTTCCGAAGAAGAGGCTTCTCACCGGTTCAGCCAAGCGCTCGACCGGCTGGCCGGGACGTTGGATCTGGGTGGCATGACGACGGACGAGTATATGGAGTGGCTGAGGGGCTCCCGTGAAGATCTCGACGCTGGTTGACACAAATGTCCTGATCGATGTTTGGGGGCCAGCCGGGCGCCAGACGAAGTGGTCGGCATCGGTGATCGCCGCATGCCGACGCGACGGCGCGTTGGTCATCAACACAATCGTCTGGTCCGAACTCGCTCCGCTCGCTACCGAAGCGGCACTTCGTAGAGCGGTTGAAACGCTCAAGATGGATCGCGAACTCCTGCCATGGGAGGCGGCCTTCCTCGCCGGTATCGCTCATTCCCAATACCGTCGCGCCGGCGGTCTTCGCGAACGAACCCTGCCTGATTTCTTCATTGGTGCCCACGCGGTCGTTGCCGGACATCGTCTGCTGACGCGCGATGCCGTGCGCTACCGAAGCTACTTTCCGGACCTCGAAATCATCTCTCCGGAGACTCACCCATGAGGGCCAGGGCATGATCGGCAAGCTCAAGGGCACGCTGGACGAGATCGACGAGGATAGCTGCATCGTCGACGTGCATGGCGTCGGCTACGTCGCCTACTGCTCGGCGCGCACACTTGCCGCGTTGCCGGCGCCCGGCGAGGCGGTGGTGCTGTTCATCGAAACCTATGTGCGCGAGGACATGATCCGGCTCTACGGCTTCCAGACCGGGCTGGAGCGCGAGTGGTTCCGGCTCTTGATGGGTAATGTGCAGGGCGTCGGCGCCAAGGTGGCGCTGGCGATCCTGTCGACGCTGGCGCCGGCCGATCTCGCCAATGCCATCGCGCTGCGCGACATCGCCATGGTTTCGCGTGCGCCCGGCGTTGGCAAGAAGGTGGCCGAGCGCATCGTCACCGAATTGCGGACCAAGGCGCCAACCTATGCGGGCGCGGCCACTGGCACGATCGGCCTTAAGCGGGAACTCGGCGAGGGCGTCGCACCGGCGCCGATCACCGATGCCGTCTCGGCGCTGGTCAATCTCGGCTATTCGCGCGATATCGCTGCCAATGCGGTGTCGGCGGCACTGAAGACGGCCGGCGAGGGCGCCGATGCCTCGAAGCTAATTCGATTTGGGCTGAAGGAACTGGCGCGGTGAGGCGTCGCTTGTTCCGTTCTCTGCCCTGTGCAAGGAAGGCAGCATGAGCCTTTCACCCCGCCTCATTGCCCCCGACAAGCGTGGCGAGGATGCCGAGCAGACCTTGCGGCCGCAGACGCTTGACGACTTCGTCGGCCAGGCGGCGGTGCGGGCCAACCTCAAGGTCTTCGTCGACGCCGCCAAGGGGCGCGGCGAGGCGCTCGACCATGTGCTGTTCGTCGGGCCACCGGGTCTCGGCAAGACGACGCTGGCGCAGATCATGGCGCGCGAACTCGGCGTCAACTTCCGTTCGACCTCCGGGCCAGTCATCGCAAAGGCCGGCGATCTGGCGGCGCTGCTCACCAATCTCGAAGACCGCGACGTGCTGTTCATCGACGAGATCCACCGGCTCAATCCGGCGGTCGAGGAAATCCTCTATCCGGCGATGGAGGATTTCCAGCTCGACCTGATCATCGGCGAAGGACCGGCGGCGCGTTCCGTCAAGATCGACCTTGCCCGCTTCACGCTGGTTGCCGCCACCACTCGGCTCGGCCTGTTGACCAATCCGCTGCGCGACCGTTTCGGCATTCCGGTCCGGCTCAATTTCTACACGGTCGAGGAGCTGGAGCAGATCGTGCGCCGCGGTGCCCGAATTCTCTCGATGCCACTGGGCGACGACGGCGCGCTTGAGATCGCGCGGCGCGCACGCGGCACGCCGCGTATCGCCGGCCGGCTGCTGCGCCGCGTGCGCGATTTTGCATCGGTCGCCGGCGACGGGCATGTCGACCGCCGGATCGCCGATGAGGCGCTGACCAGGCTGGAGGTCGACGCGCTGGGCCTCGACGCGCTCGACCGCCGCTATCTGTCGATGATCGCCCGCAATTTCGGCGGCGGGCCGGTCGGCATCGAGACCATCGCGGCGGGGCTGTCGGAACCACGCGACGCCATCGAGGATATCATCGAGCCTTACCTGATCCAGCAGGGCTTCATCCAGCGCACGCCGCGCGGCCGGGTGCTGACCGCCAATGCCTGGCGGCATCTCGGCCTCGACGCGCCGAAAGATCTAGCGCAGCAGCAGATCAGCCTGTTCCAGGAAGAGTAACGGAGATTTGTTCTTCGGTTGCCCCGAGGAACGGCTTTACTGCGCAAAATCTCCTCGCCTCCGCCAGCGTGAAGGCGCAATTGCCCGCTTCATGGCAAGTCTTGCTCAATGGAATTGCCATCCCAAAGAGGTCGGGGCTCATCGATGATCACCAGACGTGGCTTCCTGCGCCTCATCGGCGGCTCGTTCCTGTCGATGTTGTCGCTTGGCGCCTATGCGGTCGGCATCGAGCCGATGCTGCTGACGCATGTGAAGCGCTATTCGCTGACACCGCCGCATTGGCCGGCGGGCCTCAAACTGCGCGTCGTTGCACTGGCCGACATCCATGCCTGCCGCCCCTGGATGACGCCCGAGCGGATTGCCTCGCTCGCCGCCGAGGCGAACGCCTTGCAGCCGGACCTGATCGTCCTGCTTGGCGACTATATTGCTGGCATGCGCCTGGTGACGGACCAGGTGACTGAATCGGAATGGGCCTCGGCTCTGTCAGGTCTCATGGCACCGCTCGGTGTCTTGTCGATCCTCGGCAATCACGACTGGTGGCACGATCATGCCGCGCAAAGGGCGGGAGCCGGGCCGACGGTGGCGCGCGGGGCGCTTGAGGGCGTCGGCATCACCGTGCAGGAAAACGATGCCATCCGCCTGGAAAAGGACGGACACGGTTTCTGGGTCGCCGGACTTGCCGACCAGCTTGCCTTGCGGCCGGGCGTAGAGTGGGGCCGGACCGGCTTCAAGGGGCTCGACGATCTCGACGGCACGCTTGCCAAAGTCAGCGACAGCGCGCCCGTGATCCTGCTGGCGCATGAGCCGGACATATTTCCGAAGGTGCCGTCGCGGGTTTCGCTGACCCTGTCCGGCCACACCCATGGCGGGCAGGTCAGGCTGTTCGGCTATTCGCCGGTCGTGCCTTCGCGCTTTGGCAATCGCTACGCCTATGGCCATGTCGTGGAACAGGACCGCAACCTGATCATATCCGGCGGGCTCGGCTTCAGCATCATGCCGGTGCGTTTCGGCATGCGCCCGGAGATACTGCAGATCGATTTGGGTTAATTCCTCAATCCTGCCCGCCGTCCTAGTGAAGCGACCGGATCGCATCCATAACTTCAGGCTCGGCCTTGTCGCCGTCGAAAGCATCGACGATGCCGAAGGCGCCGCCGAAACTCCACACTGACCAGGAAAAGCCGTGCGCTTCGGCGCGCGCGATCATGTCCCTGACATAGGCGGCGCGATATTCGCCGGGCATTACATAGGAATTGCCGTATTCCTGGCGGATCATGCCGAACTCACCCAGCGTGATGTTTTCCGGCTTGATGCCGTTGGCCTTGGCCCAACCCTCCACCGTCCTGAACGGTGCATCCATCAGCTCAAGCACCTTTTCGTCCGTGTCCATACTGGCGACCTGCTCGTCGAGATAGGCAAGCATGCCGTTCTGTCGCGTCCATGGCGCTTCGGCCCTGATCCGGGCGCGGATCGTATCCAGCGCCACATCGAGCTGAGCGTGCGGCACCGCGGTCAGCGGAAAGGGCAGCCCGGTGACATAGCGGATGAAATCGCCGGCCCAGGTCGCGCCTTGATGGGTGAGCAGGAACGGATCATAGGAATGGAAGGTCCAGATGATGTTGTCGTCGGCGATCATCTTCGGATCGATCTTCGCCAGCGAGGCGGCGTTGGAATAGCAGGCCCCGGTCAGGATCAGGGTGAGCTTGGTCGCCGAGGAGCGCGCCGCCGCGAACAGCTTCAGCTGCCGGTCGGGCCACAGGCTGGTGCCGTCGCCGTCACAGTCGACGACCGGCTCGTTCATCGGCTCGAAGGCGACCTGGTGCGGATCCTCGGCGGCAAGCGTACGCGCCATCTTGCGCACCATCTCGACATAGGCTTCGAAGATCTCGGGATTGTCCATCACCTCGCCCATGCCGATCTTGCGGCTGCCGCCGGACGGGATCAGGTGCATGTCGACGATGACCTTCAGCCCGGCACGGTTGATCATGCGCACCGAGTCCAGCACGCTGGCGTAGAGGTCGTCGCGCAGCGCCACCGTCTCGGCGGAGAGGAATGGCGAGGGGTCGACGGGCATGCGCAGGAAATCGAAGCCGGCGTCCTTCAGCGCTTTAAGGTCGGCGTCCTTGAGGAATTTGCGCCATTCCGGAAAGGGCAGGATGGCTTTCGGGTCGTTCCACTTGTCCTCGCCGACCCAGGTCGTCCACTGGTCGAGGTTGAGGCCACGTCTCATGGAGAAGGTCGCTGCCTGACCAGGCAGCGCCAGGGAAGCCAGCATCAGCAGTGTTGCCAGCAAGGTCTTGATCATCGCGCCCAACAGTGCCATCCGGTTCCCGCGCCGCAACACCTGCCTGCTCAGACCCGAAAAGGAAAGCGCAATGGACGATCATGGTGAATCGGCAACGCTTCTGGCCGGGCTTTCCGGCGCGCTGACGGAATTCGGCCACCGGCTGATGGCGCGGGTCTATTATGCCGACACCGACTTCTCCGGCGTCGTCTACCATGCGCGCTATCTCGAATTCTTCGAGCGCGGCCGTTCCGATTATCTCAGGCTCGCCGGCGTCCACCACACCGAGCTGGCCGACGGCAAGCATGGCGAAAAGATCGTCTGGGTGGTCAGGCGCATGGAGATCGATTTCCGCTCACCCGCCTGCATGGACGACATCCTGACCATCGATACGCGCACCGAGGACATTTCCGGGGCCCGCATCGTCATGGCGCAGCAGTTGAAACGCGGCGACGAGGTGCTGGTCGAGGCAAAGGTCGAAGCGGCGATCATCGGCGAGAACGGTCGGCCGAGGCGCTTTCCCAAGGACTGGGTGGCAGCCTTCCTACCAAAAGCAGGCGTTTAGGCGTTTGAGATTCTGGCGCCGGCGACGCCAGGGCCGCCACTCCGCTGATGAGGTAACCGACATGCCGGCCAGGGCAGAAGGCGCGGCAATGCGCCGCGCTGTACGTCCTAACCCATCCTTAACCATAACGGTTCATGAAGAGATTGGTGAAGATTGGCGGAATCCGAACGCCTTCCTTTGACCAATATTTGCCCCGAAAAGGCCGAGAACGGTGCATTCGGGGTGATCTCGCAAGCTTCAAGCTTCGCGCGAACGGACCACAAGGGATGCCCATGGGCCAGCCGCCAGCGATGCCCGGAAAATCTTTAAGGACGTAACCATGGAAAACATCGCACTCGCCGAACCGGGCGCGCATCTGTCGATTTGGGCGCTGTTCATGCAGGCCAGCTGGGTCGTCAAGCTGGTCATGATCGGTCTGCTCTTCGCCTCGATCTGGACCTGGGCGATCATCGTCGACAAGCTGGTCACCTATGCCCGCATGCGGCTCGCGCTAAACCGCTTCGAACAGGTGTTCTGGTCGGGGCAGTCGCTGGAAGAGCTTTACCGCACGCTCGCCGACCGCAAGACCACCGGCATGGGCGCGATCTTCGTCGCTGCCATGCGCGAATGGAAGAAGAGCTTCGAGAAGGGTGCGAAATCGCCGCTCGGCCTGCAGACCCGCATCGACAAGGCGATGGACCTGGCGCTGACGCGCGAGATGGAGCGGCTGGAGGGGCGGCTCGGCTTCCTTGCCACCACCGGCTCGGCCGCGCCCTTCATTGGCCTGTTCGGCACCGTCATCGGCATCATGACCTCGTTCCAGGCCATTGCCGCTTCCAAGAACACTAGCCTGGCGGTGGTGGCGCCCGGCATCGCCGAAGCACTGCTGGCGACCGCCATCGGCCTGCTCGCCGCTATTCCCGCCGTCATCGCCTACAACAAGCTGTCATCGGATGCGAACAAGATCGCCGTGCGCATGGAAGGGTTCTCGGATGAGTTCTCCGCCATACTCTCGCGCCAAATCGATGAAAAAGTCGCGCAGAAGGCCTGAGGTACAAACATGGGTATGTCCGTAGGCATGTCGGGACGCGGTGGGCGCGGCCACAGGCGGCGCGGCCGCCATCACGCACTGATGTCGGAAATCAACGTCACGCCGATGGTCGACGTGATGCTGGTGCTTTTGATCATCTTCATGGTCGCGGCACCGCTGCTGACGGTGGGCGTGCCGATCGACCTGCCGGATACGCAGGCCAAGGCGATGAATGTCGATACACAGCCGATCACCGTCTCCATCAATGCCTCCGGCCAGATCTATCTGCAGGAAACCGAGATCCCGATCGACGAACTGGTGGCCAAGCTGCAGGCGATCTCGAAGACCGGCTATGACGAGCGCATCTTCATCCGTGGCGACAAGCTGACGGACTATGGCACCGCCATGAAGGTGATGGCCCGCATCTCGGCCGCCGGCTACAAGAATATCGGCCTGGTTTCGCTGCAGGAACAGGATCAATAGACAAGAGATGCGGACCGGGCTCACCACATCGGTAATCTTGCATGCGGTGGCGCTCGCCCTCGGGTTATTCACGCTGACGTCGCCGGCTGCGCTGCCGGCGGCCGATGTGGAATCTGTCTCGGTCGACATCGTGCCGACGGAAGCTGTGGCGCAGGTGCTGCAAGGCGACAAGAAGGCGGTGATGCATGACAAGCCGGCGCCGGTGCCGACCCAGCGTCCCGACATCATTCCCGCTGCCCAGAAGATCGGCGAGAACAGCGTCGATACCGACAAGCCGATAACGCCCGAGGCCAAGCCGAAGCCGGTCGACATGACGTCGGCGCCGCCGCCGGCACCAACGCCGGTCGAGAAGCCGAAGCCCGAGGACGTGCCGAAACCGCAGGAAAAGCCGAAGCCGATTCCGGCGACGGAAGTGGCGCCGGAGCCGCAGCCGAAGGAAGAGGTCAAGCCCGAGCCGGTGAAGCAGACGGAACCCAAGCCGACGCCGGCCAAGGAGCCAACGCCTGCGCCGCCGGAGGACAAGACCGCCGCGATCGAGCCGAAGCCGGAGGTCAAGCCCGACGCCGTTGCCGAGGCCATTGCCCAGGAGCCGCCAACCGAGACGACGCAACTGCCGGACTCCGCACCGGCGCCGGAAGCCCGCCCGAAGCCGAAGCCGGCGCAGGCCGAAAGCGCCAAGGCGCCGGACCGCAAGGACGCCGAAAAGCCGGTCAAGGAGGCCTCATCGAAGCCCAAGTCCGAGGACAAGCAATTCAACGCCGACGAGATTTCCGCCATGCTCGACAAGCAGAAGCCGTCAGGCGGCGGCGCCAAGCGCTCGACCCAGCAATCGTCGCTCGGCGGCGATAAAGATCAGGGCGCGAAGCTTTCCAAGTCGGAGCAGGGAGCGCTGGAAAGTCAGCTCGGTGGTTGCTGGACCCTGCCGGTCGGGCTCGAGGGTTCCGAGAATTTCGTCGTCGTGGTCCGGTTCAATCTGGACACCTCCGGCAAGCTCGATGGCCGTCCGTCTGTCGAACAGTCGAGCGGCAATCGCCAATTCGACGAAAGTGCGGTGCGCGCGGTGCAGAAATGCGACATGGCCGGCCTGCAGGTTCCGGCCGGCAAGCAGGACATCTGGAGCGACATCCGGGTCACCTTCGATCCAAGGGAGATGCTTGGCCTCTAGGCCTGGCGTCCACACAATCAAAGAAGAGAAGCGAGAAGATATGAGATCTTTCCTCAAGCCGCTCCTGACGATTGCAGCGATGGCGCTGGGCATGACGGCCGCGGCTCCGCTGCCGGCGTGGGCGCTCGTCGAGCTCAACGTCAACAAGGGCAATGTCGAGCCTCTGCCGATCGCCATCACCGATTTCCAGGGCGGCGACGCGCTGGGGGCGGAGATCTCCGACATCGTCAGCGCCGACCTCAAGCGTTCGGGTCTGTTCGCGCCGATCGACAAGAGCGCCTTCATCGAGAAGATATCCAATCCCGACGCCCAGCCCCGCTTCGACGACTGGAAGGTGATCAACGCGCAGGCGCTGGTGACCGGCAGCGTCGGCAAGGAAGCCGACGGCCGCATCCGTGCCCAGTACAGGCTGTGGGACACCTTTGCCGGCCAGCAGATGTCGGGCGAGCAATTCTTCGCCAACGACGCCAACACCAGGCGCGTCGCCCATATCATCGCCGACGCCATCTATGAGAGGCTGACCGGCGAGAAGGGCTATTTCGACACCCGCGTCGTCTTCATCGACGAGTCCGGCGCCAAGAACGCTCGCAAGAAGCGCCTGGCGATCATGGACCAGGACGGCGCCAATGTGCGCTACCTCTCGGACGGCCGGGCGATCGTGCTGACGCCGCGTTTCTCGCCGAACCGGCAGGAAATCACATACATGTCCTATGAGAGCGGCCAGCCGAAGGTCTACCTGCTGCAGATCGAGACCGGGCAGCGCGAACTGGTCGGCAATTTCCCCGGCATGACGTTTGCGCCGCGCTTTTCGCCTGACGGCCAGAAGGTGATCATGAGCCTGCTGCGCGACGACGGCAATTCCAATATCTTCGCCATGGATCTGAGAAGCCGCTCGACCACCAGGCTGACCAATTCGACCGCCATCGACACCTCGCCGTCCTATTCGCCCGACGGCAGCAAGGTGGTCTTCACCTCCGACCGTGGCGGCCGCGCGCAGATCTATGTGATGGGCGCCGACGGCTCGGGCCAGACCCGCATCTCGTTCGGCGACGGTGTCTATTCGACCCCGGTGTGGTCGCCGCGCGGCGACCTCATCGCCTTCACCAAGCAGACCGGCGGCGAGTTCCAGATCGGCGTCATGAAAACCGACGGTTCCGGCGAGCGCATCCTGTCGTCAGGCTTCCAGCAGGAAGGCCCGACCTGGGCGCCGAACGGCCGCGTGCTGATGTTCTTCCGCGATGCCAATGGCGGGCCGAAGCTGGTTTCGGTCGATCTTACCGGCCGCAACGAACAGTCGATTCCGACGTCGAACTTCGCCTCGGACCCGGCCTGGTCGCCCTTGCTCGAATAGGCTGAGCCGCGAAGTATACCTTGCTCCAGTTGCAAGCCGGCAACGGCGTCGGAAAAGCCCCATTCTGGGGCTTTTTTCACGCCTTGGTCGCGTTTCGGCCGCATTTCCGCCTACCGTCCGCGCACATTGTGGCGTTCGGCCATGACGGTTGCGGACGGCAGCCGAAACCAAATTTTAACCGTGTTTCTTGAATGCCGGTTAACCCAAACGTGGTTACTGGGTGATCAACGAAATCACTCGAAATGCGAAGGAGAGGCGGCATGGGCCGTATCGCAGCACTTACTCGAAACCCGGTGATGATCGCGCTGGTCGCGATGCTCGCCATTGCCGGTTGCGCCTCGAAGAAGACCCCGAACAGCGCTGCCGATCTCGGCCTTAACGGTGCTGGCGCGGCGACCCCCGGATCGGCGCAGGACTTCACCGTCAACATCGGCGACCGCATTTTCTTCGACACCGACTCGTCCTCGATCCGCGCCGACGCGCAGACGACGCTTGCCCGCCAGGCGCAGTGGCTGAACCAATACAGGCAGTATGCCATCGTCATCGAAGGCCATGCCGACGAGCGCGGCACGCGCGAATACAATCTGGCGCTTGGCGCCCGCCGCGCCGCCGCCACCCGCGACTTCCTGGTCGCCAAGGGTGTCTCGGCGCAGCGGCTGAAGACGATTTCCTACGGCAAGGAACGTCCAGTCGCGGTCTGCGACGATATCTCCTGCTGGTCGCAGAATCGCCGCGCCGTCACCACGCTGGGCGGCGCCGGTTCCTGATCGGCAAAAATACAACACACCTGTGCGAAAGGCGGCCTCGGGGCCGCCTTTTTCATGTGCAGCTTCGATATCCCTTGGCCAAACAAAATTTGGCCGAAGTCTCAGGCCCTGCTATGACCCGAGGGCGCTTGGTCCCACTCTGATCGGAAGGGCGCAACAGACCAACGATTTTCACGGCGAGAGACATAATGCATTTCAGAACGGTCCTGAGCGGCACGCTTGCGCTGCTGCTCGTTTCAAGCATCGCCGCCCCGGCAAGCGAGACCGGGCAGCCAGCAGGCAGCGGGTTCTCCTTCCACCTGCCGACGCTGGGCATTTTCGGCCAGAAGAAAAAACCGGACCAGCAGCAGGTGGCGCAGCAGGATCCTGCCGGCGCCACCGGTCTGGAAGACCAGCTCCGGCAGATGAACGGCAAGATCGAGGAACTCAATTTCCAGATCCTGCAGATGCAGGAGCAGATGCGCAAGCAGCAGGAAGACAACGAGTTCCGCTTCCAGCAGCTTGAAGGTGGCACGCAGGGGGCCCAGCAGCCGCCGGCACAGAAGAAGTCGGAAGCGGCGCCGGAGAATACCGACAACAGCGTCGCCGAGGCCCCGGCGACGCAGCCGCCTGCCGATACGGCCACGCCGCCGGCGGGTGGCCAGAGCGTCGGCGAGGTCATCGTCGAATCGCAGACCGGCGATCCCGGCAAGGTGATCACCGGCGCGCCGCCGAAGACGTTCGGCACCATCACCGTCGACAAGAACGGCAATGTGGTCGAGGCCGGCGGCAACACGCAGGCGAGCGCGCCGGCGGAGACTGCTGCTCCGGCCGCCGAGGCTCCGGCAACCGGGTCCAAGACCGGCAAGGCCGACGGCACGGTGGTCGCGGCGTTGCCGTCCACCAACAATCCCGACGAACTCTATCGCAACTCCTACCAATTCATCCTGTCGGGCGACTACGGCACAGCCGAACAGGGTTTCCGCGACCACATCAGCCGCTTCCCCAAGGACGCCAAGGCGGCGGACGCGCATTACTGGCTGGGTGAGTCGCTGCTCGGCCAGCAGAAATACCGCGACGCGGCCGAGATCTTCCTCGCCGCCAGCAAGGACTATCCGAAGGCCAAGAAGGCTCCCGACATGCTTTTGAAGCTCGGCGTATCGCTGGTCGGCCTGAAGCAGAACGACGTGGCCTGCGCCACCTTCGGCGAGATCGGCAAGCGCTATCCCGACCTTTCCAGCGCACTCAAGGAACGTATCAAGCAGGAAAGGGCGCTCGCGGCGTGCTGACGCTCGATACCAGGCCTGACCTTACAGGGCCTGACCTTTCGGATTTTTCCAGGATCGACTTTACCAACGGCGCCATTGCAGCCGTATCCGGCGGCAGCGACTCGACCGCCCTCCTCCTTCTCCTCAAAAACCATCTCGACCGCACCGCGCCGGCTACCAGGCTGCTGGCGGTGACGATCGATCACGATTTGCGGCCGGGCTCGGCGGCGGAAGCGCGAGCTGTAGCCAGCCTCTGTGCCGAGCGCGGCATCGCGCATCGCACACTTCGCTGGTCCGGACCAAAGCCGTCGAGCGGCCTGCCGGCCGCCGCGCGCCAGGCGCGCTACCGGCTGTTGGCGCAGGCCGCGCTAGAGGATGGCATCGACCTGATCCTGACCGGCCATACCGCCGACGACCAGGCTGAAACCGTGCTGATGCGGCACGCGCGGGATGAGGGCCGAGGACTTGCCGAAATGGCGGGCCGCGGCCTTGCCGGCATGGCGCCGGCCACCCTCTACGATTGGCGGCACTGGATCGTCAGGCCGCTGCTCGGCGCGCGGCGCGCGGCATTGCGCGCATTCCTGCAGCGCGAGAATGTCGGCTGGGCCGAAGATCCGACCAACGCCGACGTGCATTTCGAACGGCCGCGCGTCCGGGCAGTGCTTGGCGAGGACGATGGCCAGCGATTTGCCGAGGCGATCAGCCTAGCCAGGCGGGTCGCTACCGAGCGCGAAGAACTCGGGCATCGCGCAGCCATACTGATCCGGGATTTTGCCGCCATGCCGACGACCGGGCTCATCCGTCTCGACCCTGCCTTCGCGGCATCGGACGATGCCCCGGCCGCCGTCTATGCCATGCGCATCCTGCTGGCGGCGGTCGGCGGCGTGCCCTTCCTGCCCGACGAGGCGCGCAGCCAGGCGCTGTTTTCCCGGCTGCGGGCCGGACCGCTTTGCGCCACATTGTCGCGGACGATCGTCGACGCGCGGCGCGCCGGCATCTTCCTGCGCCGTGAAGCGCGCGGCCTGCCCTTGGCGGTACCGGCCAGCGGCGATGTCCTTTGGGACGGCCGTCGGCGTATCACATTGGGCGACAGCTCAGGCGCATTGTTGATCGCGCCGCTCGGACAGGCCGCGGCTGCAAAACGGGATATTGCCGAAAACGGCACACCGTCCAGCCTTGCGCGCGCTGCTCGAGCCGCCGAGCCGGCGCTGTGGCGTGGGTCCGAATGCCTGGGTCTTGCGGGCGAGAGCGGCGTGCCGGCGACGGTCGCCACGTCTCCCGTCGTCGCGCCCTTTGCCGGTTTCCTGCCGTCCTTCGATCTGGCGCCCGCCGCAGCCGTTTGCGGGCTGATCGGCGCGCCGCCGGCTCCGGCCCTGCCTTTCCGCGGCCATAGTGCCGGGCGATGATGGGCGAAAGCTTAACCCAGACGTGCTGTTATGCTTGGCAAGGGGAGGCGCTCTCCCTATGTTAGGCTCAAGCTTCCTCTCATCATGTGTGTCCGCGTGCGGGCGCTAACGGGACATTAGATGAATCCGAATTATCGCAACCTTGCGCTCTGGGCGATCATAGCGGTCCTGCTCATCGCCCTGTTCAACCTGTTCCAGACGCCGCAGACGCGGGGCGCCTCGAGCGATGTGCCTTATTCGCAGTTCCTGCAGGACGTCGCGGCGGGCCGGGTCAAGACGGTGACGATCGCCGGCGCCCGCATCTCCGGCACCTACACCGACAGTTCGACCGGCTTCCAGACTTATTCGCCCGGCGACCCCTCGCTGGTCACACGGCTGCAGGACAAGAACGTCACCATCAATGCCCGGCCTGAATCCGACGGCTCCAACTCGCTGTTCGGCTATCTGATCTCGTGGCTGCCGATGATCCTGATCCTCGGCGTCTGGATATTCTTCATGCGCCAGATGCAGTCGGGTTCCGGCCGCGCCATGGGCTTCGGCAAGTCGAAGGCCAAGCTTCTGACCGAAGCGCATGGCCGCGTCACCTTCCAGGACGTCGCCGGTGTCGACGAAGCCAAGGAAGATTTGGAAGAAATCGTCGAATTCCTGCGCGATCCGCAGAAGTTCCAGCGCCTCGGCGGCAAGATCCCGCGCGGCGTGCTTCTGGTCGGCCCTCCCGGAACCGGCAAGACGCTGCTCGCCCGTTCGGTCGCCGGTGAAGCCAACGTGCCGTTCTTCACCATTTCCGGTTCGGACTTCGTCGAGATGTTCGTCGGCGTCGGTGCGTCCCGTGTCCGCGACATGTTCGACCAGGCCAAGAAGAATGCGCCCTGCATCATCTTCATCGACGAAATCGACGCCGTCGGCCGCCATCGCGGCGCCGGCCTCGGCGGCGGCAATGACGAGCGCGAGCAGACGCTGAACCAGCTGCTGGTCGAGATGGACGGTTTCGAATCCAACGAAAGCATCATCCTGATCGCTGCGACCAACCGCCCCGACGTGCTCGATCCGGCGCTGTTGCGTCCGGGCCGTTTCGACCGCCAGGTGGTGGTGCCGAACCCCGACATCGTCGGCCGCGAGAAGATCCTCAAGGTGCATGTGCGCAACGTGCCGCTGGCGCCGAACGTCGATCTCAAGGTGATCGCGCGCGGCACGCCGGGCTTTTCCGGCGCCGACCTGATGAACCTCGTCAACGAGTCCGCCTTGATGGCCGCGCGGCGCAACAAGCGCCTCGTCACCATGGCCGAGTTCGAGGATGCCAAGGACAAGATCATGATGGGCGCCGAGCGCCGCTCGTCGGCGATGACGCAGGCCGAGAAGGAGCTGACCGCCTATCACGAGGCCGGCCACGCCATCCTGGCGCTCAACGTGCCGTCGGCCGATCCGCTGCACAAGGCGACCATCATCCCGCGCGGCCGTGCGCTCGGCATGGTCATGCAGCTGCCGGAAGGCGACCGCTATTCGATGAGCTACAAATACATGGTCTCGCGGCTTGCCATCATGATGGGCGGCCGCGTCGCCGAGGAGTTCAAGTTCGGCAAGGAGAACATCACCTCGGGCGCCTCCTCGGACATCGAGCAGGCGACCAAGCTGGCGCGCGCCATGGTCACGCGCTGGGGCTTCTCCGACAAGCTCGGCCATGTCGCCTATGGCGACAACCAGGAAGAAGTCTTCCTCGGCCATTCGGTGGCGCGCACGCAGAACATCTCCGAAGAGACGGCGCAGATCATCGACGCCGAAGTGCGCCGGCTGATCGACGACGCCTATTCGACGGCGAAGGCCGTGCTGACCAAGAAGAAGAAAGAATGGATCGCGCTGGCGCAGGGGCTGCTCGAATACGAGACGCTCACCGGCGAGGAGATCAAGCAGCTGATCGCCGGCCACAAGCCGGCCCGCGACCTCGGCGACGACACGCCGCCGAGCCGTGGCTCGGCCGTGCCGAAAGCCGGCACCGGCGGCCGCCGCAAGAAGGGCCCCGAGCCCGAAGGCGGCATGGAGCCTCAGCCGTCGAGCTGAGGTTCGGGTAGGAGACTGATTTCGAAAACGCCGCGGCTTGGTCCGCGGCGTTTTTGTTTTGAAGAGGCTATTGGCGGTCTGCCGCAGCTGAAAGTCGTCGTCTGCAAAGATAGCTGGCAATTGCAGATGTCTGCGCCGCCCCTCATCGCCCTGCCGGGCACTTCTCCCCGAATAGTGACGGGGAGAAGGACGCTGGTCGTAGCCTTGGCACGCTTCCTGCCACGTTGGCGATTGGCGAAACCGCCGATGAAGGCGTCGTTCGCCCCGTTTACGGGGAGAAAATGCCGGCAGGCAGATGGGGGGCGGGCGCCAACGTTCGCAATGCTACCCCGGCCTTGAAAGCGGACCAGTCTGTCCAATCGACCTGCTGGCAGCAAAAAGGCCCGCACACTTTGCAGGTGCGCGGGCCTTCGTCGTTAGGGATATTACTGCTCTATCAGCTCTTCAGCTTGGCGTTGCAGAGGCTGTAGAAGCCGCCGCCCTTCTGGATCCACTTCAGGCCGCCCAACGTGTTGGCATCCTTGTTGGCATAGTAAAGTTCGAGGCAGGTGTGCATGCGACCCTTGGCGGGCGTCTCGCCGGCAAACTTCTTCGAGATCGCCGTCGGGAACTTTACGCCCCCGGGCGCTGCAACCGTCGGCTTCTCGGGGTCGCTTGTGTAGGTCGCCTCGTCGGCGGCCGGCACGGTGTCGTCGTCGGAGGCGGAAGCACCGCACTCGCTCTTGCGGAAGTCGTTCCACTTCTTGCCGCCCAGCGAGTTGCTTGCCTTGGCCGCCTGATACTTGGCGCTGCAATCGGCCATGCTCAGGCCCTTGCCGTCTTCGGCGGCTGCCTTGGTCGTCGCCTTGGCGGGCTCCGCCGCGGCCGTGGCGCCGGCGGCGCATTCGGTCTTGCGGAAGTCGTTCCACTTCATGCCGTTGAGGGTGCCGGCGGCCTTGGCGGCCTGGTACTTGGTGCTGCATTCCTTGGCGGTCAGACCCTTGGCGGCATCGTCGTCGCTGGCCGCGGCTGCCTTGGTCGTCGCCTTGGCGGGCTCGGCTGCGGCCGTGGCGCCGGCGGCGCATTCGGTCTTGCGGAAGTCGTTCCACTTCATGCCGTTCAGGGTACCGGCGGCCTTGGCCGCCTGGTACTTGGTGCTGCACTCCTTGGCCGTCAGGCCCGTGGCAGCGTCGTCGTCACTGGCCGCGGCTGCCTTGGTCGTCGCCTTGGCGGGCTCGGCTGCGGCCGTGGCGCCGGCGGCGCATTCGGTCTTGCGGAAGTCGTTCCACTTCATGCCGTTCAGCGTGCCGGCGGCCTTGGCGGCCTGGTACTTGGTGCTGCATTCCTTCGCGGTCAGACCCTTGGCCGCATCGTCGTCGCTGGCCGCGGCCTTGGTGTCGGTCTTGGTCGTCTTCTTGGCCGGCTTGGCGTCGGTCGTCGCCGCCGCGTCGGTGCCGCACTCGGCCTTGCGGAACTGATTCCAAGTCTGTCCGGCAAGTGTTCCTGCATCCTTGGCTGCGTTATACTTGGTGCTACACTCTGCCATGGTCAGCGCGTTGGCCGGCGCCGCCAGGAACAGGGTTGCGACGGCAAGGCCCGTCAGTGTTGCAAGTCTGTGGATGAGCATGGCGTTTCTCCGTTGCTGCCGCCCAGTTTGTCCCTTTGCGGAATCAATAGCTCTCAACGGCTGGTTGCGCCAGATGCTAACTGGCGCGGACGTCGCCGGAAACTGCGTTCTGCCGACAAGGTGATGAAAACGTTGCGGATCAAGGCCGCCGGGCCAGAGTTGCCCGGTGAATCTGCGCCGTTCTGCCCGGCGCGACTGGTCTATTGTGGCGAGACAGTGTCATCGTGGTAGACTGTCGAATCGCTTGAACTACCCGCAACAATGATTTTCTAAGGAATCGTAATACATAATCACGAAATGTGATGTTCGGACGCAGCCCAATTGTGGCAATACGGGCGGCTGAAAAATCGACGGGGACCAAGGCAGGTATGGCAGGGCAGTATTTCGGCACCGACGGTATTCGCGGACGCGCCAACAAATTTCCGATGACGGCGGAGATCGCCATGCGGGTCGGCATGGCCGCAGGCCTGTCGTTCCAGCGCGGCAGCCACCGCCACCGCGTGGTGCTCGGCAAGGACACCAGGCTTTCCGGCTACATGATCGAGAACGCGATGGTGTCGGGCCTGTGCGCCGCCGGCATGGACGTGTTCCTGCTCGGTCCCATTCCGACGCCCGCGGTTGCCATGCTGGTGCGTTCGCTGCGCGCCGATATCGGCGTGATGATCTCGGCCTCGCACAACCCTTATTACGACAACGGCATCAAGCTGTTCGGCCCCGACGGCTACAAGCTCTCCGACGAGATCGAGGAGCGCATCGAGGGGATGCTCGACAAGGATATCGAACTGGCGCTTGCCGATTCCGACGGGCTTGGCCGCGCCAAGCGCGTCGACGGCGTGCATGACCGCTATATCGAATTCGCCAAGCGCACCTTGCCGCGCTCGATGTCGCTGTCGGGTCTCAGGATCGTCGTCGATTGCGCCAACGGCGCCGCCTACAAGGTCGCCCCCGAGGCACTGTGGGAACTCGGCGCCGAGGTGGTGGCCATCAATGTCGAGCCCAACGGCTTCAACATCAACAAGGAATGCGGCTCGACCCATCCGGCCGGACTGCAGAAGAAGGTGCATGAGGTGCGCGCCGATATCGGCATCGCGCTCGACGGCGACGCCGACCGCGTCGTCATCGTCGACGAGAACGGCACGATCGTCGACGGCGACCAGATCATGGCGCTGATCGCCGAGTCATGGCACCAGAGCGGACGACTGGCCGGCGGCGGCGTCGTTTCGACGGTGATGTCCAATCTCGGCCTCGAACGCTTCCTCGGCGACATGAAACTGCAACTGCACCGCACCAAGGTGGGCGACCGCTATGTCGTCGAGCATATGCGCGCGCATGGGTTGAATGTCGGCGGCGAGCAATCGGGCCACATCGTGCTCTCCGACTTCTCGACCACGGGCGACGGCCTGGTCTCGGCGCTGCAGGTGCTGGCCTGCATCAAGCGGCAGAACCGGCCGGTCAGCGAACTGTCGAAGAAGTTCGAGCCGGTGCCGCAGCTTTTGAAGAATGTGCGTATCGCCGGCGGCAAGCCGCTCGAGGAGGCGCCGGTCAAGGCGGCGATCGAGGATGCCCGTCACCGCCTCGGCAAGGCCGGGCGGTTGGTCATCCGTCCTTCCGGCACCGAGCCGCTGATCCGCGTCATGGCCGAGGGCGACGACCCGCAACTGGTCGAGGCGGTCGTGAACGACATCGTCGGGATCATTTCCGAGACCCGCAGCGCCGCCTGACCCCCGGCGCCTTCGACCGGGCGGTGCATAAACAGCCTGCTCCAGATTTTGAAAAGGCTCGCTCTCAGGCGGGCCTTTTTTGTGCCTGCCAGAAACACCCTGCTGCCCGGGAACATGCTCTACTTCTAAAATTCTATAGATTCGTGGTTAACCGACACGGTTAAACGCCTTTTAACCTTTGCAATTCATTATCCACGCCGAGGTCAATCACATTCGGGCGGATACGTCGTTCCGAGGCTTCTTAGGGGTGACAAGCATGTTCAGTACAGCAAGAATGGCACTGTTCGCCGCGCTGTTGGCGGGCGTGGCCGGACCGGTCTTCGCCGCCGATTTCGTGGAACCGCCTCCGGTCGAAGAGGCCCCTCCGCCCGTCGTCGAGGCTCAGCCGGTCGATGTCGGCGGCTGGTACATTCGTGGCGACATCGACTATCACAAGTCGAGTCTGGGCAGCATCGACTACATTACGTACGGCCCGCCACCCGGCAGCAACGACTTCGATTCCGCCGAGCTTAAGGGCGGCTTCTCGCTCGGCGGCGGCGTGGGTTACAAGGTCAACGATTACTTCCGCACCGATCTGACTGCCGACTACTGGTTCAAGTCAGACTTCAACGGTTCGACCTCGGACCTCACCACGACCTCGGTCGAGGTTTCGAAAATGAGCGCCTTCCTGCTGTTGGCCAACGCGTATGTCGATCTCGGAACCTATCATGGCATCACGCCTTACATCGGCGCCGGCATCGGCGGCGCGCGCGTCAAATGGGACCGCGTATACGATCCGAACACGACCGAGACAAACCCCGGGTCAACCAACTGGCGCTTCGCTTATGCGCTCATGGCTGGTGCTTCCTACTGCCTGACCGACAAAATCATCCTCGATGCAGGCTACCGCTTCTCCCATATCCAGGGAGGTCGCATGTTCGAGTTCGATACGACCAGCTCCGGGCCGGGCTTCGACCACGGCATGAATACGCACGAGGTGCGCGGCGGCCTGCGCTATCAGTTCAGCGGGAATAATGGGTGCGCCGCGCCGGTGGTGGCCTACCAGCCCGAACCCGAGCCGATCTACACCAAGTAATCGCTTCGACCATCCTGAAATTCTTGAACCGCCCGGCGCCCGCCGGGCGGTTCTCGTTTGTGGGTCCCGGAAAAAGCCGACCGAAATCAATTCGGTAACGGAGCGTTATCCTTAACCGGCACTTAACCACTATGGTTAACAATGCTTCCTGAAACGGCGCGTGCCATTGCAATGCGCGCCAAGTTCGGGAGCCCGGGGACAATGGTACTCAAATCGCGTATAGCGCTGGCGCTTGCGGCAATCATGCTGATGCCGGTGACGCAGGCGTCGTCGGCCGACTACGATCCACCCATCTATGTCGACCAGGCGCCCGACTATGTGCCGGTCGAGGTCGGTTCGGGATGGTATCTGCGCGGCGATATCGGCTACGCCTTCAGCCATCCGTTCGACCACGAAGAGACCCCTGCCGGGTTCACCTCCAAGAGCAGCCTGTTCGATGGCAGCGTCGGCATGGGCTACCATTTCAATGACTATCTGCGCGCCGAGCTGAACTTCGGCATCCTGCCCACTAACAGGTTCGGTGACAATTTCATCACCACTTGCGACGGCTCGATCACGACAACGGTGACGAATGTCACCACCGGAACCCTTGTCAGCCAAACCAATGCCCCGGCTTCGGCCCCTTGCAATGGCTCGAACATCGCCAACAACAAGGCCTACAGCCTTATGGCGAACGGCTATATCGATCTCGGCACCTATGTCGGGCTGACGCCGTATATCGGTGGCGGCCTTGGGGTCGTCTACAGCAAATACAACAGGGCGATCGGCCAGCGCGACTGCGCCGAAACGACCACCACCAACACCGCCGGCGGCTTCCAGACCGTCGATCAATTCAACTGCGATGATCCCGCGGGCTACGCCGGCGCGGTTGCCTCGAAAGGCAGCTACGATCTCGCTTATGCGCTCGCTGCCGGCGTGTCCTACCAAGTCACCAAGAATGTTTCCGTCGACCTGGGATACGAATATTTCGCGATCCCCGACGCCGAATATGTCGCCTATGACGGCGGCGCCTTCAACATCCATAAGGGCGTCGACTATCAGAGCGTCAAGGTCGGGTTGCGCTACGATCTCTGGTAGGATTGCCAGGCCGACAACGGGACGGCGGATCTTCGGTCCGCCGTTTTGCATTTGCAACCCTGGCTTTCTCTCATCGCACCGGCCAGTATCCTGCCAGCGACAAAAACTTTCCTCTTGACGCCGGAAGCCTGAACGCATATCGCCGTCCGTGGGCCACCCCTCCCCAACGAGGGGCCACTATCTGGAAGGATAGACCACGATGACGACACATACGAAGCCCGGACTCCGTCCGGCAACCCCCAATTTCTCCTCAGGTCCCTGCGCAAAGCGCCCCGGCTGGTCGGTCGAGGCACTCCGGAATGCCGCGCTCGGACGTTCGCATCGCGCCAAGATCGGCAAGACCAAGCTCGAACAGGCGATCGAGCTGACGCGCGAGATCCTCCAGGTACCAGCGGATTACCGCATCGGCATCGTGCCGGCGTCGGACACCGGCGCGGTCGAGATGGCGCTGTGGTCGCTGCTCGGCGAGCGCGGCGTCGACATGGTCGCCTGGGAGAGCTTCGGCTCCGGCTGGGTCACCGACGTGGTCAAGCAGCTGAAGCTCGCGGACGTGCGCAGGATCGAAGCCGGCTACGGCGAGCTGCCTGATGTGACCAGGATCGACTTCGACCGCGACGTGGTCTTCACCTGGAACGGCACGACCTCGGGTGTGCGGGTGCCGAACGGCGATTTCATCCCGGCCGCGCGCAAGGGCTTGACCATCTGCGACGCGACGTCGGCGGCCTTCGCGCAAAGGCTCGATTTCGAAAAGCTCGATGTCGTCACCTTCTCCTGGCAGAAGGTGCTGGGCGGCGAGGGCGCGCATGGCATGCTGATCCTCAGCCCGCGCGCTGTCGAGCGGCTGGAAACCTACAAGCCTTCTTGGCCGCTGCCGAAAATCTTCCGCCTGACGTCGGGCGGCAAGCTGATCGAAGGCATCTTCAAGGGCGAGACCATCAACACGCCGTCGATGCTGTGCGTCGAGGATTATCTCGATGCGCTGCAGTGGGCGAAGTCGATCGGCGGCCTCGAGGCCCTGATCGCCCGCGCCGACGCCAATGCCGCGCTGCTCGATCGCTTCATCGCCAAGTCCTCCTGGCTCGGACACCTGGCCGTGGAGCCGGCGACGCGGTCAAACACTTCCGTTTGCCTCTCCTTCACCGATGCGGATGTCGCGGCGCTCGACGCGGACGGCCAGGCGGCTTTCGCCAAGGGATTGGTGTCGATGCTCGACAAGGAAGGTGTCGCCTACGACATCGGCGCCTATCGCGACGCACCGCCCGGTCTGCGCATCTGGTGCGGCGCGACGGTCGAGACCTCCGATCTCGAGGCACTGCTGCCCTGGCTTGACTGGGCCTTTGCCACGCAAAAGGCGTCGCTGAAAGCGGCTGCCTGAGTTCATTGCGCGGCGGCCTTCGGGCCGCCGATTCCCGTACGGATCAATCCCATTTTCAAGGAGGCCGCCATGGCGCCCCGCGTTCTCGTCTCAGACAAACTTTCCACCACGGCCGTGCAGATATTCAAAGACCGAGGAGTCGAGGTCGACTATTTGCCGGATCTCGGCAAGGACAAGGAAAAGCTCGCCGAGGTGATCGGCCAGTATGACGGCCTCGCCATCCGTTCGGCGACCAAGGTCACCGAGAAGCTGATCAACGCCGCCACCAATTTGAAGGTCGTCGGCCGCGCCGGTATCGGCGTCGACAATGTCGACATCCCGGCGGCGAGCCGCAAGGGCATCATCGTGATGAACACGCCCTTCGGCAATTCGATCACCACGGCCGAGCATGCGGTTGCCATGATCTTTGCGCTGGCGCGTCAGATACCGGAGGCCAATGCCTCTACGCATGCCGGCAAATGGGAGAAGAACCGTTTCATGGGCATCGAGATCACAGGCAAGACGCTGGGCGTGATCGGCTGCGGTAATATCGGTTCCATCGTCGCCACGCGCGGCGTCGGGCTGAAGATGCATGTCATCGCCTTCGACCCGTTCCTGTCGGACAGCCGTGCGGAAGAACTTGGCGTCGTGAAGGTCGAACTGGACGAGCTGTTCGCCCGCGCCGATTTCATCACACTGCACACGCCGCTGACCGACAAGACGCGCAACATCATCGACGCGTCGGCGATCGCCAAGATGAAGGACGGCGTGCGCATCATCAATTGCGCGCGCGGCGGCCTGATCGTCGAGGCCGATCTGGTGGCGGCGTTGAAGAGCGGCAAGGTGGCGGGCGCCGGCATCGACGTGTTCGAGGTCGAACCGGCGGAGAGGAACGAGCTGTTCGGCATGGACAATGTCGTGGCGACGCCGCATCTCGGCGCCTCGACCACCGAGGCGCAGGAGAACGTTGCGCTGCAGGTCGCCGAACAGATGGCCGACTATCTGATCAAGGGCGCCGTTTCCAACGCTATCAACATGCCGTCGATCTCCGCCGAGGAAGCGCCGCGGCTGAAGCCTTTCGTCAAGCTCGCTGAAGTGCTCGGCGCCTTTGTCGGCCAGGTCACCGAGGATCCGATCAAGGAGGTCGAGATCCTGTTCGACGGCTCGACCGCGACGATGAACACGCGCGCACTGATCAGTGCCGCCCTTGCCGGCCTGATTCGGCCGCAGGTCTCCGACGTCAACATGGTGTCGGCGCCGATCATGGTGAAGGAGCGCGGCATCATCGTCGCCGAGGTCAAGCGCGACAAGTCGGGCGTATTCGACGGGTATATCAAGCTGACGGTCAAGACCGAGCACCGGACGCGCTCGATCGCCGGCACCTGCTTCTCCGACGGCAAGCCGCGCTTCATCCAGATCAAGGGCATCAATCTCGATGCCGAGGTCGGCCAGCACATGCTCTACACGACCAATGCCGACGCGCCGGGCATCATCGGCCTGCTCGGCACGGTGTGCGGCGAAAATGGCGTCAACATAGCCAACTTCCAGCTTGGCCGCAACCGGCCCGGCGGCGATGCCATCGCGCTGCTCTATCTCGATGCGCCGTTCCCGGAAAGGGTGCTCGATCAGCTGCGGGCGCACAAGTCGATCGACTCGGCCAAGCCGCTGCACTTCGACGTCGGCAGCGCCTGACCTGATTCCGGGAAAGCTTTATCGAAGGCGCGGCTCCGTCCGCGCCTTTCTGTTTTTGCGACGCCTCGGCCAAGTAAATGATGTGGAAGGCGAAAATTGTTGTGCCTCAGGCCGTTTCCGGCGGCAAAGAATGGTCGCATCAGCCTGCTCTTGACGCTATAGAGGCCTGTCGTTTCAAAGCCGCCGGTCGGCATCTCAAGGGAAAAGAAACATGGCCAATGTGGTGGTCGTCGGCTCGCAGTGGGGCGACGAAGGCAAGGGCAAGATCGTCGACTGGCTGTCGGAACGGGCGGATGTCGTCGTGCGCTTCCAGGGCGGCCACAATGCCGGCCACACGCTGGTCGTCGACGGCAAGGTCTACAAACTGTCGCTGCTGCCGTCCGGCGTGGTGCGGCAAGGCAAGCTGTCGATCATCGGCAATGGCGTGGTCTTCGACCCGCACGCCTTCGTCGCCGAAGCGGCGAAACTGAAGGCGCAAGGCGTGGAGGTGACGCCGGATCGCCTGAAAATAGCCGAAAACACCGCGCTTATCCTGTCGCTGCACCGCGAGCTGGACGGATTCCGCGAGGACGCCGCCTCCAATTCCGGAACGAAGATTGGCACGACCCGCCGCGGCATCGGCCCCGCCTACGAGGACAAGGTGGGCCGGCGTGCGGTCAGGGTGATGGACCTGGCGGATTTGGAAACGCTTCCCTTGAAAGTCGACAGGCTGCTGACGCACCACAATGCGCTGCGCCGCGGGCTCGGCCATGCCGAGGTCACGCATGACGCGATCATGGGCGAGCTGACTTCGGTCGCCGACGAAATCCTGCCCTATATGGACCGGGTCTGGAAGGTTCTCGACGACCGGCGCCGCGCCGGCGAACGCATCCTGTTCGAGGGCGCGCAAGGCACACTGCTCGACATCGACCACGGCACCTATCCATTCGTGACCTCGTCCAATACCGTGGCCGGCCAGGCGGCAGCCGGCTCCGGCGTCGGCCCCAGCGCCATCGGCTATGTGCTCGGCATCACCAAGGCCTATACGACGCGTGTCGGCGAGGGTCCGTTCCCGACCGAACAGAAGAACGAAATCGGCGAATTCCTCGGCACGCGCGGCCATGAATTCGGCGTCGTCACCGGCCGCAAGCGCCGCTGCGGCTGGTTCGACGCCGTGCTGGTCCGCCAGGCGGTCGCCGTCAACGGCATCAAGGGCATCGCGCTGACCAAGCTCGACGTGCTCGATGGCCTGGACGAGATCAAGGTCTGCACCGGCTACCGCCTCGATGGCGAGATGATCGACTATCTGCCCGCCAGCCAGGGCGCGCAGGCCCGGGTCGAACCGGTCTACGAGACGCTGGAGGGCTGGAAAGGCACCACTGCCGGTGCGCGCAGCTGGAACGATCTGCCTGCCCAGGCGGTCAAATATGTCCGTTACATCGAAGAGCTGATCGGCGCGCCGGTTGCACTCCTTTCCACCAGCCCGGAACGGGACGATACGATACTTGTGACCGATCCGTTTCAAGACTAGTTTCTGAGCCTTTCCGGGCATTGCGGCTGATTTGCGGGGCCGGTCCGTGAACAAATACAGGTCGACTGACGCATGGCAGATTTCGTTGCTGTTCTGAAAAAGACGATCGACGGTCTCGGTGAGAACACGCCGGAGATCCGGGCGAGGGTCTACGACAAGGCCCGGGCGACGATCGCGAAGAAGCTTGCGGATCACGTTCCGCCTTTGGCCCCGTCGGTCGCCGACCAGCAGAAGCGCACGCTTGAAGATGCCATTTCCAGCGTCGAGCGGACGTACGCCAAGAGCGTGCCTGCCGCCGACCCGCTGGCGGAGCTGGAGCACATCTTCTCGTCCATAGACCGCAACAAGAACCAGCCGAGCCACACACGGCAACCGGCAAAGACGGAACCGACCTGGCCGCCGCCGCCCATGGCCAAGCCGGAACCCGCCAAGTCGGAGACCGTCAGGCCGGCGCCGCCCGCCGCCAAGGCAGAGCCGAGCTGGCAGAAGACGCCGCAGACGCCGCCATTCGACGCTGCCGATACCCGCCTTCCGGGGATGGACGCGCAGGCGCCGAACGGCCAGGACGATGTCTTTGCCAATGACGAGCAACCGGCGGCGGAGGACACCTTCCAGCGTCTGCGCCCCGCCGTGCGCAAACGCAGCTATGGCGGGCTGATCGCGACCGCCGCCGTGCTGCTGGTGGTTGCCGGCGGCGGGTACGGCATCTGGCTGAACAAGGACGCATTCGGCTCGATGTTCGGCCCTGGCGGGTCGAAGACCGTCACCACCGAGCCGCTGGTGAAACCGGCGGCCCCGGCCAAGCCGGCGGCCGATGCCGCGGCGGCACCGCCAGCGGCGGGCGCCACCGACACCGGCGAGACAACCAAGTTCACCCAGCGCCTGACGCCCGAGGGCAAGGAGACCGATCCCGGTCCGGCCGCCGGGCAAAGCGGCATTGGCGAAGGCGAATCCGTCGCCGCACTGACCACGCCGCCACCAGCGACGCCCCCTTCGACCGCGCCAGCTTCGGCCGCTCCGACGCCCGCGCCGGCCGGTCAACCGGCTGCAGCCGCAGGCGCACCCGCAGTGCCGGCGCCCGCAACAGCGCCGCCGGCCGACGGTGCCGCGCCGCCCGCAGCACCGGCTGACGCGACTGCCGCCGCTCCGCCCGCGCCGGCAGCAGGCACAACACCGGCCGCGCCTGCCGCACCGGCGGCCGCACCTGCCGAGACCGCGCTGCCGGTCGGCCAGAAAGCGATCTTCTACGAGGAACGTACCAGCACCGCGCAAGGCTCGGCCGAGCCTGGCAACATCGTCTGGTCGCTGGTGCAGGAATCGCCGGGCGGCGACCTGCCGCCCGAGCCGGCGATCCGTGCCGAAGCGACCATTCCGGGCAAGGACATCCAGCTGCGCATGACGATCAGGCGCAACACCGACCAGACGCTGCCGGCCAGCCACATCATCGAGATGATCTTCCTGACGCCGGAGGGATTTGACGGCGGCGGCGTCGACAACATCCTGCGCATCGCCATGAAGAGCTCGGAGCAGGATGCCGGCAGCCCGCTGATCGGTATTCCGGCCAAGATCGCCGACGGCTTCTTCCTCGTAGCGCTCAACGACACCAAGGCGGACGAGGACGCCAACCTGACCCTGCTTCGCGGCCAGGACTGGATCGACGTGCCGGTCGTCTACAAGACCGGACGGCGGGCGCTGCTCACCATGGAAAAGGGCATTCCCGGCGAGAAGGTGTTCGACGAGGCGCTGAAGGCCTGGCAGGCCAAGACGTCGGGGTAGAGCGGTCCATCGTTTCAAGGAAACTGCGAACCGATCCATCTCTTTGTTTTGACGCAATTCTGGACGGAAAGCCGTTTTCCTGGAATGCTCTGATACTCAGAAGCCTTGGAACAACATATCGAGAGCAGCGGCGATCTCGTCGTGGTGACGTGTCAGGTTCAGCCGGCTTTCGCCCAGTTCCGTTGTCGAAATCGTGGGCGATCAGATGGGTGGCCATCACCAGCTTGCGTCCATTGACGTCGAGGACGGGGTGAAGCTTGCGCATCGGGGATGTAGCCATGGCGAAAACGTCATAGCGCGCCATCAGAACTGCCGATGTTGCGAGCGCGGAATGCCGTGCTTTTCGACATAGTCGTTCCAGGCGTCCATCGTGGCGTGGTTCTCGAGCTTCCACAGCCGCGTTTTCTCCGCGGCCACCGCTTCGGCTATCCCAGCTTCGGCGGCCCGCGAGACATTCACGTTGAGACCTTTCGCCTCTCGCATGAGCTGTGAATCGATCGACAGATTCGCCGGCTGACGAACGGCATTCGCGGTTATCTTGCGCATGACGCGCCTCCGTAACATGCGTATAGAATATTGCATGCCATCGCTGCCGCAACGGATACATGCCGGAAACGGCTGCGTTGCAGGCCCGCCTTCCCGGCGACATGATCGAGCGGCCTTCGGTTGCCATAATCCGGCAAACGGCAGGTCGAAAAAGGGACGGCGATGACCATGGCAAAGATCAATCTTCGTGAGCTGAGTGAAGCCGTTCTCCTGACGGACGGTGGCCTCGAAACCTCGCTCGTGTTTCTGGACGGCCTCGATCTGCCGTCCTTCGCCGCCTTTCCCCTGCTTGGCGAGGAGGAGGGACGGGAGAGGCTCGGCCGTTACTTCCGCCAATATCTCGACATTGCCGACAAATACGGCGTCGGCTTCGTGCTCGACACGCCGACCTGGCGCGCCAATCCGGACTGGGGCGAAAAGCTCTGCTACTCCAAAAAGGCGCTGTCTGGCATAGACCAGCAGGCGGTGTCATGGGCCCGGGCGCTGGCCGCGCCCTATGCGGCGCGCGGCATGATCGTGCTGGTCAATGGCGTGGTCGGGCCGCGTGGCGACGGTTACCGCGTCGAAACGGTGATGACGCCCGCCGAGGCCGAGGCCTATCACGGCGATCAGATAAAGGCGTTCCGCGATGCCGGCGCCGATATGATCAGCGCCGTCACCATGACCTATTCGCAGGAGGCTGCCGGAATAGCCTGTGCCGCCATGGGAGCGGGGCTCCCGTCGGTGATTTCCTTCACGGTCGAGACGGATGGGCGCCTGCCTTCCGGCGAAAGCCTGAAGGATGCCATCGAGACCGTTGACGACGAAACCGACGGTGCGCCGGCGTATTTCATGATCAACTGTGCGCACCCCAGCCATTTCGAGGCCGTTCTTGCCGGCGACGGAGGCTGGCTGGGCCGCATTCGCGGCGTGCGCGCCAACGCGTCCGCCAAGAGCCATGCCGAGCTCGACGCGGCGACAGAGCTCGATCCGGGCGATCCGGTCGACCTCGGCCGACGCTATCGCGCAATGCGCGACCGTTTCGGCCACATCGGCGTGCTCGGCGGCTGCTGTGGTACGGACGCAAGGCACATCGCTGCGATCTGCGATGCCTGCCTGTGACTGCGGCCAATCAGGGAAGGCAGAAGCCTACCCTTCCATCTCCTCGCGCAGCATCTCCAGCTCCAGCCACTCCTCCTCGAGCGCGGCCAGCGTGGCGCGCTCCTTGTCGAGGGCGGCAATGGTCTTCTGAAACGAGGCCGGATCGCGCTCGTAATAGGCGGGATCGGCGATGTTGTTCTCCAGCCTTGAGATCGAAGCGGTCACCGCCTCGATCTTCTTCGGCAGCGATTCCAGCGCGAATTTCTGCTTGAACGAGAGTTTCTTGGCCGGAGCTTTCGGAGCCGCGGGTTCTGACCTGCCTGTGGCCGGCGCTTCGCCAGCGTCCTTCGGCCTCGCCTTGCGGTCTTCCAGCCTGGTGCCGCCGCGCTGCGCCAGCATGTCGGAATAGCCGCCGGCATATTCGATCCAGCGGCCGCCGCCGTCAGGCGCAATCACGCTGGTCACGGTGCGGTCGAGGAAATCGCGATCGTGGCTGACCAGGATGACAGTGCCGGCAAAACCGGCGACCAGTTCCTGCAGCAGTTCCAGCGTCTCTATGTCGAGATCATTGGTCGGCTCATCGAGCACCAGAAGGTTCGCCGGCCGCGCCAGCACGCGAGCCAGCAGCAGGCGTGCCCGCTCGCCGCCGGAAAGCTCGCGCACCGGCGTGCGCGCCTGCTCCGGCTTGAACAGGAAGTCCTTCATGTAGGAGACGACATGGCGCTGCTCGCCATTGACGACGAGATTTTCGCCGCGCCCGTCGGTGAGGTAATGCGCCAGCGTCTCGGCCGGGTCGACGGCCTCGCGCTTCTGGTCGAGCGTGGCGATCTCCAGGTTGACACCGAGCCGCACGGAGCCGGCATCCGGCGCCAACTCGCCGGTCAGCATCTTCAGAAGTGTCGTCTTGCCGGCGCCGTTCGGCCCGACCAGGCCGACGCGATCACCGCGCTGGATGCGGGTCGAAAAGCCTTTGACCACGATGAGGTCGCCAAAACTCTTTTCGATGTTCCTGGCCTCGATCACCAGCTTGCCGGATTCGGCGGCATCGCTGGCCACCAGGGTCGCCGTGCCCTCGGCGCCGCGATGGCCGCGAAAGCGCTGGCGCATGGTTTGCAGCTCGCCAAGCCGGCGCATGTTGCGCTTGCGCCGCGCCGTCACGCCGTAGCGCAGCCAGTGCTCCTCACGCACGATCTGGCGGCCGAGCTTGTGCTGCTCGCGCTCTTCCTCTTCCAGCACCTGGTCGCGCCATTCTTCGAAATGACCAAAGCCCTTGTCGAGCCGGCGGGTCTGGCCACGGTCGAGCCAGACGGTGGCGCGCGAGACGCGCTCGAGAAAACGGCGATCGTGGGAGATCAGGATCAGCGCTGACGAGGTGCGGGCAAGCTCCTCCTCCAGCCACTCGATCACCGACAGGTCGAGATGGTTGGTCGGCTCATCAAGCAGCAAAATGTCGGGCTCGGGCGCCATGACGCGGGCAAGGGCTGCGCGGCGCGCCTCGCCGCCGGAGAGATCGTTCGGCTTCTCCTCGCCGGTGAGGCCAAGGTGTTCCATCAGATAGGTGGCGCGGTAGGGATCGTCGGCGGGCCCCAGTCCCGCCTCGACATAGGCGCGAACGTTGGCGAAATCGTCCATGTCGGGCATTTGCGGCAGATAGCGCACGGTCGCCGAGGGCTGGCGGAACACTTCGCCATCCTGCGGCTCGATCATTCCAGCAGCGATCTTCAGCAGCGTCGACTTGCCGGAGCCGTTGCGGCCGACCAGAGCGATCTTGTCGCCGGCCGAGGCGCTGAGTTCGGCGCCGTCAAGCAACGGCGTGCCGCCAAAGGTAAGCTTGATCCCGTCGAGATTGAGAAGCGGCGGGGCCATGATCAGCTTTCAGGCAAGGGGTAGGGGTGGGCAAGCAGCAGCGCACGGCCGCGGCCCAAGGCGATTTCGAGGCGGCCCTTGACCTCGTTGGAAATGGTCAGCGACGAGCCGAACGCAACCTCGACATGGTCGAGCGGCCATTTGGCGCCAGTGACGCTCAAGCCGGCAAGGTCGGAGAAGCCGAGCACCGAAAACAGCGTGCCGTCGGCGTAGCCGAAACCGGCTTTTCCAGGCAAAAGCGGGATGCCTTCCTGTGCGCCGCTGGTCAAAAGCACATCCATCCCGCTTTCGGCCAAGCGCACCGCGAGGGCCAGGTGCAGGAAGGCGTGGTCGGCACGCTTGCCGCCGAAGGCGCCGGCGAGAACCAGACTGGTGGCGCCGCGTTCGAGTGCGGCTGATATCGCCAGTTCGCCGTCGGTCTGGTCTTTCTCGGGCGGAAACACTTGGCGCGGCACGGCGGCCAGATCGTCCGGCAAATCCGCCGGCACGGAATCGAAATCGCCGACCCAGAGTTCGGGCATCACTCCCAGCATGCGGGCATGGCCGATGCCGGCGTCGGCGGCGATGACGCGCGTGCCCTCGATCTGGCGGTCGAGCAGTGGCGTGCGGATGAGATCGCCGCCAAGCAGGATGGTGAATGTGCTCATATCTCGTGGCCCTTACCAGCCCTGCCTACGAAACGGAAGGCCGGGCCTTAAGTGCGTCGCGTCTTTGGCAACATGCACCGGATGCCCTGCAAAGTTCCGCTTGCACGCCACATCGGCCGGGCCTATGTGTCGAAACGCTCTAACGGGGTGCCGGACGCGATCTTTGCGGACCGGCTGAGAGGCAAACCAGCCAACCCGCTGAACCTGATCCGGTTTGTACCGGCGGAGGGATTAGACGTTTCGGACAACCCGACGCCTCAATTCCTTTCAACACGAACGAAGGAGGCGCCGATGCGCACGCTCTTATACGCACTGATCTCAGCAATCACCCTGGCTGTTACTGTACCCGCGCAAGCGCAGGACAAGCTCACCGTCTACACCTATGAGAGTTTCACCGCCGAGTGGGGTCCGGGTCCGGCGGTGAAGAAGGAATTCGAGGCCGAATGCGGCTGCACACTCGACTTCGTCTCGGTCGCCGATGGCGTCGCGCTGCTCAACCGCGTCAAGCTCGAAGGGGCCTCGACCAAGGCCGACATCGTGCTCGGCCTCGACACCAACCTGACGACCGAAGCCAAGGCCACCGGCCTGTTCGCGCCGCATGGCGCGGTGTCCGATGTCAACGTGCCGGGCGGCTGGAGCGACGACACCTTCGTGCCGTTCGACTATGGCTATTTCGCCGTCGTCTACGATACCGAAAAGATGAAGACGCCACCGAAGAGCCTGAAGGAACTGGTCGAAGGCGATGCAACCGACAAGATCGTCATCCAGGATCCGCGCACCTCGACACCGGGCCTCGGCCTGCTGCTCTGGGTCAAGTCGGTCTATGGCGACAAGGCGCCGGAGGCCTGGGCCAAGCTCAAGTCGAAGGTGCTGACAGTGACGCCGGGCTGGAGCGAGGCATACGGCCTGTTCACCAAGGGCGAAGCGCCGATGGTGCTGTCCTACACGACGTCGCCGGCCTACCACATGGTCGCCGAAAACACCGAGCGCTACCAGGCGGCGTCCTTCGAGGAAGGCGAGTATCTGCAGATCGAGGTTGCCGGCATCACCACGACCGGCGCCAAGAACCCGCTGGCGGAAAAGTTCATCGCCTTCATGACCGGACCGAAGTTCCAGAATGTCATTCCCGAGACCAACTGGATGTTCCCGGCCGGCAAGACTGACAAGCCGCTCAACCCGGCCTTCGACAGGCTGGTCAAGCCGACCAAAACCTTGCTGTTCAGCCCGGATGAGGTTGCTGCCAACCGCAAGGCCTGGGTCGACGAATGGCTGGCGGTGATGAGCAAGTAGGGGTCGGGATGGTACCGGCGCGTTCGACCGATTTCCGCGTCAGCGCCGGCATCGTCGCGCTCGCGGCAATCGCGCTGCTGATCGGCGGCGCGTTCGCCGGGCTCATCCTCGAAGGCGCGCGCGACCTGTCCGGTGCCGCGTCAGCCTTCGATCCCTATCTCCTGCGTGTCGCCCGCTTCACGCTCTGGCAGGCGATTTTGTCGACGCTGCTCTCCGTCGTGCCGGCGCTGTTCGTGGCACGCGCCCTGTCGCGGCATCCGAGCTTTTTCGGCCGCGGCCTGATCTTGCAGCTCTTCGCTTTGCCGTTGGCACTGCCGGCCATCGTCGCGGCGCTCGGCATCCTGGCGCTCTACGGCAATGCCGGCTATTTCGACGGCTTGCTCGGCGGCGAGAGCTGGCCGGGCATCTACGGGCTGTCAGGCATTCTCGTCGCCCATGTCTTCTTCAACCTGCCTTTGGCCACAAGGCTGTTCCTGGAGGCGCTGGGGACGGTGCCGGCCAACCAATGGCGGCTGGCGAGCCAGCTCGGCATGGGCGCAAGACCCGCCTTCCGGCTGATCGAATGGCCGGCGCTGCGCGCGGCACTCCCCGGCATTGCCGGGCTTGTCTTCATGCTCTGCATCACCTCCTTCACCATCGTGCTGACGTTGGGCGGCGGGCCGGCCGCCACGACGCTGGAGGTCGCCATCTACCAGGCGCTGCGCTTCGATTTCGATCCGGCCCGAGCGGTGACGCTGACGCTGCTGCAGATCGCTCTGACCTTTGTCGTGGTGCTGGCCTTGATGCGGCTCGGTGCCAACACGGTTGGCGATGCCAATCTGCCGGTGGCGCCGCGCCGCTATCTTTCCGCCGGCACGGCCGAGACGGCGTTGAACGCCGCCTTGATCAGTCTGGCTTTGCTGTTCGTCGCCGGGCCGATGGCAGCGACGCTGGCAGCCGGGCTTGGCGCCGATCTCGGCCGGCTGGCGGGCGAGGCTGCCGTGCGACAGGCGACGCTGACCAGCGTCGTCCTTGCCTTGCTCTCGGCGGTTCTTGCGGTGGCGCTGTCGTTGTCGCTCATCATGGCGCGGCGGGCACTCGCGCTGATGCGCGGCGCCGGTCCTCGGACGCTGCTTGAACATGCCACCGACACCGGTGCCGGCTTTGTGCTGGTGGTGCCGCCCATCGTCGTCGGTGCCGGCTGGTTCCTGCTGTTGCGTACGGTCAGCGACGTCTTTGCCGTCGCCCCTGTCATGGTCGTCGCCGTCAATGCGGTGATGGCAATGCCCTTCGCCATCCGCGCCGTGCGCCCCGCCTATGATGCGGCGAGCGAACGCCACGAACGGCTTTGCGCACAACTTGGCATCTCAGGCTGGAGCCGGCTCATTCTGGTCGACTGGCCGTCGCTCAGGCGGCCTCTGGCCACAGCCTTCGCCTTCGCCATGGCCTTGTCGCTCGGTGACCTCGGCGTCATCGCGCTGTTCGGCAGCGATTCGGTGCAGACCTTGCCTTATCTATTGCTGGCGCGCATGGGCAGTTACCGGACCGCGGACGCCGCCGGGCTGGCCTTGCTGCTAGGCATGGTTTGCCTGGCGCTCGTGCTTGTCGCGGACCGGCTGGGGCGGGGAGAACGAGCATGACGCCCATCCCTGATGGCGCCGAAGTGAAACACGGGGCAACGGTGCGGCTGGACAAGGTCTCGTTCAGCTATGGCGAGGCGTCGTTTCTCTTCGATGTCGAGTTTGCCGCTTCCAGGATCACCGCCATCATGGGGCCAAGCGGCTCCGGAAAATCGACTTTGCTCAATCTGGTGGCCGGTTTCGAGGCGCCAGGGTCGGGCCGCGTGCTGATCGTCGAGTTGAATGTCAGCGCCGCCCCGCCTTCGGCCCGGCCGGTGTCGATGGTGTTCCAGGAAAACAATCTGTTTGCCCATCTCTCTGTGGAGCGCAATGTCGGGCTCGGCCGTTCGCCATCGCTCGGCCTAAGCGGCGCCGACCGCGAGGCGATCGCCGGGGCACTCCAGCGCGTCGGCCTTGCCGGCAAGGAAAACCGCCTGCCGCGCGAGCTCTCCGGTGGCGAGCGGCAGCGCGTCGCACTTGCCCGCGTGCTGGTGCGCGACCGGCCGGTGCTTCTGCTCGACGAACCATTCGCCTCGCTCGGACCGGCCTTGCGCGACGACATGCTGGATCTTTTGGCCAGTGTCCATGCCGAGCGGAAGATGACGGTTCTGTTCGTCACCCACCAGCCCGAAGATGCGCGCCGCATCGGCCAAGATATGGTGTTTCTCGACAATGGCACGGTCGCCGCGGCGGGGCCGGCGGCGGATTTCTTCGATGGCTCTGGACCGGAAGCCTTCCGGCGCTATATCGGTTCGGGACCGGCAAAAGCGCGTCGCGATTGAATGGGATCGTGCGACGTGCTTTCGATTCTTGTTTGTGCATGTCGTTGCCCCAAAACCGCAGCACACTTTTGGGCGACGTGCATTACTGCCGGTTCACGAGATATTGCCCGGAAGCGGACATAATTTACGGCCAAACCGGGTTTGGACGATGCGGCGTTTGCTTGCCTTGACCGGAGGAGTGTGGCTAGGTCCGGCCATACTGGTCCGGCATAGGCCGTGATTTGCCGCAAACGAGAGAAGGGACGCCGATCTGCCGACCGGCAAGGACAGACTGTTGATGAAGCCGCTGGCGCGATTCCTTGCGCTGGCCGGCTTGGCCGTGGCGCTGGCAAGCTGCCAGATGTTCACGCCGCCGGATGTGCAGGAATCCGGTTTCCAGCCGTCCGACAGGCCCGTCACCGTCGACAACGTCGTCGCTAACAGCAAGCTCGCCGAGATGGCGAAGGCGCAGCATCCGCGCATCCTCGCCACCTATGGCGGGGAATATTCCGATCCCAAGCTTGAACGTATGGTGGCCAAGGTCGTCGGCAGCCTGACCGTGGTGTCTGCCAACCCGACCCAGACCTATCGCATCACCATCCTCAATTCGCCCAACGTCAACGCCTTCGCGCTGCCTGGCGGCTATCTCTACGTCACGCGCGGCCTGCTGGCTCTGGCCAATGATTCGGCCGAGCTTGCCGCCGTCATCGCGCACGAGATGGGCCATGTCACCGCCAATCACGGCCTGCAGCGGCAGCAGCTGGAGGCCGAGGAAGGGCTGGCGACCAAGGTCGTCTCCGATGTGCTCGGCGACAGCCCGACCGCCAAGGCCGCACTCATCCGCGGCAAGCTCAGGCTTGCGCAGTTCTCGCGCAACCAGGAACTCGAGGCCGATGCCATCGGCATCAAGTCGGTCGGCGAGGCGGGTTATGACCCTTACGCCGCCGGCCGCTTCCTGCAGTCGATGTCGGCCTATACCGATTTCCGCTCGATCAGCGGCGCCACCGATGCCAGCCTCGACTTCCTGGCGACGCACCCCAACACGCCGCAGCGCATCGACCTGGCACAGCGGCATGCCCGTCAGTTCGGCCCGCCGGGCGTTGGCACGCGCGACCGCGATGCCTTCCTCGCCGGCATAGACGGCCTGCTTTACGGCGATACGCCGGAAGAAGGCTATGTGCGCGGCCAGACCTTCCTGCATCCTGGCCTCGGCGTGTCGTTCACGGTGCCCGACGGCTTCGTCATCGACAATTCGGCCGCCGCCGTGACGGCGACCGGCCCGGGCGACATGGCGATCCGCTTCGACGGCGTTTCGATCGACAAGAACCGCCCGCTGACCGACTATATCCGCAGCGGCTGGGTGGCCGGCCTCGACGATGCGAGCGTGAAGCAGGAAACCATCAACGGCAACGAGGCGGCAACAGCGCATGCCGGCGCCGACGGCTGGCAGTTCGACATCGCGGTGATCCGCGCCGGCGGCCAAGTCTACCGTCTGCTGACGGCGGCACCCTCAGCCAGCACGACGCTCGATCCGGTGGCGCGCTCGGTGAGCGGCTCGTTCCGCATCCTCAGCGCGGCCGAGAAGGCGGCGCTGAAGCCGCTGCATATCCGCGTCGTCACGGTGCAGGCGGGGCAGACCATGGGCTCGCTCGCCGCGCAGATGGTCGGCGTCGACCGCAAGCTCGACCTGTTCAGGGTGCTCAACGCGATGTCGCCGGGTGCCGCCGTTTCGACCGGCGACAAGGTCAAGATCGTCACGGATAGATAAGGTTCAGGACGGCAAGGTTCAGGCGGCTGTCGCCATGAACTCCGGGTTCTGCTCGACCAGCGCAACCTTCAGCTTTTCCATGGCGCGGGCTTCGATCTGGCGGACGCGTTCCTTGGAAATGCCGAGCGCTTCGCCAAGCGACTCAAGCGTTGCGCCCTCGTCGGTCAGACGACGCTGCTCGATGATCCTGAGTTCGCGGGCATTGAGCGCGCCGAGCGCTGCCTTGAGCCAAAGCGAGCGGCGTTCGATGTCGATCGTGTCGCCGACGATTTCATCCGGCAAGGGATCGTCCGAAATCAGGAAATCCATGCGCTCGGCCGTGCCGGCATCGTCGGCAAGCGGCGCGTTGAGCGAAGAGTCGGGAGCCGAGAGGCGGGAATCCATCATTGCCACGTCGGCCTCGGAGACGCCGAGCGCGACGGAAACTTCGCGGTAGAGCGAGGCGTTGGAGATCGGTTCGGCGCCGTTCGCCAGCCGGGCGCGCAGGCGCCGCAGGTTGAAGAACAGCGCCTTTTGCGCCGAGCTGGTGCCGCCGCGCACGATCGACCAGTTGCGCAGGATGTAGTCCTGCATCGAAGCGCGGATCCACCATGTCGCATAGGTCGAAAACCGCACCTCGCGGTCTGGCTCGAAACGCGCCGCGGCTTCCAGCAGGCCGACATGACCCTCCTGGATCAGGTCGCCGAGCGGCAGGCCGTAGTGGCGAAACCGCGAGGCCATGGAAATGACCAGCCGCATATGCGCAACGGTGATCCGGTGCAGCGCCTGCTGGTCGTTATCTTCCTTCCAGCGCAAGGCCAGAAGATGCTCCTCCTCGCGCTCGAGATAAGGAGCCTTCATCGCCGCGCGGACCATGGTTCGTCCTGCCGTGTCTTCGATCATGCCGCGCTCCTGTTCCGGGTCTTGCCGGCGGGCTCGCCACCGCGATCTTGTCGGCGCTTCGGTTGAAATGTCGGCGCTGCGCCCTACAACAGCAAAACTCGCCACGCCGAGGAATGTTCCCGGCGCGATCACCCTGCGGTATTGAACGGAGTGGAGCGAAGCGGGAACGCTGAAGGTTTGCGCCGCGTTCGTCGGTGCGGATTTTGAGAATGGGATTTCTGGAATGGCCCATCTTTGAAATTCGATTCCTTATTTTGCCGAGCTGCATCTGCCAGTTTCCAGCCCTTCACAAAGCGCCGACCACCGGCCAAGACGGGATCACAGAAAAATGAAATGGCTCACTTCGCTCATCGTTGCCGGAACGCTGCAGGTTCTGGCGGTCACCGCCGGCCATGCCGGCGCCAATCTCGACCAGATCAAGCAGGCTGGCGTCTTCAAGGTCGGCACGGAAGGCACCTACGCGCCCTTCACCTATCATGACGCTTCCGGCGCGCTTGTCGGCTTCGACGTCGAGATCGCCAAGGCGATCGCCGACAAGCTCGGCGTGAAAGTCGAATTCCTCGAAGGCAAGTGGGACGGGCTGATCGCTGGGCTCGACGCCAACCGCTATGACGCCGTCATCAACGAGGTTGGCATCACCGATGCGCGCAAGGCGAAGTACGACTTCTCCGATCCCTACATCGCCTCCAAGGCGGTGCTGATCGTTCGCGGCGACAACGCTGACATCAAGAGCTTCGCCGATCTCAAGGGCAAGAAGTCGGCACAGTCGCTGACCTCGAACTTCGGCAAGCTCGCCGAGACCAACGGCGCCGAGCTCGTCGGTACGGACGGCTTCGACCAGTCGATCCAGCTGCTGCTCACCGGACGTGCGGACGCCACCATCAATGACAGCCTGTCCTTCCTCGACTTCAAGAAGCACAAGCCCGACGCCAATGTGAAGATCGCGGCGCAGGAAGAGAACGCCGACTATTCCGGCGTGATCGTACGCAAGGGCGATCCGGAGCTGGTCGCCGCCATCAACAAGGCGCTGGCCGACATCAAGGCTGACGGCACGTACAAGAAGATCGCCGACACCTATTTCGGCCAGGACGTCTCGCAGTAAACGCATCTTCTCGGGCGGGCCGATACCGGCTCGCCGGTTTTCGCATGATATCCGGCCCTGTGTCCGCGCCTCGACGGATGCGGGCGATGCACCGTAGATGATCTGGCAAGGAGGCCTTCTGTGCCGCACTGGCTGCAACTGATGCTGGACTCCTTGCCGACGCTGTTGTGGGCGGCGCTGATCTTCACCGTGCCGCTGACGCTGCTGTCGTTTGCCTTCGGCCTCGCCGCCGGACTGGTCACGGCGCTGATCAGGCTGTTTGGCCCGAAGCCGTTGGTTGCCGTGGCCCGTTTCTACGTCTGGATTTTCCGCGGCACGCCGCTTCTGGTGCAGCTGTTCCTGATCTTCTACGGCCTGCCGTCGGTCGGAATATTGCTCGACGCCTTTCCGGCGGCGCTGATCGGCTTCACGCTCAACATCGGCGCCTATACGTCGGAGATCATCCGCGCCGCTATCGGTTCGGTGCCGAAGGGGCAGTGGGAGGCGGCCTATTCGATCGGCATGAGCTGGAGCCAGGCGATGCGGCGCACGATCCTTCCGCAAGCCGGACGCGTCGCAGTGCCGCCGCTGTCCAACACCTTCATCTCGCTGGTCAAGGATACGTCGCTGGCTGCCGCAATCACGGTGCCGGAAATGTTCCAGGCGGCGCAGCGCATTGTTGCCACCACCTATGAGCCGCTGATCCTCTATGTCGAGGCGGCGGCGCTCTATCTGGCGCTGAGCTCGGTGCTGTCGGCGCTGCAGACGCGGCTGGAAGCCAGGCTCAACCGCTATGGCGGTTTCCTGGAGGCGCGCTCATGATCGGCCTCACCAATATCGAGAAGCGCTTCGGCGACAATCTTGTGCTGAAGGGCGTCACCGTCGCCATCGAGGAGGGCAGCGTCACCGCCCTTGTCGGCCCCTCCGGCGGCGGCAAGAGCACGCTCCTGCGCTGCATCAACCTGCTGGAGATCCCGACCTCCGGCACGGTGCGCATCGGCGATGAGACGCTGGAATTCCGCCCGGGCATCAAGGTCGCCACTCGGGATATCCGGCGCCTGCGGCTGCAGACCGGCATGGTGTTCCAGAACTTCCAGCTGTTTCCGCACCGCACCGCGATCGAGAACGTCATGGAAGGGCTGGTGACGGTGCTGAAATGGCCGGTTGAGAGGGCGCGCGAACGGGCGATGGCCCTGCTCGAGAAGGTCGGCATGGCGCACAAGGCCGATGCCTGGCCGGCGACGCTGTCGGGCGGCCAGCAGCAGCGGGTGGCCATCGCGCGGGCGCTGGCGCCGTCGCCGAAGGTGCTGCTCTGCGACGAGCCGACCTCGGCGCTCGACCCGGAGCTGGCGCAGGAAGTGGTCGACGTGCTTGGTCAGCTCGCAAGCGAAGGCACGACGATGGTGATGGCGACGCACGACCTCAGGCTCGCTTCCAAGATCGCGCAGGAAGTGGTCTTTCTCGATGCCGGTGTCGTCGTCGAGAAGGGTCCGGCTTCCGTGGTGTTTTCTACCCCGGAGCATCAGCGCACCAAGCGCTTCATCGCCACGCTGAAGCAGGAGGCGGGCGAGTCCCAATAAAAAACCCGGCGCGAGGCCGGGTTTTCCTGATTCAAAGAGCGAAAAGCTCAGGCAGCTTCTTCCTGCTCGGCTTCCTCGTTGTCGGCCTTGGCGCCGCGCTTCGGACCCTTGTTGAGGTTCACCTCGATGAGGCGCACCGCTTCGGTCTCCGACATGCGGTTGACGGCCGCGATCTCGCGCGCCATGCGGTCGAGTGCCGCCTCGTAAAGCTGGCGCTCGGAATAGGACTGCTCCGGCTGGTTGTCGGCGCGGTAGAGGTCGCGCACCACTTCCGAGATGGAAATCAGGTCGCCCGAGTTGATCTTCGCGTCATATTCCTGGGCGCGGCGCGACCACATGGTGCGCTTGATGCGCGCACGGCCCTGCACCACCTTCAGCGCGCGGTCGACATAGTCCTCTTCCGAAAGCTTGCGCATACCGATGGAGGTCGCCTTGGCGACCGGCACCTTCAGGCGCATCTTGTCCTTCTGGAAGTCGATGACGAAGAGTTCCAGCTTGTGGCCTGCCACTTCCTGCTCGTCGATCGACACGATCTGGCCGACGCCATGCGCCGGATAGACAATGAACTCGCCGGTCTTGAAACCGTGACGCGCTGCGGTGGACTTCTTCTGCGGGGTGATCGATGCCATACGCCCTGAACTCCTTGTTGTAGCGCCGGCATGGCGGCGCCGGCTGAAACTTCGCGCGATCGGGGTGGCCGACCGTTAGCCGCACAACAGACGAACCCATCCGGAAAAGCCGGGACCGGCAAACCGCAATATCGCGACCGCCTGCCCCAGATCGCTCTGGTCCGGATTGAGAAGTTCACCTTTCAGTGATTTGGGGCGCTTTCGCCATAAATCGATGTTGTGTCACCGGCATGTTTGGCTGATGTAGCACAAAAAGTCGGAAGAATCAAGGTTTTGCTGCATTCGCGAAGGCAACGGGCCATCACCGCCTGTCAAGGCAGTTCGTGTCTCATGCCCGTTACGCAACGTCACGCCGGTCGAACCGGCGCGACCGTCAGTCGCCTTCGCCGGGCTCGGCGGAGAAATATTTCTCGAACTTGCCGGCCTCGCCATCGAAGGTCTTGGCGTCTGCCGGCGGCTCTTTCTTGGCGGTGATGTTGGGCCACTTCTCGGCGTATTCGGTGTTGACCTGCAGCCATTTTTCAAGGCCCGGTTCCGTATCGGGCTTGATCGCGTCGGCCGGGCACTCCGGTTCGCAGACGCCGCAGTCGATGCACTCGTCGGGGTGGATGACGAGCATGTTCTCGCCTTCGTAAAAACAGTCGACCGGACAGACCTCGATACAGTCCATGTATTTGCATTTTATGCAATTGTCGGTCACGACGTAGGTCATCGGTCGGCTCCGGGACGTCCATTTTTGTTGGGCTTTTTTGGTGAGGTACCGCCTTTGCCTGCCGCTGGCAAGGGCGGCCATTCTCACCGGTGTCGGCGCTTCCGGAATGGAATTCCAGAGCGCGACCCTGACGAAAGTCGGTCGTGCCTTCAGTCCTCGCCGATGAGCCGGTCAGTTTCCCGTCGCTGCTTCTTGGTCGGCCTGCCGCTGCCAGCGTCGCGCAGCGCCGGAATCGCATCCGGAACGGCCTCGCCCTTCGGTGCTGGCGGTGGCGACATGTCTTCGTAAAGCAGGCGTGCTTCTTCGGCCGGGCCGCGCCGGACCCCCACGCCGACCACCTTCCAGACGAAGATGCGGCGCTCCAGCGTGATGGTCAGGACGTCGCCAGGCTTGACCAGATCCGAGGCCTGCGCTGCTTTGTCGCGATTGATGCGCACGCGTCCGGCGACCACTAGCTTCGCCGCCAGCGAGCGCGATTTCACCGCGCGGGAAAAGAACAGCCATTTGTCGATTCTCTGGCGGCCTTCGGCAACCATCGGACCTTTGACTTACTTCTTCAGTTGGTCGCGCAGGGCGGCGAGCTTGGCGAAGGGCGAGTCCGGATCGAAACGCACCGGACGCTCCTCGCGCGGCTTTGCCTGGAATGCAGGCTTGCCACCCTGTGCGCTGCCCTTGCCGTCCGGCCTGCCGCCCTTCCAATCGGGCCGGCTCTCGCGACGATCGGGACGCTCGCCCTGCGGCTTGCCTTCGCGCCGTTCTCCGGCCTCGCCCTGAGGCTGCGGCCTCGGCTTGAACTTGCTGCGATCAAAGCGCGGTTTGCCGGCACCTTCGCGCTGTTCGCGGCGACCCTCCTGAGGCGGCCGGCTGCCGGAGGCGGCTTCAGCGCCTGCCGGCGCATCGCTGCGGCCCTGCGAAGCCTGCCCGTTGCGCGGACGATTGTCCCGGCGGTTGTCGTGATGGCGGTGACGTGGGCGCTGCTCGAAACGACCCTGCCGCCACAAAAGGATTGGTTTTGGTTCTTCAGCGTCTGGAGCGGGCTCGCCGGTGGCGGTTTCCGCGGCCGTTGTGTCTTCGCTTGTAGATGAAGTCTCGGCGACCGGTACTGCCGATGCGGCATCGACTTCGACAGCTTCGGAATCCGCCGTCGGCTCTGCCGGTGCGGTCTCAACCTCGGCAGCTTCGGGCTTTGCTTCTGGCTCAGCCTCTGTTTCGGCGGGCCCTTCTGCAGCAACGGCTTCGGCTACTGGCGGCGCGTCGTCCGTGGCCTCTGCGGGCGTCTGCGGCTGCGCGTCGGCAACAGCCCCCGCAGCTGCGTCAGCGACGGGCTCCGCAGGAATTTCAGCCGTAGCCTCTACAATGGCAGCCGCATCGGGCTCCGAACCATCGGCCGTGGTCTGGGCGACGGTGTCGGCAACGGCTTCCGCCGCCACAGCCTGCTCGGCCTTCGCCGCCTCTTCCGCTGCCAGTTTGGCTGCGGCTGCCTCGCGCGCGGCATTGTCCTGCGCTTCGAGCCGCGCCTTGACTTCGGCGGCAGGCTTCGGTTCGGCGCGGTAGCCGAGACCCTTGAGGATCTCTTCCATGTCGTCGGCGGTGGCGCCGAGGATCGACATCATCGGCGGCGTCACCATGAAGGCGTTGCCGTCATAGGCGCCATCGGGGCGCTGTCCGAGGCCCGGCTTCCAGTTGGTCGCCGGACGGATCAGGTCGGCCAGCCGCTCGAGGATGTCGACGCGGACCGCGCGGCGGCCGAGATTGCGGTAGCCGGCGAGTTTGTAGAAGGATTTGTCGAAGGTCGGATCGATGACCACCGAGGTGCGGCCCGACGCCAGGGCGTGAACCACGTCGCCAAAACCCGGCTTGTCCTTGCCGTCATTCTTCAATGCCCAAAGCAATGTCACCAGTCCGGCAGGCGCCGGCTTGACCAGCGCCGGCACGAAGACATGGTAGGCGCCGAAACGCACGCCCAGCCGGCGCAATGCGGCGCGGCCTTCCTGATCGAGCGACTTCATCTCTTCGGCGATGTCGCGGCGGTTGATGAGGCCGAAATTCTCGACCAGCTGGAAGGCGATGCCGCGGCCGATGCCGGTGATCTGGTCGGCGTTCTTCAAGTCGACCAGCGGCTTCAGCAGGGATTCGACCTGGAAGTTGACGAAGCGCTCGGCGCGCGCCGCGACCTTGTCGCGGGCGGGACCGGTAAGCTGCTCGTCGGCCAACAGGACAAGGCGCGGCTTCAGCGGCTCGTCGCCGGCGACCAGCGTGCCGACCGGCGCGCCGATCCAGCGCAGTGTGCCGTCGGAGCCGAGCGCGATGTCGCCATTGGCGCAGGCGCCGAAGCGTTCGGCGCGCGCCTCGAATTCGGTAGCTAAAGCCTTCTGTGCCGCCGTGCGCACGGCCTTGGCATCCTCGCCACCGGCGCTCTGGTCGGCGGTGAAGCGGAACCCTTGCAACTCGCCGACATGATGGCCTTCGACAAGGACGGTTCCGGTAGGGCTAATTTCGGCTTCAGGCATGGTATTTTCTCTAAGGCGCCGCATGAGGACGGAAGTCCTGCGGTCTACGAAGCGTTTCGTCAACCGCTCATGCAGCGCATCCGACAATCTGTCTTCGATTTCGCGCGTCTTTTCCTGCCAGTGTGCCTGATCGGCCAGCCAGCCGGGCCGATTGGAAACGAAAGTCCATGTGCGGATCTGGGCGATCCGGTGCGACAGCGTGTCGATGTCGCCGTCCGTCGTGTCGGCGCGCCGCACCTGTTCGGCCATGTAGCTCTCGTCGACATGACCATGCCGGGCGAGGTCCATATATATCGAGGCGATGAGGTCGGAATGCTGGGCCGGCGCGATCTTCCTGTAGTCGGGGAGCGCGCAGGCTTCCCACAGCAGCGCCACCCGTCTGGTGTCGGTTGCCAGAGCGCGGATGTCCTCGTCGCGCGACAGGTGCTCGAGCGCCTGCGCGTCGACCGCCGGCAGCGCCCGCGTCAGGCCCTCGACCGGCGCGTTGGTCTCGATCGAGCGCTTCAGCGCATCGAGGCTGGCGAAATCGAAATCGGCGGTGCGCCATTGCAGCACCTTCACCGGGTCGAAATCGTGGCCTTCGATTTTCTTGACCAGTTCTTCATCCAGCGGGTCGACCTGGCCGGTGACGCCGAACGTGCCGTCGCGCAGATGGCGGCCGGCGCGGCCGGCAATCTGGCCGAGTTCGGCGGATGTGAGGTCGCGAAACTGATAGCCGTCGAACTTGCGGTTCTGGGCGAAGGCGACATGGTCGAGGTCGAGGTTGAGGCCCATGCCGATGGCGTCGGTGGCGACGAGGTAATCGACATCACCGGACTGGAACAGCGCCACCTGGGCGTTGCGGGTGCGCGGCGAGAGCGCGCCGAGTACGACGGCGGCACCGCCCTGCTGGCGACGGATCAATTCGGCGATGGCATAGACCTCATCCGCCGAGAACGCGACGATCGCCGTGCGCCTGGGCAGACGGGTCAGCTTCTTCGAGCCGGCATAGGCCAGATGCGACAGCCGAGGCCGCGTCACCACCGAGACGCCCTTCAGCAGGCGCTGCAGGATGCCGTGCATGGTGGCCGCGCCCAAGAGCAGCGTTTCCTGGCGGCCGCGCAGATGCAGGATGCGGTCGGTGAAGATGTGGCCGCGCTCGAGATCGCCGGCGAGCTGGACCTCGTCGATGGCGACGAAGGCGGCGTCGGTCTCGCGCGGCATGGCTTCGACGGTGCAGACCGAATATCTGGCGCCAACCGGCTGGATCTTCTCCTCGCCGGTGATGAGCGCCACCTTGTGAGCGCCGACCTTTTCGCAGACGCGCGTGTAGACTTCGCGCGCCAGCAGCCTGAGCGGCAGGCCGATGACTCCGCTTTCATGCGCCACCATGCGTTCGATGGCGAGATGGGTCTTGCCGGTGTTGGTCGGGCCGAGCACGGCCGTCACGTCGCGGCCCGAAAGGATCAGCGGCTGGGAGTGTTTCGGTTGGATGTTCATCGGCTCGGAAATAACGCTTCTGCCGCTCGTTGCCGGGGAGCACGCCAGTGCTGGCGCGTGTGACAGCCGACACATAAGGATTTCAGGCGCGGAGCGAAAGCGGAATGTTCCGCAGATGGGGCGAAGAGCCGTCCGGCTCGCGCGAAATCCGGTCTCGGTTAAGAGTTGGAACGAGTCTGGAACGAATCGGCGACGAATCACTGACTCTGGCTGATTCAGGTTTTGTTCACGGCTATATGTGGATTTTTGGGTGGCGAGTCTCACCACATGCTGAATCGCTAAACTGGCCCGATTTATGCAACGAGAACAACGCTGTTAACCTTTGCCGGGGAACGATCGCCGCACCCAGGTCGACCTCGGTCAACATTATGAAATCCTTGACTTTTCCTAACGGACCTTAAACGTTTGGCCGCGATTTTCGGGCCTCGCCGTTAACGTTTCGGCCAAAGCCGGAACGAATCGGCGACGAATCAGCGATGTCGGGATTTTCCCGGTTTGTTCACCCCAACAGCTTGTGTTGTGAACAGGTTATCCACCGAGAAGTCACAGCTTGTCAGAGGCGTTGTGCACAGCCAGCGGCCGTGCCGTTAACTTTTGCGTGCCGCTCCGGCACAGATCGGTGTTGGGTGCACCGGTCGGCCCGATCATAGCACCACGACCAGGCTCGGCCAGCAATGCCAAAACGGCTGCTTCAGGACAGATCCTCTTCCGTCACATAGCGCTGCAAGGCAGGGCCGACATTCCGGATGATCTCGTCGTGGGAGAGGGCGACGACCGGAGGAAGCCGCAGCAGGTATCGGCACATCGCCAAACCCAGCAGCTGGCTTGAGACGAGACCGGCTCGTCGACCCGCATCGGCGGGGTCGCCGACCGCCGCAACCACTGGCCTCACCTGGCTGGCAAACACCTCGCGCAGCTTTTCGGCAGCATAGTCGTTGGACATCGCCGAACGCAGCAGAATTGTCATGCCGGGACCGCTGGCCGGACCTTCCCAGATTTCGAGAAAGCGCCTGATCAGTGTTTCGCCGATGGCGGCTCGGTCAATCATCCGCAGCTCCGGCAGATGCAGGTCGACGATCGCCGCCCTGGCGAACAGTTCGTCCTTGCTGCGGAAATAGCGGATCACCATGGCCGGATCGATCGAGGCATGCGCCGCGACATCGCGGATGGAGGCGCCGTCATAGCCGCGCTCGGCGAACAATAGCCGTGCGGCCTCGAGGATATGGGCCCGCGTGCGGTCCGACTTGCTGATTTTCTTCGCCTGATTCTGAGTCATGAAAATTCATATGCCAACACCTGTTGACAAATGCAATGGCGTCGATTAGAAAGTCAACACTTGTTGATAAACGGAGAGAGAAAATGTTGCCCGATACAACAGAAGTCCTGATCATCGGCGCCGGCCCGACCGGCATGGCGCTGTCCATCATGCTGCACCAGGCCGGTGTCGATCACGTGCTGATCGACAAGCTGGCGCAGGGCCTTCAGACTTCGCGCGCCGGCGTCATCCATGCGCAGACGCTGGAAGCGCTGCAGCCTCTCGGTGTCACCGAGCGGCTGGACGAACTTGCCCTGAAGCTGCAAAATTTCGCCATCCGCGACCGCAACCGGGCGCTGCTCAATCTCGATTTCGGCAAGCTTCCATCAAGGCATCCCTATCTGTTGATGCTGCCTCAGAACCTGACCGAGCAGGTGTTCGCCGAGCGGATCGCTGCCCTGGGCAGCGTCATTCATCGCGAAGTCGAGGCCAAGGCGGTTGTTCAGGATGCTGACGGCGCCCGTGTGACGGTGGCCGAGGACGGCCGCGAGACGCTGATATCGGCGCGCTACGTGGTCGGCGCCGATGGTATGAACAGCCTGGTGCGCAGCGCGACCGGCATCGAGTTCGACGGCGCTGCCTATGACGGGTCGTTCGTGCTTGCCGACGTCCGCCTCGACTGGCCGGTCGGGCCGAAGGAAGTGTCGCTGTTCTTTGCGCAGGCCGGGCTGGTGGTGGTGGCGCCGCTTCCGGACGGGTCGTACCGCATCGTTGCAACAATGGATGACGCGCCGGAAAAGCCAGGGATTGCCGACATCCAGGCGCTGCTCGACAGCCGTGGGCCCACCAGCCGGCGCGCGCGGGTGCTCGACCTGGCGTGGAGTTCGCGGTTTCGCGTGCATCACCGCCTGGTCCGGTCGTATCGCAAGGACCGGTTGTTCCTCATGGGCGATGCCGCGCACGTGCACAGCCCGGCAGGGGGACAGGGCATGAACACCGGCATTATCGACGCGGTCGTGCTTGGCGAATTGCTCGGCGATGTGGTGAACGGCGTGCGCGTGGAAGCCGAGCTCGACCTCTACGAAACGCTGCGGCGCCCGGCGGCCCAGGAGGTGCTTGAGCTGGCAGGCAGGATGACCCACATGGCGCTTACCCGCAATCCGGTGAAGCGGTTCGTCCGCAATCTGCTGCTCTCGCTGATGAACCTCAATCCATTGCTGAAGCGTCGCATGGCCTTGAAATTGTCGGGCCTCAGCCGCGCGCCGCTGGCCCGGCTGCCGGCACCTTCGCGTGTGCCGGGTTCAATTGCCCCCAGCAAGCCCGCAGCCAAACCAGCGCTGAAGCTTGCCGCCTGACAACTGCGATTGTCACGGCAACAAGCCTCGATCGTGGGCGCGTCGGTCTGTACCGGCCGTTGGGCCGGTACATCAGTTGTCGCCGGACGGACTCGAAACCTCAGGCGAAATACTGTCCGCCATTGGCGGAGATGGTCGAGCCGGTGATGAAGCCGGCTTCATCGGAAGCCAGGAAGACGACGCAGCGCGCGATCTCTTCCGGCTCGCCAAGGCGACCGACCGGGATCTGCGGGATGATGCGTTCGTTGAGAACCTTCTCGTCGATCGCCTTGACCATCTCGGTGGCGATGTAGCCCGGGCAGATGATGTTGACGGTGATGCCGGCGCGGGCGCCTTCCTGGGCGAGCGCCTTCGAGAAGCCGATGTCGCCGGCCTTGGCGGCGGAATAGTTGACCTGGCCGGCCTGGCCCTTCTGGCCGTTGATAGAGGAAATGGTGATGACGCGGCCGAACTTGCGGTCGCGCATGCCGCCCCACAAAGGATGCGTCATGTTGAAGACACCGGAAAGGTTGGTGTCGATGACTTCCTTCCACTGCTCGCGCGTCATCTTGTGGAACATGCCGTCGCGCGTGATGCCGGCATTGTTGACGAGCACGGAAACCGGGCCGAGATCGGCCTCTACCTGCTTGATGCCGGCGGCGCAGGCGTCATAGTCTGCGACCGACCATTTGTAGGTCTTGATGCCGGTTTCGGCAGTGAACTTCGTCGCCGCCTCGTCATTGCCGGCGTAGTTCGCGGCAACCGAATAGCCGGCGTTCTTCAGTGCGACCGATACCGCGGCACCGATGCCGCGCGACCCGCCCGTGACGATTGCTATCTTGCTCATGCGTTCCTCCTCCCTAAAGTTTCTGGTGAATGGTCAATAGTGAATGGTGAATGGTCGAAGACGGTCGGCTGTCGGCCATTCACCACTTGCCAATCACCTTTTCACTCTTTTCTCAGAGCGCTTCGATGCACATGGCGACGCCCATGCCGCCGCCGATGCAGAGCGTGGCGAGGCCTTTCTTCGCACCGCGGCGGCGCATTTCGAAAACCAGCGTGTTGAAGATGCGGGCACCCGAAGCGCCGATCGGATGGCCGATGGCGATAGCCCCGCCATTGACGTTGACGATCGAGGGATCCCAGCCCATGTCCTTGTTGACGGCGCAGGCCTGCGCGGCGAAGGCCTCGTTGGCCTCGACCAGGTCGAGGTCGCCGACCGACCAGCCGGCCTTGGCCAGCGCCTTGCGCGAGGCGGGAATGGGCCCGGTGCCCATGATCTGCGGATCGACGCCGGCGGTGGCCCAGGACACGATGCGCGCCAACGGGGTGATGCCGCGCCTGGCGGCCTCCGCTTCGCTCATCAGCAGCGCCCCGGCCGCGCCGTCATTGATGCCGGAGGCGTTGGCGGCGGTCACGGTGCCGTCCTTGTCGAAGGCCGGCTTCAGCTTGGTCATGGCGTCGATGGTGGCGCCGTGGCGGATGTACTCGTCTTGGTCGACGATGGTGTCGCCCTTCTTGCCCTTGATGGTGAAGGCGACGATCTCGTCCTTGAACTTGCCGGCCTTCTGAGCGGCCTCGGCCTTGTTCTGCGAGGCCAGCGCGAACTGGTCCTGGTCGTCGCGGGTGATCTGGAACTGGCGCGCGACGTTCTCGGCAGTGTTGCCCATGTGGTAGCCGTTGAAGGCATCCCACAGCCCGTCCTTGATCATGGTGTCGATCATCTTGTAGTCGCCCATCTTGACGCCGGCGCGCAGATGCTGGGCATGCGCCGATAGCGACATCGATTCCTGTCCGCCGGCGACGATCACCTTGGCATCGCCGGCGGCGATCTGCTGCATGCCGAGCGCGATGGCGCGCAGGCCCGAGCCGCAAACCTGGTTGAGACCCCAGGCAGTGGTCTCCTTGGGCAGGCCGGCGTTGATCGAGGCCTGGCGGGCGGGGTTCTGGCCTTGGGCGGCGGTCAGCACCTGACCGAGGATGACCTCGTCGACCTCGCCCGGCTCGACACCGGTACGTGACAGCAACTCCCGGATGACGACGGCGCCGAGTTCGTGCGCCGGAGTGGCGGCGAAGGCGCCGTTGAAGGAGCCAACAGACGTGCGTGCCGCGCCGGCGACAACGATGGCATTGGACATTTTCTTCTCCAGACTTCGAGGTGACGTGTTTTTGGGTATCGTTAGGGACTTTTCTTGCCCGTTCCATGACCCAAGTCAAACCGGAAATAGGCATGCCAGCCATGCGCGGCAAGCAGGCTGCCTGCGGCCAGCGCAACCGCCACGCCTTTCGCTGCGCAGCATATTTTGCCTGCCATGCAGCATTAATTGATGCCGCACTGCACAAACCGCTTGGAATTGTGACGCTTTTGCGCATATCCTCGCAAGGGCGCAATCGTTACCGGCTGCTTACTCACATGCGCCGGTGTCCGGGGAGGATACTGATGGCCGCGAAAGACGATCCGATCATTATCAAGAAATATGCCAATCGCCGGCTCTACAACACCGGCACCAGCACCTATGTGACGCTCGAGGACCTGGCCGATATGGTCAAGAAGGGCGAGGAATTCACCGTCCAGGACGCCAAGACCGGTGACGACATCACGCACCCGGTGCTGACACAGATCATCTTCGAGCTGGAGAACAAGGACGGGCAGAACATGCTGCCGATCCCGTTCCTGCGCCAGCTGATCGCCTTCTACGGCGACCAGATGCAGATGATCGTGCCGAGCTTCCTCGAACAATCGATGATCGCCTTCTCCAAAGAGCAGGAACGGTTCCGCGAGCAGATGAAGGGCGCCTTCGGCAAGTCGCCGATCGACGTGATGAAGATGGCCACGCCGATCAAGGCGCTGGAGGAGCAGACGCGCCGCAACATGGAGATGTTCCAGAACGCGATGCGCCTGTTCACGCCATTCCCGTCAGCCGGTGCGAACGGGCCTGCTCCTGCTGCTCCGGCCGAGCCGACCAGGAAGGAAGCGCCGGAGAAGCCGGACGACCTTCAGGAGCTGAAGGAACAGATCGCCGCCATGCAGCGCAAGCTCGACACCATGTCGTGAGCGCCAGATCGATCTAGAATTTCGTCACGGACCCCTCATAGCGGCCGCGCGGCCTGATGATGCTGCCGCTCATGATCTGTTCGACCATATGCGCGGCCCAGCCGATGCTGCGTCCAAGCGCAAACAGCTGGAACGGCGCATCGCGCGGCAAGCCAAAACTGCGTGTCAGCGCGGCCAGGGCAAAGTCGACGTTGGGGTGTGTGCCGGTCGCGGCAATAGCGGCTTTCTCGAGCTGTTGCAGCGTTTCGTCGACAGGGATGACTGCCAAAAGTGCGGTGGCACGAGGATCGCCATCGGGATAGAGCGGATGGCCGAACGCCGGCAAGGGCCGGTCATGGCCAAGCCAGCGCCGGATCGCCGCATCGGCGCCGTGCGTTGCCGCATCCTCCGCCAGTTGCATCACCGCTTCGCCGGCGCCGCCGTGACGCGGGCCGGTTAGCGTCGCCAAGCCCGCCAGCAGGCATGCGGCGGTCGAGGCCCCGGTCGAGGCCGCAACACGGGTGGTGAAGGTCGATGCGTTGAGTTCATGATCGGCGAGCAGGACGAGGGCGCAGCGGATCGCTTCCGCGCCGGCTTCATTCACGGACCAGCCGTGCGCCAGACGCCGATGCACAGGCGCCGTGCCGGCCGCGGCGCCCAGCGACCGCGCCAGCGATCCTATTGTTTGCGCGGCCTCAGTGCACAGCGAGGCGGCGCTGCGTCCCAGCGAAGGTCTTCCCTGGCTGGCAAGCATGGCAAGCTGCGCAAAGGCCGACGCGCGACCGGCTGGATGAGGCGGCTCAGACGACGGTGCCTTGAAAGCCACTGGTTCGGTCGAAGCCCAGAGCACGGCGGCGGTTTCTTCCAGCGTCGCCGATTTGGCGAGCGCAACGGCCTCCTGACCGCGATAGATGAGGCGACCGTGCAGAACGGTCGAAATTGCCGTCGCGATCGACGGCTCGCCCCAAGCAATTGCGCTCTCGGCAATGGCCGAGGGGCTGCGTCCGCGCGCGCGGCGTGTGGCCAGGGCTGCAATGTCGTCGGCGCGGTACTGGCTGCGGCGCGGATCGGTCTCATGCGGCCGCATGCCGATGCGGCCACGGCTGACATAGGCGTAGAGCGTCTGCGGCCGGACGTTGAGCCTTTCCAGCGCCTCTTGCCGTGATAGCCATTCGGACATGATGGGCTCTGATATTGATTATATTGATCAAGATTGATTCACATGTTGGCCAACCCTTATCTCTTGATGAGAAATGCTGCAAGGAGATGAGACATGGCGAACGGGCTCGATGACGTGGTTGCGGCGGAAACCGTGCTTTCCGATGTCGACGGCCTTGGCGGCCGCCTCACCATAAGAGGCCATTCGCTGCCGGAGCTGGCCGGTCGCTGGCGCTATCCGCAAGTGGTTCGCCTGCTGCTGGACGGCTTCTTCGACGATCTCCCCGATGATGCCAAGCTGGCGCAGGCCATCGGCCGGGCGCGCGTCGAAGTGTTCGAGCGGTTGCAGCCGATGCTTCCGGCCCTGGTGCCGCTCGATGTCTACAGCGGCATGCGCGCGGGCATCGCCTTGCTGCCGGACGGCGATACGCTGACGGACGCCTTGCTGTTGATCGCGGCGCCGGCGGTGCTGACGCCGGCCTTGCTGCGCGGCAAGCGCGGAAGTCCGGCGATCGTGCCGAACCCGCAGGCGGACCATGCCGCCGACATGCTACGGATGCTGAGCGGTACCGACACATCGCCTGCCTTGGCCACGGCCCTCGACACCTATCTCGTCACCGTCTGCGACCACGGCCTCAACGCATCGACTTTCGCGACGCGTGTGGTCGCCTCGACGCAGGCCGGCCTGACCTCGGCCATCCTGGCCGGTCTCGGCGCGCTCAAGGGGCCACTGCATGGTGGCGCCCCCGGTCCGGTGATCGAGATGCTCGACGCGATCGAGGCAGACGGCAATGCTGCCGGCTGGCTGCGCGCGAAAATCGCGCGCGGCGAGCGCATCATGGGCTTCGGCCATCGCATCTACCGGGTGCGCGACCCACGCGCCGACGTGCTGAAGGCGGTGGTGCGGCAACTCGGTGGTGCGGGCGCAACCGGCCGCCGGCTGGCCTTTGCCGAAAAAGTGGAGCAGACGGCGCTCGAGGTGCTGCGGCAGGCCAAGCCGTCGCGCTCGATCCAGACCAATGTCGAGTTCTACACCGCGCTCTTGCTGGAGGCGGCGGGTTTTCCTGCCGAGGCATTCAGCAACGTGTTTGCTGCCGGGCGCGTCGCCGGCTGGGTCGCCCATGCGCGCGAGCAGCAGACGACCGGGCGGCTGATCCGACCGCTGTCGCGCTATGTTGGCCCGGTGCCGGATCTGGTGGCCTGAGTCTTCCAACCTGTTTCGATCAACACAGCCCTCTCCGCTTCAATTCGGAGAGGTTGTTCTCGATGACCGAAATTTCATGTGATCACGCGACCGTGTTCGTGTTCTTGCCTTGGTCAGGACTTATATGCTGCACTGCAACATAGGTCCGCCGCAGCCGAACTGTTCCGATTCCCGGGCAGGATGAGGCACGCGGCATCCAAACCGACAGGAACGCCATGACGACGAACGGCAAGGCGGAGGAAAAAAAGAAGATCAACATCGCGCTCCAGGGCGGCGGCTCGCATGGCGCCTTTTCCTGGGGCGTGCTCGACCGGCTGCTGGAGGATGGGCGGCTGGAGATAGCAGCCGTTTCCGGCACCAGCGCCGGGGCCATGAACGCGGTGGCGCTGGCCGATGGCTTCGTGCGCGGCGGTGTCGAGGGTGCGCGACAGAAGCTCGACGATTTCTGGCGCGCAGTGGCGGCGAAGGGCCGCTTCAGCCCGGTGCAGCGCATGCCGTGGGATGTCGCCTGGGGCAACTGGTCGATCGAGAACACGCCGGGCTATTTCTTCTTCGACACCATGTCGCGGGTGTTTTCGCCCTATGTCGCCAACCCGCTCGGGCTCAATCCGCTGCGCGACGTGGTCGAACAGGAGATAGATTTCAAGAACGTGCATGCCTGCCAGTCGATGGAGCTGTTCATCTCGGCGACCAATGTCGAGACCGGGCAGTTGCGCGTCTTTTCCGACGGCGAGATCGAGCTCGACACGGTGATGGCCTCGGCCTGCCTGCCGCAATTGTTCCGCGCCGTCGAGATCAAGGGCGTGCCCTATTGGGATGGCGGCTATGGCGGCAATCCGGCGCTGTTCCCGTTCTTCAAGACGGCGGCGACCGAGGACGTGCTCCTGGTGCAGATCAATCCGGTGGTGCGCGAAGGGACGCCGAAGAGCGCCAACGAAATCCAGAACCGCATCGACGAAATCACCTTCAATGCCGGGCTGCTGAACGAATTCCGCTCGATTGCCTTCGTCAAGGAACTGATCGCCGCCGGCCGGCTGCCGCATGGCGAATACCGCGACATCCGCATGCACCGCATCGACGCCGACGAGGCGTTCAAGGACCTGTCGGCGTCGTCCAAGGTCAATGCCGAATGGGCATTCCTCGCCTATCTGCGCGATCTCGGCCGCACCGCGGCCAGCGACTGGCTGGAGGAGAATTACGACGCCGTCGGCAAGCGGCCGACGCTCGACCTCTCCGGCGAGCTCGACGACGGCTTCAAGCCGGTGCGCGGGCCGGCGCCCGGCCGGCGGGTCAAGGAGTTTTTGGCGGCGCGCAAGAAGCCCGAGCAGGCACGCCGTCAGGCCTGAGCACGCGGTCTTCAATTCACCCTCTCGCCTCGCGGCGAGAACAGAGAGATGTTCTTCCCTAACGGAACCAGGGAAGTGCTGGATTCGGCCACTGCTGCGATGTAACCTTACCTAGACGTAAACGGGAGGTTGCGATGTTGCAGACCAGACAGGATGCCCTTGGCGCACGGTTCGAGTCGCAGCGCCGGGCATTCGAGAAAGAGCCTTTCCCGAGCCTTGATGTCCGCAAGGATCGTCTCAGGCGTCTGCTGGCGCTCACCGAGCAGCATGAGGCCGAGATCTGCTCCGCCATCGACGCTGATTTCAGCGGCCGGTCGGCCCATGAGACGCGTCTTGCCGAACTGTTCGTCGTCGGCGCCGGGATAAGGCATGCGCTGGCGCATTTGCGCGGATGGATGCGGGAGCGCCGCGTCGCCACCAGCCTGCCGTTCCTGCCGGGGCGCAATCGACTTCTGCCGCAGCCGGTCGGCGTGGTCGGCATCGTTTCGCCCTGGAACTATCCGTTCCAGCTTGCCATCGCGCCGGCCACGGCCGCGCTGGCGGCCGGCAACCGCGTTCTGATCAAGCCCTCCGAACTGACGCCGAAATTTTCCGAATTGCTCGAACATCTGGTCGGCGAACATTTTGCCCCTGACGAGATGAGTGTCGTTGTCGGCGACGCCGAGGTCGGAAAAGCCTTCGTGTCAATACCCTTCGATCATTTGCTGTTCACCGGTTCGACGGCGGTCGGCCGCCAGGTCGCGATGGCCGCGGCAGCGAACCTCACGCCAGTGACGCTCGAACTTGGTGGCAAGTCGCCCGCCATCTTCGATGCCTCATGCGACCTCGACGCAGCCGTGTCCAGCGTCGCCTACAGCAAGCTTTTGAACGCAGGCCAGACCTGCATCGCTCCGGACTATCTTCTGGTTCCGCAAGGGCAGTCGGAGATGATTGCCACGAAGTTTGCGGCCGCGGTGGCGCGGCTCTATCCGAGCCTACGCAACAATCCCGACTATACGGCCATCGTCAGCGAGCGGCACCATCAGCGGCTCAGCGACATGGTCGCCGAAGCTCGTGAGAGTGGTGCCGAAGTCATCGAGATCAATCCGGCAGGCGAAAGACTCGGCGATACGGATCGCAAGATGCTGCCTACGCTGGTCAGGAACGCAAGCGAGGATCTGCGGCTGATGCGCGAAGAGATTTTCGGGCCGGTGCTGCCGATCATCGAATACGCCAAGGTCGACGACGCCATCGAGCATGTGAACCGGGCGGAGCGTCCGCTGGCGCTCTACTGGTTCGGCCGCGACAGCGGCAATCGCCAACGGGTGATGCAGGAAACGATTGCCGGCGGCGTCACGGTCAATGACTGCATGCTGCATCTGGTTCAGGAACGCCAGCCATTCGGCGGCGTCGGCGCCAGCGGCATGGGCGCCTATCACGGCGAATGGGGTTTTCGGACCTTCAGCAAGGAAAAGCCGATTTTCCTCCAGTCCAAATTGAGCGCGGGCGCCCTTCTGCGCCCACCCTACGGCAAAACATTCGAGCGGCTTTTCCGCCTGTTGAAGCTCATCACTTGATAGATTTGCCCTCTGTTTGGTCGAATGCTTGAGAGGTTTCGCATCATCCTGACACCTGCTGCCAAAGAACTTCCCGACCCAGTGAAGGCGGGCGGCCGGGCGGCCAAGAGCTGGAGAATGGCGGGCATACTCTGTCCAGTGGCGCAATGATCCATCAAACTTTCTGACTGTTTTGCAATGCAAACTTGAGGTAGAAGCGCGCTTCGCCGTTCACGGCAAATTGAACATGGCCCTGCGCGCACCCATATCGGCGACGCGCCCGCGTTTCGAAGACGCGGCCTGGCCCGACCCGCAGTGGAAAAAACGACATGCCGAAAATCAGGTTTCACAAGCTTGCAGCAATTGTCGTGCTTATCGGATTCGCAGCCTGGATGGGAACGGGCGCGTTCTCGTCCGTCGGCAGCGCTGCCTCCGACAACAAGCCCAAGGCCGGCGAAGCGGATCAGCCCAAGGCGGCGGGCACCGACAAGCCGAAGGCCGTCGAGGCCGAACAGCCCAAGGCCGCGCCACGCACCGTCGCGGTGGTGACGCCGCCGCGCAAAACCTATGCGCGCGCCATCCGCATTTCCGGATTGACCGAGGCCGACAAGCGCGCGGTGCTGGCGACGCGGGTGGCCGGCATCATCGACAAACTGCCGGTCAAGCAGGGCGATCACGTCAAGACCGGCGACCTCGTGCTGATGCTTGCCACCGAGGAAAAACTTTCGGCCGTCAGCAATGCCAGGCAGCTTCTTGCCCAACGCCAGGCGGAGCTTGCTGCTGCCGAACGATTGGCCAAGACCGGAAATCTGCCCAAGCTGCAGCTCGATAACGCCCGCTCCAGCCTGACGTTGGCACAATCGGTGCTGGAAGCCATGCAAGCCGAGCTTGGTCGCAATGAGGTGAAGGCGCCTTTCGATGGCATCATCGACCGGGTGCCGGTGGAAGTTGGCAGTTCTGTGATGGCGGGCGGCGAGGTGGCGACCATTCTCAAGCTCGATCCGGTCATCGCCCGTGGCGAGGTCAGCGAGCGCGACCTGCGCTACATCAAGATCGGCGACGAGGCCAATGTGCGCCTGGTCAACGACCAGAAGGTCACCGGCACAGTGCGCTACATCAGCCGCGATGCCTCCTCGCAGACCCGCACCTTCCGCGTCGAGGTGGCGATCCCCAATGCGGACGGCAGCATCCCGGCCGGCATGACGGCGGAGATTGCGCTCAGCGCGCAGCCGACCGACGCGATCATGCTGCCGCGCTCGGTGGTGACGCTCGGCGACAAGGGCGATCTCGGTATCCGCGCCGTCGGCAAGGACAGCAAGGTCGCGTTCTTCCCGATCGATCTCGTCGACGACACGCCGAACGGGCTGGTGCTCGGCGGCATTCCCGATGATGCGCGCATCATCGTTGCCGGCCAGGAGCTGGTGAAGGAAGGCGATTTGGTCAAACCGGTCGAGGCCGACCAGGCGACAATCAACAAGCTGATCGGCGAGGCGACAGCCGGCACGCAATAGTTCGGTCAGCCGGGGTTCCACCCCCGGCGACGACACGCTGCCGCGCAGCCCCCGAAAGCAACAGCAGGCCTAAGTCATGGATATCGTAAGACTCGCAATCCACAACGCCCGGCTGACCATTTCGGTCCTGGTCTTCCTCCTGCTCGCCGGCTGGGTCGCCTATCAGTCGACGCCGAAGGAAGCGGAGCCCGACGTTCCGATCCCGATGATGTATGTCAGCCTGATCTATCAGGGCATCTCGCCGGAGGATTCGGAGCGCCTGCTGCTGCGGCCGATGGAAAGCAAGCTGAAGAGCCTGAAGGGGCTCAAGGAGATGCGTTCCGCCGCCTTCCAGGGCGGCGGTTATGTGCTGGTCGAGTTCCAGCCGCAAACGAACCTGGCGACGGCGCTGCAGGATACGCGCAGCAAGGTGCAGGACGGCAAGGCCGACCTGCCGCAAGCGGCCGAGGAGCCGACGGTCACCGAGGTCAACGTTTCCGAATTCCCGGTGCTGGTGGTGACGCTGTCAGGCGAAGTGCCGGAGCGGGTGCTGACGGCGGCGGCGCGTGAATTGCGCGACCGCATCGAGGAGGTGCCCGGCGTGCTCGAAGGCTCGCTGCAGGGTGCGCGCGACGATCTCGTCGAAGTTGTCGTCGATCCGATGAAATTGTCATCCTATGGGCTGCAGCTCGACCAGGTCGTGCAAGGCGTCGCTGCCTCCAACAGCCTGGTTGCCGCCGGCAACATCGAAGGCTCGGAAGGCAAATACGCCGTCAAGGTGCCGTCGCTGATCGAAAAGCCTGAGGACGTTGCCAATCTGCCGGTGGTCGCCACGCCTGACGCGGTCGTCCGGGCCAGGGATATCGCCACCATCCGCTCCACCTTCAAGGATGCCGAGACGGTGACCCGGCTCGACGGCAAGCCGGCCATCGCCATCGAGGTGAAGAAGCGCATCGGCGCCAACCTCATCGACACGCTGACCAATGTCCGAGCGGTGTCGGATACCTTCATCAAGTCGATGCCGGAAGGCATGCACGTCACCTACACGCAGGACAAGTCGGTCTTCGTCAACCAGCTGCTCGGCGACCTGCAGAACCACGTCATGATCGCCGTCATCCTGGTGTTCATCGTCATTCTCTACGCGCTGTCCGGCCGCGCCTCGCTGTTGATCGGATTGGCCATTCCATCGTCCTTCCTGATCGGCATCCTGCTGCTTGCCATGATGGGCTACACGATCAACATGATCGTGCTCTTCAGCCTCATCCTGGCGGTCGGCATGCTGGTCGACGACGCCATCATCGTCACCGAATTCGCCGAACGGCGGATGAGCGAAGGCATGCCCAAGGAAGAGGCGTTCGCGCTTGCTGCAAGGCGCATGGCCGGTCCGGTGATCGCCGCGACGATGACGCGCATCGCCGCCTTCTCGCCGCTGCTGTTCTGGCCCGGCATCATCGGCGATTTCATGAAATACATGCCGATCACGCTGATCGTCACGCTGTCGGCCTCGATGCTCTATGCGCTGGTCTTCGCGCCGACGCTGGGCGCGATCTTTGCCAAGGCGCCGAAACATCACGAGGACGACAACCGCGACGGCTGGTACATGGCCGTGGTCAAGCAGGCGGTTCGCTTCCCCATCACCGTGCTCGTGCTCACCGTCGCTTTGCTGTTCGGTGTCGGCTTCGCCTATTCGAAATTCGGCGCCGGCGTCGAGTTCTTCCCCAATGTCGAGCCCGATTACGGTCTGCTCTACGTGCACGCCCGCGGCAATCTTTCGCTCGCCGAAATGGACGCCGCGACCAAGGAGGCGGAGAACCGACTGCTCGGCTGGCCGGGCGTGAAATCGGTGTACACCCGCGTCGGCAAGACGCAAGGCGGTGGCCAGGACATCCCGGAGGATGTGGTCGGCGTGATCCAGTACGAGTTCGTCGACTGGCGCGAACGCAAATCGGCGAACGACATCCTGAACGATCTGCGCGGCGTCATGGCCGGCATTCCCGGCGTCGATGTCGAAGTGCGCGTGCCTGAAGCCGGCCCGCCGACAGGCAAGCCGATCCAGATCAGGCTTTCGGCCGCCGATCCCGAGGGGCTCGACGATAAGGCGCGGGCCGTCGCTGCACGGATCGCCAAGGTGTCCGGCGTCATCGACATTTCCGACGGCCTGCCGCCGCCCGGCGTCGACTGGGCGATCGATGTCGACCGCGCCAAGGCGGCCCAGTACGGCATCAGTCCGACCTCCGTCGGCACCGTGGTGCAGCTGGTGACCAACGGGCTGAAGCTCAGCGAATACAGGCCCGCGGGCGCCGACGACGCCGTCGACATCCGGCTGCGCCTGCCAGAGGACCGACGCACGCTGTCGACGCTCGACGAACTCAGGGTGCAGACTTCGCAAGGGGCGGTGCCGATCTCGAACTTCGTCGTCCGCAAGCCGGAGCCGACGGTCGGTGTGCTCAACCGCATCGACGGCGCGCGCACGGTGGTCGTCCAGGCCAACGTCGCCGCCGGCGCCCAGGTGGCGGCCGTCCAGCAGGAGGTCACCAAGGCCGTCTCCGACATGAACCTCGGCAGCGGCATACGCTGGAAGCTTGCCGGCTCGAACGAGGACAGCGCGGAGGCCAGCGCCTTCCTCAGCAAGGCCTTTGGTGCCGCGATCTTCCTGATCTTCCTCGTGCTTCTCGCGCAGTTCAACAAGTTCACCAGTGTCTGGCTGGTGCTGTCCTGCGTGGTCATGGCGACGATCGGTGTGTTCCTCGGACTGCTGCTGACGGGAGAAGCCTTCGGCATCGTCATGTCGGGCATTGGCGTCATCGCGCTGGCCGGTGTGGTGGTGAACAACAACATCGTGCTGATCGACACCTACGACCGGTTGCGCGAAGAGGGCTGGGACAAAGTCGAGGCGGTGCTGCAGACCTGCCGTGAACGCGCGCGCCCTGTGGTGCTCACGGCGGTGTCGGCGATCCTCGGCGTGCTGCCGATCGCCTTCGGCCTCGGCCTCGAAATCTTCCATCACGAGACGACGATCAACGCGCCGTCGACGCAATGGTGGATTTCGCTGTCGTCGGCGATCGTCTTCGGCCTGTCCTTCGCCACCTTGCTCACGCTGGTGGTGACGCCGTCGATGCTGATGGTGTTCACCCGCGCCAAGGTGAAACCCGGCGCGCGACGCGGCTGGTTCAGCCGCCTGTTCCGACGCGGCAAGGGTGAGATTTCGGTTGAGGGGGCAGGACCAGACTTGGGCGACGAACCGGCAATCGCCTTCCCGAAGGCCGCCGAATAGCTGCATTTGATTAGCCGAACCAAAAAGGGCCGCCCGGGAACAACGGGCGGCCTTTTGCATTGTCCCATCATATCGGCCTTCAAGGCGGGAGACTATTCATGACGATCAGCACCCTTCTCATCATCATTCTGATCCTCATTTTGATCGGCGCGGTGCCGGCATGGCCGCATTCGCGCGCCTGGGGCTATGGCCCGTCGGGCATCGTCGGCGTTCTTCTGGTGGTTCTGCTGATCCTGCTGCTGATGGGCAGGATCTGAGCCGAAGCGACCACTGGCGGGCGTGGTCAGGCCGCCTTGCGGTTCTCCCCGACGGTCGCAATTCCGATGTCGTTGAGGGCATCTGCAACGGCCGTCTTCAGCGGCGTATGCGGGATCGGACCAATGATGCCTTCCAGCCTTGCCGAGGCCAGCCTGTGCGGTTCGAAGCGCAGGTAGGACATCGAGACGATCTCGCGCCACATCGCCACGAACGGGCTGCCGGCGCGCAGCACCCACCATGGCATCGACGTCAGCCTGAGCGTACGCCCGAGTGCTTTCTCGGCCGCCGCCTTGATCTCCAGATCGGTGACGGCATGTCCCGGAAAGTTCAGTGCCTCGTAGGACCCGAGCTTGTCGAGGTTCCGCGCCAGGCCGACGAAGGCCTTGGCCATATCCGGCAAATAGGCCCATTCATGCACGAGATCGACCGGCCCAGGTGCTGTATAGATGCCCTTGTTCATCTTGGCGGCGACGATCAGATCGAACCAGGAGCCGCTGCCGGTGCCGCCGAAGAAATCGCCGCCCCTGAGCAGGATGGTGCGTACACGCCCAGTGTCCGCCTCACGGCGAAAAAGTTCCTCCATGGCGATGCGGATGCGGCCCTTTTCGGTCGTCGGGTGGAACGGTGTGTCTTCCCAAATCACCGCCGGGATGGGCGAGCCGAAATTGTAGACATTGCCCGGAGCAAGGTGCAGGGCGCCATTTGCCCGGCAGGCGGCCATGACGTTTTCGGCCATCGGCAGGCACTTGCCCCAGTCGGTGTAGATCGGGTTCAGGCCATTGAAGATGATGTCGACGCCTTCGGTGGCGCGGATCAGCGCGTCGCGGTCGAGGGCATCGCCGGCGACAGCCGTGGCGCCCTTGAGCTCCGCCGGCACCTTGCCGCTGCGGGTGACGGTGCGGACGTCGTAGCCGGCGTCGATGAAGGCGCTGGCGACCACGCGGCCGAGCCGGCCATTGGCGCCGAGGATTGCGATCTTGGTCATTTTTCGTCTCCGTGTTTGCGTTGAGGACCCAAATGTGGAGCCTTTGCAAACGAATGGAAATTGACTGAGATCGGCGATCTGATATTCAATTTTGAATGACTGACATCGACTGGAACCTGATCAAGAGTTTCGTCACTGTGGCTGAAACCGGCAGCCTGTCCGCCGCCGCGCGGAAGCTGGCGGCGAGCCAACCGACGCTTGGTCGCCATATCGCGGAACTCGAGCAGGCGCTTGGGGTGACGCTGTTCCGGCGTGGGCGGCGCGGCTACGCACTGACCGAGGCCGGCAGCACGCTCTACGAGCGTGGTCGGGCCGTCAGCGAACAGGCGAGCGCCTTTTCGCTGCTGGCGCTGGGATCAGTCGAGGCGATTGAGGGCACGGTGCGCATCGCTGCCAGCGAAGTGGTGGCGGCCTGTGTGCTGCCGCAGATGACGGCGCGGCTCGGTGTCGAGGAACCCGGCATCGAGGTCGAGATCGTCGCTTCGAACCAGGTCGAGAACCTGTTGCGCCGCGATGCCGATATCGCCATCCGCATGGTCAAGCCGGCGCAGAACGAACTGGTGGCGCGCAAGGTCGCCGATATTCCGCTCTGCCTCTGCGCGGCACCATCCTATCTCGACCGGCGGGGCCGGCCGCTCGAGCCCGGCGATCTTGTCGGGCATGACCTGATTGGCTTCGACCGCAGCGACGAGATCATTCGCGGTTTTACCCAGTTCGGCATCTCGCTCACGCGCAATGCCTTTCGCTTCAGGACCGACAACCAGATCGTGCTGTGGGAGGCGGTGCGGGCGGGAAACGGCATTGGCTTTGGCCAGGGGCCGTTGATCGACCGCGATCCAATGATGGAGAAGATACTGCCGGAGCTGACGCTGCCGGTGCTGCCGGTATGGCTGGCCATGCACCGCGATGTGCGCAGCAGCGTACGCATCCGCCGCGTCGCGGATTTCCTCTACGAGGAACTGAAGCGTTATTCGGCCGGTGCCGGCTCCGGCGCGAATTCGGCACGGTGAGCAAGCCCCGCCATCAAAAGCACGATGACAAGCAATCCCGACAGCGCGACGAAAATCGGTCCGAAGCTCGAATGCTCGGCGACGAAGCCGATCGCCGACGGGGCCACCAGAATGCCTGAGTAACCCATCGTGGTGACGACACTCATGCCGGTGCCGGACGACATGCCTTCCTGGTTGCCGCCGGCCGAGAAGATGATCGGCACCATGTTGGCGATGCCGAAGCCGCAAAAGGCAAAGGCCGCGATGGCGAGCCAGGGCGAGGGCGACAGGCCGGCGACCAGCATGCCGGCGGCGGCGACAAGCGCTGAGCCGCGCAGCGTCGCCACCGCGCCGAAGCGGTTGCGCACGCCGTCGCCAAGGAAGCGCATGACGGCCATGACTCCGGAAAAGGCGGCATAGGCGAGGCCGGCGATGGCAAGGTCGGCGCCAAGTTCCTGTTGCAGGTAGAGCGCCGCCCAGTCGAGCACTGCGCCCTCGGAAATCATGGTCAGCAGGGCCATCAGTCCGACCAGATAGACCAGCGGATTTCCGGGCAACGAGAACTTCTGGTGCTCGGCCACCGCGGGCTTGTCCTCAGCGATGAGGTAGCCGATAGCCAGCGCGATCACGGCGAAGGCCAGCACCGTCACCACTGTCGCATGGGCAAGATGGCCGTAGTTCTGGATGGCGAAGCCGCCGAGCGCACCGCCGGCGAAACCGCCGAGGCTCCAGAAACCGTGCGAGGACGACATGATGGCGCGGGACAGCCTTCTTTCCACGGCCACCGCATTGGCGTTCATGGCGACATCCATGCCGCCGATCGAACCGCCGAAGATGAACATGGCGATGGACGCCAGCGGCACGTTGGGCGCCAGCGCCACGACCAGCAGGCCGAGACTGCCGCACAGGCCGAACCAGCGCAGCACGCTGCGCGAACCATGCCTGGAGATGAGATGGCCGCACCAGGTCATGGCGGTCACCGCGCCGGCGCCGAAGAGCAGGATCAGCAGGCCGAGCGTGAACTTCGAGATGTCGAGCCGGGTCAGGAACACCGGAATCTGCGGCGCCCAACTGCCGGTCAGGAAGCCATTGGCGAGGAAGATGCCGGCCACAGCCCACCGCCCGCGAATGGCAGCCTGCATGAGGCTTTGCGCGTCCATAGTCGAGAATCCGGTACAAAAATGGCTTTGAGCGGGAAATTAGATCGATTCAATTTTCAGTCAAGCGTCGGGGACCGAAAGTGTTTGGGCCAAGCCGCGCCATGAGCGCCGTCATGGACCTCCCGTCGCCTGGCGCGCCGGCGAGCCATGCAGCATGCGTTGTAAGCAAAGCTGAAACCCAGTCGGATCTGCTTGAAAGCCGCGCGGTCCCTCAAGGAGATCACAACAGGATCACAATCACGCGACATGGGAGTGCAAGTTGTGGACTAAAATAACGAAACCGCTCATCCTCTGGAGAAGAGACAGTCGTGCTCCTGCGGAATAATTGCGGAGAAAACCTTTGAGGCTGTTAAAAAGGTTGTTTGTGTGGCTAGCCTTTGTATTGGCAGCTATCTTTATGTCGTACATGCAGATGCTGGCCAGCCGGTGCAATTTGAAAGCGCGGCTGTGAAGCCAACGCCGTTTCAGGTCCGCATTGCGCAACAAAACGGGCATGTGGTCCAAGCCATTCCCGGCACGCCATTGAACGGGTATCTGACGCGGCCGCCGGGTGAGGGGAAGTTCCCGGCTGTCGTGGTCCTCCACGGATGTTCGGGTCTATTCCCAGGTGGAGAGAAAACCTGGTCCGAGCGGCTGTCTTCCTGGGGTTACGTCGTCCTCGTTGTCGATAGCTTCAGCACGCGCGGCATAAAGGAGACCTGTGATGGCCTCCACTTTGTTGATCGCGTCTATGACGCCTACGGCGCCTTGGAGTTCCTATCGAAATACAGTTTTGTCGACCCGCAGCGCATAGCGTTGATGGGGTTCTCCGCTGGCGGGATCACAACGCTCGAGGCCGTGCAACTTGGTGGCGCCGAGCGGCTTATGGAGGGCAAGTTCAAGGCAGCGATTGCCTACTATCCGAATTGTTCGGCCGCGAATGGCGACATGGCGGTCCCGACCTTGATCCTGATAGGCGAACTTGACGATTGGACCCCCGCCAAGAAATGCCAGGAGATGATGGCGCATCGCAGCGGCAAGGGAAGCCCCGTGCAGCTTGACGTCTTCAAGGGCGCTCGTCACGCATTTGTCTCCCCAGGATTCAAGACCGGCACCGAGCACTATGGTCACCGGGAAGAGTACAATGCGGCTGCGGCCGATCAATCGATAAGCGACGTTCGTGTCTTTCTACGAGGAGTTTTTGTGAACTAAGTCAGTGCGTCGTTCGCTGACCTCGATCGGTACAACGTTTCATGGAAACGCAGAACTGCTCTATCTCTTTGTTTTCACGCAATTCCGGACGGAAAACCGCTGCGCGCTTTTCCTGGAATTGCTCTAGTGATCCCTGGGACGTCTTGCCTCGAATTCCGCCTTCTTGGCGTCGGAAGCCTCGGTCTGGTTGAGCGCCTGCCATTCGGCATAGGGCATGCCGTAGATGATCTCGCGCGACTGGTCTTTCGACAGGGCAACGCCCTCGGTTTCGGCGGCGTCGCGATACCAGTTGGACAGGCAGTTGCGGCAGAAGCCGGCGAGGTTCATCAGGTCGATGTTCTGCACGTCGCTGCGTTCGCGCAGATGCGCCACCAGCCGGCGGAAGGCGGCGGCCTCGAAATCGCGTCTTTGTTCGTCGCTGAGTTCGGTCATTGTCGGCTCTCCGTCACAGCGGCCCGGTGCGCGAGCCGAACATTCTCACCCGATGTATATCGGGACGGCGGTCGATCACGTCAACGATCGGGGCCAGCCGTTCGGCCCATTGCATTGCGCCCTTGCTGTCGGCGATCAGATCTTGGCGGATCTCGATCAGCGCATGGGCAAAGCCGTTGACGATGGCGTGCCTGAACATTGTGTCGCCGCGCAACGCGCCGTCATAGGGTTCGTTGTCGCCGACGACGAGGCTCTTGTCGGCCGCCAGCATGTCGATCAGCGGCCGCGCCACCCGGTCGTCAAGATCCCACAATATGCCGACATGCCATGGGCGCTCGATGCCCTGCATGGCCGGCGTGAAGGAGTGCACGGAGAAGATGAAGGGCGCTTTCGCGGACGCCTGCGCCACCGAGGCGATCATGGCGCCTACGGCATCGTGATAGGGCCGGTAGAAACTGTCGAGCCGTCTCTCCCGCTCTTCCGCCGCCATGGGGTAATTTCCCGGCACGATGGTGCCGTCATAGAGCTGGCGGATCAGCGTCGGGTCGTCCTCGCCGCGATTGGGGTCGATCAAGAGCCGCGAGAAATTGGCCAACACCGCCGGCACGCCGAGCATTGCCGCCAGCTCGCGCGTCACGGCCTCGACGCCGATATCGTAGGCGATGTGGCGCTCGAACTCCTTAGCCGGCAGGCCGAGGCTGCCATACTCTTCCGGCAGTTCGCGGCGGGCGTGATCGCCAAGAAGCACGATGCCTCGCTTGCGGTCGCCTTCGACGATATCGAACGGCGCGAAAACTGTGGATCGGGTCATTGTCTGAAAATGGTCTGGTCGCTGGCTTCCGGGGAGGGTGGTATCGTCATTCCACGAAGAGGGCGCAGGCGCAATGCCGTTGTTTGGCCACGGTTTCTGCGAAAAATCCGACACAAGGCGACAGATCGTCCGCGGGGGCTTTCTAAATCGATTGGAATTGGACAGAACGGCGCGTTGACATGCGCCCGGAGTTTTCCGAAAAGGGGCGTCGAGAGATGCAGATGTGGTTCTTGAGGGGTTTCAGGATGGGTTTCGCCGGCAGGCCGCGCATGCGCCGTGCCTTTGCCTTGCCGGTCCTGATCGTCACCGTCGGCCTCACCGCCATGGTTGCGGCCTCGCCCGCCCGCGCCGACTTCCGCGTTTGCAACGCCACGCAGAACCTGGTCGGCGTCGGCATCGGCTACCGCGCCAAGGCCGGCTGGATCACCGAGGGCTGGTGGCATATCGAAGGGTCGAGCTGCAAGACGCTGATCGAAGGGCCGCTGTCATCAAGGTTTTACTATCTTTATGCAGAAGACGCCGAGCGCGGCGGGCGTTGGGATGGCCCGATCAACATGTGCGTGGCCGAAAAAGAGTTCAAGATCGCCGGCGTAACCGATTGCGTCGCCCGGGGCTTCCAGCGCGCCGGATTTCAGGAATATGACACGGGCGAGCAGGCAAGCTGGATGGTCCAGCTGACCGACGAGCCCGCAACGGGAGGCGCTCCGGCGACCCCCGCCCCGGGAACAAACAGTCAATGAGACGCAACCGCAAGGTCAAGATCCTCGCCACCATCGGTCCGGCTTCCTCCTCCGAGGAGATGCTGAAGAAGCTGTTCGAAGCCGGTGCCGATGTCTTCCGCATCAATATGAGCCATACCGACCACGATTTGATGCGCACGCTGGTCGGCCGCATCCGCACTGTCGAGGAAGCCGTCGGTCGTCCCATCGGCATCCTCGCCGATCTGCAGGGGCCGAAGCTGCGCGTCGGCAAGTTCGCCAATGGCAAGGAGGTGCTGGCCGTCGGCCAGACCTTCACGCTCGACGACAATCCGGAGCCCGGCACGTCGAGCAGGGTCTATCTGCCACATCCCGAAATCCTGAGCTCGGTCGAGGCCGGTCACCGTTTGCTGATCGACGACGGCAAGCTGGAGCTGAGGGCGGTGAAGAGTGACGGCAAGTCGATCGTCTGCACGGTCGTTGCCGGCACCACCATTTCCGACAAGAAGGGTGTCAGCCTGCCCGACACCGACCTGCCGGTCGGCGCCTTGACCGAGAAGGACCGCAAGGATCTCGACGCGGTGCTGGGTGCCGGCGTCGACTGGGTGGCGCTATCCTTCGTGCAGCGGCCGGAGGATCTCGCCGAAGCGCGCAAGATCGCGCGCGGCCGGGCGCTGATCTTGGCCAAGATCGAAAAACCGCAGGCCGTCGCCCGGCTGTCGGAGATTATCGAGCTCTCCGACGCCCTGATGGTCGCCCGCGGTGATCTCGGCGTCGAGATGCCGCTCGAAGCCGTGCCCGGCATCCAGAAGCAGATCACGCGCGCGGCGCGCCGCGCCGGCAAGCCGGTGGTCGTCGCCACGCAGATGCTGGAATCGATGATCACCGCACCGGTGCCGACCCGCGCCGAGGTCTCGGATGTGTCGATCGCGGTGTTCGAAGGCGCCGACGCCATTATGCTTTCCGCCGAATCGGCGGCCGGCGCCTATCCGGTCGAGGCTGTGGCGATGATGGACAGGATCGCCACCAAGGTCGAAACCGACCCGACCTATGCCGGCATCATCAATGCGCAGCGTTCTGAACCGGAAGCGACGGGTGCGGACGCCATTTCGCTCGCCGCCCGCGAGATCGCCGAGACGCTGAAACTGTCGGCGATCGTCACCTATACGGCCTCCGGCACCACCGGCCTGCGCGCTGCGCGCGAACGCCCGCAAGTGCCGATCGTAGCACTCTCGCCGATCCTCAATACGGCGCGGCGGCTGTCGCTGCTGTGGGGCACGCATTGCGTCGTCTCGCCCGATGCGGTCGACCTCGACGACATGGTCGATCGCGCCTGCCGCATCGCCATCGACGAAGGGTTCGCCAAGCCGGGCGACCGCGTCATCATCACCGCCGGCGTGCCGCTCAGGACGCCGGGCTCGACCAATATGCTTCGTATCGCCTATGTCGGGTCGGAGACGCAGCCGAGCCGCTAAGGCTGGGCTGTCCGATTGCGAAATCTTTGTTCGAGCATGATCTTTTCCGAAAACCGGTTTCCACTTTTCGGGATCATGCTCTAGGTCGGCGCGAGTTCGGCTTCCGGCACCTTTAGATCGGGACATTTGGCGCCTTGCGTGTCGCCGGCGATGCGTGCTTCCACGGTCCTTGCCATTGCCTGCAGGTCCAGATCCTTGCCGGCGATCTTGCCGATCGCGCCGATGACGAGATCGGGGGCGATCCAATCGGGCTTGTGGCCGAGATTGCGCACCCAGACCAGTTCGGCGCCGGGAATGTCGCGCGCCAGGCCAACCGAATGGACCGTCGCGTAGACGATCTTGTCGCGGTCGCCCGAGATGATCACGGTCGGCGCCTTGATGTGGTGGTAGCGCGGCGCGGCGTCGAGCACATAGTCGTAGAGACCCGCCACGTCGACAGCATTGGCGCGGAAGGCGGCGGGCCTCAGCACCAGGGGGATCGAGGCCGCGGCGACATAGCCGTCCGGCACCTTGTTGGGGGAAAAGACGCACGTGGTGGCGGCGTCCATCTGCAGCGTTCCCGCCGGATAGGCCAGCGTTTCGGAAAACAGCCGGCCGACGACCGGAACCGTCGTCAGTTTGTAGTACCAGGCGGTCGCGCCGCCCGGCCAGGGATGGCTGACGGGCGAAAGGAAGACCAGGCCAAGCGTCCTGTCGGCATGCTCGCGCCCGAAGGCCGCGGTGACCACGCCGCCGAAGGAATGGCCGACGACGATCGCCTTTTTGATGCCGAGGCGATCCATCAGCGCCGCAATCGTGTTGGCCTGCGCCGACGGGGTCTCGTTGTTGCCGCGTCCTGACCAGCCGAAGCCGGGACGGTCGAGGAACAGCATCTCGGCGCGGCCTTCGAGCAGGGGCCTCAGCGGCAGCATCTGATCCGCAAGATTGGCGCTGGCGCCGTGAATGAAGACGATCGGCGGCAGGTCGGCATCGGCCGGCGCCGGCACGTGGACATAGTGGATGCGCGCGCCGCCGATATCGGCGAAGTCGCCGGCCGGTGGATTGCGCCGCTCGATCAGCCATGCACCGGCGCGGGTGACGCCGGCAAAGGCGAAGACCAGCGCCAGGAGGAAAGCAAACGCGGCGTAGATGAGGTTCATGAGCAGGAAGTACGGAGCGGAGCGGAAATAGTTCAGGGGCGCAGCGGTTTTTGTGCTGCAAGCCTGCGCATCAAATGCCTTCGCCGGCAAGCTCTTCCGACAGCGTACCGACCTGGTCCTGGGCGCTGCGCATCATCGGATAGATGGCAAGCACCTTCTGCCAGGCTTCAAGCGCCGACTGCTTGTGGCCGGTCTCGGCCATGATCTGCGCCAGCCCCGAAAGCGCGCCGAAATGGCGGGGCTCGAGTTGCAGCGTGCGGTCGATGTCGGACATCGACTTGCCGTAGTTCTTCATCATGAAATGCACCGTCGCGCGCCGGTTCCAGCCTTCGGCATAGGCCGGCTGCAAGGTCACCACCTGGTCGAGGAAATCGAGCGCGACGTCGTATTTCTGGTTTTCCATGGCCTTCTGCGACCATTGCATCATCAGGTCGATCGAGGCGCTGCCGGACTGGAACCATTCGCTCCAGATGCGCCCGGCAATGCGCTCGGCGGCCTTTTCATTGCGTTCGCGCCTCAGGTCGACGAACAGCTGGTCGAGGCGTGCCTGTTTGGTCGCGGCAACCGGAGGCGCGACAGGATCGTCCGCCCAGGCCGGTGAGATGGCGGCCGGCAAGGCGATGCCGGAAAGCAGCAGGGCCGGGATCAATGCAAAAAGAATCCGCATCGCCGGAATCTAGCCCCGGACGGCGGATCGTCAAAGTGATTTTAGCGTGAAAGGGCCGGCAGGCCGGCAATTAACATCATGCAGGCGCGGCAACATGAGCCGCGCGTGCAAAAACTCAGCCCTGGCGCGCCTTGTAACGCGGGGCGGTCTTGTTGATGATGTAGATGCGTCCCTTGCGACGAACCAGTTGGTTGTCGCGATGACGCGCCTTCAGCGCCTTGAGCGAATTCTTGATCTTCATGGTCTTGCCCGTCGGTCTGGGCCCGGTCCGGGCCGAATTTTTAAGGCGCGCCCGAAGACGCGCCTTTCAACTTGTGCGTGGCTCATAAACGAGGAGCCTTGCCTATGTCAACCGCAAGTCAGCCACAACAGCGCTTCCGATATGCGGCAAGTGACCTTGCCCATCAAATATTCGCCATCCGCACCGAGCGGCATTGCGCGATACGGGTCCGGCTGGAATGGTGCCGTCGCCGCGAAGCAAATCGGAGAACACCATGCGCCGCCTTCTTTTGTCCGCCTGTCTCGTGGTCCTTGCGGCCGGGTCAGCCGCGCAAGCACAAGAATGCGACCGCAGCGACGACAGCCAGTCGATGATGACCATCTGCGCCGGCGCCGATTACCAGGCGGCCGACGCGAAGCTCAACGCGGCCTACCAGGACCTTGTCGGCCGCAACGACGACAAGTCCAACAAGCTGCTGCAGACCGCCCAGCGCGCCTGGATCACTTTCCGCGACGCGGAATGCGCGTACACGACCGCGGACAGCGAGGGTGGCTCCATCCATCCGATGGAGGTTTCGCAATGCCTGACGGAATTGACCAATGAGCGGATCAAGCAGCTCACCTCCGGTGCCAACTGCCAGGAAGGCGACGTGAGTTGCGACAGTCCGAACGAGGACGAGGGCGACGATCCCCAATAGACAAAACGTCAGGCGCGGCGGCTGACGCGCGTGAAATGGCCCATCTTGCGGCCGGGCCGCGCCTCGGCTTTGCCGTAGAGATGCAGCATCAGGTCGGGCTCGGCGAGCAGGGCCGGAACGCGCAGGATGTCGTCGCCGATCAGGTTTTCCATGACGCAGTCGGAATGGCGGGCAGGCGATCCCAGCGGCAGGCCGGCGACGGCGCGGATATGCTGCTCGAACTGTGAGGCGGTTGCTGCGGCTTCGGTCCAATGGCCGGAATTGTGGACGCGCGGCGCCATCTCGTTGGCCAGCAGCGAACCATCGGCAAGGACGAAGAACTCGACGCCGATGATGCCGACATAATCGAGCGCCGTGAGAATCTTTGCGGCCGCAGCCTGCGCCACGGCCGCGGTTTCAGGCCTTATCGCGGCCGGCAAGGTCGAGGTGTGAAGGATGCCGTTGCGATGCACATTCTCGGCCGGATCGTAGGCGGCAAGGCCACCGCCCAGCCCACGCGCCGCGATCACCGAGATTTCACGCTCGAAAGCGACGAAGGATTCGAGGATCAGCGGCACATTGCCCATCGCCTCGCAGGTGCCGGCAAAGCCGCCGGTTTCCATGTTGCGGAAAACGCGCTGGCCCTTGCCGTCATAGCCCATTCGCCGCGTCTTCAGGATGCCGCTGCCGTTAAATTTCTTCAGCGCCGCCGTCAGCTCCCCGTCATTGTCGACGGGACAATAATCCGCCGTGGGAATACCGATGCCGTTGAGGAAATTCTTTTCCGCCAAACGGTCCTGCGACACTTCCAGCGCCCGCGCGGGCGGATAGACAGGCACCTTGGCGGCCAGTGCCGTGGCTGAAACGACCGGGACGTTCTCGAATTCATAGGTGACGACGGCGCTGGCCGCCGCCAGTTCGGCGAGTGCGGCGGCATCGTCATAGGCGGCCGTGATCTGCCGATTGGCGACTTGGGCCGCCGGGCAATCGGCCTGCGGCTCGAGCACCACCGTGCGGTAGCCGAGGCGTGCCGCGGCCATCGCCAGCATGCGGCCGAGTTGGCCGCCGCCGATGATGCCGATGGTCGATCCCGCCGGCAGGCTCACGGCGCGTCCGTGGGTTCGGCGGCGACCTTGGCGGTCTGGGCGGCGCGCCAGGCATCCAGCCGGTCGGCGAGTTCTTCGTCGTGCAATGCCAGCACGGCGGCGGCAAGAAGTGCCGCGTTGGCCGCACCGGCCTTGCCGATGGCCAAAGTGCCGACGGGAATGCCCGCCGGCATCTGCACGATGGACAGCAGCGAGTCCTGGCCGGACAGCGCCTTCGATTCCACCGGCACGCCGAATACGGGCAGCGGCGTCATCGCCGCGGTCATGCCGGGCAGGTGCGCGGCACCCCCTGCGCCGGCGATGATCACCTTGTAGCCTGCCGCCTTGGCGCCCTTGGCGAAGTCATAAAGCCGGTCCGGCGTGCGGTGGGCCGAGATTATCAGGCGCTTGTGCGCAACGCCCAGCGCCTCCAAGGTCTCGGCGGCATGGCGCATCGTCGCCCAGTCGGATTGGCTGCCCATGATGATGGCGACGTCGGCGCGGTGATCGTTCAAGCGCTTGCTCCCGGCGGCAAAGGCGCGCCTTAGCGGAATTCGCCAAGGGTCGCAAGGATCGGGAAGCATCTAATCCGGCCACCGCAAGGCGCCGGAGGACTCCTTGCGGGGTTGCCTCATGGCATCCGCGGGGCGCTCAGCCGCGCTCAACACGGCGCGCAGCCGTTCGGCGACGATTTCCGCCTCGCCGGGATGCAGATTGCACGGATCGAGGAAGAAATGGCCGCGCTCGACTTCGTGGTTGCGCACGATGATCGGCGGCGAGCCGGCGGCAAGCGCCGAGGCGAGGCCGGCGGCGGTGAAGCGGCTCTCGGGCGCAACAAAGATCTGCAGGCGGTCGAGTGGATTGGCGGTCGGGTCGGGGATGATGCGCGCGGTGATGCCGGGCAGGCCCTGCAGCGCGTCCTGCCACAGGTTGAGCGCTGCTTCCTCGCGCCGGCGAATGCCGGCATGATCGCGCCGCTCCCAGGCCTCGAGTGCCGCCATGGTGCCGGCGATGCTTTCCTTGCCGACCTTCATCGCTCTGGCGACGCCACGGTTCTGCAGATAGGCGGTGCGCACCAGGTCCTTGCGTCCCGTCACGATGCCGCTGGTCGGTCCCGAGAGGAATTTGTGGCCGCTGTAGACGACGATGTCGGCGCCGCGCGCAAGGAAGCTGCGCAGGTCGTATTCGGAAGCCGCGTCGACGATCACCGGGACGCCCTTGGCGTGGCAGATCTCGCAGAATTCCTCCAGCGACAGCATGCCGTACTGCACGGTGTGGTGCGCAACGACGTAGAGCCCGGCGGCCGTACGGTCGTTGATCGCCTCGCGCACATGATAGTCCTGGGTGACGCTGACCGTGCCGGCGGGCACGACCTTGGCGCCGGCCACCCGGACCGACTGGTCGATCGGCGCGCCGTAATTGACGATGTGGCCAAGCTGGATGACGACCTCGGACTTCAGGCCTTCGGTGTCGTCCGGAAGGCGCTCGATCGCCAAAAGGTTGGTTCCGGTCATCGCGCCGGCGATCGCCATGGTGATGCCGCTGGCGCAGCAGGCGGTGATGAAGCCGGCCTCGCCGCCGGTCAGGCGCGCGATCACCGTGCTAGCGGCGCGCTGCAGATCGTCCATCTCGACCCATTGCGAGGCGATTTCCGCCATTGCCGCGATCGCTTCCGGAACGATGATCGAGGCGCCGAGCGTCGTCATGGTGCCGGAGACATTGATGATCGGGCGCAGGCCGAGCCGGTCGCGGATTGGCAGGTTGGAGCGGTCAGCGGAATAGGTGTTCATCTCGGCAGATCCATTTCTAACAAATCAGGTGGCGATCTCGACGACCGCCTCGATTTCGACGGTGATGTTGCCCGGCAACGAGCCGACGCCGATCGCCGAGCGGGCATGCCCGCCGATCCTATCAAAGACCTCGGCGAAAAGATCGGAGCAGCCATTGACCACCTTTGGATGGTCGCTGAAGGTCGGGATGGCGTTGACGAAGCCGAGCAGCTTGACGACGCGCACGATGCGGCCGAGGTCGCCCGCCGCCGCATGCATGACGGCAAGCAGGTTGAGGCCGGTGAGGCGGGCATGCTGGTAGGCTTCCTCGACGGTCACGTCTTCGCCCACCTTGCCGGTGCACAGCGTGCCGTCGGCGCGCAGCGGCCCCTGTCCCGAGAGGAAGATCAGCCGGCCGCTCTCGGCATGGGTGACGAAGTTGGCGATCGGCGTCGGTGGCTCGGGCAGGATCAGGCCCAGCTCGGCGAGCCGGATGTAAGGCGTCATCAAATGCTCCTTGCGGCAGCTTTCGCTGTCCGGTGTCAGAAATGCGAGGCGCGGAACCGCGCCAGAAAGCTGCGCAGGCGTTCGTTTGACGCTTCCGCCGCCAGGATTTCGGCCGGCGGGCCAACAGCGCTGACGCCGCCATCGGCCATGAAGACGATGCGGCTCGAGGCATCGCGCGCAAAGGCCATTTCATGGGTGACCATCAGCATCGTCATGCCGTCCTCGGCCAGGCTGCGCACGACGGCCAGCACCTCACCGACCAGTTCGGGATCGAGTGCGGAGGTTATCTCGTCGAGAAGCAGGATCTTCGGCTCCATGGCGACCGCGCGGGCTATGCCGACGCGCTGCTGCTGGCCGCCGGAAAGCTCGGCCGGCAGGCTGTCGGCCTTGTGGGCGAGGCCGACCCGGCCGAGCCAGTGCTCGGCGATCTGGCGCGCCTCGGCCTCGCTCTTTCCGCGCACTTTGCGCAGGCCGAGCATGATGTTGCCGGCCGCGGTCAGATGCGGGAACAGGTTGAAGCTCTGGAAGACCATTCCGGTCTCGGCGCGCATCGCCGCCAGATCGCGCTCGCTGCGGTGCTGGCGTGTCCCGGCATCGCGATAGCCGACCTCCTTGCCGTCGATGCGGATCGAGCCGCTGTCGTAGCTTTCGAGGAAGTTGACGCAGCGCAGCAGCGTGGTCTTGCCGCTGCCCGACGGCCCGATGATGGTCACCACCTCGCCGCGCTTCACCTCGAGGCTGACGGCACGCAGCACCTCGACAGTGCCGAAGGCCTTGGAAACATCACGCACATCGAGCAGCGCGGCATTGGAGGCATCGGACATTCTTGCTATTCCCGAATGAAGGCGAAGCGCTGTTCCAGACGCCGGCTGGCGAGCGAAAGCGCGTAGTTGACCGCGAAGTAGACCAGCGCGCCGAGGATATAGAGCGGCATGGCCTCGTAGGTGCGGCCGATGACCTGGTTGATGGCCTGCATCAGGTCGGTGATGCCGAGCAGCGAGACCAGCGCGCTGCCCTTGACCGCATCGGTGACGCCGTTGATCCAGGGCGGCAGGAAGCGCCTGAAGGCCTGCGGAAAGATGACGTAGGCCAGCCGCTGGCGGAAGGTCAGCCCGATCGCCATCGCCGCTTCGGACTGGCCCCTGGGAATGGAGCCGACGGCGCCGCGCAGATATTCCACGACCTGCGCCGTCTTGAACAAGGTCAGCGCCAGCACCGCCGCCCAGAAGGACTGCAGGTGAATCCCGACGGCCGGCAGGCCGTAATAGACGAAGAAGATCAGCACCAGGATCGGGATGCCGCGGATGGTGTCGCTGAAGATGCGCACTGCCCAGCGCACCGGCGCCGGACCGTAGACGAGGCCAACGCCCAGCACGACACCGGCCACGAGCGACAGGACCACGACCAGCAGCGACACCCACAGCGTCACGGCGAAGCCTTCGGCGAGGAACGGCAAGGCGTAGATGATCTGGCCCAGCATGTCAGCGCGCCGCCCTGAACCGACGCTCGACGAGCCTGAGCGCGAAAAGCAGCACATAGCCGGTCAGCAGATACATTGCCGTGGTCACCAGATAGACCTCGACGATGCGGAAGGTGTTGAAATTGATCCACTGGGCGCCGTAGGTGAGCTCGGGCACCGAGATGACCGAGGCGACGGAGGTGTCCTTGAACAGCGACAGGAAGGTGTTCGAAAGCGCCGGCAGCGTGATGCGCAGCATCGTCGGCAGGCGTACATGGATGAGCCGCTGCCAGGGCGTCAGGCCGATCGCCTTGCCGGCATCCAGCTGTCCGCGCGGCACGGCTTCGAGGCCTGAGCGAAACACCTCGACCAGATAGGCGCCGCTGTAGAGCGACAGCGTGGCGACGAACGAGGTCGGTGCGCTGTAGGCGATATCGACCACGGTCGGCAGGCCGTAGAAGACGAGGTAGACGAGCAGGATCAGCGGCACGTTGCGAATGAATTCGACATAGGCGGCGATGATCGACCGCACGACGCGCCCGGCCGAAACATACCAGACCGCCAGCACGAGCCCGATGACGATGCCGATGGCGATCGAGATGACGGCGAGCTCAAGACTGAGCAGCAGCCCGCCCCAGAGCTTGTCGAAATGCCGCCAGATCAGGTTGAAGTTGAGCGTATAGCCCATGCGTCCGCCTCAATAGCCAGCGTGGCATCACGCTGTCGAGGAGAAGGAGGCGGAAGGGCGTGCTTGCCCCTCCGCCGGCTTTTGTCAGATAACCGGGAAACCGGGATGCCGCGCCGGCGGCTCCAGCCCGAAATAGTCCTTGAATGCGGCGTCGTAGAGCGCCGTTTCATGACCGAACATCGCCGTCGCGAAGGCTGTGTTGACGAAGGCCAGCCAGTCGGGATCGCCTTGCCGCAGTGCTGCGCCGTAAAGCATCGAGAACCAGCTCTTGCCGGCATCGAAATATTTGTCGGGATTGCGCGAGGCCAGCCAGCGGACCGTCGAGAGATCGACGGCGGCCGCATCGACACGCTTCGATTCCAGCGCCTGCAGTACGTTGGCCTGGGTGTCGATCTGCATCACCTGTGACTGCGGCAGGACGAGATGGACATTCTGCTCGGCATCGACGTTCTGCAGGATGGAAATGCGTGTTGCCGAACCGCCGGCGAGCAGCTTGTCGAATGTCTTGTTCTCGGCTGACGGAAGCGTCAGCAGCGCGACGCCTTCGACGTAGTAGGGCCTGGAGAAGTTGATCAGCTGCGAGCGCTGGGCGGTCATGGTCATGAACTGGATGGTGATGTCGACCTTGTTGGTGGTGACATTCGGAATGCGCTGCGCCGGGTCCTGCATGACGAACTCGATCTTGGTCGGGTCGTCGAATAGCCCCTTGGCCAGGATGTGGCCCATGGTGATGTCCATGCCGACGAGTTCGCCGGCATCGTTTTCGAAATGCCAGGGCGCGTTGGTGCTTCCGGTGCCGACGATCAGCTTGCCGCGCTCGAGAACGGTGCGCAGCAGGCTGTCGGGTGCGGCTTGTGCCGCCGCCTTCTGGACATCGACCGAGGCGGCTGCGCCGATTACTCCGGCCGTGGCGAGCCCGGCCATTCCCAATTTCAGAAAATCACGTCTCTTGGATGTATCGTTCATGGCGACCTCCTTTTCGTGGTTGTGTTCCCCTTTCAGATACATGTGTCTTTTGACAATTTGTCTCTTACAAAAGACGTCTGTACCTTGTACAAGACAGATACTAACATCAGGAATCAGTAATGCAAGACGGTATTGGCGTTACAGATAGGCCGGACATCAGCCCGACCGAGGACAAGACCCCGGGCTCTCGCGAGAAGGGCCTCAACCGGGTGCTCGAGATATTTGAGTTCCTGCATACGACGCAGCGTGCGATCGGCATTGGCGACCTCGCCAAGGGCGTCAACGCGCCCCGATCGACGACCTATACGCTGGTACGTTCGCTGGTGGATGCGGGCCTGCTGGAAATGGCCGGCGACGGCAACCGGGTCTATTTCGGCAAGAAGCTCTATCTCTACGGAATGGATTATGTGCGCGGCAACGACCTGCTCCGGCGTGGCCGCCAGGAGGTCGACGACCTGTCGCGCCAGACCGGCGAGACCTCCGAATTGTGCATGCTGCAAAGCGGCCGCTACACGATCGTCCATTCCAGTCCGGGCACCAGGCCGTTCCGAATCAGCTCGGCCACCGGTCTGCAGATCCCATTGCCCTGGACGGCTTCCGGACGGCTGCTGCTGGCCGGTCTCGAAAGAGCTGATATCGAGGACATGGTCTCCGAAGACGACCTCGTGCTGCCGGACGGACGCAGGCTCAAGCTCGACGATTTCATCGCCGACATCGCGACGGCCAGATCGACCGGCTACTGCGTGACTTCGGGCCTGGTCGACGCCTACACGAAATGCCTGGCCGCACCCGTGTTCTCGGCTCCGGGCAAGGTCGAGGCGACGATGTGCCTGGTGGTTCCGATCGACACGTCGAGGGAAAAGACCGACGAACTGCTTGTCCTGCTGCGCCAGCGCGCGGCGCGGCTGTCCATCGCGGCGTGAGGCGTTTGAGCCGCGAGGCTCGGACGCTGCTCAGGCAATGATGTCGGGAATGATGCGGTCTTCCAGCGCCATCAGCCGATCCTTGAGGAAGAGCTTCTTCTTCTTCATGCGCTGGATCTGCAGCGGGTCGCAGCCCATGGCGATCATAGCGTTGATGGCGGCGTCGAAATCGGCGTGTTCCTGCTTCAGGCGGGAATATTCGAGGCGGATCTCAGCCTGTTCCTGTTCGGACATAATCTACCGTCTGCACGTAAGCGGCGCCCAAAGGATGGGCCTGATTGGGCGGGGCCGGCGGGATTTTGCCACCGGTGCGCAGGCCTTATCACATTTCACATTGTCGTGGAATGCTACCACAGGGCATTCGACATCGACGGCGGATGGTGGCAGAGTGTCATCGCGCTGTCACAGATGCGAACTGGCGGTGGACGCATTTTGGCGGCTGCAATCGAGGAAAACCATGAAAGGGAGAACCAATCATGTCTCTTGCATCCCATCTTGATGAGTTGCAGCGGAAACACGGCGACATCGAGCGCGAAATCACCGACGCGATGAACCATCCTTCGGTCGACGACCTCGAGATCGTGAATCTCAAGCGGCGCAAGCTGGCAATCAAGGACGAGATTGAAAAGCTGAAGGCAAAACCGACGACGCACTGACGCTCCACTAGCAAACAGCGCGCGCCCCCTTCGGTGCGCAATCAACGTTCCGGTGGCAGTCATGCCGCCGGGGTTGGTGGTTTGTTCTGAAATCCAACATCCCGCTGTTGTCGTCACCGGCGAAGCCGGAATGCGACTCTCGTGAACGCCAGGCTTTCCTGGCCTCCCGGCGATTTGCCGCGACTGCTTGCCATTGACAAGCCATCTTTGCTCCTCCACCTCATGCCTGGACCTTCTAGCTAAGAGGCGGCCGGCCATGACCGGGTATTTTTCCTCTCCTTTCCCGCGCCGCACGTCGGTCGGCGTCGACGTCGGCGGCGTCGTCGTCGGCGGCGCTGCGCCTGTCGTCGTGCAGTCGATGACCAATACCGACACGGCCGATATCGACCAGACCGTGGCGCAAGTTGCAGCGCTGCATCGTGCCGGCTCCGAGATCGTGCGCATCACCGTCGACCGCGACGAGAGCGCCGCCGCCGTGCCGGCCATCCGCGACCGGCTCCAACGGCTCGGCATCAACGTGCCGCTGGTCGGCGATTTCCACTATATCGGCCACAAGCTCCTGGCCGATCATCCGGCTTGCGCCGAGGCGCTGGCCAAATACCGCATCAACCCGGGCAATGTCGGCTTCAAGGACAAGAAGGACCGCCAGTTCGCGGCGATCGTCGAGATGGCGATCAAATACGACAAGCCGGTGCGTATCGGCGTCAACTGGGGTTCGCTCGACCAGGAGCTGCTGACCCGGCTGATGGACGAAAACCAGGCGCAAGGCTTTCCGCTCACCGCCCAGGAAGTCACCCGTGAAGCGATCGTGCAGTCGGCGATCCTGTCGGCCGAGATGGCCGAGGAGATCGGCCTTGGCCGTGACAAGATCATCCTGTCGGCCAAGGTCAGCGGCGTGCAGGACCTGATCGCCGTCTACACCGAACTCGCCACCCGCTCCAACCACGCGCTGCATCTCGGCCTGACCGAGGCCGGCATGGGCTCGAAAGGCATTGTCGCCTCGTCCGCAGCGATGGGCATCCTGCTGCAGCAAGGCATCGGCGACACGATCCGCATCTCGCTGACGCCGGAGCCGAATGGCGACCGCACCCGCGAAGTGCAGGTGTCGCAGGAATTGCTGCAGACCATGGGCTTCCGCCAGTTCGTGCCGATCGTCGCCGCCTGCCCAGGCTGCGGCCGCACGACGTCGACCGTGTTCCAGGAACTGGCGCAGAACATCCAGGCCGACCTCAGGAAGAACATGCCTGTCTGGCGCGAGAAATATCCCGGCGTCGAGAACCTCAAGGTCGCGGTGATGGGCTGCATCGTCAACGGCCCCGGCGAATCCAAGCATGCCGATATCGGCATATCCCTGCCAGGCACCGGCGAGACGCCGACGGCGCCGGTGTTCGTCGACGGCAAGAAGGCGGCGACGCTGCGCGGCCCTTCGATCGCAGCGGATTTCGAGAAGATGGTCGCCGACTATATCGAGCAGCGGTTTGGGCAACACGGCAAGGCTGCAGCGGAGTAGGTCTGATGCGGCGTTTCCTCAGGGCGACGCTGGTCCTGCTTTGCGGATTGGGCTGGACGACGGCTGTCGAGGCCGATCCGCCGCAATCCGCCGCCAAGAGATTGATCAACCGGGTCTGCGACCTGATCGAGGCGCATGCCGACCAGAATGCCCTGCCCAAGGACTTTTTCGCCCGCCTGATCTGGAAGGAAAGCCGCTTCGATCCGAATGCGGTGAGCCCGGTCGGGGCGGAAGGCATCGCCCAGTTCATGCCGGGGACCGCCAAGATGCGAGGGTTGGCGAACTCCTTCGACATCGAGCAGGCGATCCCGGCTTCCGCCAAATATCTCGCCGAAATGAAGGTCGGCTTCGGCAATCTCGGCCTGGCGGCGGCTGCCTACAATGCCGGCGAGAGCCGCGTGTCGCGCTGGCTGAGTTCCGGCGGCTTCCTGCCGATGGAGACCGAGAGCTACGTCTTCGACATCATGGGTGAACCCGCCGACAAGTTCACCGACACCACCTATGCCGGCACCATCCAGCCGCTCGACAAGAAGATGAGCTTCGCCGTCGCTTGCCGCAAACTGCCGGTGATCATGTCGAGAACCGTGGCGATGGCCTCGATCAACGTCAAGCCATGGGGCGTTCAGGTGGCTGGAAATTTCCGCCGGGGTGCTGCGATCAATCAATGGCTGCGGGTGAGGGGCCGGTTTCCGGCCCTGCTCTCCGGCCATGACCCGGTCGTCAGCCGGGTGCGCACGCCGATCGGGCGGCGCGGCATCTATGCGGTCCGCATCGGTGTCGACAATCGCGCCGCCGCCAACGTCATTTGCCAGAAACTGCAAAGCGTCGGCGGCGCCTGTATCGTGGTGCGGAACCGGTAGGTCGTGGATCGCAAATCCTGGCTAGGAGGGGTTCTGACGTGACAGCCAAAATTGTCCTGCTCAACGGCGTCGGCAGCGCCGGCAAGAGTTCGATCGCCAGGGCGCTGCAGACGATCACGGCCGAGCCGTTCCTGCATGTGCAGATGGACGCCTTTCTGGAGATGCTGCCCGAGACGCTGCAGGACCATGCGCAAGGCTTTTGCTTCGAGACTGTCTGGCAGGACGGCAAACCGTCCGTCGTCATCAAGGCAGGTCCGGTCGGCCGGCGAGCTATGCAAGGCATGCGGCACGCCGTTGCCGCCATGGCCGGGCAGGGCAACAACCTCATCGTCGATGACGTGCTTTGCGATGACGAGATGTCGGAGTATCAGGCGCTGCTGTCCGGCTTCGATCTCCACGTGGTCGGCGTCTTCGCGCCGCTGGCCTTGCTCGAGGCGCGGGAGGCCCAGCGTGCCGACAGGCTGCCTGGCCTGGCGCGCTGGCAATACGACCGTGTCCACAAGGGCAACCGCTACGATCTCGAGATCGACACCGGCTTGCTCTCGCCGATCGAATGCGCCCGTCGCATCCAACAGGAATTTCGGCTATAGGCGGTCATGAAATTGGGCGAAGGGTGCCCCTCCGAGGCATGAATGGCGTGGCTAGGCCGTCTTCGCCACCACCGTCTCGCTGAGCCAGGTGCCGATCTTGGTGCCGAGGCGGTCGGGCGAGACCGGCTTCGGCAGATAGTCGTCCATGCCGGCCTCGATGCATTTTTCGCGATCGCCCTTCAGTGCGTGCGCGGTGACGCCGATGATCGGCGTATGGCTGCCGCTCTGCTGTTCGATCGCGCGGATGGCGCCGGTCGCCTCGTAGCCGTTCATCTCCGGCATCGAAACGTCCATCAGGATCAGCTTCGGTCGCAACGCCCGGTACATCTCGACCGCGGTGCGGCCGTTGCCGGCGATACGATAGCTCAGTCCCAACCCGCTGAGGATCTGGCCGAACACCAGCTGGTTCACGTCATTGTCCTCGGCGATGAGGATGTCGATTGGACCATTGGCTGCCGCGGCCGACTCCGGCGCGGCCGGCGCCGGGATTGCCGGGCCGCGGATGATGGTGAAGGCGGGTGCGGCCGCTGGTGTCGCCTGCGGCGCGGCCGGCTCGCGAACGAAGCGCGCCTTGCCGACCTGGGCGCGGGCCTTCTGGATGACCGAGATGACGGTGCCGAGCAGGATGGCCGAGCGCGCCGGCTTGGTCAGATACGCGGCGATGCCGAAATCGATGACCATCTTGCCGAAATCGACCTGGTCGACCGAGGTCAAGAGCACGACCGGAATGGCGGCAAGGCGGCTGTCGGCGGCAATCGCCCTTGCGACGTCGGCGCCGTTCATGCCGGGCATCTGGTAGTCGAGGATGATGCAATCCACCGAGGCGCCGAGCTGGCTGGCGCGGTCGAGGAAGGCCAGGCCGACGGCACCGCTTTCGGCGGCCGCGCAGTCGAAGCTCCAGCTTTTCAGCTGCTCGAGCAGAATCTCGCGGTTGACCGGGTTGTCGTCGATGACCAGTACCCGCGCACCGGTAACATCGACCGGCACGATCTCATCGCTCGCGGCCTGCTGGTGCGCCGGCAGCGGCACGGCGAACCAGAAGACGGAGCCGCGGCCGATCTCGCTTTCGACGCCGATCTTGCCGCCCATCAGGTCGACGAGGCGGGCGGCGATGGCCAGGCCGAGCCCGGTGCCTTCATGGCGGCGCGTCGAGGAACCGTCGACCTGCGCGAATTTCTCGAACACGTTTTGCAGCTTCTCGGCCGGAATGCCGATGCCGGTGTCCTCGACGCGGACCTTGAGCTGGATGACGCCGTCGACCACGTCGCCGCCGACATCGACCAGAACATGGCCCTTTTCGGTGAACTTGACCGCATTGCCGAGCAGATTGGTGATGATCTGCCGGAAACGGCCGGCGTCGCCGACGACGAAGGAGGGCAGGCGCGGGTCGACGCGCACGATCAGTTCGAGGTTCTTTTCGGCGACGCGCGCCGACACCAGCGTCGCGACATCCTCGACCGCTTCGGAGAGGCGGAAGGGAGCTGGGTCGAGGGTCAGCTGGCCGGCGTTGATCTTGGAGAAATCGAGGATGTCGTTGATGATGGTGAGCAGCGCATTGCCGGATTTGACGATGACGTCGGTAAACGTCTTCTGGCGCGAGGTCAGGTCGGTCTTGGCCAGCAGCTCGGCCATGCCCAGCACGCCATTCATCGGCGTGCGGATCTCATGGCTCATATTGGCCAGGAATTCGGATTTGGCGCGATCTGCGGCCTCGGCCTTGAACAGCGACTCTGCGGATTCGGCGAAGGCACGGCGGATCGCCTTTTCCATCGGCCGAAAGACCCACATGGCGACAATGGCAAGGACGGCGAACAACAGGCCGCTCGCCCACAACAGCAGCCTGTCGCTCGAGGCATCCGCCAGATGACGTTCGGCATCCATGGCGGTGCGGACGCGGACCAGCATCGGCTGGGCAAACAGGTCGTTCTGGTTGCGGATTTCGCGATAGCTCCATTCATCGACCTTCTGCGCCACCGACATCAGGTTGAAGTTGCGCACCATGTCGCGCGCCGACCAGAACAGGTCCCCGTTCACGGACGCGGAATCGAGTTCGTTGAGGGTGTCTTTCGAAAGCCGTGATCTTATGGCGGCCAGCTGGGCCGTCAGGGTCGCGATCTCGCCGGCCAGTCGCTCGGAGTGGCCTCGGGCCGACGCCACCAGCCCGTCGCGGGTTTCGGCCCGCCAGGCGGTGCCGGTGGTCTCGGCGAAATTGGTGGCGTTGCGCAGGTCGCGGCCGAAGATGACGAAATTGCCGCTGAGGGCATCGACGTCGTGACGGAAGGAATTGACGCGGTTGAGCGCGAACATGACCGCGGCGGAGGCCAGCGCGAAGATCAGCAATCCCGACAGATAACGGACCCGGATCGACCGGATGAAGGAAGAATATTCCGGCATGCGCAACCCCAACACATACGCATCATTATAATGGTCGGGATTACGCTTGATTTACATTAAAATTTCGTTCGTGCGGGGACGTCGATGTCGAGGCTGCATGTCGATGAATGAAAGCTTTTGATCCTATGCCGCCGCAACAGTTATCTACCGGGCGATAGGCGCATCAATTCTGAGCAGTCGGGTCGTCACCCTTTCACGGAAACGACGGGCCAGAAACAGCCAAGAAGGTGGATCTCACCCTGGAGAACCCGGACTAAGCGCATCCAGCTGGCCGCAACGTCAGCTGTTGCGGTTCGCCACGAACTTTGCCGCTTCCTTCAGCAGCACCGCTTGTTCGCCGTAAGGTTCGAGCAGCGCATGTGCCTGGCCGACGAGGCCGTTGAGCTGGCTGCGCGCCCAGCCGGCGCCGTGCAGTGCCACCAGCGTCGCCTTGCCGGCGGCCGCGTCCTTGCCGGTCGCCTTGCCCATCTGGTGCGCGTCCGCCGTCAGGTCGAGCAAATCGTCGGCAAGCTGGAAGGCGAGCCCGATCGCAGAGCCGAATTCGGCCAGCCTCTCGCGATCCTCTTGTGCCGCACCGCCGATGATGGCGCCTGCCTCGCAGGCGAAGCGGATAAGCGCGCCGGTCTTCATCGCCTGCAGCCGGATGATGCCGGCCTCGTCCGGCCTGCTGCGCTCGGCCTCGAGGTCGAGCGTCTGGCCGCCGACCATGCCGCCGGCACCGGCGGCGCGGGCAAGCGCCAGCACCAGGGCTGCCCTGCGCTCCGCCGGCAGCATCGTTGCCTCATCGGCCAGGATGTCGAAGGCTAAAGTCAGAAGCGCGTCGCCGGCAAGGATCGCGGTGGCGTCGTCGAAGGCCTTGTGCACGGTCGGCTGGCCGCGGCGCAGATCGTCATCGTCCATGGCCGGCAAATCGTCATGGATCAGCGAATAGCAATGCACGCATTCGAGCGCGGCTGCGACGCGCAATGCTGCCTCGCCGTCGGCGGAGAAGAGTGCTGCGCTTTCCATGACCAGGAAAGGACGGAGCCGCTTGCCGCCATTCAGCACGCCGTGACGCATGGCCGCCATCAGCCGCTCCGGCCGGGCGATCTCGCCCGAAAGCGTGCGGGCGTCGAGGAGCTGCCTCAACATCGCCTCAAGCGGCGCCGCCCGCGCGGAAAGCACGATTTCGAAGCCCATTTGGTCGTCTTTCGTCATGCCCGGGAGCGGTAGCCGACACTCAGACATTGCGCAAGAAGCCTCTCGCCATTATGCCGGTTGAGCTGATAGCGCAGGTGGGGCGGCTTGACGGAACCGATCGTCGATCATGAAACCGAAGGGCTGGACATGGCGCGACCGAGGCGCTTGAACCGCGCCGGTCTCAAGCGCCTGGGCCGGCGTGGCATTGTCGTGGCCGCCGTGCTGGCCCTGATACCCGTGGTGCTGACCTTCCTTTATCTGCCGTCCTTCGTGCATCCTGTGTCGACGCTGATGCTGAAGGATCTGGCGACGTTCTCCGGCTACGACCGGCGCTGGGTCTCGATCGACGACGTGGCGCCGGTGCTGGCCAATTCGGTGATCATGTCGGAGGACGGGCAGTTCTGCTCCCATCGCGGCGTCGATCTCGGCGAATTGCGCGGCGTCGTCGACGATGCGCTGGCCGGCGAAGCGACGCGCGGCGCGTCGACCATCACCATGCAGACGGTGAAGAACCTCTATCTGTGGTCGAAGCCGCTGGGCACTGTGCGCAAGGTGGTGGAGCTGCCTTTGGCCGTCTATTTCGACGCGGTGATGTCGAAGCGGCGCATCATGGAGATCTATCTCAACATCGCCGAGTGGGGGCCGGGCATCTATGGCATCGAGGCCGCCGCCCAGCACCATTTCGGCGTTTCGGCAAAACGGCTGTCGCGCCGGCAGGCGGCATTGCTTGCCGTCACCTTGCCCAACCCGATCGCCCGCAACCCGGCCAAGCCCGGGCCCGGCTTAAGACGGCTGGCCTCTTTGATCGAGCGGCGCGCGGGTAGGTCGGGCGCTTATGTCGGCTGCCTGGATTAGCGGCTTTGTTTCGGCCTAAAAAAATTCTCGGTAGTGCTGGCCAAAACGGCGCAGGGCGTGTATAGGCACCCGACTTTCTCAGATTCCGGCCCCTGACGCGGCCCTTTCACGAGGGCAGCCGGGGCATTTTGACCATCTAGTGGAGCATATCCATGGCCGTTCCGAAACGAAAAACCTCTCCGTCCAAGCGCGGCATGCGCCGCTCGGCCGACGCCCTCAAGGCCCCGACCTATGTCGAGGACAAGAATTCCGGCGAAATGCGCCGTCCGCACCATATAGACCTGAAGACCGGCATGTATCGCGGCCGCCAGGTTCTGGAGCCGAAGGAAAGCTGAGAAGCTTTCACGGTTTTGCGCCTACCCAGAAGACCGGCCAATGGCCGGTCTTTTTGCATTGTCGGGCAAGCCTCACCATTCGCGCTTGATATGCTGAGGGTCGAGGGCTTATGCGATGATGGAATCCACCAATCTTCGGAAGGCAGGAGATCCGATGCGCACTCTGTCCGATGCCTTCATTCCCGAATTGCCGGGCCACTACAGGGGCAAGGTCCGCGAGAACTACGACCTGCCGGACGGCAGGCGCATCATCATCGCCACTGACCGGCTCAGCGCCTTCGACATCATCCTGACCTCGATCCCGTTCAAGGGCGAGATCCTGACTCAGACGGCCCGGTACTGGTTCGAGGAAACCGCCGATATCTGTCCGAACCATGTTCTGGAGTACCCCGACCCAAATGTCGTCGTTGGCACCCGGCTTAATATCCTGCCGGTCGAGATCGTCGTGCGCGGCTATCTGGCGGGAACCACCAGCACCTCGATATTGACCAAGTACCGGAAGGGTGAGCGGGACCTGTATGGCATCAGCCTGCCTGATGGCTTGCGCGACAACGAAAAACTGGCTGAGGCGATCATCACGCCGACCAGCAAGGCCTTGGACGGTGCTCATGATGAACCTCTGTCCAAGGCCGAGATCATCGAACAGGGCCTTCTCACGCAGGCGCAGTGGGACACCGTATCGCGCTACGCCTTGCAGTTGTTCGCCAGGGGCCAGGCGCGCGCCGCCGAACGCGGCCTGATCCTCGCCGATACCAAATACGAATTCGGCACCGACAAGAACGGCACCATAATTCTTGCCGACGAAATCCATACGCCGGACAGCAGCCGGTACTGGATCGCGGCGAGCTACGAAGAAGCCTTCGAAAGCGGCAAGCGGCCGGAGAGTTTCGACAAGGACTTCATCAGGTCGTGGGTCTCGGCGCGGTGCGATCCTTACAGGGATTCGATACCGAAGATACCGGACGAGGTCGTCAGCCAGGCTTCGCGCGTCTATGCGCAGGCCTATGAGGCAATCACCGGCAAGAAATTCCTTCCCGACACTTCCGGCCACACCGTGCTGGATCGCATCCGCTCGAACCTTGAGCGATATTTTTGACGACCAGGTGAGTCCCCTTCGGGTACGGCAACCTGGTAGCCCGGTTGCTGCTGACGCCGTTGTTTCGGACGGTCTTTGTCCGTGTTCGCTGCGCGCGCGAAAAATCTTGACGACAATGGCCCGGGCGCTGCTAGTGAGAGATCAGAGCGCGCCGTATCTGAGCGGCACTGTGCGGCGCATCTCGAGTTGTTGTTTCCGTGCGTATCGCTGTCCGAAGCCCGCCTTTGGGCGACACGCACCAACCGGAGACCCGCAATGTTCGGTGCCATTCCGCTGCTGATCCTGCCCTTCGTGCTCTACAATCTCGGACTTCTCGGAATCTTCGGCAGCGGCGACGACCCGTGGGCAACCGAGATGTTCTCGATCGGCATGATGTCGGGCGGGGTGTTCTCGATGACGCTTGGCGACCTGATGGTGCTGATCGCGCTGGTCTTCCTGTTCGCCGAAATGGTGAAGGCGGTTCGTACGACGAATGCCTCGATCCTGGATCATCTCTTGTCGACGCTGGTCTTCGTTGCCTTCCTGGTCGAGTTCCTGTTGGTAAAGGGCGCGGCGCACTCCGTGTTCTTCACGCTGATGGTGATTGCGCTGTTCGATGTACTGGCCGGCTTCTCTGTGTCGATGCGCTCGGCAAGCCGGGATATCAATCTCAACTAGAAGCAGGCTCCGGCGCCTCAGCCCGGATCGGCTGTGAAGCCGGCTGCTTCGATGCCTGCGATTGCAGCCGCCTCGTCATTGTCCGACGTGTCGCCGGAAATGCCGACTGCGCCGATGACGGTGCCCGATGTGTCGCGGATCAGCACGCCGCCGACGACAGGCAGCACGCGACCGCCCGATACGTCGGAGATGCCGGCGACGAGATGCGGCCGCTCCTTGGCGAAGGCTTCGACGCGGCGCGAGCCCATGCCGATCGCCAGTGCTCCATAGGCCTTGCCGGCCGACATTTGCGGACGCAGGAACGATGCGCCGTCCTGGCGCTGGAAGGCGACAAGATGGGCGCCGGCATCGAGGACCGATACGCCTAGCGGCTTGAGCTCGAGCTCGGCACCTTTGGCGAAGGCGGCGCCGATGATCTCGATGGCTTTGGCGAGCGTCAGTACGGTCATGGCAGTCTCCTGTTGAAACGCGTCAATCATCGACCGGCCGCAGGAGATGCGAAATCCCGATTGCGGTTGAAATTGCTTCGCGTGAAAAGGCGAAATGGAAGGCGAGGGCCACCATGCAACGAGCCGGCGACCGGCACGCGCCGATATGGCCATCGCCGTGCGGTCGCTCCCGGACCGCTGGTGAGGAAAGGCTATTTTTTCTTGGCCCGCGCCGGCTTCTTGACGGGAGCAGCTGCCGCATTGGCGAGGTCTTCGGCTTCCTTGGCCAGACGCAGCGCCCTCAGCTTGTTGGTCTTGGCCTGGCGGGCGTCGCTTTCGGCGACATATTCAGCCATCGCCTTCTGGCGGACCGTGGCTGCCTCTTCCTGCTTCTTGAAACGCAAATCTGCCCGTGCGCGGGCAGTATCCTTAGAGTTCTCGACCAAGAGCGTTGTCCAATCCCATAAATTATTGTTTTCAGGCCCTTGATAGCAGAGCCGGCCCGCAATTGGGAAAATAAGTTGGTCAGGCCGGGTCGCGCACGGCACCGAGCGCCTTGCGGGCGACCACCGCTTCGTAGCCGGCCTGCAAGATTGCGCGCACGGTGGGGCCTGATGCGCGGCCGGGCGCGCCCAGATGCTCGTGGCGCAAATCATCCATGAACTGCTCCCACATCGGTGGGCCGCCCTTTTCCAGAAGCTCGGCGCGGATCGAGAGTTCCTCAGTGACCGGCAGCCAGACACGGCCCCAGGCGCCGAGATGCGCCAGGATCGGCACCAGGCTGATCGCCATTTCGGTCAGGCTGTAGATGGCCTTCTGCTTGTGGGAAGGATCGTCGGCCTTGGTCAGCATGCCCAATTCCATCAGCCGCTTCAGCCGGTCGGCAAGGATGTTGGAGGCGATGCCCTCGATCGAACCGTTCAGCAGTTCGCGAAAATGGCGCCGGCCGCCGAAGATCATGTCGCGCAGGATGATCAGGCTCCAGCGGTCGCCGAACACTTCGAGCGACAGGTTGATCGGGCATCCGGACCGATGATCGGTGTTCATGCGACTCTCCAGTAAAAACTGGTTGCATTATCTTATCAGTTTTATTATCGTGCAACTGATTGCAAAATGCAATCGGATTTGAATGCAGTGGAGGAGAACCATGAGCACGGACAAGCAACCCGAAATCGTATCCCAGGCGTTTGGCGATCCGGCGCATCCGGCGGTGCTGCTGATCATGGGGGCCATGGCTTCCATGCTCTGGTGGCCGGAGGCGTTCTGCCGGAAGCTCGCCGATGCGGGCCGCTTCGTGATCCGCTACGACAACCGCGATACCGGGCTGTCGACCAAATATGCGCCGGGCGAGCCACCCTACACATTCGACGACATGGCCGATGATGCCATCCGTGTGCTCGACGATCATGGTGTCGAGAGAGCGCATGTCGTCGGCATGTCGATGGGCGGCATGATCGCGCAGCTTGTGGCGCTGAAACACCCATCGCGCGTCGCGACGCTTACGGTCGTCAGCAGTTCGCCGATGGGCGTGGACACGTCCCATCTGCCTGGAGCGACCGATGCCTATCGGGAGCATTCGGCCGAAGGCGCGAAGGTCGATTGGGCGGATCGTGACCAGGTGATCGGCTTCGTGGTCCGTGACGCGCGCGCCATCGCCGGCATTGCGCATCCGTTCGACGAGAAACGGACGAGGGCGTTCGTCGAGCAGGACTACGACCGCTCCGGTGGCCTTTTGAGCGCGACCAACCACTTCATGCTTCAAGGTGGTGAGAACCGGACGGGCCGCTTGCATGACATGAAGGCTCCGCTCCTCGTCATCCACGGCACGGCGGACCCGATCTTTCCGGTCGAGCATGGTGCCGCTCTTGCCGAGGCGGTTGCCGGCGCGAGGCTGGTGCGGATCGAAGGCGGCGGCCATGAGATGCATCCCGACGACTGGCCGGAAATCGTCGCCGCCATCGCCACGCATAGCCAGGCAGGCTGAGCGCGGTCCCTGTCAGGTTGGACTTGCGGCGATAGGTAAGCACGTGCCTCACTATTGAAATCGATGACCGAAGCGGTTCACCGTTTCACGGAAACGCAGGACCGCTCTATCCTGGAATTGCTCTAAGAAAGAAGCGAGCAGACAATGTCCCTGACCATGCATCTCCACCCGCTGGCGTCCTTCTGCTGGAAGCCGCTCATCGCGCTCTACGAGAATGGCACGCCGTTCAACTCCGTCATCGTCGATCTTGGTAACGAGCAGTCGCGTGCCGCCTTCCTGAAGCTGTCGCCGGCCGGCAAAATGCCGGTGCTGCAGGACGAGGCGCTTGGTCATACGGTGCCGGAGTCGACCATCGTCATCGAATACCTCAACGCGCATTACCCCGGACCGGTCGACCTGATCCCGGCCGATATCGATCTTGCCCGTCAGGTTCGCCTGGCCGACCGCTTCTACGATTTCTATGTGCAGGAGCCGATGCAGAAGGTCGTCGGCGACCGCCTGCGGCCGGAAGGCAAGACCGATCCGTTCGGCGTCGAGCAGGCCCGCGCCCAGCTACGCGGCTCCTACGCCATCATCGAACGGGAGATGCAGTCGCGGACATGGGCGGTGGGCGATGCCTTCACCATGGCCGACTGCGCCGCGGCGCCGGCCTTGTTCTATGCCAACAAGGTCGAGCCGTTCGGCGACAATTATCCGGCAGTAAAGCGTTACCACGACCGCCTGCTCGCGCGGCCGTCGGTGGCCCGCGTGATCGAGGAAGCGCAGCCCTATTTCAAGCTGTTTCCCTACAACAACGGTTAGCGCCGATCGCCGAAAACCTGGCCGACGATGCCTCAGCTTCCGGGCGACCCAAGCTCCCCGGCTTCCCAGAACTGGTCGAGCCAGACGTTCAATCTGAGGAAGCCGGCGCTGCTCACCGCATAGACGCGCCTGGTGCCTTCGGCCTTGGCGTTGACCAGGCCCGCGTCGAGCAGCACCTTCAAATGCTGGGAAACGGCCGGGCGCGACACTGGCAGCCCGGCAGCGAGTTCGTTGACGGTCTTCGGGCCGCGCCGGAGCTCTTCGAGAAGGTAGCGCCGGTTCGGATCGGCGATCGCCATGAAGGCGTCGGAAAAGATCATGCCTTATTTGTGGGGCAAAGTTCCCGAAATCTCAACCGTTGGTTTCATTCTTTCTGCGTGGATCGAGCCGCAAGGCTTCCGGCGTGACCGAGCGGTCGGCCGGTTGCGTCGTGAACGCGTCGCGATCTTCGATCGGCACCGGCGCGCGGCGGCTGATGCGCAGCAGCGTGTAGGCGGCCAGGCAAAGATGCGCGAGGGCGGTTGCAAGAAACAGTCCCTCGGGACGAAACCAGCCCATCAAGCCGGCCGCCAGCAGGGGGCCGATCATGGTGCCGAAGCCATAGAGCAGCAGCAGGCCGCCTGAGACCTTGACGAAATCCTCGGCGCGCGCGTGGTCGTTGGCATGCGCCACGGCGATCGAATAGAGCGTGTAGGCGAATGCGCCATAGGCGGCGGTGAAGACGATGACGAACAGGCTGGAGCGCGGTTCGAACAGGAAGATCAGGATGGCGAACAATGCCGCGCCGAAGGCAGCGCCGGCCAGCACGAAACGGCGGTCGGTCTTGTCGGAAAGCCGCCCGGCTGGAAGCTGCATGGCCGCACCGGCAACGACCACGAGGCTCATCATCAGCGCGATCTCGGCCGTGGAAATGCCGATGCGGGCGCCATAGACGGCGCCCAGCGTGCCCCAGGCGCCATTGGCGATGCCGATCAGCAGGCAGGCGATCGCCGAAACCGGCGAATTGGCATAGAGCCCTTTGACGTCGAGCTTGACGTCCTGCAGCGGCTTGGGGTGCGAAGCCGACGAGACGGCGGTCGGGATCAGCGACAGGCAGAACAATATGCCGGTGATCATGAACAGCGAGGCCGATTTCACGTCGCCGCCTGCAACGATCATCTGGCCGCCCATGATCGAGGCGTAGGTGACCATCATGTAGAGGCCGAAGACGGTGCCGCGGTTCTCGTTGGTGGCCTTCTCGTTCAGCCAGCTTTCGATGACCATGAAGGCGCCGGCCATGGTGAAGCCGGTGAAGGCGCGCAGCAGGATCCAGATATATTCGTCGATGACGAGGCCGGTGAGGAGCGCAACGATAGCTCCCGACGCGGCAAAGGCGCCGAAGGCCCTGACATGGCCGGCGCGCCGCACGATGCGCGGCGCAAAGAAACAGCCGGTGACGAAGCCGCCTGCCCAGGCCGTGCCCATCAGGCCGAGCGATGCCGTTGAAAACCCTTCCACCTGACCACGCAGCGGCAGAAGCAGTCCGTGCAGTCCGGACGCCGCGAGCAGGAAGGCGGTGCCGCGAAGCAGCGAAAGGATCGGCCTGTAGGTTGCGAACATGTTTTGATCCGGCTGGAATTTCGGGCGCAGCCCTGAAGACAGTGGCATTCGGGCTTTTCAGCGGCGCGTTGCCGCCCCGAAAGGCCTATCGGTGGAAATCATCCACGGCGAAACAGTGCCTCGGCAGCGGATTTGGTCGTGCTCTTGCTCTTGAGCTCGGTTTCCAGCCGGGCGATCTCGTCGCGCAGGATGCCGATCCGCTCCGACAACTCATCGACCGAAAGCAGTGCCAGATCCTGTCCGATCTCGTGCGGACGGGCCTTCTTTTTGGGTTCGTCGTCGAAGATCGCCATCGTCGCTCCTCCCTGATTCAGCATTTGCCTGATCTGGCAATCAGCATACATAGGGCAAGGGTGCTGATGCAAACAGCCGGCGAAGACCGGCCCAATGATGGGACAGTTCATGGCCAGCGCACAGAAAATTCCGGCGAAGATGACGGCCATTGCGATTTCCGAGCCCGGCGGCCCACGGGTGCTGAAGCCGGAAACGCGCGACGTACCCATGCCCGGTCCGGGCGAGATCCTGATCCGGGTTCGCGCTGCCGGCGTCAACCGGCCCGACGTGCAGCAGCGCAAGGGCGCCTACCCGCCGCCACCCGGCGCGTCCGACCTGCCGGGCCTCGAAGCGTCGGGCGAAGTGGCGGCCCTTGGCGACGAGATATCGCGCTGGCGCATCGGCGACCGGGTCTGCGCGCTTACGCCAGGCGGCGGCTATGCCGAATATGTCAAGGTGCATGCCGGCAGCGTGCTGCCGCTGCCGGCCGGCTTCACCCACACCGAGGCGGCGGCGGTGCCGGAGAACTATTTCACCGTCTGGCACAATGTCTTCGAGCGCGGCGGCCTGAAAAGCGGCGAGACGCTGCTCGTCCATGGCGGCTCGTCCGGTATCGGCACCACGGCGATCCAGCTGGCATCCGCCTTCGGCGCCTACGTCATCACCACCGCCGGCAGCGAGGAGAAATGCGACGCCTGCCTCAAGCTCGGTGCCGACCGGGCGATCAACTACCGCGAAGAGGATTTCGTCGCCGCGGTCAAGGACGCGACCGCCGGCAAGGGCGCCAATGTGATCCTCGACATGGTCGGCGGCGACTACATCGCGCGCAATTACGAGGCGGCGGCGATAGAAGGCCGCATCGTGCAGATCGCCTTGCAGGGCGGCGCCGTGGCGAGCGCCGATTTCTCCAAGATCATGGTCAAGCGGCTCACCCATACCGGCTCGACGCTCAGGCCACGCACCGTCGAATTCAAGGCGGCAATCGCCGCCGCGCTCGAGGCGCAGGTGTGGCCGCTGCTCGGCACCCGCAGGATAGCGCCGGTCATGGACATGATCTACCCGCTCACGGATGCCTGGCGGGCGCATGAGCGGATTGAGGAGGGCGAGCATATCGGCAAGATCGTGCTCGACGTCGGCTAGGATGTATCGATATTCAGGTGATGCCGGCCTGCGGCCTGCGAACGGCAGGGCACATCCTGGGGGCGTGCGTGTCGGCGGCCCGACAAGCTGAACAAAGGCTTAATGCTGCAATGCACAATTGCATTGCGGCCATGCAAAAGCGTCCGTTCATTTCTTGGGCAACGATGCCTATCTAAGCGGCATCGAAACAATTGATCCAACAAATGGAGGACTACCATGAACCCGATCCGCGCTTTCCGTAACTGGCGCATGTACAACGAAACCGTGCGCGAGCTGAACAAGCTCAACGCCCGTCAGCTGCACGACCTCGGCATCAACCGTGGCGACATCGAGAGAATCGCCCGCCAGGCGATTTGATTTTCCGGCGGGTCCGGCCCGAAAGGCCGGACCCGCCGAAAGAAGCCAGAGCCGCCGCTGACAGTTTTGCGTCGCCGGTTCCGAGCCCGCTGGACCCTGTCCGGCGGGTTTTGTCTTTGTGGACCGCCCTTTGCGGCGGCAATGACCGCCGATCGCTGATCGGCCGTTCCCTTACTCTGTCGCCGCTCTTGCCGCGACTCTCCCAAAAACATTGCGAAATGGCAGCGGAGCGGTTATACAGGCCGCGAATTTCCCATTTTGGTGGCTCTAAAACCACCGCCCGCGCGGGAACGCGGGCGAACGAGAAGGATTTTTGAAATGGCCAATACGCTGCTGATGCCCAAGGCGACCGCCGTCTGGCTGGTCGACAACACCGCGCTCTCCTTCGAGCAGATCGCGCAATTCTGCGGACTGCATCCGCTCGAGGTCAAGGCGATCGCCGACGGCGAATCGGCGCAAGGCATCAAGGGCATGGACCCGATCATGACCGGCCAGCTGACCCGCGACGAGATCGCGCGCGCAGAGAAGGATCCGAACCATCGTCTGAAGCTCTCCGACCCCAAGGTGCGGGTGCCGGAATCCAAGCGCAAGGGTCCGCGCTACACGCCGCTGTCGAAGCGCCAGGACCGGCCGAACGCCATCCTGTGGCTGGTGCGCAACCATCCCGAGCTGAAGGACGCGCAGATCTCGCGCCTCGTCGGCACCACCAAGTCGACGATCGACCAGATCCGCGAGCGCAAGCACTGGAATTCGGCCAATCTGCAGCCGATGGACCCGGTGACTCTGGGTCTGGCCTCGCAGATCGACCTCGACATGGAAGTCAATCGCGCCTCGCGCGGCCGCGAGCAGGCGCAGCCTGTCGGCGACACGCTGCTGCCGGCGGCGCTGACCGAACGGCTGGTGCCGGCGCCGGAAAAGCCCAAGGACGAGGATGCCGAGCTCGACGCCAACGCCGTCTTCGCCAAGCTTTCGGCCTTGAAGTCGAAAGACAAGGACGAGGAAGCGGACGAGGAGTAAGCTTCTCGGCAACCAACAAAAAAGCCCGCTTTCGAGCGGGCTTTTTTGTTGGTTGTCTCGCGCTGCTCAGCTACGCGCCGCCCGATCCGGCGTCATGCCGTAGTCTTCGCTGCGCTCCACCGCCCGGTAGAAATCCGCCAGCTGCTTGCCGCGTTCCGGCTTGAAGATGCGGCCGGCGATCACCACCGAAGCGATGCGGTCGATGCGGAAGGCGCGGAAATCGTCGCGCATCTCGCACCAGGCGACCAGCGTCCATACCTTGCCCCAGAACCACAGGCCGAGCGGCCGGATGTCGCGCGCGGTGCCGCGCCCGGCCTCGTCCGAGTAATCGATGGTCAGCACCTGGCGTTTCTCGACGGCGCGCTCGATCAGGTCGATCGCCTCGCGCGCGGCATCGCTCACCACCCACATCGGCGTGTGGATCTCGGTGCGGGCGATGCGGTCCTTCTCGGCGTCGGGCAGGACGGCGCCGATCTTGACCAGCGCCTCATCGGCGGCCCTGGCCATGGCGGCGCCGCCAAAGGCGCGCACCATGCGGGCGCCGGCGACCAGTGCCACGATCTCGTCACGGGTGAACATCAGCGGCGGAAGGTCGAAACCCTCCCTCATCATGTAGCCAACGCCCGCCTCGCCGTCGATCGGCACCCCGGTCGACTGCAGATCGGCGATGTCGCGGTAGATGGTTCGCTCGGAAACCTCGAGCCAGGTGCCCAACTTCTGGGCAGTGACCAGACGGCCACCGCGCAGATGCTGCACGATCTGGAAGAGCCTGTCGGCACGGCGCATCGTATGGTCCCTCGGCGTTGTCTTTATGCATGTCGTGGTCGGGCGACATGCATTATGGTTTCAGCCCTTCGCGCTTGCGCTGCGCGGCGACGAACTCCGCGCCGAAGGACAATTTCCTCGTTGTCGGCGTCCTGGCGTCGATCACCCGCCAGAACGGTGCGACGTCACTCAGCGACATGCCGCGCTCCAGATCCTCATTGGCGGCCTCAGCGACGGTGCGCAGATGATAGCCGATGGTGACCGGACATGTCACTTCGGCACCGTGCTCGATGGCTAAAGCGGTGCGCAGGGCACGGACATCCATTTCGACGCCCTCGGGGATGGAGCGGATGAAATCGTCGACCTGGCGCGCCGTCGGCACCAGCATCGACTGGCCTTCGACGACGTCGGCCACCGTGCGCGGCGACGGCTTGATGCCGTTGATGCCCGCTGTGTTCAGCCTGTCGTTCCAGCTTTTCACCATGCGCGTACCTAGACGAAAAGGCCGAAACTGTTGCCGTCGGGGTCGAGGCAATAGGCGAATGTGCCGGCCGGAATGGAGATCGCCGGCGAGACGACCTGGCCGCCATTTTGCGTTACCCGCTCCATCGCATCCTCGATCGGCGCGGCCACCGACAAATGGATCGTCGGGCCGGTTCCCGGCACAGCCGGCTTGCCGGGATAGACGTGGCCAGACGCCATACGCTCCTGCGCGCTGAACATGGCGATCGGATTCGGGCCGCTCTCCTCGAGCACCAGATCGTTCTGCAGCACCGACGCATAGAAGGCGCGTGCACGGTCCATGTCAGTGACGGGAATCTCGAACCAGGCCGAGGCTTTTGCAGGGATGAAGGCCATATCTTTCTCCTGATGTTGCCGCTTTATCGCATCGCTCCTGACAGCATACTGTCAGGAGCCTTCAGCAGCCCCGCGACTTACATCTGGGCGCCACTGCCTCCGCAGCCAAGCGCGGCGCGCAAAAAAACATCTCAGCTATCGATGTGGCGGCCGTTGGCATACATGTCCGGCCAGCCAATGTCCTTGCGGATGTCCGCCGGCAGACCGTTCATGAAACGCTGGGTGCGGATCTCGTTGCGCATCGTGCGGATCTTGCCGACATAGTGCTGGACGCTGTGCAAAATCGTAAAACCGTTCATGACGACTCTCCTCTGTTTTGATGAGAGCATCATCGCACACCCCTCCTGACAGCAGTCTGTCAGGAGGATGTCAGGCCGCTGAAGAAGGTTTTGGGTTGGCGTGCGGCTGCCCGGGAAATGGGCCTTTTGTCAGGAATGAGTCGGCCGGCTGAGATGACGGAGAACCGCTTTGACAGCCGGGCGCGATGCTGGTCAAAAGCGGCATGTCGAAACTCCTCGCGCTCGTCATCATTGGCATCATGGCAATCCAGCTGATCAAGCCGCTCGGCTGGCCGGGGCTGAGGCGGCGCAGCGATTTCTGGAAGCTGGCGGTGCTGGCCATGGCGGCGATCTCGATAACGGCGCTGCTCGGCCATTGGGGGTAGGAGCGCAACCGCTACAGCGCCACGCCTTGCCCTTCCGCCAACACCAGGCCGACCAGATGCTCGGCCCAGGCGCGGTAACCCGCCTCCGAGGCATGAAAACCGTCGGAGGCAAAGCCGGCCTCCGGGTTGGTGATCGGCAGCCGCGGCGCCGGCACCGCGCCGCGCTCGAGACAGAGGCGCTCGCCCATGCGATTCATTTCGGTGGCGCGGATTTCGAGGATCTTGCCGAGCAGTGGCGGCATGGCAGGCGCGCGGGTGAACTCCAGCACTGGCGACCACACCACGCGCGCCTCCGGCCATTTGGCGCGCAGCGCATAGAGCAGGCCGCCGAACTCCTTCTTGAAGCGCGGCACCGAATGAAAGTTCTTGGTGTCGTTGGTGCCGATGGCCAGCACGATATGCGTCCAGGAATCGGCCGACAGATTGGGCAGGACATGATCGCGGATCTGGCCCGACGTTGCCGAATTGAAGCCGGCCGCCCGCCAGCGGACGACGCGGCCGGTGCCTTTCGAGATCAACGCGGCCAGCTGCGCGGCAAGCCCGTCCTCGGAATTGCCGATGCCGACCGAAGCGGCCGAGGAATCGCCCAGTACCAGCAACGAGATTGCCGGCTGCCTGCCTGATATTTCATGCATGACCGGCCCTTGCGCAGGCAGCATGCGGGTGGTGCGGCGGCGCACGCCAAGCCCCTGCCAGATATAGACCGGGAAGGCGAGCCAGGTGAGGAGGGCTGGAAAACGCATGGCGATACCATTGAACGGATTACAACCAGCCCTTTAGCGCATGCGGCGGCACAGGTGAACGGGCTTGCGCGCCTGCCGCTCTCTTCAGCGGCAGCAATCGTGCTCAGCCTGCGGCCCCTCCTGGTATTCGTCATGCAGCCGCACCCAGTCCATCAGCCCGTTGTAGGGACCAGTCTCGTTGCGGCCCTTGGGCGTCATGTCGAGATAGTGGTAGGCGCCGATCAGCGGGTCGCCACCGCGGGCGCGTGTCATGAAGGTCAGGAAGATGTCGCCGGTCGCATCGCGGTAGAACACGCTGGCGCCGGGAAGATCCTTCGATGTCCGCGGACGCGTCTCGAAATTGTAGGTGGTGTCACCCGCCGCGATCTGCTTGTCGGTGAAGGAGACCTGCATGTCGAAATTGAAATCCGAAGCGTAGGACGACACCCAGTCGAATTTCCAGCCCATGCGCTGCTTGTAGGGCAGCAGTTCGGCCAGCGGCGCCCGCGACACCACGACCAGCGACACGTCGTGGTGTTTGAGATGCAGGTTGGCGCCGTCGATGTGGTCGGCGAGGTACGAACAGCCTTCGCAGCGGTAGTCGGCGCCCGGCCCGAACATGAAATGATACACGATCAGCTGGCTGTTGCCCGCGAACAGGTCGGCCAGTTTCTTCGGGCCCTGCCCGGTTTCAAAGACGTAGTCCTTCCTGATCTTGAGCCAGGGCAAATCGCGGCGCTCGGCGGCGATGCGGTCGCGAAAGCGCGTCAGTTCCTTTTCGCGCACCAGATGTGCCTTGTGCGCCTCGAACCAGTCTTCCCGCGAAACGATCTTGTTGTTTGGCATGAACCACTCCCTGTTTTCCCTCCAAGGACGTTCGGCACCGGTGCAAACCGACATGACCGCCAGTTCTTTCTAAGGCGTGCAACCACCGGGCAAACAAAACCCGGGCACACGGCCCGGGTCCGGATCAACACAGACGAGGTGTGGTCAGGCGGCCTTTTCCAGCGCCGGCTGCCATTGTCCGAGCGCCGCCAGATAGTTCATGCGCGCGCGATGAGCAAAGGCGGCCTGGCCGGCGGCAATATTTTCCGCCTTGCCGCTCCAGGCCTTCTGCGGGGCGGCCTGCAAGGCGCGGCCGTAGGAGAAACTCAGTTTCCACGGATGCGGACCGATGACGTTGATGGCGTTGAGATTGGCGGTGGCTTCCTCGTCCGATTGCCCGCCGGAGAGGAAGGCGATGCCCGGCACCGCCGACGGCACCGTCTCGCGGAACAGTTTTATGGTCCGTTCGGCGACTTCCTCCGGGCTGCTTACCTTGCCCGACTTCTTGCCGGCCAAAACCATATTGGGCTTGAGGATGGTGCCTTCGAGGACGACGCGGGCCGCATAGAGCTCGGTGTAGAGCTTCGTCAGCGTCGCCTTGCTGATCTCGTAGCAGGTGTCGATGTCGTGGGCGCCGTCCATCAGCACCTCCGGCTCGACGATCGGCACGATGCCGGCCTCCTGGCAAAGTGCAGCATAGCGGGCCAGCGCATGGGCGTTGGAGCCGATCGAGGTGGCCGACGGCACGCCCTTGGCGACGTCGATGTCGATCACCGCGCGCCATTTGGCGAAGCGGGCACCCATCTTGTAGTATTCGGCGAGGCGCTCGCGCAGGCCGTCGAGGCCTTCGGTGATGGTGTCGCCGGGAAAACCGGCCAGCGGCTTGGCGCCGGCGTCGACCTTGATGCCGGGGATGGCGCCCGAGGCCTTGATGATGTCGACCAGAGGCGTACCGTCGACGGCCTTCTGGCGGATGGTCTCGTCGTAGAGAATGACGCCGGAAATGTATTTCGTCATCGCGTCCTTGGCGCGGAACATCATCTCGCGGTAGTCGCGGCGGCTGTCGGCGGTCGATTCGACGCCGATGACGTCGAAACGCTTCTTGATTGTGCCGGAGCTTTCATCGGCGGCCAAGAGGCCCTTGCCGTCGGCGACGATCGCGGCGGCAATGTCTTCGAGACGTTCGCTCATTTTGCTTCTCCTTGACGGTGTTGTTTCCGCGCCAGCAGAACATTACCGCCAAAGAAATGACGCCGGAAAGCTCGAATCGATTGAAAGTTGCGGCCGCCCCGGCGCGCTCTCCTAGTATTGATCGTCCAAGCCAGACGCTCTCAGCGCTTCAGCACCTCGACGCCCGGCAATGGCTTGCCCTCCATCCATTCCAGGAAGGCGCCGCCGGCGGTCGAGACATAGGTGAAGTCGTCGGCCACGCCGGCATGGTTCAACGCGGCCACCGTATCGCCGCCGCCGGCCACCGAGACCAGCTTGCCGGCCTTGGTGCGGGCCGCCGCGTGCCTGGCCGCCGCCACCGTTGCGTGGTCGAAGGGCTCGATCTCGAAGGCGCCGAGGGGGCCGTTCCAGACCAGCGTCGCGGCACGGTCGATCCAGTCGGCGACGGTCTTCACGGTCTTTTCGCCGACATCGAGGATCATGCCGTCGGCCGGCACCTCCGATATGGCGACGGTTTCGCTGGCGGCGCCCGCCTTGAATTCTTTGGCAACGACGCCGTCGACCGGCAGGATGATGGCGCAGCCGGCTTCGGCCGCCTCGATCATGATCTGCTTGGCGGTGGTGGCTAGGTCGTGCTCGCACAGCGATTTGCCGACAGCGGTGCCGCGCGCGGCGAGGAAGGTGTTGGCCATGCCGCCGCCGATGACCAGCGCGTCGACCCTCTTCACCAGGTTCATCAAGAGGTCGATCTTGGTCGACACCTTGGCGCCGCCGACGATGGCGACGACCGGGCGAACGGGATTGCCGAGGCCCTTCTCCAACGCGTCGAGCTCGGCCTGCATGGTGCGGCCGGCATGGGCCGGCAAGAGATGCGCCAGCCCTTCGGTCGACGAATGGGCGCGGTGAGCAGCGGAGAAGGCGTCGTTGACGAAGATGTCGCCATTGGCGGCGAGCTTTTCGGTGAAGGCCGGGTCGTTCTTCTCCTCGGCCTTGTAGAAGCGGGTGTTTTCGAGCAGCAGCACGTCGCCCTTGTTCATGGCGGCGACGGCGCTTGCGGCGGTGTCACCAACACAGTCGGACGCAAAGCCGACGGGACGGCCGAGCACATCCGCCGTCGCCTTGGCGATCGGCTCCAGCGAGAACTCCGGGGTCGGGCCGTCCTTGGGACGGCCGAAATGGGCAAGCAGGATGACCTTGGCGCCCTTGCCGGACAATTCGGCCAAGGTCGGCGCGATGCGCTCGATGCGGGTGACGTCGGTGACCTTGCCGTCGGCGACGGGAACGTTGAGGTCGACGCGCACCAGCACGCGCTTGCCGGAGATGTTGCCGATGTCGTCCAGTGTCTTGAAGCCGGCCATGCTGATCCCTTTTTGCGAAAAATCGCCGGGACCATACCCCGCACCGACGACGATGCAAGGCCCGCGTGAAGGCGCGCGCGCAAAAATGATGTCGCCTCGAAAGATCAGCTTTCGCTCGCGGCCTTTTCATTGGCCGGACCCGGTGCGTCCTCCGTCTGAAGCTCGGCAGCAGGTATTTCGGCCGGCTTGCGCCATCTGCGGACGAAGGCGGCGAGGCGGTCGCGGATTTCGCCGGCGCTCAGGAACACCGGCACGCGCGCCATCGGTGCGGTCGGTTCGAAGGACAGGCCAAGGCCTGTGATCTTGCCCTTGTCGTCGACGTCGCGCACGATCAGCTCGATCGGACCGAGCAGGACACGGTCGGCATATTCGGCATGGTTGCCAAGGCGCTCTGTGACCAGGGCGCCGATGGTCAGCTTGCTCTCGGCCTCCGTCAGGCCCGGCGAATAGGCGGCTTCCAGTTCCGCGGCCGAGCGTGTCGGATCGACGGCGAAGGCGCCGAAGAAGTCGGCATCCTCGGGGTCGACCACGGCGCGGCTGGCAAACAGCTTGTCGAGCAGGCGCGGATAGCGATCCGGCACGAAGATGTAGACGTGGTCGCCGGCGGCAAGCCGGCCCATGTCCTGGAAGCGCATCGAGCGGCCGTCGCGCAGCACCAGCGAGGGCCTGGCCCAGCGCGGGATGCGTTCGCCGCGCGCCACCGGACTGCCCGGCGCGACGCGATAGGCGAGCAGTTCGTGATGGGCCGAGCCCGGCAGTTCAAGTTCGACCTTGTCCAGCGGCCCAAGTCGGGCCGGCACGATCAGGCCGAGGCGGCGCGCCAGAGGTCCGACGGTCCAGCCCTGGATGACAAGCGATACCAGCACGACGATGAAGGCGGTGTTGAAAATGGTGCGGCCGTTTTCCAGGCCGCCGAGCAGCGGCGTGATGGCCAAAAGGATCGACACCGCGCCACGCAGACCGACCCAGGAGACAAAGGCGATCTCGGGACGGGGCAGGCGGAACGGGATCAGGCAGAGCCAGACGGCGATCGGCCTGGCGACGAAGATCAGGAACAGGCCGAGCAGCACCGCCGGCACCAGGATCGCCGGAAATTGCGAGGGCGTGGCGAACAGGCCGAGGATCAGGAACATGATGATCTGCGCCAGCCACGACATGCCGTCCTGGAAGCGCTTCAGGATGGTGACGGCGCGGATGTCGGAATTGCCGGCGACCAGCCCCGCCAGATACACCGCCAGGAAACCGGAACCGCCGATGGCGCCGGCGGCGGCGAACACCATCAGCGACAGGGTCAGCACGAAGATCGGCAGCAGGCCGTGGTCGAGGTTGAGCCGGTCGACGAGGCGCACGATGGCCAGCCCGCCAAGCCCGCCGACGACAGCGCCGAGACCCATATTGAGCACGAAGCCGAGCACCAGGTCTGTAACCAGCACATGGGTCTCGGGATTGGCGTGGGCGGCAATGACCTCGACCAGCGTGATGGTGAGGAAGATGGCGATTGGATCGTTGGTGCCGGATTCGACTTCGAGCGTCGCACGCACGCGTTCGCGCAGATTGATCTCGCCGGCGCGCAGCAGGAAGAACACCGCAGCCGCGTCGGTCGAGGCGACGGCGGCGCCGAGCAGGAAGGATTCCAGCCAGCTGAGGTCGAGCAGGTAATAGGCGGCGGCGCCGAACAGGCCGGTGGTCAGAATGACGCCGAAGGTCGCCAGCGACAGCGCCGGCCCGGCCGCCTGGCGCAGGGCGTTGAGCGGCGTGCCGAAACCGGAATCGAACAGGATGACGGCTAAAGCCAGTGAGCCGGCAAAATAAGCCAGCCGCGCATTGTCGAATTCGATGCCGAGGCCATCGGTTCCGGTGGCGAGACCAATGCAGAGGAACAGCAGCAGCAGGGGGGCGCCGAAGCGGAACGCGATCAGGCTCGAAAACGCAGCGGCAACGACAAGCGCGGTGCCGATCAGCGTCGCGAGATAGATCGCATGCTCCATCCGAATTTGCCCCTCACATTCGCGTCCTCATCGAATTACGGGAGAGTGAGGCGAAGACGTGACCAGTGCAAGGCGGGAGGGTGGCTTTTTGGCCTATGCCGCTGATTTCCGGATAGTTTGGCGCCTCGGCCACAATCCAGGGGAAGCCAGACCCTGCCCGATATTCCCTGTCGCCCGGAATGCTGCGACGATCATGTCGTGCATAACGAAAAACGCCCGGGCAAAGCCGGGCGTTTCAGGTCTCGAAAAGAGAGCCTTGCGATCAGGCGATGGTCTTGCCGAAAGCGACGGCGGTGTCGCCCATGCGGTTGGAGAAGCCCCATTCATTGTCGTACCAGGACAGCACCGAAACAAAGTTGCCGTCCATGACCTTGGTCTGGTCGAGCGCCATGACCGAGGAGTGCGGATCGTGGTTGAAGTCGATCGAGACGTTCGGGTGATGGGTGACGCCGAGGATGCCCTTCAGCTTGCCGTTGGAGGCGGCGATCACGGCTTCGTTGATTTCCTGCACGGTGGTCGCGCGCTTGGCGATGAACTTGAGGTCGACGACCGATACGTTCGGGGTCGGCACGCGGATCGAGATGCCGTCGAGCTTGCCCTTGAGGTCGGGCAGCACCAGGCCGATCGCCTTGGCGGCGCCGGTCGAGGTCGGGATCTGCGAGAGGGCTGCGGCGCGGGCGCGGTAGAGATCCTTGTGCATGGTGTCCAGCGTCGGCTGGTCGCCGGTGTAGGAGTGGATCGTCGTCATCATGCCCTTCTCGATGCCGACTGCGTCGTGCAGCACTGCGGCCAGCGGCGCCAGGCAGTTGGTGGTGCAGGAGGCGTTTGAGATGACGATGTGGTCCTTGGTCAGCTTGTCGTGGTTGATGCCGTAGACGACCGTGAGGTCGGCGCCCTCTGCCGGAGCCGAGACGAGGACGCGCTTGGCGCCGGCGGTCAGGTGCGCGGCGGCCTTGTCGCGGGCGGTGAAGATGCCGGTGCATTCGAGCGCGATGTCGATGCCGAGTTCCTTCCACGGCAGCTGCGTCGGGTCCTTGATGGCGGTGACCTTGAAGGTCTCCTTGCCGACGGTGATCTGGTCGCCGGACACCGACACTTCATGCGGGAAGCGACCATGCACGCTGTCATAGCGCAGCAGGTGCGCATTGGTCTCGACCGGGCCGAGGTCGTTGACGGCGACGACGTCGATGTCCTTGCGGCCGGATTCGTGGATGGCGCGCAGGATGTTGCGGCCGATGCGGCCAAATCCGTTGATGGCAACTCTGACGGTCATTTTTCTCTCCCTGGGAGCTGGAAGGCGATTGGGTCCGCTGCTTCATAGCTGCGGACGGGCGAAGAATCCAGCCATGCAAGGCCTGGATTTAAATCGATTAGGTTGGGCCAGCCCGCGAAATCGCCCGAAGCAAATCGCGCGCCGGCCCTCAATGGCTTACTTGCCGTGCAGGCGGGCTTCCGCCGCCTTCGCGGCCGCGTCGGCGGTGATGCCGAAATGCGGATAGAGCTGCTCGATCGTGCCCGATGCGCCGAAACCGGTCATGCCGACAAAGATGCCGTCGGTGCCGATGAGATGATCCCAGCCCTGGCGGATGCCGGCCTCGATGGCGATCTTCACCGGCGCGTTGCCGATCGTCTTCTTGCGGTAATCTTCGCTCTGCAGGTCGAACAGTTCGAAGCAGGGCACCGAGACGACTCGGGTCGGATGACCGTGCTTTTCCAGCAAGTCGCGGGCACCAAGCGCGATCTCGACCTCGGAACCGGTGGCGAAGATCGTCACAGCCGCTTCGCCGCTGGCGGCGGCAAGCTCGTAGGCGCCCTTGCTGCTGAGGTTCTCGGCGGCGTATTCGGTGCGCACCGTCGGCAGGTTCTGGCGGGTCAGCGCCAGCGTCGACGGCGTCTTTTTCGATTCGATCGCCAACTGCCAGCATTCGGCGGTTTCGACCGCGTCGGCCGGGCGGAACACGTTGTGGTTCGGAATGGCGCGCAGTGCCGCCAGATGCTCGACCGGCTGATGGGTCGGGCCGTCTTCGCCAAGGCCGATGGAATCATGGGTCATGACGAAGATCGAACCGATGCCCATCAGCGAAGCAAGGCGCATCGACGGACGGGCATAGTCGGAGAAGCACATGAAGGTGCCGCCATAGGCGATGAGGCCGCCATGCAGCGTCAGCCCGTTGAGCGCTGCCGCCATGCCATGCTCGCGGATGCCGTAGTGGACGTAGCGCTGGCCGTAGTCGTCCGGCGTGATGTTCTTGGTCTGGCTGGTCTTGGTGTTGTTGGAGCCGGTCAGGTCGGCGGAACCGCCGATGGTCTCCGGCACCGCGCCGTTGATCACTTCGAGCGCCATTTCCGACGATTTGCGGGTGGCGACCTTCGGCTTGTCGGCCGAGAGCTTCTTCTTGTAGTCGGCGATGACGGCGTCGAAATTCGATGGCAGCTTGCCACTGAGGCGGCGCTCGAACTCGGCCTGCAGCTTGGCGTCGGCCTTGGCGAGGCGGCCTTCCCAGTCGGTGCGCGCCTTGACGCCGGCCTTGCCGACAGCGCGCCAGGCGTCGAGGATGTCGGCCGGAATCTCAAAGGGAGCCGAATCCCAGCCGAAGAACTTCCTTGCGCCGGCGATTTCCTCGGCGCCGAGCGGCGAGCCATGCGCCTTGTTGGTGCCGGCCTTGGTCGGGGCGCCGAAGCCGATGGTGGTCTTGCAGGCGATCATGGTCGGCTTGTCGGAATGGCGCGCCGCCTCGATGGCATATGCGATCGCTTCCGGATCCTGGCCGTCGATGTGGCTGGCGTTCCAGCCGGAGGCCTGGAAGCGGGCGACCTGGTCGGTGTTGTCGGCGAGCGAAACCGGGCCGTCGATCGAGATGTTGTTGTTGTCCCAGAACACGATCAGCTTGTTGAGCTTGAGATGGCCTGCCAGCGCGATGGCTTCCTGGGAGACGCCTTCCATCAGGCAGCCGTCGCCGGCCAGCACATAGGTGTAGTGATCGACGAGGTCGTTGCCGAAGGCGGCGTTCATGATGCGCTCGCCGAGCGCGAAGCCGACCGAATTGGCAAGGCCCTGGCCGAGCGGGCCGGTAGTCGTCTCGATGCCCTCGGCATGGCCGTATTCCGGGTGGCCCGCGGTCTTCGAGCCGAGCTGGCGGAAATTCTTGATCTGGTCGAGGGTCATGTCCTCGTAGCCGGTCAGATGCAGCAGCGAATAGAGCAGCATCGAGCCGTGGCCGGCCGACAGGATGAAGCGGTCGCGATCGGCCCAATGCGGAGCCTTGGCGTCGAATTTCAGGAAGCGGGTGAACAGCACCGTGGCGATGTCGGCGCAGCCCATCGGCAGGCCGGGGTGGCCGGAATTTGCCTTCTCGACGGCGTCCATGGAGAGAAAACGGATCGCATTGGCCATCCGATCATGTTGTTCACGCGAGGTCATGCTTCCTCCGGGGTGGGGGTTTGGGGCCTTGGGAGAGGCCTGGGAAGGGTGCGCGACACATAGCAGGCGCGGCCCTTGAGTCAACAAATCGGTGCGTTTTTGCCGGGCTTGTGATGCCGTAACCCCTCTACATTAGCGTTAGCAGGGGACAGTCGCGAGAGCTTTGTTGACGTCGCCTTCACACGGCGCCTAATCTTTCCTGAATAACGCGTTCTGAACGCAAACGATTCGGTGATGGGCAGGGTACAGGACAAAGCCATGACCGGGGAAACGACGCTCAAGGAAGTCATAGCCCGGCTGGGTAAAGCCATCGAGGGCCTTGAAAACGCCGTCGCGGCCAAGCTCGAGCACGAGCGCGACTATTCGGAAGCCGAGGCCGAGGTGCAGCGCATGAACGCCGACCGCTCCAGGCTGGCGCAGGAACTCGACAATTCCGAAGCGCGCGCCGAACGGCTGGAAGATGCCAACAAGGAAGTCTCGCGCCGGCTGGTGACCGCGATGGAAACCATTCGCGCGGTGCTGGACAGGTAGGCCCATGTCACAGGTTACGGTTTCAATCGACGGCAAGCAGTATCGCATGGCCTGCGACGAGGGCCAGGAAGAGCACCTGATCGATCTTGCCGAGCGCTTCGATCGCTATGTTTCGCATCTGAAGGACTCTTTTGGCGAGATCGGCGACCAGCGGCTGACCGTTATGGCCGGCATCATGGTCATGGACGAGCTCTCGGAGCTGCAAAAACGCGTCAAGGGCATGGAAAGCGAAGTGCTGACCTTGCGCAAGACGCGCGACGAGGCGCTGACCAAGGCCGACAAGAGCGATTCCGTGCTGACCAGCGCGCTTGGTGCGCTGGCCCAGCGCATGGAGGATCTGGCGGTCACCCTGGCGGTGAAGAAGGCCTGAGCACTGCCCGGCTGAGGGTGCCCCGGAAGAATTGCCGCATTTCCACGAAATGGGCGAAAATTTTTCGCCGCAGGTCCCGGCCGCCGGTGTCCGCCAGCGTTTTAAGGATGCTCCTACAGTGCTAAGAAGACCAGGCGGCGCCGGCGGGCTGACTGTGCCGGCGGCAAGTCAAAGGGTAGGGACACATCATGAGTCTTCGTATCAACGACATCGCGCCGGATTTCACGGCCGAAACCACGCAAGGCACAATCAGCTTCCATGAATGGATCGGCGACGGCTGGGCGGTGCTGTTCAGCCATCCGAAGAACTTCACGCCGGTCTGCACGACCGAGCTTGGCACCATGGCCGGGCTGGAGGGCGAATTCAAAAAACGCAACGTCAAGATCATCGGTATTTCGGTCGACCCGGTTTCGAGCCATGACAAATGGCAGGACGACATCAAGACCGCGACCGGCCAGGTGGTGAAATATCCGCTGATCGGCGACAAGGAACTCAAGGTCGCCAAGCTCTACGAGATGCTGCCGGCGGGCGCCGGCGAGACCTCGGAAGGCCGCACGCCCGCCGACAATGCCACGGTGCGGTCGGTCTACGTCATCGGCCCGGACAAGAAGATCAAGCTGGTGCTCACCTATCCGATGACCACCGGCCGCAACTTCGACGAGATCCTGCGCGTCATCGATTCCATCCAGCTGACGGCCAAGCACCAGGTGGCGACGCCGGCCAACTGGAAGCAGGGCGAGGATGTGATCATCACCGTCGCGGTCTCCAACGAAGACGCGATCAAGCGCTTCGGCGCCTTCGATACGATCCTGCCCTATCTGAGAAAGACCAAGCAGCCGACCGCGTGAGCCTTCTTTCTCCCCGTATAGAGACGGGGAGAAAGGGCTGGTTCGCCGCCTTCGCCAATCGTGGACGCTGAGCTAAAATAAAAACGGCGGCGCCAGATCCTGGTGCCGCCGTTTTGTTATTGTTCGATGCGCGGCAGCCTTACGCCGCCGGCTGCGCCTCGATGGTGCGCAGCGCCTGCATCTGACGCTTGGCGGCGGCCTTGACCGCGTCCTGCACCTTCTCGAAGGCGCGCACCTCGATCTGGCGCACGCGCTCGCGGCTGATGTCGAACTCGGTCGACAGCTCTTCCAGCGTCAGCGGCTCCTCGGCGAGGCGACGCGCCTCGAAGATGCGCCGCTCGCGCTCGTTGAGCACGGCAAGAGCGCCGGACAGCATGGCGCGCCGGTTTTCCAGCTCATCCTGCTCGATCAGCATCTCTTCCTGGCTTTCGTGGTCGTCGACCAGCCAGTCCTGCCATTCGCCGGACTCGCCTTCGCTCGCCCGGATGGGCGCGTTGAGCGAAGCGTCGCCCGACAGGCGGCGGTTCATCGACACCACTTCCGCCTCGGACACGTTGAGGCGGGTGGCGATCTCGGCGATCTGGTCGGGCTTCAAATCGCCATCGTCGAGCGCCTGGATCTTGCCCTTCACCTTGCGCAGGTTGAAGAACAGGCGCTTCTGGTTGGCGGTGGTGCCCATCTTGACCAGGCTCCACGAGCGCAGGATGTACTCCTGGATCGAGGCCTTGATCCACCACATGGCATAGGTGGCGAGCCGGAAGCCGCGCTCCGGTTCGAATTTCTTGACGGCCTGCATCAGGCCGACATTGCCTTCCGAGATCACCTCGCCGATCGGCAGGCCGTAGCCGCGATAGCCCATGGCGATCTTGGCGACGAGCCGCAAATGGCTGGTGACGAGCTTGTGCGCAGCCGTGGTGTCCTCATGCTCTGCATAGCGCTTGGCGAGCATATACTCTTCCTGCGGCTGAAGCATCGGAAAGCGGCGGATTTCTTCCAGGTAGCGGCTGAGGCCGCCTTCGCCGGAAACGATACTGGGTAGTGACTGGGCCATGGTAGCGCCCCCTCTCTATTGGAGTGATGCCCCCGAAACGCGGCGGGCATGTGACGCGAGCACCAAAAAAGGCTCGCTCGCGGCAACTGGTGTATATAGGAACAAAACCAGAAAAGACAGGCATTTGTTCAACACGAAACAGTGTGTCACGCCAAAGTGAACAACGCCAGTCAGGTTTCTTGATGGTTGGTTTGAAGCATTTTGATGATCGGTTCAGAGCTTGCGGAACCCGCCAACGAGTGCCTCCATGTCCCTCGGTATCGGTGCCTCGAACCTCATCGTCAGATGGGTGACCGGGTGGCGAAATTCAAGTAGGCGCGCGTGCAGTGCCTGTCGCGGAAATGCCTTGACCTCGCTTCGCAGCGGCTCGGGCAAACGGTTGGCCTTGGTGCGGAAGGCCTGGCCGTAATCGGGATCGCCAACCACGGGATGGCCGATATGGGCCATGTGGACGCGGATCTGGTGGGTGCGGCCGGTTTCCAGCCGGCACTCGACCAGGCTGGCGGTCGCGAACTCCTGCTGCTGCTCGCCAAAGCGCTCGACCACGGTGAAATGGGTGACGGCGTGGCGGGCATCGTCGCGGCCTTCCGGCACCACGGCGCGGCGCACGCGGTCGGCGGCGCGGCCGAGCGGCGCATCGACCTTGCCGGTCGGCCTCGGCGGGATGCCCCAGACCAAAGCGAGATAGGCGCGCTGGAGGTCGCCGGTCCGGCCATGGTCGGCAAAGGCCTCCGACAGCGCCTTGTGGGCACGGTCGGTCTTGGCGACGACCATGACGCCGCTTGTTTCCTTGTCCAGCCGATGCACGATGCCCGGCCGCTTGACGCCGCCAATGCCGGACAGGCTGTCGCCGCAATGGTGGATCAGCGCGTTGACCAGCGTGCCGGTCCAGTTGCCGGCGCCGGGATGGACGACCAACCCGGCCGGCTTGTCGATGACGATCAACTCGGCATCTTCATAGAGGATGTCGAGGGCGATCGCCTCGCCTTGCGGCGTGGCCGGCTCCGGCTCCGGCATGACGACCGACACCACGTCGCCGGCGGCCAGCTTGCGCTTGGCCTCGTCGACAGGCTTGCCGCCAATCCTGACCGCGCCCTGCTTGATCAGCATCTGCACCCGGTTGCGCGACATTTCCGGCCCGAGCATTCCGGCCAGCCACTGGTCGAGGCGCTGGCCGGCCGCCTCGGTGCCGGCCTCCAGCACGGTCGGCGCGGCCTCTATGAATTGGTCCTCTATCAATCCAGGGGCCTCTTCGCTATGAGCGCTCATCGAAAGAAAGTTCCGGAATTTTTGCCATGGCCAGGCCAATTGCCGACGAAGAACAAGAAAAGCCGCTCGACCCCGAAGTCGAAAGCGTGCGGAAGAAACTCTTGCGCTTCATGGCCATCAACCTCGGCCTGTTGTTGCTCGCCCTTATGGTGGTGATCGGAGCGCTTGTCTACAAAGCCCGCAACGCGCCACCCGCCAGCCCGCCGCTGGCCAGCGACATCCAGGTGCCGGCCGGCGAGCCAGTCAGCGGCGACATCGTGCTGCCCGTCGGCGCGAGGGTGGTCAGCCAGTCGCTGTCCGGCAACCGCATCTCGATCGATGCCGAGCTTGCCGACGGCAGCCGCACCATCTTCGTCTACGACATCGCCGAGCGCCGCATCATCGGCCGTTTTGCGATCCGGAACAAATGACCGGGCCCCAACGATGACCGGGTTCGCCGAACATCGCAGGGTGGCGACAGTCGCTCTCGTCGTCAGGAATTATGACGAGGCGATCGACTGGTATGTCGAGCGGCTGGGCTTTGTCCTGACCGAGGATGTCGATCTCGGTGACGGCAAGCGCTGGGTCACGGTGACGCCTGCCGACGGCGAAGGCGCCAGACTGCTGCTGGCCGAAGCGTCAGACGCGGCGCAGGCAAGCCGCATCGGCAACCAGACCGGCGGCCGCGTCTTTCTGTTCCTCGAAACCTCCGACTTTGCCAGGGATCATCAGGCGATGACGGAAAAGGGTGTCGAATTCCGCGAAGCGCCGCGCCATGAGCCTTACGGCACGGTGGCGGTGTTCGCCGATCTCTACGGAAATCTGTGGGACCTGATCGAGCCGAAACGCTAGACCTGCAACAGTCATTTCGCGGCTTTCGGCAAACGTCGGAAGCCCAGTTGCTTTTTCCCAACCGTCAGCCTATATCGCCGGTTCTTGAACGCGCCCATCGTCTAGCGGTCAGGACACCGCCCTCTCACGGCGGGAACAGGGGTTCGATTCCCCTTGGGCGTACCAAGACAATCAGAACATGCAGCAGCCTGGCGTCTTCAATTGAAGGCGAGGCTTCCGGCGCGCGCCTGTTGCAGGGCGAGCCATCTGGTCAGTTGCTGCTGCAACGCGAAGGCTCCCAGTCCGGATAGAAGGCCAATAGCGACCGCGGCGATCGTTACAACAGGCTGCGAGACGGCGAGGTCCGGGCTCGGCAGCAGCCACTCCGGCACGATCCTGTGAAACAGGTAGATGTGATAGCTGGCGGCGGCGATCGGCAAGACCATTTGCACCAGTCCGCTCGGCAACGCGATGCGCCGGGCGTTGATGAGGACGAGAACGGCGCCGAACACCGAGGCGAATTTCACCCAGGAGCCGAGCCAGTTGCCCCCCATCCAGGCGAGCACCGGGCACAACAAAGTCACCACCACGATCAACGTCAGCCGCTTCTGCCGGGAGGTGGCGAAGTGCACGCACCAGCCAAGGGCCGTGAGGTAGAAGACGTCGGGCAAAGTGAAGATCTGCGGGCCGCCAATGTTCCAGAGAAGGGGGACGAGGAACTTGGCCGCTGTCGCGGCCGCCAACAGGATCATTCCGAAGGCAAATGGGTGGCTTCCGGCAAAGGCGCGCAGTTTCGGGAGCCCGAACATGGCGGCCCAGACAAGCATGATCTGAACATAGGCTTCCACGAACCAGTAGAGATACGGCATCATGTGCGGTGGCTGGACGAAGCCAAGATTGCCGATCAGCAAAAAGGACGGCCACAGGATCTCACCCTGGGCGAGCGAAAACCCCGCCACGATCGGCAGGTAAGGTACGAGCACAAGTGCCAGCGGGCGCAACACGCCGGCAACGTCGCCGGCAAACAGCCTCTGTCGCTGGAAACGCGCCAGGCTGTATCCCACCAGCATGACCAGGATCGCGGCGCCGCCGGGGATGGGCCAGAGCGAGGCGTGATGGACGACCACCATCAGAGTGGCGACGGCGCGCAGGACAAGTTGGCTGTCGACCGACTGACGCTCGCCGGGCTGCTGTCCGGCGCGGCAGAGCTCGGCAATCCGCATGGTCTCCCAACCCGGCGGAACGCTGCCGAGTTCGCGTTCCAAGGCAAGCGACAGCTGGACGTAGAGAAGGGAGTCGCCGCCCAGGCTTTCGAATGTGTCGTCGACGCCGACATGTCTCGGATAAAAGGCGCTTGCAAAAGCCGCGAGCACGCCGGCACGGGGCGGCGGGCGCAAAGCCTGAAGGCGAGCATGCAGCGAAGCATAGTCGACCTTGCCCGAAGCGAGGCGCGGCAGGGATTGCGTCCTTTCGACCTCGAGATGCGGCCGCGGCAAGCCGGTTGCCGCCATCAAGACCGGCAGCACCTGTTCATCTGCGTGTTCGGATGTCACCACCGCCAGGATGCGATCATCGTCACCCACGACGGCGGCCGCGATCCCGGCTTCGTCGAGCGCAGCCTCGATCGCTTCATGGCTGAGGCGCAGGCCGGCAATCTTCGACATTCGCTTCAGCCGGCCGATCACCGTGAAGAAGCCGTTCTTGTCCCTTGTGGCGATATCGCCGGTGCGCAGCTCGGCGATCCCGGCTCCCTTTGCGAGATCGCAACGTTGGCTGGCGTAACCCATCATAATGTTCGGTCCGCCGTAGACGAGTTCTCCGGGCTGGCCTGGTTGCTCTATCGAATTGCCGGCGTCATCCACCAGCCGCAGTGAGCCGCCCGGGATCGCGATGCCAATGGACCCGACATTGCCTTCCAATCGGTGCGGAGGGACGTAAGCGATCCTGGCTGTCGCCTCGGTCTGCCCGTACATCATGAAAAAGCGTTTTTGCCGATCGGCGAGATGGCGGTGAAATGTCGTGGCGAGATCCGGCGGCATGCGTCCTCCGGCAACCGTCATGAAACGCAGCGCGGGCAGTTCGTGCTCCAGGAAACCCGCCCGATCCATCTGCTCAAACGAATAGGGGACGCCGCTGATGTTGGTGCAGCCGGCATCGCGAACCTCTCGCGCGAAGCCTGCATCCGATGCGCCTTTGCGCGCGAAGTAGAGGCTCGCTCCCGCGATCAGATGCGAATTCAGGACCGAGAGCCCGTAGGAATAGTGGAACGGCAGGATGAGTGCCGCGCTGTCCCGCTCCTCAAGTTCGAGATAGCTGGCGATGGAGCTGGCATTGGCTTGAACGGCGCCGGCCGACAATCTGACGTATCGGCTCTTGCCGGTGCTGCCCGAGGTGCCGAGCAGCAGTGCCAGATCGGCGTGGAGGCCACCGTCTGGATTGGTGGATCCCATCATGCAGCGGAAGCGGCCGTCCACCGACCTGCATACGCCATCGGGCGAGAAATCCGCAACGAAGTCATCGAGCACCGACGGCTTGCAAGGCGGCAACAGAGCCACGGCGTGGCCGCCATGCAGAGCCGCCAGATAGGCGATGACCGCATGTTCGCTCGGCTCCGCGACCACGGCGACCAGGCGCTTTTCACTACCGAAGCTGGCGGCCTGTGCCGCCACGCGGCGGGCAAGCCCGCGGTACGAGATGGGCTCGCGATCGGGGAAAATCAGCGCAGGACTGGCGCCGAAGCTCTCAAACCGTTCCGTGAATCCCATCTTGCCAAACCTGTATTCTAGCCGTCGGTCGCGCCCCGAGGCGCGGTCCGGGAAGGCGCTACTACATTAGTTGATTGAAATCATCATATTTTATTGAAACTGGCCGACCGCAATTGTCGGTCGCTTCTGGCGCATCCCGGCCGATTGAATTAGCATCGGGTCACGAAAGCCTCGGGCCGCAGCATCACAAGGTGCGCGGGATATGGGGCGCAGGGGAGCAAATCCGGGCGAGCTGCCGAGCTTGTTCCGAAGGTGCCAATCGGAACGCGGTGCGTTCCGGCAAGGCAGGAAACTCCCTGGGAGGAAGGCCAAATGCAGAAGCTGCAATCGCAGGGCGTCCATCACATCACGTTGGTCGGCGCCGGGCGCCAGACCTCGATCGATTTTTGGGAAGGCGTGCTCGGCATGCCGTTCATCTTCGAGCAGCCCAACCTCGACAAGGCCAGCGAAAGCCATCTCTATTTCGATCCGGGCGACGGAAGGCTGATCACCATCTTCACCGATGAGAGCCGCACGCCGGAAAAACGCCGCACGCCGACCGATCCGGGCTGCGTCCACCACATCGCGTTTGCGGTGTCGCGCGTCACCTTCCTGCAGGCGGTCGCCCGGCTCGACGAGCGTGGCATCAAGCACAGCGGCGTCAAGGATCGCGGCTTTATGGATTCGATCTATTTCGAGGATCCGCTTGGGCTGTTGATCGAGCTGGCGTCCTACCGCTTCGAACCGCCGGCAGGCTTCACCCATGCCGACGTGCTGATGGAAGCGCACAAGATCCGCGTCGCGCGCGGCGACTACAACATTGCGGAAGTGCATCTCGCCGACGCGATCCAGGCGCTGGTCGAGCGCTCCCGCGCCACCTTGTCGGACGGCCGGGCGCCGAAGAACCCATACTGAAACAAAAACAGAGGGAGGAACACATGGCCAAGACAGCGATGAAGAGTGCGAAGAAACCCACGGCCAAAACAGCGGCAAAGCCGGCGAAGGCATCGGCAAAACCTGCCGCAAAGGTGTCGGCGAAGGCCGCGGCCAAACCGGCTGCGAAGGCGACGGCAAAAGCCGCGCATAAGGTAAAAGCCAAGCCGGCGAAGAAACCCGCGTTGAAACTCAGCATGCTGAAGCCCAGCGTCAACAACATGACCGTCCGGGTGTTTGCGCGTGCGGCCGGGCTGGATGCCGCGGAGACCGACGCTTGGGGCCACACCCGCTCGCCGGAATTCATGGCACGCAACCCGGCGCATCTGACGCCGATGATCGAGGACAAGGGCCTTCCCAGGGGCGTGCTGTGGGAAAGCTGCGCCATCATGCAATACCTCTCCAACAAGCATGGGCTGGAGAAGTTCTATCCCAAGGCGCCGGCCAAGCGGGCGATGATCGACAGTGCCATGTTCTACCTGGTCGGCACGCTCTACCCCTATGTGGCGCGTGCCACCTATCCGTTCCTCGGCTTCCCGCAATATGCCGGCGAGGTCGGCCACAGCGACGCCCATCCCGACAAGAAGTCCGAAGCCCAGAAGGCGGCGATGGCCGCGATCGCCGAGCCGCTGGAGGTGTTTCACAGCTTCTTCCGGGACGGCAAGCCGTTCATCGGCGGCAAGAACCCGTCGATCGCCGACATCCGTCTGGCGGCAACGCTCGAGTTCCTGGCGGTCATCGACTACGCCTTGCCCAAATGGGCAAAGGAATATGTGGCGGCGGTCGAAAAGAAGCTCGGCAAGGCCTATGCCGAGCCGGCCGCCGACGTGCGCGGCTATATCGCCTATGTGAAATCGCAAGCCAAGACGTGATGGCGCGGTTCGAAAGAAAGAATTCGTTAACCAAAGCCTTGTCTACTGATTGGCAATTCACCTCCAGCCTGCGACCACGGATGTACTGGCGCGGATCGAGATGTGGAAGGAAAGGTCGGCCATGCGCCGGCCTTTTTGCTTTTCAAGAGGTTCCTGTCCCGAGAGGTATGAGCAGGCCAGCGAAACGGCGCCTGCATCAAGTGCTTGCGAAACATATTGTCATTGCCGGCGCCGACCCTATCATCGATTTCAGTTGTCCTGTGCGGACTGGCAACCGGTGGAAGAAACGAGGACCTGCAAATGAAAAGCGGCACAGCACTGTCGACGATTGTGGGAACAGTATTGATGGCGGCAATCGGTCAATCGAATGCCGCATCGCTCGACACCATGAACGATGTCGCAACGGCGATCCAGGCGTGCTGGACGCCGCCGGCGGATGCCGGCAATTCGACGGTCACATTGAGCTTCAGCTTCAGGCGCGACGGCACGCTCATCGGCCCGCCCAAGCCGACGGCCATCAAGGTGGCCGGTGACGAAAAGGCGCGCAAGGCCTTTGTCGATGCCGCGACTGCCGCGTTGCAGAACTGCCTGCCGCTGACCTTTTCGCCGGCGCTTGCCAAGGGCGTTGCGGGTAACGTGTTTACGCTGCAGTTCAAGTCACCGAAGCAATAGCGGTCGCCTGCCGGCGCAGGCGGCTCGCTTCGCGACCGGCCGATGCAGGCTCAATGGCGTCCGCGCCTGGCGTTGACGTGCCGTTCCAGCTCGGGCATCTCGAACACGTAGTCGTTCCAGGCCGATTCCGGAATCTGGCCGGCCAGATAGCATTCCACCAACAGTTTCTGCTCCGGGGTCAGGGCTTTTGGCCACCACTCATGATCCAGTCCAAGCGAGTGGATCAGGTTCCTTGTCAGCCCCGAGACGGTGAAGTGGATAGACATCTTCGCCCTCCTTTTTGCCTACAACGCGGGATGTCGGACAAAGGTTTCACAGGAAGCGGCCGAGCACCGTGAAATTGGTCACGCTTGACCGTGCCGGCAGATGGTGGCGCCGGCACTGCCTTTCGCCTGTCTCAATCTTGAAAGGAAACTGTAGTTTTGTGCGATCGAGAAGCTGGCCGGCGCGCGGCCGGTGCGGGTGGTCGGACCGGCCTTTTTCCCAGCGGACTGGCTTTTCGACGGATGGCTGGCCGGCCGTCACCCCGATCCAGGTGAGCGGGCTCCCCGCCGGAACGGCTTGCCGGCTGCCGCGTTGTGACAGACGACCAACCGGAGCCATCGCCATGGTCACATTCAGGGAAATGAAGGTGCAGGAGATTGTCGAGGACCAGTCCCTGACCACCGAACAGAAGATCGCCAGGCTTCGTGACATCGAATCCGAGGCGCGCGGGTTGCAGCGCGCGGCATCGGAAGGACCGATGGGCGACGATGACGGCTGGCAGGACGAATTGCGGCAAGTCCGCATCGCCCTGGAGAAGCTTGGCGCAAAGGAACCCAGGAAGGGCGCGGCATCGCTCTAACCCTTTGTTTTTACGCAAACTCCGGACGGAGAACTGCTACGCACTTTTCCTGGAGTTGCTGTAGCGACTGTCCTTTGCGCAACTCCGAACGGAAACCCGCTGCATCTTTCAGGGTGCAGTCAAACTCTCGGGCAAGTCTCGCTCGCCGAATCTATTCGCAGACGACGCGGTAGCGCGTGCCGGGTTTGCTGACATTCCTGCAGGCGAGCACCGCGGCCGGGTCGGAAGACGTGAGGGGCGCAGGAGCGGATGTGACCCGTCTTGCCCGGGTGGGCGGCGGGGCGAGCCTGCGGGCAGCCGAGCGTGCTGGTGCCTGCGGTGGTGCGACCGGAAAGACACCCACCTGCGACTGGCTGGTTTGCGCATGGGGTGGAGGCTTGTCCCAGATACGCCTGACGTCGAGCGGCTTCGGGATGACCACGGTGCCATCGCCGCTGCGCGCGCACCCGCCCGCTGCAAGCAGCGCCGGGAAAAGGAAAACAAGCAGGAACCGTCCGAACATTAGCAACACCCCAATATACTTATAACGCGGCTGAGCCGTGGCCGACAACCGATGCAATGCCGCAGTCGGGGCCGGTCCGGAATGCGAGCCGGAGGCCGGCTGCGATTTGTTATGGTTAGCGGTCCGTTAATGCTTCTCGGGCACATTCCGCCGACGGGCCGCGAAGGGGGTTCGGTCCTGGGGGTGGGAGCGGCATGGCGGAAGTGGACGAGACGGTCGGGACGGCTGGCAAGCACGCTCCCCGCAAGGCGGTTGCGCGTGGCGACGACGCGGCAGCGCCCGAAGGGCAGGCGGCTTCGCCCGAGGCGCTGCTCGACGCGGCCGCCGACTGGACCTGGGAAACAGATGCCGAGCTGCGGTTTTCCCGGCTTTCGGACAATTATCAGGCGGCCACCGGCATTGAACCCGCCAGCGTTCTCGGCCGCTTCCGCTTCGATTTCCTCAAGCAGGTGCTGAAGGGCAGCCGAAGTGCAGCTGCGCATCTGGAGGATCTGCAGGCGCAGCGGCCGTTTCGCGATTTTGTCTATGAGCTGAAGGGCGGCCGTAGCGATTGCCGTTGGGTTTCGATCACCGGCCTGCCACGCTTCGACGGCGAGGGCAACTTTGCCGGCTATCGTGGCGTGGGCCGCAATGTGACGGCGCTCGCCAGCGCCTTCGAGGAACTCGGGCAGAACGGCGTGCAACGCGGCGAGGACAGCAAACAGCATCTCGCCGATCTCGAGCGGACGATGGATGCCATGCACATGGGCGTCGTGCTTCTCGACGCCCGGCTCGACACGCTGATCGTCAACAAGGCCTATCGCGAACTCTCCAGGATTCCGGACGGCGCCGTGACCGTCGGTGCTCCGTTCAGCCTGCTGATGGAGCTCAACCGCCGCAACGGCATCTATGGCGACCTCGACGAGCAGCAATGGCAGCGCTACCTCGCCACCCGTATCGAGGAGATTCGCGCCGGTTCCGTCGCGCCACGCGAGTTTCTTCACGCCAACGGCAGGACGATGATGTTCTCGGTCACCACCCTGTCAGGCGGCAGGCGGCTGTTGACCTACTACGACGTCACCGAGGTCAAGCGTCGCGACGCCGAGATCGAAAGCGCCAACGCCAAGATCACCGAGACCTTCGCCAATCTCCGCACGATGGTCGATCAGATGCCGATCGGCGTCCTTGTCCTCGATGCGGACATGCGCGCCGAGGTGATCAACCGCGCCTTCTATGACTTCTGGGAAATCGATCCCAAGCGCGCCGGGATGGGCTGCGGTTTCCGCGAGCTGATGCAGGCCAGCCGCGACACGGACCCCTACGGCACCGACGACGCGGTATGGCAGAGCCACATCGTGGAGCGCGAGGCCGAAATCATGGCCGGTGTGGCAGGCTCCAGGCAATTGCCGCGCAATGACGGCCGTACGCTGATTGCATCGCTGGCGCCGCTGGCCGGGGGCAAGCGGCTGATCTCCTATGTCGATGTCACCGAGATGAAGGATCGCGAGGCCGAGCTCGCCGAGGCGCTGGAGAAATCGCGGCTGGCCGAGGCGGTGATCAAGCGGCGCGAGACGGAAGCAGAGGAGGCCCGCAAGAACCTTGCCACCGTGCTGGAATCGCTGCCGGCCGCCGTCATCATCTACGACCGCGACGACAAGTTCGTTTTCGCCAACCGCAAGCTGCAGGACACGCTGCCGGCGCTGAAGCCGGCATGGCAGCCCGGTCGCAGCTTCCGCGAGGCGCTGGAACTGGGACATTCGGCCGGCTATTTCCGGCTGAGCGGCGATGCCGAGATCGACAGGCTCTACGATGGCGAAATCGACGTCTGGCTGGACGCCATCCTCGCCCGCTACCGACTGCCCAACTCGTCCTACGAGCGCCTCAATCCCGACGGCCGCTGGTACCAGGTCTACGACATGCGGACCGACGACGGCACCTTCATCGGGGTGCGCGTCGACATTTCCGATATCAAGAGCCGCGAGAAGGCGCTGCATGACTCGATGCGCCAGCTCGACCTGTTCCGGCATGTCATGGACGAATTGCCGGTGGCGGCCTTCATCAAGGCCCAGGATCTCGGCATCGAATTCGTCAACAAGGCCTGGTGCGCGTTGACCGGCCTTGCCAAGGAGGAAGTCATCGGGCGAACCGACCGCCAGCTGTTCGGCAGCAAGGATGCCGAAAGCTACAGCCATGACGACACAGAGGTGGTGGTCACCGGCAAGGTCTTGGAGGTCGAGGAGCCCGTTACCCATCGCGACGGCACGCTGCGGCAATTGATGACGCGCAAGAGCCGGCTGGTGGCGCTCGACGGGTCGGTGCATCTGGTTGGTTCCAGCACCGACATCACCGACGTCAAGGCGCGCGAGCGGGCGCTGGAAGAGAGCATGCGCGAGAACGAGGTGTTCCGCAGCCTCATCGACAACGTGCCGGTGTCGATCTACGCCAAGCGCTCCGACCTCAGGCAGTTCTACGTCAACAAGGGCTGGTGCGATCTCACCGGCTTTACCAAGGACGAGGCGACCGGCAAGACCGACGTCGAGATATTCGGACCGGACGGCGAAGCCTTCGTCGCCAGCGATCTCGCGGTGCTGCGCACGGGCGAGACGCAGGAGATCGAGGAGACAGTGACGCTGGCCGACGGCAGCGTGCGGCACCAGTTCGCCCGCAAGGGAGCGATGATCGCATCCGACGGCTCGCTCTACCTGATCGGCTCGACCACCGACATCACCGAGCTGAAGCAGCGCGAGGCAGAGCTCAGCGAGGCGCGCCAGCGCGCCGTGCTTGCCGACCGCGCCAAGTCGGAATTCCTGGCCAATATGAGCCACGAGATCCGCACGCCGATGAATGGTGTGCTCGGCATGGCCGAGCTGCTCGCCAAGTCCGACCTCGACCCGAAGCAGAAGACGTTCACCGACATCATCGTCAAGTCGGGCAACGCGCTTTTGACCATCATCAACGATATCCTGGATTTCTCCAAGATCGATGCCGGCCAGCTCGTGCTAGACCCGGCGCCCTTCAACCTTGCCGAGGCCATCGAGGACGTGGCGACGCTGGTGTCGACACGCGCCAAGGAGAAGGACCTCGAGCTCATCGTGCGTGTCCAGCCCGGCCTCGAAAGCCAGTTCATCGGCGATGTCGGGCGCGTAAGGCAGATCGTTACCAACCTGCTTGGCAATGCGGTGAAGTTCACCGATGAAGGCCATGTGCTGGTCGATGTCACCGGCGTCCGGGTTCCCGCGGGAACGAAGCTCACCATCTCGGTCACCGACACCGGCATCGGCATTCCCGAGGAGAAGCTGAAAGCCGTCTTCGAGAAATTCAACCAGGTCGACACCTCGTCGACCAGGCGGCATGAAGGCACCGGGCTAGGCCTCGCCATCACCTCGCGGCTGGTCGAGCTGATGGAAGGCGAGATCGGCGTGGAGAGCGCCGAAGGCAAGGGCTCGACCTTCTGGTTCACGGTGACGCTGCCCAGGGCAGAGCAGCAAGGCGGGCAACGGATCATGCCGGTGGACGTGACCGGCGCACGCGTGCTGATCGTCGACGACAATGCCGTCAACCGGTCGATCCTGAGCGAGCAGATGGCGTCGTGGACCTTCGATTCCTGCGCGGCCGAAAGCGGTGCCGAAGGGCTGAAGGTGCTGATCGCAGCCGCCGCCTATGGCGTTCCGGTCGACTGCGTCGTGCTCGACTACCAGATGCCCAACATGAGCGGCGCCGAGATGGCGCGGATCGTGCGCAACACCGCCGGTCTCGCCCATACGCCGATCATCATGCTGACCTCCGTCGACCAGTCTCTCGCCAACACCAGCTACCGCGACCTCGGCATCGATGCCCAGCTGATCAAGCCGGCGCGCTCATCGGTGTTGCTGGAGACGCTGGTGGCCACCATCCAGCGCCACCACCACAGTGAGGAGGCGAACCGCGTACTGCCCCTGGCGAGCGGCGGGGGCGCTCAGGCGCTGTCGACGGCACAGCCGTCCTCGACCGCCTCGGTGCGGGCCCAACTGCAACCGCCGCCGGTTCGGGCGCGCGTCCGGGCCACGGGCGAGCGCGGGCTCGACATTCTGGTCGCGGAGGACAATGAGGTGAACCAGATGGTGTTCACCCAGATTCTCGGCGAGACCGGCTACGGCTTCGAAATCGTCGGCAATGGCCGCAAGGCGCTCGACGCCTTCGGCAGGCTCAATCCGCGCATGATCCTGATGGACGTGTCGATGCCGGAGATGAACGGGCTGGAGGCGACAGCCGCCATTCGCCGGCTCGAGGAAGAGACGGGCACGCATGTGCCGATCGTCGGCGTCACCGCGCATGCGCTCAAGGGCGACCGCGAGCGCTGCCTGGAGGCCGGCATGGACGACTATCTGCCCAAGCCGATCAGCCCAAGGGCGCTGCTCGAAAAGCTTGAGCGCTGGATCGGCGCAGACAGTCAGGTCCAGCGCAGCGCCGGCTAACATCTTATCTCCGCGCGCGGCCGTGCACCGTCCCTGGATGGGCGGTCGCCGCCGCACGCGATTTGCTCGCGGCGCCCCGGAAACGCCGGGTTACCCAAAGGTATGGTGCGATCGCACCATACCAAAACCGGCCACCAGCCGTGAAAATGGGTGCATCGAATTTGGCTCCCTCGGTTACGGGCGGGAGCAGCGACCGCCGACTAGAACAGCGTCAATCTACCCCAACGGACCTGTTTTCGGCGATGGCTCGGCCATGACACGCTCTGGCCACGGGCAACGCGTTTCCGTCCGGCTTTTCTTTTCTCGGCGGCGCGGCTCGTGCCGCCGAGGGCAGATGAGGCTGGAAAATCCCGCAAGTCCCTGATTCCCGCGACAAACCTGCGATACGCCGCCAAGGCTGGAAGCCGGCGGTTTCCGACATGGCCGTCCGACGTTACCGGGCTGACATGAAACTGTCATGCGACTGTAATAATCGAGAGCTATTGGCCTCACCGGGCGCCTAGGACAAGGGTGCCGAGAGACCATCTTCCGAACAGGAGCAGGCCACATGAACAAATTTCTCCTCACGGCGTCGGCCGCAGCGCTTGCGCTCGCCGCGTCGTCCGGCTTCGCCGCCGCGCGCGACCAGATCCAGGTCGCCGGGTCGTCGACCGTGCTACCCTATGCCAAGATCGTCGCCGAGCAGTTCGGCGAAACCTTCACCAACTTCAAGACCCCGGTGGTCGAGTCCGGCGGCAGCGGCGCCGGCATCAAGGAATTCTGCAAGGGCGTCGGCGAAGACACCATCGACATCGCCAACTCCTCGCGTCCGATCAAGAAGGACGAACTGAAGTCCTGCGCCGACGCCGGCGTCAAGGAAGTCCAGGAAGTCCGTATCGGCTATGACGGCATCGTCTTCGCCACCGACATCAAGGGTCCGGACTGGGCGCTGGTTCCCTCCGACATCTACAAGGCGCTCGCCGCCAAGCTGGTTGTCGACGGTAAGCTGGTCGACAATCCGAACACCAAGTGGAACCAGGTCAATCCGAAGCTGCCCGACTGGGACATCGCCGCCTACATTCCCGGTGAAAAGCACGGCACCCGCGAAGTGTTCGAGACCAAGCTTCTCGACGCCGGCTGCGACAAGGACGCCATCAAGGCCGCCGGCGTTGCCGACGAAAAGGAAATCGGCAAGACCTGCATCGCGGTCCGCAAGGACGGCAAGGCTGTCGACATCGACGGCGACTACACCGAGACGCTCGCTCGCATCGACTCCAACAAGACCGGCGTCGGCGTGTTCGGCCTCTCCTTCTACGAGAACAATGCCGACAAGCTGAAGGTCGCCACCGTTGACGACATCGTGCCTTCGACCGAGACGATCGCCAGCGGCAAGTACCCGGTTTCGCGCCCGCTGTTCTTCTACGTCAAGAAGGCGCATCTCGGCGTCGTTCCCGGCCTGAAGGAGTATGTAGAATTCTTCCTCGACGACCAGATGGTCGGCCCGGAAAGCCCGCTCGCCGAATACGGCCTCGTGGCTGCTCCGGAAGCCGAGCGTCAGGCCCAGCGCGACGCGTTCGCCGCCGGAAAGTCGATGTAGTCAAACTTCCAGGCCAGGGCGCGGACCAAGTCCGCGCCCTGGTTTTATCGCCTGCCGCATTGGCGCTGGCGACTAAAAGCTTCCCCGGGGGTGGGTCCATGTCGTCCTTGCTCGTACTCGCCATCGTCGTCGCCATCGGCGTGGTTGCGTTCCTGATCGGCCGGCAGCGTGCCGCGGCGCACGAAAACGGCACGGTGAAGCCGCACTCGCGTGCCCATTACCACGGCTGGTGGGCCTTCCTGCTTGCCGTCCTGCCTGCCCTTCTGCTGCTTGCCGTCTGGAACATCGGTTCCTCTTTCTATCTCGACCGCCACATTCACGCCGTCCTGCCGGAGCGCACCGCCGACAGCAAGGTTGCCAGCGAGGCACTTGATGTCAGCCTGGTGAAGAGCCTGGCCAGGGGCCTGCGCCAGCTCGACGGCAACACCGCGCTGCCCGCCACCTTTGCCGAGCTGCAGCCGCTGCTTGCCGCCAAGGGCGTGGCGCTGGCATCGGATACACAGGACTACATGATCCCGATCGCCGTCGAGACGAACAAGGTCCAGGGCATGCTCGGATGGTTCGGCGCAGTCGTCACGCTTGCGTTGTCGATTGCCGGCGCCCTTTATGCGCTGAGGCAGATCGCACCGCGGGCGCGCGCCAGGAACAGTGTCGAGACGCTGATGCTGTGGGGGCTGCTCGCCGCCTCGACCATCGCCATCCTGACCACCATCGGCATCGTGCTGTCGATGCTGTTCCAGACGATCACCTTCTTTGAAAGCGTATCGCCGATAAGTTTCTTCTTCGGCACGGTGTGGGATCCGCGTTTCGCCGATGCCGGTTCGGGCGGCAGCCGGGGTCAGTTCGGCCTTATCCCGCTGCTCGCCGGCACGCTCTACATCGCCGCCGTTGCGCTTCTAGTGGCGGTGCCCATCGGGTTGATGTCGGCGGTCTACATGGCCGAATACGCATCGGCGAAGGTGCGCGGGGTGGTCAAGCCGGCACTTGAGTTGCTCGCCGGCATCCCCACCATCGTCTACGGCATCTTCGCCGTGGTCACGCTCGGGCCGTTCCTGCGCGATCTCTCGGCGGCGCTGACCGGCGGCTCGCCCTTCATCCAGGGCCAGAGCATCTTCACCGCCGGCCTGGTCATGGGCGTCATGCTGATCCCGGTCGTGTCCTCACTGTCCGACGACATCATCACCGCGGTGCCGCGCGCCATGCGCGACGGCTCGCTCGGCCTCGGCGCGACGCGCTCCGAGACGATCAAGCGGGTGATCCTGCCGGCGGCACTCCCCGGCATCGTCGGCGCCATCCTGCTGACCGCTTCGCGCGCCATCGGTGAGACGATGATCGTCGTGCTGGCTGCCGGCGTCGCCGCCAACCTCACCGTCAACCCGTTCGAAGCGATGACCACCATCACCGTCAAGATCGTCAACCAGCTCACCGGCGACCTTGAGTTCAATTCGCCACAGACGCTGGTCGCCTTCGCGCTCGGCCTGACGCTGTTCGCGCTGACGCTGGTGATGAACATCGTCGCGCTGTACATCGTGCGCAAATACCGGGAGCAGTACGAATGACCGACATCCCCATGGATACGATGGTCCGGGCGGCGGCCCATCCGCGCCGCGACATCGGCCTGAAAGCCCGCTACGCCGCCGAACGCCGCTTCCGCATCTATGGCGGGCTGGCGATCTCCGTCGGCCTGGCGTTCCTCGCCATCATGCTCATCACCATCGTCTCGAAGGGCTACACCGCCTTCTGGCAGACGACGGTGACGCTGCCGATCAATTTCGACGCGAAGATGATCGATCCGTCCAACAAGCGCGCCACCGATCCGAGCGTGCTGATCAAGGCAAACTATCCCAAGCTCGCCGAAAGCGCGCTGATCGCCAAGCTCGGCATCGATCCCAGCAACAAGCCGATGGTCATGAAGCTCAAGGGCTTCCTGTCGGAAGGCGCCCGCGTCCAGCTGCGCGACATCGTCGCCGCCGACCCGTCGGTCATCGGCACGACGCGCGACGTCAACATCCTCGCCGCCGCCAATCTCGACTCCGCCTTCAAGGGCCAGATCGATCTCAGTGTCGAGGAGGCGCGCCGCAAGGTCTCGGACCAGCAGATCGCCTGGATGAACAAGCTCAAGGCCGACGGCGTGATGGCCGAGCATTTCAACACCGGCTTGTTCTCCTATGGCGCCTCCAGCCGTCCGGAAACGTCGGGCATGGGCGTGGCCATCATCGGCTCGTTCTACATGATGGTGATCGTGCTACTTTTGGCGCTGCCGATCGGCGTCGCCGCCTCGATCTATCTTGAGGAATTCGCCAAGAAGAACCGCCTCACCGACCTGATCGAAGTCAACATCAACAATCTGGCGGCGGTGCCGTCGATCGTCTTCGGCCTGCTCGGGCTTGCCGTGTTCATCAATTTTCTCGGCATGCCACGCTCGGCCGCTTTTGTCGGCGGACTGGTGCTGACGCTGATGACTCTGCCGACGATCATCATCGCGACGCGCGCCGCGCTTGCCGCCGTGCCGCCGTCGATCCGCTCGGCAGCGCTCGGCCTTGGCGCGTCCAAGATGCAGATGGTGTTCCACCACATCCTGCCGCTTGCCGCCCCCGGCATCCTCACCGGCACCATCATCGGTCTGGCGCGTGCGCTCGGTGAAACCGCGCCGCTGCTGCTGATCGGCATGGTGGCCTTCGTCGCCGATTATCCGACGACGCCTTTCGATCCGGCCACCGCGCTGCCGGTGCAGATCTACATGTGGGCCAACGAGGCCGAGCGTGCCTTCGTCGAGCGCATGTCGGGCGCCATCATCATCCTGCTCGTCTTCCTCATGGCCATGAACATCACAGCGATCGTGCTGCGGCGCCGCTTCGAACGGCGCTGGTAAAAGAAGGCATCTGGTATGAACATCATGACCGAACAGTCCCTCGAAAATGCAGTGGGCGACAAGATGAACGCCAAGTCGAACGAAGTGATCAAGATGCGCGGCGACAAGGTCGGCGTGTTCTATGGCGACAAGCAGGCGCTGTTCGACGTCAATCTCGACGTCCGCCTCAATCAGGTGACGGCGCTGATCGGCCCTTCGGGCTGCGGCAAGTCGACCTTCCTGCGCTGCCTCAACCGCATGAACGACACCATCGACTCGGCGCGGGTGACCGGCAAGATCACCCTGGACGAAGAGGACATCTACGACAAGAACATCGACGTCGTCGAACTGAGAGCCCGCGTCGGCATGGTGTTCCAGAAGCCCAATCCGTTTCCGAAGTCGATCTATGAGAACGTCGCCTACGGCCCCCGCATCCACGGGCTGGCCAAGCGCAAGGCCGACATGGACCAGATCGTCGAATCGAGCCTGAAGAAGGCGGCGATCTGGAACGAGGTGAAGGACCGCCTGCAAGAGCCCGGCACCGGCCTTTCCGGCGGCCAGCAGCAGCGCCTGTGCATCGCCCGCGCCATCGCCGTGTCGCCGGAAGTGATCCTGATGGACGAGCCCTGCTCGGCGCTCGACCCGATCGCCACAGCCCGCGTCGAGGAACTGATCGACGAGCTGCGCCAGAATTACACGATCGTCATCGTCACGCACTCGATGCAGCAGGCGGCGCGTGTGTCGCAGCGCACGGCCATGTTCCACCTCGGCTATCTGGTCGAGGAGGGCGCCACCGACAAGATGTTCACCAACCCCGACGACAAGCGCACGCAGGACTACATCACCGGCCGGTTCGGCTGAGCGGTCCGGCGGCAACTTTCAGGCACGAGGACAGGATCATGGGTGAACATCATACCGTCGCCTCTTTCGATGAGGATCTCGGGGCGATCAGCAAGCTGATCTCCGACATGGGCGAACTGGCCGGCTCGATGGTCGGCGGGGCAACCCGTGCACTGCTGACTTCGGACAATGCGCTGGCGCAGCGCGTGGTTTCCGACGACGCCATCATGGATGCGCGCCAGCGCGAGCTGGACGACCGCGCCATAACGCTGATCGCCAAGCGCCAGCCGATGGCCAACGATTTGCGCGCCGTGGTCGGCTCGATCCGTATGGCCGGCGATCTCGAGCGCATCGGCGACCTTGCCAAGAACATCGCCAAGCGCGTCGGCACCGTCGGCCTCAGCGTCACGCCGCGCGACCTGTCGCACTCCATCGATGTGATGGCGCAGCTGGTGCTGGTCCAGGTACAAGGGGTGATCGAGGAATACGCCGCCGCCGATGCTGCGGCACTTGCCAAGCTCCGGAACGACGACGAGCGCATCGACGTCAAATACACGTCGGTGTTCCGTGAGCTGCTGACCTACATGATGGAAGACCCGCGCAACATCACGGCCTGCACGCATCTCCTGTTCTGCGCCAAGAACCTCGAGCGCATCGGCGATCACGTCACCAACATTGCCGAGAACGCCTACTATGTGCTGACAGGCACGCAATTGCCCGCCAATCGTCCCAAGCAGGACGAGACGGCGATGTCCGCGCCGGCTGCATGACAGGGGTAACCGACTGATGATAGCGCCACGCATCATGGTGGTGGAGGACGAGGAGCCGCTGGGGGTGCTGCTCCGCTACAATCTGGAATCCGAAGGCTACCAGGTCGAGGTGGTGACGCGCGGCGACGAGGCCGAGATCCGCCTGCAGGAGAACGTGCCCGATCTTCTGGTGCTCGACTGGATGGTGCCGGCGGTTTCCGGCATCGAGCTTTGCCGGCGCCTGAGGATGCGGCCCGAGACCGAGCGGCTGCCGATCATCATGCTGACGGCGCGCGGCGAGGAGAGCGACCGCGTGCGCGGCCTCTCCACCGGCGCCGACGACTATCTGGTCAAGCCGTTTTCGACGCCGGAGTTCATGGCGCGCGTGAAGGCGCTGCTGCGCCGCGCCAAGCCGGAAGTGCTGTCCAGCATGCTCAAGGTCGGCGACATCGTGCTCGACCGCGAGTCGCACCGGGTCTACCGCAAGAAGAGCGAGATCAGGCTCGGGCCGACCGAGTTCCGGCTGCTCGAATTCATGATGCGGCATCCGGGCCGGGTGTTCTCGCGCAGCCAGCTGCTCGACAATGTCTGGGGCGAGACGATCTATATCGACGAGCGCACGGTCGACGTGCATGTCGGCCGGCTGCGCAAGGCGGTCAACAATGGTCGCATGCCTGACGTCATCCGCACCATCCGCGGAGCAGGCTACGCGATCCGGGAAGATTAGGTATGTGCTGATATTCAGGCCTACGAACGGCGCGGCCTGGCCTCTCAACACATCTCAAGTCGCGATCAAGCCACGTTCTTTCCTGCCGAGCCCGTTCGCTGCTGGACGCCCGGCGCGAAAATCTCCTGGTCGACGAAGCCAAGCGCGCGCATGGCGCAGCCCTCGCGGATCAGCGGCAACTCATTCGGCTCGGTGTCGAAGGAGATCGATTTCGAGTGCTGGCCGCCGGCGGTCTGGGCAATCGCCTCGCGCAGCGCCGGTTCGATCAGATCGAAAGCGGCGGCGCTGACGCCGACCATGGCGACGGGTGCGGGATCGATCAGCGCGAATAGGCTGCCAAGGCCGAAGCCGAGCGCCTCGCCCGCCTTGCGATAGGCTTCGCGCTCCGGCCCGTCGCTTTCGCGCGCCCGGGCGGCGAGCGCGCGCATGTCGGCGTCGCCGACATCGGTCGGTTCGGCATCCTCACTCATCATCCTGGCGTTGCGCCAGATGGCATAGTTGCCGGCATAGGCTTCGACGCAGCCGCGCCGTCCGCAGCGGCAGAGCGCGCCGCCCGGCCGGTGGATCATGTGGCCGAACTCGCCGCCGGACGAATGCGTGCCGGTGAACAGTTCGCCCTTCAGCACCAGCCCCATGCCAATGCCGTGCGAGAGCAGGATGGCGATGAAATCGTCGCGGTAGCGTTCGGGATCGCGCCATTGCAGCGCCACCGCCATCATGTTGCAGTCGTTTTCCATGGTGGCGGGAATGCCGAACTCGGCTTCCAGAATGTCGGCAAAGGGGATGTCGGTCAGCGGCGTGATCGGCGACCACAGCATGGCGCGGGCATGGGTGTCGGTGATGCCCTGGATGCCCATCGCGATGCGGGCGACGCTGCGGACATCGAGATCGGGATCCTCGAACCGGCGCCGGACTATCGCCGTGCATTCGCCGATCAGCTCGTCGCGCGGCATTGTCAGCGTGTCGAGGCGGCGCTGCTCTTCGGCAATGACCTGTCCGGCATAATCGATGACGGCGACGGAGAGGAAGTTGAGCGACAGCACCACGGTCATCACCGCGGTGGCTTCCGGATTGAGGCCGAGGCCGACCTGTGGCCGGCCGCGCTTCAGTGAAGCCGCTTCGCTCGGCTTGCTCTCGGTCAGGATGCCTTCCTGGATCAGGTCGGAGGAGATCGCCGAAATGGTCGAATGGCTGAGGCCGGTGGTCGCGGCGATCTCGGTGCGTGACGGCTGGCCTGCCCTGCGCACGGCCGAAATCACCATCGCCCGGTTGCGCCGGCGTAGATCGTCGTGGCGGATTCCAACCGACATGGCCAGCGTCTCCTCCCTGCCGCCGCCGCAGCCTTTCGTGAACGTCGAAGGCCGTCGACGCGCTCACTGAATATTGGCAGAATCGGGAAGTCCTGTCATTTATTTATTCCGAGACTCGAAAAAAATTCGAACGCCCATCAAAAACCGTCAGAATCGATGTTGACAGGGCTTCGGCGTTGGATCAGTATTTTTTCGAGGCTCGAAAAAATAGAGCCTTGTGCCGGCCTTCGGGTCAGTTTGTCGCGCCGTGCGCGGCGCAGGGAGGATATCATGAAGAAATTTGCAGTCGCCATGCTGGCGGGTGTCGCCATGTCGCTGACGCTGGCGTCCGTCGCGCAGGCGAAGGACAAGGTCATCGGCGTGTCGTGGTCGAACTTCCAGGAAGAGCGCTGGAAGACCGATGAGGCGGCGATGAAGGCAGCGATCGAAGCCGCCGGCGACAAGTACATTTCCGCCGACGCGCAGTCCAATCCCGGCAAGCAGCTGACCGACGTCGAAAGCCTGATCTCGCAAGGTGCGAATGCGCTGATCGTGCTGGCGCAGGACGCCTCGGCCATCGGGCCGGCGGTGCAGAAGGCGCTTGACGAGGGCATTCCGGTCGTCGGCTATGACCGCCTGATCGAGAACAAGGACGTGTTCTATCTAACCTTCGACAACAAGGAAGTCGGCCGCATGCAGGCCCGCGAAGTGTTCAAGGCGAAGCCCGAAGGCAACTACGTCTTCATCAAGGGTTCGGGTGCCGATCCGAACGCCGATTTCCTGTTCGCCGGCTCCATGGAAGTGCTGAAGGAAGCCATCGACGGCGGCAAGATCAAGAATGTCGGCGAGGCCTATACCGACGGTTGGCTGCCGGCCAATGCGCAGAAGAACATGGAACAGTTCCTGACCGCCAACGACAACAAGGTCGATGCGGTGGTGGCGGCCAATGACGGCACCGCCGGCGGCGTCGTTGCCGCGCTGACGGCGCAGGGACTGGCCGGAACCGTTCCGGTCTCGGGCCAGGACGGCGACCACGCCGCGCTGAACCGCATCGCGCTCGGCACGCAGACCGTGTCGGTGTGGAAGGACGCGCGCGAACTCGGCAAGAACGCCGCCGAGATCGCCTCGCAACTGGCCGACGGCAAGAAGACCGGCGACATTGCCGGCGCCACGGACTTCACGACGCCGGGCGGCAACACCGTCAAGTCGCTGTTCCTGACCCCGGTGGCGATCACCAAGGACAACCTCAACGTCGTCATCGATGCCGGCTGGATCAAGAAGGACGAGGTTTGCGCCGGCGTTGCCGCAGGCAGCGTCGCGGCCTGCAACTAAGCCGGGCCGATACCGGTAGCGAGTTCGGCGCCGCGGCCCCAAAGCCGCGGCGTTTCTCAAACGGGCTTTCCGCTTCAATTGAGCCGGGAAAGCCAATAGCATCATGTTTCCGGCAACCGCGCCAGACGGCAGACCGGTGGGAGGACATCATGACCGATACGGCTTCCAACACGCCGGTCGCCAATGCGACCGCGGATCGGGCGCGGGCTGCCGAGCTCAGCGCCGTCGGGCGCTTTCTCAAGGCAACCGAACTCGATACGCGCATGCTCGGCATGGTTGGTGCGCTGCTGGTCATCTGGATCGGCATCCATATCCTGTCCGGCGGGCTTTTCCTGACACCGCGCAATCTGTGGAACCTGTCGGTGCAGACCTCGTCGGTGGCGATCATGGCGACCGGCATGGTGCTGGTCATCGTCATGCGCAACATTGACCTTTCGGTCGGCTCCGTCGAAGGCGTGATCGGTATGATCATGGGCGTGGCGCAGGCCGAATTTCTCGTTCGCGTCATCGGCTTCCAGCTCGGCAATCCCTGGCTCTGGATCATCGCACTCGCCGCCGGCGTGGCGCTCGGCCTTCTGATCGGCGCATTCCAGGGCTTCATCATCGCCTATATGGAAGTGCCTGCCTTCATCGTGACGCTGGGCGGCCTGCTGGTCTGGCGCGGCATGGCGTGGCTGATCACCAGCGGCCGCACGGTCGCGCCGCTCGATGCCACCTTCCAGCTGATGGGCGGCGGGCCACGCGGTTCGATCGGCGCCACCGCCAGCTGGATCGTCGGTGTCGTGGCCTGCGCGGCAGTCGCCTTCGCGCTGCTTAACGGCCGCTCGCAGCGCAAACGCTTCAACTTCCCGCTGCGCCCGGTATGGGCGGAGACATTCCTCGGCTTGGTCGCCTGCGCCGCCATCCTTGGCGCGGTGTGGGTCGCCAATTCCTATCCGTGGCCGGTCGGCATCGTGCGCCAGTATGCGCAGCAGAACGGCATCACCATCCCCGAAGGCGGGCTGTTCATCGCCCATGGCATTGCCATCCCGGTGCTGATGGCGGTCGCGGTCGGCATCATCATGACCTTCATCACAAGGCGCACCCGTTTCGGCCGCTATGTCTTCGCCATCGGCGGCAATCCGGAAGCGGCGGAACTCGCCGGCATCAACACCCGCTGGGTGACGATGAAGGTGTTCATGATCATGGGCGTGCTGGCGGCAATCAGCGCGGCGATCTCGTCGGCGCGCCTCAATGCCTCGACCAATGCGCTGGGCACGCTGGACGAGCTTCTGGTCATCGCCGCCGCCGTCATCGGCGGCACGTCGCTGGCCGGCGGTTCGGGCACGGTGCTGGGCGCCATGCTCGGCGCACTGCTGATGCAGTCGCTGCAGTCCGGCATGGTGCTGCTCGGCATCGACTCGCCGCTGCAGAGCATCGTCGTCGGCGCCGTGCTGGTCGTCGCCGTCTGGCTCGACACCGTCTATCGCAAGCGCGTCTAGGGGAGGAGAAGGACAATGGCCGAGAAAACCACTCCCGCAGGCACACCGCTGATCGACATGCGCAACATCTCGATCGCCTTCGGCGGCATTCGCGCCGTCGACGATGCGTCGATCGATCTCTTCCCAGGCGAGGTAGTGGCGCTGCTCGGCCACAATGGCGCCGGCAAGTCGACGCTGATCAAGATCCTGTCCGGCGCCTATAAGCGCGATGCGGGCCAGATTTTCGTCAATGGCGAGGAGGCCTCGATCTCCAATCCGCGCGACGCCAAGAAATACGGCATCGAGACGATCTACCAGACGCTGGCGCTGGCCGACAATGTCGACGCCGCCGCCAACCTCTTCCTTGGCCGCGAGCTGATGACCGGTTGGGGCACGCTAGACGATGTCGCCATGGAAGCCGAGGCGCGCAAGGTGATGGGCCGGCTCAATCCGCGCTTTCAGCGCTTCAAGGAACCGGTGGTTAAACTGTCGGGCGGCCAGCGGCAGTCGGTGGCGATCGCGCGCGCCATCCTGTTCAACGCCCGCATCCTGATCATGGACGAGCCGACGGCCGCACTCGGGCCGCAGGAAACAGCCCAGGTCGGCGAACTGGTCAGGCAGCTCAAGGCCGACGGCATCGGTATTTTCCTGATCAGCCACGACATCCACGACGTGTTCGAGCTTGCCGACCGGGTCTGCGTGATGAAGAACGGCCAGGTCGTCGGCACGGCGCGCACCAGCGACGTTACCCAGGACGAGGTGCTCGGCATGATCATCCTCGGCAAGTGCCCACCCGGCGCCATTCCCGGGCCAGGCGCGCTGAAAATCGCCGCCTGAGACATCAAGTAAGCCGGCTAATTGTCTTCTAAGTGATATGCCAGCCGTCATGATGGTTTGGCCGCGCCATTGTGTTGGCGCGGGGACTTGCCCATAAAAGGGTCCGAATCGCCATGGGCAACGCCATCCATTGAAGAAGTTTTTCCCGATCGTCGCCTTCATCGCCGTCGCGCTGATCAGCCTGACGATGGCGGGTTTTGCGTATTTCGCCACGCAGGAGGCGGCGCGCATCAAGTTCGCCGCGACGGCGGATGACGCGCTCAGCCGCATCGAGAGCCGCATCGACCTGCATCTGTCGCTGCTGCGCTCGACCCAGGCGCTGTTCGACGCCCGCAATGGCGACATCTCGCGTGGCGAATTCAAGGCTTTCTTCAGCGCGCTCGACGTCGACAACAATTTCGCCGGACTGCGCGGCATCGGCTTTCTCAGGCTGGCCAAGACCGGCGACGAGGCCGCGGTCGAGCGCGACATACTGCGCGACCAGGGTGTCGCGCATGCGGTGTATCCGGCGACGACGCAGCCATGGCGAACGCCGGTCGTGCTGTTCGAACCGATGGACCCGTCCAACCAGGCCAGCATCGGCTTCGACATGTTCACCGAACCGGTGCGGCGGGCGGCGATCGAAAAGGCGATGGCCGACGACCAGCAGCACGCAAGCGGCCTGATCCAGCTCGGCCAGGGGACAGGTGCCGCGCAGACCTTCACCGGCTTCCTGGTTTTCGTGCGGCTCAATGTCGAGACCGCGCCTGACGTCATCAATGCCACGCGCGCCTCGACAGCGGGTTTCCTCTATGCGGCCTTCCGCGCCCGCGACCTGTTCCAGGTCGCGCTCAGCCGCGCGCCGCTGCTGCCGGTCAACACCGAGATCTATGACGGCGAAGTGGATGCCGGAAATCTTCTGTTCCAGTCCGAGACGCCGCCGGTTTCGATATTTGGCGACCGTCTGCTGGTCACCCGCAGGCTCGTCGTGGCAGGGCGGCAATGGACCGTCCTGTTCAGGCCGACAAGCGCCTTCTCGCAGCCCTCTTCGCGCGCCATTCCGGTGATGCTCGGCCTGTTCGGTTTGCTGCTTGCCGGGGCCATTGCGCTAGTGGCCCGCTTTCAGGAGCGGGCCTATGATGCGGTTTCGCTGTTGCACGAGACGACCGAAAAGAGCCTGCTCGAAAAGGACCTGATGCTGCAGGAGATGAAGCATCGCATCAAGAACTCGATCACAAGGGTGCTGGCGATCGCCCGCCAGACGGCGTCGCACGCCACTGACGTGAAGGAGTTCTCGTCGTCCTTCTCGGCCAGGCTGCAGGCGATGGCTGCTTCGCAGGACATGCTGACGCGCTCGCGCTGGCAGAAGGCCGATCTTGGCGACCTGCTGCGCATCGAGCTTGGCCAGGTCTTCGGCAAGGAGCTTCCCGAGGGGATATTGTCGGGGCCGGAGGTGCTGCTCGACGAGACGACGACGCAGGCGCTCGGCCTGACCTTCCACGAGCTGGCGACGAATGCGCTGAAATATGGCGAGGCCGGCAATTCGGTGGGCGCGCTCAAGGTCGACTGGTCGGTCGAGGGCCGTGGGCATGACAGGACGCTGGCGCTCAACTGGCGTGAAACAGGGGGCAAGACACTGGCAGCGCCGGCCAAGACCGGTTTCGGCACCAAGCTGATCGACCTCAACGTCACGCGCGAATTGCGCGGTACGATCAAGCGCGACTTTCACGCCGACGGGCTGAAGGTGAAAATCAGGATCCCGCTGGTCTGAATCGCTACTGCGGCAAGCGGACCATCCCGCGCCACGCAGAAAAACGGAGACCGGACGAACCGGTCTCCGTTGTTGTGCTTGTACGCCGAAGCGGATCAGCAGCGGGCCGTGTAGAGACGACCGCGATTGTCGCGGTACTGGCAATAGCCATTGCGCAGGTTGCGCACGAGCAGACCGGATCCGGCACCGACGGCTGCGCCGATGAGCGCACCCCTGCCGCCGCCGATCAGGCCGCCGGCCAATGCGCCGACACCGGCGCCGACGCCTACGTCCTGCTCGGTCGTGCTGCAGCCGCTGATTGCGACCACGGCAACCATGGCAATAATCACTTTCCGCATAGAGTCTCTCCTCACTTTGTCCTGATTTTAGCGAGTACCAGCCGTCATTTAGCATGAAACAACGGCGTTTGCCCGCCCGATTTTACTGTTGGCTAAGATAGTCTTTTTCGGGGCGCGCAGCGTTCGATGCAACCACCAGGTTGGAAACCTGCAAGGAGGCGTCGAGCGTGCCGTCCGGGCGCACGTTCCAGACGATCTGGTCGTAGTCATCCTCCAGCGCCGGATCGACAGTGAGGCACTCGGCAACGATATGCGCAGCCTGGCCCTGGACATCGGTCAAGGCAAAAGGCCTTTCGGCGGTGCATTCCGCGGCGGTCTCGAAGACGCTGACCGGCACGGACAATTCACGGCACTCGGTCATGGTGTTCGAGCAGCCGATTACCAGGAGCAAAGCAGCGATGTGTTCCATGGCGACAAACCTCTCGCCATAAGAACGGACGAAATCAGCCAAAGTTCCTGCGCCGGCGGCGCGGCAGCCAACAATTGGAGGCAGCAGTTCAAAAGGCCCCGCAGCGATTTCAGACGAGCGCGAGAGTGTTCGGGTTCAGGTCAGGTGCCATGCCGCCGCCAGCACCACGGCAGCGACCAGCACGACGGCGGTGAAGTGAAGCAAAGGGTGGAAGTGCCGCGAAGCCGAGGGCGGGGCCTCGGGATCCTGGAATCCACTCATCGAGACGCGGGCGGCTTGCTCAAGCCTGTTGATGTCGGCAACCGTCAAGACCAATCCTCCCTTAGAGCGGCTTTGATAGAAACGCTGCCCGCTCCAAGTATTTGTTTTTGCGCAATTCCGAACGGAAAACCGCTGCGCGCTTTCCCGGAATTGCTCTGTTGCGCTGCGACCGCGGCGGGACATCCGGCGGGTCGCAGATTCCAGCGTTATCCGGGCAAGACAGCATCCAATTTTATGGTGAACAGCCGGTTAACAACTGCAACTTTCTCGTGCGTTGGGCACGCGATATCCGGTCAGTCCGTTTCGAAATTGCCGTGCGGCACGACGAGGCGGTATTCGACACGTTCGCCGGTGATCTCGAGCGTCGCCGTTCCGTTCAACGATGTCGGCACGACGCGCTCGAGCGCAACGCTGCCGAAACGTTTCTCCTTGGGTTGCCGGTCACGGGCGCCGATCGCTTCGGCCCATGTCAGAGACAAAGCAGGCTTGTCGGCGGAAGCGGCGGTCAGTTTGGCCGTGACCTCGACAAAGCCATCCGGCCGCGACAGAGCACCGTAGCTCACCGAATTGACGGCGAGTTCGTGCATCGCCAAGCCGATATGCAAGGCGGCATTTGGGTTGAGGTACGGGTTTTCGCCTTCGAAACGCAAGCTGCGCTTCGGGTCGGAGCCGTAGCGCGCAACCTGTCCGGAGACCAGTTCGCGCAGGGCTGCACCTCGCCAGTTGGAGGACGTCACCAGATCCTGGGACGAGGCCAGCGATTGCAGCCGGCCGCGAAAGCGCGTCAGGAAATCACCGAGTGTCTCGGAATAGCGGCCGGTCTGGGTGGCGATGCTCTGGATGATAGCCAAAAGGTTCTTCGAGCGATGGCTGACCTCGCGCAGCAGTGTCTTCAAGGTCTGCTCGCGGCGTTTCTGCTCGGTCGTTTCCACCATGGTGGTGACGACACCCTGGACGGCGCCGCTTTCGCCGTGATCGGCATCGATCCACACCTGGAACCAGCGTATGCCGTCCTCGGCGGGAACACCGAGTTCGAGACGCTCCGGATTGCCTGAGGCGATGACGTTGCGCTTGGCGGCGCCGATGCGTTCTGCCTGCGCTGGCGGCAATATGCCGTTGCCGTCGCCGGTGTCGGACGCCCATGGCGCGCGCATGTTGCGTGCCCACACGGTCTTCATCTCGCGATCCTGATAGAGAACCGAAATGCCGGCATTGTGCAGCGCGTGAAGAAGAGCCCGGCCAAGCTGCATTCCGCTTTCGGCTGGGTGCAGAGCGATGATTTCATCACTCCGCGGGCTGTCGTTCATGTGTGGGGCCCTGGAACGCATTTTTGCCACCGAACCCAGGCTGAACGGTTCACTCTAAAATGAGTTCCCTTAACGGTCCGCCGAGCGGCACCTCGTTGGAGTGCACCGCCCGGCGGTGGCTGGAAACCGTTTGAGGGGTGCGGCTTCCAGTGTCCGGTCGCCTGCCCTTCACGCCCGTCTAAACAGGCCGGCAAGCAGCGAAATGATCAAGAAGGCGAGAAAGATGAAGAACAGTATCTGTGCAATGCCGGCCGAGGTGCCGGCGATGCCGCCGAAACCAAGCGCGCCGGCGATGATCGCCACGACAAGAAATACGAGCGCCCAGTAGAGCATGATCCGTCTCCTTCCAATGCTGAGGCAAAACGTGGTTGGTTGGTGTTTGTTCCACCATTTGCCGAAAAAGACGATCCCTGGAAAACCGTTCAGAGCGTGAAATTCAACCGTGCGGCGCAGCAGTCGAGCGGCCGAGGCGCAAGACGTCATTGATCTGGGAAACGGGCCGCGCCCGATGGCGCGAGCCCGGCCTATGCGGCTGCCTTGGCCTGCCTGTCGAAGAACAGCGCCTGGCTGATCAGCGCCTTGACCATATCCGGATTGAACGGCTTGGTGACGAGGAAGGCCGGTTCAGGCCGTTCGCCGGTCAGCAGGCGTTCGGGAAAGGCGGTGATGAAGATCACCGGAACCGATGTGGACGACAGGATCTCGTTCACCGCTTCGATGCCCGAACTGCCGTCGGCAAGCTGGATGTCGGCCAGTACCATCTTCGGCCGCGTCTTGCCGAATAACGTCACCGCCTCGGCATGAGTGCGCGCCGTTCCAACGACCCGATGGCCAAGGCTCTCGACCATCTCCTCGATGTCCATGGCGATCAGCGGCTCGTCCTCGATGATCAGCACGTCGGTCGCCACCTGACGGGAAATCTCGTTGCTCGCCTGGGCAAGCAGATCCGAAAATTCCTGTTCGTCGGCATCGAGGATTTCCGCCGCCTCATCCTCGCTGAAGCCTTCGACGGCGACCAGCAGGAAAGCCTGGCGCGGGCGCGGCGCGATCGCGTTCAGATTGGCGGCCGCCCGCTGCTCCCATGCCGACTGGGCATGCTCCTGCGGAACACGGATGGCGATCGAGGTGAACAGCCTGGCGAAAACCTTGTACAGCGCAATACGGTCGTTCGATGCATCGGGAAAGATATCGACGTCGGCGATGATGGCTTCGAGCATCGCGGCGACCAGTGCATCGCCACTTTCCTGTGATCCGGAAACGGCGCGCGAGAAGCGGCGCAGGAACGGCAGGTGCGGCGCGATGGTGGCGGAAAGGCTCATGGTGGACGTCTCCCTCAGATGACGCAATTGCATAATTCGCAGGTCAAGCCGAACGCAAGTCCCGAAAACCCAAACGCCAGCTTTCCTAAAAAGTTCCGATCAACGTGGAACTAATATAAGAGGATGGCGTTCTGGGCTGGGACGGGCAAACCAGACGAGGGTGCCGCTTGCCTTTTGTTTTGTGTTGTTGGGGTGCGGCTCGGGTGCTGGAATCAAGGGCAAAATGAAAAAAATGACGAAAGATACCATGGCTGGCGCCGCGGGCAGGCGCCGGGCCGGTTCCGGTGACCCGCTCGGGCCAAATTCGGAAATCGGCCGCAAACTCAAGCAATATTACGACGAGCTGGTCTCCGATCACGTGCCGGATCGCTTTGCCCAGCTGCTCAGCCAGCTGGAGCGGACCGAACCCGCGCCGAAGAAGGACTGAGCATGACGGCCGTTTCCCAGAGCTTCAAGACCGATCTGCTCGGCTCGATCCCGAGCCTGCGCGCCTTTGCCGTGTCGCTGACACAGAACGCCGACAAGGCCGACGATCTGGTGCAGGAAACGCTGGTCAAGGCCTGGGACAAGCATGAAAGCTTCCAACCCGGTACCAATCTCAAGGCCTGGCTGTTTACCATCCTGCGCAATGAATTCTACTCTCAAATGCGCAAGCGCGGCCGCGAGGTGCAGGACAGCGACGGCATCATGACGGCGAGGCTCGCGGTGCATCCGGCCCAGCACGGCCAGCTCGACCTCAAGGATTTTCGCGGTGCGCTCGAGCAACTGCCCGAGGACCAGCGCGAAGCCATCATCCTGATCGGCGCGTCGGGCTTTTCCTACGAGGAAGCCGCCGAGATCTGCGGCTGCGCGGTCGGGACGATCAAAAGCCGGGTCAGCCGCGCCCGCACACGGCTGCAGGAAATCCTGAAGATTTCCGGCGAAGACGAGTACGGCCCGGATGCGATCTCGGCGCAGGTGACGGGGTCGAACGCAGCGTGAGCGTCAACCGGTCCCGGTGCCCGGCATCCTGATTCAGACTGATCCAGACGAACGACCGCAGGCCGCGGCCACGGCCTCGATGAGATCGTCTCCCGAATAGGGTTTGGCGACCAGCCTGACGCCCGGAAAGGACGCCTTGATCTCGTCGGCGTCCGAATGGCCCGAGGCGAAGATGAAGGGCACGCCCGATTCGCGCAGCGCCGAGGCGAAGTCGCGTGTCGATGCGCCACCCAGCATGAGGTCGACAATGGCCGCGTCGAATTGCGCAACCACATCCTGGGGCTCGATTTCGGTCAGGTCGCGGGCGATCACCACCTCGCCGGCGCCGTAATCGCGGCACAGCTGCTCGACATCCATGGCGATCAGGAATTCATCTTCGAGAACGAGGATCCGCAATCCGTCGAGCAATGAGGGCACCGGGCAATGTCTCCTTGAAACGGAGCGATTCATGAGCGCTATTTGGCGGCCTGTCATTTAAAAAAGACACGGCCTGTTGAAAGGCATGGTGATTGCCGGAACCTCGATCCCTGCAAAGCGTTGCTGTCCACCCTCTCCAGAGTGAGGGTTGGAAGAAGGGTCGAAATGTCCGGGCAAAACGGTCGTTCTTTTTCCAGCCGCCAGTATCCCTGCGAAAACTGCCCGCTGCGGCCGCTGCCGGCCTTCCGCGAATTCGAGAAGAAGGAACTGCTGTTCGTCAGCACGTTCAAGAAGGGGGAACTGGCTGTCGACAAGGGCGCTACGGTCCTGGTCGAGGGCAGCCACAGCGCCCATCTCTACACGGTGCTCTCAGGCTGGGCCTTCCGCTACAAATTGCTGTCGGACGGCCGCCGCCAGATCCTGAACTATTCGATGCCGGGCGATCTCATCGGCCTGCAGGGCAGCCTGATGGGCGAGATGCAGCACTCCGTCGAGGCGCTGTCGCCGATGCTGCTGTGCGTCTTCGAGCGCGAACAACTGCATGAGCTCTATCGCAACCATCCAGGTCTCGCCTACGACATCACCTGGATCGCGTCGCGCGAGGAACGCATGCTGGACGAGAATTTGCTCAGCATCGGCCGGCGTACGGCGATGGAACGTGCGGCCTATCTCATCGCCTTCATCTCCAGCCGCGCCCGCGCGGTCGGGCTGAACGGCAAGGCCCCGGTCCGCATCCCGATCACGCAGCAGCACATCGCCGATACGCTTGGCCTTTCGCTGGTCCATACCAACAAGACGATCCGCAAGCTTATGGACCGCAAGCTGATCGTATGGCGCGATGGCGGATGCGAGGTGATTGACCACGAAAGACTGAAGGAGCTGGCGCACTGGGAAGGGCTGGGCGAGGATCGACGGCCGCTGATCTGAACATCGGGCCGGGCTGGACTCGCAGGCACAAACAGCCTTTCATGAAGCCGGATCCGATTTCGGAACCTTGGTGTGTGTCGGGCGTTTGAAATCAAGCAAACGCAAGGAGTTAAGCAATGGCGACTGCCACAGGAAAGACCGCGAACGAAAGCCGGGCGAATTCGGACCTCGAAGCCGACATCAGGCAGTTGAAAGCCGACATCGAAAAACTCACCAAGCAGTTGGCCAAGACCGGCGAACATGGATATGGCACGGCGCGTCGCGCCGCCAGCGAAGGCGTCGAACAATTGCGGACCCAGGGCGAAGCCGCCTTCGACAGCCTGCGCGGCAACGCCAAGGACATCGAAGCGCAGATTGCGGCGAATGTGCGCGAAAAGCCGGTGACCTCGCTGGCGATCGCCGCCGGCGTGGGGTTCCTCTTCGCGCTGCTGGCGCGGCGCTAGTTCCTGCACAGATGGGAACGCTGGCATCGCTGATCTCAGCCCTCGCCACGGGCGAAACGGTTGCGGCCCTGCGCCGCGCGCGCACGGCCGCAATCGCCTATGCAGTTGCCGCGACTGCCGCACTATGCGGCATCGGCTTCCTGATCGGCGCGGCCTACATCTGGGCGGCCGAACGCTATGGCTCGTTGCCGGCCGCCATAGGCTTCGGCGTCGGTTTCCTGGCGGTCGCGGGGCTTATCCTCATCGTCTATCAGCTGTCGGCCGGTGCGCGCGCACGGCGCCGGGCGCGCAGGCGTAGCGCCGACATGAAGGCGATCGGCATCACGGCGGCCCTTGCCGTGTTGCCGGCGCTGCTCAAGGGCAAGGGCGGCCTGGGTGCCATTCTTGGCCCTGCGGTGGCGCTCGCCGCCTACGCGATCTATCGCGAGAACGTGAAGCCCGACGCCGACGACAAGGATGCCGGCGAAGCTGACTGAAGCAATTCCAGGAAAAGTGTGTAGCGGTTTTCCGTCCGGAAGTGCGTCAAACAAAGATTCGGGCTTACTTCGGCAGATCCTCCAGCGGCATCGAGATCTCGGCGAAGACTCCTTCGGGGCGGAATTCGTGGGTCACTTCGCTGGAGATGACCTTGGCCAGGCTGCGGCGGATCAGGATCGAGCCGAAGCCGTGGCGGTCGGGGGGCTCAACCTGCGGGCCGCCGCTTTCGCGCCAGGTCAGCACCAGGCGCCGCGCGCCTCTTTTGCCTTCGGCCTTCCAGGTGAGATCGACCCTTCCGGACGCCGCCGACAGCGACCCGTATTGCAGCGCATTGCTGGCAAGCTCGTGCAGGATCAGGCCCAGCCCAACCGCCTGGTCGGGCGTAAGCAGGAGATCGGCGCCGGAAATCGTCATGCGCGGCCGCTCAGTGCTGTCGAACGGTTTGACCTCGATCTGCACCAACTCCCTGATGCCGATGCCGCGCCATTCGCGGTCCGACAACAGATTGTGGGCAACGCCCAGCGCCTGCAGTCTGGCGCCGAAGGCTTCGAGGAATTCGCTGGGCTGGCGGGCATGGCGAACGGTCTGTGTCGCCAGCGCCTGCACGGTCGCCAGCGTGTTCTTGACGCGGTGGTTCAGCTCGCGCAACAGCAGCCTTTGCCGTTCGTCGCCGAGCTTGCGCTCGGTGATGTCGTAGTTGACGCCGAAGATCAGCGTCGGCTTGCCGTCGCCGTCGCGTTCGATGACACGGCCGCGCGTGGCCACCCAGCGCGGCGGATGCATGCCCTTGACGCGGTATTCGCCAAAGTAGTCGTCGCTGCCGGTCAGCGCGTCGCGAAAGCGCGTCTCGGTCTGGTAGACGTCGCGCGGGTCGATTGCGGCCAGGATGTCGCGGGCTCGCAGCCGGTTGGAGCGCGGCAGGTTGAACAGCTCCGACAGCAGCACATCACATTCGATGATGTCGGTGCGGATGTCCCAAGCCCAGCTGGCCAAAGATGCGGCGTCGAGCGCGATGGCGCGGCGCTTTTCCTCGCGCTCAAGTGCGGCCGCGGCGATGGCGCCATTGCGGGTGGCGTCCTTCAGCGTGAACAGGCTGGCGGCAAGGCCGGCAAGCGCCTTCAATTGCTCGAGCTTGGCGGCAGACGGAAATGCATGAGGCTTGCGGTCGAGCACGCAGAGTGTGCCGATGCGGATGCCGGCCACCACCATCGGCGCGCCGGCATAGAAGCGGACATGGTGTTTGCCGGTGACCAGCGGATTGCCGGCGAAGCGAGGGTCGAGGGTCGCGTCGGCCACAACCATCGGCTCGTCGCCGGCGGCGATCGCATGGGCGCAGAAAGATATTTCGGTCGCCGTTTCGGTCTCATCGAAGCCGATACAGGATTTGAACCACTGCCGCTCGACATCTATCAGGGTGATCAGCGCGACAGGAGCATGCATGACGGCCGCGGCAAGGCCGCTGATGCGATCGAAGTCCGGATCAGCTGCCGTATCGAGCGCATCGAGGCCATGGAGGACGGCAAGCCGGTCCGGTGCGGTTACGGCGTCGAAGACTTCGGCCGGCAGAGCCGGTGCTTTTTCAACCCTGTTGTCCACCGAGCCCCCAAATACCCGGGTTTGTGGTCGCAAGCCGCCATGCCGTCAGACGCGGCTGCCCGCGGAACTTTCGTAGCAAGGAATCGTTACCCGACCATGCTTTGCCAGTCCCGTCCGCCGGCGCAAAACCATGGGGGAGCCGACCATGAAAATCATCCCTGAAGATAAAGCCCGTCAAGGACGGTGGGGGCGGCACGGCCTCAGGATTCTGATCGCGGCTCTGCTTCTGGCTTTTGTCGCATGGGGCATCGCCGAGATCTATGGCGAGATGATCGACACCAACACGCCCGCCGATCAAGACCAGGCACCCGCCGGCTAGCTGCGGCGTCATGGCGTCGGGCTGCATCACGCTGCCCTGGCCTGAGCGGCGCGCGCGGGCACAAGCACGTTCAACGCGCCGGGGTGGATCCGGATTTCCGTTTCACGCTCGAGCCTGACCAGTTCGCCGTCCATGACGGCGCGGAATTTCTTCGCTGCCGAATGGATTTTCAGGACCGCCCTGTCGGCCTGGTGGATTTCGACATGCTCGCTGTCGCGCCATCTGCCGCGCGCCATGTCGAGGAAGAACTTCGCCAACTCGCCACGCTGCCGCGCCACGGCAATGTAGATGCCGAGCACGCCGCCGGTGGGATTGTCGGCGTAGGGCAGGTGGCCTTCGCCGAACAGATTGTTGGTGATGCCAATGCCGGTGGTGCGGGTGATGATCTCGGCTTCGCCGATGGTCAGCGTCACGTTCATGGCCGGTGGGTTCTTGATGGTTACCCAGGCGGCACGTACAGAAGCCCGCATCTTACCCAGGCGTGAGCCGAACTCCATCTTCTGGCGCAGTTGCACCATTTTTGCATGCAGGCCGACCGAGAACTGATGCACGAATGGCCGGCCATTAGCGCTGGCAATGTCGACGGCGATCACCTCGCCATCGGCAAAGGATTTCACGGCGGCGTCGAGCGTTTGAGGGATGCCGAGCCCACGAGCGAAAAGATTCATGGTGCCGGCGGGCAGGATGGCCAGTGCCTTCTTGCGATTCATCAGCAGGGCCGCCGCGGCCGAGATGGTGCCATCACCGCCACCGGCAAGCACGACGTTGACACCGCGCCGCGCCGCGGCTTTCTCCAGCGCAACCTCGATGTCGCCACCGGCGACGATGTCGATGTCGATGGAATGGCCCGCTGCCTCCAGCGTCTTGCGCATCTGCTCGGAAAACGCCGGGAGATCGGTCGTGCGCAAGGTGCCGCCGTCCCGGTTCAGCACCGCCGCAAATCGCATGCCCGCTCCGATTTCTTCACAACCCATCAGGCCGGGAAGGTCCCAGCCAAAGGCTGAAACGAAGTGGCCGATGAAAGGTTCCCCTTGGCTGGGGCGAAATCCCGCAAGGTTTCCTGCGACTTATCCGGATGTGCCGAGCACGCCTAATTTCGGAACAACAGCGTGGTCACGACGTTGTGAACCAGTAGGAGGATGCCGAGGCTGACCTCTTGTCGGTCTCGGCGTGCAGAAATCAGGCACGAGGAGAGACGATCATGATCCGCACTCTTTTAGCGACGACCGCGTTGGCAACGCTGATTGCAACCGGCGCTTTCGCACAGACGGCAACAACCCCAGCGCCTGCTGAGGCGCCCGCCACCGAGACGGCTCCAGCGGCTCCGGTGGAGCGCGCGGAAGGCAGCCTGATGACCAACATCATCGGTGAATCCGTCTATAACGGCACGGCCGACGATGCCCAAAGCATCGGCCAGGTCAGCGATGTTGTCTTTGACGAAAATGGCAAGGCGAAATCCGCCGTCATCGGCGTTGGCGGCTTTCTTGGCATCGGGGCGAAGGATGTCGCGTTCGACTACGACAAGCTGCAGTGGGTCGAGAAGAACGGCGACCGCTGGCTGGTCGCCGAGACTTCGAAGGAAGCGCTGACGGCGCTGCCGGACTTCGACAGAAAGCCTTACGACCCAGCCCCACCAGCAGCCTCGACCGACACGTCTTCTACGGACGCTACCGGGGCACAGAAGCCTGTCGACATGAACGCGCCGGCTGAACCGGTTGTAAAAAAGGCAGATGGGAATCTGGCTACCAACATCATTGGCGAATCCGTCTATAACGGCACCGCGGACGACGCCCAGAGTATTGGCGATGTGAACGACATCGTTCTGACCAAGGACAACCAGGCGCAGTCGCTTGTGATCGGCGTCGGTGGATTCCTTGGCCTGGGCGAAAAGAACGTCGCCTATGACTTCGCAAAGACGCAATGGGCCGAGCGGAACGGCGATCGCTGGCTGGTCGTGCAGACGACGAAGGAAGAGCTGCAGGCGCAGCCGGACTTCAACCGCAAGGCCTTTGATCCGGCACCGGCGGCCAGCACGGCCTCGAACGAGGTCCCGAAGGCCGCCGCCCCAACAACGACCGCCCCGGCCCCGGGGGAAAAGACTGCTGAGGCTCCGGCCGCCCCTGCGCCCGAAGTGACAGCTGAGGCTCCGGCCACCCCGACGCCCGATGTCAAGGCAACCGACCCCACGCAAACCGCGGCGATCGACAAGTCGACGCTGACAGAGATGCCGGTCGGCGAAATCAGAGGTGATGACCTCAAAGGGACGACCGTCTACGGCGCCAACGACGTCAAGGTCGGCGAGATCGGCGATGTCGTGCTGGCGCCGGACAGCAAGCCTGACGCGGTCATCGTAGACGTTGGTGGCTTCCTCGGCGTCGGCGAGAAGGAAGTGGCTGTCGGCATGGACAATCTCAAATTCATGACCGACAAGGACGGCAAGAAATATCTCTACACCACCTTCACCAAGGAGCAGCTCGAGGCACAGGCCGCCTACGAGAAGGGCAGCTATGCCGAGAAGCGGGATCAGCAGCGGATGATGGTGAAGTAAGGAGTAGGCAGCAGGCAGTAGGCAGTAGGCAGTAGGCAGTAGGCAGTAGGCAGTAGGACTGGCTTTTCCTGTTCCCCACTGCCTACTGCCTTATTGTCCTACTGACATACCCCACAACGCCGTCCTCTGTCAGCTCGGCCAGCGCTAGTGACTGGTCGAGATGGGTGGCGCGCCAGGCCAGGAGTTTTTCGGCAAACTCGAGCCGCACCGCGGCATAGGCCGGATCGGTGGCCATGTTGGTCAGCTCGCCGGGGTCCTTCGTCAGGTCGAACAGCAGCGGCGGCAGGCCGCCGCCGAAATGCACGTACTTGAATTCTTCCGTGCGGATGACGGCAAGATTGCACTGGCGCGAACCAATGCCGAAATGGCGTTCGGGTTCGCCGCCGGCGATGGAGCGGAAATCGAATTCCCAGTGTGCCGCGTCGCGCCAGTCCTCTGGCGTCTCGCTCTCCAGAAATGGCTTCAGCGAAAATCCGTCGAGATGTGGCGGCGGATCCTGGTCGAGCAGCTCGAGCAGCGTCGGCAGTATGTCCACGGCCTCGGTGAAGCGGTCGACCTGGTTGCCCGATGTCCCGCTGCGACGCGGGTCGCGGATGATCAGCGGGATGTGAAAACTGCCGTCGAAGAAGCCTCCTTTGCCGAGCATGAAATGGTCGCCCATCATCTCGGCGTGGTCCGAGGTCAGCACGACGACGGTGTCGTCCCATGCGCCAGCCGTCTTGAGCGCTTGCCAGAGGCGGCCAAGCTGCGCGTCCACTTCCGAGATCATGCCGTAGTAGAGCGCGCGGATGGCCCGAAAATTGTCGTCACCCCAGTCGCGCACCTTGCCCTCGGCACCGGGGCGGAAACTGGCGCGCTTCTGCCGGCCAAGATCGTAGGCGAGGTAAGGGTGACGCTCCGCCTCTGCCTGCCAGCTTTCGGCGCGACGGAAGGCGGGGCCGTCGACGGGATCGTATAGTGTGTTGTAGGGGTCCGGCACGATGAAGGGCGGGTGCGGACTGATGAAGGAGAGATGTGCGAACCACGGCGCGCCGCCTTCCTGTTCGCCGAGCCAGCGGATGAACTCGCCGGCGAGGAAGGCCGTCGGCGTCTCGTCCTTCGAATAGACGGGCGGCGTGAGGGTCACGTCATCTCCGGCCTCTCCACCAACAGGGCGATGGATGTCGGGAAAGCCGGCGCCGGTTTCGACGCCGCGCGCCTTCAGCCATGACAGCCAGGGTTTCTGGTGCTCGGGCAGGAACTGGCGCACGCTGAAGCCGGGCAGCACGCCCTCGTAGCTCTTCAGCCTGGGGTCACCAGGCGCCAGGCGGCGCGGGTCGAGCGAGACGTCGGTGTAGCCGAATAGCGTCGGATCATAACCGAGGGCCCTGACCGCGAGCGCGATGTTGCCGTGGCGGGTGTCGAGCGGCGTGCCGTTGCGGCAGACGCGGTTGTTCATCTGGTAGAGGCCGGTGTAGAGGCAGGCACGCGCCGGCGAGCAGGGTGCGGCTCCGCCATAGTGGCGCCGGAACAGGACGCCGTCGGCGGCAAGCGCGTCGGCGTTCGGAGTCCTCACCACGGGATGGCCGGCGGCGGACAGGCAATCGCCGCGCCATTGGTCGCAGGTGATGAGGAGAACGTTCGGGCGTCTACCGGATTTGGCCAATCTGGGTCTCCTCACTGGATGAAGGCGCGCCGCTCATGGAGCCGAAATTCCGGGCCGTTGCAAGCTGGGTTCAGTTCGTCGATCGGTGAACAAAATGTGCTTCTTCGTTCACTTTTACAGCACAGTCCATTCTGTGTTTGCGCCCTTTGACGCCGGCGTGCCTATCCTCATATTGGCGTGGACAGCGGCATGGGCCGCACAAGTAGCAAGGGAAGGAGCAGAAAAATGCTCGACCAGATCAAGGGCCTGCATCACGTCACCTCGATGGCCAGCGATGCGCGCCAGAACAATGCGTTCTTCACCAAGAAGCTCGGCCTGCGCCGGGTCAAGAAAACCGTCAATTTCGACGCGCCCGACGTCTACCACCTCTACTATGCCGACGAGGTCGGCACGCCGGGTTCGGTGATGACCTACTTTCCGTTCCCGAACATCGGCAAGGGCCGCCATGGCGTCGGCGAAGTCGGCACCACCGTCTATTCGGTGCCTGAAGGCACGCTTGCCTATTGGGAGAAGCGCTTCGCCGACGAGGGCATTGCCGGGCTGTCGCGCGAAGAAGCGTTCGGCGAGAAGCGGCTGGCCTTCGCCGGTCCCGATGGCGACGGTTTTGCCCTCGTCGAGGACAAGGCCGACAGCCGCGCGCCATGGGTGAAAGGCGGCGTACCCGCAGACGAAGCGATCCGTGGCTTCCACTCGGTGTCGCTCAGGCTCAAGGACGGCGGCGCCACCGAGGAGCTGTTGAAGTTCATGGGCTATGAGGAAGTCGACAAGTCCGGCAACGTCACGCGGCTGGCGGTGAAGAATGGCAACGGCGCCGATGTCGTCGACATCGAATCGCTGCCGGGTGCTGCCTTCGCCAATCTTGGCGCCGGCTCGGTCCACCATGTCGCCTTCGCCGTCGAAAACCGCGCGAAGCAGCTCGAAGTGCGCAAGGCGCTGATGGACACCGGCTATCAGGTGACGCCGGTGATCGACCGCGACTATTTCTGGGCGATTTATTTCCGCACGCCGGGCGGCGTGCTGTTCGAGGTGGCCACCAACGAGCCGGGCTTCGACCGCGACGAGGACACTGCCCATCTTGGCGAAGCGCTGAAGCTGCCGACGCAGCACCAGCATCTCAGGCCCTATCTCGAACAGCATTTGCAGAAGCTGGGGGGCTGAGGACCATGAGCAAGGACGCCTACATCCACAAGCTGCTGCCCGGTTCGCCGGGCGGCCCGCTGCTCTTCGTCTTCCACGGCACTGGCGGAGACGAGAGCCAGTTGCTTTCGCTCGGGCGCGATCTCGTTCCAGACGGTATGATAGTGTCGCCGCGCGGCGACGTTGCAGAAATGGGCGCGGCACGCTTCTTCCGCCGCACCGGCGAGGGCGTCTACGACATGGACGACCTCGCGCGGGCGACCGGCAAGATGGTTGGCTTCGTCAAGGCGCAGGTCGAGGCGGCAAGGCCGTCGTCGGTGCTTGGGCTCGGCTATTCCAACGGCGCCAACATCCTGGCCTCGGTGGTGTTCGCTGCACCCGACCTGTTCAATGCCTCGGTGCTGATGCATCCGCTGATCCCGTTCGAGCCGGAGGTGAAGGGCAGCCTTGCCGGCCGCCACATCCTGGTCACTGCCGGTAAGCGTGACCCGATCTGCCCGCCCAACCTGACGTCGCGGCTCGAGGCCTATTTGCGCGCCGATGGCGCCGATGTCACTGTGGAATGGCATGAGGGCGGGCACGAGGTGCGGCCGAATGAAATCGAGGCGGCGCGGCGGTTCTTCGCCGGCGTGCCTGTTGAAGGAGCCTAAGCAATGCCTGACCAATTGCCTGAGATCGAACTGGAGGACCGCGGCTCCAAGGGGCGCTATTTCTTGCGCGGACCTGGCGGCGCCGAGGCCGAGATGACCTTCACCAAGATCGGCGAGCACCAGCTTATCATCGACCACACCGAAGTGCCGGATGCGTTTCGCGGCCAGGGCGCGGGGCTTCGGCTCGTCACCCGCGCCGTCGAGGATGCGCGCGCGGCCGGCAAGAAGATCATCCCGCTCTGCCCTTTCGCCAACGCCCAGTTCCGCCGCCATCCGGAATGGGCCGACGTGCTGAAGCAATAGGCGTTTGTCCGCGCGGAGACAGACGGTCGCGCGAGCAGTTACAAATGCAATCACCTGTCTGGCATTTGCGCGATTTGGCCATCTTGCCTAAGTAGAGGTATCGCCCGCAGGCAGGCTCCCGGCCTGCGGGCCCTCAACCGAATGGCTTCCTGATGACCGAAACCGATCTCGTCCCCGTCTTCGACGGCCACAACGACACGCTGCTCAGGCTCTATCAGTCGAAGGAGGCGGATGTCGAAAAGCTGTTCATCGAGGGGACGCAAGGCGGCCATATCGATCTGCCGCGCGCCAAAAAGGGCGGCTTTGCCGGCGGCATGTTCGCGATCTTCCCGCCGCCGGTCGAGAAAACCAAACGCGCCGCGGTGCCGCCGGCGCCGAGCGACAACGAGCCCTTGCCGCCCGAGCTTCCGCGCAGCGAAGCCCTCACCTCCACCATCGCCATGGCCTCGATCCTGTTCCGGCTGGAGCGGGCCGGAGCGCTGACCGTATGCCGCAGCGCCGGCGACGTGCGCGACGCGATGGCGAAGGGTTCGATCGCGGCGGTGTTCCACATCGAGGGCGTCGAAGCGATCGATCCCGAACTCACCATGCTCGACGTGCTGCACGCCGCCGGCCTGCGCTCGCTCGGCATCGTCTGGAGCCGCCCGAATGCCTTCGGCAACGGCGTGCCGTTCCGCTTTCCGTCCTCGCCCGACACCGGGCCCGGCCTGACCGATGCCGGCAAGGCGCTGGTCAAGGCGTGCAACCAGCTGAAGATCATGATCGACCTCTCGCATCTCAATGAAAAGGGTTTTCGCGACGTCGCTGAAATCAGTGATGCGCCGCTGGTCGCCACGCATTCCAACGTGCACGCGATCTGCGGCCATTCCCGCAACCTTACCGACTGGCAGCTTGGCGCCATCCGCGAAAGCGGCGGCATGGTCGGGCTGAACTTCGCCACCGGCTTCCTGCGCGAGGACGGCAGGATGAACGCCGACACCTCACTCGAGATCATGGTGCGCCATGTCGACTCGCTGCTGCAGGCGCTGGGCGAGGACGGGGTCGGCCTAGGTTCGGATTTCGACGGCGCCATGATCCCGGCCGTCATCGGCGATGTCGCCGGCCTGCCGAAACTGATCGACGCGCTTGCCGCGCGGGGTTTCGGCCGCGCGCTGATCGAGAAGATCGCCTACCGCAACTGGATCGGCATGCTCGAGAAGACGATCGGATAATCGACCCGCGTCGCTATTTGTAGCCCATGCGCTTCAGCCAGTCCTGGCCGCCGCCGCGGTCGCGGATGATCGGCAACGGATCGGTGGAATCCAGCCGCGCGCAGATGCGGTAGACCTCGAGCGTCTCGGCGCTCATCTCGCCGCGCTTGTAGAAGAACATGGCGGCGGCATAGCGGGTGCGCCCGGACCATTTTTCACCGAGCGGTGTATTGACCAGCTGCCATTGTTCGGCGGCTTCGCGCTCTGCCTCATCGCTCATGCTCAGAAATCCGCCGGCGGGTTGGTGGTGCGGCGGTCGAGCTTGATGAAAGGGCGCTGCACCACCTTGGCCCGCTTCATCAGCTTCTGGTACTGCAATTCGCGCATGGCGTAGATCTCGACCCAGAGATCTTCGACCATCGTATCCCCAAAAGGCCGTGCCAGTGAGGCGATGGCGATATTGCGCTTGGCCATGGGTGACCACATGGCGGCGCTGACCAGACCGACCTCCTGGCTCTTCTTGTGGTAGACGATGGCATGCTCGGCCGGGATGTTGCCTTCGATCTCCAGCCCGACCAGCACGTGCCGCAGCTTTCTCTTGGTCCGCGCTTCGAGGATGGCGCGGCGGCCGTTGAAATGGCTTTTTTCCAGGTCGATCATGAAACCGAGGCCGATCTCGTCAGGCATGCGCAGACGGTCGGCGCGGATGGCGTGCTCGGCCGTGGTGAAGTCGGCATTGGCGACGATCAGCCCGGCTTCGAGCCGGGCGCGGTTCAGCGCCGTGTAACCAATGGCGCGGATGCCGCGCAACTCGCCCGCCGCCATCAGCCGGTCCCAGAGGCTCAGTGCCTTCTCGGCTTGCACGAACAGTTCGTAGCCGAGGTCGCCGGTGAACCCGGTGCGCGAAATGGTGACCGCGCCGCCGTCATGCGGGAACTCGGCGAGGTCGAAAATTTTCAACCGCTCGACGCCGGCGAAACCGGCATCGCGCAGCAAGGCGAACGAGGTCGGGCCTTGCAGCGCCAGGCCGGCGACGGCCTCGGTTTCTTCCTTAACGGTGATCTCGAAACCGATGGCACTGTCCAGCAGCCAGGGCAGATGTCGCTCCTGCGAGCAAAGACGAAAGCGGGTCGGCGACAGCCGGAACAAAGTGCCGTCGTCGAGCACGAAACCTGCGTCGTCGCACCATGCGGTGTAGTGGACGCGGCCCGGCTTGAGCTTGGTCACGTCGCGCAAGGTGACGCGGTTGAGGAAGGCCTCGGCGCCGGGACCCTCGATGCGGTATTTCGTCATCGGTGAGATGTCAAACAAGGCCGCCTGGCTGCGGATGGCGAAATATTCCAGTTCCTCGTCCCACAAGGAATGCGGGGCGCGGTAGCCGGCCCAATTGTACCAGTCCTGGGCCTTGGCCAGCGCGTCGATGCGCGGCTGGAAGGGGGTGCCCAGCCGCAGTGTGCGGAAATGCGATTGCGCCGCGAGGCGAGCTTCGAGGGCGGTGTCGGCGCCGGTCACGACCGGCTTCTTCCTGGTTGCTTGCGCCATGGTCATGCCCTCATCGCGATGATGCGGCGCGCGGCGTTGAGGCCGGGCGCGCCGGAAACGCCGCCGCCTGGGTGCGAGCCTGCGCCGGCGAGGAATAGCCCTTCGACCGGCGTGTCGTAGCCCGACCATCCGGACATCGGCCGCGACATCAGCATCTGGTCGGCCTGCAATTCGCCGTGATGCCAGTGGCCTCCGGGCATCCTGTAGCGCGCCTCGATATCGGCCGGCGTCAGAAGCTCGGTGTGAAGCACGGTCTTGGAAATGCCCGGCGCGTAGGTCTCGAGCTGAGCCATGATCGCCTTCAGGAATTTCGGTTTGCCCGCGCTCCAGCCTTCCTTCAGCGCATAGGGTGCATATTGCACGACCGCCGACAGCACGCAGGCGCCGGCGGGCGCAAGCGACGGATCGGTGAGGTTGGGCAGCGTGATCTCCATCACGGGTTCAGGTGAGAACTCGCCATATTTGCAGGGATTGAAGGCACGCTCGACGTGATCGGGCGAGGGCGCGATGACCAGGCGGCCCTTGTGGCCGGCGGCGTCGATACCGGCAAATTGCGGCGGCCGGTCGAGCGCCAGATGCAGCTTGGCCGCATCGCCCTTCATGCGGATACTTTTGACCTTGCGTACGAAGCCTGTGTCGACCTCGCGCGGTCCGACGAGATCGAGGATGGTTGTTGCCGGATTGACGGCGGAGATGAGCGTTTTCGCACGTAGCACCTCGCCGCTGTCGAGCGCGACGCCGACGGCGCGACCTTTTTCGACGATGATCCTGGCGACAGGTGACTTGGCGCGGATGGTCACGCCGGCCTTCTCCGCCGCTGCACGGATGGCGGCGATGACCGCGCCCATGCCGCCTTTAGGCAGCATCTGCGCCCCGGCGATGCCGCCCGTCTCGCCCGCCAGCCGGTAGTAGAGGCCGAGCAGCGAGGTCGGCGAACGCGGACCGAGATGGCTGCCGAGCGTCGCGTCGAAGGCGAGCAGGCCTTTCAGCCGGTCGTCGGTGAGTTGCTCATCAAGCAGGTCGGCGACATTCATCAACAGCACGCGCAGGAAATCGCGCATGTCCTCCTTGCCGAGTTTCTTCAGCGCCAGCGCTGTCTGGCCAAGAGCTGCCGTCTCCCGCAGCGACATGGCGCCAAGGTCGGGCGGACGGCGTGACAAGAAGGGCTTCAGTATGCCGGCATAGCGCAGCAGCTGGGCGCGTAGTTCCTTCCATGCGGTTTGCTCGGACGAACTGGCGCCGGTCAGCACCTCGCCATAGGCGCCATGCAGCATAAGCGGCGGGCCATCCCTGGACAGCGCAACGGTCGGCACGAAATCGCCGCGTGCAATCTCCAGCCCGTGACGTTCCAGCTCCAACGTTTTCACGACATCGGGATGCAGACGGTTCAGCACATGGGCGACGGAGGAGACACGAAAGCCCGGGGCGAATTCGTCGGTCCGCGCCGCACCGCCGATATCGGTTGCGGCTTCCAGCACGAGCACCTTGCGGCCGCTCTTCGCCAGCACTGCAGCGGCGACAAGGCCGTTATGGCCGCCGCCGATGATGATCACATCAAATGACGTCATGGGCCGGGCTCATATGAGAGGTTGACTTGGCAAGGTCGCGCAGGATTTCGGCGGCGGCATTGCGGCCAGGCGCGCCCATGACGCCGCCGCCGGGATGAGTGGAGGAGCCGCACATATAGAGCCCACCGACCGGCGAGCGGTATTGCGCGTAGCCGGGAACCGGACGATTGAACAGAAGCTGGTCGAAGGTCAGCTCGCCCTGGAAGATGTTGCCTTCGGTCAGGCCGACCTCGGCCTCGATCTCGCGCGGCGTGCGCACTTCCATATGGACAATGCGATCGCGGAAGCCCGGCGAATATTCCGCGATCTGCGCGATGACGCTTTCCGCGAAGCCGTCGCGATCGGCGTCGGTCCAGTCGTGGCCGTTCACCTTGGGCGGCGCGTATTGCACAAAGCAGCTCATGAAATGCTTGCCCGGCGGCGCCATGGTCGGGTCGAGCGTCGTCGGGATGACCATGTCGAGGAACGGGTCGACCGACCAGCGCCCGGCCTTCCAGTCGTCATAGGCGCGCTCCATGCGCTCCATCGAATCGGTGAAATGCATATCGCCGCGATAGACCGGCGAATCCTTCGGAAGCGCCGGGAATTCGGGCAGCGAATCCAGCGCGATGTTGACCTTGCCCGACGAGCCACGAATCTTGAAGTTCCTGACCCGGCGCAGGAAGACATCGGGCAGTTCCTTTTCTTCGACCAGTTTCAAGAAGGTGCGCTTCACGTCGGCGTTGGAGACGACGAGCTTGCCATAAATCTCCTCGCCGCCGGCCAGCACCACGCCTTTCGCCTTGCCTCGGCTGACCAGCACGTGGTCGACCTCGGCGCCGGTGCGGATGGTGCCGCCGGAAGCCTTGAAGGACGCGGCGAGCGCCTTGGTGACGGCGCCCATGCCGCCGCGCGCATAGCCCCAGGCGCCGACCGAGCCGTCGACCTCGCCCATATAGTGGTGGAGCAGCACGTAGGCCGTGCCCGGCGACATCGGACCGAGCGCCGTGCCGATGATGCCGGAGAGCGCGAAGTTCGCCTTGATGACGTCGGTCTCGAAATATTCGTCGAGGAAGTCCGAGATCGACATGGTCCAGAAGCGCAGCGTCAGCGCCATTTCTTCCGCCGTGAGGCCGGCGAATTTCTTGCCGAGATAAAGAAGCTCGCCGAGGTCGCGCGGCCGCAAGCTTGTCGGGTCCGGCGCGGTGCGCATCAGCAGCGGCTGGATGAAACGGCACTGCCGCGTCACGTCTCGGGCGTAGCGGTCATAGGCTTCGGCATCGCGCCTGGAGAAACGGGCGAACTCGCGCCGATGCGCGTCATGGTCGCGGTAGTTGGCGAGGTAGTCGCCGTCGCGGGTGAAGACCGCGCCACCCTCGTAGGAAATCACCTGCAGGCCGAAGCGCGGCAGCTCGAGATCGCGCATGATCTCGGGCCGGAACAGCGAGCAAACATAGGAGCAGTTGGAGTAGAGGAAACCGGGCGTCAGTTCCCTGCTGGTGGCCGCACCGCCGACCCAGTCGTTCTTCTCCACCACCAGCACGTCGAGGCCGGCGCGCTGGAGATAGCAGGCGTTGACCAGCCCGTTGTGGCCGCCGCCGATGACGATTGCATCCCACGCCTTCATATACGCCGAGCCTTCATGGCGATCTCACCGTTCATTCTTATGTGATCTGTTCCCGAATGCTCGGAATTTGGCACGGCTTCAGCCATTTTGTCCAGCCATATTGAATGAATGTTCAACAAATGATGTTGCGTTTTCCTGTTTATGCGCTAGGCTTTGCCGACATTCTGGGCTGTCCTGCAGGCAGTCGGAGCTGAGGTCAGATGATCGAAACGGCGGACGCCGAGCCGGAATATGACGACACCGCCATCCGCTTCCTGGAGGCGCTGTGGGGCGATGGCTATCTGTCGCCGGGCGGGCCCGACGAGGTCGACCGGGTCGTCGAAGGCCTGTCGCTCGCGGGCAAGACGATCCTCGACATCGGCTGCGGTGCGGGCGGCATTACATTGCATCTGGTCGAGCACCACGGTGCCGCTCACGCCATCGGCTTCGATGTCGAGAGACCGGTGATCGAGGTGGCGCGGAGACGGGCAGTGGCTCGCGGGCTTAGCGACCGCGTCAGCTTCGTCCAGGCGCCGCCCGGTCCGCTGCCTTTCACAGATGCTTCCTTCGACGTCGTCTTCTCCAAGGATGCGCTGCTGCACGTACCCGACAAGGACGCGCTGTTTGCCGAAATCTTTCGTGTGCTGAAGCCGGGCGGAATGTTTGCGGCATCGAATTGGATGATCTCGCATGATGGCGAACCGTCGTCCGAGATGAAGGCCTATGTCGCGGCCGAGGGGCTGTCCTTCGCCATGGCCTCGCCTGAGCGCTATGCGCTGGCGATGCGCCGGGCAGGGTTTGCCGATGTCACCATTCGCGACCGCAATCCCTGGTATCGCGAGGTCGCTCGCGGCGAGCTGGAGAGGCTGAAAGGTCCGCTCTATCCGACGGTCACTGCCGCGGTCGGCGCTGCCTATGTCGACAAGAACATCCGGACCTGGGAAGCCATGCAGAAGGTGCTTGACAGTGGTGAGCACCGTCCCACTCATCTTCGCGGTCGAAAGCCGGTTGGGTAGCCGGCAATGCTGGAGATCATGACGCCGATGAAGACCGCAGAAGCCAGGGATGTCCTTCCTGAACCAGCACGAAAAGGCGACGCCGAAAAGCGCGGCCGCAAGGCGTCGAAGGAAGTCCGGCAGCAACAGCTGATCGAGGCGACGATCGATTCGCTGGCCAAGCGCGGCTATTCGGAGACGACGATGGCCGACGTTGCCGATGGCGCGGGCCTGTCGCGCGGCATCGTCAACTTTCACTTCGAAAGCAAGGACAAGCTGCTCGTCGCCACGTTGCAATACATGGCCGACGAATATGCCGCGCACTGGCGTGCCGCATTGACCAAGGCCGGCGAGGACCCGGCCCACCAGTTGCGGGCGCTGGTTGCTGCCGATTTCGACCGTTCGATCTGCAACAAGCGCAAGCTGGCCGCCTGGTGCGCCTTTTGGGGCGAGGCCAAGTCGCGGCCGACCTATCAGGCGCTCTGCGGCGCGCGCGACGCGGCCTACCAGAAGATCTTCATCGATCTCTGCGCAACGCTCAAAGAGAGCGGCGGCTATGCCTATGAGCCGCAAGTCATCGCCTTGGCGCTGAGCGCCATGCTGGAAGGTCTGTGGCTGCGGCTGATGATGGGGACCGAGGACGTCACCCGCGAGAGCGCGCTGCAGGCGGCGAACGCGTTCCTGTCGGCGGCATTTCCAAAGCATTACCCGTGAGAAAGCCGGCGGCATCAAGCCGGCATCAACAACCAAAAGAGGATGGAACAGCAATGAAGATACTCAGCCGACGCCTGACACTGACATTGGCACTGGGTGCAACGCTGGCGGCTTCGGCGGCGGCGCTCGCCGTTGCCGCCGACAAGGACCTGATCGTGTTCGACTGGTCCGGTTACGAAGACCCCAGCTTCCACCCGAAATATGTCGAGAAGAACGGCGACTCGCCGACATTCACCTTCTTCGGCGACGAGGACGAGGCGTTCGAGAAGGTCCGCTCCGGCTTCAAGGCCGACCTCGGTCATCCCTGTTCGCAGAGCGTGGTGAAATGGCGCGAGGCAGGGCTGCTGCAGCCGCTCGACACCTCGAAGATCGCGGGCTGGAAGGACCTCAATCCCGGCATCATGGCGATGAAGGATCTTGCCACCACCGCCGACGGCAAGGCCTGGTTCATGCCCTGGGATTGGGGCAACACGCAGCTCACCTACAATTCCGACAAGGTCGACGAGAAGGACGTGCAGTCGCTGAAGGCCTTCGCCGATCCCAAGTTCCAGGGTCGGGTTTCGATCGGCGACAATGTCGACGACGCCTACGCGCTGGCCAGCCTCGCCATCGGGCTCAAGGACTGGACCAAGATGACGGACGACCAGTTCAAGCAAGCGTCCGACTTCCTGCGCCAGGTACACAAGAATGTCCGCTCCTACTGGACCGACACCACCGACATCGTCCAGCAGCTGAGCGGCGGCGAGGTCGATCTCGCCTGGGCTTGGAATGACGCCACGGTGCAGTCGGTCGCCGCCGGCGTGCCGATCAAGGCCAAGAAGGACACCGCCGAGGGTATCTCGACCTGGGTCTGCGGCTATGTGCTGTTCAAGGATGCGCCGGACAATGTCGACAAGGCCTATGACTATCTGAACGCCATCAACGATCCGGAAACCGCCAAGGTGCTGGTCAAGGACTGGGGCTATGGCCAGGCCAACGCCCAGGGCATGGCCGGCGTCGACCAGGCGATCCTGAAGGAAAAGGGCTACGACGACGTGCAGAAATTCGTCGACAAGACGCTGTTCCAGTCGCCGATCCCCTCCGATCTCAAGCTCAAGATGATCGCCGAGTTCGAGAAGATCAAAGCCGGCTATTGAGGCTGCTCCGACTGGCCCGTCCGCCCGCCGACATGGCAGGGCCGACGGGCTCGCCAAAGCGCGGAAATTCTCCTAACGTCGCCGTGCCGTTTTCGCGATGGGGGAGGTTCGCGCCATGAATTCCATGCTTCGCCGCCTTGCCTTGGCCGCCGCCTGCACCATCGGCGCGGGTGCGGCCTACGCGCTTGCCGAAGGCGGCGGCGATCTCGTCGTGTTCGACTGGTCGGGCTACGAGGACCCGCTGCTGCATCCCGAGTACGCCGCCAAATACGGCGCCGAGCCGACCTTCGCCTTCTTCGGTGACGAGGACGAAGCGTTCGAAAAGATGCGTGCCGGCTTCAAGGCCGACATCGCGCATCCCTGCTCGCAGAGCGTGGTGAAGTGGCGGGATGCCGGCATGCTGCAGCCGCTCGACACGTCGAAAATATCAGGCTGGAAGGACCTCAATCCCGGCATCATGGCGATGAAGGATCTGGCGACGACCGCCGACGGCAAGGCCTGGTTCATGCCCTTCGACTGGGGCAACACCTCGCTGCTCTATCGGACCGACAACGTCACCAAGGAAGAGGCGCAGTCGCTCAAGATCTTCGCCGATCCGAAGTTCAAGGGTCGTGTCACCATCGGTGACAATGTCGACGACGCCTATGCGCTGGCAAGCCTGGTCATCGGGCTGAAGGACTGGACCAAGATGACGGACGCGCAGTTCAAAGAGGCGTCCGATTTCCTGCGCGCCGTGCACAAGAACGTGCGCTTCTACTGGACCGACGACACCGACATCAATCAGGCCTTTTCCGGCAACGAGGTCGATCTCGCCTGGGGCTGGAACGAGACCTTCGTAACGCTGAAGGGCCAAGGCGTGCCGATCGAAATGAACCGCGACACCAAGGAGGGCCTGTCGACGTGGGTGTGCGGCTATGTGCTGATGAAGGATGCGCCCGGCAAGCTCGACCAGGCCTATGATTTCCTCAACGCAGTCAATACGCCTGGAGTGTCGGATCATATGGTCAAGACCTTCGGCTACGGCCACGGCAATGGCGCCGGCATGGCGGCGATCGACCACGGCATCCTGGTCGAGCGCGGCTTCGACAATCTCGACAAATTCCTCGACAAGACGCTGTTCCAGCAGCCGGTGGCGGCGGAGCTCAAGCAGCGCATGGTCGCCGAGTTCGAGAAGATCAAGGCCGGCTATTGAGCAAAGAGATCGAAAGAACCGGCGTCGTCATCGTCGGCGCCGGCTTCACCGGCCTGTCGGCCGCGCTCGAATTGAACAAAGCCGGCATCGATTTCCTGCTGCTCGAAGCGCGCGACCGTGTCGGCGGGCGAGTCGAGGCTACGTTGAACGGGCTTGGCGAACGCATCGACAGCGGCGGCCAGTTCCTGTGCGAGGACATGCCGGAATTGATGGCGCTGGTCGAGGCGCGCGGCAAGACGCTGGCCGTGACCTATGTCGAGGGCGATTTCATCGCGCGGCCGTCAATGTCACCGAAGGAGGCCGAGCGGACCTATTTCGCCGCGATGGCGATCCGCGAGCGCATGAATGCCATCGCGCCTGACGATCCCGCGATTGCCGGCCTGACCGTTGCAGCCTGGCTCGACCGCCAGAACGATACCGCCGATGCCAAGGTAGCCTTTCGGTCGATGATCGAAGGCCTGTGGTGCCTGGCGCTGGAGAAGGTGCCGCTCTGGCACCTGATCGACAATGACCGCCGGATCACCAACGAGGTGCCGGAGCTGCAGTATTCCTTGCGCGAGACCATGCAGTCGCTGGCCGATGATCTGGCCGGCGAGCTCGGCGGCCGGCTGCGGCTGAACGAGCCCGTGACGCAGATCGGACACGGGCCGAAAGGCGTCCGTGCTATCTCGGCCAACGGCGCGATCGAAGCGCGCCAGGTCCTGGTCGCGCTGCCGCCGGCGACAGCTGCGAAACTCGATTTCGCACCATCTCTGCCGGTCAACTTGAAGAGGGCGCTGGACGTTTGGCAGAGCGGCGCGGTGATCAAAATCCTCGTGCGCTACGCAACTCCATTCTGGCGCGACCGCGGCTTGAGCGGCATGGTGATGTGGCGCGACCGGCCGGGACTGTTTGCCTGTGACACCAGCAAGGATGCGGACCATGCCGCGCTCGTCGTCTTCGTCGGCGGACCGCTTGCGCTGCGCTGGCGCGAGTTCAGCGATGCAGCGCTGCGCGCCGAAGTGACGGCAAGGCTGGAGGAAGCGCTCGGCCCGGATGCGTCCGATATCCTCGATTTCAGCCATCGCGACTGGACGCATGACCGCTGGAGCGGTGGCGCCTACAGCGACCTTATTGTCGTCACCACGGCGACGGATGCCGAACGCACGATCCTGGCCGGCGTGCCGCCCGTCCATTTCGCCTCGTCGGAAGTGTCGCCGTCATTTCCGGGCTATGTCGAGGGCGCGATTGTGGCAGGGCGCATCGCCGCCAAGAAGATCGCTACCGAACTTCAGTCTGCCATCGCCACCAAAGCTTCAGGATCATAGGCGAGGCGGATCGAGGTGCCGACCGGGATATCGTCGGCGCCGAAATCATTGGTCTCGGTGACTGACAGCGGTTTTTCCAGCCCTGGTATCTCGACGATCAAGTGGGTGATCTCGCCGAAATAGTGGCGCTCGACCACCTTGCCGGCGACCTCGAATTTCGCCGTGGCATTGTCCCACAGCACGCGCAGGCGCTCCGGCCTGATGCCGAGCGTGGCGGCGCCGCCATTGCGGACAAAAGCTTTGGGTTTGTCGGTTTTGACGCGGCCGAAGCCCAGCGTGTCGACGACCAAGGAGGCGCCGTTCTCCTCGACGATCTCGGCCTTGACGAAATTCATGCCGCCGAGGAAGTCGGCGACCTGGCGATTGACCGGCCGCTGGTAGATCTCCTTGGGCGAGGCGACCTGCGCGATCTTGCCGCCGAACATCACGGCGATGCGGTCCGACATGGCTAGCGCTTCATACTGGTCATGCGTGACCAGTATGAAGGTGATGCCGACCGCCTGCTGCAGGCGGCGCAGCTCGACCTGCATCTGCTCGCGCAGTTTCTTGTCCAGCGCCGACAGCGGCTCGTCGAGCAGCAGCACCTTCGGCCGCATCACCAGCGCACGCGCGAGCGCGACGCGCTGGCGCTGGCCGCCGGAGAGTTCGGTGGCCAGACGCTTGCCTAGGCCGGTCAGCGACACCTGCGCCAGCGCCTCCTCGACGCGGCGCCTTTCCTCCGATCCTTCGAGCTTCAGCCGCTTCAGCCCGTAGGCGACGTTCTGCTCGACATTGAGATGCGGAAAGATCGCATAGCTCTGGAACACCATGTTGGTCGGCCGGCGGTTGGCCGGGATGCCTTCCATCGGCTGGCCGCCGACGGCGATCGAGCCGGTGGTCGGATTGTCGAAGCCGGCGATCATGCGCAGCAGCGTGGTCTTGCCGCAGCCGGATGGGCCGAGCAGCGAGAAGAACTCGCCTTCCCTGATGGTCAGCGTGGCATCGTCCAACGCCTTGAAGGCGCCATAGCTGCGGGTGACGTTGCGGATTTCGATCATGGGTCGTTCGGAAAGCGGGGGCCGTTCGGATTGATGAGGCCGGGCGGCCTGGGACTGCTCAGGCATAGAGGCCTCCCTCGTTCTGTGTGCGCCTGGCCGCACGGCGGCGCAGGATTTCGGCAACGGTCATCAGCAGGAAAGAGGCGACCAGCAGCAAGGTGCCCAGCGCCAGCACACCGGGCAGCTTCGATGCGAAACGCAGCTGGCCCCAGATGTAGATCGGCAGCGTCGCATCGGTGCCGGTCAGGAAGAAGGCGATGATGAACTCGTCGAGCGAGATGGTGAAGCAGACCAGCAGGCTGGAGATGATCGCCGGCGCCACCATTGGCAGCGTCACCCGCCGGAAGGTGCCGAAGGCGCTCTCGCCGAGATCGGCGGAGGCCTCCTCAAGGCTGCGGTCGAAGCCCTCGAAACCGGAGGTCAGCACCGTCATCGAATAGGGGATGCAGACCAGCACATGGCCGAGCACAACGGTGAACAGCGACAGACTCAAGCCCAGTTGCAGCATCACCAGCAGCATCGAGATGGCGACGATGACTTCCGGCAGCACCAAGGGCGCCATGATCAGGCCGTTGATGGCGCGGCGGCCGGGGTAGCGGTAGCGGGTGATGGAGCGGGCGGCGAGGATGCCGAAGACGGTGGCGAGGATGGACGCCGAGACGCCGACCACCAGGCTGTTCCAGGCGGCGTCGAGCAGTGCGGGCGTCCGCGGCAGATCCTCGTACCATTTCAGCGTGTAGCCGGAGAGCGGGAATTTCGGCGTTGCCGCGGTGTTGATCGAGAAGATCGGCAGGAAGATAACCGGCAGATAGAGGAACACCACATAAAGGAAGGCATAGGCCGACAGCCAGCCGCCGCCGGGCAGGAAACGCCGCAACGCTGTCATCGGGCCAGCCTCTGCGCGGCGCGGATGATGAGCACCATGGTGCCGGCGATCAGCGTCACGATCAGCATGGTGGTGACGGAAAGTGCGGCGCCCAGCGGCCAGTTGGACGCCTTGCCGAACTGCGCCTGGATGGCGTTGGCGATCATGACGCCGTCCTTGCCGCCGACAAGCTTCGGTGTGACATAGTCGCCGACCGTCGGGATCATGACGATGAGTGCCGCCGAGATGATACCTGGCACCGACAGCGGCAGTGTCACGCGCAGGAAGGAACGGAGCGGACCGTCGCCGAGGTCCTTGGCCGCCTCGACCAGCGTGCGGTCGACTTTTTCCAATGACACGAAGATCGGCAGGATGGCGAAGGCCGCCCAGGCATGGGTCAGCGTGATGATGACGGCGGTCGAATTGTAGAGCAGTGCCGTCGACGGCTCGTCGATGATGCCGAGGCCCATCAGGCCGGAATTGAGCACGCCATTGTAGCCGAGGATGACCTTCCACGACATCACGCGCAGCAGATAGCTGGTCCAGAACGGAATGGTGATCAGGAACAGCCACAGGCTCTTGTGACGGCCGCCATGGAACGAGATGAAGTAGGCGATCGGATAGGCGAGCACGACCGTGAAGAAGCTCACCATCAGCGAGATGTAGAGAGAGCGCCAGAGCAGGTCGCGATAGATCGGCTCGGTCAGCGCGATGCGGTAGTTCTCCAGCGTGAAGGTTCGGTCGATGGTGAGATAGTTCTGCGTCCAGAAGGAGTGAGCGATGACCACCAGGATCGGCAGGACCAGAAGAATGAGGGCATAGAGGAAGGTGGGGCTGATCAGGGCAAAGCCCTGGACGGGTTCGGACTGCAGAAGGGCGTTTCGCCTGGCCCGTGTCATGCGCCGTGCAGGCGACCCCTCGGCAGCCGCCGTCATTGCAGCGCCCCCGGCGTGATCTCGGTTGCTGGCTCGGACTGTCCTGCCATGCTCATCCCATTGTTGGCGCCGGTCGCCTGTTTTATGCAAGGAGCATGATTTGCGGCGCGCTCCTTGCTTGCCGGCTTTCTTTCATCATGCGCGCATCCGGCGATTGAAATCAAGCGCTATTTCTGTAATATTGATTGAACGGACATTCAAAATGAAGTGAAGAAAGCCACTTTTCCCAAGGCTTGGAGCTTGACTTCGTGTCCGCTGAAAATTGTCACGAGAGCATGTGAGGCGAAGATGGCGGCTGCAAGAGACCTGAAGGCGAAGGAAACGGCCGATGCCGATGTCGACGCCGTCGAACTGGCCAAGCGCCATCTCGTCCAGCCCTGGCCGTTCGCCGGCTCGGTCGGCACCGAGGCGCGCGCGCTGATCGGCGAGGGCGAGGGCATCTACATCACCGACGCATCGGGCAAAAGGCTGATCGACGGACCGGCCGGCATGTGGTGCATCAATGTCGGCCACCGCCGCGAGGAACTCGCCAAGGTGATGTACGACCAGGCGATGGCGCTGTCCTACAACACGCCGTGGTACACGATGAACGCGCCATCGGCGGAGCTTGCCATGCGCATCGCCGGCCATGCGCCGGGGGATCTCAGCCATGTCTTCTTCACCACCGGCGGCTCCTCGGCGGTGGAGACGGCACTGCGCTTCATGCAGTTCTACAACAATGTGCGGGGGCGGCCGGAAAAGAAGCTGATCCTCAGCCGCGGCGGCGCCTATCACGGCTCGACCTATCTGTCGGCCTCGCTCAATGGCCGCCCACGCGACCGCCACTGGATGGATGGCGCCGACGAACTGGTCGTGAAGCTCTCTTCGCCGGACCCGTTCCGCCGGCCGCAAGGCATGAGCATAGAGGCGTTCACCGACTTCCTGGTCGATCAGTTCCGCGACACGGTCGCGCGCATCGGCGCCGACAGGATCGGCGCCTTCGTCGGCGAGCCGGTGCAGGCCTCGGGCGGCGTCGTGGTGCCGCCGGATGGCTACCTGAAGCGCATCCGCGAAATCTGCCGCGACAACGGCATCCTCTACATCTCCGACGAGGTGGTGACTGGCTTCGGCCGGCTCGGCCACGTCTTTGCCTCCGGTGAAATGTTCGGCATCGATCCCGACATGATCACCTTCGCCAAGGGCGTCACATCAGGCTATTTCCCGCTCGGCGGCGTCATCATCTCGGAGCGGATTTTGCAGGAGCTGCGCCGCTCGAACCACCCCGACGCGCTGTTCGGCCATGGTCTGACCTACACCAGTCATCCGATCGGCTGCGCGGTGGCGCTGAAGAACCTCGATATCCTCGAGGAGAGCGTGCTTGCCCATACGCGCGAGGTCGCACCCTATTTCCAGGCGCAGCTGAAGACGTTGGAGGAACTTCCTTTGGTCGGGGAGGTGCGCGGCATGGGGCTGATGGGCTGCGTCGAATGCGTCGCCGATCGCGAAAGCAAGGATCCGCTGAAGCTCGACAAGGACGTCGGCAAGCGCATCGACGCACATTGCCATGAGCTCGGCTTGCTGGTCCGGCCGCTGATCAACATGTGCGTGATGTCGCCGCCGCTGATCATTTCGCGGGAGCAGATCGACGACATGGTCGCGATCCTGCGCGAAGGCATTTCACGCACGATGGAAGATTTGAGGAAAGAGGGCGTGTGGCAGGGGTGATGGCTGATCTCCCCCCCCCCCTTGTGGGGGAGATGCCCGGCAGGGCAGAGGGGGGCGCTGTCCCGCCGGCCTGTCAGCTATTCCACACACCTTCGCCAGTTTGCGGGTGATCGCAAAGTAAGGAAGGCTAGCGTTCCTTCGCGCCCCCTTGTAACTTGGAACCGACCACTTTTGGCGGCCACCAGAAGTTGTCGCGGAGCCAAGCCCGTAGCCCCAGTGATCTCGAAGATCGTGACAGAGCGTGGGCCAGCTACACCATTTTCCCAAGCCCGAACAGTCGCTTGGGGAAATCCTCGGCCGAGGACCAACCCCGCCTCGCGCAAGGAGGGGCCAGTGAAAATGGAACCAGGACGTGTAGCTTCCGGGCAAAAACGCACTGGACTTCCAAGACAGTCGCTCTGTCCTGCCGGACATCTCCCCCACGAGGGGGGAGATTGGCAGCTTCGCCGCCTCGCGCTACGACCGCGACCTTAGCGCGTCATTCTGTGCCCACATGTCCTTCTCCTCCGGCGCGGTCTCGAGCCCGAGCACCGGGATCTGCTGGCGCAGATGGTCGTGGTGGGTGCGCACGCCGTATTCCAGGTCTGAGAGGTAAAAACCTTCGAAGGCCTCCGACAGCATGGATTCGTTCGACCATACCGAAAGCTGCACGTCCTCGTTCATCGTGTCACGGTCGATGCGGTAGGCGAGATAGCGCGCAGCCGCCTGCTCCCTGGTCTCATCGGGATAGCGGTAGATCGCGCCGCGCAGCAGCGTCTCGCCGGTCGAGATCGGGAACTCCTGATAGAACTGCACCGATTCCGGCATGATCGACAGCGCGTTGTTGGGGAAGATGCCGTAATAGATCCAGGCTCTGCGCAGATGCTCCGGCAGATGCGACGCGTCGGGGGTGAGCTTGATGTATTCGCGCACGCTCCAGCGCCGCCCGGCATGCGGATTGTAGGTGGCGAAGGAGCGCGACACGCCGTTGATGAACGGCTCGTCGAAATAGGTCGCGCCGTAGAGATCCTGCAGCGCCGGATGCGCCATGGCGACGTGATAGCCTTCATTGTCGACATCGCGTACCGACTTCCAGTTGACCGGCGACTTCTGCGTCCAGATGCCCCAGGACGGCACCATCTCGGCAACGTTGTAGTGAGCCATTTCGGCCTCGATCGGCTTCAGCAGTTCGGCCACTGACGGCTGCGGGCCACCCTTGCGGAAGCGGATGAAGATGAAGCCCATCCAGATTTCGAGGTCGAGCGGCATCAGGCCGAACTCGGTCTTGTCGAGATCGGGGAAGGAACGCGGACGGGCAGCACCGCGCAGCGTGCCATCGAGATTGTAGACCCAGCCATGGAAGGGGCAGACGAGCGCGTTCTTGCAGGTGCCCTGGCTGTCGGCGACGACGCGGCTGCCGCGGTGCCGGCACATATTGTTGAAGGCGCGCACGACGCCGTCCTTGCCGCGCACGATCAGGGCGCGCTCGCCGACCACATCCATGGTCAGATAGTCGCCGGCATTCGGCACGTCGGAGACATGGCCGGCGATCTGCCAGTGGTTGCGGAAGACGTATTCCCTCTCGAGTTCGAGAAGGGCGCTGGAGTGGTAACTCCAGCCCGGCAGGCCCCGCCGGTCCCAATTGTTGGGGATCGCCACGTCACGGAGGTGCGGGTTCATAAAAGGCTCTTCATTTGTTGAATACTCATTCAATAAAATCATATTTTTCTTTGAAATGCAATGGCTTGTGGAAATACAGAGATTTCAGCATGGCTGAATTGTGCAGACCTGGATCTGGTCCGACGAGAGAAAATCCCGGAAAATCCGGGCCTTAGCGCCGGTTGTGGATGATGCGCCTGGCGCGGAGATTCGCGGGCGCCGCGCCTGGGAAAATGAACGCATTTCCGAGGAAAAAGCCGCGGCGCCGGCAGACTGCCGCCCGGAGTGTGATCTTGCTCATAGTCTGGCCGGGCAGGTCGGGGCATAGCTCAACGCTATCACCGTCTAGGCAACATACTGATCATGCACATGAAACAGCTTCGCAAACGAAACAGACCATCGGCGCTTGCCCGATTGTGCCCGGATATGCCCGATTTTCTTGTTTCAACGCTGTTACACGGGCAACCTTCGCGCGTCGTTCGTCCGTTACCAGGCGCGATTAAGTTCGTTTTATAGCAAAGACAAAAATAAACGAAGGGAACGGCGATGTTTACGAAGGTTCACGCCAACAGCGACCGCGGCAGGCAAGTGCCGGAGCGCAATGACAGGCGTCCGAAGCTGGCCCTGCGCCAGCGCGCCACTGATCATCCGATGGTGATGTTCATGATGATGGGCGCCTGCGCTTTCGCAATCATGGCATTCACGCCGGCGGCCGGTCCGGCCTTCGCTTCGTTCAATCCGCCAGCCAACGTCATCGACGGCGCCTCGACCACGGTCAAGACAGCACGGCTGCCGAAGCCGGAAATCGATTTTGCCTGCAAGGGCCAGGCCTGGGGTGCCGAGAGCGCGGATTGCCTGCGCGTCATTGCCGCCCAGTCCGGCGTGCATAGAGACCGCGCCGTCCGCATGATCGCCAATGCCGCGCCGATGAGCAACACGCCGAATGTTTTTTGAGTTCTGCTAGGCATGATCCGACAGTAGGTATCTAGTCTTCGGGTCATGCTTGGACCTCCCAGAGCGCACCTCCAGCGCTCCAGTCAGGCTCCCGCCGCACGTCGGTCGGGAGTCTCTTTTTTTGGGTCTATTGATGTTCAGGTCAGGCCGGCCTGACCTGATCTCAACAGACCCAGGGAAGGGGTCAGCCGGCGGCCACGGCGACCTGCTCGGCAATGGCCGAGAGCACGCCGCGGACGTCCAGCGTGCTGAAAGGCTTCTCGAGGATTTGCGGGCGCTGTGGCGCCGGCAACGCCTCGATCTCGGCCTTGGCGCCGATCAGGTCGCCGGTGACGAGCACGAAGCGCTGCGCCAGGTCAGGCCGTTCGGCAAGCAGCTCGCGATAGATGGCGATGCCGCTGGTGCCGGGCATGCGCAGGTCGGAAAAGACGATGTCGGGCGGCATATGCCCTGCGAGGATCCCGGCTGCCGATGTCCAGGCCGCCACCACCCTCGACTTCAAGCCCATCAGTTCCAGAATGTCGGACAGCGAGCCGGCGACATCGGGCTCGTCGTCGATGATCAGCGCATGGCGCAGGCCGCTCGAGCGCGCCGGGCTTTCGCCGGCCGCGGCTGCACCGGCGGCGATCGCCGGCAACTGGACGACGAAGCGGGCACCCCTCGGCAGGACTTCCTCGAACCAGATGTTGCCGTTGTGCCGTTCGATGATCGATTTCGAGATCGACAGGCCGATGCCGGTGCCGACGCCGACCGGCTTGGTGGTGAAATAGGATTCGAAGATGCGCGAACGGATCGCTTCCGGCACACCGGGTCCGTTGTCCTCGATCGAAAAGCCGGGATTGCCGCGGTCGCTGCGAAATGTGCGTACCTTGATCAGCCGGTCGCCCGCGACGCCGGCCAAGGCATGCTGGCTGTTGATCAGGAAATTGGCCGCCACCTGTGTCACGTGGTCGGCATCGGCCATGGCCAGCAGCGGGCCGGCGGCGAAATCGGTGTCGATGATTATGCCGCTCGAGCGCGCGCCATAGGCGGTCACTTCGAGTGCCGCGCGGATCACCTGGTTGAGATCGGTCTCGGCCTGTGCCGCCGGATGCAGGCGCACCATAGACAGGAAGCTCTTGACGATACGGCCGCAGCGTTCGGCGGCGGCGCGGACCTTTTCGGCGCGCACCTTGGTCTGCGGGTCGGTGGCGAATTCGTGCAGAAGCGTCGACTGCGCGACGACCACGGCAAGCGGGTTGTTCAGCTCATGCGAGACACCTGCCAGCAGCGAACCCATCGCCGCCATTTTCTCGTTCTGGTGCAGTTTCTCGCGCTGACGACCGATCTCCTCCTCGGCGCGCAGCTTGTCGCGCAGGTCGCGGATCGAGCCGAAGATGAGACGGCGGTCGGCGACCCGCATCTCGGTCGCCGTCAATTCGATCGGAAAAACCTCGCCGGCCGCATTCTGGGTGACCGTTTCGAGCCGCTGGCCGACCATCGGCGAGCCGCGGCCCGACATGTAGTCGGCGCCCGACGCATAGCCCTTGCGGTAATATACCGGAACCACCGTATCGAGCAGGTCCTTGCCGAGTATGTCGGAGCGCCGAAAACCGAACATCTTTTCGGCGGCCGGATTGAATTCGATGATCGAGCCGGTCTCGTCGATGACGATGATGGCGTCGAGCGAGGCCTGCAGCATGGTACGGCGGATGACTTCGCTGGCATGGGCGTCCGAGGGCGAGCGCTCGATGGCGTCGCCGATGGCGAGCGCGATGATGTGCAGCGTCGCCTCTTCCTCGTCGGTCCAGCCGCGCTCGTCGACGCAGTCGTTAACCGCGAGCGTGCCCCAAAGATGGCCGTGCGCGAAGACCGAAACCGACAGGAACGACTTGATGTTCTGCTTTTCGAAGTCGGTTCTGAGAAAGCCTTCCAGATTGCGCGTGTGGCCGGCAAAGACCTTGCCCTGACGCTCGTCCTCGGCCAGTCGCTCCAGCAGCGGATCCGAATTGACGACCGTCTGCATGATGACCGTCGGCGATGCCAGTTCGCCGCCGAAGTCGGGGTCGATCCAGTAGGCCGAGACCGACTGGGCAAAGCCCTGGCCTGGCAATTCGCGCAACCGGAACAGGATGCCGCGCTGGCAATCCATGGCGTGGCACAGCGTCTCCAGGATGGTCTCCATCTCGCGCTGCCAGTCGCCGGCTTCGCGCAGCCGGCGAACGACGCGCACAGCCGCCATTGCAGCGCCCTGGCGGTCGCCCTTCATGTCCGTGTTTTCTGCGTCGGCAGTCATGATCAGCAATTATCCAAAAGCCACATCTGATAGACTACGGAATTCAGCGCATAGCCCGAAAATCGATGCCGATTTCCGGAAGCGTGATGCGCAAAATCAGAATGCTACAGCTTCCGTTGCGTGTTCGAAAGGACGCGCGGCGCCGTCGTACGGTTTTGAATCCTGAAATTGGCGAACGCTATTGCCGAAACAGCGAGCATTTCAAATCCACGACGCCGGGCTGTACGGCTCAGTTGCCGTCGCCGTTCGGCAGCGAGAAGATATAGCCTTCGCCGCGCACCGTGCGCAGGAATTTCGGATTGGCCGGATCGGCCTCGATCTTCTTGCGCAGCCGCATGATGCGGATATCGACCGCGCGCGAGGATTCCGGATCTTCGACAAACCCGATCGCTTCGGAGATCGCGGCGCGCGTCAAAAGACGGTTGGCGCGGGTCAGGAAGACCTCCAGCACGTCGAACTCGCTCTTGGCCATATCGATGACCGCGCCGTTGGCGCCGGTGACAAGCCTGCCGTCGAGATCGGCCTGGAAGGCGCCGAAGCTCAGGCGGCGCCCGGCGCCCGTCTCGGCCTTGGCGGCCTGCGGCACGGTCGGCTGCGGAACGCGGCGCAGCACGCTGCGGACCCTGGCCAGAACCTCGCGCAATTCATACGGCTTGACGATGTAGTCGTCGGCGCCGAGCTCCAGTCCGACGATGCGGTCGAGCGCGGTGCCGGCGGCGGTGGCATAGATGATGCCGATCGGGGTTTTGGAGCGCAGCCAGCGGCCGAACGACAGACCGTCCTCGCCGGGCATGGCGATGTCGAGAATGGCCAGATGGAAGGATTGCGTTTCCAGCAAGGTCCGCGCCTCGGCGGCACTTTCCGCCATCGCCACCTCATAGCCGCTGGCGCCAAGATACTCGGCGACCGCCTCCCTCAGGTCAGGCTCGTCCTCGACGACTACAATCCTTGCCCGCACTATGCTCTCGCTCCCGCTTTCAGCGGAAAGTAGATTGGGTATAAACATCATGTCCAGCACTCATCTTGAGATGTCTGTCGCGAGGTGGAAAAAACATGGCACGATCGGTCATCGCGCTCGTATCCTTGGCGCAAGTGGTTGCGAGCGACCTCGCCGACCATCTTGAGCGGCGTGGCCACGACGTGCGCGAAGCGCGCCAGCCCTGGGAAGCGGAGTCGCTGCTTTCGGCCAAGGGTATCGACGTGGTGGTTGTCGGCGACAGCCTGAGCCAGGCCGAGGGACGCGATCTCTTGAGGCGCCATGGCGGTGAGGGCGGGCCTGATTTCATCCTGATCTGCCGGCCGGCCGACCTTGTCGACAAGGTGCTGGCGCTCGAGCTCGGCGCCGCCGACGTCGTCGAAAGTCCGCTCAATGTCCGCGAGCTTGCAGCGCGCATCGGCGGCCTGTTGGCGCGGCGCGGCAGAGGTGCGGGCGAACTGGTCGTGCTGGAGAATGCGACCGTCGATCTGAGGTCGGCCATGGTCATGCATCGCTCGGGCACCGAGGACCAGCTCTCGCCGGGCCAGGTGGCGCTGCTCCGGCTGTTTCTGGCCAGCCCGCGCAAGGTGCTGACGCGCGACGACATCATTGCAGCGGCACCTGCCGAAAACGCCGACGCGTTCGATCGTTCGATCGATTCGCGCATCGTGCGGCTGCGCCGCAAGCTCGACACCGAAACCATCACCACAATAAGGGGAGCCGGCTACCGGTTCGACCCGCCGACGCAGCGCGCCGACTGAAAACAGGACGGTTACCCTGTTTCTTTGTTTCAGCATCGGACCGGTTTCCATCTTTTGGGTCCGATGCAATCGCTCAGCGCACCACGAGTACGGAAGGCCCTGACGGCATATCGCTGGCGAGGCTGACCTCATAGGTCTGGGCACGATCCCGCAACAGCACCGCGGCAAGGCCGGCAAAGCCGAGCAGGGCTTGGGCATAAAGCAATGCAGAAAGCACCGCGGCAGCAGACTTCGTGTTCATTCTTCCATCCCTTCAGATCAGCCCAAAATATATTGGCGCTTCAGGAAACCCCCGAAGTGCCCGCGCCGCCCACGGAGCCCCCCGTCGCGGCGCGGGCCTTCGGTCCTCTCGGCAGCAAGTAGCCGGAGGCGCCGCGCATCCACTTCAGCCCAAGGCCGACCCGCCAGAGGGCCTTGAGCCGGTTAATGCGCAGGCTGGAGACGATCCAGACCGTGGCGATGAACAGTGCGGCATGCAGCGTCGAAACCTCGCCCGTGTTCATCGCCGCAAGCGTCGTCATCGGGCTTGCGGCAATTGTGCCGACGCCGCCGACGATGACCGCCGCGATGCTTATCCTGAGGATCCAGGACGGGATGTTCGTTTTGCTGCTCATTTTCGTTTGGTGCCGACTGCTTTTCGTTACGTCAACTGTGCGGCCAGGCTGTATCCAGATCATGCCGCGTGGGCGACGCTTTGTTGCAGGTTGGTTTCGAGACGGCTTAAGTCCCTTTCCTGTAAAGGAAAATCGCGCCTTCGTTTCGCAAAAGCGTGAGAGTTCGGTTGTGTCGGGTTGTAGAGCCGCCAGACCATAGTGGCCTGAACCGGCGGGTCGGGGTAACCATACTTGTTAATATTAGGAAACAGATTCGAAACAAAAGCGAGCATCAAGCGAAGTCGGCCTGAAACATGACGCAGCGATAAGTCCGCCATCGAATTGGAGCCGGCCGGACCGGCAGAGAGAGGGGACATCATGCACACCACCATTTCCGCCAAGCTTATCAACATCACTGCCGCTGCGCTTACCGGCGCGGCCTTGTTCTTCGGCAGTGGCGCCGCCCATGCCAACCAGATCCTGGCCCGTGTCTCGCTTTCGCAGCAGACCATGGAAGTGCTGGTCGACGGCCGCCCGACCTTCGCCTGGAAGGTGTCGACCGGCGGCAGGGGGTATGTCACGCCGACCGGCTCGTTCAAGCCGACCCGCATGCATGAGATGTGGTACTCGAAGAAATACGACAATGCCCCGATGCCGCATTCGGTTTTCTTCAGTGGCGGCTACGCGGTGCATGCGACTTATGCCATCAAGAACCTCGGCCGGCCTGCCTCGCATGGCTGCGTGCGGCTGCATCCCGACAATGCCGCCGATTTCTACCAGCTGGTCGAGGCCTTTGGCCCGGCCAACACCAGCATCGTCATCGTCAAGTAGCAGGCTGTGGTTGGAGCCGGCTGTGAAGCTTCGGCAAGCTTGCCGCGCTTTCACCGTTTCAGGCTCCCGCCGGAAGGTGCTGTAAGCGGTTTCCGCGGTTAATCAACTCAGTCAAAAAAGGGGCCGGAAATTTCCGGCCTCTTTTTTTGTCGCTTGTCTTTGTCAGTCCACCGGCACCGGCATCAGCTTCGGATCCGGCTTCTCGGCGTGATGCGGCAAGTCCTTGCTGGCGATGAAGGTGTAGAACATCGGCACCACGAACAGCGTGAACATGGTTCCGACCAGGATGCCGGTGAAGATCACCAGGCCCATCGAGTAACGGGCTGCGGCGCCGGCACCACTGGAGATGATCAGCGGCACCACGCCCAGCGCCATCGCCGCCGTCGTCATCAGGATCGGCCGCAATCGGACCTTGGCAGAGGCGACGATCGCTTCGCGCCGCGACATATGGTGCTTCTCTCGCTGCTGGTTGGCAAACTCGACCAAAAGGATGCCGTGCTTGGTGATCAGGCCGATCAGCGTGATCAAGCCGACCTGGGTGTAGATGTTCAGCGTTCCGAGACCCAGATTGAGCGGTACGATGGCGCCGAAGATCGACAGCGGCACCGCCATCATGATGATCAGCGGATCGCGGAAGCTTTCGAACTGCGCCGCCAGCACCAAATAGATGACCAGCACGGCCGCCGCAAAGGCGATCAGGATCGTGTTGCCCTGTTCCTTCTCCTGCCTGGACTGACCGGAATAGTCGACGAAGAAGGTTTCGGGCAGGCTCTCCTTGGCGATGTCCTCCAGGGCCTTCAGTCCGTCACCAGTGGTGACGCCAGGCAGCGGCAGCGCGGAAATCGTCGCCGAGTTCAGCTGGTTGAACTGCTCAATGGCCGCCGGCGACGCATTGGTCGAAATCGTCACCACGGAAGAAAGCGGCACCATCTCGCCCGAGGCGCTGCGCACGAAATACTCGGCCAGCTTCTCGGGATTGTCGCGGAATTCCTGCGGCACCTGCGGGATGATGTCGTAGCTGTTGGAGTCGCGGTCGAACTGCGCCACTTCGGCACCGCCGACCAGCAAGGTCAAGGTGCGGCCGATGTCGGCGATCGGCAGGTTGAGGGCCGCGGCGCGATCGCGATCGATGGTCACCGTCACCTGTGGCGCGTCGTAGGACATCGAGTTCTGCACGACGATGAAACGGCCGGAGGCCTGCGCCTTGTTCTTGATCTGCTCCGCCGCCTCGTAGACCTCTGAAGCAGCGCCGGTCGAGCGCACCACCATCGAGATGGGCAGGCCGCCGCCGGAGCCCGGCAGCGTCGGCGGCGCGAAGACGAAGGCCTCGACGCCGGCGACCTTGCCGAGACGCCCTTGTATGTCGGCCTGGAGCTCCTTCGAACTGCGGGCGCGCTCGGCCCAGTCCTTGAACGCGAAGCCGACGAAGGCGCCGTTGGTCTGGCCGCCGAAGGCGACCGCCGAAAACTGCGCCCGCGTTTCCGGGATATCCTTGACCAGGCCCAGGATCTGATTGACGTAGGTCTCGGTATAGTCCGACGTCGCGTAGCGCGGCCCGGTCACGATCGACAGCAGGAAGCCTTGGTCTTCTTCCGGCGCCAGTTCGCTCGAGGTCTTTGTGAAGGCGAAGCCGGTGACGCCGACCAGCGCAAGGACGATGATCAGTGTCACCGGGCGATAATTCAGCGAGCCTTTGACCGCCTTCTCATAGACGCGCTCGACCCACCCGAAGGTGCCGTCGACAACGCGCTGGAAACGGCCGGGCGCGCCTGCCTTCAGCAGGCGCGCCGACATCATCGGCGTGATGGTGACGGCGATGATGCCTGACAGCACCACCGAACCGGCAAGGGTGACGGCGAATTCGCGAAACAGTGCGCCGGTCAGGCCGCCGGTGAAAGCCAACGGCGCGAACACTGCGGCCAGCGTGATCGTCATGGCGACGATGGCGGAAAAGATTTCCCGCATGCCGTTGAAGGCCGCCTGCATCGGCGACATGTGGTCTTCTTCCATGTGGCGGTGAATGTTCTCCACCACCACGATGGCGTCGTCGACGACCAGGCCGATCGCCAGCACCATGGCCAGCAACGACAGGAGGTTGATCGAATAGCCGACCGAAAGCAGCAGGAAGCAGACGCCGATCAGCGATAGCGGAATGGTGACGATCGGCATCATCACCGAGCGGAACGAACCGAGGAAGAGCAGGATGACGACGATGACGATGGCCACCGCCTCGGCGATGGTCTTGAACACCTCCTCGATCGAGGCGCTGATCTGTTCGGTGGAATCATAGACGATCTCGATCGTCATGCCTTTCGGCAGCGTGTCCTGGATCGTCGGCACGATCTTGTGGATCGCCGCCGCCGTCGTCAGCGGGTTCGCCGCCGGCGTCGGGAAGATGGCGAGGAAGGTGCCGGGCTTGCCGTTGAAGCTGACCCTGGTGTCGGTATTCTCCGCGCCCAGTTCCACGCGCGCAACGTCGCGCAACCGCACCACGTTGCCGTCTTTCGAGCGCAGCGGAAGCTCGGCGAAAGCCTCCGGGGTCTGCAATGTCGAGCGCACGGTGATCGACGAGACGACATACTCGTTCTGGGTATTGCCGGGCGCGGAGAGGAAGTTGGAATCATTGATGGCGGTCAGCACGTCCGCCGCGGTGACGCCGCGCGCGGCAAGCTTGACCGGGTCGATCCAGACGCGCATCGAATATTCCTGGGCGCCGAAGATCTGCACGTCGGCAACGCCTTCCACCGTCGAGATACGGGGCCGGATGACGCGCTCGATATATTCGGTCAGCTGCTCCTTCGTCATGTTCGGATTCTGCATCGAGATGTACATCATCGCGAACTGGTCGCCGGTGCCTTTGACGATCACAGGGTCCTTGGACGCATCCGGCAAGGTGCCGCGCACGCCTTGCACCTTCGACAGCACTTCGGTCAGCGCGACATCGGGATTGGAACCGAGTTTCATCTGCACCGTCACGGTGCTGGAAGACGGCCGGCTTGCCGAGGTGACGTAGTCGATGTTTTCGGTCGAGGCGACGGCGCGCGCGATCGGCGCGGAGATGAAGCCCTGGATCAGGTCGGCGCTGGCGCCGGGATAGGCGGTCGTGATCGTGATCGCGGTTTCATCGACCTTCGGGTATTGCCGGATCGACAGGTTGAAGATGCCCTGAAAACCCAGGAGCAGGATCATGCAGGCCAGAACGGTCGACAGGACCGGGCGACGGATGAAGATGTCGGAAATGCTCATTGCTGGGCGGCCTGGTTGTTAGCCGATTTGGTCGGGTCGATGGTGTTGTCGACGGCAACGGACATGCCGTTGTAGAGCCGGTTCTGACCGGCGGTGACGACCTCGTCACCGGAGGCGATCCCTTCCAGGACCTCAACCATGCCATTGTTGCGGCGGCCCGGCTTGACGAAGACCTGCGAAAGGACAAGCTCCGGCTCCGGCTTCGGCGCTTCCGTTGCAGGCTTGGCCGGGTCTGCAGCCGCCTTGTCGGCTGGCTTTGCTGCAGCACCTTCGGCAGCGGGTTTCATCGCATCCGCGGGCTTGGCGGCATCCGCCGCAGGTTTGTCGGCCGGCTTTTCTTCCGGCTTGCCTGCCGGGGCCGGAGCGGCCTCGGCAGCCTTGGCCGGACGCACGACGAAGACGAAGTCGCCATAGAGGCTGGACGTCAGCGCCGTCTGCGGCACCGCCAGCACGTTGTTTTCCTCGGGCAGTTCGACACGCACTTGCACGAACTGGCCAGGCGTCAGCTTGCCTTCGGTGTTGGCGACCTCTGCCCGGATGGTGACAAGCCGGCTCGCGGGATCAATCTTGGGGTCGATGCCGCGGATCCTGCCAGCGAACGGCATCTCACCGCCGCCAATGCCTAGCCGCACTGTCTGATCGATCTTCAGCAGCGGCAGCTGCTGCTCGGGAACCGAGAAGTCGACCCGCATCGTGTCCAGGTCCTGCAAGGTCACCACCGCGGTGCCGGGCGCCAGATACTGGCCGAGGTCGATTTTCGGGATACCCACCGTGCCGCTGAAAGGTGCCGTCAGCCGCTTCTGGTCGAGCACCGCCTGCAGCTTGGCCACTTGGGCTTGGGTGGCTGTTGCGGTTGCACGTGCCGTGTCGAGCGTGGCTTCCGGATTGACGCCGCGCTTCTGCAGTTCGATGGCGCGCTCCAGCGCCGTCTGGACGACCGCCACTTGCGCCTTCGTCGCTTCGAGGTCGGCGCGCTCGACGGCATCGTCGAGCTGCAGCAGGACCGCCCCGTCCGCAACCTTCTGGTTGGCGTGGAAGAGGATCTCCCTGACGATGCCGGCGGTTTCGACGGTGAGGTCGACACCGCGCACGGCACTGACCGTGCCGATGGCCTCGACGCCCGGCGTCCAACTCGACGGCTTGACGATGGTCGTCGACACGGTCGCCGCGGGCGGCTTCATCGTGGCGAAATACTGCTTGATCCCGTTGTCGCGCAGGAAGTTGAAGCCGACGATGCCGCCGCATACCACCGCGAGCACGAGCAAAACCAAGGCGATGACGATTATCTGGATGATGCGCTTGAACAAGAGTGCCCCCTCAACCGGCGACCGGCATGGCGGTCGATCCCGGGACAGATATTGGCGTCATGTCCCGATTCAAATGATGGCGGTCTTACTGTACCGTCTGGACGGTCTTGTCAATTCCACATAGGCTAATGTAAGGGGAGGCGCCGATGAAAACCCGCAGAGCAAATTCCCGCGACAAGATCCTCGCCGCTGCCGCCGAGGTGGCGCGGGAGACCGGTCCCGGCAGCCTGTCGCTCGACGCCGTCGCCAGCCGCGCCGGTGTGTCGAAGGGCGGCCTGCTCTACAATTTCCCGACCAAGGCCAAACTGATGCAGGGCCTGGTGGAGGACTATCTGCGCGAATTCGAGCAGGCGCTGGAGTCCCGCGCGACCGACAACGGCAGCGAAAGCCGGCTTGCGGCCTATGTCAGGCTTTCGGCCGACGATTGCGAGGAGCCGAAACCTTCGGCATCCTGGATCTTTTCGGCAATCGCCGAGGATCCCGATTTCATGACGCCGATAAAAACCTTCAAGCAGCAGCTGTTCGAGCGGCTGAAGGATGAGACGCCTGATATCAAGGCGCTGCTGGTCTGCTTTCTCGCCATTGAAGGGCTTCGCAGCATGAATCTCTTCGATTCCGACGTGCTCTCGCAGGACGAGCGCCGACTGCTGGTGGCGTCGCTGCTGGAGATTGCAAAATGAGTTGCCGCGCCCACTGAGGTCGGGTTCAGGTTCAACCGAACGCAACTCCCGGTCGAAATCGTCACACCAGCTTCATCGTCCGGACATAGCGTCTTCCCGTCTTTGCTGCAGTGCAAACGGAGTGGACGATGGTGGACGTTGTTTCAAGCGAAGCGGGTATTCCGAGACCGGATCATCCGCTGCATCAGTCGGGCGGCTCCGGGGCTGAAGGCCTGGTTTAGGTGGGATCTTCGCGGTGCAGATCGTGGATGGCGACGCCCTCGACGTCGGTCGGCAGGGTCAGCCACTGGCGATGGCGGAGCGTGCGCTGCGTGTCCTCGAGGCCCATCTCCCAATGTTCGCGCATCGAGGTTCCCGAGAATTCGTAGTCCTTGGCGTGTCCCTCATAGCCCTTGTGCTGGTAGATGAGGTGGACAATGTTGACCACGCCGGCGTCCGAATAGTCGGCGATCAGCTCTTTCTCGCCGTCCTTCAGCAGTTCGGGCGGGACGCGGTTCAGCGCGTCGAGCAGCTTCATCTTCAGCGCATGGATGCGCTGGAAATTGTCGGTGTTCTGGCGCGTGCGGCTGGAATACATGATGTCCTTGTGGCGCGACAGCACGTCGGCCATGCCGCGCGGGAGTGCGCCGCGGGCGCTGAACAGGTCGACCTGGAACACGAGCGACGAGCGGTCCTCTTCCTGGTCGAGCAGATATTGCAGCGGCGTGTTGGAGACGATGCCACCGTCCCAGTAATACTCGCCCTCGATGCGGACCGACGGGAAGGCCGGCGGCAGCGCACCGCTGGCCATGATGTGCTCCGGGCCGATGCGCACATTGTCGGTGTCGAAATAGACGAAGTTGCCGGTCCTGACATTGACCGCGCCGACGCTCAGCCGCTTCCTGCCGTCGTTGAGGATGTCGAAGTCGATCAGGTTTTCCAACGTGTCCTTCAATTCGGCGGTGTCGTAGAAGCTGGTGGCGCCGTCGGCACCCGGCTGTTCGAACCAGGGATTGGGATTGCGCGGCTTGAAGAAGCCGGGCTGACCCATGGCCATCGTCATCCACGAGGACGTGCGGTTGCGAATGTCGCGGTAAATGTCGCCTTCGGGCGTATAGGCCCAGATCTTGCGCCCCGAAATCGTCTGCCAGAATTGCTCGAGACGCTGCAGCCGGCGGCTCGGCTCATTGCCGGCGATGATCGAGGCGTTGATGGCGCCGATCGAGACGCCGGACAGCCAGCTCGGCTCGCAGCCGGCTTCGGCCAGCGCCTGATAGACGCCGGCCTGATAGGCGCCGAGCGCGCCGCCGCCCTGGAACACCAGAGCGATGCGGTCATATTGCGCCGTGATCTCCGCAATGGTGGCGGCGGGCGCCTTGTTGCGGGTGCGTTCAAGCACGAGCTTTCTCCGGCTGGGATGCACTGGCAGCGGACTGGCCGTGGCCGGCGAGGTAATCGTGGACGACTTCGCCCAGCCCAAGCGTCAAATCGGCGGTGAAATGGACGGCGGACACGATGTCGAGCACCGGCAACTTTGCCACGTCGGCCATGACATGAGGCCTGAGATCGAGCGCGGCCGGTGCGGTCCATGCCTCTTTCAGCGTCACGTCGGTGAGGTAGTAGCGAACCAGCTCGCAAATGCGCGGGCTTCCGTCGACATGCGGGATGATCTTGATCAGGAAGTTGGGCGCGGCGAGCGACGCGAGCACCTGATCGTGGTCGGCTTCCCTGTGCTTGTAGCCCATCGTGCCGGTGGCGCACAGCACGCTGCCATAGTGCAAGGTGCCGACCACGACCTCGCCCTCATGCGCAATCTTGGGGCTGGCGAGCTTCTTCGGAAAACCCCAGAGCTCGCGGCCACCGGCGATCGGCGCGTCGTCGTCGAGGTACATGGAATGGACATAGCCGCCGTGCTGGCCCTTGTAGCGCACGGGGATGACCTGACCGGTCTCGGTATAGTCACCGAAGCCGGTCGAATCCGGCATGCGGATGAACTCGTACTTGACCAGCGGCTCGTCGATCTCCAGCGGCGCCGGGACGACGGCCTCGAGCGCCTCGCGCGTCGTGCGGTAGGTGATGATGACGTATTCGCGGTCGAAGAAACGATAGGGACCGGGCGGGAAGGACGGGTTGGTGAGCGGCATCGCATAGGCGCGCTTCATGACATCGGCGATTTCCAAGTCTGTACCCCATTCATTCGGGATGACTGCGCGAATGCGCAGGCAATTATGTTGCACGGCACCATGACAGTCCCGTGTCAGCCGGGCGACCACGGCCGCAAGGTCAATCGCGGACCGGGTTGGGCCGCAATCTGGCTGTAATCGCATCGACATATGGTTCTGGCATTGTCGTGCTGCAATGCACAAATATATGATCGTACTTCCCTCCCACTTCTCGCGAGATCCCCCATGGGTTTGCTGCCTTCGAAAAACGCCCTCGTCACCGGCTCGACCAGCGGTATCGGCCTGGCCATAGCCCGCGCCTTCGCCGCCGAAGGCGCCAACATCACCATCAACGGGCTGGGCGACGCCGCTGATATCGAGCAGGAGCGCGCCGGCATCGAGCAGGATTTCGGCGTCAAGTGCCGCTATTCCGGCGCCAACATGATGGACGGCGCGGCGGTGAGCGCCATGGTGCGCGAGGCCGAGGAAGCCTTCGGCAGCCTCGACATACTGGTCAACAATGCCGGCATCCAGCATGTGGCGCCGATCGAAGAGTTTCCCGACGACAAGTGGGAAGCCATCATCCGCATCAATTTGCTTGCGGCCTTCTATGCGATCAAGGCCGCACTGCCCGGCATGAAGGCGCGCAAATGGGGCCGCATCATCAACACGGCTTCCGCGCATGCGCTGGTCGCCTCGCCTTTCAAGTCGGCCTACGTCTCGGCCAAGCACGGCATTGCGGGTCTAACCAAGACGGTAGCGCTGGAAGCGGCGCAGGACGGGGTCACCGTCAATGCGATCGCTCCCGGCTATGTCTGGACGCCACTGGTCGAAAAGCAGATTCCCGACACGATGAAGGCGCGCGGCATGACCGAGGAACAGGTCAAGCATGATGTGCTGCTCGCGGCCCAGCCGACCAAGGAGTTCGTCACCGTCGAGGAGCTTGCGGCGCTGGCGCTGTTCCTGTGCTCGGACGCGGCCAGGCAGATCACCGGCACGACCTTGCCGATGGATGGCGGCTGGACGGCGCAGTAAGCGCCAGCGGCAGGCGTTCCGGTTTTCGCGGGCAGGCGCGGCCGGCGTCGTTAGCGCCAGCTGCTGCTTTCTTGACAAAGGCCGGCGATCGTTCCAGCATTGTGGCAAGGGGTTCATCGCGATGACCCCGTGAGGCGTCAGCCCAACGATCGCGTCCAAGCTCTCTTTTCCTGGAGGTGGACGCCATGCCGTCAACAACCGCAATCACCGTAGCGCAACTCTCCCGTCTCGTCGGCCTGCCCGACGCGCCCGATCTCGTCGACGTGCGTATCGATGAGGATTTTGAAGCCGATCCGCGCCTGCTGCCGGCGTCGTGCCGGCGCGATTTCAGGACCGTCTCGACCTGGGCGGCCGACTTCGCCGGGCGCCGCGTCGTCGTCATCTGTCAAAGAGGGCAAAAGCTCTCGCAAGGCGTCGCCGCATGGCTGCGCCATGAAGGTATCGCTGCTGAATCGCTGGAAGGCGGCTTCGAGGCCTGGGGCGCGGCCAAGGGACCTCTGTTCAAGGCAGATGCGATGCCGCCGCGCGACAACAAGGGCCGCACGGTGTGGGTGACACGCGCGCGTCCCAAGGTCGACCGTATCGCCTGTCCGTGGCTGATCCGCCGTTTCGTCGATCCTTCGGCGGTGTTCCTGTTCGTCGAACCGTCCGAGGTGCTGGCGGCCGCCGATCGTTTTTCGGCGGTTCCCTTCGATGTAGACGACGTGTTCTGGAGCCATCGCGGCGAGCGCTGCACCTTCGACACCATGATCGAGGAGTTCGGACTGCGCTCCGAGGCGCTCGATCGCCTCGCTCTGATCGTGCGCGCCGCCGATACCGCACGCCTCGATCTCGTACCGCAGGCAGCGGGGTTCCTCGCCGCGTCGCTCGGCCTGTCGCGCATGTTCCGCGACGATCTCGAACAACTCAAGGCCGGCATGCTACTCTACGATGCGTTCTTCCGGTGGTGCCGCGACGCGACCGATGAAACGCATAACTGGCCGAGCGGGGGCAAAGCGCCATGAGCTCCCTTGCCGCGAACGATCAGGTCGAGGCGGTGCAGCCCCCGGCCATGCCGACCTTCAGGGAAGCAGTGCGGCTGTGGGCGAAGATCGGCCTGCTCTCCTTCGGCGGGCCGGCCGGCCAGATCGCGCTGATGCACAAGGAACTGGTCGAGGAGCGCCGCTGGATCGGCGAGCAGCGCTTCCTGCATGCGCTCAACTACTGCATGCTGCTGCCTGGTCCGGAGGCACAGCAGCTCGCCATCTATATCGGCTGGCTGCTGCACCGGACCCTGGGCGGCCTTGTCGCCGGCACCTTGTTCGTGCTGCCGGGCGCCATCGTCATGCTGGGCCTGAGCAGCTTCTACATGCTCTACAATGACGCGCCGGTCGTCGAGGCGCTGTTCTTCGGCGTCAAGGCGGCGGTGCTGGCCGTCGTCGTCGAGGCCGTCATCCGCATCGGCAAGCGGGCACTGAAGAACCGGGTGATGGTGGCGATCGCGATCGCCGCCTTCCTTGCCATCTATGTCGTCAAGCTGCCGTTTCCGCTCATCATCCTGGCAGCCGGGCTGACCGGCTGGATCGGCAATCGCCTTGCGCCGGTGCCGTTTTCCGGAGCGGCGCACGGCAAGGGCAACGCGCCTGACATTCGGGGAGTGGTCGACCTGATGTTCGAGCGCGGCCAGCTCGACCATACAAGGCCAACGAGATGGCACGCGCCGCGCACCATCGCAACCTGGCTGCCGATCTGGCTCGGGCCGGTGGCGCTGATCGCGGCTCTGACCGGTTCGACCAGCGTCTGGACGCAGCTTGGCAGTTTCTTCAGCGTCATGGCGGTCGTCACCTTCGGCGGCGCCTACGCGGTTCTCGCCTATGTCGCGCAAGCGGCCGTCACCTCTTTCGGCTGGCTGGCGCCCGGCGAAATGGTTGACGGTCTCGGCCTCGCCGAAACGACGCCCGGGCCGCTCATCCTGGTGCTGCAGTTCGTCGGCTTCGTCGCCGCCTACCGCCACGCCGGCGCGATGAGCCCGCTCATCGCCGGATCGCTCGGATCGCTGCTGACGCTGTGGGTGACTTTCGTGCCCTGCTTCTTCTGGATTTTCCTCGGCGCGCCCTACATCGAGCAGTTGCGGCAGAACAAGGCGCTGTCAGCGGCGCTCGGCGCCATCACCGCGGCCGTCGTCGGCGTGGTGATGAACCTTGCCTTGTGGTTTGCACTGCATGTCGTTTTTGGCCAGGTGCGCAGCGTCGGCCTCGGGATGGAGATCCCGGTGCTGTCGTCGCTGGACTGGCGTGCCGCACTGCTGGCCGCCGCCGCGATGGTCGCCATGCTCAGGCTGAAGATCGGCATGCTGCCGACATTGGCCGGATCGGCGCTGGCCGGACTGGTGCTGCTGGCCGTGTGAAGCCTGGCCCGCGATGGCGTCACATCGCCTTTGCCCGTGAGGCGTCGATCCGCTCGCCGTCGCGTCGCAGCGCATCGTTTCGAAAAATGCGCATCGCCCTGTTTACAACTGACATGTTAGTCTGATACAACTGCCTGCAGATTGATATCTGGAGAGCCTTCTGGTGGTTTCGCGCTTTGGTCTTTCGGTTGCGCTTGCAACGCCCTTTCATGTGTCCGGGCAGATCGCGGTGCCCGCCATGGTCGCGCAGGCCAAGGCTTGCCTTGGCGGCGGCTGCAGCAGCGCGACGCTGTTCGGCACCACCGGCGAGGGCGCTTCCCTGGGCACCGAAGAGCGACGAAAGGTCATCGAGGCGATGCTCGCCGCCGGCATCCCGGCGCACCAGCTGGTCGCCGGCGTTCTGGTCGACGCGGCCGAGGATGCGGCCGAACAGGCGCGTCATGCCCTGCAGCGCGGCGCCCGCAACATCCTTCTCGCGCCGCCTAGCTACTTCAAGAACGTCGGCGAGGACGGGCTGTTCGGATGGTTCGCCGCGGTCTTTGCCGCGCTCGGCCCGCTGGCGCGCGATGTCCTGCTCTACAACATCCCTTCCGTCACCATGGTGCAGCTGCCGCTTGGCCTGATCGGCCGGCTGCGCGCCGCCTTTCCGGCCATCGTCGCCGGGGTCAAGGATTCGGGCGGTGACTGGAGCTACAGCGAGGCGCTGCTTGCCGCGCATGGCGACCTGGTGATCCTGATCGGCGACGAGCGGCATCTGGCGAGAAGCGTGCGCCAGGGCGGGCAGGGCGCCATTTCCGGCATGGCCAATTTCGTCACCGGCGAAATCCGCGCCATGGCGGTGGACGGTCGTGACGACCCCCGCGTCGAGAATTTCGTGCTCGAACTGCTCAAACATCCGGTCACGCCGGCGGTGAAGGTGATGGTGGCGCGCAAGACCGGCGACGACGGCTGGCTGGCGGTTCGCCCGCCGCTGGAGCCGATCGCCGCGCAGGGCCGGCAGCAGCTTGCCGCCGCCTATGACAGGCTGTTTGCAACAGAGCCGGCCTGACCGGCAAGGAAGCGCTGAATGGACGACAGCAGCGAACCGGGAACCCTGAGGGAAAAGGCGTATGCCAGCTTCACGCGGCATCTTCTGGCGCGCGACCTCAGGCCCGGCCAGTTCGTGTCGCAGCGCGAGTTGGTCGCCTTCACGGGGCTGCCGCTTGGCGCCATCCGCGAGATCGTGCCGCGCCTCGAGGCCGAGGGGCTACTGACGACCATTCCGCAGCGCGGCATGCAGATCGCGCATATCGACATCAACCTGATCCGCGAAGCCTTCCAGTTCCGTCTGTTCATGGAGCGCGAGGCAGTCGCCCTGTTCACGGTCAACGCGCCCGACGCCGAGCTCGCCCGGCTCCGGCGCGAGCACGAGGAGATGCTGGCCCACGCTTTGGCACAGGCCGCGACGCCGGAAATGGAAGCCAAGGCGCAGACCATCGACTGGGCCATGCATGACACCTTCATCGACGCGCTCGACAACGAGATCATCGCCAAGGCCTATCTGGTCAATTCGGTGAAGATCCGGCTGATCCACCAGGAGCGTTTCCGCATCGACGGCCGCGTCGTGCCGGTCATGCGCGAGCACCTTACGGTGATCGAAGCCATGGAAAGCCGCAATCCGCAGAAGGCGGTCGAGGCGATCAGCCAGCATATCGACAATGCACGTCGGCTGGCGCTGCAAATCTGAGGAAGCATGAACCGCGCCGCAACCGCGGTGCAATCGACAACGACAGCAACCGGGAGGAAGAAATGTCGTCCAATCTGTTCAACCCAACCAGGAGGCAACTCCTCGCAGGAACCGCGGCTCTCGCCGCCGCCGGCCTTGTCGGCCTGCGCCCGGGCTTTGCCGCCGGCGTCGACTGGAAGCGCTTTGCCGGCACGACGCTCGACGTCAATCTGGTCAAGAGCCCGCGCAGCGACACGCTGATAAAGTATCTCGCCGAGTTCGAGGAACTGACCGGCATCAAGGTCAATGCCGAGGCGACACCCGAGCAGCAGCAGCGCCAGAAGACGGTCATCGAGCTCAGCTCCGGCAAACCCAGCTTCGATGTCGTGCATCTGAGCTACCATGTGCAGAAGCGGCAGTTCGAGAAAGGCGGCTGGCTGGCCGACATCTCCGGCTATCTCAAGGATGCCACGCTCACCGATCCGGGGCTGGTCGAAACCGACTTCGCCGATGCCGGCATGGTGTTCGCCAAGGACGGGCAGGGCGCGCTGCGCTCGCTGCCGTTCTCGGTCGATTACTGGATCCTCTACTGGAACAAGGAACTGTTCGAAGCCAAGGGGCTCAAATACCCCGAGACCTTCGAGCAGTTGGTGGCCGCAGCCGAGGCGCTGACCGACCCGTCGACCAACACCTATGGTTTCGTCGCCCGCGGGCTCAAGAACGCCAACACGCCGGTGTGGACGTCGCTGATGCTCGGCTACGACATGACGCCGCTCGACGCCGAGGGCAAGCTGCGCACCACCTCGCCGGAGGCGATCGAGGCCGCCAGCCTCTATCAGCGGCTGATGACCAAGGCTGCTCCTCCCGGCGTCACCGGCTTCAACTGGGCCGAAGCCCAGTCCGCCTTCCTGCAAGGCAAGATCGGCATGTGGTTCGACGGCGTCGGCTTTGCCCCGCCGATGGAAAACCCCGAGAAGTCGCGGGTGGTCGGCAAGGTCGGCTACGGCGTCATGCCCAAGGGGCCCAAGGCGCATGCCTCGGGCACGTTCGGCGACGGCATCGGCGTGACGGCGGCGAGCGAGAAGAAGGAGGCCGCCTATCTGTTCTGCCAGTGGGCGGTGTCGCCGGCCATGGGCGCGCGCCTGCTGCAGGCTGGCGCCGGCGTGCCGTTCCGCAAATCGGTGTTGGAAGACCCCAAGGTGCGCGAGGGTGTCACCATGCCGGCGAGCTGGCTCGATGCGGTGGTCGGCTCCGGCAATGTCAGCCGGCTGGCGCTGCCGGTCATCATCCCGGTCACCGAGTTCCGCGATACCTTTGGCGTGGCACTGAGCAACATGATCGCCGGTGCCGATCCGGCCGATGAGCTGAAGAAGGCCACCGAGCAGTTCCAGCCGGTTCTCGACAGGAGCGAGCAAGGCTGATGTCCGCCACCACCCCAGAACAGGCCGGGGTGACGATTGAAGCCACAGACGGGAGCCAGACGATAAGGCTGGCTCCCAACTACTGGCCCTTCGTCGTTCCAGCGCTCGTCGTCGTCGGCGCCGTGATCGTCTTTCCCTGGGCCTTCACCCTATGGATGAGCGTCAACAGCTGGACGCTCGGCCAGTCGCGAAACTTTGCCGGCGCGGAAAACTATCTGCGCCTGGCGAGCGATCCGCGCTTCTGGGAATCGCTGTGGCACACGCTGACCTACACGTTCCTGTCGGTCGTCGCGCCGATGTTCTTCGGCACCGTCGCCGCCCTGATCTTCGACGCGAAGTTTCCGCTGCGCGGCCTGCTGCGCGGCGTCTTCGTGATGCCGATGATGGCGACGCCGGTTGCCGTGGCGCTGGTCTGGACGATGATGTTCCATCCGCAGCTTGGCGTGCTCAACTACCTTCTGTCGCTGGTCGGCATCCCGGCCCAGGAATGGATCTTCAACGCCAACACCGTCATCCCTTCGCTGGTCGCGGTCGAGACCTGGCAGTGGACGCCGCTGGTGATGCTGATCGTGCTCGGCGGGCTGGCCTCGGTGCCGCGCGAACCGTTCGAAAGTGCGGAGATCGACGGCGCCAATGCCTGGCAGCAGTTCCGCTACCTGACCTTGCCGATGATCGCGCCGTTCCTGATGATCGCGATGATCATCCGTACCATCGATGCGCTGAAGAGCTTCGACATCATCTACGCCATGACCCAGGGCGGGCCGGGCACGGCGTCGGAGACCATCAACATCTATCTCTACAACACCGCCTTCTCCTACTACGACATCGGCTACGGCTCGGCCATGGCCGTGGTGTTCTTCATCGTCATCGTGGCGTTGTCCTTCATCCTGTTGATGCTGCGCCAGCGTTCGCAATGGATCGATCAGGAGGGCAAATAGATGAGCTCACGACTGCTCAACCAGATTGGGCTGTTCTTCGCGGCCCTGGTCATCGTCTCGCCGGCGATCCTGTTCTTCCTCTGGATGATCTCACTGTCGCTGAAATTCGAAATCGACAACGGCGCCTATCCGCCGATCCTGATCCCTGAACATCTCGCCTGGTCGAACTATGCAAAGGTGTTCGAGGAAAACAACTTCCTGCTCTATTTCTGGAATTCGGTGCTGGTGACCGGCACGGCGACGCTGCTGGCGCTGCTGATCGGCGTGCCGGCCGGCTATGGCATCGCGCGACTCAAGGCCGAACGGTCGGCGGTCGTCATCATGATCGCCCGCATGACGCCGGGGCTTTCCTATCTGATCCCGCTGTTCCTGCTGTTCCAATGGATCGGCATCCTCGGCACGCTGTGGCCGCAGATCATCATCCATCTGGTGGTGACCGTGCCGATCGTGGTCTGGGTGATGATCGGCTATTTCGAGACGACGCCGATGGAACTGGAAGAGGCGGCCAACATCGATGGCGCCTCGTCCTGGCAGGTGTTCCGGCTGGTCGCGCTGCCGATCGCCAAGCCGGGCATCGTCGTCGCCTTCATCCTGTCCATCATATTCTCGTGGAACAATTTCGTCTTCGGCATCGTGCTGGCCAGCCGTGAGACGCGCACGCTGCCGGTCGCTGTCTACAACATGCTCTCCTACGAGCAGGTGAGTTGGGGACCGCTGGCCGCCGCAGCACTGGTGGTGACGCTGCCGGTTCTGGTGCTGACCATGTTCGCGCAAAGGCAGATCGTCGCGGGGCTGACCGCCGGCGCCGTCAAGGGCGGCTGAGGGCGGTCCGAGCGGACATTACTCTTTCTGGAGGAATCCAATGGCATCGGTAACCATCAACAACGTGCAGAAGGCTTTCGGAGCCACGCGGATCATCCACGACGTCAGCGTCGATATCGCCGATGGCGAGTTCGTCATCCTGGTCGGGCCGTCGGGCTGCGGGAAATCGACGCTGCTGCGCATGATCGCTGGGCTGGAGACCATCTCGGGCGGCAAGATCGCCATCGGCGAGCGCACCGTCAACAATCTCAGGGCGCGGGACCGTAACATCGCCATGGTGTTCCAGAACTACGCGCTCTATCCGCACATGACGGTGGCCGACAATATGGGCTTTGCGCTCAAGATCAAGAAAGCCGATCCGGCCGACACCGCCGGGCGTGTCAAAAGGGCCGCAAACATTCTCGGGCTGGAGAAGCTGCTCGATCGCTTTCCGCGGCAGCTTTCCGGCGGCCAGCGCCAGCGCGTCGCCATGGGCCGCGCCATCGTGCGCGACCCGCAGGTGTTCCTGTTCGACGAACCGCTCAGCAATCTCGACGCCAAGCTGCGCGTCCAGATGCGCGGCGAGATCAAGGCGCTGCACCAGCGGCTGGGCACCACCACGATCTATGTCACGCACGACCAGATCGAGGCGATGACCATGGCCGACAAGATCGTCGTGCTGCATGACGGCCTGGTCGAGCAGATCGGCGCGCCGCTCGACCTCTACGACCGGCCGGCCAATCTGTTCGTCGCCGGCTTCATCGGCTCGCCGTCGATGAACTTCATTGCCGGCCGCATCGAGGAAGGCATCTTCCGCAGCAACGGCGGACTGACCCTGCCGCTGCCAGAAGGCATCCACCCGGCGCACGCTTCAGGAAGCGAACTCATCTACGGCATCCGCCCCGAACATATCCGTGCGGCGGCCCAGGGCATCTCCGGCACGGTCACGCTTCTGGAAGCGACCGGTTCGGAGATATTCGCCAAGGTCGACTGCGCCGGCGAGGAGATCTCCTGCCTGTTCCGCGAGCGGCTGGCGCTGAAGCAGGGCGAGACAGTGCGGATCGAGGTCGACCGCAGCTGCGCGCATCTGTTCGACGCCAAGACCGGGCGGCGTATCTGACCGGGACGGTCACGCAAAAGGGTTATGTTCCAGCTCTCGTACGGGATAGCGGGGAAACGCTGACAGAAAATGTCGCTGTCCTCGATTGGGTCGCGTCCCAATAGCCGATGCTGGGAGTGAAGGGCCGTTGGGCCGCCAAGCGGGCCGATCAGGCCCGGAGTCGCCACATCCGCACACGACCTGTACCTCGCAATTCCGTTTCCGCGAGTGGGTCGCAAGCAAAATCTGGTCCAAGCAGTTCGTGAGTTGCATCCGAAATACGGATTTCATCGGGCTCCGCGGACGTTTGAATACGTGAGGCGAGATTGACGGTGTCGCCCCACAGGTCATAGGCAAACCGCCTTTTGCCTATGACGCCAGCGACGATTGGTCCTGAGTGAATTCCAATTCTGAGTCCTAGCGGTTCGCCTGCGAAGCGTTCGCGCTTACCCGCTTTCCGCAGTTCAAGTGCGTAATGCGCCAGGGCTTCGGCATGGTCGGATCGCGCGGTGGGCAGGCCAGCGACCACCATCACACAATCGCCGATTGTCTTGATCTTTTCGCAGCCGTATAGTTCCGAGAGCAGATCCGCCGCCTTGAAGAAGTAATTCAAGATAGCGAGCGTCGTCACGGCTCCGACGCTCCGCGCTCTTTCCGTAAAACCGACGATGTCGGCAAAAAGCACACTCACCTCTGCGTGGCTGTCTGCAATTTGTTCGTCCGCCTTCAACCGCTCCGCGATCGACGCCGGAAGAATGTTGAGGAGTAAGGTTTCGGCGCGCTGGTATTCACGCGACAAGCCCTCTTGGCTCTCCCTCAGCGCCTCGTTCGTCGATTGCAGTTTCTCGTTGAGTTGACGCTCCCTCTCTTGCAGGAGCGTCATTTCATAAGCCTTCTGTTGAAGCCGCTGCCTACTGTCGCGTTCTGCAGTGGCGTCAAGAAAGATCAGCCACACGCAGGCATTGTCGGCAAAAAGATGAAGATCCGCGACACGCCCGCTGGGCAGTTCTACCATGGCCATATGATATGGAAGCTCCGGGCAAGGCAGCAAACCTTCCATGAATTCAAGCTGCTCGGCAACAGGCTTACCAATGCGAAGTGATGAGAGTCCGTAATGTTTAACGTTACCGCCCTTCGCAGCTATGCAAAGCTGGGCGTCAATTTTCAGATATGCGACGGAGTGCTCACTGTAGAAGAAATTGTAAATCCAACTTCTGACTTCTTTTGGCAATCCAGGCATGGTCTATTCGGTGACCATCGAAGCAAGCTGGCGAAACGCATCATCAACATTTTCACCCGAAAGCGCACTTGTTAGATATATTTGCCATCCACGTTGCCTCAGTTCGTTAATCTCGCTATCCGATATTGCCCACCGATCGGTCAGATCGGATTTGTTGAACAGCAATACAAACGGCATAGCGCCGAATTCGGCCTCGGCCCGCTCGCGCAGTGTGAGCGCCACGGCGAGAGTAGCGGCGCGGGTTCCATCGATGACAAGCACCAGCCCGGTCGCACCCCGCACATAGCTGACGCGGAATGAGCCGATATCGTCTTCGCCGGCCAAATCCCACAAAATCAGATCCACGGTTTTGTCCGGGAGTGCGACACTCTTCTTGTCGATTTTCACTCCCACCGTGGTCAAGTAGGTGTCTGAAAAGATGCTTTGCACAAACCTGCGGACCAGACTCGTCTTTCCGACAGCGAACCCGCCCAGCATGCAGATCTTTTTTTGCAACGTCCCAGGCTCCGCACTAGTCCAAGTTTACCGTAATCGAAACCCGGCGATTCGTGGAGCTCCCGGTTTGACTATTTTCAGGCACCACCGGCTCAAAAGTACCCGCGCCCCGAACCAGCAGCAGTTCCGGAGCGACGCCGCGCTTGTTGAGAAGCGCGCGAACTGTCTCGGCGCGAGCGGCGCTGATCGACGCGTTGGCCGTCTCACGGCCCGTGCCATCCGAATGGCCGGTCAGCATGAACCGCGCTGTTATGCCTGACTTGCGGGCACTTTGGGCGAATTCCTTTATTTGATCCGCCAATCTGTCGAGCACCGGCGTCTGCTCCGGTCCCGGGACAACTTTGCCGGAGTTGAAGAAAATATCGGTTGCCTGGATGGCCTCTCTCAAACGATTGAGTTCTGGAAGGCTCAGCTCACTCAGCTGCGAGACATCCAGAACCACTCCGTCCTCCGAAAGTTGTTCGGCGGCGGCTTGCGCCCGGTTGATCCAGGCGGCAGGAGCCTCGCCCACGACAACGATGCGACCCTGGACGATCGAAAGCCGAACCGATTTCGGCGGGGTCAGCGACGCCGTCAGCCGCTTCACCACGAACTTCGGATCAAGGCTCTGATAGAATTGCCACTGTGAATGAACGCGGGCGGGATCGACCTCCGTTCCGGACAGCAGAGCCTGCGGGTCGGCGGCAAGCGGGTCTCTCAGGCCGGAAATGTAGAAATGTCCGCCCCTTGCCGCTTGTTGGGCGACGATGATTCCCGGTTGGGCCTCAAGTCGCGACACATAATGCTGCCAGTGCTCCGCCGCGCGTGCTTCGGGGCTCACATCACGAACCTTGGAGATGTCGAATTCCGGTCCGCCTGCCGAAAGCTGTCGGGCCGCTGCGCGCGCCCGATCTATCCAGGTGTCGGGAGCCTCACCCTCGGCAACGATGCGATCATCGACGATCGAAAGTCGTACTGTATCCGGCGGATACAGCGACGCCGTCAGCCGCTTCAACACGAACTCCGGCTCAAGGCTCTGATAGAATTGCCACTGCGAATGAACGCGGGCGGGATCAACCTCCGTTCCGGACAGCAGAGCCTGCGGGTCGGCGGCAAGCGGGTCTCTCAGGCCGGCAATATAGAATTGGCCATCGCGGATCCTTTGTTCGGCAACGATTATGCCCGGCTGGGTCTCCAGCCGCGACACATAGGCCTGCCAATGCTCCGCCGCGCGTGCTTCGGGGCTCACATCACGAACCTTGGAGATGTCGAATTCCGGTCCACCTGCCGAAAGCTGTCGGGCAGCTGAGCGCGCCCGATCTATCCAGGTGTCGGGAGCCTCACCCTCGGCAACGATGCGATCATCGACGATCGAAAGTCGTACTGTATCCGGCGGAGCCAGTGACGCCGTCAGCCGCTTCAACACGAACTCCGGCTCAAGGCTCTGATAGAATTGCCACTGTGAATGAACGCGAGCGGGATCGACCTCCGTTCCAGACAACAGCGACTGCGGATCGGCGGAAAGCGGGTCTCTCAGGCCGGCAATGTAGAATTGGCCATCGCTCACCTTTTGTTCGGCAACGATGATGCCCGGCTGGGTCGCCAATCGCGACACATAGGCCTGCCAGCGCTGCCCGGATTGCCAGGAAAGAAAGAACCAACCCCCTGCCGCAATCAAAATCAGCAGGACTGCGGCCGTCACCAGCCATGGAAATCCCTGGTTTGAGTCCTCCTGCTTCAGTTCAACGCAGGTCTGCAACTGCGTCTCTACGCCGATCAACTGCGAACTGTCGCCGTCAAACTGCTCTAAAGCCTGTGAGTATTCGTCATGGATGCGAAACAACACATCGCGAACTATTTCATGTAATTCCTCTGGCGGATTCCCCCGGATCACCGCAACCAAGGTCGCAAAAGGTCCAACTTCTGACCAGAGACGAAGCTCCCCAAAACGGATAGTGTCCAGGCCGCTCTGTTCTTTCTCGTTAAATGAGTCTTTTACAAAATCTTGAATTGCACTAAGCATCGAAGAAATGAGTTGAGGGTCTTCGCTCGTTGCGTTTTCGGCAGTTACATGGGCTATCAAAAGCCCGGAATTGCGGTTAATGAGAAAGACATGTTCTACACGATACACAAGAGAATGCTTAAGAACGACTTCAGAGAAGCTTGCACCTGTTCTCCAAGATTCAAATCTCCACTTTAACCCATGCCAGGTAAATATATGTCTTAAAGTTTCATTCAGCGACTGAAAGGTCTGGTCGATCTTTTCCCCGATCGACTTGCGAATTGCCGGCAGAAATACGGGGTATAATATATCCGTAAGCGTACGCGGGCTCTTCTGGATAGACCGTTGCACGGCCCTCTCGACAGCTGGCGCAAGGGCCTCGCCGAGTTGCGCATGAGGCGCACGTGCGGCAGCACTGGGAAGAACGCCCCCCACTGCAGCCGCAAGCTGCTCAGGTTCATCGAGCAGATCCGAAACTCGTGAAAGCTCCGAAATTTCGCGGCCGACCAGCAACTGGCGCAGCGTTTCCATGCGAGGATCGGCGGTTGGAACTCCTTCAAAACGCGCTCGATAGTCCGGATCAACATTCCGGGCAATTTCGACCAAAAGACGAGCCAGAGCTTCGCGATCAATCTCTGGATCGTTAGAAGCTGTTCTTTGCGGAAGGTTGATTGGGTCGACGGTTGACGTCAAGTTCCGATCAACTCACTTTCCAGCTGCGTTCCGAGTTGCTCTTGTTGCCGACGGGATCCTGATTTAGACATTTTGCAACCTCGACAAACAGGCCAGCCAGAAGATTGCGGTCGGTCTTGACATTGCCGAGATCAGAAAACATCTTCTCCATTACCATCTGAATGCTTTCATACTTTTGCTTGATTTCCTCACGCAGCAAATGATCGTTTCGATTTATCCGGTCCGCAATTTCGCGCTCAAGCTCGCTCAATTGATCCGACAACGCGCGCACCTGCTTTTCAAGCGCCTGATTTTGCTCGCGAAGATTCCGGTCAATCTCCTTGTCGGCGTCGGCTCGCGCGTCTTTTTCGTTCCGCAATTGCCCGGCAAGCGAGTCGACCTGCTTCTTTGCATTTGACTCGTACATTTCAAGATTGCGCTTGGCCTCGGATTCGACATCCTTGAAGCGCTGCAGGACCCGTTCTTCAAGCTTGGAAAAACGGCGGTCATAGTCCTGCATCTGGTTGCCGAACAGCAGATCACGTATCTTGTCGACACCTACAGCGTCGCCAGGGGCCCCGCTCTCGCGAGCCTGGCCCCCCAAAAAGGTCAGCCCGTTTCCCTCTGCATTACTTATCAGATTTGCGTCCGCTTTATTTGCCGGAGAAGTGGTACTCGAAGATTCCTTGGCCATCCCTACGCCCCTTCATTTGAACAGCTGCCACAGTGGTAATTTAGAAACTGGTGAACATGTCAGCAAAATAGCCGGCCTGCAAGCCGGACTTTTGGCCTAGGCGCGCTTCGTGCGTCCCTTTTACGTCTCTTGGACTAGCAACAAATGCACAAGTTACGATTGCCGTCACTCTAATGTCTCTTCGCTATAGTGACCATAGCCGGCTAACCTAATCGGCCCGCGGGGGTAATCTGCCAACCAAAGGAGCAATACTATAACGGGCTATACTACTGGAGCGCAATTGCGCTGCGAAGACTCTTTAGACGTATTGCAATTCGCTTGTCTGGCGGTGCACATGCTGCCTTGCACCCGGCTGTATACTAAGACCATCAGCCTTCCTTCCCGGCGGGAACGAGCAAGCCGATCGTTTTCATGATCCCCCGGATCTGGTTGGAAAGCTTTCGCGATCTTGTCGAGCGCGCGGTCATGCGGTGTCACCGAGGCTCGTGGCGGTTACTTTTCGTCCTAAACGTTTGAAGATAAAAGAATATCCCTGCCACGGGCGACCGCCAAGCCGCACTGTGACCGACAGGGTGCCGCAGCTTTCCTACTCCGTTGTGCCGGCTTTTTTTCTGCGCCGATTGGTGTGCGACTGCGCGACGGCCATTTTCAACGCGGGTGTGATTTCCGAGGGCGCGATCTCAGGCCCATGCGGGTTCTGTAGCCCCTCAACATGGACGGTCGGGAACGGCAGTTCGATGCCCTGCTCCTTGAAGACCTGGCGGATGCGTACATAGAATTTGCGTTTCATGCCAAAGGCGCCTCCTGGTCGGGTTGTGGCCTTGAGTCTCAATACGATGCCGTACTCGCCGAACTCCTGTACGCCCTGCATTTTGATCGGCTCGAGCACCCAGTGTTTGAATTCGGGATCTTCCGCCAGTTCGAGGCCGATTCGCTTGATCAGCTTGCGAGCGAAGTCGATATCGGTGTCATAGCCGACGGTGATGTTGAATTTATCGATAACCCAGTCACGGCTCTGGTTCTGGACTGCCCCGAGTTCGCCGAACGGTACGGTGAAGAGCGGTCCACGATGGTGACGCAGCTTCACCGAGCGCAGCGAAAAGCTCTCCACCGTACCCCTGTAGCTGCCCGATGTAATATATTCGCCGACACGAAACGCATCATCGAGTAGATAAAATACGCCTGAGATCACGTCCTTGACGATGGTCTGTGCGCCAAAACCCACGGCGACGCCAACGACGCCTGCGCCGGCGATCAGCGGGCCGATCTGGATACCCACTGAGGCGAGCATCATCAGCACCGCCATCACGACGATCACTGCAAGCAGAATGTTCTGGATGATAGGCAAGAGCGTGCGCAGCCGCGCCTGTTGCGGATCGAGGGTCGGCACGTTCTCCTCGCCGATCACCGCGTGCGGCATTTCGATGCCCAGCTTTCGTTCGATCAAGGCTTTGATGATCGACCAGCCGAAATCGGCGGCAAGCGCAATGACCATGACATTGATCAAGCCGCGCAAAATGAGCGTGGTGGTCGTATCGCTATCCCGCATGGACTGCATGTCCAGACCCCAGACACGCGCGAGAAGGTAAGCCGCCGCCAGGATAAAGATCATCCGGATTCCACGATCGATGACAGCGATCGTCACGGCCGGGATCGTAGGCCGGCCAGCATTTTCCGAACCCGGCCGCAGCACGAAATTAACCCCGCTCTGCGTCAGCACGATTGCCAAAGGCAGGAAGAATGCGGCGAAGGTGAACCAGAAGATTGTGTAAAGACCCGCGATGCGCTGCAGGAACAGAACGACGAAATAAGCAGTCAACAGCCATGTCGCTGCCGTGTGACCGTGCCCACCGTCCCGCCATGTTCTTGGCCGGCGCCAAACGGCAAGCAGCAAGAGCAGCAGCAATACGAAATCGGCGCCCACCGATAGGACCATCATTCCGTCCCGATCGATGCCGAGACCCGGCAAAAGGACGAACGCGGCCGCGATGAAGGCGAAGACGCCGACGATCCGAGCTACCCAATAGGACCAATGGTCAGCCGTTTCGTTGGTTACCGGCAAGGCACGAACCTCGACGGCGCTCTCGACGTGCATGAAGGAAGGGACGAGCAGGGCTGCCACGTACGTGCGCACACCCCATGTAAAGACTGCAGCCATCAGAAATGTCAGCACAATCTCGCGGATGAGCATTGGCCAATCGAACAACATGAACGCGCCGGCGCTGCCCAGCGCGAACGACACGATCAGCAGGCTGGAATAAAGCGAGCGGCCGCCAATCTTCTTGGCCCGCCCGATGGGCGTATCCTTCGGTTGCGCGATGATCCAAAGACGAAATGGGCGGGTCAGCTTGTACGTTGCCCAGGTGAGCGCCAGGCCGGCAGCGATGAAAATCGCAATCAGCAGTAAGACGCCGGCGGATCCCTTGCTGGACATATCCGCCATGGTCTCTGCCCGAACGCGCGCGAACTGGCCTGGCAGCAAGGGCAATGTTCGCACGATTCTTTCGATATGATGCTTGATCCGATCGAGCGTCGAGGATGCCATCGTATTCATCTGGCTCGGTGCGGCCACGGCGTCGGACGATGCGGCGGCCGGCGAAGCGGCTGCCTCGGCAGGCACTCCCGTTGACCCGGCATCCTGATTTCGTTGTTCGGCCACCCAGGCCTTCACTGACGGATCGTCGAGGAGCTCGAACAGCTGTTTGACCTTTTCAGGCGGGACGGTGGCCGGCGCCTGCGCCTGTGCCGGAAGAGTCAGCAAGAGGGCGATCCCAAAGAGGAGCGGCTTGGCAATCAGGACAAACATCGCAGCCAGATCTCCGAAACGTCGTGCCGGGCGCGCCAGAGGCCTGGCTCCCAATCGTCGAATCATGAGTGGCATCCGTGCTGTAACCTTCCGCCAAAATCGGCAAGCAACGACATCTATGTCCGTCGTTGCTCCTACCTTGAAGAAACCGATGTTGTGGTGCAACACTTCATCGTTCCAAGCTAGACCGTTGCGCCGGGTACTTGGCGGTGTTTATTTGGCCGCCGGGGCAGGGCATTCCGACCTCGGCCTAGGCCTCCGGCCGCTCTATGGACTGGCACTAGGATCCCAGGCTCGTAGTGCGAATGGGTCGACGCTTATATGATCAATCACCTGTTCCGGCGTGACGCGGTTGCAGTTGTGCACGGGATACTTCAGGCGTGGGTAAGACGGCGTGGCGCATAATCCCTTGGTTTCCATCGTGGTTCCTGCGCACAACGCGGAGGTGACGCTGGCACGCGCACTCGATTGTCTTCTCGATCAGGAAATAGTGGATTGGGAGGCGATCATCGTTGACGACGCCTCCACGGACAGCACCCCCGCGGTCATCGCTGATTATGTGGAGCACGATGCCCGATTTCGGACGTTGAGTTCTTGCGCGTCTAGTGCCGCCAGTGCGCGAAACAGCGGGATTTCGACAGCGCGCGGCCACTGGCTCATGTTTCTGGACGCGGATGATTGGGTGGATGCCAGCTTCCTTGCGAAAATGCTGGCCGCGCTGAAAACCGCGCCCGATGCGGTGGCCGCCTATTGCGGTTCTCGGCGCGTGATGCCCGATGGCGAACTCACCCCGTCGAGCATCGCAACCGAGGTTGCGATCCAGCCCTTCGAAACATTCGCCCGCCGGTGCGCAATTCGCACTCACACGCTGCTGGTCGACCGGCAGACAATTGTCGAGTTGGGCGGTTTCGATGTGTCGCTGCGCACCTGCGAGGACTGGGATCTGTGGCAGCGTCTTGCACGTCTAGGCAAAAATTGGGTGATGGTCGACGAGCCGCTCGCTTTCTATAGGGTCAGCCCCAACTCGCTCTCCCGCAATTCGACGCGGATGCTGGCAGATGCGGAAATTGTGATCGCCCGCGGCTTTTCTCCTGATCCCAGGGTCAAGCACCCGGCACCGACTCATGCCAATGGAGCGATCGAGGCGAATGGCGGCAGCGCTTCCGAAGCACTCGCGTGGTTCGCGTTGTGGAACGCCGCTTCGGATTGCGGCAGCGGCTCGCGGTCGATCAACCCGCAGTCGATGCGCGCGCTGCCGGCAGGACGCAAGTGGGCGCGTGAGGTCGCCAAGGTGGCTTTCGATGGCCTTATGGTAGGAAGCCTGTCGGCGCCGGCGCAATTGGCTGCCAGGTGGGACAGGTTCGGCGGCGCCCTCACCGGGTTGATCGTCGAACTCGGCAAGGTCTGGGACAATCCCGTCGCGGGTCGCCGCGTCCAGTATCATATTGAGCAAATGCTTCTCGACGTCGACGATCTTGCCGCGCCGCGCAGGCTGGCGCGGACACTTGGAATACGCGTCGACGCCCGCAGTCCAACCTCGATCGAACTCCCGGAAGGCATCGATCAAATTTATGCCTATCTGATGATGGATGGCCGGATCGAGGCTGTCGTGCAGTTCGGCGCACTCGGGACAGTGACAAGGCGTCATTGGATTGAAATGATTCAGAATGTCGCGCCCGCTGAGCGGCTTGTAGACAGTGCCGGAAGGCTTGCGGGGCGATCGCCTGTACCGCAACAGGGCGACGGTGCCGACACGTCAGATATCATTGCAGCCGAGGCATTGTTGTCCACAGCGGAACGCCGGTCTGATCTGGACAGCCACTTCGGCAAACTCGCGCGATTGGCCGCGGAGGCGCGGGAGTTGGTTCAGTTGAGCGCCGAAGCTACGGAGCCTCCTCCCGCGCCGCGCCGCTCACCGGCCGCGGATGGGCGCGGCAATGATCGCAGCTCGTTCTGGAATCGCTATTTCGCGACCGAGGATCCCTGGAACTACGGTTCGTCCTATGAGCAGGAAAAATATGAGCGGCAGCTCGAAATTCTGCCTGCCGGTCCCATCGGACGGGCGCTTGAGCTGGCCTGCGCGGAGGGCCATTTCACGCGGCAGCTGGCGCCGCGTGTGGGCCATTTGACCGCAACCGACATCTCCGCCGTAGCCGTCGAGCGCGCGCGCGCGCGATGCAGCGACCAGCCGAATGTCGAGTTCGGCGTGCTGGATTTCATGGCGGACACGCTGCCGGGTGAAATGGATCTGATCTTCTGTTCGGAAGTGCTCTACTACCTGGATGATCTCGCCGAGTTGCAACGCTTCGCCAAAAAAGTCGTTGAGGCGTTGGCGCCTGGCGGCAGCTTCATCAGCGCACACGCATTCGTGCTGCGTGACAATCCTGAGAGGACGGGCTTCGACTGGAACACATTCGGTGCGCAAGCGATCGCGGAGACGCTGGCAGCGACCGAAGGCCTCGTCCTCGATCAATCGATCCAGACGGAGCTCTATCGCATAGACCGCTTCCGCCGCCTGTCGCCAGGCGAGGTGGCGACGGAACCGATGATTGATCATGTGCCAATCCGCGCGCGCATCGAAATCGGGGTCGCGCGAAAAATCGTCTGGGGCGGGGCACGGGCCTTGCGCCGCGACGTTGCACGCAGCGAGCGGCGGCAGCGTATTCCTGTCCTCATGTATCACAGCATTGCCGAAGACGGTCCGGCCGCGCTCGCCCGTTTTCGGTGCACACCCGCCTTGTTCGGCAGCCAGATGGCATGGCTGCGCGCCAATGGCTTTCACGCGATTTCGTCCGAGCAGCTGGAAGGGTCCATCGTCAACCGCCAGCCTTTCGTTGGCCGCCCGGTGCTCATCACCTTCGATGACGGCTTCCAGAACTTTGCCGACCATGCCTGGCCGACCTTGCGCGCCAACGACCTGACCGCGGAAGTGTTCCTGGTGACGGACTTGGTGGGTGAAAGTGCGCAGTGGGACGCCGACAGCGGTCCGCCGACGCCGCTTATGGACGCCCGGACGGTGCGACGCCTCGCCGGCGAGGGTGCGTTCTTCGGAAGCCACCTGGCGACGCATCGCGCCATCGATGGTCTGGCAAGCTCTGACCTGGCCGCCGAGCTCCTGCGCTCCCGTATGTTCATCGAACGGTGGACCGGTCGGCCAACCACGGCGTTCGCGGCACCCTTCTCCGTCACCGACCGAAGGCTTGGCCGTTTGGCCAAGGAATGCGGCTATCGGACCGGCTTCGGTGGCAGACACGGGCCGGCGGACCTCGATTGCGAACCCATCGACCTTCCGCGCATCGAGATTCGCGGAGATCGCTCGCTCAATGACTTTGTTGCCATTGTAGAGGCCGTGCTCGAAGAGCGGTGAACTTTTCTATTGGGCGACTTGGGACACGGCCGACATCAGCTCCTGCGGGCTCGGCCCTCCGAACATGTATCGCCCACCCTCCGGAACCTCCGTGAAGCTCCAGCGGACGATCCCCTGCCGGTCGAGTAGGAACTGACCGACCAATTGTCCGTGTCCCGTTGCCATCATCTGCTCGTCGGCCTCGGTCACTTCGTAATGGTCCCTCTTGTCGAGGAATTCGCTGGCCGCAAAAGGATCCATTGGACCGGGCAACTCGCCTGGTACGTCGACCCGCATATCCTTTGCCACTGCCATCGAGACCTTGTACGGCCAGTTCGTCTCGTTTTCGGTGAATTCGAGATTGGGCAGTCCAAAAGCACGATGTGAAGCGCGTTCAGGGTCGGAGGCCGCAAGCAGATTCGGCATCGGGTGGTAGCGGAAATAGAGACGCGCCCGCTCGATCGGCGTGTTGACCACCGTCAGGCTTCCCACGCCCTTTTCGCGCAGCTCCGGATCAAGCCGCGCCTGGGCGGCGATATGGCGCCGGCAAAACGCACAATGCAGACCTCGAAACAGGCCGACAAGCACGGGTTTTTGTCCGCGAAAGTCGTCAAGCGCGATCTTGCCTTCCTGGGTGATGGCGTCGAGCACCACGTTCGGCGCACGGTCGCCCGGTTGAAGCGGTACCAAGTCAATACGCGCGGACATTTCCAACCTCCAGCCCCGGCTAGTCGAGAAAAGGCAGCACCACAAGCGCTTCCGGGTCGAGCCCGTGCTGGGCGCATATACCCTGCGCCATGGAAAAGTAGCGTTCGGCCTCGGCCAGATTGTCGAGGTCGAGATTAAGCGTTGCAAGACCATCATAGCACGGAAACAGCAGTTGGGGCTCGCCCGTTTCGCGGGCCACGTCCAGTGCTTCGTGGAACAAGCCAACCGCCAGTTCCGGGCGGCCGTTGCACTGGTGGATCTGCCCAAGCACGATCAACGGCACCGGCAGGTGCTCGCGCTGGTCGAGCGCCCGGTCGATCTCGATGGCCTTCTCGGCAGCAGGCACGCCCTCCGTTGGACAGCGATCCGTGAAGGTACAACAAGCGACCGCCAGATTGGCGAGGAGGCGCGCCTGGAATCCCAAGTCACCAATATGGCGCGCCACTTCAAGACCGCGCCGACAGACCTCCATCGCCTTTGCCGGATCGATGGTCGTGTAAAGCACGCCAAGATTGGTGTAGCCGCGGCAGGCCGCGCCCAGGTGACCGGCGGCTTCGGCCAATTCAATGCTACGCTCAACCTGACGCACGGCTTCACGGTCTCGCCCAAGCCGAGCCAGCGCCACAGCCTTGGTATTGAGCGCCTCGGCGGTCACAAGAGTGGCATCACGTCCCACCTCGGAGACATGCTCCGTTGTCAGAGTGCCTACGCAATCCAGCGCCGCGTCTGCCCATTTTGCCGCGAGAGCGTGATCTCCGCTACGGAAAGCCTGTCGGCCACGTTCTTGCCAGAGATGCGCCTGTTCGACCGGGGCATCCGCTCCATCGAGGAGCGCTGCCGCTTCAGCATAGCGGGATTCTGCGTCGTCCCGCTTGCCGACGTCCCAAAGCAGCCGGCCGATCTTACGCAAAACGCGCGCCGAAGCGACACGATCGGCTGACTCGCGGTATGCCTGCAATACCGCCTCGTAGTGGCTGTGCGCGATCTCACGACGGCCTACCGGGCCGCTTAAATCGGCAATGCGCTCTTGAATTGCCAGTTTGAGCGGTGTTTGCCCGATCGCGCCCAACGCAGTCAGTGCTCGCTCGTAGAAACGAAGGGCGTCGTCATTGGCATATATCATGCGAGCGCGATCGCCAGCCGCCTGCAGGTAATGCGCGCCTCTCTCCCGCGAGGCGCTCTGTGCGAAATGATGACCGAGCACGGTCAAATCCTCGAGCCGTTCCGGCTTGTCGCCGCACAGTTGCTCCAAGGCAGCACCGACCCGCCCGTGGATGTCGGTCCGGCGTTGCAGGAGCAGGTTCTGGTAGATCACGTCCTGCAGCAAAGTTTGCGTAAAGCGGTAACTTTGCGACGAGACCGAGCCTGATCCGGCAACTTCCTCGATGATTTCCGCGTCGCAAAGCAGTTCGCAGCCGGCTTCCAGGCGGCCGGGGTCGGACGTCACGGTTTTCAGAAGTGTGGCATCGAAGCGCGGGCCGATTACCGCGGCTTCCTGGGCCAACCGGCGCACCTCTTGCGGCAGCCGGTCGACGCGAGCAAGCAGCATTGCCTGGATAGTGGCGGGAATGCCGGTTGCCGCTTCGCCTGCCACAGTCCGCCATCGCGGGCCCTCGCGCATCAGTACACCGCGATCGATAAGGCCGCGAACGATCTCCTCTACAAAAAGGGGGTTGCCGCCCGCGCGCTCGAGGATCTGGTCGAGAAGCCCTCCTGCGGAATTTACCCAGCTCTCGCCGAAAAGCGCCGCCAGCAGGCTGCGTCCGTCATCATTGTTGAGCGGCGAAAGCCTGAGCGCCGTGTGACTGACCCGACTTGAGTCGAGCTGGCCGTTGTCCGGCGCCGGACGATGCGTGACCAGCACCATCAACCTCGTGCGTTCCAACCTGTCCATCACGAAACGTAGTGCCTCGAGCGACACGGCGTCGGCCCAGTGCAGGTCTTCGACGACAATCAACAGCGGCGACAACGCAAGCCGCCGTTCGATGATAGTGCGGACTGCGTAGAGAATTTGCCGCCGCAGCTGCTCGGGCTCGACATGCTGCAAGGTGGCATCGGGGTCGCCAAGACCAAGCACATGGTAGAGCAAAGGCATCAGTCGCTTCGCCTCCTCACCCTGCAGGCCGAGATCGGTAAGCAAGCCTGCGAGCTTCCCCCGCATTTCGTCCCCATTGTCGTTTTGCATCATTCCGGCAGCGCTGCGCACCACTGCGCCCAAGGCGCCAAATGACTGTTCGCCCAGCGGTGAGCACGTGGCCTGCCGCACGGCGACGTTGCGAAAACGATCCTCGTCGCCGACGCGGGCGACGAACTCCTTCACCAGCCGCGATTTCCCGATACCGGCTTCTCCGACGAGGCGGACAAGTTGGGCCGAGCCGCCGCACGCCTGGTCAAGGCTCGCCAGCATTCTGTGGAGCTCCGCACCACGACCTATCATCGGCGCGCTGAGGCCGAGCGCCTCGAGCCCGCGCGCTGCACGCGGCGCCGCAAGCGGTGCATCCAGCCGATGGACGAGCACACTGCCAGCCTTGCCGCGAAGCACGACATCACCCAGCGGCTCGAAAGCGAAGGCATGCCGGGTCAGCCGGTGAGTGAGCTCGCCTACCAGCACCTCACCCGGCGCGGCCAGCGATTGCAGGCGTTGCGCCGTATTCACTGTGTCGCCGGTCACCGAATAGGATTTGGCGGTGCCGATGCCCAAACCGCCAGTAACGACCGGACCAGTGTTTATGCCGATGTGGAGCAACAGAGGCGTGCCGGAGTGGGGGGCGCTTTCGCCGAGCCGCGCCGTCCGGGCGATCATGTCGAGAGCGGCGCGAAGCGCGCGTTCCGGATCGTCTTCATGCGCGACCGGCGCACCGAACAAAGCGAGCAATGCATCGCCGATGAATTTGTCGACGAAACCACCAAAGTTTCGCACGGCCGCCGTCAATTCCTTGAACAGTTCGTTCTGCAGCGCTTGCATGACCTCGGGGTCGAGCTGCTCGCTGAGTGTCGTGAAGCCGCAAAGGTCGGCGAACAGGACCGTTACCGTCCGGCGATCGGCGTCAGAGACGGGATGCAGCCCATCTTCGCTTTCGATGTTCGCAAGCAACGACGGAGTTCGAGAAGGCGGCACAATGGTCCGGCTTGGTGTCGGAGCAGGCCGTTCGACGGCTTTTGCGGGCGCACCGACGCTTGCCCCACATTTCGGACAGAACTCGAAATCAGGTGCGCAGGAATAGCCGCAGCTGGCGCATGCGACGGGCTGGCGCCTGCCACACCTCGGACAGAAAGCGAAACCGCCCTCAACCTCGAAACCGCAGCCCGAGCAGTCCATCGAACAAGACCTCACTAGGGGGCCGTGACGGCGTGATCTCGCTTCGCACTTCACGGCCGGGTATTCACACAAGGATGAACCCATAGCCGTCGAGCAGCAAGCGGCAGCGCAAATGGACATCGTGCGACCAGTGTGGGTCTGGTCGCAGAGCACGGCCGAAACGGCGGCCGCGTGGCTGTCGTTTGCGTCGAAAGTCCTGCTCGAGGATATCAGCGAGCCATCCGCTTGCGGTTGCGCACTAAGGCCTGAAGTGAGGCTCAGGTCGCCTTGAGCTCTGCCCGACCGATCTTGCGCCATCGGCTGTTTTCGCGAACCAGTTTCAGGTCGTCGGTCGTCTCGGCAAATGTCCGCAAACGGTATTGCCGGAGCAGGTCCGGGAAGAGCGCCCCGTCCGGCAGGCCGGCAAGCTGCTCGCGGACCGAGATCTTTTCATCGATGACCCGGGTGCCCCAGGCATTTTCCCGAACCTGCAGCTCCGCAGCCAGATCGCGCTCTTCCGGCGCGTTTTCATCCAGCACAGCCAGCAGAATCGAGTGGAAAAGCGCTACATAACCAATCTGTCTCAGGCCGCCCACAACCCGCACACGCGGCAGTATGGCAAGGACGAGGAACATCAGGAACAAGTTCGGCAGCAGGACGCCGTCCAGCAGCGCCTGCCTGAGATGCGGCCCCTCGAACGGGATGGAAAGACCATGCGGCCTGTCAGGCTCGATCAGCTGCCCGTTCTCGAGGACGAGCTTGCGCACGCGCTCCTCGCGGATGCCCCAGAAATGGGCCGTGGCATTGGGCAGGAATCTGCCAAATGGGCTCGATGCGGCCTCTTGCAAGGCGCGTTCGAGACGCTCGCGCTTTGCTGGCTCAAGGAGCAGCCTGGAAAGAAGGCTGCCGTCATGTTCCAGATGCCGCGCCACGACAGAAGCGGCGAGCCGATCATCGATGAAAACCGGCTGGGCCATGCCGGAGCGATCCCAATCGGCGACCAGAGCCTCGTTGAGGGCTGTCAGCGCATCGGCGGCGGTTCCAAAAACCTTGTCCTGGCTGGCAAGCAGTATGCCCAGCCAGCGGCTGGCATCCGTTTCGTCGCCCACCGCTTCGAGCGCGCGCTTGTTCAGGGTGACGGGACCGGCCGCGCAGGCGCTTTTTCGGCACAGTTTGTGGCGTCCCATGCCAAACAGGTTGACCTTGTCGTCGCCGACATCGAGCCATCCCGGCCCCTCCCGGCCAATCGTCTCCATGGTCATCGTCGTTCCCATGAAGCAGATGAAGGCCGACAGCCCGTTTTCGACCGCGCCGAGCCAGGCAAGCAGGAGGGCATCGAAGGTGATCCGGTCCATCAGAAGCAGGCAATGCAGGCCGGACTGAATCACCGGCCTGTGCTCGAATTCTTCGAGGGCCTTGTCGATCTCTTCAGGCTGCATGATCACACCAAGGCGCTGATGCAGGACTTCGCGCAGGATCGAGCGGGCAGCGATCGCCGGGCCCGATGCAGGCCTTGCCACCGGCCGCCACAGATGGCGGGCGTAATCGGAAACCGGTGCGTTCCAGTGCTGCTCGATGTCACGCACGACTTCCGGGCAGAGCATCGACAGCGCGGTCAGAATTTCCACCGGAGGCCTAGTAGTTGGGTCAAAGACGGCGGTCATCAGAACCGCAGCCGGGCCATGCTCAGGAGGTCGTGGTACTGCCCGTCGGTAAAACCTGCCTTCACATGCCGGCCTTCGACCTCGAAGCCGTGGCTTGTGTAGAGACGGACGGCCGGTTCGTTGTCGGCATAGACGGTCAATTCGACCCGCTTCAGGGCCCGCCAATTGTCGGCCACGTCAAGCAGCGCGCCAAGTATGGCAGAGCCAATGCCCTTGCCGACAAAGGCATCGTCAAGCCCAATGTTGATCTCGCCAGCATGCGAGCGGCGCGGCGAACCCTGCACGACCAGGCTGCCATGGCCGACGACCTTGCCGTCCAGCTCCGCAACGATCCAGGTGGTTTCCTGGCCGGATTTGGCGATGCGCCGCTCCACCTGCTCCACCATCTCGAAGGGCATCCTGAGCGTGCCCCAGCGGAAGCCCGGCATATTGAAGATTGCGCAAAGCGCCTCCGCATCGCTCGGCCGGACGGCCCGGAGCTGCGGCTGGATTTTCTCGGAGGATGGCGAGGTCGTGCTGGTCATGGCGTTCCCGACAAAGGCAATCGGCCGGCACGATGCACCGGACGTCACCTGAAAATCCAGCCGTCTCTGCAACCTATGCCGATTGCGAGCTAAAATACCCGGAGGCGGCGTAGAGTTTGAAGACGCCGCTGACGCCGATCCAACCGAAAAGGACGAGCCAGCACAATGTCCCGGTCGCCGTCCAGTCGATCCGGTGCACCGCGGCGTCCGTGATGACGAGGCCAAGGATGGCAAGCAGGCCAACCAGAAACTGCGCCAGGCCGAGCACGAGCAGTTCCTCGCGCGGCGCGCTTCTCCAGGCGAGATATGTGCCGCCGGCACCAGCGAGGAAGATGGCGCTGTAGACCTGAGCGTGGAAGGCATCGATCGGCCATGGCCAGAAGCCGCCGAATGTCAGGGGAAAAAGAAAGAGGCCGACGCCGTAGAGCCCGAGAATCGCGGATTCCACCCGCATGTAGGCGCGCCATGCGGGGTTTAAGGTCACGCCTTTTGCTGAAGGACGGGCCCTGGCTCGCCACAGGAACAGCCCGGATACTGCGACCGAAGCAAGATAGACCAGAAACCAGAGCCAGGGCGCTTTGCGCTCGAAGTTGAAATAGCCGAGATTGACGAACGAGGCCACCGACACGATGACGGTGAAGATGAAGGCCATGACGAGCACGAGCCTGCCGGGCGACCAACGATTCCAGACCAGCAGCGCCGCCATCACGACCATTTCGGCGGTGTAGAAGCCGCCGAGGAAGCGGGCATTGAACGGCGTGACGGCCCAGGGCCAGCGCGGCCTGACCAGCACAGGCGCGAAAAACAGGCCGGCGCCGACGATCAGGACGATGATGACCCCCGCCGAGAAAAGGCGCAGGGCCGCGGGAAATGGCGGGTTGTTGGATGTCGACATGGGAGAAAGCCCCAAAGATGAATGCCCCAAAGATGAATGCCCCATGGACCATCATAGTGTCGCTTGCGGCCGGTGAAAATCCGCCGAATGGCAATTGAACTGTCACCAGGCTTGTTCATCGAATGGCCGTACGGTCCGTTTCGAAGTAAGATGAAGCACTCGGACCAGACCGGTCCGGTCAACACGCCTCGGGGGCATTTTCCGGAGCCTGCACGATGAACGAAGCTCAGGATCTGTTCTCGCTTCTGCGGCAATCGACCGGTGTCGATCCACAGGCAATCGACGCGATCAAGAGAACCATCGCGGAGGGCGAGGACCGCGAACTTTGCCGCATTAATGCGCCAGCTTTCGCCAGCAAGCATGGCCTCGACGAGGAACGCGCCATAGGCGCCTTTCTCCATGCGGCGCGGGTGGGCATCTTCGACATTTCCTGGAATGTTCTGTGCCCTGGCTGTGGCGGCGTGCTCGACACCAACGCCACGCTGAAAACCCTGCAGAAGGACGAATACACCTGCGCGCTGTGCTCCGAGGGCTATCCGCCGACCCTCGACGAGATGGTCGAGGTGACATTCACCGTCAGTCCCCGCGTGCGCAGGATTGCCGCCCACAATCCGCACGAACTGCCGTTGGTGGAATATTTCCGCCAGATCTACTGGGCGTCCGGCGTCGATCTGCCGGAAGAGGATTTCGCGAAAAAGATGGAAGCGTTCTCGCTGGAGGATATCGAGCTTGCGCCCGGTGAAAAGGCGGTTCTGCAGATACAGCTTCCGTCCGAATTCATCATCGTCTTCGAGCCGGTCACGCATTCAGCGCAGTTCATCGACGGCAAGGGCGAACCAACAAAGGAGCGCCGAAGCCTCTCTCTGGTCTTCGACCGCGACCACGTCCAGAACCAGACGCTGGAGATGCAACCCGGCCCGTTGCGCATTTCGCTGGAAAACAGGACCGACACCCGCGTGCTGCCGACGATCTTCATCGCCGGCCAGGCATTGCATGATTTCTTGGGCAAACGCCGGCCGTTCCTGACCGCCAAGCGCCTGCTCACCAACCAGACGTTCCGCGATCTCTATCGCGCGGATACGCTCGACATCAACCAGCGCCTGAAGATCACCAGCCTGACCTTCCTGTTCACCGACCTGCGCGGATCGACCGCGCTATACGAGCGGGTGGGCGATCTTTCAGCCTTCGATCTCGTGCGTGAGCATTTCCAGGTTCTGCACGAGATCGTCGCGGCGGAGGCAGGCGCGGTGGTGAAGACGATCGGTGATGCGGTGATGGCGACCTTCGCCACGCCTGATCGTGCGATTGCTGCGGCCCTCAGGATGCGCGATGCCATGCGTGCGCTCAATGACAAGAGCGGGCGCGAGGATCTGCTGCTCAAGATCGGAGTCCATGCCGGCCCCTGCATCGCCGTGTCCATGAACGAGCGACAGGACTATTTCGGCCAGACGGTCAACATTGCTTCGCGGGTCCAGAACCTTGCCAACGCACAGGCGATCTTCGCCACGCGTGCGGTGGTCGACGACAATCTCACCGCCGATCTGTTGCGCAGGAACGCGCTGACGCCCGTGCCCCACGAAGTCTCGCTGCGCGGCATTGAGCGGGAGATAGCAGTCTATACGATCCCCTGACGATTGGGGCCCTGACGATTTGGCCCCTGAAGATTGGGGTGGTCTCGGCCGCTCACACGCGCCTGAAGATGCCGCTCACACGCGCCTGGAAATAAAATAACGATCGGCGGGCACCGAAGGCGGCGGCGCGAGGCGTTGCAACTGCGGGTGATCAAGCGGCGTGCCGCTGACCGCGATGCCGCCGACGCGAAGCAGGCGCGCGATCAGATCGGGAAGCCAGGCAGAGGTCACTGCATCGCGATCTTCATAGCCGGTGCCGATGTCGGCATGAACAAGAGCGGCGTCGATGCCAATGAACCTCTCCGCCGTCTCGCGTATTTCGCCGAGCACGAGGTTTTCAGCTTCGGGAATTGAGCTGGCGTGTGCGGCAAGTGCGCGGTCGAACGCCACGATCCGGCGTCCGGGCAGGCGCTCGCGCAGATGGTGAAACGTCCGGCCATTGCCGAGGCCGAGCTCGATCACGGGCCCCTCCATCTTCGCCACCTCGGCGCAGACATGATCGAGAATGTCGCGCTGTGCGGTCATCCTGCGGATGAAACTGTCGAGGCGGCTCATATGCGATTGTATGTCCTGAACCAGAAACCCCGATCGAGGCTTGCCGCATATAGAGGCGAACGATGAACATCGCAATGACGGAACAGGCCGCCGACAAGGGTCATGCCGGGTGAAGTCGACGACACGGCGCGCGGCAAAATAGCGATCTCACTTGTAGGGATCTGCGGCGTCCCGCAAGCCGTCGCCGAGGAAGTTGAACGCCATGATGACGAGAATGACGGGAAGCATCGGCAAAAGCAGCCATGGATAGAACGCGATCACGCTGACGCTGCGCGCCTCGGTGAGCAGGATGCCCCAGCTGGTTATTGGCGCCCTCAGGCCGAGCCCGAGGAAGCTCAGCGCCGTCTCGCCCAGGATCATGCCGGGTATGGAGATCGTCGCCGTCGCGATCAGATGCGACATGAAGCCGGGAATGAGGTGCCGCCCGATGATGCGGCTGCTCCTGGCGCCCATCAATTGCGCGGCCAGAACGTAGTCCTCCTCGCGCAAGGCCAGAAGCTTTGAGCGCACGGCCCGCGCCAGTCCGGTCCAGTCGAGTAGCCCGAGTATGACGGTGATGCCGAAATAGATCAGGATCGGACTCCAAGTTATCGGCATGATCGCCGCCAGAGCCAGCCATAGCGGAATGCTGGGAATCGATTGCAGAACTTCGATTATCCGTTGAACGATGAGGTCGAAGATACCGCCGTGGTAACCTGCCAGTCCGCCGATCACGATGCCGAGCAGGAAGCTGAAACTGATGCCGACGAGGCCGATCGTCAGTGAAATGCGTGCGCCATAGATGATGCGCGAGAGCACATCGCGCCCCAGCCTGTCGGTGCCGGCCAGGAAGAGCTGGCCGTTTTCGGCAGGGCAGACAAAATGCCTGTCACCTTCGATCAGGCCCCAGAACCGGTAACTGTCGCCCTTGCAGAAGAAACGGAGCCGCTGAACGTCATTCTGGTTCTCGATGTAGTTTCGCTTGAGCGTGTCCATGTCCAACTTCATCTGGCGGCCATAGACGAACGGCCCGACGAACTGGCCGTCGTGGAACAGGTGCACCCGCTGCGGCGGCGAATAGATGTAGTCCATGTTGCGCGTGTGCAGATTGTAGGGCGCTAGGAACTCGCAGATCAGTATCCCGAAATAAAGCACCGCCAGGAACATGCCCGATACAAGGGCAAGCCGGTGCTTGCGGAATTTCCACCACATCAGCCGCAACTGCGACGCCTGGAAGACCTTCGACTGCTCCGGCGTCATCGCCTCGACCGACTGCAGGTCGAAGGGCGCGCTGGAAATGTAGTGTTGCAGTGGAGCACCCGGAGTGGGCAGCGGCGAATCCGTCTTCATTTGGTGCTGCCGCCCTGCAAACGAATTCGTGGATCAAGCAGCGCTAGCGCCAGGTCGGAAATCAGGACGCCGATGACCGTCAGGAAGGCGAGGAACATCAGGAACGACCCTGCCAGATACATGTCCTGGCTTTGCAGCGCCTTGATCAGCATCGGCCCGGTCGTTTCCAAAGACAGCACGATCGCCGTGATTTCGGCGCCTGAGATGATGGCCGGCAGGATAGAGCCGATGTCGGAAATGAAGAAATTGAGCGCCATGCGCAGCGGATATTTGACCAGGGCCCTGAAGGGATGAAGGCCTTTGGCGCGCGCGGTCACGACATATTGCTTGTGAAGTTCATCGAGCAGATTGGCGCGCAGCCGCCGGATCATGCTTGCCGTGCCGCCGGTGCCGATGATCAAGACCGGGATCCAGAGATGGGCGAGGATCGACTTCGCCTTGGCCCAGCTCATCGGCTCGGCGAGATATTGCGGGTCCATGAGATGGCCGATGGACGTGCCGAACCAGATGTTGGCGAAATACATCAGGATCAGCGCCAGCATGAAGTTCGGAATGGCAAGGCCGAGAAGGCCGAGGAAAGTCAGGCCGTAGTCGCCCCAGCTGTATTGGCGCGTTGCGGAGTATATGCCGATCGGAAAGGCGATGAGCCAGGTGAAGATGATTGTCACGAACGAAACCAGCACGGTCAGCCACATCCGGTCCCCGACGACGTCGCGAACCGGCAGCTCATATTCGAAGGAATAGCCGAAATCGCCACGCAGCATCCCGCCGACCCAGTAGAAGTAGCGAATGATCGGCGGCTTGTCGAAACCATACTCCTTGCGCATCATCTCGATGCGATCGGAATCCACCCCTTCGCCCTGAGCCCGAAGCTCGGCGACATAGCTGTCGAAATAGTCGCCTGGGGGAAGTTCGATGATGGTGAACACCAGCGCCGATATGACCAGCAGCGTTGGAACCATCACAGTGATGCGCCAGACAATATATCGAAGCACGCTCAGGAGTCTCCAAGCCAGAATGTATCCGGCATGTAGACACCGAAATAAGCAGTCGGGTCGAAGCCGTAGAGCGCCTTGTCAGGCAGATTGCGCAGCCGCGAGGACGCCAGAACCGGCTGATGCGTTCCGTTCACCGTGCCGATCGAAAACACCTGATCGGTGTAGATCGACAGCATCGAATTCCAGATTTCGGCACGCTCAGTCGCTTCGGTCGATGCGTTCCAGCGCTTGAGCAAGGCCATCAGCTCGACCACTTCGGGAAGATCGGGCGCCTCACCCATCTTGCCATGCGACAAGTAGTGAGCACCCCAGAGCGGCCATTGCAGTTGGTCGTCGATGGTGGGGGCCAGCTGGCTCGGGTTCATGTCGGCGGTCGGCACGCCATTGTCGATGCCCGACCACATCGACATCATGATCTGGCCGCCAAGCGCCCGGCTGCGGAAGATGTCGCGCTGCGAAGTCCGGATGAACAGGGCGATGCCGATCTTGCGCCAGTGATCGGTGATGAGTTCGAGCGCGTCGGTTTCCAGTGTGCTTTCGCCGGCCGTTTCCACGATGATCTGCGCCGGGCGTCCATCGGCAAGTATCCGCAGGCCGTCATCGTCACGCGCCTGGAGCCCGGCCTCGTCGAGCAGGGCATTGGCCTGGTCGGGATCATGGGCGACCCAGGCTTTCGCGAATTCCGGCCGGTAGAGCGGGCTCTCCGGCAGGACCGTATCGGCACTTTCCTGCGCCAATCCGTAGAACACAGCCATATTGATCTCGCGCCTGTCCACAGCGAGCGAAAGTGCGCGGCGCACGCGCACGTCACGCAAAAGGCCACGCCACACCTGGTCGGCACAATTCAGATTGGGCAGCAGCGCCAGCCGCGAACCCTGGGTGCGTTTCCACAGATGCATCTTCACCGGGTAGCGCTTCTCCGCATCCTTCAGGAAGGCGTAGTCGGCGAAGTCAATTCCCATGCCTTGCAGGTCACTCTCGCCGGCACCGGTCTTGGCGGAAATGATCGCCGACGAGCTGACATTCATGACAATCCGGTCAACATAGGGCAGTTGCCGGCCATTCTCGTCTATTCGATGAAAGAACGGGTTGCGCTCGAAGACGAACTGCTCGGCCGGCGGCTTGGTCCGGTTCTGCCAGGGATCGAGCGTCGGCAGATCCGGGTTTTCCGGGCGATATTGCCGTGACATGCGGATATGCAGGAGCGTCCATTTCTTGGCCCGGTTCTCCTTCATCAGGCCGGCGAGCCGGAATGCATCCTGGTATTTCTTGTGGAACTGCTTGAGATAGGCGGCCGGCAGAACAAGCGATAGCGGCGAAGCAGCAGCGAGCTTGGGCAGGAAGTCAGGATTGGGCGCATCCCAACTATAGCGGACCGTCAACGGATCGACGATCTCGAAGCGTGGCGGCTTGCCGTCCGCCAGCAGGGCCGTGGCGAGCCCGCCTTGCGAAAGCTCATCGTTCAGCCAGACATCTTCCCAGCAATAGCGAAAATCCTCCGGCGTCAGCAGGCTGCCGTCAGACCATTTGTGCCCTTCCCGTATCTTGAAAGTGAAGACGCGATCATCCGCTACGGCGTAACTCTCGAGAATGTCGGGCTGCAAGTTGAGCTTTTCGTCATAGCCAACCAGGCGAGAATAGCCGTAGATCGTCATCATCCGGATATCTTTCTGGCTACCGATGATCGTTCGCAGCGTGCCGCCATACTGGCCGGGCTGCCGGCCCATCGCAGCGAGATTCAACGCGCGCGGGCTCTTGGGCAGGCGCTCAGTGAGTGCCGGTAGCGCCTTGGCCTTCAGCTGCGGCTGAAGAAATTCCGGCTCCAGATCGGCGGCGCGCAACGTGCCCGGCAGCAATGCCGAACCCATGAGGCCAAGGATGGTGCGCCGGCTAATCAACGGCGTAGCTCGCTGACATCGGCCGAACGCCGGGCCAGCACGAGGTGGCCGCCGCCAAGATCGAGCGGCGACAGCATATCCTCATCGCTCTCGTCGCGGAATTGCGGTCCCCATGCACTGGTGTCGGAAGCGCCGCCGAGCTTCAGCGTCTTGAAATCCATCGGCCTGTCGAGATCGGGGAAAGGTACCGAGGCGACGAGTGAGCGCGTGTAGGGGTGGATCGGTTTCCTGAGCAGAATTTCGCGCGGCGCAAGCTCGACGATACGCCCGCCGCACATCACCGCGATGCGGTCTGCCATGTAGTCCACCACCGCCAGATTGTGGGATATGAACAGATAGGTCAGGCCCAGTTCCTTCTGCAGGTCCTTCAGAAGGTTCAGGATCTGCGCCTGGACAGAAACATCGAGCGCCGAAACCGGCTCGTCGCAGATCAGGAGTTCAGGCCCCAGCGCCAACGCACGCGCGATGCCGATACGCTGACGCTGCCCGCCGGAGAAACTGTGCGGATAACGCTTGATGAAGCGCGGATCGAGCCCGATTGCCTGCATCAGGCTCTTGACCGTGGCGAGTCGGGACGCGGCATTGCCACGTTGATGGATTTCCAGCGGCTCGCTCAAGATGTTCTCTACCGTCATGCGAGGTGAAAGCGACGAAACCGGATCCTGGAAGACCATCTGGATTTTCGCGCGCAGCATGCGCAGGGCGTCTCCCTCGGCTTCCAAGACGTCGATCGGTGCATCGCGGCCGTTGAAGGTCACAGAGCCGCCGCTGGGGGTGACAGCCCGCATGAGGATCTTGCTGACGGTGGTTTTGCCGCAGCCGCTTTCGCCGACCAGACCCAGGCACTCACCCCGCCTGATATCGAAGCTCACGCCGTCCACGGCGCGAACGGAGGTTTGATGACCCCCGCCGAACCATCCGGACTTGCGAGTGGTGAAGGTCTTTTTCAGATCTCTGACCGACAACAGGATGTCGTCGGGCCCCTTCGATGCCGGCGCCGTCTGCTTGCCGAGCAGGTTCCCGGCATTCACCGGCACCTCGCGGAGTGCCTTTAGCCTTTCACCGGGCTTCAGGTCGAAATGCGGAACGGCTGCCATCAGGCCCTTCAGGTAAGGGTGACCTGGCCGGCGGAATATCGCCTCGACAGGTCCCATTTCCATGATCTCGCCATGGTACATGACCACCACCTCGTCGGCGACATTGGCGACCACGCCGAGGTCGTGCGTGATCAGCAGCATCGCCATGTTCAGCTTGGTCTGAAGTCCGCGCAGCAATTGCAGGATTTGCGCCTGGATGGTGACGTCCAACGCCGTCGTCGGCTCGTCGGCGATCAGCAAGGCCGGCCGACAGATAAGCGCCATGGCGATCATGGCGCGTTGACGCAATCCTCCCGAAAGTTCAAAGGGATACATGTCATAGGCGCGCTTGGGATTGGGAAAGCCGACAAGGCTGAGCATTTCCTCGGTCCGCGTCTTGCGCTCCGCCCGGGCCATGGGCGTATGAATCTGCAGGGATTCGCTGACCTGGTTGCCGATCGTGTGCAGCGGCGACAGCGATGTCATCGGCTCCTGAAAGATCTTACCGATGCGGCTGCCTCTCAACGCCCGGATTTCGGGTCCGTCACGCGGCATCTGCAGGATATCCTGCGTCGTGCCGGGCCTTTCAGGATCGGAAAACAGGATACGGCCGCGAACATGGGCTGTCTTCGGCAAAATGCCCATCACTGCCTGGCTGAGAACCGATTTTCCGGAACCGGACTCGCCCACAAGCGCGGTAACCTTGCCGGGCAGGACGCGAAGATTTGCCCGCCTGACGGCATGCAACGGTCCCCCGACAATGGCAAAAGAGATGCCAACATCCTCGATCCGCAGCAGATCAACGCCCGAATTCATTCTCACACCAGCCCACTCTTGCCGCCTGCCGGGCGGCAGGCCCAGAAAGTGAGACTAGCGAATTGCCAGCCTAGAGCAACTTGGATTCGAAACGGTCGCCAGTTCGCTGGCGGAACCGGCGACCGGACTGCATACCAAAGGCATTCGGATCAGATCGTGGTGGTTACTGGAGCTTCCTCCGGTCGCCCGCCAACAGCCGCGCGGCATCGCGATGAAGCAGCATGACCTGCTCGGCGTCCGATATGCGGTCGTAAATCGGCTCCAGCGCAGCGTCTTCTTCGAGTGCGAGAGCACCCGACAGATCGGGTGAAAGCACCGTCAGCTTCTGCTTGATTCCCGCCAGTTCCTCCTTGCCAAGCGTCAGCCAGCTGTTGGCGCCGCAATAGCCGGCGAAGTCCTTGCTGGCGAGAACGCTGTGCGGATATTTCTTGGTCAGGGTCTGGAGGCGCTGGACCTCGTTTACAGCCGAGCCGAAGACAGAGAATGTGAGCCGGTCGGTAAGCCCGACATTGCCGAACATCACATTGCCGACATGCAAGCCGATGCCAAAGTTTATGTCGCCCAACCCCTGCTCCTTTCTGCGCAGATTGAGGTCAATCATGCGCGCGGTGGCCTTGTGGGCTGCTGCAAGAGCAGCCTGGCAGGCGATCTCGGACTGCGAGCGGTGCCTTTCGCAGGGGTAGACGGCAATGAAGCCATCTCCTATGAAACTCATGATCTGCCCGCCTCTGCGATTGAAGGGTGCAGCAACGGCGTCGAAAAACTGGTTCAGCGTATCGATATAGATTTCGCGGCCGGAGGTTTCGGCAAGCCTTGTCGACCCGCGCATATCGCCCATGACCAGCGCGGCCCGGATTGTGTCGCCCTCGCCGCGCTTGATCTGACCGTCCAGCACGCGCCTGCCGGCGTCGCCGCCGAGATAAGTGGTCATCATGTTGTCCGCGAGCTTGGTGAGCACCGCCATCTTGGTTGCGATAGCGAGATGGTTCTGGATGCGCAGCAGCGCCGAAATCATGCTGTCGCTGAAGCCTGAAGCACTGTCGGTCGACCAGGACCCCATCATGCCCTGACTGGTATCGCCGTTGAAAGGATGGACGAAAGCCATGTAATCGGTGACGCCCATAAGCCTGAGGTCATCGAAAACAGGAAACTCTGACCGCACCGACGGGTCGAGCCGGCGCCGCAGATGGTCGAGCTTGTTGCTGAGCAGATGGTAGTATGGGCTGGTCAGGAATCTGTCAGAATGAACGCCGTTCTCACTGCGGAAGCCTTCCACTTCCAGGCCCTGGCCGCGAAGCCAGGTGAAGCCAAGCGCGTCATAAAGCGGATGAAGCATCGAAAAGCTCAAATGCACCCGCTTCAGCGGCAGGCCGGCAGCAGCCAGCCGCTCACAAAAGCCCTTTACCAATGTTTCCAGGTCGTTGCCCGCCAGCGCCGATTGGGTCAGCCAATCGGCAACCTTATCCATGAGAATGGTGGAAATTTCTGCTTGCGCTGTGCTCATGCTATCTCGAAACCCGTCGAAGACGAGCCATCTCCTTTGATTTTGCCACGCCCTCGAAGTCAATGAAGCTGGCTTCGCTGGCAAAAGCCGTCGAAGAATGTCCAGAATGACTGTCCTTGCAGGAAGGAAGCAGGCGTAAACTGCATCTATCACCTGCAACATTATGTGGCGAGGCAGCCGGCGGAGTGCAACCACGATCCTGACATCGGGCGAAAAATTGGCCGGCTTAGACGCCGTCAGGCCTTCACTACCGTCTCTCGGGCTAGTCCGAGGCGGCCAAAAACATTGCGTGTGTCGACGATCAGAAGAGCGTGATCAGCGATCGCCTGACAGTCGATCGCGTCGTGGTCGGTTGCAACGACGACAGCATCGAAATCCTCAATCGATTTCTGTAAGCCGTCATCGGACCGGCGCCTTCGCCTTCAGGCTTGCGGCAGCCATCGCATAGCCGCCGTCGGCGCCATCGATGAAATGAACGTGATCGGGCTGCAGCGGCGAGATGACGAGGCATGTCATCAAGGCCGATTTCTGGCGGTGCAGGCCATAGTTGCAGATGCCCGCTTCTTCCGCCTGTTTCAGCCGGCTCTCGATCCGTTGCAACACATCCGCTTCAACGTCGATGGTCATCTTCAAGCCGTCGTCGAACTTCCGGAAATCCGAATTGCTGGCCACCTCGCGTTTATAGACCTTCGGATCGAAACGGCCGATCGTCCAGCCAAATCTATCGGTGACGGCCGTAAGCGTCATCAGGAACATCACCCAGAGCTTCGCCAGCCACCGCCGCCCTGGCGGCGCCGTGGCCCGCGCCTCGACATCGAGGCCGGCGGGCAGAAGACTGTAGGCCGGCCCGTCTACCGGCACCGGGTGGCCATCGCGTTCCTGCCTGCCGGCAAGGGCGATGATGTCGGAAGCCAGAAACTGAAAACCGCGCAAGTCTCGCGAAGCCCCCGGTATGGCTATGATCGAGACAATTTCGCCGTGCCGGGCTTCGATCGGGTTCCAGCGGCAGGAGAGGCCGGTCAGATCCGGCCGCGCGCCGGCCGGCGCAGGATCGATGCGGTAGCGCCCCGCTTTCATCTCGGCTTCCGCCCAACTGCCGCCACCGCCGGCGAACATGGCATAGAAGGCCGCTTCGGAGGCCTGGAACCTCGCCACGCGAACGTCGAGGCCTTGCGCTCTTATATCCTTTATCGGCACGATTGCCGCTCGCAAGGTCAGGTCCAGTTCGTCCGCCACCCATCTCTGGACAGCCGCCAGCGCGTTACGGGCGATCTCCAGCGCCGAGCCGGGAAACGCCACGAGTGCGCCGTCGCCGCCGAAGACATAGGGAAGATCTTGCCGACCCAGCGCATTGAGCAGCGCCGAAATGACGCTGGCGCCGGCCATATTGACGGTTTTATAGCGCCCGGCCCCGATCGCCTTGGTCGAGCCGACGATGTCGGCGGTGGCCAGCGCCCAGCCATCGGGGAGAGGCCGATAATTATCGATATCGGCAACGCTTTCGAACTTTGCGAAGACCGGCAAAGAAGCGACAAACGGGTCGGACGCGACAGCTGTTTCCATGAGCATCAGATAGCACATCCCAGCACTTGAAGGTGAAGTCGATCACGCGTCGAAATTGACTTGCGCAGGCTTTGCGATGATAGGATCGCGCGATGCGAATTGCCTTCTACGCGCCGCTGAAGTCGCCCAATCATCCCGTTGTCTCCGGCGACCGCCAGATGGCACGGATGCTGGTCAAGGCGCTGGAGCATGGCGGGCATAGCGTCGAACTGGCATCCGAGTTGCGCATCTATCTACGCCGGCCGGAGCCGGAAAGTTTCGATGCGCTCAAGATCGAGGTCCGAGGGGAGGCCGCGCGGCTAACCAAGCTTTGGGATCGTGACGGCAAGCCCGATCTCTGGTTCTCCTATCATCCCTACTACAAGGCGCCCGACCTGATCGGACCCGAGCTGGCGTCGGCCTTTGCTGTCCCCTATGTGACAGCGGAAGCCTCCTATTCCAGGCGGCGCAACACCGGCTTGTGGGCCGATAGCCAGGCGTTGGTGGCGCGAGCCATCAAACAGGCGGCGCTGAACATCTGCTTCACACAAAGGGATCGTCAGGGGCTGACGAATGCCATTCCCGACGCCGCTCTCGGTATGCTTTCGCCCTTCATCGACACATCGGTATTCCAGGAATTGCCGGTACGGGGTTGTCCGACGCGTCTCGTTACCGTCGCCATGATGCGCTCGGGCGACAAAGTCGAAAGCTATCGCATGCTGGCGCAAGCGCTCGGTCGGATTGGCCACCTGCCCTGGACCATGTCGGTCGTCGGTGACGGGCCTGCCCGTGATGAGGTCAGAGCGCAATTCGCCGGCTTGCCCGCCGACCGTATCGAATGGCTTGGTGCGATTGAGCCAGCCGCCGTGCCCGATGTCCTCTACCGTGGGGGAATTTACCTCTGGCCGGGTTACGGCGAGGCCTATGGCGTTGCCTATCTTGAAGCACAGGCCGCCGGCCTTCCGGTGGTGGCTCAGGACATTGCCGGCGTGCCGGAGGTCGTGCGGGATGGCCAGACCGGGTTTCTCACCCCGCCGGGCGATGTGGCGGCCTTCGCTTCCGCCATTGCAAGGCTTCTGGCCCATAACGACGAAAGAATCATCATGGCCGCGGAAGCCAGACGTTTCGTCCTCGAGGAGCGGTCCCTCGACGGTGCAGCAGCGCGTCTGGCCGAACTTATTTCGAAGATATCGGCTTCATGACATCCGATCAGATCTGGCAGCCCCTGGTGGAAGAGCTGGTGCGCCGGCAAAGGGCGGGCCGCAAGGCAGAGTTCTGGCTGCGCGACGACGACGCCGTGGATCCGACGCCTGCGCTTGATCGGCTGCTCGACCTCACCGGTCAATTCGCGGTTCCGGTCACTCTGGCCGTCATTCCGGCCCAGACCGACGAGAAGCTTGTGGTCCGGCTTGAAGAGGCGCCGCATGCCACGATCGCCATCCATGGCTGGGCGCACCGAAATCATGCGCCCGAGGACCAGAAAAAGCAGGAGCTCGGCGCGCATCGGCCACGCGAGGCGGTGCTCGATGAACTGGCTCGCGGGCTGTCGCACGTAACCGGCCTGCACGGCGCACGTGCCGTTCCGATGCTGGTGCCACCCTGGAACAGGATCGACGCCGGCTTGGTATCCGACCTTGGATCGATAGGATTTTCGGCATTGTCGGTCTTTGGGCCGCCGAAGCCGGCTTCACTGGCGGTCATCAACAGCAATGTCGACATCATGGATTGGCACGGCACGCGCGGCTGCCGCGATCATGGCCTATTGGTTCAGGCTATCATCGCGCAATTGCAACATGCATTCGACGGCGGCGAACCGGTCGGCCTGCTCACCCACCATCTCGTACATGATGAATTGGCCTGGCTTTTCCTCGAACGGCTGTTCACAGTCACCGCACGGACTGAAGCCTGCGCATGGCTTTCGATCAGGACATTGATCGGGCGCAGCGCCGCGGGAGCATGATCCCGCAAAAAGTGGAATCCGGTTTTCGGATAAGATCATGCTCAAACAAAGAGAGGAAAATAGCTCAGCGCTTTTTGTGCAATGAGACTGGAAATTTGACCGTCTGGCCATCCCGCGCGGCAAAAGCGCCGGCAAACCTGTCCTTGGCCAGTTTCTCGATCTCGTCCAGTTCCTCGTCGGTGCGTGTCGGATCGTGGTGAAACAGCGCAAGCTCCCGCGCACCGGCCGCCTCACAGAGCTTGACGCCCTGTTGCCATGTCGAGTGTCCGTTACCGCGGCGGCGTTCCATTTCCTCCTCGGTGTAGGCGCAATCGTAAATGACGAGGTCGGCATCTTGGATCAGGCCGAGCACCGTCTGATCGAGTTTGTCCGGCTCGTGCTCAGTGTCTGTGATCACCGCGACGACGCGGCCGCCCCATTCGACCCGATAGCCTACGCAGCCGCCCGGATGGTTAAGACTGCCGGTTCGGACCACCACCCCTTCGCGCGGCCGAAGCACGTCTCCGGATACGAAATCGCGACAGTCGATGCTTGCCTTGCAGATATCGAGTTTCACCGGAAACCATGGCGGCCGCATGAACTCATCGACCATCTGCCGGGTCGTCATGCGTCCTGCAAGATGCCCGGACCAGAGCCTGACCTTGACGCTCCGGTCATAGATCGGCTTGAAAGCCGGCAGCCCGATGATGTGATCGTAATGGCAATGGGTGAAAAACAGGTCGAAATCGGTCACGCCCGACGCCTGAAGCGCCCAGCCGGCAGGCCGTAGGCCAGAGCCCGCGTCGAACAGAAGCGTATGCTTACCGCATCGCATCTCAATGCAGATTGTGTTGCCGCCATAGCGAGAGAATTCTGGCCCCGATACCGAAATGCTGCCGCGCACGCCCCAAAACCTGACCAGGAAAACGTCGTCGTCCATGCTACCCCTTCGCAGTCCAGTCGCCTATGGTAGCCAGTGCCATCACGACGGCGAGGATTAAGCGCAAGGTCATTCGTTATTTGGCGCTTCGTGCGTCGATCAGATCCGCGGTCGTATGGCTTAGGCGATCGGCAAGAACCCGCACCATCTCGATGGTCATTTCCGGGAACTCCTTCATAAGCCTCAGGAAATGATCCTTGCGGATTCTCAAGGCTTCCACCGGACTTGCGGCTCTGACGGTGGCCGTGCGGGAGCTGTTGCACAATATGGCGATCTCGCCAACAATCGAATTTGGCACCAGTTCGGCAACTTTTATCGGTCCGCTGTCGGAATCGACCAGAATATCCGCGCTGCCTGAAAGAATGACATAGGCGGCGTCTCCCTCGTCGCCCTGCCGGAAAAGGATTTGGCCGGCGCTGTAGCTCACGCGATCGGATGTGAACGCAAGCAGCTTGAGCTTTGTCGGCTCTATGCCGGAGAACAAGGGAACGCGTTGCAGCATTCCAACCTCATCCTTGAGCAGCATTGTCGCAAACCTTCCCAAAATTTACGTCTGCGAGACTAGAACAACCGACACCCAGATGGAATCAATTCTGTTTCCGGATGGCGAGACGAACCACGCGAAAGGTGGCGAGCCCGATCGGCCGAAACCTCCCCTTGAACTTGCAGCAAGTTCCCACCGGCAAAATGATCCCATCTGAATGTCCAATGCTCTATGACAGCAGTTCCTTAAAGATACCCCTTCCCGCCAAAAGTGTCTCGTGTGTTCCGTCTTCCACCAATTGACCCGAGTCGAAGACGATGACGCGATCGAACATCATTGCCATTGCCGGGTTCGTCACAACCCACACAATTGCCGGCGAATGGCCGTCGCGTCTGGCTTCCTCGAGCACGTTTCGCAGCACCTTATCCTGCATGCGCTGATCGAGCGCCGACAGCGGCCGGTTGAGAATGAGAAAATCAGGACGCTTGAGCAGGGCTCGGGCAACATCGAGCTTCTGTCGCTGGCCACCGGTCAGCCGCCTGCCGCCGGCGCCGACGTTGAAGTCCAGGCCGACATCCAGAAGTTCGGCATAAAGACCCAGTTCATCAAGAATGTCATAGACGATGGAGCGTATGCGGTCCGGCGCGTCGGGATGGTTGTTGCCCACACGCCCGAACAGGACATTATCCATGACGGTGGCCGCGGCAATGTATTTGGCAGGATCATACCGTTCGATCGCATTTTGCAGCTCGGGCGGCAGGTTTTCATAGAACCGGTTGCGTGCAGCGACGATCTTGCTCATCAGCTCGTCGCTCAGCAGACCGAAGCGGTGCCGGGGCTCGATATAGGCAAAGCTCAAGGTGACGATCATGGCGCGGTCGGTCTCCGAAACCGCCTCGTAGGGACGGTTCTTGAGCCGTTGCAGCAAGGTTTCGTAGGCGGGTATCTCCTCGGCGCTCATGAAGGCGAGCTGCTGGAAGAACTGGTGATCGGGCGGCAGGTCGGCAAACAGCTCGATCGCCTGTTCGGCGATCTCCATGCCCATTTCGTAGAGCGTGCGGTCGAGGCCGGCTTGCTTCAGCACAGAAGCAAAATAGGGATTGGCCGCCAGAGCCCTGTCGGCAAGTTCGGGGCCGGCGGCAGCGCCGAAGAGCAGGTTTTGGCCGATCGTTGCTTCCTTGTTGTAGGCGCCTGGCTCGAAAGGAGCCACCAGTCCGCTCAGCCCTTCGTGTTCCAGCCGGGTTCGCAGCGCCGCACGCAGTTCGACGATCCGCCTGGCAAGCTCCGTGTGACGCGTGAGGTCGGCCGAAGAGCGCAAGCCAAGATCCAGAATGTCGCGCGACAGGACAACCGCGTCGAGCACCCGGCGCACGGCTTCAAAGAGGTCGTGCGGGCCGGTAGCGCCGGCGGAAGCGTAGTTGACCCAGTCGCTGTGGATATCAAGCTCCGGATTGCCCGACCGGCGCGCCTCGTCGACGTTCCAGCGGCGCTGGTCTGCCGCTGCACCTTCATAAGGCACCGATGTCAGCGGCGCATGCTTCAAACCGTAGAGCAGGTTATCGCGGAGGCTTGCCTGGAACAGGAAAACATCCGACGAGGCATAGGACATGCGCCGGCCGGTCACTGCTTCGGGGAGTTCAAGCAGGTCGTCGGCGCCCGAAGCGATCCTTCCGCTGTCCGGCCAGGTCAGCCGCGCGAAGGCTTCTGCAAGCGCCTCCGCTCCACCTGTCGCGGTACTGACCAGCGCCACCGTCTCACCCGGCCTGACCTGGAGGGAGATACGATTAAGGAGCATTGCACCGCCATCGTCTGCTATGGACAGACCGGTCGCCGACAGTGGGTTGGTCATCGGAGCGGGATCGTCGATCGTCAATGCCCCGATTCTCGGCGCAATGAGATCCTCAACGGTAAACTGTTCAACGACCTGCTGATATTTGACCTGGACATCCTGCCGCGCCTGATCCCAGTCGATCAGTTCCTTCATCGGTCCGGGCAGGTCCTTGTAGGCGCCGATCACGGCCACGAGCTGGCCGACGTCCAGCCGCCCCTGGATGACCAGATACCCGCCGATCATGTAGAACAGAAAGGGCGTGAGCTGTGCCAAAAAATTGTTGAGGAACTTCACCATGAATTTCCATTGGTAAAGATCGAAGCGGATCTTGAAGATGAGCCCGAGCCGGGCAGCTATGTCGGCGCGCTCGTAGTTTGATGTATCGTGGACGTGAACCGCGCCGATGCCGTCGACGATTTCGCCAACCCGGCCCGAAAGCGCGCGCGCCGTCAACTGCCGCTCGCGTCCAAGCACGATCAGCCGCCGCCGCATTCGTGGGATGAGCACGATCTGGATCACCACGATCACGACTGCAATCATTCCGAGCCAGACGTTCTGGACCATGATGAACAGCATGGCCGTCAGCGCCTGGCCACCGAGCAGCACCGGCTGCACGAAGGCATCGCCGATGAAGCCTCCAAGCGGCTCCACCTCGTCCTTCACCATGGTTGCCACTTCGGCGGATTTCACCCGCTTGAAGTAAACCGGCGGAAACCGCAGCACACGATCGACCAGGTCGAAACGGATACGCCTCAACATGCGTTCGCCGAGGCGGCCCTTGTAGGTGTTGATGTAGAGTTTGAACAGGCCGTTGATGACGACCAGCAAGAGGAACACAAGGCTCAGGGCAAACAGCGTCGACGTGCGGTCGAGCTGAAAACCGGAGAAGAACAGGACCTCACCAATGAACGGCAGGTCATAGTGTAGCCTCATGAATGGCTGGGTCGCGCCCGGTTGCTCGAAGCCCCTACCTTGGATCGGGCCGTTGACGATCAGCTTCGGCAGGTCGAAGGACATGAAATACGGGATCATCGAAAGCAGGACGATCATCAATATCCAGATCTGCTGCTTCTTGGTGTGCGTCCAGATATAACGGGCTAGGCTGGGTTCCATATGCGACTGTGGACCCTTCAGTTGGAAGGACGCAGGATGTAAAAGCACCTGCTGGCGAATGGCGTATCGGCAATTTCTACGTCGAAGCTGCGGTGCACGGAAATTGTCCTGGGCTCAAATGCTTCGCGGCTTCCGTTAGGTTTTTGCGAAGAGCCGAGCACGAGGCCGCAGCTGCGCGGCTGGTGCTGGCGGATGGACGCCGATGGTCCGGACAGATGCAAGCGGCTCTCTCCGGCACCGGGCAATGGCGAAGCGGCTTGCAGCATAATCACGTCCGCGGATCAAACAGCCTTGCGGGAGGCAAGATTGCGTCGCCCGAAATCCCAACATACAAGACGAATATGATGGATGTCACGCAACCACGCAATGCCGGCATGGACGGGCACGAGCAGACCCTGGACCTCACGCGGGGAATTGCTGCCTATGTCAAATGCCCTCTCGTGGCAGGGCTGGCGCGCGTCATCGCCAAGCATCCGCAGGCCGATATCGCCAACGCTTTCAACCACAAGCAGGTCGCCTGCAAGATGTGGGCGCTCGACAGGCTGTACGAAAGCTGCGGCGGCCAGTTCGGTCGCATATGGGTTCTGGGTGGATGGTACGGCGTATTGCCGGTAATGCTTTTCAACGACGCCCGCTTCGACATCGCGGCGGTCGACAGCATCGACATCGATCCCGAAGTCGGGGCGGTCGCCCGGACCCTCAACCGGGAAGCCGGCGACCGGTTCAGGGCGCTGACGGCAGATATGTATGCACTCGACTATGCTGCCGGGCGGCCCGACCTTGTGGTCAATACGAGCTGCGAACACATAGCCGATCTGCCCGCCTGGCTTGCTCTGCTTCCGCGGGGCACGAATGTGCTGCTGCAATCGAACGATTATTTCAGCGAGCCAACGCACATCAACTGCGTGGCCTCACTTGCAGCCTTCGAAGCCATGGCGGCGCTGCGGGAGATCAGGTTCTCCGGTGAACTGCCGACAAAAAATTATACGCGCTTCATGCTGATCGGAACTGTTTGAAGCGCGACTCGCGTTAGGATTTCGGGGACCAGGTTCGATACCGCTCGCGCAGGATTTGCGCCGAGCGACGCGCGCCTTCCAGATCGAGACGATGCGCGGATGGCGTCGGTCCCACAAGCGCCCGTTCGATCGCTTGCGCCAAACCTTCAGGCGTCAGGTTCTGTTCCATCAGCACCGTTGCAAGACCGAGTTTTTCGAGCATCAAGGCGCGAAACGTCTGTTCGGTTTCCCCGCCGGCTACAAATGGAACGAGCAGGGAGCGACAACCCGCGCGCAGGACATCGCAGACCGTGTTGTAACCCGCCTGCGAGACTGACAGGCGGGCGCCGGTCAGCAGGCTGGCGAAATCCTCGCGGAACCGGAAGATGGACAGACCCGGCGTGGCATCGCGTGCAATCGCGTCAAACTCGTCTTTCGGCAGGTTTGGGCCGGTGATCAAACACCATTTCGAAGCGTTGTTGGCATTCCGCGCAGCTGCGATGGTGGATCTGACAAGGTTCTTTCCAGCAGCCCCGCCGCCAACCGACACCAGCACGTCGAAGCGCTCGGAAGCCGCGGGCGCCGGCGGCGCGGCAACGAGCCCTGTGTAGGTGATCTCGGCCCTGATCGCCCCAGCCAGTGGAAATGTCTTGTCGATGGTTGCGAAAGCCGGGTCGCCGTGGACTATAACCAGGTCGAAATGCCTGTTGATGAGATCGACCGTTTCCTCGTCTCGGCCCGGCTTGACGCGCTCCTGAAGGATATCGCGGACGGACGTCGCCAGCAGCGGCCTGGGCAACGCCGCGTCGATGGCCTCGATCAGCGGCAAGAGTTCGAAACGCATCTGCCGGCGTCCAAATGGAAACGCCTCGACAATGACGATATCAGGCCTGCAATCCCGGAATGCCTGCAGCAGCATCTCTGAACGCGATTTCTTGAAATCATCGTCGATGGGTTTGCCCTGCAGGTCGACAAGACCGGAAAACCCTTCATCACCGGAGGTGACAGGTGGCAGGGTTACAGACTTTACACCTGGTCCCGGAAACCCCGCGATCGGCGCTCCGCCGGTCACGACGGTTACGTCAAACCCGTCATCGACCAGAGCCGCCGCAATGCGGCTGGCGCGCGCGAGATGGCCGATACCGAGCAGGTGCTGGACATAGAAGAAAGCGCGCAGCCGCTTCATTCGGCGGCCCGCCACTCCCGCTCGAACAGTTCCTTGAGCTGTCCAATGCTTGCCGTATGATCGAAATTGCCGCGCACGCGCCGCTCTGCGGCGTCGCCGAGGCGGGCGCGCAGCACGGGATCACGGATCAGGCGCTCCAGCGCCTGTGCCAGGGCAATTGGGTTTTCCATCGGAACCAGCAGCCCGGTTTCATCCGGCGATAAAAGCTCCGGCACACCGGAAATATCGGTCGACACGCAGGCAAGCCGCTGGCTAGCTGCCTCCACCAGAACATTCGGCAGACCGTCCCGGTCGCCATCTGCGGTGATCCTGCAGGCCAGGGCGAAGATGTCCGCGCAGCGGTAGTGCTCAAGCACCTCCTGCTGCGCAAGCGCGCCTTTCCACGAGACGCGACCATCCAGTCCGAGCTTTTGCGCCAGCGCCTTGAGCCGTTCCAGTTCCTCGCCGCCGCCGATATGCTCGAAACGCCACGCCAAATCGCCAGGCAAGAGGGCAAGGGCCTCCAGCAAGGTATCGTAACCTTTCTTTTCAACGGCGCGCCCGACACTCAGAACGATAACCGGTTCGTCCGGCGCCGAGCCGTCATGCTGCTTTCGCGCCTCGCCGAAACTGCCGAAGCGATCAAGGTCGAGCCCATGATAGCTCAGATGCACGGACGAGTTGCCGTTGGCGAGTTTTTTCAGCCGGTCGAAGCCCGTTTTCGTGCAAGTGACCGTCCAGCGCGCCGAGGAAAGCTTGCCAGCCAGATCCCAGTCCGCCGAAGTCCAGATGTCCTTGGCATGGGCCGAGCAGCTCCAGGGCAGGCCACGAAGCTGGCTGGCATAGCGCGTCACCGACGCCGGCGTGTGCGCGAAATGTGCATGCAGCCAGCCCGCGTCTTCCGGCCATTCGGCCGCCAGCACGAGCGCTTGCCCAAAGCGTCGCGCGCGATTGCGCGTAAAGTCGCGGGGGATATCGGTAGCCAGCAATCCGAGCGCGCGCCAGAAGCTCGGCCGCAGCAGATAGGCAAACAGCGAGCGAACCACGCGCAACGGCTCCTCATGCAGATATTCCGGCAGATAATGGACGGGTGCTTTGATCTCGTCATGCACGGGGTGGCGTTTTGCGTCGGTCGGCCGCCTGAGCGCGACGAGTATCAGGTCGAACCCCGCGCGCTCCAGACCAAGCAGTTCCTGCGCGATGAAGGTTTCCGACAGCCGCGGATAGCCCTTCAGAACCACGACGATCTTGCGGTGTTGCAACTCAGTTCATGCCTTCAATGACCGAAAGGTGATGGCCGGCCCGCCGGTCGAGCAGTTCCGCGACGATTTCGGAAATATGAGGCAGCCCTTCCAGCGTCAGATGGGGATTGCTCTGCGATGGGCGGGGTCGGTCCGGCAGCACCTTCAGTGCATTGGCAAACCGCCGGGAATCCTCGGCTTCTTCCGGCAAAAGCATCTCGATGAGGCCGAGTTCGGCTGCGCGCCGTGCTCGGATCAGTTGTTCCTCGCGAGGCTTGACGCGCGGCACGATCAGCGCCGGCTTGTCGAAAGACAGTATCTCGCAATAGGTGTTGTAACCGCCCATCGCCACTACCGCCTTGGCGCCGGCAATCAGCTCTTCCATGCGATTGTCGAACTCGATCATCTTGATATAGGGGATCTTGGACCCTTTCCTGAGCAGCTTGTTGCGCTTGCGCGCCGGCATGTAAGGCCCAAGCACGATCAGCGCCCTATGCTGCAACTGCGGATCCTGCTGATAGGCATCGATGACGTCGTGGATCAGTTCACCGCCATCACCGCCGCCACCGGTGGTAACGAGGATATAGTCGCCCTCGGGCCGGTGGCCGGGCAACTCGTTCTTCTGCAGGCTCCGTTGCAGGAAACCGACGAACTTCATCTTTGCCCTGACAGCCGGTGGCACATCCAGGCCGGTCAACGGATCGTAGAAATCCGGCGGACCATAGGCCCAGACCTTGTCGTAGAACAGGCCTATCTTGCGCATCACATCCCTGCGTGCCCACTCTGCTTCGAGCAGATGCGGCGCGTCCATCACCTCACGCAGGCCAAGCACGAGCGTGGTGCCCCGCGTCTTGAGGTAGGACAGCGTGTCCTCGATCTCACCGCGCAGGCCGAGCGGTTCCTTGTCGACGATGAAGATATCCGGCCGGAAGGTCTCGGCTGTGTGGCGGATGATCGACTGGCGCATCCTCAGCGTCTCATGCAGATCGATATCCTTTTCCAGCGAGGTATACTCGCCGTTGCGCAACTTGATGACGCTGGGGATCTTCACGAAGTCGACACGGGCGCGGTAGTCGAAGGCGCCGGCGATAGGCGCACCCGAAATGATAAGCACCTGAAGTCCGCGGAAATCCTCGACCAGCGAATGCGCGATCGTCCGGCAGCGCTGCAAGTGGCCGAGCCCGAACGTGTCGTGGCTGTACATTAGAATTCGCGCGTTTTGTACGTGCTGGGTCATTGTTGAACGTCTTTTAGAATTCTCGCCTGAGGACCGTGGACGGCCCCGCACGAAACCATCCCCGCGGGTCTATCGACCTGTTTTGAAACATGAGGGCACAATTTTCAATTTGTATTATCCAAGACGGCCCAAATGCTGAAGCCAGGAAGCTGCGTCTGCTCGGCTGCCCGCCTGCCACATGGTCCAGAAGAAGCTTCATCATTCACTGGTATGATCCTCGCCGACGCAGATCCGTTCGCTTGGCCAGCTTGCAGAGGCCTTGTCGATCGACCGGTCCCCCATTGGCCGGTAACACCTTCGTAACTGAGCGTCCAGCCAGTGCGGTTGCCGATTTGATCGTTCGAACCGCTCGAAGATCATTTGGACCGTCGCACGAAGCCAGCGAACCTATGCCTAGAACTGAGCGGATTCGGCAGTTTTTAGCCCATCAACCAAATGCTGAAGGTCCGCGTCATTCGCGTAGTGCAGGGTGGCGACCAACGTGTCGATCGTGAACTCCGAATCCAACTTGCTTATTTTAGCGTAGTGCGCGGCCGCAGCTGTCCGATCACCCAGCCAGCCATAGGCGGCCGCAACAAAGGCGTGCTGGCTGGCATCCATCTTCGACAGATGCATGAAGGCCTCGACGGCTTCCGAGTATTCCCGGGCTGCAAAGAGCGCTTTCCCGAGATGGCTCCAGAAGCGCTCCGGGTGGTGAGGGTTCAGCCGCATGGCCTTGCGAATCCAGTCGGCCCCTTCCTTGGGCCGGCCGAGCCAAGTCAGAAGTTCGCCCTGCTGGACCACGACAAGATCGTAGTTCGGATTGAGCGCGAGAGCGCGTTCCTGGTGGTGGCGGGCCTTGGTCAGGTCGTTGCGGTTGATGTTGATCGCCGCCAGGATTCGTTGGACGTCCGCATCGTTGGCGTCCAGCGCCTGCGCCGACTCCGCCTCGCGGACAACCTCGTCGAAAGTCGCGTCCTTGTCGACACACCAGCCGTAGCCCCAGGCTTGCCCCAGGATGCAGCCCTTCCAGGCGTGGGCATGCGCGTAGTCGGGGTCGAGCTCCACTGCCCGCGTTATCAGTTTCAGCGCCTCCTCGTTCTCGGCGCGACTGCTGCGATGGTGGCGGACCTTGGCCGCCAGCACACATTCGTAAGCGGCCATGCTGGCCGGCGTCTTGCGCGCGACGAGGTCCTGTTGCGCGGCCTCGACGCGGCCTGGCAGCGTGGCCACGATTGCCGCAGTCAGCTCATCCTGGATGGCGAACACGTCGTCCAGCTTGCGATCGTATCGCTCGGCCCAAATATGTGTGTCGTTTGCTGTGTCGATCAGCTGGGCGGTGACCCTGAGCTGCCCGCCCGATTTGCGGACGCTGCCCTCCACCAGATATTGTGCGCCCAGCTTCTGGGCGATTTCGCGCAGATTCACCGACTGCCCCTTGTAGACGAAGGTGGAGTTGCGCGAGATCACGAAAAGCTCATGCCGGCGCGAAAGTTCCGTGATGATGTCCTCGGTCAGGCCATCGACGAAAAATTCCTGTTCGGAATCGCCGCTCATATTGGCGAAGGGCAGGACGGCGATCGAGGGCTTGATGACGCCACGTCGGGCGGCGCCGTTGCCCGCTGCCGAAGCAGCCGCGTCGAGCACCGCACGCCAGACCCGCACCGGGCGTGAAATGTTCTTCAGCGACTTCTCGCCTAGATCCTCGAACTTGACTTCAATGCGATCGGAGACCTGTTCGTAAACGGCTTGGGTGACGCATACCCCGCCGACATCGGCGAGCTGCTCCAGTCTCGCCGCAACGTTGACGCCGTCGCCGTAGATGTCGCCATCATCGAAGATGATATCCCCGAGGTTGATGCCAATGCGAAACTGGATACGACGGTCCTCCGGCACGTCTGTGTTGCGGCGGCGCATGCGGATCTGAATCTCTGCGGCGCAGCGTACGGCGTCCCCCACGCTTTGGAACTCGACGAGCATGCCATCGCCTGTGGTCTTGATAATTCGGCCCTGATTCTTGGCGATTGCCGGATCGATGAGCTCGATCCGGTGGGTTCTTAGCCGGGCGAGCGTGCCCTGCTCGTCGGCTTCCATGAGCCGAGAGTATCCTGCCATGTCGGCTGCAAGCACTGCAGCGAGCCTGTGTTCCATACTTCAGCCTCAAAGAAACACGCAACTTTAACATGGAGTCGCTGGAATCAAAGGCTTAGTGGGTATGGTACGGGATTTTCGCCTTGCCCGCATCCGAGGCACTGGAGGTGAGAAGCGAAGGTCGCGCCAGGTTCGTACACTTGGAAAACTGCTTATCGCGATTGGTGCGGGCTGTTCGTCGAGTGAGCGACAGATTGGCCGTCGTTCAAGACGTTTGAGATAGGTGTCGCTGTAGATAAGACCTAGGCCAAAACCGTGCTAGGATGGCCACAGCGCGGCGCGACATGTCTGCTTCAAAGCGGTCAGGAACGGTTGTCATGCTCAATCCAATCTCCATCATGGCCGACCGGCTCGGCGACTATCTGTCAGAACTCTATCTCCAGTATTTCTCGCATCGCAATTCGGAATATGCGAGCTACATAGGCGGGGCGGCCCGCCTGGTCCTGGAGCGCATCGGCAATTCGAACGCGCTCTATCACAACATCGAACACACTCTGATGGTTACGCTCGCTGGCCAGCAGATCATCCGCGGCCGGCTGCTTTCGGAATCCCTGACCCCCGATGACTGGCTACATTATACCTGCGCGCTGCTTGTCCACGACATTGGCATGGTGCACGGCGTGTGCCAGGGCGACACCGAGGACAGCTTCGTCATCAACGAGGCCGGCGACCGCCATACGCCACCGCGCGGCGCCTCCGACGCGGTACTTGCGCCCTATCATATCGAGCGCGCCAAGATCTATACGCGCCAACGGTTTGCTTCCTCGAAGTTCATCAACGAGGAGCGCATTATCGAGGCGATCGAGATGACGCGCTTTCCGGTGCCGAACGATCCGGCATATCAGGTCACCAACACCGAGCCGGCGCTGGTTAGGGCCGCGGACCTGATCGGCCAGCTCGCTGATCCCTTCTACCACCGCAAGCTGCCGGCGCTGTTTGCCGAGTTCTCTGAGATCGGGATGGTGGAAAAGCTCGGCTGCAAGACCGCCGCCGATCTCGGCGCCATCTTCACCGATTTCTTCACGCTGCAGGTCGAGCCCTATATCGGTGACGCGATCCGCTATCTGGAGCTGACGACGGAAGGCAAGCAGTGGATCGCCAACCTCCACAGCAACCTCTTCCAGTCCGGGCATCGCCCGGCCAGGATCGGGCCGTTCCCCGGCGTGTTGCAGCCGACCTCGGCGAGCCTTTCGGTGGTAACTTAAGAGCCCGGGATTGTTTCCTTTTCCGCCGGTGGCAAGCAGGCTACGGACCTCCCGGTAAGCGACGTGCCGTCCGGGGCGGTCCAGCCTGGACGCCCAGCCCTATACGATCGCGTCACGTCCCAGGTCACATCGGCAGAAACGGCCCACCCCACCATTCCCCAACCGGTAAGATAAAGCTGCGGCGTGATGGTGGCCGGCGAGCATGGGCATTCCTGAGGCTGCATCGGCAAGTGGTCTGGGCCGAGCTGCACGTCCCCATGCGAGAGCGATGAAGGCCAAGAGGTCAAGAAACGTCCTTTGCGCAAAGTGGATAGCAGGACGGTTGTATTAGGTGTAGCTTAAACATCAATCTGGCGCGGGAACATCGCCAACGAACGGCGAGCGGGGACTATGAACAGAAAAGGCATGTTCAGTGGGCTGCGCCGAGGACATCGGGCGCTGAACGGCGTGATCTGGTCTAACAGGGCAGGGGCAAAACATGGGCAACGATCGAGACTTCCCGGCTGAAGCCGGTATCGGCAACAAAATCACGCGGCGGGACGCATTGATGGCCGGCACGGCGGTTGCGGCGTCGCGACTGGCTACACCCGTCGGCCTTTCGGGCGTGCTCGCCGGCCTTGCTGGGGTTCAGCCTGCGGCGGCCCAGCCGGCGCGCCCCAACATCGTCTACATCGTCGCTGACGACATGGGCTTTGGCGATGCCGGCTTCAATGGCTCGGATATCCCGACCCCGAATCTCGACAAGCTCGCCGCGGAGGGCGCCCGGCTTGAGCAGTTCTATGCCTTGCCGATGTGCACGCCGACGCGCGCGGCGCTGATGACCGGGCGCTACCCGCTGCGCTACGGCCTGCAGGTAGGTGTCATTCCTGCGGCAGGCACTTACAGTTTACCCGTCGACGAATATCTTCTGCCGCAGGCACTGAAGGATACCGGCTACACGACGGCGATGGTCGGCAAATGGCATCTCGGCCATGCCAAGCCGGAGTTCTGGCCACGGCAGCGCGGGTTCGACTATTTCTACGGCGCGCTGGTCGGAGAGATCGACCACTTCAAGCATTCGTCCCACGGCGTGAAGGACTGGTACCGCAACAACAAGCCGCTCAACGAAACCGGCTTCGACAACACGCTGTTCGGCAACGAGGCCGTGCGGGTTGTCGAGCGCCACGAGGGCAAGAGCCCGCTGTTCCTGTACCTGGCCTTCACCGCGCCGCACACGCCGTTCCAGGCGCCGCAGGACTATCTCGACCGCTTCAAGGACATCGCGGACGACAACCGGCGCAAATATGCGGCAATGATCTCGGTGATGGACGACGGCGTCGGCAAGGTGGTTGCGGCGCTCGAAAAGAAGGGCATGCGCGACAACACCATCATCGTCTTCCACAGCGACAACGGTGGTGTGAAGAACTCGCTGTTTGCCGGCGATTCGAAGGTCGGCGGCGAGCTGCCCGCCAGCAACGGACCTTATCGGGACGGCAAGGGCACACTCTACGAGGGCGGCACCAGGGTCGCCGCGCTCGCCAACTGGCCCGGCAAGATCAAGCCGGGCGTGGTCGACAGCATGGTCCACGTCGTGGATATGTACCCCACGCTTGCCGCCGTCGCCGACGCCAAGCTGGAGAAGAACAAGCCGCTGGACGGCATGAACGTCTGGGACGCCCTGAGCGAAGGAAAGCCGTCTCCCCGCAGCGAGGTGGTCTACAACGTCGATCCTCTGGCCGGCGCCGTTCGCAAAGGCGACTGGAAGCTCGTGTGGAAGGCCTCGTTGCCTCCCAAGGTTGAGCTCTTCAATCTCGCCGATGACAAGTCCGAAGCTCACGATCTCGCGGCGGCGAACCCCGACAGGGTGAAGGAGCTGCAAGGGCGCATAACCGAGCTGGCAAGCGAGATGGCCCCGCCGCAATTGTTTATGGAAGCAGTGCGGTTGACCTTCTTTGCGCCGCCCATCACTCCCGATCCGTCAATGCTATTCAACTTGGGAGACTGACAGGCGGGATGGGCAGGCCGATCGAGGCGCCGGCGCGCGAGGACATGGTGTGGATCCCCGGCGGCGAATTCCTGATGGGTTCGGACCACCACTATCCGGAAGAGGCGCCGGCGCACCGTGTTGTCGTCGGCGGCTTCTGGATGGATCGCACGACTGTCACGAATGCCGAGTTCAGGCGGTTTGTCGAGGCCAGCTGCTACGTCACACTGGCCGAGCATCCGGCAAATGCCGCGGACTATCCTGGAGCCGGCGCCGATTCATTGGCGCCGGCTTCAGCCTTGTTCGTCAGGCCTGCGCGCGGCATTGATCGCAGCAATCACTACAACTGGTGGGCCTACGTGCGCGGCGCGAACTGGCGGCATCCGCGTGGGCCCGCCAGCACGCTCAAGGGCCTCGAAGCCCATCCTGTCGTCCATATCGCATATGAGGACGCGCAGGCATATGCGAACTGGGCGGGAAAGGCGCTGCCGACCGAGGCCGAATGGGAGTTCGCTGCCCGCGGCGGGCTGGATGGCGCCGACTTCGTTTGGGGCGACGAACTAACGCCGCGCGGCCAGCATATGGCCAACACGTACCAGGGCGAGTTCCCGTTCCGCAACGATTGCGAGGATGGCTATGAATGGACCGCGCCGGTCGGCTCCTTTCCGGCAAATGGCTATGGGCTCTACGACATGGCTGGCAATGTCTGGCAGTGGACCACTGACTGGTACCAGGAGCACCGCCTGATAGAGAGCCCATGTTGTACGATGACCAATCCCCGTGGCGGCGAACGCGAGGCGAGCTACGACCCGCTGACGCCCGACATCAGGATCCCGCGCAAGGTCACCAAGGGCGGCTCTTTCCTGTGCGCCCCCAGCTACTGCCGGCGTTACCGCCCAGCCGCGCGCATGGCACAGCCTGTGGACACGTCCACATGCCACCTCGGTTTCCGTTGCATCACGCGTTCAGTGTGATGGCAGTTTGCCCCTGGTTAGGCGGGCGTAAACGCAGTGAATTCGGTATCGAGTAAAGTAGTGGTTCAATTCATCAGCGGGTAACGGTAAGTATATCGGTTCGGTCCGTGTTGCGCTGACGGCGTGCGCAGGAGGGATGTGACAATGTTGGTGGCGACCGGCCGCAGGCCTTCAAAGGCGAGCGCATCATTAGTCTCCGCCGAGTGCTGCCGGTTCAGAAGCGGTAGATCGCCCCGATCACCGGTCCCTGCTGGACGACGTCGAAGACGAAGCCGTCACCGTTGTCGTAATTGACCCCGGAAGCGCGATAGCCGACCAGGGCGGAGAACTTGTCGCTGACCTGATAACCGACGCCGCCCCACAGGTCCCACATGTAGTCGGACGAGCCGCCGCCGGCCATGGCCCAGCCGCTCAGATACCACTCGGGAGTGAGGTTCAAGCGCCCCTTGACCCCGGCCAGTGCGTCAACCCAGGTATCGCCTTCGCTGAAGGTCTGCCCATCGAGGATACCGCCGCTAAAAGATATGTCGGTGTCGACCGACCAGACCCGGGCGCCCGCCAGGAGATCGAGGCTGCCCGAGGGGTCGTCGATCAGGCGATATTCGCCAGCCGCGGTGTAGGTCACGCTCTGGGAGTCGACGCTAACGCTGTTGGCCACGATACCGCGAGGCGTGGCGTTTTCACCTGAAAGCTTGATGTACATGAGGTCGTTGAACAGCCCGAAGTCGCCGTAGCGGAGTTCGGCGACGAGCATCGCGCCGAAGTCCAGATGCTTCAGGATGTCAGAGAACGAGCTTTCTACCGAAACCGGCGGCAGGCCGAACTGTCCGACGTCGCCGCTCATGCCGGCCGCCCACAGATACGTGCCTGCGGTGAAGGACCAGTATGGCTGGCCCGCCGGCGCGGTTTCCTCCACCGTCTGCGCGTTCGGGCTGGGCAGGTCGGCGGCGAAGACGCGTCCAGAGCCAAGCAGGACGAAGCCGACAAGCAGCAAATTCCGATCAAAGCGCATTACAACTCCCCTCTTGGCAAGCTTTTCACAATATTAGCAGGATTTGCCCTGCGTGAAATTGATCAAAATCGCATCTGCGGCGCGGTGTTGCGTATTAGCATCACCTAAAATTCCACGGCCACCGCCGACGCCGCGGGCCGCATCCTTCAGGATATTCGACGATCGCTGCATCTCTAGGGCGCGGAAAACTCCCGCTGAGACAGGTCGTGAAAAGGCGGGAGAAACAGAGACCGGACGCGCGACCAAGACCGACTGTTCAGAGACGGCCCAGCCTATCTCAACCGAATTTCGAGCCAGCCAAGGCGAGCCATTTTTGCTGTGACTGAATGGTGATCCCGACAGGAATCGAACCTGTGACCTACAGATTAGGAATCTGCCGCTCTATCCTACTGAGCTACGGGACCATGCGGCCCGACACATAGCCGCTTCGGATCGTTTCGCCAAGAGGAAGGTTCAAGGCGCCGGGTGGATGCGCCAAGGCATGGCGCGGCCTTGAATTCCAAGGCCTGCGCCGTCGCCGACAAGCCCGCAATCTCGCCGTGCCCGAACGCCGGGCCGCATGCGGCCCGGCGTTAAAGTCCGTCAGGCGGCCAGCGCGGTTTCGGCCAGCTTCACCCAATAGCTCATGCCGTGCGGGATGACCTCGTCGTTGAAGTCGTAGGCCGGGTGGTGGAGGCCGGCGGTTTCGCCATTGCCGATGAAGATGAAGGCGCCGGGGCGGGCTTCCAGCATGTAGGAGAAATCCTCGCCGCCCATCACCGGCTGGATGGCGCGGTGCACCTGGGCGTTGCCCGCGACATCGGCCGCGATATCGCCGGCAAAGACCGTTTCCTCGGCGTGATTGAAGGTGACGGGATAGTTGGCGTTGTAGTCGACCTCGATCGTCGCGCCGAAGGCGGTGGCCAGCCCCTGGCAAATGGTGCGGATGCGCTCCTCCGCCTTCTTGGCGACTTCCTTCTTCAGCGAGCGCACGGTGCCGGCGATCTCGGCGCTTTCGGGAATGACGTTGTAGGCGTCGCCGGCGTGGAACTTTGTCACCGACACCACCACCGCCTCGACCGGGTCGGTGCTGCGCGAGGCGACCGTCTGCAAGGCGCCGACCAACTGGCTGGTGATGACGATCGGATCGATGGTGCCGTGTGGCATCGCCGCATGGCCGCCGCGGCCCTTGACGGTGATGGTGAATTCGGCGGTCGCCGCCATGATCGGGCCCGGCCGGATGGCAAACTGGCCGACCGGCAGGCCCGGCATATTGTGCATGCCGAACACTTTGGAGATGGCGAAGCGGTCCATCATGCCGTCCTTGACCATCTCGTTGCCGCCGCCTCCGCCTTCCTCGGCCGGCTGGAAGATCACAGCCACGGAACCGCGGAAATTGCGGGTCTCGCTCAGGTATTTGGCCGCGCCCAGCAGCATCGCCGTGTGGCCGTCATGGCCGCAGGCATGCATTTTCCCGGGAATGGTGGACGCATAGGGCTTGCCGGTGATCTCGTTGATCGGCAGCGCGTCCATGTCGGCGCGCAGCCCAATGGTCGTGCCGTCGCCCTTGCGGCCGTGGATGATGCCGACCACGCCGGTCTTGCCGAGGCCCGTCACCACCTCGTCACAGCCGAATGCCTTCAGCTTCTCGGTGACGAAAGCGGCGGTCTGGAAGACGTCGAAGTTCAGTTCCGGCGTCTGATGCAGGTGTCGTCGCCAGCCGGCAACCTCTTCTTGCATCTCGGCGGCGCGATTCAGGATAGGCATGATCGGTCCATTTCGCTGTTGGGGCAGCCGGGTTGCGTCTGCTCAATTGCAATCGTGATTGTCCGGCACTTTGCCATGTTGGCGTCACATAGGGTAAATAGCACCGCAGCAAAGCGGTCCGGGGATGAGGGTCGGACCAATATGCTGGCGACCGTGTAATGAAATCTTACGGAGCCAGAGGCGACTACGGCAAGAGGCGATTTCGGATTCCATGATGCGGTACAGGCATTTTCTCAAATTGTTGCTGGCGGGCGCAGTTGCGCTGCCCGCCTTCGCGACATCGGTTCTCGCCAATCCGCTGGTCCTGTTCGACCTGCAGACGGGCAAGATCCTCGAGCATCAGGACGCCTTCAAGCGCTGGTATCCGGCCTCGCTGACCAAGCTGATGACCGCCTATGTGACGTTCCGGGCGATCGCGGCGGGCGAGGTCCAGCTCGATTCGCCGATCAAGGTGACGAAGCATTCCGCCGGCGAGCCGCCGAGCAAGATGGGCTTCAAGCCTGGCTCGGTGATGCGGCTCGACAATGCGCTGAAGATGATGCTGGTCAAATCGGCCAACGACATCGCCATGGCCGTGGGCGAGAATGTTGGCGGCTCGCAGGCAGCGTTCGCCGAACGCATGAATGCCGAGGCGCGTCGGCTCGGTATGACCGGAACGCATTTCGTCAATCCGAACGGGCTTTATTCGCCCGAACAGTACACGACGGCGCGCGACCTCGCTCTGCTGGTGATGGCGATCCGCAGCGAATTCCCGCAATACGCGCCCTGGTTCTCGATCGAGGGGCTGGCCGTCGGCAAGAAGGCGATCTCGAACTACAATCTCCTGATCGGCCGCTATCCCGGCGCCGATGGCATGAAGACCGGTTTCGTCTGTCCTTCGGGCTTCAACATGATCGGTTCGGCAACCCGCAACGGCCGTACGCTGGTGGCGGTGGTGCTTGGCGAAAAATCCGCGATAAGCCGGGCCGAGACGGCGGCACGCCTCCTCGACCAGGGTTTTGACGCGCCGGCGACCGGCTCGACCACCATCGCCGCCTTGCCGTCCTATGGCGACACGCTCTCGGCCAACGACATGAATGACGAAATCTGCAAGAAGAAGACGAAGGCGGAGCAATCGGAAGCACCGCCGGCCATTGCCGCCAAGGACGTGCCGAAATCGCCCTACCAGCAAAAGCTCGACCACGTGCCGACCCTGGTCGCCGTCGGCCTCGGCGGCGCCACCGGGCCGACGCCGAAGGCGATGCTCGACGAGGCCGGCCAGGAATTCGCCGACGTGCCGCTGCCGACCTGGCGGCCCGACCGGCCGGCACCGGCCGGCGCCACCGTGGTTGGGTCGGCCGCCGTACAGGGCGACCAGCCGGTCAAGGCCGCGAAGAACTAGGCGATGGCAAGCTTCCCGATCCCCGTGTCGGTGCTGACCGGTTTCCTCGGCGCCGGCAAGACGACGCTGCTCAACCGGCTGCTCAAGGATCCCGCACTCGCCGACACCGCCGTCATCATCAACGAGTTCGGCGAGGTGGCGATCGACCATCTGCTGGTCGAGCAGGCGTCCGACGGCATCATCCAGCTCTCCGATGGCTGCCTTTGCTGCACGGTGCGCGGCGAACTGGTCGACACGCTGGCCGATCTCGTCGACAGGCTGCAGACCGGCCGTATCGCCAAACTGGCCCGCGTCGTCGTCGAGACCACCGGTCTCGCCGATCCGGCGCCGGTGCTGCAGTCGATCATGGCGCATCCAGCGCTGGTCCAGGCTTTCCGGCTCGATGGCGTCATCACTTTGGTCGACGCGGTCAATGGCAATGCGACGCTCGATGCCCATGTCGAGGCGCTGAAACAGGCGGCCGTCGCCGACCGCATCGTGCTGACCAAGACCGATCTGGTGACTGAATCAGGCGATCTCGATGCCTTGCGGACCCGGCTGCGGCAGATCAATCCGGGTGCGGCGCTGCTCGAGGCGGGCGACAGGAGCACGGGAGCGGCGGCGCTGTTCGACTGCGGCCTCTACAATCCGGCGACGAAATCCGCCGACGTGCAGCGCTGGCTCGGCGAAGAAGCCGGCCATGATCATGGCGATCACCATCATGGCGATCACGACCATCACCACGGCCATCGCCACGATTCACGCGTGCGGTCCTATTCGCTCGTGCATGACGGTCCGGTGCCGTTTTCGGCGATCGAGATGTTCCTCGACCTGTTGCGCTCCACGCATGGCGAGCGCCTGCTGCGCATGAAGGGCGTCATCGAGTTGCAGGAGGACCCGTCGCGGCCGCTGGTCGTGCACGGCGTGCAGAAGATCCTGCATCCGCCGGCGCGGCTGCCGTCCTGGCCCGACGGCCAGCGTGGCACCAGGCTGGTGCTGATCACGCTCGACATGCCGGAGGATTATCTGCGCCGGCTGTTTGCCGCCTTCACCAACCGGCCGTCGATCGACACGCCCGACCGCGCGGCGCTGGAAGACAATCCGCTGGCGATCGCCGGGCGGCGCTAGAGCGTTTCATCGTTTCACGGAAACGCTGAACCGCTCAATCTCTTTGTTCTGACGCAATTCCGGACGGAAAACCGTTTCACACTTTTCCTGCAATTGCTCTAGCTCGCGAAGGCGACAGATTACCGCAAGATTTCCACGGTGCCGCCACGCTCAACCAGAAAACGATGGCCGCCGGAAACCGCCGCCGTTTCGATCAGCTGGTGGCCGGCGTCGGAGCAGAAGGCGGGAATGTCGATGACCGCCAGCGGGTCGGTGGTCTCAAGCCACAGCCGGCTGCCGGGCCGCATCGCGGCCAGCCGTTTTTTTGCCTTGAGCACAGGCAAGGGGCAGTTCAACCCCTTGAGGTCATAGACAGCGTCGCGCTTGACCAAGGTGAAAAACCTCAGCCGCCGAACATGCCGAGCAGCTTCTTCTTCAGCTTCGTCACCGTGCCGTCGCCGGCGTCAGCCGCCTGCGTCTCTGCCGGTGCGGCCTCGGCGGGCTGCGCGATGGTCGCGGTGGCGACCGGCTGCTGGGCCGCGGCCTTCTCGGCCTCCTTTTCGGCCAGTGCCTGCGCCTTCGCCGCCTCTTTCGCAGCCTTCGCGGCCTCGATTGCCGCGAGCCTTTGTTCTTCGGCCTTCTTCTTGGCCGCCTTCTCCGCGTCGAGCGCGGCCATCTTGCGGCCGGCTGGCGAATCGATGCGGCCCATGCGCGCCGTCTCGGTCACCGTACCGTCGGAGTTGAGCGACGGCGGATCGATCGGCACGCGCTCGCCGCGGGCGCGGCGCTTCGACCAGTCGGAAACGATGCTGGCTTCCTTGATGCCGGCAATCGTCGGCTTGGGCGCCGGCACGCTGGACTTGACCGCGCCGCTGAACGCCGCTTCGTAAGTGCTCTGGTAGGCGTTGTAGGCGCTCTTCAGCGAATCCGGCTGCGTGCTGGCGGGGCAGGGCCCGGTCGGATCGAAGGTCGTGCCTTCCGGAGCCACCTGGTTGAAGACGTAGCGCTTCTCGCAGACATCGACCTTCGGCGGCACCTTGGTGATCTCGAAATTGTCGTAGCCGACCTTCAGCATCTTCCAGAAGTCGTAATTCGGGTCGTTGCGGTAGCGCGCCATGTTGGCGGGGGTCATGCGGAACGGAAAGGCCTCGATCTGGAACTCGGTCTGGCCGCCCTGGAAGGCGTCGCGGCCGAAGGCATAGATCTGCTCGATCTGCGCATCCGTCATCGAATAGCAGCCCGAGGACGAGCAGGCGCCATGCACCATCAAGTTGGAGCCGGTGCGGCCGTTGGCGCGATCATAGGCGTTGGGATAGCCGATGTTGAAGGACAGATGGTAATTTGAGCGCGGGTTCATCTGCTGGGGACGAACCGTGTAGAACCCTTCCGGCGCCTGGCGGTCGCCCTCGGTGAATTTGGGTCCGAGCTTGCCCGACCATTTGCAGATGTCGTAGCTGGCGACCAGATCGTAGCGGCCGTTGGTCTTGGCCTTCCAGATCTCCAGTTTGCCCTCTTCCTTGAAGATACGAGCCATCACCGAGGAGGTGCGGACCATGCCCTTGGCCTTCATGTCGGCCAGGATCTTGTCCGGCAGCGGCTTGTTGGCCTCCGGGGCGAAATCCTTCATCGAGGAATCGTTGCAGCCGGCCACGCCAATCGCGGCGATCAGGGCTCCGGTGCGGGCAAGCTTGGCAAACATGGGTATGGCTATGTCTTTTCTCTCGGGCGACAGACTTCGGCACCGCCGGCCCACACGCTGAACATTAGCGGACCGTAAGCCCGTTAACCTTGAAAAATCCTTACCGCAAGCTTCGGATCACCCCTCACGGCAAATTCCATTGAGCCGAACGCAGCGGCATTTTTGTGGCAGAATCATGCCCTGCCGCCACTTTGCCGTGTGGTGACCGGGGCAATTCCAGGGTGATCATACGTTTTGACAGATCCGGACTTAACGGGGACTAGACAATGTCGCCACCCTGGTCATTGCCATCGCTATTGCCATCGTCCACTGGCGGCTGGGAACTCACTTGTTGAGCCGTTAGTGCTTGCAGGCGGGCCGCTTTGACCAGCGTAGGTTTCTCGTATTTTTTCATCTCAAATCCCCCTAAAGCGAAAGCTTAACTAGCAGTCGTTAAAGCAGGGTGTCTATGGCACCCAGTCCCGAACCCCAGGATAGTCTACTTTGAACCCGCAAGCGGTAGCGTCTGCTGCCACTTGCGGAAATGCGCATCGGCGTTTCGGTGAAACGGTGAACCGCCCTAGAGGCTACGGCCCATGGCCAGGTATTTCTCGCGGCGCTGCTCGCGGAAATCGGTGTTGGCGCCGGCAAAGTCCTTCATCGTCCTGGCGATTAGGTCGCCGGTGGCGGCGATCACCGTTTCCGGGGCGCGATGGGCGCCGCCGAGCGGTTCGGGGACGATGGCGTCGATGATCTTCATTTCGTAAAGATCCTGGGCGGTGATCTTCATGTTGGTCGCGGCATCCTTCGAGCGGGTGGTGTCGCGCCACAGGATCGAAGCAGCACCTTCCGGCGAGATCACCGAATAGATGGCGTGCTCGAGCATGTAGACCCGGTTGGCGGTGGCAATCGCAATGGCGCCACCGGAGCCGCCTTCGCCGATGACCACCGAGATCGACGGCACCTTGAGGCCAAGGCAGGCCGAAGTCGAGCGGGCGATGGCTTCGGCCTGGCCGCGTTCCTCGGCGCCGACGCCGGGATAGGCGCCGGCGGTGTCGACCAGGGTCAAAAGCGGGATCTTGAAGCGGTCGGCAAGCTCCATCAGACGCACCGCCTTGCGGTAGCCTTCGGGCCGCACCGAGCCGAAATTATGCTTGAGACGGCTTGCCGTGTCCGAGCCCTTCTCCTGGCCGAGCACCGCCACCGGCTCGCCGCGGAAGCGGGCGAAGCCGCCGACGATCGCCTGGTCCTCACCGAAATTGCGGTCGCCGGCCAGCGGTGTGAAATCGCTGAGCAAGCCCTTGATGTAGTCGACGCAATGCGGCCGGTCAGGATGGCGCGCTACCTGCACCTTCTGCCACGGCGTCAGTGCCTTGTAGGCATCGCGCAGCGCATCGCGCGAGCGTTTCTCCAGCCGGCTGATCTCGTCGCCTACATCGACGGCCTCGCCGTTCTCGGCAAGCTTCTTCAGCTCAAGGATCTTGCCTTCGAGATCCTGCACCGGCTTTTCGAAATCGAGGTAATTGTACATTCTTGAGCGGACCGGCAATTCGGAAGGCAATGGCTGGCGAAACCCTCGAAAACGGAGGCTCCGGGCGGTGGAACGTCGCCCTCACATAGCGATATGAGGCCTAGTCGGCAAGCGGATGATGATCATTGACCAGCCGCACCAGCCGCTCCTCCAGCACATGGGTGTAAATCTGCGTGGTCGAGATGTCGGAATGGCCGAGCAGCTGCTGCACCGCCCGGAGGTCGGCGCCGTTCTGCAAGAGATGGCTGGCGAAAGCGTGGCGAAGCACATGCGGCGAGATCTTCGCCGCGGTGATGCCGGCCCTGGCGGCGAGCCCCTTCAGGTCGCGGGCAAACACCTGCCGCGAGAGATGGCCGGTGTCGGAGGCGGCCGGAAACAGGAAAGAACTGTCGGCAAAAGCCGGCACGGTGGCTCTGGCGGTGAGCCAGGCCCGCATCGCGGTGCGCGCCTTCAACGACAGCGGCACCATGCGTTCCTTGTCGCCCTTGCCGCGCACCATGAAGAAACGGTCGTCGCGCAAGGCTACCGTCACCGGCAAGCCGACCAGTTCGGAGACGCGCAGGCCGGTGGCGTAGAGCACTTCGACCAGGGCATGCAGGCGCAGAGCCGCCAGGCTGTCGCCATCGTTCTGCGAGGTGTCACCTGCTTCCAGGGCCGCACGGTCGATCAGCCGGCCGGTCTCGGCCTCGCTCATCGTCTTCGGCAGCGGACGGCCCTTCTTCGGACTGTCCAGCGTGCCCGTCGGGTCGTCGCCGCGCAGGCCTTCGGCGTAGAGGAACTTGAAGAACTGGCGGATCGCCGACAGTTTTCGCGCCTGCGATGTCGGCGCAAAGCCGCGTTCGGCGATGTCGTCGAGATAAGAGCGGATTTCGGAGGCGCCGGCACCGGCAAGCCCGCCGTCTATCTCCTGCGAAGCGTCCTCGAGGTCGCGGCGATAGGAGGAGAGCGTGTTTTCGGCGGCACCTCGCTCGGCGCTCATCATTTCGAGAAAGGCTTCGATGCGAGCGGCGCTGTTCATTCTTCTGGATCGGTTTTCTTTTTTGATCAGTTCTTCTTGGGATTCAGCTTTTCCGGCGGGATGCGCACGCTCATCTCAGCCTTTTTCGGCTCGACGAACATCGCCAGCGCAAACATCGTACCATAGGCAATGCCGGCAAGAATCATCAGCGTCACGACAAAGCGAAACAGAGTCGGCATCAATCTTCGCCCGTCTTCTTGTTCTGCATTTCCAAACCCTGTGCCCTTATGGGACGCCAATCCGGCCAATTCAAGGACGAAGCTTGCGTGCCTCCTGCTTGACGCAAACAGGCTTTTGATGTCGATACGCCGGCAAAGAGGGCCTAGAAACATCATGGTCTCATGAACGCGTTGCCAGCAAATCCTCAAGGCGAAGGCCATGCCGAGCTGCTCGAGCGGCTGGGCGAGCGCTCGATCGTCTTTGTCGGCCTGATGGGTGCCGGCAAGACGGCGATCGGCCGCAAGGTGGCGGCGATGCTGGCACTGCCATTCATCGACAGCGACCAGGAGATCGAAAGCGTCTCGCGCATGACCGTGCCGGAGCTGTTCGAGCGCTACGGCGAGACGGAATTTCGCGCGCTGGAGCAGCGTGTCATCCTGCGCCTGCTGGAAAACGGCCCGCAGGTGCTGTCGACCGGCGGCGGCGCCTTCATGAATGCGCAGACGCGCGAGGCGATCGCCGGCCATGGCGTGTCGGTGTGGCTGAAGGCCGAACTCGACCTGCTGATGGAGCGCGTGTCCAAGAAGCAGAACCGGCCGCTGCTGAAGAACCCCGATCCGCGCGCTGTGCTCGAACGGCTGATGGCCGAGCGCTATCCGGTCTATGCCACGTCAAACATCACCGTGCCGACCCGCGACGACCGCAAGGAGGTCATCGCGGCCGAAGTTGTGAATGCGCTTTGCGGACATTTCGGCGTTGCTGAAATCGTGCCGAACGGCGAGGTGCGTCCATGAATACCGGCGAGACAGTCACCGTCGAGGTCGGGCTCGGCGAGCGTGCCTACGACATATTGATCGGCTCCGGCCTTTTGTTGCGCGCGGGCGCCGAGATTTCGCGCCGTTTGCCCGGCACGCGTGCTGCCGTCGTCACCGACGACAATGTCGCCGCTGCCCATCTCGAGACGCTGAAGGCCGGCCTGGAGCAAGACGGCATCCAGCCTGCCGTCATCACGCTTCCGGCCGGCGAAAAGACCAAGAGCTTTGCCTATCTCGAAGAGGTGGTGGACGGCGTGCTTGCCGCGAAGCTGGAGCGCGGCGACGTCGTCATCGCGCTCGGCGGCGGCGTCATCGGCGACCTTGCCGGCTTTGCCGCCGGGATCGTGCGGCGCGGCATGAATTTCGTGCAGATCCCGACGTCACTGCTGGCGCAGGTCGATTCCTCGGTCGGCGGCAAGACCGGCATCAACAGCGCACGAGGCAAGAACCTGGTCGGCGTTTTCCATCAGCCGAAGCTGGTGCTGGCCGACACCGGGGTGCTCGACACGCTGCCGATCCGGGAATTCCGCGCCGGCTATGCCGAGCTCGCCAAATACGGATTGATCGACCGTCCGGCCTTCTTTGCCTGGCTGGAAGAAAACTGGCGCGCGGTCTTTGACGGTGGCCCGGCGCGGGCTGAAGCCATCGCAGAGGCCTGCCGCGCCAAGGCCGATGTCGTCGCGCGCGACGAGTTCGAGACCGGCGACCGCGCGTTGCTCAATCTCGGCCACACGTTCGGCCACGCGCTCGAAGCTGCCATCCGCTATGACGGCGCCCGCCTCGTCCATGGCGAGGGCGTCGCCATCGGCATGGCGCTGGCGCATCGCTTTTCCTCGAGGCTCAATTTGGCGAGCCCGGACGATGCGGCACGCGTCGAGGCGCATCTCAGCGCCGTCGGCCTGCCCTGGCGGATGGCCGACATCCCCGGCGAACTGCCCGACGCCGAGGCGCTGTTTTCGTTCATCACCCAGGACAAGAAAGTGTCGCGCGGTGCGCTGACCTTCATCCTGACGCGCGGCATCGGCCAGTCCTTCATCGCCAGGGATGTGCCGGCCTCGGAAGTCTTGTCGTTCCTGAAAGAGAGCCACCCGGGTCAGGAAAGCCGACCTGGATGATGAACGAGCCCGGATGGATCGTCGCCGCCGTCCTTGCCGGCCTCATGCTGCTGGTCCTTCTCTTGCGCACGCGCTTGCTTGCCCTCTTTGGCTACGAGTTGCAGCCGATCGAGCCGCAGCGTTCGAGCCATGACGAATTGCGTGGCGCGGTCGACGATTTCCGCCGTGACGGCCAGATGGTGCGCGAGGATCGCGACCGTGTCGGCGGCCTGTTCGACCTCGAGGAGCTCGAAGTGTCCGACATCATGGTCCACCGCACCAATATGCGCTCCGTCAATGCCGACAATCAGCCGGAAGCCGTGGTGCGCGAGATACTTCAGAGCCCGCACACGCGCATGCCCTTGTGGAAGGGCTCGCTCGACAACATTGTTGGCGTGCTGCATGCCAAGGACCTGCTCAGGGCGCTCAACGAGGTCGGCAACGACTTTTCCAGGATCGACGTGATGAAGATCGCGTCGAAACCATGGTTCGTGCCCGACACCACGACGCTGCAGGAACAGCTCAACGCGTTCTTACGCCGCAAGGCGCATTTCGCCATCGTCGTCGATGAGTATGGCGAGGTCGAAGGGCTGGTGACGCTGGAGGACATCATCGAGGAGATCGTCGGTGAGATCGCCGACGAGCATGATATCGAGATCCAAGGCGTCAAGCAGGAGGCCGACGGTTCCGTCGTCGTCGACGGCACCGTGCCGATCCGCGACCTCAACCGCGCACTCGACTGGAACCTGCCGGACGAAGAGGCCACCACCATTGCCGGCCTTGTCATCCACGAGACGCAGTCGATCCCCGAGGAGAAGCAGGCCTTCACCTTCCACGGCATGCGCTTCGTCGTCATGAAGCGCGACAAGAACCGGATCGCCAGGCTGAGGATCAAGCCTGCCGGCGAAGCCTGATTGGCCCGCAAGTCGCCTCCAGCCATGCCATTGAAGGCCTCAGAACCCGGCGCAATGCCAAGCCTCACTCCGCGATCTGGCGGGTCGAGCGCTCGTTGATTGTCGCACCGGTCTGGGCATCGACCGCCGCCAGGCTGACCTCGTAGCCCCAGAGCTTTCGGATGTGGCGCAGCGTCGCGTCGCGGCTGGCCTCATCGAGGACGACGCCGTCCTTGACCTTGTGCTGCAGCCGCAAATGCCGGTCACCAAGCAGGTCTACATCCACGGCCTGGATGTCGGGCCGGTTTACTCCGACATCGTAGCTGTGAGCCAGCGCGGCGCGGATCTTCCTGTAGCCACGCTCGTTGTGGATCGAGGCGACTTGATAATGCGGTTGGTCGGCTGCGTCGCCAAGGACAAAGAACCGCCATTTCCGGATCAAGGTTGGACTGAGGTACTGGCGAATGAAGGACTCGTCGCGATGGTTCGCCCAGGCGTCGAGCAGGATCTCGCGCCAGTCGCCGTGTCCCGCGATGTCGGGAAACCAGTCGCGGTCCTCCGCCGTCGGCGCGGTCGCGATGCGCTGTATGTCCTGCATCATATCGAGGCCAAGCGCGTAAGGATTGACGCCGGAATAGCGCGGATCGTCGAAGGCCGGCTGGAAGATCACGTTCGAATGGTTGCGCAGGATTTCGAGCATGGCGCCTTCGTTGATCTGGCCCCGGTCGAACAGCATGTTCATGAGCGTATAGTGCACGAAGGTGGCACAGCCCTCGTTCATCACCTGCGTTTGGCGCTGCGGATAGAAATATTGCGCAATGATGCGCACGATCCTGACGAGTTCGCGCTGCCAGGGCTCAAGGACGACACTGTTCTTTTCGAGGAAGTACAGCAGGTTTTCCTCCGGCAGGTTGAGCGATTTCTTCGGATCGGCCATGCCCCGGTCCCTGTCGTCGATCTTCTTGTTTCCCTGCGCGGGCGGCAGCGTGCGCCACAAATCGTTGTAGGAACGCTCTTCGTATTCCAGGCGCTCACGCAACCCCTCGCGCTGCCGTTCCGAGGACAATTTCGGCGGACGACGATAGCGAAATACGCCCTGTTCCATCAGCGCATGCGCCGCGTCGAGAACCGCCTCCACCGCGGCAAGGCCATGCCGCTCCTCGCAGCGGGTTATGTAGCCCTTGGCGAAGTCCAGATAGCTCAGGATCGCCCCGGCATCCGTCCATTGCCTGAACAAATGATTGTTCTTGAAGAAATGGTTATGTCCGAGTGCCGCATGCGCCGTCACCAGAGCCTGCAAGGCCATGGTGTTTTCCTCCATCAGGTAGACGATGCAGGGGTTTGAGTTGATGACGAGTTCATAGGCCAGGCCGCGTCCGCCCTTGCGATAGAGCAGTTCCTCGTAGAGGAAATGCTTGCCGAACGACCAATGACGATACATCAGCGGCATGCCGACCGATGAATAGGCGTCGAGCATCTGTTGAGAGGATATGATCTCCATCTGCACCGGATAGGTATCGAGGTGCAGCTCTTCGATCGCGAGGGCCTGGATCGCCTCGTGGGCCCGCGACAATTTACCAAAATCCCAGTCAGATCCTGAAAACAGCAGACCCGGTTTGGTGGCTTGTCTGGCCATCGGCCCTCCTCAGGCGCTCTTGCGGGCAGGAGCCGGTTGCCTGGCGAAGAGCCGGCGAAAGACCGGGTATATGTCTGCCGGAGTGGCAATGCGGCTCATCTGGAAGTTGGGCCATTTCAGCTCGACCCTGCTGTAGGCGCGCCAAAGCGACGTCCCGTTTTCGGTGGCGCCGAATATATGGGTTTCTCGTTCGTCGATGATCTCTACATAGGCGAAGTACTGGCAAAGGCGCATGAGCCTGCGGTCCAGAAACTCTATGCATCGCTCGGAATCGGTGGCGAAATTGTCGCCGTCCGAGGCCTGCGCGGCGTAGATGTTCCACTCGTTGGCCGGATAGCGCTGTTCGATGATGCGGTGCATTTCGTCAAGCGCGGTGGAGACGATGGTACCGCCGCTCTGCGTGTTGTAGAAGAACGTGTCCTCATCCACTTCGTGCGCCTCGTGCGTGTGGCGGATGAAGACGATTTCCGTGCGTTCGTAGCGCCGCTTCAAGAACAGGTGCAGCAGCACGAAGAAACGTTTGGCCAGGTCCTTCTCGCGTTCGCCCATCGATCCGGAAACGTCCATCAGGCAGAACATGACGGCTTTGGCGTTCGGTATGGGCCGGGCGTCGAAGCGGTTGAACCGGATATCGACCGGATCGACAAAGGCAATTCGCCTGCGCCGACGTTCCAGCCGGTCAAGCTCCTCACGCAATCCTGCAATGCGCTGCCGCGTCGCCGCGCCGGCTGGTGCCGACTCAAGCGTGGCGATTTCCTGGAGGATCGCATCCAGTTCCGCCTGCTTCGGGCGCCTCAGCGCAATGCGCCGGCCGTGGCTGTTGCGCATGGTGCGACCGACATTGACGTTGGTTGGCGAACCGGTCGCGGCGAAGCCGGCCCTGCGCGGCTTGAAGGCAAGGATCTCCTTGAGATTGAGCTTGACCAGGTCGGGCAGTTCGAGATCCTCGAAAAAGAGCTCGAGCACCTCCTCGCGAGACAGAACGAAACGAAAATCGTCTTCCGACACCTTGTTGCCCGGGGCCCCTGCGCCGCTGCCCTGACCGGGCTTGGGGATCAGGTCTCCAGGGGAAAAATGCTTGTTGCCAGGAAGGATGTGCTGGCGCCGGCCGCTGGCCTTGTCGTCGTTGAAGCTCGGCTCGGCCGTTCCCCTTTCGGGCATGGGCACGGTGTGCTCGGCATCCACGTCGGCGATCCTGCCGCTGCGGATTTGATCGCGGATGCTTCGTTTCAATTCCTCGCGAGCACGCCTTAGGAAGCGCTGTCGATTGCTGAGGCTCTTGTCCTTCGGGTTCAGGCGACGGTCGATGAAGATCGGCATGGAAACCATCCGGGCCCTGTCAACCCGCCTTGTTCACCCGCATGTACCAGTCCACCAGCCGGCGCACCTGCCGTTCGGTATAGCCGCGCTCGACCATTCGCTGCACAAATTCGTTGTGGCGTTTTTCCGTTACGCTGTCCTGCTTGGAGCCGAAGCTGATCACCGGCAGGAGATCCTCGACCTGCCCGAACATCCGCTTCTCGATGACTTCGCGCAGCTTTTCGTAACTCGTCCATGACGGGTTGCGGCCGTGATTTTTTGCCCTAGCGCGCAGCGTGAACTTCACCACCTCGTTGCGGAAGTCCTTGGGATTGGCGATGCCTGCCGGCTTTTCGACCTGGGACAGTTCGTTGTCCAGGACCTCCCGGTTGAGGATCTGGCCCGTGTCGGGGTCCTTGTAGTCCTGGTCCTCGATCCAGGCGTCGGCATAGGCGATGTAGCGGTCGAAAAGGTTCTGGCCATACTCGCTGTAGGATTCGAGATAGGCTTTCTGGATTTCGTGGCCGATGAACTCAGCGTAACGCGCGGCGAGCTCCGATTTGATGAATTCGAGATATGCCGCTTCCGTTTCTTTCGGGAACTGCTCCCGCTTGATCGCCTCTTCCAGAATGTACATCAGATGCACGGGATCGGCGGCCACTTCCTTGGTGTCGTAGTTGAATGTCTGCGACAGGATCTTGAAAGCAAAGCGCGTGCTGACCCCCGTCATGCCTTCATCGACGCCGGCGGCGTCGCGATACTCCTGTACCGACTTCGCCCTGGGGTCGACCTCTTTCAGGTTCTCGCCGTCATAGGAGCGCATCTTGGTGTAGAGCGGCGAGTTGGAGTGCTCCGCCAGGCGGGTCGAAACGGTGAAACGGCTGAGAATGTCCAGCACTTCCGGGGCACAGGGGCTTGCCGCCAGCTCGCTCTCGCGCAGCAGCTTTTCGTAGATCTGCCTCTCTTCGGTGATGCGCAGGCAGTACGGCACCTTGACCACGAGGATGCGGTCGAGAAAGGCCTCGTTGTTCTTGTTGTTCTTGAACTGCTGCCATTCCGACTCGTTGGAATGGGCGACGATGATCCCCTGGTAGGGAAAGGCGCCGAAATTTTCGGTGCCGTTGTAGCTGCCTTCCTGGGTCGCGGTCAGCAGCGGATGCAGGACCTTGATCGGGGCCTTGAACATCTCGACGAATTCGAGCAGGCCTTGCGTGGTCCGGTTCAGTCCGCCGCTAAAGGAATAGGCGTCCGGATCGGACTGACTGAAATTTTCCAATTGCCTGATGTCGACCTTGCCGACCAGGGCCGAGACATCCTGATTGTTCTCATCGCCTGGCTCGGTCTTGGCAATGCCGATCTGGCGCAGCCGCGACGGCATCAGTTTGACCACGCTGAACTTGGAGATATCGCCGGACAATTCATCGAGGCGCTTGGATGCCCAGGGCGAGATGAGCCCGTTGAGGCGCCGCCGCGCTATGCCATATTTGTCCTCCAGCAGATCGCCCATGCGATCGGGATGAAACAGGCCAAGCGGCGATTCGAAAACCGGGCTGATCTGGTTGCCGACCTTCAGCGTGTAGATCGGGCGCTGCTCCATCAGTTTCTTCAGCCGTTCGGCAAGGGACGACTTGCCGCCGCCGACCGGACCGAGGAGGTAGAGGATCTGCTTGCGCTCCTCCAGCCCTTGGGAGGCATAGCGGAAATAGCCCGCAATGCGCTCGATCGTGTCCTCCATGCCGTAGAAGTCGGAGAAGGACGGATACACCTTGACGGTGCGGTTCGAGAAAATGCGGCCGAGCCGTTCGTCCTTGCTGGTATCGACAAGATTTGGCTCGCCGATTGCCTCGACCATCCGTTCGGGCGCCGAGGCATACATGGATTTGTCCTCTCGGCAGGCGAGCAGATATTGCTGGAGGCTGATCTCTTCCTGGGCTGCGTTCGCATAGACCTTCGAGAACAGATCGAAGACGTCGGATTGATTCTCGCGCATGATGTTTGCTCTCAGAGCCCCCATTCTGGGTGAGTCGGCTCATGATACATCCAACTGCCGGAAGGCATTGTGGTTCCCTTCACGTCAAGAAGAGATATGCACCGACTTTTAGGAAAGCACCCGATCTCGCCGAAATGCCCGCCTAAGAAATACGTGGTGATTGCCGGCGGCGCTTCAAGGGCAGATCTCGGTAGGTTTTCGCATCCGCCGCCGCGCATGCGTTTACAGGAGGCGATGGTTGCCCGGCTTTGGCGCAATTTCGCCTGGTGATGCCGCGTCGCAAGTAAACGCTCTCCTGGGCTGGATCACGTCAAAGTTCGCGCCGGGTCATTGCGGTGTGGGCATACGTGGGCTCAATTGCCCGGGGATCGCCAGGCAGGAGGGAATGCGATGAATGGGGCCGACGTACTGTGCGACGTGCTGCTGGCAAACGACGTGAATGTCTGCTTCGCCAATCCCGGCACTTCTGAAATGCACTTCGTCGCCGCACTCGACCGCAAGCCTGAGATGCGTTGCGTGCTCGGCCTCTTCGAAGGCGTGGTGACAGGTGCAGCCGACGGTTACGCGCGGATGACCGATCGACCGGCCGCGACGCTGCTGCACACCGGGCCCGGACTGGCCAATGGATTGGCCAACATCCACAACGCCAAGCGCGCCTTGAGCCCGATGATCAACATTGTCGGCGACCACGCCTCCTATCATCTGGCGCTCGATGCACCGCTTACCAGCGATATCGAGAGCCTCGCTTCGCCGATGTCGAACTGGGTTCGCCGTATCGAAGGTCCCGCCGATGTCGCAGCGGCCACCGAGGCGGCCTTCCGCGCTTCCCTTTCACCGCCGGGCATCGCTACCCTGATCCTGCCGGCGGACGCGGCATGGGGCGAGGCTCCTATCGTTTCGGCCCGCAAGGTGGAGCTCGCGCAGCCCGCCGTCGATATGGGCGCTGTGCAAAATGCAGCCGAGGCGATCCGTGGCGCCCCAGGCCGTGCCGGTATCATCGTTCGCGGACGCGCGGCGCGCGCCGATGCGCTGGCGATCGCCGGTCAAATTTCGGCAGCGCACGATGTCCGCTTGTTCAGCGAGGTTCTGGTCGCGCGGATGGAGCGTGGTCGCGGGCGGGTCGCGCCCATGCGCATCCCCTATCCGATCGATGCGGCAACGGCGCTGCTGAGCGATATCGACGTGCTGATCCTGGTCGGCGCGAAGGAGCCTGTTGCCTTCTTCGCCTATCCGGGAAAGCCGGGACGGCTGGTTCGAGACGGTTGCGAGGTGCTTTCGCTGGCAGCGCACGGCGAGGATTTGAAGGCGGCACTGGAGGCGCTTCGCGACGAACTCGGCATCAGGTCGACGCAGCAATTCTCCGCAGCAACGGGCTTTCCAGACGAGCCTGCGCCGCGCGGCAAGCTGACCGACGATGCGATCGCCCTTTCAGTGGCGCGGAAACTTCCTGCCAATGCCATCGTCTGCGACGAGGCGGTCACGTCGGCCCGGCGCTATTTCGCCCTGTCGGCCTTTGCCGCGCCGCACGACTACATGATGACGACAGGCGGATCGATCGGCGAAGGCATCCCGTTGGCAACAGGGGCAGCGATCGCGTGTCCCGATCGCAAGGTGATCAATCTCCAAGCCGACGGCAGCGGCATGTACACCGTGCAGGGATTGTGGACCCAGGCGCGGGAAAATCTCGACGTGGTCACGATCGTCTTTTCCAACCGGACCTACGCAATCCTGCATGGCGAGATGAAGAATGTCGGGGTGGGCGCGATCGGCGAGAATGCCAGGCGCATGCTCGATCTCGACCAGCCCGCGCTGGACTGGGTATCGCTGGCGAAGGGCATGGGCGTGGAGGCGGCCCGCGCCGACACGTGCGAGCGGTTCGATGCCCTGCTGGACAGCGCCCTGTCGCGCCACGGGCCGTTTCTCATCGAAGCGGTAATCTGACCGTTTTGCCCGCGGCGTTTCCAGGGAGCCGGGTTGAGCGGCATCGGTCGACGGGCAGTGCCTACCAGCGCGTCTGTTCGCCGGGTGCCGCCGGTTCGATTGCCAGCGCGTGGACGCCGGCTTTCAGCTCGTCGGCCAGCAATTCGTTGACGGCGCGGTGGCGCTCGATGCGGCTCATGCCGGCAAAGACGGGCGAAACGATGCGGACGCGAAAATGCGTCTCGCCGGTGCCGTCATAGGCGCCATGATGGTCCGAGCCGTGATGGTGGTGGCCAGCGTGGAGATGGCTTTCGTTGATAATGACCAGCCGTTCCGGCGAAAACGCCTTGTTCAGCTTGCCTTCCATCGTCGCCTGTATGGACATTGGAACTTCCCTTCACCACATCTAGAGCGTGTTCCATCCCGATGGAAACGGGATGGGGCTCTATCATTTTGTTTGAGCATGACCTTTTCCGAAAACCGGATTCCACTTTCGGATCATGCTCCGGCATTGCCGCAAAATTCGTCATTTGCCCGCTTTAAGCCGCGATTCAGCGGTTAGGGCGATGATCGCCGAAATGTCAATTCTTGTTTCGCACTAGCGAACAGCCCATAAATGGGTGAGATGAAACCGTATCCCAAATATTTCGAGAAGATCCGCATCCGGCCGGAGAAGGACGCGGAGCTGAAGTCGCGCTCGCCGATCTGCCAGTGGGACGGTTGCAAGGAGGCCGGCACCCATCGCGCGCCGGTCGGACGCATGAAGGAAGGCGAGTATTTCCAGTTCTGCTTCGATCATGTGCGCGAGTACAACAAGGGCTTCAACTATTTCTCCGGCGTGCCCGACAGTGAGATCGCCCGTTTCCAGAAGGAAGCGATGACCGGCCACCGGCCGACGTGGAAGATGGGCATCAATGGCGCTTCGACGCGATCCTCGCCTGACTTCGCGCAGCAGCGTTCCGGTCGCGCCGGCTACTACAACCGCATGCGCGATCCGTTCGACCTGTTCAAAGGTCCGAAGGATCCGCGCGAGGCGCGCGAGCGCAAGGCCAAGCCGCTTGAGGCCAAGGCACTGGAAACGCTTGGCCTTGATACAAAGGCGACTGGCAAGGATATCAAGGCACGCTATAAGGAACTGGTGAAACGCCACCATCCGGATGCGAATGGCGGCGACAGAGGTTCGGAAGACCGGTTCCGCGATGTGCTGCAGGCCTATCGCGTGCTCAAGCAGGCGGGATTGTGCTGAGCGACCATACGGTTCGTGTCGTTTTCCAACTTTCATAAGGTTGGAAAAGGCTCTAAGACCGCCCCCGGACAAAATCGATTGCCGGCGAAATCAGGCGTTTCGCCCGTGGAGACGTTGATAGAGATGAACAAGGTCGATCGCGACATCGCCAACCTGCCCGACACGACGGTGTCGGTGAAGGACAAATTCGGCTTCGACTCCAAGATGGTGGTACCGGCCTATTCGGTGACCAGCGAGCATGTGCCCGACGTCGATCCCGACTATCTGTTCGACAAGAACACGACGATGGCGATCCTGGCCGGCTTTGCCTACAACCGCCGCGTCATGGTGTCGGGCTATCACGGCACGGGCAAGTCGACCCATATCGAGCAGGTCGCGGCGCGCCTCAACTGGCCCTGCGTGCGCGTCAACCTCGACAGCCATGTCAGCCGTATCGACCTCGTCGGCAAGGATGCCATCGTCGTCAAGGACGGGCTGCAGATCACCGAATTCCGCGACGGCATCCTGCCCTGGGCCTACCAGCACAATGTCGCGTTGTGCTTCGACGAATATGATGCCGGTCGTCCGGACGTGATGTTCGTCATCCAGCGCGTGCTGGAATCGTCGGGCCGGCTGACGCTGCTCGACCAGAGCCGGGTCATCCGCCCGCATCCGGCCTTCCGGCTGTTCTCGACCGCCAACACGGTTGGGCTCGGCGACACCACCGGCCTCTATCACGGCACCCAGCAGATCAACCAGGCGCAGATGGACCGCTGGTCGATCGTCACCACGCTGAATTACCTGCCGCACGACAATGAGGTGAACATCGTGCTGGCCAAGGCCAAGCACTATCGCGACAGCAAGGGCAAGGACATCGTCAACAAGATGGTGCGCGTCGCCGATATGACGCGCTCTGCCTTCATCAATGGCGACCTGTCGACGGTGATGAGCCCGCGCACGGTGATCACCTGGGCCGAGAACGCCGAGATCTTCGGCGATATCGGCATGGCGTTCCGGCTGACCTTCCTCAACAAATGCGACGAGCTGGAGCGTTCGGTGGTGGCCGAGTTCTACCAGCGCGCCTTCGGCGAAGATTTGCCCGAATCGGCCGCCAATGTGGTGCTGGGCTAAACAGAGTCTCCATGGCGGGTCCGGGCGACAACACGCGCAACAAGTCGAAGACGGGGTCTGAAGCTGACAGCTTCAAGCGCTCGGTGACCGTCTGCATGCGCGCGATCGCCGGCGACAAGGATCTCGAAGTCGGTTTCGCCAAGGACAGGCCCGCACTTGCCGGCAGCCGCGCCCGCCTGCCCGAACTGCCGAAGAAAGCCTCCAGGACCGATATCGCGATCACCCGCGGCCTCGGCGATTCCATGGCGCTGAAGCGCGCCTGCCATGATGCACGCATCCACAGCAAGCTGGCGCCGGAAGGCAAGCTGGCGCGCTCGATCTACGATGCGGTCGAGCAGGCCCGCGTCGAGGCGATCGGCAGCCGCGCCATGCAGGGCGTCGCCGACAACATTGGCTCGATGCTCGAGGACAAATACGCGAGGGCCAACCTCATCGACGTCAAGGATAAGGCCGACGCGCCGATCGAGGAGGCGCTGGCGCTGATGGTTCGCGAGAAGCTGACCGGCCGCACTGTCCCGAAGAGCGGCGAGCGGCTGGTCGACCTCTGGCGCCCCTGGGTCGAGGAGAAAGCAAGCGCAGATCTCGACGGGCTGTCGGCCAAGCTCGACGACCAGCAGGCCTTCGCCCGCGTCGTGCGCGACATGCTGGTTTCCATGGAAATGGCCGAGGAGCTCGGCGACGACCAGGAGACCGAAGACTCCGAGGACAATGACGATAACCAGCCGCAAGGCGAAGAGCAAAGCGAGGAGGGCGGCGAGGACGATTCCGGCTCCGAGCAGTCGCAGTCCGATGATGCCGAAGCATCGGCCGACGATGAGCAGTCGGCCGAGACGGAGGCGTCCGACGCAACCGCCGACGATCTCTCCGACGATGACGATTCCGACGCGGAGACGCCCGGCGAGGCGCGTCGCAACGACAATCCCTTTACCAACCTGCCGAAAGAGATCGACTACAAGGTTTTCACGACAGCCTTCGACGAGACCGTTGGCGCCGAGGAGCTTTGCGAAGAGGAAGAACTCGACCGGCTGCGCGCCTTCCTCGACAAGCAACTCGCCAACCTCTCCGGCGTCGTCGGCCGGCTGGCCAACCGGTTGCAGCGCCGGCTGATGGCGCAGCAGAACCGCTCCTGGGATTTCGACCTCGAAGAGGGCTATCTCGATCCGGCCCGGCTGGTGCGCGTCGTCATCGACCCGATGCAGCCGCTGTCCTTCAAGCAGGAGCGCGACACCAAATTCCGCGACACGGTGGTGACGCTGGTGCTCGACAATTCGGGCTCGATGCGTGGCCGACCGATCACCGTCGCCGCCACCTGCGCCGATATCCTTGCGCGCACGCTGGAGCGCTGCGGCGTCTCGGTCGAGATTCTCGGCTTCACCACCCGCGCCTGGAAGGGTGGGCAGGCGCGCGAGAAGTGGCTGAAGGACGGCAAGCCGCCAAACCCCGGCCGGCTCAACGATCTGCGCCACATCATCTACAAATCCGCCGACCATCCGTGGCGGCGGGCACGCCGCAATCTCGGCCTGATGATGCGCGAGGGGCTGCTGAAGGAAAACATCGATGGCGAGGCGCTGCTTTGGGCGCACAACCGGCTGATCGCCCGGCCGGAGCAGAGAAAAATCCTGATGATGATCTCGGACGGCGCGCCGGTCGACGATTCGACGCTGTCGGTCAATCCGGGCAATTATCTCGAGCGGCATCTGCGTGCCATCATCGAACTGATCGAAACGCGCTCGCCGGTGGAACTTCTGGCCATCGGCATCGGCCATGACGTCACCCGCTACTACAGGCGCGCCGTCACCATCGTCGATGCGGAGGAACTGGCCGGCGCCATGACCGAGCAGCTTGCCTCTCTGTTTGGCGAGGAAAGCGCACGCGAGACGCGCCGCGGCGGCTATCGGCGCGCCGGATGAGCATTTCGGACGGGGGCCTCAGGCACACGATTTTTGCTGCTTGCATGCTGGCCGGCATGCTGTCGCCGGCGGTTGCTGCCGGACCGGACTCCGTCGAGCCGGTCGAAATCATGGCGCGACCGATAGGCCAATTCCGCATCGGCCATGACGACAAGCAGTTCGGGCCGCTCGAATTCGTCGGTGGACTGGAAATGACCTCGCCATCGCGCGATTTCGGAGCGCTGTCGGCCTTTCGCTTCCTGAAACCCGGCAGCGACTTCATCGGCGTCGCCGACACCGGCTTCTGGTTCTTCGGCAGCGTGACCCACGATGCCGACAAGCGTCCTTCGGGCATCCAGAATTTCCGCATGCAGCAGATGGTCGATGAGGCGGGCCAACCGATCGACAAGAAGTGGCAGGTCGATGCCGAGGGCCTGGCGGTCAAGGACGGCATCGCCACGGTCGGTTTCGAACGCAACCAGCGTGTCGCTCAGTTCAAGATCGATCCAGACGGCATGAAGGCGCCGTTCAAGCAATTGGATTTTCAGGTTCCGGCCAAGGAGTTGCGGCAGAACCGCGGCTTCGAGACGGTCACCCATGCCCATCCTTATGGTCAGCATGAGGGCGGGCTGGTGGTGGTGTCGGAAAAGAGCCTCGACAAGGCCGGCAACATCTATGCGGCAATCATCGAAGGGCCACACAAGGGCGTCTTCACCGTCAAGCGCAATGGCGATTTCGACATCACCGACGGCGCCTTCCTGCCGGACGGCGATCTTTTGCTGCTCGAGCGCAGCTTCTCGATGGCCGGCGGGGTGAAGATGCGGCTGCGGCGCATCTATGGCGAGAGCGTCGAGAAGGGCGCCGTCGCCGACGGGCCGGTGCTGCTGGACGCCGACATGGGCTACCAGATCGACAATATGGAAGGTCTGGATGTCTGGACCCGTGACGACGGCGCGCTGATGGTGTCGCTGATGTCAGACGACAACCATTCGATCCTGCAGCGCAACCTCTATCTGGAATTTGTCCTGCACGAGGATTGAGGCCGCCGGTCAAAACGAGCCCGCGATTTCGAGCCAGCAGGCCTATTTACCGTTGGTCGCGATCCAGATGACGTGGCGCGCGCCGCGCTTGCCGTTGGCGCGGGTGTTGACCTCCTCGACCGCGAAGCCCGCCTGCTTGAGCCTGCGCGCGAAACCGCTGTGCGGCCCTTGCGACCACACCGCCAGCACGCCGCCGGGCTTGAGCGCGGCACGGGCGGCACCGAGGCCGGCCGCACCGTAGAGCGCGTCGTTGCCCTTATGGACGATCCCTTCGGGGCCGTTGTCGACATCGAGCAGGATGGCGTCCCAGGCCGAGATATCCGAGCGGATGATGTGCCCGACATCGATCTCTCGGACAGTCACGCGGGGATCGTCGAGGCAACCATTGAAGATCTCGGCCATCGGGCCGCGCGCCCAGGCGACGACGGCGGGAACGAGTTCGGCGACGGTGATGCTGGCATCGCCGCCGAGTTCGGCAAGGGCGGCGCGCAGCGTAAAGCCCATGCCAAGGCCGCCGATCAGAATTTTGGGCTGCTTGCGGCCGGCAATCTTTTCACAGGAGAGACTGGCCAGCGCTTCCTCGGAGCCGCTGAGACGGCTGTTCATCAGCTCGTTGGTGCCGAGCATGATCGAGAATTCAGTGCCGCGCCGCTTCAGGCGAAGTTCTTGCCCGCCGTCCGGCGTCCTTGCCGAGTCCAGTTGGACCCAGGGGATCACGGCCTGTTTCCACTTTCTGGAATCATGGCTATGTCGCCAGCGCCGGTTGGTTCCAGCGGGCGGCCAGCAGCCGGTAGGGGATCAGCGCCACCACGGCGATGATCAGCTTCACCGAGAGGTCACCGAGCGCCCAGGACACCCAGCGCATCGTCTCGACCGGCAACACGCCCAGCAGCGGCGCCGTTTCGAGCGCGAAACTGTCGTTCGGGCCGGCAAAAGCGAAGGCAGCCGAGAAGGCGACGGTGAAGAACACGAGCGTGTCGAACACCGAGCCGACCAGCGTGCCGACGATCGGCGCGCGCCACCAGCTCTGCCGGCGCAGCCGATTGAACACGGTGACGTCGAGCAATTGGGCCGTCAGGAAGGCAGCGCCCGAGGCAGCCGCAATGCGGACCAGCCGGTCAGCGGCGGTCTCGAACTCGATCAGGCCGTGACGGAACAGGAAGGGCGGGACCAGGATCGAGCAGATCAGCGCCGTCATGAAGCCGATAAAGACGATCCGGCGCGCCACGGTCGGGCCATAGCGGCGGTTGGCGAGGTCGGTGACCAGGAAGGAGAAGGGGTAGGTGAAGGCGCCCCAGGTCAGGATGTCGGCCAGTGACAGGCCGCCGATCTGGCCCTGCATCGGGAACTGCACGAGGATGTTCGACGCCACGACGACAAGCGCCATGGCGGCCACGAAGGGCAGGTATCGCGAGAAGGAATTCATTTTTTTATCCTGGGTAATGGAACCAGCAAAGCGCCACCCAATCCGGACGGCGCTGCATTGCTCATATGTCTGGCCGAAAACCGTCTCGCGCCTTTGGGCTCAACGGCTCGGACGGTATTCCGTCCGAAGAACGTCTTAGGCCGCGGGCTGCTCGGCGAGCTTCTTGGTGATCTGCTTCTTCAGCAGGCGGGCGCGCTGCGACAATTCCTTGGCGTCGGCCTTGGCCAGGAACGCATCGAGGCCGCCGCGATGCTCGACCGAACGCAGCGCGTTGGCCGAAACGCGCAGGCGCACGTTCTGGTTCAGCACTTCGGAAATCAGCGTCACATTGACCAGGTTCGGCAGGAAGCGGCGCTTGGTCTTGTTGTTGGCGTGGCTCACATTGTTGCCGGTCATGACGGCCTTGGCAGTGAGTTCGCAAGTGCGGGACATGGTTCTAACCTTCAGTTCTCGGTCTGGCCAAACCATTCAACCCGCGCCGGGTGGCGCGCGGTCTCGGTCAGGCGGCCTTATGGAAAAAGTTGGCGTTCCATAGTTGCATTTCGTTGGCGCGTCAAGCTCCGGCATGCCTGGCGCCTGTTTCATATAAAGGCCGGATTCTGGCCTATAAGCGGTCGCAAAGGGACATGCCAGCCTGAAGTTGCCCGCCTTCCGGCTGAAATCGAGGATCGATCCACCGCCATGCTCCGGACGCCATATGCCCTCTGCGCCTTGCTTGCCACCGCCCTGCCGAATGCTGCCGCCGCGGCGGCGCCGCAGTCCTTCAAGGGCGAATATACGGTGTCGTTCCTCGGTCTTTCGGTGGCCAGGGCGACGTTCTCCAGCAGTTATCAAGGCGATACCTATTCGATCAACGGCACGGTCTCCGCCGCCGGTCTTGCCAAGCTGTTCGACGACACGAAGGGCACCATCTCGTCGAAAGGCATCATTTCCGGCAAGCGGATGCAGCCTCAGGCTTTCCGTGCCGACTACACGTCGGGCAAGAAGGCATCGGTGGTCGACATCCGCTTCGCCAATGGCGCCGTCACCGCCACCAAGGTCGTCCCTGCGCCAGGCAAGCGCGATCCCAAAAGCTGGGTTCCGCTGGGGGCCGGCGATCTATCGTCGGTGCTCGATCCGATGGCGGCCACCGTCATCCATGCCGACAGTCTCGACAATGTCTGCGGGCGCACGGTGAAGTTCTACGACGGCGAGATGCGCGCCGACCTGACGCTGACCTACGCAGCGAAAGGCTCGATCTCGGTGCAAGGCTACAAGGGCGACACGGTGACCTGCCGCATGGGCTTCGAGCCGGTGGCGGGCTATCGCAAGGGCCGCAAGGCTTTGAATTACCTGAAGAACCGCAGCAAGATGATGGTGACGTTTGCGCCAGTCGGCCAAAGCGGGGTATATGCGCCGATCCGCGCCACGGTCGGCACACAGATCGGCACACTGACCATCAGCGCCGGGCGTTTCGAGGCAATCAACTAGGCGCCGTCGCGCGCCGCCGGAGACGGGCATGGGGCGCGCAACGCTGATCGGGTTCTCGGCAGTCGCCATGTGGGCGTTGCTGGCGCTGCTCACCGACGCGTCCGGGCAGGTGCCGCCCTTTCTGTTGTCGGCCATCACCTTCGCCATCGGCACCTGCGTCGGGCTGGGCGCGCGAATGGTGATGCCGGTCTCCGGAAAAGTCGAGAAAATCCCGCCGCAAGTGTGGGTGATCGGCATTGTGGGCCTGTTCGGCTACCACTTCTTCTACTTCACCGCGCTGCGCAACGCGCCGGCGGTGGAGGCGAGCCTGATCGCCTATCTGTGGCCGCTGCTGATCGTGCTCGGATCGGCGCTGATGCCGGGCGAGCGGCTGGCCTGGAACCATGTCGTCGGCGCGCTGCTGGGGCTTGCCGGCACCGTCCTCATCGTCACCAAGGGTGGCGGGCTCGCCTTCGACGCGCGCTATGCCTTCGGCTATGCGATGGCCGGCGTCTGCGCGCTTTTGTGGTCGGCCTATTCGTTGCTGTCGAGGCGGTTCCCGTCGGTGCCGACCTCGATCGTCACCTGGTTTTGCGCGGCGACTTCGGCGCTTTCGCTGATCTGCCACCTCTTGCTGGAAAAAACAGTGCTGCCCGACGGTGCCGGCCAGTGGTTGGCCGTGCTTGGTCTCGGGCTGATGCCGGTGGGCGCCGCCTTCTACGCCTGGGACATCGGCGTCAAGCGCGGTAACATTCAGGTGCTGGGCGCGGCAAGCTACGCCGCGCCGCTTTTGTCGACGCTGGTGCTGATCGCGGCCGGCGTCGCCGAGCCGTCGCTGCGCATCCTCGCCGCCTGCTTGCTCATCACCGGCGGTGCCGCACTGGCGGCGAAATCGCTGTTCATGCGCAAGCCGGCGACAGGCGAGGCCAGCGCATGACGATGCCGTTTCCCGGCGGCATCGACGCCAACGCCAATGCGACACTGGTGTTCTCGCTGGTGGCGGCGGTGATCTATGCCTTCACGCTCGGCATGCCGCCGCGGCTCGCGCGCTCGGCGACAAAGACGCTTGCCGTGGCGATGCTGGCGGTGCTGTCCTTCATGCAGGGCGGGCCATGGCTGCTCGTCGCGGCGCTGGCGCTGAGTGCTGTCGGCGACGCCTTCCTGTCGCGCGACGGCGAAAAGGCCTTTCTCGGCGGGCTGGCCAGTTTTCTGGCGGCGCACATCCTCTATGTGCCGCTGTTCCTGCATAGTGGCGGCGGGATGGGGCTGCTCGGCACCGAGTCATGGCGTGGGGCGATTGCGCTGGCGATGGCGTCATTCGCGATCGTCATGCTGGCCGCCCTTTGGCGCCGTGTCGGCCCTACTTTGCGTCTCCCGATCGGCGTCTATGTCGCCGCGATCCTCGCCATGGGAATATCGGCGCTCACCACCAGCAGCAGCCTGGTGATCGGGGGCGCCATTCTGTTCATGGCGTCGGATGGGCTTTTGGCCACGGAACAGTTCCTGCTTGCGGCCATCTCGCCCCGCATCTGGATGCGCTACGCGGTCTGGACGCTTTACTACGCCGCCCAGCTGGTCATCACCTTGGGATTCCTGCTCAGCTAAGACCTTTCCGGCTGCCAGCCGGGTTCGGCCATCTCGAAGGCGGCGAAGTCGAAGCCCGGCGCCACGGTGCAGCCGACCAGCGTCCATTCGCCAAGGCTGCGCGCCGACTGCCACCAGCCGGCGGGCACCACGATCTGCGGCCGCTCGCCCGCCGCAAGGGCGGTGCCGAGCACCTGCTCGATCACGGTGCTGCCTTCCTCATACATCGACAGCGCCAGCGGTGCACCGGCATAGAAATGCCAGACCTCGGCCGCATCCTTGACCCGGTGCCAGGCCGACAGTTGATCCTCTTCCAGAAGGAAGTAGATCGCGGTCGAGTAGCCGCGCGCACCTTCCGCGCCATCGCGAAAGGTTTCCGCGTACCAGCCGCCTTCCGGATGCGGCTTCAGGCCGAGCGTGGCGATGATTTCGGCGGCGCTTGTCATCGGCTGGAGGCCAGCACCGCGCTCAGAAATTGTCCTTGCGCTTGCGGATTTCGGCGAAAACGTCGGCGTCGGTGGCCTTCTCCATGCCGAGATGCTTGCGGATTGCCGGGTCGTGCCAGCGCAGGAACGGATTGGTCGACAATTCCTCGCCGATCGTCGTCGGCAGGGTCGGCTTGTCGTCGGCGCGCAGCGCCTCGATCCGGGCGGCGCGCTCCTTCAGGGCGGAATTGGTCGGGTCGACGGTCAGCGCGAAGCGGGCATTCGAAAGGGTATATTCATGGCCGCAATAGATGACCGTCTCGGCGGGAAGTGCTGCCAGCTTCTTCAGTGAGTCGTACATCACCGGCGGCTTGCATTCGAACAGCCGGCCGCAGCCCAGCGCAAACAGGGTGTCGGCGGTGAACGCCACCTTCGAGGCCGGCAAATGGTAGGAGACATGGCCGGCCGTGTGGCCGGGCGTGGCGATCACGTCGATCCGTTCGTCACCGAGATGGACGACCGAGCCTTCTTCGACCGTCTCGTCGATGCCGGGGATCTTCGCCTGTTCCGCTTCCGGGCCGACGATGCGCAGCTTGAAACGCTCTTTTAGCGCCAGGTTGGCCTCGACATGATCGACATGGTGGTGGGTGGTCAGGATCATCGTCGGCGTCCAGCCGGTGCGCTGGATCGCGGCCAGGATCGGCGCCTCCTCGGGCGCGTCGATGATCGCGGTCTGGCCGCTCTTGGGGTCGTGCACCAAAACGCCGAAATTGTCGCTGCGGCACATGAACTGTTCGATTTCGACCGGCATCGCATCTCTCCATTTTGTCGCCGCAGACATAGGGCGCTTGCCTGCCGATGTCATCTGGAATTGAGCTTTGTTGAACTCGGCGGATATCGCGGCTACCGTCCCGGCCATGCATTCCGATATCGTCGATCTCCGCTCCTTCTATTCGACCACGCTCGGCCGGCTTGCCGAACACTCGATCACCATGGCGCTGTCCTCGATATGGGCCGCGGTGCCGAATGAGCGGCTGGTCGGCCTCGGCTACACCTTGCCGTGGCTGGAGCGGTTCGGCGCCGATGCCGAGCGCGTCTTTGCCTTCATGCCGGCAACGCAGGGCGCGGTGGTCTGGCCGGCGACGGGTCCGACGGCGACGGCGCTGGTCTTCGACGAGGAATTGCCGCTGGTCGATTCCTGCATCGACCGCATGCTGCTCGTCCATTCGCTCGAGCATGTCGAGAACCCGCGCGAGACGCTGAACGAGATCTGGCGGGTGCTGTCGCCAGCCGGCCGCGTCGTCATCGTCGTGCCCAACCGCCGCGGCGTCTGGGCGCGTTTCGAGCATACGCCGTTCGGCAATGGCCGGCCGTTCTCGCGCGGCCAGCTCACCGAATTGCTGCGCGAGGCGCATTTCACCCCGGCGGCATGGTCCGACGCGCTGTTCTTCCCGCCGTCGCCCCGGCGCTTCATGATGCGGTTCCACAATGTGCTGGAGCGCGCCGGCCGGCGGTTCTGGCCGATCTTTTCCGGAGTCATCGTGGTCGAGGCGCAGAAGCGGCTTTATCAGGGCGTACCGGTCGCCCAGCGTGCATCGCGCCGCGTCTTCGTGCCGGTGCTCTCGCCGCAAGGCGCGACCAGGCTCGGCCGGTCGCGCAGCGGTGAGGCGGCTTCCCCGGGCGGGTGACGCGTTCGTGATCGGACCCGGGCTTTGTCACTCCCTATCTGTCGAGTGCGGTGCCGCCGCCTGAACATGGCCGGTCATGGTTCTGATCGGCTCCACCACTCTTGCGAATGCAGGGATATCGCGCATGGCGGATCAAGCGGATGTCATAGCCGGTGCGGAACAGGCCGCCGTGTCGGTCGAAGCCAGCAGCCTCGGCGACCAGTTGAAGACGATCCGGCAGGCGCTGAAGACATCGCCGGTACGCAAGCCACTCGCCTGGGCCTCGATCGGCATTGTGGCCGTCATTGTCGCGACCGCGATCGGGCAGGTTCTGCTCAACCGCTGGAACCAGCCCTTCTACGATGCGCTGGCGCGGCGCGACATGCAGAGCTTCCTGCACCAGCTTCTCGTCTTTGCCGAAATTGCCGGCGGGCTGCTGGTGCTCAACGTCGGCCAGACCTGGCTCAACCAGACGATCCGGCTGAAGCTGCGACAGGCGCTGACACTTGACCTGATCGATGAATGGATGCGGCCGGCGCGCGCCTTCCGGCTGGCGCACGCAGGTGCCATCGGCGTCAATCCCGACCAGCGCATGCAGCAGGATGCCGCGCATTTGTCGGATCTGTCGACCGATCTCGGTGTCGGCCTGCTGCAGTCCTTCATCCTGCTTGTGTCCTTCATCGGTGTCTTGTGGACGCTGTCCTCGGGCTTCGTCTTCCACATAGGCGGCCGTTCGCTGGCGATACCGGGTTACATGGTGTGGGCGGCGATCCTCTATGCCGGCATCGCCTCGTGGCTGAGCTGGCTGGTCGGACGGCCGCTGATCCGCTTCAACAGCGATCGCTACACGCGCGAGGCGGAACTCAGGTTCTCGATGGTTCGCGTCAACGAAAATGTCGACGCCATCGCGCTGGCGCATGGCGAGGCTGACGCCAGGCGGCAACTCGAGCTCGATCTTGGCACGGTGCTCGGCGCCATGAAGCGCATCTACAGCGCGCAGATCAACCTGTCCTGGGTCACCGACACCTATGGCTGGATCACCGTGGTGGCGCCGATCCTGGTCGCGTCGCCGGTCTATTTCGCCGGCGATATCAGCTTCGGCGGGCTGATGATGGCGGTCGGCGCCTTCAACCAGGTGCATTCCTCGCTGCGCTGGTTCATCAACAATATCGGCGGCATCGCCGACTGGCGGGCGACGCTGATGCGCGTCGCCGATTTCCGCATCGCACTTGGCGAAACCGATATCCTCCACGACAAGGAAAAGCGCATCGTCTTCGGCGAAAACCCGGATGGCAAGCTGAGCTTCGAGCGGCTCGAGGTCGCCTCGCCGGATGGGTGCACAAAGCTTGCCGAGCCGCATGTCGAGATCCACCCCGGCGAGCGCGTCATGATCACCGGCGACCCGCGCGCCGGCAAGACGCTGTTCTTTCGCGCCATTGCCGGCCTCTGGCCATGGGGCAGCGGGCGGATCGGCATGCCGGCCGGCGAGGCGCCGATCTTCGTTCCGCGAACCCCTTATTTCCCGCTCGGCACGCTGCGCGAGGTGCTCAACCATACCAATGGCACGCCACCGGTCGAGGATGCCGAGATCGCGGCGGTGCTGGCCGAGGTCGGTCTCGAGCGGCTTGCATCCTCGCTCGACCGCTCGGCGCGCTGGGAGCACGAGCTGGCCGATGACGAGCAGCGCCTGCTGGCCTTTGCCAGGCTTGCGCTCAGGCGGCCGAAATGGGTGATCATCGACGAGGCGCTGGATACGTTCGACGGCGCGACGCTGAGGCAGGTGCTGTCGATGCTGGCGCGGCGCCTGCCCGACGCCGCCATCCTCAATATCGGCCGCGGCCAGCACAACAACCAGTTCTTCCCGCGCTCGCTGACGATCGTGAAGGATACCGGCGGATCGGCGCTCAAGCCGGCCCGCGTCAGGGCCGGCGCCATCGAGCCGCCGCCGCCCGCCGCAAGGCGGAAGAAGTAGGCTCGCCGAAGACGCAACCCGGTAAGCTTTATTTTGCCGCGATCGCAGTGAAAATTGTCCGCATCACTCGGACGCACGCAGCCATGCTCGACATGCTCAGCCTGCTTGCCTGTTTCGCCTGTGCCCAGGCAGCACCCATGCCTGCGCCGGCCGACACGCTTGCCGTGGACGTCGAACTGGTGCTGGCCGTCGACATCTCGCTGTCGATGAACGAGAAGGAGTTTGCCCTGCAGCGCGCCGGCTATGTCGAGGCACTCAGGCATCCGGATTTCATCAAGGCGGTGCGTTCGGGCACGAACGGGCGCATTGCGCTGGCCTATTTCGAGTGGGCGGGCACCGTCCGCGACGACGCCATCCTCGCCTGGCAGATCATCGACGGCAGTGACAGTGCCAACGCCTTCGCCGACAGGATCGCGGCCCGCCCGTTCCGCAGCTTTCGCGGCACCTCGATTTCCGGCGCACTTGCCTTCGGCGCCGATCTTTTCGAAAAGACCGCCTTCGCTGGCGTGCGGCGCGTTATCGACATTTCAGGCGACGGCCCCAACAATATCGGCCCGCCGGTCACCGGGACGCGCGATGCGGCGCTGGCAAAGGGCATCGTCATCAACGGCCTGCCGATCCTGATCAGCCCTTCGCCGACCTTCAGCCATCTCGACAGCTATTATGAGCAATGCGTCACCGGCGGCCCTGGGTCCTTCGTGCTGCCGATCTACGCAGCTTCCGAATTCTCGACCGCCATTCGCCGCAAGCTCATCCTCGAAGTGAGCGGCATCGGCAACGCGATGACAGCCCGGATCGACGCGGCGCCTCCCATCGACTGCCTGCAGGGTGAGCGCGACCGGCGGTTCTTTTCAGACCCGTATTTTCCGGAACTCGATCGATAAGCTGTGAGGTCTCAGGGATGATTCAGACCGGCCGCGTGCCGTATTTCTCGCGGAACTCATCGTAGAGATCGCGGCGCCAGCGCCGGCCTCCAACATAGCCCCGCAACAGCTGCGGCAGCGAGTAGCCGAGTGCTTTCGACGACCGGTTGGCGAGGTAACCGGCGAATGCCTGGGAAACCCTGCCCTTCATCGCATCGGCGATGATCTGGCGCGCGATCATGTAGGGCGGGACGTCGGGATAGCGATCGGCGATGTAAGGGTGCTTGTCGATCAGATTTGCGTAGGCTTCGACATAGCCGTCGCGGCGGCCGGAGATCGAATTCTCCGAATTGTACTTCTTCCAGTCGATGTCCTCGGACAGCAGCGCGCCGCTGCGCCGGGCAAAACGCAGCAGCAATTCGCGATCCTGCATGCGCGCGATGTCGCTGTCGTAACCGCCGATCGCCAGCAGGGATTCGCGGCGGGCGGTAATGGCGGAGCCGGCGATGAAGATCGCCTGCCCGACCAGCGCCTTCTCCAGCGAACTGCGGGTCAGGAAAGCTTCGCGATTGACGCATTTGGTGCTGCGGCCGCCTTTCACCGAGACGAACGAGCTGATGAGGATTTCCAGCGATGGGTTCTCGTCGAAGCGTGCCAGCGTCCGCTCCAGCCGGTCCGGCAGGTAGACATCGTCCGAATCGAGGAAAGCCACGATCGGCGCCCGCGCGCGTTCGATGCCAGCGTTGCGGGCGGCATTGGCGCCGCGCCATTTCGCGCCGACATAGACCAGCCGGGGATCGCGGATGGCGGCAAGGGCCGCGGCCGTGGCGTCAGTCGAACCGTCATCGACAACGATGTGCTCGAACTGGGTAAGGCTCTGCGCCAGCACGCTTTCCACCGCGCGCACCACCTGGTCGCGACGATTGTGGGTCGGTGTGATCACCGTGATAAGGGGAGCCGGGTCGATGGTTTTGCCCATGCGACTATGCCCCGGGTTCTGCGATGTGCGGATAGATTTGATGGCCGCCTTCCATACCCACCCCAGGATGCGTTCGATTCGACCGTACAAAAAAGAAAAGCCTGTGTCATCTCGACTGTCGGCAGGCAAGCCGTGCGCCCCTCGAATTTCACAAGCCGCGCCTGAACTGCAACACCGTCTCTCGGCCGGCAAGCCCATCCGGAAGGACTGTCGGGGCCGATCCAACTGCCACCTGGGGAAGTAGCAGCCGCTATTACCTGTCACGTAATCGACCTGCCTAGCGCATGTCGGCAAGACTGCCCCCGGTTGCAAAACAGGAGTTCAGCTATGACCGCTTACGCCGTTGCCCATATGCGCCAGGCCACATTGGGACCTGAGATTGTCGAATATCTGCACAAGATCGACGCCACGCTGGAACCCTTCGGCGGCCGCTTCCTGGTGCATGGTGGTGCGGTAGAGGTCGTCGAGAATAGCTGGCCGGGACATCTGATCGTCATCGAATTCCCCGACCGTGACCATGTACGCGGGTGGTATAACTCGCCCGCCTATCAGGCGATCCTGGCGTTGCGCACCGAAAACTCGCAGGCCGACGTCATCTTCGTCGACGGCGTCGAGCATCCGCACAAGGCAACGGATGTACTGGAGTAGCCAAGCAGGAGCAGGACGTCGTTGCCCTGGAAGCTTAGCTATGTCCGACATAATCGGGCACGACCTCGATCTCATCGCGAACGAGGCCTGTCGCCAGGCTGAAGTGGCCAAAGAATGCCAATGTGTAAAATGCCAGGCCGACCGTCAGCGAAAACGGGATTTGCCAAAGCGGCATGCCTGTCTGCGGCGCGTTACGAACAACACGTCTTATCGTGCGCCACGACATGGTTGCCCATCGGCTGAACGACTTCACAATTCGCTGGGCGCGAGTGGGCGAATGAAGCTCGACAAACTTTCTGTCCGCATCCCTGCCGGTCACCAAGGCTCGCCAGTAGAAAAATCGCCAACCACGCGGAGAGTAGTGATAGACGCGAGCATCGACATTGATGATTTTATGGCCTTCGCACCAAAGCTGATGCATCAGCAGCGTGCAGGAAACCTTGAAGCCATTGTGCGGCGGGAAGGGATGGCTGGAGATCCAGTCGCGTCGAAAGGCTATGTTGTTGGCGTTGATCGCCCGTTTGGACGCGAATCGCTTGTCTCCCTGAGCCATTGGGAAGAACCAGATCAAAGCAAAAGTTCTCGAGAAGAAATCATCGTGTGAAAGATAGGTATGCCCATTCACACAAACGGTTTCAGGATCTTGAAATGGTTCCAGGAGAGTCGGGAGCCAACCGGGTTCCGGGACCGTATCAGAGTCCAAGAAGACCACGACATTTCCGTTGCTGGCGGGGATGCCATTGTTCTTGAGATCGTAATATCGGCCATCAGGGCATGCTGCGAAGCTGACGTCGGCCACCTGTCCCAGTTCAGGCGCTTCAGCCTTGAAGTGGCTTCGCAGCGATTGGGCGTCCGCGTCTTGCCCGCCGTGTGAGACAACAACTTTCGGCCTTGCAAAACCGGTCGAAGAAACCGCGGCGATTTCGCGCGCCAAAGCCATCAACCCGACGCCGATCTCGTCCCAGTCAATTGACTTGGCGTTCTCCATTTCGACGATGATTGAATATGTGGGGCGGTCATCGGCCATGGCAGCACCAGTTTTACCAGAGTGTATGTCGCTATAACCCCGGTGGCCTCCTGTCAAACGATCGAGATGCTACCTGTAGTTGAGCGTTCAGTGCATCGATCGAGGGAATTTCTCGAATTCTACTACCTCAGGAAACCACGAATACGGTACCTGTGGTGTCGGAAGCTCGGAGCATCGGCGTACTCTGACAGAAAGCGTTTCCTCCATTCGTCATTGATTGTGTCGCGCTGGATCTCGAGGCCTGACTTGAGGTCCGCTTCCCAGACGGGCTCGACATCCGCCAGGCGGGCAATTTGTTCGAGGCTTGCTCGAGGGTCTTGCTGAATTTGCTCGTAGGTCAGCGAAAGGCAAGGCAGTCCATTTTTTGCGAACCAGCCATCCCAAGCGAGATTTTCCATCAAAATTCTTTCCAGCGATTGGGCAATCGCGCCACCGTCGTAGCGCGGCGGCGTGTGACTGACTTCGATGGAGCGGAATCTGCGAGTTTGACGGGCGCGTGTCCATGAGATCGCTTGGCCAAGCAGATCAGTGCGCGTCAGGCGCACATACCGTGGATTTGGAAGGCTGGCGGGCAGGTTCAATGTCTTGGCTACTCGAGCGTATTGGCTCGCGAAAAGTTTGACAGCGTAGACTCCGGAGGAAGATCGCCCTTCCGTCAACGCACGCAGAAGCTGCGCGCGGGGGTCGCGAGGATAGTCCGGCCGTTCCAGCAAACGGCGGCCACCAAACCACTCCAGGGGGTAGCCCAGTCCGGCGGAAGCCATCAATCCCGCGAGATGATTGCTGCCGCTGCGCGGTGAGGTGCAGACAAGAATTCCGACCCTTATCCCCGACAAGATGTCCGGCGGGATTTCAACCGTTGTCGCGCGCCGGCGAAAAAGGTGCATCGCAATCATCGCTTCAGCAGGAACACCGCCTGCTGGCCGAAGAAATTCCAGAACCACCACGGCATCGACAGGCCGATCTTCTGGCCGTTGGCGTCGAGAGCGGTCGCCCTTTCCACCGTGGCGCCGAGTTCCTCGCACAGATTGACGAAGTCGCGGATGGTGCAGAAATGGATGTTTGGCGTGTCGTACCAGGAATAGGGCAGGTCCTTGGTCACCGGCATCCGCCCCTTGACGAACAGCGACAGCCGTACCCGCCAGTGGCCGAAATTGGGGAAGGAGACGATGGCGCGGTTGCCAATCCGCAGCAACTCGTCGAGCACCAGCTTCGGGTTGCGGGTGGCCTGCAGGGTCTGCGACAGGACGACGAAATCAAAACCCTTGTCGGGATAGAATTCGAGGTCCGTGTCGGCGTCGCCCTGGATGACGCTGAGGCCGCGCGCCACGCATTCGTTGACGCCGCGCTGCGACAGCTCCAGGCCGCGACCGTCGATCTGCTTGGTCGCCTGCAGCAATTCGAGCAGCAGGCCGTCGCCGGAGCCGACGTCCAGCACCCGGGACCGCGCCGGGATGAGACCGGCGACGACTTCGAGGTCGACGCGCTGGGCGCGATTTACGCTCATGGCCTCGCCTCCTGCCTGGCGCATGATCCCGGTCCGAAAAGTCTGCAACTTTTCGGGGTCATGCGCTGAGCCCTCGCGCCCGCGCGGCCGAGCCGATGAAGCCGTTGATGGCGGCGAACAATTCCGGTTCCTCGAGCAGGAAGGCGTCGTGGCCGCGGTCGGTGTCGATCTCGACGAAGGAGACGGAGGCGCCGGCGGCGTTCAGCGCATGCACGATCGAGCGGCTCTCCTCGGTCGGGAACAGCCAATCGCTCGTGAAGGACACCAGGCAGAAGCGGGTCTTCGTTCCGGCAAAAGCATCGGCCAGCCGTCCGCCATGGTCGGCGGCGAGGTCGAAGTAATCCATGGAACGGGTCATGTAGAGGTAGGAGTTGGCGTCGAAGCGGTCGACGAAGGTCATGCCCTGATGGCGCAGGTAGCTCTCGATCTGGAAGTCGGCGTCGAAGCCGAAGGTCAGCGCCTCGCGATCCTGCAGATTGCGGCCGAACTTGCGGTGAAGTGCTGCTTCCGACAGATAGGTGATGTGTGCGGCCATGCGCGCCACCGCGAGCCCCTTTTCCGGGCGCTTGCCATGCTCGAAATATTTGCCGCCATGCCAGTCCGGGTCGGCCATCACGGCTTGCCGGCCGACCTCGTGGAAGGCGATGTTCTGCGAGGAATGGCGGGCGCCGGTGGCGATCGGCAGCGCCGAGAAGACGCGCTCGGTATAGGTCGAGGCCCATTCCAGCACCTGCATGCCGCCCATCGAGCCGCCGAGCACGCAAAACAGTTTTTCGATGCCGAAATGGTCGACCAGCATAAGCTGTGCCCGCACCATGTCGCGGATGGTGATGATCGGCAGGTCGAGCCCGTAGGGCTTGCCGGTGGCCGGATTGGTCGAGGCTGGGCCGGTGGAACCCAGGCAGCCGCCGAGGACGTTGGAGCAGATGACGAAGAAACGGTTGGTGTCGATGATCCTGCCGGGGCCGATCAGCGCCTCCCACCAGCCCGGCTTGCCGGTCACCGGATTGGTGCTGGCGACATGCTGGTCGCCGGTCAGCGCATGGCAGACGAGGATGGCGTTGGAGCGCGCGTCGTTCAGCGTGCCGTAGGTCTGGTAGGCGATCTGGAACGGCGACAAAAGCGTGCCGGCGTCTAGCTTCAGCGGCTTGTCGGCGCCAAAACGCAACACCGGGCTCGACGGTGCGTCGATCTCGCTGTTGGTTCTTCCAGGGCGCGGAACGGCCATCATATCTCTCTTGCATTACGCATCGTCCGGCCGGCGGCGGACAATAAAAAACCGGCAGTGCCTTCGCAAAGCCGGTTACAGGATGCAAACGGCCCTTTAGCGAGTTGTTTAACGTGGCTGCAAGCCGACCGGCCAAATCACCACGGAACTGTCACATTCTTCTAGAACTCGCGCGCCTTGCCGTCAACGGCCGGCCGTTCGCACCTCTGCCGGCTCTCGACATTCCGGGCCACGGCTAGTATCTCCGCTGCGGCTTCCGGCGGAAGAAATCTCGATGGATTTGTTAGACATGAACAAGAGACCGGATCAGGCACGGCCAACGCCCCGCGCAGGCATCATGGACATCGACGCCTACGTGCCAGGCAAGAGCACGGCGCCGGCCGGTGTCGCAAAGGTCTACAAACTGTCGTCGAACGAGAACCCGCTCGGCCCATCGCCGAAGGCGATCGAGGCGGCGCGCGAAGTCGCGGCAAAGCTTGACGTCTATCCCGACGGCACCGCCAGGCGGCTGCGCGAGGCGATCGCCGAGGTGCATGGGCTGAATGCTGCGAACATCATATGTTCCAACGGCTCCGACGAGATACTGGGCCTGCTGGCGCAGACCTATCTGGCGCCGGGCGATGAAGCGATTTTCACCGAACACGCCTTCATGGTCTACAAGATCTACATCCAGTCGGCCGGTGCAACACCGGTCGCGGTCAAGGAAACCGACGAGCGCGCCGACATCGATGCGATATTGGCGGCGGTGACGCCGCGCACAAAGATCGTGTTCCTCGCCAATCCCAACAACCCGACCGGCACCTATGTGCCGTTCCAGGAAGTGCGGCGCCTGCATGCCAGCCTGCCGAAAAACGTGCTTCTGGTGCTCGACGCGGCTTACGCCGAATATGTGCGCCGCAACGACTATGAAGCCGGTATCGAGTTGGCGGGCAGCGCCGAGAACGTGGTCATGACCCGTACCTTCTCCAAGCTCGGCCTTGGCGGAGCGCGGATCGGCTGGATGTATGGTCCGATGCACATTGTCGATGCGATCAACCGCATTCGCGGCCCCTTCAACGTCAATGCCACGGCGATCGAGGCCGGCATCGCCGCCATCCGTGACCGCGCCCATGTCGAGCGCAGCGTGATGCACAACGAGAAATGGCTGACATGGTTGAGTGAGGAACTGACAAAGCTCGGGCTCAGGGTGACGCCGAGCGTCGGCAATTTCCTGCTGATCCACTTTCCCGACGACAAGAAGCATTCGGCGGCCGCCGCGGACGACTACCTTGCGGCGCGCGGCTTCATTTTGCGGCGCGTTTCCGGCTACGGCTTTCCCAATGCACTGCGCATGAGCATCGGCACCGAAGAAGCCAATCGTGGCGTCATTGCCGCCCTCGCGACATTCCTGAAAAGCTAGAACACCATGACATCACCGCTGTTCGAAAAAATCGCGCTGGTCGGCATCGGCCTGATCGGCTCGTCGCTGGCCCGCGTCATCCGCCGCGAGGGGCTGGCCGGCCACGTCTCCATCGCGACGCGCAGCCCGACTACACTGGCGCGGGCGCAGGAACTCGGCCTCGGCGATTCTTACACCACAGATGCGAAAGAGGCGGTGCGCGATGCCGATCTGGTCATCGTCTCGGTGCCGGTCGGCTCCTCCGGCGCGATCGCCGAAGAAATCGCGCCGGCGCTGAAGAAGGGCGCCATCCTCACCGATGTCGGCTCGACCAAGGCCTCCGTCATCGCGCAGATGCAGCCGCACGTGCCGGAGAGGGTGCATTTCATTCCCGGCCATCCGCTGGCCGGTACGGAAAAATCCGGACCGGACGCCGGCTTCGCCGACCTCTTCGACAATCGCTGGTGCATCTTCACGCCGGTTCCCGGTACTGATCCGGCGGCGTTGGAAAAGCTTTCGGAGTTCTGGCGCCGCTGCGGCTCCAACATCGACACGATGGACCCACAGCATCACGACATGACTTTGGCCATCGTCTCGCATCTGCCGCATATCATCGCCTACAACATCGTCGGCACCGCCGACGATTTGCAGTCGGTGACCAAATCGGAAGTCATCAAATATTCGGCCTCGGGCTTTCGCGATTTCACCCGTCTTGCTGCCTCCGATCCGACCATGTGGCGCGATGTCTGCCTGCACAACAAGGACGCCATCCTCGAAATGCTGGCGCGGTTCTCGGAGGATCTCGCCTCGCTGCAGCGGGCGATCCGTTGGGGCGACGGCGAAAAGCTGTTCGATCTGTTCACCCGCACCCGCGCCGTGCGCCGCTCGATCATCGAGGCCGGCCAGGACATCGACGTGCCGGATTTCGGCCGGCAAGCGGTCGAGCACCCGGCCAAAGGATAGGCTGGCCTCAGCTTGCTGGATCGGCCGGCCAGTGGGCCGCCATCATCGCAAGCGTCTCGGCCCGGTCCGGGGCGCCCAGCCGGCCGCCGAAGCGTCGGCATTTGAGCGCGGCGGCAGCACTGGCAAAGCGCAAGGCCTGCTCGGGAGGCATGGCTTCCGCAAGGCCGACGGCAAAGGCGCCGTGAAACACGTCGCCGGCGGCAAGCGTATCCACCGCCTTGATCCGCGGCGCCGCGACATGGCGCACGCAGCCGGCTGAATGGTCATGCCACCAGCTTCCCTGTGCTCCGCCGGTCACCGCGACAAAGGCATCGGTGCGGCTGGCGAGATCGGCGCAGGCGGTCTCCGGATCCAGCGCCTGGCCGCAGACGATGCGTGCCGCCGGCTCCGAGGCGACGATGTGCGTGGCTAGAGGCAACAGCTGTTCCAGCACCTCCAACGGCGCGGTGTCGGCGTCGAGGATCGCCGGACGGCCCATCGCCCGCGCCGCGGTCAGGGCCAGTGCGGCGGCGCCCGGCCAGCGCACGTCGACCAGCACGGCGTCGAAGCCGGAAAGATCGGCAGGTAATTTCTCGGGATCGGCCTGCGCCTTCGGGTCGTAAAAGGGCACGATGATGCGTTCGCCATGGGCGTCGACCAGGACCGCGGCCAGTGCCGAACGGGCGCCCTTGACGCGCCGGACAAAGCCGCAGTCGACACCTTCGGCCTCGATGTCGGCAATGAGTTGGTCGGCGACGGCATCGTCACCCGCACTTGCCCAGAGCGAGACCTCGGCGCCGAGACGTCGCGCGGCGCAAGCAGCACTTGTCGCCATGCCCGAGGCCATCTGGGCAGCATCGGAGGCGACAAACTTGCCCTGATGCATGGGCAGCGTGTCGAGACGAAGGATGGTGTCCAGCGTCAGCGCGCCAACGCTCAGGAGCCTTACCGGTCTGCTCATTCGTTGTTCCTAATCGACCGGCTTGACCTTGCCCAGCGGAATGAAGCCGAGCGATGCCTTGCCCTTGACGATCCTGAGCGGCAGCGACGGTTCGTTGCCGAGCATCGCCAGGCCGGCAAAACCTTGCTCGATCTCGCTCTTACGCTCGGGGATAGCGGCGCCGAGGATTGCCGCCACCGCCTTGGGATCTTTCAGCTTGATCGTCAGATCGGCATCGATCAGGCCCTCGGCATCGACCGACAGGGGCCCGGAGACGGTAACGCGCGCCGTGCCTGACGAGAGGTCCAGGCTGGTGATGTCGACGGCCTGGCCGCGCAGGCTCTTTACCTGCTTTCCGATCAGCGCGACGCCGTTCTTCAGCGTCGCCTCGCCGCTGCCGTCGAGCGCCGGCAGCACGTGGCCGCCGATGGCGTTGGCGTCGATCTCGAGATCGCCGAAGCTTCCAGTGTAGACGATGTCCTGGCCATCGGGCTGCAATTGCCCCGCCGCCGTTCCGGCGCTGAACAGCGAGACGGGATCCGTGTCGTCGGCTGGGTCGGTCTGGCCGGACAGGCCCTCGGCCTTCAGCGCAATGCGCCGCGGCAGCGGCCAGGAGAGCTTCACGTCTGCCCGCAGTCTGTCCCAGTCGATCCAGAGCGGCGTCATGCCCGGTATGGAGGTCCTGAGCGGTCCGCGCAGGTCGGCGACCGGCGACAGAGGCCGGGTGATCTGCGCGACGGCATTGAAGCTGCCGGTCGAGGCGGCGACATTCCTGGTGTCGTCCTCATAGGCGAGCGTATCGCAGGAGACGGCGAAGCTGAACGGATAGCCGCTGACGGTCAGGTTGGAGCAGCCGGCCTCGATGCCGTTGCCGTTGAGCGCGGCCACCGCCTTGTCGGCTTCGCTCCGGACGCGGTCGGCCAGATAGAACCAGCCGCCACTGTAGATGGCGAACAGCACGGCGATGAAAGCGACAAGCCAGAACAGCCGGCGGCGAAACTTCGGCGGGCGCTCGTCACTTGACGTCATGCTGCAGCTTTCATTAACGCCGCCTGTTGCGGGTGGGCTGTCGTTTACGCAACAAGCAGATAGACGGAAAAAGCACCGATTCCGATGCGGTGTCGTCACTCTCGTGCAATCAGGCTTGGCGATATGGGCGATTTTTGGGTTTTTGGCTACGGGTCGCTGATCTGGAGACCGGGATTCGCGCATGTCGAGACGCGGCGTGCCCGTCTCTACGGCTACCGCCGGTCGCTCTGCGTCTATTCCTTCGTGCATCGCGGCACGCGTGAGCGGCCGGGCCTTGTGCTCGGCCTCGACCGTGGCGGCTCCTGTGTCGGGCTGGCGTTTCGCGTGCCCGGCGAGTTGCGTGACGAGGTGCTCACCTATTTGCGCGAACGCGAACTGGTGACGAGCGTCTACCTCGAACGCTCGCTCGATATCCGCCTCGACAAGAATGGCACGAGCGGAGGCGAGACGGTGAGCGCGGTCGCCTATATCGTCGACCGCGTGCATGAGCAGTATGCCGGCGGGCTCGATGCAGCGCATGCGGCTGAAATCGTCCGCGGCGCCGTCGGCCAGTCTGGCAGGAACGAGGATTATCTGCTCAGCACGCTGGAACATCTGGAGGCACTGGGCATAAGCGACCATTGGCTGGAAGAGGTTGCCCGGCGCCTCGCGCCTTTGTGAAGCGCTGGCCCGCAGGAAAGAACAGCCAGGCCTTTGACCTTGGCAAGACGAGACCTAGCTTAGCTCCAGCCCCGAACCTTCGGGTTTTCGCCCGTCCCCCCGCATCACGGAGCCAGATCTTGCAGAAATGCCGTCTCGGTCGTACCGACCTTTCCATCGCACCGCTGGTTCTGGGCGGCAATGTCTTTGGCTGGACCGCCGACGAAAAGACCTCCTTCGACCTGCTCGACCGCTTTGCCGGCGCCGGCCTCAACGCCATCGATACGGCGGACGCCTATTCGCGCTGGGTCGCCGGCAATAAGGGCGGCGAATCCGAGACCATCATTGGCAAATGGATGAAAAGCCGCGCCAACCGCGACAAGGTCATCGTCATCACCAAAGTCGGCTCGGACATGGGCCAGGGCAGGCGGGATCTCTCTGCTGCCTATATCGAAAAGGCGGTCGATCAATCGCTGAAGCGGCTGCAAACCGATGTGATCGACCTCTATCTGTCGCACTGGCCGGATCCGGCGACGCCCTATGAGGAAACGCTCGGCGCCTACCAGAGCCTGCTCGCCAAGGGCAAGATCCGCCATGCAGGCTGCTCCAACCTCGATGCCGGCCAGTTGCGCGCGGCGCTGGATGTTGCAAGCCTGCGCAGCCTGCCGCGCTACGAAGTGCTGCAGCCAGCCTACAATCTCTACGACCGCTCATCCTTCGACGGTCCGCTGCGCGATCTCTGTCTCACGGAGGACATTGGCGTCATCAGCTATTACGGTCTCGCCAAGGGGTTTCTGAGCGGCAAATACCGCAGCGAGGCCGACCTCGGCAAAAGCCAGCGCGGCGGAGGCGTCAAGGACTATCTCAATCCACGCGGCATGCGCATCCTGAGCGCACTCGATGCAGTGGCCGAGCGTCATTCGGCTACGCAAGCGGAGGTGGCGTTGGCCTGGGTGATGACGCGGCCAGGCATCACCGCACCGATCGCCAGCGCCACGACGCTCGCCCAGCTGGACAGCCTGGTGCGCGCCGCTTCGCTGAAGCTCGGCTTGGACGATATGGCCGCGCTGGACGAGGCGAGCGCATAGCCGCCGGCGGCCTTTCGCCGACGCACGATCGTTCAAGACGCACCGTGCCGCCTGTCATAGCCTTTTCGCATCGTGGCAAGATGCGGGAAGCCGAGATGGCCGGAGAGGTTCTTTCGCATACGCAGCAGTGGCAGCAATTGCTCGCATTGGTGCTGGCGGCAACCGTCGTCATGGGCAGTCCGGGCCCGGCGACGATCAGCGTCACCGCCGTCGGCGCCGCCTTCGGCCTGCGCGATTCGCTCCGCTACGCGTCGGGCGTCATCGTCGGAACCATCGCGGTGCTGCTGGTTGTCGCCACCGGCATCATGGCGGTGCTTGCCTCGATGCCGAGACTGGCGCCTCTGCTGGCGATCGCCTCGGCGGCCTACATCCTCTACCTTGCCTACAAAATAGGGACCGCGCCGCCGCTGGCCGCGCGTGAAAGTGGCGCTGACCGTCCGACTTTCCTCGGCGGGTTCCTGCTCGCCGTCGCCAACCCGAAAGCCTATGTGGCGATTGCCGCCGTGCTCGCCGGCGCCTCATCGGGAGCCGGTGATCTCGGCATCCCGGCCAGGCTGGCAGTCCTGGCCTCGATGATCGTCGCCATCCATGCGCTGTGGCTTCTCGCCGGGCGGCATTCGCCCGCTTCCTGCGCCAGCCGCTGGCTTCGCGGATCATCAATCTGGTGTTCGCGGCAACGCTGGTGCTGACCACGGCACTGGCGACGTGGCCCTGAGCCGACCGGCGGGACTGTCGGGGGATCAGGCCTTCGCCTTGCTCGCCGCGCCGAGTTCCGCCAGTCGCTTCACCGCCGTCGGCGGCATCGGCGGCGGGTTCGGCGCGCGCACGGCCTCGACAAGCATTTGGTCGCAGGCGGCTTCCGTCTCGCCGATCAGCCGCTCCATGAACTCTTCCCTGTCGAGCCCCGCGGGGATCGGGGGCAGGAAGCGAGCCTTGATGGTGCCGGGGTAGCGCAGGAACTTGCGGCGTGGCCAGTAGAGGCCAGCAACATGCGCCACGGGCACCACGGGGACGCCAAGCTGGGTGTAGAGCTCGACGATGCCGTATTTGTAAGCCGGCTCGTCGCCCGGCGCGCGGCGCGTGCCTTCGGGATAAATGATCAGTTGGCGCGGATTGCGCGCCATCTCTTCCCTGGTCGCGGAGACCACCGCCTTCAGCGCCTTTGAGCGGCTGCCGCGATCGACCGGGATCATGCGCATCTTCATGATGTACCAGCCGAAGAAGGGGATCCAGGTCAGTTCCCGCTTCAGGATGTAGAGCGGGTCCTGCAGGAATGGGAAGAAGGCGATCGCGTCCCAGAACGACTGGTGCTTCGGCGCCAGGATGAACGAGCCCTCGGGCAGGTTTTCCAGGCCGGTGATCTCGCTCTTGGTGCCGGCGATCTTGTCGTAGAGCCACATGCAGGTGCCTGACCAGAATTTCGGCACGAACCAGGCACGGTGGCGCGGCGAGAGGAAGTAATACGGGGTCCAAAGGATCATCTGGACGATCAGGTTGACGTAGAAGACGAGGTTGAACGCCAGCGAGCGGATGTAGAGCATGCGGGAAGGGCCCGTGAGGAGGTGTGCGTTGGTTACACCAAGCGCGGGCAAAAAGGAAACGCGATGCCGGGAATGATCCCGGGCTTACGCGCAATCTACCACACTGCCTGCGTCAGGCGCTCCTTCAGACGCGGCGCGGCGAAGTCGAGGAAGGCGCGCAGTTTTACCGGCAGCAGGCCCTGGCCGGCATGGACGAGGCTCACCGGCCATGGCTGCAACTCGAACTCCCGCAGGATGGGGCACAGCGTGCCGGAGCGGACCTCGGCGGCGATCTGGTAGGACAGCACCTTCGTCACCCCGACGCCGGCGATAGCGGCATCGATCGCGGCTTCCGCCGTGTTGACCCGAAGCCGGGAGCGGACCGGAATGGCAAGTTCGCTTTTGCCGGCGACGAAGGTCCAGGCGGCGGGGGCGGAGAGGTTCTCGAAAGTGATACACCTGTGTCCAGCCAGATCACCGGGAGTTCGCGGTGTGCCGTGGGCGGCAAGATAGGCGGGGCTCGCGCAGACGACGCGGCGGATCGAGCCGACGCGGATGGCGACCAGGCTCGAGACGGGCAGATCGCCGATGCGCACGGCAAGGTCGATATGTTCCTCGACCAACTGGGTGATCCGGTCGGCGAGCGTCAGCCGGACCGCCACTTCGGGGTAGGCCGCTAGGAAGGCGGTGACGATCGGCAGCACATGCAAGCGGCCAAAGACGATCGGCGCGGTGATGATCAGTTCGCCGGTGGGCACACTGTATTCGCCGGCGGCGCTGCGTTCGGCCTCGCCGACCTCGTCCAGGATGCGCCGGCAGGCGGCCAGATAGGCCTGCCCGGCATCGGTCAGCGTCAGCCGTCGCGTCGACCGGTTCAAAAGACGCGTCTTCAGATGTCTTTCCAGGTCGGAGACCTTGCGGCTGACCGTCGCCAGCGGAATGCCGAAACGGCGCCCCGCCGCGGAAAGGCTGCCGGTCTCCGCCGCGGCGACGAACAGCGACATGGCCTCGAGACGATCCATAATTCTCCCGAAAAATGGAAGTATGAGTTGCAGATATGCCATCTACATCCGAAAGATGGAAGGTTCTATCTGTCGTGGGCGATGACCACAGGTGCCTCGAGGAGGTTTCCATGAATGCCCACACCTTCACCAGCGACGTCGCCTTCACACCGACCGTCAAGGCGATCCAGAGCCGCAAGGGTTCGCGCGATGCCTATGCCCGCGTCGAGGAGCGCGGCGGCTGGCAATCGGAAATCACCCCCGACCTCGCTGGCTTCATCGAGGCGCAGACCAGCATCTTCCTGGCGACTGCCAATGGCGAGGGCCAACCCTATATCCAGCATCGGGGCGGGCCAGCCGGGTTTCTGAAAGTGCTCGACGGGCGCACGATCGGCTTTGCCGATTTCTCCGGCAACAGGCAATTCATCACCCAGGGCAATCTGAGCGACAATTCCCGGGCTTTCCTGTTCCTGATCGACTACGCCCGCAGGCAACGCATCAAGATCTGGGGCACGGCCCGCATCGTCGAGGACGACGCCGAGCTGATGGCGAAGCTGATGCCAGGGGATTACAAGGCGCGCCCCGAGCAGGTCATCCTGTTCACCGTCGCGGCCTGGGACGCCAATTGCCCGCAGCACATTCCGCAGCGCTTCGAGGCGGCCGACGTGGCAGCCGCGCTGGCCGAGCGCGACCGGCGCATAGAAGGTCTTGAAGCGGAGATTGCCGGTCTGCGTGCCGCGCTGGGCACTGCTGCCGCAGACTGATGCCCGCCAGCAGCGCTCAGTTGTGCGCCGTGGCGGCTTGCGCCACAGCAACGCTGCCGCCGGTCTGGCGAGACGGCACGATGCCACGCGCCAGCGCCAGCACATATTTGCTGTATTCGGTCAGAAGCACGCGCAGCGCTTCCGGCTTGGTCAGCCAGCCGCCATCGCCGAGATTGGTGTTGACCACCGGGTAGGGCTCGAGCCTGGCGCCGTGCAGCAGCCGGTTCATCTCCAGCAGGCTGCGCGGCATGTGGTAGTTGTTGGTGACGAGGATGACGGTACCGTAGGCGTGGCTCTCCACCCATTTGGCGCTCTCCTCGGCGTTGCCGATCGTGTCGAGCGCGGCACGGTCGATGTCGACGCAGCAGGAAAACAGCGCCTTGTCGCCGCCGGTCGCGGCCTGGAGCTGGCGGCGGCTGGCCGAAGGGTGGACGCCGCTGATCAGCAGACGCTCGCCCTTGCCGGAGGCAAGCAGGTCCATTGCTGCATCGAGCCGCGACTGGCCGCCGGTGAGCACGATGATGGCGTCGGCCTTGGCCGGATTGGCTGGCGTGGTCATGTGGCTGACGGTGCTGGCGAACCAGCCGAAACCGCCGGCAAACAATGCGGCCAGCACGAGAATGGAGAAAGCGGAGATGCGCAGGGCTCTTGCCAATCGGCTCGACCAGCCTCGGGCATGCAAAAGGGAACCAACCACTGGCATCTGTCCAGCCGTTCCGGTTGAGTCCCTCGCGTCCATCATCCTATGGTTAATCCTGAAATGTGGCCTTTGATAGGAAAAAATGCGCACATTGCGTTACGTCAGTTTTCTACCCGTGATCGTTCCTGAGCCCGTTTCGTTTCATGCATGCCGCCATCGTGCGCATCAGCCCGCGTCCGGCTGACGGATGTCGATGTCGCTGAGATAGGTGACCACGGTGGCGTGCGACGTCGCTGCCGTCAGCGCGCCGATCACCAGAACCATCAGGCCGACGCCGAGATAACCCGCCGATCCGATGGCGAAATTGCCGAACAGGGCGGTTGCCTGGTCGGCCTGCGGCGTCGCCATATTGCGCGACGACCACCAGGAAAAGACAATGAATACCAGAATGGCGGCGGCCCCCCCGGCGGCAGCACCCTTCATACCGGTGACCAGGAAGTGCCAGCGGAATTCGCGCGCGATGAAGCGCGCCTCGGCACCGACGAAATGCAGCACCTCGATGATGTGGCCGTTGCCGGCCATGGCGCCACGCGTTGCGAACACCACAGTCAGCACGGTGGCCGATAGCATCAGCGCCAGCACGGCGATGCCGATGGTCACCGTGGTGCGGGCCATGGCCACCAGCCGGTCGACCCAGGTGCGATGATCGTCGAGTGCGGCACTCGGCAGCTTGGGCGTGATCGCGGCGCGCATGGCGGCGAAGTCGGGCGGGTTGTTCTCGTCGATGGTGACGACGACCAGGCGCGGCACCGGCAATTCGTCGATGTTGAGGCCCGAGCCCAGCCACGGCTCCAGCAGCCGGGCGGTCGCGTCGCGGTCGATGATCTTGGTCTCCTTCACGCCGGGGAATTCGCCGGCGATCTGCGAGGCCTGGGCAAGGGCTGCCTCCATATCGAGACCTTCGACAGGTTTGATCTGGATAGTCGCCTCGCGCGAGATCTGGTTCTCCCAGACAGACGCGGTGTCGCGCACCAGCGTCACGGCGCCGAAGGTCAGGCAGGACAGGAAGGTCATGATGGCTATGACCAGCACCAGAGCCCGGCCAGCAATGTTTTGCGCCGGCACGATCGGCGCCATCTTGCGCTGGACGCGCTGCACCGGGCCGGCCATCTCGGCGGGCTGTTCGTGCAGGTGTTCTGCGGAAAGCTCAGTCATAGACATCAAGCCTTCCGCCGGCCAGGATCATGCGCCGCGCGTCGACCTGCTCCATCAGGCCGAGATCATGGGTTGCGATCACCACCGCGGTGCCGAGACGGTTGAGCTCGATGAACAGCCTGAGCAGCCGGCGCGCCAGCGGTGGGTCGACATTGCCGGTTGGCTCGTCGGCGAGCAGGATCTCGGGTTGCTCGATCAGCGCTCGGGCGATCGCGGCGCGTTGCTTTTCGCCGCCCGACAGCACCGGCGGCAGCACATGCATGCGCTCACCGAGGCCGACCCATTTCAACAATTCGGTGACGTCGGTGCGATAGCTCGCTTCCTCGCGCCCGCGCACGCGCAGCGGCAAGGCCACGTTCTCATAGGTGGTCATGTGGTCGAGCAGACGGAAATCCTGGAACACCACGCCAATACGGCGCCTCAGATGCGGCAGTTCGCTACGCGAGATGCGCGATCGGTCCTTGCCGAAGATGGTGATCAGCCCACGCGTCGGCTTCAGCGACATGAACAGAAGGCGCAGCAGCGTCGTCTTGCCAGCGCCCGAAGGGCCGCTCAAGAACTGGAAGGAGCGCTCCGGAATGTGCAGGGAAATGTCACGGAGGATTTCCGGACCCATGCCATAGCGGAGGCCGACATTTTCAAAGCGGATCACGTTCGACGACCTGAAACTTGCGGCGGCGGCGTGCCAGCCCTTTCTCTCAAACGACCATCGGCCGGCATGGTTAAAGGTCGGTTAATTTTCGGTGTTTTTCGGTTCAACACAGGGGTTCCGGTGGGGAAGCGTTAACCATTTCCGTTTACGCAAAAGAAACGAAGACGAACAAGGGCCATTATGGCTGAAGATCGAACCGCGCGCCCGGTTTCCGGCGAAATCATGACCGGGCTGGGGACAAGTGCCGCGGCGGAACCGCGCGCGCCGGCCGCCGACATCGTCGATGCCGATTATGAGGTGCTGCCGCGCCATGGCGTCAAGGCGGAAACCCTGTCGCCGCCTGCATCGCGCATGAGCGATGCGCCCTCGATCGAAGGCATGGACATGCTGCGCAAACCCGAAGTCGCGGCAGAGCGCCCGCCGGCCTCGCGCGGCGGGCCGATCTTCTGGATCGCCGGCGTCGGTGCAGCACTTGCCGCCTTCTGGGTCTCGGGCGGCCACGCACTGGTGCGGCAATCGCCGTTCTGGGCCGCCGAGCAGCAGGCCGCAGCGCTCAGCATCTCGGGCGTCACCTCGCGCATCGATGCGTCGGGGCTGAAGCCGGTCCTGTTCGTCGATGGCGAAGCCGCCAATGACGGGGCAAAGGCCGCACCGTTGCCGCCTCTGGAGATCCGGGTCACCGGCAATGACAGCCAGGTAACGCGCTATACACTGGGGACATCCAGCCGGTCCCTGGCGCCCGGCGAAAGATTCGGCTTTTCCAGCCGCCTCGATGTGCCTAGAAACGGGGTCAAGGCCGTATCGGTCACATTCGCCGGCTAAGGCTCGGTCCAGGAACCGGTTTCCTGAGATCGTGTGCAAAATCAAAAAGGTCTACAGCGCTTCCGCAGGCCCAAAAGGTCGTGGCCCTGTAGGCGGAGCGCCTGGAGGAGCCAACAAATGCCAGTTGTGCGCGGCAAGGACATCGAGGTCCTGTTTTCGGCGTCGGCGATCGCCCGACGCAATCTTGAACTCGCCAAAGAGATAGCCGGTCACGACTACCACGACCTCCTGGTGATTTCGGTGCTGAAGGGCTCCTTCATCTTTGCCGCCGACCTCATACGCGCCATGCACGATGTCGGCCTGTCGCCGGAGGTCGAGTTCATCTTCATTTCCAGTTATGGCGCCGGCACCACCAGCGGCGAGGTGAGGGTGCTGCGCGACATCGACAATGAGGTCGCCGGCCGCGACGTGCTTTTGATCGACGACATTCTCGAATCCGGCAAGACGCTCTCCTTCACCCGCGACCTGATGCTGTCGCGCGGCGCCAAAAGCTGTTCGATCGCCGTGCTGCTCGACAAGCGCATGCGCCGCCAGACGGCGCTCAACGCCGATTATGTCGGCTTCGACTGCCCCGACTATTTCGTCGTCGGCTACGGCATGGATGTCGCGCACGCGTTTCGCGAATTGCCGTTCGTAGGCGTCGTCAAAGGGGATGCATAAAAGCTGTTCGCGGTTCAGGAAAAGTCAACTTTTCACCGCCAAATATGCCGCCCATGGCAAAGCTTCTGATCGTCGAGGACGATGAGTCCGTCCGCACTCTCGCCGCCCGCGCGCTTGAACGCGACGGGCACAGCGTGGCCATCGCCGCCGATGGCGCACAAGGGCTGGCGCTGATCCAGCAGGCCCGTGGCGGCTACGATCTGGTGGTTTCCGACATTCGCATGCCGGAGATGGATGGCATCGAGATGGCGACCGCTGCAGCGAAGCTGTTCCCGGCGATGAAGATCATGCTGATGACCGGCTATGCCGACCAGCGCGAGCGCGCCGAGGAACTGAACGGCATCATTCTCGACGTCGTGCAGAAGCCGTTTACGCTGGCCGAGATCCGCGCCCGTGTTGGACGCGCGCTGACCTGTTTCGCCTGAAAGGCGTCAGGCTGGATCGCCGCTCGCGGCAAGTACGGTCACCGTCTGCCTGCGACGGCTAACGTTAAGCGCCAACAGCCCGGCGCCGATGATCAGCGCCGCACCTAGCATCGTGGTTCCCCTGGGCACTTCGGCGAAGAACAGAAACCCCCAGAGCGGCGACCAGAGGATGCCGGTGTATTCGAAGGTGGCGACGCGGTTGGCCGGCGCCAGCCGGTAGCCCTGCGACAACAGGATCATGCCGGCCGCGGCGACGAAGCCGCAGGCGGCCATCTTGAGGAAATCCGGCAGCGCCGGCCACACCCATGGCCGCACCAGGAATTCGAGGCTCGGATGGACCGCATGGGTGATGCCGGCGAGGTGGAACGCGCCGGCGACCACGATGGCGCCAGTGAGATAGGCGCCGTTCTGGTAGAAGGCCATGACCGTCGACGATTCGGTATCGCCGATCCTGCGCGCCATAAGTTGCGAAAAACCATAGAGCGCCGCCGAGCCGAGCGAGAGCAGGGCCGCCCAGTCGAACAATCCGGCGCCGGGGCGCAGCATCACCAGAACGCCGACCAGGCCGATCAGAACGGTCGCCAGCGTCTGCCATGAGACGCGCTCGCCGAGATAGGGGCCGGCCAGCGCCATGATGAATAAAGGCGCCATGAAATAAAGCGCCACCGCGTCGGCCAGCGGCAGGGCGGCGATCGCCAGATAATAGACCGTATAGGACGAGAACTGGATGAAGGCGCGCAATGTCAGCAGGCCGAAGCGCCGCGACAGCAAAGCCCGCAATCCAACATCGGCGTGGACGAGAACGATCAGTATGGGAAGAGCGACGATCGCGCGGATCGCCATCACCTCGGTCACCGGATAGGCTCCCGATACCGCTTTGACGAGCGGGTCCTGCAGCGAAAAGACCAGGACGCCCAGACAGAGGCTCAGGATGCCAAACGTCATCCGGTTCTGCATATGCTTCGGCCCCCCGCGAGCCACTGCGTGTACCAGTAAAAAGAACCCGCCACCGTTTTAGGGCAGCGGGTATGAGTGAGGACTCTTCGATTGGTCCGCAACCGATTTCGCGGTTGCATATCCAATGGGAGAGGTGACTATCGGCTGGTGTTTGACATGTTGCAAACGAATTGAAATGATGCCAGCGATCAAAAATTCTTATGGCGAATTGCGATGAAGCCTACCCTCGACAGCGACCTCCTGCGCACCTTCGTCGCGGTGGCCGAGACCGGCAATTTCACCAAGGCGGCGGAACAGGCAGGCCGCACCCAGTCGGCTGTCTCAATGCAGATGAAGAAGCTCGAGAGCATGGTCGGCGACAGCCTGTTCGAGCGCGGCTCGCGCGGCGTTTCGCTGACGCGCCGCGGCGGTGAATTGATCGTCAATGCCAGGCGCATCGTCTCGCTGCTCGACGAGACGGCGGCGTCGCTGGTGGCGCCGCCGCTCGATGGCCCGGTGCGCATCGGCATCCCGGCCGAATATGGACATTCGATCCTGTCGCGCGCGCTCGGCGCCTTCGCCAAACGCCATCCGCAGGTCGAGGTCACGGTGCGCTACGCCCATTCCGATTCGCAGATGCGGGCGCTGGCAGCGGGCCAGCTCGATCTCGCCGTGGTGTTCGAATGGGAAGGTCTGTCGGGCGGCGAGGTGCTGATGCATGACCCTACGGTCTGGGTCACGTCGGCCATCCATCACATGCACGAGGAACGGCCGGTGCCGATCGCGCTCTACAACCGCGGCGGCTGGTGCCGCGACTTCGCCATCAAGTCGCTGGAGCAGCGCGGCGTCGGCTACCGCGTCGCCTATACCAGCGACACGAATGGCGGCCTGACGCTTGCCGTGACCTCGGGCCTGGCGATCGCGCCGATCTCCCGCAGCAACATTCCCGCCGGCTGCCGCGAGCTCGGCGCAGCCGACGGCTTCGGCGATATCGATTCCTCGAATGTCGTGCTGCACCGCAATCCGAGCGTTTCCGGTGAAGCCATCGACAGCATGGAACAGGCGATCCGCGAGGCCTTCATGCTCACTGGTCAGGCGGGTATCACGCCGGATCTGTGACTGTCGGGGCGGGCATGTCCTCGTAGAAGGTCAGGCGGTTGCCGAACGGATCGCCGACGGTGACTTCCTTCGTCCGCCAGGGCGTCTCTTCCAGCCCCGGCCTGGCAAAGCGGTATTTCTTGCCGATCAGTTCGCGATGCAATGCCGCGATATCGGCCACCGCGATGCGTATGTGGGAGCCCGGCGAGCCATCGCCGTGATGCTCGCTCAGATGCAGTTCGCAACCGTCGCGGGCAATGCCTGTATAGAGCGGCGCATTGTCGTCGAAGCGATGTTCGAACCGCACCTCGAAACCGAGGAAACCGAGATAGAATTCATGCGCCTTGGCGATGTCGAAGATGCGCAGGATCGGGGTGATGGCACCGAGCTTCGGCATGTCGTTGCGACTGTTCGAGAAGGTTGGAGTGGCAGGGCGCTATTTCAGTTCCAGCAGCCGCTCAAGATAGCTGCGTTCGATGTCGGGGCTGAGCGCATTGCCGAGCCGCTTGCGGATTGCTTCCAGGATCTGGCGCGCGCGCTGGACGTCGATCTCGTCAGGCACCTTCACCTCGGTGCCGTCGTCGGGACCCCTTGTGGCGCGCGGCCGGCCGAGCGGGTCGCGATCGGCGTTCTGCTGGCGGCCGCCCTGCTCACTGCCGCCCTCGTCGCCCTGCATGGCCTGCATCTGCTTCATCATGTCCTTGGCGCCCTTGCGCAGCGCCTCCAGCGCGCGGCCCTGATGACCGACCGCCTGGTCGCCCTCGCCTTCGCCGAGCGCCTGTTCGGCATTGCCCATGGACTTGCCGGCCTCGCCAAATCCCTCATTGGGCTGCATGCCCATGCCTTCCAGGCCCTTCTTCAGCTGCTCGAGGTCGCTTTGCAGCTTGCCCTGGCCTTCCTGAAGCTGCTTCAGCGCTTCGGCGAATTCCTGCGGCGTCATCTGCTTCGGGCGGGCGAGCGGATCGCGGTCGTCGCCCTGGCCGGGTTTGTCCTCATCCTGGCCGCCACCGTTTTCGCCGAGCTGTTCGTCGCGATTCTCGCCGCGCTGGCGCTGGCCGCGCTGCATCTGGTCCATGCGGAAGGTGTCGTTCATCATCTCCTGCTGGCGCCGCATGATCTCGCCGAGCTTGTCCATCTGCTGGCGCATCTCGCTATCCTGCTCGCCGCCGGGCTGGCGACGGCCGGCCTGCAGGTTGTTCATCATGTCCTGCAATTCCGACAGAAGCTGCTGGGCGCGGTCGCGGTCGCCTGACTTTGCCAGGTTCTCGATCTCGTCCATCATGCGATCGATGTCGCTCTGGCGCAGCTCCTGGCCGTTCTGCTGCATCTGCGGCGCGTTCGGGTTCTGCTGCGCGCGCTCGGCGAACTCCTGCAGGAACTGGTTCATCGCCTCGCGCAGTTCCTTCATCAACTTGTCGATCTCTGCGTCGCTGGCACCATTCTTGATGGCGTCCTGCAGGGCCTGCTGTGCCTGACGCAGCCGCCTTTCGGCCGCCGACAGATTGCCTTCCTCGATGCCGAGCGCGATCTCCCAGAGATAGGACACCACGTTGCGCAACTGGTCGTCGTTGCCGGCCATCTTCAGCCGGCTGTGGGCGCTCATGATGGCGAGATAGTGCGCCATGTTGTCGAAGGTGTCTTCGGGGCGCAGCGTGATGGCATCCATCAGGTCGAGCACGCGCGGCTTGGCATTGGCGTCGAGCGCCAGCATGCGGCGCTGCTCGATCACAGCTCTCGCCAGCGGATTGGAGAAGGGCCGTTCCGGCATCACCAGGGTCTTGGTTTCACTGCTCGCGGTGTGTCCGGCGTCGTCGGTGGCGACAAGCGTCAGCTTGATGTTGCTGCCGGCCCAGACGTGCTCGGTCAGGTCCTTGCTGGTCTTGGCGGCATTGCCCTTGCCGCCGCGGCGCGGCAGCACCAACGGCAAGTCGGGCGGGCCATAGAGCGGACGCGCATTCGCCGCCTGCGGGTCGGCAGGCGCGAAAACAGCCTTGGCGGAGGCTGCGCCATAGTCGTCGTCGATCTGGTAGTTGAGCTCGAAGGCACCGTTGACGGCTCGCTTGGGTTCGCCGACGAAACGGATCGTCGGCGGTTTGTCCGGGATCACCGCGAAGGCCCAGTGGCCAAGGTCATCCTCGCCGGATTTCAGCGTCAGCGTGCCGTCGCTGGTCAGCTTGCCGGTGAACTGGCGCACCTTGGGCGCCACCGTGTTCGCCACAGGCGTGGCTGCCGGGGAGCCGGCCGGGTCGATGGCGCGGGCATTGCCGTCCTTGTCGGCGTAGGCAAGCGTTTCCTCGCCCGAGCCGCCGGTGACGCGCAGCGAGACATCGCTGCCTTGCGGAACGGTGAATGTCGCAGCGGCCTGGTTGGCGTCGGCGGTGAGGAAGATCGGCGGCTTGCCGGTATAGGCTGGCGGCGTCACCCAGGCATCGATGCGTGGCGGCACGGTGTCGCGCGCCGCGCGCGCCACGAAGCCGTCACTCAACTTGCCGCCCGAGGGGCCGAAGGAGAAGGCAAAGGCAGTGACGAGCAGCAGCACCGCCACGGCGCGCAAGCCCCAGCGGTCGCGCTCCGGCACGCGCGTGCGCGGCCGGTCGGCGCCAAGGTTGCCCAGCTGCTCCGCCATGCGTTTCTGGTGTTCGCGCCACAGCGCCTGCGAAAAGATACTATCGCGGCCGCTTGGCCGGTCGGTCTGCACCAGAACCGGGCTGTGCAGAAGCTCGTTGGCCGCTTCGATGCGGCGATCGATCTCGGCGGCGGAGGGCAGGCGGAAGAAACGCAGCGGATAGAGGGCGGCAAGGCCGGTGATGGCGAACGCCGCGAGGAGGCCGATGCGCGCCGGATCGGGCAGAAGCGAAAACAGGCCAAGCCATGACACACTGAGGAACAGGCTGGCGACCATGATCAGCGGCAGAAGCAACGGCCAGCCGCGTTCGACAACCATTGAGACCCGCGTCGCCAGCCGGCTCAAGGCAAGACGCCCGGCCAGTCCGCGATCGCCGCTGGAAGTGGGTCGTTCCGTCATCGGCCCTTCCTGTCCGGGCGGGATAGCCCGAACCTTACGACTCCAAGTTTACCAGCAAACACGGCAAAGGCGAGGCGGTTCCTGAAACGAGAAGAATTCTTGACCGGTTATGGTCAGAATTTTGCGGGATTGGCGTTCGCGCCGCACACCAGAATCGCAATACGCTCGCCCGGCGCCGGCTGGTAGCGGCCGGACAGCACCGCCGCGAAGGCCGCCGCACCGCCCGGTTCGGAGATGATTCGCACCCGGTCCCACAGCGCTTTCTGGGCGGCGATGATGTCGTCGTCGCTGACCAGGAGGGAACGCTCGACATAGGCTTCGGCGATCGGGAACATCATTTCGCCGACCCGCTTCGGCGCCAGCGAATCGGCGGCGATGCCTTCGGCCGGTGCGTCGACTGGCCGTCCGGCCTCGAAAGCGCGATGCAGCGTCGGCGCGCCTTCCGGCTCGACGGCGACGATCCTGATGCGGCCGGCAAACCAGGCGGCGATGCCGCCTATCAGGCCGCCGCCACCGACGGCGACCAGCAAGGTGTCGATCTCGGGCAGGTCGGCCTCGATCTCGAGGCCGAGCGTGCCTTGGCCGACCAGCGTCTCCTCCTGGTTGAAGGCGTGGATCTGCAGCGCGCCGGTTTTCTCGGCGAAGCTCTCGCTGGCGGCCAGTGCCTCGGCATAGCGGGCGCCGCCGACGACCAGTTCGGCGCCGTAGCTGCGGATGCGGTCGAGCTTGGCCGGCGGGCTCACTTCGGGAACGAAGATGGTGGCCTTGTGGCCGAGCCGCATGGCTGCATAGGCGACCGCCGCGCCATGATTGCCGCCCGACGCGGCGACGACGCCGGCCTCGGGCACGGGGCGTTCGAGGAGGTTGGTGAAGGCGCCGCGTGCCTTGAACGAGCCGGAATGCTGTAGGCATTCGAGCTTGAGGTCGACAGCCAAAGGCGGGCGGCCGAAATCAGCCATGTCGACGCGCAGCACAGGCGTGTGGCGCACGAAGGGCCGGATGCGGGGCTCCATCGCGGCAATGCGTTCGCGGGTGATCAAGGTGCTGCTGGCCATATCTTGCTCTCTGGGGTTTGAAGTGGACCCCGGTTCGGGACCGCGGCCTATTTCAACCAGTCGGGCACCGAGTCCAGTCCGATCAGTTCGTCATAGGTCTGGCGCGGGCGCACGACATGGAAACGGTCGCCGTCGACCAGCACTTCCGGCACCAGCAGCCTGGTATTGTAGGTGCCGGCCTGCACAGCGCCATAGGCGCCGGCGGTGGCAATCGCGATCAGGTCGCCGGCCTTCAGCCTGGGCAGGTCGCGGTCGAGGCCAATATAGTCGCCGGTCTCGCAGACCGGGCCGACCACGTCGACCGTCATGCGCGGTGCTGCCGCCGGCTGCTGCACCACCGGCCTGATGTCGTGGAAGGCGTCGTACAGCGTCGGCCGGATCAGGTCGTTCATGGCGGCGTCGACGACGAGGAAATTCTTGGCGTCGCCTTCCTTCACGAAGATCACTTCCGAGACCAGAATGCCGGCATTGCCGACGATCAGGCGGCCCGGTTCGAACATGACCTTGAGGCCGAGCTTGGTGACGTGCTTCCTGACGATCTCGGCATAGGCGTCGGGCAGCGGTGGCGGGCTGTTGTCGACGCGGTAGGGGATACCGAGGCCGCCGCCGAGATCGACATGCTCGATCGCATGCCCGTCGTCGCGCAGCGCGCCGACCAGATCGACGAGCAGGGCAAAGGCATCGTCGAAAGGCTGCAACTCGGTGATCTGGCTGCCGATATGGGTGTCGATGCCGGTGACCTTGATGCCCGGCAGGCTTGCGGCGCGGGCATAGACCTGCCGCGCCTTCTGCCAGGGAATGCCGAACTTGTTCTCGGCCTTGCCGGTGGAGATCTTCTTGTGGGTCCTGGCGTCGACATCCGGGTTGATGCGCAGCGAGACCGGCGCCACCTTGCCGAGCGCGGCGGCGCAGGCGGAAAGCAGCTCGAGTTCGGGCTCGGATTCGACATTGAAGCAGAGGATGCCGGCTGACAGCGCAAAGTCCATTTCGCGCGCGGTCTTGCCGACGCCCGAAAACAGGATCTTGCTGGCCGGGATGCCGGCGGCCAGCGCGCGGCGCAACTCGCCTTCCGACACGACATCGGCGCCGGCGCCGAGCCTGGCTAGTGTGCGCAGCACCGCCTGGTTGGAGTTTGCCTTCATGGCATAGCAGACCAGCGCGTCGAGCCCGGCAAAGGCCTGGGCAAAGACACGAAAATGCCTGGTCAGTGTCGCCGTCGAGTAGCAATAGAACGGCGTGCCGACGCTTGCGGCGATGTCTGAAATCGCCACGTCCTCGGCGTAGAGCACGCCGTCGCGATAGTCGAAATGGTTCACGAGAGTGGTTCCGGAAGTTGGAGCACGATGAGATCGGGTGATCTCATCGGCTCTAGAGCAGCGGGTCGAGGATGAACTTCTTGTCCTCGACCGGTTTTTCCGGCTCCGGCGGCACGGGCTGCTTGGCTTTCTCGGCGTCCTTGCGGGCCTGCACGGCGGCCTCGTAAGGGGTGTCGAGGCCGGCCTTCCTGCCGCAGGCCGTCACGACGGCCATCGCCGCCAGCAACGTCAGCGTCACCAAAATCCTGCTTCCGGTCATCGATCCATCCGTCCGAGAAAAATCAGTTGCCTGCTTCTAGCGAAATTTTTGAGCCTTTGCACCCCGGCAAATCAGGCCGCCGCTGAGGTCACGCCTTGGCCAGACGCTTTTTCCAGTAGCGGATCTGCTTCCTGACTTCCGATGGTGCGGTGCCGCCGAAGCTCACGCGGCTCTTGACCGAGTTCTGCACGGCCAGCACCGAAAAGATGTCCGCGGTGATGCCGGGATGGATCGATTGCAGATCCTCGAGCGAGAGCTTCTCCAGACCTACCTTCTTTTCCTCGGCCAGCGCCACCGCGCGGCCGGTGACGTGATGCGCCTCGCGGAACGGCAGGCCGAGCGTGCGCACCAGCCAGTCGGCAAGGTCGGTGGCGGTCGCATGGCCGGAGCCCGCCGCCTTCTTCATGGCGACGGCATTCACCGTCATGTCGCGCACCATACCTGTCATCGCCGCCAGCATCAGGTCGAGTGTCTCGGCGGCGTCGAAGACGGATTCCTTGTCTTCCTGCATGTCCTTGCCATAGGTCAGTGGCATGCCCTTCATCACCGTCAGCAGGCCGACAAGATGGCCGGTGACGCGGCCGGTCTTGCCGCGCACCAGTTCGGCGGCGTCGGGATTCTTCTTTTGCGGCATGATCGAGGAGCCGGTGGAGAAGCTGTCCGACAGCCTGACGAAGCCGAACTGCGGCGTCGACCAGATGATGATCTCTTCGGCCAGCCGCGACAGATGGGTGGCGCAGATCGCCGCCAGGCCCAGGAACTCGATCGCGAAATCGCGGTCCGAGACGCTGTCCAGCGAGTTGCGCATCGGCTCGCGGAAGCCGAGCGCCCTGGCCGTCTGGTGGCGGTCGATGGCAAAGCTGGTGCCGGCAAGCGCTGCTGCGCCGAGCGGGCTTTCGTCCATGCGCTCGATGGCGTCGCGCACCCGCGACAGGTCGCGCGAGAACATCTCGACATAGGCCATGCAGTGATGGCCGAAGGTCACCGGCTGCGCCGCCTGCATATGGGTGAAGCCCGGCATCACGGTCGCCGCATGTTCCTCGGCCCGCTCCAGGAAGGCGCCGATCAGTCCCTTCAGCGCTTCGGCGACACGCAAGCACTCGTCCTTGACCCAGAGCCGGAGGTCGACCGCCACCTGGTCGTTGCGCGAACGGGCGGTGTGCAGGCGGCCGGCGGCCGGGCCGATCAGATCGGCGAGGCGAGCCTCGATATTCATGTGGATGTCTTCCAGACGGGTCGAGAATTCGAAGCTGCCGGCCTCGATCTCTTTCAGAATCGTGTTCAGCCCGTGAGCGATTTTTTCTTGATCCGCCGCCGAAATAATGCCCGTTTGCGCCAGCATCTCGCTATGCGCGATCGAACCCCTGATGTCCTGCGCGTAGAGCTTGCGGTCGAACGAGATCGATGCGTTGATCGCTTCCATGATCGCGGCCGGACCCGAGGCAAAACGTCCGCCCCACATCTGGTTGCTGGCCTTCTTGTCGCTCATCGCTATAACCCGTGCTCCGGAGCAGATTTAAGAAAATGGCAGACGGCAATAGATTATTCCCGGCCCCGCGCCTCATCCTCGCCGCATTGGTGGCGGGCGTGCTGGCCGGCGCGGTCGCGGTATATGTCAGCGAGAGCGGTTCTGGCAACAACGCGCCGGCGCAAGCCACCGCCGGCGACGGCAAGGACGACGCCGTCTGCGCGGCAAAGGCCGACCGTGCCAAGAAGGTTGCGGCTGCCGCCACCGGGCAGGTTGCAGCACTTTTGCCGGCCGACCCGCCGCAATCGCTGAAAAGCCTTGCCTTCAACGATCCCGACGGCAAGCCGATGACGCTCGCCGACCATGCCGGAAAAACGCTGTTGCTCAATCTGTGGGCGACATGGTGCGCGCCCTGCCGTGCCGAGATGCCGGCGCTCGACGCGCTGCAGAAGGAAAAGGGCAGCGATGCCTTCCAGGTCGTCGCGGTCAATGTCGATACCGGCGACGACGTCAAGCCGAAGAAGTTTCTCGGCGACATCGGCATCGAGACGCTCGGTTATTACCGGGATTCGACGATGGGGCTGTTCAACGACGTCAAGAAGCGCGGCCTGGCATTAGGCCTGCCGGTGACGATGCTGATCGACGGCGATGGCTGCCTGATCGCCCATATGAACGGACCCGCTGAATGGTCGAGCCCCGACGCGAAGCGGCTGGTCGAAGCCGCACTTGGCTCGTCAGATTGAGCGCAGCGCAGCGGCCGGCTCCAGCATCAGGATGCTGCCGCCGCGTTGCCTGGCGTCGTCGTTGACCGCTGGCCCCGTCACGCCGGTCAGTTCGCCGAACGTCTCGATCGGGCTCGGCCGCCCGAGATAAAAGCCTTGTCCGATCTCGCAGTCCTCGGCGTCGAGGAAGCGCAGTTCGCCCAATGTCTCGACGCCCTCGGCCAGGACAGGCAGGCCAAGGCCGCGACCCAGTCCCAGCACGGCGCGAACGATCGCAGCGACCTGGCCGTTCCTGTCGACGGATTTGATGAAGGAGCCGTCGATCTTGATCTTGTCAAAGGGGAAGGCGCGAAGGTTGGAAAGCGAGGAATAGCCGGTGCCGAAATCGTCCATGGCGACGCGGACGCCGAGCGCCTTGACCTGTCGCAAGGTCGCCAGCGCGCGCGGCATGTCTTTGACCAGCGCGGTTTCGGTGATCTCCAGCTCGAGCCTGCCCGGGGCCAGGCCGGATCGAAGCAGCACTTCGTGCACCTTGCGGCTGAAATTCGGATTGTGCAGCTGGACGGCCGAAACATTGACGGCGACCGTCAGCGGGTTCTTCCAGCGGGCGGCTTCCTCGCAGGCCGTCGCCAGAACCCATTCGCCGATCTGCAGGATGGCGCCGCTGTCCTCGGCCACCGGGATGAACACGGCCGGGGAAACCTCTCCACGCTGCGGGTGCTGCCAGCGGATCAGGGCCTCGAAGCCGATCATCCTGCCGCTGCTGATTTCCTTCTGCGGCTGATAGACGAGGCGAAATTCATTGCGTGCCACCGCCTGGCGCAAATCATGTTCCAGCACCCGCCGGTCGCGCGCCTCGGCGCCCATCGCAGCCTCGAAATAGCGGTAGGTGTCCTTGCCCTCGGCCTTGGCGCGGTAGAGCGCGGTGTCGGCATGGCTGACGAGGGCTGCCTGTTCGTCCGCGTCGAGCGGGTAGAGGGCGATGCCGATGCTGGCCGAGACCAGGCCACCGCCGGGCGACAGCTTGTTCTCCTCGCGCATGGCGGCAAGCACTGCCTCGGCGATACGGCCCGCCGCCTGGGGATCGGGAAGGTTCGGCGCGATGATGGCGAACTCGTCGCCGCCGAGGCGCGCCAGCATCTGGCCGTGGCGAAGCACGGCGGAGGCGCATTGCGCAACCTTTTGCAGCATGGTGTCGCCGGCGGCATGGCCGAAGAGATCGTTCACTTCCTTGAACCGGTCGAGGTCGAGCAGCAGCAGCGCCAGATTGCCGCCCTTGCCGCCTCGGTCCGCCGCGGCAATTTCGGCTTCGAGGCGGCTCGTGAAGCTGCGGCGGTTGGCAAGCCCGGTCAGCGGGTCGAAATGAGCGAGGCGGACGATCTCCTGCTCGGCCTTCTTGCGTTCGCGGATGTCGCGAACGGCGACCACATTGTGCGGCTTGCCGCAATAGTCGATGCTTCTGGCGATCAGCTCCACGGGTATGCGGGCGCCGTCGTGGCTTCGCAGTTCGGCTTCCTGCGCCTGTCCTTCGACCATGCTCGACGCGGCACGCTCGCCGAACAGATCGCCGAGCAGCATCGTGTTCAGCGTGCCGGCCGCGATGCCTGTCAGCGCCGCGATGCTGTCATTGGCGCTGACGATGCGGGTGCCGTCGCAGACGATGAGACCCTCCACGGCGGCGTTGGCCAGGCCATGCATGCGTTCGGCCTCGACCTTGTGACGGCGGAAGCGCAGATCGATCCAGAGTGCCGCGGCCGAAAGCACGAGGATCACCAGGCTGACCGCGGCGGCGGCGAAGGCCTGTGACATCGGTTCGACAGTGTATTTCGATATTTCTATGGAGCTGTCCGGATAGATCGACACCGCGGCCATGGCGATGAAATGCAAGGTGCAGATGGCCAGCGTCAGAAGCACGGCGGCGACGATTGTCCCTGATGTCGAAGGCCGGCGCAGCACGACGAGAAGCGAGAGCGCGGCAAGCGTGATGCCGGCCACCAGCGAGACGGCGACGAGGAGCTGATCCCAGACGATCCGGCCCTGGACCTCGAACGCCGCCATGCCGGTATAGTGCATGGTGGCGATGCCGCCGCCGAGCACGGCGCCGCCGACAAGATAGTGATCGATGCCGCCTCGCAAGGTGGCGATCCACATGCCGACGGCGGTCAGGATGACGGCGGCGGCAAGCGAAAGCACGGAAAGTTCCGCATTGTATGCGTTCGGAATTCCGGGCGAGAATGCAATCATGGCGATGAAGTGGGTCGCCCAGATGCCGAAACCGGTCGAGGTGGCTGCAATCATCAGCCAGGCGTAGCGGTTTTTGTTGGTCGACCGGTCGACATGGCGAAGCAGATTGATCGCGGAAAAGGAAGAGATGCCACAAATAAGCGCCGCCAGTGCAACCAGTCTCAGATCGTGTTCGTGCACGATACAATTATAGACGGTCAACATCTCGCTTCACCTGATCTTCCCGCGACAATCTAGGCAATGGTATTGATTAGGGCTCGACGGTTGAAGAATCAGTTATTGCGCATACAACCGCAGCGTGCTGTTCCGGGTTGTATCGGATGGCAATCTCAGTCTTGCCTGAGCCGATGCCGCCGACCGGTGCGGGATCGCCGGCCTTAGCGCGGCTGGGTAGGCAGGTCGACAGCCTGGAGACCGGCATTTCATCCATACAATTTAGCCGGATAACCACTCTTGTTCTCCTGGCCTTTACGCCGCTCCGCGGCGCCCTAGCTAGCTGGAGCGCTGGTGTGGCGGTTTCATGCCGGCGTGCCGTCGAGGGAGGAGAGTTTGGCTGTCCACAGGCCTGAAAAGGCACAACAGAACTGTCACATACCTTCTCTATGAGAGCGGCAAAGGACTTGCGCAAAGCCTGATGTCATCAGCCACTCAAGAGGGAATGAAATCCATGTCCATCATCAAGCAGGGCTTAGCTGCCCTTGCCGCCGGCGCTCTCGGCATCGCGCTGGCACAGCCGGCTGCCGCGGAACCCGTTAAATTCGATTTCTGGTTCGGCCTTTCGGGCGACCTCGCGCGCGTCGTCGATACGCTGTGCAAGAACTTCAACGCATCGCAATCCGACTATGAAGTCGTCTGCACCAGCCAGGGCAATTACGACGCCACGCTGCAGAACACCATCGCCGCCTTCCGCGCCGGCAAGCAGCCGACCGTCGTCCAGGTCTACGACGTCGGCACCGCCACGATGATGCTGTCGGGTGCCTACAAGCCGGCCGACAAGCTGATGGAAGAAAACGGCTACAAGATCGACTACAGCGACTATTTCCCCGGCATCGCCCGCTACTACGCGACGTCGAAGGGCGAGATGCTGTCCTTCCCGTTCAATTCGTCGACCCCGCTGATGTACTGGAACAAGGACGCCTTCGCCAAGATCGGCAAGACCGAGGCACCGAAGACCTGGGAAGACGTCGGCGCCGACCTCAAGGCCCTGAAGGACGCCGGCTATGAATGCCCGATGGCGATCAACATCTCGGCCAACGAAAGCTGGCAGCTGATGGAGCAATTCTCGGCGCTGCACAACCAGCCGATCGCCACCAAGAACAATGGCTATGACGGTCTCGACGCCCGCCTCGAGATGAACAAGACCAAGTTCGTGCAGTACGTCACCGACCTGAAGAAGTGGTATGATGCGGGCCTGATCAAGATCAAGTCCAAGGATCTCGGCCAGGACATGGTCCAGGCCTTCGCCTCCGGCACCTGCGAGGTCATCATGACCTCGGTCGGCGACCACGGCACGGTCGGCAAGACGCAGAAGGAAGGCATGAACTGGGACGTCGCCGAGTTGCCGGTCTATGCCGGCACAGAGCGCAAGAATTCGCTGGTCGGCGGCGCTTCGCTCTGGGTCCTCTCCGGCAAGTCGGATGCCGAGTACAAGGGCGCGGCGGCCTTCCTCAACTTCATCCACGACCCCAAGACCGCTTTGTTCTGGTCGACCAACACCGGCTATATTCCGGTGACGAAGTCGGGCTTCGATTACTTGAAAACGCAGGGCTTCTACGACAAGGCGCCCTACAAGGGCCGTGAGGTGGCGATCGCCAGCCTGACCGCTTCGGAACCGACCGAAATCACCCGTGGCATCCGTCTCGGCAATTTCACCCAGATCCGAGCCGAATTCGGCACGCAGATGCAGGCGATCTTCGCCAACAAGGTCAGCGTCCAGGAAGGCATCGACACGCTGGTCAAGAACGGCGATGCGATCCTCGACCGCTTCCAGCAGACCTATCCGAACAAGACACTGCCCTGATTTCAGGTGTTGCCGCGGCCGCCCGCCGGGAATCGACGGGCGGCCATTTCACATCTAGTTTCATCTCGGGAAAGCGGGCTGGCGGTTCAACGGCGTCGGCGGATCGATGGAAAAACGCGTCACTTTCAGCAGATGGTCGATCGGCATCCTGTTCGCGGTGCCGCAGCTGATCCTGATCTTCACCTTCTTCTACTGGCCGGCCGGCCAAGCGGTCTATTGGTCGCTGACGCTGCAGCAGCCCTGGGGCGGCGGCAACATCTGGGTCGGGCTCGACAATTTCCGTTCGATCCTGTCCAACGCCGACTACTGGAAGTCGATCACGGCCAGTCTGACCTTTGCCGCGATCAGCACCGGTCTTGCCATGCTCATCGCTTTGGTGCTCGCCACCCTGACGGATCGTCAGCTTGCCGGCTCACGGCTCTATCGCGTGGTGCTGATCTGGCCCTATGGTATCGCCGCGCCGGCACTGGCGATGGCTTTCCGCTTCATCCTGGCGCCGGAAGCCGGCTTCATGGCGGTCGTCAACCAGGTCTGGCCCGGCTTCTGGGATCCTGGCCTCGACGGCACCGATGCCATGGCTTCCATCATCGTCGCCTTTTCATGGAAATATGTCGGCTACAATTTCATCTTCTTCCTCGCAGCCCTGCAGGCAATCCCGCGTTCGCTGATCGAGGCGGCGGCGATGGACGGCTCGGGTGTCATCAGGCGGTTCTGGGATATCCAGTTTCCGCTGATCACGCCGACCATCTTCTTCCTGCTGGTCATCAACATCACCGAGAGCTTTCAGGATTCCTTCGGCATCGTCGACATCATGACATCGGGCGGGCCGGCCAACGCGACCAACCTGATGGTCTACAAGATCTATTCCGACGGCTTCAAAGGCCTCGACTATTCGGGCGCCGCTGCACAGAGCATCATCCTGATGCTGCTCATCATCGTGCTGACCATCTTCCAGTTCCGCTTCATCGAGCGGCGCGTGCATTATCGCTGAGGCGGCCATGGTCGAGCGCACCCCGATCCTCAATTTCCTGACGCATGTGATCCTGTTCCTGGGCTTCGTGTTTTGCGTCGCACCGTTCGTGATCGTGGTGATCGCCGCATCGCATAATCTGAAGGACGTCAACGATGTGCCGATGTCGCTGCTGCCGGGCAGCGATTTCTGGATCAACATCAAGACCGCGTGGACGACGGCCGACCTCGGCCCCAAGCTGTTCAACAGCTTCATCATGGCGGCCGGCGTGGCGGCGGGCAAAGTCATCATCTCGGCGCTTACCGCCTTCTCGATCGTCTACTTCCGCTATCCCGGACGCATGCTGATCTTCTGGCTGGTCTTCATCACGCTGATGCTGCCGCTCGAAGTGCGCATCGTGCCGACCTACGCGGTCGTCGCCAATGTGCTGTCCCCCTACCAGACCATCCTCGACCTGACCGGGCTGAGCTGGCTCATCGAGAAAATCTCGGGCGTCCAGGTTTCGCTCAGCCTTGGCCTTCTCAACTCCTACACCGGGCTGATCCTGCCGCTGATCGCCACCGCCACCGGGACCTTCCTCTACCGGCAGTTCTTCCTGACGGTACCGGATGAGCTGACCGAGGCCGCGCGCATGGACGGCGCAGGTGCTGTGCGCTTCTTCATCGACATCCTGCTGCCGCTGTCGCGCAACAACATGGCGGCGCTGGGAACCATCATGTTTCTGTGGGCCTGGAACCAGTATCTGTGGCCGCTGCTCATCACCACCGATCAGTCGCATGCCACGGCGGTGACCGAACTCAAGCAGCTCATCCCGAATGTCGGCGGCATACCCGAATGGAACATCGCCATGGCCGGCACGCTCATCGTCATGCTGCCGCCGCTGGTGGTCGTCGTGGTCATGCAGCGCTGGTTCGTGCGCGGCCTGATCGCCACCGAAAAGTAGGAGACGAAAAGATGGCCTCCATCACCATTCGCGACGTCTACAAAAGCTACGCCAAAATGCAGGTCGTGCATGGGGTCAACCTCGACATCACGTCGGGCGAATTCGTCGTCATCCTCGGCCCATCCGGCTGCGGCAAGTCCACGCTGCTCCGGATGATCGCCGGGCTCGAGGATATCTCCGGCGGCACGATCGCCATCGACGGCGCGATCGTCAACAAGCTCGAGCCGCGCGAGCGCGGTTGCGCCATGGTGTTCCAGAACTATGCGCTCTATCCGCATATGAGCGTGGCGCAGAATATCGGCTACTCGCTGAAGGTCGCCGGCGTTCCCACCGCCGAGCGCACCCAGCGCATCCAGGCAGTCGCCCGCATCCTGGAGCTCGAACAGCTGCTCGACCGCAAGCCGATGGCGCTGTCGGGCGGCCAGCGCCAGCGCGTCGCCATGGGTCGCGCCATGATCCGCGAGCCCAAGGTTTTTCTCTTCGATGAACCGCTTTCCAACCTCGACGCCAAGCTGCGCGTGCAGATGCGCTCGGAAATCCGCAAGCTGCACCGCCGGCTGAGCGCAACCTCGGTGTTCGTCACGCACGACCAGGTCGAGGCGATGACGCTTGCCGACCGGCTGGTGGTGATGAATGGCGGCCGCGTCGAACAGGTCGGCACGCCCAGCGAAATCTACAGCCGGCCGGCCAGCCGTTTCGTCGCCACCTTCGTCGGCGCGCCGGCGATGAACATGCTCGAAGGCGAGGTCACGCTCGACGGCCTGTCGCTGCTCGGCGGCAGCCGGCGCCTGGCCGTTTCGCGTGCCAGCCTGCCGGTTGGAAGCAAGGTCGCGGTGGGTATCCGGCCGGAAGCCGTGCGCCTGGTCGCTCCCGGCACCACGGGCGCGCTCAATGCCAGCGTTGATCTGGTCGAGGAACTGGGCGCGGGCCGCGTCGTCTATGTCGACCTCGACGGCGCGGCGTTTTCCGTGATGACGTCGGAGGCTGTCCATCCGGCGCCCGGCAGCGCGGTCGGCCTGCAGTTTTCCGAGGCCGATCTGCATTTCTTCTCGTCCGAGACGGGAAGCCGCCTCGACGTCTTCAAGGCATCGGTGCCGGTTCCAGCGCTCTGATTTTCGCGGCCGTCCGCTAGCTCATTCCTGCCCCCTCCGGGCGTTCAGAAATTCCCCCGTCGGATCGAAGAAGGGCCGCGCAATGAAAATCATCCAGGTCACCGACGTGCATCTCGGCCGGCGGGGTGAAATCCGCTACGGCGCGGATTTGCATGAGCGGCTCGATCGCTGCATCGCGCATATCAACGCTCGTCACGGCGATGCCGCGCTTTGCGTCTTCTCCGGCGACCTGACCGAAACCGGTGCAGCCGAGAGCTATTTCGATCTGAAATCGGCCCTGGGCAGGCTTTCCCTGCCTTATCGGCTGCTGCCGGGAAATCACGACAGGCGCGCCAATCTCGCCGCGGCATTTCCCGAAAACCCGGTCGACGACAATGGCTTCGTGCAGTCGGTCTTCGAGACACCTGAGGCGTCGCTGCTGTTTCTCGACAGCCTGGCCGAAGGCCGCGTCACCGGCGAGTTGTCCAACGAGCGGCTAGCCTGGCTGGATGCCAGGCTCAGCGAAGCGGCGGGACGGCAGGCCTACATCTTCCTGCACCATCCGCCGGTCGAGCTCGGCCTGCCGCTGCTCGATCCGCTCGGGCTCGAACAGCCCACGCGCTTCCTGGAACTGCTCAAGCGCCACGGTAATGTCGGCCACGTCTTCTTCGGGCATGTCCATCGCGACATTGCCGGCACCGTCGCCGGTATCCCGTTTACCGCGCAACGCGGGCTGCATGCCCGCTTCGTGCTCGATCTGGTGGGGGAGGAGGTGGTCGAGCAGGCGCCGCCCACCTACGCGATCGTCCTCATTGACGCTGCCGCCCGACGGGTGGTCGTGCACAATTGCGATTTCCTGGAGCGGTGGCCCACCTATTCGACCGAGACGGGCAAGCTCGTCGAATAGCGTCGTCGGTCGCGGCGCCGACCCCAAGCCGGCGCAGGACCAGTCATGCAAACACATGCGCCTTGCCTGAAACCGTCAGTCGGACGATCTCGCCAAGGGCCGGAGCGTCCATGCCGGGTTTGCGCAGGATGAGCGGCGTGTTGCCGATTGCGGCAGCGTCCGGAGGATCGGGACTGTTCAGGAGCCGCACGGCGATGGTGCACATGGAACCGGCGAATTCGGATTCCGTCACCTCGCCGAACAGCATGTCCGGCGTGCCCGACATGCCTTCTCGCGACGTCCTTTTCAGCAGCACCTGTTCCGGCCGCAGCATGATGCGGGCGACATCGCGCCGCTCGGTGGTGTCGACGGCGATGCGGCCGAGCGGCGACGTGGCGAAGCCATCCGCTATCCTCGCCGGCAGGATGATGGCGTCGCCAAGGAACTCGGCGATCATCCTGTCCTTTGGTTGGAAATAGAGCTCGCGCGGCGTGCCGACCTGCGAGAACAGGCCGTCGCGCATGACCGCGACCTGGCTGGCGAAGGACAGCGCCTCGGCCTGATCGTGGGTGACCAGGATCGTGGTGATCCCCGCGGCTTCCAGAAGCTCGGCCACTGCCTTGCGCATCGAGGCGCGCAGGCCGGTGTCGAGGGCCGAGAACGGCTCGTCGAGCAGCATCAGCCGGGGCTTCATCGCCATGGCTCGGGCCAGCGCGACGCGCTGCTGCTGGCCACCGGAGAGCTCGTGCGGGCGGCGTTTGAGGATCGCCTTGTCCAGCCCGACGATATAGGCGAGTTCGACGATGTGCTCGGTGCGCTTGTCGGCGCCGCGCGCCATGCCGAAGCCGATATTGTCGGCGATGGTCAGATGCGGGAACAGGGCGCCGTCCTGCGCCACCACGCCGATGCCGCGGCGATACGCCGGAACGGCGGCGCCGCCATTGGCCAGCACCTCGCCATCGAGCACGATGCGGCCCTGGTCGGGCGCCTCGAAACCAGCGATGAGCCTGAGCAAGGTCGTCTTGCCGCAGCCGGACGGTCCGACGATCGCCGTGCGGCTGCCGCTCATGACACTGAGGTCGACGCCGGCAAGTGCGGCCACCGGGCCGTAATGTTTTTGCACGCCGCTGAGTTCGAGAAAGCTCATCGTCCAGCCATCCTTTTCGACTGGACGTAAAGCAGCCAGGTCAAAGGCAGCGACATCGCCACCATGATGAAGGCGTAAGGTGCGGCCGAGGCATAGTCGATCTCGCCGCTATAGGACCAGAACGCCATCGCCAGCGTGCGGGTGCCGTTGGGTGCCAGCATCTGGGTGGCGGTCAGCTCGTTGGTGATGCCGAGCGCCACCAGTGCCATGCCCGCCGCAGCCCCCGGTGCCGACAGGCGGATCGTCGTTGCCCACAGCGCCTTGAGCGGCGGCCGTCCGAGGCTCGATGCCGCGCGTTCGAGTTCGACCGGCGCCTGCGCGATCGATGCCCTGAGGCTGATCAAAGCGCGCGGCAGGAACATCAGCGCATAGGCGAAAAGAATGGTGAACAGGGTCTGGTAGAGCGGCATGGCGATGCGCACGGTGATGGTGACCAGCGCCAGCGCGATGACGACGCCGGGCAGGGAGCCGACGATGTAGTTGCAGCCTTCGAGAAGCCGCTGCAGCGGACCCGGCGCGCGGATCGAAATCCATGCCATCGGCATGGCGGCGATCGTAGCGAGCAGCGCGCCGCCGACCGCCAGGAACAGGGTCTGGCCGAGTGCAAGGCCGATCTCGTCGAGGCGCCAGACATCGGTGCCGCCGGCGATCAGCCAGCGGCCGATGGTGATGAAAGGCACGCCGAGCGAAAGCAGCGCGGTGATTGCGGGCAGCGCCAGGCAGGCAAGCGTGGCGCGGCCGAGCCGCGTGCGCTGCTGCTGGCGCGCCGCACCGGAGCCGACGCGGGCATAGCGCTCCTCGCCGCGCACCAGCACTTCCAGCGCGAGCAGCACGAAGCAGCACGTGACCAGCACCGCGGCCAGCATGTTGGCGGCCGGTCCGTTGAAGGTCGACTGGAACTGGTCGACAATCGCCGTGGTGAAGGTGTCGAAGCGGATGAAGACATAGAGGCCGTATTCGGCAAGCAGATGCAGGCCGACCAGCAGCGAACCGCCGCAAATGGCGAGCCTCAGCTGCGGCAGCACGACGCGGGCAAAGACCCGCCACGGACCGAGGCCGAGGGCGGCCGCGGCATCCTCAAGCGCGGGGTCGAGACGACGCAGCGCTGCCGCGATCGGCAGATAGAGGAACGGGAAATAGGCGAGGACCGAAACCAGCACCCCGGCCCACAGGCCGTGCAGTCCCGGCACCAGGCTGATCCAGGCATAGGAGTGGACGAAGGCAGGGATGGCGAGCGGGGCAACCGACAGCCAGGCCCATAGGCGAGCCCCGGGCAGGTCGCTGCGTTCGGTCAGCCAGGCCAGCGTCACCGACAGCACGATCGAAATCGGAACCGCCACCGCCACCAGAAGGACGGTGTTGACCAGGAGTTGGCCGACGCGTGGACGGAAGACCAGCGCCGATGCGGTTTCCCAGCCGGTCTGCACCGCCACCCAGACGATGAAGGCAAGCGGCAGCAATGCAAGCAGCGAGACAAGGGCAGCCGCGATCAGGATCCAGGAGAGGGGCCGACGGCGCGTTCCGTGTCCGGTCTTGAAGCCGGCCGGCAGGCCCGGACGCGAAAGATCAACCGCAGACTGCATCAGGCCGGACGCCGCGCTGCTTCCGCCTGCTGGCGGCGGTCATCGAAGGCACGCGGAACGCGGCCGGAAACGCAGCTTGTCGTCATCGACGAATGCCACCTTGAAAACAGAGCGCTCCCGCGGAGAGCGTATCCCGCGGGAGCGCAGTCGGTTGCCCTTTTAGGACGAACGCGAACTAAAGCAAGCCGGCTCCCGTCATCAGGTCAGTGACCTTCTTCGAGTTCAGCGTCGCCGGATCGACCTTCGGTGCCTGCAGATCGGCGAGCGGCACCAGCTTCGCATTGGAATCGGCGCCTTTGCCGACCGCATATTCGAAGGACGTGCCGTTCTTCAGCACCTCCTGGCCACCCTTGCCGGTCACCCACTTCAGGAAGGCCTGAGCTTCCTTCTGGTGCTTGCTCGAGGCCAGCACGCCGCCGCCAGAGATCGAGACGAAAGCGCCCGGATCCTGGTTCTTGAAATAGTGCATGGCGACGTTCTTGCTGTTCTCGCCGGTCTTGGCCTGATCGCCGAAATAATAATAATGGTAGATGACGCCGCCTTCGATCTCGCCGGCATTGACCGCCTTCATCACGGTGTTGTTGCCCTTGTAGGCGGTGAAGTTCGCCTTCATCGCCTTCAGCCAGTCGGCCGTCGCGGCCTCGCCCTTCAGCTGCAGCAAAGCGCTGACAATGGCCTGGAAATCTGCGCCGGAGGGGGAGGCGGCCCAGCGGCCCTTCCAGCTCGGATCGGCGAGCTCAAGCAGCGACTTGGGCAACCGGTCTTCCTTCAGCTTGGTCTTGTCGTAGGCAAAGACGGTGCTGCGCGCGGCAACGCCGACCCATTTGCCGGTGGTCGGCTGGTATTCCTGCGGAACCTGCGCCAGCGTGTCGGCATCGACCGGCGCGAACAGGCCGGCGGCCTCGACCAGGGCCATGGCCGGCGAGTTTTCGGTCAGGAACACGTCGGCCGGCGAGGCAGCGCCTTCGGCGACGATCTGGTTGGAGAAATCGCTGTCGCCGCCATTGCGCAGCGTCACCTTGATGCCGGTCTCCTTGGTGAAGCCCTCGGCCCATTCCTTGGTCAGGCTCTCATGCTGGGCGTTGTAGACGACGATGCCGGCATCCTCGGCCATGGCCGGGGCGGCGATCAGGCTGATCGCCAGCGCGGTGGCGCCGGCGAGGGCGGAAAGGGCGTATCTCATGGGGCGTCGTCCTCGATCTTGTTGGTTGGTCTTGGCACGGCTGCACCTACCAATACCTGATTGTCCGAGTCAACATTGGTGAACTGGTTCTATCGGCAGCCGGGGCGCAAACTTTCGTGATTCTGCGGCAGTTTGGCTTGGACATTATTTCGCCCGCCACGTAACAAAACAGCGCCGAGACGCGAACATCGGGGGAGTGAACTCTTGTGACCGGCAAGGATGAGGCCGAGCTTTCCCGGCTGCTCAAGGCCGCAATCGCCGGAGATGAAAGGGCCTACGCCGACTTTCTGCACCGGACGGCTGTTCTCGTTCGCGGCTTTGCCCGGCGCAAGATCGTACAGGGCGGGGTCGACCCCGAGGATGTCGTGCAGGAAACCTTGCTGGCCATTCATGTCAAACGGCATACCTGGCGCGACGATGCGCCGGTGCTGCCATGGGTCTTTGCCATAGCGCGCTTCAAGCTGATCGATGCCTTCCGGCGGCGCGGGCGGCGTGTCGAGATCGAGATCGACGAAATCGCCGAAACCTTCGCCGAGCCTGAGACCGAGACCGTCAGCGAGCGCGACATCAACCGGGTGCTGGACAGCCTGCCGCCGGCGCAGCGCTCGGTGGTCTCGGCGGTGTCGGTCGAGGGCCGTTCGATCGGCGAGACGGCGGCGAAATTCGGCATTACCGAGACGGCGGTGCGGGTGTCGCTGCATCGCGGCCTTGCCGCCATTGCCAGGCGTTTCGGGCGGGAATGACATGAGGACCGAGGATCTCATCAAGGCATTGGACGCCGACGCCCGCAACAAGGCGATGCCGCTGCGTTCGGCCTGGTGGATGGCCACCGCGGTTGCGGCGGTGATCGCCGCGGTGGTTTTCTGGTTCACGATCGGTCCACGTTCCGACATCATGATCGCCATGCACACGATGCGCTTCCTGTCGAAGTTCGTCTTCACCATCGTGCTTGCCGGCACCGCCTTCGCGCTGATCCACGCTTTGTCGACGCCCGGCGCATCGACGGGAAAGGCGGCGACCTGGATGGCCGCGGCGCCGCTGCTCGTCCTCGTGGCTGTGGTTCTGGAGCTCTTCGCGGTGCCTGAGGCGCAATGGGGCACGCGGCTGGTCGGCTCCAACATGATGATCTGCATGGGCTTCATCCCGCTGATCGGCATTGGCCCGCTGGCGATTTTCCTGTGGATGCTGCGCTACGGCGCGCCGACGCGGCCGGTGCTTGCCGGCGCGGTTGCGGGCCTGCTCGCCGGCGGGCTGGCGGCGACCTTCTATGCCGCGCACTGCGTCGACGATTCACCGCTCTTCGTCGCCACCTGGTACACGGTCGCGATCATCATCCTTACAGCGTTGGGAGCCTTGGGCGGGCGGCTTTTCGTGCGCTGGTAGGGAACGCACACCGATCCTTAATCATGCCGGCAATTGTTTGCCGGTTAGCATCGTCGCCCGGACCGCCAGCGCAACCTTTCCTTAAAATCGATCCGCCAGGGTTGCAGCAACGTGCAATTGCGCAACGGGGTGGATCCGCATTGTGACGTGGACTTGGAAAGGCCTGCGGGCCGACAGACATGCTGCGCTGGTTTTGATGGTGGTCGGCCTTGTCGCCGTCCTTGCGTCGATCCTGCTGTCGCGCCTGGAGCTCGGCGCCGAGGCCCTGAAACTCTGCCTGCAGATAGCGGTCGCCATGATCGCGGCGTCGCTTTTCCTCACCGCCCTGTTCGTTCGCCAGATCGTCGAGGACCGCCGCCAGATCGGCGAGAGCGAACAGCGTTTCCGCCGCGCCATGGAGGATTCGGCGATCGGCGTCGCCATCGTCGGCCTCGACGGCCGCATCCTGCAGACCAATCCGGCTTTCGCCACCATGCTTGGCTATAGCCGGGAGGAGATCGAGGCGCTGACCTTCTTCCAGATCACGCATCCCGACGACCTGCAGATCGGCAGGGACACGATGATCGACCTGAAGGCAGGCAAGATCGACGCTTTCCACTTCGAGAAGCGTTACCTGCGGAAGGACGGGACGCCGGTCTGGGCGCAGCTTGCCGGCTCGGTCATCCGCGACGAAGACAACGGCCGTCCGCTCTACCTGGTTTCACAGATCGAGGACATCGACGCCCGCAAGCAGTCCGAGGCCCGCATCGCGGAAGCTGAAACGCGCTGGAACTTTGCGCTGGCCAGCGCTGGTCAGGGCGTCTGGGATCTCGACATGCGCAAGGGCGGCACGACCTACTCCGGTACCTGGGTGAAGATGCTCGGCTATGCCGATGGCGAACTGGACGGCGACCCCGACCGCTGGCTGACGATGATCCATCCCGACGACCGCGAGCTCGTCGCCGAGGCCGACCGCGCCCACCTCGCCGGCGAGACGCCGTTTTTCGAAGCCGAGTTCAGAATGCGCCACAAGGACGGGCACTGGGTCTGGATTCTCGACCGCGGCAAGGCCATCGAGCGCGACGCCGTCGGGCGGCTGATCAGGGCCATCGGCAGCCTGACCGACATCACTCAGCGCAAGGAGGCCGAAGCGCGCCTCATCGTCTCGGCGGCGATGCTGGCCGACGAGAAGGAACGGCTGCGCGTCACCCTGCAGTCGATCGGCGATGCCGTGATCTGCACGGATGCCGCAAACCGCGTCACCTTCATGAATCCGGTGGCCGAAAAGCTGACCGGCGTCACCAGCGGCGAGGCGCTCGGCAAGACGCTCGGTCATGTCTACTGGGCGGTAGACGAAGAGACCGGGCAGAGGATCGGCGTGGCACGGGCTTCGACCGGCGGCACAGGTCCCGCCGAGCAGAACAGTCGCGCCGTGCTGATCCGCCGCGACGACACGCGCTGCAGCATCCGTCAGGTCGTGTCGCCTATCATGAACGAGCGAGCTGAATTCTGCGGACTGGTCATCGTCTTCCAGGATTTTACCGATGCGCGCGCCCTGCAGCGCCAACTCGCCTATGCCGCCGCCCATGACGCGCTCACCGGTCTCGCCAACCGTTCGAGCTTCATCCGCACGATGGAGGAACTGGTCGATCGGAGCGGCAAGGCCGACGCGGCCGACACGACGGGATCGGTCGGCGATACGACAGGGTCGATCGGGGAGCATCAGTTCATGTTTGTCGACCTCGACCACTTCAAGCTGGTCAACGACACCGGCGGCCATGCCGCCGGCGATGCCCTGTTGAAGCGGGTCGCCGAGGCGATCCGTGGCGTGCTTGGACCTGAAGACATCGTCGCCCGCCTCGGAGGCGACGAGTTCGCCGTCATCCTGATGTCCGGCTCGGCCGCCAGCGGCATGATTGCGGCACGATCCATCATCGATGCGATCCGCGGCCTGAATTTCACCTGGGACGGGCGGGCGCATTCGATCGGCGCCAGCATCGGCCTGGCTCCGATCCGCGCCGGCTGTGGCGAAGTGGATGAGATCATCGCACGGGCCGATGCCGCCTGTTACGCGGCCAAGGCCGCCGGACGGGGCTGCGTTTCAGCGGCGCCGGATGAGGACCTCAAAGGCGCCGACACGGCGCCGTCCAAGCGGCTAGCCGCGGCATCCTGAAGAGGCCTTGCCGACTTTGCGAGTTCGCAGAGCCGAAGTCTTCGGATTAGCGCGTCGGAACCGGATGCTCGCCGCGATAGTCGTAGAAGCCACGCCCGGTCTTGCGGCCTAGCCAGCCGGCTTCGACATATTTCACCAGCAGCGGGCAGGGGCGGTACTTCGAATCCGACAGGCCATCATGCAGCACCTGCATGATCGACAGGCAGGTGTCCAGGCCGATGAAATCGGCAAGCTGCAGCGGCCCCATCGGGTGGTTGGCGCCGAGCTTCATGGCGGTGTCGATGGCGTCGACCGAGCCAACGCCCTCGTAGAGCGTGTAGATCGCCTCGTTGATCATCGGCAGCAGGATGCGGTTGACGATGAAGGCCGGAAAATCCTCCGAGACGGTGATCGTCTTGTCGAGCTGCTTCACATAGGCCTTGGCCGCCTCGAAGGTCTGGTCTTCGGTGGCGATGCCGCGCACCAGCTCGACCAGCTTCATCACTGGCACCGGGTTCATGAAATGTATGCCGATGAAGCGCTCGGGACGATCGGTCTGCGCGGCAAGCCGGGTGATCGAGATCGACGAGGTGTTGGTCGCCAGGATCGCCTCGGGATTGAGCTGCGGGCAGAGCTGGGCGTAGATCTTGCGCTTGACCGTCTCGTCCTCGGTCGCTGCTTCGATCACCAGATCGGCGCCGGCAAGATCGGCCATGACGGGCGCGGCGGAAATGCGCGCCATCGCTTCGTTGCGCAGCTTTTCCTCGAGCTTGCCCGAACCGACCTGGCGGGCCATGTTGCCGCTGACGGTGGCGATGCCCTTCTCGATACGGTCGAGCGAGATGTCGTAGATCAGCACCTTGTAGCCGGAAAGCGCGGAGACATGGGCGATACCGCCGCCCATCTGGCCCGCGCCGATGATGCCGATCGTCTCGATCTTGCTCATTACACCGATCCCGTCGAAGAAAGGCCTTTGCGGCCTGCTTTTTGTGCGGTGCAAACTAAAAGGGCGGGGCAGCTTCGTCTACCCCACCCTTCACAATTTAATACGCTTAGGCAGATAGCGTCAAAGCGCCTTTTGCAGTTCCGGCAGAATGACGAACAGATCGCCGACGAGGCCGTAGTCGGCAACCTGGAATATCGGCGCCTCTTCGTCCTTGTTGATGGCGACGATGACCTTGGAATCCTTCATGCCGGCGAGGTGCTGGATGGCGCCGGAGATGCCCACCGCAATGTAGAGGTCAGGGGCCACCACCTTGCCGGTCTGGCCGACCTGCCAGTCGTTTGGTGCATAGCCGGCGTCGACTGCCGCGCGCGAAGCGCCGACCGCCGCGCCGAGCTTGTCGGCGACCGGCAGGATGACTTCCTGGAACTTTTCCGAAGAACCCAGCGCACGGCCGCCCGAGATGATGATCTTGGCCGAGGTCAGCTCCGGACGGTCGGTCTCCGACAGCTTGTTTTCGACAAAGGAGGACAGGCCGGGATTGGCGGCCGCCTTCGCGGTCTCGACAGCGGCCGAGCCGCCTTCGGGCGCTGCCTGGAAGGAGGCGGTGCGCACCGTGATCACCTTCTTGGCGTCGGTCGACTGCACGGTCTGGATGGCGTTGCCGGCATAGATCGGCCGCTTGAAGGTGTCGGGCGAGACCACTTCGATGATCTCGGACACCTGCGCGACATCGAGCAGGGCTGCCACGCGCGGCGCGACATTCTTGCCCGACGAGGTCGCCGGCGCGATTATGGTGTCGTAGGCGCCCGCCAGCGACACGACGAGCGCCGCCATCGGTTCGGCGAGGCGCTCGGCCAGTTCGTCGGCTTCGGCCAGCAGCACCTTGGTCACGCCCTTGAGCTTGGCAGCGGCGTCGGCCGCACCCTTGGCGCCCTTGCCGGCCACCAGCACATGCACGTCCGAACCGATCTGCAGGGCTGCCGACAGCGCCTTGGCGGTCTGGTCGGAAAGGGTTGCGTTGTCGTGTTCGGCGATGAGGAGAATTGCCATGTTCTTGTTCCTTTCCCGATCGCTTACAGCACGCCGGCTTCGTTCTTGAGCTTGTCGACCAGCTCGGCGACGCTCTTGACCTTGACGCCGGCCTTGCGGCCACCCGGCTCCTCGGTCTTGAGCACCTTGAGCCGCGGCTTGACGTCGGCGCCGTAGTCGGCCGGGCTCTTCTCGTCGAGCGGCTTCTTCTTGGCCTTCATGATGTTGGGCAGCGAAGCGTAGCGCGGCTGGTTGAGGCGAAGGTCGGCCGTCACGATCGCCGGCATCTTCAGTTCCACCGTCTGCAGGCCGCCGTCGACTTCGCGCGTCACCTTGGCCTTGTCGCCCTCGACAACAACCTTGGAAGCAAAAGTGCCCTGCGCCCAGCCGAGCAATGCGGCCAGCATCTGGCCGGTCTGGTTGGAATCGTCGTCGATTGCCTGCTTGCCGAGGATCACCAGGCCGGGCTGTTCGGCTTCGACCACGCCCTTCAGCACCTTGGCGACGCCGAGCGGCTCGGTCTGTTCGTCGGTCTTGACCAGGATGGCGCGGTCGGCGCCCATGGCGAGCGCGGTGCGCAAGGTTTCCTGTGCCTGCTGCGGTCCGATCGAGACGACGATGATCTCTTCGACCTTGCCGGCTTCCTTCAGCCGGATCGCCTCTTCGACCGCGATCTCGTCGAACGGGTTCATTGCCATCTTGACGTTGGCAAGCTCAACCGCCGAACCGTCGGCCTTGACGCGCACCTTGACGTTCGCATCCACAACCCGCTTCACGGGCACAAGGATCTTCATTTCCTGCCACCTCTCCTGAGATAATTGGGCGCGCTATAGCAGCGCGCGCCCTTTCTGAGTTGTCGAAAGCCGACATTCCGGACGGAATTCTGCTCTTCAAACGCCTAATGGTGGCGCTTCCGTAGTTGCGACAACCCGGCGCGTCAATATCCGTTGCGCAGTCAAATCGGTTCAGTCCGGGCTGGAAGCGCCACCACGGCCCCATTGCGGCGCCGGCTGGGCCGCAGGCGGAGCGCTGACGACCGGCTCGGCAGAGACAGGCGCCTGATTGGCTTCAACCGTTGGCTCGCCATCCGCGCCGGCAAGCAGCGGCACACCGCGCCTGCGCAGGACTAGCACCAGCACGGCGCCGGCGATGATGCCGCCAATATGGCAGGCCCAGGAAACCTGGTCTTCGCCACCAGCGGCGAACATGACGATCTGGAAGACGATCCACAGGATGAGCGGGATAAAGGCCGGGATGCGCAGCGGGATGCGGGCGAAGGCGAGAACCCACACTTTCACCCGGGGATAGAGGATCAGATAGGCGGCGACCACGCCGGCGATGGCGCCGGACGCACCGATCAGCGGCACTTGCGAATCCCAGGCTACCAGGCCCTGGAAGAAGGCGCCGGCAGCGGCGCAAAGCAGGTAGAAGATAAGGTAGCGGATATGGCCGAGCGCGTCCTCGACATTGTCGCCGAACACCCACAGGAACAGCATGTTGCCGCCGAGATGGAAGATGTCGGCATGCAGGAAGGCATAGGTGAGGTAGCTCAGGCTCTCCGGAATGACGACGAATTCGGGCGACAGCTCGACCCTGTCGTGGACGACGGAGGGGATAAAGCCGAGGCTGAGCACCGCAGCGTTCTTGAAGTTTTCGCCGCCGATCGAGGTGATGAGAAAGACCAGCGCGTTGACCGCGATCAGGCCGATCGTCACATATTGCAGCCGGATGTGGCGCAGCCTGTTGGTGTCGTAGAGCGGGATGAACATGAGGTTTGACTTGCCCCTTCCGCTTCGGCCGATTTCAGCGGTTCTTGCCGGGCACCCATAACACGTCGGCGTTTCCATTGTCATTGACCGCGCGTGCGGCGACGAACAGAAAGTCCGAAACGCGATTGATGTATTTGATCGCCTCGCGGTTGACGTGTTCGCGCGGATCCTGTGCCAGTGCCACCATGATACGCTCGGCCCGCCGCGCCACGGTACGGGCGAGATGAAGGGCCGCCGCTGCCGGGGTGCCGCCGTTCAGCACGAAGGATTTGAGCGGCTGCAGATCCTTGTTGAGCAGGTCGATATCCTTTTCGACGCGGTCGGTCTGCGAGGCGGTGATACGCAGCGGCTCGTAGCCAAGCGGCTTGCCATTGTCCGGCACGCAGAGGTCAGCGCCGAGATCGAAAAGGTCATTCTGGATGCGGGACAGCATCGCGTCGATCGCCGGATGGCCGGCAGCGGTGTGGATGCGGGCCATGCCGATGCAGGCATTGGCTTCGTCGACCGTGCCGTAGGCGTCGACGCGCAGGTCGGACTTCAGCCGCCGCTCGCCCGTGCCAAGGCCGGTGGTGCCGTCGTCGCCGGTGCGGGTGTAGATCTTGTTGAGCTTGACCACGCTCTGCCTCCCGGAAAGCTCACTTGCGGGTGAAATACACCGCCAGCAGGATCAGCACCAAGGCCACGAACTGCAACAGCACGCGCGCCTGCATCAGCTTGTTCGAGGTCATGCCGTCGCCGCCGCGCATCATGTTGATGAGGCCGCGGACCAGCACGATCACGACGGCGACCATGACGAGGACGGCGAGGACGTTGAAGACAGTTGCCATGTCTGTTCCAGTTCGTTTTCGTTCAGGCGCGCCTGGCAAGCAGGCGGTAGAGCATCGATGCGGGCAGGATACGTTTGAGCGTCGCGCCGATCCTGGCCGGCACTGTTACCACATAGTGCGGGCGCGGGCGCCGCGACAGAAGCGCATGGCGCAAGGCCTTATGGACCACTTCCGGCCCGGGCTTCAGCCTGGAGACGCTGCCGCCGGCCTGCAGCCGCGCCAACTGCGCCTGATAGTCGGCGCGGTGAACCGAGTTCTCGTGATCGATGTTCTTCAGGAACCAATACAGCCCGTTGCTGGCGATCTTCGACGTCACCGGTCCAGGCTCGATCAGCGAGACATGGATGCCGCTGCCCGCGAGTTCCTGGTGCAGGCACAGCATCAGGCCTTCCAGCGCATGTTTGGAGGCGGCATAGGCGCCGCGAAAGCGCACCGGCGTCAGCCCGAGGATCGAGGAGCAGTGCACGATGCGGCCATGGCCCTGGCCGCGCATCACCGGCACGATGCGGCGCGTCAAATCGTGCCAGCCGAAGAGATTGGCCTCGAACTGTTCTCTCAACGCCGCCACCGGCAGATCCTCGACGGCGCCCGGCTGGGCATAGGCGCCGTTGTTGAACAGCGCGTCGAGCCGCCCGCCGGTGCGGTCCAGCACCGAGGCGACCAGCGCCTCGATGGAGCCGGGTTCGCGATAGTCGAGATAGAAGGTCTCGATGCCGTCGGCCTCGAGCGCGGCGATGTCGGCGGGCTTGCGCGCCGTGGCGAACACCCGCCAGCCTTCCGCCTTGAGCGCCCGGGCGCAATAGGCGCCTATTCCGGAAGAGGTACCGGTGACGATGATGGTGCGCAATTCGTTCGCGGCGGGCATCGTGGTTTGAGCAAGGGTTGCCATTTGCCGCATTCCCTTCCCATATTCGCGGCGTCGAGACAATCGAAGGGAACGCGGGACTTGTTGCGGAAAATCGTCGTCCTGCGCCGCGTGCTCTATGACGCGATCGGTCATTTCAACACCGACGACGGCTGGGCGATGGCCAGCCATCTGGCGATCACCTCGCTGATGGCGCTGTTCCCGTTCCTGATCTTTGCCACGACGCTGGCGAGCTTCCTCGGCGCGCAGGCTTTCTCCGACACCGCCGTGCACCTCGTCTTCGATACCTGGCCCGAGCAGATCGCCAAGCCGATCGCGCGCGAGGTGCAGAACGTGCTCACCGTCCGCCGCACAGACCTTTTGACCTACGGTGTGCTGCTTGCCGCCTATTTTGCCTCGAACGGCATAGAGGCGCTGCGCACCTCGCTCAACCGCGCCTATCGTGTGTCGGAGACGCGCGGCATCATCTACCGCCGGGTGCAGAGCGTCATTTTCGTGCTGATCGCCACGGCGTGCTTCCTGGTGATCAGCGTGCTCCTGGTGTTCGCGCCGCTGCTGGCGCGGCTGGCCGAAGCGCATATCGAAGGGATCAAGCCCTATATGGGCACGATCACCCTATGGCGCTACGTCATCGCCTCGACCGTAATTGTTGGCGGGCTGTTCGCGGTGCATTTCTGGCTGCCGGCGGGCAAGCGCCGTTTCCTTTCGATCGTGCCCGGCATCATCTTCACGCTGGCGGCATGGCTTGCCGGCTCGACTATCTTTGCCACCTATCTCGATCATTTCTCGTCCTATGTGACGACCTATGCCGGCCTCGCCTCGATCATGATCGCAGTCGTCTTCCTCTACATGCTCTCGGCGATCTTCATCCTCGGCGGCGAGCTCAATGCCGCGATCAGCCGCTACCTCGAGGCGCGCGCCCGCGTTGGCTGATTCCTGGTTGGCTGGGCGGTGGCAAGGCCGACGCCCAGTGTCGCAATGGCCATGCCGATTATCTGGACCAGGTTGAGCTGTTCGCCGAACAGCGCCCAGGCGATGACCGCGGTGACGGCGGGAACGAGGTAGAACAGCGAAGCGACCTTCGACATCTCGCCGTCGCGGATCATCACCATCAGAAGGAAGATGGCGCCGATCGACAGCACCAGCACCAGCCAAGCCATGGCGAAGATCAGCTCGCCATTGATGGTGACGGTGCGCGTCTCGAAGGCGAACGAGGCGAGCGCCATCAGCGCGGCGCCGCCGACATATTGCCACATCGTCGCCGCCACCAGGTCGCCACCAGAGGCGAAGCGCTTCTGCCAGATCGTGCCGGCGCTCATGCCAAGCACCGAGATGAGCGAGGCGGTCAGCGTCGCTGCCGTTACGCCGCCGCCGACCGCTCCGAGCTTCGGCCACAGCACGATGACCACGCCGGCAAGGCCGACGGCGAGACCCGTCCAATGGCGCGGCAGGATCGCCTCGCCGAGAAACCGGCCGGCAAGCACTGCCGTGACCAGCGGCTGCAGACCGACGATCAGGGCAGAGAAGCCGGCCGGCATGCCTCTGTGGATCGCCCAGAACACGGCGCCGAGATAGACGCCGTGCATCAGCACGCCGGCGCCCATCGCATGCAGCGCTTCCGCCCGGGTGGCTCCTTTGGAGCCGAGCATCACTGTCAAGCCGCCCAGCAGGATGGCGGCCAGAACGAAGCGCACGGCCAGGAAGGTGAACGGCTCGGCCCAGGGCATGGCATAACGCGCACCGATGAAGCCGGTTGCCCACAGGACGACGAAGGAGGCGGGGATGAACCGCTTGATGCTGTGCATTTTTCCGGGAGCCGTCCGTGAACCGGGTGGAGACGTATTCGATGAAGAACTGACTACGGCGATTGCTCTAATGCCGTTTAATCCGGCAAGCAAAATGAAACGATTGATCCATAAGCTCATTCGAATTCAACAAACGGCGTCAGGACAATCGTTTCAATCGATTGATCCCAGGGGCATGGCGGCTCGGTCGCCATGGGTATTCATGCTTTTGAATCTCGACACCAGCTGGCTGCTGATGACGGTCGCGACAGTGGCCGTTTTCGGCTTCTTCTTCGGCACAGCGCTCGACGCGATCATGCGCGACGACGGCTTCGGTTCGACCGGCAACACGCTGCTGTTCACGCTCGGCTTTTTCGTCGCGGTGATGGTCGCCAACGAGCATGGCATCAGCCTGCGGGATCTCAAACTCGCGATCGCCTGGGGCCTGGGCGGCGCCTTCGCCTTCATCAGCACGATGGCGTTCATCAAAGCCGGGCTGGCCCGCTGGTAGCGTTTCTGCTGTTCAGGTGATGCCGACGAGCCGCCTGACGTCGTCCGGCGAGACGCCCGCCTGCCTGAGCGCGGCAAGGCCGGTATCGCCAAAACTCTTCGACAGCTTGCGCCCGTCCGGGCCTGGGATCAGGCGATGATGGAAGTATCCCGGCTGCGGCAGGCCAAGCATGTCCTGAAGCAGGCGTTGCACGCCGGTCGCCGAAAACAGATCCTGGCCGCGCACGACATGGCTGATGCCTTGCAGGGCGTCGTCGACGACGACGGCCAGGTGATAGCTGGTCGGGATGTCGCGGCGCGCCAAGATCACGTCACCCCAGTCCTGCGGCCGGGCTTCCACCTGTCTGGTGCCGGAAAGCGTCTCGTCGGTGAATTCGGTCCATGACAGATCACCCGAGGCGCGCGCCATCGCCGTGTCCATATCCAGCCGCCAGGCAAAGGGTACGTTCTCGGCGATCCGCCGCTGGCGTTCCCTCACCGGCACCGCCTTGTCCACCGGGGGATAAAGCGGCACGCCATCCGGGTCGCGCGGCCAGTCGCGGCCGCGCTTTTCGCTCCCGGCGATGAAGGCGCGGATCTCACTTCTGCTCATGAAGGCCGGATAGACAAGCTCTTCGGCAATCAGCCGGTCGAGCACCGTCCGGTATTGCGCAAAATGCTCGGACTGGCGGCGCACCGGCTCCTCCCAGCCGATCCCGAGCCATTTCAGGTCGTGAAGGACGCCGGCTTCGAATTCCGGCGTGCAGCGCGTGATGTCGATGTCCTCGATGCGCAGCAGCAGGCGCCCGCCGGCCGCGGCCGCCAGTCTCTGGTTGAGCAGCGCCGAATAGGCGTGGCCGAGATGCAATTGCCCGTTCGGGCTCGGCGCAAAGCGGAATGTCAGCAGCGTCATCTCTCAAGCGGCTTGTCGGTTGTCAGGCGCTTTCGCCGATTGCTACCTTGCGCCCGGCCCAGGCGGAAGGGAACATGCAACGCATCGCCAATCTCGACGACATCGCGCAAGGGCTCGACGCGCTCTGCCGCATCGACCCGCGGCTTGAAAAGGTGCGCGGCATGGCCGGCGATGTGCCGCTCAGGCTTTCGGAGCCGGGGTTCAGGAGCCTTGCCTCGATCGTCGTCTCGCAGCAAGTGTCCCGCGCGAGCGCCGATGCGATCTTCGGGCGGCTGACGACGCTGCTCGATCCGTTGACGCCGCAGGCGATCCTTGCCGCCGGCGAAGACGTCTTTCGCGAGGCCGGGCTGTCGCGGCCGAAGCAGCGCGGCCTGATTGCCGTGGCAACAGCCGTGGCCGATGGGCTTGACCTCAACCATCTCTGTTTGCTCGACGCCCCCAAGGCGATCGCGGCGATGACGGCGGTGCCGGGCATCGGCCCGTGGACGGCGGAAGTCTATCTTTTGTTCGCCGCCGGCCACCCCGACATCTTCCCGGCGCGGGACGTTGCGCTGCAGAGCGCCGTCGGCCACGCGCTCGGCATCGACCCGCGTCCGCCGGAGAAAACGCTTATCCGGCTCGCCGAATCATGGAGCCCGTGGCGAGGTGTCGCGTCGCGGCTTTTCTGGGCCTATTACCGCGAATTGAAGGGCAGGGACGCTGCACCCCCCGCGTGAATCCACAAAAAAGCCTGAAAATCAGGCGTTTTTGACGCTTCTGGCGAGCGACAATCCGCTTCACATCCCTGTCATGTCGGGCTTACAGTATCCCGGCCGATCGGTTCGCGAGACAAGGAGGTCAACGCGTGACGATTGCCGTATCTCCGGATGGGCTTCCAGCGCTGGTGCTGAATGCGGACTACCGTCCGCTCAGCTATTACCCGCTGTCGCTCTGGTCATGGCAAGACGCTATCAAGGCGGTGTTCCTCGACAGGGTGAACATCGTCGCCGAGTACGAGCACGCCGTGTCGTCGCCGACCTTCTCGATGAAGCTGCCCAGCGTCGTCAGCCTGAAGGCCTATGTGAAGCCATCAAGGCATCCGGCCTTCACCCGCTTCAACGTCTTCCTGCGCGATCGTTTCCAGTGCCAATATTGCGGCACGCCGGAGGACCTGACCTTCGATCATGTCATCCCGCGCCATCGCGGCGGGGCGACGACGTGGGAGAATGTCGTCGCCGCCTGCTCGCCCTGCAATCTCAGGAAGGGCGGCATGATGCCGGCGCACGCCAAGATGTGGCCGCTGCAGAAACCCTTCCAGCCGACGGTGCACGACCTGCACAACAACGGCCGCCTGTTCCCGCCCAACCATCTGCATGAAAGCTGGATGGATTATCTGTACTGGGATGTCGAGTTGGAGCCGTAGGGATCGGCGCGATCGGCGTTGCCAAGGCATCGCCGGCGTCAGGTGCTGCCCCTCATCCGGGTGCCGCCACCTTCTCCCCGTATAGTACGGGGAGAAGGGAATTGGCCGCAACCTCGCCGCCCATTCTGCAGCGTTGAAAATTAGCGAAAGCATGGATGAAGGTGTCTTTCTCCCCGTCACTATACGGGGAGAAATGCCCGTCAGGGCAATGAGGGGCGGCGCAGACCCTTCAAGTCCAGCCACAGACCGGCAGTGCGAGTTCAGTCTCGCGTCGGCGCTTGCTGGATCAATCCCGCGCGAAGGCGCTGCGGAAGGCGACAGCGGCCAGGATGAAGCTGGCGATGGCGTTCCAGCCGGCCAGCGACAGGCCGAGGATGCGCAGCGCCGCCTTGTCGCAGGACGGCGGCACGAATTTGTCGAGCGCGTCGAGCACGCCCTTGCCGCCGGTGTCGACCGGGCCGGCACCGGCGGTACAATCGGCCGGGCCTTGCCACCATGCCCATTCGACGCCGGAATGATAGACGCCGAGATAGAGGCCGTAGAGCATCAGCAGGCCGCCGATGGCGAGCAGCCCGCGCGTTGCCCAGGCGGGCGCGCCCAGCACCGAGGCAAGCGCCGCCAGCAGCATCAGCGGTGCGCCGATGTAATAGGGCGTGCGCTGCTCCAGGCAGAGATGACAGGGGATGTAGCCGCCTATGTACTGGAAGGCGAGCGCCGAGCCGACGGTGGCAGCCATGACAACGGCAAGGAAAAGTGCGGCCCGCGTGCGCTGGCGTCCGGTATCGGCATTCATGGTCGCTGTCATCGATGGTGGTCCGTCTGCTTCGTCGCTTGGAGCGGTTCATCGTTTCACGGCAACGCCGAACCGCTCTATCTGTTTGTTTTGACGCAATTCCGGACGGAAAACCGTTTCACGCTTTCCTGGAATTGCTCTAGTGGGCGTATCTGACCGCGATATAGAGCAAAATCAGGGCAGCGGCGGCGGCGCTGGCGATCAGGCCGAGACGCTTTTCGATGAACTCGCGGATCGTTTCGCCATAGCGGCGCAACAGCCAGGCCAGCAGCAGGAAGCGGGCGCCGCGCGCGACGATCGCCAGCGCGATGAACAACAGCAGGTTGACGCCGATGACGCCGGAGAGGATCGTCACCACCTTGATCGGCGGCAGATGGGCGGCGCCAGAGGTGACCAGCATCAGGATGATGAAGCCGATACCGGACGAGGTGCGCAGCGCCTCGAACTCGTCGTATTTGCCGTAGAATTCGAGAATGGGCTTGGCCACCGCTTCATAGGCATAGTGGCCGATGAACCAGCCGGCGATGCCGCCCAGAACCGAAGCGGCGGTGGCAATCAGCGCATAGCGGTAGGCGCGGTCGGGCCGCGACAAGGCCATCGGCAGATAGAGCACGTCGGCCGGTACCAGGAACACCGAGCTTTCGACGAAGGCGATGAAGGCCAGCCACCATTCGGCGGATTTCCGCGCCGCCAGCGACAAGGTCCAGTCGTAAAGTCCGCGAAGCATCGGCTCTCCTAATGCACGTCGCCCAAAAGTGCGCAGCGGTTTTGGGGAAACGACATGCATGAAAACAAAGACCAGAAGCACGCCGCATCCATCTCCTGGACGCGAGGCGCTTCAACGCGCCGTCTGTCTAGAAAGATTTTCCGCGCTGCACAATGGCTGAAGCTTCACGAAACGGAAAGGTGAGGTTTGGTCGCGGGCCGCCCGATAACGAGGAAGCGGCACCGCCGGATGGCGATGCCGCGTTGCATTGTTTCGGTGGAGTGTGGTCCGGACGCAGCCCTTTACTCAGCCGGAACAGGGCTGAGGCCGGTATCGCCCAGCGGACGCTGCTTGTCCTGCCTGCGTGCCGATGCGCGGGCAACCACGCCGGCGCGATTGACCGACTTGCGCTCGGCATCGATGCGGCGGATCAGGATCTCCGCCCGCTCGATCGAACCGAGAAGGGCCAGGATCGTGCCGCGTTCGGCAGCACCCGCATTCGGCCCAAGAGCCAGGGTCCGCGCACGCAGTTCCTCGACCTCCGGGAAGCTGACATGGCCTGCCGGCATTTGCGGCCCGGAGATGCCATAGGTGGGCAGGATCTCACGCAGCGAGGCATCGAGCTTGTTCAATGCGGTCTCGACAATGGCCTGCGCCGGATTGCTGAACGTCTCGCGTTTGACGCGTCGAGCCACCTGATGCATCGATTCCGTCAAGGCGGCCGTGAAGTCCGCTTCCTCGATCAGGCTGGCGATCAGGTCGAGCTGTTCATAGGGCAAGTCTTCCTTCATCAGCGAAGCGGTGTAGGAGCGGATGTCGCGGCTGAGGATATCGGTTGCGAGATAGTGCTCGCCCGGATCGGCCGGCGCTTTCTTGGAGCCGCGCGCGATATCGAGGAACATCGCGCCGGCCTCGAGGTGACGGGCCGTCTCCTGCTGGACGGCGGGAATGGCCCTGGCGAAATCGCTGGCCAGCTTGCGGTCGAGGAATTTCGGCGTCGAGAAATCCTCCGCGTCCTCGGCATCCGTGTGGCCGACACGCGACAGCACCCGCTCGAACACACCGATGAACGGGAACAGCAACAGCGTGTTGAAGACGTTGAAGAAGGTCGAGTAGAGGCCGACCGCCACCGGCACCAGGGGGAAGGTTTCCTTGCCGTCGACGATCACCGGAACGGCCGGATCGCCGCCGAAGAACTGCATGGCCCAACCCAGCACATGGATGGAGACGAAGAACAGCGGGATGGTGATGCAGACGCCGATGATGTTGAACGATATGTGCGCGTAAGCGGTCCGCTTGGCGTTCTTCGAAAGATTGAGCGAAGCCATCCACGATGTGACCGTGGTGCCGAGATCGGCGCCGAGCGAGAAGGCGACAGCCGTGGTCCAGTCGAGAATGCCGGCAGCACCCAGGCCCATCACGATGCCGATCGTTGCCGAGGACGAGTGGATCATCGCGGTCACTCCCGCGGCGATGAACACGCATTTCAGCAGGTTGAGGTAGGAATCGGCCTTGAGGGTCTGCAGCAGCGACATGACTTCGGGCAGGTTGCGAAGCGGGCGCAGGCCGCCGGTCATCAGGTTCAGGCCGTAGAAGATCAGCGCGAAGCCCATGCAGGCGAGCGCGATGTTCTTGATCTTCTCGCTGTTGGCGAAGCAATAGACCAGCGCCGATATGCCCGCGAGAATCAATCCGAGCGGGCCAAGCGGCAGCGCAATCAGCCCGTTGCCGAGCGTGGTGCCGATATTGGCGCCCATGATGACGCTGATCGCCGGCCGCAATGCGATGACACCGGCATTGACCAGGCCGACGACCATGACGCTCATCGCGGTCGACGACTGGATGACGCCCGTGATCAGCGTTCCCGCCAGCACGCCTTTGATGGGCGTTCCGGCTGCCTTGGCAAGGAAGTCGCGCATCCGGTTGACCGAGAGCGCCTGGATGCCGTTGGCCATGAAATCCAGACCGAGCATGAAGATGCCCAGCCCGCCGATCACCGGCACGAGGATGTCCTTGAAGATATCTATGTCCATTTCACGCTATCCCCAACAAGTCGCCACTGCGACGCGGCACGAAGTTCAGTTGCTGCCCGAATGACCTGACGTCGAACCGCCAGGCACTTCGTTCATCCTCAGTTTGCGAGAGGCGGCTGCCCGGCCCAGTACCGCTCGACCTGGTCGACGAGCGCCTTCGGCAACGGCACGTAGCCGAGCGCTGCGGCGTCGCTGGCGCCGGGCTCGGCGAAAGCCAGCCTGAAAAGGTCGTGGACGCGGCGGTAGCGGTGTTCCGAACGCCCCGAAACCTGGACCACCGCGAACACCGCCGTACTGATCGGATAGGCGGCCTTTCCCTCACGATCGGTCAGGGATGCGAAGAAATCGCTCGTTTCACCCCAGGCGACGGATGCGGCCGCCGCTTGCACGCCCTCGGGACCTGGTCTGACGAAATTGCCGGATCCGTTGGCGACCGCCGCGACGGGCAGGCCGGCGCGAAGTGCCTGGCCGTATTCGGCATAGGCGATGGCGCCCTTGGTCGCGGCCACGGCGCGAATGAGAGCCTGAGTGCCTTCGGCGCCGGTTCCAAGCGGCCATGCAATCAGCGTGTCGGCGCCGAACCTGGTCTTCCATGCCTCGCTGCCGGATGACAGGAACTTGGTGAAGACATGGGTCGAGCCCGAACCGTCCTGCCGGTGGAAGACGCTGATGGCTAGGTCAGGAAGGGCAAGGCCGGGATTGAGCGCCTGGATGGCGGGATCGGACCACGTCTTGATCACTCCAAGATAGATGTCGGCGAGGACCGGACCGGAAAGGCGTAAGCCAACTTCCGGCAAGCCCTCCAGATTGGTGACCACCGCGATGCCGCCCATGACGATCGGGAATTGTTTCTGGCCGTTCCTGGCGAGATCGGCCGGCGGCACCGGAACATCGGTGGCGGCGAAATCCAGTTCAGGTTGATTGAGCCGCATAAGGCCTGCAAGTGAGCCGACCGGCTCATAGTCGACGGTCCAGTCGAGCGTGAAGAAATCGCCGCCATCGGCGCGCGCATTCTTGTAGGCCTTCGCCCATTTGGCGATGATCGGTGCGGCCAGCGTCGATCCCGCGCCGCGAATGGGCTCAGCCTGGGCAGCGGAACCGGCTGTGATGGCCAAGGAAACACCAAGAGCGACGACGCCCGCGGTGACCATCGACCATGCACGGCGAAGTGACGCAATACTTGTGCAACGTCCTGAAAGCATCTTTGTATCCCGCTTGTATTTCCGAAAGAGACAACTGCGAATATCGGGGGAAGAGTCAGCAATTCATGCGACCGGGGCGATAAAAAAGCGCCGGCCAAAGAAGACGAGATCACTCCTGTTTCTTATTAACTTTTCTTAACGATTGGATGACAGCAGCCCGCGCGGCCTGATATTTCGGGCTCCTTTCCAAACAGGGCGAACTGACCGCCAGCCAGGAGAATTGTCCGGGCCGCTATTGCATGTCACCCAAAAAGGGCGCGGCGGTTTTGCGGCAACGACATGCATAAAAACAAAGGACCAAAGCGCGTCGACTGAATCCGTTTCAACGCGACGCGCTTTTGGGACTGCATCGCCTCGACATGCTGGTGTCCGTCAGCGGCACGCCTTTGGAAGATCTCACGGATTTTTGCGAACCGGAGGTCGGCGCAGCAAAGCTGGACCTGGCTCCGGATCTGCGCCAGCGTGCGGCAGTCGAGAATTGGCCAGTTGACGAACAGGCCTCCAACCGTATAGTCCGCGCCCATCCAGGCCGCCCGGCCTGAGCCCCTATGGCGGAATTGGTAGACGCGCTCGACTCAAAATCGAGTTCCGCAAGGAGTGCTGGTTCGATCCCGGCTAGGGGCACCATTTTTCACGCAAGAACCTGGGATTGAGTCGGGCTCTTCCTTGGATTCTCTGAAAGCCAGCTTCGCTATAAAGTCACAGAAGCGGGGCCTAGCCCCGCCTCTGCCGTCAGCTCCGTTCAGGAGCCATTACATCACATCGGCCCCGGCACCATCTTGGTCGGCTGCTCCGGCATCGGGAATGCGTAGCCGTCGCATTTCACCTCCGGGTTCGTCGGGCTGAACATTCCGTCCGGGTTGTCCTTGAACAGCCAGGCGTGGAGGTCGTAGTGGTGGAACTCCTTTGGAATGAGCGGATAGTGCCCCTCCATCGGGCCCATGAATTTCTGTCCGAAGAGTTCCGGCGGCGCCTTGGTGTCGGGCGTCAGGGGCACGAGCCACTCGACGCCGACCAGGCGCAACTCGTTACCGACCGGTTCGTAGATCAAGACATTGGGACGCATCGGATCGACAGTCGGGCCGATGCTGGGAACGTTGACGAAATGAATGCCCATCGCGCCCTTCGGGTAGTCCATCGTTCCGGGTATCTTTTCTCCGCTGTAGGAGACGCATCCGACCGTCGACAAATAGAGGTCACGAATGGCGGCCTTGTAGTCTTCATACTTGGCCAGCGATTGCTTCAGGGCATCGAGTTCGGCCTTGTTGGGTTCGGCGGCCTGAGCTGCGGCCGCACCCAGGAATGCGCCGATGAGACCTATCGAAATGAGGATCCCGCGACGCCCAAGACAAGCTATCTTCGTCATGCACTCCTCCCAGATTTTTGATTCTGGCCGTGCAAGACCGAGGCGCAAATGATGCTAACCGCGCGGCCAACTCTACCGCCTCGTCCCCTTTGGACTGTATCGATGCTAAACCTTCCCACTGCGTGGGAACAGCAACCCTTATGACCTAAGCCAAAAGGCTCGTTGGTCGGAAAAGGGCAATCGACAAAGTCGGAAAACCGCTACGCACCTTTCCTAGGGTCGCTCTAGCGCCGCCCCAACAAGCTCTTCATGCGGTTGCGCAGCAGGCGCGCCATGTTGCGGGTTTCGCGGTAGAGATGCAGCTGCGACGCCGCCTGGCGCACCTGACGGTCGGCGTCCGGCGAGAGCCCGATCACCAGCGTGCCCATCGGCTTGCGCTCGCTCCACAGCCGGCTCATCACCGGATGATCGGGCACGGCGCAGGAATCGGTCATCACGATGTTGGGGTCGTCGAGATGTTGCCTGGTGACCTCGATCATCAAGAGCGTGCCCGGCGAATAGGCCGATAGCGTCTCGTCATAGGCGGTCTTCCAGGTATAGGCGACGCCGGCCTCGACGAAGACGATCAGGCAGGCGATGGTGCGGCCGTCGAGCGTCAGCGAGTGGATACGGCAGAGATCCTGCTCGGCCAGCCGGTGCACGGCCTCGCGGGCGAAGGCGGCGCGGAAGCGGTCGATCGCCATGGCCGTGCGCTCGCGGCCCTTCCAGCCGGCCGCCTCCAGCGTCAGGAAGCTTTCGATGGCATGGCGGATCTCGTCGGGTCCGCGCGCCACGACGTGCTCGAGCTTGCCAAGGTCGGCAAGGCGCCGCTTCAGGCGGCGGAATTCGCGATGGTGATGCGCGCGCAGCGATGCCTTGAGATACGCCTCGCCTTCCGCCTCGCTTTCGAGCATCGGGCGTTCCAGTCTGCCCGTGGTGACCATGGTCAGGCTGCGCGTCTCGGCAACCGAGGCAAGCAGGCTGGCCACCGGGCCGTCGAGCCGGATGTCGGGCAGCACAAAGACCTTCGGCAGCTTGAGATGCGGCCGCGACAGCATCGAGAAGAAATCCTCGATGACGCCGACCGGGTCGTCGCGGTCGACCAGCGGCGTGCCGATCGGACCGAACGGGCTCGACCAGGTGCGCATCACGGGGACGCCAAGCGGGATCGCCGGCCGCTCGACCGAGAACGGCACCAGGAGGCGCAGCCGGTTGCGGTATTCGTCGCCGTCGCGGATCACGGCGAGGCGCACTTCACGGTCTTCAAGCCTTGGCATCGCCGGGGCGAGGAAGCGCGGGTTGAAGAAGACGTTGGGTTCGATCGTGCGGGTGCACAGATAGTCCAGTTCCTCGACCAGGTCGAAGCCGGCAGAGGCCGGGTAGATGGCGAGCTTGCGCTCGGGTCGGTTGTTGGCGAGTATCTCGATATGGGCGGGATCGGCCTCGCGCGCCAGGCCGGCAAGGCCGGACACCATGGCGCCGGCGGGGCCACCGCTGGTTTCCTCGAGCAACGGGACGGCGGCCATCAGGCGTCTCTCCTGGCGGGCACGAAGATGGCCATGACGATACCGAGCTTGCGCCAGACGGTGAAGGACAGCGCGCCGGCCTCGAAGATCATGGCGAAACTGGTGGCGATCGCCGCGCCCCACAGGCCGAAATGCGGGATCAGCAGCACATTGAGGCCGATGTTGAAGGCCAACGTCATGGCATAGACGGCGGCGCAGATGTTCTGGTTGCCGCTCATGGTCAAAAGGCTCTCGCAGGGGCCGACCGCGGCCCGCGCCACGACGCCGAACACCAGCAGGAACAGCAGCGGATAGCCCGCAGTGAATTCGGGGCCGAACAGCACCAGCATCGGCTGTCCCAGCGCCAGCACCAGGAGCGCCATCACCAGCGAGGGCCAGAACGTCCACGACACCGTCTCGCGGGCGAAGGCGGCAAGCCTTTCCGGCTCGCCATGGGTGAACTGGGCGTAGCGCTGGGCAACGCCGGCCTTGACGGCGAAATAGACGAAATGCACCAGCGCCAGTGTCTTGACGGTCGCGAAATAGACGGCGACGTCATTGGGGTCGAGATAGGCGCCGACCATCAGCACATCGGCATTGGTGAGCAGGAAGAAGAAGCTCTCGACCAGGAAGATCGGCAGCGAGACGACGAACCACTGCCCAAAATACACCTTCATCGGCCCGGTCGGGATAATCCGTTCCATGCGCGAGGTGACGCCGATCAGCTGGCCGAGCGTGGTGACATAAGTCGCGGCGATCGAGGCGAAGATGGCGGTCCTGGCGTCGGGTGCGTAGCCCAACGCCAGCATCAGCGCCATGAACGCCAGGATCAGCACCGGCCGCACCAGATAGGTCGGCGAGAGCGCAAACAGTGCCCATGAGTTGGCGCGCGACAGTCCTTGCAGCAAGTCGCCCATCGCGATCATCGGCAGGCAGAAGAGGCCGAGGATGAAGGGCACGACATAGTAGTTCTCCAGCCAGGCCGAGCCCAGCCAGACGCCGAGGGCGCCCAGCCCCGCGATGAGCGTCGAGGCGATCAGCACGAACAGGCGGCTCGCCACGACGATGCCGCGCAATTCGGGCAGCATGCCGCGCTCCCGGTATTCGGGAATGAAGCGGATGACCGAGGTGTGGAAGCCGAGGCAGGCGAGGTTGCCGACGATGACCATCGTCACCCAGACGAGGACGAAGATGCCGTATTCGAACGAACCAATCCAGCGCGCCATCAGCACCTGGCTGACGAAGGCGATGACGGCACTGATGATCCGGATGGAAAAGGCGATGACCGACATGCGCCCGGCCTCGCCGCGTTCGTCGGCGGTGAACAGCACGGCGTCGATCCGGTCAAGCAGCGGCACCATGCGCAGCGCCAAACGCTGCGGCAAAAACCGCTCGGCTGTCGTGGCCGCGGAAAAGCGCACCCCGATCACACTCCGTTTTCCGCCTCTTTTTCTGGGTTTCGTCTATCCGAAACACCTTAAGAAACGGTTGGGTGAGGAGCGGTCCGCGCAGCGGACGAAAAGCCAACGATTTGGCTTTTCGAGCGACGAACGCCCGGAGCCATAGCGGAGGGCCGGCCGGCCGCCGGTGCGCGGTACGCGCATTCGTCATGCCGGTGGCATGACGAAAGGCGAGCGAACGCCGGGGAGTTGCCGAAGGCAACGGGCCCCGGCCGGGAGGCGGTCCGTATCGCATGGCGTCACCGCGCCTTAAGATCAACCTTTGACAACTGAGAATGGCCGGCTCTAATGCCGCGGCGTGGAGGGGACATGGGCCAGCTTTTAATGCTGAAGGCGGCGTAGAAACGGATAGGCTGACACCCCTGGCCAAGGCTCGTTCAGCAAAAAGCAGTGAACCAGCCAGGATGAAAAACAAAAAACCCGCCTCGGCGGCGGGTCGTCGGCGCAAATCAGCACCATACTCAAAACTATAGCATAGTTGCCGTCACAAGGCCACAGGGCCGGCGCTGCCCCTCATCCGGCCCTGCGGGCAAGCCCTTCGCTATCGCTCCGGGCGTTCGTTGTTCGAAAAGCCAAGCAATTGGCTTTTCGTCCGCCGCGCGGACCGCGCCTCACCCCCGTGAACGGGGAGAAGGAAGAGCCCCTCAGGCGAACGCGCCGTGGCAGTGCTTGTATTTCTTGCCGGAGCCGCAGGGGCAGGCTTCGTTGCGGCCGACCTTGCCCCAGCTCGCGGGGTTGTTCGGGTCGCGGTTCTCGGGAGCGACGATGGCGTGGCTCTCCTGGCGCACCAGAAGTGCGGTCTCGCCGCCCTGGAAATCGTCCTCGCCGGTGGTGCCGTCGATATGGCTGCCGAACATGTCGGGTGCTTCCGGCGGCGGCGCTTCCGCCGCCTGGCGCACCAGCTCGACGCGCATCAGCTGCGCGGTAACGGCCTGGCGCAGATTGCCCAGCATCGCCTGGAATAGCTCGAATGCCTCGCCCTTATACTCCTGCAGCGGGTCGCGCTGGGCGTAGCCGCGGAAGCCGACGACCGAGCGCAGATGGTCGAGATTGACGATGTGCTCGCGCCACAGATGGTCGAGCGTCTGCAGCACCACCGAACGCTCGACATAGGCCATCACGTCGGGGCCGAAACGCTCGGCGCGCTCCTTGGCGGCGGCGTCGGCGGCTTGGGTGACGCGCTCGCGGATGTCGTCCTCGGCGATGCCTTCTTCCTTCACCCAGTCCTCGACCGGCAGGTCGAGGTTGAGGAATTCGGCCACCTCGGCCTTGAGGCCGGCGACGTTCCATTGCTCGGCATAGGCGTTCTCGGGAATGTTCTTGGCGACGATCTCTTCGATGACGCCTTCGCGCATCTCGGCGATGGTCTCGGACAGGCCTTCGCCGTCCATCAGTTCGATGCGCTGCTCGAACACCACCTTGCGCTGGTCGTTCGAGACGTCGTCATATTTCAGCAGGTTCTTGCGGATGTCGAAGTTGCGAGCCTCGACCTTCTTCTGCGCCTTTTCCAGCGCCTTGTTGATCCACGGATGGATGATCGCCTCGTCTTCCTTGAGGCCGAGCTTCTGCAGCATGCCGTCCATGCGCTCGGAACCGAAGATGCGCATCAGATCGTCCTGCAGCGACAGGAAGAACTTCGAGCGGCCGGGGTCGCCCTGGCGGCCGGAGCGGCCTCTGAGCTGGTTGTCGATGCGGCGCGATTCATGGCGCTCGGTGGCCAGAACGTAGAGGCCGCCGGCGGCAAGCGCCTTTTCCTTCAGCCTGGCGATGTCGTCGCGGATTTCCTTTTCCTTCGCCTCGCGCTCCGGACCTTCAGGCATGTCGCCGAGTTCCTCGGCAATGCGCATCTCGGCATTGCCGCCGAGCTGGATGTCGGTGCCGCGGCCGGCCATGTTGGTGGCGATGGTGATGACGCCCGGCTTGCCAGCCTGGGCGACGATGGCCGCCTCGCGCTCGTGGTGGCGGGCGTTCAGCACCTCGAAGTCCTTGAAGCCTTCCTTGCGCAGGCGTTCGGCCAGTTGCTCGGATTTTTCGATCGAGGTGGTGCCGACCAGCGTCGGCTGGCCCTTGGCACTCGCCTCGCGAATCTCCTTGACGATTGCCTTGTATTTTTCCTCGACGGTCCGATAGACCTCGTCGTCCTCGTCCCTGCGGATGACCGGCAAATTGGTCGGGATCTCGGTCACTTCGAGATTGTAGATGTTGCCGAATTCCTCGGCCTCGGTCAGCGCCGTACCGGTCATGCCGGCGAGCTTCTTGTAGAGGCGGAAATAGTTCTGGAAGGTGACGGAGGCCAGCGTCTGGTTCTCCGGCTGGATCGCCACGTGTTCCTTAGCTTCGAGCGCCTGGTGCAGGCCTTCCGAATAGCGGCGACCCGGCATCATGCGGCCGGTGAACTCGTCGATGATGACGATCTCGCCGTTGCGCACGATGTAGTCCTTGTCCCTCTGGAACAGCCGGTGTGCCTTCAGCGCATTGTTGACGTGGTGGACGATGGCGACGTTCTCGACGTCGTAGAGCGATTCGCCCTTCAACAGGCCGGCCGCGCGCAGCAGGTTCTCCAGCTTCTCGGTGCCGTCCTCGGTGAAGATCGAGGTCTTCTGCTTCTCGTCGATCTCGTAGTCGGCCGGGCCAAGCTGCAGCATGTAGGCATCGATGGTGTTGTACATTTCCGAACGGTCCTCGAGCGGACCGGAAATGATCAGCGGCGTGCGCGCCTCGTCGACCAGGATCGAATCGACCTCGTCGACGATCGCGTAGCTATGGCCGCGCTGCACCATCTGGGCGCGCTCGTACTTCATGTTGTCGCGCAGATAGTCGAAGCCGAGCTCGTTGTTGGTGGCGTAGGTGACGTCGGCGGCGTAGGCGACGCGGCGCTCTTCGTCGGAGAGGCCATGGACGATGACGCCGACCGTCAGGCCGAGGAATTTGTAGACCCGGCCCATCCACTCGGAGTCGCGGGTGGCGAGATAGTCGTTGACCGTGACGACGTGGACGCCGTTGCCGGCGAGCGCGTTGAGATAGACGGGCAGCGTTGCGACCAGGGTCTTGCCTTCGCCGGTGCGCATCTCGGCGATGCCGCCATTGTGAAGCACCATGCCGCCGATCAGCTGCACGTCGAACGGGCGCATGCCGAGTACGCGGCGTGCCGCTTCGCGTACCGTAGCGAAGGCCGGTATCAAAAGATCATCGAGCGAAGCGCCGTTGGCGATGTCCTGGCGGAATTTTTCCGTGCGGCCCCTGAGGTCGGCATCGGAGAGCGCCCGCATCTCGTTTTCCATGGCGCTGATCGCCTCGACGCGCGGCCGGGTCGCCTTGACGCGGCGATCGTTGGAGGAGCCGAAAACCTTACGGGCGAGACCGCCGAGACTGACCATCCAATGGCCCTTTCGATAGCATTCTTAATCGTTGCGACGAGCGCCGGCCGGCCCCATCAATTCCGCGTGAAACGCGGACAAACGCAAAAAGCGCCCGGAAAACGGTTCTGGACGCAAAGTCGTTGGACAGATAAGAGGGGGCTCAACTGATGTCAACGCCGCGCTCGCCCTCGGGGCCGCGCCAAATTCCGCCACAATCTGGCTGATCTGCAAGCCATTTTGCTCAAGCAACCCCATCGGCAATCCCCATCGGAGTTAACTTAATGTCCCTATCGTTCCGCCGTGCGTCGCTCGCCAGCCTTGGCCTGGCTTTCGGCCTGTCGGCTCTGTCGCTGCCGCCCCTGATGGCGCAGGAAGCCGCCCCCGCCCAGCCGGCAGCGCCGGCCCCGGCGGCAGCACCCGTCGACCCCAACGCGGTGGTCGCCACCGTCAACGGCCAGACGCTGACCGAGGCAGACCTTGGGCTTGCCGAAGGCGAGCTGTCGCAGCAGTTTGCGCAGCTTCCGCCCGAACAGCGCCGTGCGGCTGCCCTTTCGGCAGCCATAGAGATCCGCATCATGGCTGCCCAGGCGGTCACCACCGGCCTCGACAAGGATCCCGATTTCCAGCGCCGCATGGCGTTCCTGCAGCAGCGCGCCCTGCATGGCGAAATGGTCGAGAAGGGCGTCGTCGACAAGGTCACGGACGCCGAGGTGCGCGCCCGCTACGACCAGGAAATCGCCAACACGCCGCCGGTCAATGAGGTGCACGCCCGTCACATCCTCGTGAAGACGAAGGAAGAGGCCGTGGCGATCATCAAGCAACTCGATGGCGGCGCCGACTTCCAGAAGCTCGCCAACGAGCACACCAGCGATCCGAGCGGCAAGTCCAATGGCGGCGATCTCGGCTGGTTCGGACCTGGCCAGATGGTGCCGGAATTCGACAAGGCGGCATTCGCGCTCGAAGTCGGCAAATACACCAAGGAGCCGGTGCAGTCGCAGTTCGGCTGGCACGTCATCAAGCTCGAGGACAAGCGCACCAAGCAGCCGCCGGCCTTCGAAGAGGTCAAGGACCAGGCCAAGCAGGCCGTCATCCGCGACAAGTACTTTGCGCTGGTCAAGTCGCTGCGCGGCGCCGCCAAGGTCGAGATTCCCGACGCGAACCTGAAGAAGGCCGTCGACACGATGGAAAGCGCCAAGTAAGGCCGACAGAACTTCAAAAAGGGCGCGGCAACCCGGTTGCCGCGCCCTTTTTCAATCGGCCGGCTCGGCCGCGGTTCTAGGCTAACGGGCGCCCGCTATGCCTTGCGTCAAATAACGGACCGCCTTGCGTATTGTCGCTTCGTCTTCGTCGAGCCGGTTGGTCAGCAGATGCTTCCAGGCATAGGAGGCAACAAGGTCGGCGACCAGCGCCGAATCTATACCGGCCGCAACCTCGCCCCTTGCCTTCGCGCGCTCGATGATCTGGCCGGTGTGGGATCGGCGTCCACCGGCATACGAGGCAAGGGCTACGGCCGCGGTTTCATCCGACTGCGCCTCGGCGACCAGCGATCTGAACACATTGCCTGACGACGTCTCGCGCCAGTGCCGGAACAGGTTGTTCAGGAAGCCGACGAGGTCCTCCTCGAGATTGCCGGTATCGGGAACGGCGACGCGCTTGCCCCGCTGGTAGACCTCGAGGAGCAACGCGGCCTTGCTCGGCCACCAGCGGTAGATCGTCGGCTTTCCGGCCCGCGCCCGCCGCGCCACCGCCTCGATCGAGAAGCCGGAATAGCCGGCCTCCGTCAGCACCGCCTCGGCGGCATCGAGAATGGCATCGGCGCTGTCGGGATTGCGCCTGGCGCCAATCGATCTGCGCCCCGGATGCGCTTGCTCACTCATCTGCTTTTCCTTGCCGGCAATTTCGCAAGGGGGATCATACAAGACCGGCGGCGAAACGAAACGGGCCGTTTCTCGACTGGACAAGGGATAACGCGACGGTCCCCGCGGGACCGCAGAAAGTCTCGGGGCGCCCCTATTTCATGGCTTCCGATGTTTCCGAAGCGATGCGCTATTGGCCGTCGCGCATGACAAGCCCGAGCGCAACGTGCGCCTTGCCGGTCAGGCGCGGCGCCGATTTGTCCTTCGGCACGTAGGTCCGCGCGGGCCACAACAGCGACGAAAACGCCCTTGCACCGGCGCCGCGTATCGGGCAAACCGGCCTTCCCTTGCGATTTTTTGCCGCCCGAGGTTCCCATGTCCGCAACGATTTCGCCGCTCGCGCCGAAGAAATATCCCAAAATGCCTGCGATCGAGGGCGTGCGCATCTCCACTGCCGAGGCCGGGATAAAATACAAGAACCGCACCGACTTGCTGGCCATGGTGTTCGACGCCGGCACCACCGTCGCCGGCGTGTTCACCAAGTCGAAATGCCCGTCGGCGCCGGTCGATTTCTGCCGGCAGAACCTTGGCGCCGGCAAGGCGCGCGTACTGGTCGTCAACTCCGGCAATGCTAATGCCTTCACCGGCCAGAAGGGCCGTGCCTCTACCGCATTGACCGGCGAGGCGGCGGCCAAGGCGGCCGGATGCACGCCAGGCGAAGTGTTCCTCGCCTCCACCGGCGTCATTGGCGAGCCGCTCGATACGACCAAATTCAGCCATCTGCTCGCCGGGCTGGTCAAGGACGGCAAGCCGGACCTGTGGACCGAGGCGGCCAAGGCCATCATGACCACGGATACCTATCCGAAAGTGGCGACGGCGACCGTGAAGCTCGGCGACGCCGATGTCACCATCAACGGCATTTCCAAGGGCGCCGGCATGATCGCGCCCGACATGGCGACGATGCTCTCCTTCATCGCCACCGACGCGCCGATCGCGGCGCCCGTCTTGCAGGATCTGTTGTCGCGCGGCACGGCCAAGACCTTCAACGCGGTCACCGTCGACAGCGACACCTCGACCAGCGACACGCTACTCTTCTTCGCCACAGGTGCTGCCGCCAGGCGTGGCGCGCCCGCGATCAGCGATCCCAAGGATGCCCGCCTCGGCGCTTTCCGCCGTGCGCTGGGCAAGGTGCTGAAATCGCTGGCGCTGCAGGTGGTGCGCGACGGCGAAGGCGCCCGCAAGCAGGTCGAAGTCACAGTCACCGGCGCGAAATCGGCGCGCTCGGCCAAGCGCATCGCGCTTTCGATCGCCAATTCGCCGCTGGTCAAGACGGCAGTTGCCGGCGAGGACGCCAATTGGGGCCGTGTCGTCATGGCCGTCGGCAAGGCCGGCGAGCCGGCCGACCGCGACCGTCTGTCGATCTGGTTCGGCGACAACAGGCTGGCGCATGAAGGCGAGCGCGATCCTGCCTATTCCGAGGAGGCGACGTCGGCCTACATGAAGCGCGACGACATCCGCATCCGTGCCGATATCGGCATCGGCCGGGGCAAGGCGACGGTGTGGACCTGCGACCTCACCAAGGAATATGTCGCCATCAATGGCGACTATCGGAGCTGACGGCCTTGGTTTCCAGACATCCGGCAAGCGTGCTCGCCATCGTGCGTCGCTACGAGGCGGCCGGGTTTCGCGCCTGGCCGGCGGCGGCCGTCCATTATGACGGCACCTGGGTGGTGCGGCTGACGGCCGGCCATCCGGCCAAGCGGCTGAACTCGGTCAATCCGCTTGACCCCGGCGATATCCAGCACATCGCCGATCGCATCGGCCGCGCCAGCCGGCGTTTCGACGCCTATGGCAGGCCGCTGACCTTCCGCATATCGCCGCTGTCGGGTCCGGACCTGTCCAGGCACCTCGACAGCGAAGGCTGGAGCAGTTTCGACGAATCGCTGGTGATGCGCCTGCCGCTGGCGGACGCGCAACTCGCGCCCGCCATGGATCAGATCCCGTTGAAGGACATCAGCCGCTTCATCGGCGCGTCGCTCAAGGTGAGCGGTTCAGACGTGTCGCTGCGGCCCGGCCTGTCGGAGATCATCGGCGCCATCCAGCCCGAGGCCGGTCTGTTCGCGCTCGAAGAGGGAAACGAGCCGCTGGCGACGCTGATCTGCGTCCATGACGGCGATCTCGCCGGTCTGTTCGAGGTCGCCACGGACAAGGCGGCGCGCAACAAGGGCCACGGCCGCAACCTTATCCTGTCGGCGCTGAAATGGGCGCGGCTGCGCGGCGCGCGGGAGGCCTGGCTGCAGGTCGAGGCCGGCAATGCGCCGGCGCTGGCGCTCTACCGTTCGCTGGGCTTCGAGGAAGTCTACCGCTATCACTATCGCCGGCCGGCCGGCGCATGAACGACGTCAAACCAGCTGGCAGGCGTCTGCTTCTCGTCGCGGCCTGCGCCCTGGTCGATACCGACGGGCGCGTGCTTCTGGCGAAGCGCCCCGAAGGCAAGCAACTTGCCGGCCTGTGGGAATTCCCAGGCGGCAAGGTCGAACCCGGCGAGACGCCGGAGGAGTGCCTGATCCGCGAACTGCATGAAGAGATCGGCATCGAGACCGAGATCCCGTGCCTGGCGCCGCTCACCTTCGCCAGCCATTCCTATGATGATTTTCACCTCTTGATGCCGCTGTTCATCTGCCGCCGCTTTCGCGGTATCGCGCAGCCGAAGGAGGGCCAGACGCTGAAATGGGTGCGGCCGCGCCAGATGCGCGACTATCCAATGCCACCCGCCGATGCGCCGCTGATCCAGTTCCTTATCGACCTGTTGTGATCGCCATCGTTTTAGTCAGCGTTAATAGAAGATTTATCCCGGTGTGAAAAATTGTGGCAGGGCCGGACTTCGGCCAACATGCTTGGGAGCGACAGCATGAGCCTCGAGAAAGACTGGGACTCGATCCGGCCCGACCGCGGCTTCCGCGCCGCCGATGCCGGCATGGGCATATTGCGCATCACGCTTTTGTTCGGCTCGGCCGCGGTGGCGCTGGCCCTGATCGCGACACCGTTTCTCGACAGCCGGTCGCAATCGGCCCGGGACAGTTTCGGCGGCCTCGACGCAATGAGCACGGGTTCGATCGGCCATCGCGACACCTATACGCTGCGCCGCAGCGTGCTGCAGCCAATGCCGAGTTCGGTCTGCATCATCCGCAACGACGGCACGCGCAGCGGCGACTGCTGACTTGGTTAATGCTTTCCACGGAACCGGCCTGTTTCACCGCCTGTTAAGCCTTTGCCGTTAACCTTTCTTAACGGGTCGGCGCTAAGGTCCTGGCAAGAGGGATCGATGACCATGACAACGCTGCTGCAACGATTTTTGAAAGATGAGACAGGCGCCACGGCCATCGAGTATGGCCTGATCGTCGCTGTGCTGTCGCTCGCCATCGTCGGCGGCGTCGGCCAGGCAGCCAACGCACTCAAGTGGCTGTTCAGCGACACCAACAGCCAGCTTGCGAACGCCTTCGCCCAGCACTGATTGCGTCGTCCGGCGATCAACGCCGGTCGGGATTTTCCAGTATCGTCTTCAGTGAGACCGTGGCCGAGCCGCGCTTCAACGGCTTCTGCTGTGAGGCATCGGGCGCCCAGCCCGACATCCAGACAATCGAAAAACTCGCCCTGACGCGACCGTCGGCGTCGGAGAACCGTTCCGCGTAGATTTCGGCGGCACGGGCAAAGAGCTTTCGCGTGCCGGGCCGCCTGCTGCGATCGACGAGCGCGCTGGTCTCGCCCATGGCCCTGAGATCGGCGACGAGGTCGAACAGGGTGTCGTAGCGTACCGTCACCGTCTCGACATCGGCGACCGGCAGCGCGAGGCCGGCGCGTTGCAGGAGCGCGCCGGCATCGCGGACATCGGTGAACGGAATGACGCGCGGGCTGGCGCCGCCATATAGTTCGGTCTCGGCGGCAAGCAGGCTCTCGCGCAACTCCGAAAGCGTGCCGGCACCGGCAAAGGCGCCGAGAAAGAGACCGTCGGGCCGGAGCGCGCGGCGGATCTGCACCAGCATGCCGGGAATGTCGTTCATCGCCTGCAGCGACAGGAGAGACACGACGAGGTCGAGGCTCTCCGGTTCGAACGGCACGGCTTCCAGCGGCGCCACCAATCCCTGCCGGCCTGCCAGGAAGGCCGGGTCGGCTTCCAGGAAGGCCGGGTCGGCTTCTACCCGCACGATTTCCGTCACCTTGCCGCTTTCGGCGAGCACGTCCGCTGCCGCCGGCGTCTGGCAAAACAGCGTCGCCGCCCTGGCGAATTTGCGCTCGACGGCGCCGAGCCGGTCGGCAAGGTCCTCAGCCGCGCGCCGCATCAGAAAATCGGCGCCGCCGACGGGGCGGGCCAAGGCGCGACGCTTGTGCGCCAGCCACAAAGGCGTATCGATCAGGGGCAGCAACGGACGGGTTCCTGTTTTCCGCTCTCCGAAAGAGTGGTTCTATGGTGGCGGAGAACCAACCACGTGGCCGATCCGATGCCGAAGATCAAGACCGTTGCGATCAGGAGCGCTGCGCTAAAGGCCCTGGCCTTGCCGGCGCGCATCCTGTTTCCACCGGTCTGCGCCGGCTGCCGCCGCCATGTCTCGCAACCCGGCGTGCTGTGCGGCGCCTGCTGGCCCAAGCTCAGGCTGCTGGAACGACCGTGGTGCGCCGTCATGGGCACGCCGTTCACCCATGACATGGGCGAAGGGTTCCTTTCCGCCGAGGCGATCGCCGATCCGCCGCCTTTCGAGCGTGCTCGGGCGGCGGTCGTCTATTCGGGTGTCGCCCGCCAGATGGTGCAGGGGCTGAAATACCAGGACCGCACCGACCTGGCGCCGTGGATGGCGCGCTGGATGCTGCGCGCCGGCGCCGAGCTGATCGCCGAGGCCGACGTGGTCGTGCCGGTGCCGTTGCACTGGCGGCGCTTCTTCCGGCGGCAATTCAACCAGTCGGCGGAACTGGCAAGGGCCGTCGCGGATCTCAGCGGCCTGCCGTTCTCACCCTCCGCGATCCGGCGCGTGAAGCTGACCCGCCAGCAGGTCGGGCTGGAGCGGCAGGAGCGCGAGGAGAATGTTCGAGCGGCCTTCCGCGTGCCCACCGAGGTGCAAATCGAGATCGCCGGTCGCCGGGTGCTGCTGATCGACGATGTCTACACCACCGGCGCCACGGTTCGCGCTGTGGCCAAGGCGCTGAAGCGGGGCGGCGCCGGAGCGGTCGACGTGCTGACCTTTGCGCGGGTGCTGCCGGGGGACTTTCGGGCCGACGAGTCCGCGACTATATAGATTGGAATTGTTGTTTTTGTGAATGCCATTGTCCCAGAAGCGCTGCGCGCTTCCGGGTGACATGCATAGGCAGGATTTCTGACCGATGGTCGATGTGACGATCTATACGCGCATGATGTGCGGCTATTGCACGGCGGCCAAGCGGCTGCTCGAGCGCAAGGGCGTCGCCTACAAGGAGCACGACGCCTCCTTCTCGCCGGAACTGCGCCAGGAAATGATTTCCCGGGCGCGTGGCCGATCGACCTTTCCGCAGATTTTCATCGGCGATACGCATGTCGGTGGGTCCGACGACCTCCACGAGCTGGAGGCCGAGGGCCGTCTGGACAGGCTGCTTGCCAACGGCTCGACCACATAAGGACATGACCATGGGTGTTTTCAAGGCAGCGGCAATCCAGATGCGTTCAGGCGAGAGCCTGGAGCGCAACGCGATCGATCTGGTGCGGCTGGTGCGCGAGGCGGCAGGCCAGGGTGCGACCTACATCCAGACCCCGGAAATGACTGGTGCGCTGATCCGCGACAAGGACGCACGCGCTGCTTCCTTCACCTCCGAGGACAAGGATGTCGTCGTCTCGACCGCGCGCAGGCTGGCGAGCGAACTCGGCATCTTCCTGCATATCGGTTCGACCGCCATCCTGCGTGCCGACGGCAAGCTCGCCAACCGGGCGCTGCTGCTCGGACCGGATGGCGCCACGCTTGCCACCTACGACAAGATCCACATGTTCGACGTCGACCTCGACAATGGCGAGAGCTGGCGCGAATCCGCCGCCTACGAGCCCGGTACCGAGGCGGTCGTCACCGAGATCGACGGCGCGAAGCTTGGCTTTGCCGTCTGCTATGATTTGCGCTTTCCGCAACTGTTCCGCGCCGAGGCGCTGGCCGGCGCCGACCTGTTGAGCGTTCCCGCCGCCTTCACGCGCCAGACCGGCGAGGCGCACTGGCATGTGCTGCTCAGGGCCCGCGCCATCGAGAACGGCGCCTATGTCGTCGCCGCGGCGCAGGGCGGATTGCACGAGGACGGTCGCGAGACCTATGGCCATTCGCTGATCGTCGACCCGTGGGGCCGCATCATCGCGGAAGCCGCGCATGACGAGCCGGCGGTGATCGTCGCCGAGATCGATCCGGCGCAGTCGCTTGCGGCGCGCAGGAAGATCCCCAATCTGAAGAACGCTCGGGATTTTGCCGTCAATGCCGGCTCGGGCGAGGCGCCGCGTCTCAGGGGTGCGGCTTCTTGATCCGATTCTCCCTGATCTGCGAGCACGAACACGAATTCGAGGCGTGGTTCCGCAGCAACGACGATTTCGACCGCCAAAAGAAGCGTGGCTTCGTCGATTGCCCGAGCTGCGGCTCACACAAGGTCGAGAAGGCGCTGATGGCGCCGGCGGTGTCGACAGGGCGCAAGCAGGAAAAGATCGCGCTGGCCATGGGCGAGGCGCAGAAGCAGGCGCTGGCGCAGCTGAAGGCGATGGCCGAGAAGGTGCGCGAGAACGCCGACTATGTCGGCGACAAGTTCGCCGAGGAAGCGCGCAAGATCCATTTCGGCGAAACCGATCCGCGCGGCATCTATGGCGAGGCGACGGTCGACGAAGCCAGGAGCCTGGCCGAGGACGGCGTCGAGTTCATGCCGATTCCGAGTTTTCCCGACGATCGCAACTGAGCGTCTAGCTCAAGCTGCCGATCAATTTGCCGAGCAGGTGGGCGAGCGTCTCCCGCTCCGGTCCAGACAGGCCGGCGAGGATTTCGTGCTCGTTGTCGACGTGGGCGGTCAGGGCCTCGTCGATCAACGCCAGGCCTTTGCCGGTCAGTTGCACCACAATCCCGCGCCGGTCGCTGGGATGCGGCGCGCGCAGGATCAAACCGGCCTTTTCCAGCCGATCGAGCCGGTTGGTCATTGCACCAGACGTGACCATGGTCGCTTCGTAGAGCTCGGTCGGCGTCAGCGCGTAAGGCTGGCCGGACCGGCGCAGCGTCGCCAGCACGTCGAATTCGCCGGATTGCAATCCGAAGCGGGCAAACAGCGGGGCGAGGCGCTCGCGCGCGATCAGCGAAGAGGCTTCGTTCAAACGTCCGATCACGGCCATCGGCGAGACGTCCAGATCCGGCCGTTCCCGCTTCCATTGCTCGATCGCCCTTGCGGCGCGGTCCATCTATCTCACCATTAGATATCTTGACGTTAAGAATCTTTGTATTATCTTATCTCAAGATATGATGCGGGCCAAGCATCGCGATGAATGACGGGACAATCCAATGAAACTTCTCTGGGATTCGGCGCTCGGCCTGCTGGTCGTCACCGGCGGCCTGCTCGGTCTGACGCTGCCGTTCGGCAAGCTCGCCACGGCGGCCGGCGTGCCGGCCATGGTCTGGGCCTTCGTCATTTCGCTCGGCGCCGGCGGCGTGCTCCTCCTCGCCTTGCTGCTGCGCGGGCAGGGGGTGAAGCTGACGGCGCACAGGCTGCGCTATTTCTTCATCACCGCGGCGGTGTCCTATGCCTTCCCCAATCTGTTGATGTTTTCGGCCATTCCGCATCTCGGCGCCGGCTACACCGGCATCATGTTCACGCTGTCACCTGTTATGACGCTGGTGTTCTCGATCCTGCTCGGTGTCAGGCGACCCAACATGCTTGGTGTCGCCGGCATTGCCGTCGGCTTCGTCGGCGCGGTGATGGTCGCCGTGACGCGCGGCGAGGCTGGCCAGCCGGCCGAGTTCTTCTGGGTGGCGGTCGGGCTGCTCATCCCGGTCAGCCTTGCCGCCGGCAACATCTACCGCACCGTCGACTGGCCCGAAGGCACCGGTCCGATCGAGCTCGCTGTCGGCAGCCATCTGGCCTCGGCCACGCTGCTGCTTGCCGGGATTCTCGCCCTGTTCGGCGTCAAGGCCTTCGCCCCGCTTGGCGGCGTGTCGCTGGTGGCCGCCGGCCAAATGGCGTCGGCCTCGGCGATGTTTGTCTTCTTCTTCCGACTGCAGGCGGTCGGCGGCCCGGTCTATCTCAGCCAGATCGGCTATGTGGCGGCGGCGGTCGGCCTGTTTGCCGGAACGATCTTCCTCGGCGAACACTACCAGCTGCTGACCTGGGCCGGTGCGGTCATCATCACCGCCGGCGTCTTCATCACCACCAAGGCGCAGAGCCAGACCAGCCCGAAGGCGCAAAGTCAGCCGGCGTGAGCCGGTTCAGACCGAGCCCTTTTCCGCCAGCACCATGTAGTTGACGTCCATGTCCTTCGATCGCTGCCAGCGGTCGGCGAGTGGATGGTAGACGACGCCGGTGCGGTCGATGACGCTCATGCCGGCGGTGCCAAGTGCCTTTTCCAGCTCTTCCGGGCGAACCAGCTTGCCGAACTGGTGGGTGCCGCGCGGCAGCCAGCGCAGCACGTATTCGGCGCCGATGATGGCAAGGCCGAGCGCCTTCAGCGTGCGGTTGATGGTGGCCACGAACATGATGCCGCCCGGCTTGACCATCTGGCCGCATTTGGCCACGAACAGGTCGATATCGGCGACATGCTCCACCACTTCCATGTTGAGGATGACGTCGAATGTCTCGCCGGCGTCGGCCAGGTCCTCGGCGGTCGTGGCGCGGTAGTCGACGCTGACGCCGACCTCGGCCGCGTGCAATTTCGCAACTTCGATGTTGGTGGCGGAAGCATCGGCGCCGACCACTTCGGCGCCGAGCCGCGCCATCGGCTCGCACAGAAGTCCGCCGCCGCAGCCTATGTCGAGGAAGCGCAGGCCTTCGAAGGGCCTCGCCGCACGCGGGTCGCGGCCGAAGCGCGCCGCCACCTGGTCGCGGATGTAGGAAAGCCGCACCGGGTTGAATTTATGCAGCGGACGGAACTTGCCGTTCGGGTTCCACCATTCGGCGGCAAGTGCCGAGAAGCGTTCCACTTCTCCGGCATCGATCGTCGATCGTCGGGGCTCTGGCATAGGGCGGGTCTCCTCGGACGCTAGGAAGTCGGGTGCCGGGCAGAGAAAGTCAAGGCGGCATTTTCGCGGTTCGAGGTTCCTGTTTGTCTTACCGCAGGGCAGGCCGATGAAAAAGCTGTCAGGAGGACTGCCATTGCGGCCAGGCCGTTCTTTCCCCCGTCGCTTGCGAAGCTTTGCTGTTTTGGCTAAGGAGGCCGCGCATTCAGCGGCCGGCATAAGCCGGGCGCTTCTTTCCGCATTCGGCCACAGGCCGGCTTCAGTCAAAGGCATTTCGCTTCCATGGCGCGCATCGTGATGAAATTCGGCGGAACCTCCGTCGCCGACATCGCCCGCATCCGCAATGTGGCGCGTCACGTCAAACGCGAGGTCGACGCCGGCCATGAGGTCGCGGTCGTGGTTTCGGCGATGGCCGGCAAGACCAATGAGCTTGTCGGCTGGACGCGCGAAGCCTCGCCGATGCATGACGCGCGCGAATATGACGCTGTCGTCGCTTCCGGCGAACAGGTGACCGCCGGCCTGTTGGCGATCACGCTGCAGAACATGGGCGTGCATGCCCGCTCCTGGCAGGGCTGGCAGATCCCGATCAAGACCGACAATGCGCATGGCGCGGCGCGCATTTTGGACATCGACGGCGCGTTCCTGGTCAAGCGCTTCGGCGAGGGCCAGGTGGCGGTGGTCGCCGGTTTCCAGGGCATCGGGCCCGACAACCGCATCGCCACGCTCGGCCGTGGCGGCTCCGACACAAGCGCCGTCGCCATCGCGGCGGCGGTGAAGGCCGACCGCTGCGACATCTACACCGATGTCGATGGCGTCTACACGACCGATCCGCGCATCGAGCCGAAGGCGCGCCGGCTGGCCAAGATTTCCTTTGAGGAAATGCTCGAAATGGCCTCGCTCGGCGCCAAGGTGCTGCAGGTGCGCTCGGTCGAGCTTGCCATGGTGCACAGGGTGCGTACCTTCGTGCGGTCGTCCTTCGACGATCCCGACGCGCCCGGAATGGGGGATTTGCTCAATCCGCCCGGAACGCTTATTTGCGACGAGGAAGAGATCGTGGAACAGCAGGTCGTCACCGGAATTGCCTACGCCAAGGACGAGGCGCAGATTTCGCTGCGCCGCGTCGGCGACCGCCCCGGCGTTGCCGCCGGTATTTTCGGGCCGCTGGCCGAGGCCAACATCAATGTCGACATGATCGTCCAGAACATTTCCGAGGACGGCAAGTTCACCGATATGACCTTCACCGTGCCGTCCGGCGACGTCGACAAGGCGCTTGCCGTGCTGGAGCGCCTGAAGGCGACGATCGGCTACGACGTCGTGCAGTCGGAAGCCGGCATGTCGAAGGTCTCGGTCATCGGCATCGGCATGCGCAGCCATGCCGGCGTCGCCGCCACTGCCTTCAAGGCGCTGGCCGACAAGGCGATCAATATTCGGGCCATCACCACCTCCGAGATCAAGATTTCGATACTGATCGACGGTCCGTATACCGAACTTGCGGTTCGCACTTTGCATTCCGTCTACGGTCTGGATAAGCAATAGCAAGACTGAATCAGTTGTTGCGTGAGTGCCGGGCACAGCTGAAACTGCGCCGGCAAGGACTCTATTGGAGAAGAAGCCGCGATGCGTGATACGGCCAGTGGCCCGCGCGTTCTGCTGAAACGGCTCCGCGAGCTCATGCAAGAGCCGCTGGAGCCGCAGGAGCGGCTCGACCGGATCGTGCGCGACATCGCCTCCAACATGGTCGCCGAAGTCTGCTCGCTCTATGTGCTGCGCGCCGATTCGGTGCTCGAGCTCTACGCCACCGAGGGTCTGAACCCGAACGCCGTCCATCTGGCGCAGCTCAGGCTCGGGCAAGGCCTGGTCGGCACCATCGCGGCCAGCGCGCGGCCGCTCAACCTCTCCAACGCGCAGGAACATCCGGCCTTCGCCTACCTGCCGGAGACCGGGGAGGAGATCTACAATTCCTTCCTCGGCGTGCCGGTGCTGCGGGCAGGGCGCACGCTCGGCGTTCTCGTGGTGCAGAACAAGACCATGCGTCACTACCGCGACGACGAGGTCGAGGCGCTGGAAACCACGGCGATGGTGATCGCCGAGATGATCGCCACGGGCGACCTCGCCCGGCTCACCCGGCCGGGACTCGAACTCGACCTGCGCCGTCCGGTCAGCTTCACCGGCCTTTCCTTCAACGAAGGCGTCGGGCTCGGCCACGTCGTGCTGCACGAGCCGCGCATCGTCGTCACCAATCTGTTCAACGAGGATAGCGAGGAGGAAGTGCGCCGGCTGCAGGCCTCGCTCGGCTCGCTCAGGCTCTCCATCGACGACATGCTGGAGCGCCGCGAGGTCGCCTTCGAGGGCGAGCATCGCGAGGTGCTCGAAGCCTATCGCATGTTCGCCAACGACAGCGGCTGGGTGCGCCGGCTGGAAGAGGCGATCCGCAATGGCCTGACGGCGGAAGCGGCTGTCGAAAAGGTGCAGAGCGACATGCGCGCCCGCATGCTGCACATGACCGACCCTTATCTGCGCGAGCGGATGAGCGATTTCGACGACCTCGCCAACCGGCTGCTGCGACAGCTGATGGGGCGCGGACCGGAGGATGTCGCGGCTTCGCTGCCGAAGGACGCCATCATCGTCGCCCGCTCGATGGGGGCTGCCGAACTGCTCGATTATCCCCGCGACAAGCTGCGCGGCGTGGTGCTGGAAGATGGTGCCGCGACCAGCCATGTCGTCATCGTGGCGCGCGCCATGGGCATCCCGGTCGCCGGCCAGATGAAGGGCGCCGTTTCCATGGCGGAAAACGGCGACGCCATCATCGTCGACGGCGAGGAAGGCATTATCCACCTGCGGCCACAGCCAGACCTCGAAGCCGCCTATGCCGAAAAGGTCCGCTTCCGGGCGCGCCGGCAGGAAGTCTACCGGGAACTGCGCAAGAAGCCGTCGATGACCAAGGACGGCGTCCAGGTCGATTTGCTGATGAATGCCGGCTTGGCGGTCGACTTGCCGCAGCTCGCCGAGGCGGGCGCGGCCGGCATTGGCCTGTTCCGCACCGAACTGCAGTTCATGGTCGCCTCGACCTTCCCGCGCGCCGAGGCGCAGGAGCGGCTCTATCGCGACGTGCTCGACGCGGCGCGCGGCAAGCCGGTGACCTTCCGCACCATCGATATCGGTGGCGACAAGGTGCTGCCCTACTTCAAGGGCGCGATCCAGGAAGAGAACCCGGCGCTCGGCTGGCGGGCGATCCGGCTGACGCTCGACCGTCCCGGCCTGCTCAGGACGCAGATCCGCGCCCTGCTGAAGGCGTCCGGCGGACGCGAACTGAAGCTGATGCTGCCGATGGTGACGGAACTCGGCGAGATCTCGCAGGCGCGCGAGATCATCGACCGCGAGGTGCGGCATCTGTCACGCTTCGCCCATCACCTGCCGACCAGCCTCAAGCTCGGCGCCATGCTGGAAGTGCCGTCGCTGCTGTTCCAGCTCGACGAGCTGATGAAGGCGGTCGACTTCGTCTCGGTCGGCTCCAACGATCTGTTCCAGTTCGTCATGGCGGTCGATCGCGGCAACACGCAATTGTCCGACCGCTTCGACACGCTGTCGACGCCGTTCCTGCGGGTGCTGAAGCAGATCGCCGACGCCGGTGCGCGCAACCACACGCCGGTGACGCTCTGCGGCGAACTGGCCGGCAAACCCATATCCGCGATGGCGCTGATCGGCCTCGGCTACCGCTCGATCTCGATGTCGCCGGCCTCGATCGGCCCGGTCAAGGCGATGCTGACCGAACTGCCGCTGGACGAGCTGCAGGCCTTCTTCGACGACAATCTCATGGCGCCCGCTCACGGCCTGCCGATGCGGGCGTTGCTGCAGGCCTTTGCCGACGACCGCTCTATCCCGCTATAGCATCCGCCATGATCAACCTGCCCCGCGACCGTATGGATCAAGTCGTCAAGCGTTTCGACATGCTCGAAGCGCAGATGTCGGCCGGGCCGGCGGCGGATGCCTATGTCCGCATGGCGTCCGAATATGCCGACATCCAGGAGATGGTGGCCAGGATCAGGGCGCTACGCGCGGCCGAGCACGAACAGGCCGACCTGGAGGCGATGCTCGCCGACAAGGGCACCGACGCCGAGATGCGGGCATTGGCAGAGGCCGACCTGCCCGAGGTCAAGGAGCGCATCGAGGCGCTGCAGAAGGACATCCAGATCCTGCTTTTGCCCAAGGACGCCGCCGACGAGAAGAACGCCATCCTCGAAATCCGCGCCGGCACCGGCGGCGACGAGGCAGCGCTGTTCGCCGGCGACCTGTTTCGCATGTACGAGCGCTACGCGGCATCGCGCGGCTGGCGTTTCGAAGTGGCCTCGGCCAGCGACGGCGAGGTCGGCGGCTACAAGGAAATCATCGCCACCGTGTCGGGCAAGGGCGTGTTCGCGCATCTGAAATTCGAGTCCGGCGTACACCGCGTGCAGCGCGTGCCGGCGACCGAGGCCGGCGGGCGCATCCACACTTCGGCGGCAACCGTTGCCGTGCTGCCGGAAGCCGAAGAGGTCGATATCGAGATTCGCGCCGAAGACATCCGCATCGACACGATGCGCGCCTCGGGCTCCGGCGGCCAGCACGTCAACACCACCGATTCGGCGGTGCGCATCACCCATCTGCCGACCGGCATCATGGTGGTGCAGGCGGAAAAGTCGCAGCACCAGAACCGGGCGCGCGCCATGCAGATCCTGCGGGCCAGGCTTTACGATCTCGAACGCGGCAAGGCGGACGAGGAACGCTCCGAATCACGCAAGTCGCAAGTCGGCTCTGGTGACAGGTCGGAACGCATCCGCACCTACAATTTCCCGCAAGGGCGTCTCACCGACCATCGCATCAACCTGACGCTCTACAAGCTCGAGCGGGTGATGATGGGCGAGCTTGACGAGGTCATCGACGCGCTGATCGCCGATCACCAGTCGAAGCTGCTCGCCGATATGGGCGTCGATGGCTGACAGTTTGCCCGGGACGCTCGGGCCGCTGCTGCGGGCGGCGCGCGACCGTCTTGCCGCCGCCGGCATGGCCGACCCGGCGCTGGACGCCAGGCTGATCGTCGAGCATTTTTCGGGCACGACCCGCACCCAGGCCATCGCCGAATCCCAGCTAGTCGTCGAGGCGAATACAATGGCCGCAATCGATACTGCTCTGAACCGGCGTGCCGCGGGCGAACCGGTGCATCGCATCCTCGGTTACCGCGAGTTCTACGGCCTGCGCTTCGAGCTTTCGCCGGACACGCTGGAGCCGCGGCCGGACACGGAAACGCTGGTCGAGGCGGTTCTGCCCTTTGTCAGGGCGACGGTGGTTCGGCAGGGCGAATGCCGCATTCTCGATCTCGGCACCGGTACCGGCGCCATCGCGCTGGCATTGCTCAGCGCCGTTCCCGGTGCGGTCGCCACCGGCGTCGACCTCTCGGAAGAGGCCCTGGCAACCGCCAGGCGCAATGCCCAGAAGTTGGGATTTGCCGGCCGGTTCGAGACGCTGCAGTCCGACTGGTTCGCAAAAGTTTCGGGCCGGTACCATGTAATTGCCGCAAACCCGCCCTATATACCAAGCCAAGACATTGGAAATCTGCAGGACGAGGTCCGCGATTTCGATCCGCATCTGGCCCTGGATGGTGGCGCGGACGGTCTTGGCCCCTACAGGATCATCGCCGCGGAGGCGGCAAGGTTTCTGGAAGTTCAAGGCAGGGTTGCGGTCGAGATCGGTCACACGCAACGCAATGCGGTTACGGCGATGTTCGCGACAGCCGGCTACAGTCTGGCCGGGGCGTTTCGTGACCTTGGTGGAAACGACAGGGTTCTGGTGTTTGAACGGACAAAGCCCTGATGCAGTGCAAAAAGGGCTTGGCAATGCCGGGGAATGCGGCTAGGGTCGCCTTAACCGGATGAGACGAAGCAGGCAGTGCTCTTAGCGATTCGGTTTTCCTTGGAAATAGCTGCCTTCTTGCGCAAACGACGCCCAAGCTTCGTGCGGGAATCGTCCGGCAAGTGATGTAACCGGAACAGGATGGCACGTGGCGCCAACGCAATTGATGCGGGCGAACGCCGGTGAAGAAACGAAACGGCTGGCTGCATGAGCGCCTCCGTTCGTGAAGAGTTTTCGAAAATTTCACACTGAAGAGAGTCGAATGAGGCCACAACAGCAGAACAGGCGCATGCGCGGTCGCAACAACAATGGCGGCGGCGGTGGCAATAATAATAACAACAACAACCGCAAGGGTCCCAATCCCCTGACGCGCAACTACGAGAGCAACGGCCCGGATGTGAAGATCCGCGGATCGGCTCAGCAGATCGCCGAGAAATACGCCACACTCGCCCGTGACGCGCAAAGCTCCGGCGACCGGGTGATGGCGGAGAACTATCTCCAGCACGCCGAACACTACAATCGCATCATTGCCGCCGCCCAGGCACAGATGCCGATCCAGAACGTCCAGCAGAACCGCGACGACTTCGACGACGACGGCGACGAAGATCGCGACGAGTTCGACAATGCCGGCAACAGCGGCAGCAATGTCAGCGACAATCAGGCGGCAAGCCACGGCGCCGGCCCACAGCCAGTGATCGAGGGCACGCCGGCCGAAGTGGCTTTCAACCAGGAAAGCGGCCGCGACAATCGCAACAACCGCGACAACAACGGTCGCGACAATGGCGGGCGCCACCGCGACCGCCGCCCCAATGGCGGCTATGGCCAGAATGGCCAGCGCGGCGACCATAATTCGCGCGGCGAACAGGGCGGCCAGCGCTTCGACCAGAACCGGTCCAGCGAGACGCCGGTGCAGGCGGAAGGCGTGTCCCAGGCCGAAACGAGCTTCGTGCCCCAGGCCGAAACTGGTTTCGTGCCCCAGGCTGAACCTACTTTCACCGCGTCGGCAGAGCCGACTTTTTCGGCCGAGACCGCGCCGTTGTTCGACAATTTTTCGCCGGCCGGTCTTGCCGCTCAGGCGGAGCGCAACGAAGCCGCCGCCGACAGTGGCGCACGCCGTCCGCGGCGCCCGCGCCGTCCGCGCACAACTGCCGACCAGGCGGACAATCAGACCGATGGCGGCAGCGACAATGCCGGTGGCGATGAGGTGAATGCCGCGCCGGCCGAAGGTAACACCAACGACCCGGTCATCGTCGACGTCGACAACTGATCGAATCCAGCTCGAACAGGGCTTTCAGGCCATTGAACGGCGGAGAGAAATCTCCGCCGTTTTTGTTTACACGCCCGTGGAATAATATGCGTTCCCAGTCATCTGGACGTCTTGAGTGCCCATTGCCCCTGCACCATATCTCGCCTGAACAGGATCCGGCTCGAAGGAGCGGCTCCGTCACCGCAATCTGATCCGGTGCCGCAAAGCGGGCCGGTGATGGAAGGAGACAGATATGAACCTTGAGAAATACTCAGAGCGCGTGCGTGGTTTCATCCAGTCCGCGCAGACTATGGCGCTCTCGCGCAATCACCAGCAATTCACCCCCGAACATATGCTGAAAGTGCTCGTCGATGACGATGAGGGCTTGGCCGCGTCGCTGATCGAGCGCGCCGGCGGCAATGTCCGCGATGTCAAGCTCGGCGTCGAATCGGCGCTCGATGCAATGCCCAAGGTGGAAGGCGGCAATGGCCAGCTCTATCTGGCGCAGCCTTTGGCCAAGGTGTTCTCGACCGCCGAAGATCTGGCCAAGAAGGCCGGCGACAGCTTCGTCACGGTCGAGCGGCTGCTGCAGGCGCTGGCCATGGAGAAGTCGGCCAAGAGCGCCGAGATTCTGAGCAAGGCGGGCGTCACCGCGCAGGCGCTGAACCAGGTCATCAACGAGGTCCGCAAAGGCCGCACAGCCGATTCGGCGAGCGCCGAGCAGGGCTACGATGCGCTGAAGAAGTACGCGCGCGACCTGACGGCCGATGCCCGCGCCGGCAAGCTCGATCCGGTCATCGGCCGCGACGACGAGATCAGGCGCACCATCCAGGTGCTGTCGCGCCGAACCAAGAACAATCCGGTGCTGATCGGCGAGCCCGGCGTCGGCAAGACGGCGATCGCCGAAGGGCTGGCGCTGCGCATCGTCAATGGCGACGTGCCGGAATCGCTGAAGGACAAGCAATTGATGGCGCTCGACATGGGCGCGCTGATTGCCGGCGCCAAGTATCGCGGCGAGTTCGAGGAGCGGCTGAAGGCTGTGCTCAACGAGGTGACCGCTGCCGCCGGCGGCATCATCCTGTTCATCGACGAGATGCACACGCTGGTCGGTGCCGGCAAGGCCGACGGGGCGATGGATGCGTCGAACCTGCTGAAGCCGGCGCTGGCGCGTGGCGAACTGCACTGCGTCGGCGCGACCACGCTCGACGAGTACCGCAAGCATGTCGAGAAGGACGCCGCCCTTGCCCGCCGTTTCCAACCGGTGTTCGTCAACGAGCCGACGGTCGAGGACACCGTCTCGATCCTGCGCGGCCTGAAGGAGAAATACGAGCAGCACCACAAGGTGCGCATCTCCGATTCGGCGCTGGTTGCCGCGGCGACGCTGTCGAACCGCTACATCGCCGACCGCTTCCTGCCGGACAAGGCGATCGATCTTGTCGACGAGGCCGCGTCGCGATTGAGGATGCAGGTCGATTCCAAGCCCGAGGCGCTGGACGAGGTCGACCGCCGCATCATGCAGCTCAAGATCGAGCGCGAAGCGCTCAAGGTCGAGAAGGACGATGCGTCCAAGGACCGGCTCGCCCGTCTCGAAAAAGAGCTCGCCGAGCTGGAAGAGGAATCGACCGGGCTGACCTCGAAGTGGCAGGCCGAGAAACAGAAACTCGGGCTGGCCGCCGATCTCAAGAAGCAGCTCGACGAGGCGCGCAACGAACTGGCCATCGCCCAGCGCAAGGGCGAGTTCCAGCGCGCCGGCGAGCTTGCCTATGGCCGCATCCCCGAGCTGGAAAAGAAGCTGAAGGAGGCTGAGGCGCAGGACGGCAAGGTCGGCATGGTCGAAGAGGTGGTCACCCCTGATCACGTCGCCCATATCGTGTCGCGCTGGACCGGCATTCCGGTCGACAAGATGCTGGAAGGCGAGCGCGACAAGCTGCTGCGCATGGAAGACGAGATCGGCAAGCGTGTCGTCGGCCAGGGCGAGGCGGTGCAGGCCGTGTCGAAAGCCGTGCGCCGGGCTCGCGCGGGCCTGCAGGACCCGAACCGGCCGATCGGCTCGTTCATGTTCCTCGGTCCGACCGGCGTCGGCAAGACCGAGCTGACCAAGGCGCTGGCGAACTTCCTGTTCGACGACGAGAGCGCCATGGTGCGCATCGACATGTCGGAGTTCATGGAAAAGCATTCGGTCGCCCGGCTGATCGGCGCACCTCCCGGCTATGTCGGCTATGAGGAAGGCGGCGCGCTGACAGAAGCGGTGCGGCGCCGGCCCTATCAGGTCGTGCTGTTCGATGAGATCGAGAAGGCGCATCCGGACGTGTTCAACGTGCTGTTGCAGGTGCTCGACGACGGGCGGCTCACCGACGGGCAGGGCCGCACGGTCGATTTCCGCAACACGCTGATCATCATGACGTCGAACCTCGGCGCCGAATATCTGGTCAGCCTCGGCGAGGATCAGGATGTCGATGCCGTGCGCGACGAGGTGATGGGCGTCGTCAGGGCGTCGTTCCGGCCGGAATTCCTCAACCGCGTCGACGAAGTGATCCTGTTCCACCGGCTGCGTCGGCAGGATATGGGCCGCATCGTCGAGATCCAGCTCAAGCGGCTGGAGAACCTGCTCGTCGATCGCAAGATCACGCTGGCGCTGGACCAGGAGGCGATCGACTGGCTGGCGGCCAAGGGTTACGACCCGGCCTATGGCGCGCGGCCGCTGAAGCGGGTGATGCAGAAGGAACTGCAGGACCCGCTGGCGGAAAGGATCTTGCTCGGCGAGATCCTCGACGGCTCGACGGTCAAGGTCACCGCCGGTTCCGATCGGTTGAATTTTCGATCGAAGCCTACGGTCGTCGCGACCGAGGCGGCGGCCTGAGCCGTTTTGCCTTACCCGGAGCGGCGAAGCGTGCTTGGCCGCTCTTTCCTGTTTGAAACAATGAGGCACGGATGACGCTGGACGACTACAACGGCTTCTGCGCCTCGCTGCCGCAGACGACCCATGTCGTCCAGTGGGGCGGCGCCCATGTCTGGAAGGTCGGCGGCAAGGTCTTTGCGATCGGCGGCTGGAACGATGGCGGGCAGCTTTTCGTCACCTTCAAATGCTCTGAAATCGCCTATGACGTGCTGAAGGAGCAGCCGGGCCTTCGGCCGGCGCCCTACCTCGCCTCGCGCGGCATGAAATGGATCCAGCGTCAGACAAGCCAGAGCATGGATGATGCCGCGCTGAAGGACTATGTCGGCGAGAGCCATCGCCTCGTCGTCCTCAAGCTGACGAAACAGGCACGCAAGGAACTTGGCCTGCCTCTTTCCCCTCGACCATGATCTTTTCCGAAAACCGGATTCCACTTTTTGCTGCGCTGACCTTCGGCTCGGGATCATGGTTTAGCCGCCGGAAATCCGCCATCTTCATGCCCGGTTCATATTGGAACCTTAAGCTTGGTAAATGGTTTGCTGGCGAAGGGGTTCGCCGTAAAGGGACTGTGCCGGGCGGCGGCAATTACGGACCGGAGAGTTTGGCTACAATGCTGCGCACCATCTTCTGCCTTTCGGCACTCGCCGCCGGACTGGTGTCTTCCGGCGTGTTCGCCGCGCCGGGTGAGGAAGGAGCACGAACCCGCGCCGCCAATTCCGGCGGGATCCTTCTCGCCCAGGACGGCAATCTCGACGTCTATTACGACGCCAGGGGCAACCGCGTCATCGTCGATGCCGATACCGGCAAGGTCATCGCCATCCAGCCGCCGCAGACCAGGCTCGACCGCCGTGCGCTGCGCCGCCAGTTGCGGATGCAGCAGCTCGGGCGCGCGCCGGTCGAGGACGAGGACCGCTACTATCTCGACGATCCCGAGGACATGGCCCGCTTTCGCCGCAAGCAGCTGGAAGAGGAAGGCACGGTCATCCCGCCGCCGGTCGACGAAAACGATCCCTATGGCGACAATTCGGATCAGGTCTTTCCGGACGCGCCCCGGGACGAGGGGACCTACGGCAACACTTATCCGGACGAGCCCCAGCCTGATCAACCGGACGGCATCAAGCGCCAGCCGCTCGACGAGGCTTCGATAGATCCGCTCCAGCCGGCGGCACCGGGCGACGAGGCAGCGCTGCCGCCGAAGGTTGACGGCAAGACAGTCGTCGATCCGTCGCTTTCGCTCGGCACACGTCAGGATGTGGCGGCCTTGCAGGTCCTGCTCGATCGTGCCGGCGCCTCGCCCGGCGTCATCGACGGGCGATTCGGCTCCAATGTCGATAAGGCTGTAGCCGCCTACAACGAGATCACCGGCAGCAATCTCAAGTCGACCGATGCGGTCGGCATCCAGGCAGCGCTCGCGCAATCCGGCGGCGATGCCTTCGCAAACTACACGATCACGGCCGAGGACGCGGCCGGTCCCTATGTCGCCTCGATACCGGAAGACTACAGCCAGAAGGCGCAGCTCGACCGCATGGGCTACACTTCGGTGACCGAAGCGCTGGCGGAGCGCTTCCACATGGACGAGAATTATTTCAAGGCGCTCAATCCGGAGGCCAACTTCAACCGCCCCGGCACCATTATCAAGGTTGCCAATTTCGGCAGGCTGGTGTCGACCCCGGTTGCCCGCATCGTTGCCGACAAGGGCAAGAAAGAAGTGTTTGCCTATGACGCTGGAGGCAAGCTGGTGGCGGCCTATCCGGCCACGATCGGTTCTTCGGACACGCCGTCACCCTCCGGCATCCACACGGTATCGCGGGTCGCGCTCGACCCCAACTACACCTACAATCCGAGCATCAATTTCAAGCAGGGGCAGAACGACAAGATCCTGACCATCCCGCCAGGCCCGAACGGCCCGGTCGGCTCGGTGTGGATCGCGCTGGACAAGCCGACCTACGGCATCCACGGCACGCCCGATCCGTCGAAGATAGGCAAGACCGAGAGCCATGGCTGTGTGCGCCTGACCAACTGGGACGCGCGTGAACTGGCCAAGCTGGTGTCGCCGGGGGTTACCGTCGAGTTCGTCGGCGGGTCCTCAGCCGATGATGTTGCGCAGCAGTGAGCTGCGTGGCGCGGTGGTGTAGGACGGCGAATCGCCAGCAGAATGCGCCGTGCCGCTGCTGATCGCCACTTCGACGTTCAGGGCTTACTGTCACGATCCGCTATCAAGCGTCACATTGCAAAGCAGGTGGCACAATGACCGCGAAATATGCTCTTGCCGGCCTGCTTTTGATGCTTGGCCAATCCGCAAATGCGCAGTCGGACGACGAGATGGCGGCATGCGTCGATCGCACAAACGGTGTTTCGGAAGAAATGCTGGACTGCGGGAAGGTTGAAATCGACAAGTGGGATGCCAGGTTGAATGCCGCCTATCAGACGCTGCTGCATCGCGAAAGCGGTGCAAGACGCGCAAGGCTGCAAGCGGAACAGAAAGCCTGGCTTCGCCATCACCTGAAGGAAACCCACCGCCTTACCGTCGATCCGGACACCGGATCCGGAGCCTTCATGGTCTCGCAAGGTTTCGAGTTGGACGACATCACCAAGCGCACGCTCGCCCTGGAGCGACGCGTTCGCGACGGCCATGGATGACGAAGCCCGCCTCGCCATACGGCCAGTGCAATCTGGTTTCAAGAACAGCGATCCTGTGGCTCGTTGTTGCCAGTGCGTCGGACGGCTAAGCAGGCATCCATGCCAAGCACGAATGAAGCGACCGCTGATTCTGTATCGACCGCGCCGCGCGCGAACGCCACGTTCTGTCCGCAGACGCGGCGCAGGTTCGTGCTGATCGCGGCGATCCTGGCGTCGGCGCTCGGCTTCATCGACGGCTCGATCCTGGCCATCGCCACCCCGGCGATACGCGTCGATCTTGGTGCCAGTCTCGCCGAGGCGCAATGGATTTCCAACGCCTATGCGCTGACGCTTTCGGCGCTGATTCTTGCCGGAGGTGCTGCGGGCGACCGATTCGGCCTCCGGCTCGCCTTCGTCGTCGGCATTGCCCTGTTCATTGCCGCGTCTCTCGCCTGCGCGGTGGCGCCCAATGCCGGCGTGCTGATTGCGTTTCGCGCCCTGCAAGGCATCGGCGCCGCGATCATGGTGCCGGGCAGTCTCGCCATCATCGCCAAGGCCTATCCGAAAAAGGAGCGCGGCCAGGCGATCGGCATCTGGGCGGCGGCCTCGGCACTGACGACGGCGCTTGGCCCGGTGCTGGGCGGGCTGGTGCTGTCGACCTTCGGCGACTGGATCTGGCGGGCGATCTTTGCCATCAACCTGCCGCTCGGACTGCTCTCGATCTATCTTCTCCTGACCAAGGTTCCGGCCGATGAGCCGACGGAAAAGCGAAGCCTCGATCTCGGCGGTGCAGCACTGGCAACGCTGGCCTTCGGATCGCTGGCCTACGGGCTGACCTCGATGAGCGCCGAAGGCAGCGGCCACATGTCTGGTCCAAGCATTGCCGCCGGCGCCGTTCTGCTTGTCGTCTTCATCGCCTTCGAACTGCGGCAGCGCGAGCCAATGATCGATCTCAAACTGTTTCGCATCGGCGCCTTCGCCGGCGCCAATGTCGCGACCTTCTTCCTCTATTTCGCGCTGTCGGCCAATCTGTTCTACCTGCCGATGCTGCTGATCGCCGGCTGGGGGCTGAGCACGGCCGAGGTCGGCTTCATCTTCCTGCCGCTGTCGGCGTCGATCGCGCTGCTGTCGGGGCCGGTCGGCCAGTGGTCCGACCGAATCGGGCCGCGCTTTCCGATCGCCGGCGGCAGTGTGGTCGTTGCCTTCGCCTTTGCCGGGCTTGCGCTGCTCGCCCATGCCGGGATCCACAATTTCTGGACCGGCGTGTTTCCGCTGATGGCGCTGATGGGGCTCGGCATGGCGCTGGTCGTGTCGCCGCTATCGACCGCGATCATGACGGCGGTCGAGGACAAGGACACCGGTGCCGCCTCGGGAATCAACAACGCCGTCTCGCGCATCGGTGGCCTGATCGCGGTGGCGGCGATGGGGTCGCTCGCGGCCTGGGTCTACTCGACGATGTTGGACACCGGCGTCAGGCCGGGCATTCCGGGTTTCGGCGAACCGGCATTGGCAGGGCTGCCGCCCGAACTCGATGCAACCAGGCTCGCCGCCAGCGACGCGGCCTTCGCGGCCGTCGCCTGGGTCACCGCGCTGCTTTGCCTGCTATCGGCGGTCATTGCCTGGATGACTGTTTCGGGACGGGCACTGCCATGGTCGCGCGGCACGGATGATTCGCCGGACTGATTCGGCGCGCAACTGATTCGGAACGCAGGTCTACCCTTCGACCTTGGCGCTGGCGACCTTCAGCGGATTGTTGTCTTCCTGCTTGAGCAGGTCGTCGATGCGCTCGCGTTCACGCTTGAACGCAACCAAGTCATCGCCTTTCAGCACCTTGCCGACCGGCAGGCGGACACGCATCGGGTCGACCTTGGTGCCGTTGACGATCAGCTCGTAATGAAGATGCGGGCCGGTGGCGAGGCCGGTCTGACCGAGAAAGCCGATGGTCTGGCCCTGGCGGACATGGGCGCCCGGCTCCATGCCTTTGGCAAAGGCGCTCTGGTGATTGTAGGACGTCTCGTAGCCATTGGCATGGCGGATGATGATCTGCTTGCCGTAGCCACCGGCCCAGCCGGCCTTCTCGATGACGCCGTTGCCGGCGGCGATGATCGGCGTGCCGATCGGGGCTGCCCAGTCGACGCCGGTATGCATACGGACATAGCCGAGGATCGGGTGGCGGCGCGCGCCGAAGCCGGAGCGGAATTTCCCGGCCGGCAGCGGATTTCGCAACAGGAACTGCTGGGCGCTCGAGCCGTCCTCGTCGAAATAGTCGCTGCTGCCATCCTGCATCTGGAAGCGATAGAAATTGCGCGTCTGCCCACCGAAGGTCGCCGAGACGTAGAGCAGTTGGGATTCGTCGGAAGCCTGGTCGTCGCCGTCCGGTTGCGAAAACAGGACGTCGATACGGTCCGCGGGGCTCAGCCGTGACTGGAAGTCGACGCCGGAAGCCAGCAGCCGCACCAGTTGCTGGGTCAGCTTTTTCGACATGCCGTAGGAATAGGCCGCACGGTAGATGCCGTCATAGACGTTCGGCAGGTTGCCGCGCACCACCACCGGCGGCGAATCGTCGAATGCCGTCAGCAATTCGGGATTGGGCTCTGGCTCCTGCGCCGGCACATACTGGCCGCGATCGTCGAGCGCGATGGTGACGATGTGCTGGGTCCGGTCGTAAACGCTGGTGCGAACCACCTTGGCCGCATCGCCATGGATCTCGAGCCCGACGCGCAGCACGGTTCCGGCCTTCAGCGCCGGCGCGTTCAAGAGCTTGCCGACCGCCTCGGCCATGCCGGTGGCGTCCGGGCCGGTATAGCCCGAATCAGCGAAGGCCTCTGTGATGTCGAGATCCTTGGTGAAGGGGATGATTTCCTCGGCGAATGCCGGCGTCTGATCGTCAGCGACGACCCGCGGCGACACCGAGACATTCTCCGGCACGATCTTGACGTCATAGGACCCGGCCATCGATTCGGCGAAGGCGTCGCCGAACCGCTGCGGGTCGACATAATGCAGCGAGGCCACCTGAATGGCGCCGTCGCTGAGGTCCGTGCCGGCCTCGCGCACGACCTTTTCCACCTCGTCGGCGGAGAGGTCGCTCTTTTCGTCGAAGGATGCCGTCTCGATCGGGAAATCGATCGTCTTCAGGCTCATCTCGCTTTCGACCTTGGCGCCATAGATCTGACCGGCGGCGGCGGCGGTCGCCGGCTGGCCGGCATTGTCGT